>CBDDFU010000001.1:0-4800000 GCA_965227275.1 Pirellulales bacterium | reverse complement strand
CCTGAACTTGGGAATTACGTAGTGTATCGATCGTCTCGAAAACTGTCCAGGCAGAGCCCGATCCGCAATCCGCCGTACAGATTTGGCAAGAACCAAGGGAACAACCATCGCACGCAACCATTTTACCCATAATAGTTTAACACATCCCTGGGCTCGCTGAGGCCGGTCTACAAAATTCCGAAGTTTAGCCCATTCAGCACAATCCGACAGATTCATCGATCCACCTGGCGAAGATCTGAGGCCGTCGGCAACCGCATTGAATCTCAGGGGCACTGCTCGCCGATTGGATACCCGAGACAGTGATCAAAGGGCACTTCAGAGGACGGCACCTTGAGCGAGAAGCAACATCTACACACCGCAGAGGAACTGGAACTGCGTCAAGACGACGTGCTGCAGCAACTCGATGAGTTGAACAGCAAACTCGAACGCGTCCTGCTCGACGCAGCACCTAGTGCCAATCGTGCCAACGTGACGGAAGCCTCACTCTAGCGACACGATCTCTGGCCTCGCTTCGAGCTACTTCTTCTGATCGAGATGCCCGGACTTGTAAATCGCTCGGATAAGCCGCAGTGCCAAGGCACAAGCCAGGATACAGCCCGCCAGGCCCACGAACGAGATGCCTCCGAAAATTGGCAACTTCGGTGGAACGTCACGACTAAGCATCAGCGATGAACCTAGAAACAAGGCGCTGGTCAGCATCCCCAACACGAGCCGATTCACCGAAGGCTCTAGACCACGATGGTCGAGATGTACATCAAACTTACCGCTCTGCACCTGCTGTAGAATCTCGAGGACGCCGCGGGGCAGCGCTTCAATCAGGTTTTCGAATTCTCCATAGATACGACGGAATTTTTGAATCCGTCGTTTGGGAGACAAACGCCGCAAAATCAACTTTCGCTGATAGGGTACGATGACGTCCATCAAATTGAACTGCGGACTCAGCAGTTGCGATGTCCCTTCGAGCATCACCAAAACCTTCAGCAACAGTGCGACTCGGGCCGGCAACAAAATACGATAACGCCGAACCATTTCGGTCAGTTCATTCAAAGCGCCGCTAAGGTCGAAGTCATTGAGTTGCTGGGATGCGTAGTACGTGATGAACTCGGTGACATCGATCTGAAACGATGCCCGATCCAAATCCGGCGGTGTCTCTCCGACACGAATGATGGTGTTTGTGAGCTGATCTGAATCTCCTCCGACGAGTGCCATCACGATTTCGCTGATGTCATTCTGTAACTGGGCGTCGATTCGACCCACCATACCGAAATCAAGTAGCCCAATGACATTGCTCGGCAGAACCAGAATATTGCCCGGGTGCGGATCGGCATGATAGAAGCCGTGAATGAAGATCATCTCCATATAGAGTTCCGCTCCGCGGCGAGCAACTTCGATCAGGTCGTATCTTGCGGCCAGCATCTCGTCGTGTTGGCTAAGCTTGATGCCGTTCAGATACTCAATGGTCAGCACGCGGCCCGTCGAGTAATCGGGATACGATTTCGGGATGTGAATCCGAGTGTCTTCCGCAAAGTCCTTCGCGAACTGCTGCATATTGCGTTCTTCACGGCCAAAATCGAGCTCGCGTAACAGCGTTCGTTGGAATTCGGCAACGGTGGCACGGGGACGATATGGCTTCAGCTCAGGGGAAAGCTCGGCCAACTGAGCCAGCCCACTAAGGATCTCCAAATCGATGCGAATCTTTTTTTCAATTCCATGATGCTGCACTTTGACGACGACTTCTTCACCCGTATGCAATTGCGCGCGATGCACCTGGCCAATCGAGGCAGAGGCCAACGGTTCATCATCAAAGGAGTGAAAGAGTTGGTCGATCGGCTCTCCTAATTCGCCCTCGATCATCTCCCGAACGACCTTAGGAGAATCCGACGGAACATCGGCCTGCAGTTTCTCCAACTCTTCCGCCAATGCCACCCCTACCAGATCGCGTCGAGTACTGAGGATCTGACCGAGCTTAATAAACGTGGGGCCCAGCTCGATCATCGCCAGGCGAATGCGCTTCTCAGGCTTCTGCTTCGCAAGAACGTCGCCGCTAGGGCTCTTCAACAGCGGCTTGACGAATTCCAGGTCGAAGTGACTGATCCAGTTCGCCAGTCCGTATTTGCTCAAAACCGAGACAACCTCAACCGCCCGATTAATGTTGCGATAGAACTGGGGAATGGTGCTTATTTTCATGCCACTATACGATTCGCGAGAGCGTCGCGACGTGAGAATGTATTTGCTCGTTTACCAAACGAAAGAGTCGAAATCGAAGTCAGCAGCGGAAATCTGTCGCTGAGGCGAACGGATTCTTTGCCTGCATTGGGCGCTATACCCATGGCCTCAACCATACTGTAGCGGTCCCCCGCTGCGACAGCCACAGAAGCTGCCTCGCGCGGCAACATCCTGTGATCCGTGGCCGTTGTTGACAACGATTATTCGCATACTGAGGGTCATGAAGGGCTCCACGCTCGATGTGGTCGAACCTCATGTCACACAATGAAAGGGCATTTACGCCAAATTGACGGGCATAATCCGCACTCCTATCATGGATATAAGGAATAGGTTCTCCGGAAACGAACCAGGGGGTGAGGTCCGAGCTTGCACTTTCTGTGGCGAGCAATCGGATCCAGTCATGGTGAGAATTGAGGCATTTCATGTTCCACACAACCGAGCGGCGTCGGGATCTTAATCCCGCGATTGCGCTTCGAACTTCCCGTTGGCGCGTAGTCGGGTGCTTGTCCTTACTTCTAGCCATGTTGGCTGCCCCAGTCATTGCGGCCGACGGCGACAAGGATGAACCACCGCCCGAACCAGTCGACGTGGGCTTACCGACAAAAGACCCGGTCGTCTTGCATGCGACCTACTACGCATCAAACGAAGGCAAGGAAGCGGTACCGGTCATCCTGCTGCACATGAGCGAGGGCAAACGTAGCGACTACCAAGACCTGGCCCTATTCTTACAGGCTCAGGGGCATGCGGTCTTAGTACCCGATTTACGTGGCCATGGTGACAGTACCGAACTGGTGGACTCCAAACGTTCCCTTGATGCGAAACGTCTGCCTACCAACCAATACCCACGCATGGTTTTGGATGATATGGAGGCCTGCAAGAAGTTCCTGATCAAAGAGCACAACAACGAGAATCTGAATATCGAAAGGCTGTGCGTCGTGGGTGCAGAAATGGGCGCCGCGGTCGCGGTGAACTGGGCCGCCCTGGACTGGAGTTGGCCGGTGCTGGCCGTGGGTAAGCAGGGCCAAGACGTAGGCGGCCTGGTCTTGATTTCGCCACGCTGGAGCTTCAAATCGCTTCGGCTCACCGAAGCAATGGCGGATGATGACGTACGGTCGAAAATCGCCGTCTACATCATCGTCGGAGGCAACAACTCCCGAGAGCTTAGTAATGCCAAACGAGTCCACAAAGCTCTTGAACCGTATCACTCCCAGCCATCCAACGGGAATGCCAGCAAGCGGGACTTGTTCTTTCAAAGTATCAAGACGAGCCTACAAGGCACTGACATGTTGGGTGAAGAATTGGGCGTGGCGGAACAGATCGCCAAGTTCATCGAGTTGCGACTGGTCGGGCAAAATACGCCGTGGAAAGCTCGTGAAGTACCACTTGGCCAGTAGTTGTCGAGAAACCGATCCCGCTGCTTCCGGCCATCGCCACATTAAGGGATGGTCAACAGGACGCCGGTCGGCAAGTCGTTTGGTGTGGTGAGCAGATCTCGGTTCGCCTCGAAAATATCGCGATACCTGCGACCATCACCGTATAACCGACGAGCGATGGAAACCAACGTGTCACCTTCTCGTACGCGATAGGTGCGCGAAGATTGCTCGGACGTTGCGGGTATGGAGCGTAATGTTCCGGGTGGAATCTCGACCATCGGCGCCGCTTCCGGGCCCACCGGCGAAGGAGGTGTCATGGGATGCGAAACCACTTGCCCGACGGAAACCGGGGCCGCCTCGACTCGTTGAGCAGCAACGGCCGGCATGGGAGGGCCACCCACGGGGATGACCAATTCTGTACCAATGGGTAACACTCCAGGGCTACGCAACACGTCGCGGTTTGCTTCGAAGATCTCCATGAACCGTTCCTCGTCGCCCAAGTAACGTTTGGCAATGGAGCGGAGCGTATCGCCATCGACAATCTTGTATCGAATGGGCCCAGACGACTCACGATCTCCCTCGATCGGTTGCTGGGCCAGGTCTTCGAACACTTCCGGTGAAAGCCGATGTGCACCGACCGAACCGTCGCCAGGAATCTCGTCATCCAAGCGAGGCGGAGGATGATGTAAATCCAGTGGAGAGGTTTGCGGATCCTGAGAACCGGCTGTTGCAGGTCCCGGCTCGGTGGTTGCTGGCGGTGACTGCTCCGCATGTGCGCGAGCGATCGCCTCGTCGAAGTCGAAGTCTCGCCGAACGAGATCGTCACCTGCAGGCCGATCTGGCGACGGAGTTTCCGACGCACTCTTAGGCAACATCACCGCGGCGGCGATTCCACCGACGATAACAGCTACGGCGATCCATGTGCGGGCATTACGTAACATTCGATACCTTCACTGCTTGAACGTGGGGCGCATGGCTAGACCATCGCCCATCGCTGCTATCGTCCGCCCAATTGGGACGACTAAATGAGAACCAAGGCAATGTGGGCCGCTTTTACAAAGAACGGGCCGACTCTATCACCTTGGCAAACTTTGCGTGCATTCCTTCGTAGATGCCGGGTACCTATGCATTACGCTGCCATCGCAGGAAGAGTTCTCTCGTTGGGGAATCACCGCTTCATGCCCAAACCAATTACAAGGCGGTTTCAGATGTCGCCGTATTGCGAAGCAGCAAGCTGCGGGGATTCGTCCACGTGCTGACGAGTCCCAATGAACCAGTAATACGGGACGCGGGCCAACGGAAAGAGTGGAATCTTACCCTTACATTCGCTTACTTGCGATGTTTCGAAATGTCGTTGCAAAAAGGGCAGGTGATCCTGACTGAGGTGAACGTTGTCGTTGGCGAACCATGCCGGCCAGAACGTACGTGTGAGCCATCCGTGGCGACGCAGCCCCGAGGTCGGATATTTTCTCGAAACGTAAAAGTCGACCACACCAATTTGGCCACCGGGACAAAGTAGTCGTTCTGCATGCTGCACGGCTGCAAACCAATCGGGAATCATGGTCAGCGAGTAGGAAAACGTCACCAAATCGACCCCACCTTCCGGCGGCATAAACGAGGTAGCATCCGCCTCGACCGCTTCGATGTGATTCCACCCTCGTCGCTCTGCTCGATCGCGAACCTGCTCTAACAGCGACGGAGACAAATCGACCACGTAGACCTTGCGGAGCCGCTCAATTCGTTCGCCTAGCAATTCCAGGTTCGAACCGGTTCCACCGCCCAGATCGATCCAGACGCCATCCTCGGGCACATCAAGCGCGGCAAATAGATCCTCGCGTCCCGAGAGCAGGCGTTTGCGAAAGTCGTCGTAATCGTCAGCTTGTCCGGCGTAAAAGTTTTCCATGCGACGCGCATGGGTCGATCCCCGGACTGGCGACAAGGTCAGGTGGTAAAGAATTCTCAAATCGGAAAGTAGGGACATGAGCTTGCTCTACGGAATACGCTGCGTCGATTGATACCTCAGGCAGCCAGAACGTTGGCAATATGGAAGCTGCCGTAGGTGTGCACACGATCCACTGGATGCAAACGGTCGGCAAGCTGGCGATCGTATCCGAGACAATCGCCTACGCGACACGCTTGCCCATTGCGATTGATTTCGACCACGTCGACGAATTCGCTGGAAAGCCCCCCGCTGCGAAAGAGCACCCGCGCGTTCGCGTCACTCTTCCTCAGAATGGCCGACCACTGCGATTGCAGCACCCCGTAGGCATTGGCCACGAGCCAGTCCATGTGATCCAACAATACGAACCGCGAAATCGGGCGTTCGTGCGTTTCGAGAAAATCGAGGACCGTTGTCGTATGCGTGCTGACGCGATCGATTAAGCCTGCCTTGAGCCGCTCGAAGTTCTCTGGACGCAGATACTCCGGACAGCATTCGGGAGTGTAACTGCCGGTAAGGTAGACCCGCCAAAAATAGTTGTCCATCAGCGGCAAGCCACCGAATACGGCGTCAAGACAATCTTCGATGAACGACACGATGCCGCCTTGGTAGTCTTGTTCCAGTTGACGACGTTGCGCCCGGGGAACTCCCAACAACGATAGCGTCGCATCGCGACCAATCGCCAGTCGGACGGGCCGTGTCCAAATCGCCTCACGAAGGCTCTCTTGATAAATGGCTTGCTGGGCATCGAGCGAAGGTGCTTCGAGCATGGCGTGCACATCGTCTCGCACCTTCGCCACGCGGTCGATGTACGTGTTGATCAGGCGTGCGAAGAACCCAGAAGTGCCGTGAAAATAGAAGCTCGTACGCCAGCCCTTGCCGGAGAAGAATTCGATATGCCGATCCCAGTACTGGCGAGCTTTCTCCGAAAGAGCTGGGCGGAGCCCGTCCAAATACACCTCGCGGTGATTCTGAAGCGCACCGCGGCCGAACATGTCAAAGAAGGTAGCATGATCCAACGTGCGAATGCCGGCCACCTTGAGTTCCAGCAGAGCATTCTGTCGGGGGTTCATGTCTACGGCGTAGATGTGCCGCGGTTCGTCCAACAGATAGTCGAGTGCATTGCAACCGGCCGAAGTGATCATCAATAGTTCGTGATCGCCGTTCAGTTCCAAGGCTTGCCGGTCCAGCCGAGGATCTTCCCAGCAGGTGTTGTAAACCAGGTTTCGGCCATGCACCATGCCGAACCACTTTCCACTAACCCATCCAAACATGTTCTTGTTCCGTTGTGTTGATGAATGTCGATTCCAAGTTAGGACACGGCCAGCACAGTCGCTGGCAGGCTTGCCTCGGTTGTTTCGATATCGATTAACCGCTTCAACTGGTTCTCCCAGATGTAGGTGGCCACGTTGCCTCGCTGCAGCGCGACGAATGTTGAGGGACGTTCCGTCCAGCAACCGCTATTGAGATAGTGAACCCCGCGCTGATGTTCGTCTTCGGCCACATGTGTATGACCAAGCACGATGCCGGCCATGCCACGTCGACGGGCTTCGATGCGTGCGCGTCGCTTCAACAAATCGACCACACGACAAAAGTGCTTGGAACGACGCTTCAACATGCGGGCCAATCCGTGAGAGGGATCGATTATTTGAGCCCCGCGGTAGATCATGTCGGCCGCATCGACCACCAGGCCGGGCATCTCCATCGAGTGATCCCAACGATCTCCGTGGGTGACCAGGTACCGTCCCTGGTCCGATTCGACAACGGCTTCGTCACACATGTCCAAGCCCAAAACCGCTTGGGCCCAACCATCGTCGGGATCGTGATTGCCGCGAACCCACGTTACCCTACAGCGACGCGCGAGGTCGCGAATCGCTTTGAGCGCAGCAACATCCCCAGCGCGAAGTCGCCTCAGGCGTGGGCTGTCGAACAGATCGCCGGCGACAATCAGGTGTTTGGTGGAAACCCGCTTTAGAAATTCTACAAAGTCAGGGCCGCGTGAGTTTCTTGCCCCCAGATGCAGGTCGCTGACTACGATCTCGTCGAACCGTTGCATCAATGCGATTCCTTTCGCAGAAGAATCGAGGATTGAGTCATACCGGCTTTGTACAGAAGTCGTCGAACGCGACGCTCCTAACAAAGTAAGAACGACTCAGAGGATTCCATTCGCAGTGCAATACTATTGGAGGGATCGTTTGTGATTCTTGTTCGACTGACACACATGGCTTAAGTGCCAACTGCTAGTAGGGTTTGGCTCCATGTGAGAAAGAGTAGCCTCGACAACCGGCGGTTGCCTGGAATTCTGGATAAAAATTTCTTCGCGAGTTGCAGCCCGCTACGAACCACTACTTAAGCTTGCCGCTTTGCCCAAAGTGACGGTCATCTCGTGGGTGAGCGAGTGATTGTGAAGAATTCGTAACGGCCATTCGCGCATTCTTCACAAAGTCACCATAGAGTCTTCACCTTGGTAGTGAGCGCGTTACTGGCCAGCGAGAGCTGAACTTGATAGCGACGGTCAAACCGCCGCACCGCATTCCGTCAGAGAGAAACTGCTTAATTGGCGTCGAAAATCCGTGCGCAGATCAACCGTACGAAGGGACGCGGGGCGCCAAGAGTCACCAAATCGTCGGCGCGGCAAAGGCCATCAGCTTTACATCGCGGCTTGTTTAGCCCGTTGCGGCAAAGCCGACTGGGTGCGAAGCGAAGGTTTCACTAACCACAGCAGTACAGGCGACGCAATGAACATCGAACTGTACGTACCGACGATTACACCGACAAGCATCACGAAGGTAAAGGCGTGAATGCCGGTACCACCACGCACAAAGAGAATGACCAACACCACGATGGTCGTGAGGCTGGTGAGTATCGTACGACCCAGCGTTTGGTTAATGCTGGTGTTGATCATATCGGAGGTAATCTTAGGATCCTTGCCGCGAACTTCGCGGATGCGGTCGAAGACCACGATCGTGTCGTTCAACGAATATCCAACCAGCGTCAAAAATGCCGCCACGGTAGCCAGACTGATTTTGAACGGATCGATCAGCAGGTAGCCCAATGGACCGGCAAGCCACAGCGAGAGGGCGACAATACCCAGTGTGATCAGCACGTCGTGAATCACCGCCACCACCGCGGCCAGACCGAAGACAACGCGTTGGAAACGGATCCAAATGTAGAGAATGATGAACAACTGGCTCGCAATCAACGCGACGATCGCCTGTTCTCGCATACCGCCCGCCACGCGTCCGCCGATCTTGTTCGACGAGGGGAAGTACGGCTGCGATTCCACGAGTTGAGCCACCTTGTCGAAAAACTGTTTCGATTCGGCAGGGGGCGTGGCGACGAATACGGTCCACTGCGAATAAGGCTGCTCACTCGACTTATCAAGTCCGACATTCTCGGGGGTAAACAAATCGTATCGCACATCTTCACGGAACACTTCCTCGAATGCGGCATCGAGCGAGCTGTAACTCAAGGGACGCGAGAGTGTGATCGAAGCCTTGGTTCCGCCAGGAAACAGTCGACTCAGATCGGCTTCAATTTCCTCGACCGATTGCATCTGTTGCGAGGAATCGACCTCCCCGGCTTCGTCTGCAGAGTCCGATGGGTCACTGGAGTCCGGGGCCGAAACGTCACCGTCACGGTCGGCCGACGGGGTCTCCGCAGCGGGCGAAGCTTCTTCAGCCGCTGGGCTTTCTTCCGTTGGTGTAGTGTCTTCCGTCGACTCTCCTTCAGCCGGCTCGGACGAAGGTTCATTCTCATCTTGAAGGAACAGAGCGCCGCCAAGGGCAACAGCAGCGGACCGAGGATTCAGCAAAGCCGACAGAGCGTTGACACCGCTTGGCCACAGGCTACTTGTCGGTTCTTCATCGGCGTCGGGAGCCGCGTCCGACCCATCTGCGTCTTTGGCAGGAATCGTTACCAGATCACCAATGGTCACCTCGTTAGTCGTTAGATCGGAGCCGAACAACTCGAACAAGGCCGACTCCACCGTACCCACATCCTGCTGCGACGTGTTGATGACGAACTGCAGCCCGTTCTCATCCTCGTCCTCAAGTTCTAACTCCGAGACAATCACGTCGGGAAGCGATTCAGATTGCTCAACCGTTTTTCGCACATTCTCAATCTGCTGAGGACTGTTGAATTGTGCCTGAACGGAGACACCGCCTGTAAAGTCGATATCCAGGAGGCTCCTTCCGCGAATGGCCACCGCCGCGATACCCAAGGCGATGAGCAGCACCGAGCCCACCATCGCAAAGCGGCTGATCCCGATGAAATCGATTTCGGTCTTATCCAGCAGCCGCATCATTTTCAGGTTGGTAATCCAACGCTTTCGCTCGGCAATGTCAAAGAACACCCGGGCACAGAAGACCGCGGTGAACAGGTTCATCAGCAGACCGAGAATCAACGTGATGGCAAACCCTTTGACCGAATCGGTACCGATCACATACAGCACGATCGCCGTGATCAGCGTGGTCAAGTTCGCATCGACAATGGTTCTCGTGGCTCGATCGAAACCGTTGCGAATCGCCATCCGCAAGGCGGCGCCCCGATCAAGTTCTTCTCGGATGCGTTCGTAAATCAGCACGTTGGCATCCACCGCCATACCCACGCCGAGCACCAACCCCGCGATTCCGGCCAGCGTAAGCGCGGCCTTGAACGTGATCATCAAGGCCAGAATCAACACCAGGTTCGAAATCAAAACCACACAGGAAACCAGGCCCGAGAAGCGGTAGTAGATCGCCATGATGGCCATCACCGCCAACAGCGAAAAGCCCATGGCGATCCGCCCTTTTTCGATCGTGTCGCGGCCCAACGTAGGGCCGGTACGATTGCTACTCAGCGGGTCTTTGCGCAAAGCCGCCGGCAACTTACCGGCATTCAGAATGCTGCTAAGGTGCTGCACTTCGGCTTCGGTAAAGTTGCCCGTGATCTGCCCGGTGTCACTGATCACGCCTTGGATCGAGGGGGCGGAGAACAGCTCGCCGTCGAGAATAATGGCCAGTTGCCGCTCCAGCCCACCAACCTGATCGGGGAGATTGTCGCTGGTTAGCCGATTGAAATAATGGGCCCCGACATTGTTGAACGTGAAGTTGACCGAGGGCCGCATCCGATCGTCATACCCTGGACGAGCCGTATTCAGGTATTCTCCGGTGACGTTGTAAGGATCGATAATGACCAGAATTTCCTTGGTCTTGCCATCACGACCTATGCGCGTGAGATAGTCGGGGCTGGAGAACCGCTCGACCTCATCCGCGCTAATGGGAACGAACTTGGCAATAGGCTTATTGTCGATGTTCACCACTTCGTCGATTGCACGCGGAAGCTGCTCTCCTAGCTCGATGGCCGATTGATGCCGGCTATCGCGGCGATTGGCCACGATGCGAAATTCGAGCGAACCGATGTCGGTGATAATGCTACGAATGCGAGCTTCTTCTTCCCGTGTAGCTTCATCGCCACCTTCGGCGGATGCCTGCGGAACGATGATTTCAATCTGCATTTGCCCATAAGGGCGTACCGTGATTTCCTTGATGCCGCTGGGATCGAGTCGCATGCGAATCGAGCCGGCCAGTTCCGCCATATCGACCGTCTGGTCCTCTTTCAGCTTCTCGGCGTCGACCTCGTAAACCATGATGACCCCACCGTTGAGGTCAGGCCCGTATTGCGGAGGCCAGCCAAACCACACGATTCCAGAGGCCACGGAAATTGCACCCAGCACAACGGCGATCTTCCAGGCGTAGTCTTTCATCCGCAGTACATTGGCCAGCCAGTAGCCTAGGACGTACGGCGCCACGAAGATCCCGATGACAATCAGCAGAAAAGAAACCCAAGGGGGCATAGTTGTTCAACCCTTTGCTCGCGCGGTCACCTGCCCGGCAGTTGCCGGCAGTCCGCCATGTTTTCGATGCGCGTTGGTGCCCTCCGTGGGCATTCACATACTTGATTCGCTAGTCTTGATCTTGTCACCGCGAGATGTACCATCCCGCGAAATTACTTATCACTCTTTTCTGGCGTCGATTCCGCGGAGATAACGCGTGAAATCGAACTCAGCGTCAGCCGCAACTTTGCGTTCGTCGCCTCGTCGACCTTGATCGTGACTTCATCGCCGTCCTGCCGAACGTTCGTCACGACGCCGTAAATTCCCCCCACCGTGATCACGCGGTCGTTCTTTTTCAGATTGCTCAGCATATCGGTGCGCGATTGCTGTTCTTTGCGCTGCGGGCGCAGAATCATGAAGTACAGCAGAACAAAGATCAGCACAAAGGCGGGCATCAGCCCCAACTCGCCCAGCCAACCTCCGCCTTCTTCCTGAGCAAGCAGAAAGCCATTAAGCCATGGAATATCTATCACGTCTGTCGCAATTCGTTTTGCTATGGCCGGCTGTGTTCGCAAGAGAGCAATGCGAACCAACTCCACGCCTACGAGCGCTCAAATGGCTCGGGGTAAATCCTCCGGGGCAACTACCTGGCAAGTCGGAGAAATAGGCCCCCGATTGCGGCCCCACCAAACGCATAGTCGGTAAGCATAAGACGTTGCCCCACAACGGGCAAGTGCAGCTCCCACAGGCTCAGGAGCCGGCAGATTCCGGCTCTGGACCCCGGTTCCAGCCGTCGATCGAAGTAGCGCGGAAAGCCACGAAATCCCCCCTTTCGATGGCAGCCCGTGCGGCGGCCATGAGCCGCTGGTAATAGGTCAGATTGTGGGCCGTTAGCAAGATCGGGCCCAACATCTCGCCTGCCATGAAAAGATGCCGCAGGTAACCTCGACTGTGCCGACAAGCGGGGCAGGGGCAGTCAGGCTCCAAGGGACGCTCGTCCCGCTGGAATTTCAGGTTTCGCAGCCGTAAGGTGCCTTCGGCCGTAAATGCCAGCGCGTTACGGCCATTTCGGGTTGGCATCACGCAATCGAACAGATCGACCCCACGGGCCACGGCCTCTAGCAAGTCGATCGGACGCCCGACCCCCATCAGGTAACGGGGGCGATCTCTCGGCAAAAAGGGCTCCGTGCTCTCGATCGCCGTGTACATCTCTTCGGGCGACTCGCCGACACTCAGGCCCCCAATGGCGTACCCGGGAAAGTCGAGTTCCACCAGCCCGGCGGCACTCCGCTCGCGAAGTTCGGCATCGAGCCCACCCTGAACGATGGCGAACTGAACCTGATCATCGCGGGTGGCCGAATCTCGACAGCGGGCGGCCCACAGCCGGGTTCGCTCGACGGCATCCTCCATCGCCTCACGGGGGGCCGGCAACGCCAGAACATGGTCGAGCACCATCGCCACGTCGCTGCCTAGGGCCTCTTGAATTGCAATGGCACGCTCGGGCGTTAGTTCCAGTTGGCTCCCGTCGATATGCGAACGAAAAACAGCCCCCCGGTCGGTCACCTTCGTCATCCGGGCCAGGCTGAAGAGTTGGAACCCGCCGCTATCGGTGAGAATCGGACCATCCCAACCCATGAACTCGTGGAGCCCCCCCAGGTCGCGAACCACCTCCTCACCCGGGCGTAGCGCCAGGTGGTAGGTGTTCCCCAGAATCATCTGCGCGTTGGTCGCACGCAGTTGATCGATGGTTAAGCCCTTCACAGTGCCAACCGTACCCACCGGCATGAAAGCCGGCGTATCCACCTTGCCATGCGGAGTGTTGAACACACCGCGGCGCGCGGAAGTAGAATGATCGACACACTGAATCGCGAATTCGAATCCCGGCTGGCTCATGCGATTTCACGGTAGCCGATCAGGGCAAGGCCCGCAACGAGCTACAACTGGGCCATAGAGGATTCAATGCGAGGAAAACTCGAACCCTCAGTCCCAGCTCTTTGCACCGAGGAAAACGAAGTAGCAACCAGTTGATACGAGCCTCCCAACGTCCATGGATTCGATCTGTTGTGAACGTCTCATCGCGCACCCCCGAAGGTTTCCCCAGCAATTGCCCGTTGTGCGGTGCGGCAACCAATCTGGAATTCTCTGATCCCGCTGGCGATGCCCCGTGCCCCAACTGCGGCCACTTACTGTGGCACGCATCGGAAGTGCTTCCCATCCTCCAGCGGTGGATCGCCGACAGGCTGGGTGTCGATCCCGATCAGGTCACCGGGGAAACTGGCATTCTGGACATTGACATCGAATCACCCGATTCCATCGATACCGTAGAGTTGGTCATGGAACTCGAAGAACACTTCGATGTTTCGATATCGATTGAAGAGTTGGGTTCAATTCAGACCGTCGGTGATGCGATTCGCTTCCTGGAAACGCAACGTCTGAAAGATCCCGCACCCAGCGAGTCGATCGGGGCCCCAAGAATAGATCGGCAAAGACCCTTTTTCTTGGATCGAATAAGGCGATTGATCCAACGTTTGCTGAAATGGATCATGCCCAATCGAGCTTGAATCGCGAGCCGGACCGATCAACGATCGACGAGAAACAGGGCAACCGAGGTGCTATCGAATCCACCCCAGTGTCGTGTTGGGGTAGTAGTGTCGCAGGATTTCCGCGACACTATGCCCGAGTTCGGCCTGGTGCCTGGCGCCCCATTGGCACAGCCCGACACCGTGCCCCCAACCGCGTCCATGGATGCGAATGCTGTCTGTTTCGACTTCAAGCGAGAACATAGCGCTGGGCAGCGATTTGTCCGCAAGTACCGCGCGCCGCAACGTTTCGGTACTAATGTCAAGCGAGCCTTGTTCGCCGGTGATGGTCACGCTGGACATCGTCCCGGGAGTGGCTTCGTCGACTTCAACCAGCTTGAGACGTCCCAAATCCTCGCCTTGTGCTCGCAAATAGTCGGCTAGATTCTCTTGGAATTCGTCCCGGTCGACCGTCTTCTCCCAGCGGTAATTCATGGCATCCGAACAGTCTTCGCAGAGCACACCCAACAGAGGAGGCGTCGCGTCGCGAAACACGGTGCGACCATCGAGCGAATGCCCCCCGCAGACCGCGCTGTAGTACGCGCAAAAGATGCGGTCTTGATATAGCAAAACAACGCCCTGCGTATCGCCGGCCAATTTCCGAGAGCCAGCCGTTTCGGCCAACATGGCCTGTCCCTGCTGATCGAGATACTCAACCCCACGATACATCTGACTACGGGCGCTGCTGAATACATCGTAGTCGCGCCCCGGACCGAAGGTCTTCATCTGGTACAGCGTGTAGGTTCGGGCGGCAATGATCTGCGCCTCTCGCGCAGCCAGAGGAAAGGTATCCGGCATCTCGCCGTTGATCACGCTGGCAAGATAGTCTTCGAGCCGGACGACATTGATTGCGTCGACCCGCTTTCCGTCGCGACGAATGAGCAGTAGCTTGCCCCGGTAGCGACGTGTGTTGTGCCACAGACTGCCCGATTCGATGGGCTCGACCAGGATCTTGCGCAAGGGAAACGAGCGGCCCCCGATCTGAATTCCATCTTCGGTGGCCGTTACTTCGCTCGTATCGAGCGACTCCCCCTGGGCAAGAATTCGCCAGTCTTCCGGGGGCACCACGCGATAGGGGCCCGTCACACGAATCGAAGAGGCGCCGTCGTTGCTACGAAGCAATACCCGCACCGGTGGTATGCTCGGTCCTGTCGATTCCGCAGGCTCTTCTTCACTGCCGGATACCGCCTGGGGCTGAATGCATAGCCACAGATTCAGCAAGGCCATACCGATCGCGCAGAACAAAACCAGCAACGCCGGACGACTCACCCGAATGGATTCCTTTCATTCATCGTGAGGCGCGATCAGGCACACCCTTGCCTAACAGCACGAGTTACGCATCGCTTTCAACCACCGCGGATCAATCGCCACGCAGTTTCAGACCGTGATTGGTAAGCTTCTCGCGCACTTCGTTGAGGCTCGTGACACCAAAGTTCTTGCATTCCAGCAGCGAGTCGCCCGTATGACGAACGAGATCGCTGATGGTGCTGATGCCCAGCCGAACCATGCACTTTCGGGCACGCACCGACAGATTCAAATCGGCAATGGGTCGAGCCAACAAGGCTTGCTCGTCGGGCGAGAGATTCTCCGGCTCGTAGGCGGCTTCAACTCCCCGCTTTTGGTCGGCGAATTGTCCAAGCCCCAAGCCCTTGGAGGCCATCATTTCACGAATCTCGATCAATGACGTCTCGCCGAAGTTCTTGCTTCCCAGTAAGTCCTGCTCGGTGGCGGCCGTCAGATCGCCCAGGGTGTTGATGCCCATCTTCTGCAGGCAGTTGCGGCTACGGACCGAAAGCTCGAAGTCGGTAACCGGCACGCTCAACACCTGGCTGAGGCGATCGCGTTTTCGTTGGGCATCTTCGTCGTAGTACATTTCTCGGGCCGCGTCCGCATCCTTCAAGAACAGGCGGGCCTGAGGATGGCTGGGGTAGACATCCAGGATACGACGGAAGCACTGTCGGGCCAGGTCATACTCCTGGCGGTCTTCATAGAGAATGCCAAGATTCAACAGCGACCCGACGTGGGCGGGGAATCGCTCGACCGAGCGCTTGTAGTACTGCAGGGCCGTATCATCGTTTCCGTGTCGGTCATTCTCAACCGCCAACCCGAACAAAGCACCCGGGTGACGGGGATCGGCATCCACGGCTCGCTCGAACAGCGCAATCACCTCAGAGGTATTGCCTCCCATTGCGGCCACCGTCGCTCCGCGCTGGTAAAGGTATTCAGCGGTCTGTTCCACGGCTCCCGAGAGACCATCGAGTTCGGCAATCGCCTCGTCGAGTCGTCGCAAGTATCGCAAGGCTTCGGCGCGACCCAGTGCACAGGCATCGCCATCGTAACCTGCGGTGGCCGCAGCCTGATAACTGTTCAGAGCTTCTTCGTATTTCTCTTGGGCAAAATACGACTTGGCCAGGTAGTAGTGAGCAAGGGCCCCGCCATCGGCGCTGGAAAGATATTCAGCGGCTCGCTTGAACTGGCCAAGGATATACAAACAAACCCCCACGCGCACTTTCGTTGCGGGGCTTAAGTCTTCCTGCTGTTCAAGTTGCTGCACCGCCTCACGCAGCTCGTTGTAATTGCTGAAATCGTTGGCGATGGCATCGACCAACCGCACGACGTCCTGAGGACCGAAAGAAGAGTTGGACAACACCGACTGCTTCACATCAATATCGACCGCTTCGGCCATGACGCGCATCTCCCAAACATCAATCTGGAAACCAAGACCAACCAACGAGTATACAGAATTCGACACCGATCCGTCGACGGTGCGAGATTGTGCCCCGGCGAAGACGCTGCAATCGCAGAATCAACTCCAGCATTCGGAGGTGGGGACACAAGGTGGGAAGAGAGCCAGCGGCGGGAGTCGAACCCGCAACCCCCGCATTACGAATGCGGTGCTCTGCCAATTGAAGCTACGCTGGCAGTGAAAGCCACCTGCCTCTTCCGAACCAAATACGGTAGACCAAATTCGTGAACTTCGTCAATACCGGAGGCACACAAACCGCCGTGTAATTTGAAGATAGGGCAAGCACGGGACAAGCGGCGAGCCACGTTACCCCGCGGGGCTTGGCGTGGCAACTTCCGTGGGGTTCGTTTCGGCAACCACTGTGGCCGGTCGACGTTCGACCTGTAGATCGGTGATGATCACTTCGTCGACAACCCGCATTTCCAGGCTTGCGTTAATCCGTTCCTGAAGCGTTCGTTTGAGCTGATCGATGGCGGTCGGCTCGAAGTCGGCCCCCTTGGCCAGTCGCATCAACTCTTCCACGTCCTGCTTGACCCGAAAACGGCGATCTTCAAGCCGGTTTCTAGCCTTCTTGTCCAACGCTTCGAGGAAATCGAGATGAAGCGTGAAATCTGCCGATTCGATACTGGCGGTTGTGGGCTCGGCTTCTCGGTAGTGGAACGTCCCCAGGGTCACCTCGCCGGTCGGTTCCTTGCTGACAGACTTCGAGCTGAAGTACCAATAACCCGCGCCCTGCATCAGCAGCGAGAGCCCCAGCAGCACGGCCAACGAAACCCGGCTGGTGAGGCCATTCAACGCCAGGCTAACCATTCCTGACTTGGCATTTGCCGGCTTGGCTGCTTCGGCTGACTGATTGTCCTGCTCGTTTGCTTCTTCGGCCATGGCTCATGATGTGGCGATTCTGATGCAATCACCACGGTCTTATTGAGATGTTCTCGATTCGCATTCGGAGCAGAACGCCTGGCTCCTAGTTCATCGAAACCATAGCTCTTGCAGGCATCCCGAAGAAAAAACCGCCCGAGGGAGGGGATTCCTGGAGCTTAGAATGACAGACGATCGATTCGATGATGCGGATCAGCGCAAAAAAAGGGAGCCTCCGACGTGCCATCACAAGATGACGAAACGGGATGGCCAGGGGCAAGTTAACCATCCCGCCAACACGCGTCGGAGGCCCCGCGGGCCAGCTCGGGGATCTTTTTGGGAGCAATCCTGTGAACTGCTCGGCGATCTCTAGGTGCATTCCCTGTGCCAATCGACATTCCTGTTTCAAAACGAACCAGATCGATGGCCGTACAATGCTGCCCAGCAAATGGTTTACGCCAAAAAAATTTTCCTAAGTCTCTATTTCAGACAGATTTAAGATGATCGATCCGCTGTTGTGTTTTACTGCACCCCGCGCAAGAATGTACGCCAGCACCCCACGCATGCACCCCAAACTAGTGGATACGGCATAAAAACGCGCTTTTCCGTCTCTAAATGAGAATTTACCCTGCCTTCGATCGCGATAACATTAATAACAACAATTGGTTGCGACGATTCGGTACGGCAATCTCCACGTCTTCGATCAATCGGCGCCTTAGCAAACACATTTCTTGGGTGTCCCTATTTGAGAAAACCTCGGTCCAACTGGTTGGTTGAGGCTCGAGAATCTCTGCCCGCAAAATTTCCGTTGCCAAAGTCGGTTTGAAATGAAAATGAAGGCGTAGTTACTACGAAGGCAAAGCCCGATATACTTTTTCGCTCTCACATTCGCACAGTGGGGTGGTCGTCGTTGCGAGAGGGCCGGCAGGGGTGCTGGTTGCCGGCGATGACTTCATCTGCTGTGCAGCGGCCCGCGTCGAACCGCAGTTCCGATGTGCAAGCCAACGCGGCCAGCGAGAATCTTTTGAAGGCGATTGCTCAGCTCCCGCAAAGCAGCTCGGTAACTCGCCAGCAATGAAAGGCCAATAGGATGCCGAATAATCCAGCCCGCGTCGGACCTTACCGCTGTGGTAGGGGTGAGCCCCTGCTGCTGATCGCCGGCCCTTGCGTGCTGGAAAACGAGTCGCTAGCCCTCAGAATCGCCTCCAAGTTGCGGGATATTGCCAAGGAGTTGGACGTTCCGCTGGTTTTCAAGGCTTCGTTCGACAAGGCGAACCGCACCAGCGCCGAAGCATTCCGTGGCCCGGGTCTCGAAAATGGGCTGGAAATTCTCTCTCGGGTTAAGTCGGAGACGGAGCTACCCGTAACGACCGACATTCATGAGAGTTCTCAAGCCGCACCCGCCGGAGAAGTCTGCGATTTGCTACAAATCCCTGCATTTCTGGCTCGCCAGACCGACCTGCTGCTGGCCTCGGCACGTACTGGTAAGAGCGTGAATGTAAAGAAAGGACAATTCCAGGCTCCGGGCGATATGCGACACGTGGTCGGCAAACTCGAATCAGCAGGGTGCCATGACGTGTTGCTGTGCGAACGCGGAACTTTCTTCGGCTATGGCCGCCTGGTCAACGACATGCAGGCAATCGTCGAAATGCAGAACTTGGGAACCCCAGTCGTCTTCGATGCGACCCACAGCGTTCAAGAACCAGGTGGGCTGGGCTCGGCTACCGGTGGGCGTCGGGAGATGATCGAACCGCTTGCTCGCGCTGCGACGGCGATTGGCGTCGATGCGTTGTTCTTCGAAACGCATACCGATCCAGAAAGTTCCCCGAGCGACGGGCCGAACATGATCCCCCTCGATGAATTACCCGCGTTGCTCCGTCGCATTCTGAAGCTTCGTTCCGCGGTGGAGAACATCCGTGGCGAAAGCGAGTGATATGAGTAACCTGCGACACACATTCATCGTTACCTCGGTGATGATCGCAGCCTGCGGGCTCTTGTTACTATCCGGCTGCGGAGGTAGCGATCCGGCCACTTCTCTGTCATTGAACAAGGGCAAGCAGAACCAAACCGGGTGGCGCGATAGTTTCTTCGAGTTCGCGATCGATAACCTCAACCGTCTCGAACAATACGACGACCAGATGCAAGATCGGGTCATCGGGCGACTCAATGAGTGGATGCCTCTGGTGGAGCCCATTCCCTGGAAGGAAGATCCGCTTGTCGAAAAATTACCCGAGAAGTACCGGCAATTGCCTGAGGTTGCCGGCTTGGCCGACGAGAGATTCACCGTCTATGACGGTGACTTCCTCCGGGGCGTGACATGGTTTCGTGATGCAGCCAATTCCGCGAGTATTGATCCTGCGCTACGAGCGACACTGCCACAACAAGGGCAGGGCGATCCTCAACAAGATGCCGAAAGCAGAAACCTCGCGCAAGCCATGCGGCTGTTCGATTGGACGGTACGCAACATCGCATTGGAATCTGAAGACGATGCTTCAGAAGGCCGCCCGCTATATTTGTTGCCATGGCAAACAATGCTCCGTGGTCGTGGGAGCGCCATCGAACGCGCCTGGGTTTTTCAATTGCTTGCCCGCCAGCGGGGTCTCAATGTTGTGATGCTGGCGTACCGCGATTCCGATGATGATTCGGTGTGGCACGATTGGGCGCCGGCTCTGTTCGTGGAAGGTAGCGAAGACGATCCGGTGAGTTCGTCGAAGCTCTTCGTCTTCGAACCATCGCTAGGGCTTCCCATTCCCGGCCCCGCAAATCAACCCGTGGCGACCTTGGCCGATCTTCGCGCAAATGACGAGCTGTTACGTCAGCTCGATCTGGATGAAGATCATGCCTATCCCGTCAGCAGCGAGCAATTGGAACACGTCGCTGCCTGGATCGAAGGCTCGCCAGGCTATCTCGCTCGCCGAGAAAGCCAACTCGAGTTCAATTTGATGGGTAGCCAGAAGATGATCCTGCATGTCGACGCCAGCGCCTTGGCCGGGAAACTGCAAGCCACCGAGAAACTCGACGAGGCAGGTCTTTGGGACGTCCCCTATGAAGCATTGCGGCTGCAACGCGATGACGCGGCTCGGCAAACCGTGGCAACGCATTTGCCGGGTCGTGGGGGACAAGAAACGCCATCGCGGTTTCGTCCCTGGTTAACCTCGGTTCGCACCGGTCGCGAGCTGCACCTCAAGGGCAAGTACACAGAAGACGAAGGCGCGTTGAAGAAATACCAGGAATCGCGACCATCGAATACCGAGATCGAAAATTCGCTTACCAACCGTAAGAGTTCTGCCTCGTCAGCGAATGACTCTTCGGAGGACACTGGCGAGCAAGACGAACGATCCTGGCTGACCGAAGACGAAGCGGAACTCGCCCGTCGGGCGAAACACGACGCCAGCTACTGGTTGGGGGTCGTAGCGTTTGAGCGAGGCGACTTCGATACCGCGATCGACTATTTCCAACGACGCACGCTGGAGGCTTGGCCCGACGGACCATGGACCGATGCCGCCAAATACAATCTCGCTCGCACTTATGAAGCCCAGGAGCGTTTTGACGAAGCCATCGAACTGTACGAACAAGATAATTCCCCACAAAGCGCGGGAAACAAACTGAGGGCACACTCGCTAAAAGGTGAGCCAGAACCGCCCCCAGTGCAGGGGCCCGAACAAGCCGAATAGCATCTCCACGTCTCGCTCCCAGCAAACCAGCGATCCATCACGCGCCCGGCCTGTTCTCCTTAGCAATTGGAAACGACCACACACATAGGACAGCGTCGACGGGCCATGGATTATCTCTGGGCTTCGCTACTGTTGTTGGTCGTTTGCGTGTCCTGGTTCGCCACGCTCGTTGGAATGCCAGGAAATTGGGTCATTGTCATCGTCACGGCCATCTATGTTTTTTTTGGCCCGCAAGAAGGTTCCCTGGCAATCGGGATGGGCGTGTTGGGAATTCTCTTGGCCTCTGCGCTGCTGGGCGAAGTTGCCGAAGCCCTTGCCGCTGCCCTCGGTGTCACAGGACGTGGGGGAACGAAACGCGGTGCCGTGCTGGCCTTGTTTGGCTCGATTGTCGGAGGCATGGCAGGCCTGGTCGTAGGGGCCCCGGTTCCTGTGATTGGGTCGGTCGTCGCTTCGCTGGCTTTGGCGGCGTTGGGTGCATTGATCGGGGCGGTGATTGGCGAGCAATGGGCCGGGCGAGACCTCAAACACAGTTTCAGAATTGGTGAAGCGGCCTTCTGGGGGAGACTGTGGGGCACGCTCGCCAAGTTGCTGTTCGGTGCCGTAATGGTTTCCGTCGTCGTGGTGGCACTGTTGCGTGGCGCGTGAGCCGTCACTAGTCGGCCAGCAGCACGTCCCTTACGATGCAGCGCCAAGATCGCATACGAACCCTGGCTCTGCTTGTATCGCGCATGCTGAATTTCATACGGAATCGTTGGTTCCTCACGACGCTGGCCCTGCTGTTGGCAATAGGTTTCGGCTTTCCGGCCGAACTAGAACCGTACACGCTGCACATTCCACGGCGTTTAATTGTGGCCGTGGTCCTGTTTCTGATGGCGTTGCCGCTGGATGCCAGCAGCATGTGGCAAGCCCTGCGACAACCAAAAGCGGTATTGTTGGCCGTGTTGCTGAATATCGTTGCGGTCCCCTTAGTGGCCTGGCCAGTCTCATTTTTGCTGCGAGCAGACCTCAGCCCCGGGTTGATGATCGCCGCGAGTGTGCCATCGACACTGGCCTCTGCCGCGGTCTGGACACGTCGCGCCGGTGGCAACGACGCGGTCGCGATCCTCTGTACGATGATTACGAATCTGGCCTGTTTCGTGGTCGCACCGTTCTGGCTTTACGTCAGCACCGGGCAAGATGTCGAACTCGAACCGCCGCTGGAAATGATGGCCAAACTGGGCGTGCTGGTGGTCATTCCCATCTTCCTCGGACAACTTCTCAGACTCGCCAAGCCTTGCGGGACGTGGGCATCAAAAAACAAGGTGCCCTTGGGCGTCGTGGCTCAATGCGGCATTCTCACCATGGTGCTGATTGGTGCCGTGAGCGCGGGACAAGAACTCGCCACGGGGCAACAAACCGTGGGGCCCGTCGATTGGGCCGTCATGATCGCCTGCGTCGTGGGCGTGCATCTGTCCGTGCTATTCGGCGGGCATGGCATCGGGCAGTTGATTTCTCTCCCACGCGGTGATCGCATCGCCGTGGGCTTCGGTGGCAGTCAAAAAACCCTAATGATTGGCCTGCATATCGCCACGACGTATTTCAGTGGGCTGGCCATGTTGCCGATGATCGCCTACCACGTCGCTCAACTTCTGCTCGACACGTTAATCGCCGATTGGCTTCGAGAGCGTGGTCAAGGAGAGCCTCGTTAAGTTGAGCGCCGCCGCAGGCTTAGGCCTCCTCACTTGGCCATGGACCACCGGCCTAGGTGGCAAGTACACTGGTGAGCCTATCGCCTGAGTACGGACCGGCTAAATCGGCTTCAGGGAACGCGCTGGGTGACGTTCCTGAAGATGCATTCCGTCTAAAATTCGCCGCCCAAACTGTTTTTCGAACTTGTAAATATCGTTCATTGAACAAGGTTGTGAGGATGCCCACAACGCATTCCTGCCTGACTCGATAACTCTATTTTGGTGACACCATGGAGATGGACCAACTTGTAGCCTTGTGCAAACGCCGGGGTTTTCTTTTCCAATCCAGCGAGATTTACGGTGGGATTCAGGGCTTCTGGGACTACGGCCCGCTGGGCGTGGAATTGAAGCGCAACGTTCGCGAAACCTGGTGGCGAGAGATGGTCACCGGACACAACGATCAAATCGTGCCCGAGGGTGCCCCTTCGGCATACCAAATGACCGGGCTGGAGTGCACGATCATCATGCACCCGCAGGTGTGGAAGAGTTCCGGCCATTACGACCTTTTCCACGACTACATGGTCGATTGCAAGGAGTCGAAACGGCGCTATCGCTACGATCAGGTCGATGGCCGTTGGGTCTCACGAGGCGATGATCGTGTGTTCGTCGCCATTGAAGCTGCCGGCGACGAAGGGCAGGAAGAAATCGAGCGTCGCGCGTTGAAGCACTTCAAGCTCCGTGCTAAAGACGCCGAGAAGCTCTCGTACGACGGTCCCATTGTTTCTCTAACGACCCTGGAAGATTTCGACCAGGTACTGGGACCTGAGGCCAAACAACTAGGCACCCTGACGGAACCGCGCGAATTCAACCTGATGTTCAAGACGTACCTTGGGGCGTTGGGTGGTGAGGAAAGCGCGGCATTCCTCCGCCCCGAAACGGCCCAGGGGATGTTCGTCAATTACAAGAACGTGCTGGACAGCACCCGGGTGAAAATCCCCTTTGGTATCGCGCAGATCGGCAAGAGCTTCCGCAACGAAATCACGCCTCGTAACTTCACGTTTCGATCGCGTGAGTTCGAACAGATGGAAATGGAGTTCTTCTGCCATCCCGATCAGTCGCCCCAGTGGTACAAATTCTGGCGCGACAAACGCTACCAGTGGTATGTCAACCTGGGGTTGGCCAGCGAACGGCTCCAGCTTCGTGACCATGATCCCGACGAGTTGAGTCACTACTCGTGCGGAACGGCCGACATCGAATACGCCTTTCCCTTCCTACCGACCGGTGAGTTCGGCGAACTGGAAGGGGTTGCGCACCGTGGCGACTTCGACTTGCGCAGCCACATGGAAGGAAAACTAGTTCGCGAGAATGACGAACTGGTAGTCGAAAAAGGGGAAGACGGCAAACCTCGCCATCGCGGCAGCGGGAAAGACCTAACCTATTTCGACGACGTCACCCGCGAGCGATTCATCCCCCATGTGATCGAACCCGCCGCCGGCGCCGATCGGGCGACGCTCGCGTTTCTGTGTGAAGCCTACCAGGTCGACGACGTGCCCGACGCGAAGGGTAAGGCGCGAGAACGCGTCTACTTGAAGTTGCACCCGAAATTGGCTCCTATCAAAGCGGCCGTCTTGCCGCTGGTGGCGAAAGACGGAATGCCGGAAATCGCCCAGAGAATTTACGCCGACCTCAAACAGGGGTACAACGTCTTTTACGACGAAAAGGGGGCGGTTGGACGCCGCTATGCACGGCAGGACGAGGCGGGAACTCCGCTGTGCATTACCGTAGACGGGCAGACTCTCGAAGACGATACCGTCACGTTTCGTGATCGCGATACCTTGAAACAGTGGCGAGTTAAGGTCGACGATTGTGTCGGCGAACTCGCCGCACGAATTTCTCGCGGTTTTGAAACCGAGTAGCCGTCGGTCGACGTTTTCTTAACGATGACAACGGACGAGAACCATGAAACCCGCGATCAGCCAGGTCTGTACGCTCGATGCATCGCTGGAAGCCGACTTTGAAGACTACGCCGCGGGCCAATGCGAAGCAGTCGAGCTATGGCTCGGGAAAGTAGACCAGTATTTAAAGGACCACACGGTCGACGACGTTCGGCGGCTGCTCGACGACAACGAGTTGGTCGCGCCGGTGGCAGCATTCCAGGGCGGACTGCTTACCAGCCAGGGTGATGCTCGTCGCGAACATTGGGAACATTTCGCCCGTCGTCTGGAACTGTGCAACCAACTGGGCGTACAAACCCTGATCCTGGCCTGCGACATCCACGGACCGTTGTCTCAACAAGATCTAGAACGGGCCAGCATGTCCTTAGGGCAGGCCGCCGTGGCAGCCGGGGAGCAAGACATTCGCCTGGCACTCGAGTTTCAAGCGCAGGCCACCTTCGGCAACAATCTTCAAACCGCCGCAGCATTGGTTGCCGAATGCAACGAGCCGGCACTGGGTTTGTGTCTCGATGTATTCCACTACTACTGCGGACCTAGCAAGCCGGACGATCTTGCGTATTTGTCCAAAGAAAATCTCTTTCACATTCAGGTTTGCGATTTACTCGGCCAACCTCGAGAACTGGCAAGCGATGCCGACCGCATCCTGCCCGGCGATGGCGACTTTTTGCTAGAGCCACTGCTAACGCACATCAATGAATTAGGTTATGACGACTACGTGTCCGTCGAGTTGATGAACCCAGAAATCTGGCGAATTCCACCGCGACAATTTGGTGAAATCGCTATCACGGCGTTAAGAAAGGTGCTTGGCCAGGCAAGCATGGAGTAAGCGCCGCGATTTCGCGACACATCGATGCAACTGAAGATCGATTTGGCGTACTCTCCGGTTGCCGCAGCGTGCGCATAAGTGAATAATCTAAGTGGAGCAAGAGAAGAGCGAGTGTATTGCACGGTCTGTCGCGGTAAGTGCCGATTAAGGAAAAGGGCACTTCGACAGTTCGTCTTCAATGGAATTCATGGGCGCATTCATGCGACACATCGCCTGCTCCATCCTGGCCGTAAGCATTTTCCTGCTGCAGGGTCTCGACTTTGCTCAAGCAGAAAATCCTCGCGTTCCTCCTGGTGCTAGGCAAGCAGATCGGCACAACCCGTTCTCAAAAGGCTACGTCGACTTCCAACCCAATGGATTAGCTCGGCGTAACGAGTCGTACTCCGGTTCCGGGCAGCGAAGTAACAGCTCGCGCGGGATCGTTATCGTCCCCAGGTATTACCGGCCTTACTATGTTATTGGGGGCGGCTTTTACCCTCCGTACTATGGCTCGGGCTATGGTTCCGGCTATTACGGTTCGCCGTATGAGTACCCTCAACGTTCAAACACCTTCAACACAACCAATATCAACATCAATATCAATGCGCCGGGACTTGATGCCGCGGGCAATCCGCTCGTCGGATTCAATAACGGGGTGCAGGGCGGCAACCGCCAACCACAAGCCAACGGGCGAAGCCTTGAACTTGGTCGCAAGTTTGTCGGTTATGGTGACAAGCAATTCTCTAAGGGCAACTATCTCGATGCTCAGCTGCGATACCGCAAAGCCATCAAGGCAGCGCCTGATTTTGCGGAGGCCTATTTCCGTCGCGGGCAGGCGATGATTGCACTGGGACAGTACGATCTGGCCGCGGGGGCGTTCAAGCAGGGTTTGCAACTCAAGCCTACGTGGCCGATGGAGGGGTTCAGACTTGTCGATCTTTACGGCGACAATCTGCTTGCCATGGACGATCACTTGGACGCCCTGCGAGATGCAGTGGATCAGCAGCCTCTGAATCCGGACTTGGAATTTCTGCTTGCCTGGCAGTTGTACTTCGGCGGTCAGCGACATGCTTCCGAGCAGCACTTCGTTCGTGCTGCTGCCATGGACCCCGACGTACGTCACATCGACGGTTTCCTGGCCACGCTCGGCCCCGACGAACAAGCCGATCTACCCGCGGTAAAGGAAGAGGAAGAGGAAGAGGTTGAGGTTGAGGTTGAGGTTGATGGACCAGACGCCCTGGACCTCCCGGACGAACCGGTACCCGCCACGCGACAGCCTATGGCCCCATTTCGCCGCGGCGTTGAGTTCTGAGACGGATGCCCGCTTTGTCTCGGACAAATAGATCTCGTCGTCCGCAAGCTTTCCTACCGACGATCTTCTTGCTGGCTCATTCGCACCGCCAACAGGTCGATTTGCCCCTTGAGATCGGAGAGCAGCATCTTGGGCGATGCGCCTTCGCTGAGATGGGTATAGAAGCTCTGCGATGCGCTGTGATACGGGGTACCCATCAGGCGTGTGGTTTGCCTCAACTCTTCGAGTTGCTCGTCCATCTGCCCCAACCGCTTCGACGTATCGCGATTCTCGCTCCACAAGCGGTCGAGTTGCAGGCATAAACCCACCAACAGGGCCACTTGCCCGACTAGTGTGATGGGCACGCCCAGGCTCCACAACTCGGTTCGCTGACCTAGTACCGACCAGCCCAGCAACACCCCGCCGCAGGCGAAGGCCATCAAGCCCAGGCAGATGGAAGCCCAGGCCGCAAATGACTTGAATCGCGTGAATGTTGCAGAATCACTCGACTTCGACCCGGCTGGTTGAGTTTCCGATGCGGTGTTGGAAAGTGCGCCAAACGATTGCGCCGTGCTTTGCAACAGTGCGGCGAACGATTCTTCAGATGCTCTCGGGCTCAGCTCGCCATCGACTAATGGTTGCCCTAACAACCGGCGCGTCTCCGAGGGCGTAAGCTCCGGATGCCATGTATCCTCGTCACCGACCGAAGCATTCACCTCAGCAAATGACTCGAGAGTTTCCTCTCCATCCTCCTGATGGGCGAACGATTCGTCCAAGATGCTTTCGTCGAACTCGACGCCGGGTTTCGTCGCATGTGACTCAGCGGCGGATTCCTCCGTACCAAGGCCCAGGGCATCTTCGATGGCACGTTCTTCGGGTGGCCTGCTCAACGGGGTCGCGCAGCGCAGGCAGAGTGCATCGTCGTTGGGCGACGGCATCGCAGGCATTTCTTGCTGGCAGTTGCTACACCACATGGAGATCAGTCACGATTCTGCGTCAAGAAAACCCCTCATTGCGCACAGGTATCTACTATCTGGGCTACTCTTCCATCGGCCGAGCGAGTTGTGAATCTGTACCGATTCTGACAGTTATGCGGGCGACGGCGTAATCTGGGAAATTCAGGCCGCGCAGATAATCAGTCGTCCGGAAAAAGAGCCGGCCCGGGGATTCGAGTTACTCGCCGATCACTTTCACGAGCACCCGTTTGGGGCGGCGGCCATCGAACTCGCCATAGAAGATCTGTTCCCAGGGACCGAAATCGAGGCGACCCTTGGTCACCGCAACCACCACCTCACGGCCCATAATCTGCCGCTTGTGGTGGGCATCGGCGTTGTCTTCACCGGTGCGATTGTGGTGATAGCGGTCGGGCGATGCATCAAACGGGGCCAGCTCTTCGAGCCATTTCTTGTAGTCGCGATGCAAGCCGGGTTCGTCGTCGTTGATGAAGACACTGGCCGTGATGTGCATCGCATTGCACAGCACGATTCCTTCCGAGATACCGCTTTGGCGGACTGCTTCCTCGACGTCGGAAGTGATGTTCAGAAAGTCCATCCGTTGGGGGACCGTGAAAGACAAATACTCGGTGTGCGACTTCATCTCGATTTCTCCTCCAGTTTCGTATTCGGCAGAAAGCCGATCGATGGCAACCGTGAACGCCTACTGGGGGAACCTATCAGAAGCCCCGGGCGTCAGGCAGTGTGCTGCGAAGTCTCAGACGGTTCAAGCTGCGACGGCTCTGGGGTTGGCCCACCCCAACGAACGCCGAAGGTTACATTGAACACCTTCTCGAATAAAACCGCCCTACGTCGGGTACCCCAGATGTCGACCTCGGGGTATTGATCGCAATAGACCAACAGCTCGACGTGTCGTTTGCGGGCCACAATCTCAACGGATTCGACCAGCTGGCTGTGACTGCGATCCAACCCACCCGCCACCCTAAGAATAGCGGCCAGTTGTTCCACCTTTCTACGATCGGTCGAGGACAACTGGCTGAAGTTGGCATGCTTCTTCTTTGGCCTGGCACCACGATGGTACCGGGCAATGTTGGCCACCATCTCAAGCTCATGTGGTCGAAAACCACTGAGGCTACTATTGAGAATCAAGTGGTAACTGTGTTTGTGGTGCCGGTCGTAATTGATCAAGTAGCCCACGTCTTGTAACTGGGCCGCGGCATCCAACAGCGGAGCATCGGCCGCATCGAGCTCGAACGGTTCCGCAAGCTGCTCGAGTATCGAGGTTGCCAGTCGCGCAACATGGGTGGCATGCTTCAGATCGACGCCGCATGCCGCCGCGAAACGTTCAATCACCGCTTGGCGATCTCGCGGCTCTTCTCCGACGGTGCCTGTGGACTCATCCACCAAACTCAGCAACAAGCCATCACGAACTCCCCCGGAATGAACTTGAAGCAAATTCAACCGGAAGTGCCGCATGATCCGATCGACAATCGCCAACCCAGCCACGATGATGTCGGCGCGATCGGGGCCCAAGCCGGGCACGTTCCTCCGCATCTTGGGGGTCATTTTGCGCAAACGAGCAACGAGGTGAGACACCTCGGCGCGGGTGAGTTGGTAGCCACGGATGGGAAGTTCTTGCTGCCCTTTTTCGGCCATAATAATGGCGGCCAGAGTCGTGAAAGTTCCGCCACTTCCAATCAGCAGATGCGGTGGGAACGGTACATGCTTCAGAACCCGCTGCAATTCGGAATCGATTCCTGCGAGTAGCTGCTTGAACTGCTCACCGCTCCAGGCCCCTTCGCTCCAATACCTCTCGGTAAGTCGCACCGCGCCCAATGGGGTGGCATGGATATCTTCGATGAAATTCCCCGAGGCCAGCACCAGTTCGGTGCTTCCGCCGCCGATATCGGCCACCGCGATGTTCTTACCACTGAGGTCAAAACTGCGAGTCACCCCCAGAAAAGCCAGGCGTGCCTCGGTTTGAGGTGAGATTACCTCGATGTCGAGGTCCAGTTCATCTTTTGCACGCTGACAGAATGCCTCGCCATCGTCTGCCTCACGAACGGCGCTGGTGGCGATCACACGCATCTGCTGAACCTGATAGCCGTCGGCAATCAGTTTCATCCGCTTTAGAGCCGCGATCGACCGATCCACGGCCTCGGGATCCAACGATCCGGTGGCCGTGAGATTCTTGCCCAGGCGTGTCGATTCGCGTTCGTCGTCTAACACGCGATAACCACCATCGGTGAGAGGCTCCGCGATAATCAGCCGGATACTGTTGGTGCCGATATCCACGGCGGCCAATCGCTGAGCCAGATCGGGCGATAGAAGTGTCTGACGCGGGCACATGCTTGCGAGGCCAAATCTGGGACAAGGAACGGAATCGAACAAAAGCTGCCGAGCGCGTCAGCACTGAACAACCATAACACAAAGCCCCCCGCCTTGACGATCCAGTTGCCTGAAGGGTCGAATCAAGTATAGCCAGCCCACGGAAATTGCTTAGGATCTACACGGATTCAGCCACAGAACACGCTTGGCCCGTGAAGCGAGCGCACGGAAAGCCCTATTTCCGCTCGCTATCAACTCTATTCGAACTAGGATGAAGGCCTCCCGGGCACGGGCGTCCTCCGGATTTTCAACGTGAAGCTCATCCGCAAATTAGACGAGTTCCCTTCGCCGTTCGAGGGTGGCGCCGTAGCCATTGGCAACTTCGATGGCGTCCACCGAGGGCACGCCCGGATCGTCTCCAGGCTCATTCAGGCTGCCAAGGACTGCTCGGGGCCGGCCATCGTATTCACGTTTGATCCCCACCCGGTACGGCTGCTCCGACCGAAAGAAACCCCGCCACCGCTCACTTGGACCGAGCGCAAAGCGCATCTTCTTGGCGAACTTGGCGTCGACATGATGATTGCGTACCCCACCGACGAAGCACTCTTAAATCTCTCAGCACGAGAATTTTTCGACCAGATCATTCGCAGGAAATTGGCCGCCGGAGGCATGGTTGAGGGCCCCAACTTCGTGTTTGGGCACGGACGCGAAGGAACGATCGATGTGCTACGGCAATTCACAAGCCAAGCAGGGATGACCCTCGACATCGTTGATCCGATCCAACGCGACGGGGAACTCATCTCAAGTTCCCGCATCCGCAAGCTGATCGCCAAGGGAGATGTCGGGCAGGCCGCCACGATGCTCACCCGGCCATACCGGCTTCGTGGCCTGGTCACACACGGCATGGCGCGAGGAACCAAAATCGGGTTTCCAACAGCCAACGTCGATGCGGTTGACACCATGCTTCCTGCTTCCGGTGTCTACGCAGCGTTGGGCTACATAGATGGCGAGCCTTGGCCAGCGGCAGTGAATCTCGGACCCAACCTGACCTTTGGTGAAGATGCTCTCAAGCTGGAAGTCCATCTCATCGGGTGGCAAGACACGCTCTATGGCCAGACGATGGAGGTTGACTTCTTAGACCGCTTGCGTGACATTCAGCAATTCGATGGCGTGGATGCCCTCGTCGCACAACTGGGCAAAGATGTCGCCGCGGCCCGCCAGATTGCAATCGACTACCTGCAGTCCGAGATTCCGCGCAAGTAGAATCTCTTTGCTGGCTGGATCGATTCTCGTCCTGAACAAGCGCCAAATTCCCTCAACATCAAGACGGCAGGTTAGCGATTTGAGCATTCCATGGAGTCGCCTGGCTGAACTCATCCACGAGGGTGAGCATTTCCTGTTGACCGGGCACGGTCGCCCCGACTGCGACTGCCTGGGAAGCGAATTGGCCATGGCTGGGATCCTCGAATCGCTGGGCAAACAAGTTCGCATCGTCAACGCCGATCCAACGCCCGACCGGCTCTCGTTCATCGATCCGCAGTCGAAAGTGGAAACGCTCGGGGACAAGACGCCCGAGGGCGTGTTGAAGGGCGTCGACACGATGATGGTGCTGGACACCAGCGCCTGGGATCAATTGGGGGCGATGGCCGAAGTCTTTCGTCAGGCGAGTTGCCGAAAGCTGGTCCTCGATCACCACCGCAGCGAAGACGACATGGGTGCGGAGGTGTTCAAGGACCCCGAGGCCGAAGCCACGGGTCGGCTTGTCGCCGACTTGGCCGCCGAGTTGGAAGTCGATCTCACTCCCCTAATCGCGACACAACTTTTCACTGCCATTGCAACCGACACGGGATGGTTTCGCTTCAGTTCAACCACCGCCGCGACGTATCGATGCATCGCTGGCCTCGTCGAAGCCGGGGCCTCACCGCCGGAGATCTACCGCGAATTGTACGAACGGCAGACCATGGCCCGGCTACTGCTTGTGGGACGAATCCTCGCCGGAGCAAAGTCGGACCTGGACGGTCGACTGGTCTATCTTACGGCCCGAGAAGAGGATTTTGCGGAAACCGGCGCCATGCGATCGGACACCGAAGACGTAATCAATCGGGCACTAGAAATCTCCGGGACCGAAGTGGCCGTGCTCTTCATTGCTACGGACAGCGGCACCACTAAGGTCAGCCTGAGAAGCCGATCGGACGTCGATTGCAGCAAAGTGGCCGAAAGAATCGGTGGTGGCGGGCACCGAGCAGCGTCGGGGGCATCGGTGCAGAAACCATTGCAGGAAGCCATGGCCCCCGTGCTGGAAGTCGTACGCCAAGCGATGCAGTAAGCACCGTCTCTACTGCAGAGACTTAAACGCCGGGGGAAGATAGCGAATCAGGTCGCTGGCCATCAGCGAAACTTCTCCAAGATCCTGGTCTGCCAAATCGCCGGCCAACCCATGCACGTGAACGCCAAGATAGGACGCTTCAAAGGGACTCAATGCCTGGCAGAGCAGGGCGGTGATCACCCCGGTGAGTACGTCCCCCGCACCTCCGGTTGCCATGCCAGGATTGCCAGTCGTGTTCACGGCCAGTTGACACCCATCGCTGATGCAGGACTGGTGGCCTTTCAACACCACTGCGGCACCCGATTGTCTGGCAAATTCAAAACAGGCAGACCTGCGATGAGCAGGATCGGGGTTGTACTTTTGACGGGTTAGGCGTGCGAACTCCCCGGGATGCGGTGTCAGAACCCGTGGACCACCGGGCCGCTCGAGTACCTTCGGATGTTCCGCCAAGGCATTCAGCGCATCGGCATCCAAAACCATGGCACTTTGAACTTCGCGATAGAGCCAAACAACCAGTTCATCCAGTTCATCCGAACGACCGAGCCCCGGACCGCAGGCAACCACGGATGCGGCCGAGAGCCGAGCTTCGATTTCGTCTTTGGCCGAAGCGGAAATTCGCCCCTTCGAGTCGGCAGGCAAGCCGACCGTCATGTACGAGGGTTCGAACGAAGCCACGGTTTCCAGACACGTGTTGGGCACCGCCAGACGTACCAGACCGGCCCCACTGCGAAGCGTCGCCATCCCAGCCAAAGCGATGGCCCCGCTCATCCCGAGCGAACCACCGATGAGCAACGCATGGCCGTAGTTTCCTTTGTGCCCATCAGCAGAACGCGATGGAAGCTGAGGAACCGAATCGACCTCGATCGGGACTTCCGCCGGATCGTTGGAAGGAGCCATGGCTGGTGATCCTGAGGACTATGACCCCGCGGCGGATCGACGAGCGTCGGCAACGCGCTGCGCGATGACTCCGGCCACATAGGCTCCTTTGAAGCCCGCATCGATGTTCACCACGGTAACGTTCGAGGCGCAGCTATTCAGCATGCCCAACAACGCCGAAAGTCCCGCGAAGTTCGCCCCATAACCCACGCTGGTCGGCACGGCTACCACCGGACAGGAGACATGGCCCCCCACCACACTGGGCAGTGCCCCCTCCATCCCGGCGACCACGACAAGCGCATCGGCTTGTTGCAGCATGGGAATATGTGGAACCAGCCGCTGCGGGCCCGCCACTCCCACGTCTTGCAACAGGGTGACATCAAGCCCCATCCATGTGGCGGTCTCTCGTGCCTCCTCGGCCACATTCAAGTCCGTCGTCCCGGCGGAAACGATGACGACGCGTCCCTCATGCTCAGAGTGTTCCGCCTCCATCGATCGATCTTGTGTGGGAATACGAAAGGTCCTTCCCAATGGATTGTAATGCCCCGTAGGGAAATCACCGGATAGTTCCGCGGCCTGTTCGGCGGAAACGCGCGTAGCCAGGCAGGAAAAGCCGTGTTGAATTTGAGATCGGAAAATCTTCGCGATGACCTCGACGCTCTTTCCTTCCCCGTAGACAACCTCGGAGAAGCCACAGCGTCGGGCGCGATCTAAATCCACCTGCGCTTCGCCGACATCGGCCGTGGCCATCTTGGCGACGCTATTCACAAAATCATCCAAGGGCAATTGCCCGTCGATGAACTGTTCAGCAATCTGTTTCGCAAGGTCGGCTTTCATGTAACCATCGTAACACGCTGAGGTAATCCTTGCGATAAGGACGCGCATGGGTGTAGAGGACCTTGCAATAGGTCGGTGCGCATCACCCGTGCGATTCAGAACGCAGTCCCCGGCCTGCTATACCGGGGCCAGCTCTCGCCTGATGTTGCGGCTCGTGCTTCGTCGATGCCTCAAGCCGAGTTGGCTCTCGAACTTGCGGAGATGGTTCCTCATCTGCCGCGAAGCACCCGCGGCATCGCGACGGCGAAGCGAATCGAGAATCAGACGATGTTCCTGGTGCGATTGCTCCACTCGATCGGCCGGCTGGAATCGCTGCCAAACCCCGGGCAATTGCAGCACAATCGAGTCGAGTGAACCGGCCAAGACACGATTTCCGGACAGTTGGCCCAAACGAGCGTGAAAATGCAGGTCGTGTTGTCGCCAGGACTCCACATCCGTCAAATTCTTCGCGGCGAGTTCCAGATCCTTTTCGAGTTGATCGATCTGCTCTTCGGTCGCGTTCTTCGCAGCAAGTCTGGTGAGCGAGGGCTCGAGCACGATTCGAGCCTCGACCAATTCCGTCAACGGAATGTCTGTAAGCTCGGTGCTTTCCTGACTCCGTGTCAGGGCCATCAAGAAGCCCTCTTCCAAGTATGTGCCTCCACCTTGAACGCGTCGGACCGCACATTGTTCGCTAAGCCAATTCAATGCCAAGCGAAGCGTTGGGCGACTAACCCCCAGCCTGGCTGCCAACTCGCGTTCCGATGGCAGCCGCTCGCCGGGCTTGAGCCCATTGGCAATCACGAACTCTCGTAACTGATTTAGGATGAGCGATTGTAAACTTGCGCGCTTGACCGGCGCCGGGTTGGACTGACGTCCATTCTGCGTACTCAAGGTGCTGTTCTCTTCGAGCCACGTATCTGAAGCCCTAACCAAGCAACTCGGCCCACGAACTCGCCTGGCAGGAACGCTTCATGCGCGTAGGTCGCGACGGGGTCATTCCGTCGGACATCGTTGACAGCATCATCTCCCGTGAGATTCTTCGTTTGAATCTTGCTCACAAAATGGCGACGCTTGCCCGTCCCCAAAATGTTTGCTCAACGAACCTCGTGAAAATCATGCTTCGGTGATTCGTCGAAAGAATCCCTTCCGACGCAGCCTCATAGTCAGGCCCATTGTAGTTCAAGCTGCAAAAGACGCCACCAAAAGTTCGACCATCGGGCAATGCAACCATGTATCGAGGGTGCCTGGGGCCTTATCTCTCGGTGAATGGCGATTTTGTGCCAACCGCGAGCACCTTTCTTACGCGGACCAGGAGCGGGGTGGTTTGCACCGGAGGGGTTCCTGGGTATCCTCACGGCAAGTCGTTTTCCCAATATCTCACATTGGCGAAAGACTAGGTTAGTAAAAGACTTCGGAGGAAAAACATCCTTGGTTCAAGGATGAAATCGCCCATGGATTATCCCGCTGCCCGCCGCCAGAAGCTCCGCCGACTGATCAAGAAACACAGCATTGATGCACTTCTGGTGACCAACTATACGAATGTGACCTATCTGACCGGGTTTACCGGAGATGACAGCTATTTGCTGGTCACCGCTTCCGATGAGGTCATTCTGAGCGACGCCCGATATACAACCCAACTCGAGGATGAGTGCCCGGGACTGAAGCTCAACATCCGCGGTCCCGGGGTTGGGATGATCGAGGCGATTGGCCGGGTTGCCAAGTCGGCGAAGGTCAAGAGCATGGGCTACGAATCTGACTCCATGACCGTCGGTCTCAAGGAGCAGATCGAGAGCAAGCTGAGCAACGTGCAACTCAGCGGCACCACGGGCGTGGTGGAAGAACTGCGATTGATCAAGGATCGCGAAGAAATAGCCCTGTTACGCGAGGCGGTTCGCTACGCTGAGAAAGGCTTCGAGGTACTTCGAGCAACGCTACGAGGCGATTTGACGGAAAAGCAGGTTGCCAGCGATCTCGAACATCAGTTGCGCGGCTTGGGTGCCAAAGGATGCAGCTTTCCTCCGATCGTAGCGGTTGGCTCCAACGCGGCCTTGCCCCATGCCACCCCGACCGATCGCCGGATCGAAGAATCCACCTTCGTTTTGGTCGATTGGGGAGCCGACGGGGGGCTATACAAGAGCGACTTGACGCGCGTATTGGCCACCGGTAAGATTCCGCCCAAACTCGAACGTATATATAGAGTTGTGTTGAAGGCCCAGCTCAAGGCGATTGACGCAATCAAGCCTGGGGTAATGTGTCACGATGTCGATCGGGTTGCCCGCTCGCTCATCGAAAAGGCTGGGTTCGGCAAACACTTTGGCCACGGACTTGGTCATGGGATCGGTTTAGATATCCACGAGGGTCCCCGACTTACCACCAACGCCAAACAGGAGCTGAAGCCCGGAATGGTCGTAACCGTCGAACCAGGAATTTACCTCCCTGGCTTTGGTGGCGTCCGCATCGAAGACGATGTGCTGGTGACCAAAAGCGGACATGAAGTGTTGACGAGCGTCCCGAAAGAACTTGCCGAGATTTACGTCAACTAGCCTCCAGCGAACGACACTCGAAGTAAGAACGAACGAAGGCTACACTGATGCAATCTGGGGCCCTCGAAGCAATACAAGACGTTTGAAACACGGCTGACTATCAAAAGCGAACAAGGCTAACCGGAGTCTAGGGCATGGGTAGCGACTCGTCCAAATCGGACGACATTTTCGATCTGGAACATCTTCGCCGGCTGGTCACCCTGATGGATGACCACGAACTGAGCGAAGTGGACCTGCGACAGGGTGGTGTGCGGATTCGGTTGCGTAAGGGAAGTGACGAACCGGTCACCGTGGTAAGTTCTGCCCCGGCACCAGCCGCAGCCCCAGCAGCAGCTCCTGCTCCGGCGGCTTCTGAGCCGGCTGCCGCGCCTGCGGAACAGACCGCAACGATCAAGAGCCCGATGGTAGGCACGTTCTACGCGGCCAGCAGCCCCGAATCTCCGCCCTTCGTCAAACCCGGCGATCACGTCAGCGAAGACACGGTTGTCTGCATCGTTGAAGCCATGAAGGTCTTCAACGAGATTCCGGCCGAGATGTCCGGCAAAATTGTGGCCAAACTGGTCGAAGACGGTGAGCCGGTAGAATTCGGCCAACCGCTATTCAAAATCGAAACAGGCTCATAGCGGCAGCTTCCAGCGAAACAGACGGCAGTCGTTTTACGCTGTGGACTTTTGACCATCTGCGCACGAGCCTAGCGAGTTCCTACCATGTACAAACGAATCCTGGTGGCCAATCGGGGTGAAATCGCGCTCCGGATTATTCGCGCCTGCAAAGAACTGGGCGTAGAAACCGTTGCCATCTTCAGCGAAGCCGACCGTGGTGCCGAGTACCTCAATCTGGCCACCGAGGCCTACTGTGTGGGACCGGCGAAGGCGACCGAAAGCTATCTCAAAATCAACAACGTGATCAGCGCGGCCGAAGTTGGCAACGTACAGGCAATCCATCCCGGCTATGGGTTCTTGGCTGAAAACGCCCACTTTGCCGAAGTTTGCAGTAGCTGCAATATCGACTTCATCGGCCCCACCCACGAAGCCATGCGCCAACTGGGCGATAAGAACGAAGCTCGCCGTATCGCCCGTGAGGCGGAAGTCCCGGTGGTACCCGGCAGCGACGGATTGATTACGGAAGAAAAAGAAGCGCTCAAGGTTGCCCACGAGATTGGGTTCCCGGTCTTGGTCAAAGCCTCCGCCGGCGGCGGCGGGCGGGGCATGCGAGTGGCCGCCAACGACCTCGTACTGAAGACAGCCGTGCAGCAGGCCCAAACCGAAGCCCAAGCGGCCTTTGGCGACGGCAGCGTGTATCTGGAGAAGTTTGTCGAACATCCCAGGCACATCGAAGTGCAGGTGATTGCCGACCACCATGGCAATGTTTGCCATCTCTGGGAGCGAGACTGCTCGCTGCAACGCCGCCACCAGAAGCTTATCGAAGAGGCTCCCGCTCCGGCCCTCGACGAAGACGTCCGTAACCGCATCTGTGAAGCAGCCGTCCGACTGGTGAAAGGGGCAGGCTACCGCAACGCCGGCACCGTGGAATTTATTGTCGACCGGCAGAGCAATTTCTACTTCATCGAGGCCAACGCCAGAATCCAGGTCGAGCACCCCATTACCGAGATGATCACCGGCGTGGATCTGATCAAATCGCAGATCCGTGTGGCCTCGGGCGAAGAGTTGCCCTTCAAGCAGTCGGATATTCAGGTTCGCGGGGTCTCCTTGGAATGTCGCATCAATGCGGAAGACCCTGCCAATGGATTCCGCCCCAGCGCCGGAAGGATCGAGAAGCTGGTCATCCCCGGCGGTCTCGGGGTGCGTTTCGATTCTCACGTGCATCAGGGCTACACGGTGTCTCCGTTCTACGATTCGATGATCGGAAAGCTAATCGTGTACCAACCGACTAGGGAAGAAGCGATCGCGTGCATGCTGCGTGCTCTTTCGGAGTTTAAAGTCGAAGGAATCAAGACCACGATCCCACGTTTGATCGATATCCTGAACCACTCGGCCTACCACGACGTGCGTGTTGACACGACCTTTATCGAGCGAACGTGGACCAATTAACTAACTCTCGGCAGGGCGGCTTGGCGGTGGGTCGCTCGATTTCTTAGAATCTAGTTTGCCGAACAGAGTTCGTTGCTCGTGGGGAGCGGCAACACAAGATCTTTCGCTCGGGTCAATCGTGCATCTCATGCGCACCGATGTTTCCTGACGCTGCAAGCTAGTAGGGTGCCTCCCGCAAACGGTTATGAACACCACGGTTTGCTGAACTGCTAATACCAACCATTCTTGGAGCTGACGATGTCGACTTTGTCACGTCCCCCGCTCGTTGAAACCGATATCAAGCGCGTCGCAATCTTGTTCTCCGGCGGTCCTGCCCCCGCGGCCAACGCGGTGATTTCGACCGCCGCCGTTTCGTTCCTGCGAAATGGAATCGACGTGGTCGGGGTGCTCCGCGGGTACTCGCACCTCATGGAATACTCCGAGGAACACCCGCTGGAGCAAGATCGCGACTACGTGATGATCGATCACAAGATGTTGAAGCGTACCCGCAATACGCAAGGCATCATGATCGGCACGGCACGATCGAATCCCGGAAAGTTGATCTCACACCCTGATCACTTTGAAGAGCCAGACCGCAGGGCCCCTCTGCAAACCGTCTACGATGCGCTGCGGTCGATCGGGGTCGACGCGCTGATATCGATTGGCGGCGACGACACGCTAAAAACGGCCAACAAAATGCAGCTCTTCCAAAAATTTCTACCCGCCGACTCCCGGCGGATCCCAGTGGTACACCTACCGAAAACGATCGATAACGACTACATGGGCATCGACTTCACCTTCGGCTACTTCACCGCCGTGGAGTTCCTGGCCAGCGAAATACGCAACCTGTTGGCCGACGCCGAATCGACCGAATCGTATTTCCTGACCGAGACAATGGGCCGCTCGGCCGGATGGCTGGCCTATGGAGCCGCGATTGCCGGTGAGGCCAGCCTGGTGATTAGCGTCGAGGACATCACCTCGGAGTACAGCGAACAGGAAGAGACCGTCGATGAAGAAACCGGCAAGAAGAGCACCCGCACGATCATGAACGTGGACAAGGTCGTCAGTCGCATCGTGGCCACGATGCGGGTTCGTGCTGAATCCGAGGGGAAGCGATTCGGGGTCATCGTCATGGCCGAAGGCTTGGCCGAGTTTTTGCCTCAGAAATATCTCGAGGGTATCGATCGCGACGAGCACGGCCATATCGCCATCTCGAAGGTGAACCTGGGCAACATGTTCGCCAAGCTTGTCTCCAAGAAATACGAAGAGGAAACCGGCCAAAGCCGCAAAGTGACAGGGCTTCAATTGGGCTACGAGTCTCGTTGTGCTCGTCCGCACGCATTCGACGTCATGCTCGGCAGCCAGCTAGGCGTGGGGGCCTATCGAGCCTTGGTCGAGAAGAAACTCGACGGCGTGATGGTCTCCGTCTCGGGGCAACTGGATCTCAACTACGTGCCGTTCGAAAAGTTGGTCAACCCCGACAACTTGGTCACCGTCGTGCGGTATGTGCATCCCGAGTCCGATATCCACAAGCTGGCGAGGTTCCTCGAAACGTACATCCACGATTGAAGTGGCCACCGCTTGATGCGACTAGCCGTCCAGCGTGCCCTTGGTGCTGGGGACACCCGACTGCCGAGGATCGTTCTCGACGGCCATTCGTAGCGCGCGGGCCGTCGCCTTGAAGATCCCCTCGGCAATGTGGTGATTGTTTCGCCCGTGATGCACGACCACATGCAGATTAGCCAGTGCATTGGCGGCGGTCGCCTGCCAGAAGTCTTCCACCAGCTCGCTATCGAAGTCGCCAATCTTCCCGGAAGAAAATGGGGCATTGAAGACCAGAAAATAGCGCCCACTGAAGTCGATCGCCGAGGTTACCAGCGTCTCTTCCATGGGCAACGTGAAGTGTCCATAGCGGCGGATGCCCGACTTATCGCCCAGTGCTTCGCGAATTGCTCGCCCTAGACAGATGCCCACATCTTCTACGGTGTGATGTTGATCGACGTGCAAGTCGCCTTTGGCCTGAACACTCAGATCAATCGCCGCATGTTTCGCCAAGAGCGTTAGCATGTGGTCGAAGAATCCAACCCCGGTCGATATCTCGGCCTGACCTGTTCCGTCGAGATCTACCTTGAGCGAGATCTGCGTTTCGGCAGTGTTTCGGTCGATGCTCGCGGTGCGTGTCATACCGGTTCCGGTTCTGAAGGTCTCTGAGTTTTGACGAAGGGGGACAGTCTTGCTGAGGGCCGTTCCGGTTGTAACGCTTGCTCTGGCTACCTAGATCAAACCTTCGATCAGGCTCAGGCAGGCGTCTACCTGCGAATCGCTGCCCACCGAGATCCGCAATCCGTTCCCCCATCTAGGATACTTCATGTATCGGACCAGAATTCGCTGCTCTTTGAGCCCTTCGTAAATCCGCTCCAAATCGTACGTCGCCTGAGTACACCAAACGAAGTTCGCCTGGGAATCAACCACGTCGAACCCCAGCCCTCGCATCGCATCGGTCAGCCGGGCTCTGGTGGCAATGATTTTGGCTCGTGTCTCTGTAAGCCACTGTTGGTCGTCGATGGCCGCGGTAGCGGCGGCAATCGAAAGGCTATCGCAATTGTACGAGTCTTTTACTTTGGTCAGCCCCGCGATTAACTCCGGCTGTGCGATCACATACCCAAATCGCAATCCTGCCAAGCCGTACGATTTGCTGAGCGTTCGTGTGACCAACACGTTCTGGCAGTCGTGTACGAGCTCGACGCAATTCGTCTCCGCGAAGTCCACGTACGCTTCGTCCACCACCAGAGGGCAGGGGAGTTGGCTGGCCAGTTCCTTTACTTTGTCTGGCTCGATCAGCGTGCCTGAGGGGCTGTTGGGATTGGGAAGAAAAACCAGCCTCAGGTCGCCTTCGCTCGCCGCAAAGGTCGCCGGCAGCGACCAATCAGGGTCGAACGAGATTTCTTCGCTTCGGGCACCCTGGATTTGGGCCAACGTCTTGTAGAGCACGTAGCTGGGGTGCGGTAGTCGAATTAGTTGCCCTTCGCCCACGAAGGCTCGCATGCACATCGTCAGCAATTCGTCGCTTCCGTTGCCGCACAGAATCCAGTCGGGTTCCACACCATGCAGATCGGCCGCACGATGACGAAAGGCGGTGGCCGTAGCGTCCGGATATCGACTTAACCCGGTGCGTAATGCCGCTTCCACTGCAAGCGACACCGACTGCGAACAAGGGTAGGGATTCTCGTTCGTGTTCAGTTTAATGAACTTTCCAGCTTGCGGCTGCTCGCCGGGAACGTAGCCCCGCATTTCATCGATGACGGAACGGAAGTATGACATCACTTGCCTTCGCTACCCCCATCGAGACGAATGTCGACGCTCGCGCGATGGGCCGTGAGCCCTTCCACATCGGCCAAGGTCCGCACGTCGTCGGCCATGGCAGCCAGTCCCTCTCGGGAAAAATGCAACACGCTCGAACTTCGCAAGAAATCGTTGGCCGAAAGACCACTCGCAAAGCGAGCCGTTCCGCCGGTTGGCAATACGTGGGAAGGTCCGGCCGCATAGTCGCCAACGGCCACGGGGCTGTAAGGACCAAGGAATGTCGCCCCGGCGTTTGGAATATCCGCGAGAAGTTCTTCCGCATTCTCCGTGGCGATATGCAAATGTTCCGAAGCGATTTCGTTAGCCATACGGGTCGCTTCTGCCGAATCTTTCACCAGGATCATGGCCCCGAAGTCTTCCAGACACCGTCGCGCGAGGTCGCCACGATCGAGGATTGCCAACTGACGGTCCAGTTCCCTTAGCGTTTCATCCAGCTGTGTTTCGCTCCAGGAAATGAGAATGCCTGAGCCGGGAGAGTGTTCCGCCTGCGCGATCAGATCGGCGGCCGTGTAACTCGCGTTGGTCGTTTCGTCGGCAATCACAACCACTTCGCTGGGGCCCGCGATGGAATCGATATCAACCTGACCGAACACATACTGCTTAGCGAGTGCGACAAATAAGTTACCCGGGCCGACAATCTTATCGACCTTGGGGATCGCATTGCCACAGCCGTAAGCCAGCGCCGCCACGCCTTGTGCGCCGCCAATGCGGTAAACCTCTTCGATCCCAAGTTCGTAGCAGGTAGCAAGAATATCCGGATTGTTCGCCCCGAACGGCGTCGGAGGGGCCACCACCGCAAGCTGTTGAACCCCGGCCGCCTGGGCAGGCACGGCGGTCATCAGAACCGTCGATGGATAAGCGGCCGCACCACCGGGCACACACAGCCCCACACGTCGCAGCGGGACGTAGCGCTGCCGCAGAAAACCCTCGGCGGGGGCATCGATTTGCACGTCATGGTGCAGGATCGCCGTTTGGAATTTCAAGATGTTGTCCCGAACTCGCCGCACCGCCGCAAGCAACTCGGGAGCGGCCCGGGAGTGGGCTTCTTTCAGTTCGCTCGATGCGACCCGAATGGTTTCCGCCGTTTGTTCGGCCCGATCGATTCTACGGCTGTAATCGAGAACCGCATCCAGCCCTCGCTCACTGACGTCGCGGCAGATCCGCTCGACGACCTGCTGAGGAGACAACGGTTCACCAAACACCTGCTTGGTGAGTTCCCGTCCGGCGTCGCTGACCACATCGCCACTGGGGCTGAGTTGTTGTCGTAGCCTGGCGAGCGCCGCCTGGGCGTCTTCGCGACGCGTATCGATGCGGAGGATATTTAAGCTGGTCACGTTCATCTTTGGCTTAAGTACAGTGAATTCCTTGAGAAGCGTATCCCGACGCCCATATCCGAGAACTCGGAAACGCTCGCACCCTTCTCATCAGTAGGTGCATTGTGTCCCAGCACTGGCTCCTCCGAAAGCCCTCCCTGAAAGACCAGACGCGGCAGAGAACCGCCGGGTTCACGAAAGCCATGAACTCACAGCCGTCGTCAGGCCGAATGCCCCGCCAACTTGTCCCGATGGCGACCGCAGGATAGAACGAAATGAACGGCGGCCACTTCGGCCCACGAGCCGTTTCCTCGCGAATTCGCACCACACAAGCGTGAACTGAACAGCAGAAGCCATCTTGGAGCGGGACATGCCTCCAAAAGTGATCGACCTGCGAAGCGATACGATTACCCGACCGACCGCGGGCATGCGGGCCGCGATGGCGGCCGCCGAGGTGGGCGACGACGTCTTCGGAGAGGACGCCTCGGTCAATCGCCTGCAAGAGCATGTAGCCGAACTGCTTGGTAAAGAAGCCGCACTCTACGTTCCCTCGGGAACGATGAGTAATCTGCTGGCCGTGCGAACGCACACACAACCGGGTGATGAGCTCATCTGCGAGGCAGGTTGCCACATCTACAATTACGAGCAGGGCGGGTTCGCCCAAATTTGTGGTGCCTCGATCCGGCCGGTTGAAGGAGTTCAGGGGGTTCTCCAAGTCGACCAACTGCAGGGCCTGATCCGTTCTGACAACGAGCACCTGGTTCGCTCACGGCTCGTCTGCCTTGAGAACACCCACAATCGCGGGAGCGGTCGCATTCTTCCCCAAGAGGATGTGGAGGCCATCTGTGCTTGGGCCCGCGAGCACGATCTGGCAAGTCATCTGGACGGAGCGAGACTGTTCAACGCCGCGGTCGCCTCAGGAACCACGGTCGACGAGTTAGCACAACCTTTCGATACGGTTAGCGTCTGTTTCAGCAAGGGGCTCGGGGCACCTGTCGGGTCCGCATTGCTGGGGTCGGCCGAATTCATCAGAAGAGCACATCGCTTTCGCAAGCTGCTCGGCGGCGGCATGCGGCAAGCCGGCATCATCGCCACGGCCGCGTTGTACGCCCTGGAACATCATGTCGATCGTTTGGCCGAGGATCACACCCATGCTCGGCAACTGGCCGAGGCGGTTGAAGAAATGGACGGCCTCAGTCTGCCCGGGCAAATCGACACCAACATTGTCTACATCCGCATCGATCCGAAACTCGGAACGGCCTCATCCCTGGTTGCTCAATTGGCCGCGGAAGGTGTGCTTACCATCGATTTGGGCCCTCAGGACATACGGTTGGTCACGCATCTCGATGTCGATTCGAACGATATCCAACGGGCGATCGAGGTTCTGAAAAGCGTCGTTCGCAATGCATCCAACTCACCCCAAGCCGATCCGGGCACACGGTCGGCATACGCTTGAGCGATTGACTCAACAATCTTCCTGAATGCCCGCGCCGGGCATATTCGCACACTTCCCGATGCTTCCCGCGCGGAAGCGGTCCGATCGGGTCGTTTAGCGAAACATCTACGCGAAGTTCACGGCAGTCGGACCGACCGAAGCTCAAAAATTGTGTTGGTGTCAACATGTGAGGATTGAGCCGATCTCTCGGAAGATGAAGGCGATGGATGTGTGCGATCAAGTGCTCGGTGTGCGGCTGACGAACCATCCCCTCATATACGACCATTCTCCGATTCGTGGCCTCATAGGCGGGCGCATCAATCGCGGGAGATATAGGACCCAACTCAGAATGCCACGGGAGGGCAATACGGATGTCGGTTTGTCGACCACTTTTCGCAGTCGTTGGTTTCATAGCGTGTGTCGCCACGCTTTCCGCAAGCGGGGGAGAATTTCTAAAGCAGGGCTTCCAAGCCCAAGCTTGGAATACTCCGCCCAGTCTTGTTCAACCTGCATCCTATCAGTCTGAAAACACACTATATGTTGAAGACGCGTCCGACGAGTCCGTCTTCACCGATGCCGACGGGCAGATCTCCCCGGTCAGCTACACCAGCGGGTGTTGCGATGGGTGCAGCGGCTGTGGCTCGTGCGGTAGCTGCTGCGACACCTGTTGCGATAGCTGCTGTGGATCGTGTTGCGACGGATGTGGGTTGTTTGGCGGATTGATCAAACCATCGGAGCGATGCTTCGACATGATCAGCCCCATTTCAAATCCGCTGTTTTTCGAAGACCCCCGCACGCTGACGGAAGCACGTTTGATCTATGCCAACCACAACATTCCGAATTCTCAGCCACTGTTCCAAGGAGGGAATGTTCAATACTGGGCACTCCAGCTTCGGGCCGCACTGGGCGAACGTGTTTCGATCATTGCAACCAAAGATGGTTACATCGATCTACGTGCCGACAACCCAGCGGTGCCCGATAACGAAGGTTGGGCCGACGTGGCCGCGGGCCTCAAGGTGAATCTCATTCGCAACCCGCAAACGCAATTCCTGCTAAGCGGCGGATTAGTTTACGAGATCGACATGGGCGCCCACCGGGTGTTCCAAGGCCGTGGCGACGGCGAATTCCACCTCTTCTTGTCCGGATACAAGCGAATTCTCGGCGGCGTCAACTTCATCAGCGGCTCGGGCTTCCGCCTTCCGACCGACACTTCGGCCCGCAGTCAAATGTGGTACTGGTCGAACCACGTCGACTACGAGGTGTTTGAAAACATCTTTGCCTTGTTCGAAGTCAACTGGTTCCACTGGATGCGAAGCGGTAAAGCACTGCCGGGCGTGAACTTCGAGGGGGGTGATCTGTTCAACCTGGGCTCGGGTGCCGTGGCCGGGAACGACATCGTAACGGCAGCCGTGGGTGGCCGGGTGAAATTCACCGAACACGCGATCTTTGGCGTGGGCTGGGAATTCCCGCTTACCGATCGTCGCGACCTGCTACACGACCGCCTGTACGCCGACTTCATCCTGCGATACTAGTCCCGATCTCCTTCCCGCGACCGATGCCGTTTTGGTGGGTTTACGCCTGCTGAAAAGTCCCCCTGTTCTTGCTATCTTTACTTCGCTTCACAGATTTTATGACCCAGGGCTTGCATCTGCCGGAAACTGAGATCAGAATAAATCAGTCATGAATAGCAACACCTTCTTCGGATATTGGTTTACGTTTACCCCGCCGGATCGCGGGGCCGGAGGTGGTGTCTAAACCGACACAAAACACACTCTATTAGGCCAAGCCCCGAGATCCGGCGATTCGGCTCTCGGGGCTTTTTTTGTGCGCATGACCCGCCGAATCTCATCGAAATCAACTGAAACCCTTTGACTAGGAGAACGACAAGGTGATTCTCGTGATGCAAAGAAACCATTCAGAGACCGACCTGGAAGACACGATCGGAAGGGTCGAAGGCCTTGGTTTGAAGGCCAACGTGATCGTCGGTACCGAACGTACCGTGATCGCTGCGGTGGGGGATGAGCGAGACGGATTCAAAGAAACCCTGGAAGCCTGCCCGGGCGTTTCTGAAGTGCTACCAATCCTGGCTCCCTACAAGATGGCCAGCATCGAAGTTCAGCCCGAGCGAACGGTGATTCGAGCCGGCGGTTTCGAAGTGGGTGGACATCAAATCGGGGTCATCGCGGGCCCCTGTTCGGTGGAATGCCAGGAACAGATCCTCGCTTCGGCCCAAGCAGTGAAAAAGCAAGGGGCTACGGCACTGCGTGGAGGGGCCTTTAAGCCTCGCACCAGCCCCTACAGCTTCCAAGGCCTGAAGGAAGAAGGGCTCAAGCTGCTCGCTTCGGCCCGCGACGCAACCGGCCTGGCCATCGTGACCGAAGTGGTGGCCACCGACGATGTTGAACTGGTCGGAAAGTACGCCGACATCCTGCAGATTGGTGCCCGAAATATGCAGAATTACCGCCTGTTGGAAGCGGTTGGAAAGCAGGAACGGCCCGTGCTCTTGAAACGTGGCCCCAGCGCCACGCTCGACGAGTTGCTGCTGGCCGCCGAGTACATTCTCGATGGAGGAAATCCGAACGTCATGCTGTGCGAGCGCGGGATCCGCACGTTCGAGGCTCATACGCGCTTCACCTTGCCCTTGGCCACGGTCGCCTGGTTGCAAGCCCGAACGCATCTTCCCGTGGTGGTCGATCCCAGCCACGGCACCGGGCACATCGACTTGGTTCCGCGAATGGCGGCAGCCAGTATAGCCGCGGGCGCCGATGGCTTGATCGTCGAAGTGCACCCCGATCCCTCACGGGCGTTAAGCGACGGATATCAATCACTCAACTTTGATCAATTCGGAAAGACCATGGAGATGTGCCGCCGAGTGGCGGATGCGGTGGATCGAAAAGTGTGAAACGCCGGGTAGAAACCCAGAAATTCCGTTTTCCTCAACCGGAGGGCTCTGCAGCGAAAGAACTACACATCAGGTTCGCGACCTACGAGGACCATTCTTACGCCAGATGCTATACGTGGCTGCGTTCTGGCGGGCCGGGGTTGCCCGACCACCCATCGATAAAGGTCTAGCAACGCCCGAGCTTGTCAGAGGGCGCGTTAGAACCAGCCATTGAGTGGCGCTCCAAAATCTATAGGTGAACGGATGTGAGTATTTCTTCATTGTTTCAGAAGTTGGTGGTGATTCCAGAGCGGGGACACGCGTTTGGCCGGTTTTGCTGCGTCTGTATCTGTTACTGAGTAAGTTCCTGGAAGACATCGTATCCTTCCGTATGTATCCCTCCCCCAGACAATTGGAATTCGTGGCTTATAGGCGAAGAAATTTTCGGTACGGCGAGGACATCTCCGTTGACGACCACGACCAACTTACTACCAATGGCAGCTGTGGTTGCTTTTAGCAGTTTATTTCCACCTGAAGTGGTAAGAGTAAATGACAAAAAGCTATTCCCTTGATCCCGTTCAAGCTGCGTGAGCTCTACCGTTAAAACGTCGACTCCCGTGATGACCGGCACACTGGTTACTGGGAGGGATGTTCCCGTCGTTGGGTCGGTGAATGACGTTCCCAGACTGGTGCCAGCAGTTGCAACTTCGAAGACTTCGAATTTGACCGATTTGGATAAGGGTGATGGCCCGGTATCAGGACCCTTTGGTTTCGACACTAACAAAAACAATGTCAAGTAGGATGCGATTACGAGTGTCAAAGCCATTAGTGTTCTAAGACTGAATTGGCCACGACGAAGACTATCACGATTAAGATAGAGCAGAACGGCTGTCATGATAAAGGGCAACGCTATCGTGATAGAAATCAACCAGGTGCGAATAGCGTGGCCTGTCTCGATCCATCCTGAAGTTCGCAATGATATTACAAGTGCTATCTCTATGATGAGTAGCATAGTAAGAAGCAGAAGTCTCACGAGTGAAAATGCTTGAGTCATAGCTAGCGGAAAAGAGCTCTGATATTGCGTATTGGACAGATTTGCCTATGCGAGTGGTTTCGCTGGAATATTGACATTCTTGGAACTTTTCTACAAATTCTGGCAATCAATCATGTTCTTACTTGGGGCCTGTATTCGTGCTATCTGCTCGTCCACTCAGACGATAGTTCTTGCAGGTGAACTGACACCGAGCTATCCAAGCTGTTGGCGAACTGAGGCCGCAAAGGTGATGTTGCGGTGACTGTGCAAATCGAAGACCAACCGAATGATGGGACGGCCTCGTATCGTCGATAACGTCCTGAATATTGCGCAGATTTGAAATTGGCAGTCCCTGCCTGGTCGGAAGTTTGTGACATCAAAACCCTACCGGGACGATGGTAGTCAGCACATCCGACTAGTTCGTTTCAGGCGGTGTAAGGGGAGAGAGCGGTTCGGCTCGAAACCCGGATGATGGGCTGGGGCTACTTGTAGTCTTCACGAATCGGGTTGAAGACATCGAGGGCCCGGACTGGCCGGTCGCCGGCGATGACCTTGTGCGGTACTCCGCCGGGAATGCGCCACATCTCGCCGGCCGAAACCGTCTGCTCTTGCCCCCCGATGATAAATAGGGCTACGCCTTCCAGCATCAGTCCCATCTGCTCGTGAGGGTGGCTGTGTTCTTCGACCACCGCGTGTGGTTCCATTTCGACCAGCGACAACATCAAGCCATCGCCGTAGGTGGTGAAGATATCGACCCCGGGGAAGATGTTGTGTTGAGAACAATCGTCTTTCTTGACGAAGTAATTGTGCAAGGCTTCACCCTCCGGATAACGCCTCGCTGATGCGAAGCAGTTGATTGTACTTGGCCAGCCGTTCCCCACGGACGATTGAGCCGATCTTGATCGAATCCGCAGCCACCGCGACCGCCAGATCGGCAATGGTCGAGTCTTCCGTCTCGCCGCTACGCGCCGAAACCACGCGAGCGTACCCCGCCGCGGCTGCCTGCCATGTGGCTTCGAGCGCTTCGGTCAGTGTGCCGATTTGATTCACCTTGATCAAGATGGCGTTGGCGACGCCTTGGTCGATCCCACGCTGCAATCGTTCCGCATTCGTCACGAAGAGATCGTCGCCGATGAGTTTCACGCGGTCGCCCAAACGGACAGTGAGTTTCTGCCACCCGTTCCAATCGTCTTCTGCCAATCCGTCTTCAATCCAAGCGATGGGGAACTGATCGACCAGCACTTCCAAGTGGTCGATCAGTTCGGCTGCCGTAAGCATGTCCTCCCCGGTGGCGGCCAACCGATAATGCGATCCGTCGAAGAAGTGAGTCGCCGCCACATCGAGCGAAAGAGAAACATCTTCACCCGGTCGCAACCCTGCGGTTTCGATCGCTCGGACCACGAATTCGATGGCCTCCTGATTGCTTGACAGCCGGGGACCAAACCCGCCTTCATCACCGACAAGCCTGCCTTCGAATCCCGCTGCGCCCAGCAACTCGCCCAGACGGCGATAAACTCGGACCGTCCATTCCAGCGCCATGGCTATCTCATCGGCCCCATGCGGAACGATTAACACGTCTTGGAAATCGAGATTCCCACCCGCATGCAGACCCCCGGAGATCATGTTGATCATCGGGATCGGCATCTTCGATGGCGACACGCTGGTCTCCGCTACGCTCTTCGGTGCCTCACGTTCCCTCACCCGTCCGTACAAATCGTGCAAGTGAGAAAACAGCGGGCGTCGGTCAAGGGCGGCCGCCGTGTGTGCCGCGGCCAGCGAGACGCCCAGCACCGCGTTGGCCCCAAGCTTCGACTTCTGCGGCGTGTCGTCCAAGCACAGCAGCAGATCGTCCAATTCAAACTGTTCGCGGGGGTCCATCCCGACGATTTTCGGGCCAATCACCTGGCGAACTGTCTCGACGGCCTGTTGCACTCCGTCTCCGTCGTAGCGTGTAGGATCGCCGTCGCGCTTTTCGACGGCCTCGAATTTTCCGGTGCTGGCACCCGAGGGGACGATGGCCCTTCCGACGATGGCCTCGCCGCAGTCGATCTCGACTTCGACCGTTGGGCGCCCCCGGCTATCGAGCACCTCGCGAGCAAGCACGCGTTGGATGTTACTCAATGGGTTCCGTCTCCATGTGAGAGTGAGCTTGTCTCAAATTCCGGCGAGTGACTGACGAGCCATTGTTTCGAACTCGCTCCAACTGGTGGGGCACTCTACGAACACCCGCATGCACAACTCACGAACACGATGACGTCGATCGACATCCTCGAGGTAATCGATACCGCTCTTCCCATCGAGCCTGGCCCAGGCACATCCGGCCAGGCATTGCAGCCCACGCGCTACCAACTGTTGGTAGCTGGCGGGATCGATCTTGCTCAGCATCAACCGACCATAGGATTTCCAAAACGCTGCGGCAAGCTGCAGCACGGGCTCGCTATTCGGTGCGGCATGGAAGGCCTTGAGCAACAGGTGAGAGAGAAAGAAGCCCAGATCGAAAGCGGGATCACCGTAGTGCCCTGTCTCGAAATCGACCATCAACAAACCGCCATGGTAGACGAGCAGGTTTTTGGGACTGAAATCGGCGTGCACCAAGCAAAGCCGATGCTGCCAGATCTCGGTAACCAATCGGTCGAAGTATCGGGCCGCTTCGGGGCATTGAGCCGCCGTGAAACGGAAGTAGGGATCAAGCCGCAGCTCGTCGAAGATCTGTCGGTCGGACAATTGCGATTCGATCGCCACATCATTCCAACTGGTTCCATGAATTCGACCCAGCAGTCGCCCACATGCCGTAGCGATCTCGCAATCGACGCGCCCGGCCAGAAGTTCCTGCTTCCAAACAACATGATGGCGAGGAGCGGCCGTCATGGCGAAGCAGTAGTTTTCACGGTCTTCGAACAAGACCGTGGGAGTCTTCAGAGTCAGCGTTCCCGCTTGGTTCGAATCGGCGTCTTCTGCCGAGGCGCATCCTCCCGAGTCGTCATCGAGCAATCGATCGCAGACCCGTAGGACTTCAACCTCGCGCCAAATCCGTTCCACACTGCAATGCCACGGCTCGGGGACCCTTAACCGGTCGCGGGCCTGCTTCAGGACGAAGTCGGGCCGAACGCGTTCCGGAAAGGCAACGTAGAGCACTTCATTCGAGACACCGCCGGTAAGATGAGAGACTTTCAACGCATCGTTGGCATCAACGTGCCCCGCCGTGCGTAAGTACTCCTCGGCATTGTCCGCATTGAGTTCGAGCATGCGGATCAATATCAGACGTCGTCCGCCATGGGTCAAGTTGCCCACGATTGGAGTTCAACGAACTACGTACGCGAGGCACCCGCCGCAAGCGAATCGAATCAACTGACTGGCTTGCCCAACAACACTGCGGAAAGTCTTCTAGTCTTTCTGCGCGGTGCTTTTCGCGTGCTTGTCGATGGCCTGCTTCAAGCCGGGGACCTGTCCAGCTCCGTTGGGAACCGAGATGCTGGCCCCGGCGAAATCGTCCCCGATTGGCTCGTAGCGACCGCCGAGGTGTTCGGCCAAGAATGCTTCCGTGACGGCGAAGAATGCCAGATTGTTCTCCGGTCGTGCAAAGCCATGCCCTTCGTCAGGGAACAACACATAGGTGACCGGAATATTCCGCTCCTGCATGGCGTTGACGATCTGATCGGCCTCGGCCTGTTTGACCCGTGGGTCATTGGCCCCTTGCCCGATCAACAATGGTCGTTCGATGCGATCCACGTAGGTCAATGGAGATCGCTTGCGGAGAAACTCCTTGCCTTCCTCGGTGGTGAAATCGCCCACCCGATCTTTGAACATCTGAATCGCGGGCTGCCAATACGCGGGAATGGTTGAGAGCAGGGTGAGGATGTTCGAAGGACCGACGATATCGACCCCACAGGCGAACTCTTTGGGAGTTACCGTTAGCCCAACCAGCGTGGCATACCCACCGTAGCTGCCGCCCATGATGGCGACCTTATCCTTCTGAGCGATCCCTTCCTCAACGGCCCAATTCACGGCGTCGATGAGATCGTTGTGCATCTTACCAGCCCATTCTTTGTTGCCAGCGTTCAAGAACCCCTTACCGAAACCGGTCGAGCCGCGGAAGTTTACCGAAAGCACTGCGTAACCGCGGTTGGCCAGAAGTTGATCGCTGGAGCTGAACCCCCAACTATCACGAGACCAAGGACCCCCGTGCACCGACAACACCATGGGCAACGGACTTTCGGGCCGTGCGTTGCCGTCTTTGTCGGACCCGACAGGAAGTGTGAGATAGCTAACCAGATTGAGTCCGTCGCGGGCCTTGATCACTTCTGCGTGCATCTTGGCCAGAGGGAGACCTTCCAGGTCGGTACGGTTGGTAAACAAGAACTTGGTCGTTCCCGCGGCCCGATCGTAGTAGTAATAGCGGACGGGCCCGTCATCCATGATGTAGGCCACGACCCAATGGTTGTCGTCCAGCGATCGACTGGTGACCTGAAGTTCCCCATCGGCCACCGTCTTCAGGAATTCGAAATCTTTCTTGATTTTAGGGTCGAGGATATCCCATTCGCGACGAGTGTACGTGAACGATACGGCTTCAATGGTTCGCTCCGTGGGATGTGTGAGCACCCCACCGACGTCAGCCTTATCGTTCGAGGCAATCGTTTCGCTCTCACCCGTGTCAAGGTTCGTGCTTCGCAGGGCAGCGGTATCACGACCTCGACTGTCGAGCCAGTACAAGATACGTCCGGTCTTATCGAAACCGACCGGGCTGGTGGTGAGTGAATCTTCTTGCGGAATCTTGGTGTAAAGCTTCCATCCGCCTTTGTCGTCGGGCTCCATCACCTCGGTGCTGCCATCGGGACTGAAGCGAGTGCCCATGCGGACGCGGTATTGATCGTCGGTCAAGAATCCCATAAAGCCCGGGTTCTCTTGCACCAACGTACGAGTCCCGCTCTCGATGTCGACACGATAGATGTCGTGTAGCTGCGGATCGCGATCATTCAAGCCGACCAGGATCTCGCCCGGGTGAAGGTTGCTGACTTCCTGGATTTGGGCCGCGACTTTTTCCAGTGGCGTAAGATCGATCGTCTCATTGCTCTTGAGGTTAGTGGCATACACGTGCCAGTCTTCATCGCCGCCGACATCCTGCAGGTAAATGATGTGGTTGTTGGTGAAGGCCCAGAAGTAGGAGCGAATCCCTCGCTTTTTGTCGTCGGTAACCGGCTTGGCCGCATCCGGATCGGAGATGGGACCCACCCAGACGTTCAGTACACCATCGACGGGAGCGAGAAAAGCGATCCGAGTTCCGTCGGGGCTGATGCGAGCGGCCGCTTTGTCGGGGTTGCCGAACAGCGTGGTCCGCGGAATCAGTTCCACCTGACCGGGTTTATCGGCCCCGGGCCCGGCGGCAACCGGTTTCGGCGCTGGCAGAGCGTCTTGCCCCATGGCAGGTAACGCCAACAAGCCAGCCAGCAACATGGAAGAAGTGCTCACCATGGCCGCCCAAACACTCGGGGTGGCTCGTTGAAGGCCAAAACGCTGCATCGTATCACTCCTCTGCTTCGAGGTTGAATTGTTCGGTCAGCCGGTACATGTCTCGTGTCACCACACCAGTCAGACCCCGGCTGGCGTCAACATAGCGAAGTCGCCCCAAACTGACTAGCCAACGCCTGATTCGGGCCATAGGGGCCGGAGTATCAGCGTCGGCGATACGCTATCATGAGGCTCACCGTCGCCGATCTCCTGCCGGTACCCCATCCACGAACTCTGGGCAAGGTCGTGTCGCAACGTTCATCCACCAATGCCGATCGAACGCAATCCGAGGGGAAAACGGCTCCCATCGTCGGCCAAGCTTCCCTGCACTACGGCTCGCGGCAGCCAATGGTTTGGGTGGTTTTGGCGTTTGCGGCTGGAATTGCGATGGACCGCCTGATAACGGTTCCGGTTGTGGTGAGTTGGAGCCTTGCCATTGCGGCGGGGTGCCTGTGGTGGGTGGTGTGGCGAAGACAAATGACGGGCGTAAGCGTCACGGTTTTGCTCGCCGCCGTGATGGCCACCGGGGCCATCGCCCATCATGTTCAGTGGCGGTTGTTCTCGACCGAGGAAGTAGGAAGATTCGCGCAGGAATCTCGCACGCCTATCTGCCTGGAGGCCATCGCGGTCGAGCAGCCGCGGCGTGTGCCAGCGCCGCCGCACGATCCGATGCGGGCCATTCCCCGGGGTGATCGTTCTCAACTACTGATCGACGTGGTTCGGGTTCGCGATGGTCGGTATTGGAAATCGGCCACTGGGCGGAGCGAGCTCTACGTCGACGGGCACCTCCTGGGCGTAAGAGCCGGCGACCGGCTTCGCATCTATGGCCAGCTTTCAGCACCTCTGCCGGCGCTGAACCCAGGCCAGTTCGACTACACCGGGCATCTGCGTGCCGAGCGGGTATTGAGTTTCTTGTCGGCTAATTATCCCGACTGCGTTTCAGTGATTGAAACGGGGAGTCGTTGGAAGCCTTCGTACTGGATCGATCGAATCCGCTCTCGAAGCGACGAAATCTTGTGGCGATCGCTCGATCGTCGGCGATCGGGCTTGGCTGCCGCGCTGCTGCTGGGGATGCGTCGTCAGATCTCGGATGAGCAGACCGAACCCTTCATGGAAACCGGGGCCATGCATCTGCTGGCGATCTCCGGGCTGCACGTTGGTATCGCGGCCGGTGCCATGCTGTTGGTTTTGCGGCTGGGGTGGATCTCACGACGGTCCGGCCTGATCGGCGTGGCCATCCTCACCATTGCCTACGCCATTCTGGCTGACGCCCAACCGCCCGTGGTGCGGGCGACCGTCTTGGTGTGTGTGTCTTGCTTCACGGCATTGTTTTGGCGAAGAGGACTCGCATTAGGTCCTTTGGCTGTGGCGGCAATGGTTGTCATGTGGAATAATCCCGCCGACTTGTTTCGCACGGGACCGCAACTGTCGTTCATCGCCGCCGCGACATTGATCTGGTTCTTTGGTCGACGCAGTCTTGGTGGCCCGGTCGATCCGCTCAAACTTTTGATCGATCAATCGAGGTCCCTGCCAGATCGCGCGGCCCGTCGCGTCGCCGGATGGTTGTGGAACTTAACCTTGCTGGGCTGCGTGGTTTGGGCGGTCACGTTGCCGCTGGTCGCCGCGCGGTTTCATATCGTCGCCACCGTTGCTCCTTTGTTGAGTACGGCACTGTGGCTGCCGGTGGCTTCCGCCCTGATCTCCGGTTTTGCCGTGCTGATCGGCGGTTGGTTGTGGTCTCCGTTGGCCATGCTGCCGGCTGCTGTCTGTGACTACAGTCTGTGGCTGCTGGAATCGGGCGTGGCATTGGCCGCGGCGATTCCCGGCGGGCATCTGTGGGTGACCGGTCCAAGCGATTGGTGGTTGGCAGGGTTCTACGGCCTGTTGGCGACATGGCTCTTTGTTCCTCGCTGGCAGTTGCCGCGAAGATGGACCATCGCGATCTTGGCGCTGTGGGTCGCCGTTGGATTGGGGACCGGTCCCGTGTTGTCATCCGTGAACGGTTCTGCTTCGAACGATGGACCTGCACTACGCTGCACGTTTGTGTCAGTCGGTCATGGATGCGGTGTGGTGGTCGAATTGCCGGGTGGACAAACGCTGCTGTACGACTGCGGCCAGCTTGGATCTCCCACCTCCGGCGCACGCACCATCGCCAGCTATCTTTGGGACCAGGGGATCACTCACCTGGATGCCGTCATCATCTCGCACGCTGACGTCGATCATTACAACGCGCTGCCGGAACTGCTCGAGCGGTTTTCGGTTGGGGTGGTTTACGTCTCCCACGTTATGTTTCAAGAGAAGTACGGTGCGATCGAGGCGCTGGATCTAGCTTTGGACGAAGCACAAGTCCCCGTGGTCGAAATCGCGGCAGGAGAGCGCTTGGCTACGGATGACGGTTCACTGATACGAGTCTTTCACCCGTCGCGCACAGGAGTCCTGGGCAGCGACAATGCGAACAGCATCGTGTTAGCAATCGAATATCTGGGGCAAAGAGTTCTGCTTACCGGAGACTTGGAAACGCCGGGTATGGAAGATGTCATCGCGGAAGAGCCCTGGGACACTGATATCTTGCTGGCCCCACACCACGGCAGCCCGCGCAGCGACCCGCCGAGATTCGCTCGTTGGAGTCACCCGGAGTGGGTCGTCATCAGTGGCGGCAGGAATGTCGATTTTGCAGAAGCAGGGCAGATCTACGCAGAGCAGGGGGCTACCGTTCTTCACACGGCGATGTGTGGAGCGGTGCAATGTGTGCTGAATCATCAGGGAGTCGAAGTCACCACGTTTCGTGAACTGTGGCCACTGTTTCCGAAATCCATACCCAAAGAAGCACCCTGAGTGGTGTTCTTGGCAGCCTTCGGGACGAGCATTATGCTACTTGGAGCAAGTTCGATTCGATCAACTGGAATCGAGGCAAGGTGCATTGATGGCTACGAATACCAAGATTGATACTAGGAAGGTTGAAGGGCGACGCAAACTGCACTTCAACAATGTGGAAGAAATTCTGGCCGACGCTGAGAACATGGCAGCCAGCAACTCCAAAACCATCGGAAACTGGACACAAGGCCAGATTTATCGCCACGTGGGCGAGACGATGAATCAGTGCATCGACGGAATCGATTTCAACCCAGCTTGGCCCATCAAGGTTTTCGGACGATTGTTTAAGCGAAGGATCCTTACGAAGCCCATGATGCCGGGATTCCAGCTTCCTAAATCGACCAAACTCTTACCACCTGAGATTAGCGATGAGGACGGGTTGCAGTATCTTCGCGATGCCGCGGCCAGACTACAGAGCGAATCGAAACGCAGCGACAGCCCATTTTTGGGCAAAATGACCAAGGAAGAGTGGAACCTGTTGCACTGCCGTCATTGCGAACACCATTTGAGCTACATCGTGAATGCCTGATGGGATACGAAATTCACCTTCGAACGAAGAAGTAAGAGAACATGGCAAACGACGAAGGCGACAGCGACGTCACCATCAACGCATTCGAGATGAGCGATAGCTGGGTATTTCTCCGTGCTTCCACGGTGGAACATGACCTGGAAAAACTCCCGTTCATTCTCAGCCAGGCACTTAGCGACTGGCTGATGAAGAACCCCACGTATCGCGTGCGAGCGACGTTGCCGTTGGTTGCCTCCGGATTCACCGTGGGAATCCACGTTTGGTTCGACAATGCAGATTCTTAACGACGAAGCTTAGCAACAGCTCACTCGCCGTGGCTTTGCTGATAGACGGCGTTTAGCAGCGCTTCGACATCGCGATACTTCTTTTTGCCCGTCAGGGCCGCATCGAGCAGGCGGCGGGCGTCGCTCTCCGAATGGCCCAAGCTTCGCAACACCTCGAAGGTTTCACTGACTACGTCCTGCTCGACCTCGGCTTCGTACTCGGTTTCGCGTTCGACCAGCAGGGCAAACTTCGGCACCTTTCGCCTCAGCTTGGCTACGATTCGTTCCGAAACTGCCGGACCAATCCCCGGTAGTGTGGAAAGCAACTTGGTGTCTTGCTCTTCGATGGCACCGGCCACTTCGGCCACAGGGCGCACCATCGCCCTAAGGGCCTTTTTCACCCCAACTCCATCGACTGAGCAAAACAGCTCGAAAAACTCACGTTCAATCACACTGAGAAACCCTACCAACCGCGGAGTCAGTCGGCCTTGCATCGGGTTGCCTTCGAGGTATTCGATGGTGAACAGGCTGATCTCTTCTCCCCGCAGGCTCTGCAACTGCCGCCGCGTGAACTCGGGAATGAGTACTTCGTACTCCAACGGTCCGACGCCCAACGTCAGGAAGTCGTCGCCAAGGTGGACCAGATTGCCATTAATTTTGGTTATCACTTGAGGGTAGTCTTTCGGTCGGCTTCGTGAAGTGTTTTCCGGCAAATCGCTTAGGATTGCAGGCTCTTCGAACCGCCAGGGTGGCGAAGTTGCAGGTAGTAGTGACACAAGGCGATGGCCAACGCATCCGCAACGTCGGGCGGGTCGGGAGGTTGATCCAAGGAAAACTCGGTTTGAATGGCCAACTGCACTTGATGCTTGGGGGCACGACCATTGCCCGTGAGTACTTTCTTGACCTGCGTCGCACTGTAGTGAATTACAGGGATTCCCGCCTGGGCGGCGGCCAGACAGATCACCCCTCTCGCGTGTCCCATCAGAATCGCGGTTCGTGGGCGCTGGTAGTGTCCGTACAACTGTTCGAGGGCCATCTCCGTGGGTCGCAAGGCTGCGATGGCATCGGAGACCCCGGTATGGATTTCAGCAACTCGGGCAGTCAGCGATTTGCGAGAACGCCCACGAACGACACCGGCCTCGCATAGTACGGGGCCCGACGTGCTTGTCTCGACGACACCGTAACCCGAGATATTCAATCCAGGGTCGATTCCCAATACCCGCCGGGTTGACAGAGATGAACTCATGAGCTGATGCCACTTCGAGGGGCTGCCGGGGCGACACCGAACGAGCAAAGGCGTTTCAAGCGCAACTTCCAGGTCGTCATGGAGTTGCATGTCTGAAAGATCATTTCTCGATCCGCCAGATGGTGCCGGTGGGGCGATCTTCGAGCGTGATACTCATCTGCGCGAGCGCGTCGCGGATCTTGTCAGCCAACGCGAAGTTCTTGTTCTCGCGAGACTCCTTTCGCACCTGGATCAGCAGCTCCAACAGCGGACCCACGATCGAATCGTCGCTTTGCTCTTCCTGAACCGGCTGACGAAACAACCCCAGGGTTGCCGCCAACTCGCGAAGCACCACGGTTCCTTGCTTGAAGATGGCTAACGATTTTTCGTCGCTGCCGGGGTTCTCCAACTTTTGGGCATCGACGAACTTATTGAGATGCCGCACCAACTCGAATAAGTCACCCACGGCCGCACCGCTGTTGAAGTCATCGTCCATGGCTGCGATGTACCGCTGACGAGCCGCGTAGATCTCATGTCGTGGGTCGTCTTCCTGTTCGATCTCGGCGAACGCGGCAATCGCTTGGTCACCAGCTTCACGCGTGGCTGGGTAGGATAATTCGTAGAAACTCGCGCCGGTGATCCGCTCAAAGCGGTCAAAAAATCGGTAGAACGTATCAAGGCTGGTGGCGATGTTCTGCAACTGCTGCTCGCTGAAGTAAATCGGTCGCCGATAATGAGTCGAAAGCAGCAGCATGCGAATCGTCTCGGGCTGATGCGCCTTTAACAAGTCACTAAATGCACCGGCGCCGGTTGACTTGCTGATTTTGGTTGCGGCCTGTGCTTCGGCGTCGGTTTCATCAGAAGCGCGAGTATTGCGTCCGCCAACTTTGCCGACTTCGTCGGCGGCCTGCATCAATCCGTTGTGCATCCAATACTTGGCTTGCGGTTTGCCGTGGCAGCACTCACTCTGGGCGATTTCGTTCTCGTGATGCGGGAACACCAGATCGAGCCCGCCGCCGTGGATGTCGAACGACTCGCCCAGAATCTTGCGACTCATGGCAGAACATTCGATGTGCCACCCGGGGCGGCCTCTGCCCCAAGGGCTGTCCCAAGAGGGCTCGCCTTCTTTGGCCCCTTTCCACAGTGCGAAGTCGGTGGCAGATCGTTTGCGATCGGCCATCTCGCCGCCGGCGCCTTGCAGGCTCTCCAGCGATCGATGGCTGAGCTTGCCGTACTCGGAATCTTGGCCGACTTCGAAGTAAACGTCTCCGTCGGCTTCGTAGGCAAAACCCTTGTCGATCAGGTCCTGCGTGAATTGTATGATCTCGTCGATGTTGTCGGTGGCCCTAGGGAAGTGATCCACACTGTCGACCCCCATGCTCTGGAGGTTCTGCATATAGTCCTCGGTCATCTCCACAGCCAACTGGGCCATGGTCATGCTCCGGGCTTGCGACTCGGCAATGAGCTTATCGTCCACGTCAGTCACGTTGATCACAAAGGTGACTTCGTAGCCGCTGTAGGTGAGGTACCGCTTGACCGCATCGAAGATGACGGGGCCGACCATATGCCCGATATGGCTGGGCTTGTAGACCGTGGGGCCGCAAAGATACATGCCCACCTTGCCGGCTTCCAACGGAACCAAAGGCTCTTTGGATTTGCTGAGCGTATTGTAGATCTGGATGTTCGCCGCGGTGGAGGTCATGGCGACCGTTTCCTTCGTCGTCGTTGATGTGGCCATACAATTAATCTTCCGTGAATTGCTTCGACAAGAGAACGATACACTCCGCTGAAATCGCTTCTTCGTGGCCAATGGGGCCTACGTTTTCGCCGGTCTTTGCTTTGGCACCCACGCGGTCTACGTCGATTTCCAATAACTCGGCGATTCGTTGACGGATGGCCAGTTTGTACTGCGAAAGCTTGGGGCGTTGGGCAAACACAATGCAATCCAGGTTCACCACCCGATATCCGGCTTCTGTGACACGCTGATAAGCGGCCTTCAACATTTCTGCCGAGTCGAGTCCACGATTGGCTTCATCGGTATCGGGGTACATCTCGCCGATGTCGCCCAAAGCTGTCGCACCTAGCAGAGCGTCAACGACGGAATGCAGCAGCACATCCGCATCGCTATGGCCCACGGCACCGCGTTCGTGGGGAATGGTCACCCCGCCGATGATAAGCGGCCGACCTGGCTCCAGACGGTGGGTGTCGTGCCCAATTCCAACTCGTATGTCCAGCGTGACGAAACTCCCCGAATCCATTACCGCCGCCAGCCCTGTGCCAGCTTAACTCTTTCTGCCGGGTGATTTTAGTTCATGCCGTAAAATCCGACAACGCGACATCGAGGGCGGTTTACGCAGTTCGAAAGCAGCTTTTCTCGGGAGGTGCTGTCTGCGACACATTGCAGACGCACGATCAAGCAGCGCTGCGTCTGAATTGAGCTTTGCTGGGCCTGTGTCTCTGCAGTCGGGGCCGCTTCTCCAAGTGTGGGTGTCTCCCTATAATCCAGCAACCATGTCAACCATCGAAATTCAAGGGCTCACCAAGAGCTATCGCGTTTATCAGAAGCCCGAGGGGCTGTGGCATTCGGTCCAGGGACTTTTTCACCGCGAATACCGCGAGGTGCATGCGGTTCGCTCGATCGATCTCACGGTTGAAGAAGGCGAATTCGTCGCCTTTTTGGGTCCCAATGGTGCGGGAAAAACCACCACGCTGAAACTGCTTTCGGGCGTGATCACCCCCACGTCCGGGGCGGCCACGGTCATGGGCCACACACCCTGGCGACGCGAGAACGCCTACCGACGGCGTTTCGCCCTGGTGATGGGCCAGAAGAATCAACTGTGGTGGGATCTGCCCGCTCAAGAATCCTTTCGACTTCATCAGCAGATTTACGCGATCGAGCCCCAACAGTTTGATAGCACGCTGACCGAACTCGTCGATTTGCTCGATGTGCGGAAGCTGTTGGGACGCCCAGTGCGAGAACTATCGCTGGGCGAACGCATGAAGATGGAGCTGATCGCGGCGCTGCTTCATTCGCCCGACGTTCTGTTCCTCGACGAACCAACCATTGGGCTGGATGTGGTGGCGCAACACAACATTCAGAGCTTCCTGCGACACTATCAGGAAAAACGACGCATCACGATCTTGCTCACGAGCCACTACATGAAGGACGTGGCTGCTCTTTGCAAACGCGTCGTGATCATCACCGACGGCAACATCATGTACGACGGCTCGCTGGCGGGGATCATCGATCGATTCGGAGGCGAGAAAGTCGTCACGCTGCTGTTCGCCGACGACGACGTGCCGGGGGACCTGGCCCGATTCGGCGACGTGCTCGACGTGCAACCGCCGAAAGTTCGCATCCGGGTGCATCGCTCCAAGGTGGCCGAAGTGATGGCCGCCATTCTTGGTACCTATGCGTTGGAAGACGTCAGCGTCGAGGATCCGCCGCTGGAAGAAGTGATCGCCGATGTCTTTGAAAAAGCGGGGGGCAGCAGTCAGGCCAAGCAGTCGGCCGCAGATGATGAAGCAGCACTGGCTGCGCGTTCCCGCTAACCCTAGCCCGAGGCTCTCTTCAAGATGATTGCGAGGGCGACAATCTGGTGGACGATCCTCCGGATCTGCATCGAAGAGCGGTTGGTCTATCGAGGTGACTTCGCGCTGGGAACGTTGATGCGGTTCCTGCCGATCGTCACACAGGTATTCTTATGGGGCGCCGTGTTCGCAGCGAACGACGACACGGCGATTGCAGGGCTGTATTCTTTCCCGGATATGATCGCCTATTATCTGCTGACCATGGTCGGCAGAGCTTTCTCCAGTATGCCGGGCTTGGCCTCGGGAATCGCGCTGGACATCCGTGAAGGAACGATCAAGAAGTACCTGACTCAGCCGGTCGATATGGTGGGATTTCTGCTACTGAACCGGATGGCCCATAAGCTGGTTTACTACAGTGTGGCCATTGGACCGTTCGCCCTGGTGTTTTGGCTTTGTCGTGGCTATTTCGTCGGTGGTTGGCCCGACGCAACGGTAGTTATCGCCTTCGCGGCCTCTCTCATCATGGGTTTTCTGCTGGGCTACTTTCTTGAAGCTGCCATCGGCATGATCGGCTTCTGGTTCCTGGAAGTCAGCTCGCTGCTGTTTGTCTACATGCTGTTCAATTTCTTCTTCTCCGGGCATATGTTCCCCATCGATATCCTGCCCGACTACGGTCGTCAGTTCATCGAACTTTTGCCGCTGCCGTACTTGGCGTACTACCCGGCGGCGATCTTCCTGGGCAAAGTTCCGCCAGAGGAAATCCCGTTTCGGCTTGCCATTCAGGCAGCGTGGGTCGTGTTCTTCATTCTGTTTTGCCGCTTTGCGTTTAACCGTGGAGTGCGGCGCTATAGCGGATTCGGGGGCTAGCAAATGATCAATCCGCGACCTTCCTATCTACAGGTGTTCTTGATGTTCGCCCGCAACAGTTTGGTGCGGGACATGACCTTTCGCACGAACTTTATCATCCAGAGCATCTCGTCGGTTGGCTGGGTGCTGATGAACCTGGGTTTCTACTTGCTGATCTTCCGGTACACCCCGATGATCGGCGCGGATAGCGGCTGGGGAAAATTTCAGTTCTTTGTGTTCCTCGCCACGACATTATTGGTCAACAGCACGGTGCAAGCCTTTTTCATGCCCAACGCCAACGAGTTTGGCGAGTTGATTCGCATGGGTGGGCTCGACTTCGCATTGCTCAAACCAATCGACACTCAATTCCTGGTATCGCTGCGAAAGATTGAATGGGCCTCGCTGGCCAATTTCTTGTTTGGAATTGCCTTACTAATCTTTTCGCTGGCCCAGCTCGACTTCACCCCGTCAGTCATTCAGTGTGTGCTGTATCCTGCTTACGTGTTATGTGGCGTCGCGATTCTATATAGCCTGATGATCGCACTGGCCAGCATGAGCGTTTGGATGGGCCGCAATCAGACGCTGTACGACTTCTGGTTCTATATCACGACTTTCTCACGCTACCCGATGGAAATCTACCAGGGTCGCGTGGGCACCCCGCTGCGTCTTACCTTCACGTTTCTCATTCCAATTTTGGTGGTGATCAACGTCCCCGCCAGGATGATGGCCAAGCCATTTGAGGCTCAAAACTGGTTTCTAGTGGTATTCGCGATTGTTGCCACGGGATGCAGTCTTGCCTTCTCTCGCTGGATCTTCACACGTTCGCTGCTGAGTTACCGCAGTGCCAGCAGCTAGCCACCGTGTCAGGTTTCGGTCGCGTTCCCACCATTTCGGGCAATTCGAGTTCGAGCTATAATCGGGGTTTGCCTCCCGCCACCGTCTTTTGAACGGTTCGTCCCTCCGATCCTCAACCCCCGCCACTTGCCTTGAAACTTGCCTTCAGCTCCAACGCGTTCTTGAATTATCCGATTGACGAAACGGCTAAAGTCATTTCCGAGTTGGGTTACCAGGGCATTGAACTATTGGCCGATGTCCCTCATGCCTGGCCGGCGGGTTTGCTCGATGAGCAAAAAGACGCCATTCGCGAATCGCTCGACCGGCATGGCCTGCAGATTGCCAACATCAATGCCTTCATGATGAACGCGGTGGCGGATCCACGCCAGCCGTACTGGCACCCTTCGTGGATCGAACCCGATCCGCACTATCGAGCAATCCGCCGAGAACACACCAAGCGGGCCTTGGAACTGGCCGCCTACTTGGGTGCCCCGAACATCACCACCGAACCGGGAGGCCCGCTCGCCCCGGGTCAATCGTGGGAGGAAGCCGCGGACATCTTCTACGAAGAGTTCATGCCATGCGTCGAAGTGGCCCAACGCGTTGGAGTGGAACTACTGATCGAGCCGGAACCGGATCTGATGATCGAACACTTCGAACAATACGAAGCGTTCATTAGACGCATCGACTCTCCGTCGGTTGGTCTCAACTTCGATATCGGCCATGCGTATTGCGTAAGCGAGGATCCCGAACAATGGGTCGAGCGTATGGCCAAGCATACGGTGCACTACCACTTCGAGGATATTGCGGACACCCGTGTGCACAAGCATCTGATTCCCGGCCACGGCGCGATCGACTTTGGCGCCACGCTCAAGGAAATCGAAATTAGCGGGTACGAGGGCTGGATTACCGTCGAACTATACCCCTACATCGACAAACCTCATGCTGCCGCCCAGGAAGCGTACGAATTTATCACAAGAGTTGCGAAAGAGCAGGGCGTGAAGTTCGAGTGAGATGAATAGCGGTGCAGGAAGTCGCTTGTTCGATAGCGACACCGCTTCATTCCGATGCCTTCTCGATGAGATGCAACTGTTCAATGCCTTCAGGCGCTTGTTCCCCAACTCGCTTCACAGGCCGATCTAGACTGAACTGGAGCATTAATCTGGCGTGTTCTGGGAATTCATTCGTCACCGCAATCGCTTCGCCTTTTGAAACCCCCTTACTGAGTACTTCGACCTGCGCCCAATGGTCCGCAGCTCGGGACGCACGAGGGATATCCTTCGTCGCGATGTAGGCGACCGAAATGCCCACGTGAACAACCAACACCGCGACCAGCAGGGGACGTCGATATTGCCACTGTCCCATGCCGGCATAAGTACAAACGATGAGTAGCGGCGCGACGGGCACCATGAATCTCGCCCCCGATTCCATGGCATACGCCACGTGAAGCATCAAATAAAACGGCCCGGCGAGTAGCAGAACATCGTTTGAGCGCCGTACTAGTTGCCACCATCCGACACATAATGCCACGAAAAGGGCCCCGTACACCATGGTGATCGGGCTTGCCCACACGCCGGCGTGACTATAGGTCTTGAACATGCCAGGGATCACGACGCGACCGATACTCGATATTTCCATTCGCAGGCCTTCCATTCTCTGGGAAAGCCAATCGCCCTGGGCCGCGGCAAAATTGTCCAGGTAAGTTCGACCGTGAACACCGCTGGCGGTTACTTCTTCGCCCAACACGAGCGAACCCACCGCTAACGTCGCAGGTAAGCCGACCAGCATGGATACCGCAATCGCCTTCGGCAAACGCATCTGACCTTTGGCGACTTGTAGCAGTAGCATCACGCCAAAACCCGCTACGAATGTGATGCCGGCTTGACGCACTAAGCACAGTCCGGCGAACAGCAAGCCGGCTAGCAGATAGCCCCACCATGCCGTACCGCGCGTTGTTCGTGATTCCAAATAGTTCAGCAGGTTTACCATCCAGATCAATCCGCACATGAACGGTAGTTCGCTCAGCGTCCGCCGATAGTGCATACAGAACAGTACGTTGGTGACCGCGACGAGTGTTACGAGAATCGCAGCCTCCGGGACAAGCCGACGCGCCCACAGGTAAACGCCGTATGCGCATGCCATCGCCAGGGCCAGATGAAACAGATTGATCGCCAGGAACGGACGATCGGAGATCGCAAAGAACGGACTCAGCAGCACGGCATACCCGGGAGGATACCACAGGTGCTCGCTCCCAAACCGTAGCAATCCCTCGCCATTTGCCACACTGCGAGCCATGGAAAGATACGCACAGCTATCCGGTGTGGGATACCAGTGCGGGCGAACCTGGAGGCATAAGAAAACGAATAACAGCAGAAACGCCATTCGAGGGCGATCTTCGATGGCCTGGGCAACGAGGCCAAGCGCCCCCTCTTTGCGATCCTCGCCAGCGCCGACCGTGGCATGTGCGATGGCGGTACTCATGCGAGAAAACCCTCCTTGGTCACTTCTTTCACGGGGCGAGACTAGATCAGAACGCGCCCGGCATTCAAGAGCACTTGCGGTTTCAGAACCTGTTTTGATTGCCTTCGCCAAAGTCACTCGCTACCCTGTGACCACGTCAATCGTCGACCCTCTCTCGGTTATCTTGCGAATATCACGTGACACGCATCCTCATCACCTCCGGCCCCACTCGGCAGTATCTCGACCCCGTGCGGTATTTGACGAATGCCTCCAGCGGAAAAATGGGGGCAGCACTCACCGCGGCCGCCATGGAACATGGACATCAGGTCGTCGTCGTCAGCGGCCCCGTGGATATCGAATACCCCGCCGGTGCAGAAGTGCTACCCGTAGTGTCGACCGAAGAGATGCTAGACGTGTGCCGGAGCGTTTTCCCCAAGTGCGATGGCCTGATTGGGGTCGCAGCACCCAGTGACTATCGCCCCGTGAAGGTCGAATCGGGCAAAATTGCCAAGACCGGCGAACCGCTCGTGCTACACCTGATCGAAACCCCCGATGTCGTGGCTAGCCTGGGGGCCGAGAAAGCCCATCAATGGCTCGTCGGGTTTGCCCTGGAAACCGAAGACCATCGCCTGCGGGCGCTGGCCAAGCTGGAAAAGAAAAGCTGCGACCTGATGGTCCTCAATGGACCGGAAGCCATGCACTCCAGCGATAATCAGGTCGAGATCATCGACGCCCAGGGTACAGTGCTAGAAAGCATCGAGGGCCCCAAAGAAGCGGTCGCCCGGGGGATCTTCCAGGTGATCAATCAACGGCTTATCGGCCCACGAAATGCTTGATCCGCAAAAATTAATCGGGGCGTTTCACCGGTAGTTGCACGTCGCGAAACTCAATCTGCAAGGCGTGCTGGGAACGTACACGAGGGTAAGCCAACCGCAGGAAGTTTGGTTTGCTCCCTGAACTGGGCGAGCCGAAGGTCAACCGCATGCGTGCCCCATCATCGGTGAGGGCATTTGTCTGACCGTGATGTCGAAATGCTTCACCGTCTTGGTCAAATAGTTCAACTTCAATCTCCTGGAACAAAACGTCCTGCGGTTCCGGCACGACCAGATCACGGACCACCCAAACGGTCACTTCATACCGCGAACCCTGTTTCTCCTCAATTTCGTCAACCCGCAGGCTGAGATCGTCCTGGCGATGCTCGCTGGGCTTGGAGAGATCGGTCACGTCGATCGCCGCCATGTCGCCAACGGCGATGAGATCCCACTCCAAACGCAACCGGTCGAGCTTGCTGGATGCCGTCGAGGGGGGATGCAGGCGGAGGTCCATCGACAGCCGCCGATTGCTGGAGCCGGCCACATTCCAGGCACTGCCCGAAGGCTGGGTCGCTGCCAGTTCGTCTCCGTCGTCAGTGACCACTTCGACCACGCGGGGCGGTGAACGATAAGCTACCAGGCGGAAACGGTCCTCCCACATAATTTGCAGGTTGAGCTGAAAGGTATGCGTGGTCTCCGACTTGAGGTGCTCGTAGTCGAAGTCCTCGGTGAACACCCGTCGGGCATTGGTGATCTGTGCCCGAACCGGCCCCGCGTAGGCCACCGGATAACATCCTGGGGCACCCGATACCACGACCAATCCGGGGCGACTCGTGTCGTAGTGGGGGCGGACGTGGTTCCCGCTCTGCTCGCAGACCTGATCAAGGGCTGCCCAGAACGGCTGTTCTTGGGTGTCCAGCTTCACGGAAGCATCTTGAAACGTACCGTATTGGTCGCCCAGCAGAAGCCGATTTCCAGTCTGCCCGGCCAGTGATTCGAAGACAACCGAAGCTGGTTGTGACGTGTCTGATTTATATGCGACGCTGGAAGCTGACCACAGGCGGCGGATCTTTAGCTTTCTGAGAAGCTCCTGCGCCTGGAGTCGGACCTCCAGATCGTCACTGCGGGTCGCAAGTTCGATTTCCTCGCGTGTGATCTCACCCAGGCTTTCCAGTTCTTCTCGCGCAGCAACACGCTGATCGAAATCGCTGGAAGCCAACCGCTCGACCAGCCTGGCAACGCGAATCGCGGGCTGCGAGTCACCACCGACCGTATCTTGCGCGGCAAGTTCCCGTGAATCGTCCAGGAGCATCAAGACGAGCAGGATACCGGCACCGATGAAAGAGAAGTGCCGATCTCTCGGGCTGCGCCCTGACGGGGCTAGAGAAAGTCCATTCGTCGAAACAGAGAGTCTCGATCGCGCAGCGTGCTGTTCGGCTCGCGGCATCGGTTTCTCCCAGTTGGCGATGAAGACGTGAAGAACACTGGGAAGTTCGTCAGAGATGCAGTGCTCTTCGGTGCGAGGGTGCCCAGGACTGGAAATCAATGGGGTCGGGTGATAGAAACCACTTCGCTCGTCGTCACCATCCTTAGACGCGGCTGGATGGGCGGCGAACGGTAGGCAATTCCAGACAAGCGGTCAATGCCGATCACCCGGGGACGATTCTGAAGCCAGCGTCACTTGCACGGGGAAACGACCATCGATGGCAATCGACTGTTTAAGCGTGGGCATTCTGGTGGCCGATCACCTCTGCTCACCGGTAGACCACATGCCGGTCGCGGGTGAGCTGGTGCTGGCAGACGAACTTCCGCTAGCGATCGGGGGTTGCGCCGCGAATGCCGCGATCGACCTGGCCCGACTAGGCGTCGCCGTGGGTGCCGTCGGTTGCGTGGGGGATGACTCGTTCGGCGAGTTCATCAAGCAGACTCTCGAAAAGCACAAAGTCGATGCCTCGGCGGTAATGCGAGAGTCGGGAGTTGGCACGTCCGGCACACTCATCATCAACGTGCAGGGTGAGGACCGCCGCTTTATTCACTCGGTGGGAGCGAATGCCAGATTTCGCGCCAGCGACGTCTCGCTGGACCTCGTTCGACAGGCGAAGGTTCTCTATGTCGGAGGCTATCTGTTGATGTCATCCTTGACGCACGACGACCTGGCCGAGTTGTTTCGCAAGGCAAGGGATCTTGGGGTCACCACGGTGCTCGACGTCGTGCTCCCCGGGCCGGGTGACTATTTCACCGGGATGGAAAAGGTGCTCACCCACACCGACGTATTTCTGCCAAACGAAGACGAGGCAGCCGCGCTCACGGGCCTATCTGATCCTATCAAACAGGCCGAGCGTTTCCGAGAAGCGGGTGCTACAACGGTTGTGATTACCTGCGGGGATGCTGGGAGCGTGCTTATCTCCGACAGCTTGCGGCTTCGATCGGGAACATACCCGATCGATTATGTCGGCGGAACCGGATCGGGGGACGCCTTCGATGCAGGATACATGATGGGTCTTCTCAATGACGAAGATCCGCGACGATGCTTGCAGTGGGCCTCCGCGCTGGGCGCCAGTTGCGTGCGAGGCGTAGGAGCCACTGAAACGGTTTTTCGCCGGGATGAAGCCCTGGAGTTCATGCAACGCCACGAGTTGTCGATCGAAGAACTCTAGCGGCCAGGGGACGGCTGGCGCTGCGGCGAATGACCCGCAATCCGTGAACCTCTCGGTCACTGGGCTGTCTTGGCAATGAGGACATCTCAATTACCGGTCTAACTCTCCTCCCTCAGGAGCCATCGAGAGCCCATTAGCCACCGAGAGATCGTCCGGCTATAACAAGTTGCGTACCACTCAATTTCAGAATTCCCCACTGCACGGTATGTCTACCAATCAACCTAACAAAACTCGCGTGGCGATTGTCGGCGCAACCGGTTACACGGCACTCGATCTGCTGAAGATTCTGGCCCGGCATCCGCACGTTGAAGTTTCGACGATTACCAGCCGCCAGGAAGACGAGCCGTTCCTGGCGGATGTTCACCCCTCGTTAACGGGGCTGTTCGATCTAAAGTGCGAAAACATCGCACCACGCGAGGCCGCATCCCGTGTCGATTGTGTGTTTAGCTGCCTGCCCCATGGTGTAACCAACCGCAGTGTTCCCGAGATGCTCGATGCGGGAGCCAAGGTGGTCGACTTCAGTGCCGACTACCGCCTCAACGATCAAGAAACGTTCACCAAATGGTATGCCGAGGAGCACGCCGACGCCGAGCGGCTAAGCAGCACTCCCTACGGGCTGCCCGAATTGTTTCGCGAGGAAATCATCCCCGCCCCGTTGGTCGCGAACCCGGGATGTTATCCGACCTCTGCCGTGTTAGCTCTCGCACCGCTTCTCAAGGCAGGGCTGATTGAGCCAGAAGATCTGGTCATCGACTCCAAGAGCGGCGTTTCCGGCGCAGGTCGCACTCCGAAATTGACGACGCACTTTCCAGAGTGCAACGAGAGTGTAGCGGCCTATAACATTGGTCGGCATCGCCACACCCCCGAGATCCAACAGGTACTGTCTCGCTCCTGCGGAACAGACGTCGATTTGGTATTCTCCCCGCATCTCATTCCGATGGACCGTGGCATTCTGACCACGGCCTACGCAAGTCGTCGTGGCAATATCGATCAGTCGGCGCTGCAAGAGGCATTGCGCACGTTCTACAAAGGCGAACCGTTCATCCGCGTGGTCGACCGACTTCCGGCCACCAAGCACACCACCGGGACGAATTTCTGCGACTTGCACGCCTGCGTGGTGGGCGAACGCGTCGTGGTGGTGAGTTGCCTGGATAACATGCTCAAAGGTGCCTCTGGTGCCGCCGTGCAAAACTTCAACCTGATGTTCGGATACGCCGAAGAAACCGCGCTTCGCTAGGTGCGTGTCGACCGTTTCTGTTTCCATCCGAAGCTGAGCCTACCACCCAACATTCGGCTTCCCTTCGCATTGCTAGGACCACCCCCTCATGTCGTTCAAAGTACCAGCAGGATTCTCCTTGGCAGGCGTCGCGTGCGGCATCAAGGAAGACACCTCGAAGCTGGATCTCACGCTGATCGCCAGCGATCAACCTTCGGTAGCGGCCGGCGTCTACACGCAAAACCGCATCGTTTCGCCAACCGTGGTGTTCGATCGCGGGAAGACTCCTTGCGACGACTTTCGAGTACTGGTTGCGAATTCCGGCAACGCCAACGCATGCACCGGAGAACGCGGGGAGCAAGATGTCGCCCGAATGGCCCGTCTGGCTGCCGAAGCGACCGACACTCCGAATGGCGTCTCCTTGGTGCTGTCGACCGGAATCATCGGAGTCTATCTTCCGATGGAAACAATCGCCGCCGGTATCCTGTCGGCAGCGGCCGAACTGAGCAGCGACGAATCGGCCTTGGTCGCGGCGGCAAAAGGCATCATGACCACCGATAGCCGCCACAAGGTGGCAGGCCGGGAAGTTGTCATCGGCTCCCAAAAAATCACCATTACGGGCATTGCCAAGGGGGCTGCGATGATCGGCCCCAAGATGGCCACCATGCTGGCGGTTGTGATGACCGATGCACCGCTGAAGAAAGAAGATGCCCAAAGCATGCTGGGCGAAGTAGTCGACGCCACCTTCAATTGCATAAGTGTCGAAGGCCACATGAGTACCAACGATAGCGTGCTACTTCTCGCCAGCGGGGCAGCTGGAGACCAAGCCTTGGCCGGAGATGATCTGGAACAGTTTCAGCAAGCCCTGCACGAAGTCTGCACCGAGCTTGCCATGGCAATTCCTGAAGATGGAGAGGGAGTCACTCATCGCATTACGATCGATGTCCGTGGCTGTGAATCGAGAGAGGCGGCACATGCCATCGCGAGGACAGTGGCCGACAGTGCCCTGGTCAAAACTGCCGTGGCCGGGGCCGACCCCAATTGGGGGCGAATCGTCTCCGCGGCCGGGTACGCCGGCGTGGAGTTCGATCCGGCGGGCGTTTCGCTGAAGGTGAACGGCTTTCTACTCTTCGACCGTGGCACTCCCGTCGAATTCGATGATGCGATGGTGAGCGACTCGATTCGCGACAATCGAGACACCCATCTGGAACTTGCTTTTGGCGAAGGTTCGGCCGAAGTCCGCTTTTGGACCACGGACCTCACCCAAGAATACGTTCGGCTCAATGCCGACTATCGCACCTAGCAATCAACGCTAGCACCGCTCTGCGGCTAGCAATCCGCTTGCGTGCAAACGCTCTTTTGCGAAAACCAGGCAGGGGGTACACTTCCGCCGCGCTCGATATGCCCTGCGCAACACCTGCGGCGATGGATCGCCTGCACGGCAAAACTAATTCCGACGAAGACCGAGTCGTGGTACACGGAGGTTCCATGTCTACTAGCGATCAACCTCAGCAACGTCTGGCGGTCGCAATCATCGTTCGCGATGAAGAGAAAACCCTCCCCGCCACTCTGGCCAGCGTCCAAAACATCGCCGATCAAATTGTGCTCGTAGACACGGGTTCAACCGACCGGAGCGCCAAAATCGCCCGAGAGTTTGGGGCAACGGTCATCGATGCCGATTGGGAAGACAGTTTTTCCACAGCGCGCAATGAAGCGATGGAAGCGATTCGAGCGGAGTGGGTCCTGTGGATCGACGCCGGAGAATCGTTGGCTCAAGAAGATGCCCGAACGCTCCGCGAACTCGTGGATCGCCAAGAAGATGCGAGCACCTGTTTCGCGGTCTGGATCGAACTTCCTCAGTCCACGGCAGACAGCCACCCCGAACGCTTGATTCAAATTCGCCTGGTCCCATCTTCGTCGGTGCTCCGTTTTGAAGGTCGCGTGCGCGAGTCGCTGCTTCCAGCGGTTGAAGCTGGCGGGTTCCAAGTGGATCGCACCGACATTTGCATCCATCGTTCGTCGCGAGACCATGAGCCGGGGCGAAAATACTCGCTGGCCTGCCGCGACCTCCCATTGATCGAACAGGAAATCGTCGAGCATGGGCGTTTGCCGAAGTGGCTCGTGGCTGCTGGCGATGTTCATGTAAACCTGAACGACCCCGCCAAGGCGAATGCCTGCTACCGAGAGGCACTGACCCTGGCAGAAAAGGGCTCGACCGAGCAATTGGCCGCCTACTACGGGTTGTTGACCTGTAACGGACTCACGACCACGCCCGAGGAGAACCCCACGGAGGTTTGCATCGAGGCCCTGCAACACTTCCCATTCGATGCCCAACTGCTGTGCGCGATGGGAAACCACATGCAGGCCATCGGGCAGACCGAGATGGCGACTCGTTCATTCGAACTCGCCATGAACTATGGAGAGGTGAACCCGTTGTTGTGGCACGTGGCCGATGTCACCGAGATGGCAGCCTTGTGCCTGAGCGCCCTATTGCGGAACCAAAAGGAATACGATCGCGCGGAATCTGCGCTGAACGAAGTCATCGCTGCTCGACCGAACTCCACCCGACTGAAACGGGCGCTCCTCGACTTGTATATCCGTCAGGGCCGACAGCATGCGGCCCTGGCCGCCGTGGATACGCTCGAGGGTGATATCCCGCTTCGTGATGCATTGCGAAGTGCCGTTCGCGGAGCCTGCCTTGTGCAACAGAAGAACTGGATTCCTGCGGTCGCACACCTGCAGTCGGCCTATTCCGCAGGCTGTCGAGACGCGGTCTGCCTGCAGTGGCTTTCGGTTGCCCTGATTTCAACCGACTGCCTCGAAGCGGCCGAACCAGTCGTGAATGCCTGGCTCGCCATCGAGCCACACCATGCGGAAGTTCGCAGATATGCCGAACTGCTAAGCCAACGTGCCAGCGACGGCAGTTTCATCGCCGGTGCAGGCCCGACTTCGTCTGACACCGTGACGACCGTGGCCATGACACACACAAGCGACCAACCCAATTCAGAAAGCTACATCGTCACCACAGCGGAAACTCCAGCCGCTGAGAAGCAGACAAGCGAAAACACATCGCCGCAAAAGCAGATCAAGGCCTTAAGAGTCGATGCGGCGGCTCAGCCCCACGATAGCAACGTTCATTTGCAACTAGGCACCGCCCTGGTCAAGCAGGGCCAGGACGATGAGGCAGAGCGAGTCTATCGTTCCTATTTGAATCACTCCCCGGAAGATACGGATATCACCACCGCGCTCAGCGAGCTCTTGGTCAGCACACGGCGTGTGCAGGAAGGGCTCGATTTGGCGGCTCCCCTGGTAAGCAACCAGAAAATTGCCCCGCACTACCGTGAATACACGCTGGGACTCGAACACTTCAGCCAGCAGCGGTGGGAGAAGGCCTTGGAGCATTTTCAGGCCAGTCACGATGCCGGTTACGAACATCTTCGTCTGCGAGAGTATCAGGCCCGCTGCCTGGGCAACCTGGAACGATACGCCCAGGCCGAACCACTGTGGCGAGAATTGCTGCTCCGCGAACCAAGCAATGCCACGGCTCACGATGAACTCGCCAAATTGTTGGATGCCACCGGTCGCGAAACCGAAGCTGAATCGGTTCGCGAGCAACTGAGACAACTCCGTAGCATCCCACCACAAATCGATATCAACGGCGGAGGACTGCCCGGCACCTCCGTAACCTCCACTTGAACCATCGCACATTCGCTTGTCCGTCATCTCTCGATTGGACAGGGGCCATCAAGACAAGACGAAGGAGCTAGCTACCATGAGTTCATCCAAGGACGCTGTTGCCAGTTTCTGGGATGAGAATGTTTGGCAATCCGTTCCGGAACGATATTGGTCCTCCAATCCAATCATCGACGAATACATCAATCAGCAGATCATTGAGCCCCGTAGCGTCAATTCTCACATCTCCTGGTGGATCTCGAAGTACCACCCGGCCGGTATCAGCGACAATCTGTTGAGCCTGGCCTGCGGTGGCGGGCATGCCGAGCGTATCGCGTTGAAAGAAGGTTCGGCTCGCAAGACGGTCGGCTACGACGTATCGCCCAATTCCTTGGAAATAGCCCGGGCAGAGGCCCAAAAGGAAGGCTTAGCCGATCGTACTCATTACGAAATCCGGGATCTCAATACCGATACACTTCCCCACGAGGAATTCGATGCCGCGATCTCCTTTGGCTGCTTGCACCACATCCAGAATCTGGAAGGTCTCTATTCGGAGGTAGCCGCGTCGCTGCATCCCGGAGGCATCCTCTACATCAATGAATACTCCGGTCCCAACCGCTTTCAATATTCGGATGCGCTGGTAAACGAAGTCAACAAAGTGATTCGCACGCTGCCCGACGCGGCACTGCAGGTCTCGGAATTAAGACGGATCCCAGCCAATATCATCGTCGAGTCTGACCCCAGCGAGGCCGTGCGCGCCGATGAAGTCGACACCGTTTTGCACGAATCGTTCGATGTGATCGATGGCCGCAACTACGGCGGCGGGCTGCTTTACACCCTGTGGGCCCAAGTGGTTGACCCCAACTACTTCATGCAGCTTCACGATCCGCAAGTCCTGCGACTGTTGAGCTGGTTGTGTCAGCTCGATTTCGAGCTGACCGCAAGCGGTAAGATCGAGAACCTGTTTGTATCCCACGTATTATGCCCGAGAGGTCAGCAGGGAGACCGCCTGTCGACCTACGATCCGGAGAAGGCCATTAAGAGCCATACACAGTTCGTCAACGCACAGATTGAAGCAGCAGGACGGAAGAAAGCAGCTTGAAGGTTGCCATCAATGTGAATTGGTTTTTGGTCGGGCAGACCAGAAGCACACGTCCCGGCACGCGCTATTCATGAATCGAATTCGAGCCAGTCTTAGTACGGACACGCTTGCCTGCCGTACCGGTCATTCAAGATCAACGCAAAAGGACCGCTTAACATGAGCCGTGACGAAATCGTTTTGCAGCACGTCAAAAGGGATGGCCTAGGACTGGAGATCGGCCCCAGCCACAACCCCATCGCGAGAAAGTCAGATGGCTATAACGTGCACATCATGGACCACATGAATCGTGAGCAACTCATCGAAAAGTATCGCGAGCACGGCGTCAATCTCGACAACATCGAAGAGGTCGACTTCGTCTGGCACGGGGAGAGCTACCAGCAACTCACAGGCGGAACCAGTCAGTACGACTGGATCATCGCCTCGCACCTGATCGAACACACCCCCGACCTCATCGGATTCCTCAACGACTGCTCAACGATCCTGAAAGATGATGGAGTAATCTGTCTGGCAATTCCGGACAAGCGTTTCTGTTTCGACCACTTCCGCCCATTAACGGGCCTCTCTCAGATTATCGACGGCCATCTCGAAAAGCGTACTTACCATACCCCGGGGACCGTGGCCGAGTACTTCCTGAACGTGGTCAGCAAGAGCGGGCACATTGCCTGGAACTCGATGACTCAGGGCGAATATGGGTTTGTCCATGGACTCGAGGATGCCTCCCGTGGAATGAAGTCGGTCATTGATGAACAAGCGTATCTGGACGTCCACGCCTGGTGTTTCTCGCCACATTCTTTTCGGCTCATCATCCAGGATCTTTACTCACTGGGGCTGATCAACATCCAAGAAGTGGCCTATCACCCCACCGTTGCCCATGAGTTTTTCGTGGTTTTGGGCAAAAGCGGCGCGGGCGTAAAGAAATCCCGGATGGAATTACTGTCCATCATCGGGGCAGAAAACGAAGACTGAGTTTCTGCTTCCAGTACACAGCCCGTCTTGAACGGCGTTGACGACCGGCAGCCACGTGAGCGCTGAAGCCAAACTACGGTCAGCGGGTCCCCCGGTTGAGGAATTCGCTCGGCCAGTTTGCCGCCGGCACTTCCAAGGAGCTAGCTCACCCAAGACCATGGTGCTCTGCTTGAGCCACGGGATTCCTGGTTGTTCCGACGCTTGACAATTCCTGTGGTCCCGGCTACCACAGGTCGCTTGCATTTCCATCGCCCGCAATGGTGACGTGCGATGTCTTTTGCGCAAAGTCGAAGTGTTTAGCGAGGTTGTTGCGATGCCTGTAGGTCTTTCCGCTTCAAGTTGCACTCCGGGGGGTTGGGTAGCCTCCGTGGTTACCTGCCGCGGGCTCAATCGATCCGCCGCTCTTTCCACCTCGGGCCCGCTCGTGGCCGATTTGGAAGAGGACGACAGCGATGATATGGACATGGATGAGGAGAGCAACGGATCCAGCGACGAAGAATTCGAAGACGACGAGGATGACGACTTCGACGAAGATTTCGACGAAGACTTCGAGGATCTCGAATACGATCTAGAAGAGATGGGGGATGACGACGTCGAAAAGCTCAATGGCAAGAGTTGCGGGATCGAACTCGACGACTAGCCAACCTCTCGTACGGGAGATCCGCCGGGCTAGTCCAGGGTCTCGGCATCTCGCCTATCAGCCGATTCTACGTTATCTCGTCCCCATTACGAATCGACCGTTCACGAATTTCCAGAGGAAAACTCGATGCTCGAACTAGCCGGCCAAATCAAAGATGCAACCGAGGCGATTCGTAAGAAATGGTCGAACAAGGCCCGCGCCGGTGTGATTCTCGGTACGGGGCTTGGAGGGCTGGCCGAACAAATCAACGTCGAGGCCACGCTGCCCTACGAAGCAATTCCCCACTTTCCAGGGTCGACTTCCGTGGGCCATGCCGGGCGACTCGTGCTGGGAACGCTGCAAGGCCACCCCATCGCTGCGATGGAAGGGCGGTTTCACGCTTACGAAGGTTACACCCATCAGCAAATCACTTTCCCCGTGCGAGTCATGAAAGCCTTGGGGGCGGAAGTGTTGGTGGTCTCCAATGCCGGTGGGGGGATGAACCCTCAGTACCGCTGCGGAGACATCATGGTTATCGACGACCACATCAACCTGATGGGGGACAATCCGTTGATCGGCGTGAATGACGATTCACTCGGACCACGCTTCCCTGACATGTGTTATCCGTACGATCAAGAGTTAACTCAGCAGGCGTTGGACATCGCCTTGGCCGAAAACATCGTCGCCCATCGTGGTGTTTATGTTGCAGTGACTGGTCCGAATCTGGAAACCCGCGCTGAATATCGTTTCTTGCGTTTGATTGGCGCGGATGTGGTCGGCATGTCGACCGTACCGGAAGTGGTGGTAGCCACGCACGCCGGGTTGCGCGTGCTGGGGTTATCGATTGTCACCGACATGTGTCTCCCCGATGCGCTGGAACCCGCCAATATCGAAAGCATTCTCGAAATCGCCGGGGAAGCCGAGCCGAAGCTGAGAAAGATCGTCAACGGCGTCCTGGCAAAACTCTAACCCCGGTGGCCTGCCGTACGAATCGCTTGCCGCACCTTCACCGGCCGGTGGATCATGAATACCTAATCGAGATCATCGTCTGTCTCGTAGTCGTCACTTCGCGGCAAGAATTTGCATAGTGCAATTCCGCCCCCGTAGAGAATCGTGAGGGGGCCGGCCAGCAGAAGCATGCTATAGGGATCAGCCGGTGTGGCGAGCATCGAAATGATGCAGATCACCAATACCGCCACCCTCCACTGGGACATGTAAACTCCGAGGTCGAATACACCAATGCGTTCTAGAAACAGCATGACCAGCGGAAGCTGGAAGCTGATTCCAAATCCCAACGGCAAGAACAGCACCAGGCTTAACCACTCGCTGATTCGCATCTCGGGCCGAAAGCCCAGCCAGCGACCGATACCGAATAAGAAATCCAACACCGGGTCGAACACGAAGATATACGCGGTTGAAGCACCCAGCAGGAACAGCCCCAAGCTGAACGGCAGAAACACATTCACGAAGTGCTTCTCGTGAGGATAAAGCCCCGCGGCCACGAAACTCCAAATTTGATAGAAGACCCAAGGGCTTGAGATAACGAGCCCCGCCACGAAGGCGGCCTTGATCAAAATGATGAACGGTTCTTGCCCGGATAGAAACGTAAACTGTGTACGAGGGTCTCTGTCCAGCGGGACCATCATACGAACGGACACCAACTCTTTGGTTTCCGCTTCCACCGTTTCATCAGTGGCCTGCGAATCATCTGCTGGTTCCGACGGGGCATCGGGTGGATCCCATGTGAAGTTGGGGTTGATCTCCTTCAGAGCCGCAACCACTTGATCGATATCGAAATAGACCTGCCTGAAGGTAAGCCCGTTGTCTTTCAGCACCTGATACTGAGGATCTTTCTGCCAGTTATCCGGCACATCCACGCCACTGGCCTTCAACTGCTCGAGGAACCGCTCTTCATCCCGCAGCGCGATGTCTTTCATCAAGGCACGTTCCATGGGGGCCTTGATGATTTCGACGACTTGCTTGCTGACGGCCAATCCGATTAAGAAACCGATCGCCAGCCCGATGGCGGCACGAAACAAGCAGGCCCGTAACTCTTCGAGGTGCTCCCCGAAGGTCATGGTGCTGTCTTGAAACAGATCGTCGTCGTATTCGCGCTTCATGTGCGCCGCAGGGGGGGAGAGAGGTCTGATCCGGAGATTCGCGGTAAGGTAGTGCGAGCACTGAAGTTCGCTACCGTGATTCGATCATAACAACGCACCACTGGACCAACAACCAACACGCAGCGAGGATCGCGGTGGCCGCTGGTTTTTCGCAATATGGATGCGGACGCTTGCAACGAATATGTCAATCGGCATCATGGGTTGCGCCAGCACCCCTGGTGCGGACCAGCGTGATTGCCATTTACCTAGTCTCCAAGTCGAGGGAAGTATTGATTCATGGATGCGTTATACCCGTTCCGATTCGAGCCCATCCTCCGCCGCTACATCTGGGGAGGCCGGAGATTGGGGGCAGAGCTTGGGAAGTCGATCGGCGACGGCGAGGATTATGCCGAAAGCTGGGAAGTTTGCGACCACGGCGACGATCAAAGTAGGGTCACCGCGGGCTCCCTGAAGGGAAAAACACTGGGAGAGCTCGTTTCCGAGCGAGGGGAAGAACTGCTCGGCGTTCACCACCCTCAACCGAGATTTCCACTTTTGATTAAGTTTCTGGATGCTCAGAAGACGCTCTCGGTTCAGGTGCATCCCAACGACGAGCAGGGTGCGAAGCTCGACCCGCCCGACTACGGCAAGACTGAAGCCTGGGTTGTGATGGGGGCCAACGACGGGGCGAAAATTTACTCGGGCCTCAAACGGGGGTTTGATCGCGAGGCACTGGCCCGGGAGATCAGTCGCGGCACGTGCGAACTCGGTTTAAATCAGTTCGAACCAACCTCGGGTGACTGCGTGTTCATCCCCGCCGGAACAGTACACGCGCTGGGCGCAGGGTTGTTGATCTATGAGATTCAACAATCCAGCGATACTACATTTCGGCTCTTCGATTGGAACCGTGTGGGAACCGATGGCAACCCCCGCCCGCTTCACATCGAACAAGCATTGGAAGTAATCGACTTCGAACGCGGTCCCGTGGAGCCGGTGAAACCGGAATCCGGAGAAAAAGCGGGGGTCGAAGTACTCGTCCGATCAGACAAGTTCGTGCTCGAGCGATGGTCGATCGCCTCGGAGCGATCGCTGGAAAGTAACCATCGCTGCCATCTCGTGTCAGTCGTCGAAGGCGAATTAAGCGTCGAGGGCGATGAATCCGGTGCACCGCTGATGCGTGGCAGCACAATCCTCATCCCGGCCTCTTCCGATTCGGTAAAGCTAATCCCACAAGGCAATACGGTCGCGCTGGTGGCTTACTTGCCTTGAGTCTCAGCCACGGCACACGCAAGCACCGACAGCATTCCAAGCGTGACTGAACCATAGAACCGACCTGGGGCTTCGGTCACGCCTACTCTATAATTCGCGGCCCTTTACTCGCTGCGGCAAGCGAACACAGCTATGTCCCGCGAGTATGACCCAAAGAAGCCGGAGCCCGACATGTCGCAGGCGCTACCTCGTTTGTTGGCCGTATGCTTGCCGCTGGTCCCCCTGTTCGCGGCGACAGGTTGCGCAGGGACGGCATATCCACAACTGTTCAACCCGCCGCCGGTAAACGTGCAACAGCAACGGGCCGAACGATTCGACCCTTTCCCGGAAGTTGGATCGGGGCCTGACATTACCGGCGCACGACCTCGAGGGTACGATCTACCCGCGTCTGAGCCGGTCCGGTCGCAAACCAATGCGAACCGAATCCTTCGATCGGTGCCTGGCTACTAGCGCAAGATCTCGAATCTCATACACGTATGCGACCGAGTCACGCATCAAATTCCGAACTGGCGAAGCACCGTTGCGTACACATCGGTGTCGGCCAGCGTCTGCGACGCAAATATGCCGGGCTGGGAGGCAAGAATCACACCGCGTTGTGACTCATGAAGTGGTGGGGCTCCGTGCGATCCTTTGGCGAGCGTGGCGTCCAGCGGCACCCGGGGGTCGGCGATATCGAGGTGCATCTCTATTGGGTCGTACCCCGGCTTGCGATGGATATCGACGTTGTAGGCAAAGTCCGGCGCCACGGCATCGTCGAGCCAGTAGTAATACGCTTGCCAGCTATTCGGTTGCGAGACAAGAATCACATCGCCACTACGGTCGTGCTCCAGGTCGTATCGCTTTCGATCACCTCCCACGAGCACTTCGGCGATGCCTTCGTAATTCTTGAATAACTTCGCGACACGATCGATAACCTTCGGATCGGTGTCTTTGACGAAGATATGGGAATGTTGATGATCGGCCATGGCCCACGCCGGACTGCCTGCAACATCCAACACTTCGCCCGAGTCGGTGTTGTCTTGAATCCTGATGAGTCCGGCTTCGCGGAGCACACGGTTGGGGTAAACCACATGGTCGACCGGAAGCACCGTGTACTCGCTGGCCACGATCCACAACGGGTCGACTTCGTAGGCTGCACGGAAATCGGCAAACAGGCGTCCCAACACTTCGTCCAGCTGCTCGACGGCCAACAACGACAGGGGATCGTCCGGCCCCACACGCTGGGCCGCGTAATCGAGATGAGGCAGGTAAATGTAAAAGAAATCGGGCCGATACTCCGCCGCCGCACTCGCGGCACTCTCGGCGATCCATTCGCTGGACGAAATGTTGGCCAGCGGTCCCCAGAAGTGATGCAACGGGAACTGGTCATGCTTCTCGATTAACCGCGGGTAAAGATCCTCGGGCCGCGTATGGCACCACATGGTTTCGGTACCGTCGGGGTTATGAATGGGGGCCGGCGTGCAGATGTAGTCGGCTCCACACCCCTTACTGTGTAGCGGAAACCAAACCGCGGAAGTGGTGCCAGGTCGTCGCTCGTGAAGCGTATCCCAAATCTGCGGGGCCAGGATGCACTCGTTCCAGGCGGTCCACATTTCGAATTCGCCACGGTCTCGATAGAAAAACCCGTTGGCCACCACCCCGTGCCGATCGGGGGTCACCCCCGTTGTCATGTTGGCTTGCACCGGGCAGGTAACCGAGGGAAAGCCAGGCGAGATTCGGGCCCGATCTCCGTTGGCCGCCAGAGCGGACAGGTTCGGCATCGCAGCGAGGTCCTGCTCGCGAAGTGCCGGTACGGATAACAATACAACGGGTTGGGTCATTGCTAATTCCCTAAGAAGCGAATTCGAACGGTTACCACCGGTTGGTATTCAAGCTGGATGTTCACACTGTACCCTTGCAGGATGAGGCGAGAAACCGCTGAGAATGCGCTCAGGTCGAGCGGAACCATTGCCCAAGCAGTACCGTGGGAATCAACAGTGCAAGGACACCCACGCCCCACAGCGGACCTCGAACGGCCAATACCACGGCCGCATCCAAAACGATCAGCGAGAGGATACACAGCTTAACTGCGGCCTGTACGTTCCCGGGAGTAGGGCTGAAGATGGCCTTGGTGGCTCGACGCCCGATGGAGAAGGCCAGCAAGGCAACCAACAAGATCCAGGCCGATGGGGGTAATCGAACAGGAATCGAATCCGGCTGCGACGAGTCGAGTAGGAAGGGAAATCCTCCTAGAATCGCGATCCCGGTCAACGCCACCGACAGCCCGGCAGCCAGATGAACGGAGTTGCTCTCCCGGGCTTCCGTTCGTGCGAACCAGGTGACCCCTACGATATAGGTGCCGATCCCCAGAGCTATCCACCACGTGGCCGGGAATGCCAGTCCTCCGCCTACACTGGCGCCCAGTAACACGTTCAGGGTTCGGCACGATCCCATCGCAACCGGGCCCGCCGGCGTGCGTTTCAGCCAGGCGTCGTAGCCAATCACCGCCATGGCAAGCAGCGTGGCGACGATGCCAGAAGCAACATTTCCAGCAAGCCAGCCCGCAAACCATGCCAAGGCGACGCCCACGAGAAGCATCTCGAAGCCCAACCAGCGTGCCGTGCCGAGTTGAATCGCCCCGGAGGGAATCGGACGTTCGGGTCGTTCGATCGCGTCGACTTCGTGGTCGAATACATCGTTCAGAACCATGCCGGCCATGTAGATCAAACAGCTGGCCGCGGCCAACGGCAGAAACACCTCCCAGGGGGCCAGAGATACGTGCGTGAGCAAAAACCCCATCACCACGTCGGCCACCGCCGTAAAAACGTTGGGGATGCGAAACAGCCGCAAGTAAGCCATCACCTGCGATTTCGAGTTCCGCGTCGATGCGGAATCCTTGGTGGTCATGCTCGAAGGGGCCTCGCGCAAGAGTCAACCGTCGGACGCGTGATGCGGCTCAACACGTTTTGGTGGGCGGGACGAGCAGACCGGCGATGCACTGCTGAATCGTTTCCGGAGCAGCCATACGCCCTACACCGCGACGACGACAGCTCAACCAACCTTCCTCGGGGTCAACAATCGTGATGCCGTCTTGTCGAAGCGTCTCGATATTGCGTGCCACCGAGGGTTTTTCCCACATTTCACAGTTCATGGCCGGAGCCACAACGACGGGACCAGTAAACGCGAGTACGAGCGTATTCAATAAGTCGTCAGCCAGCCCATGTGCCGTCTTGGCAATAAAATTGGCCGTCGCGGGAGCCACGCACAGTAACTCGCCCTGTTCGGCAAGTGAAATGTGCGCCCCCAGCGGATGAGCATCATCGTGAAAGGTCTTCGTTAACACCGGGCGCCCGGTCAGTGCTTCAAACGTAGCTTCCCCGACAAACTGACGTGCGGCCTCGGTCATGACCACGGTAACGTGAGCCCCCGCTTGCGCCAGGGAGCTAACGAGTGCGGCGGTCTTATAGGCCGCGATCCCCCCCGTTACACCGATTACGATCTCGCGACCTTCGATCATGCATTTCTTCCCAAGTGGGGCCGTGGAGCGCCGACGGCAGTGCGCCGCTAGATCCACGAAAAGCAAACGGCCCACGATACGCGCTGGTTGTACGTGAGCCGTCGTTCACAGGTCTGATTACAGATTGCTGAGATCCAACTCGGGTGGTCCACCAGCTTCCTCGCTGGGTTCACCGGTAACAAGAAGTTCCTTCGAGGCATCAAGGTAAATCTTGTCGTTCATGATCTCCGCAATCACGATTTGCAATTTGTCGCTTGTGTCGAGGTCGACCAGCGGTCTGGCCCCCGCCGTGAGCTGCACCAGACGCTTCTGGATGAGCGTCGAAAGTTTGAAGCGACCGCCAACCTTCTTCACAATCTCTTCGCGGAGCAATTCTTCGATCATGCTGTTTCGCCTTCAAGCTGAGATAGAATGTTACACATCGATTGAACAGCCGTGTCCAAATCGTCGTTCGTAATCTGATATTTGTATCGGTCGCCGGTCTCCAGCTCGCGCCTGGCCGCGGCCAGGCGTCTGGCCAACGAGTCGCCCGTCTCCGTACCCCGGTCGCGCAATCGTTGCTCCAAATCGGCAAACGACTTGGGACGAACAAAGATGGTCACGGCGTCTGGAAACTGCTTGAGAACCGCCTCGGTACCGTTCACGTCAATCTCTAAAACTACCCACTTCCCGGCTTCGAGACCAGTGGTAACGTCTTCTCGCAGGGTTCCGTACCAGCGACCAGTCTCGCCTTGACCGCCAAAAAGCTCGAAACACTCAAGAAATTCGCCGCTCTCCCTCCGGCGGGCGAACTCCTCGGTGGACAGAAAATGGTACTCGCGACCGTCGACCTCCCCCGGTCTCGGGGCACGCGTCGTAGCCGAAACCGAAAACGTCAGCGGCGCCTTGCTCTCGGCAAACACCCGCTTCAGTACCGTACTCTTGCCAGAGCCCGAGGGACCAGAAATGACGATTAGCTTTCCGTTCACACCGGGGGTCTCAACGGTCGTAGGCAGGGTTCACTCGACGTTCTGAATCATCTCGCGAATCCGCTCGATGGCGGCCTTGATTTCAATCACGTGCCGCGAGATCTCCACGTCATTCGATTTGGAGCCGATCGTGTTGGTCTCACGAAACATTTCCTGAGTGAGAAATTCGAGCTTGCGCCCGGTGCTTTCCTTCAGTTCCAGCGTGGAATCGAATTGCTCCAGGTGGCTCCGCATGCGAACAATTTCCTCGGAAATATCGCTCCGCTCTGAGAACAGGCTGACCTCGCGGATCAGATCCGAAGGATCGAGGCTCACGTTGTACTTTTCCAAGGTCTTCGACACGCGGTCGTGAATTCGTTCTCGATAAGAATCCACGACACTGGGAGCCCGCGTGGCGATGGACTCGAGTTCTTCCGAGATCGTCTTGGCGTTGGCATGGAGATCCGCCTTCATGGCGGTCCCCTCGCTCTCTCGCATCTTGTCGAGATTTGCTAGCGATTCTTCCAACACACGGCTGATCAAAGGCCATTCTTCTTGAAGATCGCCATTCTTACCCGAGTTCTCATTCACGACCCCGGGCAGTTGCAAAAGTTGTTCGAGACTTACCGACTCGACCACATGCCAGCGACTGTGGACGGCTTCGAGCTGCTTGCGGTAACTGTCCAGCACGTCGATATCGATGCGGTAGTCGTCGGGGCTGCGTGGGCGATCGACCCACAGACTAACCTGCACCGTGCCGCGACGGATGTGCTTACGGACCACCCCTTCGATTTCGGATTCGAGGCCACCATGCCCGTCACCCGATTTCAACGACAACTTGAAATAGCGGCTGTTGATGGCACGGACTTCAACGGTTACCGCAAGTCCGTTCTCGCGGTGGTGCGCTTCACCAAACCCGGTCATGCTCAACAACAAGGTGGGAATACCTTTGCAATCATGTTTCTTATCAAAATGGGAACACCTACCGGCGTCCACATGTCACGAAGCAAACCACGCTACGAACTGTCTTTTGACGAGTCGTTGCCAACACGGGAATCGGATTTCCCAGCGTCCCGATTAAGCATGCGATCTCATTTCTCGAGCGGGTCACTTTCGGTGGCGTCCGGTGCCGATTCGACCGTGCCATCGGATGTGGAGGTGTCTGCCGAAGCATCAGGCACGGCTGTTTGGCTGGGGTCGATCGGTTCATTCGATTGAATCCCCGGCTGGCTAGCCGGAGCCTGCGAACCAAGCCCCTCGGAAAGCGGGCCCGATTCCGTGCTGTAGTACTTCACGGTGACGATGCATAGCAGGCCCCAAACGATTGCCACGCCAATGGTAACCTTGGTGAAGACGTCACCTGCTTTTGCACCGAAGGCGCTTTGTCCTCCCAACCCGCCGAATGCTCCCACGAGACCACCGCCGCGTCCGCGTTGCAGCAAGATGATCAGGATGAGAAACGAGCTGGTAAGCAACAACAGGATCATCAACAGATATCCCATGACAATACTCCGATCGTTCAGGGCGGGTCGGCATCAAATAAAACGATGTCGACGAATATGTTTGCGGTTGCTTGGACGAAGGCGAGACTTGGCCCTCGGGTGCCGCCAGGGGCGCCCGTGAAGTCGTTGGCCAGATTCAGGATGCTACAGCCTTCCCAATCCCCAGAAAATCTTCTGCTTTGAGGCTGGCTCCGCCAACCAAGGCGCCATCGATATCGGCCTGCTTGAGGAGCTCGCCCGCGTTGTCGGGCTTGACGCTCCCTCCATAGAGGATCCGTACCGCAGCCGCGACGTCCGAATTGTAGCGATCGGTCACTTGTTTGCGAAGATCTGAATGCACTTCTTGGGCCTGCTCCGGTGTGGCCACGCGTCCGGTTCCGATCGCCCACACTGGCTCGTAGGCCAAAACGCATGCTTGCATCTGCTCGGCAGACAAGCCTTTGAGCGAGCCATCGAACTGCCCGGAGACAACGTCGGAGGTCTTCCCCGCATCACGGTCTTCTAGCAATTCGCCGACGCAGACAATGGGCGTCAACCCCGTCTCGAGTGCCGCGACGACCTTCCGCTGGATATCTTCGTCGGTCTCGCCAAGCACATGTCGACGCTCGCTGTGACCGAGAATCACGTGGCTGCAGCCAACGTCCTTGATCATGGCCATGCTGATTTCGCCCGTAAACGCTCCCTTGGGCTCGTGATAGCCGTTTTGAGCTCCCAGGCTGACAGACGATCCTTCCAATTCTCGACTCACGGCGTCGAGGTAGAGGCTAGGAGGGCAAACCAGCCAATCCATCTCGGTTAGGGCCGAAGCACCTGCCGCCACGGCTTTGGCCAGAGCGACGGAGCCCTCGCGGTCCAGATTCATTTTCCAATTGCCGGCGATTAGCGGGCGCTGCATGCGGTTTCTCCAGATAACTGATCCATCTTCTTTCCTAATAATTCCGCCATCGCGCGTATTTGGGCGGCAACTTCAGCGTACTGTTCCGGAAGCAGGGCTTGGGGCCCATCACTAACCGCCTCCTCCGGACAGTTGTGCACCTCAATGTGAACTCCATCGGCCCCCGCGGCAATGCCCGCCAAAGCACAGGGGGGAATCAGCGCCGGCTTTCCGGTCGCATGGCTTGGATCAACGATGATCGGCAAATGTGAGCGAACTTTGCAGGAGGGAACGGCCGCTACGTCGAACAGGTTTCGCGTCGAAGGATCGAATCCCTTCACCCCCCGTTCGCACAGCACCACCTGATGGTTTCCCTGCGAGAGCACATACTCGGCACTCATCAACAGGTCGTCGATCGTGGCGCTCATGCCGCGTTTCAGCAGCACGGGCTTTTTGGTTTGTCCCACTTCGGTCAGCAACACAAAGTTTTGCATGTTGCGTGCACCGATCTGCAGCATGTCGGAATACTCGACGACCAATTCGACGCATCGCGGATCGGTTACTTCGGTCACCACCGGCATGGCGTGCTTGTCGCCCACATCGCGAAGGATCTTCAGCCCGTCTTCACCCATGCCTTGATAGGAATAAGGACTGGTTCGTGGCTTATAGGCACCACCTCTAAGGATGTTCGCTCCGGCCTGCTTCACGGCCCCGGCAATGGCATCCATTCGATCGCGGCTCTCCACGGCACAGGGGCCAGCGATCATGGCCAGATTCCCACCGCCCACCTTCACGCCCGCGACATCTACCACCGTGGGTTCCGGCTGGGCTTCAAGGCTTGCGAGCTTGTAGGGGGGCAGGATCGGCACCACTTGAGCCACACCCGGAATGGCCTGCAACGTGGCCTCGGAGAGTTTCGTCTCGTCGCCGATGACGCCGACAATCGTCCGGAATGAGCCTCGACTGACATTCGTCTGCAGCCCCGCCTCCTCCACACGTTCAATGAGGTGGTCAATTTGTTCGTCAGTTACGTTGGGTTTCAAAACAATAATCACGGGTCGCAGGCCCTCGTCGAGACAACGCTACATGCTGGTAACAGAGAATATAGCCAAACCTTGGAGCTTAACAGGGGTGGAGGGCTGCGTCTGCGCTCCGGCCCGCTGGTCTCCAGATATTCTGAACTTGCCCCAAGTAGCGAGGCGAAGGTCGATCCTATAAAGTTGCGGACGGCAGCCACCAGGCTTCCTGTGTATAGGGGCGCAAAGCAGCCGATTTCCCGAGACTTTCAACCTAGGAAAGCCGATAGCGATGAGCCACGTTGCCAGGCGAATTGTCTTCGCGGTTGCCGTCCTGTCTGTCGTTTGGGTCGTCTCCGTCTCCTTGGCCAACGACTTTCGAGTCGGGGTGGGAACCACGGACATCACGCCTCCGGTTGGGTACCGCATGAGTGGCTACTTCCGCGAGCGTCTCAGCACCGGGGTGAAGGACCCTCTGTTGGCTAAGGCGATCGTGTTTTCTCAGAACGACACCGTGGCTGCCCTGGTCGTGTGCGACATCGTGGGGCTGGCTCCCGCGGTATCCCGCGAGAGTCGGAAGAAGATCGAGGAGAACCTCGGTATCCCGGCAGAGAATGTATCGATCGCTGCCACACATTCTCACACCGGCCCGCTGTATTTCGGTGCGATCCGCGATCACTTTCATGCGATCACCGTCGCGCGAGAAGGAACTGACCCGCACGAGGAGTTTGATTATCCGGCATTCCTCGTCGAGCAAATCGAAGCCGCCGTGGGTCAGGCAAGACAGAATCGAACAGCCGTCTCAGGTTTTGCAGGATACGGCCACGAGGATCGTGTCGCATTCAATCGCCGGTTCTTGTTGAAGAACGGAACCGCACAGACCTGGATCGGCCTCAATCATCCGGACGTAGTCGGAGTGGCCGGCCCCATCGACCCCCAAGTCGGCTTGATCCGGTTCGATTCGATTGCCGATGGGAAACCGCTTTCGATGCTCACCTCGTACGCGTTGCACCTTGATACACTCGGTGGTCAACTCTACTCGGCCGACTACCCGTTCTACCTGCAACGAAAACTGGCTGAAGCCTATGGCGATGGGTTCGTGTCGCTGTTCGGAATCGGGACCTGCGGTGATATCAATCACGCCGACACGGCGGCCAAGAAACGCAATGATACAGAAACGATCGGCATGCTGCTGGCTGAATCGGTGTTAGAAGAAATGCCTGAGCTGAAACCGATCGGCAACCCCTCGCTGGCTGTCAAACGGGCGGTCATCGAAGTTCCCAAACAAACGTATACCGAAGAACAGATTGCCCAAGCGAGACAAGACATACAGCGGGTAGGCGACCGCGAAGTGCCCATGCTCCAAAGGGTCAAAACCTACAAGATCGTGGCCTTGCAGGACTACGAAGAAGAGACCATTCCGTTGGAGATCCAGGTTTTCCGCCTCAGCGACGAGGTCGCTATCGTGACCCTGCCGGGTGAGGTTTTTGTCGAGCTGGGCCTGCGGATCAAAGTCGCCTCGCCGTTCGAAACAACCCTGGTGATCGAGTTGGCCAACGACGCACCCGGTTACATCCCCACTCGAAAGGCATTCGTCGAAGGGGGCTACGAAACCGTCAATTCTCGAATCGCCCCCGGCGGCGGCGAACAAATGGCGGAAGCTGCCATTGGGTTGCTAGGTGAACTGCACAGAATGCCCTAACTACGGGTTCTTCCCACTAACGGTAACGAGCCGAGGACCAGAAGAGGCCAGCGGCTCGTTTCACCGATTTTTTATTGTCAGGCAGTTTCCGGGAATCGAACTCACTCGGTGCGATCGTCAAAGGGGGCGGGGAACTGCCCCTGGTCAGAGTTCCAGGCTCGACCACCCCGCCTACATATACAATCACCAATTGGCGGCAAAACCGGACACGTGCGGCCAAAATTTCTTCAAACATTCAGACATTGGGCCACGATTACGTCAAAACCTACACCTCTGGGGAATGCGACTGTCGCAATTGCGCACGCCTCACCCCCCATGCAGATTCCGGCCAAAATTCTGCCGAGGACGAGCGGTTACACCACCGAAGGGAGGACGTAGGGAGAGCGGTATTGCTTGGTGAGCAGGGCGGTGGCCTGGGGGTTGTTGCGAATCGACTGTGACTCGACGTCGAACTCCAGGTGACCGCTGGTGCGGTAGGCGATTTCACCCAGATGAATGACCCCGCAGCTGAGGTGAGCGGTTTCCGGGGTGGCGGCGGTTTCTTCGCGGGTGCGAACACAGGTCAGGAAATTGTCCATGTGTTCGATGTAACCACGGCCCGCGTTGCCGCGAATCTCGTCGGGCACTCCCGGTCCCTTTTCTTCTTTGGATCCCAGATACACCTGGAAATAACCGCGACGGGAGAAAATCATGTAGCCTTCGGTGCCGTAGAACGCGTTTCCGCTGTCGAAGCCATGCAGGCCGTAGGGGGTATAGAGGCGGTCTTCGTAGAGCAGAACTTTGTCGTCGGGGTACTGATACGCGACCATCATGTTGTCCGGGTATTCACGATCGCCGCTCAGTCGTACGGTGCTTCCGTGTGCCGTAACCGAGATCGGCAGCGTTTCGACCCCCAGTCCCCAGCGAGCCATGTCGATATCGTGGGCCCCGTCGTCACCGATATCGCCATTGCCGTAGTCACGATAGACACGCCAGTTGTTGTGAAATCGATTGACGTTAAACGGGCGCTCCGGCGCCGGACCTAGCCAGCGATCGTAGTCGACTCCAGCCGGAGGATCAGAGTCGGCCACCACTTCACGCGACCCACGGTCTTGTACGTTCCACGCCTTGGTGACCCTTACGTCACCCAGAATTCCCGAGTCGAGCACCTTTCCGGCCGCCTCGGTAACTTTGCTCGATCGCATTTGGGTGCCGTGTTGTACGACACGGTTGTATTTCTTCGCCGCCTCGATCAGCAGTGGTCCCTCTTGAAAGACATGAGAGGCCGGCTTTTCCAAGTACAGATCTTTCCCGGCGGCAAGCGTCGCCAGGGCAATCGGTACATGCCAGTGGTGAGGGGTGGCAACAATCACCGCATCGATCTCTGGATTGTCGAGCACATCGCGGTAGTCGCCCGTTACCTGTGGGGCGAATGATTGAAACCCCGAAATCGGCTTTTCGAACCGGGCCGTCTGCGAAGGATCGACATCGCACAGGGTACGGAACACGACGGCCGACTGTCGCTTGATCAGGTTGCGAACGTGGTAATTCATGATTCCGCCACAGCCTATGAGCCCTAACGAAATCTTTTCACTGGGTGCCGCTGCCGCACGACCAACCGGCAACGTAGCCGCCGCAGTGGCTGCCGCCGCAGCAATGCGTCCGCTTCGAGAAAGGAATTCGCGACGAGTGGCTGTGCTTGAATCGTGCATGGGGGATACGCCTCCTAACGATGCCGCCGGGTGTGACCGAGTGACTATCGTAACCGAAGTAGAAACGCCTCGCGAACTGGCTGTGATTCGCCGCGAATGATTGGTTACCGAGCGGCGAGATGTCCAAATAGATCTTCCCGCACCTGCGGATTGCTGATTTTCCAGATGCATCCATCGACGAAGTAATGGTGGATGTTGACTGCCGCGGCGATTGCAATGGCCAAGTAATGAAAAGGATCGCGGCTACCCAGCATCACCTCCGGGAGTTTAAACACCGCGAGCCCCAGGGCGATCAAAGTCATGTAGTAAAGTGCCATGTGGCCAGCCATGGAATGGTGCCCTCGGGAAGGTGCGGAAGCGTCGAGCGCTGCCTGCCGGTTCATTTCGACGCGCATCGGGAAGATCAGGTACTGCAGTGCGTGGGAAATCTGCAACCAGAAGAATGCCGAAGGATAGTAATTCACGAGTAAGTACCACAGATACATGGTGCCCCAGGGCAAAACGGCACGAACGGCCGGTGGCCTGCCAGATCTTCTGGCAATCCGCCAAAAACCATAAACACCCAACGGGATACTCAGCAGGGCCAGCACGCTTAACGTTTCATGTGCGGTTAACAGAACCGAATGCCAAGAAGCCGGAAGTTCCAATGGTTGTGTAGCCCAAACGACATGCCAGGCCAGCAATACTCTGAGACCTATCCGAATCAGCCTGCGATCGGTCGAGTCCATCTTTTGCTGGTTGATGTACGTGAATGAGGCCGTCATCCCCCAGGCTTGACCCGTGTAGTGCCACGCCAGATAGAAAATACTGACGAGAAACAACAGGCTATACATCTGCTTGTTCATATACGGCGAACGGCTCGGATCGTCACCCGCTACCATCACGGCCACGAGAAGGTACAGTACCAGGAAACCCGGCACGTAAATCGAAGCCCACTTGTGGCGGGTCACATTTTCACGAGAGCAGTACAGAAGGCGGTAAGAGGCCATAAAGTGGGGCCAATTCACCACCGCCGCCAGAAACAGAACCTCCTCGAGATTCAGTTGACCCATCACCGGATTGGGCAGAAACAGCGCATACAGCATGAATCCGCCCATTAGCAGCAGCGAGAATCCGCCACTGCAGAATGTGTCGATAAGCGGGGTGATGATGGCCGGACGGGGGGAGCCGACAGTGGTTGCGTTCACTGTAGTCATGGTCGCCCTGCATCATAACACGCGACGGACCGATACTGGTCATTCCGAGTGTCGACTGATTTCCCACCAATTCTAGAAGGGCAAGAGCCCGTTCCTAAGACGAGCGTCGTTCAGACAACCGGCTCACTCTCGGGATACGAGCCCAAAAACTCGAAACGCAGCGAGTTCTTTTCGATCGACGAGATTGTCTTTCGAATTTTCGCCTCCTCGCAGTGCCCGTCGAATTCGATGAAGAACATGTAAACCCCGCTAGGTTGCGAGGGCATGGGAAACGATTCGATCCAGGACATGTTCACTTTGTTGCGTCTAAAGACCGCCATCGCTTCGGCCAAGGCCCCAGGGCGATGCTCGATCTCGAACATGATGGCCGACTTGTCCTTCCCCGTGCGGTCGGCTCCTTTGTCCCCAATCACCGCGAAGCGAGTCAGGTTGGCCGCGTTGTCTTCGATATTCTCAGCCAACGGCGTCAGCCCGTATTCGATGCCTGCCTGCAGACTCGCGATGGCGGCCGCCCCCGGTTTATCCTTGGCCAACTTGGCCGCCGTCGACGTGCTGGTCACCTCGATCGTTCGCGCTGCCGGCAAATGTTTCGAGAGCCAATTGCGACATTGAGACAACGCCTGCGGCTTGCTGTAGACCTCCTGAACCTCGGAACGCGGACAGCATGCCAGCAGAGTATGGTGAATGCGCATTTTGACTTCACCGCAGATCCGCAACGGTAGTCGCGTGAACATATCCAACGTGTCCGCAACACGCCCGTCGGTCGAGTTCTCCAGAGGCACGAGTCCGTAATCGGCATGTCCTCGGTTCACCTCTTCGAACACCGAGGCAATGTTCGCCACCGGGATCAGTTCAACACTCTGACCAAAGCGGTGAATGGCTGCCAAATGGCTATAGCTGAAGGCCGGCCCCAGGTAGGCCACCCGCATGTGGGCCTCAAGGGAACGCGAGCCACTGATCAACTCACGAAACACGGCCCGCACACAGCGATCGTCGAGTGGTCCCGCGCTCTTACTGACCACTTTGGCCAGCACTTCTTCCTCGCGAGTGGGGACGTAAATCGGGCGGTCGTCCGATTCCTTGAGTCTTCCGACCTCGAGTGCGAGCTTGGCCCGATCGTTGATCAACGTCACGATCTGGCTATCGATCTGGTCGATCGAACGTCTCAGAGACGCCAAGGTCGGAGTGCGAGACGGCTTCTTTTTCTTTGTCGAAGTCGTACGGGCCTTGGCCATTGGATCGATCTCTGGCAACGAAAAAGAGCAGGCGCCTTTTCCGCGCCGATCATTCCCCCCGAGGAGAACGCACTCTTGTACTGCTGTCACTGCGGGGTGTCAAGCAACGAACTGCCATTCTGGCAGGCCGCGTTTCGAACCCCCATCCGGGCTGCCAATAACGGGAAACAAGCCTTTGGCAGCCCACCATCGTAAATGCTTTTCTGTAATCCAAGCATATACTAAACAACAACTTACAACAGATTACTCCGGTTGAATACCGCTGGCACACGACTTGCTCAATCTGTCCGAAAGCCTCTGGATCGGAAATAACCCGGTCTTGGGACTCCGGGGCCTACTCAGGCTTCCAGGACAATGACCCCGCTGCGAGCCGCGATACGGTTCGCAGCACTAAAAATATCAACGCATGGCCTTCGGGCCGTCAAAAATAGTTTACGAGACAAGGAGCTAATCGCATGGCTGAAGGCGAAAAAATCATCGGAATCGATTTGGGAACCACCAACTCGGTTGTCGCCGTTATGGAAGGTAAAGAGGGTAAGGTCATTCCCAATGCCGAAGGAAATCGGCTGACCCCGAGTGTTGTTGCCTACACCGACAAGGGAGAGTTCCTGGTCGGCGAGCCTGCTCGTCGTCAGGCCGTGACAAACCCCACACGAACAGTTTACTCGATCAAGCGATTCATGGGCCGCCGGCACAGTGAAGTCGAATCCGAAGAGAAGATGGTGCCTTACAGCATCACCGGCGGGGATGAAGACTACGTCAAAGTTAAAATCGAGGACCGCGAGTACACGCCGCCCGAAATCTCGGCCAAGGTTCTGCAGAAGCTAAAGGAATCTGCGGAATCGTACCTGGGCCACAAGGTCAACAAGGCCGTGATCACGGTGCCGGCGTATTTTAACGATGCCCAACGACAGGCCACGAAAGACGCCGGTCAAATCGCCGGGCTGGAAGTGGCCCGTATTATCAACGAGCCGACCGCGGCAGCCATCGCCTATGGTTTGGAAAAGAAATCCAACGAGAAAATCGTTGTGTTCGACCTTGGTGGTGGGACCTTCGACGTATCGGTGTTGGACTTGGCCGATGGAGTCTTCCAAGTGGTGAGCACCCATGGTGATACGCACCTGGGTGGTGACGACTTCGACGAAGTACTCATCAATCACGTGGCCGATGAATTCAAGAAAGAGCAGGGGATCGACCTGCGACAAGACGTGATGGCGTTGCAACGTTTGCAAGAGGCCTGCGAAAAGGCCAAACGCGAACTCAGCTCGGCTAGCTCGTCGGATATCAATCTGCCGTTCATCACGGCCGACGCCAGCGGACCGAAGCACTTGCAGATGAACATCACCCGTGCCAAGTTCGAACAACTGGTCGATAGCCTGATCGAACGTTGTCGCGGCCCAGTGCTGCAGGCCATGGAAGATGCGAAACTCAAGCCTAGCGATATCGACGAGGTCGTCCTCGTGGGTGGCTCGACGCGTATCCCCAAGGTCCAAGAACTCGTCCAGCAGATCTTTGGCAAAGAGCCACACAAGGGTGTGAATCCCGACGAAGTGGTCGCCGTTGGGGCCGCCATCCAGGGTGGTATCCTGACGCGCGAAGTGCAGGACGTGTTGCTGCTCGACGTTACCCCGTTGTCGCTGGGTATCGAAACCCTGGGCGGGGTGATGACCAAACTGGTCGAGCGGAACACGACCGTACCGACCGAGCGGAAGCAAGTCTTCAGCACCGCCGAAAACAACCAAACGGCGGTCACCGTCCGCGTATTCCAAGGTGAGCGCGAAATGGCCGAAGACAACCGCCTGCTCGGGCAGTTCAACCTGGAGGACATTCCGCCTGCACCGCGTGGCGTGCCAAGAATCGAGGTCAAATTCGATATCGACCAGAACGGTATTCTCAACGTGTCCGCAAAAGACCTGGGCACCGGGAAAGAACAAACCGTGAGGATCGAACAGTCGAGCGGCCTGGACGACGAGGCCATCGAAAAGATGCGGAAAGAAGCCGAGGAGCATGCCGACGAGGACAAGCAGAAGCGAGAACTCGCCGAGCTTCGCAACAAGGCTGATTCGATGTGCTTCGAGATCGAAAAGCTGCTCAAAGAGCATGACGAGAAACTGGGCGATGCCGATAAGTCCGCGGTGACGGGTGCCATTGAACGGTGCCGCGAAGCTGCCAAGGGTGACGACGTCGACAAGATCAAGTCCAGTCTCGAAGAACTCGAACAAGCTTCACATGGTCTGACCAAGTCGCTGTATGAGTCCGCCGGCGCCGAAGCAGGGGCACCAGGTGCCGAAGCCGCGGCCGGCGAAGATGGCGCGGCCGATGCGGCCGACGACGACGCCATCGACGCGGAGTTCGAGGTCAAGAAAGACTAACCTTACCGTTCGCATGCCCGCTGGCTGGACTATCCGGCCAGCGGTTCCTGTCCAGCGACGTCCTGTCGCAGAATTTTTTGAAAAACGAACCGTTTCCGAAGACAGCGCACTTTGCTGAACAGGAATGAGCGCACCCGGTACGCCATCTCGGCTGCGCGAAGGGAGGGAAAACCCGTGGCATTTCGCTTAGATAAATTGACGATCAAAGCTCAAGAGGCGGTTGGCCGTGCGCAAGACATTGCCGCGAACCGTGGCAATCCGCAGATCGCGCCCCTGCATCTACTGGCAGGACTGCTGGCCGAAAAAGAGGGCATCGTGAAACCGATCTTCGACAAGATCGGCGCGAATGTTCCGCAGTTGATCCAGATCGTCGATGCAGAAGTCTCTCATCTGCCCTCCGTCTCGGGTGGGGCACCTCCGCAGCTTTCGCAGGAGCTGTCCCAAATATTCGAGCAGGCGGCTCGCGAAGCCGACACCATGAAGGACGAGTTTGTCTCGACCGAGTTCCTGCTGCTTGCGCTGGCCAAGGTGGACTCACCGGCCAAACGGGTTCTGAAGCTCAATGCGATCGAAGAATCGCAACTCCTGGAGGCCATCCGTGCCGTCCGTGGTACGGGGCGAGTGGCTGACCAGAACCCCGAAGAGAAATTCCAGGCACTGCAACGATACGGCATCGACCTGAACGCCCGAGCAAACCAAGGCAAGCTGGATCCCGTCATCGGGCGCGATCAAGAGATCCGCCGCGTGATTCAGGTCCTCTCGCGCCGAACCAAGAACAACCCGGTGCTGATTGGCGATCCCGGCGTCGGCAAAACGGCCATCGCCGAAGGGCTTGCCCTGCGCATCGTGGAAGGCGAGGTTCCGGAAAGCCTGAAAGGTCGACGTGTGATCGCGTTGGACTTGGGGGCGCTGGTAGCCGGTACGAAGTTCCGTGGTGAATTCGAAGAGCGACTCAAGGCGGTGCTTCGCGAAATTGAAGAGGCACAAGGTAACGTCATTCTGTTCATCGACGAGTTACACACGGTGGTCGGGGCAGGGCAGGCCGAAGGTGGAGCGGACGCTTCAAATCTGTTGAAACCTGCGCTGGCTCGGGGTGAATTGCGTTGCGTGGGTGCGACGACGCTCGACGAGTACCGCAAGTACATCGAGAAGGACGCCGCGCTCGAACGGCGTTTTCAGCCGGTGTTTGTCGACGAACCCACGGTCGAAGATACGATCGCGATTCTGCGCGGGCTGAAACCTCGCTACGAAGCGCACCACCATGGCGTGAAGATCAAAGACTCGGCCCTGGTGGCCGCGGCCAATCTCTCGTACCGCTACATCGCCGATCGATTCCTGCCGGATAAGGCCATCGACCTTATGGACGAAGCCGCCAGCCGGTTGGCCATGGAACTGGAGAGTGTGCCGACTGAAATCGATGAGGTCCAGCGCCGGCTAACACAACTGGAACTCGCAGCGCGACAACTAGCCGAAGAAACCGAGGAACACGCCAAGCTAAGGCTCTCTGAAATCGAAGAGGAGATGACCGAGTTGCGCCGCAACCTGGCCGATCTGCGCGAGCAATGGGAAGGCGAAAAGATGGGCGTTGGCGATACAGCCAGCTTGCACGAACAACTGCAAGCCGCCCAATTGGAATACGACCGACTAAGCACCGAGATCAAAGAGAAGCAGTCGCAAGGCATGCCAGTTGGCGAACAGGATTATCAGCAGCTCTACGAGCTGGACCAAAAGCGCAGGCAACTGGCCACACGGCTCGAAGAGAAACAGCAGACTCCCGAAGAAGAGACCGACAAAGAAACCCCAACCCGCCGCCTGTTGCGCACCGAAGTTGGCCCGGAAGAAATTGCCGAAGTGGTCAGCCAATGGACCGGAATTCCGGTCTCCCGCATGATCGAAACTGAACGGGCCAAGCTGTTGGTGCTGGAGGAGCGGATCCACCAACGATTGGTTGGGCAGGACGAAGCCGTCTCGGCGGTTGCCAACGCCGTGCGCCGCAGTCGATCGGGCCTGCAAGACCCGAATCGCCCGATCGGTTCGTTCCTGTTCCTAGGCCCCACCGGCGTCGGCAAGACCGAACTATGCAAGGCCCTGGCCGAGATTCTTTTCGACGACGAAAACGCCATGGTCCGCATCGACATGAGCGAGTTCATGGAGCGGCATACCGTCAGCCGTTTGATCGGGGCGCCTCCCGGCTACGTCGGCTTCGAAGAAGGTGGTCGGCTTACCGAAGCGGTCCGCCGTCGTCCCTACTCAGTGGTGTTGCTGGACGAAATCGAAAAGGCCCACACCGATGTGTTCAACATCCTGCTGCAAGTGCTCGACGATGGTCGCTTGACCGACAACCATGGTCACACGGTGAATTTCACCAATACGATCATCGTGATGACTTCGAACATCGGCAGTCACGCCATCCAGGACATCGCACGCGAAGGCGGTAGCGAAGAGGAGATGCGTACCGCCGTGACACAGTTGCTGGAACAACGCTTATTGCCCGAGTTCCTCAACCGTATCGACGAAACGATTATCTTCCATCCATTGAAGTCCGACCAGATTGGTCGCATCGCAGCGTACCAGATCCAACGGTTGCAACAGCAGTTGGCCGATCGCAATATTGAGTTGCGACTGACCGACGCCGCGATCCAGGAGATTGCTCGACGCGGATACGACGTCACCTACGGTGCTCGCCCCCTGAAACGGGTTATCCAACAGAATATTCAGAATCCCTTGGCTACCGAGCTACTGAAGCAAAACGTCACGGAAGGCAGCGTCGTGGAGGTCGACTTCAACGATGGCGAATTCGCATTTCGTCGCATCGAGGCGGCATCGCCCGAAGTGCCGACTGCATGAGACATGAGCGCGTGGGACCAGCAGTTTGGTCCAAGCAAGATCATGGGCTGTTTTCGAAGAGCGAGAATTCCTACCGCTCTTCGAGTTCCCATCGATCGATCAGTTCTTCTGCGCCGGGGGTCAGCCGACGAAGCTTCTCGGCGATGACCGCCTTCTCCGATACGCTGGCCTTGGCCAATCGTCGCTTGAACTGCTCCACGCGCTTGCGACGATGACGACGTTGCTTGATCTCTGTCCTACGTTCGCTGCATCCCACGTCTGATCTCCAGGAAGTCTATCCGGGGTCGAGAATCCTTCGGACATCGAAACTCAGTCCGAATCAACCGGCTTGGCTGGTAATTTATCGCTCCGTTGACATAACACACACCGCTGTCAACGTCAACCGTGAGAGTGTTTGGGTAGTGTCCGATAGGGCGTTGCCTTGCGATCTTGCGCGGGTGGCTGATTCTTCCAGCGATAGGAAGTCTGCCCGGTTCGTTACACTCAGACCGAATGCAACTGCTGGTGGGGCGGGTCCCCAATAGCGGCCTCGAAGTTGGATCTTAGGTTCCCTAGTGAGAATCTCCGCGTCTGGAGAACACTGTCCGAAGGATCCTGGGCTATCGAGGTGAATGGGGGAACCGACAGAACCGACAATCGGATATCCGCGTCGTGTCAGCCCTACATACTCGGCATCGCTGGAGCACTCAGGACCCGATCTCCTGTGGCGGGAACGGTTATGCTAGGGCCAAGCTGATGAATCAGAGTCGAGGATCATCCGTCCCCGCCAGCAGTTAGGCGTTGGATCAATCTGACTCGGTTGGACCAACCACTGACGATGCGAGCCATCGCGAAATGAGTTCGGTTAGTTTCAACAAAGCAAGTTTGCCATTCAGCCTAACGCAGTCGAATTGTCGGACCTTAGTGGCTAGGCGCAAGATGTTCATTGGCGCCGGTTCGCACTCCAGGCGTGTCTTATGGCATGCGCGCGACGCGTTTGTGTTGGCCCCGAAAGCAGGAGGCTGTAATTCTTAAAGCAAGAACTCAAATGGGCATGCAGAACCAGGTAGATGCCATGGATTTATCTGGGGCGTGTGTTTAAGGCAACGCCTGTCCCATTTGGACGTCAATCGGTAGTAAGAATGATTACCATATTCGCTACGTCGCTGATGTGCGGCCAGACCTGCTGTCTGACGTGTAAGAGACCGTTATAACCTTGGTCGGTGCGCACCTGCGTTGACTTAGGTCTTGCATGTAATGTCTAGTCCTTTCGAGTCACCTATACGACGATTGGGAATTGAGACTTGTGTGCAAGTAGCTGTGGCTGGTGCCGATTCCAGTGAGGCGGCCAATTTGCCGGGAACATTCTCGCTCCTGCGACCGTCCGTAAAGTAGGCTTCTTAGGCCGAGCATTCGCCCATCGTCAAGAAATGATTGCGGTTAGCCTAGTCGTAACATCTTTGCCACTTGTGACGACCCGAACCCGTCTTTGGCGACTAAGTCGACGTAACTGAAGTTTTCTGGGCCGGCAAGCGAGCACCTTCCATGCGGCAGATGGCTGTCAAAGTCCAACCGTTCCCCAATTCGAGGGCAGTTTCGATGCGTCACAAAAAGTTGTTGGTGGTTTTGTACTTGGCATTAGGAATGACCAACTTAATGCAATGTGAAATTACCAAGGCCGCAGAAAATGCGAATCCGGAATCAAGCAGCGATTCGGAACTAATTGTCGATGAAGCGGCAATTCGCAAGTCGGCCGAAACTTTCGTTGCTGCGTATAACAAGGCCGACGCAGTAGCGGCATCGCTTCACTTCACGCCAAACGCAGAGATCATGAACGAGTATGGCAACTTAGTTCGTGGCCGCGATGATATCCGAGAGGCATTTTCGTCACAGTTCATTGAACATCCTGGTTCACGCATTGATTTGCAGATCAATTCGATTCGTCTCATCGCCCCCGGGGTGGCCGTGGAAGACGGTATTGCGATCTACTATCCATCGTCAGGCACCCCCACTACTCGAAAAGCATATACCGTGACTCACGTAAAGGGGAAAGATGGCTGGTTGGTTGCCTCCTCTCGGAATCTCGACACCGCTACGGACTCGAATTACCCGCATTTGCAGTCTTTGAGCTGGCTCATCGGGGTCTGGAACAATTCAGCTGCCTCCGAAAACAGTTCCTCGGTAGTGGCTAGATCCAGGTGGTCAGAAAACAAGAACTTCCTGTTGCGAGAGTTCGCGTTCCGCGGACAAGACAAAGGATTCGACGCCACGGAACGTATCGGCTGGGATCCTATTACGGGAACAATCCGATCTTGGTTTTTCGATTCAAATGGCGGAGTTGCCGAGGGCGAATGGCAACGACAGGGCCAACGGTGGGTAATCTCTGCTCGTGGATACTCCCGAGACGGCCAGCAGATTTCTTCGACGAACATCATCACACCAATTGATGACGATAGCTATCAGTGGGAGTCGCGCGATCGCCGCATCGGCGGCAAGTCTCAGCCAGATATCAGCATGACGATTCATCGTCGAAATTCCACAACCGATTGATCCGATGTCACTGACTGAAATTCCTCGATTCCCAAGTACCAGCAACTACTTTCCAATACAGAAACCGCCGAGAAACGGGTAGCCTATCATGAGATACACAATCTTCATCGCGGCAGTCGCCTCGCTTATGTTCACGGATTCGAATTCTGCAAGAGGAGATCACTCGGTTCACACTCGCACCACGTCAACGAATGGGTTGATGGCCCCAAGCTCGGACGACGGAACAACAACCAATCGCGATCGCTCAAGCATTCGGATCGCGCGCGGACCTGGTGGTGGACCACACGGTGGAGGCGGCATGGGACCCGGAGGAGGTGGCTTGGGACCAGGGCCAGCAGGTGGAGGATTCGGTCCCGGGCCGGGTGGAGGTGGTTTTGGACCCGGACCAGCAGGTGGAGGATTCGGACCCGGGCGGGGCGGGGGTGGTTTTGGACCCGGACCAGCAGGTGGAGGATTCGGACCAGGGCTTGGTGGTGGTGGCTTCGGACCAGGGCCAGGTGGACCTGGATTTGTGCCTATCGGGGTGCCACCCTACATGCCGGGCCCGTTGTACCCTCCGCCGATGAACCCTTGGTTGGGTTATTACTACCCTGGTCCGATTCGTTAAATCCGATGCATTCTAAAACCACGGCTTGAACCTGGGTTGATCCTCAAGATGCCGCTGTTGGTTGGGCGACGAAGCGATGGAGTAGCCAAGTAGTAAATCTACTGGCCTACCAGAACCAGCGGGCTTCGAAGCGGCCGAGATTCTTGTACAGATGGTCGTTGGTGATGTTTCGGGCGAAGCTGCCGCCGATTTCCATGTGGTTTCCAACCACGATGCGAACCCCCGGTTCGAGATTCACAATCGGACTGTTGCTGGCATCCACTGTCGACCCGTCAGGCAGCGTCTGCAACCCTGTCGTGAACCTCGTTCCGACGACTTCAAAGGTCGGGATAATCGCGAAAGCCTTGTCGGGGCAGGCAGCCAAGAGCGATGAATGCAGGACGTGGCTGACCCCCATCCCACATCGAAAGAAGTTGCCTGCGAAGGCCGACCCGCCAATCGGAATCCAATACGACATCTCCCCGTGCAAGAAGGTCCGGGGCGAAACCTCGTAGTTGGCCAGCATGCCCGGCTCCAGCGCGATCGACCCATTGGTGAGCCCGCGCCCGGTCAGCGGCGATCCCAGCGAGATGTGAGTTTTGAAGAGCGACGACACCTGGAATCGATCGTAAGCGTTCCCGGGCGTTGGCAGCCCGAACATACCGTTTTGCTCAATAAGGACACTCTTGGTGCCGAACGTAAGGTTGGCGAACCCCGTGGTGTTGTTGTTCACCTCCGGGTTGAGGAACCGCAGTGGGATCTCGAAGAAGCCCGAGCTGTTGCCGATCTTGGTTTCGCTGCGAACCCTCATCTCCAGGTAGTCGAGATTCGTCTCGGCCGAAGGTGGCCCCCCCGAACCGATCTGCGACCAGATGTACTCAGCCCGATCCGGTCGATTGACGCCGCTGGCAAAATCGAACCGCGTACTGACGGCATTCTGAGGACGAGCCGCTTCGATCGAAAATAAGGCAAACGCTACCCTTTCTTTGCCCAAGGTCGGTATATCACAGCGAATGCGGGCACACTCCGCGTCGAGCGCGTTCATGGCATGCGAATAGACGTCGGTCGGGATTGGTTTGGGGCCCACATGCTCCAAGGGCTGTTCGTCGTAGATGGGCGGCAGGATCTGCCCGAACTCAAAGCCGCGGTTGCCGCGAGGTACAAACTCGTCTTCGACGATGATATAAGGCTCGACGATTCTTCCCGGGGGAGGCAACACCTCGGGACCTCGCGGCTCGGGCAGCGGCTCGATCCGCCTCTCTTGTGTCAGAAGGACCTGCGGAGAACTGTCGTCAGTGGGTTTTGGTTGAGGCTCCGCGTATTGAACCACCGGCGCACGGAGCTCGGCAGGGGGCGATGGAACTGCTTCTGGCGAGTCGTTTCGCTCTGCCAGCGGCTCTTCTTGGGATGCCAGTTTCGCACTGTGAGGGGAAGGCAACGTGCTCTGGGAAAGCAGCGGCACTGCGAAGCGAAGCGGATTTTCTGTTTGCACGGGAAGTGGAGCACAACTGTGAATGGACTGTTCTTGGGTCGTTTGCCCAACCGTCAGTGCGACCCCGCCTCCGCCGACAACAAGCGAACAGGCAATGAGCCCTTGCAGTAGTTGTCGCAGTGAGGGGAGTTTCATATTGCACCGACTGGTGCCTCAACCGTGAAATGGCACCACCGCTTCGACATGGGTTCTCTTAAGGACCGCGGCCCGCCTGCGGGGAAGAGTACGACGCTTGATTGGCCTCCGAGTCAGCAGGCGGTTGCTGGTTTGAATCTTCACCGGGACTAGGGTCGGGTTTAGCCTGCGAATCAAACTCCGGCGTCCCGAGCATGGCCGCGGGTCGAGATTGCAGGCACTCGCTAATAATGGCCCTGGCAAGCTGCCGCACTCGCTCGGAACGTTCGCGGTAGCCATTATTCACGTCGCGGGCCAACAACAGATCGCTCAAGCGAGCGATAACCACCGTCTGGCATTGGCAATTCGGGCAGTAGGCCGACGTACGCGGATCGCAACCCCCGGCACAACAGGCCGAACCGCAACTCTTACGCAATGCCAGCAGTGCCTCGTAGCGGACTTCCTCGGCACAGTCGTCCAATGAAATCAGCAGGCTGTGAACCACCTCTGGGTAGCAAAGACAATCCACCGTGGCCAGGTAGCGAATTGCGGCCACCTTCTCCCCGACCGTCTTCTGTTGAGCGGCGATGGCAGCCGCCGTCTGAACTGGCCCCCCAGTACCAGGACCACCAGGACCGCCAATGGGTGGAGCCCCGATCGGAGGCACCGCGGGAACGTGCGGGTTGAGCCCGACGCTGGCAGTGATTGGGCCGATGAAGGTGGACTTCGCCAGTTTGAACGCCGGGAGTTGGAATAAGCATTTCACGCCCTGCTTCATTTCGTCGACACCCAAGAATCCCCAGATGGTCTTGGTGCCGCCGGCAGAAGCGAGTCCGGCCGCCGCGTCCGCGCGTGCGGCTTGTGGTAGCAACAGGGCCACCAACAGCAAAGCGACGAAAGCTTCGCATAATGCCATGCGCATGTAGTTTCGCATAAGATCGCCGCCTGTATCAGGACGGCTCCGTTCGCCTTGGCCTCGTCTGTGCACATCGATCCCGGAATGATCGCCAGAGTTTGACTAATCGGCAAAGTCAGCCCCACGCCTGCACGATTTATGGCAGCCTTTTGAAGGAGACCGGCTCGATTACGCACGTTGGGCCGCTGGCACTGGGCAGGAACCTCGATTTGTTGCGTGAAAGTACTTGAAATCGTACGAAGATGGGACGCGATCCATACCGATAGACCTAATTGATAGACTCGCTAGCGTTCAGCAAACTCGCGGCGCTTGTGGCTCTAACATGTGCAATCGGTGCTGCCGACGCTGCGTATTCGACTGCTTGCAATGCAGCAAGCAAATCGACACAGCAGCATTTGCGACGCTTCGCGTGGAAGAGGATGAGAGACGTCCAGGAATGCCGTCGCTCTTCCACCAGCATTCACATTTTCCCAAGGAAGGGTTCTGTGTGATGGCGACGAGCGAAACTCTCGATTTTGCCGCTCTGGTGCAGCCGATCAGCCCCAAGAAACCGGCCGGCGAGGACCTCAGGATGAACACCTCTCCGTCGTCGGTCTACTACCGGCTAAAGGACGAGCGTGCGAAAGCACGTGCCATCGAGCGGCGGCTGGTCTTCGACGACAGCCACGATGCATCTCCCCAGCCAAGCTGGCGAACGATCCTCGAGCTGGCCCCACAGGTGATCTCCAAACAGTCCAAAGACCTGGAATTGGCCGCCTATCTGATTGAAGCCCTCGTTCGTGAAAAGGGTTTTCCGGGGCTGCGAGACGGTTTTCGCCTCGTGCGAGAGCTAGCGGAAAACTGCTGGAATGATCTCTTTCCCTCGCCAGACGAGGACGGAGTTGCATCGCGGGTGGCCCATCTCGCCGGGCTCAACGGGGTAGGGGGCGACGGAACCTTAATCCGCCCGATATTGGCCGTTCCGATTACCGGGAACTCCTCCGAGGGAAGATTCTGTACCGCCGATTACCTCCAGGCTCAACAGCTAGCATCGTTGGATGCTCACGAACAGGAGTTGCGATTGGCCGACGGGGCGGTCTCAATGCAGATGATTCAGATGGCGGTTGCCGAAAGCTCGCAAGAGTTCTACGACGAGTTGCAACAGAACATCCTCGATGCGCTCAAAGAGTATGACAGCATGTGCGCCGCATTAGACGAACGATGCGGAGAGGATACGATTCACACCTCGAATATCCGTAACGCGATCGAGACCTGCCTGGAATCAATCCGTTACGCCCTGGGCGGCTTCCCGTCACGCGAGCTTCAGGATGAGCCGCTGGTCGACGAGCCTGTGAGCACCGAGGCCGCAGCACCGGTGGTCAGGATTCGCTCACGTAACGAAGCCTTGGTCGCACTAAAGCAAGTGGCCGAGTACTTCCGTCGCACGGAACCGCACAGTCCTATCTCCTACGGCGCCGAACAGTTGGTTCGCTGGAGCCAGACCCCGCTTCCGGAATTATTGTCCGAACTGGTTCCCGACAATTCCGCCAGGGAGCATCTGTTCACGCTCACCGGGATGCGAAAGGCCAGCTAGTGCTGGCCCGGTCATTCTGGCCAGCCACCACCACTGCACTCGATTAGAGCCAGTTTCAATTCCGGTTTCGTGCCCGAGATTGTTGATGGTTGTTCCGCGGCGCGGAGGGCGAAGCAGGCGAATCCAAGAGATTCGTCGATGCAGACCGACAAAGCATTCCGGGCAACCACCAACGATCGAAGCCGAAACAAGGTATTGAAACTGGCTCTAGTTGATTCGCTGGGCTCGAAGATCGACCACCGTCTTCAGGCTCTGCTGCTTCCCATGCGGCCCGCGGATCAAGATTCTTTGTGGCTGAGCATCGCTGGGCAGCACGAATTGGGCACTATAGATGGCATCGAGAACATCATAGGTCTGCTGCGAGCGAAGCGACCGTTGTTCGAACTCGACGCTCCAATCTTGAACGTCCCCAAAGCCGACGGGAAAAACAAGCTCGACCCAGGCCACCTTTTGCAATGAGCCGTTCACACGCTCGGTCTTGAGATCGCGCCGCGTAAGTTGAACACCTTCGGGCAGGGTTCCTGCAGGGAGTGTTGCATCCCAAGCCAAGGGATAGACGGTTTGGTCGGGGTCTCCAACGTCAGACCATGTGACTGTGATATCGGCAAGATATTCCTTCGGCGGCCAGTTCGCGAGGCGAATCTGCCACACGGCATCATGGTGCTGTGCCACGTTCGGCAAGAGATCCCGCACCACGTAAGCCGTATCGGCACCGCGACCCTGCACTCGCATCGAGACATTGTTGGGAAACCAGCCAAAGAGACGGGGGTTGGCCAAGCTGTACGAAATAACCAGGTCGTTCTCTTGCGTCTCGGCTTGCAGGATGCGTAGTTGAACCCCGGATTGTTGATCGACCGCTCGGGCCACATCGCCAAGATCCGCCGTGGGCAGGTAATTCAGTTCACCACCGCCATACAGCAACTCGTAGCGTCCTCCCCGGCGAAGTTGGACCCCCAATCGGTTGGCTACTATCCGGTCGGCATGCCCCTTCACGGCGATATCATACGTCCCCGGGGCAAGTCGCAGCGGCTCCGGGTCGTAGGTGATGATTCCTTCGTACGCTACCTTGGCCGTCGAGGACTCCGGCTGCGAAGTCACTGTGTAGGTCAACACCCCGGCAAGGCTCAGAATGTTGTCGAGCAGATCATCCCCATTGTCAGCACGCACGCTGTGGCCACCGGTGGAAGCCGCGATTTGCTGCAACTGAAAGTACCCTTCGACATCCGTTTGAAAACCGACGGTATGTACGGTGATGTCATTGGCACCGTAAGCGGTCTCAAATTGCTCCAGGCCCGGCTTTTCGCCGACGGCTGCCCAATTGTCCGATCCGTCTGAAATGAGCACGATAACCTTTTCGCCCTCAGCCAGGTTCTTGAAGTCTTCCTGCGCTTCGAGCAGCGAGTAGATGATCGGCGATTCTCCTACGGCATGCAGGTCGCCGATGACCTCGCGAAAGCGTTTCGTACTAAATGGTCGGATCGGCATCACCAGGCGACTATCTTTGCGCGCCGCGGCTTCGGCGGCCGGGTCACCCTCGGTCCATACGACACTGTCGCCAAACACCCGAACACCTACGTTGAGCGTTCCGGGAGTTACTTTCTGCTTGAATTGCTGTAGCGTCGACTGCAGGGTTTCCATGCGATCTCCGAACAGCATGCTCCGAGAACAATCCAGCACAAACAGAATATTGGCCGGAGCAGCATTGATTTCGGCTGGGCGAATGATCAACGCTGCTTCGTTTTCTATCTGGTCGACAACCACGACGGTGGGCCCGTCATCGTCTGATGGTCCCCGCACGTTCATGCTTCGAGCGCACGTGTGTCCCCGGTAGTACAGGTCCGCCATCAGTCGTGTGGATACCGACTGAGATGGTTCTCGCTCGACCAGATACGTCACGGGGAATTCGCTCTTTCGGTCGGGAAGTGAGCGAATCGTGACGTTGCTATCACCTGTCTTGCACTGCAAGGTTGCGACCCCGGGAGGGGTTTCTTCCGGCAGTCGCACCGCCAACTCCAACTCTTCTTGATCGACGCCCCGAAACACGATTCGGGGAGACTTGCTGAAGATAATGCCATCGGCGCCTTGTTGTTGAATGCTGCTGGCAATTCCAAACAGCTCGTCCAGCCGTTCTTCGAGGGCCACGTCGCGGTTGCCGTACCGGTTGTTCAACCCTTGGGCGATGCGAAGGTAGTGCTGACCGGTGCGATGAAAATAGAAGTCCTCGGCGTTCGCTTCCCCGGCCCAAAAATCTTCGGCCAACCGCGAACCCTGCCAGGTGCACAGCGCGGCAAAGTCTCGCCGGTGCAAGGTTTGTGTTGCCAGGTCGCTGCTCGATGGCAGACCAATCGAGATGGGGTAAGACTCCATGATGCGGCAAGCAGTATCCGACTGCAGCAGCCGGTTCAGGTCTCGCTGTGGAAACGAAATTGTGGTCGCACTCTCATAGGTCTTTAACCAGCCACGAGCGATCGCGGGACTGTATGCCGAAGCGTCGCGTTCGCATTCGAGGCTCTCCAGATCCATCGAATCGGGAAGCGAGTAGAACGCAGCTGCGAGCTTTCGCGAGTATTTGATGTGCTCGGACTGGGCCATCTCTATCTCGTTCGCATTCGCGGTTTCTTTCGGCAGCTTCACAACGTGTTCGTCGGGCGTGGGACTAATGTGCTCGCAGAGCCGCTTGAGTAGAACAATACGCCGCTCGGCCAACGTTTCGCTGGGTTCGTCGCTGTAGGCAAAGGGCAAAGTGAGAATCGCATCAATGCGCCGCCAGATGTCGTCGGACCGCTTCTTCTGAGTTTGCTGCCCTCGACTTAGGTCTCGCATTTCGTGGCCGACGAGCCTCAGTATCTGCTTGCGCGTTTTTTCAATCTGGCTGGCCAACGCCCCGATTTCAGAGATCTGATCGGCTTGCGACCCGGAAGACTGGTTGAGCGAGCCTAATCGCAGTTGGCGATCGAGTTGGTCCAAATTGGAAAGTAGCGAGAGCGTCAGCGGGTCGATCTGCTTTCGGAAACCATTAATGTCATTGATGCTTTTCCGCATGCCACACAAGATCACCAGATGAACCGAATCCGCGAGTGTAAGATCACGAAGTTGGAACGCGTGGGCCAATCTATTCGCAGACTGTAAGGCCTGCTGGTAACGCCCCGAGGCCGGATCGCCAACCTCCGGAACGGCGGTTTGAACCGAAACCTTGCGGGCGCCGCGTGCAAAGAAGACGTCTTCCTGCACGCGTCTCAATTGATCTCCCTGCGCGACCGAACTGCGAACCCAAGGGAACACGCGGGGTGCCATGTAGCTCGCCGGGGCGGCGGCCTTTTCAGCGAGAACCCGCTGCTGCACCAGTTGTAGCGCGGTACTTGTCGCTTCGTCATTGGAGGCACCCTGCTGGGCGAGTGGCCCAAACTCGGCCATCATCCGCAACATTTCCGCTTCAACGGGCAGTGTGACCGTAGCCGGAAACTCTTGTTGCATGGTGCGTGCGGTCGCATCAACGGGTCGCCTTCCATTGATCACATCTTCAACCAGTTCACAAGCCATCGTCATGAGCTCTTGCTCGGACTTGGATTCCGTTTTCGGCTTGCTTGTGACGGTCTTGGTGGCCGGTTTGCCCTCGTCGTCCGAGGATGGATTCACGAGCGCGGGTCCCGATTCACTGCCGGCGGTGGTTTCTGAATCTGCCGGCGGAGATTCGACCTTTGCCGGGTCACCAGAGTCTTTCGCCAGTTCCATGGTGTCAGGCGGTGCGTTGCCGGTCGGCGCTCCGCTTTCTTTGCTCTGAGCCTTCACGGGGGCGGAGTGCGATGGTTGCTCGCTCGGCGTCGGGTCTCCGAACAACTCGGCCATCGGCCGGGAATAGGCAATCTCGCCATAGGCCAGCGGCTTCCCAGAACCTTTGACGGCCTCCAAACGATAGTTGACTTTGCGCAGCTCTTCAGACATCGACTTCATATCGGCGCCGCGAAAGTATCGCTCGGCCCGCAAGAGCGTATCTTCCAGGCTTCTCCATAGGTGAGGCCGGAAGAACGCGGGATGGGGGTCGCTGCGAGCAAGGGTGTAGTATTCCTCCCAGGCACTCGTCAGTTCCCGCACATTGTCGTCGAACACCGGACCGCACTGATCCATTAGTGGTTCGCTAGTGCCATAAATCTCTTGGTTTGGTTCCAGGGCCAGCAATTCGACTTCCGAAGGATCAACCCCGACGGCTTCCATCATCGGAACCTGAATATCGGTGCGATTGACAACCATCCACTGTTGAACGCTGCTGCTCACATAGTCGAACAGTTCTTGTGCAGAGACACGACCATCGTTGTTTCCAATCGTGGAGTCGGCGAGCCCGGAAAGTCCTCGAATGAAATAGTAGGCGAACGCCGTGTGGTAATAGCCGTTCTCCGCCCAGGTCACTTCGCCAGAAGAGCAAGAAAAGATGACGATGATGCCGTGGTATCGCTCCTTATTCTTGCGTAGTTCATTCCTCACCGAGTCGACGAACCGATTGGAAAGCACGCCCAGTGGCCAGAAATGATCGAACCGCTGGCAATCGAGCACCAGTACTTTGTGATCAGCGTCTTGATTGGCCAGCTTGTCCAGCAAATCGGTGACTGCGATGGCCCGATCGGTAGGAAATCCCACGAGGCTGAGGGACATTCCGAAATCGTCTGGTAATAGGTAGGGGACCGGTTCTTGCCCGGGAGCGGGTGGAATCCCCAAACCTGCTGCATTCGAATAAACCAGCGTCGTACGTTTTTGCCAAGGAAACCAGGCGGGCAAGAGCGGCGAATCCGGAAGCCGCGAGATCACGGCTCGCATTTCCTCATAGCTCAAGCTGTCGGGGTCCGCGTCGGACACGTTCAACACGGAATTGAGCCCATACAACGCCTGAGCGTCGTTTCCCACGAAAGGGGTCGGCGGCAACAGGGGGCTATTCGACAGATTGCTGGAAATCAAAACCAACTGCGGCTTCGGTAGCGGTTGAAACCATGTGCTGACAATCAGTGTGAAGAAGATCGCCAATGCACAGGCAAACCCAATCGCCAGTCCCACTCGCGAACGACTCGTTTTGGTCGTGCGAAGAACCGCACGTTGACCTTGGTCTCGCCAGCGGCGCACGGCGGGATGGCGAATACGACGCGAAATGGGCAAATCGACGTCACACGAAGAGCCTGTCTCTCGCCAGTTCTGTCTCACCATGGTCGCGATCCTTCGCGGCAGCCACGTCGAAGTGGCGATCGAATTTTGGTCGTTAACGCCCGATGATCATGCCGCTGAGAGTCACCACATCGAGTGCCAACATGATGACGACGGCGGCCGCGGCTACAGACGACCACAAACGATATCGGCGGTCTCGGCGGATGGCCAATTCGTTCCAACCAATGACTTCATCGTGATCCTTGAGCAGTCTCTCGGGAATGCCGTCGAACAATGCCCGATCCGAACGTGCGAACGACGCGAAATAGACCCCGCCAAGATAAAAGCGTTGTCGAGCGTCGACCGCAAACGCCTTGGTTAGCAGGCTGCGAAACCTTTGCTGTGCCTGCCGCGACGTGTTCAACAAGCGGTAAAGCAGCGCGTTGGTCTCATGGCCAAGCTGCTGTTGGTAGCAACCGAAGACGCTTCGTTCGAAGAACGTCTGCAGCCAATCGTGCAACGGCACGACATCACTCTCGCTGGGAGACGTGAAGAACGGTAAAGAACACCCGATCAAGCGTCGCTGATCGGTGGCCGAGATGCGATCGAGATACGCGGCGAACTCAACCGTCTCTTCCATATCGTGAAACACCACATGGCACTGGCACTTCACCTTCGCCTCGCCCTGGATCTGTGACATATCGGACTGCACCGTATCGGCCAGCTGAGCATACTCAGGATCGCTAATCCAACGATACGGCACGGCCAAGAGCACTCCGTTGAGGGGCACGACCGACCCGCGGATTTTCCGAATCAACGTCATGAAATACTTCAGGCGCCGTGCGTGGAGCTCTTTTTCTTCGACGGTCAGTCGTATACCGGCAGGGGGCTGGTCTTCGGATTCGTTGAATTCCGTGACCCGAGAAATCTGGGCGCTGATTGCAGAGACCCCGGGAATGGTGACCCAGATCGCCTCGTGGTTGCCGTGCCATCGCACGGGTGCCGCTTCTCGAGCTCCGAAAAAGGTCTCCCCGAGAACCGGTGAGGACGCCAGCGCCGAGTCGCTTTCATCTTCGGTTCCCACAATCAGAAACAGCGGAGTTTCGCGGATGTTGATTCTCGCAATCGCTAGTGCCTCGCACCCGGAGGCCACTGCTTCGGCGATATCGGGAAACTCTTCCGCACGTCGAGGGGCGTGCTGCAACAGCAGGAGAATCAACCGCACGCTGGCGTAGCCGAGAAACGCGAGTAGACCAAGCCACACCTTCCGCAGCGGGAGGGGCCCGATCAAGTATCGTTCCAGACCGAAGTACCAATTGACGGCTGCTAACACCACCGTGACGACGGCAACGGTGGTGATCTCGATGGCGAGATACGCCCACCTTGGAAGAGTCCCCGAGAACCATGCCTCGGCGACCTTCGCGACGAACGTGAAGGGCAGCAGGAGTATCTTCAGAACGGGCTTCAGTGCTTTAGTCATCGAAGAGCCGATCACGGTTAGAATCCTCGAACGGCTAGGATGCAAAGCGAGATGGCCGTGGTAACCGCCAATGCAATCCCCCAACGAATGAAGTGCTGCTCGCCCAAAAGCGGTTGGGCGTCGCGAGGAGTTTCGCAGGGGGTGATTGGCTGAAACGGCGGCTGTTGTTCCCCACGAAGCTGCGAAAACACCGGGGCTGCCCATTCCGCCAGCGTCTGCGGTTGGTGGCCGACTGATATCTCGGGGGCCGTGGTCTTCTGAGCAGGGGGCAACAACGCCGTACTAGTCGCCGTTCCATTGGCTTGCACGTGGCCGTTGATCTGCTGGCCAGATGCTTTCCCATCGATCGTGTCGACCGATAACTCCGATGTGGTTTCATCTTGGGCGACTTCTGGCAATCGCTTCGATGCTACTGCCGCTGCCCGCAGGCTTTCGCTGCGATAGATTCCTTGAAATCCAAGGGCCACACACTGAGCGAATGTCTCCAATGCGTCGGTCTGTTCGAGCGATCGAGCGTAGTCGGCATTCTCGAAGAACTTCCAGGCCCGGTTGCGCGATCCGTAAATCTCCCGCTCCAGGGGATTGTCTCGCCACTGCGAGGCGAATTCCCATTCTGAATTCACCAGCAACTCGTCGATCCAGTACACCAACGCGGTTTTGGCAAGTGCAAAGTCCTCTTCTTGGGGCCCGCGGACGTTGAACTGTCCGAGATAGTTCTTGAGGCGCGGACGGACCTCGTCCTGCTCGGGTGATGCCCCGGCGGATGATCGAATGCGTCCCATGACACTCAACACGTAGAGTGTCAACGGGACCACTTTGGCTTCAAAGGACCCTTGCATTTTGGAGCACGAATAGGTCGAGGGTGAGTTCGTGAGGAGTATCGCTTTCGTCGACAACACTGATGGTGTTGTTGCCGGTAAAATCACCGCGGACGAAGCGATGATTCACTTTCAGCGCCAGCGTGGGCGCATCGACGAGCTGTTGCCAATACGGCCCGCCGGTTTCAATTTTGAAGTAGGTCACATCCGTCAACTGTGGCAATGACGCGTGACGTCCATGGATGCGACTCAGATTTAGCCCTGCCTCTCCGTTGCGATAGATCTGCGAGATGAGCCGGCTCGTACCGAGTTTCCAGTCGAGATGGCTTTCTCCGATCAACCGATCCAAATCATCGGCGGCCAGGTCGGAACGAATCCCGATGAATAGCTGAGAATCGTCTTGCAACCAGTTCGGGTCGAGGCTCACTTCCATGCGATCTTCGACGCCAATCAATGGGAAGCGATGAATCTGGGCGATCGGCCCGTCGGCGCAGAACATGGCGTCGATTTCGGCCTTGATATTCGCGAAAATGGGCCCCAAATCGTCGTGATCGTAAGCCGGCAGTTCCGGCGGTTGCCAATCGTCTCTCAACAGAGAAAGCTGGCCGACGAGCCTGCAAAGTTCTTTGTACATCTCAAAAGGATGTACGCTGCGGGCCTGCACAAGCTGCAACAGCACCGGGTACGAGGCGTTCACCGCAGCCAGTTGCATGATCGCGTGGTGTACCTGCGGTAAATTCGATTCACTCCAGCCGCCCTGGGTCTGCAAGTCGGCGGCCTGCGTCTTGATGTACGAACCGAGTTGAGCGCAGATTGCCAACAGAATGTCTTGCTGCAGGTTGTCCGAGCCGGTGCATGACAGCAGTGGAGGAATGTAGCCCGGATCGATCTCAGGGATTCCGCCCGGTTGACCCGAGCGGCGGAGCCTGAACAACGGAAGCGATTCGTAGCCAGGCGGAGACTCCAACTTGGGCTGAACCCGTAATTGTACGTTCAGATAGTGTGTTTCAATCGCTCGGCTGGCGTGGCCGCTGTTTCGCTCTTCCCATTCTTCGGTTTCAATTAGATACCGTTGCTGGATGGGCACGCCGTTCTTGCGACCCGAATTCGATTTGCCCAGCACGAATTGGGGCAGTACGACGTAGACATAAACTTCGGAACTCTGTTGAAGCGCAGCACGCACATCAAGTGTATCGAGATGCCCGTTGGTTGGGGCGGAAATCAGCGTCCCATCCTTGAGTCGAGCCTGAAGCTTGGGAATACGCACTTCGAAATCGGCAAGCGCATCGGTCAGCAGTTCCAGTTCGCGGACACCGTAGTAATACGGGGCCAACCACGTCTGGGAGGTTGTGAGCCAATCGTGAATGTTGGCTTCAGCAGCCTGGAAGTGGTGCGGCAGCACCAACATTCCCTCGAACCAGCGGACCTGCCGAGTTCGCATAGTTGTCCTCGTCCGTGAGACCGACTCCATCGTGAACTGCATGCGGGAGGCAAGTCCTACCTCCACTTGAGACAGTGTGCGCATGCACCACGGCAGCAATGCTCGCAACGCAAGCCTGCCGCCGTAACGGCGCTGAGGATCGTATCGGCTACATCACTTGTTCTGAATAACTGTGGAACAACAGTTTGTCGGAAAATCATCATTCGGCCGATAGTGAGAACATTGGGTTGAGCTGCTACTCAGTCCATACGATTCCCATAACTTGCCGAGCTTCGCAGAATTTGCTGATTCTCGCGTCAGCTTCGATCAGAGACATCATGACCGAAGAAACACTGCCACCACAGCAATCTCCGGAATCGAGTGCGCCGGTTGCCGATGCTGCGCCGGACGAGCAACGCACCGACGCTAGCATCTCGATGGAGCAGAAAAACGACTTGGCGGAAGCAGCAGAAGACAACGTCTCGATGCCGCCCGACGCACAACGATTCTTGGGCGGACGACGAACGCTGGATGCAAGCCGCGGACGGTTTCCCGAGTGGTTCGGGTTCTACGTCATCGTTTCTCTCACGATGCTCTGCTTGATCGCGTTCGCATCTGTAAGTAGCTGGATTTTTCTGTCACCACCCGACAAGCCGAAGCTGGTCTGCATGGTCGAGTCCGACTACATGTCGCCAGCCATTCCGTTCGTAAGCTACGGCCCGCAGGACGGCCAGCTCATCCGTTCGTTGGGAAACAAGGTCCTGGATAACGTCGAACCGATTGCAAGTGACGACTCCGATTTCGACGGATCGATCAGCAAGCACTCTTTCGAACATCAACTCGGGCTCGTGCAGGGCGAAACCTGTGTGATCTATATGGCCGCTCACGGGGTATCGGATGAGCAGGACGGCTACATTCTGCACCGTTCCTCGCGTCTCGGTCAGTTTGATGCGGGCCTTTCCTTGACCGATATGCTGGAAGTGATTGCGAATCGTGGTACGAAGAACGTGTTGCTGTTACTCGACACCGTTCGCTTCGACCGCAACCTGCAAATGGGAATGCTGGGAAATGACTTCAGCTACTATCTCAAACGCGACTTTGCCAAGTTGAAACAGAAGGCGGAGGCCGACGGGGAACGGCCATTTCCCAATCTGTGCATTATCTGCTCGGCCGACGACGGTCAGGTTTCCGCGCCACCCCCGGGCCTGGCAGTCTCTCCCTTTGCGCTGACCGTAGCGTACGCGCTTCGAGGCGGTGCGGGGTCGTCCTCTACGAAAATCATCGACAGCAACAACAACGGTGAGATCACCGCGTCGGAACTCGCCGCATTTGTCGAACGTGCCGTCTCCGATTGGTCGCTGGAACACCAACGTGTTTCACAGACGCCGTTCCAATTGCATTTAGGTGAGGACTTCCCGCTGGTTTCCGTTGACCGCGGAGTTACCCTGGAGACCGTACTCGCGGAAGTACAACCAAACTCGACCGATCCAGCACCTCTCCGCGAGAGTGGGAAGGTCACGAAGCCAGCACCGAAGACCGCGAGTGAACCACAGGCAGAATTGGCTTCCGCAACCCGGGCAGACCCGAACCATGGTGAATCGGCGGCAGCCCCAGCCTCTCCCAATCCGGAAAGCAGCTCTGAGGCAAATGCAACACCAAGTGAACCTTCCCAGAACTCAGCCGGCAAGGAAAGCGTTGCCGCTTTGGCCTGCGACGCTCGAACGCCAGCTCAGCTCATCGATCGCATTTGCCAGGGGTGGCAACAGGAAATGGAGGTTCAGAACTCTGGCAAGGATTTCCACAGGCCCATGCAGTGGAGCCGGCTCAAGCTGGCACTCATGCGGGCCGAAGAGGCTGTTCTGGCCAACTTGCCCAAGAAAGCTCAGGGCATCCTCGACCAGTCGATCCCAAAGATCGTGCACGACCTACAAACGCACACGGAATCGATTTGCACTCCGGACTGGTCCCTCGCCTTCGACTCAGAAGTCACACCAGACAGTCAACTCGCCATCGAGCGAATCGAATTGGATGAAGTGATTGCCGAGCCCACTGACCAGCGAGTCGAAGAACTGAGAAATAGTAATCTCATCGAGGCCGGGTTGATCGGGGTATTGTCGGAAAGGATTCGTAGCGAAGGCCAGTGGCGAGATCCCGCACTCGTGAAGCTGGCGGTCGCGACGCGCTCCATGGGAGTTCCGACCAGACTCTACCGGCATCCGTTCCTGCTTTCGTTCGTTCAAGAACGAGTAGCGGCGGCCGACGTCATCCGCCGACAGGCGGAAGTCGACTTGATCACCGGGCGATTGGAACAGGCCCAAAAGGGAATGTACCGGGCCGAGACACTCTACCGCGAGGTGGACGCGGATCTAGACAAGTACTTTTCACAATTCACCCAACTGAAAGAAATGACCTCGGACATCGAGGCCTTGATTTCCTGGTTGGGAATCGTCCCGGGCTGGGATGTCCGTAAAAGCCACGACTTGCAACTGCTCGAAGAGTTTATCGTTAGCCTCAAGACGTTCTGCAAGAATCCAAGTCCAACGACGCTGTCGGATGCAGCACACCTCGCCATGAACGTTCGCGAGCGTGGCATCCACAGTGCGGAGGATTCGCTCCAGCCCGTTGATTGGATGAATACCCGTGCGGTGCTGCAACTGAGTTTCCTGCCACCAGAACTTCGCCGGCAACTTCTGATTGACCAATATCCTGGTCCCAACTTCAAGGATTTCAATATCGGGTTCCGGCAGGACGTGACCACGTACCGCAATCGGCCCGCAAACCCCATGTTGTTGCATGCTACGTTTCAGATACTGATGAATGACCAGGCTCGGTCAGAACTTCTGAGTCTATTGCAACAACTCAGCCCAATTCGAACGCAAGGGTTCGAATCGTTTGCCGACCTGCAACAGCATCAAGCCATACGCCACGATCGAGCGGTGGCTTCGTCCGACATCCGACAATTCATCAACGACCTCTACAGCGATCCGAGCAATGAGTTCGGAGAAGGTACTTGGTGGGGGCAATGGGCTCGGTTGCTGATCATGTCCGACTATCGGGCCAGCCGCTACCTGAAAGACGATCCACGAGACGTGCCGATGCAGCGTCTCATGGAACTTGCTGAAATCGAACTGCTGAAATGGAACGTCAACCGGCTATACGACGACAGCCTCGAGTTGCCGGGATTTTGTTACGGAAACACCATTCATAGCATTGCCGAATCGATCATGCGGTTCGATCCCGGATATGTCGCACCCGTTGAATCGGGCTACTTCGCCCTGACAGGAAATACCGAGTTGGTCATTCCACCCGGCGAAGAGATGGTTGTCCCGCTGAGAATTACGGCCTTACGAGATTCGCCGAAAGAGGCCAATCCGCGATTGATTCTTCAGCGAAGCGGGATTGGCCCTCCGTTACGATTCGCCTTAGGAGGGCAACAAGATACCAACGGGAGAGTCTCTTTCCCTCTGGATTCGAACCTCGTCGCTGGTCAAGTTCAGCGCGTGTGGCTGAAGGTCGTGGCGCCGCCAAATGTCGAGCGAGTTCCGAGACATGCCATCGCGGCCATGATCGAGTGTTCCACCGGACAAGTTGACTGGCTACCACTGCGCATTGCTATCGAAACCCCGCAACCGAAAGCGGCGGAGTTGGCTATCGCGTGGGACGATCGGGCAGAGCGGAACGGGCGGATCGACTTGTACCCGAACCAGTCGCTGCCGCTGGACGTGTCCGTCGTGAAGCACACGACCGACGCTCTCGATCTTCGTGTCGAGTTTACCGGCTCGACCTCGAGCGAGTCGGTTGCCGTGACGGCAAAGGCCGAGGACGTGGGGCCATTGCCTGTCGTTCCGGATCCTGAGATGAACCTCTCGCTAGAACAGACGCTTACCGTGCGACTATACGATGGAAAGAATCTGTTGGACGAACGCGAGGTCGATCTTGCCATTCTCGATGTGCTGCGGTGTTTCGGGCGAAGTACCTACTTCGACCCCCAAGCGGGCAAAGTTCGCGTTGAAGTTTCCCGCCTACGAAGCAGCGACTCGACGAGTCCGGTTCCCGTTGAGATTCAGCTAGCCCCCACACTGGCGACCCAGGGAACGTTGACGGGGCAGATGACTGCTGGCCAAGAATCAATCGCTTTGGATGCGGTTGTTCCGCCTCGCGTCAGCGATAACTTCCGAGTTCAGATCGGTGTGGCCGGAGTATCGCGCGTGCTGCGTGATCGGGTCGGCCTCGAACAGTTAGCCGGCAAACCCGACGAACAACTCGCTTTGGACGTCGTCGGCCCACAGCCCGACACCAAGGTGATGTTCCGAGAATTAGCGGCGCAAATCCCGATTCATGCAAGGATCGACGGTCCGGCACAGATTGGGTTTCACATTGGTTTGGACTGGAACCACAACGGCCAACTCGATTCTTCAGAAGTACAACAGGGAAGAACATTCTGGAATGGAAAGTCGTCTACGCTAAGGCTTGTTGCCACGAAAAAGCCACCCGGCTTCATCGTCGAATCTCACGTCAAAGATATCACGCTCGACTTGAATACCGCCGGAGTCATCGGACATCAAACGATCCTCGCCCGGGCGATGGCAGGCGAACAGTCGCGGACGGTCGCCATTCCGGTCTATGTGTTAAAGGATGCGCCGGCACTAGAAATCTTGCAACCAACCGGCGGGCAGATTCTGGGGCTTCAGGAAACGATCCGGGCCGTGGTTCAAGCTGAGTGGTCGCTGTGCGGTGCGGTCGACGACATCGAGTTCGCATTCGACCTAAACGGGAACGGAATCATTGATAAAGGGGAGGCCGTAGTACCAGTCGGATTCAAACAGGCCGAACCGGTCACATTCGGCAAGTCGCACAGGCTCGAGGTGCAACTACCTACGAAAGGTCTTGTCGCGGGCCCCATGACGTTGCTGGCCCGTACTGTTGCGGAGATGACCGAACCTTCCACGGAATCAGGCACCTCCGCGTCTGCGACTGCTGCAACAGGTGAGCCTACCTCGGCGAAGAAAGTCGACGGTCCGATTGCCTTCACGGGTGTTACGGCCATGCAGGATATGGTCTTTACCACCACCGGCAAGATCGAAGGTCAGGTGGTCACCGCCGATGGAACTCCGCGGAAGGGCGCCGTCGTGCAGCTCGAGGGTGCCGGCAAAGTCGTTAGTGGGGATCAGGGAAGATTTAAGTTTGACGACGTTGCTGCCGGCTCTCACAAGGTGACCGCTGAGACCAATCAGCGAAGCGGCGCAGGCACGGCGGACGTCGTGCCCGGCCAAACCGTGAACCTGAAGATTATGATTGCAGTCCAATGATGAATTCGTTCGACACTACAGACGGTGGTGAACATTGTCACCAGTGCTATCGTCGGCCATCCAGACGACGACGGTGCTAGCTTCGCTGCCAGCCTATGAACTTCCCGGCCGAATCGGTGTATGTCGGCTGAGCGTCATACTCTCCTAGCAGGAGGCCAAATTCGATGTCGGAAAGCGTCCAACAAAAACTATCGCGCGTGCGAAAGCCCCGCGTGCACATTACGTACGAAGTGGAGACCGAAGGAGCTTCCGTTGTTAAGGAACTTCCTTTCGTCGTGGGTGTGGTCGCCGATCTCTCGGGCCAGCCGACCGAACCACTGAAGCCCCTTCGCGAGCGCAAATTTGTTCAGATCGACCGCGACAACTTCAACGATGTCATGGCCAAAATGACACCCGAAGTTGACTTGCGAGTGAAGAACGTACTGAGCGAAGAAGACTCGGAGATCGGGGTCCAGTTGAAGTTCAATTCGATGGACGACTTTGAACCGGGCGCCATCGTCGAGCAGGTCGAGTCGCTGAAGGCACTTCTCGATACGCGAAATCGCCTCCGCGACTTGTTGACACGCGTCGACCGCTCGGAAGATTTGGAACACATCTTGGAACAAACGCTCCAAGACGCGGAACGTATGACGGAACTTTCGAAAGCACTTGCCTCCGATGGCAAAGGCAAGGACAAGCCAGCCAAAGGTAAAGGCAAAGGAGGCAAGAAATGATTTCTGAAGCCACTGGTGACGGCACCGCCGTCGAAGATTTGCCTCTGTTGGATCGAGCTGTCATTGCCACACGGCAAACCGAGCGCCCTTATGCCGAGGAAATGCTCCGGACGTTCACGCAGCAAGCCAACGAAGGTAACTGCGAATGGAACACCTGCGTTACGCAGACCATCAAAGACACCATCGATAAGCTGGATGCCGTCATTTCCGAGCAGTTGGCGGCCATCATGCACGCGCCGGAGTTCCAGCAAATGGAAGGCACCTGGCGTGGCCTGAACTACTTGGTGATGAACACCGAGACCAGCGCCACCTTGAAGATCAAGGTGCTCAATGTCTCCAAGAACGAGTTGTATAAGGATCTCAACAAGGCCATCGAATTCGATCAGAGCCAACTGTTCAAGAAGCTCTACGAGAACGAATTCGGTTCGCCGGGTGGAGAACCGTACGGCCTCTTGATCGGTGACTACGAGTTCTCGACGCATCCCGATGACATCGGATTCCTGGAAAAAGTCTCCAATGTAGCAGCCGCGGCGTTCTGCCCTTTCATTAGTGCCGCGTCTTCGAAGATGTTCGGCTTCCACGAATGGACTGAGTTGGCCAAGCCTCGCGATCTCGAAAAGATCTTCGAGTCGGTCGAGTTCGTCCAATGGCGTTCGTTCCGCGACAGCGAAGACTCGCGTTTCGTGGCACTCACTCTGCCGCGGGTACTTTCGCGATTGCCTTACGGTGCGAACACCAAGCCGATCGAAGAATTCCACTTCGAAGAAGTGAAACTCAACGACGAATCGAAGTACGCCTTGCCGGTCAACCACTCGCACTATGCCTGGATGAATGCGGCCTGGGTGCTGGGTGCACGGATGACCGACACCTTCGCCAAGTACGGTTGGTGCACGCGGATTCGCGGTGCGGAGAGTGGTGGTAAAGTTGAAGGACTGCCGGCGCACATCTTCCTCAGCGATGACGGCGACTTGGACATGAAGTGCCCGACCGAAATCGGGATTACGGATCGCCGCGAAGCCGAACTGAGTAAACTGGGCTTCCTGCCACTTTCACACTACAAGAACACCGACTACGCGGTCTTCTTTGGTGCCCAAACCGCTCAGCGATCGCTGAAGTACGATCGTTCGGCGGCGACGGCCAATGCCGCGATTTCAGCCCGGTTGCCCTACATCATGGCCACCTCACGAATCGCGCACTACTTGAAAGTTATCGCCCGCGACAAGATTGGCTCGTTCATGGAACGTGCCGATTGCGAGAAGTGGATGAAGCGATGGATCAGCAACTATGTAAGTGCCGATCCCAACGCAAGCGACGACGCCAAGGCACGGTTCCCACTGTCGGAAGCCGTGATCGAGGTGAAAGAGGTTCCAGGAGCCCCAGGTTCCTATCAGGCGATCGCCTGGTTGCGACCCTTCTTGCAGCTCGAAGAGCTAACCACTTCGCTCCGGTTGGTCGCTTCGATTCCAACCTTCAGCGAGTAGTCATGGCAATCACTCACAAGCGGTCAGTCGTTTCGTTCAGCGGCTGACCGTTTGTTGAATTGTTCGCGGCAGCAGGAACGGATTCCTGACCCGACTGCGATTCAAGGAAGATCGTTCCCCATGGATGGGGGTGACAAGAAGCAGTGATGGGTGAACCGTCGAACTATGCGCCGGCCGGACACGGCTTGTCCGACACGCTTTCGGCTATTGCTGCCGATCCTGCGCAACTCGTCCGCGAGCTGAAGGGCTTTCTTGAAGAGACGGACCCGCTCGAAGCGTTGATCTTGTGGCTCGGGTCGGTTCGCTGTGCCGTCGGGCTCGAGGACAAGGAATCGGTCGCCAGCCGTCTGCACGCCGATATCGCGGCACTCGACGAGGTGTTAAACCAGTTCGTCAACGCAATTCTGCACCACGAGGCCTTTCAGCAGTTAGAGTCCACATGGCAAGGGCTGCGGTTCCTCGTTTCTCAGATCCCGCCGAATTCTGGCGTGAAGGTTCGCGTTCTGAACGTCCACTGGAACGAGCTGGCACGCGACGCCCAACGGGCCATCGAATTCGACCAATCGCAGTTGTTTCGGAAAATTTACGAGGATGAATTCGGCACTCCAGGCGGGCAGCCCTTCGGCCTGATCTTGTGCGACCACGCCGTTCACCACCGCGTAACCGCGGATCATCCTGTCGATGACCTGCGAGCCCTAAAATACATCAGCGAAGTTGCCGCGGCTGCTTTTGCCCCGGTGGTTACCTCGGTTGCCCCTGAGCTGTTCGGGGTCGACCGTTTTGCGGACCTGGACCGGCACATCGACCTGGAGAGAATCTTTACCCAGGCCGAATATGCGCCGTGGAGATCAATTCGAAGTTCGGAGGATTCGCGTTTCGTGGCCATGACGATGCCACGCGTGCTGATGCGGCGCCCCTATCAGCGTTGCAACGCGCGAACCGACGGCTTCATGTTCGAAGAAGACGTTCGACACCCCAACGGGCGAAACTACCTGTGGGGGAGTGCGATTTACGCGTACGGCAGTGTGGTCATGCGTGCATTTGCTCGCACGGGATGGTTTGAAGACATCATCGGCGTGGCGGAGAACATCGAGCGTGGTGGGCTCGTTACCGAGTTGACTGCCGACTACTTCGACACCGATCGCGGCGAGACCGTTCCCAAAATGCTGACCGACGTCGTCATCAGCGACGAGAGCGAGCGAGACTTCACGGACGCGGGATTCATCCCGCTTTGCCATTGCCGACACACGCAGGCCGCCGCGTTTTATAGCAGCCAGTCGATTCAACAATCGGCCAAGTACGACCGACCAACCCCGACGCGGAATGCCCAACTATCGACGCGGTTGAACTTGATGCTCTGCGTCTCCCGCTTTGCCCACTACATCAAGGTCATCGCTCGCGATCATCTGGGCTCGTATGCGTCGGCCGAAAAACTCGAATCGTACCTGCACAAGTGGATCCACCAATACGTTTCCGCGGACATGAACGCGCCCCCGATTGTGCGACTGAAGTTCCCGCTCCGCAGCGCGAAGGTACAAATCCGCAACGTGGCCGCTCAGCCAGGCACTTTCTTGTGCATCATTCATTTGCAGCCGCATCTGCAGGGCGACTCGTCAACGTCCTCAATGCGGCTGGTAACGAAGTTAACCGCCGTTCGACAAAACGCTCTGGAACTGGCCGCTTGATGTGGTGAGGATCATTCAAGCGACGAACTCGAATACCGCGAGCGGCCCCGGACTGAACCAATTCCCCGTCAGCAGCCTTGCAACGCATCCCCATGTTCGATCAACGAGAACCGTCGCTGTCATTTTGGGATCGCCTGATCGAGGGCGTTCCGGAGACTCGGAATGGAGATGCGTTCGCGCATCGTCGCCGGGTTGATTTCTCGCGGATGTCGCTGCTGGTCGACCTGGAAAAACTCCTCAATACACGCCCCCTCGCCATACCTGGAGCAGAGCAATTTCCGCATCTTGAACACTCGATTCTCAACTATGGGCTCCGTGATTTCTCGGGAAGTGATCTATGTTCGGACAAAGAAGTGGAAGAACTTCGCAGTGAGATCGAACGAACAATCGTTCGCTACGAGCCTCGCCTGCGGGAAGTATGTGTGAACCTGCTGCCACGAGAATCGGAATTGGACCACTGCGTGCGGTTCGAGATTCAGGCCATGCTCGCGGGTGATTTGGAAGCCGTATACGTTCAAGCCGATCTAATGACTGCGACGGGCCAATTCAGACTCATGGAAGGGACATCATGACCGAGGAACTGCTTCCGTATTACAGCAGCGAGTTGGCCTACCTTCGCGAGCAGGGCGACGCGTTCGGTCGGGCTTATCCTAAAATTGCGCGGCGCTTGCGATTGAATTCGCCCGGGGCTGAAGACCCACACGTCACTCAGTTGATGGAAGGCTTTGCCTTCTTGACCGCGCGAATCCGCAAGAAACTCGACGACGATTTCCCGGAGATCGCGGAGTCGTTCCTCAACGTCTTGGCACCGCAATATCTGGCGCCGATTCCATCGTTGGCCATCACCCAGTTTCATCTGGACCAGTCGGTGGGAAAACTGACCACCTCCTACAAGGTTCCTCGTCACTCGGTCCTCGAAAGCGAACCCGTTGGTGGCGAAAGGTGCCAGTTTCGTACCTGTTACCCGGTCACACTTTGGCCTTTGAGCTTGACACAGGCCGCGCTGAATGGCCCTCCCTTCGATGCACCGGAAATCGCCTCGCAGAGCAAGGTTGAAAGCGTTCTCCACCTCCAGCTTCGCTGTGCGAACAAAAAGCTGCCCATCGGTGAACTGGGGACCGACTCGCTGAGGTTTTATCTCGCCGGCCAAAGTCAGCACGCGCACGAACTTTACGAACTGATTTTCAACAATGTAGTCCAAGTCTTGGTTGCCGACGGAACTCAGGACCCGGCACCTTATCGGTTGGGTCCCGAGTGTCTCCGGCCGGTGGGCTTCGATCAAGACGAGGCGTTGTTCCCACACAATCCACGCACGGCCCGAGGCTATCAGCTTCTGGCGGAGTACTTCGCGTTTCCCGAGAAATTTCTGTTCGTCGACCTGACGGGACTCGACCAGGCACTGCAAGGTCGCCAGGGACAAACGATCGATCTCTTCCTCTACTTCAATCGGGAATCAAAAGCGCTCCAGCGACACGTGTCTGCAAATACCTTTCGCTTGGGCTGCACCCCGATTGTCAATTTGTTTTCGCAAACAGCCGAACCGATTGCCCTCACACACGAACATTCGGAGTATCAGGTAGTACCGGACGCCCGACGCCCTGGTTCCATGGAAATCTATTCCGTCGATCAGGTATCGACGACCGACGGAGAAGGAAAGTCGACCCCGTTTTCACCCCTTTACTCGATTCGACATACCGATACGTCGGCGGCGAACAATGCGTTCTGGTTCGGCACTCGAAAGCGGGGTATTCGCCGCGAAGGAATCGCAGATTCCGGAACCGAAATCCATCTCTCCTTCGTCGACCTCGACTTCAATCCAGCGGAAATCACCGACTCGGTCGCGAAAGTAGAAACCACCTGTTTGAACCGAGATTTGCCGGGACGTTTGCCCTTTGGTGGGTCTTCGCCCGACTTCCGCCTACAAGCCGGAGGGCCCTTCTCGAAGATCGAATGCTTGACAGCCCCGACACCGACGGTTCGACCACGCCTGCGCAAGTCGGCCGTGTGGCGATTGATCTCGTCGATGTCACTGAATCACCTTTCCGTAACCGGGGGCAGCGAAGGGGCCGAAGCTCTCAAGGAATTGCTCCGCGTGTACGACTTTCAGGAATCGACGGAGAACCCCTTTCCCTACGACGGCATTCTCAGCGTGAATAGCCGCCGAGTGGTGGGGAGAATCAATGCATTTCGTGATCTGGATCGCATCGATCCCACGGCCGGGGTCGAGCCCGGATTTTGCAGCGGGCTCGATATCACGGTCGAGCTAGACGAAGAACGATTCGTCGGCGCAGGCATGTTCCTGTTTGCCACCGTGCTCGAACGGTTTGTCGGCATGTACAGCAGCATCAACTCGTTCTCGAAGTTGGTCCTGGTCACCAAGCAACGCAAGGAATTACGACGATGGTCACCCAGGGTGGGCACGAAAACGCTGCACTAGTCCGGCGACTGTTTGAAGAAGGATACCGCTTCGACTTCTTCCAAGCGGTTCGCCTTCTCGAGCATCACCGTCGCAATCGCCTGCGCGAGATAGAACCGGAACATTCCGAGAGTAGCTGCGAAGAACAGAACGCTGGCTTCCGCGCGGCGGATGGAGCCGTCCAATTCCGCAGCGTCCCCGGATTGCAGTTTCCGGCGGGCCCGATCCAGCGTATCGAGACTCCAAAGCCAGATCCGGAAACCGGACGCTGTCACGGACTACCTCAAATCTTCGTGACGATGTTGGGCCTCACCGGACCTAGCGGCGTTCTCCCGGAGCATTACACCCAGCTTCTGTCACAGCGCGCAAAGTATGGGGACCGAGTTCTCGGAGAGTTTCTGGAACTCTTTCACCACCGATTGGTCTCCTTGTTCCATGAAGCCTGGCGGAAGTACCGCCTGCCGATGAGCTACGAGCGAGCCCGATCGAGCGGACATCACGAAGATCTCTTCACCAGTTGCTTGCTAAGCCTGGTTGGAATGGGGACCACGCACCAGCGCGACCGGCTGGCTTTCCCCGATGAAGCCATCCTTAACTATGCTGGCTTGTTTGCTGACACTGCGCGCTCTGCCAGCAGCCTCGAGGGCCTTTTGACCGACTATTTTGGTTTTTCCGTCGAAGTCAAACAATTTCAAGGTCGTTGGCTCTATCTGGATGACGATGATCATTCACGGGTGGCAGGTCTACAAACGTGCCATGACGACCATGCTGTGCTAGGCGTCGACTTCGTCGCCGGAGGGCGGGTCTGGGATGTTCAGGGCAAGCTTCGGCTGAGGCTCGGCCCGTTGAACTATTCCCAGTTTTGCCGGCTGCTCCCCGGCGGAGACGACTGCCGGGCTCTGGAACAAATGACCCGTCTGTATGTCGGACCCGAATACGAGTTCGACGTGCAACCCGTGCTTGCGAAGGACGACATCCCGAGCATGCGACTGGACAGCACAACGACTCAGCCCGCAAGGCTAGGGTGGAACACCTGGCTCGCTACCGTGACACCCGAGGCCGATGCGGAGAACGTGATCTTCAAACTGGATTCGAATTAGAGACCTTGACCTGTTTCACCGTGGCTTGCGGGTGAAGCTGGCTCATATAGACCACAGAGATTTCCAACGCGGTCGATCGGACCGAGCTTTTCAAAACAGATTGGTTCTTAGGTTTTAGGAGAGTTTACCATGCCTTTTGACTGCTTTTTAACCATCGACGGGATCGACGGCGAGTCGACGGACACGAACCACTCCAACGCGATTGAACTCCTCTCGTTCTCCTTTGGTGCCACCCAAGCGGTTGGCTCTAGCGTCAGCACCGGTGGTGCTCGATCTGGTGAGCGAGTTGCCCTGCAGGACTTTTCAATTACGAAGGTCCTCGATAAGGCCTCTCCCAAGATCTTTCTAAACTGCTGCAACGGTACCCATATTTCGACCGTGACGATCGACGTGTGCCGTGCCACAGGCGAAAAAGAAACCTACATGACCTACGAAATGGAAGACGTGCTGATCACCAGCTATCACCCCAGCGGGTCGTCCGGTGGTGAAATTCCGATTGAATCGGTCACGTTCAATCCTGCCAAAGTAACGCTGACGTACACCGTCACCGACCACGACACGGGTGACTCCAGTGGTAACGTAACCGCCAACTGGGATCAGGCGACTAACTCCGGATCGTAACACGCGAGGCGAGTGGCTGGTGTTTCCTTCGTGGTGGCGTTCGCTTCCGCCGGAAAACGTGCGTATTGGAGTATGCGCCCATGGCTGAACCGTCCTGCGAAAAATGCGGCGGCCACGATTTCGAATCGAGCTTTGTCGGTTCGGCCAAAGTGATCCTCGCGTATTGTCAGGCGTGTGGGCATATCGCCGGGGTGCTTCCAGACTACCAGGTGCTTGCTAACGCGATCGTGCTGAATCTAACCCGTGGCTGCAAGAACAACACCGGTCACCCGGTGCTGCACGTCAAGCAGGAAGGCACGGTGTTTGGTTAATACCGATTTTGCAGCAAAGCGGGTGCCCAGTCGACTCGATGGAGGGAGGTCACGATGGGATTTCAGGTTGTCGAAGGCGCGGTGATCGAGTGCACGCTGGGCTCCGCGCCCTCCGCGCTGCTTGTTACCCCGTCCAATATGGTTGACGCCGGATCGCTGGTGGCAGCGACCATTCAGGATTTTGAGTCGATCACGAACATTCCCACATTTGGAACCTGCAGTTCCACGTCGAGTGCATGCGTCCCGGCAACCACCGCGTGGACTCCCGGCAGTGCCAACGTGACGATCGGCAACCAACCGGCACTGGACGATTCTTCGACGTGTCAGTGCTCCCTGGGAGGCACCATTTCCGTGACCAGCGCTGGCCAGACGTCGGTTCAAATATCGTGACCTGCGACGCGGCGCAGGTCGTCTTTTGTTGATAACGGCGATCGAGTATGTCGACGACAACGCAATCGAATCGCACACTTTCGATCTCGACGACACTGGGGACAGACACGCTGCTGCTCGCCGGCTTCGAGGGCACCGAAGCACTCTCCCAACTGTTCAAGTTCGATCTCGAGATGTGGTCCGAGGACGATTCGATCGACGCGACTGACATCGTGGGCAAAACCGTCACGCTCACGATGGACACCGATCAGAGTGACTCCCGCTACTTCAACGGCTACGTCAGCCAATTCTCGGCTGGAATCCGACGGGATGATCTAAGAGAGTATCGCGCGGTCGTTGTGCCCTGGCTGTGGTTTCTTACCCGCAGCACGAACTGCCAGGTCTTTCAGAGCATGACGGTGCCCCAAATCGTCGAAGACGTGTTCAGCCAGTTCGGGTTTTCCGACTACACCACTTCCGGTATCACCGGCTCGCACCCGGAATTGGACTACGTCGTTCAGTACAACGAAACCGCGTTCAATTTCGTGTCCAGGTTATTGGAGCGCGAAGGCATCTTCTATTACTTCACCCATGAAGACGGAAAGCACACCCTGGCGCTGGCCGACAGCACTTCCGTTTTTCAAGACGGCGATCCGTCGACCATCGAATACACCTACTCCAGCGGGGCCAGGGCCACGGTGAACCGCATTACCGACTGGCGCCACCACTACGAGTACCGTTCTGGCAAGTGGTCTTCCACGGACTACAACTTTGTCGACAACCCGCCCCGATCGACAACGACGCCGGCAGACAACCTGCTGAGTGATAAGGACACGGTGCTCACCTACGACAACATTTCTTCCTACGAAAAATTCGAATATCCGGGCCTGTTCCAAACCGCGTCCGACGGCTCAACCTATGCCCAAACCCGTATGGAAGAAGACGAAGTACCGTCGCATGTGGTGATAGGGTCGAGCCAGGTTCATACCTTGGCTCCGGCCAGTAAGTTCACCATTTCAGGCCACGATTGCGACGGTGAAGACGGGCAAACCTATGTGCTGAAGTCGGTCACTCACCACGCCCGGGTGGGTGCGCCGTATCGGCTCGACAGCGGCAACGGACGGGCGGTCGACGATTACTACAACGAATTTCGCTGCATCCCCGACGGAACGACCTATCGCCCGCCTCGTGAGACTCCTTCTCCGCGGATCTACGGATCGCAAACGGCCGTGGTCGACGGTCCCGATGGTGAGGAGATTTGGCCCGATTCATACGGTCGCGTGAAAGTTCAATTTCACTGGGACCGCGTTGGCGTCCGCGACGAGAACACGAGCTGCTGGATTCGCTGTTCGCAGTCGATGGCCGGCAAGAACTGGGGATCGATGTTCATCCCCCGCATCGGCCAAGAGGTGGTCGTCGCGTTCTTGGACGGCAACCCCGATCGCCCCCTGATTACTGGGCTGGTGTACAACGCCGACCAGATGCCTGCTTACACGCTTCCCGACGAGAAGACGAAGAGCTACATCAAAACCAACAGTAGCACTGGCGGCGACGGGTACAACGAGATCCGATTCGAAGACCTGGCCGGCAGCGAGCAAATATTTGTCCACGCTCAACGGAATATGGACCAGCGCGTGGTTAACGACATGATGGAGCAGGTGCTCAACGACCGCCATTTGATTGTCGGTAGCGACGACAACAGCGACGGCGGCAACCAGTACGAGAAGATCTATGCCGACAAGGATCTTCATGTGGTGGGTGATCAGACCGAGCAGATCGAAGGCAACTTTCAGCTTACCATCGGTATGGGCGACGACAGCGATGGGGGCAGCCTGGACCTCCTGATCGGCAGCGACAAAACGGAGCAGATCGAGGGTAACAACGACTATCAATGCGCCGGCAATCTTCAGCAGAGCATTGAAGGTGATCTTTCTCAAAGTGTATCCGGTGACCGCTCGGCCAAGGTTACCGGCAATGATTCGCTAGAAGCGGAAAAGAACTTTCAACACAAAGCCGGATCGAATGTCTCGGTCGATGTCGGAAGCAGCTATTACCTGTCGGCCGGAAGCGATGTGGTGATCGAAGCCTCCTCCAGCCTGACACTGAAAGTCGGCAGTAACTACGTCGTGATCGATAGCTCGGGAGTTTCCGTCGTGGGATCGATGGTCAATCTGAACAGTGGCGGATCGGCCGGCTCGACCAGCATCGACAGCCCCACCTCACCGGAATCGCCTGGCGATGCGACGCAGGCCAGTCCCACGGACCCTACCGAGGCTGACGACTCGGACACGGGAAGTTCTTCGGCACCTTAGCCGCGCCTTTCAATAGAATTCTGTCGAACCATTCGGACCAAAACAAACTCACAGGAAATATCATGGCATCTCCCGTACAGAAACTTGAATCGGCGCAGGTGGGGCAACAGTTCATGTGGGCCGGTGGTCGAGGGTTGCCGTTGGAGAGACCAGGACTTTCGGTCGGTCCTCGATCAACTCTGTTCGAAGCCCAGATCGACGAACTCATTGCCAAGGGGCTTATCGGGCAAAGACAACTCATGCTGTTTTGTCGAAACTTGAGATCTGCGGTTCGCATTTCTTCTCTCGCAGACCCAGGCATCAAGAAGCGACAGACCATTGTGGAAAAGATCACGACACGTGGCAAAAGGGTAGAACAGCTCAACGACGTTTCGAGGGCATCGGTCACCTTTCAGCACCTCGAAGAGCTATACGCGGCCGACGCCTGGGTGAGGGAATCGACGGAATTCCGAAAAGCAACCGCGCTGGGGGGCGCGGTTAAAAACCGCTGGACCTCGCTCACATCGGATGGGGAATACCGTGATATCAAGTTCTTCCTGGTCTTTCCGGTAGAGAGATCCGGAATTCCCTGGGTTGTGGAACTCCAACTGAATCTGACGATCGCCGCAAAGGTCAAGGGCATTGGGCACGGCATCTACGAAATCACTCGCCTGGGCGACAATCTTCCTGAATCAGCGAGTATCATCGTTCCTGCCGACAAAGTCATGCGGATCACCGGCAAGCTCCGCAAATGTTACGTCAACCTCAAGAAGACTGGCATCGACCCGGGATTGCTCGAAGAGTTTCGACTCTTCATATATAGGCACTTTGGCAAGGCCATGAAGAACCTGGAGAAGCCAAATTACAAGCCGAAAGGAGTCACTATTACCCCACTCGAACGTCAGATGCTCAATAAGGTCAGCCAGGCCGTGTATACCTACTCGTTCCGAATAGCAAACAACGCCGTGGCCTACAAGAACGGTGGAATGCAAGAGCTGATCAAACCGAACGAGTTGTTACCAATGGACGAAGAAGACAAGTGGGCTGCCTGAGCCGTCAAACGCTGCGACGCCCATATGGTCTGAACCATGCTTTAACGCTGCCTGGTTCCAGACAGTATTGCCAAGGTCCTCTGTCGAACGGCTCAAGCTTTGCAGTAGCTGCCTGATCATATTCTTCTTGCACGGCAGATGGAAATTAACGGGTGATTGCGCCCTAGTTTAGTGACTCCGAAACAAACCCTGCTAGTCCCAGATCCTCGAAGCCTTGCATCCCTTCAGTGCTTTTCACTGTGTTGCCCCAAAAACGATTCTCTCGGCACGGATTGGTGAGCACGAACTAATTCTGACACACGCCCTCATGACAGGCTCAATCCTCTCACCCTATGGAAGATCCCTTTCTAGTTTCAGCAAAACGAGACCGAGTTTGTTACTCCGCGACGAAAACTGGTAATCTCTCGCTTTGACCTGCCTGCCCGCAAGGCCAGCGAGAAGCGAATCTTGACGATCCGTTGATGATTGGGAAGCTTTCAATGTCATCGACAATTCCGCAGTCTACAGACGAGATTACTGCTCCGTGGATCGACGATGTCCTTCGCTCTGCAGGAATGATCTCTTCTCAGCGAGTCGTTGAAATTGAGTTGCGACCAATCGGTGAGAGTCAGGGCTTTCTCTCTTCCATTGCTGCAGTCGACATATCTTATGACGATGCGACACACGGTCAGCCAGCGAGTGTGGTCGTGAAACTCGAACCTGCCCAAGGAGTCTTTCGGGATACGGAGCGCAAAAACCGCGCATTCGAGCGAGAGACAGAGTTCTATCGTGACGTTGCAGATCGCATCGACGTTCGCGTCCCAAAACTCTACCACGCTGAGAACGGACCAGATGGCAGTGTCCTGGTAATGGAAGACCTCACGCATCTGAGGTGCGGTGATCAGGTCCGAGGGATGCGTCATGAGGAAGTGATTGCCGCAGTCCGTCAGATTGGAAGGGTGCACGCCGCATTTTGGAATAACGATCGGCTTGATGCGCTCCATTGGCTGCCTGATCATGATCCCTTCTGGTTTGCGACCTACGAACAACACTGGCCCGATTTCGCAAGCGAGTACGAAGTGAGGCTCGGTCCAAAGGGATTGTCGCTGGGCGAGGGGGTATTGCATCATCTCGAATGGCTGGCTGAACATTTGGCCGAACGTCCTTCCTCCTTAGTGCATTCGGATTTGCGGGCCGACAACTTATTGTTCGGCGATCCACAATCGGCTGACGCTGTGGTGATTCTCGACTGGCAATTGGCAACGCGCAGCTTGGCTGCCAACGATCCAACACGGTTACTAGGTGGTAGTGAACCCGCTGGCCAGCGTAGTGGCCATCATCTTGAGGTGTTCACCGCTTGGCATGAGACGTTAATTACCCATGGGGTAAGAGGATACGCCCTCGAGGAAGCGTTGGAAGATTTCCGGCTTGGCGCTCTATTCAACCTGGTGGTGCCAGTACTTGCGTTCGGCCTTACACAAGGCACAAACTCCATCCGTACGGCACGTCTGATCGATGCCAATGTCGATCGCATGTACGTTTCCGCGATTGAACTCGATGCAGAGTCGCTGCTTCCAAACCGGTAACTTACCGTCCCAAGATTTTGGAGTCGGTTTTCGCCTGAGTTGTTCAATACAAGAGCTGTGCCGGCCTTGAGACTGTTCCCAAAAAGAAGATTCGAATGATCGACAGCTGAGGTGACCTCCCTTGTCTTGCCTCACTCGAAAGGCCAATGCGACTTGGTGCTCTGAATCCCTAAACTTCTTCATATTCACAAGATCGCATCAAGTTCTCACAAACGGTGACAGGCTTCGAGAAATGCAGCGAAACCGCTAGCCCCCAAGGGCCGAGCATGGCAAAGGCACAAGGACGAGCCGCGCGCTGCACCGATTCGCAGGACCAGAGCATAAGCCATACCGGAGATCCAACTTCTGCACTAGCGGACGGTGGATCGCAATTCAGATCGCTTGGCATGGCGGAAGTGCATGGGAATCGAACCCACCGGTCGCAAGGTTGACTTGCGACCCAACGGTTTTGAAGACCGCGGCCACCACCAGGTGAGCAGGCACTTCCCTTGCAAGAGCCGGATTCTTGGCAATAAGGTCATCCGAGGTGCACGCTGCCCTATCATGCCGCCGGGCCAGGTGCGGAACCATAAAAGAAAACTACCCGCACGTCCAAGCGGACATGAGTCCGAAGCGTCGGTCGACCGAACCAGCATGCGACCTACTTCTTACGGTCGGTAATCTCCTGGCCGTTCTTTGGATTGACCTCGATGTCCAGCTCTTCGTCATCATGCGTGAAGAAGGCGAAGCCGTTGATCATCTCGTCGTAGGTTTGATCACCGTACGGCACCACTCGATCCGGATTCGGGTTATAAGGATTGAACGCGGAGTTGTCGTAATGGGCAACCGCTTCCAGTCGCGTACCCTTGGGCAACCTTAAGGCACCTGGTTCAATCTCATAGCCTAGCTGCCAGTCGAAGTTGTAATTCGGAATCTGCAGCAAGGTCTTGGTGGCTCCGTCTGGCAGGTGAGCCAGAAATGTCATGTCCTTTCCGCGGAGGTGCATGTGGGAGAACATGCCGAGCATCGTAACGTCGTGGTCCAAGACATCGTCGTCACTAACCCTATACGCTGGATGGCCGGGTGCAATCTCGAAGGCACGTTCGTCCAAGATCACGTGATGAAGTTGCTTCTCAACCTTGTATCGCGGGAAACGAATTCCAACGGAGATCTTGCATTTCTCGGGCTTACCGGTCGTCACGACGTGAATCTGCAACCCAATGACCGAGAGTCGGGGGATCTTGAATGCCACATTATTGTTGAAGTTCGATGCAACCAGCGGCTGCCCACCCGGGACGTATCCCGTGATGAACGTATCGGACCCCGCGCCGTCTTTCCCCGAGGCATACGCCGCATTGCAGTGATGCACGACCGCGGGGTTATGGGGAAGAATCTCGAAGGCCTCGATCCAAGTGTCTTTCAGGAAGAAGTGCGGCAAGACGACGTACTCGTACGGAACATATCCGTCGGCTTGAACGTCGATTTCCTTGCTCATCGTCACCACCAGATCCGGCTCGCCGATGCGCCACTGAGTCTTGGGAAAATCAATCGGCTCGGGCATGTCGGCAGGGTCACCTTCGGGGGTACCGGCGCGAACCCAAGCCACGATTTGATCGCGTTCTTCACGGCTCAATGAGCGATCGTTGATGAAGTGGCCGTACTTCGGGCTGGCAAACCAGGGCGGCATCCGCCCTTCCGAGACAACTTCCGCGACCATCTCGGCGTTCGATGCCACGTCGTCGTAGGATGTCAACGTAAACGGAGCGGCCGTGTTCTCGCGATGGCACTCTTGGCAATGGTCTTGCATCAACCTGGAGATGTGTTTGCTGAACGTAATCTCTTCGTTCACTTCCGGAGGTTTGGGAGGTGTGATCTTGCAGCCGTCAACGTTCGTCTCCGGGACCGAAATCGTTTTCCCGCTGAGCAACTCGCTGATGGCTTCACCCAAATCGTGCCGACGAACATCGGGACGAACACCACCCAGCCGGTATTGGTCATCAATGCGGCCCCGATAGACGAGACGTTTCTCGCTATCGAGCACGACGGCCTCCGGAGTACGTTCCACCCCTAAGGCCGCGACACAAGATCCATCGACATCTTTCACGAACGGAAACAAGGCCCCGTAGTCGATCGAATGCGAGGCCATATCGATAATCGAATCGTCGGGCCCGACGTTCACCGCCAGAAATTGCACACCCTGGTCGGCGTAGCGCTGGGACATTTCCTGCAAGCGGGGGAGGTAACGTTGAACCAAAGGGCAAGTCGTATTCGTGAAGACAAGCACATAGGCTTTCTTGTCTTCAAAATCGTCGAGCGACCGCGGGAGATAACGCAAGTCTTTGAAGGATAGATCTTCGATTTGGTCGCCGATGGCTACCGATCGTTCTGCAGCTTCGCTACAAGCCGGGGACGAGAATACAAATAGAGCGAGTACAACAAGCAACCAACCAAACCGGACCATGGAATCCCTCGACCCAAATTCAAGGAACGGAAAAGAAAACAGGGAGCCACATTCCAAGCCCGCCAGACGGCTCGACCGTCGATCGCTCAGTTTGTAACACCCCACGCAACCAGTTTAGCGCAATGCAGAATGCGAGACAACCGATATCCGGTGGCAACCACGGACCAAAACCCAGGCCGGCAATCGGGATTTCGGGGGCCCTCCTGCGGAGAAAAAGGTGTTTTGCAAGCTTCCATTCAAACGGGCCGTGGACAGACGCTTCTACGCCCCGCGAGCAACGGAAAACTCAGGCCCAATCGAGATGGGTCGCGTGCTTGATTCGTTCGGCAAAGTCGCCGATCAGGCCCCCGATTACCTCCCACTCCTTGGCCTTTCGCAGTTCGATGTCGCCCTGAAGATTGACCCTTACCAGGCTCTCATCGTTCACTCCGGCCGCCTGCAACGCGGCGGCATCGAACTCTTCCGGGTTAACCAGATGACTGAGGGTCTTGCCTGTCATTTCAATGAATTGCATATCGATCGCCTAGAGAACTGTTTGGTTGAATGTTCGCCGTTTGTCGGATGGCGCGAATTGCCATCGGAACTAATCATAACTTCCCGCGAGTACCGTTGCCTAGCTTTCTCACGTCTTCCATTCCGATAGAAAGGCATCACGAAGGGTACGAAAGCGGCACTGCGGCTTCCTTGTGAAGCTTAGTGATTGCACCGTGCAGTTTCGGTAAGATGCGGGATTCAAGCATCGGAATTCCTCATCGCACGATTCAGAAGAACCTTCGAAGCCATGACCGAGCAAGATTCCGTGACAAAACCACAACGGCTCCTCGTGCTTGGGGCGCATCCCGACGATGCGGAATTCCATGCGGGCGGGCTCGCGGCGATCTTTCATTCCGCGGGGCATGAGGTCAAGTTAATCTCGGTAACCGATGGCAGAGCAGGGCACCACCATGAGTTCGGCCCCCTGCTCGTCGAACGCCGACGCGAGGAAGCAGCGAATGCCGCCAAGGTCATTGGTGCCAAAAGCGAGGTCTGGGACTATCCCGATGGTGCGTTGGAGCCGACACTCGATCTGCGGTGGCAGATTGTCGCGGAGCTTCGCAACTTCTCCCCACACTTGGTGCTGACCCATAGGACCGAAGATTACCACCCAGACCATCGCGCGGTGGCCCACGCGGTGCGCGATGCCTCGTACTTGGTAACCGTTCCTGGTGTGGTACCCGACGTTACCGCCTTGCGAATGCCCCCGGTCATTGCATATATGGTCGATCGCTTCACCCGGCCGACTCCTTTTCGAGCGGACATCGCCATCGACGTTAGTGCTCATGTGGATACGATCGCAGCCATGCTGGCGTGCCATCAATCGCAGGTCTTCGAATGGTTACCCTACAACCACCTACGGGGTGACGAATTGCCAAATGACGAAGCAGGGCGACTCGCCTGGTTACGCACCTGGGTCGAATCCCGGCTGCGCGAGACTGCGGAGATTCACCGAGCCGCACTTGTCGAAACCTATGGCGAGACAGAAGGGAAAGCCATTCAGTTCGCCGAGGTGCTAGAGATCAGTGAGTATGCGGCCCCACTGGACGATGAAAAGCGAAAACGACTGTTTCCATTTCTACCAGCCGGCAGACAGTGACGGACAACCTGTTGGCCGCTAAGTGGCCGGCTGCATTCGCCGACGAAAGACCTCACTCAGCGCGATCATCGTTTCCACGTCGAGTTGCTCGGCACGAGCGTCGGCCTTGAATCCCATCTGGTTCAGAGTCTCATCGACTTCCGGCTTCTCAATTTGCTTCTTGAACGCACTCGCGATCACGCTTCTGAGGAACTTGCGACGATGAAAGAACATCGCCCGAACGAAGGAGTGAAAAAACTCCAAATCAAGAATTCTGTCGCGTAGTTGCTGATCGAACTCGATTTTTAGGAAGGCGGAATCCACCTTGGGGCGAGGCCAAAACGCGGAAGGTGGCAGAACCCGTACCAACTCGACCCGGCATTGGCTTTGGATCCAAATACTCAGCGCGCTGTAATCCTTGGTCGATGGGCCGGCCATGATACGATCGGCCAATTCCTTCTGGATGGTAACGACCATCATGCTCGGGATCGTCTCACTCGAGAGCATGTTCGAGATAACCGGCGTGGCCACGTTGTAAGGCAGATTCGCCACCAGCTTAAAGACCCGGTCCGGGCTCACCGCAAGCTGTTCTTTGACCGCAGCGAAGACCTCGGGCCGCATGTTGTTCTTGTTGCGAAGCGCATCTTGACGCAGCAACGTGACGTTGGGATAGTCGAACAGTTCTTCGCTGGCCAGTTGCGCGAGAACCTGATCGACCTCAACGGTAACCACGGCTGCTGCCCGCTGCGCCATTTGTACGGTCAGCGAAGCGGTACCGGTTCCCACTTCCAGCACAACATCGCGATCGTTTAGTTCTGCCGCATCGAGTAACAAACGCTGCAGGTTGAGATCGATCATGAAGTTCTGACCGTGTCTCGTCTTTGGTCGGATTCCAACCTGTTCGAAACGCTGCTTCAGAAACGAGAGTGTCTGATTATTCGTCGACCCGCCTGCCATGCAGTAGTGTCCTGTGGGTGGTTGCTTCATTCGCAAAGTTGCGAGAATTGTTGAAAACGGTCGTGGCCTTCGCGAGACCACGATCAGTCGCGGTACTCGAGCTGCCGTTGGACGTACTTGGCCAGAACATCGGTTTCCAAATTGACGCGTGCGCCAGCCTTCAGACGCCCCAGCGATGTAACCTCCAGCGTGTGTGGAATGAGCATCACGCTGAAGCGATCGCTGGTTACATCGACCAAGGTCAGGCTAACCCCGTCGATTGTGATCGATCCTTTCGAGGCCATCTGCCGGGTTAGTTCGTGGGGCACCTCGAACCAGCACGTCGACCATTCGCCGTCCTCGGTGCGCTCAACCAGGCTACCGGTCGCGTCGATATGGCCGGTGACCATATGCCCGCCCAGCCGATCGCCGAGTTGTAGGGCACGTTCTACATTCACCATACTGCCGGATTTCAGTTCCCCCAGGTTCGTGCGTTCCAACGTCTCCGGCCCGGCCTCGAACGCGAGGTTCGTGCCTTCGACTTCCACGACGGTCAGGCAGCAGCCGTTGAGTGCGACGCTATCGCCGATCTGACATTCAGATGCCATGGAACCGACATCCAAGGTGAGTCGCCGCCCGGGGTTGATTTCCTCAACCGCAACGACTTCGACCAACTGCTCAACAAGCCCTGTAAACATACTGCCTCACGATAAAATGCCATGATCTCGCGGATCTCGAACGGATCACGGCTAAAAATACTCAGTGTATCTCAAGTGCCAGACGTGCGAACACGGCTGCGTCTGCATGGTCATGTCGATAGCCGGCTACCCCAGCGACGCCGCAGGAATCCAGCATACACCCACTGCACGGCAGGCACGGTAACAAATACGGCCATCACCAGCGGAAACGCGTAGGTCCAAAAAAGTGCAATCGTCAATACGGAAAAGAGCAGCAAGACAACGTGCCCGAAGCTGCGCTTACCACGAGCCCACTGGTTGATGAGATGTGGATAAGGTACCGGCGAGACCATTAGCAGAGCGATCAGCAACGTATAAAACGGCAACATGCCCTGGATCAGATCGTCGGCTTGGGGCCCCAAACGCAAGTCGCCCCCGGCGCGACGCAGGGTGTAGAACATAATCGCGAAACTGGCGACCGTCCCGGCCGCAGCAGGGCTGGGTAGCCCGCGAAACACCATGTGATCGTCTTCCTCGGTTGTTTCCACCGAAAACCGCGCGAGCCGCAAGGCCGCGCAGGCGACAAACGCCGCGGCGATCAGCCACACCTGCTCGCGGTGTAAATAGGTGAAGTTGGGGCAGATCTTGACCAGCAGAAATGCGGGCGCCACGCCGAAGCTGACCACGTCGCACAAGCTATCCAGTTGCGCGCCGAATTCGCTATCGCTGCGAGCTAACCGCGCGACTTGCCCGTCGAGGGCATCGAAGACCATGGCCAGCAGAATCAGGCACGCGCTGATCATGCAGTTGGTCCAGTCGGTCGGATCGGTTGTGCTCGGGTCGGGCACATCGACTCGCGCAGCGACCACGATGGCGAAAAACCCACAGACGAGGTTTCCCAGCGTGAACATCGTCGGCAATACGCTTACCGTACGTAATGGTCGCATGCCGTTGTCCGCCTTTCTAAAATTTCATCTTGGAGCCCAAGAGGCTAATGGTGCGACTCGCCGACGTCTCGGTTCCATCTCGCCAGGATCGTGGCCCCACCCTGAACACGATCGCCCACCTTAACTTCAATGCGGAAATTTTCGTCACTCGGCACAATGAGTTCGGTTCGCGAACCGAGTTTGATCATGCCGAATTTGTGTCCTCGAGGCACAATTTCCCCGGGCCGCAACTCGCACACAATGCGTCGTGCGATCAATCCGGCAATCTGACGCACCACATACCGACACTCCGGCTCTTCGACGGCCTGAAAGCCTATCCACATGTTTTCGTTACGCATGGCACTGGCCGGATCGAGTGCGTTAAGGAACAGTCCCGGGTTGTATTCCATTCGCAGGACTTTTGCGCGAAGCGAAGCCCGATTGATGTGTACGTTGAAGACAGACAGGAAAATCCCAATTCTAACCGCTGGTCCACCGATGAAGGAGTCGTGATCAACGGGCGTCACCTCGGCCACGGTACCGTCGGCCGGTGAAACAAAAAGACCCGGCTCTTGGGGAACATGACGGTGAGGGTCTCGAAAAAAATAGAGCACAAACCCGAAAAGCAGCACGGGCAACACCACCAACAACGGCCATGGGCTAATCAGCAACAGTGCCGCCAAGAACAGCAAAACGCCGCCCATGATGACCACTTCGCCCAACCCCCATCGGGCCAACGGGATGTCGTTGCGCCAGGAAAACGGATTTTCTTCCCTGTCCCAGTCGCAGGTGCACTGATTGCGACAGTATTTCAAGTCGCGGGGGTCCAAGATCGGGTGGTTTGCCCCTCGAGTGAAACCCTGCCTGAGCTGCCGCATCGACGCGACGTATCGCTTCCGAAATCGCGACAGATACCATCTCCGCACATATCCCCACATCAATTCAAGGCGATAACAGACACCACCGCCGGGTTGAACGCTCTTCAGATTCGCAGGCAGCGGCGCGACCTCGCTTTGGGCCGATGTCGTCGAGTTCTGTTTCATGCCACGCCGCCGAAAAAGTCGGAATGTCGAGTTGTCAGTCGACGCAGAAATATAGAAATTCCAAAAGCCACGGCCAGCCTGCCCGGTTCGAAACATCGCACGGGCGAATTCTCGGCAGCCACGATTGGCAGAGGCCAACGCAGCCTTAGAGCTTGCTCATTCCGCCTAGTTGCACAAACAACGGGCCATGGGCAAAACGGCCCGCCACATCTGGGTAAACATCATATCAGCAGAAGTACGACCCGAGGAGGACTTGCCCCATAGTCAGCGGGCCAGATTTTCGACACAATGTTGGCCATCGCCATTGCGGTAAGGGCGCGGTTTGCACCCCAGTGGGGCCACATTTCCTGAAAATGATTCGCAAAAGGGTAGGGAGCTATGAGTTCCACAATCGTTGAAATCGTCGGACGCCAGATTCTTGATAGCCGTGGCAATCCAACCGTGGAAGTCGATGTCGAGTTGGCAGACGGCTCCTTCGGGCGAGCGGCGGTCCCCAGCGGAGCAAGCACCGGAGCCCACGAAGCTCTCGAAATGCGAGACGGCGACAACGCAATCTACTTGGGCAAGAGCGTTACCAAGGCCGTCGAACACGTAAACGACTCATTGGCGCAAGAGCTATTGGGCGCCGACGCAATCGACCAGGTGATGATCGATCGCCGGATGATCGAACTCGACGGAACCGCCAACAAAGAAAAGCTGGGGGCAAACGCCATCCTGGGTGTCTCGCTGGCGGTGGCTCACGCCGCGGCAGATTATGTGGGGCTTCCGCTGTATCGCTATCTGGGTGGCGCAACGGCCCGCATGTTGCCAGCGCCCATGATGAACATCCTCAATGGCGGTGAACATGCCGACAACGACGTCGACGTACAAGAGTTCATGGTCATGCCATTGGGCTTCACTCGGTTCAGCGATGCGCTGCGTTGCGGAGCTGAGGTATTCCATCACCTGAAGAGCGTGCTCAAGAGCCGAAAGCTCAGCACTTCGGTCGGCGACGAAGGAGGGTTCGCCCCGAACCTGGCCAACAACGCAGATGCGTTGGACCTGATCCTGGAAGCGATCGATCGTGCGGGCTACGAACCTCGCGCCCAGGTAGGAATTGCATTGGACGTGGCCGCCACCGAGTTCTACGACTCGAAGGCCGAGGTTTATCAGTTCGGGGGCAAGAAGCTCGACTCCGATGGTATGGTCGACCTGCTAACCGAATGGGTCGAACGCTATCCAATTTGCTCCATTGAAGATGGTTGCAGCGAAGACGACTGGGTTGGCTGGCAAAAAATGACCAGGCAAATCGGTGCACGCTGTCAGTTAGTTGGCGACGATCTCTTCGTCACCAATACCGAGCGGCTGGCCCGCGGAATCGCCGAAGATGTTGGTAACAGTATCCTCATCAAGGTCAATCAAATCGGCACGCTGACCGAGACGGTGGAAGCCATCGAATTGGCCCGGCGCAGCGGATATACCTCGATTGTGAGCCACCGCAGTGGTGAAACCGAGGACGCAACGATTGCCGACCTGGCCGTCGCCATGGGAACCGGGCAAATCAAGACCGGTTCGGCATCACGGTCCGATCGCATCGCGAAATACAACCAACTGCTGCGAATCGAGGAAGCCCTCGGCGATACGGCCACTTACGGTGGAACAGTCTTCCCGGCTTGGGGCTAACCGCCGGGATAGAATGTGGTTGCTTGATCGGTAAGAATGTGCAACGAAGTTGAGACATGCGCACATTCTGCCAAGAAAGAACGCTCACTGCGTTTTGGCTGCGCCGTTCGTAAAGACAACCATGTGCTTGGGTACCAAGCCCTACCATGAATATCACAGACCTGGAGTTCTTTCTCGTCGAGATCGAGCGGCCCTCGGGCGGTGCCGCGGTACGCTCGTTACTGGTCCGTGTAGCAACCGATCAGGAGATCGACGGGTGGGGTGAATCGCGGGGCGATTGGCGGGCCGGAGAGTTGGCCGCACGCCGCGATGTGCTGCTGCCGACGCTGGCCGGCTGTAACGTCGCGGATATCGAAGAGTTGATCAGACTCGACGTGCTCGCTTCGGCGCCACTGCGTTGTGCCATCGAGATGGCCTGCTGGGACGCACTGGGCCGCATCGTGGGACAACCACTTTGTCGCCTGTTCGGCGGGCAGTTTCGTTCGCGAATTCCTATCGCCGTTCGCCTGCCGCGAGGTGAATCCGATCAGGTCAGCATGCTGGCCCGCGAACTGGCAGAGCAGGGCGTGCATACGCAAATCGTCAGCACTGCCGGCCGAGTCGAGATCGACGTTGAAACCATGTCCGCCGTACGAGAAGCCGCCGGCGAAAGGGCAGAACTGCGGTTGGACATTGCATGTCGCTACGACATGGATGCGGCCCGAGAACTGGACGCCAGCATCAAACCCGAGAACTTGCAGTTCGTGTTGGATCCGCTCGATACGGCCGAATTCGATCAGGTCGCCCGACTTCGCAGACAGATGTCACTCCCGGTCGCGGTATCCGCGGGGCTCGATAGCCCGCAGGCACTGCTGGCTCTAACCCGAAGTGGGGCGGCCACGCATGCGGTGATCGATCTCGAACAAGTAGGGGGGCTGGCTCAAGCCCGCAAGTGCGCGGCAATCTGCGAAGCCGCAGGTTTATCGGCTTCGCTGGGAAGTCGACCCGCCTTAGGAGTTGCCACGGCAGCCTGTGCTCAGTTGGCCGCGGCCACGCCGAGCTTCGCCAGCGCGAACGAGAGTGTGTACCCCCAGTTGGCCGACGATGTACTCAGCGAGCCGCTGGCGCTGGTCGACGGAATGTTAGTCGTGCCGGAATCAGCCGGACTTGGTATCGAGGTCGATCGCGCAAAGATCGAACGCTACCAGGTTAGCTAATTCTTCGCGGACGTAGGCCACTTCCGTGCATGGATTAGCTTTGGATGTAACTCTTCAGGAAATGATTTTCCTTGGAGAGTTCTTCACTGTGAGACTTCACGAGATCGCCGATCGAAATCATTCCACACAGATCGCCATCTTTCTCGATCGGCAAGTGGCGAATGCGACGTATGGTGAGCATGTTCATCGCGTGCGAAACGGTTTCATCTGGCGTGCATGTCGTCACGGGGAACGACATCACCTCGCTCACGGCGATTTCTTCCAACGAACCGCGATGGGCCGCGTAGATACGCAGGATATCGCGCTCGGTCACAATGCCGATCATCGGCGGCCTTTCCGCGTCGGCCATCGAATCGCAAACCACGAGCGATCCGATATTGTGCTTCACGAACAGTCGAACGGCTTCGTCCAACGAAGCGTCGGGCTCGATCTTGTAGACCTGGCCCCCTTTGCTTTGCAAGATTTCACGTAGAGTCATGGCATGCACTCCCGCAGCAAAGAGTAGAGGAGAAGGGACCTGAGTTTGGGACTCGCGAGTACGTTGCACCAGAGAAGGCATTTGTCCCAGGCGTTCAAGTTACAAGAACGTATGTCGAAATGTCAAAACAATTCGGGGACTCATCGCGAAAGAATAAGATGTGAAATAAATCACAAGCAGACTTGCTTCCGACCCATCCATTCATGCTTGTGCGATGCTGCTACCACCTGACGGGAATCAATCCCCCCACGAAGCAGTTTTGAGCAGCATGGAACTCAAGAAGTGCAAGAACGACAAACGGAGAGCGTCGATCCGAGAGCTTATCGCCGATCGCTTATCTCTGCGGCACGAATGTTGCGGAAGCGAAGATCCGTCGTCGGATCGTGTCCTTGCAAACTGATGGTGCCGGCCTCTTCCCGTAACCCTTTGCGGGGGTTTTCATTCTCATCGCGAGGATCGGTCCAGTCGCTCACTTGAATTCCATTCACCCAGGTGGCCATGTGCTTGTCGCTAACCACGAGCGTTTTGTAGAACCAGGTGAAATCGTCCGACACAATGCGGCGAGCATCCTGTCGGCGATAGAATCCTCCCGTACCGCAATCCACCGGGTTATCGCGAGTACCATCGAACGCGTTTTGAATCTGGCTCTCGTAGCCTTGCCAAAACTCGCCGGGAATCGAACGAAAGAATATCCCCGAGTTCAATCCGGGCCCATTCACGAAGACCTCGATCTGCAAGACGAAGTCGGCGAACTCCGCTTCGCTTTCGATTTGCCCGTTTCCATTGACGATGGTCAGTTCACCCTCGGGAGTGACCGCAAACTCGCTCTGTTTGCCGGGAAAGACTCGCCATCCCGTAAGATCCTCGCCGTTGAACAAGTCGCGAAGACCGAGGGGCTTAAGCTTGATATCGCGAAAGTCGACGGCGCCCTCGTTCAACTGCAAGCCGATGTAGCCACGGCCCAAGGGAACTGCTGAGGTGTAGTCGAGCACCTGCTCTCCATCGAGCATTACGACCAGGTGCCCACCTTCGGATCGCACGTCGTAACGATGCCACTGGCCGTCGTCGGCAACGTCGATGTCAGACTTCTTTCGCCCGACGAAACTACCGGTGGGAAACCGATTCGATGGCGGGGCGATATTCAGTTCGTAGCAATCGTTTTGAACATCTTTCGGCCGTGGGCTGGTGTGCAAGAAGATGCCGCTGTTGGTTCCCGGTGCGGCACGGAATTCCAACGATAAAGCGTAGTCGCCGAATTGGCTGCTGGTGTGCAGCAACCCGGGCTCACCGGTGGAAACCGAAATCATTCCGTCGGCCACATTCCAGTTCGCGTCGCTGGTCGGGCGCCATCCGTAGTCGGTCTCCCCGTCGAACAACAAGATCCAGCCGTCGGCCAGTTCGGCGTCGGTCAGTTGGTTGTGCGCTGGTTCATCACCCGCTTCGTCCGCGTTACATACTTGTGGGTCGACAAACAGCAACCCAATCCACGCCACCAACAACATGCCTCGACCGAAACCGTATCGCATTACCAAAACTCCCATCATGTATTAGAACGACGGTCGAGACGAACCGCGTCTTCGACAGTCTGTCACGAGAGCGTATCTCAATACCTTGTATCGGCATCGATTGCCGGGAGTTGCCCCGAATGCTTTGTTGGGCTGCATCGACGAATCTCGTGGATTCGCCTGCTTCGCCCTCCGCGCCTCGGAACAACTCCCAACAATCTCGGGCACGAAACCGGTATTGAGATACGCTCTAGCGGAACTGATGGCACAAGCCTAACCCCACGCAGCGCCGGTGCAAGTCGCCCTATGTTTCGCTGCTCACTTCCAGGTAAACCTCGCGAATGAATTCGGGGGAGAGTCCCTCGGTCCGTTCGGCCTCGATCACCAACTTGTTGCTGAGCTCCACCCGAGTGGTCACATCGACACGGACCTGTCGCTCACCTTCAAAGCGAATCAGGTTCTCTCCATTCAGCAAGGCAGCCGAGCAATTCGCACTCACGTCGAACACCAGGCCCAATCGCTCATGGGGCTGCAAAGGCTCGGGCCAGTTGAAATTCCGTAGGAACCGCACGCGGCCGTAAAACTCGTTCCACGGCGGTTGATCCCATTGGCAGGGAATCTTGATTCGCCCCGACTGCTCAATGTTCTCGATATTCCCACCCCCGGCGACCTGCTCGAGCACCTCGTACTGCCAGGGTCCACGAAGTCGAATCGCGTGACGAGAGCTCATGGTTCGATCCTCGTGACGAATGGTGCGTTGCAGAGAAGAACTGGGCGGGGCCCGACGGTAGTCCGCGGCCCGTCAGTCGTAACGCACGACCGCTTTAATCCCCTGGGGCGAGTGATTTACGAAGTGCCACAGGGCGTCGTCCACGGCAACATGATCGGTCATCACATCGCACAGCGCCTCGAGATGTGTTTCTCGCAGCTTCTGCAAATGTTCGATCGCTTGATTGAAATCGCGAAGTGCGGCGTTCACGCTTCCTAGAATGATGTGATTGCGGAGCAGTCCTTGGCGCATCATGCGCGAGACTTCCAGGGTCTGGGGCTTCAGCCGGCGCTGGCTGCCCAACCACACCATCACGCCGCACGAGGCCAACAATTGGGCGGTGTTCACCGCCACCTCTTCGCTGCCGGTGCATTCCAACACCAGGTCAAAACCTTCTTCTTCCACATCGGCGGGGGAGAAGTTCGTTTGATCGGACGGCAAATACGTGGCACCAAGGCTTCGGGCCAGTTCTGCCCGTTGCGTATCGGAGGCGTCGAGCCCGTACATGGTGGCTGGCCAACCGCGGACCAGACAGGCGATTATGCTGCAAAACGCAATGGGCCCCATCCCCGTGACCAACACCCGGGGAGGTTGTTCGACCCAGGCTTGGTCGCCCATGCGGGCTTGCTGCAGGATGAACGCTTCGTTGCAGGCTTTCTCGGGAACGCTCATCGGTTCGGCCAGCACCGCCACGTCGGCCATGGCAGGGTCGATCTTCAGCAGCCGGTCTTCCGGTTCGATCCACCAACCGCCCGAGAAGCCGTGCTCTTCGACGATGCCCCGTTCTGTGTACTCCTTAAATGGCAGCATGTCGATTCGCCGCGACGAGGGCTGCCGCGCTCGACGAATCAGCGGAACGACCAACTCGCCAACCACCGTGTTCGCCACGCCGGAGCCGACCGCTTCGACGCGGGCCAGGCATTCGTGGCCCAGCACCAGGTGATCTTCTCCGGGGGGAACCAGTGGCGAGGCGTCGGCCAGAATTTCACGGTCGGTGCCACAAATACCTAGCTGTAGCGTGCGACACAACACTTCCCCGTCCTGCGGATCGCCCGGCAGCGGCATCTCGGCCCACCGCGGCTCGCTCGACCCGCCGACGACGGCAATTCCACGCATGGTCGGCCCAATATCAATTCGGGGTCATTCGTAATTGGTGCCGGACTCCTCCGCCTGGAAGTCCTGCACGATGGTGACCTCCCGAATCTGACGGCTATCCGGCTCGAAGACCCGAATTGTAATCTGCAACCCCTTCATAGGAGAAGCGTACGGCGGGGTAGCCTCCAGTTCGTTGAAGTCGTCGATGCCGTTTTGGAGTGCCTCTGTGCCCAAGCCAGAATTTGTCGGAGTATGATCGTAGACGGATGTCGCGGGGGCCTCTACCCAATTGTCAAAGCCGTCTGTGCCTTCATCCGTGAGATCGTCGCCGTCCTGGTTGATCCCGTCGTATTCGTAGTGGGTGGACCATGTGTCGTATACCGCTGCGCGGGCTGCGGTGATTGTCTGAGAAGTGCTCGGGAGTGAACCCATGAGATGTGATCGGGGGTCGCCAGGACCATGAAACCACGGAAACTTCCCGCCAATCTGCTCTATCGTTGCGGTAGTAGAATCATCTTGCAACATTACCGTCTTGCTGAGGTCGTAGTCCGGCTGTAGCCCAATAGCGCTTAGCCGACTCATATAATTGAGGTCAACATAGGCTCCAAAAGATGCGATATGGGTTGTTGTGTCCGTACCTAGCAACACACTTCTCAATAACTCGATATATCCCGGGTCTCCTGGAAGAACTGCAACGAAGTTGTTAGTCGTTGCTTCGTGCTCCAGCAACGGTGCCCCCGGGTCCCAAATCTTGACATCGAATGACAACACATTCGTGAGGACAACATCCTCGGCAATGCGGGTGCTGCCAGCATTGCCAGGGTTATTGTAGTAACCGTCTGCATTATCCCCCAGGTCGTAAGCAATCAGCGTCCCCGTTTGAGAATCGACATCGTTCCACGGGATTGAGTTGAACCATGGGTCAAATCCGTCGGCCAAGGTTTCCTCATGTCGAAACTGTTCGGCAACATGGTCATTTGCATAGTCCGGTACCTGAGTGGCGGCGCCTGAAGTAATAGACGTAGTAGGCATCGGCACGGCAGTCATCATGTCATATCGCTGAATCGGGCGGATGAGTTGAAGTGTGAATCCGCCGATGGTCACCGTCTGAGTCGAATCATAATCGGCGCTGCCACCCTGCAAGGGAAACGGCCAGAGTCCGGTCGTTGGGGTGCCGACATTTTCAAAGAAGCTGCACTCTTGCAGCGTTGGCATCCCTAGCAGCCCCCAAAAACGCGCATCATGCGGATAGACCCACGGTTGGTGTCCATAGCGATTTTCACGTTTCGTCAAGTCGCCCAACGTGTTTAGCTTCAAGATTCCCGTGGCGGGGCTCGACGCGTTGAGATCATTCGGGCCTCCGACTTGCCGCGCAGATAGATCATACTTGCCATAGAAGCCCGACGTAGTAAACGCGTTCGCATCGTAAAGACTGTCAGTCGAATCGTTGATGCGAGTCTCTAAGGTCGGGGCAACCAACAAGACCCGGCGATACAGCGTCGTGCCTCGCAAGAACCAAATCACTTCGGCGACGGGTGAGGAGATTGATTGACCGTTCGCGATCCCTCGAAACGGCGTCTCCATGTTTCGGGTCGTGAACATCAATACATCGTCGAAGTCGCCGAGCGTCGTGCCTTGGATATCGGCACTGTCATCCGCAGTTCCAAGAATATCGTAGGAATCAAACTCGCCATCACCATCTTCATCATATGGCCGCAACGGCAGCACCGGCCCAATGGGGCCTTCGATGTATTCGAAGTACCCCAGGTTTTCTTCCGGGCGCAAGGGCGGAACCATGCGGGCGGTGGTTCCGGAGAGATCGCGTTGAAGTAATAGCTGCGTCGAGCGGAGGCGGTCGGCCGTTTCGATCGATGCGCGGGAGTTGCTGATCTCTTCGGTCACGGTGCCGAATACGGTAACCACCATGCCCATCAGAATCAGCGTCAGTACGGTGGCCACCAGAATCTCGACCAGCGTAAAGCCATCGCGCTGCATATCGGTGGACCGAACGCGTGTAACGGGTGCCGTCCACTTTGGTTTCGGCATGGCATCATACAGACGAGCAATTGCTCGCGTGAATTGGGGACGCAACATGAGATCTCTCCTCCGACGGACCCCTGCAATCGGGCAGACCATTCAAGTCTGCCCGGGTGTGGACGTGGCGATCGTCTCGAATCTACGTTGAGGGCACCACGGGCGCGACCGTAGCAAGTTGCCGTGGGTCGATGGACCTCGACCGCACGAACACGTACCCAAAGCATGAAGTTCCGAAATCAGACCGCCAATTGGGGAATACGACCATTCTTGCAGGCCAGCGACCGCCGAGAACCATCGGCATCCACCAATTCGCCACATGTCACCCGCTCCGGCCAGGGCGGGTAACAGCCTCAACCTCTTATTGCAACCATAGTTAACCCGCCTGTCAAGCAAGTTGAGCGTTGCTTAGAAGATATCGCGGGCCAGAACTTCCCCACTCGGTTCCCTCGCCTGGTATTCCATAGGCAAAAGGGGACACATTCGGGCCTTACGGTCCTCCGAATTATCCGAATTCTGGTGACAACTACACTCCAGTCCCGGCCTAAAAACCCAACCACGCTGGAGATGCAATGGACAACAAAGCCAGATCTCGTAGTGACACCCTGGAACAAACCTCACGGCGCACCCTTATTCTGGGGATTGGTGGGAACTGGTTTGCTTCCTAACCTTTGGTGGGGATTGGTTTTTCTACACAATTCGCTGGCATTGATGCACACTTTTTGCGACAATCTTAATCGGGTCAGTTCAGCTTCAGAACTGGTGGCCATCACTGCCGTCGTATCTACGTCGGGCTTATATCATACGCAATCTCGACCGGTCTCTTCGATCGGACGGGCGGCGGATGGCCGTGACTGAGGCGTCACGAAGCTAGAACGAGTGGGCGATTGGATCGAGAGGAGTACACACAATGAAACGTCAGGAACATCGTAGAACCGGCTTCACGCTGGTCGAACTCTTGGTGGTCATCAGCATCATCGGCATGCTCGCCGCACTGCTACTACCAGCAGTCAACGCGGCCCGAGAAGCAGGTCGACGAAACACCTGCATGAACAACCTCCGCAACCTCGGCCTGGCGGCCATCAACTACGAGTCGTCCAACCGCCAATTCCCGGGGTATAAGAACGTTCAAGCGGAACGGTCGTTCTCGTATGACACAACGACGCAAAACTTAACTGGCTCAGGTATCACGAAAACCTTTCAGCCAACAGGCTGGGTTTTTCCATTGCTGGGATTTCTTGACCGCAGTGACATTCTTGACGCCTATGGCCCACGCGGTACGGACCAAGTGAACTTCCAAAAGGGTGTCGTGCCAGATCATCTCACCTTAGCCATCGTAAAGTGCCCTAGCGACATTCGGGCTGAAGAAGAACACCCATCTGCCGGTATGAGCTATGTGGTGAACGCCGGCATGGAAGATCTTCATGCAGTCCCGGCGGCTACACCAACGCCCTGGGATCCTGACCCTATCACGAGCCTCCAATTCTCCAATATGCACGAGGACTTTGAAGACGATAGTTCTGATATCTATGGCGGGAATGCCGATTTCAAGTCGAACGGCATCTTCCAGAATCACTACCGTTATTCCTTAGCCGATTTTGACGCCCCCATGGATGGAGCTGCCACACCTCAGAATTTCAAAGAGGAAAACGTTACTTCGAGCTCGCTGCTCAGTGGAGACGGCTCGTCGACCACATTGCTGATGAGCGAAAACGTGGATGGCGGTCTGTGGACCGATTTTGCGGAGTGGGACGTCGGGTTCATCTGGGAACCAGCCCGTATCGGCGATAATCCAAGCAAACCGTTTCTCGATCACGCCACCACCACCACGAAAGGGACTCAATATCAAACCGGCGTACGTTGGATCAATCAAGATGTCGGCTATAGCGTGTTTGCCGAAGCCGACACGGAGCAAGCCGATGAAGAGGATGATTCCAATCCGTATCGGTTCGCCAGACCGTCCAGCTATCACCCGGGTGGCGTCAACGTTGTCTTCGCTGATGGGCACACCTATTTTCTTTCCGAGACCATCGACCCCGTCGTCTTCGGTCAGTTGATGTCCCCACAAGGAAAGTCGGCCCGCTTTGCACTAACCACAGGTGCTGAAGCGCTATTTGACCCTGATGCTCCGAATGTTGGCTTCTCAGTGTTCGCCACCCAAGTGCTCGACGAAGGGGCCTATTAATCGCCTGACCCTCGCCGACCTTCGATCCTGACGTCCAAACGACCCTGGAGACCAACGACGGCCTCCAGGGTCGTTTTTTCATACCACCCCCCCATCCCCCCCGATAGCCCAGCCGCATGTCGGCTGGGTCGCCAACGGCGACAAGATGCCCTGAAGTTCGCGCGAACCAACCGCTGACATTCCGCCGCCGGAACTCCCCACGAAACAAAGTTCCCCGGTCATTTGCCTGAATTGGATCCGCTGTAAACCGCGACCGTCCTGATGGTGTGCAGTTCGTCTCAAGGCATCTTGTCGGCTGCGCCGACCCAGCCGACATGCGGCTGGGCTATCGTAAAGTTTCTGGACAAGATGCCCTGAAGTTCGCGCGAACCAACCGCTGACATTCCGCCCACTGAAGTAGTTCCACCACAAACAATCTCAGGCAGTTCCTCCCAGAACAACTCGCCTACGGGGACAAGATGCGCTGAAGTTCGCGCAATCCAACCGCAGACATTCCGCCGGAATTCCCCACGAAACAAAGTTCCCCGGTCATTTGCCAAAACTAGATCCGCTGTAAACCGCAACCGTCCTGATGGCGTGCAGTTCGTCTCAAGGCATCTTGCCGGCTACGCCGACCCAGCCGACATGCGGCTGGGCTATCGGTTTGGTTAGAATGTTACTTGCGAAGGAGTGATGAGGGGGCCTGTACTTATCGAATCATTCCAACCTCCTCGATAGGGTCACACAACTGGCGGGGCGTTAAGGTGGTCAAGCGTAGGATCATTCCGGATCGGCCATTCGCCCACTTCATCACGTTCTCGTGTTTCAAGCGCCGGCAGTTCTTGCAGGCAGACCGATGCAAGAGAATTGTCACTGCGATCCTGGACGAAGAGGTTCGCCGCCGAGAAGGTTGCTGCATCGGCTTCGTCATCATGCCCAATCACGTGCATGCGCTGGTCTGGTTCTCCGACCCGCAGGCTACTTCTTTGTTCATGAACAAATGGAAGGATCGTTCTTCCCACCGTATCCAGTCGTTCTACGAAGCGAATCTACCCAACTACTGGTCCCAAGTTCGGGAGGACCGCCAGCTTTGGCAAACGCGCTATCATGATTACATGATTGATTCGACGCAGAAGATCGAGGAAAAACTTGATTACATGCACGCCAACCCGGTTCGTTCTGGTCTGGTCCCGCACCCCGACGATTGGCCATACAGTTCAGCCAGACACTATTCTCTCGCGAAATCGGTCGGAGTCACAATCTCCGCACCCGAAGGGGCCTTCGATTAACCCCCACATCTCGATAGCCCAGCCGCATGTCGGCTGGGTCGGCGCAGCCGACAAGATGCGCTGAATTTCGCCCAATCCAACCGCAGACATTCCGCCCACAGAAGTGGTTCCACCACAAACGATCTCTAGCAACTCCTCACAGCACAACTCACCAACGCTCCCAACGACGATAGCCCCGCCGCATGACGGCTGGGTCGCCGACGGCGACAAGATGCCCTGAAGTTCGCGCGAACCAACCACAGACATTCCGCCCACAGAAGTGGTTCCACCACAAACGATCTCTAGCAACTCCTCACAGCACAACTCGCCAAAGCTCCCAACAACGACAGCCCAGCCGCATGACGGCTGGGTCGCCGACGGCGACAAGATGCTCTGAAGTTCGCGACAACCAATCACAAACTCTCCGTCCAACGACACCGGCAGGAGTTGGCGAAAAACCCTTCTTGGAACCATCGGTCACCGAATTGGATAGATTCATCCGCGACTCTCGTCGCATCAGGATCGACCCCAAATCAATCTCAACGGTCGCATACAATTCACTTCAAGGCATCTTGCCGGCTACGCCGACCCAGCCGACATGCGGCTGGGCTATCAGGGCGGGAAAGGGTGGAGAGTGATTCACTTCAGATCATTGTCGCATCAGGATCGGACCCCAAATCGGTCCCAACGGTTGCGTACAATTCACTTCAAGGCGTCTTGTCGCCTTTGGCGACCCAGCCGACATGCGGCTGGGCTATCTTCGGGGAAAGAGCGGGGGGTGCTAGCGTCGCTCGCTAGGATTGGTGTAATCTGGACGGCGCTGGGCGAACCGATCTTGTCAGGGGGGAGGGGGAACGCTATTGTCCGCTTCCTTTTCTACGGAAACCGACTCATCTACGCGGATTCAAACGCCGCAACCGAAACGTTTGACGTTGAACACGCGATTGACCATTGCCACGGTGGGCGGCGGGATTCTGGCCCTACTGGCCTTGGCAGCGTGGTTGGAACCCAGCCCGAACGGTCTTGGAACACACCAGCAGCTAGGCTTGCCCCCGTGTACGTTTCGAGTGCTATTCGGAGAACGTTGCCCCTCGTGCGGCATGACCACGGCGTGGGCCAACGTGATGAATGGACAACTCGCAAAGGCATTCCAGGCAAACACCGGCGGTACCCTGCTGGCAATCGTAGCGCTGGGGGTGGTCCCCTGGTTACTGGTGTCGGCCTTCCGCGGGCGTTGGACCTTCGTCGAGGCAAATGATGCGGTGCTGATGATCGTGGCGGCCTCGTTCGTGGCGATCACGTTGGTCGATTGGGCGTGGCGATTGCTTACTGCCTAGCGGGCCAGGGCAGTTGGAAAACGGATTTTCGGTCCTTGCGAGTCACCCTCGCAGGGCAGATCAAGCAACTGAAACCAAATACGTGATGAGGAATTGCGATGGATCGCAACGTTGCTGCTAACCGTCACTCGAAGCGGTGGTTACTTTCATTGGGCATACTGCTGTCTGCTGCCGGATGCGCCGGCCCACTCACCACCGCCATGTACCTCATCAACGGCACCGACATCAAAGCCGAATTCAAGGACCTCAAGGGCAAACGGGTGGCCGTTGTGTGTCGTGCCCCCGCTACCGATCAATTTCAAAACGATCAAGCCGCCGAGATGCTGGCTCAAGAAGTCAGCCGCCTGCTGGAACAAAACGTGGCGAACGTCGACGTGGTCGACTACGCCGATGCAGCCGCCTGGCAAGACGAGAACACCTGGGACGACCCAACCGAACTGGCCGAAGGCGTCGATGCCGACATGGTCGTGGCCATCGATTTGAATTCCTTCGACATCTACCAGGGCCAAACGCTGTACCAAGGCAACGCGCGTGTCTCACTGGCCGTTCACGACATGGAGCAGGACGGCGAGGTGGTATTCGAAAAAGTATTGCCGCCGTCGATCTACCCACCCAACGTCGGAGTGCCCACCTCGGAACGGCCAGACGACAGCGTATTCCGCGCCGAATACATTCAGGTACTGGGCGACGAAGTGGGCCGCCACTTCTACAACCACGACTCCTACGCCGACGTGGCCCGCGATAGTACGGCCTTTGGATTGTAAAAGGCCATTCGCCCCCACATAACCGTCTGCCTCCCCCCGATAGCCCAGCCGCACGTCGGCTGGGTCGCCAACGGCGACAAGATGCGCTAAAGTTCGCGCAATCCAACCGCAGACATTCCGCCCACTAGACTGGTTCCTCCACAAACAATCTCAGGCAATTCCTCCCAAAACAACTCACCAACGCTCCCAACCCCGATAGCCCAGCCGCATGTCGGCTGGGTCGCCAACGGCGACAAGATGCCCTGAGGTTCGCGCGAACCAACCGCTGACATTCCGCCGCCGGAATTCCCTACGAAACAAATCTCCCCGGTCATTTGCCACAACTAGATCCGCTGTAAACCGAAACCGTCCTGATGGCGTGCAGTTCGCCTCAAGGCATCTTGCCGGCTACGCCGACCCAGCCGACATGCGGCTGGGCTATCGTAAAGTTTCTGGACAAGATGCCGCGAAGTTCGCGTGAATCAACCGCCGACATTCCGCCGCCGGAGTTGATTGCGAGAAAAAGTTCCCCAGCAACTTGCCGGAGAACCTCAGATGCGACCAGCGGTGTTTACCAATTCGCCAGCCGCGTGTCACAACTAGATTCGCTGTAAACCGCAACCGTCCTGATGGCGTACAGTTCACTTCAAGGCATCCTGTCGGCCGCGCCGACCCAGCCGACATGCGGCTGGGCTATCGAAAAGACGCGGGACTTTGGTGTTTTCTCCATGTGCATCGCGGCAGGGTGCATAGTACGTTTTTGGTGGGCACGTTAAGCTGAGCGCCTATGATTGGAATCCGCTTCGCATGACGCTTGGAACGATTGGCCCCCACGATGCAACTCTCGGGCAAACGATATGACACGGGCGACCCCGTAACGGTCACCATCGAAGGTGACCGCATCTCGCAGATTGAGATCCACGAAAGCACCGGCAATTCCAGCGCCCCTGGACCTTGGATCGCCCCCGGGTTCGTCGACCTGCAACTCAACGGCTACGGCGGCCAACAATTCAGCGATGCGAATTTGACGGTCGACCGAGCCGCATCGATTCTTGAAACCTACCTTTCCTTCGGCACGACGCGGGTTTGCCCAACGGTAACCACACAGTCGGCCGACGTGCTTGAACATGCCATTCGCACGATCCGCGCAGCCACCAACGACAATCCCAGGCTCAGGCGTCTGGTGGCGGGTATTCACGTCGAAGGCCCTTACATTTCGCCTCACGATGGCCCGCGAGGTGCCCATCCCAAGCAGTTCACGAGACCGCCCAACTGGGACGAATTTCAGCGTTGGCAAGACGCGGCCGGCGGTACGATCCGCATCGTTACGCTCTCGCCCGAGTATGAAGAGGCCGAGGAGTTCATCGTCCGCGCCGTAAAACAAGGAATTCTGGTCGCAATCGGGCATACGTCGGCCAACAGCGATCAGATACGCGCTGCCGTGGATGCCGGCGCCCGCCTGAGTACCCACTTGGGCAACGGAGCGCACTTGGAGTTGCGACGTCACCCGAACTACATCTGGGATCAACTGGCCGAAGATCGATTGACGGCCAGCGTGATTACCGACGGTCATCACCTACCCGCCGAAGTGGTGAAAGTGATCATTCGCGCGAAGACTCCGGAGCGGGTGGTGCTCGTCAGCGATCTCTCCGGGTTCGCCGGGCTGGGGCCGGGTATCTATCCGAGCAACGCAGGAGACGTACAGATGCTCGATGACGAACGCCTGGTGGTTGCCGGTGAACATCGGCTGCTGGCCGGTGCTTCGCGACCCATCGGTGCTTGCATTGCCCAGGTGATGAAAATGGCCGGCCTGTACCTGGAGACGGCCGTCGATATGGCCTCGCGAAAGCCTGCCCAACTACTGGGGCTTACTCCAGGAAGATTACAAGCAGGGGATCCAGCGGACCTGGTGCTGTTCGATCTCGAAGACAAGCCGGACCAAGCTGCGAAGATGACCGTAAGAGCTACGATCTTGTCCGGTGAGTGCGTCTATGGCCACGCCCCGACGGCCGTCTAGACCAGTAGACGCACTCGGATATTAGCCAGGCTATTCGCCGGCTTCCGGCAGACCAGGCCCAGGTGGGCAAACCGCGCCCCGGGCGTTGGCCAGGGATTGAATCGCCAGGTCCGATCGACCGGCGTGCCGGTAGCATTCGCTCACGGTAAGCCAAATGTGTTTGGCCGCCTCGGTCGGGACGAGCTGAGCCGCCGCCTGCAACGGCACAATCGCTTCGCTGTATCGCTCCAGCGCGTTCAGCGCAGCGCCGCGCAGGAATTGAGCTGGACCTTCCAACGGACCAGGGTTCTCGATTCGATCAAGACATTCCAATGTCCGCTGCGGTAAGCCCAACTCGAGATAACCGGAGGCTTCGTTGATCTGGTTACCCAGTCGCATGAATTGTTGTTTGTCCATGATGCTCACCTCTTGGCTGTTCCAGCAGTGTGCAGGGTGTCCCAAATCTTGAGACGGGCCTTCGTGATCGCGCCTCATTGCTCGCAAACATCGTTTGGCCACCCGAATCACTATGCAAAGTGTATACCTGAACACGCCCCAAGTCGTGGACTTGGCGCGTAAGTACATGCCACACAAAACATTTGCGGACCTGGCCACTTGTGCTTCCGACATCGCGAACACCCCTCTACAGAGCCGCTTCTGACTGCCAGTTTGGCAAACACTGCCAAATCATTGACGGTGCAGCCAGTAGTGGAGAGGGCGCAGATTGAGCAGCCCTGTTACTGCGGGGGAGCCCCCAGGTGGTGTTCACCGCCGGTCAGGGAGACCGCTCGCCCGACTCTGAAAGCCCGAAAGCGTCGGTGCGGTACGCTGGCAACGCCAAGATACAATCAACAATCTTTGATCGCTGATCGCGAAATCGCTCGTCCTCGGGAGCGCCAAAGTCGCGCTTCAGCGTTTCAAAATCGAGCCCGGATGGGAGCCCCGTAAAGTCGGGTACGATATCGCTGAGCTGAACTTGCGAACCAAATTCCTCGGGAACACTTCCCAACGACTTCAGGCGTCGGGCCAGTTCGATGCCGGCTAAATCGGCCGCGTAATCGTCGAAGCTAAACCCGCTTGCTCCCTTAGCATCACTCAGCTCTTTCACCAGTCCCGCCATCTCGGCAGAACTCGGACCCGCCAGCGCAGTCAGCGCAGCCGAGTAGGCAAAATGCAACAGCAGGTCCTCGCGGTCGTCGATCGAAGGACGTGGAACACGGGACGGAATCGGTAGCAGCTCGTAGTCACTTTGTTCGAAACCGGGCGCGTTTCGCAACCACAGCGGATTGCGACGAAGATGTCCCGGGCGGTCCATCGCCAGGCCAAAGCCCAGGAGAAAGGCATCGACCTGATGTCGCTTCGGCAACTTCCCGGCTTCAACGGCTGCGGCCCGAAGACAGATTTCGGTCAATTCGTCGCCCGAGCGGATCTTCTTGGCCGGCGCGTCTGCAGCATTTGAGCCTTCTCGATCGCGAGTTCGCAACGAGCTGCCGGCGATCTCTGCGGCCAATGCGCGGTTCACCGCTTCGACCACGCGGCGAACGCGACCGGCACGCACATCCACCGGTCGTCCCTTCTTCGGTGTTCGGTCAGAAGGAGCATACAGAAATTGCAGAAATCGTCCTGCGGCGTCGTCTTCCGGGAAACCTCGGGCAAGTTCTGTATAGACACTTCGCAGGTTGAGCTTTGTCTCGTGCGATACCTGCGAAAGCTGATCGATTTCGTGATAGCGAATTTCTTCCCCTACCAGGTACAAAATCAATGTGTTCAGGGGGTCGAACTTGATCCGGAATTCTTTACTTCGCGAACGTCGATCGCCCAACTTGGGCCGCATGACAGAATCCGGCTCCATGCTGTGAGTTGCCCCAAAGTAGTGCCCCAACTCGTGCACCAGCACTTCTAGCCGCTCGGTCTCAGAAATATGATTGTGGTATTCGCGCACCAGAAGGTGAGAGCGGAAGGGCCCGAAGGTTCCGCCCAACCGCGTCGGGCCATCGGGAATCTTGTACTGGCTGGTAAAGCCAATCGCCAACTGGGCAGGGTAGGGCGTAGCTTCTCGCTCGAATTCGTGCAGCGACGACTGGAAGTCGTGCACCGCGTTGTTTGATTTCCAAGTGCCGTACGCCACCACCTCGAAACGAATGCGTGCGGATCGCTCGAATATCTTCGACGCGGCCGCGATTCGATCCGTGAGCCTCTTGCGCCATAGCTCTGGCCGGGCCACTTCGTCTTCGTCAACAAGGACCTTTACCGGGATCACCGCCGAAGGTTTCAGGGCGATCTCGCGCCACCGTTTCTGCTGCCTTTCCAGCGCGGTTTCAGACAACAGCGGAACATCGAAGCCATCGCTAGATTGCGTGGCGGAAAACCCTTGCTCGTGCGTGAATCCGATTTGCTGTAAATCGAGTTCACCTTCGAAAGGAGCAAAGAAGCAAACCGTATTGGGGTCGAGGATGTACTCCCGCGGAGGACTGCTCCCGAAGTTGATGCGAACCGTCCCCAATACCGGAATGGGCAGCACGTCGCCGCTGGCGATCTCGTAGGAGACCGGTTTCCCAAAAGGCTGCCACTGCGAGGCTTCCCCGGCCGCATCTGGGCTGGTGGGCTTCATGGCCGTGAGTTGAAAACCAACGCCTTCGCGCATGCGGTTATCGAACACGATCACCGCCGCGTGAGCAGAGGCAGCCGTGAAGATCGTCATCAGCAATGTGATAATCGCAATCCGCATATAGCTGAATGGCACAGTGCGACTCGAATGAACTGCCAAGTAGGTATCGATGAACTGCGGGAAGAGAGGCCCACCCACTTTTAAAATAGTACCCCGAAGGCCCTCTTATGGCACGCATCGTGAAAAAGTAACTTGGGCAAGCACGCACGGAGCTAGCCTGAAGCAGACCGTTTCAGACCAGTAAGAGGAGGCAGAAAAAGGAAAAAGCAGGCGACCCTGTTGTGGGCCGCCTGCTTTCTGGTTGAAAAGGTCCCGGGGGGTACGTCGAGATCAGACGGAGAACTTCCCCCGGGACGGCTCTCGGTGGGGTGCGAGAGTGAGGACGAATTTATATGGTTAGGCTGCCGGTTTTGCAGTGTTTACAACGTCGACCGCATCGACCAGGGCATGGACCCCGGCAACACGACGGCAGCAAAGGTGGCTTACTTGCTTCTCGTAGAAGGACTGCACCTGACCGCGAAGCGTTACGACCCCTTCCTGAACCTCGACGTCCAGTTTGCGGAGCGACGAGATGTGGCAACTTGCTAAGAAGTTCGCCACGCGACGCTCTAAATCCTGGTCGAAGGTCAAAGAAAGTGGGGTTCCGACGGTCATCAAACACACTCCTTGCTGATGCTTCTGGTTTCTTGTTTGCTGCCTGAGCAGCCTTCGTTATTGCTCGTTGTAGAAAGCAATGGCTGTGCCAAACTTGCCCGGTTAGCGCCAAGATTCTTCAAAACGGCAACCGAAAGTGTTAACTGGCCGGTATTTCCGCACGAATTTTCTATGGGTGCCATCAATCGATGCCTTGCTGAGAGGCAAAGATGCTTCTTTCAAACCTGCATCCTTGCATGAAAGATATGCATCCCGTGCAAACGTTCCGTGCACAAGGTATTTCGGCGCGGAATGTCTAGCCAAAAGCGAAGGATTTATCGGTGAAATATCCGTGCCTTCACGACCTTTGGTCTGCGCAAGGCTCGTATGCTGAGCTAGACAATCTCCGCAGCAGCTCTCCAGAGTCCACGCGCGCCGTACAGGCATGCCACGCACCGAACTGATTCGAGCGGCGATTAGGACTCGGTGTCTTTTACGGCCACCACGAGTAGGGCCTTCGACACAATCCATAGCCAACGGCAACGTCGAATTGCCGCCGCGCCCAAGCGATAGGTCATCGAGCCCCCTCCGGCGGCCAACGATAAATCGGCCGGGAGCACATATTGAAACGAGAGTTCGGGGAAACCACGCAAGATACGGTTCAGCCCGAAGTACGTGGGCGAATAGCTGGCGTCGGTGTAGTCGTTGCCTCGTCCTGTCAGACGAAGGTAGCGATTCGCGAGAGGCAGCGGAAGATAACTCAAAAATGGCAGGGCATAGTGCGGCTCGATGGGCCACAGTTTGTTCGGAACCAACAGGTACAGCGCGCCTCCTGGTTTGAGTGCCCGAGTGATATTGGTCAGGGTCGTTTGCTGATCGGGCATGTGCTCCAGAACGTTATCCAGCACAATCAGGTCGAACTGATCGGCTTCCGTCAGCGACTCTGCCCCTTGGCACTGAAACTGAAGGTTCTCCCGCTCCGCCGGCAGGTAGTTCTCCAGGGCGAATTGATAGAGCGAGTCGGAGGGCTCGATGCCAACTACCGCCGCACAACGTTTGGCTAGAGCCGCAGCCGTGTGGCCGTATCCGCTGCCAACGTCCAGCACACGCAACTTCTCCGTCGGTGTGCTCAAGAAGGGCCTGGTCGTCTGAATAATCTGTTGGGCGAACTTTTCCCCGTTCACCCCTAGCTGGTCCAACTTGGCTCGCTCACCCCGATAGTACATGGGTAGTGGTTCCGAGGCCGACGACGTCGATCCGAAGTTCTGCTGAGCGGGCTCTTGGGTCACTGACTCACTACCTTTCTCGAGCAAAGTCTCAGACTCTATTTTGGTGCCAGCCTAAGGAAATCCTTCGCTGAGAACCGATCGTAATTCCCCACTCAGCCCGAGAAGCCAAGCCCCGGGTCATTGAGCAACGATGTGTCGAGCGTTCCCTGGTCGATCTTGAACATGCCGGGATATCTGTCACTCCACCCGATGTTGCCGGCGGGACAGTACTGTCGCCCGTTGCCTTCGATGGCAGCTACTCCGGGAATCCTGGCCGCCAGACTGGCCGAGTGCAAGAAAGAAGCCCCCGGGCAGGTCAAATCTTGCACACACAGGAACAACCTGTACTTTTGTGCTGCCGCTCCCATCAATAAGGCCTCGGTGTGGCCCTTGCAGGCTTTCAAGGCTACTCCGCTGTAGCCAATCTCGCGACAAAGCAGCAGGCTTTCGAGATCGACGAGCGACTCATCGATCACCACGGGCTTGATCTTTGCCACCGGATGCATGTCCTGCCGCGGTTCGCGGGTTAGATCGCGATGCGTCGGCTGTTCGATGTACTGCACGCGGCTGAGAGCCGAGGGAGATCGTTCGTCCACATTGGCTAAAAAGTCCAGCAGATACTGCACGTTGGCACATCGTTCGTTGAAGTCGAGCGAATAGTGCCAGCGACCGCAACCGCGCTGGCTCTGTGCTTCCGTGGCGACTTGTTCGATGGCTACAACGCGGTCGACATCCCAATCGAGGTTGTCGCCGTTAAGCTTGATCTTAAGGTGAGTCAGTCCGTCGGCGGCAATCCACTCGGGCAACGTCTCGGGTAGTCCGTCATCGATTCGCTTGTCGATGTCACCATCGGTTAGTGGGTCGAGCGCACCGACCAAGTGGTACAGCGGCATCCGCGGCTGCGGAGTTCTTGATGTGTATGCATCGAGATACTCACCCGAGAAGTCAGGTCCTAAGTAAGCGCTCAGGTCGCGGTTCACAAACTCGCTGCCAAGGGTGTTAAAGGAGTTTAAGCCAAGGCAGCGGCCGTACGCATCGTGGATCGCCGCGTCTAACGGGCTGGCGGATACCAATTGCGCCAACCGCGGAATCGGCTCTGAAACCTGCAATTCTTGCACGACACCGGCTGCGTGGTTTGCGAGTTCGCGGCTCAACTCGTGCACGATCTCCAGGGGATGCCCTTCGCCATGGTAGCTCCCCGCAGCTTCGACGCATCGCTCGGCAAGTCTTCGCATGGCGACCAGAGTCTGTTCGCCGGAAACATCATTGGTGGGCCAGGCCCATACGTTTCCCAGTGGCATCGACCCGAAGCCTTTGCCACGCCGGCCATCGCGTGTTTCAACCTCCACGGAAACGTCGAAGACGGTAGCCGAGTTGACCACCCTGCCACCAAATTTGATCGGCGTGCGGTAGGCGATGTCCTGGGTGTCGAAAGCAACGTTCAGCAGGCGAATATCGGTCGACTTCGACACGTCAGGGTTAACTCCAGAAACAAGGCCAGGGCACCAGGATCAGCGCGCAATGAAATCGGGATAGCCATAACCTACGCGACAGAGGGTCCGAGAAAAACCTGCGAATTGATCGGTGGAGATCTAAAATTTCTCGCGGCTAGACGAGGCCTTGCCGGACAGCCCAAACGGCGGCCTGAGTACGATCGGAGACGCCAACCTTGCGCAGGATATGCTGGACGTGTTCTTTGACCGTCTCGTAACTGATTCCCAGTGCCTGAGCGATTTCTTTGTTGGTCAACCCGAACGCCATCTGGCGAAGCACTTCCGACTCACGCTGAGTCAGCGGGACTTCCACATCACCGGAAACACGGGGTGTGGCCAGTGCACCAGTCACGCGACGCAATTCTTCGCGTTTCCAAACGTCTTCCCCGCGAGCCGCCTTGCGAATGGCGTCCAACAGAACCGCTTTCTCAGATCCCTTCAAGATATAGCCGCAAGCGCCCAGCGCGACCGCCCGAGCGATGTACGTGGGGTTGTCGTAAGTCGAGAACATCAGCACCGGGAGATCGGGCTTGTCAATTTTCAAACGCCCCAAGGCAGCCAGACCATCGGTCCCGGGCATGCGAACGTCCATCAGAACGACATCGGAATCGACCTCTTTCGCAAGGCGAATAGCCTCTTCGCCGTCGCTAGCTTCTCCAACGACCTCGATTTCCGTGTTTTCGACAACACTACGTATGCCAGAACGAACGACTTCATGATCGTCGGCAACGATTACTCGAATACTCATTTTTGCCTCCCAGCCCTAGCCACAGTCTTTAAGGCCAACGCAACTCCCCTCATGTCGAGCCTCAAGCTGCGTCACCTCATTGCCACGATTCGCTCACCACACTTTAGGGGGGCAGAACGATTGACAAGCGTTGAAATTCTGGAGTTCCTGACTTGGGCTTCTCGTTTTCACATCCAGGCTGTCACAAGTTGAGGGGATTCAGGCCCACCACATAGTAGTATACCCCCCTCCTGGAAGCTGGCAAATTCTGCGTATTCGATTCCGATCACCTTTCCCAGCGATCGCCGCACGTGCCTTTCGCCGGATTCTCGCTGCTCTTGGGGTGTCCCGCACGTGAATCGACGTCGGATTCGCACGAGAAGAACCAGGCCACGGCAAGACAGACGAAACCATGGCAGCAACAAATGCCGCCACCAGGCCAATGTCCATTCCGGAATACAGGCCGGTCCCAACGAAAAAAACGGCAACCCCTGCGATGCGATGCGAATTGCAGACATAATGATCAAAAGGCCTGCTTGGTCACTTGGTTGCGAGGCCCGGACAATTTGGTCGAGCATCGCAACTGCCGTCCCCACCCAGCACAGGTACCGGTAGGAGAGTTTGACCGGAATCCTCCTTCCTAATCGAGAGCGTGGAATTCATCCCATTCGGAGTAATTGATGTCCCGAATCTTTCACTCGATTTCTCTCCTGGCGTTACTTGTGGTCGGGCTCACATTTCTCGGACACGCCTGTGCCGCCGAACCAACGGAATCGGAGAGCGGAAGAGAACCCGCCTCAGGAACAGATCCGTCGGCCAACTCCGCAACGACACTTCTCGGCCGCCGACTTGCTTACCTGGACTCGACCGATCCCTACTACGTCGGTCTTTCGTTCCCGCGATTGACCACGCCGCAATGGGTCGGGGAAGAAGGTGTGGAGGCTGTCGTCGTACTTGCCATCGACGACATGCGCGACACTCAGAAGTACGAGACCTTTCTGCGTCCGATTCTCGATCGACTAAAACAGATTGATGGCAGGGCCGGGGTCAGCATCATGACGAACTCGGTTGAGCCGGCCGACAAGCAACTTCAGAGCTGGCTTGAAGAGGGATTGAACATCGACGTGCACACGATCGATCATCCTTGCCCACTGCTGGCAGGAGGAGATTTCGAAAAGGCTCGCTCCACGTGCGATCGATGTGTCGATCTGTTGAACGCGATCCCGAAGAACGATCCCGTGGCTTTCCGCATGCCGTGCTGCGACTCGTTGAATACGCCCAGCCCGCGGTTCTTCGCAGAGATATTCAACAAGCCGACGCCCGAGGGAAACTACCTGCAGATCGACAGTTCGGTCTTCAACATCCTCACGGCCGATGATCCCGGGTTGCCGCGACCGCTCGTTACCTTACCCGATGGGACATCGCGATTTCGAAGGTATCTTCCGTTCAAGGCCTTCGCGAACACGATTGAGAATTACCCCTACCCATACGTGATCAACCGTCTGTGCTGGGAATTTCCCGCGGTCGTGCCCAGCGATTGGGAAGCACAGAACATCCAACAGCCGAACAACCCACGCACGGTCGAAGACTGGAAAGCGGCCCTTGATGCCGTCGTCGTGAAGCAGGGTGTCTTCAATCTCGTGTTTCACCCTCACAATTGGATTCGCAACGACCAGGTCGTGCAGTTGATCGACTACGCCCAACAAACCTACGGAAACAAGGTGAAGTTCCTCAACTTCCGCGAGGCTGCGGAACGTCTCAATTCTCATCTTCTTTCAAACAATCCACTGCGGGCATCGGATGGACACGACAATGGCGTACGTTTGCTCGATCTCAACGACGACGGCTTTATCGATGTTGTCACTGCGAACGAGGGTCTTCGGCAAACGAAAATCTGGGTTCCGGAGACAAACCATTGGGATACGACCGGGTTTCCGCTGCCCCTGTTGACACGCGACCCGGATGGCAACGTGGTCGATTCCCAAGCCCGCTTCGGCATCGTCGGCACCAAGCCAGTGTTGCTGGTGCGAAACGATCAAAACACCGGAGCCTGGCGATTCGTAGATGGCCATTGGGTTGCCGACGACTCGCTCTTGGTGGGACTTGATCTCGATGGTGAGCCAATCGCGACGGGAGCTGCCGGACGGGATCTTGGCGTACGCTTGGATGACATCAACGCCGACGGTTGTTGCGAGTTACTCGTTGGCAACCAGACGCAACAAGCTGTCTTCGTTTGGAATGAATCGATGGGAAAATGGTCCCCGGCGCCGTACGCATTGCCGGGCCAGGCCATCTTTGTGGACGAAAGGGGCCAGGACCGGGGGTTACGACTGGTCGACGTGAATGACGACCTGCAACCCGACGTCTTGTTCTCGAATGAAACGCGTAACTCTTTACATCTGTTCGCCAACGATGACTCGGGCTGGTCGCGCGAGGTCGTCGATTCCACTCGGGGCGAAAACGATCGCATCCCGATGATCACCCGGGCGGGCACAAACAACGGCGCCTGGTTTCTCAACCGAGAGATGTGGGTTCAGAATGAAGATACCGACCGCATGGCCGATCTGGTCGACCGGCGCTCGTTCAACGAGTTGCTCGAAGGGGTAACTCCCGAGCCCAAATCGCCGGAAGCTTCCTTGGCAGCGATGCACGTTCGCGACGGGTTGAAGATCGAACTGGTCGCCGCCGAGCCACTTACGGTAGACCCGATTGCGATCGACTGGGGACCCGACGGAAAATTGTGGGTTGTCGAAATGGCCGACTATCCGCTGGGAGTCGATGGCAGACCAGGCGGCCGGGTTCGATTTCTGGAAGACACCGACGGTGACGGACGCTACGACCACTCAACATTGCTGCTCGACGGCTTGAAGTACCCGACCAGTGTCATGGCCTGGCGGGACGGGGCGTTGGTTACCGCGGCTCCGGACATACTTTACGTGGCAGATACCACGGGCGATGGAAAGGCCGACGTGCGTGAAGTGCTCTACACCGACTTCGCCAAGGGAAATCCACAGCATCTGGTCAACGGTCTGCAACGTGGGCTGGACAACTGGATCTATTGCGCGAACGGCCACAGTGGTGGTACGCCGCGATCACTGAAAACCGGGGCCGAGGTTCAACTGCGAAGCCACGATTTCCGCATTCGCCCTGATACGGGAGAAATCGATCTGCGGACAGGCGTCACCCAGTACGTCCGCAGTCGCGACGATTGGGGCAATTGGTTTGGCAGCGACAACATCAACCCGATGTGGCATTACGTCATGCCGGAACACTATCTGGGCCGAAACCCTCACGTGGCATCCCCGGACAGCCGCTTGCACGTCTCGGAAACCCCCGGCTCGTCACCCGTGTTCGCCAGAAGCCGGACGCTGGCCCGCTTCAACGACTTCCACACGGCTGATAGTTTTACTTCGGCGTGTAGCGCCATCATCTACCGCGATAACTTCTTGGGCGAAGAATTCGTCGGTAACTCCTTCGTGTGCGAGCCGGTTCACAACCTGGTTCATTGCGAAGTGGTTCGTCCCGAGGGCCTGGCATTCACCAGTCGTCGACACGCCTCCGAGCAGGCGAGCGAGTTCCTGGCCTCGACAGACAACTACTTTCGCCCCACAACGGTGCAGACCGGGCCCGACGGAGCCCTCTGGGTGGTCGACATGTACCGTTTCGTCATCGAGCACCCTGAGTGGATCCCCATCAAGTTTCGCTTGAGTCTCGATCTGCGAGCTGGCAGCGATCGCGGCCGCATCTACCGCATCTATCCGGCGGACAAGCACCCGCGTCCCGTCCCCAAGCTTGCCGAAGCCAACATTGCCGAGTTGGTCGCAACCCTGGATAGCCCCAATGGGCCTCAGCGCGACATTGCACAACAGCTTCTGGTTGACAAGAACGACACCAGCTCGATTTCGCTGCTCGAAGAGATGGTCACCTCGGGGAAAACGCCCCAAGGTCGGCTGCAAGCCATGTGTACACTCGACGGAATGCAAACACTTCGCGAGGAAGTCGTCGCGAGCGCGACGCGGGATAAACATCCCGGGGTACGGAGGCATGCCGTACGACTGGCCGAAAGATTCGTTGCAGAATCCTCCGTCGTGGCCGATAGTTTGTTGGCGATGGTTACGGACGACGACCCCAAAGTCGCGTTGCAGTTGGCGTTCAGCCTGGGTGAGTGGAACAATCCCTCCGCTGGCTCGGCACTCGGCAAGCTGGCGGCTCGCTGGGCCGATGAACCGCTCATGCTCGCGGCCATCGTCAGCTCCTCGCGAAGCGGCTTGCAGGAACTTGTGGCCGAGGTGGTTGCCGAAAGCCAACACCAGGCCCCACCCTCGCAACTGGTGGCCGATCTCTTAACCACCGCTACCGCTGAAGAAAACCTGTCTGCGGTCTCGCAGCTGTTGGGGGTCGTTGCCACCCCAAACGACCAAGACTCGTTCGCCTTGTGGCAACTGGAAGCCTTCGGCGTTTTGCTCGACACGTTGACCCGACGTGGGACGAATCTCGCAGAGCAACTGAGCAAACAGCCTGAAGCCGACGACGCACTTACTGAGAAACTTGGCAAGCTGACCGAGTTCGCGCGAGTCTCCGTGACCTCACATGATGCGCCCCTGGAAAATCGCCTCGCTGCGGTAAGGTTAGTTGGAGGGGATACCGAAGGTGAATTGACAAGCTTTGAATTGCTGGGATCGTTATTGGGCCCCACACAGCCGCGTGCATTGCAGGCAGCGGCCATCGATGCGTTGGGGAAATCCGCCGATGATCGCGTGGCGACTTATCTACTGGGTGCCTGGCAGACATTCTCACCAGCGTTGCGATCTGACGTCTTGGAGATGCTCTTCAGTCGTGACGCCTGGGTGATGCAGACGTTGACCGCCGTCGAAGAAGGAATTGTCCTCCCGGCAGAATTGGACGCCCTGCGGCGGCAGCTCCTTCTAAGTCATCGCGATTCTGCCATTCGAGAACGCGCCGAAACCATTTTCTCTGGGGCCATGGAAGCTTCCCGGCAGGAGGTTCTCGACAACTACGCTGAAGTAACCGAACTCACGGGCGATTCGATCGCGGGAGCGGAGTTATTCGCCAAGAAATGCTCGGTCTGCCACAAGTTCGATAACAAAGGTCACGCCGTGGGTCCTGATTTGGCCGCGCTCACCGACAAGTCGCCGCAGGCCATGTTGATTGCCATCCTCGATCCCAATCGTGCGATCGAGGCGCAGTATCTCAGTTACTCGGCCATCACCGAGGCAGGGCTGACCTACTCCGGGATCCTCTCCAGCGAATCGGCCAATTCGCTGACCTTGTTGGGGCAGGAAGGCAAGTCGCAGGTTCTGCTGCGAGACGAAATCGATGAACTCGTCAGCACGGGCAAGTCGCTGATGCCCGAGGGGTTGGAAAAGGACTTCTCGCCGCAACAGCTTGCCGACGTCATCGCGTATCTCGGATCGACGGGACCGAAACCGAAGAGCTTCGCCGGAAATCACCCGCAGATGGTCGAAGCCGACGACCTGCGACGTGAGTACTTCTGCCTGTCGACCAATTGCGAAATCTACGGCAGTTCGCTCATCTTCGAGCCCGACAATCAGAACCTCGGCTTCTGGCTCAGCTCCGACGATCGGGCCGTGTGGACCGTCGATGTCAAACGGGCAGGTACGTATGCCGTGCTGCTCGATTGGGCCTGTCCACCCGAAAACGCCGGAAACACGTTCGTTATCGAAGCCGGAGGCCAGAAGCTAATGGGCAAAGTGGAAGCGACCAGCGGCTGGAACGACTACACTCGTAACAGCGTCGGAACCATACAACTCGTCGAAGGCGAGCAGCGGGTGGCAATTCGTTCCATCCGCACGCCCGAAGGTGCGTTATTCGACTTGAAGTCGATTACCCTTCGGCCCGCGGGGCGCTGAGCGCGAATCAACGATCCAAATCTCTATTAGTCTTCCAGGTCGCTCAGTTGTTTTTCGAACACGGCATCCATCACACGGCCACTGGTGTTCCAAGCATTGTAGCCGATTCGGCATACGAGCTTGGGAGAGACCCAGGTGTATCGCGATGACTTTGCCTTTACGAATGGCTTCGCCTGCTGAATGCTCTCCATCGTGGCGATCATCTCGTCGCGAATCTCCGGGGCGATAAACTCGTTCTTCACCGAGCCCACGAACTGCAGCTTGCCCTTGCGAACGCCGGCCAACGCCAAGGACGAAAAGCCTCCTTCGCCATCGGATGCGTAGCCAAGAACGAGGCAGTCCATGTGTCGTGCCCGCGGTGGTGCTTCGTAAGGATCTTCCTCTTCGAGTTCTTGTTCCTCGAGATCTCCGGCTTTGCCGGTAAAGTCTTCGATGGCGTCTTCTAGATTATCGGCATCACCTTCCACCGTCTGAGCATGCTCGGAGACTGCCTGCACCAGGTTCACTTTGGCCTGCTCCTCGGGCCCCATCTCCCACAGCAGGTGATAGGGAATACCACCGACGACGGTTAACGCCATGACGGCCGCCGTGAATGACCAAACACCCATACAAACACGCCGTGAAGTTGCTGGCAGCGAATTGATGGTGGGCCCCCAAATCTTCAGCGGCCGCAGGATAATGTCGGCCACCGAATACGAAGAGTCCTCGACGATCGCATACACGTAGGCAATGACGTGCACTACGGAGAAGATCAACATGCCCAGCAGAAATTGCCCGATGGCCCACAGCGGGCGAGCAATGTTGCTTGGCGGGATCGTAAGCCGGACAGCGATGCTGATCGCGAGCAACACCGCTAGCCCACCGAGAAGTGCGTAGGCCCAGACGGGCGTTTGTTTAACAATGTCCATCGCCGTTTCAGGCGCTGGGGGATTGTCTTCCGGATCGGGGTCGACCTCAATCTGAATACCCAGCCGTGGATAGAAGCCGCAGCCGGTGCACCACTCTTCTTTCTTGCCAAGTCCGGGCTTCCCGCAGGTGGGGCAGGCATCTTCAGCGATTTCTTCGGCAGCACTTGTGTATTCAGAATCCAACGAGTTGACACCTTCGGTCAGCTCGTCATCGGCATAGGTGGTCGCTTCGTTCGACATGCATTCTGGCCCTAAATCGTTGTCCGGCGGTGACAGCAGCGGATTATCCGCTACCAACGCTAGAATCAGTCGCTCGCGCGCTGAAGCCGCTTTCTTGGATATAGGTCAGTTTGGGCAACAACGTCGAGTAGGTTGAGCAGAGAAATCCGCGCTGACACCAGATTCTCCTCGAACTAACATCTCGGCTCCGGTGGGTACCTCAGGGCAGAACCAGACTGAACGTGCGATGGACCGTATCGAAAAACTCTTGCGGTGGCCCGTGGGCGGGTGTGCAGCAATCGCAATGGCTGACATCCTGCACGCTGAACTCTCCGGCCATCGGGTAGACACCTTCGATTGGATCCTGGCGTCTACTTGCCTGGCACTCTTGCTCTTCGCGGCATTGGGTCGCATCCCCGCCAAAGCATCGTTGGCCATCCTCTCGACGCTCGCCTGCTGGTTAGCGGCCGAGTTGTTTCTTGGGTGCCTGATGTTCGATCAGCAGCGAACTTTTGCCTGGTATGTTTGGCCACCCAACTATCAGTGCCGAGTCATTCCTCATGAACTGCCGGGCATCGATCGGCCTGGTATCTTCAGTACGAATTCCCTGGGGCTGCGAGGGCCGGAACTCTCCGCAGACGACGAATACCGCATTTTGTGTGTCGGTGGCAGCACGACCGAGTGTTTCTATCAGGACGATCACCACACTTGGCCTCATCACCTTAGCGAACATCTCAACACCGGCGACCGACACGTGTGGGTCGGCAACGCCGGTCGAAGTGGGCTGAATGCCAACGACCACGTGACGCTGCTGACCCATCTGCCGGAAGCCCGTCTCGCCGACTGCTGGGTCGTGCTATGTGGTGTGAACGACATGGGGCAGCAGCTTGCCGGTATCTACGACGAAGCGATTCGGGACACATGGCGTCACACGTTCGCCTATCGTCGAGCAGGCTTTGGCGGACGCTGGCAAAAACCGTTGCTGAAGAACTTCTTCACCATCCATGCCATTCCGCAAATGGCGGAACAATTGCTGATTGCCTGGTTCCCTTCGGGCAATGCAATCCAGGACAAAGATGCCCGGTGGTATGCCGCTCGTCGGGGAGACCGCGCAAATGCTCCTAAGACGGACCGCGTGCCCGACTTGAACCCGATGCTGGATGAGTATGAAACCAGACTGCGGGCGATCGTCGGTTTGGCTCACCAGCAGCGTAAGCGACTGGTCTTCTTGACCCAACCCGCACTGTGGATCGATGAGATGCCAGACGAATACGAAGCACTTTGTTGGTCGGGTAAGTGCCCCGATGGTTTGTATCGAAGTGCGGCAGCCCTGGCATCTGCACTGGAAGCGTACAACGAGCGGATGCGGGCGGTATGCCGATCGGAAGATGTCGAAGTGGTCGACCTGGCCGAATTGTTGGAAAAATCGACGGCCACCTTCTACGACGAGTGCCATTTCAACGACTCCGGCTCGGCCCGAGTTGCGGAAGTTACCAGCAGGGCTATTCAGCCTCTGATGATCTCGAAAACACCCTCCGAGCCAAAAGCTGCAGACAAACAGGTCTATTGATGAAACACCAGAAAGGAATGCCAGCATTCAACTCTGGCAGCTAAGCAAGCACCAGCGAGCAGCTCTTGCATTACTTCTGCGATCGAAGGAAAGTTGCGCGACCGGTATAACCGACAAAGATTCACACAGGGTATCTTATTGCAGCGTCACCGGATTCGACGCTGATAGCAGAATTGTGCAAGAGAGGTTCCGATGGCGTTTGCAGTCGACGTGAGGACGGATCGTCGCCAGAGCGAAGAGCATCGCTATAGCGTGTCGATCGAAACGGTACCTTGTCTTCAATGTGGTGGATCGAACTTCGAGCCGATCCTAACGGCCCGCGATCCGCTGGGAGCGACCGACGACGACTTTCGCTTGGTCCGCTGTCGTCGTTGCGATCTGGCCATCACGAACCCTCGCCCGACGTCCGAATCGATCTCGAAGTTCTACCCACTGGATTACAGTTGCCACGATGTGGGTTCGAATTGGGATATGCGGCTTCGGGCGCGGCTTCGTCGTACCGCAGAACGTGCTGTCCTGCGTTTCGCCTACAACTACCCACCTCAACCGGTGATGCCGAACACGGTGCTTGCCGCCACGCTGGGTCGTATGTGGATTCGCACTCCGTTGCGCCGCAGTACCTGGATCCCATACGCAGGAGAGGGAGGGCGGATGCTCGACTTCGGCTGCGGGGCCGGCGGTTTCCTGCGCCGGATGCAGGAACTGGGTTGGCGCGTCGAAGGTCTGGATATCTCGGAGGACGTGGCCTCCGAAGTAGCCCGGCAGTTGGGTGTGCCGGTGCACGTGGGGACACTGCCTCACAACGACCTGCAAGAGTCGTCCTACGATGTCATCACCATGTGGCAAGCATTGGAACATGTGCCTGATCCCCGCGGAGTGATTCGGGCAGCTTCCAGATTGTTGCGCCGCGGCGGCTGGCTGTATGCCTCGGTACCCAACCTCGATAGCTGGTCGTTCTCGCGGTTTCGGCATCATTGGTTCGGGCTCGAGTTGCCACGGCACCTCACCCATTTCACGCCGCCCACGTTGCGACAATTGGTCGAGTCCGAAGGGCTGAAGGTGCATCGCATCGAACAACTGGGCATGGACGGCTGGATTCGTCAGTCGGCCCGTCGCGCCGAAGCTACCGGTTGGGGGTCGCTACGGCTGCAAGCCTGTCGTTGGAAACCTTTGGCCACGCGCATGGCCCGCTGGACCGAACGAGCCGGTCGCGCCGACAACATCATGGTGGTTGCGCAACGCACTTAGAACATGCTGGCCGGAGCGGCTTTCGGCTTCGTCTTCGTATTGTTCATCGGGCTGGCTCGATACCGCTCAATCTGGCGAAGGCCACCGTTTCAAGCGAAGCACCAAGATCCAAGTAAGGAATACCGATGCGGCTCCTCGCGCTGGTGGAATCTACGAATCACGTTTGTTATCGCTATCGTGTGGCTGCATTTCGCCAAGCTTTGGCCGCAAACGGCTGGACGGTGGAAGCTGCCCCCATCGCGGAGAGCAATCGAGAACGTCTCCTACAGCTACGCCGGTTGCCCGACTGCGATGTGATGCTGGTGCAACGACGGTTGCTTCCCCTGTGGTACTGCTATGCATTGCGGCAACAGACGCAACGGTTGATTTTCGATTTCGACGACGCCGTATTCTTGCGCGACAGTAATTCTCGCAAGTCGCCCAACAGTCTGCGTCGCGTCAATCGTTTCGCCCGCATCGCGAAAATGTGCGATGGGGTGATTGCCGGAAACCGATACCTGGCCGACAAAGCCGCGAAGATCATTTCCGCCAGTCGGGTGTACATGGTGCCGACTTGCATCGACACCAGCCAATATGAAGTGGCCGGTCATTTTCGCCGTGGTACGGCAACGCGGCTCGTATGGATCGGAAGCAGCAGCACGCTGGCCTCGCTCGAAGAAGCTCGTCCGCACATCACCCAAGCCACCGCGACCGCTGGCGGAGTTCGCATGCATGCCATCTGCGATACGTTTCCAAATTGGCCCGAGGTACGCGTCGAACGCCGAACCTGGTCCGCTGAAACCGAGTCTGCAGAACTCGCCGCCGGAGACATTGGTGTGAGCTGGTTACCAGACCATCCCTGGAGCTTGGGGAAATGCGGGTTGAAAGTCCTGCAGTACATGGCCAGCGGGCTGCCGGTGGTTGCCAACCCGATCGGGATGCATCCGCAACTGGTGCAACACGAGCGAACCGGAATGCTGGCTGCTTCCCCCGAGGATTGGACCGTGGCGATTCGGCGATTGGCCAACGATCCCGCGTTGCGGCAGGACATGGGCACAAGGGCTCGTGAAGTCGTCGAGCGGGACTACAGCGTCTCGCGATGGTCATCGAAATTCGTTGATATCTTAAACCAGATGCTCGAGACGTCTCCCAGCCAGCCACTGTCTCGTGCGGCCTAAGCAATGCCTTTTGGGCAGGGCACCTTGAGCCTCGCGAATGCCCGTGGCCCATTTGAGGGGAGCGCGAACCATTCCGGCACCTGCGACATCTTGTCTTGATCGCATCGGCTTAACACGCCAGCTCCAAATATCAACCGGCGGATGGCGAAGTACTCGCTTGCAACAGCGTTCTTGTATCCAAACGACTCCCTTGTGAAAGCCACGTTGCAACCAATCTAGCTTCGGGTCACACTGTATTTATAAGGTATGCGATTAGATACCGAGCCCAATGGTGAACTGCGCATCGCAGTTCCAGCCCTGGCTTCATCCAGCATCATTACGACCCTCCCCTAGGACCTTCCTGTTTCCTCTTGCCCGAACCCTATAGTGGGCAGTCCATGATCGCACGAATCGACTGGCGTCATATTGGCCTTCCTTCGGGAATTCTGGCCGTTTCTCTTTTGGCATTCTTCGGCCTCAAGTCGTTGAAGGCTCCGCCGGAAGAGCGCGAGCTGGAAGATACGCGCCCGATCGTGATCACTCGGACGCTCGAATCGAGTCCCTCGGAGTTCGACATTGTTGTTGACGGTACGGTGATTCCCAAAAGGGAGCTGACCGTCGCCTCGGAAATTGCCGGTCAAGTGATCAGCAAGTCCGAGGCCTGCGATTCTGGTCATTATGTCGAAGCGGGTACGGTCTTGATGGAGATCGAGCCCGACAAATTCGAGCTTGATGTGAAGCGCTTGCGGCATCTGGTTGAACAGGCCGAGGCCGATTTGAAACGGTTGGAACAAGAGCAACTCAACAACGTTGCGATCATCGAGATTCACCGCCGCGACGCCGAACTCCGCGAATCGGAACTGAAACGGGTGGAACGGTTGAATGGCGATGGCACGGTTTCCGACGGCGAACGCGATCGCAGCGAAATCGAGGCCATCCAGGCTCGCGCCGCGCTTCAGCAAATGGTCAACGCCCAAGCCCTGTTGCCGTCGAACATCGACAAGGCACGGGCCGAATTGGAACTTCGCAAAGCGCAGCTTCAGTCCGCGGAAATTGACCTGGCGAATACGCGAATCGTTGCTCCGATTGCCGGTTATGTCTGCGACGACCCTGTGGAAGTGCGCCAATACGTCAATCCAGGCATGGCATTGGTGTGCATCGAAGACACGTCTTCCGTCGAGGTCCACTGCAATCTAAGGGTCGATGATCTCTACTGGCTGTGGAATACCGCCGGGGGACAATCAGCCGAAAAACTTCAAGCGGGCAAACCGTATTATGAAGCCCCTCCCGCGGAAGCAACCGTGATCTACAGGCTTGGAAGTCGCGAGGTCTCATGGCCGGGCAAACTCACGCGGTATGCAGGGCAGGGCATCGACGAGCGAACGCGAACCGTTCCCTGCATGGTGGAAGTTGCCAATCCTCGCCGAGCAGAGGCCAAGCAGTGGCCTCCGACGCTGGTCCGAGGCATGTTCGTTAGTGTGGCGTTTCATGCGGCACCATCCAGCCCCATCTTGCGATTGCCGACCGAGGCGGTCCATTTGAATAACGAAGTTTGGACGTTGGACGACGGCAAACTTCGTATTCATCAAGTTCAAGTCGCCAAGATGCTGGAAGACTGGGTGCTGGTTCGCGCAGATGAAACGGATCTCAAAATAGGCAACGAATTAGTCATCTCGCCTTTGGCGACCGCCATCGATGGAATGTCCGTCAGGAAGAAGGACAATCCATGAAGCCTGTCGTAGCCTGGGCCGTACGGAACAGTCCGTCGATGAACACGATGATGATCGCCATCATCGTGATCGGTCTTGGTTCCGGCTACCTGCTGCGGCGAGAAGAGTTCCCCGAATTCAAAATGGATATGGTGGCCATCACGGTTCCGTACCCAGGCGCCACACCCGCCCAGGTTGAAGAGGGGATATGCAGCAAGATCGAAGAATCGATTCATTCGATCGATGGCATCGAAAAGGTGCTGTCGGTTTCCAACGAAGGTGTTGGCGTCGTTACCGCAACGCTGTATGCCCATGTCGACGATCCGCAACGCATCGTCAACGACATTCGCTCCGCGGTCGATCAGATTCCCAGCTTCCCTGTACTGGCTGAAGAGCCCGACATACGCGAAGTAATCGGGCGACTCCCGGCGATTCACCTGGCCGTGCTGGGCCCCGCCGACGAAAGCCCTTCGGCCCGCTGGCGATTGCGGCAGCTTGGCGAGGAAGTTCGCCGCGAGGTGCTCGATCTGCCAACCGTTTCGCTGTGCGAGATTCTGGCAGCCCCCGATTATCAGATCGACATTGAAATCTCCGAATCGACCCTGCGGAAGTACAACCTCACGCTCCGTGACGTTGCCGATGCCATTCGCCGTGAAAACGTCGAAATGCCCGCCGGCACGATCCGTTCGGAGACGACGGAATTCTTGCTCCGCGGAACGAACCGGCAGTTAGTCGGTAGCGAGATTGCCAAGTTCCCGGTCATCACACAGCCCAACGGGGTCGTCTTGACGGTGGACGATTTGGGCGCGGTCGTCGATGGGTTTGCCGATGCGACCATGGTCTCGTACGTCGATAACCGACCCTGCATGTCGCTGCAGGTCGATCGCACCTCGGAAGAAGACCTGCTGCAAATCACGAAGGAAATTCGTGACTTCGCGGCGGAACGCAGCATGCCCGAGGGGTACGAACTGGTCATCTGGTACGACGCTTCGGTCGAAGTGCATAGCCGTTTGAATCTGCTGTACCGCAGCGGACTGTTCGGACTGATGCTTGTCTTTCTGACGCTCAGCCTGTTTCTGAATATTCGCCTGGCTTTTTGGGTGGCCCTGGGTATCCCCGTCTCGGTGATGGGCACCTGCGCCGTGCTGTTTATCGGGGATCAAACCCTGAACCAGCTCAGCATGTTCGCCTTTGTCATGGCCTTGGGAATTGTGGTCGACGACGCAATCGTGATTGGTGAGAACATTTTCTCACATCGTCAGCGAGGAAAATCGCGGGTACAAGCCGCCGTAGACGGTACGGCTGAAGTGGCCCCCTCGGTGATTGCTTCAGTGATGACCACGGTTGTGGCATTCATGCCGATGTTCTTCGTAGCCGGGTTGATGGGAAAATTCATCTCCATCATGCCCACAGTCATTATCTCCCTGTTACTGTTCTCGCTGTTTGAGAGCATCTTCATCCTGCCATGCCATCTGGGACACACCTCGTTTAAGACGGTGACCAAGTTCTACGACAACCTGCGAAAAGCCGTCGATCGCTTTATTGAACTTGTCGTACATGGGTATTACGCCCCCACGCTCCGGTGGTTGCTAAAACGACCCGCGGTTGGGTTCGCCGCATCGGCGGGCACATTGATTATCACGGCTGGCTTGATTCAGGGCGGTTTCACTCCCTTCGTGTTGGCCCCCCAAGTTGATGCCGATCTGGTGCTCTGCAATTTGGCATTTCCAGCGGGCACACCAATCCGGGTAACCAATGCGGCGGCCGAAAAAATCGAGAACGGCATCCGCGATTTGGACGCTCACTACCGTGAGCAGGGCAAGCCGATTCTGGAACATGTCTTCCGCTCCTGCGGTGGATCAATGGTGCAAGATCCCACCCGTCCCGGCAGTGTCGGAACCAACTTCGGTTCCTTGTTTGTAAAGCTGGTCGGTGCCGAGGATCGCGGGGGAATAACCAGTCGACAGATCCTCGCCGAGTGGCGCGAACGCGTCGGGGAGATTGCCGGTGCTGAACGCGTTCAATACGAAAACATGCAAGTTGGCCCAGGCGGTAAGCCAATCGAGTTCAAACTCCAGGGCGATGACCCCGAGGTGCTGGCCCTCGCTGTGGAAGAAGTAAAAGCCAAGCTGTCCAACTACAACGGCGTCTACGATGTGGGCGATGGTGACGAAGTCGGCAAGTGGGAGTTCAACCTGAAGATTCTCCCCAGGGCCCAGGCCATGGGAATCACGCTCGATGACCTGGCTTCCACCGTTCGCGCATCGTATTACGGCGAAGAGGCCATGCGAATCCAACGCGGGCGGCATGAAATCAAGCTCATGGTTCGCTACCCCGAAGAAGACCGCCGAACCTTGGCCGACTTCCAAGAATTACGCGTTCGCAGACCCGACGGGAGCGAAATTCCGCTGACCGAGTTGGCAGAGCAAAACCTGAAACGACAGTCGTCCGAAATCGTACGCATCAACCAACAGCGGTCCATCACCATCGAGGCCAATCTGAACGAAGATGTGGCCAACGCCGCCGAGGTGGTTTCGGACTTGCGAGCGAACTTCATGCCCACCCTCTTCAAAAAATACTCGGGCGTCAGCGTACGTTGGGAAGGCCAACAAGAGCAAACAGAAGAGTCGATGACGAGCCTGATGAACGGCTTCGTCGTGGCCATCTTCGGCATCTTCATGCTGTTGACGTTGTTGTTCCGTTCGTACGCACAACCCTTGATCATCCTGGCCGTGATCCCCTTCGGTCTGGTGGGCGCCGTGTTGGGCCACTTGATTATGAATATGCCGCTGACCATCTTCACATTGTTCGGAGTGGTGGCACTCTCCGGCGTGGTGGTGAACGACTCGATTGTGCTGATCGACTTTATCAATAAGCACCGTGACAAGGGCGGCTCGTTGCAGGAGGCGTTGGTCAATGCCGGATGCCGTCGTTTCCGCCCCGTGATGTTGACCTCCATCACCACGATCGCCGGGCTCATCCCGATTCTTGTCGAGCGGTCGATGCAAGCACAATTACTGATGCCCATGGCCACGGCCATATCGTTTGGCTTGGCTGTTGCCACGGTGTGGGTGCTTCTGCTGGTACCGTTGATGTATCAGACCTACGCCCGATTCCTGGAAGTGATTGAACCGCCGGATGAAAAGCCGCTCGATACAGACATTCACTCTCCAGGCGACATGCTGGAGCCCGACGGCGTCATTCCCTCCACGATCGCGACGCAACAGCCCCGCGATGGTGAAAAAGATGGTGTGGAGGAATCTCGCACTCCTCAACTCCAGCCACCGCGGATCTAGCAGCCTGCAAACCGGTCTACGAACCGCCACCATCGCGTCGGGCAGCCACGGCAAACCATGCCCTCCATGCTCTTGCGACTCCACTTTGCCGCGGCCGACCACGAGTCCGTCCCAGGTCCTCCCGGCCGGCAAGCAGGTGTTTTTCACAACAACTTACTATATAAAGACTTGCAACTCTTCTCAGAGCACGTCTATGCGGTCCACTTCGACGCTTGACAGTCTTATCCATGCGCTCAATAATAGTTTTGATTAATCAAAATTTTTCTGTCCGCCCCCCTGGAAACCTCCGTATGGATCGTTGGTCTCGACTGAACTCCCGCCTCGCTGCATGTCTTTTCTTTTTCTGTTCTGCACTGCTGGTGGCGGGATGCGATTCGGACGTGAACAAGTCTCCACACGGAAATGCGGACGCAGAGTCATCGCTTGAGGCTTTTCACGGCGACTATCCCTACACCGTCGTGACCACCTGCGGCATGGTTACCGACATCGTACGCAAAGTAGTAGGTGATCGCGGTGAGGTAATCGGACTGATGGGAGAGGGCGTCGACCCTCACCTTTACAAGCCCACTCGAAACGACGTCAAGCAGCTCTTGGAAGCGGACATCATTTTCTATGCCGGCCTCTCGCTTGAGGGCCGGATGAGCGAGACCTTCATCAAGGTCGCCCGTAGTGGCAAGCCGGTCTATGCCGTAAGTGAAACACTTACGGAAGACTACCTACGCGAGCCGCCGGAGTTCGAAGGGCACTGGGACCCTCACGTCTGGATGGATGTCGCAGCCTGGAGCGAGGCCGTTGCCTTCGTGGTAGAGACCTTGAGCGAATTCGATCCACCTGGGGCGGAACTCTATCAAAAAAACGGCGAAGATTACCGGGCAGAACTGGCAAAACTCGACGCCTATGTCCAAGAAGTCATCGGGAGCATTCCCGAGGAACAACGTGTACTGATCACGGCCCACGACGCGTTCGGCTATTTCTCAGAGGCGTACGATATCCCCGTCCGCTCGGTTCAAGGGATCAGCACCGAATCGGAAGCGGGCGTCAACGACATCAACGAGTTGGTCGACTTCATCGTCGATAACAAAATTCGAGCGGTCTTCATCGAATCGAGCGTGTCGCAGAAAAACATCGAAGCATTGATCGAAGGCGCGGCCAACCGAGATTGGAGTGTTGCGGTCGGCGGCGAGTTGTTCTCCGATGCGATGGGGGCCCCCGGGACCTACGAAGGAACGTACATCGGGATGCTCGATCACAACGCAACTACCATCGCGAAATCTCTTGGTGGTCAGCCCTCCGAAAAAGGCTTTCAGGGGCAACTCTCCCATCCCTAGCGCTGCATGAGGCACTCGCTGGTATCATCTAGTCTCGCCCTGGGCGCCAGTTATGGATACCACAGCAAATAGTCTTCCCTCACAATCGAACACCGCGCATGCCAACGGGCACACCAACGCAGCACGATTCGCGGGAAGCGATAGGCCAGCAAGCAACTCGCCGAATATGGCTTCACCTTTAGCGATCCGCGATTTGACGGTGGCCTACCACCGTAAACCCGTACTGTGGGAAGTCGACTTTGTCGCCCCCGAGGGTGGCAGTCTGGTGGCCGTGGTGGGCCCCAACGGGGCAGGGAAGAGCACCATGCTCAAGGCCATCCTGGAGTTGCTTCCCAGGGTCTCGGGCGAAGTGCTGGTCTTCGGGCGCCCGTACCGCCGTCATCGCGACCGGGTGGCGTATGTCCCGCAGCGTGAGAGTGTGGATTGGGATTTTCCCATCAACGCCACCGACGTCGTGGCCATGGGGCTCTATCGCAAAATCGGCTGGTTTCGCCCCGTAACTCGCAAGTACCGGCAGCAAGCCATCGAAGCGCTCGATCGGGTCGGGATGGCCGATTACGCACATCGCCAAATCAGCCGGCTCTCGGGTGGTCAACAACAACGGGTCTTTCTCGCCCGGGCCCTCGTTCAACAGGCCAACCTGTATCTGATGGACGAGCCCCTGGCCTCCGTCGATGCCTCAACCGAACAAGCCATCATCCATGTGTTGCATGACCTTCGAGACGCAGGCAAAACGGCCCTGGTCGTGCACCACGATCTTCAAACCGTGCCCGACTATTTCGATCATGTCCTTTTGTTGAACATGCGTGTAGTCGCCTCGGGACCAACGGCGGAAACATTCACTTCCGAAAACCTGCGCACCACTTATGGCGGTAAGTTGGCATTGCTTGACGAAGTGGGTCAGCGGCTCAAGCTCACCGGTGATGAATGATGCTGCCGCACTTCAAACAGAACCGTAGCGTAGGGTCTCCCGAAAAAGGACTACTCCCCCTGCAAAGGATGCAAGCCTGGCTGTTTGCAAGCCTGCTTCTCGTTGCACTTGCAACCCAGCAAATGAAGCCCAGGCAGCATCCGACCACACCAGCGCAAGGCTCCCTGAAACAAACGAAACTGCACCAGAAGTCGGTACACCGGTTCGCGGCAACTTCTCCGATCAACTGATTCGTGTTCTGTTCCTTCGCGACTACAACACTCGTGTCGTTCTCCTCGGCACCACGTTGCTGGGCGTCGTCGGGGGAGTGGTCGGTACATTCATGCTGCTTCGCAAACGGGCATTGGTGGGCGATGTAATCAGCCACGCCTCGCTGCCTGGAATCGCGGCGGCATTCATCTTCATCGAGACCTCATGGCCCGGTCATGGAAAATCGCTGGGGGGGCTACTGGTCGGGGCGACCATTTCAGGTTTTGCCGGCGTCGGCAGTGTGCTGCTGATTCGCCGTTTGACGAGACTGAAAGAAGACGCCGCACTGGCAATCGTGTTAAGCGTCTTCTTTGGTGCCGGCATCGTGCTGATGACGGTCGTACAAGACATTCCCTCGGGTAACATGGCCGGTCTACAGGGATTTATCTACGGCAAGGCCGCCGCCATGGTCGCGGCCGACATCGGATTGATATCGATTTGTGCTCTTGTCGTACTGGTACTCTCTACTTTGCTGTTTAAGGAGTTGGCCGCGGTCTGCTTTGACGAAGGTTATACCGCTTCGCAAGGCTGGTCCGTGATGGGGCTCGATTTGATACTAATGGGCATGGTGGCCGTCGTAACCGTGATTGGGCTTCAAAGCGTCGGCCTACTCTTGGTCGTGGGCATGTTGATCATTCCGGCTGCCGCCGCACGGTTTTGGACCGAACACCTGCAGGCGATGACGGTCACTGCGGCGGTCATCGGGGGATTGGCCGCACTGCTGGGAGTCGTGGCCAGCGCGCTGTTTGCGAAGCTGGCCGCGGGGCCGGTAATCATCCTTGCCGGAGCCGCACTGTTCGCAATCAGCATGCTATTCAGCCCCAAACGCGGAGCAGTCTCCCGTTACATCGAGCACCGGAAGCTACAACGCCGTGTCGATCGTCAGCATCTGCTGCGAAGCTGCTACGAGTTTGTCGAGCCGCAACTGATTGCTTCCCATGGCCCTGCGGATGCCGCGGCTATTGACTCCGTACCGCTGGAAGAACTCCAACGACAGCGAACATGGAGCCGGCGACGATTGCGACGTGAATTGGCGTCCGCCGAACGTGACGGACTACTGTGGGTTACGACCGAAGATTCGTGTCGATTGACGGCCAGCGGGTTGGAACGCTCGCGGCAAATTGCCCGCAACCATCGGCTTTGGGAAATGTACCTGATCGAACATGCCGACATCGCCCCCAGTCGCGTAGATCGCTACGCCGACTTGGGTGAACACGCGTTGGACCCCGAAATCGTCGCCCGAATCGAAGCACAGCTAAGCGAGCGATATCCCCACTTGCAAGTCATGCCGGCCAGTCCGCACTCGATTGCCGAGACGGCAACCGTCGCGGAACCATCAGCAAGCGAGCAAGCAGAGTAGTTTCCAGAACCATGGTAGACGAATTCATCACGGCACTGAGCGATTGGGGGTCACTGGACTCCTGGATTGTGCTCACCGCTGCACTCGCGGCGATGGCCTGCGCCGTTCCGGGGAACTTTCTCCTACTACGGAAGCAAAGCATGATGGGTGACGCGCTGAGTCACTCGGTACTGTTGGGAATAGCCGTCTCGTTTCTGGCGGTGTTTGGCATGAGGGCCGCAGGAATCGTGCCTGACGAATCGTATCAATTCGTCCGACACACCGTCATGTTCGGGGGGGCGATCGTCGTGGGCATCCTGACGGCGCTACTCTCCGAGGCCGTTCGTCGCTTGGGCTCCGTCGAAAGTTCGGCGGCGCTCGGCGTGGTGTTCGTTACGCTGTTTGCAATGGGGCTGCTCCTCATTCGTTTGTTCGCGGATCAGGTGCATCTCGATCCCGATTGTGTGTTGTACGGCACAGTCGAAACCGCCGCACTCGATCCTCAGTTGGCCATCATCAATGGCTCGATGCTATTGGTGAATATCATTCTGGTCACCCTACTGTTCAAAGAACTTCGCATCAGTACCTTCGACCCGGGGCTGGCCACCGCGCTTGGTTTTCGCGCCAGCTACCTCCATTACGGGCTCATGGCCGTCACGGCGGCCACCTTGGTTGCCGCCTTCGAGACAGTCGGCAGCATCCTGGTGATCGCCATGTTGATCGTCCCCCCGGCCACGGCTTACATGCTCACCCAGCGCTTGTGGCTCATGGTCATACTCAGCGTAATCGTGGCAGCACTTAGCGCCGCACTAGGACACGTAGCGGCAATCACCCTGCCAATGATCTTGTTCAGCCATCTGGGACTGGGTGCTGAGGTGGGGGCCAGCAGCGCCGGAATGATGGCCGTGGCCAGCGGCGTGCTCTTTTCGCTGGCCGTGCTCGTCAGCCCGCACCAAGGCGTCTTCATACGAACGATTCGCACGGCGTCGCTCAATCTGCGGATCGCTTGCGAGGATGTGCTCGGAATCCTCTACCGGCTCGATGAAATCCAACCCGAGGGCACCAAAGCGGCGACACTCTCTCGACTGCTTCACGACGCCCGGGGGTCGGGGCGTCTGTTGCAAAGGCTGGCGATCTCCCGGCTGAAACGACTGGGGCAAATCGTCAACACCCCCGGAGGCTATCACCTCACCCCCGCTGGGCTCTCCGAAGCTCAAAACCTGGTACGTACGCACCGCCTGTGGGAAGCGTATCTCGAAAAGCATTTCGACTCACTCTCCGGAGAACGGCAACACCGTTCAGCTCACAGCCTGGAGCACTACATCGACCCGTCTCTCCGCGAGGATCTGGCGGCCGAGTTGGAGCTGCCAGAAACCGACCCCCACGGTCGCAGTATTCCTCCCCCCAAGCTGTGAGAACTCCCTGCTGGCGATTTCACATCTGTCTAATGAGCGGCGATCGCAGTCGAGACGAGGGATTGAAACTGGCTCTAAGCTCCAATCGAATTCAGCGCCGCTAACGCCGCATCGTGAAGCAGGCTGTTAGAAGCCAGAACCCCGCGGTTGGTGGCCAACGTACGGCCATGCGAGAAATCCAAGGGCCGACCATCCAAGTCGCTAATCGTTCCGCCGGCTTCTTCAACCACGATCGACCCGGCTGCTTGATCCCATATCTTTTCGCGGTAGTCGGGCTGTTTTGAAGACAACAACCGCATCAGCAAGTCACCCGCCCCAGAGGCCAACACGGCGTACTTGGCCTGACTATCCATCAGTACGGGATCGGCCTTGGTCCCCAGCGCCTCGACCAACTCACCCATTTGCCCCGTATTGGTGTGACCCGATTCGAAAGATCGCAACATGCGGGCATCAGCCCCTTGGGCTCGATCAGAAACGCTGAGTCTGGTCCATGCACCACCTTCGATACCGGCTGTCCATGCCCCTTGGCCGCGTCCGGCAACGATCACGGAGCCGGGTCCGCCGATCTCGTCCTTCCAACCATCGGTTAGATGAGGACATCCCAACACGCCAAGCTCGACTCGGCCATCGACAATCAGGCCCAGGGCGACAGCGTAATGCCCACCACGCAGGAACCCTTTCGTTCCGTCGATGGGATCGAGCGTCCAAAACCGTGAATTCGGCTCGGCGGCGCCACGGTCGATCCAATCGCAAACCTGCTGGGCGCTGGTGTCCGGGAAAATGGTGTTCACAAAATGCGTCACTTGCTCCAGCGACGCGGCTTCCTGGGGCGTGCGAAGCTCGGCGGCATCTTCTTCGCCTACGAGCGTCGCTTCGGGCAATGCTTCGTCCAGCAGTTTTGCGACGACCGCCTGCACGGCAAAATCTGCCACGGTCACCGGGGAGCGGTCTCCTTTGGTCAGGGCCGGCGTAACCATCTCGCTTTGAACCAGTCGGGCAAGCCGCGTAGCGCGACGAACGGCCTCACAGGCGAATGCCGCTTCGGGGGTTTCGAGTAATTTTGGGGCGTCAGCGCTCACCGAAGCAAACTCCTGGAGATTGATTATCTTGCTACCTTCACAATTCGACCCTGGACAGTGCCAACTGGTCGAATTAGGTTCTACGGGGGTTGAATTCGACGGTCAACCAGCCCCGCCTTTTGCCTTTACAGATCGAGCCAATCGCCATGAGTTCACGCCCCTATTTAACGATTGTGTCTGGCTTGCCTCGTTCAGGCACCTCGATGATGATGAAGATGCTGGAAGCCGGGGGCATTCCCGTGCTGATCGATCACATTCGCGAGGCAGACGACGACAACCCCCGGGGCTACTACGAATTCGAACCGGTCAAAAAGACCAAAGAAGACCCTAGCTGGGTGGCCGGCTCGATGGGAAAAGTGGTGAAGATGGTCCATCTGCTACTGCTGGACCTGCCTCTGGAACACGAGTACCGCGTGGTCTTCATGCGACGTCACCTCGATGAGGTGGTGAAATCGCAGAATGTGATGCTGCAGCGTAAAGGGAAGGGCACCGACGATCTCCCCGCCGAGCAAATCAAGAAGCTGTATCTCTCGCAAATCGACAAGGTGCAGTCCTATGTCGATAAACATCCCGAGCACTTCAAACTGATTGAAGTCGAATACAACAGCGTGATGGAAGATCCCGAGCCCAGCATCCAGAGTCTGACAGAATTGCTGGGCGATCTGGATACCGATGCCATGCGGGCAGTCGTCGAGCCCTCGCTGTATCGCAATCGGGCCAAATAAGCTGGCAAAATCGGTACAGATTCGCTGGACCGAAAGCTCGAAAGGCGTCGGAAAGCCGCTGAGAATCTCATGATGCGGCACCTGACCAGAGCAGGCATTTCCGTTATACTGTCTTAGTTCTCGCCCCCCGGGGTTCGAGAATCCCACCTGAGTCATTGTTGCCTTGGCTTTCGGTCTCTCGCCAGGTGATACGCTTTCCGCCCTCGGGCCGGAGGATTCCACTGAGTCAATCTCGCGTGTTCCATATTGGAATGCTCACGGTAGCCGCTCTGGTGTTGCTCAGGGTCGGCATTGGCTGGCATTTCCTATACGAAGGTCTGTGGAAACTCAAAGCGGTCCCGGCGTTCAGCTCGGAACCCTACTGGCGGGCCGCCAAGGGCCCCCTGGCTCCGCTGTATCACGAGTTCATGCTCCCCGATCTCTACGGAGAGGAGCGGCTCGATTTCCCCACGATGAAGGCTCGCTGGAAGTCGCTGCTGGATGAGTTCAGCAAGAATTACAAGCTCAGCCCAGAACAACAGACAGACGCAGAACATGCCTTCGAACTGCGCACGAAACAGCTTCAGGACTTTCTGGACGCCAGCCTGGAAACGTACACCACTACCAATGCGGACGGGGAAGAAGTCGAGGGGATCGTTTACTTCGCCGATTTGGACAAATTGCGACAAAAACAGGACAATGCAGAGGTGCAGGAGGTGCCCTTCGGGCGGAAACGCACCTGGGACAAGCACCGCGAATTGATGGCGCAGTCGAGCCCCTGGATTGCCCAGGTCGAATCGATCGAGGACAGCTACTACGCCGATCTGCGGGGTCTGCTCGACACCAGCCAAGTGGCCCGTGGGGATTGGGTCGAACCACCCAACCTGTTGGCACGTATGGATCAAACAGTCATTTGGTTTAATATCGCCGTAGGCGTATGCCTGATTGCGGGGCTTTTCACACGATTGGCAGCCTTTGGTGGGGCCATGTTTCTGGTGACCTTGATTGCGTCCCAGCCGGAGTGGCCAAGTATTTACCCTGCGGCGCCGCCCAGTTCCGGTCATGCATTGCTGGTAAACAAAGAGTTTGTTGAGATGTTAGCGTTGTTCGCTTTGGCCACCACGCGGGTAGGTCGCTGGGGCGGGCTCGATTTCTTCGTACATTATCTGCTCGTCCGCCCATTGTTCGGAAGAGGCAATCGCGATGCAACTAACGCCTGAAGAACGCGCCGTCGGTAAAGAAAACTTCTATCGTGTCGTGGGCGACAAGCTCACGCGACGCGAGTTTCTCGAAGGCAGCCTGGCAGCCGGAGTCGTCTCCGGGGCTGGGTTGGGTTCGTTCTATTTCAGCTACGGCCGCGGAGTCGGCGACCCGGTCCGCGTCGGAGTGATTGGAACGGGCGACGAGGGCAATGTGCTCATCGGAGCCCACACGCCCGACTATGTACAGATTAAGGCCATCGCCGACATTCGCCCCTACAACATCCATCGCACTTTCCACGGCGACCACTCCAGCCCCAGTGCGTTGGAAGCCCGCCCCGGCCTGATGGCCAAGTACGGTTGGTCTTCGGAGAGCGAAGCGAAGAAGAACGTCGACGTTTACGACAAAGAGAACGGCTCGGGCAAAGGCAAGGGCAAAGACTATCGGGACATGTTGAAGGATCCCGACATCGAAGCGGTCATCATCGCACTGCCTTTGTTCCTGCATGCCCCCGTGGCGATCGAAGCGATGCAGTCGGGCAAGCATGTGCTCACCGAAAAGCTCATGGCACACAGTGTGCATGAATGCAAGGAGATGGGGCGCGTCGCGCAAGAGACCGGTCTCTTGCTGGCCACCGGTCATCAACGCCACTACAGCATTCTGTACGACAACGCCGTCGACACGATTCGTCGAGGACTCATCGGCAAGATTCACCATATTCGCGCCCAATGGCATCGTGGAAACCTGCCAGGTAAAGATAGCTGGGCGGTAAAGCTGCCGGACACGCTCCAAAAAGAACTTAAGGACATTCAAAACAAGCTTGAGCGAGAAACCTCAGGCGGTCGCTTCGATGCGCTGACCAAGCGAAAAGAGCTGCTTGGGCTTCAACTGCTCGATGCCCAAGTCGATGCGGCTTCGTATGGGTACGAAGAGCGGACACTGTCCGATGGTCGAACCCGCTCGCCGTTGGAAGAACTGCTTCGCTGGCGACTCTGGGATCGCACCGGTGGTGGGCTCATGGCCGAGTTGGGAAGTCACCAACTCGATGCCGCGGGGATCTTCATCAGTTCGATGGACCCCGATGGCAAGAAGGTTCATCCCCTCACCGTCACGGGCGTCGGGGGTCGGCATCTCTTCCCGCCCGACCGTGACTGCGACGACCACGTGTACTGTAATTACGAGTATCCCACCCCGGGCTACGTCCCCAACGGCACCGAAGAAGAGCAGAATAACAAGGCCGTGGTCACCTACTCTTCAATCAACGGCAACGGGTTCGGCGGCTACGGAGAAGTCGTGTTGGGTACCGAGGGCACCTTGATTCTCGAACGCGAGAAGGAGGCCTTGCTCTACAAGACTTCGGCCACCTCGACCAAGGTGAAAGTCTCCGACGGCCCCTCGCTCGACTCGTATGAAACGGGCGGCGGAAGTGCACCGGCCGGCAACGTGGGCGAACGGGCCTTAAGCGGCCCGATCAGTCGTGGCTACACCGAAGAAATCGAACACTGGGCCTGGTGCATCCGCAATCCCGACCCAGAGAACCTGCCTCGCTGCCATCCCAAAGTGGCCCTGGCCGACGCGGTAATCGCGCTGACTACCAACATGGCAATTGCTCAGCGGAAGCAAATCGAGTTCAAGCCGGAGTGGTTTGATATCGACAGCGATGAAACTCCCGAAGGCGTCGCACCTTCGGTTAAGAGCTAGACCGCTGGCCAGATTCGCGTCCGCCCTTCGCCACATTCCCGGTACCGCAAGCACGAACGTACGACAAGCGAACCCACGATAGGAGCTAACCGTGGAAAAGTGGCCGATCGGTGTCTTCACCAGTATCGACGAAGGGTTGGGAGTAAAGTTCGACGTCGTACGAGAGTTGGGTGTACCGACCATTCAACTCCACGCTCCCTCGAAGGCCAATCGCACGAAAGAAGCCGCCGAAGCGTTCTTGGCCAAACTGGGCGACGCCGGCGTAACCACCACGGCGGTCTTCGGCGGGTTCGCGGGCGAAAGCTACGCCGACATCCCCACCGTGGTCCGAACCGTGGGATTGGTACCGCCCGAGACCCGTGCGGTGCGTACGCAAGAGATGTTGGAAATTGCCGACTTCGCCAAGTTGCTCGGTGTCGACGTCGTAGCCTTGCATCTTGGCTTCGTCCCTCACGACACCTCCGACTCACTGTATGGCGAGGTCCTGGAAGTCACCCGTCAGCTCTGCGATCACTGTAAGGGAAACGGCCAGGCTCTGCACTTGGAGACCGGGCAGGAAACGGCCGACTCGCTGGTGCAATTCATTGGTGATGTCGCCCGCGACAATCTGTTCGTGAACTTCGATCCCGCCAACATGATCCTCTACGGCTCGGGAAAACCGCTCGAGGCACTCAAAAAGGTCGGTAAGTACGTCCGCAGTGTGCACTGCAAAGATGCACTATGGGCAGAAAAGCCAGGCGAAGCGTGGGGACAAGAAGTGATGCTGGGCGCAGGGCAAGTCGACATCGAACAATACCTGCGTACGCTCGACAGCCTCGGCTACGATGGCCCGTTAACGATCGAACGTGAAATTCCGCAGGATCCCGAGCGTCAAAAAGAAGAAATCGGGCAAGCGGTTTCTCTGCTGAATGAACTAAAGACCAAGATCGGCTGAAGGCGGACTAAGAGGTATTCCCATGGCGAAACTAAAGATATCGCACGGTCACGATTTAGGTCGCGACGAAGCCATCCAGCGTTTACAGCGGTTCATCGAGCTGGCCAAAGCGCAATACGGGACCCACGTCAACGACCTGGAAGAAGCCTGGCACGAAGAGGGGCTCGACTTCTCTTTTCGCGCGATGGGCTTCTCGACCAACGGCACTCTGCGGGTCGAAGCCACGGAGGTCCATCTGAATAGCCACCTGCCGTTGGCCGCTGTGGTATTCAAGGGCAAGATCGAAGACGCCGTCCGCAAGCAACTCGAACGCGTGCTCTGTTAGTCCGCGCGAGACCTCGCACGGTTCTTATGGTGCGCTTGTTTATCTCAAATGCGGCTTACGCCAGTTCGGACGACAGCGCCTGCTGATCGGGAACCAGTTTATCGAGCGTTTCGACCAATAGCTGTTTGTCGAAGGGTTTGACGATGAAGTCGGAAGCCCCGGCTTGAATCGCCTCTCTCAAGACCGTGGTCTGCTCGATGGCACTCACCACAACTACGGTGGCCGTCGGATCGAGTTCTCGTATCCCGCGCAACGCGTGCATGCCGTCATACTCCGGCATCATCATATCGAGCGTCACCGCGTGGGGGCGTAACTCTCGAAACTGGTCGATCGCTTGCTGTCCGTCGGATGCTTCTCCAACGATCTCCCATCCCGCACCACCTAGTGCGGCTTTCACCATCTCTCGAACAAGAGGAGCATCGTCTGTGATGAGTAACTTACGAGCCATGCGAAATATCTTTAGCTAGTACCTTGGATTTCGTGAGACGCCCTGACTACTGCCAAGTGTCAAAGCGAGATCGTTTCCTCACCGGGCGATTCAACGCGTAGGACGCCGGTTTGAGAATCGAACATTACGTGGCGGCCCTTGGTGCCCCCGCTATGCTCTGCGAGCAGCTCGATGTTGGCCGCCTCCACGGCGTGGCGGACCGCATCAACATTCGGGCGATCTAGTTCCCCGCCCCGGTCAGAGCCGAACATGCTGGCTCCTCCGGTCAACTTGGCAACCAGGCTTGCCTCATTGCAGCCAGCCTCTTTCAGAATCCCTACGGCTTCGGCAACGGCACCTCTTGCAATATCTTCCTGGCTCTCCTCATCATGGTGCTCTTGCGGCATCACGATATGAACCAGCGTACCGGTCGCGCATTGTTGATCGTAGATGGCCACGGCGACACAGGAACCCAGCATTGCCGTGAGTTGGGCAGGGGCGTGGGCAATTTCGACTTTCCCTACTCCGACGCATCGCGACGGCGACGGCGATACTTCGACGGGCAAGTTAGCCATGACGGTCTTCCAATGGCCGGTTCTATCGTTACGTGCGGAGCGAACTGAAGCGTAGGTTTCAAACAAGTCTAGCTCACCGCCTGAATGGACTGCTTCAGATCTTGGCACCAGGCAATACTGGCACATCCAGAAAAACCAGACCTCGCGAATTGCACCACCGCTTCCCCGCCGTTACTTCCAAGAAAGCACAACTGCCGACCGCACCATTGATCGCGATGTAACCTGTGGAACGACCCGCGTGATCGCGCTAATGTCCAACGACAGACTTACTCGCTCGGTGCGCTAAGGAAACATATTGCCGGAATGCAACAGGTTTTGTGTCGTGCCAAGCTTCCATGTCGCATGTCAGACATAGCCTTTTGACATGCCCTGCGTCTAACCTATGTTTTGCAAACAGTTGATCAGGATGACGCGGATGCATTTCGACATGAGCGTCGTGTTCTCGCGTACCAACAGTCAACACGACAACACACGGGAAGACCTATGAGCAAACGAGTTCTAGTAGCAGACGATTCCAGCACGATGCGGAAGATCATCGTTCGATCGCTTCTGGCGGTCGGCGTCCAGGACACTACGGAAGCCGCTGATGGAACGGAAGCCGTGACCAAGTTCGCGCCGGGTAGTTTCGACATGGTCCTTACCGACTGGAACATGCCAGGCAAGAGCGGTCTTGAGGTCGTGCAGGAAATCCGTCAGCAGGACCCGAACATCCCAATCATCATGGTCACGACGGAAGCCGAAAAGGACCGCGTGATGCAAGCCATCGAGGCCGGTGTTTCCGACTACCTCGTCAAGCCATTCAACGCCGACACATTGCGTGAGAAGCTTGAAAAGCACGGGTGCTGATCACCTTGATCTCGTACAGCGCAAGGCGAATCAAGAAAGAATAGCCAGGCCGCCTTCGACGAACCGCGTCGAGGGTGGCCTTTTTGCTGGGGTAAGTCCTCTATGGCCCCAGTGGGACAATCTCCAGCAGCTTGCCGCTACGGGTATGCTGTAGCCCCGCCGGCCTGAGAATTGCTTCCATCAGGTCATCGATCGTGGCATCCGTGACATCAACCGAAACGCGCCGCGAGAGGGACAAGCCGTCATCTGCCAGGGCTTCCCCGTCCACCTCGATGGTGTATCCCATGCGGCTCGAGACATGATCGAGCAGACGAGCCACCGGGATCTTTTCCACCTTGAGTCGAAACACCTGCACCCCCGCCGCAGGCGGTTCTTTTGCTACGACGGGCCTTCTCAGGATTGCCTCATGCTCTTCCACCAGACCGCGGACCAGGACAGCGCCGTCTTCGACGACGATATCAGCATTCGGGGCAAGCTTCCGATACCGCTGGGCGATGCGTTGCGGATTCCCTCGGCCCGAGTATCGCCGGTTCACGCCGGTTGCCTGTGGGATTTGAACCAGTCGAACAGTCTCTCCGTCGGATCCGATCTCGAGCGTGAGATCAAATTGTACGGCGATCAGCAACATGCGATCGGCTAAGGATAACGCAGGTAAATCTGCGGCGGCCCACAGATCGTGTGGGATTTGTTCGCTGCCTTCGATCTCGATGCGGTACTCCGACCCCAACCCCTCGAGCAATTGTCGCGGAACGGCTAGATCGTCCCACCGCATGGTCCGCGACTGCCGCCAGATGCGTTGCGATTTCGTCGGTAATTGCTTGACCTGCTGACTGGCGATGGCCGACAACGTGCGAAGCTTCCGCGCCGTCTGCTCCGGGCCGAAATAGGCCACCGGTCCAAGTTGCGAGTAAACACATCCGGTGCTGTCGGCCAATGCCGCGAACGCCTCGAATAAAGTCTGCTCGTCGCTCGTGAAATCGAATCGAGCGTTCGGATCAACTCGTCGATCGATCAAGGTGGAAACATGCTGCGCCTCGCTCAATCGCCGCAAGGCCGGTCGCAGTTGCACGGCCGACCATTCGATTGAGATCGGCCTTGCCAGCCGCTCTTGTAGAGCGTTTGCCGTCAGCCACGCGATGTCTGAGTCTAGTCCTTGTGCAGGACTTCCAGCCAGGCACGCAATCATGGCGATCAGCGTTCCTCGGCGCACGGAACCGAACCAATCGTTTGAATGTTCCGGGCGAAACCACCGGTCATGCGCACGAGTGTCGCCGCACCATACAGAGCGGGACGCAATAATCGACACGTTCGGACTAGCCGTCATGTTTGACACGCCATGGGCAAAAACTCACACCGAACTCTACGCTCTTGAGTCTTCTGTCGAGGTGATTCGGTTACACTCAAGGCTATGCCCAGCAGGCGTCGGAGTGCAAGCCCGGCGCGCGCAATACCTGCTGCGGAACGTTGACGAACTTGATTCTTGACGGAGCAATCTCCCGTGGGCGACAAGACGGCTGAGCCCCTGTTACTGGCACTCTATAACCAGTATCTCGAAGATCGAGATTCGGCAGGGCTCATTCTGCGTACCGCGGAATCGTACAGCACAGGCACCCTGGAACGGCTGGCAACCCACCAAAGCCGCGAAGTTCGACGCGCATCGATCGTGGCCCTGTGCTTGATTGGCGGTTATGAGTGCAATGCAACGGTCGGTCGTGCCATGGCGGACGAAGACCGTGCCGTGAGAATCTTGGCCGAAAATGGAATTCGCTGGCTATGGCGTCGCGACGGCAGCCCCCGACAGCAGCGAGAACTGGCAGTCATCATTCGCTTGAACACCAGCAAGGCCTCCTCAGAAGCGTTCGATTTGGCAGATCGACTGGTAGATGCCGCCCCCACTTTGGCCGAGGCGTGGAATCAACGAGCGATTTCCCACTTCAATCTAAAACGCTACACGGCTGCCATCGGCGATTGCCGCCAGGCACTCGAGTTGAACCCCTTTCACTTTGCCGCGGCCGTGGGAATGGGGCAGTGTCACATTGAAAAGGGCGAAGACCATCGTGCCCTGGAGTGCTTTCAAAGGGCGCTGGGGCTGAATCGAAATCTCGAAGGTGTTCGTGCGTGTGTTCGTTACCTGAAGCGGGCCCTCGAAGACCGCTAGCGATCTTGGCAACCTTTCTCGCGCCATGGTCAATCATGCCTCGGCGATTATATTATCGCTGTGAGCAACGCTGATCGACCCATCTTGATTCTCGGTGCGGGCATCAATGGTGCTGCGCTGGCCAGAGAACTGGTTCTGAATAACTTCTCGGTGTGCGTCGTCGACCATGGAGACCTGGCCGGCGGCACAACGGCTTGGTCCTCCCGATTGATCCACGGTGGATTGCGATATCTCGAGTACTCCGAGTTCGACCTCGTTCGCGAATCACTCTGTGAACGCAACCTTCTACTTCGCCTGGCACCCCAGTTTGTACGACCGTTGCGGCTCTATGTGCCCACTTCGAATCGCTTCGGCGGTTTAAGAACGTCGCTACGGCGATTCTTCCGTTTGAAACAGAGGAAGAAGCCAAGCAAGGTCGACGTTGATCGCGGACTGTGGCTCATTCGACTCGGGCTCCGCTTCTACGACGCCTACGCGCAGGATGAGGTGCTCCCTAAGTATGACGTACACCGCATCAGCGATCCCAAAGCCACTCGGGTCGACCCTAAACAATATCGGTGGCTGTGCTCGTACTCGGACGCCCAAATCATTTTCCCAGAGCGATTCGTAGTGGCCCTACTGACGGACGCGGCTGAAGAGGCCCAACGTCGGGGTCTGTCGTTCGAGATGTTCAACTACCACGACGCCCGCCTGGAAAAACAGCGCGTCGACATTCGCCCTTGGGGAGGAGAGCGCACCTCGGATGGGTTGCCCACGGCAGAGATCGTCAAGTCATTCGAGCCAGCCGCCATCGTGAATGCCACTGGGGCCTGGGTCGATCTAACCCTGAAGCGATTAGAAATTCCCTCACGACGTCTTATGGGCGGGACCAAGGGGAGCCACTTCGTAACTTCAAACAAGCAGTTGCGAGATGCGCTTCAAGGGCAGGGCATCTATGCTGAAGCCGCGGACGATCGCCCAGTCTTCGTCTTGCCTTTAGGGAAAGACTACACGCTGGTCGGCACAACCGACGTCCGCTATACAGGTGACCCCGGGAAAGCAGTCCCCTCGGACGAAGAACTCGACTACCTCGTTGATACGGTCAATCACATCTTGCCCGGCACTCCTCTGACGCGGGAAGACATCGATTTTCATTACGCGGGAGTTCGACCGCTACCCTTTTCCGACGCGACGACCACGGCCTCCATCACTCGTCGCCACTGGCTCGAACGGGCAGACAACCCAGAGATTCCCACTTACTCGGTCATCGGCGGAAAGCTAACCACGTGTCGCTCGCTGGCCGAAGAAGCGACAGACGAACTACTGAAGGTGCTCAGGCCCGATGCGGGCGAACAGTCGAAATCAACCGATCGGCCGATCCCAGGCGGCGAGAACTTCCCAACGAACAAAGAAGAACTTCATTCAACCCTGCAGTTCCTGGCAGACAGCTCTGCGTACACCCGCACTCAAATCGAATCGATGTGGGAACTGTGCGGTACTCGGATCGAATGTTTCCTATCGCAGCATGAACCGCATTCAGAAGAGGTCCTCGTCGATACCGATCTCCCGCTGGAGTTCGTCCGTTGGTCGATTTGCAATGAGTGGGTCAAACATCTTGGCGACCTGGTAGAGAGGCGTCTGATGCTGCTCTACCAGCCTTCCTTGAGTGAGGCCACGCTGCAACAGTTGGGTAATTTGCTCGCGACAGAAACGCCAATGTCACGCGAGACAGTGGCGCACCAGATCGAAGAAACCGTCGTTCGACTCCGAGATCACTTTGGCAAGCGATTGACTTCTCATGCACCCAAGGTGTGATGTGCGATACGGAATCAGCCTTTCGCTCGTGACCAGGCAAGCTATCCGACAACCTCTCACGCGTACTTGGGGCTTCAGCATCGAGGCTGCACGGAGGGATTGACCGCTTTTTCGTTTGATATTTCTTGCGGGAAGCCTCACAATTCGTCCGCTAGCCAAGCTCTCCCTCAAGTAGCAACAAAACAACCTTTCCGGAGGATCATGCGTTTATGTCCAAATCTTTAATCCGCGAATTGGCTGCCGAGTTCCTGGGCACATTCGTGTTGATCGCGTTCGGTGTCGCCGTTGTCGCACAAGTGGTACTCAGCAGGGAAGCGAACGGCACCTTCCTTTCCATCAACCTTGCCTGGGGTGCGGCAGTCACCATGGGTGTCTATGTTGCGGGTGGAGTATCCGGGGCGCACATCAACCCGGCGGTTACCCTTGCGATGGCCGTTCATCGAGGATTTCCCTGGTCGAAGGTAATTCCCTACTCCATCGTTCAGGTAGCCGGAGCGTTCGCCGCATCGGCGGTGGTCTACGCCGTCTATCACGAGGCCATCGCTAACTTCGACGGAGGAGTACGCGGACTCGATACCGCAGGGATTTGGGCAACGTACCCGCAGCCGTACTTGAGCAACGTGCCCGGTGGACTTGTCGACCAGATCGTAGGTACCGCGCTCCTGGTAGGTTGCATTCTGGCAATTGTCGATGAACGAAACACAGCCGCACAAGCGAATATGGCCCCCGTGGTTATTGGTATGGTCGTGCTATTAATCGGCATGTGCTATGGCAGCAATTGCGGCTACGCGATCAATCCAGCCCGTGACTTTGGCCCTCGATTGTTCACCGCCATCGCGGGTTGGGGGTCGCAAGTATTCACGGCCAACAATTATTGGTGGTGGATTCCCATCGTGGGGCCGCTGATCGGCGGAGTATTGGGTGGTTTTGTGTACGACCTGTTCATCACGCGGTTTCATCCGCCGGTAGAATCCACAGAATGACCCTGGCTGCTGCTTTGAACTAGCTCTCGGACTAACAGACATCTCTCAGCTCTTCTGGATACGAACATGGCGAAATACGTATTGGCATTGGATCAAGGAACCACTTCGAGTCGGGCAATTGTGTTCCAGCACAATGGAACCGTGGTCTCTGTGGCACAAGAGGAATTCGAGCAAATCCTGCCCCAGCCTGGCCACGTCGAGCATGACCCTGAAGCGATCTGGTCGACACAACTCGATGTAGCGCAACAGGCACTGGCCAAAGGCAAGATTGATGCCGGCGATATCGCCGCGATTGGCATAACCAATCAGCGTGAGACGACCATCTTGTGGGACAAAGCCACGGGGAAACCGGTCTCCAATGCCATTGTTTGGCAGAGCCGCATCAGTGCCCCGATCTGTGATCGGCTAAGGGCAGACGGCATGACCGAGACGATCCGCAAGAAGACCGGCCTCGTGCTCGATGCTTATTTTTCAGCCACCAAGATCAAACATCTTCTAGACACCATCGACGGTCTCCGGGAGCGGTGCGAGCGTGGTGACGTTCTGTTCGGCACGGTCGACACCTATCTCATCTGGAAACTCACCGGCGGAAAATGTCATGTAACCGATTACAGCAACGCCAGCCGAACGATGATCTACAACATCCACGATCTCGATTGGGACGACGAACTGCTCTCGAAACTCGAGATCCCCCGAGCGATGCTCCCAGAGGTTCGCCCCTCGAGCAAAGTCTATGGCGAAACGGCCGAAGAATGGTTTGGCAAGCCCATCCCCATTGCTGGAAATGCTGGCGACCAACAGGCGGCCACCTTCGGCCAGGCCTGCTTCGAGCCCGGCATGGCAAAGAATACCTACGGCACGGGGTGCTTCATGCTGCTGAACACGGGCAGCCAGCCGCACGACTCGAAGAACAAACTGCTTACCACGATTGGATGGGGAATCGATGGAGAAGTGACCTATTGCCTGGAGGGGTCGGTATTCATCGCCGGTGCCGTCGTGCAATGGCTGCGGGACGGGCTGGGCATCATCAAGAACTCCGCGGACGTCGAAGCGTTAGCCTCCTCGGTGCCTGACACAGGAGGTGTTTACCTCGTACCGGCGTTTGTCGGCTTGGGGGCTCCCCATTGGGACGCTTACGCACGAGGTTCTATCCAGGGCATCACGCGAGGAACAACCGCCGCCCACATCGCCCGGGCAGCCGTCGAATCGATGGCCTTTCAGTCGGCCGATTTGTTGGAAGCCATGCAAAAGGACGCGGAACTAGATTTGTCAGCCTTGAAGGTCGACGGGGGTGCATCGGTGAACAACGAGTTGATGCAGTTCCAGGCCGATTTGCTTGGCGTTCCCGTACAGAGGCCCGAGGTGCCCGAAACCACGGCCCTCGGCGCGGCGTATCTGGCCGGTTTGGCCGTTGGCTTCTGGAAAGACAAATCAGACGTCGCCGGCAACTGGGTCCTACAGCAGGAATTCAAGCCCGAGATGGACGAAGCCACACGCGAGGCCCGATGTTCCCAATGGCGTCGAGCCGTGGAACGCTCGCTCGACTGGGATCCGCGCTAGTCGCGTTGCATGGTTCTTCCTCATCCCGGCTTGGCTTCTCATCAAGTACCAGCCGCGTAAGAGAACGCTTCGCTTTCCCGCAATGTATTGTGGTTTTGCGAAGGCGGTGCGCGATTAACGAATGTTGTTGAGATGCATATCTTGCGGTCATTTCTTTTGCAGAAACGCAACACAATGAGTACGCTGTGTACGCAGGATGCACGAAGCTTCTGGGGTAGGGATGCTTGTTCTTCTACGGAAAGGGAAAGCTCATGAGTCGCGCTGGCGTGTTCTTCATTGGGATTATGGCATCTCTTAGCACCGCAACAGCAACATCCGCACCACTGACGTTATCCATCGATCCCAGTCAAAGCACCATCACATTCTCAGACTTATTCGCTGGGGTCAGCGGAAGCGGCTTAAGGCTCAAAGATGAACCCCTGATTACCGATCCGGAAGAACAGGAGCCCGGATCTTCCGAGACAACGCTTTCCGGTTCTCTAGAAGTAGATTTGGACCTAGGTGCCGAAACACTTGCATTTATCGGTGGGAGTGTGATTGACGCAGCCGTGACCGGAACGAATCTTGTTACGGATGATTCCGGCAATCAAGGCGAAGCCGACATGGCGATCCAGCTCGACAGTTTTTCTCTTCAGAGAACTTATTTCAGCCTGACGAATCTTTTTCTCGATGTTGAACAGACTTCGATGGCGTTGGTCGACGGTGGCGGATTCTTCACCGTTGCCGCTGGACAGAGTTTCGATATTTCTAACGGTGAGCTAAATGTACATACTGGATTAGATTTCTTCCCAGAAGGAACTTTTGTCCAAACTGATATGACGGCGCTGTCGGGTGACAACCTGACAAGCGGCGCTGTACTGACCGTCACAGGAACAGATGTTGAACTCGTTCTGCCGTTTGAGCTTGAAATCCAAGCTGCTGTCGAGGGACTCCCGGAAGGCGGGATTGTCCTGGAAGGTCAGATCGTCGCCACGGGGATTGTGCCGGAACCCGCCACGGGCATCTTGTTTGCGACCGCCCTGCTCCTGCTCGCCCCTCTGGCACTCAAAAGGCACAGATTCGATCGACGCCGCTAGATCATCTGTGTACGGCAGTGGCCGAATGGATTCTTTGCGTTGACTTGGACTTTTCGATCCTCTGAGACCTCGCCAAGTCGGTCGTGTGTTCGGGCAAGTGGCAGAAGACGCGCCCGCGCCAATTCGCGAGAGACTCGGCTGGAGAATTCAAGGCCACCGATGCGGGGTCTCGCTCGTGAACTCGACACGGAAGATAGTGAGTGATTCTGGTCGACCGGCTCAATAGAGGCCACCGGTTTGCGGACCTTGCGGTCGTCCACTTTGGCTCACTGCTGCCGCCGAGTAACGGAAGCGATCATTGACGAACGCCGTTAGCGTCGCTTCGTTGGCAAACAGATACATGCGGTTGCCAAAGTAAAGGGCATGCGTTCTGTTGCCCGGGACCATTTGCCCCTTGTCGATCGCTAACACAGGATCGTTCCCGAACGTAACGGGGGCATACCGTGCCGGATCGGCCAGAAATCGCTGTCGTGCCTCTTCGCTAGCCAGATAGAAAACCTGGCCCTGATAAGTTGCACCAAATTGCGGTTGCCCAAGCACCCACTGCGCACCGTTCACTCCAACCTGATCCACAATGGAAACAGGGCAACAGCCATCCAAAGCGATTCGTGGCGGTGTATTCGGAGCGGCCACCGGGGCGTTCATCTGCGGCGGAATACCGGGAGACACCGCGGGTGTCATCGTCATTTGCGGTTGTGGAGCCGGCTGCTGTACGGTCGGCTGCCCGAGCGGATAGTTTGCTTGCGGTGCATTGGTCGCGAGTTGACCGTTTGCCGCCGCGGGTGGAGGCATCGTCGGAGGAGCACCGCCAACCGGAGGTGCCTGCGGTGGCATTTGTGCCTGTGGATTCGGCGCTGCAGGCGGAGGTGCCTGCGGTGGCAATTGTGCCTGGTGATTCGGCGCTGCCGGCGGAGGTGTTACGGAGGCAACTTGCCCCGCTGGCGGCACATAGTTGTTCCCCGGAGTTCCGATCCGAGGTTGAACGGCAGCAGGCTGCATCGACGCGGCCGGGTTTTGTGCCATCGGCGGCGGGTTCGCACCATTGGCCTGAGCCAACATCTGGTTGGTCGGATGCGGACGAACCGAGGCAGCTATTTGCCCCATCATGTTCGAGTATTGATCCGGAGTTGCCGGGCTCTGCAGTGACTTCACCACTTGCCCGTTGGGCGTGACGATTACGTCGGCAGGAATGCCGCGAATGCCGTACGAGTTCGCTAGCGCGCGGTTTTCGTCTACGTTCACCTTCACGGTGACGTAGTTCGCACTAACCGCCTCGGCGACGGCCGGTCGAGAAAACACTTCGCGATCGAGGCGTCGACAGGGGCCGCACCACGGGGCCCAAAAGTGAACCAATACCAGTCGGTTTGTCTGCGCCGCTTCTTGCTTGGCCTGTTCCAAGTTCGACTGCCAAGTGAAGGCATCTTTGGCGTCGGCTGTGCTGACCAATACCAGACAGGCCAGTAGTGCTAGATGACAACGTCGAATTGTCGACATGGATACGCCTCTTGTTGAAACTCGTGCTCTATCTGCGAAGATGATTCGCGGCACTCCTCTTATCGGACGGCCCAAAGCCTGGGATCGTGTGAAATCGTACGGATTGGGAAGTTTTTGCAGGCAATTCGGTCTCCAGATCGCACCACGTGGACGATTCCGGGAGGTTTGCCGCGACTGGATAATCTGAAGAGAATTCGGGGCTTCCACTCCGAGTGCCCAAAGCGGGCTATCCTTCGTCAAAAACAGTAAGATGAAGGGAGAGGACTATGGGTGGCCGTTCGAAAGCCCAGTGCGATCGCCGCATATCCTTCGAGAATTTTGACTTACAGCACTTCGGCGGAGGGATGGCGGCCCCGGGCTGGCCACTTCCGGTGCTGTCGTTAGATTCGATTCGGGGAACGAAAAAAGTCCATAATCACCCCGGATTCAACTGAATTGATAGCTTGACATGACCCGAAAGATGATTATGATTGCCGTAGTTTTAAGGCTGCCTTGTAACTAGGCAGTGTCGGCTGCAGGCGATAATCGCCGGGCCGCCCCCCACGCGTAGGAATCTTTCCGGGGGGCACATCCCTCGTCGCTCCGAGTTGCTTCAATTGGCGACCAGGATGGCCGACATTTGTTTCCGGCTTCGCTCAGCAGGGAATCGAGCACGGATTTGCGCAATTCCTGAACTTCGCGTTCGAATAGTTGATTGCGCGGTTACCTTGCTCTAGCTCGACTAAGCGACCTGATAAGAGATTCAGAAGCAATTCTCGACCCTAACACGGTGAGAGTTGGCCTCTGATTTGGCTATGTGCCGAGTGACGGCACGCTCAGCTTAGGCATTTTTATCGCTGCCCAATCTTGGGCACCACCTTTTGCGTCGGCCGGCCCGCGTGTGGTCGCATTCTGGCGTCATGAGGTCTCATTTCTTTCTAGGTGCAGTATGGCGAAGAAGAAGAGTCGTCCGAGGGGAAGAGGATACTCCGGTGGTGGAGGTCGACAAGGCGGTGGTGGTGGAGGCCAGGGCAACGGTGGTGGCGGCGGAGGAGGCCGTTACCGTGGACGTCGCCCGAACAGTCGACGATCATCCGGCGGCCGCTCTCAAGGTGCCGAACCGGAAGTGAATGAAAACGGCGAACCTCTTCCATTGCAGCCCGCTTCCGGCGTCCTCGAACTGCATCCCAACGGATACGGCTTTCTTCGTGACCCTAAAAAGAGCTACCAACGCGAACGAACCGATCCCTTTGTGCCGGGGTCGATGATCGACAAGTACGGGCTCCGCGAAGGCATTCTCATCAACGGCATGTCCCAGCCGAACCGCAAACAGCAGGGACCCCGTTTGCGGGAAATTCTCGATATCGACGGCATGCCGCCCGACGAATACGTGAATGTAAAGTCCTTCGATGAATTGACCCCCATCAATCCCGAGTCGTGGCTCAAGCTGGAAACGGGTGCCGAACCGCTGACCACACGAGTGATGGATCTGCTTACGCCGCTGGGTAAGGGGCAACGAGCGCTTATCGTCGCTCCGCCACGTAGCGGTAAGACGGTCATGTTGCAGCACATCAGCAAGGCCATCTCGGACAACCACCCCGAGTTGACGTTGATCGTGCTGTTGATCGACGAACGGCCCGAAGAAGTCACCGAAATGGAACGTTCGGTGAACGGCGAAGTCGTGGCCAGTAGCCTCGACCGCGATGTCGAAAGCCATGTGCGAATGTCTCAGCTCATCGTCGAGCGCTGCAAGCGACTGGCTGAAATGGGCAAAGACGTGTTCCTGCTCATGGACTCTATCACCCGCATGGCCCGTGCCTTCAACAAATGGGTTGGCAACACCGGCCGAACCATGAGCGGTGGTGTCGATATCAAGGCACTCGACATTCCCAAGAAGCTCTTTGCGACCGCCCGAGTGTTCGAAGAGGGTGGTTCACTTACCATCGTTGCCACGGCGCTGGTCGACACCGGCAGCCGCATGGACGAACTCATCTTCCAAGAGTTCAAAGGCACCGGAAACATGGAGTTGGTTCTCGATCGCAAGCTTGCCGACCGTCGGGTTTGGCCAGCCATCGACATCTCGCAGTCGGGTACCCGAAAGGAAGAGAAGCTACTTCCGCCGGAAACCCTGCACGCGGTAACGATGTTGCGGCGGACGCTGAGTTCCATGCATCATGTCGACGCCATGGAGCAACTGACCTCGAAGCTCAGCAAGTTCAAGAGCAACGATGAGTTCATCAAGCTCATCAGCGGAGCCCAGGCCGCGATGTAAGGTGATTCGCCAAAGCGATCCATCGCGCCGCGAAGAACACTTCAATCAGGTATACAGTTTCGACACCGACCACAGCGAGGAATGTGCCTGTACACCACGCAAGCATGGATTCGCCAAGCAACTTCCGCGAACCGCTTGGCAGAAATCGTTGTCCTATGCTACCGTGTCGATTCAAATCTGCCGAAGAAAGCCAGTGAGTCGCGGGAGCGTGCCCATCACCCCCACCGACTCCACCCCGGAGGGTAAGCGAATTGGCTAGCAGCCTGATTGGAATTCAGGTGCCGGTTTACCGGTTGCGGGTTCGAGTCCCGTGCCCTCCGCTTTGGATCTTCCGAAATTCTATCTTGGTGATTCTCCGCAGGGCATCGCGTGTCCAGTTGATCGGTGCAAAGAAAGCCATCTCGCCGGTTTTTCCAGATGGGACCGAATACGGGGATCTCTCACAGGGCAGCACTGGGTAAATGCTGCCCTAGACTGCGGGAACTACCGCGCCGTGGGGAGTTTCAGAATCACCACTACGCCTATTGCGGATAACCCCAGCACTGCCATGGTTGGTGGTAGGGCATAATCGCTAAGCCAGATGGTTAGAGCGACCATTGCGATGACGGCGATGACGGCCTTAATTCGCACGCTGCGGCGAACACCACCGTGGACTTGCCAGTCGATCAAGATGGGTCCGAAGATTCGAGAGCGGAGAAGCGCTGAATTCAACCGTGGCGAGGAGCGGACGAGAAAGAAACTGGTCAACAATAGAAACGGTGTGGCAGGCAAGCCCGGTAGGATCGCTCCCAAGACTCCAACGACAAAGAAGGCACCCGCGGCCACAATATAGAGAGCACGCTTCCACAGTGGTCGAACCTCAATCGCTGGGGTCGCGATGGATCCGGCGGCCGATTCACCCCGGATGACCGATGATCCGTTCTTCAGCGGAAGCCCCCCCAACGGCGCGCGATCAATTTGTGGTGCCTGCAACGACATGGAAAACCGATTCTCTTGGGAGTTTAGAGCAGACCCAAACTAGTCTATCTGAGGGTTCCTGGCGGACCTTCGCTGCACTCATGTACGATAGTAATCGGCATTCGTCAGCCAAGCATCTACGGAATGATACCCGTTCCGAGAGTACTAGCCTTAGAATAGGCAAATCCGTTGCATACCTTCACCGGAAGGACCGTGTCTCAATGCGATCCGAGGGTCTGTTCGCCGCCCGGTTTGGAACGTTATCCTCGCCGCCAGCGCCGAGCGATGAAAACCCCGAATAGCCCCATAATCGCCATTACAGACGTCGATGGTTCAGGGACCACGGCGGTTGTGATGATTAGATCGGGGGGAGCAAGGCCCGGACCCGACGGTGTGACGACATCGGTACCCCCGAACACATATTCGTACGGGTCAATCGGGGAGGCCCCCATGCCAATCGGATCGGGATCGTAAGTGACAAGTCTAGCTGTGACAATGAAGGTGCTCGAGGCGACGACCGCGTCGGCAAGGTCAAGCAAAGATCCCGGCAAGGGAATGGTATAGGTGTCGGGGACCGTGGGACTGGGTTCGGATGGACCAACAATTTCAAAATCGCCATACGGGGTACCTGTTCCGAAGGTATCCCATACGTCTTCGGGCGCGACACCTTCACCGTCAGGATCAAGTATCTCATCAACAGTGGCGGTGGTGGACGAGAATTCTACGACTTCAAACCCTCCGGAAAAGTTGGCCAACACACTCGTTCCGCCGGGCAAAAGTTCCAGATCAATCGAGGCGCCAACAATTTCTTCGCCCGCAGGGATAGTGGTAGCGATTCCGGTCATATCAAAGAAAAAGAACACCCGTCGCTCACTAGTCGTGAAACCGCTGACAGTCGTCCGCCCCATGAAGTAGTTCTGGAATGTTGGATCATTGTCCGGTGTAGGCACTGCCGGGTAAGAAGTCGGCGGATCGTCCGTCGGCAAATAGGGACCGTAGAATCCACCAACCTGGGAACTGCTCACGAAGATTTCAGCCCCGACTGCGCTGTAATTCAATGCCAGGGTGGCCAGCCCTGCGACAAACAGTAACGTGCAGAATCGGAGCATGGATTTCATGAGCATTTCCCGCTTAAGAATGCCTAAAAATTCAATGAGTAACGCCAGACTCGCTGGAGTGTATCAACGGCGCCGAGTGAATTCAAACTTAATGTGGATTTGGTGAATCTAGATTCAAGACTGAGGGCTTGCCCCCCAACTGGCCAGAAACTTCTGGAAATATGGGGCAAAGGACGTCTCGTCTATTGCGGGGCGGTGCACGTGGAAAACTATATGAGCAATGAAAATTGCAACGATGCTTCAACAGTAAGCTCGCTGGGTCAGTCATGAACATGGGCGGCTTCAACTCGACCGATGTCATCAAACCCAATTTGGAGAAAGTACAACCATGTATCCGTGCCGAAACGGTGACCAATGTCTATCTCGTAGGAAAAGCCATACTCACCAACATTGCTGGGTGGACCAAGAAGTACGATGACTTCGTCTCGACTATTCCCAATCAGTTTGCGGCTTAGAAGCAAGTCCTCATCCATCCTACCTCGCTCGATTTGGTTACCCCTTCGCCATGCTTGGGGTTGAAATCCCGTTGCAGCCAACGACTCGTAGGTTAGAGGAATGAAGAGAAGCAGGAACAAGCCGAATGGGAGCAAGCACGGGAGGACCAATACGTCGAGAAATGAGCCAGCCGCGACCACTCTAGTTGCCAGCTATGTTCATCACACCGTCGGTTCCCAACCTTCGCGGTACTGCCGCTTCCAGAGTTCTTCTGCGGGCGAGTTGTTGATGATGCGGCGTTCGGCAGGGTTGAAGTCGACCGTGGTGCCGGTGCGGTAGGCAATGTTGCCGAGGTGGCATAGTAGGGCACTGTCCACGCCAGTTTGCGCATCGGCCGTCGGCTTGCTGTCGTTGCGGACCGAGTCGAGAAAATCGTGGAGATGCTCGAACTCACCGCGAGTAATCGATTGCCGGTCCAGTTCCTTGCCTTGCATGTCGAAAACGCGGTAATCCTTCGAAGCGATCATGAGCGAGCCACGGTCTCCGTAGAACTGAATGCCGAAGGTCTCGCCTTCGAATCCGCGTCGGTGCCAGGTGCGATGTTCCCAGTGAATGGCCCGTTCAAGCTTGCCGCTGGCTTCGTCGGCTGCATACAAGAACGTAGCGATCTGCGTGTCGGGGGTCTGCTGATCATCGTCAAAGAAAAGTTTGCCGCCACCGCAAGTAATGCGACTCGGCAGCCCCAGATCCAATCCCCAACGGGCGACATCCAAGGCGTGGATGCCGTTGTTGCCAATCTCACCGGTGCCCCAATTCCAGAACCAGTGCCAGTTGTAGTGAATGATATTGTCGCGGTATCCCTCCTCGGGCGCCGGACCTTGCCACAAGCTGTAGTCCAACCAATTTGGGACCGGTGCAGACTTCCCATGACCGATATTGGGCCGCTGGCTGTTGATCCACGCTCGGGCGAACCGCACGGTCCCAATTTCACCATCGCGAACGCGTTTCACTCCCTCGGCGACTCCCGGCGAACTTCGGCGTTGCGTGCCGACTTGTACCACTCGCTTGTGTTTGTTGGCCGCCTGCACCAGCAGTTCACCTTCATGCGGATTGTGCGAAACCGGTTTTTCCACATACACATGCTTGCCCGCCGCGCAGGCCATGATGGCCGCCGGGGCATGCCAATGATCGGGCGCGGCAATCACCACGCCGTCAATGGCCGGGTTGTCCAGGATTCTCCGCAAATCACCAACCTGTTCGGGTGTACGCGATTGTTTGGTTGCGGTTGCTGAAACGGCCTCGGCCATGCGTTTGCTGTCGACGTCGCACACGGCCGCTACTTCGGCACCAGGGATTTCCGCGAACTCTTTACTGAGTGCGGTGCCGCGACCGCCAGTTCCGATCACCCCCAACACAATCGTTTCCGCTGCCGATGGCGTCGCGTTATCCTCCGCGCGGGTCGTGGGTGACTGCCACACAGAAAACGCACTAGCGCCCGCAGTTGCCACTGCTGCATGTTTCAGAAAGCGACGACGGTCGAGATCACGCGTCATGTTGACGAACTCCAGGGTGGTGCCTTGTCTACTTTTCGTGCACGCAGACCTTGAGAAGGGCAGGGGTGGGTGAGTGTCCACCCGTTGCCTAATCAGAGGGCTGCTGTATTACATCATTATTTACACCCGGAAGATCCAAGTGCGAATAAAGCCATTATGACCGGAGTTCGTGGGCAAGGAAACGTACGGCAATGGCGGCGAAAGGCTTTTTTCTCGGCGTTGCATGCCGTGGTGCACTCGTCGTTTCGACCTGGGCTGTTTACCATTTAGTATTCCCCACCCGCCAAGGAGAGCGAGGTGCGGGAACACCCCCGAATTCGAAGCCCCGTCGCCGGCAGGCCTTTCCGACGGAGCCATATCGTTAGAAAGTCGACCCGATGAACCCGCCAGGAGTGACGTCGCCCCAAGACCGACCCCACCCCGGCGAGCATGACTCGGGCGGCGACGAAAATGGTGGTTCGGTTACCACAGCCTTGAACGGCAATGGAAAGCAGGAGACATCTGCTGAAAACCCCGACTTCGGGGTCCACGAACCTCGGAACCTTGCCGCGCTGGCGTTGCATCAAATCGTGTTGCGAATCGGTTGGGTCTTCAAGACCGAGACCGTCATCATGCCGGCCTTCCTCGACTCGGTAGGCGGCGCCGGCTGGATGCGGGGATTGCTGCCTGTGTTCAACCGCGTGGGGCAGAGTGTGCCTCCGGCAATCTTCTCGCGACAGCTAAGAGTAATGCAGCGCAAGAAGTGGGGGCTGATCACCTGCACGTTTCTTATGGCCGTCCCGTTTCTCATCCTCTCGATTGCCTGCACTTCGCCCGGCTACCGCGATCACACCTGGATGGCTCCACTGTTTCTGGCGATGTATGCCTGTTTCTTCGTCTTCAATGGGCTGAACAACCTGTCGTACGACACGGTGCAGGGAAAGCTGATTCGCCCGGAACGTCGCGGCAGGCTGGTGAGTCTCTCGGTGGGCTTGGGCTCGATCCCTTCCATCCTGGTTGCGTGGTGGTTCTTGGGCACCTGGTTGGCGTGGCCCGAGGGGAGCGGCTACGCAATGATCTACGGATTCATCGCCTGTTGCTTTCTCGTCGGTGGATTTATCGCTCTGACTGTGCACGAACCGCCGGACGAACACGGCCTGCTTCGCGATTCCGTCTCCCAACACTTCGCCGGTTCGTGGCAAATTCTGCGGCACGATGCCAATTTCCGCCGGCTGATCGCTTCAACCGTGTTGTTCGCCACGGTGCTGCTTTTGTTTCCGCACTATCAAGCCCTGGGACGCCAGCGATTCGGGCTAGGTGGGACCGAAATGATGACCTGGGTCGTCGTTCAGAACATGAGCCTGGGGTGTGCCAGCCTGGTTGCCGGCACCCTTGCCGACAAGCTTGGCAATCGACTTGTGCTTCGGATGCTCTACTTCGCGGCCGCATCGACGCCCATCTTTGCCGTCATTCTCACTCGAATCGATCCGGCAATTGGAAAGTTCGGCTTCCCGATTATCTTCGTCTGTTTGGGACTCACGCCAATCACGCAACGTACACTGATCAACTACACACTGGAAATTAGTCCCACGGTCGAGCACCCTCGCTATTTAAGCACCCTTAGCGTCTGTGCATCGGTCCCCATTCTGCTGGGTCCCCTGGTGGGCTGGCTGATCGATCTGACGAGCTTCGAACTCATCTTCACGATCGGTGCGGTCCTGATTACCTGTTCTGGGGCGCTGACCTTCACACTGATCGAGCCGCGGCACGCTTCGATGGAAGAAGCAAATCTGGCCCGGGAGTAGGGCCCGGATTCGCCCACGACCAGCATCCATCAGGTTCGCACTCGGTGTTTGCTCGGAATTCGCATCGTGTTATGACGGACGCTAAAATGGCGGTTAAGATGGCTGCCCTGGAATGAGTTGGCAGCGGCTTGGGGAAGTCCTTCAAAAGGGCGAGTGTCGTTCTCACTCCAATACAAGGTTCAGGCGGAATTACCACCGAGGAGATTGCCTAATGGCGCTCGATCAGCAAAGCGACAGTCTCGTATTCATGGAAGAACATCAGGCCTTTCGGCAATCGCTGCGAAGGTTCGTCGACAAAGAGATCAATCCCTACGTCGATAAGTGGGAAGAAGACTGCACCTTCCCGGCTCACGAGCTGTTCAAGAAGATGGGCGATCTGGGGTTCCTCGGCGTCTCGTACCCGGAGGAGTACGGCGGACAGGGGCTCGACTATTGGTACACCTTGGTATTCATGGAGGAGATGGCCCGCATCAGTTGCGGGGGAATCCCGATGGCCATCGCCGTGCAGACCGACATGGCGACCCCTTCGCTGTGTGACTTCGGATCGCACGAGTTGAAGAAGGAATACCTCGAGCCCACCCTCAAGGGCGACCTGGTCTGTTCGATTGGCGTTACCGAACCAGGGGCCGGCTCCGACGTGGCTTCGATTCAAACCCGCGCAGAAAGCGAAGGTGACGATTACGTCATCAACGGCAGCAAGCTCTATATCACCAACGGAACGCAGGCCGACTGGGTCTGCTTGCTGGCGCGAACCTCCGAGGGCAAGGGTTTTCAGGGGATGTCGCTCATCGTCGTTCCTACGGACACTCCCGGCTTCACGGTCAGTCGCAAGCTGGAAAAGATGGGTAATCACTCCAGCGATACGGCCGAGTTGGCCTTCGACAATGTCCGCGTCCCCAAGCGGAACTGTATCGGCGAAGAAGGTCAGGGGTTCATCCTGCAGATGATGCAGTTCCAAAAGGAGCGCCTGGTTGCCGCCATCATGGCTTATGTCGGTGCAGAGAAAGTTATCCAAATGACGATCGACTACTGCCGCGAACGCAATACGTTCGGCAAGCCGATCATCGACAACCAATGGGTGCACTTCCGCATCGTCGAGCTGATCACCGAGCTGGAACACCTACGGCAAATGTGTCATCACTGCGTTCGCAAAGTGGTCGATGGACAAGATATGACACGCGAGGCGTCGATGGCCAAGCTGAAGGCTGGCCGTCTGGTGCGAGAAACCGCCGATTGGTGTATGCAATTCCACGGCGGCATGGGCTATATGGAAGAATATCCGATGGCCCGTTACTTCCGCGATTCAAGGCTGCTGTCCATTGGTGGCGGGGCCGACGAAGTGATGATGGGAATCATCGCCAAGTACGAGGGAATTCTACCACGAAGGTAAGCGTTTCCTCCGGATTCTCTTGTCGCGACCGTGGCCTGGCGTACGATTCAAGGTGGTGTCCCCATCCGGTTGATCGAAACTGGCCTGACATGGCAACATCGGCAACATCCCAAAAGCGGACGATCACTCCCCAAACGGCGTGGACGCTGTTGGTGCTGATGGCTGCCTCCATGCTGTTGTTCACGATCTTCAGGCCCTTGGACTACCTGCGAGCTTCGGGGCTCGACGATCCGGCCGTAGGGTTAAGCCTCCCGTGGTTGCAGCTCGATCCGCTCACTGGCGAAGCCCAAGCGGTCGATGTAAACGACCTGCAGGGCCACGTAACCATGTTGAGTTTCTGGGGCACTTGGTGTCCACCTTGTCGCCGCGATTTCCCGCATATCGAAGAACTGTTCGAAGCGCATCGCAATGATGGCGATTTTCAACTGTGGGCCGTTTCCTGTCCCGCGGGACCTTCCTTGGATCGTCAGGCGTTACACGAGAAGACCCAGGAGTTTCTCGAATATCACCGCAGCGAAATGCCGACCTACTCCGACTTGAATCGGACCACACAACAGGCCGTCAATCAAATTGTCGGCATGCAGGGATACCCAACGACCATCGTCTTCGATCGCCAGGGCACGATTCGTGGGGTCTGGCGAGGCTATTCACCGGCCGACACGCCTCGGATCAAGAGCCTGCTAAGCAATCTCTTGGCCGAGTCTTAAAGCCACCCGTGGTGAGGGAACGACCGAGCTCCTCACTGCCTCAGAGGCGATGCTTTAAGCTTTGCGATCAATTCGCCCGCAGCGGCTGCCGGGTTTACAGCAGAGCTGATAGCCCCACTGACCGCAACGCGGCCCACTCCGGCGGCAAGTACCTGATCCACGTTCGAAGCATCTATCCCGCCAATCGCGAAAGCCGGCAGGCCGATCTCTTTGGCGACCGCACGTAGGAGATCAACGCCGGTGAACGACTGAAAGCTCTTGGTGGTCGAAGGAAACGTGGGGCCGACCCCAATGTAGTTGGCCCCGTCCATTACGGCCTGTCGGGCCTGTTCGATACTGTGGGTCGATACACCAATCAGTGGAGATGGCCCCACAATTCTTCGAGCGTCCAACACGCTCAATTCATTCTGGCCAACATGTACGCCGTCGGCGTTCGATAGCCGTGCAATGTCTGGCCGGTCGTTGACGATGATCAACGTCGGCGTCCCGTGGGTGAGCTCCCTCAGAACATTCGCTCGCTGCAGGAGCTGACGGTCATCAAGCTGCTTGTCACGGAGTTGGATCACGTCCACCCCCGCAGTAATCAGCACTTCAACCAAGGAAGCCATCTCCTGCTCCGAAGACCCTCCGCTTACGAGCACATACAGTCGAGCTTCGTGCAATCGAGCAACACTTCGGGCCGAGGTGTGCAATGCGCGTTGCAGCGTATAGCTCTGGTAACGCAAGGCCTCGAACGCGCCGCCCAAGCTCGAGTCGATCACTTTGCCGTATTCTTCCAGGGTGCGAAGTGCCTCCTGTGCTCGGTGGATATTGGCCACCACCACGGCATCCGCGTCTTGCCGCTGATATTCGCTCTCGTTCGATACCTCGGTGCCGACATCGCGGAGTGTTTCTCGCGCCGCCAGAAGGCTATCCGTCTCGATTCGCGACATTGCCGCCGCCAGGCCGTGGCGCAGGGCCTTGAACTGTTCGGTCAAGTGTCGATCGTCGAGCACAAATCTCGCGTAATCGTCAACCACCCGGAGCGCTTCGGAAGCACGATTCGCGGCAGCGTCAAGAATTCTTAGTACACCGATGTCTTCTGGCGGGGTCTGTGCGACATACTGAGACCCCACGGCATGGGGGACGTCGGTAGATTGCCTGTCAGCCAAGCCAATATCATCCTGGGTTGCCGCTTCTTCACTCTCCACCGGAGAGACAACATCGCAGGTCTCTTCTTCGTACTCAAGCGGTTCGTTCGAATGCCCGTACAGTTCGCAGATGGTTGTTTCCAGCGCCGAAGTGTGCAGACCAAGACTCGTCAGCCAGGCGGCAACCTTGTTCGGCTCGCTGAGCATTCCCAGCAACACGTGCTCGGTCGCCAGCGGTTGCGTGTCGGAGTACTGTGCCAGCCACGATTGAGCAAAAGTGACCAGGGTGCGAACTTCGTCGGACCATGGGCGTTCTGCATCTCCACTCCCCAGAGACAATTGCACTTCCGGCCATTGCTCTCGAATTTTGCTAGCACTAACACCCACGTCGGCCAGAAAAGTCGCGGCCCGACACTCGGGCTCGTCCAGCAGCCCCAGAAGCAGTTCGACCGGACCGAGCAAATCCTGCTCGGCACCCGCAGACCAGCGGTTTGCCGCCGAAAAGGCTCTTCGAACGCCTGGAGTGGGCTCAGGATGCATGGCGTCAGACTAAATCTTTGCGAGAGTGATTGGTGCCTGGATGTTACCCAGTTTCACATTGAGTGACGGATATCTCACGTGCGGCCAATTCTTGATTTCCGCGATTCGCGCCGGTTGGAGTGTCCTCTACATAGGCAGCAACCGGCCCCACAACATGCTATCGCAATAGCCATATTAACTTAAGTTGATACGCTGCATATAGTTGCCTTGCCCGGAATTGGATAGGGGGCTAGAATCCCGATGCCGTGGGTGGTGGTGAGCCGAGCTTTCATGGATGGGAGCCCACAATCAAATGCATCTGAGTCGATGGATTTCTCTGGCTTGGCCCGGATTACCGCAACTCTGGTTGCGAGGTGATCCCGTGGCACTCGCTTTGGCAGTGGCATTTGCCGTGCTGCTGAACTTGGCGTTGGTCACCTCGCTTGTGTGGACCGAAATCCTTGATTCCTGGCACCGTAACATCCTCTGGACGGTGGTTGGAGTCGTATGGTTCGTTTCGGCGGTGGTTTCCGCACGATGGTGGCAATCACGCGAATCCCCCCAACCGGATTTGGCCCAGGACTTGTTTCGCCACAGTTTAAATCAATACTTACAGGGGAACTGGATCGAGGCGGAACGAAGGCTCCGGCGTCTGCTCCGAAAAAACAGCCACGATGTCGACGCAAGGCTCTTGCTGGTTGGGGTGATGCGGCACACGCATCGGATCGATGAGGCCCATCGCCAACTCGATCGGCTGGTGGCCTGCGAAGGTGCGGAGAAGTGGCAGACTGAGATCGATCGCGAATACGCATTGCTCGACAGAGAACAACACGAGGAAGCAATCGACGAGCCTCAACGGCCAACCGACGAAACAACCAGAGCCTCGGAAGCCGCCTAAACGAGTCGATTCGAGACGAACAGCAACATATCCACAAACATTCACCCACATAAGCTGCCTTCCGGAGTAAGAAGGCCAATGCCCCAAGCACAATCACTAGCGAACCGAAAAAGGCGTCCGAAGAATAGCTAGTCTCTCGCCAACTAAGAGACAAGGTCGCCGCAGACGGAGAACCCGGCATGTATGAACGCTTCACCGATCGCGCACGAAAAGTCATGCAATTGGCTAATCAGGAAGCGCAGCGCTTTAATCACGAGTACATCGGCACCGAGCACATCCTGCTTGGGCTGATCAAAGAGGGCAGTGGCGTTGCGGCCAACGTCCTGAAGAATCTCGACGTCGACTTGCGTAAGATTCGCCTTGAAGTCGAGAAGCTTGTCCAGAGCGGACCCGACATGGTCACCATGGGAAAGCTGCCTCAAACGCCGCGTGCCAAGAAAGTCATCGAGTACTCGATGGAAGAAGCCCGCAACCTCAGCCACAACTACGTCGGTACCGAGCACATCTTGCTCGGTCTGTTACGCGAACAAGAAGGTGTTGCGGCACAGGTATTGATGAACCTGGGCCTGAAGCTCGAAGAAGTACGCGACGAAGTACTCAATCTGTTGGGCCATGACATTGGTTCGGAATCGAGTGAACGCAACCCCGGCGGTGGCAGTTCTTCTTCCGAATCGTCCAGCCGCAGCGGTCGATCGAAAACCCCGGCACTGGACAGCTTCGGTCGCGATCTGACCGAGTTGGCTAAGCAAAACAAACTCGACCCGGTCATCGGCCGCGAAAAGGAAATCGAACGGGCCATTCAGATCCTTTGCCGCCGCACGAAGAATAACCCCGTGCTGCTCGGCGAAGCCGGCGTTGGTAAGACGGCCATTGTCGAAGGTTTCGCCCAACGCGTTGTGGATGGCGACGTACCCGAACTGCTCGCAGAACGTCGTATCGTCGTGCTCGACCTGGCGATGATGGTCGCCGGAACCAAGTATCGCGGCCAGTTCGAAGAACGCATCAAGGCCGTGATGAACGAAGTGCGACGGGCCAAGAACACCATTCTGTTCATCGACGAATTGCACACCCTGGTTGGTGCCGGTGGGGCCGAAGGTGCGATCGATGCCTCGAACGTCTTAAAACCGGCGTTGGCCCGCGGTGAGATTCAGTGCATCGGTGCCACGACCCTGGACGAGTACCGCAAGTACATCGAAAAGGACAGCGCCCTGGATCGTCGATTCCAGCTGATCATTGTCGAGCCGGCAACCAAGCCCGAGGCGATTGAAATCCTCAAGGGCCTCCGCGATCGGTACGAGACGCACCACCGCGTCCAAATCACCGACGATGCGATTGCCGCCGCGGTCGAGCTGTCGAGCCGCTACATCACTGGACGTTGCTTGCCCGATAAGGCCATCGACGTGATCGACGAGGCGGGGGCACGCGTACGTCTCCGCACGATGACCCGACCGCCGGACTTGAAAGAGATCGACGAAGAGGTCGAACGGCTGAACAAGGAGAAGGAAGAGGCCGTTGCCGATCAAGACTTCGAAAAGGCAGCTTCTCTCCGCGATTCGGCCGACAAGCTGAAAAAGAAGAAGCAGCAGATCACCCGCGAGTGGCGTGACAAGTCGCGTGAGGCGGACGGCGTGGTCGACGAAGAAGTAATCGCCGAAGTCATCTCGAAGATGACCGGTATCCCGTTGACCCGTATGACCACCGAAGACTCCTTGCGTCTCATGGAGATGGAAAAGGACTTGCACAAGCGAGTGGTCAGCCAGGACGAGGCCGTGAAGTCCATCGCCAAGGCGGTTCGCCGCAGTCGCAGCGGATTGAAGGATCCCAAGCGACCCACCGGTTGCTTTATCTTCGCCGGCCCCACCGGTGTGGGTAAAACGCTGCTTGCCAAGGCCCTGGCCGAGTTCATGTTCGGAGACGACGAAGCGCTCATTCAAATCGACATGAGCGAGTACATGGAGAAGCACAACGTCAGCCGACTGATCGGTGCCCCTCCAGGCTACGTCGGGTTCGAAGAAGGCGGCCAGTTGACCGAGAAGATTCGACGTCGTCCTTACGCCGTGGTGCTGTTGGACGAAATCGAAAAGGCTCACACCGACGTCTTCAACATGCTCTTGCAAGTGATGGAAGAAGGTCGTTTGACCGACAGCTTCGGTCGCAACGTCGACTTCCGCAACGCGATTCTCATCATGACCACGAATGCCGGGGCCGAGGCCATCAAGAACGAGTCGGCATTCGGGTTCCAACGGCCTGATGATGACTCGTCTTACGACAGCATGAAAGAACGCGTGCACGAGCAAATCGAAAAGGTCTTCCGCCCCGAGTTCCTCAATCGTGTCGACGACGTGATCATCTTCCGTCACCTCACGGTCGAGAACCTGAAGTCGGTTGTCCACATCGAACTGTCGAAGGTCCTCGAGCGCTTGAAAGAGCGCGGATTGAACCTGGTGCTGACCGAAGAAGCCACGCAGTTCCTTGTGAAGAAAGGTTCGAACACCGACTTTGGTGCCCGTCCGCTACGACGTGCTATTGAGAACTTCGTTGAAGATCCACTTTCCGAAGAACTGCTCAAGGGTGAGTTCCAAGGGATGGATACCATCACCGTCGAGGCGGTCGAAGTCGGCGGCAAGAAGCAATTGAAGTTCGAAGGTTCACTCAGCGAGCCTCAAGAACCTCTCGCGGGAGCAACCGTGGGAGAAGAAGGCAGTGAATCGGAAGAAGGTTCCGGTGAGGACGAATCGTAGCCTCCGGATACCAGCTGCTAGCTAATCAGCATCCCGCCCTCGTGAGTTCACGCTCGCGAGGGCGGTTTTCTTTTCCCCCAGAGGTACTTGCGATAGCTGCATGCTGCTGGAATGGGGTTTTCGAGAATCGCCATTTTTTCGCGATCCACCCAGGCCGCAAAGTCGTACTAACCGGCAAAGTTTCTTCAAGACGAAGAAGCAGCCAGACGAATCTTAGGAACGGTGAGATGCGCTAAGCTGTGTTGCATGCACATCGAACGATCACCCCTTCGTACATAATCTCGACCACACGCAGCTTTCGTAAGCTGCAACGCTAGCGACAAAGAATGTCCATGGCCACGGTTTCCGAGGAACAACCACTCCGCCGCTGGCGTCCACTGGGTGCGACGCTCGATTGGATTGCCAATCTAGGTGAGTTGGTACTTACCTGGGTCATGGCCGTCGGCGACATCAGCATCTTCACGTTTCGCACGGTCGGCTGGATGCTCACCCGGCTGCCGAAGTGGGAGACCATGCTGCCAAGCTTTTACCAAATCGGGGTTCTTAGCCTCCCCGTGGTAGCACTCACCGGTACCTTCATCGGCATGGTGTTAGCCGTGCAAAGCTACGACCAATTTCGAGTGCTGGGGCTGGAAACGCGGTTGGGGGCGGTCATCAATATGTCCCTGGTCCGCGAACTCGGCCCGGTGCTCGCTGCCACCATGCTGGCAGGCCGCGTCGGAAGCTCGATGGCCGCCGAGTTGGGCACCATGCGGGTCACGGAACAAATCGATGCGTTGGCCAGCATGGGCTCCAATCCGATCCACTATCTCGTCGTGCCTCGTTTCATCGGCTGCGTCATGCTCATTCCCATGCTGACAATCATGGCCGACTTCATGGGGGTCGTCGGCGGGCACTTCTACAGCGTGGTTCTTTTGGGGATCGACTCGCACCACTATTGGAGTAACACGCAGAAGTTGGTCGGCATCTTCGACCTCAGTGCCGGTGTCTTCAAGAGCTTCTTTTTCGGGGGCACCATTGGGCTCATAAGTTGTCACCGGGGGTTCAACTGTAACCCAGGTGCCGAAGGCGTCGGTCAGGCAGCCACGGGAGCCTTCGTGTACTCCTTTGTCGTCATTCTGATTATCGACCTGATTCTTGGCATTCTAATCAACGCGGTTTACTACACACTGTGGCCCGATGCGGGAAAACTGATTTAACACACTCGGATGAGTGGTCCGCTTCCCGAATCAAGTCGACCTTCAAGAATAAGCATCAACATGGTTCCAACTGTTGCCAGCAACGAGAATGCCACCGCCGATCGGCCCCTGGTCGAGGTGAAAGATATGCACGTGCGATTCGGTAGTCAGCACGTGCTGCGCGACATCAACCTTAGTATTCCACGGGGCCAAACGCTGGTCATCATCGGCGAGAGCGGCTGCGGCAAGACGGTTCTTCTGAAGACCATCATCGCCCTGGTTTCTCCCACGAGGGGACAGGTTAGCTTCGATGGACAAAACCTGGCGAAACTCAGCGATCGGAAACTTACGGCGCAACGCATTCGTTTCGGGTTCCTGTTCCAGATGGCCGCGTTGTTCGACAGCATGACGGTGGCCGAAAACGTGTCATTTCCTTTACGACAGCACACCCGCAAGGGAAATCAGGAAATCGACCAGATTGTGCTCGACCGCCTGGCTGAAGTCGGCCTGCCACCAAGCGTGCGGCGAAAGAAGCCGGCTGAATTGTCCGGCGGTATGCGAAAACGAGTCGGGCTCGCCAGGGCCCTGGCCTTGGATCCCGAAATCATGCTGTACGACGAACCCACGACGGGGCTCGACCCCATCATGAGCGACGTGATCAACGAATTGATTCTGCGAACTCGGGATAGCAATTCCGTTACCAGCATTGTCGTGACTCACGACATGAAGACGGCCCGAAAGGTTGCCGATCGGGTGGTGATGATGTACCCGGTTCCTCGCCTGAAGGCCAACGAAGGTCAAGTCATCTTCGACGATGTCCCCGAAGCAATCGACAGTTCTCCAGACTCGCGCGTGTCACAATTCGTACAAGGTGAAGCGCGGGAACGCTTGATGGAAATGAAGGAAGAGCAGGCCTTGACTTAGTTCCGCTGCTATATGGAACCAGGTCACGGTGAACGGAAGAGGCTCGCCTATACCAGGCAAGCACGGTTGCCAGGAAAAGAGAGAAGGAATCGATCATGGATGATCGCCGCATTCAGTTTCGTGTCGGTGTTTTGGTTCTGTCCACCATCATACTCGCTGCTATTTTGGTGGTGGTGCTCAGCGGTCCCGCGACCCTTGGACTCGGGACCTACACCATCTACATGAGCTTCCAGGATGCACCCGGCATCACGGCCGACACCCCAGTTCGCAAGAGTGGAATCCTGGTGGGCCGGGTGACCGATGTTCAATTTGCCGAAGACGGTAGCATCCTGGTCACCGCTGCCATTCAAGAAAACATTAGGCTCAAAGCGAACGAACGCCCCCGAATCAGCAGCGGATTGCTAGGCGATGGGGTGCTGGAATTTTATCGCGGACCCGACCCGGTGCCGGACGATGACTTCATTCAGCCTGGCGAAGTGTTGGTCGGGGATGTTGTCGCCGACCCGATGCGAATTCTGGGAAACATCGAAGGCGATCTTTCCACCACGATCGTTTCCGTCGCACAAACCAGCGACGATATCGGCAGGCTGGCCCGCGAGGTCACCAACTTGCTGTCGAACAACGAAGAGCAGTTCGCCCGGATTATTGTGAAAACCGAAACTCTGATTGAATCCCTGCAGTCGGCAGCCGCCGGGGCAGATAGCCTTCTGAGCGATGCGACTCTCCGCGAGGATTTAACCCGCTCGATTCAAGGGCTGCCGGTGGTGATCGAAGACTTTCAGAAGCTGATGGGCGGCCTCGAAGGCACCTTGCAATCGGCCGATCGCAATCTTCACAACCTGGAACAATTCACGCAGCCCCTAGGCGAACGTGGTGAACAGATCATCGACCGCATCGACAGCACGGCGGGGAACTTGGACATCATGCTCGGTGAACTGAGCCAGTTTGCCCGCGCGCTCAGAAACCCGGACGGTTCGCTCGGTCAATTTCTCAACAATCCCGATCTCTACCACAACTTGAACCAGGCGGCCCTCGATCTCGATCAATTACTGCGAGATGCGCGACCCGTCATCTACAACACCCGGTCGTTCACCGACACCCTGGCTCGTGAAGGACTCCGCGGGCAGCTCCAACGGCGGCTGCCTATCAAATAGGATGCATATGGCTAGGGTTCCGAAGCCCTACTGGCGAATGCCGCATCCATTTCAGCAATCGGGATTTACCAGTAATCAATACCGTCCAGGCAAGGGTACGGGATTTGGAGGCGGTATGACGGGATACGTACTTGGCCCAGTTTGTTGCGGCGCCGGCTGACCCAACGCGGGTTGAAATTGAGGTGTCTCAAATTGGGGCTGCATCACCGGTGGCGGAAGTGGCTGCGGAGCCGTCGGGCCCGGTGGCAGATACGTGGGCGGGGCAGGAACATTTCCTGGTGGCAACACACCGCCGGCCGGAACAATTGCACCATTCAAATTGCTTTGGCTACGTAACTGGTCCGCACGACCAAGCAGTTGATCCTGTGGCACAACCACCTGCGGGGCGAGTTGAAAATCTAGCATCCGCTCGTCACGAATCTCCCACGGAACGACATTCTCCGATACGAAGTCCAGCGGAAACACCTCATACCAAGGCGGCGGAATGGAGTACTTCGGCACGTTCAGAGTCTCGTACCCGTCTTTCACGAGACGAATCTTACGCTTGCCGTAGTAAATGAAATCGGTCGAGACGGGCGTTGTCCCGATGTAGTAATCGTCGATGTAGACCAAAGCCCCGGGCGGATTGGAACGAATGGTCATTCTTCGCTGCACACATCCCGTAGAGAATAGGGACAAGCACATCACCAGCAGCACCACCCGTCGAAGAAAGCGGCGAGTCGGACCCATGGGGCTGATTCGAGCGAGGCTCGTTTGAGTGCCAGTTCGATCGGTCTTGTTCGCATCATGCACGATGCCACTTCTGGCGCCCGGATGCGAGGTGAAGCCGTATGGAGAGATTCCCTGACGCACGCGTAGGTCTCGCGCTCGGTGTATTTAGCTGTTTCGCGGCTGGAATCGCCGCATTAAGACGAGTACGCAAACCGCATGCAAAGTCCACAGTCGATCTACGCGGGCAGGAGTATAGCGGCAGCCTTCGCGCAGCCGCTAGACCGGATTCGACACCCATTGACGGGAAAACGTGCTCGCGGAGACAGTGCTGACTGCAATGCAGGGAGTGTCATCATTTTGAAACAGTCGGCTCGAAATGATCGTGATTGACGGGTGTAATCACCCGTGCTTTTGAACTGTCGGCCCTTGTCTTTTCGCCATGCTGACCGGTGAATCAGACCCACTCCCGTTAAGTTCAATTCAGAGGCAGACTTGCACCAAAGCCAGTTACTACCTTCACTTTCCTTCAGGGGTTAGAATGGGTGGGCCCGTGGGCGACTGGTCCACAGGTAGCATTTCGGGTCGATATCATGCAGCAGAAAAGTACCGGTGACAGCACTCCTGGCCTGCACTTCGCAGCACTCTCTGATATCGGTCTGCGCCGCACGAATAACCAGGACTCGTATGCTGCGCACCCGGCAGCCGATGCCCAGATATGGCAAACACGTGGACATATCTTCTTGGTGGCCGATGGGATGGGGGCCCACGCTGCTGGTGAATTGGCGAGCGAACTGGCAGCCGAGAAAATCCTCCACAACTACTGCAAGCTAACCGACCAGACGCCGCCTGAAGCAGTACGCCAAGCGGTGGTCGAGGCAAATCAAGAAATCCATGGCCGTGGACAGGCGAATATCGAGTTCCACGGAATGGGCACCACGGCCAGCGTCCTGCTGTTGCTCCCTCAAGGCGCGGTCGCCGCGCACGTGGGCGACAGCCGCATCTACCGCTTGCGCAAACAACAATTCGAACAACTTACGTTCGACCACAGTTTGGTTTGGGAGATGATTGCAGAGGGTCAGTTCGACGAGGATGACGTCCCGAGCTATGTGCCGCGCAATGTGATCACGCGATCGCTTGGTCCAAACCCCGAAGTGAAGGTCGACCTCGAGGGTCCATTTCCACTGGAGGTGGGAGACAAGTTCCTACTCTGCAGCGACGGGTTGACCGGCCAGGTGCGAGATGTCGAGATCGGAACGATCCTCGATTGTCTTCCCCCAGACGACGCCGTTCAAACTCTGGTCGATTTGGCCAATCTTCGCGGCGGGCCAGATAATATCACCATCATCATTGCCGAGATCACCTCGGCAGAACCGATTGGTCGCGCTTCCCAAGGGTGGGGCACGACTTCCCGAAGAGCAAGCAAGAATCCGCGCGTCCCAATGCCGGTTTGGGTTTTGCTCGGCGTCTTCGGGATATTGGCCCTGGTATTGGTTGGCTTGGATCAATTCTTGCTGGCAGCGATAGCCGCGGCGGCTGCGGTTGTTGCCGCCGTAATAGCCATGATACGTGGGCTGGAAAGCGACCACGGACCGGCCACTTCGTTGCCGGCCGGAGAACGATTGGGGCAGGGGCCCCACCGAAAGCGGAACTGCAAGGCCGACAAACCATTCGTCCAAAAGCTGCATCAGGTCACGGAGCAGCTTCGACAGGCCGCCGAGGAAGAGCAATGGCCCATCGAGTGGCAGCACTTCAACGACCTTCGCGATGAGGCAGACACCGCTTCGTCGAAAGCCGACTTTGCGACCTCGGTCCGACAGTACTCTCATGCCATCAGTTTCATGATGGCCCAGCTTCGCAAACACGGTACGAAGAAGTCCGTCGACGAAATCGACACGGGCTCGGTGACAGGCGAAGACCGCTAGCTCGCTGCTCGGTCGTCCATCACTTACGTACTTGCAATATCTGCTTACCTAAGCTGCCTTGCTCTCCCGAACGCGCCGCTGGCCTGCGTCCCATATTGATTGGTTCTTTCACTCGGTGCTACACTCCGCGGCCCGATTGGCACCACCGGCAAGGAAGCTGGGTTGGCCAACGGGAAACTACGCTGTAAGAACACTCACGCCATCAGACACGGAGGTCTCCGTTGCTCGCACGTTGGCCCATTCGCGACAAGCTGCTTGTCGGACTGGCGTTGCTCGTTGTCATCGTCATGGCATTGGCGGTTAGCGGCTTCGTCGGGCTGTACTCGTATCGTGCCCTGGTTCGGAGCATCAGTTGGCGTGTTTCGGAACTTCCGTTGGCCACCGAATTGAACAAGCGTGTGGGCGACCTTCGCGTCAGCCATAGCGACTGTCAGGCCATCTGCGAGTTCCCTTCGGCCAGCGACACTACGCCGCCGGCCAGTATGCAGATGGCGCGAACGGACTTTCATCTACGCCGCATGGATGTCGCAGAAGCCCTGGCCGAATATCGCGGCCAACTGGCTCACAACGAAAAACAGAAATCGCGGATCGGCGATAGCTCGCGCGAGTGGCAAACGGTTCGCGAGATCGAAGCCACACTCGAACGCATCGCGAAGGCTGAACGAGAAGGCGACTGGATGCTGGGCGACACCAACGAGGAAACGATCGGCAAGGAACTTCAAAAGCTTCAAGACCTGGCAGTCAAACTGCCCGGTTACTTGCAACACAACCTGCTCGACTTCCGATTCGAAGCGCGATCCCAATACCGCACGCTGATTGTACTTACCTGGATTACAACGCTGCTCACCGGCTTGATGTTGGTCCTGCTGGTACATCTGTTCTATGCCTGGGTCTTCCGACCACTCCGCAAGCTGATCAAAGGTTCGCGTCGCGTCGCCGGCGGGCAGTTCGACTATCGCATTCGGCTCGACTCGCACGACGAAATGGCCGAGTTGGCCGAGTCGATGAACAGCATGACCGAGCAGTTCATTCGCATCCGTGACGATTTGGACCAGCAAGTGAAGCAACGCACCCGCGAGGTGATTCGCAACGAGCAGCTTGCCAGTGTCGGTTTCCTTGCGGCCGGGGTGTCGCATGAAATCAACAATCCTCTGGCCTCCATCGCCATGTGTAGCGAAGCGCTGGAGAGCCGCATCTCGGCCACAAGCGGATGCGATGAAGAAGAGCGCAACGAAGCAGTGCATTATCTGCGTCTCATCCAGGACGAAGCCTTTCGCTGCAAGGAAATCACCGAGAAGCTGCTCGACTTTTCGCGCATGAACGACATACAACGCATCCGCACCGACCTGCATGAATTGGTGCAGGGTGTCATCGAGATGGTCGGCCACCTGGGACGCTACCGAGATAAGCATGTGGAACTCGTCTGCGAACAAGCCGTGTTCGCCGAAGTTTGTCCACAAGAGATCAAACAAGTGGTACTCAACCTGCTGACCAATGCCTTGGACAGCATCTCGGCTGGGATACCCAACGGAAAAGTCCGCGTGGAGCTTCGCACCGAGGCCTCGCAGGCCATCATCGACGTAACCGACAACGGCTGCGGGATGAGCGACGAGGTGATGGAACACATCTTCGAGCCGTTCTACACAAACAAACTCGAGAAGGGTCAGCAAGGCACGGGATTGGGGCTCCCAATCTCGTACCGCATCGTGGCCGAACACAACGGTCGAGTCGAAGTAAGCAGCGGTGGGGAGAATTGTGGGTCCAGGTTCCTGGTTCGAATCCCACTGGTCGCACCGCAAAACGCCGAAGGAAATTCTTCCGATGGCAAACCAACCATGCCGCTGGCCAAAAGTGCCTGAGATCAGCCCCGGCGGCAAACAAGCATCATGTAATTCGGAACACGACGGAGGTGCATCATCGCTAGCGATCATCCCAAACGTAAAATGAAGCTTCTTTTTGCCGACGATGAAAAATCGCTGCAAGACGTGATGAGCCGCGAGTTGCCACGCATGGGGCACGAAGTCACCGTTTGCCCCGACGGGTTGAAGGCCGTGGCGGCCCTCGAGAGAAACACCTACGACTGCATCCTGGTCGATCTCGACATGCCCGGATTGAACGGCATCGAGGTCATCGCCAAGGCCAAAGAACTTTCGCCGGAAACCGAAGCGGTCGTGCTGACAGGCAAGTCTTCGATGGACACCGCCGTGGCCGCGCTGCGACACGGTGCGTTCGACTACCTGACCAAGCCGTGCCGGTTGATCGAAATCGAGGCCCTCCTCGGTCGCGTAGCAGACAAGCTCGAACTCACCAAGAAGTTCGAAGCGGTCAAACGCCAGCTCGATCGGTTGGAAGGAAGCTCCGAACTGATCGGCCAAAGCGAGGCCATGGATCACGTCCGCAACCTCATTTCAAAAGTCGCACCGACCAATTCCACCGTGCTGATCCTCGGTGAGACGGGAACCGGAAAGGAACTTGTCGCCAAAGCGGTGCATCAGCAGAGCCTCAGGGCGGATGCCCCGTTCGTGGCCATCAACTGTGGTGCGTTGCCCGAGAACCTGATCGAAAGCGAACTGTTCGGGCATCGCAGGGGTGCCTTTACCGGCGCCGACGAGCAACGGGTTGGTCTGTTCGAAGTGGCCGACGGCGGAACACTGTTTCTCGACGAAATCGGGGAACTACCCAAGTCCTTGCAGTCGAAGCTGCTTCGCGTGCTGGAAAGCGGCGACATTCGTCGCGTGGGTGAGAACGATGCCTTCAAAGTCGATGTCCGCGTGGTGTGTGCTACGCACCGCGACTTGGAAGAGATGGTGGCCGAAGGTGAGTTTCGCGAAGACCTGATGTTTCGCATCAACACGTTCGAAATCCGTCTCGCTCCGTTGAGAGAAAGACTGGAAGATATCGAACCCTTGGCCCTCCATCTGTTGAGCCGGTTTCGCAAAGATGCCCGCGTCCACGACCAGCTGTTCACCGCCGAGACCATCGAGGCACTCACCAGCCATACCTGGCCCGGCAATGTTCGAGAGCTGGCCAACGTGGTCGAACATGCGGTGATCCTCTGTCCCGAGGGGCCGATATCCGAGGAGCACCTTCCTCGCAACTTTGGAGCCCGCAAGTTACGAGGGCCTCATTTCAAGATGGTCCGTCCGCAGTCCTTGCGAGAGGTCGAGCTGCAAGTCATCCAGCAGACCCTCGAACGACACAGCGGCAACAAACCCAAAGCTGCCGAGGAACTGGGAATCAGCCTGAAGACGCTCTACAACAAGCTCAACCAACTTAGCGAACTGGAAAAGTCGGCCTGAGGGTCGTGTCTGCATAGTCTGGCTACTTCGCGGCCCGCCTCTTGCGAGGTTTGCGGGGAGGTTCGTCCTTCCACCAGTCGGGGCCTTCGGCGAGCACTTCGGCATCCTGCTCGATAAGTTTTTGCTTCAACTCGGCAAACTTCTTGGGATTCGCCGCAGCAAGGTCTCGCTTCTCGTCGCGATCTTCGCGAAGGTTATACAGCTCGAATTTCGTGAGGTCGCTCGAACCGATGATCTTCCAATCACCTTCGCGAAGGGCCACCACGTAGGGTTCGGGGGCCAGGTGGTTCCGCCAATACAGCGGTTCGCTACGTTGGATCGTTTCGCCTTCGAACGCCGGCAGGAAGCTCGCCCCGTCAATCGTACGATCCGTAGGAACCGGGATGTCAACGATTTCACAGATGGTCGTGAATACGTCCGACCCGATGATTGGCGTATCGCATATGCTACCGGCGGTAATGTGATCGGGCCACCGCATGATGCCCGGGACGCGAATCCCTCCTTCGTGCGAGTGTCGCTTGCGGCCCCGCAGACCACCGGTCGAGCCTCGCGTACGTCCACGCAGCCCGTCGCCCTCGGGCCCGTTATCCGAAGTAAACATGACGAGTGTGTTGTCGCGATACCCCATCGCATCGAGCGCCGCCATCAGCTTGCCGAACGCGTGATCGAGCTGCGTCACGTTGCCATGGTGCTGCCGCAGGTCAGCATCTTCGAGATCGGCGTAGGGTCCCATGAACTCCGGCAGACTTTCAATCGGCTTGTGCGGCTCGTGCGTCCATAAGTTCAAGAAGAACGGTTTCTCTGCGTCATCGCGATTGCGTAGCCAGCCAATGGCCTCGTCGACGATCAGAACCGAACTCGCGCCTTCCAACTCGCCGACTGGCTTGCCGTTCCGTACAAAATTGGCAGGGTTCACATGGTTCGGCGCCGCGTTGTTCTGCGTTGCCATCCAATGATCGAATCCGTGATCGTTCGGCTGCGGATGCTTCGGGTTGTTGAAGAAGCCATTGAGATGCCACTTCCCAACATGACAGGTGTCGTAACCACGATCCATCAACAGCGTGGCAATCGTTACTTCGCTGGTCCGCAGATGGACTTGGTGATTCTCTGGGATCCAGCGCCACACCCCATTTCGATAGGGAGTACGACCGGTAAGGATTGCCGAACGCGACGGCGAGCAGACCGAGCACGCCGAATAACACTGGGTGAACCTAACCCCTTCGTCTGCGAAAGCATCCAGGTTCGGCGACTTGATCAGCGGATGGCCGTAACATCCCAAGTCTCCATAGCCCATGTCATCGACAAGAAACACCACGAAGTTCGGCCTCTCTGCGGCTTGGGCCGACGAACACGTGCTAACGAAAAACGGAACGACGAACAAATAGAGAAGTTTCATCGCAGGCAGATTCATGCCAATGTCCCCACTAGTGCGAGAATGCCCTGAATTGAGCGACGCCCCTACAGCGGCTCGCCTTTCCAGCGGACAAACCCCTCCATGGCATAATACTCTGGCAGACCCATGCGGTTGTAGGCATCGGCGGTGCCGCGATTTCGGTCTTCGGCACGTTGCCAGAACTCGCGGGGATCGTCCGGTCCAGGGAATAGAGCGCTGTCTTTTTGCGATTCGTGACGGAAAATAGCGGCCCGTTTCTGTTCCAAGTCGCTGGGACTAAGCGGCACAGCGATTTCGATTTCATCGGCCGGCCATTCCTGCCATGCCCCGCGGTAAAGCAACACTTCGGGCCGTGTGTGGCCTTCCTGTTCGTACAGCTCCAGGGCCGCAAAGATCGCTTCGGCACACACACGATGAGTGCCGTGCGGATCGGAAAGGTCGCCTGCGACATAAATCTGATCGGGCTGCAGACGGTTGATCAACGCGTGAATGATTCGCACGTCCTCTTCACCCACGGGGTTCTTGGCGATGGTACCCGTGCGATAGAAGGGAAGATCGAGAAAGTGCAGGTTCTCTTCCTTGCAATCGCAGACGACGGCCGCCGCTTTGGCCTCGCTCCAACGAATGAGCGCCTTGATGTTCAGCACCTCTTCGCTGTCGGGCTCACCGGGCGACTTGTTGGCCAGCGACTGCGTGACCCTCGACTCAAGCTGTGGCGACTGTTCGCAGTCGATTCCGAATGTGCGGTTGTACTCGGTCACCAGGTCGGCCAACCGCCGTGCATCGTGGTCGAACACGGCAATATTTCCGCTGGTCAAATAAGCCACGTGTACTTCGTGGCCGTCTTCGGTCAGGCGGATGAGCGTGCCGCCCATGCTGATCACGTCGTCGTCGGGGTGAGGGCTGAAGCAGATCACGCGCTTCGAGCCTTCTTGTCCCGCGGGATGGTACTCAATCGTGTCGAGCAACCACCGGAAGACATGATGGGCAACTTTTTGAGCGGGCCCGTGGTGCCTCAGCAACTGATGCAGGTTGTGATTGCGAAAGTCGTTGTCGTCCAGCTTGAGCAGTGCCTTGCCGGTCTGTTCGCCAAGCCACAATACCGCGCGTTTGATAAGTGGATCGGTCCACGTCACATTGCCAAAGGCCCAGGGAGTTGCCTCACCGGTGAGTTGTGCTGCGGCAGCCGTGTCGAGCAACATCGAAGCGTCTGGATGGGCATGTAGAAAACTGGCCGGCACTCGATCGGTTGCCGGTTCTTCTGCTGCCTCGCGAACAATGGCCGCCTTGTGCTCGCCCAACGCTATGAGCATGATCTTGCGGGCATCCATAATGGTGCCGATGCCCATCGTGATGGCGTTGGTCGGGACGTTTTCGCCGCTAAAGAAATCACTGGCTGCATCTTTTCTCGTCAGCGGGTCCAACGTACACAACCGGGTGCGGCTGTTCACCACGCTGAAGGGCTCGTTGAACCCGATATGCCCGTTGCGACCGATGCCCAGCAGTTGCAGATCGATTCCCCCGGCGCTTGCAATTGCCGTTTCATAGCGGCGGCAAAAATCTTCGACTTCTTCCAGTGGCACCGTTCCGTCGGGAATGTGAATATTCTCCCGCGGGATGTTCACGTGATTGAAGAAGTTCTCAAACATCCAGCGGTGGTAGCTCTGAAGCTGATCGGGCTGAATGCCGAAGTATTCGTCGAGGTTGAACGTGACGACTCGCGACAGATCGAGCCCTTCTTCCTGGTGCATCCGTACCAATTCGCGGTAGATACCCAACGGTGTGGAACCGGTGGGGAGGCCCAGCACGGCGTTCTGCCCAATGGAATTCCGCTCACGGACCAATGCGGCGATGGTTTCGGCCACATGTTGGGCAATGTCGGTATTCGAATCGAAGGCGTAGCAGGGAATCCGCGTACCTTGAACGACGCGGGCACTTTGCTGGGTGGAGGTAGCTTGGGTGGTTGCCATGTTCTGAGCCATGCTCGATATTGCTAGACAAGGGTGCTAAGCGATGACCGAACCCGGAAGTATCGCAAATTTGGGCTCGGAATTCCATGCCCCGAACCTCAGCATAGTCAGAGAGAGCGGTACATGGCGAAAACTTCATCAAACTCCGAGTCCTCACCACTTCGCGTGTTAGCGATCCATGCACACCCGGACGATGTTGAATTCCAGTGTGCGGGCACATTGGCCCTGTTGGCCAAAGCCGGCCATTCGATCGCCATTGCCTCGATGACGCCCGGCGACTGCGGTAGCCAGGAGATGGGGCCCGAGGAAATCGCCGACGTTCGCCGAGGGGAGGGGGAGCGGGCCGCCAAGCAGATTGGAGCCAGCTACGAGTGCCTGGAATTTCGCGACCTGAGCATCGTGATCGATAACGATTCGAAACGCCGGGTCACCGAGGTCATCCGCCGTCATCGACCCGACATTGTGTTTACTGCCCCGCCGGTCGATTACATGGACGATCATGAAGCCACAAGCCGGCTGGTGCGCGACGCGTGCTTCAACGCTAGTTGCCCCAACTATGCGACCCGTCAGTGGGACCCCGCCGCGGCAACCGAGGGAATTCCGCACTTGGTTTACGTCGATCCAATCGAAGGAGTCGACTACTGGGGCCAGCCGGTGGTACCGCAGTTCTACGTTGACATCAGCGAGACCTTTGAGCAGAAGCGAGACATGTTGGCCTGTCACGATAGCCAACGGGCATGGCTTCGAGTCCAGCACGGTGTGGACGAATACTTGGAATCTCAACGACGATGGAGCGAAGGGCGGGGAGCGGAAATCGGGGTCGCCTACGCCGAGGCTTTTCGCCAACACCGCGGACACCCTTACCCGGGTGACAATATCATCGAGAAGCTGTTAAGTCCGCTGGTCCACACACGAAGCTAGATCTTGAATTTCGCCCGATGGGGCCGAAGCCCGAGTTACGTTGTGACCAGCAGATTGTCGCGGTGAATCACTTCTTCGTAGGGGCATGTGCCTAGCACGTCAGCAATGGCGTCGGTTTGCAGCCCCTTGATTCGCTTCATGTCGGATAACGAATAGTTGATCATCCCGCGGGCGAACTCGAGGCCCTTGGCATCTTTCAGGGCCACCACGTCGCCGGTCTGGAAATCACCCCCGCAGTCGGTCACGCCGATCGGCAGCAGGCTACGCCCCTGAAGTTCGACGGCACGACGGGCACCATCGTCCAGCACGAGATGCCCCCGCGGTTGTACGCTGTAGCCAAGCCACCGCTTCCGGGCGGTAACCGAATCGCCCTGAGCCAGAAACAGGGTTCCTACCGGTTCGGCGGCCAGAATGCGTTGCAGCGTGTCGGGGCGTCGCCCGCTGGCGATGATCACGTTCTCTCCGGCCCGGGTGGCAATTCGGGCTGCGTGGAGTTTGCTAGCCATCCCCCCCTTACTGTCGGCTCGCTGCCGGTCTTTGACGCATTCCCAAATTGAGTCGTTGAAGTCAGTCACCGTGGGAATGACTTTGGTGCCTGGTTCCGAGGGGTTCCCATCGTACAGGCCCTCGACATCCGAGAGAATGATTAGCAGGGGGGCTCGCAGCAGGTTAGTCACCAGTGCGGCGAGACGGTCGTTATCGCCAAAGGAGGTACGAAATTCCTCGACGCTGACCGTGTCGTTCTCGTTGATGATGGGAACCGCACCGCTCTCGAAAAGGGTCAGAAGTGTATTCCGCACATTCAGATACCGGATGCGGTCTTCTAGATCGGCAGCAGTGAGCAGCACCTGGGCCGCGTGATGGCCGCGGGCTCGCAAGTGGCGCTCGTAGGCCTGAACCAGAAAACTCTGTCCAATGGCCGCCACGGCTTGCAGTTGGGGCAATCGCTGGGGGCGAACCGTCATGCCCAGTTGCCCCATTCCAGCCCCTACAGCCCCTGAACTGACCAGGGCGACTTGCCGCTTGGCGACCATTAGGTGGTCGAGCTGTTCGGCCAAATTGGCAATCTGTGCGTCATCCAACGTTCCCGTCGGTGTCGTCAGGACGCGCGTACCGACTTTCACGACAATGGTGTCGGCTGCGGTAACGATTTCTTGACGCAACAGGTCGGTCATACGAATTAGAATGCTGAAAGAATCATCTGATGCCTGAAAACCCCGAACTAGGTTCCGTCTCCGGCCTTATGTGCTGCATGCCAGGAACATGGACAAAGACTTTCGCCACACCTTGCAGGTTCGCAACAACCAAGCGCCGAATCATCGACAGAATACCTCGCGTGCTCGGGTCGAGAAAGATAGCCTTCGGTGAGAACGCTGAACCAGGATCCGAGGGCAAATCTTCGCTTTCGCTGCAAAAATCTGGCCTAGTGCGCTCGTTTCTACCGAATCTCACGACTTGGTTGTCGACTCGGGGCCCGATTCGTAGAATGCGGGTGTAAGGTTTAGCTCTCGCAACGAACCTCGCCAATGGGTCGTGGTTCACGACCGGTTACTGCTCACCAATGCCCTCCCATTTAAGCTCCCCACGACGAAGCATTGCATTCCCGGGGGAGCAACACACGATGCCCTTACCGAGGCTACGATGAGCGGACCCCTGCACGAGTGTGGCGTCGCAGCGATCTATCACCTGTCGGGTGAAGCGAGCCCTCTGTGTCCCAAGCAGGGACCCGAGCAGACTTCGCGGCTCATGCCTCGCATGTTGCTCGATATTCAGAACCGTGGCCAGCTTTCGGCGGGTTTCACCACGTACAGTGCCAAGCGGAATCAATTAATCGATACCCACAAACGGTTGGGGTCGGTCAGCGAAGCATTCCGCATGAATCATCGGGCCAAACACGAAAACCTAATGAAAGAGTACGCGGGGCGAGCCGCCATCGGGCACGTTCGCTATGCCACTTGTGGCGCCGAAGACCGCAGCTACGCCCAGCCGTTCGAGCGGCACCATCTGCAGAAACACAAGTGGTTCAGTTTTTGTTTCAACGGCCAGTTGGCCAACTACGATCTCCTGCGAGATGAGTTGCTGACCGACGACGACAACGTGCTGGCCCGCGAAACCGATACTGAAATCATCATGCACCATATCAGCCAGGTGCTTTCGGGCGATGCACGACCCGCGCTCATCGATCTTTGCACCGAAGTGTTCAAACGCTTCGATGGGGCGTACAGCTTCGCGATGATCAATGCGTTGGGCGAAATGATCGTGGCCCGCGACCCTTTGGGCATGAAACCGCTGTGCTACGCCAAAGAAGGGAACATGTTCGCGGCGGCCAGCGAGAGTGTGGCTCTGCTGAACCTGGGCTTCGCGGCCGAGAGCATCCGCTCGTTGCATCCGGGGCAAGCAATCACCATCTCCGATGGTCGGTTTGAAATACGCCAGTTTGCGAGAAGCTCCGGGTCGGCCCACTGCTTCTTCGAGTGGGTCTACTTCGCCAACGTGGCCAGCACCATGGACGACCGTAGCGTTTACCTCTCGCGCAAAGCCTTGGGCGAAGAACTGGCCCGGCTGGAAGACGTGGAGATCGACGACGACACAATCGTGGTCCCCGTGCCCGACACCAGCAAGGCGGCGGCCGACGCGATGGCCTACAAACTGAAGATCCCTTCGTTGGAAGGCCTGATTCGCAATCGGTATACAGGCCGTTCATTTATCGAAGGTTCTTCAAACCGACAGGCGAAGGCCAAACTGAAGTACACCCCGTTGCGACACGTGCTGGAAGGGAAGCGCGTGCTGCTGGTCGAAGACTCCATCGTTCGATCGACCACCATGAATGTGCTGGTCGAACGAATTCGCGAACTGGGTGGGGCCCGTGAAATTCATGTTCGCGTGGCTTGCCCGCCCATTATCGCGCCTTGTTTCTACGGCATCGACATGTCCACGGTGAGTGAGTTGTTCGCCCCCCGTTTCTTGGATGGCGGACCGCTGACAGAAGAAAATCAGGCCAAGATGGCGGCCGAGCTTAAGGCCGATTCGCTACGATATCTGCCGGTCGAATCGATCGCCCGCGCGATTGGCTTCGATAGCGATCAGCTCTGCCAGGCCTGCATTACGGGCAGCTATCCAACCCAGCGAGGACAGGAACTGTACCAGTTGGATCAAGACAACTGGATCAAGAACGGTTCGAAACCTTCGCAAGGGCGTACCTACGAGCGAAGCTCCACGATCAACGGAAACGGTTCTTCTCACGAAGCGAAGACCGAAACCACGGGTAGCGAAACCAAGTAGGGCCGATTCTTTCGCGGTCGGTCTCACACAGCCAGATCGATCGATCCCGGCTCGACGCCTTCTGCCACGCGGGCGAATTTCTCCAGCCATTCCATCGTATCGCGAGGGCTGGCCAGCAGGGCGGTGGTATCGGCCGGGGATAGTCCCTTGCTCTCGGCCTTCGCGTTCGTACGGGCCAACTCTTCGGAATACTTTTGAAGCCGCTCGCTGAAGAACTGCACCAGATTTAGCGGCTCGTCCGCTGGTTGGTTGGTCGCGTCCAACTCAAGTCGCACGAGTGATAACAACCGCAGTTGCTCGTCGTTGATGGCCCCCTTATTCCGCAATTCGCTAAGCAACGCGGAGTAGTCCCGCGGAGAAATCGATCGCACGTCATAGCGACTCAACACTTCGCGGAACACCTCGCTCGTTGTATCCGGTGGGCCACCCGCCCGTGCAGAGCCAGAAGGCTCGCCCCCCACGGCACTGATCTCACTGGCCAACCGTGGAGCCGTGAAGCCGGCGGTACCCGAGTTGCTAGCAAAGAGACTGCCAATCTGCATGCGTCCATCCCTCGACATTCGTGATTACGAAGTTACACGGGATGAATACCAAGCAAAAGAAGTGCCAAGGCAGGCACAATTGGAACGCCGGCGGTCGAAGATTCGCGCTGCCCCAAGCAAGAGGCGAACTTGCGCGAATTCATCGATTCGCTTGGGGTTCTTCGAATCACACGTGGCACTGCTATCAAACGGCGAGAATTGCCGATTGAATTCGGAATTGTGGCCGATGCAGTGCGTGATGCGTATTAAACAGATGCGTCCGGCCCCTCACGGAAACGTCCTTTTCATAAACCGTTCTGCTTCGGCTCGATTCGGGAAGACGCGCACCTGGAATTGCACCTGGCCATTTTGGCGTTGGGAGATTTGTTGGCGCCATTGGGTCACGGCGGCTTGCGAAATGGTGGTCATTCCCTGCAAGGTGGGCCCGTACTTGGCCAGGGCTACGTAGTGTGTCTGATTGGCAATCGGATCGCGGTAAGGGGTTTTCTTCAGGTGATCCATTACCTTGTCTTCAAGATCGTCGACCCCGCTGAAGTACTTCTTGAAGTACGTTCCCGGCTCGGGGCCATCGTGTCCAGGCTGGATCGTGCGACTCATGTCTCGCAGCATCGCGAAGAGATTCTGTGAATTGCGTTGCCCCAAGTAGTGAACCAGGGCCCAACTGCGGGCGTACCCCAGGCTGTCCAGTTGCTTAGCGTTCACCGCATCGAGAATGTCGAGCCCACGGGCACCCCCGTCCAGGCTCTTCTTCAACTCGTACATACGCAAATCGTTCGGCTGCCCGATCCCTTTCCACGTGGCCCGCGTTGTGACCTGGGTGGGGGCGAAATACTCGGGCAGGCCTTCACTGATCCACATGGGCCAACGAGATAGTCGCGGCTGTACGCCCACGTTGTGCAAGACCTGGTGCACGCTTTCGTGAGCGATCGTCGAGATCGACTGCTTCATCGACAAAGCGGGTACCATCTCGGTCAACTTCGACTGCTCGTATAGCAGCACCTGGTTCGAGACGCCGTTGTAGTAGGCGGCCACACCCGGCGGCATCGCGCGATAGTTCTGAAACTCTTCTTCGGTCTTGAAGAGGATCATGACCAACGGGAAACGCGGCTCGTGCACCTCGTCGTCGATCCCCTGGCAGTATTGAAACAGCTTGCGGTACATCGAGTTGATGATCCGCGAGGTGCCCTTGGCAAATGCCGGGCTGCAGTTGTACACGAAGATGTAGCGGGGAGTCGTGAGCGTCTTGAAGCCCTCGAACTTGGACGTCAACTCCGCGACCATCTCCCGCTCGGGGGACGGCTCGAATGGGCGCTCGGTGGGGGTCGCCTTGGCCTTGGAAACACTCTTCAGATATCCATTCGGCAGGAGAACGACATAGCCGTTTCGATATTCCAGGTAGATCTCCGCCACGACGGGTTCGTCATCCAGCCCCGGAACGACAACCCGACGACCATCTCCCAAGGTTGGCGTTTCACCTTCGGGAACCGCCAGACCAAGTTCGGAATAATCGGCCTGCGGAAAGACTTCTTGCACCTCACCGCTAACTTCGACCTGCCCCATCGCGGGGAATGATACAAGTAACGTCAGCGAGATTGCGATCACCGTCGCCAATAAGAACCGCAAGGTGCCAAATGGTTGCTGCAGACGGTGGCCTGAGTCGCGGCTTCTCATCAACTGAATCCACCCCTTATTCGTTCGTTGGCTAGTGCGAAGAGCGTGTCCCGAACCGTCTGCGAATCCGACTTGTTCCGCAGATGGCAGCACCTTCCAAGATTACCCCGCCACGGGCTCTTTCGCCACGCTGGCAGCCTGTACCACGGGTTCGACAGAGACGGCTTCCGGTTTGATGAGCCCCGGTTCTCGTCCGCGGTAAAAGGTGGTCACTCCCGTGAATTCCTTGCGGTACATCCATAACCAAGCGGCAAGAATCACGAAGCCACCCGCGGCGGGCAGGGCAATGGTTTGCACATTGGGAAGGGTCTCGCCCGAAACGAGACCCACCTGCCACACGAGACAACCTGCCAACGATGCCCCCAAGCGAAGCAATTCGCTAGGCATCGCCCAGCGGCGCCGCTCGTAAATGGCACCGATATTGGTTAACCCCCAGATGATCCATACGGCCAACGCGATCAACACACTGCCAGGCAGTTGCTTGTAGCTGCTCAGGAACATGACCGAGATGACCAACGTCAACGTGAATTGTGTGATGACATACGTCGTGAGCCCCTTGGGGATCTCGGTATCGTATTTGATGACGGTGTCTCGCGTGACTTGGGGGCCGTGAGGGTTGGGCGTTAGCCCGTCGGGTCGCCACCCGGGCGGCATGAACCAGATCTTGAAGCGGTCTTTCCACTTCGGCGCCAGGTACGCGTCGCGGATCAGTTCTTGCCAAATGTGAAAGTTGGCCCATAACGGGTTCCAACTGTTCAGCGGTTTGGTCAGCCCGTACACCGGCTCTTCTTCTTCGGCGATGAAGGTGCCGAACATCTTGTCCCAGATGATCAGCGTGCCGGCATAGTTCTTGTCTAGGTACTTGGGATTCCGCGCGTGATGAACCCGATGGTGCGACGGTGTGTTTAACACGTATTCCAAGGGCCCCAGGCGATCGATCGCACGGGTGTGAATCCAAAACTGGTACAGCGTATCGAACGACATCACCGCGGCCAGCCACAGGGGCGGAAAACCGATCAAGAGCAGGGGGGTGTAGAAGACCCAGGAGAACACGCCTTGGAAGGTGCCCTGTCGCAGGGCAACGGCCAGGTTATATTCTTCGCTTTGGTGGTGAACGACGTGGGTTGCCCAGGGGGCGTTCCACTCGTGGGCAATCCGATGAAACCAGTAGTAGGCGAAGTCGACGCCCAGGAACAGAACGATCGCGGCGGCCCATTTGCCCGCGGCAGAAAACGATTCGACTTCGAGCCAGTGGTAGTGCTCGTAGATCGCAATGTAGCCCAGAAACATGGTGGCTTTCATGAACACGCCAACCACTTGCTGTAGGACCCCGCAACTTAAATCGTTGATCGAGTCGTTCACCCGATACAGACGCCGTCGCGCCAAAATGCCCACGAGCACCTCGACCCCGATCAACAAGAAAAACACGGGCACGGCATAGGTGATGTATGGAATGCCGCTTCCCAGGACGTCATCGATAACCGTGGTATCCATATGAAGTTTCGCAGTCGAGTGCCCAGTTTCGGCCAAACCCACAGTATACCGCGGTCGACGTCAGGATGAACATCAAGGGGCCAGGGAATGTCGACCGGGTCACTCGTGCTTACGGTATTCGCTGCGATAAACCGGCAGGTCGTTCATGCGGCTGCGACGCTCGAAATGGGTCTGATAGTCGAGATCGTGCTTCGCATCGCGGGGAATCACCTCAAAGGGGCCTTCCAACTGTGTGACCTCGGCCAGCAACTCGCCCCCCGATTCGAAGTATTCCTGGACGTCGGTCCAAAAGTGGAATCGCCCCCCCGGTTCAAGCACCCGTTGAATGTCACGAGCGAAGGTCTCATTCAGCACACGGCGTTTCTTATGCCGGGCCTTCCACCAAGGGTCGGGAAAATAGACGTGCACGTCGGCCACGCTATCCGGCTGCAGGATCTCCGCGAACACCCGTTGTGCGTCCCCGGCAAGGATGACCGCATTGCTAAGATCTCTCTTCGCAATTCGCCCGGCCGAGAAATGGGCGTATCGCTTGGCCATTTCAATCCCCAGAAAGTTCCGCTCCGGATGGGCTTCGGCGGCCGAGGCGATAAACAACCCTTTGCCGCAACCAACGTCGATCTCCAACGGTGCTTCCGTTTCGAAAAGCTCCGTCACGGCCCAAGTCTCCGGCATCTCGTCGAGCACTTTGAAACACCACGAAAGGTCCAACTCCGGATCAACTCTGCGTAATGTACGACGGCCCATGAAAACAACGATCTAAGCAGGAACAGGGAAACAGGAAGTGCCTACACCACGACCAATCAGAAACGGGGACCAGGCAGCGATGGCGGTCCATCGGGGTCGGCGTTCTTATCCGCCGCGAAACGCTCGTCCTCGAAATTGAGCCACGAGTCGTCATCTTCGTCAACTAGTCGGGCAAAGGTAAGCAGGGGCATCATCACCGCCCCCGCGGCAAAACCACCCACGTGCGCCCACCACGCCACACCACCATTCAAATTGCCGGCAATGACGTTTTGTGCTTCAAGTACTTGACCAACAAACCACACTCCCAAAACCAGCCAGGCCGGGAGATCGAGAAGCGTGAAGAAAATGATGATGAACAGCAGCGTGCGAATCCTGGCGGTGGGATACGTGATGGCGTATGCCCCCAGCACGGCAGCTACGGCGCCGCTGGCTCCGATCACCGGGATGATGCTCATCGGGTCGTTGTACCAATGACACGCGGTCGCCAGGAGCCCGCCGGCCAGATAGAACAGCGCGTAACCGATATGCCCCAAACGGTCTTCGATGTTGTTGCCAAAGATAAACAGGAACCACATGTTCGACACAAAATGCAGCACCCCGGCGTGCATAAACATCGCGCTCAATAGCGAAAATGCGACCTCGCCCAGAACGGGCTCGAGCCGATGTTCTTGCAACAGATCGTTGGCAGGTGGCTGTGCCGCCGGATCCTGATTCGCGCCCTGGGGGCGAATCACCAATGGTTGATTGTTCTTCAACTGCTGTATGCGGGCCGGGATGAAGCCACGCTCGAACAGAACCCGTTCTGCATTGTGCGGAGGCAACATCATCATCCACACAAGCACGACAAAGTTAATCAAGATGAAGACGTAATTGACCCAACTGACGCGATGTGTCGGGTTTTCGTCGTACAGAGGGAACAGCACCGCGGCACCATCTGGTTAGATATCACGGTGTGTCGGCGTCATTCTGTCCAAGTCGGTCTTGCGGCAAAGGTACGCCCTTCAGTTTGCCTTCGAAAACCATCTCGTTTCGAACGAACCCTTGGAACTGGCAAGTGATCATCGCTTTCGAACGGAACCGCAATTGCTTGACCATCAATAGTAGCCGATCGCCGGGTTGAACCATTCCACGGAAGTGCACCTCGTCCAGGCCCGCAAAGCCTAGCACGCTATCGTCAAAGATGCGGTGCTTGCCAACCAGATAAGCGGCCAACTGGGCAGCCGCTTCGCACATCAAGACGCCAGGCATCAGCGGCATCCCCGGCATATGTCCCCGTACCCAGAAGTCGGCATCCGTGACGTCCTTGTAGCCTACGCAGAGCCGATTCTCCATGTCGGCGACCAGAATGGCAGTCAACTGCTCCATCTCATAGCGCTGGGGGATGCATTCACGGATGTCCTCGATATCGGCAATCACGTTGTCGAAATCGATCGACGCTGGATCGAGGATTGGCTCGCGATCGGGCAAAGCTGACTCCTCCCGCGGGGGAAACGGACCACTAATTGGGCGACATTCTATCGCTCGATCGTCGCACCATCAACGCGAAGATGCCCGTTTGCAGGGTGGGTTCGCGACGATTGGAGGCCTGAGAACCCGGCAAGGGGCCTGGCCTGGAATCCCGCTATCGGGCGAATACGTTGGAAAGCGAGAAGCGGGACTCGGCACCCTTAGGTGCGAACTTTCTGCCGTTTCTGCTTACGCGCCTTGCTGCTCGCCGGACGGCGACCGTGATTCGCCTTTTTAAGTTTACGTTGTGGTTTGGCCATGGCTCTCTTCTCGTATGTTTCGATCTGTCGATGAGATGTTCACAATGTAGCATCACGAACGGAGGAATGATTTGGTGACCCATCATTTTAACAAGTTTCACAAACTGGGGAAGGTACAGCGGTAGGCCCTTCGATACGGCTCCCGGGACGTTTCAGGCCCCAGGAACTACATCACAATTCTCGCTGCCACCGCGTGTCGTTTCGCCTGGCGGGCCTAATCGACCATCGGGCGGTGGCGATGCCGTACGTTCGTGGGCGATGCCGATCTCGAGTCGGGATCCGTGCGTCTGGGGCTTTCGTGCCCCGGATCGATGCGGGCTTCGAAATGATCGTCCTCACTGCCTGGACGGCGAGACAAGGCGGGCTTGTCTTCCAGGGGAGCCGTTTCTTCAGGCTCGTCCTGACGGTGCCGGGTTATCAAAATAAGCAAGGCAGGCAGCATGAGGATCGTGGTAAAAAGACAGCAGGTCACGCCAATCGTCAGGATGCGGCCCAAGCTCTGTAATCCCTGGTGACTGGCGATCATCAGAGCACCAAAGCCGACAATCGTCGTCAGGGCGTCGACCATAAGCGCCAGGGCCGTCGAGGGAGAGAGGCGATACCGTCCGGACTGTTCGCGGAACTCGTGTACCAGATGCACCCCGTAGTCGACCCCGATTCCCAAGATCAGCGGAAGCGCGATCAAATTGGCCGGGTTCAACGGAATCTCCAGGATGCCCAATAGGCCGAACATCTGTGCCACGCCCAGCCCGATCGGAGCCGCGGCCAACAGGGCCATGGGCAAGCTGCGGAAATCGAGAAACAGCACCGTCAGAATGATTAGCGCGGCGTAAATGGACGCCTGCCGATAGCTTCCGACCATTTCTTGAGATGCTTCGTACGCCTGCAGGGGGTTGCCCGTTACGCGTGGGTCGATCGAGCGGACATCGGACACAAACCCCGATAGGGAATCCATATCCCAGATATCCCCACGACCGTAGATCTTCAAAAGGTGTTTGCCGTGCTCACCCACAAAGCGATCGACCAAACTGGCAGGCAGGTCATCCAGCTTCGGAGGCTCAGGGTTTGCCATGGCCCTCAACACGTGAAGGCGGCTGAGCAAGTCGCCGGCCAACTGTTGCTGAAAATGCGAGAGCACCGAATAGCATTCTGAGAGTGGCAACCGTCGCAGATGATCCCGAACTTGTTCGAAGTTGCTGGCGGTCTCCGCCATTTGCGGAGAACGTTCACAAAGGGCTTGGGCTTCGGAAAGAACCAGGCCAAGGTTTTCAGGGCGGTCGACACCCAGCAGGGGCGGGCGTTCAGGCAATGTTTCGAGTTGTTGTCGAATCCGCGTGATGGTGGGCGTCTTGATGTTGTCCTTGGCGGGCAGCAACGAAACGATTTCTTCGCAGCGATCAACAGTGTCGAGCTGCAAGAACTTCTGTTTCCGAGAAAGCAGTTCTTCGCGGCTGTCCGCAATCGACAGGGCGAACCAAACGCTCTGGTTACACTCTTCGAGCAATTTGTGCTCGAGTTCGACACTCTCGAGCCCTTCGGCCTGTAGGTTCAACAGGTTGTGGTCGTAGTACAACTGCGAGATGCCCAACGAAACAATCAACGTAAATGCGAGTCCGCCACCGAGAACGATTTTCGGAAATCGCAGAATCGGCTCGACCCAGCGATGAACGGCGATGGGTTCCGTGCGATTCCAGGAGATTCTCCCCCGATCGACAATGGAAACCATGGCAGGCAACACCGTAAGGGTGGCAACCGCGCAAAGCAGAATGCCACCGCCGGCAATGATGCCCATCTCGGCCACCCCGGTGAACTTCGTCAGTCCGGCTGCAAAGAAAGCGATCGATGTGGTTACGGCCCCGGTAACAATGGCAGGCCCGATCGCCGATGCGGCTTGAACGATGGCTTCGTCGCAGTTCCGCGTTTGCCCGCGCAGCTGCATGTATCGTGCGATGTAGTGGATGCCGTAGTCGATTCCGATCCCGATGAGCGTCACGGTGAACGCGACACTGATGATGTTCAGGTGCCCCACCGACAGCGTCACATACCCGAAAGACCAAACCATCGCGATAAGCAACACGAAGCTGGCCAGCAATGCATGGCGTATGCCGCCGAAGCCGGCGATGAACAAACACGATACGCCAATCAGCGATAGCGTGCTGGCCCAGGTCATCGATGTTTGACCGGCACGCATCTCGTCGTTTTCCATGATTGGCAAGCCGGTGAGTCCGATGCTTACCTCAGGGTGACGGGCCTCCATTTGGGAAAGCAGATCCCGCAGGGCATCGACCGCTTCGGTACCAGGGACAAAGCTCTTCTTCGAATCGTCTGCCAGTCGCAGCAGTACGATCCCGAGTTGTCCCTCGTTCATCAGCAGGTAGTTGGTTCGCATGTTACTCAGCACCGAGAGCGACTGCGGCATCGAGTTCCACGGCGAGCTGTAGGTCGGCGTTTCAGAAAGCGCGGCCAGAATGCTCTCGGAGAAGCGTCTTGCATCCGCGGCGATCATCGCCGCGTGAGGCGAATTGGGGTGTGCGGCAACAGCCCGCATCCGCACGCAAAGATCGGCGGTCATGTTGCCCAGGTTGAGACGCGACCAATCGCCGCCGATCACCGGTTTCAGTTCGGTAAGAAATCCTTCAACGCCGGCTAGCTGCTGGGGTTCCAAATAGTGCAGCCCCTTGGCACGAATTTTGTCGAGATCGACTTCATGCAGCACCGAATGGAACAACTGGTCGTGCTTGTCCAACACGTTGGTCAGCTCTTCGAGCACGGGCACCAGCACTTCGCGTTCGGGGCCCTCGACCACCACCACGGCATCGTCGTCATCGCCAAACTCGCGGATATATTCGACCCACAGTTGGCTGTACTCGCTGTTGGGATTCAGCAAGTCCTGGCGGCTGGTGAGGTAGCCCAAGCGCGTCATCGTAAGATATACCGAGAACACACTCAGAACGGCAGCGATGGCGAGTACGAAGTGTGGCGATCGCAGCACCCACCGTGTCAGGTGCTCAATGGGCACCGATAGCAGCGCACGTTTTGACTTCGGATTGGGTTGCGAAGGCATCCACTCTTCCTTGAGGGACTAACCACGTCGATCGAGGCGTTCCATCTTGCGACCGGTATTACGAAAAGGGGGTCGCACTTCGGGCTCGCGGATTCTATCCGCGGTGATTGAACCTCACAAGGTGAATCGACACCCGGCATTGCGCCGTAACGATTAGTTCTGTAATGATTTGCGGCGTTCTCGCCAGTCCAAGACAATCGCCAGAAATGTTCCCGTGGCAGCGAAGACAGCCAAGGTGAAATAGGCAGCCGAGATCCCATATCGTTCAAGCAAGAATCCCATCGACCCGGCACCAAAACTGCCGAATCCGAATGTCAGCACGTTACTAAACCCGTATCCGACGCTTCGGCGATTGTGAGGGATGTATTTCGCTACCAGGCTGTTGTAAACCGGCTGATGCATGAACAGCACCAAAGAAAGCAACCCGGCCGAGATGATGCTGGCCCATCCGTTGGACACGGCCATCCACATGAGAAAGGGAACGTTCGCCGCTAGCACCACTGCCAGCATTCTCTCTAAAGAACGTCCACGGGCGAACCACCCGGCCAGCAGTTGTCCGATCACGCCGACCAGTAACACCCCGCCAGCCAGCCATGCCCCAACCGCCTCGGGCTGCTTGCCATTGCCAGCCGACAACGATTCCCAGGCTTCGCTGAGATATCGCGGGAGAAATTGCAGGACGCCCGCGTATACGAAACCGGTTAGTGCACCGGAGGTGACGAGAAACAAGAACGGACCCCAGTGCAGTGTGTCTTCTGCTTCGTAAATTTTGACGTCGCTCTCGTGCTCGGGCGGATCGTCGCGTTTCTCGGTGAGCGATGTGTACAGCACGGTAGCCAACGCCAACCCGGGCACGCTCAGCCACAGATAACATTCGCGCCAGGTAGCCCCCTGATCGAGAGCCAAGCCAATCAGGGCGGCGAAGCGGCGATACCGATCGAACCAAAGACACCGTGGATTCCTAACGCCCAAGGTCGTTGATCGGGACGAGTGGCCCTGGAGATGATGGCCAACCCGGCCGGGTGATAAATGCTGGCAAAACATCCCATGCTGAACATGGCCACGAATAGCAACGTCAAATCGTGAGCGGCCCACGTCACGATCGAAGTCACCCCACACCCAAGCATGCACAGAATGAGCATGGGCTTCGATCCATACCGATCGGCAAGCCAGCCTGCACCCAGGGCCCCCAATCCAAACGGCAATCGCCATACATTGCCCAGCAGCCCCGTAGTCTCTTCACTAACGCTGAACTCGTAGGCAATCGACTGTTCAGTCGAAGGCAGCGCCAACTCGTACATGTGCACCAAGGCATGGGCACAAGAAACCAGGAGGACGATGCGAAGAGCGACCGAGTTCATGCGTTCGTTCGCTCGGCCAGACGTTCCAGCAGTTGTTGGGCAGCGTTGCGGTCGATGGCCTCGGCTGCCTGCTGAGCACACGCTTTCAAGTCATGAGAAACGTTGGCAGTCCACAAGGCGGACGCCGCGTTCATCACGACGATATCACGCGCTGCCGATGCTTCGCCGGAAAGCACGCTTCGAATCATGGCGGCACTTTCCGCCGGGCTCTTTACCAGCAGGGCATCGAGTGACGAGTTCTTCAGACCGAAGTCATCCGGCTCCCAAACTAGTTCTTGGGGTGGACCGCCGCTGAGGTGGCTGACGGCCGTTCTTCCGGTGATGGTCACTTCGTCGAGCCCGTCTTCGCCGCACACCACGGTGGCTCGTTCGACCCCGAGGATGGCCAACGCTTCGGCCATCATGGTTCGGTACTCGCTGAACCCGACCCCCAGCAGTTGATAATCGGCACCCGCTGGGTTGGCCAGAGGCCCCAGCAGATTGAAGATTGTCGGAAATCCCAGCAGTCGCCGCACATTCGCGACGTGACGCATCGACTCATGAAACAAAGGGGCGTAGCAGAAGCAAATTCCAAGCTCATCCAGACAGGCCTCGACCACGGAGAGGTCGGCTTCGACATTCACGCCCAGCTCGGCCAGTACTTCCGAAGATCCAGTTGTTCCGCTGGCACTTCGATTGCCATGTTTTGCAACCGGCACACCTGCCGCCGCCGTGACGATGGCGGCTGCCGTGCTGACGTTGAACGTTCCTCGTCCGTCCCCACCGGTCCCACAAGTATCAAGAAGCCCTTCTCGCGAGGAACGCAGCGGGGTCATATGCTGCCGTAGCGCCTTGGCGGCGCCGGCAATCTCCTCTACCGTTTCACCCTTCATCCGCAATCCGGTCAGTAGCAGGCCGATCTCCTGATCATTGCAATGCCCCGACATGATCGCCTCGATCGCCTGGAACATTTCCTCCAGCGACAGATTCTCTCCCCCGGCAATGCGGCCAATCGTGGCTTCAATCAAAACGGATGCTCCCAGCGGTAGACATTTCTTTCCGGCGATTGTAATCGGCCGACCTCCAATTAGGTACCGCCGAGGATCCCCCCAAAATCATCGCGACTATCGCGGCAGGCACGCCACCTACGGGGAGAGTCCTATACCGCACGCATCGTACGAATCGGCGTAAGCTTCGGGTTGTTGTTCCGATCTTTGCCTCCTACAATTCCAAGTACGTTATTTCTCCTCTCGGACGCCTACATGGAAGATCTATGGCGCGCAAAGTCATTCTCGACGTCGACCCTGGTATTGACGATGCCTTGGCAATGACGCTGGCATTGTTCGATCCTCGGCTGGAAGTTATTGCCGTCACGGCGGTGGCCGGCAACGTCACGGCTCAACAGTCGACGCGAAACGTTCAGGCGATCATCGAGCAGCTCGATCCACCAAGATTGCCGCGCATCGGCACCGGAACACCTCGCGAACTGCCGACCGACTCGCGATACCTCCACGGGTCTGACGGATTGGGCGAGAATTTCTTCCAGGTAGCGGAACTGCACCATCAGCACTCATCAGACAAAGTGATCACCGATGAGGTTCGTTCGGCACCGAACGAGGTGACCATCATCACGATGGGCCCGTTGACCAATCTGGCTTTGGTGCTTCAGCGCGATGCGGAGTTGGCTCAGACGATCGACCAGCTCATCATTCTGGGAGGCACATACAGCGGTTCCGGCAATATCTCGGCCACGGCCGAATTCAACTTCTATTGCGATCCCGAGGCGGCACGGACCGTACTACGCTCCCCCGCCACAAAAACCATCATTCCATTGGATGTTACCCGCAAGGTCATGATGACCTATGATCAACTCGGAAAACTTCCATCGGAGTCGACCAAGGTTGGCCGCTTCATTCAGCAAATTGTCCCCTTTGCTTTTCAGGCTTACCGTCAACAACTGGGGCTCGAAGGCATCTACGTACACGATGCCGTTGCGTTGATGGCTGCCGTGCAACCCGAACTGTTCCGCACCGAAATGGTTGCCTGCGATGTGGAGACGGCAGGCGAGTTGACCACGGGCATGTGCGTCGTCGATCGCCGTCGCAATCAGGAAGAGATTCACAACGGGGCCATCGCCGTGGAAGTGGATGAGATCGCCGTGATGGATAGCATCATGCGGGGCATCGACCATGCGGCCCGTTCCAAATAGCCGAGTTCTCGGCTAAGCTTCTCAGAGCTTCTATCATCCTCTCTGCGGTGAACCAGGTTCTCACGATGTCGATCGAAATCCGCGTCTGTAAACCGTCCGATGTGTTGGCATTGGACTGGTCGGATGAGAACATTTACCGAGACCACTTCGCGAATCAATTTGCCCGTCAGCAAGCCGGCGATGCCACCATTTTCATCGCGGTTGCAGCCGAGTTCCTGGTAGGCCGAGTAATTGCCGATTTGGAGTATGGCGAGCCCGACGAAATGTGGGTTCTAGGTCTTGAAGTTCGCGAAAGCCACCGTCGACAAGGAATCGCCACGTTGTTGATGCAAACCACCGAGCGGGAGGCGCGTCGGCAGGGAGCGTTACGCCTTCGACTGACCGTGGCCAAGACGAACCAGGCGGCCCAGCAACTTTATAAACTGCTCGGATACCAGAGCGTCGGCGAAGACACGAGCCCTGGGCTGAAAGACAAACAGGGCAGGTATCTGGCGGCCCCCGAACCGAGGTGGATTCTCGAACGCAAACTCGGTTGAAAAGAACGGTTCCATGCCGCGCATTGCATGGAATGCCGAAGCCCCGACGCTCTATCGCACCAGGGTCTGCTCGTCAGCTTCGGGTACCAGCGTAACGATTCGAGACATATTCCGCAGCGAAGACGAGCGGCTATTGTTCGCCACTTGCAGGCGAAGACGCTGGGACAAATCGGTGTGCGTCATAATCTCTTCAAGGTCGTCGATGGTTCGAACCGGCTGATCGTTCACCCGCTGGATGATCTCCCCGGCAGAGACTTGTTCCCGGGCAGGTCCCGTTTCGGCGACACGCAGCACAATGAGGCCCGGCAAGTTCGCACTTAGTTTCAGGCGGGCGGCAATCTCTTCGTTGTTCTCGGTCAGCGTGACCCCAAGAACATCCACATCCCAAGCGTCAAACTCACGGATCAAAGTATCCCAAGGACCGTTCGGTGTCCGGTTTGGGAGAGAACCTTGTTGCTGTGCCCGTTCGTTTCGAGCTGCCAAGGTCACCATGACGGTTTGCACTTTCCCATCGCGGAAGATCACCACCGGGACTTCGCGGTTCACATCCGTCAGGCTGACCATCTTGATCAAGTGGTCAATATCATCGACATCGACATTGTTGTATCGCAACACGATGTCGTCGACTTTCAACCCCGCTGCTTCCGCCGGGGTGCCTGGCGTGACTTCGGTAATCAGGGCACCACGCAGGCGAGGCAACCCAAGTCGGGCGGCGGTCGCGGCGTTGAAGTTCGTATCGAGTTTTACACCCAGATAGGCCCGACGCAGTTCGCCGCTTTCGATGAGCTGCCTGGCAACCACCATCACCATGTTGATGGGGATGCTGAATCCGATTCCCTCGTTGCCACCAGAGTTGCTGGCGATCGCGGTGTTGATCCCTACGACTTCGCCCCGAAGATTGATGAGCGGACCGCCACTGTTGCCGGGATTGATGGCCGCATCGGTCTGGATGAAGTCCTGGAGTTCGACGCCATCTTCACCCAATTTCAGCGAGCGGCGTCCTTTGGCACTGACAATGCCGAAGGTGACCGAATGGCTCAAGCCGAACGGGCTGCCCACGGCCAAGACAAAGTCGCCAATATGCAAACTGGTGCTGTCGCCCAAACGTGCGGGGATCAGCGAATCCGACTCGATTTCCATCACCGCCACGTCCGTAAGAGGATCGGACAAAACACGCGTGGGATGAATGCTGCGGCGATCACTTAGATTGATATCGATCCGCTCATTGGCGGCATCTTTGATCACGTGCCGATTGGTCAGGACGTAGAACTTCCCGCCCATTTCGATAATGACGCCGGAACCGGCTTCTTCAACCACACGGCTACCGAAACGCTCGCTGAGGCGCTCATCTTTCTTTGCCTCGATATGCACCACCGTGGGGGCCACGAACTTGGCGATCCGCTTGAGAATAAGGCCCTGTTCTTCGAGCGCGGCCACATCTCGGCCCAACTCTTCGAACATTTGTTGCCGTTCGGCAGGGGTGGCGTCGAAGGCGCTCGGCTCGATTTGAGCGCTGACCGTTTGCAGCCCTAGTTGAGCAATGGCAGCTCCAAGAGCGACCCCGATCAGCACCAGGAAGGAGCCCCACGCAGGGGAGCGGAACCGGCCCATCGAGATCCTCCTTGACGATGGCGTTGCGTGTCAAAGCCGACCAGAAGAGAGATGTTCTTCCGGTGGCTCCTAGTGCCCAAGAAAGGTCGTGAGGGCACCGCAGCAGTGCCAACTTCCTGTTGGCAACTGCGTGTGTATGTTTTCAATGCGAATCGCTTGGCGCAGGAAGCCCGAGATTACCAGGCTCGCCGAATCGACTTACGAAACGTCCATTTCGATGTCGTTAATCGTCAGGTCTTGGTCGTTCGACCCGGTATCGAGAACCCGTCCCCAATCCGCCTCGGCACCACTGGCACCGCCGGTTCGCTCGTATTCTCGCTGACACTCGATGCACATGGTGGCATAAGGAAGCGCGTTCAAGCGAGCCATCGGAATTTTGGAACCGCAGACCTCACAGAGCCCGTATTGGCCCGCTCGCATGCGTTCCAGGGCATTTTCGATCGAAGCCAATTCGCGGCTTTCGACTTCCGCCAACTGCGAGTTGATTTCGTCCTGGGCAGAGTCCAGAGCGAAGTCGACGACGTCGCCGCCGCTCTGCTCACGGAGTTCTTTCAACAAGCTCAAGTCGCCTGCGAGAGCCTTGCGGAGCGCATCTCGACGACGAACGAGCGTCTGCTGCATGTTCAGAATTGAGTCTTTGCGTGCCATCGATGCTATTCCCTAGTCGTTCGATCGCGGCCGCACCGAAGGCGATATTCCCCCCTTCAGCCAAGCCTCTGAACGAACTCCCTTCTCTAGAACCCGTTGTCTATTCCAAAATTAAAAACCATCGCCGACACCCACCCAACTGCCTCGGTGGGCCGGTGCGCGGTAAACAAAATATAGTACGCAGATCAAACCAGACGGGTCGCGAAAATCATTCCGCTTTTCTGGTTCATTCTGTGAACGGTTTCACAAGCCCTAACTACAATTTTCAAAACAGGTTAGCCGTCTACAGCCCCCGATTTTGGGCAACCGAAATCAAAATCGGCCCTCACCTGCCTATCGAAGGACACTTTTTGTGCCGCCCTTCTCCCGGGCCCCGGCTGCTTGGCCACGGCCGCCTTGCGACTGCTAACGGATAATCGACAAAACCGGCAAAGATGTGCAGTCGTTTTTCGGATTACCGGCAAACCTTGCCGAAACCACTGCATTCTTGGACGCTGACAAGCAGGCAAGAGTTCCCGCAATGGTGGGGAATTCCACGAATTCCCATGAGGTTGCTGCCCTAAGTGCCTATCGCGATGCGGGTGCGCCGTGGGTGGCAATCACTCGAGCCCGACCGGATGCCCCATCACGGCGCAAGTAAATGTAGAAGGAGGGCGGGCCATCGTAGATCCATTGTTCGATGATGGAGGTACCACTCACGGTTCGGGCAATCCGATCGGGAGCAGGAAACCTTCGCAGCACTTCTGCTTCGCTGTCGCCCACCCCCAGTTCGCCGCGACGCTCTCTACGCCGGTCCCTCATCGTGGCGGCATCCAACTCTTCGACAAGTTGCCATTGCCCATCCACCAAGTCGTATCCAAGCTCCTGCAGGCCCTCACGGGCTTCCGACAAATCGGGCTCGATTCCCAATGCTTGCTGATAAAGCTCGGCCGCCGCTGATTCGTCACCCACCAGCGATCGATAGTCGGCAGCTAGCTGCAAATGTCCTTCTGCATCGTCGCCCGAGATCGAGAGACGCTGTTCCGCCAGCCACCGATCGACAATGGCAGCCGCCCTCTCGGGTAATTCGAGTTGTTGGTAACCGTCGCGAACGGAAATCAGCCCTCCCCGGGTCAGTAAGTCTGGGTCGGCTGCCATTCCGTCTAGCTCGGCCAGCCGAAAGCGTCGCCACAGATCGGGCCGTTCAGGCACAAGTCGCTGGACCCGCATGGCCAATTCCCCGGGATCCGCGTCACCTGCCAACCGTAGCAGCATGGCTTCGACCGTAAGGCTCACCCAAAGGGCCCGATGCATCTGAGCGACTTGCTCCTCCGTGGCCTTGGCGTAACTCTCGACAGGTGACTTGAGGTATTCCGAAAGGGCGGCCAACTGCTCGACGGATACCGGTTTGTCCATTTCAGGCAACATTTCAGACGCCTGGGTAGCCAAGGCTTCAACCGCCCTCGCATCAGCCTCGGGCAAGCTGTCGCGAGCCACCCAGACGGCGCGATGCTGAATCTGCAACACATCAGTTGGTGAGCGCTCTTGCTCTTCCGCCTCTTGGGCCAGGGAGAGCATTTCACCGACATCTCCTCGGCGGGCAGCCTCGTCGACTTCCCAATCGAATGCCTGAAGACTCGCCTCCTCGGTAAGTCTCTTCAGCCGCTTGTCGCCATACCACTCACTACGCTCCTGAGCCCATCGAATTAGCTCGTAGAGTTCTGCATGATCTCCCGCTGCGATCTTCTTTTTCTTTTCGTTGAACTCCTTCATCTCCGATGGCAATTCGCGAACGGAGCTAACCTCGAAGGTCAATTTCCTCCCTTTACGATTGAGGGAGCCCACCATCTCGAGGCGCTCGGTTCCACTGTGAATCCGCCGGCTGGCCCGTTCCAGGTGAAAGTCGATCTCTGAATTGGTCAACCTGACGCGATCGGCCGAAGCCGAGGCGAACCTTCCCGTCACATACACCTGCTTGTTCAGCCAGCGGTCGGCGTTCGCTTCCAGCTGATGGACCTCCATCCGGTTGCCATTCTGGATGGCCCCACAACACGCCAGCAATAAGCAAGGCAGGCCGACGATCGTTCGAAAACAGCTTCCGCTCATGGCTGGTATTCCACTCCCAACGCTTCGGCCTGAGCGGCCAGCAGCGAACGCAAATGCTCGACATCGGGCCAGCCCGACTGTTCCAGCGGATCGGGTAACGTTAATGGTGTGCAACTCTCGGGATCGAGAAACAGCAACCACAACCCGGGGTCATCCGGGGATGGCTGGAGATCGACAAGTCGCGCCCCGAACAGCAATCGCCGCGGGTGCCCAATCTCGATGTCCGTAAAGGCTTCCGCATCTGGCAAATGAACTTCGATGCGAGCTTCGGGGCCGATGGCCGACCACTCCAACTGTAATCCCGTCGGGACCACAGCGGGCAAGTTCGAATGGGGCACCTCCGCGTCGAGTGATTCCTCGGCTAAATCCAACTCCGTCGAATAAAGCGAAACTCGCGTTACCTGGGCATCGAACACTAGACATCGACCCATGAAGCGTTCGTAAAATCGCTGTGGCCATTCCTTGGTTTCCAGTGGAGGCCCGTCCACCGAGCCGGAAGTAAGTCGATGGATCGAACCCAGCGCCAGCGACGACCAGATGTCGGCCTCGCGGCTTAGTTGTCGCGCGAGCCGCTGCCGGGAACTGTTGCCGCGGAGTCCTTTGGCTGCGCGGTCTGCACGTCGCAGGTGATCGCGAGCCGCGGCGAATTCTCCTTCGCTAAACAACTCGATTCCCAACGTGGAATGCTCCACCAGATCCTGGGCGAACTGCCGTTGCCGGAAGCGGTCCCACTGCCAGCCAGCGGTGCCTAGTACAAGCACAGCAACGGCCGCCAGGGTCATTTGCAAACGAGAGAATCGTGGGAGCCTCCATTGCGTGAATCTGGCGATCAAACTCTGCCCAACGACGCGAGCACGCAGGAAGAGACGATGTCTGACTCGTCCCAGGGTATCGGTTGGCGTAGGGGCGGCCGGTTCTGGTGGAGGGTCTATGGTTACGCGCCGTGCTGGTTCCGCTTCTCGAGGCGGCGAACTAGCCGCAGGTGGCCAGCTAGTGTCCCTCTTTCGAAGCTTCGGCTTTGGTGGCCGTCGAGGATTGAGCGGAAGAACGTAAACGGCCTCGCCACAGTGGGGACAGTTCAACGAGGCATGCTTTCGGCGACGAAATCCCGAGAGCGATGTACCGCAAGGGCAGTCGACCTCGAACGGCTCGCCCGCATCGGACGGCGAGCGTTTCAATCGCCTCCGATCGAGTGCCGAGCCGACCATGTCCCTCATCTTACCCATTAAGTATCTCGCTCTGACTGTGTTCCGGCCTATGGATTCGAGGCTCGACTCAGCGTGGCGATCCCGCCATGCAACCACTTAAATGCTCATTCGCCGCGGGAGGTAAATTCTTGGCATAGCAGCGAACCCAGCGACTCTCTCCTTTCAGCAGAACCTCCCAGGGACGATCTAGCAAGCGTTCCGCTGGGCCCCCTTCTGAGGCCCTTGGTTATCGATTGTATCGATGGGCCTGGTTTCGCGGCCGCAGACTTTGACTGTTGCGATATTGCAACCTATATGCCTGAGGCAGAATTCCACAGGGTCTCGACGTCCATGGATGCAGACCGGCTGGGGCTTTCTGGCCATACCACCTCATACAACTTGCCGTCCTCTACCTAAGTGCTGAATATGGTTCTCCTTGCATCGAAGACTGAAAGCGGACTGTTAGGGACGTCACGTGGATCGCTCTGCATGCGGATCGTCGAGGGGCCCCAGCGGGGCGAGATGATTCGGCTCAACGCTGCCAAGTGCACGCTCGGCACCGATCCCGGGTGCACCGTGCAGTTGGTTGCCGAAGGAATCGCCACCGTAGGCTGTCTCATTCTGCGTGGAGAGACGCAGACGCTCATTCGCAACTGGCAAGGCACGGTTGAAATCAACGGGCAGCCACTCGAAACCAGTGTGTTACAAGTCGGCGACCGACTCACCATCGGCCCAGTAGCGCTTGAAGTGGCCGACCTGAACGAAACGACTTCATCGCCAACCGCCGAAGCAACGGAATCGCAACCAACCAAGCGGGCTTCTTCCGAATCCTCGCAAGCCGGCGCAGCTCGCATTCGCACCTCGGATCAACTCGTGGAAGGGCTCCGTGAGAGTCATCGTCAACAACGCTTGCGAACACGTCGTGTGGTCTCGACCCTGCGTGAGACGCGAGGACGACTCAACGACTTGGAATTGCAACGGCTGCAAGATGAAGAAGAACTGAACGAGTTGCGTGGCGAACAGCAACACAACCGCACTATCCAGCAACAACTTGCTGATGAAACCCACCGGCTGGAAGCCAAGGAGCAGGAACTCGAAGCACGCCGGGATCAAGTCGAAAACAAGCTTCACGCCGGACAGCAAGAACTAAACGTCCTGCGGCAACGCCATGAAATGCAGTCCACCCAATTTCAGGCAGAGCAAGCCACGTGGGAGAGCGGGCGAACCGCCACCGAACAACGGCATCGCGAAATTCAGTTGCAATTGGATGCCGCGCGTGGAACGCTGGCCGAACAAGAGCAGGCGCTCGCCCAATGGAATGCCGAACTGTATTCCCAGCAACAGTCGCTGGTAGCCCGTTCGACACAGATCGAGCAGCAACAGAAGGCAATCGACCACAAGCTGGCCGAACTCGACGACGCCCAGCGGCAACAACAAGCCGGGGAACAAGCTCTCGCCCTGAAGCGCGAAGCCCTGGAAAACGATCGGGAGCGATGGGAGCAAACGGAGACGCATCGTCGCAGGCAACTCGATAGCTGGCAACAAGCCGTTGCCGACCGCGAACGAGAGATCGGTAACCGCGACGAGATCATCGAGCGTCGTGAAACCGAAATCGAGAAGCAGACGAACGAACTCTCCGGCTTGCAGACCAAACTCGAGCGAGAAACCCTCGAACTTGAAGGGCGAAGGGTCGAATTCGAGCAACGCTGCCAAGATCAGGCCTCGAAATTTGCTCGTCGCGAGCAGGAAGCAACCGAGACCGAAGAACGTCGTCGCCATGAGTGTTCCGAATGGGAAAACAAGCTGCATGCCCAACAAGAAGATCTCAACCGGCAGCACGAAGAGTTCGAGCAACGCAGTCACGCCGCAAATCAAGAAGCTCAAGCGGAACGCGAGCGATTGGAACAATGGGCTTCCGGGCTGGAAATCCGTGAGCGAGAGGTATCGATGCAGCGTGACGAGACCGATCGTCGGCAATCGGACCTCGAAGAATGGGGCCACGCCCTTACCGAACAGCAATCTGCTTTCGATCAGGATCGACAAGCGCACGAGGCAGAAACCGAGAAGCTCGAACAGCGCCGGCAGAGCTTGGACGAAGAATTCACACAACGCGAGGCCGAGCTTCGCGAAGCGGAAGCGCTGCGCAACCAGGAACTGGATGAACTTCGCAGCAATCTGGAAACCAGCCGTGCCGAACTAGACAAAAAGGCCGAACTGTTGGCCAAGAATCAACAGGACGTTGACGACCGACAACAAGCCCTGTCTCAGCAGTGGAGCGAGTTCGAGCGGCAGAAGATGACTTGGACGGACGAACAAGAAAAAGAGTCGAACCGCCTATCGCAGTGGAACGGGGACCTCGAAACTCGGGAGCAGGAAGTAAGCCATCAGCGAGAGGCCTTCGAACAACGACAATCTCAACTCGACCGTCAAGCGGAGGAGCTTGCCGCGCAAGAGTCGACCATTGAGGAGCAACGTCGCACCCACGATTCACAACAGGAACAGCTTGAGGAACGCCTTCATGGATTGGACAAGGAGTTCCAACGGCGCGAAGCCGAGCTGAACGAGACAGAATTAGCACGACAACGAGAAATCGATGAACTGCGAGGGAATCTGGAATCCAGTCGAGCTGAACTGGACCAAAAGGCCGAATTCCTGGCCAAGAATCAACAGGAGATCGAAGCTCGACGCAACGAGCTGTCGAAGGAACGCGAGAACCTGGAGCGTCGTCAACACGTCTGGAGCGAGGAACAACGAGACGAGAACGAGCGACTTTCCACATGGAGCCAAGAACTCGAGGCCCGCAAGCAGGAGATCGCCTCTCAGAAAGAAAGCCTGGAAGAGCGTCAGGGCAAACTCGACCATCGGGCCAACGAATTATCCGAGCAGGAGTCGGCGCTCGACGAGGCGCGTGCAGAAATCGAGGCAGGTCGGAACGAGATTGATGAGTCTCGCCGCGACTTCGAGAAACACCGCTCCGAGCTTGATCAAAAGGCCGAGTTGCTGGCCCGACATCGTGAGGAACTCGAGGAAACCCGCGCGACATTCGACCGCGAGCAGGAATCATTCCAACAGCGCCAGACTTCGTGGAACGGCGAAAAACAGGCCGAGGAGCAACGGCTTGAAGCGTGGAACACAAAACTGGCCAATCGCGAACGAGAAGTCACCGTTCAGCGCGACTCGTTCGACAAGCGGCAGCAAGATCTCGACGCGTGGGGGAACATGCTCGCCGAGCAGCAGAACGAATTCGAGCAACAGCAGGCTCAAGTGGATTCCGATCGCGAGAAACTCGAAGCGGAATTGAAAGCACACCAAGACGATCACAATCAGATTGTCGAAGCAAGAACACGCGAACTCGCAGCTCAAGAGCAGCAACTCACAGAGTGGAATGCGTCTTTCCAAGAGCGAGAGCGAACACTCGAGCGGCAACAGATCGAGAGCGATGAGCAAAAGGCCCTGCTCGAACGAGCCCAGGAAGCCCTGGAGACTCAAGCCGCCGAGCTCACCGCTCGGCAGGAACAGCTAGACAATCTACGCGGTGAGATCGAATGCCATCAGGCCGAGCAGGAAACCGAGAAGCTGCACGAATTGCAGCAACAGGCCGACGATCGTCAGCGCGAACTCAAAGAGAAGCTGGAAGAGTTAGACGCTGAGCGAGAAGCCTTGAGCCAGCTCAAGCGGAACTTCGCGGAGCAGTCGGAGCAACTAGATGCTCACCGCGAGGAGTCTGAGCGATTGCGCGACGAGCTGAACGAACGCCAGATCGAACTCTCCCAAGCCCAGCAGTTGGCCGAAGCACACATCGCGCAAGCGGATGCCTGGAACTCGCAGGAACTCGAATTCAATGCCTGGAACAAAGCATTCCAGCATCGCGAAGAGCTGCTTGATGAACGCGAGGCCGAATTGGAACGACGCCATGTCGAACTAGAAAGCCGACTTCAGGCTCAAGAAGAAGTGGATCCTGCGTGTGAGAGCGTCAAGAAGGCAGCCCTGGCCGAAGTCGAGCAAACGCAGAACGAGTTGGATGCCAAGCTGCAGGAACTCAAGCTTGCCCAATGCGATCTCGAAACGGCTCGCGAGATTATCGAGACGCAAAAGCAAGAGGTGTCCAAATCGTTCGATAATTTGGAGCGTCAGCGAGCCAAGCTGGAAAAAGACCGTCAGGAATTCGAACAACAGCAATCTTCCACGCGCCAAACGATGCTGCTTCACCCTGAGGACGAAGCATCGGACGAGGATGATTCCGCGTATCATTCACAGCCTGTAGGCGAAGAAGCCTCTTCTGCGGAGGTTATCCAACCCAATTCTGAAGCCCCCACGGACACAGCGAGCATTCTGGCGAAATTCGGCTACACACCGGATGAAGAGGAAGCTGAGCTATCGGCTGAAGAAGCTCCGTCGCAATCTCAACCTAACATGCGTCAGCAGACTCCACCGCAGGCAGAGCCGGTGGACAACAGCGAGGATGAAGAGTCGATCGACGACTACATGGCTCGCTTGCTGGATCGCATGCGTGAGAAGAATGGCGAAGAAACGGCACGCATGCCTGCCGTGAAGCCGGCGCCGGCTCGTCCGGTCGTTCAGCAGCCGCAAGAGAAACCACAGTCCGCGGATATCAAGCCGGTCCAGCAGAAGCCGCCGCGACCTCGTCCACAACGTTCGATTGAAGAAAGCCGCAACGAACTTCGTGCGATGCGTGAGCTGGCCAATCTCAGTGCCCAATCGGCCATCACACGACATACCCAGGAATCGTTGAAGCAGAGTGTGTTCAGCAAGGCGACGGTCTCGCTGGTCGCGCTCATTTCCGCCGGGACCCTCATGCTGTGGGCCGACGGCATTCACACCCTGACATTCTACAGCGGGTTATTCGCGTTGATGATCGCCATGGTATGGGGCTATCAATTCGCGGCCTCGGGAGGCTCCCTCGTCTCCACGGGCAGCACGCCGAAGCAGCGGAACGCACCCGAGGCGTCTGAGACGGAAGCAACCGAGAGCTAAGCACCGACGCTTGCCGACCGCGTTGTCAACTCGCTGTCAGAAAACCTCAGAAGCCGCGTGCGGCCCGGATGTCGTCGAAATCGCGCAAGTGGTAATCGATGGCCGTGTAGTCCAACACCCGGCACAGTCCACGCAGGGCAACGCCCATCCCGTCGGGTCCGCTGAAGCCGCCGAATTGGCCACCCCCTTTGACGTGCGGTTCCAAATCGAGGAACACGCCGGGGATGCCACGACGGCGGAGCTTTCGCTGCAGCTTGGGAATCGAATCGCGGAAGTCGCGGAAGATTGCCTCGTGAGCGCTTTCGCCCAAATCGGCCGGCATGAAGTTCTTCAGGGCCTCTTCATCCACGTGGCCCCGTTCGCGAGCACCCTCCTCAGGAGTTCGATAGTCTTTGATGTGCAGCCAACCCAGGGCCGGCTTCATCGCAAGATATTGCTCGAAGACCTCGCCGGGAGTGTTTCCCTGGCACAACACGTTGGCAGCATCGAAGATGAGCACCATCGCCGGGTGATTCACTTGCCGATGGATTTCGGCCAGAAGTTCACCCGTCTGCCCAACCAGGTTGGCTTCGATTTCCAAGCCGAACGTCAAGTCCGATCGGTGGCACATCTCGACAATCTGCCCCAGTTGATCGACCACCTGCGGAACATGCTCCCACGGATCGGAACCGCGGGGGTGATAGAACGAAAAGCCGCGGATTAACTTCGTTTCGAACGCGTGTGCCAAATCACACACCCGTGCTACGTCTTTCGAAAGGTATTTCTTGAACGGCACGAATTCGTTCTTCGTCTTGTCGTTCACATCCAGCAGCTTGACCTTGCCGATGGGCGAACCAATCGAGGAGACATTCAGCCCGTATTCATCTTCCAAGTGGCGAATCTTCTGAATCTCGCGCTTGGTCAGCTTCATCACATTCTTGATCCCCTCGCCGACGTCGATGAATCGCAGGCTGTAGTACTGCAACCCCATTGCGGCGAAGGCGGAGAACTGCTGCTCGGCCGTTTTCTGATTGGCGGCTTCGTCGGCGAATCCGCTGAGAATAACCTGAGGGTTTTCGGCCATGAATCACTTCTCCAAAACGTAAAACAGCACCACACGTCAACCATTTCGACAGGACGGAAGAGTCGCCATTGTGCAAGTGCAACGTTCGCAGTGCAAGGGTGTCGGCCGCTTCGTGAGTGAATGGCAACATAGACTTACGTCGCAGGGCCCCCGTTGTGAGAACATCGAACCATCGGCTACGATTGTGACCATGAACCAGCAACAAGCCGAAAACCGTTCCCACGCCAACATCGCCCAACATCGACTACGAGGCGGCATGGTCGGCATGGGCATGATCTTCGATGAAACCTACCGGCCCATGTTCGAGACCGCACATGCCCGAGGGCTATACGATCCGGCGTTTGGCGTCTGCAACGTCGAACTCGCCGCCGTGGCGAGCCGTACCGGAAGCCGTGCCGAGGCGTATGCCAAAGCGGCAGGAAGACGCGTGGCCCGTTTTCGCAGCGTGACTGAACCCAACGCGGTGGGAAAGTTGCTCGAATCCGAGGTCGACTTTGTCTGTGTGGCCACGCCCGACGATCGACACTTCGCCGCCTGCAAAGAAGTGCTGCAAGCAGGCAAGCACTTGCTCGTCGAAAAACCTTCCGTCTTGTCACTCGACGAGCTCGACGAACTTCAGCGTTTGGCCGTCGAGCAGAACGTGCTGGCCAAAGTGGTGTATCACAAGCTGCTCGATCCCGACCACAAGAAACTACGAACGCTGGTGCTCGATGGCGAGCTTACACATGTGAACAGCGGATACTGCACGTTGCTCGAACCGAAGATGATCTCGGGCAGCCAGTTTTCCGAATGGATCGTGGGTCGCAATCCCGGCACGTACGTGGCCGTGCACTACATCAAGCTCATCGATTTCACCTTCGGCGGGCAGTTAAAAAACATCACTTGCACGGGACAACGCGGATTGGTCGGCCCCAGCGATGGCAACACCTGGGACTCGACCCAATTGCGAATGGTCTACAGCTACGGTGATGGACGTGAGGCCGCCTTCGATATCCACACCTCGTGGGTCACGCCCGACAACTTCCCCGGTTACGTCGAACAGGAGGTACAGTTCCGCTTCGACAATGGGCTCTGGAACGGCCATTCACGCAAGCGGGGTGTCGAATGCACGATCGAAGGACGCACGCCGATCGAACGCAAGAACTCGATCAACAACCACTACAACGGCACGTTCGTCGAACCGTGGGGCACACGTTCGCAACGCGGCTACGGCATCGAGGTGATCGAGCAGTTCATTCGCGAAGTGGCCAATGTCGAGTTCGGCGGACCGCCTGAACAACGTGCACCGCGATTACGTCAGGCAACCGACCTGCAGTACAATGACCTGTCGGCCGATCGCCAAACCGTTGCGACCGTGCAGGCCATGGAGGCGATTCTGCAGCGGCATGCCGAGGGAACGCCCAATTGCGTGGTCGATGTGAATCACGCCGCGGGCGGTCTCGTGCTGTGGCGTCCCGGCTCCAGCGAACCCGAGGTGCTGTACGAGCCACGTGTGTGAGCATTCAGATATATCGAATTCTTTTTTAGATCACTAAACGGATGGTGTCGCGAACCTTGCCAAGGAACTGAATGGGATGAGCACGACCGAGAAAGCACCAGCCACGGCAATCGAACACTCCGGCGAAACCAAGTCCAACGCCATTCGTGCACGGCTGGCCGCCGTCGAACCGGCCTCGCAACGCACGTATACGCCTAGCATGGCCGTGCTAGCGCAAAGTGCCGGCGCCTATCACTGGACGCCCGAGGGCCGCAAGCTGGCCGATTTCACCTCCGGCGTGCTGGTCGCCAACCTGGGACATAATCCAACTTCGTGGTGGCAACGCGTCTGGTCGTATCTCGGGCTGGAACCGGGCAATTCGAGCAACGAAGACTATCAGTCGGCTCTCGCACTCTGCGCGTATAACGCGGTCACCGAGCTGGAAACGATTGCCTGCGAGCGGTTGCTGGCCAGCTTGCAGTCTCAGCCGGGCGGCAATCGCTGCGAACAGGTGTTGTGGGCCGCTAGCGGAAGCGAGGCCATTCAAAAGGCCATTTGGGCCGCGCTCGACCAACACCAGGGCGACGACCCGATTCTGCTGGCCACACGTAGCGGGTTTCACGGGAAGAAGGGTCTGGCCGGAGCGGTGACCGGCAGCGAAAACGACCCGGACCGCGACCCACGCGTCCGGTTCATCAGCTTTCCCACCGAGGAATGTTGTAGCGTTCAAAGCCGCCGAGAGCCGATCGACCTGGCACCGTATGAGGCCGAGCTGACCGCCATGGTCGACGAATACGGCTCGCGGCTGTGTGCATTGATTACCGAACCGTATCTCGGCGGGGGCGGATCTTTCCACCCGCAACCTGAGTACATGCATTTGCTCGAAGCGTTCTGCCGCCAGCACAATCTGGTCTTCATTCTCGACGAAGTGCAAGCCAACTTCGGTCGCACCGGTCCGATGTACGCCTTCACGCGTTACGGCGTCGAGCCCGATGTCGTCGTGTTGGGCAAGGGGCTCGGCAATGGGGTGCCCGTCAGCGCGGCTGTCGGACCCACCGCGTTGTTCAACCACATGCATTACGGCGAGGCCTCGGATACGTGGAGCGCCAACCCGTTGGCCTCGGCCGCGGTGTTGGCCACGCTCGACGAATACGAAACCGCGGGCGTGGTCGATCAGGCGGCAGGGCTTTCCACCATCATCGAACAAGGATTGCTCCGCCTCACCGACTTGGACGTCGTGAAACAAGTGCGCGGAGAAGGCACCGTCTGGGGCGTGGAGTGCTCACCCCTGGGATCACATTCGGCGGGCGATGTGGCCAACGCCTGTGTCGAGGCCTGCTACTTGGGCAACGAACAAGGACAAGCCATCCACCTGCTCGGCCCGCTGGCCGGCTGCGTGCTGAGAGTCAGCCCCCCACTGACCATGGCCCACGACGAAGCCGAGTCCTATCTCGCGGCGATGTACGGAATCTTCAAGGAACTGGGCGATCGACTAGGTGGATAGCCCAGCCGCATGTCGGCTGGGTCGCCCGCAGGCGACAGGAAGCCCTGAGTCAAAGTTCCTATCGGAGAAGAGTCATGGGTTACCTTGCAGACGTCGGTGCGGAGCGGGTCAATAAATCCAGTCCAACTTGTTGTGAGATACGCACTTCAAGACATCTTGCCGCCTACGGCGACCCAACCGACATGCGGCTACACAATAGCGGAAGAGGGCAGAGACGGAACCTCAAACTACCTCGCATTTATGACGCACCAATGCACCCTACGCAGTCGCCTCATACGTCGCCGTAACTTTGGTACTAATCCCGCCTCTTGGCGTGAAGGCGGCTACCAGGGTCATCTGGCGGGGTTGGCACACTGCGACCAGGTCGTCGAGGATGCGGTTGGTGACGTGCTCGTAGAAGATGCCTTCGTTGCGAAACTGTTGCAGGTATAGCTTCAGGCTCTTCAGCTCCACGCATAGCTGGTCGGGCACGTACGTGAGCGTGAGCACGCCGAAATCGGGCTGGCCCGTCTTGGGGCACATCGACGTGAACTCGGGGCACGTCGTTTCGATCGTGTACTCGCGCTCGGGGAATTGGTTCTCGAATGTCTCTAGCGTTTGGCGGAAGTTGTCGCTCATGCGTGGGGTGGCTCCTTTTCGCGTTCACCTCATTGTGTCATCATGCGAGAGGATGCCAAGCCCCTTGAGGGGGTACCAAATGAGATGCATTGAACCATGTCGAAACCGGCCGTCGTACTGCTTTCCGGAGGGCTCGACTCCTCGACCACGGCAGCCATCGCCAAGCGCGAAGGCTACACGCTGTACGCGCTGAGCGTCGATTACGGGCAGCGGCATCGTTTCGAGTTGGAAGCCGCAGGTCAGGTGGCCGAGTCGCTGGGCGCCGAGCGGCACATGTTGCAGCGAATCGACCTGTCGCTGTTCGGCGGCAGCGCGTTAACCGCGAACATCGAGGTGCCCAAGCACCGCGACCCCGATGAAATGCAACAGGGAATTCCGGTAACGTATGTACCTGCCCGCAACACCATTTTTCTCGCGTTGGCCTTGGCTTGCGCCGAAGTGGTACAGGCCGCCGACATTTTCATCGGGGTGAATGCCGTCGACTACAGCGGGTATCCCGACTGTCGACCCGAATTCATCAAGGCCTTCGAGCAGATGGCCAACCTGGCCACGAAGCAAGCGGTGGAAGGCACGCATCCATGTACCATTCATACTCCACTGATTGACCTGACCAAGGCGGAAATCATCCGGCGAGGAACCGAGCTTGGCGTGGACTACTCGCTAACCCATACCTGTTACGACCCCGACGAACAAGGAACAAGTTGCGGTCAGTGCGATGCCTGCACACTGCGGCTCAAAGGGTTCGCCGATGCGGGGCTAACCGACCCGATACGGTATCAAACGTGAAGGTGGCCGAAATCTACAAATCGTTGCAAGGCGAAGGGGCCCTGACGGGAACACCCAGCGTGTTCGTCCGCACCAGCGGCTGCAATCTGCGATGCGATTACTGCGATTCGCCGTTCACCTCGTGGGAACCCGAAGGCGAGGATCTTGGGGTCGACGAAATCTTGGAAGAGATCAACCGCCACGATTCACCGCACGTGGTGCTCACCGGCGGCGAGCCGATGCTGTTCGCCGAATTGTCACCACTCACCTCGGTGCTGGCGGCCGAGGGACGTCATATCACGATCGAAACGGCCGGAACGCTCTACCTGAGTGTGGCCTGCGACCTGATGTCGATCAGCCCCAAACTGTCCAACTCAACTCCGCCGCTACATCGTTCGGAGCGGTGGCATCATCGCCACCAGCAAACCCGACATGCCCCGGATGTGATTCACCGACTAGTCGACGAGTACGCCCATCAGTTCAAGTTCGTCATCAGCACCCAGGCCGACTGTGACGAAGTCGAAGCTTATCTCGAAGAGTTTCCCAAGCTCGACCGAACCTGCGTCTGGCTGATGCCCGAGGGCACCGATGCGGCTCAATTGCAAGAGGTCGGCCAATGGCTGGAAGCGGAATGCGGTCGACGAGGGTTTCAGTTCAGTCCCCGCAAGCATATCGAGTGGTATGGCTTCACCCGCGGCACCTAGGGCAGGGCGGGGGAGCGGGGCAAAAATCCGGGGCAACACACCTGCCTCGGGAGGGTTGGCCCCGTACATTCAGCCTCTACCATACATGGGTCGGAATTCGGCAGCCGCAAGGCGATCTTAGTGAACGGAAGGGAAGTCATCCATGTCCGATATTCAGGCATCCGAATCGTCTGAAACACCCGTGACGGAAGTCATGGTCTCACAGGAACCGGCGGCGATGCCCGTGCGTTGGTGGCCTGCGATTTCGATTGTTGCTGTGGCCGTGGCGACAATTCTGGCCCTGCAGTTCTTCCCCGGCGAGTTTCTGCCGGCGCAGTTTCGAAACTTCCTGTCGATCGTCGCATCCGGCCTGGGTGTCTTGTCGCTGCTCATTTGGATTGCGGCCTTCTCACGATTCCCTGCGCGTACCAAGGCTGTCCTGCTGGCGATTGCTGCGATCGGCATAATAATTCCCGCGTCGATGATCCGCCAGGTCGAATTCACCGGCGATATCGTGCCGACGTTTGTGTTCCGTTGGGAACCAACACCGTTGGAAATCCTAGAGGCCCACCGCGCGGAGGGTGTCCGAAGTAGTGAGGCCATCGATGATCAACTATCGACGGGCGAAGACTTGGCCGCCAACTGGCCAGGGTTTCGGGGAGCCGACCGCTCGGGAATCTGCACCACAACTACCATTCGTACCGACTGGGAGAACGATCCACCGGAGTTACTGTGGAAACAGCCCGTGGGAGAGGGCTACGCTCAGTTCTCGCTGCTGGGCAATGTGGCCGTCACGATCGAACAACGCGGCGAGAACGAAGCCGTGGTGGCCTACGACGCCCGGAATGGGGCCGAGCTTTGGGCTCATAGCTATCCCACTCGGTTCAGCGAAGCGATGGGTGGCGATGGTCCTCGTGCCACTCCCACGATCGACGGCGACCTGATCTTTGCCTTGGGTGCCAACGGTCGCTTGAGTTGTCTGAAGATCGCCAGCGGTGAAGTCGTCTGGCAGCAGGATATCTTGAAGAACGGCGCGGAGGAAAATCTGGAATGGGGGATGAGTGGGTCGCCGCTGGTGCTCGACGACGTGGTGATCGTCAATCCCGGCGCGGAGATGAGTGCCACTGGTGACGCGATCGTAGCGTACGATCGCGCGACCGGCGACGTCGTGTGGGGAGTGGGTGACTCCACCGCCGGATACGCATCACCGACGTTGGCCGTGATCGATGGCGTAGAGCAGATTCTGATTCTCGACGGGCAAGGCGGTGCGGGTTACGCCAGCGACGGTTCGGCCGAGCTGTGGCGTTTTCCCTGGGAGACGCAGGGAGGCATCAATTGCAGCCAGCCGATTATGGTCACCCCGAATCGAGTACTCATCACCGCCGGGTACACGATGGGTTCGGCGTTGTTGGAGCTGAGTAAGGATACTGAAGGCAAATGGACAGCCGAACCGGTGTGGGTGAAGTCCACCCTGCGAGGCAAGTTCTCCACCCCCATCGCGCACGATGGGTTCATCTACGGACTCGACGAAGGCGTTATGGTGTGCGTCGACGCCGAGTCGGGCAAGCGGACCTGGAAACGCGGACGCTACGGGCATGGCCAGATGCTGTTGGTCGGCGACGTGTTCTTCATTCAGGCTGAGAATGGCGACATCGCTTTGGTCGCGACCGATCCCGAGGAACACCGCGAGTTGGGGCGCATCCCCGTCTTCGATGCCCGCACGTGGAACACGCCCGCCATCGCCGCAGGGAGGGCTTATGTGCGGAACCATCGCGAGATGGCTTGCTTCGATCTCAGCCCCGGAGAGAGTTCGCCCACCCTGGGGCTTTCTGAGAAGTAGCCCAGCCGGGTTCTCCGGCTTTGGTGAGCGTTCTGTTTGCGATCTTCACTTCTCCAGCGCAACGTCGTCCACCCACAATCCATGCACCTGGTCTGATATAGTGGGAACGTGGGGTTGTGGGGAATTCACGTCGCAACGGGGAACGAAATCCATGATGCGGGATCGACTTCTGTTCGCGTTCATCGCGGTGGTCTACCTCAGCCTGGCGAACGTCTCCGCCCTGGCGGACGAGCGACCGAATATTCTGTTCGCCATGGCAGACGATCAATCTTGGCTACACACCAGCTTCGAGGGCGACCCGTCAACCAATACGCCGAACTTCGATCGAGTCGCGCGCGAGGGGGTGTACTTCACGCATTGCTTTTCGGCTTGCCCTTCCTGCACCCCGTCGAGAAGTGCGATTCTCAGCGGGCAAGACATCTGGCGGCTGCGACAAGCCGGCGTGTTGTACGGCACGATTCCGCCTGAGATTCCCTTGTTCCCCCTGGCGTTGGAAGACGTAGGTTACCACGTGGGATACACCGGCAAGGGATGGGTGCCCGGCGATCCGTATGCCCTGGGGTTGAAACGATCCCCCATCGGCAAGGAGTACAACGATGTGCTCGACCGGCTGGTGCCCGTGGGGATCAACGATCAAGACTACACCGAGAACTTCAAGCAATTTCTAGCCGAACGTCCCGACGGCACACCGTTTTTCTTTTGGTTCGGCTGCAAAGAACCACACCGCGTGTACGAAGACGGCATCGGACGTCGCGTAGGCAAACAAACCGCCGACGCGCGGGTGCCAAGCTTCTTTCCCGATGAGGAAACCGTACGCAGCGATATCCTCGATTACTGCGTTGAAATCGAATGGTTCGACCGTCACCTGGGCAAGATGCTCGACATGCTCGAATGGATAGGCGAGCTCGACAACACCATCGTCGTCGTGACCAGCGACAACGGGATGCCCTTTCCTCGCTGCAAGACCACGCTCTACGATTGGGGTGTGCGGATGCCGCTGGCCATTCGCTGGGGTGACGAAGTCCCGTCGGGACGGACAATTGACGATTTTGTTTCGCTGACCGACATGGCCCCCACGTTTCTCGAAGCGGCGGGAGTCGCGGTACCCGAGGTGGTCACCGGCCGCAGCCTGTTGCCCATGCTGCGTTCAGACCTTCAAGGTCGAGTCGAGCAAGATCGCGATCATGTATATACGGCCGTCGAACGACACACCTGGTGTCGACCGAACGGGGCGACGTATCCTTCCCGGGCGATTCGCAATTACGACTATCTGTATATCCGCAACTTCGAACCCGACCGCTGGCCCACGGGCGGCCCCACGTTTGTCTCTTCGAACCGCACCTTCCACGGCGATGTTGATGCTTGCCCAACTAAGACTTTTCTGGTCGAACATCAGGAGGAATTTCCTCGCGAGTTTCAACTCTGCTTTGGCAAACGGCCGCCCGAAGAGTTGTATGCGGTGAACGACGACCCTGGCCAGACCGAGAACCTGGCCGATGATCCGCAGTACACCCAGATCAAGGCCCGGCTTCGGAAGCAGCTCAGTGAGCAATTGAAAGCGACCGGTGATCCGCGGATCGAAGGCAAAGACCCCTGGCAGGCATACGTTTATCGGCAAACCATTGGGTTTGGTGCCACGTTCAACAGCAGCCTGTCGGATGAAGAGCGGCGAGAGGCACGCGAGCGTGCGGCCCATAAGCCGGAATAGCGGCGGCGGGCGCTTCAGCCTGGCCGCGCTTCGAGCAAGTCGGCAATCTGCTCAACTGCCAGGCTCAACGAGCGGGCAGCCAATTGAAAGTTCGTGTGCGACGAAACCTCGGGCTGAATTTCGACAAAGGTGGCCGTGGCACGTTTCAACTTGGCCAGCTTCTTTCTGGCCTGCTTGAGATATGCTTCGGCGTCGTTGTTATTCAACGGGCTGCCCAGCGCCAGCATGTAGTCGTACAGTGCCCGATGCACCTCGCACAACTCTTCGTCGTCTTCGGCCTCTTCGCAGTGCTTTAAGAACGCTCGCACCATCCACACGTGAGAGAGCAAGTTGTCGACCTGCTTCATCGTGTCTGCTGCCGAGGGCTGATTCATGGTTGCGTTCGTGCGCTGCGCCTATTCGGAGGCCGCTTCGGCTTCTTTTTCGGTGATCTCCGAAACCGCCGCGACATGTTCGCTGACTTCGGCATCGGCCGGCTTGTGAGGCTTGTTGTATTTCATCGCCAAGGAAAGCACGAGGAAGGCCCCGACCGAGACCATCAACAACCCGGCGATGAAACCGCCCAACGCCAACGGAGGCATATCTTTGTACTTACCGCCGGGATATAGCGTGATGAACGCGTTGACCACGGGTGCGAAACCGAACACCAGCGGCATCACGTAGACGGGTAGCCCACCGTAGGAAAAGGCGAAGATGATCCCCAACGCCCCCAATGCCCCCGCCGAGCCGGCAATCAGGCTCCAGATAATCCCCGTCGGCTTCCAGCTACCCACGTCACCCTGTACCTGGATCCATAGCACGGGCACGATCACGGCAATCAGGAAGTAGGCTGCCCCCACGCAGATAAGCTGGCGGAAACGGCTGCCTTCCATCCCCATCTGGCCCTTGTGCATCAAGGGGCCATACATACCCCAGCAGAAAACAGTGAGCGATACGGATGCCAAAATGAGGACCATACCTTTCATCGAACTATTACTCCGTAGCGCGTCGAGATCGGAACCAATGCTTCGCAAATTCTAACAGCTTGCCGCTGCGATTGCCTATGGGGGGTTGCAATCCGTTACTGCGCCCTCAAGGCAGGCAACAGCGGAGTTCGTAGTGTGGCACGGACTGCGAACAATCCGGCCAACATCCCCACGATCAGCACGAGACCCAATGTGGCGGCCAGAGAAGCCCAGGGAATGGAAGCCCCACCGCCGAACAAGTGCGGCAACACCGCCACTACGGCGGCGATACAACCGATCAGCAAGCCACCGATCAGCAATACTGCGTTCTCCAGCAGCACAATCAGGGCCAGCCGCCTACGACGAAAACCGGCCGCACGCAGCAGAGCCAACTCTCCCCGGCGTTCGAAAACATTGCGAAGTTGTACGGTGGCCAAGCCAAAGGTTCCCAACAGTAACCCCAACCCGCCCAGACTTTGGAACGTTGAAAGATAGGTATTCTGCACGGCCAGGAACCCGGCCAGTCGGGCCGCCGTGCTTTGGCTATCGAACCCGTAGTCGCCCAGCGCGGCTTCGAGCGTCTGCTCCACTTCGCTCGCCGCCGAAGCATCACACGCAATGAGGAAAAACTGACGTCCACTCTCGTCAGGGAAGAGCTTACGGAATTGCGATTCGCCGATCAGCAGATCGCCCTGGAACAAACTGTTGCTGAATAGTCCCACGACCTGGAAGATAGTCTCGCCGCCGTGGCCGTCATCCATGACATACGTCTCGCCCACGCCGTTCCACAAGTGCAGACTATACATGGCTGTATTCATGTCGATCATCACGGGTACGACCGGCCTGCCTCCTTCGTCCGGCGGAAGCGCACGATCCAAAAGCAGCCAAGGGTTTGCCTTTTCCTCAGGCGTTTCAGCAGCCGTGGCGGCAAACTTGAAACCACCGCGTTCGATCATCGCGGGTGACACCCCCAGCACGCGAGGTTGGCGGGGCTGGTAGAGATTCAAACAACTCGCGTCGTCGCCCGAGCGTACACGGAATGAAATGATCTCGGACGCATCCACAGCATTGTCTTCCGGCACACCCAGCTCGAACCGGCCATCGGCGCTGTTCAGGTCTTGGTAGATGGGCTGATCGCTTTCGGCCACCAGGGCAAATCCGCCGTTTCCACTATCGCGGGAAGGCAACTCTTGCGTGGGATCGATTCGAAACGCGCTGATGGCCACGATAAGAAAGCATGTCGAGGCCACCAGCGCGATGGTCAAGGTACTACGTGCGGGATTTCGTGCCGCGTTTCTCACGGCCAATCGAAGCACAGCGGAACTGCCGGTGGTCACCAGCGAACCTGAAGGTCGACTGGTAAAATACCAGCGAACTCCAGCCAGAAGCGCAACCAGCGCGAGGGCTCCCGAACCGAAGAAAGCCCCGATTTGGGCTTCTCCACCCAGGCTGCCAGCTATCAGACCAACAGCGACCGCGCACACTGCGGAACCGACTGTGACGCGACGCGACCAGCGACCGGTGCCTTGCCGCAGCCCTTCTGCTTCGCTGCTCGCTCCGGCGAGCAACCGAGAAGCAGGAACCCGTCGCATCCGCCACATGGTCCAGGCGATTGCCAACACGGAAACGAACACCCCACTGAAGTATCCGATGATCAGACTTTTGGGCGTGACGTATAGCTGCAAGAAGGGGGTACTTATGGCCGCGACCCACCAGGTACGCAAGCCCGCGATCATCAACCAGGCGTATGCCACACCCACGACCATGCCGACCAAACCGGCGATCAACGAAACCAGCAGGCCTTCGACCACCAAGATTCTCCGGACCTGGACGGGCGTCAGCCCCACGGCCAGCTCGATACCTACTTCCCGAGCCCGCTGCTCGATCCCCAAGCGGAACAGCAAAGCAACTAACATGACCGCCGCTGCAATGATGAAGAAGCTGAAGCTTAGAAACAAAACATCGAAGGGCGTGGTACCGGAAGAGGCCATCAACCCCTGCCGTTTCACCGGCAGCAATGCGAAGCCCTGCGACGCGGGATCCAGCGCAATTTGGTTGCGAAGCTGAACGAGCACCTCCTCGGGCTTTTCGTTCCCGTCTTCTGGAGGAAGAATCTGAATCGACGTGGCATCCCCAAATCGACTGCCCCACAACCGCTGGCCCGTGGCGAGTGACACGAAGGCCTTCGGCGTACCTCGATAACGGTCCCAATAGTCTTCGTCTTCCTGTTCGATCCTCTCTTGATCGAACGGGAAAGGAGGGTCCCAATCGGCGATCGATTCCTGATCGGTAACGCCCTTCACCTCGGGCGTGAGAGCCGGGTCGATGGCCGCGCCTTCCAAGGTAACGATCCCTGCGAGCGTCAGCTCGGTGGAGGTTTCCGTGGGCTCGCCATGCGTGCTCTCGGGCTGAAAATAGTCGATGCGGATCGTATCGCCGACCTTCGCTTCCAAACGTTCTGCGGCCCAGGCGTTGAGAACAACTTCGTTGTCCCCAGGCGTTGGCACGGGTTGACCGCCGGCATCCATCAGCGGACCGAGTGGCGGTTCTGTGGCGAAGTTCATCGCCGTGATGGTCGAATAGGGAATCTCGCGATCACCATCGGCGATCGTATTGGCCAGGTAGGTCATGGCCGGGCGGGCATCGTAAGCTTCCAAATTCTGAAGCAACTGTTGCTGAAGGGCCTCCGAGAGCAACATCCGATCGCTGGTTATCTGGTAGTACCCACGATCGGTACGTCGCAGCACCAATCCATAGTCTTCCAGCGTGGGGTCGAGCAAGGCCTGAAGCTGCTTCTCGTCCTCCGCGCCGGGGACTTGCGCGGCCTTAGCGCCAAGGATGAACAAGGCGTTCACTCCATCGGGTTCATCGAGCGCGCGCTGAAGCGTTTCGGTCGCCACAAAAGCGTTCAATGGCAATTGCTGGCTGGGCCGCAATCCAAACCGCCCCAGCCCCTTGGCGGGAATGATTTCGCGAACGGTGAGCCGTGAATTGCGGACGGTTTCCGATGTGCGGCCCCAAGGGCTATCCGCGGGAACATCATCGTTCTGCCCAACGCGGAGGATCACTTCGTCGCCCACCGCGGCGTTCAGCTCGCTGGCCAGCGGCTCGTTGAGCACGATCTCGTCCGCACCAGGAGGCTGAGATGGTCCACCGGGACCTGCCTCCGCTAGACGATCATCGGCCCCCAACACAGTCACCGTATTTGCTCGTGCTGCGTTGTCGGTGTGTTCCAGAGTTCCACGCAGCAAGACTACCGGCAGAGCCGCTTTCGCGAGTTCGGCAAATCCGGCCCTGGAGGCGAATTCCTCGGCAAGTTCTGACCGAAAGAAACGATCGACCACCAGGGCTTCGTTGATGTTGCCCAAGCGGTCCATCGTGAGTTGCCGCAGACTTCCCCGCACCGAATCGCCAACGAACAACGCTCCGGTAAGCACCGCGGTACCGGCAACCACACCAAGCGCCACGGCCACGTGAATGCGCCAGTGGAAAGTCAGGCTTCGCAGAACTAATCGAAATGGAGACATACGAACGCGCGGTTCCGAATTTGGCTGGTACGGTCTGATGGCGACTTAACCGCCGAGCTCATGCAATTGGCCACCCTCGAGTCTGAGGCGTCGCTGAAGCATGTCGGCAAGTTCAAGGCTGTGCGTTACGACGATCAGCATCATCGACTCCTGCGCTTGCAGTTCGAGCAGCAGCCGACTCACGCTTACGGCCGTTTCGCAGTCAAGATTTCCCGTGGGCTCGTCGGCCAACAGCAAGGCAGGGCTGCGGATCACCGCTCGGGCAATGGCCACCCGTTGACGCTCTCCGCCGGAAAGCTCTGCCGGCTGGTGGTCCATACGCTGGGCAAGCCCCACGCGATCGAGCAGCGACTTTGCCCGCTCGATCTCCGCTGCTTGGGTACCACGCCCAGCCAGGGTGGGTAGCAGTACGTTTTCCAGGGCCGAACACTGCGGCAGCAAATGATGGTCTTGAAAGATGAACCCGATCTTTTCATTACGAAAAGCCGCCAGTCCCGGTTCGTCGAGCGAGAACACGTCTTGATCGTCCAAGGAGACTCGACCCGCCGTGGGGTGATCGAGGGTCCCGATGATCTGCAGCAGCGTGCTTTTCCCCGATCCGCTGGGCCCCAGCACGGCCATATTTTGACCTGCTTCGAGTTGCAGCGAACAGTCTCGCAGCACCACAAGCGGTTCGGCCCGGGTCTCGAACTCCTTACTGACTTGATCTACCAGAAGTCCAGCCATCGTTTATGCATCACTTGAGAGGAACGTTTCCGTAGTTATGCTCCGCCAGCCGCGAGTGCGAGGACCCCCAGACCGTAGAAGGTATATTCGACGTCATGACCATCGTCCCAGATACCGCCGCGGAAGCCGCCACCGGGGCAGGCTAGCGAGTCAGCGTACGTTTGGCACGCCTGCGAGTCGATCCCCTGGGTCGCCTGCAGGTCACCGAGCGTGAGCAGCCCGGTAAAGGTGCTCAACAGGTCGGCTACGGCGATTCTTGTATTCGCGCAGAACCCGCCTTCGGCGGTTTGCATGGCTCGCAGAAATTCTCCGGTTGTTGCGCGAAGCCGTTCGTCGTCGGCATTCAGAATCATCAGCAGGGCAACGGCAGCCGCCGTGGGGTTGGTGCCGCTGCGTTTCATGGGGGCCATCTCGACGAAACCGCCATCGTCGCGTTGTCGGGCCAGGGCAAACTGCTTCAATCGCTCGGCTTCCACCAACGGTATATCGATGAGCTGCTGACAAATCACCACCAGCATTGAATGGTACAGGCTTCCCGCGGCCCCCTCTTCGGTTTTGGCGTAGCCGCCATCGTCGCGGCGAAGTTTCTCGAGCTCGCCGGCAACCGCTTCCCGCCAATTGGGCGACGTGTTGGCCATAGGGTCGATCCCGGCTGCTCCCAGCAGCGTGGCCCTCGCATAGATCAGCGAGAGAAAATCGACCACCGAGGTCCGCGTCGTAAGCTGCTTTTCCAGGAACGCCCCCGCCCGGGTTGCGGTCTCGCCTTGAAGTTCGCCCAAAATAGCCAGCGATCTCAGGCCGAAGCTGGTGTAGTAGGGGTCGCTGTCGCCTTCACGTCCTGCGAAGCCGCCATCCTCGCGCTGGGACTTGAGAATATAGCCGGCGTGCAGTGCTCGAACCGCCGGGTCGACCGCCGCCATGCCGGTGACAAGTCGTACAGTGAGTTGTTCCAGGTAAGGGACCATGGTCGATGGTTCAGACAGCCTCGTGGGTGATGATGTCGGTTCGGCTCCTCAGCAGGCCTTATGGCGTCGGCTCGACGTTCAGCTTCTCGATAAACCAGGCCGGCAGTTCGATGGCTTGCGGAACCGGACGTGATCCCTCGCGCCCATCGATGCGGCAACAAACCGCCGTAATCGAGCCCACGGCGATTTCTTCGTCGCTGTGATAGAAGTGAAATCCGTAGGTGATGCTTTTCTTCCCGAGCCGGTCGACGTGAACTTCGACTTCCAGCAGGTCTTCGAAGACGACCGACTTCAGAAAGTCACAGCGAACCGATACCCGCGGCCATGAAAGACGACCTTCTTCGTCAGTCATCAACACGCTCAACCCTCGATCGCGAAGGAATTCGTGTTCGGCTTGTTCCATGAACCGCAGAAAGGCGGTGAAATGTGCGATTCCCGCGGCGTCGGTATCACCCCACTCGATGCGACGTTGGGTTCGAAACGGTTTCGGCATAAGGATTGGTCCTCAGAGGGAGAATCTTGTCTTCCGCCTTCAGGCAAGAAGTTCCCGGTACAACGCAGTCGTACGTTCGACCATCACCTCAGCACTATAACGTGTTCGCACCGCCGCGTGACCCGCACTGCCAAGTTGCCTGGCCTGCCGTGGATCGGTGAGCAACTGTTTTAAGGCCTGAGCCAGGCTGTCGGGGTCATTCGGTTGGCATAAAAGTCCACCACCGGTATCGTCAATGATCTCGGTGAATCCACCGTGGGCCGGCAATACCACCGGGACCGCGTTGGCCAGGGCTTCGACGACCGAGAGCCCCTTACTTTCGCGATACACGGTCGGCAGGCTCATCACTTCGAGCGATTGCAGGAATTCGATCTTCTGGCGCCGATCCAGTTCTCCCGCGTATTCGAATCGATCGGACAGTCCCAGTTTTTCGATGCGACGCCGTTGCGCCTCGAAATACGCTTGGTCCGCGGGGCCCAGGTACCCGGCCGCGCGAAGCTTGACGTCGGACAGCGAAGGGTCTTTGGCCAAGATGGCGAACGCATCGATTAGTTTGTGCAGCCCTTTATCCTCGCAGATGCGGGCCAGGAAGCCGATGGTTCGCTGTGGGTTTGAGGTCTCCGGCGGGGTGTCTGCGTGACCCCGGAGATCGAGTCCGGGAGGGATGACGTGCAGCACCCTAGGATCGACCTGCAGGTAGTCTCGCATGTATTCCGCATAGTATTGGTTCATGGAAACAAAAGCCGAAACATCGCCCGCACGCCGCCGCATTTCCTCCTGCGATTGCGTGCGAAAAGGTTCGGGCAACTTTTCCAGAAAAATGTCTTCCCCCGAGAGACCGACGACAACCGGTACGTTCAGCGCCTCGCGGATTTCATGCACCATGCCCAACAACAGGGCATTGGAAAGCTGAATGATGTCGGGCCGCACCTCTTCGACCAACCAGCGGATGAGCTTGCTGAGTTCCTTGCTTTGATGGCCGTGCTCGCCGCGCAACATCGAGAGTGTGAGTTCGCCGAGTGATCTGGCATCGGTCGTCGACGCGCGGTTCGCTAACCACGAGATGAGCTTGGGCGAATCCAACCAGCGATCGAAAAGTGCTGGCGTGAACCGAAACAGCGGAATCTTCTGCTGCAGGTAGACGTTGATCCCGCCGAAGAAAATACGTTGCTGGCTGACTGAAACCTCATCGGTGCGAATCGGCGTGTAGGTCGGGACCAGCAAGGCGTCTTCGCCGGAGTCGATCAACGCCGAGACCAGCGTGTTGTCGTGCATGCAACTGCCGCAGTACATGCCGCCGGCGCCTGAGCCGAGATATACAATCCGCATGCCGTGCCTACGTGACGGGAAGGGGGGCGACGATCTCTAGCAACTCGATGGCAGGTTCACCATCGCAAACGATCGTAGCCGTGCGACCATAGGTGGTAACCTCTCCGTTGCCAACGAAGTGTTTCCGAAGTTCGGGTCCCTGCTCGACGTGCCACAATCGATGCAGGTGGATTGTCCGCAGGACGTCGTGCTGGATCAAGATGCGGCCCAACGGGGTTTGCTCACTGACGATCTCCTTGCCCACCTCATCGGGAAGATCGGCCAGATGCACACGCATGATACCGTATTGCACAATCATCCCGTCGCGTTGGGTCGCCAGCAGGATCTCCCGCGCGTAATGATCTGCGGTGACCACTTTATTGAGAACCCGCACGTCGACGGGACCGCCGTGAAACGCTTCGACGGTCACGGTCATATGATGCTCGTGTGCGAGAAGCCGCCGATAACCCTCTGGCATTTGCGCGGGGGTTACTTCCGTGAAGGTCCCCAGTACGGTGTCATCTTCGTAAAACAACCGTACAAGGGGATCGAGCCTGTTGGGGGACTGCTCCGGATCGGTCACGATATCTTCTTACTTCGCAATCGGGCCGCGAGAGACAATATCCAAAGAAGGCACAACAACGGCGGGCGCTTCGATCGTTGCATGCTCAAGCACAGTATCGACCAAGTAGTAGAACAGTCGACGTAACTCGTCGGGCTGAATATCGTCGGCCACGGCCTCGGCCCGGGCTCGATACTTTTCGATGAGTTGTTCGGCTTTGTCGAACACGCCCGCCCGGTCGTACAACGCGCGAATGCGTCGAACCCGCGATTCATCCGAGAGCGCTACCGTCTCGTTCTCCGGGTGCGAACCCTCGACCAGCGCGAACAGCCGTGCCGCGTCTTCTTCGTCCAATGCATCGAGAGCCAACGCCCACAGCACAGTGGGGCGACCACCTAAAACATCGGCCCCGTGGCTGAGTTTGTTCTGGTCGCTCTCGTCCCAGTCTTTCAGATCATTCAGGATCTGGAACGCTACGCCCAAGTCGCGGGCAAAACGTGCGATCGGTTCGCGAAGCTCGTCGACGGGGCCGGCCAGCCGAGCACCGGCGTATAAGGCCGCCTCGAACGCGGGAGCCGTCTTCATGGCGTAGATTTTCAGGGCGTCCAGCGGACCAAGTCGCTTATCACGGGCATCGCGCCAGGTTAGCTCGGCGCCTTGCCCCTCGCAGAGCTTCATATGGGCGTCCGCCAGGCGGTCGACAATGTCGGCGGCCACCTCAGGGCCCAAGGTGGCGGCTTCGCGGCTCACCGCGCGATAGCCCAGGCCGATTAGATAGTCACCCACGTTGATGGCCGTGGAAGTGCCGTAACGGCGATGAACGGTTTCCTCGCCGTAGCGATAATCGTCGTCGTCTTCGATGTCGTCGTGTACCAGCGATGCCTTGTGGAACGTCTCGATCGATAAGGCGACGCGTCGGGCCGCATCGGGCAGTTCTTGGAGATACTCCGCCCCGTCGGCCATCGTGGCGTTTCCACCCGTCAGTGCATCGTGCACGGCCAGCACGATGAACGGACGGGAATGTTTTCCACCCTTGGCCAGAAAGTCGTACGCGATGGCTTCGGTCGAAGCGATCGGATCCAACGTAGCATTGGTTTCGCTATCCGAGGGTTTGCTGCGCAGCCGGGGTGCCAAACGATCAAGCTCTGCCGGCTCGAACATTTTTTCGGCCCCCCGCATCAGATGAATGTAGCTGCGGGTCTGCACCTGTGGCTGCTTGTGCGGGATGCGAATCATTTCCGCGACCCATTCTTCGTCGACCGACGTGTTGCGGCAATCGCTGGACAACAACGGAACGGCAGCACAGGGGATGCCGGCCATGAGAATTTTGTCGATGGCCTTTTCGAGCACATTCAGGCAGGCCACCCCGACCACGGCATCGACATATCCGCCGACGATGATCTTTAAAACGATGGGCGAACCTTCAGCCACCAGCACTTTGTAGCCAAGGTCTTCGGCCTCGGTGCGAAAGTCGGCAATACTGCACGCTCCGCACTGACGACAATCGAGCCCGTAGTCGTCGTAGTCGGCCGGGCAGCCTTCGGCGTGCTTCAGGCAGTGCGGCAACAAGAACAACCGCCGGTTCGGAGGAACGGCGGCTACTTGATCGTGCCAGAACGCCGAGGCCAACACGACCATTGTCCAGCCGAGATAGCCTTCAGGCAGATTCAGCTCGGTGAGAATCCCACGAGCAATCACTTCCATTTCGTCCTTGCTCATCGGACGCTGCTTGTCGAGCTTGTCCGCGAAGAAGCGAATCCGCTCGCGGAGCATCTCCCGGGCGTCTCGTGTCTCGGGCACCAACTTCAAGTGACTTGTCTTTCGTCGACGCTTTTTCTTCGGGGCCGAGTCGGAGACCGTGTCGCGCACAAGGGCTTTATCAGAGCGGGCGGTTGCCAAGGTACTGTCCCTTACGTGCTGGTTGACGGGGTGAGGCAGGCGGACGTCTCGGTGCGGGTTTGCAGCACGCGGACGGCGTGTCCTAATGCGGACACCGTAAATGTCGGTGGGTATAGCTTCTCATGATACCACAGCTTGGCGAAGTATAAACCGATGGGAGTCGCCTCCCGGTAACGGCCCGATTCGACCGCTTCGACTAGCCACGCGATGCCACGCTGTACGGCCCTGGCCACCTCGGGGCGATCAACCGCCGGTAACAGCGCCTCGATCGCGAGTGCCGTTTCCTCCACACTGGAGGTAGAGGGCTTTCCATCATTCTTCGCTGCCGGGCGCGGTCCGCCCCAACCACCATCGGACAATTGGGTCGACAGGAGCCAAGCCATGCCACGGACGGCCTCCGCACAGCCAAGCCGATCCAGGTCCCGGTAGGCCATAAGTACGCGGGCCGTGCCATACACAGGATTCTCTTCGCCGGGGCGATTCTCGTTTCCGAACCAAAGCGGGACCCACGAGCCATCGCTTCGCTGTTGGGAAGACAGGTATGCGAGACCTTGCTCAATCGCAGCGTCGATGCGGACCTCCAACGGTTCGATTTCCGTGGAACTCTGCGCGACATGCGATGTGTCTGCTTTCTCAAGTGGGTGGTGCTTCCAGGCGTGTAATGCCCTGATGGCGTGGGCCGTGAGATCCGACCCGCTACGATCGAAGGGCAAGAATCCCCAGCCGCGACAGAACGTTGGCCAGCCGCCATCGTTGTTTTGTAAGTCTAGTAGCCAGCCGAGTCCGTTCTCGGCTGCCGTGCAGATCTTGTCGCGATTTGCATCGGAGTCGCAATGCAACCAGTTCGACAAGGCCAACAGTGCCCCGGGGGTGTCGTCGGCATCGGGCACGGCACCGCTCAGATCGGTCCACCCCCAACCGGCAGGGTCGGCATCGGTGAAGGGGTGTCGCTCTGTGTTCTGGCAGTCGAGCAGCCAATCGAGGCAATCGAGCTGGCTGACGTTCTCGCCACCAGCCGCAAGTGCGTTGATCGACAAGGTGGTCACCCACGTCGCGAGATTAGTATCGATCGGCCAAGACCCGTCATCGCGAACCGAGTCGATCAGAAACTCCACCCCGTGACGTACCACGGGATGACTCGTCAGGTTCATGCTGGCCAAACTCATCACCACGAAACTGGTCAGCGGTGTCGCTTCGAGATAACCGCCGCTCTTTGGCTGCATCTTCTCCAACGTTCGCAGACTGGGCTTGCGGGCGAAGTGCCTGATCATGCGGGTGATGGGATTGAGCGGTTTGCGATGCCAATATCGGGTTTGCCCCACCGCAACCAGCGCGGGAATCGCATAGCTCACTACGGGAAGCCGCAAGTGCCGGAAGGTGCGTTGCGACAGGCAAGCCAATTCGAAAGGCAGGGGCGACACCTCGCTCCAGGGCACCAGTTCGGCCAACGCGCAGTTCGTTAGAATCGGCACGGCAAACGTTTTGTCCTTGCCGAACCGTCGCCGCAAGCCGGCGATGCCGCCTTCCTTTTTGATGTATGCGTCGGCACGTTGCAGCAGGTCGTCGTGTCGCGCTGGGACCGCCGTGAGATGAAATGCCGCTCGAACGAGCATGGTGGTGGCGATGTTCGAACTACTTTTGTCAGTATCGCCCCAGCCGCCGTCTTCGTTCTGATGATCTGCCAGCCATTGCAGTGCGTTACAAACCAGCTCGCTGATGATCTCAAGTTGCACCGAGTCGATGGCGCTCTTGGCCGCGGGATTGCCGTCGCGGCCGACGTCGGCGTGCCGTTCAACCAGCGAGAGGGCGCTCACCGCCGTGGCGGTCGACAAGGCCGAGCTCGAGAGTTCACCAACCCAATGACCTTGCTGATTGCATTCGGAAAGCAGATCGTCTCGGGCCGTTTCGTACGCCCGCAGTAAGCGATCCTGGTCGAAAAGCGATTCGTTCGCTGTGGGGGATGCTTGTTGCGTGGTAGACGTGGTAGGTCCGTTCTGATTTTCGCTGCGCGTTGCTGTGGTTACGCCTGAGCGCGGAGTATCCATGGCGTCATTGCCTCGGAGTTTCTAATGTGACCAACTCCGGGGTGCGAGTCTCGTGCTGGCCGTGGCCATTGTCACCGAGCTCGACCGTCGGCAGGTCGTTGTATGCCCCAAAATCGTTGAACCAATAGTGTTTAACGAACCGGTAGGCCCAGCTTTTTTCCTTGACTTCGTTGCCCGGGTTGTACTGCGAGGGGCGCGATTGCATCGCTTCCAGCTCGGACATGGCCGTACCGCGAACCGTGGTATCGCGGGCGCCGTGCTTCTCGACCAGAGCTTTCAACAGATCGGGCCGCTCGAGCACGATGCAGCCCCGTGTCGAGGTGGCCGCCAGACGACGAAAATCGCTGAGGAACGACGACTGCGAAAACGTTTCGGATAGCGGTCGATCGTCAATCCTATCGGTGGCGAACTGAATGATGGGGCACGGCTCGATGTCGCCCCAGGGGCTGACGTGATGCGTGAACCCCGTGGCCGCGGGACAAACCGCGTTACCGTTCCCGTCGTAGTAAGCGTCGACAATGGCGATCGGCTTTTTGGCCCGCATTTCCACCACGAACTTTCGGGCAGCTAACTGTTGCTCGGGAGTGAGAGCCAAGTCCGGGTTCGAATCGGGGCCGACCGGGCGATAGACGTGGTACCAACAGTACATGGCACCCATCTCAATCAGCCGATCGATCCATTCTTCTCGCAAGAGGTCGTCGTAGTTCGACTGGCAAAGGCTCGTGCAGACCCCCGTCAGCAGCTTGTGCTTCAAACAGTTGTTCAAGCCCTCGAGCGTGCGATTCAGAACGTCCGGGCGTCCGCGTCGTTGATCGCTGACGATCTCCGTGCCTTCGATACTGACCAGCGGGGTAACGTTGCCCAACTCGCGAAGCTTGCGGGCCACATCGTCGGTGATGAATTGCCCATTGGTGAACACCTGGAAGTAGCAGTCGCGGTGTCGTTCCAGAAACGTCAGGATCTCCGGGTGCATGAACGGTTCGCCACCGAGAATTCCGAAGAAGGCATTGCCGGCCTCTTTGGCCTCGCTTACCAGGCGATCGAGGCGATCGAGCTCCAGGGCCTGTTGTTTTGCGGAAACATCGACCCAGCACCCCTGACAACGGAGATTGCAACTATTGACGATGGAAACATACAGAAACGGCGGGAAGAACTCGTCACGTTTCAACCGCCGCTTGTGTTTCTCGACCGCAATGAGCCCCTTGAAGCCGAAATTGTAGGCCAACTTCCACAGCAGCCGCTTATCGGTTTCGAAAAGTAACCGTTTGGCCATCTTGGCGTACATCGCGCGGTTCCGATTGAAAGCAAGTTGTTGTGGGGCCTGGAAAACTGAGAGGCTTCTCGTGAAGCCATGCGGGGTGACGTCGTGGGTTACAGATCGAGATCGTCGAGCTTGTCCATCAAATCATCGAGTTCATCTCGCGGGGCTTCGTCTTTATCAGCCTGACGTTTGGGGATGCCGACCGTCATGCCAACCGCCTCTCGACCGTCGGCCACCAGTTCTCGATCGCGTTCCATCGCGGCAACCTCCATCGCATTGGGCGCACCAAAGAGCTTCGAGAGATCGATCTTGAAACCTTCACTCGAGGCCACGGGCGAACCCGCGATTGCCGGCGACTTGTGCTGGGGAAAAATAATCGCGTTCTCGGGGCACACGCGACTACATGCGGGACAACCTTTGCGGCAGTTGTCCGGTTGTTCGACCAGAATATTTTCCGCCCCGTCGACTCCATACACGCCGAACAGACAGAAGTCGATGCACTCCATGCAGTTGGTGCAGCGGCTGAAGTCGATGACCGGATACCAACGCCGTGACGGCTCTTCCGCGATGACCGTTGGCTCTGCCGGCGTGGGCTCGGCCGGTTTGCCATTGGTGGCAGCGCCGTTTGTAGAACTGCCGTTAAGCTTTGGCTTGTCACCAGATGGCGAGGACAAATCCAGCGACGGCATCAGCGTTACCGTCTGCACGGCTGCTTCGCTGACTATGCGTCGGATTTCTTCCAGATACGGCTGTGCGTCTTCGTATGCCCGGAGGTCGAGACAATAGATCGACCGCGACGGTTGATTGTTCGTGGTGGGTTCGTCCGTCTCGGTGGCTTCCGCTTCTGAAGTGACCTCCTCGTCCTCCTCGTCGAAGTCCTCTTCGTCTGCAGCACGAAGCAACGTGGTGCCGACTTTTCCTTGCACATTGTTGCGGTCGAGGATCCAGTGGGCAGCCCTTGGGAAGAGCCATGACAGCACGATGATGTCGCCCGAGATACCTTGCAGGCAAAGCATGCCCGAGCCGTCGGGCTTCAAGTCGTACAGGTGCGGAACCACCGTGACTTCCACGCCGGGCACGCCAAGCAGTTCCGCGACCAGGGCTTCTTCCAGGCCACGCTTGGCGGGGTTGGCGCTTTGGCCCTGGGAGATGACAACGGTGACTCGTTTAGCCATGACAGCTCGTGTGATTCCGTAGGAGTTGGTTACTTGATTTGCCCTTTGATCGTCTGCTGTGCGACCGACCAGGCTGCTTCAAGATGATCGAGGTATGCCTCGGGCGTTAGTAGCGACTCGTCCGAACCTTCCATTTTGAATAGCCAGCCACCTCCGTAAGTATCCACGTTGATGGTTGAAGGGTCGGAAAGCAACCCCCGATTGAACTCCATTAGTCGTCCAGTCATGGGGGAAAACAGGTCGCTCTCGGCCTTCGAGCTCTCAATTGAGCCAATTTCCTGCTTTTCCACCAATGGTGTGCCGGCATCCACGGTCCATTCCAGGAAGTACACATCCTGCAGTAATCTGACCGCATACGCTGAAAACCCAAACTCGTACCCCCCATCAGTGGCTTTTGCCCACATGTGGTTGCGGGCGTAGAGCCGGTCGACGGGGATCTCTGCCGGAAACTCGCCCATCATGAAGACCGCAGGGTCGCTCATGTATAACGCACCCCTTGGAACTCATCTTCGAAGAAAGCCGGCAGCAGGCCGTCGACCTGCAACAGGGCTTCGCGGCTCAGCTCGACGGAGTCACCTTCGATCTTGGAGTGACCCTGTTTCTGATATTCACGCCAGGCATCGCTCCACAATTCGAGGATTTCCACATCAAACTTCTTACGGAAGTACCCCGCATCGAGCCGTCCGGTTTTGAGTTGTAGGATCATCTCGCGAATTAGTAGCTGATGTGGGGTGGGTCTCATGGCCCTCGACAGCGGTAATTCACCTGCCTCGATTGTTTCCAAGTACTTGGCCCAATCGGCATGGTTCTGGTAGTGGACACCTGAAATGTGGCCGAAGCTTGCCACCCCCGTGGCCAGCAGATCGCTGCCGTGCCACAGGTTGTCACGGTAGCTGAAGTTCACCTTGTTGGTGTTCTTGAATACTGTACAGGTACTGGATACCGAGTACCCTTCAGCGATCAGCGCGTTGAAGGCCTCGCTGACCCATCGACGCTTGGTCGGCCAGTCGGCCACGGGGCTTTCTTTCTCGTTGCCCAAAAGGTCGCGGGAGTAGACCGTGTTGTAGGGTAGCTCCATTTGATAGATCGTCACACTGTCGGGCGAGAGCTCGATCGTCTTGCGGATGTTCTCCTGCCAGTTCTCGTCGGTCTCTCCGACCATGCCGGAAATTAGATCGATATTCGTGTTGGGGAACTCAGCCGCTTGAATCCAATCCCAAGCCTTATAGATTTCCGGCGAGAGATGCGCTCGGCCGTTTTCTTCCAACACGGCGTCGCCAAAGTTCTCTACACCCAAGCTGATGCGGGTAACCCCCAAATCCCGAAGAGCGTTCACCTTGGGTTGAGACAACGTCCCCGGCTCGCACTCGAAGGTAACCTCTTCGGCCTGACTCCAATCGATATTCTCACGAAGTCGGTCAACAAGCGAGGTGAGTTGTTTCACGCTGAGGAACGATGGCGTACCCCCGCCGAAGTACACGAAGCGAAAAGGGCGACCGCCCATCACCGGTTGTTTGCTGACCAGCTCGATTTCGCGTGACAGGGCCGAGACGTATCGCTCGACGTCCTTCGCGTTCTTGTCGGTGTACACCCGGAAGTAGCAGAACTTGCACCGTTTGCGGCAAAAGGGGATATGCAGATAAAGCCCCAACGGCACGTCGCCGGGCGGAGACGACATGGATTGTTCGACTTCGCCGCGAGATTCTTCGTTCCACTGCGAAAACGGGGGGTAGTTGGCAATGAAGTAACTACCAACCTCGGTTTTTTTTGTTTCGGTGGTCATCTTCTCTCAGGGGGTGCTTCGTGAAGTGCTTCTCGTAGCAGCCCCCATTCTACTCGATCGAAGGTCAACCGACGATGCGGCCAATAGGCCGGTTTATAACGGAAGGACAAGATTAACTCGTAAATCACACCAATCGGTGAAGCCATCACGCTTAATGAGCGTTCCGATGGTTCCTAAACCGCCAGAATTCAGTCCTTCTCGGGGGTTTCCATTCGCCGATCGAACTGAAACGGCTCCTCGGCATCATTGGTTACGGTCACTTTCAATGGGGGGGCGATCCCGCCTTGATCGACCTGAACGCGGAGAATGTTTTCGGCAGGGAATGGCCGATCGTGGATCCAGCGATGCCCGTCCCCATGCAGATAGAGAATCGGTTTGCCGAACGCCTTGGCATCTTCCTGGAACGGCTCGAAGAAATCCTGGTGGTTCTGGTTTGGACTGGCATGACCGAAGATGACCAAACTGGAGACGTCCTCCCCAAACACACCTAGATTCCGGCGCACCCATTCCAAGTTCTGAGCATGTCTAGTTTGCCATTCCTCCGGGTCATGGACACGTCCCCCGACTAGATTCAGCCCGAGGAACAAAACGTCTCCCGAGACGAAGGAGAAGTTCTCCTCACGCTCCAATTGACGATACACGGGCAAGCGGTGCGACCAGCGACGGTCGAACCGCCGGAAGTATTTCTGCCAGAGATCCCAGGCCTGCTCGGGATCGCCGCAGTCGTTCCATTCGTTGTCGCCAGGGATGATGAACACCGGTGCTTCGCTTTGGGCCAACATGGCGAACACCTTGTTGTAAATCGATTCGTCACAAGGCATGGAACCGGCCTTGATGTCGCCGACATGCACCACGAACTCCGCGTCGCGGGGAATTTCCTCAATCTGCCGCGGTAACTGTTCGTCTTCAGCCGGTGCATAAGGCACATCACCCATGGCATAGAAGACCCCCCGGGCCGTCGCATCTTCCTCAGCGATCGCCTTTTGCACGAAACACACTGGCCACAAAAAAACCACCGCCAGCAAGACAAGAGTTCTCTTCTCCAACGAAGGCAACACATTCCCGGGTTGCATCATATTTAGTTCCCTGAAACAGATTTTCAACCAAGCGGTACTTATGGAACGAACACAACCTCGGTACTGACCATCGCTTCTCGCTCGTCGGTTACCGAGAGAAACCAAATCGTGGCGCCCTCGGGAAGTGACGCGGTGATCAAATCCGAATCGAGCTGGGCCGGCACGCTTTGCCAGCTACGTTCGAGCGTGGGTCCTTCGTCGGTTGTGTAATGAAGCTCCGCCAGCTTGATCGGTACTTTCGCCGTGCAGGAAGCCATGGCTTTTCCAGCGAGTACGTTCGGTTCGCCCAACTGGGGCAACGCGGCTCCGTCGCGGAGATACGAGTCGATGAATAGCCCAATTTCATTCGGCTTCCAACCGGGAGGATGCCCGTGCGGCATGTTCACTTCCATGCGGATCGTCCGTGGCCCACGCACCAGGCTGTAACTGCGGGCATAACTATCGATCGGGTAGTTCTTGTCGTTCGTGCCGTTGACGAACAGGATCGGCACCTTGCATTGCGGCAGCCAGGCAGAAGGTTCGTAGATGCGAATCCACTCGCGCCGCTTTTCCGGATCGAGTTCATCGATGCGTGGTCGCTGCACCGATTCGCCCTCGTACAGAAATCCGCAACCGTAGACCGGCACTGCTGCTTTGAAGCGATCGTCGATCGATGCCACGATGCAGGTGAGATAGCCTCCCCAACTGATCCCGGTGACCGCAGTACGCTCGGGATCGACCTCTTCAAAGCTTCGCAACAGCGAATGAGCCCGCAGCACCGCCGAGACGGCGTGAACTTGCCAGTCGTCGGTCCTGTCTCCGCCGACGTTGGCGAACTTCTCAAGGTGACCTTGCTCGGGTCCGCCACGCGGCAGCCGCGTTCTTTGAAGCTCGCGATGGTTGCCGAGAACAATCTCACCCGTTTGCGGGTCGAAAGAGGGCGGATCCGGTCTACGGCCCGAGAGATCCATCGCGATGGCCGCATATCCCCGTTTGGCCCACAACCAGGCCCATTCGGCGAACGCCGTTCCACCGCCTCCATGGACTAACACCACCCCCGGCAGATTCTTATCGAGCGAAGGGTCACCTGCCACCGATCCTGGAGTGGCGTAGAACGCAAAAACGTCCGTCGTCTGCCCCTGATAGGGTTCGTTCTCAAAAGTCAACGAGCGAACGGGGCTGGTCTCGTCGAGCCACTGATAGGCGGGCGTTTTTTTCAGCGCGGGGATATCCCAGGGACCTTCGGCCAGAATCGGCGAACTCAGAACCGTGAATAGCAACAAGACGATAAGCGTCCCGATGAACGATCGAGGCATGGCGGCGGCACTCGCGGTGGTTGGTGATGCGTCCCTGGTACGAATAGGTGTCCCTAGGGTAATAACGCGGGAGCCCATGGTCGAGGATAGACCCGCCCGGTTCTACGAGAATCATCGTTTGGACGCAGTGAGCCAGCGATCGAGTTGATTGGCAAAGGCCTGTCGGTCCTTAGGGGTCAAGCTGGACGGGCCACCGGTGATCTGGCCTTCCCCGCGAAGATCATCCATCAGATTCCGCACGGCCAGCCGTTCGCCGACGTTGGCGTGCGTGTACAACTCGCCACGAGGATTGAGTGCTTGTCCCCCGGCGGCGACCACATCGGCGGCCAAGGGAATGTCGGCCGTAATCACCAGATCGCCCTTTTGCGCCAACTCCACGATGCGACGATCGGCCTCGTTCATTCCACCAGGAACCAACACGCTCTCGAAGAGTTCGCCACGAGGAACGCGCAACGGTTGATTGGCAACCAGCGTCACTTTGGTCTGGGTCCGCTTTGCCGCACGAAACAGAAGTTCCTTGATCGCCCCCGGGCATGCATCGGCGTCGACCCAAATCTGCATGGTGGAAACCTCAATTGGAATCAACACGAATAGGAACCAAGTGAAAATGCCGATTACACAGGCCATGGACTACACAGACGCATAGGCAACAGAGAGCAGATAGACATTGCCCATGGAAAGCCCCACAAACACCAGAGTTGCCCCAAGTGATATGCTCGGATTTCCGTCGTGAAAAGCGCGTCCGATCAAGACGATGACCGCGATCCCTGGCATTAAACCATAGCCCAGCATGGAAAAGGTGGCGGCAGCACTGGTTCCAAACGTTCCCACACTTGCGAAGTACCAATAGGCTAAATTGAGCACGGCAATAGGCATCACCGAGAGTTGAACGAAACGGTCCCCAACACCTTTTGTCGAAGCCACGATCAACAGACCAGAGCCAGCGAGGAAAGTAGCCCAAGCACCATTTCGAAACCAATAAGAACAGAAGGCGATGAGCCCTTCGTAGATGCAACTCGTGAAGAAGACAAGGAACAACGAAACGCAAAACACCACCGATCTCAGGGCGAGCTGTTGCTTCGTAGGTTTCACTACCCATGAAGGCGAACGCTCCTGCTCTCGGCCAGCTGAATCCAAGCATTGATTTATTTCAGCGAGCGACACGTCTGTTTCTTTCGACTGGCTTTACGCACCCTTACCAAGATGTTTCCCATCTCACCAACCGGCAGCCTACCGCTTCGTGGCCGTGAAGAAGAACCCGATCATCATCTCGTTCCAGCTTTGTTCGCCGAACATCACCCAACGATTAGGATCGGGGTTATTGAGATTATCGGCCGAGTTGTCGAAGTGCGCCGTGCAGACGACGCGGGTGCCCTTGGGAAGGAACTTGGGCTCCTTGTACTGGTATCCCAGTTGCCAGTTGAAATCGTAGTCGGGGCAGTCCATGAGAATCTCTTGACTGCCATCGGGATAGAAGGCTTCGTAGCGGAATGACTTGCCCCGCAAATGCATGTGAGGATTCACGCCCAGCAGATAGGTATCGCGATAGAAACGTTCTTGTGCGACGACCTTGTGGTCGGGGGTTCTGGGAGGAATGAAGATGGCCGGATTGATCGCCATGCCGGACTCGACTTCCATCTCCACGTCCGACTCGTCGATGAAACGGAAACCGACATAACTATTGTCTTCGTGAGGCGTACCGTTGGCCGTGTAGTGCATCTGGAAGACGATCTTCGAACCCGCGGGAACGTGGAACGCCATGTTCCCCGTTGCCACGGTGGGTTTCATTCCGGGGGCGTACGCGCTAATCAGCTCTCCCGGTAGCGCCGGGAAGTACTTACGTCCGGGCTTCTTGATGAAGACCAGGATGTGATGCACCACCGAACGATTGCCCGGTCGGGCTTCGGAAGCGGTAACCCACTTGTCTTCGGTCCAGCCCGGGTCGACGGTGTAGTACTGGTAGTTGATGACCCCTTCGGCCGGAACTTCGAAGGGTTCGTCGCTCATGTGAAACACCTCGTGGGGCTCCTGCATCCCCCAACCCTCGACAAATCCTCGAGGTGGAGGCAACTCAGATGGATCACCCTGCGGGCATCCATGATCGACCCACGTGTTGATCAGTTGCTTCTCTTCAGCGCTTAAGTGAGCGTCATCTTCAAACTCTCCGTATTCAGGGCTGGCAAACCACGGTGGCATGCGTCCGTCGTTGACCACTTCGCGAATCATTTCGCCCCAGGCGGCCACGTCGTCGTAGTTCGTCAACGTGAAGGGGCCGATCTCGCCGGTGCGATGACATTCGATGCAACGATCCTGCATCAGTCGGGCGATTTGGTTGCTGTAGGTCACATCGCACGTCGGGACAACATCCGGCACGCGGCCGATAATACAGCCCACGGCTTCGACATAAGGTTTGCTCACGGTCTCGCCGGCCAGTACTTCGTCAATGGCCGCGCCAAGATGCGAACGAGCCACTTCCGCCTTCTGGTACCCAACTCCGTATTGGTCGTCGATGCGCCCACGATAGCGCACGACACGCTCGTGATCGAGCACGAACACCTCGGGCGTGCGTTCGGCACCGAACTGGTCGGCGACTTCGTTGCGAGGATCCTTCAGAATCGGGAACGCAATGTCGTTGATTCGCGCGTAAGCGCCGATCTCGGTAAGATTGTCTTGCCGGTTAGCGTTAATCCCCAGCAGTTGAACGCCCTGTTCGGCATACTGCTCCTGCAGTTCTGCTAGCCGTCGGCCGTACAGTTGAACCAGAGGGCATTCGGTTCCCAGGAAGACCACGACCACTGCTTGCTTGTCGGCGAAATCTTCCAGTGAGTGCTCTTTGCCACGAAAGTCGTGCAGGTGAAAGGCGTCGATCTGGCGGCCAATGCCCACACGATCGAGTTCAGCAGCGTCTCCGGCAGCCGGGGCCAACAGGAACAGGGTGAGCATGGTTTGCAGTGAAGCAGCGAGGTGCATGTCTCTCTCCGACAGAAGCCTCTGTGTTCGTTCCGTGAAGATCCGCGCAAAGCGAAGGATCAGCGTTCCAATTAAACTCTAACCTATTGCTAGCTGGAGAGCCCCACACCGTGCGGCACCCTTCCTGATCCATACCATATACAGCTTTGATCGAGATCTCGGGGCAATTTCTGCATCTTTATGCTGCAGAATCAGTTACGGCACATGGATCATGCTAGTGAATGAACGTCCATGGCCAACGACCGATGCGCCCCGAGTTCCAAATCAATGGGCGCTGCACTCTAGGTCCGATACCTTCGGACCTGGGGCTTTGTGTCACAGGAATTGCAGAAAAGCCGCATTACCGACCACGAGAACTCGCAGGGCACTAATCTTTAGCGCCGAAACAAAGCAGGTCTCCGTCATCATTGCCAATGACCATCCGGCCCGCGGCAACCGCTGGCGAGCCGATGAATCCGCCGCCGGCTTCGTAACGCCACGTTTCTTTGCCTGTCGCGACTTCGACGGCATAGATCCGACCATCGGCCGAACCGACGAAGGCCCTTTCGCCGACGATGACCGGAGAGCCATCGATGCGACCGCCGGTCATCACGGTCCATACCTCATCACCGGTACGCGGATCGAGGCCGTGAATCATTTTGTCGCGACCACCAACGACAACCATCTCGGGGGCAAGCGCGGCCGATGATTGGAACGGGAAGCTGCGCCGCATGTGGCGGTACTCCCATACGATCTTGGCTTCTTTCCAGTTGATGCCGAAGAACGATTCGCCGTAGGTGCCACAGAAGACAAAGTCTCCACTGGCTGCAGGCGTGGATCCACTTTGCGCCAGGATATCGACCGCGTCGACTCCTTGGCCGGTATCCAAGTCGACGATATGCAAGCGCCCATCGCAGCCAGCCACGAAGCCCCGGTTTTCGACCACCGTGGGGGCACCTTGGATCATGTCGTCAATGGTGAACTTCCATACCAGTTCCAAGGTTTCGAGCTTCAGTCGATACAGACTCGCATCCTGGGAGCCAAAGATCACCGAGTCTTCGTAGAGGTTGGCTGCCGCATTAATCTCCGCATCGGTTGCATAGGCCTTTACGGCCTCGCCCGTTTTGGCATCGAGGCAGAAGAAGCGCCCTTCGGTGTCGCCCACATAAACATAGCCGTCACGCACCGCGGCGGGGGCGTTGAACCCTAGCTCGGTGGGAAACCGCCAGATCTCTTCGCCATCTTCGAGATTTAGGGCGTAGAAATTGCCATCGTAGCTGCCCATGTACACCACACCGTCGACAATTGCGGGGGTGGTTTCGAACATGCCGTATTCGAACTGCTTCTTCCACAACAGCTCGGGCTTGTCCGGCAAACTCGATGCAGACACGCCCGTGGCCAGTGCATTGCCACGAAACAACGGCCATGAGCCGGCCGGGGTCACGTCGACCGTCAATACTTCGCCTTCCGGATAGGCCCCAGGAAGCGACTCGGAATCCGGGGTGGACTCCTCCTCAACCACGACCTCCTCCACGGTCTCGGTTTCCACTTCAGAGGAATGAGTTCCGTTCGCTGCCGCGGACGGCTTGTCGTCGAGGTTCTCTGCGGGTGGTGAATCAGAAGAACAACCCACGCAAAGCAGCGCGAGCAAGACGGACCATGAAAACCACCGAGTGTGATTCTTTCGCCGAGAACATCGAAATGGAAGGTTTGTCATGACGACGATTGGATTCACGATGCTTGAAGAAGATGTCTTTGCCTGAATTGCAGACTACCAGATTTAGCCGCCGGAGGTTTAGAGCGTGACTTCAAAATCGCTTCCAGGCCCGAGATCGTGATTTCGTGCGTCGCCAGAAGGAGGGCGAACCAGGCGAATCCAGGAGATTCGTCGATGCAGCCCAACGATGGGGCGGCCGCGAGAATCGCGATCGAAGCCGGAATGGATTTTGAAGACACGTTCTTAGAGAGCCGCCAGGTACAAGTCCAGCAGTTCCGTCATCTCGACGCGGCGGGGATTGAAACTTCCGGTCCATTGCTTTGCGGCTTCGGTTGCCATTTCGGGCAACGATTGTTCGGGAACCCCGCAATCGCTGAGGCGTGTTGCAAGTTTCGCGTGCTCGGTCAGCGTGACGAGGTGCCGTGCCAAGGCCTGAGAGCCGCCGTCCATCGACATGAGGCCGTTACTCGATTCGGTGGCGCCAACCAATTCTCGATACCAGTCGTTCACTTCTTCACCGTTGAAGCGAACCACATGAGGCAACATGATGGCGATCGCTTGACCGTGGGTTATGCCATAGCGAGCAGTCAGCGGATTGGCCAGGGCGTGCGTGGCCCCTAACATCGAGTTCTCGATGGCCATGCCCGCGAAGCAGGCTCCAAGCTGCATGCCGCCCCGAGCTTGCATGTCCTGGGGATTATCTAACACCTGTTTGAAGTTTGCATCGAGCAGACGCCAGGCTTCACGACTGAAGGCCAACGAGACCGGATTTCGCTTGTTGGTGACATAGGTCTCCACCGCGTGAGCGATGGCATCGATACCCGTGAGCGCCGTCACGGTGGGCGACTGGGTGGCGGTTACCTCAGGATCCAACAGCGCGATGCGACAGGCTGCCTGCTTATCGCCGCAAGCCATCTTCACGTGCGTCTCGGGATCCGAGATAAGAGCAAACGACTGGGCTTCACTTCCCGTGCCCGCGGTAGTCGGCACGGCGATCATGGGCAGCATCGGCTTGTTCGCTTTACCGACACCCCAATAGTCTTGGATACGACCTCCACAGGAATAAAGGAAGTTAACCCCCTTGGCACAATCCATCGCACTGCCCCCGCCGATTCCAACGAGCAGGTCGGGGGCGAACTCGCGTGCGCGTTCCAAACCGCGGTCCACATGAACCGTGGTCGGGTTCTCCTCGACGCCGTCGAACAACTCGGTACTCAGCCCCGAGGCTTGCAGAGCATCGACACCGCGCTGCGTGTGGCCGGCCTCTTCGATACCCGGATCGGTGACGACCATGGCCCGAGTCGCGCCGAGTTCGGCGGCCAGTTCACCCAGCCGATTGAGTTGGCCTGGCCCGAAAATGACTCGGGTGCGTGGATCGAAGTCGACGAGTTTCATGAAAGGCGGGCCACCATCTCAGTGTTCTTCCGGTAACTAGGCGGGGCAGGGCGGGGGCCATTGTGGCGTGGGTCTGGTGCAACCAACTAGCTGGCAGCCGTGGCCATTTCGGAAAGCTTCTCGGGCGGAACCTGGTAGGCGCGTGCGCGGAACAGGAACTCGACGATGTTTCCTTCGTGAGGCTGCAGCCAGTCCAGCTTGATGGTGGGGATGGGCCCGACGTTCAGGCGGTCGATATTCGTGGCGTCGGTCAACTGTTGAGCGAACTTCACATCCTCCGTGATCCCCGTGGCAACCAACGTCTGACCGATCGAACGGATCATCTGTTCCTGAGGGCATTTCACCACCGAGACAAAGGGGTACATGTACTCTTTGTGGGCGATGGCCGCCTCGGGCGACTCGCAATGCACCACCGTGGGCCGCAAATAGCCGCAACGTTCGTGCTCGACCTTGCGATCCCCGTACTTTTCAGTCATGTGCTCAACACCCGACTCACGCAGATCGGCTTCGATGGCGTTCCAAATGGCCGTCGCCGTACCGGGCACTGTAAAGGCCGCCAATCCCGCGTTGGGGTCATTCGTCGGCAACGGTTCTATGGGGCCGATTCGCTCGGCAATGGCCGCGGCGATTTCTTTGGTATGACGCGAGGCCCAAACGCCCGAGCAGTTGATGCAGCCGCGACCACTATTGAGATAGACACTATCGACAATCAAGTCGATGTACTTCTCCCAGTCATCGACCATATCGTCGCCGAACAGAATCTTACTGAAGCCGGGGCCGTGCACCTGAACGCTGGGGTCGCCCTTGTAACGTTCGATGGTCGGCAAGCCGCCAAAGATCATGCTTCGCTGGCAACTGGTGAGCACGGCTGCACCAACATCGGCACCGCCAGGATAGACCGAAATGGCCTCCGCTGGAATTCCCGCTTCGACAAACGCACTAGCCATGCGATAGGGCGTCCATGGTTCCTGCGGACCTGGCTTTAACACCAGACCAACCTGCATGGGAATCACCGGTAGCCACAAGGTATGCACGCCGGGCGAATTGGACGGCAACACCAATCCCAAGCACGGGGCCTGCGCCTGGTAGCTGACCACAACGCCGCGGTTCTCGACTCCGTAGCCGCGCGACAGAATGGAAAGATCGAGCCCCCGCGTGAGTGCATCGAGCATTTGGTCCATATGCGAGAGAACGAAGAAGTTCTTCTGCATGTTGGCTTTGCACATGTGCACGGGAAGCCCCGTGGTGGCCGACTGCTGAACGGCGAAATCGTCGGGCGTTTGTTGGCCATCGCCAATCGCCAACGTGCCGTTGAGATACAAGTCACCGGCTCGCTTGAGACGTTCAATCAGCTCATCGACCGGGATGCTACGAAGGGCGTCTCGAGCCTTGGAGGCCTTGCGCATATCGCGCTGCAGCAGCCCGCCGTTGGCCTGGCTGACCACGGCCACCGGTTCTCCGGTTTCGAAGTGCAGCACTTCTTCGTTTTCCAACGATTCGTAGGGCTTACCCCAGCGTAGAATCGGAATCTTCAGCACGTCGGTATCTCCGGTTTTTGGTCGTTGGCGAATGGAGTCGAGGGTAGCGCTTCTCAATCAGCAGAGATTACAACGCTAGTAAACGCCCACCGTGGTGGCCTCGGCCAATTCGCTGAATGGGCGGACGCCACTGACGCCATCCCAGGGGTATTTCTCGTAAGGCAGTTCGCGTTCGCCTTCATCGCGTTCCATGAATCCGGGAACGAAGAACTCTTTGGTCAGCGTGGTCAGTTTGACGCGACCGGTTTCGCCATAGCCCACCACCGAGTTGTAGTCATCGAAGTCGACCACTTCGATCACGGCCCGAGGTTGCGGGGCGTAGTAGCTGATTTTGTAACCTTCCTCCGCCGTAACCGGCCGCGAGCAAGCCAGCCCCATCAGCGTGTTGCCGTAGGTCGGGGTCATATAAACCCGATCATCGAGCAACTCTTCCACCGCGAAACGCGTCCACTGCGGGGTAAACTCGGTACCACCCGAGAAGATGCCCGTGATACCGGCGTCGGCGATGCTCGAATCACGATCCTCAAGTGCCATCGCCAGCGATTCCAGCAGCTTGGGCGTGGTGAACATGCAGCGGATGTCGTGCCCGGCACCCAGAACGGTTAACGTCTGGTCGATAACGTGCTTCTTGTACTCCTCCAGGTGTTCCATCCAACCCTTCTTGATGAGCTTGATGACCCAGCGAGGGTCAAGGTCGACACAGAAACAAATCCCACCGCGGTACTGGCACAGGTGCTCCACGGCCAGCCGCAGGCGTCGCGGGCCCGAGGGGCCCAGCATCAGCCAGTTCGACCCGGGGGGGAAATATTCGTCGGGCAACGTCTTGCTGAACATTTCGTAATCGGTACGAAAGTCATTCACGGCGATGCGGCTCTTGGGCACTCCCGTTGTGCCGCCCGTCTCGAACACATAAACAGGGCTATCCGCATGCCCCTTGGGCACCCAGCGTCGCACGGGACCTCCGCGAAGCCATTCATCTTGAAACTCGTCGAACTTCTTGAGGTCGTCGAAGCACTTGACCTCGGTCAGTGGGTCGAATTTCAGTTCCGAAGCCTTTTCCAACCAAAACGGGCACCCGGTCGATTCGTGAAAGTGCCAGGCCACGGTTTCTACGGTGTGGGCATCCAAAGCCGCGCGGGCTTCGGCCACGGCGGCATCGGACGCAACTGTTGAATTGGGTTCACTTACGCTCATATTCAACCCGTCGGGCTGGGGAACTAGTGGGGTGGGAAATCGGAGAGCCGAGCAAGGCAGAAACCTATGTTTCGCTCGCTACTTGACCTTAGCGGACCAGGGCACCGCTGACAATCACGCGGAGGGGTGATTGAGCCGACTCATCCAGCGACAAACGCGGCTGGCCAACTCCGGCCGCGAGGCGGCGTAAAAATGGTCGGCCTCGGCAAGTACGTCGACCTGTAAGGCAACGTCCCCTTCCGCAGCGATGGCCTCGAGCCGCTCGGGCACTCCCTCGAAGGCCACATTCTGGCGAATCTCCGCCCCGCCGTAGACAGCCAGAACGGGGCAACGTACCCTGCGCATCCACATCAAAAGGTCGTACTTCTCGTCGGGGCCGTACTTATCCACGAACCCTTGCGCGGTAATCACATAGGGAATGGGAAACGAGATCTTCATCAGCTCGTTGCCGTTCCCTGCATCGACGAAACGCTGAGCCTGCTCGTAGCTCCCCAAAAAGGTCTCCGAAGCCCGACTTTTGGCGAAGCGTTCGTAGGAGAGATGCGGCGCAGAAATCGAGACGACGCAGGCGACCTCCGGTGGCTCGGCTTGACCCAGCGTATAGATCGATTTCAGGGCTCCCAGGCTATGCCCCATTAGGGCAACCCGGTTGTATCCACGATCCTTGGCAAATTGAATCCAGGCGGACAGATCGAAGCGGCAATCATCGACAATCTCATACGCGGCCCCTGCCGGTAATCCGCCGCCGATTGTCGAAGCGGTGCTCATGAGATCATGCCCGCGGGTGTTGACGAGCAGGACGTCGGTCCCGCGGGAGAGCAATCGTTCGCCAATCTGGTTCCAAAACGAGGAACCGTAGAAGTTGGCGCCGGTGCCATGGACGCAAATGGCTAGATCAACTCCCGAACTCTCGTTCGAAGCCCGGTCTGTCTCGCTAGTCCGCAGCCCTCCATCGAGCCGCACGCCATCGGTCGCGCGGGTTTGCACCAAATCGACAATCATCGGGGCTACACCGTCGGTTGCTGCTTCTCTTTGGAAGCAGGCGGGAACAAAGGCATGGTGAAATCGTTCACGCGGGGATTCGGCGAAGAGGTGCTTCGTCTGATGGCCGCGCTCGTACGTTCATCATGCCGCTAACATAGAACACGCATCGATAAACCACCAGGATGATGGAACGATGGCGAGCTATTGAATACCGGTGAAACCCTATACGGGAGTCGGCATGAACTAGCTGGTCTCAGTCTGAGCGGGGCTGCTGCCCAGTTGAGAGAGCACTTGCAGCACACCGTTGAGATGCGCGAGGCGAGGACCGAAGCGATCGACGAACTCGGTGAGCATGAACTCACCATCCATCATGGCTTCGCCATTGTGCTCGACTTCGGTCGTCAGAGAGTGCAGGAACTCCGACTGAACCTGGCTCAGCTTTTCTGCCGCGGTGCGGCAGGTTTCTGCCAACTGAGGATTGGCCTGCTTCCACTGATTCAACTCGGCCGCTCGCTGACGCTGGGCAGAGTTCATCTGCGCCATCATTTCTTCGAGCAACTCGTTTTGTCGATCTTGAGCAGCCAAAATCTGTTCGAGGATCTGAGTCAGTTCGCCCCCCGAGGAACGCGCCGGGGGTTCTGGCTGGGAGTTTGCGGAAATATCAACTTGAGTAAACAGCGAAGACGCTGGTCGTGGCTCACGTGTCATAGGGCGAAAGCTCCGGGATGATGTAAACCCTCAGTATAACCTCGGGGGCTGAGGCAAGTCGAGCATTCAGTGGGTCGAAAAACACCTGTCGATGGCGTCAATTTCAGAATCCGGGGGTTGCAATACGTGCATGCCAACCAAATTACCAACTCTGATTCGAATTCGCGAATGCTGGGCACTTGGAACGAGAAAACAAAACCCGACAGTCTTCATCGCACCCTGCTATCACCCGCTATTGTCGCTAAAGTCCTCGTGGTCGTCGCGTCGATGCTCACTGAGTCTGCATGTTCAGAGTAATTGGTTGCTAGCAACACGGATACAACTTATCCAAAAACCACCCGAGAGCCTGTATGTCCGATTGCGTTAAGTCTCCCGTGGCGTTGGGGTTTATGACCGTCGTCGAGGATGCGGAGCAGGGGGTGATCGGCGGCTATCTGGTGCTGAACTCTCGGGGGCAACCGCTGGAGTTTCACTGCACGGCCCCCATCAAGCCCAACCGCGCCCAGGAGATTCTCTACGGACCGACATTGGGCAATTACCTTGGCGGCGAGCAAATCGGCGGCGCCCTCGCTGCAAAAGCCTCTTCGAAAGTAAGCCTGGTCTGTACCGACCGCGAATCGGTGCTCTCGTTGACCGATGTTACAAAGTTGCCCGTGGTTCTGATTCGAGCCAACGAGTCAGCAAGCCAGGCTGGCCCCGAGTCTGCAACGTTTCGTGTGGATGCGGCACATCAGCACCTTCAGCGTTTGCACTTGTTTCAGTTAGGAGGACGCACGGCGGCGTTGCGTCCCGATCGAGCCGGCGACGAAGCCCAAGTCTGCGAGATACTTAGCCCGCTTGCAGAGACGATCGAACTGCACGAACCGTTCGACCGGATTCGAGAAGCGATCGCAGAAGCGCAACGTAGTGCTCGCTAAGAGGACGGGATATCGAACTTGACGATCGACCAGCACAACGGCGAACACAGTTGGTTTCCAGCCGAGCCTTCACCGCTTGCAGTAACTTCGCACGATTGTGGACTCCCGGTCACGGCATACACGCCCAAGGAATTCGTCGGCGTGACGCGCAAGTCGCGGATCAAAACCCGTCGTGCGCGACTTGCCATCTCGAAGCCGGGTGTGATTTCAGTGTCGTTGAACCGGCCGGCGAACATCGCCGTGCGGAGTTTCTATTTTGCGGCCCCAAAGAACCGGCCTGCTTGGGTCGAAAAAGCCGAGGCCAAATCTCCTTCGACAGGCAAGGCATCGGCGCCCGACACGACGACCCGCATGGCTCCTCCGTCCGACGTGGTCAAGCTGGAAGATCGGCTGCTGTACGTCTTGCAACCGCCGCTGGAAAGTTGGCTGGCTGGGAAAGCGTTGCAACTGCCACATCAGCCGTTTCCCTATCAATACGAAGGCATCGCGTTTCTTTATCCCCGCCACGCCGCGATCCTGGCCGATGAGATGGGCCTGGGAAAAACGATGCAGGCCATCACCACCATGCGGTTACTTCTACACAGTGGAGATGTGGAAAGCGTACTTCTGGTTTGCCCCAAGCCACTCGTGTCGAATTGGGAGCGAGAGTTTGCCCATTGGGCACCAGAAGTGCCGGTGATGTCGATTGCCGGTCCGCAACATCGCCGCCAGTGGCAATGGGAATTGCCCGAAGTGCCCGTGCGAATTGCCAACTACGAGTTGCTTTCCCGTGATCGAGAGTTTCTGCAAAAGCAGTCGCAACGCTTCGATCTCGTGGTGCTGGACGAATCGCAACGGATCAAGAACCGTTCGAGCAATATCTCGGCGATCGTCCGTGAATTGCGACGCTCGCGAAGTTGGGCCCTCACCGGAACGCCCGTCGAAAACAGTGCCGACGATTTGGTAGGCATCTTCGAATTCGTCTCGCCCGGCACACTCAACGAACAGATGAAGTTGCGACAGATGGGTCGCCTGGCGGGCAATTACGTGTTGCGGAGAACCAAGTCGCAGGTTCTGGACGACATGCCCCCGTGTCTGGTGCAGGACACACCGATCGAACTGCTTCCCGAGCAGCACGAATCGTACCGCATGGCCGAGGAAGAGGGCGTGTTGCGGCTGACCGACATGGGAGACGCCGCCTCGATTCAACATGTGTTCGAACTGGTCCTGCGGCTGAAACAAATCTGCAACTTCGACCCCGCCTCCGGACACAGCGCCAAGCAGGAGCGGCTCGAAGCCGATCTCGAAGAGATTGCCGCCAGCGGTCAAAAGGCCATCGTTTTCAGCCAGTGGGTAGCCACACTATCCGAACTGCGTAAACGCCTGAAACGTTTCGGCCCACTGGAGTACCACGGTCGCATTCCCTCAGCAAAACGCGACGATGTGATCCAGCGATTCCGAGAAGATCCGAACTCACACGTGCTGCTCATCAGTTACGGGGCCGGCGGCGTCGGGCTCAATCTGCAATTCGCCAGCTATGTATTTCTGTTTGACCGCTGGTGGAACCCGGCCGTGGAAGATCAGGCCATCAATCGCGCCCACCGCATTGGGTCTTCTCGTGCCGTCAACGTCGATCGGTTCGTGGCCGTCTCCACCATCGAAGAGCGCATCGATCAGGTGCTCCGCGATAAGCGAGAAATTTTCGCCACGATCTTCTCCGACGTCGCCCCCAGAGAAAAGATGGGCCTGAGCCGCGAAGAGATTTTCGGCCTCTTCGATCTAAGAATCGCCCGCGACGCCGCGGCATAGCCTCGACATTTGGCATGCTTCGCTCAGTGCTGCAGCTAATCGCCCTGGTAATTCAACGGGCCTGATATAGCCCACTGGGTTTTGAGCCTCGTTTGCCTTTCACTGCCAATTGCCAGTGTGCGTGGCCCCATCCTATCATGACGCGTTATGGGGACTTCTTCGCAACAATACGATTACGACGTCATCGTCGTCGGAGCCGGGCATGCCGGGACCGAGGCCGCGTTGGCTGCCGCGCGGATGGGGGCCCACGTGGCGTTGCTCACCGGCAACTGCGACACTGTGGGCCAAATGAGCTGTAACCCGGCGATTGGCGGTGTGGCCAAAGGACAGATTGCCCGGGAGGTTGACGCCCTGGGCGGTGCGATGGGGCAGGCCATCGACGCCACCGCGATTCAGTTTCGCATGCTCAATCTTCGCAAGGGCCCCGCGATGCATAGCCCGCGGGCCCAGGCAGACAAGAAGGCCTACCAGCAGTTCATCAAACATGCGGTCGAGTCGCAGAATGGACTCGTGCTGCGGCAGGAAACGGTCGAAAACCTCGTCGTCTCTCAGCAAGGCGATCGGCAGACCATCACCGGTGTCGAAGTCGGCGATGGCAGCCTCTATCGGGCGCCCAAAGTCGTACTAACCACCGGCACGTTCCTGAAAGCCTTGATGCATACGGGCGAAGCCAAGACGCCCGGCGGGCGAGCGGGGGAAGGCACCACGAAGGGGCTCAGCGGTGCGCTGAATCGTCTGGGCTTCGAACTGCAACGATTCAAAACCGGAACGCCACCCCGACTCAACGGGCGTTCGATCGATTTCGCACAATGCGAGTTGCAGCCCGGCGACGAACATCCTCAGCCATTTTCGTTTCTGACCGATCGCCTCGAGCAGGAACAGATTCCTTGTTGGATCACCTACACGAACGATACGGTGCATGATCTGATTCGCGAGAATCTGCATCGGGCACCAATTTACAACGGGCAGATCAATTCCGGTGGCCCTCGCTATTGTCCTTCGATTGAAGACAAGGTGGTTCGGTTTGCCGACAAATCGCAACATCAGTTGTTCCTGGAGCCCGAGGGCCGCGCGACCCACGAAGTTTATGTGAACGGCATCTCGACCAGTCTGCCACGGGACGTGCAGGATGAAATGTTCCGTCACATTCCAGGCTTGGAACGCGCCGAGATCATGCGTTACGGCTACGCGGTGGAATACGACTTCGCTCCCCCACAACAGTTGCACCCTTCGCTGGAGACCAAGTTGGTCGCGGGGCTTTACTTCGCCGGACAACTCAACGGTACCACCGGTTATGAGGAAGCGGCCGCGCAAGGACTGATTGCGGGTGCAAATGCGGCGCTCGCACTACGAGACAACGAACCACTGATCCTGGGGCGCGAACAGGCCTACATCGGTGTATTGATTGACGACCTGGTTACCTGCGGGGTGGATGAACCGTATCGCATGTTTACCTCGCGGGCCGAATATCGCTTGCTGCTGAGACACGACAATGCCGATCGAAGACTAACCCCCGTGGGAGAAGCTGTGGGGCTCGTCGATCCGCACCGCGCGGAACGCCTGCAGAAAAAGGTCGCCCGGATCGAGAACACGAAACAACTTCTGGAATCAAAGCGCGTGGGCGATACAACGTTGGCCCGACTTCTGCTGCGGCCCAAAGTCACTTGGGATGAAATCGTCTCGCACGAACCGCAACTCGCGTCGTTGCAACAGGAAGTGGTCGACAGTGTGATGCACGACCTCAAGTACGCGGGCTATGTCGACCGCCAACAAGTCGATATCGAGCGTCAGCAGCGCCTGGCAACCAAGCGGATCCCAGACAGTTTCGACTACGGCACTTTGCCGCAGTTGCGCATCGAAGCGCGAGAAAAACTCTCGCGAGTTCGCCCTCAGAGTTTGTCGCAGGCCTTGCGAGTCAGCGGGATTACCCCAGCCGATGTGGCACTGATTCGCGTGTATCTCGAGGGGAAGCGATCGTAACAAGGCACTACGCCGCGCTTCACTGTGGTTTAAACAGGAAAGATAGGGCGACTTGAATGTCCCCCAATCTGGCTCGATTGGTAACACAACCCGACCCTCAGCTGGTTCCTGCCTTTGACTGCCCCAGTCTTTCGTTTTCCATCGGGGACCATCCCGTAACACAATTCGCGCGAAACAGTTACGAACAAATAACCAGAGACTTATCCGAATCTTCAATCGGTTCGAGAATGTTTCGCAAAGATCGCCGATCGATCGACGTAAGTTGTTTATTTTTAGGCAATTGCGATAAAAATACTCATATTGACTCACCCTAAGCGATGGCTATAATTGCCGCAGATGGCAAAATCGGTAATCTTGGCAGAAACCGAATTACTTGCCGATTGCGGAAGATCAGGGACTTAAAGACCTTACGGACATGGCGAACAGAAGGTTGGTTTCTGATCTCGGGTAACACGGAGGACAAGGGATCATCGGGCTGCCTGTGAGAACGGCGATATCCCGGGGTTCCGCAAGGACTAGACCGCCATCGTCTAGGGAGAGGGATGGTCAGCAATACCATGAAAACCGTATTCACGACTGGCGAAGCCGCCAAGATTTGTAAGGTCAGTCAACAAACGATCATTCGTTGTTTCGATTCCGGACAACTCAAAGGCTTCCGCGTTCCTGGAAGCCGATTTCGCCGCATTCCGCGAGATCAACTATATGCGTTCATGCGCGAGAACGGCATTCCCACCGACTCGCTTGAAAGTGGAAAGCGTAAGATCCTCGTCGTCGACGATGACGAAGAATTGGTCGAATTGATCACCGACGTGCTCGATCGAGACGGACGTTTCGAAACCCGAAGTGTGAACAACGGGTTTGATGCGGGCATGATGGTCAAAGACTATCGACCGGACTTGATCGTGCTGGACGTGATGCTGCCGGACATCAACGGTAAGGAAGTCTGTCAGCGCGTGCGCAGCGATCCTTCCATGGACGAAGTGAAGATTATCTGCATCTCGGGTATGGTCGAGTCGGACAAGATCGGCGAACTGAAGGAAGCCGGTGCGAACGACTTCATGCAGAAACCGTTTGAGGTCGAAGCCCTCATCGATCGCATGTGCCGTCACCTGGAAATCGAATCGGTGCCCGCTCGCTAGGGCATCGTCGTTGTAGCGATCCACTCAGCTTGGTGCTTCCCCTCGGTGTCTGGTTCCGTTTATCTGACACATCCGGTTGCGCCGAGTTCGAGGGATTACAGCTTGGCATAAGAACTGGTTTGTTCCACGCACTAGGTGGCAAGGACGCATGCGCTGCCTGCCGAGTTTGTCATCTGACGGAAAGCGATGGCGGTTGCCGTTATCTTCGGTGGCCGCTGAATTGCTGGCGGAATGCCTGCTCGATCCAGCGATCGCCCCGCCGACAGAGCGCGTGGTTCGCCAGTTGCGAACCGATCCCGCTCTCACACTTTGGATGCTGTGCCTGGCCAACGTGCAGGGCGAAGTTCCGCGCACACTAGCGAACTTGGCCTGTTGGTTTTGCAAGAGCATGACTAAGCAGCGACCGATCGAACAACACATTGCCTGGGACGCCAGAGACCTGACTTTCGAAGAGTCGAGCCAGGCAACCCATGCAGCCTGGCGAGATGTGGCCCGTAGGCTGAGTTCAGCCTCCGAGCAGCTTTCAACGCTCGCCGAAGCGGACATGCAATCAAGCTCTCCTGCTCACCGCGAAGAGGTGATCCTGGTTGCCATGTTGCACAATTACCGCCAGTGGTTCGCGCTGAGCGAACTGGACGGGGTTACTCAAGAGAATTCTCCCGTCCCGGTTTGGCTACGCCAAACGATTGCGAGCGTGTCTGAAACTTCCCCGCCTGCTCCCGATACGGTGGCCCATTCGTTGCGTAATGCGATCGAAGCGTGGCGACAGTCCGCATCGGATCACCATCCATCTTCCATTGACATCTGGTCTGCGTCCCTTTCACCATGGCCCCGTTTATTGCCGCAAATAGCCCGGCGGTTAACGCGGCTCTCGGAATTGGAGCATCGCTTCGCAGAGCAACTGGAGATCGAGAAGTTAGAAGCGATGGCTGAACTGGCGGCCGGGGCAGGGCACGAGATCAATAACCCCCTGGCCGTGATTTCCGGTCGCGCCCAACTCATGCTTCGCGACGAGCAAGACCCGGGGCGAAAGCGGACCCTGGCCTCGATTCATGCCCAGGCCCATCGGGTTCACGAGATGATTTCCGATCTCATGCTGTTCGGTCGCCCGCCGGAACTGCAAGCCCGCACGATCGATGTCCTTCAACTCATGGAAGAACTGGCCACGGAACTGTCGAGCGTGGCCGAGTCCCGCCGCATCAGCATTACGACAGCGGCCCAAGCCCAGCATCTATGGACGGATGCCGACCCGGTACAACTCACGGTTGCCTTGCGGGCCATTACCGACAACGCCGTGGAAGCAATCGGCGAGGGTGGACAGATCCACTTAGAAGGACGTATGGTCGCGTCCGCCTCCGATCAAGCATCGCGAACTGCGAATGGAATCGAAATTACAATTCGCGACGACGGTCCCGGCATTGCCCCTGATGTTCGACGTCACCTGTTCGATCCGTTCTTCTCGGGACGTTCGGCGGGCCGAGGGCTCGGCTTCGGGCTGACCAAGTGTTGGCGGATCGTTACGGCCCACGGCGGGCAGGTCGAAGTGAATAGCGAACCTGGCTCGGGAACCGAGTTTCGCGTAACGCTTCCGGCAGCGGCCGTGCCAGCCAATCCTGTGATCGCGAGCGATGCACCATGATGGCCGAAGGTCCAACGTGGCTGAGTCTCTTGCCACCGTTGGTCGCCATTGTTCTGGCCATGGTCACTCATCGCGTGATTCCCTCATTGATCGCCGGCGTACTGATCGGGGTGTGGCTAACGGTCGACGGACAATTCTTGACAACCGTTCCCACGGCTATTCGTGAACATCTCGTTCCGCAGCTTCTCGATCGCGATCATCTGTTCGTGTTTGCATTCACGTCCTTGATGGGTGCGATGGTCGGCATCGTAACTCGTAGTGGCGGAATGCACGCCCTGGTCGGTGCGATGGCCCGTTGGGCCTCGAATCGGCGGCGCGGCCAACTCATGACCTGGTTGCTCGGGATGATCGTGTTCTTCGACGATTATGCGAACGCTCTGTTGGTGGGCAGCACGGTCCGCCCATTGGCCGATCGGCTGCGCATCTCGCGAGAGAAGCTGGCCTACCTGGTCGATTCAACCTCCGCACCCGTAGCCGGCCTGGCGTTGGTGTCCACCTGGGTGGCCGGAGAAATCAGCTATGTGGCCGAAGGGCTGGAGCAGGTGGGTACCGCGGTCGAAGGTGTGTCGGCCTTTAATGTGTTCCTGGAAACAATTCCCTACCGCTTCTATCCGCTGTGGGCTCTGATGTTCGTGGGCTTCATCGCCTGGACGGGGCGCGATTGGGGCCCCATGGCCACGGCCGAGTCGAGAGCCGATCAAAAGCAACCTCCCATGGGAGTAACGACGCTCCGCCAGTCCTCGGTGCTCGAGCCGACTTCGGACACGCCACGACACTGGTTCAACGCCGTGGCACCAATCACGCTGTGCGTCTTGCTGGCAGCCGCCTGGCTGGTGATCAGCGGTAAACAGCAGCTGGCCGACGATGGCGTGCAATCCGCCTCGCTAATTCAAATCGTCGGCAACGGCGATTCTTACGAGGCCCTGTTGCTGGGCTCTGTGGCAGGTGTCGCGTTGGCGGCCGTGCTTGTCGCCCTGAGACGCCTCATGTCGTTGAATGCGTTTCTTGTTTCCGCGGGCATCGGGGCGTGGCACATGATGCCGGCGCTGGCCATCTTGTGGCTGGCGTGGACGCTCTCCGGCTTAACCGGAGAAGACTATTTGGGCACCGGCGTCTATCTCAGCAACTTGATCCATGGGCGGATGTTCATCGAGTGGTTACCGACGGTGGTCTTCGTCATGGCTTCGCTGGTCGCCTTCGCAACCGGTACGAGTTGGGGAACGATGGGCATGCTCGTCCCTTTGGTCGTTGAGCTGAGCTATGGCGAGTTGCAAAGCCAGGGGATCGAAAATATCACCCATCATCCGATCTTCCTGGCATGCGTGGGAAGTGTGTTGGCCGGTGCCATCATGGGAGATCACTGCTCGCCGATTTCCGATACAACGATTCTCTCTTCGAGGGCAAGCCAGTGCGATCATGTACAGCATGTACGGACCCAAGCCCCTTATGCACTGATCGTCGCCGCGGTGGCGATCGTCTGCGGCACCGTTCCGATCGGCTTGGGATTGCCCGTGTGGCCACTGCTGCTATTCGGTCCCGTGGTGCTGTGGGCCCTGCTAAGAGTCCTTGGCTCGAAGCTCGACGAGGGAGACCATGTGCCATCGCTCTAGGCATGAGCGAAGATAGCGAAAGCATTTCGCCCGATAGTAGGGCCTGTCGAGTGAGCCGAACCGTAGCCCGAATGGAATAATTGCATCTCATTTCCGATAGCCCGGCCGCATGTCGGCCGGGTCGCTTTAGCGACAAGATGCCTTAAGCAGAAGTTTCGATCGGTTTGAAAGTCAGTGCTCGCCGTGTGTTCCGTTACGGCAATCTGATTCGGTGACCCCAATCCAGCTCGTAGTGAAATGCGCGCTTCAGGGCATCTTGGGAAGGTGCTGGAAGTAGCTTTGAGACGTTATCCTAGGCCAAACCACGCCGATTCAATTCGGCCACCACGCGCTGGACGATTTGGCTGACCTGTTGTTTGTCCAGCGAACTGTTAGGGGCGGGGCAGCCCGTGGCGGGGCTTTCTGAAACGCCTTCGGCCGCCAACAGACATTGCAGTTCGTGCCCCAAAACATCGAGGTCGATTTGCTGGGTGTCGGACAATGGCTGTCGACCGTTGCCAACCTCGAAGCCACGCAGGCGAAGTGCCGCACGAAAGCCCTCGGGAAAATCGGCCGAGTAGAGCATCGCATCGAACAACGCCAACAAGCGATATTGCAGTTCGCGGGCCTGATCGATCTGACCTGTGATCGTCAGATCGTACAGCCGACGAACCAGCTCCGGCACGATCCCCGCGGTGGCGTTGGTCCCCCCATCGCAACCGATCAGCAACATCGGCATTAACGCCGCCTCCCAGCCGGTGAGGAATGAGAAGTCGGGACGATTGGGACGCACTGCGGCAATCATCCGCATCATGTGGGGCAAGTCGCCGGAAGAGTCTTTGATGGCCACGATCCGAGGGCACTCTTCGCTGAGCCGCTGTACGGTGGGCACATCGATCGGCGAAGCGAACATCGGGATGTTATAGAGCGTGACGTCTACCGGTGAGTTGTCGCCTATCTGTTTGAAGTATGCATACACCGCCGAAGGGCTGAGCTTGTAATAGTACGGCGACACCACGGCCACCGCTCGTACCCCCAGCGAATGATAGAACTCGCAGGCATCGATTGTCTCTCGGGCGTTGGCTTCGGCCGCCCCGGCAAGAATCGGTACCCGACCGGCCGTTTGATCGGCGATGACCTCGACGATGCGACGTCGCTCTTCGGCATTAAACCGTAAGAACTCACCGGTCGAACCGTTGGGGTAGAGACCATGTACGCCGTGATCGATCAGCCAATCGACATAACGCCGCATCTCGGCTTCGTTGATGCCCCCGGTGCTGGTCAACGGGACAAGATTGGGAACGAAGATTCCACGCAATGCTGCTGACGATGTGTGGCCCATCTTGGGACTCTCATAAGGAAAGCGAAACGAATACGATCTTCGAGGTACGCCCCCGGTGTACTCCGAGCAAGCGGCATAATCCCCACCAGCGACCCCAAACGCAGATGCGGCTAAACTATCATAGCTCGCGACAAGGAACAGGGTTGAGTGCCAGGCTCATAAGTTCCGGACCCCAATCGCGGGTCAACACTTTCGTATGAAAAACCAGTTGACCGTTTGTGCGGCGGGCTCAACACGTACTTTGCAAAAAACACTTCGCTTCCGACGGATCGTCCGTGCCTAAGAAACGATCAACCAGTAGTCATTCGTCGCCCGGGCCCAAGTTGTCGCCGAGCACTCCAACCTGGGCGTTGGCCACATTTGTAGCGCTGACCGCGCTTTACGCCGTTTGGTTCTATGGGGCCGAACTGACGGAGTTGACTTTTTTCACGGACACCGGCGAGGCATTCCACCCTCCGCGATATGTCTTGCTGACGTACTTGCTGGAACCTTCGCTACTGGTGATGCCGTGGTTCGGAGAGCCGGCTTCGTTGGCACTGTTCGATCGTGTGCCGATCCTATTGTTGGCGACGATCATTGCCGTATTCGCTGGCTTCGTTGGGCGGCTGTTGCTGCAACTGGTTCACGCCGATCAGGGACTAACCCTGCTCGAACTGGTTGTGTTCTCCGTGGGGGTCGGCCTCAATCTCACCGGGACTTATGTGCTGGTATTGGGACTGCTGGGCGTTCTCCATTCGAACTTACTGGTAGTTGCGCTCGCGGTACCTGCTGCTGTTTCGATTGCTCTCGGGCAACGCATTTGGGCTCGTCGAGGTCTTCCATCAAACCAAACAGCAAACCAAGCCGGTGCTGGTCGGCAGCAAGATATCACCAACCAGAACCCTGGTCTGAGCACCAAGTGGCTGTGGCTGGCTGCGCCTGCCGGTTTGGCGATCATGCTGGGAGGATTGTTGCCGCCGGTCGATTTCGATGTGCGGGAGTATCATCTCAATGTGCCGAAAGAGTTCTTCCTGGAAGGCCGGGTTTCGTTTCTGCCGCACAACGCCTACGGAAACATGCCGCTGGGTGCCGAGATGCTGGCCCTGTTGGGCATGCTGCTAAGAGAAGACTGGTGGACCGGCGCGCTGGTCGGCAAGACGTTGTTGGCCGCCTTTGCCCCTTTGACCGCCGTGATGTTGTACGCCGCCGGGGTACGGTGGTACGGCGTGACATCGGGAGTGGTCGCCGCGGTGGTCTATTTGACGACCCCCTGGGTAGCGAAAGTTGCCACCAGCGGATTGGTCGAAGCCGCGTCGGCTTTCTATTTGTTCGCGGCCGTGTATGCGGCCGCCCTATGGTGGCAAACACCTCGCAGTGCCACCTGTTACCGGGGTCGACTCCTTCTGGTTGGCTTTCTGGCCGGTAGTGCGGTGGCCATCAAATACCCCGCCGCATTGTTTGTGATGGTTCCACTCGGGTTGTTTGTCGCCTTCGCACGAGGCGGCGGCGAAGAGGAAACGACCAAAGCAAGAGTAGACGCCGCTGACATGCTTCGCCGCGTCGCGTGGTTCGCACTGGCGGCATCGCTCGCCTGCGGAATGTGGTTTGCTAAGAACGTCTACTTCACAGGCAATCCCACCTACCCGCTGTTGGCCAATGTGTTCGACAGTGCGACGCGCACCCCGGAGTTAGTCGAACGTTGGGAGACGGCCCACGATCCGCCAAACTACGCATTCACCGACCTGATCGCCCATACGACCGATGTCCTGGGGAGCAGTTCGTGGCATACTCCATTAATTGTCCCCCTGGCCGTGCTTTCGTTTCTGGTCGTGCGACAACAAGGAGTGACGCGGCGACTGTGGGGCTATGTCGGCTTCGTGCTACTTGCCTGGTGGGCGGCCACGCACCAGATCGATCGCTTCTGGGTTCCCTTGCTACCCGTGATGGCATTACTGGCAGGAGTCGGGGCATCCTGGGCCAACGATCGTCGCTGGTTGCGGATCGTGGCCACATTGCTCGCCTGCGGTGCGGTGGCCAACTTCTTGTTCATCCCCGGCGGACCTGACGGCTACACACGCTACTTCGTGCCGTTGGAGCGACTGCGACTCGATCCGAATCGCGTCAATCCGTGGCACGCCTGGATCAATGCAAACGTTCCGAAAGAGCAGGGAGTCTTACTGGTTGGTGACGCCCAGGCGTTCGATATCGAACGCCCCACGTACTACAACACCACGTTCGACCCATCGGTCTTCGAGCAATGGGTTAAGGATCGCAGCCCTGAGGAGATTCGCGAAACGCTGGCAGCGTATGACATCGGGTTTATCTATGTCGACTGGGGAGAGATCGAACGCTATCGCGCCCCGGGCAACTATGGCTTCACCGAATTCGTGACTCACGAAGTGTTCGATCAGCTTCAAGAGCAAGGCGTTCTGGCACGTCCGTGGCCCTCCATTGAGGGACACTCTGGACAAATGTTTCCCGTGCAGAAACTACCGGCCGACTTGCTGGACGAGTAATTGCTAGCCAAGCATTCATCGCGTTGCGATCTTCTTCAATAGACTCAGATAGGCCTCATTTGAGTTCACTGCACTTGCCGGTGAACCAAGCTTGGCATACCCTCATGGACCCGGAATCGACTCTGGGCTCGGCGGTCAAGGATGACTGCGAGGGACCGATGGTGAGAAACCTGGAATGGATGCCAGTAGTTCGCTTCGACTTTTCGACGTCGCTGACGAAACCCAATCTGAGTTCGTCCCACGGCTGACCGCCTTGCATGGGGACGGACCGAGTACCGCCTCTCCCTTGTCTCAAGCCATTGTTGCCGCCCAACAAGGGCTCCTTGCGCGGCAGAACGAAGACGGCTCGTGGCTATCTCAGGCAAAGGAGAATGTGACCTATTCCAGTCACATGATCTTGCTCTGGTCATGCCTGGGGAAACTTCCCTGCGAAGACGCCGATCGGGTCGCCGTGCAAATCTCAGCTTCGCAAATGGACTGCGGAGGCTGGTCGACTCGCCCTGGCAACCAGCTCGACCTCGACACCAGCATTCTGGCCTACGTCGCATTGAAACTCGCCGGCCATCAGGCCTCGATGGAACCGCTACAGCGTGCTCGCCGCGCAATTCGAACAGCCGGCGGCGCCGATCGGGCCGGCGTGCTCGTGCGGAGTGTGCTCGCCTTGTTGGGCCAAATCTCCTACGACGACATGGCGGAACTGCAACCTCGCATCGTGCTTCGGCAAAGTGCCCGAGGTGTATTGTCCAGAAGGCTGCAAGGCTTGCTCATTCCGCTGTCGATCGTCCTGACAACCCGGCCTCGTGCGCGTGTGGATGAGGACTTCACCGTTGGCGAACTATTCATCGAACATCCTTGTGAATGGCCCGCCGCATCGTGGGACATGCCTGAGCTTCAACCTGATTTCGGGGACCGACTTAGTCGCACGTGGAATCGTCTCCTCGGGCGATTCATGGGATTCAAATCGAACATCGCCTCCAAAGTCGCCGACGCCAAGCAGTGGTTGCACAAACGTTTGGCGACTGGAGACGCCTTGGGGGGCGAACTGCTTCATATGGTGTGGGGCATTCTGGCGCTGCGTGCTTCCGGCACCAGCCAGGACGCTCCCGAGGTCTGTTTCCTGTTGGATCAGCTCGACCGGCTGAAAGCTACACACCACGACACGATTGTTTTTCGCGGGCGGCACACAACCACCAGCGAAACCGCTCGCGTCGTCACTGCCCTACAAGCCAGTGGGTTGGGGGATGAGTCTGCCGTCGTCCGCCGTGGTCGTCAGTGGTTGTTCTCGCAGGAGCGACCCGGAACATGTGACGCTTCCGCCAAACTGTCCGCCTCTCTGGTTTCGTGGTCAACCGACTCGGCAAGTAGCGTCGAGTCCAACGTGGCGGTTACCGCAGATGTTGTGGCAGCTTGTGGCGTGATCTCAAAAGCAACCTGCATCGGTGCTGAAAACTTGCCGCCGGAACTTCAACTGGTCGACAGCGATTGTCGCGCAGAGGAACCAACCCAGAAGTCCAATTACGACCGAAAGACGCAGCAGCAGCTCATCCGGCAATCGCGCCAATGGTTGTGTCGCATGCAGCGCTCCGATGGCCGCTGGTCGAACGACGCAGCGGAAGCGGCGACGTCCCGCCACCTCAATCAATCAAACGCAAGCTCGGAGACGAACGTCTCCCTCACGGCAACGGTTCTCGAAGCATTGGCCGCCAGGGGCCTGCGTCGCGGGGAGTCGACTGCCGATCTGGCAGTAGGTTATCTCGAGCGCGCTCAACGAGCCGACGGAAGCTGGCTCGACGCCAGCGGAACCCCGGCCGTCACCGTTACCTGGCAAGTGCTGCTCGGTCTCGCTACAGCCGGTACACCGAACGACAACTCATCAATTCGGGCCGCACTGAATTGGCTGTTGTGCCGCCAGCAAAGCGATGGAAGCTGGGGCCCCGGTGAAGACAGCGAGCCTGAAGAAGCTCCCAGCAAGGTGAACCGCTGCGTGGTAACCGCGGGCGTCATTCAAGCATGTGTGGCCGCTGGCCATGCCGACCATCTGGCCGTCGCGAGAGGGATCGAATATCTCATCGACGCCCAGTTGGAAGACGGAAGCTGGCCGGAAGATGAGTGCAGCCAGGGAAGTGTCCACCTTGGGGAATTCGAGCCATCATCCGATCAGGCGCTGAGCTTGCCGCTAATCGCGCTATCGCGGTACGCCGCGGCTGCCAGCAACCCGGACGAGTGCGTCGACAGTTGCGAACCCCCTCCGCTGAAGCTCTTCATGGGCGAGTCGGCCATCGCCTGAGCTGGCTGGCAACTGCCGCCGGTCCACACAAGTTCCAACATGCACCACGTAGCCTGAGGCATTCCGGTAGAATGGGTTGTGGATGCCTCGTGGCACCGGTCGGAGCAATTCCCAGACAGCCAGCGGAGAACCTCAGGGTGTGGCATTGGGTCATACATCATCTGGTTGGGCGGCACGTGAAACAGGCCGTGTACGACGCGGCTACCCAAGCGGCCCAGCAGAAGTTGCACGAGACCATCCACGAGCAGGACACCGAGGATGACCTGAAGGCCGCAGTGTGCGATGTCGCCGTGGTGTTTGCCACCACCTCCGAATCGGGTGGCCTGGAAGATCTGCTGACGGATGTTCGTCGAACCCAGGGCTCCAACTTTGTCGTCGCGGAGGGCCTACTTGCCGGACGTCGCGTGGTGGTGGCCGTCAGCGGCGTTGGCTTCGAGCGAGCACGGCAAGCCACCTCGGCAGTCATCCTGGGCCACAGGCCGCGTTGGGTTCTCTCGGCGGGCTTTGCCGGAGGGCTTCAGCCAAATCTTGCCAAGGGCGACCTGGTCATGGTCAATCAGATCGTCGAACCCTCGGGCAAACAATTGTCGATCGATTTGCAGATTGACGCCGATCAGCTAAGCCGGAACCCGGGCCTGCACGTGGGACGCATCTTGTCCCAAGACCGGCTGGTCCCTCAAACCAAAGAGAAAACCGCGTTGGGCCAGCAATATGACGCTCTCTCGGTCGACATGGAATCGATGGTGGTCGCCGAGGTATGCCGGGCCGAACAGACTCGCTTCATGGGCATCCGCATCATCAGCGATTCCGTTGACGAAGACCTGCCGCCGGAGATGAGCGTGATCGTGCAACAAGGGACCACCGTTCGAAAAATGGGAGCGGCCGTCGGCTCGTTGATGCGACGCCCCGGTGCGGCAAAAGACTTTTTGCGGCTTCGAGAGGAGGGGCTGCAGGCATCGGATCGCCTCGCCAAGTTCCTCGAAGGCGTGATCGGGCAACTCGCCCCACACGAAGACACGGAGGTGACCTCGTGATCTGCCATCCACCGAATGTCAGCCTCGGCAAAGGATCGTTGGTGCGAACCTTATGGTCGGCTCTCCTTGTCGCGATCGCGCTACCTGGCAACCTTTCGGCAGAGGATGTAGCGAATCAGAAGGCGGTGCCCACACACGCCATGCTCGCCGCTTTGCCTCAGACCGTAGTGAGCAGTTTGCCCGAGCCTCCTGCCGAGGGTGACGATACGGTCGACGCACTGGCCGCCTACCTCGAAGAGCTGTCGGCAAAACTCGGGGTCTCTTATCGCGACTTGCCACTGGAGTGGAAAGCTGATTTCTACGAGTGGCTCATCTGGCGGTACCACTTCACTCCCTACAAGCAGGTGATCACCAGCATCGAACTTCCAACCGCCGTAGGGGAACGCCCGCTGTGGCTAGCCGGAAGAGACGATGCCACCTGGAACGGGGCGTTGCTTGCAGCGCTCAGCTACAAATACGCCGCCACCGAAGATGCCGAGACCCTCGCCCACATCGCCGAACTGTTGCAGGGCATGCACTTCTTTTTCGAAGTAACCGGCCAGCCGGGATACGCCGCGCGGTGCGTGGTCTATGAAAATGCACCGCCTCGCGAAGAGATGACCGATTACGTCGCGGCCGATGGTACCCGTTATCGCTACATGTATGGGCCTGCCAAAGGCACCTACAACCAACTAGCAGGCGGATACGCGACGATGATGATGTACGTTTACGACGACCTGCCTCCCGAAGTCCAACGGATCGCACGCGACGACGTGACCGACATGGTGCTTCACCTCATCGATCACAACTACAAGCTAACCGATCGCAATGGGCAGCGTTCGCCCTATGGCGACATGACTCCGGTGTTTGCCTCGGTAGGCGTTCCGTTCAACGCACAAGTGGCGTATCAGATCGTTGCCCTGGGACATTACTTCGCCGGGGGAGACGCTGCCGGGAAAGCCCGGATTCATGAAGCCTTTCGCGACCTGCGCGATAAAGAGCACGTTTATTACGAACATCCGTGGCGAAATATCGTGCAACCGCAACGCGTTGGCGGCAGTCCGTTCGTGAAGGGAATGAACGATCGCAATCACGTCACCAATGCGGCGTTCATTTCTCTTGCCATGGATATTCACTCCAGCCGAACGGCCGGCGGACCGCTCGACGCCAACTTTCTCTATCGCATGGGCCGCACCGGCTACCACAGCATGGAGTACCTCGACGGGCAACACAACGCCCTGTGCAGCTTCATGTGGGCAGCATTGTTAACCGATCATCAGGTGTTCGACCTGATGATCAACCGCAAACAAAACAGTGCACGAGCCCTGATGGAACGCAACCTCCTGGATGGCGTCGAACACCTCCGACGCTTTCCGTTGGATCGCTTCATCTACAAGGGCACCGACAGCGTTGCCGAGCACCCGGTATGGATCGATCAGTATCGCCCGGACGCCTACCACTGGAAGAACGATAGCCACGGCATATTTACGCGCACGGGACCGCGCACCACGCGGCTCATCTCAGCCATCGACTATCTCCACGCCTACTGGCTATTTCGCGCGCATCAGCTCAACCGGCATCCCATGGTTCAGCAAACTCATGGGCCCGTGCTGTAATCTGGCAGGGTAATCCGTCTACACCGCAATCGACTCCGCCGGCGGTGTTATTTGATGCCCGCCCCGGACGCACAATCGCTATCGGGCCGGAGTAGGACAACTTTCTCGCCACAGCTGGCGGCGAGCAACATTCCGTTGGATTCTTCCCCGCGAATGACGGCCCTTTGCAGGTTATTCACGATGACGATCTGTCGGCCCACCAGGTCGTCCAACTCGTAGTGCCCTCGAATTCCCGCCACGATTTGCTTTTCGACGTCGCCCACTTCGAGCTGCAACAGCAGCAGCTTGTCGGCGTTCGGGTGTTCGCGGGCAGATAAAATCTTGGCAACGCGCAGGTCGAGCTTTGCAAAATCGTCGTAACTGATTGTGGCTGATTCTTCCATGGACAGTTTACTCGTATCGTTCTTGGGACTCGAAACTGCGTGCCAAAAGTGCACCGCCGGGACAAATCGCAACGGGAGGCTACTCCAGGCTCAAATCTGTAACGTCAAGGATGCAAATCTTATGCGGCCCTCGCCCAAGGCGTCAAATGCCCTCAACGATCGTTGCAAATACAGGGTTTGCTTGCCGGCTTTCTGATGATGAGATAACGTAAGTCTATGGAGCCAATAGAGATGTTGGCAGTAGCCACATCCTCACCTGCTGTGCGAGTGGACCAATGGGACCCTGCGGGAAGAAGCAATGCTGGGGGGCAGCTTGCTTGGCACTACTGTTGTGCTGGGCCTCGCAGGCTTGGGCCGGTGTCGACCTGGGTCAGGCCCGCAGACTTGAAATGGCAGGCAACTACGCCGAAGCGGCAGACATCTACGCATCTGCCGCCGAAGAATTCCCCCTGATTTCAGTCTTAGGCAACTCACGCTGCCGCGAAGCCCAGGGTGAGGTTCAGGAGGCAGAGCAGCTTTTACTGGCGGCGCTCGAATCGCAGCAAGATAACGATGGTGCCATTGCGAGTACAGCGGCGTATCTCGCAAGCCTGCAATTCGATCAGGGTCGGTACGACGAGGCGGCCAAACACATTGAGATCGCACTGGATCGTAACTCCGACGAGTTGCTAGCCCATTGGATCAAGGGCGAATTCGCAAGAGTCTCGGGGCGATTGGAAGAAGCCGACAGCGAGTATCGGTGGCTTGTCGACTATTACAACGGTCACGAGGTCCGTGAAGCGGACGACTTGCGCGTGATAGGCCTGGGCGCCGCACAGTTTGCCCGGTGGAATCGTCAGAGCGACCAATTCACCTTTCTGGTCAGCAACCTGTTCCCCGATGCACTGCAGACCCAGGACGATTATTGGCCGTCGCACTATGAAACCGGCGTGCTATTCCTCGAAAAATACAATCAGGCCGAAGCCCAAAAATCGCTCGATGCAGCGCTGAAAATCAATCCCAGTGCGGCCGAAGTCCATGCGGCTCGGGCCGAACTGCATTTGCAGAATTACAATCTCGATCAGGCCGAAACCTCGATCGAGCGGGCGTTGCAATGCAATCCAAGACTGCTTTCGGCCCATCAACTCAAAGCGGACCTGCTGATGGCCAATTTTCAGGTGAGCGAGGCGGCCGAAGCGCTTGAGGCCGCCCTCGAGTACAACCCTGTTGCAGAAGAGACCCTCGGTCGACTTGCGGCAACCTATCTGGTTTTGGACGGGTACCAGGCCGATTTATCGGGCACGCGAGCGGGCCGTATCATCGACGAGGTGATCGAGCGCAATGCTCACGCGGGCCGATTTTTTCTTGTACTCGCTCGGCAGCTTGAAGCGCGACGCAAGTTCGACGCGGCGGAACGCTTCTTCCAAGAGGCGCTCGATCGATTGCCGCAGCTCATTGGTCCCCGCAGCGGGCTGGGGTTGATGTACATGAGAATCGGTCGCGAGGATCAGGCTCGCGAGTTGTTCAATGAGGCCTTCGAAATCGATCCCTTCAACGTGCGTGTCAGTAACATGCTGAAGGTACTGGAGGTACTCGATGAGTACTCGACCCTAGAGACCAAGCACTTTGTGATTCGTTACGACGCCGAGAAGGACAGCATTCTGGCCCGCTACATGGGCCGCTACCTGGAAGAGATTTATCCCGAGCTGTGCGAGCAGTTGGGTTACGAACCGGCGGAGAAGTCGTTATTCGAGATCTTCAATACCGCACGCAATACGAATGGCCACGGATGGTTCAGCGCGAGGATGGTCGGGCTACCCTATGTGGGCACCGTGGGGGCATGCGCCGGTACCATGGTCGCACTCACCTCTCCAAACGACGCCCAGCAAACGTTCAATTGGGCCCAGGTCGTGAAGCACGAATTCGTGCACGTCATCAACTTGCAGCAAACCCAATTCAACATCCCCCACTGGTACACCGAAGCCTTGGCCGTTTGGAACGAGGGCTACCCGCGTTCGGAGGCGTGGAACGAAATGCTGGCCGAACGTGTCCCCCGAGGCGATGTCTTCACGCTGAAGAATTTGAATCTGGGGTTCATCCGCCCCAAGACGGGGCTCGACTGGCAAATGGCCTACTGCCAGGCGGAACTCTACGCAGATTACATGCTGGAAACCTACGGCGAGACCGCATTTGCCCAACTGCTAACAGCGTTCACCACGTGCATCTCGAACGAAGACGCGATTCGCCAGGCATTCGACGTCTCGCTGGAAGAGTTCGAGCAGGGATACACGCAGTATGTGAACGAGATTGTCAATGGGTTGTCCGCCTCCTCCCCGACGAAGCAACTCTCCCAGAAAGAACTTCGCGAGCTGCTTGCGAAGGAACCCCAAAGTCCCCAGGCCCTGTCTCAGTTGGCGGTCATGCATTTGAGCCGCCGCGAGTATCCTCAGGCCCGTCGTCTGGCTCAGCAGGTGCTCGATGCGCAACCGCAACATCAACTCGCCAATTACGTCATTGCCCGACTGCACCTGGTCACGGGCGAAGGACGTCGCGCGATCGAGGTCCTCACCGCCAGTCTCGACGAGCAGGCCCCACAAGAGAATTCGTTGGCCTTGCTAGCCGCCCTGATGATCAAAGCCAACAAGCTCGACGAAGCGGCACGACTCTACCGCCTGGGTCGCGACTACCAACCGGCAAACCCTCGTTGGCTCAAGGGGTTGGCTCGCGTGTACCTGCAGACCAACGATGAGGAAAACCTAGTTGGTTTGCTGGAAGAAATGACGTTGCTCGATGCCGATGACGAGCAGATTCGGGTCAAGCTCGCCCAATTGGCTGCCGACCGAGGTGATGACCAACAGGCCAAACACTGGGCCTGGCAGGCAATCTACGCCAACGTGCTGAACGAAGATGCCCATCGCATCGCGGCCGAAGTTGCCCTGCGAACCGAAGATCATGAAACCGCTGGCGAAGAACTGGTAACGCTGGTCGACCTGCGGCCCAATGATCCCAAGTGGCACGAGCAACTCGCGACACTCTGCATCAACGCACCGCAACCCGAGCGGATTCGAGAAGTGCTCGAGCAGTTGCTCGATCGCGGGGGCGACTATCGCAGTGCCGCAAGAATCCTGCTAAGGTTCGAGCTATGAATCCATCGCCAGAAGCCTCGCAAGATCGATCCGATACGCCCAACCCAACGGTCGATTCGCTATCGGGCCTGCAACAATTGATCCGCATGATGTACATGCAGAAAGATGTTGCCCGCGGGGTCGACGGCACCTTCATGTGGCTGATGGAAGAGGTTGGCGAGCTTTCCGCGGCCCTGCGCGACGGAACCCAACAAGAGCGGGAAGAGGAATTTGCCGATGTTCTGGCATGGCTGGCCACCATTGCCAATGTTGTCGACGTAGACTTGGGACAGGCCGTGGCAAGCAAATACGGTTCGGGGTGTCCCGGTTGTGGGCAGATGGTTTGCGTTTGTGACGATGCGGAGAAGCCATGACCTGGCGGAACACTTTCAGAGGCAATCTCGGCGAGGCCCAAGCTGCGCGCACCGCCAACAGGTATGTACTCGTCCTGCTCGTGGCCTTCATCACGTGCCTCGGTTCGCCCGTGGCGGCACAAGACAAATCTCAGAAGCCCAAGATTCTGGGAATCCGCATGGGGTTCGACGGGCTCTACAAAGTCGGGCAGTGGACCCCCGTTGAAGTCACCCTATTGGGCGGAACCGATACGACCACGGGCCAGGTCACCATCACGGCCAACGATGGCGACGGGGTACCGGCCACCATGCCAAGCGTCGGTGGTCGGCCGACCCAGGTGCTGACCGGTCGGCAAGCCATTGCTCGCGCCATCATTCGCCTGGGTGCGATCGAAACTGACCTCACGGTTCGCTATTCCTACGAAGGCGGCAGCATTTCGAGAAAGTTCACCACGAAGACCATCGGAGACCCCAACTCGGTTCCCGCACCGTACGACGTCTCACAAGAAATCATCGTCGGGGTCGGTCCTTCGATCGGGCTCGACGAGGCCGCCAGGTTATCCGGCGAAGGGTTCGATTCTGGAACGATCGCCGAGTTGAGCGATGTTTCGCAATTGCCCACGCGATGGTTCGGGTACGACGGGGTGGATTACCTGGTGCTGTCCACGTCGAAGCCGGAGATTTTCCGCTCGCTGGTGCCCGGCGATGCCCGTCACACGGCGTTGCTGCAATGGGTCGAGATGGGCGGCAAAGTCATTCTTACCGTGGGAGGCAACGCACCCGACGTTTTGACAGACAATGCACCGTTGGCGGATCTGCTGGACGGCCAATTCGTGGGAATGGTCACGCGGCAGGGGTTTGAAGCCAGCGAAGTCGGGACCACGCTGGAATCGTACAGCGAAAAGCGAAATCCTCTGCGGGGACTTTCTATTTCCGACGACTCGCAAGTCGATTTGAGCGTTCCGCGCATCGAAGGCTTCACCGGGGTGGTCGAATTGAAGCAGGGCGATTTGCCGCTGGTCCTTCGCTCGTCGCTCGGCTTTGGAACGGTGACGCTTGTCACGCTCGATTTGGATTCGCCGCCCTTTGCAGGCTGGGAATCGCGGGGGCACGTCGTCAACAAACTGCTCAGAAAGCCACCCGAATTGGACATCGACGACGCAAATGCGGCCGCGGGAATGGGCTACGCCAACGATCTCACCAGCTTGCTTCGCAACGGACTGGAACAGTTCGAGGGGGTGCGGCTCGTACCGTTTTGGATCGTGGCCCTGATGGTCATCGTCTACATCCTGCTCATCGGTCCGGTCGACTATTTCTTTGTGAAGAACGTGCTCAGGCGGATGGAACTCACTTGGATCACCTTCCCCTTGATCGTGGTGATCGTAAGCGTGGGGGCGTACTTTCTGGCGTTCTGGCTCAAGGGCGACAACGTTCGCGTGAATCAGGTGGACGTGGTCGACATCGATCTCGATTCCGGGTTGGTTCGCGGAAGCAGTTGGATGAACATGTTTAGCCCGCGGGTGGAATCGCTGACTTTGGGCATCACCCCCGAACTTCCCGGCGGCGGAGATACTTCGCAAGTCGAACGCATCGTGTCGTGGCTGGGCATTCCCGGCGCGGGGTTGGGAGGAATGTCATCGCAGTTCGGCTCGTCGTCCCTCTGGTCGAGCGGTTACGTGTTCTCGCCACAACTAGACAGGATGCTCGGGGTACCGATTCAAGTGTGGTCGACCAAGGCCTTCACCGGTCGCTGGAGAGCATTCCAGCCAGGCACGCTGGATGCCTCGCTGCAATGGTCCGAAGGTTCATTACTGGTCGGCGAAATCACCAGCCATATCGAAGAGCCACTGCAAGACGCAATTCTCTTCGCGTCGAATCGGGCTTACGACCTGGGCATGCTTGAAAATGGCTTACCGGTGGGGATCACTCCCGAGAACACCTGGCGCCAATTAGGAACGAGAATCGACCAGGAAATCAGCGAAGTCGACACTGAATACAACCAGTTCTACGGTTGGATGCAAGATCTTTCCGTTCCGGAGACCATGTTGTGGATGATGTTTTATGACTCGGCCAACGTGGCGAATTCAACCGGTTGGCTGCAACCAATGAATCAGTACCAGGGATTCATCGATCTCAGCGACTTATTAGGGACCAATCACGCCATATTGCTTTGTCGCACTCAGCGAGCAGGGACCCAGTTCACCGACGGGGAACGAATTCTCTACGGTGAACAAGATCGACGTTGGACGTACTACCGCTTTGTGATCCCCTTGTCCGACGCAGATCAAGATGAAGCATCGACCACCGAAGCCCGACTTCCGCGAGACCCCGCTTCGCTGAGTACGAACTGATTGCCCTTTGAAGGAACTCGACAAGTGATTGAAACACGCGACCTTACCAAGACCTACGGCGATCTGTTCGCGGTAAAGAGCTTGAACTTGAAGCTGGACAAAGGCGATGTGTTTGGCTTCATTGGCCCCAACGGAGCCGGCAAAACGACCACCATGCGGATTCTGGCCACGCTGTTGAACCCCACTCACGGCGAGGCATACGTCTGCGGGCACTCCATCTACACGCACCCCAAGGAAATCCGTCGCCTGATTGGCTACATGCCCGACTTTTTCGGCGTGTACGACGATATGAAAGTGATCGAGTACCTGGAGTTCTTTGCAGCCGCCTACCGAATCAAAGGCCCGGCGCGCCGCAAGATATGCGACGAAGTGCTCGAGCTGGTCGACTTGACCTACAAACGCGACGCCCTGGTAACCAGTCTCTCCCGCGGAATGACTCAGCGACTCGGTCTGGCCCGAGTTCTGCTGCACGATCCGCACGTGTTGCTGCTCGATGAACCCGCCAGCGGACTCGATCCGCGTGCCCGCATCGAAATCCGCGGGCTGCTTAAAGAGCTGCGGAACATGGGCAAAACGATCATGATTTCCAGTCATATCCTGCCCGAGCTGGCGGACATCTGTAACAAGATCGGCATCATCGAAAAGGGCGAGTTGCTGGTCAACGCATCGGTGGCCGAAGTGATGAAGCAAGTTCGCGGGCAAGGCGTGCTGCGAATTGCCATCGCCGGCGAGCCCGGCCCGGCGATTCCCGTTCTGGAAGGCAACGATCTGGTCGACACGGTTGAAGTCGACGATGGTCAGCTTCTGGTCAAGCTGGCCCCCGAAGTTGAAGACTACAGCCAACTTCCCAGCATGTTGATCGAAGCCGGTTTTAAGATCACGCTTTTCAAGGAAGAAGAGCTGAACCTCGAGACAGCCTTCATGACACTGACCAAGGGCATTACGTCTTAGCCCAGGATCAGTCGCGCGGCCTCAACCAGTCCGTCTTCGTCACATGATGGGACCACGTGATCGGCGGCCTCTAGAACTTCAGGCAGAGCGTTGGCCATCGCGATGCCGAGGCCGGCCGCTTCGATCATGGGAATGTCGTTCACGTCGTCGCCCACGGCGCAGATTTCGTGATCGTCGATTCCCCATTCTCGCGCCAGGTGCTGCACGCCGGACCATTTCGTGACCCCGACGGGGGCGATCTCGCACATGTAGCCCGTGTAGCGAGGGCTGCGGAGAACGTGGGTATACAAACTCCCGGGCAACTGTGCCTGAAGTGCCTCGTGGACCTTCAGCATCTCATGCTGCGTGCCCATCGCGAAACAGGCGAAGATATCCCCGGGCGGTTCGACCATCAGTCGCGGCCACTCACGATGCCAACCTTCGTTGAGCCCGAGGAATTCGGCCAGCAAGGGCTCCGGCGAATCGTTCGGAGGGCGATAGAATTCGAACCCTTGTTCGAAGGTGTCGCTGTACAGCATCGCGTCGTAACCATGCTCGTCGATCACTCGTAGAACTTCTCTCAGCAGCGGACCTTCGATGTGTGCCCTGAAAAGCGTCTCGTGCGACACCGGCAGTTTGATCAATGCCCCGCTAGCCGTGATGACCGGCACCTGCAAGGCTAAGGGTTCGACCAGGGGCAGCGTTCGCCCGTATCTCCGACCGGTCGCCAACACAATCTGGACCCCAGCATTCAGGACCTCGGCCATTGCTTCTTGCGTGGCCACGGTTAACTCATCACGGCTGTTCACCAGCGTGCCGTCGATATCCACAGCGAGCATGCGAATGCGGGGCATGACGATCTACAACGAATGAGAGTCTAGGATTGAGCGGAGAATAGGTTGGTTTCCCCACTTACACAATGACCAGCCGCGACGATTCATCTGCCTGCTGCTTCACCCGACCGATGACAGCAGGCCGCCAGTCGGTTAATTCTTCCAGACGGCTGACGAGACTCGCAACTTTGTCTTCGGACACCGCCAGAAGCAATCCGCCTGATGTTTGAGGATCGAAGAGGGCCGTGTAGGGCGTTTCGCTCCGAAGTGCCGCGTCTACTTCCATCGCGTTCTCTGCCGCACGGTTGGCTGGCGCCAGCGTGCTTTCGATTCCCTCGGCGATCAACTCCGAGGCACCAGGCAGCAGCGGGATCTTGGCAAGTTCGATCTCGGCAGCCACGCCACTGGCTCGCAACATCTCCAGAAGGTGGCCCGCGAGGCCGAACCCGGTGACATCCGTGACCGCTTGAATGTCGAACTCCTGCAACAGACCTTCCGGAAGCTGATTGCTGGTGAGCATCGAAGCGACCAGCGTCTGGTACCACACAGCGCGACATCGCGCCTGCATGTGCGCCGCGAGCAGAACGCCGGTCCCCAGCGGCTTGGTCAGCACCAACATGTCTCCCGGTCGCAGACCCGACTTGGGGGTCAACCGGTCTGCGGGGGCATCGGCCATGACGGTGTAGCCCAACATCGTTTGGGCACCCTCAATCGTATGCCCTCCGGCCAGGGTCGCTCCCATCTGGCGAAACTCACGCAGTCCGCCGGCCAACATCTCAAACAACAGTTGTTCTTGTTGGCTGGGCCGCCCGACCGGTAGCGTGGCCATGGCGAGCGCCGCAATCGGGCGTCCTCCCAATGCGAAAGTATCGCTGGCGGCATTCAGCGCCGCGACCCGCCCAACCAGATAGGGGTCGTCGACAAACGCCGTGAAGAAATCGGTGGTCACCATCATCGCCTGGTCGGTCGAACTTTGCAGCACGGCCGCATCGTCGGCCTGATCGAGTCCCAGCAGGACGCGTTCCGAGCTCGGGATATCAAGCCGCTTAAGCGCACGATGCAGCACGTCGCTGCCAACCTTTCCCCCGCAGCCGGCACACCGCATGGCAGCTGATTCCTGGCCCGTTGCCGCTGCGGATGTTTCCTCCATGGCCATGGGGGCATAGTCCTGGTACTTAGCCATGAACCGCGTATCGATTCTGTCCTTCAGTTTCCAACACCAGGCTGCGGCGGTGCTGAGGCCCTTGTAATCGACGATGGCGCGTCGGTCGCCCGTCGAAAGCAGCTTTAAGAAATTGTGCTGTGGCCTGTATTCGAGCAGCGGTTTCCCGTTCAGGCGGCGAGCGAGGTTCTGCCACAAGACCGGGCCCTGCCGAACCGCATACACGCCGGCCTTGAGGGTCCGCTCGCTCTGAATCGTACCTGTGTCACCCACCGCAAAGATCGGTTCCTGCGAAGTGGACTGCAGCGTCGGCTCGGTAAGCAGAAACCCCCGTTCATCGGTCGGAAGGCCTAACTTTCCCAACAACGGCGGTGCTGCGGCACCGGTGGTCCACAACACGATATCTGCCGGCACCTGCTGTCCATCGCTGAGGGCAATTTCACCGGGTCGAACTTCGCGGACCTCGGTATTCAGCGTGACCCGAACGTCGCGCCGCTGCAGCTCGCGGTGCACGTTCGCCGCAGCTCGGGGACTTAGACCTCCTGCCAGTTGTGCATGTCGGTCGATCAGCAGCAATTGCGGTTGGCACCCCAATCGTGACTCAACGTGCGGCGTAAGGGCCAGGGTGATTTCGATTCCGGCCACGCCACCTCCCACCACGGCGATCCTCGGCCGACGACCATCCAACGTCTTGGCGACTTCTTCCAGACGCCGATCCAACCGCCCTAGAAACGTTTGCATCGGCTTGATCGCGATGGGCTCGCTGCAGCGGTCTCCCGGAGATTGGCACGTTACCCCATCGATGCCGCTGGGAATGGAACCGATGCCGATCGAAAGCACGTCGTAAGGGACGGGGGGACGACCCTCGAGCAAAACCTGGCGGCGTTGGATATCGAGCCCGCTCACGTTGGCCTGAAGAAAACGGATTCCGCTTGCCGCGCAGAGCCGTACGAGGTCGATCTGCATCTGCTCGCGGTCGTATAAGCCTGCCAGCGTGCCGGGTAACATTCCGGAGTAGGTTGCCACCGAGAAGTCGCTGATGCAGGTGAGCCGAACGTCTTGCAGGGCCTGCATCCGCCACATTCGAAGGATGTGGCAATGTGTATGGCCAGCACCAATCAGCACGATGTCCTGGTTAGGCAGATTGGCGTTCATCAAGTTCCGACTGAATGAGTACGCAGGAGTTCTGCGTCCATTCTACGTTCGCGACCGCGTCCGTGGCACCCGAGGGGACTTACTCGTCCGTGGGTTCCGGTTCCGCCGGCGTGTCGAGCCCAGCTTCGGCAGCGGTGGGGAAGGGGTCTGCCAAGGCCGTCTCGCGGATTTCCTCGATCTGATCGTCTTCACCGTTCTGGAGCGACGTCAGCGGAGCGTCGACGGGAAGGTCCATCGTCGAACAACCCCCGGCGAAGCCAACCACCATAAACGCACAACCCACCATGAATAGTCGGAGGTTGACGAGGGCAACATTCACAGCGTATGACCAAACAGGACGCATGATGATTGGGCTAGCCTCCAGGATGCTCCGTGCAAATATTCACGCGCGGTTTCGGTTTGGATTCGATGCGAGTCGGAATTCAACGATGTTTTTGACTACAACCCGCCACCGGGCCGTTCCTGGCTTAAGAACTCAGACACGGTTCGTGAAGGGTGAGGAGCCTCGTTCTCATCGATCTGGTGCGATGTCAGCGGGGCGTCGACCGGAAGGTTCCTCATCGAACAACCGCCGGCGAGGCCAAACACCACAATCGAGCAACCCACCATCATACGGCGGAGGACGGCGAGGGCATCGTTCACAGCGTTTGACCAAACAGGACGCATGATGTGTTGGCTGTCCTTCAGGAAATTCCGTGAGCATTCTCACGCCCGGTTTCCGCTTTGGATCCAGTGCAACTCGGAAATCAACGATGTTTTGACTACAACCCGCCGCCAGGTCGATCCTGGCCCAAGAAGTCAGACACCGTGCGCGACGGGTGGGGAGCCTCGTTTTGTTGAAACAACGATCCGAACCAGCCGGGTTGTTGTTCTTCGACTTCTTTCTTATTCGACCAACGCGATCCCGTTTCGTTGGAGCTTTGCTGCCAAGTCGGAAAGCTGCTCACGGTCTTGCTCGCGGGCTCGTCTCGTTGGAATGGCGATGTCAACACATCGGTGGTCTTGGCGAAGAAGGCCTTGGTGCCTTGTCCCATGCGCGTGAATACCGAAGGTCCGGCACTGCTACTTTCCGCACGCTTGGCGTACGGACTTCCGATCAAGGGGCGACCGTTCACCATCGTTGTCTTTTTCGTTTCGGATTCTGTTTTACCGGGCAACAGGTTCTTAAACGCCCAACCCTCGGCACGGGCGCAAGCCGGGGCAAACGTCAGAAAAACGAGCAGCAATGCGAGCGTTCGCATGGTCTCATACCTTCTAGCCTTACTCGCGCACCGATGAACGGTCGAGGGCGAATGCGCGCGAATCGTGGGAAAAGTTCCGGCGAGAGTGTGTCAAACTCGCCTGCGGGGGTCCAGACCGATTCCGCGAAAGTCCACCGGTTCGATGCATGCACTGAATCGCAGTGACCTATTCTTGGGGGGTGTCTTCGTAAGGAGTCGTACCGCAAGCCTTTTTCATCGATTGTCCGTATTTCGTATTTGGCTTAAATTGTGCCAATTCCGCGGGACTACTACACAGGAAACAAGATGCCAGCGTTGAAATTGGGTTTTCTCGGAGCCGGACAGATGGCCACGGCCCTGGCCAAAGGCTTCGTATCGGCCAAACAGATCGAGCCCCAAAACTTGATCGCCGCTGACCCTTCGCCCGAAGCACGCGCGAACTTCGCCGCGGCCACGGGAGGGGTGCAAGTCGATGAAAACTCGAAAGTTCTGGAGAGCACCAACGTCGTCTTTCTGGCCGTCAAACCTCAACATGCCGCGACGGCCTTGGCCCCGCTCGTGAAGCTGTGGACCAAAGATCATCTGCTCATTTCGATCGCTGCAGGGCTCACCACTGCCACGCTGGCCAAAGAAACCGGCGACGTACCACGGCTGGTTCGCGTGATGCCGAACACACCATGCCTGGTTGGGTTCAGCGCTAGCGCCTATAGTCTCGGTGCCCGTGCCACGGAAGCCGACGCGAAGCTGGTCGAGCTTTTGCTCTGGACCGTCGGTCAGGCTCACCTGCTGGACGAATCGCTGCTAGACGCCGTCACGGGGCTCTCGGGGTCGGGGCCCGCTTACGTCTTTCAAATCATCGAGGCCCTCAGCGACGGGGGTGTTCGAATGGGACTACCAAGAGCCGTAGCCACCGCGTTGGCAGCCCAAACCGTGAGGGGCGCCGCGGAAATGGTGCTGGCAACCGGTGAACACCCGGCAACGCTCAAGGATCGCGTCGCCAGCCCCGGCGGGACGACGATTGCCGGACTGCAGGCGCTCGAACATGGAGGTCTGCGAGCCACGATGATGGCCGCCGTCGAAGCCGCCACACGCCGCTCGACGGAATTGGGGCAACCGACCTAAAATGAACCTCGTATACAGGTACGCCGCAATCAACAGAAGGCGCACGAATGAGGCGTCCTCATGTAATTGTCCCCGTAGATAGGAAATCCCGGGGAATAACCAAGTTGAGGTACTTGCACCATGCCTATCCTTTGTCTGATTGATGACAAGCACGTCCCGTTGTACCGAGTCATTTGGGTTGCTGATACGCCACACTTCTGTGGTGAGGACGACTGCCAATGCGAAGGAATGTACGAAATTCGGCTCGAACAAGGCGAGTCGGTATGGAGTACTCAAGGCGATCGTGATCGTATGATCGAAGCACTAGAGACATGGCACGGCGGCATGTCTCCGCCAGACGACTCATGGGAAGCCTAAGCGGCTCTCCTCTCGCGGAAAGGAAGTTACCGATGTCGATGTTCCAAGACGATTCCTACGACTGGCGCGATACATACTTCGTGCTGTTCGATTCGGACCAACGTCCCCAACTCGACGAGGTCAAGAGCATCGTCGAACAGCTCAACCCCCGGTACGAAATCTCGAATTTGCATGCCGACAGCGAGGGCCGCTTCGAGTCATTGACGATTCGTTCTCCGGCCGACTTCACTGCCATCGATGTCAGCTACCTGGTGGGCGAAGAAGTAACGGAACAACGCGACTCCATGTTGGAAGAACTGGCCGGGGAAGATCGCGACGAAATGGAACAGGAAAAGTGGGAGAAGTTCGCCCAATGCGACGCACGGTTTGACGTGATGCACTTCGAACAGGTAAGCGATGCCGAGCAGGAGGGTCCCGACGCCATGGTCGACCCGGGAGCTCTAATCAATGTGATCGATGCGCTGACTGAGTTGACCCGGGGAGTCGGTGTCGACCCTCAGTCGGGCATGTTGATGTAGGTTTCCATACGATTCGAACAAAGGGGCCCGGGGTGCAAACGATTTGCGACCAAGCTTGTGGTCGCGGTCCCGAGATGTTCCGTTTTTCCCGACGACTCTCTCGACTCGGGACTACACTTTCGATCCAATCTGGGCCGGCGGCGTTGCGCTGGCCGCAAGATCCATACGGCAAAACAGGAATCATCCATGCTTGCGAAGGAAATCAAGACTGGCACGGCAGTGGTCTATAACGATCAGCCTTGCCTGATACGTACGATCACGGTTCAAACACCCTCGGCCCGGGGCGCGGCAACCCTCTACAAATATCGCGCTACCAACCTGACCACGGGTCAAAAAGTGGACATCACGCTGAAAGGCGGGGAATCGCTTGACGAAGCGGACTTCGAGCGAAAGCCGGTAAAGCTGATGTACACCGATGGAGAGTTCGCCCACTTTCTGGATCAGGAAGATTACAACCAGTACGCCTTGTCGATGGAAACGGTCAGCGATGACTTGCAGTACATCACTGAAGAGACCGAAGGCGTATTGGCCATGATCTACAACGACAGTTGTATCGGGATCCAGATTCCGCTGACTGTCGAACTGAAAGTGACCGAGTGCGACCCGGCGGCCAAGGGCAACTCAGCCACGAGCCGCACGAAGCCCGCCACGTTAGAAACCAACCTGGTGGTGCAGGTGCCCGAGTACCTGACCAACGGCGAAACGATCAAAGTCGATACGCAAACGGGGAAGTATCTTTCGCGGGCGTGAGCCCGAGTGATACTACGCCGTGAAATTGCGAATCACGCTCCAGTGAACGGGGCTCACTTGTTCGAGCAGCGGTCGGGCCACTTCGGCAACCGTTCCATCGTCGCAGCGGTTGTCGGCCACCACGACCAATTCCGAAATGCCGGCGGCCGAAAGCACGTTGGTCAATCGGTCGTTACTGCCTGCGGTTCCGCAGTCTGCAAGAATCACATCAAAGTGGCTGGAGAGTGGTACCCAGAACTTTTGTGCCAGGGTTGCACCGTTGACGTTGATCACCGTTTCTGAAGGCTGGCACAGCGGTGACAATGTCACCTGATCTTTGACCGATTCGATGAGCACCTCTTCCAGGGCCACTCCCTCATCCAAGGTGGCCAGCCACGAAATCATGGGCCGAACGCCCAACGCTTGGGCCAACATGGGGTTCGACTCATCGAGGTCGACCAGGGCCACCGAGAGTTGGTTTGCGGCGAATAGTCGCGCCAACGACAGGGTCATCGTCGTGGCACCCGCCTCCGGGCGGTCGCCCACCACGGCAATCAATTGCGGCCGATTCCGAGCCGCTTGACCAAGTCGCTCGGTAATCTTCCCGAGCATCACGGAGGCGCGGCCTAAAACCGTGTCTACGATCGGTGGCCATGCAAGGTGATCGACTTCGAGGGCTGGTTGCCACTTCTCCTCGGCCGTAAGCGAGAGACCCGATGGCTGTTGGGGCGCCGAAGGCTGTGGTTCCTCCGACTCGATACCCGCCGCCTGCCGATTCAGTAGCCCAATCATGGACCGCGTGTCGTCGACCACGGCAGGGCTCTCATCCGTTGGCGCAGGTTCGCTCAGGGCAACGGCTTCCGTGGCGTCAGCGTGTTCTGCCGGCGTTTGGTCGATGACCTTGGACGTAGCGAACTTGGGACCGTTCGCGTTCTGAAATGCTTTCACCAACAGTTGATCAGTAGTGCTCATGAAGGTTTCCCGACTGGGGTTGCTGAATAATTCCTTGCAACTGCGCGGCACCAGGATTGGTCCGCGGCTGAGGAGGTCTTTGTGCGACGTGCTGAGGTTGCCAATACAGTTCCGGAGAGACCGTCGGAGGATAGGCCGATGGACTTGCCGTCGGCATGCTCGTCGCAGGTGCACCTGGAGTATAGGTGTGATTGAGGATCCGCTTCGGTTGCGGATGCCCCAGCGCTACGTTCATTGTGCCTGCAGAGGAAGGCGGTCCTTCGAACATGGGTGCTCCGCTCTGCGGCCAGACACTGGCCTGTTCCGCAGCGGCGTTTTGCCCGCCGATTACCGCCGGCATATTGGTCGCTGCTTGAGGGGGCATCGATGCTTGCGGGGCCACACTCACATTTTGCTGGCCTTGAGGAGTTGGCGTGATCGGATAGGTGTTCGCATGGGGCGAAATGGTCACCACCGTAGGATTTTGAACCGGCGGCGTTACCGCTTCGGTAACGGTCAACTCGGCTGTCGAAGGTGCCGGCGACTGCGGTTGTGCAACCGGGGGCATGGCCTGTGCAACCTGAGGAACAGCCTCGCCAGCAGGAGGAGCCACCGGCGTGGCACTCGAGGGCGGAGGCGACTGGGCTACCGGTTCAGAAACGACCGGAGCCTCGGCCAAGGGAGCTTCCACGACAGGGACTTCCGCAACCGGAGTCCCGACCGCGCTATCCGGAGTGGCTTCAGCCACAGGGCTCGCCGCCGGCTGTGGAACGACCGGAGCGGCTTGAACCGCCGGCAACATCGACTCCGCAACGGGCGCCTCGAGGGCGGGTGTCGTCGCTTCGGGAGCTTTCTGTTCCGCTGGTGGGGCAACCGCCAATTCTGCTTCTTCGGGCTCGCCAGGATCGAGAATTACGATTGCCAGGAAGCAGGCAACGATGAGTAGCAGCACTACCACGGCCTCGGGGTGGAATAGTAACTTCATCACCCAGCCAGCCGTACTGGTCGTTTCTTCCTTACTAGAGCGACCTTTGATGGGTAGAAGCCGGGCACAGGTTTCTTGTACCCGTTGCATACGTTGACTGAGTTGCGAGGGCTTCGCACTGCCCGGGACCGCAGGCGAGGAAGTCTCCTCGGATCGTTCAACGGACGGTGCTGTCGTATGGGCAGCTTCGACGCGGAAGTGCTTTTGTATTTCTGGTTTCTGGGCCTCTGTTTCGGCTGCGATGATCGGCGGAGCCTCGACCGGCGAGGACATCAACGGGTCTGCTGTCACGGCTTGACCCACCGCCTGATTGACCGTGGTGCGTTCGGGTGCTGCGGAGCGCGCTGCCGACAGCCCGACGGCCGCGACTTGAAGCTCATCACGTGGGGGCGCTACGCCAAGACGTTCCCATTTTTCGACCGCGTTCTTCATGCGTCTGCCTGATTACGAAGGAAGTTGAACGAAGCGGTACGAGCCTGGGGCAACAGAAAGCTCTGGGATTGCCTTTTGACGCGCACACCGAGGACCAAGAGTTGTATGCTGATATCGGTCCGGGTTTTAGCGATCTTGAGCATTGCTCAAGTCGTGCCGTCTGTGATGGCAGATTGGGGCACCAGCCCGAGCGATCTGCAGGCGGGAGCCTCTTGTCGATAAGTTGCTTGCTGTTAAGGGGTTGCGACCTTGATGCGTTTTTTTGATTCTGCCATACTCTGAACCCAGACGGTTTCCATACCATCGGTTCTAGTAGTCAGCATGCAATTCCCGAGAGAGTCCGGTTGTCGGCAAAAGCACCGCACCGTCGTGCAAGTAGATTGACTCGGACCCTAACATGGAATGGGGCCGGGCTTGCAGCCTCCAGGAAGTCGTTCTATCGGGACGCAAACTACGACCACCAAAACCAAGCTTCGGAGTCGGTTCATGTCTCTTGCCGAGCGGGTTGATACCACCTGGCTGATTCAATCGGTCTTGCAACAGCGCATCATGGTCCTCGACGGAGGGATGGGAACCATGATTCAGGCTTGCAAGTTCAAGGAAGACGATTTCCGAGGCGAGCAGTTTGCCGACCACCCGAAAGCACTGAACGGCTGCAACGATTTGCTGGCGATCACGCAGGCCGAGACGATCCAGCGGATTCATCGCGAATACCTTGAAGCTGGGGCGGACATTGTCGAGACCAACACCTTCAACTCGACCAGCATCTCGATGGCCGACTACGACCTGCAACCACAGGTCCGCGCCATCAATCTGGCTGCTGCGCAGTGTGCCCGAAGGGCTGCTGACGAAGTGTCTGCCAAAGACCCCGAGCGACCCCGTTTCGTTGCGGGTTCGATTGGGCCGACCAATCGCACGGCGTCGCTGTCTCCCGACGTCAACGATCCGGGGAAGCGACTTGTCACCTTCGATGAACTTGTCGTCTCCTACTACGAACAAATCGCGGCCTTGGTGGAAGGCGGCGTCGACCTGCTCTTCCCTGAGACCAGCTTCGACACGCTCAACATGAAGGCTTGCTTGTTCGCGATCGAGCAATTCTTCGAAGATCAGCATCTTCGCTTGCCCGTGATGGTTTCTGCCACCATCACCGACCGCAGTGGGCGGACACTTTCAGGACAAACGCTGGAAGCCTTCTGGAATTCCATCTCGCATGCCAACTTGCTCAGCGTGGGTTTGAATTGTGCGTTGGGTCCGGAAATGATGCGACCCTATGTCGAAGAACTATCGCACATTGCCCCCGTCTATGTCAGTTGTCACCCCAATGCCGGGTTGCCCAACGAGTTTGGCGGCTACGACGAAACCCCGGAGCAAATGGCCAAGGTGCTGGGCGAGTTCGCCGAAAACGGTTGGCTGAACATCGTGGGTGGTTGTTGCGGCACCACGCCTGCACATATCGCGGCGATCGCCGGGGCAGTGCAAGGCAAAAATCCGCGCTCGATCCCCAAGCTGGAATCGTACTCGCGATTCAGCGGGCTGGAGCCGCTCACCGTTCGACCGGAAACAACGTTCGTCATGATCGGCGAGCGAACCAACGTGGCCGGCTCAAAGCGTTTTGCCCGCTTGATTCGCGATGAACAATACGACGACGCCCTGGCCGTAGCCAAAGAGCAAGTCGAAGGCGGCGCCAACATCCTCGACGTGAACATGGACGAGGGCATGCTCGACAGCGAGTTGGCCATGACCAGGTTCTTGAACCTGATCGCCTCCGAGCCCGAGATCTGTCGAATTCCGATCATGATCGATAGTTCGAAATGGTCGGTGCTCGAGGCCGGTTTGAAATGCGTGCAGGGTAAGGCCATCGTCAATTCAATCAGCCTGAAGGAAGGTGAAGAAGACTTCCTGCAAAAGGGCAAGATGGTGCACCGCTATGGTGCGGCCGTGGTGGTCATGGCGTTCGACGAGACCGGGCAGGCCGTCACGACGGATCACAAGGTGAGCATCTGCCAAAGAGCCTACAAGCTGCTCACCGAAGAGGTCGGCATGGACCCGACCGACATCATCTTCGATCCCAATATCCTCACCGTCGCCACGGGCATCGAAGAACACAACGATTACGCCGTTTCGTTCATCGAAGCGACTGCGCAAATCAAAGCGACCTGCCCGGGGGCCAAAGTCTCGGGCGGTGTGAGCAATGTCTCTTTCTCATTCCGGGGGAACGAGGTGCTACGCGAGGCCATCCATGCGGCGTTTCTGTATCACGCCATCAAGGCCGGTCTCGACATGGGGATCGTCAATGCAGGGCAGTTGAGCATCTACGAAGATATTCCCGCGGACTTGCTCGAACGTATCGAAGACGTTTTGTTCAATCGCCGCCCAGATGCCACCGAACGATTGGTTGAGTTCGCCGAAACCGTTAAAGGCGAGGGCAAGCGCAAGGAAGTCGATCTCACTTGGCGCGAAGCCCCCGTCGAAAAGCGGCTCTCGCACGCGTTGATTCACGGCATCGTCGATTTTATCGACGAAGACACGGAGGAAGCCCGCCAGAAATTCGACACATCGTTGGAAGTGATTGAAGGCCCCTTGATGGACGGCATGTCGGTCGTCGGCGACTTGTTCGGGGCCGGCAAGATGTTTCTCCCGCAGGTGGTGAAAAGCGCCCGCGTGATGAAGAAGTCGGTTGCGTACCTACTGCCATTCATGGAGGCCGAAAAGGAGGCTTCCGGCGAAGCAGCGGCCGCCCGAGGGAAGATTCTTCTGGCCACGGTGAAAGGCGATGTCCACGATATCGGTAAGAACATCGTGGGGGTGGTGCTTGGCTGCAACAATTACGAGATCATCGACCTGGGCGTCATGGTCCCGGCCGAGAAAATCCTTGAGAAAGCCGTCGAGCTAGGGGTCGATATGATCGGCCTTTCCGGCCTGATTACCCCCAGTCTCGATGAGATGGTGCACGTAGCGAACGAAATGCAGCGTTGCGGCCTGAAGGTTCCTCTGCTCATTGGCGGAGCAACCACCAGTGCCAAGCACACGGCCGTCAAGATTGCGCCCTCGTACGATCAACCCACGGTACATGTGTTGGACGCATCGCGAAGCGTCGGGGTCGTCGATCAGTTGATTCAACCGAAGACGCGCGATGCGTTCGCAGAGAACTATCGCGCCGAGCAGGCGAAGCTGGTTGAAACGTTCAATCGCCGACAACAAGTCAAGCTGGTTTCTTATCGCCAGGCCCGAGAGAATCGGTTTCCCACGGATTGGGCCACGGTCCGCATCGACACCCCAAGCTTTCTCGGCACGCGCGTTCTCGACAACTACCCGCTGGAAGAGCTGGTCGAGTACATCGACTGGTCCCCCTTCTTTATGGCCTGGGAGTTGAAAGGGAAGTACCCGAAAATCTTCGAGCACGAAACCATCGGGCCCGAAGCACGCAAGCTATACGACGACGCGACGAAGCTGTTGCAGCGGATCGTCGATGAAAATCGACTGCGTGCCAAGGCAGTCTATGGGTTCTGGCCTGCCGCTACGATGGACGACGATATTGTCCTGTATACGGACGATAATCGCACCGAGGAGCTCACGCGTCTGCACACCCTTCGCCAGCAATGGGAACGTAAAGGGGTCAAGCATTACCACGCCCTGGCAGACTACATCGCCCCGCTCGACAGCGGTCGCAAAGACTACATCGGTGCGTTTGCCGTCACGACCGGAATCGGCTGCGACGAACTCGTTCGGAAGTACGACGCGGACCACGACGACTACAATTCGATCATGGTTAAGGCGCTGGCCGATCGGCTGGCCGAAGCGTTTGCCGAGCGGTTGCACAAGATAGCTCGTGAAGACTGGGGCTACGGCGCCGAGGAATCGCTTACCAACGAAGATTTGATCGCGGAGAAATATCGGGGCATTCGGCCAGCCCCAGGTTATCCTGCCTGTCCCGATCACACGGAAAAACCGTTGATCTTCGACCTAATGAACGCCGAGCAGGAAACGGGAATTCACCTCACCGAGTCGTATGCCATGAGCCCCGCGGCATCGGTAAGTGGTTTGTACTTCGCTCACCCCGATGCACGTTACTTTGCCGTGCATCATGTCAGTCGGGATCAGGTTGAAAGCTACGCCCAACGCAAAGGGATGCCTTTAAAGGAAGTCGAACGCTGGCTCGCTCCCGTTTTGAGCTACGACCCCAAGGACTAATTCCTGGGGCCCCATCGCTCGCGAGGCTATCATGGTTCCCAGGGACGGCCCCTACGGTCGGGGGTTTGAGCCGCACCAAAATTCCTTTGTATCCCCGGCCGAATTCCCGTATACTCAATCTCCGTTAGCTTACTAATGATTAGGCGGGCGACCAGAAACCTGCGGTCATGCTCAGCAATCGAAGGCTGACGCCCGAAGAACATGGAGAAACGGTGGCCTCAGGCTTCACATGCTTGCAGTCGCCTGGCACGTAATCGCGGAGAACCTTTCATGCGTCGATCCATCGGAATCACCCTGGCGTTATTGATAGGGCTGATTGGCACGGTGCGGGCAGCCGAAAAGAGCGACGAGTCCAAGCCTTGGGAAGAGCAGCGCGGATACCAATTGCTGATCGGACGGCAATTCACGCCGCCCGATATGGATCAGGAGCTGTTCGAGAATCTTTGGCAATCGTGGGAGGAACCACTTCGTGCCGAGGCCGAAGCTGCGACGCCCGAGGAGCGAAGAAAGATGACGCTCTCTCGGTACGGTTTGACGGAGGCCCCCGGGCGAGAAGGCGGGGCACCGCTGCAGTACGCTACCGATGGTACCAATGGTTGGTCGACCAACTGCTTCTCGTGTCACGGTGGCAAAGTAGCCGGTGAAGTGATTCCCGGTTTGCCAAACACGCACATCGCCCTGGAAACGCTCGCCTTGGATTCGCTGAAGACGAAGAAGATCCTGGGGCGCGAGGTCTCGGCGTTCGAGTCGGCCGGATTGTCCTTCATTCCCTTGGGTAAATCGAACGGCACCACGAACGCCATCATCTTTGGCGTGGTCCTGGCTTCGTATCGAGATCTCGACCTCAACGTCGACGTCAACAAAAAGCTACCCAAGCTGGTACACAACGATCACGATGCCCCCCCGTGGTGGAACGTGAAGTTGAAGAACTTCCTCTACTCCGACGGATTCGCCGGCAAGGGGCACCGCTCCCTGATGCAATTCATGATGACACCCAGCAATGGCCCGGAAGAATTCCACGAAGCCGAGGATGATTTCCGCGAGATTTACGAATGGGTCCAAAACTTGGAGGTACCCGCCTATCCGTTTGAGATCGACGAAGCCTTAGCTAAGAAGGGCGAGATCGCATTCAACAACAATTGTGCCGATTGCCACGGGACCTATGGCGAAAACCAGGAATGGCCCGAGGTGATTGTGCCGCTTGAAGACATTGGCACCAACCGCGCCCGACTCGATTCGCTCACCCCGGTTATGCGAGCCGGCTACGAAATGGGCTGGTTCTCGAATTACGGTGAGAAGAAGTCGATTCACGATCCGGGCGGGTATGTGGCCCAACCGCTCAACGGTATTTGGGCGACCGCTCCCTACCTACACAATGGCTCGGTGCCCACACTCTGGCACATGTTGAATCCCGAAGAACGCCCCGTCGTGTGGAAGCGCACCGAGGACGGCTACGATACCCAACGCGTGGGCCTTGAAGTGGCCGAGTTCGAAGATCTGCCCGATAGCGTTAACAGCGGTGTCGTACGGCGGCAGTACTTCAATACCCGCATGTTCGCCAAAAGCGCCGACGGGCACCTGTATCCCAATCAATTGACCGAAGATCAGAAGGTCGCGGTGCTCGAATACCTGAAGACACTCTAAGATCAACTCCAGCTAACAACTGCGCATTAGGCTAAGCCAACTGAAAACTCAAACACCCCCGCGGCTGACGTCTCGGGGGTGTTTTTATTGGTCTCCATTGGCGGGTTCTGCTTGCTCATCTTAGACAACTCAAGAGGCGTCGGTTTGACAAGATAGGGCTCACCGCTACGATAACGCGCAGGCGTTTCGCCCGGTGGCGATGCGTGTTTCTGACTCCCAATCAGGTTTCTTGTTCTTGACCGCGGCCGACCGACTCTTTTTGGCACTAGCATCCCGGCGGACCACGGAAGGTATGTAACGTATGACTCAGCTTGAAGCGGCACGCGCCGGCCAGATCACTCCTCAGATGGAATATGTTGCGGCTCGCGAGGACCTCTCGCCCGAGACCATCCGCGACGAAGTGGCCGCCGGCCGAATGGTCATTCCGGCAAACGTGCATCACATCGACAAGCAACTGCAGCCCATGTGCATCGGGGTCGCTTCCAAGACAAAGATCAACGCCAACATTGGCAATTCGGCGGTTACCAGCAACCTGGAAGAAGAGCTGGAAAAGCTACATGCCGCGGTGCACTTCGGGGCCGACACGGTGATGGACCTTTCCACCGGGAAGAACATCAATGCCATCCGTCAGGCGATTATCGACAAGTCGCCGGTCCCCATCGGCACGGTACCCATCTATCAGATGGTGCAGGAGATCGACGACATCGTCGACATGAAGCCGCAACAATTCCTGGACATGGTCGAGCATCAGGCCAAACAGGGCGTGGACTACATGACCATCCACTGTGGGGTACTTCGCGAACACCTCGGCCTGACCACCAAGCGAGTCACCGGTATCGTTAGCCGTGGCGGTTCTTTGATGGCCAAGTGGATGATGGCACACAACGAGCAGAACCCGCTGTACACGCATTTCGAAGACCTGTGCGATATCATGCGGCCCCACGATGTCACCTGGAGCCTGGGAGACGGACTGCGACCAGGTTGCCTGGCCGATGCCAGCGACGCCGCGCAGTTCGCCGAACTGGAAACCTTGGGCGAGCTGACCCAACGCGCCTGGGACCGCGGTTGCCAAGTCATGGTCGAAGGCCCCGGCCACGTTCCCATGGATCAGATCGACATGAACGTGAAGAAGCAGATCGAGGTCTGCAAGGGCGCTCCATTCTATGTGCTTGGCCCACTAGTCACCGACATTGCCCCCGGTTACGACCATATCACCAGCGCCATCGGCGCCGCGTTGGCCGGGTGGAGTGGTGCCGCGATGTTGTGCTATGTAACGCCCAAAGAACACTTGGGCCTGCCCGACAAAGACGACGTTCGCCAGGGGGTGATCGCTTACAAAATCGCCGCCCACGCCGCCGATGTCGCGCGACACCGCGTCGGGGCTCGCGATCGGGATGACGCACTGAGCAAGGCCCGTTTCGAGTTCGACTGGAACGAACAGTTCCGTCTCTCGCTCGACCCGGATACGGCACAACGCATGCACGACGAGACGTTGCCACAGGACACTTTCAAGAGCGCCCACTTCTGCAGCATGTGTGGCCCCAAGTTCTGCTCGATGAAAATCACCGAAGATATTCGTCGCATGGAACAAGAAAACTCGGTCGTCCAGCTCAGCGGTGATCAAAAGCCGTAAAACTCACTGCACGATTCGCAGGGTGCGGCACGAGTTCGTCTTGTTTCGATGTGTCTGCTTCTCGATAATGCGGCCCGAACCGAAAAGTTCTCTCCCCACTGTCGGTTGAGGCCGCAAGAGCTTGAACGATCCATCGCCCCAGGCAGCGGGTAGCGACAAACCGCCCGAAGAGAGCGGCGCCACTTCACGCGAAGTCTTCGCCTGGACCACCTACGATTGGGCCAATAGTGCCTACTCGACGATTCTGATTACCATCATCGTCGGCTATCTGAAGTACGTCGTGCTGCCCGGCGATGCGGGCACCCGCGCCTACGGCTACGGGATCGGTCTCTCGATGCTGTTCGCGGCGATCCTTTCCCCCATTGTCGGTGCGATCGCCGACGCTCGTGCCACCAAGCATCGCTGGCTATCGACCATGGCGCTGGGCGGTGCCACGCTGGCGGTTGTGATGGGAGCATTGCCGCCCAGCAACTCAGTCGCCATTGTGGCGGCGTTCGTGCTGATGAGCGTCTGCTTCGAACTATCGCTAGGTTTTTACAATGCGTTCCTGCCGGAAATCTCCACCGAAGACACCGTCAACCGCATCTCGGCGTGGGGTTTCGCCTTGGGTTATATAGGGGGTGCGATCCCCCTCATTCTGGCCCTATGTATCATCACGTATGGTGGAAGCATTGGGCTACCCAATGTTGAGAAACCACATGCAGAACTGCGCAGCGATTACAACGCAACCAGCAAGGGCACCTTCGCCACGGAGTTACCCAATGACACCTACCGGGTGAACATCACCCTGGGTGACGCGGCCGGCGCACGTAGCGGGATGGCAGTCTCGCTGGAAAGTGAGCAACGCGATGTTCTCGATACCGCGTCCGGCGAATTTGAATCGCGTAGCTACGATGTAGAAGTTAGCGATGGAGAGCTGACGCTCGATCTGGAAAGCACAGCAGAAGGCGATTCGCCGGTCGCCATCAACGCATTGGAGATACTCACCTCCGGCGGCGAAGAAACCGTCGCCGCATTCGACTTTGGCACGGCCGGTTCTGCTACAGCAGAAGGCTACGCCTGGGTCACCAAAGACGATGCGTTCGAGTCCCGCGAGTACGCCAAACGAGTGAAGTCCGTCTCGGCGGAGGATCCCGAAAAGCAAACAGCTTCCGCACCCGTGCCCGAAAAGCACGTGTACGGTTGGAAATCGGGCGACGTCAAGCACCACGACGCGGTGACGCCAATTCGACTTCGCATCAGCATCGTGATGATGGGCTTGTGGTGGGGCTTCTTCAGCCTGCCCATCGTTTTCATCCTGCGAGATCGCGGCCACTCGGCGCAGAAGTTGGAAGCAGAAACGCCCGGCTCGGTCCGTTCGCTTAGCTGGACCGCCACCGCCAAGCTGGGTGTGGGCAAGGTCGTCTCAACCCTGAGCAAAGTTCGGCTTTACCGAACGCTATCGATCTTCCTGATCGGCTTTCTGGTTTACAACGATGGCATCCAGACCGTTATCAGCCAGGCTTCACAGTTCGCGATCGATATGCTCAGCATGTCCACCCAAGAGCTGACGGGTGTGGTGTTGATGATCCAGTTTTTGGCCATCCCCGGCGCGCTGCTCATCGGTTTTCTCTCCGATCGCATGGGGCAGCATCAAACGCTCAAGCTGTGCCTGGCCATCTGGATTGTGCTGCTGTGCTGTGCCTACTTCATCAATGCAAAGTGGCAATTCTGGATGATGGGGGTTGTGCTGGCGATAGTCATGGGGGGAACCCAGTCGGTCAGTCGAGCGGTGATGGCCTCGATGACCCCCAAGGCTTATACGGCCGAGTTCTTCGGCTTCTACAATTTCTCGGGCAAGGCCACCAGTTTCCTGGGCCCCATCGTCTATACCAACGTTCAAATTCAAACCGGCAGCCCCCGCCTGGCGATCCTCAGTCTGCTAGCGTTCCTGCTGATTGGTGGGGCCTTGATCTACAAACTCGATTTCAAAAAAGGGCAGCAAGAGGCTCATGCCGCGGCGACCACCTAGGCCAGCCCAACGCCCTGGTCGATCGATTGTTATCGCATTAAACTGAAGTTAATTGAGCAACTGGTCGGTAACCGCACTGCCGGCCATCAGTACTCCAAAGGGATACGTCAGATGTTGGGTGCCAAGTTAAGCGTCGCCGAGTATGTCAGCCGGATTCAGGAAGAGGTCGCCCGAGTCGATCAGGCCGAAATCGAGAAGATGGCCGATTTGATCTACGAGGCTTGGGAAAATGGTCGCTTCGTCTACATCTTTGGCAACGGCGGCTCCGGAACCACCGCCACGCACATGAGCGAAGACCTGGGGAAAAGCTCGCTACGCGAGTGCGATCTTGGCGACGAATCGAAGAAGCGGCTCAAAGTGATGAGCCTCACCGACAACCTCGGTTGGATCCTGGCCGTGGGCAACGACCTGAGCTACGACCAGATCTTTGTCCAACAGTTGATGAACTATGGCAGCGAAGGCGACGTGGCCATCGCCATCAGCGGTTCGGGCAATAGCCCCAACGTGCTCAACGCCGTCGATTGGGCCAACCGGCACGGGTTAAAGACGTTCGGGCTCACCGGCTTCAGCGGCGGTAAGCTTCGTGAGATGGCCCAAGACGGGCTGCATGTCCCGCTGGATGATATGGGCATGGTCGAGAGTATCCACCTCAGCCTGTTTCACTGGGTCCTCAATGATGTGTTCGCCCGCATCAATCATGAAGGGCGCTACGCCACTGCTTCTTCGGCGGCCAACTAGCCGGCGAGCCGTACGCCGCGAGGCGGGTTCTCACCGTGAGTTGCGATGTACCTCGGCATCGAAATCGGCGGAACGAAACTCCAAGTGGCCGTCGGCTCCGGCACCCACGCTGAACTCGTGGCGCTGCGACGCACGGATGTTGATGCCTCCCAAGGTGCGGCAGGCATTCTCCGCCAAATCGAACAGCTTGCCCGCGAGCTTATCGATCAGTTTTCCCCAACCGCCGTAGGCATTGGTTTCGGTGGCCCTGTCAATGCCGCTTCGGGTCACACGATCAAAAGCCATCACGTTGAAGGTTGGGACAATTTCGATCTCGTCGAATGGAGCCGCAACACGCTGGGATTGCCCGCGGTGATTGGCAACGATGCCGACGTGGCCGGATTGGCCGAAGCCCGATTGGGTGCGGGACGGGGTGCGAGCCCCGTGTTGTACATCACCATCGGCACCGGGATCGGCGGGGGACTGATCGTCGATGGCGAGATATTCCACGGTTTCGGGCAAGCCGCTGCCGAGGTCGGGCACATGCGGCCCGGGGTCGATGCCGTCTCGCCGGAGGACATTATCGAAGCATACGCCAGCGGATGGGGTATCGCCGCGACGGCCCGACACATGATGGAAACGAGCGACAACACAGACGCACAACAACTAATGAAGCTGTGCGGCGGGGACGCCTCGCAGCTCACCTCCAAACGGGTCGGCGAAGCGGCAATTGCCGGGAACAAGCTTGCCCAGGCGGTGCTCAGCCAGGCCTGGCAACACCTGGGATGGGCGCTGGCTCAAGTCGTTACATTGGTTTCCCCGCAGCGAATTGTCATTGGGGGTGGTGTATCGCTGCTCGGCCCGGAATTGCTCTTCGAACCGCTCACAGCGGAGGTGGCCCGCTATGTCTTCCCGCCCTTGGCCAATAGCTTCGACATCCGCCCCGCCCAACTTGGCGAGGAGATGGTGATCTACGGGGCGCTGGCACTCGCGGCAGGCAAGGACTGAACGCAATGATTGTTCAGTCAATTTCCGACAGCCGCTTTTCAATCGGCGAAGTCAGGAAGCCAACCTTGGTTCGGCCGTCCTCAAACGCCTCCATGTGGCGGACCGTGCCCTGAAGCAAGTTCCCCCGATAGGCGATTTCAACATCCAGCCCGATATACAGGTCCTGCGTGTTGTTCAACAGCAGAGCGAGGCCATGTAACGACTCGTCGTAGACTTCGACCAGCGATTCCATGTCGTGGGGATACCAGATGGCGGCCCACTCGGCATCCGGCTCCTTGCGAAAGCGCGTCGCCTCGCGACGTTCGTTGATGGCCGTGTTCTTCGGTTCGTACATCAGTTCAACACCGTGGGTTGAATTACCAGAAGGACAGACTTGTATCCAAAATCTAGGTTGCATTGGAATGCCTGCCGAACCATTGCATCCAATCCGCCAGTGAAAGTTTCCAGCCCTTCGGGTTGTAACGATTGCGAGGGTCTATGAATGGACCTCTGGGGAGATCACCTTCACCGGCGGAACAAGATCTCGCCGCGGTTCCCGCTGAGCATGTCGCCCGAGAATGACTCGAAGCGGGCGTCGTCGAGACCCGAAGGCAACGGGAATTGCAACTGCTCAAGCCTTCGCCACAACACCCTCAGCACGACCGGTTGCACGAGCCCATCGGGCCGAAAAGTGGGTAAAACCTTCGGGGCGCTATTCAGCGCAAGAATGGAACCGCGAACCATGCCCAAGCCGGGCGACTCAATTTTTCCCTCGCTGATAACCAAGGTACCGGCCAGCATCTTGTACCCGGAGCACTCGCCCACACTGCCGTGCACCGCAATCACACCACCTCGCTGTCGCGCCGCCGCATAAGCTCCGGCATTGCCGAGCACGATCACCTCACCACCGGTCATGCCCCGCAACTCACCGGGACGTGGCCCGCCTAGCATGTCTCCAACATCACCATCAACGACCAGCAATCCCCCCCGCATCGCCGCGGCGACCATGTCGCCCGCGGAACCATGCACGAAGACCTCGCCTCCGGTCATCCCACAGGCTAAGGCATCCCCCGCATGACCATCGACGATGAGAGTGCCCGAAGACATTCCGGTGGCTAGCCCCCGATAACGTTCTGACCCCGGAAGATGCAAAGTACCTTCAGGCGTGTCTGCATCCGCTTGAATATCGAAGACTTCCCCCAAAGGATAGTCCCAATTGCCGATACGGATGTGTTCTTTCTCAAGCTCACGCTTCTCTATTGAACACAAACGCTCGGGCGACAAGTCGGACGCGTCGATCAAACCCGGGGGCTGCTGTTTCCACTGGAGGCAATAGGCGTTCATTGCAAGATCTCGTGCAAATGAAAGTGATACTTGCCAAGCTTGCCGCCATAGTTGGGGGCGCCGATCGAAAGAATGCCATCGCCGGCTGCTGCTCGTGCGGCTGTGGCCATCGCCTTGGTAACGGTGGCTTCGTCCACTCCGTCGATCACCAATTCGTAGGCGTGCGTGGTGTCAGGGTGAAGCTCGCTTCGCGTACGGCCTTTGAGAGTCGGACAGAACGCGTCATTGGTTGACGCCCTTAGCCCTTCGTACTTGGACCCTACTTTGCTTCCGCTGCGAACTACGCCGCCGGGGAAAGGTAAAATCACCCCAGGCATATCGTCTAACGACGCAACCGCCTGGCGCGCCGCCCTCAAACCAGCTTCGATGCTGGTCGCTTCGATCAACAGGCACCCGCCGGCCACACCTTTTTCGACGCCGAGCGATTCTTCGACCAGGAATTCACCGTCCAGCACCGGCAATCGCCAATATCGTTTGCCGGCCACCACTTTGCTGCGTTGGAATCCGTCGCCGAAATAACGCAGGTAGCTGCCCATTGCGATCCGCTTTTCACTCGCATCCAACCCGTCGTAAACGGCCGTGGTGGGGCACGTCAGCAAACACTGTCCCGCACGGCGGGGAACCGCCTTCGCGAGGGCGTCGGTCGAGAAACCGAACACCAACACGCTCGCCCCGGGGCGCCCGTCCGGAGTTTCTTTCGGCGACAAACGGCGTTCGCGGGCAGCCTCAACATCGCAGGCGATGATGGAAGTGCCGAAGCCCGTGAACTCGGCCACGGCCGTATCACACCAGTACTCGTCGATGGCGGTCACGGTCAGCCGCGTAAAGCGCATCTCGAACGCTTCTGCGAAACTATCGGCGATTTCGGTTTGCCCGATCTTCATGGTACGACCAACGAAAAGTGTACGTATCCCGAGTTGGTGGACGCTATCTTCTAGCTCCGAGCAATCTTAGTCAGGCCCGACCGCTTGTGTTCCGGAATGCCCAACTGTCGTGGGTCGAACGTTCCGTGGCGATCGTACCAGCGACGAATGTAAGCCTCGGCATCGGGGTTACACGGCGGTTCAACGGCTAACGTTCGTCCCGCCTGGCTGCGGCGCAACTCGCCGTCTTCAACCAGGATCTCTCCCTGTTTAAGTACCATATGCGGCCAGCGGAACATCGACTCTCGATCGGCCGTGTCGTTGTAGATGGTGATGTCGGCATCGGCCCCCGGGCCCAGGTGTCCCTTGGCGTCCAGCCCCAGAATCTTCGCCGGAGCAGCACGGGTGATAATGGCGATTTCGTTCAGCGTGTACTCGCGATCCAGTTCTTCCAGCCGGCAGCGGTTCATGGCTTTGGCATTCGCTTTCTTGATGGCCGCTTCGCGGACCCCGCGATCCATCAGTTGGGCGATCAGCGTAGGATACGCCAGGAACGAGCCGCCGTTGGGATGATCGGTCGACAGCGGCAGCCGCCAAGGGTCGTTGCACAACAAGAATAACTCCAGGCCGATGGCCCATTGCAGTGTGTGCATCCGCGAATCGTGCCGGTATTCCACGGGAATGATGCCGCACCCGGTTTCGAGATCAACCTCAACGTTGACGTACGGCTTTCCGGTCAACTTCCAGAGGAAGAATTCCACCTCGGCATCCGCGGTCAGGGTCAAGGCATCGCCAAACATGACCTGCCCCACGTCGGCCGTCATCTCGGGGTTGGCGTGAAAATGCTCCATGAATTCCGCCGCACCGCTGATGAAATCGCCGGATTCGTCAGCAGCGTAAGCGTGGAACTGCACGTGGGCCAGGTGATGACGCAACCCGCTGAGAGCCCGAGATGTTTCGATGGTCACGTCGATATTGCCCGGCACGCCCAACTGGTTTACGTGCAAGTGCAAGGGGTGGGGCAAACCCAGCGTGTCGGCAGTATGGGCTAGAAACTCGACAATCTTGCGAGGCGAAATGCGGCGACCGGGCAGGGGGGCCGAAAAGCTGGTGATGGCTTCAGCCGTCGATAGCCAGTGCGAGACCCCGCCAGGGTTCACTCCCTTGATTCCGAACGAACCCGTTTGATGCAACAACCAGGCAACCACCTGCCGTGCAAGTTCGTCTTCGTTCCGCTCGAGCAAATCGAATAGCAGCTCGTGGTTGGCCAACAGTAACAGAAAACCCCGGTCGAGAATCGGCGTGTCCGCAAACTCCAAATGACATTGTCGAGCCCCGCTCGGTGCAATCGCGGCCTCGATGGCCGTGGTATACCCGAGCAACCCGTACCGCTGACCCGTCGATTCGGTGGTTGGCACAATGGGCCACTCGGCCAACGGTTCGCTACGCAGTGTCGCATCGTGAGCGATCAGTCGCCGTGCGCGATTCACCGATGGGCCCGCAATGTGGCAATGCATGTCGACCCCGCCGGGCATCACCACTCGCCCTGAAGCATTAATGGTTCGATCGGGCTGAAAACCCTGGGACGGTTCGGAAACCACAACCCCGTCTTCGATGCAGATGGTCTTCACGTCACCATCCACGTCATTCCTGGGGTCGTAGACCTTGCCGCCTTCGATGGTCAGCTTCATGCCCTCGCCTCCACAACACGGGAGACGCCGCTGCGTAGTTGTCGCAGGATGTCGACAGTCGGGTCTTCGACCCCCAACGTTGCATCACCACACAGGGTCAGGGTAATGCCGTCGTTTCGCAATACGGTCCCGTTTAATCTCGGATCCAACCCGGGAACTGCGAACGAAACCGTGGCTGCCGGGTCAAGCTGCGATGCGAATGTGATCGATGGATTGCTGGCCGCACTCGTCTCGCCGTCGGCCAACTCGCAGCCCAGGCGTACTTGCAGGTCAAACGAATCCGGCGACAGCGAGTGATTGGGCGATAGACACTTCCACTCGCCTGCATCACCTTGAGCATCGGGCGCCAGAGACACGGGGATCGGAGCACCCAGGAGCCAAGTGGCCAACTCCTGCACGCCCCAAATATTTCCAGGCAAAGAAAGGCTGGAAACAGATACATGATGTTCGGCACGAACGCGTGCGGCCAGTCCGTGCAACGTGTCACAGACCGCAGGCGATTCTGAAGCCTCGACCCCCACGAACAAGTGCGTATGGTTCGCGTCACCAATCAGACTGGCTAACCGCGTCGCTTTCTCAAGGATTCTCTTGTGCGATTCGCCACTGAGATGCGAGACCGACTTTGAACGCAGCAGCAGCTCGACTGTCACGATCAGTTCCAGATCTTCGTTGAACGATAGAGATCCGGAGGTGAGTTCAAGGCAATGTGTTGCCTCCTTGGCGGTGAGATGTGGCTTCGATGACGTAAGGTCATCCACCACCACTAAAGTTCGAGTCCTCTCACTGAGCAACGGAGGGAAATACGAATACCGCTCGAGATGTCGCAGGTGTGTGGTCAGGGGGTCGGCTCGCCAGAAGATGACCAGGTCGGCGGTGGTTCGTACCTTGCCCAACGTGGCGGTAAACTCCGGAGCTTCCCAACCCGACCGCAAGAACGATGACGGAGGCAACGGGCGTGGAATGACGGAGGCAGACAAATCCCGTGCCAGCAGTACCGCTTCTCGGGCCGCTTCGAGCGTGAGGTTTGTCAGCCCTTCAATCACGGGTGCCTTGGAAGCGACCATGAGGCGCACCGCTTCGTCGATCGCTCGTTCCAACTCGACTGGCTTGCCGAGGATTGTGGCCGTAGGTTCAAGCGAGTGAGGCTGCCCCAGCCAGACCTCGCCAGCAGGGCAGGCCCGATCGATGGTCACCAGCCGATCGTCCTCGTAACGCAACACGATATCGTCGCAGAAACAACCGCATCCGCTGCATACGGCGCGTTCGAGCATGAGTTGGCCGGCCAGGGAAGCGACGGGCGGGCGATCATTCATTGCCAGTGGCAAGGTTGGATGGTGGGGCGGGTTTGCCTCGATGGCGTCGAGACCGAAGGTTCCATTCTGTGACGGTGGGTAGCTTCGCACAACCCACCCCGCGGCACTCGATTTCAGTCGATTCTTGAGAATATAGGCTCCAGGTTTAGGAACGTTTCAGATTGATTCTTCACCTGTGTACAATATTGGGCTAATCGCGACAGGCAGCAGCGAATATCGAGCATTCGAACTGCACGCTCCCTGCTGCCTGTCAGGATAGCTATTCGCATGACCTACATTGAATGAGTGCCCATACACCCTTGAACAAAGGAAACTTGGATCGTGAACCACAACACCCGGGGTCGCTGGCCATATCTCGTTGCTATTGTCGCGGTATCCATGTCATGGTGTGGTTTGTTCTGCCCCGTACAAGCGGAGGAAGCTCCCATGGAAGGTAAGCTTCGTGTCTATATCGGCAGCTATACGCGTGGCGCGAGCGACGGCATCTACGTCAGCGAGTTGGATCTCAAATCGGGGCAACTCTCCGCACCTCGCCTGGCGGCCAAGGCGGTGAACCCTTCGTTCGTGGCGATTCATCCCGATGGCCAGCACCTGTACGCCGTGGGGGAGATCGACGACTTCGAGGGCAAGAAGACCGGCGGTGTTTCTGCCTTCTCCATCGATGAGCTAAGTGGACAGCTCTCGTTGCTCAACCAGCAGTCGTCTCAAGGTGCAGGTCCCTGTCATCTGGTTGTCGACGGTTCGGGCAAGTGCGTGTTGGTCGCCAATTACGGGGGTGGCAGTGTGGCGTGCCTGCCCATCAGCGATGACGGCAGTCTCCTGGCGGCCGCGACGTTCATTCAACACGAAGGTTCCAGCGTCAATCCTCAGCGACAGGCCGGCCCCCACGCTCACTCGATCAATGTCGACAGGAACAATCGATTTGCGGTGACGGCCGATTTGGGATTGGACAAAGTGCTGGTCTACCGCTTGGATGCGGCCGACGCAAAGTTGACTCCAAACGATCCACCTTCGGTTTCGGTTCCCCCGGGTGGCGGACCGCGTCACTTCGTGTTTCACCCCAACGGCAAGTTTGCCTACACCAACAACGAGATCACTTCCTCGGTAACCGCATTCACTTACGACGCCGAGGACGGAGTGCTGGAGGGAATTCAGACCACGTCCACATTGCCGGCCAGCTACAAGGAAGAAGGCAACAGCACCGCCGAGGTCCGCGTGCATCCCAACGGGCGGTTTCTCTATGTATCGAACCGGGGTCACAACAGCATCGCCATCTTTGCGATCGACCCATCCACCGGCAAACTCACGCCGTTGGGTCACGAATCGACGCGCGGCGAAGTGCCCCGCAATTTCAATCTCGATCCCAGTGGTCGATACCTGCTGGCAGCCAATCAAAACACCGACAATGTCGTGGTGTTTCGAGTCGATTCGAAGACCGGTCTGCTTGAACCGACGGGATCGGAGATCGAAGTCGGAAACCCCGTCTGCATCAGGTTCCTGGAAATGGACGAGTAGCCACGAGATTCGGGTCTTAGTCCCCGCTCGAAGCAACTGCTTCGTCGTTCCACAGCCAGATGAGCGATTCGGGCAAGATAGCGCCACCGTGCTTACCGTTGTGCCCGCCTTCGCCGCCGACGAACTTGTAGTCGTACTTGGCGAACTTCAAGGCAGCGTCCATTTGCAGATTGGAAAGCCACCAGTTTCCGTGAGCGTTGTCCAGGTCGTTTTCTCCATCCTGGAGAAACACACGAATCGGCTTGGGATCGGTCTTACGGATCAACGCCGGATAGACATTCCCTCCCCGGATGTTCGTGAAACTGCCCACGTGGCTGAGCACCTTGCGAAACGCATCGGGGCGTTGCCAGGCCGCGGTGAACGCACAGATACCGCCAGAGGAAATCCCGCAGATCGCGCGATGGTTCGGGTCGTCGGATAGGTGATAGATCTTGCCCACCTCCGGCAGCAATTCCTCCAACAAGAAGCGAGCATACTGGTCGGAAAGGGTGTCGTATTCGAAGCTGCGGTTGTTTGCTTTCCACCCCGGCTTCGGTTTGGTTTCGGCTCGATGTCCTGGGTTGATGAACACACCGATGATCACCGGTAACTCTCCGCGATGAATCAGGTTGTCCAAAACCACCGGTACGCGGAATTGTCCGTCTTCACCGACGTATGCGTGCCCATCTTGAAAGACCATCACCCGGGCCGGTTTGGCCGGATCGTATTGCTGGGGGCAATAGACCCAGTAGTCACGAATGGTTCCTTCGAAGATCTCGCTTTTCCATTCACCCTTGGTGATGGTCCCCTGAGGAACGCCTTCGTGCCGCTGTGAGTCGGGCCCTAAGGTGTAGGGTTCTTCGCATATCCCGATGGAGCAGTAAAACGCGGACAACGCCCACAGCCAAACACCGTATTTCATCGAGGTCGACCTCACATCGCAAAACCAAAGGGTTCACCAAAAGGGCTATCGTACTCGCCCGCAACCGGCATTGCGAATATGGACGCGAAGCCAACCTGTCGCAAATGGTTTGGTTATAATCGGGCCATCAGTGAGGTGCCTAACAGGGTTCGTTCGAGGAGTTTTCCATGCGACCGTTCGTCGTGCTGTGCCTGGTCTTTGCGTGCTTGAGAGTATCTTCTCCGGCTGACGCCGATGCGATACCCGATCTGAAGCGTATCGATGGGGCCAAGCAGCTGAACGTGGTATTCATACTCTCGGACGATCATCGTTACGACGTCATGAGCTTTCTGGGACACCCTTGGGTGGAAACTCCCGCCATGGATGCCATGGCCCGCGAGGGCGTCTATTTCAAGAACGCCATCGTTACCACGTCGCTCTGTTCGCCCAGCCGCGCGTCGATTCTGACCGGCCGCTACATGCATCATCACGGAGTGGTCGACAACAATGTGCTCACCCCGCCGGGAACCATCTTTTTTCCGCAATACCTGCAGGCCGCTGGCTACACCACGGGGTTCTTTGGCAAGTGGCACATGGGGGGTCATTCCGATGCGCCTCGTCCGGGCTTCGACCAATGGGTCAGCTTCCGTGGGCAGGGACATTACTATCCGCCGGAACATCTCAACAACTGGCGCCTCAACGTCAACGGCAAAGAAGTCAAACAGCAGGGCTACATCACCGACGAATTGACCGACTACGCCATCGATTGGCTCGATCAGGTGAAAGAGGGAGACAGACCCTTCTTCATGTACCTTTCTCACAAGGGGGTGCATGGCATGTTTCATCCGGCCGAGCGGCACGCCGGGCGCTACAAAGACAAACCGCTGCCGGTGCCTCAGACGATGGCCGACAACGAGGAGAACTACGAACACAAGCCCATGTGGCTGAAGAATCAGCGTAACAGTTGGCACGGCGTCGACTTTGCCTATCACCAGGACACCGACATTGCCGAACACTATCGGCTGTACTGCGAAGCGTTGTTGAGCGTCGATGAGTCGATCGCCCGGGTTCGTGCCTGGTTGGCCGACAACGGTTTGGCCGGCAACACGCTGGTGATGTACATGGGCGACAACGGCTTTCAATGGGGCGAGCATGGGCTGATCGATAAACGCACCGCCTACGAGGCGTCGATTCGCGTCCCACTGGTGGGTGTCTGTCCCGGGCGATGGAGTCCCGGCACAACCGTCGAACAGGTGGTGGCCAACATCGATATCGCGGGCACTTGCCTGGAAGCCACGGGGCTGCAAACGCCCGACTCGATGGATGGGCAAAGTTTCCTCGGGTTGGCCGCCGGAGAGCTCGACCCGGCTAAGTGGCGAGATCAGCTGTTATACGAGTACTACTGGGAATACAACTTCCCGCAGACGCCGACAACGTTCGCCCTACGCACTCCGCGGTACAAGCTCATTCAGTATCACGGCATTTGGGATCTCGACGAAATGTACGACCTGCAGAACGATCCACTGGAGCAACACAACCTGATCTTCAGCAAGAGCCATCAAAAACAGATCCGAGCGATGCGTGACGCATTACACGGCATTCTGGCCCAAGACGACGCCAATCGGGTGCCGTTCAGCCGAAAGCGATCGATGGGGCAAAACCTCCGGCTCCGCTCCGGTGCCACGCCAGCCACCTTCCCGGACGAGGTGATGCGAAACAAGAATGGGCGAGATTAGGGGCGGTAGCCCCAAGCATTCACCGCAAAAACTCACACGCTCCCTCGAACATTTTTGCTTGCGTTCGTGTCCGTCACACTGCTGAAACACATTCGCGCGTGCTCAGTCAAAGCGATGTTCTCGAGTCATTGACGCGTCAAATACTTGATTCGCGGGGTAGTGTTTGTGGAACAATCGAAGCTGAGAGCAATCAGAATATTATCGAACCTTGGACTTCGAGTTGAAGAGATACAAGAAGGAAGCACCCGCACCGCAGATATCTTCGTATCAGACGATAGTTCAATGTATCTCATCGAAGTCAAGGATAAATTTGAATCACCTGAGACATCCGAAGCACGCAATGAATGCATGAGTCGGGGCGAAATGTTTGAGCACAGAGGCCGAATATCTCGTGACAACCGAATCTGCGCGATTCTAAGGCACGCTCAGAAACAACTCGAAGAAACTCCTGGTGACTCAAGTGCGTACCGAATCATTTGGTTTCACTCAAATGGATTCGATGCAGACCTCAAGTACAGGCAAATATTTGCCACTTTCTATGGGCACGTGCATCTGATAGCGGTCGAACCACGCTCCGCAGGTTCCATAACATGCTTTTACTTTGACTACAGTGCCGCGTTCGAATCGCCATCAATCGATGCCTTGATACTTTCCGATGATCAATCTATTCAGCTCTGCTTGAACGAGTTCTCAAGTCGCTTTGACTCTTTCCGTACTTCTTTCCTCTGGAAAAGATTCGATGAAAGAGGAGCTGTCTTTGATCCCCGCGCTCGGAGGGAGTCAGGAGAAATCATAGCTTTCATGAGCAATTTGCCACGCAAGAATGATCTCGACGTGTGCAAAGCATTGCAGAATGAGACCGGCATTCTGTATACCGCTCTTCGTCCCTACCAATACACTTGGTCGACTGCAGTGCAAACAACCAAAGACACTCGAGAAGTCGAATAGCTAACTACGAACTAATTAAAACTTAGCCGGCACCATCGAATGCAGGTTCGATCCGCCATCGAGCCTTCGTAGAACACCACCAGCAGATCGCCATTGGGCAACCTGGTCGTGGCAGGCAGGCCGAGTGAGAATGCGACCATCTCGTCCCAGGCCTCCTGCATGCTTTGCGAGTCGGGATTGGGCAAGCGACGGGCAGATTGAAAGATCGTTTGTTCTGTTTCCGCCGGCCAGCTTCGACCATCGTCGGGGCTCGTGCGAAGTTTGATGCAGGGTTCCGCGGTGCGGTCGACATAAACCATCGCAATGAGTCCGTGGTCGAGTTGAACGGGAGCCGCTGGCTGCCCGGGAACTTCGGTATCCCACATCGCAGACCAGTTCCGTCCTCCATCCACCGAGCGACGGGCATGAATGTTCAGGTACTTGCCCGACGCGCGATGGAACGTCCAGAACACATCCAACAACGCATCGTCGTCGAGTTGCCCCAAACGTTGGTCCCAGTAGAACACAAACCGCGAGGGATCGTCGCTCACAACACATTGCTCACCCCATGTCTGGCCACCATCGCGTGAGAACACCAGCACCGACTGATGCAGCCAAGGCCGGGTATCGAAGTACGGCTTGTTGAGTTCGAGCTGACAAATCAAATCACCGTTTGCCAAACAGACTATCGGGCCCGTCGTTGGCGAAGGCACCACATATGGACGGGGAGACATGAATGAGGGCGTCGTCCAATGCTGGCCCTCGTCGGATGAAAACGACAGACATACCCTGGTATCGAGCAGACCCTCGGTCTCCTCATTGAAGAAGGCCCGCTCCGGATCAGCGTGCTCGATCCACGACAACACCGCCAGCAGTCGACCATCGTGTAAGGCCGCCACGTGCCCGGTTCGCAAGATTCCGGGCGTTCCTTCATCCGTATCGGGGGCTTCAAACGGTTCACAAGGCGAACTCCAACTGAGCCCTTCGTCATCCGACCAGCACAGCAACACCTGTTGCCTGGCGGTGGCACCCTTGGTTGGGGCAGCTCTAAAGGTGCAGATCCACCGCCCGCTAGCGGTAACACAAATGCCGGGAAACGCACAGCTTTGCCGCAGCGGATCGTTTTCACCGTTGAAGACGGTGCCCTCAGCGACGGTTTTCATGGCTATGGTTTTCCTCGACTTTTGGTGTTCCAGCGAAGTACGCGACTTGCCTGGCAAACGTTATTTTCGATTGTGCGTTATTCGCCGTGTAAGATGGAGCATTCGGCACGCGAAGTCCATCGACAACTCTTGGAGAGCGGCGCTTCATGACGCACGATCACTTTCCCCAAAGACCAGTCAGGCCCTATCGCCTGATCCTCACAATACTATGTGTGTGCTTGTCGAGCTTACCCGCCGCGGGCGTGGCAGCCGAAACAATTCAAACCGACTTGCTGATTGTGGGGGGGACCGAGTCCGGCTGCGCGGCCGCGGTTCAGGCCGCAAGGATGGGCGTGAAGTCCATCACGCTGGTCAACGATATCGACTGGTTGGGTGGGCAATTCACGGCCGAGGCGCTTGTCGCCATCGACGAAAACCGCGGCCCCTCGGGCTATGGCCATGGTGTGCCGTTTCCACGGTCGGGGCTGTTCAAGGAAGTGATCGATCGTATCGAAGCCCACAATCTCGCAACCTACGGTCAAGCTCGACCAGGGAACACGCGTGTGATTACGACTTGCCGCCCCACGGATGCCGAACGTGCGTTTCGCGAGTTGATCCGCCCCTATGTCAAGTCGGGTCAGATTCGCATCATCTCGGGCTACCATCCCGTGGGATCCACGGTCGAACAGGATCGGTTGCAAGCGGTTCGTTTTGCGGCAACCGAGGGAGACCTCGCGGAAATCGACGTCGTGGCCCGATTGACCGTCGATGCCTCGGATTGGGGTGACGCGATCAAAGTCAGCGGCGCGGCCTATGAGTTCGGTCCCGACTTGCAGGAGAAGTACGGCGAACCGTTAGCGCCGACCTCACGGGCAGACTACCCGCTGACCGACATGAACCCGATCACCTACTGTATGGTGCTCAACGAAACGGATGAGTATCGGGCGATTCCAATGCCCCCGGGATACGACCGCCGCAACTACACCGATCATCGATATCCCCGTGACCCGTTGTGGTTGTATGCCAGCCGACGGGTGATTGACCATTACGGGTTCCCCGAGATCGATCACCCGGACGTGGTACTGCTGTGTTTCCCCGCTTTCGACTACCCGTTGGACGTACTGCCCGAAGAGGTCGTTCGCAAGTTGGAGGCAACCGGAGCGGGCGCATCGAAAAAGAACATCGTCGAGATGTCCCGGCAACAGCGACAGATTGTGTTCGAAAACGCCAAGCAGTATTCACTTGGTTTTCTGCATTACCTGCAGACGGAAGTCCACGATGCGATGGAAGACCAGACCCATAGTTTTCGTCGCATGGAACCCAGCGACGAATTTGGCACCGCTGATCGCATGCCACCCAAACCTTACGTTCGTGAGTCGCTACGACTGAAGGCTATGTACATGATGCGGCAGCAAGACACCACGGGACACGGCAATCGCGCCACGCATTTCGCCACCGCCATGTACCACGATGGCGTGGCCTGTTGGCAGTTCGAATATGATTTCCACCCCACGAAGCGTCGTTTTCTAGACAACGGGAATACCGGAGGCCCGTGGGCAAACGAGTTTCGTGAAGGGCGTACCTGGGGGCCGCCTTATAGTGGCCCCAGTTTGTTTCCGTTGCGGAGCCTGGTTCCGGAGAAGATCGACGGGCTGCTGGGAGCACAAAAGAACCTTGGCTACAGCAGCATCGTCAGCTCGGCCGTTCGTTTGCACGACCAAAGCATGGCCATCGGTCAGGCTGCCGGCGCCGTAGCAGCCGTGTCGTTATTGCAGGAGGTCGAACCACGCGAAATTCCGTACGACCGGGGGCTGCTTTCGAATGTCTGGGAGGGATTGTGTCAGCGGCTAGACAACGGAGTGCCTCAAACGCTGTGGCCTTACCAAGACTTGGAAACCGACCATCCCGCGTTCGAGGCCGTGAATCTGCTGGCCGTAAGACGAGGGCTGCCGGTCGAGTTCGACGAAACCGCCTTTCGCGCCGACGACGTGGCCACGGAACCGTGGAAGCAAGCTGTCGTCAATCTGTCTCTGAAGAGCAAACTTGCCGCGCAGCCACCCAGTGCTCCACAGGGCGAGCTGACGCGTGGTGAGTTCGCGGCTCTATGGTGGCAGAGGATTCGCGAGCTGCCAGACCGCCCCTTTACGCGTGCCCAGCCCCACGATGCGGATGGCGACGGAATCGCGGACCGCGACGATCCGCTCCTGTTCGACGCCAGCCCCAGCACGTGGCCCAAGTATGCGCCGCCAGCGGATGAGGATGGCCAGCCCGATCTGATCGCGGACGGGGGATGGCGGCGGTTCAATTTCACCGGGCCCGGCTCGACAGCCATCGAGGGGTTCACGAACGACATGGGGTTGCCCTTCGACAAGCTTCGCGGATATGGCTGGTCGCGTGACATGCGTTCGCAGCACCGTCGCCGCAAGGCACTCGAAGGCCAGTGGCGCGACACCTTCATCTTCACCCTCGGCCACGATCAATGGGAGTGTGACGTTGCGCCGGGCCGATATCGGGTGAGTGTCTGCATCGGCGATTCCGACCACGAACAAGTAGGCCAAAACGTGAGTGTCGAAGGCACCGAGCTACTAGTAGATTGCGAAACCGATAAGGGATGGTTTGCCGAGCGAACGGTAGACGTTTCGGTGGACGATGGCCGACTGACCATCGAGATTGGCCGGCCAGACAGCACCACGAATACTTGCCTGAACTGGATGCAATTCACGCCGCTGGATTGATGTCGGGCGTAATGCGAAAGTGCCCATGAAGTCACCCGAGACCGGCACCCCGCCAATAGATCGCTCTACTGGCGGGGGCGGGGCGCGAGTTTCGCGAGATGGGGCTCTCGCGAGTGCTTCTATTCAGCCTCAGTTTCGGGCTTCTTCTTGTCCTTGGGGCGCTTCTTGCCGGGCTTTTTGGGCTTATCCTTGTCCTGCTTGGCTCGTTTGGCCATCGCTTTCGCGGCAGACTTGATCTCTTTCTTGTCGAGGTACTCGTCGCCGTTGGCATCGATTCGTGCGAAGATGCGCTGCATCCGCTCGGGGGCCTCGGCCTTCGAGACGCGTCCATCGCCATCTTCATCATGCTCCATCCAACGCTTGACGATGGCTTCGGGGCTGCGGGAGCCGCCAGCTCCCGGCCGAACTTGACCACCTCGCTCGATCATCGCTTTCACCGATTCGCTGATCTCCTCTTGCACAAGCATCCCGTCAGCGTCGATGTCCACTCGATCGAAGACCTGAGCGAGTCGTTCGGGGGCTTCTTCTCGCGAAATCTGACCGTCGCCATCTTTATCCGACTGCATGATCCGCTTGATGATCATCTCGGCACTGGGACGACGGGCATCCGCGCTTTCGCCACCAGTGCCTTTTGCCGGACCTTTGCCCGCACGCTTTTGAAAGGCCTTCATGGCGGAGGTGATTTCTTCCGGGGTCAGAAACCCATCAACATCGGCGTCCATACGATCGAACCCACGGGCCAAACGCTCGGGAGCCTCTTCCTTCGAGATCTTGCCATCGCCATCGGCGTCGGATTCCATGATCTTCTTCGCGATCATCTCCGGAGTCGGGCGGTCGGAGCGATTCGGGCGATCCCCGGCTGGTTTGTCGGAGTTTGGTCCCTTCGAACGCCGATCCTTCAACGCAGCTACGAACTCTGCTCGGGACAATGCACCGTCGCCGTCGGCATCGCCCTTGTCGAACAAGCGTTTGACCAACCGATTGTCCGCGGGAACCTCATCCGAGCTGATACTGCCATCGGCATTCGCATCCAATTGGGCGAACAGGGCCTCGCGCTTGGCAGACTTGTCTTTTGTCCCGTCCTCGGCCTGTACCTGGCCTTGCAACACGACCGCGATCGCGAACGCGGTTATCGCCAACGTGGGTATTCTCATAGTTCCGATCTCCTGAAGGAAGTTCGTGCTAGATTGATGAGCCAGCGTCCGCAGTTGCGGGGCATTGGAAATCAATCCGATGCGTCCGAATGTGAAACGGTACCGACCGTATTGGTACTACGGTTGCCGTGACAGAACTTGCCACCCTCGACAGAGGGGGAATCTCAATCACCCGACCGACCACGGCTCGGGGTACCTGACTGATAAAACCATCCCTGGCCCCCAAAGTTTCGCTGGAGGGAGCGAGACGCTCGAGAAAAAGTGCTAGGGCAACCCAAGGGCTCGAAGCCTTCAGACCCCGCGGCAAGTGAGCTTTCAGCCCGTGTTTCGCATGCAGCAACGAAAGCACCGCTGTCGTATTGGGGACCGATCTTGCCCACGTTGGCGAACATTCCTACAATCCCGCCCTGCCCAAACAGCCGGAAAGCACGTCCTGACAGGCAATTTTTATCGGGAACCACTTTGATTGGCACCCACCAGCGAACCTTTCGAGATGGTGCCGCGTATAGCGGTTGGTTGTTGAAGGGAATGGATTCCGGATCGAACACCAGGACCGACTCTTTCAGAGATCCAGGTCCTGTTGAATTACAAAGCTGCCCCAACACCTTCAAGCGCCACAAGGATGTGAATCGGCGCCGAGCAACTTGTTCAATCGAAACATTGCGTTCGCCTTTGACCGTTCTCACAACGCTTTGTCGTTGGGATGCGCACGGCTGTTGCAAACGCCATGGAACGATTCTTTGACGACAATGCATTCGAACGAGACCTTCAAGGAATGATTTAAATCGAAACCGCACGTTGGCCGATGACTTCCTTGCGATCCTTTCCGTGCCCGCGAGGTTGGCGTTGTCTAACAGGGACTGCGGTGTCGGTTGAGAGCGTAGGAAAAGTTTCAGCGATAAGACCAACGACAAGGAAGGCAATCGACGCGAGGTTCATGCGACGCACATCCCATCTGGTGCCGGTCTTTTCAGACCCCCGTCGCAGAGACAGGTTCGATATGCATTGTCACGGTTCCTGCTGAGGTACAACCGTTAAAGTCCCAACATAGAAGTCGACCAGCTCTACATGACATCGATGTGATGTCGTCGGCGAGCCTTCCGTGTCGACCACATGGAGAGGAAGAACCATGCAAGTCAACGGCCCTTCACACGTACACAATTCGCAAGCCATCAGCGGACCGCATAATGCCCGTGCCGCGCAACCTCAACCAACCTCGACGACCGCAGCGCCCAGTGACGAATTGCAGATTTCGGATGCCGCTCGCCTGATCGACTCGGCCCGCGAACTGCCCGACATTCGGCAGGATCGGGTCGCCGAAATTCGCAGCGCCATCGCCAACGGCACCTACGAAACCCAAGAGCGTTTGGGCGGAGCGGTCGAACAGCTGCTCAACGAGCTGGCCTAAGAGGCCATGGCCCGATGAAGCCTCGAAGCCATCGGCGATCCGAGACGGTGGCCAATCCGTCGAAGTCATCTCGTGGCATTGCACCCCTCTTGTGGATATCCTGTGCTAAGATTGGGCATGGGTGTCCAGCATCGCCCGATGCAACACCTGGACGTGTTTGAGACGCCGAAGTTGTCTGCAAACCAAGTGAGTGTGTGCAGTTAGAGCACACTTATTGGGCGATTCGCTCCCTTGCGTAGGGTGCCGCGATGTCTAAAATAGGATGGACGCGTGGGGGAAAGCGTTCTCTTCTATGCGCGGTACGATGCCGCAGACATTCGCCAAAATAGAGAATCATGGCTGATACGGATCACAGTTCGACGACCGAATCCGATGAGTTCGCACTTGGCTCCGTTCAGGTCGCGCTCACTCCGCTGGAACGCTTCGAAGAGTTCCTTCAAAGTCGCGGAATGCGAGTCACCCAGGAACGACGCTTCATCGTCGATGAGGTGTTCAGCAGCCACGATCACTTCGACGCCGAAGAATTGCTGAGCCGCCTGCAAGGGAACAGGGCAGGAGTGAAGGTTAGCCGCCCCACGGTTTATCGGGCTCTGTCAGCCCTGGTTGATGCTGGCCTGTTACGAAAGATGGCCCTCAACGGTCGGGCCGTTTACGAACACGACTACGGCTACCCGCAACACGACCACTTGCATTGCCAGAAATGCGACAAGTTGATCGAATTTCACAGCGAAGAGCTGAACGAAATCCGGGACGCGGTCGGTCGTCAGCACAACTTTCGTGTGCTCGGCCACCGGCTCATCATCACCGGTATCTGCCAAGAGTGCAGCCGACACAAGCGAGAAAACCGCCGGCTGGATCGCATCTAAGGAATCGGCGGCACACGTTCATCCGCCCGCAAACTCTGCGCAGGTTTCTACGAGTGGACCGTCCAACGATCGGATGTCTTCCTGCGAAAGGGTATCATGACGATCAACGAGACCGAAGAAACGAAAGCCTTCTGGAATCGCGTTGCGCGTGACTGGGATCTTCAGGTCGGGGACGAAGGGGATACCAACCGCATCTTGAACTCTGATCCGGTTCTGTGGAAGTTCGCAGGAGATGTTGCCGGGCTAACAGTTCTCGATGCGGGGTGTGGCACGGGATATCTTGCCCGCCAGCTCGATGCAACTGGCGCAAACGTGATCGGCATCGACTTTTCAGAAAGCATGCTTGAGATTGCCCGCGCCAAGTCGCCCGATATCGATTTCCGGCTCGACTCCTGTTCCACGTTGGGCACCGTCGAAGATGCATCGATCGACGTGCTTGTCTCGAATTATGTCCTCATGGACACCCCCGATCTTGAGGAAACCCTGCTGGCATTTCACCGTGTGCTCAAAGCCAAAGGGAAGGCAGTCTTGACCTTCTCCCATCCCTGTTTTCCTCAAGGGCAGGCGATCGACTCACCGGAGAGCGGTGAAGTTAGTTACCAGTGGAATCAACCCTATTTCGATCAACGCAAGTGCGTCGATCCTCCCTGGGGACATTTCCAATCTGAGTTCGTCTGGTTCCATCGCCCGCTTTCGGACTACTGGAAGGCATTTCGGAAGGCTGGCTTCGACGTGACCGACTTCGAAGAACCCAGAATCTCTGAAGACCGGTACCACCTCGTGGAGAACGAGCAGCAAATCAAGAGAAACAAAAGCCGCCCATGTTCGGTCGCATTTCTACTTCACAAGGAAAACGCGTGAGACTCACATCGGTTCCGTGAGCCGCACATCCAAACGTGGGCAATACGTGCGACTGCGAAGCCGTGTTTACCCACCCCGGCCCGTGTCAAGGAACTCGATACTCAACCCGAAATCGTCGCTTCTCGGGTTCTTTTTCGTCGGGGTAGTCTTCGAAGCGGTGCTCAACCAAGCCCAGCGCGACGAATTGATCCAGCTCTGAGCGGAGCAGGGGCCAGGGAACCTTCCCGGGCAGATCGTCGTCACCGCGTCCTCGACAAATCACGAGCAGCGTGCCGCCAGGTGCGAGGAATGCCCGCACGTTGCGAAGGGCCGTCTCACGCAAGTCATCGGGCAAGGCCTGCAGCGTATACGACTCGAGCACGAAATCGAACGCAGCCGTCCAGGAAGCAGGCGGATCGAGAAGATCGCCCACCGTGAAATGCGTCGAAGAACCCTCGAACCTCCGAACACACCACTGCACGGCCGTGGGGGCGATATCAAAGGCAGTTACCGCGAAACCTCGCCCGGTCAGTTCCTCGGCGTCATCGCCCAACCCGCAACCGACCACCAGGGCCTTCTTCCCAGCGCCTGCGACACCTTCCCGATCGAGCCATGTGACCAGATTTTGGTTCGGAGCCAAATCCGCCCAGGGGACCACCGATGCTTCTCCGGCAGCTTCGGCGTAGACTCGCTCGAACCAGCCGGTGGCATCGTTGTCCGCAATCGATTCTTCGGCCAACTGACGGACTCTCTCCCGATTTGAATCCTCCATGCTCACCCTTCAACAACATCGCAGAGTGAATCCCGCCGCAAGCGTCACACTCGCAGATCTTCCTGCTCGTCAGAAGCTAACGCCTCAGCGTATCGCTCTCGAATCGGCCCCACCACCTCCGCGACAAACTCATCAACCTGCTGTGGCGACCTTCCCACAAACTTGCTGGGCTGCAGTGCGGCCTGCAAGTCGATTCCGGCAAACGCTTCGTCTGTTGCGAGTCGATCCAGCAGGTCGTTTTCGCCACCTTCCTGCTTCACCACGGCCGCGGCTGCCTGGCTGTGCTGGCGAATGCGTTCGTGCAGTTCTTGACGGTCCCCGCCACGTTTCACGGCTTCCATCAGAATGGTCTCGGTTGCCATGAATGGCAGTTCGGCCGCCAGCCGTTTAGCGATAACCTTGGGGTACACGACCAATCCGTCGGCTACGTTCTCGTACAGCAGCAAGATGGCGTCGACTGCCAAGAAGCCCTGCGGCAAGGTCAGTCGTCGATTGGCGCTGTCGTCCAAAGTCCGCTCCATCCACTGCGTAGAGGCCGTCTGTGCGGCACTGCTTTGCAGGCTGGTGACAAATCGTGACAACGCACAGATTCGTTCGCTACGCATGGGGTTGCGTTTGTAGGCCATGGCCGAGGAGCCGATCTGGTGCTTCTCGAACGGTTCTTCGATCTCCTTGTTGGCCTGCAGCAGACGCAGATCGTTGGCTGCCTTATGGGAACTTTGTGCCACGCCCGAGAGGGCATCCAACACCTGCGAGTCAATCTTGCGAGGATACGTCTGCCCCGTTACGGCCAGGGTTTCTTCGAAGCCCAATTTCTTGGCCACCAGCAGGGTCAACTGCCGCACCTTGGCGTGGTCGCCCTCGAACAACTCCAGGAAACTCGCCTGCGTGCCCGTGGTGCCCATCGTGCTGCGTGCCCGCAGCGTGGAAAGTCGATGTTCCAGCTCTTCAAGATCCAACACCAGATCGTACGCCCACAGACAGGCTCGCCGGCCGACGGTCGTTGGTTGGGCGGGCTGCATATGAGTGTATGCCAACGTCGGCAGGTCGCGGTACTCCACGGCGAACTGGGCCAAGCGATCGATGACCCGCACGATCCGATCGCGAACCAGTCCCAACGCGTCACGCAACAACAGCAAGTCGGTGTTGTCGGTGACGAAGCAGCTTGTCGCCCCCCAGTGGATGATATCCCGGGACTCAGGGCATGCATCCCCGTAGGTATGCACATGGGCCATCACGTCGTGTCGCAGCTTTCGTTCGTACCCGCGAGCCGCTTCAAAATCGATGTCGTCGACGTGCTGCTTCAGTTCCTCGATTTGTCGTGCCGAAACCCTCAGCCCCATTTCCGATTGAGCCTCGGCCAGGGCGATCCAACAGCGCCGCCAGGTGCTGAACTTTTGCTGTGGGCTCCAAAGCCCGCTCATCGCCTGCGAGGCATACCGCTCAATCAACGGGTTCTGATACGTATCCAACGAGATGCTTTCCAGTTCGAGGACGTTTGCGTACGGACAAGTGCGGTGGGCGAGGTACTCAAAGACCAGTCGCCCAAATCGGTCCGCTTCAAACCCTCATCTTACCCGCCATCGCAGGAAGCCACTAGAACCGGCAGCGTGTGAGGCCGGCGTTTGGAGCGATGGGGATCAGAATCACTGGGATGATTTTACTCCAGGTACAGGTCGGCTCTGTCACCGACTGCGACATCCGTTGCACTTTCGCATGCCTGGACAATGAACTTCCTAATGCAGAACCCCTAATAGCCAAAAATTCTGTCCCCGAGACGATCTTGGCGATGCGCAGCCCCGTTGAATTTCTGAATTGCCAGAAGCCGAACCGGGTTGCGAGGATAATAGTACTCCAGAAGCGACCAATCTCGTCGAGCATAATCAGAGAACAATACGGTGCCGGGATATTCGGGGTCGTATACGAGTCCGTCTCGAACTGCAATAAAGTGACTCACTTTCCAGCAGGAGAATCTTCGACCACGCCGAATCGTCAATACAAGCGTATTACTTGACTCCGCCAACGCCTCGAAACGGTGGAACCAGGTAACACATGGTCCACGCCACCTTACATGCGTTGCTCGATACAGCAGCTTACGCATCTCTCGAGAAAGCATGGGCCGCTTCCCTGCAGGGACGGGACTGCATTGGGCCGCCCGTTCGTAGGGAATGTTCGCCACGGTGGCCGCGGTTGCAATGCCACAGTCGCAGGATGTTCGCTGGGGAACGTGCGTCAGCCGTTCGGAATGATTCGCGGAGATCATGGCTTCTACCCTGGAGCGAACACATTCTTCGATCGACTCCCGGCCCGGTGAGTTCGAAAACGGTTCGTTGCTACTTTTGAGATTGCACCACAGGGCCTCAACCAGGAAGTATACCGTCGAGGGCCCCACAATCCTGAATCAATTCCGCACGGGGAGGTGTCCTAATATCGTGTTGAATGATGTAAGGATTAACGGGTGCCACCGCTGGCTTGTCCAGCGGTGAAAATAGGACGGAAGAATTGGTCGATTCAAAAAGGCCGTTGCAAGAACGACTATGGGACTCACTGGCCACCTGGCGTAAGCTCCGCTGGGCAAGCCAGCGGGGGCACCCAATCCACCATGCGGCGTCTTCAGATGACGGGACCTTAGGATACGACTACCCTCGGCAGCAGTCGCGTGCGGTGACTTCCCTTCAAATAAGCGGAAGCATTCGCTCAGATCAGGAAACGGCTACATATTCGTCGCATCATCCACGCCGCCGGGGTGCAGCAGTTTGTCGAGGGCCGTGGCGATGGCGGCATCGTGTTCGTGGGTTTCCGCGTAGACGCGGCAGATGCGGTAGCTGATGGGCAACTGATTGAAGATCGTGTTGTCGGTCAGGTTCTTGACCTGACCATTGGTCGCGTCGTAGAAGAAGTTTTGGCCGGGGACGGGGCCACGTGTGCCGGGGCGGTGGATGTGGCGGGGCAAATCGACCCGCAATGGGAGTGACCTCAGTGCCGCAGGGAATTGATCGCGAAGTGCGGCGACCACGAAGGACTCGTTGCTGAAGATGCTGCCGTGCTCGGTCTCGTGCGGCTCGAAGAATCGGGTTCGTTCGCAGACCATGTGCCACCGCAGGTCGCGTTGTAACAAGGCCTGCCAACGCTCTCCCCAGGCTCGCTTGTCGGCGTCGTCGCTTTGTGTCCAGCAGGCAACGTCGTTCAGCAGCGTCCATTCGGTGAACTTCTGGTAGGTGTCGAGGTGTTCCAGCGGATTTCCGGGAAATAGAAACGCCTTACTACCTTCGAACAGTTCTTGCAGCGAGAGGTCGATCGCCCGGACCGCGCGATGGAAATAGATCGATTGAAACAGGGCGGCCCGAACTTCGATGAACCGCACCAGGGCCCCCAACCCACGTTCGTGAATGGTGAGCCCTCGTTCGGAAAAGAAGCTGTAATGCAGCAACCGCTCGAGATCGAACGCCCGGGCACTGTAACCGGTCATGTACGCATCGCGGAGCACGAAGTCCATGTTGTCGACCGTGTATAGCCCGCTGAACAGGCTGCGCAGCATCTTCAGCCACTGTGGCCCTTCGTCCTCCCCTTTGGGACGGCGAATCAGGAAGGCCACTTGCCACGGGTCGAGCCGTTCCCCCTCGAGCAACTGCCCATGCGGGTTGCGTCGCAACCCCCGCAGCAGGTCGCCGAGTTCTTGTTCGATGATGACGCAGCCCAGCGTCTCGTGGGTCAGGTCGTAGTCGCTCAGAAAGTGCTGGTCGAAGAAGTGTCCGAACGGTCCGTGTCCCACGTCGTGCAGCAGGGCTGCCATCCGCATCAGGGTTTCGACATAGGGTCGACTCGGTACCCCATCGCAGACCTCGCACAGGCTTTCGTACAGCTCATCGACGGCCCGAGTTGCAAGCTGCATCACGCCGAGCACGTGCTGGAACCGAGTATGTTCGGCCGTGGGAAAGACCCACCAGGCGGTCTGAAGTTGATGGATTTGCCGCAACCGCTGGACCCAGGGGTGATCGATGATCTGCTGTTCGACCACCTCTTCGCCCGGGTGCTGCCCACGGGCCACGAACGGCATATACCCGTGAATGGGGTCGTGGCACAGGCTTTCGCTGCTGAAGTCTTTCATGAGGCCGATTATGCCCCATGCCGCCTGCACAGGTCGACATCAGCGAAGCGAATGCACCGCAGTAGCGCGAGCCGGAATCGCACGCCCATTTACTGAGAGGCTGCAGGAGAAACCTATCGACATACAGGGTTCGCCCAGGGCAGACCGCATTCTGGGGGGGCAGGAAGAGATTCCAATGCAACAGATTGGTCAGAATCAGTTACCCCTCGGTTGCATCTCGCAAAGAATCGTCCCAATTCCAGGCAACTAGAGCCCAGGGGATGCAACGGCTAAACTTCGAGTGTGTGCGAGCCCGACTTAGAATAAGCGGCAATTTAGATAATACCGGAGGAGGGCGGATCCTTTGACTCATTTCACCAGTCGCATCATTGCTTTGGCAGCAGTGCTTGCCCCATTTCCTGTCACGAGCATGGCCGCTCCTCCGAGCGATCAGTTGTTCCCCTCCTCGACCACGGCCTATGTCTCGGTCGACAACTGGCCGGAAATGCGCGAAAGCTGGAACAAGACTCAGCTTGCCGAGTTGATGAAAGACCCGGTGATGGAGCCTTTTTCCGAAGACCTGAAGCGTCAGCTCGACGAACGGTTTTCCGTTACCCAAAAACGCTTGGGCTTGTCGATGGACGACCTTAAGGAGTTGCCCACGGGTGAGTTGGCCATGGGTTACATCTACGCCGGTCGCGACGAACCGTCGCTGGTCCTGTTGGCCGATGTGACGGGGAATGCCGATGCGACCCAGGCCATGATGGATCAGGCGCGCCAACAACTGGAAGGGCGGGGCGCCAAGCGGACCACGCAGGACGTGGATGGCGTCGAGATTGCCCTGTATGAATTGCCCGAGGATGAAGAAACGGGCGAGACAGGCACAGCCGCCTACGTGTTACACGACAACATGCTGGCGGTGGCCGACAGTGGCGACGCGTTGGCAACCATTCTCGAACGATTCAAGGGAGAGCACAAAGACACGTTGGTCACCGTGCAACCCTATTCGGCCATTATGAAGCGGTGCAAAGAAGCAGCCGGCGAGCTGGCTCCACACATCCGCTGGTTCGTGGAACCGTTTGCCCTGGTCGATGCCATGCAGGCAGCTACGCCTCCCGACCAACGGGATGCTGCCGCCATGATTACCTCGCTGAAAAAGACAGGATTCACCGCGATCAAAGGTATTGGCGGGTTCATCAATGCCTCGTCCGACGGGTTCGAGTTGGTGCATCGCACCAAGATATATGCCCCCGGACCATTCGAGTCTGCGATGAAGATGCTTTCTTTCCCCGATGGAGGTGACCTTGCCCCACCGGTTTGGGTTCCCATCGACGTGGCCACTTATGCAACGTTTCATCTCGACATCATCAACGCGTTCGATAACTTCGGCCCGTTGTTCGACAACCTCTTCGGAGAAGGCGAAGAAGACGAAGGCCTGTGGGAAGACGTGAAACAGAGCCTGATCGAAGACCCTTACGGACCCGAGGTCGATCTAAGGGAAGAGATCTTCGTACACATGGGCACCCGCGTTACAGTGGTCGCCGATTACGAGCTTCCGATTACCCCGACGAGCCAGCGCCGCCTGATTGCGATTGAAGCCAAGGATGCTGCCGCGTTGACCGCAGGAGTGAAGAAGTCGCTGGAAGTCGACGAAACGGTAAAGATCCGCAAGTTCCGCGATCACGTCATCTGGGAAATGGTCGAACCCGAAGAGACCGAGGCCCCCATCGAGATTGAAATCGACGGGATCGATTCCGGATTTGGTGAAGCCGAAGAGGAAGTTGAAGAGGGCGTGGCCCTTCCCAATGCCGCGGTCTGCGTGGCCTACGGCAACTTGTTTATCGGCTCGCATCCCGAGATCATCGAAGAGGTGCTCGCCAAGGCCGAAGACGACAATCGCTTGCTCAGCGATACCGTGGACTATCAGCAGGTACTCGAACAGCAAGACCGCGTCGACGGGACCGGCGGGTTCGGAATGGTCTTCACCCGGCTGGACGAAGAAATTCGCGCGAACTACGAGCTGATGAGAACCGGGCAGATGCCCCAATCGGAAACGGGCCTGGGAGCCATTCTCAACAACATGCTCGGCAGCAACGAACCAGGCGCCGTACCGCGCCAGGCAGAGTTTGACGCCAGCAAGTTGCCCGAGTATCAAGTGATTCGTCGCTACCTGGGTCCGACGGGGGCCTACATGAAGAACGAAAGCGACGGCTGGTTCATCGTGGGTTACTTGCTCACCCGCCAGAACGATTCCCCGGCGGTGCTTACGGCAGAAGAATCGTCGAAGTAAGAACGCTTGATGCGGGCAAAAGGAACTCCGGAACGTTACCTTCCGAAGTCGACTCGGCTCCAGAATGGATGCTGCCGGTCTCCTCGCGTACGCACATCTTCCAAGATGACGGCCACTTTCGGCTCGATGAAAGCATTGGGCATCGAAACCTGGCGTCCGTTGTGTTTGATCTTCAGGTTCTGGCTGTAGTCGACCAACTCGGGAGAAAGCCAAACCGAGATCCGCTCACCGCCCGTCTTCACATTGATCGAGCCACTGGGGCTGATGCGGCCGGAGACTTCCATCGGTCGGGTCCCCCGCGGAGCCGGCCAGTTCTTGGGGTCGACCACCACCCGTTCTGGAAAGCCGCTCACTTCGACCCACCAGAAGTAATTGTCCCAAGGTCGCATGGTGTTGCAGGTGAACTCTCGAGGAAAGAAGTCGCGGCGTTTGCGATTCATCCAGTCGAAAATCCGCAGGACTTCGTCTGAAAAGTTCTCGTGGCCGCGACCACGAAACTCGACCACGGTAACGTCGAAGCCTCGCTTCATATAGCGGTCCACATCGCGGGCGTTGTGAACCGACTTTCCGCCGTCGAACTCTCCACTCACGATGTAGAAGGGCACGTATTCGGCGTTGGGCCAGTAGTGCGTGCAGTATTTGTCCGAGATGGCGACGATCGGAATCACGCCGGCCCATAAGTCTGGGTGAGAAATGCCCAAGTCCCAGGCCGCGTCGCCACCCATCGAATGTCCCGAGATGAAGACCCGATCGGTGTCGACCGAAAACCGCCGACAAGCATCGCGCAAACTATGCAACACCAGGGCGTGCGTGCGGGCCGAATACTCATACTCGTTCTGGCCCTGCCTTCCCCACTCAGGCGCCACCACAATGTAGCCGTGCCGAGTGGCGTGCCCTAACCGCATTCCCTTGTCGTTGCGAACACCGGCCCACCAATCGATTTGCTGTAACGCGTTCGTGCCGCCGCCATGCAAGGTGACAATTACCGGATATCGTTTGTAGGGATCGTATTCCGGTGGCAACTGTATGTAGTATGAATACTCGGGGTCGGGGTCGACTCCCGGAATGCTCATTTTGAATAAACCTGGCTCGGCCGCATCGGCCGTCGGAGCGGGGTAAGGGGGTTTCATCTTCGCGATGATCGTGGCCACCGTATCGGGAACGGAGCCTTCCTGAGAAAGAACCTCTTCCAGCAGAAAATCTCGTTTGGTCTTCGTCGGCTCGTTGAAATATTCGACCAACAGATTGCGGATGCGGTACATCGACAGTGCTACGGGTAGGTTGTCGCTGGCGTTGTCACTACCGACCAGCCAGCCGCTGATGGCGAGGGCCAACTTTTCGGTGGGCAGCATTTGTCCGTCGCTGGCGAATTGCCGATACGCGATCAGACGATCGAGCGTCTCGTAATTCAGTTCGGCAAAGATTTCATCGCGAATCGGCTGCACTCGGGCCGTGAGATCGTCATTTCCGATCGCGGTCAGATGCTCGTCCAACAGACTTAACAGTTGTTGGGCCGACTCGAACTCGTTGCGGTACGAATCGCGCATTTCGCGAACTTCTTGCAGGATTTCGCCAGCGATGTTCTCCGCAGGAAACTTTTCAAGCAACTGCTGCACGAGTTGATGTTGTCCCGCATTGCGGCGAAGTTCGATTTCACGCAATCCGCGTCGGGCATTCATCTGCTTCAGATCGATCACGACCGGTTGAATTTGAGCTTCGAGATCGGGAAAGTCCGTCACAATCTCCTCGAGCGCGGCGCGTGCGTCGGAATAGCGTTCGCTTTGAATGTAGAGCCGGGCCAGCTTGAGACGATGTTCCACGTTGCCAGGATCGAGCTGATGCGACAACACGGCGTCGAGCGTTTCTCGGGGAATCGAGCTGGTAGCAATCCGCATGTCCCAAATGTGAGACAGCCCTTCGACCTTGGTCCACTCGGGGGTGATGTCGGTAATCCCTTGGATCACGTTGAGTTGCCCACGAGGCGATGCCATGCGAAACACGCGGCGCCCGTACTCGTCAAACGGTTCGATGGCGATGATCGAACCGACGGTGCCAATGCGGGCGCCATTGCGAGGGACACGCTGGTAGACATGAAAACGCTCGTTGACCGAACCACCGCCACCTTCTCGAACTTCCGCGATCTGGCTCTTCGGAACGAACGTACGCCGAAGGTTGTCGTCCACCATGGTGATCAACCTGGGCTTGGGTGCACCCTGGGTCGGTGGGGCCTGACGCGGGTCTTCAGCCAGACCGGAGATGCGGGCGACCGAACCACTGAGGACCCGACCATCTTTGAGAATGATGTCGGTGGCTTCGGTGGAGTGAGAACCGAAGAAAAGCAGGCAGAAAGACGTCGCGAATAAAAGTTTCTGGCCGAATCGCAATTCAGACGCCATCGCTTCTGCTCCTCATTCACGGCAGCGTTGCATCGTACGCCATGCCGCGACCTGCGCTTCGCGGCAAATCACGCCCGTGACCCTCGGTACACTCGCAAGGGCTCGATCACAGGCCGATCTGCGAAGCGAGAAGTCGCGCAAAGCCGTTGTGCGATCGCACAAAAGAAACGATGCAACTTGTTTCTGTTCCAAGCTTTATTGTCGCACGCCATTGGGGGCTGTCAACGTTTTTGCGAAGCAGTTCGCCATTGAGCAACCATTGACAGGTTACTGAGCGCCCTCACAATTGGGCAATTCAGGCAAACCTTAACGAGGCAATCCGTGATCCCACGCAACGCGCTGAATGTGCTGGTTATGGCGGCCATTTTCCTACCACCAGCCGTATTGGTGGCCTGGGGGCTGGCACGCCTGCTGAATGCCATGGGCGATGAGGCCGGAGCCCGAGCAGTCGATTACGTCGCGATTGCCGTGGGCGGATTGTGGGCCACCGACTTGGTCTTCATCGTGCTCAGCCTTGGTATTCGAAGCCTTTCCGAGGATGGCGACCGGGCCGAAAAGATTGAGTAGGACCGCGCAATCGTTTCGGCCGAAGGGCTCACCCCGGGGTCAAACGGTCAGTCTCCCGCCTGTACCCATGCTTCGTTGAACGTGGCGTGCTTCATCGTCTTGCCACCTTCGACCGAGTAGGTGTAGACACTTTGGAGATTGCCATCGCGAGATTGGATGATGGCCGGGTAGTGGTAGCGCCCTTCCTCCTGTTGTTCCAGGTGACGGGTCCACTTCCAGCTTTTACCCTCATCGTCAGAGATCGAAACGGCAAGGCTGTTACGATTGCCGAGCGTGTCGTTGTACACCATGGCCCAATGCCCGTTCTGCAATCGCACGGCATCGAGCCCCGACCCCGGGTTGACGAGGTCAATCGTGCCGACGGGGCCCCAGTGAACGCCATCGTCGTCCGATTCGCAAACACGAATCTTGTTCAGCGGGCCGTTCTCTCGCATGTAGGCCACTAGCGTGCCATCGTCACGGCGTAAGACCGCAGGCTGAATATTGCCGAACCCGGCCAGCGGTTCGCTGGCGAACCAGGTTTGTCCGCCGTCGTCACTCAGGGCCATCAGCGACACCGAAAATGTATCGGTGTACAACGGCAACACGATTCGCCCACTGGGCAACACCGTGGGCTTACAACGCGGCTGCCAGCCAAGACGAGTCGAAAGCTTATCGTCGACCTGCTTGCGGATGAACGCCGCGTACATCTTCGCCCGCGGCGTGGGGTTTTCTGTCGATTCGATTCGTTTGTCCAGCGCCGAAAGCATGTTCTCTTTGAACTCGAGAGGGACCAAGGGAATAACACCTTGCCAGTCCCACTGGGGCGGGCCATCGCCTTCGAAGTCGCTGGAAATGCGATAACAGGTGAGGCAAGATCCCCAATCGTTTGAAATCACCAGCGGCCAAAACAGCCACAACCGCTGCTGATCATCGACCATCATGCACGTGTTGCAGTCGGGAAAGCCCGGGAAGTCGGCCATCAAGAACGGCTCGCCGTAAGACTCTTCGCCTTTGCGAAGTCGAGCCCCCAATACCTGAACATCATCGGCGGTTCGCTCACCGGAACCCCGGTACCAAGAGACAAGGAAGCCACCGTGAGGGCACTCCACGATTCCGGGGGCATGGTTATGCTGCTCGTTCAAGGGGAACACCATGCGAGCTGCGTAGTAGGGTTCTTCAGCAATGGCAAGTTCAGAGAACGCTGCGATCAGCATTATCGCCGTGGCGATGGAAACAGTGCCCGTACGAATCGACATGCTCTTCCCCGTGGTTACCAAGTTGTTCGCGAGAGCCTTTGGCGTGATGCTTAGCGATGGCTTTTTCTCAATTCCATATCGGTCCCCGGCACGCTGAGAATAAAGTCGTTGCCGAACGCCTTCGAAGGAGTGGTGAACCCAGGCTGGGTTTCCCCCCTTACTACACGTTCGACTGCGGCCAACGCCGTGTCAACCGTTAGGGTGTAGCCTTCGGGAGTTTCCAGCGTGCCTTCCACTGAGTTGCCGGAATCGTCGCTGACACGTCCCCAAACCGACGATCCGCCGCGGTTGCGAGATTGCTCGTTAGGGCCGTATTTGGTTCGCTCGATCCACCACTTCAAGAGTTTTTGGATGGGGGCCGCGCCGGCGATACGGAAAATCCATCCCAGCCGCCTTGCAAACGAGATCTGCATCGAAGGCGCTGCCATGTAGGTTTCGATGTTGGGAATTCCCGTGGAGTGATAGGCCGTGGAGATGTCTCCCCAGGGGATGGTCATCGCCGGAAGAGGTCCGTTACGGAAGGGAACCTGCATGGATTTCCAGGCGTTGGGCACCTTGGTAATCTCCCCGTCAATGCGGGCACGTCCGCCCGAGGGAAGGTTCTCGGCCATCGTCTTGGCCGTCCCTCGACTCATTTCCGAGATGGCCGCGAATGCCAGTTCGAGTTTCGTTGCCGAAGGCAATTCGGCGGCCAAAGCCGCGGCCAGACAATCGGTGGGCACCACATCGAACCCCACGGCCGGCATGATCGTGATCCCGGCAGAACGTCCCCGGTCTCCGTAGGAGGCACAGGTTTCCAACACTTCGAGTTCGCCCGTGATGTCGAGATAGTGAGTGCCTGAACTCAAGCATGCTTCCAACATGGGTACCGACGTTTTGGAAAAAGGGCCAGCACAATGCACCGCGGCGCAAATCCCTTCGAGGTGGCTTTCAACTTCCTCGGATGCTGCGTCCAACGTAAACACCCGATGCGGGCAGTCCAGCTCGGTAGCGAGCTTTTCGATCGCTGCCGAATTTCTTCCGGCGAGCACAGGTTTCACCCCTCGGCTCACCGCTACCCGAGCCATCAGCTCACCGGTGTATCCGTTGGCGCCGTAGATCATCCACTGAGAATTGGTCGACATCATCGCGGGCTTCTGAAAGGGAACGAAGCGGTTCGTAGGTATTCACGCCCCATTGTATCGCTGCGCGAGAACTCGATGAGCCCAAAAGAAAAGACGCCTTCTCAAGGTGAGTTGAGAAGGCGTCTGAAGAATTTCAGCATGTCGTGCAGATGAAAATATCTCGGAGGTGCAACCCCTAGCTGCCCTCCGAGCCAACGTTGTCAGGCGGATCAAGCATAGCAGCCCCCCCGTGTTAGACCGGGTTGATTGTTACGTGGGGCGAGGCACGCCCGACACACTTGTACATACCCGATAAGTGACAAGCGAGTCAAATAATTTCCACATACCCCGGGTTTATTCTCGACTTTTCTTCACATTCCGTCCGCCTGTGTGGGTGGGCTAAGCTTTGCGGCGCGGCACTGTTTTTGCTGAGAGTTTCGCGTGGCGGAAACAATCGGCCGTGTGATCGTTGACCATCCCCACCGCCTGCATGAAGGCGTAACAAATCGTCGAACCGACGAACTTGAAGCCCCGCCGCTTGAGTTCCTTGCTCATCCGGTCGGAGGTTGCCGTCTCTGCCGGAACATCCCGCATGGTTTTCCAACGATTGATCGTCGGGGAACCGTCGACAAACCCCCAGATGAATTGATCAAATGATTCAAACTCCTCCTGCACATCCAGAAAACATTGTGCATTGACGATGGCCGCATTGATCTTCAGCCGGTTGCGAACAATGCCCGCGTCGGACAACAGTCGTTTGCGATCGCGATCTTTGTATCGGGCGATCACCATCGGATCGAAATCGTGCATCGCCCGGCGATAGTTCTCGCGCTTCTTGAGAATCGTAATCCAACTCAATCCTGCCTGGGCGCCTTCCAAAACCAGGAATTCGAACAGTCGCTGATCGTCGTGCAGCGGTACGCCCCATTCCGAATCGTGATAGTCGACCTCGATGGGAATGTCTTCATGTACCCACGCGCACCGTTTGCGGTTGGTTTTCTTCACGGGTGGAGGTACTCCAGCAGATGGCGATCTTCAGAAACTGGTGATGCCGCCGACAAATTACTTTTCGACCGGCTAATGGTAACTCCACCGCTTCATTCAATGTGACTACTGAACCTAGTCTACCTCGAACAGATAGCCCAGCCGCACGTCGGCTGGGTCGCCGGAGGCGACAAGATGCATTGAAGGGCACATCACGCCACATGCGGGTTTCGGTTCACTTGTTCAGTCTTCAGTGGGAGAATTCTCAGTAACCCAAAGCGGTTGTTCCGACCGAAGCATTTCCACAAGGCATCCTGTCGACTTCGGCGACCCAGCCGACGTGCGGCTGGGCTATCCGAGGCAGGGTGACTCGCAAAGCCAGGGCACTTCTCTATCGGGATGGTTACAGCGTTCCACCGTGTCCTAAGAAATGATCGTCCGTCGTCGTTGTACGTAGTCCCACACCACGTAACGATCGAGGTCCGTTCCCGAGGTGAAAAACACTCGGCCCTTGGTCGATTCGGCCAGACGATAGGCGAACTGGATATCTTCGCGGGACTGCGACCAACTCGGCAGCAGAAATATGTTGATCGTAATTCCCTCTCGCTGACAGAGCATTCCCTCGCGAAGGGTCGCCTCCTCGGTCTGCCGATGCGGTGGGTAAAGTAGATACAGCATCGAACCTTCGAAATGTGCGGTGGGCAGCCCGTCGGTGATCAAGATAATCTGCCGGTTCGGCGTATCGCGGACACTGAGAAACTGGCGAGCCAATTGCAGGCTGCGCTGGATGTTGGTGAAGTGCGGCGGAACATCCATCTCGGCAATGTCTGGGTTGCTCATGTCTGCCCGAAGTTGCACCACGGGGTCGAAGATCGTGGGGAACTTCGGCATCAACTCCGCCAATTCGCCAGGCTTGCAGGCCCGAGCGAAACTGTACATCTCGATGAATTGCAGGTAGTCGCCGGGATACTCACCTCGAATCAGCCCGTCGAGTGCCAGGCCCATCCGCTTGGCGTTCACATACATACCGCCATGACGCATCGAGCCGCTCATGTCCATGATTACCGCGGTGGCGCACTTAGGCGTGTTCCGCGTGTAATGAATCTCGATATCTTCCGGCTTCAACCGCACAGGCAATTCTGCTCCGGAACGAATCATGGCGTTGACCATCGAAGCGGGCACATCCATCTGTGTCACGGAATCGCCAAACTCGTATGGTTTGGTTTGCTGCAGTTCGATGGCACCTTCTCCCACGACCGGTCCATCGTGTCGACCCGTACGCGAAGCCTGCAGCTCACTGAAAATGCGTTCCAGAAGCTTGCCTTGAAAGAGTCGATATGCCTTGGGGGTGAGTTCATATCCTTTACCGGTACGTTGCAGCCCTTGCCGTTCGGCCAACTCGCGAAGGTAGTTCTGCACCTGCTGCTGCATGGCCTTGAGTTGATCGATATCGGCCTCTTCGACAAACTGCGATAGTTCATCGAGATCGATCACGGCAATCTGTGCGTTCTCTTCGGCCTCCTCCAATTGCTTCAGCAGGCGATCGATGGTTTCCAGTTCTTCTTTAATCGCCAACGCCTGCGGAACCGTCATTGGCTCGCGACCGGTGAAGGTGTACTTGGAGACGAGCTCCTCGATCTGATATTTGTCGCCCAACCGATCGATGAGGTGGACCAACTGTTGTGAGAATTCTGATCGTTCGCGGTCGGCCTTGTACCACAGTCGCTCTAGGTCATGGATCTGCTCTTCGTGAAAGGCCTGCTTGAAGCGCTTGCGCAGCAATCTGGGTGGTTTGCACTGCTCACCAAAATCCGCATAGTCGCGATGGGCAGTTTTGCGAACCTTGCGGCTCTCGTACTTCTCCAGAATCTTGCGTTTGCGCTCCTCCAAGAGTTTTTTCAACGCTTCGATACTGGGACCAAAGCCAGCGATCTGGCTGGGATCGAGCCGAACAGCACGGGCCAACTCCTCATCGGTCAGTTCGCGAATCGAACCGTGTGCCAGCAGATGTTCAAAGGCGGGCGAGACCACATCGCTGGGCGGTTGCGTCGGGCTGGGAAACTCGCGAGGGTCGTAGCGCTGATAAGTGTGGATCACCCCGCCGAGTTTCTTACGAGAACTCATAGGTAATCCTTCCGTGCTGTTGCGAGCGCGAAATGCGATCGGTGGCATAGAGCCCCGCCAACACAAATTCAACGCAGGAAGCCCGCATGGCGGGATCCTCCGCAGCGTTCACTTCGAAGGCTTTATCCCAAGCGGGCGGAACCCGCTTCAGTCGCTCGGCATACGCTGACGAAGGGAGCATGTCTCCCACGTCGATCTTTATGCCATGGCTGAAGATTTCGCCGATTTCGTCCAAGCCATGACGGTCGATGTACTCCTCGAACACGGTCTTGATCGCTTCGGCCATCAGGGCATCGAGCACCTGACGCTCCGAGATTTGGTGACTGCCCATCATGTCCAACTCGAGCTTGCCGAGCGACGACGAGTAGAGATGTGCCAAATCACTGATTCGGGGAACCGCCGGACGTTCGTTCAAAAGGGCACCCCGCTGACGGGCACTGGCCAGCATGGTGCGGTAGTTCGCAATGCTGAAACGCGCACTGACTCCCGACTGATGATCGATGTACTTCGACTGTCGCGCGGCGATGGTGATCTCTTCGATGATCTCCCGCATGAAGTAGGGCACGACCACAGGAAAGTCGCCATCCAGATCGACGGCGGCCTCCTGGTCAATGATCTCGATACCAAGATCTCGTTCCAGGGGGTAATGCGTGTGGATCACGGCCCCGATACGGTCCTTGAGCTGGGGAATGACCTTGCCACTGCGGTTGTAGGTGGAAGGATTGGCCGAAAACAAAATCATCACGTCGATGTCGAACTTGATCGGGTACCCGCGAATTTGGACGTCGCGCTCTTCAAGAATATTGAACAGCCCCACCTGGACCAGCTCGTCCAACTCGGGAAGTTCGTTCATGGCGAAGATCCCCCGATGCATGCGGGGGATGAGCCCGAAGTGCAGTGCGTCTTCGGCCGACATGCTGGTCCCTCCGGCAAGCTTCGCCGGGTCGATGTCTCCGACTACATCGGCGAACTTGGTCCCGGGTGCCAAACGCTCGGCATATCGCTGCTCGCGCGGCCACCACGCGATGGGGATCTGATTCTCAGGCGTTTCAGCCACCATCCGCCGGCAAGGTCCGCTGATGGGGTGATAAGGGTCGTCGTGTAGCGGTGCCTCGGGGTGGTCGATGTAGGGAATCTCTTCGTCCAGGAAGTTCACCAACAACCGCATCAAACGACTCTTCGCCTGTCCCTTCTCGCCCAAGAAAAGCATGTCGTGTTGGGCCAACAACGCGATGTTGATTTCCGGAATGACCGTATCGTCGAACCCGACGATGCCGGGAAACAATTCCTCGTCGTGACTGAGCATCGCGAGGAAATTGTCGTACATTTCCTGCTTCACGCTTTTCGATACCCAACCACTTTCTCGAAGTTGACTGAGGTTGGTGGCTTTTTCGGAGGACACAGAAGACCTCTAGGTTGGAATGATCTTAGGAGCGCGGCGCAGCACAGAGGGCTAATTTCCCTGTTCGCTTCGCCCTGATTATAGCGCGGGCCGATATGCAGCCAAGCCTCGCGATACGCGACGGTGCTCTACTGCTGAGCGCGATAAAGATTGAGTGTGATGTGTGCTTGCCCCTGATGATGACCCTCGTGCCAACTAATGATGTGCAATACATCGAGAATTCGCCATTTCCGCTCGGCCAAAGCGGGGGGCACGGTCAGAAGCTGATCTTCGGAAATCTCGCTGAGCGTCGAGAGCAACGCTTTTCGCGTGTCGCCCAAGATCTCGCGGATCGCCGCGGCCTCCGGAATGTCTTCATCAGGGGTACTGCCACCTCGAAAACGGGGCCAGAGATCCCCGTGTTTCGACGGTTTCTGTGCCAGGCGTTCAGCTGCGAAGATTTCTTCGGTTACTGCGATGTGCATCAATTGCCAGGCGATATAGGCTCGACCCGGCCCGGGGCGCCATCCCAGCACGGCTTGAGGATCGGACTCGTCCACAATGCTATCTAGCAAGGCCAGGGTGCGGCCCCGGTTGAACTCGTAGCTTTCAATCAGCGTGTCGATCTTGCTCAAGGTTCTCTCCTCTCGGGGGTAAAGCACACCTAGACGGTATGTCTGGACGCCCGTACGTTATGGACTCGGATTCAACAAGCTTCGCGGAAATCACACCTCGCATCGAGATGCGAGCCTGCGGGATAGGGCCCGATTGCTCGATCATTTTATGCGAATAGAAAATAGACACCAATGACCACCACCCCCCAAATGCTGTTATTCGACGTCGGCAATGTGCTGTTGTATTTCGACCATCACCAGGCCTGCCGGCAGGTGGCCGAATTGGTCGGCATGCAAGAGCAGCAGATTTGGGATCTGTTGTTCGAAAGCGGCTTCGAACTGAAGTACGAACGGGGGGAGATTTCTACCGAGGAGTTTTACGAGGCGTTCTGCGAATCGATCGACAAACGCCCGGCGATGGAAGATTTGGCCTACGCGTCGAGTGCCATCTTTCGGGTGAACCCGGCGGTCCATGCGATTGCGTCTCAGCTTCGAGGGATGGGCTACCGCTTGGGGCTGCTCTCTAATACCAGTGAGATGCATTGGAACTACTTCAGCGACGGTCGCTACAACGTCATTCCCCGAATCTTCGACGTCGAAGTGTTAAGTTTTCGCGTGGGGGCCCTGAAGCCCGAGCCCGAGATTTACCAGGCTGCCGCCGAATTGGCAGGCGTTGAACCGGCGGGAATCTTCTTCGTCGACGATATCGCTGGCCATGTTGCCGGCGCCCGCGCTGCTGGCATCGATGCGGTGCAGTACACCTCGACGAGTGCCCTGATTGGCGATCTCCGCAATCGCGGGATCGGCATCAATTTCTGACGATACCCCCCACTCGGTTTTCGCGATCTGTCTCAAAAACTTTGACCGGCGATTGCCAAAATGTTTACAATCGGGCTGGGGGTGATCGGTCCGCGGAATGCATTCGCATTGACGGACCTTTCGAAAGTGACGACGTCATGCAGGGCACACTTCGAGCAACCGGCTTGATTGGTTTCGTGGTATCCGCGTGCTTGTTCCTCGAGGGCAAATCGGCCCGCGCCCAACAGACTGGGGTGACCGTTCAGCTACCAACGTTCTCATACTTTTCTGTGAATACTTCGGTTTTGGTTCCCGACAGCGGGGCGGGCATTGCCGCCGCCATGCGAAGGGCCGAAGCCGAGCGAATCGCCTTTGGCGATAAGCAGGACTCATCGAAGGTTTCTGGGGCAAACATCGGAGGTGTAACTATTCATCCTACGATTCATGACCGAAACAGTGAGCCAGGGCTCGCTCTGCAAAGCGCGCCGAAACAAGGCTTAGGCAATTCATTTTCACAAAGATTGAAAGACGCCCAAAAAAGCTCAGCGGGCCGTGCCGAACTTGGCGTTGCAGAAATCGAGCGGAATCTGTCCCAGGCCGATGAGCAACTGCAAGAGGAAGCCCACCAACTTCTCAAGCGAGGACTTGCGGCCGAATCAAAGGGACGCCTCGGCGTGGCCGCGATTTACTATCGCCAGGCGGCCACTCGGGCCGACGGCGATTTGAAAGCGGCGGCCCTCGAACGCCTGAAAGTAGTGAACTCCGGGCGCTAGGGTTTTTCGAACCTGAAGTTCGATCTCGGTATGCGCATCCTCCGGTAACAGAGTTCCGGAAATGGCCGTTTAACTGCCCCGCGGCAAGGCTCGTGGTTCGCAGCCCCCGGGAAAACGGCGTCGATCTTGTACCAAAGCCGCGATTGCCATCGGATGGCATGGTATGGTTGGAAGGGTGGGTTACCGGTCTTTAGATATTCCCTTCGGGCGCCTCATAATCGCTGGAGATCAACGATGTTGGCACACAAACTCATCGCGGGAATTGTAATCACAATGTCCGCGTTCTTGATCGTAGATTCGCCGAAAGAAGCTCGAGCCCAAGTCGAACCCCAAGTGATCGAGGTGGTCGATGATGTCTATGTCGCCGTGGGGTATGGGTTGGCGAACTCGATCCTCATCGTCGGGGATGATGCCGCGATTGTCGTCGATACCATGGAGAGCAGGCGCGCTGCCCAGGCCGTGAAGGCCGAGTTCGATCGCATCACCGACAAACCGATCGCCGCGATCATCTATACCCACAACCATTATGATCACGTGATGGGCGCGAAGGTCTTCGCTGATGGCGATCAGACGGAAATCTACGCTCACGAACAACTGATGCCCGCCATCGAGCGTTCTCAGAAGGTTCTACGCAACGCGATGATCGCGAGGAATATTCGCCAGTTCGGAATCTTATTGCCCACATCGATGCATCGTGGCGCCGGCATCGGCCAGCGACTGGTGCTCGATGACTTTGGGGCTCCTTCGCAGTTTCTTCCGCCCACCAAAACCGTGGGCGACGGCCGAACATCGCTGGAGATCGCCGGGGTGAAACTCGACCTGGTCCACGCACCGGGAGAAACTCCCGACCAACTCTATGTGTGGCTGCCGGAAAAACGAGCCCTGCTGTGTGGCGATAACTACTATCTGGCTTTCCCGAATCTGTATGCGATTCGTGGCACCCCGTATCGAGATCCACGGCACTGGGCCGACAGCCTGGACATCATGCTGGCCGAAGAGCCCGAACATTTGATTCCCAGCCACACGATGCCGATCAGTGGCCGTGGAGATATTCGACAAGTGCTTACCGATTACCGTGACGCAATTCGCTCGATCATCGATCAAACCTATGCGGGGATGAACGCCGGATTGACCGCCGATGAAATCGTTGAGATCGTTCAGCTTCCCGACGATTTGGCGACCAAGCCATACCTGGAAGAAACGTACGGAACCGTGTCGTGGTCGGTCCGGGCCATCTGTGCCGGCAACTTGGGATGGTTCGACGGGAACCCCACACGGCTGTTTCCGCTTTCGCAAGTTGCACGCGCAGAACGAGTAGCAAAACTGGCCGGCGGCGAAGCAGCCTTACTGGAACAAGCGGAGCAGGCCATTGAAGATGCCGATTATCAATGGGCCGCCGAATTGGCCGACCATTTGATCGTGCTGGCCGACCGCCCTGGTGAACCGCATTCCATCAAGGCAAAAGCACTGATCGCATTGGCCTCGCATCAGACCAGTGCGAACGCGCGAAACTACTATCTAACGACCGCCCGCGACCTGGAGCGGAAGGTGCGTGACGAGAAAGCCAAGACCGCCTCAGGGAGATAACCACTCCCTGGGCGACAGGGCTGGCAGCAAGCCGTCGACGGGCTGGTCCTTAGACCAACCCCTCTTTGATGATGTCGATATCGTCGTCGGCGCCGGAGTGCTTCAGGTTGAGCTTCTCGACGGAGTCGATACCAAGCCCGATCTTCACGCCGTGCTTGATGAAGGGGTTGTCCCACACCGAGTAGCGTTGGAGCCGACGTTCGGTGCCGTAACGCTTCAAGACGGCCACCCCGGTAACATCGGCGGCAATTCGATCGCGGCTGGCCACCACCAGTTTCGGCTCGGCCGTATCGCCGTGCGAAGGTCCGCCGAAGACAAAGCTTTGGCTTCCGTCGAGAATGTTCATGGCCGGCTTCAGACCCAGGTTCAACTCCGCCACACGCTGGACCATCGGGTTCACTTCTTCCACGTCCAGCTTGCGGCCTTCGCGCCCACGACGTCGCCTGCTGCCGGAGGCCTTTTGATCGAACAGGCTGTTCATGCCTTTGAACGCACCGTGGAACTCGCGACGGGTGTCGTGACTGCTCATACCGACAAATGCCTTCATCGACATGGTAAACCAAGCCTGGAAGTGCGTTTTGATCACCGGCACGTTGATCACGTGATCGACCTGGAACAGCAACTCGGCCAATTCGTATCCATTTGGCCAGTGCTCGGCTTCCTTCAGTTTGATGCGACGCCAGTGCGGGGTGTTGGCCGGGACGCCCAACTCCTCGAACATTTCTTCGGGACGTTCGAGCCCGAAGGCCACCACGGGAGCCTTGAAATCGGAAATGGCCTGATTGATGGCTTCGATGTGCCCTGCCTTCTCCATCACTTCAGTCGTAATCGGAAAGTCGACTTTGAATACGGGTGAAAAACAGCGGTCGGAAACGATGATCCGCTTGGGACCCTGATCATTCACCAATTTGATCACAGCGTACAGCACTTCGGGGCTGGTCGTGGTCGGGCTTTTGGCCCCGCCCGTGCAGTTGGGTTTGATGAGTACCGTTTGATCGGTTTCGATGAAGTCCATCCCACCGGCCAGCTCGACAGCCTTGGAAACGGCGTCCTGCATGCTGGAGCCTCGGGCCAGCCCGACATCGACCTTGCCGCCTTCGGGCGAATTGTCCTCGGCCTTACTCCAGGTTGGAGAGACCCCAAGAATTCCAGCACCAGCCGATACGACACCTGCCGCACGCATGAAGTTACGACGGTCAACGCTGCAGGGATGATGGTGTTTGGTCGCGTTCATGAATCACCTTTATGCCGGGGAGAGCAGTGGATTTACGTTTCATCGGTTGAGGATACGATCCAATATATCGAAAAGAGCGAAGGACGAACAATTTATCGCTCGTCCTTCCTCTACTGATTCCCTGCTTGCAACCAATCTGCCAGTCGCATGCGAAGCTGTTCCAGCTTCTGATTGTGCTCTTTGACGCTATCTTCTGTTACGCCCTGCATCGCGTGGAACATCTGCATCGACTGCTCGCGCAACGCGTCAATTTCCGGGACAAACTCGTCCGGAACGGGTTCCTCTTCCAGCAAATTCTTCTGCCGCACCTGCATCAGGGTCTGCCAGAACTTGTCGTTCTGATCGACCAAGGCGGCATACGCCGGATAGTCTTCGTCGAACGCATCGTGGCAATCGAAGCAGACGTCGGCCAGGGCAAAGCTTTCCGGAGGATTGCCAATATCGTGGTTGCCGTGGCAGTCGACACACATGGGATAATTCAAGTTGATTCGTTCCGACCAATCCCAGGCGTGCCCGCCTTCGCTAAGCAGCGATGCCTGCTCGTCGTGACATCCGGAGCAGGTCTCGATATGCGAACTGAGCTTGGTGCCGATGAAGCCGAACTCTTCGTTGTGTGCCGTCACGTCGTCTTCCGTATTCCCGCCATGACAGTCGGCACACGAAAGCCCCATCATGTCGTGGGTACTTCGACACAGGTCACGCACCGCGCCGGTCAGTTCCCGACCGGCATGCAGATGACAGCGGACACAATTTGTGTTCTCGGTCGGTAGAGGAAACTCCGCAGGCCAACCCTGGGGTCGTTCGAAGCGAGGTCGTACGTCGTCCGTGGTACCGGGGGCATCAGCCTCGTCCGCCCAGGTCGACACATTGGAGCACCAAACCCCAGCAACGACGACCAGCAGACACAGCGCCGGCCAACGCAATCGGCCAGCGGGGAAACGAAGCACAGTTAGCGACACGGCGGCAACCGCAGTAACCATCGAGCCGAGGAGAAACATCAAGATCATCGATTGGGGGCCTGCTTCGGGTTCGCTGGAGAGGTGGTCGCATGGCGTGCCGTGAACACGCAGCCTTGGATTTGCAAAACACCTCGGACGTGAGACTTGTTGTCTTGAAACCGCAATAACGGGACAAGCCAACATAGAAAAACACAAGGGAGCGCCGCCCCCACCACAAGTCGACAATCTCCAAGTGTCAGACTACTGATAGGGCCTATAGAGGTCAAGTTTTTCCGAGTTTCAAGTACCTATCTCGGTTCGTGGTAGCCTCGCGTCGAAGAACGCGGTGCCCCCTGAGTGATATCACCGTGCCCACGGCCTCGATGATTGACTATCGACCATTGGCCGACTACGCTGCTGATGGTCGTGGGGGCCTGAGGATTCTTCTGAAACAGGGCCATGAAACGTCCAACCGTTGTTTAGCCCCCCCACAGTTATGGTCTCTTGGCCGAAACTCTACAGCATGGCTCGCGGCCGTTGCCGGCAGCGCACCGGGTTGTGTTCACCCCCGTATGATGTCGACTGCACGGGGCGGTGTTTGCCGCATTCCCTTCTCGTGGTTTCAAACTTTCGGAGCAGTGATCGATGAAACAAGTCGCATGGTCCTTGATCTTGGTGGTCGCCGTTGTGTTTTTGTCGGCATCGACAGATTCGGTCGCCGACGAGTCGCTGGGTACGCACGGTTTCGCTCAAAGTGGCGACGTGAAAATTCATTACGTCACCGCGGGCGAAGGTCCGCTGGTCATCTTGATTCACGGCTTTCCCGACTTCTGGTATTCGTGGCGAGAGCAGATGCCCGCACTGGCCGAACACTTCCAAGTGGTGGCCATCGACCAACGTGGGTTCAACAAGAGCGACCAACCCGAGGGCGTTGAAAACTACACCATCGACAAGCTGGTCGAAGATATCGTGGCCGTGGTGGCCCACTTCGATCGCGACAAGGCCATCATCGTTGGGCACGACTGGGGCGGGATGGTCGCCTGGTCGTTCGCCATGCAACATCCCGAGCTGACGGAAAAGCTGGTCATTCTGAACTTGCCTCACCCGCGTGGCTTGTCGCGTGAGCTGGCCAACAACCCGGAGCAACAAAAGGCCAGCGCCTATGCTCGTAACTTTCAGAAGCCCGAAGCGGCCAAAAGCATGATGCCAGCGATGTTAGCTTTTTGGGTCAAAGACAAAGATGCTCGAAAGCGATATGTCGAGGCCTTCGAACGCTCAAGTATGGAAGGCATGCTGAACTACTATAAGGCCAACTACCCCCGCGAGCCTTACACGGAAATCGGCGATGAGTTGCCGAACGTCACCTGCCCCGTACTGATGTTTCATGGGCTGAAAGACACGGCACTGTTGCCCGGCGCGTTGAACGGTACATGGCAATGGGTCGATAACGAGTTAACTCTGATCACCGTGCCAGAGGCCGGCCATTTCGTGCAACAGGATGCTGCTGACCTGGTCACCGAACGAATGGTCGGTTGGTTGACCCAGTAAGTTCTAATCACATCGCCGAATGCGTGCGATCGTCTCGGCACCCCGGCACACACCCATACACTCCTGAGGTTTTGCGATGACACGTTTTCCATCAACCCGATTTACCGGCGGAGTTCTTCTTGCATTAGCCTTGTTTTCGGTCTGCTCCAACGCGGCGTGGGCTGACGAGGAGGCCGACCTGCCGTACGTTCAGACAAAGAATATTGTCTACGGCGAGACCGAGGGGATCGGGCTGGTGATGGACGTATTCGTTCCCAAGGATTCGAACAACGGAATTGCGATTGTCGATATCGCCAGTGGTGGCTGGCATTCGGACCGTGGGAAGATCCGCGATCATAAGAGGGCCCAAATGTTCGACATCATGTGCGGACGCGGGTTCACCGTTTTCGCCATACGACCTGGCTCGCTGCCCAAATTCACGTTGAGTGAAATGCACAAGCACGTCGAAATGGCGATTCGTTTCATCAAGGCGCATCACGCCGACTACGGCATCGACCCCGATCGACTCGGCTTGGCGGGTGCCTCGGCCGGTGGTCACTTGGCTTCGCTTACTGGTGTAACCGCGAAACCCGGCAACCCCGAATCGGACGACCCCATCAAGCGGCAGAGCACCAACGTGGCCGCGGTGGTGGCTTTCTTCCCACCGACTGATTTCGCCAAGTGGGGCGGAAAGGAACAGGACCTTTCGCCAGACAGCCGCTGGGTTCGCAATGCTGGTTCTCGGGTATTGGGTAATGCGTTGGCCGAGATGTCGGCCGAGGAAATCGTGGCAGCCGTTAAGGCAATTTCTCCCGCTCAACTGGTCACCAGCGATGCCCCTCCATTTCTGCTGATTCATGGCGATTCAGACTTCATCGTTCCGCTGCAACAATCGGAGTTGTTCCGTGATGTGCTTCAGGAAGCGGACGTTGAGGTGGAACTGATCGTGAAACCCGGCGGGGGGCATCCGTGGCCGACCATCCATGAGGAAGTCGCGATTGCCGTTGATTGGTTCGAGACGCAGCTACTAGGCAACGAGGCCGGCGTAGCGGTCGGGGCAGGGCAGTAGGCCACGTGGCGAATCGCCATCTGCATTTCGTTACGGAAAGCGGCACATGCTCAGCCTCAAGTCGTCGACACCCCAGGCCTGGTTCGATTCCGTCGAGGGTTCTCTCGACGAGTTGCTGATTGACCATGCCCACTGCGAGAAGAAGGCAGCCGGAACGGCGATGAACCTGATATTCGCCTACGTCGAGCAAGTCGAGCTCGTGCAGGCAATGACGGAGATTGTCAACGAGGAACTCGAGCACTTCCACATGGTGCTCGACCGGCTAAACGAGCGGGGAGCCAAGTTTCGCCGCTTGCAACCCAGCAGCTACGGTCGGCGACTGAACGATCTGGTGCGCAAACAAGAGCCGGGCAGGGCGGTCGACCGACTATTGGTGGCCGCCCTGATCGAGGCCCGATCGTGCGAGCGATTCGGGGTACTCCGCGATCGTCTGCAGGATCGGCAGTTGGGCGAATTCTTCGGCTCGCTGTTCGAGTCCGAAGCTCGGCATCACAGTACGTATGTTCGCCTGGCGACCAAATTCGCACCCGCCGAAGAAGTTCGCGCTCGATTGGAAGAGCTTGCGGACGCCGAGGCTGAAATTCTGGCCACGAGCACCGACCCGCCACGCATGCACAGTTGAGGCCCAAGCCGTAGCAGTTACGGCGTCTCCCGGAGTCTGGCTAAGTCGGCAGTTCGTCGCCCACAACCTCGAAGGCCTCGGCAACTTCTGGTGGTATGCGAATCGGGCGTTGGCGGTCGAAATCGACGAAGGCCCATTCGGTGGCCGCGGTCGCTAGCAGAAGCTCGTCTTTCGCGCGGAGAATGCGGTAACGCCGAGTCGAGCTAGCACTTCGCCATGAGGCGATCCAGGTGCGGACGACGAGGTCGTCGCCCTCGACGGCGGACCTCAGATACTTGATCTCGTGGCCCCTGACCACCCAACCGGAACCTCGCTCCAGGTAGCGGTCGTTTGGCCAGCCCTGCTCGGCCGAGTGGGCCAGGGCAGCATCGATCATCCACTTGAGGTAGGCCAGGTTGTTGGCGTGACCCAACACGTCTATTTCCGCGGGGACAACGGTGCGGCGATGATCGAAGATGGCGGGCATGCCGTTAAAAAAGCGAAATCGCCCTGAACTGTCAACCTCGGCTCCGAGTCTCACTTCTGGGGAACAGCCCGACGCCCAGTTTCCACTGGGCTGAAATCCAGGGCTTTCCAATGGTGGCAACCGCTTGGAGCGATTGGGCCATCGTGATAAAAATCACGTCTTCTTCGTTGCCAGATTCCGGCATCGCTAGATCGATGCCGATTTTGTTGTCGAACCATTCGAGGGTGAGGACCATGGAAAAGCGGGTGTTCAATTTTTCGGCAGGTCCAGCGGTGCTACCGGTAAGCGTGCTGGAAGAGGCTCAACGCGATCTGGTTTCCATGCCGGGCGAAGGCATGTCGGTCATGGAGATGAGCCACCGCTCGAAGGCCTTCATCAAGATCGTCGAGCAGACCGAAGCCCGCCTGCGAGACCTGCTCTCGATCCCGGACAATTACCGCGTTTTGTTCCTGCATGGCGGTTCCCGGCTGCAGTTCTCGATGGTTCCGATGAATCTGTTGGCGGGAAAATCGGCCGACTACATCGTGACCGGATCTTGGGGCAGCAACGCCCTGAAAGATGCCCAACGCGAGGGGGACATCAACGTCGCCTGGGACGGCAAATCGACCGACTACGATCGATTGCCGGCCAGCAATGATCTGAAGCTAAACAAAGACGCCTCCTACGTGCATTACACCTCGAACGAAACCATCCAGGGGGTGCAATTCGCCGCGGAACCGGAAGTGGGCGATGTTCCCCTGGTTTGCGACACCTCCAGCGATATCCTGTCGCGCCCTTTGCCCATCGAAAAGTACGGGCTGATCTACGCCTGTGCACAGAAGAATGCGGGACCCGCGGGTGTGACCATGGTGATCGTGCGCGACGACCTGTTGCAACGCTCTCCCGATTCGCTCCCCGGGATGTTGAGCTACCAGACGCATGCCGAGAAGGAATCGGCCTTCAACACACCGCCTTGCTTCGCGATCTACATGGTGGGGCTGGTGGCCAAGTGGCTGCAGGAGGAAGTCGGCGGCCTGGATGCCATGCATCAGCAGAACGCCGAGAAGGCCCAAATGCTGTACGACGTGCTGGACCAGAGCGAGGGCTTCTTCCAGGGACACGCACGACCGGAATGCCGTTCGTTGATGAATGTGACCTTCCGGCTCCCCAGCGAAGACCTGGAAAAACAATTCCTGGAGCAAGCCGCTGAGCAAGACCTGGTGTCGCTCAAGGGGCACCGCTCGGTGGGCGGAATCCGGGCCTCGATCTACAACGCGATGCCAGTCGAGGGCGTGGAGGCCCTCAAAAGGCACATGCTGGCGTTCCAAGCCAAGCATGCCGGTCAAAAGGTCTAACTGAGGACCAGTCACCGAGATACCCGCGGAGGTAGACTCGGGACATTCCAGCGGTGGCTTGAACACCGCACCGGATTGTTGCAGTCGAACCATCTAGCGATGTCGTTGTGTCTTGCTGCGATTGGCATCTGCCCGGGGCTGACGTGCACGGAATTCAAGCGCGATGACGTGAATAATCGCTTCGACAGGCGCTACGGAGCCACCGACTCAGACTGCTCGTTCAGCAGAATAACAGGGGCATCCAGCTGCCGGGCCTCGATGGCCGGCTGATATTGTCCCGTATCGATCACGACAAAGATAATAAACAGCGACACAAAGCCCAGGCATCCTAGAAACATCATGCCCATGATCGGGCGATCCCAATAGAGGTGCATGAAGAACAGGCACACCAGGGTTGCTTTGACCGTGGCGATCACCATCGCGATGATCAAGTCGAACCGCCCCAGATCGATCGTCGTGACGGATACTGTGAATACAGTAAGAAGCATTAGCGCCAACCAGACGGCAACCAAAATCCACAGGGAGACCGCATGGTCACCATGATCGTGTGCGTCATGATCGGCGGTATGTGTCGCGGGAGTCGATGACATGCTCTGCTACCCTTGTTATCAGGCGATCGAATCAACCTGTGAATCGCCGTATTTCTAAGTGTTTGGTGATTGGTTTGTTGTCTTCAGTTTGATGAATTCATAGTCGACTACCGGATCAAGTACAGCAACGGGAACAGGTAGATCCACACCAGGTCGACCAAGTGCCAATACAATCCGACGAGATCAACCGGAGCGTTGTACTCGCTGCTGAAGTCACCCCGAATTGCTCGCCGTAGGAGCCAGGCCAACACGATGATGCCGGCCACCACGTGGATGCCGTGGAGGCCCGTCATGAAGAAGTAAATGCCGAAAAAGATCTGCACGTTTCTGGGCGAGGGATCCGGCGGCACTTCGGCCGTGTACACGGTGCTTTGCGAGAACTCGCCAGGTTTGGGGAGTTCCGAGCCTTTCGCCGTGGCAGGTGTGATCGGCGCATTCGATTCCGCCGGTGCCGCAGCTTCCGGCGTGGCTGCAACTTCTTCGGTCGTCTCTTCAACCACGGTTTCGTCGGTGGTTTCTTCGACCACTTCGGTTTCGGCTACTGCTTCGCCATGTTCACCCTCGCCATGTTCACCCTCTGCCGCGTGAGCATCTTCATGACCAGCTTCCCCGTGAGCGGCTTCACTGTGTGCAGCTTCGCTGTGTTCGCCTTCAGCATGCTCGTCTCCGTGGCCCGAACCGTGGACCGGTGGTTCTTCGCCAGCGGCATAGGTCGGGTTGTAGTGGTGTCCCCACAGCAGGCCGTCGTGCCATTTATGCGAGTACTCGACGTACTTGATGCCCATAAACACGAAGCCGCAGGCAATCGTGAGAATCAGGGACACGACCAGCACCATTTGTTGCGACTTTTGCGCGGCACGCACGGCCAAGGCCATGGTGAAGCTGCTAAAGATCAGCACGGCGGTGTTAATCGCACCCAACTCCGTATTGAGGTAGTGATGCGCGTAAATGAAGATCTCGGGATGGTTGGCCCGATACACCGCGTAGGCACAAAAGAGCCCACTGAAGAACAACACTTCCTGCACAAGGAACAACCACATTCCCATCTTGCCCGAGTAGATTTGCTGCTCCGGGCTGGCAAAGTGGTGCGCCAGATGCGGTGAGTGGTGTTCGTCGTGCTCCTCGTGGGCTTCCGCGGGAGTCGGTTCGACAGTGCTAGCCATGTGCGTTCAGTATCCTCAGAATCTGTCTCTGATTAATCCGAGCTAGGTGGTTTGTGGCAGGGAATCTGCAGGGATGTACCCTCCGACCGCTTCATCGTAAACGACCGTTTCTTCGTCGTACGGGTCGTGAATCGGAGGAGGAGATTTGAAGTTATCGTGGGGTGGTGGCGAACTGCATTGCCATTCCAGCGTGGTGCCACCCCAGGGGTTGGCGGGTGCCGTACGACCACGCAGCAGGGCGTGCATCAAACAGGCCGAAGCAAGCATGATTCCCAGCCCAAGCGTCATTGCCCCGATAGTTGATACCTGGTGCCACGTCTGGTACTCGGGCAAGTAGTTGTAGTAGCGCCGCGGCATACCTTGGCAGCCCAGGATGAATTGAGGGAAGAAGGTCAGGTTGAACCCGGTGAACACCAAGAACGCCGAGATACTTCCGACGACTTCGTTGTACATGCGGCCCACCATTTTCGGCCACCAGTAGAACAGCCCGCCAATCATTGCGGTCAACGCACTTCCCACCATCACGTAGTGGAAGTGAGCCACCACGAAGTACGTATCGTGAAAGTAGACGTCCACCGACAGGGTGGCCAGATACAGTCCTGTCAGTCCACCGATGGTGAACAGAAACAGGAACGACAAGGCGTACAGCATGGGAGTGGCCAGGCTGATCGAGCCCTTATACAAGGTGGCCACCCAGTTAAACACTTTGATGGCCGATGGAATGGCCACGGTGAACGTGATGCCGCTGAAGATCATGGCGATCAGAGTCGACTGGCCGCTGGTGTACATGTGATGGCCCCAAACCAGGAAGCCGATGACGGCGATACCGACACTACTGAAGGCGATGAACGAGTACCCAAAGATTCGCTTGCGGCTGAACGTGGCAATCAATTCGCTAATCACGCCCATGGCAGGCAGCACCATGATGTACACCGCCGGGTGCGAGTAAAACCAGAAGAAGTGCTGGAACAAGACCGGATCGCCGCCCAGGGCCGGGTCGAACACGCCGATGCCGGTTGCTTTTTCAACCAACAGCAACAGCAACGTGATGGCCAACACCGGGGTGGCCAGAATTTGGATCACCGCCGTGGCATACAAGGCCCAGATAAACAGCGGCAACTTGAACCATGTCATGCCCTTGGGTCGTAGCACGTGCGTGGTGACGATGAAATTCAAGCCGGTGAAAATCGAACTGAAGCCCAGAATAAAGGCCCCGGTCAGGGCTGTAATAACCGAGGTATTCGTGGTGATGCTATACGGGGCGTAGAAAGTCCACCCGGTGTCCAGGCCGCCAAACAGCAGCGTCAGGATGAACATACAGAAGCCCATGATCCACAGGTGGAAACTGAGCAGGTTCAGCCGGGGGAAGGCCACATCTTTGGCCCCCAACATGATGGGCAGCACAAAGTTGCCCAGGGCAGCCGGGATGCCGGGGATGATGAATAGAAACACCATCACCGCACCATGCAGGGTGAACATCTGATTGTAGGCATCGGCCGAAATAATGGTCTTGCCGGGGGTCAGCAGTTCAATTCGCAACACCAAGGCGAACAGACCTCCCAGCATCATCGCCATCGTCACGCCGATCAGGTACATCATGCCGATGCGCTTATGATCGAGCGAGAAGATCCACGAAGAGATTCCACTCGAGTGAGTCAAATAGTTGTCGGCCGGAGGATGTCCCGCGAGATCGGATTTTTGGGGAGCAATGTCTGTAGCCATGGGATATCTCGATTTTCTTATCTTGAATCGTTTGGGTCGTAGCCCCGATTGTAGGCAAAAACCTATTCTTCTTCCGCCTCACGTGGCTTTGGATCTGCCAGGAATGCCTCGATTTCGGCCTGGTCTGCCGCCGAGGGGGCATTCACATGGCGAATAAATTCGATGAGCGCCGTGATTTCGGGGTCTTTCAGCAAGCCCTGGAATGTTGGCATCACCGGCTCAAATCCCTTACGAATCTTCGCCTGAGGCTCAAGGATCGACTCGCGAATGTAGTTTTCGTCCATCACACCTGAGGTGCCATCGGTGAAGTCACGGGAAGTGCCGAAGTTGCCCTTAAAGCTCGGGCCCTTCTTGATGGTTTCATCAATCGTGTGGCAAGAGGCGCAACCACGCTTGATGTACAACTCACCACCGGCCTTCCACATCGGTTCGTTGGCTTTTTCGTATTTCCCGATTACATCGGAAATTTCCGCCAGCTTGGCCGGAAATTCTTCCTCAGAGACGACGTAGACCTTGGCCAACATATCCGAGTGCTCAGTACCGCAGTATTCGGTGCAGAAAATGTTGAACTCTCCCGTCCGTGTGGCTTCAAACCACTTGGTTGTGTAACGACCAGGCACGACATCCTGCTTGGTACGAAACGAAGGGATGAACAACGAGTGGATCACATCGGTCGAAGTCATCACCAGTTCTACCGGCGTGTTCACTGGGACATAGAGATCGGAGTCGATGTGGCCGTTTGGATACTGGAAACTCCAATTCCATTTCTGGCCCGTGACGTTGATTCGATATGAGTTGGTCGGCGACGTGCGAAGGTTTTCGAATCCCGTGTAGCCCCAGTAGAACATCAGCACCAGCAAGAAGCTGGGCAACACGCTCCAGGTAAGCTCCAATGCCGTGCTGTGGTGGGGCGAATGTTCGGGTTTGCCTACTCCATGTCGGCGATAGCGAAACACGAACCACACCATGGCAGCCACGATGGCGGCCCAAAAGATTAGTGAAATGACTGTGATGAACCAGAATACCCAGTCGACTTCTCCCGCCACCGTCGAGCTTCGCGTGGGAAACAACTGGTAGATCGAATCTATCTGCGCGACAAGCGGCGTGAATGTGCTTGCCGGTACATGTTGAATCACGTCAGGTGTCATTGCCTCGCTTCACCTTCTCGAAAGCTCTGCGGCTTTCGTCCCTAGGACGCAGAGTGATTGCCGGGTTGGACCGCCTTGTTGCACTCGCGACTGTTTCCGATCATGACATTCCCCCGTCGACCGATGGCACGGGGGTCGTGGTGGCAGGCTCGCCGTCATCGTCACCTTTGCCGACTATAAACCGTTCTTTTTGGCGTAGAATGACAAAACCCACCCCGATAACGACCATCGTGAACAGGGCCGCAACTCGCATCAGATTCATGGCCACCGGTCCGTAGCGACCTTTGGTTGCATCGTAATGAAAGCAGTACAGGATCAATTGATCCACGGCGCTGCCAATCTTGCCGTCGGCCGCCTCGATGGTGGAAAGACGCAACGTCGACGGGTCGTATTCGATCCCGTAAAGATATCGCGAGATGACTCCATCAGGCGTGCAAATCATCAGTGCGGCCGTGTGAGCGTACTCACCCCGCTCGGGAACGTATTCGTAACGAAACCCCACGGCATCGGCCAGCTTTTCGATCGCTTCTTCCTTGCCGGTCAGCAATGTCCAGCCGTCTTCTGTAACTTCACCGCCCAACGATTGAACGTAGTTCTGCTGTGCTTTGCCCGCCCGCTCTGGCGTTTCCTGCGGATTGATACTGGCCGTCACCACGCGAAACTGGTCACCGAGCGTCCATTCGATCTTCGAGAGACCATCGATCAAGCCACGCAATTGAAGATTGCACAGCATGGGGCAATCCGAATAGTTCAGCGAAAGCAGCACGGGGCGTTCACCATCAAACAGGTCGCCCAACTTGATCGCTTCTCCGCGATGATCAACGAACTCCAGATCCAAGGGCAGCGTGTCACCACGGTGCTCGTCGATTCCGACTGAATCGATTTCCGGCGGAACGTCGTTGGCCAACTGCGCCAATGCGACCGAAGGTGAACCGGCGGCGCACAGCAACAGCGCGGCCAGAATCACAAGTCGATCTATAAGGTGGCGATGATTACTCATCTTTCGCAGCCTCGGGTTCGGCGGAGGCCTCTTCTTCCGTGGCCGTTGATTCCTCGGATCCTTCAGCCTGTTCCTCTGCAGGTTTTTCTTCCGCAGCTTCTTCCTTGGCTGGTTTTTCTTCCGCGGCTTTCTCTTCAGATGCTTTTTCCTCAGCGGCAGCCGGCTTCTCTTCCTTCGACTCCATTTCTTCCTTGGCAGGCTTTTCTTCCGCGGCTTCCTCTTCAGATGCTTTTTCCTCAGCGGCAGCCGGCTTCTCTTCCTTGGATTCCATTTCTTCCTTGGACGGTTTCTCTTCCGGTTTTGCCGCTTCTTCGGCCGCGGGTGCGGTTTCGGCGGTGGCGGCAGGGGCGGGGCCCGTGACATCCGCCTCAGGGTTTTTGGTCAATTCTGCGATGACTTGTTTTTGTGCCAGGGCAATCGGGATGGCAATGCGCCCGGTTTTGGCGTCCGCCACTCGTGCGGAAGCCGTTAAAGCCTGTTGGGCTTCGCCGTTCACCATGACTACCGTCTTGCTGGCCCCCAGCATGTCGGTCACCGCGTTGTTCTTGTTGGCGGTCTCTCGACTGTTGTACTGGTAGTACAACGCACCAAGCCAAACCTGCAAAATGATGGTGATGATCACGCCAGCCAAAATCAGACGAGACAGCGGCCAAACCGGCGTCTCGTCGGGCTGCATGATGCCCATCGAGGGGAACGGCTCGTCGAAATCCTGATTCGAATCGGCTGCGTCGTTATGCTCGGACATTGTCCAATCCTAGTAATTCTTGAATGCGAGACACTCTTCCAGCCGCGGGTCACGCTCCGGAACGAGTGATCGTTCTCCGGCCACGTAGGCAAACCCGGCTACATACAACCCGCCCATGCCGACCAGGCAGGCCAGGTCGATTAGCAGGCCTTTTAGGTGGAAACCATCTTCCATGATGGAACTGCCGGGCATCACCAAGTAGTACAGGTCGATCCAATGCACAATCAGGATATACACTGCGGCGAGGCAAAGCGTGAATTTGTGTCGTTTGACATGTCGCGACATGAGGAAGAAGAACGGAATGATAAAGTGACCAAACAGCAAGGTCAGCGAGACCCACTGCCAACCGTTGGTCTGACGGATCAGATACCACCTGGTTTCTTCCGGAATATTCGCATACCAGATCAGCATGTACTGGCTGAATGCGATGTAGGCCCAAAACACGATAAAGCCGAACAGGAACTTGCCCAGGTCGTGATAGTGCTCGATCGAAATGGCGTTGGTCAGCCGCCCCGAGCTTTGCAGGGCCATGCTGATCAGCGTAACCGTAGCAAAGAAACCCAAGGCGCAGCCGGCAAAGTAGTAGACACCAAAAATGGTGCTAAACCACTCGGCGTCCAGTGACATCAGCCAATCGAAGGCTGCGAAACTTGTGGTCAACGCGAACAGTACCAAGGCCGGGGCCCCGAAACTTTGCATCTTGTTCGTCAGCTCGGGATTGCCCGTTTGGTCCTGCTCGATCGACTTCGTCACCAAATAACGAGCCAGAAGGAACCAGATAGCGAAGTAAAGCACGGCCCTCACTCCAAAGAATGCCGGATTGAGATAGGCACTCTTCTTCGCCAGTAGGGAATTGTAGAGTTCGCTCTCGGGATTCATCACCTCGGGATTGTTCCAGTGATAGAGATCTGAACGCCCCAGGAGAACCGAAAGCAAGATCGGGAGAAACAGAATCAACATCCAAGGCAGCAGCCAGGCCATGAACTCGGCGATGCGACGGATGGTGACGCTCCAGCCGGCAGCCGTTACATGCTGGGTGGCAACAAAGAACAGCGCCCCCAAAGAGATGCTGAGGAAGTACACAAAGTTCAAGAGGTAAGAGTGCAGGAACGTATCCAGCGCCTTCTCCTCCATGGTGAAGCTGAGCAACAGTGACAAGCCAATTCCAACGGCGCCAACAACAAGCCCGCCTCGAAGCATCAGGGGGCCAAGGTCGCCTAGAAATCGATTCTCGTCTTGGATGTCAATTGTTTCGGTGTTGTGCATGGTATCTCGTTCGCACCGCCTCAGTTGGACCGGCGACAAGCATGGTCCAAAGTAAAACCGGGTTGATTGCTTAGGTTATTTCAAAGCCGTACGTTGGTCCGCTGGCACGTCTTCCGGGTTCGCATTCTGGCTTCGCTGCAATGCTCTCACGTACAGCAGAATGGCCCAACGGTCTTCCACCGAAATCTGCGAACCATAGGCAGGCATATTCCGCACACCATTGGTAATGGTATTGAAAAGCTGCCCGATGGGTTGCTGACGAATCGGACCGTCGTGCAGACTCGAAGGCGGACGCCAGTTGGGTTCCTGTCGTTCGGTGGCCCTCAAGTGCACCATTCCTTTACCGTCGCCCGTCTTGCCGTGGCAGACCGAGCAGAAGATATCGAATCGCTCTTGCCCGCGACGCATGGTTTCTTCGTTGATCGCAACTTGCTCGGGGAACGTGGTGGCCCACTCTTCCTCGACCACGCCACGGTACAGGTGTTCGTCGTCGAACAGCTCACCCCGAGCGATGGTACCGACGACGGGCAATCTGGAGCCTCGATCGTCGACGAACAGGGGGTTAGGTCGCTGGGGTTTGATTTTCGGCTGCCAATCCATATTCCCGATGGGATGAATTGGCGGTTCCGTCTTGTTTGTTGCCCGGGCAGCCAGAATGACCGCCGGGGGTATTACGGCCAGCAGTGTTGCCACCAAACCCACGTAATGCAGCATGGGGGGTATACGCACCGGCCGATCGACTTTCTTCACAGGCTCAACCACGTCCGCGCCCGTGTCTTTCAGGAGCTGGGTCGATTGATCCTCTTTGAATTTCGGGTCTCGAGCGTCGAGTGTCACGAAGAAGCGGTTGTCAGTCGCGCGGCGGAACAGATCGCTGCGAAACAGCGGATTCCAAAGCTGCGGCAAATGATTCAACCCGAGCATGCCCAGGAACGCCCCAAAGGCACTGAGCAGAATAGTGAACTCGAAGCTGACGGGAATATTTGCAGGAAGACTGAACAGCGGCTTTCCGCTAACAAAGAACGGGTAGTCGATCGTGTTCATCCACCACTGCATCAACAGACCCGAGGAACCGCCAATCAAACCGCAGCACAGCACGATCCAGGGCAGGATCGTTGGCTTGACTCCCATGGCCTCGTCGATGCCATGGACGGGAAACGGCGAGTAAGTATCCCACTTCTTGAATCCTTCCTCGCGAATCTGCTCGGCAGCCGCCAACAGCGCTTCGGGCGTGTCGTACTCAGCAAGTAGACCGACCGTTCGCTCGGGATAACTCGTGGGTGTCGATGTCGAATCGGACATAGTGGGTTTCCGACGTCAAACTTCTAGTGATTCAAACCGTGAATTGAACTTAGGTTCCGGCAGTGCTCGGTGCCGCGGGCTGTGGTGACTCAGGCTTTCCGTGTCCCCCGTCGCCACCTTCTTCGTGCGGCATGATGCCCTTCACTTCGGAAATGGCGATCATCGGCAGGAAGCGGCAAAACAACAGGAACAAGGTCAGGAACAAGCCAAAGGTACCGGCGAACATCATTACGTCGACCCACGTCGGCTTGAAGTAACCCCAGCTCGAAGGCAGGTAGTCGCGAGCCAGCGAGGTGACGATGATGACAAAACGCTCAAACCACATACCAATGGTGACCAAGATGGCCACCACCCAGCTGACCCAAATATTGGTCCGCATGGACTTGATCCAGAACACTTGCGGTGAAACGACGTTGCAGAAGATCATCGAGGCGTAGGCCCAACTGTAGGGACCCAATGCCCGGTTCACGAAGGCGAATCGTTCGTAGATGCTGCCGCTGTACCAGGCGATGAAGAACTCCATGCCGTACGCGTAACCGACAATGGTACCGGTTGCGAGCAGGATTTTGTTCATGTTCTCGATGTGCCGCAGTGTGACCAGGTCTTTGAGGCCAAAGAACTCACGAGCCGGGATCATCAGGAACAACACCATCGCGAACCCACCGAAAATGGCACCCGCCACGAAGTAGGGTGGGAAGATCGTCGTATGCCAGCCGGCAACCTGCGAAACGGCAAAGTCGAAACTAACGATGGAGTGCACACTAAGCACCAGCGGCGTGGCCAAAGCGGCCAACAGCAGGTAAGCCCGCTCGTAGCGATGCCAGTGACGGCTCGACCCGGTCCAACCTAACGACAACAACCCATAGGCGTAGAAGCGAATCTTGTTGGTCGCACGATCTCGCAAGGTAGCCAAATCGGGAATCAGACCCATGTACCAGAACAACACGGATACGGTTCCATATGTCGAAATGGCGACCATATCCCACAGCAAAGGACTGCGGAATTGCGGCCACATCGACATTTGATTCGGGATTGGAAATAGCCAATAGGCAAACCACACACGACCGATATGGATACCCGGGTACATTCCGGCACAGACCACGGCAAAGAGTGTCATGGCCTCGGCGGCACGGTTAATACTGGTTCGCCACTTTTGGCGAAACAGAAACAGAACCGCAGAAATCAGAGTTCCGGCGTGACCGATCCCGATCCAGAAGACGAAGTTCACGATCGGCCAGCCCCACATCGTGGGCGAACGATTCCCCCACACGCCAACCCCGGTCCACAACAGATAACCGACCAACGCGCCTAAGTTGAGCGTAAGCAAAATCGTGATCGTGATCGTGATCTTCCACGCCAGCGATGGCGGAGGAAGCTCCACCACGCGGGAAACCATGTCGGTGACTTCCGACATGTTATGGCCACCGGTGACCAACGTCGGGCGACGCGTCGGGTCATCTACGGCGTTTTTATCGGTCTCAATGATGGCTGTGCTCATCCGCCACTTCCGGTTCAAGCTTTGGGTTAGGATTCCGCACGCGGGCCAAGAAGAGGTTCCGCGGCCTTACGTTTAATTCGCCTAGCAGGGCATAAGCGCGAGGGCTCTTGTGATTGGCCGTGACCTGGCTCTTCTCGTCGGCCAAATCACCAAACACAATTGCCTGCGATGAACAGGCCTGCTGACAAGCTGTTTTGATCTCGCCATCCTTCACGGGACGGTCGTTGTTCTTGGCGTCGATCGTTACGGCCTTGATGCGCTGAATACAGAAGGTGCACTTCTCCATCACACCGCGAGACCGAACGGTAACTTCAGGGTTCTGGGCCATCTTCAGAACAATGCGATCATCCTGGCGAGAGTTCTGATACTTGCCGTATTCGCCCTTTTGGAAGTTGAAGTAGTTGAAGCGACGCACTTTGTAAGGACAGTTGTTGGCACAATACCGAGTCCCCACGCAACGGTTGTAAATCATGTCGTTCAACCCTTCGGCCGAATGCATGGTCGCACCGACCGGGCATACCTGTTCGCAAGGTGCATTGTCACACTGCTGACAGGTCATGGGCTGATGCATCACCGATGGGTTGGACATCTCGCCCTGGAAGTAGCGATCGATCCGCAGCCAGTGCATTTCACGACCGCGATGAACCTGCTCTTTACCCACAACGGGAACGTTATTCTCAGACTGGCAGGCCACGACGCAAGCGCTGCAGCCGGTGCACTTGTTCAAGTCGATCGACATGCCCCATTTATGGTCCGTCTCCCGCGTGGGCTCTTCCCATAGCGATTTCAGCGGGGGGTGATGCACAACGTGGGCTGCGAAGTCCGGGTGATGCTTGTACTCTTCGAGCGTTGCCTCGCGAACGATGGCACCGAGACGTCCGGCCATCCCCTCGAGACCCACTTCATCAATGATGTGGTGATCTTGAGTAGTCGCCAGGGGGTACGCCTCACCGGTGGGATCCACACGAAGACCGTTGTCGAAGTCCATCGCATCGCTGTGCCGGAACTTGTAGACACTCTGCCCGACCGGCTTGATGTCTTGCTCCAAATCTCCGCCTACGAGACCGGCGGCTTCTCGCCCGTAGCCCAGATGCACGGTGATCGAACCGTCGGCGTGGCCGGCCATGATGTATGCCGGCATGGTCAATTCGGTGTCTTTGTAGGTCAGACGGATCAGGGTCTCGTTCCCCACGCCCAACGAGTTGGCGGTGGGCTCACTGATCAGGGCCACATTATCCCAGGTGACCTTGGTCATGAAATCGGGAAGCTCTTGCAGCCAACCGCTGTTGGCGAACCGCCCGTCGTAAACCGAGGCATCGCGGGAAAAGACGATTTCCAAATCGCCGTTTTCCAGCGGCTCAGCACCGAGACTGCTTGCGATGTCGGCGGCTTCGATGGCTTCGACATGCTCCGGACGCAGTTCCGGAGCAGCCACTTGCCATTGCGAGTCTTTCAAAAGACCGTCGTGCAGGGCCTGCCGCCACTTGTTCTCCCAACTGTCGCCGGCAATCTCGGAGAACGTTTCGCGAACGGCGTCTTGCCCAGGAGCCGCCGTGTCTCCCAACATCATGCCAATCATCTCGATGGAAGTCTTACCGTCGTACAACGGAAGAATCAGCGGCTGGACAATACTGTAGGTACCGTCGCTGGCGAGTGCGTCGCCCCACGATTCCAGGTAGTGGGCCCGCGGGACATGCCACGTACAAGCCTTGGATGTCTCGTTGTCGTATAGGCTAAGGTGCGTCGAAAACCCGACCTTGGAAAGCCCCTCGGCAAACTTCAAATTGACGGGGGCATCGTACACCGGATTTCCACCCAGGATGACGAGCGTGTTAACACTCCCCGCCTGCATGTCATTGCACAACTCACCGAACGATTCGGCCTGCGTCGCGGCCAGTTGCTCGGGAAGGACCGTGTATCGAACCGTCTTGCCGACGTTGCCCAACAGTTGATTCAAGCGATAGGCGACGAGGTGAACTTCCTTGGGCTGACGCGACCCAACAACCACGAGGCCTTTGCCGCGATGCTCGACCAGATCGCCAGCCAATGCATCCACAAACTTGCTGACGTGCTCTTCGTCTAGAAATCCACCGCTGACCGTTTTCGAAAGCTTGCCAACTTTCTCCACATCGGCCGCGTCAAGCTGATGGGCTATGGCTGCTTCAACGGCGAGCGCCAGAGCCAGAACCTGCTTCGAGCGAATCCCCAAGCGATGGTCCGCCATGGCACCCGTGGTCGAAAAGGTGCTCTCGACCGCATAAAGCCTCACCATGCTCTCAGCATCCGGGTCGCGACGCCCGGCGAACTCACGAGAGTTCTTGATGCCGGCACCCTCGTTGCACAGCAAGTCTGCATCGAGGCAGAGCATCGTCGTAACGGCCGAAATATCAAACTGCGCCCGCATGGCCTCGCCGAATGCAATCTTCGAGGCGGCAATCTCATTGTCTTCCGACAGCGGCTCGTAGGTCACCCACTTTGCTTTGGGGAAGGCCTCGGCCAGCCTTTTTTGCATTCGCGCTAATGTTGGAGACGACGAGCGATCGCTAAGCACGCGAAGACCTTCGCCTTCGACAGCGGAAATATCTTCGAGATTGGACCGCAATGCCGTCTCAAAGTCGGCAAATGTACTATCATTCCGCGACTCGACCTCGTCGCCCAACTGGGCCACGACGCCGGTACTGCGATCGGGATCGTAGAGTTCGAGCGTGCTTGCTTGAGCAAATGTACCCGAGGCGCCTTTGTTCTGAGGGTGCTCCGGGTTGCCCTCGATCTTCGTGGGTCGCCCGTCGTTACTCTTCACCAACAAACCAGAAGCGACACCGGACAGATCCATGGCGGTGGCGTAATGCACCGGCACTCCGGGAATTCGCCCCATGGGTCGCTCGGTGAGCGGCAAAAGATGATCTTCTTCCCAGCGGCAACCGGTAACGCCGGCCAGGGCGAACGAGGCACCCATGATCTGCATCCAACGGCGACGCGAGACTCCCTCGGGAAATTCCGAAGCAGCCTTCGGGAACTCTCGATGTACGAATTCCTCGAACTCTGGCGTGTTTTCCAACTCCGCCAAGCTTCGCCAATAGGGTTTTTTGCGGGCTTTTTCCGCTAGCGATGACATGTGGAGCAGTCCGTCGAAGGATTAATGTTGTCGTGTTCCATAATTGCAGTACCGATGTCGACCGGATCTTCGCTTGGCACCCAGGCCAAGTTGGTGACTTCTTCCTGCGGGCGAAGATTCGGTGCAGGGTTACGGTGACATTTGAGGCACCAGCCCATGCTCAGCGGCTCGACTTGCGTAACAACTTCCATCTGGTCGATCCGACCATGGCAGGAAACGCAACTGACGCCACTTTTCACATGAACGCTGTGATTGAAATACGCGTAGTCGGGAAGGTCGTGAACCTTGGTCCACTTCACCGGAAGCCCCGTGGCATAGCTTTCTCGAATGGGCGCCAACGCGGCACTGTCCTGCTTGATGACCGCGTGACAGTTCATGCAGGTGGATGTCGGCGGAATGGCGGCCATGGCGGCCTCTTCGACCGTCGTATGACAATACCGACAGTCCAGGCCGAGTTCACCAACATGCAACTCGTGACTGTAAGACACGGGCTGTGCAGGTGCGTAACCCACATTGGTCGTCTTCGGCGAAGCCCCGAAGGTGACGAGACCGATTAGGTAAATGGGCCCAATCAGAAGCCCGCCCAAGATGATTGGACGAAGCTTGTCGACCCATTCAGGAAACTGCATTCGTTCTGTATCGCTCACCGCTCGCTCTTTGTATTGCTAGGATTACGATTCCAGACTTTGCTGGCATTGAACCCGACCAAGAACGTCAGAGTACGAAAGTACCCCACGGACATTCCAGAGATGAGCGGTATCGCACCGCTCGCGATTGTTGGAGCGATTAGCTGGGCTAACCGAATTTCTCCCTAAATCCTTCGGTATCATAGTCCTTTTCACAATTCGAAGGCATGCGGCAAATCGTCGCATTTTAGCGTGCGAATTGTAACGTCCGCGGGCAGGACTTGGGCACCTTGCCGCGGCAGGCAACATGCGGCAAAGCGTCGCCTTCAGGCAGCCGTGGCAAATAGAGAAAATAGGCGGAGCTGGCTAAAAAGAGTGCAAGTCCGCACGTGGACACCCATCCAGGCGATTACTCAGGGGCGAGTTTGTGCAACTTGCGTTGGAGCGAACGGCGGTGAATTCCCAGGCGACGGGCAGCCTCTGAGATGTTTCCGCCGCAGTCGTCGAGTACGCGGTGGATGTGCTCCCACTCGGCACGGGCTAAAGATGGGGCCTGATAGTCACCCAACTCGGGTGGAGCCGCAGAGTTCTCGCCCTTGGCGAATGCCCGCAGAATATCGTCGGTGTCGGCAGGCTTCGATACGTAATTGTGAGCTCCATGCCGCATCGCTTCCACGGCAGTCGCGATGCTGCCGAACCCGGTAAGCATGACGATTTTGGCATCCGGGCACAGTTGCTTGAGGTCTCGCAGCAACTCCAACCCCGAGCGACCCGGCATCCGGAGATCGACAACCGCCAAGTCCGGGGCTTCTTGCTTGGCTTGTTCTATCGCCTCTTCGTAATTCGAGGCCGTGCGAACCTCGAAACCCCGGGTTGAGAATGCTCGTGCCACCCGCTCGCGAAGTGTTTCATTGTCATCGACCACCAGCAAAGTTTGACCATCTCCCTCCGGTAATTGGCCGTCGGATGCCAAATTTTCTGTCGAGTTCGGCGTGACTTCGGGCATCAGAGCAATCTCCCAGAATTCCGCAGGTCCAGACACACGAGCCACAGTTTCGCCCGGGCGGCTCATTCCATCCATTTTGGCAGCATAAGCACGAAATGCCAACTCGAAGCTTCACCTATTGAGAATCCGCGTCGGCACGCCTCGTCCTGACCCTAAACGGTCTGCGAGAACGCCTTATTGAGGGTCGTGCGGCCAAACCTGGCGAAATGCGGCTTACTTCGTGTTGTTCCCGGCAATTTCGGCGAGGACCTTCTCAAAATCTCGGGCGACCGGGCCGGGAACTGTCGCGAGAAATGCGGTGGAAGCCTCTGCAATCTCTGGCGTCACCTCGCTCAAGTCGATGTACTCGATCCCGGGCACCCCCTCGAAAAAAGCATACTTGCTGAGGAGTGTGACGGGCAGATGGTCTTGATCAATGGTTACGTCAATATCCGGAATAAGCACGAGCTGATCCCCGACTCGCGCCTTCTCGGAAACCGACTGAAGGAAGTCCGAAATTTGTTTCGTGTGCTCGATCGCCACGTACCAATGGTCTTTCTGCGGGTTGTCTACCCCCCTCAAAAGACCCACCGCCAGCTTGTGCTCTTCGTCGTCAGTCTGATCAGGTGTGACGAACTCGATGAGGTCGTGATGTTCGCCAAGATCCAGGCACGCGTGAAACGTTCGGGCTGTGATAGCCGGCTGGACCGCGATCGGGAAATCAATCAAGACAACCGCTTGGTTCTCGGCACTGGCTCGTTCGACAATTTGTTCGAGGTATCTCTGATTCGTATTCCAGGTTGCCACTGCGTCGGTGAATTTCTGGTTGTAGGTCTCTGTGGTCAATCGAGTGAATTCGTATTGCTTGAACGTAAAAAACGGAATTGCTGCCAGCAGTATCACTGCCAGGCAGCGGCGGTCGAATGCCGAGCGATGAAAATGTGGCAACGCGATCACCGCGGCAATGGCCGTACACCACGCAAGTACCGGGATGTACGCGTAACGCCCCCAGTGCATTGCGCGATCATCCGAATAAGCACGCATCATGTGAACAAGAATCGTATAAACAACGCACAACCCAATCGATACCAGTAGAAAACGTCGATTGATCTCAGGGATGAAGAACAACAGCGCGAGAATGACCGCACCAATTGCTGCGGCCGGTTTGATATCGAACCTTTCCTCATAGTCAACAGGACGCAACCACAATGACGCGAGTGTGGTCTGAAACTCTGCTGCCGCACGGACTACTCCCCGCAGCAAATCAGGTCCCGCTCCGAATTCGTTGTTCAAATCGACTTTTGGCAGCGTGGCTGCGGTTTGGATGTAGCCTAGAACGAGGAAAGGAATTGACCAGGCGAGTATCCAGGTTACCAATCGCTTTCGATCAACAGGTCGTCGATATTCAAGGATGATGTACTGCGCAGGGAGAATCGGGGCCAGAACCCACATGGCCCCCATGTTCATGATCGCAATCGATTGGCAGACCGCCATGCCCAATGCCCAGTAGGTCGAAGAACGCCCGGCGAAATGTGTCACACAGCACATTGCGGCCAGCAGCCAGAGAAATCCGAAAATAAGATGGGAGGCCGAGATGAACGACAGCGGATTATCCCAACCAGTAATCGCGGCTACCGACCAACAATAGGCACCTACCCAGGCGGCAAGGTTCGAATTCAGGTAGTGCCTCATCAAGAAGAATAGCAATCCAGCGGTCACACCGTGTGCCGCCAAAACGCAAAGATGCCAGGGCAGGGGTGCTACCCCGAAGCATCGCCACGTAAAGTAGTACCAGAGCTTCCAGAGTGGTGCGAAATGCTCGTTGGCTCCGGCCCAAACAAACTCTCCAAGGGACAGAACCCCGACTTGCACGGCACCCACGTCCCGAAGATGGCCGATGTCGTCTGCGACATAGGACAAGTTCAGATAGGGAATATGTGAGACAATCGAAACAAGGCTGAAGAACAAGACGACGAACAAGAGCGATAAGCCGCTCATGGCTGGCAATGGGCGGGAGGAGTCCTCAACGTTCGCCTCGCCAGGCGTTGAAGCATCGGCGGTTCGGTCCGAAGTTGTCATTGAGGTTCTGCCGGTTGCATATGCCCGATTAGTTGGTTGATCATTTCTTCGAACTCACGAGCCACTTCGCCCGGCACGGCTGCGACTTGCTCCAAGCATGTCATTGCCTCGTTGAGCGTTACTTCCCTCCCGTCTAAGAACTTGACACCAGGCGAGCCATCGTAAAAGAGGTGCTTGCTAATGGTCTTGATGTCGATCCGGTCATTGTTAAGCGGGACTGCAAAATTAGGTAGTATCGCAGTCTCGTTCTGCTCCTCGGCAAGGTTGGAAAGGTTTATCAAAAAGTCTGAAAGCTGAACCGTTCGATTTAACGCCGACTGCCACTCGTTTGCCCGATTGTCGTTGAGTGTGGCCAAGATTGAAGCCGCGTTCTTAAATTCCTGCTCACTCGGTCTCACGGGAGATACGATCTCAATCAGGTTCTTCTTTCCGGCAAGACCCGTGCTTCCGTTTAACTGAAGAACCGTAATTGGCGGTGGAACCAACAGCGGGAAATTCGTGAGCAGAACAGCCCGCTTGTCTGACACTGCCTGTTCGGCAAGTTGTTGCATGATCCGCCTGTCGGCTTCCCAATTGGCGGTGTGATCGGAAAACAGTCGGTCATAGGCATGTACCGCCGACTGTGTGAATTCGAATTGACGCAGGGTGTAAAACGAGACCCCGAGGATGAGGACCGCCGTAAGGCATCGTTGCGCGAAGACCGTACGATTGAACTGTGGCAGTGCTGCAATTGCTGCGATCGCGGTACACCAGGCAAATGCCGGCACATAAGCGTAGCGGCCCCAAGTCAAGGCTTGCTCGTCGGAATAGCCCGACCGCATGGTATGCACAAGGATCGTATACACAACGGAAAGACCGAAAAAGACGATCAGAACGCGTCGATTGATTCCAGGAATCAAGAATAAGCCCGCGATGACAATTGCGCCGATGGCTGCCGCAGGCAGGATGGCCATCGTACTTTCTGCATCGACCGGTCTCAGCACAATCGCTGCCAGAGTTGTCTGGAACTCTGCAGACGTACGAACGACACCTTGCACCACATCCGGCGATCCGGATTCCCCGCTCATGGGACTCAGCTTGGAAGAAATGCTCAGTGCCTGAACGATTCCGAGCACGAGAATCGGAGCCGACCAGGCAATACCCCAAGTGAGTAATCGCTTTCGTTCCAAGGGTGAGCGATGTTCCAGCAGCACATATTGAACCAACAAAATCGGCGCGAGGACCAACATCGCTCCCATGTTCAACGTTGCTGCCACAAGGCAGGCCAGCATGCCTGCGGCCCACCGCGAGGAGTTTGACCCGTGAAACTTCGTCACACAGCACATGGCCGCCAGCAGCCCTAAAAAGCCGAATACCAAATGCGACGCGGCGACAAACAACAAGGGGTTGTCCCATCCACTAATGGCCGCGGCGGCCCATACAAACGCACCGGAGAATGCCGCAGGAGTCGACGACAGATAGTTTCTTAGCAAGAAAAAGAGTAGTGCGGCAGAAACGCCGTGAGCCGCGATAATCACCAGATGCCACCCGAACGGCTCGAGGCCGAACACTTGCCACATGACGTAGTACCAGAACTTCCACAGCGGCGAGAAGTGTTCGTTGGCTCCGGACCACACGAACTCACTTAGGCTTGAAACACCCTGTTGCACCGACCCGATATTCCGAAGATAGACGATGTCATCTTCGACCTGCACTTTGTGTAGAAAAGGAATGTGGGTGGCAAGTGACACCAGCATCAAGGCCAATGTCGTAAGTATGTATTTCCCGAAGCTGAAGGAAGCAGGCGAGACCGGGAGAGCTTCCGGCTGCTGTTTCTGAGGCGACTCGGGCTTGCGTGCCTTTCTGTTCCTCTTCGTGGCCATGGAGGGTCCTGAAATCCTGGGGTTACGACAATCGCAGTGATGACTCGCGAATTCTAGACTGAAGGAGCAGCGGTCCGCGACGGTTGTGGATTCGTGGGGCGGCACCAATCAAGGAGCGATGGCGGTGCCCTGGTAGAGTTCGGCCATGATGCGTGGTGTTTTCGGCATCAAGAAGCGTTCCAGACGTTCCACCTCGAAACCCGCCCCGTCAATCAGGCGATCGATCGGCCGATTCAGATTGCACCCCACGGCAACAATGCGTTGCACGCCGTTCCACCGGTCTTGCGATTGTGCGACACGAGCATCATCCGATCTTCCGTGCTCGACAAACAATAGTTTTCCACCCGGCTTGAGCACGCGTCGAGCCTCCGAGAGAGCCGCTGCCACATCGGGAATGGTACACAACGTCCATGTCGATACGACGAAATCGAAACGCCCGGCGTCGAAGGGAAGTTTCTCCGCTTCGAGGTACGACTTTTCAATCGGCATCCGCGCCGACTGAATTCGCTTTTCGACCTTCTTCGGCAACAGCTTCGCGGGATCTAGGATCGTCAACTGCTCAACTGCTTCAGGGTAAGCCCCCAGATTCAGCCCTGTGCCAAAACCAATCTCGAGGACATCGCCGCTCGCCTCGGCAAGCGTAATTTCACGCTGTTCCATCATGTTGCGACGACTCATGACGAAGTCGAGCAGATGTGGAAAAAGAATATCGCTGTATAGACCCATTGTGCTTCAACCTGCCATGACGCTTCTTAGAGTTGAGATTCCATGAAGCCGCTTCCGACCCTCCAGACATATTGTCGTCAACGCGACAGTATACTTTCCACTCAATGCTCTCCTCGACCTGTCTTTTCGGCGGCCAGCGGAAGTGAAACAATTGCCGTGGTTCCTTTTCCCGGATGCGAGACCAACTTCAGCGAACCATCGAGGCGTTCGATGACCTTTCGCGTTAGAAAAAGTCCCAACCCCATGCCTTGCCCGGGTTCTTTGGTGGTAAAGAATGGTTCGCCGGCCCGATCCAAGACTTCTGCCGACATCCCCGTTCCACGGTCCCTGATTTCGAACTCCAGCCTGGTCCCGTCTTCGGTGGTTCTCAATTCAACGTGACCATCCGAAGGGGAGGCATCCAGGGCATTTCGCACCAGCCCTCGCAACGATTGAACCAGGGCATGCCGTGGTACGATCAGTGTCGAGGCTTGTGAATCGCCCACCATTTCCGTCTCGATCCGACTGGCATCTGGGAGACCGTCCATCATTTGCGCGATGAGTTCTTCCACGGTCAGCTCGACGATCTCTTCCCCCGTGCTCTCTCCGGCATCGCTGGCCATCAAGTCCAGAATACCACGACATCGGGTTACTTCGCGTCGAATGAGTTGTGCATCTTGAACGGCGTGAACTGCGGCCCCATCGCGCTGGAGTTCGACTTCCAGTTCTCGCGCCACCACGGCGATGGTCGAAAGCGGCGATGCAAGTTCGTGGGCAGCACCGGCCGCCAGGGTGGCCAGGGCTTCCAGCTTTTCGGCCTGAGCCCTGCGCTTTTCGGCCAGGGTGAGCTCCTCTTCGCGACGCCCTAACGCGGTGGTCACTCTGGTGATGAAGTACACGATGAACATCGAGGCCCCCACCAGGCTTACCCACAACCCCTGCATCTGCACGTTCAGCGACACATCACCGGCCCCCAGGGCAAGCGGAATCGGCATGTTCCGATCCAGTGCCGGCAACGGCTGGCCATAGATTACCAGCAACGTAAAGCAAATCGCCGATACCGTCGCCATCAGCAAGGCCCCATAGGGCCGCAATACAACGGCCCCCAGCGAAAGATTGATCAAATAGAAAATACTGAAAGGGTTCTCTGCGCCGCCGGTGAGATAGAGCAAACTGCTGAGCAGCAAGATATCTAGCAACATGACCCCGCTCAGCAGTCGTTCGCCCCAGACATAATTCTGCTCCCAGGTCTCACGCCGCAACTGCCGTTGGAACCACCACGCGAACACGGCATTGGAAAGAAATTCCAGGGCAACGATCAACATCAACTCGACCAACGGAAGTTCGGCCTCATACCAAACCGATGCCACGACAATCGTCAATACTTGCCCGAAGGCAGCAGCCCAACGGAGCCTGAGTAGCCAGCCCAAGTTGATCTTAATCCGTTCGATCGATGGGTCGGCCACGCGTTCGGGCGAGAGTTCGGTACTATGGGACATCGCCACCGGTTCAATGAGTTCGAAGTGATTGATCGTCCGTCCAGCGTCGGTTCATGTTTCAAGAAGCCGTGAGGGGCCCTCACCGTATCTTCTTCTGGTTGCCTTTTCTGCCCCACATGCGAGGCCAGACGCCTGCAACGACCTGTTAGCATAGCGAATTGGTCGCGAAACATTTAGGATGGCGTTTCTTCACGAATGCTCCATCCCATGAGGCCCCATGCTTGAGCTGCAAGGCGTTTCTAAAGCTTACGACCAGATGGTTGCCTTGCAGCCTACTTCGCTGAGTATCCCCAGTTCAACGATCACCACGTTGATCGGTCCCAGTGGATGTGGGAAGTCGACGCTCATTCGCATGATGGTCGGTCTCGTCGAGCCGGACACCGGCGAAGTGCTATTCGACGGGGTCAGGCTTCGGGCGGACAATTTACTCTCGGTCCGCCAGCGGATGGGTTACGTCATTCAAGAAGGTGGATTGTTTCCTCACCTCACGGCTCGCAGCAACGTGGCCCTTTTGGCTCGCCACTTGAGGCGCCCGGAAGACAAGATTCAGCAAAAGATCGCCGAGTTGGCCGAGCTAACCCGTTTCCCCGTCGAAGGGCTGTCGCGTTTTCCGGCAGAGCTATCCGGCGGCGAGCGACAGCGTGTGAGCCTGATGAGGGCCTTGATGCTGGACCCCGAAGTATTGCTGCTGGACGAGCCGCTGGGGGCCCTGGACCCGATGATCCGATTCGAACTTCAGACGGATCTAAAGCGGATCTTCGGCGAGCTATCCAAGACGGTCGTGCTGGTCACTCACGACATGGCCGAGGCGGCCTACTTTGCCGACCGCATCGTGCTGCTACGGCAAGGCAGCATCGCTCAGGAAGGAACCTTCGAAGACCTGTTGGACCGGCCGAGCGACCCGTTTGTCACCCAGTTTATCAACGCCCAGCGCAGCCCGTTGCAAAACGGCACGCAGTCATCCCACTAGTTGATTGGTAACCAGGCGAAAGGCAACCGCGTGAGACGAATTGCAATTGGGCTAGCCGCGATTGTTGGTCTTGGGGCGGCCATTGCGTTGGTCACTTGGCTTTCGCAAGAAAATACCTTCGTGCGCATCGGCTCGAAGAGTTTCATCGAGTCGGTCATCCTGGCTGACATGGTCGAGGGCGTTCTGAATCATGCCGGCATCCCCGCCACTCACGATCGGGTCGAAATGCAGGCGCAACTTTGCTGGCAGGCGATTCGCAACGGAGAGATCGATCTCTACGTCGAATACACGGGAACCCTGATGAAGGAGTTGCTGGCCGATGCCAATCTTCAGACCTTCGACGAACTCCGCGAATATCTGGCCACCATGGACCTGAGCATCTCGCAGCCGATGGGATTTCGCAATAACTACGGCCTGGGCATGCTGGAAGAGACGGCCCGGCGACTCAACATTCATTCCATTTCCGACCTGGCCGACCACCCGGAGCTGAAGTTTCGATTCAGCGACCCCTTCATGGCCCGCGAGGATTGTTGGCCTTCGCTTTCCGAACGCTACCGCCTACCGCAACAAGATGCCCGGGGGATGAACCATGATCTGGCCTATATCGCCCTGGTCGATGGTGCCTGTGATGTTATCGACATCTACACCACCGACGCCGAAATCGAACACTTCGGCCTCCGCGTGCTGGAAGACGACTTGCAGCACTTCCCGTCCTACGAAGCAATTGTGATGTACCGCGCGAACCTGGTCGACCGATTCCCCGGCATCGAAGAAGCCCTGACCACGCTTCAGGGCAGCATCACCGAAAAACAAATGATGCAACTCAACGCTGAGGTCAAATACGATCAGGTTCAAGCAGGGGAGGCCGCAGCCGAGTTTCTGCGTAGCGAGTTGGGAATCAACGTTGAGCCGAATTTGGAAACATGGCAGCGACGACTTGTCCGCAACACGCTGGAACACCTGCGGCTGGTCACCGTTTCGCTAACGGCCGCGATCATCGTCGCGCTCCCTCTGGGAGTGCTGGCCGCGCAGCGACGGCGTGTCGGGCAGATGGTCCTGGCGGTCGTCGGGATCGTGCAGACCATTCCCTCGCTGGCACTGTTGGCCTTCATGGTCCCGCTGCTGGGCGTCGGGGTAAAGCCCGCGATGATGGCTCTCTTCTTGTACAGCCTGCTGCCGATCGTTCGAAACACGCACGCAGGGCTGCATGATATTCCTTCGCAAATCCGCGATTCAGCCTACGCCCTGGGTCTATCTCCCGGTGCCCGACTGTTTCGTGTCGAGTTGCCGATGGCCTCGCGATCGATCATGGCCGGCATCAAGACCTCGGCCGTGATCAATGTCGGCACCGCGGCCCTGGGCGGTTTGATCGCCGCGGGAGGCTACGGCCAGCCCATCATGACGGGCCTCAGCCGGCTGGACATGCAAATGGTTGTGTGGCAAGGCGCGGTACCTGCCTCAATCCTGGCGATCGTGGTCCAAGGGGTCTTCGAGTTGGCAGAACGCATCATCGTTCCCCGCGGATTAAGACTGCAGCAGGTGCGGTGACACGATAGAATCGAGCGAACTTCAGCGAGCCTTGCTGACGATCCATTACGGTTGAGCTCAACGATGAGAATGCTAAGAAGCCGCCTCGGCCTACCCGTCTTCGAAGTCGTCTTTCTGACGGTGTTTCTCATCGGAATCGCCGCAGTAATCGCTCAGAGATATATCGAGACGGCAGGGTACTTGCTCCTCTACACGATTGATTACCTCATCGAACTGTTTTGATGCTCACCCTTGCGTCACGAGTGCGACACAAAGAAGGGTAAGTGTAGACCCTCAATCAATGTCGCCGATGCTTCGACCACTCCTCACCCCCACGCAGCCCAATGGCGCGGCCTACCGCACCACCGCCGTATCGTTTGCGGATTTCGTCGGTCACCGAATCGATTTGCGATTCCTTCTTGTGGGCCTCATCGGCAAAGAGCGACTGTTGTCGGAGCGCTTCAGTCGTCAAACCGCTGATGCCGACGCCGATCAACCGCACGCTGAGTTGTCGGGCGGGCAAGCGCTTCGAGAACAACTCGTCGGCCGTGGCCGCTATTTCTGAGGTGACATGAGTCGGCGCGTCCAGCTTTTGGGCCCGAGTGATGGTGTCGAAGTCGTCGTATCGCAGCTTGAGCTGCACGGTCTTTCCGAATAGCTTCTGTCGCCTCAATCGACGTGCCACCTGATCGGATAGCTGCCAGAGAACCGACCGCAACACCTCGGCATCGGTGATGTCCTTCGCGAAAGTTGTCTCGTGCGAGATCGACTTGGCCTCGCGGTCTGGCAACACCCGGCGGTCGTCGATCCCTCGAGATAACTTCCACAGATGTTCGCCACCAGAGCCGAAGCTGGTCTGCAGCGTCTCGAGCGGAATGTTTCGCAACTGGCCGATGGTCCGCACGCCCAAGCGTTCGAGCGAATGCTGTGTGACTCGCCCCACCCCCCACACGCGGGCCACCGGTAAGGGATCTAGAAATTCATTGACGCCGTCTCCCGGAACAAACACGAACCCGTCGGGCTTGTCCAGGTCGCTGGCAATCTTGGCCAGCATTTTGTTCGGCGCGACCCCCACCGATGCAACCAACTGTTCTTGCTCTCGGATGTCTGCCTTGATTCGCCTGGCGATTTCTTCGGTGGGGCCAAACAACCGCTGACTGTCCCGCACATCGAGGAAAGCCTCGTCCAGCGACAAGGGTTCGATCAGCGAGGTATATCGCTCGAAAATCTTTCGGATGCGGCCGGATACCTGGGCATACAGTTCGATTCGAGGCGGCAGGAACACGCCCTGGGGACAAAGCCTCACCGCGGTGGTCGACGGCATGGCGCTATGCACACCGAACTTTCGGGCTGCGTAATTGGCCGCACTCACCACGCCACGCGATTCCGGCCTACCGCCAACGATCACCGGCTTTCCGACCAGATGTGGCGCCTCGCGCTCTTCAACCGACGCGTAAAACGCATCCATATCGACGTGGATCATCATTCGTTACATTCCACCGGCTTCGCGCAGCACACGCCACTGACTGAAAACGTCATCTGCGCGCATCTCTCTCCAAGTACACCCCAATTCTACCCAATTCATCGCACGCAAGACGATCGACCTCGGCTAAACTGGGCGCGAACCTTCGGCAATCCACAGGGCTCCATGCAGAACGGCAGCGGCAAGCGCTTCGGGGGCTTGCTGAACACCCACGGCGTTCATCCGAGACGGAATCTCCACCCATGTCGCAATCCAGTATTAACATTGTTCCCAGCGTCTGTCCCTTGGATTGCCCCGACACGTGTAGCCTCGAGGTCCGTACCCGAGAGGGCAAACTACTCAGCCTTACCGGGTCCACCAATAACCCCGTCACTGGCGGTTACATCTGCGGAAAAGTCCGGCAACTCCCGGAACATCTCTATGGCCCCGACCGGCTCAAGCAGCCTGGCATACGAACCGGGCGCAAAGGGGAAGGCCAGTTCCGAGCGGCTTCGTGGGATGAAGCGCTCACCCTGGTAACGAAGAAGCTCGACGAAGCCAGGCAATCCTCCGGCGGGGAATCGATCTTGCCCTTCTTCTACGGCGGTTCCAACGGGTTCCTCACGCAGGGAATCGTCGACGAGCGATTGTTCCGCAGGCTTGGAGCCTCGCAACTTGCCCGCACGGTGTGTGCCGCACCCTCGTCAGCCGCATCGAAAGGTCTGTACGGTGCCATTCCAGGCGTAGCGATGGAGGACTACGCGAACGCCCGGCTGATTGTCGTCTGGGGCGGCAACCCTTCGGCCACCGGCATTCATCTGCTTCCGTATATCAAACAGGCACGGAAGCAGGGTGCGAAATTAATCGTCGTCGACCCTCGTGCAACGCCGCTCGCGCGACAGGCCGATTTGCACATTGCCCTCCGCCCCGGCACCGATTTACCCGTGGCGCTGAGTCTGATCAACGAGTTGTCCGAGCTTGGTGCCGCCGACGAACGTTTTCTCGCAACGCATACTACGGGGGCGCAAGAACTGCGCCGCCGCGCATCGCTGTGGCCGATTGAAAAGGCGGCACGCGAAGCTGGTGTGCCGCCGGATTTACTCAAAGAGTTTGTGTCCCTCTACGCCGAGACCAACCCGGCCGTCATTCGGTGTGGGTGGGGGCCCGAGCGAAATCGCAACGGCGGTTCGGCCATCGCAGCGATTCTCGCACTGCCCGCGGTGGCCGGCAAGTTTGGCTTACGCGGAGGTGGGTTTACGCTCAGCAATTCAGGGGCCTGGTCGTTCGACTTGGAAGCGGCCATTGCAGCCGAAAAACCGACCACCCGCGTGATCAACATGAACCGACTCGGCGAAGAACTCTTGTTCGAACGTGATCCTTGCATCGATGTGCTATTCGTCTACAACGCCAACCCGGTGTCCACTGTCCCTCAGCAAAACCGCGTAGTCGAAGGGCTGAGCCGCGAGGGTCTTTTCACGATTGTCTTCGACTCGGTGCTGACCGACACGGCTCGCTACGCGGATGTCGTGCTGCCGGCCACCACGTTTCTGGAGCATCACGAACTGCGCCGCAGTTACGGCGTGCTGCTCATGCAGTCTTCCTCACCTGCTGTGGAGCGTTATGGTGAATCGCGCCCCAACTACGAGGTGTTTGCCGAACTGTGCGAGCGTTTGGAGCTTGATCGCCCCGGTGATCTTACAACGGTCGAAGAATTACAGCAGGCGGTCACAAGAAGCCATGCAGAATCCGATTCGCTTGCCGACGTAATTGCCCACAAAAAAGCATCGCCGCCGCCCTGCGGTCCACGCCCCATTCAGTTTGTCGACGTGTTCCCAACGACCCACGACAAGAAGATTCACTTGGTTCCCGATTCCCTTGAAGCGGAATCGGAGCAGGGGGTGTATGTCTATCTTCCGCTGGTCGCTGAAGCAGAATTCCCGTTGACTCTGATATCCCCGGCCACATCTCGTTCGATCAATTCGACGCTGACCCAACTCGACGATCGCCCGGCCATAGTCGACTTGAATCCTGACGATGCCGCCCAGCGGCAGATTGAAGCGGGCATGCTCGTCAGAATCTGGAATCGTCTCGGTGAAGTACATTGCCGCGCGGCAATCGATGCACGACTGCGGCAAGGGGTGGCATCGCTACCCAAGGGGCTGTGGAGTCGACATACCGAAAACGGTCAAACCGCCAATGCCCTGGTTCCCGACACACTCAGCGATCTGGGGCAGGGGGCCTGTTTCAACGACACCAGGGTTCAAATCGCACCGCTGCCCGAAGAAATCCGCACTTCGTGACAAGTGCGTGCAGTTGCGCAACGTCGCGGGTATTATGTTGGACAGTATCCCACTCGATTGCTGCCCCACTTTATCGAGGCCGCACGATGCGCGAACGTGCCACGATCGCACCAACGAATCACCCAACCTTGGGGAAGGTTCGTCTGACTCGGCGGAATATGATTCAGATCGGCGGGCTGGGCATGATGGGCTTGGGATTGCCGAGGTTGTTTGAATCGCAAGCCGCGGGAGAAGCCCTGGGGATTACTCCCAAGGCAGACGCTTGCATCATCATCATGCTGAACGGGGGTCCCAGTCATCTCGACATGTGGGACATGAAGCCGGAAGCTCCCGAGGGGATTCGTGGCGAGTTCAGCCCCATTGCCAGCAGTGTGCCTGGGTATTCCGTCAGTGATCAGCTTCCCCGGTTGGCTACCCAGATCCACCGCTCGACCGTGGTACGGTCGATGCACCACAACATCAACAACGCCCACGCAGCGGCCGTGTATGCCGCGCTGACGGGGCACGACCGCGGCGAGATCGGCGGCGGAACGCGACCGACCGACAACCCAACACCCGGGGCGGTGTTGTCGCAGGTTCGCCCGCCCGTACGCCCCGTGGTTCCTCATGTGACATTGCCCTACATCACCAAAGAAGGGGCCGCCGGACCACCGCAACCCGGTTTCTTCGGCGGTTATCTCGGGGGTGCCTCCGACCCGTTGTTTGTGTTGAACAACCCGAACGACCCGAAGTTTGTCGTACCGGAGCTTTCCCTGCGAGCAGGCGTTTCGCTAAAGCGTCTCGATCAGCGGCAGCAACTATTCCATAACCTGGATGAGCGATTCTCTTCAGGCACCGGGCAACGATCGTTGGAGGCCATGAGTTCGCATCAACAACGTGCGATCGAGTTGCTCATGGCTCCCGCCACGCGGCAGGCGTTCCAAATCTCACAAGAAGACGAGTCACTACGCGAATCATACGGTCGCAATATCTATGGGCAAAGCGTGTTGCTGGCACGCCGCTTGATTGAGGCTGGCACGCGGCTGGTCTGTGTGTCGTGGGCACCCGATGCAAACGCCACGTGGGACACGCACGGCAACAACTTCAAGAAGCTCCGCGACCCGTTGTTGCCCCAGTTCGATGCAGCATGTTCGAGCCTGATCGAAGACCTGGCCACCCGTGGCATGCTGCAGCGGACCCTGGTGGCCGTGATGGGCGACTTCGGCCGATCGCCGCAGGTCAACCAAAACGCGGGCCGCGATCATTGGAACTACTGCTACAGCCTCATGCTTGCCGGCGGTGGCACGGCAGAAGGCCTGATCTATGGTGCCAGCGATAAGATCGGCGCGTTCCCGGCCGACAAACCGCTAACTCCGGGCCACATCGTCTCGACCATCTATCACCTGCTCGGCATTCCCCACGATCTCGAATTGCACGATCGCCTGGGCCGTCCGCATCGTCTGGTGCCAACGGGAAGCCCCGTGCCCGAGTTGATGGCCTAGCTTTCCTCTGAGAGCAAGGTCTCCAATACCTGGCGAATCGTCTCCGGAATCGGCGTCGGCTTACGGCTTTCCCGATCAACAAACACGTGCACGAAATAGCCGGTTGCTGCCGGCGATGGTTCTGTCTGGCTGAAGAGCCCGATCTCGTATCGCACGCTGGATGTGCCCAACTTCGCGACACGAAGCCCGGCATCGACCGTCTCGGGAAACGTCAGCTCGCGGTGGAACTGGCATTTGCTCTCGACACACAACCCAATGGCTTCACCCGCCGCGATATCGAGACCGCCGTGGTTGATCAGGAACTCGTTGATCACGGTATCGAAATACGAGTAGTACACCACGTTGTTGACGTGCCCGTAGATATCGTTGTCCATCCACCGTGTGGGGATCGACAGGAATCGCAGAAATTCGTCGCGGTGGGGCAGGCGTTCGTCGCTCATGGGCAGTTGTGATTCCGGAAGTCCTGAATTCTGGCTCCGCGACCTGATGTCGATTACGCTAATGGAATCGCTGCGGCACGACAACCGTTCCTCTTCGTGCTGCATACAACTCCCTCCCCGTGGTCCGCCTTCATCCCCTTGCGCAACGAGCATCGATGACTCTTCGAATTCCTCAAGCTTTCTGTGCGGTTTGTTTGTATGGCATGATTCTTACGTTCGGGGCAGTGGCAACCGCCACCGAACCGCAATGGATCTGGCATGCGGCCGACGATCGCAACGAAGCCCCGGCCGGCACGCGATACTTCCGCAAGACGTTCGATATCAAGGCCCCCGAGGGCGGGCGTCTCGAGATTACCTGCGACGATGAATATAAGGCTTTTCTCAACGGCAAGGTCGTCGGACGCAACCAGGATTGGGGAACCATCGAGTCGATCGACGTCTCCGATTCCTTAAAATACGGTGCCAATCTACTGGCAATCGAGGGCACCAACGGTGGACCCGGCCCCGCCGGGCTGTGGTTGCGGCTGAGCGTGGAAGAGGCCGGAGGAAAAAAGTCGACCGTGGTCAGTGACGCAAATTGGCTGTCGTTCGATCAACCACAAGCCGGCTGGCGAAAGCTCGACTTCAAAGCAAACGGATGGACCACCGCCGTGGCGTTTGGTGACCTGGAATCAACGGCTCCCTGGGTGGGCCGCGTCCGTGCGCCGGGGCAGATCGACCCCAACCGCTTCACCACACCAGAGAATGTCGAAATTGAATTGGTTGCCATGCCCCAGGACACGGGCACCCTGGTCGCCATGACCTTCAACGAACAAGGCGACATCATCGCCTCCCGTGAACGGGGCCCGTTGCTATTGGTGCGTGATGAAGACAACGACGGCAAGTACGAGACGGTTACCACTTTCTGCGACGAGGTGAATTTCTGCCAAGGCATCTTGGTCCTCGAAGATCGCGTGCTGGCCGTCGGCAACGGCCCCGGCGGGACGGGATTGTATCGCCTGAGCGATCGTGACCAGGATGGCCAAATCGACGAGGTGAAACTGCTGATCGAAAGCACCGTCGGGATGCAGGACCATGGCCCCCACGTACCAGTGCTTGGCCCCGACGGATTCATTTACCTGCTAATGGGCAACTTCGCAAATCCCAAGGTGCCGTATGCCGCGTCGAGCCCGCACAACATTTACTACGAGGGAGACTTGAATCTTCCTCGCTACGAGGACTCCGGCGGCCACGCGGTCGGTAAGACCTTGCCGGCAGGAAAAGTCGTTCGCACCGACGCCGACGGATCGTTTCTGGAGCTGATCTGCGGCGGGTTTCGCAACCCGTACGATATCGCCTTCGATCGACGCGGTGAGCTGTTCACCTACGATGCCGACATGGAGTTCGACGACGGCATGCCCTGGTATCGCCTGCCACGGCTGAATCACATTGTGCCCGGCGGCGAGTACGGCTGGCGCAGCGGTTGGGCCAAGTGGCCTGCGTACTATCTCGATAGCCTTCCGGCGGTCGTCGATGTGGGGCGAGGGTCGCCCACCGGTATCACCTTCTACCACCACGACCGCTTCCCGGAGGAGTACCAGGATTCGCTCCTGTTGTGCGATTGGGCCAGCGGCGTGATCTGGTCGGCCAAGCTTCAACCCAAAGGCGCTAGTTACAACGCGGAACTCAGTAAGCTGTTCGAAGGCCAGCCGCTGAACGTCACCGACATCGAAGTTGGCCCCGACGGGTGGATTTACTTTTCCACCGGCGGGCGAAACACCGAAGGTGGCATCTATCGCGTTCGATGGACCGGGGATACCCAAAACCCGCAGAGCGAGACCGGCGTTTGGGCGGCCATCCATCACGCACAACCCTCGGCAGCCTGGTCGCGCAGGAAAATTCGAGGCGTCCGAGATCAGTTGGACGACGACTGGGAGCCGGAGCTCAAGAAGATTGCCGGCGACTCGAAGCAAGACGCTATGGCGAGAATTCGGGCGATCGATCTCCTGCAGCAGTTCGGTCCACATCCGCAAGCCGAATGGTTGTTCGAGCTTGCCAGCGATTCTTCGGCCGACGTTCGTGCGAAAGCCGCCGACCTGCTGGGGCTACACCCGAGCGAAGCAACCGTCGCGCGGCTAGCCGCAATGCTCGAAGACGATAACGCCCAAGTACGCCGTAAGGCGTGTGAGGCCTTTGTCCGCGGAGGCATGAAACCGCCCCATGGGCCGCTCTTGGCCATGTTGGGTTCCGACGATCGATTCGAAGCCTGGGCCGCACGCCGCGTATTGGAACGCGTACCCGTCGAGTCGTGGTCGGAAGCAGTGCTGGCTACCACCTCTCCGCAAGCGTTTCTGCAGGGTGCCGTGGGCCTGCTGATTGCGGCTCCTGAAAAGGCTCCGGTTCTTGATCTTGTTGCCCGAGCCGAAACGATACTCGCCGACCAGAATGCGAAAGCACAATGGGCCGACGCATTGCGGGTGATCGAGTTGGCCGAGATTCGAAGTGAATTGCCGGAAGAACGGGTTGCGGAGCTGCGCGACGCGCTCGACCCGCTGTATCCCTCGGGCGACGCACACGTCGATCGTGAGTTGATTCGCCTCTTGGTTCGTTGGAACGCCCCGGGGTTGCCGCGGCGCTTCGCCGAGCAAATGACGACCGACTTGCCGTTGGAAGAGAAAGTGCACATCGGAACTCACGCTCCCCGTGTGGAAAGCGATTGGGACGAAGACGCGCGTCTCAAGTTGCTGACGTTTTACCATCAGTCGTTGGGTTCGGTGCACGGTCGCACGGCTGAAGGGTTCATCCGTCGTCCGATGCGCGATCTGCTGAAGAACACGCCCGATTCGGAACGCACGAAGCTTCTAGCCGCTTCGTCCGCGATGGATGACGTGGCCATCGAGCTACTGAAGATGCTTCCGGAGGGGGAAATTGAACCGGCGCAATTGGCCGCCGTGATGATGCTCGATCGCGACCGTGCTGCCGCAGGAAACGAGAGTGCCGACCCGGTTGCCAAGGAGATTGTTACAGTCATCTCTCGAAGCGGGGAGGACAAAGCTCGTGAGTATTTGCAGCAGATCTTCGAGTCGTATCCCGAGCGACGACAGGATGTGGCCCGCGTAATCGCAGACGTAGCGCTGCATGGCCAGCAACGAAAACAAGACTTCGAGCTGTTGCTGCGTTCGATTCCCATCGTCGAAGGAAACGATGCACGGCAGGTGTTACGTGCCTTGGCCACGTACCGTCTCGTCGCCACGGCTCCCCGGTTGAGCAGGCAAGTGTTGCTCGCCGGATTGCAGTTGGGCAAGAACGGTGGCACCCATGCACTGGCCTTACTACGACATTGGTGTGGTGAGGATGCGGCCGCTGATGTCGAGGGACTCGATGCCCAATTAACGGCCTGGCAGGATTGGTTTCGAGAGAAACATCCCGAGTTGCCCGACCCCACGTTGCCGAAGCAGCCTGAAATGGCCAAGTGGACCTACGATGCCTTGCTCACATACTTGGAAAGCCACTCGGGCGATCCCTCAGGAGGACCGAAAGTCTTTGAGAAAGCCCAATGCGTGAAGTGTCACCGTTACACATCGATCGGTGCTGCCATCGGCCCCGACCTGACCACGGTCGCTCGTCGCTTCCAGCGGAAAGAGATCCTGCAGTCCATCTTATATCCTTCGCAAGTCATCTCCGATCAGTTCGCCAGTAAGACCATCGTCACCAACGACGGTCAAATCATCACGGGCATGGTGGGCATCGATAGCGGCGAAGAAGTGGTTGTGCTGCCGTCCAACGGCGAAAAGGTGACCATTGCCAAGGCGGACATCGACGTGATCGAACCCAGCAACGTCTCGGCGATGCCGCAGGGATTGCTCGACACGCTCAGCCGCGAAGAAATCGCGGATCTGTTCGCTTACCTTCTGTCACCGCCGCAGTAGGTGATGAACGCACGTGAGTTGGTGGGCAGCTAAAAGGTCTTACACAAGGTACCACCGTCGACCACGATGGTTTCACCGGTGATATAGCTGCCCGCTTCGCTGGCCAGCAGCAGCGCGGGTCCGGCCAACTCCTTGGGATCGCCCCAACGTCCCAAGGCGGTTCGCTCGGCGAATTGGGCCTTTTGCTCGTCGGTCAGCAGGCTGCCTGGCAGGTCGGTCAGAAATGGCCCCGGGGCAAGGCAATTCACCGTGATGCCATGGCTACCCAAATCCAGGGCACTGGCTTTGGCCATCCCGATCAAGGCACTCTTGGTGGCCGAGTACGAGTTACGAGCCTCTTTAGAGGCCAAGCCCATGATCGACGAGATGTGAATGATGCGTCCCCACTTGCGTTCTTTCATCTGCGGAACCAACCCCCGGGTCAATTCCATGCAGCTCGTAAGGTTCAGCTCGACGATGCGGTCCCAGCTTTCATCGGTAACTTCATCGATGGCCTGGGGCTCATTCCCACCGGCGTTGTTCACCAGAATGTCGACACGGCCCCGCGAGGCAAGTGCCTTTTCGATCAGTGCCTTCACGGCTTCCCGATCCGTCATGTCGGCCACGACATAGCTGAGCTTGGCACCCGTGGTTTTTGCAATCTCCGCCATGGTCGATTGCAACTCGGCCTCGTGGCGACTGGTAATGATGACGTCGGCACCTGCTTCGGCAAACGCCGTGGCCATTGCCTTGCCTAGCCCTTTGCTGCCGCCGGTGACCAAGGCGACGCGATCGGTCAGATCGAAGAGGGTGCCTTGCATGAGAGGTTCCTTCGCGGTTTGTAGTTAGATTCGGCAATGAAACATAATGCCCCGTGTAAGAGGATACAACCAGCCGAGATCCCGACTCGACATAACAGGGCAGGGGGGCTACTTCCCAAAGTGGAGTCTTCGTCCCGGAGGAGCTTGCTCAAAGGCGGTAACCGGCTGGCCATTGTCGATCACCATTTGACCGTTCACGACCACGTGAGCGATTCCCCGCGAGAACTGGTGCGGTTCTTCGAACGTTGCACAGTCGGTAACTTGACGTTCATCGAACACGACGAGATCCGCGAACGCATCTTCTTTCAGTACCCCTCGGTGGACCAGGCCGAAGCGTTCCGCGGGGGCTGCACTTAGTTTCTGCACCGCCTCCTCGAGGCTGAACAGCTTTCGGTCTCTTACCATGGGGCCCAACATTCGTGGTGCCGATCCGTAGATACGCGGATGGACGACCCCGTCTGGGAAGTAAATGCCATCGGAGCCGAACAAACACTTTGGATGCGCAAGCATCGGCTCCGCGATGCGATCGTCGCCCAAACGATTTACGAAGGTCACCGACAGATGTTCTTCAATCAGCAGATCGAGCATTGCCTCGGCCGCTGGAAGCTCTCGTTTCTCCACAAACTCGGCCAGCGATTGACCAATGTGCGAAGCGTTGTCGCGCGTGCCCACCCACGCGATGTGTAACTGTTCGAGATTCAGCGTATCGACGTGTTCGGCAAATCGACGACGCACCGCGGGATCACGGAGCCGGGAGACGACTCCCAAGGGGCCATCGGTCCAAGCCTCATAGGGAACGTGTGCGCTGAGCATGGTCGAGCCGGGCAAGTAGGGATAGACATCGAACGAGAAATCGACTTCGTGAACCGCGACTTCGTCGATGTACGCGATCAGTTGCTCGGTATCTGCCGCGGAGAACCCTTTGAGGTGCGAGACATGAAGCTTGACGTTGGCCCGTCGCGCGATTTCCACGGCTTCACGCACGGCCGGCAGCAGCCCGTCTTTATAGCGCACGTGTGTTACATAGAGTCCGTCGTGTTCCGCGAGCACGGAGACCGCATCGACCAGTTCGTCTGTGGTGGCAAAGCACTCGGCCACATAATCGAGCCCCGTCGAAATGCCCACCGCGCCGGCTTCCATCCCCCGTTGAACTTCGCGGCGAATGGCAAGTCGCTGCATGTCGTTGACCGACCCCGCCTCCCATCCCTTGGCCAGTACGCGAAGATTCGCATAAGGGATCTGGGCGATTGTATTCTGGGCGGTTCGGCGATCCAGCAACGACATGTAATCGTCGATGGTCTGCCAGTCGCGATAGTCGCAAAGCCGTAGACCGTTCAAAGACCGCAGGTACACAAACCAGTCGGGCACCAACTCGGGAGCGAGAGGAGCGTAGGAAATGCCGTCACTCATCAGCACCTCGCTGGTGATGCCTTGCGAGGTTTTGGGGGCCAGATTCGCCGTCTTCAGCAACCAGCCTTCGTCGTGATTATGAACGTCGACAAACCCCGGCGCTACGATAAGGCCGGTGCAATCGATCGTTCGGCGGGCGTCGCTCTGAGAACTGTTCGCGATGCGAACAATGCGATCGCCGGATACGGCCACGTCGGCGGAGAATCGGCTCTTGCCGGATCCGTCAATCACCGTGCCGCCATGAAGTAGAAGGTCGTACACGGCGGCCTTTCAATAGCTGGCTGCAAGAACGACTAGGAATCCAACGCGCCGCACACCAAGTCGCCGACTTCCGTGGTCGAGTAACCCATCTTTCCGGCGGCCTGACTTTTCATTTTGGTGCCCGTGACGACTTGCACCGCCTTGTTCACCCGGTCGGCGGCCGACTGGTGACCGGTTTGCTCCAGCAACATCGCCATGGCATTGATGGTAGCGATGGGGTTGATTACGTTCTTGCCGGTGTATTTCGGGGCGCTACCACCCATGGGCTCGAACATGCTGGTTCCGCCCGGGTCGGGGTTGATATTTCCGCCTGCGGCTACGCCCATCCCACCCTGGAGAATTCCGGCCAGGTCGGTGATGATGTCGCCAAACATGTTGGTGGTGACAATCACGTCGAAATACTCGGGGTTTTTCACCATCCACATGCAGCATGCGTCGACGTGGTTATAGTCGGGCTTCACGTCGGGGTATTCCTTGGCCATTTCGTCGAATGCCCGCTGCCACAGATCGTGACCGTAGGTCAGCACGTTGGTTTTGGCAACCAGCGTGAGCATCTTCTTCTTGTTGCGTTTTCGGGTGTACTCGAAGGCGTATCGCAGGCAGCGATCGACACCTTTGCGGCTGTAAATTGCCGTTTGGGTGGCCACTTCATCGGGGGTGTTTTTTTTGAGAAACCCGCCGATGCCGGCGTAAAGGTCTTCGGTGTTTTCTCGCACCACGACGAAATCGATGTCGTCGGGGCCCTTATCCTTCAGCGGCGTATCGACCCCTGGCAGCAGTTTCACGGGACGAAGGTTGATGTACTGATCCAACTGGAATCGCAGTTCCAGCAGCAGGCCCTTCTCGATCACCCCCGGTGGTACGTCGGGGTGCCCAACCGCACCAAGCAGAATGGCGTCGAACCCCCGCAGTCGCTCTACGGCGCCCTCTGGCAAGATTTCGCCGGTGCGAAGATACCGCTCGCTACCGTAGTCGATGTCGGTCAGCTCGACGTTAAACCCCTCGAGTGAAGCTACCGCCTTGAGTACCTTCACTGCCTCGGCGGCCACTTCCGGGCCGGTCCCATCTCCGCCGATTACGGCAATCTTGGTGGTCGATGTCTCTGCCAACGTGAATCTCCCGGGTTACTCTGCCAAACGGTTTCACAAATTGCTTGGAAACGCCAGATTCTATCAGTCGATTTGGCGGCTCACAAGCAACGGGAGCGTGTACTGGTGTCCTAAACCCGTGTTCAGTGATGCAAGTATCCACGAGTGCCACCGCTGGCTTGTCCAGCGGTGAAAACAGCACGGGCGAACGGCTCATTACGAATGGCCTTTGGATCAGCAATTTTCTGATCGGCTAACCACAGCACATAAGCACCGCTGGACAAGCCAGCGGTGGCACCCGCTCACCGTGTGGGGGCATCGGATGGCAACCCATCAGGACTCGACCAAGGACCTAAGAAAGCAGGGCGATGCCGCCTGCGGCCGAGAGAACTCGAACACTGAAGACCGAGAGCCGAATGCGGCAGGTTTTCGCTCTGCCTAATCGCGGCCACCGCTCCAGATGCCCCGTTTCGCAGCGCGGGCTTCGTCCTGCAACTGCTCGAAGCGGCGGCGTGCCGAGGAGGCGTAGCGATAGTGCTTGGGCACTCGGGCCAGCCCGGCTTCAACGAGGGCATCGTTTAGCATCTCTTCGCCAACCCAAACGTAAGCCAGTGTTCGTCCGAACTGATCCAATCGTTCGCGGTCGAACTGCAGCCGAATGTCCTTGTTCGCAACGAATGCCTCGGTGAACTCCGTTGCTTCGGTGGCCCATGGCTCTGGGGTGCCCGTGTCGGTCGTCATTTCGGGTGTGTTCACGCCAATCAAACGAACTCGTGTGCCGTCTTCCAGTTTGAGCGTGTCTCCATCAACCACGCGTTGAACACGATACGTGCCTTCTCCCAGAGGCGCATCGGTCGGCGATTCTTTTGTCGACTGGTTGATCAGCCTCGCGGCAATGACCAACAGTGCGATGATGGCCAGAATTTGGTTCCGATAGCGGCGAATGCCGGAGAAATTTCGGGCCACGGAACGAACCTTCGTGTTGTTCAAGAAGCAGACGGAAGCGAGCTACATCCGCGCTGACCTGAAAATACCAGGAGAGATGAGCCGAGAGACCTTGTGAAAGTACTCACGTAAATTCAGACGGTAGGATGAAGCAGTGTGTCCGAAACCGTGGCAACCTTCGAAGCCGATCCCGTCGGAGATCAATTCTCGCTGAAGTCGAATTGTTCTGAACTCAGAGCGCCCAACGGGTGCTTCAAGAACTTGCGTCGACACTCTGGACAAAGATCAAAACGTAGCTGTTGAGAGGGGGCCTCAGTCGAGGCTTCCTGATCCGAGCTTTCAAGATGCTGTAGCAGTTCGTTGATTTCTTGGAGATGGTCTCGGTCGTCGTCGGGGTCGTCACAATCCTGAGGATCGAGGGCGGCAGAAACATCAATCTTGACCTCGTAACGAACATCGTCCACGGGGTCTAAATCTCGGCGGCACAGATCACACGAATAGCGGATCATGACGATTGCCCTCCTCTCGGCCAGTTTTCCATCGCCGGTTCCTCCCGGCTCTTTGAATCTTCACACAAGCAACAGGCTCCATCCTAATACCATCTGATTAGCAGAAGCAAGCCGGGTTCTGCCCAATCTTATGGCCCAAAAGTGCTTGACAAGCGTGTGCTTTTCTAGCACTCCATGCACCTGCAAAATGTGCGGATTCGAGATCTCGATTCGACGCGATGGCACTGCAGTTTGCCTGTAACTGCTTGCAAAGTGGTCGTTTTTTGGAAGGTACGCTAAAATCAATCTTACGGGACGCGGGTGGAGCATTGACCGGCGCATGGTTCCGTAGGCGACTGAACGCTAAGGATCGATCTCAGTGGGCTGTGTTCAGCCATCCCGCTTGCTTCGATCACTATAATGGAAACAGCAGTAGGCGAATGGAAGCTCCGACAGTACGAAATCCAGCCTGTAGGCCTCGCCTAGGAATTCCCAATGACATAGGCGGGTGCCCTACTGCAACAAGTTTAGATAGGCAGACCATCACTCACTTAGACAGCTGGAGAAAACGGCATGTCGGTTGCGACTACCGCAAGTCCTTTGTCCGTCAGTGTGCTGGTGTTGAACCGATTCTATGTTGCGGTTCACGTGGTCAACGTCCGTCGGGCGTTCGCGTTGTTGTTCCGCGACCTGGCCGAAGTGGTACACGTTGAAGACGGTCAATACGCCAATCACAACTTCGATTCATGGAGAGAAATCAGCGAGCTGAAGGCTGAGTTCAAGGAGCCCGAAGAAGATTGGGTTCGCTCGGTGAATTTCGAGCTGCAAGTCCCACGTGTGATTCGTCTACTGTCTTACGATCGGTTACCGAAGCAGCAAGTTCGCTTCAATCGACGCAACCTTTTCGCCCGCGACGGCAATCGCTGCCAATATTGTGGGCGAAAATTTCCTACCAGCGAACTGAGTCTGGATCACGTCATCCCCAAGAGCCGCGGCGGCGGGGCCACGTGGGAAAACATCGTGTGCAGTTGCGTAAAATGCAACATTCGCAAAGGTGGGCGGACTCCTACGGAAGCGCACATGAAGTTGATCAAGCCACCGGTTCGCCCTAAACGAAGCCCGCTGCTGACGATCAAGTTGGGTAACCCCAAGTACGAGAGCTGGAAGACATTCTTGAACAACGCGTACTGGTCGGTCGACCTGCAGCAATAGAAGGCTCTGTGCAACTTAAGGGAGCCTTCGCCCGTCACCGATTCGCTTGGCTGTGACCTATGGCGCGAAAAACCGCCGTTTCACGCATACACGCAAACCGGCGGTTCTGTTCTCAATGGCGAAAATATCGGCCTTAGCCGCAATCGACTGAGATCAATTCTCGGCCAAGGGTTCTTTCTTTTCGGTAATGACTTCGCACTCTTCAGCCATTTCCGCATTCTTTTCGATGTAGTCCTGCCACTCTTCCGGAACGTTGTCTTCGTGGAAGATGGCCTCAACTGGACACTCTGGCACGCAGGCCTCGCAGTCGATGCACTCGTCGGGGTGAATGTAGAGCATCTTTTCACCCTCGTAAAAACATTCCACCGGGCATACGACGACGCAGTCGGTGTATTTGCAATTGAAGCATGGTTCGGTAACCACGTGTGTCATCGATCGACACCTCCTCATTCGGGGTCGACCATGCAAGATGGTCGATAAACAGGTGCTATTTCCTATGTGCCAGGTCAGCGATTACTCGGGCCTGACACTTCGCTTGGAGCACTTCCATTGACGCATGCTCGCCGGCCCCACGGCAGCGGGGGCGTATTGAGCGTAGTCAACTACTTGACATTACTACACTTGGCCACATCCGTACCCCATGACCGCAGGCATCTTATGAATCGTCCAGATTAGTGTCAAGCTGACACCGGCAACACTGCCAGGGGTGCGACCAAGCTTTCTATTGCCCCACTTTTTCATCGCACCTAGAATCGATAAAGCCAATGCCCATTTCATCCTAGGGCAATGTGGCCGCACCTGACTCGGGTGTGTGTGAGGGATGGATCCCTTACCAATGTTCGTTTCTGCGCGAGGTAATGTCGACTTGGTCCTCTCCGCTATCGACCGTCAACTGCTCGACCGGTGCTTGGAAGGGAGTCCTGGCTCGTGGGAGGATTTTGTAGACCGATACATGGGTCTGCTGATTCATGTGGTCAATCACACGGCACAATCTCGGTCCGTCCGCCTGTCTCAAGAAGATCGGGACGACCTGTGCGCGGACGCCTTGTTGGCCATCATCCGCGACGATTTTGCGGTGTTGCGTAACTTCCGTGGCCATAGCAGTTTGGCAACCTACCTGACCATCGTCGCCCGCCGCGTGGTCGTACGGAAAATGATGCGCTCCAAGCGCCCCTCGTCCTTGACCGAAGAAGGGCCCGAGGATTCTACAATTCGGGAAGTCGAACAGATGCTCGAAGATAGAGAGGAAGTCGAGCGATTGCTGGGTAGCCTGAAGCCCGACGAAGCCCAGGTGCTGCGGCTGTATCACATCGAAGGAAATACCTACGAAGAAATCAGCGATATTGTCGGCATATCGACCAACAGCGTTGGGCCGCTGCTCAGTCGGGCGCGTGAAAAGCTCCGCCGATCGAATGCCCCACCCGCGGCGTCGTAAACACCTGTCGCGGCGGTGCTTCTGCCTATTCTTCGAGGCAAACGTAGACCAGGAACGTCAGTCCACTTTCCTCACGACACCTACCATCACGCCTAACACGCGGGCATTATCCACGTAAATTGGCTCCATCGTGGAGTTCGAGGGTTGCAGCCTGATGCGACCATCCTCGGGGAACCAACGCTTCAGCGTGGCCTCGTGATCTTCGGTAAGAGCCACGACAATCTCACCGCGTCGCGCAGTGTCTTGCTTGCGGATCACCACGTAGTCCCCGTCAGCGATCTGGTCCTCGATCATCGAGTCACCATCAACCTCCAGGACGAATAATTCCTGGCTGGCGGAATTGAATAGCTCGCTGAAGTCGAAGCGTTCGTTCTGTTCGATGGCTTCCAATTGCAGGCCGGCGGCGATACGTCCCGCCATGGGCAACCCGCGCGTGTCTGCCGATTCGGAGGCCAACATGATGGCCCGTGACATGTTCGGCTCGCGGGTGATCAGCCCCTTTTTCTCCAGGGCCTTCAGGTGGCACATCACACCATTGGGAGAGCTGATATTGAAGTTGTTGCCAATCTCACGGACGGTTGGCCCGTACCCTCGAGAGTGTATTTTCTCGCGAATGAAGTCATAAACATCGCGCTGTCGTTTCGTAAGTCGGTCGTGATCAACCATCAATCCGTCCTCTGCAAGAGCCATTGGCGGATACGATCTCCATGTCATATCGGTAAGAATCCGCGTCCCGCCTACCCAAATCTAATATACGGGTGTACAGAGTCAATAGCATTTGTACACTATCACCGCCAGCATGCGGGCGACCCTCTCGCGCATCCCGTTTGACAGCATTGGCTTAGATAGCAAGACCGGCCGGCGTCCGGGAAATGGTTTCGTGGACAATTGCCCCAAGTATCACACCACGAGGCCACGCATTATCGCCAGGGAAAGCGCTCGCCGGTCAGGCGCTCGTAGGCGTCGATGTATTTGTCACGTGTTTTTTCAACGATTTCGGTCGGTAACTCGGGCGGCTCGCTGTTCTTGTCCCAAGTCGTGCTGTCCAGCCAATCTCGGACAAACTGTTTGTCGAAGGAAACCTGGGGACGACCGGGTTCATATTCACTCGCGGGCCAAAACCGCGAGCTGTCCGGGGTCAGCACTTCGTCCACCAGCACGATCTGACCATCGACGTGCCCCCATTCGAGCTTGGTGTCTGCCAGGATGACACCGCACTTTTCGGCGTGCGCTGCGCCCTTTGCATAGACGTTTAAGGTGCGTTTTCTGAGGTCCTTGGCCAACTCCCCGCCAACTACATCAGCCATCACTTCAAAAGCGATGTTCTCGTCATGCCCGGATTCTGCCTTGGTTGCCGGGGTAAAGATCGTTTCCGGTAAACGATCGCTTTCGGTCAGCCCCGTTGGCAGGGGAAGCCCACAAACCGTGCCATGTTGGCGGTATTCCCTCCAACCAGACCCCGAGAGAAAGCCACGCGCCACACATTCGATGGGCACCACCTGTGCCTTGCGGACCAGTATCGAACGTCCGGCGACATCCTCGTTGCTGGCATTTGCAGGTAGATCCATCGCCTCCACATCGGTCGAGATGATGTGATTGGGAACTCCCAATAGATCGAACCAGAAATTGCTCAGGGCAGTCAGCACCCGGCCCTTATCCGGAATTCCATTGGGAAGGATCCAGTCATAGGCACTGATGCGGTCGGTGGCTACGATCAGGAGATTCTCTCCCAAGTCGTAAACGTCTCGAACCTTGCCGCGACGACATGAAAAATCCTTAAGGTTCGTCTGGACGATCGCCGTGCGGTTCATCGTACGGATATTCCTTGAAATGGAGACCGATCAGCTCAATCGGTGCAGATTCACGGTTCGGATACTTCGGCTCGTCACCAATGCAGATCAGATTCGACAACGAGGCCGAATTGTATCAACGTACGAGGGGCCCCTCTAGCAGGACAAATGTCCCGACTTGATGCGGCCACATTGTCGGGATAGACTCGTGGTTTAAGTTCATATTTCGACACGTTTTGGGTCGGTTTTCGTACGCCGCGAACTTCTTGTCGGGGGAGTCTCGCCGCGTTGACAGAATGGTACTCCGATGGGCCGTATGCGCTTCCTGGTCGACCCATCGAGCCGCCTCACGGCTGAATCCGCTGAGCGAGCATACATCTGCGGATATGATCTCACACCCTGGCCGTCTCGAAATCATCTGAAAGATGGCGAACTCGTCATCGAACGCGCCATTGAGGACTCAGGCAATGTGAACGTTCCCTGGTCCGTCGACGGCGAAACCGAGATCATGCTCTCGACCGGGACGCTCATCGAACACGATCATCCCTACCATTTGGGCGTTGAGTTGGCCCGGGGCAAGATCAATCAGGTGCGCAACCAGTTGGCCGATTGGCAGGCCATCGGGCTCACGGTCCCGTCGTCGCTTCAGGACACGCTGCAACGCGCGTTGCAATGTTTTTCGCGAGCGGTTACCCAACAGGACAACACCGCGGAAGCAACTCGTCTTGCCGACGAGGCGTTAGGCATTGCCCTGGAAGCCTCGGAACAATTGACCACCACTTATGCGAAACAGGCCCTTGCCGCCCGTCATCGGCAGTCGACGAAACTGCCCACGTGGCTGGGCTCGAACCTGGGGCATTCGTTGTTGGACGAAGCAACCGCAAAACGCTACCTCACCACGTTCAACGCCGCCGTGGTTCCGCTTACCTGGCGATCGGTTGAGGTGAACGAAGGCGAGTACAAATGGGACGTCTACGACCGCCAGATCGCGTGGTGCCGCTCTCACCACGTGGCGACCATCGGGGGGCCACTGTTGCAGCTTGGCGGACAAGGTGTGCCCGATTGGCTGTATTTGTGGGAGGGCGACTTCGACAATGTGCTGGCATTCGTGAGCGACTATGTCGAAACCGTCGTCACGCGATTTCGTGGCAAAGTGGACCTGTGGCTGTGCGCGTCGGGCATGAATTTGGGCGAAGTGCTGGGCCTGAGTGAGGAGGCGTTGCTAAAGTTGGTGGTGTGTGCCGTGGAAATCGCAAAACGCATCGATCCCGAGACGCCCGCGGTGATTCGCTTCAGCCAGCCTTGGGCAGAGTACATGCAGCACTTGGATTTGGACCTGGCTCCGTTGCATTTCGCCGATGCGCTGGTGCGAACCGGCCTCGAACTGGGGGGGTTAGAACTGGAAATCTGTGCCGGGTACGACGGCCCCGGAACCTCGGTTCGCGATGTCTTGGATGTCAGTCGCTTGATTGACCTGTGGAGCCTCCTTAACGTGCCATTGTATGTCTCGCTAACATTGCCCAGCGACAACCGAGCCGACCCCAAGGCCCAGGGGGAAGCAAAGCCACTGCCTGGCACGAAGTGGACAGCCGAGCGGCAGCAACATTGGGTCGAGTCGGTAGTCCCCGTTTTGCTCTCCAAGCCGGCGGTGCAGGGCATCGTATGGAGCCAACTTTCTGACGCCGTTCCACATGATTACCCTTGGGGCGGACTATATGATGAACAAGGTAACGTGAAGCCTTCATTGGCCTCACTCTCGGTGCTACGCAAGATTCACCTGAAGTAGGAGTTCTTTGAATGTTAAGTTCGCGAAGCCTTTCCATGCCTCACTCGGTAGCCGGCATCCTGACGTTGGCATTTGTCGCCTTCGGCCCAGACGTGCTTAGAGCGGCCGATCCAATCGACGGTGTGGGTCCCAAGGGCCCGGTTCGCGAAGTGTATCGTCGCTGCATCTTCACCGAAGGCCCGGTTGCGATGGAAGATGGATCGCTTCTGTTCACCGATATTCCGAAGCAACTGATTTTGAAAGTTGATCCTCAAGGTGATGTGACAACGTTCCGCGAGGAATCGAATTTCGCCAACGGTCTCATGTTCAATAGCCAGGGCGAATTGTGTGCCTGCGAGATGGCAGTGCAGGTCGTGGCGATTTCGCCGGAAGACGGGAAGCGGCGTGTCATCGCCGATGAATATCAGGGTAAACGCTTCAATGCCCCCAACGATCTGGTCGTCGATAGCGCAGGAGGCATCTACTTCACCGACCCCGGCTTCCGTGCCCCCGATCCATTGCCTCAGGGCGCGACCTGCGTCTATTACGTTGCGGCCGATGGCGAAGTCTCGCGATTGGTCGACGACTTGCCGAACCCCAACGGTGTGATCCTCTCGCCCGACGAGAAAACACTCTATGTAATTCCAACCGGGCAAGCCGAGATGATGTCTTATCCGGTTACTGCGCCGGGCAAGATTGGCGAAGGAAAAGTGTTCTGTCGCCTGAAGCAAGCCGAAGGCCAGAGCGGCAAAGGCGGTGACGGGCTCACCATCGATTCCAAGGGTAACCTGTACGTCACTTCGGGCCTCGGCATACAAGTCTTCTCGCCGGAAGGGGACTTCCTGGGCATCATCGAATTCCCCAAGCAACCGGCGAACGTCACGTTCGGCGGCCCGAACAATCAAACCCTGTTTGTGACTGCTCGATCCACGGTATACGCGGTGGACATGGACGCATCGGGGCTCGATAAGTAACGAGTCGCGCCAGTCGTGCGTGTGGCCGCGAGTAGCAAGACCAAGGCGTAGCGCAGCAAGCTTATCCCCTATCCTAGGAGAAACATGAGCAGTTCTTCGACGCAGCAAGCCGAGTCGCCCGAAACGTCGGAAGAAATTTTCTCGCGTCAAACGTGGTTTCGTCTTGGGGCGGTTGCCGTGGGACTTCTAGCTGCCGTGGCCGTGTTGGAAATTTCTCTGTGGGTGTTGGGCATCGAGCCTTCGGTTGAACTTACGAAGCGAAACCTGCGTTATTTCGGAGAGAACAATGAGTCGGTGGGCTTCCATTGCTACTCCACCAATCCCGACGGTGAGTTTCAGCCGCTTCCGAACCTAATGGAGGGAACCTGGCAACTTTACAGCTACAGCCTACCGCCTGAACAATTGCCGCTTGAGGCCGTCGAAGACACACCCTGGTGCGTCGGGTATCCACGCAACAGTATGGGGTTCCGGGATGTCGAGCATTCGCCGCAGCCAACCGAGGACGTCACGCGAATCGCCGTGGTCGGGGATTCGTTCGTCTTTGGCGAAGGGGTTCAATTCGATGGCACACTTCCGGTGCAGATCAATCAAGCCCTGGGGCCACGCTACGAAGTTCTCAACATGGGTGAGGTTGGTGCGTCGACGCAGCATGAAATGGCGTTGGCATATCAGGCAATTGAGTACCTGGATGTGCACCGCATGATCTTCGTATTTCTGCTCAACGATGTCGAGCAAACAGAGACGCTGGCTTCTCAGCAGGAGTACATTAACGACCTGATCATCTTTCGAGATGCGCACCTTTCGAAGCACAATGCGGGAGCCTGGTACAGGGGCCACCTGCGGTTGCTCGACTTCGTCGGATCGCGAATTCAGATGAGTTCGATTGAGGACGATACCATTCAGTGGTATCGCGACTGCTATGACACCTCGAAAAACGGTATCAATCTCTTGCAGCTTGAAGCATCGTTTCACGAGTTGTCGATCTTGCCAGATTGTCGCGTGGCGATGGTGATCTACCCATTGATGGAAGGTTTTCAAGATGGGTACCCATTCACGGAGATCCACGAACTGGTTCGTCAACTTGCCGAGAATGCCGGCTTGCCGGTACTCGATTTGGCACCCAGTTTCGAAGGGCTCAATGCTTCCGGGCTTTGGGTTCACCCGTCGGATCATCACCCGAATCGCCGTGCCCAGGGAATTGCCGCGAAGGCGATCGTTTCATGGTTGCGCAGAGACATCCCCGATTTCCTGAAGGCAGACGCCCCCGACGACACCAGCGAGGAAGGCGAAGACACTCCCCTCGATGAAGAGATTGCCGAACTTCAACGAAACGATCTGGAACAAGGTGCCGCTCTTGTACAACAAGGGCAGCTGTTCGATGCTCGACTGCGATTTGTACGTATCTTGAAGCGCGACCCTTTGAATGAGATTGCACAATTGTACCTGGGGATTATCGCCGACTATGAAGGCAAGTTCGCCGAGGCAATCGTCCATTACCGCGAAGCCCTGCGCCTGCGACCCGGTTGGGCCGACGCGGCAAATAACCTTGCATCCACGCTCGTGACGCTACCGTCCAACGCACTTCAGGATAAGAGAGAACCGGTTCGGCTAGCGGAAGCAGCGTGCGAAGCCACCGAGTACATGTCGATTCGCCACCTCGACACGCTTTTGGCAGCCTACGGACAAGCGGGAATGTACAAAAAGGCTGTCGAGACCGCCTTGTGGACACTCGACCTCGAGGGGATTGACCAAGACCCCGTGGTCGCGGAACAGATTCGCTCCAAACTGGCACATTATCGTCAACTGCTAGTCGAGAACCCGCCGGAGGAAGAAGAACTGGAAATCGTGGAGGAAGTCGCCGAGGATACCCCGGATTCCGAACCCATGCCCGAGGAATCTGAGCCCAGTCCCTCTGCCGAGGAAAGTTCGCCTGACAAAACCAGCGAATCGGAAGCCGGCAGCGACGAGAACACCGAGGCAAGCGAAGTCGAATCCTCGGAACCGTCACCCCAGGATACTGGCACCGAGTCAGAATCGGCAGCCGAAACGCCCTAGACAACTTCAATGTGCGAGATCGGGCGGTCACATACGTGTGACCGTTACTTGCGACGACCGAACATCGTTACGCACATATCGTCGGATTGTGCCTGATCTCCGACAAAGCGTTTCACATCGGAAAGAACGCTTTTCCCTAGTTCGATGACATCTGCGTCGGTCGATTCGACCTGCGATTGCAACCGGCTCAGCCCATAGAGATCTCGGGCCGAGTTCATGGCCTCGCTGATCCCATCGGTAAACAGGGTAAGCGATTCGCCGGGAGCCAGCTTGAGCTTCATCTGTTCGTATTCGAAGTCTTCCGAAACTCCCAATGGTACTCCCGTGATGTCGTCCCCAACCGCTTCTACAACTCCGCTGGCGTGGCGCAGCAGTGGTGGCATGTGTCCCGCGTTCACTAAGGTCACTTCATTTTCTTGCGGATCGAGTACCGCGGCTGCCAATGTTACGAACCGATCTTCCCAATCGCTGCGGTCGAAACTTCTGTTCACCACATTGATGGCTTCGGCGGGAATTGGCTCGCTCAACAGACTGTATCGCATTTCGGCAGAAAGTTTTGCCATCAGCAAAGCAGCCGGAACTCCCTTACCCGAAACATCGGCCAGGATGATGGCCAAGCGGTTCCCTGGCAGAGGAATATAGTCGTAGTAGTCACCGCCGACATGCTTGGCCGGCTCGTAGAAATCGAAAAAGTCGTATCCCTCGACATTCGGCGGAGCTTCGGGCAAGAAACCGCGTTGCACTCGTCGGGCCAACTGAAGTTCTTTGTCCACGGCCTGTTGACGCAACGATTCTTCATGGATTTGAGCGTTTTCGACCACAATCGCGGCCTGCAATGCCACGGTGGCCAACACAACCAGATCGTCTTCCCGGAACCGGCTCCGCTGATCCAAGGTGTCAACTTGAATCACTCCCAATGCATGGCCGTCTCGATCGACCAGCGGGGCACACATCATCGATCGAATGCGAAAGTCGGCGATGCTCTGACTCATGTCGAATCGAGAATCGGAGGCCGCGTCGGCCGAAAGGATAGCCTCTCTCGATTCCATCACCTGATTGATGATCGTGCGACTAATGCGGGTTTTTTCCTCATCGGTTTCGCGACGGTGCCTGACGGCTTTGATAACGATGGGGTCTTCAGGGGACTCTCGCAAAATCACAAACCCACGGTCGGCCTGCATGAAGATGCGAAACAGCGCGTCGAGAATCTTCCCCAGCACCTCGTCAAGGTCCAACGCACCACGCACGGTTTGCATGATGTCGTACAGAGCCCTCATCTTGACCTCAGGCTTGACCTCCATCCCCAGTCCAGACTCGGTTGAGGAGATCGGCATTTTGGCCATGATGGTCGAGGAGCTTTTACCTCCATCATCCAGCAGCATCTCACCCGAAGCTTCTGGCAGGGTCGGTTCTTTGGACAGCTCTGCAATGTTCCCGTCGTGAAACGTGAACAACAGGTCGCAAACCTTGAGCCGGTCTTTGTTTTCCAGGCGTCGCCGCCCGTGGGTCAACTCTCCGTTGACGTACGTTCCGTTTCGACTGTCGAGGTCTTCAACGAAGTACTCGTTCCCAACGTGGAGGATTTGCGCGTGCTGTCGGCTAACCGCGCCGACGTCAAGCACGATGTCGCACTCGGGGTGGCGGCCCAGCACCGAACACTCACGGTCCAAGGGGAAGAGTTGGCCCGGGGTCTTGCCCTTGAGAACTTGCAATACGGCCATCAGGGTACTCAACACGACCAGCGACGGATCAAGGCATCACACACCTTGAACTCCTCGCCAGCTCCGCGAGCCACTGCCCGCAATGATGAATTCGACCCTGATTTTAGAGACCGATCCCGACGGTCGTCAACCAATCGCTGGCACCGCATCAGCACGAAAAAGACGCATCCATTCAAGCCCCGCACCACTCCGTGCCAACGGACTCCTGCTTGACGCTTTTTAGTGCGAGCCGTAGGCTTTAATGCGATCGTCGTGACCCTAAACCCCACGACAACCCCCCGCATCACGGGCCCTTTTCGGGGATGGTGTAATGGCAGCACGAATGGCTCTGAACCATTTAGTCTAGGTTCGAATCCTAGTCCCCGAGTTTTCTAAGGCTATACATGAATTTGGCTCGGTCGACGGAAATACGTCGCCATATGGCTCGTGCGCGTGGATCTAGTCTTTACCGCGCCTTGGTGTATTGACCTGCCATCACGTGATTCTTGGGGATGATCTTCTCGGCCTTGAGCTACTTTCCTCGTGGCCTCTCGATGAGGCGTCCAATCACCAGGATGGCAAGTCCGCCGATGCATTCTTCTTAAGCAGCTGGCAGGCAGTAATCTCTATTCTCTGCCTATGAACTTGCGTCCACCCGAAGGGTGTCTTCGGAGAGATTGAAGACTTCAAGCCAACAGTCGTTCGCTGAATTCGTTCTGGCCGCCAACGTCGGTAAGGCGGCGCTCGCGACCTTCGAAGAGATAGGTCAGCTTCGTGTGCTCGATGCCCAGCAGCGACAACATCGTGGCGTGGATGTCGTGCACGTGCACTCGGTCTTCTATGGCACGGAAGCCGAATTCGTCGGTGGCGCCGATGGCTTTGCCGCCACGAATTCCGCCGCCGGCCATCCAAATTGAGAAGCCGTGCGGGTTGTGATCGCGACCCTTGTCCCCTTGCATCACCGGGGTACGTCCAAACTCTCCACACCACACCACCAGTGTTTCATCCAGTAGTCCCCGTCGGGCCAGATCGGTTAGCAATCCTGCGATGGGCTTATCGATTCGTTCGGCATTCTGGCGATGGTTTTCCGCACATTGGCCATGGCCATCCCAATCGTTGTTAATCAATTGAACGAACCGCACCCCTCGTTCAACCATTCGACGGCCAAACAGGCACATCTTTCGAAAGCGATCACCAGGAGCCGCGTCGATACCATAGAGCGACATTGTTTCTTCCGTTTCAGGCGAAAGGTCGATCAGTTCCGGGGCGGCCATTTGCATGCGGTAGGCTAACTCGTAATTGGCCAGCCGCGCATCCAGACGGCTGTCGCCCGGGCGGTCGTCTCGGTGTCGGGCGTTCCAGTCTCGCAACTGGTCGAGAACCAACTGTTGTTGTTTGGCGTTCAGCTTGCCGCTGGGTTGCAAATTTTGAAACGGCGTGCCTTCGTTTCGCATGACGGTTCCCTGGTATACGGCCGGCAGGAACCCCGACTGATACATCGCGGCCCCCCCACGAAACCCGCCATCGCTCATCACGATATATGCCGGTAACTCATCGCTCTCTGATCCCAAACCGTAAGTCGTCCAGGCACCAACGCTGGGGTGGCCCAATAACAGCGACCCGGTGTTCATGTACGTAATCGCGGGCCCATGAATGAACGACTCGTGGTGGCAAGACCGCACCACCGCTAAACGATCTGCGTGTTCGGACAAATGCGGGAACAGCGAGGAAATTTCCAAGCCCGATTCGCCGTGTTGCTTGAAGGGGAACTGCGACGACATCAGTGTGCCATCCGACGACCGCATGAACTGCAAATCGAGATCCTTGTTGTCAAAGCTCTCAGGCAACTTCTGGCCTTCGAAACGAGCCAGTTCAGGCTTCGGGTCGAACGTTTCTAGGTGGCTGGGACCTCCGGTCATGAACAGCAGGATGACGTTCTTCGCCGAGGCGGCACGATGAGGTGGGCGAGGGGCAAGAGGGTTGCTGCGTTCTTCGCCGGCCAGAAGGTCAGTAACAGCCATTGCACCCAGGCCGTATGCGGAAGTGGCCAGAAAATCGCGTCGCGAAATACACGGCGAGAATCGACGACAATGGGTTGAACGCTTGGGGATGAGCGTCACGGCAACTCCAACAGTCAAAGCGTACCAACGGTACTAATCGATGTAGAGAAATTCGTTCAAGTTAAACAGCGCCAGGCAAAAAATCTCCAAGGCCTGGGCCTCGGATGGTTCCAAAGTGGCAAGCTCGGCAGGCGTGTCGCCAGCGGGCGTCTCATTGGCAGCATCCGATGCCTGATTAGCAAGCGCTTCAAGCAGGTCTTGTGCCTCTTGCATTTCTGCATCCGAAGGGGCTCGTCCCAGGGCCAGCCAGAAGGCCCGTTCGATTCGATCGCCGGGTTGTGAGCCGGCTTCCCGTACAATACGGGCCGCAGTGTGGCGAGCTTGTCCGAATGCCGTATGATTATTAAGCAACCACAGCGACTGCGTGGCCACGGTCGAAATGTTTCGCGCCGCGCAACTCACTGAATTGACGGGTGCGTCGAATATCTCGAATAACGGAAACTGGAAGCTGCGACGCACGATGATGTACATACCGCGTCGCGTGTGTTCCGTGGGATCGGCGTTGACCACCCAATTCGCCTTGTTGGTCATCTCTTCAGCAACCAAAGGCGGCATCACAGCCGGCCCACCACGTTTGAGGTTAATGGTGCCCGCAACTGAGTGAATTGCGTCCCACACACCTTCGCCCTCCAGACGACGACGGTTCACTCGCCAGCAAAGGCGATTGTCTGGATCGAGCAACTCGTGCTTCTCCGAGTGAAAATCGCTCCCCTGCTGATACGTCGCCGAGTTCATGATGAGCCGGTGCATCTCCTTGATACTCCACCCGCGATCAACGAACTCCACGGCGAGCCAGTCGAGCAGTTCAGGATGCGACGGGAGTTGCCCCATGCTGCCAAAGTCGCTCGGCGTGGAGACGATTCCACGACCAAAATGCCACGCCCAGATGCGGTTCACCATTACGCGGGCCGTCAATGGGTGGTTCTTACGGGTGAGCCATTGTGCTAACTCTTTGCGACTGCCAAGGGGGCCCGGCAACCAGGGTGAGTGATCGGTCTGCTGAGCAAGCAACTCGGGTAATGCTGCTTCCATCTCTTCGCGGGGTCGATCAAGATCGCCACGACTCAGGCGAAAGACTGTCTTCACCAACTCCGGACGTTCGTGCCCGAGAACCGTGGCGGTCGGGATGTCCATCAAGGCATCCCAAGGCGTGTTGGGCGTCGAGCCCGCCCGTTCTGGCAAGGCCAGCACCGCGTTGGCAATTGCATCTCGGAGTTGTCGCTTTTCTTGTTCTTCCTCGGGCGTCAACTCGCGACCGGCAACACGAGCTTCGAACAGGCGATACCGTTTGCGAGCTTCCACCAGCGAAAGCAACTGTGGGTAGTATTGCTTGTGATCTGCGACCTCCATGCCGTTGACGATGGGAATGTCGCAAACTTTCGCACCAGAAAAAATGGCCTGCAGTGCGTAATAGTCGCGTTGGGAAACGGGATCGAACTTGTGATCGTGGCAGCGGGCGCAACCCACCGTCAAACCAAGAAAAGCAGCTCCCGTGACGTCAACCCAATCGGTCAGCTCTTCGTACCGCTTCTTGCGGGCGTCCATGTTCGATTCGTGAATCTGTGGACCCAACGCATAGAACCCGGTGCCCACATGGGCTTCCAAATGCTCAAGCTTCTCGGGAGCAAAATGGTAACTTCCTTCCAATTCAAGATTGTCGGGCCACAACTCATCGCCGGCGATTTGTTCTTGCACAAATCGATCGTACGGCTTGTCTTCATTGAATGATTCGACGACATAATCACGATAACGCCAGGCATTCTTGAAGTAGATGTCGGTCTCATAACCTCCGGTATCGGCGTAACGAGCAACATCGAGCCAATGGCGACCCCATCGTTCTCCGTAGTGCGGCGATCGAAGCAGTTCCTCGATCACCTTCTGCCACGCATTTGCGTCCTGGTCGTTGACAAAGGCCTCCACTTGCTCGGGCGTGGGAGGCAAGCCAGTCAGATCGAAATACGCGCGACGAATCAGCGTCGCTCGATCGGCCAGCGGAGCGGGCTCCAGTTCTACCCTTTGCAACGCCTCTAGGATGAACGCATCGATCGGATTTTGAATTCGGTCCTCTGGTGCACCATCGATCTCAGGCACCGCGGGACGTTTTGGGATTTGAAACGACCAGAATTCAGCGCCATCACGCAACCGCTGCTGCCAAGGATCATCACGCTCCACCGAGGAGAAATCGCCTTCGTCGATCCATGCACGAATGATTTGTAGTTCTTCAGGCGCGAGGGGCTCGGAGCCTTCGGGGGGCATCTCGCCATCGACAATCCGAGTTACTAGTGAACTCTCTTCCGAGTCCCCGGGCACGATGCTCGCACCGCCTTCACCTCCCCGAAGTACGGAAGCGACGCTGCGAAGATCGAGCCCCGACTCCTGGAGAACGGCCGAGTGGCACTCGTGGCATTTTGCAGCCAAGATCGGTGAGACGTCCCGCGCAAAGTCGGGCGCATCGCAACGTGCAATGTTCCCCGGCATTGCGAGCAAGGCGAAGACCAGGCTTCGTATTCGCAACGCGTTGTTTCTACCCGAGGTTCCCATCATTTCGACCACCAAGTACCTTGATGAAATCGCTTTCGGACGAATAGGCAGAGCCCGCACCAAGAGACGGCGATTACAGCAAGCGCGCCACTGGCAGGCTCTGGTACTAGTGTCACAGAGAATTCGACCCCAACAAAGTCATTTTCCAGGAGTTCCAATCGGAAAAAGTCTCCGGTTGCAATCGTATGAGGCCCGAGTGCCGCGGCACCACCGCTTCCGGTGGCCAGATCGAGAGGGGTCGCCGAGGTACCACTTGCATCGTTGATGGCCCCGGTGCTCAGCAGTACCGAGTCGTTCAACCAGAGATTCCACGTACCGGATCGACCAATGTTGCGAAGGTTCCAGATACCGATTTCGAGAGTAGCGGTAACCGGCCCGTCGAAGAGGCTGATGTCGCTGGCCGGAGCCTGCCATGCAACACTCGTTGGCCCGTGAGACATGACCGTCCCCACGGGGTCGTCGAACGTCGGCGTCGGGTTTCCGTTGTCGATCCGTTTAGCCCAGCCCGCGTGAACTCCGACGGCCTGGCCTTCATAGCCTGGCTGGCCGGCTCCGAAATCGGGGGCGTTCCAATCCGCAACAAATGGCCCCACAGGTCCCGCGCCGTTGGCGGTCGACTCATTATATCCCCACCCTTCGGAAGACGGGTTGTTTGCCGAATCGAACTCGTCCGACAGGTCGTGGATGATGATCGCACGAGAGGGTGATGCATTTAGCATCAGCAAGGCCAAAATCAGGCCACAAAGCGTTCTCGGGTACAGCTCAGCTCGATCTCGATTCACGAGGACTCCTCCCGCCAAGGAAGTATGGGACAGTAGGGCACTAAACCAACACACGAACGGTGTTCGAACACCGTTCCGACACAGAAGATACCAAGTACTAGCAACGGATGTCAAGAAAAACCGTGACGATTATCCGCATATATATCGAGGAATATTCGCCACAATGAACAAATCAACGTTGAGAGCGAATTATTTGACAGACGGTGCTTCAATGTCTTATAACAAACATCGTACTATCAATGTTCGAACAGAATTGGCGAGTTGCATGGCACCCACGGCGAATAAAACCGAGTCCCTCAGTCAACGGGCCTATCACCACCTTCGGGACCAGATCCTTAAGGGGAGCCTGGAGCCCGGCAAACGAATCTCGTTGCGTGGGGTGGCCAGCACATTAGGAACCAGTATGGCGCCGGTCGGCGACGCGATCCGCGAGCTCGCCAGAGATGGGCTTGTGGAACAAGAACCGGGTTGGGGGGCGCGTGTAAGGCAACTTGATGTGGAATCGTTGCGGGCACAACACGTCATTCGTACCGCACTTGAGTGCGAAGCAGTTCGGCACTGCGCTCGATCGGCCACTGCGGAGCAATTGAATGAGTTGGAAGAACTCGCCATCCAACTCGATAACCTGATCGACTCGCAGGCCACGCCAACCAGCATCCACCCGTTGGACTCTCGACTTCATTTACGGATTGCGGAATTCTCTCGGGTGACGCCGCTTGTCGAGTTGCTTCGCGCGAATCAACTGGTGCGTATGTTGGCCCGGGGAGGTGAAATTGCGGATCGCGTCGCAAAGCCGAAGCTACAGCATCTGGCAATCATTCAAGCAATCCAAACCAGCGATCCAGACACCGCCGAACGCGTGATGCGCGAGCATTGTGAGCGGTCGATGAGTCTGCAAATCAAGCATTTGGCCTTCGGTGGTCTCGATGTAGAGCTGTAACCCTCGGCGTAGAGCATCTGCCTGGGTACTTCACCACGGATTCACGAGCAATAACGGATCGAACCCATGGAAAAGCTGATCGTCACCGTGACCTGCGATTCGACGATGGCCTATCCCAGCAATCCACACAATCCAACGCCCAAGGGCTATGACGAAGTGGCCCGCGAATACGTTCGCTCGGTGAATGCGGGCGCAAGCATTTGTCATCTACACGGTCCGTATACGATCGACGAAACCATCCAAGCGGATGGTACCCGCCTCAGCGACCTGGACATCCCCGGTTGGGCCAAATTGAGAGCGGATATTCTGGATGACTGCGATGCGATCATCCAGTACGGCATTGCAAACGGGCGGTTCCCTCAGAGAAAGGAACTCATGATCGAGCAAAAGCCCGACATGATTTCCACGTGCTTTAATCCGCATGACGAATGTTTCGACTACGAACCGGGACGCGAGCCGGTCGAACTCTATGGACTGCACAACCGCCCCGAACTGGAAGAATACTGCCGAGTCACCGCCGAGTTGGGTGTAAAGGTCGAAGCGGAATGCTTCCATTATGGCGGTGTCTGGAATGCCCAGCGGATGGTCGAAAAGGGCCTCTTGAAAACGCCCGTGTGGATTACCTTTTTCCTGGGCTGGCGGGGCGGAAGTTATACCCCGCCCACTCCCGAGGCAATGCTCTACAACCACCACCATCTGCCCACTGGTTTTCTGTACAACACCAGCGTGATGGACCCCCAGGAACAATGGAAAATCCTGACAACGGCGATCATCTTGGGGGGCCATGTCCGCGTCGGCATGGAAGACAACCCGTTTGTTCGGCCGGGGGAATATGCTCGGTCGAACGCCGAACTTGTCGAAAAGATTGTTCGCATCGCTCGAGAGCTTGGACGCGAGGTCGCCACGCCCGACGAGGCGAGGGCGATGATCTGGCCCGATCGCGAGACCTCCTAATGCCACGAGTCAACGCTGTTAGCTTCCACGAAGACCCAAGCATCGAGTCGATCTGCAAACGTGTGCAGCGGTGTGGGTTCGATTCTCTCGAGTTGTCACGTCCTCCGTTCTTCAATCAACTGACCACGGAAGCACAGCGGCGAAGCTTTTCGGAATGGGTAAATGAGATTGGGCTGAATCTCTATGGTTTCGATTGCTGGGTTGATGTCGATCCGTACGAAGCTCCCCTGGAAACGCTCGCGGGGTTTCAAGAAGCGGTCGAGTTCGCCACTCAACTCAATCTGGGAATGATCATCACGCATGACCCTTGGGCGAGTGTCAATCAAGATCGTTCCCCATCGGCTTGTATGGAGACATGCCTCGAACTTTTCTCGCGAGTGGCCGAGTTGTGCCGAGCCGCCGACTTGCGCCTGGTGTTCGAGCCACATCCTGACACGCTGAGCATGAACAACGAGTGGGCCACCGAATTCATCGACCGCTTAACTACCGATGCCCCTCCGCGGAGCGTCGGCCTGGTTTACGACTGTTGTCATTACGGCGTGGGGCAACCTTCACACTACCTGGCCACCATCGCCGCGTTGGGGGAACGAATCCAACACGTGCATTTCTCCGATGGCGATGCCAAGACTTATGCCTTGCACCTGCCACTTGGAGAGGGTGTTTTGGATCTCGAAGCAATTGTCGAGGCTCTGCAGTGTGCCCGATTTGCCGGTACGCTTACCAACGATCTCTACAATTGCCCTTCACTCGATGAGGGCGCTGGGCGAAGTGCTCAGGCCTTGGCACATTATGAAACCGCCTTGGAACTAATCTCTCCCTAGCATTTCGGAGCATGGAATCGTGTTCGGCGTGAGAAACAACGATCGACCGTCATTGGGCCGTCGCCGGTTCCTAGAACTCGGCAGCCTGAGTGGACTGGGACTGATGTTGCCCGAACTGTTTCGCGCAAAAAGCCTGGCCCACGAGTCGCCGAACACCACGTTTGGCCGCGCAGAACGCTGTATTTTGGTTTACCTGTGCGGCGGCCCGTCTCAGATCGACACGTGGGACCCCAAGCCTGATGCCCCCGCGGAAGTCCGTGGTGAACTGACACCGATTGCAACGCGTACGCCGGGGGTTCAGTTTTCGGAACTCTCTCCACGGTTGGCCGCTCAGTCCGATAAATTCACGCTGGTTCGCTCGGTGACGCATACCGATACCGAGCATACAACCAGCTTCGCGACCATGCTCACCGGGACGTACCATCCCAGGCCGGGTGTGGTGCAGTCACAGGCTTCGCCGGCCGACCATCCGCATCTCGGTTCCATCCTTTCCAAACAACGCGGCTGGCGGGATGGAATGCCGCCGTTTGTCGCGCTGCCCACGTTGTTTCAACCGCCAAACAACGGAATCTGGCCAGGGCAGGGCGGAGGGTTTCTCGGCCCATCCTACGATCCGATGGTGGTGCAAGGTGAGAAGGAGAGCTGTACGTTCCAGCTTCCCGCGATTGAACTCGCGGATACCGTCTCGCAACATCGATTCGGTCGCCGCCGGGAACTTTTGAACCAACTGAATTCCACGCAGAACGCAACCACACCATCGCCAACAACGAACACACACGGAAAGTTCTACGAACAGGCATTCTCCATTCTGGAATCCGGAAGACTGTCCACGGCATGCGATCTCGAGCAGGAGTCTGCGTCTACCCGTGAGCTTTACGGGCAGCATTTGTTTGGACAGGGACTATTGCTGGCTCGTCGCTGCGCAGAAGCTGGCGTCGGACTATCGACCGTCTATTGGGTCGACCCACAACCACCTGGCGAGGGTGGTGGCGAATTCGATTCGCACGGCCGCATCTATCACCACATGCGTAACCGGCTAATGCCGCCCGTAGATCAGGCTTTGTCGGCCTTGTTCTTCGATCTCCATCAGCGAGGCCTCCTCGACACGACGCTGGTACTGGTCATGTCAGAATTCGGCCGCTCGCCCACTATTAATTCCGCGGCTGGGCGCGATCACTGGCCCTGGGCTCAATCTGTCCTTTTGGCCGGTGCCGGAATATCCGGGGGAAGGACATTCGGCGCGACCGATCGATATGCAGCCTATCCAAGCGATGACCCGATTGAACCGCCCGACCTCGCACAAACGGTTCTCCATCTGTTGGGCGTCGGGGCAGATATCGAACTACGCGATCTTCAGGGACGCCCGATCGCGGCTTGCCGTGGAAATGTATTGCATCCTCTGATCGCCTAAGGTTCGCAACTGGTGAAAGCTGCTCTATTAACAAGCGTTGGTAAACCGCTGGAACTTGCGGACGTCGAAATACCTCGTCCAGGCGACGACGAGGTGCTCGTGCAGACACACACCTGCGGGGTCTGTCGCACCGATCTGCACTTACAAGAAGGGGTAGCCTACGTCCCGGCGCTACCTCATATTCCTGGCCACGAACCGGCCGGCACCGTTGTTGAGTTGGGGCGAAATGTTCACACGATTCGCGTCGGGCAACGAGTCGCGCCTCATCTCTTTGTCCGCGATCGAGAATGTCGCTACACACTGGCGGGCCATGATGCCCAAGCAACACACTTGCGGGGGATTCTGGGAGTGACGATGCCAGGCGCCTTTGCCGAGTATTTCGTGGCCCCACAGCGCAATCTTGTTCCGCTACCCGATGAGGTTGACTTTGCAGAAGGCGGGTTGGCGAGCTGCGCTGCCGTCACCGCGGTCAAAGCTTTTTACAAAAGCGGTCTGCGGTTAGGCGACTCGGCTTTGGTCATTGGTTGCGGAGGCATCGGGCTACAGCTCGTGCAGCTTCTGGTCGCCTCGGGTATTCGGACCTTAGCCCTGGATCTCAAGCCACAGGCCATGGAGATGGCAAGCTCATTTGGAGCGACGGCGCTCCAGGTTACATCCAAGGAGTTCGAAGCTGGCCGGCCGGATAACCTTGAAGACCGCTATGAATGCGACGTGGCTTTCGACTTGGTGGGCCGTGCGGTGAGTACCGGCCTGGCTGCCCGTTTGGTTCGGCGACAGGGGCGGATTGTCGTTGTTGGCGAAGAGGGCGAGTTTCCCGCCATCGACACAACACAAATCGCCCAGCGCGAACTGGAAATCGTCGGTTCCCGAAATGGCGGAATTCGCGAGATGAAGACGGCCCTGGGGCTGATGGCCCAAGGGACGCTGAAGCCACCGGTAGCGGCAAGGTTTTCCTTGGACGATATTAATACCGCGTTGGAGGTGCTTCGCGACGGGGGCGCCGCAGGCAGAGTCGTCGTGGATGTGATGGAAAACGGGCATGTAAATTAACAGACGTTGTGCAGTCCACCCGCGCGACGGCGCGGACTTTCTTAATGAAGGAATCCGTGATGCGAGTAAATCCGGTCAAAGACTCCATTCAAGAAGGTGGCTTCGCTCTTGGAAGCGAGATCTCCCGATTGCCAAGTCGCGATGTGTGCCGCATCTACGCGAAGTCGGGATTCGACTTTGTGTTTATCGACATGGAGCACACGTGTTTCTCATTCGAGACGGTCGCGGGGCTGATCGAGTCGGCACGCACGTATGGAATTGTCCCCCTGGTTCGTGTTCCGCAAGCGGAATATGCGTTCGTTGCCCGGGCTCTCGATGCCGGTGCGCAAGGCATCATCGTCCCTCGTGTCGATCGGCCTGAAACGGCCGCCGATATTGTAAGCTGGACGCGATATCCACCACAGGGCGTGCGTGGCTACGCAGCCACCATCGCACAAACCGATGGCGAGCAGATCACCCCGGCTGACTTCATGGAGGCGAATCATCAGCAGACCCTGATGGTTATTCAAATAGAACGTGCCGCGGCGTTTGATTGCCTCGAGGAAATCCTTTCCGTCGATGGAATCGATGTGGCCTGCTTGGGCTACATGGATTTGACCGTCGACCTGGGGATTCCGGGAGAAATCGACCATTCCCTCGCCGTCGATCACGTCGAACGGCTGATCCAGACCTCCCAAGATCACGGCATCGCTCCAGGGATTATTTCATCTGATCTAGCCGTGGTTCACGAATGGATGGATCGAGGAATGCGGTTTGTCTCGTATAGCACCGAAACCATCTTGCTGGAACAGGCCTCGAACAAAGCCGCGGAGGCACTGAGGACGAAGGTGGCGTCGATGCCGAACACCTCATCCCAAAAAACGTCCGATCCACCGAAGGCGAGTCGGTCTTCAGCTTGAAACCGTAATCGGCGAATACTGAGCGTTAGAAAGGCAACATGCCGAACGAGCATGATGAAATCCGCGATCCTCCTCGGCGGCCCTTTCCCATGTTGCTGGCGGTGGGGCCTGGTGTGGTGGTCACGGGATCGGTGATCGGGTCAGGTGAGCTGATCAACACGCCGGTGCAGGCGGCAAGGTTCGGGATCGTACTACTTTGGGCCATCATTTTGGCTTGCGTGATCAAGTACTTCCTGCAAGTGGAAATCGGTCGGCATGCGTTGGTGCACGGTCGCAAGCCGTTCGCTGCGTTCAATGCATTGCCGGGCCCCAAATGGCGGGGAACTTCCTGGATTGGTTTGGCGTACATGGCCGGTGCGATTCTTACGGCCGCGAGTTTGATCGGAATGATCCGTTCGTCCGGCGGGTTGCTGCACGCTTCTTGGCCGCTTGGCGAACACCAGGAGTTCTCAACAGGTGTGTGGACGGTCGTTGTGTTCGCAATCGCCTTTTCCATTTTGTGGCGAGGGCGGTACCAAGATCTGGAACGTTCCGTGGCCGTGCTCGTAGGTGTGTTCAGTCTCTCGGTGGTCGTCGGGTTGCTACTCATCCAGCGGACCGAGTATCGCATTACATTCGAGGAACTCCTCTCGGGTCTGAAATTGTCATTCGGAGACGACTCGCCGCGTCTGGCGGCCATTGCGGTTGTCAGTCTCATTGGGGCGTTAGGCGCCACGGCCAACGAACTGTTCATGTACCCGTACTGGGTGTTGGAAAAGGGCTATGGCAAGTTTGCCGGCTCTTCGGCTTCGCCCGGTTGGCTGCAACGTACCAAGGGTTGGATTCGTGTCCTGCAACTCGACGTGACCGTGTGCACGTTGTTGGCCACCGTCACGACGTTCGGGTACTTCCTCACTGCGGCAGCCGTTTTTCATTCCCAGAACGAAGTTCCAGGCGGTGATCAGATCGTACCGCAGCTCGGTCGCATGTATACCGAATCGTTCGGTTCGTGGTCGCGAGGCTTGTTTCTGGTGGGAGCGTTTTGCACCTTGGTTTCAACGCTTGTCGTTGCCACCGCCGCGTTCGGAAGAATGTGGGCCGACTTGTTTGCCAGCCTTGGTTGGTTGGATGCAAGTGACGATCTCAAGCGCGATCGCTGCCACCGCGTGGTTCAGGCCGTCTATCTTTCGGTATGTTTGTTGTTGGCCCTCACCCTGCAGCATCCGCCTGAGAAGCTTGTCATTTTCGCGCAGTATGTGGCGGGAATGTTTTGCACGCCCCTGTTGATGTTCGCGATTTGCTGGATGGCTTTTCGCACGGACCCCAGATTACGCATGGGTCGGGTCTCGGCCGTATTCCTATTGCTATCCACGCTAGTGATTGTTGTGTGCCTCGTCGGGAGCTTGGGTGTTCAAAGTGGCTTATTCCAGTCAACGGTGGAGACCGGCTAGTTGAGGAACATTAGCAAGCCAGGCTCAGGAAGATCTGTCAAATTGCGGCGAGCTGCGGCAACCGGTATCCAACTCATTCGACTCATCAGTTCTAAACGACCATGAAAACATTGACCGCCGATCAACTTGAACGTTTCACTCAAACAGTGTTTCTTGCCGCCGGTGCTTCGCAGGAGGAATCCGGAATTGTCGCCCGACACTTGGTGGAGGCATCGCTATGCGGGCATGATTCGCACGGAGTGCTGCGGATCCCTCAGTATTTGGAAGACATCGAACAGAAGCGAATTCTACCCGGCTCGAAACTCAATATCGTTCGCGAGTGGAATGAGGGTGCCGTGTTGGATGGACGCAATATGTTTGGTCAGGTAGCCGGTCATCAGGCAGCGGAGCTCGCTATCACGAAAGCTCGTCGATCGTCCATGTCCATCGTAACGGTGAATCGAATGAATCATTCCGGACGGCTTGGCACCTATGTCACGCTGGCCACCCAAGCCGGCATGGTTGGATTGGCAATGGCCAACGCAGGCGGAGCAGGGCAATGGGTGGCTCCATTCGGAGGCAGGGAACGACGACTCTCCACGAACCCGTTTGCTTTTGCAGCACCCACCGATCACCCGTTTCCGCTGCTGGTCGACATCAGCACATGTGTCGCACCCGAGGGTAAGGTCCGCGACTATCGTCTTCGCGGCCAACAAGTTCCTGCGGGTTGGATCATGGACGCAGAAGGACAAACAACCACAGACCCAGCGGAGTTATACGAAACTCCCGGGGGCGCGTTGCAACCACTCGGGGGAAGTGCGGGGCATAAAGGTTTTGCCTTGGCAGCAATGGTCGATGTATTGGCGGGGGCTCTCTCCATGGCCGGTTGCCCGCGAGCAAACGCCGAGCAGAGCGGCACCGGATCGGGCCTTTTCCTATTGGTAGTCGAAGTCGATCGATTTCGACCGCTGAATGGTTTTCAGGCTGAACTTAGTAGCATGATCGAGTATCTCACATCGAGCCAGCCTGCTGCCGGTTTCGAGGAAGTGATCGTTCCGGGCGAGTACGAATTTCGCCAGCGGCAACGACGACTCGACACGGGGATACCATTGCCCGACACGGTTTGGGAATCGCTGGCGAAGGCTGCGGACTCACTCCAAGTAGCACTGCCGGAAGTAAGTGAGAGCTCCGCATGAAGATTCAAGCTGACAATTCCTGACAGGCAATCCAGTAGCAGTGATCTAAAAAGTAGACACCACTCGTTTATATCCGCACGTTCCTTCGACTGTTGGAGATGGCGAATGCGACCCATCCAAAACCTGTTTCGATTCTTGCCAACCGGCTTGCTCTTGGCCGTGGCATTTCAACAAATTGCCTGCAGCAGCCAGATTTCAGTTTGTGCTGAGCCAGGTGCGACCTCCTCTCCCCCTACCACTGGGCAGGAGACACCCATCGGTTCGCGGTGGTGGCCTTCCAAATACGGACCCGAGGACCAGCGTGGTGCAACCAACCTGATTACCCCCAAGAAAGTTCTGGAAGCGACCGCGCTGATTCGCGAAGGGCGTGTGTTTCAGTTGGGACGAGTTTATGAACGGGATATGCCAACGTTTCCGCATCGCACCTTTCGACTCACCATTCCTACCTTTCCTGAGGTTCTCGGGGAGAACATGCGCGTGGGCCGTGATGAGTTTTTCGTTGGAGAGATTGGGCAAATGGGAACTCAGATGGATGGCCTGGGCCACGTCGGTGTTCGACTTCCCGAAGGCGACACCTACTACAACGGCTACCGATCCGCCGACATCGAAGACCCCTATGGATTGACAAAGTTAGGTGTCGAAAACGTAGGGGTGTTCTTCACGCGCGGAGTGCTGATTGATGTTCTGGCAGACCGTGGGGTCGAGCGGCTGCCGGTCGGTTTCGAGATCACCGCCGAACATCTAAGGCATGCGCTCCAAGCTCAAAAGATGAGCATTCGTAAAGGCGATGTCGTTCTGATCCGAACCGGTCACGGTAAGTTGTGGAAGCAAGACAACGACACCTACAATTCCGGTCAGCCGGGAATCGGCATAGGCGCCGCTTCTTGGCTGATCGACAAGAATATTGCTGCAGTGGGAGCTGACAACTGGGGCATCGAAGTCGATCCGTCTCCAAACCCCCGACGCCCGCTTGAAGTACACCAACAAATGATCACCCGGCACGGCATTTATTTTCTCGAGAACCTCAATTTAGAGCCCCTTGCAGAGGCGCATATATATGAGTTCGCCTTTGTGTTCGCACCACTGCCCCTGAAAGGCGCCAGCGGCTCGCCAGGAAATCCCATCGCCGTCCGATAGAGTCCGTGCGGCAATGTCAAAAGAAATACGGTCTGACCGCCTCAGCGGAATAGGCTTCCATGCAAGACTGAAGACCTTGCCCTCGATCGTCCTTAGCATTCATAGCGAAAGGACTCGCTTAGCTATATAGTCGATTCTACGCAGGAATTTCCCATTCAGCTGCGCTCATTGATCGATGCGTAAGGAACGTGACCCGAAGCTCTGACGACTTCGTGCCCGTTCGAGAAGATCTGCAACCGACGGAATCCGGTTCGGTCGGATTTAGCGAGTCAGAAAATGTTGCCGGTGGCAGCAGCGCCACGAATGGTGACACCTGCCCCGTCGTTTCCGGAGATCACGTAGCGGTCCGCTGCAATGGTGCCACCGACAACATTGATTGCTCTTTCATCAAGCCCCGACGGAACGGTCTACCGCTCCAGGCAAGACAATGGGAAGCGCAGCAAAGCCTTGAAAGGCGGCGATGGAGCAACTTCCACATGCAGGATACTCCAACAATCTTGCGGATGCTTCCTAGGAAGCGGAGTCGCCTCGAACACGGAAGGCCGCAAGCAATTTTCCAGGACAATACGGTTTCGTTCTTTACCTGCCCCGGTAGGTGGACTGCCAGCGAGTTGCGACAACATCAAACCGCCCTACGTACAGTCCGCAGTTGGTCGAACTTGATGTGGTGAAACACCCACCCCTGGCTTAGCATAGATTCACCTTGCTTATGATTGGATTTTCGTCCCTACTGCCGGAGAATCAACTTCGATTAGCCGCAAATATTTGCGGATAAGCGAAATTCGACCGGCTCCCCCTGATATGCAAGAACACCTTGGAACATCTGGCACAGAACCCATATTTTCGGTCAAGAAGAAGCGTCTTCCTGGCATCAGAACGCGTATTTAAACTACCCTGAACTGCGGTATTCACTGGAATCGTGTCGAATCTCCGCAACCGAGAAAGTGAGCCATTCGATACGGGTGAATTGCCTGTCTTTTTCTGGCAGATTACCGATTCAGTCGCCGTCGCGGCTTGATACTGTATAGCAACCCTGTCACCGTAGACGCTATGTAGACCAACGAGAAGCCACCTCGTGGGCTCGTGAAAAGATCGATGCAATGTGCTCTTCGTCCAAACCAGGTTAAAGGCGTCGATGTGATTGTTCGAAGTAGATCAACTCGGCAGTCGAAAAGAGCGCCAATTCAAGGAACTCGCCATGGGCATTGATCGTGTTTTTGCAAGGCCTCACGCTGGAGCCCGGGCACACTCACAATTCAGTCCCTCGAAGTGAGGACGCGAATTTTGACCAAAGGGTATGAAGCTCGCGAGCTCCCCCCCCAGGAACTTCAGGAACGCGCGGATCTGCGACTCCTTCGGAATGCCCCCTGGATTTGCACGCTCTTTGCTTGCAACTTCTTGTTCTGGACGATCATCATTGTATTGGGATTGCTGAATTGGTCTGGAATCGCTGCATTGCAAATCAGAATAGGGCAACCTTTTCCCCCGTTCCTGATTGCTCCGGAGTTGATCTTCAATGTGATCATGACTCTGGCTTTCGCGCTGGCGGCGTTTCTCGCATATCGCACGCAAGAGTCCACCCCGATCGTACGGCCGGTAGCTGTTGCTTTTTTGACCGTAATGGCCGCACACGCGTATTTATTGTATGTGGTCTGGGATCCGCTCTTCATCGGTGGGGCCGGAATCGCCCTGTCCACTGGGGTGGCTGGCCTTGTTCTTACCAAACGCAGACCATTTCTAGTCTTTGCGGCGAGTAACCTCGCCGTCGCGGCTCTGATATTCCCAGTTGCCAACCCCGCTAAGCAAAACGAAGACTTCATGACGCTTGTGATGACAACCATCATCAGCTATGCCATCTTTACATCACGCAAGCGAGCAGATGACAGCGCGGTCCAAATTACATGGAAGAAACAGTTGCGCCTGGAAGCAGGGCTGAGAGCCAGCGAAGCTCAGTACCGGTCGATATTCGAAAACTCGCTGGTCGGTGTTTTTCAGTGCACTTCCACCGGACGAATCATTTTGGCGAATCACAAGCTCCGGGAAATGCTCGGCTACCAATCGGCCGCGGGAATCAATCAGCTTTCGCTCATTGAAGATATTCTGGTTCTATCGGACAAAGACCTTCTACGGACGATGGGGCAGTTGTGCGATTCAATGAACGAGGAAGGGCTTGAACGAACAATTCGCCGCTCGGACGGGTCGACCCGGATGGTACGAATGCACCTTCGAAAACGTGACGCTGGAACTGAAAACGGCCTCGGATACGATGGCCTCATGCTCGATATCACGCAGCGAAAGGCTGCCGAAGAGGCAATTCGAACTCAGCGCGACCAAATCATGCATGTCTCGCGAATGGCAGCCTTGGGGGAAATGCTTGCTGGGATCGCCCACGAAATAAATCAACCTCTGTATGCAATCGAAAATTTCGCCGGAGCAAGCATTCGGACCTTATCTCGAAGTCAGGACCAAGAGCTGGACCGCATTAAGAACTGGAACGAACGCATCGCGAAAGAAGCGGCCCGCGCGGGTGAGATCATTAAACGACTCCGTGGCCTCGTCTACCGAGCCAAGCCCGAGTTTCGCTCCATTAACGTTGCCTCCTTGATTGAAGAGACACTTTCGGTGACTGAGCCTTTGACCCGAAAGTGTCGCGTGACGACATCCGTGTTGATCGACAAAGATGTCCGTTGTGCAAGGGCGGATTTGGTGTTGATCCAGCAGGTGTTGCTCAACCTCATTCGAAATGCTTGCGATGCCATGCAAGGAGAATCAGATTCTCCAAAAGAGATCACCATTCGGGCTGCTAGACAAGGCAGTACGGTTGAGATTACCGTCCAGGATACCGGCCCGGGCCTGCCTCATTTGGATGGCGAAGACATTTTCGACGCGTTTGTTTCAACCAAGCAGGATGGCATGGGGCTTGGCCTGACAATTAGTCGATCGATCATCGAGGCTCATAACGGCCAGATCTGGGGAAACTCGCGAGATATGCAAGGGACAACCTTCTGCGTGGCGTTGCCCCATGCCAGGGAACCACAGCATGACGACCAACCATAGCGCGAGAGTTTATGTCGTCGATGACGACCCTGCAGCCCGCGACTCAGTTGCAGCCCTCGTGGAATCGATGGGGGTTCAAGCCGAATGCTATTCCTCGGCAGAAGACTTTCTCGCAGCCTTCGACCCGCACCAACATGGGTGTCTCGTCAGCGACGTGCGGATGATGAGCATGAGTGGGCTGGAACTACAGCAAAAACTCATTGAAATGGGCTGCCCATTGCCCATAATTCTGTCGACCGCGTACGCCGATGTCCCCTTGGCGGTTACTGCAATGAGCAACGGAGCCGTGACCGTTCTCGAAAAACCTTGCCGCGATCATGAATTGTGGAACGCCATTCGAACGGCTTTGGATCGAGATCTTTACGAGCGAGAGGCCTCCCAAGAACGCCGCCGTTTGGCGGAGCTCTACGCGACCCTATCTCCCGAGGAACGTCAAGTGCTGGAGTTCCTCGTCGAAGGAGCTCCGAACAAGACCATTGCAACGAAACTCGACGTCAGTGTGCGAACCATTGAGACACGAAGAAAACAAATCTTCGAAAAGATGCAAGTTAGATCACTCGGCGCTCTTGTTCGACTGGCCATCGAAGGGAAGCTGGCCGAGTAGTCTCTGAAGTTTTCAGCATCCAAGTCGTACTCGATGGCCCCTTTACAGTTTCTCTTTGGCACCAGCCCCACAGGGCAGGGCACGCAGACTCTACGAATCGCAGTTCGATGGAGTTACCGGATTTCGCCACTGCCTACCGTCCTTGCCCAACATTTCGTCCGCTTCTTTCGGTCCCCAGGTGCCTGCCGTGTAGTTCGGGAAATTGCGTGCCGGCAAACTCGACCACACGTCCAAGATGGGCGTGATCGCTTCCCAGCCGGCCTCGACAAAATCGGCCCGTTGAAACAGCGTTTGATCGCCCCTCATACAGTCGTACAGTAGCGTTTCGTATCCGATGAAGGGTGTCTGCCCGAAGTGCGTTGCATAGCAGAAGTCCATCTCGACCGTATCGGTCTTCACGGTAATTCCCGGTCGTTTGGCCTCGAATGACAAGGCGATTCCCTCGTCGGGCTGGATGCGTATCACCAAGCTATTGGGACGTAAATGCTGGATGGCCGTCTCGCGAAAGGGCAGAAATGGTGCTCGCTTGAATTGAATGACGACCTCGCTCACATGTCGCGCTAGCGATTTGCCTGTTCGAAGATAAAACGGCACGTCCGCCCATCGCCAATTATCAATGGCGAGTTTCAACGCCACGAACGTCTCGGTGTTCGAGTCGGGGGCCACCCTCGGCGCCTTACGGTAAGGGATCACCGCTTTTCCGTCGACCTCGCCCTCGTCGTACTGCCCGCGAACCGCGGCACCGAACACTTCCTCAGCCCTCATCGGTCGGAGCGCCTTCAACAACTTCACTTTCTCGTCGCGAACAGCGTCGGCCTCGAACGAATAGGGCGACTCCATGGCCACCAAAGCGAGAATCTGGAAGAGATGGTTGGGCAGCATGTCACGCAGGGCCCCGGCATGGTCGTAGTACGAACCACGATGTTCGACGCCGACCGTTTCCGCGACGGTGATCTGAACGTTGTCGATGTACCGGCGATTCCAGATCGGTTCGAAAATTCCGTTGGCGAACCGGAACACCATGATGTTCTGAACCGTTTCCTTTCCCAGGTAATGGTCGATGCGGTAGATCTGGCTCTCCTGAAGCTTCGAAGTTATTTCACGATTCAGCGATCGCGCCGATTCGAGATCGTGGCCGAACGGTTTCTCAATGACCACGCGCTTCCAGCTGGAGGGTATCTCGTTCTCGGTCGTCAGTTCCGCCGCGGCGAGATGGCCGACGATCGGGCCAAATAAGGTGGGAGGAGTGGCCAGATAGAAAAGATGATTGCCTGCGGTGCCGTGTTCTTGGTCGGCTCGCTGCAATGCCGACGCAAGTTTCTCAAAGGTGGCAGGATCGTCAAAATCGCCGGAGGTATAAAACACACGCCCGTCAAATGCCCGCGACCACACTTCGTCGTCGATCTCATGCCTGGCCGTGGCCTTCACTTCGGTCTTCAAATACTCCGCGAACTCCGCATCGCTAAACGGCTTATGAGCGATTCCGACGATGGCGAAGTTCTCCGGCAACAATTGAGCCTCGGCCAGATTGTAAATCGCAGGAACCAGCAACCGCTTCGTCAAGTCGCCCGTCGCGCCAAAAATGACCATCGCACATGGCCCTGGCGGTGATACCACGGGTTGAAGTTCTCCGGTCATCATGCTCCCGTTTCCTTATTCCTTGGATGCTGGCCGGCGGTGCTCCGAGACGAACCCTCGGGACCCCACGAGCGATACACACCTGCAGCAAGTGAACTCCTAGTTCGAACGTTTACGCGACTTCGACAGAATACTCTTCGTCATCCCACTGGTCACCGGCAGTCCACAACCATCTGAAATCAACTCGGTCACCAACAGGCAGGTCGTCCGTTGGCAAGTCGACGAAGTGAATCCCAAGTCCCGAGTCGACTGTCGGGCTCTGCACTTTTTTTCCCTGGGCACTCCAGTGCACGATGGCCGGCTCTCGCGCCTCCAACCGCAACACCTTACCCCTAGGCAGCACCCGGCACTTGTGATTGAACCGCCACGTGTGATGGGGAGATTCTATCTCGTCGACCAGATAACGCTGCACGCCCTGCGGGGGCATGTCGAAGACCTGTCCGTCACGCAAAGAACGGAGCAACTTAACGTACTCGGCGTGCGCCCAAACCAGCGGCATGGCCGAACCGGTGGGTCGCCCGCGAAAAAGCTCATGCCGCGGCACGTCATCAGAGTCCCATACTTGCTCGGGCAGTAATCCACTATCCCCGGCAAACCCGGTGAACGCTTCGAGCAGTTGTTCCGCTTCCAGACGATTTCCTGCCGCCAATTCGTAATGGGCACGCTCGCCGGTCAGTAGCGGCCATGCCCGGCCGATTCCGGTTCCATTGAACGGGCCGCCGTCTTCCTGCTCACCGTAGCCGTCGTCGTTGTAACGATACCAGCACGGACCTGGCGGCAACTCCACACGCAGGAGCCGATCGATTACTTTGACCGTATTCGCAATACGCGGGTCGTTCGCGGCTCGCAGCCCAAAACGAACCAGTGCTAATGCATCAGGGCTGACGATATTTGCCGCACGATGATCTGTTTGGTCGGGCGGTCGATTCTTGATGGCGACAAAGCCTTCAATCGGGCTAGGAGCATCGCTTGTCTCCGGGGGTGCTATCCGCACGTAATACCCGTCCACGCCGGCCTGGTGGGCCAATTCGGTGTCCGTGGCGTAGATCCAATCGTCGATTCTGCTATGCCAACTGTCGGCAGTCTCGCGCAGATACGACGAGCAGTTGCGATCCGCGTCCGTATCGATTCCGCCAGCATCGATCGCATCGGCAAGATCTGCCGCTGCGAGTAGGGCACTGATTTCGGCCGCGAGCGTGAATGCCGAATACCCGGGATCTTCTTCCCAACGATCTTGCTGCGTCACCGGGCCGTTGCAAACCAAAAACGAGGCTGCGGATCGCAACATCGGCCACAGGCGCGTCAGCTCACGTTGGTCAATTGCGCCTTCGCGTCGGGCCAGGTCGACAAGCAGGATCGGCAGCGCGGTCTCGTCCATCTGCGTACCGTTCCAATAGGGTCGGCCATCGAGCCACATGTTCTGCGCCCAATGTCCGTCGGGCTCTTGCGTGGACTGGAGGAAGTGCAGCACGCGTTTGGCGTCGTCGTATGCTCCCAACGCAATCAACGAGCTGGCCGTCTCGGCCAAATCTCGAGGCCACGTGAGATGATAGCCCCCCAGGTCATCGTCCCCTTTGGAATAGCCCCAGGGAATTGAGAGACTGGCGATGATCCCCCCGGGAAACTCCTTTGCCTCATGGGTGCGAATCACTGTCGCGCTGACGCGAAATCGATCGACGCAGGCTTCCCGATCGTCGATCGGACACACTTCGTGCAGCGGGGTTTGCTTGTCAAGCCAGTCGGTCCATTCTTCGACGTACTGTCGTCGCAGCTCTTCATAGTCATCCTCCAAACTGCTGATCGCCCGCAATGCGGCTTCGGAACTGTTTCGACCGAACCCGAGCGCCAGGACGCACGGCGTGTCGCCAACGAGCGGCAGCTCACCCGTCAATGCCACATTGCCCGCTTCGGCGCGCTCGTGAAACCAAGTCATCTTCTTGTTACGAGACAGGTCTTGCCAGCCATCGGAATAGCCGACGTAGCCGACCGAACGGTTCAACCACCCGGTCGAGCAGGCCAACGCCAGTGCGGTTCCGTCTCGCTTTGCCAGCAATAACGGTTGACCTTTGTATTCGCCAACCCATGCCGTGTTGTCAGAACCGTGGTTTTTTAGGTGAGGAGCCAACAGGGCGTAAAGCCGATAGGGCAGTGTCGATGGTGAGGATTCTTGAAACACAATGCGTTGCAAGACGACATCGCGCGTCGGGTCTGTGAACACCTCTTTCTCAATCACATACCGACCCTGCCGGCACCGGTTGATCAGCAGATAGGCCGGCACACCTGCCGCAAGGCGTTCGATCTCGGTATTGGTATGCCGCTTCTCTTCGGAAAAGAAGTCCCGTCCGTCGGCAACGATCAGCCCCAAGTCACGAATGCAGGCCTGATCAATCCGCGGCGAATACACTTCGTTAAGAATCCCATGACTATGTGTGAACCAGACACGACTTGCGGTGCTGAGTGATGTTCCCACTCCGTCCTTCGCGCTGGTAGTCCATCGCGGGGGAATGCCAGGGGAGCCTGGGGCAATATTCTTCGGATCCGTCATCAGGGTCGACTTCTAGAGAGTAGCGTGAGATCGACCCACACAATATAGGAGAGACCGGCCATGCGTAAACCTACTTTGCTACACCTCCTTCGATGAATCACCTGTCATGGTCAGCAGGCGAGGTCGGGGGTATCCTGGAGGTATGTCCGACGTCACGCACATCCTTTCTCAAATCGAACAAGGCGACCCCAGCGCGGCTAGAGAATTGTTGCCTCTGGTTTATTCCGAGTTGCGAAACCTCGCGGCGAAGAAGCTTTCTAACGAGGCGAATGATCCGACGCTGCAACCTACCGCCCTGGTTCACGAGGCGTACTTGAGACTCGTGCGAGCCGACCAGGAGTACAGTTGGGATAGTCGAGGGCATTTCTTCGCGGCAGCCGCCGAAGCCATGCGGCGGATTCTGATCGAAAATGCCAGGCAAAAGAAGACGGCCAAGCGCGGGGGCGATCTTGCACGTCGAGAGTTTCGCGACGATGACGCGCCAGTCGAAGAAAACGACCTGGACACACTGCTGGCATTGGACGAGGCCCTGACCAAGTTGGCTGCCGTTGAGCCGCAGGCGGCGAAAGTGGTCGAATTGCGATACTTCGCGGGTCTCACTGTGGACCAGGCGGCCCAAGTATTGGGAATCTCGCCCCGCACAACGAAACGACAGTGGTCATTCGCCCGTGCATGGCTCCGCCGCGAGATGGACGGCGGCTAGCGTCAGCATCGAACGGAAATTCCTGGCCCCGTCTCGGGCTGTTTTTCGCATAATAGGAATAGAGCCACTGCGGTTTTGTTCCGCACAACCTGTGCCGGTCGTGGCAGCAAGCCTGCAAGCAGACGGATCATGCGAGTTTCGAGCGAACAATCGGTCTTTCTAGCCGCCTTGGAAAAGGATTCGCCCGCGGAACGGGAGGAATACTTGTCGCAAGCCTGCGGACACGATGCGGGACTCCGGGCTTCGGTCGAGTCGCTGCTTCGAGCCCACGAGCAGTCAGACAACCCACTGGACAATCCACCCTCGGACCTAATCTCCCAGTTTGGAGAAACCTGGGACGAAGCAGCCCAGCACGGCAGCCTTGGGAGCGATCCAGGTGTGGTCGAAGGCCCCGGAACGGTGGTCGGTGATTACAAGCTTCTGGAAGAAATTGGCGAAGGTGGATTTGGGCTCGTCTTCGTGGCCGAGCAACAGCGACCGGTACGCCGCAAGGTTGCATTGAAGATTGTAAAGCCGGGCATGGATACGCGAGACGTTGTGGCGCGATTCGAAGCCGAGCGACAAGCTCTCGCGATGATGGATCACCCGAACATCGCTCGCGTTTTCGACGCAGGGTCAACCGCTACGGGCCGGCCGTATTTCGTGATGGAATTGGTTCGCGGAATCGCCATCACCGAATTCTGCGAGCAACGGCATCTCGATACCCGCGAGCGGCTCGAGTTGTTCGTGATGGTTTGCCGCGGAGTCCAACATGCGCACCAAAAGGGAGTCATCCATCGCGATATCAAGCCGTCGAACGTGCTGGTCACGCTTCACGACGGCACTCCGGTCGTTAAGGTCATCGACTTTGGCGTCGCCAAGGCCATCGGTCAAACGCTGACCGAAAAGACAATCTACACCCGCTTCACGGCGATGATCGGCACGCCGCTGTACATGAGCCCCGAGCAGGCCGAGATGAGCGGACTCGATGTGGACACCCGCAGCGACATTTATTCGCTGGGGATGCTGCTGTACGAATTGGTGACCGGTGCGACGCCGTTTGACGAGGCACGGCTTGATAGTGCGGGATTAGACGAGCTGCGACGCATCATCCGCGAGGAAGATCCCCCACGCCCCAGCACGCGGCTTTCTACCCCGAGTGATGGTGTCTCGAAACTTGCACCTCGATGGAACACGTCGTACGAGCATTCGATGTTGATTCGCGGCGACCTCGACTGGGTCGTGATGAAAGCCATCGAGAAAGATCGTACCCGCCGCTATGAAACGGCAAACGCCCTCGCGGCGGACGTCCTGCGGTTTCTCCGCGATGAACCGGTGGAAGCGCGTCCACCTTCCAGGCTGTATCGGCTCCGCAAGTTCGTGCACCGCCGCAAGGCGACGTTCGCCACCGTCTCGATTGTTGTCCTGGCCATGGTCTTGGGGACGGGCATTAGCATCTGGCAGGCCGCCGTGGCGGTTGCTGAACGCAACGAGAAAGAACGCGCCCTCGACGAGGCGGTGCAGGCCCGAAACGAGGCCAATCAGGCAAGGAAAGAGATTGAAGAGTTTTCTGAACGACTCAAAGAAGCAAACCTGCTGCTGACTAGTGGACGTGCGCACGCCGACGCCGATCGCTGGGCGGATGCGAACGCGGACTATTCGCAGGCGATCGACCTGCAGCCCAACTACTACCTGGTTTGGGTCGAACGGGGGCAACTCTACGCACGCCTCGGTCTGTGGAATTTGTCGGCCGCCGACTATGAGAAGGCCTACGAATTAGGCGCACCGGCCACGGGTGCAAGCTGGTGGGGAGTACCCCAACTGCTGTGGTTGAGCGGTTCCGAAGACACCAGCCGCGAAATCTGCACCCACATGCTGCAAACGGAGGAAGAAACTTCTCGTGGGATTTCTCAGAACACGATTCGTGCCTGCCTGCTCAGCCTTACTGACGACGCGGACTTCGCAGCGCTGGCAAACCTGGCCGAACGGGATTTGCAGGACCCACGCGAATTACATCCACCAGGACCACCCCGAGGCGGACCTCCGCCAGAGCGAGAACATCCAGGTCAACGACGTAGACCTCCGCCCGGTGCTGCTCCACCCCCGCACCCGGAACCACCGCCTGGTTCGTCCAGAGCCGATCACCCGGGGCCACCGGAACAACGCGACCGAAACCGCATGCCTCACGGGGCGAGTGTCTACGTCGCCGGGTGGGCACACTATCGGGCCGGGCAGTATGAACAAGCGATCGAACGACTCGAAGAATCGGATTGGGTGGACCCGGGGTGGCCCGGGCGGGGACTAGCTTTTCCGCTGCTGGCCATGGCCTATCACCAAACCGGGCAACAGCAGGAGGCACGCCAGGCACTGGCCACCGGTAGCGATCTGGTCGACCAGTGGACTCAAGCAATGCTGGATAGTCCGGTCGGGTCGATGCCCATACCTTGGTTCGACTGGGTAGAATTCCTGGTACTGTATCGCGAGGCAACGACGTTGATCACCGGTGAGTCGCCTCCCGTTGATCCGCGGCTGGCGAGTATCGAAGCGCGGGCATTACAAGCGATCCGCGCCGACAATCAAACCGACTCGCCGTGAGCATGAACACCTTTTTAAACTTGCGTCCATCTGAGCCCTGGCAATACAAGAGACATCGGTACGTGTACTTGCACGACCTGCAAATAAACTTGTGAGAATTTTGGCCCCTTCTCCTGCTGCTTGTCGCATTACTTGGAGGCAGAGAATAGTTTCCCCCGGTCGAGCAAAAGGGGAACGAAATCACGGAGATTCATCCATGCACCGACATTTGTGGACCAGGCGAAAACTGATCTCCGGCGGAGTGACGCTGGGTGCCGCAGCCTTTGTCACTCCAGGGCTATTTGCCGAGGAGTTGCTTGCTACGCCGCAATTGACCGAGGGGCCCTTTTATCCCGACAAGTTTCCGCTCGATACCGATAACGACCTGCTGGTCATCAACGATTCGATCACACCGGCGGTTGGTGAAATCACGCATCTCACAGGGCGGGTGCTCAACTCCAAAGGCGACCCGGTCCGCAATGCCTTCGTCGAGATTTGGCAGGTGGACAACAACGGGGTTTACCTCCATTCAGCAGATAAGCGAAAGCGCGAGAGCCAGGATAAGAATTTCCAAGGCTACGGTCGCTTCATGACAGACTCCACAGGCAGCTACTACTTTCGCACCGTGAAGCCGGTGCATTATCCGGGTCGTACCCCACATATCCACGTCGGCATCAGTCGCAATGGTCAGCGGATCTACACGACCCAATTGTTCGTCAATGGCCACGAACAGAATAAGACCGACGGAGTGCTGCGTGGGGTGCGCGACCCATTGGAACGCGAGACGCTGATGGTCGATTTCTTGCCGCTGAAAGGTTCGAGTTTGGGTGAGCTGACGGCCAACTTCGATATCGTACTAGGTTCAACACCCCACGAAGTCGAAGACGGGACACTACGTGGCGGGATTGGCAAAGCACAAGGCTTTCGCGGTTTCGGTTCACGGCGCTAAATCACGCAACCCATAGTTCGACCTGAAATAAATCTACTCGGGGGCATTTTTTGTAACCCTTAGGAACTGAGGATCGAGGTACGCAATGAGAGAATCGCTTTTTGGAGTTATCGCAGTCACGCTTGTGACATGCCTGTCACCTGGTACCCATGCAGAAGAACCCGGACGACCGGAAGATCACCAAGGGATGCGAGGTCATCGGCCCCCCCCGCCGATGATACTTGCTTTAGATACGGATCGGGATGGTGAGATCTCTGCCAGCGAGCTGTCCAATGCCGTGGATGCCCTGAAGGAATTGGACAAAAACGACGACGGGCAACTAGATCGCAGCGAACTCATGCCAAAACCGCCACGCGGTCATGGTGCTCCGGGCCCGCGTCGGGAAGATGCGAATTATCCCAAGCCCCCACACGGCCCCCGTGGAGAACAGGCCGTGCAAACATCGGAAATCGTCGCTAGATGGATGAAGCTCGACAAAGATGGCGACGGCACGCTCACCAAGAAAGAACTACGAGGGCGGATGCGAGGACTTCTTTCTCGTGCGGACACGGACGAAGACGGGATCGTCACCGAAGAGGAACTGACCGAACATGCTGAGCAGGAGTTTGCACAATCCGGCGGTCGCCCCGATGGGCCTCCAGACTTCCGCGGAGGTGGTCCCGGTCCGCGAAACTTTGGCCCGCCGCCCAATGCCGATCGGTTTGTGGCACACGCGCTGGAGTTCGACGCCAACAACGATGGACAACTCGATCGTAAGGAGTTGAAAAAGATGGGCAAGGCGCTACAAGCGGGTCCGCCCAGAAACCGTGGATAGAGATGACCACCATCAAGTTCGCGGGCCCCATGAAGAAACCCTTTGCCTACTTGGTTGCGGTCGGCCGGCGTTTCTTAACCAGACCTTCGAGCAGGTCGAGCTTGTCCTTGCGAACGTGATGGGTCACTCTAGCCGGCGAAGTGAATTCCATTGCGGGTTCGCTGTCTGAATTATAGGCGTCCCACTCAGGCAGCCCCCCCGCATTGGGATTGCCGGTCCGGGCGAATGTTGTCCAGTAAGTTGACATTACACTGGCCAGTTCCCGCTCGGCGTCATCAACCGGCACATCAATGCGATCAAGGTTGTCGAACGCGAAGGCGATTTCGGAAGCGTGAAACGCCCCCAGGCCTCGCTCCGCGGCAATCGGTGAAACATAGGTGAACTGATACAGATACGCGTGTCCACCGATGAGCGTGGTCGTTCGAGCCCAAATGCGAGCCGGCAGCGTAAAGGTTACATCACCCACGATATCCAGAAACGCCTGCATCGCTTCTTCGTCATTGGCGGCGGGATAAAGCCGGTGCACTTCGTCAGGGCTACCCAACAGCAAGGCAATCTGGGTATCGAGCGCCTGCAGCGTCTTAGGCCTTGAGTCCATGGGGGCCAAAGTCGTCATTTCATCGGCGTTCGAACCCACAATGGTCGGCACGTCGTGCTGTTTGCCTTTCTCGAAGGTGGCCAACACATCCTCGGTCAGGCACCAGCCGTCGATATTGGGTCCGATCCGGTTGTTCGAGTTATCCATGAGTATCTCCGGCGAGGCCTCACGCAGCTCGGCCAGCGAGTTGGCGTCTACTGCCATGGCAAGCCTCTCGCCCTTGGCCTCCGATGCTTCGAGATCGGGGAACGCCCGAAACGCCGAACCGCTCTGGGAAATCACTCGGTCGAAAAGACCTTCGGACAACGGGGAGGCGGACAGCACACAAACGCTCAGCGCGCCGGCCGACTCACCAAAAATTGTCACACATTCGGGATCGCCGCCAAATTGGGCGATGTTGTCGCGCACCCACTCAAGCGCCGCAATTTGATCCAGGAAACCATAATTGCCCGAGGAGTTATCCTCCGACTCGGCAGTCAAATCCGGATGGGCGAAGAACCCTAAGGGCCCCAACCGATAGTTGATCGTGACGACCACGACCCCCTTTTGTGACAGCGCGGTACCGTTGTAGATATCAATCGCACCGCTGCCACGAGTGAGAGCACCGCCGTGAATCCAGACCATCACGGGCCGCCGCTCGCTCGCGTCCTTGGCCGCAGTCCAGATGTTCAGGCTCAGGCAGTCCTCGCTCTGCGGCTGTGGTTCACGGTAGTAGGGCGAATCTTTCGGATAGGGTGCTTGGGGACACGCCGGGCCAAATTCCGTGCAGTCGCGAACTCCCTCCCAAGCCACGACGGGTTGAGGAGGTCGCCACCGATTTGGACCCGCAGTCGACGCGGCGTAAGGAATCCCTCGATACACCTGAACATCATCGTTCGTCTCCGAGGTCGCTCCCTGAATATCGCCTCCTGTCACCTGGACCACCTTCCCGTCTCTGCCGAAAGCCAGCGTTGATGTCCATACGACCATGGAAACCAGCGTACAACCTGTCTTTATTCTCATCGATGCACCTACGTTTCCTTAGACTGGCCAGTCATCTTCAAAGGACGCTTCCTGTCGACGCAACCGCAGCGACATAGCGAGACCCAATTCCATTCCGCGACTGCCTTCCAAAAGGCAAACAGTCGAGGAGAATCCGAGAGCAACCTTGGGAAAGCTCCATCATAATCGATGTGAGCCGCCGGACGCAGAACTCTGCCGGGCAAATTCAACGTAAATGCTGTTTGCCGAGAACGGATTCGACCTGCTTGATAAGCAACCTCGTCTCACACCGAAATCGGGCTGTGGCGACCTGCTGCAAGCCGTGAATGCAGCGTGCATTGCAGCAAAAATGACATGCAGATACCATGATTTCCAAGGGCGCAACTCATTATTCGCAATGAAATAGAGTCTAATCTCACTGGTATCTCAATCAGTTGGCTTTCGCTGCTGGTCGATATTTTCTCTGATCTTGTGGCGCGCCGTCAGGGGCACCCTAGCAATAGGGACTGGCGATATGCATCACGTGTTCAGGTTGAATCCTCTTCGGTGCCTTGCTGTGAATGCGATGTCCCGGGGCGGACGGACGGCATGATGAAATGGGAGAGCCTGATGCACTGCCTATGCAGCTCCTTATCGAAAAGCCTTGTAGCGTCTGGAGGTTTGGTCGTGATTCGCTATGTGGTCTTGGCACTGCTGGTGGTGGCAGGGCAAGGCGATCGATGGTGTATCGCACAGAAAGAGTTGCTGTACGCCTCGATCGACGCACGCGCCGACGAAACCTGGGACGCAGCCCAAAAGATTTGGGCTTGGGCCGAACCGGGATATCAAGAAACCAAGTCGGCCGAACTGCTGGCAGCGCAATTGGAAGCGGCCGGATTTCAAGTCGTTCGCGGCGTCGCTGAAATGCCCACTGCGTTTACGGCCACCTTCGGCGAGGGACAGCCCATCATTGGAGTGCTGGGAGAGTACGACGCCTTGCCCCAACTCTCCCAGCAAGCCGTGCCTGAACGCGCCCCGATTAAAGGTGCCGAATTCGGCCACGCATGCGGGCACCATCTCTTCGGCGCAGCCTCGGCCTCGGCAGCAATCGCGATCGCCGAGCAGATTCGTGCCGGAAATCTTCAAGGCACCGTTCGGTTCTACGGCTGTCCGGCAGAGGAAGGCGGGTCCGGCAAGGTGTTTCTCGTGCGAGCCGGGCTGTTCAACGATTGTGCCGCCGTCATGCATTGGCATCCCAGCAGTCGTAACGCCGCGGGCGACCCCAGTTGCCTGGCCCGCAGCGCGGTGAAGTTTCGTTTCCGTGGACGTGCCGCTCATGCGGGTGCCTCGCCACACCTGGGGCGCTCTGCGCTGGATGCCGTCGAGCTGACGAATTATGCCGCCGAATTGCTGCGTGAACACACACCCGATATGACACGCATCCATCATGTGATCACTTCCGGCGGTGGTGCACCAAACGTGGTGCCGGAGTACGCCGAAGTGTTCTACTACGTGCGACACCCACAGTCGGAAGTGGTGCGTGATCTCTATCAACGCTTACTGCTCTGTGCGAAAGCCGGCGCCCTGGCCACGGAGACCAAGCTGGAAGTTGAATACCTTGGAGGCACCGTGGAGATCCTGCCGAACGACACGCTCAAGCGAGTGACGCTGAATAACCTGAGACAGTTGAATGACCTTGCCTTTGACAAAGCGGAACAGCAGTTCGCCGCCCGCATTCAATCGACATTGCTCGAAAAGCCTTCGCTCGACACGATCAAGGAAGTTGTCGATACGAGCGGGTCGACCAAGATGGGTTCGACAGATGTGGGAGACGTTTCCTGGGTTGTGCCCACCAGTGGGTTCTCGACCGTCTGCTGGGTCCCGGGCACCCCGGGGCATTCCTGGCAGGCCGTCGCTAGTGGCGGGACCACGATCGGTCGCAAAGGAATGTTGAAAGCAGCCCAGGTCCTGGCAGCCACCATGTGGGATCTATATCAACAACCCAAGGTGTTGGCGGCCGCCAAGAAAGAACATCAACAGCGCCTGTCGAGCAAGCAGTACCAGGCGCTGCTCGAGCCGAAGCAGAAGCCGCCGCTGGACTATCGCGACTAACGGAACCTCTCAGTTCCGCACTCGGTATCGGCGCATGACAAAACCCGAGCGCCGTGCCGAGGGCTCTCGGGTCTTGTGTTCGCGATGCTTCGCGGGAGATCAGGTTTTGATCTCAATGTGTTTGGATTGAACATCTGCGGCCTTCGGTACCCGAACTGTCAGGACACCATCGTTGTAAGTCGCGCTGATCCTCGACTCCTCAACCGCAGTCGGCAGTGGGATCACACGTCGGAACTCACCGTGACGCCTTTCGACTCGGTGATACTCCTTGCCTTTTTCTTCCTTCTCCTCCTTCTTCTCTCCCGTGATCCAGAGCGATTTGTCCTTCAGTTCGACGTCGAATTCCTCGGCCTTCATGCCGGGCAGTTCGACGGTCACTTCGAATTCACCGCCTGTTTCGGCCACGTTGGTCCGCGACACGAACCCTTCAAAGCTCATCAGCGGCCTCTCCACGGAGCCAGAGAATCGCCGGAATTGGCTCTCCATGTCGCCTCCCAGCCGACGAGGAAGCTGAGAGTTCCACTTTGTGAGCGAGCGTACCATGACGCACCTCCTTGCCTCATCTGAAACCTTCTCGTGCGGCAACATCTTGTAGCCACTGGTCCACCCGCACATCGCAAGCCACAGCGGCCAGCGGTCTCACCCTGTGAACCGCACTTCCTATACCTATATGCGTATTTCATGGCCGTCTTGTTCTCCCACAGGGCTCGTGGCCTGCACGATTTCAAGCGGCTATCATCAAGTGGTTCGCTTTCCATTTCGATCTTGCAAGTGCCGTATGCAACGATGCCCGAACTGCCAGACATAGCCGTTTATGTCGAAGCCCTGGAAAAGCGTCTGCTCGGTCAACGACTGGAACGTGTCCGTGTGGCGAGCCCTTTTCTACTGCGGACCGCGGAGCCACCCATCGAGGCCACGCATGGCCGCAAGGTGGTTGAAATACGCAGAATCGGAAAGCGTATCGCCATCGAGCTCGATGGCGATCTGTGGATGGTGATCCACTTGATGATCGCCGGGCGACTGCATTGGCGGAAGCCAGCGGCGCCGATAACAGGTCGAGGCACCCTGGCCGCATTCGACTTCAAAGAAGGCACCTTGACCCTGACAGAGTCGGGCACCAAGAAGCGGGCTTCGCTGCATGTTGTTGCAACCGAAGATCTCAGCCAGCACGACCCGGCAGGCCTGGAGGTACTCGATGCCGGCTTCGAAGACTTTGCCGCTGTGCTGCAACGCCGCAACCATACGCTCAAGAGGGCGTTAACCGATCCGACGCTCTTCAGTGGAATCGGCAATGCATTTTCCGATGAGATTCTGCATGCGGCAGGGCTCTCGCCCATCGTGCACACGCAGAAGCTCGGCCCGAACGAAGTCCGCAGACTCTTCGATACCACTCAAGAGGTGCTGCGTCGGTGGATCGAACTGCTGCGAAATCAAACCGGTGATGCCTTTCCAGAGAAGGTGACAGCCTTTCGCCCCGAGATGGCCGTGCATGGCAAGTTCGGCCAGTCGTGCCCAACCTGCGGGACGAACGTACAGCGGATCCGTTACGCCGAGAATGAAACCAACTACTGCCCCCGTTGCCAAACCGAGGGTAAGGTCTTGGCCGACCGCTCGCTTTCGCGGCTGCTCAAATCCGACTGGCCACGTACGATCGAGGAACTCGAAGCCAGCGGGGTAGGACGAAGACGAACCAAGCAGTGAACCGAGCTGCTTCCATGCAAAAAGGTCGACCACCCCAATGAGGTGATCGACCTTGAGAAGGTATCGATGTGGAAGAAAAGCTGCGAATCAGTCGGCGTCGCCTGCCGATGGGGTGGGCTTCGCCGGCTCTTCGGTATCCGCTGCCGATTCAGGTTCGCGCGGCACGATCGACGTGAAGAAGCCGAACATCATCTCTTCCCAGGTTTGGTCACCGAACGTGACCTCCTCAGTGGGATCGGGGTTGGCCAGGTTGTCTTCCGAGTTGTCGTAATGAGCCGTACATCGCATGTAGGTCCCCTTGGGGATCAACTTCGGCTCGGCAAAATTGTATGTAAGCTGCCAATTGAAGTCGTACTTCGGTACGTCGAGAAGAATTTCCTTAGTGCCATCGGGATAATCCGCCACGAAGCGGAAGGCCTTGCCGCGAAGATGCATGTGCGGCGTCAGGCTGACCAAGACGGTATCACGGCGGAACTTCTTTTTCGACGTGACCTCATAATTGGGATCTCCCGGCGGGATACGCAGGGAGACGTTCCCCGTGATTCCGCCATCAGCACGGTGAGTAATCTCACTCTCGTCGGCAAACTTCAGGCCGAGGGAGCTACAATCCTGCTGCACGGTGCCATTGGGAGTGTAATGCATTTGGAACGTGATCAAGCTCCCCGCGGGCACAAAAGTTCCCACGCCATCTGGGTAGATTCTGGCCCCCGATCCCGGAGCATAACCTCCCAGTCCGGAGCGAAGCCCGCCGCCACGAGCAGAACTTCCCGGAGGATGCATGAAGGCGATGATATGGTGCACCACGGCCCGATTGTCCGGTCGAGCTTCGGTGGCTACCACCCAGGTGTCTTCTTTGATGCCGGGATCGACGGTGAAGTATTGATATTCGACCACCCCTTCCGCAGGAACGGTGTAGGGTTCGTCGGCAATGCGAACCACTAAGTCCGGCTCGCCAATCTGCCAACCGTGAGCAAATTCACGGGGCGGAGGAAGTTGATCGGAATCGCCCTTCGGGCAACCGTTCTCGACCCAGGTGTAGAACAATTGTTTCTCTTCCTCGGTGAGGCGGGCGTCGTTCTTAAAGTGACCGTATTGCGGATCGGCAAACCACGGCGGCATGCGGCCTTCTTCGATGACTTCACGCGACATCTCGGCCCAGCCGACGACTTCGTCGTAGTCGGTCAAGGAAAAGGGACCAATCTCACCGTCACGGTGGCACTCAACACAACGATTCTGTAACAGTCTCACGATTTGATTCGAGTAAGTCACATCACCGTGAGGATCAACTTTGGCAATCCGACCGATGATGCAGCCGGTAGCTGGAGTGACCGCCACAGAGACTTCATCGCCGGCGAGCAACTCTTCCAAGGCAACCGCCAGGTCGCGACGTTTGATTTCGGGGCGAGCGTAACCGGAGTTGCTACCCAAACCGTATTGGTCGTCGATGCGACCGTTGTAGCGAACCGCCCGCTCACCATCCAAAACGAATACTTCGGGAGTCCGCTCGGCATTGAACTGATCGGCAACCGAATTATCGGGATCTTTCAGCACGGGGAAGGTCAGTTTGTTGATTCGAGCGAACGCATCCAACTCGGTGATCGAGTCTTGCTGGTTCGAGTCGATCATCAGGAATTGAACACCCTGCGGGCCGAACTCCTGCCACAACTCTTCGAGGCGGGGAGCGTAAAGCTTCGCCAGCGGGCACTCGGTACCCATGAAGACGGCAACAACGAACTGCTTGTCATCGTAGTCACTCAGGCTGTGTACTTTGCCGCGGAAGTCATGCAACTGGAAGGCATCGACCTCATGGCCGATGATGTTCTGCCGTTCTGCTGCATTGGCGGAAGACGACAATAAGACGGCGGCGAAGGTGAGCACCAACAATCGATGTAAAATCTGCTTCTGCATGACGTTCCTCTGAGGGCGGCTACCTGGTTGTCCCTTACCATGATCGACACACATCCGTGCGTTCAAGCACTGAGTGTCGCACTTTTGTATCACTTTGTACCACTGGTTAGGAAGCTAAGTTTCATGTGTTTCCAAGCAGGATGCCAACCCTAACTGGACTGGCAGAAAAGATTTAGGCTGATTCGCCGCAAATTAATACAACAGAATCCGCCGTCCCATGCTCCAACAGCTGGTATTCTAGCCAGCATGCAAGGCGATCGCACAGGATCCCGTCCAGATCCATTCACAATATCCAGTGCATGAAGCGTGCGACGCTTCCCACTCTTGGGGTACGGGTAAATCGCTCGACAAGCGCCCATTAGCCCACTAATGCAGCATCCATCCGCTGCGCGATGTCCGATAGCCGCTCGCGGTCGCCGCCGGGCACCTCAGCCGTGGCCCAACCGCTGTAGTTGATGTCGGCCAGGGCTTGCCGCACTGCGGGCCAGTCGCAATCGCCATCGCCAATTTTGACCTGGAACCCCTTCCAGAGACCTTCTTCGTCGCGTCGCTTGCGGCTGTATTCCTTCACATCCAGCTTGAAGATCCGCTGATCGAGCGTCCGAATCCAGTGCTCGGGCCAACCGTAGTTCACGATATTGCCAATATCGAAGTAGGCCCCAATGTTCGGGCTGTCCAATTCGTCTATATATTGCGCCATCTCCAAGGGGCTGAGCAGGAAGTGGTTCCACACGTTTTCCAGGGCGATCTTCATGCCCATATCTTCGGCGAGTGGAAGCACTTTGCGAATCTCGGCCTGCGATCGCGCATAGGCATCTGCGTAGGAGACCTCTTTATTTACCACGGCGGGCACCAGCAAAACCGTGGTTCCTCCGTAGGCCTTCGAATCGGCTAGCGCCGTCTTCAGTCCCTCGGCCCCCTTGGACCTAACTGCTGGATCGGGATGAGAAAGGGTTTCTCGCCAGTGGACCGAATCGACCACACCGTGAATGGGCAGTTCGGCTTCGTCACGAGCACGCAGCACCTCGTCGCGCGAATAACTGGCCGGGCTGTCCAACTCGATGCCGTCGAAGCCAAGCTCCTTCACCAGCTTGAATTTGTCCAACATCGACGACGGGCCCTGCACCATGCCGTACTTCACGGCTTTCTTGATGGGATTGCCCGGAGATTCCGGCTCGTCGGCGGTGGCGACTCGCGGCGCGATCACCGTCCCGGCAGCCAACGCCGTGGCGGTGTTCTTCAAGAATCGCCTACGGGGCATGTCCCGATGCATTTCGCCGGGCGAAGCTTCAGTATTCTCATTCGATTCTGACTGGGATTGATTCATTGCCGGAAGCCCTCGTTTTCGGTGGTCAGCGCTGCGTTTATGGTGTGTGACTCAGTGACCTCGTGCCGGCTTCCTGCCAAAGGATCAAGCGTTTCGTTTCCCTTCTGAACGACAAAATACCCCGCGTGATTGGAACTATCTGTAGGCAAAAACCGTCTCAACAGCAATCAATAGGTTCGATTCACCGGCCCGCGGCAGCGACCCCGGCGACGCAACCCTATACGGGAAAGACACTTGCACTCAAACCCCCAAGAAAACCGAGAATGCGCGTTAGATATTTCGCGTTTTCTCGCTCTGAATACTGAGGGCAATCCAACGAACAACTCACAAGACAACCCACAAGGAGAGGAATCATGATGCAGCACGAACGAATGGACCACAGACAACTGACCCAATTCGCGATCTTCACCCCCGATTGTAATCGCCAAACGCCCCCTTGGCCTACGGCGGCGAACCGACCCAACGCGGCGAAATCGGCTCAATCGGCCCGCACGAAAGCTCCTAGGGATCGGCGATTTTCGACCGATTGATTCACCTTCGCTCTACAAGACGCACCTGAATGCCATGTGTCTTCACCGGTGTTAGACTGGTTCAGCATGCGAACCATCTAACTGCCGGAGAGACACCGATGGTAAGAGACTGCGATTTAGGATTCGCTCGGTGGTTCATCTTCCGAGCATTGACCTTAGCTTCCCTGATAGTGCCGCCCGCTGTCGTGACTGCGGCGGACGAGCAACTGCCGAGCACAGAACCACTGACCGCGGAAGGTGATCTTGCCGCCCAAATGGTCGCCGGTATCGATCGCTTTCTCTTGCGAGAAACTGCCGCGTTAGTGGACTCCCACAGGAATGATCCAAATCGCGAACGTCTGGCTCATATTCTAGGAGCCACGGATGATCGAGTCGCCTTTTCATCCCCAGCGTTGGTTGGCACGGTCGACGATCCGCCGCTGGTCGCTCAAACTCAAAGATACCAGGTATTCGCAGTTCGCTGGCCGGTGCTTCAGGGCAGGGAAGGGGGGATCGTTCACGGGGAAGGGCTCCTGGTCATACCAAAGGACAAGCCTGCAATCGCCGATATCGTCGCAATCCCCGATGCGGACAACACGCCGGAGATGCTCCTAGGGCTAACCCCGGGCGTCGAAGCATCTGCTCAATTCGCAAGACGACTGGCCGAGAGCGGATGTCGGGTGCTGGTTCCGGTATTGATCGATCGCTCTGACGAACACTCGATCGTTGGTGATGCACGGAAGACCAATCAACCACATCGGGAATACATCTATCGCATGTCCTACGAGTTGGGACGACACATCATTGGCTACGAAGTCGACAAGATTCGCTCGGCCGTCGACTGGTTCCAGAACGAATCCCCAAACGATACTTCAACCATCGGGGTTTTCGGCTACGGCGAAGGTGGCTTGCTGGCGATGTATGCCGCTGCCCTCGATGAACGCATCGACGCCGCGTGTGTCAGCGGTTATTTCGACGACCGCTCGAACCTGTGGAAGGAGCCGATCTATCGCAACGTGTTCGACGTATTAAACGGGTTCAGCGATGCGGAGTTAGTCAAACTCATCGCACCCAGAACACTCATCGTGGAAGCCGCCCGGTTTCCCGCGATCGATGGCCCACCACCCGTAGCTGATGGACGTAGCGGCGCAGCCCCCGGTCGACTGGAAACCCCTTCGCTCGAAATCGTGAAGGCAGAACTGAGCCGAGCAAGAGCATTGCTCGACCGCGACTCGGTAAAGTCGCTTGTGCTTGTTGCCAGTGGCGTGGGCAATGGTCCGCCCGGGTGTGAGGAGGCATTAAACACCTTCCTTGCGGCACTTACCGGCAACGCTGATCAAACGCCAACCAACGCCGAGGGCTCCGCGGAAGTTTCTCGGAAGGACTTTGGTGAGTCCCAGCGATTGGAGCGTCAATTCCACGAGTTGGTTGGCTACACCCAGGATTTGATGCGCGAATCGGAATACGTACGCCGCGAATATTGGGCTGAGGCCGACAGCCAATCCGTCGATTCGTGGAACACCTCAACGGGAGCGTTCCGCCAGGCCTTCTACGACACCGTGATCGGGAATTTCGATCGCGAGCGTTTGCCGCTGAATCCCCGTACCCGCAAGGTATACGATAAACCTGACTTTGTTGGCTACGAGGTGATGTTGGATGTCTGGAATGACGTGGTTGCCTATGGCATCCTGCTGGTGCCCAAGGGAATCGCAGCCGGGGAGCGTCGCCCAGTCGTGGTCTGCCAGCACGGGCTCGAGGGACGCCCCACCGATGTGGCCGACCCGGAACACGAACATCGGGCCTATCATCGATACGCCTGTCAGCTCGCCGAACGGGGTTTCATCACCTATGCCCCCCAGAATCCCTACATCGGTGGCGATGCATTTCGCACCTTGCAGCGTAAGGCCAACCCGTTAGGAAAGACACTGTTTTCAATCATCATTCCCCAGCATCAGGCCACCGTCGGGTGGCTGGCCAGCTTACCGATGGTCGACCCGCAGCGGATCGCCTTCTACGGCCTCAGCTACGGCGGCAAGTCGGCGATGCGGATTCCGGCGGTGGTCGAGGACTACTGCCTTTCGATCTGTTCCGCTGACTTCAACGAATGGATCTGGAAGAACAGCTCGTCGAGGGCCAAGTACAGCTACATCGGGACCGGCGAGTACGAGATGTTCGAATTCAACCTGGGTCGTACATTCAACTACGCCGAAATGGCGGCATTGATTGCACCACGCCCCTTCATGGTCGAACGCGGTCACGACGACGGGGTCGCGCCGGACGAATGGGTTGCCTACGAGTACGCGAAAGTAAGACGGCTTTATGCCAAGCTGGGGATCCCAGAACGAACGATCATCGAGTTCTTCGACGGGCCGCACATGATCAACGGAGTGGGGACGTTCGCTTTTCTGCACGAGCAGTTGGACTGGCCAAAGAGGTAGAACTCCTGCATGGTTTCGCAATTCTCCCGGCATGCAGGTGAGCGAACGCGCGGTTCACGTTGTCAGACCTCAACGGTCCTTCCATACTGAAGAATGAAGTACGTGTGGCTCACGGATCAAATCGATTCGGCAGGCCCTAGGATGCCGACGGGACGAATGGAACAGCGATGGCCGACAAAGCTGCAGACAGGTACGCGCCGCACGATCTCTCCGGGCGAGAGCTAGGCGACTACCGCATTCTGCGTCGTCTTGGACGCGGTGCGATGGCCGAGGTTTACCTGGCCGAGCAGACCTCGTTGAGCCGCCAGGTGGCCCTCAAGGTGCTTCACCCACAACTCTCGGTGGACGAAACCTATATCAAACGCTTCCAACTCGAAGCGCGCGCCGCGGCCGCGTTGATCCATGCCAATATCGTGCAAATCTACGAGGTTGGCTGCGTCGACGGGATTCACTACATCGCGCAAGAATACGTGCAGGGGCAAAACCTTCAGCAATTGCTGACACGCCACGGCCCAGTGGAAGCGAAACTGGCCATGGCAATCATCCGACAGGTCGCTGCCGCATTGGCCAAGGCGGGCTCGCAGTCGATCGTTCATCGGGACATCAAACCCGAGAACATCATGCTGGCCACAACCGGTGAAGTGAAAGTGGCCGACTTCGGACTGGCCCGGACAACGGGCAATGGGTCAACCGTCAATCTGACACAAGTCGGCGTCACCATGGGCACCCCGTTGTACATGAGTCCCGAGCAGGTTGAAGGCGGGAAGCTGGAACCCAGCAGCGACATCTACTCACTCGGCATCACCAGTTACCACATGCTGGCGGGTTCTCCGCCGTTTCAAGGTGAAACTCCACTAAGCGTGGCCGTTCAACACCTACACAAGACGCCCCCTCGATTGGAAAACGCTCGGCCCGACCTTCCTCCGGCACTTTGTCGTATCGTGCATCGCATGATGAGCAAAGATCCCACGGCACGCTACGCAACGGCTCGCGAACTGCTGATGGATCTTCGCAGTGTGGACGGTACGGCGGACAGTGACGATTGGACCGAGCTGCTCGACCAGGAGACCAGCGAAGAACTCGCCGCGCTGAGTTCCACGGTGGGAGATGCCACCGCCCGACTTGCCGTGGTCATGCGCGAGTCCGCGATACCATCAAGAACCTGGCGATGGTGGGCCGGTTGGACTGCGGCGGTGCTTGTCGCAATCGTTTTTGGATCGTTGGCCGGTCGACTGTTTCGCCCACCCAACCTGCTGGCCGGTGCGGAGAGTGGTGTCTCTGGCTATGAGAAAATGGCCACCGTAGGCGAGCAGGTCGTCTTTGCCATACAGGCCGACACGATCCAGGCTTGGCAATCGATTGAAGAACACTACCCCGAGAAGGAAGAACACGTCGAACGCGCGCGACAGCGGATCGCCATGATCCACCTGCTTCAAGACGACTTCGACGAAGCCCTATCCATTTTTCAAGAGCTCAGCCAGCCGGAGAAATCCGAACATTCGCGGGCCTACGGACTAGGAGGCCAGTTGGTCGTCTACACCTCAACCGGGCAGTACGACGAGGCCGCCCATGCATATTTTCAGCTCCGCCCGTTACGCGAGCGCCTGGACGATCGCCAGATGGGCAATATGGTTTTCTCCGCCGTAAAGGTCTTGGAGCAGAAGCAAAAAGACATTGATGCCCAGGCTCCCCAAGAACTGGAGGCGTGGCTAAAACAGAAATTCGGGCCCACAGACGGTTGACAACCCAAGCGAATCGCCAGATGATCCGTAACCTGGGGAAAGTTTTCCGGCTACGCCGGTCGACTCCGGCCGAACTTTCGAGCCGGCTAAACCGTCATGGCAATCGGGCCGATGAAATACATTCCCAACCACCCAGCCCCCTTCGTCTAGTGGCCCAGGACATCGGATTCTCAGTCCGAAGACAGGGGTTCGACTCCCCTAGGGGGTACTCCTTATGGGGCAAGAAGTTAGGGAAAGCCACTAGCCTGTTTTCGCCCGAATCTGAGGGCAACACTCCACCGGCGCTCACTTTCTCTTTGATGGTCGGTACGAACAGGTTTTCAACTTCTGCATTCGCCTGCTCGGCACGCGCGATGTAGCGTTGCGTGGTTCGGTAGTCCCGGTGCTGCATCTGCTGCTGCAGCGCGGCCGCAGTAAGACGCTGAGCATTCATCGTGGCGAACCCTCGACGAAGATCATGAAAGCCGTAGTTGTCTTTCTCGGTTGGGCGAATGCCTGCCGCCTTTTTGGATGCGGGTGAACTCTCGCCACAACGCACGCCGCGGGCCCTCCCATGGAAACACAAACTCGCTGAAGCTGCCCGATATTCCAGCCAGCTCATCAGTGATCATCGTGTGCAACGGCTGCCGGACGTCCCGCTTGCCTTTGTTGTCGGCTGCTCGAGACAGGGCAGTTCCGGCTTCCAGGTCAACGTCAGACCATCTGAGAGCCAACATCGCCGAGATGCGCCAACCGGTCATGAACCCAAAGATCAGCAACGCCTGCCACCATAGGCAAGGCGAGACGTTTGGCACACCGATTGGACGCATGGCCGTATTGCGAGCGTCGTACAGCTTCGCGAATTCCTCGGGACTTACCCGAGTTTGCGCATGAGCGACTTTTTGGACTTATTTGGGCTAATTTTCCCCTCCGGCCCTTCGCTCCCCCCATCCTCGCTTGTCGATAGGTTTGTAAGGAGGTTCACGTCGCTTGCAATAGTTGCCACCAATCACGCTGCTCGGGTGGGTCTCTAACTTCACGCAACCCGGTTGGATCGCAGTGGACAATCGAAAGTGGCTTCCTAACCCTCACCGTTTCACGGCTGTTCTGGTAACTCTTAAGGGTTGTTCATGTCCTGCCGCAGGGCGTTTGGCCGCCTTCATGAATTTCATGAGACGCGCCCATGGCTTGGCACGCCACTTGCCCTCTCAACGATCGACGTTGCCCATGGATTGGGCGACGGGCGGACGACAGGGGCGGCCTTTACGGAAAGGCACTCACGGAGGATTATCCCATGGACGGAACTCTTCTGCTTGCAGGAGGGGCAGCGGTTCTCTCAGCAATGGGAGCCATTGAATCGCGCTGGCATCGCCGGCGATTGAACAAAATTCCCTACCGCATTCACGTGAACGGCACGCGCGGCAAGTCGAGCGTCACTCGACTCATTGCCGCGGGACTTCGCTCAGCAGGTATTCGCACCTGTGCCAAAACCACCGGCACCACGCCGCGGATGATTTTTCCCGACGGCTCAGAATACCCCATTCACCGGCCTTCCCGTTCGAACATCATCGAACAACTCCGCGTGGTGAAAGCCGCGGCGGCGGTTGGTGCCGAAGCGTTGGTAATCGAATGCATGGCGTTGCACCCCCATTTGCAGTCGATTTGCGAATTGAAAATCGTACAGTCGACTCACGGCGTGGTGACGAACGCACGACCCGACCATCTCGACGTCATGGGCCCCACCGCCCATCATGTCGCAGAGGCCCTGGCGGGAACCGTTCCCGTGGGCGGCAAACTCTACACAGCCGAACAAGCACACTTACCGTTGTTCGCCGAAGCGGCACGTGATCGGGGTTCGTCCATCACATCGATTGGCGACGAACAAGTTGCCGGAGTTTCGTGGAACGAACTCAACGGATTCGCCCATATCGAACACCCTGACAACGTCGCGTTAGCTCTTTCGGTTTGTCGCGATTTGGGGGTGGACCGCCAGACCGCCCTGGCAGGAATGTGGGCGGCCACCCCGGACGTCGGCGTGCTGCGTATGTACTCGATGAACGAAAGCGGTAAAAACCTCACGTTCGTAAACGGGTTCGCCGCCAACGATCCTGAGTCGACCGGCCACAACTGGAACCTGGTGGTCGACCGCTTCAACAGCTTCGATCAACGAGTCGCCCTGTTCAACTGTAGGGCAGATCGCACCGATCGCTCGATTCAACTCGCCGACGCTTGTCTTCGCTGGCAGCCCGCCGATCGCTATGTGTTGGTTGGTTCGGCCACCGACGTGTTTGCCCGACGGGCGTTATCCAACGGCCTTCGTCCTGACCGCTTAATAAGCGCGGAAAAAATGCCTCCCCAGCGGGTCCTCGAAACCATCGATGAACACAACCGCAATTCAACCATGGTCATGGGCATGGGAAACATCGCAGGCCCTGGGATGCAAATTATCGACTACTTCCAAGAGCGCGGCTCGAATGCCACCCCCAGTGATTCGATGGTCGACAACTTCACCTATCAGGAGGCTGCGTAATGGATTCGCTCACGATCGCCATCGGGCTGGGGCTCGTTGTCAGCCTGCTATTTACGGAAGCCTTCGGACTGGCCGCCGGCGGAATGATTGTGCCGGGTTACTTCGCGCTGCAGTTCGGGAGACCCTTGGACATTGTGCTAACTCTGTTGATCGCGGCCCTGACCTTCCTGACTGTGTTCGGCATCTCGAAATTTGCCATCGTCTACGGCCGGCGGCGGATTGTGATGATGCTGTTGATGGGCTTCATTCTCAGTCAGGCCATTCGCGTGATGATTGGTGAGGTCCCGGCGTTCAACTCACCCTGTGGGAGTTGCGTTGCCGTCATCGGCTACATGGTTCCCGGGCTGATCGCCCTGTGGTTCGATCGGCAGGGAATGTTCGAAACCTTAGGCACGGTACTGACCGCCTCGGCGGTGGTCCGCCTGTGCTTGATCATTATGGCGGTGGAGGTGCTCGCATGAAGAACGTTTACTGGCGACCGAATCGCATTTCGAAGGCGGGCATCCTGCTCATCGGTCTGGTAGCCGTAGGTGGCACACTGGCCATCGAGTGGTTCCCAATCTCCCGAAAAACCCCGCAGCACGATCAAAAGATGGCCGCCTCGCTGCTTGCCCAACGAAGCATGCAGATCATCCTCGAAACAAGACTGGAGCGCGGGCACCAGATCGATCCCCGATTCGACCCCACGGCCTCGGGCATGATTGGCGAAGCGATGTCGCCGGTCACCAGTTTGCCTTCGCACCTGGAAGCGAAGCAGACAAGTGTGAACCCCAACTTCGCCGCAGCCGTGTTCGACATGCTTACCGATGCCGGGGTCGAATCGGGCGACGTGGTGGCCGTGGGATACACCGGCTCGTTCCCGGCGTTCAACACCTGCGTCTGTGCGGCCATGGAAACGCTTGGCGTTCAGCCGCTGATTGTCCACAGCGCGGCCTCCTCGCAGTTCGGTGCGAATTGTCCCGACATGATGTGGCTCGATATGGAAGCCGCTTTGTTCGAAGCCGGGTTGATTTCCTTCCGCTCGCAAGCCGCGACCCTTGGCGGATTCGGCGATCGAGCCCGCGGAATGTCGGAGGAATCGAAGCAACTTCTCCAGGACACGATCACCCGTAACGACGTCCCACTGCTGGAGGTTGCCTCGCTGCAAGATTCCATCGACCAGCGGATGCAGCTCTATACCCAATTGGCCAACTCGGAACCCATCGCCGCCTACATCAATGTCGGAGGTGGGGCCGCTTCGATCCATGGCTCGAAAGGACGCAATGTTTTCGGGGCAGGGCTCTCTGAAGATGTTGACGACGTGACCTCCGAGGTTGATTGCGTCGCCAGCCGCTTCGCAAAGAACGGCATTGCGGTTATCCACATCGGCAACGCCCTTAATCTCGCCACGCAATTCGGGCTGCCGATCGCCCCCCAAGCAACACCCCAACTCGGCGAAGGCACGGTGTACGCCGACGCCAGTTCCTCGCGCCTCCTTGCCGCACTGTCGTTGGCTGTCATCGCCGTCTGCATGCGAACCTATCTGTGGAGCGATCTCTGGGTCCGACTCTCCGCTCGACTTAGTGCCCTGAGAAAACGCTCCGCAATCCACCCTCAGCAACTGCGTATCGCCACGCCAAGTCATGCTAAACTGATGGTGTAGAAAGGAGTAAACCCTGATGCCAGTTCCCGGACTTTCCCTGCCTGAGACATGACTGCGACACGTCGCGAGACGGCACAACTGTTGACTACTGAGTCCAGCAATCTCATTTGAGTCCAGCAATCTCATTTTGAAAGGAGATTTGCGCGATCGACGAATGATTCATGTCGGGTGTTTCTTGCATCCTTCGGCCATACAATGTAATTGGGGTGGCGATGCAACAATTCGCAACAGGCACACAGCAACGGCTCAGGAAGCACTCCAACTCGATCGTCACACCCACCTGATCGGCGGACTGGAATTCGCCCGCAATCGTGATCCGCTCGATAGCCTCGGAACCGCCAGCGGACATGTGAAAACCGCGATTTATTGGCCTGTTGAGTAATCATCCTTCCGACCTGGGCAGTTCTCCAACGACCAGAAACAAGCCAACCGATAGAGAGGAGACTGAAAGAGCTGCGTCGCCTCTGTAGAATCGAGGAATTACAATGGTGAGTAGTCCATTGGCAATTCTTTTTTGTACTGCAGTCGGGTCTGATGACCGCCGTTGAATTGCTCTGACTTCAAGCGGTTGATTCAGTCCACGTCGGAGCAACCGGTGTAGACTGCCCAGATTCTAACTCCGGCAAGAGGATCACGCATGAACGTGAAGAAGTCCGCATGCGTCCTGATATTCATTCTGTCGACGCAGTGCGCGGTAATCGCGGGACGCCCCAATGTTGTTTGGATCGTCATCGAGGACGCCTCACCGCATATCGGCTGCTATGGTGAATCCTCAATCCAAACTCCCGCGATTGACGCACTGGCCCATAGAGGAATTCGGTTCACCCAAGCCTTCGTGACCGCGCCCGTCTGCTCACCCAGTCGCTCTGCAATGGTTAGCGGCATGTATCAAATGACACTCGGGGCGCACAACCACCGCAGTCAAAACAAATCGGGCAAAGGCGCAACGACGGGCTCATACTTAGACAGTTACCAAGTTCCCGCATCGATCATACTGGTGCCGGAGATCTTTCGCGATGCGGGCTACTATGTCACGAACAAGTCGAAGACTGACTACAATTTCGTTCCCAAGGGCCAGCTCTATGACGGCAAGGAATGGAACAAGGCAAAGCCGGACCAGCCCATCTTCGCACAATTCCAGCTCAAAGGTGGAAAACGTCGCACGACCGCTCGGCACGTCGATCGCGACCAGATCGAGTTGCCTCCCTACTACGCCGATCATCCGGTCATTCGCGAAGACTGGGCAACCTATCTTGAGTCGTGGGTGCTGACCGACAACGACGTGGCACAGATCCTCGCTGATCTGGAGCAAGCAGGCCGACTTGAGAACACGGCCGTTTTTCTCTGGACCGACCACGGTGTCAGCCACCTGCGCGGCAAACAGTTCCTGTATGAAGAAGGAATACGAGTCCCGCTGATTGTGCGGCTGCCCGCAGAGGTTCAAGCCTCTCGGGGAATACAATCGGGAACAGTACGCCACGATATCGTCGAGCACATCGATATCGCGGCGGCCTCGCTAAGCATCGCTGGCCTGCCAATCCCCAACTACATGCAGGGGCGAGATTTTCTCGCGGTGGATTACGAGCCTCGCAGCCATCTCTTTTCCGGTCGCGACCGCTGCGACGAGACCGTCGACATCATTCGGGCAATTCGTGACGACCGTTTCAAATACATTCGCAATTTCATGTCGCACGTCCCACACGCGCAGCCGAGCCAATACAAGGACAACAAGAAGATCGTGCAGACCATGCGCGAATTATACGCGCAAGGCAAACTGAACGAATTGCAGTCCAGGCCGTTTGCCAAGCGACGTCCTGCCGAAGAACTGTACGACCTGAAGAACGACCCGTATGAACTCGACAATCTAGCCGCCTCGCCGGACCATGCGGCCAGACTGCAAGCGATGCGCGAACTCCTGTATCAACGAATGAAGAGCGAGCGTGACATGGGCCTGATCCCCGAACCCATTCTGGAAGACGTTGGTCGCCAGGCGGGCTCGAAATACGACGCGTTTCTCCGTACTGACCACAACGGACAGACCCAGCGGCTGATCGACACAATCACAGCGGGCGAGCAAGACGATGCGTCGGCGCTGCTTGAGTTCGCAAGCTCCGAGGACCCGTCGACCCGCTACTGGGCTGCCGTGTGGCTCGGGGTCAACCATGTGGAAGCAGGAAGATCAACGTTGCAGGCATTGGTTTCCGACGAGACTCCCGCCGTGCGCGTCGCAGCCGCTCAAGCGCTCGTCAGGCTCGGCGATGAGGCGAAAATGAAGGTACTCGTCGACCTTATCAATGATCCTAATCTTCTCGTAGGCATGTACGCGCTACGTGCTATCGAGGAACTCGGCGATCTCGGCAGGCCATTCAGCACGGAGATCGCCGCCGCACAGAACTCGAAGTATGAGTTCTCCCGTCGCATCGCCAAACGTCTGACAAGGAAATGGAGCGGCGAGTAACGCACGAACACCAGCCAATCACTCACATCCATTCCACCCACGGACATTGCGCCGTTCCCTGCGAGTAGTATGGCCCTACGCGGTGTAGGTCTGAATAACCAGGAAAGAACGTCTGCCAAGCGTGGGATTCCGGAACACTCCAGCATCACGGCGACTAGTTCGCCGTGCCTACTTGGGGAGCGGATATCCTCAGACGACGTCAACACTGATTTGCTCGATGACCGAGCGTCCGGAGTTGCGCAAGGGGCGGGGCAGGGGTTGGGCCACTCCGTTCTGATCGACAGAACGACAGCGGAGTGTGTATTCCCCTCGCTCCAGTCCTGGGTGAACCCCAGCCCAATGTGCGGCGCAAAATCGCATGGGCCACGTTCTTGGTCGCCCTGTATCAGCATCGAAACCGTAAGTACCCCCGGGTATCTTGTCATCCGGCAGCCCACCGCCCCAAGAATTCGGCGGCTCGAGGATATCCATGTCGATCCAGGGAGCTTTTGAAAAGTATGTATCCTCCTTGGGCCGCTCAGCACCGTCGCGTTCCAACCACACCTGCACCTTGCTTAGTCCGCCGATGCCAACCTGGGCATAGCCAGTCAATTCAATGGGCGTTCCTGCCTTCACCTGGCGGGGAGCATCGATCGTTGCGGCAAACGTCTTCATGGGACTATCGACGTCGTTCCCTTGCTCGGCATACGTGTCATTCGCATGAGGAAGGTTTGTCAGCACCACGTGTGACAGCCATTTGATCGACTTAAACCCATAGGCCTCCGGTACAACAATGCGTACCGGCCCGCCGCGCACTTCGCTGAGCCATTGACCGTTGAGTTTGTAGCATGCGATCACGGGAGGCAGATTGAAATAGTCCTCGTACACGCGCCCCATGGGCAGTGAGCTGCGAAACATCTGCTCCGGATCGTCGTTGTGATACCCGTAGTAAACCACGCGACGAACGTCTTTACGCGGCTCTGCCAACGCAATCACGTCTCGCAGCGGAACACCTTCCCAGATACCCATCCCCAACGGACAACCGAGATTGAGACAGGTCATGATTTTCGGAAACCGAACCGCCTTACTCTCGGCCAGCTTCATCAAGGTCCTGAAATCGACCGCCGTACCATCCTCTTTGGTTCGCGGCTCTCCAAGCCTGACAGGGTGATCGGGATCGGAGATGATCTCCAATTGCCAAGAGTCTTGCGAAAGCCCGACCTCTTCGCGCTTCTCCTCCGGCAGTGTATGGGGAACCGGATCCCCGCGAGAAACATCTCCGAATAGACTGTCGGGAGTCAGGTAGGAACCAAATCTTGCCGTCTTCTCCGATTCGTTCGGAAACAACGGGCTCCCTTCGCCAACAGAACCAGAACTCATCAGTGCAGTCGCACTCGCGGCTCCAACCACACCAAACTTCAGAAAGTATCGACGAGTCAGCTCACGATGTTCTTCCAAGAAACTCTCAAAGTGGTTCATCACGCATCTCCGAAGAACTTCCGATACCTGCCGACTGAGGATCTACTTTCTCGTCCAAGCAGTATAGATGCATCCGCACGCAATAGAACAACTTTCGACGTACATTTGCCCAGTTTGCGGGCAGATGTCTCACCGCACTGGAAAGGACCCGTCTCGACCATGGCAGGTTGGCGGGCATCCTGGTGGCTTCCATCGATTCCACGTCGAAATCAAAGCAGTCCTGAGCCTCTTCCCCTACGACAACCTCAAGCTGACTGTTCCGATTGAACTTCGCCGCAACCCTGGGGCGTTGTTTGCGTGACTCAATGAATCCGTCGGTTTTGATGGAACCAATCGACCTTCAACGTTTCCGTGCTGCGGGAACCAGACCACGCGCAGGGCTTGCAAACGGGGTCGCGTCCACAGAACCGGATTCGGCCCGCCATAGATGCAAATGGCGGTTTTCAAAACACGAAGGTTGGTTCGAGCGGTCGGGCGAATCAGGAGGGAGCGGAGGTCACGACCATAAGCCTGTGCCTTTTCCAGGTCTCGCAAAAGGGCAGGCAAGATGGTCAGCGGTCACGGTTACGCCCCCTTCCGGCGCTGGCTGGGAGAGGGTACCCAGACTGGCTATTCCCTATTAATACTCGATATCACCTAATGGATTGGTGATTGCAGAGATCTCACCGCCAAGAGCCGAAAGCAAGTATCCCTGAAAGTTTTTCGCATTCCACCACCCATATCGCCGAATAGCGGCACTTTCCCCAGGCCAAGAACAGGCTCCTGGCAAACTTTGCGAGAATTTCATTGATCATGAGACTCAATATCATTACAATCTTGCCCAACCCGTACATGGAACCGATATCGCAATGACCACCGATGAAAAATCGCAAGGGGAAAGTCGCCCCGAACCGCAACCGCGAACCATTAGCAGCGGCGAGCTGCTGGGCCGGGAAAATGAGCTTGTGATCAGTCACAAAGGTGAAACGTACAGGCTTCGCGTCACCCGCAATGACAAACTCATCCTGACCAAGTGATAAATGCCCTCGCGTCGCGCTCGACTGACCAAAGACTCCCGCCTGGATCCAGGCAGTCGAGGCCTAGAGAAACCAACTAGAAACAGGACATATCGTGAGTGAAGTTCTCGATAAACTGCTCAGGAAGGCTTCCAAGTCGCTGCAGGACAGCGATCTAAATGCCGCATTTCGCCTCTTGGATCACGCGGTGGACCAGTTTCCCTCTGACCCTCGAGGCTGGCAAATGCGGGGGTGCGCGAAGCACCAATGCGGTGAGTGCTTCGGCGCCATCGCCGATCTTGAAACGGCCAATTCACTTGGCTTACTTTGTCCCGCGGCCTCGCTAGCCCTCGCAGATTGCTACCGCCGAGGAGGCGATGAGGACCGCTGCTGCCAACTCGCCTGTCGACTCGTGCATGATTCCGACACATCGATCAAGTCGCTTGCACAAGCCGCTTGTATCTTGGGATCCATTTCCGAGTACTCCACGGCGCTGTCAGCCTGCGAACGGATCCTTGGAGAGTTTCCTGAGATCCATCAAGCGTGGTTCGGCCTCGGCTATTACCGAGCGCGTCTCGACTTCAAATGCTCACAGATTTTCCCTTTCGTCGCACATGCGTTGACGCTCGATCCCCACAATTCGCTCTACGCGGCCAACGTGGGCCTCCTCTCGCTGGCCGTGAATCACCACGTCGACGGCTGGTCGATTCTCGACGAAATTGAACCTGAATCGATCAGTTGTCCTAATTTGCTCCGCCTGATCGCCCAACTGTATCGACAAGACGATCAACTATCCTTGTCGCGTCGCTGGCAGTCGCAGCTTGAGAAGTCGTCCGGCGGAAGCGAGCGATCAACCTCCCCCTGTCAGCATCACACCCATCACGAACGAATGTGCTGTGTCGCGTTGCCCGATTCCTTCCTCGAAGAGGAAGCCGGGGAATCAAGGCCATGAACCGTTGGATACCAAACGCGGCCTCACTTCGCACATTGTGCCTGGTCTGGGCCTTCATCTTTTTCGGCCACGTCATGCTTCGCTACTGGAAAGAACCAACTGAAAGCACTCGCCCAGCACGCTCGGCTCCCTCGGCCGATGCGCTGAGTCTATCAAGCACCCAGCCATCTCCACGGCCGCATCGTACGGTAGACCAACTCCCCTGAAACGCGTGAAGCGACACTCGTAGCGACGCTATCGGAGTTCGATATCGAACGTCGAAGTGTTTTCTGCCCCGGGCGTGATGGTCCAGGTGATTTCGCTCTTGGAGTCGTACTCGAACGCAATGGATTTGTCTGCCGGTACAATGCCCTCGAATTGCTCGGGTGGCAATTGAGCCCGCAGATTGGCCGGCATCACGGAGAATCGGACGCGATACTCACCGCCGTGCAAGCGCTCCTCAGCGTCAAACGAAAAGGCTCCGTTGTACACAGTCGTCGCTGATTTGGGGCCCGTCGTCGGGGCAATAGGCACGAGCCGGATAATCACGCCCGAAACCGGTTTGCCTTCGACGGTGACGGTTCCTGACGCGGTCGCAAATTCGTCCGAGGACTGGCATCCTCCCAACGTCAATGCCACGAGCACAACAAGCCACAGCCATGTCCGGCTGGTTGAGATATTTACCATGGTACCGGGTCGATCAGTAGACCGTCGTTTCGTTGGGCCAGCCGATCCATAACAGTCGCATCGACCGATTCCATGATGAACTTGACGCTGCCATCGCAAAAGGCGAACTGAGCACCGTCGGGATGCTGACTCCGGAACATCTCCCTTTCCTCGTGAATGGAGCCTGAGATTCGGGTGTCGTTGTAGCCACCTGCAGTCGAGCCTGCTGAATGATACGGATAGCTGGCCGCCCACTGAGCCGTGAGAGGATCAGATGAGTCGTCCGCGAAGGGAATCGCATCATCGGAAAGTTTCTCCTGAATCCCGAATTCCCCCGCAAACAGCGTATTGGAAAGTCCATCCGTTATGTCGCTGAACTGGATTGACGACATTTCAATCGGCTCATCAAATTCATCCTTTCGGGGGTAGGCATTGAGCGCGTCGACGATAGCGCCATTATTCTCGAAATCCCTGTAGTACTCCGTTCCCGTCGAAAAGGCGTAGCTCGACGAGCCAGGAGGCAGTCCGATGGTGGGCATTGATGGGCACAAATGAACCGGGGGGGTGTAATCCGCGATCAACTCACTATTCTTGGGGCCATTCGGGTCAGCGTCGAGATCGAGCTGATCATACAGAACTTGCTCTTCATGAAATGGCAATAGCGTGACCCATCCAGAAAACCCCGCTCTATATTGTGGATCGCCACGGTAATAGGTGTAAATGTATAGCAGCGCGCTGGGCGGCATTTCCTTTTTGAACTCATGGTGCATCTGCATCGCCAGGCCGAGCTGCTTCAAGTTGTTGCTGCAAGACATTCTTCGCGAGGCTTCACGAGCCGATTGCACCGCCGGCAACAACATCGCGATCAGTATCCCAATCACGGCAATTACAACCAGCAGTTCAACCAACGTGAAGCCCCGACGATTAGCGAGGCGAGTCGGATCGAATGACCGCTGATACTTTGAAGGTTTTGAACGGTATTGCATGAATCAATCTCCTGAGATTCAAGCGAATGCATTTTACAAACTAGTATCGGTTTCTTCTTCGTCGGGTTCGATGACGTCGCCGAGGATGTCTTCCCCGAAGGTGTAGAGGAACCAGTCCATTTCGCCGAGGCCGCCGATCAAGGTGTCGACGTCACCGTCTTCAGCAATCGTGACGCCGGTACTCAAAATGTCTTCGTTCACACCGGTGTTGGTGATGCCCTGGATGTTGGTCACTCGTTCGGCGTACGGTCGGCCCGAGACCCACTCGTTGTGGATCGTCAGAACCGCGCTGGGAATGTCCGCGAAGGCATAGCGATCGCCCATCAGCAGGTCTTCGTCGGCACCGCCGTTCAGGGTGTCCGCACCCCAGTGGCCAAACAGGGTGTCCTTGCCCTCGCCGCCAAAGAGTTGGTCCGCACCGTCGATGAACTGCGTGCCGCCGAGGAGCACATCGTTGCCGGCATTGCCATAAAGCGTGTCGCCGAGAAAACCACCCACGAGAACATCGTCGCCGTCGCCGCCGTGCAACTCAAGCGAGTTGCCCGTGGCGAAATCTGCAACCAGCACGTCAGGGAAGCCATAGCCGTGCATGATGATCTTGCCGGTCACGCCCGGGCCGATCGCATCAAGACGGTTGACGGTCACCAGGTTTTCTAACTGCACGAACAACGACAGACTCGCACCACTGCCGAACACAAAGACCGCGTCCAGCAGTTCGGTTCCGCCCCAGATCAGGTCGGTGTTGCCGAACCCGTCGTCGCGAAGAACATGGGCCGTAACATCGATCGGCAACTGGCTGAAGCTGCCGGTCGCCGCGTCTTTGTCGGTGGCACGAACCTGCACGTTGCCGGAGAACGTGGTCGGGAACGTGTGCATCACCGTGGTGCCGTCGGGCACGCCAAGCAGCGTTTCATCGACCGAGCCGTTGCCGTCCCAGTCGATTTCGAAGTCGAACAACCCGGCCTGATCGACCGGCGAAGCATCGACCGCATTGAGCGTGAAGGTCACGGTCTCACCGCGATAGATGGCAGTCGTCCCGGAGATCGAAGCGGTGGGAGCCACGTTGTTCACGGTCACCGTGGTCGAATCGGTCGGTCCACCGACGCCGTTGATTCGCAGGCCGATGGTGAACACGCCGTTGTCGGTGGCGTTGAAGTTGGGATTCACGCCAGCCGCATCGTCGTATTGCCCGTCGTTGTCCAAGTCCCACTCGTAGAGCGTCGCCCCCGAACTACCCGCACCCGAAAGCGCGATCAACGTGCCCTCGTCGCCCGAGTAAGGACCCCCAATGTCGGCCGTGGCGGAAACCCCGTCGTTGTCACCGACCGAGACCGTGACGGTGCTGCCAGCGGTTCCGAAAGCGTTGTCGAGCAATTTCGGGAACGCGGCACTGCCGTTGTAGTCGGAGTCGCTGCTGACCGCAGCGTGGGTGATGACTCCGGTGTGTGGGTCCGATTCAAGTGTCGGATCATCAACCGCCCGTACGAATACAGTCCGCGAAGTCCCACCCGAGCTGGTGTCGAAGACGATCGAACCAACCAAACCGAACGTCTCGTCGTTGAAGTCGCCGTCTTCATCGGTATCGACCGCTATTTCCTGTTGGGCATCCGCCGTGATGTTCACCGTGACGGTTGATGAAGGGCTCGTGCCGATGAACACTTCGTAGGAGTCGACCGCAGCGGACCCCTCGACCACGTCGGTCGAACTACCGCTTTCATAAATCAACAACCCGGGAATCTGCTGATTCGTGGAATCATTCGTGTTGGCGGCCAGGCCGGGAACGACATCGGTGGCAGGCCCCGGTAGGCCAAACGGATTGTTTCGCACAAACGGATTGAGCGGAGCAGGGTCGGGAAACGCAGTCGCCTGGGCATAGGCGTCTACCTGGAATTGATCGAGCGACAAACTGGTTCCGGCTGCGGTGAACTCCAAATCGTACGAGGACAAGGGAGCGGCGGCAAAGTCCCACACGGCCAGGTAATCGATTCCGGAACCACCTAGTCCGCCTAACGCGGCTTGGCTGAGCTGCTCGGTATAAACCGGTGCGAATCCGTCTAGCAACACGGATCCGTAATCCAGTTCACCCCCAAGGGTTCTCCACTGTGCCACCACCCGCGTGAACGAACCAGAGAGGCTGGTCGTATTGATCGAGACATCAAAGTCCGTGACGGTCGAGAATGAATAGATGTTGTTTCCAGAGGTAAGGAATGCCCCCGCGGTGTTTTGCGTAAGATTCGAACTGGAACCCGAACCAAAGTCACCCGCATCCGGGAAGTTCCCCGGTGCTCCGACGGGCACGGTGAACTCGTCCCAGGCTCCATTAATCGAACCAGAGGTTCCAAAGTCCCACCCGAACCGATCGTCAATTGCTGCGGATGTTAAGAGCGTGCCGCCGGACGTTGGTACAAAACCATCCGGAATCCGAGAGGCACCTCCCACGGCGGTTCCACTTCCAGGTTGAGGAGCATCGTAGCTCGGCTCCAACACGACCCTGGCATAGTGTGCATCACCCGGATCACCATCGTCGACCGAGACAGCATCTTGCGGCAAACCACCGATGGTAGTGTAGGGCACCGGGAAGTCGAGGATTCCGTCGTTGTCCGCGTCTAGGTCGTAGCCAACCGTCACGTCCGGATCGAGACCTTCAACCAGAATCCATGTCATCGATCCATCTTCGATCTGGTTGTTGAAGTCGAATGTCTCTCGGGAGCCATCGGGAATACCTGCATTCACCACGGTAATGGAATCGATCACGCCCTGGTCACCAGCGTCACCATCGACCTGCAACAAGTAGAACGGTACGAAGGTCGGGCCCAACGATGAATCATTGAGGTTGATCAGCTCAACGAACTCGTCGGTGTCGGAACCCTCGTGATTATTGACAAACTCGTTGATCGCGAGCAGATCCCCGTCCGTATCATTGTCGAAAATCTTGGCGTCCAGCGAGCCAGACAGACCGTTGAAGCTCGAATCCGTACTCGAGGCACCCCAGTTGACCGACGCGGAATGCGTCCCTTCGACATGCGGATCGTTTTCAGCGCGGATCACCACAATCTGAGGAGTCGACCAGTCGCCCGGCGTGAACGTCAACTGAAGCGACGGTTCGTACGTCGTGTCGAAGAGATCGTCACCCAACTGAAGATCCGTGGAATCGCTCGATGTGAACGTAACAATCACGTTGTGGGTTGGAGCGGAATCTAGCGAGACCCAGAACTCGTCAAGACTCGAGGTACTCGAGTCCTCGCTCACCCGCAGATCGACAGGGACCAGAGACACCTCACTCTCGCTGAGACTCACAGCCGACAACAGATTTCGCGATTCCAACGCTTCGACCAGCGGGAATCGGCTACCCCGAAGACCCAACCGCCGCGATCGAGCAACCTTGGCTTTTATGGCAGAGGACATGTTTGTTCCTTTAAGTACAGCTAGCAGTTCACTCAACACATCGTCGATTGAACCAGCACGGAATCTCACAAGACTTCGTTATCCGCACGGCGTGTTCGACTAAGACGTGGCACCCTCGGAATTGCTAATGGAGCCCCTGATACTCAATCGAATTGCTGAACGAACCGCCATGCAATGCAGTATCGTTCAATCGCTTTTATATTGAGAATCAGTCTCAAATGAGATTGGATTCTAATGCATCCCAGTAAAGTGTCAAGACACCGAAACAGCTTCTGCCGTGGGGCTTTATTGACCCACGGAATGGTGTTTGCGGCGGACGGAAACCCGCCCGCCGCAATCAACCAAAAACCTAGCGGCGTCGGCGCCACACAAACAAGACAACCGCACCTAATCCGAGAAGCACCAACGAACTTGGCTCCGGAACCGCCGCGACAAATTCGCTGCCCTGATCCAGCTGAAGAGCGTAGATCGTCGAACTCGTACCGTCGGTGGTGAATTCCACATCGAACGAAGTGACCGGACCTAGACCCGTAAGGTCCCACTGGTAAGCCAGCGTTCCGACGTCGATGGGACCGAAACCCGGGTCATTGATGATGCCCGAGCTAATGACGGCGGAATCGGCCAGTGGGACAAGTGTCGAGCCGTTGAGCGTTAGCGTCGGATTGCCGTCCAGATAGCCTGCGCTGCCTGCCCCAATTTGAATCTGGAACATCACCGTTTCAATTCCGGCAACCGGTGTGGAGTCCGCAACGCTGAAACTCCCGTTGCTGAAAGGGGAGGTGTAGATACTGGAGGTGGCAGGGTAACCGTTGCCTGCAGTCTTATCGAAAGTGGCGTCACCAGAGCCAGCGACGTGAGACTCGATGGGTTCCGGCCAAGGTGCCGCACCCGGAAACCCCACGAAAGGTGGGATCGCCGCGGCTACCTGAGGATTGCTTACGGTCAGGTCGTCCCAGCCATCGAAGTCGGTGGTTCCCGGAAGACTGGGGGTAAGAAAGGCGGCATCGGCGGTGCTCACAGCGAGCAGTCCAAGTACAGCCATCAGCGGACCAAATTTTGGAAAACTTCTCATCACTAGCATTAGCTCCTCAATCAAAAAAGATCATCAAAGGTGTAAAACTCGAAAGCAGGAAATTTCGAAGCACGAGAGCACGCTCCCACAATGCGGAACCGACAACCGCAGACTGAACGCCGGCGGTCCGAATGGCGGAAGCAGTTCCGAGAATGAACAGGTCGAGCAAACCAGAATCCGCACCCAAGGAAGGAAAGTCCGTCGGATCTCGACATCGGTATAACGCTGCACGCACCCCCCCATACCGAGGGCATCCAAAACACGCACAATAACTACCGCCGTATACGCGATGAGCTTCCGCGAATTGCTGGCGGGTCGGAGCGTGAATGCTTTGGCAGGGGGGGTGATGCTTGGCAAGACCGAGCTAACCACTTGTGTTTTTGGCGGGAAATATGGTGGGAATCGACGATGATCTCTCGGTCGCACTTACTTATCGCAACTGAGACTCAATTACAATAGATACCTGGCAGGCCCGCTGCAAGTACCTAATTGCGGATTTTTCTGACTTATTCCGGGATGGGAGCTTTAGGGAATAAGTACGGTTTTCCGCTGGGGCCAGCTCTTCGAGATGGCCGCGGCTGCGAATTGGTCTTCGAGAAACAAGCACCGAGATTGGCAAAGAGCTGCCAACCCTTCGCTTACGGCACCCCTCTAAAGTGGAGGGAACAAATTGTCGAGCAAACTTGCGAAGCAGCATCGTTCAATCAAGCCATCGAATGCTGCAACATGGTGCGAAACTGCGGATGATAAGACCGCACAAAGATGGAGCTATTGCCCTGGGGAGAAGAGTGGGCCAACAATCGATTGGCAGCCTTGCGAAGAACACGGTTCGGTCGCAGCGCGTAACGCCAGATGCTCAAGTGCGAATACCGTGAAGTGCCGTTCCACCCTTGGGACGATGTGGTGTGAACAGCACCTTGTGCGCATAGCTTTTCCTGCTGGAAACACTCCCCCCTTGCAGCCTGGATTGTTCGGTCTCGAACCTGACTCACTGGCGCGCATGACGGATGACCACGCGAATCGAATGCGCATGGACGGCGAAAACTCTATGCCTTCGAGTCCCTTGAACTCACGCCCGGCGACGATTGCGCCAAGTCACGTACACCACCGAAAGCAAGCCGCACATGGCCAGAATGAAGCTGGAAGGTTCGGGCACCGGAACGGTGAGTTGCTGGCTGAGTCCGTAAAACCTGGAATTAAAGGTCGAGTTTGAAAATATCTCATCAACCCATCTGCTGTCCGCCAGATCGGAACGTCCCGTTCGCGGATTCGCCTGGCCCAACTCCGCTCCAACTGACGCAATACCGGAAGGCTGCGAGCCGGTCCAGATATCAGGCGGAAACACCGTGGCCACGAATTGGTTATAGGCGATGGGGTTGTCGATGTTGCCGTCCCACATGTCGGCAAAGTTGTCTGCAATTTTGTCTCCATTGAAATTGTAGACGGGCGCGGAAACCACCGCATTGGCGTTCGCATCGATAGCGGTCGTGGAAGCGATTGCTTTGTAGGTAACGCCCACGTTCGTACCGGTGAGCACCGGATTCAACGCCGCCTGGCTTTGCACGAAGTTGTTGTAGGTGGAGATCACTCCACTAGTGGCGTCATGTAACCCATCGCTAATAAACACCAGATGATACGAATCGCCCGGACTCAGCGAGGGCGGAACGTAAGGTGCTGCTTGAGCACATGGGCCAAAGGCGGAGACGGACAGTACAAATAGCGACAGCGAAGCGATCTTGCGAGAAATCATTAGCAGCTCCCAACCTAGAAAAGTCTTTGCCGATGAAAGATATATCGCGGAGTTTCCGCCACAAACTCTTTCTTCCTACCGTGTAAGTAGGAGCATTATCATGCAGGCAAAGAAGCGTGTCCAATTGCAACTTCGGCCCAAAGTGGTCGAATTCAGAACGTTCAATAGAAGCTTTGACCGCATCACAGAGTGCGGTACGGAAGCGCTAACTTATTCGCACAGGTAATCAGCCAATTGAACTGAGAGTGACCTTTGGGAACTTGCCCACGCCGCCGCTCACGGTCACCCGGCTAGCTTCACGCCAGCAAGAAATTTCAAGTGTTGCCGCCCGTCGAATTCATTTCGAGGATTCACCTTGTTTGAGTCAAGTAGCCTGCTGAAGTCGAGGTCGCCCGCGGTTAAGTCTCAATTTCAAATCCCGCACGCTTTTGGCGTTGAATGAGGGCTTGCGCTTGTTCATCGCCAACAATGCGTTCTGCTTTTGGGTCCCAGTTTAGTGTTCGACCGAGTCTGGCGGAGATGGCAGCCAGATGGCAGGTGGTCAGACCGCGGTGGTGGCTGAACACATCAGAGACGGGCTCTCGTCGGTCGACGACGGCTTCGAAGAAGTTCTGAACGTGGCCGGTAACGGGGCGGTCTTTGTAGACTTTTTCGATAGCCCCCGGCGGGAGCGGATTGCCCGACAATTCTTCGACCGGCTTTCCGGCTAGTCGTCCGCGATTGATGAAGATGCGACCCTCGGCACCTTCAAACAGAATTCCGTTGTCCAGATCGTGGCGAATCGTCAGTTTCGTGCCATCGTCATACGTCGCGTCGATGAGAAACTCAGTGGCCGTGTTGAATTGATCGTCGGCGGTGGGGTAACCATTTTCGAACGACACCGGATGCTTGACCATCACCGGATCGATTTTCACCGGTCCACGCTCGGGCTTGTCCATGGCCCACGTGGCAATGTCAACGTGATGCGCGCCCCAGTCGGTGAACTTGCCGCCGGAGTATTCGTACCACCAACGAAACTCATAGTGACATCTCGACCAGCTCTTCGTTTCACCGTAATCGCCGGGAAGGTGTCGATAGGGAACCTCGGGTGCCGGACCAAGCCATTGATTCCAATCGAGATTGGCCGGCGGTGCGGCAACCGGAATCTTCGGGCTTGTTGGTGATCCTCCCAGGCTGCACGTCACGTGCTTAAGTTTGCCAACCCGTCCATCGCGGATCATGGCAATGGCCTTGAGAAAATTCCCGTCGCTTCGCTGCTGTGTACCCACTTGAACGATCTTGCCGGTTTGGCGGCATACGTCGCACATTTGTTGTCCTTCGGCGATCGTAAGCGTCATCGGCTTTTCGCAGTACACATCCTTGCCCGAGAGCATGGCCTCGATTGCAATTTTGGCATGCCAGTGATCGGGCGTGGAAATATGAACGATGTCGATATCGTCCCGATCGATGATCGCCCGGTAGTCGCTCAGTGCAGCGGGCGCCTGACCACACCAATCTTTGACGAGCGCTGCTGCCCGTTCCTGCCGGTCGGCGTCCGCATCACATACGGCCACGACGTCACCGAATCTCGGAAACTCCTTGCCAGAACCATACGTGCCTTGGAGGCCGGTGGCGCGATGATCCCAACGACTACCGGTACCGACCGCAGCAATCCGCGGGCGTTCATTTGCACTTTCAAAGCCAGCCGCGCGAACGAGGGGCCTTGTCCAGATCGCGGCACCCGACCAAAGGGCTGCCTGCTGTACGAAACGGCGACGGGACCACTTAGGTTGTTTCATTTCTTCGCTTTCTCTTGCTCAGCAAGACTACCAGGCGCATGCAGTCGATGGAATGTCGAGTTGCCCACGTTAGATTGAAACCGGCGCCGCCCAATGCGGCACGGGGAAATTCATGCTCGATCTCTACAAAAGAACTCCGCTCTGTCGCCACTCTAAGGTCCTCGATCACACAAAGTCAACCAAGTGGCAACACACGAGTATCGCTCCACCGATTGCGTGAACACCGAGTCGCATGACCTCGCTGATTGGCGGAGAACACGATATCATTTCTCAGAGATCAGTCACCTGCAAGGTTGTCTGAATTGCAGGTCATCTTGCCATTCGCAATAACCATTCCACTTATGTCACACCTCTTGCCTCGGCTGCGAACCACAGGTTACCGGGACCTCGCAAGATCTAGAAACTCCAGGAGAATCGGATGCCAATCCACGAGAAAGACACGGTGAGAGAGTCCCTGGGGGATGATCTGTACGCCTCCTCAGACCTTTCTGGCAGTATGCCCAAATACGTTATGCCGGAAGAGGAACACGATCCGCGACTTGCGTACACCGTGGTGCACGACGAACTGATGCTTGATGGCAACTCGCGACAGAATCTGGCCACGTTTTGTCAGACTTGGGCCGAGCCCGAGGTTCACGAGATCATGGACGAATGCCTCGACAAAAACATGATGGACAAAGACGAGTACCCGCAGACCGCGGAGATCGAAGCGCGTTGTGTCCACATGATGGCCGACCTGTGGAATTCTCCCGAAGCGGCCAACACGCGAGGTTGCTCGACCACCGGATCCAGCGAAGCCGCCATGCTCAGTGGTATGGCGATGAAGTGGCGATGGCGTGCCAAGCGGAAAGCCGATGGGAAGTCGATCGATAAACCCAATTTGATTACCGGCCCGGTCCAAATCTGTTGGCACAAATTCGCTCGTTATTGGGATGTCGAACTCCGCGAAATCCCGATGGAGCAAGATCGATTGATTATGAACCCCGAAGAAGTATTGAAAAGGTGTGATGAAAACACCATCGGCGTCGTACCGACGCTCGGCGTAACGTTCACCTGCCAATACGAACCGGTGGCCGCCGTAGCCGAGGCGCTCGATCAGTTACAAAAAAAGTCGGGGCTCGATATCCCGATGCACATCGACGCCGCGAGTGGTGGCTTCCTCGCTCCGTTTTGCGCCCCGGAACTGGTTTGGGATTTTCGAATTCCGCGTGTGCGATCGATCAATAGTTCCGGACACAAGTTCGGTCTCTCGCCGTTGGGCGTCGGTTGGGTTATCTGGCGAGAGAAAGAAGACTTGCCCGAGGATTTGGTCTTCCACGTGAACTACTTGGGCGGAGACATGATCGACTTCGCACTGAACTTTTCGCGGCCGGGCGGGTCCATCGTGGCTCAGTACTACAACTTTCTGCGACTTGGGAAGACCGGCTATCGGAAGATCCACACCGCCTGCTACGAAACAGCCGCGTATCTCTCGAACGAGATCGGAAAGCTGGGTCCCTTCGAGATCATCTACGGCGGCGACATGCACCAAGGCATTCCTGCCCTGTGCTGGAAGATGAAAGACGATGCCAATCCCGGCTATACCCTGTACGATTTCGCCAACGCGCTGCGAAGCCGTGGCTGGCAGGTTCCGGCGTACTCCATGCCGGCAGATCGCCAGGATCTCGTGATTCAACGCATCCTGGTTCGTCACGGGGTGAGTCGCGACCTGGCCGGCCTTTTGCTAGACGACATGAAACGGGCCATAGAATTCTTCGAAAAGCACCCGGTTCACGCCTCGATGACGGCCGAAGAAGCCAGCGGATTCAAGCACTAGTGACGCGTTGGACCTGCGATGAGCACACCAACGGCGAAGATTTGATTGCGCCGGATTCGTGTGAGAGAATCGTAGAAAGTGCGGCACCGTACGCTGCTCCCGACCGAGTGAACTGGTGAGAATTGACCGAACGGAGAGACTTCGATGACCCGATGGTTGCTGATTGGTTTGATGGTCCTTCTGGCCAATTCACCCGTGCGTGGCGATACAGCTCTGGATGCGTTGATTGTCGATGGGCAAAACAATCACGATTGGCGAGCAACAACCCCGCTATTGAAGCGATGGCTCGAAGAGACACGTTTGTTTCACGTAGATGTCGCGACTTCGCCGCCGGGAGACGATCTCTCTGATTTCCAACCGAAGTTCTCCGACTACGACGTGGTTGTTTCGAATTACAACGGCCAGCCTTGGAGTGAAGCCACACAACAGGACTTCGAACGTTACGTGCGCGACGGCGGTGGTTTTGTTGTCGTGCACGCGGCGAACAATGCGTTTGGCTCCTGGAAGGAATACAACGAGATGATCGGGCTAGGGGGGTGGGGCGGTCGCAACGAGGCATCGGGACCCTACATCTATTTTCAAGACGATGAAATCGTTCGAGATACTTCTCCCGGCAACGGAGGCAGCCACGGCAGCCAGCACGCTTTTCAAGTCGTCATTCGTGACTCTGAGCATCCCATCACCCGCGGCATGCCCAACTCCTGGCTGCACAGCAAAGACGAACTCTACGATCGCCTGCGTGGTCCGGGCGCCAACATGAAAGTGCTCGCCACTGCATTCTCCGACCCAGCACAAGGCGGGCGAGGTCTCCACGAGCCGATGATCATGACCATCGAGTATGGCAAGGGGCGAATCTTTCACACGCCCATGGGTCACGCCGACTACTCGATGAAGTGCAACGGCTTCATCACCACTTACCAACGCGGAACCGAGTGGGCCGCCACCGGAGACGTGACAATCCCCATCCCGGAAGAATTCCCAACGCGCGATAAGGTCAGCGAACACGATTGACGCGAGGCAAGACACGGAGGATATTTTGCCACTATTTGCCGGGTTTTAGGCGGTTTCAGGAACTCGAGCTCTATCTTTATCTGCGACTCCAGTTGCCTCAGATTCCCTTCAGCAAGACGCGGATCGGCTGGACCGATTCAAAGGGGTAAGGCCGCAGACACCCTGTCTGACCCGAGGTTGGACCTTGTCAAATGGGACCAAGTAAACAGGACTCTGGACTATATCTTAATCTTAGTCTCTGACACGAGTGGTTCAGAATACGCCTCGGATGTAGACACCGTGACCCTACCTGTGCTGGCTTGATCGACGGATCTGGATGGCGCTGAGAGTCATTATCAGCGAATGACTCACCACGATTGTGTAGATTAAGCTTGGCCGCGCCCAGTTCCCCGCTTGCAGGGCGATATCAATCATGCCGCTCTTTACGCATTTAACTCTCGCGGGCAGAGTTGACTCTATACGCCACCGCAACCAGCAGAAAGTTACCTGCCAGACCCCACGCTCCTGCGTGGATTCCGAAGGGACGTTTATAGAATTCGTCTCCGGTGAACGTCGATGCAAGTTGCAATGCCACGAAGATGGTCATCCCTGCAACGATTCCGGCGAGTATGGCACGGGCGTTGAGCCTGGGGAGATGAAGCCCCAGAAAGATCGCCGGGGCGGCCTGGCAGAGAATCTCCAGCTTGATCTCGGTCAACCGCCACAAGGTTTGTGGCAAGTTGCAGGCGAAATAAACCAGCACGAACATCAGCACCCAAGAGAACAGCTTGCCGACGAAGGTGAGGTGAGACTGCGACATGCCGGGGCGGAAACGCGCGTAGATATCCTTGGTGAAGATGGCGGACAACGCCAATAGTGCGGAGTCGAGCGTCGACATGATCGCCGCCAGCGCAGCCGCGACGAACAGAATCAGCAGCGGCTTGGTCGCCGGGTTGTTCGTTCCCATGTCGGTCAGCACATGAAATAGAATCGTCTCGCTGCCGTCTCGATCCAAGCCCGAGAATTCGGCGGCCCCCACCAGCGCGACAAAAATCACGGGCAACGTCGTCACGAACGGCATCACCAACAGCAGTTGCAACGATCGCCGCAACGTCTTCTCGTCGCTGGCGGCATAAATTCGCTGCACCGCATGGGGGTAAATCGGCGGACCGAAGAACACAATCACGATCGTGCTGACCCAAGCAAACTTGCCGTACAGGTCGGGCGGTTGCCAGAAGTCGGGATGTTCAGCCTGCAACTTGGCGGCAATCGTCCACGGGGCGCCAAAACTCCACAGAGCCAACGCGAAGATCGCGAGACAACCGACCAACAACAGCGTTCCCTGAATCGCATCGGTCCAGGCCACGCTCCGCATGCCGCCCAGGCTTTCGTAGGCCACCATGATGAACGACATGGCAATGATGGCCGGCACAAACGGCACCGATCCGCCGGTCGAACTTTCCACCAGGTGCCCGATCGCCTTCAGGTTCGTCAGGATGTAGTTCGCAAGGGTGATAAGAAAGATAACCGACGTCAGCAACACCAAAACGGGGCTACCATAGCGGTACTGCAAGAAGTCGCCGGCCGTAACGAATTGCTGCTGCCGCGACAGCCGATACAGCTTCGGGGCGAACACCAGGTATGCGGCAACAATCCCCAAGGCAAACGTGATGCTGACGAGAAACACAAAGCCGCTGCGGTAGACCGATCCGGCAAAACCGATCAACGTCAGCCCGCTGTATTGGCTGGCGTACAACGTCAGCAGCAAGACAACCAGGCCGAGATGCCTGCCAGCAAGATAGAAATCGCTGAGCGTGTTCTCCTGGCGGGCCCGTCGCCCAATCCACCCAACGACCAGCAGCGCCGAAATATAGATGGCGACGAAGATGATGCCGCCGGTGCCCAACAGTGGCGGACTACTATCCATCGCAGTGCGTGTCCGGGCCGGCGAAAGTATCCCAGGCATACCGTAACAGGAAGAAAACCGTAACGGCGAAAACGACGGTTGCGCAAAAGCTATAGAAGGCCCACGGAGGGAAGCCAACAACGTTGTTCGTCAACTTCCCGACAAACGGCCACGGGGCCGTCAACACCAGCAGTACCGCAATCAACCAGCAAAGAAACCTCATGATCGGCTCTCGGACTCTTTTCAACATGCAGATGCTTCAGTTTTTGCGGGCCCCTGACCCAATAACCGTCGAGTCGCGTTCTTAGCGGAGACTGATACACCTTTCGCACGTTAACGGCCAGACTGAAGCAGGGATGATCGTATCAAACGATGGAGAACTTTGCGAACAGGCGAGCGACGAAACCTCGTCCGATTCGTTGTCCGTTTGAGATCGTCTTCAAGCCATAAGAACTCGCGAAGACACGAGAAATTCTAACACTATCGCCCCCGAAACGTGCCCCCCGTGATGCGAGCGACTGAACGCAAGAAGGTCGCCAGATCTTCGTCAAAGTAATTGCCCAACCCGATGGTGTTCACGGGGATGTCGGGATACTGACGACAAAGGTCATAGATGGAGTCCGCGACACCTTGGTCGAACTCGCCAAGATTCGGGTTGGTCGGCGCTCCGTCGGAAAGCAGTACGATCGAATCGAGCCCTTCGTACCGATAGGCCGTACGAAGCGCCCCCAGTGTGTTGGTCCAGCCCTCGGGTTCGACCTTGGTCAACTCATCGAGAAGCTGACGCCGCACCGCCGCCCCTTCATCGCCGCGAAGATCGGCAAAACCACCATCAGCTGGGAAGGTGCGAACATTGGAGGAGAAAACGATCAACACACACTCATCGACATTCAAATACTGCAGCCAGGTCTTGGCGATTTCTTGCGCCTCGCTCCACCGATCGCCCGTGGAGTCGGTGGCCGCCTCTTTCATGCTGCCCGAGGCGTCAAAGATGATGGCCACCTTGTTCAGCTTCCCCTTCACACCGACCAGTTCGCGATTGACGGTGGTCTCCTTCAACAACTGTTGCTCGTATCGCAACTCGGCGGCGGTAAGCTGCTCCTCAATATTCGCTCGCTCGACCTGTAAGCCTTCGATCACCTCGGTGGCCCGACGAAGCTTGGCTAGATAGTCTTCGACGGCGACACCCTTCTCCCTGGCAAGTTCTTCCAGCTCGGTAATTCGCGCCTTGGCCTTGGTTTTCTCTTCGGTGTGTTGCTCTTGGATCTTCGACATGTCGAGGTTCGCCGCATCAAGCTTCGATTCCAAGGTCGCAATGATCGCGTCGAGCTCGCCCACTTGCTCGTTCAGCCGGGTCCGCGTCTGCTCGACTGCCTTGAGTTCATCGATCTTTTCGACCAGTTGCCCCCCGAGTTTCTCCAGCTGCTCGGTGAGTGACAGCTTCTCGGTGGTGAGCTGCTTGGTGAGCTCGGATAATTCACTCGCTTGGGCCTCTTGCCTCGTGCGGCTTTCGCTAAGTTCCAACTTTTCAGCCTGCAGGCCCTCGATGCTCGCTTGCAGCGACGCGACCAGTTGCTGGGTTGTCTGCAAATCTTTATTGATTTGATCTCGCTCGCCTTGCGTAACCTGCAAGCTCGCCTCGATCTGCTCCAGCGTTTGTCCCTGGGCTGCCAACTCCTCCCGACGCTTCCGCAATTCGGCATCCAGCGAGTCGCGTTCACTGGATGTGTTGGTGAGATTAAGGGTGAGTTCCTCGTTGCTCTTCCGCTTCTTCACCAGGCTGGTGTGCAGTGCCAGGGCAATCAGCACGACCAACACCATCGTGAACAAGGTGACATCGTTTGTAGAAATCCAGCCCGCCAAGCCGGATCCGCCCGAGTGTCCACTCGCTTTTTCAAGTTGCATGGCGGTTAACCTTCATCGGAAAGATTGTTCAAAGCATTGTTCGCAGCCGTGTCTGCGGTAGGCCGCGAGCGGAACCAGTTTCCTAGCTTGCTGCCAGAGGGACGATGCTCCGCCTGTTCTACTGCGAGCACGGCCAGTGCCTCGCGAAATTGCTCCGGCAGTTGTGCCATGGCATCGGCAACCGTAGAAGCTTGCTGCAAGGAATGGCTCAATCGGGTCAGATCGGCTTCGGCCACGCTGATGGTCTTCAGAGATCGCGCCGTGTCTTCGAGCCCCGCCAGGGTTTCGTTCAGTTTGCTCAGTTGTTCGGTTGCCGGCCCGACGCCTTGCTCGATAAACATGGCCAGTTGTTGGACGGAACCTCGAAACGAGTTGGCGGCTTCTAGAATCTCGTGTTGCGAGGGACCCAGCTGGTTGTGCAGCGTCGATTGCAATTCGTTGCTGGCCATCGACAGTTGTGAAACTGCCGCACGGACTTCTTCCTGCATCCGATTCACTTCACCCGCCGCACCAGCATGGTCGTTGAGTTGCTGGGCCAGGAACTGAGCGGCGTCGGTCACCACCCGGGCGGAATGATTCAACTGGTTGCCCGATTCTTCCAATCCCTGTCGACTCGTTGCACTGATGGCATTGAATGAGTCCGTCAGACTTTCAATCGAGGCGTGATGCTTTCTGGCTGCTTCGATGAACTCACGCTCCACCGCGCTGCGGAAGGCTGCTACCGATACGTCGAGCCCGGACACGGCCCGTTGACCAATGGGGATCAACTCCTCGAGCGCCTCGGTCGATGCCGAGGTCGCTTTTCGTAATTCCGCCAAAGTCTCAGGCAGTCCCTTCACATCGTCGCTCATCGCTCCGACCATTTCGCGGAAGTCCTTCGCGGCGGTTTGCATCGCGGTGGCCGATTCCAGCAGACTGCTGGCGTTCTGCGATTGCTGATCGGCCGTCGCGGAAACTGAGTTGGCCATTTTCTCCATCGCGGCGATCGCCTTGACCGTGGCAGCCTGGGTGTCGAGCCCAACCGAACTCCAGACGACGGCGTCGAACCATGTTCGAGCCATCATACGAAGCTGTTCGATTTTCCAACCGGCCAGATGCAGCAAGCCTTGATTGATGAAGGCCAGCGCGGCCCCGGTTCCAACTCCCGCCACCAACGGATACACCTGTTGCAGCATCTGCCCGATGGATAATTCCTGATCCTCCGGCGGATTCACCCAAATGAACCCCAACACGGTGAGCAACACGCCTAACAGTGGCGCCGCAACGCCCATGCGTTGCAACAGCAAGTAGTCGGAGCTGCCGGCAACCCGAGTGTCCAACTCCTGCAACACTTCATCCCGCGTATAGTTACCCGGCGTCGTGGCGCCCGGAGAGAAGTTGGCGTGAACCCACTTCAGCCAGGGAAATCCGCGGAATTGCTTGTCCAGATGTGCTCGCCCGGAGCCGCCCTCTTCAAAGTCTGTGTTGAGATCACTCAGAATTTGTTCGTAACGACGAATTTGATGGAAGAAGCGCGCGCACAGGACTAACTGGAGCCCCAGGAACGTAAGACCAATGGTCAGTACAAGGGGCCAGTGCGTCGAAAAAAATCCGTCGCCGGTGGCCGCAAACAGAATGTCCATGGGCGAATCTCATATCGGTCGGCGCAGCATCGGGCCACTCTGATCACATCGCTGGAAGAGGCTCGCAGAAGATGCCGCAACCACAAATCTTGTTGGCATTACATATCAGAGGTTCGGCACGAATCAGGCGGACCTCCCGGGATCAGGGCCCAGATCCATCCCGTCCGCCCTTCGAAGCGGTCTGAGCATTCCCTCAACCTTGCATTATCACCTGCCCACGCTCCCGCGTCCAATGGGCAATTGCCAGCCCAAGTCTTTCGAGTATCTCCCCTATTAGGCATCCCAGTTTCCCGCAATTGACTCGCAGGAAGACACGATTCAACCGACATTCATGAACACATCATTCGCAACCAGCCGTTCCTGACGCACTGCAAACGCAGCCAGCACCCCGCCTGAATAATCGTCAGAGATGGGGTGGCAGAAGCCATTCCGCATGATCGTCCGGTCAAGCAGCATCTTCTTTTCAAGCCCTTATGCCTGAACCTTCGAATGCCGAAAGTGGTCAGACACCCGAGTTCGCATCTTCACTTTTCGGCCAGATGAGAAGCCAGTAAACTTGGACGTGCCGCTTGTCCGGCATCATACGCAGGAACGATCATCGCACAGAGCAGGGGGGACGATTCAGTCACCCGAACCAACTCCCCGAGTGTCCAACAAGCCAGCACACAACCAAGCAAGAGAACAAAGACACGCAACAATGCGTCGGATGGGTGGCCGAGTGGTCTAAGGCGGCAGTCTTGAAAAGGAGTTTTCGCGATTGATGAAATTGCAACGAATCGCGGGAAACATCGTAATTTATAGGGTTTCAGGCACTTCGCAGCCCAACCAGCAAAAGGTGTACAAAGTGGTGTAAAGTGGTGCGTACGGGTGTCAGTGACACCTGGTCGACAGTGCTGGCAGATTCGGCGAATAGCCACGAACTGATGGAACATACTAAGTGCGAGACCTTAATCTAAAACAGGCTCGCTCCCTATTGCTCCTTCAACTTCGCCTCCATCTCAAGCACATCGTCGACAGATATTGGAGACAGTGCTTCAAGTCGCTCGAGATGAAGGTCAGCGACACTGAGTTCAAGGTCTTCGAGTTTTCGACGTATTCCTTTTCGAAATGATTCCGATACGTTCGGGTTGCTGTAAGCAGCTTCAAGGGCTTCTCGCGTCTTCTTTACAAGAGTCTCGGCTTTCCGGCCTTGCAAGTAGTTTGCGATTTCTACTTGCACCCAGAGCCACAGTCCGCTCAGCGTAATTGCAGCAGAGGGAGCCACAAGCATTAGCCCGAGCTGTAGTGGACTATCATCAGGGATGGCATTGGCAATGGCTACCAGTAGGGTCCCGCCACCTATACCAGCCGCGCCTGCTCCTGCCCTGGACTCCGCCGTAACAGCTTGACTTGCCCTACTCACTAGCCGTTGCCTTTCTACTCCCGAGGCACCGTTTTGGGCTCAACCTCGATGCCAGAGTGTGAGCCAACTATCAGCTTAGGATCAGAGCCACTTAGCTCGTTGAGCTTGTCAGTGATCTTGCGTAGCGAGCTCAAAAGATCGACTTCCGAAGTTGAATCTAACTTGTTGTTCAAAATCTTGATCTCGAGTGATAGATCTTCCAAATCTGGTGCACTCGAAAGAAGTGATCGCTCCAACTCAATCTCTCTTGCTACCCCCTTCTGCCTAAGCGACTCCACACTAATTTCAACCTGGGTAGCCTCCAAATTTCTAATTAGGATCTTTGCCTTCATGTATCTTCCAGCTAAGATTGCGCACGATCCGGATAATACGAGCAGGGAAGCGGCTGCCACTATGGATAGCACTATGTCCATTGAATGCTTTCGGTTGCCTTGCCAAAACGAGAGCTTTGGTAGTTAGACTTATCTGAACCTCTTAGTTTCGCGTCGGAAGACAGAGGCGTCAACCGCGTAGCCGCAATTTGCCCCGGCCTCTTCATACCGAAATGACCTTCATAAGACACGTGAAAGTGCTTAGATTCTTTCCATTTCAAGATTCCCCTGCCCCAGAACAGCCCAGGGCAGGGGAATGAAAAGCGATTGACCTACGCCGTCTCACACAACTCGTCTTGAGGCATGCTCCCCGGGATCAGATGAGCCTCGGCTCTTCGCCCAGTCAGCTTCTCGTGATGGTTGTACGAAGCAACGAATGCCATCGCTTGGATGCCTGGAAGCCATGGGCGGTAAACGCTAGGTTCGCCGGCGGCTTCGGAATCGTAGATGCGAATTTCATACGTGGCCTCTTCGTAATAGACCGGCAAGTCATCTCTGCTGGAGTCGAATACCGGCAAGCCGTCTTTGGCTATGTTGACCTTCCTCATGCGGCACCGCCTTTCACCAGCTCAGCGGATTGCCCAAGGGTAGCCGCGACAAACTCACTGTCGCCGTACTTGGCAAGCTCAGCCTTTGTCGGCAGAACAAGGCGAATAGGCTGCTTCAACATTTGCTCTTGATAGCCAACTCCGTCGACATCTAATTCGCAAACAGTCAGCGGCAAGGGCACCGGCTTGCCGATCTCGACCAAGATCACCCAATCGATGCCACAGACGCCTTTCTTGGCAGCTTTCAGCGATCTCCTATTCCGCTCGGCTGCGTAGGCTAGTGCATTCGATCGGGTCGAAATATCTCCCTTGCCCGTAAAGTCTTCTTCGAAGATATCCGAATCGCGAGGGATATCGATCAGGCTGGTCGGTGGGGCATGCTTCTCGCAGCTTGACCGCCACGCCTTGCGTGCCAGATCTAACGCCAGATCTTTTTCTTTGCTCGTAAGGTCTGACGAAATCCAGTTGATGTCATTCTTGTGCGCCGGATGCCACTGAATGTGAAGGCACCGAAACCGATTGACTGTCTTCAGCGGCTTGAAGCGACGCTGTTCGGTCTTGTGTTCCTTGGGCCTCGAATCCAGCATCGAATCGCAGCCCAGCTTGTTACCGGTTGGGTCGGATGGCACGACACAGCCAAAGCCTTCGTCACGGAGGGTCAGGTAGTAGTGCTCACCGTAGTCGGGGTCCCGTTTCTTGAGCTTCAAGATGGGACTTTTGCGGGTACGTTTCTTGGCCGCTGTAGAAGTGGAAGACATGGCGTCTTTCCTTTCCTGCTTCGCCAGAGTGGCGAATGCAAATAGCCCCAACTCCCAGACAGGCGCTAGACGAGCAGCCATAGAACTGCCCTGTAGGCCATTACTGGGTCCCACACACCTGACTGGGAGCGGGGGCGATAGACTCTATGGATTGAGGGTGTCTAAGAGGGTCTATGGTTTAATTTGTCTGCCTCTGATTTTGCCGATCGCCGGGTTTGGTGTCAAATACGACCGATCTAAGGGGGTCGCGGTGACCCCCTTTTCATTCAAACCAAAGGTCCACAGCGAACCTTTGCTCAAGTGGACATCGTGACCACTTGAAAAGGGGGCAACAGTTGCCCCCCAGAAAAGGGTGAACCAAGGTTCACCCTAAAACCGCCGAACCGAGTGGAACCACGGTTCCACCTTCTGCCATTATGGAAACTTGCGAGGCTCCGAATGATCGATCTTGCCAAGGAAGACCCGATACACGTCAGCGAAGCCTGCAAACTGTTTGGTGTTCATCGTCGGACCGTCGAGGGCTGGTTCAACCGGGGCCTTGAGAAGGTGAAAGTCGGCGGGCGGATCTACACGTCGAGGGAAGCGGTGCTTCGGTATTTGGAAGCGACCAACAAACCGAAGGTACCGAAGGTGAGGCAACCGCAGATACCTCGGCAGCCGAAGGAGAACGATCGGTTGGCATTCTTTCGTGATCTTGGGTGCTATTGAGGTCGCGGATGCCAAATCTGACTGACACTCATTCGGCGGGCGAGGTAGCTTCTCCTCCACCGAATGGAGTTCCGGGGAAAGCCACGGGAGTCTGTACCTCGCCATTCCACCCTGGCCCAAACGAGAGCGTTGGCCGGTAGAACACGCTCGCGACGATCACAACTGTTGCGCAGAGTATGGCAAATCCACCGGGAGATAGACGGGAAATATTGATGCGAGCGTTATCGTTAGTAGCTTCTAGGTCCATAGACTCACGTATTCCTGCGAGAAGAAGCCCTACACCCAACATCGCGATGGCCATCCCCAAAAAGAGTCCGCAAGCATTGAATGCCAAGCGAGCCATTGCAAAGCGAGTCAGCAAAACAGATTGGTTTTCAGCATGTTCAGTCTGAATAATTCCGTCCAAGCTTGTCATAGTCGAGGACATGAAGGCAAAGAGGTAAACCGCAGTCGCCACAAAAGCCAGCACGGAAAGCAGAATGCAGAGAAGTGATGCCGAGGTAGCAACTCGTTTCGGTCCGCTACTCATTGTCGACCTCCACTACCGTCGCGAGAGCGCCTGAAAGACTCTGGCCGCCCTTCTGCAACCTAGAACCCAACCCTACGTTTCGCACTCTACTGTAGACAATCTCACTGGATGTCATCCACCTTGATTTGTTCGACCAGTTCTCTCCCACAGAATATTTCAGCCACTTTGTACGTGGCGTTCAGCTTCGAGAATGTCACTTCTCGCGTGGTGACCACTCCCGGCCACGGGCCAGGCTTCTGATAGAGTAAAATATCCAGCTGGATGTGCTCCTCGTTTGGTCCTTGGGGGGTGCGTTCACACAGATACACTTCGACACCCGGATTCCCAACTTCGACACATCCAATAACGTGAAAATCATCCGGCTTAGGCGGCATGAGGTTGTTCCAGGCATACCAGCCATGCGTCTTGTTCCCGTGACATTCCACTTCGTTGGCACCATGTGGAAGATACAACATTTCGCCTGTCTCCTGAAATGCGGGTAGCGGATAAAGATGGCAGCCCGCATTCTTATGTTGCATAATTTAATTGTCAATTATTTGATTAACATTTTTACAGTAATTTATGAACAACATGAATACTTCACGAATCATCCTTATCGCCCTAATCACAGCCGTGCTTGGCTTCACCGCTGGCCTGTTCTCTCAGTTCGGTGGCGCTCAAGACGTCACGAATTCGCCCAAGTATCAGGAAGTCGAGGATCTCTTCTACGAGACCAACCAGCGGTTGTTGCAGGTGCAGAAAGAGAACGAGAATCTACGCGGGCAGATCGGAGTGTTAGAGCAAATGATGGAAACGCTCAACGCTGAGATCGAGGAGATTAACGCGGTGATGGATCGGCCGGGGAGAGGGTAGGATCGCAGACTATCACGAGGCAAGATGAAGGCCCCGAGAGGCGATTGGCATTCAGGAAGCCGCAGTCACAACGAAGGGAGGTGATTTATGGCAGCGAATAAGAAACCACAGCGTCTTAGCAAGCCGCACAAAAACTCAAAGATGTTCGAGGATGGAAAAGACTCCTACAAAGATGAGTACGCGAGATGGAAGAAAAGAAACGCAGTAAAGTACCTGATTGGAATCTACGAGCTTGCGGAAGATGAGTATTATCAATCGCCCAGGCAGAAGCTCGACACAGTGGGGCTAGATCACTACCAATACAACGAATACAGCGATGGCTCAGACGACCCTCCAGTCGAAGACAGGGACTGCAAAGCCACTGGCTGCGCAATGCCCGTTGTTGATCTGTACGGTCGCGTCAGACCTGTGATCTTCGTTCGCCGCGAAACTCAATTTATCAACGACGTGGTGTCGGATATGGTTCTAACGATGGTGTTGCTGCACGAACTGGGCCACGCAGAAGATATATCACGTGGCTCCAACTTTGACCACAAGACCAGAACCTTTGATCGAGTTGAGGCTGAAGTATACGCTCACCTCTTTGCCTGCAAGAAGGCATTTCGAAGCAATTACCTCTTGGCACTTCGGTACTACCTCCAAAACCTAGAAGAACAAAGAGAGTCTGACAACAAAGCGGTTAGCCTCTCGGCAAAGAAGGCATACCAAGAACTCGCGGCTGATGAGTGGAAAAACGAGATCACTAAGAAGCTCGGGGTGCCAAACTGGTAGTTCAGTGTCTGGAGTAGGGCCCTGAATATAGTAGTCTTTCATTCGCTACAACAGTTTCATCATCGACCTATGGGTCGTTTCGCAGTGAGTCGAGGAATTGCGCACGCTCCATAACGTTGTAGTCTCCCGTATCTGCATCTATGGGATCGACAACGATCAGGAATTCTGCAACGGTCGCGTTTCCACGACTCGGCGGGTTAGCAATATAGACTCGCAGGCCTTCAGGGGTTTCGATGGTAACGATGATGCAATCCATTGAAGTTCGTTGCTGGTACAATGAGGCGTTCTCTTTACTCGTGAATAGCGGCAAAAACAGATCTTTGCCGGCTCTCAAGAACACTGCCCCCGATTTGTCCTTGAGAACGAAGGTATATACGGGCAGTGGAAGTGTCGTGGCTTGTGCATCCATATCGGCGGTTATCTCCATGGCCCCAGTTTCACCCACGCCTTAAAGGGTGTCACTGACCTTCTCTTCAAGGTTGTTCTTGATCGCATCTATGACGGATACAACGGAAACTGGGCTAAAACAGAATCTCACAGCATTGAAACCCGCATATTGGCGGAGCGTCAAGATTGCGCCTTCGTGAGCGATGTTCTGCATCTCAGTCTTCCTCGCTAATTCCTCGAGTGTCTTCACTCCGAATCGAAGTCGGAAGTCATTAACAATCGATAATCCTTCGTGCTGGCTTGCGTCAAATGGGTGATCACAGTCGTCCATCCATCGTCCAGTGACAGTTCTGTATTCGGGAACGATATCAGAATTGTTCATCCCGCCCTGTTCGTTGTACCCGTACAGCTCAAGTCGACACCAACGTTCGAGGTCGGCATTGCCGATCTTTTTGGCGTAACTGATGGCCGCTGGAAGAACCTCCGACAAGGGACGACGCCGAAGATCGGCAATGAGCGCGTCCCCTGCTGACAATGTGCCCACACTTTCTTGCCCGTTTCCCGAGCGACGCCTTCTGACTAAGTGAAGCACGGCAACCACTATTCCTCCGATCGCAGCGCAAATCACCAACCATGGCTCCCAGTTCTCGTTTGGATAAGAAATCCAGAGAACTCCGAGCACTACGCTCATGAAAGCAATGATGATCTCTACGAAAATGATCAAGGGGATGCACCTATGGATTGGGCGCCGCACTCCAGGCAACGAGAAACTTACACCGAACCGAGCCTTTCTCAAAACGCAGACCGTAGCCAGGCAAAGCAACCGAGGTAGCTCATCCTGAGCCCGCTCTGCCGGTTGCTGGTGGGTTGTGAAAGAACACGACTGGTTAAGGGGGTCAGAGTGACCCCCTTACTTGCGAAGGTAAGAACTGGACGGCAGGTATTCGATCCGGGGTGGAGGCTCCATGCTCGCCTCGTACTCGGCCTGCTTCTGGTCCATTCGCTCGAATGCCCTGGCGACCGTTAGTTCCGTTCGGGCATCCATTGATCGCAATTCGAGTTCGTGCAGACGGCCTTTCGACCGTTTCGACATAAGCTCGTCGATGTCCGCCGCGAAGTCTGCAACCGTCTTGCCTGCCCTGCGCAGGATGTCGCGGACAAGGTGCTCATTGTCGGCTGTAATAACCTCTGGATCGTTGGCGACCTTGGCCACCATGTCGGCGTAGGAGCCCATCTGGCACGCTTCTCGCTTGATTCTCGCCGAGTTGATTACCGCGTCCAGTTGTGGACAGGGGGTGGATTCTGGTTGCTGCTCTTTGGTCTTGGGTGCCGTCAGTGCCGTGATCTTCTCGGCTGCCTTGCGTACATACTCAAGGTTTGGCACATCTTTCACCGGTGCGATAACCGGGGTTAATTTCGGTTGTGTTGGTGCTGCTCCCGCCGCCGTGGAAGATGTTTGCCGGGGAACGCCGCGGACAAGCGAGGGTACGAACGTGGCCAAGATTGAACGTAATGATTTCATGTGGATTGGATCCCTGAATGGTATGTAACCCCTCGACGCGACGGCGGAACTAAAGAACCGCCGCGCCGGGGGCACGCGAAGGACTAGGTTAGTAATCAAGCAACTGCTGCCGAACCTCATCGAGTTCCGATTGCAGCCTGTCGCGTTCTGTTCCTTGCTCTTCAAGTCGCTGCTCCAACCGAGCAACATCTTCTGACGAGGAGCGAGCACGCTCTTCGTAGTCCCCAACGAACACGTACTTGTTTTTCGCCTCGGCAAGCGCACGGGAAGAGCCTATAGCACGCCGACGAGCTGTGGCTAACTCGGTGTTATCCAGCCTAGAGGTGCGATCGATGGATTCGATCTGGGAATTGAGACTGCGGTATTTCTTTCGCAGAGCCGTGTTCGGGCACTCCTCAATCAACTGCGTGATTGCACCCTGCCGGTCTGGTTTAGGGGCATGCGAAAGCTGCTCAAATCTCGCTCTCATGGGAAGCGTCTTCGCCCGATGCTCGGCAATAGCTTGTTCCCACTGTCCATTCGCAGCAGCGATTTCCGCTTGGACGTTTCGAAGGTCGCTTTCGCGTTGGCTTGCCGCCTGAATCGTTGCTCGAAACTCGGTTCGCCTGTTGTAACTACGAACAAGCGAATCGAACTCGTCCAGGTCGATCTCGCTACCGGATAGTTCCGCTTCTACTTCGTCGGGCTCGATTTCCTCGCCTAACGCCACCCGCTTGGCGAGCTGCTCGATTGCCTCACGACGCTCGTGATGACGCTGCCTGATCTGTTCCACGACTGGTGTGCTCATGCTGTCTGCCTTTCTTGTGTTTGTTTGGGGAGTTGCGTCTTGCACCAATGTGCAACGTCTTTGTTGAATACTTCTGAAAACTCTTCTGGCGGCTTCGTGGCCATCACTTTGCGCAACGGTTGATGCCGCATTCGGTAGGGCTCGTCGCCGATCGCGTCGACGTAAGACGACAGGGGCAGCAGGTGATACATGAACCAGTCACACATCACGCCCTCAAAGGTGTGGACGCGAGCCCGCCTGAAGTGGTGACGGTACCGGTAAGCCAAGTGAATCAAAGCCCGCAGGAATGGCAGGCCGTGGTGCGTGAAGGGGCAGCGAGGATCGGTAGACGACTTTGCTTCGCGCTGGAGAATCGTCGTGCTTTTCGATTCCTGGCGGGCCTGTCTATCCAGGAGAAGAGGGTTGTAAATCTTGGGGCCCAATGAAGGCGTACGCGGCATACTCACGACGTGGGCAAGCTCGTGAAGGAGAACGGATATCGCCACCCGCCATTTGTGGTCGTATGCCGCGGATGGACCTCGGTCTTTGATCTCGCTCCACGATGCCTCGGCAATCGAGGGTGTGTTGATGATGACGAATTCGGCACTATCTGCTGGCCTTCCCCGCTGTCGCCACAGGCTACGCAAAGCCCGAGTAGGGACACTTCCGGCCAAGCCCCAGGTGTCGCCGGAGAGTTGCAGCTCCGGGGGCAGCTCCGGATTCGTGGCCACGACAACCTTGCCGTCGGCGGCCAACAGTCGATCGGCAACGCCTTGCATGAAGGTTACAGCTCGAAATGCTTCGCTGATCCGGTAACGCTTGACGCTTCCAGACGGGTTCTCGGTGTGCCTGGAAAGCATCGGTTGGATGATGCCGTGGACCTCTTGCGGCTCGCGACCGAAATGGTGGGCAAGTTCGTCGAGCGTGATTGCTGGTTCTTTGATGTTCATGTTCGTGATCTTAGAGAGTGGGATCATTCCAGTTGCCAGAATCTGGCATTCGTTTTTCAAAATCTTCTTCGCTGCCTTCTTCAAGCAATATCTTGAACGGCTGGTAACAGTCCCTGCACACACACTTCTGTAGCCGTGAGTTGTCCCAACCGTCTTCACCTTGGCGTACTGATCGCTTCTTTTCTGGTTTCCTGAAACTTCCGCAATGCGGGCAGGGTTTCAGAGTGACCGTTACGGTCGGGAACTGTGACCAATCCAGCCGCGGTGCTTTTTCCTGCTTGCTCATGTCCGCATCCCGCCGAGAACATTCTGACCACAGTGGCGGCAAACAGTCCGCCGTCGACCATGGGCAACTACCGTGCGGATATCCCGGCAACCGCAACTGGGGCATTCCCACATTCCGTCTGGCTCATTGCCAGCAGTCCGCGAGGCAAGCTCCTGTAGGGTCGGACGATCCTCGGCTGGGACGTAGTGTTCGTCGTGGTTCATGCTGAAGCCTCTTGCTCTTGGCCTGATTCACTCCGGGCCAGGTCGGAGCGGTACTCTTCCCACTCGGCTGAATCCATCCAGAGCCCCGCGGTTAGCGGTATGGCAACATGGCTCCGGCTCTCCGGTTCCCATGACTGTCGTCGATCAAGCTCGCTGTTGAACTCACGCGAGTAGAATCCGTTGAGGCTCTCCTCGAACTCGGGCAAGTCGCGGGCCTTGCGAGGTCGCCCAGCAGCAATCGCTTTACGTCCAAGGTCGGTGACTGCCCAACCAAGTACACCAGCGGTATCGCTATAGGTCTCGAGATATCCAGCGATGAGATGTGGCATCGCGCTGGTGATGAACTCGACAACAGCGTTGTCGCTGGATCGAACGATAGGTTTCCCAATTGCATCGCGTTCGTAGACGCATCCCGCCTGGGTGATCGACTTGGGGTTGTCGACGGCTTGAGCAACTTGCGTGAGAACCCGCCAGGTCTCGGTGATTAGGCGTAGGGGGCACATGGCAAAGACGTGGTCGTGCTTCGCAAGCTTGATGCCAAGCTGCTTGGTGCCCTCGGTTCGCACTACGATCAGGCCAGAGTCTTCCAGGGCTCTCAAATCTCGGTGGCCCGACGTTCGGTCGGCACCACTTCCACCAACGGAGAACCGAAGCCCTGGTCCGTGATGGTATCTCTCTCGACGTTCAAGCACGGCTGCATGTGCGGGGTCGACTGGTCTGGCAGGGTCGCATCGATAGGGCTCGTGCAGGGCCTCCAGCTTCGCCGTAATCGCGAGCAACATGCGTTTCTGGGGGTCGGTAAGGTTTGGCTTAGGCATCGTCTAGCGGCCTCCGTGGTGGCTGTAACGGTGTAACAGTCGATGTATTTGTGGGTTGCGCGAGGGGGAGGTGAGAAACTCCGCAGTGGATGATTTAACAGTCCCTTTTTTGACCGGGAGGGCGGGGGCTAGGTGCATTACGGCTAGCCCCCGGTCGAAATGAGCCTTCTTTAACTGATCGCTTACGTGCAGATTTCCCGCTGCCCACGCTTACCAGTGACAGTACCCACGCTGGTCTATGACTCGTGAACATGGTTGTCCTTCTGGGATGAGGGTTTGCCGTACCAACGAACGAACCGAATGAACTTCCCACACTTGGCGCAGTCGCGGCGAGTTGACTCACCTCTGTGGATGGGAACGTCGCAATACTGCGTCGAACCGCATCGGCAGATTGCCTTGGGGTCAGGCGGTTCGTCGAATTCAGGTACCGGGCCCGTCGGTACCGACGCGAGGGCAGGGGGTGAAGGGGTCTCGACTGGCGATGCTTCTAATTCAGCAAGCCAAGTCGGTGGCCAAGTGGTACACGCTGGAACGCGATCCATCGCTTATGTTACCCCTATATATCTATACATATTTATCTCCCTATTCCCTCGCGCGTATGGGCCAACAATTAGGACGGAACGCGTACCATCGCGTACCAGTTCAGCCATTCGATAGCCCAATCCCTTCGTAATAACGGACTCGATGAGCCCCTTCTCTGCGGTTTGATGTCTTTAGACCCGAGACGGCAGCCCGCAAATCGCGACCGAATGTGTGTCGCGTACCGGGATGCTCGCGGCCGTTGGCCTTGCACCATTCGCACCACGCTCGGTAGACGTCATCGATGGCCGCTTGATGCTCAGTGCCCGTGACGCATTGATCTCGGACGAATGCCCCAACCGGGCTCGAGAGATCGGCCATTTCCGCTAGCAGCTCGTTTCCGCTCTTTGGTTGGATGAAATAGCCCCGTTTCTGTAGGCGGCACGATCCAGCGATGGCCCAATGCAGTATGCCGGGCAACTCTTCGAGCAGCTTGGTAGTCAGCCCGGGGTCTTCTTTGCCGAGCCAGCTTTCAGTGAGTCGCAAGATGATGATTCGTGCGGACAGGGCCCCACTGGATTCAGCGAGTCTGGGGAGTTCATTCGATACGATCGTCAAACGGGCAGGAATCTTGGCCATTACGACGTCGCGATACTTCCGGTCGACGTCAAGCGGATCTTCGCCCGTGATTGAGAGTAACCGCTCAACAATCTTGTTTTGATCTGCCCGTCCGCCTAGTCGAGCATCCGAGATGATCCCGACCGATTTTCCAAGCAGAGACGACAGGCCGAAATTGCTCTCGAAGCTCGCCAGCGTTGGCCCTGCGACATTATTTGAGCCAACCAGAGCGGTCAGAACACGTGTGCATACACCCTTGCCACCACGAGTTGGACCAAGCAACACCATCAGTTTTTGAAGGGAAGTATCGTTTCTCAGGCAATAGCCAAACCACTCTTGCAATGTGGAAATGCTCTCGGGATCGTTGGGCCAAAGTTGGCCCAAGAAATCAAGCCACTGCTGGGGCTTGGGTGCCGATGCATCGAATTCGTAGTCGAGAGCACTTGTGGAGAAGAACCGTGGCGTTGACGGAATTGCAAAAGGCTTGCCCGTTGTGAGCGATGGCAGGTGAACAAGTTGGCCTTTGGTCGCCAATACCTCGTTCGTTTTCCAGGGCATGGGTGGCTCGTCTAGCCATGCTGGCTGCTCAATCTCCGATGAGAGTTGCGACTGGGCCCTCAGTTGCACCATTACGTTGTTAAGGATGCTCGCCGTTAGCTTCCTGAAACGTCGATTGAGGAATTTGACCAGTTCTCCTTGCACTTCAGTTGAAGTAACTTCGACGTAACGACCAAGACGCCAGGCATGAAAGCTACCGCGATAAAAGACCGCGTGTGGACGTCCGTCTGACTGGTGGCACAACAAAAACGCTTCCGCTTCCGTTGCTGGATCGAGTTCACTGGCATCGGTCAGAGCAACTCCATCGGACTTGCTTTTTGATGCCGGCTTTTTCTTAGCGCTGTGCTCCTCCAGGATCTTGGCGGCCTCACCGCCAGTTACCAGATGTCCTGATTCGCAACCACGAACGAAGTCGTCGATCGTCGGCAGACGTTTCGTGGCCGCTGGTTCTGCAATGCTCATCCGATACACGCCTCTGTTAGGTAATCCCTGAGATCCTTGCCGTTGCTCTTGTCTATGGAGAATGGCAGGGCGAAAGTGCGCACCTCGCTCGCCCCTGCCTCAACGAACTTTGCCGCATGTAGTTGCGAACCCAATTGCCCGGGCTTGTCAGCATCTCCGATGACAAACACACGTTTGCCCTTGGCAAACCCATAGGGCAGCTTGATGGACGATGCTCCGCAGACGTTGGTGATTACTTTCCAGCCATCGGGCAGGCCGATCGATTCGAGGGCGACGGCATCGCTTGGACCTTCAACTTTGACGTAGGTTTCGGCGGTCTTGAGATCATCGAGGGAACCCGCCCATATCCATGACTCTTGAGAGCCAGCGAGGTTGTGGATTTTGCGTTCCGGTAGTCCAAAGTCTGAGGCCGCCGAGAACATCCCTCTATCGACACGGTACAAGATTGCGGCAGCAGGCTTCTTGCATGACGCCTTTAAATTGCGCCCCTTGATTGCGATGCACGGCTGGGGATTGAACCGCTTGTGCCACGAGCACAGTTGCACCTTGAACCTGAGCAACCCTTCCGCGGTGCATGGCGGGGTTGCAGCCGCCCAAGTCTTGGCGGCTTCGATCAGGTCATCCCGGTAGGTGGGTTCGTTCGACTTGCGCCATTCGGCTTGGTCGATGGCCAGCTCTCTCTTTTGCTTTGAATTCCCGTTGGTGCTTTTGCCGGACATATTGCCGTCGGCTTGCCATAGCCCGAGATCGATCATCGTAGCCCGAGCTTGATCTTCGGACATGTCGTGCTTGGCTAGTTCAAACGGACTCAGCCCAGCGCCGCAGCCGTAGCACCCGAAAATGCAGGTGGTACCATGCAGCCTTGCGTTGTCTCGTGATCCGCAAAATCGACAAGGGATAATCAGATCGTGACCTTCGCGGCCCACAATGTTGATTCCAAGGATGCCCGCGAATCGTTCGCCGGTGGCGTGGCCGTTGACGCTATACATAGTGCACGTACCCTTTCGGCTCGGCCTTACGTCGTTGTCGACGTTGTTTGGGCTTAGGCGGGGGTGGTGCGTTTGATCTCGATGCCTCGAATTCCGCAATTGCCTCAGGCGTGATGCGCCATCGCGGCCGTTTGCTGCCCTTGGTTGCGACGTTCACCGCTCGCAGCTCCCCTGAATTGATAAACTCGATGATTTTTTCGTCTGCGACTACCAAGACATCGGCATATTGCGGGGGGGTGAGGTAGCGTGAAGGCTCAATCATCCTGGTGGCCTCCTGCGGTTTCGGAGGCAGCACGTTCAGCTAGAACCCGCTCGACAGCTTCGGGTGAGAAAAGATATCGCTGGCCAGCCCTGAGGCACGGCACTCGTCCGGAGTCGGCTTCGTCGCGAAGCCAGCCGGATGTGACCCGCAATCTACGGGCCATTTGATTCAGTGGAACAATCAGGTCACGTGCGTTTTGCATGACCTGATTGTTGCGTGGGCCCAGAATCCTAGTGCGTCGCTAAGGGGTCATTTAGTGGGGCATTAGTAGGCATTGTCACGCATGGGCTTCTTCGACTTGATCTTCAGGGCGACTTTTCGTCCTTTATCAGTTAGCCCCGTACCGCTTCGCTCGCCTTTTGGCCGATGCGAGTAACCCGCGTCAATCAAAGATGTCATGCTCGCAGCCACGGCCTTTCTCCCCACCCCCGTGTAGGCTTCAACATCAACCTGCACCCTTAAGACTGGGTCATGGTCAAGTAAATCAAGCAAGACTGCGATATCAATATCATCGAGCGGCGGTAATCCTCGGGCCGCAGGGGCGGGAGGATCATCTGCCGAAACCATTGAAGCCGCCTCAAGCTCTCGAATGAACCTGGGTAGGACGTCTAGCTGATTATTCCAGCCATGCGGCAGGCGATCCCAGTGACTCGCTCCTCGTCCGGGAGACACTGGCAATCCGTCTTTCATGGCATCTACGGCCATCAGTAAGCGAGCGGACCATCGCAATACGGCAGGCCGCTTGTCATCGTCCATGGCGGCCTTCATCATTGGCAAACCTTGATCTATGGCGGTTTGCACACAATCGAACGAACGCCAAAAGCTCTCCCATGAATCACGCTGTGCCCGTAGCAAATGAACCCAACTCCAGTTTGGGTGGTCGTCCAGGGAGTCGTCCGAATAGGCCGCTTCGTAGTCTTCGGACGTCGGCCTAGATGAACGAGAAGAGATACTGTCGTCGACGCTCAACAAACAACGTGATGCGTTGAAAAGCTCGGCCAACGCCTCCGCAGTTTTCGATAGATCGTCGATATTCGACGGCTTTGCCTTCATGGCCATGATTGATTCTCCTACTACAGCAGTGAGCAGCCGCGGTGAACCGGACCGTAGGAGAAGCCCGGCCCACCGTGGCCGCGAGCGCCGGGAGCTACCCAACGCGTGAATTCACGCCATTAATTCTACCGAGGCTTTCTCTTTCCGTCAGCCTTCGTTGTTCTCTTCGGCCACAACCACGTTCGAATATGGTCGACAACCGCCCGCAGCCGATCGTCACTCACACCCTGCCTATAGATGCTGGCCATATCGCCGCTAGCTGGGGCGTGCCCCATGATGGACGACACCGCAACCGTATCGTATGATCCGTCGCCGATCGTCTGAAATGTGCGTCGGAGATCGTAGAACGTCCTGTCCACAACACCGGCTTCCTTGAACCGATCTTTAAGAAGGTTGCCGACGCGATAGCCTTTATGGTTCCCGACGAAGCTTTCGCCACGGGGGCCGATAAAAAGCAGCCCGTCGTCAGCATCGTCTTTGGGCTTGGAACGGCTCGCGAGAACTTCGCGTAATGCCTCAATCGTTTCTGGCCAAAGCGGGATGCGGCGCGGAATGGCCGTCTTGGAGCGAGGATAGTCCAGCCAGCCTCCGTCGAGGTCGATCGCAGAGATTGGCAGCAATCCGACGTCAGTGTTACCGAGCGCTCCGTTGATACCCAGCAGGACCATGGCCGCAGCAGTCGGATCTGCATCAGCCAACACCTTGCGAATATCACTGGCCTCGAACAGCTTCGAGCCGCTCTTTGCCCGGGCTTGGCGAATCGTCTTTGCCGATGGTCGCTTAAATCCCGGGCCAAACCGAATAGGTGTTTCGAGCAGCCCTGCATCGTACCCGTACTTGAACACGCTACGGACCATCTGCACTTCGTTTCCGAGTGCGACAGGTCCATACTGCTTGGCCATGTTTTGTCGCATCGACTGAAAGTCTTCCGTGGAAAGGTCGTCGACGGGGCGATCGCCGCCAAAGAACCCTGCCAATCGCTCGCAGGCCGACAGATATCGGCTAAACGTTCGCTGGGCCAACTCGCCGCTTTCCAGCAAACCACGCTTGTAGTTCAGAAAGTCATTGACCAGCTTGGCAAGCCTCAGCCCTTGTCCGCGGGGCAGGGGCTTCCGTCCTGCAAGAAGATCGTCGCGCTGTTCAAGCCACAGATCGAGTGCAGCTTTACCCTCAGGGTCGTCTGTGATCTTGCCGAAGTAGCAAAACTTACCTTTGACCTTCTTGCACCAACGACCGCTCTGGTGCCGAAAGAGTGGAAAGTCGCTTGGCTTCCGCCGCTGCTTCTTCACTTTTCCGCCAGATGCGGAACCAGTAGACTTGGTGGCCACGGCATCACCTCGCATTTCAGGTGTCTAGGTGGTGTCACAGACACCCGGCTGTTACCTCAGTCGGGTGTCATTTCAGATGCCCAAAGCCTATCGGGTGTCAAAACAGGTGTCAAACAACCCGCGAGAAACACGACAAAAACGAATAAAAGTCTATAAAACACGACGTCGGATGGGTGGCCGAGTGGTCTAAGGCGGCAGTCTTGAAAACTGCTGAGCTCGCAAGGGCTCCGGGGGTTCGAATCCCTCCCCATCCGCTTTTCTTGTTCTCGCAGGTTCTCACATTCTGTCGATCACCAAGATAGGTATCGTCTTCGCCTTCTCATGTTCTGCCCGGTTGCGATAGCGATCAACTCCCTAATTCCCTGAGTAGTTTTCTTTCGACCGGCGCCCATCAGAGAAGCGGTCGATGTTCCCTGCTCGAACGAGACGACTCCATGTGGGACACATATGCATTATGGGGACTCTTGCTGGCGACCATCGACATCGCCCTTGCCACCGGGGTGACCGTTCATGCAGTGCTGTGGAAGCGGGATAGTCGATCGGTCATTGGTTGGGTTGGTCTCGCCTGGTTGGCACCAATTCTTGGTGGGCTGGCCTATTTGTTTCTGGGAATAAACCGGATTGAGCGCAAAGCCGTATCCTTCTGTCTGCACAAGGACGACGATTCGAACCCAGGATACGAATCGCATCCTGAAGAAAAGAAGTTCTCCGATACGTTCAAACACAAGTACCCCAATTTGCAAGGTTTGCTAACTGCAGGGTACATGCTAACCGGGCTACCCATCGCTCCTGGAAATAAAGTGGAACCGCTAATCGATGGAGACGAGGCCTATCCAGCGATGCTGAACGCCATCGCAGGTGCAAAGCGTTCCGTGTCCTTACTTAGCTACATCTTCGACAACGATCGCGCAGGCGACGCATTTCTGGAAGCACTGGTGGCCGCCCGAAAGCGCGGTGTTCACATTCGCGTACTCATCGATGACATCGGTTCCAAGTACAGTCGTCCAAATATGGTTCGTCGACTGAAGGAGGCGGGGCTTGATGCGGCGAGCTTCTTGCCAACTCGTATTCCGTTTCCGATTTATGCCAATCTCAGAAATCACCGCAAAATCCTCATTGTCGACGGCGAAATCGGGTTCACCGGCGGTACGAACATACGCGAGGGGCATTGGTTGTCACTCGATCCAGAGCAGCCCGTTGCGTGCCTTCATTTTCGCTTGACCGGGCCCGTCGTCTCGCAACTACAAAAAGTGTTTGCCACCGACTGGGCATTCGCGACGGATGAAACGATCGTCGCTGAAGAATGGGCGCCCCGATCCAGCCATGCGGGGAACGTTTGGGCTCGTGGGATTGAGCACGGGCCCGACGAACACTTCGAAAAAATGGCCGACGTCATCGCGGCAGGGTTGTCCAGTGCAAGCAAGAAAGTGCGAATCCTGACGCCGTATTTCCTTCCGAATGCCTCCTTGATTCAAGCACTAACGGTCACGGCATTGCGTGGTGTGGATGTCGAGATTTATCTGCCGTCGGCCAATAACATCGCCGTGGTCCAATGGGCCGCTACCGCGCAGTTGTGGCAATTGCTCGAAAAGGGCTGCCGGGTCTTCTACACGCCTCCACCGTTCGATCACACGAAGCTGATGGTTGTGGATGACATTTGGACCTTGCTCGGATCTACAAATTGGGATCCGCGCAGCCTGCGACTCAACTTCGAGTTCAATGTGGAATGCTACGACGAGGAGTTGGCTCGGTCGCTCGATGCCATCATCGACAAGAAGGCCGCGGAAGCGAGGGAAGTCACACTAGAAGAAGTCAATAACCGCAGCCTCCCCATCCGCCTTCGCGACGGACTGGCCCGGCTATTGACACCCTATTTGTAAGAGAAATCGATCCGAACGTAGAACAAGCTTTTGAATCCCTTCTCATTTATTTGTATCTCGGCAATCTTCACGTTCCGAAAAACAATTTAGAACGCGGGATACCGCCTCTAGACATGACTCGACAGTTTCCTGGCCAGGTTGGCCCCTTGGAATTGCCCGTCCCAGAATTGCTCGATGGAGTAGAATTAAATCATTGTAGGGGTGGCGGAAGAGTCCTCGGGCAAGCTCGAACGGCCGCTCTCATGGATTACCCGTGGATGGAAGGTCAGACCTGTTGCGTAACAGGATATCGCGATCGAACGAGTTCACCACGATCTCCTCGAGAACCCCATGACTCTCGAAGCAGATATCAAGGCTTGGGACGGCAAGTCAGTCGATGCGATGGAACGCACGTACGCGCGGCATTCGAAGCGGCCCTCGTTTCTGGCTGAGTTGACCTCGGCCCTGGCCGATGAGTCGCTGCAGGATGGGGCGACTTGGTTGCTGAAACACCATCTGGAAAGGAAGTCACCTCTCGACGAGGCACGAGCCAAGGAGGTCTTGCGAGTGCTTCCCAAATTGAAGAGTTGGGTGGCCAAGCTGCACGTACTGCAGTGTTTGCAGTGGATGCCGATTCCGGCGCGGTACAAGAAGAAACTGGAGACGTTCTTAAGAGCATGCCTGCAAGAAGAAAATAAATTCGTCAGGGCCTGGGCCTACAGCGGCTTTTGCGAACTGGCCAGGCAACATCCGGAATACCGCTTGGAAGCTCAGCAGCTTTGTCAACAAGCAGCCAGCAGCGAGGCCGCCTCCGTCCGAGCTAGAATCCGTAATATCATGGCCCAAGGGTTCTAACGCCTCTCAGTACTTGTCTTCAAAATCCATATCCAATCATCGGACAGGATTGAGCGATGATTCTGAATCAGGTGCCGTCGTTGTTCACTGCCGCCAGAAACTGTTGGTAGAGAGCTTCCAACTGCTCATGGGTCGGCACACCGCCGTGAACAAGCAGCCCGTAACAAAGTTTCAGCGGTGTTTCTTGTTGGATGATTAGCGGTTCGTCATAGGTGAGTGACGCGCCCATCCAGCCGTCGTCGCGAACATGAAACCTTGTCGGATGACCCGGGTTCGTCGGGTGGTCCATCAGCGTCACGCCCTCGGCTGCCTGTCGAGTGATGGGCCCGGAGTAATCGACCCAGCGAGCACGATTCCCGATGATCTCCTTTTCATTTATTCCCTGCTGTGAGTTACGAATCATCCCGCCCCCGTCTTGCACGCTAAGCGACGTGGCAACTCGGACCCCCATCAACCCGAACGGTGTCTTTCCGAGCGTGACGGCTTCATTGTCCGGCTCGAGTTGCAGACGAACAATCAACAGCCACTGATGGTCGTCCAGGGGCAACCATTCCAATCGACGACGTTCGCGTAACAGAACCTCGCCGGAGCCATCGACCCATTCGTTTTCCGCCTCGACTACGGCCAGCTCGTCGCCATCTTCCAGGTGAACGGTACGGCGGTGGACGATTCGCCCCTGACCGGTGTTGCTCCAAAAATTGACACCGCTGACATCGTGGTGCGAGATCCACACCGAATCGTGATGCCGGTGACCTTGCGGATCGCGGATGTTCCCCAGGCGAGTCAACGAGCGTCCCGCGGGTCCGATCACAGGAAACAGAAAGGGACGCCGCAGCGAAGGCCCGAAGTGATAGCGCGTGAGTTCGCGACCATCGCGCTGTAATACGATTTGCGATTCCGGCTGAGGGGCGACTTGCAACCGCGGAATCGGCCGGGCGTCGGGCAACGGAACCTGAGCCAACGCATGGGTTCCGGTAAGAAACACGATGCAGAAACAAACTGCGATCCGACCGAAGCACAGGATTGGTTGCGACACCTGCGGGCCAAATTCTCCATCTGCTTTCTCTTTCTTTCGCTTCATCGACTTCATTTCCTGTTGAACGTGCAGCGGAGGTAGATATTGGTGTTTTCGCCGGCTCGAAGCTCATTTCGCGATGAACTTTCCACCACGATTCCGGGGGAAAGTACTTGAAGAACCGGCATCCAGTCTAACACGTGGGAAACTGGGGCCGCGATAAACGCGAGGAATCCAGCTTCTCCAATCCTGGGGAATCATGCGGTACACTGATGGGACGACTCGTCGCCAGCGATCGGGTCGCAGAACAAGACATCTCTCCTGATCGGAATGAAAAGCCATGCGACTCGCCTGCCTTCAAGCTGCCACCACCGCCGTACTGCTGTTCGCTCTGGGAGGCGGGATCGCCTGGGCCGAGTCTCCTTCGGACTGGCCAAGCTGGCGGGGACCGCAAGACCATGGCAGCACCGAAGCAGGCAACTTTCCTGCAAAGCTGGACGAAAGCACCACCAAATGGAAAGCTGCCTTGCCGGGCAAGGGTTGCTCAACCCCCATCGTGCTCGACCGAACCATCTTCGTCACGGCACCCGTCGACGGGAACGATGCACTGCTGGCGATCGACTGGTCGGGAAAGCCACTTTGGTCCACACCGTTCGGTTCTGAAGACGCTGGGAAGCACCGCAATGCCTCCGGCTGCAATTCTTCTCCGGTGACCGATGGCGAAGGGGTGTTCGTCTACTTCAAGAGCGGCACCCTGGCGGCCGTAGACCTCGATGGGTCGATTCGCTGGCAGACGAATCTCGTTGAACGATATGGCGAAGACGAACGCTACTGGGACCACGGAACATCGCCCGTGCTTACCAAGAAGCACGTCATCATGGCTCGCATGCATGCCGGCGATTCGTGGTTAGCGGCGTTCGACAAACAGACCGGCGAACTGGCCTGGAAGGTGGCCCGCAATTTCACGACACCCACCGAAAACGACCAATGCTACACGACGCCCTTGGTGATCGAACATCATGGGCGGGAGGCAATCTTGGTATGGGGTGCCGAACACGCCACGATTCACGACGCGGTCGACGGTTCGGTTCTATGGACGTGTGGCAACTTCAATCCCGATTCCAACCAGATGTGGCCGGCGATTGCCACGCCGGTGATTGTCGATGACATGGCCGTGATTTGCTACGGACGCAACGATCGTCGGTTACCCAGGCTGCATGGAATCAACCTGAAGGGGAGCGGCGACGTCACCAATTCGAACCATGCCTGGCAACGGGAGGATATCAGCGCCTTCGTCCCAACCCCCGTGGCATACCAAGGGCGTGTCTATCTCGTACGGGACAAGGGAGAAGTCGAGTGCATCGATCCGCTTACCGGCGAATCGATCTGGAGCGATGCCTTTCCAAAACATCGAGCCGCCTACTACGCTTCGCCCATCATCGCGGGGGGCAAACTCTACGCACCGCGTGAAGATGGGGTGGTGTTCGTCGCTTCGATCGAGAATGACCGCTTTGAACTGCTCTCGGAGAACGATTTGGAACAACCCGTGATCGGTTCGCCGGTGCCTGTGGCGAACTGTATCCTCATTCGCGGGGAAGAGGACCTGTTCTGTTTCGAATCGCCTGGTGATGAAAAGTAGCGGGCCGCAACAGAATGGCAGCTATCGGCAGCCCCTAGAGCGGCATCTCGACGCTATCGAGTTCTTCGCCCCACACTTCGAGGGCGGCGTCCACGGTGATTGTAGAAAATTCGTCGTCGGTCGAAGGTGTAATCTCATCGAAGAGATCCGGATCCGACCCGGCTGCTTCGCGCTCTCCTAGTTCGAACTCAGTCAGGGCGGCAAATGCGCTCTCCAGAATGTCACTCACAGCTCCGGCCGCCGGAAGCTTGTCCGCCGAGGAAAGCACCTCCGTCGTGAGGCTAGGGGAAACCCGCGAGCTTTCGTTCACGACCATGGCATCCCAACCACTGAGCGGGTTCGTGTCGGCTACCAGTGTAGCTTGCACGGGAATGGCTGCGATTTCCCGATCGTCGTCGGCTGTCGTCGCGGGTTGGCTGATCTCCGAGTCGAGATCGAGCACGGCGAACTGTTCGCTGACATCAAACAGGTTGTTGACCTTCACGAAGTCCTCGGAAATCGTGACCAGCGAATCGCCGATTCGTACGCTACGTCGAACCCGACCGTCGTGTTCCACGCTTCCCATCACGTCGATGCTTCCACCGCCCGACTGGTCGACGTCGATCTGGAAAGTCCACATGGCCGACTGTTGGGTCGAACCGTTCCAGCCATCCGCTGCCACATCAATTGGCTCCCACCAGCTAACCGGCAGGGTCAAAATTTCAGAATCTGAGAAATACGAGACTGCGTGGTGATCCCATAGGGCCTCTGAGCTGGCCCACTGTGCATCTTCCATGGTCACCTGATCGACCAACGTGGGGTTGGCCATATCGCCCACGTAAAACAGCGATATCTGAATACCCCCGATACGACCCGTGATCTCATCGGCATCGCGGCCGATCCCGATCACGTAGTCCTCACCAACCGGTTGCAAGTAGTCGGAGTAGCCGGGGATCTTCAACGATCCCTGGACGGTAGGATTGATGGGATCACTTAGATCAATCACGAACAAAGGATCGATCACTCGAAATGTGACTATGTAGGCCACTTCGTCCATGAACCGCACCGACTTGATCGTCTCCGTGGGTGCCAAATTCTCGACGCTTCCGACGATCTCCAGCGTGTTGCCGTTCTGCCCGAGCACGAACAGGTTATTGAAGCGTCGTTGCTGGCGAATGATCTCGACGCCCCAATCGTTGATATGGGTCTCGTTGACCACCTGGGTCGTCGCAATCCGGAAGCGACCATCGTGCTCATCGACCGAGAATTGATTCAAGAGATAGCCGTCGACTTTTCCGGTCGCGACCAGCGTGGGAGCTCCCTCGTCATCGATCGAGAATTTGAAGATCGTGGTCTGCTGGTAGCCGCTGCGTATCACATAGAACGAGTCGCCTGACATGTAAACTTCGGATGACGACGACGTGAAAATACCGGCGCTAGCCACCAGACCCGGCACATCGCCGCCTACATCGAAGGTCACCAGGGTCAACAGTGAATTGTCGGCGTCGTCGACCGGCTTGTGAATCTGCGCGGGGTCGGTCAGGAGACCGGAATCAACCAGGTTCCCTTCACCATCGAACGTGCGGTATGTGGGCACGGCGGTTTCAATCAGCGTTTCGCTCACGCGTGCCACGTACTCATCCAGCGTTTCGTACACACGCAGATCATAACCCTCGGAGCCTTCAACCCCAGGAACATCGGTGTATTCCGGCTCAGGCAGGTTCAGCCCGCTAACGGTCAGGTAGACCTGGTCGCCCACCGCGCGGCTATCGACAATTCGCCCGTCGATTTCGGTTCGCTTGAGCACCGACACCGCCGAAGGATCGGAGACATCGAGCACGGTGACCACGGCTCCGGAATTCGACCTGTCGTAGTAATAGCTGGATTGCATCGCCAAGCGATAGCCACCGCGGTACCCACCACGATCGATCAAGGTGAGCCGATCACCTTGCAGGTACATCTCCGTGTACTGAGCATCGAATGACATCCGCGACACGAGGACCGGCGCCGCCGGATCGACCAGGTCGGCGATGATCAATTCGCCATTGCTGAACGTGTACAAGTAACGCCCGTCGGTCTCGACGATATCAGCTTCATCGACGCCTTGCTCCTGCGTGTTTGTTTGGGAGGCATCCTGAATGGCGGCTAAGCTGAATGTTGTCTCTGGTTCGCCAAAAGCCACAACATCGAGCGAACCGCTTCTCAGGATGAATACATCATCACCGTAATGCTGGTAGTTTCGCTGCGTTGTCCCAAACTGGTGTGCGTAACGCTCGACCGACTGATCGATTAAGAACTGCCGAAGTTCACCCGGCAGGACGAACGTCGGCACCCCGGTCGGGTAGACTACCCTCTCGGCCACATAGAGGGTAACGGTGGCCGAATCCCGCTGACCGTACTCGTCTTCGACGGTGTACGTGAAGGTTTCCTCACCAGTGAATCCAGCGGCAGGGGTGTAGCGAATGGTTCGTCCGTCCTCGATAGTTAACGATCCACCTTCGCTTGCACCGCTGATCTCGACAATCGTTCGCCCAACGTCGTTTCGAGTCAGCTTCGGGTCGTTCGCCAAGACATCGAGAAGATTCCCCTGGCTTCCTGGATCAATCGCAAACCAGTTATCGACTGCCAGGAACGATTTCGTCAACTGTACGGAAGCTTCCTGCTCGACGACCTGATATTCTTCCGCTCCATAGCGAACCGTGTAGGTAAAGTTGAGGCTGCCGCTGAAGTCATCGCTGGGATCGAACACAACCGATTGGCCATCTTCATAAATAGCCAGCGTCCCCGCGTGGGGATGCTGGGAGACGTCAACAATGCTTGGGGCTTCTGGCGTAACGAATCGTTTGGCGTCGTTGCTCAACACGCTCAAAACAAAGGGGCCAGCTTGTGCGTCAAAGTCGTAGTAATCCCAGTTGGTCTGAAATGGTTTTGCGATCGTAATCGTCACCCGATAGGTCGAGGTCATCCCCAAAGGATCTTCCACGGTGTATTCATAGGACTCTCTGCCTGTGATTCCGGGGGCCGGCTGGTGGACAAGCGACCTTCCATCGTCCGCGATGCGAATCGAACTGCCCAGATTGGTGATTGTGGTGAGTTCGACGATTTCGGCACCAGGCGCAACCACGTCGTTCTGCAGCACATCGAGAGTCTGTTCGGGGCCATCCTCAACCACGGTGAAGTAGTCATTGCTCCGGTAATTGCTGATGACGTGATGCGTTACTTCAGGACCAATATTCACGTTGGCCTTGCCAAGATTGCCGGATTCATCTTCGACAATATAGTAGAACGTATCGAAGCTGAACGAATCGCCGGGCGAATAGATGATGCGCTGTCCGTCTTCAGAGATGGAGACCGTGGCCCCCAGCCGCGTTTCGCTTACACTGCGAATGCTCAAGCCTTGCGACCCCTCGGGCAGCACATCGTTCTGCAACACATCCAGGCGTACTTCCGAGGTGTTCTCGCTGAACTTGTAGTGGTCGTCCAAGGCCTCGATGGTGGCCACCCCGATCACGGTATCGACGTCAGGATCTGGCGAGGTATGCACGAACCCGGCGGCGTCCATCGGCAGCCGAGGTTCGAACTGCTCAAGCCGCAACGGAAGGTGCTTGTATCGCTTCGAACCAGTCAGGGACCTGCCCCGGACGCGGCGACCGCTGTGTAGCATGAGCTTGCGTCGTCCCATGTATCGTGAACTCCCCAGTCGAGTGGTGATCGATTCATTCCTGCCCGTAACCCAATGGGCCGAAAGTAGGGGGGAGATGTCACGAATGGGGCTAAAGAATCGGCAAAAATGCCGTAAGTAGCCAGAGCTACTCGTCTTTGGGCTCGAAATAGCCCACATCGGGGTCTGCCGACGACTTCGATTTACGCCGCCAGACCACAATCGCGGTGCCCAACGCTGCCCGAAACATCAGCGGCCAGGGGGCCACCGCATACGTTGATGTCGATGCTTGTGCTGTCCCCGCATCCTGCTGCGATAGCGGAACTTCCGCATCGACTTCAATGCGGGCAGCGCCTCGTCGGTGAACAGCACCTTCGGATTGGATACCTGGGGCGGTCCCTTCGAAACTCGCCAGTTCCAGGGCCACCGCCCGGGCCAGCTCGCCGACCAGGGGCTGCTCTTCCGGTGGCGCAGTCAACTCGTCCACGATCCCTTGCTCATTCAACAGCGTGGCGACCGCTTCGAACGCCCGGGCTTCGTGCTCGGTGCGGGCATGATTCACGGTGGCGGCAACGTCGATGGCCCCACCTTCGGCCACTCTGTCCGTCGCAGACTCAGCCACTTGCGGATTCGTGCGGGGTGCCAGTTCGGTACCGTCGATGGTGGATAACATCAACCGCCTTGAAACAGCTTGTCGTTGGTCCGTTGTTTCCAGGGTCTCTTCACTGGTTGGAAGCACGTCATCCGACAGTTTCATGTCGCCGGAGATCTCTCCCGCTTCCGCATCTGTCGCGGCCATGGTTTTACGAAGATCGGTGTAGAGCGCTTCCAGTTGAACGGCCGTTGAGTTTGTGACGGGCTTCGCTTTCGTTGAAACGCTTACGAACGGATCGTTCAGCTTATCGGTGATCTCCGCTGATCGCGTGAACACGCTCGTGCGAATCTTGCTGGGGTAATCGGCCTGGGAGCGATCGTCGCCCCGATCAACGCGGGTGTCCGGGAGTTGCTGTGCTCCGCCCGTGTTGGTGTGATTTGTCAAGTCATCCCCACCCCCGAACGCAGATTGCGCGGGTGGGTTTGTACCGTAACCTGGCGACACGGAGTTCTGCGGTGCATCGCCGCTAGGCGAAGAAGAATCAACAGGGCCTTGCCAGGGATCAAACGTTTCTTCCTGGTTCGATGACACACCCGATCGATCGCGGGTGGAATAATCTTGGAGGTTGAATGTAGACGTATTGTTGGACTGTCCAATCACGAAGTCATAGCCCGATGATTGCAGAAAATCACCGGTAGCGATATTGAGATAGCCGCCCTGGGTCGCGAATGTGGAAGCCAGAGGTTCTACCCCCGACAACTGAACGAACGACACGCTCGAAAGCGTGAGCCTCGGCTCGTAGCGTTCCAGTCGCAATCGCCGATGATTGACCGAACGAGTGACCTCTCGCTGGCCTGTGGAATGACGATGCCTGTCTTTTCGATTTCGGTGCATGACAGATCTTGGTTGTCTTGCGGAAGATTTTCGCGTCACGATTATATACAGAAATCAGCGGCAGCGAAGCTGCCAATTCTACATCGATTTCTCGTTACTAGCCTTAACGTTAGCGATTTAGTTCCGTTTGGCTCACCAGCTCGGCGAACTCGGGCAGCTCCTGCAATATGGCGAACCGCGGATCGGTGGCCAAATCTGCAGTCGGCTTCCAGCCCGCTTTGAGTGACTGCTGTAATGTCTCCAAGATGGCTGTCGTTTCGAGTTCAGCTCCTGCCGCGTTGCCGCCTTGTACTATCGAGGCTAGTTCAACGGCAACCCCAAACAACCGCTCACCATCGCCTCTCCAAAGCTCCCTGCGGGCCAGGGCGTATACCAACGCCTGATCCCATCGGCCAAGCGATTGCAGTGACTGTCCGGCGTTGTAGTACATCCGACTGAGGGCCTGCTCGGATTGGTCGGTGGGGCCCGACTTGTCGATGATGTTGGTTTGCACCTCGATCGCTCGTTCGAACGCCGTGATCGCTTCGTCGTGCCGATCGATATTCGCCAGGGCGAGGGCCTGGTTGTTGAGCAATGCGGCCCACCCGCTGGCGTAAGCCATCTCCTCGGGAAAATCGGCCAGCAACGCGGCAAACAAGCGGTTGGCCAGGCGGAACGACTGCACGGCGGATTCGATATCACCTGTGCTGATTTCCAGCAGGGCGAGATTATTCAGACTCGCGCCCAACTCACTGCGATGCTGCACCACCTGAGGAGACTTTCGCATCAACGATTCGCGCAGATCGATGGCGCGACGATAAGACTCCATCGCCGCGTCCACCCGCTCGGAGGCCGCCTGAATTACCGCCAGGTTGCAGTAGCATAGCGCCAGATCGGCCTGGCTCTCTTCGGAATTCGACGCGGCAACCAATTCTTCCAAGATTTCAACCGCCCGCATCGCCGACTGTTCGGCCAATGTGGAATCGACCTTCCGCTGCACGAAGCTCAGGTTGTTGTACGCAATGGCCAAGTCGTGGGCATGTTGGGGGTTTTCTGGGGCCGCCTCTCGACTGTCGTGCAGGATTGTCACGGCATGGGTCAGCGATTGAATGGATGCATCGGCATCACCCAATTGTCCTAACAGGGTGCCTCGATTCACGTGGCTCTCGGCCAGATGCCCGGCAAACATCTCGTTATCGGGGTTCGTCGCCACGAGATGCCGCTGCGCGGTGATGGCCTTCTCGTACTCTTGCAATGCGACCTCTGACTGGTCGTGTCGCGCGAGCAATAGGGCCAGATTGTTCCGTGAGAGGGCCAATTGCGATTGCAATTCGACATTGCTGGGGTCTTCTTCAATCAATGCGATCAAGACTTGTTGCGCCGTGCGATATTCTTCAATCGCCTTCTTGGTGGCTCCCAACTTCGATGTTACCACGCCGGCTTTCAGATGAGCTTCGGCGACCTGTTGCTGCAAACCTGCTTCAGGGCCGATATGATCCAGAAAACCACGATAGTAGTTGAGTGTTTCCAGTAGCAACTGCTGCCGCAGCCGCTCGGTACCGGGCGTGCCCTGCAATTGGTCGGCTAATTGAATGCCGAAGCGGTCGACCACCTGCCGCGCTTGCTCCAAGTTTGCCTGTTCCTGTGCAAGGCTCTCTTCCAGTTTCAGTAAGGCGGCTTCCTTTTGTGATTTCTCCCGGGCCAACAAAACCGCACCCACGGTAGAAATCGTGCTAAGCAGCAACAAGACCACGACTGCAGAAGTGGCAACGAACCGGTGCCGATGCAACCACTTCGAAACCCGATCGACCGTCGTGGGACGACGGGCCAGTGTCGGTCGACCGTCCAGGAATCGCTCCAGGTCTTCTGCCAATGCTGCGGCGGTTGCGTAACGCTTGTCGTGCGACTTGGACATCGCTTGCAGCACAATCGTTTCCAAATCGACCGGAATGGCCGGGTCGATCGATCGTGGGGCAGGGGGGTCTTGGGTTCCGATGGCCCGTAGCACTTCGTGCCGGTCTTCGCCTTCAAACGCCGGCCGCAAGGTGAGCATTTCGTAGAGGGTTGCCCCCAAGCTGTAAACGTCGCTCCGTGTATCCACCAACGCGTGCTGACCGGCGGCTTGCTCGGGGCTCATGTAACGCAATGTTCCGACGACGTCGCCGGTGACGGTGACCCCGGGGCTGCTCTGAATGCGTGCCAGGCCGAAGTCGGTTACCCACAGTTTGCCGGAATGGTCGATCAACAGGTTCGATGGTTTGATGTCACGGTGCAGCACCCCGTACTCGTGAGCGTGATGCAACGCCTCGGCGGCTTGAACCCCGAGCCTTGCTACGGCCCGGGCGTAGTCCGTGCGATTGTTCGAGAACTGATGCGAGAAGGGTTTGGTAACCGATGCGGCTCGCTTGGTCGTGTCGGCCAGCGCGTTCACTTCCTGCGGATCCGTGTCGACCTCGGGTTGCTTAAGTTCGCTTTCTCGCCGCAACTCATCGATCACATCTTCAAGCGATCTCCCCGCGATGAACTGCATGGCGTAAAAGTGCACGCCCCGTTCTTCCCCTACGGCGAACACGGGGACGATGTTGGGGTGATGCAGTTGAGCGGCGGCCCGGGCTTCGTTGCGGAACCGAGCCACTTGCTTTTCATCCCAAACGGCAGCAAACGGCAACACCTTCAGGGCCACCTTACGGTCCAGCGAGATCTGTTGCGCTTCGTAGACCACGCCCATCCCGCCGCGACCCAACTCGGGGCCAATCTCGAAATCGCCCAGCCGCTTCGAGTGTGCACTTTCGCCGGTCTCTGCTTGATCGTTGCGGAACCGCCGCGTGAGTTGGTGCAGCACGTCCAATCCATCGGTGAACGCACGAATATCGGCGGCCAGGTCCGGGTGCGCTTCGATCATATGATCCAAGTCGAGCGGCTTCCCGGATTCGAGCGAGGTCAGATAGTCGTCCAACAGCTTGGCCAGCAGTTCTTCTTTGGCCGCTGGCTGGGAAGCGGAAGCTCGGGTGATCGCGACGGTGCTCTCGTTCATTCCGCACCTTCCGCCTGCATGTCTTCTCGCAATGCTTGCAAGGCACGCAACCACAACATTCGGGCAGCACCGGCCGAGCGATCCATCTGGCGGCCAACTTCTTCGAAGGGCAACGCTTCGACATGCCGCAACAGAATCACGTCGCGATAATCGGCCGGCAGTTGGGCCAACTTGTCGGCCAGTTCGATCTCCAGTTCCAACTGTTGAATATTGCCGCTGGGCGAAAGTCCCGCTGCGGGCAAGATGCTATCCAGCCGGGCCGTCGATTGATCCATCGAGGTGGCCAATGCCTCGAGGGAAATCTCCCGGCGTACGTCGCGTTTCTTGGTCAGCACATGCTGCTCGACCACACGGTGCAGGTTGTTCAGCAGGATGCGACGCAACCAGGCCCAAAACTCCCGGGCCGAGGAACCGCGAAACTTCTCGAAGTCGCGGGTCGCCTCGAGAAACGTCTCCTGAACGATGTCCGACGAACTCACCCGGGTTAGCAGTTTCCGCTCCAACTGGCTCGTGACCAGCAACGACAGATAATTGCGGTACACATGCAATAGTTGCCCCAGGCTCTCGGGTGACCCCTCAAGTGCTTGCGACAGAAGGTGTTCGGCGTTGGAAGCGGAGCTACTGGTCATGAGATTCCCTACTCAGGAGGGCCGCTTCCCGGGCAGAATGTCACGCGACTTTCCAAGAATTTGGCCGTCCCGAGCACACCTATCAGTGTAACTGGGATCTGTCAGTGCCCACAATTTGAAGAAATTCCTCGCCAAAACCTCCGCACTAACGACTTTCCGTCTTTGCCGCCTCAAAAAAAAAAGGGCGGGGCGGTCCCTGTTGTCCCAACCACGCTTCTACTTGAGCAACGCACGCCGGGCCGTAGCGATGTCGGGCTGAATGTTGAAGACCTTGTTGAGTCGCGTCATCTTGAATACTTCCATAATGTCCTTTCTGATGCCGCACATGGCTAGCTTGACCTTGTACTCTTTGCACTTCTTGTTCAGCTTGACCAACTTTCCGAGCATTGCGGAAGACATGAAGGAAACCTGGCTGAAGTCGAGCACCACGTTGGGGTCTTCCGTCTTGTCGATTAGGGCATTGACCTCGCGGTCAACATTTCCAATCGCCGTTTCATCCAGCATTCTGGGTTGCGTGTAGCGGATAACCAGCACCTTGCCGTCCGCAAAAGATTCGACCAATGCCATGTATTTTCCCCTGGTGGATTTGCTTGCTAAAGCTAGAGATTGACTTCGGCTACTTGCCGTTGCGCTGCTTCTTCAAATGTTCATACATGTTGAAGCGTTCGGGAAAGGCCACGTCGTTGGCCGTGGCCCAATCGGTCCACAGTTGTACGAGTTCCTCACGCTTCTCCGAATGGGTTGCGGCCAAGTCGTTCATCTCGGTGCGGTCGGTTTCCATGTCGTACAGCTCCCAAGGCTGCTTGTATTGGCGTACAAGCTTCCACTGGCCCGCTCGCACGGCGGCGTTTCCTTCGTGTTCCCAGAAGACGGGTTCGGTATGGATGGGTGCCGAGCTACCCTTAAGCAGCGGCAACAGCGAATCGCCCTCGCAAGCTGGGGCATCTTGCGGATAGCTACCCCCGGACATCTCAACCGCTGTTGCCATGAAATCTGGCAAGTAAGCAACCTGCCGAACGAAGGTTCCGCAACGTTCGTCTGGAATCCCCGCCGGCCAGGAAACAATCAAAGGCGTGCATGAGCCGCCTTCGTGAACGTAGTGCTTATAAAGTCGGAACGGCGTGTTGCAGGCATTTGCCCACGCCAACCCCAGTCGTACGCCGTCGGTCGTCTCCAACGGTGGGTTACGAACCATTTCTTCCGACCCTCGACCGAGTCGCCCACCTTCCTGACAGGCGCCGTTGTCGGAGAGAAAGAAGATCGCGGTGTTTTCGAGTTTCCCAAGCTGCTCGAGATGCTGGGTGAGTTTCCCGATGTTCTGATCGATCGAGCTGATGCATCCCGCATACGCGGCCATGATGGCATCGAGGTCGTCTCTTAGTTGATTGCTGAGCGATTCCCAATTCGGTCCCACGTGCGGCGCCGGAACCATGTCGTGGCTCATCAACCCAAGGCGTTGCTGCTTCGCCAGGCGACGTTGCATCAGGCCTTCCCAGCCGTCGGAATACTTGCCCCGATACCTCTCAAAGTCTTCGGGCTTCGCGTTGAGTGGCCAATGCGGAGCATTGTAGGCCAGATATAGAAAGAAAGGTCGATCGTCCGCTTCTGAAGCTTCCGTAATGAAATCGCATGCGTAGTCGGTGAACGTGTCGGTGGCGTAGAAGTCCGCATCCGTTTCCACGGGCGCGTTGTCCAGCGTAATTCCGCGACCACCGCCGGGCTTGAAGTAGTTGCACGCACCACTCAAACAACCATAGTACCGGTCGAAGCCGCGTTGCAGTGGCAACGACGATTCGCGGTGCATCCCGACGTGCCATTTCCCGGCCATCAGCGTGTGATAGTTCGCGTCGCGCAGCACCTCGGCGATGGTGACGCAGTCGTCGTTGAGATACCCCTGATAGGCACCCTGAAAACCGAGATCCCGTTCCGGGGGTTCAGTCATATGACCAATACCGACCTGATGGGGGTGGCGCCCCGTGAGCAGACTTGCCCGAGTAGGGCAACATCGGCCCGCGTTGTAGAACTGCGTGAAACGCAACCCCTCACTGGCAAGTTGATCGATATTGCTCGTGTCGATCTCGCCTCCATAGCAGCCGAGGTCCGAGAAGCCCATGTCATCCACAAGAATGATGACGATGTTTGGCGGCGCTGCATCAACGCCGGTGGGCTCAAAGAGACTCGCGAACACTGAGATCGCGAAGAAAGTCAATCGGTTCATTAGGTTTTACCGAGGGTTGGATATCTTCAGAAAATAGTGAGCTTAGCCTCGCATGGACATCGTTTAGCAAGTCTGCGATGTCCCAGCCACCACTTAGTCTACAGCTGATGGGGCAGCTTAGTGCTCCAGCACGTATCCTTGATTAATCTGGTCGATTTGCTCATTCAAGGTCCAGAGGTCGTACAGCCACCCCACGAAAAACAGCCCGGCGGTCAGGAAGTATATGATTCCGGTGAACAGCTTGCCCATATAGAGCCGGTGTAAACCGAGCGCCCCGAAAAACGCTAGAAGAACCCAAGCAGTGCTGTAATTGATGGGCCCCTCGTGGTACCGCAGGTCGGCACTGCGATCCATATCCGGGATGAGCACGACGTCGATGATCCACCCAATCCCCAACAGCCCCAGGGTCAAGAACCAAATCGTGCCGGTAATTTGTCGTCCATAGTAGAATCGATGTGCCCCGGTGAAACCGAAGAGCCACAAGATGTAGCCGATCGCTATGGAGTGTGTACTGTGAACGCGGGGCGATGCCGTCATACTTCATTGCTCGGGTGTGGGAACTGGGGTGAGTGTCGGTTCGTCAGTTGGAGGGCACCAAATTCAGCTTGGCGTTAGAGGCATTTCGTATGCCATCGGCCAATATTTAGCCCGGAGGGTGACCGTCTTCTTGACGAATTTACTCGATTTGCGAAAAACTGCTGTCCCTCAGCTGGGTACTGTCTTTTAGCATACCCGATTCAGGCCAATAACGACTTGGGAGAGTCATTCATGAACCGCTGCCTCACCTTCGTTGCCGTGATCACCTTGCTCGTCGCACCCGCATGGTCCGCGGAGCAAGCGATGAAGCGCGTGGATTTCAGCTTCGTCAAGGCATTGGATTTGGCGGGAGAGCCGATCCGGTTCTCTCAGAACGAGGACCGGCCAGGAACGGTTTTCGTCTTTATTTCGCCCGATTGCCCGCTCTCGCGGCAGTACATTCCCGAGTTGAATCGTTTGTCGGCATCCGGCTCGGCCCAGGAGGTGGCCTTCTTTGGCGTTGTTTCCGATCGCACGCTCGAACGTACTAGCGCCCAGAAATTCGGCAAGGAGTTCGAGATTCAATTCCCGGTGCTGTTCGACGCCACGGGCGAACTGGCCGAACTGCTGCAACCCAGCCACGTACCGCAGGCCTTCATGGTCGACTCTCAGGGGGTGATCCTTTATCGAGGTCGTATCAATGACCTGTATGCTGACGTGAACAAGCGAAAAGCCGAAGCCACCGAGCACGACCTGCTGAACGCAATGACTGCCTTGGCAGCGGGTCGAACCATGGAGCCTCGCATGACCGAAACGGTTGGCTGCCTGTTCGAAAACAGCAGTTCACTGGAGGCCGACGGAGAAGTGACCTACACCCGTGATATCGCCCCGATTCTGTTTGCGAACTGTTCGGAATGCCATCGCCCGGGCGAAGTGGCTCCTTTCTCGCTGCTAACCTACGAGGACGCTTCCAAACGAGCACAATGGCTGAGCGAAGTCACGAGTTCGGGGCTCATGCCACCGTGGCGGGCCGAGATTGGCCATGGCCATTTCCTCGACGAACGAAGACTAAGCGAAACCGAAGTTCGCCTGATCCAGAAATGGGTCGAATCCGGAACTCCCCGGGGCAGCGACGCAGACATGCCGCCGCAGCCTCAGTATCCAGAGGGTTGGCGATTGGGCACCCCCGACCTTATCGTCGAGGCCCCCGACTTTGTCACCGTACCGGCCGATGGCCCCGACATCTTTCATCACTGGGTCATGCCGATTGAGATCCCGGAAGGGAAAACCTTGATCGGATTCGAATTCCACCCAGGCAATCCGGCGGTGGTGCATCACGCGGTGCTGGGTCTCGACTCAACCGGGGGCTCAAGACGGCGGGATGCCGAGACACCCGAGCCAGGTTACCGGTCCTCGGGTTCGATCGAAGGTTCGATGTCGGCTTTCGTCGGGGTCTGGACCCCAGGAGTAACGCCGAGATTCTATCCTGAGAACGTGGGACTTGCCGTCTCTGAAAATACCGATCTGCTTCTGCAACTGCACATTCACCCCAGCGGCAAGGAGGAAACCGATAAGTCTTCGGTGGCACTCTACTTTTCCGACAAGCCCCGCGAAGAAATGAAGACCCAGTCGATTTTCATCACGGGGTCGCTGATCATCGACATCGAGCCGGGTGATGACAACTACCAGGTAAAGTCGTCGATTACCTTACCCACCGATATCACGCTTACTTCGGTGTTCCCACATCTTCACTTGATCGGTAAAGACGTGCGGGTGATCGCAACGTTGCCCGATGGTGAAGCGCTGCCGCTGATCTGGATTAAGGATTGGAACTTCTACTGGCAAGACATCTACACCTACCGGGAACCCGTGCATCTACCAAAGGGAACGCGGGTTGACTTGCTGGCCCATTACGACAACTCGGCTGCTAACCCATTCAACCCAAGCGATCCACCCCAGCGGGTGCTGTTTGGAAACGACAGCGACGACGAGATGTGTTTCGTGATCTTCCAGTCGATTGACAACGGCCGAGGAAGCATGCAGCGGATGGCCCCCGCGATGATGACATCATTTGTCCGAGAGTGGAACGAAGCCGATCTCTCGATGGATGCAAAAGAACACATTGTCGACGAGGCCATTAAACTCTTCGGCGGGGGCAGGGGAAGAGGAGGCGCGGAGATGTTGCGTCGCGTCCTGCTTGGCGGCAACCGGAAGACAGAACGAAATGAGACGCCCGAAGCCACTAATCCCTCGGTCGCCGACCCCAAGGCCGGTTGAAAATAGGCAAATCCCATCAAGACGATAGAATCGGACTCACCCAAAAGAAGGGATATTCGTTTCGCGAAAAGTATTTCACGAAAAAAATGGAATAAATCCCAAAAGTAGGGTTCCAATTTGTACTTAGCGTCTATAATGCATATGAATAGTGGCTTTTGCCACTGTTGATTCGACTCGGCACAGGTACCTGCCCCACCTGTGCCGGGTTTTTTTTCGCGCTGTCAGGCACGCGAAATCCCGGGCGGTTCTTACGGAGTGGTGGCCGAGTAGATGCAAACGAATCCGGAGTCCCTAGTCTCTTTGGGGGTCTCTGGAAGTACTTCGATCGAACTTCCCGCCACGACCAGTGCCTTGCCATCACTGGAGAATCCTACAAATGCCGTGCGACCAGGGTGGTCGGAAAAGACTGCGATCTGCTGCATGGCGCGGCGATCCCAGAGTCGCACATCTCCCGCGGCCGAACAGGAGGCCATCGTCAGACCGTCGGGCGAAAATGCGACATCAAGGATCGTCTCTTGATGCCCCAAGAGACGACGCTGCTTGTTCGTTTTTAGGTTGTAGGTCATCAGCACACGCTCATCGCCACCGAATGCAATCAAATCGCTTTGCGGGGAGAACGCCAGCGTGTTGATCCTGCGAGAAAAGCGTTCGACATCAACTTCGATCTCGTTGCTCTCCAGGTTCCAGATTCTCACGTGATTTGTTTCCCCGGCGGCCGCCAGAAGCCGCCCGTCTGGACTTGTCTCCAGACACAGCAGGGCTCCCGCTTCATCGGCAAGCGAAGCCCGTTCGCTTGTGGTTGCTCGATCCAACAATCTGATACGTCGGTCGTGACCGGAGAAGGCCAACAAGTCGTTACTGTTTCCAAATCGAGCGGACGACATCGTACGGCTGTCGCTGTCGAACTCCGTATCGAGACTCCAGTCGTTGGTTTTCCACACTCCCAAACGATTAGGACCGTTTCGAGCTAGCAGCAGTTCCCCGTCAGGCGAATAGTCCAGACAGTCGCGCACCACAACCTTCGGCTTTTCCAGGCGAGCCACTGACGTGCCACGGATGACGTCAACTTCGTGCACCACGCCACGGCTCTCTTCGATGGCGACCCGCGATGCGTGAGGCGCAACTGCTAGCGAGATCACGGGTCGATCAAATCGCAATTCTATTTTGCGACGAAATACCTCTTCCACATCCCAAATGAGCACACGACCGTCTGCCCCGGCTGTGATGAGATGCCTGCCGTGCGGTGCGAACGATGCATTCCACACACGACCGTCGTGCCCAATAAGTTGTGCGACTTCATCGTACGACCCGGAATCCCACACGCGAACAACCCCGTCTTTGCTGGCGGTTGCGATCAGCGTATCGTCCGCGGAGAACGAGGCGCTCTGTACCCAGTCTCGGTGGCCATCCAAAGCGGCAATGTTCTCGCCCGTTGCGGTGTCCCAAACAAGGCAGCGTTCGTCTTGTAGCCCGCAACTAATCAAACGTGTTCCATCGCGCGAAAAAGCTACCGAATTGACAAACCCATGACTGACATCGGGCAGGGCAAGAACTTGTAGTTCCGTCTGCGAACGCACGTCCCAGAGCCTTGCGGTTCGATCGCTGCTCCCCGAGGCCAAAGTATTCCCGTCGGGGGAAAAGCTCAGCGTTTCAATCTGGTCTTCGTGCCCCGATAGGTTGCCGGCAGGGCTCCAATCTGAAGTGTCCCAGAGATGGATCACGGTATCTTCACCGGCGGCAGCCATTTGGGATGAATCTGGTGAGAAGGATACCGCGAAAAGGGAACGGTTCCCCTCGGCCTGAACCACGACCGCTTCCGCCGGCGGCGAATCGCCGTCGATGTCCTGGACGGCCCAGACTCGGATCGCCTGATCGTCACCAACCGCAGCCAGCCAGGAGCCATCGGGAGAATAGCTTAACGCATTGATCTCGAATCCATTCCCAGGAAGTGTTGCGACGAGCTTTGCAGCGTGGGTATCCCAAACATTCACATCTCCATCTGCCCCGGCCGATGCAATGTGCTGCCCATCAGGCGAGAACTGGGCGGAGTAGACACTTCCTCGGTGACCTAGCAGCTCGACATATTCGCCGGTCGTTCGCCGTTTGAGAAAGTGCCACAGATAGGTCCTTAGGTTTTCGCCGTTTTCAGGCGTCTCGTATTTTTCCAGATGTTGCGTTACGGATTCATGCTCTCCTTGGCGCAGAGCTTCAAGTGCAGCTTTCATATCCGCCGCATACAACAAGCGCCGCAACTCGGCCGTCTGTTGTTCGGAAGTTGCTTGCGCTGCTTCAGCAGCCAGGCGGGCAACCGTTTCGTTTTCCTGGGCCTCGACCTTCTCCTTCAGGGCCCGTACAAGTCGGGCGTTGTATGTACCCACCGTAATCAAGACGATGAACAACGACGCAACCGTTCCGATCACCGCCGTGGCCGCAGCCGGGCGTCGTCTGGCCCATTTCAAACTGCGTTCCCAGAATCCCAAGGGACGTGCGACCGTGGGTTCTCGATGCAAATAGCGACCTAGATCGTTCGTCAATGCATCGGCCGTCTGGTAACGCAACTCCGGATCGCGTTCCAGGCATTTCAGGCAAATCGCCTCCAAGTCGCGAGGCACCTCGGGGCGAATCTCCCGCGGGATCACGGGCTCTTCGGCCAACACCCGGCGGACCGTCTCTGCATCGGTCGAACCGAGGTAGCAGCGCTGTCCCGTAATCAGTTCGTAGAGAATAGCCCCCAAAGAGTAAACATCGGAACGAACATCGATGTCGTCATTCTTCCCGGCCGCTTGCTCGGGCGACATGTAGGAGGGTGTTCCGATGACCGTGTCTGTCTTCGTCTCATCGGCACCGCCTTCGAGAAGTTTGGCCAAGCCAAAGTCGGTTAGCCGGACGCGAATGGTTTCATCGTCAGAAGACTCTGCGGCTTCACTGCCGGCCTCGTCGATCATTACATTGCTGGGTTTGATGTCGCGATGCAGAATCCCGCGTCGGTGAGCGTAACGCACGGCGCTGGCCAGCTTGCGGACAATTCTGGCGGCCGTATCGAATGAGATGGGCTCGCGCTGCCGTTTGATCCAACCAGCCAGCGAGCCTCCGGCGCAATACTCGGCCGCGATGTAACAGGCCAGGCCATCCTGACCGGTTTCGAGCACGCGAACGATATTCTCGTGCTCGAGTTGCGAGGCCGCTTCCGCCTCGCGAATGAAACGCCGTCGCAGCGAGTCGCTAAGCAGGGCTTCGGGCTGGGGCACCTTGAGCGCAACCGAACGATTGAGATCGGGGTCGACGGCCAGGTAGACGAAGCTCATCCCGCCCTGAGCTAGAAGCCTTTCGATGCGAAATTTCCCCAGCGTCTTGGGCAGCGGTACCTCGGCGTCTTGCTCTCCAGGCGAGTCGTTCTCCGCATCTTCGTCGCACAAAGTCGGCGCATCGGCTCGACGACGTACCCGATCGAGAATCTCTACGCATTGCCTCGCGATTTCCAACCGCTTGCGAAGCTCGGCATTCAAATGCTCAGGCAAGAGCGGGGTGGGATGATCCGTGGAATCGCTGGCAGTATTTTCGTCGATGCTTGCCAGCAGATCGGCAAAATCGCCACCGTCACCTTCCGGAGTTTCCGGGGTCATTTGATTGCGCTCAATTGTCCGCTCAGCTTTTCCACTGCGCGACCCCAGAGTTTACGAACCGCCTCTGGCGAACGATCCATCGCCTCACCAATTTCTGCAAACGACTTCCGTTCCCAATTCCTCAAGATCAGGACCTGACGGTACTCGGCCGTCAATTGAGCCATCCCCTTGCGAATCATCTGCTCTTCGTCCTGCGCGATCACTACGGCACTCGGCGTCACGTCGTCTTCAAACGGCGCCGGCGATGCATCTGCTTGATACCCTTCGAGCGAACGTTCGCGGCTGACGTTCCGCTTGGCGGTGCCATAGAAATGATCACGGGATTTCGACAACCGGCGTTTCAGAATGGTGGTCAACCAGGCGAACAGTTCTGCCTCACTGTTCCCCTCAAACCGATCAAAGCTATCGTGAGCCTCGAGCAGGGTATCTTGCACCAAATCGGAAGCCCCGATCTTCGACTGTAGCTTGCGGTCGAGAATATCCATCGAGACGAGCGAGATATACCGTCGACAACCGTCCAGTAGGCGCTCGAGCTCTTTATCATCTCCGTTACGTACCTGATCGATGGCACGTTCCAAAGGCGATCTTCCATGCCCTGAAGAGGATTGATGGATCATGGGAACTCTCAGTGATCAATCAAATCGAATGCGATGCATCCTTACCCACGGTGTGCCCTAGGTGAAATGTGGCACATTGTATGTAACTCGAATTATTCAGTCTTATCACGAACTAAAACCCTTGGCAACAAACTAGTTGTGGCACGGCGACCAGATTCTCGCAGAAAAATGCGTCCGGTTTTTCAATTAAACCAGCACTAGTGAATCGGAGCCTGACAGCTCCACTGGTTTCGACAGCTCGTGGTGAAGCCTGCCTGCTCATTCAAAGATCCATGCAAACAAGACGATTCAGGGGCTTTGCCTTGTTTTGAGTATGTGAAAGCTGCGAAAGAGTGAAGTTTTTCGTGTTCGGAATCATCTCGTTACAGGTTGAATCAGGAAGGCGCCGCTAAGGTCCTGAATGGAATCATCCCGACCGGTGGGCAAGGATTCGCCCACGACACGGGCCGGTCGGTATTTTTTTAAGACCTTACAAACCTGTGTGTCAGATTGACACAGTACAAGCAAACCTGGACGAACGTTGTATTGGCTGCCGAAACAGAGCGGTTTCCCACGACCGCTGGTTTCGGCAGCCTTTTTTATGCATGGCTTAGCTGGGCCAGAACTTCGCCCGCGGCGGCGATCGTTTGATCGATATATTCGGTGGTGTGAGCGGCCGAGACGAACATCGCTTCGTACTGGCTGCATGGCATATACACGCCACGGTCGATCAGCCCCCAAAAATATCGGGCAAACCGCTTGGTGTCCGCCTTGGCGGCATCGTCCCAACAGCGAACCGGGCCTTCGTGGAAGAACAGGGTGAGCATGCTCCCCACGCGGGCCAACGCATGCGGAATTCCGGCAGACGTAGCAGCCTCGTCGAGCCCCTTTTCCAGTCGGGCAGAAAGAACCTCGAGCTGCTCGTACGGCGGATGGTCGCGAAGCTGTTTCAATGTGGCGATCCCAGCAGCCGTGGCCAGAGGGTTGCCGCTGAGCGTCCCGGCCTGAAACACTTCGCCGGCAGGAAGCACGTGATCCATGATTTCGGCCCGCCCACCGTACGCACCGACCGGCAGCCCGCCACCGACAATCTTGCCGAACGTGCTCAGGTCGGGATCCATGCCAAACCGCTGTTGGGCCCCCCCATAGGCAACGCGGAAACCGGTCATCACCTCATCGAGAATCAAGACCGCTCCCGCATCTCGGGTAGTGCTTCGTAGCGATGCCCGAAACGCCTCGCTGGGAACAACGCAGCCCATGTTCCCAACCACGGGCTCGACAATCACACAGGCGATCTTGGTACCGTGCTGTTCGAACGCACGATGGAGTCCGGCGACGTCGTTGTATTCCAAAACCAGGGTGTCTTGCGTCGTTCCTGCAGTAACCCCTGGCGAGTTGGGCACGGCCAACGTCGCCGCCGCGCTGCCAGCGGCGACCAACAGGCTATCGACATGTCCGTGATAATTGCCGGCGAACTTGACGATGAGGTCGCGTCCAGTGAACCCCCGGGCAAGCCGTATGGCACTCATCGTGGCTTCGGTGCCGGAGTTGACCAGCCGCACTTTTTCGGCTGACGGGACAGCTTCCACGATCAAACTAGCCAACTCGGTTTCGGCTTCCGTGGGGGCCCCGAAGCTGGTCCCATGGCGAACCGTTCGTTCCAGGGCATCGACCACCGCGGGATGAGCATGACCGAGAATCAACGGCCCCCAAGAACCGATGTAATCGAGGTACTTTTCGCCGTCGATGTCGAACAGATAGGCACCCTCTCCACGCTCGAAGAACAGCGGCTCGCCCCCCACGGCACCAAACGCGCGGGCCGGGCTGTTGACCCCACCTGGAATGAGATTTTTTGCGGCGGTAAACGCTTGAAGACTTTTCGTCCGAGACATTGATCCTGCATTTCAATACGCGTGAGGAAACCCTGGCCGAGAACTGACGCTATGCCGCAATCAACACGAGGAGGAGCACTGCTTAGCACCCACCCCAACCTAGGCCAGCCATTCGGCGACTTCGAGAGCCCAATAGGTGAGGATGATACTCGCACCCGCGCGATGGATGGCCGTGAGCGACTCGAGCGCGACGGCTCGTTCGTCGATCCACCCATTCTTTGCAGCGGCCTTTACCATACTGAATTCGCCCGAGACGTTGTAGGCCGCCAACGGAACGCCAGGAAATGCCTGACGCACGCGGTGAATGATATCCAGGTAAGCCAAGGCTGGCTTCACCATGATCATGTCCGCTCCCTCGTCCAGGTCGAGTGCGACTTCGCGCAATGCCTGATCGGCGCCGGTGGCCGGGTCCATCTGATAAGCACGCCGGTCGCCGAACTGCGGAGCACTTTCCGCAGCTTCACGAAAGGGGCCATAGTAACCGCTCGCATACTTGGCCGCGTAACTCAAAATGGGAACATGAGCAAAGCGGGCCTCGTCCAACGCCCCACGAATCGCCGAGACCATCCCGTCCATCATTCCGCTGGGAGCGATCACATCGGCGCCCGCCTGAGCATGACTGAGCACCTGTTTGCCCAGCAGTTCCAACGTGGCGTCATTATCCACGTCCATGCGTCCGGTCGTATCGTTCACTACACCGCAATGTCCATGACTGGTGTATTCGCAGAAGCAAGCATCGGTGATGACCAGCAATTCCGGGGCGGCCTGCTTGGCCACTTCGATGGCCTGCTGAACGATCCCGTGGTTGTGTAGCGAGTCGCTGCCGGAGTCATCCTTTTCGTTCGGAACACCGAACAGAATGATGCCCCCCAGCCCAGCCCCCGCCGCACGCTTGACCATCTCGCCCACATGCTCCAAGGGCAACTGTGAATGCCCTGGCATCGAACTGATAGGCGTTGGCAGGCCGTCCCCCGCGCGGACAAACAGCGGTAAGATCAACTTGCCGGGGGACAGGGTCGTTTCTTGAACCAATGAGCGCACCCCGGGATGGTACCTCAGTCGGCGCATGCGCGTGGTGGGAAACCTCTGGCCCAAGTTGCGTTCGCGATCAGCCATTCAATCTTGTTCCTGACTATCGGCTTGCGCGACAGAGGTGGGCGAGACGACCTGTAACGTCACCGCAGCGGACGCCTCACCCTTTGCGCTGGTTGCAACGGCATGCACCTGTCTTGCCATGGGCTGCACCCACGGTTCGGCCGTGAGAAATACTCGTCGCTCGGTTTGATCCGGCAGAATGAGCACCCCGTTGAGACCGATGTCGTCCACGATGATTCCGTGGGGGAGGTTTTCGACCTCGAACGAAACGCGGTCTGAGAAGTCGTGTCGGTCGATCTGCAAGATTGCCGAGACCATGGTCCCCGGTTCCATGGCAATCGTGTCGCCCGACTCGGGCAAGAGGCGAACCGCCACCTTACCTCGATCTTCGAGTTTGATTTTGCTTAGCCCGCTGACGACCTGTTCTTTTGGTTTACCTGCAACGTCGGCGGTCGCCGTAATTCGAATTTGCGAAAGCTGTTGCTTCGACGGCGCTTCGGCATCGGGCTGAGCGTACAGCACCGCATTGGCCTGGCTATGACCCGCCTCGATGATGACCGGCGTAGAAAGCGAAAAGCCTTTAGGAATCCCGACGACATCGACCTTGATCTCCCCATCAAACCCGTCCATACGATCGACCTTAAAGGTGATGTTCTTCCCGCCGCCCTGAGAAACACTTACCGAAGAGGGGGAAACCGAAACGTTGAAGTCGGGCCGGGGTCCTCGAATCACGAGCCGGTAGGCAAACCGATCTCCGCCTCGATCGGCCGAATCGCTGACACGAACGAAATATTTGCCATCGCTGGGGGCAACGAAATCTACGGACGAATCGTTTCCCAACCGACGTCGACCATCGTCATCATTGGCGAAGTAGACCGTGAACACCGGCAACCCTCGGGGCACCAAATCGGTTCCCAAAGGCACAGGTCTCACGATGTAGCAAGGCTCGTCCCGGGCATGCACGGTGGAGTTGGTGTCGAAGTAAGTGATTCGTCGCCCGTTGAGGCCATAGACGTTGAACCCCGAGTCGGGCCCCCGGGGGTGTCGGAACAACTTGCAGACTTCACCCTGCATGTACAGGTATTCGTTGAGGTTCATCTCACGCCAATTCGTGAGCCGCATGTCAACGGTCCGCGAGTCGATAGGACGAAACGTGATGCTGGAATCTCGAGTGGCCTCCAGCAACAGTCGCGGCACGGGCTGCCCTTCGGCGTCGAGCACCTCGATCTTGGTATCGATCGGCGAACCGCGTCGTCTGGCGTCGGTTTCGATGATCCAGCGTTGACCGGCTTTGGCCTCAAAGCCAAACAGATCCTCCTCCGCGCCGCCTTGGGCTTCGTCGAAAATCCTCCCATTCACCGTCGCGGGAACCGAGAGGACGGCCGCCGTCTCCGGAGTATCGTTCGGCTCTGACTCCGCAAACTCGCCATCGTTGGTCGCAATAACCTTCATGCCTTGGCGGGTGCGGAATTTTTCATCGTCAATCGTGACCTTGGTGTCGCCGGATTTCTTGGGGGAAACTTCCACCCAAGCGTCGTCAGACAGGTTAAAGCCGGTCAGTTGCACTCGCGTAGTTTCACCCACGGGAACTCCCAACGGATAGATCCCAGTGACGTAGGGCAGTGAACCGGCCAGCAATTGATAGGTGTGGTTCTCCGATCCTTCGAACCGCAAGTCGGTCACGCGAATGGTGTACTGGCCCGGAATTTCGACGTTGTAGGTGAGCAGGGGGTCAGGCGTGGCATCGAAGTCGTTGTTGCTCGCCAAGACCTTTCCCTCGGGACCAACCAGCGTCAGCACGCCGTCTATCTTCGAGCCACTACGGCGAGCGTTCAAATCGAACACCAATTGCTGCCCTTGTTCGGCCAGAAACGAAAAACAATCTACATCGCCAGCTGTGGAAAGTTTCCCCCAGAAGCTGGTCGGCAATCGAGCCACCGCGGTCTCCTGCGGACGGTTGTTCGGCTCCGACTCGGCGAGCTGAGGCAAGGAATCAACTTCAAGCGTCAACTGCTTACTCTTTCCGCCGGCAGTAACCACCAGCAACTTGCACTTGCCGCGACTGGCGTTGGCGGGCAGGGTGATATCGATCCAGACTTCGTTCCCACTGGCGGCATCCTGCGGCACGGCACGAGCAACGAAGCCTTTTCGGTCAACTTGCACTTGCTTGATATCGATTAGGTTTTTGCCGAGCAGCTTCACGCGGTTGGTAACACCTCGCTCAAGTCCCGCGGGCTCAACGCTGGCCAACTCGGGGGCAGCCAACGGCACGGGCTTACCGCTCTCTACATCGTAAATGTCGAGCGAACCATCCAAACGACCGATGACGAGCTGCTTGCCGTCGGGCGAGAAGTCCAAGGCGGCGGGCCAGTCCGATTGATTGTCCCACAGGTGCTTCTCGACCAGCGGCTCCACTTGCCACAGCTTGACCGTCCGGTCTTCGGCAGCCGACGCCAGCCACTTCCCGTCTCGCGAGACGACGAGTTTGATGATCGCCCCCTTGTGGGCGAAGCGAGGGTCTCGCTTAATGAATGTGTTGCTGTTAGCATCTTCACGCACCCAAGTTCGGATGCGATTGTCGACCCCGCCGGCAATGATTCGCTGCCCGTCTGGGCCGAAGACCACCGTGTAAAGTTCTTTGGTCGATTCGCCGAATGTGTCGATACGCTCCTTGCTCGCGGTATCCCACAGTTTCACGGTGCGGTCACCACTTGCGGTGGCCAGCAGACGATCATCGGGGCTAAACGCAAGGTCATACACCGCATCGTTGTGACCCGAGAGCGTGGCGATTTCTTCGCCGGTGGCGGCGTTCCACAACTTCACATCATGATCGTAACTGGACGTAGCCAATAGCGAACCGTCGTGGCTCAACTTCGCCGCGTACAGACTGTTTCGGTGCCCTCGAATACGGTGAAGCAACGTGCCTTGGTCCACGTTCCAAATGCTGACTTCGCCGAACAGACCCGCTTCGCCCGAAGCGGCCACCAACAACTGACCATCGCCCGAAAAGTTGACGGCATTCACGTTGCCCGTGTGTCCTTCGAGAGCCTGCGTCACACCTCGGTTGGCCGCCGAGATCAAACGCACGTTGCCGTAGCCCGCCACCGCGATCACTTCACCGGCCGGCGGTCGATACGCCACCGCGGAAATCGGTTCGCGGGGCTCAGCAATCAATTCGATCTTGGGAGCCTTCACTGCCGCGAATCGCGGTTGCTCGCCCTCTGGCCCCTTGGCACCTGCGTCGATCCATTGCCGCAGCAATTCGATTTCCGCTTCGTTCAACCGTGGGTTGTCCTCCGGGGGCATGACCGGTTCGAGTTCGCCAAGAATCATCTGAAACAGCCGGCTGCCGTCGGCTTGACCTGCCACCACGGCCGGTCCTCGCCTCCCGCCGGCAGTTAGACCCGCAAATGAATCAAGCGCCAACTCGCTCTCGCCATCTTCACCTTCGTGACAACCAACACAGTACTTCACCATCAATGGTGCAATGTCTTGCTGATAGTCTGGCGACGATTCTTCTGCGTACACCGCGGCATGCGTGATTGCGCAAGCAATGAACGCCAACAGGAAATCTCCTGCCAGTCTTGCCGTCCGGTTCGTATATCGATGAGAGATCATGCGATGGTCTCGTTGCCTGATGTGGCGTTTGTTAGTGATTGAAGAGGAACTCTTTGCTGGTCAGGATGCTCCAGAACAAGTCTTCCGTTGCCATGCGACGCTCTTCCGCCGGAGTATCGGCAAAGACTTCGAGCAACTGCTCCCGTTCCTCTTCCGTCGGAAAGCGACATAGCGCCGTCAGGTAGGCCTCTTCGATAATCGTCTCGGGTGTGGCATCGCTCGCCATCAGTTTTTCGATGCGATTACCGTCCGCCTCGAGCTTGGCGTTTAGTGTGTCGCCGTTGGATAAATGAAGTACCTGAACCATGCTGGGGGCTTCCGTCCGTTCGCACTCGCAGGTGATCACTCGCTCTGGTCGACCAAACGTCTTGAGGAAATACGAATCGACGCTCGAGTCGGGCAGTTGAATCGCCCGCCAACCGCTGGGATATCCACTGAATGTTGACGGGACCATCGTGACTTGTGAGGTGATATCCAGCAGGACCTCGGCCATCAGGCGGCGTGGGTAGTAACGCGAGTAGAAACGCTCATCTCCGCCGTTCCCCTCCAGCGGCTCGCTGGCTCGTTGGTAGGTTTCAGATTGCAGAATCGTTCGCATCAACGCCTTCAAGTCAAACTCATGATCGACCAGGTGCTGCGAAACGGCGGCCAGCAGCAGTTCGTTGCTGGCCGGATTCGTCAAACGCAGGTCATCCACCGATTCGACCAAACCCTTGTGGAAAAAGTTGGCCCACACCCGATTGCCGATCGCCCGAGCGAAGTAAGGGTTCTCGGGCGAGACCACCCACCTGGCCAAGTGATCTCGCCGTTCGATGTCCGAATCCGGCGGAAGCGGTTCGCCGTCCAGTGGTGTCGGCGGTTGCGCTTCGCCACGTAGAGGCTGCACCAGATCGCCATCGTCGCTGTTAAAGACGATACTGTGACCCACGCCATCCGCGTTCTTCACCCGTACGCGGGCATACAAATTTGCCATCGCGAAGTACTGATCGTTGGTCCATTTTTCCAGCGGATGATTGTGGCACTTGGCGCACATGATCGACATGCCGAGGAACGCCTGGGACGTGGTTTCCGTAAGGTCTGCGGGGTCTTGGTGCAAGACGTAGAAATTCGTGGCGCCGTTTTCCAAGGTGCTCCCGGTGGCCGTCAGCAGCTCACGCACAAGTTTGTCCCAGGGCGTGTTGGCAGCCACGTTGTTACGCACCCAGTCGTAATAAGCCCACATTGCAGGTGCCGGCAACTTCGAAGAATTCACCAGTAGCAAGTCCGACCACTTGTAAGCCCAATAGTCGACAAACTCCTCGCGGGCAAGAAGCTCTTCGATCAAACGATCGCGTTTATCTTGCGCCGTATCCTCCAGGAAAGCTCGCGTCCGCTCGGTGGTGGGCAGTACCCCGATCGTGTCGAGATAAGCACGACGAATGAATTCCGAATCGGAGCATCGAGCGGAGGGCGGGGTATTGAGGCGTTCCAGCTTATCCAATACCAACTCATCGATGAAGTTTCGCTTGGTCGCCGCGGCAAAGGTATCCGCAGGCAATGTTTGGGCAGACGGGACCGTAATCGTGGCGGCGGTGACGCGACTCAAATACCAAACCGTAATGACACCTTCACCCTCCCCAACCACTTGCACCTGGCCTTCTTCGTTGACCTGGGCGACGGAACTATTCGTGGCGTCGTACTTCGCCCATCGCGTCACATCTTCTTCGTGCCCGTCACTGAAGATGGCCTTCACCAGCAGCTGCTGGGTCGTGTCTGCGCTGAGAACAACTTGGCTCGGCAGAACCTCGACTCGTTCGATGCGGGGATCGGCTTCCGTGGGAGGCGGGGTCGAAGCGGCAATCCATTCGGCCAGCACACGATATCCGTGGCTGTCGACGTCGAAACGAAAACCGCCTTTGTGAGGTACGCCTCCCGACGGCTTCAGCAATAGCAGGCTGCGCCCTGGATCACTGGGTACGATTCTCCGGCCTCGGGCCTGTCGGGTGAGTACGTCAAAGTCGCCGTCGGAGTCGTAACCCCGGAGCGAGAGCTTAAAGCCATTCTTGCCCGCCTGGGCTCCATGACACGCTCCCGAGTTGCAGCCCGTTTTGGTCAATACCGACTGCACATGGTTGCGGAAGTTCCAGCGAAATGGCTTGCTAGAATCGCGGACCGAAACGGTCGCCGTGGCTTGCCGTTCGCCCAGGGTCGCTGTGATCGTCGCCTCGCCATCACCGCGGGGGACCACGACCCCCTCCTCGACAACCGCCACCTGATCGTCGCTCGTCTCAAATGTGGCCTCGGCCGTGAGATCGGCCGCATAAACCACCTCGGATGTCTCGGCCTGGCTTCGCTGCAACTCGACCAACAAGCGTTGGCGAGCTTCACTGCTGCCCAGCTTGATTTCCGCGGGCATCAACACAATCGACTCTGCCGCGACCGGTTCCCCGGGTGATGTGGTGGCTTCATTGTCGGCCCCTTGCGCACAAGGGGTCGCCCCCCAGAGCGTCACCGTCAAGAGGGCCAAACTCGTAAAGCGAAGTAAAGTAATCGATTCTTTAGGCATGTCGAGATCGCCTCCTGGCGGACTCGTATTGCGAAGGCAGGATATCGGAGGGTCACACGGACCGAGAACTTCGTGTGAAGTCTTCGATTATAAGCCGTGTGACGGGAGATTTGCCAGCAATCAGGCCCGATTCTCGAGCGATCCCGAGCCGAATGGAGTCGCCTCAAGACGAAGGGGGCAGGGGACTTCTGGCGAGAGCCGCCGCGAAGCTCTCCGATCTACCGAGGATTCCGCGGATCGAGGTCTAAATGGCCTCGGATCCTCGCTCGCCGGTTCGGATGCGAATGCAATCTTCCAACGGGAGAATAAAGATCTTGCCGTCGCCAATCTCCCCGGTGTCCCCGGTTCGTCCCGCCTTCATGATGGCGTCGATGGTTGGCTCGACGAACTTTTCGTTCACGGCGATTTGCAGTTGAACCTTCCGCACCAGATTGACGCTGACTTCGTGCTTCCTGAACTGTTCAGGATGGCCCTGCTGACGCCCGAAACCTTGCACGTCCATCACGGTCAAGCGGACCACTTCCACCTCGCTCAAGGCGGTTTTGACGGCTTCGAGCCGGCTGGGCTGAATGATTGCGACGATGAGTTTCATCTACGAGTGCTCGTTCGAAAGTCCTAAATCAGTTGCAGACTGCCACCTGCGGAGACCATGAGCGACCGGAAAAACCGCCTGCTTCCGAGTCGCATTCGGGGACGGATCAGAATTCTTATCTCCCCGGGGGATTCTCGCTTGCACGCTCCCTAAACCTATCACATTCGGGGGGTACAGGAATCGTAGCTGTAGGATGATTGGCTCACAAGATCATCATCCAGGAAAAGAAAACGGACGCCCCGACCTGGGCGAGCTAGGCGGGCGCTCACCCAAGCCATATGGGGCATCCTTCTGGATACGCCGAAAGCGGGACGACGTAAACCAAACGCTATTTCGTCAACAGGGGAGAGCTGCGAAGGCCGCCTGCATTGATCTGGATGTTTGCCGCAATAGTTAGCAATCGCTGTGCCACGCGGTCAGACCGATGATCGACGGCATTCCCAAGTGGCTTGCCAGACAATGTTTTAAGTCAATCTGATTTCTCAGAAAAAATGCCGGCGAGCGTCGATTTCGAACTAGCTTGTGCCAAGTTCGTTTGCAGAGGGCGATGCGCAAGTGCGCAACGAAAACCGCGGCCCGGGGAGATCAAACCCGTGCGGCTTTAGCCCCGGGTTTGAGGAGAGGTTTCGGCCTGGCGGCGCCATTGCACCAGGCGGTCGATTGCATCGTTGAGTGACCGCTTTGGACGCTCGCCGATCGTGGTTTCAAGCCGGGTCAAATTCGGCACGCGGACGCGGACATCGTCGAAATCCGCAGAAAATGCCTCCGCATAGCTCTGGAATTCGATCTTGATCCTCGGATCTACGGTTTGAATCACTGCGGCGGCCAGTTCTCCGATCGAGACCGGCTCATCGCTTCCAACGTTGTAGACGTTGCCGGCAGTCTCAGGGTGCTCCATCAACGATGTGATTGCCTCGACCACATCCCCCACATCGGCGAAGCAGCGGACCTGCTTACCGTCGCCGTGAACGATCAACGGGCCCCCATTCAGTGCAGCCTGTACGAAGCGGGGAAGCACCATTCCGTGAGTTCCGACTTGCCGGGGCCCGACAACATTGAAGAACCTGCAGACCACCACGGGGAGTTCGTGCTGCCGCCAATAACCGAGCCCCAGAAATTCGTCGATGGCCTTCGAGGCTCCATAGGCCCAGCGTGGACGCGTGGTTGAGCCAAATACCAGATCGTCGTCTTCCGACCACTTCGGCTTGGGGTTCTTCCCGTACACTTCGCTCGAACTGGCCAGCAGCAACTTGACGCGTTGTCCCTGCTCATGCACTCGGAGCGATTCCTGTAGCAATAATTCGGTGGGATGAATGTTCGTCTCGATCGTACGAACCGGGTCTTCGGCAATGAGCCGCACCCCGACGGCCGCGGCAAGATGGTATACGGCCCGGGCACCCTCCAAATGCTCGCGAAGTAAATCGCGGTCGGCCACCGATCCTTCGACGAAGCGAAGCTGATCGTTTCCCAAGAGCGAATCCAGATTCTCCCGAAAACCGGTTGAGAGATCGTCGATAACAACAACATGGTTCCCCTGGGCGACCAATTGTTCGGCCAGATGACTACCGATGAAGCCCGCACCGCCTGTAACGAGAACGTGTGACAACGGATCTATCTCACATACAAAGAAAGGGACCGAAAGCGAGCTTTGTCAGGGTACACCGTTTGCCCATTTGACGCACCAACAGTTGATTGTACGGCAGCAAAAGTGGTTTCGTTCGCAAAGATCCGTGCCAGGCAGCGGTGAAACGCCAAGAAGCCGCTAGCTTCGTTGCCAAACTACGATCAGGAAATCGTGCGAAGCTTGAGAGAATTGTGCGAGTTCGAGCAGGGATAGGATGCCGAAAGACACCCACGATGGGAGTATCTGAAAGACAGGGAACTGCTCCAGCCCAGCGATATTGCTTTACTTGGATTCTTCAACCTGGCCTTGCGTAGGATTTGATTCCGACTCGGGCCGAGTGAACACGACATATCGCGAGGGCCCGTGATAGACATCGATGGTGGAAAACACATACCCAAAGTCGGACCACGGCGACCGATACTCGACACGATCGTACGGTGCGTACAGTTGCTCCCAACGGTCCTCGTTAGCCCTAGAGAATGGATCGCCATGGTCAATGAGAACGACCTGTTCGGCTTCGATTCGTTCACTGGGAGGCGATTCGTTCATCAGGAAGACCTGCGGTTCCAGATCTCGTCCTGCGTTTGCTCTGAGGTATTGGATCTGCGGCACGGCCTCAATGCGAACAGCTCCCCGAAATCGAAACAGGGTGACTGCTGGCTGTGCAATAATTCCCAACAGCAGACCTACTGCAACCAGCCCAACCACCGGCTTTGTGTAGCGGCGGCTCGCCCACGTGACGATTGCGCCGGCTGTCGTGCCCGCGGCGATGGCTAAAGGACCAAAAAACACCTCCAAATTCCGTTCGAAACGAACGGTTGGCATTACTCCGAGCACGAATGCCACGCACAGAAAAGTAGCGAGCATGATCGCCGGAACAGTTCGAACACGCCACACCAGGTACAGGAAGCCCAACGCAAGCAGACAACTGACCACACCCAATCCAAGCTCCATCAGGTACCGTGAAAAATAGAACAGGTTGTTATCCCAAAAGTCGAATGCTTCATGCGGGATGTGTCCCTTTGCGTAATGTCTGTATTCCGAGAGAGCTCCGTCGATGAGCGGTTGCGGATCGATCAAGATCTCAGGGGTCGCCATGACAAACCCCAGAATCATCACAAGGCCGTATTTGGCAATCGCGATCAACGACGAACTTATGCTGCTCTGGAATGGCTTGATGATGAAATAAACCGCGAACGCCACGAGTACCAGGACCGGAAGTGCGTTGTACTTCGCCGCGATGGCGACTCCGGCAACGAATGCTGTTGCATAACTCCATTCGGTTGCTCGTCTGGACGTCAGGCTCTTGGCCGAACAATACAAGCAGAGAACAATGCACATGCACAAGAATGCCTCCACTCTTGCATAGATACTGTCTTGTACATGCAGAAACCCCACGGCGAGGATGATCTCGGAATACAGGGCGGACCAGTTATTGCCAAACAGCTCCCTGGCCGTGAAAAATACCAGCAGTATCGTCAGAGCCCCGAACACACACGACGTCGTCCTTGCCAACCTCTGGTGACCTCTCAGGCTGTTTGGCCAGCCGGTGAGCTTGTCTGCGGTTAACGCCACACCTTCTTGAATCAGTGAGTAAGGTGAAAACTGATACGTCGATTTCGTGAACCAAGTTCCGGTAAATCCGTCCCAATTCGCTGATATCAGGCCATCGTTGGTCGCGCGCTCCGAGAGTCTCGTGATGATCGACTCATCCATGTGGGTTCCAAGATGGATGGCGTGGCTAAGATCGTATCGCAACACAAAAGCGCCAACGGCGATCAGTATTGCGACAAGCTGCACGCCATAGCGTTGCAAAAACGCCGGACGAATTCGGTCCTGACTGCCGCGTTCGGGTCGTTTAGAGTGCCTACCCGCTTTGCCTTTCACGGTCGATGTTCCTGAATTAATTCACTTGCGAAAGCGAGAGAGCTGTGGGTGATGTCGCAAGAACAGATTTCAGGTGCAAGATTCCCTGAAAAGAGGCCTGCCCGTTGAGCGATTGCAGATATTCCTCAATCGCTGCGGATACTTAGGAGTATCACCGGTGTAGTTTGTACTATCCTCCTCCCCAAGGCAATCTCTCTCAGAGAATAAGACCCGAGCCACGGGCGGCTCGATACTCGACTTCGAGGAGACTCGGTAACTGGCCGCAAGTTAGGCCTGGAATCTGGTTACCTGGATTATTGTCCTAGCATCAGCGAGGCGATGAGGGGGAAGCAATCCGCGAACGCACGAGTCATTGTTGCCAGCCGGCACAAGCCTGATAGTACCAGCGAGTTTGCGGAACCCACGACTCAAGCACCCGGAAGCTGGAGGCATCGCGAAAAGAATTCCGCGACAAAAGAGCCTGACCCCAAAAAACAATCGGGACAGACTTTCGACCCTCCGCCGGAGGTCATAAGCCTATCCCGATTCGATGGTGTAGGTCGGTGTTGCTACCAACCCATGACCATGTTCGATTCAATCACCTTGCGGGCATGCTCAAGATCGGTACCCGTCTCGTGCATATAGAGTCGAATGGCGTGAACCTTGTCCCCGGCACTCTTGGCCAGGCAATCGCGAGCGGTCGAGCAAGGGTCGATGGCATCCGTAATTCCCAGCGCCGCTTTGGAGATGACCCAAGTGTCGCGGGGCCGCTTCGTAAGACGAGTCACACCTTCTTCCGGATAGTTGTCCTTTACCACGGCGGTTGCCGAGTCTTGGTCGTTTGCCCACGTGATAATGATGTGTGAGTCGGTCTCGATTTCAAATAGCGGCATTGGTCGCTCTCCTATTACATACCGGCAAGAATCTGATGGCCGAGCACTCCGCTGAAGATCGCCGAACGGCAGCGGACATACTGACACATTGAGGATCGTAAATCCAGGAACGCGATTCGTCAACGAGTCGGTCGATTGATGCGATTTCCACCGCCAAATTATGACACGATTCATGCCCATGGGCACCAAAAATGGCCGCTTCAACCCGTTTCTCGGTGCGCCGCACGGCCAGTCGTTCCCGATTGGTAAACCGTGCCCCCGGAACCGAAAGTACCGTCTACGGAAGTCGAATCGAAAACGGAGTGAATTGCGGATCGTTCGGGCACGCTAGCCCCGCCTTTCGACCAGACTTTTTGGGTGTCTGGGCTTCCAAATGAGAAACTTGGTTGCGCACGCCGAATTCGAGCGTCCCAAAGGTAGTAGTAGGATACTGCGGAGCGACAGATTTGACCCAATCGACAGACGAAGTGCTGAGGTTGCTAGCCGAGCATGGCAACCGTCTGTATGCGCTGCTGTATCGTCTCACCCTCGATCACGACGTGGCCGACGATCTGATGCAAGAACTGTTCCTCAATCTGACCCGCCGGCAGGGGTTTGCCACCGCGGACGATCCCCTGGGATACGCCATTCGAAGTGCGACGAATCTCGCCTTCGATTGGCGAAGGAAAAGGCTTCACACTCCGAATATCCAGACACTGACAACCGAACCGACGACCTCGGACGGTCGGCAGCTTTCCAATCTCATTCGGCAGGAAGAGATCCAACAGGTCTTGTCGGCCATGGACGAGTTGATCGAACGCGATCGAACCATGTTGGTGCTGAGATATCTCGAAGGTCGGTCGTACGAACAAATTGCCACGGTTCTCAAGAAGTCAACGCACCAAACCCGTGCCCTGTGTTACAAGGCATTGCTGAAGTTGCGGCGACGAATCGGTACGCCAGAGTCGACCAGCTCCAAGGGGAGGTCCTCGTGATGCCAGGTGATTCGAAGTTTCGTCACGCCCTCGACACGCTCAAGAACGAACAGCCCGATCCGGTTCGGGCTCAACAGGCCATTGAGTCTACGAGACGGGCGATTCAAGATCGTCGGACTAGCGTCGCAAATGGCACTCGTTATCCTGCGAAACGCTCGGCGATTGCCGTCGCGGTGTTGTGCGGTGCGCTACTCGTGTTGGCCTGGCTGGCGGGCATCGAGACGAATGAGAATTTGGCGTTTGCCGATGTTGTTCAACAGGTCGGTAAAGCCAGAACCATGAAGTATGTCGAACTCCGTTGGGGAGTAAACGACGATGGCTATCGCGGCCCCAAAACCGAAACTACCGTACAGATCTTGGGGCGTTATCTGGAACGGGTCGAACGTCGGCAAGTCACCGACGGTGATGAATTGCCCAAGGGGCGCGGCTGGCTCCGGCAGCCCGAACATTACATCACGATCTCCGATTTGGAGAAGGGCATCTACGTAAACCTGTTCCCCGACGACAAGCGTTACACACGGAACGACACGGTCATGTCACTCTCGGAAGATGGCCTGAAGGTGGAAACCCGAAAAGTCGAACCGCGCCCTGGCGCCGACCTGTATGCCTCGATGAGCAGTGTCCCTTTCGACAAAGCCGAAGTGATCCCTTCACGGCGAATCGACGGTCGGCTGGCACTGGGATACCGTATTGATGAACAAATAGAAAAGGAAGACGGGATCGACGATTGGAAGCGAATCTACTGGGTCGATCCGGACACGAAACTTCCCGTACGGATCGAAGTTTCTCACACCAGCACCCGCCCCCGCATGGCTGACTCGTATTGGATTCAGCGCGACTTCGAATTCAATGTCGACATGGACGAAGCGTTATTTGGTACCGAATTACCCCCCGGCTACAAGGACGTGTCACGCAAGGAATAGTCCGGTTCGCTGGCGATGCGCCAAGTGCTATCCTCCGAGTCGTGGTTCACCGCGTTCTGACTGCGATAGACGAGCGCACCTTCATAGCCCTATCCAGCGCTTCGTTAAGCTGTTCCTTGGCCAGTCGATACACGCCCGTATCAGTCCACGTCCCAATCACTGTTCAAGCCTCTTGGTTACGTGGCCAGGTGAGAACCATGGGCATGAAGATGGCGAATCCATCCGGTGCTCAATGGCCTCTTTTTGAATCAGGTCGACCTTGGAATTGGGAAAGAGAATCACCAATCACAGATCCTCGGGAAAACACAATGCCGGAAGGTAGGACGACACGAGGAGCCTCGAATGAAGCTGGATCGCGGATATTGTCGGCAAGGATTCGTAAAAGCACCATTGACCAATCCGGACACCTGCGCCGTTGCTTGAGAAAACTGCGCGGTCCTGCTCTAATCACGAGTGCCCTCCTGGCGATCCCCACCCGCCGCACCGCGTAGAAAGCCTCGACCTATGTTTCATCGACGTGAGCTGTTGCAAGTCGGTTGCTCATCGTTCTTCGGTTTGGGGCTGGCAGGTGTCCTCAGGCATCGAGCTCAGGCGGCTCCCTCACTACCGCAAGCCAAGTCGGTCGTGTTGGTGTTCCTGTCCGGTGGGGGCAGCCATATCGACATGTTCGATCCCAAGCCCGATGTGGCCGAAGTGAAGGGCGAGTTCGAGCCCATCGCCACCGGTCTGCCGGGCGTTCAGTTTTCAGACAAGATGCCGGGCCTCGCGGTACGCACCGATAAGTTGGCCATCGTGCGATCAATGGCCCATGGCGATAACCGTCATCTCTCAGGCACGCACAACACACTCAGCGGTGCGCTGCAACCGTTTCGTGGCGATTCGAATCAAGACAAGTCACTGAATCGAGCCGACTGGCCATCGTACGGTTCGGCCGTTTCCTATTTGCGGCCAAGAGAAGATCGCTTGCCCAGCCAGGTGACGCTCCCCAACTCCTTGATTGAAGGCGTGCTGGTGTGGCCCGCCCAACACTCCGGCTTCCTGGGACCGAAGTACGATCCGTTCGTACTCAACGACGATCCCAACAGCGAAAACTACAAAGTCAGTGGCCTGTCGTTGATGGACGGGCTGAGTGTTTCGCGGCTCGAAGATCGCCGCCGTTTGCTGAAGAGCATCGACGTCCACGAGCACCGTGTCAACTCGGTGGAGCAAAATCAGAAGTTCGACAATCAACAAGAACTGGCGTTCTCGATGCTGACATCCTCGACCCTCAAGTCGGCACTCGACATCCATGCGGAGCCGGCGGAGGTTCGCGATCGCTACGGTCGCCATCAATACGGCCAAACCTTACTTCTCGCGAGACGGCTGGTCGAAATGGAAATGCCGGTCATCCAATGCAACATGGGTCGCGTTCAGTCGTGGGACACGCACGTCGACCATTTCCCGCGGCTCAAGACGATGCTTCCGGCACTCGACACGGGACTGAGCGCCTTTCTCGACGACCTCGACGAACGGGGCCTGCTACAACAGACCCTTGTGGTCTGCGTGGGCGAGTTTGGTCGCACGCCGAAGATCTCACCCTTGGCCGGTCAAACCGTACCGGGCCGTCACCATTGGGCCGCTGGTTACACGGCGGTTTTCGCGGGGGCGGGTGTCCAAGGCGGGCAAGTCATCGGTGCCACCGACCGTATTGGCGGAAAGCCCACGACGAAACCGTACCATCCCAACGATATGGGCGCCACGATCTACACCGCACTTGGTATCGACCCGAAAACGATGATCCCCGACGCCCTCGGCCGCCCGCGACCACTCAACCAGGGCAAACGAATGGACGTCCTTTATGGCAGTACCGCCTAGATCGAAACGAAATCTGTCGTTTGGCGGCTAGCCCGGATATTTCATCCGTTGTTTGTTGCCGGGGTTTTTTTGGGCGGGGCGGTCGATTTCAGCAGCGGAGCGAGATTTTGTCGAAGGGAGCGCAGAAGGCCCCCTTTCCCCCCGCTGGGCCATGCGGTAAGCAGAGGTGCCGTGGTGCGTTAGCTGGTGTCGTAGAGCGTCGTCAGCGCTTGACGCAGAAGTGGCTCCCATGGGCAACAGCTTGCCAAATGAAACACGACTCGTCGTGCGGTGACACGGACACGCGCGGCCACTTTGATGAGTTTCAGTCGAAGGGTGTCTGACTGTGCGGTGGCCATTTCCGTGCCGACTAAGGCAATGCGGCGAAGGGCGTCGAGCAACGTATAAGCCAACCCGGAGAGCAGCAGCCGGAATTGATTGGCCAGCATGGCTTGGCAACTGGTCCGATCGGCGAAGAGCATTCGTTGCTGCTCTTTGATCCGATTCTCCATATCACCGCGTTGACAATACACGTCTTCGTAGAGTTGCTGCGGATCGCCTTTCAACGTGGTGACAACGAAACGAGGATTTCGCCCCTTGGGCAAACGCTCGGCTTTCGCAATCACGCGTCGGCGACGATCCCAGCTATGTGCTGCGTAATCCAACCAGGCAAACCGTCGCACCTTCTCGCCGGTGGTTTCAAACTCCGCTTCCGCGTCTTTCATCAAAGGCTCGCAGGCCGCTTGGAGACGGGGATTTCTGGCGACCCCAACGATGTAATCCACGTTGTTCTTGTCGCACCAACGCATCAGCTTCCAGCGGCAGAATCCACTGTCGCCACGAAGAATGATCCGCGTTTGAGGCCAGTGTTTGCGGACATAACGCACCAGCAACCGTACGACAGCCCGGCAGTGCTTCGCGGCGTCGATGTTGCTGCTTCGCAGTAGCGCTACCAACAGGTGCGATCCACAGAAGACGTACAGCGGCAGATAACAGTAGCAGCGGTAATAGCCGTTGAAGAAACGCCCTTCCTGCTGGCCATGCAGCGGATCATCGGTGGCGTCCAGATCGAGCACGATTTCATCGGGAGGCTCGTCGTAACTTGTCAGGAACTGATCCACCAGTACCTGATGAAGACGGCCGAGGGTCTGGCGTGAAATGCGATTCTCTAAGCGACAAAGTGTCGAAGGACTTCCCAGAGGCTGGTCTTCTTCCGGCTCTCGCTCCGCGACCACTTGCAGGGCCGGATCGTGTCGCAGTTGGTCGTGGTCGTTTTCGTCTTCGTACCCGGCAGCAATGGCAAAGATCCGCTGCGCGAGCAACTCGCGTTGCTCGTGCACGGTATAGCGAGGGTCACGTGGATCGGGAATCGCCGCATTCACCGCATCCAGCAAGCCGAGCCGCCGCTCGACCTCGCGAAGCACCAGCAACCCCCCGTCGCTGGTCAATCGTCCGCCGTTGAAATCCGCTGCAACTTCTCGCCGCCGCAGCCGTTTCAGAGTCGCCTTCTTCCGTTTACACTGTGTCATCGTGAAAGCCTTGGTTCGGTAAGGGTGTTGAAGTGTTGCAACTCCAATTCCTACCGTAACTAAGGCTTTCGCGCTAGAGGGGCGTCCCGCTCAGCCAATGAAATATCCAGGCTAGCCTTCTTCCCGACCGTGCGTCTGCTGCCAACGGTCTCTCACTTGGTCGGGAGTCGCGGTACCGGTGGTGCCAAGTTGCTGCACGGTGACCGATGCCACCAGGTTTCCAACCGCGGCGGCTTCGGTTGCTGCGGCCGAAGAAAGTAGCGAAGCGACGATTCCAGATGTGGTACTGTCGCCAGCCCCAACAATGTCGATCGGACCCGAGACGGGATAAGCCGGAACATGAGTCGTGTCGCCCGAGGGATCGACAATTAAGATCCCATCGGCCCCCATCGTGCAGTAGAGCTGCTGCTTGTTGCGGCGGCTCAGCTCCAAAGCGGCCTCGCGCCCTTTCCGGGGATCGTCACTCGGCTCTTGCCCGACGGCCTTCAGGCATTCGTGCAGGTTGGGTTTCAAGATCCCACTTCGGAATCGACCAATGTGAGAGCGGCTGTCCACGAAAATCAACTTATCGGGCGATGCTTCCGAGAGTTCAATGAGTCGATCACGAACGGCAGGGGTGACCACACCCCATCCTTCTTCTGGCACCTGGTCCAAAACAATCAGCCCGTCGGTGGCGTGGAATACTTCTTCCATGCGGGCTAGTGCCTGCTTTTCTGTTTCGGCGGCCAGCGGTTCGCGCGGACGGAGGTCCAACCGATTGAGTTCTTGCCAGACCCCCGACTCGTCTTGCTTCATCGGTTTGGTGTAGGTCGGCGTTTGACGGTTGCCATCGCGAACCACGGCCTGAGTCTCGACGCCCAGCCGATCGAGTTCCTTCAGAACGTCGAACGCCTCTCCGTCTTCTCCCACCACGGTCACGGGGACCAACGTTCCGACGCCGAGCGCCGTCAGGTTGTTCATCACGGTGCCTAACGCACCCGGCTGATTGCGCACCTGCGCAACTTGATACGCTTCCAAGTCGGTTTCGACGGAGATCTCGTGCAGGGCAGGGTCGATCATCAGGTATCGATCGAGAAACAAATCGCCGAGCAATCCGATTTTCAACCCAGCGTAACCGGCAAGGATTTCCGTGAGCCGCTCGTAGCCAATCACGACGGGCTCTCCGCTTGAAGTGCCGCCAGCCGCAAGTGGGGAATCGTCTGACGATGATCTCCGGCCACGTAGAAACTCTCTCCGCCGTCGGCCACTGTACGGACAAGAATGGTCTTCCAGGGGCGATAGTAATACTGCGGATTCGACTTGGGGGCCTGCGATTGAAAATCACCGTCTATGCGAATCAAATCGAACGCGGCGGTGGTGAAGTTGCAAATCTTTCGACCTTCCTGATGGGCCACGTTGCGGGCCATGGCCAACGCCTTGAGGTACACCTCCGGCCCCATCACCGCCGAACCAAAGCAAAGAAACACCCCATCCTGCAAACTTTCGACCGTATTACATACGGAAAGAAAATCGCGGTATGAAGCGGTGCCAAACGCCGCCGGGTCGAAGTTCGGGTGTTCGTGCAGGATGTCGTACCCGACACCAATGTGGACGGTAATGGGAACGCCAAGCCGATACCCGGCGGCCAACACACTTGTATCTTTGTGAGGGAAATCACCTTCGAGAATCTCACGCCCAATCGATTCGCCCAGGCCAAGCCCGTCGGCAACGCCTCGGGCCACCGCGTCGTTCATCTCTCCGGTTTCGCGCCATAGGCCGAACTCGCCCGAGCTGATGTAGCGGGCAACACTTTCGCAAGTCGCCCCGATGCGGGCCATCTCATAATCGTGAATGGGCCCGGCGCCGTTCATCCCGATATGGGTAATGAGGCCCCGTTCCATCATGTCGATCAACTGACGCCCCACTCCGGCTCGAATGACGTGGGCCCCCATCAGCATCAACCGGGCAGCCCCTCTCTCTCGGGCCGCAACCAGGCGACCGCCGAGCGTGGCGAGGTCTTTCATTTCCGCGGCGCCCAAATCCTCGGGCTGATGATCGAGCGTCAACAAACTGTCGTGCTGGATATCGTGGGTTCGCTCGTGAAGTGGTTTGATCAGCAAGCGACTACGGTCGAACTGTGGATACATGAACCCGAGAACCTTCCTGCGGTTGGTCGCAGGCCAAAGGATGTCGATACCAACGCGGGTGTTGGTTACAGCCCCAGCACGTTGTAAAGGTGATGGCGACTACGATAATCGCCGACGATGATGTCGGCTCCCGCACGAATGAGCCGTTGCCGTTTCCACTCGTTGATACCGGTTCGCGTCTCTTCTTCGCTGGCAACCCCCACAGCAACTCCGCCGGCCCGACGCATCTCTTCGATTTCCACAAAGCCGTCGCCGATGCCGATCAGTTGGTGTCCCTCGAAGCCGGCGTCCCGAATGATTTGCTCGATGATCATCTTCTTCGAGAAGCTCTTGTAGTCGTCCAGCGCGCCATAGATATGCTCGCCGAAGAATTCACTGAGCCCCAGAACTTCAACTTCGTCGCGGACGTAGTTCAAATCGGTGCCTGAGGCCAGGTACAGCTTCAATCCGCGATCCCGAAGTTCCGTGAGCAAGGCATGCGTACCCGGCACGGTCAGTTCTTCGTGGTGGCGATCGCCGGAGCGGACCGAGTCGATGCGCTGGCTCACTTTTTCCCACAGCAGGTCGTGATACTGTTGCTTGTACTCCAGCGGATCGAGCGGTTGGCCGCCGCGATGGCGGACCTCGTCGGCCAACTGAATCATCTGGTAGATAGTTTGCTTGCCGTTGAGCCGCATGACGTATTCTTCAACATGCGCTTCCAGCTGGTCCGCGCTCTCGTCGGTTCCCGTGGCGGTCAGCACGTCGATCATCATCGGAATCATCACGGCTTGCCAATTGCGGCGAATGAGCGAGAGCGTTCCATCGAAGTCGAACAGCGCCACGCGAAACTCCCCGCGGCGAAAGTCGTCGCGAAGAACTTCAATTTGCGAATCGTCTTGCACCGTTTCAGAGTTCGTCATCAGATCGTGCTTCTCGTGTGAATTCGTAGGGGCAGCGCTGCACCAGACGCTCGAGCGGTACGCACCAGGGTAACTACTTGCCCAAAAGATGTTCCATGATGTATAGATCGAGCCCTTCGTAGTCGAGCGATTTGCGGAACGCCTCGACCTTGTCGTCATTCACCGAGCGAACGGCCTTCAGCAGTCGCTTGAAGATCGTCAAGCTGTTCGCCAGGTGTTTGGTATCGTCTGCCTGCTTCGTGGTACGCATGGCCTTGATGTCGAGACCAACCACGCCAATGTCATAATAGCCAGCCTGATCGAGCACGCGGACTTGATTGAAGGCCCTTCTCAGATCCACCGACCCGAAGGTCTTGTCCTGATCGTACTTCAGACCGTTTTGATCGTTCAGGTGAACGCCCCACAGTTTCTCGTGCCACAGGGCGTACGCCAGATCGTCGGCCGGATCGAGCCCCGCCAGAATGCTATGCGCGCTTTCGATCAGCACGCCGACGCGGTCGGGATCGCTGGTGCGGTAAGCCAAGCCCATAAAGTGGCCCACGGTCGGACAGTATGCCTGATCCATGGGCTCGTTGGGCTTCATTTCGCCTACGATCCGGATCTTGGGATCGTATTCCAGCATGTCGTCGATGGCGTCGACCAGACGGCCAACGGCCGCCTGCGCGTCTTTGGCCTCGCGAATATAGGTGCCTTCGCGGGCGGGCCACAGCACCATCAAATCGACATCCAGCATGTTAGCGATGTCGATCGAACGTCGAGTGCGGTCCCGGGCATACCGGCGGGCCGAAGGGCTGTTGGCCGTGAACGCTCCATCCACCGTCTTGGGATCTTCCCACAGTCGGGGGGCGATAAACTCCGCTTTCAGGCCTTCACCGTCAAGCATCTTCTTCACCTTCGCCACGCCCCGCTTCGTCTGGGTTACATCCCAGTCGGCCGGCACCACGTCGTCGTCGTGTAGCTGGATGTATTCGAAGCCCAGCTTGCGGTATTGACCTATTTTACGGGCGAACTTCACCTCTCGACGCACTGGCGGGCCAAAGGGATCGGCCCCGGTCGATATGTTCCAAGGCCCAAAGCTAAACCGATATCGCCCGCGTTTCGACATGGAAGACCCCCCGAGAAAATGGTCAAAGCGGCAAGTTTAGTCGATCTAGCACCGCGGACAAGGGTGCGACAGCACGTCATCCTGCTGGCATATGCTATCGCATTGAAGAAGCGCTTTTCGGTGTCGAACGCCCCTGAAATCACCAGGGCTGACCTTGCCGCTAATGGGGCAAGCGTTCAGAATTCGCAACCCGCAACGTGTTGCAGGAAGCACTTGTTGTCTTGATTGACGCGCCGAAGTCTCCGGCCCGCCGGCAGAATCTGCAGGCGCATTGCAGCTAGCTTTACGATTGAACCTTCCGCATGGATGCAACGGATACGTCGACCATCCCAACCGAGCCGTTCGCACGCACTCCGTTGTCGACACTGGACAAAGTGCGATGGCACAAGGCACCTTCGGTCGCCGATCTCGATCTTGCTGAAACACCTCCTCGTGTGTTCGTGGTGAAACACGGCGAGCATCGCTCGGTGTACCGCGTGGACCTCTCCCAGGGCGAGTACTTCCTCAAGCACCAGCGTTCTCGTTCCGTTCGAGATCTACTTCGCAACGTGATTCGCCCCACCGGATCGAGGCGTGAATACGAGAAGTCGGCTGAACTTACCCGCCGCGGAATCCCAACGGTAAACGCCGTGGCTTGGGGCGAACGACGAGAGTTCGGCATCGTCAGCGAACATTGCCTGCTGACCGAAGCGGTACCCAAGTCCTGCAGCCTGGCTGAATACGTCGAAGCCCGAGATCGTTGGGTGCCTCGCGAGCACCAGCCGGCATTCGATCGGTACATCTGCATTCAACTTGCCGAACTGTGCGCGAAGGCGCACCGCGCCGGTGTCTGGCACGACGATCTTCACCTGGGCAACATCTTACTGCGCTTCGAGAGCCACAGCGGGCAACATGAAGAGTTGACATCCATTCAATCGGACATGCCCAAGCTGTACCTGATCGATGTCCCCGGGGTGCGGCTTTCGAAGACCTTAGGCTGGCGACGGAGCCGTACGAGTTTGGTCATGCTGCTCGCGGCAGTCGATCAAATCGCATCGCGCACCATGCAACTGCGATTCTGGCGACACTATCTTCGAGCTCGTGAAGACTGGCAGGACTTGAACCCGGCGGTCGCCGCGACCGATATCGTTCGCCGTTCGCGAAGTTGGATTCGCACGTTGGCACGTCATCGCGACAAACGGGTCATGGCGACCAATCGCGATTTTTTTCGTTGCGATGTCGCGGGAGGTCGAGGACATGCGGTGCGAGACTTCGACGTCGGGCGACTTCAGCAGTTGATCGAGTCGCCGCAACGATTCATCGAACAGAACCTCGAAGTTCCGTTGAAGATCAGCCACTCGAGTATCGTCGTCGAAGCCGACGTACCATTGGGTGGCTCAATGCACCACGCACTATACAAACGGATCGGAGTAACCAGCTTCACAAAATGGCTGACCAGCTTCTTTCGCCAGAGCCGTGCCGAGCAAAGCTGGCGGTTGGGTCATGCACTGCTGGTGCGAGGCATCGCCACGGCACGTCCCTTGGCGATGGTGATTCCGAAGTGGCAATTCAAACCGCGAGTGAGTTTTCTTGTTACCGAGTGGATCGAGGGCGCCAAAGATTTTCACCAATTCGCGTGGTCCCTTGCGAAGCTGCCCGAGGGCGAATGTTTCCGAATCTCTTGCCGAGTGGCGGAGAACCTGGGAGAACTTGTCGGCCGGATGCACGAGGCGCATGTCACCCATCGGGACCTAAAAGGGTGCAACATCCTGATCACGCGAGAACTTGATGATGTGTCGTGCTACCTGATCGACATGCACGGGGTGGAGATCCGCCGCTTTCTTTCGAAAAGATATCAGGTGCGGAACCTGGCACGCCTGGCACTCAGCGCTGAAACACATCCCTGGGTGACGCGAACGATGCGGTTGCGTTTCCTACGAGCGTATTGTCGCGCAATCGGGGTCCGTCAGGACTGGAAACTACTGTGGAAGCGGATTGCCACTCGGACCAATTGGCTGCTTGAACGGAATCACCAGCGGGGAAAACCGATCGCCTGATACGGTCGCAGCCTGACCGGAAAGATCGACTACTCGTGGTAATCCGCCACGGCCAGAGCTTCCTCGTTCAACTCGGGCGCGGCGTCGATTGGCTCGATCGAGTTACCCGTATGTTGCCGCACACAGTTTCGACCGTCGCGTTTGGCCTGATAAAGCGCTTCGTCAGCCCTGGTCATCAGACCTTCGGCATCGTCTTCGTCCATCGCCGTGGCAATGCCCATACTTACGGTAACCGAGGCAATCTCGGAACAATTCTTTTCGATCTGCTGGCGAATTCGCTCCGCGGTAATGCCTGCTCCGCTTAGTTCGGAATGCGGCATCACGATGACAAACTCTTCGCCACCGAAGCGAGCCACGATGTCCGACTCCCGGGCCTCGCGGTCGAGTTCCTGGGCGACCGATTTGATGATCTGGTCGCCAACCATATGCCCCTGGGTATCGTTGATGTTTTTGAAGTGATCGATATCGATGATGGCGATCGAGAACTCCTCCGCATAACGCTTCCGCCTGGCAATCTCTCCCGAGAGGCACTCTTCCAGGGCACGTCGATTACATAACCCGGTCAACGGATCGGTACGGGCTTCGGCGAACGTTCGCAGGTGGTTGGTCTGCAGTTGAAGTGCCTCGTAAGCATTCGAAATGTGCGAGAGCAATTCCACGGTTGGCTGCAGGATACGCTCGGCTTCCGCACACAATTCCTGAGACGACATGCTCTCGTCGTTGTTTGCGAGCCGGCGAACGCGTTCTTTGAACCGCTTGACGTCCGATTCGTGTCGAGCGAATTCGCTGCGAACCGTGGTAGAAATTTGGTCCAATTGCTTGGCAACCGCTTGAGCGCGAGCGATATCTCGCTGAGATTTTTGGTCGCTGAGGCCCTTGCCGTTATTTCGCCGACCGAGCATATATCCCAACAAAGCAATGCTCGCCAATGCCACGACATGAGGTAAACCGGTCAAACTGAAATCCATCGGTGTCCTCGGATTGCTCTTCGGGAAACGGCTTTCAGGCAGGATGGAGCCTGGTCCAGGGCTAAACAACTATAGAATTCGCGACTGGCGCGTGGCGGTGTTTACGGCCTGGAGAGGCCAAATTTCCCTTTCTTAATTACCACCCGACAGGCGATTCGGCCTCCGCGAGATGACACATGTTTGGGATAATGCGTTGAATTCCCTACAACCCTCACCATCTTCGCGCGCAGGCCTGCTGCCTGCTGCAAGCGAGAGCCCTCCCGGACCGTTGTTCCATTGAATTCAGCATGGGCTTGGCTTGCACAAAGAACAGGCAGCGGCTTCGAGGCCGATGTGGCACGCCACCGCTGTACGACTCCTATACGAATCCGTGAAGTTTCGATGAGCAAACTACTTAGGCCGTGGTACCAGGGGTGAGTTTTTTCCGAAACAACTCCTGGGAGTCAATGGCATCAGAGTTGCTGTCGCTTAATCGGGGATTCTCTGCGCACCATGTCTAGGCCGAGATCTCGGTGATGGGTTACGAACGCTTGAGCGAAATGGGAACACAGCAGGCCCAATGAATAAACGGAAAGATTCTTCAGCAAAAACGAAGGAAACGTCTATGGCAACGGTGTATGAGAAGTCATTGAAACTGACAGTCCAAGAAATCAACAAGTTGGTTTCTCGTGACGGGCAACCCGATGAAACCTTGGAGAATATTGTCTGCCTGGTTGCAAATCGCTTCGAAACCGACGTTTGCTCCGTGTACTTGCTCGAACCCGATCGCGCAACGCTGGTCCTGGCGGCAACCGTGGGACTTCAAAGTAGCTGCATCGGAAGCCTACGGATGGGCCTGCACGAAGGCTTGGCCGGTCTGGTAGCTCAGGAAGCCCGGCCGATTTGTGTGGAAAAAGCTTCCAATCATCCGCGATTCAAGTATTTCCCAGACGCCGAGGAAGACGCTTTTCAGTCGTTTCTGGGGGTACCGCTCATCGACTGCGGTGTTTTGCAGGGCGTTCTCGTAGTTCAGACAGACGAACCTCGCCTGTTCAGCGAAGAAGAAATCCAGCGGCTAGTCGATGCGGCCAGTTCATTGGGCCCCGTGGTCAGTGAAGCCCGACGCCTGGAACAGTTCATCGTTCCCGCCCATGAGCGGATGTGGAATGTTGCCAGAAATCTGTGGTGGGCGTGGGATCGTGACGGCGTGGCACTTTATCGCGACCTGGATCCGGTAAGGTGGCGGCAACTCGGACACAACCCAATCGCATTGCTCTCGGAAATTTCTCTCGAACAGCTCGAAGAGCGTGCCGGTCAGCTCGTTTTGCATAGCCGAATCAACTACGCCTACAACCGACTTCAGGAGTATTTGAACTCGAAGTCGACTTGGGCGTCCACACATGCCGGAATCCTGCGTTCTCGACCGGTGGCCTATTTCTCGGCCGAATTCGGGTTACACGAGTCGATGCCGATCTACTCTGGCGGTCTCGGCGTACTGGCAGGTGATCACATCAAGAGCGCTTCGGATCTAGGCGTCCCGCTGATCGGGATCGGGCTCTTTTACGATCAGGGATATTTCCACCAACGCTTGGATAGCGAAGGATGGCAACAAGAAAGCTACGCCGACGTGGACGTTGGGCAGTTGCCTCTGGGTCTTGCATTGGACCCCAACGGCGAACCCGTCACGGTGGAAATTGAAACACGCAGCGGTTTGATTCGAGCCAAGGTGTGGCGCGTGCAGGTCGGTCGCTGCACGCTGTTCTTGCTCGACTCGAATGTTGCCGGAAACGCCCCGGAAGACAGAGAGTTAACGGCCCGTCTGTATGGAGGCGACAGCCGCATCCGGATCCGACAAGAACTGTTGTTGGGGGTCGGAGGGGTCAAGGCCCTCGCGGCCATGGGGATCACGCCCGGCGTACTGCACCTGAACGAAGGGCACAGTGCGTTCGCCACCTTGGAATCGATTCGCCAGCGGATGGGAGACGAAGGCCTGACCTTCGACGATGCGTCGAGGCAGGTTTCCCGACAAACAGCTTTTACGACACACACCCCGGTACCTGCCGGACATGATCGATTTTCGCCAGAATTGGTCGAAGAACACCTAGGCCCGCTGCGCGACGCCTTGGGGATCTCCTTCGATCACCTCATGGCCCTGGGTCGTGTGGACCCGGACAATGTTACGGAAACGTTTTGCATGACCGTGCTCGCATTGAAGCAATCGTGGCGAGCCAATGCCGTTTCTTCGCTGCATGGACGGGTGTCTCGCAACATGTGGGCCTCGCTGTGGCCAAAGCGAAACGAAGACGAAGTTCCGATTGGTCACATCACCAACGGAGTGCACGTTCTGTCGTGGCTGGCTCCGCAAATGCAGCAACTGTACGATCGCCACCTGTCGTTGGACTGGAGCAAGAACAGCAGCCAGCCCGAGGTTTGGCAGCCAGTCGAGAAGATTGACGACGGCGAGTTATGGGAAACGCACCTCACGTTGAAGGCCCGCTTGGTCGACTTCGTACGTCGTCGGGTTGCCCAAGACTCGGCCCGCCGAGGGGAACCCGTCGAAACGAACGGGCGGGGGCACCGGGTACTAAGCCCCGACGCGCTGACCATTGGTTTTGCCCGCCGTTTCGCCACCTACAAGCGCGGCAGCATGATTTTCTCGGACATCGATGCGATTGCCGAGTTGATCAATGACCCGCAGCGACCCGTGCAGTTGGTATTTGCCGGAAAGGCTCACCCCAAGGACGACGAAGGCAAGCATGTCTTGCAACAGATCGCCCGCCTGGCCAAGGACAAGCGTTTTCTTGGAAAGATCGTTTTCGTCGAAGATTACGACATCAATCTGGGTCGGCATTTGGTGCAAGGCGTGGATGTTTGGCTCAACAATCCGCGGCGGCCATTGGAGGCCTCCGGCACCAGCGGCGAGAAAGTCGTGCTCAACGGAGGGCTGAACCTGTCCATCCTCGACGGCTGGTGGGCCGAGGCTTACGACGGAGCCAACGGCTTTGCCATTGGCGAGGGGCGCGTTCATTCCGATGTCCGCGTACAAGACGAACGAGACACGATTGCCCTCCGCAATACGCTTCGGGACGAAGTCATCCCGCTCTATTATGACCGTGATAGTAACGGCTTGCCGCGAGGTTGGATCCAGCGCATGAAGAACGCCATCCGTACCCTCGGTTGGCGATTTAGTGCCGATCGGATGGTGATGGACTATGTCCAACACTGCTATGTACCGTCGGCGGGCGGAAGATCGAGTGACATGGCATAATCGTAATCCACGCATCGTACGTTTCACCCCTGGGGTCTCGTCGTCGCATCAGAGAACCATCTGGTGCTCACCGAATTCGTTGCATTTCCTGAAAAAGCGATCGGTAGGGCGCCGTGGCTTCTAAAGAACGATTCGACCCGAGAGAAGCCAAACCGCGCAAGCTAGTGGTGTCTGGACCGCTCCGCAAAATGATTGCGGGCATGACGTTGTTCATGGCCGTGTGCGTCGTTGCGGTGATTGGCTACGTCTCGGCCGGCTGGAAGCTGGATGACTCCATCTACATGGTGATCATCACCATTTTCGGGGTAGGTTACGGTGAAGTTCAGCCGGTGCAGTCGCCAGCCTTGCGCGCACTGACGATCATGGTGATCATTGCCGGGTATGGTGCCGTGATCTACACGGTGGGCGGCTTTATGCAGATGGTGGTCGACGGTGAGCTCAACAAAGCCCTGGGAGCGAGAAGAATGACCAAGGAAATCGAACGCCTGCGGAATCACACCATCATCTGCGGTGTGGGCCGTATGGGCAGCATTTTGGCACGCGAGTTACACGAATCCGGCAAGCCCTTCGTGGTAATCGACACCGACGAACGTCGGTTGCAGGCGGCCGAATCGCATGGCTACCTGGTACTGAATGGCGACGCCGCGGATGAGTTCGTGCTGGAAGAAGCTGGCATTCGCTATGCCAATGTATTGGCAACCGTACTTTCCGACGACGCGACGAATGTGTTTGTAACAATCACGGCTCGCGAGATGAATCGGGAGATCATGATCATCGCCCGGGGAGAGAATCCCCGCACCGAAAAGAAGCTTTTGGGATGCGGTGCCAACAAGGTCGTGTTACCCACGGCCATTGGGGCCACGAAGGTGGCTCAATTGATCATCCGGCCCACGGCCGAAAACATGCTCGAACAGTTAACCGCACAGGGAAATATCGCCGATGAACTCTCCCACATAGGGCTGCAATTCGACGAATTGGAGGTTGCCCCGAATTCATCGTTAGTGGATAAGGTGTTAAGTGATATCGAAGTCCGCAGCAATCATGGCTTTCTAATCGTGGGAATTCGCCACGCCGACGGCTCGACCATCTTGAATCCACCATCCACGGCAGCACTTACAACCGGTGATACGGTAATTGTGCTTGGACACAGCGACGATATCCCACAGTTAGCCCAACGATTCTCGGCCAGGGGGCGTAAGATCACCTACCGAGGGGGTACTGTCGAGGCTTGATGGCCGATCGGCAATCACCGTGGGCGCCCAGCAGGTTGCGATTCCCGCCCTCGGGGTGCCTAAGCGCTGAGCGCGAGTGATTCAAGATTAGGCAGCACTTCTATCAGGGGTGAAATCTTGATGAAGAAATGTCTTGAATCGCAAAGCTTTGCGACAAATGAGCTAAGCTCACTTGGTGGTACGGGAATTGCTACTGTTCTTAGTAGAAGTATGCGCGCTATCATTCTGGATAAATTCCCTCGACAAACGAGAGAAAGCGAGTATGAGACTCTCCCCATATCAGGCGGCCGGCGTATTCGACGAAATGTTTGCCCCCAACGGACGACCTCGCCCCAGCGGCGCAAGGTTCGTCGAGCGGCTCGAGGCCCTCTCTGAAGGCAACCTCCAGCAGCGGCAAAAGACCGCTGAATTGAGCCTCAGAAACATGGGCATCACCTTCAATGTCTACGGCCACCAGGCCGGCACCGAGAAGGTCTGGCCCTTCGATCTGTTGCCCCGAATCATCGACGCCGAGGAATGGTCCCGTATCGATCAAGGATTGCGTCAGCGGATTCGAGCACTCAACTTCTTCATTAACGATGTCTACAACGATCGAAAGATCTTTAAAGACAAGGCCGTCCCTGAAGAACTCGTGGGGTCGTCCAAGACATTGCGAGAGCAGTGCGTCGGTTTTCAACCTCCACAGGGAGTGTGGGGACACATCACCGGAGTGGACCTGATTCGCGATCAGGATGGTGAGATTTACGTCCTGGAAGACAACCTGCGTTGCCCCTCCGGTGTCTCGTACGTGTTGGAAAACCGAGAACTCATGAAGCGAACATTCGCTCATGTTTTCCAGGGCATGTCGGTTTCGCCGATCGAAGACTACGCGGAGCAGTTACTCAAGACGTTACTCGACTGTGCGCCGGCAGGTGCGCGAAATCCCAATGCCGTCGTCATGACCCCGGGCATTTACAACTCTGCCTATTTCGAACATACGTTTCTGGCCCAGCAAATGGGTGTTGAGCTGGTGCAGGGTTCCGACCTGATCGTGGAAGACGGTTACGTCTACATGAACACCACCCAAGGCCTGAGTCGGGTCGATGTGATCTATCGCCGCATCGACGACGACTTCCTGGATCCGAAGTGCTTCCGCTCCGACTCCACACTGGGCGTCGAAGGTTTGATGGACGTCTATCGTGCCGGGAATGTCACGCTGGCCAACGCACCCGGTACGGGTGTCGCGGACGACAAGGCGGTTTACGCCTACGTGCCGCAGATTATCAAGTACTACTTGAATGAAGATCCGATCTTGCCGAACGTGCCAACTTTCTTGTGCTCGGATGAGAAAGAGCGAGAACACGTGTTGGCCAACCTGGACAAATTGGTCGTGAAGCCAACCAACGAATCCGGCGGCTACGGCATCCTGATGGGCCCACAAGCCACCCAGGAAGAGCGCGACCATTGTGCCGAATCGATTTGCGCGAACCCACGCGAGTGGATCGCGCAGCCGATGTTGAATCTCTCGACCGTGCCCACCTTGGTGGGCGACGAATTGAAGCCTCGCCACGTCGACCTCAGGCCGTTTGTCCTGTGCGGAAAAGATATCTATGTGATGCCTGGCGGTCTCACGCGAGTTGCGTTGCGTGAGGGCTCGATGGTCGTGAATTCATCCCAGGGTGGTGGCAGCAAAGACACCTGGGTCCTGCGGGAACCGAGTTCGATCAACGGCCCCCACAGACCTCCTGTCACTCAGGAGATCGCCTGATGCTTAGTCGAGTTGCCGATTCGGTGTACTGGCTAAGTCGTTATGTCGAGCGAGCAGAAAACGTCGCCCGGTTCATCGATGTGAACTACAACCTCACCCTTGGAGAAGGCGACGGGCTCGGCGCACAGTGGTCTCCGCTGGTTTCCACCACCGGTGATCAAGCCGCGTTCGAGGAGCGATATGGTTCCCCGAGCCGCGAGAATGTGCTGAAGTTCCTGTTGTTCGACAAGGAAAACCCGAACTCCATCTTCAGTTGCGTTGCGAACGCGCGAGAGAACGCACGCACGATTCGCGAGGTGTTGTCCTCCGTCGTCTGGGAGCAGATCAACAAGTTCTACTTCATGGTCCGCTCGGCGGCCCAGTTCGGTCCCACCCTGGAGCAGCCTCAGGAGTTCTGCGAGCGCGTTCGTCTGGCCAGCCACATGATGGTCGGTGCAACCGATACAACCATGTCACACGGCGAAGCCTGGCATTTTGCCCGCATCGGTCGTTTGCTCGAACGTGCGGACAAGACGTCGCGTATCGTGGATGTGCAATACTTCATCTTATTGCCCGACGCAGAGCATGTTGGTTCTGCCTTGGACGTGGTGCGGTGGTCGGCCTTGCTGCAATCGGCCAGCGCTCTGGAAATGTATCGCCGTCAGTACGGCAAAATTGTCCCGAAAAGTGTTGCCGACTTCCTGATCCTAGACCGGCATTTCCCCCGGGCGATGCACTTTTGCCTGGTGAAGGCCCGAGACTCGATGCGATACATAACAGGCAGCTTGCCCGGTACGTTTCGGAACTCTGCCGAACAGTTGCTGGGCCGGCTTTGCTCGAACATGGATTACACCAGTATCGCGGACATCATTCAGCAGGGAATGCACGAATATATCGACGGCTTTCAGACCCAACTGAACCGAGTCGGAGAAGCAATACAAGACGACTTCTTCACGGTTAAGAGCCGAGAACAATCCCAGTCTGCCAACAAGTCAACGCTCACCCAATCTCAATCGAGCTGACCTCCTAGCTCGTCCATCCAGAAAGAAGAACGGCTAGTCCGCCGCCTGCCATGATCCGCGTCGCACTCCACCACAAGACCTGTTATCGCTACAGCCATCCCGTCGAGCTGGGCCCACAAGTAATCCGCCTTCGCCCGGCCCCACACTGCAGGACAAACATCTGCAGCTATTCGCTGAAGTCAACGCCGTCAGAACAATTTCTGAATTGGCAGCAAGACCCGCACAGCAACTATCTCGCGCGGTTAGTGTTCTCCGATCCGACCCCGTTGTTCGAGGTCGAAGTTGATCTGCTTGCCGAGATGACGGTCATCAATCCCTTCGACTTTTTCCTCGAACCGGCCGCCGAAAAGTTTCCTTTTTTCTATGAGCCAGACCTGGCCAAAGATCTCAAGCCCTTCCTGCATACAATCGATGCCGGTCCCAGGCTGTCGGGGTTCCTCGACTCGATCGACAGGTCAACCGTCAAGACCATCGACTTCCTGGTCGAGTTGAATCAGCGCCTGCAGCGAGAGATCAACTACGAAATCAGAATGGAACCGGGCGTTCAGACCCCCGAGGAAACACTCACGCTGGCCAGCGGATCATGCCGCGACAGTGCCTGGCTGTTGGCCCAAGTGCTCCGGCATTTGGGGATCGCATCGCGATTTGTTTCCGGTTACCTGATCCAGCTCAAACCCGATGTGGAATCGCTCGATGGTCCCTCGGGCGCTGCGGAAGACTTCACCGATTTGCACGCCTGGACCGAGGTCTTCCTTCCCGGCGCTGGTTGGGTTGGGCTCGACCCGACTTCCGGCTTGCTCGCCGGCGAAGGACATATCCCTTTGGCCTGCACGCCCGACCCTTTCTCGGCCGCACCAATCACGGGTACCGTTGGCAATGCCGACGTGGAATTCGATCACGAAATGATCGTTACGCGGGTACACGAAGACCCTCGCGTCACCAAACCCTATACCGAAGAGCAATGGCGGACAATTGAATCCGTTGGCCATCAAGTCGACTCTCGCATGGAACAAAGCGCGGTCCGCCTGACCATGGGTGGCGAACCCACCTTTGTTTCCATCGATGATATGGATGGCGATGAATGGAAGACGGCCGCCGTTGGTCCAACGAAACGTGGTCTGGCCGGCAACCTGCTCGATCGACTGCGCAAAAGGTTTGCCCCGGGCGGGGTTATCCATTACGGGCAAGGTAAGTGGTATCCGGGCGAATCGCTCCCACGCTGGGCACTGACGTGCATGTGGCGAACCGATGGCCAAACTCTGTGGACCGATCCGCAACTCCTGGCCGATCCTGCCACCGACTATGGCCACACGGTGGATGGTGCACAACGGTTTTCCGAGCTACTAGCCACGAAACTCGGGGTAAATCCCAGCCATGTCGTCAAAGCCTACGAAGACGCCTTGTACTACATGTGGAAGGAACAGCGTCTACCGGCCAACGCGAACGTGTTCGAGTCGGAGTTAGAAGACGAAGAAGAACGAACACGTCTGGCCCGAGTCTTCGAACGCGGGCTGAAAGCCCCCGTGGGTTGTGTCTTGCCGATTACTCGTCACGCCTGGCAGTCTCCGGCCCGCTGGGTCAGTGGGCTTTGGAAGGTGCGTCCCGAACACATGTTCCTAATCCCCGGAGATTCTCCCCTGGGGTTGCGGCTACCACTGGATTCGCTACCCCCGCTTCCCTCGGGCGAACTGACCAGCGCGACGGTCATTCCATTCGAAGAAGTCGAGGCGCTGCCCGACTACGAAGCGCTCCGAAATCAGTTTGCGTTTCGACGCGAGGAAAGTTGGGATGGTTCTCGAACCAGCCAGCAAGTGCTACAACGCGTGGCCCATGGGTCCGACAGCAGTTACGCCACCGGTGGATCATCGGGTGGCCACGGCGATCCCCAACACGGCAATGGCCATTTCGACGGAACGCCCGGCGATCAACATTCAGGTGTGCAACCGTATGAATCGTCCGATGGTGACGTTGTGCGGACGGCCATGTGTTTCGAGCCGCGCGACGGAACCTTGCACATCTTCATGCCGCCTGTCGATCGATTGGAAGACTACCTCGAACTGCTTACGGCCACCGAACAAACCGCCGAAGAACTCGACATGCCGATCATGATCGAGGGCTATCTGCCACCGAAAGACTATCGGCTGCAGCACATCAAGGTCACGCCCGACCCCGGTGTGATTGAAGTCAACGTGCATCCGGCGCGCAACTGGAAAGAACTGGTCGACATCACTTCGGGAATCTACGAAGACGCTCGCCTTTCGCGGCTAGGAACCGAAAAGTTCGACACCGATGGTTCCCACACCGGCACCGGAGGTGGCAATCACGTGGTGATGGGAGGAAGCACCCCGTCAGACAGCCCATTCTTGCGACGACCCGACCTCCTTCGAAGCCTGGTCGGCTACTGGCACAATCATCCTTCGCTTTCCTACCTGTTCTCGGGCAAGTTCATCGGGCCCACCAGTCAAGCACCCCGGGTCGACGAAGGTCGCTGCGATTCAACGTATGAATTGCAGATTGCCTTCGAGCAGATTCCCACCAGTGGAGATTGCCCTCCCTGGGTTGTCGACCGAGTGTTCCGCCATCTACTGGTCGACCTAACTGGAAATACACATCGTTCCGAGTTCTGCATCGACAAGTTGTACTCGCCCGATAGTGCCACGGGGCGCCTCGGCCTGGTTGAATTCCGTGCTTTCGAAATGCCCCCGCATTGGCAAATGAGCTTGACCCAGCAACTATTGCTGCGTTCCCTGGTTACCCGTTTTTGGGACGAGCCCTACCACGAGAAGCTGGTCAACTGGAAGTCCTCCATCCACGACCGCTGGCTGCTGCCGCACTTCGTGCAGCAGGACTTTGCCGACGTGATCGAAGAAACCAACATGGCCGGCGTCCCGCTCGAATTGGAGTGGTTTGCTCCACATTTCGAGTTCCGCTATCCCGTCATTGGCGAACTGGACCGAAGCGGTGTGCATCTCGAATTGCGAACGGCCATCGAGCCCTGGTATGTCTTGGGTGAAGAGCCCGCGGGCGGTCACACGGCACGCTATGTCGATTCTTCCGTCGAGCGAATGCAATTGAAAGTTCAAGGGATGGTTGAAGAGCGACACATGATCACTTGCAACGGGCGGAAGGTGCCACTGCATCCGACGGGAACACAAGGGGAATATGTGGCCGGCGTGCGATATCGCGCATGGCAACCGCCCAATTGTCTCCATCCGACGATTCCGGTCGATGAACCGCTCGTGTTCGACGTGCTGGATACCTGGATGGGGCGCTCGGTCGGAGGCTGCAAGTACCACGTGGGCCACCCCGGCGGGATGAATTCTGACAATTTTCCCGTGAATGCGTACGAAGCAGAGAGCCGACGTGGGTCCAGATTTTTCAAAATGGGCCACACAGGAGGTAAGATTGAGGTACCCGATGACGAGCCCAACGCCGTGTTCCCGATGACACTAGACCTTCGTCGAAACCGTCCCACGGTGTAAGCTTTTTGGCGATCGCCGCCGAACGGAATTGCGTCGAAAGCACCCTGGAGTACCGATCGAGCCTGTGTCCACCTCTCCTCCTTCTCCTTCGATTGAGAGCATCTTCCAGGGCTACTCTCCGCTGCCCGGAGTATATGACGAGTTCCTGACGAACTCGGGCCCGGCTCGTGCGCATGCGCGGCCATTCCTGGAAGCGCTGCATGGCATCGGACGCAAGGAGTTTTCCCGTCGCTGGGATCAAGCACAGCGACTGGTTCACGAAAACGGTTTCGCCTACAGCGGCTACGGTGCCCCCGAAGATCAACCACGCCCCTGGGAACTCGACGCCGTCCCTTTGTTGATTCCGGCCGACGAGTGGGCCACGGTTTCAGCAGGACTGCAGCAACGCGCGCGTTTGCTCAACTTGGTGCTGCAGGATCTCTACGGTCCTCAAACGCTGCTGCACAACGGGATCCTTCCTGCCGAGTTGGTTCTCGCACACCCTGGGTTCCTGCGTCCCTATCACGGACAGCAACCACCGGACAATACGTTTCTTCATTTTTACGCCGCCGACCTGGCCCGTTCTTCCGACGGTGTCTGGTGGGTGTTGGCCGATCGCACCGAAGCGCCTTCCGGCGTCGGCTATGCCTTGGAAAATCGCGTCGTTGTCTCGCGGATGCTGCCCGAGGCATTCCAACGCTGTCAGGTCATGCGGCTGGCACCATTCTTCATGACCGCGCAGGAAACGTTGCGACGTCTCGCTCCCAATCAGCGTGAGAATCCACGAGTCGTCCTGCTTTCCGACGGTCCAACCAGCCCTAACTATTTCGAAGACGCGTTCCTGGCGCGATACCTGGGATACACTCTGGTCGAAGGCGGCGATCTCGCCGTTCGAAGCGGCCAAGTGATGCTCAAAACACTCGGAGGGTTGCTACAAGTCGATGTCATTATGCGACGCCAGAACAGCGACGCCTGCGACCCCCTGGAACTTGGTTCATCGTCGGGGCAGGGTGTTGCGGGCCTAACCCAGGCGGTACGCTCCGGCAGAGTCGCGTTGGCCAACCCCTTTGGTAGCGGACTGGTCGAGTCGGCGGCGTTCATGGCGTTCATGCCCCAGTTGTGCAAGGCGTTGTTGGGCGAAGAGCTTCTCATGCCCGGGGTGGCTACTTGGTGGTGCGGCCAGGCAGCCGGCTTAAATCACGTATTGAAGAACCTGGACAAGCTCGTCATTCATCCTGCGTACCGACGCCGTGGAAAAGACGGCCCCACGCGCGACAGACTCAGCGAGATGCCCCTGGCGAAGCTCGCTGAAACCATTCGAGCCAATCCACGAGAATTTGCCGCTCAGGAGAAGGTCGTTCGATCGAGTGTTCCGGTCTGGCGGTCATCCCTGAAGCCGGCCCATATGGCGTTGCGCGCGTACCTGGTCGCCTCGGGCGATTCTCACGAAGTAATGCCCGGGGCACTGGCACGGATCTCTTCCAATCTGGAACCGCTGGAAATGTCGATCCGCAGAGGTGAGGGCAGCAAAGACGCCTGGATCATGTCCGAAGGCCCGGTCGAACACGTCACGCTGCTGGACAAGCCGGGACAATCCGTTGCGCTGCGTCGAAGCGGGGCCGAACTGCCAAGCCGCGTGGCCGACAATATCTTCTGGCTAGGGCGACAGTTGGAGCGAGCTGAAGCTTCGGCCCGTTTGCTCCGCAGCACGGCTCGCCGCATCACGGGCGAATCCGTCACGGGTAGCGTTGTTGAAATCCCGGTTCTCCTGCGATGCTTAGCCGACCAGGGACAAATCGAACCAGGCTACGCGGTCGACGAAATGCGAGGGCAGTTACCTCCCATCGAACGTGTATTGCCCACGGCCGCATTCGACTTCACTCAAACGGCTTGCCTGCGTTCAGTGTTGGACGAATTGTTCAGGCTGGGTTCGGTGCTTCGCGACCGAGTCACACTCGATATGTGGCGAATTATCCACCGCATCGACGAAGGATTCCAACCGACCCGTCGCGGTGTCATGAATCTTTCCGACCTGCTGGAAATGACCGATTCACTCATGACCGAGTTGGCGGCCTTCAATGGCACTATCAGCGAGAGCATGACCCGAACTCAGGCGTTCCTGTTTCTTGAGTTGGGACGTCGCATCGAACGCTCGTTGCAAATCCTGATCAACGTGAAGAATTTCTTCGTGCCGCTTCCGGAAGTGCAGGGCCCCGTGTTCGAGACGGTGCTGGAGCTGGCAGATAGCCTAATGACGTATCGCTCGCGATACCTGGCCAACCTGGAGTTGGCCCCCGTGCTGGACCTGCTGCTAACCGACGAAACGAATCCTCGTTCGCTGGCATACCAGTTCCTGCGTATTTCCGAGCACGTCGAGCATTTGCCGAGAGAGCAGAACCAGCCGGGCTACACGGAAGAACAACGAATTGCGATGTCGCTGCTGCATTCGATTCGCATGGTCGAAGTACAAAGTATGGCCGATGTCCACAGCCTGGGCGACGATCAGCAACTTGTGACCTTGGCCGAAGGTTGGGAAGAGCAGATGCCCACGCTGTCACAAGCCATCTCGCATCGTTATCTTGTTCATGCCGGTACCGTACACCGGCTGTCTGAAATTGCCCCGCTGTGAAGTACAAAATCACGCATACAACGAAGTACACGCACTCCGAAGCGGTACCGGTCTGTCACAATGTGGTCCACTTTGCCCCCCGCAATTTGCAGTACCAGACGTGTGAAAAATTCCAGTTGATGATTCACCCGGAACCGTTCGAGGTTCTCGGCCGCTTCGATTATTTCGGCAATCAAGTTTCGTACTTCTCCATCGACCATGCTCACCGTTCGCTTACGGTAACCGCTGCCAGCGACGTGAAGGTACTGGAACGGGCAGAACTGGCCGCCGAAACCACACCAACCTGGGAAGCGGTGGTCGAGTTCCTGAAAGACAACAACCGTTCGCAACAGACGCTCGACGCCTATCAGTATGCGTTCTCTACTCGCCGCACTCAGCCGTTTCCGGCGCTGGCCGAGTATGCGAAAGTATCGTTTCCCGCCAAGCAACCAGTACTCCTGGGGGCACTCGACCTGACGGCGCGGATTCACAAGGACTTTAGCTACGACCCTCGTGCAACCACCGTTCAAACCCCGATTCGCGACGTCTTCGACGATCGGCGTGGCGTGTGCCAGGACTTTGCCCACTTGCAGCTTGGCTGCTTCCGGGCATTAGGCCTGTCCGCCCGCTATGTAAGCGGATACCTGCGTACGCATCCACCTGCGGGCAAACCAAGGCTCGTCGGCGCGGACGCATCACATGCTTGGGTTAGCGTGTTCTGCGGCGAACAAGGCTGGGTCGATCTCGATCCAACGAACAACGTCCGCGCCTCGTCCGATCATATCACCCTGGCTTGGGGGCGCGATTACGATGACGTCTGCCCGGTCCAGGGAGTCATTGTCGGCGGTGGTGAACACCGCATGAGCGTCTCGGTCGACGTCGCACCCGAAGAACCCAGCACCAACGGGGTTTAGCCACCTCGCTTCTCTCCGCGGCCCGACATTTTTCTGAGTGTGCGGGGCCATTTCCATCGAACCGCAAAAGTCCTCTTGGAATCTCTCCGCAAGGTGCGCTATGCTGTTTCCAGCGCACGGTAAGGGCTGATAGCAAGACGAACAACTTGGCCGTTGTTCGTGAGTAAGAACTGTGGCCTATACTTTTTTCGCCGGCACGTTCAGTCGCCGGCAATCAGTGCATCATCCTTCTCAACCTTTTAGGAACGACCGATGAAAACAGTTCTGGCAATCTTGGGGGCGATTGTTGTTGTGGGTCTCGTGGTGCTAGTGATTGCCGGGGCCACGGCGTTTTTTCTCACCGGGGGCATTGTCGAGACGGCCGACGCGTTCTTCAAGGAAGTGGCCGCCGGCAACATGGATGGCGCCTGGAATCATCTCTCCGGCGAATTCAAAGAATCGACCACGAAAGCCGAATTCGAAGCGTTCCTCACCGATTCGACCTTGGCCGAATACGAGTCGGCTAGCTGGAACAATCGTAGTGTCACGACTAATACCGGAGAGCTCGAAGGGACGGTAACCACCTCGAAAGGCCCAATCCCAATCAAAATCACTTTCGTGAAGGATGAAGGTGATTGGAAGATTCAGTACATCGAGCGAGAGCCCACAGGGATCGCCAACGAGGTCGAAGTTTCGATCCCCACACTTGAAGAGTCGGCGGAATTGGTCAAGACAACCACCAGCGACTTTGCGGCGGCGGTCAACAACAAGGATTTCACCGCATTCCATGCCACGATTGCCAAAGAGTTCCAAGAGAAGCTATCACCCGAGCAATTCGCCGAAGTGTTTGCCGTGTTTATCGATCAGGAAATCGACCTCTCGGTGCTGGAAGATTTGGAACCCGCGTTCACAACCGATCCCGCACTAACTGCCGACGGAACGTTGCTGCTGGAAGGGTATTTCCCCAGTACGCCCTCGCGGACTCACTTCTCCTACACGTACGTCAAACGACCCGACGGCTGGAAGCTGCTGGGGCTCGACGTAAACATCAAGCCCATCGAAGAGTGAGCAAGTTCCAGGGCACGTTCCTGATGACGCTAGCATGGAAGCCAAACGGTTTTTCGCTCGCGACCGGCGATTGCTGACAATTCGGCCCAAGATTTTCTTGAAACTTTCGTATGGGCCAGGTAGTAAGTGGTTATTGAAACTGGAATGTCATTCCAGTACGGTTCGCCACCTGAATTCGTGACTCAAGTGACTGCCAGCCAACACGTTACATCGAAGTGGTCCCGTCAGGCGCAGCAAGATCGCAGCCGTCTGACCCAAGAGCGCGTGATTGCCGCGACTCAAAACCTACTGACGCTGCGCCCCTTCCACGAGATTTCGGTGGCCGAAATTGCCCAGGAAGCAGAAGCGTCGGTGAGTTCGATTTACGCCCGCTTCCCAAATAAAGAGGCGCTTTTAGGGGCGCTCTATGAACGGCATGCCAGTTCGCAACGCGAGATGGTCGACCAACTCTTGCCGCTCGATCGCTGGCACGGGGTTCCACTGGGCGAAATCCTACGACAGACGTTCCCGCTCATCGTGGCTGGCTATCGTGCCAAGCAAGGACTCATGCGAGCCTTTCTCGAGCAGGCGGCCAACGATGTGCGTTTTCGTGAGACGTGGACTGAAGTGGGGGACCACATCATCTTCCGCGTTACCGAGCTGGTCATGTCCCGTCCCGCGGAAGTAAGGCACTCCGATCCGCAACGTGGAGTGGAATGTATCTTGGGGATCGTCTTCTCCACCCTCGCGCACCAAATTCAGATGCACCAAATCGACAAACCCGAGATGGACGAACTCACCGATGAATTGATTCGCATGATGTTGCGATACATGCGCATCGCTGAGTTCGATTCGAACTTACTTGAACCCCAACAGACAACTCGCCTGACGGAGGCTACGCCATGATGTCCTCAGACCACCCCCATTCGAGAGGCTGCCATACCGCGGCATTCATCGGGCTTGCGGCAGGGTTCCTAATCGCATTGACGACCAGCAATGGGTTCGCCTTCGAACCATTGTCTTACTATGGCTTCGATCAATCGTCGCACTCGGCGGAAGCTCATGAAGGCATGGAAGAGATTTTCTCGGGTCGCTGCTTTCACGTGGGTATGCCCGCGGCCACCGTACGGATGTTGCTCGGCGGTTTAAGTGCATCTAATAAGAACGCCAAATACGATCCGGATTCCCCGGAGGGAAGGTTCTATGCTTCCGGACGATTCCCATCGCCACCAAGTCGCGCTTCCGGGATTGATCCTGCGTTTGGCTTGGGTGAAAGCGTATTCGAGCGCGACGGAATTCAGTTGGTCAACGTCAACTGTTTCATGTGCCATGCGGGCGTGGTGAACGGCCAGGTCGTGGCCGGTCTCGGAAATAATCACATCAATCAGTCGGACCCCAGAAACAAGCGAACCCGAGGTGACAACTTCGGCCCCTACGCCGTGTGGAACCTGGGCGCTCAATTGGAGGATCCCGCCAACAAGGGCCTCACGATCACCAACAAGAAAACGGAACTGCGAAAACTATTCAATTCCACCGAACTCGCGCCGGTCGATCCCATGCCCTGGTGGTTGATGAAATACAAGACGAAAGACTACTGGTATGCCGACGCCGGGCCGCACGACGCCGCCAGCTTCTCGATCAACTTCACCGTGGCGCATGCGGAAATGAACGAGCATCACGCCGACCATGTCGGAACGGTCGCCAAAGCGCTTGCGTTTGCTCGTGAGACCCAATCACCGCCATATCCTGAAACACTCGACGCGGAACTGGTTCAGAAAGGCGCCGATCTGTTTCACGGTCGAACACGACCCGAGGACACCAAAGGCTTTCGCACATGCAAGACTTGCCACGGTTCGTATACCAGGAAGCCGGGGCAATCCGACTTCAGTCAGTCGGGCTCCTGGGCGGTCGACTACGACTTTTCCCACGTACTGAGAAACGTAAAGACGGACACGGCTTACAACGATACCCTGCAGGCTTTCGAGCCCATCGTCGATCAGTTCAACAAGCTGGAAACCTACTTTGTCTCGCGAGGCACTCCAGCAGAGCTGATTCCACACGCCACGGTGCCCACGAAGGCGGGCTATGTAGCTCCGCCGCTAGTCGGTGTTTGGGCATCCGCGCCATACTTCCACAACGGATCGGTGCCCACGGTCGAAGCCGTGTTGAATTCCACAATCCGGCCGGAAATCTGGGTCCGCAATCATCATGACCCGCACGCGTACGATCTGGATAAGGTCGGTATGTCGTATCGAACGATGTCGCGAGTGGAATACGAGGAGAGTGCCGCGGCAGCGGAAGGCAAGGCGTTCGTCACCTCGGCCGCCATCGATCACGGGGCCATCTACGACACGCATGGTTTCGGTCACGGTAACATGGGACACACATTCGGAGATTCCTTGAACGATGAAGAACGGTTTGCCGTGATCGAATTCCTGAAGAGTCTCTCCGGCCCCGACATGTAATGCCCATGAAAGACCAATTGATCAGCCTAGGGTTTCTGCTTGCGGGAGTGATCAATATTGTGGGTGCGTTGGGCGCCTCGATGATGTTCACCAATCCGCATCTGGCCGAGGCCGATCCCACGGCGATGTCCAACTTCGGACTGGCAGGAATCATCCTGTGGGGCTGCGCCTACATTGCTACGGCCAGGCATTGGCGACAATTGAAATGGCTGGTCGGCGTATTCTGCATCGAGAAGGTGCTCTACGCCGCACATTGGGTCTTCTGGATCCTTGAAAACCGCGATTCGATGGGCAGCATTTTCGATACCGATTTTATGACCGGCGCATTCCTTAGCATCTACGGCCCAAACGACATGCTATTCGCCGCCTTCTTCGCCTTCGCGTTTGCAAGGGCGTCCAAGGCATCGCCTGGATAGGCTTCGAGCGGCTGAGTGAGACGAACCATACTCGGAAAACGGCTCTTCCAGTCGCTCGTTATAAGCGGCGTTCAGTCAGCCGTCCCTCGTGGTTTGCGCGCCGGTTCGACGACGAGGGTGATGAAGTTCTTGGCATCTGGATCGATCGTGAACTCCAACTCTGACGTCATATAGTCGGCAAATCTCAGGTCGACCTCGTGACCATGATCGTGCTCGATTTTAGGAAGGTATTTCTCGGCCAACAGATTGTCGCTGGCGATGAACTGAATCACGACGGCCTGATGTCGGCCCGCTACCGCCCCATCGCTTTCAGAGTAAGTTCCGAGCTTAAACGAGCCATCGCGGTCGATCTTCCCCCGGGCGTTGATCGCATGGTCCAAAGAGCGCGACTCAACGTATCCGGTGCGGACTGGTTCCCCTGTGGGAAATATTACGCGCCCCTCGGCCGGGAAGGTCTGGATCCGCCCATCCGAACAACCTACGGCAAGGCATGCCATAAGGATCGCGAGCAGACTGCCGGTATGCACTCGTAATCTTGCTAGTGCCACGGTCCTGGCGATGCGGCAGTTGTCGGTCAATTGACGACGCTTTTGCACCAGCGGTCAATCCTATTCCAAAACGACGGTTTGGGCGTCGGCTCGATTGCAGAGTCGCCCTAACACGGTGGTGTCCATCATGACACTCATCGCTCGAACGCTGCCATCGGCAAGCACAAAGTTACAGACTTCGGGATGCCAGCTACCGAAGCCCCGAATTGGGATGCTGGTATCATCCATGCCACGGGCGAGAGGAATCCCGGGGCCACCAATTCTTGCGAAAGCCATCAGGTCTTCGCCATTGAAGATAGGGCCATTCTCCGGCGGGGCGGCCAGTCGGCCCACCGGGATATGCATCTCCCCGGCAAGGATCGTGTTGCTTAGTCCGTCGGTAATCTCAGCATGCGAGACCTTATCGTACCAATCGACGGGCGAACCTTCGCGACAAATGGCACGGCTGGAGATGATCACACCGGTACCATTTCCTCCGCGCCAATAGTCGGTTGATGCACCTGTCGCACCGCCGGTGAAATCACCGTGGTTCCCTGCATAGTCGCCTACCGCTCCTCCACGGAGCTGAATCAATATGGTCATCGGAGGCCCGCAGCCGCAGCCATAAACGACTGATTGGCTTATGGTGGACGATGGGATGACCGCCTCGTCCAACGAGCGACGCGTGGGACAGACCAACAATCGCATCGGCCGCTCAACCGCAGCGTTCGGTTGCGAGGCATATTCAGCGTATACATCCCAGGCGTCGTGAGCGCTTGACTCCTCCACGTACGGCATGATCCTCACGAACCATGACGGTTCCTTACCTCCACACGACATTGTGGGGTCGTCGCCCTCACGCGGATACAGACGTGCAGGAGGAAAAGCCCCGTAGGTTTCTTGGAACAGCGTCGTAGCGAGCCCGATCTGTCGCAGGTTGTTCTTGCAAAGATAACCCCGGCCAGCCTCGCGAGCAGCCTGAAGGGCAGGCAAAGCCAGACTGACGAGAAGGCCGATAATCGCGATCGATACCAGCAGTTCGATTAGCGTGATGCCACGATGGATGGTCAGCTCTCGAGAAATTTCTTTATCGCCCCACATGATGGCAGGCCTTCAACGAACGGGATGCACCTCTTCAACCGTTTGCTTCAGCATAGTTGGAGTCGGCCCCCAAGTCATCTTTGAGCATGGGAGTTCTACATCTACCCCGTTCTCGTGGTAAAGCGGGTGAAGTAGAAACCCCTGCTTCAGCGTAGAAAAGCCGATTTCCCGTCACTTTATTTCGTGAGCATCCCGTTAACCCACCTCAATTCGGCTCCGGCTCCGTCGATTTTGGTTTGTTTTCGGCGGTTGCCCTCTGCGCGGCCCTGCTTGGTTATATCACGAACCACAGCCCGCCACTCTTGCTGAGTGGCGGGCTGCCAACGTGCGTTTGAGGCGGGAAGCATTCCGCATCAGCTCTCAGTTTTTCGACGGTATTGTCGTGCGGCACCAATCACGATGATGCTTATCAAGCAAAGTGCCGCCGTCGATGGTTCGGGTACGACCACGAACACAAGATCGTCAATGCCCACGGAAGACGGTCCTGGGATCGCCAAGATCGCAACTTCGAGCGCACGAACATCCTGCGGATTGAAGCCAAGGTCTTCCGTCGCCGTAGCGTCACCGCCAGGCCCTTCGCCAGCTTGTGGGCCGAGCGTGTTGAGCATCAACGTGTCGAACCCGGCAGTCGATTCCGTGAGGTCATGTGTCCATTTCTCCGGCACACTGTATTCGCGTTGGTTGCCGTTGCCGTCAGTCATGGTCACGAAAACATGACCGCCCGCATCGACATCAACAAGCATGATCGATTCCAATTCCACCGGAACGAGAAAATCAAAGACGATACTGCCATCGTCCGGTTCGCGGTTTTCATCGTTGGGGATATTGAAAATAAGACCGTGTGTTGGATCGATGGTCGATCCGGGGTGTTGGTCGTTCTGAAGGATAAGAATGTTACCGCGATCAATCAGCAGATCGGGGTCTTCGGAGGTAGCTTGCACACCTCCATCGTCGTTGGGGCCGTTCGGTGTTGAATCGAATATGGCAGCACCTAGATGGCCGTCGGAACCGAGCAGCTTGGTACTGAGATTGAATAGGTTGCCGAACTCAAACACCGTATCCGTCGGCTGTTGATCTACGAACGTGCTGACCGACTGGCCGTTGATCAACGGAGTGACGAAGTCATCTTCCGTAGACCAATCAATCACAACCGGGGCAGCGATCGCCCCAGAGCCGAACATACAAAATGACAGCGCGCAGACGAGCGCAGAATAACAGGGTCTTGAATAATTTCTCATGAGTGTGCGCCCCCTGCTCGCACAACTTCCTGTGGTTATCAATGTCGCCCTCGCTTATGAGAGTTACTTTCTCGCGGCGCACCGGTCGCGCCAGCTTCAAGAATGCATGGGTACGTGGTAGCGCAAGAATGCCGACAGATTGCGTTCACCTGGCCCGCACTTCACTCAGCGCATGATTCAGAAAACGCAAACACCTTCAGAAGTGGCGCGCAGCAGTACTATGCCCTTGCTGCACACGTTTGCTGAGGGTCGACCACGTCGATGGCCCGAACAGCTGCCACAGCGCATGTAAACACAGAGGCGGGTAGCGGCTAAACAAGAAGTACACCGAGCTGTCGATTCGGTGTCAGACGTGGGATGTCGGATCCTTAGAGTCGATCCACTGGCAGCTCGCTAAGCTTAGAATTGTAAGGCCCTTGCCCGAGAGCCTCCCACCGAACATCGCAGTCGCCTTCCCTGCCGATACGACTGCACGCAGGAAACCTATCAAAGTGCCAAGAGAACGTCAAGGATTTTGCAAGAAAGAAGCAAGTGCTTGCACGGGTTGGTGATCGTGCGTGAGTTTGACTGGTACGCACACTCTCTTGAGAGGCAAATTACCTGAGTAATCCCACAAACGTACTCGCCCTGCTGCCCATATAACTGCATCCCACCAGAGCATCGAAGAAAGCGGCACACCAGCGGTACAAAAGTAACATGCCCTGAACCACACCGAGACCTGCAAGAAATCGAAGCAGGCCCCCGCGAACCGGGAGCCCATGCGATTTCTTAATGACACCATCTTCCGTGGCGCCAATTGAAGGAGCGGAGAGGACAGGATTCGAACCTGCGGACCGGCGTGAACCGGTCACCGATTTAGCAAACCGGCGCTTTCGACCACTCAGCCACCTCTCCGGAGGTTGCAGCGTAACGACTTACGTAAATCGCTGTCAACGGGTACCCAGCCAGATTCTCATGCTCGCCCGGGCCTGTGGTGGTGCTAGTTAGGCAGTTTTTTCTGAATCTTGGGGCAGGGAAGCGGCCACGATGACCGCGTTCGTAGCCTAGAGTTATGCAGAGCTAGACGCATTCGGCCGGCACCCGGTCGCCAAAGGCCGCTTCCGCTTGGTATGGTTGAGTACAGCAAGCCTGTCTCTCAGCGGTTCCGCCGGGAAGGTTTGCGACGCAACGAGGATTCCGAACCCTGAAAATCATTCGCCTTCGGGACCTTCCAAGCTCTTCGAAGAACACCCATTGAAACCCAACCATGGAGACCAGGCCCATGTCTGCTTGGCGTCTACTGCTCATCATTTGTATCACTTGCATCTGCGTTGCAACGACCAAGCTCACTCAGGCCGATAACGCAAACCTCTCGGCGGCGATCAACTCGATTACCACCGCCGACATGCAGCGCCACGTCGACGCGCTGGCGAACGACACCTTCGAAGGACGCGAGGCCGGCAGTCGCGGAGGACGGGCCGCGGGGGTTTACCTGGGACAAGAGTTTCGCCGACTGGGGCTATCCGGAGGAGCCGCCGACGGGGGCTACTACCAGTCGTTCGGCGGCAACTACCGCAACCTGCTGGGCATACTCGAGGGTTCCGACCCCGAGCTGAAGTCGGAATACATCGTCGTCAGCGCCCACTACGATCACGTCGGCTATGGAACGTATCAAAACAGTTATGGGCCCACCGGCTTCATCCACAACGGTGCCGACGACAACGCCAGCGGAACGGCCGGCATTCTCGAAGTGATCGAGGGCATGGTGCAGTTGGAAAACCGTCCTCGCCGTTCGATCCTGTTTGCCCTGTGGGATGCCGAAGAAAAAGGCCTGTTGGGTTCCAAGCACTGGCTGGCCAATCCCACGGTTCCACTCGATCAGGTAGAGATGATGGTCAACATGGACATGATCGGGCGCCTGCGTCCGCAGGGGCTCGAAGTTAGCGGTACCCGAACGGGCAGCGGATTTCGACAGCTTGTCGGCATGCAAAACCGCGACACCGATCTGTTGATCGACTTCACCTGGAAGATTGACGACAACAGCGATCACTACCCGTTCTACGAACGTGGAATTCCGATCTTGATGCTGCACACGGGACTGCACGACGAATACCATCGCCCCAGCGACGATGCCCATTTGATCAATAGCGAAGGCATGCAAAACATCGGGCGTTTGTTGCTGGGCATTCTCGTCGAGGCAGCGAATCGTGACGCGCTGCCGGAGTTTCGCTCGGCTGCCCGTCGCGAGATGCCTTACAACGCCCGTGAGTTCGAGCAGGCCTTGCCACCGCTGCCTTCTCGCTTGGGTATTCGTTGGAGCACCGAGGAAGAACCCGAGATCCAAGGCGTTCGCATTCAGTACGTCACACCCGGCTCCCCGGCGGCGGAAGGCGGTCTCCTCACAGGCGACGTGCTGACTCAGTTCAATGGTGAAGAGCTTTCCGACGGCGAAGATCTCCGCGAAGCCGTCTTCAAAGCGGCGAAGGATTCCACGGTGGTGCTGACGCGTGAGGGGGAAGAAGAACCGCTCGAAATACCAGTGGTGCTGGACGGAAGTCCCATGCGGTTGGGGATTGCGTGGCGCACGAATGACGGTGAGCCGAACACGGTCCTGCTGTCCCGCGTTGTTCCTGGTTCACCTGCTGCCGTGGCAGGGCTTCAGCTTCGCGATCGCGTCTATCGAGTGAACGGCCAACCGTTTGATGATGCGACCCAGTTTGCGGAAATGGTAACGGCCAGCGACAATCAACTCAGCCTGCTGGTCGAGCGTCAAGGGAAACTGACCGAGATCAGCGTCGATCTCCCGCCGAGCGAGGCGCCGGAAGCAAGTCAAACGAACGATTCGACTTCGACCTCGCAACCGCTGGTGGCCGATCGATAGAGTCCGTCGAGGACGGCAATCGACGTGGCCGATTGTTCGGCGGTTACCACTGGGGCGGACTCGCCTCGAAGCAACTCGACGAACCGGCGAATCATGACGCGCTGAACGTGCGCCACTTCTTCCAAGTAGGGAACTTCCAGGTTCCAGGGCTGCCCGTCGGTTTCGCCCATGATTCTGCATTCGGGCCAGATGGCGCCTGCCTGGTCGCCGTATAGCTGAACCTGCCACCGTTCGGCCACGTGGTCGAACAGCAACCAGCTCGTCTCCAGACTGAGGATCGCGCCATTCTCAAATCGAATCCAACCGGCGGCGAAGTCTTCGACATCAATCGTCTTTGGATCCCACTCGCCCCACTCCGAAGCCAGGTCGGTACGATGTACCAGTCGATCGGACATCGTACCGCTAACTTTCACTGGCCGGGGGCATCCCATCATCCACCACGCCAGGTCGAACATGTGAACCCCGAGGTCGTACGAAGGTCCACCGCCCGATAGGGCACGGGTGGTAAACCCTTTGCGGCCCGGCAGTCGTCTTCGCCTCAGCCACTGCGAACGAGCGTAGTAGATTTCACCCAGGGGCGTGCGAGCCATCGCTTTCTGTAGCGCGGCAACCGAAGGGTCGACCCTCATGTGCAGGGCCGTCATGTATTGACGTCCCGTCTCGTTGCGAGCGGCCAACACGCGAGCCGCATCCTCGCGCGACGTGGCCATCGGCTTTTCGCACAACACATGTTTACCCGCTTGCATCGCCGCAATCGAAATTTCCGCGTGCAACGCACTGGGGGCACAGATGTCGAAGACATCGATATGCGAATCGTCGAGAAGCTGACGGTAATCGTGAACCGCCCGCATGTCGTGCTTCAGAAGCTTTTGGGCCACCGCTAACGCCTGGTCGCTGGCATCGGCCAGGGCGACAATCTCCACACCGGGAATCGCGAGCCAGCCAGGGATATGTTCCTCGGTGGCGATCGATCCGGTACCGATAACCGCCACACGCATCGTTGTATTGTTCACGGTGCAATTTCTCTGAAGGTAAGGTGTGCAGAAGAACGGGTGGTAATTGGCGTGAAGCCGTATTGTCGAGCGATCGCCCTACGGCAATAGACCTAAACTCCGCTGATACGCGAGCCGCTGGCGGTCCGATCCCAACTCGATCGTGATTTCTTCCCAGGTTGCTGCCACCCGTTTTAGCAACACTTGGGGAGATTCCTTTCCTGCCAGAGCGTCGGTCACAGCCGTATTCAACGCGGCCAGATAGCGTTGCCGCCCGGGAATTCGCAGGACGGTGATGGCCTCGCTGCCTGTGAACACGTTAGCCACCAAGTCCGCGTAGGAGTTGGCCGCCGCTGCCGACACGGGAGGTTCGATCCAGGCGACAACGTCCCGACGTTGTGAGTTCCGGTATAAGGTCGTCGCCGAACTCTTCGCAAAGACCGTGGTCCCCCATTCGCGACCGGACAGATCTGCGATGAGTGCCAGGGCCGCCTCCTTCTGCTCGGTAGACGAACAGATCGAAGCCAAACGACCTTCGATGGCTAGCAGCGGTACCGCACCGGCGTCGCCTTCGGCCCGGTCTTCCCATTCCTGCTGACCCGGGTTGAATACCTCGCGAGCCGCGGGCAACACACAGAAGTCGGCTTCGATCGCCTGCTCCTGATTCGCTGCCGTTTGGTAGCTGGGGTCCGATTCAAGATCGCTCGCCGCGGACGAAGGCCAGCCGACGGCCAACGCGCACTGACCATTCCAAAAACGCTCCCGAACTTCATTCGGCGAGAGTTGTTCGGTCTGCACAGTATCCGAACCGTAAACCTGTACCATCTCTTCCAAGGCCCGAACAAACGGCGGGCCGCCGATCAGCGGCTCCATCGTACCGATCTTGAACAGCGTGGAGTAATGATCGGAATGCTTTGCATAACTCGCCGCACGCGAGAGCAACGTGAGGGCAGCCCAATCACCCGCCAGCGGTTCGACGGTACCGCTCCAGGAAACATCCTCGGCCGGCGCCAAATCTCCCAAGACCGAGCGATCTTTCAAGAAGCTGGCCAACTCCGAGAAATCCTCCCAGGTCGTTGGCGGTCTTCGTCCAAACTTCCGCAAGATGTCCACGCGGTAATAGCACACCGGCGAAGGCGATCCGCACGGCAAGGCATAGGTCTCCTCCCCCCAAGAGGCTTCCGGCATGCGTAGCAGAGGGAAAACATCGCTGGCGGCCACATCTTCATCGTTCAACATCTCTTCCGAGAGCGGCTCGATATGACCCGCGGTGGCCAACGGGCCTATCAGGTAAGACGGATATATCACCGCATCGGCGGCCCCCCAAGATCTTGGGGCCAACGCCGCATCCAGGCCAACTTCGACAACTCGGTACGAGGCCTCGGTCCTTGCGTTCCACTCGGTGGCCAACTCGGAACAGGCTTTCGCAATGGCCGGATCGCCGATGACCAACAGGGTCAACTCGGCGCCGGCAATCGACTTACTGCTCTGCTGCGAATCGCTCTCGCTGGTTCCGTTGCACCCGGCGAATGAGAATAGCAGCAACCCCATCGCCAGCGCAACGAAACGGGGGTGTGACATCGTCGATTGGTGCATCGAAGGTCGCAATGGCTCTCCTACCCAACCGCAGTCGGGCGTTCCTATAAGCTCGCGAAAAAGGTATTCAAACTTCCACACGCATCGTAGACCTGAGGGACGCAATTGGTCAATTGACCCGCTGCTTGGGTTGTGTCCTATCCCTGGGTGTAAAATGGTTCCGGGTCCGGGCGACGGTTTGAATCCCGGTTCTGTCGTACGCTGGCCAGCCTGGGATAGAATGCCGACATGAGCGAAGATCCTTCAACCCGCTGGGAATTCCTGTTTATCGGCGCGTGGATGGGAGCGGCGTTTGGGTTCGTGTTTGGATTCGTCGCATACATCGCCGCTGCTTCGGTAATCGAATCCTATTTCGTCCCAGTGCTGGTTTCACCTGACACGCCTTTTCTATCATACGGACAGCAATTCGGGTTCGTCATGCTCCCGCTCGCGTCGCTGTACGGAGCTGCAATAGGCTCGTCTCTCGTAATCTATGCTTTGGGAGGTTCGTCGTGGGGCGCGAGCGTCCTGCTCGCGGCAACATTTTTCTTTGGAGGAATTGTTGCATTGCTTTGGCAATCGCAAGTCAATCAATACGGTCGCGATGTTCATTCAGAACTCGTGCTATATGCTCCGTTTTTGCCTGCGTGTGCACTGGCCGTCATCTTCGTGGCGACCTACGCACTTTGGTCTCGTCTTCGGTAGACCACTTGGCTCCGAGTGGCGCAAGTGCAATTCCACCCCCGTTCGCCGAGTTGCAAGCTCTGATCGCGCGACCCGCTGCTTGCGACCTATTCTAATTGCCGGGTACAATCCCGCATTTGGTATTCCATCTCTGAGCAACGATCCTACGAAGGCGGTCCATATGGGTGTGTATCTTGGTATCGACATTGGCACCTCGGGAACCAAGACCTTGGCGATTGACGACGCGGGGAAGATTCTTGCCGAGTCGACGGCTCTCTACCCCTCGTACCACCCCAAGCCCTTGTGGAGCGAGCAGGACCCGGACGATTGGTGGAAAGCCACCGTCAAGACCGTGAGAGCGGTGGTCCGCAAAGCCAAACTGAAGTCGAGCGATGTAAAATCGATCGGCCTCTCCGGTCAAATGCACGGCTCGGTCTTTCTCGACCGCAAAGATCAAGTTATCCGTCCGGCCATCCTGTGGAACGATCAACGCACGGCGGCCGAGTGCGACGAAATGGAACGTCGGGCAGGTGGGCGAAAGAAGTTGATCAAATTGGTCGCCAACCCGGCGCTCACCGGGTTCACGGCTCCCAAGATCCTCTGGCTTCGCAACAACGAGCCCCGCAAGTTCGACCGCACACGAAAGATTCTGCTGCCCAAAGACGATGTACGTCGCCGCATGACGGGTCAATACGCCACCGACGTGAGCGATGCCAGCGGCATGCTGTTGCTGGACGTGGCCAAGCGACAGTGGTCCAAGCCGCTTCTTTCGAAACTGGAACTCGATATCGATTTGTTCGGCGATTGTTACGAGTCCGAAGACGTCACCGGGCAACTCACATCGGAAGCTGCCAAGGCGTTGGGACTTTCGACCGATTGCCTCGTGGTGGGCGGGGCAGGGGACTGTGCCGCCGGGGCATTGGGCAACGGGATCGTCACACGCGGTACGCTCTCCACCTCGATCGGAACCTCGGGCATCATGTTCGTGCATAGCGACGATGTGAAGATCGATCCCGAAGGGCGTTTGCACACCTTTTGTCATGCCGTCCGAGGCAAGTGGCACATGATGGGCGTCAGTCTTTCCGGAGGCGGGTGTCTGCAATGGTTTCGCAACCGTCTGTGCCAGGCGGAGATCGCCCAAGCCAAACGATCCAAGATCGATCCTTACGACCTGCTGGGCAAGGAAGCGAAAGAGATACCCCCGGGCAGCGAGGGATTGTTCTTCCTGCCTTACCTCTCGGGAGAACGCACACCGCATGCCGATCCCGACGCCAGGGCAAGCTTCATCGGCCTCACCCTCAAGCACACACGAGGCCACATGGTCCGCTCGGTGATGGAAGGCGTGGCCTATGCGATGCGGGATAGCTTGTCGATCATCCGTGAGTTGGATGTCCCGGTACGCGAGATCCGCGCCTCGGGTGGCGGCTCAAGAAGCCCGTTATGGCGACAGATTCAGGCCGACGTGTTTGGTCAAAGAGTCGTTACCTTGAACGCGGAAGAAGGCCCCGCCTACGGGGTCGCACTCTTGGCCGCCGTGGGAGCCGGCGCTTACAAAGATGTCACGGAAGCCTGTGCCGCCACGATCGAAACGGTGAAAACCACGCCCGTCGATCGCGGGGCCAAGAAATACTACGACCGCGGATTTCCCATCTATCAACAGCTCTATTGCTCGCTGAAAGACGATTTCAAAAGCATCGCAGCATTGGAAGCCTGAGAGTGTCGTCCGCTTACCCGCAACCCAATCACTCGGCCAAGGCCGCTTCCCGTTGAACGATCAATTCGTGAGCCGCGGCGGCCGTTTCGCACGACCGAAGAGCGGCCATGAAGTCATGGTCGTTGATCACGCGGCTCAGCCGTGCCAGTGTGCGTAAATGCCCACGGTCGTCGGTCGAGCAGATTAGAAAGAAGACGTCGGTCAGCATTCCGCGTCCCCCGCCGAATGGTACACCCGCAGGGGTGATCCCCAACGCAACGAATGCATGCCCCAAGATCGAAGGCATGGGGCGACGTGGGTGCAAAAGTGCCACACCGCCTTCCAGCGCCGTGGGATGTAGGTCTTCTCGGCTTCGAATGGCTTCGGCCATCTTGTCAGGGTCCCACAACCAGCCGGTTTGCTCGGCCGTGGCGACCATGGCGGTAATCACCGCGCTTTTGGTTTTCCCTCGCAACGGTATGGCGATGGCCTCGACTGGTAGCATCTCGGCCAGGGTTTCCAGGTGCAGCGATTCGATCTCATCCCGTTCGCGATCGAGTACCTCTTCCATCTCTTCCAGCGCTTCGTCGTCAGAAACGCCAATCCGATCTTCCAGCCAGTGATGGATTTCCGCCGCGGAGAATCGCCATTGGCCACCGACCTTGCGCGAAGGGATCTTGCCGCGACTAGCCAGCTTGTCGATCTTGGCCGGATCGACGTGCATATACGCCGCTAAAGTTTCGACCGTAAAGTCGTTGTCTGCCATACGAATCTAGCACCCCAAAAAAGAATGGTTCTGCCGCGAACCGTCGCAGGACGGAAACCGCAAACGATTCATTGTCGCTTGCATGCTACCGTTGTCCAGCGTGGGGAACCGGTGGTGAACACAAGCCCAATATCGCCGGTTTTTTGCCTTAATTTGGCCCTCAAACCCGCCTTGACACTCCTGCTGAAATGGCGACAATCCTGCCCGCCTATTCAAAGCAACCAGCGGTCGACTTCCCTACGGGGCAGTCAACAAAGCGGTACCTTTTGCCGTCTTGTCCGCGCCGTCTCATCACTGCATTGAGGGCACGCCGCGGTTCCGACAGCAATGTCGCGACTGCTGGCACCAAATCAACCAATCATCTTTTCCTAGTAAGGCATGGAGGCCTTGCGGAATGCAGTCGCGCTCATCGTCTACACCTGGTCAAAGTCTACGGGATTTGCTGCCCGAAGCTCGCTTCTTGGGGGCATGCGATATCCGAGTAGCCAGTTGTTGCGGCGATTCGCGACATTGCCGCCCGGGCGACCTGTTCGTCGCGCTGCCGGGCAGCAACGACGACGGACATCGCTACATCGCCGAAGCCGCGGCCCGGGGTGCTTCGGCGTTGCTGGTGGAACGCCAGTTGCCCGAGTGCCACTTGCCAACCTGCGTCGTTTCCAACGTCCATCAAGCGTACGGAAAGCTCTGCCAGGCGCTGGCTGGAAACCCGGCTGAACACCTGAAGATGGTCGGACTGACCGGAACCAATGGAAAGACAACTACCAGCCTGTTGGTTGCCAGCATTCTCAATGCTGCGGGAATGTCGGCCGGGTTGATCGGAACGTTGGGGAACTTCGATGGGGCCGAGTTCGGACCGGCGAAGCTCACCACGCCCACCGCTCCGGAACTTGCCCAATGGTTGGCACGCATGCGAGCCAACGGGTGCACCCACGCGGTGGTTGAAGTCTCCAGTCATGCACTCAGTCAATCTCGCGTGGCGGGGATCGAGTTCGATGTGGTCGGCATCACGAACGTGCGTCACGACCACCTCGACTATCACGGAAGCCTGGCCGATTACCGCCGCACCAAGCGAAAGGTGTTGAACTATCTTACTCCCCAAGGCGTCGCCGTATTGAACGCCGACGATGCCGTCTGTTCCGACTTCCTGGCAGACCTCGATGGACCGGCCTTGAGCATCGGAATCGATTCGCCCTGCGAGATAGGCGCCACGCCGGTCGAGCAGTTCATCAGCGAGCAAACGTTCTTGTTGTCGGCGGGAGACGAAACGGTTCCCATTCGCACGAGTCTGATCGGGCACCACAATATTTATAACTGCCTGATGGCGGCCGCCACCGGGATCTCGTATGGCATCGATCTGGCCACCATTGCCTACGGCATCGAGAAACTCGACAAAGTACCCGGCCGGCTGGAACGCATCGAATGCGGCCAGCCGTTTTCCGTGTTCGTCGACTACGCCCACACAGCCGAGGCCCTGGCCGTCACGCTCGATACCCTTCGCCCGCTGGTTCCCGGAAAAATCACCTGTGTGTTCGGTGCCGGCGGCGATCGTGATCACCAAAAGCGCCCCAAGATGGGACGCGCCGTCGAACGACGTGCGGACATTGCCTATCTCACCAGCGACAACCCTCGTCACGAAGATCCTGAATTGATCGCCAACGGCGTGTTGGCTGGCTGTGCCGAGCCGTCGAGCATGCGAGTCGTGCTCGATCGTGCCGAAGCGATCGCCCGAGCCTTGGACGCGGCTCAACCGGGCGACTGCGTGCTGATCGCTGGGAAAGGTCACGAAGACTACCAGGTAGTCGGCGACAAGAAACTTTATTTCGACGACCGAGCGTTCGCTCGCGAGTGGCTCTACGAGCAACACTCCGGTAGCGAGTTCTCCCGAGCAGCGTAAGGGCTGCCGCGTCGAACCAAAGAAGTACGGACGAAGCAATACAATGAACTGGTTAACACTCGACAAACTGATCACGGCCACAAGCGGTCGCCTGCGTTGCGGCTCGGGTTGCAATGGCACGTCGGAAGCGCAAGCCCAGCCGCTGCGCGTGGTCACACATACCCACGATGTCCAGCAGGGCGATATCTTTTGGGCACTTTCTGGAAAGAACCACAACGGGGCCGACTTCGCAACGCAAGCCTTCCAGCGCGGCGCCGTAGGCGTGGTTGCGGCCGCAGGGCAAGTCGATCCGCCGGCAGGTTGCTGGGTGCTTGAAGTCGAAGATTCGCTTACGGCCCTGCAGCAGTTGGCCACTCATCGCAGACTACATTTCAACGGGCAAGTAATCGCCGTGACGGGAAGTGTGGGCAAGACCACAACCCGTGAGATGATTCACGCGGTTTTGTCCGAGAAACTCTACGGTTGTTCGAGCCCTCAGAACTTCAACAATCATGTGGGCCTGCCGCTCAGCCTGTTGCGTGTATCCGACGATCACGACTATGCGGTGCTGGAACTTGGGGCCAGTGCACCTGGGGAAATCGAACAGCTTTCCGCAATGTGTCGTCCTCAAACCGCGGTGATTACCTCCGTAGGCGACGCACATCTCGGAGGCTTTGGCTCGCGCGAGACCGTAATCCAATCGAAACTGGAATTGCTTTCGGCGCTGGACGAAGACGGTTGGGCCATCCTCGGTGGAGATCACCTGCTCAGAAGCAAGGCCGCCGCCGTATTCAACGGTCGAACGACGACGGTTGGACGCTTCGCCGAAAGTGATCTGTGCCCCGCGAAAGTGACCCATCACGAAGGGGTTCTCTCCTTTGAACTCGACGGTACACGTTTCGAGGTTCAAGTCTGGGGACGCCATTACCTGATCAACGCATTGGTGGCCGTGGCGATTGGTCGTCAGTTCGGCCTCAGCGACTCGGAAATCCGGTGTGGGCTGCGGCGATTCCAACCACTGCCGGGACGCTGCCACGTGCGTCAGATTGGTGATATCAAGATCATCGACGATTCATACAACGCGAGCCCTCAGGCCATGAAAGCCGCCCTGGATCTGCTCGGACAACTTACAACCCACTCGCGGCGCGTCGTCGTGCTGGGTGATATGTGCGAGTTGGGCAACGCCTCCAAACTCCTTCATCGCTGTGCCGGACAAGATGTGGTCACGCGAGGGGCGGCGGATCTCCTCTTGACGTGCGGACAGCATAGTCGCGACTACATCGAAGGCGCTGTGGCCGCGGGAATGCCTGAAGATGCTTACCTGGTCGAATCCGATGCGAATGCGGCCGCGTCCAGGCTGGTCCATGCCGTGCGTCCCGGCGATGTCGTGCTCGTTAAGGGCTCAAGGGCCGAAGGCATGGAACGAATTGTCGAGGCATTGAGCAAGCGAGGCACAGGCAAACCGGCGCCGACCACTTCACCGAACTCATCAGCATCACTGTCTTGGGAGATCCCCAACACTACGTAACCGAACATTAAAAGTTCCGTCGTCCGTGTCGGTCTGTGCGGGAATTCGACACGACCCGCCCTCCTGGGTTGGAGCAACAAGCTTGCTGAAACTTGCGGTATCTGGGTCGACCGCTTCAGCAAACGCTTCGCGATGGAGCTTAAGACTGAGCGCCGGGGTGGCATGCCGCTGCCCCGGCTGCTCAGGGAACACGAAACGCGGATGGGTGGCGCGTCGCTCCACCTGTCCGCGTTTCATTGAACGGTCTCGGACACATGCTACTTTGGATGCTCGATCAGTTCGACACACTACGGGCGCCGGCTCTGCAGGAATTCACGTTCCGTGCAGCAGGAGCCGCGGTGGTCGGCTTTCTACTCACCGTGCTGCTGGGCCCCCGTTGGATCGGGTGGTTGCGGCGTCGTTTTCGCGAACCGCTTAACACCCGATCGCCACAGCTATCGAAGCTTCACCAAGCCAAACAGTGGACTCCCACCATGGGAGGTCTGTTCATCGTCGGCGGGCTGCTATTGGGGGCCGTGTTTTGGGCCGACCTGCGAAACCCCTATGTGGCGGTCACACTCACGACCGTCGCCGCGTTGGGCGTTGTGGGTGCCATCGATGATCTGAAGAAACTAGCCGGGCAGGGCACTGGTTTGTCGGCACGAACCAAGCTGGCACTTCAGACAGCCGTGGCAGTTCTCGCCGGGTTGTGGCTCTACCAGATTCATCGTGCCGCGGTCGACGGACTCGCGTTTCGACTTCCTTTTGTCGGAGAGATCGGTGACATCGGGCTGTGGTACGTACCGCTGGCGGTTGTGTTCATTGTTGGCTTTTCCAACGCCGTGAACCTGACCGACGGGCTAGACGGGCTGGCCGCCGGATGCACACTGCTTTCGCTAATGACGATGGCCGTAATTGCATACCTGGGCGAGCAATATCTCGCGGGTTCTCACGCAACGCACGTCACGGGTACCGGCACCGGAGAGTTACTCGTCGTAGCGGCGGCCGCCTGCGGAGGTGTGTTGGGCTTCCTGTGGTTCAATTGCCATCCGGCCCATGTTTTTATGGGCGACACCGGTTCGCAAGCGCTGGGCGGTCTGCTGGCCATGATGGCGTTATGCACCCGCCACGAACTACTCCTGCTGATTGTGGGCGGAGTATTCGTGGTCGAAGCCGGCAGCGTCATCCTCCAGGTAGGGTCGTTTCGATTACGAAAGAAACGCGTCCTGCGGTGTGCACCGCTGCATCATCACTATCAATTTGGAGGTTGGTCCGAATCGCAAATCGTCGTGCGATTTTGGATCGCCGCTGCGATCTGTGCCTCGGTGGGGTTAGGCACGGTGAGCCGTGAAGGAAACGTGAATTCTACGGCAGTACCCAATTCTTCAGCGGTCGTGGAAGCTTCTCAGCAAGAAATGGCCTTGGTGGGCGAATTACCAGCCACCGGGCCAATCGCCGAGCAGCAACGCGAACCCAATTCAGAGACCAGCCCTCTGTAACAGAAGAGACCCACCATCTTCACTCCCCAGAAAGCTCACCTGGCGGGTAGCGTTCTTGAGAATGCCCCAGGAAACCCCTCAGGCGCAAATTGTAAAGATCATGCAAGCCATACTCGACCAACCCCCGACGATCGCACGCCATACGAAACAGCCCCATTTCGTGTTCAGCGGAGGCACCACGGGCGGCCATCTCTTTCCAGGTTTGGCGGTCGTCGAACAGTTGCGCCTGCGCTGGCCGAACGCCACGTACACCTTCGCCGGAGCAGGCAAGCCGCTCGACTTGAAGTGGGTCGCGGCGGCCCACTGCGAATACTTACCGGTGCAATGCCAACCGGTGTCGAAGGCCCCGCTGAAGGCCTGGCGATTCGTTTCGAATCAATGGGCCGGCTACCGCGACTCGGTGCGTTTCTTACGCGAGAATCCCGTGAGCGTGGTCATCGGACTGGGTGGATACTCCAGCGCGCCCATGGCCAGGGCGGCCGTTAGTGAACACGTTCCGCTTGTGCTGCTTGAACAGAATGCGTTGCCCGGGCGAGTCACTCGCTGGCTGTCGGGCTCGGCACAACTTGTCTGCGCGGCGTTCGGCGAAATACGCCCTCACCTGAAGGCCAGCGATCCACTTCGCGTGACGGGCAACCCCGTTCGGAAGCGGTTCTTGGATGAACATAAAACGAGAACGTTCTCTGAAACAGAAACCCCGCCACGCGTGTTGGTGCTTGGTGGTAGTCAGGGAGCCAGCCCAATCAACCACTTCGTTCCCCGTGCGCTCTATAAAGCCGGTGCGCAGCGACACAAGTGGCAAATCATTCACCAGGCTGGTGAAGGAACGGCGGATACCGAGGCCCTCTACCGCAAGTTGGGGCTCGAAGCGACCGTCGCTCCTTTTATCAACTCGATTCAACGGGTGATGGTCAACTCCGACTTTGTCATCTCGCGAGCAGGCGGCACCACGCTGGCAGAATTGGCAGTCACGGGCACTCCGGCCATCCTGATTCCTTTCCCGGAGGCACGAGACAATCATCAGTGGCACAACGCCGAAGCGTATCGAGTCGCCGGCGCTGCCCGCGTGGTAGAAGAGCATCCCGACGCTCAGCGATTGGACAATGCCCTGGCCGCCGAGCTAAGTGACATGGCCAAGCTGGTCCAGCGACGACGCACCATGTCGGAGGCCATGCACCATCTGGCCCGTCCTTTGGCAGCAGCACAAGTTGCCGAGATGATTGGAGATTTCGTTCATTCCACACGCGGACGGCTGGCAGGCTAGGGCGATCGGCAGAACGCGACCCCGGCGGGCGGTTCTCGACACGAGCCACCACTGATAGCAAGGTGGCAACCCTCGTGTCTCATGGCGCCCGTGCAGCGAGTCCACATTGACTGCATTGGCGGCCAGCCATACGCTGTCGCTGCGATTCTGTGTGCACCCGCCTTCGAACGACCCACCCCAGTAAGCCATGCCCTTGCTTTCGCCATCCAATTCGGTGAACGAACTCCGCTGGGATCGTCCCCGCCGCGTGCATTTCGTTGGCATCGGTGGTGCAGGCATGCGATCGCTGGCCAAGGTATTGTACGAATTCGACTGGGATGTGAGCGGATCGGATATCAGCTGCGACGAACTGCACCTACCTAAGACGCGTGGCTTAACAATCTATCGAGGTCACAGCCCGCTGGTCGTCACCGATGACATTGATCTGGTCATTTACAGTGACGCCATTCGACCGAACAACGTCGAACTCGTTCGAGCCAGAGCGAACGACACGCCTACGCTCAGCTACGCAGAGTTTCTGGGGCAGATGAGCCTGCGAACCAAGACAATCGCCGTGGCGGGCACCCACGGAAAGTCAACCACCACGGCCATGGCGGCCGAAATCTTTCGTGCGGGTGGACTCAACCCCACCACGGTTTACGGGGCCTCGCTCACCGATGAGCAACCCGGCGGCGGGGCGGGCAGCACTTCGCAGTTGCTGGTCGAAGCGTGCGAGTATCGACGAAACTTCCTGCACTTCAGTCCGGACGTTGCCCTACTGCTGGGGTGTCAGTGGGACCATGTCGACTGTTACGCCAGCCAAAGTGAGGTGCAGCAGGCGTTTACGGACTTTGTCGAGCGGGTTCCCTCACACGGGCTGGTGGTGGCCCATGAAGATTGTCCCATCATTCAACTCGCCAAGAACGGTGCGGCAAGAACGGTCACGTTCGGCACCCGACCCACGACCGATTGGCGGGCCGGCAATCTTCATGCACATCGAGGCGTTTATCGTTTCAGCATCTTCAACAAGCAGCAGCACCTTTGCGATGTACCGCTGCAAGTTGCCGGGAAACACAATCTGCTGAATGCTTTAGCAGCAGCGGCCATGGCCGCCGAATCCGGTATAAGTTCCCGGGCCATTCGAGAGGGTTTATCCTCGTTTCCGGGGCTTCATCGCCGTCTGGAATGGGTGGGCACCCATGCCGGCGTAACGCTGCTGGACGACTACGGGCATCATCCCACGGAAGTTTCGGCCACGCTCTCCGCGGTTCGAGCGATGTACCCTAATCGTCGCTTGTGGTGTATCTTTCAACCTCACCAAGGTGATCGCACCGCAGCGATGTTGGAACATTTTGCGGGCAGTTTGCAGAATTGCGACAAACGTTGCATCGCCGATGTATTCCAGGCGCGTCCCAACGCAACGGGGCGTAACGCGACGGCCGCCGATCTGGCCACTTGCTGCCGAGCCATGGGGGCCGATGTGCCGGAACAGCACTCCCTGGAAGAAATCGTGGAGCTACTTGCCGACACATTGCAAGCGGGCGACGTACTGCTGACAATCGGAGCGGGCAACATACGGAACGTGATACATGAGTGGTCTGACAGGGTTCGACGATATCGTCCGACAGGGTGAGCCGCTGGCGCCCTACACTTGGTTCAAGATTGGCGGGCCGGCTGCTTACTTTGCCGAGCCACGCTCAGTCGAAGAACTGGAAAAGCTGGTGCGCCAATGCTGCGAACAAGAATTACCCGTGCGCTTGATTGGCGGTGGGTCGAACCTGCTGGTCCGCGATGAAGGCGTCCCGGGAGTAGTCATTCGTCTGTCCTCCGAGGCATTCGCCCAGGTGAAGGTCGAAGGCGATACCATCACTTCCGGTGGCGGAACGAAGCTTGGACATCTGATTTCCATCGCTGTGCGAGAAGGACTGGCAGGGCTCGAATCGCTTGTCGGAATACCCGGCACGGTCGGTGGAGCATTGCACGGCAACGCCGGAGGACGAGGCGGAGACATCGGGCAATGGACCGGTGGGGCAACCGTGATGACGCGCGACGGCGAGACCCACGTACGTCAGCGAGACGACCTGGTCTTTTCGTATCGCGAGAGCAGCCTCGACGAATTGGTAATTCTCGAGTCGAAGTTTCAGCTCGAAGCGACGGATGCCGCCGAGTTGACCAAGCGGATGCAAAAGCAGTGGATCTTGAAGAAAGCTTCGCAACCTCTGGGACACCAAAGTGCCGGTTGCATCTTCAAGAATCCCCGAGGAATGAGTGCCGGAATGCTCATCGATCAGGCTGGCATGAAGGGAACGACCGTGGGTGGAGCCACGATCAGCGAGCGTCATGCCAACTTCATCGTCACCGAGCCGGGAGCAAGTAGCCAGGACGTGCTGAAACTGATCGATTTGGTGAAGAGCCGCATCTCTGAACGACTGGGAGTCGATCTCGAAACCGAGATAGAAGTTTGGTGAGTAGAGCGGTCGATCGGCGAAGTTCAATTGCCCGTTCGATACGACGATGTGAAGCCGCACGATGCGTCTTACGTACATAGCCCGTTGAAGGTATGGCACACGAAGCCGTCAAGGAGGATGGCGATGTTCGAGAACCAAGCTCACAATCACCGCCGCGTGATCGTGCTGGCCGGGGGAGATTCCAGCGAACGGGAAATCAGCCTCGTTAGCGGAGGCTGTGTTGTCGAAGCCCTACAGTCGCGGGGCCACGATTGCCGGATGATCGATCCGGCAAAAACCTCGCCGCAAGAGATCGATTGGAACGGAGTCGACGCCTGCTTCATCGCGCTACACGGCGGGGCCGGTGAAGACGGATCGGTTCAGGAAGAACTTCGCCGTCTGCGGGTCCGTTACACCGGCAGCGACCCGACCGCTTCGCGGCTGGCCATGAGCAAGTCGGCCAGTAAAGAGCGTTTCACTCAGGTTGGGGTGCCGACGCTTCCCTACGTGCTGTTTCACGATAGCGAAACCATGAGCGACGTCGCTTCCCGGCTCGGAAGCCTGGGGTATCCCATCGTGATCAAGCCAGACGGACAGGGGTCCAGCTTGGGCGTCACCGTGGCCGACCATCCGGGTCGCTTGCAGCATGCCTTGGTGGAAGCCAATCGGTATGAGTCGTTCCTCATCGCCGAACCAAGGGTACGCGGACGCGAATTCACGGTGGCGGTTCTGGATCGCCGCCCGTTGCCGGCCATTGAGATTGTTCCCAGCGGAGAGATGTTCGACTTTCGGGCGAAGTACCAGAGCGACTCGACCACCCTGCGGTTGGAAGATCAACTGCCCGACCCGCTCTGTTGCCGTCTTGCCGAAGCGGCACACAACTCAGCGGCCGCGTTGGGCACTCGCGGGCTGGTTCGCGTCGACATGATCGTCGACGAGTTCGACTGCCTGTGGGTGCTCGAGGTCAACACCGTGCCGGGTCTCACACGCCATAGTCTTGCCCCCGTGGCTGCGAAACACGCTGGCATGAGCTTCGCCTCGCTGTGCGAGTGGATGGTGGCCGACGCGATCAAGGAAGAGGTGCGGCAATGAGCAAGAAAATCGAGGAACCGGATGAATCAAAGGGTCTCGTCTCAAGTCTCATGATTCCCTTCACGGCACCTTGGCGTGGGCTCACGTTGACCGTGTTACTGATCGCGGGAATTGCCGTAGGTGTGACCGCGATGTGGCCCCAAATCCAAGAGCACGTTTCCAAGAACGATGACTTGTGGTTAACGGTCGAATCGATCGACGTCACACCGCAACCGTCTTGGATTCGGGTCGATGTCAGGACCGAAGTCTTGCGCGATGCGAGCCTGGACGGACCAATCTCCATCCTCGATCCAGCGTTGGCACAGCGGGTTGCCGAAGCCTTCGTGCTGCATCCCTGGGTGGCGGATGTCACCCGTGTGCAAAAGCATCATCCGGCTCGCGTATCCGTCGAATTGGAATATCGAAAGCCGGCCTGCATGGTACTGGTCTCCGGCAGACTGTTTCCCGCGGGTCCGGGCGGCGAACAGATTACCGACGGGTTGTATCCAGTCGACGCTCAGGGAGTCTTTCTACCGCCCGACGACTTTTCACCCATCGAGGCCGCACGCTATCCACGGTTGGTGGGTGCCAACTCAATCCCGGTGGGCCCTCCTGGAACACGATGGGGAGATTCAACCGTACACGAAGGTGCCCGCATCGCCGCCGTGCTTGTACGAGACTGGCTGCGATACGATCTGGAACGCATCGAGCCAACCGTTTCGTCTCGTCGGAATCGGGGGTACCTGAAATTCGATCTGGTTACCAAGGATGGCACCCGTGTGCAGTGGGGCTTTGCTCCGCAACCGGGGCCGGCTGGGGAAACCGTTACCCGAGAGAAACTGAGCCAACTCGACCGCTACGCAGAAGAGCACGGTTCGTTGAATGTTCCTGAACCACCGAACGTGATTAACTTGCAGTCGTGGGACGCCAAGCTGGAAGAAGAACCCTTCACGGCCGATCGTCGAAGGCAAATCGACTGACGCATACTCGGTCGAGCACGAACTAAAACAGTTCTTCGATCGGTCGCACGCCGTAATCGACCAGCGGGAAGGGACGAGTTTGCGGACCGGGCAGAGTGCTCTCCAGGTCCAATCCCAGGCTGTGGAAAATCGTGGCCACCACCTCGGCCGGCTCCACGGGGCGTTCGACCGGCACGCCGCCAATCGCGTCGCTGCGACCAATCACGCGACCACCTTGAACGCCGCCTCCGGCAAAGTGAGACGTCCAGCACTGAGGCCAATGATCGCGACCACCGGCCGGATTGATGCGGGGCGTTCGACCAAACTCCTGCAGATTGCACACCAACGTGTTCTCCAGCAGCCCCTCGTTGGTCAAATCGTCGAGCAAGGCTCCCAATGCCGTATCGTACGCGGGGGCAACCTGCGTTTTCATGCCGGCAATCGAGGTGAACGGCTTCGAACCGTGGATGTCCCAGGTAATTTCGTCGAACACAGTAAGAAATGTATTCACGGTCACAAAACGTACGCCCGCCTTCAACAGGCGAACGGACAACAGGCAGCACTGCCCGAACCGTGTCAAGTTCCCCTCTGCATCAACGCCGTATCGTTCGCGTTCGGCCCGAGGCACCTGCGAAAGATCGAACGCCTCACGGGCTTGTTGACTGGTCATCAGTCGATACGCTTCCTGGAAGTTGTTATCCAGCAGCCGTGCATCATCGGTGGCTTCGAATTTGTCCAGGCTGCTGTCGACGATATCGCGCAGTCGTTGTCGTCGCCCGAGTCGCGCTTCGATCTTCGGCGATGGCAACAAGTCGGGAACTTGGAAATTCGGTTTCGACGGATCGGCCATCAAGGCGAACGGGTCATACGACTTACCCAGGAAGCCGGCATCTTGTCCGTGAGGCAAGTTGCCCCCGGTACGCCCCATGGGTTCTGGCAACAGAACGTGTGGTGGCAAGTCACTACCTTGGCGACGGCCCTTCAAGTACGCCAGTGCGCAACCGGCGTGAGGCGTGTTGATGCCACCGGTGAACAGGCGACCGGTCTGCAGCATCTGATGTCCGGTATCGTGCACGGCAGCAGCTGTGTGATAACAGCTACGGACGTAAGAAATCTTGTCCGAGTGTTCCGCCATTCGCGGAAACAATTCAGAGATGTGCAGGTCGGCCACATCGGTCTGAATCGGCTGGAACGGTCCACGTACCTCGGAAGGCGCTTCCGGCTTCATGTCCCAGGTATCTAGCTGACTGGGTGCCCCGAGATTGAAGATCATAATGACGTTGCGCTCGTCGTGTCCCGGCGCAACCGCACCCATTGCTTTCGCCGCGGTCAACTGGTCGAGCGACATGCCCACGGCACCCAGTGCGCCCACTTGCATGAAGTCGCGTCGCGACAGACCGTCGCAGGTCCGAGCGGTACCTTTGGCCGAAAGCTCGAGCATCTGGAACACCTCCCCCAACGCAATTTTCACCGACCAAGAACTACGTGGATGGTAGCACGCCAAAATCGTAAGAGCAAGCTAGCAAGGTGTTTGTGAGGAATTAGGCGCCACAGCGAATCGAACCTGGAAACAAGGGCGAAAACGACTGCTCTTTCAGGATTCAATACTTCGCGGTTACAAGAGAGTGCTCCGTAGAAACACCGGGGCCGTTTGAGTCGCGGCGCAGCTACAAAACTTGAATCAGCACGGTGATATTCAGGCATGGAAGCCCAGAAGACCGGAATCCAATTCTCTTCTACAGGTAAACCTGCGGACCAGACCGTAGGCCATTCCCGATACGCAACCTTGTTCGTCTGGAGCGTGTGGGGGGCGATGCTCATCGCGGCAGTTGGTTATGTCGCCGCCTTCGGCCTCATCATGCCATTTGCCGACGAATGGGCGTGGTTAAGCATCTCGACTGGAATGCAGACACCAGGCCTCGATTGGTTCTGGTCCTCTCACAACGGGCACCGGATGCTCATCCCACGGCTGATCTATATCGCCACGGGAACGATGACCGACTACGACTTCGAAAGGATGGCCTTTGCCAACGTCGTAACGTTGGCTGCGGCCGCCGCCATTTTGATGTTGGCTGCCCGACGAGTTCGGGGCCGGAGCGATTTGGCCGACGTTATCTTCCCGGTGGTCCTGATGCACTGGGGGCACGAGATCAATCTGACGTGGTGCTTTCAGATGAACTACGTCACGTCGACCCTGCTCGCCCTGGTTGTGTTGAGCATGTTGGTGCAGTGCCGTCAGATGATTGGCCGCACGCAGGCCGGCATTCTTTCGTTGGTCCTGTGCGGCATGTCGCTGTGCGGGTTGTTCGGCCTGGTGATGGTTCCGCCCGTGGCGCTATGGATGCTGGTGGCCGCTGCCTGGAGTTGGTATTCAGGGCGAATACAAACTTCCCACGCCGTTTTCATTGCTGTCGGTGCGTTGGTTCCGCTGGGGCTTGCGGCAGCATGTCTGCACGGATTACCACCGCAGCAGAGCGGGCTACAAAGCACCGGCCTGCTAGCCACATTCGACACGGCGGTAAAGTTCCTCACGACCAGCGTCGGGCCCCTGGGGCGTGCGTTACGACCGATAGGTCCGTGGCTGGTGCTGACCGCGGTAACTGCAACTCTCGGTCGCTTAGGATTCGCCTGGTATCAGAAACCCCAGGAGCGACTTCGCATCAACGGGCTGTTCTGTTTTTTGCTTTCCGTCGGGCTTCTGGCCGGCGCCATCGGTTGGGGTCGGGCGGGAATTGGGCCCGACGCCGGATATGCGAATCGTTACGGAATCCTGGCCGTTCCGCTGGTCTGCGGTCTGTTCTTCGCCTGGTCGCTCTACGGATTGGTGAACGTTCGCCGGCAAGCAGTGTTCGCTTGCCTCGTGTTTGCCATGCTTCTCGTCGTCGTGAATGACCGCAAGGGATACCGCGACGGAGTCCGTCGAGCCGAATGGATGGCCCAACTGCAGCAGGATGCCGAAGCGGGAACAAGCAAGGAGGAATTGGCGCAGCAATACGCGTCCAAAGCCCACATCGAACCGACCGCCTTTGTCGGCGCTCTGGAAGCGCTTCGCATCTCGCAACGCGGACCTTACAGCACCAGGCATTAGTGCCCCGCAAGCTGAATTGCATTCATGCTTCCGGCGGGGTCTGTTGAATCAGTTGGCTCACGGTCTTGAATTCGGGAATGTCCGACCGCTCACACCATTCGAAGATCGCGGCCTCGGTGGTGGTGAGGGTGGCCCCCGCAGAGTCCATGCGGCGCAGTGCCGTTTGATAGTCGATGTCGTACCGCGCCCCGATCGCGTCGACTGCCAGGTACACCCGCATCCCGGCGGTCAGCAGATCGAAGACCGTTTGTTGCACGCAGACGTGAGCTTCGATTCCAACGACCAGCACCCGGTAGATATCTTGCTGCTTGAAACCGTCCCACAAGTCGTGGCAACTTCCGCAACTGAATGTGACCTTGTCGTAGATATCAACCACTTGCTCGGCCAACTCCGGCACGGTGGGCCCTAGCCCCTTGGGATACTGTTCGGTTGCCGCAATCGGTACGCCCAGCGTCTTCGCGCCTTCGATGAGGCGGCCAATATTCCAAATGATGCGTTGATGGCCCGGTACCAGGCGAATCAACTTGCCCTGCACATCGACCACCAACAAAGCGGTGTCGGTCCGCGACATGAGTTCGTGACTTCGAGGCAGCGATGAAGAGTCTTCTATGTGCGTGTTCATGCCCTAGATAATACTCGAATCGCGAAAACCGCAACAACCGACCAAGACAACATGGCAACGAAGGCCAACTCGCGGAATTCGCCCCTGCAACAAGCTGCGTTTCCCGCGGATTCAGAAGAATCGAGTCGCCGAAAAGCCGTCGACGGCTTATTATGAACCGTTCCTTTCTTTGCTTGTCGGCACCAATTAATACTTCCTGGGTGAATGGAAGATGACGCCCGAAGCGACCAGTTCGAATCCGGACGATGGTCTCGACCGAACGCTCGAAACACGCCCCGGCGATGAACCTCCCCCGCGGCGCGAGCGGCGCGATATCGAACTGATTCATGGCTCGCGACCACGGATGGCGAGCGAGATTCAGGGCATCTTGCTCACCCGGCTGCGTGGTGCGGCACTGCTATTGATGGGTGCCTACGGATTATTCATCATTCGTGCCGTGCTGACCCCGCCTACAGACGACCCGGTGTGGGGTGAAAGTGAACTGATTTATTACAGCCGCTTCGTCGTCTTCGCGGTCCTCATCGGGTGCTCAATTGTGTTGTGGTCCACCAGCTCGTTCTCGCTTCGCGCCTTGCGTCGAATCGAGGTCGTCGTATTCGGAACCACGTTTGTCCTGGCGGTCATGATTCAGCAGCGTCTGATCGAGCAGGCATCGATAAGCGAAAGCGTCCGTTCGGTGCAAACCGCCGTGCTGGGCAACTTGCTGATGTGGTTTGCCATTGTGGTGATCTATGGGACCTTCATCCCCAACAACTGGCAGCGCGCTGCACTCGTTCTAGGTTTATTTTCCGTGGTTCCTGTGGTGGGCCTGGCTTGGGCTCGCTGGCACTACACCGACCTGCGGGAACTACTCCTCACCGACTACTTCTCAGCCACCGTGGTGATGATGCTGGTTGGCTTTGCCACGGCGGTTTACGGTTCCTACACCATTGGAGCTCTGCGCCGTCAGGCATTTCGCGCCAGAAGGCTCGGGCAGTATCGTCTCACAAAGCATCTGGGCTCCGGCGGCATGGGTGAAGTCTACCTGGCCGAGCACCAAATGCTGAAACGCCCCTGCGCGATTAAGACCATCAGCACCTCACGCGATCGCGACCCGAAGACGCTGGCCCGTTTCGAGCGAGAAGTGCGCGCCACCGCCCAACTGACCCACTGGAATACCGTCGAGATATTCGACTACGGGCAAGCGGAAGACGGCACGCTGTACTACGTCATGGAGTATCTCCCGGGGCTGAGCCTGCAGGAAATCGTACAGCGGCAAGGCCCCATGCAACCGGCTCGGGCGGTGCACCTCATGCTGCAAGTCTGCGGAGCGTTGGAAGAAGCACATTCGTTCGGGCTCATTCACCGCGATCTGAAGCCAAGCAATGTGTTGTGCACGCACCGCGGCGGTACTTACGACATCGCCAAGCTACTCGATTTTGGGCTGGTCACCTCGATCAGCGAAGAGGTCGCTCGCGAAGACACGGTCGAAGGCGTTCATCCCGGGGCCGCGGGCTCGCCGCACTACATGGCCCCGGAAGTTTGTGGCGGGGCAACCCCCAGCGTGCGATCCGATATCTATAGCTTGGCCGCGCTGCTGTACTTCATGGTGGTTGGTAGACCACCTTTCTCGGGAGACAACCCCCTGGAAGTGATGCGCGCGCACGTTGAAGAGACGCCATTGCCACTGGAGCAGATTCAAGCTGATGTTCCGAGGGATCTCCAGCAGGTCGTCATGCGTGGGCTGGCCAAAGATCCCACGCAGCGTTTTGCCGACGTCGATGAGTTCGAGGCGGCACTGAGCGAGTGCACATGTGCCAATCAGTGGAGTAAACAACAAGCCGCCCAGTGGTGGGTCGCTCGGGATACGAACGAGACTTCTGCCGCCCCGACTCGTTGGGCTTCCAGCACCTCGGTGCAAACTTGACGTTTTCGCTACAGACTCGCCCGGCTGCTCAATCGAGACGCTTCGTCCGCAGGCGAAGGCTGTTCATCACCACCGACACGCTGCTGGCGGCCATCGCCGCGGCGGCGGCCACCGGAGGCAGCCGAAACCCTAAACCAGGCACCGCGACAAACACCCCCGCGGCCACCGGAACGAGTAGCATGTTGTAAAAGAAAGCCCACACAAGGTTCTGGCGGATGGTTCGAAGTGTTGCCCGCGAAAGGACGATCGCTTTCGGCAGGGCACGTAAATCATCGGCGACCAACACGATGTCAGCCGCCTCGATCGCCACATCAGCCCCCGCACCGATCGCGACCCCGACATCCGCTTCGACCAGGGCGGGCGCGTCGTTGATCCCGTCACCCACCATGGCCACGGTTTCACCTTCGCCCCGCACCTCGCCGACGATTTTGGCTTTGTCGGCCGGAAGCACCTCGGCTTCAAGGCGGTCCACGCCGACCTGTCTGGCGATCGATTCGGCCGTTGTGCGATGATCCCCCGTCACGATCATGACGTTCAGACCCAACGATTTGAGTCGCTCGATTGCTTCGCCACTGTGCGGCGCGACCTCATCGGCCACGACAATCATCCCTAGCAACTCACCATCTTGTGCGACCAGCAGTGGGCTCTCTCCGTTGGCCCGTCGATTGGCGATCTCATCGGTGAGCGTGGCCACTTCAATCCCGGATTTGGCCATGAGCTGTTCGTTGCCCACCAGTGTCGTCGTGTTCTCGATTCTGGCCTGCACCCCAGCACCGGCGACCACCTGCAAGTCGGATGCTTCACTTGTGGAAAGCCCCTTCTCCACCGCGGCGTCCACGATGCACTGAGCAAGCGGGTGCCGGCTCAGCCGTTCGGTGGCGGCTGCCACGGCGAGCACCTCGTCTTCCGTGTGTTGATCGACCGCTTGTATGTGAACCACCGCGGGACGTCCCCGCGTCACCGTACCCGTCTTATCGAGCACCACGGTGGTCAGGCTTCCGGCAACCTCCAAGGCGTGGGCTTCCTTGATCAAGATACCGGCCTCAGCACCACGACCGCTGCCGACCATTACGGCGGTCGGTGTGGCCAGCCCCAAGGCGCAAGGGCATGCCACGACCAGCACGGACACCATTGACGACAATCCATCACTCCAGTCTCCCGCGACAACTCCCCAAGCCAGCAGTGTTACGATGGAAATCGAGAGAATCACAGGTACAAAGTATGTCACCACGCGGTCGGCCATCCGTTGCACGTCGGCCTTTGATTCCTGGGTGCGACGCACCAAATCGATCACTTCGTCCAGCGACGTCCGACCCGCGGGTCGATTCACGACGGCTTGCAGCGCCCCGCCACCATTGATCGAGCCCGAGAGAATTTGATCGCCCAACTGTTTGTCCACAGGCAACGATTCGCCACTCAACCACGACTCGTCCAGTTGCGACTGCCCATTGGTGATTTCAGCGTCGAGCGGAACGCGATCACCCGGTTTAATCAGCAGCGTCTGGCCTACCTCGACATCCTCGACTGCTTTACGCTCCTCTCGGCCATCGATCAGCACGGTGGCTTCCTTGGGCGAAAGATCTAGCAACTTGCGGATGGCCGACGAAGCCCGCCCCTTGGCACTTAGTTCGAGCGTTTTGCCGAAGGTGATAAACACCAGAATCATGCCGGCATCCATGAAGAACATACTCGCCTGGCCGGCCAACACATTGGCAACCCCCGACAGGTAAGCCACGCCGGTTCCCAAGGCGACCAGCGTATCCATGTTGGTCGAGAAGTGCCGTGCGCGTTGCAACGCCCCCACGTAGTACGGCCAGCCCACATACCCCTGCAACACGGTTGCCACGGCAAGCACGATCCAGGAGGTAACGGTGTTTGCCGGAATCGCAAACCGAACAAGGATAATCACCGCCAGCAAGGCCGCGCCGACATAAAGCCTGATCCGCCAGCGGGCTGCTTCGGCAGCGTTACGCTGGCTGAGTTCATCTTCCCCGCCAGTGCTTCTTGCGCGGGAGGCTCCGTAGCCCGCGGCACGAACCGCTCCCAGCAGAGATTCGAGCTCGAACTTCTCGGGGGAAACCAAAACGCGCGCCTGCTCGGTCGCCAGATTGACCCGGGCTTCTTCCACGCCTGGAGTCTTGGCCAGTGCCGACTCGACGCGGCTGACGCAACTCGCACAGTGCATCCCGTCGATGTTCAGCAGCAATCGCTCGGCATCCGCCTGCGTCGACTTTTCGGCACCTTCCTTTGGTTCCAAAGCAATCTGCACGGTCTCCGGCACCGGGCAGGACTCTGCCTCGGTGGACGCATGCGAGGCGAACCCCTTGGAAGTGACCTCGGAGGCCATCGCTGCGATGGTCGTGGTTCCAGGCTCGTAATCGACCACCGCGGTGCCCGACTCCAGATCGACCTTTGCATCACGCACTCCGGGCATGGCTTGCAGTGAGTTGGTGACCGTATTCACGCAGTGATTGCAGGTCATTCCTTCAACTTGCAGGGTTGTCTGGGCCACGGCTGAATGTCCTATCCTGATGAATCGCGACGAGTGTACGCGGATCCGCCTTCACTTCCACATCTCGGCGGGTACCGAACTGCAACGCTGAATTATATGCATGGCGGAAATGTACGCCTCATAGTTTAGACGCTGCTACGGGGGACACGCCTTACCCGAGCCGAGATGTTCGCTACTGGAACGTGGCCCTGGAGCCTGTCACAATGCCATCGACCATTCATGGATTGCAGGTCGCTGGTTGCGATACTTACCGTCGATCTACAATTCCGTATTGAACGTGGCGAAAATCCTTATTCCTCTTAGCTGAGCACCCGCATGCAAGCTGAAGTTGTTTCGATTGGCGATGAACTGACCAGCGGGCAGCGGCTCGATACCAACACGCAATGGCTCAGCGAGCGACTAGGCGAGTTGGGCATCCGTGTGTTGTTCCACACCACCGTGGCCGACGACCTGGAGTCCAACGTTCGCGTGTTTCGCGAGGCGGCCCAGCGGGCAGACCTGGTGGTTTGCACAGGTGGCCTGGGCCCCACGGCCGACGATTTAACACGCGAGGCGCTCGCTCAAGCGGCCGGGGTGCCGCTGGTGCTCGACGAGGGAATGCTCGAGCACATCCGCAACCTGTTTTCGCTATTCGGTCGAGAAATGCCGGAGCGGAATATCGTGCAGGCCGAGTTCCCCGAAGGTAGCCTGCCGATCGCGAACCCCTCGGGCACGGCTCCGGGAATCGACATCAAGCTTCCGCGGGAAGGTGGCAGTACGTGCCGCGTCTTCGCCTTGCCCGGGGTGCCGGCCGAGATGCACAACATGTGGCACGAAACCGTGGCCGGTGAAATCCTGGCGATGGGGGGAGGCCCTCAAGTTATCCGCCACCGCCGCATCAAATGCTTCGGCCTGGGCGAGAGCCATATCGAGGAGAAGCTGCCCGACCTGATTCGCCGCGGGCGGGATCCTTCGGTAGGCATCACGGCCAGCAAAGCGACCATCACGCTGCGGATTACTGCCAAGGGTGAAAACGCGGAGCAATGCCTGAAATCAATGGAGCCAACCGTAGCAACCATCTACGAGTGCCTCGGCGAGATCGTCTTTGGCGAAGAAGACGACGAACTGGCCGACGCCGTTTGCCGGTTGTTGACCGAGAAGGGCAAGACGTTGGCCACCGCCGAGTGGGGCACCGGTGGGTATGTCGCCAACTGGCTCGACGAGGTCCCTGATTCGGAGCGTTGCTACCTGGGCGGGTTTGTTCCCCACACCGCGGTCGCCGCTGAAAAGATCCTGGGCGTCGACCCTGAGGTGTTGAAGAGCAATCCCGTGGTAAGCTCACCCGTCGTCGAAGCGATGGCCCAGGGTTGCCAAAAACTCACCGGGGCTGACTACACGTTGGCCGTGAGTGATATTCCGGAGTTCAACCCCGCCGAAAAGGAGTCGTCACGGTTCATCTTCGCCCTGGCAACGGGCGATGAAGTGATTGTCCGTTCAGCGCCGATGCTTGGCGATAAGTCGATCCACAAGCTGAGAGCTGCCAAGCAAGCCTTGAATCTACTGCGGCTCACGCTCATCCGACGTGGTTAGTCCAAAGCCTGGACTCTTAGGCAATCTCACCTTCCAGACGCAACAGCTTCAGCGTTTTCCGGAACGCATCCACGGTCCGTGCGAGATCGTCTTCCGAATGCACGCACGAGGTTGGTCCGCCGGGCCAGACGAAGATTTCGACTCCGTGCAGCAACATGCCCAAGCGAAGTTTCATGAGCAACTCGGGACGCGGTCGGGCTTTCAGGACCAACGGATCGTAAACGCCTTCTTCCAACTGCTCGTTGCTCACGTCGACCCCATCGGGGTTGGTGTAGATGTGGAAACCGGAGAAGGTACCGTACACGGTCCAGCCGGTGTCCTCATGTTGGCAAACCTCGTTAAGAGCCTTCCGCAGGCGTTCCGCGTAGTCATTTGCACGTTGGCAGACATCGGTGTTCGAGACAATTTCCAACGCCTTGATCCCCGCGGCCGCCGACAACGGGTTCGCGTTGAAGGTACCGTGATGACTGATCTTCTCGTGGTTGCTGGCCGCAGCGGCTCGATAGTCCAGCAGATTCATGATCTCCTGCCTCCCCACGACGGCTCCACCGGGTAATCCTCCGGCCAGGATCTTGGCCAGCGTCGTCATGTCAGGGGTAACCCCAAAGATCGCCTGGGCACCGCCAGGGCCGCAGCGAAACCCCGTAATGACCTCGTCGAAGATCAATACAATATCGCGATCTGCCGTCATGCGACGAAGCTCGACGAGGAACTCCTTCAAAAGCGGCAACTGTCCCCAACTCGCCCCGGTCGGCTCGATGATCACCGCCGCGACGTCGCCATGCTCGAACGCTTGTTCCGTCGCTGCAACATCGCCTGCGGGAACCAGTCGCACGTTGCTGGCCACTTCGCCCAATACGCCCGGTGTGGCCGAGCCATCGAAGTGCGAACCTACGCCGAAAGCCATGTGATCGTGCCAGCCGTGGAAGTGGCCGACGAATCGCACCAGCTTCGGTCGGCCGGTGAACGCGCGTGCCAGACGCAAGGCAAGCAATGTGGCCTCGGTTCCCGAGCTTGTGAAGCGGACCGAATCGGCCGAGGTAATCATCTGACAAACCAACTCGGCCCAGCGAATTTCCAGCTCGTGGCTCGAACCATAGTGCGTTCCCAATACGAGTTGTCGTTGAACCGCTTCCACAACTTCCGGGTGATTGTGTCCCAGCAACAAGGCCCCGTGCCCACCGGCGTAGTCCACGTACTCGTTACCATCGACGTCCCACTTCCGAGAACCCTCGGCCTTGGCAACATAGATTCCATGCGGGTCGTAGAACCGGCTATCGTGGGTCACTCCCCCGGCGATGCAGCGTCGTGCCTCTTCGGCGAGCTTCGCCGACCCCGGTGTCTTTTCGCAATATGCCTGAACGATGGCCGAGCTCGTGAGTGTGTTCGCCACGGTGATGACTCTGGGATACGAAAAGGGATGAAAACCAAAGACCGAAGTTTAGCAGAGATGTTCCACTCGCCGAAGTTGGCGCAGGGCAGGGGGGCTCGGGATCAAACTGGGGGCCCAGGCATCAGCGGGTCTCGCTTAAGACGCCCCGGTAATGGGCAGCCAGGTTCTCGACTGCCTGTTCGATATCGAACTGCTCACACGCTCGCCGCCGAGCACCCGCCGCGAGACGTGCACGAAGGTCGGAATCGTCGATCAGTCGCGCCCAAGCCGATGCGAACCCGTCGACGTCTTCGTCGGCCACCAATAGTCCGCCCGATTCTTCCGTAGGAAATATCTCATGCGTGCCTCCCACGTTGGTCGCGATGACGGGAACCCCGCAGGCTGCAGCTTCCAGCAGCACTCGACCCAGTGGCTCCTGACGGGCAGCATGAGTCACCGCATGCAGCTCGGGCAACAATTCGGCGATATCTTCACGCTGCCCAAGAAAGTGAACCCGGGCCTGCAAATCGTTCGAGTCGGCCCGCCGCTGCAAGTTTTCTTCGAATTGAATCGCCTCATCTTTTTGAGAGTGCCGACGTCCGATGACGATCAGATGAGCCACCTCGTGGCGGCGTGCGATTCTGGAGAATGCTTCGAGCAGCACGTCTTGCCCCTTGCGGAGCCCAATCTGCCCGATCGTGGCGAAGAGCATTGCCTCGGGGACAATCCCTAGTTCCCGATGCAGATACCCGGTCGGTGTCCGGGGACGAAAGCGTTCGAGATCCACTCCGTTGAACGTAACATGAGTCTTGCCCGAATGGAGACCTTGGTCGACATGATATCGCCGCACGGCATTCGAGACCGCCAGTAATCGCGTGTGCCGATTCAAATCAATGACGGCCGGCCGACTCAATCGCAGGATGTCTCTTAGATGAGCGATGCTGGGAAGCATCAACTCCGCAACCACAGGCCCCGACAACCGCCCCGTGCTCAGGCTGTTCGCGTGTACCAGGTCAACTTGCAGGCCTTGCAGATGCCTGGCCAACTCCTGCTCGAGCGTCTCGCGATCTCGGCGACGTCCTTGCCGGTCGCGGACATCGAACGCAACGGTTTCGACTGCTGCGGCTTGAAGCTGAAGGGGCAGGGGGCCTTCGCTAGGGCCGACCGCCACGGGACGAAATCCCTGTTGGCGCATTCCGTCTAAGGTGGCCATCAGCGAACGCTCGGCGCCATTGAGTTGGGCAAACTCGAACAGCCAGGCGACACGTGTCATCGGCGACAACCGATTGAAATGGTGGTGTGACTCTGTCCCCGGCTACAACAGCCCGTAGGCGGTGAGCGTTCGCCGCAGGCTGGCTTCTTCCGCTTCGTCAAGCGGGGTCATCGGCATGCGAAGCTCTCCGGAATCTCGCCCCAGCATTCGCATCGCGGCCTTGATGGGGATGGGGTTGGTCGATAGCCCCAGCATGTCACGGCACAGCGGGAACAGCTTTTGGTGCATACTCAGCGCTGTTTTGAAATCCCCTGCGTCGAACGCCTTGCACATGGACAGCATGTCGCCGGGAACGATATTGCCCACCACCGAGATAACACCCCGACCGCCAATCGCCATCAGCGGCAACGTAATGCTGTCGTCTCCACTGAGGACGGTAAGGTCGGTGTTACCTATGATTTGGGAAGCCTGATCCATGAGGCCGGTGGCTTCTTTGACCATGCCAATCCCTGGCAGTTCGGCCAGGCGGCAGATGGTCTCCGGTTCGATGTTCTTTCCCGTGCGGCCCGGAATGTTGTAGACACAAATGGGGATATCGACTGCTTCGGCCAACGCCTTGAAGTGTTCGTACATCCCCTTCTGCGTTGGCTTGTTGTAGTAAGGGGCGACTACCAACGCGGCGTCGGCTCCTTCGCGAGCAGCCCATTTGGTCAATCGCAACGCCTCGGCCGTACTGTTGCTGCCGGTGCCTGCCATCACTCTGATTTTGCCCGCGGCTGCTTGAACCACGCAGGAGATCACGCGATCGTGTTCTTCGTGAGAAAGCGTGGGCGACTCACCCGTGGTTCCGACAGGGACCAGGCAACATGTGCCCGCGGCGATCTGAAACTCGACCTGTTCGACGAGTTTATCGTAGTCGACCGCACCATCGGTGAATGGTGTTGTGATCGCTACCGAAAGACCGGCGAACTCTTCGGCCCTAGTCGTCATGGTGATTCTCCGGCAATCCGATTCAGCGGTTGGTCGGCACCGCGGATGCCGTCCCGATCGCGCGTTCCGTGCTCTAGTTTCAAGGTGATGATTCGCGAGACAACCCGGGGGCGAATCCCCGTTACTCCGACGTGGCCGCATCATAGCGCCACGGGCCCCACGATGTAAAGCGGCCTCGGACCGGGGTAGATTCAGGTGATCAGTTGCTTCATCTCGCGAACGGCTTCGCGGATGCCGACCATGATCGATCGGGCGATGATACTGTGCCCGATATTCAACTCGCACATCTCAGGCAAATGAGCCACCGGGGTTACGTTTCGATACGTCAACCCGTGCCCGGCGTGCAAGGTAAGTTTGGCCTTTCGAGCCGTCGCCGCGGCCAGTGACAGTTCCTGAAGCTCTCTCTCCTGGGGCTTCCCTTCGGCGGCCAAGGCGTACCGGCCCGTGTGTAGCTCGACGGCGTCGGCCCCGATATCGGCGGTGGCCTCGATCTGATCGTTGTCGGGGTCGACGAACAGACTGACCTCGATGCCGGCATCTTTCAAACGCGAGACGGCATCGCGAACACGCTGGCGGTGCTCCAACACGTCGAGCCCACCCTCGGTGGTTACTTCTTCGCGCCGCTCGGGCACCAACGTGCATTGGGCCGGTTTGTGGCGACAGGCCAGGGCGAGCACGTCCTCATCGCAGGCAATCTCCAGGTTCAGTTTCACGGCGGCCGTTTCGCTGAGGACCAGCAGGTCGCGTTCCTGCACGTGGCGGCGATCTTCTCGAACGTGCAAGGTAATGCCGTCGGCGCCGCCGAGTTCTGCCAGGGCTGCGGCCCATACCGGATCGGGCTCTTTCGTCCCGCGTGCCTGACGCACGGTTGCCACATGATCGATATTCACATTCAAACGCGCCATCGGTCTCCCGCCTTCCGCAATCATGGAACTCATGAGTATTTGAGCCGCCGTGTAGACGATCATGCCAGTTGCCGGCGAGTTTGAGAAGCACTACCGATCAAGTGACGTTTTTTGGCAATTCCAAGCCACTCGCCTGTGGCACACCGTCTGGACGACAATCGCGGGCGGTGTGGGGTTCGCGACCGACCATAAAGCTGATACCAGCGGATCATCGTCATCCGCCGGGATTTACTCGCTGGAGAACACGCGCTCCCGATCGATGCGCTGATCTCCGTCGGTGTCTTCCTGCAAGATGAATGCTCGCTTTCGCGAATCGTACTTCAGGCGACGCGTTTCACCCCCGGGGCCGGGCAGGGTCTGCAGCGGCTCATTCGATTCGCTCAATGCGTCCCACAGCTTCTTTCCCTGGGGAACATCTGGAGTGGGATCGGAGGTCATGGCCCAGAGCGCTAAGCCTCCACTGAGTACGACCAACGCCACGGGAACCCAGAGCTTCGCGGGATCCAGAACGAGGTCGTTATCCAACTGGTCATAGGTCGGACTGGTTTCAGAGTCCCAAGCACCGCTGGTAAACGCCTCTGCATAGGCCACTGCTTCGCCCGTAGCCAGATGGGCGTCGTCGGCCCCCATCTGGTTTTGCATCAACTCCGCAGCCCGGGAGACGTCCTCTTCGTGCACCGAGAGGATATAGCGGCGATTCCACTGACCGTGGATGGCATCGAATTCGTTGATTTCGCGGACAGCCATCTCCACGTGGTTGTCGGATAGCAACTCCTCGAAGAATCCCAGTTCCGCGAGATTCGTGAATCTGGCGACCGGCACCATCGACGAGGCGATGCCCTCCGGCTCGCCCCCATCTCGCGAGCATTCCGCAGAGCAATGGGGGCAGATCACGACATCGGCCTGAGACACCCCAGGCCGACGCTCCGGGATCCCTTCGAACTCGCTACCGCATTGAGGACAACGGATCATGACGGTCTGTGAAACTCCGACAAGGTTCGGGAATAGCCCGCGGCTGGAAGCCGACAAACTTCACATAAGACCATGATAAAAAAGGACTTACAAGCTTTTCTTCCAGTCTTAAAAATTGAGCTAAACTTTCAGTGACGGTCGGTCGAGAGACAGCCTCGATCAAACAACCGTTCGCCTCTGAGAGGTGCTCATCTTTCATCTTATCCGAATCGGCATTCAACCGCTCAGCGACTGTTCGGCCTTGGCTCCAACAGCATGGGCACCCGGTCTGCGACTACCGAAATCAACGTTGCTTTAGCACCACACGAGCTTAGACGGAAAGTAAACCCATGACTTGTCAGGATCTGGCCGAACGAATTCAAGAGTTGCAGCCCGAGGCGATGCCCCGCGATATTGCCCGGCTGTGCCTTCTGTTGACCAACTATGTCGAGGATATCGATCAACTGCTCGAAGGCGATCACCTCACCGAGGCCTGGCAGGAAATGGGCATCCGGCTGCAGGCGGCCACCGATCAACATGCCGCGATGACCGAAGAACTGGAAATGCTGGCCAGCTCGGATCCCACGAAATTCTCCAAGGAACAGATCTGGATCCTCATTCGAGCCATTAAGGTCCAAAGTCAGGTCCTGCAGCTTTACGTGGGTCACCCGGTGCTCGACGTTTAAGCCGGTTTGGATCGGTGTCCAAACCCTGCGAGCCCGGCACTCGCGGTGGGGCCTGGTTCGACGATCGTCCCGGATTCAGCCTGGCTCTTCAACCAGGAATGTGCTCCCCACATCGTCGTGGAGCATCTCGGCTGAAGTCCGTAGGATCTCGCGCTTCCAGCTTGGTTCGTGGACCGGCCATGCCTGAACTTCCGACAGTATCCCACGCACATTGTGTGGGCATGCTTGGGAGTGGGCGTGTTCCCAGCACTCAAGTTCCAGATGACTTGGCCCGGGAACCGTTCCCGGCACGTTGCTCTGACGGAGTGAGAGCTGCCCCTGATCGAAGATACTGATGATGATCGGGGGCTCGAAATCGAGCATTCGACGGGCGATCAACTCGTGACTTGCGGTCTCATACCTTGCCTTCAGATCAAGCAGGTCCCAGCCGCAAGCGATCCCGTCTTCCAGAAACCAGGACCGGGGCAACAAGATACGGCCGGCCAGCAGGTTGGCCACCTTTTCGCGGCAATGGGCAGGGGCCTCACTGGGGTCCACTCCCAGCGATTCAAAAACGCGGTAGGCCCATCGCTCGCCAATCTCGTGAGAAACGGCCCAGTGACGACGCTCACGCCGCGGCTCGGGACGCAGGAAGATCGTTCCCCCGGCCCTTGATTCGTCGCGGTCGCCCCCCAATCGTACAAAACGGGCTCTCCCAGGCAGTCCACGATCGTGAGCCACGTCAATCCGCAGCGACGCGGCGATCGCAAAGGCATCCACGGGAGGCCCGAAGACATTCGCCTCGGCAAACACCAACCCCGTGATTTCCTCGAGCGCGGATTCGAGTTCGTACTGTGTAATCTCGGGCAACATGCGTCCCAGCCGCCAAATATATGTGTACTTATGTACACTATAACACCGGTAAGCTAGCTGTCAACTTCGGCGGTAAGTTTTCATCGATGTGTGAGCCGGAAACTACATAGCTCCTTTGAATCACGTAGCAGACGCCTGCCCGTTATCGAATGTCTTGGCAGCCGGGCGACCTCTCGCGACGAGCAGGCTCAACTCGCCCAGAAGGAATCACACCACCAGGCGCAACGAAACTGAACGTATTTGGCCGGATGGCTCGCACGATTCGGCCTGCGGACTCGTCAATCAGCACTGCATGCGATACGATGCGCGATGAAGCTTCACATGGCGTGTCTACAAAGCACAAAGCCTGCTCGCCCGTCGTTTTTTTGTATCTTCCAACTCTCCAAGAGCGGCAGCCTTCGTGACGACCCCTCTGACGATCATCAACAAGCCCAACGAACAGACGCCGACGAAGGGGAACTACGCGTTCGTAACCCTGGGATGCCCCAAGAATCTCGTCGATAGCGAGCGAATGCTGGGGCTACTCGAACTGGAAGGCTACCAACTGGTCCAAGAGGCCGACGGCGCTGACTTCGTCGTGGTCAACACCTGTGGATTCATCGAATCGGCACGCGAAGAGTCATTCGCCACGATCGACGAAATGCTCGGCCTCAAACGCGAAGGCCGCATCCGAGGCGTCATCGTTTCCGGCTGCCTGGCCGAGCGACAGCAGGAACAACTGCTGGAGTCGCGACCCGAGATCGATCATCTCGTCGGGGTCTTCAGTCGCGAGCAAGTCACCAAGGTGGCCGATCGCCTGGTTGGCGGGCTGACCGAACAGCGTAACGTGTTTCAACCGGCTCCCAGCGTCCCGTTGCCCGACCGAAACCGAATGCGGGTTACCCCCAAGCACTTCGCCTACCTCAAGATATCCGAGGGCTGTGACCGCCTCTGCACGTTCTGCGCAATCCCGAAGATGCGGGGCAAGCATGTCACCAAGCCGATGGAAGAAGTAGTGGCCGAAACCACCGAGTTGGCCGCCGATGGAGTGCGCGAACTGATCGTGGTGGCCCAAGATACCACCTACTACGGCATGGATCTCTATGGAGAACCACGTCTGCGGGAACTTCTCACTCAGATGGAAGCAGCCGAAGGCATCGACTGGATTCGCTTGATGTATCTGTACCCGATGTATTTCTCGAACGATCTGATCGACCACATCGCGGCCAGCAGGAAAATTGTGCCATACCTCGATATGCCGCTGCAGCACATCAACGACGCCATGCTGCGTCGCATGTCGCGTCGCGTCACCCGAAAAGAAACCGAGCGACTTATCACTCGCCTGCGGAATACCATCGAGGACGTCACGCTGCGAACCACGTTCATCGTAGGGTTCCCCGGTGAAACCGAAGAGCAATTCGAGGAATTGGTCGAGTTTGTGGAGGAAGCGCGATTCGACCGTCTGGGCGTGTTCCCTTATTCCTTCGAACCAGACACCCCGGCCGCCCGACTGCCGGACCAGATCGATGAAGACACGAAACAAGCCCGGGTCGACCGCCTGATGCAGGTGCAGCAGGAAATCGCCTTCGAGGCGGGTCAACGCCGCGTGGGTACCCAGTTCGAGGTTCTGATCGACCGGGCGGTTGAAGAACAGCCCGGGGCCTGGGTAGGCCGCAGCGTGGCCGATGCTCCTGATATCGACTCCGAGGTTTACGTCACGGGCGAAGGCCTTGCAGAGGGGCGGATGGTCCTCTGCGAAGCGGTTGCCACGCATGGTTATGACTTGGTTGCCGCGTCAATTGGCACACCCCATTGATTTCTAGAGACCGGAAGGCGCCGCTCGTGATAGAATTCAATCAGCGGGAACTGAACCAAGAAGGGTCCCTAACCACGACGAAACCCGGCATGTCTGTATCCACCAAGCAGCCAATCTGGAGCACGTTCTTCAACCTTCCGAACCAGCTGACCGTTTCTCGGCTGGTTCTTTCGATCGTGCTGTTCGCGTTTCTCGGCTTTCGCTGGTACACCACTAGCCTGGTGCTGTTCGTGTTGGCCGCTTCGACCGACTGGCTCGATGGCTACTTTGCCCGCAAGTATGGGCAAGTCACCGTGCTGGGGCGAATTCTCGATCCGTTTGTCGACAAAGTGATTGTCTGCGGAACGTTCATCTTTCTGGTAAGTGTTCCCGAATCGGAAATCAAGGCATGGATGGCCGTGGTCATCGTGGGGCGAGAGCTTCTCATCACGGCCATTCGTAGTTTCCTGGAGCAGCAGGGCGCCGACTTCTCGGCCAACATGTCCGGGAAACTGAAAATGGTGTTCCAATGCATCGCGGCTGGTGTGAGCCTTTATTATCTGGCTCAGCTCTCCGCTGGCGGGGCAGCCGACTGGGTTTATTGGTTGTTAATCATCACGGTCTACACGGCTGTGGTACTGACGATAACTTCCGGCATTGCCTACATCCGCGCGGCCATTTCCATCCTGGATTCCTGAAACTCAGACTCCGCCGCGTTATTCACGGTTCTGGCACCTCCCTCCCGCCATACAGCAAGCGTTTCCTCGCCAAGGACGAGCATTGTTCAGTGCCCCTACAACGCTACTTTTGATCGCCGTGTGGTCGATGTCCGCGCTGGCCATCCTGTTCTTCGCCCGTCGCTGGTCTTCGGGGCAGCCACTGGTTACGTATAGCCCAAGGCGGAATGTCCCTTGGACGGGTGCCGCGGTGATCGTGGCCATTCTCGGTTGGATGTTTATCCGAGGGTTTGGCGCCGAACTCTATTTTCAAATCAATCCCCCGAGTTCCAATCAACCTGCGGAAACATCGACGGAGGCGAGCGAAGCACAGCCCGCTGGTGAAGAGAAATCATCCTCGGCGGCCATCGAGATCACCAGTCCGCTAATCCTCTGCGATGCGGTCTTCAGTCTGCTGGCGGTCGTCGTAATCTGTGGGATCATGAAATTGGCCTGTGGTGCCTCATGGAAAGATCTTGGTTTTTGTTTCGATTCTGTATGGGCCGACCTGAGGTTGGGCATCGTGGCGGGGATGGCGGCAATTCCTTGCTTGTTGCTTCTGCAAATGGCACTCACGCAGTGGATTCCCTCCAAGCACCAGATCGTGGAACTCGTCGAGCAACAGTCCGACGCTTCAACCATGGCAATCATGTTCTTCTCCGCCGTGATTGTGGCTCCGCTATCCGAGGAGTTCTTCATTCGTTCGATTCTGCAGGGCTGGCTGGAGAAGCGATCGAATGAACATCAGACCCAATTGCACAATCTGGCGAACTCTGGGGAACCCGGCGACCCGTCGGACGTGGACGCTACTCTTTCCGAAGATTCACCTGTTGCTGAGGCGGATTCAGGCAACACAAGCTTGATTGATGAGGTTGAACCAGCCGCGGCCGAACCGCTGAGAGGCTGGTACGCCGCCTTGCCCATCTTGTTCTCGTCGGGGTGTTTTGCCGCCATGCATATCGGCTACGGTCCAGATCCAATTCCCATCTTCCTGCTCGCGATCGCCTTGGGGTTCCTGTACCAGCGTACGCACCGGCTGTTCGCTTCCATTACGCTGCATGCCCTGTTGAACGGAACCAGCCTCGTTCTGTTGTGGGCAAGCCTCGCCGCTGGCTGAGGCGAGCAGCGGCTCGTATAATCCGCCTTTCTATTGAATCTTGCATCGTGGCAACTTGTCGTTTGGTCGCTGAGAAAGAAGGAAAACGAAACATGGCACACGGTTTCGGGCTTGTTGGTTGTGGGATGATCGCGAACTTTCATGCCAAGGCGATCGCCGATATTCGCGGAGCCAAACTCATTGGTTGCTTCGACACATTCCCCGCTTCGGCCGATAAACTTGCTGCGACGTTTGACTGCCAGGCTTATCACGACCTGAACGACATGCTGGCCAACCCGGACATCGATGTGGTGGTGATCGGTACCCCCAGCGGTGCTCACATGGATCCTGCGATCGCCGCCGCCAAAGCCGGCAAGCACGTCATCGTCGAGAAGCCTTTGGAAATCACCCTCAAACGCTGCGACAAAATCATCGAGGCATGTAAGAAAGCTCGGGTAAAGCTAGCCACTATCTTTCCTTCCCGCTTTCACGCTTCGAGCATCGAACTTCGCCGCGCGGTCGACGAAAAGCGATTTGGCGCGCTCACCATGGGCGATGCCTATGTGAAGTGGTTTCGTCCTCAGTCGTACTACGACAGTGGTGCCTGGCGTGGCACCTGGGAGCTGGACGGTGGTGGCGCACTGATGAACCAGGCCATTCACAGTGTCGATTTGCTCACGTGGCTGATGGGCCCAGTCGCTGAAATCTCGGCCCAATTCGGCATGCTGGCACACAAGCGGATCGAAGTGGAAGACACGGCCGTGGCTTCCCTACGATTCGCCAACGGGGCATTGGGCGTCATCGAAGCCTCCACGGCAGCGTATCCCGGCTATCTCAAACGAATCGAGCTGCACGGTTCCGAAGGTTCCGCCGCGTTGGAAGAGGAAGACATCGTGCGGTGGGACTTCGCCAACAAAAGCCGCCGCGACGCGGCCGTAAAACGCAAAATGAATCAGAGCATCAGCACAGGTGGAGGTGCCAGCGACCCCAGCGCGATTGGTCATCATGGCCATGCTGAGTTGTTCCGAGACACGCTCGCTGCCATCGACGCTGGCAAGCATCCCGCGGTCGACGGAAAGGAGGGCCGTCGTAGCGTGGAAATCATCTTGGGTATCTACAAGGCCGCGGAAACGGGAAAGGCGGTACAGTTGCCGCTCACGAGCGACCCGGTATTGAAATCACGCCGCGAGAGCGTCGGAAAATTGATGAAAAAGCGGAAATAGTCCCCATTGCGGGGTCGACGAATCGCCCTTTTCTCGGTCGCCCATTCCTGCCAAAATTCCTGTCCCACCGAAATCCGTTCTTCGCCGCCGCGGGGACGTCCTTCGGATGGTGATCCGCCATGTGCGGATAAGCATTCCGTGCAAGGAGGCACTCCGGACGTGCGATTTCAGGACATCGGCCAATACGCCGCCTACGTAGCGGTTCGTCTCTTCATCGCGTTCGTGCAAGCCTTGCCGATGGAGATGTGCCACTCGGTGACTCGTGGTCTGGCATTCCTCTGCAACGACATCCTTGGCGTTCGTCGCAAGGTCGTTCGCGACAATCTACGTCAGGCATTTCCCGAGCTCTCCGATGCCCAGCGCCATCAGCTATCGCGTGGCATGTGGCAGCACTTGTTTCTGTTTATCGTCGAACTGGCGCACGCGCCGCGAAAGATCCACGACACCAACTGGCGAAACTATGTAAGGCTCGTCAGGCCCGAGCAGTTACTCGATGCCCTCTTGGCCGACCGTCCTGTGACCATCGTTTCCGGGCATTTCGGCAACTTCGAGCTGGCCGGCTACATCATCGGCCTACTGGGGTTCCCAACCCACACGGTGGCCCGCAAATTGGACAACCCGTATCTGGACCGATTCATCAACCGCTTTCGTGGGGTGACCGGCCAGTACATGATTCCAAAGAAAGGCGGGTTCGACCAGATCTTGGAGGTCATGAACAACCAAGGAACCATGACGTTTCTGGCCGACCAACATGCTGGCGAAAAAGGGTGCTGGGTCGACTTCTTCGGACGCGAGGCATCCACCCACAAGGCGATTGCCCTGCTGGCCATTCAGCACGATTCCCCCGTGGCGGTCGGCTACGCGATTCGCGGAGCTCAACCCCTGCAATACTCGCTGCAGCTAGAGGGCATCACCGAACCGCGTGAGCATGCCGGGGTGAAGGAGCTAACCACCTGGTACACCAACCGCATTGAAGACGCGATTCGCCGCGCGCCCGACCAATACTGGTGGCTTCATCGACGCTGGAAAGAGCGACGACGCCGACAGAAATCGGCCGCAAAAAAACAGGCCGCATAACGATCGTCTGAGGCAGCCGTGCCAATTCGGGCACCATAGCCCAGGGGTCTAGTCTTTCCTTGGCTTTCACATTCACAGCGACCGTCCTATAATCGCGCGCAGGATTGGTGACTGGGGGGAGCGGCAGACGTTGTCAAACTGGATGGATGTGGCTGAAGTCGACGAATGCCCTGTGGGCTCGTGCATCGAGCGTGTCGTAGGCGACCGAATCGTCGCACTGTACAACGTCGATGGTATATTTCACGCATTAGACGGCGTTTGCCCGCATCAAGGCGGTCCCTTGGGTCAGGGAGAATTGTCCGGATCGATCGTGACTTGTCCGTGGCACGGCTGGCAATTCGACGTTCGCGACGGGCAACACCAATTCAACCCCACCATCCAGCAACCATCGTTTCCGACACGTGTCGTCGGCAGCACGATCCAGGTCAATCTTGAAGAATGACACCTTCTAGACGATTGGCTTCGGCAACTATGCGGTTTGTCATGGACAAGCATCGATTGTGATTCACTACCGCACGTTTCGTAATAGCGATCCACCAGGGTTGGTGCAGATCTGGCAGGCTCGCTCCGTCGAGCGCGGGCTGACACAGCCCATTTCGGTCGAGGTGCTTGAACAGTTGGTGTTCTCGAAGCCCTACTTCGAAAACCGTGGGTTGATTCTGGCATTGGACGACGACACACCCGTGGGTTTCGTCCACGCCGGGTTCGGGCCAACCGACGATGAGCAGCGGATTTCGCACATGCTGGGGGTCACCTGCATGCTGATGGTCCGTCACGACTACCGCCGACTTGGGATCGGTAGCGAGTTGATCGCCCGCAGCGAGGAGTACCTGAAAGAACGCGGTGCCCAAGTACTTTACGGGGGTGGTATTCGACCGCTCAACCCGTTCTATCTCGGGTTATACGGCGGTAGCGAACTTCCCGGCGTGCTCGATTCGGATCAAGCCGCGCAACAAATGTATCGTGCCTGTGGATATCGCGAGATCGATCGAACCTGCATCTACCAACGCGACCTGGCTGGATTCCGACCGCCCGTCGATCGACAGTTGATGCAGATTCGACGTCGCATGGTGGTCAAGGAGACCGAAGATCCACCCACCAACACATGGTGGGAAGCCTGCACATTCGGCGGCTTCGACCGCACGCTGTTCGAGTTGGTTGACAAATCGACGCAACAGGTTGTGGCCAGCGCAAACTTCTGGCGAATCGAACCTCTGGGCACGAGTTGGGGCGTACATGCGGCCGGACTGGTCGACCTGGAAGTGCAGGAAGCCCATCGCCAACAGGGCATGGCAACCGCGTTGGTCAGCGATGCCTTGAAGCAATTAGGGCAAAAGGGCTACCACCGCGTCGAAGTCCAAACCATGCAGGCCAACACCGGAGCAATCCGCCTCTACGAAAAACTCGGCTTCCACGAAGTCGAAGGCGGGGCCGTGCTTCGCAAAGATGAGATGTGAAATGCACGAAGTTCAGACGACTTTTGCGTCGATCCAATCACCCACCACTAAGCACAAGTATGTGCTCGACCAATAACTGCTCTGGCTGACCGTGCAGACGGCGGAGCGTGAGGGACAGGGGCTCACCGGTGCCGTCGGTGTGAAGGCGGTTCATGTACTCGTGCAGCAGTTGTCTCCGGCGGGGATCGGTTTGCAGCATGAAGTGCATCCAGGCCCAGGCCTCGGCGTATTCGAGTTGCGACATCTGGTTGATGTCGGTCAACTGCTCCAGTCGTCGCAGGTCGGGCTGCCATTCGCCCTCGGCCAGTTTCGCGGCCAGATCCGCGACATGCGGTTCGTTCAAGCCGTTGTTCCCACGGGGCACCTCGAAATACTCGGCCAGACCTTCGTCGAGCCACAGCGGTATCTGCGGAACCACAGCATGCAGATAGCCGTGAGCCACCTCGTGACGCAAGTCCTCGGCCACACGATCGCCCCACTGGGCATACACCGCCAACTGGGTGTCGGTCTCGACAAACAGCGCCCGTCGGTTGGGAAACTCGGGAAAGGCTTGCCCCACGAAGTCCCGATACTTCTCCGGCGAGTCGAACAAAAAGACGTGAATTGGCTCCTCGGACGTGGGCAGCGCCAATGTCTGTGCCAGGTCTTCACGTTGGCGAACCAGGTCCTGCAACAAACGATGGCTCGGCGGCGGACGGGCATCGCTGTGAATGACCAACTGATCGATCACCAGCCCCTCGTCAATCGGCACGAACGTCTTGCGGTGCCAGGGCTGCGCGCAACCCGAGATGGCCATCGCGCAGATGAACAACATCGCAAAACGCCAATGAGAAAAGTGAACCCAACTCATCACGCACCTGCCCCCAACACGGAAGGTTCTTTGCTCGATTTCGACCTGGAAGCACGGAAACCTCCCTGCTCGCCGCGATGCCCAGCGACACCTTGCACGACCTCGACAAAGCGGTCTTCCCAGGCCGGGATGCTGTACTCCTGATAAACGCGGCGGCGAGCAACGTTCCCCATTTGCGCGCGAAGCTCGGGATTCGCTGAAAGTCGAACGATCGCTTCGGCCCATTCCTCGGGCGTTTCGGCAATGAACCCCGTGCGCCCATGCTCGACCATGGAAAGATTCATTCCCACGGGGTTGGCCACCACCGGCAATCCAGCTGCCATGTATTGCAGAACCTTCAGACCACACTTGCCCCGACTCCAGGGGTCATCCGGAAGCCAACTCAGGCCGATATCGCATCGGGCCAACTCCGCGGCTTCGGTCGCAGACGACCAGGGACGTTGCTCCACGCGCACCCCAGGAATCTGAGGAAAACGATCGCATACCACGGCCAGCTCGAGATTAGGAGTGCTACGCGAAGCTGCGGCCAGCGAATCGCCAGCCAAGTTCAAACTAGGAAGCGTACTCTGTTGACCGATCCATACGAGACGCGTCACGTCCTCCGAAAACCGCTGGCGATGGTCGGCCTGGGGATAAGCCTCCGGATCGACGCAGGTTGGAATCATCACCACCTTCTCGTGATCGACGTAAGAAGCGGTTTGCTGCTGCAGGTAAGGGTTCCCCACCACGATGGCGTCGGAGCAGTAGATCGTGGCCCAAAACCTCGCCAATCGACTGCGACTATAAGTCCCTTTGGCCGCGTAGCTGTCCCGCATGAAGACCGCATCGTCGATGTCGTAAATCAACCGACGAGCCTGCCGCCGCAGGATGGCGAATTGCCAGAGCGAAAGTAGCCGACGCTGCAGGATCACCGCATCGTACTGGGCTGCCGAGCGCAACTGCTTTGCTCGGAACCAACTACTGCGATCGAGCGCGACCGCATCGATGCTCCAACCCGCGCGAGAGAGCGCAGGCTCGAAGGCTTTGATTCGGTAGCGATGGCAGACATGATCCGCCGATTCGACCAGCGCAAGCAACCGCACGCCGGGGGTCCTCCATGACCTGGAAAACTTAGAAGTCGCGGCATGCTAACAGGTTCGGTCGCACGCACAAAGCTCAGACGATGGATCAACCACCACGATCGCTGGTGATGGCTCTTGTCCTCATGGGAAGCCTCGACAGGACCGCTGCGCTCAATCAGACTTATGCTTTCCCTTCTTCCTAAAGCCTGCATTTTTACTATCTGCCGGTTCACAGGAATTCAGGGAAGCCGCTTCTTCACCGAGATGGACCCCGGAGCTTAGCCTTGCCACGTAATCTTCCCACACCGCCTGGCTTGCAACCGCTAGCAATTCTGTTGGTGGCACTCTCCCTGTCCATTGGGTGGGGTGTGCGTGGCAACTGGGGGCATGAGTTTGGCGCCATGATTCCCGGTGCTTTGGCGGCCGTGGCAGCGGTGTTGATTTCCGCTCGTGCCGACTGGCATCGGCGTGTGGCTTACTTCGCGATGTTCGGCGCTCTCGGCTGGTCGTTCGGTGGATCGATCTCGTACATGGTCGTGATCGGTTACACCCATCACCCGGCATACTTCGATACGTGCCTGTGGGGGTTCGCTGGCTTGTTCCTGATCGGCTTCTGCTGGGGCGCCATGGGGGCGGGGGGAACCGCGCTGCCAGCCGTGCTAAGTCGCGACCGACTGACCGAGTTCTTTGTACCGCTGCTGATGGTCTTTGCCGCCTGGTTCGTTGAGGGCTGGCTGATGATCCTCGCCACAAGCGAAGGCACCTGGCTTGAAGATCGATTGGGAACATTCGCGGCCACCATCGTCAGACAGTTTCACTACGATGCCCGACTCAATTGGTTTGACAGCGACTGGCTAGCGGCCATGTTCGCACTGTGGGCCATCGGTCTGTTGGCCGTTATCAGACACCCAGGCCGACTACGGGTTACGATCCTTCTCTACGCGGCGATCGGTGGCTCACTGGGCTACTTGCTCACCGCGGTGCTTGGGCTTGAGTTACCACGACCCGCGGACGAAGGGTTTACCGCTGGCGTTGCGAATTGGGGTGGTGCCCTTGGCGTTACGTTGGCTGCTTCGATCTATCTCGCCACGCGCGGCCTCTACGATCGAGCTTCGTTGCTGATTTGTTTTCTGTCGGTGGGATGGTTTGTCGGCTTTCTGCTGCTCATTGAATTACCGCTGGCCATCGTCAACGACCCACTGGCCGTTGGCCTGCGGATGACTCCACCTCGGGGAGACAATTGGGCGGGAGCGGTGGGAATGACGGCCGGAATGTTCCTGTTCTTCATTCGCCATCGGTTGAGCAATGCCGCCTGGGCCGCACTGGTTGGTGGCTTGTTCGGAGGATTGGGATTCTCCGGCGCCGCGTTCATCAAACTCATGGCCATCACGTCAGAGCTGCAAACCAACTGGCACAGTGTGTTGGAACAAACCTTCGGCTTCATCTCAGGGATCGGCATCGCCATTGTCATGGGTACGTTGTCTCGAGGTACGCCTGATGTCGAAGATGTACCCGCCGTGCGACGATGGACCGAACCGGTAGCGATTATCTTCACGCTCCTGCTGATGACCTACTTGAGCATCAGCAAAAACCTGTGGGCCGTGTGGTTCAAGATTCCCGGCGGAATGACTCGCGCGCCCGTTCCCGAAGAAATGTACGGCGTGTCGACCATCGCCTGGTTCAACCTCGCCTATGCATTGCTTTGCTTGGCGGTCATCGTACCACTCTTGGCGCACTACCGCGGTCGCCGTGTCGCCCTGGTGCCGGAGAGCTGGCTGGGACGCGGGCAATTGTTATTCATCGTGTTGCTGTGGTGGATCGTACTGGGCAATTTATCTCGCTATCTGCCATTCGAACCGGTGCGTCTGGTAACCGAAGGTACGATCCATCTCAACGCCTGCATCTGCGTGATCCTGGCCCTGGTACTTCCCCAGGTCGGCGCCAAGGGGCCAGTACGAGCCGTTTCCAACTTCCGTTCCGCGCTCTGGCAGACCGCCAAGTGGGGAGTCGTCTTCGCAGTCATACTCGTCCTGGCCGAAGCCACGACAACCCGAGCCGTACACGGCCCGACCCACGCGGGACACAGCGGCGTTCACGTCCGCTTCGGCCCCGACAATACCAACCAGCCGGATTGACCTCGCAATCCCTGAATTGATTTGTGCAAATTCCGCGAAGGCTTCCCTGATCGTGCGATGATCGTCACACTAGTACGCAATCATTCAATTGCGTCCTTGACGATGGCGGGTCTTCCATGAGCGAACCTCGGGTTGAGCATCAATTCTTAACGGTGAACGGGGTCAAACTGCATGTGGCCGTGGCCGGTCCGGAGCAGGGGCCACTGGTCATTCTGCTGCATGGGTTTCCGGAATTCTGGTACGGATGGCGACATCAGATCGATGTGCTGGCCGATGCGGGCTATCGCGTCGTGGTGCCCGACCAGCGGGGCTACAACACCAGCGACAAGCCGCATGGCGTGCGGGCCTACAGTATCGATACGCTGGCTGGCGATGTGGTGGGGCTGATCGACACCATGGGACGAGAGAATGCCACCGTCATCGGGCACGACTGGGGGGCGGCCGTGGCATGGTGGACCGCGATCGCCCATCCCCAACGGGTAAATCGTCTGGTGATTCTCAATGTGCCGCACCCGATCGTGATGCAGAAGCACCTTCGCGGCCTGAAGCAGATGCGCAAGAGCTGGTACATGTTTTACTTCCAGTTGCCGTGGCTGCCTGAACGAGGGTTTCTGAAAGGGAATTGCCGTCGTGCGTTGCGAGGCATCCAAAAGACGGCGCGCCAGGGCACCTTCAGCGACGCCGACATGGAGCACTACGGCGAAGCATGGCAACAGCCCGGCGCCATGACCGGCATGATTAATTGGTATCGCGCGGCCTTTCGAGTGAAGCCTTCGCGAGTCGACAGCGTCCGCGTTCAAGCACCGACGCTCATCATCTGGGGCGTGCAGGACCAATTTCTAGGAGAAGAAATGGCCCAACCCAGTGTCGAATACTGCAACGACGGGCGGCTCGAGCGCATCGAGGATGCCACGCATTGGGTGCAGCATGACGAGCCAGAACGGGTGAACCATCTACTGCTCGATTTTCTCGGACAGGGCGTCGCGGGACCATAGTTTCGGAACCTGCAAGATCGCCAAACGAAATCGGCAGGGCGCAGAAAGTGGAACCAAGTGTCACCTCGTACCGATAGCCCAGCCGCATGTCGGCTGGGTGGCCGTAGGCCACAAGAAGCCCTGAAGTGCATGTCACACCACAGGGTTGGATGGGGCTTGCGAAAAACGTTGCGGCGAGAGAATCGTCCGTGTGCCCGAGCGTATTCACCTATGGAGTCTCTTGCGTAGGGCTTCGTGTCGGCTTCGCCGACCCAGCCGACATGCGGCTGGGCTGTCAAGTTGAGATGCAGAAGATTGCCGTTGCTACAGCAAGTTGATCGAGATCTTTGATTCGTCCCATGCGTAGCGAGGCTAGTTCCGCTTCACCGTCGGGTTACTAGGGCTGACTACCTTCACGTACTCTGCGCCGAGAAAGACGACACACGATGCAAAGTAGACCCAAAGTAACGTGGCGATGAAGGAACCGACGACGCCGTAGGCCGAGTACCGCGAGATGGGCAGCACGAGGCCCAGTACCTGCCGGCCGAGTTCCCAAATAATGGCGGCCACCATGGCGCCGCGGATGGCCTCTCTCCATCGAATGCGAACCCGAGGTAGCGCCTTGTAAATCAAGGCGAACATCGCGGCGTTGATCACGAAACTCGCCACGGCATGGGCCAGGATCAATGACCCACTAGGGACGGGCCAAACTTCATCTCCCCACGTGGCCACCGTGTCGAGCGCCATGCCCGTGACAAACGTCACCACAACCAGCGTCCCCGTGGCCAACAGCATAATGAAGGCGGTAAACCTTCGCCGCAGCGCGTTCTGCAAGGCGTAACGAACCCCCTTGGGGCTGCGAATTGGCCTGCCCCAGATGCGATCGAACGATCGTTCGAAGTGGGCGAACATGGCAATCGAGATAATCAGCATCATCACCGCACCAATCGGGCCACCGATCGACGCGTTCGATTCCACGGCATTTAGCGCAGAATTGATCTCATCGGCGAGAGAGGCGGAAGTTTGACTGCCAATCGATTCGAGTAACCTCGACCGGGAGTCGCGCCCCCAACCGGTGAAGCGCAACACCAGCCCCAAGATCGCGGTCAGGATCATCAACAGCGGGAAGAACGCCAGCGCCGAGTAATACGCCATGGCGGCGGCCAACACATTTCCGTCATCCTGCTGCCAGAACTGCACAGCCTTGCGGAAGCGGACCACGAAGTCGTGGTCCCACAAAAGTCGCAGACGATCCATCATTGCGTTTTCGTGTTGGGCTGAGGTGCGGGGCGGTGTTTTGGTTACGGCAGGCGACTGAACGGTTGACAATTCACCGCCGTTGACTCAAGTAGGCTAACAAAGCGGCCGTTTCGCCGGGAGTCAGCTTGTCGAGCAACCCCTGGGGCATGATCGACAGCGGCTGCGGGGCTTGTACATCAATCTCGTCATCGGCCAGTTCGAATCGATTGCCGTCGCGGTCGCTGTAGACACCCTTATTCCTTGAGCGACGCAGCAGCATCCCGACAAACGAACGGCCATCCGTGGTTTCGATGGCCCACGTTTGAAAGTGCGGAGCGATTTCTCGGCTGGGTTGCAGGATGGTTTCCAGCAGCTTGTGGCGGTCCATCGACCGGGCAATGAGCGTCAACTCGGGACCAATCGTGGCCCCTCGACCTGCCACTCGGTGACAACGACCACAACCGGCAAGACGTGGGTGGAAGAAAATTCGTTGCCCGAGATCCGCATCGCCTGAATCCGGGATCTCCTCCAATCGCCGATCAACATCAGGCACAGCATCCGCAGCGGAGACTTGTACGGGCTCAATGAGACGACGCACGAGAAACCCTTCATCTCCCACCTGATTCGATGCACCTGACAAGGCTTGCTTCTGCTCGGCACTAAGTGTCGCACCATAGAGGCATCGCAGGGCTTCATGACGAATCGCCCTATCCCCGTCTCGGGCAAGTTGCAAAAGCCGCTCTACTTGGGGTTCCGTGTCCACCGGGAGTCCAACCATCGCTTCGACGCGAACCGAGGAGGGCAGGGCGGTATCGAACGCCACACCGGACAACAGTTCATCTCGATTCGCGATCTTGGCCTCGCGGAGAACCCGCACGGCTTCGATCTGGAGGGCTTCGTTGCCGGACGAAAGCAATTCCTGCAAAAGCTCGGCGTCAAACACCTCATGCGTGGCCGGCAGTTGTCGGATCACCTCCACCCGAACGGTATCGGGGAGTTCCGAACGACTGAGCAATGCCGCCAAATACTTGTCGCCGCCACGCTCGGCGTCCTTGGGCGATGCTCCATCCAACAAAGCAAGCGCCGTCAACGTGGCCTTCAGAATTTCCCCCGTTGTTTCAGCGGCGGAAAGTCGGTCGTTCAACGCAGCACGAAACGCCTGCAGCCCTTGCTCGCCAATCCACTGCGTCGCAACGAAACGAACACGCGCATCGTCGTGTTTCAGTAGCGAGCCCAGCTCATCCTGAATTCGATCGTCTTGTGCAGCTCGGGCAACCAGCAGGATTTCCGCAAGTTGATCACCCGGCAACCTGTTGAGGTCCAGCGAAGCAAGAACCTGCGGCGAACGCAGCAATGCATCCCTGGCGGCCTGCCGAACGAAAGGATCTTCAGCACTCAGCATCTCCAGGACGTCAGGAAGCCTCTTGTCTTCGGCAGTCAAGAACGCCCGACGCAAAGCCGCGACTTGAACCAGGGGAGAGGGATCTGTTTTCGCGACACCGACCCAATCCATGTCACCATCATGCAATTGCCGCACGATGGATGCTCTCACTTCTTCGCTCTCGTCCTCGCGCATCGCCTTCTGAATGTCCGGCACTTGGCTCAAGCCGTTAGCGAGCATCACCTGTGCCGCAGCGACACGGACTCGTTCGTCTTTCGATTCCTGCAGCGACTTAAACAGGAAGCCTCGCTGTTCGGGGTCCAGCGCCAGTTCATTAGCAGCACGCTGACGAATGCGAATGTCAGGGCTGCTCAACCTCTCCGCAACACCGACACCTTCGCGTGCATCAAGGTCGGCCGTTTCTTCGCGGGCGCGAATACGCCAGATGCGGCCCTGGCGATGGACGTTGTACGAAGGATCGACCCAATCGGTGACATACAGCGAGCCGTCGGGGGCCGCGGCAATCCCGATCGGGCGAAAGCGGTCGTTGCCCTGAATCAACACCTCGGGCGTCGAGCGATAGGAAGCCCCCTTGCGTTCCAGCCGGTGTCGCTCGATGCGATGATGAATCCACGCCGAGGTGACCAGCAAGTCGCCCTGGAAGTCGGCAGGGAACCCTCCGAATTCGTAGGCTAACACGCCCGAGGGTGCGTCGCCCACGCCCGAAACCATTGGCAACGTGCCGGGCAATTCCCCATTCCAAGCGGTGAATGGATGCAGCCCCGTGCGACCGTTACGAAATCGGTAGCCGTAGTCCCCTCCGGAAACCACGTGCAGCAGACGACAGGGTGGCCGCGAGTCAGGATCGTTGTCCACGGCGAACAAGTTTCCGAATGCGTCGAACGTCAGCGAGAACGTGTTCCAGAATCCCGTGGCGAATCGCCGCAACGCGGTGCCATCGGTGCGACAGCGGAAGATGCTTCCGCCTTCGCCCCCACCACCAAGCCTGGTTCCGTCGCTCCCAACCAGTTCATACTCCGCACCAAGATTTTCGCCCAGTGCGAAATAGAGGTGGCCGAAGCCATCGAGCACCAGACCGGAGAGCCCGTTGTGAGGATAATTGCCTTCCGTCTTTAAGGCAGCGATCGGCGTTTGGCGGTCGGCCACGCCGTCCTTGTCGTCGTCGTGCAACCGGTACACTTCACGCCGGGTCGCGACATACAACGAACCGTCTTCGGCCAACGCGATGCTCATGGTTTGCTCACCGCCCTCATGGAAGGTGGTGATTCGATCGGCCTTACCATCTCCGTCGGTGTCTTCGAACGCCCGAATCCGGTCGACCGCCGGCCCATCGTATTCCTCGGGTCGAAAGTGGGTGTGGCTTTCGACCACCAACACGCGGCCCCGTCGATCGACCACCACACCAATCGGCGTCACAATGTCCGGCGCTTCCGCAAACAGTTCGATCTCAATCCGCTCATCAAGCGACTTTGGGGCTTCGTCGGCCTTGCATTCAGTTATCGCGGTGAAGAAAGACGCGCCTATGCAAAGCAGGGCCAACAGCCAGGGTCGCACTGCGATGGCTTTTTCTGTCATGGAGTCACGCGCACGGGATGATCGTTGATTCGGCTTCAGGCTGGACTTCAATGCCTTGCCACTGGGTCTAGCCACTGTAACCCATCGTACGCCGACACGGTATCGTGGGGGGAGTGATTGGCTGCCAACCGAGAGAGAAATGGCCCAATCAAGAACATCCGCGGGCCGATTACTTGCTCGGCACGGGCAGCCAGAGTCGGGGCACCACGCGCCGCCTGCGGTTGTCGCTCGGTTCGCCCTCAGCACCTCGCACCAGGTTTGCCTCGAACCAGGTGTGAATCTCCCGCTCGAAGTTTCGCAGGGCCGAGCGTAGCAACAGGCATGCTCCAATCAGACAACCGGCCATGATGACGCCGGAGATGGTCCATACAGTGGTCACCGAACCGTCGATCCAGGCAGCACGCTCCGCGGTGGGCAGCGCCATGATGAAGACGGCTCCCAGTGGGGTTGCCGCGGCAAGCATGTCGTTGCCAACACGGAACAGGGCGAAGGTCAACAGTGGCATTCCGATCGACCATACCATCCCACGCACCGTGACCGATTGATCGCTTTCCACCCGAGCGAAATTCCGGAAGGCCACCGCGAAGCAGAGCAGCAGATAGCTGGCCCCCAGGCCAAGAATCCCAATCGCTTCCAACCCGGTGATTCTTCCGGCAATCAGGGAGGCCATCAAGATTCCCAATGCCCCCAATAGGTAACCTTTGCCTCGAGTCCACGCCGCCATGGCGCTGGCCCACAGGAATTCCCTTCCTGCCAGTGGCGTAATGAGCAGAAGTTCGAGTCGTCGCACGCGTTGCTGGGAGTTGCTGTCCCACAGACCGTTCAAGAAGGCCATGGGGACAACCGCCAATTGCAAGGCCGCGACCAGCAAGAGAGCCTCGCCGCCAAGTGTGCGAATAAGCAGTAGTTGGTTCATCGCCAACCAACTTGGCCAATGGGCCTCGAGCATCATCCAACAGCTATAGAGTCCCAGCGTTGTCCACGTGAGGTATAGATTTACATTTCCGCGAAACTGACTGACGCGACGCCTCGTCCACCAACTCAAAGGATTCATGCCGATGCGTTGCGATCCTTTTCGCCGCTCGCCGGGACGAAAGTAGTTTTCTTCCTGGTAGTGTTTCCGAAGCCGCATCACCAGGCGAGCAAAACATAGCGCCGAAACGAAAACCAGCGCCGCAGTCACGACTGCCAACCGCAGCAAGAGGCCGGGCTCCGTTTCACTGGAGACCGCCCCCAACAAGCGAAACGGGTTGAGGTACCGCGTCGTGGCTCCCACTTGAGCGAACGTTGCTACCGGGGTACCGGTTAGCTTCGACCACCACGCAACGATGGTCGGCATGCAGAAATGCCCCAGCAGCCCGAAGACGACCAGGTAGACCAGCACCACCAGCAACACCAGGCGTTCGACCAGACGGCGAAACCACAGTGGTTCGAATGCCACGACGGCCATCGCCAGCCCCGAAAGCCAGCCGGCCACCAGCGGCACGGTCAATAATGCCAGACAGCCGGCACCGCTGATCCATTCGGCTCCCCACAGGGCCACCAGCAGCGGTGCGGTGGCTAACACGACGACCGTGGTGCGAAGCATCCCGGCCAGCACTTCACCGGCCAGTAATTCCCAATCGCTGGACGGAGCGAGCAAATAGAACTCATAGCTGCGGGACTTGGGGAGTTGGGTCACTCGCCATGCCGTGAGAAACCCTCCGCAAACCACCGCCGTGAGAAATTGGGCCCAAGTGAGCCGTTCGACCAACTCGGCAGGTCCGACGTCGACCGCCGCGATCGACACGAATGTTACGACCAGTACCGCCCCCAATACCGTGGCCCGCAGTTGGGCAGATCGCCACATTTGGTGCAGGTGCCAGATGAGAATCGTACGGAACATGGTGTTCGATGCAGTTCTAAACGTGGGAATCAGCGAGTCGATCGAGTCCAGTTCAAACATACGTCGAAGCACCGTCTCGCGACGGCGCAGGAAATCCGGCGATTTGGATTTTGCCCGTAATTCGAGCACATTCCGCTTCCAGGCCGGGAGTTGTTCACCGGTGGTTTGACAGACTCGGTTGATCGGATACAAGTGAGGCCCTGCCGAGAAGCAATCGGCCGGTTTGTTGGTGCATGGCTATTCCAGAAATTGAGATGGAACGCCCCTTGTTCGAGATTCAAACGATGAAAGCAGGTTGAGACCGATGAGCGAGTTCGAGTACCGAGGGCCAGTCAAGTTGGTCGTCTTCGATTGGGCTGGCACGACCGTCGACTTCGGCTGCTTCGCACCGGTCGCCCCCTTCATTCAGGTCTTCGCCGATTCCGGAATCGAAGTCACCCTGGAGCAGGCCCGGGGGCCCATGGGCATGCACAAAAAGGATCATGTCCGAGCATTGGGGCAATTGACCGAGGTGGCCAAGCAGTGGCAGTTGATTCACGAACGCGAATTCGTCGAGGACGACGTCGAGACACTCTATCAGCGGTTGCTGCAACCCGAGGTAACCCGAGCCATCGCCGAAGCGAGCGACTTGATCCCCGGCATGATCGAAGCCGCCGACCGCCTGCGTAAGCGCGGCGTGAAGATTGGCGCCACGACCGGCTATTTTCGTGAAGCGGCGCAAGGTGTCGTCCAGCGCGCGGCCGTCAGCGGATATGCCCCCGACGTCAGCTTGTGCGTCGACGACGTACCTTCCGGTCGCCCAGCCCCGTGGGGCATGTTTTCAATCATGCAGCAGCTCGATGTCTACCCTCCCACCGCGGTCGTCAAGGTAGGCGATACGGTGCACGATATTGGCGAAGGTCGCAACGCGGGAGCGTGGACCGTAGGCATCACCCGCACCGGCAACGACGTGGGGCTCACCCAAGAACAGCTTTCCAGCCTTAGCGACAACGAGCAGCAACAGCGGATCGACGCCGCAGCCAAGAAACTGTTGGAGTCCGGGGCACACTGGGTTTTGGAAACCGCCGCCGATATCCCGGAGCTGTTGCCGGAAATTGAAAAACGAATCGCCGACGGACAACGCCCGTAGGCCACACGCCATACATCCGGCAAACGTATCGCTAGCCAAGCGCACCGCACCAACAAGGAGACATTGGTGGACCCCGAGATTCCCTATCTGTTACTCACGCCCGGCCCATTAACCACATCGCGAACCGTCAAGGAAGTCATGCTGAGCGACTTCTGCACTTGGGACGACGATTACAACAACATTGTGACCGACATTCGCAATCGCCTGGTTCGTCTGGCCACCAACACCGATGAATACACTTCGGTCCTGATGCAGGGAAGCGGTTCGTTCAGTGTCGAGTCCACCATTGGCTCGGTGATCCCGCCCGGCGGCAAGGTGCTGATCGTCAACAACGGCGCGTATGGCAACCGCATGGTGCAAATGGCCCAGCGGCTTAAGATCGATTGCGTGGAACTCAAGCTTCCGGAGATTCGCCCTGCCGACATCGATGAGATTGCCTCGGCGTTGAAGTCGGACACGTCGATCACCCATGTGGCCATGGTGCATTGCGAAACCAGCACTGGGATGCTCAACCCCGCAGCCGCGGTAGGAGAATTGACCCGCGAGCACGAGCGAATCTTTATTCTCGATGCCATGAGTTCCTTCGGCGGCATCCCCATGACCATGGAGGAAACCGGAGCTCACTTTCTGATCTCGAGTGCCAACAAGTGCATTCAGGGGGTACCCGGCTTCGGATTTGTGATTGGTCAGCGCTCTCTGCTCGAAGCTTCCAAAGGTTGGGCCCGTTCGCTGAGCCTCGACCTGTACGATCAGTGGTGGGAGATGGAGAGCAAACACGGCAAGTGGCGATACACCTCCCCCACGCATGTCGTGAGAGCATTCGCACAAGCACTCGACGAACTGGACGCCGAGGGGGGCGTGGCGATTCGATACGAGCGGTACTGCGAAAACCACCGCCGACTGGTGGAAGGTTACCAGCAGATTGGTTTCCGGCCGCTGCTTCCGCCGGAGTGGCGATCGCCAATTATCACGTCGTTTCTATACCCCGAAGATGAAGGATTTACCTTCGAGAGCTTCTACACAGCGATGAAACGCCGCCGATTCGTACTCTATCCCGGCAAGGTGAGCGACGCCGACACCTTCCGCGTCGGTACGATTGGGCACGTCTATCCGGAAGATATCAACGAACTGGTCGCCGCGACCGCCGAAACCGTGGAAGAGCTGAACTTGAAGATCCCGACCGCCTAGCTCCCCCACGGTCATTCGCTGAATTGTCGTGTCGTCGTGGCCTGACATTACAACTTTCTCCGATGAGAAAAAAACGGCACGGCGTTCGCCAAGTCGATTGCACGGTATCCCCAGAAATACAGCTACAGTCGACAAATTTGGCGCTTCCATTACTCGCATTGCCCGATTCCCTGAGATACTATTTGGGAGTGCCATGCGGCTCACACCAACCATGCCCAACCCGAGTGAAGATCCATGCTGACTCGCTTCATCCTCTGCTTCGTATTCGCGGCTGCCTGCCTGGGATCCGCCAACGCGGCAGACAAGCCGAATGTGCTGTTCTTGTTCACCGATGATCAGCGTGCCGACACCATCCACGCCCTGGGCAATAACCTGATCCAAACGCCCAACATCGACCGCCTGGTACGTAAAGGGTTCTCGTTTCTCAATGCCTACTGCATGGGCAGCACTTCGGGGGCTGTGTGTCAGCCCAGCCGGCACATGGTGCACAGCGGGATGTCGCTGTTTCGTTACGACACCAACAAGAAGGATGGCACCTTCGGCGATGTGATGGGCAAGTTGGGCTACGAGACCTACCACCAATCGAAACGCGGAAACACGCCGCACGTCTACCACACGTCGTTCGATCATTCGAGCTATCTGGTCGACGCGAAGGAGCGAACTTCCGGGCATCACGGACGCACTATCGCCGACAATGCCGTTCGCTTCCTCTTGCACACATGGGACAAAGAAAAGCCTTTCTTCATGTACCTGGGGTTCGAAGGACCACATGATCCTCGAGTCGCAGACAAGCAGTACCGCAGCATCTACAACCGACAAGAGATTCCGATTCCGACGAATTACGCCCCGTTTCATCCCTTCGACAACGGGGACATGCACGTTCGCGACGAGCGACTCGCCTCATGGCCGAGAAAGCAAGTCGAAGTCCGTGAGCATCTGCACGATTACTACGCCTGTGTGTCGTCGCTGGACAATAATATTGGCCGTATCCTGAAGACGCTCGATGAGCTGAAGCAGTACGAAAACACCATCATCATTTTCTCTTCCGACCATGGCCTGGCCATCGGAAGTCACGGCCTGTTTGGGAAGCAAAGCCTGTATGAACACAGCATGAAATCGCCGCTGGTCTTCTCCGGCCCAGGCATTCCGCACGGCCAGAGCGAGGCTTTCTGCTACCTGATGGACATTTTCCCCACGACCATCGACTTGATTGGTGCAACACCTCCCAGCGACATCGACGGCATCAGTATGGCACCGGTGATTCGTGGCGATCAACCTGACGGGCGCGGCACGATCTTTCTGGCCTACAAAGACGTGCAGCGGGGCGTGAGAAAAGGTCCCTGGAAATTGCTGCGCTATCCCAAGGTCGACGTGACCCAGTTGTTCAATCTCAAGGACGATCCGCACGAAATGAACAACCTGGCCCAGGATCCCGCGTACGCCGACCGAGTGAAAGAGATGATGACGTTGCTTAAAGAAGAGCAGAAGAAGTACGACGACAAGGCGCCGCTCACCGTTGCGAACCCCGCCCCGGCCGCGGTCGACGAGAACTTCTTCAAGAATTTGCCCGAGCGCAAGAAGAAGAACAAGAAAAAGAAGAGTTAGCTCCCGGGGATTCGCTTACCCGCGGGCCAACTCAATCAACTGCATGAAGCAGCGGTGGTGTTCGTCGATTGCCTGTTGATCTTCGAAAAGCGAATCACCGCGTCGCAGGATCTCGGCTTCCACTTCGGCTCGATACGCCGGCTCGCTCGCCAATCGTACCGCAATGTTCGCATAGTGACTGCGATCGTTGGCCACGCACTCCAGGTAGTTCATGCGTCGATAACAGCCCAGCGTGTAGCGGCCACGTTGGAATTCGCCCGGCAACGTTACCACCGCCTTCCCCAAGCTCAGGGCATCATACGTGGTGTTCACCCCACCATAGTGCAGCGTATCGAGCAACACGTCGGCCGCAAGCAGCAGGTTCGTGTAATCGTCCCCGCGCTGCGTGGGTACGAACACGATCCTCGGCTCGACATCCGCGATCACCGCTTCCCAGCGCCGACGAAGTGCGGCTGCTTCTCGGGCGGAACGTCCCTGGGTGATCACCACGGTTCCCTGCGGGTCTTGTCGCAGAATATCTGCCAGTAGATGATCGAACTGCGGATGAATCTTGCCCAACTGCTGAGGGCAAAGGTAAACATGGCCCGCTTCGGGTAATCCCAGGCTTGCACGGTCTTTAGGCACCTCGGGGTGTGAAATCCGCGATTGATAGCTGGGAATCGCCCGCATCAACAGCAACTTCTCGCTGTAGTGGGCGGCTGCCCCCTCCGGTTCGATCAGCTCACTGCTCACGTAATAATCCATCGTCGGGATGCCGCTGGTGACCTGAATGCCCCACGACGTGCACTGCACCGGGGCCAATCGTATGAATGGCAAGAAGTAATTCACTGCGTCGGTGCCAACTTCCCAGTAGTACAACACGTCGCAAACACGAGCCGCAATCGCACGGGCCGCCGGTTCAAACTCAGCAGGAATGGCAACGATCGACAGTTCCGCGCGACGGATGCCGGCCCGAATCCGTTCAACGCTTTCTGCAGGGCAAAAGACCTCGATGCTGTACGAATCGGTTGGCAACCGCTCAATCACCCCGGCCATCGAACGCAGAAACGCCCGTTCGTGGTGAGCCGTGACGATGAACCCCAACTTGGGCTTCTCCTTTCGCTCGGGCAGTTCAATCTCTGCAAACGCTCCTTCGAAAAGCCCGGCATACGCCTCTCGCAAAGCACGGTCATCGCGACCGTGGCATTGCAAGTTCAGCGGCGGCTCTCCGCCGACGCGCCGAATATGTTCCATGCGAAGAGTGGAAGCTTTGGCTCGCAACTCGGCGATCCGGTCGAACAACGTCGCTTGATACGCATCGATGGCCGCATCGTCCGGCATCACTGTAGGGCACACGGTGTCGGCCTGCAGACGCAGCAGGAGATTGTCCGGTTCCAGGTTCGCAGCCTTTTCATAAGCATCACGCGCTTCCTCGTATCGCCTGTCTTCGCGACATGTATTGCCGAGCGACGCCAGAACCTGCGGTGTCTCGGGTTTAATCGACAGCGCCTGGTGAAAGCAATCAATCGCTTCGTCCCACCGCCCCAGGTCGCGGAGTGTGTTGGCCAGGTTCGCGTAGCCGTTGGCAAACCGTGGTTTCCAGGCGATCGCCGTACGGTAGCACTTCTCCGCTTCGCTCAATCGCCCCAGGGCACGCAGCGTGCTGCCCAACCCATTACAGGCATCGACGTACCCGGGCTTCAGTTGCATGGCCTGTTGGAAAGCCGGGATCGCCTCATGCAAACGACCCAGTTTTCGCAAGGCGTGTCCGAGGTTGCTGTAGGCATCTCCAAAACCAGGCTGGATGCGTATCGCCTCGCTGTAGGCCGCCACGGCTTCGGGCAACTGCCCCAACTGCTGATAGGCGTTCCCCAAGTTGCTGTGGTAAGCAGGGTGATTGGGCTCCAGGGCGATGGCCCGACGAATCAGCTTGATGGCCTCGGCGTTTTCACCCTGTTGGCAGGCAACCACGCCCAACAGATGCAACGCATCAGGCTGACTGCCATTCAACTCGAGCGATTGCTGGTAACAGGCCCGCGCTTCGTCCAAACGCCCCGCCTGATGATGGACCAGCCCCTCGTTGACCAGTTGTGCAGACGTCGACATAAGGCAAAGGCTCTCGCGTCAGGAAACCGAGCTTCGACGAAAGTCTAGAGCCAGTTTCAATACCGGTTTCGTGCCCGAGATTGTTGATGGTTGTTCCGAGGCGAGGAGGTCGAAGCAGGCGAATCCATGGGATTCGTCGATGCAGACCGACAAAGCAGTCGGGTCAACCACCAACGATCGAAGCCGAAACAAGGAATTAAAACTGGCTCTAAACCCCGCTTCCCGCTCGTTGGGCAATCATGGCGTCGAGTTCCGACTTGAGTTTGCCCAGAATCTCGTCGTAGGGATACGCTCCCAGAGCCTCACCGCCTCGTTTGAGATTCACGTAGTTGGGGCCACACCACAGCCCCAAGTCGGCATCATCGGTTTCGCCTGGGCCATTCACGCGACAGCCCATCACGGCGATGGTCAAGGCATGTTCCTTGGCGTACTGCGTCATCTCCTTCACCTGCTGGGCTAACTCGACGAACGCTTCGTTTTCAACCCGCGAACAACTGGGGCAGCTGATGATGTTCAGCGTATCGAGCCCGTAGTCGACCACCGAGCGAACCCGACCGGCGGCGATATCGGCCAGAATCTCACGGCCCGCGGCAATCTCCTGGGGCTTTTCCGAGTTGGGAACCGTTAGCGAAACGCGCAGCGTGTCGCCAATGCCACGTCCAACGAGTTGCTCCATCGCAATCCGCGTTTTAATTATTCCATCCGGGGGCATTCCGGCTTCGGTCACGCCCAGGTGCAGTGGAACGTCGGGCCGGGCTTCGGCGAATCGAGTGTTCACCTCGATCACCTTTTTGGGATCGGAGTCCTTGAGCGATACCACGTAGCGGGTGAAGCCCAGGTCATCCAGCAACTCGCAGTGGTCCAGGGCACTTTCGAGCATCGGCGAAATCGAATCGTCGCTGTCGTACTTTTCGGCCATGGCCGGATCGACCGAACCGCAATTTACGCCCACACGCATGGCACAATCGTTGGCCACGGCCACTTCGACCAGATAGCGAACTTTATCCTGCCACGGCTTGCTCTGTTCGTGATGATAGAGATGCCCGGGGTTGTAGCGAATCTTGTCGACGTGCGGGGCCACGACTTCCGCCAGACGATAATTCTCCTGCAAGTCCACCGAAAGATTCGCGGTGGTTTGGGTACGAATCTCCGCCAGTGCCGCGGCGTCCTTCTTGCTATCCACCGCAACCCGAACCACATCGGCCCCGGCAGACTCCAGCAGGTTGATCAGACCGACCGTGCCGTCGATATCCTGCGTTTTGGTCGCCGTCATACTTTGCACGGCGATGGGGTTGTGGTCGCCAACGGTAATCGAACCAATCCGCACCGCCCGAGTCGAATTACGCTTCAATTCCACGGATGTGGTCTCCTGAAAGATTTTCCGAGTGACTACCTATCATTTTAGCCATCCCGGAGAGTCCTGCCCATTGTTGACGGCAACATTTAGGGTCCTACAAAAGCTTCGTCACTCAGGGCTCTGAGTCGGAGCGTCCAGTAGCAGGCCATTAGAGAAGCCCCGAAAGCTGGTTGATAACCTTTGTGACGAACTCCAAGAGATCATTGAGTGTTTTAACTCCCGTGTCACCGTCCCCGACCTGAGACTCGTCAAACGCCACTTCAAAGATGGGCTTCACGTCCTTGTAGTAATCTGAGTCCTTGGGGAAGCCAGTGATTACGTCACCACTCTTGATTGCATATAGGACATTCGGTTGCTTGTAGGAAATGCAGTCCATTAGGTCTCCATCTTTCTTTTGAACAATGTACAAATCGCGGAAATTTGCCTCGGGATGGCCAAGTCTCTTCAGGTGGCGATTGGCGGCTTCGCCGTGGTTGAAAGGCTGCATACTCATTGCAACCGTGAGCAAGAGGCGATGCTTATCGATGTTATTCAATTCGTTGAGCACCCAAAGTGAGTGACCGTTTCCACCTTGGTACGGCTGTATCACGTCGATCGCTTTTTTTGCGTTGAAGTCAAAATCCTTCATTCTTCTATCAGATTCAGCCCTGTATCTGCTGGCACTGCTCGCGATCGGGAAACTAACGTGTCTGCAATTTCCGTGGTTTCCGGCATTAAGCCAAAATGCCATCGCGAGGTGATCCAAGGCGCTTCGCAAGTTGAACAATGCATCGCCGGCAATGATGGCGAGTCTGTCCGGTATCTTCTTTATGGACTTAATGTAGACGGCCCTAAAGTTGGGCTGCCCAGGGTATCTCTTGGTTCCAAGTACACAGACTTTGTCTTTCTTGAAGGCTCCTACGGCTTGCTCGAATTCAGTGATGTGCTCTTTGGCCCTTTTTAATTTCAGTCTGACACCAAGAGTTTTTTGCTTTTCTTTCGGAGACATTGCGGCTGACATGGCGAACCTTTCGAGGTATTCCGAATACCCTGCAACACAGAGCCCGTGGTCTAGCTAATTAACTAATGTGCAACCAAGCGGTTAGCTGTCCGCAAGCACGCGCGTGAGTGCTTCGACGAAGAAAAACTCGCCCCACATTACCGACTCGTCGACCCCCAGGTTCTTGGCCGTGTGGTAGACGCCATGCTGCAGAATGCCTTCCCAGCCGGGCTTGTCATTCGCCAGATAGTTCGGCGCACAAAGCGCGTCGAGCATTGCCAGGGCGGTGCTGCGATATCGGGTCGCTCGTTCCGCATCGGGAGTCTGCCAGGACAACTGCCACAACCCGCTGGCGGCAATCGCCCCGGCAGAACTATCTTTCTGCGGACCCCAGGGCAGGGTGGCCCCCAAGTCGGCATCGAAGTCCCAGTACGGAACACTGTCCTGCGGCAGGTGTGCGACCCAGAAGTCGGCGTTTCGCTGGGCCACCTCCAGGAACTCCGGGTTCTCGGTATAGCCGTACACGGTACTGAATCCGTACAGCGACCAGGCCAGTCCCCGCGCCCAACGGCTGTCGGGCCGCAGCCCCTGGTGGGTATCCTCCCGAAGAAAATCGCCCGTTTCCGTATCGAAGATTCCCTCGTGCGCCGTTGAACCGTCGGGCCGCACGATGCGATCGCGGGTGGTGCGACAATGACGCTCGGCGATCTCTCGCAACTGCTGGTCTTCCGTTTCTCGGGCCGCGTAAAACACAATCGGTACGTTCATCATGATGTCGATGAACAGCGACCGAGGGGCAACGAAACTCTGCAAGTAACCCGGCGGATCGACGAATCGCATGGCCAACGTTCGCCCCGCTTGAATCAATACGTCGTGCAGGACAGCGTCGCCGGTCAGTTCATACCAAGGCAGGTACGTATTGAGGAAGATAAACCCCAGGTCGTGCACATTACGGTCGTATTGGCGATGTTCGAGCAACTTTGAATAGTGTTCGGCCCGCTCGCGCCAGGTCGGATCACTCGTGCGACGATGGAACTGCCACATCATGCCGGCGAAAAATCCCCCGGTCCAATCGGTCCACAGTTCCCCGTCGTGTTGCCATCGGCCCTGCTCGGTGTAGATGGGGAAGTAATCAGGCGTGCGCTCGACCGTGGCGTCCACTTGCGATTCGGCAAAGCTCAACGCTTCTTCATAACAACTCTTTTGCGGTGCACTTATCGATGCGGGCATTCCTCAACCATCCAGTAAAGACTACGTTAAGGGAGCGATTCCGCGGCATTCCAACGCCGAGGGGTGAATCGCATCCTAATGATCCCCACGCCAAGGGTGAAGTCCCCGCGGGATGATCCGCAATCCGAGAGCAGTTCGCATTGTCGTATAACCCACACCTACACATCGTGCTGCATCAGCCCGAGATCCCTTACAACACGGGAAGCGTCGGGCGTACGTGTGTTGCGGTGGGGGCAAAGCTGTGGCTGGTCCGGCCGCTTGGATTTCGGGTCGACGACTACCACCTGCGGCGAGCCGGCATGGATTACTGGCAACACCTGCAATGGGAAACGGCGGACGACTGGGACGCGCTGCTAGGAAAACTGCCCACCGAGGCAACCATGTGGCTGTTCACGAAAACGGCGACCAAGGACTACCGCGGTGTGGAGTATTCGCCCAAGGACGTGCTCGTCTTCGGCTGCGAATCGCAGGGTTTGCCCAGCGAGCTTCGCGAAGCCCACCGCGAACACTGCCTGCGGATCCCGATGCGAGAAGACGCCCGCAGTTTGAACCTCTCGAACTCCGTCGCCATCGCACTCTATGAGGCTTGCCGCCAAAATGGCTGGCCGTAGCGTAGCCGCTGCTAGACGTTCACGGCGGGCGGTGCTAGGTTGACGGCCCGCTCGTACTCCCGCCGGGTGAGCACGCATACAGGTTGTAGTTTCTCTTTGGTCATCTCACTTCAACCCGATAGCCTTTCGATCATGCCTACCATCGAAGCCGAAGCACTGCTGGATTTCGCAACTCGTCTCTTGACCTCCAACAACGTGCCTGAAAACGAAGCCGCCGTGATTGCCGAGAGCCTGGTCGGCGCGAACCTGCGGGGACACGACTCACACGGGGTGATGCGAATCCCTTTTTATCTTGACGGATTGAAAAAAGGCGAGACTACGGCCGGTGCTCAACTGAACATAACCAAAGAAACAGATACAACCATCGTGGCAGACGGTGGCTGGGGATTCGGCCAAACCCTCATACACGATCTGACCGATCGGCTGATCGCCATGGCCAAGAAGCACGGCACCGGGGTGGGCACCTTGATTCACTCCTCGCACGTCGGTCGCTTGGGCGAGTACTGCGAAAAAGCCACGCAGGCGGGTTTGGTCTCGATGATGATGGTCAACACCCACGGATCGACCCGTCGAGTTGCTCCTCCCGGCGGCAAGGCGCCACGGCTGGGAACCAACCCGATTGCCTTTGGCGTGCCTGCCGGCGATCGCCCTTTGATTGTCGATTTCGGCACATGCGCTACTGCTGAGGGAAAGGTGCGGGTCAAACGAATTGCCGGGGATACTTGTCCCGACGGGTGGCTGCTCGACTCCGAAGGCCACCCGACGAACGATCCCCATAAACTGTACGCCGATCCGCCCGGCACGATTCTGCCGATGGGTGGTGATCAAGCCTACAAGGGGTTCGGTCTGGCGCTAATGGTTGAGATTTTTTCCGGAGCACTTTCCGGAGGGATGTGCGCCCGGGAAGTGCCCCAGAATCAGCTCGGCAACTGTGTGTTCATGATGGTCATCGATCCCGATCACCTTGGTGGTGCCAGCCACTTCGGGCAACAAGTGACCGATCTGGTCGCGTTCGTTCGCGGTTGCCCTAAGATCGATGGCGTTGAGGAGATCCTGCTTCCCGGCGATCCCGAGCGTAACGTGCTTATCAATCGAAAGGCCAACGGAGTTCCTTTCGACGAGGGGAATTGGAAACAACTGCTCGATCTGGCGACCACGCTCGAGGTTGAGCCGCCTGCTGCGAAGTGAACGAGCAACACGCGTTACCCGGCCAACAGGGGAACGCCGGCCATTGCTTGAACGAACGTCAGGAACATCAGCGTGACGTAACCTGTTGTGATGCTACTGAGCGTGAATTTCTGCCATGTCTCCGAAGTGTTAGGAAAACGGCAGACAACGAATGCACACATTGGCAGAATTTGCAGGGCATGCAGTCCCAAGAAGTGGGAAATCCTCAGATCGCCAGCGGTCAGGCTCCAATTCACCAGCGGCAAGCCCATCCCACCGTCAGCCGCACCCACGGTGTGTGAACTTAACAGAATCATCACCCAGCCTTCGGCAAGTCCGAGTAAGAACAGCACCAATCCGGCTCGAATTCCCCACACGCACACGCGCGGTAGCCGGGCTGGCAGGGCCCAGAACATCCAAGTCATCGCGATCATGAGGAGGGTCAGGATGCAAATCCCGACCCCCATGCCGTAGTACAGTGCAGCATCGAACAAGGTGTCTGTGTTGTAGTGTGAAGTCGTGCCTCGTCCTGCCTGCAACGCAATAACGAACACTTCCGCGAGCATTACTGCTGAAGCGACGCAGCCGATCGCCAGCTTCATCCATGATCGCAAGGGAAGGTAACTGAGCAACCAGGCGATCGTCCAGCCGTAGAGCACGAAGGACAAGATAAACTTCATCGGCTTCAGCCAAGGGTTCAATCCCGTGACAACGCGGGTATCGAAACAGGCGCACCCTATCGTCACGAGAAACCCTGCAATTAGTATCCAGCCCGTGAGGTGCAGAGGTCGATTTCTTCGATCGAGTTCAGCAATCAGGCGGTACATGACGTTCCCCCACCAACAGTTCACGCTTGATGGATACTCTCAAGAGGACATAAAGCAAGAAACCGACTGGGCCAGCTAGGAACGTGAGAATCAGGCATGGCACCACCAGTAAGTGATGAATCCCCAGCCGTTGGGCATCACGAACTTCCCAACACCCAACGACTAAATCGAACGCCAGGTAATGAACCCAACCGGCGACAACCAAATGGCGATTCTCAAACAACTGCGAGACAGAATCTAACGTCGAAAAACCTCCTTCCACACCGTCGTTGAGGGCCGCGACTCCTACGGCGAGATACACAACCGCCAGCACCGACGGCAATACCAAAGGAACAACAAGCCGTGTGCCCCATTTCCAGCGTGGGGCGAAAATTAGCAAAGCCCAGCCGGGCAATACTGCGGTGTTACAAATCGAAAACAGGTCATCGAGGGACATGATTCACCAATAGCTCTTTGGTTTGCGAAACGGATCTATCCGTTACGCGTTTTACTGCCCCAGTCGAAGCCAGCAAGTGTCTAAAGTCGATGTAGGTGGTCATCGTGACCTGGGTCTGGCTACCATCTCGCGTGATTGTCACGGTCGATTGCATGTCTTCGACCCGTCCGCTGACTTGCTTTACCAGCTTGATGCGATACTTGGTCTGCCCATCCTTCTTGTCCTCGGTCTCTTTCACAACGTAGGTGCTCGGCCCCACGGGGGTCTGCGAACGGACCAGGTACTCTCCTTTTCCCCGAACCTTGAGGATTTCCGCGTTGGCCGCCCTATAGAACTTCGGACGATTCTCTTCGAACCAGTTAATTGAGATCTGGTACCTTGCGGGCACAATGTAGCGATCTTCCGAAGTGGCTTCTGCCGCGGTAGCCGCTACTGTGCACGTGGAAAATAGACCGAGAATTGTTGAGGCAACGATCAGTTTCATGGCACTTCCTTTGCTTTCTGGAGAGCGGATTCTGCTCTGAACGAAGAGATGCAGCCTAGATCGAATGTCCCGAAAACCGGGGTCATTAGCCAGAAGCGGAAACGCGTCCTGTTTGTTACGGCCATGTTTTCAGCTTGCTTCAATTCCTAGATCGCATTTCAAAACCGGTTTCGTGCCCGAGGTTGTCGTGAGTGGCGTGGAGGGCGAAGCAGGCGAATCCACGAGATTCGTCGATGCAACCCTACAAAGTATTCGGGGCTGCTCCTGGCAAGCGAAGCCAAAACGAGGTTTTGAAATACGCTCTAGTGAAGTTGTAGACTTGAGTTTCGCCGAACTCTTTGCATGGGGCGCCGCGATGCTTCACAATAGGAGTACGCTATCGGGATTCGTCTGCTACCGTCCTGCCTGGGAGACAACAAGATGCAAATCGTGTGGAGATTTGTGGCTATGCAGAGCGCCTTCGCACTGCTCCTGGTTTCAGCCGTATGTTCCGCACGTGCCGAGGACGAACTGCCGCTGGTGGGCGGCGTGGAATGGCAGCCACTGAAGGCGCAAGTCGTGCGAGTGGTGCAGACGCTCGACATGCTTGGTTCGCCGCTGACCGAAGAGCAACAAGGCCAGTTTGACGCGGCCCTGGAAATGACCGACGCGGCCGAAGCCGCCAAAGCGGTGCAGCGCGTACTCGATCCCCTCTGCCTGGCGGCGGTGAATATCAATCCTGAGAGTCGTGTAAAAGCGGCCGTCGGACCCGCCCCCAAGTTACTCTTGCAGCAGGGTTGGCGCGTGTTCCTGGTGAAGGTGCACAACGAGGCCGGCGTTACGGCGGTGTTGAACTGCACGAGCCCCAACGCGGAACCCTTGGTGAAGCAATCCACTTCGGCAGCGGAACCGGAAGTGGCGATCAAGCCGAGCGAAGTCGGGGACCGTTGGCTCGATGTCAGCATGCATGCCAAGCAACCGCTGAACGAGAAACTCTCGGGGCTGGAACTCGAGTATCGAATCATCGAACTCTACAGCCGCGATGTGGGGCGACGCGAAGCCAAGCTGGTGTTCGACGCGGGGCAGGGTACGCAAGACCTGGGGTTCCGCAGCGAGATGAATGTGCTGTTTCAGTGCGAACCGGCCGTTGAGGTGGTGCTGGAAGTGCTCGACGACGACGGGCAACCCACCACCGGGCAGTTTGTGTTCCGCGACCAGCACAATCGCGTCTACCCATCGATGGCCCGCCGGCTGGCTCCGGACTTTTTCTTCCATGAACAGATCTATCGACACAGCGGCGAGTCGGTGATGTTACCGCCGGGAGAATATGAGGTGACGTATACCCGGGGACCGGAATACCGGATCCTCAAGCGTATGATCCACGTTCCCGACAGCGTTTCTCATCGCGAACGCTTCAAGCTCGAGCGATGGATCAAGTTGGCCGACGACGGCTGGTACTCGGGCGATCACCATGTGCACGCCGCGGGATGTAAACACTATGAAAGCCCGACGGAGGGCGTGCAGCCGGTCGACATGATGCGGCATATTCTGGGCGAAGATCTCAACGTCGGCTGTGTTTTGTCGTGGGGCCCCTGTTGGTATTACCAGAAACAGTACTTCGAGGGCCGCGTGAATCGTCTCTCGACCGATCGATACTTGATGCGGTACGACGTGGAGGTTTCCGGGTTCCCCAGCTCGCACGCGGGACATCTCTGCCTGCTGCGGCTCACCGATGACGACTATCCCGACACGACGCGAATCGACGAGTGGCCCAGTTGGGACTTGCCCGTGCTTCGCTGGGGCAAAGAGCAGGGCGGGGTGGTTGGTTTCTCGCACAGCGGGTGGGGATTGAAAGTCGACGCCACCGAACTGCCGACATTCGACATGCCTCCCTTCGACGGAATTGGGGCCAACGAATATATCGTCGATGTGGCCCACGGTGTGTGTGACTTCATTTCCGCCGTCGATACCCCGGCCGTTTGGGAACTGAACATTTGGTATCACACACTCAATTGCGGCTACACGGCGCGGATTAGCGGCGAAACCGATTTCCCCTGCATCTACGGAGAGCGTGTCGGCTTGGGTCGCGCCTACGTCAAGCTGAACCCGGACGAGTCGTTAACCTACGACAATTGGGTGATGGGGATTCGCGATGGACGAAGCTACTGCACCGACGGTCTGTGCCACCTGGTCGACTTCACCGTAGAAGGGCAGGGGGTCGGGGAGCCCGGCTCCGACGGTCGTGCGAGTGTGCTTGCGATCGAGGAATCGAAACCGCTCAAGGTCCGCGTTCGCGCCGCGGCGCTTTTGGCCGACGAGCCACGAGAGGATATTCGCAGCCGCCCCCTCGATCATCAACCCTATTGGCACATCGAACGGGCCAGAATTGGTGATACCAACAAGGTACCTGTCGACCTGGTCGTCAACGGAGAAACGATCGCCACGCAGGAAATCGTAGCAGACGGCCAGATCCGCGAGTTGGAATTCGAAGTCACCCCGGCGCAATCGAGTTGGATCGCCCTGCGGGTGTTCCCCAGTTGCCACACCAACCCTGTGTTTGTGGAGCTGGGCGGCAAACCGATTCGGGCCAGTAAGCGTAGCGCACAATGGTGCCTCGACGCGGTGGATGTTTGCTGGAAGGAGAAAAGCCCCAAGATTCGCGAGAGCGAACTCGCCGAGGCAGAAGCCGCCTATGAAACGGCCCGTAAGGCGTATCGAAGTATCTTGGCCGAAGCTCACGACGATTGAGCAGCGGTTCGGAACCCCAGCGGGTCAACGCTGTGATTCGACCCGCAGGATCAGCCGATCGAGATTCTTGCGAGCACTTTCGTGCGTCGGTGCGAGGCGTAGCGCGATTTCATACTCGCTCTTAGCCCCTTCAAACTCTCCGAGTTGCTCGAGCACATAGCCCAGGTTGTTGTGCGCATCAGGGTTATGATCGCTCAGGCTGACCGCCTTCTGGAAATGGAAGAATGCTTCCTCCAGTTGATTCTTCCTCAGCAGGATAATACCCAGGTTGTTGTGGGCATCGAACATGTTTGGGGCCAATTGCAACGCCAGCGTGAACGACTCTGCCGCCGCATCAATGTTTCCTTGCTGGAAGTATCCCAGCCCTAGCCGGAACTGAGCTTCTGAATCTTCAGGCCACAGGGCAACGGCCGCCTCGGCGGCCTCGACCGAGGCAGCAATATCACCTTGGGCCGATAGTTCCTCTGCTTCAATCGACAACTGCGCAGCACGAACACGAGGCGAGTCGGTGGGATTGCCCGTGGCTACCGAAACAATGAACAGCGGCACGGCTGTCGCGACAACGGTCCCCATGATTGTGGCGAATGCGCGCGATGAAGGTTCAAAGGAGCTCTCCAACAGAACTTCGATGGAATACGCAAACATCACCATTGCCACAGCGACCGAAAAGGCATCAACGTTGCGATCGACTCCCAAAAACCATACGAAGCTGGCTCCGAAAACAATGCCCAGGCGCGGAGTCGCCAGGGGGACACCAAGATCCGTGGCCCGTTGCTTGAGGCCGGGGAGCTTGGCTGAAACCAGCGCCCCGCCACCGACCAGTGCGGTAACCAAAACTATCCACACGGTTCTCTCGGCAGCTAGAGAATTACCTTCAAGGATTCGAGCACCCCAAGGCAATTCACTTCCGGCAATGAGCAGGGTGGCGGCGGCCAATATGGCAAGCACGCCGTTTCTACCGCGTGTGCCTGTTGAGACTGAAGCAGCACTCGCACCATAAAACAACGCCGAACCGAACGTCACGCCGGCGGCAACATACATGGCCACCTTCAGCGATTGTAACCAACCACCGGGGGCCAGAAATGCATACGCCAAATCGGCGCGATGCTGAGTGATTAGTGATAGTGGGGCTAGCTGAACAACCAAAATCAACGTGAACAGCACACCGTAACCAATAGCCCGACGGTCGACTCCTCCCGCGAACAAGTCGTCGGCCGACTTGGGAGGCCGCCCCAGAAACTTGATGTACTGGTTGGCCGGATGTTCGATCAACTTGAACATCAACACGGCCAAAATGTTCAGCAATAGAATTTGCCCGAACCGGCTGTGGGTGATGAAATCATTGAGGATCGTGCTCACCGCCCCGAAGTGCAGCAAATAGAAGCAGTAAGAGCTTCGCCCCAGTAAGACGATGATGGGAATGCTGAGAAAGGCTTTGACCTTGCTCGACTCGGTCATCATGCCCCAGAACCACATCATGACGAAGCCGGGAAAGACGAAGTAACTCAGAAAGTATCCCACCGGGTGTTCGCTACCTCGCACCAGGTCTCCGCCCGGATGCCATGCCTCGGCTTGTTCGGCCAGCCGGGTTTGCACGAGCATGATTGCAAACATGCATGCCAGCGCGACATAGGTGAAGACAGGCCTGCTTCGTCTCGGAATGTCTCCTTTGCGGTTGCGAACGATCTTGCCCAACAGGATGCCGAACCCAAAACAGCCGATCATGCCGAATAACGTTCGGCCGAACACATGAGTCATGTTGTGGTAATAGGGATTGAACGGAAACTTGACCGTGACCAGAAAAATCCCCAGCCCGAAGATTGTCATGCAGGGAACCAGCAACCCCCACCGCAGTGCTGCCAGGAAGATGAACGGGGCCGAAAAATAGAACGTCTCCTCAATCGTCAACGTCCAGGTTTGGGGAATGCCCGCGTGCACCAGGTCGGGGAACAATGCTTGGGTTAGCGTGTATGTGATGACCGTTTCGCGGGTCGAGCCCGGAAATCCTGACCACAGATACGCGAACGTCAGCAGGAGGAAGTAGACCGGATAGATTCTGGCCACGCGGTTCTTCGCGTAATCGAACGCCCAAGGCAGCGAGAGCCGTTCGAGTTTGTAGCCGTAGAGGTAATAAATCAGGAAACCGCTGAGCACATAGAAAACGGGCACCCCCAAGTGCATTTCCTGCCCCAGGCGATAGAGCGTGTTTCCCCAGACCGCGGGGTCGATGAGGTTGAAGTGGCAGTTGTAGATGCCATACATCGCCACCGCACGAATGCCGGTCATTTCAGGGAAATAGATTTTGGCGGCTGTGGCCATAGCGTAACTGTCTTCGGAACCCGAAAGCTGCGATCGCAATCAGATAGGAAATCCGGGGGATGATGGAAGCCGATTCGCCTCAGACTTCCATCCGACCCATTCCACAAGGATAATCAGTTTGGCCGATCGGCCTTCTCCCACCAACACGAATATGTCGAGTATCGCTAATGAGCCCTGGGGGCCCAACACCAGGCTGAGCAACCTTGAAAGGACGATTCCTTGAAGAACTCCCCACGCGTACTGCCTTGTAACTCAACAATAACCCTGATCGGCCTCTGTATGACCACCATCTCCATCATAGAGACACCGAGAGCGGTGGCCGAGGAAACCGCCGAGAATTCGAATGGGTGGGTCGAACTCATCGGTTCCCGGGGTCTGTCGCCCTGGAGCGAGGATGCGGGTGATTGGTTCGTTTGCGAAAGCGTGAGCCTTTCCAAGCAAGATCCCCACCTGCTCTCGACCCGGCCCGGTCAGGGCACCCTGGTCAACGGGGGCACAGGCAAGACCGTCAACCTACTCAGCCAGGCTCAGCACGGCGACGTCGAAGCGCACGTCGAATTTCTGGTGTCAGAGGATTCCAACTCCGGCGTCTATTTTCAGGGCCGCTACGAAATCCAAATCCTCGATAGTTGGGGTGTCGAAAACCCCGAATCGAGTGACTGCGGAGGGATTTACCAGCGTTGGAAAAATGGTCGTAAATATGAGGGACATCCGCCACGAGAGAATGCCAGCAAGCCGGCCGGCCAGTGGCAGTCATTTGACGTAATCTTTCGCGGGCCGCGTTTCGACGCCGAGGGAAACAAGACCGAGAATGCACGCTTCATCAAGGTGCTGCACAACGGCAAACTCGTTCACGAAGACGTTGAAGTCACCGGCCCCACGCGGTCGGCGACCTTCGCCGATGAACAACCGACCGGCCCGCTGATGCTACAAGGCGATCACGGTCCCGTGGCCTACCGCAATATTCGCATCAAGATGATCGCCCTTGATTAATCACGGTGGGATGTGGCGCCCACCTTGTCTTTTCATCTTTACGGCGAACAACACGTTTCCGTGTTGGCGCAACAAAACAAAGGCCGGCCCCCGCTTTGGGAAGACCGGCCTTTGCAGCGCGAACTTATCAGTTGTTCTGACCCGATCGGTCAGTTGATGTCCGACTTACTTCCGCAGACGACGCCACATCGGGATCAAGCCCAGTAACGCGACGCCGAGCAGCACAAACGTCGAAGGCTCGGGAACGATGTAGGTGTAGAACCCGGTCGCAACCAGTGCACCGGAGAGGTCTACGTCGAGGGTGACAGGATCGGTCAAGATCGTGTCCATAAAGGTCAACGGAGCTGAAACAATCACATTGACCGTAACCGTGTCACCGACCTGGGCTACCACATCCTGCGTGACAAGGCCGATTTGACCAACTGAGTCAAGCGTGGCGGAAACAGGATCGGACGCGAAGTCAAGCGTACCTGAACCAAGGAGACCGCCGACTGGGCCAGTACCGAGGTAGGTTAGAACTCCGGAATCGATAGCCAGATCTGTACCCGCCCCAGCCCCTCCGGGATCAAAGGTGTACTCGAACGGATTCGTTGGATTCGTGTTCGTGGTCGGAATAATTCCGTCGCTACTCAACTGATTGATTTCAGCGTCAACGATCTCACCTTCCACCCCACCCAGGAAGGCCAGATTCAGGTCAAGAGTCTGATCGGACAAAGAAATCGCGGCACCGTCCAACGAGAGGCCAGTCGTGTTGTCCACGGGTGAGCCGAGTGGACCGGAAATCGCCATATCAAGCGTCACATCGATCGTACCATCAATTTCGAAGGGCAACAAAGCTGTAACAGCACCTCCGAGTGTTGAAATGAATAGATCCACTTCAGCATCGTCGGTCAGTGTAAGTTGAGTCGAAACAGGAGCGGCCTTGGCCGATTGACTGCAAACCATGACTGCACATGCTAACGAGACTGCCAAGTACTTTCTCATAAATAGCTCTCCAGTTTTATTGGCTGTATTCTTATTTTGTAACTAATTCTTGAAGACTCACGCCTCGTCTTACCCGTTCCAAGGTAAGAGAATCTATTTTTCTCACTCGCGCTGGCTAAACTGCGGCCGTGTTCTCTGCCGGCTCCCCTTTCTCGCCCCCCGCACAAATCCGTACAGCCCCAAGAGGCCCGTGCCCAAAATGGCCATCGCAGATGGCTCGGGCACCATCTGTATATGCTTGTCTTTGCTGATGATGTACGACTGTCCCGGCGCCAGGACAAAGTCCCATTGATAGGCCCAGGTCACATCGCCGCTGATTGGCCCACCGAAGTCGTTCAGTGTGGTGGGCGCTCCGTCGTTCAGGCTATCGACGATGGTTGGAAAGAGTGCCACTTGGCTATGTGTGGGTCTCGGAGCTACCACCGTCTCACTAACAATTAGATTCGGGTCGAACTGGCTTACTGAATTCGCGTTGTTTGCTTCTACGGTGTCGTTGAGTGGCGTGTCATTCAAATCGAAGTTGGAATACTGAAAGAAGTGAAACGGCAGCGATTCCGTTTCGCTCGTGTTGACGATGCGAATCTGCTCGGCAATGTCGGAAACTCCACTACCTGCCGAACCACCGGCCAGGACGTAGAGCACATCGATCGTGAAGTTGTTGACTGGATCCTCATACAACATGAAAAGACCATTGTCATTTGGCTCGAAATTCGTCGAAAAGATATTCGTCCCCACCAAATTGAGCGAGTTGATGGGTGCTTCACCTGCTCTTGATCCGACGCGATACCAGAACCACTGGCGTTCCAACTGATCCACTCCGTCAACGGTCCAGTTCACTGCCCCCAGACCTCCCGGATCAGGGTCGACCTCCAAACTGGAGTTGCCATCGATCAACGGGATGATCACAGCCGTAGCTGAGTTCGAATTTAGGAGCACGCCGAGCACGAGCGTGAGTCCAAAGGTGAAGGCGAATTTCTTCATGGGCAAGGGCTTCCTGCGTTTCTCTAGGTGGTGGTTCTTGTTGGCCTGTCGATTTATTTGGTCAGGACCTTGGCGTCGAGAAACAGCTCGAGCAACTCGGAGCAGGGACGAGAATCGTATGGCGTTGAACCGCGCGGCGAATTGCTGCGACAGGGTAATGGCACAACGCGAAGGGAGGGCTGCACTCGGAAGAAGGCTACACCTTCAGAGGCTCATTCAGCCTCTGCAAACTAACGACCGGCGAGACAGAGAATTGAATCGCACGGAAACGACTAGCTAGTGGGCGACTTCGACCAGACAGACCGGAACGATATCCCGATGCCGTGGTTGAGTTGTCCGAGAGTCAGGGGGCAAGAAGCTGGCTAGTGATCTTCATGACTCGAAAGTCAAAGCGACCGGAGCAACTTGCCCAGGCTCTCGACTCAAGGTCACTAGCATTTCCCCAGAAATAGAAGGTTCTTTACGTAGGCCGCAGGAAGAACTCTCAAGAAAATCCTGCTGGCAACTTCAGGTAGAATGCACAAAACCGGGCGATTTGTCAAGAAATATTCTTGAGAATTGTAAAAATCCGAGCATTCCCTAAGGCTAAAGCTCGGGACCCTCCGTGGAAGACGGTGCTAAAACCATTGTCTGCAAGCATTTACAGCACCGCATGCACCCAGGATGTCAGCCCGGGATCGGTCGCCCAGCAGCGGAGGAATAGATCGGCAGGTGTCGGTAATAGACTTCCAGGACATAGATCGACAGGCAAGTTACAAAGAGTCGACCTCCCTGGTGCCCCCATCGGTCGGCGATGGGCAATGTGGGGTTCCAGCTTCCTCGTTCACGTCCACTTTGCTCTTGGTGCGCAGCCAGCATGTCCCGCATCACACCATTCCAGAGGTTCCACGATTCACCTTCCATGTGGTGCATCGCCTGGGTTGCGTAGTACCAGTAGTAGACATTCCGTCGCGATTCATTCCACGCCGGAAGGTTCTCTTCCTGCAGCAAGAAGGCAATGCCCTCCATCAAGCGTGGGTCACTCTGTTCCCATCCCAAGTACTGACGGCACAGTAGTGCCTCGGCCGTCATCGGTGCATCCGTCGACGCACCGGCGTGATAGGCGTATCGGCTACCGTCGTCCTCGGATACGCCGTCAAGATAAGACATCACGCGGTCGAACGTCTCCGAAGGCACCTCCAGGCCCGCCATTCGGGCACTCTGTAATGCCATGACAACCCAACCGGTTACCGAGGTATCGCTGTCTTGTTGAGGGATATATCTCCAGCCTCCACGAGCTGGGTCTTGGTTCTCAACGCAGTAGGCGACCGCAGCACGGGCGGGCTCCAACAGCGCCGCATCCCCAGTCATTGCGTACAGTTCGCATACGGCGATGGTCGCTTGTGCGTGGGTGTAGAATCGATGGTTGTTCCGTCCGTAGCGATCATCAAAGAAACTGCCGTCCTCGTTCTGCAGGGCGAGCAGGGTCTCCACAGCTCGCGCGACATTCTTGCGAAACTGACTGGGACGGACGTGCGTATAGCCAGCTCCCTGAAATGCCAACAGGGCCATCGATGTCGCAGCCGCGAAGTTCTCAACTCCGGCTCCACCTTGATAGGGCCCTTTGAGGCTCCACACGCCATTCGACTGTTGTTGTTTCACCAGCCATTTCAGTCCGGCCAACACGGCAGCCTCGCTCTGGGCGTTCCCTCCGAACTGTGCCAGCAACTGCTGTTTGCTCCCTTCGAGTCGACCATCGAGGGCCGACTGAGAAGGGATGCTGGCCTGAATGTCGCTGGTGGCCGACATACCATCGACCACGATCTCGGCTTGTGGCGGCGCCGCAAAGGGGTCGCGGACCTCTGGCAGCACCCTTTCCAAGTTCACCTGCTCCAAGAAGTCTGTGTCTTCAACGTCGACCAAAACCAGTTCATCAAGAAGCTGGTACCCCTGATCTTCCGCGAACACAGCATCAATCGTCATCCCCCGATTCGATTGAGGGGCGAAAACCCACAGGGCAAGGCCGATCAAAACCAACAGGTGAACTATCGAACTCGCCAACCAGGATGGCGCACTCCGGAAAACGTTCATCTTATGGGCGGGGCGTCTGCGCCGCACCAAACTGCCGGGAGTGGTCTTTGCAGTAGAAGTCCGTGGAGTTGCGAGGGGGCGGCCGACCCCACGGGTACCTGAGTCTGGCTCAGCCCCTTTCGGAACGCTTGGTGGCTCCTTGCCAGGTTTCCCTTTGGCCATCGCGAGGTGCCCATCGTCATCAGTGGAGTACATTCGGCCGCCGGCGGACGGTTGAATCGCGGAAATGCTTCCTGAAACACTGCCTTACAAACGACAGCCCGGCAGTGGCATCGTGCTACGGGTGAACGATTGCAACAGTTGTCGGGGTCGGGAGGCCGCACAACGAAAGTTCTGCCCACAAGCAACCTCGAATGGCTGATCGGACCCTAAGGGTTCTTGTGCTTTCCATTGCTTTGCGTAGGAATACGGAATGAGGTCTTGAGGGGGTCTTTGCTCGGCCAATCCAGTTCATTCTGACTGCTGACGGAGCGAAGGCCGGCATTCCGGATGTCGCGGAAACTTCCGCAGATCGATGCACACGAGGGGCGGTTCACCATGGCTGGCATACCCCACCCCCTCGACATTCCGTCAGATTGTGTTAATTTTGAAAGAACACAGACGCGGGGTGGAGCAGCCCGGTAGCTCGCGAGGCTCATAACCTCGAGGTCGCAGGTTCGAATCCTGTCCCCGCCATTTTTTCTAAGTCCCGCTGAATCAGCGCGTTACGATACCGGCCAGCGGTTGGCCGAGCGGCTTGCTAGAGCGCAAAAAGGGTAGCCAAACGAGGTACGCCTCGGGTGTCTACCCTGTTTGGCTCCTGAATAGCGAGTTCCGCCGTGCCCAAACTCATCAACCGCCCGCCGAAATATCGTCTTCACAAGAGCACCGGCCAAGCCGTCATTTCGGTTCACGGCCGCGTCATCCAGCTCGGCCCGTTCGGCTCCAAAAGGAGCCACGCGAGGTACCAGGAGGAGGTCGCCAACTGGCGAAGCTTCCGCCAAAAACAGGAGGTCGAAGAGGACGCCGAGCCGGAGCCCGAAGTCACGCTCAAGGAGTTGCAGGCCCGCCGCCTCCGCGGCTATCCCATCATGATCGACGAGCTGGCCCTCTCCTACCTCGACTTCGCCCGCGGCTATTACAAAAAGAACGGCCGTGTGACCCGCGAAGCGGAGATCATCGGCGACATGCTCCGCGTCCTAGTCCGCCACCACAGCGGAGAAGCCGCTGACGAGTTCGGGCCGGTGAAGCTCAAGGAGCTCCGCGAACGGATGATCAAAGAAGTTGATTGGTGCCGCAAACACATCAACAAGCAGGTCTCGCGACTGAACCGGATGTTCAAGTGGGCGGTCGCCAACGAGCTGATCGGGCCGACTGTCTATCAGGCGCTCACGACCGTCGCAGGCTTGAAACGGGGGCGCACCGAAGCGCGGGAGACTGGGCCCGTGTTGCCAGTCGAGGACACCGTCGTCGATGAGACGCTTCCCCACCTACCCCGGATCGTCGCGGATATGGTCCGCTTGCAGCGGCTCACCGGAGCGCGTCCAGGTGAGATATGCACACTGCGGCCATGCGACCTCGATCAGTCCGGTGAAGTCTGGGTCTACGAACCAGGCGAGCACAAGACGGAGCACCACGGCACGCGCCGGCTAGTGATGGTTGGGCCCAAGGCTCAAGAGCTGCTAACTCTCTATCTCAATCGTCATCCGATGTGCCCCTGCTTCCTGGGCGATGAGACGGTTTGGCTTTCTCACAGGCGTGGAAAAGAAGCCGATATGCCGCTCAACCCCGAACTGCTGCAGCGGGCCCACCGTTTTGCCATCGAGCGAGGCCGGCTCGAACCTTACAACGTCAACGCCTACCGCATTGCCATTCACCGCGCCTGCGAAAAGGCAGGGCACGCGAAGTGGTCCCCCAATCAGCTCCGGCACACGGCGGCAACAGAGATCCGCAAAAAGTTCGGCCTCGAAGCGGCTCAAGTGATTTGCGGACACCAGTCGGCCGATGTCACGCAGATTTACGCGGAGCGAGACGTGAGCCTGGCGAAGGAAGTGGCCCGCTCGGTCGGTTGATCGCGTGCAGCCACACTGCAGAACCGAACAATCATCTTGACTCTCGCCGGTCACTTGCGCTACTCCTTCTAGATCATCAACGAATCAAGAAGGAGGCACTTAATGAGCAACAGCAGCAACAAACCAGTCCAGGAGTTGCGAGACGGCAGCCTGAGGATCGCTATCTTCCGCAACGAGCCCAAGCAAGAGGGGGACCGCCCCCGCTTTTCGGGCAAGCTGACTAGGAGCTACCGCGATGCCCAAGGGGAATGGCGCGAAACAGACTACCTGTCGGGGACCGAGTTTCTTCGCGCGGCTCGACTCATGGAAAAAGCCTACGACGTCGAGCTTTCGCAAAAAGCGACAGATAAGGACGAACCTCCCGAACCGACCGCGTAGAGATCTTTTGGGCTGGCCGCTGTCGTTGCGGGTGCGCTCACAGCATTCGACAGCCTCGAGCAAGCTGGACCACTCCAGGCCTTCGTCCAGCTGCTTCTTAGCATCTGCGGTGTGCACGAGACTGTAGAGCAGGTTTTTGAACGGATGATTGAAAGTCCTTGATTGCCTTGTCAAGCACCTCGTTGAGGTCCAACTGATGGTTCACCTTGAACAGCTCCTCGACAATTACGCCTTTACTGACCTCTGCGCATCAAATGCCCCGTGTCAGAGGTCGAGTCGGGCGGTGTGGAAATAGGATTCTTTGATGCGGCGGTCGTTGCGTTGTCGAAAGAGCGAGTCAACGACGGCGTCGCCCAACTCGTACAGATCGTTCGGCAGGAAGTTTGCCAGGTCGCCATGTTTCATACTGCTCCACATCGCTTCGACCGGATTCAAGTCCGGCGCGTAGGCGGGCAACCATTCGACTTCGAGCCAGGGAGCGCTGCGATCCTTCAATTGGCGAACCGCCGAGCGATGAACATTGAGACGATCCAGCACCACGATCATGCGACGCTGTTGCTGCCGACAAAGATGACGCAGGAACGAGATGACATCCGGTGCTCGAACGTTGTCGTCGTGGAAGCGGAAGTAGGTGTTGATCCGCTGCCGCCGCGGCGAGAGGCTGATCGCGCCGATCAACGACATCCGATCATGCCGGGCCGAAACGTACTGAATTGGCGTCTCACCTCGCGGGGCCCAGGTGTGACGACTCACCGGCTGCAATTGCAGGGCGGTTTCATCGAGAAAAACGATGACAGCTTGCCGTCGGCGGCCCTTTTTGATCCGCGGCCAGTCTTCGCAACGCCAGCGTTCGATCGCTGCTTCGTCTCGTTGTCGCGCGCGACGCTGTGGCTTCTGCCGTGAGAATCCCAGTGCATGCAGCAAGCGACCCACGTGGTCGGGATGGTACCCAACGCCGAAGCGTTGTCGAATGACTTCGGCCACCCGACGTGTCGTCCATAGATCGGTGCGAAAGCCTGCCGCCAGCGGACCGGCACGCAAGATCAACGCTAGTCGTTGTTTCTGGTCGACCGAGAGTTTCGCTGGCCGCCCCGGATGTGGCTTGGCTGCCAGCGCATCGTCGCCACCTTCGCGCAGCGCCCGTTTCCAACGCTTAACGCTCGACACGTCGGCTCCGACGCGTCTTGCAATTTTCGCGAGGCTCATCCCGTCTGCTAGGAGATCCGCGGCCCGTCTGCGACGCGCTTCCAAGTGCGCCGCGGTGCCTGGAGGTCTCATACTCCATGCTACGGTGATAGCAGGCCTGTTGGTTCATTTATTTTGCAGAGGTCAGTAAGGAACTCTTCAGACACCTTGACACTAGGATTGACCTAGACCCCCTCATCGAGGAAACTCGCCGCGAATAAGATGTTATTTTCGGGAAGTTTCTGCGTGGGGATTGATTAATAAACTCATCACAATCTCCACATAATGTAACCCATCAGTGAACTGACCATACACTTCTGAACAGAAAAATTCTAGAATCAATAAACAATTTTACAAGACTTTGCAAGGAATTACGGCTACCACACTAAGTGGTGATATGCAGACACTAAGTTTAAATTTATAGGTGGACGGAAAACGGGACAAAGAATTGAAGCTGGCGTACACGCTGTGGCCAGGGCGCGATTAGAATCTCTCCAGGAATTTGTTGATGTCGGGTCTACCTATTCTTCCCACTATCCTTTACGGAGCAGAGTGACATGAAATTTGACGGCGAATGCCATCTTCCCGAGAGGATTAAAGACGGGAGTTGTGATGAGGACCCTAATGAAGAACTCCGTCGTCTTTTCGTCGACGTATTTCAGGCCAGTGGTACGGCTTGTGGTCGAGATCCGGCCACGCGACCGGTCTTCCTACGGCTACACGGCGTGGCTCATGGGCAATTGAATGTCTTGCCGAATCTTCCAGAGGAACTCCGCGTCGGCATTTTCGGCCAGAAGGCCTCTTATCCTTTGTACGTCCGCTTCTCGAGCGACGTGCAGCCGGGCGTTCACGATTTGGGAGGAACAATCGGAGTCGCATTGAAGTTGTTCGACGTCGACGGTGAGAAACTACTCTCGCCAGACGAATCCGCAAGGACACACGACTTCATTTTTCAGAACCACGATGTCTTTTTTGTGGATACAGCCGCTGACATGTGCGAGTTCACCCGGCTGTCATTGAGCGGACGAGCCGATGAGTACTTTGAATCCCACCCGCGAACGAAGGAGATCCTCAATGAAATGTATAAGCGGGTGCCATCGGTTTTAGGGACGAACTATTGGAGCGTTTTGCCCTCTCGTTTTGGTGATCGTTTTGTCAAGACAATGCTGGAGCCTGTATCACCACCAGCAGATGACGAGATAGATGAGGCCGACCCGTTTTATCTAAAGGCTGATCTCACTCGCCGACTAAAAATGCAGCCAGCCGTCTTCCGGATGTCGGTGCAGTTCCAAGGAGACGCAGCCAACTTTCCCATTGACCGAGCGACGGAACGCTGGTCGGAAGACGAGAGTCCTTTGGTGCCGGTGGCCGAACTTGTTCTCCCGGCACAGAACATTGACACTCGCGGTCAAAATGAATATGGCGATAATCTCGCGTTCAATCCGTGGCATTGTCTCCCCGAGCATGAGCCCGTCGGCAGTCTCGCCGGAGCCCGCCGGATCGTCTATCAATCCTCAGCAAATGACCGCCGAAATGTCAACGCGATCCCACTCGCCGAACCGGAACACCCCCGCCCACCCGTATGGCGACCCGATCAGGAATATCCGATATCGGTAGATACGACCGTTGTGAGAGCAGTAATTCACCCAGCCATCGGAGTTGGACGGGTCGGTAGCAGTGACGAGTGGTTCATCGGTCCAGAAGTCTGTCAAGCTCCACCGCCGGAGGATGGCTATCGTGATTCCGGCTGTCATTTGAAGCGAGAAGCTGCTCGCTTTCGCGTTTATGGATACAACGCTGCCGGAGCACTCGTCAGTGAACTGACTTCAGACGTGGCTGATATCCGATGGAGAGTCCATGTCGCCAACGAAAAAGCTGCCTGGTACAAGTGGCAGATTGCTCTCGACGTAATAGAAGGCCAAGCCTCTCGTCCGCAACGACGTAACCCCACTGTCGAAGGCGAAGATCGGCGGTCACTCAGTATTGATGCAAAGGTTCAGACAATTCGCGGAAAGTCTCAGCCAACGGTCAAATGTGAGGGCCAGTTCAAAAATGTTACAGTCCAACTCGCCGAGCTTCAGACGGACGAGTCTGGGCGATTGATTGTCATTCCCGGACACGGAGTATCTCAGTCGCCGTCGGACAACAAGGTATTTGACACCGATATCGAAGATCCATTTGCTAACGCGGACGACTGGTACGACGACATCTGCGATGGACCGGTCGATGCGATCGTATCGATAGCTGGGCGGGAGATTCCGGTCGAGGGTGCTTGGGTTCTGACGGCTCCCCCTAATTACGCTCCCGGTGTCGAGGGGAATCGCACACTCTATGACTTACTAGTGGATCTTTATATTCAGAATGATTGGCTTGCGCCAGTCGACGAAGTCTCATTTACGAAGGACGTTTATCCGCTTCTTCGGAGATTGACCAAGCTGGGATGGGTCAACGTCGGATTCGTCTATCAATATGGTCCAGGATCACCCTACCCCTTTGAGGATCCAGCATTCGTCGACCGACTACGAACTAAGGGAGCCGTCAATAACGAGCTAAGACGGATCATTTTCAACTCATTCCGAAGCCCGCAGCCGCTAGAGGGAAATCAACTCCCCTGGCCCTGGTTATACGGTGATGGAATGACTGCTCGGCCAGCCGATGAAACGAATCCCAACCAGAACGCCCATCTCACGACTGAGCAGCATCGCATTCTGAGTGAGTGGGCTGTCGGTCGATTTGTTGATGATTGGGAAGAAGAGTCAAAACACGAGTTGCCGAAAACGATTGACGATGTCCATCCGCAAGACCGACCTGCAATGCTTGATCGAGCGGCCCTTGATCATTGCCTTGCCGACGCATTTCATCCTGGTTGTGAGGTCACATGGCCGATTCGCCATTTGTCAATGTTCTCCGCTCCATTTCGCATTAGACGCCGCGATTTGGGCGATCCAGAACCTGACTACGGTGAACGCCTGTCACCACAGCTGGCCCTTGGCCCCAACGGACCATTGCATGGACAACGTCCAGGAGGACTCACCCGTTGGATGGGCTTACCCTGGCAGGCGGACACGGCATACTGTCGCTCCGGGTACGACCCCGACTATGACCCGTTTGTCCCAACATTCTGGCCGGCGCGAGTTCCAAACTACGTGCTTTTGGAATCCAATTATCAGCGGGCCGTCGATGAAAACATGACTCCAGAGCAGCGCCGTCAGGCGTTCGTGGAAAGAAAGTACTGGAACACTCCCATCGACGCAGCAGCTGGAGGTCCTCAGAACGTAAATGAGGTAATGCTTGAGATGGTTCGTGTCTTCGGCAGCATGGCGCACCTCCAAATACGTCCTGGCCTCCACTCCGATCCTGACCTTCCCGACGAAATGTTAGTCGCGACATTTGGCCCCGACATTCCCTCAGAAGAACTGGAAATATCGAGAGCTCAATTTGCAGCTGAAGCTGCCGAGCTCGCAACCGGCAGGCCTTCGTGGGATGATCCTGAGGTTCGGGCGAGTGTCCCGGTACCGGTAACAATTCCCAAAGCTTCCAAAGGCTAGGTCTCGGACCCATGTTTAGATGTCGAACACTTCCATGCATAATCTGCCCGTGATAATTGCCGGAGCTGGCCTTGCTGGAACCGTGACAGCAATTCTGCTGTCCCGGAAGGGCCTTCCTGTTAAACTGATCGACAGATTCGAGACTTTTGACAAAGACACATCCCAGAGCTTCGGACGCGTTGAGACCCTTCCTGGTGCAGGCGTTCGGTTGCTCCGTGCCTCGAATTTAGCCCACTTGCTGGATGATGGAGCTCACTGTCCCAGCGCCGGCACGATGTCAGCCTGGGGCAACTCGCCCCCGAAGATCCATGACAGCATTTGTGACCCTTATGGGCAAAGTTGGCTCATCGACCGAAGTCGACTGCATCAACAACTCATCGAAGAAGCTGCTGCCCACGGGGTCGCGATCCAACCCATCAAACGAATTGACCAAGTGCAGTCAACCGACCGAGGAGCAGAAGTCCTCGTGCAACTGCGTTCAGTGGCCAGACGCATTGAAGGACGATTGATCGTGGATGCGACCGGGAAATCAGCAGTCATTGGTCGTCGGCTCGGAGCATACCGACAGATCGATGAAAAGCTTGCTGGTATCGAAGCGATTTTCACAGGTCGTAAAATCTCATCTCGCCAATCCGATCTTGCTCAAATCGAATCGACCGGAAACGGATGGTGGTATGCAGCCAACCACCCCGCCGGTCACCTTTATCTACTCTTCGTGTCGTTCACTAACTTTGTTGGTTTTACTGAATCCATGACAGCTTCCGGGCTATTGAAAGCCGCACAACGTACCAAGTACATATGGCAGCGACTTCGGGGTGTGGACACGTCGCATGTGAACACCCGCATTCGAACGGTCGCGCTGATAAGTGGTCGACTTTCACGTGTAGCGGGACCAAGTTGGGTCGCCATTGGTGACGCGAGTATTTCCTTCGATCCAGTCGCATCACGTGGCATGTTTCATTGCCTCTACACGGCAACGAAGGCGGCTCTCCTGGCGACACAGAAATCTTCTCCGGCGGAAGCGTATAAAGAGTATTCTGCGGATATCTATCGGATTTGGCAGGCATATTGCGAACAACGAATTGCAGTATATCAGGTAGTTAGTAGTGAATCACTATTCTGGAAGCCCAATCGTCTACGAGAGGCACAACAATAATTCACGATCCACATAAGTTTTTATGCTCGGCCTCCCATCCATATCGATCTTCCGTCAGTGATCGGAGCCTCATTCGCTTTGATTCAGCTGAATCTGAAAGTGACTTGCTAGGGGAATCTTGGTCCGCGCAAGATGCATGAGAATTCGTTACCTTGCATGTAGTCTAGGAGGACCAAATCGATGAAGCGTAAGCGTTACACCGAAGAGCAGATCGCCTTTGCCTTGCGGCAAGCGGAATCGGGCACACCGGTGTCGGAGATCATTCAAAAGCTGGGTGTTTCGGAGCCGAAGTTCTATCGTTGGCGGAAGAAGTACGCCGGGTTGGGTGTGGCCGAAGTGGGGCGTTTGAAGCAGCTTAAGGAGGAGAACAAGAAACTTAAGCAACTAGTGTCCGATCTGAGCCTCGACAAGCGAATGCTCCAGGATGTTGTCGAGGGAAAGGTTTAAAGCCCGTTCATCGGCGCAAGTCGGTGAGAAAGTTTAGGGTAGCATATCAAGTGAGTGAGCGAAGGGCTTGCTCAGCATTGGAATCCCTGCGTTCGAGCCACCGTTACGAAAGCGTTTGCGATGAACGGGCGGAATTGAGGATTCAACTTCGCGATTTGGCGGCAAGCTGTGTGCACTACGGACACCGGCGTCTACACATCTTGCTTCAACGAGAAGGCTGGCAAGTCGGGCTCACGGTGGTTTATCGGATTTACAAGAAAGAAGGCCTTTTGATCCGACGATTGCGGCCGCGGTAGATCCGTAGCTGCCAGGTTCGCGAAGATCAGCCGTCGGCAACTTGTATAAATCAGTGCTGGAGCATGGATTTCATGGCGGATCAGCTCTTCAACGGCGGTCGATTCAGGCTGTTGACGTTAGTCGATAACTTTAGTCGTGAGAGTCTTGCCATTCGAATCAAGCAGCAGCTGAAAGGAGACGATGTGGTTTCGGTCCTTGAAGAAGTGGCCCGACTTCGCGGCAAGCCGAAGTCGATTCGTGTGGACTATGGCCCCGAGTTCATCTCAAAGTCGCTTGATTGCTGGGCCTACTTCAACGAGGTGAAGCTCGATTTCAGCAGGCCCGGCAAACCAACAGATAACGCGTACATTGAATGGTTTACCGGCCGAGTTTGACAAGAGTGCCTCAACGAACACTGGTTCATCAGTCTAGAGGACGCTCAAGCAAAGCTCGACCACTCGAGGTAAGGTTACAACCAGCATCGCCCCCACAATGCGTTAGGCAATGCCACCCCCGTGGTGTTCGCGGCACAGTCATCCGCTCACCTTTCCCGCGGTTGACTGAATAAGAACACTCGCATCGAAGTTGCACCGAGAATCCAGGCAAGCTCAACTTAGGCGTGCTTGCCGATGCAACCTCCAAGTTTGCAGACTCAAGTTAACTTCGCCAGTGCCCTTGCGATCGTCACCTTAACCTACCGGTCCGCTTGGGACTGCATAGGGCGTGCGCGGCCAGTGCCAGTTAGCCGGGACAATGGGAACGTGAACCGGTCGATTGAAGACCATCTACAGCACCCAAAGCCTTCATGGGCTCGGTCGCGGTAACCGAATATCAGCTGCCTAATTATGTGGGGGATCACGTGACACTTGGCGATCGTGGTCTCACGACGACGAACGTTGGGCATTGATGGTTCGTTTGGTGTGCTCATGCAATGATGGCCACGTCCTAAGATCATACCTATCCCTAACAATTCACGACCATCGGTGAGAATTGCATAGATTCTGCTATTCCCTACGAAAACAAAAGACGATCCTCCTGAGGAAGGCCCAGTCCAGGGGCCAATTCACGTTGCGATCGTACCAAAGTATCACCAGCGGGTGTTCTTTGGCAAACGCAGAAAGGATGTTGTCGAGATACTTCGAGAACTGTGTAGACAAAAAGAAGTGAGGTTACTGAAGGGTCATGCCCAGCCGGACCATATCCAAATGCTGTTGAGCATTCCACCGAAGTATTCGATCGCCATGACATTGGGATATTTGACAGGGAAGAGTGCCGTGCGAATTCATCGGGAGCTGATGAAGACGTGTCGGACATTGATTGGTCACGCGGATATTGTCTAAGCACGGTGGGACTGGATGAGGCGATGATTCCTCAGTACATCCAGAACCAAGACAAACACGAGCTTGATCAGGTACGAGGTCTGTTTGACGAAGTCTAAATAACCATTAACCCAACGGCCATTTATAGGCCCCTCCTCAAACCACCAGTTGTAATGGTGGTGGCTCATTCGTTGACAATAAAATCGGATCCGGTCAGAGAAACAGGGGTTAGCTCCCCGCCACCTGAATGCTTCTGCGGTCAGTGGTCTGGACGCAAAAGGTTATGACCGATAGCTTTGCCCAACCTCATGGATAGCCTCTCTAGTGCATCCCGGCAGTTAATATACAGCCTCGACGGCAGCCCGAGAACATGTCGTTGCCCTCAGGAATCGCAGACGTCTCGTTGCCCGCGTGTCCGGTTTGTGCTGGACTTCGGAATTCTCGCCGAAGCGTCGTCCGCTGACTGGTCCCAAATCAGTTTGCACAGCGTTTCTTCATTTGGTCGGCTGAGCGCCCACAATACGATGATCAATCAGTGTCCTAGCACGAATCCCGTAGCGTCTGTCAATCGGGGGTCGACTGTGAATTCGATCTCAAACTCTCCTCTATCGATCGTTGAAGGAATAACTCCCGCCCCGAGAGCCTCCAACAGTTGATGGGGGTCAACGGTTACTCTTGCAACAGCGTCTATGCACTCAACGCGCGTCGTGATCCCAGCGCATTCGATATTGAGGATGTCGTCTAAGTACGGAATGTTGAGTCGCTTGTTTCTCAGAAATTCCGCGAATGCCCGTGCTTCTGTCGATGTGTATTTCTCTGGCGTCCGTTCCTGCCAAAACTCCCCAAATAACCGTTCAACAGATTCCTCGCCGCAGGAAATAAGCAACAGTCGTAGCGTCATCGCCAGGGTGTCCGATACCATACCGCGGCGGAATGTGTCGACAAGCTTTTGCAACACCTCTATTCCCGGTTCCTCATAAAGTAGGGACGTTGCTCTACTCTCAATGGGTTGACGAAGTACTAAGCACCCGAGCGATTCCTCCCATTCCTCGACTTTACAAGGGGGTTCAAAACGCACCTTTGAAATAGGTTCTGTCTTGATGTCTTCGTGATTGGAGGGTGATCTGCCTCGCTGCGACCACACATCCTGCAGCGTCTCCAGGTGATCCCGCAAAGCCGGGAGGCCGACTTCGGAAACGTAGCTCGGTAGAATCTCGAAGATGAGCGCCTTCACGTTAGGAAGAACTGGAAGAATCTCGCGGCACAAGGATACAGCCTGTTCGTCCGACGGTCCCGAGTGAGCATCAAGCCAATAATCATCTTTCTCGAAGCCTCCGGCCACGTGGATTTCCACAATCCGATCCTTAGGAAGACTAGCGATGAATTCCCGAGCGGATTGTCGTCCGTTGCGCTCGTTGGTAATCAGGTTATGTATATCCAAAAGGACGCCACAATCTGCACCGTCTGCAACTCGTGCGACAAACTCGCCATCTGGCATCTCCCATGACTTCGGGCTTAAATAGTTGACACCTGTTTCGACCAACACAGATGTTTCTAGCCCATCACGGAAGGATCGGATCGATGCGATCGCCTGACGGACGCCGTCGTCCGTCTGTGGTGGCGGAAGAAGAAAAAGAGCATGAGTGCGTTTCCCTTCTGTTTTGAATCCGCTAAAACTCAAATGCTCGCTAATCCACGGCGGATTCAGCATCTCGATACAATGGCGCAGCAGACGCTCCTCGCGCGGATCGGCCGGAAGTGACCCACCCACCGGACAACCAACACTATGAATCAATTTCACTTGTGGCCGTTGCCTCAGCTTCTCGAGTTCTTCAGAAGCGCGCAGTGGTCCGCCGTGCCCGCCCAATTCTCGCCAGTAGAACTGAGGCTCGACTTCCAGACAATCCACCAACGACTCGTCTTCCAGGAGCGGGGCGAGCGACGGCCAATACGTGATTCCTACACCCACAGTATCTCGCATGATCCGGCGTCGATCACTTGTCCATCTTCACGTCAAGATTGTTGTCAGCCACGAACTTTCGCTCGATTTCAAAGCGAATATCGTGTCCTGAACAACATGCTGGACATCCAAGTTCGCCCAGCGTCTTTTCCAGAACTTTTGAAATCTTGTCGAATTCGTATAGGACGGATGCGGGAACCTTTACGCGAATTGTGCGATCGTCATCTGCCATTTTGAAAACTCCTTTTCCACTTCAGAAGGAAAGTCCACACGTTCGTTCGAGCGACATATTGTATCGACATAATCAAAGCACACTTTAATCATGCTGTGCAATGTGCGTATTCTAGCAAGTAATAAGTGATCACTAAATCGGCGGGATTGAACGACTCAATATCTCTAGGTTCCCGGGAGGGAATCGATCGACAGTCGCATCTTTCAACTTGGTCTGATATGTTGGCTACACTACCTTCGCTCGCGTGAGAATGGATCACCTCACCGACCACGGCGATTTGCTCGATGTTGGTCGCGCGTCGGAATGTCGATTTATTGAGGAGCATCTTGTTGAAGCCGGGGTTTCGATCTGGAAAGTTCTCCACTTCGTGTTTCTTCTGCAAAGATACCTGACGGCCATGGCCGTCAGGTACGAATGACATTTGAACACCTAAGAGGCGGACAAAAAACTGGTGTTGAATGCAGTTTTCCCCGCGTTTCCCAGCTTACTAGGTCAGTTTTTTGTCAGCCTCTAAACAATCAAGCGAGGTGAACAACACCTTGAAACCAAACGTCAGTGCCGATTGGTCCATCGTCTTCGACGGCGATAAGTGTTCCGTCCAATACAATGGCTCAGCCGATCCATAAAGTACGCAAAGCTCCTTGGCGTCGGAATACACGATATACCTCCCAGGAAGTGAGCAGGTACAATTGTGTCAAGTCGGTTGTGCTCGTGGTACTTGACCTACCTCCCATTTGGGCTAGCGAATAATCGCCATACACGAAGCTGGTCCTGTCAATCCGAGACGCCGATTACCCGTAGCCCTGTGAGACAGGGGATTGCTCGCACCCGATTCCTCAACACCTCCTCTGCCGGCCATTTTGCATAGCCCCGCAGAAATCTTTGCACTAGCCGTGACTTGATCTATCGTTTGAAGTTCCTGTGATACGAATTTGACGACCATTAGACTCCGGTCCGATATCGCTTCGCCCACTTAACTTCTCGCGGGGATGTCTCAGCCCTTTTCTAGCGATATAACCACTGTTGCTGTTGGGTCCTTAAGAACAATGCGGTATCCCGACTCCGATCGCCCCTCAATCAAGTACACGATCAAGCTTTTCGGAATTTCTGGGGCTTCCATCCGATAGATACTCCTTCCGAGTTCTTCAGGGTCCGACAGCCTTTGCTTTGTTAACTTCGCTATTATGTGCGTCGGCGCGATTTTGGTACACCCTGTGCGATCGCCAAATTCATTCAACGAGCACGTGTTCGGATCGAGCTCTAGATTGACCTTCTGACCGTCTGCAATTTGGCCCGAAATACCGATACCGTGGAACTCACGACCCCCGAAATCCACCGGCGCGTGTTGGTAGGTGGAATCAAGCTGCAGCTGATTTCTATGTCCGTCGGCAGTGTCGGCTTCTTGCGAAAGTTGGACCACGTCGACCATGTGTTTTCCCTTGGCGTCGCGAACTGTCAACTGGCGCACAAGGCTCTTCGATTCAAAGTCGGCCCGCGCCGTGAAAGGTGCGATCATCTGAATGACGCCACCGGCAGGTCGTTTGATCTTGAAATCAAGAATTGGGGGAAAGATGTCTTCCGGACCGACCAACAAACAGGTTTTGAAGCCACCCGTCCGGTGAACACCGCAGGCAAAGACGGTTACTGTTTCTCCGTCCTGGACCGCGGCATACGCCGCAATGCCATGTTCATCACACCCTTCCTCAGCCGCCTGTGCGTGTAATCCGGTCGCCATGATTAATGTGCTTATCGCCGCGGCGATAGCATGTGCAAGTTGTATCGTCGACCTGAACATTCCCTAACCTCCTGAGAAACGTTTAACGAGAAGTAACGTAGCTTCGTTTGGCTTTTCGCTTACGGCCATTGGGCCTCGCACATTAGCGGAGTGTCGAGAGTTCAATATTTTTTGTGCCGGTGATTTTCCGGCGTCCGCTGGTCGGCGCCATTCTGCCACACGCAGTTCCGTCACGCAAATCTGAGCCTCTCAGTCCGCGATTGAATCCCTCAAAAAAAAAGAAGATAAATCACCACCGTAGAGCTGGCAAATGCACACAATACTCAACCTATGTAATTACTCTTACCTACGCGGAAACTGAATCACTGACAACGCTATCGAGGCTGATTGCATGGATTGGCAGGGTCAACTGCGGCGATGGGAATAGTAAGTGTTCCCAATAAATAAAATATTTACCACGGTAATTAAATGTGTACAATGCTCAACCATGGGCAATTGAGAACAACCCTCCATAGGAACTCGGTTATGTCATTGATCAAGAGAACGATGTCGGCAGCCGCGGTCGTCTACTTTCTAACATTCACCGCTACGGCCCAGGATTCGGAAGCGATCAGCTCGAAGGCTGTGGTGGCAAACATCAAGTCGGTTGATATCGCTGAGGAGGAGATTAATCCGCCAAATCTCTTAGTCACCGCAACTGCAGAACTCCCCACGGGGGGGTACTCGGATTTTGTGCTTAGTAGGGCGGTATACATTCACCCTCCCGAAGATGGAATCCAAGATTACTTCTTCCATGCAACACCACCTTCCGACCCGGTATCCAAAGGCATCACAGAGGCCAAAGCAAGTAACCGGTGGAAGGCTTATCCGAACTGGGTGGTAGGGGTTCGCATTCACGGGGCTGGCGATGGCATCCTAGAGAGAATGCTCAGCGGCGAAGACAACACCAACAAGACAATTGAACAGATCTATGTACCGAAGAAAGGGCTTACGGAATTTTCCGTGACAGGCCGGTCGTCTCTTTTTCGCATAACGGTATCGACACCCTCAGGTGGAACAATCAGCAATCCGGTCATTAGGGGAAATGCCAAACTTCTGCGTTCTGCGGAGGTGACTTTCATCCGCGAAGGAGGCCCGACGATTGGAGCACTAACCAAGGAGTTTGTTTTCCGCGGAACTTCTTCCGGAAAAGTTGAGATCGAAATACAGAAGACCAATCCTACCTCTCCGATGCCAGTGGTAGAGGTCTATAAAGTGACGATCAACTAAGACCGCGCAGCGAGTCATCGCGTGCAGTGTGGTCCACGATAACGTCGTAGTCGGGCCGTTACCCAGAATTGAGCGAGTTTGCTCTGCCTTGGAACGAGAGAATGGCCTCAGGAAGTGTGCGAGTAGTACTGGTTGATTGATGCCCAATCGGGGCATTCAGAGGGAGCACTTGCCAAGATTATTAGGCGTCGCAAACAGAACTTTTGTGTCAGGAGCTACTATGAATCCATGGAAATGCTACGTACTGGCAATCCTCTGTTTTTGTTTCGCCCACCGCTCGAGGGGATGAACCCCTGATCTTGCTTTCCTCGGAGTACCTTACCGAGTCAATACCCGGGAAAGCGACGAGGGTGTGGGTCACTCAACAAAGCGACTCCGTAGAGGAAGGCAGCGCACAATTGGTGCTTGATCCAAATGGCTGCTCCTTAAACCAATTCGGCGATACCACGATTTGCACGTTGATGGCGCCAAGGGTATTCGAATGTGAATTAAAGCCTCTCAAGCTGGCGGACCCACTCAAACTGAATCGAACTGTTTTTGAAATCGTTCCGACGGACTTTCCATTGCCCCCGCGATTCCACCTCGTCACGGCGTCGAAGAGCCATCCGATGCGTTTAGTGATTAGTTCAGATGATAGCGTCGTGTCTCGCCGGGTGATTCCCCTATCTCGTTTGTCTCCACAGCTTAGCCTCTTAGGAAACAACACAGTGCCGATTTTGCTGGCCGAGAGACTGGCGGCGAATGGCGGCGCACAGCCAGAAAATGGCACGGTTATCATTTCAGCCCTGTCGTCAGCGATGCACATGCGCGAATCAACAGAGAACTTTGAGCAAGTCCTTACGGTAAGTCAGTTACAAGTGAAGCTTTCGGATCACCAGGCGAAGGTGTACGCATCGGGGACCGTGCCAACATCGGGTTGGGCGAACGCAAGATTAAGTCCTGTTGTGTATAAGATTTCACCATCGGATGGAATCTGGGAATACCAGTTCATCGCTGAGAAGCCTGGTGGAATCACCAGACAAACCATTACTCACATTCATGCCGAATTCTCAATCGATCTGCATAGACAGATGCGAGGCATTCGAGTGACGGCAAAAGAGAACCAGATGGTCCTCCGGTTTTTGCAGCAACGTCAAAAGCTTCCTAAGCCTGTTGACGACTTTGTGTTGAACGACGCGCCCTCTGAAGGGAGCATTTTGACAGTTTCCGTTGCTTACTCTGGAGGATGCTCGCGACATGATTTTGAGCTGGTTTGGGATGGAAGCTTTTCAAAGTCAAACCCTCCGATCGCTCACATGCGGCATGTGCATGATGCAAATGAAGATGCGTGCAAAGCGGTGATTCGAGAGGAGCTATTGTTTGCATCGCCAAATCTCCAGCCCTCTATCATTCAGTTGGATGCTGGCGGTGGATTTGTTCTGGAAGTCAGGCATATGCTTGATTGAAGTCTGTTTGGGTTCTGAGCCCTACAAGCGAAAATCGCCGTCTTGTCTTGGCTCCGTGACAGTATGCTGCGATGGCATGAACAAGAGGACTGGAGCTAGTGTTGATGTGCAGGTTTTCCGCTAGAATCGCCACTCGACTACTCATGATCGCGTTCGTCACTGGTGGATTGGGTTGTCCAGCAAATTGGACGATCGCGGATGAAGGGCTTTGGCTCTTTGAGGATCCGCCTCGCGACACGCTCGTCGAGCTTTTCGATTTCCAGCTCACCGAGAAGTGGCTAAATCGAGTTCAAAAGTCTTGCGTGCGGTTTGTTGGGCCGCGAGGCGTCATTGGTTCGGGGGCAGTTGTGTCCTCAGCGGGGCTTCTTGTCTCAAATCAGCATGTAATTCAATCTACCTTTCCAACGCCGGCTGACCCAGGCGAAGACTATGTGCGTAACGGATTCTATGCCGCGACAAGGGCGGATGAACTCGCCTGCCCGGGCCTCGAGGCATGGATCTTGTCGCGTGTCGAAGACGTCACCGACAAGGTTCAATCCGATTCCAGCGACACAAGTCAACCCCAATCTGACGAGGCTCGCCGAGCTCGCATCGCGGAGATAGAAAGTAAGGCCAACAGTTCCAGCGATGGATACCACTGTGAGGTCGTAGCTTTCGATGGGGGCTATCGATACCACCTTTATTGCTACAAAAAATTAACTGATGTACGGTTGGTGTTCGCACCTGAAAAAGCCGTCGCACACTTCGGGGGCGATCCGCTTAATTTTGAGTATCCCAGGTACTCCTTTGATGTTTGCTTCTTACGAGCTTACGAGGACGGCGCGCCATATGATGCAGAGCTTTTTCTGGCGTTTAGCGATGCAGGCTGCAACGAGCGAGACTTGGTGTTTGTCGCGGGGTGTCCCACCGAAACTTATCGGCAGAAGACGGTCGACGAGCTCGTTTACCTACGCGACGTTGAGTATCCATTTATGCTGCGCCATCTCTATCGCTGGGAGATTCGAGTCTCAATGTGGATTCTTCGCAGTGAAGAGAATCGACTGAATCAAAGGAACTTTCTTGAGCTCATTCAAAACAGCCGGAAGGCGCGAGAGGCGAGGCTTGCTGGGCTGTTGAACAACAGCATACTCTCGCGGCGTGAGAGAGCAGAGCGTGAATTGATCTCTCTTCTCTCCAACAACCCCAAGACTCGAGACGCTATCAAAGCATGGGAAAAGCTGCGCGTGGCTAACGCTATTGCAGAGAGCGAGTTTCCCAGATTTGCTATGCTTGAGGGCTATCGTGGATTTGTGTTTGGAATCAACTCAAGGCTTTTCGGATCCGCACGAACGCTCATTCGATATGCTGCGGAAGAACGAAAGCCGAATAGCGAACGACTCCCAAAGTTTCGCAATGAGAACCGAGAGGCATTGAAAAGTTCTGTTCTTTCCGAGTATTCCATCGACGAGGATTACGAAGCACTGATGCTTGGGGATTCGCTAACAACGCTTGCCGAACTACTGTCCCGCTCGCCGAGCGGACTTCCAGCATCAATACTCGCGAACCGATCGCCGATCGGCCGAGCGCGTCAATTGGTTGCGGAGTCAACGCTCCATGATGTGGAAGTTAGACGCGCTCTATTTGATGGAGGCCCCAACCTGATCGAACGCACACATGATCCGATGCTCGAATTGGCTCGCACGGTTGACCAGCAAGCGCGCGAATCGAGAAAGGTGATGGAGGTGAGAGTGGAGTCGGTGAGACGCGAAGCCTATCGAGAGATTGCCAAAGCGCGTGCATTGGCTTCGGCACAAGCCACCTATCCCGAGGGCACATCCACCCTTCGGTTGAGCTTTGGCGTCGTCGCAGGGTACGACGAGGGATCGACGTTTAATCCTTACCAAACGACCGTCGCTAATATGTTTGCGTTATCGCAAGCGAATAACAATCAATCGCCGTATGATATTCCTGATCGTTGGATTCAGGGCGGCGGGAATCTCGATCCCCAAACACCATTGAATTTCGTCTGCACTGCGGACACTATTATTGGAAATTCAGGCAGTCCCGTAATGGATCGAAGCGGAGCAATAGTAGGTATTTATTTTGATGGAAATATTCAGTCGCCGATTGGGGTCTATGCTTATGACGAAGCTCAGGCGCGTTCCATATCGGTTGACTCGCGTTCGATCAAGGAGATTCTATCTTCCATTTATAACGCCGATTCCTTGGTTGACGAGCTGACATTTAGATAACTCATCAAAGTCGCAAACGAAAACGAGAGAGAAAGGTAGATTCCATGAGTAACGCATGCGTTCGGGTAGGTTCGGGTGGCGTGGGAGAATCCGGCAGTTTCGAGATTCTGACTCATACGGTTGCCGGGCAATCGTCAAGAATCATCAAACTCGTAACGACAGAAACCAGCCTCTGCCCCAATACGGGAGCGACGGGCCAGATCATTGTCAACGATGAGCCACGCGTGCACGGAGAAATCTCAGCCGCGCGTAGCACACTCCAAACCGAAGCTCAACCCAATGATCGAGTCGCCGCCATCATCACTTCGTATCCTCGGTTCAATGGTGTTCAGTGCATTCGGCTCGGAGAGCTGACTGTTGAGCTGCAGGAATGTGACCTGGTCGGTGCGGGCTAGGTAGGCACTGGCGGAGCTCCTCGACACGCAACTGGCATGTTTGGAACAATAAACGCTGCCCAAGCCGGACGATTTCCACATCATCGGCGAAATGCTGGTTCCGGTTCGGCCGTATACTCCATGACATCTCAGAGAGATGATGCATTGGTGGGTGCGCCAATAATTGACTGTCACTCCCAGATGTTCTCCGGCGGCGCTAACCGGTAGCTCGCGCTGCGGCCGAGAACGGTGTTTTGAATGAGGACTCCCCGCCCCAAGAGCTCGCGGATATCGCAAATTGTGGTGTCGGTCTATCGCTTCGCCAGCTTCGAATACTTCGAGGTGCTCAAGAACAATTCGAAGTCGTCGAGGATCCGATTGAGGACGGTGCGTTACCGCTCGTTGACCGGGGGGCCTGAATTGTTTGCAAGACTCGAGCCTTCTTCAGCACGCCCGCGAGACGCTGGGCGCTTACTTTCGATCGTGCGGCTTAGGCAGCCCAAGAACCAGACCAGCCAAGGCGTGACGTCGAACTCGCCGCGCTGCGCCAGTTTTAGCTTACGGTAGTAGTCCTTGCGATCGGCCTTAATCTGTGAAGACATTCTATAGAAACGGTCCTTGGAGTCATCGCGCGGGCGATGCGACCATTGGCATCCTGGAATGGGTGGATCGTGACGAACCAGACGTGAGCTAGGGCGGCCTTCAGCACCGAGTCGGTCTTCATCGCGCAGTTGAACTAGCAAGGAACTGATCTATCTCGTCCTTCAGCCGCTCCGCCACCGAGGCCTGAAAGTGAACCCTCTCTTTTCCTATTGCCCCCGACACAACTTGTATCGGTCCCGGCTCGTCTGAACGCCACTGTCCGGCATTGGTGTTGTAGATGCCGCTGTGGCCGGTGGGAAAGAGCGCCTCGTCCTATTCATAAAGGGATCGGGGTGAACGGTGTTTGGCATTCCTGCGTATCGTCAAGCATCATCTCTAACCCGCCATCCACGTTGCGGCTCCTTCACGGTAGTCCCGCCACCTCGAACTCCAGCTTGCAGGCGATGGAGGAGCGGACTTCATGCGGATTGAGCTGTTGGCCTTGGATCACCGAGGAGTTCAAAACGTCCGCCGTGAGCACAACGAGGCTCGCCTCGCTCCGCAGTTCGAAGCCGAGAGTTTCCATCTTGCCCAGCAGCCGGCCTTGTTGGCAGCGTACCTCAGCCAGCTGGGCCACCAGCTTGTCGTTGTCCCAGGGCAGCGTGGGCCAGTCGGGTTGCTCATGGATATAAGCCATCTATTCTCCGCAAGGAGCAAGTTCCAACAAGAAAATGGCTTACAGGCCTAGGAAACCGGCGCCGGCGAGGTGGTAGACCCTAGAAAAACCCGTGGCAGGCGAGCCGGTCCCTTTGAAACGTGGCTGCTCATCAGACTGAGGCATCACCCACAGTAGTCGGCAGCTTCCTCGGATACCGCTAAAGGCATTCGTCCTCCCCGCTGCTGTCCAGCCCACCGAGCACTCGTGGGTCGAGGCGGTAGGCAAGCACCTTCCCTTGCCGGCAGCCGCGGGGCTCAGGTCATTACTAGTCACGGTTATTCTCAGCGTCCTGCTCGCGACACCACTCAAGCGCCGGAGGATGACGTCGCCCCAAAGTCTGCGCTCTTTTGTCGGTGTCACTCTGCCCGTGCAGTCGTAGGTCGGTCATAGTGCTCGTTGATTGTAGTCATGTCCGTTGTTTGCTTTACTTTCAGGTCAGCTTGACTAGCGCTATCCTGTCACCAGCATTGCACGAATCAAATGTCCAAAACAATTTCACGAGACGCTACCGCTTGAAATTCTTTTTGTGGCCCCTCCGGGTGAACATTTGACACGTCCCCTTTGCGGTTGACTTGCCGGATGCGTAGGTCAACTAACCATGAAAGGAGTAAGACCATGACGAACCAAAACACTACAGCTAACGAGCCAATCGCCCGTATCAAGGACGGCCTCTTGCAGATCGCAATCTGGAAGAACGAGACCGAGAAGGGTCGCCCCTTCTACTCGACCTCGGCCGTGCAGCGGACCTACAAGGACGACGCAGGGAACTACCATGAGACCCAGTCTCTGAGTGCAAGCCAGCTTCTCCAGGCGGGTAGGCTCTACAATCTGGCCTACGACAAGGTCCGAGAGCTGGAAGACGGTGACTACCAGGCGAGCAAGGAGTAATCCTCGGCCCGCACTTCTCGGGAGCCACCCGGCAACGGGTGGCTCTTCCTTTGGCTCGCTAGTTTTGACGATGGTCAGCCGGTGTATTGCGGCCGGGCGTTGGTTTTCTAGGGCTCACCAGGCCACGCTCTCCTAAAGCCTGTCGGATGCGGGTGAGCCGACGGGCCTCGATCAATTCCGCAGGGCAGGTCCCCATGAACCGCTGTGGCCTTACCCCTTTGTTCGTCCACTTTGAATGAGAGAATCTGGGGTTAAATGGCTGCTGCTGTTCTGGAGTGAGGCCGTAGGCCGAACGGAAGAACAGCAGCAAGCAGCAAATGTTGCAGGGGTCTGGTAACCCAACGAACTGTGTGGTCGGTAGTGGTTGTAATCGAGCCGCCAGCGGTCGACAACCCAGCGGGCATCTTCAAGGCCAACGAATAGCTCGCGGTCCAACAGCTCATCCCTGAAGCGACTGTTGAAGCTTTCCACGTAGCCGTTTTCCCAGGGACTGCCTTTGGCAATAAACAATGTTTTCACGAGGGCTTGATGCAGCCAACGTGTTACGGCTCGGGCTACGAATTCCGGACCGTTGTCACTTCTCAAGTTGTCGGGAGCGCCACGCACGGCGAACAGGTACTGAAGCACCTCGATGACCTGCTGCGACTTGAATGACCAAGCCAGCTCGATCGCCAGGCTCTCGCGGGTGAATTCATCGATCACCACCAGCATCCGTAGCTTGCGGTTCTTTTCGGTGCGGTCTTCAACAAAGTCGTAGCTCCAAACATGGTTGGGCCTCAGTGCACGCTTTCGCACGCAGCTGTTCTCACTACCGCCACGCGCGAGCCGACGCCGTTTATGCTGTTTCCGGGGCACCTGCATGCCTTCCTCCCGCCAAAGACGTTCCACTCGCTTGTGGTTTATCTTCCAGCCACGCTTGGTCAACGCATCGTGAATTCGCGGACTGCCGAATCTGGGACGCCGGGCCGCGATCCTCCGCATCTCGGCCAATAGCATCGCTTCATCAGACGGACGACGCCTCACGTGTCGCTGAGTCGATCGCGATTGATCCAGTACCCGGCAAGCCCGGCGTTCCGAGACCTTCTCGGGCCCCAAACGACGACGAACTTCGATAACGGTTCGCCTTCGCCGTTCGGGGCTCACCAGTTTCCCTTGGAGGCTTCCTTGAGGATCTCCATGTCCAGAGCCTGCTCAGCCACCAGCTTCTTCAGCCGGGCGTTCTCTTTCTCAAGAGCCCGCAGTTGCTTGACCATCTCCGGAGCCATGCCGCCATACTTCTGCCGCCAGCGGTAATAGGTCTGCTCGGTGATCCCGAGCGTCTTACAGATCTCCGGCACCTTCTGGCCCTTACCAAGGGACACGTCAGCCAGACGCAACTTCTCAATGATCTGCTCGGTCGTATGTCTGGTTCGCTTCATCCGAAAGAATCCTCTCCGGGCTTCGCCCGGTCTGCGATTCTCTCAATTCAGCTGGACCGATTCAAAGGGGTAAGGCCAGCCAGGCCAATGATTCTGTCCGGCTGTTCCAAGTAAACCAAACCATGTGGGAATCTGCGAAACTGAAAGACCCGGGTACCATGAAAGTAGGGGGTCCAGACCTTTGGATGCTCGGACACCAATTTGCGAGCACGGGTTAGCTCGTTCCAAAACCGCTCGGCAGCGTCTTGGCTCTGTTCGGCATACCAATGATATGCATGGTGAGCTTCGAGGATGGCGTCAGGATGATATTCAAAGGGGAGGTCTGGCATTGCTGCGGACCATCCCTTCCGCATCTTCGGCAGGCACCATCTTGACCCGACCGCTCTCCACGTCGGCGATCCGGTCTGCGATTTCACCCTTCCAGGTCGCGGCGACTTCGTCTGCCGATTCTTCCGGGCCGTGATCCATAGCAGGATCGGATAGGCTGACGTGAATGGCATCCATCACCGCGAGTCGCTGCTCTGCGGGCAATGCCAAGGCAGATTTGATTAGGCTTTCGATCTGTTCATTGGTTGCCATCGCGGCGTCTCCATTTCCTATTCTCTCTATTGTATCACTTCAATCCTGCGTGAGTCAAAGCAAACTGGAGCGTCTTATCTGGCTCTGCAATCTCCACAACTACAAGCCTTCCCTCAGGATTGTTGCAGACGTGGTCACAGGCCGTTCTTATCTCTCATTCGGTTTGAGTTACTGACCTCTGCGCATTAAATGGGCCGTGTCAGAGGTCGAGTCGGGCGGTGTGAAAATAGGATTTTTTGATGCGGCGGTCGTTGCGTTGTCGAAACAGGGAGTCGACGACGGCATCGCCCAACTCGTAGAGATCGTTCGGCAGGAAGTTTGCCAGGTCGCCATGTTTCATACAGCTCCACATCGCTTCTACCGGATTCAAGTCCGGCGCGTAGGCGGGCAACCATTCGACTTCGAGCCAGGGAACGCGACGATCCTGCAGTTGCCGGACCGCCGAGCGATGAACATTGAGACGATCCAGCACGACGATCATGCGACGCTGTTGCTGCCGATATAGATGACGCAGGAACGAGATGACATCCGGTGCTCGAACGTTGTCGTCGTGGAAGCGGAAGTAGGTGTTAATCCGCTGCCGCCGCGGCGAGAGGCTGATCGCGCCGATCAACGACATCCGATCATGCCGGGCCGAAACATACTGAATTGGCGTCTCACCTCGCGGGGCCCAGGTGTGACGACTCACCGGCTGCAATTGCAGGGCGGTTTCATCGAGAAAAACGATGACAGCTTGCCGTCGGCGGCCCTTTTTTTGATCCGCGGCCAGTCTTCGCAACGCCAGCGTTCGATTGCTGCTTCGTCTCGTTGTCGCGCGCGACGCTGTGGCTTCTGCCGTGTGAATCCCAGTGCATGCAGCAAGCGACCCACGTGGTCGGGATGGTACCCAATGCCGAAGCGTTGTCGAATGACTTCGGCCACTCGGCGTGTCGTCCATAGATCGGTGCGAAAGCCCGCCGCCAGCGGACCAGCACGCAAGATCAACGCTAGTCGTTGTTTCTGGTCGACCGAGAGTTTCGATGGCCGCCCCGGATGTGGCTTGGCTGCTAGCGCATCGTCGCCACCTTCGCGCAGCGTCCGTTTCCAACGCTTAACGCTCGACACGTCGGCTCCGACGCGTCTTGCAACTTCCGCGAGGCTCATCCCGTCCGCTAGGAGATCCGCGGCCCGTCTGCGACGCGCTTCCAAGTGCGCCGCGGTGCCTGGAGGTCTCATACTCCATGCTACGGTGATAGCAGGCCCGTTGGTTCATTCGTTTTGCAGAGGTCAGTAACGCGTCACGGCATAAGAGGGCAAGCAAATTCTACACCTGGTTGCACTGTCATCTCCCTGCAAACCTCATTGTCGAGGGATTGGTTGGAGAATCAAACGATCCCCTCGTACAAGTTAGAACGAAACATCTGCGGCCTGATTAACGAGCGATTCGGCGAGACATCAGGGCGATCATTGAATTGTAAGTCATGGCATTCTTTAGGGGTCCATTTCATTTCCTCCTATTGCGCTGGCGCATCTTGTATGATGCACCGTGCTCTCAACTATGTTCCAGTAACACGCTCCGACACTTCTTGCTAGGTTCGTGCTTATGCTAATATCTCGTAAACGGACAGCGATAACCGTGGTCGAGGTCCTGGTGACCGTCTCGGTTGTTGGCATACTCGCGTCCATTCTGATCCCAGCTGTGTTCAGCGCAAAGGAGAACTCGCGACAACTTCGATGTAAGAACAACCTCAAGCAGATTAGTCTCGGAATCCTCCAGCACCACGAAGCGCAAGGTAGATTTCCCTCAGGGGGCTGGGGGTACACTTGGGTTGGAGTTCCGGGGCGAGGGAGCGGGCGCAAACAACCAGGTGGTTGGATCTATAGCTTGCTGCCCTATATTGATCAGCTGGCTCTGCATGAGCTTGGCGAAAACAGAGCAGAGAGTGAAAGGCGATCTGCAAGTGCAAAACGATTGGCAACTCCCGTGGATGTCCTGAACTGCCCCAGTCGTCGTATACCCGATGTCTGGCCAACGTCGGACAGTCGCCCGCACTACAGAAATCCTAAAGAGACTGAAACGGTATTTCATGTGGCCAGAAGTGACTATGTGGCAAATGGAGGCGATCTCTACGCCTCAGTAATCCCAGGGCCTGCCAACCTAGCAGAAGGCGATGATCCAGCATTCGACTGGCCCAATACCAAGTTGCTAACCGGGATCTGCTTTCTTCGTAGTGAACAACGCTTGGCAGGTGTCATCGACGGTACGAGCAACACCTACCTGCTCGGTGAAAAATACCTTGGCCCTGACTACTACGACACTGGCACGGACCCTGGCGACAATGACAGTATGTTCGCTGGCTACTGTATCGATGTTGTGCGATTCGGCTTTGTTCCTCCCTACCAAGATCGCTTGGGCTACAGCAGCCCGTTTTCATTTGGGAGCGCGCATTCCACTGGTTGTAACTTTGCCATGTGTGATGGATCGGTAAAAACGGTTAGCTACTCGGTAGATCTGGAAGTTCATCGCAGAACCAGCAACCGGAACGACGTCCTACGAGAATAGTAGGCCGATACGTGGTCAATCCTCATCAATTCAATGCTATATAGGTTATCACGACCTCACCGAGGAGATAGCAGCCCACGCAGACAGATTGATACGTTAATCAGAGGACACCCGCATCCTCCTCAATGACCTCAACACGAACCAGCTCAGCGAGTGCGAAGCAGCGAGTCCCTCGATGAACAGACGAGCGGCCTTCGATGTTCCAGGACCCATTGCAATAGGTCAGTCGGCACGATGAGAGCTTCGTTTGCTCGATCGCCCCCTCCCTGTGGGGGCAGTGTGTTATGCGAACCGAATTGTCAGATTTCAGCGCTCGCATGACTTCGTGTAGCTGATCCACTGCTTTCTGGTTCGTCTGCCCTTCGCCATGAACAGCACAGCAAACACGAAGGATTCGCCTCGAAATCTCTCTTTCGTGTTGCGGCATTCGAGCCTGAATACTGCTCGTCGCCTGGGCTAGTTCGATGGGGAACAGTTGTGCGTACGGCGATGTATGGGCACAAGCAAGCAACGCAACTGCTTGTGAGCTAGTTACTTGAGAAAATTTCCGCGCCCAGTTTTCACCAATCACGTATGAGCCGAGCTCGGGATCATACTTAGTGGGCACGCCAGCATCTGCGAGGAGACGGAGGTCTCGAAAGACCGTCCTCCTATTGATCTTCATTGCGCGCGCAAGATCTTTCGAATTGGCGTGCCCGCCAGAGCTTATCAGGGCGATTAATTTGAGAATTCGAGCGAGTCTTTTCTGGCGCACACCATTCTTTGCAGCATCGAAATCCTGAGTAATGAGTACTCTTGCTCAAGATGGCCAGCATCTTGACTAGTAACATGCAGGTCTCCCCTGCGTTATAGTCGAAAACAGCGCCTAAGAGCGGGCGTGATTTTTCTAGGACATCAGAAAACGAATCGGCAGGTGCCAGGAGTCGAACGGGGTCAATACCTATGGGAAATGTAGAGGATTCAGAATTTGCTCAACTTCTGGAGCAGGTACAGCATGGTTCTCAGGAAGCTGGTTGGTCACTTGTCGAGTCTTATGGTCCTGCCATTCTTCGCGTTGTGCGTTCGCGTCTGTCGTTGAAAATGAGGTCCAAATTCGATTCCATAGACTTCGTCCAGGCCGTCTGGAAATCGTTCTTTTCGCGATCAATTCATCTCCAGACATTCGAAGGTCCCGACCAACTTGTTGCTCATCTGGCGACGCTTGCTCGGAACAAGGTGATCGATGAGTGCCGACGTCGATTAGTGACCAAAAAGCATGAAGTAAGCCGCGAGAGGTCCATTTATCGGCAAGAAAGCGGAAAGCCGATCAATATCAGTTCTTCTGATCCCACCCCGAGTGAAGTTGCCATTGCACGTGAGCGTTGGACAGCATTAATGGCGGATCAACCTGAGCACTATAAGAAAATCCTTCAGTTGAGATACGAAGGAGAGACGTACCAGGCAATTGCCAATCAGCTTGGATTACACGAACGGACAGTGCGACGCGCTGTCCGAAGTATTTTGCATCACAGCTACTAATGAACGAGCAAGTCAATGTACATCAAATGACATGCCTGGCATTGTCCGGCGCCGAACCCGAGACACGAGCTTCGGAGATCCTTGCAGAGCAGGTCAAAGCTCGTTGGCGCAGAGGTGACTCTCCCGATTTATCAGACTTGATTAGCAAGCATCCGGGCATCAAGTGGCGAAAATCCACTATCTTGGGACTCGCCTACGAAGAGTACCGGCTTCGTGTTGCACAAGGGGAAGTCATCGATCGTCAAGAATTTTGCGGTCGATTTAGATCCTTGCGAAAATCTCTCTCACGGATGCTGGAAGTGCACGAGTATTTTGAGGAGCACTCCACCCTAATTCCAGTTCAAGAAGGTCTCCTTCCGCGTGTTGGTAATACAGTCCTTGGGTTTCTGCTAGTCGAACACCTGGGAAGTGGTGCCTTTGCGGATGTCTTCTTGGGAAGAGAAGAAGCAATTGGGCAAAGACTGGTTGTAATCAAACTATCGCACGACGCAGGCCTTGAAGCTCAGACACTCGGACAATTGAATCATCCCTGTGTCGTGCCGATTCTGTCTGTGCAAACCGATCCCAAGGCGGAATTGACAGCAATCTGCATGCCTTACGTCGGTCGGGCGACTCTGTGCGACGTCTTAGATCTGGCTTTTGAACGACCGGGAAATGCCAAACAGGCAAAAACTATTCTGGCCGCAATCGAATCGACGGGATCTCTACAAGACACACCAAATTCCAGCCAGGGTGTCGATCCCATTCTCAGACGTGGATCGTACATTGACGGGATCCTTCTCATAGCGGCGCAATTAGCCGATGCCTTAGCCCACACACATTCGAAGGAGATATTGCATCTGGACCTCAAACCGTCGAACGTGCTGCTAACTCCAAGTGGTCGGCCAATGTTGCTCGATTTCAACTTGTCAATCGATGCCAAGGATGTCAGAAGACCCGATGGTGGAACACTACCGTACATGTCGCCGGAACAGCTTCAGGCGAGTGTCGCAAACCGTGCTGGGACTGGGGCCGAAGTGGACGAGCGTTCAGATTTGTTTTCCTTCGGCGTGCTCATCTACGAGTTGCTGACGGGGCATCTGCCCTTCGATCCTTTGGAGCATAAGCTAAACAACGAGGAAATCGCAATGGATTTGCTGCAACGACAGAGGTGTGGAGTGCCTTCATTGCGACAATCTGTTCCTGAACTAGACCCGCACCTGGCACGACTTGTTATCAAATGCTTACAGTTCTCACCTCGAGAGCGCCCGCTATCAGCCGCGGAGGTTGCGAAGAGCCTGCAAGACTGCCTTGCGCCGCGTCGGAGAGTTCGTCGGTGGCTGTCAAGCCACTGGATCTTGACAAGCATTACGAGCACGATCGTGGTTGCGGTATGCTCAGGGATTGCCTGCTTCCTAGCATTTCGCCCTAGTCTGGATATTCGAGAGTACACAAAGGGTACCGAATATCTAGAGCAGGGGGATCACCAGCTTGCGATAGAACACCTAACCGAGTCGATCAATGCCAACCCACTCAGTGCCGAAGCCTTTCTTGCCCGCGGTCGATCCTATCTGCTGCTTGAACAGCACAGGCAAGCATCGGAAGATTTCGCGTCAGCTCTACGGATGGAACCAACAGGTGAAGCATTTGCCGGTCATGCATTTGCGCTCACAAAACTGAAGTACTATCGGGAAGCCATCGAGTTGTTCCATAGTGCGATCGCAGCCGGGTTTGAGACTGCTGAAGTCCACAATGACCTTGGATATGCTTACCTTTCCCAAGCAAATTTTGAGGCTGCATTACGGGAATTGGATGTCGCGATCAACATATCTAGCAGACTACAGGCGGCATACCACAACCGTGCTACAGTTCATTTGAAACTGGCCACGATAAAGCAAGATGACTCGGCTATCCGGGGGATCAGGGACATTGAGAAGGCCATTACCCTGGGTCCCGCGACGGGCGATTTGTATTTCCATGGTGCATCTCTTTGCGCACTGGCGTCTGATCGCGATCCGAGTTGGAGAGAACTCGCACGGCAATACCTGGCCCTCGCACTTGCCAACGGCCTTGATGTAAATGTCGCGCGATCAGACCCACTTCTTGGCGAGCTTTATCGCACACTGGATAGAAAAGGCATTGAGCCACCAAAAAATCCAAAAGCGTCGTTTTGGGGTGAGCGGGTAGTCAACCCGCTTCAGTAATCTTTCCCTGATCTGTCGTAACCTTCGAGTGAGACGTGAGCGATCCAACGGCACGATAGCGATCTGGCCCCTTCTTGCCGAACCACGTCAGCGGCGTTGTAGAAGATTCGCAGTCCACATCACCGCAGTGTCTACGGTGAATCCCATTAGTGATTTCTCCAAAGAGAAATTGCTCCGCCCAAAGAAGTCTGGCCCGGCGGACAACCGGATCTACTGCATCTAGGGGAAAGCAGAAGGTTCACGCTCGAGCGGCTTCAAGTTGTTTGAAAATCTCTGTCCGCTTTCCTGCGCGCTTTTCGACCCACTGATAGGACGTTTGATCCTTTCAGAACCGAACCTCATTCCCTGAAGCAGCTGTGCTTTGAAGCGTAGCGATTCTCTTTGCAATTGAGTGGGCATAATATGCGCATTACGCCGCAGCTGAACCTGCGCCGGCGGACCACGAACCCAAGACGGCTTTTCGGAGAACGGTTGGAGCAGCGAAGCATGCTCGCCGCAGGTCCACCGACAGTCTCAAATGTCCTAGTAAGCAGTACGAGTTGGACATCTAGCTTCACAGACTACTTGGATGCTTCAGGGCTTGGCTCCAATGGGTACTCCATTCCCGTCGGTACGTCAGCGCAATTTGACGCTTTACCTTGGTTCAACATTGACCAGATAAAGATCGATTTCAACGAGGATGTTGAGGTCGACTTATCAGACTTGGCCTTGACGGGTGTTAATTCAACTCAATACGCCTTTGCCAACTTCGATTACGACCCCTTGAACTACACAGCAACGTGGACACTTGCGTCATCGATTGGAAACGACCAGCTGCTCTTGGACCTCGATTCAGACGGGATCAGCCCTGTGGTTGATGCAGATGGCAATTTGCTGGATGGAGACTGGATCGATGGTGCGAGCGAGTACGAGTCTGGCGATGGGGCGGAAGGAGGCGATGGGGCAGAAGGGGGTGGAGACTTTGAGTTTCGGTTTAACGTGGTCCCAGGTGACGTCAACCAGACGGGAGACGTGTTCGCAGATGACGTTTTGTTGACGCAAGCTGCCGAGTCTCAGACAGTTGGCATGCCTGAATACTCGGTATTCGCGGACGTCGATGGCAGCGGATCAATTCTTTCGGATGATCTGGCTAGTGTACAGGCAGCTCAGTTTACATCGTTGCCAAGTGGAGATCCTGCTGGTGTCTCCAACGATGCTCCGAGTGGAGCGGCCATTCCGGCGGTGAATGTCCGGGAGAATGCGGTGGACGAGGTGATCTCGCTGTTCGATTACTTTGACGATCATGAAGACCCGGACACAGATTTGATTTTTGAGATTGTTCAGAATTCAAATCCACAGCTATTCACTTCTGTCAACATTGACACGGAGACGGGCAATTTGACCCTCGACTTTGCCCCTACTCAGACGGGGACTAGCACGCTAATACTGAGGGCAACGGACAGCGGAGGAATATCCACAGAGACACCGCTAAATGTTGATGTAGCGGCAAACAATCCTCCTGAGATAATTGAGTTCGTTGGGTCCGCGGGTCCAAGCAACTTTTGGACTTTCACTGGCACAGTCGTCGACGAGCAGCCAGGCGGACTGACGGTAACGTTTGGCGGACTCCTGCCGGATCATTCAGTGGTCACCGAGGCTAATGGGTCGTTTAGTTATACGGTCCAATTGACGCCGGGTGCATTCGGTAACGTAACGGCACAAACCGAGGATGACGAAGGCTTGGAATCGGAACTGGTTTGGTTTCTTGTTGACCTAGAATAAGTGCTTCAAGGATTCGAGACCAACCGTCTTAGGCTCCATGTGATTGCAAGACTAATGCAAGCGAGGACTGAAAGAACTAGTGCACTAGGCTCAGGAACCACGGTAATGGTTCCTCCCACGAAGTGGTCCACCGATACTGGGGAAATACTCGCATCAAAGAGAAAGGTCTCATTGGGGTTGAATTCAAGAGGAAAGCTGCCTGTAACTCCGGGCTTAATGGAGAAGTATACGGTTAAAAGTCCAGAACCGTCTGCGATTGGTTCTTGTTGACCGAAGGGTAGATTATCAGCAACACGAAGAATCTCTCCAGTGCCGAATTCAGTAGGATCACGATCCATGAATATAGCCGGGTGGCTACCACTGGATTCCACGGCCTCAAGAAATTCGAGATCGCCGGAATCGGTCGTTTCAAGTGAGAGGTTGTATGCGGCAAGGTATCGACTTGGGCCAGACACTTCGAAGAACACGTCGAAGAAACCTAGTGTCGGTGATATCGAATTGTTTACTATCGTGGTGTCTTGGATTCGCATGATGATGCCCGCACTGGACTGGCCGCCTAGCAATTGCATAGCTGCAATTGCAACAGCCACTCTGAAACCAACTACTGTCAAGCTTGGCCTGGTTTTATACTGGTGCATTAGCAACCAGCATGGATCCTTCATCGGTGCCTCGATTTCAGACATGTCAATCGCAATGACCTTATAATGAAGACAATGGAAGCAAGGGTGATTTCGTGACCAATTCGGTATAGGGCACGTGATCACTGCACGAAGCGAAGAGCATCTGGCGAAGAGGCCAAAGGTGCTGCACCGACTTGCTATGGTCGTCAAGCGTCGTTTTCGTGTCGGCAGAATGCCGCAACTGCTATGCAAGTCTTCCAGACCATTGAACCACTGTTCGCGTGAGATGTGCAGCGGAAATGCTGCCGTTTAGACTGCTTTCAGATCGTCACTAGCAGGCTGCCTGGAGAAAAGACTTTATCCGTGCATTTGACTCTTCTAAAGAGTCCCAGAGGAGAAGTTGCTAGTCAAGAATCAATTCGCCATTTTCAGTGTTCGGGTGCCGCCTGCGTCGTATGTTGTTCCCAGCATACAACTTGCGATTACCATTATTCGGACCATGAAATGGGAGCTCTGTCTCGAATAGCAGCTCATCGTCAACCAGTCGGCTGCTTCGAGTATCGGGAACCTTGTTTTGCACTACGGAGCTGAAGCGAAATACAAAAAGTTGTCTAGGCAATTCGCGCATCTGCACGGCAGATACCTTGGGAATACTCGTGGCTCGAAGGTTTATATTGCGGATCGTTCAGCACTGAACTGTTTGTAGTAGGCCAAGGTTCAATAGGAAGATTGCCCTGCCCCACAGTCCATAGCGATACGCTACCCATCCCTTTGCGTTCAGAGCGTACTCGCCGCGAGAGAAAGTGCGTACCCAGTTGGCTTCCTGCCGGGAGCTAGTAGATCGGCCGAGACAGAATGAAGCACTACAAGAGGAACTACTCCTAACCTCACGGTCTATATCCGACTGCACATGAATACGAACCTATACGTGCCGACAAACTGCCAGAATGACTGAGCAACTATATGAGGGATGTCATGCCAGGAACAAACTTGTCCGATCTGGGAATTCCGGAAAAGATCTTTCCAGCAATCAGGCTCCTGTATGAGGCGGCTCTATATGCAACTCAGACAAGCGGTAATACTTGGGAGTTCGCTGTCGAGATCGACGAGTTAACGGGTGCCGGCCTAAGCAATAATGATTTGCGATGGCTGGTCCGCAAAAACTATGTGGAGCATCAGCGCGAGGTAACAATCGAGGGAGACGATGGCCGAGCCTTTCGACCTGCAGGTGATATGACTTTTGAGTGTGATACTTGCTTCGTTCTGACATCTTGCGGCATCTCACTAGCTCTTGAACTCTGCCGCGATGAAACGGACAGAATCGCAGGGTTTTCATCGGTTCGGTCGGGAACCGTAAGCTTAACAAACAGCAGAGACAGCCACGATCACGAATCACTTAGTCCAGCTGCTCCCAGTCGGAACGAAGTCCAGTCGCAGTATGACGTCGACAAATAACAGTTGATGGAGAGGTCCTCGGCTACATTAATAGTCTCTTCGTGTCCAGGAACGGACTCTCGACTCATTGCTCAAGCATGGTTGGCCGTTTCGTAGTGGGCAAGGACTTTCGGACCTCCTCACATACCAATGATCACTGAGAGGACTTCATCGGTTGAGGCGGCGGAGGCTCGAAGAAGGACATCTCCTTGGGGTGTATTCTCCTGACCCATGAACTATACTTGCAAGTTGGGTGTGTTGAGGTCTAGAGAGGCACGAGGATGAAGCAATGCCACGAAAAAAAATCAACAAGGCGCAAGCGATCCGAGAAATGTTGCAAGAGATGCCAGATGGGCGGAATACGGATATCATCGCGGCATTGAAGAAAAAGAGGATCAATGTGTCGCCGGCGCAGGTCAGCAATTTACGCACGAAAGGGCAAAAGTTCGGGAGCAAGAAAGGCGAGGGACAAATTGACCTTACCACTCTCCTCGGTGCAAAAGAATTTGTCGATCATGCAGGCGGGATTGAGCAGGCGCGGGCTGCGCTCGATACCCTATCTAAACTGAAGTGAGTAGTTCCTCCGACACCGGGGAATTGTCAGATAGCTCGAGAATCGATCGGGTCTCAACGCTCATGCAATTTACCCATCTCGTGGCAACTGTCCCTGGGGCGGAGATGGGTTGCCATGAGTCCAAGCAACTGTAAGCGGTGCCATCCCGTTGCTTGTGGCGAAACCAGCGAAATTCAATACGACTTGATTGATGGGTTGATGTCGGCGTCAGGTCTGCACAACTCTGTGCCGAGCGAACGAGACTGACTGCTTTCGGTTACTACTAAATCACGCCGATTGATTCATTCGAATGAGTCTTCCCTGTACAAGAGATCCGTCTTGGAGACTTACCCCTTTGCAGATGCAATCATTGCCAAATATTGCCAATCGCTGATAATCTCGGCGAAGACTTGCACGCGCCCAAAAGGGTAAGTAGATTATGTAAACACTCAATTCCTAAGCGGTTAGGCAAGTGTAGAGTTGTGCCTCATAACCTCGAGGTCGCAGGTTCGAATCCTGTCCCCGCCATTTGAATTTAAGGTAGCGAAAAGCGTCTACCGTTGGGTTATACAAAGGTCGGCGTCCAGAGACGTCGGCCTTTTTGCGTTCCATCGCCAGTGCTGGCAAAGACTTGCGACGTGGCGGCGAGTCTCGAAGCTCCATCCTCGGCCAATCGCGCGCCAGCTACCGCCCGCCGTGGCAAGGCTCCGCAGACCCGTTCTCGGCCAAAACTCTCGGCCGTCTCTCCATCTCGCGCTGCCTGGGTTAACGGGTGTTGCTTCCGCTCAATCTCAACGTCTGTGGCACCTTTTTCTATCTCATCAGCGTGTTGGACGGCTGCAGTCGCTATCTGGTGCACTGGGAACTGCGGGAGAGCATGACTGAACGCGATGTCGAGATCGTGCTGGAGCGTTCCCGCGAACGCTTTCCCGGCGTCTTGCCTCGTATCATCACCGACAATGGCCCGCAGTTCATCGCCAAGGATTTCAAGGAGTTCGTCCGCATGGCTGGCATGACGCACGTCCGCACCAGCCCGTACTATCCGCAGAGCAACGGGAAGATCGAACGTTGGCACGGTTCGCTGAAGAGCGAGTGTATTCGCCCCAACGTACCCCTGTCACTGGAAGATGCCAGAGGGCTCGTCGAGCGATTCGTGGACGACTACAACCATCGAAGGTTGCACAGCGCGATCGGCTACGTCACGCCCGCGAACCGCCTGGCCGGTCGCCAACAGGCGACCTTCGACGAACGCGAGCGAAAACTAGCAGCGGCCAGAACACGACGTGCTCAACGACGCCAAGCCGAACGAGATAACGCAACCGCCGCCTAACAAGAATAGGAGGAGAGGCTAGCCAGGAGTCCAGGGGGCGGCAATGAGCACCCCTGGTCTGCGTGTACGCAATATCAACCCCGCGGCAACAGCCGCTCAACTAGTTAACGCCAGTAAGGTAAAATTCCATTTCACGCTGAACCAGGACAATAGGCCATTGCATGTGTTAATCTTGCTCGGCGACATGGCATAAGAAGTTCTTCGATAAATGCTGTTTGTGGCCTTACCCCTTTGAATCGGTCCAGCTGAATTGAGAGAATCGCAGACCGGGCGAAGCCCGGAGAGGATTCTTTCGGATGAAGCGAACCAGACATACGACCGAGCAGATCATTGAGAAGTTGCGTCTGGCTGACGTGTCCCTTGGTAAGGGCCAGAAGGTGCCGGAGATCTGTAAGACGCTCGGGATCACCGAGCAGACCTATTACCGCTGGCGGCAGAAGTATGGCGGCATGGCTCCGGAGATGGTCAAGCAACTGCGGGCTCTTGAGAAAGAGAACGCCCGGCTGAAGAAGCTGGTGGCTGAGCAGGCTCTGGACATGGAGATCCTCAAGGAAGCCTCCAAGGGAAACTGGTGAGCCCCGAACGGCGAAGGCGAACCGTTATCGAAGTTCGTCGTCGTTTGGGGCCCGAGAAGGTCTCGGAACGCCGGGCTTGCCGGGTACTGGATCAATCGCGATCGACTCAGCGACACGTGAGGCGTCGTCCGTCTGATGAAGCGATGCTATTGGCCGAGATGCGGAGGATCGCGGCCCGGCGTCCCAGATTCGGCAGTCCGCGAATTCACGATGCGTTGACCAAGCGTGGCTGGAAGATAAACCACAAGCGAGTGGAACGTCTTTGGCGGGAGGAAGGCATGCAGGTGCCCCGGAAACAGCATAAACGGCGTCGGCTCGCGCGTGGCGGTAGTGAGAACAGCTGCGTGCGAAAGCGTGCACTGAGGCCCAACCATGTTTGGAGCTACGACTTTGTTGAAGACCGCACCGAAAAGAACCGCAAGCTACGGATGCTGGTGGTGATCGATGAATTCACCCGCGAGAGCCTGGCGATCGAGCTGGCTTGGTCATTCAAGTCGCAGCAGGTCATCGAGGTGCTTCAGTACCTGTTCGCCGTGCGTGGCGCTCCCGACAACTTGAGAAGTGACAACGGTCCGGAATTCGTAGCCCGAGCCGTAACACGTTGGCTGCATCAAGCCCTCGTGAAAACATTGTTTATTGCCAAAGGCAGTCCCTGGGAAAACGGCTACGTGGAAAGCTTCAACAGTCGCTTCAGGGATGAGCTGTTGGACCGCGAGCTATTCGTTGGCCTTGAAGATGCCCGCTGGGTTGTCGACCGCTGGCGGCTCGATTACAACCACTACCGACCACACAGTTCGTTGGGTTACCAGACCCCTGCAACATTTGCTGCTTGCTGCTGTTCTTCCGTTCGGCCTACGGCCTCACTCCAGAACAGCAGCAGCCATTTAACCCCAGATTCTCTCATTCAAAGTGGACGAACAAAGGGGTAAGGCCAACTTGTAGCAGCACGCTTGCAAGATTCTAACGAATCTCGATGGAAACAAACTATGCCTGAAGGACGTGCTAGGTTTCCCAAAAAGTGCACTTCGACGAACCTTACGCTAATTTGGTGCTCAGTCCATCGCGTAGCTCGTGGGAAGATACGGTGAGCGAACAGATTAACAACAAGCATCTTTCGAAGCATGGACTCCGGAGGGTGTTGTTGCTCTCCATTGCCGTTGTTGTGCTTTGCGTCATAGTCAGTTCGCCCGCCATCTTTGATTACTGTTATCGGAAGTGGGAAATTGGCGAGCAATTCGACGAGTGCACGTTCGAAATGTCTACTTGCGATCTTCGCATCACTGCAAATCATCAGCGCGGAACTTTCCTAGGCGCGCCAGGTGGATTCTACAAATATGAAGTTAAGGCCAAATCGGATGCTGGCTGGAAGCAGATAGCAATATTCCGGCTTTCTCGTCCGGATCGCATTCCTCGGAATCAAGTGCACCAAGTGTCTGACAATATCATCTATTTCTTCCAGGACTATGTATTCGGTGTTACAACCAATGGAGTTAGTTGGAGCTTGAGTGGTGGTGGCTTTCAGCCGATTTCCAGTGACCTAAGCGATGAGTTCGCACTCATTGAGACCGTTAGCATCGACCCAAGTGGAATTGGATTCATGAGATTGAGCAGTTGGGCCCCTGACTCTGACGGGGAACCACAGAGCATAGTTCTGGACACGACTGATGGAGGTTTGACCTGGAAAAGAAGCGGTGTTTGAACCGTGTCGGGGGGCGCTTTCCCGTCTCAGGATCGGCCATTGATATGCATCGGCTCTCTGGCATAACGATGGCAGCAAGATTTTCCCAAGAATACTCGTCGAGGGCTGTGTACATCGAGTGCTTGGTTTCTGTGAAGCGATCCTACTTCAACCCAATTGGGTTACATCGAACCGCTACACATTGAAACAGACTTGCGGTTGCCTACTTCTTGATTGAAGCGACGCAACACTTCGTCGACGAACTGGTGGTGGGACCGGAAGTCACCATTTCCATCAACAAACTTTTCCAGTTCCTCCTGAGAAAAATGAACCGTCCCAAAGGAGCCTTCAGAATCAAGCACATACACGTTCGCACCGATTTTGGGAACTCGGACTCGACTTCCAAAAACCTCCAAGACATTTCCTGAGGGCTTCCTTCCACTACGAAAACCCTCATCATAGGCCTCAATCCACGATGGGGGATTGAAGTTACTAGACTCAGCACAGCAGTCCAGCCACGCTACTCCCATTGATCTAGCGTTTGCTGTTGGTGCACTAGCCTTCGGCATGTAGCCGAAGGCGTATGGAAACTCTTCCGTTCGATTACCATACAAGGCCATGCCATGCAGCGTATCGAACCGAGAGGCATAGTGAGCTCTGATCAACAATCCACCGATGGCTCCCGCGATTAGGCAGAACACCATAAAACTCAGTAGTCGCCAACGCAAAAACCGCATTGCAGTTAACCATTGTATGTCTTTTGAATGAGCCCTTAAGAGCAGTTGATGGGCCATCCTTCGTGGCCTACTCCACCACCGGCAGCACCACGGCCGTGGGGTGTTCGGTGTCGTGGTGAATGGTGTTGGTGGCTACGCGGGGTGGGAGCTTCTCTTCGTTGATCGGCTCGCCCGTGTTGGGGTTTACTTCGAACCGCGGTGCGTTGCTCGAGGTGACGTGCAGTGCGATGCGGTGGCCGGCTTCGAAGGTGATGGCCGTGCTGCCTAGATCAACCCGCATGCGGGTTGGTTTGCCGGGCTCCATCATCTTGATCTGATCGGCCCGTCGTCCTTCGCGATATCGGGTGCGGATAGGGGCGTCCATCACCAGGGCTTCGTAGCCATCGGGGTAGACGTCGACCAGCTTGAACATGAAGTCGGTATCGGGGCAATCGGTCGAAGCATACAGGTCGACCCACACCGGGCCTTGGATGGTCACGTCTTCTTCCAAGACCGGCGTTTGGAAACGGAAGTAGTCCGGTCGATCACCGATTTCCCGTTGATCCATGGGGCCGATCGGTAGCGTGAGGTTATGTCCGCCTACCGTCTCGACCGGGTTTTTGGGATCGAAGCGATAGGTGGTCTTGGCGTCGGTGGCTTCGGTGGCGGTCTGCGTGAGTTCACCCCCGGAGTGAAGGTAGTAGTGCGTCGCGCTGCTTTCCGGCGGCCAGTTGTCAGCCGCTTGCCAGCCGTTCTTTTTGGAAAGCTCGCGCTTCTTGGCCGAGGCCATTTGATAGAACTGCACTGGGGCCTCGTCCATGATGCCGTTGACTTTGCCTTTCAGATGATGATCGAACCAGCGGATCTCTTCCTTGAAGGCGCCCAACAGACCGCCGCTGCCGCGATACCGCAGATCGCCCTTCATTCCGCCGTGGCCGAAGGGACCCATCATCAGCTTTTGTTGGCCGCGTGCTCCTTCGGCTCCTTCGTTTTGCAGGAAGCTGAAGTTGCCCTGGGTGCCAACGCAGAAGATGTCATACCAACCACCGACATGGTAGATCGGGATATCGATCTTCTGCCGGTGATGCACAATGTCGAGACCAAGTTCCTGCTCGGTATCGGTGTAGCTTGCCTTGCGATCGGCGACCAGGTCGCCGGCGTCTTGGCCTTTCAACCAGCCGGTTGTGTCGGCTTCCTTGAACACACCGCCGATGAACGATGCTTCGTCCCAGAAACTCTCGGGCGTGACCACGACGTAGGCTGCTTCCAAATTCTTGGGGTTGGCGATCGCGCACAACATGGTGGTGATGCCCATGGCCGAGGCGCCGGTCATGCCGACCTTGCCGTTGCACCAATCTTGTTCGGCAATCCAGTTGACCGTGTCGAACCCGTCCAGGCGATCGTCTTCAAAAGGGCGATATTCTCCCTCGGAGGCGAACTTTCCGCGGCAGTCCTGCACGACATAGGCGTAGTCGGCACCCAGGTAACGATCTTTCATCATGCTGAAATCGCCCCGCTTGTTGTACGGAGTTCGCATCAGAATCACGGGCCAGGGTCCTTCGCCTTTAGGAAGCATGACATCGGTGGCCAGCTTCACGCCATCCCGCATGGGGACCATCACTTCCTTCACTTCCGCCGCCATGGCTGTGGTGGTGACCGACGCCAACAGTGCGATGGAAAGGAACCCCAACAGGAAGTATTTGAGACGTCTCGAAGAAATTCGTTGCATGATCACCATTCCCAAAGCATGTTCCACTGCCCACCGAAAGTCCGCCCAAGCGTGCGGAAAATACGAATATAGTTGAACGCTCGACGCCCAACAAACTTTGGCGGGAACTGGCCTTGATGCACTTGTCAGAGACTGCGCATGAGGAAAATGCACCCGCACTTCTAGGTGATACCTATTCCAGGAGAGCAGAGTTTCGTCGGAATCGTATGCCGCAAGACAACAAGCAGCCGGCTCGGTGCTTTACAAGAAAAGAAAATGTGGTTCCGGAACCACGAACGTGGCTGGGACGATCGGGACGGTGGTGCTGGTGTGTGGTTGGTGACGATTCGCTGCTTCGCGTTCGATGCCGTCCGCCGATCGCCTGGTCATCGGTTCGGGCATCCACCTGCGAACCTATCACAGATGTCATCGTCGCGATCGCATCGAGGCCGTATGAACGAGTGCAGAAACACCTCGCCGTTCGCACTTCCGATCACGCAAAGCCTCGCCCCGGTAACACGCCACACGAAGGTTGGCTTGGGGAAATCAACGACCCCGCAACCAACCTCACCGTCTCGACTCCGCGTTCCCAGGCAAAACGCAGAACCCAGGTGAATGATGCCGGGTGTTTGAAGGAATCGCAATACTCATTTTCGGCCACTAAGTCCTGGCGTTCTGGTATCTACAACTTCGTCCCGCACTCCTGGCAGAACTTTGCGGTTTCCTGATTCAACGCGCCGCAGTCGCGGCACCTGATCTTGATGACCTGGGCTGGTTCGTTGCCGCCCAGGTCGATGTCGGCTTCGTCGAGCGCATCTTTGATCATGCCGCCTGTCATCCGGCTGTACGGTTCCAGTTCATCGCGAGCCTGTTGGGGGTCGAGCAGGACTCCCGAACCGGCGAGCCCTCGGGCGCCAATTCCGCGAATGAAACCACCAATCATCATGAGCGCCATGCCGCCGAAGGCTCGAAACCCTGCGGATCTGGCTCGGGCACTGAAGTTGTCGAACTCACCAAATTGCATCGAGCCAAATTGCATCAAGATCGTGATGAAGCAAGACGCGAACAATAGCCCACCCACGATCATCAGCCCGGTGCCGACGTAAAAAGCCGTCTTGCGTTCATCGGAGATTTTTCGTGGCATTTGTGTACGACCCCCTGTGAGAATTCCGTCGGCAAGTTGGCCGCGGCGATGAACGGTCGATTTTACAGTCCCACGGACCAGCCGCCCAGTTTTGGTTTGGCTGTCTGCAGCGCAACTGAATGTGTCGCACCCGCTTCAGATTACGATATGGCTTCTTGCTAGTATGTCACTTCCGTATTGGGGAGTGCTTGTTCCAAAATCTCTCCGACCTTGTTCCCGACGTCATCGACGTGCAACTGCTTGAGGTGGGTCATTCGTTTGAGTTCCGCAATTCCTTCGTCACTGAGTTGTCCGTCAATCCAAAGCAGTTCAAGTTGGTCTAAATCCTGCAAATGGCTCAATCCGTGTCCACGAACTTTGGTTTCGTAGATCCATAGCCGTCGAAGCGATTTCGCATTCGAAAGATGACGCAAGCCGTCGTCGGTGATTTGGCCTCGAATGAGCAGTCCCGGTAAGTCCTGCATTTGGTCAATCCCGTCGAGATCGGAGTCCTGGGTGTAGAAGTTGTATACCAATAGCTTCGAAATACCTTGCAATTGAAAGAGCGGAGTTAGCCGCGATTCTCGTCGCGGCGTTCCATCGTGGTTCCAAACCATGACCTCGGTTTGATCTTCGGAAGCTACGGCAGGCCCATGCCAAGCTGCGCGGCCCCCGTTGGCGTTGAATGCCTTTACGATCGCATCGTTTCGCTCGCGTTGCGTAGGATCTCCGGCAACCACACCGGTGGCGGTGGCCAGGCAGATCACGGTACAGGTGAATCCCCGGTATAGAGTTTGCATCACGACATCTTATAACAAATAACGATTGTTATTGCCCGGGCTGACGGCAAACAGTTTCGAAGGCAAATCAGACCGGCATGCGGATCCGCCGGACGCAATTCTTATGTGCCCAAATTCTTGATCTGCTCAACCAGTAGATGTAGGGTGCCGTCCAGCGCAGCGCAGACGCACCATCTACCTGTGGCTTTGAAGCAACGTGGGGAGTGTGCTTTTACGCGAGATCAGAAGAATGTGGTGCGTCTGCGCTGCGCTGGACGGCACCCTACCTGTTACTCGATTTTGTGTAGATGATGCCACCTGCTTTCAAAACTCGGTGCTGCTGATTACTTGAGCCAGGTAGTTGTTCTCTGTGCAGACTGTGGGCACACCGCCTTCTTTGCCGATGAGGCCGCTCGAGGGAAAGTCCGCAACAATTGGAAATGGCGGCAGGCCTAAACGCCCTATTCATTGCAGGTAAAGCAAGTTCCTACGGAAAGCCCACTCTGCAAAGTGACTGAGGGGAACCGGCGGGCTTTGCCTAGATCGCATTCTAAAGCCGAAACGAGGTTTTGAAATACGCTCTACGACGAAATGTGGTTCAACGAACGTCCGTTCGTCCGCACGCCGAATAGCAGTAGCACGGCGGTGATGAACCCGGCGATGGCTCGCAAAACGGAGGCGGCTTTGCTGCGGTTCTGTAAGACGCGGGGCTTGCCATCTAACCGCTTGTCTTCACCAAGCACACTCTGACAACCGCCACGATTCAACTCAAAGAGAGAGTCGACTCACCCGTCCCAAGCACTTGCCATCGCTGCGAAATGAGGGTCTTTCAATGGGCCGTCAGGTGTGCGTACCAGCAAAATCACTGGGGCGGTCTTCGACCAGCCTGAGATTGTTTCAGAGATTCACGTCACGATTATTCCTGATGAGTACGCCCATAAACATGGAAACCCTCAGCCCGAAATTGTGAGAGGAAATGCGCTCATGGATCTCTCCGGCATTCACTTTCGCGTAGTACTCACATGCGATGATTCAGCTACCACGTCAGGTTGCGAAACTGCCACGATCAATTGGATCGGCTGTGCCCCATTTGGTTGAGTTGCCGAGTTTGCAGGAGTTTGAATTGCCGTGCTAGACTAGTGATCGGAAGTTGTTCGACGCTGCCCTGCACGCGTGGTCCTTGTTTTTACTGATCGACTACAGGGCCACCCCCAGACTATGCAAGAAGCCTCTTCGATCAAGACGCCCAAGATGTCCTGGCGGCGCAAGGTCTTATTCAGTCTCTTACCCGTCACCGCGCTGCTGTTGTTTGGTGAACTGTCGGTTCGGGTATTGGAGTTGGGAGACCCTCATCTCGTCTCGTCGCCGCTTCCCGAGCAGTTTGCAGAACTGATCATTCCCGATAGGGAATTGTTTTGGAGACTGCGGCCGAATCTCGATACGGAGTATCACGGGGCCCAAATTCATGTCAATGGTGCTGGGTTTCGGGGAAGGGATGTTGATTGGAAACGCGAGGGTGAATTTCGCATTCTGTCCCTAGGAGAGAGCACCACATTTGGCGTGGGCGTAGGAGACGAAGAAACCTATACGGCACGGTTAGCCAAAGAGTTGGCGAAGACTGACCCCGCTCACACGTATTCAGCCCTTAATGTTGGAGTGTCAGCGTACTCTTCCTTTCAAAGCTGGACGTTTCTCAAGCTTTACGGAGATACGATCGACCCGGATGTCGTTCTTTTTTATCACGAACTGAATGACTACTTGCCAGCTTCGCTACGCGACTTTGGTGCTACCGAGTACGATGCCTGTTTGACTGACCGGCAACGCTATGCGTCTCGTGGTCATCGTTTGAATCGCACCCTCATGCAATATTCGGCCCTTTACCGCACCGTGGTGTATTGGGTGGCTAGGGTACAGATTGATGCCTTGCGCGACCGTGATATCGGGGTCTCGTGGGAAGGGATCGGACTGAGTGACGAAGACTATGTTCCTGCTCGACGGCTGTTATCGAACGGCGACCAAATGGAAGATGCCCTGATCAACGAACGAGCTCTCACACCTCGCGTAACTCCTGAGGAGCGAACCGCGATCTTGTTAGACGTGCTTGACTATTGCCAAGCCCGGGATATTGCGCTGGTTCTGATTCATCCTTCTTATCGCGACAGTCAGCCGCACGAGTGTGAATTGACTGTTTTTGCTACAGAGCATCAGGTACCGATGTTCGACGCCCAGCCGTGGTTGCATCCACCCGATGTATCTTCTGAAGAAATGTTCATCGATTTTGCACACCCTACCCGCCGCGGGCATCGCTTACTGGCCGAAGGGATAGCGGAGTTTCTGCAAGCCAATAGCCTGGTTCCCCAGCCGCCTGCCGCTGCGCGGAGCGATGAATGACCTCTTCGTCTGCGATCGTGAAGACAGAGTTCGCGAACCGAGGCTGGGTCGTAACCATCCTGTGTCTGTTGCTTGGGGGAAGCACCTTCTGGCTGTATTCGCCCGTACGCAACCACGAATTCGTCTTGTTTGACGACAATATGTATGTCTATGAAAACGAGCATGTTCAAGACGGCCTGCAATGGGAATCTATCCAATGGGCCTTTTCGAACTTTGGGACGGGCATCTGGCATCCCATTACGTGGCTGTCGCACATGTCTGATTACGAACTGTACGGCATCCAGAACCCTGGCGGCCACCACTTAACGAGCGCATCAATCCACGCCGCCACAACCGGGCTGTTGTTCGTCCTTCTCTACGTCTCCACGGGCCGTGTGTGGCCGTGCCTGATAGTCGCAGTGCTGTTTGGTTGGCACCCGTTGCGGGTCGAGTCAGTTGCCTGGGCATCCGAGCGGAAAGATCAGCTTTCTGCTTTCTTCTGGATTGCAACAATGTTGTGTTATGTGTGGTGGACTCGATCACCTTCACGAGGACGCTACTTGCTGGTGTCTGTCGCGTTCGTCGTCGGGCTAATGTGTAAACCGATGTTGGTCACACTGCCAGTTGTGCTGGTATTGTTCGATATCTGGCCCTTGAGACGATTGCAATTTGACGCTGGCGGTCTGTCTAACGCGATATGGCCCCGGGTGAGAGAGAAGCTGCCCCTGTTCATTGCAGCGGGTATTTTTTCGATCATTGCATACGCGGCTCAAGCTGAAGCCGGAGCGTTGGCCGAAGTTAGTTATGGCATGCGACTAAGTCATTCTCTCGTCGCGATTGCGGTGTACGTCCGCGATTTTCTTTGGCCAGCGAATTTGGCGTGCTTCTATCCTCGTGCTTCGGAATTACCATCGGCGAGCTTGTTGATACTAACTGCGGCGGCTTTAGCAACTATCTCGGTGTATTCGATCCGTGTACTGCGAGTATGGCCCATACTCCTAGTAGGCTGGTTTTGGTTTCTTATTAGCCTGCTACCAGTTCTTGGGTTGGTGTCCATCGGCGATCAGTCGCACGCAGATCGATACACGTACATCCCGTCGATAGGTCTTTGCATGATTGCAGGTTGGGGCTTGACAGACTTGGTGAAAAGTTCGAAGCCCGCACGTTATGGCGGTACTGTGCTGCTCGCAATTGTTGCAGTTGTGTTGGCAGGCCGTACACGTGATCAGTTGGCCACCTGGGAGAACTCGGAAACGCTCTTTGAACATGCAATCGCCACGGCCAAGCCCTGTCAGTTTCCTCATAACAATTTGGCAATTTATTTATATCACGAGGGACGCGCAATTGAGGCCGAGCAACATTATTTGGCTGCGTTGGAGTTCGATTCCGACAATGTACGAACCCTGACAAACTTGGGGTGCTTCTATCGTGACATTGGCAAGATGAATAAGGCAGTCGAGACTTTGCAACTAGCTACCAAACAGGAGCCCGTCGAAGGCATGGCTCAGATTGCATTGGGTGGAATTTACTCCGATCGGGGTGACTTTTACCTTGCCCAAAGGGTGTATGAGCAGGCACTCGCTCGCGCTCCAGGTGCAAACGACGTGCGGTATCAGCTGGCAGTGCTTCTCAAGTCTCAAGGCATGCTCGCACCTGCGAGAGAACATCTGTTGTTCGTCTTAGACAACGAACCATCAATGGTCCTTGCTCACGTTGCGTTAGGAGATATTGAGGCTCAACTCGGAGATTTGGACGGTGCCATGACCGAATACCGAGAAGCTCTTTCTCTAGAGCCCGACTTTGCGTATGCAGAAGGCCGTTTGGGCACCGTGCTAAGTGCCGCTGGTATGCATGAAGAGGGAGCCGCATTACTGCATGCGGCGATTCAAGAGGACAATTTCTTGCTCATGTATGGCCCGACATACATAGAATTGCTACTTCGAAGTTCAGATCCCAACGTTCACAACCCTTTGCTTGCCGTTGAGATAGCAACTCGACTCTGCCGGTTGGATAACTCGTTAAACCCGCATTCTCTAGAACTGCAGGCTATATCTCAAATCGCCGCAGGCCAATTTGCAGAAGCCAGAATCGCTATATCCAGGGCGATTGAAGTAGCCACAGATTCTCCCGAGGACGTGGGAACACTCGCGCGGCTGAAAGAGCTCGAAGCGGAACTCTTGTCCAATGCATCGAAGTGACATGCGCAGCTTCACTGGCCAGCAAGGGCAACCTCTGCCGCGAGTTTTGTTGGAAAGCGTGCACCGCAATTACCCCTGGGCAGTGCCTACGACGAAATGTGATTCAAAGAACGACCGTTCGTACGCACGCCGAACAGTAGCAGTACGGCGGTGATGAACCCGGTGACGGCCAGGCCGGTGAGTGCGCCGGGGAAACCGAAGTCGTTGAAGTGATAGATGGCGAAGGTGATCTGGCCGCAGAATGCCCCGCCGAGGTGGCCCACGCCATCGGATAGTGAGATGCCGGTGGCCCGAAATCGGGTCGGAAAGTTTTCGGCCGTGTAGGTGTACAGCAGTGGGATCAAGAGACCAATGGTGGTGGAAGCCACGAACCCGAAGATCATGATCACGGCTTCCGAGGGGAACCAACCGATCACGAGCAGCGACACGCCCCACACCACGGCGATCAGCGTGACGGCCAGCTTGCGTTCGATACGATCGCTCACCACCGCGGCGGCCACGGCCCCGACCACGAAGCCCAAGCCGGTGATGGTCATGAAGAAGATGCTGTTGGAAAGGTCGTAGCCGATGTCGCCCAGCAATTGTGGGGTGAGGGTGAGCCACGCATAGTTGCCGACGTAGTAGAAGAACCAGGCGCTGGCCAACAGAATCAACCGGCCCAGGTAGGGCGGGCGAAGTAACCCTGCGATCGACGTCGATGTTTCGGCTGCCGAGTCTGTCGGAGGGCCCACCGGCGGAAGTTCTTGCCCCGTTCGTTTGCGGGCGAGTTCTTCGGCCTTGGCGAGCAGTTCGGTTGCCTCTTCCACGCGACCTTGACTTACGAGCCAGTGCACCGAGTCGGGCAGGTGCTGACGCATGTAGGCGATGGTCACTCCGCCGAGACCTCCGATGACAAACAGGGCGCGCCAGCCCCAACTGAAGTTGGGCACCAGAGCCAGCGCCACGAACGGTACGGTGGCGAAACCGAGGAACGCCGCGGAGACGGCCCAGCCGGAGTAGCGCCCTCGCAACGGGGCGGGGGACATTTCGCCAATGTAGGTGGTGGCCAACGCGATCTCGGCACCGATCCCCATGCCGGCGATGAACCGCCAGCCGACCAACCACCACAGCCCGGTGCTGGTCGCGGCCATGATCGAACCGAAGGAGAACGCGAACACCGAAATGAACAAGCTCACGCGGCGTCCATACCAATCGGAAATGCGACTGTCGAGAAAAGAACCGACGATGTAGCCGATGAGCCCGCTGGTGATCGCCCACGAGGCCATCTCATCGGAGACATCAAACTGTTTCGAGAAGACCGGCATCGCGAAGCCGATGGCGACCACATCGAAGAACGAAAAGAAGAACCCCGCCCCGACAACAATCAGCACGTTGTACGAGTAGGGCCAAACCGGCAGCCGATCGAGCCGCGCGAGCAATTCCCCTTCATGAACCTTGGCATCCTCGGGCATCGCGTTATCCGCCTGCGTAAGAGAAGAGCGGCAGCATTCTGCAGTGCAGCCGGGTTCGCTCCCAACCGATCCCGCTATTCTCGGGACCGGCTGGTGTGATGCAAGGTGAGTTTGGTGGTGGGGGGTAGATGTAGGGTGCCGTTCAGCGAAGCGCAAACGCACCAATTACCTACCTGTAACTATGTCTTACGAAGAAATGCTACGTTCGCACTCCCTCATGACTCTAGTTGCAGAGGTGCAAGCCGGCTCGAAGCCATCTCAGTACTTCGTCGGCCGCTTCAGTAAAGTCCCCCGTCACCTTTGGTTGAACTTCCGAATCAGTATCATCCGGATTTTTTGGGTACAGGCATATTTCCCATCGACGATTGAGTCCGCGATGCACAATTTCCCCTCGCCTTCCGCACTTCGCCTCGGCGCCGAAACTTGAAGATAGAAACATATAGGCGATATACCCTTCTCGGTGTGCGGTTTCCAGGAAATCAAGTTGGCGTTTGTGCAATTCGGTCAATTGATCGTCCGGCAGTACGGGAAACGGCCAGATTGCTCGAATGTCGTCCTGCATGTCGATCGCCATTTACTAGAGGTAGGGTGCCGTTCAGCGAAGCGCAAACGCACCATCTTTCTAAGGGGTCGACGACTCATCATCCAGACCATACTCCATCGCCGTTTCATCGAGATCATCAAAATTGTAGGTGCCGTCTTCGGCGCAACCCCAATTCGGGTCGTAAACACCATCCTTCACCCAGCGCGAAAACGAGCTGTATGGCCAGTCCTTCGCGCACTTCGCTTCACCGTGTTTCACCGCATTGTAGTGGATGTAGTCGAGGTGCCGTTGGAAATCGTGTTCGTCGGTGATGAGGTGTTCCCAGAAACGGCGTTGCCATATGCCGCGTTCATTTCGATTTCGGCGCGAGCTGGTGACAGGGGCCTCCTTTCCACCGGCGGCTACCCATGACCTGGTGAACTCTTGTTTGATCCGTTTCCAGCGGGTCGAGTAATCATCGTCGGCACGGGGGAGTGTCCAGATCGCGTGTAGATGCTCGGGCAGTAGGACGAATGCGGGAATTTCAAACGGGTGTTTGGCGCGCACGTGTTGGATGGCGTCGCGGAGGCAAGTGCGCGCGGTGCTGTCCGTTAGGATTCGTTGTCGGCGGAATGTTACCAGGGTGAAGAAGTAGGTTCCGCCGGGGACGCGGTAGCGGCGATAGGTTGGCATGGGAGGGTGGGGGGAGGGAAGTTTTTTGCAAAGACGTGGTGCGTTTGCGCTTCGCTGAACGGCACCCTACCTTTTCGGCATCATTTAGGCTAAACCCAACCATCAGCGCCAATGTAAGCGTCGCGAGTATCAGCACCAAATATGCCGCTGTGGCATCGACGTTGCCGTGTGCGTGGCCGAAGCGCGAAATGGGGGCCGAGGTGGTTCCAGAGCGCGAGGCCCAGCGGTACGGGTGAGCGCGCCGCGAAGAGCCAGAGTAGCCAGTTGGCGCGTTCCGTGTCGCAAGAGTTCGCCTGCGTCGCCGATTCTGTCTGAATGACCCGACGCCGAGGTACGCGCCGTTGGCAATAAGACAGAAGCCCCGCAAAGAATCGAGGCAGATAATCGCCCGGCAGGCGGAAGCAGCGGAAGCCTAACCACACCAGCAGCGGTAGCATTACGCCGACCAGAGGACCTCCCCAGACGACGACCAGCGGATGGGAACTGTTCACCACGTCAGTGCGGGAAATCGCCAGCGGATGCAAGGACGGCCTTGGTTACGGTTCCGCCGGTCATCCAAGCGGCCAGCACGTGGCCAAACTCATGCACGGCCATCATCGCCAGCCAACAAAACGGCAGAAGACTCGCGATTAAAACGAATTGGTGCAGGCGTTTCATATTGATTGACCGCTGCATCACAGAGGCTTAGGTGAGAGTTCACAATGGTTACTTTGTCAGACACGGCCAACGTATTGCGGCCTTGAAGCGCGTGATGCACAAAGATCTTCAGCCAAAGTAGCGGGGGCGGCGAAGATTTTTTTCGTCGCCATCACGCAACGGATGTGGTATCCAATTTTGCCTTGTTCGATTGAAGGTAGCCACGTTTCGCGGTGTATCCGCGGTTCGCTGTCGATCGGATTTTAATCAGGGCAAGGTAGCGGGCGAAAATTGGTATTGCGAATGATCCAGTTCCAATTCGCAAAGTTCAAATAAACTTGATATTCTTGATATTGGCGCTTGACGGATCAGTACATCCGAGAATACTCAACGGTGACATTTGAAATTCGTCTGGTTTGCGAGTTGGGCACTGCGATAGCGAACGCTGCCTCAGGGGCGCCTGGGTTCAGAACCAGATGGGTTCGTCTGCCTGCAAGAGTGCAGGTATCTCTAACGTCGACGACCGACGTTCACGGCCGCCGCGGCACAAGTTGGAACAACACGCCAACGCTGCGGTTGGATTAGGCCGGGCAGTGTACCGTTGCATCACGAAGATCACATCGTTTGAAAAGGGCCGCTCATGAGGACTTCATCCATGACGCGCATCGGCGCGTCACTCGCCATTTCTGCTGCGCTAAGTTTGCAAGCAAGCAAAACAAACGGAACGTTGATTGACTTCAACGCGCTAACGCACGGCGAGATCGTTACGACGCAATTTGCTCCGACAGTAATTATTAGCGCCGTGAATCCGAATCGATCACACGATCTGGCGATCATCTTCGACAGCCTGGAAACAGGAACCGCCGATCCGGACCTGGAAGGACCACCCTGGTCCGGCGGGAACCTGGCCCCCGGAACCGTGCTGGGGAATTTGCTCATCATCGCCGAGAACGACGTCGATTCAAACAACGACAACATCATCGACAACCCGGACGACGAAGGCCAGAGGCCGTCCGGCTCGCTCATCTTCGAATTCGGTCAACCGGTAGGCGTATTCGGTTTCGATATTGTCGACATCGAGGGCTCGATTCAGGAAGCCAGCACGATCGAGTTTTTCTCCGGTAATTCATTGTTGACCACCGTAAGTTTCGCGGATTTCGTCAACGCGGGCCCGCTGTTCGACCCAACGGTCACATTTGGAAATAACACGGCCAACCGAATCACACCGCTGGTCGATCAACAACTCGGCATCGCACCATTTGACAGAGTGGTGATGAACCTGGGTGGCTCATCGGCGATCGACAATGTGATCGTGCCTGAACCGTCGACGATGATGTTGGCTGTCTTGGGCATGGTGTCGGTGGCAGCGCTCGGCTGGCGGAGGCGCCGGGAGAGCTGATCATACGAGCAACGTACCTCGTGCGCTCTCACACGCGATCGGAAGAAAGTGGTGCGTTTGCGCTGCGCTGGACGGCATCTTACTCTTTGCAGCACGCGTATCGAAGCCACATTCGCAATTCACTCCCGATAGGTGGAGTATGACTTTCTGCTTACAACGATAATCCACATCGCTGATGCAAGTGCGCATCCCGCACACATGGTGAGGTACGTTGCGTCGGCCGAGAAAGACCTCCAGACGGCAATGCCGTACCCGATCATGCCGCCACAAAACATGAGACCTAGCGACGCGAAGGTGCCTCTTAGCTCAGAGCGACGTGGCGGCCAGCCTATTGACCATGCGATAAAGACTGTACTAAGGAGTATGACGATTATCTGAGCCTTCATCAGATGTATCCTGCCCGCTGGACGATGTCATTCTGGAGTAATGACGGTTGCCTCTTGCCGCGAAGCTAAATGACGGCATCTGCATGTTCTGCGAATCGAAAGTGCCAAGTTCAATTGGATACCCGCAAGACACGAGAACTGATCTTAATGTAGCACGTCTGCAAACACAGGTGTTTCCGATATGTAAGGCACTTGGTGCGTTTGCGCTTCGCTGAACGGCACCCTACTGCTGAACGGCAGCCTACTTTCACCTTCGTCGGCGCGTTCGCCTTACGCCCATCATCAGTATGAACACGCTGGCCAGGGCCAGCGTTGATGGTTCGGGCACGACTTCGAGGGTGACGGTCACTGGGTAGTGGTCCGAGGGGTAGAGTCCGCCATCGAAAGTGGTGCGGACGATCTCGGCCGAAGTGGCTTCGAAGTCGCCGGGGCTGTGCATGACGTGGTCGATCCGCGATCCGCTGATGCCGCCGTTCCAGTTGTGAAAGGTGCGGCCGTTGCTAGCCGCCGGCCTCGCTGAAGCTGTCGGTAAGCAGGACGTCGTCGACATCGCGTTTCACCACGCAAGGTTCGCACCGCAGAGTTGCCGCTGGTGGCGTTGAGATCGCCCAGCAGCAAGATCGGTAAATCGCCGGCCAGCGAATGGGAGCATGTCTTGAATCAGGCGGCGCCCGAGTCGCGGCGCGGGCTTGGGAAATCCAACGACCAGTGGGGTGCTGAGCACGAAGTAGGTCGTTGCTGGTTCTCGAAGTCGAAGAGTTTGGCCCCAGGTGGCCATGCGGGGGTTGCCCCGTGTCGGAGCCGTTACCCACGAATGTGGTGCCGGGAGTGTCCGGGGTTTCGCTGAGCCAGAAGTCTCCCTGGTCGAGCAGATCGAAGCGCGGTCTTCGCGGTAGAAGATACCGTTGCTGTCGCTGGTGTTGCCCCCCCTCGCGCCCGCGTCCGTAGTACGTTCATGCCGGGAAAGGCACCCAGAAGGTCTTCGCGCTGATTGCTCTTCAGCTCTTGTACGCTGAGGATATCCGGCCCGAAGGTGTCGCGATCACGCTGATGGCCCGATCGCGGCGATGGGGTCCCTCGATCGGGTTCTGAATGTCGGTCAGATCGACGTATCGCCAGGAACGTTCGGCATCAAACAGATCGAACAGCGAGGCGGCGTCGCCTTTGACGTTGAACGTCATCAGACGCAGCTCGCTTCCCTCGGCGGCAAGCCCCGTGAGCGACACGGTAACCAACGCCACAAGACAAGCCGGAACATATCTCAAACAGCCGCGCGTCGCAGAACGCTCGTACATAGAATCCCCACAAAGAGCCAAAGCTCGTAGTTTAGGTGGAGATTGCAGGCGGGTCAAAGCGTTGGCGGATCGAGATCCGGGTGCCTTCAGTCGACGAAGTTTCCGCCCGAGGCCGCCTTGTCGAGCAGGTATTTGCACGGGGCGAACGCGGGTCCGTAACTTTCGGCCCAAGCAGTGAGCCGGTCGGCGATGTGCCTGGCGCCGAGCGTGTCGGCCCACTTCATCAACCCTCCGCGATAGGGGGGGAACCCCATGCCCATTACGCTGGCCACATCGATGTCGGAGGCCCGAATCGCAATGTCCTCGTCCAGACACCGACACGCTTCGTTGACCACACCGAGTAGCGTCCACTCGACAATATCGTTGTCGTTCACTTCCAGGGCTGACGGGTTGCCGGCATCGGCGCGAGACTTTTCGACGAGCTCGGCCAGGGTTGGGTCTTCCGTGGCGGTCTTGCCATCTTCGTACTTGTAGTAGCCGACGCCGGTCTTTTGCCCGAAGCGTTTGGCATCGAATAGGTAGTCGACCAGCGTCGACTTGTAGACGCGGTCGGCGTACGCATCGGCCAGAATTCCGCCGGCGAACTTGGCCACATCGACTCCGGCCAGGTCGCCCATGCGGAAGGGACCCATCGGCATGCCAAAGTCGAACACGGCCTTGTCGATGGTGTAGGGATCCACTCCGTGGTCGACCAGGAACGCGGCTGCCTGGCCGTAGGGGAAGAAGATGCGGTTGACCAGGAAGCCGACACAGTTGCCTACGGTGACCGGCGTCTTCTTCAGTGCCTTGACCAGCGCGATGGTGGTGTTGAGCGTTTCGATACTGGTGTTCTTCGCTCGCACCACTTCGACCAGTGGCATCACGTGAGCCGGCGAGAAAAAGTGCGTGCCGACAATGCGGTCGGAGGCCGAGGTGTTCTTACCGATAACGTCTAAGTCGATGGTCGAGGTGTTCGAGGCCAGGATGCAGTCAGCGCCGGTTGCGTTCTCCAGGTCGGCGAATACCTGCTGCTTAAGCTCGATGTTCTCGACGACGGCTTCGATCACGATGTCGAGTTTGTCGAAGCCTTCGTAATCGGTCTGCGTGCTCAACCGGGACATGATCTCGTCGTACTTCTCTTGCGAGATGCGTCCTTTCTTCACCCGCGACATGAGATTCGATTCGATGCGTCCTTTGCCCGCAGCGACGGCTTCGTCGTTGATCTCCTTCAGCGTGACGGCCACCCCCGATTGCAACAGGCTGGTGGCGATGCCGCTTCCCATGGTGCCGCCGCCCAGTACGGCAGCGGTGGCGATTTTTGTTGGCTTCAGTCCCTGATCGGTAACCCCCGGTACCTTGGTGGCCGCGCGGGGAGAGAAGAACATGTGGATGAGGCCTTGAGCCTGAGAGCTGGCCAGGCATTTACGGAAGTTATCCTCTTCGCGTTTCAGGCCCGCGGCGTACCCGTCGGTGATGCCGCAGAGCATGGCGTCGAGACAGAGATGCGGATGCACGAGGTTACGTCCCTTCGCGCCCATCATGCCGGTGGCCATTTCGACCAATTGTTTGGCCTCTTCGGCCGAAGGTAGTTTGCTGCTGTCTTGCGACGCGCGAACCGGGGTGAGTTCGCCGGCGGCCAGCTTTCGGGCAGCCGTTACGGCGGCATCGAGCAGTTTGTCCGGCTCGACCACCTCTTGCAGGATGCCGGTCTCCAGGGCTTCGGCGGCTTTGGCCTGGCGACTGGTGAGCATCATCTCGGCGGCCAATTGCGGGCCGACAATTCGCGGCAGGCGTTGCGTGCCGGCGGCGCCGGGAATGAGCCCCAGGGTCAGCTCGGGCAACCCGACGCGGCAACGGCTGGTACCGATGCGGCGTTGTCCGCTCATGGCCAGTTCCAATCCACCGCCCAGGGCGAAGCCGTCGATGGCCATCACAATGGGTTTGGCGTTGGCTTCCAGGTCTTCGAGCGCGGCTGCCAGATTGGCGGCCACCTCGCCTTCGCCGTCGGTCGGCTGTGGGTTTTCTTGAATTGCCAGCTTGGCGGCCTGCTTCAGTTCGCCAATGTCGGCCCCGGCTACGAAATTGTCGTTGGCGCCATGCACGACGATGGCCTTGACGGCATCATTCCCGTTGGCAGCGTTCACGGCGGTGAGTAGCCCTTCGACGACGGGACGACTGAGGGAATTGACCGGCGGCGAATCGATGGTGATGACGGCCACGTCGTCTTGAACTGCACTACGAACCACTTCGTCGGCCATGATGATCCTCGTGAACGCTGGGTGAAAGAGAAGCACGCGGCTGGAGCCATCCGCGGACGATCATCGTAAAACCGTGACGGGGCCGCTTCAAGTACCGAGAAGGATTAGTAACCTGCCGCGCAGCCATCCTTGCGTGGGTCGGTACCGCCGCTGAGTGTGCCGTGCTGCCAGTCGATTAGGACGGCCTGGTAGCCGCCGAACATGCCACGGTTGAACATCACGCGATGACCCCGTTCGCGAAGCCCCTGGACCACCTCGGGGGCCATGCCCGACTCGACAAACACGGTGCCGCCGGCTGAATTGGCCGCCTGGCCCGTGGGGCTGGCGCTGCCGACGTGACGAATACGGGCCGCATCGCCGGCCAACTGCACGTTCATGCCGAAGTCGACGATGTTGACCACCATCTGTGTGTGGCCTTGTGGTTGCATGTCACCCCCCATCACACCGAACGACAGCCACGGCTTGCCGTCTTTCGTGGCCATGGCAGGGATGATGGTGTGGAACGGGCGCTTGTGCGGCTCCAGGCGGTTGGGATGTTCGTCGTCCAGGGCGAACAACGCGCCTCGGTTCTGCAGAACGAACCCGAGGTCGCCGGGGGTGACTTGAGAACCGAAGCCGTAATAGTTGCTTTGAATGAAGGAGCAGCAGTTACGGTCCTTATCGACGACGGACAGGTAAATGGTGTCGCCGCCGATCAGTTTAGGATCGCCGGGAGGAACATCGACGGCGGCCCGCGCGGGATCGATCCGCTTGCCTTGCCGTGCGGCATAGGCCTTGGAAATCAGCTCGGCAACCGGTAGTTCTTCGAACTCCGGATCGGCGTAGTAGCGGGCTCGATCGGCGAAGGCCAACTTCTTGGCCTCGACCAGAAGATGCCAATACTCGGGACTGTCGGGCCCCATCGACGCGATGTCGTGGGGCTCCAACAGGTTGAGCATTTCCAGGGCCGCGATGCCTTGCCCGTTGGGGGGAAGTTCCCAAATTTCGTGGCCGCGATAGGTGGTGGAGACGGGTTCGACCCAATCGGACGTATGGTCTGCGAAGTCGCGCATTGAAAAGTAGCCGTCGTTGGCTTCGCTGAATGCGACGATGCGTTCGGCGATCGAACCGTTGTAGAACGCAGCGGCACCGTCTTTGGCGATGAGACGGTAACTGGCCGCCAGATTCGGATTGCGAAACAGTTCACCTTCCACCGGTGCACGACCTTCGGGCAGATAAGTGTTTGCCGAATCGGGCCAGCGGTTGAGCGACCGCTCCGACGAGCGCCAGGCCCTGGCGATGATTTCGCTTACGGCGAATCCGTTTTCGGCGTACTCGATGGCGGGGGCCAGGGTTTGATCGAAGCCCTGCGTTCCGAATCGTTCGGAGAGGGTTTCCCAGCCAGAGACGCAACCGGGTACCGACCAGGACAGCGGGCCATCGTCTGGGATTTCAGCAAGGCCAAGCTTCTGAAACACCTCCCGATTCAAAGCATAGGGGCTGCGCCCGCTGCCGTTGAGCCCATAGAGCTTTTCGGTTTTGGCGTCCCAGTAGATAACGAAGACGTCGCCGCCGATGCCACAGCTCATCGGTTCGACCAGTCCCATCATGGCGCTGGTAGCGATGGCCGCGTCGACGGCGTTTCCGCCAGCCTTGAGAATGTCTCGGCCCACTTCTGCGGCCAGCGGATGGCTGGTGGCGACGATGCCGTTTTGGGCCACGACGGCTGATCGACTCTGGTGGGGTTGTGCCGCTGGACGATCATAGCCCGCCCCGACGCGCCGTGGGGGGTGGTCGTTCTCGGCGGCGAACACTTCGTCGATGCTCATGATGCTAATTCCAACCACGAGTCCACAGGCCAGCCTGAAGAGAACGCTCGGTTGCATGACAGTAATTTCCTCGTTCTTTGAAGTGGAGTATCCACTGAAACGGGCTGACGTCGAACGATATCAATCTTGGAAGTCCTATTCCAAAGCGTCTGATTGCACAGGGCTCCTACTCTGATGGTTACGTTAGCCTGCCACGGGCTAGATTGCCAGCAGTGCAGGCGTCCGTGCATCCGGTAGTCCAAGTGAGATTGCCCCGTTTGCGGCATTCGGTTTAGAACCACGACTCGATTTTAGGGCGGCAAGGACTCTCGCCGAAAAAAAACATGCGATTCCAGGGGGGGAACCGACGGCATGATGCCAAGAATGAAGCACCAAGGACGGTGCAACGACCTGAACCTTCAAACAAACGTCTTTCTTCTTCCACGTCATGGTTTCGCCAGGGTCGGATTGCACCTGGTAGTTGTGTTCGTCGGCGGGTCGTTGCTGTGTAGTACGGCAACCTCTTCTACAGCCGCTGAATTGCCGGGGATTCGCGCTACGGAAAACTTTGTGCTCAGCGCGCCTTCTAAAGAGCTTACGCTTGCCTGTCTGACCCAAGCGGAACATTACCGCAAGCGGATTGCATTGGAATGGTTGGGGTACGAACTTCCCCCGGGAACATCCTTTGCCGACGTGCAGGTGACATTACTTGCCGAGGGTGAAAAAGATTCCGGAAGACTGTGGTTGGCCAATCGCGAAACCGAGCGTCCGCACATGATGTGGTTGACCGGATCGAGGGAAGAAGTGTTGGGCGCGGGGATGGCTCACGAAATGGCCCACGTGGTGTTGGCGGCCAGATTCCCCAACGGCATGCCGGCCTGGGCCAACGAAGGGATTGCCAGTTCGTACGACAATGCCGAGAGGGCCGACATTCGGCGGCGGATCATGCAGCGAATCATCGAAGCTTCGGGCTGGCCCTCGATCGACGAGTTGCTTGAGGTGGAGCAGATTGCTCCCAACGACCAGACCGCTTATGCGCTGGCCTCTTCGTTGACCGAATTTCTGATTTCGTTGGCAGACCGCGAGACCTTTATCAGCTTCATCGCCAATGCGCAACAATCGGACTGGGATGCCGCGATCGAAAAGACCTATCGCATGGAAGGCCGCCGCGAGCTGCAAATACGGTGGCAACAATGGGCCGCCGCTCCGCGAACCATTCTCTAGGTAACTGCCAGGGCTCGAGGTTGTCCGTTGGCTGGCTCTATTGCTCCAGCTTGAGGCTATAAGTGGCCTCGGAGTAATAGGGCACTTGACCGCGCGTGTTAGCGTCTTCGTTCTTTTTGAACTTCCAGTCGGTGACAAACGCGGGTGCTGCATCCGGGGTGCGCTGAATGGAGACGACGCCTAGCGGAACCCAGACGAAGGACTCGTTCGTTCGCACTTCCCACAGCGACCCGTTGATGTAGAGCAAGCGGGGGGCGCCGGTGAAATTCTGGATCACGAGCCGTCCCTGGGTTGCGCTGCGGAAATCCTTTTGGAAGGCATCGCTGGTTTGCATGTTTCCTAGAACATTCGAGATGCTTTGTTGCGAGGAGGGGTCCTTCGTAACGATCTCTTTCAGGCTGCTGGTCAGGTCTTCCACGCGAATCTTCAGCGCGGAGATTTCGTTTTCCATTTCGATCTTCGTGGAGAGCGCCGTCTGCATGTAGCTGCGGAACTCAGCAACCTGGTCTTCCAGCCGTTTGACCTTGGCCGTCAAACTGCCCAACGACATGGGGGCCGCGGTTGGCTCGGAAAGGGCCGGCCCTTCGTTGCCATTGTCTTGAGCTGAGGCCAGCGAGGTGGCGGTTGCGGCGAAAACGAGTACAAACGCGTAAGTGAAGTAACGCACGACGACAGTCCCCCTGAAGGACGCAGACAGCTTTCAAAGCTCTCGAACCACGACAATCCCTTGCTGGCAAGGATGGCCGACAGCACCGGTGCTGTCAATATTTCCAATTCCGCAAAGGCTTGGTTTTCAACGGTTTGTCACCATGCCGTAAACCCTGCCGGTCGCGGAGTTCAGGTAAGCTGCGACTACGAGAATACGATTGAACTAACCCGTCGGGAACATCACCCGGGGAACGCACATGTCTACATCGATTGCCACGATCATCGATCACTCCTTGCTTCATCCCACCTTGACCAACCAGGAATTGCTGGAAGGGTGCGCGGTGGCAAAGGCGTATCGTGTGGCGAGTGTCTGCGTGAGGCCCTGCGATGTGGCGGCGGCTGCCGAGCAATTGGCCAACTCGGAGGTTGCCGTGGGAACCGTGGTGGGCTTTCCGCATGGGGCCGTGACGACCGGGACCAAGGTGTATGAAGCTCGACTGGCGTGCCAACAGGGCGCTACCGAGTTGGACATGGTGGTCAACATCGGTAGGGTGCTCGGCCAGGACTGGGCTTATGTGGAGGCCGAAGTTCAGGCCGTCGTGCAAGTTGCCCGCGAGCATCAGGCACTCACCAAGGTGATCTTCGAGAACGACTTTCTTCCACAGGATGGGTACAAAATTCGCCTCTGCGAGATCTGTCGCACGTGCCAGGCCGATTTCGTGAAGACGTCGACCGGGTTCGGGTTCGTCAAACAGCCTGACGGGCATTATGACTATCAGGGCGCGACCGAGCAGGACGTGCGGCTGATGCTCCAGCACAGCGGCCCCAACATCCAAGTGAAAGCCGCGGGCAGAATCCGCAGCTACGCCGATGCCGCCCGGATGCGGGATTTGGGAGTGACCCGCATTGGAGCCACCGCCACGGAGCAGATCGTTACCGAAGAACGCGCCTCGTTGCGGGAAACCGGCGAGTGAGTTGAAAGCGGGAATTCGTTACGTCCGGAACCGGCGAATCAACGCTCAGCGTTCCTGTTGTTCGCCAACCTTGTAAGTGGTCTCCTCGATCCCGTCATTCACGACGGTGCCTTCTGGAAATTCGGGGGTGTCGAAGAGATCTTTCGGAATCTCGGGATTCACGTCGAGCTCTTTGATCTTAAAGGTCACCGTCTGGCCCCACTTATCGGCATCGGGCGATTTGATGTCGTGCGAAATTGCAAATTGCTGGACAGCACTGCTTAGAAACCATATGGGCTCGGGAACGTCCCCAACCTGCGAGTATTCAATTTCCGTCTTGGAATCGATCTTTCCGTCATCACGTCGGTAATAGATCCGTGTCGGAAGATAATTGTAGGCAGCGTCACACTCGATCACCGCTGTTACCCCTTCATTTGGGTTTTTGGCTTCAATGACAACCAGCTTGCGTCCGTCGCGTTCGGCCCGCCGCACCGAACGGATCTGATGCTTGATCTCAACATTGCCACCCATCAAGCCATCGCTATTTCCGGTGAGGACGTTCATAAGTCCACCTTCACTTCTTATGAAGCCGATGAAACGGGGATCTTCGGATCCGAGTACAGATTTACTTTTCGAGTGATAGATATTCGCCTGCTTTGACTTGGGCCAGTGCGTCGTGGTGGTACCGTCGTACCACATGAAAAGTATTCCGGTCGTTTCTTCCTTGGCACGCTCGTTCAGCCCATCGAACCAAATGTCATAGCGGAGCGTTACGCCGCCCCTGGGCGGGAGGACGAATGTAGCTACCCCTACCACTTCGTCGGAATCCGGGTTTTTTCGTGGCGGGGCGTTCTTGAAATCAGGGGTTCCTAGTTGCGGCAAGTCATCAGGCGCTCCCATATGCACCACTTCGATGGCGTGGAACGAATTGATCGCCGCCTCGTTTCTGCGAACGCTCTCGATGACCTCTTGCAGCACGGCCGCTTGATCGGCGGGGAGTTCCATCGCAGCACAATGGATCGCAGGACCACAAACAGCCATGGCGAGTAACCAGACTTTGCGAGTCACGGACATCGATGCTGTCTCCTTATGCGGATCGGTGTGGCTCTTGGATCGAGCGACTGGATTGTCTCACGGTCCGTTTGAGGATTCCAACTTAATCGCTGTATTTTCTGTTCAGATGTTGGGTGCGGCCGGTGTCCCGCAACCATATTGTTGGAATCTCAGCAGGCAATCCGCGACGTGTTTCACGTACTTTTTGCTGGTCATGAGACGACTCAAAGGCGGCTCTTGGTTGCCGATGATGGCGGGAGAGACGTGCTGATATCGGGACTTCGGTTACTACAGAAGCGAACAGTTTGAATCGCAAGAGGGCGTAAATCCGTTGGCAGAAGAACAAAGTTTCTTGTGTGAAATCAACGCTGAACCCTACCGAAGGTTTTCTCTAGTGAACGTGTTTTCGTCGAGATTGTCATGAACCTTTGTGCCTTCAGGAAATTCGGGGGTGTCGAAGAGATCTTCGGGAATCTCGGGATTCACGTCGAGACCTATGACCTTAAAGGTCACAGTCTGGCCCCACTTGTCGGCATCGGGCGACTTGATGTGATGTGGAAATGCATTCTTGGAGACTGCCGCATGGGGAAACCAGACTGGGTGAGGGTGTTTCGCGACCTGCGAGTATTCTATGTCTGTCACCGAACCGATTTCTTCATCCTCTCCACGATCGTAGACCCGTGTCGGTAGATAGCTTATCGCTGCATCACACTCGATCACGGTAGTCTCGACGGCATTCGGTTTTTTCGCTTCGATGACAACTAGATTTTGACCATCGCGGTCGATACGCCGCGCCGAATGGATTTGATACGGAGGATGAACATCATTGCCTTCCCACCAGCCATCGGTGTTGCCGGTGAGAATGCTCAGTAGTCCACCCTCACCCTGGCGAAAGCCGATGTAACGCGGGTCTTCGGATTGGAGTAAGGGCTTGCTTTTCGAGCGATCGATGTGCGCCTGCATTTCCGAAGGCCAGTGCGTGGTGGTGGTACCGTCGTGCCACATAAAGAGCCATCCTGACTTTTCTTCCGTACGTTCATTCATGCGGTCGAACCAGATGTCATAGCGGAGCGTAACGCCGTTTTTGGGAATCGGCTCGAAACTGAGAGTGGTTGATCCCTGTTTTTCTGCCCTCACCGGTTCGAATTCGAAATCACAGGGACCGATATGCACCTCTTCGATGGCGTGGAACGACTTAATCGCCGCATCGTTTTTTCGAACGCTCTCAATGACCTCTTGCAGCACGGCCGCTTGATCGGCAGGCAGTTCCATCGCAGCGCAATGGATCGCAGGACCACAAACAGCCATGGCGAGTAACAGGGCGGGCAACCAGACTTTGCGAGTCACGGACATCGGTTCTGCCTCCTTATACGGATCTTTGTGGCTCTTGGGACGAGCGTCTGGATTGTCTCACGGTGCGTTTAGAGAGTCCAATCGAATCGCCGAGAATTCATTACGTCGCTAACGAGTTACTTCTCTCTGAGCAGGCAGCATGCTCTGACGCTGCTCTGTGAAGGAACGTCACATCGCTTACCCCCAAGTCGTGGTGGTGGTTTGGTTTTACCGTTCTTTTACGTTTCTCCGACTACGCCGTGACACACACATCGCTCGCTACTTCTAGAATCCTGTGCAGGCATCTAGGGACTGGACGCTGCATGTCGTGCACCACGCTCTAGAGCCTCAACATTGGGGTAGCGAGACCGCGGCGTCGGGGACTTGGGCACTCCCTATCCTTTCGCTGGTTCTGAACGGGCCAGAAACGCTTGAACAGGGAAAACATAGAAATGGCAACCCAGATTGAGACATCCAACGACACGGGTTCGGTCGAAGTTTTGCTGTCTCCCGTTGAGGGAACATTCCCAGCAGATTCTGAGGTGACATCGACCTTGAACAAGGTGAGCAGGATTGATTCACCTGCGAAAGAAGAGCCGCCGCAAGAGCAGCAACGTGGCCGCTGGAGAAACGGCGTCGATTGGCCGGTTTTCGCCTGGATCGCTTTTCTGCACGTGGGGGCGTTGGCTGCCCCATTCTTTTTCACTTGGAAGGCTCTGGGGTTATTCGTGGGGCTGTGGTGGATTACCGGTGGAATCGGGATTTGCTTGGGGTACCACCGTCTACTGACCCATGGCAGTTTTCAGACATCGCCCTTCATGCGGAGGCTGATTTCCGTATGCGGGCTACTGGCAGGTGAGGGTTCGCCCCTGATGTGGGTGGCCACCCATCGCAAGCATCATGCGTTCAGCGATCAAGAAGGAGATCCTCACTCTCCCAAAGAGGGTGCTCTGTGGAGCCACGTATTGTGGTTGTTCCCCGGCAACGAGGAGGGCAGCCAGGACCGGTTGTTTCGTCGTTACGCCCCCGACCTGATGAAAGACCCCTTCATGCCGTTCCTGCACCGCACGTTCATGATCTGGCATTGGGTGCTGGGGTTTGCCCTATTCTTCACGGGCTGGTACTTCTGGAACGCCTACACCGGATGGTCGTTTGTCTTCTGGGGCATTTTCCTGCGATTGGTGTTCGGGCTGCATGCAACGTGGCTAGTGAATTCGGCCACGCACATTTGGGGATATCGCAACTACGAGACGTCGGACGACAGCCGGAACTTGTGGTGGGTCGCGGCTTTAACGTTCGGAGAAGGCTGGCACAATAACCATCACGCCGCCCAACGGGTGGCCAACTACGGCCACCGCTGGTGGGAGATCGATTTCACGTTCTACACCATTCGCCTGATGGAGAAGCTGGGTCTGGCCTGGAAGGTGGTCGACCAGATTCCGCAATCGACCAAAAAGACGGCCCTGGGGTGAAGTTCTCGAAGCGGGCAGGGGGGACGCTCAAGCCCCGGCACCCCACCCGCCGAGGGGCTGGGTATTTGCGGTTGCAAATCGTACGCCGATTGCTAGATTTAATGTCTTAAGTTGTTATGGGTTAAACAGTAGGCAAGAGAAGCGTAAGCATCCCGAGTCAAAAACAGTGGTGTTAGTCGCGAGAGGCGCAGCCCTGGTCCGAAGCGGAGAATAGCGGTCACTGATGGCGATTACGAAAGAGCGGAAACAGGAATTGATTGGGGACTTCAAGCGAGCCGACAATGATACCGGTTCGGCCGAAGTCCAAATCGCGATTTTAACCAATCGCATTACCGATCTTACGGGACACCTGCAGACGCACAAAAAGGACTTCGCAAGTCGGCGCGGATTGTTGAAGATGGTCAGCCGGCGGCGACGCCTCTTGGATTACCTCCGCAGGGTTAGCCCCCAGCGGTATCTCGACATCATTCGGCGTCTCAATATCCGTAAGTAACCAGCTCACGGCGAGTTTCTTCAACTCGCTCAGCCGGTGTCAGACCGTGGCCGACATTGTCCATTGGGACCATGACTGCGGTGGGCGCGGCAAGTGACTACTGAATTTGACGCTGGTTCAATCGCCGTCGATGAGTTCTTCGCGCAGTGGGTCTTTCTCTTCGGTTTGCGATAGATATCGCAAGCGGCGAAGCATCACCATCCGGCGATTTGCAAAGCACGGGATTCGCTACGCGTAGGAAGCAGGACATTCGATGAAAAAAAGCGTTGAAAAGAAGATTGGAAACAGCACTCTCTCGTTCGAAACAGGACAACTCGCCAAGCAGGCCGCCGGAAGCTGCCTGGTTCGCCTAGGCGACACCATCGTGCTGGTTGCCGCCGCCACGGGGGCACCACGACCGGGAATCGATTTCTTCCCGCTCACATGCGATTACCGTGAGCGATCTGCCGCGGCCGGAAAGTTCCCCGGGGGCTTCCTGAAGCGGGAAGGCCGCCCCACGATGAAGGAGACGCTGACTGCGCGTCTCATCGACCGACCGATTCGCCCGTTGTTCCCCGCGTGGTTCAACGACGAGGTTCAAGTGATGGCCACGGTGCTCTCCAGCGATCGCCAAAACGACGGCGACGTGTTGGCCATGAACGGCGCTTCGATGGCGTTGGCACTCTCTGAAATGCCCTTCGAAGGGCCCATCGGCACGGTTCGACTGGGGATGATCGACGACCAGTTCGTTGCCTTCCCAACTCAGGACGAGCTGGAAGAGAGTGATCTCGATCTGGTCGTTTCCGGAAACGAAAAAGAAGTCTGCATGATCGAGGGCTTTGCTCGCGAGTTGCCTGAAGACCGCATGGCCGAGGCAATCGAGCATGCCCACTCGGTGATCAAAGATCTGTGTAGTTTGCAACGCGAACTGGTTGAGGTCGTGGGCGTTGTGAAAAAGGAATACGAAATTCCCGAGCCCGATGGCTTGAAGGAACGGCTCATCGAGCAGTATTCCGACCAACTCAAGACAGCCCGACAAACCGAAGGCAAGCACGCCCGCAGCGATGCCTGCAGCGAGCTGAAAGCCAAGGCCATGGGAGAAGTGATTCCTGACCCGGACGCGGAAGGCGCGATTTGCGTGAACGCCTTCAAGAAGGCCTGGCACGATGTCGAAGAGCACGTGATCCGAGAATTGATCCTCGCCGGTACTCGCTCGGACGGGCGGGCGAACAACGAGTTGCGAGACCTGAGCTGCGAAGTCGACGTGCTTCCACGTGTGCATGGTTCGGCGGTGTTCCAGCGCGGCGAAACCCAAGCCTTGGTGCATATCACCTTGGGCACCTCGCGGGACGAACAGCGCGTCGACGGATTGATCGAGGAGTACTCGAAGAAGTTCATGCTGGACTACTATTTCCCGCCTTATTCGGTGGGTGAATGTCGCCCGATTCGTGGCCCTGGTCGTCGCGAAATCGGTCACGGAGCGCTGGCCGAACGTAGCGTGAAGCCCGTGCTGCCCGATCCGGAGGATTTCCCTTACACGATCCGTGTGATCTCCGACATTCTCGAATCGAATGGTTCGAGTTCGATGGCGAGCGTCTGCGGGGCCACATTGGCTCTGATGTCCGCTGGTGTGCCGATCACCAACCCGGTGGCCGGAATTTCGGTTGGCTTGGTGAAGGAAGGGAGCGACTGGACGTTGCTCACCGACATCATCGGCGACGAAGACCACTTCGGCGACATGGATTTCAAGATAGCCGGCACCCAAAATGGCATCACGGGGATTCAACTCGACCTGAAAGTGACGGGCATCGACTTCGAAATCATTCGCGCCACGATGAAACAATCGCGTGAAGCTCGGATGGAAATCCTCAAGAAGATGCTAACCACCATTCCGCAGCCCAATGCCGACATTTCGGACTGGGCACCCCGATTGTTCCGCACCAAGATCGATCCCGAGAAGATCGGCTTGTTGATTGGCCCTGGCGGTAAGAACATTCGTTCGATCCAGGAGACGACCGGTGCGGTGATCGAGGTCGACGACGATGGTACCGTGCTCATCGCCTCCGACGATGGCGAAGGCGCCAAGAAGGCCCTCGGCAAGGTGGAAGCCATGACCGCCACGGTGCAGGTCGGCAAGATCTACGAAGGTCGGGTGACCAGCGTCAAAGACTTTGGTGCGTTTGTCGAAATCCTGCCCGGCAAGGATGGACTCTGTCACATCAGCGAGCTGGACGACGGTTTCGTCAACAGTGTGGCCGATATTTGCAAGGTGGGAGACGAGATGCCGGTTAAGGTCATCGCCGTCGATGAGCAAGACCGCGTCAAGCTCAGCCGCAAGGCAGCCCTGCAAGAGCAACAGGAAGAGCAACCTTCTTCCTAGGTCCGGCTTGGGAATTCATTAGTCATCAATCAACCACCTATCGCGGGTCGAACTCGCGGTAGGTGGTTGCATGTTTCCAAGGATGGTTCCGGCAGCTAGTGCTAGTGCCCCACGTGTGTGATTTCTTCTCGTTGGATTCAATCTGCCATGGGCGACGAAAAGATTTCATCTTCGGATGCTGAGAACCAACGGTTACGCGATCAATACACCGAGATCGCGCAACTGGCCGGCGGCTTGGCTCACGAAATCAAGAATCCTTTGTCCACCATTCGGCTCAATATGGAGTTGTTGGCCGAAGATCTGGGCGATCCGCAGACTCCCACGCAGCGGCGGGCACAAGCCAAAATTGCCACCGTGCAGCAGGAGTGTCAGCGGTTGCAGGACCTGCTGGACGATTTCCTGAAGTTTGCCCGTGCTCGGGCACTGAATCGGCAGGTTTCGGACCTTAACGAAGAAGTCGAATGCCTGCTCGACTTCTACCGCCCGCAGGCGGACGAGGCCGGCATCGAGTTGATTCCCTACCTTGCCGATGGACTACCTTCGGTCTTTCTCGATCGCGAGATCTTTCGTGGAGCCTTGCTCAACCTGATGCTCAATGCCGAGCAGGCGATGCCCTCGGGGGGCCAGATGGTGTTTCGCACCCAGGCTTCCGATGTGGGAGGTGTCCTGTTGGAACTGATCGACAACGGGATCGGCATGGACGAGCGAACTCAATCGAAGATGTTTGACGCCTTTTTTTCCACCAAGTCGGGCGGTTCTGGCCTGGGGCTGCCGACAACCCGCAAGATCGTGGAAGATCATGGCGGGCACATGACCGTGGAAAGCGAACCGAGTCGTGGGACACGGTTCTCGATCGAGCTGCCGCCCTGCGATGCCGATTCTGAATAGCCCCTTCTTGTGCAGGGGGTTGCGACGAATTCGGGGTGCGGTGCCTCTCCACCGAATCTTGTCACATTTTCTCGCCAAGGCAGTTCGATTCGACTATCATCAAAGTCTGCCTACCGGTCCTCGAGGAGGCACGTGGGGACCCATTCACACCGGAACATAGCTTCTACCGAGGGCACACCATGCCGCAATTTCGTTCTTGGTTCCGTGACCTTAGCGGTTCGCTCGTTCCTCGACGACCGTCGGGGCATCGGGTCGCACTTCACAGCAGTACGCAGTTGGTCTCTCACGGGTTGTGCCAGGAACGTCTGGAGCCCCGGCTGCTGCTGACGGCACTGGACGATTACGTCGGCGCGTTTGACCCGAATTACGAATTCGACGTAGTTCGCACGCAAGATCTGGACGGGTATACCGTCATTACGATTGACATGACATCACAACAGTGGCGCTCCTCCGAAGAGGTGGATCGCACATTGTGGCAGCATTGGATGCAGATTGTGGTCCCCGACGCGGCTGTCGACGATACCGCACTACTGCTGGTCAACGGGGGCAGGAACACATCCGACCCGCCGGATCCGATCGGTGCTTCGCCCGATAGTGATCAACAAGAGCTCATCAATTTTGCACTTACGGCCAACGCCGTGGTCGTCGATTTGCCCACGATCCCGAATCAAGCGCTGACATTTTCGGACGACCCTTTCGTGCCACGTAGCGAAGACGCAATTATTTCATATACCTTCGATAAGTTTATCGACGAATATCCGAACCTGGATGACAACACATGGCCCCTGCTGTTGCCCATGGTGAAGAGCGCCGTGCGGGCCATGGATACCACGCAAGCGGTCCTTTCGAGCGAGCTGGATTATGAGATCAACGACTTTGTCGTAACCGGTGGCTCGAAGCGTGGCTGGACAACCTGGCTCTCTGCCGCGGTGGACGAACGTGTGCTGGCCATCATGCCGGCGGTTGCAGATCTGTTGAACTTTGGCAAACAACTCGACCACCACCGAGACGCATACGAAGGGGTGACGGAGTTCACCATTGGTGGCTTTTCTGCGGCGATCGGGGATTACGTCGCCTTCGACTTGCCGGACCGCTTTGATACGGATGCCGGACAGGCACTGTTGGAAATCGTTGATCCCTACGAGTATCGCGACAGAATCACGCAGCCCAAGTATTTGATTCACTCACCGGGCGACGAGTTCTTCGTCCTCGATTCATCCCAGTTCTACTACGACGACCTGCTTGGGCAAAAGCACATTCGCTACGTGCCGAATTCATCGCACGGCTTGAACGATACAGCGCTGGAGGGGGCCGCGCAGTATTTCAGGGCGATTGTTCAAGAACTTGATATCCCGGGTTTGACCTGGAGTTTCGAAGACAACGGAAATACGATCGTGGCCGAAACCTCGGACAACCCGATCTCGGTCAAGATGTGGGAAGCACACAATACCGAGTCGCGCGACTTCCGTTACGGCGGTGGTATTGGTACTCCATGGTTTTCAACCGATTTACAGGACCAAGGTGGAGGAACGTATATTGCGAAGCTTCCGACGCCCGAGACGGGGGCCAGCGCCTTCTTTATCGAGATGACATTCGCCAGTGGGAGTGTCACCCCGTACATCTTTACGACGGAAGTCAGCGTGATTGGACGCACCGAGGGTAGCGTGAATGCGGCACCGTTGGCTGAAAACGATTTTGCGGAGACGTCCAGCGAAGTGATGAAGCTGATCGACGTGTTGGCCAACGACGAAGACACCGACGGCTCAATCAACCCGGGCACGGTCGTCTTCGAGAAAACGCCCGATGCGGGTGGTGTCTCCTGGAATATCGAGACCAATCAGGCCGTCTACAAGTCGAACCCCGGCTTCGTGGGCATCGACACCTTTTCTTACCGCGTTCGAGATAATGACGGTGCGTTGTCGAACATCGCCGTGGTCACCGTGGACGTTGCATCGTCCAACGCGTTGCCGATTGCCTTGGACGATTTCGCCCAAACCTTCAGCGACACGGCGACCCTGATCGACGTGTTGAACAACGACAGCGACCCGGACGGGTTCATCGATCCGACAAGCGTCGATGTTCAATCCGGTCCCAGCAATGGGATTGCCCTGGTCGATCCCGTGACTGGGGAGATCACTTACACCCCGAACGAAGACTTCGTGGGCACCGATACTTTCACCTACCTGGTGCAGGACACCGAGGGTGGAGCATCCAACATCGCCACGGTTTCGGTGGATGTGTTCGACAATGGGGCCGAAGAAGATAGCGTGGGGGTTTATAACCCGGGCAGCGGAACCTTCTTCCTGCGAACCACGAACGACTCCGGCGATGCCGATATGCCGGCATTTAATTATGGTCCGGGTACCAACAACCTGATTCCCATCGCGGGCGACTGGGATGGGGACGGTGTAACGACGATCGGGCTTTACGACCGCAATACTGCCCTGTTCACTTTGCGGAATTCGAACGACGAAGGCCCGGCCGACATTCCCGCGTTTGTCTTGGGAAATCCCGGCTGGATTCCCATTGCCGGCGATTGGGATGGCGACGGCTCCGACTCCGTCGGTGTCTACAACCCGGCGACCGCGACGTTTCAGTTGGTCAACGGACTAGGCCCCAATCCCGGGGTCGTGAACCAGTTCCAATACGGAATCCCCGGCTGGATTCCGATCGCTGGCGACTGGGACGGAAACGGGCTGGACAGCATCGGGCTCTACAACCCCGACATGGCAACATTCTTCCTCCGCAATAGCAACAGCACCGGCGTGGCCGATGTCACCCCGTTCAATTACGGTCTGCCCGGTTGGGTTCCTGTGGCGGGGGACTTCGACGGTGACGGTGACGATACGGTGGGCGTGGTGAACCTGGCCACGGCGACCTTCTTCCTGCGGAACGAGAACAACTCAGGCCCGGCCTCGGTTCCCGGATTCAATTACGGCTTGCCGGGTTGGTTTCCCATCATTGGGCATTGGAAACAACCGGCGAACCAACTCAACTTGTTCGCCAACAGCCCCGCCCCTGCGGGACTTACCGAGGCGGTTGGGTTCTCACTGGCCGCGGGGGTTGATCCGCTGGCGGTCAATACCTCGACCACGACGCAGGACGTACCGGTTGAACAGCTACTCCCGAGTGGTGTTGCTCCGGTCGTCGGTGCGGTTACCCCGACCGACGTCACGTTGGGCGAAGAAGATGAATTCGAGATACTCAGCTCTGAGTTGGAATCCGATCTTGCCGAGGCGCTGGGGGCCGGTGGTTCGAGTGATTCGCGGTTCGATGAGGCCCTGGAAGAGGCTATCGAAGATCTGGGGCTATAACGGGTTTCGCAGACGAAAGTCTCCCTGTGTACCGTGGGGTAGGGGACCGGACACGGGGCTCAGCGCTAGTCCGTTCGCGGTCGATTCGATATCATCGACCGGATGACTTCCACTGATACGGTCGATGCCACGGAGACGTCTGCGTCGCCGAAAGGCGTGCTGATTGTCGATAATGAAGCGGCGCATGCGCAGGCGGTGGCCGAAAGCCTGAATCGCGTCGGGTACGCCTGCACCATCGCCACCTCGGGCAACGAAGGCGCCGAGAAGGTCGAACAGGGCGACTACGACGTCATTATCACCGATCTCGTGATGAACGATCTCGACGGGTTGGGCATTCTAGCCAAGGCCAAACAAGATTTGCCCGACGCCGAAGTGGTGATCGTCACTGGTCACGGCAGTGTTCCCTCGGCGGTCACCGCCATGCAGCAGGGGGCGTTCAACTACCTGTTGAAGCCGTTGGACATGCGGCAACTGCGGACCGTGATCGAAAAGGCCTGCGTGGCGGCCGACCTTCGACGCACCAATTTCGAACTCAATCGCCGTCTGGATGAGAAATTCGGCTTCGAAGGCGTCATCGGTTCCAGTCCGCAGATGAACGATGTGATCGATCGCCTGCGTCGCATCGCCCCCACCAACGCCAGCGTGTTGGTGCAGGGGGAGACGGGTACTGGAAAAGAATTGGTTGCCCAGGCTCTGCACCAAAATAGCCCAAGAAAAAACAAGCCGTTCGTCGCGCTCAACTGCGCGGCGCTCAGCGAGAATATCCTCGAAAGCGAACTCTTTGGTCACGTGAAAGGGGCGTTCACCGACGCCTCGACCGATCGGGTTGGCAAGTTCGAGTACGCCCACAACGGCACCCTGTTTCTGGACGAAGTGGGCGACATGCCCATGGCCACCCAGATCAAGCTGCTGCGGGTGCTGGAAAGTGGTGAGATCACCCGGGTCGGTTCGAACGACCCCATCAAGGTGAACGTGCGGATCGTATCCGCGACCAATCGCGACTTGGAAGATGCCATCGAGGCCGGCACGTTTCGACCGGACCTCTATCATCGCTTGAAGGTCGTGACGATCGTTTTGCCGAACCTCAGCGACCGCAGCCAGGATATCCCGTTGCTGCTGGATCACTTCATCAAGCAATTCGCCAAGCAGCACGACAAGACGATCAAAAGCATGTCGACCGCCGCGCGACGGCGCCTGATCGGCTTCAGTTGGCCGGGCAACGTTCGCCAACTGCGGAACGTGGTCGAGAGCATGGTGGTGGTCGATTTCGACGGCATCCTCGATGTCGACGATTTTCCGGCGGAACTCTCCGAGCCTGCGGAATCCTCGGGCGCGGCACCCGCCGGTTCTTTGAGCAGCCTGGTTGGGAAGTCGCTTTCGGACGTGGAAGGGTTGTTCATTGCCGAAACCTTGCAAGCCACCGGGGGCAATCGCGAGGAGGCCGCCTCGATGTTGGGCATCGGCGAACGGACCTTATATCGCAAAATCAAGGAGTACGGTTTGTAGGTGGCACACGGGAAATACCGTGTCCACCCAATCAATATTTCAGGGAATTCGCCGGGGCAGCTTTTTCACCCCTCCATCCTTGAACACTGCAACCGATTAGAACGACGGACGAACGGAATCGATGCCAACCATTCACCAATTATCGCCGAGCGTGATCAATAAGATTGCCGCTGGGGAAGTTATCGAACGCCCGGCGAGCGTGGTCAAAGAACTGCTGGAAAACTCGGTCGATGCGCACGCCAGCCGGATCGAAGTATCGGTCAACAAGGGCGGTGCCGAGCTCATTCGCGTGTCGGACGACGGGCACGGGATTACGTCCGACCAGCTAACGCTGGCCGTTGCCAGCCACGCGACCAGCAAGATTCAGGATGCCGACGATCTGTTTCAAGTCGGTACGCTCGGTTTTCGGGGTGAGGCTTTGGCCTCCATCGCCGAGATCAGCCGCTTCTCGATTCAAAGCCGCACGCCGGACGATTCCGGAGGGATGCGGCTGGAGGTTCTGGCCGGGAAAACGGAAGAAGTTGCTCCGTGCGGTTGCCCGGTGGGAACCACCATCGAAGTTTCCGACCTGTTCATGAACACGCCGGTGCGTCGGAAGTTCCTGCGGACCACTCAAACCGAGATGGGACACATCGGCGAGGCCTTCATCCGCATCGCGCTGGCGCATCCGCAAATCCATTTCAGCCTGCGGCACAACAATCGTCTGCTGCACGACTTGCCGCCAACGACGAATTGGCTGGACCGCATCGCGACGTTGTTTTCGAAGGAGCTGGCCGAAAACCTGATTCAGGTCGAAAGCACCGACAACGATGTACGGCTGGCCGGGTACGTCGCCCATCCGAGCCAGAGCCGCGGCAATCAGCGGATGCAGTACCTGTTTCTAAACGGCCGCCATATCCGGGATCGCTCGCTACAGCATGCATTGGGCGAGGCCTATCGCGGGCTGTTACTCACCGGGCGTTTCCCCATCACGTTTCTGTCGCTCGAAATGCCGCCCGAGGGTGTGGACGTCAACGTACATCCCACCAAGCTGGAAGTTCGCTTTCGTGACGGGTCGAAACTCTACAGCCAACTGCTGGGCACGCTTCGCACAAAGTTTCTTTCGACGAACCTCGAAACGCGGCTGCACGCACCTGAGTCGATCGAGAGCGATACCTCGCACGATCTTGCCGCGGCGGCCACGATCAAACAAGAGATGGTGGCCTGGGCCCAAGGTCGACCTGACGTGACGGTGGATAGCCCGCCGTCGCCGCACGCTGGTTCATTCTCCTCGTCTCCGCAATCCCGTCAGCCGCTGATCCTCAACAAGCTTGACGAAAGCTGGCGGACCTCGGTTGGCGGAAGCCCCAGTTCGGAAAGCCACGGTTTGGAAAGCCCAGGCCTTAGGGCCGATCAGGCGGAACCGGTCCGCTCGCGGCTTGCCGAAGCCGACCAGTCCCAGTTGGCACCAGCGGACAAAGCGGGGGCGCTTCAGATTCACAATCGATATCTCGTTTCGGAGACCGACGATGGGATGGTGGTCATCGACCAGCATGCCCTGCACGAACGGATTCTGTACGAGCAGCTGCGAAACACGATTGCCACGAAGTCGCTGGAAATGCAGAAGCTGCTGGTCCCCGAGCCGGTCGATTTAGGGTCGGCCGAGGTCGCGACGATTCTCGATCACCGAGAACTGCTGCTCAAGCTGGGGATCGATATCGAACCCTTCGGCGGCGACACGGTGTTGATCGTGGGTTACCCTGCCATGTTGGCCAACCTGCAACCCACCGAAATGCTGCACGCCCTGGTCGATCAACTGATGACCGAAGGCAAGTCGCCGGAAACCCGCGATTTGATCGACGAGCTGCTGCACATGATGTCGTGCAAGGCGGCCATCAAGGCGGGCGATCGTCTCAATCCTGAGGAGATCTCGGCCCTGCTCGAACAGCGGCACCTGGTCCAAGACACGCACCACTGTCCCCACGGGCGTCCCACGGCCCTCGTCCTGACTCGCGAGGAACTGGACAAGCAGTTCAAGCGGACGTGAACTATAATTAAATGTTTTGTATTTCCAACGCGTGCAGCCGTGAGTGAAGAGGAGTGGGCGTCGATGATTTGCGTTAGTATCGGTCGAGGTCGGCATCGGCACATGATTGCCGAGCACGGACACTTGGTCGAAATCGGGGCCCAACTCGTCGAACTACGGTTGGATTACATTAACGGCGACGTGAACATTCGTCGGCTGCTGGCCGATCGAAAAGGTCCCGTGCTCATTAGCTGCCGCCGCGAGGCCGATGGGGGAAAGTGGGCCGGCTCGGAAGAAGCACGGCAAACCCTCTTGCGCACGGCCGTCGCCGAGGGGGTTGATTACGTCGACCTCGAAGACGACATCGCCTCGACCGTTCCCCGCTTCGGCCAAACCAAACGGGTCATCAGCCGCCACGACTTTCGCAAGACGCCCGAGGATCTCAAACAAATTCACGGCCGCATGGCGGAACTCGATGCGGACATTATCAAGCTGGCCACGCTGGCCAATCATCCGCACGACAACGTTCGCATGTTGCAGTTGGTGGAAGAAAGCGAAATCCCCACGGTCGGCATCTGCATGGGCGATATCGGAACCCCCTCGCGACTGCTGGCCGGAAAGTTCGGCTCGCCGTTCACCTTCGCCACGTTCCATCACGAACGGGCGCTGGCCCCCGGGCAACTCAGCTTCCAGGAGATGAACGAGGTCTATCGCTACGAGCAGATTAATCGTGAAACATCCGTCTTCGGCGTAATTGCCGACCCCATCGGGCACAGTCACAGCCCGTTGATTCACAATGCCGCTTTCGGCGAACAGGACGTGAACAGTGTGTACTTGCCGTTTCGCGTTCGGAAGCAAGAGCTGGCAAGTTTCATGGACGATGCCAAGGCTCTGGGTATCAAGGGGCTAAGCGTCACGATCCCGCATAAAGAGGCGGTCCTACGGCACCTGACCAAGCTCGACGGGGCAGCGCGTCGCGTGAGCGCCGTGAATACGATCATCTTCGGCGATGATGGCATCATCGGGTACAACACCGACTATCGGGCCGCGATCGAAAGTTTGGAAGAAGGCATGGGTGGCAAGAAGGCCGATGGGAACAGCCCCGTGATGAACAAAACAGCGCTCATCCTCGGAGCAGGGGGGGTGGCCAAGGTGTTCGCCCACGCTCTGCGCCGCCGCAAGGCCCATGTGATCATCGCCAGTCGCACGAGTAGCCGCGCCGACAATTTGGCCGAGAAGGCCAAGTGCAAAGCAATCGATTGGTCGGCTCGGCATGGGATCTCGGCCGATATTCTCATCAACTGCACCCCGGTGGGCATGCACCCCAACGTGGACGAAACGCCGTTCGACCGTCACCACATGCGGCCCTCGATGGTGGTGTTCGACACAGTCTACAATCCCGAATCGACGTTGTTCGTCAAAGATGCCCGTGCTCGAAGCTGCGTGGTGGTCACCGGGGTCGACATGTTCATCCGCCAGGCGGCGCTTCAATACAAGTTGTTCACCGGTCAAGAAGCCCCCACGGCCCTGATGCGAGAAACGCTGAAGCGAGCAACCGGGGCGGCCCGAGTATCGTAATGCGTGTGTGTCTCTCCCCAGGCGGTGACGGATGAGTGTGGTGTTGATCGGATATCGAGGCACCGGGAAGACCACGACGGCAAAACTGTTGGCCGAACGGTGGTCGCTGGACGTGGTCGACGCCGATTGCGAGTTGGAAGCACAGGCGGGTAAGTCGATCGCCGAAATCTTCGCCGAGGAGGGAGAACCCTCGTTTCGCGATTGGGAGACGGCGGTGCTGAGAGAACTGGTTTCCCGCCCGCGTTGTGTTGTCTCGGCCGGAGGCGGAGTGGTGCTTCGCGAAGAGAATCGCGAGATGCTTAAGGCCGCCGAGTGGATTGTGTGGTTGAAGGCCACGGCCGAAACGATTGCAGTTCGCGTCGCGGGTGATGAAACGACGAATCTGCGTCGTCCGCAGTTGACCACTTCTGGTGGAATGCAGGAGATTGTAGCCTTGCTGGCCCAGCGTGAACCGCTGTATCGGCAGACGGCACATTGCGAAATCGATACCGAGGGGCTGACCGCCGAACAAGTTGTGGACCGCATTGTGAGCCAGGCGCCCGAACACCTTCCTTACACCAACCCTTAGGCGTACCGTCATGCTGCCGATGGAACTGCGGTTGATGGGCCTGGCTCTGTTTGGTGTCTGCACGGGAGCGTTTCTGAACCTGGCCATCTACCGTTGGTGTTGGCAACCCCGCGCGATTGGGCCGTGGAGTGCCCCGTTGCCCGAAGCGCCCCCGCGACACTGGAGCGATCGCGTGCCGGTGCTCGGGTGGATTGGCCTCCGGCGTGAAGCCCGCTTGCATGGCACGTTCTATTGGCTGCGACCGATCGTGGTCGAGCTTGCCACGGCCTGTTTGCTGCCGGCGTTGTATTGGTGGGAAGTTGTCGAGCTGCAACTGCAACCGCGCCCGATGTTGGCTCCGATAGCCATGGGCCCGATACACGCGCAGTTTTTGGCGCACGCCTTCTTGATGTGTTTGATGATCGTGGCCTCGGTAATCGATCTGGACGAGAAGACCATTCCCGACGAGATCACGGTGCCCGGCACGCTGATGGGGCTGATCGTCGCGGCACTCTATCCGTGGTTCCTGTTGCCGGTACCGACGGCGTTGGGGGTTGAATTTCTGACTCCCTTTTCGCCCAACCTCTGGCCGGAATGGTTACAGGGGATACCGAATATCGGCTCGTTGGCCGTGGCGCTGGTGGCCTGGTGGACATGGGTGCTGGGGCTGCTGCCTCGTCCGTGGCGCACACGTCGTGGTTGGGATGTCGCCTGGCGGTTGTTGATGGTCCGCATGTTTCGTTCGCAGGGTTCGTTGTTCGTGCTGGGCATTGGTGTGGTTGGCAGCGTCGGCATCGCGGCCACGTGGGCCTGGGGTGGAGTTCACTGGCAGGGACTGTTCACCTCGCTGATCGGCATTTTGATCGGTGGCGGCATCATCTGGGCCGTTCGCAATGTGGGGTCGGTGGTGCTGGGGCGCGAAGCGATGGGGTTCGGCGACGTGACGCTGATGGCCATGATCGGCGTCTTCGTGGGATGGCAGCCCTGCCTGGTCGTTTTCTTTGTGGCCCCCTTCTTCGCGCTGGCCTTCGGGGTGGTGCAGCTTGTCGTGCACCGCGATGCGGAGATTCCCTATGGGCCTTTCTTGTGTATGGCCACTGCCTTGATCGTGTTGGCCTGGCGAAGTGTTTGGGAGAGCCTCGTACATGTCTTCGCACTGGGAGGCTTGATCGGTGTGGTGATGCTGGGGCTACTGGTCGTACTGGCGATGCTGCTGGTGCTCATTCGCTTCGTCCGCGAGACGATCACCTCGTTCCGAGGCGGTTGAGGGCCCGGGAACAGGCCATTCTGCGCTTTGGAACGAATATTCCTGCCTTACCGCAGCGGTCGTACGCGTGAGCTACGCTTGTGTACCTGGATCCATGGTCGAATTTAGAGCAAGCCGATGTCCCGCTGGTTTGAAGCTGTCCACGATCTGCAGAGCGATCTCGATGTGCTGCGTCGTCGTCGATACGGCGTGATCGAAGTTTGCGACGAACAATTGGTTGGCATCTGGCTACGGCCATGGCCGAAGGTGATCTCGCTGCCAGAGATCAGTTTCCTGGGGCGAGGGTTTCACCAGCGACGCCCGGGCAATCACTGTTGGCTGTACTACAATCAGCCGCGGCAACATTCCAACTACCTGGTGTTGAAGTACGTTCTTTCGGCCCGAGACACCACGCTGAACACGTTTCGCGGAGCCCTGACCATTCTGGACGAGATCGCACGGATGAAGCGGAGCGACGCCCTGTTGTGCGACGCTAGCAACATGCGGATCTCCGATCGTCTGCTGGCCCGTTGGGGTTGGGAACCGCATCTGAGCAGCCGCTGGCACCGTAACCACATCAAACGGTTTTACGGGGATTATCCGCAGCCCAGCGGTTTGGCCGGTCGTTTGCTATCGCAGGTGGCTGTCGGTATTGCCACTTCGGATTCAGGATCACTTCCGATCGAATCGGATTCTGAAATTGGTATTGCCGTGCCCGGGGAAGCCCTCTACGATCCCGCCGTTTCGGCAGGAAATGCTTGCGCGCAGCTCACGTCTTGATGCTCTTTCAATGACATGGGGCAGATCGCCTGGCGGATTTGTTTCTGCCGAGCCCGATCTCATCTGCATTCGCGTGACGATTCAGTCCATCGAGGAGCCTGGCCCCATGTTGCGGAGCTGCGGCAAAGCGTTGTTGTTGGTCTTCGCCCCGTTGATATTGACGGGCTGCGCCGACAATCCCATGGTGCTGCAGTCGCAACTTCAAACCTTGCAGCAACAGCAGCTCTCGCTGGCCCAGGAAAATCAGGAACTTCGGAACCGCGCTGCGTCGCTCGATCAGAACAATCAAGAGCTCGAACAGCTTCTCGCTCAGCAGCGGCAAAAGGGGTTGGTGAGCGAAGAGCAAGTGGCGGCCCTGCGCGACCAGCTTCGTAGCACTACGGCTCAATTGGCGCAAGTGAAGCAGGAAAGCCAGGAGCTTTCCGATCAGGCGCAAACCATGATGGCGTCCGTACAAAAACGGGTCGGTACCTCGATTACGGCCAACAGCAGTCTGCGAAACAATCTGCCGGTGATCGGCGTGAAGGGCGCGGAAGTTCGCCGCGACGGAGACGTCGTAAGGATCGAACTACCCGGCGATCAGCTCTTTGCACCCGGTGCGGCTCAACTTCAGCCCGGCGCGACCCAGATGATTGAGTCGGTGGTTGCCGAAGTGACCCGGGTTTACCCGAACCACTTTGTCGGGATCGAGGGCCATACCGACAGCGACCCCATTGGCGGAGCCGCCTGGGTCAATAATCACCAACTTTCGGTGGCCCGAGCCATGTCGGTCTATACGCTGGTCACCACGCGTACGACGCTCAAACCCGACCAGTTGTTCGTCGTGGGCCACGGAGCGAACCATCCGGTGGTCTCGAACGCCACGCCCGAGGGCAAGGCTCGAAATCGCCGGGTCGAACTGGTCATCTATCCAGAGCGGGCCGACGGTCGCTAAACTAGGGATTGGCCGCGAACCGATTCGCCGCCGATGCGTCTTTCCGTTAGCGAACTGCCCATCATTGCACTCCCCGTAGCGTGGCTGCCGCGATTATTCACGTGGTATGTCCGACCGGCACGCTACGAACCGCTGCCAATCGAGATAGAAAAAGCTTCTTTGATGATCGCCATAATCGACTACGGCATGGGTAACCTTCGCAGTGTGCAGAAGGCCTTTGAAAAAATCGGCCACGAGGCGGTCGTCACGAACGAGGCGAGCCAGATCGCCAATGCTTCGAAAGTAATTCTGCCGGGGGTTGGTGCGTTTGAAGACGCGATGAAAGAGCTTCGTCATCGCGACCTGATCGAACCGATTTTGAAGACCGTCGAATCGGGTAAACCGATGTTGGGGATCTGTCTCGGTTTGCAGTTGCTGTTCGAAGTTGGCTACGAAGACGGCAAGCACGAGGGGCTGGGGGTACTACCGGGCGAGGTGGTTCGCTTCGGGGTGCCGCCTGAGTTCAAGGTGCCGCACATGGGTTGGAACCAGATCGAAGTTCACGGCGACGTTCCGTTGCTGGAAGGCTTGAGCAGCGGAACCTACTTCTACTTTGTCCACTCGTACTACGTCGCGCCGACCGACGAATGTGTGATCGCGACGAAGACCACGTATCACAAGCCGTTCACATCGATGATTCGGCAGGGCAATCTCTATGCCACGCAGTTCCATCCTGAAAAGAGCCAGCGCGATGGGCTCAAGTTGCTCGCGAATTTTGCGGAGCTGAAAGCAGCTTAGGTGGCTCAGCGAATCTGCACGAACTTTGAGGTCGCTGTTCGCGAAATGAAACCGTCTGGTATCGACCACGAATGAGTGGGGACCGTAAGGTCGATGTGCCACCTGATGGGTTCGCAATACGATTTCCGGACTGCCCTTCGCGATAGGTATTTCTACCGTGCCATGCGACGCCATGTCTGTCGGAAATCTTGACGCCGACTCGCATTCGAAAACTCTTGCTGCAAACGCTTGCTTGCGCCTTCGCGCTGTGGCAGACTAAACCGTTCGACCCATTCTTCCTACATTTCGGAGACCCATGCACGATGCATATTTGGCCGGCGATCGATTTACGGGATGGTCGCTGCGTACGCCTCGTGCAAGGTGACTACGGACGCGAAACGGTGTTCGGAGACAATCCGGCCGAAATGGCGCGGCGCTGGGCCGACGAAGGCGCCACGCATCTGCATCTGGTCGATCTCGACGGGGCCCGCGACGGAAAGTTGTCCAACCTCGAAAGTGTGCGGGCCATTCGTCAGGCGGTCGACATCACCGTGCAGTTGGGGGGCGGCATTCGAGATCGCCAGTCGGTGGCCCAATTGCTGGATCTTGGGCTGAACCGCGTGATCCTGGGCACCAAAGCTCTGAAAGACCCCGAGTGGTTTCGAGAGCTGTGCCGGGAGTTTCCCGACCAAATCGTATTGGGGATCGATGCCCGCGATGGCCTGGTGGCCACCGAAGGTTGGCTCGAAACCAGCGACCGCTCGGCAGTCGACGTCGCGCGAGAGAACTCCAGCGAACCGATTGCGGGAATCATCTACACCGACATTGCGACCGACGGCATGTTGGCGGGCCCCAATCTGGCCGCCATGCGAGAGATGCAAAACGCGGTCGAGGTGCCGGTGATTGCTTCGGGGGGAGTGACGACCCTGGACGACGTGAAACAACTCGCAGAAGTGGGGATGGCCGGTTGCATCATCGGCCGCGCGTTATACGACAACAAAATGACACTGCCCGCTGCTTTGTCGGTGGCCGATGAGGTTGCCCGGGCCGTGCATTCGGAATCGAACAGAGAAAATCCGCCTTCGGATCTCGCTTCGTCGTAGTGATTTTCGACGAAGCCCCTGGGCACTACTCAAGCTCGCAATCGCAAGGGTACTACATCGACTTAAGGGATCATCACATGGCGAATCGCAATGCCTCGGACATCCGTAATATCGCAATCTGTGGTCATGGGTCGACCGGCAAAACAACGCTGGTCGACCACCTTCTAGAAAAAACAGGCGCGGTAAAGAGTGCAGGTAGTGTCGACGACGGTACCAGTGTTTGTGACTTCGACGACGTCGAGAAAACGCACAAATATACGGTCGAGTCCACCGTCGTTCATTTCGATCATGGTGGCTTGCGATTCAATATGATCGATACCCCCGGATATCCCGACTTCGTCGGTCAATCCATTGCAGCGCTCAACGGAGTCGACACGGCGGTGATCGCGATTGATGCTCATGTCGGCATCGCAGTGAACACCCGTCGGATGTTTGCCGAGGCCGGGAAGCTGGGCCTGGGCCGAATGATCGTCATCACCAAAATGGACACGGACAACATCGACTTCCCCGCGTTGGTGACTTCGATTCAAGAGATGTTCGGCGAGGGCTGCATTCCCATCAACCTGCCTATCGGCAGTGGGGCCGATTTCAAAGGGGTGGTGAACCTGCTCGATTCGTCTGCCGATGGGGCAGGGGCCTTGATGGATATCAACGAGGTCCGCGAGGCCCTGATCGATGAGATCGTGGAGATCGACGACGAGGCAATGGAGAAGTACCTCGAAGGGACGCCTCCCACGGAAGAAGAACTGCCACGTTTGTTGATCGAAGCGGTGGCCGTCGGGCACTTGATTCCCATTGCATGCATCTCCACCAAGGCCGGTATCGGGCTGGACGAACTATTGGACATCTGGGATCGCTGCACCATCCCGGCCGACAAACTGATCCGCAAGGCAACCGATGCCGAAGGGAACGAGGTGGAGGTAAAAGCCGATCCCGATGCTCCGTTGGCCGCACAGGTGTTCCGTACCCGCATCGACCCGTTCGTTCAGAAGCTGAGCTTCGCCAGGATCTACTCGGGCAAGTTGCATCGAGACGATAGTGTTCATGTCTCGGGGGCACGCAAGAACGTCAAGATCGGGCAACTGCTGGTCAATCAGGCAGCCCACACCGAGCCCGTCGACGAAGCGGGACCCGGTGCCATCATTTCCATCGCCAAAATGGACGACATGCACACCGGCTGCTCACTGGGCGATCTTACGTTTCCGGAGTTGAAGTTCCCGACCCCCATGGTCGGTCTGGCGGTGACGCCAAAGAGCCGCGGCGATGAGGCCAAACTCTCCGGCGCGCTGCACAAAATCATCGAGGAAGATTCGACGTTTCATGTCGATCACAATCAGCAGACCAAAGAAATGGTCATCACCGGCATGAGCGAACTGCATTTGCAGATCATTCAAGAGCGCCTCCAGCATCGCGACCATGTCGAAATCAATACGCACGAGCCCAAGATTCCCTACCGGGAAACCATCCAAGCCAACGGCGAAGGCAGTTACCGGCACAAGAAGCAGAGTGGCGGGCGAGGGCAGTTCGGCGAAGTTCACATTCGCATGTTCCCGTTGCCCGAAGGCACCAACATCGAGGAGTATGCCACCAAGCAGCGTTTCGCCTCGATGCGAGACTATCACTACGACCCCAAGCACAACTTTCTGTGGGTCGATTCGATCGTTGGGGGGACGATTCCCAACAACTTTCTTCCGGCGGTGGAGAAGGGATTCAAGGAACGTCTGGTACGCGGGGTCATCGCCGGCTTCATGGTGCAGAACGTCTGCGTGGAGGTGCACTTCGGCAAGCACCACCCGGTCGATAGTTCGGAAGCGGCGTTCAAGACGGCCGGCTCGATGGCCTTTCGGAACGTCTTTCAGCAGGCCAAACCGTCGTTATTGGAGCCGATAGTCACGCTGCACGTCACGGTTCCCGGGGACAACCTGGGAGACATCAGCAGCGACATGTCGGGCCGCCGCGGTCGGGTCCTGGGTATGGAGGCGGCCGGGGGCGATTTGCAGACGGTCACGGCCGAGGTGCCACTTTCAGAGGTGACGACCTACTCCCGCAACCTGTCGAGCATCACCGGCGGGCGGGGCAGTTTCACCATGGATTTCAGCCACTACGATGTGGTTCCGGGGAACGTCCAGAAGGATATCATCGAGAAAGCCGTCCTGCACGAAGAAGAAGACGAGAGCTAACCCCCGAGTTTGGGGTCTGCGGATCGATCGATGGCCCCCGGGCCTGGCTCCCCGGGGGTGATTTTGCGCTAAACTACAAGGGCTCTTCGGGTCGAAGGACTCAATGAGGGTACCTTGATTCCTTGAATCGTGGCCCTTAGGATTCACGAATAAGCAGAGACGGTGCCGGATAGCAGCCCGTTTCTGATTGAGCGCAAACAATCGTTTCCTAACCCAACCGCACGGTCCCATGTTGCTGACATCGCTGGCATGTCACTGCTGTACCCACGTTCTCTGTGCCGTGTGCGCTTGTCCGGGCTAACCGGACAATCCTCTCCTTTCAATCCGCGCTACCTCTTTCTACCTCCGTTATTTCGACGAGAGTCGGACCCTATCGGAACATCCCGCACCAAATACCTGACGGGTGGAGAACCCCATCATGGCCACTGATTTACGGCTAAAAGAGCGTTTGCCCGAGTTAACCGACCGCATCGTGCAGACGTATCGAGAAATCAACTCGATTAACCACTTGGGGCACTGCCCGTTGCCCAACTACAAGCTGGTGGTCGATATCTTGGATGACCTGAAAGAGATCCTCTACCCGGGCTACCGCAAACGCGAAGGCCTGCACATGGGCAATGTGACCTACCATGTTGGCGATTTGATCGACGGCCTTCACGACAAGCTCACCATGCAAATCGCCCGTGCCTTGCGATACGACGCCGACGCGGTACACGATTGCGAAGGGAACGCCGACTACGAGGCGTTGGGCCAGTCGGCGGCGATTCGCTTTTTGGATCAACTTCCAGAACTGCGGAAGGTGCTGGCCATGGATGTCGAAGCTGCCGTGGCAGGCGACCCCGCCGTGCAGCATGTGGACGAAGTGATCTTCTGCTATCCAGGTCTGGAAGCGGTGACCATCTACCGCATCGCGCACCTACTGCACGAATGCGGCGTGCCGCTTATCCCGCGAATGATGACTGAGTGGGCGCACTCGACCACGGGGATCGATATTCACCCGGGGGCCCACATTGGTAACTACTTCTTCATCGACCACGGCACCGGCGTCGTGATTGGCGAAACGTGCGAGATTGGCGAGCACGTGAAGATCTACCAGGGTGTCACGCTGGGTGCTCTCAGCTTCCCCACCGACGGCAACGGAAACATCATTCGCGAGTCGAAGCGGCACCCGACCATTGAAGATCGGGTGGTGCTTTACGCCAGTGCCACGGTATTGGGGGGCAATACGGTAATCGGGCACGACTCCGTGATTGGTTCCAACGTATGGCTCACCAAGAGCGTCGACCCCAATACGACCGTAACCCTGGAAAAGCCACGGCTGCGAATCCGCAACGAGGGCTTCGAGGACTTGAGCGTCGACACGAACTACCAGATCTAGGTCGTCGATTTCGACGCCAGGTCTTGGCCAGCTACGCAGCTCGGCCGGTGACGCGGCGGGCAAAGGATGCCAGTCCGGGGAAGCGTTGCGAAGTTTGCCGTAGGTGATAGGCGACCTTCATGCCGATCTTCAGCGATGTGCTGGAGAACTGCTCGGTGGTGCCGTCGTCGACAAACTGTTCCAGGCAGTCGATCAGCCCCTTCAAGTGAGAAGCGGCAATGTATTGATCGTCTGCGGTGACGGGGATACGTAGCGGCTCCAGCCAGTGATCGTCTTCCTGGCGGACAAACCACACGTTGATACCATCGAAGTTCGCCCGAATGTAGCCGTTCTCTTCGAGGATCGGCTGCCACGATTCCACCCCGTTGGCTTCGACCAACATTACCCGCGGGCGGAACTTCTTCCAGTCGGCCCCTTGGATGACTTCCAACTCTCGACCTTCCACGTCGATTGACATGAAGTCGATGGTGCGGTCGCCAACATACTCTTCACAAATGTCGGCCAAGGTTCGCACAGGCACGGTTCGCTCGACGCACCGTTGACCCTCCGCGCTACGGATCTTGGCCACCTCGGGCGAAAGGGTCGACAACGCCGTGGCGTCGGGAAATTCGTAAAAGGTCAGGGACGATCGCTCGTTCGACACGGCAATATTCAGGTTCAAGTCCCGGGTGCGATGTTTTTCGACTTCTCCGAAGACCGCGCCGGGCTCGATGTTGATGCCTTGCCAGCCGCTATCGTAAAAGTGCTTGGTCACCGAGCAATACACGGGATGGTTGGCACCGACATCCATGTAAAAGCCAGGGTAGTGGGGAGGGAAAACACGCCGCAGCAAGACATCTTCCCCGATTTGTGCGTAAGAAACCATCGTCATCGCGTGTCTTCCTTTTGGCTTTGGCGACTGGGTAGAAATGTAGAAACATGGTCAACAGGTATCCCGGGAATGGGGCCCGCAAGCATTCGGTGAGTTCGCGTCGCAGGATGTACCACTGCCGGCAATTTCGGTCAACATCGGTCATGGATTTCACATGCCGAGGGTACATTCGTAGCAGACATAGACTCCCGAATCGGCCCGCTGGGGTTGCTTACCGCACCCGAGGGCGACAATCAGCTATCATGCATGCTTCGAATTGATCCGCGGCATCCGCAATAATTTGGGTCCCGTTGACGAATACCTGCTAGCAAACCGACAAGGGGCATTCAGGGTGCTTGGACCAGTCTTCACCGTCGAAATCACCACCTCGTTGCGGCGGGCGAGGTATATCGCCACCCGGGTGCTGTATGCCTGCGCCCTGTTGTTCGCATTATGGACCGCCTACACAGGTTCCTCAGCGTTTTACTCGGGCACGAGCAACATTCGAGTCGTGGCGGAGATAGCGCAGAACTTCTTCGTCACGATGACTTTCATGCAACTGGCCGCGGTGCTGCTTTTGGGCCCGGCCATTCTGGCGGGCACCATTGCCGAGGAACGCCAGCGGCGGACGATCGAGTATCTGTTCGTCTCCGACTTGAACAACAAAGAGATCGTGCTCGGGAAGTTTGCCGCACGGCTGGTGCACCTGTTCTTCATCGTCCTGGTGGGGCTGCCGGTGGTGGCGATCGCTCGCATGTTGGGTGGGGTGTCGGCCGGCATCATGCTGCAGTCGTTCGTCATCACGCTAAGTACCATTTTTTGGGTCGGGGCCGTCTCCATTTGTGTTTCGGTCTTTGCGTCGCGAGCCCGCGACGGTCTTACCCGGGCCTACCTGTGGCTGTTGGGATTGCTCATCACACCGTCGATTGCCTTGTGGATCTTCGAACTGTGGAACCGCTTCAGTGTCCAGATGAACGTGGAGTGGTTTGTGTTTGCACAGCTTTACAATCCGTTCGTGGCATTCGGCCTGGTGATGAGCAGTGAGAGTTCTCCCCTGGCCGTAGGACCATGGACGATTGTCGGGCTGCTGGTGGTCGAGCAACTCATCATCGCGGCGGTTGCGCTGTTGGTGGCGGTGTACTCGGTGCGGCGCGTGCACGTGGCCGATGCCGGACGAGCACCTGTGAAAGCTCGCTCGGAATTACTCGGACGTCAAAAGCGAAGGCGACCTCCGAGCAATCGCCCGATGTTGTGGAAGGAGACTTATTTCTCCAAGCGGAAGGCGAAGTACCCGCGCTTGCAACGAGCCGCGAGCATATTGGCGGTCTTGGCCTTCGCGGTGTCGACGATTTGGATGTATTTATACGATCTTCGGGAGTCGAATGATTACATGTTCTTCGTGATGTTCGCCGCCACCGGCATGGCTTGCCTGGCGATTCTCATTCTGGGAGCCCGGGCCGCGGCTACGATCACGACCGAAAAAGAGCAGGAAACGTGGCAAGCATTGGTGAGTTCGCCGCTGGAAGGACGAGAGATTATCTCGGCCAAGATTTGGGGCGCGATTTATTCCATGCGACTCGTGTTACTCCTGCTCTTGGTTCTCTGGGTGCCGACATTCTTTTCCGAACCGACGATGTTGCTGGGGTTCCTGTTCTCGCTGGCGGCCATCCTCGCGGTTGCTCTGTTCGCGGCAGCGTTGGGAGTGCTGCTTTCGCTTCGCAGCAGTTCTTCGAATCGGGCGGCTACCTGGACGCTGGGTACCATGGTCTTCCTGGGTGGCGGGTACATGTTCTGCTGCATTCCCATGATGATTGGTCTAGGGCCGGGTGACGATTTTGCGATCGTGGTCTACCTCGCTCCTTGCTCGCCGTTCTTGATAGGGTTTCCGACCATGGCTGCGTGGTCGGAGTTGGGCGGTGGTGAAGAGTATCTCTACGCGGCGTACGAGCTTGGTGTACTGGGCTACGCGATTGGCGCCGGTGTCTTGTACAACACCGCAAGTAGCCGTTTCGATGAATTCGCCGGTCGCACCAGGGGCAACCAAGTGTGGACGTCTCCGCCGGCGCCGCGAACCGAGCATGCCGGGCCGATCTCGTTGCGAGACTCATCGAGCCAGGAAAAATCAGAAGGCGACTGAGTCGAGCGGGGCAGCGGGTCGTTACTGTGGTCGCTCCACTCGATATTTGACCTGAACAAACCCGTTTTCGTACGGGTGCGAGTTCAGCAGGTCTAGCCGCACTTCCGGGGTGCCGGAGCCGAACAGCGGGATGCCGGTTCCCAACAGAATGGGAATGCGGGTGATGGTGATGTCGTCGATCAGTCCCGCGCGAAGGAACCGTCGGACGGTTTCTCCCCCGTCGATGTACAGATGCTTGAATCCTGCCGCTTCCAGTTCTGCGACCAAGGCTTGTGGTTCGGAATTTGCCACCCGCACTTTGTCTCGTAACTCGGGCGGGGGTTGAAGGTCCTGGCTTGAGAGCACGACGACCGGCATTTTTTCGTAGGGCCAGGTGCCAAAGGAGAGGACTTTCTCGAAGCTGTGGCGGCCCATCACCAGCGTGTCGATCGACTCGATGAACGAGAGATACCCGAAGTCTTCATTCTTGTCCTGGGTGTAGGCCGGATCGTCGAGCCACTGGACATCGCCATCTTCACGGGCAATGAAGCCGTCGATACTGGTCGCAATGAATACGGAGCACTTGATCGTCATCGGAGGCATCTTACTCGGATGGAGGCATGGCAGCACGTTCTAACGAGTGCGTCGAACAAATGTTATCCCAGCCACGACAAGCAATGACAACCAGCCCAACCCACTCACCGTAGCTCCGATCATGAAGGGATTGGGGCGATAGGTGAACTGCACTTGGTGTTCTCCCCCGGGGAGCCAGACACCGCGCAGTACACGATTGACGCGGTGAATTTCGGCAGGCTGTGGATGCTCACTTCCGTTGGATTGCACGGTGGCCACCCAACCGGGATAGAACTGGTCCGCCAACACAACGATGCCCTCATCTTGCAGTTCGACTTCGAGTTCCACACGTAGCGGATCGTAGTGTGTGATGCGGCAGATTTCTACTTCTAGCTGCTGTGAAGAGAGGGCAGGAGGGGGCGACGGTAACGGGCTTGCAGTTTCGACCACGGGATTCGATCGCAAGTCTCGCGGCTTATCTTCTTCATAAAGCACGGAACGCGTAAGTAGCTTCAGTTCGCCGTAGTTGTGGATGTCTTCTTCAGGTCGTGTTTCCCAATGGTGGGCGATCCAGGCGCGGGGATGAAGTTGAGGTCGCCTTGGTGAAGGGTCGACGTCATTCTGATGGCCTGTGAGAGGAATATCTAGCGGCGTTGATGGGTCATGCAAGTCGAGCCAGAGCTCATCCCAGGGAGGCCATTGGAAGTAGTCGATCGCCAGCGTATCCAGTGTTAACCTCTGGTCAGATGCTCGTGGATCGTCGGGAGCAGTATCAATGCTCGAAAGAAACGCGCGGAAATCGGCGAGTTGCATCGTGCCGGGCACACGCAGCACGTTGATCCGAGCGTCCAGATGATACAGCGGGGAGAGCTGCCCCCGATCCCAACGTACGACTTCGGCAAGTCGGTTGGGGTCCACTTCATTGCTCCACTCCTCCGGCCGTTCTTTGCGGGCACGAAGGATTCTCGGGGGAATCTCAGCGAGTTTCCTGTTCATGTCTGCCAGGAGAAGCAGCTCAGTTCTAAACAACGATGTCGATTGCCAGCTTGCCTCGGGGGCCGTACCGATGAGCGGTCTTTGGGCGAGCATCAGATCAATGGTCGTCAGCAGTAATACCGCCAGGCCGAGTCGAGCGGCGAGGGGCGAGTGTGAAGACGATTCAATGGGGGTCTCCGTAGATGTCCCTTCACGTCCGACGTTGTTCGCGATTTTGGTGGCGATCCACAGCACGCAACCCGTGACGATTGATGTTTGGAGAAGGCCTAGCAGCATCCCCCGCCACACACCTTCGATATCCGGTGGGCCGAAGACTCTGTCCGTCGGGAACTTCGGAAGACACTCGGGACAAAGCAAATAGGTGCCGCAAGCAGCGAGGAACAAGATCAGGCTCGTCAGCAACAAGCCTTTGGCAAACCGTGAGACACGCCTCCAGTAAGCGACGTCGCGGCGATCCCAACCCTTGGCCGCGAGCAGCGCGATACCCAGGGACACGGGCACCAGCCATTTGCCCGGGTAACGAAACGTTTCGTATCCCGGTAGAACGTTCACCATCATCCAGTACACCCCGCCGAATGCATTGCCCACGAGGACCCGTTGCGGGTCGATACCGAAGAGGTTTGCGAACTCTCGTGCGATCCACCCCAGGGCGTAGTGCCCGCTGGCGGCAAGCAGGCAGAACAGGGTGAACCATCGCAGCCAGCGGGTTTGTCGGTCGGCGCCCTTTCCGATGCAGGCCAACGCCAAGAGGGTGGGCAACAGGCCCATGTACAACGACGCCACCCAGGTGCGACCCTCGGCGGGGATTATTTGAATCCACCGCTGATTGGTGGGAAACAGTTCGCCGCTGAAGTTGGGGATCAAGAATTCGGCCAGATGCCATGGCCCGACGCTGAAGCGATAGGTTTGCCGCTGATGGTCGTCTCCCGCGGTTGTTTTTCCGAGCAGGGCGGCGTACTTACCGTCGGACTCTTTCGGGGTGGTTACGTTGGAAGGGTTCGATTCCGCATCGAACGGGTGGCCCATCAATTGATACACATTGCGGGGATACTCGGGCGTTCCCCGCGAACTGAGCCGTGTGAGTTCCACCGCGGGCAGCCATTGCACGGCAGACAGTACGCCGGCGACTATCGCGGCGATTGCCAACAAACCCCATCGATTTCTAAAACGGTTTGGCTGCGCGTCCGGCGACTTGTAGAAGCTGAGGCAGATGGCATATCCGGTGATGATCAAGCCGGCGTGATAAGCCATTTGAGGGTCGCCCCCCAACGTCATTAAGGCCAGCACCATGCCGAGCAGTACGGCGTACTTCAGTTCATGCCGGTGAACCAGCCTGTGAGCCGCCCACAGTGCGGCGGGTAACCAAGCGGCGCCGACGAGGAACACTACATTACAATATTGAAAGAATACGCTCCCGCTGAACGTGTAGGCCAACGTAGCCAAAAGCGCGGCCGTGATGCTGGCCGCCATTTCTCGGGCCAACGCATAGCAGGTTCCGAACGACAAGAGCAGATGAAGCAGCACGTAGCCGAGTTGCATGTGCCCCGGCGCCAGTGGCAGGGCGCCGATCAACTGAACCGGATAGAACGTGGCCGCCGTCGGGCTGGCTGCCAACGGAACGCCGATCCCGGAGTAGGGATCCCAAAGAGGCACGCGACCGGATGCCCATTCGGAATGTACGAGTTGGGTCAACGGCCCGTAGAAGTGAGCCACATCGCGGAACGCCAGGCGGTGGCCGCCCCAAATTACGTCGTGGAACAACCAGATCAACAGAATGATCAGACAGCCACAGCCAATCGCGCGTAAACCACGCAAGGTGGCAGTCTCCTGGAAAGAGCCGTCAGGCGACAGGCTTGGGTCGATGGGCCCATGCGGCTGTCGGCTAGAAGTCTAGGTCGATCAACGCATCAGCTCTATAGCGTAACTGAACGGGCAGCGGTCTTCGAGTCGCCGCTGGGCAACCACCAACGGTCTGAAGTACGCGATGTGGGTAGCGAGATCGAACAGGGCCACGTGCCTATTCGGGCAGTGTATTGAATCGTTCGATGAGACTCTCGGCAGACCGCAGGCGCGCAGCGATGTAATCGACGAGGGAATCGTCGGCCAAGGTCCGCGAAGGTGAGGACAGGTCTAGGAGCTTCTCAAGTTCCACGTCTGGCAGCGTTACCATCCGTGGGCTGGATACGTCGAATTGCTTGGTTGGTTTCACTCTGGGAGCTGGCTCGAAGCCATGATTACATCGAATCAACGTTGATAATTCCGTTCTCAAGATACGAATACGTGGTGGTTGATCGGCCAGCGTGGCCACGGAGGAAGACTCTCTTCTGCTTCTTGTTGGGATGATGGCAGATCGGGTGACGAGGTCGGGCCGCGGAATACGCGCAGTGCCGGGCGATCGTCCTCAACAACAGCATGCAATCCGTCGCCGGGTAAGGCAGCCTCGATTTGTTCGAGTTGCTCGGCCAGGATACCCGCTTCCTTTGCGTGGGAATTGAACACGTCGAATGAGCCCTTCGCAGTCGCGTTCAATTGGCGGCAATCCAGATGGGGTGCCGGAACCGCATCGTGGGGCCGTGTTCGCTTGTTCCCTTTGGTTCCAATTCGCACCAGGAACTCGTAGGGACCGGTGCGGAGGCGGTCCATGTCTCGCAGGCTAACGTGGTCGACTTGTGCACCGTTGACCGTGATCTCCGGGTCAATGCCGAGCCACCTGAGAAGAATGGGCCCTTGCCCCAGCAGGAGGTAGGCGTGAACTTCCGGAAAGCGATCGTCGCCCAAGACGAGATCGCAGTCGGGTGCCGTACCGATCATGAACACCGGGGAGGAGACCAGACGCACGCGGTTGTGAGCGCGACCCCGCGTGATGACCAACTCAACCTCTGGTCCTTGGGGGTTGTCGAAGCCGCGATGGAGCGTCGAGTTGAACTTCGTATCAAATGGTGGCTGCATGAATGCGATTCCGATCCGCTGGACGCCGCTGGCTGAGAAGTACTTGGCCAAGCTAACGCAATCTTGCTCTAAGTTGCTTTCGGCAAATACCTACAGCTCGACTTAGCTCCAATGGTGGGTGGCTAGCAATTGTTGGCAGCAGGGTATCGGTCGAGCTAGCTAGCTAAGCTGCGCGGCTGAATTCGGGATTGGGTTGCCGCGCGGCTTCCTGGCGTTTTCACGCGCAAGATTCTGCGAGTTGGAAAACTCTCCGCGGGGGGAACCTTGTGGAGAGAACCAAGTCCGGTAAACTTTGCTGGCAATTCGCTGGCAGTAGTTGCAATCACCGCGGCAAATTAAGGCCGTACAGGTTACCGATGCTGCCCAGTTTAATGCGGCGAGATTTGAATCCGAGTCAACGCCTCGGAGTTGAGGGACGTTGATGTCCAGCGATGCCACATTTGGGGAGTGGTTCGTCGATTCAGGCAAGGTCGTCTTTGAATCTGAGGCCGAGTCTGGTACGAAACCTATTACGAGAACGTGAGTTACCGCGACATATCGCGTTGCGAAGGGAATCTGCACCGAAATGAAACGCGTCATCATTACCGTGCTCGTTTTGAGTGCTATCTGGTTGATGGGATCGGGCCACTACACGCCGCAAATGCTCAGCTTCGGAGCGGCATCCGTGTTATTTGTGGTGTTTCTGCTGTGGAAGATGGACATTCTCGATAGCGAAGGCCAGCCGCTTCAGTTGGGCATCCGCCCGATCTTGTTTCTGCCCTGGCTGTTCAAGCAAATCGCACTCTCGAATATCGATGTTGCGCGGCGGGTGCTTTCCCCACGAATGGACATCAGTCCCGAGTTATTCGAGGTGCAAGCTCACCAGAAGTCGGACACGGCCCGGGTTTTCTACGCCAACGCGATCACGCTTACGCCGGGGACGGTTTCGGTGCGGTTACGTGAGGACAAAATTTTGATCCACGCCCTGACGAAGGAAGCTGCCGACGACGTTCGTGAAGGCGAGATGGATCGCCGGCTCTGCGACGTGGAAGGACCCCAGGCATGATGTTCGCCATGGCGCTGCTGGGAATCGGTGTCACCATGTTGCTCGCCTTAACGCGAGCATTGATGGGGCCTACCGTGTTCGATCGGGTGCTGGCGGCCAACATGTTCGGCACGAAGACGGTGCTGTTGATCGCCGTGCTGAACTTTCTCAGTAAAGGGCCCGACTTCCTTGATCTGGCAGTGATTTACGCCTTGATCAACTTCATTGGTGTCGTGGCACTTCTGAAATTCGTTCGGGAAGTGCGTTTCGTGCCCGAGGTCGAGTATGAAAGCCCGGAGGCATGATTTCGTGGGATCAATGATTGAAATCGCGTGCGATCTTGTGAGCTGGGTGCTGTTGGCCGGAGGGTGCTTTTTTTGCATCACGGGCGGAATCGGAATTATCCGCTTGCCCGACGTGTACTGCCGTGCCCATGCCGCGGGTTTAACCGACACGTTGGGAGCCGGATTGATTCTGGTTGGCTTGATGTTTCAAGCCGCCAGCCTAATGGTGATCATCAAACTGTTCTTCGTGTTGTCGTTCTTGATGCTCACGTCGCCGACCGGCACCCACGCGCTCACGCGGGCTGCCTACACGCATGGGATCGAACCGGCCGTGGAGCGGCGACCCGAGAATGAGTCGGCGGGTTTGGAAGACTCTCTCGATGGAGGTGTATCATCGGCCTAGTCGACATTCTGCTTATGACGTTGTTGTTGGCGGTTGCCCTGACGATCATCATACTGCGCGATCTATTCGCCTCGGCCATGCTCTCGGGCATTTTTAGCCTCATTTCGGCCGGGCTGTTTACGGTGATGGACGCCGTGGACGTAGCCTTCACCGAGGCAGCCGTAGGGGCGGGGATTTCCACCGTGCTGATGCTCAGCGCCTTGTTGCTGACCTCCAGTCGCGAAAAACATGGCACCTCGCGATTGCAACCGTTGCCGTTGTTGGTGGTGGTGCTCACCGGCGGTGCCTTGATTTACGGCACGCTGGATATGCCGCTGTATGGCGATCCCGAGGCACCCGTGCACCAGCACGTGGGGACCACATACCTGGAACGAACGCCGCACGACATCGGTGTGCCGAATGTAGTAACCGCCGTGTTGGCCAGTTATCGCGGTTACGACACGCTTGGAGAGACCACCGTCGTGTTTATTGCCGGAACCGGGGTGCTTCTGCTTTTGAAACGACCTCATGGCGGCAAACAAAAGGAGGCGTCCGCGTGAAACGAACGCTCCACGGTCACGCCATCCTTCGCGTAACGGCGAAGATTATGATTCCATACATACTGCTGTTTGCCCTGTACGTGCAATTTCATGGCGACTTCAGCCCTGGTGGTGGATTTCAGGCGGGGGTTATCTTTGCCACGGGCATCATTCTGTACACGCTGATCTTCGGCCTCGATCGGGCATTTCAGACGTTTCACCCTCGAGTGTTCGAGATTCTTATGGCGCTGGGGGTTTGTGTCTACGGCGGTGTCGGGGTGGTGGCCTTGCTCTCCGGCGGGCAGTACCTCGACTACGGCATGCTTTCGCACGACCCTGTTCACGGGCAACACTTGGGACTGCTACTTGTGGAACTGGGCGTCGGGCTGACAGTCACCTCGGCCATGGTTTCGATCTTTTTCGCGTTTCTGAATCGAGGCCGCGAAGGATGATCGAACCGGGTCTGTACAACTATTGGGTTGTCATCGTGCTGATGATGGCAGGATTTTATACCGTCATCTCACGCGGCAATCTCATCAAGAAGCTGATTGGCCTGAATGTGTTTCAGGTGTCGGTATTTATGTTGTATATCAGCATGGGAATGGTCGAAGGGGGGATCGCGCCGATTCTGGTTGAGCCGATGCCCACCCACGGGGCGGAAGGCGATCACGATTCCAGCGATGCGCATCACTCGCATGAAGCGGAACACGATGTTTTGTCCGATCGCGACGATGGCATTATTCCCGATGAGGTGATCGCCCAGCGTCTAGCTGCAAGAACACCGCGCTCGGACGCGCCGGATGTTGGTGTGATCGAAACTGGGCACATCGATGTTGAGCAAGGGAAGACTACGTATTCGAATCCGTTGCCGCACGTATTGATTCTCACGGCGATTGTCGTGGGGGTGGCGACGACTTCGCTCGGACTGGCACTGGTTGTCCGGATCAACGAAGCCTACGGGACCATTGAGGAAGATCAGATTCAGAGTCAGGACGACGATTCGTGATTGCAGACCATCTGCCCATTCTACAAGTCATCATTCCCTTGCTGTCGGCACCACTGTGTGTCGTGTTGCGGCAACGGTACGTGGTGTGGGCGCTGGCACTGGCGGTTTGCTGGCTTTCGCTGGCCTGTTCCATTGGGCTTCTCTATCAAGTCATGGGTGCGGGGCCCGTCATCTACGATGTGGGTGGTTGGCCGGCTCCTATTGGAATTGTGTACGAAGTGGATCCGTTGGCGGCCATCGTGCTGCTGATTGTCACGGCGGTGGCTTCCGCCGTGATCGTCTACACGCCGCGGGTTCTTGCCACAGAAGTGGCGAACGAGAAACACTATTTGTTCTACGCCGCGTTCTTGCTGTGTATCGCCGGTCTGTTGGGCATGACGATTACCGGCGACATCTTCAATGTGTTCGTGTTCCTCGAAATCTCCTCGCTGTCGAGCTATTCACTGATCAGCATGGGGTCGAGTCGGCGGGCCTTGATGGCGTCGTACCGTTACCTGGTGATGGGCACCATCGGCAGCACGTTCATCCTGATCGGAATCGGGCTGGCCTACATGATGACCGGCACCTTGAACATGATTGACCTGGCCGATCGTCTCCCACAGGTCGAGTCGACGCGTACCATTCGGGCAGCATTCGCGTTCTTGACGGTTGGGATCAGCATCAAGCTGGCTCTGTTCCCGTTGCATATCTGGCTGCCGAACGCCTACGCCTATGCCCCGTCGGTGGTGACCGCGTTTCTGGCGGCCACGGCGACGAAGGTTTCGTGTTATCTCCTGCTCCGGGTGATTTTCACGGTGTTCGGGGCGACGTTCGCCTTCGATGCCATGCAGATTCAATCGGTGCTGCTTCCCCTGTCGCTCATCGCGATCTTTGTCGCATCACTGGTGGCCATCTATCAGACCGATGTGAAGCGCTTGCTGGCCTACTCCAGTGTGGCCCAAATCGGTTATCTGGTGCTGGGGCTCAGCTTCGACTCGGTAACGGGAATCACGGCCTGCATCGTCCATATGTTCAACCACGCACTGATGAAGGGCAGCTTGTTCCTGGTGATGGGTTGCGTGGTGATGAGGATCGGTTCCGTCGATCTGGCGGATATGAAGGGCCTGGGAAAACGGATGCCCCTGGTGATGGCGATGTTCGTGATCGGCGGGCTGAATCTGATCGGGGTTCCGCTTACCGCGGGCTTCATCAGCAAGTGGTATTTGATCAAAGCCGCGCTCGAGCAGGACATGTGGTTCGTGGCCTTCGCGGCGCTGGTCAGTTCGCTGTTGGCATTCGTCTACATTCTGAAGGTGGTGGAGGTGGCTTACTTTCAGAAGCCCGAGACCGACGCTGCGGGGAATGTGGAGCCACTGGATAGCTTGCCGCTGAGCATGCTGGCGCCCACGGCGGTGATGGCGGGCGCCACTTTGTTCTTCGGGATTTACCCGACGTTGCCGGTCACCGTGGCACAGCGAGCGGCCGAGATGCTACTGGGGGTGGGTGGATGACACCAGATGCTGCCATGGTTGCCGCGGTATTCTTACCCCTGGTCGGCGCGTTAATCGTCTCCTCGCTGGGCGCAACCCCCAATCTTCGCGAGGCCGCTACGCTGATTACCGGCGGGGCACTGCTGGCCGTTGTCGTCTCGCTACTCCCCGTGGTGACCTCCGGAGAGCGACCCGAAGTCGACCTGGTAATGGCCATCCCGAATCTCCCGGTCGGGTTTCAGCTTGAACCGTTAGGCATGTTGTTCTCGCTGGTAGCTTCCGGGCTGTGGATCGTGACGTCGGTTTACTCGATCGGCTACATGCGCGGTCATGGCGAGAACAACCAAACCCGATTTTACACCTGCTTCGCCATTGCGATCTCCGCCGCACAGGGCATCGCATTCGCTCGCAACGTGTTCACGCTGTTCATTTTCTACGAAGTGCTCACGTTCAGTACGTTTCCGTTGGTTACCCATCATGGCGATGCGGCGGCGAAACGAGCCGGTCGCATTTACTTGGGCATTCTGTTGTCCACGTCGGTCGCGTTTCTGTTGCTGGCCACCATTTGGACCTGGCAGATTGCCGGCACCCTTGAGTTCACGCCCGGTGGGATTCTGGCCGGCAAAGTGGAAGGCCCCATGGTGGGCGTGCTGTTGGGGTTGTTCGCCTTCGGTTCTGGCAAAGCAGCGCTGATGCCGTTTCACCGCTGGCTGCCCGCCGCAATGGTTGCCCCCACGCCGGTTAGTGCCTTGCTGCATGCGGTGGCGGTGGTCAAGGCTGGAGTTTTTTCGATCACCAAGATCGTGGTCTATATCTTCGGACTCGAACTGTTGCAGGACTCGGGGATGAACTTGTGGCTGTGCTACGTGGCCGCGTTCACCCTGCTGGGCGGTTCGCTGATTGCGATCACGAAAGACAACCTAAAGGAACGGCTGGCCTATTCGACGATCAGCCAACTTTCCTACATTGTGTTGGGGGCCGCGTTGGCCAACTCCTGGGGAGTGATGGGGGCCGGCATGCACGTGGCGATGCACGCGGTCGGAAAGATCACGCTGTTCCTCTGCGCGGGAGCCATCTATGTGGCTACACACAAGACATTGGTAAGCCAACTCGACGGGCTCGGACGCCGCATGCCGTTCACGATGACGGCCTTTGGGATTGGTGCCTTGTGTGTCATCGGATTGCCGCCGATGGGCGGATCGTGGAGCAAATGGTTTCTCGCATTGGGGGCCGCCGAGGCAGGGCAGGTGTGGCTCGTCGCCGCGTTGATGATCAGTTCGCTGCTGAATATCGCCTACCTCATGCCGATTGCGGCCCGGGCGTTTTTCGTTCCGTTTCACGAAGACGCCGACGATCACCACGGCGCTCAGGAAGCGGGCAGCAAGATCAGCGAAGCCCCGATTTTTTGCGTCGTGCCGCTGTGCGTGACGGCGATCGGGTGTTTGTTGCTGTTTTTTGCCGGGGGCGAAATCTACGACCTGCTGCTGCCGATGGCCAACATCACGGAGGTCGCGCCGTGAACGACGAACAACCTCAAGAAGACCACGAACACACGAACAACAAACCGAAGTGGTGGCTCGACGATCCCGCAAACGTCACTCGCCTGTGTTACGGGTTGGTGGCGGTTTGTGGTTTGCTGCTGATTGCCGGGTTGTTCGTGCACCGGCACCCTCATTTCGAGATCGAGAAGATCTTCGGTTTTCACGCCTGGTTCGGGTTCATTGTGTTCACCATCATCGTGCTGGCGGGCAAACCATTGCGATTCGTAGTCAAGCGAGACGAGGACTACTATGATCGCTAACCTGCCTCCGGGCATCATCTTGATGTGCGGGGCATTCTTGCTTCCGCTGGTACCCGCACGAGGTCGCGGCTTCGCCCTGGTGCTTTTTGCCGCGTTAAGCATGCTGCAAATGCTGGGTATGGAAGCCGGGGTGAGCGGCCAATTCGAAGTGTTCGGCTACGAACTGACGCTGATTCGGGCCGACAAGCTGAGCATGGCCTTCGGCTACGTGTTTCACATCGCGGCGCTATTGGGGGCGATCTATGCCCTGCACGTGCGCGATGGCGTTCAGAATATGGCGGCCGCGCTGTACACCGGTGCGGCCATCGGGGCGCTGTTTGCAGGCGATCTGGTCACGCTGTTTGTGTACTGGGAAATCACGGCCGTTTCTTCCGTGTTTCTTGTGTGGGCCAGCCGCACCGAGCGATCGTATCGAGCCGGCATGCGGTATCTGATCATTCAAGTGGGTTCGGGTGTGTTACTGCTGGCGGGGTGCGTGATTCACTTCGCCGACACGGGTTCGCTGGCGTTCGACCGGATGACGCTCGACATACAACACCCGGCCACCGTACTCATCTTCCTGGCCTTCGGTATCAAGTGCGCGTTCCCGTTGCTGCACAACTGGCTACAGGATGCCTATCCGGAGGCCACCGTGACCGGCACGGTGTTCTTGAGTGCCTTCACCACGAAGCTGGCCATCTACGCTTTGGCGCGGGGTTTCCCAGGGACCGATCATTTGATCGTACTGGGGGTTGTGATGACCCTGTTTCCCATCTTCTTCGCCGTAATCGAGAACGATCTGCGGAAGGTGCTGGCCTACAGTCTGAACAACCAATTGGGGTTCATGGTCGTCGGCGTGGGCGTCGGCACCGAGATGGCGCTAAACGGCACGGTGGCTCACGCCTTCTGTCATATCTTGTATAAGTCGCTGTTGTTCATGTCGATGGGCGCCGTGCTCTACCGCACCGGCACGATCAAGGCGACCAACCTGGGCGGGCTCTACAAATCGATGCCGATCACCACGGTCTGTTGCATCATCGGGGCGGCTTCGATTTCAGGCTTTCCGTTGTTCAGCGGGTTCATCAGCAAATCGATGATCCTGTCGGCTGTGGCGGAGCAACACTATCTCTACATTTGGCTGGGGCTGTTGGTTGCCTCGGCAGGTGTGATGGAGCACTCGGGGATCAAGATTCCCTTCTTCGCCTTCTTCGGTCACGACTCGGGTATTCGCTGCGAGGAAGCCCCCCGGCATATGCTGGTGGCGATGATCGCCACAGCCGGGTTCTGTGTCGTGTTGGGATGCTACCCGGCCCCGCTGTATGCGTTGCTGCCGTATGAAGTGGACTATCACCCGTACACAGGCGATCACGTCGTGATGCAGCTTCAGTTGCTGCTGTTTGCGGCGCTGTCGTTTGTGGTTCTGTACCGCACGGGAATCTATCCGCCGGAAGTCCCCTCGACCAACCTCGACTTCGACTGGTTCTATCGCAAGCCCCTTCCGGCCGTGGTGCGGTTTACGTATCGGGTGGCCGGCGCCACTCGGGCGGCGATAGCCGGAGCCGCCACCGCCATGGTCCAACGGGTGTTGGACGAACTGAAGATTGTGGTTGGGTCGAAGGGCATTCTGGGCGGCAACTGGTCCACCGGAACCATGGTGCTGTGGGCCGCCATCCTGCTGGGGCTGTACTTGCTGGTCTACTATCTGTAGTGCCGGCCTGCGCCGAGAGTTTGACACGCAACTCGTGGGTTAATCCGGCCCTTCAGAACTAGTGGTGGACGAATCCGGCTAGGTTCGGCTCGCGCTGTTTGCAAGTCCAATCGTCTTTTTCCATCGAGCAATCCAGATGTTGGCAGACTATTCGCTTGGAGTAGTCTTGACTCGGCCACTCAGCCAGAACCTTCCGCAGGCCGTGCCCCCGACTTTGGGGCTCCCTTGAATGATCGAGCGATCCGAAACTACATCGAAGGATCCCCCATAAGACTCCAGGGTCATTGAGGTGAACTCCACCTTCGTGACGGGATTGGTGCGAACTTCATGGCGGGTAATCAGTCCGGCAATCATTGCCTCAGCAATATGTTGTTTAACTCCGTTTTCACCATCAACGGTAGGTTTTGGGATCACGCTTTGAGGCGACAGTCCACGATACTGAGGATCTCGCGCAAATTCGTCGGTATCGGCAAAGCACCGGAGTTCATGGGCGAATCCAGCGATCTGCATAGGAACCGTCGAAGGCCATTCGTGCAGTTGCTTTGCGTAAGCAAAGTCGGGAACATCTACGAAAACCTGATAAAGCGGGTTAGCGGATTCTTCCGGCCCTTCCATTACTTGACCGTGAAATCCCCCATCAAGGTTCGTACCGGTGGCATCGCAAATCGTCTGATCGACGCACATCAGGATTTCACTTTTGCCTGAAGCGTGCGGAACGAGTCCACACAACTGCCGATCACGTGTCGCCCGGGCCCACAACTCAACTTCTTCACCAAGCGCCCAACAGATATTGTACCCCTCGGAAGTCTCAATGACCTGACGTTTTTTCGCCGTCAGATCCATGAGGGCTGCGAATGTTTCTTCATCGGGAATTGGAATGCCAAGGGCCTGAAAATGACCACTCATCGCGGCCTCCATGATGGATAGTGCGCTTGGAATAGCGCAATCGAAGTGATGGTACAACCGTTTACGAAAGCAGACGCCAATCCGGATTGCGACGATCTTGCTCGGTGGGCACGCGATGCTCACTGTAGTAGCTGATGGTCGATGGCAACTCTCTGTACATGCCGAGTTCAAGAAAGTTCTCTTGGGCTTGGCGAACGGGAACTGGGTTGGGTTTACTTTGGTCCAGCTCGTCACGATGCCCCACATAGAGATCCCAAAGGCAGATGGGGCAACGGCCAACTCCGCGCCTTCGTGCGATGTAACCGCAAACTGGGCAGGGGATTTCTGACAACACAGTCGGATCAAACTTGATGTGGTCCTTGTACTCGCTGACCACGACAGGGCCTCCAAAGCTATTTCTAGCCATGACCGGTTCCAAAGGCTTCCAATCCAGAGGCTCCCAGTTGGGGTCCCTGATGTCTTCATCATTTGGAGGACGAACTAGCCGGAGGTAGTGCTTTCCGCAAGCACCGTACTCCGAGAAGTGTGCCTGGCCTTGACGAAGCGTCATACCGTTTGGCCAGCCGAACCGGTCCGGGTCTTCCTGTTGCGCCGAGTAAACCCAACCACAAATGGGGCAGGAATTCATGCTCACGCGGACGCTCATATAGCCGCAGCAGGGGCAGGTTTTTGGAGCGTTGCCAATGTCTGGATCTGTGACGGGTCCCCGAAAGAGGGGAGGCAATGGCTGCCAATTCGGGTCGCGTTGAAAGCGATGAAACTCAGGTTTATCTGACGTAGGCGAACAGTATCCAAAGTTACGGAAATGCTCTTGCGCTTCGCGCAGGGGCGCAAAGTTTAGGGGCACCATCTCGTCAGGGTGTTCAATGTCTTCAAATTCCTCCACCCAGTCACACACCGTACAGGACTCGTTCATGGAACGATAGCCGCAACAAGAGCAGGTCCGCGATTCAGGATAGTCGATTGGTCCGTAGCTCATGGACGTCGAATTCTATTTATCTCGGAACGGTACTTCGCAAACTCTTGGTTCGGAGTATCGAGTTGAAAGCAAGTCTTCAGCGCACCGGCCTGAACGCCAACCCACAATTCTACAGATCCATCAATTGACCCAGCAGCAATCCAGTAGTTTGACTCGGATTATGGGCTTCAGGTTCTCCTGATTGGCAATCATAAAATTCACATCGGCTGCCTGCTACGCGCCCACGTGATGCTTAAACAATGGGATCGAATTCGACCTATTTGGTCGATGGGCGTCCCCTTATGGGATAAGTGTCGCGATCTGGACACACCACCGGAGGTGATGCGAGGGGATTAAAACTAGCCTTCGGGGGGCCTATCCCTTTCGATCTGGTGCGGTAAGATGTTGGGCGTGTAGTGGTTACGGAGAGTTCTCCGCTAGCAGATGGGAACAACACCCCGGCCGCGACCTAGACTTGGCGCAGCACTTGCGTTTGGTGGTGACATTGCCAAGGCGGCAAGGATGCGTAGCACAGCGGCGGAGCCGACGATCCACAAGAGCAATCCAGCAGTCCTTACCGGCTTAGGGGGAAACCAAGATGAAACGTGTTATGAAGATTTCGGCGGCGGCGTTCATGGTATGCGGCGCGATGATGTTTGCTGGGACCAAGGAAGCGAACGCGGGTGGACGAATTGTCTACTCATATCCGACGCCCTACTACGTAGCAGCCCCTGTGGTTGCCCCGGTTGTGGTGGCCCCGCCGGTTGTGGTGCGACGACCGGTCGTGGTGTATCGACCGTGGATCGCCCCGCGAGTTTTCGCACCACGTATCGTGCGACCGGTCTACCGCGGCTTCTACTACTAAGCCGCGGAAGCCTGCATCGCCCCCTACTGATAATTTAGGGTCAGCGACCGATAGAAAACGAAACGACGGGTGCCGGGGGGTGCCCGTCGTTTCGTTTTATGAGGCGGGTCACGAGTGAACGAAGTGAAGCATTGCGCCGGTAGACGGTAATGTCGCCGAACATCCGTCAAACTAAAGATAGCCCAGCCGCATGTCGGCTGGGTCGGCACAGCCGACAAGACGCCTTGGAGTGACGTCTGGATCAGTGTTGCGTTCGGGGTCTGTGTCGATTCTTGCGCAACAAGCCGCAGCGGGCATCCCTTCAAGCAGAGCGTTCATGATGGTTCAAAGAATCTGCCGAAACTCAGTCCTGGATCACAGGTGAACGGCAAATACACGGCTGGGTTACGCGAACCTCAGAGCTTCTTATGGCCTACGGCCATCCAGCCGACATGCGGCTAGGCTATCGCTGGTTGATTGTTGCGATCGGACCCGTGCGGAGCCACTTGTCGTGATGCAATCAAGACCGGCGGGCGAGTCGCATCTGGGCGCGGGCGCGGTCCAAGGAACGCTGGCGGATGGCCTGGAGCTCGACCGTGGAGGCCGATTTCTCGCGAGCTTCTTTGAGCAGTTCGTTCGCGGCGGATTCGTCTAACTTCGACAGCGGCATGGCGTCTTGCGTGAGTAGTGAGACCACGTTGTCGGCCACCTGTACAAACCCGCCGTCGACGTACAGACTTTCGAAATTGCCGCCGGTGACCATGCGGAGTTCGCCGAAGCCCAGGCGACCAATCAGTGGGGCGTGCCCCGGTAGGATGCCGATTTCGCCGTCGTATAGTGGGACGACGACCGAGTCGACCGTCTGCTCGCTGACGGTTGCTTCCGGAGTAACCACGATGCACTTGACTTGCGCCATCTTGCGTTAGCCCTTCTTCTCTTGTTTTTTGGCTTGCTCTTTGGCCTGTTCCTCGGCCTGCTCGATGGGGCCCACGTACATGAACGCACTTTCCGGCAGGTGATCCCACTTGCCTTCGGCGATTTCTTCGAAGCTGCGAATCGTATCGGCCATGGGGGTGATTTCACCCGGCTTGCCGGTGAAGACCTCGGCCACCAGGAACGGCTGCGAGAGGAAACGTTCCATACGACGGGCACGGTGCACGATCAGCTTGTCCTCTTCGCTCAACTCGTCGACGCCGAGGATGGCGATGATGTCCTGCAGTTCGCGGTAACGTTGCAGGGTTTGCTGAACCGTACGGGCGATGGCGTAGTGCCGTTCGCCGACGTACTGCGGATCGAGCACGCGAGAGCTGGAGGCCAACGGGTCGACCGCCGGGTAAATCCCCTTTTCACTAATCGAACGTTCCAGGTACAGGAATGCGTCGAGCTGCCCGAACGCGGTGGCGGGGGCGGGGTCGGTCGGATCGTCGGCCGGCACATACACGGCCTGTACCGAGGTGATGGCACCCTTGTTGGTCGAGGCGATCCGCTCTTGCAGGGCACCCATTTCGGTGGCCAGCGTCGGCTGGTAACCCACGGCAGACGGCATACGACCCAGCAGGGCGGACACCTCGCTACCGGCTTGTGAGAAGCGGAAGATGTTGTCGACAAACAGCAGCACGTCGGTGCCGGTTGTGTCGCGAAAGTATTCGGCCATGGTCAACGCCGAAAGGGCCACGCGGAGACGTGCTCCCGGCGGCTCGTTCATCTGACCGAACACCATGCAGGTGTTGTCGATCACGCTACGTCCGGTATCACCGATTTTGGCTTCCTGCATTTCCAGCCAGAGGTCGGTTCCTTCACGGGTTCGTTCACCCACACCGGCGAATACCGAAGAACCACCGGTGCTACTGGCGATACGCGCGATGAGCTCGGTGAGGATAACGGTTTTACCCAACCCGGCCCCACCGAACAGCCCGGCCTTACCACCACGCACGAACGGGGTGAGCAGGTCGATGACTTTGATGCCGGTTTCGAACACTTCGGTCTTGGTCGAGAGGTCGACGATTTCGGGCGATTCGCGGTGGATTGGCCAGCGTTCGGCTGCTTCGACAGGGCCGCGACCGTCGATCGGATCGCCCAGCAGGTTGAACACACGACCGAGGGTGGCTTCTCCCACGGGTACCGACACGGGGCTTCCGGTATCGATCACCTCTTGGCCCCGCATCAATCCGTCGGTTCCACCCAAGGCGACGCAACGTACACGACCGCCACCGAGGTGCTGTTGCACCTCACCGGTGAGATTGAGCGAGACCCCTTTCTGCTCAGAATGGATGGTCACGGCGTTGTAGATCGGCGGCAGACTGTTTTCGGGGAACTCAACGTCGAAGGTCGAGCCAATCACCTGCGTGACGTGTCCTATGTTCGTACCTGTGGAAGCTACGTGGGCCATCGGATTACCGACTCCAGAAAAAAGTTTCGCTTGATTGAATTTGTTTATGTGATTTGTATTGCCGCCTGCCAGGGCAGGGGGTTTTTATTTCAGGGCTTCGACGCCGCCCAACACGTCCAGCAGTTCGCTGGTGATCTGGCTTTGTCGTGCACGGTTGTACGTCATCGACAGGCTCTTGATCATGTCATCCGCGGCTTCGGTGGCGGCCTTCATGGCGACCATGCGTGAAGTCTGCTCGCTAACCGCCGCGTCCAAAAAGCACTTGAACAGTTTGATCTTGAAGCTGGTCGGAACAATCTCTTCCAAGATGCCTTCTGCCGAGGGCAGGAACTCGTACTGCTTGACGGGGCCAGCATCTATTTCCGCGGGCCCTTCGAGTTGCAGATCGCCAAGTGGCAGAAGGGTTTCAACCACCGCGACTTGCTTGGCAACGTTTTCGAACTTGGTGTAAACCACGTCCAAACGATCGAGTTCGCCGGCGGCGTAAGCTTCCAGATAGCGGGTAGCGATGACGTCGACTTCGCCAAAGGTCGGGCGATCTTCGAAATGCGTGAACTTTTCGTCGATGTCGATGCCGCGGAAGTTGAAGGCCGAGATGCCGCGTTTGCCGGCGATCTCGAGCGTGACCGCAGGAAACTTCTGCTTGAACTCGGCCAGCCGGTTGAAGGCCAGCCGCTGCACATTCGAGTTGTAGCCGCCACACAACCCACGATTGGCGGAGATGAGCAGCAGCTTGGCATTGCGAGTTTCGCTGCGCCCTTCGAGCAACGGATGGCTTACGTCCAACCCGCTACGGGCCAAATCGCCAACCAACTCCGTAATGCGATTCGTATAGGCGGTGGCCGCGTGCGCGCGGTCGAGGGCCTTTTTGAATTTTGCCGTGGCAATCAACTCCATGGTCCGCGTGATCTTGCGGATGTTGCGAATTGATTTGCGGCGTTTGTCTAGGGCTTTCGCGTTGCCCATGGTTTACACTTTCGCTGTTTCGGACTCGGGCTGTTGACTGGCGAATTGCGCCTGAAATTCTGTGATGGAAGCGTCCAGCGCCTCGACGAACTCGTCGGTCAGCTTGTGTGAGTCTTCCAGCATTTGGCGAACTTCGGACTTTTGCTCCTTCATGAACGCCAGGAATTGTGTTTCCCAAGCATTGACCTGTTCGACATCAATCTTGTCGAGATGGCCTTGGGTTCCGGCGTAGATGCTGAGGACCTGATCGATAATATCCATGGGAACGTACTGACCCTGCTTCAGCAGTTCGACCATGCGATAGCCGCGGTCGAGCCGAGATTGAGTCTCGGGGTCCAGGTCGGTTCCCAACTGGGCGAATGCTTCCAGTTCGCGGAAGGCGGCCAGGTCGAGACGCAAACCACCGGCTACCTTCTTCATGGCCGGGATTTGTGCCGCACCACCCACACGCGAGACGGAAATACCGGCGTTCATGGCCGGGCGTTGACCGGCAAAAAACAGGTCGGGCTGCAGATAAATCTGCCCGTCGGTAATCGAAATCACGTTGGTCGGAATGTAGGCCGAGACTTCACCTTCCAGCGTTTCCACGATGGGCAGTGAAGTGAGCGACCCGGCACCCAACTCATCGTTCAGCTTGGCCGAACGTTCCAGCAACCGGCTGTGGCAAAAGAACACGTCACCGGGATACGCTTCACGACCTGGCGGACGCCGCATCAACAGCGACAGCTCGCGATAGGCGGCGGCCTGCTTCGAAAGATCGTCGTAGACGATCAACGCATGTTCGCCACGATAGGTGAAGAACTCGGCCATCGCCGTTCCCGAGTAGGGAGCGATGTATTGCTGCGGGGCAGGGTCGCTGGCACCGGCGATGATCACCGTGGTGAAGTCCATCGCACCTTCGGCTCGCAGGACGTCGATCACACCTGCGATCGTCGATTCTTTCTGACCGACCGCGACGTAGAAGCACTTCACCCCTGAGTCGCGTTGGTTGAGGATCGCGTCGATCCCGACGGCTGTTTTCCCCGTCTTGCGGTCGCCGATGATCAATTCTCGCTGACCACGTCCAATGGGCGTCATGGCATCGATGGCCTTGATTCCCGTTTGCAGAGGTTCGCACACCGGCTGACGACCCGAGACACCGGGAGCCATGGTTTCCACGGGGCGCGAATCGCTGGTGACGATGGGTCCCTTGCCGTCCAGCGGATTGCCCAAGGCGTCGACCACGCGGCCGATCATGGCTTCGCCGACGGGGACGCTTAACAGGCGCCCCAAGCTGCGGACTTCGTCGCCCTCGGTGACCTGCAGGAAGTCACCAAGGATGATGATTCCGACGGAGTTCTCTTCGAGGTTGAACGCCAGGCCTTGCACGCCCGTTCGGGTGAACTCGACCATTTCGCCGGACATGACTCCGGAGAGGCCGTACACCCGCGCGATACCGTCACCGGCTTCCAGCACGCGACCCACTTCGCGTACGTCGAGTTGCGAATCGTAATTCTCAATCTCCCGTTGTAGAACGGAAGCTATCTCGTCGGCTTTGAATTTCATAGACGCTCCTATTGATCATCTCTCGGCGCAATTTTTCTAAACGTGTCGACACCGAGGCGTCGTAAACTGTGTCTTCTACTTTGACCACCAGGCCACCGAGCAGGTCCGGATCGATTACCGGAACCAGATCGGCTTGTCGGTTCAAGATTCCGCCCAAAGTTCCGCGAAGTTGATCGGCCCGCGAATCATCCAGCGGTGTCGCGGTGCGGACCTCAACCGAGACATGGCCTCGCGCTTCGTCATAGATGGCGTGAGCGGCATTGCACATCGGGCGCAAATATCCAAGGCGGTCGTGCTCGGCGACGGTTTTCAAAAAGTTGAGAAACGTCCTCGAAGCCTGGTTGCCGAACACGCGATCGAGCAGCGCGACCTTTTCTTCAGAATCGATCAGCACCGAGCCGAGGATTTCGGCGAACCGCGGTTGGGCTTGGAGAACGTCGTTCATGAACGAATCGAACTCTTCGATGACCGCCTGCGTTTCTCCAGCGGCTTCTGCGGCGGCAACCAAGGCTTGCGCGTAGACCATGCCGATCTGTTGCGCAGCGGGATCCTGAGAAATGGTCCTCTCGTCGGGTCCCGCTGATCCGTTTGAACTCATCTCGCCTCTGCCGTTCAGTTCGAGCCTGGTTGTGAAAACTGACTAACCGCGTCTCCGATCAGGCGAGAGTGATCATCCGGGTTCAGTTGAGCCTGAACGATCTTTCCTGCCAGGTCGACGGCCATCGCGGCGCTTTTCTCGGACAATTCCTTGAGTGCGGCCGAGGTTGCGGTTTCAATCTCGCGTCGGGCGCGATCTTGAATGGCCTGAGCATCCTCGGTGGCCTTGGCCAAGATTTCTTTCTGCGTGTGCTCCGCGTCGCGACGAGCCTCTTCGATGATTTCTCGCACTTCGCCGGCCGCTTCGGCCAAACGCTTGTCGTACTGTGCGAGCAGGGCCTTGGCCTCCTCGTGCTTGGCTTCCGCGGCCGCGATATGACCGGCGATGTTTTGTTCGCGCTTGTCGAGGCCTTCGGAAATCGGACCCCAGGCGAACTTCCACAACACCACCAGCAAGATCATGAACACGACGAACGACACAACGGCCAGGTCGATATTGAGCGCAAGCGGATTACTGCTGCCATGCTCTTCATGACCGTCGGCGCTTTCGCTGTGTGCATGATCCTCAAACGCTTGCGCAGGCATGGCCAAACCCATTGGCACGACCAGGGCCAGCAGGCATAGCGTGGCCACTTTGATCCCCGTCATCATTCCACCTTTCTTATCGCAACAAGATTCCGCGGTCGGTCGGATGAACTACGGATTCAACAAGCAGATAATCAATGCGAAGAACGCCGCACCTTCGATCAGGGCGGCCGTAATCAACATGCCGGTTTGAATGTTTCCCCAGGCCTCGGGTTGTCGGGCCACGGCTTCGACCGAAGAGCGACCGATGAAACCGATTCCCACCCCGGCACCAATGATGGCCAGGCCGGCGCCGACGGGTCCGTAGTGATTGGTTGCCGCAGGCGCTTCGGCTGCCGGGGGCCCTGGTTGAGCGAATGCCGGAGTTGCAACGAGCAGCACCATGAAGCAAAGGGCCGCGATCTTGAATAGTCGGTTCACTTCTCACATCTCCTTCTAGACGGAAATCAATAAGCCTTGGTTTTGGGTTGCGGACGGCAAGCCAGTGGCAGACGGTTAGTGTGCGTGGCGGGCCATTCCGATGAACAGTGCGGACAAAAACGTGAAAATGTAGGCCTGCAGAAAGGCAACGAACAATTCCAGCAGGCTAATGAACGTTGCGCCGAACAAGGCCGCGGGCCAGACCATCAAGGCCATCCACGACCCGGCGGCTTGCACGATGAAACTCATGATGACCACCAGCACGACGTGGCCGGCGAACATGTTGGCCAACAATCGCACGGCCAACACAAAGTGCTTTATCAGCAGGCCGAAAATTTCGATGGCGAACAGCATTGGAACCAGAACAATGGCGATGGCCAGCGGCAAATCCATGTGGGGTACTTGGGCTTTCAGGAACCCGATTGGCCCCATCTTCGATACCCCGGTGCCGACCACCACGGCAAAGGTGATTAAGGCAAACGAAGAGGTTGTGGCCATGGCACCCGTGGCACTTCCCAACCAGGGGACAAGGCCCAGGAGATTACACGTCAGGATAAACAGGAACATCGTCCAGAGCAGCGGCAGGTACTTGTCGCTACCTTCTTTGCCCATGGCGGCACGGACGATATCGTCGCGGATGAAGATCAGGAAGACTTCGCACAGATTCCAGAAGCGGCCCTTGGCCGGCTGACCATCTGCAATGCGACGTGCCAGCCCGATGAATGCCGCGGCAACCAGTACCGCGGCAACGACTTCCAAGACCATGAACTTCGTGATGGTGAATCCCAGCGCCTCGAAGGGCTGTGGAATTTGGATGTGCAAGCCGCCGGGCAGCTCGAACATGGTCTGGTCCATCACGTGACCGACGAGATGATCTGAATCGTTCGCTGCAGCCATAGTTTGGTTCACTCGGGGCAATCGTTACCCCGCTCGCTCGATCTCAGGTTGTTGTATTCGGTCCGCGACTCGCATGAGCAAGGTGAGGTCGCAATTCACCGACTGCGAAGTACGTCTCGCTGGCCAGTGTTAGTAGATAAAAGGGAACGATGAAACTTAGCAGCCCCATGGTTACCAGTTGGGGAAACACCTGCGTGAGCACGATTCCCACGACCAGTGGAATCGAGGCTCTGAAGAACATACCGGTGTAGACCCCGGCGACGGTTCGATGGGGATCGGTAGTCCGTTTCGTCGCAATGAAGGCGGCCACGGCACCCAGCCAACAAACAACGGCCGCGATGAGCGAAACCAGCAGCCCATCGGTTCCGTGGCTGAGGTAAGCCAGCGATCCAATTCCGAGCAGGCCCGCCAATTCGACCGCCGCGAGCTTCAAGGCTCTCGGTCGAAACGCCTCAGACTTACATGTTGGCAGTGCTTGTTCGGTCACGATTCGCGGTTGTCTTTGTTTGTATCGTGGGGCTTCGTCGTATCGATCCCCGCGGGGTCTTCCTGTGTATTCTTCCGTGCCTGTTCCCTGGCGAAGGCCACCAACTGGTAGAGCCCCAACACCATCCCCAGCACGAAGCCTCCGACTGTGAAGGCCACTTCAGTTCCCACCTTCCGGTCGATCCAGATTCCAAGCAGACCGGGAGCGACCATTTCCATCGCGATCGTGATCACCCGGCTGTACGAGGCGGCCGCCTCGGCAGGCGCCTTTCGGTCAGTTGGAGGGCCGTCCATTTGGATGCGAACCCGGAAATCCGCCCTTCTCTAGAAGGGGTAGAATTCCAACCTTTTGAGGTAACACGAGACGATTGCTATGGTTTGCCGCAGTCCCAACACCCAATTGGGTTTGCGTCTATTGCTAAGTAGCCCGGCGGGAAAGCGGCTAATTTACTGGAGCGAATAGGGGGTGTCAATGAACCGCGAGCACAATTCGTGTTTTTTTTCACAAAGTTTTTCGTGCTCCAAGTCCTTTACAATTAGTGCTTTGCGTGAACCGTCCATCTCGGTGAGGTGGAATGTCGCAGGGTAGCGCTAGCAGTTCTTCATCTGGTTTGCAGGTGACGCATCGGTCCGCACACGATCATCAACTCAAGAATTTGGGGATGGCATGTAACTTGTTATTTGGTTTGTGGTTAAGGATATTCGTTCGTCCTGGACATTGCCATGCCCTCCTGATGGGGGAATTGCGGACAATCCGCATTTAGAGTAACATCGGGGTATCGATTTGAGCTGCACCAAAGGTGTGGGGCCGCCCTGCCGGCAGAGCCATTTGGACGGGTCAATCGACTGAACTTACTCTCGTGGGGGGATGCCGGGCTCGCCTGTTACGGCATGGGCCCACAAAGACGTGTATCACTCGTGGTCACGGCAAGTTGCGACGAAGGAGAGTCGGTCAGACTTGGCCAGTTCTCTACGCAATCGCAACCAAGGGAGAGTGCAATCTCCCACTAGACCGCATGCGGCTAAGGACTGCCGGAGGGTACGAGCGTCGCGACCAGTCAAGGATGGCGCTCTGACGACCCAACTTCACGTTTGCCAATCCGCGCAAACATGATCCGCAAACCCGGAGGGCAGTTCGACAGATGACCGCAGCAAAACTCCAGTCTTACACGGCTCGCGACTTGGGCCAGATGGCCAAGAAAAAGGGTGTCCGAGGTTGGCACTCGATGACCAAAGCCCAGCTCGTTCGAGCCCTGGTGAAGGCTAGTCAGAAAAAGTCGCGTCCTACCACATCCAAGAAAGCAAGTACCTCGCGAAACGGCGTCGCGAAAAAGGGTACGGCGAAAAAGCCTACGGTGAAGGCCCGAACGTCAAGCAATGGCCGCGCCGCGTCGCGATCGAAGTCCACGGCCAACGCACCCGTTCGCAAGCAAAACCCCCGCGTGAAGCGGCGGCTGGCTGAAGTTCGCATGCGAGAACATTGGTTCAAGAATCTTTCGGCCAAGACGGAAGAAGCCAACAACGGCGAAGAGAAGCGGGATCGGCTCGTGCTGATGGTTCGCGACGCTTATTGGCTGCACGCCCACTGGGATTTGACCCGGCAGCGTGTCGAGCGCGCCCGGGCGGCGATGGGTCAGAACTGGCACGACTGCAAGCCGATCCTCCGCCTGATGAAGATTGATACTTCATCGCACAACGGGGCCGAAACGCTGGTTCGCGACATTCCGATTCACGGCGGTGTGAACAATTGGTACCTCGACGTACAGGACCCCCCGCAGAGCTTCCGCGTCGAAATCGGGTACATCTCTGCCGACGGGCAGTTCTATTCCATGGCCCGCAGCAACATTGTTACCACGCCGAAAGCCAGCTCCAGCGACTCGATCGACGAGAATTGGACCGACGTGGCCGAGAGCTTCGAAAAGGTTTACGCCATGAGTGCTGGCCCCGGAGACGGGCCTGCGAGCATGGAACTGCAAGAACTATTCGAAGAACGTCTGCGTCGCCCGATGGGTTCACCCATGGTCACTCGCTTTGGTGTGGGTGCCAATGGATCGGGTGAATTGGGACGCGGCTTCGACTTCATGGTCGATGCGGAGTTGATCGTTTACGGAGCCACCGCACCGGATGCTCACGTAACGCTGCAAGGTGATCCGGTTCAGCTACGTTCCGATGGAACATTTACCGTGCGGTTCAGCATGCCGAATTGTCGGCAGGTGATCCCGGTGGTAGCCAGCAGCGCCAACGGCGTCGAGCAACGCACGATCGTTCTCGCGGTCGAGCGAAACACCAAGGTCATGGAACCGCTGATTCGCAATCCCGACGAATGATCGTGGCGGTGTCCGTTACCGTTCACCGAGTCGAGCATCAACCCGCCGCGCCTGATGTGCATGCATGGCGCATCCGCTGACCCTCCCTTTATCGCCGTTGCGCCATCCAGCAAGGACGGGGAGTTGCTTTACCCTGCCACTTAGGGTCCCGCACGTCAGCTTGTCCATATCTCGGCATCGCCCTAGACTGAGGGTTCACCTCAGTAACCCTTCTAGCCGGAGCGGCGGTCGTGTCCAAGGACATTTCGAAAGCAATCGAGGGATGGCCTTTTCAGCCGAACGAGATCTCGGTTCGCATCGTCGAAGGTGACGACGACCGCGAGAAAGTGCAGTTACGTCTCGACCTCGGGCTGCTGCAGATGGAAGTCGAAGGCCGACCCGATGGTCTTCGTCCCTACGATTGTGAATCGCTGCTCGATTACTTCGAGGCGAAGCAGAAGAAGCACGACAAAGCGAATCCCGACGTCGCCGCATTCGAGTTGGAGCCCGACGACTGCGAGCCGCTGTTGCGAGAGGGCATTCAGTATTACCATCGCTATCTCAGCTTCTGGCATTTGGAGCGATACGATGCTTGTGCCAGGGATACGAAGCGTAACTTGCGGCTGCTGTCCTTCGTTCGCAAGCACGCTCGTCGCGATCGCGACAAGCTGCAATTCGACCGCTGGCGACCCTATCTCATCATGATGCACGCCCGATCGCTGGCCACACCCATGCTGGATGGCGAGGAGTTCGATCAGGCCATCAAGCTCGTGGACGAAGGGATCGCGCAGATTCGCGACTTTCTCGACGAGTACGATCAGACTGAACATGCCGATCAATGCAGCGAGCTCACACAGCTGCTGACGTGGCGTGAAGAAATCGTCCAGCAACAATCGGCAGAGCATCGCGAAGCGGAAGACGATCCGCTGGTCACGCTGCGGACCGAACTGCAGACCGCTATCGAAGCAGAGCAGTTCGAAGAAGCCGCCCGGATCCGCGACGAGATCCATCGTCTTGGCGGCATGGGGCCCGGAGAAAAGCTCTGATTCTCGTCTTTCGATCGGCCCGGCACGCCCTCCATTCGTGTCCTAGGATCATCGAGATCGATGTAAGAATGAACGGGTGGCACCGCTGGCTTGTCCAGCGGTGAAGACAGCACGGTATAGCAAATCGATGCAAGAAGACCGTCGTCTGAACGATTCTGTGTCCCTCGGAACACTCCAAGTATGCACCGCTGGACACGCCAGCGGTGGCACCCAATCCACGATACAAGGTCTTTTGATGACGGAATCATAGGGGGCTACACGCCCTGCCAATTCGCTTGTCGCTGGCGGGGGGTAGTGATAAACTTCCTTGGTGCGTGAACGACTTGTTCGCCGCGCACTTAACCTCTGCCATGTACGTGCTGTCGATGTCAATGTTGGGGAGCCGATACGATGTCCGCTGGGTACCTCGCTGACTAGCTGGGCCGCGTGTATAGCCGACGCCCGGGCCTATTCAAACGGTCCGGAATTAGCGGATGGATCACACAACCCCGGCTGTGGGTACCCCCTTTTTGGAATGCGGGCTCTCAAAACCGCATCGCCACGGCATTGAGGTGGAGGGTTTTTTAGCTTTACGAAGCGGACGGGTGTCGCCCGATTCAACCGGGTCCGACGCCCCTTTTTTTGCGCGTCGAGCAGAGCAAGGCGACCGAGGCGGGCTTCGAGGCCGTTTCCAGGCCGTGAATCTTCACAAGCCGACCCTGGGGCAGTCGGATCAGGTATAATCGGCGAAAGTGTCGCGCTTGGCCGAACTCCGCCATTTCGGCTTGAAAGGGATCCCGATGAACAACTTGCCTGCCGAATTGATCGCCAAACGCGATCGCCTTCTGGACCTGATTCAAGGGTTCGAAAGCTGCGCGGTCGCATTCTCCGGCGGCATCGATAGCACCGTGGTGGCGAAGGCCGCGCACCTGGCATTGGGCCATCGGGCGGTGGCCGTCACCGGCGTCAGCGATAGTCTGGCAGACGGTGAGTTGCGTGAGGCGAAAGAGATCGCCCGACTGATTGGGATTCGACACGAAGTGGTCGAGACCGAAGAGTTCACCAATCCCGACTATCGCCGAAACGCCCCGGACCGCTGTTATCACTGCAAGTCAGAGCTGTACACGCAGCTCGACGGTCTCGCGCCGAAGCTGGGTGTGGCCGTGGTGTTGAACGGGGCGAATCTGGACGATCGCGGCGACCACCGCCCCGGGATGACCGCCGCCGGCGAACATGCGGTTCGCAGCCCTTTGCTGGAGTGCGAGCTGAACAAGCAGGACGTTCGAGCGCTGGCCCTGCACTGGGAACTGCCCACCTGGGACAAACCCGCGGCTCCGTGTCTCAGCAGCCGCATTGCTTATGGCGAAGAGGTAACTCGCGAACGCCTCGAAATGATCGACAAGGCTGAACAGTACCTGCGTTCCCAAGGGCTGCGCGAACTTCGTGTGCGCTACCACCGCGGAGACCTGGCGAGGATCGAGGTGCCGGCATCCGCCTTGCAACAACTGTGTAGCGAGACGGTGAGGCAGACCCTTGCCGAACACTTCAAGCAGCTAGGCTTTCGCTACATCACGCTCGACCTGGAAGGTTTCCGCTCCGGGAACCTCAACGACATGGTCCCGATCGAAAGCCTGAGGGTGCTGCAGTAGCGCCTTGCGGTCTTCCTTCACGAGCAGGAATTTGCCCGTTATGCCTTTGGTGCGTTTGTCTCTGGCCTCAGTGGAAACCTCACTATGAATCGTGTCTTCTTCTGCCTCGGGATCACCGTTTCTCTGTTGTATGCGTTCGATGGCGAGGCCCGTGAGCCTAAGGAGGCGGACAGCGACGTCATCTATGAGGAAAGCAAAATTCATCCATACGACTTGCCTCCGCTGTTGGTCACGGCCGAAGGAGAGACTGTTTCGACTGCCGAACAGTGGGCCGATGTCCGCCGCCCTCAGATCCTCGCGCTGTTCAGCAATCTTGTCTACGGAAGTGTTCCGCGGTTGGACAACCCGTTGGAAGTCGATTATCGGGTTCTCAGCACGGACAGCGATTTCATGGACGGCAAGGCCACGCGGCAACGGGTGCGGATTCGGTTCAGCAACGACCGCGGCAAGGCCGAAATGGTGATCGTGGTGTTTGTACCCTACGATGCATCAGGGCCTGTGCCTGCATTCATGAAGCACAGCTTCAACAATACGCAATCCAAAGACTTCGACGAGCATCCCAGCAAGCCGGGTTTGATTCGCAACGGTTGGCCATTGGGTGAGTTCTTCGACCGCGGGTATGCCTTCATCGCGGTGTATCAACAAGACCTGGTGGGTCACAACGAGGTTGGCTTTGGGCGGGGCATCCACCCACTGTTCTATCAAGACGGTCAGAGTTTTCCCAAGGCTCAGGAATGGGGCGTGCTGTCGGCCGTGGCGTGGGGTGCCATGCGAGCGATGGACTACCTGGAGACTCGCGAAGACATCGACCACACGCGGGTGGCGATCATGGGCCACTCGAAGATGGGCAAGGCCACGTTATGGACGGCCGCCCAAGACGAGCGTTTTGCGATGGCCATCTCCGCCCAGTCGGGTTGCGCCGGAGCCGCGCTATGGCGAAGGAAGTCGGGCGAGACGCTGGCCAAGATGGTCACGCGGTTTCCGTACTGGCTGTGCCGCAACGCCTGGAAGTTCGTCAACCAAGAGGCCGACTTGCCGGTGGATCAGCACATGCTGTTGGCCCTGATCGCGCCCCGCCCGGTCTACGTGGCCAGCGGCGTGGAAGACACCTGGGCCGACGGGCGCGGTGAATATCTTTCCGCCTATCATGCCAGCAACGTGTACCGACTACTCGGTAAGCAAGGACTTACCAGCGAAGCATCTCCCCCTGTGAACGAACCCATCCTGGAAAGCGACATCGGCTACCACATCCGCGACGGCGGCCATTCCGTCGAGCTATACGACTGGCACCGTTTCCTCGACTTCGCGGATTATCACTTCAAGCGGTAGAGGTGTCCCTTTCTCGGTAGCGAATCTGCAGGCCATTGGTTTGTTCCGACGATCCATTCTCGTTCGCCAACATCATCTGTTTGCCGCAGGCGGTTCAACGCCCTGCTCGACAAGATACCTGCGGGCCGCTTGGAGTGCGGTGTCGGTGCCGTTGGCGAGATCGGTGGCGGTTTGTTTGATGGTTACGTCGGGTTCGATGCCTTGTCGTTCGATGGGGCGGTCGAGAAAACCGGTGTAGGGTTTGACGGGGTATCGGGCTTGGAATAATCCCCCGCAGACGTCCACGGTTTTCTTTCGGGCGGATGCCCCCGCGGTGGTTTCACCGAAGAATCGGGCCCGTTGATTGGCCCGGAACCAGGAGATCCACCCTTCGCCCGCACTGATGCAGCGGGCGTCGATCAGCACGGCCAAGGGTCCTTTGAAGTGGGGGCGTTGCTGATCATTAACATCCTGCAGGTCGAAGTTGCGAAATGCCTGCGAAGCGTCGAAGCCACCGCCACTGTTGCCGCGGACGTCGATGACCATTCCCTGGCAGTCTTTTAGGTCCTCCACGGCTTGGTCCAACATGGGCACCAGATCCTGGCTGATGCGGCGGACGTAGATGTAACCGATTCCGTCGCCGATCTTTTTCCAGGAGACATTCGCCGAGTCAGGAATTCCTGCGATGGGTACCGGGAGCCGAGGCAAGTAGCCGACTGCTGCGTCCGCGGTGAGTTCGAACTCGTGGGACTTCCCTTGCGTATCGGTCGCCGTGATGCGGACCGGATCGTTCTTGTGGTCCTGCAACATGAACCAACGGGCCGCCTGGTAGGAAAGCAATCGATCGCTGGAGAATCCCACGTATTCGCGGTAGCGGTTCCGGCATTGCTCCAACGCTACCGAAGCCGGCACATCGTTGACGGTGACGATGGTCATGCCAGGCTGCATACCCGCCTTTTCGGCAGGGGAGTTCTTGCCGATGTGATAAACGACGGGGTTGCCACGGTCGTCGATGAGGCAGGCAATGCCGGAAGTCCAACGCGGAAATGTCGGGGCCGCTGGTCGAGCGGTTCCCGGCAACAACTGGGCATGGCTGTCTTCCAGACGAGCGGTCAACCGGTGGCAGAGCAATGCGAATTGATCTTGGGTACGAATGGTTTCGCTGAGGGGCAGCAACTCCTCACCGACCGCTTGCCAGTCGATTCCCTTCAGTTCGAAACAGGGATACTCGCGCCCGAGCTGTTCATACAGCTCGACAAATGCTCGCTGATAGGAAGGGGCCTTTCCCGGATCTTCCTGCTGAAACATCCGGCGCTGCTGGGCCGATAATGGTTCGAATGCTCGACCGTGTTCGATGATCTCGAACGCTTCGCTGTCGCGGAGTGCGGCGAGTAGATTGCCATAGCTTTGGATACCTTTCACCGAGACGTAGCCGAAGAACTTCCCCTTTCGAAAAGCTACCAGCAACTCGTCGATCGCTTGTGGATCTGCGGTGAAGGAGGTCACTCGCTCTTTTACCTCCGTCACGGTTTCCGGAAGGAAAGGTGGTTTTGGCGAGAACAGAATTCTGTAGAGCCCCGTCTCGGCGAAACGTTCCAACCCCTCGGGCAGACTTTCGGTGAGCTCGAAGTAGAGATTCATGACCCGAGTTGCGGTTTCGGTGTTTTCTCCAGCGAGACGATTCAGGTGAGCTTGAATCCGTGGCGCGGCGCGGTCTGCATTTGCGCGAAAGCCCCACAGTACTCGTCCGAACAGCGACTTCGGTTTGCGTTGATCCCTTTCTACGGCCAGTTCGATCAGCCGATCGATCACCTCATCGCTCATGGGCCGCATGGTCGACAGCCCGTAGTACGCGCAGTCGTAGCGGGTGCGGTCGTTCTTGTCGTGCGAGTGTTCAAGAAGAAACTTGACGGCCTTGGGGTCTTGCTCGCCTCCTTTCCAGATCCACCGTTCGCCGATCAGGGCGAAGGCCGTGTGTCGAACTCCTTGGTCCGGATCGCTTGCGGCAGCAATGAACGCGTCGAGGAACGAATCGTCCAACTCAAGAAGTTTCTTCGGCTCGACGAACAATTCGCGAATGATCTTCTGACGAACGGCCGTGTCGCCGTTCCTCAGTTGCCTAGCGACTTCCGGGTCCTGGTGGATGGGGGCTGCGAGCGTGGTCGAGGCTAATAGCACCGATAAGGAAATGAGGAGCACCATTAGCAGATGGGTGGTTCGCTTCATGCTGACTTTATCCTGGTCAAGCGTTTGACACGAACATCGTTAGGCAACTACTCGATGAAACGACGCAAGAAAACCTCAGCCCGATGGAACCAAACTCTTCAAGTACTTCAAGTCGGCTGCTGATTGGGCGAGGAGTTCGGGGGTGGAGAGTTGTTTGAAGCTGGACTGACCTTTGTACTCGCTGTGCAGGGAGACAACCCCGTCGTAGCCGAGTTGAGTGAGTCGGGCCATGAATTCCGGCAAGGGTGCCTGACCTTCGGACAGTGGGGTGTACTGCGGTCGAAAACGTAGCTGGCCGTGGTCTTCGCGGCCATTTTCGATCCAGTGGAAGTTCTTCATGCCGACCAGCTTGATCCAGGGTGCCAGGAGATCGAGCCCCATTTCCCAGCCGGAGAGCCCGCCTTCGACGGTCATGTGCATCGGGTCGACGTAGGCCCCCACCTCGTCGGGCGCGAATTCTTGCAGTATCAAATACAAGTTCGCACCACCGTTCGCCAGAATGTCGCCCGAGTGGACATGGACGCAGGGCATTACGTCGTACTTGCCGGCCAAGTTGGTGATTCGCTTCAGGCTTTCGCGGGCAGCGTGCAGTTGCTTGACGAGTGTCCCGAAAGGTTCGTAACGCCAGTACCCGAGTTTGATCTTACGTACGTCGTAATGAGCACACGAGGCGAGAATGTCCTCGCAGTAAGGGCTCGATGTATCGGTGATGCTGGTGGTTGCCATCGCGATGGCGGCGCCCGCCTGATCGGCACTTTGGCGAGCGTTGGCCAGCCCCATCTCCACCGATTCGGGAAGAACGTGACCACCGGGACGTAGCGTGATGTCGACCCCATCGAACCCGGCCTGCTTGGCCGCACGACAAGCTTCGTCGATCGAGATGTCGGCCAGATTGTCGGTGTAAAGAACGAATTGCATGGTCGTGCTCGTTTGCCCGGTTTGGGATGTGGCGGTGTAAGCGTAGATCTCGGGCGCCGGTGCGCTACGATGCGGCCCGCTTTTTCTTTTTCGAGGCGGCTCCTCGCTTTGTCCGCGCATCTTCTTTCTGCATGTAGGCTTCTCGCAGCTTGCGGTTTTCGACGTCGGCCAATAGCGGTGCCACGGGATCGTTCATTTCGTTGAGCAATTCAACCAACTGCTGGCGGAGTTGGTTGGCCAACGTCTGTGATTCCGGTTGGTCGACCAGATTGACCAGACAGTCGGGATCATTCGCCACGTCGTACAGTTCTTCGAGCACCCGGTGATCGAAGAGTTCCAGTCGTGAGGCAATCTCCGGCTCAGTCTTGGCCCGTTTCACCAGTTGGCGATAGGTCATGGTTCCCGTGGTGGCGGTGGCGAATTTGCGCTGGCCGTTGCTCCAGGGGTTGTAGAGGTACAGGTGATCGCGGGTTTGAATCCCTCGCATCGGGTGGCGATTGCGACCCGCGTTCTCGTTGTATTGCAGGATGACGAAGTCCCGCCCTGGTTGCGACTCGCCACGGAGCAGGGGGGCGAAAGAGCGACCGTGAAGGCTCTTCGGGTTGGGGTGCTTGTGTTGCATGACGTCTAGCAGTGTTGGCACGAAGTCGATCGCCGAAACCATGTGGGTCTTGTCCTCGGAGCCGGGTTTCGTAACCCCGGGCCAGCGAATCATCAACGGCGTGCGGGTGCTGTGGTGATAGAGCTGCGTCTTAGCAAACGGCAGCGGCATTCCGTGATCGGAGAGGAACATCACGAAGGTGTTCTCCGCTTCTCCCGAGTCGTTCAGCGCGGTCATGATCTCGGCGAAGCAATCGTCGGCACGTCGTACCGAAGAGTAATACAGGGCCAGCTCCTGGCGGATCACATCATCCTCGGGAAGGAACCCCGGCACGGGGACTTCTTCCGCGGTGAAGACTCGCGACGGGACATAAGGGTCGTCGAAGCTTTTGCCCCGTTTGCCCTGCGAATAGAACGGCTTGTGGGGATCGGAGATATTGACGAGCAGGCAGAAAGGTTGGTTGGCCTGCCTGGCCATCGCCATGCCCTGGCGAGCGCTGTGGCCGTAACTCTTGGGGTCTTTGATATGCCACTTCTTGCCGACGGGTCCCTCGTCGAGATCGGCATCCCAGGCATAGTGTGCGTAGGGCGTGGAGTGGTTCACTTTCCCTCGTATCGCCGTGAAGTAGCCCGCGTCTTTTGCCAAATCGCAAAGCACCGGGTAGTCGGCGTTCGGATTCGGAACAAACCCTTCTACCCCGTTGACGTGGGAGAAGAGGCCCGACCACATGATGTTCCGCCCGGGCATGCAATTGCCCACCTGCACGTGAGCGTATTTGAATCGCAGGGCGTCCTTGGAAAACGCGTCGATATTGGGAGAGGTGTCGTCCAACGGGCACCCGTACGATCCCAACGAGTCGGCGCTCATGTCGTCGACGGTGATGATCAGCAGGTTCGGACGCTCGGCAGCATGCAGCGTGGTTCCACCAAGAACGCACGTCAGAACGAGGAGTAATATCCGGCAGCAGGATACAGTTTGCATCGCAACCCCAATGTGTTAGCCAGAAAGACACCTTCTCAGACCATAGTCTACTTGGCTACCGGTTCGGAAAACAGCAAACGAACCTGCCGCCCGCGAAGAGAGAGGAGAATGGCCAAGGATGCAGCCAATTGGCCCGGTGGATTGGAGAGCGGCGTGAATTTCTTCAGGCCTTGTTTGAAACTGGCAAGGGATCGTCGCCAGTGTAGAGGGTGCCGTACTTTTCGTCTTCTGCGGGGGTGAGACCGTAGTTGTACTCGAACAGACGATGGTGGTTCAGATGATGCTGCGATAGGCTAAGCCGGCTGCCCGTATCGTGGGCCGACAAGTGTCCTGCGAAGGCCATAATGATTTGTCCCACGCTAAACCACCAGTTGGGCACCACGGTTGCGATAGGCAAGGCCATCTCGGTAATCCAGAATTCGGCCGGGGAGATGGTTCCCGAATCGAGCGGCGTGGGGAATACGCCACGATGGTGGATGCGATGGATGCTGTCGTACAACGGACGCGATGCGTGAAAGGTGCGGTGAGTTCGATAGAAGATAACGAACATGCGACGCACCGCGAACCAGGAGGTGGCAGCCCATACGATTACCGCGACAACAAAGATGGTTGTTAAATGTGCATTCGCCGCTGGGTATTGGGTGAGATCCATATTCGTTTGCTGACGAATCCATTCGAACAAGCCGATGGTGACAACCTGTGTGGCGCAGCGTACCACGAGCCCGACGTTTCCCTGGAAGTAGGTCCAGATCACGTGGCGGATGGCTCGACGGCTCGATTTGAGGTTGGCCTGGTGGATCGAGAAGGTACGCCCGGCATTTTCCCAGCGAAACGTGATCAGCCATAGATAACGTATGAGTGTCAGCGTACGAACGACTGTGTAGAAGCCATAGAGCATGACGAAGCTGCTGATGGCGAAGTTGGTTGGCAGGACATAAGGCGCCGCACAGACGTAGAGAAAATAGGCCAGCACGAAAAAAGGGAAGGCGTCCCAGGCGGCCTGGACGAACACCTGTAGATAAAGCCAAAGCTGACCCGGGATGGCGGTTAGCTTGACTTTTTGTTTCCAGGAGCGCGTGTCGACCAGCAGCGCCGCCGCGAGAGAGACGACTATCCACACAGCCAACCACGGACTGAGGAGCTGTAGTCCGCCGAGTGCCACCATGACCGCCACGGAGACAAGGTGGCTGTTGTAGAGGCCGCCGTTTGGGGCCTTCCCGTGCACGACGTACTGAGACCGCTCTACGGATGTCGTCGGAGCGGCGCTCCACACGGAATCGAGTAGACCGATGGCCATCGTACTGCTGGTCGTCTGCTTACTGGTTCTTGCAGCGATCCGTCGCGATTGTGCCTCCCTATTCGAGAGTAATTCAGCGTTTGAATATTTTCCAGAATCCCCATGATTCGCTAATTGGGCTCGACCCCGTCATGTGGCCGGAAAATCGACAAGATCAGCACCGCTGGTCAAATGGCGCAACCCGGCACATCTGTTGGGGTTCTGAAAAGGCGTAACAGGGGCGGCGAAACCCGGAGACGACTACAGAACGTAGAGGCTCTTGAATCGCAAGAGAATCCGCTCGACGTTGCTCAGCCCTTCTCGCTGATCAAGCACCGAGACGGCGGTGGCCGGGTCGTTGGTGATGATGTTGTCCACGCCACGGTCGATCATGACGAACATTTCTTCGGGATCGTCGACGGTCCAGACGAATACTTCCTTCCCGCTGGCGTGTGCCGCGGAGACGAAGGCCGGGGTAACTTTTGTTTTCGAAACGGCCAGGAAGTCGGCCGTCAGTTCGGAGATATCGCCCAGCGATGCGGACGCCACATACCCGCTTTTGATTTCCGGTGCGATTCGCTCCACCTTGACCACTTCATCGTATTCCAACGACATGATGACCGCGTCGTTATGCATTTCGTGATCGGCGAGCATCTGTACGACTTCGGCGACCAATCGCTTCGGATCGTCTCCGTAGCTTTTTAATTCGACAATCAGCTTGACGTTGCCTTTGACGGTGTCGAGCACTTCCTCCAGGGTCGTGAGACGTTCACCGGCGAACTCTGTCCCAAAGGTGCTGCCGATATCTACGGCCTGCAGTTCCTCGAGCGTGGACTGCGAAACGACCAGCGGGCTGCGACCAACACGCATCAGGTCGGCGTCGTGATTGACGACGATTACTCCGTCGGAAGTTCGCTGCACATCGATTTCGACAAAGTCCGCGCCCAGGGCGATCGCCTGTTTGATGGCACTGAGTGAGTTTTCCGGGGCCGCGAGCGATGCTCCGCGGTGCGCGCTGATCTGCACCTGGTCGCCCAGCCGTTGATCTTCCAGAACCTGATTCGCCACGAAGAGCGTAAAGAGCAGGGCAGCCACGGCGGCCGCGATCGGCGCCTTGCGAGATACGTTCCATTGTGGCTGTTTCCCCAGGGCAGGGGAGTTCACTGCGACTGCCGGCACAGCGATGCCCGACTTTTCGCAAGCCTCTACGTAGAGATGAAAGATTGCCAGGCAACCAATGGAGATGGCCGAAAAGGCGATGAAGTAGTTCATCAGCAGGCTGGTTGTCGTCACGGTGCCCAGCACGATGAGCAGCGGGGCGACGCTTTCTCCGCACAAGTTCACAAGAAAACGCCCCAGGCTGTAGACAATCGCATTCAAGGCGGTGGAGCATAGGATCCAGGCCACGATCCAGGTAAGCACCACGGCGGCGATTCTTCGAAAGCCGAGATTTCCCGCCAGCATGCGGCTTCGCTTGAGCGCCGCGGTGACAGACGCCGTGCCGAAGAGGGTTTCGGGGAGAACGAAAATCAGAGGAACACTCACCAGCACGAGGACCACCGTGCCGGTCGTGGCGAGCGCCCCGCCGATGACCAGTGCTTTGGTGAACTCCGGAGGGTGCACGTCGAGATAGTAATTGATGTCGTGTTCGGTGATCAGCCCTCGCGCCGCTAACAGCGCCGCAATGAGAAACGGCAACGCGGCCAATGCGAGCACGATCAGCACCAGGAAACTCGCCCGCAGGATTCGCCACAGGCGGTCTTTCAAGATGAAGAACAATGCTTCGGCGTAGGTGACGTTGCGATCGCAGGCCGCGGCGGCCCCGATATAGAACAGGCCGCCAAAGCGGGCAAAGGAAATCGCGGCGTACAGCGCCGTGAGAGCCAACGAAACCGTAACGCCCAGCGGTGTCAGTAGGAACACGGCGATATCGAAGTTCCCGATGGCACGGTTGCCGCTGGTGGCGATGAACTTCCGCAGCAGCCACACCACGCCTGGCGTTAACGCAATGAACGCCACGATTTGAAACAGGATTTCGAACAGCAGCAGATTGGGTAGGGCTCGCCAGAAATCGCGAGTGGCCCGAGAAAAGGTAGACCGCATCGTCATGAGCAGATCCGAAGTGGTGGTCGAAAGCTATAGGTCCTCATATCGTACCGCGAACGTGTCGCCCTGGCTCATGTCGCCGGTACGAAGGCCTTTCGCGAACCATTGCTTGCGCTGTTGGGACGTGCCGTGCGTGAATGATTCTGGCACGACATAGCCTCGCGATTCCATCTGCAGGCGATCGTCTCCGATGGCGGTGGCCGCGTTCAGGGCCTCTTCGATATCGCCCTCTTCCAGAATGTTCCAGTTTCGCTCGGCATGATGCGCCCAAACCCCAGCCAGGAAGTCGGCCTGCAATTCGAGCCTTACGGATAGCTCGTTGTATTCTTCCTGGCTGACCCGCCCGTGCGCGGCGTGAACACGGTCGGAAATGCCCAGCAGATTCTGGACGTGATGTCCGACTTCATGCGCGATGACGTAGGCCTGAGCAAAATCGCCGGGGGCATTCAACCGCCGAGACATTTCATCGAAGAAACTAAGGTCGATATAAACCTGCTCATCGCCGGGGCAGTAGAAGGGGCCGGTGGCCGCGGTATTGTAACCGCAGGCCGAGGCCACCCGATCGCGAAACAGGACGAGCTTGGTCGGATCGTATTGCTTCCCACCGCTGCGGAACAACTCACCCCAAACATCCTCGGTATCGGCCAGTACGACGGAGACAAACTGAGCCAGCTTGTCTTCGACGGGGTCGACCTGCTGTTGCGGGGCCTGCTGACCAGCGGGGGGCATGTTCTGCATTTCCTGCAGTAGCGGTCGCGGGTCGCCCCCCAATGCGATGATGACAATCACGATGATCAGGCCCAGAAGGCCACCGCCAGCCATTGCCGGCGCTGCGCGACGCGAGCGACGGTCTTCGACGTTCTGGCTACGTCGCCTTCCTTGCCACCGCATGGATGTTCATCTCCGGTCAAGTCTATGTGAACATCGCGGGTGGGGGTTCACCCGCGATGCTTGCTACAACGATCAGACTCATGTCGCTGGGGCAAGTTACCCCGGTAGATCAACTAGAACTCCGTGGGCTCGGACTGTGAATCATCGGACGAATCATCATCCTCGCCTTCGGGTGCGTCCAAGCGAATCAGCAGGTAGTTTTCCGTCCGCTCGGTGCCGAAGTGGACCAACAGGGGCACTTCCTCCTGGGTGAGGTTGTATAGCCCGGTTTCTGCGACGAAATCTTCATTCTCGCCAATGCGGAAGGCGACCCGTTGCGTATCCTTATCGACCTGGCCCTGAACGGCTTGGGCCTCGTCGGTGTCGATATTGTAAAGCGAACCGCTGATAATTCCTTCGCGGTTCACGGCCAGTTGAATCACCATGCTGGGGTTCGTGTCTTCCTCGCTTGTCGAGACGGCGAACGTTCCCAGCGGCATCCACTCGGCGTCGTCGGCCTGCTCGTCGGACTCCGGAGGTGGCGCGGTGGCCAGGTCCATGGCACTGGCCGCGAAATCGTCGGCCGAGGCCACCTCGGTTCCGCCGACATAGACTGAGTTATCCTGATACACGACATTGCCGCCGGTGCCATAGTCGTAATACACCGGCTGCGACCAGACGTTGGCTGGCGCGGACCAGATGAACCAATTGGTCAGTGCGGCATACGTAGGCACTCTCCACCAGTATCGCCAGGGATGTCGGTAGAACCCGTGGTAGTAGTTCCATCGACCCACCGGATAGTAGTGTCGACCCCACCAGGCAGAGTTGAACCAGTTATTGTGTCGGTGGTAGTAACCCCAGTTGTTGCGGACTCCGTTGCCCCAACCGTGCCAATAGCTCAGCCGGTTGGCCGGGGGACGAGCCCAGTTGGCTCGGTTCGGGCCAACCAAGGCACTGTTCCAGCGATTGTTAATGTTGACGTTGGTGCTGTTATTGATGTTGGCCCACGAGGGACGATTGTTGATCACCCCGTTGTTGGTCCAACGCGATCGATCGTTGAAGTTCGGGCGACTGCCCGCTCCGGGGCGATTGGCGATGCCCGGGCGGTTGCCTGGCCCTGGGCGATTTCCTGCACCGGGTCGGTCGGCAATGCCCGGCCGATCACCAGTGCCCGGTCGACCACCGGGTCGGGTACCACCGCCGGGGCGATTGCCTGGACCTGCAGGAAGTGTGGTCGGTCCGCCGCCTGGGCGAATCGGTCGATCGAAGCCGAGGAAGTCGCCCAAGTCGCCTGCGGATGGCCTTCCGCCGTTGGGACGATTTCCACCACCGGGTCGGTTGCCCGGGTTGGGCCGGTTTCCAGCGCCGGGTCGATTACCGGCACCGGGTCGGTTTGACAAATTCGGAAGGTTCCCAGCACCCGGACGATTACCGCCACCGGGGCGATTCCCTCCGCCCAACTCAGGCAGGCTGGTATTGGGGCGTGAAGGTCGCAGGGGATTTCCACTTCCCGGGTTGCTGACTCCTGGGCGAGTCGTGGGACGCGAGCCCGCGTTCGGGCGCGAAGGACTTGAAGGCCGCGTCGATGGTCGAGAAGACGGACTCAATCCACCACCGGGGCGTGTCGTCGGACGACTGACGTTGGGACGGCTTTGCGGCGGATTGAAGTTCGGGCGACTCGTTGGACGGTTAAAGCTAGAACCAGAGCCACCCGCGCGCGGGACACTTGTTTGGGGGCGTGAAACCTGTGGTCGACTTTGGGGGCGAGACATCTGTGGACGGGCACCGCCGCCTCCGCCGCGACTGGGGGCAGCTCGTCCGCCTCCGCCACGTCCTCCGCCGCCACGTCCTCCACCTCCACCGCCCCGTCCACCGATAGCAAGGCAATCCTCGGGTACGGCCATCAGGATGACGGTCAAAGCTACAAGTATTCGAAAGGAAGTCATTCGGTTGCTCCTTCTCCCGAGCCGGCGACGGTTGCGTCGTCGATGCGAACCACGGTGATCGCCGGCAATGAGGGGGTTGGACCCCCATTCATCGTTTGCGAGATCGTATCCAGTGTGAACGTGTTTTCGTCCACGCGGGTCAACCTTCGCGTTGCATTGGCCAGGGTTCCATCATTGAGAACTTGCCACATCTTCACCTGCCACGCGTCGTCACTTTTGGTTATGGTGCCTTGACCAAAGGATCCGTCGGCGTGAAATGTCCAGGTGCGAATTTGCTTGCTGATGGGGTCCCAACCAATCACCTGCGTCCCTTGATAGTTTCTGCCGTCGGTGAAATCAGCGTTGAACGAGCGAATGAGGAAGGCTTGATTGGGCGCCCAACGAATCGACGTGTTTACGGTTGCCGCGTCAGATTGATCTTGCCAACTGCCAACCAACCATTCCAGTTCTTTCAATGCGTCGTACGAACTGGTTGGGCTGGGGAGATCACGTTCGTTGGAACTGCTTATTTTCCAGGCGTCGCCATCCTTTACGAAGATGGCGGTGAATTGCGACTCAATTGGATCGGCATCGCCGATAAAGAGAGCGACTCGACCTTCCACCGAGGCGACTTCCGGGCGAATCATGCGGACATTTTCAATTTGTCCGGTCAATTTCGTGCCGGGCGAATCTTGAAAGAGCGATTTCAGCCGTTGGACGATCGCATCTCGACCAACCGCTTGTTCCCCGGTCTCTTGGTCCACGGACACCCCGTCTTCGGTCCAATACATGCCCACGGCTTCGGCATCTTGATTGTTGAACGCTTCGAGGTAGGCACTGAGCGTTTTCGCGATGGCTTGCTCGCTCTCACTTTTATCTTCAGCTACAGAGGGCAAGCTGGCGGCCATCAAGACCGCAAGTGCAAATGCGGTACGTTTCATGATCAAATGCTCCGGATAGAGGTTGAGTGTGTTCTGTGGCAGCAAGCGAGTCGCTCTTTTGCGGATTCAGTGAGAGCGGCCAGTCGAATAACCCTGGCAAGTGAGACAATCATCCAGTGACACCACGACGAGAGTGAACTGCCCCGGCTAACAAGACCCGGTCTTGCAAAGAGATTCCAAACGGCGACGAGGAGAAGACTACCTAAGAAAATGAGCTTCTTCGTAGGGAATGTCAAGCAACTAACGATCGGTTCCGCGAACCCCTCACTGGTAGCAATTGGCAATCCCTGGTCCGTCAAAACAACAGGAATTGGGGCTAAACACAGCGAGGCTCTGGCCCCGGTAAGATGAATCGGCCGCCGGCTTCTTGAAATACTGACTGTTGATCCAGAATCTCTTCCGCCAGATTCGAGGTAAGCAACAGGACATAGTCAGGGCGATCTTCCAGCAATTGCTCGGGAGAATAAATTGGCACCCGAATCCCCGGCACGTAGCGTCCTTGTTTATGTGGATTTCGGTCGACTACGTAAGGGATTAGCTCTGGGCCGATGCCGCGGTAATTTAAAAGCGTGGTTCCCTTGGCGGCCGCTCCATAGGCAGCCAAACGATTGCCACGGCTGCTAAGGTCCGAAAGTAGCTTTAACAGTTTTTCCTTCAACTCCAATACGCGTTTGTCATAGCCAAGAAAGAACTCCGGCCGATCAACGCGAAGTTCTGCTTCTTCGGCAAGCAACGCTGACACGGCCGCAGTTGGCTTGCACTGGTCGACCCGCTCGACCGTCAGACGTAGCGACCCACCGTGAATGACAAGACGATCAACATCCGCGACGGCCAATCCGCTTCGGCGGGCCCTGGAAAGCATGGCGACGTGGAGTGAGCCAAGGGAACTAGGGCGCAATGGCGGAGCAGCCCCTTGACGCATTCTTAGTATCGTACAAAGCGTGAGAGAATCGCCATGACGCATGCCCCCAGGGCGGTTGCGACGACCACGCTATAGAGCCCGGCGTTGTAGCTGCCGGTGTAACTGACGATTTGCCCGAGGAGCACGGTACCTCCCACGCCACCGAGAAGGATACTCAGCCCGTTGTAGACTCCGATCGAGCGTCCGAGAACAGACGCCGGCAAAATGCGTTGGATGATGGCGAACTCTTGGGAGATGTATGCCGACTGAAACAGGGTGGCACATGAAAAGGCGGTGATTGTCAGCGCGATGTTCGGGGCATGAGTCACCAGATACACACTCAGCGAGGCACCTGCAAAGCCGAGCGCCGCGAGCGTAATTCGACGATTCGTACGGTCGCCCAAGAAGGCGGCAATCGCGAACCCGGCAAAGCCTGCCACGTAGGGCAGCGATGCGGCGTATCCCAACGAATCGTAATCGAGCCCCTTTTCTCTCACGAAGTAGGTCGGCAGCCAGTTCAAAATGCCGTAGATGCAGTAGTTGTTGCAGATGGCGCCCGCCACCGCGAGCCAGAAGACCCCCCGCCGCAAGATGGACCAATCGACGGTAGTCGGTTCGTCTTGTTCCAAGTGCGCTTCGATGTAGGCGGCTTCCTGCTCCGAGATGTAGGCCGCTTCGCGGGGCGTATCGAACACAAAGCGATAGAGCAGGGGGACGGTGACTAGCATGCCGAGTGTGCCGCAGCCGACGAGCATCGCCTGCCAACCATAGTTGCTGATGACCGGGACCAAAACAATCGGCGCGAGCACGGTGGCCAGATTGGCCCCGAATACCCAGATGGAGTTTGCCCGAGAACGCTCGTTGACCGGAAACCAGTTCTTCATCAGCCCGCTCATCACGGGGAAATGAACGCCTTCGCCGAGACCCAGCAAGATTCGCGTGCAGATGAACAGCGGCAACGAGAAGCTAAGCGGCGCCCCCAGGGCTGTGAAGACGGAGAAGGCGATCACCAGCAGGATGATGCTCTTTCGTAGACCCCAGCGTGCGGCGATACCGCTGAGGGCGATGTTCGAAAAGGCGTACGCGAGATAGAAAGCCCCCAGCAGGAGACTTCCCTTACCGGAGATTTCTGCTTCCGACCATTCGTATGTTGCGGCGACCTTGGGCAGGGCGATCGAGAGATTGATGCGGTCGACGAATGCGATGAACAGCGACACATGCAGCACCAGCGGAATGATCCATCGTCGTTGGTGCGCGAGCGCGGCGTTGGGGAGGTCTCCGGCCATCCAGAAAAATTACGCCGCCTAGACAAAGACTTCGTTCATGTAATCGCAAAGCATGTATTCGGCCAACTCGTCGGGCAAGGCGTCGACCACGGAGTTGATCAGAGCCATCTTCTCGGGCAACTTCCCCTCGCCCAGCCCGGCCATCTCGCTCAGAACTTCCTTGGCATTCTCGCCGGAGTCGGCCACGATGCCTTGAACCATGCTCCGCGTGGCCTGCAAGTCGACGGCATTGGGATCGTTGCGAACTTCGTCGACCGCTTCCCGAAGTGCTTTTAGGGCCCCGTCGACCGAGTCGGCGCAACCCCACTCCAAAGAGATATGAAGGTTGGCGGGGGTTACTCCGTGCGAGAACTGCGGCTGCATGTAGTAGCCCTTGTCCCGCACGCGATCGGCCACCTCGAAGATGTTGAAGCCGTCGGAGGTGAACGAGAACAGGCACATGTCGGGTTTACCCAACACGCGAAGCCCTTCGATGTCGTTGATTCCGTCGACGAACTGGTGCAGGGCGTCTTGGGTCTTCTTCACGATCTTTCGATAGCCGGATTCGCCAAGATAGTGCATCAAGGCCCAGGCCCCGGCGTACGGTCCGCCTGATTTCGTGCTGAGCACCGCTGAATTGACCAGGGCGTAGCACGTATTACGGCGATTAGCAAAGTATTGATGAAAGCGAAGATCCTTATGGCGATACAGCACCGTCGAGATGTTTTTGGGGGCATAGGCGTACTTGTGAAGATCGGCCGAAATGGAGGTAACGCCCGGCACGGTGAAATCGAAATCGGGCAGGTCCTCACCCATTCGCCGCATGAAGGAAAACTGAATGCCGCCGATGCAGGCATCGACGTGAAACAGGATGTTGTGGCTTTGTGCGACTTCGCCGATTTCCGCAATCGGGTCGATTACGCCCTGGGCATAGCCGGGTGCTGAACCGACGATGAGAATGGTGTTCTCGGTGATGGCATCGCGAACGGAATTCACGTCGGTAAGAAACGTTTCGGGGTCGTAACCCGCCATGACGGGCGTTATGCCCAGATAAAGACATGCCTTATGAAAGGCACCATGGGCGGTTTCGGGAAGCACCATCTCGGGATGGGTGATGTGCGGTTTGTTCACCCGAGCATATTCACGAGCTGCCTTTACTGCGCAGAAGATGCTCTCGGTTCCGCCGGATGTGCAACTGCCGACGACGTTCTCATCGCCCCGCAATAGTTCGCGGACCATGTGCACCAGGTCGGTTTCGAGCTTGTGCATCGAAGGGAACACGGTCCAGTCGAGGCCGTTCTCGGTGAGGTAACTCATGTAGGCCTCATGGGCCACGTTCATGGGGTCCTCGCCCGGGTCGTACGTGTAACCCAGGATGCGTCCCGACTTCCAAGGGACATCTTTGCCTTTGAAGCTCTGTAGGGATTCGAAGATGTCTTCTTTCCCAATTCCTTCGAAGGGGATCAAGCTTGCCCCGTCTTGAACATTGTCGTCGGCAATCGCCATGAGATGGTTCCCTCGTGGTGAAGAAGTCCCGCCAAGTGAGTTTGCTTGTAACAATATTTGCGTCGTTCGTCCAGGAACTCAACGGCAGTGTCCGTGCCAAACAGGAGATTCAACGCGTCAATGGTAGGGAATTCCCTCTGTGGCATTCCGGAATTGCGTGGGATTGGAACGCCACGAAGGGCGTTCCCTACGGGTTGATTTCACCATGCGAAGGTAGGATTTCGTTCCCTGTTGCGACTCAATCATCCTTCGGCTTCAGGCGATTGATGGGGTACTTTCGGCCGGCGAGTTCCATGGTGAAGCCTTTGACGGTGCCGTCTTCTTCGACATTGAACGTGACGCTGCCAGCGGTCCAGCGCATGCGGAAATCGGTTTCGGAGCGGGGCACCAGGTCGATCACCTGCCCGGTATCCATGTGCATCTGTAAGACGTTGTCGACCAGTTCCACGGTGCCAAACTCGCCGAGGAAGCTGCCGTAACGCCCGACATAGGGTTCGAGTTGCTGATCGGTCAGATGAACGAACGGGCCTTCGTCCACAGGTGGCGGTTCCACCGCGTTGGACTCGCGCAGTTCGCGTAACCAGATGTTGCGATAGCGGACCGGGTTGCCGTGGTCTTGCAGGCCGAGGGGGAGTTTTTCCGGGTGCGACTTGTAAGGCTTGTGCTGCATCCACGAAGTGGGGCCCCACAATCCGACGTTGTCCTGCACGAGAACACCGTTTTGGGTCACGCTAATTCTGGCCGGCGAGGCGAGTCGGCCGTCGCGATGAAAGCGGGGTCGGCGAAAAACGATGTCGTACGATTGCCACTCGCCCGGCGGCAGACAGGCGTTGACCAACGGAGGATACTGACCGTACACGGCGGCCGCTTGCCCGTCGGGGTAGGTATCGTTCTCGTACGAGTCGAGCACCTGCACTTCGTACTTGCCCATGAGAAAGATGCCGCTGTTGCCGCGCCCCTGGCTCTTCCCTTTGGCCGGCAGCGGGGCAGCCCACTCGACGTGCAGCTGGATATCGCCGAAGACCCCGGCCGAGTAGAGGTAACCGCTGTTGGGAACCGACTCCATGTAGTCGTCTTTGGCGATCCACTTGGCAGGCCCGCCTTCGGCATCGCGCCACTTGGAAAGATCGGTTCCGTCGAAGAGCACGATCGCGTCGGAAGGTGGAGCCACGGGAAGATGCTGCGGGCCCGGGGTGACCACGACGGGACGAGGACGACGCATGTCGTGAGCCAGCCACTTCTCGGGGCTTTGGGCCATCGCTACAGATGAAACCGCCAGCAGACAACCCCACGCTACTATCACTACTCCACCGGTTCCGCGCCGCATGAATCGTTCTCCTGGTTGTGAAATCTTTGAGGTTGGATTGATGGAACCCAATTCAACCCTAGTTCGAGTCTTGCTTGTCCTCAATGCGATAGAGGTGCGATCGGGTTCTTAAAAAAAGTGCGTCGCCGGAGACGGCTGGGGAGGCCATGAATCCGTCTCCCAACTCGTTGATGGCCAACACTTCATACTCGCGGTCGGCTTTGACCACGGTGGCCTTTCCGTCTTCGTCGAGGAAGTAGATCCGCCCGTCGCAGTGGATGGGGGAAGCGGAGAAATTTCCGCCGAGGCGTTTTCGCCAGTACTCTTCGCCGGTGTAGGCATTCACGCAGGCCGCCACGCCCGAGTCGTCGACCATGATCACTAGATCGTCGAGTACCAACACCGACGGGCGCCGGGGTACGGCACGGTCTTGTTTCCACACGACGTTTGAATCGGGTAACACGCCCGAGCCGTCGGGGCGAATGACCCACATTTCGGCGTCCGCACCATTGGGGGCGTAGATCAGCCCATGCTTGAACACGGGACGGCACGATCCGGAATGGCTGCCGATGAACTCGACCCGCCACAGTTCTTTTCCGGTCAAGGGCTCGTAGGCATAGAGGGCCATTGACCCCAGGCTGATGAGCACGTCTTGCTTGTCGACCTGGGCGATGATCGGGGTGGAGAATGCCTTGCGCCAGTCACCGTCGCGATCGGGTTTGCCGGTGTCCGGATTGATGTCGTCGAAGTCGACCGTTCGATCGGTGCGCCAGACGGTTTCGCCGGTCTGCTTATCGAGGGCGACGACGTATTGGTAGTCGCTCCCATCGAAGTGCATGAACAACAGATTGTTGTAGATCAGTGGTGATGACCCAGCCCCGCGGAAGTGGTTGCACACGAAGTCCGTGCGTTGCCAAAGCACGTCTCCCGTGGCCGGGTCGAGACAGGCGTTGTAGGGCGAACCGAAGCTGACGTACAGCCGGCCCTCTTCGATCACCGGCGAGGGCGAAGCGTAGGAATTGAACGAGTGACAAAACTGAGGTTCGTCAACCGTATGCAAGAGCTTGTCGTAAATCACTTTGCCGGTTACTTTGTCCACGCAAACCACGGATAGCTTCGTGCCGTCTTCCGTGGCGTTGGTGACAAAGATAAGGTCGTCCCAGATCACCGGCGACGACCAGGCTTTCCCCTGGACGGGCGTTTTCCAAACGACATTCTCCGTCTCGCTCCAATTCAGCGGCAGGTCGGCGTCCTCGACCAAACCCTGATCGGTTGGTCCGCGAAAGCCCGGCCACTGATCGCCGGCGCCAGCGACATGGCCATGCGAGGCGACGAGCAGCACCAGTGGAAGAAATCCGAGAAGTTTCCAATTCAGTCGCGAGATGTGGGTCGAATCGACGTTCATGATGCGTTCGGGCAGGGGGGAGTACGAAACATGGGGTAGGGGATTGATTCAGGAGACTCACGTCTCGGGGTGCGGACCTCGATTATAGTCTGTCGTCAGGACTTCTGCCCGTTGGGCGTTCGCAGGAGGATTCACGGCTGCGAATGGCCACGATTTGGCCCTTGCGACGGCAGCGTACATACTATGGGCATGCTGCCAAATTGTCGGGGAATCTGATTCGGCAGCAACCGTGTCGACAGGATAACCCTCGGGACCCACCGATGATCGGTCGAGTCGTCAGCTTCACCCTTGTGCTCTTCGCTTCCTCTGGATTCGCGTTGGCGGACGACGCTTTGTTTCAAGATCGCGTTGCGGGGATTTTTCGACGTCACTGCCTGAATTGTCACAACGACGAAGCCCGCAAGGGAGGGCTTTCGTTGCAGACCGCCGAGTCGGCCATGGCGGGCGGTGATAGTGGCGAGGTGATATTTCCGGGCGATCCGGATTCCAGCTACCTGCTCGACTTGATCACTCCCGACGAGGGCAAAGCCGAGATGCCCGAGGGGACCGAGCCCCTTTCGGAAGAAGATCGCCAGGTGATCCACGATTGGATTACCGCGGGGGCAGCGTGGCCCAAGCATCTGACGCTTGAACCCGAGATTTGGTGGTCGTTCCGACCCTTGGAGCAACCAGCGCTACCCGAGGTGGATGACGATCGGGCCGCATGGTGCAAAACGCCTCTCGATCGCTTTGTCGCGGCGAAGCACGCAGAGTTGGGTTTGTCTCCGGCCGCCGAGGCTGACCGCCGCACATTGATCCGGCGTTTGTACTTCGATTTGATCGGGCTGCCGCCTTCTCCCTCGGAGGTCGAACAGTTCGTTGCCAGCGAGGAGGCGGATGCCTACGAGCAACTGGTCGATCGATTGTTGGCCTCCGAACAATACGGAGAACGCTGGGCCAGGCATTGGCTAGATGTGGTGCACTACGGGGAAACCCACGGATACGACAAAGATAAGCCGCGCCCCAATGCGTGGCCGTATCGCGATTACGTGATTCGTTCGCTGAATGAGGACAAACCGTACGGACGGTTTATCGAAGAGCAGATCGCCGGCGATGTGCTGTTTCCCAATTCGGTCGACGGAATCGAAGCCCTGGGGTTCATCGCCGCGGGGCCATGGGACTTCATCGGCCACGCCGAAGTGCCGGAAACGAAAATCGATGGCCAGATTGCCAGACACCTCGATCGCGACGACATGGTGCAGAACACCACGGTGACGTTTCTGAGCTTGACGGTTGGCTGTGCCCAATGCCACGACCACAAGTTCGACCCGATCATGCAGGAAGACTACTACAGCTTGCAGGCCGTGTTCGCCGCGCTCGATCGGGCCGATCGAGAATATTACGATGACCCCGACCTGACTCACATGCATGATGAGCTGGCCAAGCGTCAGCGTTCTCTGAAGGAGCGGCAGGAAGAAATCGCAGCAAAGATCAAGCAACTTGGCGGAGATGAGTTGGCGGAGATTGAACGTACGATCGAAACTTCACGCAAGGCCGGTTCACGACCCCCGCAGTACGGCTACCACAGTTCGATCGAAACGGAACAGGACTTGGTCAAATGGGTGCAAGTCGACTTGGGCGCGGTGGTGGCAATCGAGCGGATGGAGATCTTTCCCTGTCACGACGACTTCAACGGCATCGGGGCCGGGTTCGGTTTTCCTCTTCGATACAAGATTGAGGTGGCTGCCGACGCTGAGTTCAGCCAAGACGTGAACGCGGTGATGGACTACACGGCGGACGATGTCGAGAACCCGGGGATCACCCCGATCAGAATCGACGTGCCGGGACAGACGGGCAGGTTTGTACGTGTCACCGCTACGAAGCTTGCCACGCGGCAGGATGATTACATTTTTGCCCTGGCTGAGCTGAAGGTGTTCGATGCGGCCAACAACAACCTGGCCGCCGGACAGCCCGTGTATTCGCTCGACTCGATCGAAGCTCCCGTACGTTGGGCCAAGCAAAACTTGGTCGACGAATTACACCCCAGCAGTTCGGCAGACCCCGCGAAGCTTGCCGAGATGGTTGCCCGTCGCGATGCGTTGCTTGAAGAACGGGTGGATCGCGAAACGCTGCAAGCCCGAGCCGATATAACGGCCGAATTAGCCGAGACGAGAAACGCACTGAAAGAGCTTCCTGCGGCGAAGCAAGTCTATGCCGGAACGATTCACTACGGCAGCGGGGCTTTTCGTGGCACAGGGCCCGACGGTGGTCGCCCCCGAACCATTCATGTGCTGGCCCGCGGCGACGTGAAAAGCCCCGGGGACGAAGTGATGCCGGGAGCTTTGAGTGGCATCGACGCGTTGCCGTCGCGGTTCGAGTCGACACAAGATGCGGCTGAAGGGGCCCGGCGAGCAGCCTTGGCACGATGGATTTCGGCCAAGGAGAATCCGCTTACCTGGCGGTCGATTGTGAATCGCGTGTGGCAATACCACTTCGGGCGAGGTCTGGTCGGTACCGCGGGCGATTTTGGGCGCATGGGCGAGACGCCCACGCATCCCGAACTGCTGGATTGGATGGCAGCACAGTTTCGCGATGAGGGCGGTTCGCTGAAAGATCTACACCGCTTGATTGTGAACAGCGCCACGTACCGACAGGCTTCAAACCTTGCCGAATGCCCGCAGTGTACTGACGTCGCGACGGAAGATGACCCACGCACGATTGATTCGGGCAATCGCTATCTGTGGCGTATGAATCGTCGCCAGCTCGAAGCGGAAGCGGTTCGCGACGCCATGCTGATGGTTTCCGGAAAGCTGAATCTCGAGGCGGGCGGCCCGAGCTTTCAGGATTTCGTCATTGAAAAGCCGGAACATTCGCCCCACTACCAATACCATCTTCATGATCCCGAGGATCCCGCCTGCCATCGGCGCAGTGTGTATCGCTTCATCGTGCGATCACAAACGCAGCCTTTCATGACAGTGATGGATTGCGCGGACCCATCAATGATGGTCAATAAACGCAATCAAACCATTACGCCCTTGCAGGCGCTGTCGATGTTAAACAACAAGCTCTCTCTGGTGTTGGCCAAACACTTTGCCCAGCGAGTTCGGGAGGCCGAGAGTGAAGTGGATGACCAGGTGACCGCGGCGTATCGTCTGGCGTTGGCTCGCGAACCGGGTGCCGAGGAGCTTGCAGCCATGAGCCAGTACTCCACGGCATATGGGCTGGAGAATACTTGTCGTGTGATTTTGAACCTAAACGAGTTTGTGTTCGTCGACTGAGCCATTCGTTGACATCATCGAGTGAACGACCCATGCAACATCGCTCCGCATTTCCGCACGGCAATTCAGCAACGCCAGTTTCTCGCCGGGAGTTTCTCTTCCGCAGCGGAGGTGGCTTGGGTGGGATTGCGCTGGCCGGTATGTTGGCCGACGAGCAGCTTTTGGCGGCGACCGGAAGTTCCGGCGTACTGCATCATCCGCCCAAGGCCAAACGGGTCGTGCAGTTGTTCATGGCGGGGGCGGCCAGTCACATCGACTTGTTCGACTACAAGCCGGCCTTGATCAAGCATCACGGCGAGCCATCGGACTTCGGCGAGCACGTCGAGGCCTTTCAAGACGGGTTGGGGCCGTGGCTGAAGCCAATCTGGGATTTCAAACCTTACGGTGCCTCGGGCAAGATGCTCAGCGACGTGGTTGCGCCGCTGGGCGAAGTCGTCGACGAGATGGCGTTCATTCATAATCTCAAAGGCAAGACCGGGGTTCATAGTCAGGCCACGTTGTTGCAGGCCACCGGGTTCAACCGTCCCGGGTTTCCTTCGATGGGTTCCTGGATCACCTACGGCCTGGGCAACATCAACGACAACCTGCCGGCGTACGTGGTTTTGCCCGACCATCGAGGTCTGGCCTCCAACGGAACCAAGAACTGGGACAGTGCGTTTCTGCCTTCGCAACATCAGGGCACGGTGATCTACCCCGAGCGCGAAAACCCAATCGCGGATTTGTTCCCGGACGAACATGGCAACTACATCACCGCAGACAGCAGCGCCGCCACGGCACCCCTGGTCAAGCAACTCAATCAGGCGCACGCATCGCGCCGTGCGGGCGATGACCGCCTGGAGGCCCGCATTCGTAGCTATGAACTTGCCGCCCGAATGCAACTGGCGGCCCCCGAGGCGATTGATATCAGCGGCGAGCCGGCGCATATCCTCAAGCTATACGGTTTGGACAACGTGCCCGAGGAGTTTCCCAAGGAGATCAACGCCCGAGAAGAGACGGTTTATTTCTCGAAGAAGTGCCTGGTTGCGCGACGGCTGCTGGAGCGAGGTGTTCGCTTCGTTCAGATTTGGAGCGGCAACGATAACGGGTTTCCTCGCCGGAATTGGGATTCGCACGAAGATGTCCAGCGCGATCACGGTCCACTGGCCGCCGGGATGGCACGGGGATGTTCGGCGTTGATTCAAGATTTGAAGCAGCGCGGGATGTTGGAAGATACGATCGTTTTATGGACCACCGAGTTCGGACGAATGCCTTCGTCGCAAGGTGGCAAGGGACGTGACCACAATCCCTATGTGTTCACCAACTGGCTTTGCGGGGGTGGCATCAGGCCGGGGGTTACGCATGGTCTGTCCGACGAGTGGGGCTACAAGCCTTTGAATCGAGATCATCCCACCGAGGTCTACGATATTCATGCCACAGTGCTGCACTTGCTGGGGATCGATCACGAGCGGCTCACGGTACGCGACAACGGAATCGATCGCCGCCTGACCGACGTGCACGGCAAGCTGATTCCAGAGATCATGTCTTAGCCGCCGGTTCTGTAGAGCCTTCCTCGCTGTAATCCATCGGTGGGGAGGATTCCTGACGAGCGATGAGGTCTCCCCCCAGTCGTCTGGTCTCCTCGGCAGAGTTATGTCTTAGTTCTGTAAACGTCCCTTCTTTCCTTAATGTCCGGTCTATAGTATTCCACATGCCTATTGCCGGTGGGGCGAAAGGACGATGTTGAAGTAGTCAGCCGAGCGGTTTGGACAATCATCAGCATTCACTCGTGATCGGGGTGTGGTCTGTGAACACAGCGGAAGGCATTCAGCAATCCGACAAGCCGGCGGTCGTTGGGCAGCAACCACACCCGCCGGTGACTATTGCGTCCATCGAGGACGAGATCGCCAATGGCGTAACTCATGGCATCGGGCTGTTGTTGGCCATCGGTGGTTTATTTTCGCTGTGTGTGCTGACGGCTTATCGCGGAAATGTTTGGCACATTGTGGGCTGCACCATCTACGGGCTGTCGTTGGTCATCCTGTATATGGCGTCAACGCTCTACCACTCCGTTCAGAAGCCGGCAGCAAAGGCAGTGTTGCGTACGGTTGATCACGCCGCAATCTTCTTGCTGATCGCCGGAACCTATACGCCCTTCACATTGGTGAACTTGCGTGGACCGTTGGGGTGGGGGTTATTTGCCGCGGTGTGGACGCTGGCCGTCATTGGCATTGTCATGAAAATCGTGTGGGGGCATCGTTGGCAGTGGTTCTCACTGGCCATGTACATCGGCATGGGTTGGATTTGTCTGTTCGCGGCCAGGCCTCTCATGGCTTCGCTGCCCAGCGGGGCATTGTGGTTGCTGCTGGCCGGAGGGTTGTCCTACACGATCGGCACGATTTTCTATGCGCTCGACGATATCCGCTTCTTCCATGCGGTGTGGCACGTCTTTGTGATGGCCGGAAGTATCTTTCACTTCTTTGCCGTGGCATTCTACGTCGTGCCATGGGCTCGGTAATCCGGCTGACATTCGGTTAGAATAACCGTATGATCCTTCGCAAACGGTTTAATGCCGATCGCTTCCAATCAGCGGGCACGTTCCGCGAGTTCCTACCAGCCAGCTGGATGCTAACTTGATTCAGGACGAGAATGCCCAGGTTCGACGGCGTGCACTGATTGCATGCGCTGTGGCTGTCCTGATCGGGCCATTCGCGTTGTATGGTACGTACCAGGCGTTGGCAAACATGCGGAACGATGTTCTGCAGTGGACCTCTTCGGGGTTGGAAGCAAAGCAGACCTTCGACTGGTTTGGCGAGCATTTCGAAGGGCAAGAGATCATTTTCGTCTCGTGGCCCGATTGCACGATCGAAGACTCTCGCCTCGACCAATTCGCAGAACTGCTCAGGGAAAAGATTCCAGAGTCGGCCGCTACCGATGGTGCACCACTTATCGAAAGTGTCACCACGGGGGCCGACGTCTGGCGCGAATTGAGAAGTCCGCCTTCCAGGTTCTCTCCTCAGCTTACCTTTGCGAAGTTGCGTGGTGTAATGGTTGGCCCCGACGGCAAGACCAGTGGTGCCGTCGTGGTATTGTCGAAAGAAGGAACCATGCGGGGGCAGGAGGCCGTCGACCTGATTCTCGAGGTAGCCGGCAATGTCGAGGGACTCAATTCCGACGAGATCAAGCTGGCGGGCTATTCCGTGCAAATGGCTGCGATCGATCGCGCCAGTCTCAGTACGCTGTTTCAAATGGCGGTTCCGGCCGGATTCGCGGTCATGCTCACAGCCTGGTTTTTTCTAAGAAGTATCCCACTGACCTTGTCCGTGGGACTAATCGCCGCGTTCTGCCAGGCCACATCTCTGGCCATGGTCTATTTCCTGGGTCTACCGATGAGCGGGATGCTGGTGATTATGCCCGTACTGATCATCGTGATCTTCGTTTCAGGGTCGATTCATCTCATCAACTATTACGACGATGCGGTGCACGAGTCGGGCTATCAGAATGCGGCAGCCACGGCGCTACGCGTGGGTGGCTTTCCTTGTTTCCTGGCCGTTGTGACCAGCGCCCTGGGCATTGCTTCTCTTTCGGCCAGCGAGATCCGACCGGTGTATGTCTTCGGTTGGATGACGAGTCTAGCTCTGGTCATCACCGTGGCCGCGCTACTGACCCTGATGCCCGGGATGTTGCTTCTGCTTTCGCGGCGTGCCGAGAAGTATCAATGGGCACCTCGCACTCCGAACGAAACGCGCTGGCAGCCGTTCTGGGCCTGGTTGGCCGATTGCGTTCAGAAATATCAGTTTCCCTTGCAGGTGGCCTGTCTGTTGTTGGCCGTGGTTTGCGCCATAGGGCTGCGGCAGGTGAAGACATCGATGCAATTGCGAGATTTCTTCCTGGATAGCAGCCGCATCGTGGGCGACTATCGTTGGGTTGAAGAACGCTTGGGGCCAATCTTCCCGGCGGAAGTCGTGCTCGAGTTTGGTCCTGACTCGCAACTGAACATTCACGACCGCCTGCGATTGGTAACGCGCATCGAAAAGGCAATACGTGACGAGCATGTTCAAGCGGTCACGGTTTCAGCCGCCACCTTCACGGCCAACCCTGTACTCTCGGGCCGTCTGCGATGGGCCGTTCGTCGGGCGGTGATGGAAAAGAAGCTGGAAGAAAATCGTCCTCGACTGCTGGAAAAGAAGTTCCTGGTCGAACTCGACGGGAACGAGTATTGGCGGATCTCGATTCGCTTGCCCTCGCTGTCGGGTGAACCGTTTGGCGAGAAGTTGCAACAGCTTCAGGACACGGTCGAAGCAACCATTCAGCAACGCGTTCCGGAGGAGGCCGCGCATATCAGGGCTATCCATACGGGGTTGCTGCCTTTGGTTGCCAACTCGCAAGCCGAATTGCTTGACGGGTTGATCTCAAGTTTTCTGACATCAGTGTTCCTGATTGGCGGAGCGCTCATGCTGGGGCTGAAGAGCATTCGACTAGGCGTACTGTCCACGCTGCCAAACTTCTTTCCCATCATCCTTGTCTTCGGCGGGTTGGGATGGTTGGGGCAGCCGGTCGATATCGGCACCATGATGACGGCCAGCATCGGGCTAGGGATCGCCGTCGATGATACGGTTCACTTTTTGACCTGGTTCAAACGATCGATCGACTCGGGGTGTTCGCGTCGCGAGGCTGTTTGTCAGGCCTACGTGCGCTGTGGCAGCGCGATCATTCGCACCACCGTCATCTGCGGTGCGGCGATGATCATGTTCTCTTTCAGTAGTTTCGGGCCGGCGCGTCAATTCGGAAACACCATCTGCTGGCTGCTTGGCGCGGCGCTGGTTGGCGATTTGTTGCTGTTGCCCGCGCTGTTGATTGGGCCAGTTGGGCGGCTTGTCTTACCGGCCCGCGTCGATGTTCCCTCGGTCGATCAAGCTGCCGAAGTGGCCGTCTAGGATTCCACCCCCGCTTCGCTTTCAAAGGCGATGCACCAGTGAGTATCCGAAGGCGCACTTTGTCGCACCTAGCCTCACCGAAGGTCGGCGGTATACTGAAATCTGTGGGTCGATGTTTTACCGGAGTAGGGCAGTTCGCGAAGCGAGATCGATCGCAATCGCGGCCGGCGAATGCCAGTTTTCTTGGTTGGCATCGTTCACCACATGCACTGCTTCGTGACGGCGACGTACTTGATATTCGAGCCGGAGTGGCCATTCATGGCGCGTTTTAAGGGATTACTTCGAGACACTTGGTGGCTGTGGATCGCCTTCATTATCATCTGTGGCTTGCTGATCTACTACGTAAGCATCGTGTTGTCGGTGATGATCCCGATCCTCTGCTTTACCTTCGTCTACTTTGCCATGATCCGGTATGACGACCAAGGCAACTCCCGTGAGATCGGCGGTCCTTAGAACATGTGTTCAAGCCTCTTCCGGCTTCGATCGCGATTGTCGCGGCCGCCGCATCGTTGGGCTGCATCGACGAATCTCCTGGATTCGCCTGCTCCATCCTCCTTGTGGCGACGCTCGAAATCACGAGCTCGGTCCCGGAGGCGATTTTGAAGTAACGTTCTTAGGTCGGCGTTCGGCACCGTCAAAAAGCCGAACTTCTTTTTGGAACTCTTACGCCATCAGCTTTTTCTTGTCATGGCCAGCCAAGAGGCCATTCGTGAATGTTCGAGGAACTTCGTGACATGCGGTTCTGGATGGTGTTCAATGGGTGCAATCACGGGGGCACTCGGTGGCTCCTGTCTACCCGCTCGGCTGTTGAGAGTGCCCGTTCATGCATCTAAAGGTTATCCTGTTCTCCGTGGCGGTTGTACTTGCGCCGACCAGTTCGTTCGCTGCGTCGTTGTACTTGGACCCTTTGTTCGGTGTACAGAAGACTTCGAACATCACATACGGCACGGGTCTGGTTAACAACGGCGGCAGTTCCATCGACCTGAAGCTGGACTTTTACCAGCCAACTGATATTGGCACCCCGGTGCCAGCCAGTCGTCCCACGATCTTGTTCATGCATGGAGGTGGCTGGCAGGGAGGCAATAAGAACAGTGTTGCCCAGGCGAATGTATGGGTATCGCGCGGCTACAACGTTGCTTCGATCAACTATCGCCTGTTGGGCAACAATCCACCGCTTACGACTGGTCCGGCCGATGACTATTCGTTTCTCGCATTTCTCGGTCCGCCAGGCATCATCAGCGCGGTGAACGCTTCGATCGAAGATGCTAATTTGGCATTGGATTGGTTGGCCGCAAACTCAGCGAGCTATGGTATCGATACCTCGCGTGTCGGGCTAACCGGTCATTCGGCTGGTGCGGTGATGTCGCTGATCCTGACTTATTTGGATCCTTCGACCAGCGTACAGACGCGCGCGGTGCTCAGCAGTCTGGGGGCCCTGTTCAATGATCCTTCTCCGTTTGACGCCGGCGACCCGCCTGCCATGCTGATAGCAGGCGAGACGGATTTGACCGTACCGGCTTTCTTCGTCAGTACCACAAGCCAGCAGATGACCGCCGCCGGCGTTGAAAACGCTCTGTATATTCAGCCCAGTACGGCCCATTCAACAAATTGGAACTCCGTGTTCGATGGACAAACATTGTCCCAACATGGCATCGACTTTTGGGCCAACAATCTGGCGCTGGTTTCCGAGCCTTCTACCGTAACCATGACCGCAATGGGCATGATCTTTCTTCTCCTCGGGTGTTTCGTTTCGACTCGACGTCGGCGAGTGACGATCGGGTCTGCCTAAGACGGGACGATCCTTTAAGTTCTTGTGGCGACTTTCTGCCATCAAGCATCTCCTGCCGCTCTCTCACCCTCGAGGCAGATTGATGTTTCGATGAGCGCGTTGCAGGTTGTCGCAAATAGAAGCGCATGGGGCCCCGGTGATCTCTGCGAACCGGCTCGGTTGATGTGATTGCAGCCATGCCAGTCGCCGGTGTGGACAACGCGTTATCCATGCAGCCTTAGTAACTCATGAAATGCAATTGCTGGACTCAGAACGTGTCTCCAAAGTCGCTTTCAGGCCCGAGATCGTGATTTCGCGCGTCGCCACAACGAGGGCGAAGCTGGCGAATCCAGGAGATTCGTCGATGCAACCCAACGATGAGGCGGCCGCGACAATCACGATTGAAGCCGGGATGGATTTTGAAGCCACGTTCTTAGGGTTCCAACCAGTTGATCCCCATCCGAATTCATTCGATCCCGGTGGCCCCTCCATCGAGACCATGCAATGTGTTGGGTGCCGGGTTGGCAGGCTTAGTCTCGAATTCGGGCCAGCCACCATTGGCCATCATTTGGACATCGACGTAAAGCAATACGCCGAACCAAACCGTCATGAGGACAACCCAGATGAGCATGCCGAGGGCGCAGCGGTAAACCAGCTTGCCGGCTTCGGCTCCGAATGCACCACGACGCAGAAGTCGCCACATGTGCAGGCCGTTTTTGATATTCCCCAGAGCATCAACCGAGTTCGGCGCGTAGCGGGCTTGAGAGGCCCGAAGTTCTTTTCCACCCGGGATACGGCGAATCTTGATGTGATAGTATAGTGAGATCGCAGCCGGGATCCCCAACATTAGAGCGAACCCGATTGAGCTGGCAAATTCCCAGTTCTCACGGATCTGTAGATACTTGATCATTGTTCCTATGGTTGTCCCGAGGCTCTGCTACGCTAATGTGTGGGCTCTAGTTTGCGAAGTGCTTATCCGCAAAGTCCAGATACGCGGCCCAGTCGAAGTCGGTTACGTCGTGCGCGCCGCTGCGGATGTGATAGCCGATCGTGCCATGCACGGGCTGATCGATTTCAGGCATCTGATCGGCGCCGAGCCCTTCGGTGCCTAGCAGGCGATAAACCGGATCTGCATTCACTGCCGAAAGGAATTCTCCTTTGGGGTCGGCCCAACGATCTTCGACCGCACTGGCAATGTATACCGGTCGCGGTGCGATCAGTGACACCAGCATGTGTTGGTCCACCGGCAACTCATCTTCCCGATCGTTGAACGCTTTGAAGTTCGCGCAGAACCAATGTGGGAACGCCGTGTTGATGCGTTTCACCTTTTCGCCGTATCGCCGCCGGCTGAGCGCTGCCCCGCCACAGCCTGAGTTGTTGGAGATGGCGATGGCAAATCGCTCGTCGGTGGCGCCGGCCCAAAGCGCGGTCTTGCCCAACCTGGAGTGTCCCATGACGGCCACTTTTGTGTGATCGATCTGGTCGTCGGTTTCCAGGTAGTCCAGTGCTCGGCTCAATCCCCAGGCCCAGGCTCCGATGCTTCCCCACTGGTCGTCTTTGGGGCGGGTTTGTCCCGGTTCGTAGAACAGGGGCTGGATGCCGTTCTTGAAGCCATCGTCGTAATCGGGATCGATGTCACCGTAGTAGTAGGTGGCCAACGCGTAGCCGCGGGAGAGAATCTCCTCGACGGCCCAACGGGGGATGCTCTTGCCTCGCGAAGCCTCCGTGGAGCGGTGGTCGACGATGCCGTGACTCTCGTTGCCACGCATCCAGCTCGGCGAGAGCTTGATGGCCGGGTCGGCGGTGATTGAATGGTTGCCCCAAAAGTTCAGCACCAAGAAAGCCGGCACCGGCTTCTCGACGTCGTTGGGAATGTAGATCAGCAGGTCCAAGCTGGGTCCGTCTGACTCTTCGGTGAAGTGAATCGTGACCTGCTGGCGAGTGGCAAGTCCATCGAGCGCTTGTTCGTCCTGATCAAATACCTCGAACGACATGTGCTCGGGGCGTCCCGGATTGTGTCCGTAGACGTATTCTTGGAAGAGCTTCAAAATCTCCGGGCGTCGCTCGTTGGTCCAAGCCTCGGCATCCTCGACGGTACTGCCATCGTGGAAGGTAAGGGGATCGGGTAGTTCGTACGCTGGCACCTTGCTCTCGTCGTAGTTCACATCGTCGGCAAAGGTCGGGAGCGCTGCTGGTGCAACGAAGCACAGGGTGAGTAACGTGCAAGCAATCGTGCGGGCCATGGTTGGTTCAGCCTCGGGAGCGTGTGGTTTTCAGAAATCCTTTCGTGCCATGCTAGCAGCTAGGTTTGCCGAATTCACGCGGGCAATCGGCTTGGAAATACCCCGTTGCGGGCGTTTTGCAGGCACTGCTGTTGCCCGGCAGATCCGCTAACGTCGTCAAAATCGAAAAAAAACTGCCTACCGGCACATCCCGCAACCGAAAACCTATAGGCAGGAGTTTTGTAAGGCCCGTGGACAGCGTTCGTTTGCTGGCACGAGAAGCTCCGCCTCATCGCCGGGTACCCAACATTTTGGTGCGTGGGTTACGGCGAACCCGATCAAACACAATCGTTCGTTTCTGATATGAGATCAATGAGGGGGAAGTGATGCGACACCTGATGGCGACTCTCCTGATCGCCGGCGTTTTGGCCCCCGTCATGGCCAAGGCCGACGACAAGAACGCCGCTCAACGGATTGCCAGTGGCCTCCGTGACAGCGGTAAACTCAGCGGTTACAGCATCGGCGTGAAGTACGACGACGGCACCGCTTGGTTGAATGGTCAAGTTACCGACAAGCGACAAATGGCCACGGCCATTGCCTTAGCGAAGCGCCAGGCGGGCGTAAAAAAGGTGGTTAACAATCTGAAGATTGCCGCGCCCCAGCAAAGCAAATCTCCGGTGCAACCTGCCAGTGCCTCGAGCCCGATTTCGGCGCAGCCCAGCATGCCTCGCGTTCCGATGCAGGCGGCAGCGATGGCCGGTCGAGGTCCCGCGATGCCGGGTGTCCCTGCTCAACCAGTTGCGATGGCTGGTGGCGGTCCCGGAATGCCGGCTGCAGGCGGCTACGGACAGGGTGGTTATGTTCAGGGTGCCACGCCGATCCCTACGTTTGTCCAAGGGGCCGGTGGTGCTGCCCAAGCACACTACGACCAGCCTCATCTGCCGAACTACGCCTGGCCCAGCTATGCTGCTTACCCGAACTACGCTGCGTTGACTTATCCACAGCAGTACTCGGCTACTGCCTGGCCTTACATCGGTCCTTTCTATCCCTATCCTCAAGTGCCCCTGGGTTGGAGAAAGGTCTCCCTGGAATGGGACGATGGCTGGTGGCATCTCGATTTCCGAGATCGCAACTAGCAAGTCAACGTAAGAACGCTCACTTCCGAACCCTTGCCGATTCTCTTGGAATCGGCAGGGGTTTTTTCTTTGGCAATGAGTCTCTTTCGGACAGCTAGTAATTGATCAAGCAGAAAGGCGAGTCATTGGCGACTTTGTCGGCGCCCTTCAGCTCGCCTAGCTCGATGAGAAACGCACAACCGTGTACGATCGCGCCGGCTTTTTCGACCAGTCGACAGCAGGCTTCGATCGTGCCGCCGGTCGCGAGCAGATCGTCGACCAGCAGCACTCGTTGGCCTTTGGAGATGCCATCAATGTGCATTTCCAGCGTATCCGTGCCGTACTCCAGTTCGTAGTGAAATGCGTGCGTATCGAAAGGCAGCTTGCCCGGCTTGCGAATAGGGACGAAACCGACGTTCAGTTCCAAGGCCAGGGGGGCCGCGAAAATAAATCCTCGGGCTTCCGCGGCGGCGATCACATCGGGCGGATCGTCTCGATAGCGATCGGCCATTTGTGAAATCGCTGCACCAAATGCCGTGGGATCTGCCAAAAGTGGCGTGATATCGCGAAACATGATCCCCGGCTTGGGGAAATCTGGAATCGCCCTGATGTATGGTTTCAGATCAAAAGCCAGGGATTCAGACATAAGATCGCTCCGGAGAACAATAGCGGACGCTGATCGACGCCCTATTTGGGATGGATGGTTGAAAGGCTAGCTGCACTCCGACCTCGAAGCAAGGGATGCCTCGAACCGATCTTGGGATGTCGAATCGGTCTTGATGCAATTCACAGACTGGCCGCCGTGGTGTGCGTTGTCGAACCCTTCGAGCTACCGTTACGGCGCTGATACCACTTCCTCAATTGAGCGCCACCCGAGGCCCGATAAACAAATCGGGCTGCACGGAATACCTGTGGGTTCTTCTTGGAGAAACGATAGATTCGTTCCCACAGCCTGTTCCGCTCGACCAGCTCGGAGTTGGTGATGAATTTGTTGTCTGCCTTCATGCCAATGTAGATATTGCATGTTGCACACGGCAGGTCTTCAGGGCCTTCGGGGCCACCTTGAAGCGCGGTGCGTGCCGCCTTGATTTTGGGATTGTTGATGGCCTTCTCCAAGCCGTGCTCGAAGACGTTGTCTCCGAAATCACCCCAGAAGTTACGGCAGCAGCCCAATAGTTTTCCGTCCCAGTTGATTTGGGGTTCGTACCACAACTGGTGGCAGATTTTTCGCGAATAATCGACCCCCGTTGCTTCCTTGTACTGACTACGCGTGGCCTCCTTGCCGATCTGCAGCTCGACGAATTCGCGATTTTTGATTGGAGAATAATCTTCGTCCCAGTTCAGCTTGGGCTTGAACTCCAGCCCCAACTCTTCAGACATCGCTCGGGCTTTGGGCAGTTCGTGTTCGTTGTGCCCAAACACGATGTACTGCCAGGTCATGATGGGGTATCTCGAGTTGTACTTCTTCTTGTACTCGTTGATCTTTTTGATGTTGTCCATGACCGTGTCGAAGTTGCCCTTCACACGGTAGATGCTGTAGGTCTCGTTGCTCGCGCCATCGACCGAGCAGGTCATGCTGTGGAACTTGTACTTGACCAGCCCCTCCAGCACCTCTTCCTTCATGGTGTTCAGGTTGACACCGTTTTCGGCGGTGAGTTTGACACCTTTTTCGTGAGCATGTCGCATGATGTCCACGATTTGGGGATTGAGAAAAATCTCCCCGTAGTTCGACAATTCGACATGTTGGATCGAGGGGTTCTCGTCCAGCAACTTCCTGAAATTATCGGCCCTGAGGTATCCGCTGGCGATGTTGGGGCGGATTTCGCCGCTGGCCGTGGGGCAGGCCGGGCACTTCAACTGACAGGCCCCCATGGCCTCCAGACGGATCTTGGTGGGATGGATGTTCGCGGCCACGAAATTGGTTGTCATACAGGCGACCCCTGTTTCAACTGCAACGAAATGTGTGCGATACGCTCAGAGTGCGAATAGAAGAGAGTCCTCAACTTGTCAATTTAACCAAGGAAACCATCAAAGCAATGATTTTCAGGTTAAATCCCCACTGGAATGCCCATGGATTGTTCCGTAGCATCGGATTTTTCCCACCCTGGGGGTTCCCAGGGATGGCCGGTTTTGTGTTTGCTCCCTACATTGCTGGGGGCCACAGGTTCCGCGGTTGCGGTATTTGTCTCTGCAAAAGCAGGCTTCAGGGCACTTTCTGTCGAGAAGAGAGCGCAGCGTGAGCAGTATGCAATCCATTGAGGGCTCATCGCCGAGCGAGCCGGACGAAGGTGTAAACGGGCTGGAGGTTCTGCGGTGGTTTGATGCCGTTTTTCAGGAACTTCTTTCAACCAAGTGGGGGCCCTTGCTGCGGCACCGTGACGTTGAGATTCTGGAATCGCTGCGCTGCGAGTTATTCTATAGCACCGTCTCGCTGTTGCGGCGCAACTATGCAGCCCTGGCAGGTCGTGGCGGTTTCGGTCGTCTAGTCGACTCTGCCATGCTTTGGGCGCACGAACGGAAGCTCGACCTGCTAAGAAAAAAAGCGTCTCGCGCTTCGGCCCCACTACAACATGTCGACATTCTGTTCTGGCCTTGCGAACCAACCCACATTAAGGCCGCGCGGCCGGTCTACGAGTGGCTGGGACATGAGCAAGGGGTGTCGCAATTGGCATTCGCCTGCAAGCCTCGAGTTCACCAGGAGTTGCTGTCGGCGGGAATTCAGACCGTGTTTCCCGACAAGTTCTGGGGGAATGAAATCAAAGACGCCTTGCGGCAGGGGAGGGCTCAAGCGGCCAAACTGATGGCCGCCGATTCGATTGATATGTCGGGACTCACTCCGTTCGACAAAACGGAGGTCTTGGTTGAAAACCTGCGCGTCGAAGCTGCCAAGATGATGCCCCCGGTGTTTATGGCAACCTGCAACTCCGAGAATGTCCTGAAGCGGATTCAGCCTCGGTTGCTGGTGGTGGGAAATGATTTTACGTACGAGGGTCGCGTAGGGTGTCAGGTGGCCCGCGCCAAGGGAGTACCCACGGGTTGCCAGATGCACGGAATCCTGGCCAACAATCCGTTACATAGCAGTCACATCGTCGATCGTTTCCTTGTCTACGGCGATAGCTCGCGGCGTAACCTGCTGGAGCTTGGTCTGCGAGAAAACCAGATCACGGTTGTGGGGGCCCCTTACCTCGATTCGCACGTCAAACAATCCGGAAAGATTGATCAGGCAGTGCAAGAGAACCTCAAACTGGACCCAAGTCGTCCGTATGTGTTGGCCGCCAACTCGGGACCCGGCAATACCATCTCGTTCCAGCACCACGAACTCGTGTTGGATGCCATGTTCCGCGCCAGTGCTGCGTTGCCGGAGGTGCAGTTTGTGGCCAAGTTGCACCGCAAAGACCGCGCGGAGTTTTACGAACAAGCGAAGAAGTCTGTTCCGGGGGCTCGCCTGCAGTACATTCCCAATGGAGCCGAAGGATATCCTGGCAATATTTTCAACTGGCTGCAGGGGTGTAATCTGCTGCTCACCGGGGCCTCCGCGGTGGCCGTTGAAGCCATGTTGATGGAGATCCCAGTGATCACGATGGATTTCGCCAACGAGATCAGCAGGGCCGACTTCGTGGACTCCGGCACCTCGACCCACGTCACCGAGCCAGCCGAGCTGATCGAGGCGATTCGAGAACTGGTCGAATCGCCCGAGCGACGGGCCGAGGCGCTAAGCCGCTCGCAGGAATTCTTGCAGGACATGTTCCTGAAGGTTGACGGAAATTCAGCCCGACGCGCAGGCGAGGAGTACTGTCGGCTGGCGGGCAAGGAAGCTGTACTGAGCGAGCGTTGAGTTTAATCTCGAAACGCTCTCGCAGTTCGCAAGATCGCCCTGGTGGCCCGTGGCTAATTGTCCGACGTTTCTTGGGGAGGCTCTTGAAGCAGCCAATCCTCGTCGTCGACGTAGAGCCAGGCTTCAACCACGTCGAGTGCACGGAGGATTCGGAGGTCCTGCGTGTCGCGGAGCATCGAGGCCAAGAAACCGGGAATGATCGGCTCGCTGCGCTCGGCGGATGCCGCCCCTGTTAGATACTCTTTCCAGTCGCTCCATTCTTCCTTCGTCATGGTATCGCCTTCGGCGATTCTCTCGCTGAATGCAAAGGTGAATTCATCGCCCAGCTTGGTTCCACCCAAGGCAAGCGCCGCCGCGGTGTAGTCGGGCGAGGTGCGCCCGCCAGCTGGATAGATGACTGCGGCAAGATTGTGTCGCTTCAGAACGTCAATGATGGGACGGCAAGCCTTCGTGAGAAGTGCCTGTAGTTCCTTGCTGTCAGCAGGTGGGGGTGGAGCCGAGGCGCCCTCGAATTCATACGCTTTGATATCCAGGGCGATCACCCCGGAGAGTTCCGCGTCGACGATGACGCGTTCGAGCGCTTCGGCTCGTCTTTCCCAATGGGTGAGGCTCAACCAGTCCGTCGGATTCAGTACATACCCGCCCTGGGTATCGATTCCCAACTCGCCGCGGGCGAACTCCATTTGCTCTTTCACACCCATTGTCTGCTTGGACGGGTTGCCCCCGTCCTCGGAACCCGGGTCGAACTGGGCCGTGACCCAAACCGAGTTGAAGGGCCGCTGTTCCGGATGAAGCTGCGACGCACGTTCCAGGTAAGGATCGGTATAGAGGGTCCGCAGATGGACGACGGCCTGGTTGTCGGTTACCTGGGCCAAAGCCGTCGAGCTGGCGGTGAGCGTAACCGTGGCGACGCTCAGAAATGCAATCCAGACTGCAAAGAAATTGAGTTGGTGTTCGGCTTTCATGATCTTCCGCCTAAAGCAAGTTATGATTGGGACCGCGGTGGTTTTGTGGAACCTTCCGGTTGAGTTCGATGACAAGATTGGGAATCAACGAAATGTTGCGTTGTGTGGCCTGTCTGGCGTTGCTGGTTACCCTCAATTGTGGCTCTGGATTTGCCGCGGAGAAAGGATTGACCCAGGAAAAAGCTGCGGCCGCGCTTCGTAAAGCCGTTGATTTCTTCCGCTTGCAGGTCGCAGCCGGGGGTGGATATTTGTGGCAATACAGCGAGGACCTTTCGCGTCGCGAGGGTGAGCGGCGCGTCAATGAGCACACCGCCTGGGTTCAGCCGCCGGGCACCCCGACCGTTGGAGATGCTCTTCTGAAGGTTTATCAACTGACCAACGATCCTTACTACCTAGAGGCCGCACGAGAAACGGCCATGAGCCTGGTGAACAGTCAACTGGAGTCCGGAGGTTGGGATTACGCCATCGTGTTCTCGCCGCGGGCCCGGCAACAATACCGGTACCGCGTTGACGAAGATCGCCCCAAGGCGAGAAACGTAACCACCCTGGATGATAATACGACCCAGGCCGCGGTAAGGTTCTTGATCGACTTGGATCAGGCTCTCGATTCGCAGGATGAGCAGATCTCGGAATGCGTGCAGTACGCCCTCGAACGCTTGTTGGCGGCTCAATATCCCAATGGTGCCTGGCCCCAGCGGTACAGTGAGTCGCCCGATCCTGAGAAGTTCCCGGTCATGCAGGCCAGCTATCCGGAGACGTGGTCACGTACACACCCCAAGCACGACTACCGCTCTTACTACACGCTGAATGACAACACGCTGGCGGACATGATCAGTACGATGCTGTATGCGGCCGAAGCATACGACGACGACCGCTATCTCCGCTCGGCAAAGCTGGGCGGCGACTTTCTGTTGTTGGCTCAAATGCCGGAGCCGCAACCCGCGTGGGCACAGCAATACGATGCCCGGATGCACCCGGCTTGGGCGCGACGCTTCGAGCCGCCAGCGGTTACCGGAGGTGAATCGCAGGGCGCCCTTCGCATCCTGCTGTTTCTGTACCAACAGACCGGCGACAAGAAGTACCTCGAGCCCATCCCGGCGGCGGTCGCGTACCTCAATCATTCACGCTTGCCGGATGCACGGGTGGCCCGCTTCTACGAACTGGAAACTAACCGCCCTTTGTACTTCACCAAGGACTACGCGTTGACGTACGACGACCGTTACTTGCCGACGCACTACAGCTTCAAAAGTGGTTCAGGGCTCGACCGTATTCAAACGGAGTATGATCGGTTGGCGAACAGCGAATATGAACCTCCGGCGAAGCCTTCACTGCGCAAGCCCGAGATGACGGAGAAACTGGCGGCCTCCGCAGAGAAAAGCGTGGTGCAGATGGACCCACGTGGAGCCTGGGTAACCCGGGGGCGCATGAAAACCTACGACGACGGTGAAGAGAACGTGATCGAATGCCGCACGTTCGCCAACAACGTCGAGATCCTCGCCCGCTTCATTGCGGCGGCGAATTGAGCCAATCCTCCGGGCCGAGTTACTCGGCCTTGGTTTGGGCTTCCTTCGGCATCGAGTAATCGCGCCAGATGAGAATCTTGCCGTTCTTGATAACGAACAGCCCGGCAACCGGGAAATGCATATCCGGTTTGTCGTCGCTACGGTAAAAGTGATCGACCCGTTCGTTGATCACGAGATCGCCAATGCAGTAGGTCCGCAGGATGTCCCATTGCACCTTCTCGATGCTGGCGAAGAACGGTTCGATCCGCTTGGTGAAGGCTTCTTTGCCTTTGATGTCCGGCATGCCCTCGAACATTTGATAGACGATCTTGTCGTCGAAGTAGCCGGTGATTTCTTCGATATCGATCGACGACCAACTGTTACAAAAGTCGGTGACCAGCTTTTCGTTTTCTTTTTCGATCTCGCTCGACGCGGCGGCGAGGTGTTCAGCCGCGTGTGCATCACCCATCAGCGCTGCGATGGCGCCCGCTCCGCCAAGAGCCAGTAGATCGCGGCGATTCGTCAGTGGTAGTGGCTTATTCATCGTCAAACTCCAAGGTGGTTGTTTTTGAAAGGATTGATTGTAGTGCAGGGAATGATCTTGAGTGATTCGTGAGAGACCCGTTTGAGCCTTGTTGGGAGAACGTAGCACTACGCCTCCAAGGTCCATGGTTCCCGGTAGGCATGTTCGTAGAGCAGGGCGTTCGCCTCGCTGTCATCGACGACTTGTTGGTTCTTGGCGTCCCAATTCAAAGGTCGCCCCAGGGCGTTGGAAACGTAGCCCACGTGCCCGGGGGTTATCGAGCGGTGAGCCACTTCGGCCGGCGCGACGCATGCTTCTCGGCTCTTCAAACAATCGAGAAAGTTTCGCGTGTGGCCGGGCGACGAGGTTGCTTTCTTGGGGCCGGGGTTGAACCCGGATTTCAACCACCGCTCATCGGAGGCTTCGGTACGACCGCGGCGAACGTAGACCCAACCGTCTTCGCCAATGAGCTTCGTGCCGAGGTCATTGTTGCTGGAGATCGAAGTCTCGACTCCGTTGGGGTAACTGCATCGGATCTCGAAGTCTTGCGGCGTGTTGTAGACGTCGGTCTCCGGGAACACCCAACCCACGGCCTCGATTCGCTCGGGCCCGAGTCGATCCATATCGAGTGCCCAATGGGCGATATCGTTGTGGTGGCCGATCCAATCCATCAGCACTCCGCCTCCGTAGGCGCGATGCCCTCGCCACCAGCGATGGTGTCGCGCCCTCATGTAGGGCAGTTCCGGCGAGGGGCCACACCACATGTCATAGTCCAGGTGTTCTGGCGGATCGGTCACCGTGGCGTCACCCATCGGTGCGGCGTAGCCCGGCGGGAGACCAACTTCGACCCGGGTTATCTTGCCGAGTAACCCGTTGGCCGCAATTTCCACCACACGTCGGAACCGTGGATCGGAGCGTTGTTGCGAACCGGTTTGGAATACGGCCTGCTGGTGGGCGATTTCCTGGCACACCCGTTGACCTTCGGCGAAGGTATGCGTCAGCGGTTTCTCGCAATAGACGTCCTTGCCCGCCCTGAGTGCGGTTAACGTGCATATGGCGTGCCAGTGATCGGGGGTGGCGACCACCACGGCGTCGATATCATCACGACCGCAAATCTCACGGAAGTCGTTTGTTATAAACAAGTCGGCCGGGTCGGAGGTTGTCTTTCCGCTGTCGAACAGCTTGGCCACATACCGTCGGGCTCCTTCACGGCCCAGCACCGGGCCCTTGCCCCAGGGGAGATCGCGATGGTGCAGTTCGTGAACATCGCAGAGGGCCGTAACTTGGGAATCTTCGTGTCGCAGGAATTCGTACAACAAGTTGAAGCCACGCGACCCTAGGCCGACAACACCGACCGAGACGCGATTGCTGGGGGCCGTTTGTCCATCGCGCCCCAGCGCGCGAGCCGGAATGATGGTGGGTGCGGCGATCGCGGCGGCCGATGTTTGCAAGAATCGCCGACGATCGATTCGCGGCAGCGTATGTTTCATGTCCGAGCACCTCTGACTTCGTGACGGCAACAAACCGGGAGCAGCCTGATTCTAACATGCCACAGCCGGAGAGTCCCAATTTGCGAGTAGCGATGTAGCGGACCGTGTTCGGGCGTCTGAAATATGTGGTGGAACCAAGCTTCGTTTTCACGGCTCGCTGAGCAAGATGTCGGTAACCGAGCGATCGATGGTTTGGATGATCAATTCCAGATCGAGATGGTCCTCATCTTTGCCGAAGGGTCGTTCGACATATTGGGCGATTCCTTCGCCGGCGATGACCACATACGCCGCGATCACGGTGACTGGGATGGTCCAGACCTTAAAATCGTCGATGAGGCCCCATGGAAGCACGAACAGATAGATGACGATACATTGTTGGATGAACGTACGCCAGGAGATGGACATCAAGGTCGTCTTGATCTTCTCGCAGGCACCACTCACTTCCAGCATGACGCGGGCTTCCTGGTCCAGAATCCAAAGCTGTTCAGGGCCGATCTTGTCGGTTGCATTCCAATGCTGCATCCGCTCGTAGATCCGACGTGCGACATAGCTGGGGACATGCTTCGGCGTGGCTGCATCGTTTTCGAACCCGGGCAGACTCTGCAGGGCCGGTTCGTCGCGAAGGTGGTCTCGCAAACCCATGCAGAAGGCCATGATGCAGTCCCGCATGTATTTTCGATCAGCTTCGTCCTCGGGACGTAGAGAGCGAACCTTTACGGCGAGGTTGCGGCTGACGTTGACCAAGGTGCCCCATAACGAGCGTGCTTCCCACCACCGTTCGTACGCCCGATTGATGCGAAAGGCGATCAACAAGGCCATGGCGAACGACAAGGCCGCATCAATGGTGGACGGGATGCCGGGAATACCTCTGAACCAGTCGTGGTCATGAAAGTAAACCAGCCAACTGTAACCCCCAACCAACAAGGCCCAAAACCCAACCCGTAACAGGGGCGCTGTGAACCCGATTTGCTTCTGCATCAGAACCTCGTCGTCGTGAATCTTCCACCCAATGGATCAAGCAGAAGATTCTAACAACGAACGGGTGAAACCAAGAAGAGGGCAGGGGGTAGTGCGCGATTCACGAACGGCTGCGTCGTCGCCATAAGGGAATCAACGCAGCAGCAGCGATTCCCAGCAGCACCAGGCTTGTAGGTTCAGGGACAATCGTGGTGTAACTTCCCGTGGCAACGATCGCTCCTGAAAAGGTGTTGTTGACCTCGGTCGGGTCCGTGATCAATGCGTCTGAAAACGTAATCGGCGTTGAAACGACGACATCGACCACTAGTGTGGTACCTGTTAGGGTTGCGTCCTGGGTAACCAATCCGATTTGGCCCACGGGGTTGACCGTTGCCTCGATGGGATTGCTGCCGAACTCAAACGTTATCGGACCCGGGGGGATCCCTCCAATTGATCCGGTGCCTAGGTACGTCCATGTCCCTTCGTCGATGGCCAGTTGGGTCGGGCTCCCTCCTCCGGGGTCGAAGGTGTAGGGAAATGGATCCAAGAGTCCCGTGGGCGTAATCGGGATTGGGCCGTTACTGTTCAGCGTATTGATCGTTAGTCCGAAAAACTCCCCTTCGACGCCACCCAGGACCCCGAGCGAGAGATCAAACGTTTCGTCGGATAGCACGATCGTTGCGTCATCAAAGCTGATGGACGACGTATCGTTGGTCACGGAGATGTCGTCGATCGCATCGTCGAGTGTGATATCGACGGTGCCGCTGAGGTCGAATGACACGCTTGAAGTTGCCAAGCCACTAAGGGTGTCGATGAATAACTCCAAGGAAGAGTCGTTGGTCAGCGTTAACTGCAGCGAGACGGGGGCTGCTTGACTACAGTTCGTAGCGACCAATGCAATCACCAACGTGAAGCAGAGTTCCTTGAACCAACTCATCTACTGGTTCTCCAATGAACGAAGGAAGTTAACGCTTGAATCTTCTCCACACGGGAATCAGGCCTGCGGCGGCTAATCCCAGCAGCACCAAACTCGAAGGCTCAGGGACAATCGTGGTGTAACTTCCCGTGGCAACGACCGCTCCTGAAAAGGTGTTGTTGACCTCGGTCGGATCCGTGAACAATGCGTCTGAAAACGTAATTGGCGTTGAAACGACGACATCGACCACTAGTGTGGTACCTGTCAGGGTTGCGTCCTGGGTAACCAATCCGATTTGGCCCACGGGGTTGATCGTTGTCTCAATGGGGTTGCTGCCGATGTCAAACGTAATTGGTCCACCAAGGATAATGACCCCCCCCGTACCATTGTATGTCATCGTTCCCTCATCGATGGCCACCTCGGTCGGGCTTCCTCCTCCGGGGTCGAATGTGTAAGGGAACGGGTCCAAGAGTCCTGTGGGCGTTAGCGGGATCGGGCCATTACTGCTGAGCGTATTGATGGTTAATCCGGAAAGCTCCCCTACGACGCCACCCAGGACCCCGAGCGAGAGATCAAACGTTTCGTCGGATAGCACGATCGTTGCGTCATCAAAGCCGATGGATGACGTGTCGTTGGTCACCGCGATGTCGTCAATCGCATCGTTAAGTGTGACATCGAGCGTTCCGCTAAGGTCGAATGGCACGCTTGCAGTTGCCCCGCCACCAAGGGCATCCATGAATAACTCCAAGGAAGAGTCGTTGGTCAGCGTCAACTGCAGCGAGACGGGGGCTGCTTGGATGCAGTTCGTAGCGGCAAAGGCGATCACCACCGTGGCACTGAGTCTCTTAAGCAGGCTCATCGATCGGTACTCCAAGCAACAAAGGAGGCTAACGCTTGAATCTTCTCCACCATGGAATCAGCCCTGCGGCGGCTAATCCCAGCAGCACCAAACTCGTAGGCTCAGGAACAATCGTGGTGTAACTTCCTGTGGCAACGATCGCTCCTGACAAGGTGTAGTTGACTTCGACGGGGTCTGTGATCAGCGCGTCTGAAAACGTAAGTGGAGCTGAAACGACGAGGTCGACCACTAGCGTGTTGCCTGTGAGGGTCGCATCTTGGGTGACCAATCCGACTTGGCCTACGGGGTCGATGGTTGTATCGATCGGATTGGTGCCAAAGTCAAGCGTGATTGGGATCGGTATCCCTCCAACTGCTCCTGTGCCCATGTACGTCAATGTCCCTTCGTCGATAGCCAATTGTGTCGGACTCCCTCCTCCGGGGTCGAACGTGTAGGGAAATGGATCCAAGAGTCCCGTGGGCGTAAGCGGGATCGGGCCGTTACTGTTCAGCGTGTTGATCGTTAGTCCGAAAAACTCCCCTTCGATGCCACCCAGGACCCCGAACGAGAGATCAAACGTTTCGTCGGATAGCACGATCGTTGCGTCATCAAAGCCGATGGATGACGTGTCGTTGGTCACTGCGATGTCGTCAATCGCATCGTCAAGTGTGACATCGAGCGTTCCGCTCAGGTCGAATGGCACGCTTGCAGTTGCCCCGCCACCAAGGGTGTCGATGAATAACTCCAAGGAAGAGTCGTTGGTGAGCGTTAGCTGCAGCGAGACGGGGGCTGCTTGAGAAGGTTGGCTACCAAGAAGGATTCCGACAAGCGTCGCGAACATCGAGGCAAGAGTTTTCATGAGCTGCCCACTTTCCAGTTGCGAGAAGTTTGCCCCGACACGGCAGAACCGATCAAAATGTTCCACCTGTGGCTGCCAGTGAGTGTATCTTCCGAGCAATGTGGAATGCAATTAAAAAACAAAAAATCGCCAACAATCCACCTTAGAACGTGTCTTCAAAATCCATTCCGGCTTCGATCGCGATTGTCGCGGCCGCCCCTTCGTTGGGCTGCATCGACGAATCTCCTGGATTCGCCTGCTTCGCCCTTCTTGTGGCGACGCACGAAATCACGATCTCGGGCCTGGAAGCGATACTGAAGACACGTTCCGAAAGGGTGGCTGTCGGAATTTGCAGTTATCTAGGAGCCAGTCGGGTGAACTGACTGTTACCAGGTTGTTCAACTCAGGATTCGTTCGACCTCATTCATCGCTACCCGATTCATCACCAACGGTTGCGACCGGTCCTGTTGTGATTGTTGCCAGGTAACGAGCAGACCCGATTCGCTTGCCAACACATCAACGTAACGGCTGCAACCGGTTCCCCAGGGGCTGACGAACAGGGGCTGCTGTATCGATAGCCGGTACACTTGGCTGAAATCGCCATCGACCACGTACGCCAACCCACCAAGTTCTTCGCACGAATACCCACGAGGACGGGTGACCGCCGCGGCGTGTTCTTGCAGGTCCCGAACACATTCGCCACCGTCGTAGAACACCAACGACACGTCTTGATCGTTGAATCGCCCCACGCGCGGCACATCGAACACACTTGTTGCCCGAGTCATGGCCACATCCCACGTGAAGCCCCGGGGGAAGAAATCGTAGCTGGTCGATTCCTGCACAACGTGGCCATCTTGCAGCAAGGCGTAACCACTGTTCGAGCTTGTCCAGGAGAAAGGGTGACTGCAGAACAGAAGCATCCGTTGTCCGCCCGGGCGTTCGTAGAGGAACGGATCCTTTATATGAATGAACTGTGGATCATCGGTTTCGAGCACGGTTTCCACGGCTGCCTGCTGTAGATTGGCGAGAGTGCCTGCCGCGAGCCGCTCGATGGTCCACACGCCGGTATGCGGCTTGAGGTAGTTTTCCAAACCCTTGGGATAGTCGATGCCGGACTTTTCGGTCGAAACAAACAGTTCCACCTCGCCGGTGGAAGCGATGCGGAGGGCCGACCCTTCGATCGAGAGCACTTCGCGCTTACCCACGTTGAGATCGGACTTTTCGAAACGAAGCACCTTTTCGAAGGGGCCCGAGGCATCCGGGGCTCGAAAGACGGCCAGTTCCAAACCACGAACGCCGGAAGTTGTGCCGACCCGCGAATCGCCTGCGTTGCGATATCTTCCGACGAGCAGCAACGAACCATCGAGGGCCTGAACCATGTTTCCCCCGCCGAACCAGAAGCCGGAAGCTCGCTGTTGCGGCTCGACAATCGTGCGGGCCGCTTCCTGGTCGATCATGGTCGTGGCCAGTCGAATCAGTGCGGCTTCGTCTTCGGTGCTTAATCGCGGCATCGCGGTGTGTTCCTGTCACTGTGTGTTTCAGTGCGTGTATTGGAATTCCAAGTTGTGTACTACGGTGCGAAACTCGATCGGGCTTGGACACCCCAGTGCCCATCGCGATTGGTGACGACGTAGATGGCTTCGTAACTGGCGATCTTGCTGCCGTCTTCCCGATAACGGGAGAAGCGAACCGCCACGTGTACTTTGTCGGGGGAAGATTGAATGATCTTCTTGTAATCGAACTCGCTGTGATGCCAGTCGCTCTTGTTCTGAAGAGTCTTGAAATCGAAAGCGCCCAGGTACTCCTCGGCCGTCTGCCAGACCTTGACCTTGCCACTGGCGACGCGGACGTGCGGATAATTTAACGTCGCGGCCCAGGCCTTGTGGTCTTGCTGATTGAAGGCCTCGATAAAGGCATCGACGGTGGCCAGGGCCTGTTGGTCACTGGAATTCGAATTGCCCTGCATCGCAGACAGCAAGGGTAATGCAAACGGCAGTGCGACAAAGATGGAACCCGACATGGATGGACCTCCTCCGAGAGATGAGCCGCAGCGGAAGAGGACATTCTAGCCGGGGCACAGGGCAAGATGCTACGCGGGAGAACACCGAGGTAGTGCCCTCATCGCAAGACCTTACACGATGATGGGGTGCCACCGCTGGCTTGTCCAGCGGTGCTTACGTTGTTTGGTCAGAGGGCCCGTAGTCGTTCATGCAATGGCTTTATTGAATCGACCTGCTCTCCCCTCCAGTTTTCACCGCTGGACTAGCCAGCGGTGGCACCTGCATGTTCATGCAGAAATCAACACCGTGTTATGACGCGACGGAACACGTCGCTGATGACGTTGGTTGGCAGAGTTACTATCTCCGAGGTGCACCCGAGAATCAGCGTCGGAAACTAGCGAGCACCATGTTCGCGCAGCAGACCTTGGAAGCGGGTCCAGAAGTCTTTGTCCTGATCGTACCTTTCGGGAGAGATCAGGTTCTTGGAGAACTCAAGATTGTCCAACCAGCCTTGCGTGGCGTCGATGTACGAATAGCCGGGTTCGGCCAAGGGGTTTCTGAACTCGGGATCTCCCGGTTCGACGACATGCGAGAACGCGCCGTTGGCATCGACCACGATGTTCGCCGTGAGCAGCGGGAGCTTCATCCGCAGCTCGTACAGCATCTTTTCTTTCAAAGGCATCCCGGCCGTGGCTTCTTCCCAGGCCGTGGTTACCTCGGGAGGAGTGTTGCTGTCGGGGAAGCGAATCCCGTAGGCCAGGCCCGAGCGGGTGAGCCCGTCGTTGTTCAAATCGACTTGGGCCGGAGGCGGCAACAGTAGGTTGAGTGAACCTTCTTCCGACAACCCATTCACATCGATGGGTGCGGCGAGGCTATGCACGGTTTGCACGGTTTTCAATTCATCGTTACTGAGCGAGCCCAGGAAACTTTGAGGGGCTACGTAGGCGTTTTCGGAATGAGCCTTCAGCAGGATCTCTCCGTATCCTTGTTTCAGATCTTGGCGGTTCTCTCGTGTTGCGTATCGACCATGGATCTCGGAGTCGAACCAGGTCGTCCAGCTTGTTTCGATCTGTTCGGAAATCGGAGCTTCGCTCTGCGTCTCTTGGGCCGAGGCGTATCCGCGGCGTCCCGCCTCTTCGAGAATTTGGCTGAAGACGTCCTGCACATGCTGTTGCGGCCTGCGCGGCCCAGCGGTGTCGAACAGTTGGGTCGAGTCGATCCTCATCCCGGATTACCCCCCTCGATGAATTCGTTGCTAGCAATTCTTGTCGGGTATCCCAGTCGCATGTAGGGTAGGACGCCGCAGGCGACAAGATGCCCTACCGCGCATCTCAAAACCAAAAGCCGGATTGAATTCATCGCTTCAGACTGCGGTGTGAGAATTCATGTGGCGGATTGTGGATTTCGCTGCGATCGAGACTTCTACATAAGGCTTCCTGTCGCATTCAGCGACCCAGCCGACATGCGGCTGGGCTATCCTGGGCGTGGTTCTTGAGGTCGGCTATCTGGCGGATGTCGCAAGTGTACGGTCCTTAACCGTTCATCGGCCAATGAGATCGCCCCCCTTGAGTGAGCCGTGTTCAGGACGCCAGGTGAGAGGCAAGCGGACGGACGCCGATCGCGCAAAACGTGAGACCTGCTAGCAAGTTGCCATCGAGCCCGTGGACTATGGTTGCTCGTCGTCTTGCGGGCTTGGTGCTTCGAGCGTCACAGCCATAACGATGGGGGCCGTTCGGTCGGGGCCTTTGATGAACTCGATCCCGTCCATGGCGACGTCGCGTTTTGGCATTACGGAGAGATAACGAATCTGTTGGTCGCGAAGTGCGAATGCGAATTCACTCTGCGGAACGTCCACGCGACGGATGTAGTCGGCGAAGTGCTCGCGGTTCAGCAAGGCATGATCTTCTTCGGTCTCATCGACATAGTGCAACCGGACGATGAGCGAGGTCGACGGTTCACTCGACGCAGGATAACCCCACCCACTCACTCCACTGAGGAGATGAATGGCTTGCACGCGACCACTGCAAGGCAGCCGTGCCGATTTCGGCATGCTGCGACACACATCGCCGTTGGGGCTGTGCAACATGATGACGTTGGGGACCGTGCCTTGCCGCGGATCGATCAACTGAAACGGTACGCCGGCAAATGTGTGAGGCGACCAGTCGTCGAAGATCAACCGCTCGACGCTGGCCTCATGGCTGTTGAACATTCCCCGGTCGCTGACAATGGTGGCGGCCTTGGAGATGTTCAGCGGTAAGAACCGTCCACGTTGCGTGAGGAATTCCAGCAAGTCGCGAAGTTCTTCCGCGGTGACCAGCTTCTCGATGCCCTCGGGCATGAGCGACTTGGTCGAGGGAGCCAGTTCATCGATCTCTTCGCGAAGGATGGTGGTGCGTTTTCCTTCGGCGTCGAGCAGTTCCACGGTGGTTTGCGTTTCGGTGACGAGGATCCCCGTACGCAGTCGACCATCGGAGGTGACCACGGTGTAAATTTGGAAATTGCCTTCCACGCTACGATTGGGGTCGAGGATATGCGTCAACAGTTCCGCCTTGGGGTGCACCGCCATCCCGGTCAGGTCGGGGCCGATGCGTTCTCCCTCGCCGGAATGTTGATGGCACTTGGCGCAGTGTTTCTTGAAGACCAGTTTTCCTACGCTGTGACTTCCCGTTTGTTGAACGATCGGCAACAGATCGTCGATCACCTGTTGTCGATCGGGGCTGGGCAGGGCTCCTCCGCGACTTAGGGTGGCCCGCGCTGCGGCTCGAACGGCTTGATCGCGGTGGTCCAGCAACATCTGACGCTGGTCGGGCGACAGTTCGCTCAAGCGAATCAGACCCTCGTCGATTCCTTCGAGCAAGGACATGGTCGAACTGGATCGCGAGAGCAGGACGGCAATGGCAGTTGGGCGCGTGGCGGGGGTAAGTTGTAGCAAGTGTTCGACTAACAGGTCGCCTAGCTGGTCCGACTCGCTCTGCTGGAGAACACGTAGCAGTGCCACTACAACGTCTGGTGCACTTTGCGGTGTGATCCGCTCCAAGACCTCTTCGACGGCGTCGGGGTCCGCGGGATCGAAAGCTACATACTGCCGGGCCGAAGCAATTCTCTCTTCGATCGGCAACCGTGTGTCGTCGAGTTGTTCCAGGAGCAAACGTCGGATGTTGGTTACATACTCGTCCAGCGAATCGCTCCCCCAGCGACGCGCCAACTGAATGAAGAGGCCACGTTCGGAAGTCGCCAGGTGTGGAAGCAGCGATTCTACGACCGGAGTGATGGCATCGGTTGCTTCGAGCCGCCGCCTCTCGGGCCACCCGTTGGCCAAACCGCGAAGCACCGCGGCGCTGACTGCCGGCTGGGCGTCTGCCAGCGATTCACACAGAAGCAACACGCCATTGGGCGCGGCTCGCGCGTAATGATCGGCGACCACGTTCGCCATCGTGACTAACTCAGCCGGGACCTCAGTGGATCCGGCGAGAGACTTCAGGAACGACTCGCTGTGATTTGCCGCCGCGGAGGTGGCCGCGTCGGGAATCCAGCGATCGAGTGCGTTCTGCGGAAGGAGCATCGCCTCGACGATCCGTGCTCCGCCCTGCGGCACCGGCGGAAGGTCGGCCAACGCCAGGAATGCCGCCAGCCGAACCTGCGGGTCGCGGTCTGCGCACAAACCGGCTGCAAGAACGGCTTCGGTCGATTCTTCTTGCTGCGGTAGCACCTGTACCGCGGTGCGGCGAACTCCGGCTGAAGGATGGTTGAGGGCCGTAATCGCCGCTTGGTTGGCCTCCGCATGAGAGCCACCAAGAACTCCCAGCCCTTGCATGGTCCACAGGGCATGGATGGCCCCCACGTTCAAATCAATTTCATCGACACTGGTGTCACGGACCAATTCGATCAAGGCTGGCAACACCGAAATATCGCCCTCACTCACCAGCAAGCGCTGCGCTTGCAATCGCCACAGCATGTTAGTGTGACTTAAGAAGTTGACTAACTCTGAAGGTTCGAGACCTGCCAGTTGCGGGGCAGGGGGGGCATCCTCGGACGGATAGACCACGCGATAGATGCGGCCGTGCTTCTTGTCGCGAAGGTCGGTTTCGTAGGCTTGGCCCTTGCCGGTTTCGAAACCGTGCGGCGTGGGGTTGTGTTGCACGATGTAGTTGTACCAGTCGATGACCCACACGTTGCCGTCGGGTCCGACTTCGGCTGCGATGGGGGCCGACCATTGATCGTCGCTGGCCACCAGATTCAACGGGCTGGTCGAACGGAAGTCGCTGCCCTGTGGACTGAGTACGAACGTGCCCACCAGATGGCCTGTGGGACCACTGACGAACGCGGTGCGATTCCAGTACTGCGAAGGATATCGTCGTGCGGTGTACAGTGCGTGCCCCGCACCGGCGGTATAGCCTCCGAACTGATCGACCTGCCGTACGTTTTCGGTGATGGGTTCAAAGCGATGCGTATCGGCGATGGAGTTGAGCACCAGCGATTTGGTCCACCCTCGCACGCCCTCGTAATAGCGATTGGGAATTGGCATGAACACGCTGGGGTTGCGATTGGCGGTCGATCCGAACACGAGCCCCTCTTCGCTGAGCCCCAGTCCCCAGGTGTTGTTGTCGGTCGAGCGGAGAAATTCCAACTCGGTTACATGCGGCGGATCGCTGTCGTCCAGACGGAAGCGAAAGAACCCCATGCGAAAGCCTTGTTGTTTCTCTCCTTGAATGACCGGTTGCGAGGGGTTGTAACCCTGCATCCCCCAGATCCAATTGTCCAAACCGTAGCGAAAGTTGCTCACACCGCCGTGCGTGTCTCCGACATTCCAGTTGGAGATCAACACATGACGAACGTCCGCTCGATCGTCGCCATCGGTGTCTTTGAGAAACAGGGTCTCGGTACCACTCTGCACGATAACCCCGCCACGGTAGGCCGTGATCGCGGTCGGCACGCTTAGCTGATCTGCGAATACGGTGAACTGATCGGCTTTGCCGTCGTGGTCGGTGTCGGCGCAGATGCGAATGCGGTCACGACCCTGTCCCGGCGGTTGCAGTTCGTTGGGATAGTCGAAGCTCTCGCAGACGAACAGTCGTCCCCGTTCGTCCCAATTCATGGCGATTGGTTTGCCACCCAAGTCGGGTTCGGCGACGAACAGTTCGACTTGAAAGTCTTCGGGAGTGACGAAATGCTGCTGCGATTCTTCCGGCGGAAGAGGGCGTTGCATCAAGCTCTTGGGTTCGCCCTGGGTTCCCCACTGGTCCGAGCGGAGGTAGTTGGGGATTTTGGCTCCCACGTCGATGTATTCGAAGGGAGGTAAATCGTTGGCCAACTTAGTCATCGCAGGCAAAGGAAACGGGCGTTCGGCAAGATAGGGGCCGGCCTCGCTGGGGTCTTTGCCCGTGGCCCAACGAATGCCTCGCTCGATGAGGTTCTGAAATCCCGGATTGTCCCAGGTGCGGTGATCGTGTCCCCAGGCGGTATAGAACACGCGGCCCTTTCCCTCGGTGCGAACCCACGTCCACGGTTCGCGACCTTCTTCGTCGACTCGATAGGCCAACACCGTTCGATTGCGGTCGTTGTGCCGATGATGGACGTAGGTCTCATCCCAACTCTGAAACCCGGCGAACCCTTGCATGATGGGGTGGTCGGGCTCCGCGATTTCCGTGCGGAACACGCCGTCGGCATGACGTTGGAATTGGGCCCCCATCAAATCCACGATGGCTGGGGCATTGCGGAAACAGTAGGTCGCGCAGTGGATGGGAACGAACCCACCCCCGCCGGTTACGTATTCCAGCAGTGCCTTTTCCTGCTCGGGCTCGATCTCGTCGATGTTGGCGTACACCAGCAGGGCGTCGTATTCCGACAGGGTCTCGAGATTCAAGTCGCTGAGCGACTCGGTGTAGACCAGGTCGATTCCACGTTTGGCCAGCACCGGTTGCAGTTGAGCGAAGCGCGTGGCCGGTTGATGATGACCTTGATCCCCCAGGAACAACACGTTGATCTCGGCAGACGAAGCCTGGCTTTCACTGCACAGCACGGTTAGCAAGTACATCGCCAGGCAACAAAGCGAACTCGGGCGCATTCGGGGCTTCCTCATCTCTCAGGGCCAGCGTGCAAGCGCGTCGGCGGAATGAAACGGAGCCAACTCAAAGGATGAGCACGATCATACTATGCCGAGCCGCGAGATACGAATTTATGGAGCATGATCCAGGGAGCAGCCCTCGGGAGAAGCAGGCTTACCGCCGCGTCGAGAAAAGGCGGTGAAAGGGTGCTTGGGCAGAAGGCGTTAAGCGCTGGGAAGCGCGTGACGAGCGCGAAGCCTGGCCGCGGTGGGTTCGATTTCTGTCTCGGGAACACAATCGCGATAGAGGACATGCAGGGTGTCGGTCTTTTGGCGGTAGCGGTGCACCACAACTTCCGGGAATTTCACCACCGCGCAGGTCGGGTACTTGCGGTTGATGTTGCCCGCGTTTCCGACAACCTGAAACGGAACCGGGGCGTCTGCACGGTTGCCAAAACGCAGACAGCGGGTCAGCGGGTCGTGTGTGTGGCCGACAATGGTGGCCCAACCTCCGCAGGCAGCGCCTAACATGGCGGCCGTCTGTACATCGTCGTGCGATCCGACAAGGCTGGCGATTAATTTGAAGGTCCGCTCGTCGGCCTGACTGGATTGCTGACCAAATTTCAACAACTTCTCGGCAACGAGCGATCGAGTTTCGAATACGCCCTCCCAGAAGGTGCCCAGGCCGGTGAGCCCTTTCTGTTCCGTGTACGACTCGATGAGGTTGGCCAGCCCATAGGCGATTACCGAAGGCTTGAGGTCTTCGTCCAGGACTTCTTCTCGCAGTGCCTCTTGCAGGCGTTCCGGATCGAATGTGTTCTTCGACAATTCAATCGTGCGATTCAGCCCCAGGATGTGGCCATGTGTCATGGTCACCCCCGAGTCGGGATGGACGTACAGCAAGCTGGAATGAATGTGGCAGCCTCCGGTGAATTGCACGAGTTGTTCGTCGGAGTAGCCGTAGTCGTGGTTCCCTCGCACGAAGATCGGTGTTTTGGAAAGCCCGACACGTTGCCGGACCTTGCGTAGCATCTTGAAATCTTCTTCCAGGCGCGAAGGACGCGGCCCGTGATCGGCGAAGTCGCCGCCAAAGATCACCTCCAAGTCCTCGTCCACGGCGACTTGCAGCATCTTTTCCAAGGCACCTTCCTTGCGTGCCCGCTGCTTTGCAGTGCCGAATTTCTTGCCGGCATGGTAATCGGTAATGACCAACACGCCGGGAATTGGGAGATCGTCGCTTGTTGCCGCTTGGGCGCGAATCGAAGGCCGCACTCGAGGGCGAGCGACTCGCGTGCGACGGTGTCCTTCGACCGCCTCTTCGTGAATGCTCCAGTAGCTTCGCAAGGTCGATTCGAACGTGTGGTTCGCGGCAATATGGTCGCGTGCCGCAGCTCCCATCTCCTTGCGCTGCGATTCGTCGCAAGCCATTTGCTGTACCGTTTCAACCCAGGGCGTTACGTCTTCGGTCGAGCGTATGAAGCCGGTTCGTCCTTCTTCGACGTACATCACCTGGCCGCCGCGGTCAGCCACCACGACCGGAACGCCCGAGGCGCCGGCTTCGAGACCAACCTGTCCAAGCGTCTCGGTCACCGAGGGAAACAACACGGCATCGGACGAGGCATAGATCGTCGAGAGTTGGTTTCCCCGTTGCGGGCCGATCAAGTGGACGCCCGGCAGTTCGCAGGCTCGTTCCTTGAGTTCTTTCTGCCCTTCGCCCACCACGACCAACTGCATCTCCGGGTCCGACGGTTGTCTACTGGCTTGCAACTCATTCCAGACACGGATCAGGAAGTCGAAGTTCTTTTCCGCCGTGATTCGCCCCACGTACAGCGCGATGAATGCGTCGGGCGGTACGCCAATCTGTTTCCATATCTTGCGATCGTTGTGCACAGGGTTGAATTTCTCGATGTCGGTTCCCGGTGCCAGACAGCGAATTGAAGCGGCGTCGAGTCCCAGCTTGTCCTGCAGCTCTTGCTGCTGAGAAAGCGAACGGGCCACGACGAGCGAAAACCGGGAGTAGAATCGCCTCATCACTTCAGTAGTGATCGCATCGGCAAGCCGCGCGGCGAGTTCGATAAAGTACGAACTTTCGGCGAGGTAGTCGAAGTTGCGTTTGGCAATTTTGCTGAAGTTGACAAGATCTGCTTGGAACTCGGGATTCAGCCGGTCGAGCTCATCTAAGAAGGGGCTCAGGCGTTGCATCAGCAGGGGGACGAGCCAGCTCGCGACCGGTCCAAACGATTGGGAAGACTTGTGCTGAAACTGCGTCAATTGCAAACGCACAATCTCGCGGGCAAAGCCGGGAAAATCGGTGTGGTAGATTCCCACCACAGGTAATTGTCGCTGTTGAGCGATCGAGAGGCCAAAGATTCCAATCGGGCCCGGGGTGGAGACGTGCACCACGTCGGGTTGCCAATTTTGGATCTGCCGTGAGACGGCCTTGCGATGTTGTTCCAGGGGCATCGCGATATCAACATCGGCATAGCCGGGCAGCGTGAATGAAGGAGCTCGAATCCTTCGCACGCAGGGGATTTCTTCTCCCTTGCCCGGCACGATGAGTTCGAACGGGAGATTGCGGTGGGCCGACTGAGTGCGAATGTCGTGCAAGAATCGCCCGACTCCATTCTTCGACTCCAGCCCGTACGTATCCGAAAAACAAACGATTCTGCATGACTGCGGTGAAAGTTCATGCGGGCGGGGTGTGCGCACGGAAAACTCCTTGCGGTACCGGGCAGCAATGTCGCGGGCGACGACGCCGCGAATGAACCCGGCAGGGGTTGAGAACTGACGACACGCTTTGTAGCCGCCACTCGCTGGATTCGACTACGGCGTGAACGGGAGAGGTTCGAATGACCCAGGAAGTCATTCGATGGGTGAGGAAAATCTCAGAGTTGTTCGTGTTGCAGTTTGACAACTTGAGCGAAAGCAAAGCAAAGGAATTCAGCTCACAGAATCCTCTGTTCACGCTGCCCTATGCCCGGAGCCGATATCAGGCGTCCTGCCTTTGCAGACTTCGAGGGCGAAGCGAGTTGTCTCAAACAGCGATTGATTGTGAAGAAGACGTTAAGGAGTTTTGCAACGTTCACCTTCAACAAACGAGAACGTATCGACAAGCAATGAAGATCGTCAAGCTCGTTCCCGCACGTTGGAGTTTGCGTCGGCCAACGACGCATTTAATCGAAGCGAACGCGATGCTAGCATGGCAAACGTTTTGTTCGTCGAGCGAGCACAGGCTTACTTAAAGATGGCGCCCAGTCCCATGGCTTGTTGATGGACGAATTTGGGTCCCAAGCGGCGGCTGTAGCGACTGGCCAAGGGATAACCCCAGCCGAGCATGCGGATGGTGACAACGCGATCGAAAACCCGGTACCGGCTTCGGTCGCGAAGCAATGTTGAAATCAGCCAACGACGGTTGGTCAACGGCAGCGGGGCTTTGTCGAGATCCAAACGAATGGAATAGCTTCGCTTGTATCGCCTTTTGTAGTCGCGCTTGAGCGCTTCGAGTTGAGCGGCCACCTCGACATTGTCGGGATCGAAGAAATAGGCTCGCACGGCGGCCAGAATCTCGAAGGTGGCCAGTTGGAATTTCAGTCCGTGGGTTGGGATGCCGTGCTGCTGGGCCAGTTGTCGCATCTGGCGAAGTTTGTCGAGGGCCAGGTGTGCTTCGCGAATGGCGTCCTGTCGGTCTTCGACGAAATGCCCGAGGACTTCCTTCATCGACTCGTCGACGATCACGCGGTCCCAAAACACGAATAACTGGGGCGGCAACCGCAGCCTGCGGAAGAAGAGTTGCCGCTCGGCCAGTTCGCGGACGTAAAGCAACTCCTTGATCACTTCATCGGAGAGCCGCAGGAATTCGAGCATGGCACCCTTCGGCACGTGCGGTAGTTCTTTCTGAACATAGGCATCAACCGCCTCCTGGCAACTTGCTCCCTGCCACAGTTTGGCCAGAACAGACGTGTTGAGTTCGACCCACGGTGACGAATTGCGAAGAAAGGTGAGTTGCCGCAGTTTGCCCCAGCCGCCGGTTTGGCACCAAACGCTGGCCCCGACCAAATTTTTGGCTTGCTTGAGTTGCTGGACGTACGACTCACTGTCCCAACCGATGAACGAGGGGTACGCACCGAACCCTTCGTACTCGCGGCGAGCCTGGAACTCGACAATCTTCTGATGATCGCTGACGAAGAACAGTCGATTCAGGGGCAAGTAACGAAAGAAGTCGCTCTCGCCATACTTCATGGAAATAACTAGGGCGGAGCTATCGACGCCCTCGAACACCGCACGAAAGGTTTGCTCGTTCCAGATCAGGTCGCCGATCTGATAAGCACCCACCGACCACGTCCTAAAGATCAGCAGTCGCTGGTGCTGCTCGAACATTGGCAACAACTGCTTCAAGAAAAGGCGTGCTTGCCCGGGGCGCTTCAGAACCAGGCGACTTTGAAAATCGCCGGCCACATCAAGCCCGTCGGTTTCGCCGAACCGCATGATAATGCCAGCGATGGTTGGAAAATCGCCGAATAGTTGGGCGAGGGCCTGTCGCAGCCAGGCGATTGTTTTCTTGAGGCTCCCGCCGAGCAGTTGTTGCAGCGAGTGGTTGTAGAACATCACGTCCATGGTGATGTAGACGTGCAGACCCTCTTGCTGGGCGATCTCGAACAGTGTGCCGTAGAGCATTCGGTAGGCTTCGATCTTCGCCTGCAAAGCGGCAGGATAGTTTTGGCAGCGAACCAGGTGTGCCACATCGTCCAGGGTCACACCGTTGTAACCGAGTTGCTTCGCGCGACGGACGAACGTGCGGAAGTCTTCCGGGATTGAGGTGAGGCACTCGGGCCGAAGCCCGTTTTCTGTCTCGATCTGGGCGAAGGGGATCTTCGACCAATTGATTCGCTTCGCTTTGTGATGTCGAAAGAAGGGCCCGATGCCGTCGATCAACAGGAGATTGGGTTTCGCAGATGTTGTGGACATATGTTGCGTAGCAGGCGCGAATCGTCACAAACGAGAATCGTTGTGAACCGAGGCAGGTTGCGGCTGAGAAAACCATCAGCACCCTGCACTGGGTACATCCCCCACGGCGAGCAAGCCACCGCTTGAACTCGACCCCTGCTATTGTAGCCACCGATTCAGAAGCTGAGGAGAATTCTCACAAGTTGTTCCAGGCATCCGACTAACCGTTAGCCGAGTAATCGGGTTAATGAGAGAAATCCGACTGGAACTTCCGTTTCTCCGTCCAGTAAAAGATCCGCGAGTGCGCGGCCAAGAACTCCGGTGAACTTGAAACCGTGCCCGGAGAGGCCCGCGGCGAACGCGATTTGAGGTGCCCCCGGGTGGCAATCGATGATGAAGTGCTCGTCGGAGGTCATCGTATACATGCAAACGGCATGCTCTTGGAAGTCTGTCGAGAGCTTGGGAAGACAATTACCCACGAAGTGCTGAACCCTGGTCAGGTCTTCGGGATCGAGATCGCGATCGACATGCAGGGGATCGGTCGTTGTCCGACCTCCGGAATGCTCGGCCACCTTCACACCGCGCTGGTCGACTTGGGGTATCCCGTAGAACACGCCCTCGGGCAACTCGTACAAGAATGCAGGGCAGGGGGACTCAACGCGATAGGAGTTGTCCAACGGTGGGAACCAGAACGAGGGCTTTCGCAACACTCGCAACGAGAGATTCAGGTCCACCAGCAGATCGCCAGCCCAGGGGCCTGGGGCAATCACCGCCATGTCTGCGGTGTATCTCGCGGCGCTGGTGACGACTTCCACCCCGGAGCCCGACGGACGCACGCTTTCGATAGTCTCGTCCGTGTTCAACATCGCACCAAGTTTCATGGCTTCTTGAACGTGTGTCTGCACGCAACGTTCTACTTGCAGGTAGCCGGCTTGCACCTCGTACAGCCCCACGAGATTCGGTGGTACGCGAAGGCCGGGAAATCGCTTTTCGATTTCCTGCTGGGAAAGCTCCTCGACTTCCAATTGGTGTTGGTTGGCGCTGGCGCGAACGCCTTCAAGCACCTGGCCTGCTGAAGGACCAATTTGAAGCAGGCCGGTCTGCTGTAAGAGTTGCTGACCGCTTTGTGCTTCAAGTTCTCGCCACTGCTGAAAGGCGAGCCTGGCCAGTGGGACGTAGTGGGGGTGCTCGAAGTAGGCTTGGCGGATGATACGCGTTTGACCGTGCGAGCTACCGCGATCGTGCCCGGGAGGAAAGCGGTCGATGCCCAGTGTCTTTACGCCGCGTCGAGACAACTCGTACAGCGCGGCGCTTCCGACCCCGCCAACTCCGAGAACGATGGCCTGCCAGTGGCTCATGCCGACTTCCTTTGCACCACGGGTCGCGGCCTTGTGGTGAATCTCAAACGATACCGAACGTTAACGTCCGGCGACCGAGAGATCGATCGAGGCTTGTCCGACCTTGTGGCCCAAGGTGTCTTCGATCGTCAACCGCAACGTATAGTTGCCATCGTAAATCCGCTGGGGCATGTAGAGGAAGTAGCGGATGAAGAAATCTCGGCGAGCGTTCTGGCAATACTCCTCGGTCAACTCGAACTGATGCTCTTCGACGATTTGCCCGCGGCTGTCGATCAGTTCGTAGCTGCTTTTGAGGGCCGTGTGGTGACCCTTGGGGGTTGGCTCGCTAAAGAAGTTTTCCACCTCGGCGTACAGCAACAGTTGCTGCCCCGGCTGGAACTTGTTCTCTTCGAATTTCTTGTACACGCCAAAACTGATTACTTCGGTGCAGAAGGCCAGCCCACTGACTTTCAATTCGCTCAATTCGCTGAGTCGATCGGTGGCTTCTGCCAGAAACTCATTGGCTGCGGCAGCACGTCGCTGAGCGTCGGGCTCGCGTTGGTCATCGAGATAGGTGGCCAAGGCGTAGAGCTGTTGCGACCAGTAGTCCTGCTGCGAGGCATCCAAGCCCTGCACGGGCCGCAAGGCATCTTCGTTGCGATGGGCCAACATGTAGAGCATGCGAAGTCGAATTTCTCGTTGGGTGGCCGCTTCTTCATTGCCCGCCGCTCGGGCTTCGGCCACTTCGCGTTCGAGGACCGCAATCGTGGAGTTCAACGTAGCATCGGAGTTGGCATCGCGCGTGGCGCTGTTCGAAGGCAGCGGGTTCGGCTCCGCGGAGGTTGGACGCTGCGACATGTGTTGTTGATTGAGTGACGCTGGACTGACCGGATCGCTTTGATAGGTGGCCTGTTGCAGTGGGGGCTGTTGTGTTGTGCCCTGGCCCTGCTGCATGTTCGGGTGGTCGTCGAAGAAAGGGTCGTTTCCGCCGGCTGCGATCACCGGATTGGTTGAGCCTTCCGTGTCATAGGGCGACTGGGGCAGCCGCACGGGAACCTGGTTCGATTCTGAACTGGAGGGCGTACTGACGGCTAGTTGGGCAGCCTTGAGCGATTGTTTAGCCATTTCATTTATTTGGCCCTGCTCCCAGTTGCCCGGCGAACCGACGCGAGGACGGGGTTCTTCGGCCTCGACGAGTTCCAGCGTGTCTTCAAACGGGTCGGGGGTCTCTTCGGCTTTCGGCGGTTTATCGCGAGCTGGGTTTTGTTGTTCGCGGAAGGCGAGTGTTGTCCGCAGGGTCTGCATCATCATGGGCCAATAGGCCGGGTCGGCATTCTTCAGATCTTCTTTGAATTGATCGCTCTGCTCTTCGTTCAGTCCTAACGATTCCAGCTCGTCGAGAATGGCAACCATCATCGCCGGGTCGACGTTTTCGACCGCGTTGGGATCTTGAACGGCCTTTGGTTTCATGTTGCTTCCGCTGCGGGCCACAACCTGTTGGCTTTCGACTTCCGGCGGAAGGTCGGCCTCGGGGGCGATCGAGAGCCCGATTTCCGGCTCCGTCCCACGTGGCGACAGAATCCCCCAGCCCGAGACTGGGCTGCGCGACTGACAGCCGGTGGCGACCAACAGCAACAACAATGATGTAAGGCGAAGGTAGACCGAGCTCATGCTTCCCTCGACAGCGGACGAACCAGGGTCCGCGGTGGATTACGTTTTTGTGTCGCGCGAAAGCGCTACGGGCGAACGCTGCAAACTTTCAAGCACAGAGGAGTGGTCGATCTTTGTCGTGCGTGCTCAAGCGATGCCGCTTAATGAGGCACCGTGATCCGGGCAAAAAATCAACCTATTGCGAGGCGGAGAATAGGTCATGCCGCCAGAGCGGACAAGATGAATCGCATGCGCCTGCTAGAACGACCGAGCTAGAACTGATAGCGAGTGGCAGCACAGACGTGGCCTGTGAACAACAACGCTGGCCGCGGGATGTTCACCGATGCACTAGCGGCGGCTTCTGGCTTTGAAGCTGCTGGGACATTCGCACGATGAGCCGTTCCAGGATCGTGCGAGCATCGAGCGTGCTATCGCCGCGGACAGCGAGTTCGGCCTCCAGGATCCAGCGGTACATGGCGCCGGCGCGATCACGACCGAGTTGTCGTAATTGCTTCTCGGTGTCTGCAAGCACGAAGGACTTCACCCCGGTCTGTTCCAGGGCACGGCGGATCGAGGGGCGACGTCCGGCGGATTCGTCGGCTTCGACTAACCGTGTAGCGGCGGCGAACCTTCTCAATGAGGAACCGATGCGTCCGATAAGCCCGGTGGCGTCTTCGCCTTCGGCAATTAGACGATCCATTTCAACGAGCGCCGCCGCGGCGTTGCCTTCCGCCGCATGGTTCAGCATGTTCCAAACGGTCTTGGCTCGCGACTTGCCAACCACTTCGGAGAGGATTGCAATGTCGATTTTCTTCTCGCTGCCGGCGAAGGCCGCGACCTTGGCCAACTCCTGATCGAGCATGCCGAGCTGCGAGCCTACGATTTCGGTGAGCATCTCGGCCGCATCGTGTTCGAGTTGAATGTCGTGGGCTGAGGCTGCCCACTGAACGACCCAACTATCCAGCTTGGCCGCCGAAGGCGGTTTGCATTCGATCGGAAGTCCGCTTGCGGCGATGGCCTTGTGGAGTCGTGTGTTCGCTTTCCATTGCGGGGCATCGAGCAACAGCACGCCGCTGGATTTCGGGTGGGCCGCGTAATCTTCCAGCAGCGAACGATGGGTGCTAATGAATTCGTCGGCCCCTTCAATCAGTACCAGTCGCCGCTCGGAACCGAACATTGAGATCGTGCCGAGTTCGTCAAACACATCGCGCGGCTCGACCGACTTGCCTTCGAAACGGGTTAGCGACAGGTCCGCGTCACCTTCGCCCAGCACGTTGTGCCGTACCGAGGCGATGACCAACTGTCGCAGGAACGGTTCTTTTCCGTAGACGACCACCACAGCTGGGATTTCAGGGGGGCGTTTCTTGCCCAGAAAATCGAGTGCGGACTGTACGGCCATCGGTTTGTCACACCAACACGCGGGAACCGGCGAACGTGCCGTCAAGGTGCGGAGCACCCTCTGGCGACATCACTTGTGCTGAATATAGCGTGAAGGTGTGGCCGCTGTCAGTGTGCTTGGTTCAGCGAGTAGAATCCGCAACCGTTACGGGGCGGACATTGATAATGCGACCTGCCGGGCGTTGCCGGTAAATCGAAATGGGTTGGCCATAGTCGATGGACTGAACGTTGCCGGCCTCGTCGCGAACTTCCATCCGCAGATACACGATGTCGGGTACGCGGTTATCCAACCGCCAGACGTAGGCGCCCGTGTTGGGCAGGCTTGCGGCGAGTGTCGACCAGGGGCCCTCGGGCTGGGAGCTGAACGACAGCGAGATCGGTCGATCGGCCAGCAGCCGGTCGGACGCTTCCCAGGAAACCAACAGTTCGCCGGCCCGGGAATCGGTGCCTTGCTCCGCACTGAGAATCTTCGCGTCGGGGCTCGTCAGGTCGACACCCAGCCAGACGTCGGGCAGGTCGCCACGTTTGGGCGGTATTCCGCCCAGGCCCGAGCCGCTGTAGACCACGATGCGAAATCCGTAGATTCCTTCTCCATCCACCGTCACTTGCAGCGGATTGCGCTGATCGGGCGGCGCCCCGAAGTTCAACCAGCTTTGCCCACCGGTGCGGGTACCCCACAGCTCGACACGTCCGATGCCCGTCGGTCCTACCGACTCGACATCGTATTCGAGTTCGAAACGCCGTGAGTTCACCATGCGTGGTCGAACTCCCTCGGGGAGTCCGGCCAGTGTGATGGGTTCAGGTGTACCGCTTACGTTTCCCGCCGGAGTAAGTTCCGCGGGGGTCGACTGACTATTGGCCACCGGCGGCGACATGGGCGCATCGCTTGCCAGCGGAGTTGATGGAGCAGCCGCGGTAGGCGGAGGTAACTCTTCGGAGCTTACGGTCGTATGATTCTGCTGACTCGCCAGTCCCGCCGGGACGTTACTGGCCTGAGAAGCGTTGCTCGCCGGAAACGTGTTCGCCATCGCGGGCGGTGGAGTAGCTCCCACGTCGCCCGGGCTTTCCGGTGACCATGTTTGTGTTGCTGGCGGCGCGGAGGCGATCTCTTCCGGCGCAGTTGAAGACACCTCTTCCATAGGAGCTGGACCTTGCCGTGGGGTTGCCGCGAGTTGGCCTCCTGGGACCACTTCTTGTTCGGTGACGTATGTATTGCCGGCCTGGTCGGTGACTTCAGCGCGGACGAAGTATTTGTCTGCTTCTGTTCCGGCCTGCCACGTTGTTTCTCGTTCTCCGGATTGATGACCGGAAACCCCTGTCGCTGGACTGACGGCCACCGGCTGCCACCGTTCGTTGGGCGCGCCGGTGTTGTACATCAGCTTCAAGCTGTCACCCCGCAGGTTTGGTTCATCGAGTTCCCAGGCGGCATGCAGTTCGCCACTATCGGAACGCCAGGTGCGAAGTTTCATCTTCGGCGCCACGGTGTCGACCACGACGTGCAGTTCCGGTCGCGGTCGTGTGGTTGGCGTGACTTGCCCGGCTTCGTTGAGCGTACGAACCGAGAACCAATAGTCGCCGTCGCGGGGAGCGCGAAACGTGAAGTGCTTCTGTCCGGGGTCGGCGCGGCCGATGAGTTTCCAGTTCCGCCCGCCATCTTCAGAAGCGTACAACTGCACTTCCACGGCACGAGGGTAGACATCGGCCGGCGGGGCGAAGGGAATCTGGAACACCACCATTCGCGTTACCTGCTTGGGGATTTGTGCTGGTGGTGGCGGAGGACCGACGACCGGACGTTGCACCGGCGGCATCTGCCCGATGGTAACCACCGTGCAGCTTGCGACGGCAACAAAACAGGCGAGTCGATTCAACCACATGTCGCACCTCAGAATCGTAGACGCGAAACGGTCGGGTTGCAGCCCGGGCCATGTCGCCTCGCATTCAATGTGTCCATCGGTCCCTCGCTCGAATTGGTGGGCGGGCGAAGGTTGCATCGCATCCGCGCGCACGAGACCGTGTAGCAGTGGTATCGACCGTATCAATCACGTAACTTGAAACGGACGTGGGGATCGGTGACGACCGGCGGCCGAACGGTGCCATCGTCGCTGGCAACGCGAGCAACAGCTAAGGCAGGCTTGCTTCCACAATCTTCGCGTACTGGCTGGCTAACGACGTGATGCGTTCGAAGTCTCCCGCGGCCACCGCTTTCGGTTCTACCAGTGAACCGCCAACGCCAAGCGCACTCGCGCCGGCCGCTAGGAAGTCGGCCGCGGTGTCGAGATTCACTCCACCGGTGGGCATCAATCGCACCTGGGGCAGGGGGCCACGCACGGCTTTTAGATACTTGGGGCCCGTCACATCCGAGGGGAATACTTTGACGATGTCCGCCCCGGCTTCCCAGGCCTTGAGGATCTCGGTCGGTGTGAAGGCACCGGGCATGACTAGCTTTCCGTAGCGTCGCGCCATTTCGATCACATCCAGGTTGAGTGTCGGAGAAACAAGGTACTCGGCCCCCGCCAGCAACGCGGCCCTGGCGGTTTCGGTATCGAGCACGGTTCCTGCTCCGAGCAACACGCGGTCGCCCATACGATCGGCAACGGTTTCCAACACGGCGGTTGCCTTGGGGACGGTGAAGGTGATCTCCAGCACGTCGACTCCGCCGGCGAGTAGGGCCTCGGCCACGTCGATCAGTTGTTCTCCGCTGGGCAGCCGGACGACCGCGATGATTTTGCGGTCCAACACCCGTTTCAAGTCGTCATCTTTGGACATGCTCAAGACAATTCGTTGTAGGACACCTTGGGTGGCATCAGGCCGGAAGATCGAGGGTCAACGTAGGAGGGCCCAGCTTAGCTGTCAACGCAGGTGGCGGTAGCGACGTTGCCGAACAAAGTTTGAAAAATCTCAAACGCTAGCGCACCAACTCGAAACAGGGTGCGTACATCTACTCAGACCGGGCACCATGTAAGGGGGCGCCCGGTCGAATGAAGGCCTGTTGATCTTTTGGAGACCGTCCCTTTTTGGAAGACGTCCCAGATCGACCGGCTTTCCGTACACTGGACCATGCACGCGAAATAGCGTCTCGAAGGTCCGCCAGAATTGGCTGTCAGCCGCGATGCGATACGCGGCTGCGGCCATCTCCTTCCGGCCGGATGCCGCGATTTCCGCAAATTGTTGCGGTTGGGTGGTTTAGCAGGCCGTTGCCCTCCAACTGCTTCTCGTATTTCTGGACTAGCCCTGAGATGATGTGCATAATGGGAGGGTCGAATGGGTCAGAGAAACAGGGCAGAGGATACGATTGACGATCAGGCTTTTCTATGTCGGAATTTCTCTCCGAGACGCCAACTCAAGTAGTGATATGGGCGGCTGTTCTGGCAATTCTGGTCGTCGTCGGCGTTTACGTTATTAACGTCTTCCGGGGTGGAATGGACGACGATAGCCCAGAGGCCAGTGAACTTATCTCGAATTTCTCTGACTTGCATTCCCAGGGTGAGCTAAGCGACGAGGAATTCCGAACAATAAAGAGCATGCTGGCGGAACGCTTGCATGCGGAGTTAAAAGATAACGGCGGTAAAGGTTAGAACGTTCGGCAATTGTTGTAGGTAGTTCTTGTTGCTGATCTGTTCGTGCGGGTCCGATCGCGGATGCTCGGAGCCGGCTTTTGCCAAACTCGATAGCACCAGTGGAGAGACCCTCACAGCTCGGGTTCTGTAGCGGACAAGGACGCCCCCCAACGACGTCGTGCCCCGTCGGGACACGGTCGCTCGAGCAGTACTAGGAAACGACCCAACTGACCCGAGCCCCCGCCAGGGGAATTCATGTCATTGGGGGGAAAGGAGTGAGCATGCCCTCAAGTAGGGATGTCAACGTGAGTCGACGGGGTGGTACCACCAAGAAGAACGCATTCTGTTCGTTCTGTCGTAAGAGTTACCGCGACGTGGGGCCATTGGTTGAAGGGCCCGGCGAAGTCTATATCTGTGGCGAATGCATCGAATTGTGCCAATCGATTTTGGATCAGGAACGCCGCCGACGAGGAACCAGTAAGCAACTGTTTACCAAAGTTCCCTCACCCGCAGAAATCGTCGCCAAGTTGGACGATTACGTCATTGGGCAAAGCCGCGCCAAGCAAGTGTTGGCCGTGGCAGTTTACACGCACTATCGACGTCTGATGCTGGGCGCCGAAACGAGCGACGTGGAAATCGAGAAATCGAATATCTTGCTGATGGGCCCAACCGGCTGCGGCAAGACGTTGCTGGCCCGGACACTGGCCCGAATTCTCGATGTGCCGTTCGCCATTGGCGATGCCACCACGCTGACCGAGGCGGGCTACGTAGGCGAAGACGTCGAGAACCTGCTGCTGAAGCTCTTGCACGCGGCCGACTTCGATATCGAAGCGGCCCAACGCGGGGTGCTCTACATCGATGAAATCGACAAAATCGGCAAGACCACGCAGAACGTGTCGATTACCCGCGATGTCTCGGGCGAAGGCGTGCAGCAAGCCCTGTTGAAGATGCTCGAGGGCACCGTGGCAAACGTTCCGCCGCAAGGTGGCCGCAAGCATCCTGAACAGCAGTACATCCAGATGGACACCAGCAACATTCTGTTCATCTGCGGTGGCACGTTTGTGGGCATCGACAAGATTATCAGCAAACGCTTGGGCCAACGAACCATCGGCTTCAGTAGCGAGAACCGCTCGGACGAAGATCGAGATTTCGAGTTGGGTGAATTGCTACTACAGGCCGATAGCGATGATATCCTGGAATTCGGTTTGATTCCTGAACTGGTGGGTCGACTGCCGATACTAACTGCATTGACCCCGCTGGGGACCGACGCGTTGGTTCGCGTGCTGCAAGAGCCGCGGAACGCCTTGGTTCGCCAGTACCAGAAACTGTTTGAGATTGAAAACGCCGATCTCGAATTCACCGAGACCGCCTTGGCGGCGATTGCCGATCGGGCTCGGGAGAAAGAGACCGGTGCTCGGGGGCTTCGTTCGATCATCGAGGACGTGATGCTCGACATCATGTTCGACTTGCCCGATCAAGGCCCCGGCATGCGATATGTCATTACCGACGACGTGGTGATGGGCCGCGAGCAAATGCTTCCCATACCACAGCCGAAGAACAAAAGCGCGTAACGTTCAAACCCACCACGGTTGCCCCGCAACCCCGGTGGGCGTCCAGTACGCGCCCCCACAAACGAGCCTGCGATGACTTCCATCGCAAGGCTCGTTTGTTTTTTTGGGGGGTGGTGCTTTCCATTTCTTATCGGAATGCCACTTCATAGATGCCGTCCAGCAAAGCGCAGACGCACGACACGGAATTGGTATGCTCAGCGGTTTAACGCCTCTTGTTCTCACTTCGCATAACTGCGATTGGCTGCCGGTACGGTCCGTGTTGTTTGGTTCCCATGCCCTCATTCCCCCGTATCCGGGGCCAACCGTCCATGAGTCTGCGCTGGACGCACGCTACGTTGCTAACCCAACAGCAGTTCCGCGGATTCCCATTGACGATGGTGGCCCTGGTATTCTCGCAATCGTTGATGACCAAGGTAATGTTGTAGATATAGCGAGAGGCCTCACATCGCACCAGCGACTTGCAGAAGACGCGGGAGTGATTGAGGCCGGATCCGGCAACCAGTTGAAGCCAGGTTTTCGTGCTATAACGATAACGATGTTTGGCGGAGAACCCATTGCTACAAACTTGCTCTGTTGAAAACATATTGACGAATTATGTGTTTGGCGCTAAACCTTTTGGTCATGAGCGCAAAGCAAAACGTGTTGATCGACGTGGCCCGCTTGAGTTTGCGTCAGGCGGGTCGGTACATGCAGCCCTACTCGCACGCCAAGAGCCCACACAAGTTCACGCAGGCGCAGTTGCTGAGCTGCTTGATCCTGCGGGCGTACTTGAAAACGACGTATCGTGGCGTTATCGACGTGCTGGACGCTTCGGAGAAGCTGCAAAAAGCCCTGGGATTGAAGCGGTTGCCGCATTACTCGACGCTTAAGCGGTTCGCCGACCGCAGCGACACGCTGGCGATCGTCGACGCGATGCTGGCGGAGCTCGTCGCCGAGTTCGCAGCCGACGACGAGGAAGCTGCGATCGACGCCACAGGCGTGGAGACGACATCCGCGAGCGCTTATTTCCAGACGCGTCGCGGCGGAAAGCAAAAAAAGTACGTGAAGCTGTCGGTCTGCGTGATGTGCGGTTCGATGCTGCCGGCCAGCCTGGTCGTCAGCTGGGGGCCTTGCAACGACAAAGCGGTCGCCGGGCCGCTGTTGGAGAAAACCAGCGCTGCGGTGCAACCGCAAGTGTTGTTCGCCGACGCCGGATATGATGCGGAGTGGGTTCATGAGTACTGCCGGGACAACTGGGGCGTGACGAGTTGGATTCCCCCGGCCGTGCATCGGGCCGACGGCGGCGTGAACGGAAAATATCGATCAAAAATGACTCCGCGGCGGCTCAAGATCCATGGGTACGGGCGACGTTGGCTGGTCGAGTCGTTCATGAGCGGACTGAAACGTACGACCGGCTCCATGCTGAACGCTCGTAAGGAACCGAGCCTGTTCACCGAGGCCAGCATCCGAGTGCTCGCCTACGCCCTCCGGCGTTAGCGACTATAAAAACAGGTCATTTGTTATCAACAGAGCACTACAAACTCTAGAACCTTCCACGGCAACGAACTACCTGCACCCCAATCAGTGCCGGACGCGATTCGCAAAGTTTTCGAATAGAACGATAGTGTGGTCATCATGGTTTCTGACGAGAAGTTGCAGAAAATTCGTGACTTCATGGCTGCTACTCCGTCGCAGCAGCTACAGCGATTCGAGTCTGAATACCGGAGTCTCGCAGCGAGTCAGGATTCGTCTGATGTTGAACAGGCTGCGTGGCATGTCGAGACTCTAGAAGAACAGTTGTCGCATTTGAGCGGTATGTTGTTCTTGGAATCGCCCCCTGACTATCCAATCCACATGTTTATCTGTTCGCTACCATATAAGACCGCACAGTTGTGTATTGAATACATCAACCCGATCATGTCAAGCTACAAAGAGGAGTACTGCAAAGTTCTTTGGAATGATTTCTTCCTTCTGGTGAAGTGCGTTGATCATCCGGCCATTGCTAGTAGATCAGCGATTAACACCTACCGCTTGATGTATTTGTGTACCTTTGCAATGGGTGTTGCACTAAAGCTCAATAGTGTGCTTAGCAGAGGTCTCACTGAGCGCCATCAGATCTTCCTCCATGACCTGGGGGTGAAAGATGAACTGGGAACGGCACCGCACGTACTTGACACACAAAGTGATTCTAAGCTGAGTGAAGGCGTTCGATCCGAAGTGGCATGGCTTGAATCATTGAAACACGAATAGCGCACTGTAGAATTAGCACCAACAGATCCAACGGAACAAATCTGCGTGCAGGGTTGATCCCGGATATGGGAAAGGAGAACGAGGGGCGTCTAACTGCGGTGCACCCAACCCATACCAAGTGGTGCGTCTGCGCTTCGCTGGACAGCACCCTACCTTTCTAGTTTGTGGATCTGCGTTTTGCTTGACGCACGCTACTTGGCTGGACGTCACACGACCTTGCCGGTGTGTTGATTGCTTAACGAAAATGCGTTTGCAGTTAGAATGGACCTTGCTACAGCAAGACGAGAATTCATCTTTCGAAAATTAGCCAAACCGTGACCCGATGTCGAATCCGTTGATCTCCCGCATTGCCACCCGGCGCACCTTGTGGCTTTTGGTTGTGGGCGTTCTCTTGGTCGCGGTCGCGCTTGGCTACATCCGGTTCTTTCTGATTCGCCCCATCGGAGAAGGTCCTGCCGGCCCTACGGTGGATTCGGCCAACTTTGCAGAAGTGTGGACCGAGCGACCCGTCATGGTGGTCGGTGTCGGCGATAGCGTAACGGCAGGGTTGGGCGCTCGGACGTTGGACCACAGCTATTTTCAGAGGCTCATCCGCAATCCATCCGACGAATTCGTTGAGATGCGAGGCATTTGCTTGTCGGAGGTCTTGCCGAATCTAGAATCACGGAACTTGGCTGTGTCAGGGACGACGTCGCTCGATCATCTCGAAATCCTCGAGGGCGAATTGGCGGCGCAGGAACCAGAAGTGTTCGGGCTCGTCGTGATGACTACCGGCGGGAACGACCTGATTCACAACTATGGTCGGTCAGCACCGCAGGAAGGTGCGATGTACGGCGCGACGTTGGAGCAGGCGAGACCGTGGATCAAGAACTTCGACAAGCGTCTCGAAACGATGGTCGGCATCATCAACGATTGCTTCCCGGGTGGTTGTGAGATTTTCTTGGCCGACATTTACGATCCTACCGACGGGGTGGGCGACGCACCGAGTGTCTATCTTCCACACTGGCCCGATGGTCTTGCAATCCATGCCGAATACAATGAGGCGATTCGCCGCTGCGGAACATCGAACGAGAACGTTCACATTGTCCCACTGTATGAAACGTTCCTCGGGCATGGATCCCATTGCAGCCAATTCTGGCGAGCGACCTATCGCCGAGATGATCCTCACTATTGGTACTTCGACAACATCGAAGATCCCAACGACCGAGGCTACGACGCCATCCGTCGGGTGTTTCTCAACACAATCGCCAGCGAAAGAGGTCGATCGTTGCGATAGCGGCACAAAATTACCACGGACTCGATAAGTATGGCGATGTGAGTCTGTCGGAGGGGCGGTGAATTACGGACGCTCAATTGGTCTCGGTCGCCTACTGTAGTGAAAGCGGTACATTCGGGACGGTGCCCGCAACTAGCAGTTCAACCAGTTCGGCCAAGTCGGCGGGGAAGAACTCTGTGGTTGACGACCGAATCTCGGGCAACGACCACCACCGGATGTCGAGGATCGGTTCGCTGGTTCTGTTTCGTAACGGCCACTTTTCGGGAGCCCAGGCGACAAAGTACTTTTCGTACTGGCAGCGCAGCGTACCTTGATGCGAGAAGGTGCATGCTCTGACCCCGATGCACGGCCCGATGGAATCCAATTCGATTCCCGTTTCCTCTTCCAGTTCTCTGGCGGCGGCCTGTTCAAACGTTTCGTCGGGTTGTTTGCCCCCGCCCGGCGGGACCCAATACTCAGCGGTTACCGATCTTTGCGGATCGATCGGTAAGTCACGCTCGTACCGTACCAAGACGATTCGATTGCTGGGGCTCAGGACAATGACTCGCGCGCACTCCCGGGTATTCATGGACTCGCGCCCAACGCTGTTCGCTGTTTCAGCCAAGATGTAAACGGCCTGAAGCGAAATGAAAGCTTACGAAACAGTCCACAGTGAACCTATGCGGCGTGTCTGCGATTCGGTGGGCACACACTACCGGGCTTCCAGCAATGCGAAGACACACCAAACGGTCTATCGGCCCCTTGCTAGTCTCGCAGAGAAATTGCCCCGTGATCAAGGATTCGCCGACAAAACCCTTCCGGCGTTTCGCCTCCACTCAAATATCCATTCCAAAGCTCTTCCCATAGTTTCAGCTTCTCCGTCGCCAACTCACAATCACCGGCTTCGGCAAGTGAGGTGATGTCGGCAAGTAGTTTCGTAGTGGGCACGATTATCTCGCTTCGTACATGCACGGGGCGAGTACGAACGCGGACTGCCTCATAACTCGCCACGATGGTCACAAGCGCAAGACTAGCAGCCAAAACGAAGCATAGGTGTTTATACGGCATCGGGGTCGCTATATTTCACCTGGTTGCAGGAACCATTACTTGCGTCAACGAATTACGGCAGAACTATCGTCGCTTAACCCCTTCGATCGGCACAAAATCATAGGTCCCGATGCCTTGGATGATGACGAAGCGGCATCGGCCGCCGTCTTTGCCGCTTACCTGGTGGGGCGTGTTGGGTGGGACGACGTGGCGTTCGCCGACCGCGAGTTCGACCGACTTAAGATCCCCGCGATGTTCCACCACCATCGGGCCTTCGAGGCAGAAGAAGGTGTCGGAAACCTGCGTATGAATGTGCCACGGCACACACTGCCCCGCCGCAAGCGTAAACACCGCAACCCGCAGATCGGACACCTGCGACACGACTTCCCAATGTTCGACATCATAAGGGAGTTTATCAGGCATGGGTACAGTACTCGCGGTTGTGTGATGGCCATTTTGGGGGTCGTCTTTGAGCAGACTCACGTTAAATGGCTAATGACAAACTGTTCGAGGCACTCACTGTATACTCCAAGATCTAGGCTCAAACCGACTAGATGGGAAAGACTTCGTCGATGAATATCAATGCATACTCTTGCTATTCAAAGTGGGATCGGCTAAATATAGTGTACATATGAACACTTTGTTTTGTGTTGGTAGGCAGGGGGCAACCAAATGTCTGAAAACTTCTTCGATGAGCAATCGGAACAATCACAGATCAAGGCGGCGATTGTTGCAGATTACTTCTGGGCTTGGGCCAATGTGATTATTGGGACCCAAAGAAGATTTCCCAATCAGGTTCAGAAGATCGCCTATGTCGATCTCTTCGCAGGCCCTGGGCGGTACGAGAATGGTGCAGCGTCAACACCTCTCATGATTATGGAGCGAGCAGTTGGCGACAAGAAGGTCGGTGATAGGCTTGTAGCCATCTTTAATGATAGTGACAAGGCCAACTCGGCATCCTTGGAGTCGGAGATCAATGAGATACCTGGTATTGAAAGTCTAAGGTACAAACCTCGAGTGTCGACTGGTAAGGTCGGTGAAAAGCTTGTACGACAATTCAAGGCTATGAAGCTAGTTCCGACGTTCCTGTTCGTAGATCCATTCGGATACAAAGGTCTGTCGTTGCAACTGGTCAACTCAGTTCTCAAGGACTGGGGCTGCGATTGCGTCTTCTTTTTCAACTACAATCGGATCAGTATGGGTTTGAGTAACAGTGCAGTCGAAGATCACATGGATGCTCTCTTTGGCAAGTTACGTGCCGATGGAATACGTCAGCAGCTCAAAGAAAGGCTTTATCAGCCAAACGAACGTGAGTGCTTCATTGTGGAGCAAATGAAACAGTCACTCGAAGAAATGGGCGGGGAATACGTACTGCCTTTTCGATTTAGAAATCCTCAGGGTACGAGGACTACACATCATTTATTTTTTGTGAGCAAGCACTTCCGTGGTTACGAAATCATGCGGGACGTGATGTACAAGCACAGCCACAAAGAAGGCACTGTTGCTAACTTCGAATACAACCCCGCAGATTCTAGGTGGCCAAGTCTCTTTGAACTGGTTCGACCACTCGGTGATTTGGAAGATATGCTGTTATCAGATTGTTCAGGGATGACGACAAAGTTGAGGCCTCTCTTTGAGCAACACAGTAAAGGCAAAGGATATGTCTTAAAGAACTATCGTGAGGTGTTGTGCAGATTGGAGCAGGAAGGCAAGATCCAGATGTCACCTTCTTCTATTTCGCGGAAAAGAGGCACGATTGGACCTAACGTTACCATAACATTCCCCTAAGGAGGCGGGAAATGAGTCAGAACTCAACGATTGAGTGGACAGACGCTACATGGAATCCAATTCGCGGGTGCACGAAGATTAGTGCGGGCTGCAAGCATTGCTATGCAGAGACCTTTGCCGAGCGATTTCGGGGGGTTCCTGATCATCCCTATGAACAAGGATTCGATCTCAGGCTCGTTCCGGAGAAACTGGCGGAACCGCTTCGCTGGTCGTCACCGAGAACGGTTTTTGTCAACTCAATGAGTGACTTGTTTCATGAGCGTGTTCCAGACCAATACATTGAGCAAGTCGTCAGGGTCATGGAACTTGCAGCATGGCACACATTTCAGGTGCTCACAAAGCGATCAGAACGTCTTAGAGATCTCTTGATGTCCAAGCTCGCGTTTGCCTCCAAGCTGGATCACATTTGGTGGGGGGTAAGCGTCGAGAATCGAAAGCACGGCGTCCCGAGGATCACTCATTTGCGCGAGTCTCCCGTTGAGGTTCGGTTTCTCTCGGTTGAGCCCCTACTTGAAGATCTTGGGAAGCTTAACCTTCAGGATATTCATTGGGTCATAGTTGGTGGTGAGAGTGGAGCAGGTGCCAGACCAATGAAAGAGGAATGGGTTACCGGAATTCGAAAGCAGTGTGGCTCTTGCGGCATTCCCTTCTTTTTCAAGCAGTGGGGCGGCGTTCAGAAGTCTAAATCTGGTCGCAAACTAAATGGGCGAACATTCGATGACATGCCGAATCGCATGGCTCGCCCGATTAGCTCGAGAGTCGAGCGTCTGGCGATGATTAATGCTCTATCATAGTGAGTTGCCTTATCGATTCTTGAGTCTAGATCGGACTTCCCGCTTGGTAATCGGGCTGTCAAGCACAGCTTCAAAGCTCTCGCGCCATCTCCTTTAACACCTCCGCCCCCTTCTTTATCGTCTCTTCGCTGGCCGCGTAGGAGATGCGGAAGTGGGTGTCGTGGTGGCTGAAGATGTTGCCGGGGATGATGAGTAGCTCGTGTTGTTCGATGGCTTGGGTCACGAACTCGGTGGCCGTGCCCCAGGGGGCTTTGGGGAAGGCGTAGAACGCGCCGCCGGGGGTTTCGACTTCCAGGGCTCCGTCGAGACTTTCCAGCAATAGATCTCGTTTGCGGCGGTAGTTGGCCACGTGTTGCTGCATGTCGATGTCGAGCGCGACGGCGCCGGCCCATTGGGCGGGCTGGGGGGCGCAGACGAACGTGTACTGTTGCAGCTTGATCATCTCCTCGATGATTTGCTTGGGACCATGCGCGTAGCCCAACCGCCAGCCGGTCATGGCGTAGGTTTTGCTGAACCCATCGATGACCAGCGTGTTCTCGTTGTATTGGGCCGGCGAGGTAAACGGTTCGTGGCAGAACTCGCGGTAGATCTCGTCGCTGACCAGGACGATCTCCCGGTCGGCGGCCAATTCGGCCAGAGCTTTTGTTTCGGCCTGGCTGGCGACCACGCCCGTGGGATTGGCGGGACTGTTGAACAGAATCATCTTGGTCTTCGGCGTGATGGCGGCCCGCACACGATCGATGTCGATGCGAAAGTTGGGATACGTATCGACCAACACGCAACGCCCACCCATCAATCCGACCAGCGGGGGATACATGACGAAGTAGGGATCGAACACGATGACCTCATCGCCGGGATCGAGCAACGCCATGACGGCCAACACCAGGGCGCCGCTGGTCCCACTGGTGACGAACACCTGCCGGCCGGCGTGCCCGTATTGCTCGTCGATCTGCTGCCCTAGTTTCTCTCGCAGCGCCGGCATGCCTTGGGTGAGAGCGTACCCGTTTTTACCGGAACGAATGGCTTCGATGGCCGCTTCCTGCACCTCCGGCGGCACGTCGAAGTCGGGCTGCCCGATCGAAAGATTAATGGGATGCTTGAGCTGGCTGGCCAAATCGAACACGCGGCGGATGCCCGAGCTATCGAAATGCGCCATCCGCTCGGCAATCCACTTTCGCGACATCGGGGTTCCTCAATCTCAGAAGACCATTCGTTGGTTCAAATTCGGAGCGAACCGCGCTCTCAGTGACTATCGTAGCGCAGGAACACCTGCAAAGGAAGCAGCAGGGCAGGGGGGTGAGTGAGAAGGTTTCGATCTCATCGGGATCAAGCGACAGCGGGAAGAATCGCGTTCCCGCGTGAAGTGATCTCTCCAAACTCAGCGACGATGACGGAGAGCTGGCGATCGCTGCGACTCAGGGCGACCAGCAAGTGGGCCATGGCTTGCAAGGCGTCGGGTGTCGGAAGTTGGTTGCGGTGCCAAATCACTCCCTGCGGGTCGAGCCCCCAAGCCGCATTGGTCTCGAGCATGGTGTGATGCACGGACAAAGGTGGGCCGGTTACCGGAATCGTATTGGTTGGATCCTGCTGCAGGGCATCGACCAGATTTCCCTCGGACCGATGGGGAACCACGACAGGGGAAGTGTTATCCGCATCGCCGCCCAACGTGGCAAGCACGAAGAACAATTCCTCTGGAGTGAGTTGGCGGCCTTTTTCATCGTAGACCTGCAGCGTGCGTCCATCCCCGTCGATCATCAATCCGAAGTGGGCGGCCTCGTCACGAATAACCCGCGACACTTCCCGTGGTGGGCCTGCAGGATTTGCTTGGGGTGCTTGTGTCGGGGACGGTTCCCTCGCCGCATCGCGCTTTGCATCGTCGCTGTCGGCTGCATCGCGGGGCAAGCTGCTACCGCGTTCGTGGATGCCGACGAACCGTCGGCCGTCTCTCAGCAGGGTAGCGGAACAGGCGACTTGGGAGAGGAGTGTTTCGGTCCAGTTGATGATGGTTTCGCTGGGAGTATCGAGCACAAACCGCAGTGGTCGCAGCGCGTGAAAGTATTCGCTCAGTCGATCGAGATACGGCCGATCCGCCACGGCACGTTGGGCAGGGGGGGCATGCCGACTGGGGCGGGCGAGCGACGACGCCGCTGTCAGGCGGATGTCCTTGTCCAGCGAGAGCGGGCGACCCTGCGGTCCGAACAGTCGGACGCTGGCCGTTTCCGGGTCGCCGGGAGTATTGCCTACGCTGATCGAGCCACTCGCAGCATGTTCTGCCTGGGCGTCGATCGCCGCGGGGACCACGACGTTGCCCACGTCGATCGCGCCACATCCGGCCCACGCGAGCCCAGCACTCAACGCCGACACCAACGGTGCGGTTAGCGGGCGACCGTCACTGGCAACAATGACCTTGGGAATATCGTTATCAGCTTTCGTCTTGTGCAGCCAAATTCCAAATCGCTGTGCAACCTCTTTGGCCAACGCCACGGTGAGGGTCTGTCCCACATGGCCTTGCAGTACGTCGCCGGTGAGTTCCGGTGAAACGGAAACGCGTTGTTGCCTCTCCACCAGACGTTTCCGGATGTTCTTCGAGAGCGTTGCCGTGTCGTCGCGATGCGGGCACGCATGGCACTTGGTGTAGAAGCTTGCCAAACGGCCCAGGTGAGTCGAGCGGTCGATGGTGTAACGCTCGCCGGGGCAGCGATACACGGGATGTTCGTTAGTGGCAGATTCCGTATCCGCGGAGTCCATAACCCGGGGCCTGGGCAAGTGTCGACTGGTGAGGAGATCGAGGTGCGCGAGCGTAGAAGGGCGCTCGGGCCAACGTCAAGATCAGATAGCTGATAGCAGCCTGAGAGATGCCTGAGCCAGGCGAGGAAAGTCTGCAGTGCCAGCGGGACGCGCTAGCGGACCCGGCAGCGGAAGCGAATCACGCCACCTTCACCCGGTTCGAGCGGGGCGATGATTTCCCAACGGAGTACCAACGAGTCCTGCTCGTTCGACTCGGTTAGGAAGTTTGCATCGCGGCTCGATTGAGAACTACCGGGAACGTAGGCCAGGCGACCGGTGAGGTTGTCGACGATGGTGACGTTGCCGATCGTCGAGCGACCGACGTTGTCGTATCGCAGCGTGAAATCGACCGTGTCTCCGGGACGTGCCGCGTGGCAAGAGGCGATCTTGCAGAGACGCAACTTGCCTTCGGGATTCTCTTCGATCGAGTACAGCGTATGGGCCGACTCGACTTTGACGTCTTCGGTAGCCTTTTGCAGATCGAGAATGACCTGCACTTCCTGGTCCCCGGTCCAGGTGATGGCTGCCTCGTGCAGTTCGGCCAGGCGAGCCTCTTCGGCTTGCGAGACAATACCGCGACGGATGATCTGCAGGTCTTCATACGGCAGATACGCATCCTGGAAGGCCACCGCTTTGAGCGTGGTGGCCAGAATGCCATCCGATTGATTCATTTGGTATTCGCCCGCGCGGTCCAACGTGCGCTGGTGGATGGGGGCCAGGTTTTGTTTGTCGGTGGCCGCGATTTGAACTTCGTCTCTTCGCAACGGCGAGATCGGTTGTTCGACGCCGACCGGGCCCGCAACCTGTTCGTTCTCATTTAGACCACCCACGCTACGCACGGCAGCGAAACGCGGCGCGTAGATGCAGACGCGATTGCTCGGTTCGACCAACCGTCGCGCATCGAGCGTATCGAAATGGGCGATCGTATCTTCGATGCCCAAGCCGTAGATCTGCCAGTTGGCGTCGACGCTGGCTGGGATTTCGAAGTCGCCTCCATCGCATAGATACTCGTCCTTCGGCCAAGGGCATCCGATGCCCGGGGGAGTCCACGCGGCCTGGCAAGACATGCCTTGATGCGGTGCACAACAAGCACCACCGGCTGGGCCAGGCGGTACACAGCAGGCGCCCCCCGCGGGTATTACGGCCGACGGCATGGCTTGAGCGACCGGAGGCATCATCGCGGCTTGTTGCCCAACGTTTGGTTGCTCGACAGCTTGTTGAAAAGCGACTTGTTGCTCGGCGATCGGTTGCTCGACCATGGCACCCTGAGGCAGCATCTTATGTCGTGCTGGTGAGCATGAGCACAAGATCAGCGTCGACAGGGCCAGCAGTGTCCATCGCCACCAACGTGGCCAGGCGAGATGTTCGACATTAGACGCCACACGTTGGCTCATCCGCGCACCTCTGCATCGAGTGCGGATTCCGGGGTCGGTGGATCTTCGCGAGTTGGCGGAGTTTCAAGCTCCTCGACATCCAACGCTTCAGGCGCAAGTTCCTCGGTCGGTTGCCGTGTGGGCAGGCCAGCAGGGGCTTCCATGCATTGCGGCGCGAACATCAACGGCGGTGAACCAAACAGAAATGATTCTTCCGGAGTCAACGGATCGAGCGGCTGTCGTCCACCCATCCGCAAAATGGCCACCGGGCGGCCTAGTGTGTCGGCGGTCAGCAATGGGTTGGCGTCGGGACCGACGTCGAACCAGGGTTGCTCTTTGTATTCCGTCTGCACCGGCAGCGCCATGTCGGGGTCTTCGATGTAGATCACGCGGGTGACCATCTTTCCCGACAGTGCGATCTTGAGATCTTCAAGCGTGAGTTCGATCGGGATGGGGAATTTCCACGCTAAATGTGGCGGGGGATAGGTACGGTCGATGATCTCGACCGTGGGAAACACTTCGCGTCCCACTTCAAATGGGATGTTGGTGACGCGAAATCGATACACCGGTGCAATCAGTAATCCGACTGATGCGGGAGCCAACTGGGGCTCGGTGAAGGATCCGTTGATCGCCATGGCGATCTTGGCCCCTTCAGGAGCCCTTAGCTCGACCGGTTGAAAATATCCGGCCAACGGTCCGCCCCGTTGGAGCCGCCAGCTGCCAATCGCTCCCAGAGAACTACTACCGTCGAAACGGTAGTGCAGCCGTGGTTGTTGGGCGATGGTCTCGTGGCACATGCCGAAGCACGCGATCGAGAGCAACACCCATAAGCCGGCGGAACTTCTCCAGCGGGGAGCCTGTTGTGTCCGTGAAAGACACCTAAGCTGTCGGACCGTTGGCATAGAGTTTTATTCATCTGCGGTGGGGTAGGGGGGAGGTCGACACCATCGCCGCCGCCGCCCGATCCACGGTAATGGTGGTTACTTCAGGAACTTGAACTTGTCACCCAGCGGTTGTGTGAACCACAGCGGGGCCTTCGTCACACGTTCACGAATCGACACATGACTCGGCGGTTTCGGGTAGCTAAACCCGGGCGATTGCTTCACATTCACACTGAGCTTCCTGGTAGGTTTCGGCATGTGAACGTGGGTATGGTTGGTAATCACGTGCTTCTGCAAACCGGCAGGGCCACCTAAGGGAATGTGTGGCGGGCCGGGCAGCCCGATGGGGGTTCCGCTGATCGGCATGCCGTACTGCGGAGCGGTCGCACCCGAGATGAACCCTGGGGGGAGACCGCCGGGGGGCATCATGGGGGCACTCGCCATGGGAATGGGCGTCATGCCATCGCCACCGCCGATACTACCGCCGTCGATGCAGCCTTCGTAGCTGGCCGGGACGACACTTTCGTGGATGATTTCGCCGGGGACTTCGCCGCTGCCGTCGGGGATTTGCAGATCTTTGTTCCCCAAGCGGATGATGGCCAGGATCGTACCGCGACGGTCGGCTTCGACGATCGGATCGACACCCGGGTCGAGCCGTGTGCTGACGAGCGTTTCGACACCGGCCAGGGCGAGTTCCTGAAATTCTGCATCCGGCAGGTAGATGACTTTGGTTACGAAGTTGCCGCTGGTAACCTGATCGAAGTCTTCTTCGGTGAACTGTGCCGGAATCGCATTATGCGACAGATACGCCTCGGTGCGAGGCATGGTCGGTGCGAGTTCGAGCGTGGGGTAGAGTTCCACTCCCGGGCGTGCCGGGATGTTGGTCAACTTCAAACGGTAGATCGCACCTTGCGGAAAGTTCGAACGTCCGGGGGCGACCAGCGGTTCGGAATCGAAGTAGCCGGGTTGGCCGACGTCCCAGGTGATCATCATGCCGTCGGGGCCGACGAAGGCGATTTGAGACGACTGCCCCAGCATGCCCATCATCATTCCTCCGCCTGGAGGACAACCGGGAGCACAGCCGGGTCCACCTGGACCACCAGCACCGCCCATCATGGCCGCGGCTTGCATCGCACCCTCGGCACCGTAAGCCCCAGGCATCATCACGCCGGGGCCAGGGCCACCAACACCAGGGCCGGGTTCAAACAGCATCTGCGCCGGTGGCAAGTTGTTCGACTTGCAACCGGTGACAGCAACTGCCATGCACAGGATAAGAAGTTGGTATTTCATCGCGTCCCCCCAACGGGCTCGGGACTGGGCGAACCAAACCATATCCCCGTACCTTTCGAATGTTTGTTTCTCGTGTTGGCTCAGACCGTTTGGCGACGCGGCAACTGCCGTGGACGTCGATTGCCGGACGGTCCTACAATCTCGGGTCTTGGTTCGCGTTGCCTGTCGGCTGTGCGAAACCCAAGCCCTGTAGTCAGAAGCGATCTAGTGCCTCTGAGGACTATTGGTCGGTCGGATTGGGCCAGAATCTTTGACAAAACCGGCAAAACCAGAACATGACTGACAGATTGCCTAGCTTGACATGTGGGCTCCTGCTCGTATTCGTCGCGTTTTTCGCGGCGACGGAGGGGAGAGCCCAGTCGCCTGCCAATAGCCAGCAAGCAGTGACAGAACCGGCGGCGCAAGCGACCGGCGAAGTCCGCGTCGCTGAGCAACAGGCCAGCCAGATCGTCCGCGACTCTTTGGAAACGCTCGAGCTGATCCGCTCGATCACGGCCAGGCTGCGTTTTCAAGTGCATGTGCTGGGGTTCGATATGTTCGGCAGCGGGATCTTCGCCCAGGGGCCGATTGACGAGCACCGCTATCGCTTCGAACTACAAATGAGGATCGAAGACCCCAAGCAAAAGAAGGTGCAGGAACAGACCTCGATTCTGTTGCATGTGTGCGATGGCAAGCACTTGTGGATGCACCAACACTTGCCAGATCAACAAGAGCCCAGCGTAACGAAGATCGATATCGCCGCGACCTATTTCGGACTCGCTTCGCGACGGAATGCAGAAGGGTTCGGAGATTTTCCTCGCACGCCAGCACTCGGAGGGCTAGCACGAACCGTTCGCGAGTTGGATGCGGCATTCGAGTTTGCCGAAGCGCGGAAAACGAAGTTGGGCAACGTGGATGTATGGGCGGTGCGAGGGCAGTGGGACGCGACACGCTTGGCGCAAATTGTACCCGGGGGAAGTTTGGATGAATTACCCTCGCAATTGCCGGAATACATCGTGCTGTACGTCGGTTGCGACGATCTGATTCCGTATCGCTTCGACTACTATCGTCGCGGCGGGGGGCGTTCGGCGCAGACGCCGATGATGACGCTCGAACTGTACGAAGTGCGGCTCAACGGTCCGCTGGATGCCAAGCAATTCACCTATCTGCCCGGTGAACTAGCCGTGCAAGACGGGACTGACACGTTCCAACGTCAGTTCGAAGTAAGCCCTGTCGAGTAGGCACGCCAAGGGTATTTCCGACTCATGCCACGTGGTATTCCATGTTGATGGTGACCACCTTGGCTTTCCCTTTGCGATAATTCAGCACGTTGATTCCGCAGTTGTGTTGCGGAACACTCCGCGCTCGCGCCATGGGAATGCCAATCAGATGCGACATGTAGCAGCGGTTCACGACGTTGTGAGCCACCACCGCGATCGACTTTCCCAGGTTGGATGACATGATTTCTTCCAGTGCGGGCGCGACGCGGGCGATGAGCTGATTCATGTTCTCGCCGCCGAGGTAGGGGTTCTCCCCGGGCTCTTCAATGAAGCGGCGATATGCTTCCGGTTCGCTGCGTTCGATCTCTCCCCAATCGCGGCCTTCCCATTCGCCGATGTCGATTTCAATGAGTTGTTCGACGATGTGCACATCGAGACCTTGGGCTGCCGCGATCGGGGCCGCGGTTTGTTGGGCTCGAATCATGGGGCTGCTGTATACGGCGGACAGTGTTGCCTGGGACAGCCAAAGCCCCGTCTTACGGGCTTGATCGCGACCGTCCTCCGAAAGTTCCGGATTGCTGCGGCTGCCTTGAAGACGTGGCGGATGGGCGAGGTTATTTGCCGTAGCTCCGTGACGGACCAAGTACAATACGCAAGCATCCGGGGCAGGGGAGGGGAGAGCAGGGGGCATTCTTGTTCCGTTTCAATGGGTCCGATGCGGTTTGGGTGCCCGAGGTTGTGAGGCTATTGGTGAACCGTTGGTGGCTGGTTTGCGCGACGCACCGCGGCAAGCTGTGCCGCGACGGTGATGGCTTCCACCATGCCGCTCGATTCGGCAATGCCTTGCCAGGCCAGGTCGAATGCCGTTCCGTGCGCCACACTGGTGCGCACGATGGGTAGCCCGAGGGTCACGTTGACCGCCAGGTGCATTCCAAGCAGCTTCAGTGCGATGTGACCTTGATCGTGATACATGGCCACCACCGCGTCGAATTCTCCATTGCGTGCGCGAACCATCAAGGTATCGGTGGGATAGGGGCCGCGGGCGTCGAAGCCGGCCTTGCATGCCGCCTGCACGGCTGGTGCGATGATCGTGTGTTCTTCGTCGCCGAACAAACGCTCTTCGCCTGCATGCGGGTTCAATGCGCAAACACCAATCCGCGGTCGTGCGCAACCGAGCGATCGCAGCGACTTGTCGGCCAGTGCAATTTTTTCTTCGATGACTTGTTGGTTTAGCTCAGCGAACACATCACGCAATGCCGTGTGGAGCGTAACATGCACGACGCCCAGCCCATGGGGGCCGGAGACGCCACGTCCGTGGGCCAGGTAGAGCATCATGGCGAACTGATCGACGTTGCACGTTTCGGCCAACAGTTCGGTATGCCCGGGGTAGTTGTGCCCGGCCTGTACCAACGCCGCCTTATGCAGGGGGGCGGTGATGAGACCCTCGATCGTGTCGCCCAAGGCCCAACGCGTGGCAGCGATCAACGCGTCGTAGGCCGCCTGTCCACCGCGGGGGTCGATTTGGCGTGGCTCGATCTCCAGCACATCGTCGGATACGACCCGTACGCAGGGAATTACGTCGGCCGTGGGTTGGGCTTCCTGCGGAGAGGGAATCTCGACAACGGTGTGCCTCGTGCCCAGCAGCGAAACGGCCCGCCTGAGCATCTCGGGATGTCCGGCCACCAGGGGGCGACAAGCGGCGTGCATGCGTTGGTCGGCCCAGGCGCCGACGATCACCTCTGGCCCGATACCGGCCGGATCCCCCATCGTGATCGCCATCAGTGGTTTGTGCATACCATCGAATTCTAAACGTCCGCCGGGATCATCTAAAGGGGCAGGGAAGTGGGGGCCGGTTCGCTGGCACGTTTGTCGCCTACGGGGCAATGACTTATGTTGGTCGCCGTCTTCGGCAGCAAGATGCCGGGGAGTTGGGACATTTCACAACAACAAGGGCACCGGGCGACCATGCGTGCGTGTGTACAACGAGTGAGTCGAGCCAAGGTGACGGTTGATGCTGAGGTCTGCGGTCAGATCGACCGCGGGATGCTGGTACTGCTCGGCGTGGCCCAAGGCGACGGGGAACAGGACGCCCGCGAACTGGCGGCCAAAATCGCCACGCTACGTATCTTCGAAGACGACGAGGGGAAGATGAACCGCTCGCTGGTCGACAGCGGGGGGGCGATGCTGGTCGTAAGCCAGTTCACGTTGTTGGGAGATTGTCGCAAAGGGCGACGTCCCAGTTTCGTGGCGGCGGCCCCGCCCGAGGTGGCAGAGCAGTTGTACGAAGTGTTTGTCGAGGTTGTGCGGCAGCAGGGTGTCGCTGTCGAGACCGGTCGGTTTCGACAACATATGGAAGTCGAACTGGTCAACGATGGTCCGGTGACCATGTTGCTGGATAGCCGGCGAGAGTTTTGACGACCAACGTCGTTAAAACCGCAGTGAGTGGCCGATCGATTGCACCATCAGTTCGAAGTTGTTCGGGTCCGAATCGAACTGGTGCATCCATTGGTGGTCGTGAAAGACCACGAACGTCAGGATGGCGAGCTTGGCGTAGGTCGAGATGTTCGCCCACGTGCTCTTGCTCCACAACTTCACGGCGGTGCCGAACGATTTTTTCACTCGTAATCGGCCGCGATACCAGTACAAGCTCCAGATTTCGTCGAGAACCAGGTGCGACATGAACCCGGAGAACACGGCACAGGCCTTGTAGACGCGCATTTCGATGTCGCCGGTGATGCAGATGAGGTAAGCGACCTCAGCGGCGATGATCGCTGCGGGAATACTATGGAACATCCCCCGATGAACGGTGTACTTCTTCAGTAAAGTCGCCAGGCCAAAGCGAATCAGCAGATAGACCAGCGCACCGGCCAGAGCCACCATTTCCATCGAACCGAACAGGATCTGGAATCGTTCGAACATCAACATGGGAACAACCGCCGCCGCGAAGGTGACGCTCTCGCGCAACGGAATGCCCGAATCGCTATCGAGGTCGGGTAGCATGCCCGAAACACCGCAGAGCCCTCCGGCCAGCACGGCCGTGGGAAACGGGATGTCCAGATAGAGGAAGCCGACCGTACCGTAGCCAACCCCCAGCACGCTGCTGGTGGTGATGTGTGTTCTGAATCCAGCCATGGTCTTGTTTCGCTAGCGTTGATTGTGGCAGAGATGGCGAACGTGGATGAAACTTGTATCGAACCGAGAACGCCTGAGCCTGGAGTAAACTCGCGAGAGTTGATCGGTCGGGGAGTTTGTACGTGCTTGCCCCGGCTTTCGAGCCGGCGACTGCGCTGCCTTCAACGCTGTCGCGACAGCATGCTTCCAATGTGTGGGAAACGCCTGTAGTTTGGTCTTCGTCGCACTGCGCAGCCCCGCTATACTTCGCCGCCTTGTGGATTCATGACAATAAACACTAACGCCGGGCGAATAACCGGGCGGAATCATATTTTCTTGGGGAGATGCCGGCCATGCAGATCTACGACATCGTAATGCTCGTGGTGTTAGTGGGCACAACGATCTTCGGTGCTTGGAAAGGCATGGCATGGCAATTGGCCTCGCTGAGTTCGATTCTGTTCAGCGGGGCCGTCGCGGTGCGATTCAGCCCGATGCTGGCGCCGCATGTCGGCGAGCAAGAGCCCTGGAATCGGTTTGTGGCGATGCTCATTCTGTACCTGGGCACCTCGCTGGCCATCTGGCTCATCTTCCGCCTGGTTGCCGGCATGATCGATCGCATCAAGCTCAAAGACTTCGATCGCCAGATCGGTGCGCTGTTCGGCGCGGCCAAGGGAGTGATCTTGTGCGTTGCGATTACGTTCTTCGCGGTCACGCTTTCGGAGGATGCCCGCGAGTTGGCGTTGCACTCCCGTTCGGGCCACTACATCACGGTGCTGATCGACAAGGCCACGCCCGTGATGCCCGAAGAGGTCCATCAAGTTCTCGGCCCCTATCTCGACCGCCTGGAGCAAGGTCTGAACCTCGAGGGCCTCCCCCAAGACGAACAGAGCCCCACCGAGCGAACCGCCAACGCCGTTCGCGACAAGCTGCTGGGGCTGTAAGCGGTCTGAAAATTCCTCGCGGCTGAACTACAGGGCAGGGTGGTGTTGCGCGAGGGGGGTGTAGTGGCTTCTTCCGGTCATAGTAGCGCGACGACCTTCCTTTCGGTTTGTTGCAAGATGCCGAACGCGGATAGAATTGAAGCACCACTTTTCTATCCAGCATCGGAGCGGGGCATGAAACGAAGCGGCGCGATTTCCCTCAAGACGATTCTGGTTGTCATTGGGGCTCTTTGTGTCTTGTTCGCGCTGCTTCTTCCGGCACGGCGCAACGCTGGGGAAGCGGCCCGACGGATGAATTGCCAAAGCAACCTCAAACAAATTGCTGTTGCGCTTCATAGCTACAACACAGAGTACGGTGCCTTTCCGCCGACTTACACGGTGGACGACGAAGGGAACCGTCTTCACAGTTGGCGGACTCTAATCTTGCCGCATCTAGGGTTTTCGCTCAATGAGCTATACGAGTCGATCGACTTTACCAAGCCCTGGGACGACCCGACCAACGCCGAAGCACGGGATACGGTTGTTCCGTATTACCGGTGTCCAAGTGCCGATCCCGCAGGTGGGTTGACGACATATCTGGGTGTCGTCGGCCCCGATTGCGCTTTCTCGGGTCCGGAATCGCGAACTCTGGCAGACATCACGGACGACAACCACTCGACGTTGATGTACGTCGATGCACCGCTCGATCGGGCCGTACATTGGATGTCTCCGCTGGATGTGAGCGAAGATGAGTTGCTTTCACTTAGCGATGACTCGAACATTCAACATCCCGGCGGAGTGAATGCGGCCTTTGTCGACGGGAGTGTTCGCTTCCTCTACCTCGATTTCGACCCGGACGAACTGCGGGCCATGCTCACGATTGCAGGGGGTGAATCGGTCGAGTTCTGATCGGCGCGGCGGCTGATCGCCGTAGTGTCGTGGTATAGAGATCCGGTGCGCTCGATTTTGACTGTCGTTGGCAGGGAACATTCATTTGGCTTTAACAATGTGACCAGCATGCCATTCGAACCAGATATCTATGTGGTTGAGCCGATTGGGAGCGGCTTCGTTGCCGTCATGGCGAGACCTGTTCCCGGAGAATGGCTGGCAGACGAGTTGGCAGGTATTGCGGCGTTCGGCATCCAGCGCATCGTTTCACTGCTTGAACCGCATGAAGCGGAAGCGATTGGCCTCAGTAAGGAGAAGCACTTCTGTAAAGAGCATGGAATGGACTTCGTTTCATACCCCATAGCAGATCGGGGCCTTCCCGCGACCATCTCGGACTTCTCGCGATTCACTTACATGCTCTACGAGACGACTGGTCGAGGAATCAATACGGTCATTCATTGCCGAGCGGGTATTGGCAGAACCGGCATGGTTACCGCGGGCGTTTTATTGCATGCGGGATTTCACCCGGACGAAGCGTTCGAGCACATTGGAAAGGCTCGTGGAGTGCCTGTTCCCGATACAGGCGAGCAGCGAGACTGGGTTGCTGCCAACCACCAAAAGATTTGCGACTCCTCGGTGTGGCGATTGGAATACAATGACGACGCTGATGTTGATTGAGGGCAACCCATTCGCCTTCTTTCGTTCGTCATTAAGAAGAACCATTTGTTGGCCATACTCACGATTGCAGGGGGTGAATCGGTCGAGTTCTGATCGGCGCGGCGGCCGTTTATTGTTTGATGCCAAACGAGGGTCGCGGATAGAATTGAAGCACCACTTCTCTATCCAGCTTCGGAGCGGGGCATGAGACGAAGACGACAGGCATTCACTCTCTTGGAACTGCTGCTCGTGGTGGCTGTTATCGCGGTGCTTATTGCTCTGCTTCTCCCTTCGGTACGTTCCGCAAGGGAACCGGCCCGTCGCATGAATTGCCAGAGTCACCTGAAGCAAATCGGCGTTGCGATTTACAACTACAGAGACGAGTATGGTGTCTTGCCCCCAGCCTATACAGTGGACGAAGAAGGAAATCGACTGCACAGTTGGCGGACACTCATCTTGCCGTTCCTGGAGCTTGGGTCGGACGAGTTATACGAGTCGATCGATTTCAGTAAACCCTGGGACGACCCGGCCAATGCGAAAGCACGGGATACGGTTGTGCAGGTTTACCAGTGTCCAAGTGCCGATCCTGCAGATGGGTTGACAACGTATCTCGGAGTTGTCGGCCCCGATTGCGCTTTCTCGGGTCCGGAATCGCGAACTCTGGCAGACATCACGGACGACAACCACTCGACGTTGATGTACGTCGATGCACCGCTCGATCGGGCTGTGCATTGGATGTCTCCGGTGGATGTGAGCGAAAATGAGTTGCTTTCACTCGGCGATGACTCGAACATACAACATCCCGGCGGAGTGAATGCGGCCTTTGTCGACGGGAGTGTTCGCTTCCTCTACCTCGATTTCGACCCGGACGAACTGCGGGCCATACTCACGATTGCAGGGGGTGAATCGGTCGAGTTCTGATCGGCGCGGCGGCCGTTAGTTGTTTGATGCCAAACGAGGGTCGCGGATAGAATTGAAGCACCACTTCTCTATCCAGCATCGGAGCGGGGCATGAGACGAAGACGACAGGCATTCACTCTCTTGGAACTGCTGCTCGTGGTGGCTGTTATCGCGGTGCTAATTGCTCTGCTTCTCCCTTCGGTACGTTCCGCAAGGGAACCGGCTCGGCGCGGGCAATGCCAGAATAACCTGAAACAAATTGGAATCGCGATACACAATTACAACACGGATTACGGTGCCTTGCCTCCAGCTTACACGGTGGATGAAGAAGGTAATCGGCTCCATAGTTGGCGAACTCTAGTCTTGCCTTATCTTGGATACGAAAAACTATTCGAGTGGATTGATTTGACGAAGCCCTGGGACGACCCTGCCAATGCAAAGGCACGCGAAACGGTTGTCAGTGTCTATCGTTGTCCAAGCGTTGATAACGAAAGCACTCAAACAACCTACCTTGCATTGGTTGGGACCGATTGTGCTTTCTCGGGTCCAGTCGCTCGAGCGTTGTCAGAGATCACGGACGGTACCAGCTACACGTTGCTTTGCGTTGACGCGCCGACCGAGCAGGCCGTGCACTGGATGTCTCCTGTTGACGCGAGCGAAGACGAGTTTCTCTCATGGGATGACGACTCGAAAATGCATCATCCAGGAGGGACCAACGTGGCTTTTGTGGATGGGAGTGTTCGCTTTCTCCTGCTTGATGTTGATCATGAAGTGCGGCGAGCCATGCTCACGATTTCTGGAGGCGAACCGGTCGACGAGTGATCGGCAGGAATTCGAGAACCGCCAGCGGGATCATCCAGCTTAGCCAGGCGGCCAGCGGATAGGTCCAGAAGATTCCCAGCACTTCCGAGAGGCCCCCGATCACTCTCAGCGTGACGGCCGAGCAAAGCAGCACATAGCACCTCAGCATCCAATAACGATGCACGTCGAAACGACGTCGCAGAGCCGCACGCCAACCCAGGACCACGGTGACGGCCGTGAGCATGGCCAAGGTTGCAAACCCAACCGCGGCCACCGTACCCGTGGCTGCGTACCATGCCATCCAAAGCCCGCTGGGGCTGACGAACAGGAACACGCAGACGATTTGCACCCGGCCCAGTCGACGATGCCAAGCCGGGAAGCGTTGTCGAAAGGTTCCGTTCAGTAGCACCAGCCCATTCAGCAGGACGAAGGGGCCCGAGATAATGTGGACATAGAATGCCCAGCGGTAGGGTCCAAAGAAGTAAGCGTCTCGCCCCAATAGAAAGTCGGAACGAAAGTCGGGCGGGAAATAGTCTCGGTAGCCGATCAACACGGAAAGCGTTGTCTTGAGAACCAGCACGCACAGTAGACCGAGTAAGACCCGCGAGATGACAGTCGTACTTCGCACCGTTCTCGATTCGCTGGGTAAGTAACTGTGGGCTCAAGATCCTAATGATTCTATTCTAGGGCATGCCTCCGGGAACGTGTTGATCGCTCGACTAAGCTCTTCATCAAGCAAGTCACCATGAAGGTCCTCCCCAGAATCGGACCTCGTCCCCTACCCTCTGAGCAAAGATGTCTCGTTTTGCGTGCTGCGCTTATCTGGTGCTGAACGAGAGCTTGAAGATGCTGGATTCCGGCACCGCTGATCATCTCGGAGCGTAATGCATATGAACCTGGGCTGGGCCAGTTTCTCGGCGGTCACCGTTGCCTGAGATTTGGGCTCAGCGGCCTGGTCTGTTTGAGCCTGAATTCATCTCGTTGAGCCCACCCACAGATTCCCAAACCTGGGGCAGGGGAGGCGCACCGGATTTGCCGGGTTGAGCTTCCAGCTGGATTTCAGAGCCGGATCGAGAGCTGCCTGACGGTACTTGAGTCGGGACCGAATTGCAGGCTTTTGGGACGGGTGGATCGGCCCTGATTTGACACCGTTTCGAGCACCGCCTACGGTGGCCGCAAACCGGAAGGGGGCTGGCTGTGGGCGGATGATTGTTGGGCCCGCATCGGCTCCTGATTGGGCGTGTTTTGGACCATGTTTGGCGAGTGCGTTTCGATTGGTTTGAAGGTTGGAATTCGGTGACGCTGGAGTGCGGCGGGGGATTGGATGTGTGCCTGGATTGATTCCCAGATCGAGCAACCGACAATGGCCGAGGCCACCGTGGGTGAGAACGACCAAACCCCGTAAAAACAGGGTTCTCAGGAATTAGCTAACCGAACATAAGAAACATTATCGGACGTTGCAGGGTGGTCTGAAAAGCCGGGCTGTGGTGGGTTTGTAAGGCCCTTCCCTGGGGCTTTCTCGTGCAGATTCTGGATTCTGGGCCATGCGAATCTTGGCCGTCGGATTAGGCTGGAGAGATACGATTCGATGCTCGCCGCTTGGCTGCAACTGGCACGCTCGTCGTCCACGGAATCGGCCCGAGATGAGGGCTCCCGTCGGGCGGACAATTGTCGTAGAACGGTGGCCGAAACCATGGCTCCGACGGTGGCTCTGGCCATGGCCCGAACCGTATCTGCTTGGGTAGGATTTAGCCCTCGGATTCTCCTCGCTGACGGGCCCGGAATTCAGCTACGAAAGAGACTATGTTTGCGGACAAAAAAGTCGTCGTCGTGATGCCGGCCTACAATGCGGCTCTTACCTTGCGGACCACCTACGATGAAGTCATGGCCCAAGGCGTGGTCGACAAGGTGATCGTTGTGGACGACGCCAGCAGCGACGAGACCACGGCCGTGGCCGAGTCGCTGGACGACGTGCGGGTGTTCACCCATCCCGAGAATCGAGGCTACGGCGGCAACCAGAAATCGTGTTATCGGCTCGCCTTGGATGAAGGCGCCGATATCGTGATCATGGTGCATCCCGATTATCAGTACACGCCCAAGCTCATCCCCGCGATGGTCTCGCTGATCGGCAACGATTTGTACTCCTGCGTGTTGGGCTCGCGGATCTTGGGCGGCTACGCCTTGGCCGGCGGAATGCCATCGTGGAAGTATGTGGCGAACCGTTTCCTGACGTTCAGCGAGAATGTTCTGCTGGGCGCGAAGCTCTCGGAGTACCACACCGGCTACCGAGCCTTCTCGCGCGAGCTGCTGGAAGAGTTGCCATTGGAAGAGAATTCAGACGACTTCGTGTTCGACAACCAGATGCTGGCCCAGGTGCTGTGGTACGGTCATCAGATTGCCGAAGTAAGTTGCCCGACCAAGTACTTCGCCGAGGCGTCCTCGATCAACTTCCGCCGTAGTGTCGTGTATGGACTTGGGTGTCTGAAGACAGGTTCTCGGTTTCGGTTGGCGAAATGGGGATTGCTCGGCAGCCCGTTGTTTCCACGGGGCGCCAAGAAGGTGGGCCGTGAGATTCACACCACCAAGGTCGAAGAGCCGGCCGGAGCGACGTCGGTTGATGACGGTAGTTGACCGAGTTTGTGTCGTCGTGGATGTCAAAGCGGGTATGCGGTGTGTTCTTACAGCGCAATGCGACTCCATGAAATACATCCAGGCGGTGGCGTGATGATCGACTCAGAGCATCTTGTCGCCTGGGGCGACCCAGCCGACATGCGGCTGGGCTATCGAATTCGATTTTGATTGCGTGGGATGATGTCGAAGCGGGCTTGCGGTGTGTTCTTACATCGCAATGTGACTCCATGAAATTCATCCAGGCGGTGGCGTGATGATCGGCTCAGGGCATCTTGTCGCCTGCCGCGACCCAGCCGACATGCGGCTGGGCTATCGAATTCGCTTTTGATTTCGATTGCGCGGGAAGCAGTTCGAGCCTAGGACGCTTCGCTGGTTTCGGCCGACATGCTTTCTGCTGCGGCGGCCTCGGCTGCCGATTCGAGAAACACGCCCATCTCGCGGAACTTCTCATAGCGTGAGGCGAGCAGTTCGTCCGCGGGAATCTGTTCCAGTTCGCGCATCGAACGTGTGAGGAACATTTTCAAACGTGCGGCCATCTGGTGATGATCGCGATGAGCACCTCCGAGCGGTTCTTTGATTACGTCGTCGACCACGCCCATCTCTTGCAGATACTTGGACGTCATCTTCAGCGCTTTGGCCGCTTGTTCGGCGTAGGCGCCGCTCTTCCAGAGAATGCCCGCACACCCTTCGGGGCTGATGACCGAGTAGTAGGCATGTTCGAGAATCGCAACGCGATCGGCGACCCCAATGCCGAGTGCTCCGCCGGACCCCCCCTCTCCAATCACCACGGTGACGATCGGCGTGGGCAATCGCGACATGCCGAACATGTTTTCGGCAATCACACGAGCTTGGCCGCGTTCTTCGGCACCAATTCCGGGATACGCCCCGGGCGTATCGATGAAGCAGATGATGGGCATGCCGTACTTGGCTGCCATCCGCATCTTGGCCATGGCCTTGCGGTAACCTTCGGGATGAGCACAACCGTAGTTGCACTTGCTGCGCTCTTTGAAGTCGCGGCCCTTCTGATGGCCGACGAACATCACCTTGTAATTGTCGAGCTTGGCGAATCCACAGCGCAACGCACGATCGTCGCCAAAGGCTTTGTCGCCGTGCAGTTCGACAAACTCATCGAAGACCAACTCTAAGTAGTCGGTCGTCATCGGCCGTTCTGGGTGACGAGAAACTTGGACCGTTTCCCAGGGTTCGAGCTGGTTGTAGATCTTCTTGGTCAGGTCAGCCAGTTCGCGCCGCAGACGGCGGATTTCATCGGCCGACTCGACGCTGTTATCCGTCGATGTCTCGAGCTTCGCCAGTCGGGCTTCCAGCTCGCAGATGGGTTGTTCGAACGCCAAGCGATGTTGGGTCTTGCTCATGATCTCTCGGGCCTGCAATACGAAGGTTGTTGAGACAGATCGTATCGTGTTTCGGTTGAGCCTGAAATCGCGACCCCTGCCAGCAGCGATGGCGCCAGCAGAATCCGCGTCTGATTTCTCGCGCTCTAGGATAACATCGGACGTTATCTTCCGCGACGTCGCATTTTCGGGCTACACTTCGCCACTTGGGGGCTGCGGCGGCTCTTTGAAGAGCCGCAGGGCCTTGAATTCGGTAAGAAACTGGGTCATCGATTCGGGTCGTTTTTCCGGCTTTTTGGCGATCATCCTTTGTAACAACAGCGCAAATTCGGGCGTGACGTTACTGTTGGTCGACTCCGCGGTGGGCGGGGCCGCCTTCAGGTGCTTCATCAGCAGATCGTTGGCACTGACCCCCGTGTAGGGTCGTTTTCCCGTGACCATTTCATAGGCCGTGCAGCCGAAACTGTAGACATCGGCACGCTGATCGAGGGGCTGCCCCCGAATTTGTTCGGGCGACATGTAGCTTCGCGTGCCCTGGATCTTGGATTTCGAGGCGAACATTTTCGCCAGCCCTCGCTTGGGACGCATTCCCAAGGCGAAGTCGATGAGGCGTACATCACCCTCGTCGGTCAGCAGATAGTTGTCCGGCTTGATATCGCGGTGGATCCAGCCCTGCTCGTTGAAGTACGCCAGCCCCATGGCTGCGCGTTCGATGATCTGTGGCAGCATGAACGCGAATCGCTCAACCCCCGCATTGATGTACTGCTTGATATTGGGCCAGGGGAAATACTCCATCACCAGATAGGGGCTTACCCCTTTGGGAGAGAAATCGACCAGGTTGATGACGTTGGGGTGCTCGAGTTTGCTGCCGACCTCCCACTCCTGCTTGAGATAGCCAATCTGCTCGCGGTCGCGGCGGAAGTCGGTCAATAGCATCTTCAGCGCGTAGCGTGTGCCACTGGAGTCTTGTATCGCCTCCCAGACCTGCGATGTCTGACCGGTCATGATCACATTCAGTAACCGGTACGCGCCGATTCTCTGTTGCTTATCAAACGCCACGTTGTCGATTGCTTTCCTGCTGTTCCTGAAGTTTTGGCCCCTGGCGTTTCAAACAAGCTTCGAGATTCATCTTTGTAGGGAACGCCCTCTGCGGCGTTCCTGGCGTAACGGTAATTCCGGAATGCCACGGAGGGCATTCCCTGCGGGTGTTTGGCCCCTGGCGTTTCGAGCGAGCTTCATTCATCTCTGTAGGGAACGCCCTCTGCGGCGTTCCTGGTGTATCGGCAATTCCGGAATGCCACGGAGGGCATTCCCTACATGGGTGTATGGCCCCTGGCGTTTCAAACAAGCTTCGAGATTCATCTCTGTAGGGAACGCCCTCTGCGGCGTTCCTGGTGTAACGGTGTCTCCGGAATGTCACGGAGGGCATTCCCTACGGGTGTGTTGGTCCCTGGCATTTCGAGCGAGCTTCACAATTCATTACGGGTGTTGGCGAAAATGGCGCCGTGTGTCCCCCCGTAAAGGCAATTCACTAGTGTAACTCTGCCGCAGAGGACCCTCAACGCAGGTTGCCGTGGCCTCGGGACATATCGGGCCTAGTGCGTTGTCTGCCCCCCCGCTGTCGACTACAACACGTGTCTCCAAGTTTGTGTGGAGTTGAGTCGGGATTTCTATTGTGTGGGAGTTGTCGCGTGAAGTGTGCGCAGATTGTTTCGCCGGGCAAGTTGGAATTTGTCGATACTCCCCTGCCCGACCTGGGGAAGATCGAAGGACACCCGATTCTGGTACGTCTGCACGCAGGCGTGTTATGTGCGTCGGACTACCCACGTTTCGTTGGTGGTGCGTTTAACATCGAATTTCCTCGCCCGTTGGGAGATAGTTTGCACGAGCTGATTGGCCAGGTGGTCGAGAGTCGCAGCGAGCGGTTCAAGCCCGGCGATTGGACGTTGGCTATTCCGCCCGACCAGCGCGGCCTGAGCGATCATTTCGTGGCCGACGCTTCGATGTCGGTCCCCCTGCCCTTGGACTACGAACCCCGCGAACATCTTATTCTGGCTCAACCCCTGGGCACGGTGATTTGGGCGGCCAGAAAGTTGCCCAATGTGTTGGGGCTCGACGTGGCCATTGTAGGACAAGGCCCCATCGGGTTGATGTTCAGCCATCTACTGGCCAATCTTGGTGCCCGCAAGGTCATTGCGTTGGACAAGCTCGACTATCGCCTCGAAGCGGCCCGTCGCATGAAAGCCACGCATACGATCAACGTCGATCGCGAAGATACCTTGGAGGTGGTCCACGAATTGACCAACGGCGAAGGGGTCGACATCGCGGTGGAAGCCGTGGGTCATCAAATCGAATCGATTCACCTGTCGGTCGATCTTTGCAAGAAGCACGGCACCGTGTTGTTGTTCGGGGTGCCGGACGCCGAAGAGTATCCGCTGCCGGTGTGGAAGATGTTTCGTCAGAACCTCCGCTTCATCAGTTCCGTGCATCCCGAGGTGCAACGCGACCTGCCACTGGCCCTGGACATGATCACGCAAGGCCGACTCGATGTTTCCCCATTGATCACGCACCGCTTTCCACTCGAAAAAGCCGCCGACGCCTTCCGCCTGGCCATCGACAAAGTGGACAACCCCATCAAGGTGTTGTTGGAGGCTGGGGAGAGTGCTTAGACGAACCGTACGACTGTAGGGAACGCCCTCCGTGGCGTTCCGTGCGTCACGGAAATTTCGGAACGCCACATAGGGCGTTCCCTACAGGTGTGTGGTTGTGGGAATGGTATTCGCTTCAATCGGGTGACAACATTGTTCCGTGCGTCACGGAGATTCCGGAACGCCCCGGAGGGCGTTCCCTGCCGTGCGCTTTAACGTCGCTTCTCGAGTACCCTTTCGTACACCTTTCGAATCTCATCCGTCATGTGTTCGTGGCGGAATACTTCCCTCCAGCGGCGGCGTCCTTCCTGGCCCAATCGGTAGCGTAGCGCTTCGTCGCCGATCAACGCGTTCAACGCCGTGGCCATTTCGTCGATGGATTTCGGCGGTAACAGATAACCGGTTTCATCGGGGATGACCACTTCACGAGCGCCGTCGATATCGTAACTGACCACCGGCACACCAGAGATCAGTGCTTGCGGCAACACGCGAGCTAGCCCTTCACGCAGGCTGGCGTGCACGGCGATGTCCATGGCTGAGATGAGTTCAGGAATTCTGCTCGGTGGGACCAGCCCCGTGAATTGGAAGTAGTCGCGCAAGCCGGCCCGTTCGATTTGACGTTCGAGCGAGTCGCGGAGGATCCCGTCGCCGATGAAAAGAAAGCGGGCGTTGGGATGTCGCTCGACAACGCTGCTGGCCGCCTGAATGACGTATTCGTGTCCCTTGAGATGAAACAGTCGGGCGACCTTCCCGATCACGATGTGCGAATCGTCGTAGCCCAACGCGGCACGGGCCTGGGGGCGGTTGGTTTCGGCGGCCAGGAACGGTTCGACGTCCATGCCGCTGTAGACGGTGGTGAACTTCTCGGGCGGGGCCACTCCGGCGTCGACCATCAACGTGGTCATGGCATCGGCCACGCTGATCATGGCGTGGCAACGTTTGGCGGCCCAATGTTCGCAAAGCCGGTAGAACTGCCTCACCGCCCTGCCCTGGTACGGATAAAATGGTGCACCATGCACCGTATGGACCACCGCAGGCACATCGAGCGCGGTGGCTGCAGCACGACCCAGGATGCCCGCCTTCGCGCTATGCGTGTGAACGACGTCGGGCTTGAACTCTCGCAGGACTCTTTTCAATGCCCGATAGGCTGCCGCATCGTGCAGCGGGTGGATCGCGCGCCGCAACGAGGGCACCATCTCGAGCGGCACCCCGTGAGCTTGGGCTCGCTCGACCAGACTTCCTTCTGGTCCGATGGCCGGACCTGTAACCAACAACACATCGTCGCCGAACCGCTCGATCAACCCCTCGCAGGTCAACAGCGTATTCTCCTGGGCACCTCCCAGTATCAAGCGTGTGATGATGTGCGCGACTCGCATCCTTGCATTCTAAGCTCGGTCATTCATCTTCGTCAGTGCCGCCGCGAATAGTCCGGTGGGCACGGCCACAATACCCAGGCCGATGATCAAGATGAGGCCCGTGAAGATGCGACCGCCGATAGTAACGGGGTACACGTCTCCGTAGCCCACGGTGGTGAGGGTGATGATCGACCACCACAGACAGTGGAAGATCGAAGAGAACTGTTCTGGCTGGGCGTCGCGTTCGAAGTAGTAGATGCCAACCGAAGACATGAAGATGAGCATGAGGGTAACAATGCCGAAGAGGACCAGCTCTTCGTAGATCTCGGAGAATGCCGCCCTGAAGCGGGCAATCGCATCCGTGTAGCGGGCGAACTTGAACACGCTTGCAAATCGAAGCAGCCGAAACGCGCGAGCGGAGCGCAGGTCGACGCCCGACGAAAGATAGAACGGCACCACGGCCAGCAGGTCGAGCATCCCATAGAAGCTGAAGATGTACTTCAAGCGGTTGTCAGCGACGAGTACCCGAAGGCCGTACTCGATGGTGAACAAGGAGACCGTGATGATCTCGACCAGATTGAGCGATCTCCGAGCTTGCGGGCTAAGGTTCGGGATCGTGTCCATGGAGAAGCTGATCAGCGAGATGAGGATCAACACTCCGATCGTGAGGTCGAAGATTTTTCCAGGCACCGTGTCACTGCCTTCGACAATCGACTTGAGGCTCATACAAGATGCCCCTTCGAATGGACCGTTCGCATCGAAATTACCCCCCCTGCCCTGCCCCGTAATCGATCCATAGTAAGAACAAACCTTGCGGCGGTGCGGTCATTCCGGCGGCACTGCGGTCGAGGGCTGCCAGGACTTCGGCGGGCCAATCTTCCGGTTGGCGACCCAGCCCCACGTCGAGCAGCGTGCCGACGATGGTGCGGACCATGTTATAGAGAAACCCGTCCGCTTCCACTTCGACGTGTACGAAGTTGCCCCGCTCGTCGTCGGCACGGTGAACATCGATATCGAGGATCGTACGGACGCTGGTCGTGCGGTTGGGGTAATGGGTTTCGAAACTGCGAAAGTCGTGTTTGCCGCGCAGGTGTTGTGCCGCGCGATGCATCGCTTCGGCATCGAGTCGCGTTCGAATATGCCAGGCATAGTTGCGACGGAACAAATCGCCGGGATCGCCATCGTCCAGCACATAGCGATAGCGCTTGCGGATGGCGTCGCTAATGGCATGAAACGACTCGGGGACTTCCTCGGCGGCCACGACTTGAATGTCGTTGGGCAACTCGGCGTTGAGGGCCTGCTTCAAGACGTTGCAGGCAAGGTGTGTGTCGCTGTGGAAGTTGGCCACCTGACCATAGGCATGCACGCCCGCGTCGGTGCGGCTACTGCCGAACAACCGCACGGGCTGAGCGGTGATCTTCTCCAGGGTCTCGGTTACGGTTCCCTGCACGGTGGGCCGATTGCGTTGGGTTTGCCAACCGCTGTACGCCCGACCGTCGTATCGCAGCACGAGCTTGATATTCCGCATTGCCCGCTACTCTTGTTGAGATTTAAATTCGCGCGGCGCCGTCCTGCCCTGCCGTGATTGCTGATCGTAACATCGGAAGACCTCAGCTTGAACACGGCGACTTGGTCGATTCGTCGATCGAACCATCGACGGGCACGACCGAGTGAGACACACAAGAGAGTCTTTTGATGGCGCGTCGCGACTTACGTGGCGGCCGCGCGGCTGCGGATAAGCAGCTCGGCGATCTGTACGGCGTTGGTGGCAGCCCCCTTGCGGAGGTTGTCGCTGACGCACCAGAAGGCCAACCCGTTGGGGCTGGAAAGATCTTCGCGGATGCGTCCGATGAACACCTCGTCGCGATCGTCGCTGTTACAAGGCATCGGGTATTGCTTGGCCTCCAGGTCGTCGACCACGGTGATGCCCGGCATGGCCTCGAACACTTCTCGAGCTTCCGCGACGCTCAGCTTGCGCTCGGTGTCGACCACAATCGTTTCGCTATGACAGTTGGATACCGGCACGCGAACACAGGTGGGACAGATGCCAATGGAGTCGTCGCCCAAAATCTTGTGGGTTTCGTAAACCATCTTCATTTCTTCGGAGGTGTAACCCTCGTACTTGGCGGAGCCGATCTGCGGGATCACGTTGAAGGCAATCGGATGGGCAAAGGCCTCGTATTCATGTTTTTCGCCGTCGAGATGCTTGCGGGAGCCGGCTTCCAGATCGCGAGAGCCGCCTAGCCCTGCCCCGCTGGTGGCTTGATAGGTGCTCACCATCACACGTCGCAGTCGGGCCGCGTCGTGCAGCGGCTTCAGCGCGACGACCATTTGCGTGGTCGAGCAGTTGGGGCTGGAGATGATGCCCTGATGCGATTCGGCGGCCTCGGGATTCACCTCGGGCACGACCAGCGGCACCTTGGGGTCCATGCGCCAATAGCCGCTTTCGTCGACCACCACGCATCCCCGTTCGACGGCCCGGGGAGCGAACTCCGCGGCCACATCGTCGGGCGTGCTGCCGATGACCAGGTCGACGCCTTCGAATGCTTCGGGGCAGAGCAATTCGACTTCGTATTCCTTCCCGGCAACGGTGAGTTTATTGCCGACGGAACGCTGCGAGGCCAAAAGCTTGAGGTTCTCAAACGGGAACTCCCGTTCTTCCAACAAACGGAGGATCAACGTTCCCACGGCACCAGTCGCACCGGCCACGGCAATGGTCTTAAACACGAATCAACTCCAGGCTATATGGACTTCCCAGCATCGACGTACCCGACCTTCGTCGCCCCGTCCCCGCATTCTTGGTCGCGGTAATCGGGCAGTATAAACCGTCTGCTTGCCGTCGGGCAATCGGTGGGGTTTGCCTTGGAAAGCACTCGCAGTCGAAATGTCAGGCTGCGTGGGGCTTAGCCGATTTTACGGTGGAGTTGCGGCCTTTTCGGCGGCGTTTGCCCGAGGGTTGGTCCGAGGGCTTTTCGGCAGCGGTGTCCGGTTCGGCAGAAATCTCCGGGGCCGCTAACCCGACCAGCGGTGCCAGACGATTGGTCAGCGGATCGACAACCGCCCTGACCAGGCGTGGAGAGACGAAGGCCAAGTTTCCAAAGATCATCGCCAGGCCAAAGGTGATCATCCCCATGCCGAAGGCGATGCCCAAGTGCAAGGCCACCGCCACCAGGATCACTACCGGGCGGGTAAACCGCGGCCAAACCAGGGCGATATACGTTCTCTCCCACCAGACAGTGGCCAGCGTCAAAAAGTTCACCAGATAGGGGTAATTTGACATCCAGGTGAGATCGATCGACTGATATTCGAGATTGGCCACCGAAAACCAAATGGCGGTGCCCTCCTCCCAGAACATGCCGTTCTTCGCCATACCGGCGAACAGGTAGATGATGCACATATGCAGTTGCAGCATGCGAATGGCAACCGTGGTACCCACGTTCGGGGTCAGGGGCAACGCGGCTCCTCGCCGGCGAGCGATCAAGCGGTCCAGCGAGTAGGCCGACCCGCTGGGACCAATCATCAAGTAGAAGGCCAGCATGATGTTGACTTGATCGAGGCCGTACAGCGCCCCCGTTAGACGATTGGCATACGCCACGGCGATCAAAAAAGCCAGAATCGACGAGGCTCGTGTAAAGAGCCCCAACGTGAGGCAGGCGAAGACGAGCATCGCCGCGAGGTGGGCAATCCACAGCATGGTGGACGACTCGATGAGCCATAGGTAGCTCCACGCATAACCGCCTGCTTCGCGCAAGCTGATCGCATGGCGAGTAAGCCAGGGATGTTCGCCGAAGAATGCCTCCAGATCGAGCGCCCAGACGAAGTGCGTGTAGAACATCATGGCCCCGCCGAGGATGCGGATCAGTCCCAAGGTTGCCGGGTCGCTGGGACGGAACCAGAATTCGTTCCAACCGCGGATCCCGGTACGGGCCCAATCTCGAACAGCTTCAAGAGCGACATTCACAGTGAGGCTCCTCGCACGTTGGGTACCGTCATTTGTCCTAAGCCGGGTGCTCCGATCGGGTCGGGCACCGGGGTGGGTTGCAATGGGACAACCTCGGGTTCGGGGTTCGACGGAAATGCTTCCGGTGGAAAGTCCACGGTGCCGTTGGCCAGTAAGGTGATCTCACGTTGCTCTTCATACAAACTGGGGTCGTCCAACCGCATGCCATCGTTCACTTGCAGTGGGCCAGGTAGCAGATGCGTGACAAAGTACAGCGTGACCTTCTCGGCGTTGTGTTTGTGTAGCAGGTGCTCAGCATAGGAGTGAAGGTATGCACGGCGACCTTCCGAGTCGCGAGGGGCCGTGGTCAGGAATTCCGACATCATGAAGTGCCGGTGATACAACAGGCGGGGTTGGTGTTCTTCCAGGTTGGGGAAGATCCCCTCGATCGTCTTTCCGTCGCTTAGCTCCAACTCGTAACGAACCAGATGGCTGGGGCCGGGATCGGGCGAGAAGAACGCATAGCCGTGGTTGAGGTAGCAGGCCTGTAAGTAAGGTTGAAAGAACTCCCACATACGTGTGGCAATGGCCGGTGTGGGTGGCAGTGCATAGGGCGCACTGAACACCGCGGCCACGTGCAGGCAGACCAGCACGCTAATCACCGCCCGCCATCGTGCGCTGATGGTGAACGGCTGCTGACCGGCTTTGGGGGTAAGAGTCGTGTCTTGGCTCATAGCGTTGTCCGTCGACGATTTGCCAGAGGGGATTTCAGTTGGAATTCAAATTATCGGTTGTCCGATCCCAGCAGCCGCTTGGGTGTGCGGCGAGGCACTGTTGGGCGTCATCGCACAGGCCCTTTTCGGCGCTTCTCGCGGGGCCGGTTCTTATATCGACCCGTGCTTTGCTTACCAAAAAGGAAAACCTTACCGGCAGATACTTCTACCCCCAAAAAAGAAAACCCTCGCACAGGTCGAAACCCGTGCGAGGGTGATGCTTCTTTTGACGTCCGCTCCACCGGCAGCGATCGTTCGCTGTCTGCGGGTCGTACAGTCTATGAACTAGCGGCCAGTATTCGCCTGGGCGATCTTGGCCGGCTCAAAATCGAAACGCAACTCACGGGTATCGCCGACGTGCAGCGAGACCATTTCTTCCTTCACCATGGTTTCACCATCTTGAGTGAACTCAACGCGAACCGGATAGTCGGCCCATTCGCTATTGAGCTTGGTGGTGGTGAACTCGCGAACGCGACCCTTCGACTTGGTCTCGTGGCCGGCGAGGAAAACCTTGGCATCCGCGGGCACGATCAGCGTGAGCTTCGTGGCGGGCTTGGCTTCTTCCTTTTGGGCGTTGAGTTCAGTCGCGTCCGTGAAGTCGAAGTCCATGGCAACCGATTGACCAGCACGCACGCGGGCGGACTTGGTTTCGGTCACTTCCTTACCATCGCGGGTGATGACGGCTTCCACCTCGTAATTGTAGGTGTAGCCGCTCTCGAGACCGCGAGAGATATATCGGCGAACTTCCCCGGTGCTGCTGGTTTCCAGACCATTGACCATGATCTTGGCTCCAGCCGGAACACGCACGGTGAGCATGATGCCGTCGCTGGACGGACGATAAGCCGAGTCGCCACTGCCTTCAGCCGGTGCGGCCGACTCATCAACGGGGCTTTGTACGTCGTGCGAATCGATGATCACTCCGCCGCCGGACGATCCGCCACTGGAACCCCAGCTTCCGGACGATCCGCCGCTGGAGCCATGGCTTCCGCTGGAACCCGAGCTACCGCTGGATCCCCAGCTTCCGCTGCTTCCACCGCTGGAGTGACGCCATGCACGACGATGGTGGTGACGGCCACCTGAGGATCCCCAGCTTCCGGACGATCCGCCGCTGGAACCCCATGAACCACTGCTTCCTCCGCTAGAACCCGAGCTTCCGCTGGATCCCCAGCTTCCGCTGCTTCCACCGCTGGATCCCCAGCTTCCGGACGAACCGCCGCTGGATCCCCACGAACCACTGCTACCATGACGGCGCCAAAAGGCGTCGGCCGATGAGACGGTGAGGGCCAGATAACCAGCCCAAACTACCGCACCGATCAGAAGGGCTTTCGATCGATTTCGCAACATAAGTTCCATGCTCCCCTTAGCTAACACTGAAAATCTGGGCTGTTGTTTCCGCAGAACATACCAACGATAGCATGGGAAACAAAGAAGTTACACAAAATTTATCGGTCACCTAAAGCAGAGCGTCTGGGTAACATTTGAGTGACTCGCACGATGTCCGTACCTTATGTCCAGGGCCAATCCCTGGCGGGTTATTTCAGTGTAAATCATTGCTGCTATTGTTGTTGTGGTTATTCAATGCGGTCGGGTGCGTGGCTTCGGGGGGGGCCGAGTAGGGCTGGATTTATGGGTTCTCGCGGAGCCGCTCCTGAAACGGCTAGATTTTTTCTGCGGGATCAGGACCAGAGACCAGGCCGGCAAGTGGCTATAGTTCCCCCCGCCAAATTGACCTCGCCACGCCGGTTCGTACCCCCCTAGAATCCCCTCTTCCGGCAAAATCAGAAGCCGGCCCCCAAGAAGCCGTGTCGCCGTTTGCACTTGCCCGGCCGGGGAGAAATCACAAGTCGCAAGGATTGCCTCGTGACCAGTTCAGATTGGGCAAGACGCCTGCCATGGTCGATCGTAGCGCTTGCGCTATTGCTCATGTTGGTGGGTGTCCTGGCGATTCTTCGCACGGAAGAATTGCTGACCGGGGGCGAGGGGCTTGCCAAGCGGCAACTGGTTTGGGGAGGCCTCGCGCTGGTGGTCATGCTGCTCGCCACGCTTAGCGGCTACCGGAAGCTGTGGCGGTGGAGCTATGTGGCCCTGTTGGCGGCCATTGTTCTGCTGGCCCTTGTCTATTTTCTGCCACCGATCAACGGGGTGCGTCGCTGGATACGCCTTGGACCCATTGGATTTCAGCCTTCAGAATTGGCCAAGCTTGCGTTTGTCGCCGCGTTGGCGCGATACCTGGCCTGTGCCGAGAACTATCGTCGACTGCGGGGCCTATTCGCTCCGCTAGGGATCGCTTTGGTTCCCGTGTTGCTGATCTTGAAAGAACCCGATCTCGGCACGGCGTTGGTGTTTCTTCCGGTGTTGTTCGTCATGTTGTTGGCGGCCGGTGCGCGATTGATCGACCTCTCGGTCGTCGCGGTGGTGGGCTTGTTGTTGGTTCCCGTGTTGTGGTCGCAGATGAGTCGCGAGCAGCGATCGCGGGTGACCGCATTGTTCGAGCAATCGATTCCCGGCGAGAAAGCATCGGATGACGGCTATCAGGTCCACCAGTCGAAGCAAATGTTGGCCCTGGGCGGAGTCTGGGGAAGTTGGCTGCGAGGGCAAGCCGTTGAAGATCTCGCGGCGTATCATCTTCCGGCAGCGGCCACCGACTTCGTGTTTAGCATGATCGGCGAGCGGTTTGGAAAAGTGGGCGCCGCCCTGACGCTGCTGGCGTTCGCCTTGCTGGTCTATCGGGCACTGCTTGTAGGTGCAGGTACGCAGGAGCCATTCGGGCGTCTGCTTGTCGTGGGGTTGACGTCGCTGATCGCAGTTCAGGTGCTGATCAACGTGGCGATGACCGTGGGGCTGACCCCGGTGACGGGGCTCTCGCTCCCTCTGGTCAGTTACGGAGGTTCCGGCATGTTGGCCCAGGGACTTGCGCTAGGGCTGATCCTGAACGTCGGCATTCGTCCCGGTTACGAATTGACCGGAGAACCGTTTCGCTTTACTCGCCGCACTGCGACTCGCAAGTTGGCCAGCGTCTAGGACCAGATGCATTCCGAGTACCGAATCGCGACGAGTGCTTGCTCTGTCGTTGTCGGTCAGCAGAACTAAACCAAGTTCAATCCACGGCTTTCACTTGAACGTCGTCAAACGAGATTTCTCCCGTGGCGCCTAGCAACCCGACGCGAATGATGCCGTCTTGCGCGTTTCCTGGAACTGGGACGGTGGCGGTGAAGAAATCCCAGGGAAAGGTACCACGCCAGGGTCCGATTCCTACGGTGCCGACTTCGCGGCGCTGATCATCATAGAACACGATAATGATGGCGGGCATTTCCGAACGATGCGCTCCGGGGATGACTCCGTCGCCACGGACCCAAGCCGAGAGACTGAGTTGTTTGACCTGACGACCATCAACCGCGAAACCCTGCAGCGCTTGGGCCCCGCGACCGCGAAATGAGTTGCTGAAGGTGATGTACGCATCACCGACCGGTGCATCTTCGGTGATGATTTTCATCTGACGCTGATAATGCCAGCCTACCAATTGAATGGGGTCGCCGAAGTGTTGTTCGAAGCTGCCGTTGTTCAGCGTCGGATGCGCTCCATCGGGCAGAACTTCACGTCTCTCTTCAGCGCGGCCCGTCATGGGGACGAACAACGTGGGTCGCAGGGCTTCTACTTCGAGTTCGCCGTCGACCTTCTTCAGCAGGCAGAGATTCTGATGAAATCGTTCGCCCATGGGGATGATCATGCGTCCCCCTTCGCGAAGTTGTTCGATGAGCTTGCTCGGGACCTTCTCGGGCGAGCAGGTAACTATGATCTTGTCGAAGGGTGCCCGTTCGGGCCAACCCTGGTAGCCATCGCCAATGCGGGTATGGACGTTCTTGTATCTAAGGCGCTCTAGGGTTCGCGCGGCTCGACGGCCCAACTGTTCAACAATCTCGATCGTGTAGACGTCCTGGACCAGTGGGCTCAAGACGGCCGCCTGATAGCCGCTGCCGGTACCAATCTCCAGCACACGATCGGTGGGTTGCGGATCGATGTGCTCGGTCATCAGCGCGACGATAAAGGGTGGCGATATCGTCTGACTGGAACCGATCGGCAACGCCATATCATAGTAGGCGTATCGACGTTGGTTTGTGGGGATGAACTCGTGCCGCGGAGTATTGCGGATTGCTTCGATGACACGTTCGTTTTCGATGCCAGCGCCGACAACTTCTTGGTCAACCATCTGATTGCGGACTTCGGCCCAGCGGTCGAACGGCGGGGCCCCGTTGGCCGAAGAGAACATCAACCCCAGGCCGCAGAACCAGACCGCAATCGTGGCGCAAGCTGAGAGGCTTCCGCGACGGCTACTCCGAGACAACAGACGATTGAATCCTGCGTGGTAGACGAACATGATACCCCGCACATGGGCTAGATAATTACATGGTACCTCGTTTGTTCAATCCATTGCGATAGCGATTTGCCGCCAGGAGGCGAACGGATCTCCCTCCACCTCGCGAAATGCGTTCTCCTCTCTCTAGTGTAACTGACAACGGGCCTCCCCAGAGCTGAACTTGCGGATGCTGCCCCGGTAGCAGCGGCTTGTGCCAGGGGCTATCGTCTTGATACGTTAAGGGTTAGGGATGTTTTCCTAATCGAATTCTGGGGTGCAGCAGCACCCTAAGGCGAATCCGGACAATTCGCATCAGCGAACTGGAGCAACCGCGGATGATCGATCAGCAGCGAAAAGACTTCATCGTCAATCACATCCTGCCCAAGGTCCGCACACCCGCTCAATACATGGGCAGTGAGTTGAACATCGTTCGCAAGGATCACGGCACCGTCGAGGGGAAGCTGTGCATGGCCTTTCCCGACGCCTACACGATCGGGATGAGCCATCACGGGTTGCAAGTGCTGTACACGCTGATGAACGACCGCTCCGACTGGGTTTGTGAACGGGTGTTCGCCCCTGGGGTGGATATGGAGGAGCAGCTCCGCGAGCATAACGTTCCGCTGTATAGCCTCGAGACGTTTACCCCCTTGGTCGACTTCGACGTACTCGGTTTTACGTTGCAGTACGAACTGGGCTACACGAACGTCCTGACGATGTTGGACCTGGGTGGTATCCCGTTGCGTTCGGCCGACCGTGGTCTGGAACATCCGTTGATCATTGCCGGCGGTCCCTGTGCACAAAACCCCGAACCACTGGCCCCGTTCGTCGATCTGTTCGTCACGGGCGATGGCGAGCCGAGCTTGCCGGTTATCTGCGACCTGTGGATGAAGCTGCGAGGCAAACGCCCGGAGCAAGCAACCAACGGCCAGGCGGCCGACAGCCGTCGCCGACGGGAAGAACTCCTTGCCGAGTTGGCCGCCGAGTTGCCGTTCGCATACGTACCGCGATTTTACGAACCGGAATACAACGCCGCGGGGCGGTATGCCACGCTGAATCGTACGCGGAGCGAGGTGCCTTCGACCATTGAACCTTCGGTGATCTCTGATCTCGATGGTACGCCACTTCCCACGCGACCGATTGTGCCGTACGTCGAGTGCGTTCACGATCGTATCGCGATTGAGATCATGCGTGGCTGCCCTTGGCAGTGTCGCTTCTGCCAGAGCACCGTGATCAAGCGACCGCTGAGGTTTCGCAAGGTGGAGACCATCGTGCAAGCGGCGCTGGAGAGCTACCACAACACGGGCTTCAATGAAATCTCGCTGTTGTCCCTGTCGACTAGCGACTATCCGCAGTTCGAGCAGTTGCTGGCCCGATTGTATGAAGTGTTCGAACCGCTGAACGTGAACATCACGCTGCCAAGTCTGCGGGTGAACGAGACGCTGAAGAGTGTCGCGACGTTGCTCTCGACCACACGCCGCAACAATCTTACGTTGGCACCCGAAGTGGCCCGAGACGACATGCGGGAGCAGATTCGCAAGAAGATTACGAACCAAGATCTATTCGACGGTTGTCGCGAGGCGTTTCGCAACGGTTTTGAACGTGTGAAGCTGTACTTCATGTGTGGGCTGCCGGGCGAGCGACCAGTCGACCTCGACGGGATCATCGACATGGCCGAAACCATTTCGAAGATCGGTCGTGAGGTGCGCGGGCGGAACGCCAGCGTAACGGCCAGCGTGTCGAACTTCGTGCCCAAGCCGCACACGCCCTATCAGTGGAACGCCATGCAGCGTCGCGAATACTTCGAGTGGGCCCATGCCTACTTAAGGAAGCGGGTGCGGATGCGAAGCGTGCAGATCAAAGTTCATAACACCGAAACCAGCATGCTCGAAGGGATCTTCAGCCGTGGTGATCGTCGCGTGGCCGAGGCCATCGAACTGGCCTGGCAGCGTGGAGCCCGTTTCGACGGGTGGACCGAGCATCTCGATGCAGAACGATGGTGGCAAACGCTGGCCGATGTGGGAATCGACGCCGAGCAGGCGTTGCACGAAGCCTACGGGCTGGCCGATCGCCTGCCCTGGGATCACGTGAATGTGAAAAAGGGTCGGGCTTACCTGGAGAAGGAACAAGATCGTTCCGTAACCCAACTGACGGCGATGGCCGACGCAACTTGAAAACGTATCAGGACTCCTGACTTTCCATCGCTGCGAGAAAAGTGATCCAGTTCTCGCCAAGTTCGTAAACTCCTCCTAGGATGGCAGTAGAAAGGACGACCAAGCTGATGAAAATTCTACTGGCCAGTCCCCGCGGGTTTTGTGCGGGGGTGAACATGGCGATTGAAAGCCTGGAGTTGGCGCTGGAGCGTTACGGTACGCCGCTGTACGTGTTTCACGAAATCGTCCACAACCAGTACGTGGTAAATCGTTTTCGCAAGGCGGGCGTGACGTTCGTGGAAACGTTGGAAGAAGTTCCCAACGGCCAGCGGGTAATGTTTTCGGCTCATGGCGTTTCGCCGGAGATTCGCCGCATCTCGGCTGAGCGCAATCTACAGACCATCGATGCAACCTGCCCTTTGGTCACCAAGGTACACAAAGAGGCGATACGCTACGCCAAAGAAGGTTACACGATTATTCTGGTCGGTCACGAAGGGCACGACGAGGTCGTCGGCACAATGGGGGAAGCCCCCGAGGCGATGCTGCTGGTGGAGTCGCCGGAAGATGTCGACGCGCTCGACTTGCCCTCGACCGAACGTTTGGCCTACCTGACGCAGACCACGTTGTCGGTCGACGATGCGAATCGGATTATCAACCGCTTGCGAGAGCGTTTCCCAAACATTGCGAATCCGCCCAAGGACGACATCTGCTATGCCACGCAGAATCGTCAGGAGGCGGTACGGGAGTTGGCCCAAGAGGCGAACATCGCGCTGGTGCTGGGAAGCCAGAACAGTTCCAACAGTCAACGTCTGGTCTCGCTGGCCAAAGAGGTTGGTATTCCGGCGCACCTGATCGACACGGCAGCCGAAATCGATTTGAGTTGGTTCCATGCCGACGACACGGTCCTGGTGACCGCCGGAGCCAGCGCCCCGGAGATTGTGGTGGAAGACTGCGTTGCGCTGCTGCAAAAGAAATTCGGGGCCGAGCTGGATCCGCGGATGATTCGCGAAGAGAACGTGCACTTTCCCCTGCCTCGTGAGTTGCGTGGCCTGGCAACCAGCGAACCATCGTAGCCGACCGCTCGGTTTTTCTTCGTGGGTGTGAGTAGGCGGGCAGGAACAACGGATTTGATTCCGTTGGGCCGCTTTGAAAACGGCGGGAGAGAGGTGGCTCGACATGGGGTGGTTGTTCGAAGATTCGACCACGGTCCTCACGGCCGGGGTGCTAATCCAGGTCTTGCTCGCAGTGGTTCTGGTACGCACCGGACGAGGCGCCGTGTTGGTGGCGATGGGCGCGGTCTTTGTATTGGTGCTTCTGCTGTTGGTGGTCGAGTACGCCGTGGTGACGCCCGGCGAAGAGGTTCAGGACACCCTGCAGGAAGCTGCCGCAGCGGTGGAAGCGAACGACGTGGAAGCGTTCATGTCGTTTGTTCAGCCGGAAGCCAGCGCGAATTTCTCAGAGGTGCGGCGGAGGATGCCGAATTTCGTCATCAAGAGCGTGCGATTGGGGCAGCTCGCGGTCGACGTGGACAAAGCGAACTCGGATACCGCGATGGCTAGGTTTGTCGCTTCCGTGGTAGCCCGCGAGAAGACTGGACAGATTCCCCGCGAACAGTACGTAGCACGGTTTCGCATCGACCTGAAACGGATCGACGACCGCTGGGTCTTCACCGGTTACGAAGAGCAGCCCCTGACGGGAAATGGTTCTTAGAAGCAGAACAACTCTTCGTGAAATGCTGCTATTGATGGAGCTACAGTTCTCGGATTAGCGTTTATTGCATGCAGCAGCTTCTTATTGGGGATGCTCGACCATGAGCGTGGCCGTCTCCGGGTCGTACACGTAACTGTGCCCGGCCGGAAGTTCGGGAAGTTCGACCCGGTTCGCTTTGATGATCTTCTCCATGAACTCCTCGTGCGACTTGGGGTACGACTCGAACTGTGCCTTGTAGAACTTCATGGCGTTAGGGATTTGGATGTTGAATGCGATCTCTTCCTTGGCCGTGAAGTACGCCTTGACGGGGGTGGTTACCAGGCCGGGCTCGTAATCGCGTCCTTTTTCTCCAACCCCCACGGTTGCTTTCTTCTGCACCATTACCGGCGGGGCAGCGGGTTCGGCCGGTTTTTCCTCGGGGGCGGCTGGTGTCAGCGGCTTGAGAGATGTCGTCGGTTGAGGGGCGGAGTCGCCCGAGCCACAACCGGTGGATGCGAAGCCCACGGCTCCGACAAGGATTGCCATATAGATACGCTGCATGTGAACACCTCTTCAGTCACGAGAACCCCAATGCAATTGTCCCGTGTCGGTCGCAATGGTGCAACTGAATCGTTACGCGGCAGTCAGCATGGGCAAAGGTGGATTAGGGCTTGCGGGAAACGTACCCGATCCAGGCCTCAGGGAACTGGAACGTGCCGTAGTGGTCGACCGTGGTGACTTCGAAGCCGGTCTCTTCGAGAACGGCACAGATTTCCGCGGGCGGATAAAGCTGCAAGCGATGCGTTTCTTCGTCGCGGCGATACAAATCGCCCGTCTTGCGGAACGTGATGATCGAGCGCGTAAGGCGTTGGTTCTCGCGGTCGGGTTTGAATTCCACGAGGCAGGTCCAGTCCGACCCCTCGCGAAATGCCTGCAGGGGATTCTCGTTTCTTCCCGGGGCCGCAAGATCGAAGATAAACATCCCGCCGGGTTTCAGCGCCGTGTGTACCTTTTGGAAAAAACGGGTGATGGTCGAAAGCGAACTTCGCTCATCGAACTGATAGTTCAGCACTTCTCCCAGGGCGGTCACCACGCAGCATGGCGGAAGATCGGAATTCAGGAAAGACTCGACCCGAAACTCGGGCTTGGGGACGCGCTGTTTGGCAATCGTGATCATCTCGGGCGAGAGATCGATCCCCAGCACGTCGTACCCGTTGTCGACGAGGGCTTTCGCCCAGATTCCACTCCCGCAGCCGACATCGACGATCAGACCATCGCGAATATCGTTCTCACGAAATAGGTTCAGTAGCCCTTCTGCGGCCGCGTCGGCGAATGCGCCGTAACCCACGTCGTGGATGTGGGCCAGATCTTCTCCGTAACCCGTCTGCATGGGATGTCCCTCAGGAAAGATTTTTTTGGTGAGCAACCCAATGGAGTTATCGCAAGGTCGGCGTTTTCAGGTCCCAATTCTGCATCTCGGACAGGACGTTGTGCGTTGTCATGTCGAAGCTTAGTGGGGTCAGCGTCATGTTGCCGGCCGCCAGTGCCGAGAGATCGGTCGATTCGTCTCCCGGCGGTGGAGGCGGGTCGTTGGTCGCCCAGTAGTAGCTGCGACCTCGCGGGTCGGTTCGCTTCTCGAAGTGCTCCCCGTAACGGGCCACGCCCATGGGAACCACTTGTAACTCGGCTCCTCCGTCGATGGCGGCGATGGGGATATTCAGGTTGTACAGTTGCGGCTCGGGCTTCTTGAATTCGAGCACCTGTTCGATAATACCGCGGGCCAGTCGGGCGGCCGATTCGAAGGGCCCGTGCTCGTCATACTCCAGCGAAACGGCGATGCTGGTGATCCCGAAGAAGGCACCCTCGATCGCTGCGGCCACCGTACCGGAGTACAGCACGTTGATCCCGGCGTTCAACCCGTTGTTCACGCCGCTTACGATTAAATCGGGGCGTTGGGGGCAAAACTCGAAGATACCTATCTTCACACAGTCGGCTGGGCTCCCTTCGACGGCCCATCCTCGACGTCGCGGCCCGTCGTAAATCTCTTGCACGATGAGCGGGGTGAGGAACGTGATGGAGTGGCCGACTCCGCTTTGTTCGGTGGCCGGAGCGACCACGGTTACGTCGCCGAGTCGGCTCAACTCGCATTCGATGGCCTTCAGCCCGGGGGCGTAAATCCCATCGTCGTTGGTCAATAAGATTTGCACGTCCGGTAGTTACTCCGTTGCAACCAGGGTCATGGCAAGCGGCAGATGCGTTGCAGGAAGAGGCTCTGCTGCGCGATACTGCATTGAATGCCCGTATCTTATCGTTGCGAACTCCTGCATCAACGCGACCCCCCTGCCCCGGGGTCGTGGCAGTGTCCTATCTCGCGAGCGATTTCGAACCCTAGTCGTTTTCCATTTGGAATCGTATAATCCGCAGTTTGGTTGCCCGTCCCGGAAGACGGGCTTTTTGTTTTTGGCCGCCTCGGCATTGCGCCGGGTTTCAGAGGCTGCGTCGGCGGCGTAACACAAGGATAGCCGGCATGTCCATTACCAAGGACTCTCCGATTTCTGATCTGGGTCAACTCGTTAGCCAACGCGTATTGGTGCTCGACTTTGGCTCGCAGTACGCACAATTGATTGCCCGCCGAGCCCGCGAGCAGGATGTGTACTGCGAAATAGTTCGACACGACATCACGGCCGACAGAATCCGAGAACTGGCCCCCGTTGGGCTCATCCTCTCCGGAGGTCCCGCGAGCGTCTACGAGAACGAATCGCCGCGGTGCGATCCTGAGATCTTTCAGCTAGGCATTCCTGTGTTAGGCATCTGCTACGGCATGCAGTTGGCCTGCGAAGCGCTCGGCGGCAACGTGCAACAGGCCCCCGCGCGCGAGTACGGTCGGGCTTCCTGTCAGATCTCCGCCCCGGGAGAGTTGTTCGCCGGAGTACCGTCGACGACCGAAGTATGGATGAGCCACGGCGACCAAGTGGCGCAGGTTTCCGATGACTTTATTGCGCTGGCGAGCACCTCCACGTGTCCACTGGCTGCCGTGAAACACAAGAACCTGCCCGTGTACGGCCTTCAGTTTCATCCCGAGGTAACGCACACCCCCAAGGGACGCGAGGTGCTGCGAAACTTCCTGCACGACGTCTGCGGGTGCGACGGGAATTGGAAGCTGCACGATTTTGCCGAGAAGACGATCGAACAAGTGCGACAGCGCGTGGGCGACCGTCGCGTGGTATGTGGGCTATCGGGCGGAGTCGACTCCTCGGTGGTGGCCGCCCTGCTCTACAAGGCCATTGGTTCGCAGCTTTCCTGCATCCTGGTCGATAATGGCTTGCTGAGAAAGTCGGAAGAAGAATCGGTCATCAAGGAATTCTCGCAGCACTTCAAGACCGACTTGCACGTGGTGAAGGCCGAAGACCGCTTCCTGGAAGCGTTGGCCGGCATTGACGATCCGCAGGAAAAACGTCGCCGCATCGGGCATGCGTTCATCGATTGTTTTGCCGAAGAGGCGGCGAAGGTCGAAGGGGCCGAATTCTTGGCCCAAGGCACGCTATACCCTGATGTGATCGAGAGCGGTGCGTCGCAAGACGGGCCTGCCGCCACGATCAAGCTGCATCACAACGTGGGCGGCCTGCCCGACGACTTGCAATTTCAACTGATCGAACCGCTGAGAGACCTGTTCAAAGACGAAGTCCGCAAGTTGGGGATCGAGTTGGGATTGCCCGAAGATATCGTGTGGCGACACCCCTTCCCAGGGCCTGGGTTGGCCGTGCGCTGTCTGGGTGAGGTCACCCGAGCCAAGCTGGAAAAACTACGGGAAGCCGACGCCATCGTGGTCAACGAGATCAAGGCTGCCGGGTTGTATCGCGGGACATCCCAAGTGTTTGCCGTGCTGCTGCCCGTGCAGAGTGTGGGCGTGATGGGGGACGCTCGTACCTACGAGGACGCGATCGCCATTCGATCGGTCAATACGGACGACTTCATGACGGCCGATTGGTCTCGCTTGCCTTACGATCTGCTAGCCACCATCTCGACACGTATTATCAACGAGGTGCGGGGCATCAATCGAGTGGTTTACGACGTCAGCTCGAAACCTCCTGCCACGATCGAATGGGAATAAGAGCATGGGCAAGCAATACATCTATCAGATTGGCGACCTGACGAAGAAGCATGGCCGCCGCGAGGTGCTCAGCAAAATTTGGTTGGCCTTCTACCCGGGCGCGAAGATCGGTGTGCTCGGTCGCAACGGTGCAGGGAAGAGTACCCTGCTGCGGATTATGGCCGGGATCGATAAAGAGTTCGAAGGCGAAGCAAGGCTCACCGAGGGATTTACTGCCGGCTATCTGCCTCAGGAGCCGACGCTCAATCCGGAAAAAGATGTGGCCGGCAATGTTGAAGAGGCGGTTGCCCCAACCAGGGCACTGCTGGATCAATTCAACGACATCAACATGCGATTGGGCGAGCCGCTCGACGACGATGAGATGGAAAAACTGCTCAAGCAACAGGCCAGCGTGCAAGACGAAATCGAAGCACGCGATGCCTGGGAACTCGATCGGCACGTCGAAATTGCTATGGATGCGATGAACCTGCCGCCCGGCGATTCCGATGTGGAGAAATTGTCTGGTGGCGAACGGCGACGGGTGGCGCTGTGCAAGATCCTGTTGGAACGCCCCGATTTACTGTTGCTGGATGAGCCGACGAACCATCTGGATGCGGAAAGCGTGGCTTGGCTCGAACGCACGCTGGGCGAATACACCGGCACCGTGGTTGCAGTGACCCACGATCGGTACTTTCTCGACAACGTGGCCGGCTGGATCCTCGAACTCGACCGAGGTCAGGGCATCCCGTGGGAAGGAAACTACTCCTCGTGGCTCGAACAGAAGCAAGACCGGCTGTCGCGCGAGGAGAAGAAGACAGCCTCTCGCGAAAAGTCGTTGCAGCGAGAGCTGGAATGGATTCGCATGGCGCCGCGAGCCCGCCAGGCCAAAAACAAGGCGCGTATCAAAGCGTTCGAGAAACTCGAGTCCGAAGCTCAGCAGCAACGCGAAGATGAAGTCGAGATTCAAATCCCGGCCGGAACCCATCTCGGCGATCTGGTCGTGGAAGTGAACAACGTCTGTAAGGGCTTTGACGACCGCTTGTTGATCGAAGACCTCAACTTCCGGCTTCCTCGGGGGGGAATCGTGGGAATCATCGGTCCCAATGGGGCCGGCAAGACTACGCTGTTTCGCATGCTCACCGGGGAAGAACAGCCGGACCAGGGCGAAATTCGCGTGGGACCGACCGTCGAGATGGGCTACGTCGATCAATCGCGGGACGCGCTCGACCCGGACAATACCGTGTTCGAAGAGATTTCCGGCGGTCACGAGACGCTCGACCTTGGGAAACGTCAAGTGAACGCTCGCGCGTACGTGGCCCGGTTCAACTTCCAGGGAACCGATCAGCAGAAGCGAGTGGGCGATTTGTCCGGCGGTGAACGCAACCGGGTGCATCTGGCCAAGCTGTTGCGACGCGGCAGTAATCTGTTGTTATTGGACGAACCGACCAACGATTTGGATGTGGACACGCTGCGTGCCCTGGAAGAGGGGATTCTAAGTTTCGCGGGATGCGTCGTGGTCATCAGCCACGATCGCTGGTTCCTCGATCGCATCGCCACGCACATCCTGGCCTTCGAAGGCGAAGGCTACGTGCACTGGTGCGAAGGCAACTTCCAGACGTACGAAGAACAGCGCCGCGAACGATTGGGCATCGAGGCCGACGAACCCCATCGCTACCGCTACAAAAAGCTGCAATCATAGATGCCGGCTTGACCCGTTCTACGGAAGTCGATAGAAGCGCGGTTAAGCATTACTGGCCATCTACTCCGCATGCCGATCGTGGCATGCATTTTAAGGTAGAACTTTGTTTGATGAGAGGTTGAGCGAGATGACAGTTACCCACGTTGGCGCGACGAACGCCTACTCGGAGAACTGGGGAGCGATTTTCGATAAGCCGAGTAAACGCTCGGCAAAGAAAAAGGCCACCAAGAAGACGGCCAAAAAGAAAGCCGCAAAGAGATCGACCAAGAAGAAGCCGGCTGCGAAAAAGGCCGTGAAGAAGACTTCCAAAAAGTCTGCGAAGAAGAAGCCGGTGGCCAAGAAGAAACCCGCCGCCCGGAAGAAAACTGGCAAGAAACGCAGCTAAGCGGGCATGCTGCGCGGGTAGTTGCAACTCTCGATGGGGCCTTCAGCTTTTTCTCGATGGAGGTAACTCCGCCATGAAGATCCAGCTCGAATACTGCTCGATGTGAAACTACGAACCGCAAGCCGTCAGTTGGCGGCCGCATTGCTGAATCGGTTCAAGCAGCGAATCGAGAACCTTGAATTGGTTCCTTCGAACGGCGGACGCTTCGAGCTTTCGCTGGACGGACAGCTCGAATACTCGAAGTTGAAGACCGGAGAGTTCCCTGATGAAGCCGACATACTGGCCATGGTCGACAGGAAGTTGTGACGGCGCATGGTCCGGCAGTTCCAGGCTGAAACGATCAGACCGCTTCCCCTGTCAGGCGACGCGCGGCGGATGGTAGAATTCGTGCGTGATGCAATTGTCTGATGCTTCTGAAGGTCCGCCCCGATCAGCAACGTTTCTTGTCGTGGCATTTCTACTGCTGGGGTTCACGCTGCGTGCGTACGACCTGGACCATGGCTTGTGGCTGGATGAGTTGCACACCGCCTGGACCGTCAACGACCGGCTCGACGATGTGGGGCCCCGAGTCCACATCGGTAATCAAAGCCCGGGTTACTTCTATCTGGAATGGGGAATCGTCCAGATCCTGGGGCTCAGCGAGATCTCGCTGAGATTACTGTCGCTGGTTGCAAGCATGGGGCTGATGGTCGTGGCGGCCTGGGCCACCTGGCGGTGGACCGGTTCTAGCCTGGCAATGGTCGCCGTTGCGGGACTTCTATCCGTTGATCGGATGTTCATTTTCTACGCGCAGGATGCACGGCCTTATGCCTTATTGCACCTTGTCGCATTGATTCAACTGGTCGCCTTGGTCGAGGTGCTTTCTCGGGCGCGACCACGATGGCGAATCGTATTAGTCATCAGTTCAGTCACCATGCTTTATGTTCACTACAGTGCCGCACTGTTTCTCTTCTCCGAAGCGGTCGTTCTTACGGCGGTTTGGTTGCTGAAGAAACGTTCTCTGCATGGCCCCTATCGTGCCGGAAACGCTCTGTTCGACGGCTTCGTGATCTTGGTGCTGTCGATTCCATTGATTCCTGCACTACTCGAAGTTGCATCGCGGAGGACTAACTGGGCCGAGTTCATTCCGCGATCGAGGTGGGTCGATTGGGCAACGATGTTCCCACTGGATGTATGGTTGTTGTATCCCGCGTTGGTCGTCGGGGTGCTGCTTCTTCTGAATCAGAGCCGACGGTCGTCGGCGTGGAACGTTCACCACAAGGGATTGCTGCAACTTTTGCTAAGTGTGTTCCTGGCGTTCTTCATGCTGGCTTGGCTGTTGAGCTGGTTCGATGTCGCTCGCTTGTTCTACAAACGTTACTTGATGATTGGGGCCGTGTTGCCTGTGTTGGCCACCGCGATCATCGGGGCATCGTTGAAAGACCGCAAGCTGGCCATCGCCTACTTCGGTACGTTGATTGTCGGCTTGGCGATCTCGCCGCTTCAGACATCGACGCACAGCGTGGTGCGAAATTTCCTGGCCTATACCAACTTTTCCGGGCACGATCGCGAGCCCTGGCGGGAAGCCTTCGAACTCGTAGATGCAAAGGCTGAAGTGGTCCCCGTTTTTGTTCGCTCAGGATTCATTGAATGCACTCCAGAGAATCTCAAGGTTCCAAAGTGGCGAGACTACGGTTGCGCTCCGGCGAATAACATCTATGATTTGACGTCGGTGGCCTCTCAGGTCATTCCACTGGCCACCCCCCTGCCCTGCGAATTCTCACCCGACGATCTGCAGACATTATCGAAGGCGGGCGACGGATGGTTCGTGCTTCGCGGAGGTGGCAAGCTTGCTGATGAAACCGCTGCAACGTTGCTTATGCGGCTGAACGTGGCCGACTCGTGGGATGTGACACACCGCGTCGTTTATGAAGGGCGACCCAGCGTCAGCGTGTTGAGATTGCAACGAGTGGTCACAGGAAGTCCTAATCGTACAGAAGTTATGCACGACTCATGATTCTTTCCGCAGATTTTGCTCGAGACAAACATAGCGATTTCGCTCAGCCGCGGCAAATCGGAATGGGCTCAGATCGATCTCCGGAGTTTCCCCTCGAATCAGCTGGCTCATCACCGCTCCCACCGCGGGAGAGAGTTGTAGGCCGCTACGGAAGTGACCGGTCGCTGCGAATGTGTTCTCATAGCCGGGCACCGATCCCATGTAGGGTCGCCCGTCTTCCGTGGCGGGGCGCAAGCCGGCCCAACAACGCTCGACTTCCGCGCTCCCCAGCGCGGGGACCAAGCTCCGGGCCAACTCGATGAGCCCGTGGATGGCGTCCGCCGTTGTTCGTTTGTCGAAGCCGACTTCTTCTTCGGTCGCGCCGACCAGCACGCGGCCATCGGGTCGGGGTACCAGGTAGCGTGTTGCCTCGTTGACCACGCGAGATATCGGTGGGACACCGCAGGACAACAGTGCGATCTGGCCTCGCACGGGGCGAATTGGGACTTGCAGGCCTAAAGCCGCAAAGAGCGATGGGCTCCAGGCACCGCCTGAGATGCAGAAGTATTTGGCTTTGCGTGGTCCGTCAACGGTACCAGCAGACACAACCTTGGTTCCGTCGCATTGCAACGAATCGACCGGCACCCCCTCTTCGATGGTTACGCCTCGGAGTAAGCAAGCCGTGGCCAGCGCCTTGATATGACGTGGATTGCGAACCTGCCCTTCGTCGGGCAGCAAGGCTGCGGCGAAGTTGTTGTCCGAATCCAACGTTGGCTGAAGCTGAGGTTCGAGGCGAGTTAGTTCGTTCTGGCTGATCTTTTCGACGGCTATGCCGCGACTCATCCAGTGATCGATCATGTAGCCCAGCATGTCGGTCATGCCAGCTTCGCGGGCGACGTACAGCCCGCCGCACTTGCGATATCCGTTGTCGATGCCGGTTTCTTCCCGAAGTTGCTCAGCCCATACGGGGTGTAATTCGTGGCCAAGCCCCACGAGTTGTTCGTATGGATCGGACGTGGCGTGCCGATTCCCCGGCGGACAGATTCCTGCGCCTGCCCAACTCGATTCCGCGCCGAGCCGCCCCCGCTCTAGTACTCGGACCGAGTGCCCGTGCTTTGCCAAGTCGTAGGCAACCGATAGCCCAATAGCGCCGCCGCCGATTACGATCACATCATCCATTGCGAATCTTCACGTCTTTCTTTTGCGTCACCCATTTCGAAGAAGTGCTGGAAATGGATCTGCTTCTCATTCGATATCGATTTCCTGCCGCAACATATCTCTCAGGTTGCTGAGCGCGCTATCTAGAGTACCCGATGCTTGGAGGTTGTCGAGAATCCTGGCCAGGCTGTCACGGTCGTCGACGTCATACCACGTGGGAAGCAGTGCATGCCTCACATCCGCCCGATTGAGTTGCTGGATGGTCTCGTACAATACAGTAGGCGTACTCCAGGCGATCCTGTCGAACACCGGCGGAGTCTCACCGCTGGCGCCGATCAGGTAGTAGCCCCCATCGTCGCTGGGCCCCAGCACCACGGGGGATTCTTCCAGCAACTCGAAGGCGTTCTCTACATTCGCCAACGGAACATCGGGGCTGTCGGACCCGAGCAGCACCACCGATTGGGACCCATTCGCGAACGCCGAGTCGAAGTAGTGCTTCATTCGGGCGCCCAGGTCACCATCTGCTTGGACTTCAATGTTCCACGCCTCGCCAGCAACTGAGCGAAACTCATTCAAACGGTCAGGCGGCGAAATGGCGAGGATTCTTCGTTGTCCGCAGTCGGTGAGCCTCGTGAGCAAGGTTTCGACGAAGGCCCGATAGATGCGGCTGGCTCGTTCGTGCCCGATGGTTGCCGCCAGCCGGGTCTTCACTTTCCCGGGTTCCCAATACTTGGCGAAGATGCCCAACTGCTGCATGGGTTTCTCACTTACTCCCGCGAAGCAAACGTTGTAGAAGTACCTCGTTGACCCGCCCGCGAAAGCGCACTTGCCCGTCGATCACGACAACAGGGACACACGTGTCGTATTTCCGCCGAAGCGTCTCGTCCTGGTCGATGTCGACTTCCTCGGGCTCCAATCCGTGGCTTTCGAGAGTGGCTTTCGCCACATCGCACAGATGGCAGCCTGGCCTCGTATAAATAATCGTTTTCGGCATCGGTACGCTCACTGGTCAACCTGGCAGTGCCGCCGGATCGGCTCTTCTCGCAGCGGTATGCGTGCCCTAACTGGGGGATATAGGGCAATTCGGGTTCTCGTCGTCCGTTGGTTGGCCAGAAACCATTAGCACACAATCGGTTTAGGTTGCAAAAAGGCATCGTCGACCACGGAAAACTCGACCATCGATGGAGCTCTGGGGTAATACTTGGTTCTATGGGCGAGTTCGGATGCCACGAATTCTCTTCCTACAGACGCAGCATACGCGCTATTCGGACCCTAGGAAGAGGAGGAAGGGACGAAAGTTGTTTTCGAGGAACAAGATATTCTGGTATCTTTCGTCAATCGTTGGTAGCGTGGAAGCTAGGCGTCGAATTGCCGCAAGCTTATATATAGGCAGAGGTTTACCCCCATTCGACTGCCGAGTCTCTTCATGTTACTTCTCGGCAAGATAAATTGGTCGATCCAGCGGGCGCAATCAGTCCCCGGGACCGGAGTGATTTCATTCAGACAGTTCTGGCGAATTGCTGTCGAGCAGTGCCAAGGTACGGCATCGCTTCGAAGGCACATGGCGTAAGGCCCAAGTCGGAAGGATTTTGTTTGCAATCAAGCGACAACTCGGCGAAGTAAATCAGCGCCCATTCTATGAGCAATGTCCAGGTGAAAGTTGAACGGTTTCTCGACTTGGTTCGAAGGAGCGGACTAGTCGAAAATAGCAGCTTGCAGAACGTCCTCGACGACGATCAGGTCGGCACGTCGGAGACTGACAGCAAGGTGCTTGCCGAGCGTCTGATCGACAAGGGGCTGCTCACCCGGTGGCAAACCGATAAGCTGCTCGAGGGTCGCCACAAAGGGTTCTTCCTCGGTAAGTACAAACTGTTGAGCCTCTTGGGCACCGGCGGCATGAGCAGTGTGTATTTGGCCGAGCACGTGCTAATGCACCGGCGTGTGGCCATCAAAGTGCTGCCGCAGAATCGCATCGAAGATTCATCTTATCTCGCCAGGTTCTATCGCGAGGCCCACGCCGCCGGGCAATTGGAACATCCCAACGTTGTTCGAGCTTACGACATCGACAGCGAAGGCAAAACGCACTTCCTCGTGATGGAATACGTCGAGGGTTGCGATCTCCAGGAACTCGTTCGACGAAAAGGTGCCTTGGATTACCGCGAGGCGGCCGACTTTATCGCGCAAGCCGCCGACGGGTTAGCCTATGCCCACGAATCGGGGGTTATCCATCGCGACATCAAGCCCGCGAATCTGTTGGTAGACGAGAAGAACATCGTCAAGATCCTCGATATGGGGCTGGCCCGTTTTTCGGGGGATGATCAAGCATCGTTGACGATTGCCCACGATGAAAATGTATTGGGCACGGCCGACTACCTGCCCCCGGAACAGGCTCTGAATAGTCATAACGTCGACCATCGTGCCGATATCTACAGTCTGGGCGGAACGCTTTACTTCCTGCTCACGGGACATCCCCCCTTCCCCGAGGGCACCATGGCCCAGCGGCTGATGATGCATCAGACGCAAGAACCCTCGGCGATTCAGAAGAAACGTCCGGATGCTCCCCCTGAACTGGTGGAAATCTGCCGGAAGATGATGGCCAAGAACGTCGATCGACGTTACCAATCTGCAGAAGAAGTGAGCGCCGCGCTGCGAGGTTGGCTAAGCGGTGGCAGCGGGTCCGGAATCAAGGGATCATCGGCCGGAGGGCCGGGTTCCGAAGCCCTGCGACGCATGGAAGAACAGCACGGTGGTCATCCATCGGCGACTACGGGAGTATCGGGCCACAAGAATCCCGGAAGTCGAAAAGCGGACGACGACGAGGATTCGCTGCTAACTTTGGCTCCGTCCGATTCCGAGATCGGAATGTCAGGTCCCAAGTCGAAGCAGCGCGGCGATTCCAAATCCAAGAAGCCGCCCTCTTCCAGCGGGTCGAAGCCCAAGCTGAAGTCAAGTTCTGGAAGCGGCGTAAAGCGTGGCTCTGGGAGCGGGGTAAAGCCCGGCTCGGGAAGTGGCGTAAAATCAGGCTCCGGGAAGCATCGCAATCCGGGTGCCAAACCATCTTCTGGGTCGGGAGTTTCGAAAAAGTCGCCCAAAACGCCATCTTCAAAAGGCGGTGGCTTTGACGATCTGCTTTCCGATTTGGGTCCCAGCGTTGAAACCTCGGCCCCGCTGCCTAACGTTCCTGTGCGAAAGGCCGAGCCTCAGGTGGACGTTACCTTATCGGTGCTGGTTGGTCTTGGGATTGGGACCTTCGTCTTGGCAATCATCGTTGCCGTCTGGTTGGTTGCAAGCTGATTCGAGTTGGCTTCAGCCGATTGTCTTTCGCAACTCGATGCGAACGTCTTGCAGCGCAGTTTCTGTGCTGTCTCAGGGCAGATTTTGGATGCTGCTGACCGGGATTCCCATGGCCCCTGGATCTCCCATTTGCCCAGGATTCTCTGGGTCAATTGTTTCGTAACATGTTGATATAAAACACGTTACAGTGTTCACTTGTTTCGGCCTCCCGGCGGCGCTAGGATGAAATTGTCCTCCAATCCTTCGAGTGGCTCGATCGAGTCGGCAGGTTTCTGACGGAACGACAGGGAAAGGCGACAGCCTCAATGTCGCTGGTGATGGATCCCTCTTGCTTTCCCTTGGTTTGCAATTGAAACAGGGTTCATCCAACGATGTCACGAAGATCACGCAAGCAGAATTCGAACTGCCGGGTTGTGAAGCACTCGAATCCTTCCCATGGTCGTTTGCGTACTCCGATCAAGCATGAGGCGCCCTTTAGTGTTCGTGCTCGAGGTGGTTCCCAAAACCTTTGTCTACCGTTTGCCCCTCCCGAGGATTGGCACGAACCTTGCACTGATGGCAAACCGTATCGCATCCTTGTCCAAGATCCGGGCGAGGGATTTCGGCACATTCTCACTCCCGACGAGGTGCGAGACCGGCTGGCCAAATTGCCTGAGAAATTCCTGGAAAAGCTGGAAGTGGTGCAATTCAGCCGCATGACGCGCAAGAAGCAGAGTTTCCCTTGCTATGGAATGCAATGGGGGGCGGCTCTTTACTTGTATCCCATCGAAGAAGGCTTGGCCGAATACCGCAGCCGACCGCCTCGACCTGAGCAGGTGATCGAAGCCGAGATGTTCGGCGTTCGGTGGGTCGAAGATCGACCCGGGCTATGGAAACTTCAATGGACCGTGACAGCGCTGAAGGATTTCTATCTGAATAACATCCTCATTCACGAGCTGGGCCATTTGCTGGACGAGCGTAACACCAGTTATGTCGATCGAGAGCGATACGCCGAGGCCTTTGCAATGAAGTACGGGATGACGCGCCGTCCCCCGAAGTCACGACGAAAGAAGAACGTTCGCCGGCATCACGCGGTGTGAGGCAGCGGAAACAGGCGGTGATCCCGTTCCGCTTTAGGGATGTGGCCCTCTTCAGGCCACTTTTTTGCTACGGTCCCGTGGCTTTCGTATCATGGAGCGATACCCGATCCACAATTGGTGCGGTCGGGCGGAACAGAGAATATCAGTGAGGATGCACGCCATGGTTACGCAAGTTTCCCAGGCACCTGGACGACCGTATCCAGCGACCGAAGTGACGATTCGGACTGCACAGACAGCGTCTCGGTCAGTCTGGAGAACCCTTCTCCGCACTCGCGGACTGCTTGTGGTCCCCTTGCTGTTGGCCATGTTTGTGGAGTCTCGGACTGCCATGGCGGCGGTGACTCCCGAGCAACGGGAACAGCTTGCCGAGCTACGCAAGACCATGTCTTCGGCATCGCGGTATTTTCGAAGTCGAAAATACGACGAATCGGCCGAATTGCTCGGTCAGGCACTGGAAGTGATCGCTTCGCTTGAAGCCAGCGATGAGGCGGGCGATCTGGAGCGGTCGCTGCGGACCATGAAGGCTTCGGCTGAAAACCTTACAAGGCGGCTGAAGGCAGCCGGGGTCGATGTTTCAGGCGGTCCCGGCGAAGGCGGCATTAGCTTTGTAGATGAAGTGGCCCCCATCCTGGTTCGCCGCTGTGGCAATTGCCACGTTTCCCGTTCGCGTGGTCAATTTGGCATGCCCACGTTTGATGCACTTACGGATGCCGGCGTCGTGGAGCCGGGAGACAGTGATGCCAGTCATATGCTGGAACTGATTCGCGAGGGCGAAATGCCCAAGGGTGGCGGGAAGGTTTCTGAGGAAGAGTTGGCAACGCTTACGGCATGGGTCGACGCGGGGGCCAAATTCGACGGTGATGATCCCACCGCTCCGCTGGGAACTCTAGGGGCGTCGGGGCAGCCCGCCATGGTTGAATTGCAGCAGGCCACCGGTGACGAAAAGGTCCAATTCTCCAAGGATCTTGCCCCGGTGATTGTCGAGAACTGTTTCCCGTGCCATTCCACAACTCAGCCATCAGCGCGACTCTCGCTGAGTACGTTTCGAGGTTTATTGCGGGGCGGGAACAACGGGCCCATTGTCGATCTCAACGATGTGGCCATGAGTCTCCTGCTGCGAAAACTGCGGGGGATGGAGGGGCAACGGATGCCGTTGCGCAAGCCTGCGCTGGACCCTGCGGTTATTGCAAAATTCGAGACGTGGATCAGCGAAGGAGCCAGGTTCGACGGGCGTGACGCCAATCAACCGCTCGAGCGAATGGTACGCATGGATGTTGCGAGCCGCATGTCACACGACGAGCTGGCCAAACAGCGAATGGACCTCGCCCTGGACAATTGGCGTCTGGCCAAGCCGACCGATCAGCCGCTTCGGCTTGAGACCGAGGGGCTGTTGTTGGTCGGGAATATCGATGCCGAACGGCTGCAGCAGATCGGCGAACTTGCCCAGCAACAACTGAATGCCATCGGGGCGCTGTTACAAAAATCTTCCGGCGAACCACCCATCAAAGGGCGTGCCACACTCTATCTGTTTCGACGACGCTACGATTACAGCGAGTTGGGGCGGATGGTCGAAAAGCGAGAGCTGTCGCCCGATTGGACCGGGCATTGGACGTACGACGTTATTGATGCGTATGCATGCCTGTTGCTGCCCCGAGACGAAGAGACCCCGCTGGACGCTAAGTTGGCGGAGCTATTGGGTGGACTGTACATCGAAACCCACGGGGTCGTTCCGGATTGGTTTTCCGAAGGTTCGTCGCAAGCCATCGCTGCCCGAGTGGCTTCCCGATCGGACGAGGTTCTGGATTGGATTGCCGAACTCAAGGATTTGCAAACATCGATCGACAAGCCCGAAGATCTGCTGGGCAACAGTTTGCCCGAGGCCGAATCCAAGCTGTTGCGATTCGGGTTTGTGCAGTTCCTGATGAGTGACATCAAGCGATACACGCGATTGTTGGATTCTCTGCGTGAGGGAACCGAATTCGATATTGCCCTGAAAGAGGCTTACGGTCGCGAGGCGCCCGAACTGGTGGAGCTTTGGGTTCGGCGCGGTGGTGGTCGGCGGCGTTAGTGCAAGTGGCTGTATCGCAGGCCAAATGACGCAGATAGTTTCAAGAGACGATGCCGCATGGACTACCAAGCGTGGAAAGACCGTGTTCGATCGTTCTCAGAGGGACTTCTGAAGCTCCCGGGCAAGATCGACGTTACTATCGAGATCGCCCCCCCGCTTTCAGAGAACTCGCTTGAGCCCATTGCGGAGAAGTGGCCGAGCGGGATACCAGACGCATTACAACGGCTATGGATAGAAGGCTCCTCTAGATTCAACTGTCACTATGTATGGACACCGCCAAGCAACGAACTTCCTCTATTGAAGCATATCTTCGATAATCAGAATTACATCTACGGCGGAGTTTGCTTCGAGCCCGCTGATGAAATCTATCCTGGAAACTCGGGTGTCAACCCGAACGATGATTTGATGGGTGCAGTAGTCGGCTATGAGGGGCTCGCCTTATGGTGCAACTGCGCCATATTCCTTCAGATAAGGAATGGCGATTGCCTCGCCCTTGACCCGAGCCGATGTCCTGCTGATCCTGCGGTGGTATACCTAGTCCACGATGAGGCAGAGAGTGGTTACATTTCTAACTCGCTAACAGATTTTCTTACCGCGTGGACGAAACTCTCGTTTATCGGTCCCGAGCACTGGCTTCTCGACTACTGGCTTGATGCAGACTCTGAGTCGATTGACCCGGCAAAACATAAGACGCTGGAATTGAGCAAACTTTTATCGCCCCGTCCATACACCGCCAGGGCGGCAAAGTCGACTGAGCCGGAATAGCCGCGTTGGTGAACCGTGCTCTTTTGGATCAGCTCGAGACTCAGTAGTCCATCACGTTATTTGGCAGGGTCTACCCCGGGTTTCCGACCAGGATGAAGCTGGCCCAGAAAAAGGGGTGTGCCGCGTTGTTTTCTTCGCGACGGCGGCGGATGATCTCTTTTTGGGCCTCGTGGAAAGCATCGAGCGTGTTGGAGTCGGCGGCCAACTGCTCGTAGAAGACCTGCATCAACTCCTGGGTTGCCGTATCGGGCACTTTGTAGAGGCTGGTTACCAAAGTTCGGGCACCCGCTTGCATAAATGCCCGTCTCAACCCCGACACCCCTTCCCCGTTGCGTACGTCGCCCAGCCCCGTTTCGCAGGCGCTTAGCACGACGAGTTGCGTACCGGTTAGGTCGAGTGAAATGGCGATTTCTTCGGCCGTGACCCAACCGTCCTCCAGATTGCTCTCTGTACCTGCGGTATCGTCGAACTTGTTGGCCCCGGCCAGGACGATTCCCGAGCGTAGCAGCGGGTTTTCCACCTTCTTGAGTCGGGCCATCCGCTGTGCCACCGTCACTGGTGCGGAACCCCCCGAGCCGCCCCGTGGTCGCTCGATTTGGACTTGCGACCCGGCGAACAACGGGTCTTCTTGATCGAGTTCCTGATCGGGCAGGTAGAACCCATGCGTGGCCAGATGGAGTATTCCTGGGGCGGGGATGTGTTTGAACGCGCTCTCCACGGCTCGTTCGCCAAGGAAAACATCGACGGGGCCCCATACGGAATGGCCTGAGAATAGCGTTTCGATGCGGTTCGCTTCCTCCTGGGTGGCAGGGAGTTCGCTCCAGCTTAACCCGCGGAGTTCAATCGACCGTAAGCTCTCGCCTTGAAGTGTGGGGGCCACCGGGTCCAACTGGGCCAGCAACACATCGGAGACTTCCTGCTGACGATCGCCCGAGAGATTGTAATCGGGAGCCGCGAACACAACGGTGCCCGTCATCTTTTTCGAGAACGTTCGCAGCAAATCACGACCGCTGGACAGATAGGCGAACTTGTGTTTCTCCACCAGATAGCGGTCGTCATCGTCGACCAGCGCTTCGAACGACACGCTATTCAATGCCCCGTCGGGCGCGACATAGATCAGGTTCGCCTCGGCGATCAGGTCGTGAATCGGAGCAAACACCTTGCTGTACAGTTCGTGACTCACCTCGCGATACTGCTCTTCGAGCCCTTCCTCGCCTGAGAAGCTGAGTTGTTGCGCGGTGTCGACAATCTGTTCTCGCATGGCCCCCAAGTCGTTTTCGATCTCTTCAACCGGTCCCAGATCAACCATGCGGATTTCTGAATTCGCTTTGCCGGTGGTTGCCAGGGCGATGTATCGTTCGGGTTGCCATTTGAATTCCCCGGGTTCCGCATCGAACCGATACGGATCGACGCGAACGAATTCCACGTAGGCAACATCCGGCCGTAGTTGCGTTGTCAGCTTCTCGATGGAAAGCGGTTCCTGGGCATCTTCTACCAGCGAGGACCGCAACGACTGGTTGATTTGCGTGGCGAGTTCTTCAATTCGTTCGGTCAACGACTCGCGAAGCAATCTGTTTTTGGGTGATTCGTTGTCCGAATTGTCGAGCGACAACTCAGCAAGTTGCTGTCGCGCGGCCCCCAGCTCGTTCAGCCGGGCGGCGAATTCCGGGTTCGCCTTCTGCAGCCGTTGCATTTCTCGCAACGTGGATGTCGCGTCGAAGATGACCGTCTTGCGCTGCAGTACGGCATCCCAGGCCAGACGGTTCACGGCGGGCAGTTCGTCGCCATACCGCAGGGCGAGACTCAACAATCCATCCAGGGTCGCGTCCACCGTTTTCAAATAGGTGTGCATGGTGCCTTCCGAAGCACTTGAGAGCACGTTTTGGAGGATGGCTTGTTCGATCTTGAAGGACGCATTCAGATTCTCCAACGCTTCCATTGGCTTGCCGATGGTCGGGTATAGGAGCCCCAAGGCCTGGTGAGCGAATATCAGGTCGGAGTGTCCCTGCGGGTATTGCTCGGGCGGAAACAGCGTTTTCCGCATGCGTAGAGAATCTTCCAGCAAGCTAACGGCAGAGTCATAGTCGCCGAGTTGTCTCATCAAGCTTCCGAGGTTTCCTGTCGTTAGTGCCAAGTTGGGATGACCCTGGGGATACTCTTCTGGCGTATACAATTCGCGATAAATGGACAGTGCTTCCTCGTAGTGATTACGTGCCTCGGAGGATCGACCATTGAAATACAGCCAAGTACCCAAATTGCTATGCAAAGTTGCTAGAACTTCTATAGCGGAATAAGAGCGGTCTGATTCGGTCAGCGTGCGTTGCATGGTTAATGCACGCTGATAGTAGGTGCGTGCATCTTCGGGACGATCAAGTTTGGAGCATACGCTGCCTAAATTGTTCAAGCAGGTAACAATCTGCATGTGGCCCTCGGGATATTCTGCAGGTGGATAGAGCTTCTGCCGCATTTCGAAGGCCTGATCGTAATAGTCGTATGCCGCCTGATAATCTCCCAGTGTTGCTGTCACTAGACCTAGGGCAATCAAACTCTTGGCGATGTCAGGGTGCCCCTGTTTAAAACTCGAGAACAGGGTATTGCGCATTTCGAACGCTTGGGAATAGTAGGTGCGGGCGACGGCATAGTCGCCCAATTCGTCATAGATGTCCCCCACTTCGTCCAACTGATCAGCAATTTCCGGGTGACCTTCGGGATGGGATTCGACGGGAAAGAGGACTTGCAGCATGGATAACGAATCGAGGATGTACTTCCGCGATTGCTGATAGTCCCGCTGCGATGAATACAAGAAAGCCAATGCACTCATCGAATCTGCAATTTCCAGGTGTCCCTGGGGAAATCTTTCGGCTGGGTGAAGCTGCTGGCACATGCTCAGTGCTTCCAGAAACAGGCTTTCCGATTCGGCGAATTCGCGCTGGTCGCGAAGCGTGCCACCGAGAGCACTGATGGCAAAGTGCAAGTCTTCGTGGCCTTGCGGGTAAGCTTGTTTGGGGTACAACCCCCGATAGATGTTCAATGCTTCTTCGTGCGACTCACGGGCCTGGTTCAAGTCACCCTGTGCCACCTGAAGGTATCCGAAATTGCTGAGGCAAAGCGCTAATTGCTCATTTCCTTCGGGATAGAGCTCCGTGGGGAATAGAGCTCGAAGTGTTTCCAACTGAGTTTCGTAGTGGCCATATGCTCCGGCGTAGTCACCAAGTTCCTTCAAGGCTTCCGCCAGGAAGCCATGCGTAGTTGCGACATCGACGTGCCCCAAGGGGTGCGTTTCGACAGGATAGAGTCGGCCAAATGCTTCGAGCGCCTCGTAGTAGTAATCTCGCGCCGCGCCGTAATCCCGCTTGGCACTGAATAGGTCGCCCAGTTCGCGTGTGACGTTTGCAGTGTCCTTGTGGCCGTTGGGGTAGTCGGCTGCGGGGAAAACTGCACGATACATCATCAGTGCGGTGCGATAGTGCGTTTCCGCCTCGTCGAATCGCTCATTGCTCGCATGGACATCGCCAAGCTGACCATGGCCAAAGGCGATCATTTCGTGTCCCTGAGGATATTCAGTTTCCGGGTACAACGACTCGTACATGGCCAGCGCTTGGTGTGAGAGTTCGGCAGCTTGGGAAAACTCTTCACGATATCGGTAGATGGTTGAAAGGTCGTCCAAGACCCCGGCAATACTCTCATGTCCCCTAGGATATTGATCCGTAGGGTAAACACTTCGATACATTTCGAGGGCTTCCCCGTAGAGGCCTACGGCCTGCTCGTATTGATCTCTTATGGAATGTCGGAAAGCATGTTTCGCAAGCGATTCGGCAATATCGGGATGCCCTGCGGGGAACGCATCCTGAGGGTACAGAGCGCGAAACAACTTAATCGTCTGGTCGTAGTGTTCATCGGCCGCTACGAAGTTTCGTTGCTCGAAATACACATCGGCCAAAATTCCATGGGCCTCCGCAATGGATTGGTGCCCCGAAGGGTACTCTGATTTGGGGAACAGCGACTTATACATGGCCAGAGCCAACTTGCCATATTGTTCTGCATCGCCGTGAGCTTGTTGCATGCTGCAAATTTCACTGAGCCTGGAGAGAACTTCAGCAATTCTCTCGTGACCTCGTGCGTATTCCGATTCCGGGTATAGTGTGTCATTCATGGCCAGCGCCTGACGGGCGTAGTTGGCGGCCGTGGAAAACTCCTCGCGATAGCGGTATACGGTAGAAAGGGAGTGCAGTACTCCAGCGATGCTCTCATGTCCGTGAGGATACCGATCCACCGGGTAGACCTTTCGATACATTTCGAGGGCTTCCCCGTAGAGGCTTACGGCCTGCTCGTATTGATCTCTCATGGAATGTCGGAAAGCATGTTTCGCAAGCGACTTGGCAATATCGGGATGCCCTGCGGGGAACGCATCCTGAGGGTACAGAGCGCGAAACAACTTAATCGTCTGGTCGTAGTGTTCATCGACCGCTACGAAGTTTCGTTGCTCGAAATACACATCGGCCAAAGTTCCGTGGGCCTCCGCAATGGTTCTGTGCCCCGAGGGATACTCTGATTTGGGGAACAGCGACTTATACATGGCTAGAGCCAGCTTGCCATATTGTTCTGCATCGCCGTGAGCTTGTTGCATGCTGCAAATTTCACTGAGCCTGGAGAGAACTTCAGCAATTCTCTCGTGACCTCGTGCGTATTCCGATTCCGGGTATAGTGTCTCATTCATGGCCAGCGCCTGACGGGCGTAGTTGGCGGCCGTGGAAAACTCCTCGCGATAGCGGTATACGGTAGAAAGGGAGTGCAGTACTCCAGCGATGCTCTCATGTCCGTGAGGATACCGATCCACCGGGTAGACCTTTCGATACATTTCGAGGGCTTCCCCGTAGAGACTTAAGGCCTGCTCGTATTGATCTCCCATAGAATGTCGGAAAGCATGTTTCGCAAGCGACTTGGCGATCTCGGGATGCCCAGTAGGGAAGGACTCTCGAGGGTACAGCATGCGAAATAACTCCGTCGCCTGGCCGTAGTGTTCATCGGCCGAAACGAAGTCTCGTTGCTCGAAATACACATCGGCCAAAGTACCGTGAGCCTCCGCGATGGTTTTGTGCCCTGAGGGGTACTCTGATTTGGGGAACAGCGATGTGTACATGGCAAGCGCCAACTCGCCATATTGTTCCGCATCGCCGTGAGCTTGTTGCATGCTGCAAATGTTACTAAGACTGGAGAGTACTTCTGCGATCTTCTCATGTCCTCGGGAGAATCGTGCTGTCGGAAAGAGGGCTTGATATGCCGTGAGCGCCTCTTCGTAACGCTCGCGAGAGACGGCTAGATCATCGAGCATGTAGTTGCGGTGCCCTAGCATTTTGAGCAACCAGGCTATTTCAGGATGTCCCTCGGGATAAACCGTGCTGGGATAGAGCGCCGTTGCAGCTTGGAGTGAGAGTTCATCGTAGTGAAGCGCCTGTTCGTGATCATCCCGCGCTGCAAAGAGATCCGACAGCGACTTGAGGCTTTGCAGGATAGCTTCGTGCCCGATTGGAAAGTCTTCTTTCGGGTACAGACGGCGATTCATCGCTAGCCGTTCTTCGGCCAGGGCGATGGCCTCTTCGGTCTCTCCCTGTTCGTTCAAGACGCGAGCCAAGTCGGTCAGCGTGAGGTTGAGTTCTGAATGAACGTCGGATTGGGGTTCCTGCGAATTGAGTTTTCGCAACACACCAAGCGACTGCCGTAGGTAGTTCACGGCGACGTCCCAGCGATCGTTGTCCGAGTAATGCACGCCAAGATATCGGAGAGACTCGGCGATGGAGATGTGTCCTTCCGGGTATTCCTCGAGCGGATACAATCGCTGAGCAGCTTGAATGAGACTTAGCCAGGTAGCTTCCGCCTCTTCGGCTCGCTCAGCCTCTTCCTGGGATCTGGCGACGGCTCGTAAGGCCCTGATGAAATCTTCATGACCATTGGGATAGCGGTCTTCGGGATAGAGTTCACGGTAGTGCCGCAGGCCTTGTTGAGCATAGGACAAGGCCTGCTTGGGGTCGGACCGAAAGAGAAAAAGATCGGCCAGATCGAGGTGCATGCTGGCCAATTTTCCCAATTCTCTGTCGTCTGAATCATCACCCACCAAACGCTCGAGCATGGCGAGTGCTTCCTCATAGAGTTCCTGAGACTCGTCAAATTGCTCGGATAGTTGCAGAGCGAATGCCAGGTCATTGATGCCTACCGCGAGATCGAAATGCCCGTTGGGATGTGAATCTGGAGGATAAAGTGATCGCAGCATCTCCAGGGCCTGCCGAGCGGGCTTCACGGCTTGTTGAGACCCGATCGTCTCACCTATGAGGTGGGCGATCTGGCTCAAACAGGCTGCCATATCCGCGTGGCCCCGCGGATGGGTATTCTGGGGATACAGTTCTCGGTACAGGGCCAGCGCCTCTTCGGCCCTGGCGAGTGCCTCTTTGTTTTCGCCGGCGATGTTCAGGTCCTGAGAGAAACTAAAGATAGCGTCGGCTAGCGTCTCCAGGCCCGTGGGGAATTGGTCTGGAGGATAGATTTCGCGCAGCAGCGCGACTCGTTCGGTTTGGTAAATGACGGCGGCGGCGTAGTCGTCGTTGAAGGTCTGGAATGCAATCAATTGCTCTAGAATGTGGACCAACTGTTCGCGCGCATGGTTGTCTCCCTCGATTTCATACAACGTGCGAGTCATATCCAAGGCTTGGTGAGCTAGCTTTATGGCCTCTTGATACCCGTCGATTCTCCCCGTTACTCGAGCGATCTGGCTAAGGCAAGTTACGATATCCGCGTGACCCTGCGGATGGGTGTCCTGGGGATACAGCTCTCGATACAGGGCAAGTGCCTCTTGTGCTCGGTCGAGCGACTCGCTGTTTTTGTCCACGATACCAAGCTCTTGGGCCAGTTCGTAGATTGCACCGGCAAGCGTCTCCAAGCCCCTGGGGAATCCCTCTGGAGGGTAGATTTCGCGGAGCAACGCGACTCGCTCGATCTGATAGTTGACGGCGGCCACATAATCGTCGGCAAGGATCTCTAACGCATTTAACTGCTGCAGAATGTAGACTAACTTCTCGCGGACCCGATCGTCGGGCTGGGCTTCGCGTAGCTTGCGAGCCATGTCTAGTGCATCCAGGTACACCTCTTTTGAATGGGCTTCCTCTTCCTGCTCCAAGAGAGCTTCGCCGAGATAGTCCAGCGTGTCGACGATCTCGATATGGCCTTGGGGGTAGTCGTCAGCGGAATAGACGGCCCGTGCAAGTTGAACGCCCTGTCGTAAAACGTCACTCGCTTCATCGAGCCGCTCGGCGGCCTTCAACAGATTGCCGAGCGTTTGTGCAGACTCCACCACATCGGTGTGACCATCGGGGTAAACCGCTTGATACGTTGCGAACGCCGCTCGGGCGTGTTCGACCGCCTCGTCTGGTTGGTCCAGGTACCAGCAAGCCGAGCCGAGTTCCTGGTGACATCTTGCCAGCCCTGCCTTGATCCTGAGACTTTCGTTGACGTTGATTAGTTTGCGATAGACCTCCAGGGCAGCTTGTAGTTGGTCTTTGGCGATTTCGTAGTTTTCGGCTTTGCTTTGCAGTTCTCCGTGAGTCTGAAGCGCATCGGCCAGGTCTTGATGACCGTTAGGAAACTTCCTGGCAGGGTATAGCTTCACAGCCATGGCGGCGGAGGCCCCGAAGTACTTGAGCGACTCTTCCCGTTCGCCGGAAATCCAGTAGGTATAGCCGAGCGATTGCAGGGCCAGCCTGGTCGAGGGATGACCCGCGGGAAATCTCACCTCGGAGAATACTTTTTGGAAGGCATTCAACGCTTCTGTAAGTGTTGCTTTCTCGGCGGCGATGTCATCCAAGTCGATGTACAACCGGCCTAAGTCGAAGAGTTGTTCGGCCTGCGCGCGAAGTGGCTGTTTGAAGTTGCGATTGAGTACCTCCAGCGTGCTTTGCAACAATTCGGCGGCCTGCTTGAATTCCCCCTGGGCCTTCAGGTTTTGAGCCTTGATTCTCCCCTGAACGGCCTGGCAAACCTGGTCGCGTTGGCCGTTGTTTAGGCTGGCGATACGTCTGATCTCTTCGAAAACCAGGACGTTTTCCGCGGCTCGCCAGTCATCGCGACCGTAAACACTCTCGCCGGCACGGGCGACCATCCTACCGGTATGCAGTGCGCGCCTCATGTCGCCGATGGCAACGTAGCACTCGGCAAGTATGTTGAGGGAGACAACCACATCGGGATGCCGCATCCCAAGCTCGGTTCGTTCGATCGCGAATAGCTTGTCGAGTAATTCGGCCGCCCTCCGATAGTCGCCAGAATTACGGGCCTCGATGGCATTGTTCCATAGCGTCTGACGAAGCTCGGTATTGTCCTTTTGCTGTGCTTTCGCGCCGGGAAAGGGTTTTCCAGTTTGGGCACTTACCGGAGAGGGACTAATCAATGGCCCCAGCACCAGCACCGCGATGGCCACTTCCACGATAGGCAAGAAATTGCCAAGAGTGGGTCGACGAACGTTGTTTAACATGGGACTACTACCCGACGCTACCTGGCCTGCCGAATGAATGCTGCCCCCCATAACGACCAGTTTCTAGTTTAGGGTTCAGCCCCGGAACTTGTCCAAGGAAAAGGGTGATCGGCCCCGCCGGTGCAGCGGACCATGTTTGGGTTTGGAAGGATGGTTTCCGCTTGCGCTATGTCAGAGCATGGGCCGAGAAGTGGGTTCGCATCGAGGGGAACGGCAGTCGGGGGCATGGCTCTGGCCTGAGGCTGATGGTTCCCGCGAGGGCCTTGAAAATTTTGGTGGCCTGGCATGTACGCGCGGTACCCCGAGCCAGATCTCCGGAGCCATCCCATCGCCGCCCACCGCATTGCGGCGGTGCCCGTGCCGCCAGCCGTAATACGTCTGCTCAGTGATCTCAAGCGTACTTCAGATCTCTGAAGCTTTCCGGTCCTTACCCAAGGCCAAGTCCGCTAGACTCAACTTCTCAATGATCTTTTCGGTCGTATGCCTTGTTCGCCCCATCCGAAAGACCCCTCTTCGGGTCTCGCCAGGTTGACCTCCTCCCCATTTCTCTAGAGCGCATTTCAATTGGATCCAACTTGGGGACAAGGTCACCGCATCTGGCAGCGAGGAGGAATGGTCGAGTGCGGAACCAGAAATTCCATGAATCACATAAATCGGTTCGATTTATGGTTCAGGAGACACTCACCTACTTTTAGTTTGTGCTATGCGGTTACTGGATCCGAACTGACCGTGCAACACTCATTTTCTGCATGTGGCATTTGAGTACCCGACGACTGACGCAGGTGCAGTTGCGACACATCCTCAAACTCCTGTTCTGCCGCCAGAAATGCATCGACAACATCCGGGTCAAAGTGAGTGCCTCGTCCCTTCAAGATGATATTGCGAGCCGCATCATGAGACATGGCGTCTTTATAGGGGCGACGGGATCTAAGAGCATCGTAAACGTCGGCCAGTGAAACGATTCTCGCTGACAGAGGTATCTGGTTTCCGGCCAACCCCTTCGGGTAGCCGCTACCATCCCATTTCTCATGGTGACAAGCACAAATTTCGGTAGCCAGGCTGAGGAAGTTGTCGTCGCCGAGTTGCTGTTCGAGCGCATGAAGGCAATCCTGGCCGATTAGCGGGTGCACTTCCATAATTGCACGCTCTTCCGGTGTAAGCCGGCCTGGCTTGAGCAAGACCTGGTCCTGAACTCCTACCTTTCCAATATCGTGCAGCGACGACGCGAGCCCAATGTTGTCAATCAGGTGGCGATCAACGGGTACAAAGGCCGCGAGGTGCTTTGCGAGAATCGTGACATAGGTACGGATTCTCTCAAGGTGCTCCCCGGTATCGTTATCTCGGGACTCCGACAATTTAGCCAATCCGAAAATGACAGCATCACGAGTCTTGGTCAATGCTTGAGTGCGGGCTCGCACGGTGTCTTCAAGACCTTCATTGATTTCCGCAATCCTGTTCTCGTACCGTTTCAAAACCCCAACACTGACCCTCTTGGTAACTACGATCAAGCTTAACCCGACTACCAATGTAATACCGCCCATGGGCAATAACAGAAGGTTCACCGCTCTTCGAAACCCTCGTTCGCTCTGGTGCACAAACAGTATGCCTCCAAGCTGGGGTAGTGGAGCCACGGAGACAACCTCTGTCGCGGTTCCACCGCCGACCAGCCCGGTGAACGACTCCCCGTTGTCGACGTCTAGCTTCTCGCGTATGGGAATTGTCTGACCATCGACGGTGATTACATTTTTGCAAACATTCGACTCCCGAAGCTCAGGGTTGAAACGAATGTCTGGATGGCACACCAGCTTTCCATCGATCGCATCGGCCACACACATGTAACCGTCGCCCGGCAAGGTAACATCCTCGATTAGCGCTTGCAGAGTTTGCCATCCCGTACTCCCATACTCAATGGAAGATTCACCAGAATGACTGTTGATAAGCTTGCTCATCTGAGTCGCGATGAGCTTGTTGTCTCCCATGATCTGCTCACGGACAATCCGTTGCACACTTGCTCTGACCCAAAAAGCTCCACCAACAAGAGCAATGGTTAAGCAAACAACCTGCACTCCCGAAAGCAGTTCTACGAGCAACGTTTTTTTCGAGATTGTCATTTCAACTAATCCAACGCATCTGCCACTTCCCACATGGCATCGTAGGCCGTCTCACCCAAAGCAACGATTGCAACGATACACGCAACAACAACTAGGGAAAGAACGACGGCGTACTCCACCGCAGACGTTGCTTCTTCGCTGCGCATCAAGCATCGCAAGATACGCACCGAGCGCTCTCTTAGACTTCCCTTAAAGTAAAACACGCTCAATAGTTCCTGTGATGCCGTGCCATCAGTGTCCATTAGTTTTTCTACGTCGATCATGAGTCGCTAGCCACTGAAACTGGATGTCCTCAGGCTATCTTCTCCTGTTACGGTCCAGAAATGCGGCCTTTGTGAATCGTGACGATTTTCATGCCTGATTCGCAATCACGAGGGACGTAGGGATGCAGGGCGATCGCTTGTTCAATAGGCTGAAAATCTGGCTTGGATGGCATTCAGGACAGTCTCGTCCTTGCCGTCTCGCAATCGAGAGCCGCGAATGTTCTCATTGATGGAAGTGTCCCGTTGCAGGATGATCAGTGCCATCCGTCGAAATAGGCCGGAGATTACTGGCGCGATTCCCATTCGAATCCGACGCGCATCTCCGGAAAAAGATACATCGAGGATCCAGTGCTGGTGATTCTCGATGCCCTAATGAGCGCGGATGAAGTTGCTCAGTTTCTTCAAGATCGGCGGATAGTTGATGATAAAGAACATGGTTTCTTCCCGAGTCTTCTTGCCTGACTCGCGGTGGCGACAGCTCATGGCGATCGACCGGTCTCCCGGCCAACTCGACAATGTGGGTTCGTCGGCCAGACGCAACTTCTCAATAACCTGCTTGGGTGTGTCTTGTTCGCTTCATCTGAAAGAATCCTCTCCGGGATTCGCCCGGTCTACGATTCTCACAATTCGGCTGGAACATTCAAAGGGGAAAGACCACACAGATAGATCGTCTCTGCGGATGACGACCTTTGCCAAAAGTATTTGGCAGGGGCAATAGCGAAACATTGCTACCCCTTGATGTGATCGAGTTTTAGAAACGCTACCTTTCAGACTTCGCCGATATTAGCGTGGGCAAGCACCCCGTGTCAGTTATGGACAGCAACCGGCGTCGCAGCGAGGCACCGTTCTAGAAAATATCCGAGGCGTCGGTTTCTTCCTCGCCGGATTCGTGATCGATTACCGTATCGCCAGGTAAGGAGTCGCCCTCGAGGAGGGCCCCGGCGAGCGAATAGATGAACCAATCGAGGTCGTCATTTCCGGAGAGGATATCGGCATCTTCGTCAATGAAGAGTGTATCGCCGGGAGTGAGGAAATAATCTCCGTTGGCCCGGGTGGCGGAGCCAGTTCCATTCAAGATGTTGGCCACGCGCTGTTCGTAGGTCCGCGAGGAGGTCCATTCGTCTCTCAAGGCATACAAAGGAGCTAGGTCCTCTTGGCCCGGGATATCGGCAAAGGCAGAGAGGCCGGCGACCAACAGGTCTTCGCCCTCCCCTCCTCCGAGTTGGTCAACTCCTGCACCACCAAAGAGCAGGTCACGGCCCGCTCCGCCTAGTAGCAGGTCGGCCCCCAGGCGCCCGAGAAGAATGTCGGCCCCCGCGCCGCCGCGGAGGATGTCGTTGCCGACACCCCCGATCAAGATGTCGTTGCCATCGCCCCCGTCGAACTCGGTGTCGCCAATGAACTCAGAGACGAGCAGGTCGTCTCCACCGCCGCCGTAGGCAATGACGCGGCCATTGTGAGAGTAATAATTAAGCTCAAACCCTGCGAGCGTGAACCCTAAGGTTACCGTGAATGCCGGTACGCCGATGACGCCAAAGATGTCGACCGAGTCGGTTCCGCCATAAACGAGATTCGTGACACCAGGTAAGGTGTCGTCGGCTTGCAGTTGTACGGATTCGATGGTCACGCTGTGACTGGAAACTGGTCCAATATTCGAGGAGTCGCTAGCCACCACGCCGATGTCGTAGGAGCCGGTTTCGGTGAATGCATGGGTAACGTCCACACTGCCGGCGGCTGCGGCTACGGCTTCATCGAATTCACCGTCTCCGTCCCAATCGATGAGGTAGGAGAAGGGGCCTCCGTCGCCGCCAGTGGCCGAGAGGGTGAAGGTTCGTGGCTGGAAAGGCACTCCGTCACTTGGTCCGGAGATCTCCGAAACGGGTTCGTCGGCCAGCGTGAGCACCACGCCAGAATCGACATCGGCACCGCCGATTCCATCGGAGACCCGGACTGAGATGTTGAGCGAGGGGTTTTCTTCACTGAACCCGAGAGCGACGAGTGTTTCCCAAGAGAGCACTGCAACTTCGCCGGCCAAGTCGTTGTGGACACCATCGCCGTCGATGTCCCAGAAGAAGCTGAGGTGATCGTCGCCATCGGGGTCGAATGAAGCCGAGGCGTTGAGCGTGAGGGATTCACCCAAGCTGAGGCTATATGGCCCTCCGACATCGGCAACCGGGGCGGTGTTCGATTCCAAGTTGATCAGCCACGGCTCGCCCCCGGTTGTTCCGTCGGTTGCTTCGAAGAAGAGCGTGTTCTTAACGACTGCGAGTTCACGACTCGTATCCTCGGAGCCATGCGAGCCAGGATTGATGTCGGCCAGCATCACGGTACCGGCGGACGTACCGTCACTCTTCCATAGCTCCTCGCCTTCATCTTGTGTTTCCGCCTGGAAGTACAGCGTGTCACCAACAGCCACGAGATCGTCTGGAAGGCTGCGTCCGGGACCTGGCCAAATGTCTTTGACCATGAAAGTGCCAGACTCGGTGCCATCACTCACCCAGAGTTCGTTCCCGGTGGCAGAACTAGCATATGCTGAGAAGAAGAGTCTATCTCCGACCGCGGTCAACCTGGTCAGATCAAAGACACCATTATTCTCGGAGATGTCCTTCACCATGTAGGTGCCGGCCTCGGTGCCATCGCTACGCCACAGTTCCGAGCCATGTACACCATCAATGGCCGTGAAGTAGAGGATATCGCCAACCATCGTCAGGTATCTGGGGTTGGAGCTCTCTCCCGTTTCTTCTCCTTTGTATACATATGTGCCTGGTTGGATGTTCTTCACCAACTTCGTACCGGCAGCCGTTCCGTCGGTCTTCCATAACTCCGCTCCGTGCTCCAGGGTAGTGCCCGTGAAGAATACTTCGCCTGCCGAGTTCGTGGGGATCTGCCCATAGATCTGCGGATTCCTTGGGACGACGCCGTTTGCATCAATGATTTGTGCTGTCCCGGCGATCGTCCCATCACTTTTGTAAAGTGACCCACCGCTTGCAGCAAGAAATAGTGCGTCGTCATTCACTGCCAGGCGGTTGATACCGGGTGCGACATTGAATTGTGTTGTGCCGGCGATCGTTCCATCGGTTCGCCAGACTTCTGTCCCTCCGGCAATAAAAAAGATCTCTCCGTTGAACTCGACGAGCTCTCGAGGATTGCTGGTTCCCGCACCAGGAAGGATATCAGTCAGCCGAAATGTCCCCGCCTCGGTCCCATCGCTCACCCATAATTCCGTGCCAAAGGTTCCATCGTTTGCGTTAAAGAGCAACTTATTTCCCAGAGCAGTTTTGAAGAGGGCACCACCATCCCCCGGGCCAGGCAGAATGTCTTTGACCAGAACCGTGCCCTCTTCTGTTCCGTCGGTTCGCCACAGCTCTGTACCATGGATGCCATCCCTCGCGGAGAAGTAAACGACTCCTCCTGCCTCGACGAAATCGTCTGGTCGAGATGTGGGTGGATCTCCCGTTGAGAGTGCGGTGAGCTGCGAGGTTCCCGTCGCCGTGCCATCGCTGCCATACAGTAGGCGAGTCCCTGAGGCGTCAATGGCAACGAAGAGCATCTGACTACCAAACGCATTGAGATTGCGAGGCGACGAGCCGTCGCTACCGGCAATCAAATCGCTGACTAACTGGGTTCCAAGCGCCGTCCCGTTGCTCGTCCAGAGTTCTTCGCCAGTTGAACCATCGTTGGCAGCGAAGAACAGTGTTCCACCGAGGTTGGTCAACTGGGTTGGATTACTGCTGCCTGCGCCCGAGTTTATGTCGGCTACGATGGTGGTTCCAGTTGTGGTACCGTCGCTCGACCACAGTTCATCCCCGTTCGTACCATCGTTGACGGTGAAAAAGAGCGTGCCACCGACGTTGGTTAGTTCGCGGGGATTTGAATTTCCAGAGCCGACCACGATATCGGACACCATCACCGTGCCTGCGGCAGTCCCATCGCTCTTCCATAGTTCGGATCCATGGACTCCATCGTCGGCTTGGAAATAGAGCGTCGTGCCGACGACTTCTAGAACACCTGCCAGTGAACCATCCGCACCCGGGCGGATGTCCTTCACTTGTACGGTCCCGCTGGAAGTGCCATCGGTCTTCCACAACTCGCGGCCGTCAAACCCATCGTCCGTGGTAAAATACAAGTTGCCATTCATGACGGTCAGTTCACGGGGCCTAGCAGTATCCGATCCATCGGAAACAAAGATCATTTCTGTTCCGGCAGCGGTACCGTCACTCTTCCAAAGCTGACCCAGCTTCGTGAAGAAGAGCGTACCGTCGAAGTCGATTAATTCACCGAACGTCGAACTGTTCGGCCTGTTGAAGCTACTCAGTTCCAGTGTTCCCGGGGAAAGGTCGACCACCATGGATGTTCCCGCCGACGTTCCGTCGCTGACCCACAATTCTCGACCATCGGTCGCGGTGCGAGCCGTAAAGAAGAGTTGATCGCCAACCACGGTCAGGTTTTGTGGGCTACTGCCGCCAAAAAAATCTCCCTGAATGCTGCTGATAACGTGCGTGCCCGCTGCCGTTCCATCCGATGCCCACACTTGACGGTTGAACGAGATCTGCTGGTCTGCCACGAAGAACAGCGTGTCACTGGTGGCCACAAACTGATCGGGATTCGAGCCGCTGCTGCCGGCGTCCAGATCTTTGAAGAGCGATGTACCACCGGAGGTCCCATCGGTACTCCAGACCTCAGCCCCGTTGGTCGCATCTTCGTTCGCGAAATACACCTGACCGTTTAATTCGGCATAGCTGACATCGTTATCGAAATTGATATCCCGAATCAACTGTGGGTTGACCGAGAGCACGCGACGCTGTTCCAGGGGTTCGATTCCAGAGCGACGATGCGAGAGAGAATCGCTTCGAAGGATGGAGTTGCGTGAGGCTTGAAAACTGCGCCCGCTTCGCGCGAAGAAGTCCATGGCTGCCTGCCCTTTATGGAGTGTGAGAATGGTTTCCACCTGAGGTACTCAAGGTCATGTGGTCCTAAGAGTAACAAACGCGAGGCCGCTAATCCAACCTTTCTTGGTCGAGGTATTAGCCACGGTCCATGCATTGTTGGATCACAAGCGGAGAACCCGATACCGAACCTGATGGGCAGATTTTATCGGTATCCAGACACGAATCCGTTCTTGTCCCGGTAGAGATGAATGAGTTTCAAGCCTAGATCCGGCTGAGGGGGGCGACACACCCAACATGGCTTGCCAGGGCAGTTGGCTTCTTGCAATCACAAGGTGCGACCAGAATTTAGCCTGAGCGCAGCTGTCGGCTCCAGAGAAACGCCTTTACCGGCATCGAAAAGGAACGGGTGCGTGTGAAGTGCCTCTCGAGTGCGGCTTTCGAAACCGTCCACGCCAAACCGCTGATGCCATCTTGTCGCCACGTCCGACGAAAGGATGAAGCGCCCCAGCCAGGAAAGGATAGCTGGGACCTGTGGTTTTAAACTCTGGGGTGAAACCAGAACCGAAGTGCTGCATCGCGGAGCTGATCGTAGCCGTGATGCCGTGCTGGAGGACGCTCAAGCCCTACCCGGCATGTCCGTGACCAGGTTTGTCTCCGTAGCCTGGATGCCCATGTCCTGGCTTCCCTCCATAACCCGGGTGGCCATGCCCTGGCTTGTCTCCGTAACCCGGGTGACCGTGACCAGGTTTATCCCCGTGCCCCGGATGGCCGTGTCCAGGCTTGTCGAACCCGGGCTTGTCGAACCCGGGCTTACCGTATCCGGGACCTCCGTATCCGGGACCTCCGTATCCCGGGCCGCCAAAGCCAGGCCCGCCGAACCCCGGTCCAACCCCTTGCGGGAAGAAGGGAAAACCGCCGCCGAATCCGTTGTTGATCATTGGCACCAACGGATAGTTGTAACCAGGCCAGCCGTATCCAGGCAGCGAGTATGCGCGGCCGTCGGGGGTTCGCCCTCGGAACGGTTGTTGGAAGGCCTGGAAGTCGCGTTCGGTTTGGGCGTCACGCAGCCCACGTCCGTTGCCCCACTGTTCGACAAACAGTTGACGGTCGACTCCGCCCCCTGCCCCGCGGATGTTGCTTTGCAGGTAGCGGTATCCGCTGATTTGATAATTGATGCCAGGTGGTGCGATCGATGGTGCGTTTTCCGCGTACTGCGGCACGCGCGTTCCCGTGTCGGGATCGTGCGTGAAATACGATTGAGCAAAGATCCCCGTCTGCGCGAACGACGGTGTCGCCATCGAGGCGAAGACGCCCGTTGCCAGAATCATGGTCAATCGTATTTTCATGGCATTCACTTCCGCTTGCAGTCGAGTGACGAAAGAGTTCGTGCCATGGAACGAAGCAGATCCGATGCCGAGAGCCCGCGCGAACCAAGTCGCGGCTCTCTAACCCTTTGGGGAGCAACCTGTTGTCGTGTGCTCAACCCGCTGCGAGTTTTCTGTTCGGTCCAAACTGACGTTGTGGAAACGCAACACCCTGGGACTTGAACGTTGTAAACGGTGAACATGATGCCTGGTAGAATCATGCCCGGGCCAACACGTCTTGAGGGGTCGTCACATCGTCACGATCGAGTGTTCCAGGGCTGAACTCAGGTGGGCCGACTCGCAATCCGCCGGCCCTCAGCACACACAACGCAGCGGTGAGCATCGAGCCGTGCATGGAAGACCACAGCCAGGTCGACTCCAGCGACCACCCGCCGGCTGCGTGGAGGGAGTAACCAGCGATCAGGGTAAGGGGAATCAACAGCAAGAAATGCGTGGTATGGAATCGAGGTGAAAGAATCGCCAACACCATCGCCATGGAATACAGCGTGGAGAGCAACGCCAGGGTCAACGTTGGGTGATCCAGAGGAGATTCGACTACCGCACGAATCGTGGCAAACACCATCGCTACCACGGCCATCGTGGTAAGCAACTCACCAAGTCCGAGGGCGGAATGGGAGATGGTCCCGTTTTCATTTGCTTTCCGCACGATAAATGTGCGAGCCACCAACAGTACGACCGCCAGCGGAAGGGCAATCACGGTCGCCATCGCCGTCCACTCCGGCATGCCACCGACCAGCGAGGATCCCCAGCGGCACCAGCACAGTGCCATTGTTACGACGGCGGCAGCGCGCAACAAGAACAGCCCGCGGTAAAGCACGGCCGCAGTGGTTAGTAGGGCGAGTTGCGAAGTGAACAACGCCACGACGAACAGGACGGCTGGTTCTGGCCAGAAATGGCCTTGGGCGAACCTCAGTGCGCAGCGGTCACCCAATAGGAGCGTCACGGCCAGAAGCACGGGCAAGAAGCGATTCGAGTTCATAGCATCCAGCATGATTCAAGCGGTCCGCCGATGCGAATTGAATCACGCTGCCGCCACGGCCAAAACGATTGACGAACGCCGCCTGGGAGTGGTGCGACCCGAGCGAGCGTTGTAACCGGAACGGGAGGAATCGCCGCCGAATTGGCTTCTGCAGGCAGACAGGAGCCGCCCCGTTGAGGATTCGTGACGGCGCTTGCAGCTCGGCCTGAAGCCCTTCCCGTTACGCATGTTGCGGCCGAAGCGAGAAAAATTGCGAACGTCGGAACCCAAGATTACGCTGGTTGACGCGAATCGCTCGATGGAATTCATGCCGAGGGACCGCGATGTTTTTCTTTTTTCCATACGGCACCGATGCGCCGGTTTACTACTATCCAGTCGCCACGATCGGCCTGATCGTGGTGAACATCCTGGCGTTCATCGCAATGGTGTCGGCTGGTCCCGAGCAATTCGCCCCCTACCTTTTGCACTACTCCTCGGGATTGCATCCCGTGCAGTGGGTTACGTCTGCCTTCATGCACGCCGGCGTTCTTCATCTCATCGGCAACATGCTCTTTTTGTGGCCGTTCGGGCTGGTGATCGAGGGGAAGATCGGTTGGTGGCGTTTTCTTTCCGTGTACATGGGAATTGCCATCGGCGTCGGTGTGCTCGAACAGATCATCACGATGGTCACGGGTGAAGAAGGCACATCGTTGGGGGCTTCCTCGGCCATCTATGGTCTCATCGCCATGAGCGTCGTGTGGGCCCCCAAGAATGATCTGTTGTGCGGGTTTGCATACTGGTTTCTATACATTCCACGCGTTGTTCACTTTACCGTCCCGCTGATGTTCTTCGGGATCTTTTTTGTGCTGTGGGAACTCGCTGAGGCGTCCATGACCGGGTTTGCGATCTCCACGCCGATGCTGCATTTGTTGGGGGCCGTGGTTGGGTTCCCGATCGCCTTTGGGATGCTGCTTACCAAAAAGGTGGACTGCGAAGGTTGGGACATCATCCATGTGTGGAAGGGTGAACACGGCAATGCGTTCAAACTCAAGGAAGAACTGAGGCCGCTGGCCACCGATGAACAACTCAAAAAGGAAGCCAAACGCCAGGGCGAATTGTTGGAGAAGATTCGTAAGCTGTTGGCCCAAGACCAGGGCAAGCTAGCGTTGAAGCTCTACAACCAACGGAGTTCCGTGGGACCGTGGCAATTGCCCGAGAAAGAGCATCTTGCCTTGATCGCCGCGTTGCACAAGCAGGGCGCGGCACCGCAATCGATTCCGCTGATGGTCGATTTCCTGGCCAGCTACCCGGAGCGTTCGGAGCGGGTGCGACTCAAGCTGGGGCAAGTTCTTCTACGCGATGAACATCGCCCCAGCCAGGCATTGCAGGTTCTTGCAAAACTTCCCGAGGGTGCTCTGCCCGAGAAGCTCGAAGCGTTGCGCCGACGCCTGATTGAGGAAGCGAACAAACTGAAGGCACAGGGCGAAACCGTCGAACTCGCTCCTGAGGATTGGTAACGCTTCACTGGCCGTGGGCGACCGCACCCCGGTAATGAACCGATCAAACCGTATCGTCGGGGTGGCTGTGGGCAAACGCGATCTCATCGCCGCAATGTTTGCAACGGTAGTAAGCGATCTCGCAATAGATCTCGTCCGGCTCCACGCGGGTCAGTTGCAAGGCAAACCACTTGCCGCATTGATCGCAAATGCGAAACATGCCCGGCTGCACCGGCTCTGGCAGAAACCCCTGGTTGGCGAATCCAACGCATGGCGGTGATTCCAGATTCACAGGCATGATCGAACATCTCTCCTTACGCGGTACACGGCGTCGAGACTCCGCCAATCTGAGCTTTCAGGGCGACCAAGTCCAGTCAAAAGACAACGCCCGTTCTTTCTGTATGGCAAACTCCAGGAAGGCCCGAACGCAGGCAGTATGCGTTCGCAGTCAATGGTGAGCTGCGGTTACAATCTATGATGGTGGTGGGCAAGCTTTCGAGATCGTTGGGCGGTACTTCTTGCAGCGGGTATGTCGGAGAGTTTGAGCTTGAATTACAGGGAGGACAACACACCCAAATCTGCCTGGGCGGTGATCATCACGATCGTGCTCATGCTGGTTACGGTGATGATCTACTGGCCAGTCCGTTCGTTCGAGTTCGTAACGCTGGACGACGTTGAGTATGTGACTCAAAAGCCCTGGGTGCAGACGGGGCTGACCTGGAACGGCTTTCAACGCGCATGGACCGAGCCCGTGGCGGCTAACTGGCATCCTCTGACGATGCTGACACACATGACCGATTGTCAGTTGTTCGGCATGAACTCCGGCTGGCATCACTTAACCAACCTGGCGTTTCACGTTGCCTGCACGGTGTTGGTGTTCTGGGTGTTGCTCAGCATGACGGGTCGCCTGTGGCCGGCGGCGGTGGTTGCCGCGGTGTTTGCCTGGCATCCCCTGCGCGTTGAATCGGTGGCCTGGATTTCCGAACGCAAGGATGTCCTTAGCGGTACCCTCGCGCTGTGTGTCATCGGTGCGTACGTTGCTTATGTCCGCGATGTTCGCTGGTGGCGCTATTCGATGGTGTTCCTGCTTTTGGCGCTAGGGTTGTTGGCCAAGCCGATGCTGGTCACGTTACCAGCGGTCCTTCTCTTGCTGGACTATTGGCCGCTGAACCGGTTGCGTGGTTGGGACACTTCATGGAAAGACTCCCTCACGCGATATGCATGGTTGGCGCTCGAGAAGGTGCCCTTGTTCCTGCTGGTCGGGGTTTCCAGTGTCATCACATTCTATGTGCAGCGCGACCAGGGGGCCGTGGAAGCGGTTGAGAAGTTTCCCTTGAGCGGGCGACTAGCCAATGCCGTCGTGACGTATGTCGTTTATCTGGGGAAGATGCTTTGGCCTCAAGATCTGGCGGTGCCCTACCCTCTTCGCAGCGTCGCATGGACGGGTGCCCAAGTCTTCATGGCGGCGAGCTTCCTATTGGTACTGAGCCTTGCCGTCTGGCATTTTCGAAGACGTTATCCTTGGCTGATTGTTGGCTGGCTGTGGTACCTCGGCATGTTGGTTCCGGTGATCGGCATCATTCAGGTGGGCCGTCAGTCGATGGCGGATCGGTATACGTATCTTCCTTCACTAGGCATTTGTATTGCTGTCGTGTGGTCGGTGGCCTATTGGGCCGGGCGGCGATCGGTGAGGCAAGTGTTCGTATCGATCATTGCAGGATGCGCGTTGATGGCCTTTGCTGTTGCGGCACATCATCAGACGGGCTACTGGCGAACCTCCGCGGATCTCTACGAACATGCCTTGGCGGTAACCCAAGAGAATGCCACGGCTCACTTGGGGTTGGCATCGGTGTTGGCCAATCGAGGCGAGCTGCAAGCCGCAGCCGAGCACTATCGACGAGGTTTGGAACTGGAACCGGAGAGCCACAATGGTCATTACAACCTGGCCATGGTGCTCTTGGCTCGGCGAGTTGAACTTGAAGAGGCCGAGAGCAATCTGCGGATCGCGCTTTCTCGCGGATACAAGCCGGCGGCCACCTATGCACGGCTAGGGGAAGTGTATTTGTTGCAAGACCGACTCGAGCCGGCGCGTCAGGCCTTTCAAGCGGCATTACTGTCACCAGGACAGCAGTTGCCGGAGACCGTGGTCGGGATGGCGGTGACATTGGTTCGCATGGGGGCCCCCGAGGCCGCGGTTAACCTTCTGAATCAGTCTCTTCAGAACGGATTTCACACGAAGATCGCCGACAAGCTGGCCTGGATCTATGCCACGCACCCGGACGATTCCATCCGCAATGAAGCCGTGGCGCTGGAGTTGTCCGAGGAGGTTTGTCGTCGGACTAGAAACAGTAATCCGGCGTATCTCGACACGCTGGCGACCGCATTTGCAGCCAACGGTCAGTTCGAGGCCGCCATGGCGGCTGGCACCAGCGCGTTGCGTCAGATTCGTGAATTGCAACGGAATGATAATGCGAAACCATGGCACGATCTTTCCAGGGCATTGGAACTCAGGCTTGCCACCTATGGGAGGGAAGAACCCTATCGTGATGATCCGTTGCAGCTGAAATTTTGATGCGGCCAAAATCTCGTCTGGATTATGAGAATCGAGTATTGAGCCTGATCGGTACCTCTGAATCGCCCCAAACCTGTAGAAAGACAGTCGAAACGAGGTTGCATCAGAATCGTCGTTTCCTAAAATTGGTAGGTGTTGTCGCTTTCCATCTCGACGTTTGAGGCCAAGTAAGAAAAGGAACAACATTGCTCACCGAACAAGAGGTCTCCCGTAGTTTTCGACGCTTGTTTTCTAGCAAAGATATTGGGGCAGAAACGTTTGAGAAGGCCGAGTCCCTGCTCGACGAATTACGAGGCGAAAGCCCGCTTCGCCATCGCTTGAGTACAGAACTTGCCGAACTTCGCCGCATCCATGGTGTGGAACAAATCGTCTAGCGGCGGATTTGCTCCAGGCTAGTAGCCTTCCAATGCGGTTTCGGGGTTGATCGTCAAGAGGCGATCAACACCTTGGTAGACGTTGCATCACATCAGGTGGTTGCCACGAACCTTGGTTTGTTGACCCACTCTGGACGTCTACTTGCTGATCCTGCCAGCCAGTGTGTCCTGCCCAATTGAGTTGGTTTCATTGTTGGTGTTGGCTTCGCTATCGATTGACTTCGACGCCCAGCGTAATTCCATTGACGAAGATGTCCTGGTTGTTTTGTCCGGCAATGATCCCCATGTTTGGCAAGGTGTAGTTCACCATGCTCGATGGGCGAGCCAAACCATCTTGCCACATCCCGGTCCAGCCGGCGCTCAATTCGATGGCTTTCGTCACCGTGTAGCTGACTTCAGCCCGTAGCTCGACTGCGGGTGCAAGCTGGTCATCATGCGTTCCGTGCTTAAACGACGTGGCGTTCAAGATGGCGGGTAGGTTGTTCGGTCGCGAGGTCGTTGTTGCCGGGGGTACCGCATCGTCCAGGAAGCTGGCAATGGTGCCAGACTGCTTGACGTTTTGGAAGTTGAATCCCATGAATCCGCGACCCTCGGCCGAGAGGTTAAAGCGGCCCAATCGCTTCGACCAGCGAGCCATGAACTGAGGACCCACGATGTTGTTGTTGGCCTTGGTGTTCCAGTTGCTGTCATCCAGAATTCCGCCCCAGCCTTGGAACACGAATCGCTCTTCGAACCGGGTAAACCTCGCTCCGATGCTGACTTCGACGTTGCTACCATCTTGGAATTGATCGAAGCGGTAGAACGGCATTAGTTCGTAGGTATTCATTTCAACCACATTGCGGACCCGTATCTCTTCGAAAGTCACGGGCAACCGGTAGAGGTCGTCCAAGTCCTTGAAGACTTCGGGCAGAATGTCGTCGATGTCGGTTGGGTTGACAACCCCATCGCCGTCGCCATCGAAGTAACGACCAAAGGCCGTACCGAAGATTCCGCCTGGGAGCAGAATATCGAAACTTGTGTCGTCTACTGTATCGAGCACCGACGTGTTGATGAACCCATCGAGATATCCCACTGGACGGAACGAGAGCAGTCCCGTTTCCAAGTCGACGAAGGGAGTTAGGAAGAACGTATCGAGGAATACAACGTCGACGTCGCCTGCGACGATATCATGCGTTTGCGGGGTCATCAGGTTCAACCCGCACAAGATACCCCAATGCCCGTCGACGAATCCCCATTCAACCCGGGTACCATTGGTGAAGTCGCCCGAGATGGGGCTTGTATTGACCGTGTTGGTTTCCAGTCTCCCACGTTCGGTTGGGAAGAAAGATGGCAACACGTCAGGGAACGTCAAAGGAAAGTCGCCTCCGAACTCGCCGGAAACGACAACGGCCTGACCCCCGGGTGCGCCAATATCGGTTACGTCGGGAGCTGAGATCGACATTCGCATCCAGTCGACGCTTCCGAACCAGCCTTCACGTTGCCTTGGGTAGCCACCTCCGTAGCTGGTGACTTCGGCGGGCGCGAAGAACTGGAGATCATCGATATCCTGCGCATTCGCGACGGGGCCTCCCCCGAAGACGAACATTCCCAGCAGAATCAATGGCATCAAGCGAGTATGCGACATGGTACCGATTTCACCTTGACGAGTTGTGTAATCCGCGCAGAAGCAGTCGGAGAACTCCTGTGCACTATCTGGTCGTGCGGATAGTATCGGACGCACGGATGATGCCAGTTGAGGAAGATCGGTAAACACTGCGGAATATGTCACCTGCTTCGCGCCGAAGGAGGCCTGCTAGCTGCGACATAGGACCGAAATACCACGCCAACGGAGCATAAAGTCGCTGGCAACCGGCGAGACATCGTTGCTTTCAAGCAATGCAATGCCTCGGGACGACGCCGCAAGCAGTTCTGAAAGAATGAGTCCTGTCCACTGCTGCACGGGGTTATTCGTGCATCGCCGGCAGACCCGGGCGAACGAGGATCGCACGGCCTTATACGAGTAGCAGCCTGGCGGTTCTTTATTCGGTGTGATCGCCGGGGAGTTTCTAGCAGGTGATGCACGCGCATCGTCGCGCATAAAAAAGGTCTCCGCAGGTGGGGCAGGTACCTGCGGAGACCAGAATGACCGAGGTCTCCCTCGATCGCTTTCTAGTCTAAAACGCCATTGGGCGCTTTTGCAAGCGTCAACACGCAAAGTTTTTTGAATTGTTTTTCGACGGATTTCAGTTGAAGAATCTTGGGCAGCGAGTTGGGCATGCGCTCTTGCTCAACAGGTTTTCCACTACATGGGTATAGCCGCACTTCCTGTGGGGGGAGATGCCTCTGCCTTAGTGACTAGGCTCTCGGACGACCAATGCACGTTTGCAGACATGGGTTGACGGTCGCTACGATACGTACCGCCTGCCAGCGATGCAGGCACGATCGTTGTTCCTGACCAACTTCCAAGATCCCTATCTTCAAGGAAAATCTCGATGCCCAAGGTGCTGCTGCCAATCGGCGACGCGACGGAAGTTTTGGATACGATGTACCCCTATTTTCGTCTTCCCGAAGACGGTTTCGAGGTGGTCGTCGCCGGTCCGGAAGCCAGGCTTTACCACATGGTTTTACATGAGATTCCTCCGAACGCGGATCCGACGTGGGACATCACTCAGGAGCGACCCGGCTATCACCTTGCAGCCACCGTGGCGTTTCGCGATGTCGACCCGACCGAATACGCCGGCATCTTCGTCTCCGGCGGTCGGGCACCCGAGTACCTGCGATACGACAAAGACCTGCTTCGTGTCACGCGGCATTTCTTTGAGGCCAACAAGCCCGTGGCCTGCGTTTGCCATGGCATCGAGATACTGACGGCGGCCGACTGCATCCAGGGCCGAACCATGACCACGGTGGCCAAGTGTGCCATGGATGTCGAGCAAGGCGGAGCCACCTATGTTGACGAGTCAACCGTGGTCGACGGGAATCTGGTTTCCGCGAGAACGTGGCACGACAACACCCCACTGCTCAAAAAGTTCATCGAGATGCTGCACGAAGCTTCTTGATATCCCGGTTCGGTTTTCGGACTCCTCACACTCTCCTTCCCCGCTTCCTCTCAAATTCTCAATCTGTAGGGCTACATGGGCGACTGGATCTATCGAAGCGACTTATGGGTAATCTTCATCTACATGGCGGCGATGCTGTTCGTTGCCTGGCGCGTGTCGAGTACCAGTCGCGACATGGAAGGTTACACGGTCGGTAACCGCAACTTGCCGGGATGGGCGATCGGGCTCTCGGTGTTGGGAACCTTCACCAGCAGTATTTCCTTTCTGGCCCTGCCCGCAACGACCTATGCCGAGAACTGGAACGCGTTCGTATTCTCGTTGGCGCTGCCAGTATCCGCATGGATTGCAGTGCTGTACTTCGTACCACTGTACCGTAAGCAGGTAAAGTTCTCGGCCTATGAGTTTCTCGAAGCCCGATTCGGCTATTGGGCCCGTGCGTACGTGGTATTTTCTTACGTGGTGCTGCAGATCATTCGCGTGGCCATGGTGTTGCTGTTGGTTGCCTTGGCCGTATCGCCGATGCTGAATTGGCAGATCATCCCCACACTGATCCTGCTGGGCACGCTGGTCATTATCTACGACACCCTCGGTGGTATTCAGGCCGTGATCTGGACTGATGTGGTGCAGGTCATCGTACTGATGGTCGGAGCACTATGGTGTCTGTTCGCACTTACCTTTGGGTTGCCTGGTGGAGTTGCGGAATTCTTCGAGTCCGTACCGCTCGATCGGGTCTCGCTTGGGGTGTGGGACAAGGATACCGGAACGTCCATGCCCTGGTGGGATGTTTGGTACCTCGGGCAGTCCACCATTCTTGTTGTTCTGATCTACGGAATCACCGAAAACCTGCGCAACTACGGTACCGACCAAAACTACGTGCAGCGGATTCTTACGGCTCGCAGCGACCAAGAAGCGGCCAAATCGCTATGGATTGGTGCTTGGGCTTACCTGCCGATCTCGGTGATGTTTTGCTTGATCGGGACTGCACTATGGGTGAACTATCCCACGCCGCCGGTGGTGGATGGTGAAATGATCGCCGCCGATAAAGTGTTTCCCCACTTTATTCAGACGCAGTTACCAGACCCTATTGCGGGCTTGGTGATTGGTGCCATCATGGCCGCTGCGATGAGCACCGTGGACTCGAGCCTGAACTCCTCTTCCACCGTGGTGTTTGTCGATTTGGTGCAGCGGTTGCGCCTGAAGCCGAAATGGTTGCCAGACATTATTGTCTTGCGAGGGCTAACGATCACCTTGGGGATTGTCGGCACCGCGGCGGCCATCGCGATCTATCAACGGTATCTCAACGAGTCGGGAACCATCATGCGCATGTGGTGGACCTACGCCGGTGTGGCGGGCGGCGGAATGTTCGGGCTGTTCTTACTGGCCTGGCTGCTTCCACGAACTCCCAACTGGGCGGCCGCGCTCGGGGTGTTGCTCTCGATTCCCATGTTGGCCTGGGGTGTGATCCCCAAGAGCTTCTGGATCGAACGCGATTTGGAGATTTGGGCCTGTCCGATGCATGGAAATCTGGTCGGCGTTGCTGGCACCTCGATCATCGTGCTCGTAGGTATTCTCGCCTTGCAAGCAGTGGCCGTGGGTTTGTGTCGCCCCAATCATAAGGCCGAGAGCACTCCCCAAAGCGGGGTCGAGTAACCATCGATTTGCTCGGTATTCGCGGTGTATCGCGATTTTATTGCTCGGATTCAGACCGCGGGCCGATTCCCTTCTAAATTGTCGGTTCCCGTGCCAGGGCCTATACTTGCAGTGGAGATCAGCTTTCGCTGCTTTGTTGCCCAAAGGTGCCTTATGAGCCGTTCCATCGCGCTGCGTTCGTTGCTTGTCGTTCTCGCTCTCGTGCTAGCCTTCCTGGCTCGCGTGATGCCCGTGCCTGCGGCTGAGCCGGTCGAGACCGATGCGGCTGCCAAGGAAACTGCCGAAGAAAGCAAATTCCTGCGTCTCGTGAGAAACGACGATGGCGAAGTGCTTTCGATGGATACCGCGATCGTCGAATTTGAACCGGTCGGCGATGAGAACGCCGGGGTGCAGGTCACCCTCGTGGGCGTGGTTCACATCGGAGAGAAGCAGTATTACGAGGCGCTCGAAGAGGAGTTCGATAACTTTGAGGTCGTGTTGTACGAGTTGGTTGCTCCCGAGGGCACTCGCGTTCCCAAGGATGGCGCGAAGCGTGGCGCGAATCCGCTGTCGATGATGCAGAACGGCATGCAGCAGATGTTGGGGCTCGAGTATCAGCTCGACCAAATCGACTACCAGCGCGAGAATTTTGTGCATGCCGATATGTCGCCGGAAGAGTTCAACGAGTCGATGGCCGAACGCGGCGATAACTTCCTGGCCCTCTTCTTCCGCATGATAGGTCGCAGTATCGCTCAGCAAGCACGCCAGGCCTCTCAAAACGGCGGCAGATCGACCAACAGCGATGCCGATCTGCTGCTGGCGATGCTCAACCCGCAAGGGTCCACCGCCATGAAGAAGATCATGGCCGAGCAGTTCGAAGATCTCGAAGGCGCGATGAGCGTTATCGAGGGTCCCGACGGGTCGACCTTGATTTCCGAACGCAATAAGAAGGCCTTGGGAGTTCTGGAAGAGCAGATCAAAGCTGGCAAGAAGAAGATTGCTATCTTCTATGGTGCCGGACACATGCCGGACATGGCCGAGCGATTGGCCGACGATTTCGGTCTCCAGCGCGGCGAGACGCGCTGGCTCAAAGCCTGGGTGATCGAAGACGAGGGCGAAGAATAGGCAGTTTGCCTCATGATATTGCGTTAGGGCCGGCTCCTTATCGGCCATCATGAAAGCGATGCTTGCGCATTGCCCCACTCGAGAAGCGACCAACCGCTATTGATCGAAGCTGTTGGGTTTGGGAGACTTCCGCCCGCTTGTCTCCAGAATGGCACAGCCAGCGGAAGGCTCTGCACCGCAAGCGATCTGATTATTCTCCTTCGATCGAGCGACCGGACATGGATGTCGTGAGCGGTCGCGTCGTCAATAGCGACGCGCTAGTTTCTAATCGAGCGAGGCCCTGGTACGCGCAGCCGGAATTGTGGTTGCTGATTCTTGTGGCCATCGCGGTGAACTTCGTGCGACTTCCCGATCTGACGATTCGGGGTGAAGAGTCGCGCCGCGCCCGTGTTGCCTACGAGATGCTCGACACGGGCGACTGGATTGTGCCCCGCCAGCAAGGGTTGCCCTACTACAGTCGCCCTCCGCTGGGAAGCTGGCTGATTGCACTCTCGGCCATGGCCTGGGGTGAATTCGACGCCTGGTCGGTACGCTTCCCCGCCGCGTTGGCGACATTGCTCACTTCGGTTTTGATCTACGGGTACTCGCGTCGGTTCGTTTCGCCGGCCGGTGCCTTGGCCGCCGGGGCCGCATTTCTGACCATGATCCAAGTCATGGAACTTGGGCGGATGGCGGAAACGGAAGCAACGCTGACCGTGCTGGTTACGGCCTCGCTGCTGCTGTGGCATTGGGGCTATGCCGGGGGGTGGTCACGCTGGCTTACCTGGTCGACCGGTTATGGATTTGCCGCATTGGCCGGCTTGGCCAAGGGGCCACAGGGCCCTGTCTATTTCGTGGCGGTTACGGTCGTATTCTTGCTGCTTCGCAAAGATTGGCGTTTTCTCATCAGCGGCGGGCACGCACTTGGCCTGGCTGTGTTCGCCATGGTGATCGGTGTGTGGCAAGTTCCGTACTATCTAGCAACCGACTGGGCGTCGGTTCCATTGATCTGGGGACAGAACGCCGCCATCCGATACGGGAACTCGGGCGTGTTACCGCTGGTGGTGCATCTGCTGACATATCCCCTCGAAATTGTCGGCGCCACCCTGCCCTGGTCGATCATGACCGTCGTGTTCCTGCACCGTGGGTTTCGTCAGTCTCTGGGTACCGCTCAGCAGTACGTCGCATTTGTGGTGGTTGCGTTGCTTGTGACGTTTCCCAGTTGCTGGTTTGCGATCGAGGCCAGAACGCGCTATTTCATGCCGCTGTTCCCATGCGTGGCCATCTTGGTGGGCGTGGTGATCGATCGCAGTGTTACTGTCCTCTCCCGTGAGGCGGAAAGCTGGACATGGCATTGGTATCGCTTCGTGGGGCTCTTTGGGCTGGGTGCGGCTGCTGGGGCCACCGTGCTGGGGATCGCAACCCTGTTCGGGCTCGGTGGTCGCAGCGCGTTGAGCCAACCGGTGGGGTTTGCCATTGCCTACATGATCATCGGTTGCTTGGTTGCCGTGGGGCTGCTGTGGCTGCGACGCGAACATCAATACTGGCGACATTGTGCTTCCATCGTCGTGGTGGCTGGTTTCTTGGCCCTTACATTCGGCGGTGTTCGCATCAACGAACTGGTTCGCAAAAGCGTTCCCAGTGCGGCCGAAGTAGAGCAGATCGCCGCGGCGCTGCCTGAAGACGCTCGGCTTGTCAGCCTGGGCAAGGTTCACCACCTGTTTGCCTACCATTACCAGGACACGATTCCGTTGGTCGTCTGGCCGCCGACCTCGGGGTCTGCGCCGGATTTCGAATACTTCTGCGTCGATAAGAATGCCAACGTCCCGTTCGAGTTGCCTTTTGTCTGGGAAGAAATCGGCACCGTGAATTGCGACCGCCGCCTGGAGCAGAACCCCGGGATGCAGGTCGTGGTCGGTCGTCGACTTCGGGAAACCGAAGTGATCGGCCAGCGCGAGGAGCCGGGCGTGAGACAGTAGCCGGCGAGACCGCATGCTTGATGACCCTTCCAAAGTTTTCTGATGAACCATCCACACCAAACGCGAACCGAACCAGCACCGCGACCGAACCGAGGTCGATGGTCGTTGCTGCTGCGGTTGGCAATTAGCCTTGGTCTGGTCGGTTACCTGTTGGCCGACGTGCACTGGCCCAACGTGTTGGATGCTCTTCGAGGGCTCCGCGTCGAGCCGTGGCTGGCGGCCCTGGGTGTTTACCTCGGATCGCAAGTGATCAGCTCCCGCCGCTGGGCCGGGTTGGCGCGAGCCGTGCAGTTGAACGCCACCGATGGGCGTTTTCTGCGTCTCTACTTCGAGGGCATGTTCTTCAGTCTCTGTCTGCCCACCTCGATTGGCGGCGATGTGGTGAAAGCCTATCGGCTCGCTCCATCCATGGGACAGCGTGTCCTGGCGGGCTGCACGGTACTCGTCGATCGCCTCACCGGGCTGGGAGCCCTGCTCTCGCTGGCCACCGTCGCACTGTTCGTGCAGTGGACCGGTCCTGAACTGTTGATGGCCACCGCCGTGGGGATTGGTGTCTGGTGTGCGGTGCTCGTCACCGCCCGGGTTGCTTTTGCCGCGCTGCGACGATGGTCCGATAACTTTTCGGAAGAGAAACTCTTTGGCCGCGTCCTGCAAAAGCTGCGGCCCTACGACGACAAGCCGGGCGTGATCCGCGCGGCGCTCCATTGGAGCCTGATCATTCAAGTGGCCAACGTGCTCACGGTGGCCTGGTTGGGCCAATCGCTAGGGATCAAGATCCCGCTACAGGCGTACTTCATCGCGGTGCCCGTCGTCGCGTTGATCACCGCCCTGCCCTTGAGCATCAACGGGCTTGGAATTCGTGAAGGTGGATTGGCGATCGTTCTGAGCAGCTTCGGGGTTTCCAACGAGATGGGGGTGACCCTGGGGTTGATGTGGTTTGTCGTGGTGATGCTCTCCGGTCTCGTGGGCGGGTTGGCCTACATGCTGGAGCCCGCCTGGGAGCGACTTGGCTCTCGAACGCTTGCCGAACAACCACTCCCGATGCATTCGGACCGCAGGTGCAAGCGAACCCCTGCGCCGCTGAGTGCGGCAGGTCACAGTGTCGCCTTCAACCAGGATCTATTGGCATTCCCTGGCACCGAATCGACGACCGCCAACATCTTCGCCCGAACCATCAGGCTCGACGACTTGGGCGAACAAGCCGAAAGTTCGATTTCAGAAACCGTCCGTCGGGAAACCGACATTGAATATCCAAATCAAAACGCGCCCGTGCGAACGTGGGCGTGGAATCGCTGGCGTAAAGGAAAGACGCCACCAGCTCGAATTGCGAGGAACAGCATGTATCTATCCGTAGTCGTTCCGGTTTACAACGAGCGAGAAAACCTGCAGACCCTGTACACCACACTCAGTGGCGTGTTGCGAACGTTGGGCAAGCCGTGTGAGATGCTCTTCGTCGACGATGGCTCTCGCGACGGTTCCGCCGAGCTGCTGCGGGAACTGGCCGCGCAGGATCAGTCGGTGAAGATTGTGGAACTGCGACGCAACTTCGGTCAAACCGCAGCGATGAACGCTGGGATTCAACTCGCCAGCGGCGAAGTGATCGCCATGCTGGATGCCGACATGCAGAACGACCCGGCCGACATTCCCATGATGTTGGAAAAGCTCGACGAAGGTTACGAGTTGGTTCACGGCTGGAGAAAGAATCGCCAGGACGCATGGTTCAGCCGCAAGTTGCCCTCGAAGATGGCAAATTGGCTGATTTCGAAGGTGACCGGATTCCCGGTGCACGACTTGGGCTGCACGCTCAAGGTGGTACGGCGAGAGATCGCGCAAGAGGTTCAACTCTACGGCGAGATGCACCGCTTCATTCCCATTCTTTGTCACTGGCGTGGTGCCCGTTGTGCGGAGGTAGTGACTCGACATCATCCACGTCGCTTCGGTACCTCAAAGTATGGCATCTCCCGCACGTTCCGGGTGATTCTCGATTTGATCACCGTGAAGTACATGATTGGCTACCTGGCCAGCCCCATGCGGCTGTTCGGCACCATCGGCATGATCTGCCTGGCATTAGGTGGTGCTACCGGACTGGCGACGATGGCCATGAAGTTGTGGCAAGGTGTCGACATGACCGGCAACCCGTTGTTTTTGCTGACGGCCTTTCTGGCGATCGTTGCCGTACAATTCTTTGTGCTTGGTATGTTGGGCGAAGTGAACGTGCGGACCTACTACGAGAGTCAACGTAGTCAGCCCTACGGCATCCGCGAATTGGTGAACTTCGATCCGGCCACCGTTCGATCACACGACGATCAGCACCATTCGCGTGCGGCCTAGACTCCTAGTAAGCAGCTTCTGTCGGTGCAGATGTTGTAAACGTGGTGAGTACGCGTCCTCTCAGCTGCGCCCTAAGCGTTGGGTTGTATTGCCCACGGACCGCTAATCGACGCAAATTCCCTCGCAGGAGTGGTTACTAGCAGATGCCTTATGAGCAGCGTTTATATTGGGCTGAAAAGCCGGCCCCAGATGCGAATTGAAGGTCTGTTTTACGAAGTTTCTTGGAACGCTTCGTAGAAATGGTTTATTCTGGGTTAAGGGAAGCATCGGGTGTCGGAACCACCTGGATGCTTTCTCGAAGGGGAGTCAGGCTTTCCTCCATTTCGCAAGCGGCTTGAGATCCATCTTTCGACGGATTTCGCCTCAGACACGGAGCGCGTTTTCCGGCAAGCGCCGTGACGTGGACCGACCGAGAAGAGCGCGAGGTAGACAACGGTGACTGGCAAACACGAGCCGCCAGATCAAGTGCGCCCAGAGACTGAAGCCGCACCGCGGTTTCAGGCCACGAAGAGCGTTCCGCCGTGGTTAGTCTCCACGATCGTCCATCTCTCGGCGGTCATTCTCTTGGCAGTTCTCTATCTTGATCGGCCAGAGCCGCATGGTCTCGGCACACTGTCCAGTACGCAGGAAGTGGGTACCGAAGACGAATTCGACTTGTTCGAATTCGGCGGGATGGACTCCTCAACCGATGACGCGGTCACGATTGAGTCAGAAGTAGTGGAGGCTCCGCTTGTCGAACTGGAGCCGACCGAACTGGAGATTGCCGATCTGCATGCCTCGCTGCCAAGCGATTCGGATTCGTTGTCCGAGATGGCTGCCATCAGCGGAGCGGGCGATGGTGCCGCCGGCGATGGTCAGGGCGAGACAGATTTCTTTGGTCTCGGCGGGAGCGGTCGCCGATTCGTCTATCTCTTCGACCGTTCGGCCAGCATGGGCGTCACCATACCGCACTTCTCCGAAGGCTTGATCGTGGGCGAGGTCACCCCATTGGCGTCCGCGAAGGACGAACTGTGGAAGAGTATTCAGTCACTGTCCGAAGATCTTTCCTTTCAGATTATCTTCTACAACCATCGTCCGACAGTGTTCGAGAGTGAAGGGAACGCACCGAAGCTGTTGAGTGGTGTCGAGAAGAATAAGACGGCTGCGAAAGCGTTCATTGATGCCGTGGAGGCAGACGGCACGACCGACCACATCCTGGCATTACAGGAAGCTTTGAAGCTGAACCCCGACGTCATTTTTCTGCTGACCGATGGCGAGTACAAGGACGACCCCAAGTTGCGCGAGGTGCGCAAGATCGCTTCTTTGTGCAATCGGAAGGGTGTAGTGGTTCAGGTGATTCATATTGTCCCGGAGCCTCGGCCCGGAACCACGCTAATTGAGCTAGCCAAGCGCACCGGCGGCAAGCATCTGTTCATCAAACTGTAGCGGCACTGCCCGAACTTCTGCGGAGTAAGGTACGCACCGTTGCAGTCCTGGACCGACAAACCCACTGCATACTAGAACCGCACCACGCGTTGCAGTAACCAGGCACCCCAGGCGACAAGAATCACGTTGCCCAGCCAGACCGAGAATGGTGGCAAGTCGCCACGCTTGGCCAAGTCGACGCCATAAGCGAGCAACGGATAGTAGACAATCAGGATGAACAGGAAGCATAGGAAGAACGTTGTCAGGAAGTCGGCATTGCGGAGCCTGATTGCCAACGGAGCACCCACCAGCACGAAACACAGGCAACTGAACCCGTTGGCCCAACGTCGATGAGGTTCGGTATGCAGTCGGGCGATGTGCTTGTTCAACTCGGCCTTCACGGCGTCGTTGGTTTGCCATTCGACGCTGCTCAGCCCGGTGATGTCTCCGGTGACCAACTGAAAGGCTGCCTTGGCGGCTCTTTTCTTTTCCCAGGTGCGGAGATTTTCTTTGGCTAGGGCTATCTCCGGCGGAATCTCACGTAGCGGGAGCCACGATGGAACCTTTGAGTTGTCTCCACGTGCGCTGGCCTCATCCAGGGGGACTGAGCGGCGGATTTCTCCCGGATGATGGAATGAAGCATCTCCCACGTCGACCGTGCTGTTGATACAGATAAAAGTCAGTTCATTGTTCTCGGTGTCCGATACAAGTTCGGCTTCTTCGGCGCTTAGGGTAACCGTGGGTGAGTCGCCGTTGGAGCGAAACGTGAGCGTGGGGCGGATCAGCGTGCGGCCTTCTACCCCAATGACGTTGATCGAGAAGTGATTCGTAGCATACGCCTGTTGTGTGCGGAGCATTCCATAGGCGATTTCTTCCACGGCTTCGATCACCACGCGTCGCACGCCGTTGCGGCCCCAGGAGACGGCCATGTCGTTGATCCACACGGTCGCTAAACTGCACAGGAACGCAAAGACGAACATCGGCCACAGGATGACCATGGGGCTGATGCCCAGCGACTTGATCGCCACGACCTCGTTCGAGCCCGACATGCGACCGTAGACACTGCACACGGAGAACAGCAGCGTTCCCGGCACGGTGAACCGGAGCGCTTCTGGGATCAGGTACGGTAGCATTCTGGCGACTTGCGCCGGGCCCAGTCCCTGTTTCGTGGCTTCTGCTACCACGCCGACAACCAGCATCATCAACGTCATTGCGGTGAGCGCGAAGAAGAAGATCTTGATGAGTTCCAGCAGCACGTAGCGCGTCAGAGTGGCCATTCGCACAGTGTCCCCGCAGCCAGCAGAAGGGGTCAAGATCAGTCATCCCTGGGTCATCCTCGCATTGTGGTGCAACTGCTTTACATTGTCGGGCCAATTCCGCATACTGGCTCCCCCTCGAATATCAAACTCGGTGACGGATGTGATAGCACTCTCGCCGACCAGACCGGAAGGAGCCATCCCGGATGTTGCGTTTGTCGATGAACGAAACGACCACACTCAAGTGGTCTTTCGAAGACGACTTAGCCAACTACAAAGCTGCCGGTTACTCGGCGATGGGCGTCTGGAGGCAAAAACTTTCTGATCTTGAAGAGGGGATGGGGGCAGCCTTGCTCGACGCGGCAGGTATGCACGTGTCGAACCTGCTGTGGTGTGGCGGATTCACGGGAACCGACGGTCGTAGTTTCGATGATAGCGTGGCCGACGGGATCGAGGCCGTGCGACAAGCAGCCGAACTGCGTGCGGATTGTCTTGTCCTCTATGCTGGCGGACGAGGCATCCATACCCAAAGTCACGCTCGACGGTTGATTCGTCAGGCCCTGGTGCAATTGGCCCAGGCCGCCGACGACTTTGACGTCACCTTGGCGATCGAGCCGATGCATCCCGGGTGTGCCAAAGAGTGGACTTTCTTAACGAACATTGAGTCGACGCTTGAGATGCTGGATTCGATCGATTGCCCGCGTCTAAAGCTGGTCTACGACACCTATCACTTAGGTTTTGACCCCGACGCGATTTCATGGATACGCGAGTGTGTCGACCGGATTGCCATCGTCCACTTGGGCGACGGAAAACAGGAACCCGTTCGGGATCAGAATCGCTGCCGGCTCGGCGAGGGGCGCGTGCCGAATACCGAACTAATCACGGCGCTGTGCGAAGCCGGGTACGACGGTTACTTCGACGTCGAACTGTTCGGCGAAGATGTCGAATCGGTACCATATGAGGAATTGCTGATGGATTCCTTTCGGACCATGGAAGAATTCCTTCTTCCAGCTACGACGTACCGGCCGCCCACGACTTAGGGTTTTATTGTTTGCGCTGAGCTTTCAAGCAGCGGGTTGCAGCGCCGTATCGAATTGCTCGGCATCGAGAAACGGTGCGAAGGGCCCTCGTCCGCAAAGCACGCGTCCCAGGCGATAGCGAATCTGACGGTCCCAGCGAAGCGGTTGTCGCGAATACAGTCCAATTCGTTCCCGGAATATGGCATGCTGCTCGGCGGTAATCTCAGGGTGTTCGGGACCAACGGCCAACGCCCAGACACTCAGGGGGCGTTTTCGGGGGCCGTGGTAGCCGATGATTTTCGACGGCGACTTTTCCAGCAACGAGGCCAGCGCCTCGGGCGTGAATCGCCAGTAGTCGTTGGGATAGGCGTGAATGTGGAAATTGAACGGGCAGCTCACCAGCAGCACGCCATCGGGTCGCAACACTCGTTGAATCTCTTCGAAGCCTCGCCAGAATCGCTCGACATGCTCGAAGACGTTCAGGGCGATCACCGATCCGAAGCTGTTGTCGAGACGCGGTAGCGATTCAACGTTCTCCACTGCATCGACGCCCGGGCCTTCGCGCATGTCGATGCCGACGTACTCTTTGCCGGGGAACAGGTTTCGCAGGCAAGATACATCTTCCTGACCATTCACCTGGTACGAGCCCACCTCGAGGACTGGCCCGGCGAACTCAAACGTTTCTACCGCCGCACGCGCGACGCCTGAAATAAAGTTGTTCATGTGAAGTGCCTCCCTTGCAATTCTGTTCGGGAGATTTCGCATGTAGGGATTAGGAAAAGATGATTTGCCTTGAGATGCTAGTCAGTGCATGCTGGCAGCAGTGCTGGGGCTAGCGTTGATTCTCCATTCACCATGAATTTCTATCGCGGAGCAAGTTGATGCGACAAACACGTTTGTGGGCCACACTAGGAGTTGCCTGCCTGACATCCGCTCGTATTGTGTATCCGAGTATCGATCGCTGTCAGTGACGACGTGCAGAAACATGCGCTAGCAGTGCTGCAGGAAGGTCTCACGTCCGGAGAATTCTGGCCATCGATGCACGCCGCCGAAGGGTTGACGGCTGCCGGGCTTGGCAGCGAAGTACAGAGCAAGCTTGTCGCGCGATTGGGACACGAAACCGATGACCAACATCGATGCGGGCTGGCCCGGGAACTGATTCGTTCCGGGGATCGCTCATACGTTCCGGTCCTGCTGAGCATCTTGGGCGACGGGGAAAGTTCCGGCCGTGTCCACGCGGCGGAAAGCTTGTTCAAAGTCGCCGAGATCGGCGACGGAGATTCGCTGCGCAGTGCGATGAGAAGCGACGATCCGAGGTTGGCACTGATGGCCGCCGCGGCTTTGGCACGCGCGGGTAGTCCGCTGGCGTTGAATCACATTCGGAAACAGTTGTCCAACGATGATCCTACGATGCAGATGATTGTGCCTTGGGTCCTGCGGCAGGTCGGCGATCCGTCGGATATTCCCCCGTTAAGGGAACGGGCTGGTGATGCAGCGGATCTCCTGGTGGTCAGCCAGTGCATTCACGCGATGGCGCAGTTGGGCGATGCGACTGCGGGTGCACGTCTGATAGAGAACCTTTCCTCTCAGGACCCCAAGATTCGTGTGTACGCCGCAGAGGCAGCGGCGAGCTTGGAGCCAAGCGAGGAGCTGCGTTCGCAATTGATCAAGCTGCTCGAGGACGAAGATCTGGATGTTCGGATTCGGGCGGCCCATGCGTTGAGCGTTCCGGACGCGAACAAGGTAGCTCCTCGGGTGGACGATGACCTTGCCGTAACCGTGTATCCGGCAACGGCCGAGAATCCTCGCTGGAGCGAAGGCTCGGTCATCGCACTTCGCGATGGACGGCTGCTGTTCGCGACGACGCGCTTCATTGGTGGCGGGGCCGATGCATCGCATGCTGACATCGTTGCGCGAGAATCTTCCGATGACGGGCGGACGTGGGGTGACCTTCGCGTGCTGCAGGAGAACATCGGGAAACGGAACGTGATGTCGGTCACGTTGCGTCGGCTCGATCCGCAACGGGTCGCCGATGGCCCTCTAGGCATGTTCTATCTTGTGAAGAACGGCGATACCGATCTGAATGTGTATCTGCGTATTTCCGAAGACGATGGAGAGACCTTCGGGGAGCCGATTGCCGTAACCGACAGTGCGGGATACCACGTGATGAACAACGATCGCGTTACGGTGCTATCTTCTGGGCGACTGCTCTGCCCGGTCTCGTATACGAAAGATCAGGCAAAGGAAAACCACTATCGATCGATTTGTTTTTTCTCCGACGACCAAGGGCAACACTGGCAACGTGGATCGGGTGATGTCGATTTGCCCAAGCGAGGGGCGATGGAACCGGAGGTCATCGAGTTGGCCGACGGAACCGTGCTCATGATCGTGCGGTCGCAGCTTGGAAGAATTTACGCCGCACATTCCAGTGATGGCGGTGACACGTGGTCCCAACCCAAGCCATGGGGCCCCCCTGCCCCTGAAGCACCATCGACGTTGCGAAGGATTCCTGCCACAGGTGACTTGGTACTTGTCTGGAACGACAACGTCGATCCCCAGCACCATCACTCCGGCCTGCGAACACCGTTGTCGATTGCCGTTTCGCAAGACGAAGGCGAGACATGGTCGCAGCCGCGAAATCTGGAAGACAACCCCGACGAGACCTACGCCTACACGAGCCTCATCTTTCACAAGGGCCGTATCCTGCTGAGCTACTATGTCGGTCACGACGGGCGAATTTCGACCAAGTTTCGTTCACTACCGGTGGCGTCGTTGTACGACTCGGTGGAATAGCACGCTGCGTGTTTTCTGTTCACGCAAAGCTCGGCAATCCTGTTGACGGACCATATTTGCAATCGCCGGCAACATAAACTTGCGGTTCGGGTTGCAGATGCTGATAATACAGCCGGTCCTCCAAGCTCGATGAACCACCGCCTGTCATCCCAGAGCATTTAGCATGCTTCGCTTCACTTCTTCGCCCGTGAGACTTTGCGACCGAGTTTCTCGCCGCGAGGTATTGCGGATTGGGGGGCTTGGTGCTGCGGGATTGACGCTGGCCGATCTGTTGCGATCGCCGGTGGCCGGCGACGCGGTGCCTTCTGCCGGCAAGGCTAAGTCGTGCATCGTGTTATTTCTGATGGGGGGACCGCCACAGCATTCTACGTGGGACCCCAAGCCGGATGCTCCTGACGAAGTGCGGGGTGAGTTCAAGCCCATCGCGACAACCGTGCCAGGGATGCAGATCGGAGAATTGCTCCCCGAAACGGCGAAGCTGGGCGAGCACCTGTGTCTGTTACGGGCCATGCGAACCGGCGACAACGCGCACTCTTCCAGTGGTTACTACATGTTCACCGGCGTACCGCATCAGCCGATGAACCGCGAGAATGCCAACCCGGGCGCGCCGAACAACTGGCCCAACTACGCATCGATCGTCCGTCAACTGATGCCGGGCGCGTCATCTTTGCCGGCTGCCGTGCGTTTGCCGCATCACATTTGGAACACCGACGGCTCGGTTTGGCCCGGTCAAGCGGCGGGCTTCCTGGGCAGCGCGAACGATCCATGGTTGTTTCGTTGCGAACCGGCTTCCGAGAGCTTCAAGATCCCCGAGTTCTCGTTGCCCGAGCAATTGTCGTTCGATCGATTCGCGCAGCGTCGGGAGTTACTCGATGAGGTCGATCGACATGTGTCCGGTGCGCGACTGCGCAGCGATGCGCTTGGTCAATACGACGGGGCAACCCAACAGGCGTTCGACCTGCTGACGGCCCCCAAAGCACGGGCTGCGTTCCGTTTGTCCGACGAACCGAAAGCGGTTCGCGATCGGTACGGTCACTCGCAGTTCGGGCAGAGCGTGTTGCTCTCGCGTCGATTGGTCGAGGCCGGAGTTCGATTGGTGCAGGTGAACTGGTTCCGTAGTCCCGATGAGCCTTCTGACGCCCCCTGCTGGGATTCACACGCACGGGAAGCAAAACGCTTGAAGACGGTACTGGTTCCACCGTTCGATCAAGCATACTCAGCACTGCTTACAGAACTCATCCAGCGAAACATGTTGGACGAAACGCTGGTGGTCTGTATGTCGGAATTCGGACGTTCGCCGAAGATCGCCGCCAACGGTGGCCGGGGGCATTGGGGCAACGTGTTTTCGATCTCCCTGGCCGGAGGCGGCATTCGGGGCGGGACGATCTACGGCTCCTCCGACTCGATTGGTGGCGAACCGAAGAGCGACGTTGTCATGCCGGCCGACTTGCTGGCCACGATCTTCCATTGCCTGGGACTGTCGCCCGCTTCTGAATTGCACGACCCGCTGGGACGTCCCTTCCCCATCGCGCGTGGCAGGGTCCTGCACGAGATCCTGGCTTAGCCGAATCCGGTGCTTAAGGCTGCATGGTCGATTCGATGACCGCGGTGTAATCGATTAGGGATTCGTGAGATTCGGATGCCACAAGCCGGGGCGGATTTTCGGAACTTCGCCGCCTTCCGGGTAGCTGGCGTTTACGACCTCTTGCAGCCTTGCGGACAGATCGGCGATCAATTCCGCGTGCTCCGCCAGTTCGGCCAAATTGGTGATCTCCCGGGGGTCGTTTTCGTGATCGTATAGCTCGCGACCCTCTTTGCCTTTGCCCCATTCGGTGTATCGCCAGCGAGGCGTGCGGATGGTGTAGCCGAACGGTCGTGGGTTGCCTCGCCGCGTGACCTGACTGATGGTGTAGCCTCGCCCTGGGGCGGTGGGGTCCTTCAACATGGGGGCCAGACTTTGTCCCTGCAAATTGTCGGGGGCGTCTACATCGCACAAATCGACAAGCGTGGGATAAAGGTCGATCAATCCCACGGGCGTTTTTGCCACCGAGCCCGGCTTGCTCATGCCCGGGGCAGCGATGATCAGCGGCACGCGGGCGCTTTCTTCGAACAGGCTCATCTTCTGCCACAGTCCGTGCTCTCCGAGGTGATAGCCATGGTCGCTGGTGAAGACCACGATGGTGTTGTCGACCAGGCCGGTCTCATCCAATGCTTCGAGCACGCGACCTACCTGGGCGTCCATGAAGGTGATGCTGGCGAAGTAGGCCTGAATCGCCTGTTGCCGCAAGTCGTCGTTGAGCAGGTCGTGTTCAGGCTTGTGGCTGCCCAATGCCAAAGGGGGCACATCTTTCACGTCTTCTTCCACGCCTTCGACCAGCGGCATGTCGTCTTTGGGATAGCCTTCGAAGTAAGGTGCCGGAGCAACGTAAGGTGTGTGCGGTCGATAAAAACCCAGGGCCAAAAAGAACGGGCGCTGTTTCTCTTTGGCGCAACGTTCCAGCACCCAGATCGCATCGTTGGCCATGAGGCCGTCGGTATGAAGTTGATCGCCGCGGGGGGAAGCGTACCAGCTCAGAGTTCCACCAAAGTTGCCCGGCCTGAGTGAGAAAATGTCGGGCTCTTCCAACAAGCGATCACAGCCCGCGGGATTTAGTTCCAATTCCCAAGACCCCGGGTCATCGTGACCGTTGGTGCCGACGGACTTGGGCACTCCGTAGTGATACAGTTTGCCGATTCTCCCGGCGAAGTACCCATCGAGACGAAACGCCTGCGGTAAACTGATGTGTTGAGGAATGGTCTGTCGGAAGATCTGACCGTTCGACAAGATCCCCGTGCTGTTGGGGTAGAGGCCCGTCAGCATCGAATTACGACTGGGACCACACAACGGGTATTGGCAGTAGGCTCGCTCGAAACGCACCCCACGTTGGGCAAGGCGATCGATGTTCGGCGTCTTCACCTGTGGGTGGCCATAGCTGCCGACCGAGTTGTTGAGGTCGTCAGAAATGATGAAAAGCACGTTGGGTCGCGACTCGGCGGCGACCGATCGGTTCGCTTTCAGGCAGCCAATTAGCGCTATCGCCAACAGGCAGATCGATATGAGCAAGGTTTGTCGTTGGTTGGTAAAAGTCGTGGGCATGCAAACTTTCCTGCGTCACTAGGGGTGGATCGAAGAAGACCATGTTTGCCTGGATACTAGGTGGGTGTCAGTCTAGTTGAGCGATGCGCCGATTGCGACTTTTCGGGACTAAATGTTTTGGCCGAGCGGAATCCGGGAGTTAACACAGCAGAATTTGGCCCGGCGGCACGAGCGTAGGTCTCAAGTTCGCCGATTGCTGGCGAGCGTGTCGAGCGTGGGCTACAAAGGGAAAAGAGCGTCAACGATCACGGGAACGGAGGAAGCTGAGATGAAGGCATTGCCCTGCAAGGCGATTCTCGCCGTTTGCATTTGCTGCACTTTAGTACAAGTAAGCGTTGCTCAACGAGGCGGTTTGACTCCGGATAAGATCGAACGGGTCGACGCCGCGATGCACGCCGAGATGGAGAAGCAGCACGCGGTCGGGCTCGCCGTTGGCGTGATTCGCAATGGGCGGATTGCCTACCTGCAGGGCTACGGCCTTGAAGATCGCGAGGAGGAGATCCCCGTCTCGCCAAAGACACTCTTTCGTTGGGCCTCCTGTTCGAAGCCGGTTACGGCTGTGGCTGCCATGCAATTGGTACAACAACGGAAGCTGGGCCTGGAAGACGATGTACGAAAGTACGTTCCTGAATTTCCCGAGCAGGATTCGACAATTACGGTACGTCAGTTGATGTGCCATCAAGGTGGGATCGTCCATTACCGCAACGGAAAAGTCGTGCGGACGCGAGCCGAATACGAGACCCAGTTTCCCTTCGAAGATGTCATCAATGCCCTGGACCGCTTCAAGGAATCGCCGCTGGTAGCGATGCCGGGCGAGCGGTATTCCTACTCGACGCATGGATTCATACTGCTCAGTGCGGTGGTTCAACGTGCGGGGGATGAGAAGTTTGCCGATCAGGTTGCGAATCGGATCGTGAAGCCGTGCCGAATGACGACCCTGCAGCCCGACTATCAATGGGATGATATTCCGCATCGGGCGGTCGGTTATCGACTTCGCGGCGACAAGGTGGTGCGTTCGACAGACACAGACGTCAGTTGGAAGCTCGGCGGCGGCGGCTTCCTCTCGAATGTTGAAGACTTTGCCCGCTTTGGCGAAGCACTGATCAATGGCCGCCTGTTATCACGCCAGGCCTATGAAGTGATGTGGACGCCGCAAAAGACCTCCGATGGAAAGCAGACCGACGCGGGGCTGGGATTCTTTGTGTCGAACCAGAACGGCAGTTTGAAAGTTTCCCACAACGGTTCTCAGGAGAAAACGAAAACCCGCATGGTAATTTATCCCAAGCAGGGACACGGTGTGGTGGTGATGTGCAACTCGGAGAACGTCAACCCTGGGGATTTCACCACCGCCGTCTACAAAGCACTGGAGTAGTTCCGCCAAGAGACTCATCGGCGATGATTGGTCTTCAATTCCTGAATCCGGCGTGGCACCGCTTGCACTGTTCTTGAAGGGCTGCGAAGTGTTTGCTCGCGTCTTGCCGTTGATTCCGCTCCAGATCATGTCTCAGACGGACGGTCAGTATTTGGGCTTTGACAAGTTTCTTCAACAAAATCCGGTCTTCAGCGGTACGTGGCATGAAGTGCCGCATCGATTCTCGGAAGCCCTCGTTGAGTAGGAGTGCCTCGCGCGCAGGAGTGACATCGGGATGCTCGGGCGGTGTGTTCCAGTCGCTTTCTTTGCACAGCCCGAGGTTTTCGGTGGCTCGATCGATCTGCACCATGGCGGTAATGAGCGAATCGACCTCCGCGGTTTCCGGGAGCCCGGGAAGTTCCGTATCAATCGGTGGGGAAAGGAATGCCTCGATATCTTCCCACAGTCCGGTGTACTGCTTGCCCGTGCCGGCCTTCTGCAAGATCTGAAGCGCCTGTTTGCCGTCGACGATATCCTCCGCAATGCATGCGACGGCCGCCGCGGTCGGAGCCCGATGTTGGCCATGATGGCAGTGAATGAAAATCGGACCCTCCACATCTCGAACAAGACGGGTTAGCGACAGCCCGGCATGTTCCGAGATGCCATCGTAGCCCAGCGGGATGTGGATATACCGCAGGCCGTGCTTGCGTGCGGCTTCGACATCGGGCTTCGCGCCATCGACGCTTACAACGGTTCGCACGCCAAGCTTTGCCAGGCGGGCAAAGGCATCGTCGCCCTGGGGTTCACCGCCCGAGTATATGCGATTGGAAACCTGAAGCAGGTTCTGGGGCTGCGGTAGGTCTTCCACCTGGGGCACTGCGGACAGGATCAGTACGTCGTCTTTGGGTGCGTCTGCGGGTGAAGTGGTTTGGTTCTCTGGATTGAGACTCGGTTGCGCGTCAAATCCGCAGCAGATTCCGCAAATTACCACGGCAAATATAACCCATACATTCCGCATATCCGGGTACCCCTCAGAGGCGATTCAGGCAGATCAACCCAAACAGCCAGCATATCCGTTACATGCCGAACCGAAACCAAGAGAGTGGGTCTGCGCACCTATTTGTTTTTGGCGGGTGGAATTCAACCTTGATGAAGCCTTTCTCTGCAATTCGAGCTCTGATTGCCGGACTTGTGCTTGCAGTCCTGTTCTCATCGGGTGACAGATTCGAAGTCCTCGGGCAGTTGCCTGCCGCGTCGGCCAGCAGTTACGAACAACTGCTGAGGCGTGTCGAACGCCAGGATTTGGAGTTACAAGCCATTCGTCAGCAGTTGGACCAGCAGGCCCGATTCCTGCCGAAACCCAATGTAGCAAACGGTTCGTGTGCCGGCTGCGGCCCAGAGATTTGGCGACTGCCCGTGGTGGCCCCATCAGTTTGTTGCCCGACAGCAAGCCCGCCTGATGCCCACATCTTGCGGTATGAGGCTGTGTATGACGAAGGATTCCTGCTCCGCCCCCTGGATGCAAGAAGACATCCTTTCGCGCTAAGAGTCAACGGTCGGATTCAGTTTCGCTATTCGGGATTTGCCCGCGATGTAGAGACTTGGACCGATAACGCCGGAATCACACGCCCTGTACTCAACCGAAGCAATTTTGAAATCGAGCGAGCCAGATTGATTTTCTCAGGCTACGCATTCTCACCTCGCCTGACTTACTTCCTGCAGATGGACGGCGATTCGGACGACCGAGAGATATTCGAACTCTTCGACTACTGGTGGGCGTGGGAGTTCAGCGACGCATTTACCATGCAAATGGGGAAGCGGAAGGTGCCGGCCAGCCGACAATGGTTGCTAAGTAGCGCAGATACTCGGCTGGTCGATCGCCCCATGGCCTGCGACTTCTTTCGCCCCGACCGTACAATCGGCATCTTCGGAATCGGTCGATTCGGCGATCTCGGCCACTATGAGGTGATGCTCGGAAACGGCTACCGCACGGCGAATCTACCACCGAGTGAGTTGGACGACCGTTTGACGTTCGCCGGCACGCAGTACTGGGATCCATTTGGAGACTTCGGCGATCAAATCGTCGACTTTTCCAACAATCCCAACGCGTTGGCACGCGTGGGCCACTCCTTCGTCTATTCACCAGGAGATCAGAATATTCCGGGTGAGCCAACTGGCGAAGCCGACTTCGTGCGACTGACCGATGGAACGAAACTCACCGAACCGGGTGCGTTGGCGCCGGGAGTGACCGTATCGCAGTTTGATGTCTACCTGTACGGTGTCGATCTGGCCATGAAATGGCGCGGGTGGAGCATCGATGCAGAAGTGTTCTTTCGTTGGATCGAGGAGATCGAAGCCGATGGCCCCTTAACGATCACGAATCTCTTCCAACGAGGGTTCTATGTGGAGGGTGGCCGCTTTCTTGTGCCATCGAAGTTCGACATCAACGTCAGATACTCCCAAATCGATGGCTTCTTCGGTAATGCCTCTTCGTATGCGGCGGGTTGTAATTGGTATCCAGGGCAAACTCCCAGCTTGAAGATCTCCCTGGATGCGACGAAGCTGAATAGCAGTCCATTGAACAACACCTCGTCGAATATTCTCGTGGGCGAGGACGGGATGCTGTACCGGGGCCAATTAGAGGCCCGATTCTAGGCTCAGCGGGCGTGAATTCCGCATGAAATGGCTCGATGGGCGACTTTGAGCCGCATGTTTGCCTGTTTGTTTCCAGACGCCAATCCCCAGGCATCCATAGCGGGTTTCGAGAAGATCGTCGTCACAGTAGAATTCTCGCGTCATTCACGCTTTTGTACCAGTTCCCCTCGTAATTGGTGGTTCGGGCTGTTGGAAATCAATGCACTGATTCAGATGGTTTTCGAGCTCACCGGCGGGCTCGGGCTGTTTCTGCTCGGCATGAAGAACATGTCCGAGGGGATGCAAGCCGTGGCCGGAAACAGCCTGCGACGCATGATCGTGGCGGTGACGTCCAACCGACTCCTGGCCACTTTCGTCGGCACGATTGTGACCTGCGTGGTGCAATCCAGTTCCATCACGACCGTGATGGTTGTGGGCTTCGTCAACAGCGGCGTGATGCAGCTTGCGCAGGCAATCGGCGTCATCATGGGCGCCAACATCGGCACCACGATCACCGGCTGGATGCTGGTGATCAAAGTGGGCAAGTACGGGCTCCCCTTGCTTGGTGGGTCGGCATTCATCTACCTATTCGCCAAGAGCGAGCGATGGCGGTACTGGGCCATGTCCCTGATGGGCGTCGGCATGGTGTTCTTCGGGCTCGAACTGATGAAAGATGCCTGCGCGATTATCAAGGAGATGCCGGAATTCGAAGAGTGGTTTCAGGCCTTCCAGGCTGATAGCTACCTGGGGGTTTTGAAGTGCGCATTGGTTGGTTGCCTGATGACCACCTTAGTGCAATCTTCCTCCGCAACCCTGGGTATCACGATCTCGTTGGCCTTCCAGGGAATCATCTCTTACGAAACGGCCGCGGCTCTGGTGTTGGGTGAGAATATCGGCACCACGATCACCGCGCTTTTGGCCTCACTGGGGGCCACGACCAATGCCCGGCGGGCGGCCTATTTCCACATGATTTTCAATCTGGTGGGCGTGTTTTGGATTACGGCACTGTACGCGCCCTACTTCGATTTCATCCAGTGGCTTGTCGACGGCGATGTTGGTAAGGCGGTCATGGTCGACGGGCGAGAGACGTTCCCGTACACCACGGCTGCGATTGCAGCCACGCATAGCATTTTCAACATTACGAACACACTGATCTTCCTGCCATTCCTTAATTTGTTTGTGCGGCTTCTGGAGTGGGCCGTCCCGTCGAAAGACTACAAAGAAAAACCTCGCCTCACCGATCTCGACATTCGCATGCTGGAAACGCCGCTGATGGCGATCGAGCAATCGCGGAAAGAGATTGAGCGAATGGGCGACGGATGCTCGAAAATGCTGGAGTGGTTGGCCGAACTGGTTGAGCAGGACGATCCCGACAAGGTGATGGCCGACCGATTGAAGCTCCGCGAGAAGGTGCTTGATTCGATTCAAGACGAGGTGGCCGTTTTCGTTACGAATCTCCTTTCCGGAAACGTTCCTCACTCGGTTGCCGACGAGGCCCGCCGGCAATTGCGAATGGCGGACGAATACGAATCGGTGAGCGACTACATCGTCAATCTCGATCGATTCGACTGGAAGCTGCGGCGCGATAATCATCGCTTCACGGCGCAGCAACGAGCCGATCTCGTTGGTTTGAACCGTCATCTTCAGGAGTACCTTGCCGATGTGAACGCGGCACTCGCTCAAAAGAACGAGCATATCCTGGCGAAGACGGCCCCCATGGCGAAACGCATCCGGGAAGAGATCCGTAGTCTGCGACGTAATCACATGGACGAAATATCAGACGGGAAGATTCCACCCGTCGTGACCGTGGCCTACATGGCCGCGCTGAATGCTTTTGCTCGAGTGCGGGACCATACCCACAACATCGCCGAAGCAATTTCCGGCGAAAAATAACCATGGGCTCGTGTGCGATTCGGGTAGGCCGTTCTGATGGTCCAGTCCGGAAGTCCGATGTGCGATATCGGGCGTTACGGAAAGCGACCCATCCGTTCTCATGTGATTTAGACCGGTCGATCGGATTTGGGGGAATCCAAGCGGAAGGCTCTCGGTACGGTGGGAATGGGGCAGAAGCCGGTGTTTAGCTTCTCGCAGACTCCGAAAATCTGGGTAGATATCGGGGCCAACACCGAGCGGAATCGCCCTATGTGAGGAGACTGTGGCACCGTATTTCCGTGAATGTTTGAGCTAGGAATTGGGGTGGAAAATTGGTCGTAAACCTTGACCACATGGACAAATAAGCCCCTTTCCGACACTTTCTGCTTGACAGTTTCGCTGATCGCGAATATTACCTAGATGATAGGTGCAAGTTTAGATCACACCCGGAGGGACGCTCATGTGCTTGGTAGGTGGGGGGAGCACTCCAGCAGTGCGCCACTCGAATGTTGCAAGAATTGTCCCTTCATCGCCGGCACGAGTATTCGTACTAGCCATTTTGGTGGCTGTCCTGAGCGCCAACGTTGCGTTGGCTGCACCCTTCTCTGAGATCGTGTCATTCGACTCGAGTCTTACTGACAATGGCAACCTTGTGAATTATTTTCAGTCCAATTTCGGGATTGAAATCACTGGGCCACCCTACCACGAGGGACGTATTTCTAATGGCTTGGTTTATATCGAGTACATGGCCCAGCAACTCGGTCTGCCGATGCCTGTGGCCAGTGATTTAGGCGGCAAGAATTACTCGTTCGGCGGCGCCCTGGCGGGCCCCGGTTTTACAGGCACCGAGTTCGCTCCCCCCGGTTGGCCGAATGTCGGTGAGCAGATCAACCGCTATTTAAACGACTATACGCCCACTGGCTCCGAGTTGGTGGTGATCAGTGGTGGCCAGAACAACCTCTTCGACCCATCGTATACTAACGATGTTGCGGTTCCCGTGAACTACATGATGGATCACATCACCACGCTGGCCAACGCTGGGATCAACAATTTCTTGGTCGCAACCTTGGCCCCCTTAGGTCAATTGCCCGAAACTCGGGGCGGGCCAAATGAAGCCTACCACGATCAGTTGGCTACTGATTTCAACGCCCTGCTCAAATCAGAGTTGGCCGTGCTTGACCAGTCCTTGGCAGTGGACATCTCCATCCTGGATATCCACGCCGTATATACGGATATGCTCGCGAATCCAGGCGACTATGGGTTCACCAATGTCACCAATCCTGCTTATGATGGCCAAACTTTAGTGTCCAACCCGGAAGAGTACTTATTCTGGGACGCAGGACACCCCACGACTGTGACGCATGCCCACTTGGCGAATGCCGGGGTGCAAGCTCTTGGTTTTGCGCCCGTTCCCGTTCCGGAACCCTCCACAATCGTAATGGGTTCGGCTGCTTTGTTCAGCTTCTTGGTGTTGGGCCTGCGGCGCCGGAAGCAACGCTAAGCATTGCTCAAAGGAATCATGCACAAGCTGGGCCGGGCTTGGCAATCACCCGCTTGAAGTGATGAAGTCGCCGGGTGATCTTCTTACGCGAGCCCAGGATGAAGCCCCCTGCCCCGGACCTTGCATCACGGATCTGGCGCGTCTTTCCGCAATGCCTGGACTTGGAGCCGCAATTCGTAGCGTCGCCGCGCAGCGTCTCGATCTGGCATCTTCACGACGTCCACCGGCTCGTAACCGCACGATTCCAAGGTCTCGTTCACGATGGCCCCCAGTTCGCTGATGGTGGTCGGCGAAAGCTGCGACCAGCGGCCCACGCTACCTCGGACGACCCGCTGCGTACTCACGCTCTTCCAGTCTCCAAAGCCGGGCTCGGTCATGGGTTGCAGAGCCTTCTCCACGATCGAGTCTTCCCAAGGTTCTCCCAGGGCTTCCAATAGCCGCTTGGCCTCAGATTCCGGAGACTCCACCAGGTCTTCGTACTTCATGGCTACAACGGAATCGGCATGCCGCGCGGCGAAGGTCAGTTGGCTGGTGACGACATCAACCCAAGCCTCGGCGAACGCCTCTAGCGGCTTTGGGTTGCGTTGAACGTAGCGGTGTATTTCGTCCGGATAACGCTCGATGGTAGCGCACCACTGCTGTACGCTGACGCACACATCCAACGCGTGGCGATAAACAAGGACGTATTGCACGCTCTCTTCGAGAATTCGCTCGATCTCATCCAAGTGAAACGCGTCGATGGCGGTTTTTTCTGCCCAGCGAGGTTTCGATTCCTTGGCGGCATGCCGCTCCAAGAGCGAGATGGCAAACTCGCGAACCAGCCGCAAGGTTTCCTGGGGCTCGGTGCCGGCTAAGGCCAACCCATTGATAGGGCCAACTTCCAGGCCATCTAAAATGCGTTCGGCAGCGACGAACCTTGCGCAGCCAGAGAGCACGTACGTCTCGCCTGGACATGCGATGTTGGAATGGGCGTTTAAGATGCGTCGGAGCAACGTCGTCCCCGAGCGCGGAAAGCCGATCACGACGATGCCACGCTTCTCGGTTCTCTCAGGCATGGATCAACTTCTCCGGATACCCTGGCTAGCCACTTTGCGTTTCCGCGATGCGCTTCTCGCAGAAGGCAAGAATGCGGGAGATGGAGTCTAGGTTGTCGAGGTGGACTTCCGTGGGCCGCATCCGAAAGTTGCAGTTGGATTCAATCACCTGAATGAGTTCGACCATGGCAAACGAGTCGACCATTCGCGATGAGAACAACAGCGTGTCGTCCTCGATTTCGTTGATGTCCAGATCGGTCTGTTCTTCCAGGAAAGTCAGCACATCCTCGCGACTGATCGCCATATTCGCGGTACTCCTCAAACAGCTATGTGTTACTTTCCAGACGCAGGATTCTTCGCTGCCGGAACTCTTCCAGAGGGATTCTCTTCACACAATTTTCGAAGCGCCCCTCGATCGATCTTCCCATTCGCATTTAGCGGCATGGTACTCAACAAACGCAATTGCTTGGGCCGCATATAGTCCGGAAGCCGCTGGCCAATTTCACGGCGCAGGCCGGGAACGTCGGCCTCTTCGGTCTCCAGAAAGGCGATCAACCCATCGGCGCCACTGGGAGTGACGGGCCAGCCAATCACCGCCACCGTTCCGATGCCTGTGAGTTCTCGCAGAACCGCTTCCACTTCTCCCAGTTCAACCCGGTTACCTCGGATCTTGATCTGGTGATCGATGCGGCCCAGGTAGTTCATCGAAGTACCTTCCGCCGGTCGTCGAACACGGTCACCCGTGCGATAGAATATCTCAGTTTGGCCGGGTGGAATCAGAAAGGCACGTTCCGTCGCGGCTTTGTCGTTCCAATAGCCAAGCGCAACCTGCGGCCCAGCCATCAGCAGTTCACCGTCCTCTCCCGGTGCTACTTCGTGAAGTTGTTCGTCGACCACCAGCGGAGTCATTCCGGGAAATGGCTCTCCGATGGGGACCACTCCGTGCTCTGATAGCCGAACCGACTCTTGTTCATCCCAACGGTGGAGCGTGCAGCTCAGGGTTAATTCGGTGGGGCCGTAGAGATTCTCCACGATGGAATTGGGTGCGGCGGTCGCCCAATCGCCGGCGGTTTCGAGAGTGAGGGCTTCGCCGCAAAACAGGCTCCAGCGAAGCTGCGGGAACGCCCCCTGTTCTAGCAGGCCCAACCGTCGCATGAACAGTGCCAGCGAAGGTACGGAAAACCAGATGGTGAGCCTCGCATCGTTCATGAAGCCGGCCGGTGTTAGTAACTGGTCAGGGCTGGGGCTGCAAACGCATGCTCCACACTCCCAGGCTGCGAAAAGGTCGAACACCGAGAGATCGAACACCAGGTCGAACATGTGAGAGAGTCGATCGGTTTCGGTGATCGTGTATCGCTCGATGACCGTCTTCAGGAAGTATTTCACGTTGCCATGAGAGACCATCACGCCCTTGGGCACGCCGGTGCTCCCTGATGTAAACATTAGGTAAGCGATGCCATCCGCTTTGCTATCCACCGGGGTGAACGTATTTGATGACTGAAGATCTGCTTGGCCTAGGAACTTGTGATTTGGGAACTGCTCCCGGTAGCTAGAGACATCTGGTTCCTGCGGCAACAGGACCGTCATGGATCTGGAGATTTCCGAGATCACGGCCTCCATCTTTTCCTTGCCAAATTCGTCAACAACCACCGCGGTTGCCTCCGATCGCTCGAGCATGGTGGCCGTTCGATCGGCAGGAAAGTTAGGGTTCAGGGGAACATAGCCATGTCCACGCAGAAGTGCCGCAATGATTCCAGCAAAGGCTGTTTCTGATCGCTGTGCGAAGATGGCGGTCAGTGGCTCTCGTGGAGCCGCATCGGAAGACGTTAAAACAGCACTGATTCGTTCTGCCTTGGCGCGCAACTCAGCATAGCTAAGTTCAGCCCCTCCGACATCGATCGCGGCTCGTTGTGGAAAGCGTTCCGAGGATTCCAGAAACCCAGAGATCAATGAGTTCATTCGGCGTGCTCACTCCGCTTCTTCGTCATGAGGACATTCTTCTCAAACCGCCGCTCTTCCACGATACGACTTTCGTACGTTGGATCTGGGTGTGAAGTCTCCGAAGTGCCCTTCGCGGTTGAAGAAGGAATCCGTAATGCCAGTTATGAATGCTGCTGTCAGGCAGATCAAGCGCCCAGATCGATCGAGAACAATTTCGCCATGATTCGCAGGCTTTCGTAAATGCCACCTTGATTGTGAGTCTCGGTCAGCGCATATCCCGCGGCGACGAACAGAAAGGTAAGTGGGTACCCCAGCCACTTTGCCCAAGGTGGTTCCCGCTTGGACCAGCCACGTTTCATTTTGTTTCTTCGCCAGGTGGTATAGATGGCCACGCCGGTCGCGTGATATGCCCCCCAGGTCAGCCATTGAAGCGTGCCGTCGTGCCAAAGGCCGATCGTGATAAAGCTGGCATAGACCGCCAGATACGGGTTTCTGGTAATACCAATCAGCGGCATGTAGACGTACGATTGGCACCACGTGGCCAGTGTCATGTGCCAGCGTGTCCAAAAGTCAGAGATGTTCTGGGCAAGAATCGGAAAGTTGAAGTTCTCCATGATCGTGATGCCAAACAGCCGACTCGATCCGATGGCAAGGTCTGCGTACGCACTGAAGTTCAGGTAGGCGTAGATGTAGCTGAGGATGACGAAACGCCAGACCTCCCAGGGGCTGGTCTCGCCAAGGTTCGCCAGCAAACTACCGACTGTGGGAAGCGTGCCAAAAATACCGGGCAGGAAGACCGTGATCAGGGCAAATTGCTTGATGAGCCCGTAGATGATGCGGGTGAGTCCTTCGACTGCGAACTGACGGTTCCAATCAAGACGGCGTTCTTGCAGGAAATGCTCAAAGCGTTCGATCGGTCCTGCCGTGAAGATTGGAAAGAGGAAGATGTAGCAGCCGAAGTCGAGCAGATTGAATTTCGGTAGCGTGCCGCGCCGAGACTCCACTGCAAAATGAACTAGCTTGAAGGTGAAATAACTGATCCCCAGGGGCAACGCGATTTCCGCTGCAGAGCTGTTGGAAGAGAAGGCTTCGATCAACCGGGGAAGGTACTTGAAGTACGCCAAATTACCGAAGATGCCAATCAATAGCACCATCAAGCTCAGTCGTGACCTGAAAGGCGGAGTATCAGGCCGGGGTGCAAGGAGATAGAACGCTACGGCAAAGGCTGACAAGGATGCTGCGCTAAACGAATCGAGATAGTAGAGCGTTGCAATTGATGCGGCGAGCAGGAACCCAACGCGTAGCTTACGCGGCAAGCTCCAATACACAGTTAGAGAGACGGCCAGGGTGCCCCAATATTCCAGAGTCGGCAGCATGATGGCTCCGAGCCGACGTTAGAAGCCCTGGTAGCGGAATACCGGAATATCGCTCGTAACGGCGAGTAAACAGAGAATCGCGACCACTAATAGCAGGCCCAAGCCTAAGCCACGAACTACTTTTCCAGCAATTGCTGCCAAATTAACCATCGAGAGTTAATGCGGGGGTTGGTAGGAAACGATACCTGAGGTGTCCTGGATGCTGGCTCTAACTTGCAATGAAAGCCTATTGTTGGGTCCATTCTTACTATCAGTCAACCGTGTGTTGACTTTTTCTTGTTCTTGTCATCACTCAAGCCCGGGAGTCAATCAATTCAATCTGCTGCCGTTCTGATATCGCACGAACTTCATCAAAGAGTCGTTGCGCATCAATGGTTCCCTCCGTGGCATCGCCATCAACATTGAGCGACCGATCGTCTAAGATAATCGACATCTCAAGGAGACGGGAAGCCCTAAGTCTTTCGAGCATGTTCTCCAAGACTGACAAGTTCAGGGCCAGGTTTTCTTCAGAGTGACATTCTGGTGGGCTAACCCCTTTCGGCGGTAATGCCCCCTCCTCGGACAAACTCTTTCGGTTCACGAGATCGTGGTCCAAAAAAATTGACCGCGAAAACGCAGTTGGAATCCGACTGAGCAGGTACCAGTAGTTGTCCAGGAAATAGACATCGCGAAAAGGGACTATTGATTCTCCCTGTCTATGCAGCTCCAACGCTAGGCTGACAGATCTAAATCCGAAACTGGGGTGTCGATCCAGTTCAACGGCCACCTCAGTTCCGGCCTCTAGTGACGTTGGGCTTATGAAAAGAAAAAGACTTCCGACGGTGTCTCGGGGAATTTGGTCGCAGATTGCCAAGGTTTCCCAAACGGACTGAGAAGCCGTTCGGAGGTCGTAGGTAGAACCGGCGTTCTTGCCATTGGAATCTACCAAATCGAGCCCTTTCCAGTCGTCCTCGACAGGTTCAACTCCAATCAAGATCGCAATCGGAGAATCCGGTTCTCCTGTACGAAGTTCAAGGGCGCGCCGGGTCACAAAGTCTTGATCATCTTCGGCACTATTGCCAAATAGCTGGCTACTTTGACTGACCCACCTTTCGTCAATTGTCAAACAGCAGTAAGTGAGCGTCGCGGCAGTGACTGCAAGAGCAATAACGATCGACAATCCGGAAGGAACTGTTAGACCGCGATAGAAAGCACGAATAGGTCCAGTCTCCGTTTGCGTCACGGTCATGGCAATTCAACTCTTGGTTTCTGCAGTCGAACTTGCACCGAGCTTTCGATACCTCACCGGTAGACGACGGCAATTCAAGACCCCGACCCAGCAAGGCCACGAGCGGGATGATTGGCTTGTGTGCGAGCTTGGTACCGTGGGAGTAACTTTACCGCCTCGGCCACGCTTCGGCCCACAATCTCATGTCCATATTTTTCAAGGCTTCGCCCTTTGCGAGAGAATGGAGAGGGGGTCGACTTATTCTTCATTCCTTCGAGAAGGGGGTCCATCAAGTTGAGCGGGGTCAGGTATTGTTCTTCCTGGAGGTATTCGAATACCCGAGGAATAAGAACGTATGCTTCTTTGCCACGATGTTCATAGACTTGCAAGTACTCGGGCGCACCCACGAATACTGGAAGATAGTCGACTCCAGCAGTCCGGCAAAATTCTTCGGTCTTCATGATCAAAAGTGCCATTGCCAAGAATCGTTCTTCGTTGCTCGGCATCCCCTCGGGAAAGAGTGGTTCAAACAGACTGGAATTCTGTGATGCGAGAAGCGGCAAGTGTGTGAATTCCAATGCTTGCAACAGCAGGGTCGGGGTGGGCGGTCGGATAATTACTTCGCCATTTTCGTAGACCAAATATGGCTTCCAGCCCAGACCTGCAACCCAAGGGTAAAAAGCAGCGTTTTCGTCCCCTTGGATGAAAAACTGAACGATCAAATCAGGCTGATATTGAATCGCTTCGTTTGTCAATTGTTTGAATCGCTGGACGGGGCAGAACCCGACAGCTCCAAGATTGACAGTCTCGGTACTCGGTAACAGTTCTTCGAGCTTGGATACGTAGTCATCCCGCTCGCTAATTCCCTTTCCAAATGTCCCGCAGGCTCCCTGTGCAACAATTCGATAGACTCGGTCATTCTTTTCTTTTGGATGCTCCTTGTCGCGCATTCCACTGGAGTTGGTTTCTATTAGATAGGGGCCCCCTTCGGACTGGAATGCAAGTTGTAGGTTTGGTTTTACCCGCCACCCCGTTATGGGATCGGGCTCGAGGATACTTGTCGGAGCAATGGGCCAAAGCCGCGCGTGCAGAATTAACTCGACCACGATGAACACCGCGACCAAGCGAAGCGTGACCCGCAAGCAAAGTCTCAAGCACCTTCTGAACAAGAAGTTCTCCTAAGATCTCGAGTGCGAGGAATCGTGCGTTCTCCTGCACTTTGGGGTTACACCGAGGCTTCCAGGATCCGTTATCTGACACTAATGGCATGCTGCCACAAGCCCATGTCTCATGCAAGTAATTACTCAGATTCTACCGGGCAGAAAGCAAGCGTTTCCAGGATCGGACGGAATTGCTGTACCCGTTTGACCTCGATGAATTGCAAATCGTCCCTCACGGGCAAGGGGGTGGAGGAGGGTCTAGAACTCAGGGTAATGTGGTGGTCTGTCTCCACCTAGTCGACGGGCCCCAAGTGCTTGGATATTTCTGCTCGTACCGAGCCGTTTAGGCGGCGTAACTTGCTGATTTCAGCTAATAGGAGGCTCGTCCGTGGAGAAGGTTCCCGTGCAGGTGCCAGAAAGTCTGAACGGACCCTTTGACACCTCATGGGGCACTCGCTATATTCATCGCTTCGTCAAATTTGACGATCAACTCCCTTGCCGGAGATGACCATCGCGATAGAATGGTTTTTGTCGCGATTTTTGAGTTTCTGGGTGTGGGGAAACGTCAGAGAGCAGAGGCCCGTTTTCGTCGTTGGCCGTCAGGCCAGCTGGATCGAAACCGGGCCTCTGTCCTCTGGACAGTCAAGCGTGGGGAGATGGGGGTTTTTGAGATCTCCTTCGCCCGTGGTTTGATCGATCTTTGACAATTTGGTTTGTTGCAAAAGTGGCATCTCAAAAAAGCCACGAGTCGGACAGGTCTCCTTCGTGAGGATTGTCAGGCGAGTGGTTATTTCGAGTCTCTTAGTAAAACAGCATTGCAGCCAGTTCACGTTGTGGGCTTGGTTGTCGTGTCTGGAATTTGGATCAATCGTTACTTTCGCGACGAGGTGTTGTCGCTGTTATGGCGTCGGCATTGAAATCGCGATGGTAGAAGCCCGTTGTTCGAGTCTTTCGTTTTCGAAAGAGCGTTCGATCAATGTGGCCAAGCTACTAAGGGCACATGGGGGATGTCTTGGCGTCAGGAGGCTTTGAAGGGCGTGGAAGACTGCGAAAAGCTCGGGGGAACTGTCAAACGAGTGTTGATCCCGAGATTCCCGAACTGGCGTACACTGAATCAATAGGTGTGCGTGGCGAACGCGGTGAACTGAAACATCTAAGTAACCGCAGGAATATAAAGAAAACTCGATTTCCTCAGTAGCGGCGAGCGAACGGGAAATAGCCCAAACCGCGGAGGTTTTCCTCGGCGGGGTTGTAGGGCCTTTCACATGAGAGTTACAAAGCGATCGATTAGCAGAACTGTCTGGGATGGCAGGCCATAGAGGGTGACAGCCCCGTACGTGAAAATTGAATCGCCTCTCGAAGGGTACCTGAGTAGGTCGGGTCACGTGGAACCCCGACTGAATCTGCGGGGACCATCCCGTAAGGCTAAATACTCCCTGACGACCGATAGTGAACTCAGTATGGCGACTGAAAGATGAGAAGAACCCCTGCTAGGGGAGGACACTGAACCTGAAACCGTGTGCCTACAAGCGGTCGGAGCACTATGGCCTTGTGCAATGTGTGACGGCGTGCCTTTTGCATAATGATCCGGCGAGTTACCGTCAGCGGCTCGGTTAAGGCCTTTCGGGCCGAAGCCAGAGGGAAACCGAGTCTGAATAGGGCGACTATTGGTCGTTGGTGGTAGACGCGAAACTGCGTGATCTACCCATGAGCAGGTTGAATCGCGGGTTATACCGCGTGGAGGACCGAACCCACTTGGGTTGAAAACCGAGGGGATGACTTGTGGGGAGGAGTGAAAGTCTAATCAAACGCAGAGATAGCTCGTTCTCTCCGAAATAGCTTTAGGGCTAGCCTTGAGCCACTACGTGTCGGGGGTAGAGATACTGAATCGGTTTGGGGCCCTTCCCGGGGTACCCTGCTGAACCAAACTCCGAATACCGATACGACTATCTCAGGAGTCAGTCCGCGAGGGATAAGCTTCGCGGTCGAGAGGGAAACAACCCAGACCATCTGCTAAGGTCCCGAAGTAGAACTTAGTCACTAAGGAAGTTGATCTGCTGTGACAGCCAGGATGTTGGCTTAGAAGCAGCCACCATTTAAAAAGTGCGTAATAGCTTACTGGTCGAGCAGGTCTGCGCCGATAATGAACGGGAGTAAGTTCTACACCGAAGCAGTGGATGATTTAGACCTTCGGGTCGAAATCGTGGTAGGAGAGCGCTGGAGGTCAGATACAAGCCGTACCGAAAGGAGCGGTGTCGGGGCCTCCAGGTGATTATGCCGGAATGAGTAACGATAAAGCAGGTGAGAATCCTGCTCGCCGAAAGCCTAAGGTTTCCTGGGGAAGGTAATTCCGCCCAGGGTTAGCCGGTACCTAAGTCGAGGCCGAAAGGCGTAGACGATGGACAGCAGGTCAACATTCCTGCGCCAATCAAGTGGACCGATGGGGCGACGGCGCTTCGAGGGTGAGCGGTACGAATAGAAACGTCCGTGGGTTACTGGAAGGTGAGGGATTGGAAAATCCGCCCTCGCAAGCCGGAAGGTAGCACCGACCGCATTTATGTTCGGGAAGTCATCTGAAGGGCGTCCAAGAAAAACCTCTAAGGGTTGAAGCTTGGTTGACCGTACTAAAACTGACACAGGTAGGCGAGACGAGAAGTCTAAGGCGCTCGGGAGAACACTGGTTAAGGAACTCTGCAAAATGGCCCCGTAAGTTCGCGATAAGGGGCGCCCTCGGCGGTTCACGCTGCTGGGGGCCACAGTAAATCGGCTTCAGCGACTGTTTATCAAAAACACAGGACTCTGCTAACTCGTAAGAGGATGTATAGAGTCTGACGCCTGCCCTGTGCCGGTAGGTTAAGGAAGAGGGTTAGCCGTAAGGCGAAGCTCGCGACCGAAGCCCCGGTTAACGGCGGCCGTAACTATGACGGTCCTAAGGTAGCGAAGTTCCTTGTCGGGTAAGTTCCGACCTGCATGAAAGGCGTAACGACTGAAGCACTGTCTCAACCAGTGACCCGGTGAAATTGTAGCCGTGGTGAAGATGCCACGTACCCGCAGCTAGACGGAAAGACCCCGTGAACCTTCACTGTAGGCTGATATTGGTCTGTGGTATGTCTTGTGTAGGATAGGTGGGAGGCTATGAAGAGGATGCGCCAGCATTCTTGGAGCCGTCCTTGAAATACCACCCTGGGCTTGCTTTAGCTCTAACCCCGTTTCCCATGAATCTGGGCGGGGGACAGTGTCAGTTGGGCAGTTTGACTGGGGCGGTCTCCTCCAAAAGAGTAACGGAGGAGCCCAATGGTACTCTCAGCCTGGTTGGCAATCAGGCGCCGAGCGTAAAGGTAGAAGAGTGCTTAACTGCGAGACTTATCAGTCGAGCAGATACGAAAGTAGGGCTTAGTGATCCGGCGGTGCTGGATGGAAAGGCCGTCGCTCATCAGATAAAAGGTACTCCGGGGATAACAGGCTTATCGCTTCCGAGCGTCCATAGCGGCGAAGCGGTTTGGCACCTCGATGTCGGCTCATCACATCCTGGGGGTGAAGAAGCTCCCAAGGGTTTGGCTGTTCGCCAATGAAAGTGGTACGTGAGCTGGGTTCAGACCGTCGCGAGACAGGTCGGTCCCTATCTGCTGTGGGCGCACGAAACTTGCGGAGGTTCATCTTTAGTACGAGAGGATTTGGATGGACGTTCCTCTGGTGTTCCAGTTGTCGCGCTTAGCGGCACGGCTGGATAGCTAAGAACGGAAAGGATAAACGCTGAAAGCATATAAGCGTGAAGCCCTCTCCAAGATCAGGTTTCGTTGGACTTAGGTCCTGAAGTCCCCTGGAAGACTACCAGGTCGATAGGTCGGATGTGTAAGCGCAGTAATGCGTTCAGCTAACCGATACTAACGGACGAACGCTTGGCCACGTTGATCCAACGCTTTTAAAAGCGAAAGACTACGGGCCTCGAAATGCGGTGCCACGATTTGCAACAAACTGCGCCGGCGTGTGTCTTACGGGCACCGCCGGCGATTTTCCGGTGACCATATCTGAGAGGCCACACCCGTTCCCTTTCCGAACACGGCAGTTAAGCTTTCAGAGCCGATGGTAGTACTACAAGTGCGAGAGTAGGTGTCGCCGGATTTACACAAACACACCCCGTCCCAGCACCTCGCTGCGGCGGGGTGTTTTCGTTGACGCCACCGTTCGCTTCTCTCTTGAAGGGTCCACCGCGCAGCTCCCAAGACCCGGTTGGGCGTCCCAAGCCCCAGTTCGTGGGTTGGACTCCGCTTGGAAGACTCATGGGGACAGCTATCTAGCGCCCCGAAGACCGAACCGCAACGGCTCCGATTTCGCACCCCGAGGCCCGCTACTCATCGGGGCTCATCAATTCTTTAATTTTGCGCAAGTTCCACTCGAACTTGTGGTTAGTAACTATGAGGAGCATTCGTGCCTTGCCCCCTCCTATCGGATTCGCGTCCGGGTCGGAATAATGACCCGTTACTACTGAGAGTAGCGGCCACCAAGAGCTTACCGTCCTTGGGAGCAGCTTAAGAAACCTAATCCTGCCGGGGGAAACCCCCACCCAGTCCGCCGAATCCTGCGAAAGCCTCGAATCTTTCAGCATTTCTAGACTAAGAATCGGACCGATACGATGTCTCAGGACACCATCATCAATGCGCCGCTGCGCGAAGAAATTGCCGACTTAGGAGAACTCCTGGGTCAGACGATCAGCGAGATTGTCGACGAAGCGAGCCTCAAACAGGTTGAGTCTATCCGCCAGCTTTCTCGTGATCAGCGTGGTGGGGATGCGGAGGCCGAGGAGCAACTCTACGAGACGCTCGCCTCGCTGGACGAGAATCAACTACGTGTTGTCATTCGATCGTTTACGATTTTCCTCGATCTCGCCAATCTGGCAGAAGACCGCGAGCGCGTTCGGGTTCTTCGCGAGAGGACCATCGATCTCTATCCGGAACCGCGAGGGGAGTCGGTCGAGGCGGCCTTCGTGCGGCTCAAGGAAGCCGGCAAATCGGCCGCCGAGGTTCAACAACTTCTCGATCACTTGCAGATCGAGCTGGTTTTCACGGCACATCCTACGGAAGCCAAGCGGCGATCCGTCCGTCGCAAGCTTCGCCGTATTCGAGAGCTGTTGACCGACGCCGATACCCTTCAGCTTCCGGCGGAACGCGAGCAGAATCAACACTTAATTCGGGCCGAGTTAGCCAAGCTGTGGCTGACCGATTTTATTCGCCCCTGGCGACCCACGGTTTTGCAGGAGGTGCGTCGGGGGCTCTCCATCAAACCGGTTCTTTGGGACGTGGCCCCCCAGTTGCTGGCCGAAATTCGCGCTGCTCTGGCGAAAGTGTTTCCGGGCGAGTCGTTCAACGTCAGTCCTTGCGTAACCTACGGTTCCTGGATTGGCGGCGACCGCGACGGACACCCGTACGTCACGGCCGAGGTTACCGAGCAAACCATTCTTTGGTTACGGCAAGCAGCGCTCGAGTTTCACGTAACGGCATGTCGAGAACTGATCGAGTCCCTGAGTCTGTCGCGACGTCAATTGACGATCGGCGATGAACTCGACGAACGTGTGGCAGCGACCATCGATCGTTGGCCTGTCTTGGAAGAAAGGCTTGCCGAAGTTCCCCCCAACGAGGTCTTTCGCCGCTGGTTGCGTGTCGTGCTATGGCGGCTGCAGCAGACACAAGCCCTCGATTTCGATGCTACGGAGGTCGAAGGGGCGTACGCTTCCGCGGACGAATTGGAGGCTGACGTTGCCCGCTTGTACGATACGTTGCATGCCGCCTCGGGTGGAGAGTTGCTGAGTATCGAGATTACAGCCTGGATCGACCGCATTCGGGTTTTCGGGTTTCACTTCGCGCGCCTGGACGTTCGGCAGGACTCTCGCCAGTACGAAGAGGTGATGAACGAATTGTTCACCAAGGCCGGATTCTGCGACGATCCCTCTGCGTTGACCGAGGTTCAGCGTCAGGAGTTGCTGGCCAATACATTCGATCGACCTCTCAGGTTCGGTGGACAGAAGCTTTCCCCGGAAGCCAACGAAACAATTGCGTTGTTTCAGCTGCTAAGGCGGATCGTAAATACGTTTGGCATTCGAGCACTTGGCGGGCATATCGTCAGCATGACGCGGTATCCTAGCGACATGCTCACCGTGCTGTGGCTGTGGCAACATTCCAACGACGATTTGTCGCCTGCCGCACCGGGAGAACTGCCCGCGTTCCCGACGATTCCCCTGTTCGAGACGATTGTCGACTTGCATGAGGCTCCGTCTATTCTTGAAGCGCTGCTTAAGTCTCCGGCGTACCGCGAGAATCTGCGTCGACTGGATGACAAGCAAATCGCCATGCTCGGTTATTCGGACAGTACCAAAGACGGCGGGTACCTGTCGGCCTGTTGGTCGTTGTTTTGCTGCCAGCAGAAGCTGCACGAGTTGGCCTCCGCCGAGGGAATCGAGTTGACCTTTTTTCACGGCCGTGGAGGATCCCTTGGGCGTGGTGGTGGTCCCGCGGCACGAAGCATTTTGTCGTTGCCCTCGGGCACTTTCAACGGCTCGCTTCGGCTAACCGAACAAGGAGAGGTGCTGGCCGATCGTTACGACGATCCGCGCATCGCTCATCGGCATACCGAACAGGTCATCTGGTCATCGCTGTTGGCCAGCGGTCTACCGACACCCAAGCTACCGGACACATGGTATGACACGATGCAAGTTCTGTCGGAGGCTTCCTTGAAGGCCTACCGGGAACTGGTCGAGCAACCAGGCTTTGTTAATTTCTTCCGTCGAGCCACGCCAATTTCCGAAGTGGAACAACTCCAAATCGGTTCGCGCCCTGCGCGCCGTCGTGGCGGCGGAAGCCTGAGCGACCTGCGTGCCATCCCCTGGGTATTTTCATGGACGCAGGCCAGATACCTGGTCCCTGCGTGGTACGGGTTGGGTTCGGCAATCGGGACCATGCTGGACGATCCAGCAGCCTTGGAAACGCTAAGATCGATGTATCGCGACTGGCCATTCTTCCGTGCGACGATCGACAATGCCGAGCTGGCTTTGGCGAAGACCGATCTAACCATTGCCGAAGGTTATGCCAAGCTTGCGAATGGATCGGAAGAGATGTCCAGAATCGGCGAGCGGATCGCTACCGAATTCGACCGATCGAGACTGGGCCTTCTGGCCATCACCGAAAACGAAGAACTGCTCGACGGCACTCCCTGGCTGCGGGAATCGATTCGCCTTCGCAATTGGTACATCGACCCGTTGAACTTGATTCAGATCGAACTGTTACGTCGTTCCTACGAGCGAAGCGACCGAGGGGAGGAAGAGCCAGACGAGGAACTGCAACATCTGGCTCGTTTCACTATCAAGGGCCTTGCCTCCGGGATGCGAACCAGCGGTTAAGTGTCGGGATTACTGTCCTCGATCACCTGGATCAGGTGCGGCCCCAGCTGACTCTCACTTTTTTCGAGCCATTGCAGCAATTCCGCTTTCTCCTCGGCGTCAATGTTGGTCAGCGCGACAAATAAGACATCCTCGAGTCCGTTGGGAAATAGCACCACTGCCATTTGCGAGAGGTTCCACTGCCTGAGGTCCAAACGCACCGTGATGTCCGGCAGTTTCGTCGGTTCGCTCCGGTGCGAAGCACGCGCGGCCGCCTCGTTGAAGAGCAGGTCGAAGTTGCCCCATACCTCGCGAAGTGTTTTGGTTTGGGTCGTAAAGGCCTCAGCCGATACGGCAGCCGTCGCCCGTTGCACGTCGGCGTAGATAATCAGTAGCGCCGCCAGCACGATGCCGACGATAGGTCGCAACGTGGCGCGATGACGCAACGACCACGGGTGACTCAGTGCAGCGTCCAACACAATGGCGAGAGTCATGCACCAGGCCATGCATGGCAGGTAGTGATAGCGAGTGAAGCTCAGCAGCGTCTGCAAGTCGACGTACGAACGGAGCAGGTAGACCATCAGTGTGAACATTCCGGGGGCCAGCCATACGACCAGCAGCAGGCGCCAGTTGACGTAACGGCGGAGGAGCACCGCCGTGGCGACCAATCCGGCAATGGTCAGCATCGCCGGCCACTCCGATTGCAGTTCGATCGTTTCGAAGGGGATGCCGAGCAACTGGTTAAACGTTACAACGATAGCCCCGCCCGTGGCGAAAACGCCTTGCAACGCGTCGCGCGTGGCCAGCCCGGAGAGGAAGCCGTCCAATCCGGCAGACTCGTCCGTCGGCTGCGCCGATTCCGCTAGCCCGGCCGCCGCACAACTCAGTTGCACCACGAACAGCACGAGGCTCAACCCGCCCCAGCCGCAAAGCCACACTGGCCACCGGATCAACTCGTTTTTTCGCGGGGCTTCCAATAGCCAGTACTGGACGGGCAAGACGGCGACCGAGAAGATCATCGAGCCCATCGTGCCGACCGACGCCGCCATCGCCAGCAGCATGCATCCAAACCATACCCATCGACGCGAGCCAGACAGCCGCGTCACGCAGACCATGGCCATAAGCAGCCAGGTGAAGCTCATCGCGAAATGCGAGGAGGCAATCCAAATCAGTGGATGATCATTACCCGCGATCGCCACGCCGGCCCACAGGATGGCGGCGGAGATGGCCGCCGTCGCGGTGGACAAATAGCGCCAGCCCAGCAGCAATAAACACCAGGCGGAGACAACGTGCATGCCGGTCATGCCGACGTGCCACACCCAGGGTTGCATCCCGGCCATTCGCCATGTGAAGTGGTATCCAAGCTTCCACAGCGGCAGGAAGTGCTCGTTGTGCAACGTGAACAAGTCGCGCACGAGAGATCTGTCTCCCATCTGCACCTGACTGACGTGGTGCAAATGAACTTCGTCATCGTAGAAGTGAACGGCGGTCCAGTAGGGACGCTGGACAACGATCGCCAGTACGGCAATGGCTACGATGCCGATGCCGAAGCATACGGCACGGACATGGCGTTCTTTGGGGGAACTCGCCGATGCCACCTCGCTCGCTGCATCTGGCTCGGCACGCTCGACGGACGACCCTGTTGGATTCACGGTTGAACGCTTGGGCAGCGTCGACTCTGACGCGCCACGGTTTCGATCGCGCTGATGGTCGTGTCGGTCTCGGCGACTTCGGCGACTCATCGCTACCTTTGCTGGAGCCAGTTTCAGAACCGGATTTCGTGCGACGCCAGAGGGATTCAGACGCGTCGCAAGATGTGCGAAACGTCGATGCAGAACGACGCGGCCGTCGCCTTTGCAACCGTGCACCGTAGCAACGTGAACCGGGATTCCCCAGATCGTTTCACCGGGAACCGCTCCCGGCAAAACAGCCTTTCATTGTAGCTCCTTCGCCTGCCGCCGTGTCGGTCGCATGGTGATTCTCTCTGATTTTTCCCTGCCCTGGCAGACCGCGACGTGTCGCATGGCCGGATCGATGTACAACTGCTCGGTGACGTTCCTATCTTCATAACCTGCCAAGCGGCGATAGATCGATCGGCGTAGACAGTGGCCCGAGCAGATGTTGTTTGTTCCTGAGCGGCCGTGAATCGGTCGGCACGTCTTCGCCCAGTTCCGTGAGCTTGAGGGCGTCATCCGGGTCGCAGTAGGTCAGCAGTCCGGAGTCGCTGGTGACCTTGTTGCCGCAGAATGGCAGCTTGATCCGACTGTCAAAACCTCCTCGCAATTCGTCCTTTTGGGAGTTACCCAATGGGTTTTCCAGCCAACTTGGAACGAATCTCGCAAATCTACCGAAACCGTTGGAGGCATCTGGGCAATCCACGGTTAGATTGCGCACCGCAAGGATGTTGGCCTAGGAGAGACACCGAGACCGGATCTTCTAGTCAGTCCCCTGCCCTGCTTCGACAGGTGATAAGTCATTTAACGCCGGGGCAGACCCGAGCGAGAACGAAGGCAGACGGCGGCGGCACACCCGAGGAGCGTTCCACGTTTAGTGGAAAGTTCCCAGGGTCTGGAGAGTGCCGGTGCCGCCGCCTGCTGTAACCGTCACCAACATTCAGCCCACCCTAGTTCGCATGCCGGATAGCGTCTTGCGTCTGGTTGCCGCGGTGGGGGTGCGTAATTACGCGTTGGAGAGTGGGCGGCTTTCCTGTGACTCACTTCCAGGTACCAGTCCAACCATGCGCACTAGGGGTGGGGCTCTACCTAATAGGGAGTGTTCGCAGGGCAAACCGGACACGAAAAATGGAAATTTGCCAGAGATCTGGGAGAAGCGTGCTCGAACGACTCATAATCCCGGTGATTTGGCGGGTTTAGGACGACTGTGAAAACTGATGGCAGCAATGTGGGACTTGCGCAATCGGGGCGTACAAAAAACCAAGACCCCCGAAAGTTCGAGGGTCTTGGAGCAAACCTACTAAGGCGTATGAGAGATGAGCCCACGGTGGGTCGAATCAACGCAACCGTGAGTCGACCAGATTGGGCCAGTTCTCATCGGCGGCTTCTACGAAGCCGGGGACATCCGTCAGCCATGTGTCTTGAACCTCTTTGTTGAAGTTCAGATACAGCTTGCCGTCGACAATCTTCCAGGCCTTGGGGTCGACTTCGAACAGGTCGTTCTTCGCAGCAACACCCCAGGCACAATAACCTCCGTATTGAGGGGCATAAGCTTCCGGATTCGCTTCGAAGCGGGCCTTGTTCTCGGCAGAAGCGAAGTGCCACAGGGCTCCATGCCACCTGACGACATGGCGAGGTTTCCCTGGGATGGCCGCGTTGTTGGTGAAGTATCCAACCACATCGTACCCCTTTGCAGCAACATGCTGGTCATCGGTAGCCACCAAATAGATTTCGCCGTTATCCGTGCTAACGGCTGCATGCTCGTCTGAAGAATCGGCAAAGACGAATCCCGCCGCGACCACCACCGCCAGACCGAGCAATCCTAAAGTTCTACGTTTCATCACGTTGTCTCCCCGCGTCTGAAGTTCAGGTGCCTTTCTCATTACCTTTCAGACGATATTCGACGCGAGATCTTACGCAGAGAGACGCATTCGTTTCGAGGAACTTCGCCTTGCTTTCGTTCGGCGGTGTTTCCCCAGCCCCGTCCATGGCTCGCCGACTTGTTTGCCAAAGGGATTGACGGGGATCGAAAATCAGTGACTATTCACAAGTAATTTTGTTTCGCTAGTCGCCTTGCGTCTGGTTATAACAACGGTCGATAGCAACGCATGGCCTCACTTGGGAGCCACCATGAAAGCGTCTGACCTCTTCGTTAAGGCCCTCGAAAACGAGGGCGTGGAGTACATCTTCGGGATCCCGGGCGAGGAGAATCTCGATTTCCTCGATTCGCTTTCTCGCTCCAGCATCAAACTGGTGCTTACTCGCCACGAGCAAGCGGCAGGCTTCATGGCAGCCACGTACGGAAGGCTCACCGGCAAAGCGGGTGTCTGCCTTTCGACCTTGGGGCCCGGGGCAACCAACCTCGTTACGGCAGCGGCCTACGCACAACTCGGCGGGATGCCGATGCTGATGATCACCGGGCAGAAGCCAATCAAGTCGAGCAAGCAGGGCCATTTCCAAATCGTCGATATCGTCGACATGATGCAGCCTCTGACGAAATACACGCGGCAGATTGTCAGCGGAGATAGCATCCCTTCTCGGGTGCGAGAAGCATATCGCTCGGCCGTAGAAGAACGCCCTGGTGCGGTGCACCTGGAATTACCGGAAGATATCGCGGCCGAAGAAACCGCCGAGAAGGTCGTCCCGGCCAGCTTCGTCCGCCGCCCGATCGCTGAGGACAAATCGATTCGCAGGGCGGTCACTTCGATCGAATCGGCAAAGTCTCCCCTCATGGTCATCGGAGCCGGCGCGAATCGCAAACTGACCTGCCGGATGTTGCATCGCTTGGTGGAGAAGACCGGGATCCCCTTTGTCTCGACGCAAATGGGAAAGGGAGTCATCAACGAGGAAGACAAGCGATTTCTGGGAAACGCCGCCCTCTCCGATCACGACTTCGTGCATCGTGCGATCGATCACGCCGACGTGATCATCAACATCGGGCACGATGTCGTGGAAAAGCCGCCGTTCTTCATGCGGCAAGATGGGCTGGAAGTGATTCACGTGAATTTCTTTTCAGCAAAGGTCGACCCGGTTTACTTCCCCCAAGTCGAAGTCGTGGGGGATATCGCCAACAGTGTGTGGCAAATCACCGAACATATTTTGCCGCAGGAGAGTTGGGATTTCTCACGTTTCGAGGCCGTTCGCCAGGCTGCGGAGCCGCATCTTGGCGCGGGGGCCGACGACGAACGATTTCCCATCTATCCGCAGCGGCTGGTGGCCGACGTCCGCAAAGTGATGCCACCGGACGGGATCATCGCCCTGGATAACGGGGTCTATAAGATTTGGTTCGCCCGAAATTACAAGGCGCACGAACCCAATACGGTGTTGTTGGACAACGCCCTGGCCACCATGGGGGCCGGGCTGCCATCGGCCATGGCGGCGAGTATGGTTTACCCCAAGCGTAAGGTGATGGCCATTTGTGGTGACGGCGGGTTCATGATGAACTCGCAGGAGTTGGAAACGGCCGTCAGGCTCAAACTGAATCTCGTCATCCTCGTGCTACGCGACGATGCCTACGGCATGATCAAGTGGAAACAAGCTCACATGGACTTCAAGCCCTTCGGGCTCGATTACGGAAATCCCGATTTCGTGGCGTACGCCGAGTGCTACGGGGCGAAAGGGTACCGGCTGGAGGCGACCGAGGAACTCTTGCCGTTAATGCAGCGGTGCAGTGAAGCCAGCGGGGTTCATCTGATCGAAGTCCCCGTCGATTACTCAGACAACGATCGGATTCTCAATCGCGAGATCAAGGAGCTAAGCTCGAAGGTTTGAATATGCCCGGTTGAAGCGAAACTTTTCTGAGCCTACGACCTCTTCAATTCGGAACGCACCCCAATGCTGAGCCCGACCTATCCGTATTATCTTTGCAACGAACCGGTGGCCGCCAACACGGACCTGGATGTTACGGACAAGTACACCGGTGACGTGGCGACCCGAGTGGCGATGGCCGACGTTGATACGATCGATCGCGCGATCGCCGGGACGGTGGAAGCGACCGAGGCCATGCGGCGCTTTCCGCCCTACGCGAGACAGGCGGTGTTGAATCACTGCGTGAAGCGGTTTGAGGAGCGTTTCGAAGAACTGTCGATGGCCCTCTGCATCGAAGCCGGCAAACCGATCAAAGACAGTCAGGGCGAGGTGACCCGGCTCATCGACACATTCCGGATTGCAGCCGAAGAGTCGGTGCGAATCGACGGGGTGGTGATGAACCTCGAGATTTCTCCGCGAGCTCGTGGACGTCGCGGGATGTACCAGCGCGTGCCGATTGGGCCCTGCTCGTTCATCTCGCCGTTCAACTTTCCTTTGAATCTCGCTGCCCACAAGGTTGCACCGGCGATTGCCGCAGGTTGCCCCTTCGTTTTGAAGCCAGCCAGTCGCACTCCGATCGGGGCGTTGATCATCGGTGAGATCCTGGCCGAAACCGATTTGCCCAAGGGAGCGTTTTCGATCCTGCCTTGTCATCGAGAAGGGGCCGACTTGTTCACCACCGATGAACGATTCAAGTTGCTCAGTTTCACCGGTTCGCCCGATGTCGGGTGGGCGCTCAAAGCCAAGGCGGGCAAGAAGAAGGTCATTCTTGAATTGGGGGGCAACGCTGCCTGTATTGTTGATCGCGATGTCGATTTGAAGGACGCGGTCGAGCGACTGGTATTCGGGGCCTTCTATCAATCGGGCCAGAGTTGCATCGGCGTCCAGCGGATTATTGCTCACGCTTCGATCTACGATGATCTTCAATCGCACCTAGTCGAGGCGACCAAGAAACTGAAGTCGGGCGATCCAAAAGACGATTCGGTGTTCATTGGCCCCATGATTTCTGAGAAAGAAGCCGCTCGGCTCGACGGCTGGATTGCCCAGGCCGTAGACGCGGGCGGAAAACTGCTCTGCGGCGGTACCCGCGAAGGAGCCATGCTCGAGGCCACCCTGCTGGAAAATGTTCCCGGCGATCAGACGATTTGCACCAAAGAAGCCTTTGGCCCGGTGGCCGTATTGAGCCGCTTCGATTCATTCGACGATGCACTCGCGGAAGTGAACGACAGTGTGTTCGGGCTTCAAGCCGGCGTGTTCACGCGAGACCTGTACCACATGCACCAGGCGTGGGATGAGCTTGATGTGGGTGGCGTCGTGATCGGAGATGTCCCATCGTGGCGGGTCGACAATATGCCCTATGGCGGCGTTAAGGATAGCGGCCTCGGGCGCGAAGGCATCCGCTTCGCTATCGAAGACATGACCGAGATTCGACTGCTGGTCGTTCGCGAACCGGGTGCCTAGCGACGCCATTGCTCCTCTTCGAAAGGTCGCTATCAGCGCAAGTCGCAGACTTCGCAAGGAAGTCGATTGTTGAGAGTGTCGCTAGTGGGTAGAACGGTGGTGCTTTGGGCACCAGAATCGGATTATCTCAGGGGTTGATATGCGACGACCGCTCTCTCGATTACTACGCAATTGGCTTACCTGGCTGATGGCGCTGGTGTTGGTGGCGTCGCTGTTGATTTGGGTCTTCACCCGAGTCACGTTGCCCCGCGAGATCCGCATTGGCACGGCCGTCGAGGGTGGGCTCTATTACGAAGAAGGGGTCCGTGTTGCCGAGGCTCTGCGTCGGCGCACGAACCGCGCTGTTCGGGTAATTGCAACCTCCGGCTCGGGGGAGAACTGCGAACTGCTGCGAAGCGGCGACCTCGATGTGGCTATCGTCCAGGCCGGGTCCGTCACGCTATGGGATTTGGCCATTGTGACCCCCCTGCACCGCGACGTGATGCACATCATCGTTCGCAACGAACTGTTGGGCGAATCGGCCGGCGATGCACACATTGAATCGGTAAGCGATTTCGCGGGCAAAGAAATCCTGATCGGACTGCCGGGTTCCGGTATGCAGAAAAGTGCGCTTGATGTGTTCGAGCATTACAACCTTCAGGGCAAAGCGATTCCGCACGAACTCCATTTCACCGAGTTGCTGAACGACCCGGAGAAAAAGTACGCCGGGGCCATCGTCACTACGGGAGTCGAGAACGACGATGTTCGGATCGTTTTGAGCAGCGGAGAGTTTGACTTGATACCCTTGGACGCCACGGCGCTTGCCAAGCGGTTTCGACATTTCGATCAGTACGAGATCCCAAGGAATCTCTGGCCGCCGGCCCCCAGCCGGTCAATTCCGACCATCGCCGCCTCGGCGCTGGTGGTGGTTCGCGAAGACGCCTCGCCGCAATTGGTCACGCTGCTGCTCGATTCGATTTTCGGCGACAACTTGCCGGAGCTATTCGCGACGACGTTTTCACCGCGTCAAGCGCGAGACATGAGCCCGGCTCGGCTGCATCCCGCCACACTTAGCTACCACGATCCGTTTGGCCGGTACGGGGTATTGCATACCATTCTGGAGGGAATGGCCGCAGGGAAAGAACTGGTCTTCGCATTGGGGGCCGCCATCTATTTGATGTGGGATCGCTGGCGTCGCATCAAAGAACGTGAAGACCGCGAACTGATCAAGACCCAAAAGAATCGCCTGGACAGCTATCTGGAGCGGACCCTCGATATCGAACGCATGCAGATGGACGTGGACGACGTCGAGCAATTGCAAAAACTTCTCGACGACGTCACCGACATTAAACTGCAAGCGCTGACGAAGCTGACGCACGAAGATTTGCGAGGCGACCGCACATTTGCGATATTTCTCATGCAGTGCGCAAACCTGATTAGCAAGATTCAGTTGAAGATCATCAATGTATCCCGGGATACTTGAATCGACGGCTCGCTGCTAGAATGTGCACCTTCACCTAAACACGGCGAGCTACACCCATGGACGAGAACCAAGGATCCAGTAATTCTGGGCATTCGACACTCTATATCGTCGGGGCAATCGTTCTTGCGATTGTGTTTTCCGTAGCCGGGCCTCTCGTGTTCGGCGAGCGAATTCGGCCGCTGGTCGATGTTCTGGATCTAGGCGGTGAAGTTTTTCTGCGGTTGCTGCAGATGGTGGTCGTGCCGCTGGTCATGGCCAGCGTGATGAGCGGCATTCTGGGGCTCGGCGACATTCGCAAACTGGGCCGTCCCGGGGCCTATGCCGTGAGCTATTACCTGTCGACAACGGTCTTGGCCGTGCTGACCGGGTTGATCGTGGTCAATCTCGTGAATCCCGGTATCGGAATGGACCCGAAATTGGTCGCCGATGCCAGGAAAAAGGGCGAGCAGTCGATTGCCCATGTGGCTGGCCAGGCCGATGGGCGAATCGTGCAGTGGCACAACGTTACTGGAGACCGGGCTGCAGAGGCCGGTACCAGCAAGAATCTTTCGGTGCCTGCCGAGGGCGGATGGGGTATTCGCATTGCCATCGATCAGGTGGGGAAAGCTGAGACTCCCGCCCAAGCGACCGCACAATGGAGCCAGGATGGGAAGGAATTCCTGGATGTTCCCGATGGCGAATTCACCGCGGGCAAAGAGCCCGGGACCTACGCCACAAAACCGGTGATTGCGTTGCCGGAAGGCGCCCGATTTGTCCGCCTGGTGTTCGAGCCACAGTCGGGCGGGAAAGAGAGTGTGGTCGACGCCTATCTGGTCAAGGGCGCGCCATCGATCGGCTCCATTTTCCGTAACCTGGTGCTGATGCTGTTTACCAACAACCTTCTGGCGGCGATGGTCGAAATCAACCTTCTGCCGCTGATCCTGTTTAGTATCGCGTTCGGGGCCATGTTGACGACCCTGGGCAGCGAAGCCGAGACGATTACTAAGTTGGTGTTGAGTGTGAATGATGCCTTGATGAGCTTCATCCTGCTGCTCATGAAGCTGGCCCCAGTGGGTATCTTCTGCCTGGTGGCTGCCCGATTCTCGCACGCCCAACTCGACGGGCAGTTTCTGGGGCTGCTGCAAACGCAAGCGTGGTACATGACCAGCGTGATCTCCGGGCTGGCGATCCACGCTACGCTGACGCTGCCGCTGCTGCTGTGGATTTTCACAAAACGCAGCCCCTGGAGTTTCTTCATGCAGATGTCGCAGGCAGTATTGACTGCGTTTTCGACGGCCAGCTCAACCGCCACGTTGCCGGTGACCATGGAGTGCGCGGAAACGAAGGCCGGCGTTTCGCGTCGTTCGACGGAGTTCGTGCTGCCGTTGGGGGCGACCATCAACATGGACGGGACCGCCCTGTACGAAGCGGCGGCCGCGATCTTTATCGCCCAGGCGTACGCCTTGGTCGATCCGTCTTACGTGCTCACCTTCGACAAACAGCTATTGATCGCCATTACTGCGACGTTGGCGGCCATCGGGGCGGCAGGCATTCCCGAGGCGGGATTAGTCACCATGCTCATCGTGCTGAACGCCGTGGGGCTGCCCTTGGAGTTGATCGGATTAATCCTGCCGATCGACTGGCTGCTCGACCGCTTTCGCACTTCGGTCAACGTGTTTGGAGACTCGATCGGCTCGGCGATTGTGGATAAGAGTTTCGCGACTTGAACCGAACCTTAGGGCCACTTCCTTGCTGCACGCAACCGCAAGATCATTTGTCGAGGATCCCATCCGACGCGAGTGCTCGACGGCCCGGGGTTTCTGGCGCACGGTACGCGATCTCTGCCAGCCATGGGGTCGCCTGACGCACGTGGTTTTCAAAACGGGAAGTCATCACTGCATCGAGAATGCCCGTGGTCAAGAGCGTTCGCTCGACCGGGTAAGGCGATTTCCCTTCAAGGTACATCGATTCGATATTGTGCGTCAGATAGGAGAAGTGCCCAAAATGGGGTTCCTGCAGCCAGAACCGGGTGGCCATGGGCGATGAGTCCGCAGAAGCCTGCGCGGCGAACGCGAAATCGGACGTGTAGCCGTTCAAGTTGATGACCGAGGAGCGAAAACCATCGGTGTGCTCGATGAGAAACGCCGAAGGTTGCTGGCAACGCTCCTCCGGCGTTCCTTCCCGTGGGCTGTTGCTGCACGCCAACGCCGCATCGAGTAGCTTTCGCGACCACCTGCCCTGATCTCCCGCCTGCCACACGTCCGGCCCCTCCAGGCAGGTGACCGCGCGAACCCCGGATTCACCCCCCTTGCGTCGCTCGATCATGCATTGCAGCGTTTCCAGGGCATGAAACCCGTAGGCTTCAATCCCGCCGAATCCCACGGCCAGCGCTTCGTCGAGCGGCTCGTCCAGCTCGATATCCAGTTCGGGGCGTCTCCAGGTGGTAGGCAGCGACGAGCCCGCCATCAGCGGGAAGTCTTTTTCCTGGGCCTGGTCGTACATCCATTTGGCGTCTTCCCAGGCGAACCCCAAGTGCTTGTCATTGAAGACCGGTACGCTGCGGCCGCACTTTTCGAACGTCTTCGTGGTGGCTTCGAAGAAGCGGCGGCGCGGATACATGTGCTGCCCCTTCTTGTTGTACGGATAGTCGCCGTGCTCGCCGATGATCAACACGCCGTCGACGTCGAGATTCTTTCCATCGCGACTAAGGGCCTTCTCGATGGTGGGCTCGATGCGGACTCCGTACTGGGATGCCATCCCCTGGCTGAGATCTCCGGCAGGACTTTGATCGACGTACATCGAAACGACCTGGCAACGTGGCCAGAACGGCTGAACCCCTAGCGTGTATCCCTGGAGGAAGCGTCCCAGAATCACATCGGCGTGCGAGTAGCCCCGATACTCAGTGATGATGGCTGCCACGCGTGGTCGGTTCTTCATGGCGAAAGAAGGCTTCGCGCTTAGCCCAATGGTGGCCGCCGCAGCCATGGAGGTTCGCTGCAGCCATTGGCGTCGATTCATTCCACCTGCGGTTGGATTGTGCGTTCGCATGAGATACTTGCTCATCGGAGTGAGATCAATCGGCAGGGGGCCGCTGGGGTACGTTCTCAAGTCTACTCGGGACGGGCGAACTCTTCGAACGGATACATCGGACGCCGTCGATTTCGGAACTCGAATTGTTTCATGTTCGCCGCCGTGATGCCCGGAGTGTCGACTCGAATGAATCGATTCACAACAGCCCGATAGGCCGCGACGGGGGCATGCACCCCCTTGGCGACGATCACCCGATACGCCGTCGGATCGAGACCACAGGTAGTCAACTGGCCCAAGCTGAAGGGCGGGACTCGGTTCGACATCAGAACCACCTTAGGGCCATCGCCCAGTCGTACGACGGCGGTCGCTCCCATGTCGTAGGCGTTGCGTCCCCCGTGCACGGCGGTAGTTTCGGTGAAGCGGCCATCTCCGAGCCATTGAACCGTGACGTTTCCAGTTACGGGTGGTCCTTGTTCGGTGGCTTCCGCGCCTCCCATCGATAACGCTCCTCGATTGCCAATTCCCAGGGCATGCGCCGTGGCCGCGGCCTTGGGGTCCCAAAGGCAGACCAGCGAAGGAGCGATCTTGTTCTCACAGAGCTCTCGCAAGAGCGAGGTGCCATCGCCCGCTGCCCCTCCGCCGACGTTATCGCCAACGTCCAGCAGGCAAACGCGTCCTCCTTCCGCCATCGCTTCGTGGAGAGCTGTTTCGATATTGGGTAGCCCACAGGAGAACGAATTGCGGTGCGACCACACATGTTCGGCCAGCGAGTTTGCCGCAGAGGTTGCCCGATGGCGGTCGTTGTTGGTGACGACGATGAAGCTAGTGCCCATCTCTGCCACGTCGGCATAGGGAAACCCTAACGCGATGCTATTGGAGAGCATTCCGGCTTCCTGCAGCATGTCGTCTGCCTGTTGGTACAGCGTGTGACACGGTTCGGCCGCGGTCTCCTGGCGGTCGATGCTGATCGCTAGCGGGGGTTGTGCGATGGCCTGGGTAGGGTTCACCTCGGATCGAAGGGTGCGCGCGAGCAAGCCGGCTGCGATACGACCGGTGCGGAGCTGGTCGACGTGTGGATTGGTGCGATACGCCACCAACGCCGTGGTGGCTTTCACCATCTGCATAGAAACGTTGGCGTGCGGATCGAGCGTACCTACGATCGGCATTTCGTTGCCTACCTCGTTGCGAATACACTGCAGCCAATGACCGTCGAAATCGGGCATATTCTCGGCGACGGCAGCACCATGTGGAGCGAGGAGCAATCCATCGAGGTGGCCGGCCCTATGCAACTCGTTGACCGCCTTCCCGATCAACTTGCTGGCCGTGTCCGCCGTGAGTGGGCCGCCGGGCGTGGCCAACGCCAACAGCAACGGGACGAATTCGATGTTCTCCGCAAGGAGTTGTTGATAGAAGCCCCCCGTCTCGTGCCGCGTCGTCTTGCAATACTCGACCATCTCGCCACCAACGAGCAACGCATCCCGACGAAATTCATTCAGCGTTGTTGTTTGAGACACGAACGTGTTCGATTCGTGCTGTATGGCAAGGATTCCGACGCGCATGTTCTCAAGGAGCCTCGCTTCGATAAACGATATAGAGCATGGTTTTTACCAAACTGTGCGGGACCCAGAGAAAGAGCTGAACGCTTGGCGGCTTTGTTTGATGGGAATCGCGCTAACTGGTCGTCTTACATCCACGGAGAACCGGCAACCATGGTATGATAAGCCTGAATGGATTTTGAAGACACGTTCTGAGTTCAAACCCACTCAATGATCACGAATTCCCATGTCCAAAGAATCTCAAATAACCTTGGCAATGGTCCGCGAGCAGTTGACCTCGGCCCTGGTGAGCGACGCCCTGGATCGGCTTGGTTACCGCAGCCAGTCGCCCAATCTGCAGCTACGACCGTGGAGTGGAATCGACAAGCTGGTCGGTCGCGCGAAAACGACGCTCTGGGGAGATATGGCGCATCAGGACCCGCGGCCTTACGAACTCGAATTAAAGGCCGTCGATTCGTGCGTGGCCGACGAGGTGATCGTATGTGCGGCTGGCGGTTCGATGCGGTCGGCGGTGTGGGGAGAATTGCTTTCAACTGCGGCCATCGGGCGCGGTTGTGCAGGCGTGGTCGTCGACGGCGCGGTTCGCGATGTGTCCAGAATGAGCGAGCTTCAGTTCCCTTGTTTCGCCCTTGGCACAAGCGTATACGACAGCCTGAATCGCCAGCGCGTCGTCGACTTGGATATCAACGTGGAACTAGGCGGGGTGCCTTGCCGCCCTGGAGAACTGGTTATTGTGGACCTGGACGGCATGGTCATCGTGCCGCGCGAGACGGAAGCCGCTGCCCTGGAACTGGCCTGGCAGAAGAGCACGACCGAGAACCACATGCTCCGCGACCTGCGTCAGGGCCTTTCCGTGGTGGAGGCTTTTCAGAAGCACGGGACGTTGTAGACTCGAGGCGTGGATTGACAGTTTCCGATTCACTCGCCGGCTTCTGTGGCTTGCATCAGTCCTCGCATGTAGCCGAAGGCGAACAAGCGTCCCCGCATGGTGTAGCCCGGCTCGCCGTCGTCTTCACCGGTGAGCTGTGGAACGTGGTCGGGTCGAATGGGGCCATCGAAGCCGACTTCTCGGTAGGCTCTCATCGCCGCGGCCATGTCGGTGGCACCGTTGTCGTGGAACGTCTCAACGAACGACTCCTTCGTGCCGCGAATGTCGCGAAAGTGGACATAGCGAATGTGTGGGCCCAGCCGCTCGATGGCGCTGCAGATATCCACTCCCATCTCGGCGAACGTTCCCTGGCAGAAGCAGATGGCATTGACGGGGCTTGGCACGAATTGCACAAGCCGCTCGAAGTTCTCAACGCAGTTCATGATGCGAGCCTTGCCAAGAAACTCCGCCAGAGGAGGGTCGTCGGGGTGCATGGCCAACACCACGCCCGCCTCTTCGGCCACGGGGACTATCTCGCGCAATAGTGCTTCAAGGTTTTTCCACAGCGAGTCTGCAGACAAGGAGACGGCATCGCTGGGAGAGGTTTCGTCATGTCCCAGGCGAACGGCTTGTTCGACTTCACCCAGATCGAAGGCCGTTACTTTGGCTCCGCCTCGCTCGGTTGCATCGAGCCGTGTGCGGACCCAATCGGTGCCGGCCATGAAGTTGTAGCACAGAATTCCAATGCCGGCCTGGCCCATGTTGCGGATCAAGGTCTTCAATGCCTCGAGGTCCGAACCGTCGTCCTGCCCGATCTTGATTCGCTCGATGGGCAAGAAACCTTCGATCACCGAGAGCTGCAGCCCGAAGGACTTAACGCGGGCTTTAACTTCCAGCAAGTCTTCCAGCCGGAGGCCGGGATAACGGGTGGTGATGTCCGTCACGCCACATTGGGCAGCCAACGCGAGATTCTCATCCGACATCGGCGTGAGCACCGTGGTTAGCCGCATGGAACGCTCCGTGATTCAAAGGAGGTCGTGTCTTTCACGTTGCTGGCCTTCGCGGCAATGCCGCTAGTGGCAGTCCGAAAACTCATGCTCAAAGGTTCCATAGCTTTGCCGCGTTGCCGCCGAGGATTTTGTTCTGATCGGCGTCAGTGAAGAAGGGGAATCCGTTGCGGATGAGATCGATCTCCTGAGCGAGTGTCGGGCGATTGAAGTTCGCGCGGGCCGACCCCGGATAACCCGTTCCCCACAGCAGACGATCGGGGCCGAACGCCTCGTACACTTGCCGAACCCAGGGGTAGGCATCTTCATAGGGGTACTTGCCCGACTTAGAAACCGAGGCGAGTTCCGAAACTTTGACCCACACGTTTTCGTGCCTGGCCAACGCGAGCAGCTTGTTGAGTGCCGGCTGGGGGTCTTCGATTGCGAGATCCATTTGGCTCAAGTGATCAACGATGACCGGTACCTCGGGATGACGCTCGATCATCTTACCCAGCTTGGGAAGTTGATCGGGTGCAATGAAGTAGTTGAAGCGAGCACCCAACTCGGCGGCCTTGTCCCAGAGTGCGTCCGTCGATCTGGCGTCGATCCATTCATCCTTGCCAGGGTAATAGATTGGGCTGAACCGCATGCCGGACAACCCCATCTCGGCGACCCAGTATTCGAGTTTCAGGGCAACCGACGCATCGGTGGGGTCGATCAGTCCATGGGAGGCAAACCGTCCCGGGTATTTCTCCATGCAGTGCACGAGATAACGATTGTCCCACCCGTGGTAGATTACCTGGACTAAAACGCAGTGCGTTACCCCATTGCGGTCCATGTCGTCGATGAGCATCTCGACGGTGCCGCGATATTGAGGGCGGACAAAATCTTTTTGGTACGGATGCCGAAACGGAAATTGCTGGGAATCGTCGGCCCAAACGTGCATATGGGTATCGACGACCGGTGGTCCTTGGGAGTTGGACCGCTGCGGTGCTTCGTCGGCCCAAAGCTTGCCGACAGATGCAGCGGCGGATCCCTGCACGGCAAGTTGTCGGAGAAAAGCTCTCCTGGTTTCGTGCTTCATGTTTCTCAAGGGAGTTATCCTGGAGGCGCGCCGTAGCGTGTGATCGAGCTGCGAAAACTTAGACCTTTACATCCTCATTGATTGTGCGGCTGACGAAGTCCAACGATACTTCGTCGATTCTCAGGTGGGCGAACCGCCGCGAGGATGCAGGAGGTACTTGAAACGGTTCGGTGGAGTTCTTCTCAACCACGATCGCGATGCCGAGACCGTTGCCGATGGAGAAATTCAACCCTGGCCCTGCACTGTCGAGCGTGGCTTCGAACTCAAACCACTCCAGATTGGGAGCATTTTCCAGCGACCATCCGGGGGAGAACGAAGTGGATGCGAGCGTTTGCCGTTGCGTGGGGTCTTTCACCGAGTCGCGGTAGCGGACCATCTCCATGCGGCATGTGAACTCATCGTTCGCGAACCACCTCCAAGTTTCGTTGTTCGAAGCGTGACCCGTGGCGCGAACCCGCAGTCGATAGCGCCCTGCACGAGGATTGCGGATCTCTTGAGCGAGAATCAACTGGGAGTGATCGCCTGCCGGGTGTGGTTGACCCGCATTCGACGAATCGAACCCCAGGGCCGCGTAGGAGCGGGTTGCGGAATCGAGACCCTGCCCCTCGCGTAACTGCACACCAAGCGTTGTGGTGTCCGTAGGGGTAAGCAACGGGCTGGCTCGCCAACCCTTGGGGCGCGAACCGAAGTCGTTGGGTCTTAGCGCATTGGCGCCGGCAAAATCGACACGCAGCAGCAACGCATCGCTATAGGCGGGCAGACGATCGATGTGCCCCGTGGTTTCGGCCCGGGCGGTTGTGGCAATGCCTCCGCCCATGACTTCCCAAATGGGTTTCCCGAGCGTGAGTTGGCGTTCGCGACCTTGCGGGTCTTGGAACATACCGTCGTAGGGGATACCGAGTAGATGAAAAATGGTGGCGTTGAGATCGGCCGGCGTAACGCGATCGCGGGCAGGATGGCCCCCTTGCTTGTCGCTGGCCCCGAAGACTTGCCCGGTGGTGATCCCGGCGCCGGCCATAGCAAAGCTGAACACCGCGCCCCAGTGATCTCGACCGCCGTTGCTGTTGATTTTTGGCGTGCGCCCGAACTCACCGATCGCCACGACCAGCGTGTCTTCCAATAGTCCCCGTTGGTCCAAATCTTCGATCAAGGCGGTGAACCCGACATCGAATGTGGGGCAAAGCACGTCTTCCAACCGATCGGCATTCTGAGCGTGTGTATCCCACATGGGATTGTCCACCGCTGAATCACCCGCCTCGCGCGTCCAGTTGACGTGCACCAGGCGAACGCCCGACTCGACCAATCGTCTCGCCAGCAGCAGACATTGCCCCCACTTCGTATCGCCATAGCGCTGCCGAGTGGCTTTGCTTTCGCGACCGATATGGAAAGCACGTTGCACTCCGCCGGAGGTCAGTAGCTCGATGGCCTGTTGTTGGTATTGGTTGTAGATCTTGGGCACGCCCTGGCTGTGGACGGCATTGAATCGGGACTCAACCTGGTCCAACAGGGTCATGCGATTCGACAACCGCACGGGGGTAACGATGGGTTGCATGCCTTCGATGCGGTAGTCGGGCTGCGACGGATCGCCGAGAAAACGATCCGGGTCCCATTGTCGCCCCAAGAAGCCGGCCGTTTGCCCGGCCGGGGTGACGTTCTCATTGAGTCGCATGATGTCGGGCAGCCACACGGCCGACAGCGGCGCGGTTTGATCAGCCGGTTTGAGTTGCTTGACCAACGCACCGAAGTAGGGCCAGTCTTCCGGCGAGATGGTCCGTGGGTTCGGGCCTTGATACTTGTAGCCGGTTAGCACTTCGTAAGCGCTGGCCGAATGAATGTTGCTGTCGGTGGCCATCGACCGCACGACCGCCAGTTTGTCGGCGATGCGGGCCGTGCGAGGGAGCAGCTCACAGAAGTGGATCCCGGGGATGATTGTCTGGATTGGTTTGAAGGGGCCGCGAATCTCGGCCGGGGCTTCGGGCTTGGGGTCGAACGTTTCGTGCTGCGGGGGGCCACCTTGCAGCCAAACGTAGATCACGCTTTTGGCACGACCGAAGGTGGCATCGCTCACCGATCGGCTTGTAGTTCCCATGGCTGCTTGCAGCAGCGTGGGTAGCGTTAGTCCTAAGGTACTCAACCCGCCGATTCGCAACGCCTCGCGTCGCGAAAGACCGTCGCAAAGTCGCGTTGGTCGATCGAAGATTGAGAACATGTCAACGACTCCATTTCCCCAAAGCCATATCATAGAGTCTTGCGGGAGGAAATGCGCTCGGGAAGTTGCTGCAAAGGCGGCCGCGAACTAGCTCAGTATTTCGTGAACGACACGGCACTTCTGGTCATCAATCAGGCCTTGCTCCTGACCATTGCGGAGATAGACCAGTTTTTCGGGGTCGAGCCCGAAAAGGTGTAACAACGTGGCGTGATAGTCGTTGTGCGTGACGATGTCTTCGACGGCGTGATGTCCGAAGTCATCCGTCTTTCCGTGGACACATCCGCCACGGAATCCGCCACCGGCCAGCCACATACTGAACCCGTAGGTGTTGTGGTCTCGACCGACTTTGTCCGGCCCTGCATCGTTTTGGATCACGGGCAAGCGCCCCATTTCGCCGCCCCAATGAACCACGGTTGTGTCCAACAGCCCGCGGCTCTTGAGATCTTTGACAAGCGCGGCCGACGGTTTGTCGGTCATCTGGCAGGCCTTGGGCAACGAACCGCGGATGCTGCCGTGATGATCCCAAAACTGATTCTTGGTGTAGACCTGAACAAACCGTACGCCACGTTCGATGAGACGCCGTGCGATGAGACAACGGGTGCCGTACTCGGCGGTGGTGGGGTCGTCCAGGCCATAGAGCGTGTGGGTTGCTTTGCTCTCACCGGAAATGTCGAGCGCGTCTTTGGCGGCTAGCTGCATGCGGGCGGCCAACTCGTAGCCTGCGATGCGGGCTTCCAGGTCGAGCTCTCGGGGGTGACTTTCCAGATGGCGATGATTCAGTCGGCCGAGGTATTCCAGGAAATTTCGTTGACCTTCGCCTTGAAGCTCCGGCGGTGGATCGAGATTGAGAATGCGTGGCTCGACAGGGCGGACCACGGTGCCTTGGAACAACGACGGCAACCAACCGTTCGACCAGTTCCGCACCCCAGCTACCGGAAGACCACCGGGATCGGTCAGGGCGACGAACGCGGGCAGTTCTTGGCTTTCTGTACCAAGCCCGTAGGTAATCCAGCTTCCCAGCGAGGGGCGACCCTTGAAGATTCGCCCCGAGTTGAGGGCATCGATCGACTGCACGTGGTTGTTCACGCCGGTTTGTGTGGATCGCACCAACGTGATTTCGTCGGCCACTTCACCCAGGTGAGGAACCAACTCGGAGAGTTCCATCCCGCATTCGCCCTGGGGGGAGAACTTCCAAGGGCTGGCCAGCACTTTGGAACTGGCCTGAGCGGCGTTGTCGTATTTGATGTCTCCGGGAAATTGCTTGCCGTCCCAACGCTGCATTTCCGGCTTCGGGTCGAACAAGTCGTGATGGCTTGGCCCACCTTGCATGAACAGCGAGATCATCGCCCGGGCGCGCGGCTCTGACTGGGGCGGTTTGGGTGAAAGATCGAATTGCTGCTTTTCCAGGTTTGGTTTGACCGGTTCCGCGAATACCCTTTCTTCATTCAGTAGCCACGAAAGGGCAACGCTACCCAGCCCCATGGCTCCGCTGGCCATGAAGTGACGTCGGCTTGATTCCAGGCGAGTGGCGTTGTTCATGGGTCGTGCAGTTCGGTTAGTCGACATACAGAAAGCGATTGGAACTCAACAGGGCATGGCAAAGGCTGGCCAGAGCATGGAACTGGGGTGTTGAGTAGTTGTGCTCAGTTTCGGCTGCCTGTGCCTCAGCGGGCTTGCCCCCCTGCTCTGCCAGAACTTCAGCCTGCATCGTGAGATAAATCTGGGCTTCGTCCAGTTCCTCGGGCGAAGGCTCACAGGCAAACGCCCTACGCCATGCGAGCGTGACTTGCATGGCCAGGTCCCCGTCGGCTTCGTCCATGAGGCTCTGGGCAAACTTCTCGGACAGTTGCATGACGAAGTTGCTGTTCATCAGCAACAAGGCTTGTGGTGTGACCGTCGAAGACGAACGCACTTCGCAATTCGGTTCCATCGCGGGGGCATCGAACGTTTCCAGCACGGCCAGCGGCATACTGCGCCGGGCCTGAATGTAGATGCTGCGGCGATATTCTTGGCCTTCCAGCGAGATATGCTCTCCCGTGGGTCGACCTGCACTGTCCGTGGTGTCGACGCCGACGACCACCTGCCCCACAGGGTCGGGCATGACGGGAACCGCCGGGCCGAACATTCGAAGATCCATGGTGTTGCTAACGGCCAGCACGGCATCCCGTACGGCTTCGGCTTCAAGACGCCTCACATTCATCCGGCCGTACAGACGGTTGTCCGCGTCGACTTCTTCGAGTTTCGGCGTTCGGGTGGAAACCTGGCGATAGGCCGTCGACGCCATCATCAGGCGATGCAGGTGTTTCCAACTCCATCCGCTTTCCACGAATTCGCTGGCCAGCCAATCGAGTAGCTTGGGGTGCGTAGGGCGTTCGCCCAGGACGCCGAAGTCCCCGGGTGTACCGACTATGCCACGTCCGAAGTGGTGCATCCAAACGCGGTTCACGATGACCCGCGCGGTAAGCGGGTGCGACTTATCGGTAAGCCAATGTGCGTAGGCCAGGCGACGACCCGTGGTGGCAAGTTCCGGGTTGTTATCGGGAAGTTCGGCGGCGCCGGCTAGAATCGAAAGCCCGCCAGCGGCTACCACATCTTTCGGTTGCTCGTGATCGCCTCTTACGAAGACATAGGTTTCGGGCACCTGTCCCGGAACTTCGGTTAACGCGCGGACGAAGTCTTCCTTGGGTTTGCGGGCCCGAACCTCGGCGGCTTTGTCGGCCAGGGCCTTCAGTTCGTCTGCCGCCTTGCGATTGTAGAGATACAGCGATCCTGAGGTCACGTTGACGCTGGGGTATTGCTTCAGCAACGATTGTTGCAGCGGCGTCCTCATCGCGTCGGCCGTTTCTTTCGCGTCACGCACCGCTTCGCGGATCTCGGGATCGAGCTTGGCCAATTCGAGTTCCAACGTTGCGTCGATGTATTGTTGCTGTTTCTCCGCTCTTTGTTGTTCGATGCTCTTCGCTTCCTGCTCGATCTCCGCCGACTCGGCCCGTTGGGCGTCGGTGTAGAGTGAGAGCGAGCGTTGCGCGGGAGTGCGCCAGTGCTTCCAATCCAAGGCGGGTTCGAAGACGGCCCGCAGGCGATAGTAGTCGTCTTGCGGAATGGGGTCGTAGCGATGGTCGTGGCATTGCGCGCAGCCAACCGTAAGGCCAAGCAGCGCCGTGCTGACGATCTTGATGGTTTCCGCAGTCACCGCATTGCGAGCGACCGGCTGATCGACGCCGCTGACCCCCGTGCCATCGGGGGCCATCCGCAGTAGGCCGGTGGCGACCAAGTGCTCGATATCTTCTTCGGTAAGATTCCGATAAGGCTGGGCGACCATCTCGTCGCCGGCCAGTTGTTGGTGGATGAATTCATCGAAGGGCTTGTCGGTATTGATCGAGTCGACGACAAAGTCGCGATACTTGTAGGCGTACTCGCGAACGGGATCTTCGTTGGCGTAACCTTCAGAGTCGGCGTAGCCCGCCACGTCCAACCAATGTCGTCCCCAGCGTTCTCCATATCTTGGCGAAGCCAGTAACCGTTCGATCATCGCCTCGTAAGCACCGGGACTGGTGTCGGCGAGATACTCCTCGATTTGTGCTTCGCTGGGAGGAAGGCCTGTCAGGTCGAAGCACGCGCGGCGAAGTAGGGTTCGTTTGTCCGCCTCGTCCGAGAACCCCAGTCCGTGCGGTTCGAGTTGAGTCAGTAAAAACAGATCGATGGGGGTGCGGGCCTGGCTGCTGCCGGACACGTCTGGCTGTGCGGGTCGTTCGATGGGTTGGAAGGCCCAGAAGTTGCGTTCACCTTCGGTAAAGTAGTGTCCTTCGGAGAGGTCCGCCGGTTCAGGGCCTGCGGTCGGGGCGCCGGCGTCGATCCACATCGCGATCGTTTCAAGATCTTCGGCCGAGAGTTTCTCGTCGCCCGGCGGCATCTCTTCATCGACGAGCCGCTGGTAGAGCACACTTTCTGCATGCAGACCCGGTACGATCGCCGGACCGGAATCACCGCCGGCGGCCATGAATCGACGTAGCCGCAGATCGAGACTGCCGCTGAGTTCGTCTTCCTCACCATGGCAATGAAAACAGTGCGCCTTCAACAACGGGCGAACGTCGTGCTCGAAGGTGATGGCCGACTTGCTGGGTTCGATGTCTCCGCCATAGGTCGATGCGATGCCAAGCATCGCCAGCGGGAGAACGAACAAAAGTCGGATCATGGTGGGGCTCGGGGATGGGTCGTGGCCAGATTCTGCACAAGGCCATGTGCGACCGCGAACGCACAAGGGCTTTCGCGCACGATTTATTCCCATCGGGGGCCTTTATTGTGGGCCAATTTGGCAATAGCTGCAAGTTTTGAATGAATCGAGCCAAAATAGACGCGGCGGCCGGGACACTTGCAAACAGTAGGGTTCGCCCCAATCCCCTTGAATTGGACGGCCCGTGATCGATGTTGTAGGTTTCAGCTTGCTTCTGTGGTGGGTGTTTGATCTTGCGGTGCGTTGTGGGGCGTCGGGCTGCGGATTGTATTCAGGGCAATTCCGGTGGGAGCGTGACACCATGAAACCAGTCGAGCAGAGTGACGCTTGGACGGCAGCGGTGACGGATGAGCAGTACTTGATGGGGAACTATCGGCCAGTTCACCAGGAGCTTTCGTCCGGACCGTTACGTATTACCGGCGAGTTACCCGCAGACTTGCAAGGCATGTATGTCTCGAACAGTTCGAACCCCAAGTTTCGTCCGAAGAACAAGTACCACTGGTTCGACGGTGACGGCATGGTGCACGGGGTGCTGTTTCGTGATGGCGAAGCGACGTATCGCAATCGATATGTTCGCACCGAAGGCTTGCAGCGCGAAGAAGAAGCCGGGGCTGCGTTGTTCACCGGCATCCGAGATCGGCCCGACTGGTCTTCGCCCGAGGGGCCTTTCAAGGACAACGCCAACACCGATCTCGCCTTTCATGCCGGCCGGTTGCTGGCCCTGTGGTGGTTGGGTGGTAAGGCGCGGCAGTTGCGGCTTCCTGAGTTGGAGACGGTTGGCAACTGCGACTTTGGCGGGCAGCTTACCTCTGGGATGTCGGCCCATCCGAAGGTCGATCCAGTCACTGGCGAGATGATCTACTTCGATTACGGGCTGACGCCGCCCTTTCTGTTGTACGGGGTGATTTCACCCGAGGGGAATGTGGTGCACCACACCCCGATCGACTTGCCGGGACCGCGGGCGCAGCACGACATAGCAATCACCGAAAACTACACCCTGCTGTTTGATGTACCGATGTACTTCGACCCGATGAATCTGAAACAGGGTCGCTTGAAGACGGTCTTTAATCGATCGATGCCCTCGCGGATTGGAGTGCTGCCCAGGCACAGCACCGAACCGCGGTGGTTTGAGACCGAAGCGTTCTACATGTATCACACGATTAATGCCTACGAGGAAGATGATGCGATCGTTTTGATCGGATGCCGTATCGAAAGCCCCATGACCGACGATCATCCCGACCGGGCCGGTCGTGTCGGATTGGGGTTCTTGGATATCGAGCCCTACCTCACCCGGTGGCGGCTTGATCTGACCAACGGGAACGTGACGACCGAGATTCTGGATGACGTCCCCACGGAGTTCCCGCGAACGAATGACGCCTTGTTGGGGAGAAAACAACGCTTCAGTTACAACCCTCGCGTTTCCCGTGAGCCGACTCTGTTGTTCGATGGGTTTATCAAGTACGACATCGCATCGGGTCAGTCGTGGAAGTTCGAATACGGCCGCCGTCGTTGGGGCGGAGAAACCACCTTCGTCCCCCGACCCGATGGTACGGCGGAAGACGACGGTTACGTGCTGACGTATCTCAGTGACGAAATCGAGGATTCCTCGGAATTGTTGGTGTTCGATGCCCAGGATGTGTCGCGCGGCCCGCTGGCCTCCGTTGCCCTGCCGCATCGACTTCCCGCGTTGTTTCACGCCCAATGGGTATCCGCGGAAGACATCGCCAATCAGAAGTTGAGTTAAGCGGACGCGAACTTACACAATCGAATCATGGAAAGGATAGCTACGTGGCAGAAGATAACCGGCAGTGGCGTCTGGCATCACATCCCGTGGGTGCGGTGAGCGAAAGCAACTATGAGCTGAGCACGGCCGAGATGCCGACCCCCGGCCAGGGTCAGGTGCTGGTGCGAAACCTCTATCTTTCGATCGATCCCGCGATGCGAGTCTGGATTACGGGAAGAAAAACATACGTCGACGGGGTGCAGGTCGGCCAGGTGATGCCGGGCAGTGCGGTGGCCGAAGTGGTCGAATCGAAGAAAGATGGTTTCGAACCGGGCGACCTGGTCGTCGGAGTCTTCGGCTGGCAGGACTATGCCGTAAGCGACGGGCGTGGGCTGGTACCGATGCTGAAGTTGCCCGAGGGGATTCCGCCAACCGCGGCGCTGGGCTCGCTGGGGATCAACGGTTTGACCGCCTACTTTGGTCTGCTGGATGTCGGGCAACCAAGAGAAGGCCAGACGGTGCTGGTCTCTGGAGCGGCCGGGGCCACCGGGGCGCCCGCGGGGCAAATTGCCAAAGTAAAGGGTTGCCGTGTTGTCGGAATTGCCGGCGAGGCGGAGAAGTGCCGCTGGCTAACGGAAGAGGCACACTTCGATGCGTCGATCGATTACAAGTCGGAAGACGTTTCGGCCCGGCTCAAGGAACTTTGCCCTGATGGGATTGACGTTTACTTCGACAACGTCGGCGGTGCGATTCTAGAGGCTGCCTTGAATCGGTTGGCGCGCGGCGCACGAATCGTGCTCTGCGGTGCGATCTCCGACTACAACGCCCAGCAACCGTCGACGGGGCCTCGCAACTATATGAACTTGTTGGTGGCCCGCGGTCGCATGGAAGGCTTTGTCGTGCTCGACTACGTCGATCGCTTTCCCACGGCCATTGCCGAGCTGGCCATGTGGCGCGCCTCCGGTCAACTGGTCGACTGCGAAGACATCCTGGAAGGGCTCAGCCAGGCCCCCAAGGGGCTCGTGCGCCTGTTCGAAGGGAAGAACTTCGGGAAGCAGTTGGTGCGGGTTGCCGAACCGAACGGTCGCTAGCGGGTTTTGGATTGCATCCGACCGCGGGCAGCTTACCGATCCGACTCCAGCACCGGGGCTTCCGCTTCAAACGGCAACACGTCTGGCACGACAAACACCTCGGTCGTGAACTTCAACGGATACGGGCCCTTGGTGGGAAATGTCATCTCGACGAAGTACGCGGTGAATCCCTCATCGGGCGTTTCGATCGATACGTGATACTCCCCCTGAGCATTCGGCTCCAGAGGCGAAGACTTGTAGGCCGGGCCAATCGTATCGAGGCGGAAGTCTCTCGCCTCGGGATTGGTGGCCTGCCACAGAAAGACATGCTCAGGGTTGTCTTGGGTGGTCACGGTCAGCTTGCCGTCGGCCACGCGTCTCCACGCCAGCGTAGGTCGCGGTTGCTCTTCGAGTACGGAAAGGTAGAAGGCCAACACCGACTCGCTGACATCGCTGCCGGCCAGGTTGTGCTTGGTGTTTGGTACGTACCGCAGGTGCTTCTCCTCGGGCAATTCGTGATAATAGAACTGGGCGTTGTCGGGGGTGAAAAACTGATCGCCGGCCGAGTTGACGACGAACTTCGGGATTCGCAGTTGCTCGCGGTGGCGGTAGTTGTACGGATCTTCGATCTCTAGAATCTCTCGATACTCGGGGGTGCCGACTTTGTCGGGATAGAGACCGTGCCGAACGTAATCGTTTAATGCCGGTGAAAAGAAGCCATATGCGGCGTATTGATGGCGCGTGACGGCCTGCGTGTTGAGGGCATCGATGACCAGCGGCACGATGGCGATCACTCGCGAGTCGACCGCCCCGACGAGCCAGGTTGTCCAGCCGCGTTTCGATGCCCCCGCGACCACGAAGCTGTCGATCTCGACCTCTCCGCCTTGCCGGGTTGCCACGAACTCCTGGATGGCATCCATGGCCCGGACCCCACTCTTCACCATGGGGAGACGAACCAGCCAGTTGGGGTCGTGCGTTGCGATGTATTGCATGCGGCTGTAGGCCACCAGGTCGTCTTCCGATCGACCAACGTCGGGATGATCGCTGAAATGCAGCGGCTGATTCGGGACCGTTCCCAGTTCGGCCACCACGGTTCCGGAGCCCAATGCCATGCTTACAATACGTTCGCTCGGCGTTTCCGGCGCGTGGTCGCGATTGCTTCCCCCGCCGATGAACAGAAATGCTGTATCGAACCGCAACTCCGTCGGTCGAACGATGGACAACCAATGCTTCCAGATGGGGCGATCGACCTCCGCGGCAGTGCGCCATTGCTGCGAGGTGAGTTCCAGCACGTAGGCCACATAGCCGTCATGTTCGCTGGTGCTTACTAGCTTCCAGGCGTAAACGTCGTCCGCCGCGGCTACGTACTCATCCAGGGCCGTTGTCTGTCCGAGTGCGGTGAGGCTGAGGGCCATGCTTCCGGCAAGCACCACGCCGCAGGTGAACGTGAGCGGCCAATAGCTCGATTGTTTCCGGATCATCCAATACTCCTGGTATTGCCGGGCTTTCGGTTGCCTTTTCGGGTGATCGCGTTACTCATCGGCTGTTGATTGCTCGTGGTTACCCGCGAGCACCCAGTCGAGTGTGAAGCGTGCCACCGTGAGCCGGTCGCCGGCGAAGTTCTTTTCGTGGCTGCGTCCGTAGAAGCACAAGATGGTACCCGACGGGGTAACATTCAGATCGCTGTAGGCACTGAACCCCGGTTCGATGGAACGTGAAATCGGCCAGGATGCCCCTTCGTCTTCACTCACCCTTACCGTCACGTTGAGTCGCCCTTTTGGTGTGTCGGGATTCGTGAAGAGCAGCAGCCGCTTGCCGTCGTGATCGTATCGGGTCAGCCCGCCCATGCAGATGGGCTCGATGAGGTCCTTTTGGAAGCGAGGTTCACTCCACCGGGTGGCGCCGTCGGGGCTGGTGACAACAATCCGCCGATGGGCTTCCGATTCGTTGCGTACGTTGAGCATGACCCGCCCGTCGGACAGTTGCACGGCGACGGTTTCGTTCGGGTTGACGAATTCATCGGTGCAAGGAACGGCAATCTCGCCGGCTCGCCAAGTGTTGCCGGCGTCGTCACTGAAGATGGTTGCAGTCACGCTCGGGCGATGTGCGTTGCCTCCGGTGCCGGTCGAAAGCCAGACGGGCACCAGCAGGCGGCCGTTCTCGAGCTGAATACTGTGGTTGGGGCCCGTGGCGAGCACTTTCCAATCGTAGTTCTCCCGAAAACCCTCGAAAGTATCGGTGATCTCGACCGGCTTACTCCACATGATCCCGTCGTCTTCGCTCTTCTGATAGAAGCAGCGCATGTACTCCAGACAAAACAGCATGTGCACCGTGCCATCGCGGTCGGCGATCATCACGGGGTTGTTGTAGGTCACGGTCTTGGGGTCGGTGTGTTTCAGACGCAGCGCAAAGGGGTTCTTGGTGATGGGGCCTTCGACTTCGACGATCTTTTCTGCTTTGCTCCAAGTCACGCCGTCATCGGTAGAGCGGCGTAGGAGGATATCGATGTCGTCCCAATCGCGACCCGCGTTCCTGCGGGCTTCGCAACAGGCCAGGATCGTTCCTTTGGCCGTTACCGCGATGCCCGGGATGTGAAACAGGTTGTAACCATGATCGCCCACGGTGAATAAGTCGGTTTTGGTGATTTCGTTGGCCCTGGATATCTGCGGCTCCAGTAGCGCACCGATGATTGTCGTAACCACCAGTAAGAGGATCGCTCGAGATGTACTCATACTCGGCTCTCGATTCGAGGGGGTCGCCAGAACGAACTACAGCATTTGGCTACCTAGTTTGAGAGCAGTGCGTCGACCGCGTCGGCCGAGGGTGCCCGGCGTTGTCCTTTGGCGATACTCTCGAACATGATGTCGTCTTGTTCGTCGCCGTGGTCGTCCAGCCCCAGCAGGTGGCCGAGCTCGTGGGAAAGAACCGTTAGCAAGTCGATCCCTTCGGAGGCAGGTCCGTTGGTGGCCGATAGCTGCTGGTTGGCAAGCCAATCGTACTCGGCATCGTCTTCCGGGGTGGGGTCGACGAACCAACTGTGGCCCGCGGCGTTGGTGTCGAGATAGATGCGGTTTCCAACGGCCTGTCCCAACATAGCACCGGGCAAGTCGGCGATACGAATCTCCGTCGAGGAAAGCAACGAAGCGGTATTCGCGTCGATCCCTGCGGCGGCCCATTTTCCAACGGCTTCACCCAGCAGCGACTGAACGTCTGTGCTTGTCAGTGACGCAGCCGTGGTGCTGTCTGCGGCCTCGCCGGCGGTGGCCAGAATTGGCTGGAGGACGTTGGTCCACTTACCGGCCAATGGCAACCACTTGGGGATGCCATAGTTGAAAGCCGGGACGTCGGCAAAACCCGAACTGTTGGCATTGCGGAGAAAGTAAGTCGCTGAGAGTGGGTTATACACACCAACGGTATCAATGCCGTCGCTGTTCCAGTCGCCCGTGATTGGCGCCCAATTGGGCAACCCATAGTTGAAGGCAGGCGTGTCGGCAGTACCGGTGTCGTGAGAGTTGCGGAGGAAGAACGTGGCCGTGGCGGGATTGTAGAGCCCGACGGTTTCTGTGCCATTTCCGTCCCAGTCGCCGACAATTGGCCGCCAGCCCGGCATGCCGAAATTAAAGGTCGTTACGGGTGCACTGCCCGCGGCGTTGGAGGCACGTAAATGGAATTGGGATGCGATTGGATCATAGAGTCCGACAGAGTCGACCCCATCGCCGTTCCAGTCGCCCGCAATCGGCAGCCATCCGGGCATCCCGAACTGGAAGATCGCTTCGACAACATCGTCGTCGTCATTTTCGTTAATCAATCGAAATTCACTCGAATTGGAACTAAACAGTCCAACCGTGTCGACCCCGTCGCCATTCCAATCGCCGGAAATGGGGAACGCGATCAGGCCATCGGGCAAGTTGAACGGATCGATGTCGGCGTTGCCCGAGTCGTTGGAGTTGCGAAGGAAGAAGGTATTCGTCGCTGGGTTGAATGCGCCGATAGTGTCGGGCACTCCGGGCGAATTGATACCTGGCGGAAGCGTGATGATGGTTTCGTCGCGGTCGACCAGCTCGCCGAGATTACTATTGTTGTTCTCGTTCAACTCGGCAACGGCACCGGCAAAATCGATGATCATGCCGATGAAGTATTCGTTGTTCAAATTCTCGTAGGAGAATTCTTCCGACGGCAAGGTGAGTTGGATTGAGTCGGACAGCGAGTTTCCGCTCAACAAACCGGCAGCAGGAAATTGCCCCAAGAACTGGTCACTGGTCGAGATTAAATCGTTTCGGCTCAGGTAGAAGCCGATATTGAATGCCCCGGAATCGACGGTGGAATCGTTCAAAATAGTGAAGGTTACGTCGATTTCGTTGCCGCCAACCAGCGGTTCCTGAACAACATTGAAGCTCGTTCCGAGCAAGTCGGGCGCGGTATCGGGAATCGTGGCAGCGAAGGCATCGAAATCGAGCCCGTTGCCGAAATTGCTATTGTTCAATTCGTTGGATTCGGTGACCAATTCAAATCGATCGATGATCATCCCGATATAGTAGGTTCCGTTACCCTGCCAGAAAGTGTTGGCCGGGGAGGGCAACTGCAACGACTTGGGTGGTAACGATGTCGTTGCCCCGCCAGCTAATCCGGCGACGTTCTCCTGTCCCAAGAAGAAATCGCCCGACGTGATATTGGGGTCTCTGCTGAGAAAGAATTCAACCCGGAACGAGCTTGAAGCTGCGACGTCGGCGTTGCGAATTCGATACTCTACCTCGACCGCCTCGCCGATCAGGACATCGGACGGGATGACCTCGAAAAGGTCGCCCACCAGGTCCGGAAGGTCGAAAGGATTGATGACAGTGCTGACCTGATTCAGCTTCCATGCGCCACGTCCAAGGGTACCAACGATGAGCACATCGTCGGAAGCATCGTAGTCCATGTCCCAGACGCGCACATTGGGCAGGTCGCCCAGTTCCGACCATGTGCCTGGTGTACTGGTTCGCATGGCATACACACCCAGGTTGGTGCCAATGACCACCGCGTCGTCAAACATTCCCGGGATGAATTCCAGCGTCTGGAAGCCGTTGGCCTCCGAGTCCAAACCACCTGTGATATTCGACCAGGTTAGGCCAGCATTTTCGGTGAAATAGATCTGATCGCTCGAGTCGGTTACATACGCTTTTCTCCAGTCGCGATCGTCCAACTCAATGTCGTTTACAAAGCCACCGGGATAACTGACGGCGGGCAGTAGCTGCCCCCCGGCGGAAGTTCGTATAAAGACATTACTGTTCGAGCCGACATATAGCACTTCCGCGTTGGGCACATCACCAATGCGACCACCATATGCGATGGGATTGCCGTTGCCTGAGTTGATTTGGATGCCGGCACCAATCGGGGAGATCGTATCACCTTGATCGAACGATTCCCAAACTGCGTTCTGACCTCCGATAATGAGACGCGTGGCGTTGATCTCATTCAGCGTGATTGGCGTGACGAACAACGGCACCAATTCGTTTACGGATTGTTCCTGCAGCGCAATTTGTGTCCCGCCCACGAGGTTGCCGTTGGAGTCGAACGTTAGCCGCCGAAATCCCCCGAGATTCTGAGAGCTGGAATAATGCGTGGAGAACCCGGGCGTGCTCGTATCGTCTACGGCAACATCACCACCGTCAGCCGTGGAAACCGAAGTCCACACCAGAGAACCGGCGGTTGGCTGAACGGGAGTACCCGTGTCTTGTGCCCCGCCGATGATCACATTGTTGACGGTGTCGTATGCAATGCTGTGAAACTCGGTTGTCTGGAGATTCCCATTGATCGAAAACCAGTCGCCCGTGTTGTCTGAGGGGCTCGTGCGGCGGTAGATTCCTCCGTCGTCGGCTTCGATCAGGTCTCCGTTGGCATTGAAAACCATTTCGCGCGAGTCCGCGTGCGGCGCGCTTCCGCTTGCGGTACCGCCACCGGGAATATCATCGATCGAAGCGGAGTGCGTCAGGTGTTCCCATTGGGGAGATGGGACTTCTCCGTCTGGATCGATGGTCGTATCCCCCCGGAAAAGACGCCCTGTGAAGTCGTCGGCCCCCAGGAAGTTTGGAAATGGTCCGTCCTGGCGATCGCCACCAACAAAGATAATCGTGGGATCAAACGGGTGAACAAGAATCGAGGAGTGAATCCCTCCTTGGCCGCCCGGTTTCTCGCGTGGATTCAGGCCTTCGGTTTCGCCGTCCGATTCCTCCGTTTGTGGCAGGTCCATGGCGGTCCATGTCGGTGCACCGGTAGAAGGGTTATCGGAATATCCGATGTAGTTGGCCTGGCCGTTGATCATCACCATGACATACAGCCGCCCGTTGCCGGCAACGGCCATTTCTGCGTTGTTCACGCCAACTTCGTTGATGACTTCATTCAAGTCCGCGTCACCCGAGGAAATGTTGACCCAATTCTCGCCAAAGTCATCGCTGCGGTAGATGCCTGACCCGCCGACCGACGCGTAGAGTCGCTGTGAGTTGGTCGGGTCGGTGACCAGATCGAATACTTGAAAGCCTGCCCCAGGAAGCCCATTGGTGATGGTGGTAAAAGTTGCACCGCCGTCGGTGCTACGGTGGACCCCTCCCCCGCCACCGAATCCGTTGCCGACCGCGACGATTTCAAGTCCATTGGCGGCAATTCCGGATACGTTCACCCCGGTCAGTCCAACGCTACCTGGGTTAACCCAGGTGTCGCCGCCGTTGGTGGTACGAAGCATTCCGGTGAGATTACCTCCGTTTCGACTAAAGCTGCTGAAGCGGCCGATACCGGCTACAAGCGTATTGCTGTCGAATCGGTCGAACTCAAGAGCCCCGATTGACATCGAGGCCATATCGTCGATCTGCGGTACCCATGTTGGGCTGGATGCCGTTGCATTGCTGGTTTTCCAGATGCCGCCGTTGGTCGCTCCCAGGTACAGTATGTTGGCATTGGAAGGATGGGCTGCAAGCGCGTGGATGGCGCCGACCACTTCGTCATTCGGGGTGATGTTCTCGACCTGACCCTGTTGTGTCGGCGAGGGGCCCTGTGCAATCCAGTTTGCTACGATCGGCGCTGCAACGATGGCCTGAGGGGTCGGATCATCTTCCAGCCCGAACTCATCGAGCGGTGAACCCGATGCGGTTAGGAGCGTTCGAACTTCGAGTTGCTCCAGGGGCAGAAGTTTGGCGTGGCGACCGCCTGGGCCGCGTTTCGTGGCGAGAGTCATCTGGATTACCGGGGGCTCGCGTGGGGTGGGTCGTCTTCGTGTGTCGCTTCATCAACCGAACGGCAACGGCCAGCCAATATCTGGTAGGCCGCCGCAGGTGGTGGCCATGGCTAGCGATGCTCGATAAGCCCAATCCTTCGCCTCGGCAACACTAAGTGCCCCACCTGCCCTATTTTTGTACCGGTACCAATTCTGGTTCAGCGCTATACGGCGGTCAACTATTTAGCACATGGTGCTGCATCCTGGTCAAATTTCGCCTGGAATGGCTACCAAATCAGCCGAAATAGCAGGCAAAACCATTCCGGGACCATCAGTCTGGCGGCGACGGGGAACTTGATGTGCTGCCGACTGCTTTCCGCACGCGATTTCGGTACCATGTGGTAAGCCAGGGCTGATTTGGCTGTCCCAGTGCTGATGTATCACCAAACTCTATAGACGAAACGACTACGATGAGAAACATAATTATTCTTCTGGCGATCAGCGTTTTTCTGCAGACATCCGCCCGCGGCGATGATTGGCCTCAGTGGCGCGGTCCGAATCGAGATGGTCGCTCGGCCGAAACGGGTTTGTTGCAAGCGTGGCCCGAAGGTGGGCCGCCTCTTCGTTGGGTTGCCTCAGAGATTGGCACCGGATACTCGACGCCCTCAATCTCCGATGGTCGTGTTTTCGTGCAAACAACACATGGTGATGAGGAATTCGCCCTGGTATTGGACGAGCAGACGGGTGAGAAGATTTGGGAGGTCAAGATTGGCACCGTTGGCGTCAACCGCGGTCCACAATATCCCGGAACACGCAGCACCCCGACGGTCGATGGAGCACGGGTCTATTGTCTTGCCTCCGGAGGCGAGTTGGTGTGCCAGGAGGCTGCCACAGGTGATCTGAAGTGGCAGATCAGTCTACCCGGCGACCTTGGTGGTGAGGTGGGAAGTTGGGCCTACTCCGAGTCGGTACTTGTCGATGGCGACCATGTCATTTGCACGCCAGGTGGTGAAGAGGCCACGCTGGCCGCGCTGGACAAGTTGACCGGTAAGCCCGTCTGGAAGTCGGTCGTGCCCGATGGCGATATTGCGGACTATGCCTCGATCATGCCGGTGGGAGAGCGAGCCGACAAACAATACGTGCAGTTTCTCCGAGGTGGCCTGGTCGGCGTCCGCGCTTCCAACGGTGAATTTCTTTGGAAGTACGCGGCGACAGCCGATCGAGGTGCCAACATTTTGACGCCCGTCGTGGAGGGTAATCTTGTATTTTCATCCGGTTCCCGAACGGGTGGAGGCTTGGTAAGCCTTGAGTCAACGGCGGAAGGCGTGTCGGCGACCGAAGTTTACTTTGATCGCAAGCTTAGTCCCAGCATCGGGGGAGCAGTGCTCGTCGACGGATACCTGTACGGCTCGACAAGCAGTGCCATGTTCTGTGCCGACTTTGAAACTGGCGAAATCAAATGGCAGGAGCGGGTCGTTGGGAATGCCTCGATCTGTTATGCCGACGGACGACTGTATATGCGCGGACACGACAATGCCGACGTCGTCTTGATCGACCCATCGCCCGAAGGGCTACAAGAAGTCTGCCGCTTCACCCAACCGCAACGTAGCGAAACCCGCGCCTGGCCGCATCCCGTGGTCGCCAATGGCGGGTTCTACCTACGCGACGATGGTGTGCTGTTGTGTTTCGACGTGGAGGCGAATTAAAGCCCCGGTCGAAGTGATTCGGCCCGCGAAGTCGATCGCGGATGGGCTCACCACCTTCGAAGCCAAATCCGCTTATCCACTTGTCAGGCAGGAATGGATCGGTTCTCCCGATGGTTGCTAACAAGTAGTTGGAGTCACTGGAACCCGCAACGACGTGCAGGTAACTCAATTCGTCACCTGGCTAGCGCGAACTGATTCGATAGACAGCGGGTGCCAGATCGGGGTCAATGGGCTGTGTTGGAGCGTAAGCATGAAACTTCATGCTGCTCTTCGCAATCCGTCCGCATCTGTTTCGGTTCCTTCGTACAAAGCACCGAATCAAGCAGCACATTCGGGCATGTCATTTCAGATTTGGCGGAACTTTGAACTCCATCCGGAGTGGACCTCGGCACACTAATCTTTCGTGTCAGGCACCTGCTCGAAAAGAAACACACCTTTCTTGTTTGAGGTGACGATGTCCAGATGGCCGTCTCTGTTAAGGTCCTCGATGACAAATTGTAGTCCCACTCCCGAGTCGGCATGTATCAGGTGTGGCACAAAGCTGAGTTGTCCTTCGTTGGCTCGTTGGGCTTGAAACCAATACAAATGTGCCGGCTCGCTTGAACCAGGATCACCAGAGGGGCCATGTGCCCACCATCTTTTCCCAGTTACCAGGTCTCGTAGTCCGTCCCCATCGATATCACGACACTGCAATGAATGGGTCTGGGAAACGAGATTCGGAAATAGATCGCGTCTGATGAATGTGGGATCGGATCTGGATGTGCTTTCCTGTTGGTGCGCCCAGATACCATACGAGTGGGCAGAACTGCTGATTACATCGTTCAGTTGGTCTCCGTTCAAGTCGATTGCAAACATTTGCGCGCAGGCATCCCCGAGCCGTGCTTGGTGAAATGGCCATGGGGCGTTTTTGGCATCTTCGGGATGCTCCCACCAACCAATCGTGGTCAGTACGTCCATCTTTCCGTCGCCATTGAGATCGGCCACTCCGAGGCCATGTCCCAGCCAACTGGGGCCTCCAGTCAAGTCCTGAACTTCACTGATGGGGTGCATCGGCCAGCGTTCCGTTGGATCTCGACCGGGCGCAAACCACGCCATCTCCGCGCGGCCCGGTTTTCCCTCAGGATGAGATGCCATCACCAATACCCGCTGGCCATTACCAAACAAGTCGACATAGTGCGGAGATTCATTGGCGGCAATTGGACAGATGAGGTGCTTGGGCCAGTGCCTGTTATCACCTTGTGGGTTTCGATACCAGAAGCAGGCTTGGCCCGGAAAACCTACAACAATCTGGTCGGTCCACCCGTCTTTGTCGATGTCATCGGAAAAGCAGAGAAACGCACTACTGTAGGAACTCGCACCGTCTCCGTAGTCTTTGGGAGGTGAAATCTCATGCTGTGTCCAGTCGGGCCCTTCATACCATAGCTCGCCCACCAAGATGTCGGTGAGGCCATCTCGATTGACGTCTGCGACCGTCACACCTTCCGAGCGAAACTTTGGATCGATCGCGAAACTTCTCCAGGAGATCGGTGAAGGGCTCGCCGGGCGATCGCTTCCCAGATATTCAATCAGATCATAGAGGTCCTGCGCGGGGAGCGTACTTCTGAAATTCTCTGGCATGAGGGAGTTCTTCGTTAGTTGCTGTTCCTCGATGCTATTCAGCGAAACGTCACTCTCTTTTCCCTGTTGATCTGCAATTGTTAGAAGTACACCTTCCTGGCGGCGTATCAAACCAGTTAGCACACGGCCATCGTCCAATGCGAGAGTGGTGCTGAAAAACTGAGGATCGACATTACGATTCGGGTCGAGGATGTCTTCGAGCAGACGCTCGTGCCCCCTCAGTCCCACGCCGTCTAGTTGTGGCCCGAGGACTTTGCCTTCACCTCGAAACATATGGCATCCACTGCATTGCTTCTGAAACACATCCCGTCCACGGATTGCAGACCGTGATGCTTGAGGAAGTGCAGCCTGATGCAACATGATCGCCTCGGAAACCTCTTCTCGAATACTTGGTATGCCAACCGTGATTTCTTCTGCGCGGTGAGTAAGGTTTTCCGAGGAGTGTGCAGCTAATCGTTGCTGGATGCTTTGATCCAGGAGCAATCGCGGAGATCCCGCTCCTTTTTCGATCAATGAAAGCAACAGCCGGAAGCCATGCTCCGTCGCTGCAAGTTCCTGGGCGAGTAATCGCTGGGCTCGCGCAGGAGCGGTCTTTAGCGCTTCGGCCAGCAACGCGCGGGTTTTCGTGAAATCGCGATTCAGAACCGCGTCAGCGATCATGTTTCTTAGATTGAAGGGTACGCTCGGATCTCTCAACAATACAACCAATGTGGTCAGCTCTTGGTCGGCATCAAAAGAGAGCAGGGCTTCAGCCGCGCTTGCTCTCGCCGCAATGTCTGCAACGTCGGTGTCGAGCACGTCGGCCAATTCGTCCACCACGTCTTCGATTCCCAACGTGCGCGCCAGAAAGGCTGCGGATTGTTGGCGATGGGAAGCTAACGCTGGACTTACATTCGGCACCGATATCACTTCAGGAGTGAACCGTCCGACCGCCAACCAGGCAAACGCGTCCAGTTCGACCCCATCAATGATCTCAAGAAAACCTCGCTGACCAGCGTATTCAGATAAATTCCAGTCAATCTTATGAGCGACATCATGACGCGGAGCCAACGACTGTGCGACCGTTTCCCCGGTACTCTCCAGGCGGAGCCGAACGAAGTTGTCTTCGATGGCCGGTTTCTCAGGAAAACCGAGATGCCCGCAGAGGAAGAAACTGAAGTGACTGGGGATTGCGAATGATCTTGAACGCAAGATTCCCGTAAACTTTTCACCGTTTGGCAGGCTGCTCAGGAACGACTCGGGGGCCGCTCCGTCGACGGAGGAACGCACCTCAAGGTTCCAGGGGCTACCCGGCCGCCCACCATTTGTGGTGGCTGTCCATGAATAGCTACCTTCCTCCACCGAACTCAATAGTTTGCGTGTCAAATTGGCTCCCCAAATGCGAATGGCCTCGGGCAACTCCTGCCCTCGTCGCTCGATTCCTCGCTGAACAGCAAGAAGAAGTTCGAGTTGGAGATCGATCTCGTCCGCAACCATTCGTTGAGCTAACTCGGCCAAGGGAGAATAGTCGGCGTTTTCCGGCAAGTGCCGAGATATGTGGGAGAAGTACTTGGCTGTATTTGGAGGTGCCTCTTCCAGATCAGAGAGATATCCCATCAGAAAAGATGCAGACTCTCTACTGTGTACGGCTAATGCCACTTCAGCCAAGACGGGCCATGACGAACTGTCTTGATGGCCATCGTCCCAACTTGCCAGTGCTCCTTCTACTCGCAACAGTTTGGCCAAGACCATCTTTATGGTGTGCCGCAGATGAACGTCTTGACTCGATGCTTCGCTCCAAAGTTCAAGCAAGACATCTATTGAACCATGATCTGGTTGTTGACCAATGGCATCGGCGGCTACCCGCCGCACCAGGTGGTCTTCATCTTTCAAGGCTTGCAGAACTCTGTTGGATAACGGCTCAGTCCACATAGCGCTCTCGGCCGCGATTCGAAGGGCGTGCACGCGTACTTCTGCTTGTTCGTCGTGAATACCCGCAATTAGCCTTTGCCGATCCAACCGATCCAGCCGGTGCAGGGCCCAGAGACAGTGCACACGGACTGTCGGTGAGTCGGTCGAATCCAGCATAGTCAACAGTGTATTGACAGACTGTTGTCCTACGCGGTCGACAATCTCATCGGAGGCCCGCATCCGTACGCCCAGGTTCGGGTGCGAGAATTGTTCGACCAACTCACTTATCGATGCTGCTCGAAGATCTGGGACCGCGTTCAACTCCGCAGTCGATTCGTCTTCTCCCTTATAGATGACCCTCCAAATGCGGCCCCGTTTACGGTCGCGTCCCGGGTGGTCCAGCGGCACCTCGACGTGTCCGATGATGCGGTTGTAAAAGTCGGCTACGAAGAGCGTTCCGTCAGGTGCCACTTGCAGATCGACCGGACGAAACCAGGGGTCATCCGTCGTGATGAAATCGGGTTCCTCGATGGCCTTCACACTCGCCCCATGATGGACGATCGAATCACGGTTCACCCGACTGGTGACTACATTTCCCACGAACATATTGCCACGATACTCTTCCGGAAAATTCGTGCCTGAGTAGCATGTTGTGCCCGCGATTGCTGTCGAACCATGGGTGTGATTCATCACGTCGGGCACATATCCCAGTCCATCGTGTGGTTTTCCGAAGCTGTCATAATGGCCGCCGCGTAACAGCAGCATGATCGGGCGAGTGTGACAATCTGCGTTGAAGAGGTTTCCATGTCGATCAAACGTCATCCCGAAGGGGTTTACTTGGCCCCACGTAAACTGCTCGACACGGGAGCCATCCGTTCTCATTCGATAGGTGTTTCCCCCCTCGAGGCTAATCTCATGGCCGTCTTTTCCGGAAAAGGTCGAGTGGTTCGCCCAGCCATGACAGGCATAGACCCAACCATCGAACCCACGCCGAAATGCGTTATTCAAACCATGGGTGTCACGATCGAACCCTAATGGTCCGTAAAGGATTTCGCGACGATCGGCTCGATCATCGCCGTCGGTATCCTCCAGGTAGTAGATGTAGGGAATACTGAAGGCGATACAGCCATTGCGATACGGATAGATGCCGATCGGAATGTTGAGGTCATCGGCGAAAACCGTCACTTTGTCTGCTCGGCCGTCTTGGTCGCGATCTTCCAAGATCCGAATAGAATCGCGGCCTTTACGATCATCGGGCGCGGGGAAGGGATACTCCGTGGAACCACTGACCCACAATCGTCCACTCGCGTCGAAGGCCATATTCATCGGCTTCTGAATTTCCGGCTCAGCCGCGAACAACTGAATCTCGAAGCCAGGTGGCAGATGAAATGCTTGCAGTTCGTCCTCGGGTGTTCGTGGTGGTGTGGTACGAATATGGGCAGCAAACGGATCTTGCGCGACGGCTAAGTTCAACAATTGCAAAGATAGGATGCCAATTGGTATCCATCGGCCTGGTCGAAGAGGAATGCGAATGCCTTTGACGAAAACCCTACAGGCTATTGATCGTGAGGACATGAATACCTTTCGAGGAGAGCCGCAAATCGATCGTTGCGAATATCAGTTTGGGGTGGGCTTCGGGGACAATATGCTGGGAGTCAATCCGTCGTAATCTAGCTGGCCAAATCAGTTGATTATGGGAAGGAATCGGGTTTGGAAAATCAGTCGAACAGCCTCACTAGCGACGATACAACTCAAAGGCCATGCGCGTGCCGTTCCCTCGGCACACGCATAAGCCCTTTGAGTAGCTCTCCACCTGGTCGAGCACTGCCCAGCGGCTGCAAACGGGTCAGCAGGAGAAGTTCTCTGCACCACGCAGGCATAAAGCCCGTCTGCCATTGCAGTCCTCGGTCCGATCGACTCTAGTTTCTCTCCGTCTCATTGCGTTTCAAACTCGACGATGAAACCAAGATGTCCAGCATGTGCCTCCAGGGCTTCATCGTTCCAGCCCCAAACAATTTGGTCTGGTTCTTCGTAATCGTAGCGCCAGATATGGCAATAATCTTCGTCTTGGCCAGCCTCACCGATAGCTGTGGGCTGTCCGCCAAGCCAGTTCGTGTAAGTTAGAGGCTCGCCATTGGCCCAAAGATACTCGCCTTCCTGAATACGGTCGGAGAGTCCGATCCATGCGCCCACATAGTGCGTATCGCGCAGGAAGGTATCGATCAGAAAATTGTCTTCCGCCTCGGACTCGATCATAACCAGGTTCCCGCTGCGTCCTTTGAACTCATAAGTTTTTGCCTCGGCGAGTGCTTCTTCCCAGGTGATCTTCGAGCGAGGCATCACAAGCTGATACCCATGGCCATTTCCGCCTTCATCCTGAGACCAAACGACCACCTCGCTTGCTGAATCCAGAAGGCGCAGGAATTCCTTTTTGGCTGCTTCTCCTTCGCCTGGAACCGTTGCCGACAACCTCAGCGCCTGCTCGGAAGTGAGCCGGCTTGGCAGGACTTGGCCGACGTTTCCTCCGGTATCTCTAACTTCGACATCTCCCGAGAAAGCATGCACTTCGAGTTCATCGCGATCAGGATCTCGAACGATTCCAAGTTCAGCTCCCCAGTTCACGACGTCTGCCTGAGGTGTTTCGATAAGAAACCCTTTGGCAGATGGTTCCACAACAGTGACGGCCCTGCCAGAGTTCAAAGAAACGTGCATGGGCGAAAGGAGTTGAACTTCCCCGGGGCCCTCAAGCAGCATGCTGGCCCCGCCGGAGAACTCGATTTCAGCAACTCCCTCATCCAATCGCAGCAGGCCTCTTTGTAGCTCTATTCCGACTTCAGTGGGCAACTCAGAGTTTCCCCAACTAGTGTCCCAAGTTCGCGTAATTTTTGCGAACCCCGATTCCGGATCGTTGACCGCGCCTAATGCGGTCGCCCGCCCAAGATAGAACCCGGTAATGGTAAAGACCATCAAGACTGCCGCCTTCACCCACCACGATGACAAGAAGGTGTACGATTGAATCTTTGAAGAGGGTGCAGGATGAAGTGTTCCTCGGCTTAGCCCATCTATACCGAGCCGTTCAAACTCACTTTGAACACGGGGCCACTCCAGGGAGCCGCACATATCCATGTACTCGAGGTAGAATTGCTTGGCACTGGGGGAGTCGCTGATGATTCTGTTGAGCTCAGCGAGACCTGGACCGTCGAGTGAACCATCGACATGGTCGACTAGCAGTTCCTCGAGTCTGCGAAATTCTGGGGACTCGTCTTTCATTGCCTCTCTAATGCCTCCATCTTGCGGTTCACACAATCGAAGAGCACACGGCGAATTCTAGACAGGGCTTTGTACGTTGCATCTGCCGATCGCTTGTAGCGATGAGCTACTTCTCGTACCGATAACCCTTCGTGATAACGTGAGTTGATCATCCCGCGGTCATTCGACCGAAGACTCGCGAGGCAACTCTCAAGCGCCACCGCCCGTTCGTCTAAGCGATCCAACCAGGCACCGTTGTTTCCGACTCGATCGAACAGCGACTCGGAGTCGCCTACCAGTGTTAGCGAACGGCGCCTCATGAGGTTTTGGAGAGTGTGCATTGCTATTTGACGCAGCCAGCGATCGAACCGAGTTCCATGCTCAAACTGGTCGAAACGCTGCCAGGCGGTTAGTTTCACCTCCTGGAACACATCTTCCGCATCCGATTGATTGCGCACGAATGTCCTGATGCAGGAGTACGCCAATCGCCCATCGCGCAGGAGCAATCGGACAAATTCAGCTTCACGATCATCAAGCTGTGAACCCAACTCTCCACCGAACGTCGAGGGATTTGGCTCCAAATCCGATTTCCTTGAACACACGCTTGTCTTATTCCGCGGTTACGATCTGACTAATGTCGGAGTGCGTGTGGTTTTGGACAAAATTCTGCAAATTTTCCAGGACAGGGCTCACGGGCGGGGCCAGTCTAAGCAAGAGGCCGCCAGCAAGTAACTATACAGCAAAGGGTTGCAGCAGAGCGTTTGGTGCATTGCGACGATCTTGGTACTCCAAGAAAGTGACGCCCATTAACCGATGTAACTCTACCCCCATCCTGACTGCGACATCCCAATCCGAATCTCAACCTCATGCGTTTCTGAGTCAGAAAGGATGATCAAGCTGAAGCTGGAGTAGACCCCCGGGCCACCAGATCCTCACAGTGCTCGCCGAATCGGGTGTGGTCAGCGAGCTGACCGTCGAGATCGACTCTGATGAAGGCTGGCAGAAATCGACTCGGAAGTTGGGCAGCCGCCTGAAAACCAGTCCCAGAGCAGGCGGACACTCAAGTCAAACTCATTGACGAGCTGAGGAGGCTCAACATCAACATCCAAGAAACCAACACCAAGAATGCGATCGCTGGACCTCCGACATCAAGCTCGCCAGCTAGAGATCGTTGAAGCGTCGATTTCCCGAAGAAGTTCTTTGACAACTTACGAGCGGCGGGCAGATCGGGCCTGGATAACAAATGTCAATCTTCGCTGCAGGAGTTGACCACAAGTCACGTAAGAGGTCTGCCTCAAGTCCGGTCCCGAGACCTTGCCCACGCCAGCCCGAGTCCCGCCGTCACCGTTAGCAGCATCCCCAAAATACCACGGGCACTAAGCACCTCATTGAAGAAGAAATGATCAGCTAGGATTCCTACCAAGATTGCACTATAGAAGAGCGCGCCGACGAGATAGGCCGGAACAAGACGGTTGGCGATGGTATATGCGAGATTCTGGGGCAGAAAAAGCACTGCCGGTGCCGCGAGAATCCACCAGCTGCGTCCTTCGATTGGGGCCCACTGCCAAGGGAGAGCCGAACAGCAAAACAATAGCATCCCGATAGCGTAATACATCATGATCCGCTCAGGTGGCTCGGTTTTGCCAGCCACGCCCGTAGATACGCTACCCGAAGCGCGCCCCAATCCGGCGAGTAGTGCTAAGAACGAATAAGGGTTGATCATTCCCCGAGCGGTGTGGTCGATCAGGATAAGACACACACCTAGAAAAGCGAGTCCTAACATCACGATGGATGCTCGATTAACGTGCTGGTTGAGAAAGAGACGGGCGATCAGCATCGAGAAGAACGGGTTTGTGCTTTCGAGAACCAACGCGTCTGCGACTGAGATCCCCTTGAGCGCCCAGTAAAAGCTTGTGAAGTAAACGAAGCCCGAGATCGTACGAATCACCAGGACCCATGATTTCTCTGGCCTGAAGCCAGCCAGCCCAAATCGCAGATACAGAACCGTTCCACTCACGGGAACCAAAAGAACGACTTGTGCTGCAAGCAATTGAAATGGACTTAATCCAGCAATAGCACCGAACTTGCCTGCAATCCCAATACCTCCCATCAGCAGGCCGCCTGCGAGGGACAGTGCGACTCCGACTAATGTGCGTTTGGGGGCTCCTTTCATTTCTCTCTTCCCGGACTCGACGCATATAGGCTCGGTTTCGGTAGGTTTCCCATGCGTTTGTTGTCTGCTTTAGGCATCGTGTTGGTGGCAGTGTCTGGCCGCTAGACAGAGGTATGCCTACTTGCTCAATCGGTTGGCAGCCTTCAGGTATCAGGGATTGTCAGCATTCAGCGGATCGCAATCTACTCATGCGGTGCGGGAAAGCTGTCTTTCTATGTGCCCTGGCCAAGTACCCCCATGCTGCTCAATGGCAACATCTACAACGGCACCGTGGTAAAAGCGTGATCGCAATGAGTTGTACGAGATAACACTAACCGCCCGAATTCGAGCAATCTCGAACACGGTAGAATTTCAGTGCGTTCTCTGACAGAACGGCCTTGGCCCTTGTTGGCCCGAGTGCATCAATCACTAGCGAAACGTCTTCGCTCTCAAACGGACGGGGTGCTCGAGTTGATGGCAAGTCCGTCCCGAACATGAGGGATTCTGGATTTGCGGAGTCAACTGCACGCAACACTTTGGCAACGTCACACCTGACTCGACCGAAACCGGATGCTTTGACTCGCACACCTTTCTCCACAAGTCTTAGCAGGAGTTCAGGATCGCCTGCTGACAATCCGAGATGATCTATGCTTACAGCAGGCAATGACACGATCGATGAATAGAGTTCTGCCAACCGTTCTGAATCGGCATACAGTTCGACATGCCACCCAACTAGCTCATGGACCCGTCGGGCCATGCGATCGAGGTGCATCACGTCCTCAGACCCTCCACGCCTCAGGTTAAAGCGAATTGCCCGAACTCCAGTTTGTTGGAGGGAAACCACCTCATCATCTGAGGCTTTGGAGGGCAGCATGGTCACACCCACATAGCCAGGCCCCAAATGCTCTAAAGCGGATCGCAAATATGTCTGGTCGAACGATTGAAATGATCCCGATACGACTGCTCCGCCACATAGCGAGAACTCGGACAATCGCGACAAGTAGTCCGCGCATGTAAAGGCTTCGGGTGTATATCCCTGGTTGGGCTTCAATGGAAATCGTGGATCAATGATGTGAAAGTGTGCGTCAAAGATCTGGAATGATGAATTCATCTGATCGTTCGCTGAGCAGCTGACTGATCTATCCCATGACGGCCGCATGTTTCGATTCCGCCTATTCGCGATCATAGTGTAGCGGACGCCGGGAGGACTACCTTCGTCGCGAGCGGGGTCGGGTGGGGTAGCTTGGTCAATTTTCGGTAGAATAGTTCCGTCGTCAATTGCTCAGTCACATCTCGCCAATCATCCTCTTCACAGAAACATCGCCTAAATGTCTGACTACGACAAAGACGCAGATGCTTATAGACGCTGGTCAGTATCCGACAGCGATTATCGACTACTAGAACAAACCCAGTTTCTAAGAGTTCTGGGATCGATTCGGGGCTTGAGTGTATTGGAACTTGCCTGTGGTGATGGCAGGATGTCCCGAAAGTTTATGGCAGAGGGCGCTAGATCGGTGTTTGCCATAGACATTTCGGAAGAAATGATCAAGCGTGCCGTTGCACAAAACCAGGATGACGGAGGTGGTCTGGTGTACCCGACCCTTTCGTATGAAGTTGTCGATGCAAGCGATGAGGGATTTCGGCTCGAACATCCCGCCGATGTCGTCACCGCGATGTACTTGCTCCACTATGCTCCTAGTGAGAAAGCTCTTCATGGAATGTGCGAACTGATTAGCCGCAATCTTAAGCCTGGTGGTCGCTTCGTCACGTACACGATTAACCCAGATTGCGATCTCTCGGCACACAGCGCGAGCCTGAAAGAGTCTTTTGGCTTCTACTACCGTCCAATCGATCCGCCGCACTACGATTTGGTATTCGAAGAGCTTGCAGTGAACATGTGGCAATGGAGCAGAGAGGCTCATCAACAAGGCCTTGAGCAGGCTGGATTGACAAACGTTCGTTGGCATCCCCTCTGCCTGCCCGACGACCATCGTGACCTTGAACAATCTTTGCGATGGTACTTGGACAATCCATGTTGCATTGTCCTGAGTGCACAAAAACCTCTTTAGCGACTGTGAGCAACTTGCCTAGGCGAAAGAAGGGTACGCTAGCAGTTGGGGAATTGTGTCTACCCCCTCCCCGTCCGATCGATCACCGCGTTGACCGCCCCACAATCCTCGTAGAGTTCTTCACCTTTTGATCTAGCACTTCGATCTGCTGCCTGAGATTGTTGTTCTCGGCCTCAACTTCTTTCACTCGCGTTTGGTCTTGGAAAGCTTGTACTTCCCAGGCGAGCAGTATGGACTTGTTTAGCTTCTCATAACGTTCAACATTTTGCCTTATATGCTCTGCCTCAGTCCGACGAATGCGATCATTGGCTGTCCATCCCCAATGGAAGCAAGCGATGGCTAGGGTGAGCACTGACAGCCCTCGGATTCCGAACTGAAGCCTGTGGTTGCTCCCTGGTCGCCCTCTGGCATTTCGTCCACCACATCGATCAGATCGTAGCGAGGTTGCGTACCATCTATCCCGCGTGATTCAGTCCTCACTTCCAACGGCGTTGACCCGGGATCCGGTTCACCGAGTCCCTGTGGACCAATAACCGCGTTGATCTCACTCAATTGAGCCTGCTGGGTGGCTACCATCAATTCGAGCACTTTGAGTTGCTCGTGGAGGTTTTTATTATCTTACCGAAGTATGCGGGCAGGAGCGTCGATGGCGATGCTGACCCACGAGGGGATGAGTCCGGCTAAGAAACCAAGAACGGTCGTATCAGGACGATGAACGCGACTCTAGAACGAGGCATGCGAGGGCTCTCCACTTCATCATTGGGCAGAGCGATTCATTCATCCGGCTCCTTATAGTAGAAACTCCAGACCATGAATGCGCCGATCACGATCCCCACCACCGAGTAGATCACATACCTGTTTTCGGCGAACTGTACCGACATCGAAAGCTACGCTGCAAACGCGGTCACTCCAAAGAGAAGGGATCGAGTGCTGACCATGCTCTTTGAAGGCCTTCTTCCACCGGCCCAACAAATTGGCCCCAATGCCCAAGCTCCTCGCCGCTTCACTGATCCGATAGCCTTGCTCGGTGACCAATTTCACCGCATCCCGCTTGAATTCTTCACTGAATGTCCGTCGCTTCGTGTTCATTTGAGTCCTCCTCACAAATCAAGATTCGCGCTTTCCCTCGCGCCCACAATTCGTGGGGAACTCCATTTCCTGCGGTCGATGGTCGGGATTGAGCAGTCGGAGAATCGGGGGTGTGCCTCCGTCGGGATATCAAATCTCGGTGGGAAGACCCCAGTGGATGGAGGTGCCGGGGCCGCTTATCGCGGAGTTCAGGTATACTCTTGAACGCTGGGAACTTCCCTTAGGCTTCGTGCGTCGAATCTCTGACATGAGAAGAGGTGGTTGCACGGCAAGAATCGTGGAATTTGCGCAAGTGCATCCGGAGTAATGCTGTAAGGTCTATTCGAGATATGACTACCGCCGTATGTCATCGACGCGCTGGCCGTAGAAGCCCGCTTTCGATGTGGATTGCCTTGTTCCTGGTTGGGGCGAGTAGCGCGTCTGCCCAACCACCCAGCGATGGTGATTGGCAGCAATTGGCCCGGCTGCAACAGCAGTTCACGGCATATCAGCAGTCGGGGAAAGTCGATCAGCAGGCTGAAGTTGCCGAGCAAATTCTGGATTTCATGCAGCGTCGGTTCCCACAGCGGCTGCATTACATTGCTCTGGCATTGTTGGCCGATGCACGAGCTGGACAGTCTCGCCTGGACGAGGCGATCGCCCTGCATGAACAAGTATTGAGCAGGCTGGAGAACTTCCGGCCGGTCTCAAGTTCGGAACGAGCTCAGGCTGCCAGAATACAAGGATTTTCACTGCGTGGTCTCGCGGCGTGTCATGGACGTCTGGGAAATTGGGATGAGTCGGTGAAGCGATTCCAGGAAACCATTCGCTGGTGGGACGCTTCGCAAGAACCGGGCGCAGATCTGATGGCAGCAGATGCTCGAAAGGACGTGGCATTTGTACTGCGGAACATGGGGGAGATCGAGCAGGCAATTGGTTACTTTCGTGAGGCCGTCGGTCGGCTGGAATCGCTGGCTGCCGAGGCTCGAGATCCAAGGACGGTAAACCTATTGCTAACTCATGCCCTGGGTGGTTGGGCTTCAATCGATATTATTCGGGGTCGCTACGATCTGGCCGATCCCAAGCTGCGTCGTGCGATCCCGCTGGCGATTGCTGCACGCGGTAAGAACCACCCGATCACGGCTCAACTATTCGTCGATTTGGGAAATGTTTACGACTCTCAGCGTCGCTGGGAGGAAGCCACGCCGTACTATCAAGCAGCCTTGGAAGCCTATGAAGAGAGCTTAGGCCCGCAACACCCGGAAACCATGAAAGCGATTGTCGGCCTTGCCCGCATGCTTCGCTTTCAGGACAAACCCGTTGAGGCAACGCGATTACTTCGCCGGGCGGTTGAAAACAGAAAGTCGCTGCTTGGCGAGGGTCACATCAGTACAGCCGACGCGATGTTGAACCTGGCTGGCACCTTGCTATTGACCGACAACTTCGATGAGGCAGAGGCGATTTTGCAAAAGACCGTAGAAATCTATCGGGATTCTTACGGCCCCAACAGCGCGGACGAATCTGAAGCTCTGATACTGCTCGCGGCACTTGCTGCCGAACAAGGGAACAACAACGCAGCGCACGATTACCTCGCTCAGGTCTTGGACATTCATCACATCAAGCCGCTCAACCCTCGCTATTTGGTCCACGTTCACTACCTGAAAGCAACCCTGTTGTGGGATGCCGGGAAACGGCAAGAGGCCATCAATGAATTGGAATACGCCCTGGAAGTCGCCGAAACGCAGCGGGGCTACTCCACGGGCACCGAATTCGAACGCGCTGAGATGTTCGCGCGCTTCTCCGACGAACTCGATACGATGATTCGCTGGCAGGCCGAACTGAAGCAGCCGGATGAAATGTTCACCGCCATAGAACGAGGCAAGGCCAGGTCGTTTCTCGACGAGCTACGCCTGGCCAATGTTGACCTTCTGCTTGGCCTTCCAGCCTCGAAACGAGCAGAGCTTGCTCAGCGCGAGTACGAACTTCGCAAAGCGCTGACTGAGGCCCTGGCTGAGCTTGATCGACTCAAGAAACCTGAGACCGACGCACCGGTCGAAGAACGTGAGCGGTGGAATGCCGCGATCGATGCGCTAGTTTCCGCACGCCAGAAGCTGTACTTCTTTCTGGTCGACGCTCGATTGGAAAGTCCGGTCTACCGCGAATTGATTTCGGCCAACGCCGAACTTACCTCGCTTTCGACCGTCCAACAGGCACTCGGCGATGGCGAGCTTTGGTTGGTCTATTCCATCGGCCGCGATGCCTCGTATGTCATGGCCATCCGGCACGATTCGGCCGAAATTTCAGAACTCACGGTTCCAGATTCCTCCGCAGTAACACTGGGCGTGGCCCCGGGTCCACTCACCGCGGCGAAACTCGCGAAACTTATGGTCCAGGAAACCGATTCGGTCTACCCGATGTTGTCTGCCCGTGGCGACATCGACCAACTCAATCAACAATTGGCCGCCCTGTGGGCCGTTCTGATTCCTGCTAATGAACAGAGGCCGCTAACTGCCGGAGAAGTAGATCATCTTACCGTCATGCCCGACAGTCACCTTTGCCTGCTACCGTTTGAAACCCTGGTAGTAACCTTGGACCAGAACTTGCAGTACTTGCTCGACGTTGGTCCAGCCATTAACTACGTGCCATCAGCCTCGGTTTGGAACAATCTGAAGGCTCGGAACCAAAGTTCTAGCCTGCGGCGAGAGCCAGTGTTGACTCTCGGTGACCCTGCCTATCCGCAAGACCAGGCTGATCCTCTCGATCGCATGATGGGGGTCGATACCGAGGCGAGCAGTTATCGGGCGAGCCTCAGCCGGCTACCATTCTCTGGACGGGAATCGGAGTGGGTAGAAGACCATTTCACCGCAGCGGGCCTTGAGGTTGTCCGTCTGAACGGAACGAATGCAACCGAGTCGGAGTTACGTCGTTTGGCCGCCGGTCGTCAGATCTTACATTTGGCTTGTCACGGGCTGGCGGACTTCAGCTACGGAAATCTATTCGGCATGCTGTCCTTGATGCCGGGAAGCGTTACCGACGCAGAGGACGACGGCAATTTGCTCATGTCGGAAATCTATGACCTGGATCTAACCGGGTGCGAGTTGGCGATTCTCAGCGCTTGCCAAACCAATTACGGCCCCCATCAAGGCGGCGAGGGCGTATGGGCCCTATCACGAGGCTTTCTTGTTGCCGGAGCACGCCGGGTTGTAGCCAGCGACTGGGTTGTCAACGACGCTGCCGGGGCCACACTTGTCAGTTACTTCGCCTACTATCTGGCCGCCGCGGACAAGGCCGACGTGGCTCGCGACTATGCCCAGTCTCTACACGATTCAAAAAAACAAGTTCGAAAACAAGCCGAGTGGAATCATCCGTTCTACTGGGGAAGCCTTGTGCTTGTGGGACCGGAGTAGAGCGCCATCGGACCTGTGCTCGATTTCGATGTGCGCCCCAACACCCCCGATGATCCGTATCGAAAGCGTTGCCTTGGCCTTTACTACTGCCTCCTTGCGGTTCCATCACCGCTCTGACTTCCTCAGCGGTCACGTCTTGGTTGCAGCGGTTGTAAAGCAAAGATGTGTATCAGCTTGCCTTTGCTCCATGCGATGAGCGGCGAAATCTTGCGAGGAACAAGAAGCCCACGAGCCCGATGCCCGCCAACGCCAGCGAACTCGGTTCAGGAATTGTGACCAGCGATGCGGGTAATTCAACCAAATAGGCCTCGTTGTTGCCGTTGTGCTTACCGTAGCCCGTCACATAACGGCCGTTCGGTGAAATATCGAACGCCCTGATTTCCGACCACCCCGTGAGATCAACCCCCAGATCGGTCAGCACCTGTCGCATGCGAACAAGGCCAGCGTCCTTGTCATAAATGTATGCTTCAAGCGTGTCAATCGTGCCGAAATGGTCGCCATTGCCCACCACCCGCTGGCCGAAGTCGGATACCGCGACGGCGCGGCCGATGCTAAGAAATCCGAGGGAACCGTCCAAATCGGGCGTGATTTGCGTGACACCTGAGTCTGTCCACACAAAGGCATCATTTGAGCCAATCTTGCCGACGATCGTCGAACCGTCGCTCGAGATGTCGAGTGCTTCTCCCCCTGCTAATGCGGGAAAGCCCGGCAGAATTTGCATGCCGGATTCGCTACTCCAGAGAAATGGCTTCGATTGGACCGCATCTTCTCCCTCGCCGACAATGAGGATTTCCGAGCCTACGACGGCGACGGCATTCGCCTCAGAGTCTGCGTCTCCGCCGGGTAGGTCGCCGATGCTCACCCAGCCGGTCGTTTCCTGCCAATAAGCTGCTTCAAATTCACCGAAGGGTATAAGGCCTTCTCCGACGATGACCGATCCATCTACAGAAACGGCATTTGCGAACGTCCATACATACGTGCTGGTTGTTGAGGTCTTACCCAACCCAACCATGCCGTCCGACGAGTTCCAGCGGAACCCCTCGGGGCCAGTCGCATTCCCGGATAGACCCACAACGGTTTCGCCATCGGCTGAAATCCCACTTCCACCGCTGCCTTCGTCAGAGGCAAGTTCGCCCAAGCCAATCATGCCACCACCTGATGTCCAGCGAAAAGCCTCGACACCCTCGGCCGTACGTCCGGATCCCGTGACAACACCGTCATTCGAGACGCCACCCCCGCGACTATCGAAGTTTCCACCCGGAAAATCACCCAAAGGCGTAAACCAATCGGCCTTGGCGTATGATGGGTAAACGAGAAGGATGGCGACCAGCAGATTGAGGGATAGAAGTCGTACCCGCGTCAGGGCTGCGAACTTGATCTTTCGACTCATTAGCCTCACCTTACAGTGTGGTTGGAGAATTGGTTACCCAAGAGAGGTGTATGGCAGTGCGTTTACGTTACTCAGGCATCGAGCTGCTGTCTAAAAGTTCCTCGTCATACTCGCCCGCGACCCGTGAGTCGGCACCTGATATAACTTCCACAACACTGCCCGAGGGATCAAGGTTTGGAGGCGTAAATACAACGCCCATATGGTCGGTCCAATTGCAGTCGGTTTTCCCAGAAACTGTTTGAAATCTGACGCCGTTTGGACCGTAATCTACAACATCGGTTTCAAAGACACTTGTAAGCGCGCTGATAGGTACGCGAAGGGTTTCTGTGGTTGTTCCGCCCGACAGCCATGCGGTTATGCAGTGGCAAGCTCAGCAAAGTGCCATACGAAAGTGAGGACAGCCGGAAATCGGAACGTTTGGAGAGTCGCCAACACCTGCTTAGAGCAGATTGTTGACGCCAGTATAGTAAGGTTAGTCGCTCACTGCCGTAACAAAAACTTAGGGTCAGAGTGAAATTCCATACTGTCCATATGGATTAGGCGGAATGAAGATTCTGCTTGGCAGCATCCACTTGCCTCCTGAACATGCCATGAGACTAGCTGTAACAGCATTATCGCTAACCGCTCTATTCTTGCTTGGGGTGTGGTTTTGGATCGCACGTAGTCCGACCACTGTCCTCGTAGATGCGTCTGGAGAGGCTTTGACTGCTGCTCCTGCGAATGACACCGTGATCGAAGAGGAACTCTCGCTCATCGATGAGGCACGCGTCTTGGTTCAGGCAGAAGAATATGCGTCTGCTAAAGAGTTGTTACTGAGAGCCCTTGAAGAGACGGACCACGATGGGGAGGCTTGCATTCTCCTGTGCGATGTTACCCGCGAATTGAAGCAATTTGAGGAGTCCGCTGACTATGGGTTAAAGGCAACTCAGTTGCTACCTGAGAGCCCTGAAGCTCACCTTGCCTACGCCGAGTCGATCGGGGCTCAGCTTGTGCAACCCGACGACGGGATCGGCGCCATACTGAACAAATTGGCAATGCTGGATCGATTCCAGCAGGAGTGCGTTCGCGCGGTCGAGCTTGACGATTCTCTGATCGAGCCGCGCATGATGCTCGGCTTCTTTTATCTTGCGATGCCAGAAATGGTCGGAGGTGATTCCGAGAAAGCCATGCGGTATTTTCGCGAAGTGGAAGAGCGAGACCCCGCAATGGGCGGACATCTTGTGGCCTTCTGTTTGGCGGAAACCGGTCACGTAGAAGAATCGCTTGATCTCTGCGCGGCAAGACTCGACGAATGGCCAGAGCAACGCGGATATCACGTAACCCGCGCGATTATCCTAGAACGGAACGAGCAATACGCGGAAGCGGACCTCGCCTACGAAGCAGCGCGTCCGGCCGGAGGAGAAAGAGATGAGGCTTATTTTCGGTCATTACACGCGCAAGCATCAGGCTTGATCGAGCGAGAGATAGAGCTTGAGCGCGCAATCGCTCTCCTCAGTGAATTCCTTGCCAACGAGCGTCCTCGTGCTGACGGCATGCCGACGATCGAGGACGCATATTGGCGCCAAGGCCAGGCACTAGAGTTACTGGGAAAGCAGAAAGAAGCCCTAGTGGCGTACCAGGCTGCTCTTGAAGCGGAACCGACTCATCGCGAATCTTTAGCAGCGATTAAGTCTCTTTCGGCGGCAGATCCATCAGTCCGTTGATTGCCTCGTTCTCTGTATTGAGGGGCTTCCACCATCAGCCTGAGGCTGAATTGATTGCGATAACAGATTCCCTCTGGTGCCTGAGCGGGTCACGATGCCTTAGTCCGCAGGTCCCCCATGTCGATCAACCCGCAGAAGAACGATACTAGCGAGAATTCTCCGTTGAAAGCAGGGGTTGAGGTGGATTGCTCTGGGACTCACCGAGCGAGCAATAACAAATGGTTTCAGTACGGGGCACGTTCGCTCTTCGTATGCACAACAATAGTCGCCTGTTCATTTGGATTTCTCGCGTGGAATTATCGGCAGGTAAAGAAACGGGATCGATTGATCCAATCACCCGAGCTTCTCCGATTGATTATCAAGACTTCTGGGAACCAGTATGTGCGCAAGTCTCCTAGACAGGAGCGACGCATCCCCGTGTTGTGGCATTGGATGGGGGCCAGAAACGTAGGTGGCTTCTTGTTGGACGACAACCACTTTGACGATGCCGACTTCGCGAACTACCGAGAGATGTTCCCGGAAGCAGAAATTTACCGCAGCTGCATTGAGCGAGTCATTCGCCGAAACGGAAAGCTGAAAGAAATCCATTTTGAACCTTGCGAAGAAGTAGCCTCCTCGGATAATCGTCAGGAATAGGAAGGGATTATTTACTGTGCAGGCTGACCGATTCTCCAAGGTATTGGTGGTCCCTGCTGCATCAAGGATCAAGCGAGCAACCAAGGCAGGTAACACATGCCTTGAGCCGGACCGAGGAGGATGGTGCGGGGGTGGGGCATGGGGCGCAGCCACTTAACGACGTACGCGAACTCTCCAAAAGAACAAACCGCTGAGCAATGCCATGCAGGCTAGGGCCAGTGAACTCGGCTCGGGAACGGTTGCTACGCGAAAGCCAGTTGTGCTGCCTCCAACAGGCCAAATTCCAAGCTTTGCACCTGCAACGAAGTAGCTCGGTGCTGTGATTGATGCCGAGCCCCCGCGAATATCCGCATATAGGACCGACCCCTCGACAAGAACCGTTTCGTTCCATTCCCACACATTGCCCACCTGATCGAACGTGCCGTATGGACTGGCGGAGTTCATGTAGGCGCCGACCTCCGTCAAATTGTTTGGAAAATCAGCATATCCCCAGTTTGCAGAATTCGATCCACCTGCAGGGGGCTCTGGCACGGGAAATTCATCACTACTGGTCGCGTAGTCGAAGTAGTTGGCAGTATCGCCATCATTCTTGTGAAATGCTGCCTTGTACCACTCATCCGCATTTGGCAGCCACCAGATTGCGTCAGGGTTTCGCGTAATGCTTGTCGCGTTACTAGGTGTCGGTGTTCCACCAAGGAGGGTATAGGCCCCGGACTCCGTGTCGCCGTCTCCCTGACCATTGTGAAGCCAATTGATGAAACGAATGGCGCTGAACCATGAGATGCCGTGTACCGGCTTGTTCTCATGGCCGCTCACGGGTGAGTATGTGTAGCCTCCGCTAACACCATTTCGTTCGATACCCTCTGAGGACAAAACTGGTCCTACAGAGATTTGCAGGGGGTCGCTCTTGGCCTTCTCGTTTAGAAAGGAAGCGTACTGGGCGTTAGTGACTTCATATGTACCGATTCGGTATTCATACCCAACGGCACCTGAGCCAGTGTCATCAGGCGAGTTGCCTGCATTACCCACAAGCACTGTATCGATTGTGACATACGCCGCGTCGGAGATTTGGTTTCCCAGGAGAGATGCGACCGCCACGGATGCCACCAAGCCAAAGTGAGTCTGTAGAGAATTCATCAGAGTCCTGCCCTTGTGAGATTGGCTGTTTAGCCATGACTAGATTCGTTGCCAGCAAAACCAAGTAAGAGAGCATGGCAAGATCTCTCTCCATGAGGTCCCATGCCTGCTACGCACTTACAAGAAACAACCTAGCAGACGGAGATTCATTTGATACCGAACATCTGGAGATTGCAACTATTCGGTCGAAAGCGATCGCAGAGATTCGTCCCTGTTGCACGTTCATGGGGTTGGGTGACTGTTGACGTCTATCTGCGATGAGGGCGTTAGAGCCGGAACAGCGCGTCCGGGGACTTGCAGGCGGCGTCTAGTTCGGTGTCGTTGGTGATGGTTGTGATTTGTTTCATGGGCTTGGTATCAGGTTGTCCCTGCCTGGCCCTTGATGCAAAGGGAAAGCCGTCACTCAGAACGTGAGTTGGGTTCCCGATGCTGATCGAGAAGAAGACTTATCTGCTCGTGGCCATTGTCGGTATGCATCACCACGACACTTAGGTTTGCAGGATAAGCACGAACCATGGGCCCTGGATCTCCCGATGGCAGTAGCGGCACCTGATCCTTGATAAGGTCGACTAGCGAATCCAGCTGGGTTGGTGTGCTGTCTGGTGTTAGGATATCTCCAACATAGTAGCGTCGGACTGATACTGTCGAATCAATAGAGTCAGGTGAAGTTGCAACGTTCGGTTGCGTTGCCTCATGCCAGTATGGTCCTGTAAAAGATCGGTTAGTTACTAAAGCGTATTTCACAACCTCGTTTCGACTTCGGTTGCCAAGAGCAGACCCGATTGCTTTGTCGGCCTGCATCGACGAATCTCGTGGATTCGCCTGCTTCGGCCTCCGCGCTTCGGAGCTACTCACGACAACCTCGGGCACGAAACCGGTTTTGAAACGTGCTCTAGAGAAGCTGAGGTGTGATATGTCGCAGTTTCGATGCCAGTGTCCCTGGCTCCGTTGCGTAGCATTCGGTGCACTGCCTATCGTCGGACTATGGCTACTGAATGCAGGGCCTGGTGTGGCAAAGGAGTTCTCGTCCGATTCCGAAAACACCCCTCCGAATATCATCCTAATTATTTCAGATCAGGAGTCGTTTCACCTCCAGGCGCCTGTCGACTACGCCCTGCCAGCTCGAGATGAACTCAAGCGGCGAGGTGTGACGTTCCAGAATCACTACATAGCGTCGGCGATGTGCACGCCGTCACGAGCGGTGATGTTTAGTGGTCAACCGCCGCAGGTCAATGGTGTATTCGACCAAATGGAGCTGGGTTACGTGCCAAGCATGTCCGCCGAACGCCCAAGCCTGGGCACGGTAATGAAACAGCTGGGCTATTCCACCGCCTACTTCGGGAAGTTCGAACTAGATCGCAATCTAATCAAACCCAATGACACAACCAACTATACCTCCTCGCTCAGGAAGTACGGCTTCGACGTGTTCCCAGCCGACGGTGACAAAACAGGTGCGCCCGATCAAGGATACGACACCGACGTATACACCGTTGGGTCGGCAAACCGCTGGCTGAGGACCCATGGGCAGAAATTGAACAGCGAGGGCAAGCCTTGGTTCGTGGTGGTTAGCATGATCAACCCTCACGATATCATGTACACGGACGCGAATCTGCCGGGGCAGCGGGTTCAGGTTTCAGTGGCCGGCGGAACACTCACGACCCCACCAGACAACCAAATTTATCGAAAACAGTGGGATTTCGCGCTGTATTCCAGTCTCGACGAGCCGTTCAATCTCAACGGACGGCCGGACGCTCAGTGGCAATATCTGCAGGGTTGGTCGTCGTGGGTCGGGTTCATTCCAACTGACCGTCGAGATATGTGGAGAAAGTACTACAACTGCTACCTGAATTTCATGCGCGACAACGACCAGACACTGCAATCCTTGCTGGACACCATGACGGAACTCGCGTTGTGGGAAAACACGGCGGTCGTGCTAACGGCCGATCACGGAGAATTGGCCGGCAGTCATGGCGGGCTTCGTGGTAAGGGACCATTCGCCTACGAGCAGATGGCACACGTACCATTCATTGTGTCGCACCCTAATCGAGAAGCGGGCAAAGAATGCGAGGCCTTAACCAGTCACATCGACCTGCTGCCAACGATCGTTGGCTTATCCGGCCGGTCTCAATCGCTGCGGAAACAAGTGACCGCCGGGATGTCTGGACGGGATTTGACATTCCTGTTGGATGACCCGGAGTCCGCTGACGCTCACACAGCACGCAAGGCGGTGCTTTTCAACTATGTCGGCCTCCAGTTGATCGATGCAAAATACTTCCGCCAGATTGCCCCACTACAGGCTCGACGCGAGTTCGTACCACCTCTGACCGAGAGACACCCAGATCTCAACAAACGGGGTTTCATGAGCTTTGTTTTCGACGGACAGCATAAGTTCGTTCGGTATTACTCACCCGCCAAGTTCAACACACCTGCAACATTGGACGAAATTTTTGGAAACAATGACCTCGAGCTTTTCGATCTCAAAACTGATCCGGAAGAAGTCGTAAATTTGGCCGTCGACCGAGAGAAGAATGGTGAACTCGTTCTGAGAATGAACCGACTTTTAAACGCGATGATGACCCGTGAAGTCGGAAACAACGATGGCGAATTCCTCCCACAGGCCGTGCGGCCAGCTGGTTCGCAATGAACTTCCGGAGGAACGAAATATTGACGGCCAAACTTCGACAAGTGTGGGGAAGACCAATCTTACCTTCTCTTGCGGGGGTGTCGCTAACCTGCACCGACACTTCTAATGGCGTCTTTTCTTGATAGGAAGCCTCAGCCTGCCTTGATCAGACGCTGCTTTCCGAGGACCGTGTCTGTATTGTCGATGACATATGGCTGGCCATCATCACGCGGTTGGACGATCAACTCCTGGGTTAGACTTGTTCAACATCGAGGCTCCCCCCCAAGTTCTCCTGGGAGCAAGATGACTATTTCCCGGGACTCGTCCCTGCTGCACCTAGTAAAAAAAGAGCAGGGAGTGCTGCCAATATCAATAGAATAGATTTCCAAATCACCTTCGCCTCCTGCTTCTTCTATTTCCTGCTGACTTACAATCTTCGGGATCCGAGCATCCGTCCGTTCTGTCCTCCCTGCTGGCAATTATAGACTAATGCGCAAGTAAGCTTACTTATGTGGTTTCCAGTCCGGCCCAGCGGAAGTGGGCTTTGAGGAGTTGCTGCTCGTTCGCCTGTCGGGTGAGTTCGAGATGGACGTTGTCGCGCGTCTGATCGAGGTCGTCCGGTGGGGCGTTGGCCAGGGGCCCCCTTTAGCTGGTGGACCAGACATGCTCGACCGGATTGAGTTCCGGTGCGTAGGCCGGCAGTCGGTGGAAACAAGCCCACTGGCAATCGACCGTACGCAGGAAGTTCTCCGCTCGACGGTGAGCACCCAGATTGTCCCACACCACGTGCAGCTTGCGGCGAATTTCAAGGCGCAGGTCGTTGAGAAACCAAATGAAGTCATCCGCTTTGGCGTTGTGGTCGAGCAGCCGAAAGAACATCCGCACTCGCCGCCGCTTCGGCGAGAGAGCCAACGCCGTGATGACGCTCGTGCGATCGTGGCGGTCCCACTGGTCGAACACCGGCGTCCGGCCACGCTGGGCCCACGTGCGACGCAGTAACGGTTGCAGCATGAAGCCCGATTCGTCGATAAACACCACGCTAGCTTGATCGTCTTCGCCCTTTTTTATCGCCGGCCACTTCTTCTCGCGGCATGGCTTCACCGCTTCGGGATCTTGCTCTTTACTCCGTCGCTTTGGCTTCTGGCAAGAAAAGCCCAAGGCGTGCAGCAAGTGGCTGGGGTGGTACGAAATGTCGAACTCCCGCTCGACAAGCTTCGCCACGCGTCGCAGCGTCCACAGGTCCGACGCGAAACCCGCCTTGCGAGGACCGGCCCGCAGCAATCGTTTCAAACGCTCTTGCTGCGGCTTGGATAATCGGCACACCGGCACATGCTGCGGCTTGGCGGTCAGTGCCTTGGCCTTCTCGCCCCGACTTCCGGCCCGGGCTTTCCACGTGCTCACCGACTGTCGGCTCACCCCCAGAGCGGCGGCCACATCCTTTATTGCCCAGCCATCGCCGAGCGAGATAAACACATGCAATGGCCTATGGGGAAACCATCCACACTACCCTTGCCTCGCAGCCAACAAAAAAACGCCCCGTGAATCACCACGGGGCGTTTTTCGTTTCGCTTGGTTGAGTTGAGTCGGGCTTAGGTACCGAACTCGGGACGGCGGCGTCCGAGTTGGTTTTGCAGCCGTTGCACGATCGAACTGTGCATTTGGCTCACGCGGCTCTCCGAAAGATCGAGCGTGGCGCCGATCTCTTTCATCGTCAGTTCCTCGTAGTAGTAGAGGATGATGATCAGCCGCTCGTTGCGATTCAGGCCCTTGGTCACCAGTCGCATCAGGTCGTTCTTCTGAATGCGTCGGGTCGGGTCCTCGCCCTTCTTGTCGGCCAGGATGTCGATCTCGCTGACATCCTTGTAGCTATCGGTCTCGTACCACTTCTTGTTCAAGCTGATCAGATTGACCGCGTTGGCGTCGACGATCATCTTCTCCAACTCGGGCACGCTGATTTCCAATTGCTCGGCCAGTTCGACTTCCGTAGGCGGTCGACCCAGGCGGGCTTCCAGCGTCTTGGTGGCTTCGTTGAGCTTGCTGGCCTTCGAGCGAACCAGGCGTGGAACCCAGTCCATGGTCCGAAGTTCGTCGAGCATGGCGCCGCGAATACGGGGCACACAATACGTTTCGAACTTAACCCCTCGCGAGAGATCGAAGGAGTCGATCGCGTCCATCAGGCCAAATACGCCCGCGGAGATGAGGTCGTCGAGCTCGACACCCTCGGGAAGACGCGACCAGATACGTTCGCCATTATACCGCACGAGCGGAAGGTACCGCTCGACGAGAGTATTTCTTAATGATTGATTGGTCATGTCACTTTTGAAAGTGACCCAATCCTGCATTGCGACGTCGGGAGCAACCGTCGTTGCCATACTTTCCTCCATGATTTCGACCTGAACCGGTCCGTGGTTCAGGGGTCGTCGCGGGTTAGGCGTCGTACCACATTTCCATTGCTCATAGACCCGCGAGGGATCTCAGTTTTTGCTGGCGAGTGTGAGTGCTTACCTGATTCCTTGCCAGCCTACGTGGATGTTTCGATTGGCGACTTCTCGCCTTCCGACTGCATTTGGGCGGCAAACCTGGTTCGTACCGACTCATCAACGGTGTTTTGAGCAATCTCTCCCACAACAAACCCCAGACCACCGCACACAAAGAGCCCGACACAGGCTGTGGCCAACGTCTCTTCAACCGAGCCACCAAGAATGACACCTCTGGCAATGCTTAACGCGAACGCCAAAGGACCGAGGATGCCAGCATAGCTGCGTCCCACGGCCAGTCTCCCTTGGTTAGCAGTTAAAGTTCACGCAGGCGGTACAGCTTTACAGCTCTTTGCCTGACGGCAGTGATCCTCCTAATCGGCTATTTGGGACTCGCAGGTTGAGATGTTTTCCGTCGATTCGTCGATTCAAACAAGTTTTTGCCCGTATTGGTTTTGCCGGACATCTTTCGATTGTGTTCGTGTTAAGCGGCGATGGTTTCGGAGGTTGCGACGTGCAGGGCAGCTTGCCGAATTGCCGTGGCCACGGGGGTATGCGGAGACGCCTGCACCGCGGGGGTACCATGACCGTCGCCTGCCATGTCGTGAGCGGCTAGAGGCACCCAGCCGGCTATGTCGAGTTCTCGGGCCAGAAAACGACGACAGGCTTGAGTCAGCCGCTGCTGGACATCGATGGCCGTCTCGGCGTCCGGCGATTTGTTCACAATGGTTTCAACCCGTACGTTGTATTTGCCACCCAACAACACCTTGATGGCCGCATAAGAATCCATCACGGCCACGGGGTCGGGGGTTGTTACCAACAGTACCTCATCGGCCGCCTGCCAGAACAGTCGCGCCGTGCGGTTCAGCCCTGCCCCGGCATCGATCACCACGTAGTCCACGTGCTCGCCCAGCCCGCGAAGTTCTTTCAGCAAGCGTTGCTGCGCGGCCTCGGAACAATCGGCCGGTTCGCCCAGCGCCCAAATGCCTGGGAGAATCTGTAAGCCGCCCGGACCGGAGGCCAACACTTCGTGAACGCTGCGGCGTGCAGCCAGTACGTCGGCAACTGTGTAAAGACTTTGCAGTTGGCACAATTGCTGAACGTCGCCACCACGGAAGTCGGCGTCGACCAACACGGTGCGAAACCCGTTGACCGACAAAGCCGCGGCGATATTCAACGCGATGGTCGTGGTTCCCACACCACCCTTGCCCGAGGCAATGGTGAGCAGCTTCGGTGCTTGCTCTCCGGCCAGGTCTGCTTCACGTCGCTGTTGGACAAGCTGGCGAAGTATGGTTGCTTGGTCGTTCATGATTCTTTGGCCCGTGCGGTAAACAACAATTGCGAGATTGATTCGTTCACACGTTCAGTGAGTTGCTGCTAGTCCGCCTCGATTCCCAGGACAATCCGAGCAAGTCCTCTGCGTTCCGCCGGTTCGATGTCGTCGGGCACATTCTGTCCGTTGGTGAGATACGACAGTGGAAGCTTGCTGCTTCGCAACAGCGGCAATAGATTGCCAAGACTGCTGGCCTCGTCCAACTTCGTAAGCACCAGGGCCGTGGTACCCACGGCGGCAAAATCTTCCGCCGTACGAGCAAGACTCTTGGCACTGTTCACGCTGCTGAGCACCAAGTGGACGTCGTCGGTGCGAGCTTCGGCCAGAAAGGCCTTGAGTTCCTGAAGTTTGACTCCATCGCGAGGACTACGCCCTGCGGTATCGATGAGAACCAGATCGTAGTCTTGCAGTTGTTCGATGGCCGAGCGCATCTCGCGAGGGGTCGACACAACGTGCAGCGGCAGGTCGATGATGTCGGCGTAAGTACGCAACTGATCGACCGCGGCGATGCGATAGGTGTCGACGGTAACCAGCGCAACACGCTTCTTTTCTCGCAACCGAAAGTTGGCCGCCAACTTGGCAATGGTGGTTGTTTTGCCAACGCCCGTTGGACCAACCATGGCCACCACGCGACACTCGCCTTCGCGGCAGGTGATCGGACCAGCCACCGAGATCTCGTCCTCGATCATATTGCTGATGCGGGTCATGGCCACCGTCCGGTCGATCGGTTCGTCTCCGGGGACATCGGTTCGCAATCGCTCGATCAACTCGCGTGCCAGATCTTCGGTGACTTCCACTTCAATCAAGTCGGTGTACAGCTCGAACAGTTCCTGCGGCCAATCGTGGCCGTGATCTTTGTGCGATCGCCGACGCAGGTCTTCGACCATTGACTGAAGCTGTCCGAGTTGTTGCTGAAGGGAGTTGTGATCGATTTCGGATTCTTGAGGAGCCGACGAAACCATGTCGAAGTGAGGCGCGGGCGGCGACGAGGGAATTGCCTTCGCCGCGGGGCTGGGCTCTGCCACTTCAACCGGGAGGCGACTGGGCACGGCTACCTGCGTCGAGGCGGTGATCTCGATCTGTCGTCGACCGCCGAACCAGCGTGACCATCGGCCCGAGTGAACCTCTCGGGTATGAAGCACGGCGGCTTCCGGTCCCAACTCAAAGCGAACTTTCGTTAAGGCCTCTTGCATCGAGGCGGCGCGGAAGGTTCTGACATCCATGTCGATAACCTGGTTTCTCAAAATTGCCGGTTAGTTAGAAGTTTCGTAGATGTTTGTCTGCTGGTCATGCCGCTGGCTTTGACCGCTTCGCGTTTCCGGTAACGGATTCAAGGAAAAACGCTTTAGGCCGCGGCTTGGGTGGCATCGGTAACCATTCCTACGGATTCGATTTGGGTATCCCGGGTAACCTCGTTGTAGCTGAGCACAATCAGGTTCGGGATATGAGATGACGTTAGTTGTTTCAGTGCGGCCCGAATCTGCGGGCTGACCAGTACGATGGTCCGTTTGTTGGCCCGGGTCAGCTTCTCGCATTCTCCGGCGATCGACTGACAAATCGACTCGACGGCCTGCGGGGCCATCTTGATGAACAGGCCTCGTTCGTTGTGATCGAACCCGGCCCGGATGCGATCCTCGATCGCCGGGTCGAGCGTCACGACGTACAGCCGGTTTTCGGCATCGCGATATCGCGAGCAGATCACCCTCGCTAAACGGTGACGCACGTATTCGGTCAACAGAATCGGGTCTTTCGAACGGCCGGCGTAGTCGCCCAATGTTTCGAGAATGGTCGACAGGTGGCGAATGGGCACCTGCTCGCGAAGCAACATCTGCAAGATCTGCTGGACTTCCGAGATCTTGAGCAGCCCCGGGATGAGTTCATCGACCACGGCCGGCGAGGTTTCTTTCAACTGGTCGATCAAGTGCTTGGCGGCATCGCGGGTCAGCAGTTCATCACCATTCTTGCGAACCACCTCGGTCAGATGCGTTGCCAGCACCGCGACGGGTTCCACGACGGTATAGCCCAGCATTTCCGCCTGTTCGCGAACGCCCGGTTCGATCCAGGTGGCGTCCGTACCAAACGCCGGATCTTTGGCGTCGATGCCGGGCACCTTCCCCGTGGTTAGCCCGGAGTCGATCGCCAGATACATGTTTGGGTACACCTCGGCCACGGCGACCGGCATGTCGCTGATCTTGATGCGGTACTGGTTCTGGTCCAGTCGCATGTTGTCTCGGATACGGACCTTGGGCAGGATCAATCCCAAGTCGCCTGCCACGCCCTGCCGCACGCGCTGAATGCGTTCGAGCAAGTCGCCGCCTCGTTTGGGGTCGGCCAGTCGAATGAGCCCCACCCCGATCTCCAACTCCATGGGGTCGACGGTGAGGAAGTCTTCGATCTTCTCTTCGGCAGGCTTTTCTTTTTCTGCATTCTGCCTGGTCTTTTCCTTGACTTCCTGTTCTTGCTCGCGGCGACGAATCATTAGCGACAACGCAATACAGGAAGCACCAATGGTCATCAGCGGCAACGCCGGCAGGTTCGTGAAGATGAGCACCCCAAGAAAGGCACCGGTTACGGCCAGCGCTTGCGGGCGGGAAAGTAACTGTCCCAGGAACTCCGACGGAAGGTTGGTGGAACTCGAACTGCGAGTGACCAACAGACCGGCAGCCAACGAAATGAGGAAGGCCGGAATCTGGCTGACCAATCCATCGCCGATCGTCAACCGCGTGAAGAGCGAGGCGGCGTCTCCCGCGCCCATGTTGGCTTGAACCATACCGATGAAGAGCCCGCCGACGATGTTAATGAGCGTGATGATAATACCCGCGATGGCATCACCGCGGACAAACTTGCTGGCACCATCCATGGCCCCGAAGAAGTCGGCCTGATCGGTGATTTCCTGACGTCGGGCCTGGGCTTCGTGTTCGTCGATGATGCCCGCATTCAGATCGGCATCGATCGCCATCTGGCGCCCCGGCATTCCGTCCAGGGCAAAACGAGCGGCGACCTCGCTGATTCGCGTGGCACCTTTGGTGATGACCACGAACTGAATTACGATGATGATCACAAAGATGATCAAGCCCACCACGATACTGTCGCCGGTAACGAACTCGGCGAAGCTTTTCACGACCCCGCCCGCGGCATTGAGCCCGTGTGTCTCTGCTCGGGTCAGAATAAGTCGTGTGGTGGCAACGTTTAAAACCAGCCGCCCCAAGGTGGTGGCCAGCAGCAGTGAAGGAAAAATACTGAACTCAAGCGGAGTCTTAACGTAGATCGTAGTAAGCAGCATGATGACGGCGATGCTGATGTTGGTTGCCAACAGGCAGTCCATCAGAAACGCCGGTAGCGGCAGCATGATCACCAGCACGCTGGTGACAATACCGATCGGAAGAATCAGCTCTTGCACTCTCTGCAACGGATGTCGCGCGGAGGAAGTGCCGGAACCGGGAGCCATCTGCTGTCTCCGGCTGCAAACGATTGATGTAATGAAGATTTTGCGAAAAGTCAGAAGAGGTGCGGGACGGTACTCAAACCAAATAAAAGTGTCTAGGCCGATTTAACTAGCGTGCTAGCAGGTGCAACTTTGTCGCGGTCGCGGCCGATTCTCAAGTTGCCAGCACTGCATGGCGATAACAGTTCAGGTTGCTAGTCCGCCTCGATAGGGCGTGCTAGCTAGCACTCCGATGCGATTGCGGTGAACTCGAGCACGCTCGATCGTTTCTCCGCGCAATGCACGGCAAGCGTGAGTCTGGGCCAGACTTCCAACGTTCGAACCGTGAGGGCGGTTTCGAATCGGTGCCGCGGGGTGCGCGTCCGTCGCAACCTTGAGATTACGGTTGAAAGTACCATGCAACTTAGAATTGCCAGCGTTGCAAGTGCGCTGCTCATCATTACCTTGTTATGCGGATGTTCGAATTCGGATTCGACCGAATTGCATGCGTCTGCCGGGCAAGGCATATCCGCACCTACGGTCGTCCGTGGGAACATCCCGTTCATCGAAGGGTTCGACCAAGGGAAAGAAGAAGCCAATCGGACGGGCAAGCCGATGATGTTGTTCTTCACGGCAAGCTGGTGCACCTATTGCCATCAGATGGCCGCCGAGGCATTCACGGTTCCCCAAGCAGTCGAGCTGTCGCAACGGTTCACGTGCGTGCTGATCGACGCGGACGCAGAAGCTTCCGTATGCCAGATGTACGACGTGCGGGGTTTCCCGACCATTCAGTTTGTGTCACCCGGTGGGGCACCCCTGAACCGCCTGGTTGGCAAGCAGCCGGGTCAACAACTTGTTATGGAAATGCATGCCGCACTTCAGGCCGTGGCACGCAGAGCCGGGCAAGGCGTCGAGTCGGTTCGCCGCTGATCGTTTCTGACTGCGCCGTCCTACGGAGTGCCTGAGCTGACCAAGCACCGGTCCGGGGTAGGTTGCGTCCCCCCGCTGTGTAGAACGAAGTGGCTCGACCCTGCTGATGGTTGCCACATTGTGAATGGCAAATGGGCCTTACAATCGGGCGGGTTGCCAAATCGGCCAGTTCAGACTGCGTGTGCCTCGTTTTTTGCGGCAAAACGGCTTGAACGGCTAATCTGACGGCTTCAAACGGACGCGCCTGTCAGTTAAATTCGGGGGAGTGAGTACGGCAGCGAAAAGGGACAATGTATGGCTGGAACGGTGAAAGAGAAGGACACCAATCAAGCATTGGGGGCCCCCGGTGCCGAAAACGGTTCCAGCTCGACCAACGGTCACGCATCATCGTCAAACGGTGCTCCCGCCAAATCCTCGTCGCAGGAGTATGCAAAAACAAACTTCCGCTGGTGGGATCCGCACGTCTGGATCGGCAGCGACTTCTTCGCGCTGTGGCAACTGCTGAAGCGTCATCGCTTCAATGTCGGCTACAAATTCATGCATATCGCGGCGCTCGATTTAGCGATCTCCACGGGCCATTCCACCTTGAAGCAGGTGCAGCGGCTGACGCATGGTCGGCGGATCGAAGAGACCAAGGTCGAACATCAGCCGCTGTTCATCATCGGACACTGGCGCTCGGGCACCACCCTGCTGCACGAACTTCTGGTACTCGATGACGAACATACGTACCCCACCACTTATGAGTGCTTCTGCCCGCACCACGTGCTGTTGACCGAGGGGATCGGCTCGAAACTGCTAAGATTCCTCGTTCCTCCGAAGCGACCCATGGACAACATGGCCTTGGGATGGGATCGCCCGCAGGAAGACGAGTTTGCCTTGTGCAGCATGGGCATTCCATCGCCTTACCGCACGATCGCCTTTCCCAATCATGGTCCGGAGTGTAGCGAGTACCTGGATTTCGAAGGGGTCTCGGAAAAAGACATTTCGCGATGGAAAGAAGGTCTGATGTGGTTTGTGAAGATGCTGACGTGCAAAGATCCGCGTCGGTTGATTCTGAAGTCGCCGCCCCATACCAGCCGGCTGAAGACCCTGCTGGAAATGTTTCCCGATGCGAAGTTTGTCTACCTGGTACGTAATCCGTACGTGGTGTTTCCCTCGACCTGTCATCTGTGGAAATCGCTTTATCAAACGCACGCCTATCAGGACCCGACGCTCGAAGGTCTCGAAGAGTATGTGTTCGATAACTTCGAGCGAATGCACAAGAAGTTCGAACAGACGCGCGACCTCGTCCCGGAGGGCAATCTAACCGTCTTGCGTTACGAGGACCTGGTAAGCGATCCGATCGGGAACATGCAAACGATCTACGAGCAGCTTCAATTGGGCGATTTCGAAAACGTACTGCCAGGCATCAAGCAGTACTTCGAAGATACCGCCGACTACAAGACGAATCGTTACCGGAAGCTGCAACCGGAGATTCGTCAGCAGATTGCCAGACGTTGGGGTCCCTTCATCGAGCAATACGGCTACTCCGATCCCGAGGACGGCAGCGGCAACTAACTGCTCCCCTCGCCACAGAAAGCCCAGCCGCACGACGGCTGGGTCGCCGGATGCGACAAGATGCCCTGGGATGTGGTCTCGATCGGATCATCCGTCGAGGGCTGGCCGCGCCATTCTCGCCGCAGAGTGATTTGCTGGGCCCCATCCAAGTTGTGACGTTACCAAAACCTCAGGGCTTCGTGTCGACTTTGTCGACCCAGCCGTCATGCGGCTGGGCTATCGGGTCGAGCGTGGGATAGGTTCCATGATCGAAGTGGGCGATGCCTTGAGTTCCCTTTTAGGCGGCGTTCTTTGAACCTGGCGGGTTCGGGATCTTCTTGCCCTTGAGCTGATAGACGTACGCCAACACTTCGGCCACCGCGGCGTATAGATCGCGGGGAATGGGGTGATTGACGTCGACTTGCTTGTACAGCGCCTGCGCCAGCGGTTTCTTTTCCACCACCGGGATATTGTGCTCCAGCGCTAAAAGTCGGATGCGTTGGGCGACAATACCCGCACCTTTGGCGACCACGACCGGCGCCAACATGGTTTCCGTGTCGTACTGAATGGCGATGGCCAACTCGGTGGGGTTGGTAATCACCACGTCTGCCTTCGGCACCGCGGTGGACAAGCGGTTGAGCACCAATTGTCGTTGCACCGCCCGACGTCGGGCGATGATCTGGGGATCGCCCTGCAGATTCTTCATCTCTTCGCGGACTTCCTGATTCGTCATCTTCAGATCTTGCTCGTGCTTCCATTTCTGGAAAGCGAAATCGAGGATGGCCAGTATCAACAGGGCGATCGCGATCTTGATAGCCGTCCACAATAAAATCTGTGGAAAGAACCAGGCAATCTGCGGAATCGACATGGCGGACAGAGCCAAGATCTCTTCCTGTTGGCTGTACAGCGAGATGCCCGCGACCACGGCGACGATGCAAATCTTGATAATGCCGAATCCCAGGCGAACAACCCCAGGCAATGAGAAGATTCGTTTGACGCCCTTCAGCGGATTGATATGGCTGGGGTTGAACGCAAGCTTCTCGGGCAAGAAAAGAAACCCGACTTGCAGCAGGTTGGACATCACCGCCAGCAGCAGGAAGACACCCATCAACGGGAGAAACACACCCGCGAACGCGACGATGACACCGACGCCGTAATTGCTTACCGTGGCGACGTCGGTTTCCAACCACGCATTTTGCCCGAGTTGTTCCAACGTCAGGTCGAAGAAGAGCGCGACCAATCCTTGGCCCAACCAGAGGACGGCCAACAGCCCGCCCAGTAGCAACGCGGCCGAACTGAGATCCTGACTTCGCGCGACTTGTCCTTGCTCGCGCGCCTTCTGGCGGCGATGCGGTGTGGCTTCCTGGCTCTTATCGCCTTGTTGATCGTCCACGAATTCTTTCCAGCGATCCTGCGATGCTCACCGGCCGGGAAACGTAACGGTCAGGGCAAAAATGTCCCGGGGTTCCACGGCAGATTGACCGCGTCGAAGGCAAGCTCCAACATCGCCTCCATGTGCGAGTCGAATACCCACACCATGCCGGCGAGTGTGAACATCACCAACGAAAGCGTTACCAGGGCGTTGATGCCGAAACCCAAAACCAGCACGTTCAATTGCGGCAGCGTGCGGCTGATGAGCCCCAAGACCAGCGTGCCCAAGAGTTGGGCCACCGTGATGGGGGCAGCCGTACGAATCCCAACGACGAAGCTTTGCGCGATCAAGTCGGTGAAGGCCTCGGCCGCCGACAGCGGAACGCCCGCCGAACCAGGAGGAACCGCGGTGAACGCGCTCAACAGGCCGGTCATCACCATGCGATGCCCGTCGATCAGGACGAAGACCGTCAGCGAGACCAGGTACAGCAAGTGGGAGAATACGGGAATGCTCGAATCAAGCCCGGGCTGAAACACGTCGGCCAGGGCCATGCCGCTGAGGTGGCTGATGAGCTGCCCCGCAAGTTGGGCACCGCTGAACAACAACATCACCCCCAACCCCAAGGTAAGCCCGACCAATAGTTCACCGCCGGCCAACATGGCAAAGCCCAACAAGTTGGCGGGCTGGGGAATGTCGGTATCCAACTGCGTGGGAGTAATCAAGAACGCCAGCCCCACGGCCAGAAGGGTTCGCACCCGGGGAGGTACGGCACGGTCGCCAAAGATGGGCGCGGCAACCACCAGGCCACTGATTCGGGTAAGAATCAAGGCAAAGATCAGGAACTGGTTCGGATTGATGCTTGAGAACCACTCCACGTGCGCTCTTTTCAACTCGGTGCCAGGTGGCGAAGCGATGCATTCGTCCGATGGCGAATACTTCGAGTCGCCAGGTGTTTCCCCCACTCTCTATAACGCGTTTGGGATGTCGGTGATGAGATCCTGCACGTACTCGGTCAGCCGGGTGATCACCCAAGGCAGCGTCAAGGCAAGTGCAACGGCCATGGCCACCAACTTGGGAACAAAGTTGATGGTCTGTTCCTGAATCTGCGTCAGTGCCTGCAACAGCCCAATGAGCAGACCAACCACCACACCAGTGACGAGTACGGGGGCACTGATGAGGAGACCGATCATCAGGGCCTGTCGACACAGATCGACCACGTCTGCAGGAGTCATGCTTTAGAACCTTTGTTTCGTTCGCAGGGCGTTGACGGAGAGCAACCACCGCGCAGCAGCGACCGCCATGGATCAGGAGAGCTGTTGAAAACTCTCCAGCAACATTCCCACAACCAGATGCCATCCATCGACCAGCACGAATAGTAGCAGCTTGAAGGGCAAGGAAATCAAGACCGGGGGCAGCATCAACATGCCCATCGCGATCATCACGCTGGCAATCACAATGTCGAGAATCACGAAAGGAAGGTAGATCTGAAAGCCAATCAGGAACGCCGTTTTCAATTCGCTCAGCATAAACGCAGGCAGCAATACCACCAGGGGAACGTCCTCGTAAGTCTCTGGTGCGGGGGTATCGGGCATGTATTCCAGGAACAGCCAAACGTCCTCGCTGTTGCCGGTTCGTTCGATCTGCAAGCTCATGAAGCGATGAACCGGCTTGGTTCCAGCCTGCCAGGCATCTTCCAAATCGATTTCGTGATTGGTGTACGGCATGATCGCGTCGTCGTAGACCTGCTTCCAAACAGGGCTCATCACCAGCAAGGTCATGAACAAGGCAATCGACGTGATGACCTGGCTGGGCGGCAACTGCTGCGTACCCAGGGCCTGCCGCAAGATACCCAATACAACAATGATGCGAACGAAACAGGTCGTCATGACCAGCAGGGCCGGGGCAAGGCTGATCACGGTGAGCAGCAACATCACCTGCAACGTGGAACTCAGCCGCTCGGGCTTGGTCCACTCGCGAGGATCGCCGATCCACTGTTCGGGCAATTCAAGCGTGGCCGGGGCATTGGCCGACTCGACCGAGGGCAACGCCGGCGGTTCCGCGTCTTGGGCATCGACCGATCGCATTCCGCCCAGCAACGCGGTGCCGGCGACGAACAGTGCCAGCCAGCGGCGAGCAGAACTGCCGTACCACCGCTGAGCTGCCTCGTGACGTCGACGGCACGAGGATTCCTGTTTCCCGGACGAGCGGGAACGGTGATCGAGGGATGTTAGGCGGCTTGTAGCCATGCCGATGAGCCTGTGGTTGCTATTGATTCAAGGCGGCCATGCTGGCCAATTTTCTTAGCGTGGCCTGATTGGATTCCGGCGAGGGCGATTCGTGTCTGTGTTGTGAGAGCATCTGACTAAATGCCTGCGTCGCACTGAAGGGATTCGATTGCTGGCAAAGCCCCGCCAGGCGATCAACTTCCATCGGATCGGTGATCTCGGTCAACGGGGTCATCCCCGCTTGCGAGGTTGCCAACAGAACCAGCTTGTTTCCGCAGCGGACCAGTTGCACTGGTTGCTTCCCGCCAAGGTTCGTGCGGCCCAGCACCTCAACAATCCCCTCGGGCAACCGGTTGTTGCCCTTAGGCAAACTGCGTCGCATGAACCAGGCCATTGTGAAGAACAAGCCCAACACGATGGCAAGACTACTGCCGACGGTGATGATGGATGACAGCGGCGAAGGCAGGCTGGACGTTGCAGTGTCCCCGGAGCCCGGTCCGGCAACACTCAGCGCCGTGCGGCCTTCGGGCCGTTGCAATTGCAAGGGACTCGGTTCGGTCCTAATTGGTTCTTTCGCGACTACCGAGTTCGTGGTGCTGGTGGAGACAAGCTGAACGGCCGCATCGTGCCGAGCCTGGTTGGGCGATGGGAACTTACTGTCGTCGGCTCGCTGCTGAGTATCGTGTCGAGGTGACTCTTGAAGGCTAGCCGGCTGGGTCAGCCCCGAGCTCGCGGGCGAAACTGTGGCCGGAGTCGCGTAATGATGTGATCGATCTTCCTGGGCCTCGACGCGCGACGAGGCCAGTAGCAACAACAGCGTTGTGATAGCAGTGAGCAAACGCATCCGTGCGATTTCTCGTTCTTTCGATTGGAGATCTAGGAAGAGCCGTGCCGATATCGATACGGGATATTAGACGAGTAAGTCCTTGTCAGTTGATTTCCTGCTCTGGCAGGCTTCGAGTGTTGGTGCTGATTGCTAACGGGAAGCGAGAACGACGGGCAACTTCTTGTAACTAGCCTGCTCGGGCTGTCTCGCCTGAGAGCAATTCGGCCACACGCACGCAGAAGTTGTCGTTGAGAACGAGAACTTCGCCCCGCGCAATGAGCCGACCGTTGACGTACACGTCGACGGGATCTCCCGCCAGCTTGTCCAGCGGAACAACCGACCCCTTTCGCAACTTGAGGATGTCCTCCAAGTGCATGTGGGTTCGGCCTAATTCGATGCGGAGATCCATCTCCACGTCGCGGATCAAGTCGAGCGTGGCAACTTCTTCGGATGGAGGTGCGCCGCGAAACTCCTCGAATCGAAACGATTCCATTCCCGGAACGTCCCCGGAACCAGCGGGGTCCTGAATCGACTCCAGTGCGGTCTCTGCTTGACGCAGCAGAAGCTCGATGTCCTCTTGCGCGATTTCGTCGCCGTCCTGCCTGGCCGCAGAACTTGCCGGATTTGCAGCGGCAGCCGCAGTGTTGCCCGCGGGTGTTGCACCCTTTTCGGCCATCATCGCTTCAATCTCGTCCTGGGCAACCGCCTTGCCACCGTCGTTGCCTTGGTTGAGCAGGGCTTCGATTTCGTCTTGCTGTAGGCTTCCCTCATCCGTCGGAGGCGTTTCGGCGGCGGGGCTGGCGCCAGAAGGACCGTCGCCACCCTGCTGTTTGAGCAGCTCTTCGATCTCGTTCTGGTTGACTTCTTTGTTGTCGTCGGCCATGGAATTCCATTCCCGTCGCGGACCGAACTCAATCGCCCGCGTGGCTTGCTAGCAACGGCCGCACAACAAGCGGCCCGGAGAAGACGTTACTGTTCAAGATAAGAAAAGTCGGGGAAGACGATTCCCTTGAGGAGCGGCTTCCCAAGCATCTCGTTTGTTTTCTTCAAAATCTTACGTTTGATCAAGCCCAACCCTGGGTCGGAAAGATCGGACGGCGACGAGCTTCGCATCGTCACGATCACCTGGTCTCGAAACCGTTGCTCGTTCAGCCCGAACAAGGTGAGCCAATCCGATTCGTCTTCGAAGCGAATCATGCCGTAAATGTGAAAGTCGATAACCTGCGTTGTATTGGCACCCGGCTGGAACGATTGCACGCTGAATTGCCCCAGGTCAACTTCCGTGAATTCGTCGTCTTCCACCACCTCTTCCAGTTCCTCTTCGGGAACCTCGGGCTCGAGAATCACACTCTCTTCGGCGGCCATGGTCGCCTGGGCAACCGAAGGGATATAGATGTAAGCCAGCGAGCATTCGATGATGACTACGAATGCAATGAATGCACCCGCAAGCATCTTCTTTAAGAACCCAGACTTATTGCCGGGTGCATCTTCAAGCTCGGGCAGTACGGTTTCTTCGTCAGAGACCTGTTCTTCGTCGGCCATGATGGTGTCGGGTTGTCGGGGTTGTGCTCGGTTGGGCGACCTCCTGTCGTACGGCTATTGGTTCGTTCCGTCGGTTGGTTTTGTTGTGGCGTCCGTCGGCGCTGTTTGATCGTCGCTCGATGGTTTCTTGTTCGGTTGCAGGTCGAGACGGTCGGGCGATTGATCTAACAGAAAGATATCGACGCGGCGATTCTTCTTTTGTTCCAGTGGGTCGGGTTCGTTGCTTACCGGCTCGTTTCCACCCGAGGAAGTAAGCCTGATTCGGTCCGGGTCAATTCCTTTGGAAACCAGGTAGTCCATCACGGCACGGGTTCGGGCGTAAGCCAAGTCCAAGTGATCGTGGTACGCAGATCCCTCGGGCAATGGTCGCCGCGTTGTGTGTCCGCGAATTTCTATGCGTTGTGATTTTCCTTTGATCGCTGCCACGACGGCATCCAGACGAGAACGCTGGTCGGCGTTCAGCTTGTCGGAATGTTCGTCGAAGGTGATCACGCCTCCGCTGCTTACGTCGTCGCTGCGGCGAATGATCTCGACTCGCGGGTGATCTCCCACTGGGGCCTGGACCTTGTCGCCGCCGTCCATCGTGTTGAATCGTTTGGCCCGTCCCTCGGTGGCCAACTTGGCAATTTTCGAGTTACGGGGTTTCTTATCACCCGGTGCCATACTGGCGCTGGCGGACATATGCCCAAACCGGCGACGCATGGAATCGACCAGGGCTTGAAACTGTTCCTCTTGTTTGATTTCGCTCATCGATACCAGCATGATGAAGAAGGTCAGCAACAGCGACATCATGTCGCCGAAGGTCACGACCCACTCCGGTATGCCGGCACCAGAATCTTCTTCTTCCATCGCGTCATGCCGCCTTTTCTTGGTTGCCGGCCCGCAACTTGGGCGGCAAGTAGGTATTGAGGCGTTGTTCGATGACGCGTGGATTATCCCCAGCCTGGATCGACATGATCCCGCGGATGATGATTTCCATGGCCTGTGCTTCTTGCTTATTAATAAACATTAGCTTGTCGGCCAGCGGAATGGCGAACGCATTGGCCACAATTGCCCCATACATCGTGGTAATCAGCGCCACGGCCATGGCAGGACCGATCGATGAGGGGTCGCTCATGTTCCCCAGCATGATGATGAGCCCCATCAGAGTTCCGATCATGCCGAATGCCGGAGCCATGCGGCCGAATTGGTCCAGCACGCTTTTACCGTTCGTATGGCGCTTACTGACGGCTTCCATTTCCGTTCGCATCACGTCTTCGATCACTTCCGGCTGCGAACCGTCGACCGCCATCTGGATGCCCAGCACGATGAAGGGATGATCGACATCTTCTAGCTTGGTTTCCAGGGCCAGCAATCCATCGCGGCGAGCCGTTTCGGCCAGATCGACGATGGTTTCAATCAGGTTGGCGATGTTGTGCTGCTTGTTAAAAAAGGCAACCTTGATCACCCCACCGGTGCCGAGAAAGGTCTTCAGGGGGAACGACATCATCAGCGCACCCAAGGCCCCCCCCACGACAACCAAGGCCGAAGGCAAGTCGTAAAACGCACCGAATGACGCGCCCGCCGCGATGACCGCATAGGCCATCATGCCGAACGCGGTGAGTATCCCGACTAGGGTAGCAATATCCATAAGTCGTTCGTTGCTTTTCGAGTGAGTCGTCGTTCCTTCGACGACCGGCTTCGTTACATATTCGGGATCAAGTGCTTTGATCGCTGGTAATCGACCGCGGCATCCATCACGTCCTGCATCGATTCGCGCACGACGATCCGGTCGCCGCTGGTGAGCGTCACGAACGTATCGGGACGCTCATCGACGTAGCGAATCAACTCGGCGTTCAGGATGAACGGCTGACCGTCGAGCTTTGTCAGTTTGATCATGGGATAAACCTATCTGCGAAATCAATCGCCCGATCCGCGTTCGCTTCACGCGTCCGAAGGTTGGTTATCGACGCAGGTTCAGTAGTTCGTCGAACAACTGCTGCGCGGCCGAGATCACTCGGGTGTTTCCTCGATACTGGGTGGTGGCCAGAATCAGGTCGATCAAGTTCGAACCGATGTCGGTGTTCGATAGTTCCACGGCACCGGCAACAATCGAACCAATCCCCTGCTCGCCCGGGTTGCCTTCGACCGGCAAACCGGAGTTCACCCCGCCGGCGAAGAGGTTCTCACCCCGTTGTTCCAAACCTTCGGGGTTGGCGAAGCGTGCCAGACGAATCTGACCCAGGTCTCGTGTAATACCGTTGCTGAACACACCACGGATCGTGCCGTCTTCACCGACGATGAAGCTGGAGAGCGTTCCAGGGGCCGAACCATCTTGCCGCGAGGCGTTCAACGAACTCGACTGTGCCGCCAAACCGGAGATCTGGCTGAAATCCAGTTCGAACTCCAACGGAGAGGCAGACGACACGTCACGACGTTCGATCGACACGGTCGACTCGGTGACGGAAGACACGTTGCCTTCACCATCGAAGGTGACCAACCCGGTACCCACCGCGATACCGTCGCCGGTGCTGGGCTGATTGTCCGCGGAATCGGCAAACCAGCGGTACGTGGTGCTGGTACTGTCGCGGCTCTCCAACACGGTCGTCACGCGAACGTTCAGCGGAATACCAAGCGAATCGTAAGCCACGAAGTCGGTAACAGCACTTTCACCAACGGCCTGCTGAATCGAACCGAAGGGGAGGACAACCTGCTGGCTGCCGGTCGCCGTGACCAACTGCAGGCCGGATAGCCCGATATCGATCGCGTTGTCGATACCGTTGTTGCCGACGAACGTGATGCGACCGTCGATGATATCGCCACCGATATTCGCACCGGAAGAGTCACCGGGGATGAGGTTAATGGGATCGGGTCCCGGCGGCTTCTGAATCCCGAGGGATTGTTCCATAAACGTCATCAGGTCTTGCACGGTGGACGTGGCCGTAATGTCGAAGTCTTGTGTCTCCAGCGTACGGCCACCCTTACGACCTGAGAAATTCAGCGTTCCGATTTCGAACACCTGATTCGAAACCGATCCATCTCGTAAGAGAACATCAGTCAACAAGGTACCGGGGGTGATGCGTGGACCGTCGAGGTCGATCTCGTTGCCCAAGGCAACCAACTCGTCGTCGCTGTAGCTGTCGATAAACGTCTCGCCGAAGTTGACGGTCGCTACTTCCAGGAACCGTTGATTGTCGGTTGCCAGGTTGCGATAGATGCGAATCCCGTCGAACACACCGCCGGACGGATCGGGGGGCAGGTTCGTCAATTCCAATCGTCCATTCGACACGATCACCGGAACGGTCAATGGAGACGGTCGACTGTCGGGTTGCCCTGCCTTGTAGAACGTGACGTAGTAACTGTAGTTGCCCGTCAACGTGTCGTTGTCCAGCGCCGCGTTTGTGGCGAGCGTGACATCGTCGATCGTATCGTTGAATGTCGTCGCACCCCCGGTCGGGATGTCGGCCACTTGGTAATAGGTGGGCGGAGGATCGGACAATGCCGCACTGCCCTGCACTTCCGAGCGATAAACCCGGCGAGATGCATACGCAAGATCGTCGGGAATCGCCGCCAGATCGACTTCGGCACCACCGGCGGTCGTAACTTCCACCACGACGTCGTCTGAAGGCGTGGTTTCATTTCCATTGGCATCAACGTAGACCACTTTGTAGCGGTAAAAACCTTGGGACAACGCGGTTCCGTTTGCCGCGCCCTCGGTGGCCGTAAACGTGTCGGGCGTCTGCGTGGCGATTCCGACCGTCGGTCCTGTGGTGGGGGAAGCCTGTGATGCATCGCCCAGGATACCCGTCTGAATGATCTCGGCCGTATCGGCGAGGTCGCCGTTGGGGCGGAGCGTACCTTCCAGAAACACATTCTGGGTCGGCTGAGCCACCGCCGCGGCACCCAAGGGGATGTCGATCGGCGTCAACGCGGTGGTCTGCACCTGAAAGAGTTCGTCGACCCCGAAGCCCAGCAGTCGGTTACCCGTCACGGTGACCAGTTGGTTTTCGGAGTTCGTCGAGAAGATACCGTTTCGCGTGTAGAGTTGTTCGCCCTGCTCGCCTTCGACAATGAAGAACCCATCCCCCTGAATCGCAAGGTCCGAAGGGCTGGCACTAATTTCGATGGTGCCCTGAGTAAAGTCGGGCGTGATGTCCGCCACCTGCGTACCCAAACCAACCTGGCGCGGATTCGTACCACCGCTGGTCGTCGTGGGGGCCGAACCCAAGCTCTGGGTTTGCAAGAACTGGGTTGCGAACACGGCTTCCGAGGCCTTGAATCCCACCGTGTTTGAGTTGGCGATGTTGTTACCAACCACGTCGATCGTCGCTTCCGCGGCGTTGAGACCGGTCAGCGCGGTACTAAGTGCTGATGATAGACCCATGGTAAACCCCCTCCTGATTGAGGTTCTTCTATGGCCGGCTGATGCAATTCGCTGCCGGACGTTCCGTTTTAAGTTTTAGGTTTCAAGTAAGGTTGTCGTCCCACCGCGATCACTCGGTGTCCGTCGAGGACGCGGGAGGAAGGATTTCGCGAATATTGTTGATGGACACTGTCTCTTCGCCAATATGCAGCTTTGCTGAACCATTCTCGATCGTCACGCGGTCAACCGAACCTTCGACGTTGGAACCGTCGTCCGAGAGGCCGATGATGCCTTTGTTCACCAGCGAACTGGCGTTGGCGAGTTGTTGACCCAGCAACACCGAATCCAACGTGTTGTTGAGCTTGTCGGTGGCCCCGATCTCACGGAGCTGTGTGAACTGCTGCAGGATCTTGTCCGACTCTTGGGGATTGAGCGGATCCTGGTTTTGCAGCTCCTTGATCATCAGGTCGAAGAAGTCATCGAGATCCAGACCGCCGAGTGCATCGGTAATGTCTTTGTCCGAAACCGAATTGGTACTCGTGGTACTTCCTGTCGCGCCGACATCCATGATTTGCTCCGTTGGCTTTCTGGACCCTGGAACGGGTGGCCTCTGGTTTCCTTTGGTTCTGTTTCGCTACACCACCACGTTGAGTTGGGTGTCCTCTCCCAAGCCTGGCGTGGTGTTGCCCGTACTTGTCTCTTGATCTGCCGCAATGTTGCCGTTGCCGCGGGGTGTGTTGCCCAGCGGCGAACGTTCGTCCTGCCGATCGTGATTTCCGGCCGGTTGTCGAAACGAATCGTCGGGAGATTGGTTCAACAAATCGACGTCGAACTTGTCGATCTTGATGTTCTGGTCGGCCAGCCGTTCGCGTAGTGCAGGCAAACTTTCGAGCAACACGCTTCGCGCGGCGGAGGTTTCCGCCTCGATGCGAGCCGTCATGGTCGAGCCGCGAACGTCGATTTCAATCTTCAGCGAACCCAGTTCCGGGGGGCTCAGCCGCAGACGAAGCGTACCTCCGCGATTCGCAACCGAATTGAACGCCCGAGCGACACGTTGCACGAACCGGGCACGGTCAACTTCCGGATGCTGACGCGTGGCATCGGTGCGTATCGTCTCTTTGGCCTCGGTGGCTTCCGAGACAACGCGGGTTGCTGCTTCGGAGTTTACTTCCCCGGTCTTCGACACAATCTGTGTGGCAGGCTTGAAGTCTTCGCCGCCCGTTTCCACGCGTTGCGGATTGCGTACCGTTTCTTCCGGCGAGGTAACTTCGACCCCGTCGGCGACCGAGACCTGCACTTGCGTGGTTGCCGCCTTGATCGATTCCGAGGACGAAAGCTCGGCGGTCGATTGCGTGGTCACCTCGGGCGCCAACTTCTGCGCGAGTGTGGCCGGCGACGGGTTGGGGCTCTTTCCTTTCGGCTTGGTGACCGCTTCGTCTTTCGATTTGCGATCCGAAGGCTCCGACTCGCTGGAGAGCTGTTCTTTCGTCGGCTGGACAACTTTGACCTCATCGCCGGTCGCCTCGCCGGCCTTGTTCGTCGGCTCGGCGGCTGGTTGTTTTGGGGAGGTGGTCTTCCGTGAATCGTCCGTTTTTCCGGTGGTCTTCTCGGCGACAAGCTGCTCACTGGCCTCGACGACTTGCTTCGTGTCCACGGTCGTGGCCGCGACCGTTCCATTCTCTGGAGCCTTTGCACTCGCCTGATCGGGTTTAGCCGTGGTTTGCGAGGCTGTTTCTTTGATCGTGTCGGAGGTTTGCTTGACCGTTACTTCTTCAACTGCATTCGACCTTCCACCCTCACCTTGATCCGTCTTGGTGACCTGATCGACTTGCTTGGTCGTTGCTTGATTCTTCTCCGATTTCTGTTTGCGACCCGAGAGGTTCAGCACCGGATCGGTCTCTGCCTGATCGGTGGCGGTTTCAGCAGTCGTTACTTCACCCTGGGCGATCGCGGATTTGTCTTGTTGCGCCAAGATGGTGTCGGTGCTCTTCGCGTCGCCGTTTTCCAGAATCGCTTCCCCCTCGGCGACGGGCGCTGCGGGAACATCCGCAGCCTCGTCCGATACCGTGCTTTGCTCACGATCTTCCACGGGGGTTTCTTCATCGGAGTTATCCGCCGTCGATTCGTTGCGATTCGTGGCAGTGTCGTTCACCTCGGCTTGAGGTTCCTCGCCCTCACGCGAATCGTCGGTGGTCTCCGTGGATCGGGCAGGCTGGTCCGAAACGGCGGCCCCCGGTTCACTGCGCTGAGCTTCGACCGGCGATTGCTCGTCGTACGATTCCTGTCGCTGATCGGAATTCACCGGCGGGCGCGAGACGTCTTGCAGATGGTCCTTGAAAGACGGACCACCGTCCTGGTCGAACTTGGCGCCACCCGATACGGGCGCAAGGTCGATCGGCAAGCTCGTCTGCGTTGTGTGGTTTGCTGGAATCGTAACCATCCCGTTATCCCCCCGCCTGTGGATCGGTGCTGACTTCGTCGTCGCGAACTTCTTGCACGATCGTGGTATCGGGCTTGCCCTGTCGCACCCGCTCCAGGATCTGGGCCAGCTTGATAACCTCGTCTTCCGCCTTGAATTCGCGTGCGATCTTGCCGCGCTTCGAGATGGGCATCTCGGCCAGCAGCGTGACGACCTGATCGATCTCGTCGTTTTCCAGCATCTGCAGGATCTGTTCTTTCGCCTGCTTGGGCTTCAGGTTCTCGAGCAGAATTCGGGCGTTGTCGCGACCTTCGACCAAGGCTTCGGCGTACATGGTTTCGAGTTCTTCGCCGAATTTTTCCTGCACTAGTTCGAATTGGTGCTTTTCTTGGTCCAGCGAGCGGAATTGATTTTCAATCTCTTGCATGCCGGCGCTGACGGCGATCTCTTTCATTTCGATCTGACGCAGTCCCTCGGCACGGGCCTGGATGATCTCTTCGATCGATGGCTGCCCGGGGTTGAGGGTGATTTGTGCTTCGACGGCCTCTTGTTGCATGGCCACCAGGTCGACTCCCTGGATCGCGGCCAAGGCTTGCATAAGCCGGCCCGACTCCAAGCTGCCCTTGGACCACATCATGCCGAGTCCAATCACCTGAGCAATGATCGTGGCAATGCAGAAGTAGGCGAACAATAGCGTCCCGATACGGAACGTCTTCCCGATCATGGCGCAGCCTCCCGCCACCATCGCTGGCCGGCTACTTCATCGAGTTCGCGCTGTTCGATTCGCATCTGTTCCTGTCGGTGCTTTTTCTCTTGCCGCTCGCGGAGCTTCTCCAGGACGCGAACGTGACGGTCGGCCTCGGTCAGTGCTTCGCGACGATTTACAATTTCGGCTTCGACCTGCTCTCGCTGCGCTTCCAGGTTCTTCAGTTCACTGCGGAGCAACAGCTCGTAGCGTTGCCTTTCCAAGATGTGATCGACTTGGATCGGACCCGTTTCCGGCAGCTTGAACTGCGAGGTGAACTCGTCGACTTCGGTATTCACTTCGTGCATGCGTTCCGACAGAATTTCCTCGGCCCTTAGCGCTTCGGCCAGGTTCCCGTGGCGTTCATCGCGGGCGGCTTCGCGAAGCCGCTGGAGGGTTTCGAATTGGAACTGGAACTTATTCATCGCGGATTACGCCCTTTGCTCGGGCGGAGGGTTCAGTGCTGGCTGTGTTGCGGCTTCCTGAGCCACCAGATTGGCACGTCGTTGCTCGGCGATCCGCATCAACTGGATGAGCTGATCGCGGGCCACGTCGACGGACGACGACTCTTCGACGGCTTGTTGCAGATACAGGTTGATGGCCTCTTGCAGGTCGATGGCCTGATCGACCAACGGATTGGAACCACGGCGATAGGCACCAATCGACACAAGGTCTTCGTGGTCGCGATAAGCTCCCATCATTTGCCGCAACGATCGGGCCGCGGCCAGGTGTTCGGGGGGGGCGATGTTCGCCATCAACCGGCTGATACTTTCGAGCACGTCGATGGCCGGATAGTGACCGCGCTCGGCGATCTTTCGCGAAAGCCAGGTATGTCCGTCGAGCAATCCTCGCACGGCGTCGCTGATCGGTTCGCTGGCGTCATCTGCTTCGACCAAAACTGAATAGAACGCCGTGATGCTTCCCTCGGCCACTCGGCCGGCACGTTCCAATAACCGTGGCAGCAGTGCGAACACCGACGGTGGATAGCCGCGGGTCGTGGGCGGTTCGCCGGCGGCGAGACCAATCTCACGCTGTGCCAACGCCAGCCGGGTGAGCGAGTCCATCAGCAGCAACACGTTTTGCCCTTGGTCGCGGAAGTATTCGGCCACGGCCGTGGCGACTGCCGCTGCGCGAACACGCAATACGGCCGGTTCGTCGCTGGTGGCCACGATGACCACCGAGTGGGCCAGCCCTTCGGGACCAAGATCGTTTTGCAGGAACTCGTTGACTTCGCGGCCACGCTCGCCGATGAGCGCGATCACCTTGACGTCGGCGTTGGTGTAGCGAGCCATCATGCCGAGTGTGACGCTCTTGCCCACGCCGGGGCCGGCAAAGATGCCCATGCGCTGCCCAAGCCCACAGGTTAGCAGGCCGTCGATGGCGCGAATGCCGGTTGAAATACTTTCCGTGATCGGAGGTCGTTGAATCGCTTCGGGAGCCTCACGATAGATGGTCGTTCGATCGGCCATCACGGGTTGAGGTCGCCCGTCGATGCACTCGCCGTGCGCGTTGATCACGCGGCCCAGCAACTGCGGGCCAACGCGAATCCAAGGCATGGTTCGCACCAGCCGCACACGGTCTCCGCGACGCACCCCGGCCAGGCTTCCCATGGGGTAGAGCACGGTGTGCTGTTCTTGGAAACCAACCACCTCGGCCAGCAGCGGCTTTTGACCGGCCCGTTCGATCGCGGCCACCGCGCCCATGGGTGCGGGAAAGCCTTCGACCGAGGTCGCCAGGCCAACGGTGCGCACGACGCGACCGACCACGTCGGTGGGCTGAATCGCATCGAGTTGGTCTTCAAGGGTGATCATGGCGGGTGAGGTTTCTTGGTCGAGTCTTTCGTTGTTAGCGTTGTTCGCGGCCCCAGGACTTCCGGCCGAATTGTCTACCTAGGATGTGGTCAGTTCTTCTTCGATGCGGCCCAGTTGAGCCTCGATTTGCTGATCGATGGTGCCGAAGCCAGTGTCGATGCGGCAACCACCGAGGGTGACTTCGTCGTCGGGGACAATCTCCGCCTTGCCAGCTCGATTCAACTCCTGTTGCAGCGGTTCGAGATGACCGGCTAAGGCTTCGAGATCCGCGGGGTTCATACGCACGCGTATCCGAGGGCTACCAACGGCCATGTTCAGCGCTTCGCGAATGAGGGTCATCGTGATTTCGGGATGTTGGGCGATTTCGCGACGGATGATGCGGCTGGCGATCGAGCAGGCCAGGTGTACGGCTCGCCCTTCCCAGGCGATCATGCAGGCGTCGCGAGCCTTGGCCAGTTCGGCGACCGCGGCTTGCACGGCGGGAATGGCGGTGCTTAGCTTGGCTTCCACCTGCTGGTGGGTGTGTTGTTCGATTTCGGCTTTTCCGGCGGCCTTCCCCTCGGCTACGGCCTTCTGACGAATGGCGGCCGCTTCAGCTTGTGATTCGGCAACAAGTCGGGCGGCTTTCACACGGATTTGCTCCAGGTAGCCCTCGGCTTGCTTCGACATATCGTCGAAGTTGAACGCCACGTGGCCCTGTGCTGCTTTGTGATCACTCGCCTTGATTACCGTCGCCACTTCAATTCCCTCGGGGTCGCTGGTTGAACTTAGGTGTTGTGTTTTCTTACGCGTCGATCAACAAGTGCTCTTGCGGCCAGTGGGCACGGCCTTCGACCGTGAGCCTGGTGGCCAGCTCGACCAGTTGCTGTTGCGCGGCTTCGACATCCCGTAGCCGCACGGGGCCAGGTTGTCGATGACTCATGCGAAGATCGTGTGCCGCGGCGGGGCTCATGTGACTGGTCACGCGATCGACGAACGATTGCGGGCGGTCCAACAATGCCAACGCCAGCAGTTTCTTGTCTGCCGCCTGAACGAGTGCGGACAATGAGTCACTATCGAGTTGGTGCAGGTCGTCGAACGTGAATCGGGCGGGACCGGCATGTTGCCCCAGGTCGACACCACGCTGAGCCAGATTATTCAAGATGGCCTGGCTTTGAACTTTTTGGCCCGAGCGAAGAATCTCCAGAACGCCCTCGACCCCTGACTTGCGTTGGTGGTCGCTCAGCGCTTCGGTGCCGAGGCGAGCCATCAACCCACGTTCGACTTCCCGTACGATCTCAGGGTTCACCTCACGCTGATCGACCAACCGCCGTACGACGTCGGCCTGCAAATCGGCCGGCAAACTGCCCAACATATCGGCCGCCCGTTCCGGCGGGATGTGCGACAGGATGAGGGCAATGGTTTGCGGATGTTCCTGGGACAAATGAGGAACCAGCTTGCCCGACTGGGCCTGATGCAGGAACTGAAACGGAATCGTGTCTTCCGGGTTGTTTTCTACGGTGGGTTTGGTTTCCGCCTCTGGGTTTGACATCCCCAACCGTTGCGAAAGCCCTTCGTCGAGTTCCACGCCGCTTAGCCCCTTGGCGACTGAATTCGGATCGTTGCGGAAAAACTCTTCGATCACCGCCTGTTGCTCCTCGCCATCCGGATCTCCCAAGGCAAGCACAGCATCGCGCACCTGTCGGGCTTGCAACTCGTCCATCTCGTCGAGCACGCGATCGGCCGACGCGCTGTCGAGGCTGGCCACGAGAATGGCTGCTTTTCTAAGTTGATCGGATGGGGTCGACATGAATTACACGTGACTCGAATTACGTGGCACTGGAAATCCAGTTTTCGATAATCCTGGCAGCAACTGCCGGGTCCTCTTGAACCATCTCGCTAAGGTCTTCCCGCAACGACGGTCCCCCGGTACGGAGTCCCATCAAACGGTTTTCGGAAACCTGGGGTTCTTCGTCATCGGAAGCACCGCCGGAATTCGCGGGCGGGCTGGGCATGCCAACGGGCTCCGCCGGAGTTGCCGAGGAACGAAGTGTGGAACGGAGCATCAGTAGACTGAAGCCGCCCAGTGCGATCATGGCCAGGGTGGCCCATTGTTGACCGAACCAGCCAACCGCGGCGGTACTGATGCCCTCCTCTTCGATTGGCGGTCCGGGAATATGCTGGAAGGTATTGACGCTGACCAGCGATGTGGGATCGACGACCGATTCACCAACGGGGATCAAGTTGAGCACGGTGTTCTGAATCCCGGCCGTGACTTCGTCTTGGATCAGGGCCAGCTCCGCGTCCTCGGGAATGGCCGGTTCTTCACCTTCGGCGGTTGGGTGTCGCTGTTGCCACACTTCACGCAGATAGCTGGTCGGAATTCCGACGGCCACCGTGACTTGCGTTGGCGTCATTCCGTGCAGCACCACGTTGGTTTCTTCATGAGGAATCGCCTGCAGGATTTCCTCACTGGAAGTTTCGTCTTCACTCTTGGGGCCGGGTGCTGGTGCCGCGGCGATACTCGCACCCTGATTTGCACGTTGACTGGCAACTCCGGGACGACCCGCGGGCCCCTGCCCGATCGTCGAACTAAACGAGGAGTCGGTCACCGTGCGAATCGGAACGGCATTCTTGTCGTAGTTGATTTTCGCGCTGGTGCTGCGGACTTCTCGATCGAGCACCACGTTGGTCTTTACCGTAAGGCTGGGAATGTACGACAGCGCGTTCTTGATCTGCTCCTCGAAGATGCCCTGGTACTCACGCATCCGGGCCAAGTAAGGATCGTCGGAGGCACTGGCCGAGCCGTCGGAACTCATGCCCGACCAATTGCGACCGAGCGTATCGGTAATCGATACATCCTTCGGGTCGAGGCCTGCTACGGCGTGGCTGACCAGATTGCGGATGGCCTTGATCTTCTGTTCGTCGAGCACCGAAGCATTGATGGCTTCGATCTGAACCGAGGCCGTGGTATGGGCGTTGCGATTGAACGGCCCTTCCATCTTCGTGTCGTAAATCACGGCGGCGTTGAGAATGCCGTCGAAATGGCCGATCAGGTTGGAAAGCTCCTGCTGTTTGGCAACGTGTTCTCGTTGCTTTTGCTGCGACTTACTGATCAGCGGGCTGCCTTCGTTGACGATCTTGTCGAGATAGTCGCCAAAGTTGCGGGGCAATGCGTCGCCGGCCGCCAACGCTGCCATGTAGGCGTCTTGCTGACCGCGAGGGATGCGGATTTTGGTACCTTCGATTTCGTAATCGCCCAGCCCGGCGCTGCCGAGTGCGGATTCGATCTTCTGCATTTCTTTGGGCGAGAAGTTCTGCCCGTTGAGCAGGAACGCATCGGGGCCTGCAACCTGAGTGTTGACCAGGTAGGCCAGGCTGATGACCACCACCGCCAACAGCAGCACGGCGGTGAACCGCGCCGCGGGCGTCATCGAACGGAAGAACTCATTGAGTTGGGCAAAGGCCGTATTCAAGAAATCCATTAACGCTTGCTCCGCGTTCCATCGCAAAACCCATGACGGCACGACAACCTGCCGCTACGGTGCACGTCACATCCACGGTGTCGTGCATCTCCCACTCACGTTGCACCCTGCCCGGGGTTAAACCCGGATGTTTCGCACCTCGTCGTACGCCGCGACAATTTTGTTTCTAACCTGCATCAGCATGCGGAACGCCAGGTCGGCCTTCTGCACGGCGGTCAGCACCTCGGCCGGCTCGATGTCACCACCGGTGGCCAAGGTTTCGACCGCTTGATCGGCCTGCTGTTGTACGGCGTTCACTTCATGAATCGAATCCAGCAATACGTTCTTGAAGCCCGCTTTGTCCGGGCCTCCTGGTTCGCCCAGGTTTGTGGGCGAAATCTCGGGGGGCTTCGGTAAATCGACCGGGCGGATGGGTCCGATACTTTGTGGCATGTTCTCTCCACGATTGGCTGTGCGGGAGCCAACTTGATCGTCCGTTGCTAAAGTTACGCGACGATTCTGAGGGTCTGCTCCGACAAGTTGTTCGTGATCTCGATGACACCAAGGTTGGCCTCGTAAGCGCGGGAAGCCTCGATGGCGTCGACTGACTCTTGAATAAGGTTCACGTTCGGGTAAGCAACCATCCCGTTGGGCCCAGCATCGGGGTGGTTGGGTTCGTATCTCAACAGCGGTTCAACGTTTTCGCTTTCGATCGAGCTAACTTGCACGCCCGCGGCGCCGGTGCCTCTGCCCTCGCTGTAGTCTGCCTGAAACACGGCGAAGCGAGGTTGATAGGGCACGCGTTCGCCGGCCTCGTTGTGGGTGGTGCTGATGTTGGCGATGTTGCTCGAAATCGCATTCAGGCGTGTCCGTTGAGCAACAAGACCACTGGTTGCTATATCAAGGGCTACCTGCATGTTGTCACCTGTTTCTGTTAATTGATGTTCGGCCAGCCCGAACTGGCGATGACGGGTTACGTTCGCTTACGCACGTTCGGAGATGGCCGCCTGTAGCAGTCGAAACTGGCTGACCATGACCGCAATGGCCGTATTGTGTTGAATCTGGTTCTTTCCGATTTCTCGCACTTGCTCTTCCAACGCGACGTTGCTGTCGTCGTGGTAGAGCATGCGTTGAAAGTTGTCGTCCACCTCGTCGATCGGGTTGCCGTGCGAGGTTGCGACTCCACTGAGCGAGTGACTCGAGTGACGGCTGGACTGCTCGTCGATTGCCGACTTCAGCCGGACCTGGAAACGTTCCGGCGAAAGATCGCGGACTCGATAGCCGGGCGTGTCGAGATTGGCGATGTTTCCGGCCAGAATGTCGTGCCGCCGCTGGGTGAAGTTGACCACCTGTTCCAGCACGGGGACCGACGTCGAATCGAAAAGTGATGAGGCAATCATTGGTTTTGGTTTCTACGTGGGTTTTGTTTGGCTCGCGCGAACGTTGGTTCCATCGTGCTTGCGATGCGGCGATAGCCAGGGGCCTGTGAAAGCAAGTGGCGCGCCATTCGGATTCGCTGCTAGCAAAGCCGCAGAACATCGCAAGCCGGTAAAGGTTGTGATTCTCCCAAGTTGCCCGTCTCGCTTCAGGTTACGAGGGCTGGCCAACGACACCTCCGCAATACACAACAACGTTGCGTAACGTGACTGCTGTCGCGGATGCGGCAAAATCTGCGCATCGCAATCGGCAACATTTGCCGCAAGCATGTCGCGCGCGTGTGTTCGTGTTGTGTTGACCGTCTTCATGCGGCCCTCTGCGGAGTTGGCGATGGTGCCTTGGCGCGGGGCGCGTAACCGTAGGACTTCAGCTTGCCGGAGAGCGTGCGAATGCCGATCCCCAGGGCTTCGGCGGTCTTGGCCCGATGCCCGTCAAAGTGTTCGAGCGTGGTTTGAATCAGTTGCCGCTCCATCTCGTGCAGGCTGACTCCCGGGGTCGGCCCGTTGCCGGTGATGGCTTCACCGTCTTCAGAGTCGATGAGCCAGGGTCGCAGTTCGTCGGGCCCGATGGGGGTTCCGGCGTTCAGCACACACGCGCGGGTGACAATGTTTTCCAGCTCGCGAATGTTGCCCGGCCAGTGGTAGTTGACCAGCAGATCGGTCGCCGCAGCTTCGATCTGGCACGCCGCACCACTCAACCGCTGTGAGGCACGCTGCAGGAAGTAGTCGACCAACTCGGGCACGTCTTCCCGACGATCGCGCAGCGGCGGTACTTGCAGTGGCAGCACGTTCAATCGGTAGAAGAGATCTTCGCGAAACCGACCAGCGGTTACTTCGTCGCTGAGCTGACGATTGGTGGTGGCCAGAACGCGGACGTCGACCGAGAGCGTCTTGCTGGACCCCACGCGTTCAAACGATCGTTCCTGGAGAACACGCAACAGTTTGGCTTGCAGGAGAAGTTCGATCTCGGTGACTTCGTCCAGCAGAATGGTGCCGCCGTCGGCCAACTCGAACCGCCCGGTGCGAGATGCGTCGGCGCCGGTGAATGCACCGCGTTCGTGCCCGAAGAGTTCGCTTTCCATGAGCTGATCGGAAAGCACAGGACAGTTCAGGCTGACAAGCGGGGCCTGATTGCGAGGGCTGCCCGCATGGATCGCGCGGGCGACCAACTCTTTGCCGGTACCGCTTTCGCCACTGATGAGTACGGTTTCCGACGTGGCAGCGATTTGAGCGATTCGTGCCCGCAGGGCCTGCATGACCCGGCTGCTGCCGATCATCTCGGTCGAGGCATCGAAGCCGGATGAACTGTCGGCGGGTTTCTTGTCCAGCAGGTGACCATGTTCGATGGCACGGGTAACCAGGTGCTCGAGCTGTTCGACATCGAACGGCTTCTCGATGTAGTCGAACGCGCCGTGACGCATGGCTTCGACTGCGGAGCTTACCGTGGCGTGCGCGGTCACCATGGCTACTTGCGCGCCGTGCCGACGCTGCTCGATCTCGCGAATGAACTCCAACCCGCTCATGCCCGGCATTTGCAGGTCGGTGATCACCACGTCGTAGTCTTCGTTCGCCAGGCGCGCCAGAGCTTCAACCCCCGAGGAGACGCAATCGACCTGGTACCCGGCGTGCCGGAGAATTTCGCCCATCGATTCGCGGGCCTGCCGGTGGTCGTCTACCACGAGCACGGCGGGGGCATCGCTTTTGTTCTTCGATGATTTTGTAGTCATGACAGGTTTCTTCGTGCCTTAAGCGGCGGCTTGCATGGCCATCCGTTTGGGAAGAACGATGGTGAACGCGGCGCCTCCCTCGGGGCAATTCATCGCCAACACCGAGCCGCCGTGCACTTCGGCGATTCGCTCGACAATGGCCAGCCCCAAGCCGGTACCGGTGTGCTTGGTCGTAAAGAACGGTTCGAAGATCCGCGTGCGTACGTCGTCACCCAGCCCTTCGCCCGAGTCGGCGATCTCGATCTCGATGTTCGAATGGCAATCGACGCCGGTGATGACAAGTTCGCCCCCTTCGGGCATGGCATCCACGGCGTTCAACGTGAGGTTCAGAACGCTACGACGCAGCATGTCGCGATCGGCATCCGCGACCAATGACGTAGGAACGTCGATATCCACGTTGATGGCCTGGGCCGTCAATTGAGGACGCAGCGACGTGATCACGTCGTCGATCAACTGCGCCAGATGAATGCGTTCGCGGTTGGGGTCACGGTCGGCGGTAAAGTGCAGCAGGTCGTTCACGGTCACATCCAATGCGGTACAAGCCGCGCTGATTTTGTCGACAATAGAAACGGTACTCGGGTCTTCGGAGGCACGGCGACGCAGCAGGCTGAGGTACAGCGTCACCGGTACCAGGTTGTTGCGTAGTTCGTGAGCGATATGCGAGGCCATTTGCCCCAAGTCGGCCAGTCGGTTCTTACGGGCCAGTTCGCGGTTCTTGTTCTCCAACTCGTCCGTCAAACGCTGGACTTCCGCGCGAAGCGCTTCGTGCGTGTGCTCGAGCCGTTGCGTGGCTTCGTGCCATGCGGTGAGCACCGTTTCCAGGTCGGAATGCTGGTCCTCGGGAATCGATAGTCGAGGGTGTTCGCTGTGGGACATGGGCTACTCAGCAATCGGATCAGGACTCGGACGAAATATCGAGGTTGCCGGTCGCGGATGACGGGTGCTGCGAATACGCTTCGCGGGCCTGGCTGGCAACATGGGCACCTTGCAGACGTTGCGCCGCTTCGTCGCGGCGATGTCGCAGATGGCTTTCGCATTGCTGTTCGTGCTCCATGATCTTGGCCAGCAATTGCTCGCTCTGCGAGATCATGTCCGCGCACCGTTTGCGATCTTCCGGCGACCGCCAAATCCGCTTCTCCGGATCTTCGTCGCGAAACGGATTCAGTTTCTGCTCGATGGCTTGCATGGTGTTCAACAGTCGCTGCTTGGCGGCCAGCACTTTCAGCAGTTGGCTCATTTCCCCACCTTCGATCAACTCGTTCTGCTGACTGCCAAGACGCCACAACTGTTGTAGGCAGTCGAGCTTCTGGCGAACCAGTTCAGTCAGAATGTCGGTGGGAATTTCAGACATCGCGTCGTATCTTTCGGGTTCGCAGCCAAGGCGAACGCGTCACGCTAAAGCGTGCTTAGTCGGTCCAGTCGTTGTTGCCATTGTTGGCGGGTGTAATTCGTCGATGCGGTGAACATTGCGTCTTCCGGCAGTCGTGACAGCACGATCTTGGCCTGCTCGATTGTTCCCCGCGCATCAAGCGGTTCTCCCATCTGGCGATAGCAGTTTGCTATCTGCACATAGGCTTCCAGAGCTTCGGGGTCCCGCTGATAGCGATTCGTGGCCGCTGTGTATATGTCGATTGCGGCTTGCCAGCGTCCCAACTGCGAAAGCGCCTGACCTTGGGCGAAGTAGGTATTTCGCAGAAGCCTTTCTTCGTTGAGTGACAGCAGTCGCTCTGCTTCCAGTTCCATCACCGCGCGACGCACTTCGACGTATTGCTCCGCGGCGGTGGCCAGCATCTTCGATGCTTCCGATGCCCTGGCCGCGTAACTGCTGGGCGGAATATCCTCACCCGGTGGTGCGCTGAGCTCCAAGCCGTAGCGTCGATACGATTCGGCCGCGAGATATCGGGCTTCCAGAACGCGATCAGAATCCGGGTAGCGGGCGATTGCCTCTTCCAGGCGGGCGATCGCCTCGGGGTAACGACCGGTGAGATAATAGAGTCGGCCCAGTTCGAAGATCGAGGCTTGCCATTCCAAACTGCTGGGCGTCAGGTGTTCGTCCGTGAGGTTGGCCAGCAGCATCTGCTCTGCTTCGGTCGGCTGATCCAGTTCCATGTAGGCCATGCTGGCAAGCTGCCTCGCCTGATAGGTCGACGTGGCCAGGGGGTGAAACTCGATGCAGTTGTCCAACACAACCAAAGCTTCTTCGGGCCGGTCGAGCGAAAGCAGTGCTCGCCCCATGCCCAACAGCGCCAAGGGGCGGCGATGGCGTTCCCCTTCGCTGAGGTACTTCGTCGAGATCTTCACGGCATTCTCAAAGTCGTGGCCCTGAAGATAACTATCCGCGGCGTTCCACAAATCGTCCGGGTAGGTTCGATCGGTCAAGTGGATCTGAGCGACGCGAAAGAAGACGTTGCCCGCGTGTCGCAACTGGGCGCGACCTTCTTCGGCGACCACATCGGACTGCGGATCTTGATCGTTGGCGGCCTCGTTGATCAGCGCCAGTCCCCATCGGCGGCGAGCTACCGCTTCGAGCAACAGAGCGCGATCTTCCGGAAAAATGGGAGTCAGCCCCTTGGCCAATTCCACGGCCGCCGCGTACTGGCCCTGTTCGATATAGGCGTCGTACGCGGCCAACACACGTCGGCGGAATTCGTCCAGCGTGAGCCAGGGGTTGCTGAACTCCAGCGGATTGCCGGCCGTGACGATTGCCGTTTTGTAGGCGATTACCGCATCGTCGTCTTGCATCGCGTCGCGAAGCACGTCGGCCCTTAAGAGTGTGGCGGCCACGTCTTCGGGGGTCTGAGGATGGTTCTCGGTAACGCGAAACAACTGATCGACGGCCGCGCGAACGTCTGCGAGTTGGGCGTAGCAAACGCCGATCAGATAACGCGACTTGGCCGTGGTCTGGTTCTCCAAAACATCGAACCCCGCGGCGGCGCGAAGCTGATCGATGGCCCTGCGATAGAGTTCGGCCACTTCGACAGAGACCGGTTCGCCGGGCTGATGGTCAATCGACTGTGCTTCGGCCTGGGCCATGAGCAAGCGAGCTTCGAGGATCATTCGTTCGGACCGCAGCAGCGAACCGTCGGGAATGCCCTGCAATGCTTGCATGGCGGCCTCAGTCTGACCGAGCCGAAACAGGATGGTGGCTTGCTGCAGAAGACCCGCGTGAAGTTCGTCGGGCGTAATGCTGCCGTGGTCGAGAAATGCCCGATTATGCACCAGCGCCTGATCCAAGTCGGGATCGGCATCTTCCAAGTAGGCGGCGGCCAACAGTTGCTGCGCGGTCGCTGAATTCTCGGGGGTGGCCTCCAGGGCTTCGCGCAATGCCAGACGGGCCGCGGAGTATTGGCGGCTTTGAATCAAGCACTGCCCCAGCATGATGAGGCCTTCGCCACGGCGATCCGTCGGAAATCCCCGGTCGCGAGCCTCCTCCAGGTAGCGGGCCGCCAGCAGATACTTGCCGTGCTTGCGGTCGATCCAGGCCAGCTCGGCATCGGCCATCGCCACGGCACCTAATACGTATACCGGTCCGCCAAGTTCTGAGGGGTTCACGGCGCCGGGCTTCAACAGGAACTGTGCTGCCTGGCGAGCGCGCTGGTAGTCTTGCAGATCCAACGCTTCCAAGGCGTCTTCGATGGTGAATTGCTCGACGGATTTTTCACCCCCGCCGGTCAAGTACGATCCGGCAAAGACGAGCACGACGAGCGCGAGCAAGCCCCCTGCCCCGAACAACCCCGCCTTGAGACGATTGGCAAGCGCCCAGACCATGGTGCGCTTCACGGCATCCAACGCAGGCGCAAGCTTTGCCTTCAACCCTCCGGGGGCCTGTTCGCCGGAGCTTTCGTCTTGTTGGGGGTCTTTCGCCATGGCCTTCCGTGGACAGAAGCGAACGAACGGGTTCGACAAACGCGGTTCGTACCGACGCACCGCGGTTGACCGTCATCCTCGAACTGAGGCTACGATATCGATTGCATGGTGAAGGGATAACGCTCTCGCGCAGTACGAGACCAGAACGGTCCGCGCTGCAAAAATGAAAAGAAAAGCTGGAGTTATGTACCGGAAAGGCCGCGGCAGTGTCAATCCGCGTTTGGTAGCATCAGCGCAGTGCTGGCTTGCCGTCACCGTCGGGTGACAAACCGTGTGCTAGTCGTGCTCGATCACGGGCTCTTCGGAATCGAGTTTTTCGATCGCCGTGGTATCAAGCGTGGCGTCTTCGGGTTCGCGGGCGCGAGCCAACGTGCCGTCGGCGTACGATTTATCTGCGACGTGTCTCCTCCACACGCCGTACCACACACCGGCCAGTGCCAGCAGAAATAGCGAACCGGCCACCCAACCCGAGATGCCCGGCACCTGGTCACTCGGGGGCACATACCAATGCGGCATCTTACCCATCAGCAGCGGTGCAACTTGCCGCAGATGTTGTCCTTGTCGTGAGGGATCGGCATCGGTGGCTTCCTGCTGATGAAGCTGAGCGGTTTCAAATGTCCAGGCTTTTAAAAAGAAGGCCGGAATGCGAACCACTTCGCTGATGCCGTCACCCACGGGCATCCCCTCGGGCAGATCGCGCACGCAGAAGATGATGGGGTTGCCCTGGGAATCGTCGGTGAACACGGCCACTTCGTAGTAGTGATCGATCCCAAGCCGCTCGATGATGTCCGGATCTTCGACGATGATTTTCGTAATGCGTCGCGCAACCCCGCGTAAGCCTACCAGGCGACCACGTTGGAGTTCCGGGGAATTGAACAACGGCGCGGCCGGGTAGTCGTCCTGCGTGAGTCGATCCAGCCGGCTAGTGTCGGCTCGACCGGCAGCCGAAAGCATTTGGTAGAAGCACTCCCGTTCGGCTCTTTTGATGCCCGTGCGATCGGTTACGGTATCAAACAGGCCCACGTCCATGCCCAGGTTGCCCAGCGTGGTCCGCGGATGCCAGGCCAGGCGGGAGGTTACGAACACCGATTGTGGCATGTCGACTGCCTCACCCACGGTCTTGATGAAGAAGCCGACAAAGCTGACCGGTTCATCGAGGTCGTCGGCTCCCGCGGCCCACTCCGACGGCACGGTTGTCGTGTAAACGATCGCCTGTAAATCGGAAGGTTCGAGTTGAACAGTACAGCGGTAGAACTGGGGCATCTCGAAACGTGTTGCGTCGGCAGCCGCCGGTTCCTCCACTTCCACGCGGGTGACTCTCCCGCGTAGTTGGAACACCTCTCCCCGAAACGTACCTGGCTGAGCAGCGAGGTCGTCCAGCGAGACATCGTTTCGAATCCCGCGGTGAAGATGCAACGAATCGAAGCGGTTGGCAGCAAAGAGTATTCGCAGCAGTGCTTCGTTCTCGTCTGCGGCCAGGGGGCGGCCATCGACGAAGGCGGACAAATGCTGGTCATCGACGCCCAGCAATCGCAACATCTCGTTCGTACTTTGGGCCGACGATGAGGCAACGCTCGCCAGGCATAACATCACGGTCGCGACGACCTGCCGTGTTTGCGAGAGCCAGCGACCGAATCGGGGCGCAATGCTTCTCGTCGAACTGCCCGGGTTGCGGTCATCATGGTTCGCAGCTTGGTTCATGCTGTGCGGGACACCGAGCGAGAGATAAGCAGGAATCGATTCTGGAGTTAATCGGCGTTGACGGTCTGACTGTCGTTTGCGGCGGTCTCGTCCACTTGCTGCATGGCGGCAGCAATCGCGGTTTCGGAATCGGCCTCCGGGTCCACATCCAGTTGTGCCGCGTGAAATCCCTCTGCAAACTTCGACGGCTTTCTGATTCGGCCTTGGTTGGTTCTCTTGATGACGAACGTCACTACCAGTGCGGCCACCGCGATGGCGCCAAGCACGACGAGCGTCATCTGAGTACCAGTGATCTCCGCACTGGCAACCGGTGCGGCCACTTCCCAGGTGACCGTCGGGGACAGTACCAAGGGGGCCGATCGCATCGTGTCTTGTGCGAGATAGGGCCACCGCTTGTACGGAACGGCCACCAGGGTGACCTCCTCCTTCATTTCCGTGGCGACCGGAAACCCCTGGGGCAACTGCATGCTATACACCACGATGGGTAACGACGGGCGATCATCGGGCTGAAGCCACAATTGGTAATACGTATCGACTCCCCAGGGGTTCTCGTTGGCATGCACCCGCAGCGCCCGCCGCACGGTTCCGCGGAGCGAAACAACCCGACCGCGGTAGACATTACTTTGCTTGAACAATTGCAAATAGGTCTTCGGCCCCAGCGCGCGTTCTGAAAGCTTCTCCGCTCCCAGGCGATCGCACTGTACGAGCCAGCGGTGGAAGACCTCGTTCTCCTCGCTGCTGAATGCCGTGTCGTCGCGAATCAACTCCAGGTCGATCTGCCGCACACCGGGTAGAAGATGCTCGGAGTAGTAAACATCGTTCGGCGCGGCCCAAGCGTCTTCGGCTTCTGAATCCTCCGCGGCCACGACGAGTGGCTCTGTGGAATCATCCGTACTCGGTGCAGGTCGCAGCCTTGTATCGATGTCTTGATATTCATCGGGCGGTTTGGGGCGGTCGTCTTCAGCAGGCGAAGTTTGCGGCGGTTTGCCGCCCCACATCCAATACCAATTCTCGGGCTTGGCCGCCTCGACCATCAAAATGATCACCAGCCCCAGCGTAAACACCAACGCCAGCAAGCGGGCTTGCTCTCGCCGAGCTAGAAAATTCCGCGGGCTTGGGCGTGGTGAAGACTGTTTCATGGAATCGAGATCAGGACTGGGGAATCTGTCAGACAAGAGGCGGTATCGCTTGCGAACCACCTCTTTCCATTCTAGGGCTGCCTCCCAGCGGAGAACACACGAAGCCGGGGGTTGGCTGCGAAAGTAGGGTTGTTACGCCTTGGTGGGTTATGTGGGGCGAAGGAGACGTGGCAGCCAGGGATCCTTCAGCCCCAGCTCGACAAGTGCGCCGAATCGCGGCCCTGAAGGGCGCCAATTATTTTCCCGCTTCTGCCGCCGGGTTATAATGCGTGGACCGTTGTCAACCTCCCGTCGGACAGCCCGGAACCTGTCTGGCATGCACAACGGCAGGTCTTCGATCCTCCAGCGCGTGACGTTGGCAACAAATTTGTCACAATATGTGTCTGGTTCGGCGCATACGGCATGGCGATCGTCCGTTGCTGTTGCAGGCTGAGCGAAGTGGGTCCACGACCTTAGACGTTCCTCAGGTGGATGCTAGGAACTTGCCGATGATCAGACAGTCCACGATACGCCGCGGCGTTGGCAGCGTCATCGTTCTTGTGTGGGGCCTCATGTTGTTGAAGCCCGTGGTTGCTGAGGAACCTTATCAGCAATTCCTCGACGAACTCTATCGCCGTCGCATGTTCGATGTGGCGATGACCTATCTCGAGAGCCTGCACGATAGCCGGTTGGTCGGCAAAGAGGTCAAGCTAGCCATTCCCTACAACGAAGGCTTGACGCTGATCGAAGGGGCCAAGTACGAACGCGACGTCCCCACGCGGCTCGACAACTTGACCAGAGCGCGAGAGAAGCTGACGGAGTTCGTCGAGAAGCATCCGGATCACGCCTTTGCATCGACCGCCAATCTTCGCTTGGGCGACGTGGTGCTGATTCGGGCCCAGGCGAATTTGCAACTCGCTGAATCTCCCTCGAAGAGTCCCGACGAGAAAGAGGCATTACGCAGAGAGGCCCAGTCTCTGTTTGCCGAGGCCGAAAAAGTCTTCTCCACGGCCGAGGCCAAGTTCCAATCCGAGTACGATGCGTTTCCCAATTTCATCGACGCGCAGGATAAGGAACGGAAAGAGGCCAAAGCACAGGTCCGGGAGAATCTCATTCTCTCGATGTTGTCCGTGGGTCGAGTGATCTACGAAGCTTCGAAGGCCTACCCGCCCAAGTCGAGCGAGTACAAGAAGCACCTCAATCGGGCCGCCGAAGAGTTCGAAGCGGCCTTCAAACAATGGCGACGCACCCCGGCAGGTTTGTATGCCCGCATGAATCAGGGACGCTGCCTTCAGGACTTAGGCGACACGAAGCAGGCACTTAGCTACTACGGCGAACTGCTGGTTCAGCCGGATGAGCCGCAGGTTTTCCGCGACTTGAAGGCCAAAGTCCTTCAGTTGGCCATGGAGTGTTGGAACAGCGACAAAGAGAAGCAATACAACGAAACGATCACCAAAGGTGAACAGTGGCTGCAAAACACCCGCGGAAATGAAGATCGTACGCCCGAGGGTCTGGCCATTCGATGGCGGGTTGCGCAGGCCTACGACATGAGGGCCGACGAACTCGAAGACAACGACCCGCAGAAGAACCGAGACCTGAAGGCCGCCCTGGATCACGCCACGGTGGTTTCCGATGTGGCGGGCGACTTCCAAGTGGCCGCTCGCAACTATGTGGGCAGCCAGCGAAAGGTCGATCAAGACGTCGAGCCGACAACCTTCGCCGAAGCCAAAGACGCGGGACGCGGGGCCCTGAACACCATGCAGGCCGTCTCCGGCAAGCTGAAGTTTGCCGTTCGAAAGGGTGATCAAGCGGAGATCGAGCAGCTCACCGAAGAGCTTCAGGCCGCACGAAACACGGCCCGCGATTATTACAATCTCGCTCTTTCCATGCGCGACGCCGAGACGGCCATCGAGGACATCAACCAGATTCGCTACTACCTCTGCTTTTTGAACTATCAGGATGAGCGGTTCTACGACGCGGCTGTCTTGGGCGCGTTCATTGCTCGCAATTACCCGCAGAGTTCGTTCGCGCTGAAGTGCGCACAAATTACCCTGGCCTCCTACGTGCGGGCGTACAACGCGCTGCCGGTTGAAGAGCGGGCATTCGAGGCCGCTCAAATGGCTGAGATCGCCGGTTTCATGGGCGGGCAATGGCCCGGCGCTGCGGAGACCAGCGAAGCCTGGATGACCCTGGCCGAGATTGCCCTGGCCGATGGAAATCGCCAGGAAGCGGTCGACTACCTGCGAAACATTTCGGACGATTCCCCAATCCGGGCCAAGGCCGACTTGATGGCCGGTCGGGCCATATGGAATCTATATCTCCAGCGCTCCGGTAGCGAAGCCGAACCGCTTTCGCCGGAAGATGCGGAAGCGATGGTTGCCGAAGCCCGGCAGTTGCTCGAACGGGGAATCGGGGCCATCCGAGCGTCAGCCCCCGGCGGTAAACCAAGTTTCCGCCTGCTGAGCGCCGAATTATCGCTGGCGCAAATCTACGTCGGCTCCTCGCAATTCGATGAAGCGATCGAGGTGATGGAGACCCCCGAGACGGGTCCTCTGGCCTTGGCCAACTCGAGAGATCCGCTGGTGGAAAGCGGCAACTTCATCATCGAATCGTACAAGGTTGCCCTGCGTGCTTACGTCGGCAAACAGCGATTGGAAGATGCGGAACAGATGATGGCGGCGCTCGACGCCTTGGTGTCGGAAACGGGCGACTCTTCGCAGCTCACCCGAATCTACTTGAGTCTGGGTGTCGAGTTAGAAGATCAGGTTGCCAGGCTTCGCAGTGAAGGCAAAGAAGAAGAGCTGGCCGAAGTGCTGCAGGGCTTCAAAATGTTCCTCGAACGAATTTCAGCCCAGCAACAAGGCAACACGTTTGATTCGCTCTCTTGGGTTGGCGATACGTTCTATCGACTAGGTGGCGGGCTAGATGCCGGGCAAACGTTGAGCGAAGAGGCCAAAGAGTATTATCAACAGGCAGCGAAGACTTACGATCGAATCCTCGCCGATGCTGCCAAGGACCCGAGTTTCGCGCCGGATGAGAATCGCGTGAATGGCATTCGGGTTCGCCTGGCGCGGTGTGACCGCTTGTTGGGCAATTACGATCAGGCCCTGGAACGGCTGTTGGCCGTTCTGAAACAGAAGCCGATGGCGTTGGATGCCCAATTGGAAGCCGCCTACAACTATCAGGACTGGGGACGGGTCGATCCCACGAACTACAACAAGGCCCTGGCCGGCAGTCATCGAGTGAAAGACAAATCGTCCGGTCGCGTCAGCCATCTCATCTGGGGCTGGGGCCGTCTCGCACAACTGGTGCAAGGTAAAGAACAGTTTCGTTCGACCTACTACGAAGCCCGCTACAACGTCGCCGACTGCTACTATCAATTGGCCATGACGCAAAGCGGCGCGGAACAATCCCAAACGTTGAACAAAGCCGCCCAGGCTATCACCGTCTTGCTTCGTCTGGGCGGTGGCGATCTGGGCGGGCCGCAATGGTACGCCAAGTACGACAGCCTGTTGAAGCGTATTCAGCAGGCCTCCGGTCAAAAACCAGAAGGACTGAAGGCGGTAAGTCAACCAACTACGGCAAGAAAAGGCTGATGTGCCGCTTTACCGTGGCGTATGCCTGCTTTGCTAACCAACGAATCGTGTCAAACTCGCACAGCGTCGCCCGCGGGCTAACTGTCGAACTGATGGAGATCACCATGTCGCGAACATTGCTTCCCTTCCTAATCGTGGTTGCCACGCTGTTGCTGGGTGCGTCGAGCACCCAGGCGTTGGATCGGGTGCAAACGACCAAGGGCCAACTCAACGGCACCATCGAATCGATGAGCCCCACGGAAATCGTGCTAAGTCGTCGTGGAAAGCCAAATGAAACGATCGCCGCGAACTCCGTGCAGTTCATTCAGTATGACGGCGAAGATCCCAAGCTCGGCATCGCCCGCAAGGCGGCCATCGATGGACGCTACGATGTCGCGTTGGCCTCGCTGAACGAGCTGGCCCAGAAGCCGGATCTAGGGGCGGAAATCCTCACCGATCTCAAGTACTACCAGGCGTACTGCGCAGCCCAACTTGCGCTCTCGGGCACCGGCGACGTGAAAGACGCCGGCAAACAACTGCGCGATTACGTGGAGGCGAACCCGAAAACCTTCCACTTGTACGAAGCCTACGAATTACTTGGCGACCTGTTCGTGGCAGTCGGTGCTTATGAAGCCGCGGAGGAATATTACGATCGCGTGGCCGCCGCACCCTGGCCCGATTCCAAAATGCGGGCACTCGTCGCCAAGGGGCGCGCCCTGCGTACTCAAAAGAAATTCGATGCCGCACAGCAGGCCTTCGAATCGGCCCTGTCCACACAAGCCGCGGACGACGACCCCTTGGCCGCCGCGGTGCGAAGAACGGCAACCCTGGGGAAAGCAGCCTGTCTGGCCGACCTTTCGCAATACGAGGAGGCCATCGGCTTGGCGGAAGAAGTCATCAACGGCGCGGCTTCGGCAGAAGATGCCGCCATCCACGCCGAAGCGTACACGACCTTGGGCAACTGTTACCGCAAGGCGGGACAGCCCAAGGACGCGTTACTGGCCTTTTTGCATGTCGACCTGTTGTACCCCAGCTTCCCTCGCCAGCACGCGGAAGCCTTGGCCAACCTGACCGACCTGTGGACCGAACTCGGCCAAAGACAACGTGCCCAGGAAGCGAGTCAGATATTGCAGCAACGGTATGCCGACAGCCCTTGGGCCAAGTAGAGCCAGACGGCACAGCATGAACCACCGACATTCGCTTTACGCTTGTCGGTGGTGCAACTAAACTACCAACTTCAAAAAACAGCACCAACGGCACCCGTTGGACAATATCAACTCAACGTTCATTCAGATCTTGAATCGGAGGCTTCCATGGCTCATCGGCGCGGTTCTTTCGAGTTGCTCCGGCGATCACTGGGCTTGCTGGCCGTACTCACCCTACTCGTGGGTGCGTACGTCAGTATCGAACTCATGCAACCTTCGCTCGCCGTGGCACAAGATGTCGAGGTCGTGGAGGAAGTGGTCGAAGCCGAGCAGCCAGCCGCGCAGGCCCCCGCGGGAAATGCGGGCGGCGCCGACAGCGGTTCTCCCGAGCGAAAGAGTCGACTGGCATGGTTGGTCGAATCGCTGGGAATCGGCTACAGCCTTGTGTTCCTGGGGCTTTCGTTCACGTTGGTGGCTCTGGTGGTGATGAACATACTTTCGGCCCGTCGCGAGTCGATCGCGCCGCAACACCTGGTCGATGCGTTTGAAGCACAGATCAAGGAAAAGAAATATCAAGAGGCCTACGAAACGGCCAAGAACGACGACTCGTTTTTGGGCCACGTGCTGGCCGCCGGGTTGGCTAAGCTCTCTGCCGGATACCCGCAAGCGGTCGAAGCCATGCAGGAAGTTGGCGAAGACGAAAACATGAAGCTCGAACATCGCCTGAGTTACGTGGCGCTGGTCGGCACGATCAGCCCGATGGTGGGCCTGTTGGGTACCGTGCACGGTATGATCAGCGCCTTCATCGTCATCGCCACCAGCCCGGGCCAGCCCAAGCCTTCGGAGTTGGCCGCCGGGATTTCAACCGCCTTGGTCACCACGGCCCTGGGGTTGTTGTTGGCCATTCCGGCCATTGCGTTCTACGGGATCATGCGAAACTGGGTCTCTCGACTGGTGCTGGAAGTTGGCATCATCAGCGAAGGGCTCATGAGTCGCTTCCAGAAGAAATCGGCCGGTTAGTCATTTGGTTCATTGCCCTTAGGTTTTCGCTTGCTTAGGCGGAGAACGACCCCGTGAAACTGCGTCGACGCAAAGAAATGCCAGCGGCCGAAGCTGACATGACGCCGATGATCGATATGACGTTCCAGTTGATCGCTTTCTTCATGGTGCTGATCAACTTCACGGAAGCCGAACAGAACGAGCGGATCACGCTCCCGCTGAGCGCGCTAGCCACCCCGCCCGATGCTCCACCGGAGAGTCCGCTGACGATTCAATTGACCAAAGACGGGACCGTGCTCTTCGCGGGCGAAGAGGTACCCGTGGGAGGGATTGAGCCATACCTGCTGCGAGAAGTGCAACTGCTCGAAAGCCTGAATCGTTCGCCCACTGAAGCCACCGTGATTATTCGCGCCGATGCTACGGTGAGGACGGGCGTTGTGCAGGAGGTGATCAAGGCCTGCCAGGAAAAACGGTTCGAAAAGTTCAGCCTGCGCGCGAAACAAGAAGAAGCCGATACGTAGGCCCGGAGTTGCTCGCCCGATGCACTTTCGAAATACCGCGCCACGCGAAGACAAGATCGAATTGCAGATGACTGCAATGATCGACATCGTCTTTCAACTGCTGATCTTCTTCATCATGACCTTCAAGATCGTGGCCCTCGAAGGCGACTTCAATATCAACATGCCGCTGGCGGCCGAATCGGAAGTGGCCCCGCCGCCGCTGATCCCGCCGATTAAGGTTCGCATGCAGGCCAACGCCGACGGTTCGTTGGCCGCCCTATCCATGGGCGAAGCCCCGTTGACCGGCATGCAGCAGTTGCACGATCAAATCGTGACCATCGTCGGCGGAACCACGGGCCCCGGCGGTGTGGGCAGCGAGGTGGAAGTTGAGTTGGATTGCGACTACGGACTGGACTATCAGTACGTCATCATGGCCATCACCGCCATCAGCGGTTACTTCGATGAGCAAGGACAGATTCAACCGCTGGTCGACAAAATCAAGTTCGCCCCGCCGCGTCCCGAGGGTTAACTTATCCCCGCGGATGAAACTGACGGTGGATCTTCTTCAGCCGCGTCGGATCGACGTGGGTGTAAATCTGCGTCGTGCTGATATTTGCGTGCCCCAGCATCTCTTGCACTTGCCGCAAGTCGGCGCCGCCCGCCAGAAGATGAGTCGCAAAGCTGTGTCGCATCGTGTGGGGACTAACCGCCGAAGGCGCGCCAACCCTGCGCGCGTATTTCTTCAACAGTTCCCAGATCATTTCGCGTCGCAATCGCCTTCCACGCCGCGACAACAACAGCCACGGTGGTGAACTGGGGGCCGCGGTCGCAAGCTGAGGGCGCTCCTCTTTCAGATACTCTCGCACGGCGGCAACCGCTCGCTTGCCCAACGGGACGATCCGCTGCTTGTCGCCTTTTCCATGACAAAGGCAGTACCCTTCGGAGAGATGCGCGTCTCGTTGCCCTAGCGCCGACAGTTCCGAGGCGCGGCATCCCGTCGCGTAGAGCAATTCCAACAGGGCCCGATCCCTTCGCCAGTAGCGATCACTCTCGCCGGGTGCGGTCAACAGCTTGCTCACCATCTGCGGCGTGAGCACGTGCGGCACCCGCTCCCAAAGCCGCTGAGATCCTAGCAGCTCGACCAGGTTCTCGGTGAGCACTCCTTCGAGCTGAAGAAACCGAAAGAACATTTTCAGCGAGACGACATGGCGGGCCAACGAGGCGGGAGCGAGCCCCTCGCCTTGGAGCCAGGCGGTGTAGTCGGCCAAATCCTGCACGGTGAGTTGCCGCAAGTCGCGGGTACCCAGCCACTCGACGAACCGCCGAAGGTCACGGCCGTAGGCCAGCGAGGTGTTCTCGGCCAGGTGGCATTCGCTGCGAAGATAGTCGGCAAACCCGTCGATCCACACGGAGATCATCGGTCGCGCGGGCCGCTTCTTTTTCGGTCGTACGGCTTGGCGCGGTTTTGGGGGCACGGTGCGGCAATTCTCCCAAGGCAGTGAAACATCGTGACAAGATCGGGCGTCTTCGGTTTGAATTCGACACCCGGCCCTCGGGCTCTGAAGCCGATTCGACCCCGGCACCGGGATTGATTTCGATCCTGGTCGAGAACGCGGTAAACTCGGGCGATGGATTGAATTCTGCGGCCCACGCTCGTGCGACGGCGGCCTTTGAATCGGCGAGAGGAGTTTCGATGTCGGCAAGAGAACAACAGGAGTTGCCGCTGGGGCAGAACGCGACGTTGGGCGAACTTGAGGACGGGCAAGAGGCCGACTTCTTCGCGCTGATGACCACCAAAGAAGAGCTGAAGACGAAGGACGGCAAACCGTATTTTCGCGTCGGGTTTCGTGACGCCGACCGGGAGGTGAACTTTCCCGTGTGGAACGATTCGGCGTTGGCCGAAGCTTGCCGCAACGAGTGGACGCCCGGCACCTGTTACAAGCTAAGGGCCACCTATCGCGAAACCAACTTCGGGCCCCAACTCAATATTCGCCGCATTCGTGAGGCCACCGTGGAGGATGCGGGCGAGGGATTCAGCCCGGCGATGTTTCAACCGCATTCGCAGTTCGATGCGGTCGAGTCGTTCAACGAGCTATTGTCCATCGCCGAGCAGCGCATCGAAGATCCCGAGTTGCGAAGCCTGGTGGTCGATCTGCTGAACGAACATCGCGAGAACTTGTTGATGTGGCCGGCGGCAACGCGAAACCACCACGCGTTCGCGGGCGGCTACTTGGAACACGTGTTGAATGTCACGCGGACCTGCGTGTGGCTTGCTGAAACGTATGCCAAGCGATACCCGGATATGAGGCCGCCGTTGAATCAATCGCTGGTCATTGCCGGAGGGATTCTGCACGACATCGGCAAGTTGCGCGAGTTGCGGCAAAGCCCTGGCGGCAGCGAGTACACGCCCGAGGGGCGCTTGCTGGGGCACATCTTGCAGGGCCGGGACATGATTCGCGAGGCGGCCCGGGACAGGGAACTCGACGAAGAGATCCTGCTGCGGCTAGAGCACATCATCGTCTCGCACCAGCGGTTGCCGGAATGGGGCTCGCCCAAACCGCCGATGACTCCCGAGGCGTTGCTTGTGCATTATGCAGATGACATCGATGCCAAGTTCCAGATGATGTACGCCGCGCTGGGTGCTGAAAGCGGAGACGGACCGATGACCAGCAGCCGCAACCCATTGCAGATGCCCATCTATCGGGGAACGTAGCAATATGTCTGTTAAGCCCGGCGGTGTTAAACCGCTTGGAGCTTCTTCAGCCAGTCGCGTTCGCAGCGTCGCAGCACGTCTTCACAGGCGCGGCGAAGCACTTCCCGGCGACTGATCATGCCCACTACACGGCCTTCGGCAGTGACCGGAATTCGAGGAATTCCGTGGTCGACAATTTGCGATACGGCCGCGGAAACCGTTTGGTCCGCATCAATCGAGACCACTTCGGTCATCATGTAGTCGGACACGACGCCTTCGGAGAGCGAAGCCTGGTTGAACATGTCCAGCAACGCGTTTTCGGGAACCAACCCGACTAGTTTTCCGTCCGTGTCGACAACGGGTAGGTCGCCAATGTGATGGTCGAGGAACTTGTGAGCGACCTGCTCAACTGTTTCATCCGGGTTAACCGTGATTGCCGGAGAGACCATCACGTCCTTTGCAGAAAGCATCGATCTTCCTTCCCTCGGCTGAAGTCATCGAGATCGTGGAGCTTACTTCGAGTCGTCCACCCGACTCCCACAACTTTAGCCTTGCTTCGAATTACGTTGACGGCAAATCGGTTCGACCTCCGAGTCGAGATTTGCCTGCTTCGCAGAGAATAATAAGATCAACCCTGCAAAGCCGAAATAGCGATTGTGCCCGGGGACCCAATTCCCCGCCAGGGGTGCCAAATTCGGGTTGACAAAACCGCCGCATCCCACCCTGAATTACGCAAGGAAACCACCATCGGTTCGCTGCGGAAGTCAAACCGCGGCGGTGGGTGGCCCGGGTAGAATTTCCCGCAAGTACGGCTGCAAACCCCGTTGGGGTTGCCACTGTTTGGGGTACCCAAGCGAGACCTCTTCGAAGCGAACCCCGTCGCGAAATGTGGTGCCCCGCACGTGCAAATGGCCGGAGACGACCACGGCAGCGCGAAATCGTTGGTGCCAGTTTTCGGTACGGCGGGTTCCACACCAGATCGAGAACCGTGGAATGGCCGGCAGCCGCACTACGTCGTACCGCAGGGGAAAGTGGTTGATCAGCACCAACGGGAGCGTGGGATCGGTCTCGGCCAACCGGGCGGCCGTGATCCGACAACGGGCCTCGCACCAATCGCTGCGAGACTTGTAAGGGTCGGGATGTAAATACGCTTCGTCCGCACAGAGAATGCCCGATTCCATGGCCCAATCGACGGCCTTATCGGCAGCGATATCGTCCGGGCGAAACGTGTAGTCGTAAAGCAAGAACAGGGGAGCAATCGTGCACTGCAGCCCCTCGCCGTTCCAGATGGGGTACGGATCTTCGGGGGTGGGAACGCGATACTTGCGGCAAATCGACACGAGCTGCAGATATCGATGTTCGCCGCGGAGCCCGCCATCGTCATTGGGCAAGGTCCACAGGTCGTGATTGCCCGGCACCCAAATCAGTTGCCGAAAGCGGGTCTGCAGGATGCGAATGGCAAACTCGAGATGATCCGGCTTTTCGCCCACGTCGCCGGCGATGATGAGCCAATCTTCTGGCTGCGGCGGCAAGGCTTCCAGTGCCAGACGATTCACCTTGTGATTCAGATGCAAATCGCTGATCGCAAAGAGCTTCATGACAATCGTTGATCCGCAATTGCGAGTACCTGAGAATTTCTAGTCGGGCAGAATGGTTTGAGACGTGGGCCGTTGGGCCAAGGACGGAGTCGGCTAGAACACGCGGCGAAAGATGTGTTCGCCTTTTCCGAAGTGAACCGTGGAGTCGAGTCCCAGGGTGATTTGCGTCTTACCGAAGGCATAGTGTGCTCCTAAGTCTCGGAGATGCTCATTCAGCAGTGGACCCACCACGGTAAACCAGCCCAGATACTCGGGATCGACCGCGGAAAGCACCGGTTGCACGAGGTTCAAACCCCAGCGATCCCATTTCTCTTTGTGAAACCGATACGTGATGAACGCCTTGGGCTCGTCGACATCGGGTACCACGGTCAGGTCGGCAAAGTTACCACGCACCGACTCTTCCACCCACTTGCTCATCAGGCGGTCGACATCTTCGGCCGCAAACCAAGGGTCGCCATGAAATCGATCGTAGGGATTCACCGAGTTGCGGGCAACCTGCGACAGCGAGGGGATATCGTCTTCGGTGGCCTCGCGAAATCTCGTCCACACATCGGGTGCATGATCGGGCAAACGAACGTAATGTACGATCTGCACACTGTAGTGGTAATGAATTCGGGTCTCCAACAACGTGAACCGTTGATCGCCCAGAGCCCTCAACAACGAGAGGTCGCGGGGGTCGACCGGGGCAAACAGGTACTTAATCCCCCGGCGGCGAACTTCGGCCAACAGCAACTCCAGCGAGGCATTCACGTCGATGGTTTGCTGATTGAAGGGTTCGCTCAGGGGGAAAATACCGTCGAGACGTGCGACGTCGTACCCGAAGAATTCTGAATCCCAGGGCAACCGCCGGGCGAAGATGGCCATCTTCTGCCCGGTGGGGGTCTCGTGGATGAAGCGCAGATCGTTTTCAGCACGAACGGGGCCGGTCAGATCTTCGGCGAACAGCTCGCGGTCGCCGGCTTTCTTCACCCCGGGAACATACGCCAGGGGGCTCCACGGCAACCGTTCGCAGAGGATCTCCCTGGTCTCCTGGTACTGATCTGCGAGCGGTTTCAGTTCAGACATGGTCGCTATCGCGGAGGATTGTCCGAGCGGACGGTCATCGGTCGTGGTTGGCCCTCTCTGCTACCAATTCTAGGCTCGACGTGCTGCTACTGACAACGCGGCGAACTCCGGCGCGGGATGCGAGCCGCCAGAATGGCCGGTCTCAAATGCCTGAGATTCGCCATTCGACCGTGCACGGAGCACGTTTAAACGACGAATCGTCGCACCCAGAGCGGAGAGTTTCTCTTCCAGCCGCTCGTATCCCCGATCCAGATGCTGAACCCCACCAACGGTACTCTCGCCGTCGGCGGCCAGTGCCGCCAGGACCAATGCGGCCCCGCCTCGAAGATCGGAGGCCGTGACCTGTCCTCCTCTTAGACTTCGGCGATCACCAACCACCGTGACGGTCGAAGCGTAGTGGCGAAGTTCCGCTCCCAGCCGCGCCATCTGGGGCACGTGGCCAAAACGCTCGGGAAACACGCGGTCGGTGATCGTGCTCCGCCCGGGGGTCACCAAGGCGCACGCGGTCAACAAAGGTTGTACGTCGGTCGGAACGCCCGGATAGGGTTCGGCTGTGGTGTGCATGGGTTTGGCATCTGGTGTGGCAACGAGGCGAATCGACCTGTCGCCAATGATCAAGTCGTGCCCTGCCCCGCGAAGCACTTCCAGTACGTGCTCCAACCCGGCGGAGTCGATGCCGGTCACCCGAACATCTCCCCCGGTGATGGCGGCGGCCATGAGATAGGTGCAGGCCTCGATGCGATCGCCCATCAAGGTGAAACTCGTACCGCGTAAACCAGGCACGCCATCAACGACAATCCGCCCGGTGCCCAGGCCCGAGATTTTCGCTCCCATCGCAATCAGAAACGCTCCCAGTTCGGCAATCTCCGGCTCTCGCGCGGCACCTTCGATGACGGTCGTCCCTTGGGCCATTGTGGCCGCCGAAAGAACGTTTGCCGTACCGGTTACCGTGGAACCGTGCGGACCGGTTAGATCGACTTCGGCACCCTGCAATCGCTCGGCCCGGGCGAACACGTAGCCGCCCGACTCACGAAAGGTGGCGCCCAATGCGGCGAGCCCTCGCAGATGCAAGTCGACCGGGCGGTGGCCAATCGCGCAACCGCCGGGAAGTGCCACCACCGCGCGACCGCGGGTGGCCAGCAAGGGCCCCAGCACGCAGAAGCTGGCCCGCATTTGAGAGACGAAGCGGTGCGGTGCCATGTGGCAACGTGAATCGACGGTTTCCAACTCGAGCAACCCGGTAGAAGCATGACGTACCGACATGCCCAGGCAGCGAAGCGTCGCGGCCATGGTCGACACGTCTTGCAGATGAGGCACTCGGTGCAGGGAGACCGGCCCCTCGGCCAGGATTGCGGCAGCCATCATGGGAAGGCTGGCATTCTTCGACCCGGAAGCGGCGACCGTACCCCTCAGCGGCATTCCCCCGCGAATCGCGAGTCGTTGGTCGACGGCAGGTTCAGAAGTCACGTGCAAGAGAGTCCCCTTCAAGGTGCATGACAGCGGGGCCCCATCTTCCCACATTCGCCGACGTGTGAGAATCTCAATCGCCAGCCGTGGTGTCTTAAAATCCTGTCGATTGATGCATGAAGGTGCGGGTGCCACCGCAGGCTTGTCCAGCGGTGAAAACTGGACGGAAGAGCAGATCGATTCAAAAAAGCCTTGGCACGAACGACTATGGGGCCCTCTGGAGAATCAGCGTAAGCACCGCTGGACAAGCCAGCGGTGGCACGCAATCAACGTACAAGGCCTTGAAATTAGGCCACTACCCGCCATACAGGCTATACAACGCGTTTCGGGGAGAACGGCGTGACCTGAAACCCAAGTGGCAGGGCTTGCTAGCGTCGACGGGCAACAACAATTCGGGCCAGCCCAGCGAGATCTTTGGTCGTGGGCATCGGCTCGAACGCTGCTTCCTGCTCGATGAGTGCACGCACGTTCGATTCGATCATGGGGCTGATTTCGATTAGCAAGTACCCGCCGCTACGAATCTTGGTCGCGGCTTGAGGAATCAGTCGCTCGATCACCTCGGTGCCACGGGGACCGGCATCCAGAGCCAAGTGGGGTTCGAAGTCGGCCACATCGCGGGGCAACTCGGCCATCTCCGAGGTTGAAACATAGGGCGGGTTGCTCACCACGAAATCGAGCGACGGCGAATCTTCCAGTGGTGCGAGCAGATCACCTTCTTGAAAACGAATCTGGTCGTGAACCTCGTGCGTTTCGGCATTGCCTTTGGCAACTTCGAGAGCCTGCGGACTGATATCGATGGCCGTGATCGCTGCCTCGGGGCAATTCTTCGCCAGACTGATCGCTACAATCCCGCTGCCGGTTCCGACGTCGACGATCGAGGGAGGCCCATCGCGCTGTTCCGCGCGAAGCAAATCGAGCGTGGCGATCACCAGGAACTCGGTTTCGGGGCGCGGAATCAACACGTCGGGCGTCACGCGAAAATCCAGGGAATAGAATTCGCGGTGACCCAAAAGGTACGCGACGGGAGTGCCCGCCGCGCGTCGGCGGACCAGGTCGCGAAACTGGTCGCGTTGCCCTTCGGCGGGCACGCTTTCGAAGGAGGTGTACAGCTCGATCCGCTGGCAACCCAGGGCCTGTGCCAACAGCAGTTCTGCATCGAGCCGGGGACTGTCTGACTGCTGATCGCGAAGATAGCCGGTGGTCCATTCGAGCAGCCGACCGATCGTCCATGTATCGGGTGCGGTGGGTTCCATTCGATGTTGCCCGGCGGTAGAGGCGCGGCGAGTGAAGCTGCAATCCGTTAGCAAAGTAGGAAACTAGTCGATCGTGCCCATGTCGTCGCGGCGTTCCTGGCGCTCGTGTTCGATGAGGGCCTCGATCACCGGATCGAGAGAGCCCGCGAGGACACTGTCGAGTTTGTGCAAGGTGAAGTTGATGCGGTGATCGGTGATGCGGTTGTCGGGAAAGTTGTATGTGCGAATTCGCTGGCTACGGTCTCCTGAACCAACTTTGGTGCGACGCTCGTCGGAACGCTTTTGGGCTTCGATCTCGCGATAGTGTTCGTAGAGCCGCGTCTTCAGGACCCGCATGGCCTTGGCTTTGTTCTTGTGCTGGCTCTTTTCGTCCTGGCAGCTCACCACGATTCCGGTTTCGAAATGGGTGAGCCGTACCGCGGAGGTGGTCTTGTTCACGTGCTGGCCGCCGGGCCCACTGGCGCAAAACAGGTCGAGGCGATATTCATCGTCCTTGAGTTCGACCTCGACGTCTTCCGGCTCGGGCATCACCGCCACGGTGGCCGCCGAGGTGTGAATTCGGCCTTTGGTTTCCGTCTCGGGCACCCGTTGCACGCGGTGTCCGCCGCTTTCGAATTGCAGCAGGCGATAGACGTCTTCGCCCGAGATCCCCAGCACGATTTCCTTGAAGCCGCCCAACTCGGTGGGGCTGGTATCGAGAACCTCAACCTTCCATTTGTGGGTTTCGGCCAGCTTCTTGTACATCTCGTACAAGTCGCGGGCGAACAGCGCGGCCTCGTCGCCCCCGGTGCCGGCGCGAATTTCCAGAACGATCCGCGTGCGGTTGGCGTCTTCTCCGCCAATGGTCATATCGAGCAGTTCGTCCCACAGCTTTTCGCGCTCTTGTCGCAGCTCGGGCAACTCGGCTTCGGCCAACTCGCGCATGTCGGCATCGTCGCCTTCGACCATTTCCATGGCCTCGGCGATTTGCGTGTTGAGCTGCTTGAAGTTTCGATACTTGGTGGCCAGCTTGGCCAGCGTGCCGTGTTCGCGCGCAACCGCGGCAATCCTGTTCCCATCGGACTGCACGGCCGGGTCGTTTAGCTGGGATTCAAGCTCTTCGAAACGAGCAAGTTTTTCTTCGAGTTGCTCTCGCATTACCTTTCCTTCGCGACGGCACCCGACGGGGGTCAATGCGAAGGAGACGCCCGACGTGGACAGTAACCCTACGAACTCGACTCACACCATGTGAGCGAGGGCGTGGCTCTCGGGCAGGCGAAGCTATTCGTCGCTTTGTTTCGCGGCCTTTTTCGCACCGCGTTTCAGACTGGCGTAGTTGCCGCCGGCGAACTTGTTCTTGAACTTCTCGATGCGTCCCGCCGAGTCGACAAACTTGAGTTTGCCCGTGTAGAAGGGGTGGCACGCATTGCAGATATCGACGTGCAGTTCTTCCTGCGTGCTGCGGGTGGTGAACGTGTTGCCACAGCCGCACTTGACGCTGGTTTCGAAATACTTGGGATGAATGTCCGCTTTCATGATCCAACTCCACGCCTTAGCAAGATTGCTATCAATCAGGGGCAACCCTGCGACCCCAAGAGCATCAACAACCGGCTTCCCCACCACCCCCACTACAGGAGGAGACCGAAAGCCAAGCCTCTAAGTGTATCGAGCGTGGTCAGGTTGGACAAGCGGTGGGGGAAGGGGGTAGTGTCCTAAGAGTGTGTTAGTGAATCTAGGGCAGCCTTTTCTCGGGCGGGCGGACAAGAACCCAAACTACTAGACCTATGGGCCATGTAAGAAAGACCAGAAAACCCACAACAGTGCCGTTTTCGCCTCGCGCCCTAGCGTCATTGGCGGCCCACCGAATACTCACAGCAACCACCGTCACCAACACCATGATGGCTAATGAAACCGCAAGAAACTCGATTAGAGCAGCGCCTTCTTGAAAGATCACCTCCCCGCCTCCTACCCTAGGACCTGCAGAAACAATTCACCAAATGACCAGACGTGGCTGGTCAGTTTGGCCATCATAGCGGCGGTGGACCGCTCTTGCCCCGAGTTTCCTGGCCTGCGGGTCTGCCAGCAGTAGTTGTAATACGCGGCGAACATGGTGAATGCGGCTTCCAGGTTTTCCAGCTTTTTCGAGAAGCACAGCGTCAGACGGTTCAGTCGACGCATGAAGACTGTCTGCGTGCCGCTCAACGTGGGAGCGGTCCCCTCCGGCAGATTATAAGGCTGTTGAACCACCAAGACGCGGGACTCGCTCCGTGCATTGAGAGAGCGGTTTGCTGGTTCAAATCATGTCACATGCAATCTATACAGCAATGCGTTCCGAAGGTTCTTGCAGATGCTGGGCAAAGCGGCATTCTTTGTTTTGTTGAGCGGCTATGCACTTCGATTATGATGTTGGTATCGTCAACAGTTGATTCGTGGCTGGTTGACCCACACGGGGGAATTCTCAGATGAAAAGTCCGTTCGTTTCCAAAGAAGGATTCGTTATCCCCGTGGCCGCAGCCGTGCTCCTAGTCGGCATTGCGATTGATAACGCGGTGGCCTTGCTGCTCCTGTCATCAATCGCACTGGTAGTCATGGCGACCATATATCGAAGACAGCCCTGGGGGAGCCTTCTTGTACCGATCCTAACGGGCGCGCTCATGGCCGGGTGCATCGCGTTGATACTGTCCTGGCAATGACTTTCGTGCCCTTTCAGGCACTTTCTGGACTCAACCGACAATTCCAGAGAATGACCTACGGAAGTCGGCTTGTCTGCGCTGGTGGTAATCCCTGCAGTCCACGAATCACCTCATCACTCGGATCGAAAGCCGGCACGCTCTGCAGGCTATCGAGTTGGGAGGCGTCGGCGATATCGAGGTCTAGGCCCAGGGCGATGAGATCGCGGCCGCCGAGGGTTTCGCGCATGGCTTGGATGATGGCTGCCGAGTCTGCTTGATTGGACTGGCCAGCAAGACCTCCCGGCTTCGCCACGTGCTGCCACGTCGCGCGGGCCAGGACGGCGGTGGGGGTGAGTTCGGGCGGTTGGTCCTGTGTGGATTCCAGGCGTTCCACGATCGCGCCGGCGGCGAAGATGTCTTCGCGGGTGACGAGGCCTCGGGTGCCGGCGCAGACGATGGTGAGCCGGGCGGCAGACTTCACGGCGTCGGCGATGGCCGCGCAGTTTGCGAGCGATGCCAGCAGAATCCGCTCAGCCTGGCGGCAATGCAGTAGCGCTGCCGTGCCGTTGGTGGTGGTGAAGATGAGCGTGCGGTTGGCGACCCGCTGGGGCGTGTAATCGCGAGGAGAGTTCCCCAGGTCGAACCCTTCGATCAACAGCCCGCCGCGTTCTCCGCCCAGCAGGACATTCTGTCGACCGCGGTCCTCCGCTAGTTGGCGGGCGTCCTCGACGTGCAGGCACGGAATCACTTCCTTCGCGCCGGAGGCCAACGCCTGGGCGATGGTGGTCGTGGCACGCAGCACATCGATCACGACGACCGTCTGCCCGGCAAGTTGCTCGGGCCGGGCCTGGCTGGGAAGCAGGCAAACGTCAATCATCGGGGAGCCTTTGCTGCTGCGATGCGGAACATGGAACGGCGGACACCAGGATGCGAGCGGCCGAAAAACCAGCATAGAGATTGGGCCCGCCGGTCTCCAGGCGGGGGCTTTCGCGTTTCGGCCATCTCGGGCGGCGGCTACAATACCGCTCACCTTTGAATTTTCTGGCGAATGGAGTCCCAACCACCGTGCGTTCCCTGGCAGACTTTTTGGAGTCGCTCGAAGAAGCCGGCCAGCTCGTACGGATTCCGGTGGAAGTCGATCCGATCGAGGAGCTTGCCTCGCTGACGGGCCAGGTTGCGGCGAACGAGGGACCGGCCCTGCTATTCGAGAAGGTCCGCGGCCATCGATTGGCCCTCGCCAGCAACCTGCTGGGTTCGGAATCGCGGATCTGCCAGGCCTTGGGCGTGGACGATATCGTCATCCTGCAACAGCGGGTCATGGGGCTGTGGCAGGAAACCGCTCCCGCGCAAGGTTGGCTGGCCAAATTGCGAGGCGGTTCGGCGGCCGAGGAGATGCCAGCGGTGCAGCCTCGCACGGTCCGCAGCGCAGCCTGCCAACAAATCGTGCTGTTGGGCAGCGATGTGGACCTTGGCGAGTGGCCCCTGATCACCACGTCGGCTGAAGAGTCGGGCCCCGCGCTGTTCGGCGCGGTGGTGTTCACGGTCGATCCAACTTCAGGGGTCAAACACGCCACGCTCTGCGACTTACAGATGGTCGGCCCACGTCAATTCGTGCCGGCGTGGCATGCGTATTCACCGGCGGCGCACGACATGGCATTGTGGGCCACGCGTGCTGAGCCGATGCCGGTGGCCGTGATGCTGGGGGGCGATCCAACGCATGCAGTCGCCGCGGCTACCTCGCTGGATATCGATTGTGACATTACGGCCTGGACCTCGCATTTGAGTCAGCAGGCCCTGGAGTTGGTTCGCTGCCGCACGCACGATTTGGAAGTACCGGCCGAGGCGGAGCTGATCGTCGAGGGACACATCGACCCGGGCTCGAAACATGAGGCCCCTTGCACGGCGAAGTCGCCCACGGGCTATTCCCGCGACCTGTGCGGTCAGCCGATTTTGGAAGTGGCGGCCATCACGCATCGCAATGGGCCGATTCTGCCGACCCTCACCGGGGGTGCTGCCAACCATAACGAGATGGCGGTGTTGGGCGGGGTCGCCGCAAGGTTGTACTTGCCATTGCTGCAACGATCTCTGCCCGAGGTCCTTGATATCGCCCTGCCCTTCGGCGGTGTGGCCCGGAGCTTTGCGACGGTGTCGCTTAAGGAAGGATACGCCTTCCACACTCGCAATGTGGCCGGCGGGTTGTGGAGCATGCCCTGGCTGCGCGGGCTGAAGATGCTGGTGCTGGTGGATGCGGCGATCGACGTTCACGATACCACCGCGGTGCTGCATGCGGTGGCCACGCAAGTCGACCCCCGTCGCGATATGTGGATCGAAGACGGGCCCTCGCACCCATTGAATCATGCGGCGGCATCCCCGGGCATCGGCAGTCGCGTGGTCGTCGACGCCACGGCCAAGAGTACCGAAGAGTGCGGCTACGCGTGGCCCTCCCCTGCCCAAGCTTCCCCCGAGACCGAGGAACTGCTCCGCAAGCGATGGAGTGAATATGGCCTCACCGAGTTGATCCCGCCCCCTGGATAGACCGTGGGTACAGGTCGGGGGCAGTGTCCCAATAGTTTGCCATTGGAAAATCTGGCATCGTGACAGAGTGCCACCGCTGGCTTGTCCAGCGGTGCTTAAGTTGCGTTCCCAAAGGAACTCAAAATAGTCGAGCAATCGCCAATTTTATTTAGAAGCTTCCCCCATCCGATTTTCACCGCTCGACAAGCCAGCGGTGGCACCCGGAGATTCATGCATCGATCAACACGATGTCAGAATCCCTCCCCCGGTTAAGACGCAGGAAGCTCGTGCTTTGGGGGACCTCTACGACGTGGCCTGCAACGGATAGAATCGTGGGTTGGGGCGCCACAGCCGCGGGTTTCTCACCCACAATCGGGCGCTGCGGTTGCAAATCGCCTCGAAATCGCGGTTAAAACCACGTGGCAGACGAAGGTGTTCCTGGCTAATGCTCGGGTGTGATTTATTCCAGGCGAAGGAATCGTGATGGCGGTCGATAAATCGGCGGATCGTGTGCGAACGATGTTCGGCGAAATCGCCGGCCGCTACGATTTTTTGAACCACCTGTTGTCGCTGAACATCGATCGCTACTGGCGGTGGCGAACCGTGCGGATCGTGAAGCCCGAGGAATCGGCTCCGATTCTGGACATGTGCACGGGCACCGGCGACCTGGCCCTGGCCTATTACCAGAACAGCACACCGGAGACGCCGGTGGTGGGGGCCGACTTTTGTCACCCCATGCTGGTGCTGGGTGCGGATAAAGGTCGCAAGGTTGGAGCGAACGGCCGTTTGAATTTCGTGGAAGCCGACGCGAGACGTTTGCCCTTTCCCGACGACATGTTTCAGATTGTTTCCGTGGCCTTCGGGCTACGGAACGTGGAGGACACCGACGGGGGACTCCGCGAGATGGCCCGCGTGTGCCGCCCGGGCGGTCGCGTGGCGGTGCTGGAATTCTCGATGCCGAGCTGGCAACCGTTTCGCGGTATGTACGGCTGGTACTTTCGCAACGTGCTGCCGAGAGTTGGCCAGGCCCTGGCACGAAACCGGCAGGAAGCCTACAGCTATTTACCGGCTAGTGTCGGCGAGTTCCCCTGCGGTGAGGAGTTCGCCGAGCGGATGCGTGGCGCGGGCCTGCGTGATGTTCGCTACTATCCCTTCACCTTGGGCGTGGCGACCCTGTACGTGGGGGTGAAATGAATCCCAACGTCATCCTTGGCATTACCGGTGGTAGCGGAGCGGTGTATACCGTACGGCTACTGAACGTACTGCTGGCCTCGGGCTACGAGGTGCACACCAGCATCAGCCGTTCCGGGTACGAAGTACTCAAGCAAGAGTTGGGCATTGACGTCGACCTGGAGAACTTTCAGCCAGAGCAATTGACGCTGGAGGGCACGCCTTTCGAGGCCGAAGACCGACGGCGCAGTGTGTGGGAGGATCGGCCCGGCGGCTCTCCGTCACAGCGAGTGGTTCGGCCCGAGCGGCGCTCGGCGGGAAGCGTTCATTATTATCACTACAACGACTACATGGCGCCGATTGCCAGCGGTACGTTTCGCAACGAAGGGATGGTCATCTGCCCCTGCTCGGGAGCCACGGTGAGCGCTGTGGCCCACGCATCGTCGCAAAACCTGGTGCATCGGGCGGCCGATGTGCAACTGAAAGAGAAGCGAAAGCTGATCGTGGTGCCCCGCGAGGCCCCCATGTCCAGCATTCAATTGAGGAACATGCTCTTGTGCGCCGAAGCGGGCGCCGTGGTCTTGCCGGCCAGCCCCGGATGGTATCACGGAGTGGCATCGATCATGGACCTCGTCGATTTCGTGGTCTCCCGGATTTGCGATCAACTGGGTGTGGACAATAACCTGATCCACCGGTGGGGGGAGTAACCAGCGATTCGTTTTCCGAATTCATTCGGCGTCGCATACATTCACCGAGGCAACATAAAAAGAGCACTCGACCTTTAGGTAGATCCGACTTGTTCGAGAAGATTCGTCACTTACTGGAAATGATTCGCTTCAGCCATACGCTGTTTGCCCTGCCGTTCGCGCTGTGCGCGGCGGTGATGGCTTGGATCGATGGCTCGCAGGCGGACCCTCCGGTCACTTGGAGTTGGCGTCAACTGTTGGGCATCTTGCTGTGCATGGCCACGGCCCGAAGTTGTGCGATGGCGCTGAATCGAATTTTGGATCGTGAGGTGGACGCGAAGAACCCTCGCACGGCAATTCGTCACTTACCGGCCGGGATTCTCAGCCTGCGGTCGGTGTGGGTGTTTGCGATCGTCTCGGGAATTGGGTTCATCGCCTCGACGGCGTTGTTTCTGCCGAACACGTGGCCGCTGATTCTTTCGGTGCCGGTGCTGGCGTTTCTGATTGGCTATAGCTGGACGAAACGCTTCACGGCGCTGGCCCACTTCTGGTTGGGTGCCGCACTGATGATGGCCCCCATGGCGGCCTGGATTGCGATTCGTGGTTCAATCGATTGGCCCCCGGTGGTGTTGGGCGTGGCGGTCATGCTGTGGGTGGCCGGCTTCGATATCATTTATGCCTGTCAGGATTATGAATTCGACCGGGAGGAAGGATTGCACAGCGTGCCGGCCAAATTCGGCATTGTGGGGGCACTTCGCATCGCGGCAGTTTGTCACGCGGGGATGCTGGTGGCGTTGGTCGCACTGCCCTGGGTGTTCGCCCCGCTGGGAGGCATCTACTATGTCGGTATCGGGGTGGTGGCCCTGCTGCTGATTTACGAGCATTGGCTGGTTCGCCCCGACGATCTTTCGCGGGTGAACGCGGCCTTTTTCAATATCAATGTGGTCATCAGCATCGGGCTGTTCGTGCTGATTACTGCCGATTTACTCACATGAAACGAGTGGTTTTCCCATGATCCAAGCAACCCACCCGCAACTGGACGCCATCCGGGACAAGGTTCTCGCCGGCGAGCGGCTCACCTTCGAAGACGGGGTGTATCTGTTTCAGCCTGAGGTCCCGCTGAACGAAATCGGGGCCATGGCCGATGTGGTGTGCCAACGCAAGAACGGGAAGCACGTTTACTACAACATCAATACACATCTGAATCCCACGAATGTCTGCATCTACCGCTGCACCTTCTGCGCGTTTCGGGCCGACTTGAAAGAAGACCGGGCTTACGTCATTCCCGACGATCAGATTCTGGAACGAGGTCGCGAGGCCGTCGAAAACGGTTGCACCGAGATGCACATCGTGGGCGGGTTGCACCACCTTAAGAAGTTCGACTGGTACCTCAACATCATTCGCATTCTTCACGAGGCGTACCCCCAGTTGCACCTGAAGGCCTGGACCCCGGTCGAAATCAATTGGTTCCGCGAACTCACCAAGAGTAGCTATCGCGAGGTGCTGCAGGAACTCATCGACGCCGGCTTGGGGAGTTTGCCGGGCGGGGGTGCGGAGATTTTCCACCCCGAGGTTCGGGATCAGATTTGCGAGCACAAAGCCGACGCGGCAGAGTGGTTCGACATCCACCGTACGGCACACCAGTTGGGGCTTCGCTCGAATGCCACGATGCTGTACGGCCACATCGAGAAGCCGTGGCACCGCATCGATCACTTGATTCGCCTACGTGAATTGCAGGACGAAACCGGCGGGTTCCAAACCTTCATCCCGTTGGCGTTCCATCCCGAGAACACCAACCTGGACCACATCAAGAAGCCCAGTTCGGTGTTGGACCTGCGGACGATGGCCGTCTGTCGATTGATGCTCGACAACTTCGATCACATCAAGGCGTACTGGATCATGCTGGGGCTGGGCACCGCGCAGTTGGCTCTTTCTTATGGAGCCGACGACCTGGACGGCACCGTGCGGCATGAGTTGATCTACCACGACGCCGGGGCGAAAACCCCCGAGGTGATGAGCGTGGAGGATATCCGCCGGCTGATCGAGGAAGCCGGCCGAACGCCCGTGGAACGCGACACGCTGTACCACCATGTAGTTCGCGATGGCCAAACGTGGGAGTCGGGCGAGCCGATTGTTACGGCAGCGTCGTAGCTGAAGCGACTGGAATTGCGGTATAGGCGTTTCATGCCCCACTTTTTACGGTAGGGCAACCCTTCTATTCGCGCAATCCGTTGAATTCGGGGGCTGCATTCACGCGAACCCGAACCGTCTGGAGGTGTCTTACGTAAGAAGGTTGATATTGAAGACGTCTTACCTGAGGAGACGCATCATGAACGGTCCAGAGAACAACACGAACGAACCATCGAGAGACCCTGCCGAGGAAGTCTCCCGTTTGGTCGCTTTGTTGGAAGAGGAATTTCCCCAATTGTCTCAGTGGGTCGACGATCAGCTCGAAGAGCTGGAGTATCGTTGGAGACACTATTCGACGCCAAAGTCGCTAAGCCGTCGCAGAACGTTTCGCCGCTAAGAAACGTCTCATGAGGCGTTTCAGAACCTACGGCATCTATTCTTGAAGGAGCCACTGCACGGCTGATTGCTCGGCACTGGCTGCCTCCCCTTCAAAAAGCGTCACTCCGGATTCCTGGCTTGACGCTTTGAAGGTGGATTCAACCATCGGGGGCACGGAAGAACCTTCTCCGGCAATCCACAGCGGGTTCGGTGCTATGAGCGCCATCAGCCCGGGAAGATCGCCGTATTTGGCACCACCCGGAAGGAAGTTGACATCGCGAAGGTCGTCGATGTTGGCGAAACGAAAACCGTCGGTGTCGATCGCCGTGCGTCCGACGCTGTCGCCGGCGGCCGCGGCTGCCAGGGCGACCCAATGCCCTGCCCCGTTGAGCCCCACCAGGTGAACGGCCTTCGGGGCTTCTTCGTGGTTCTTGGCAAATGCCAACAGGGTCATCACATCGCGCGTGCGTTGGCTGAACAGCGGAAGGTTGTATCCGTAGGTGTAGCCGGAATACGCATCGCGCCCTTTGTCTGCATCACGAGTCATGTGGGCCTTATCCAGTGGTTTCCCATCCGCAAGGAACTCACCCTGATACAGCAAGTCGGCACCGATCACCGCCACGTCGGCGTCGAGCAGTTGTTTGACGCCCGCTCGTAGTTCACCGCTGGTGTCGTACAAACCCGCCTTTCCAGCAGGGTCAATCCAGATGGCGACTTCCTGATTCCAGTCGTTCGGTTGGAAGATCAAGCTGGGTAGTGCCACCCCCGCGGCTCGATCGCGAATGATGCCCCGATACTCGACATAATCTCCGCGACTTTCCTCGAATTGATTCTCGAATTCGAAGTCGCCCGCTTCGGGCATGCTGCCGCCGAGCATGACTTCCAGGGCTCCACCCACCACGCGGCGATACGCTTCCAACGATGTGGCGTCGGTGGGGGTTAACGCTTCCAACTGCGTGTTAGAAATCTCGGTCAGGGTTCGCAGTAGCTTCCGTTCGAATTTGTCACCGCGTTCAGGCCGCGGATGCTCGTCGTTCCAGACCGTGATTTCCTCGGTATTCAAAGGGATATAATCGTGCTCGAGTATCGGCGGATCGAAGCCAAGGTTGAGATGGGTGTTGAGCCAGTCGTACATCACGGCGCGACTGACATTGTTGTAGTTGTGCCCGAAATGCAAGAACGCTCGCGCCATGACGTTGTCGGCCGCGCCGAGCATGGTGTAGAGGCGCTTCAGTTCGGGCAGCCCTTTGCTGGTAAACTCGTGCGTCCAATCGTCGGCCGCCGACATTCCCAGGGGGCGGGGGGCGAAGAGGGCGGCAAACTCAACATTGCCGGTCCCGATGCGGAGATAGTTGCAGTTTTCGCACGTGCAGCCACCTTGCATGGCGGTGGAAACCATCACGGCCGGGAAGGCGGCAACCGGTCGCGGGTCCAAGGCGCACAGTAAGAACGTTTGGGTGCCTCCACCGCTTGAACCGGTGACGGCAATCCGCTCGGGGTCGACGTCGGGCAGCTCGCTCAGCCAGTCGAGGGCGCGAATCGATGCGTAGGTTTGCAATCCCATGATGGTTTGCAGGCGGGACTCGGCTTGAGGGCTGAAGAACCCCCAGTTCTCGGGCGTGTTCATTCTGTTGCGAACACCCTCACCGTGCGCGATCTGCACGCTGTCGGCATAGCCCACCATGTCGTAGTTGAACACGACGCAACCCATGCGGGCGAGTTGCACGCAGCGGGCTTGAACCGGGTGACGCCCCCCCTGCTCGAAGCGTTCGGCACCGTTGACGATTTCTTCGCGAACTTTCTTCTCGCCATGGTCGTGCTTCCGTCCGTTGCGCCAATGCCCGTGGGGGCAAAGCACGGCCGGGTGACGTGACTCACCGTTCTTGGGGCGATACAGGTTTCCAGTGACATAAAAGCCCGGGTAGCTTTCGAAGTAGACCTTTTCGACCGTGTAGTCGCCGCGATCGACCAGACCGTGGATCACCGCGTTCGGCGGCGTGCGTTCGGGCATGGGCCACAACCCCTGCGAAACCAGCAACTGCCGCCGCACTTCTTCGGCCCGGGCTTCCCAGGCCTCCTTTGTTTCTGGCACGGTGAAGGGGAAGTATCCGTTGAGCGTGTTCAGCGGTTCCAGGCGAACATCGTCCGGCAACGTGCCCTCGGGAAGCACACGTGGCGGGGCCGCGAAGCCAACCCCGGTAAATGTGGCCACCAACAGCGCAGCCAGCAGCAAGCGGGAAAAAACCGGGAGAGTAGAGAAACGCAACGCGGGCATGGCGTGGTTCCCAATGCGGAGGTGTGATGTACCGAGGAAGGTGCTTGGCACCAGTGTAAGTCGCCGGCCACACGCATGCCACGATTGCCGGAGTTTTTCACCCACAGAGAATTGTCAGGCGATGATTTCGTTGACGATTCGACCGTGCACGTCGGTCAGGCGGAAGTCGCGGCCCGCATGTCGGTAGGTGAGCTTGAGATGATCAAGCCCCAGCAGATGCAACATGGTGGCATGCAGATCGTGGAAGTGCACCTTGTTTTCGACGGCATAGTAGCCGTAGTCGTCAGTGGCTCCAAAGCGGAACCCCGGTTTCACGCCCCCGCCGGCCATCCACATAGTGAACCCGTGCGGATTGTGATCGCGTCCGTCGGTGCCTTGAGCGACGGGAGTCCGCCCGAACTCTCCGCCCCACAGCACGAGCGTGTCGTGCAGCAGACCTCGCAACTTCAAATCGTGAAGCAAGCCTGCGATGGGCTTGTCGACCTCCAGCGAATTCCGCTCGTGCGATTTCTTGAGGTCGCTGTGCTGATCCCACTTGTAACTGTGCGATACCTGGACGAACCGCACGCCGCGTTCGGCGAAACGTCTGGCCATAAGGCATTGCCGCCCGAAGTCGGCCGTGACCTCGTCGTCGATGCCGTACAACTGCCGCGTGGCCTGCGTCTCTTTCGAGATGTCTTGCAACTCGGGGGCGGCTCCCTGCATGCGGAAGGCTAGCTCGAAGGAGTTGATGCGGCTTTCCAGGGCGTCGTCGGGACCTACCCGTTCGAGTTCGCCGCGATTGAGTCGCTGTGCGAAGTCCAACTCCATCCGCTGCAGGTTGCGGGGGACATGTTGATTGTCGATGCAGGCGATTTGGGCGTCGCGTGCCGAGGTGCCGGCGTTGCCCAACGGGGTCCCGTGATACACCGCCGGGAGGAATGACGAGCTGAAGTTGTTCATTCCGCCATGCGTTAACGTGGGGCAAATAGTGATGAAACCCGGCAGGTCCTGGTTTTCGGTACCCAACCCGTAGTTGACCCAAGAGCCCATACTGGGGCGAACGAACGTATCGCTGCCGGTGTGCAGCTCCAGCAGTGCGCCACCGTGACGCGAGTTGGAACAGTGCATCGAGTTGATCACGCAGAGATCGTCGACACGCTGTGCAACATGAGGGAACAACTCGCTGACCGGGATGCCGCTTTCGCCGTGCTGTTTGAATTTCCAGGGCGACTTCAACAGGTTGCCGGTTTCGCTGGAGACCACGCGTGGCTTGTCGAAGGGAAGCGGTTTCCCATGATCGCGGGTCAACAGCGGCTTGGGGTCAAACGTATCGATCTGCGATGGCCCGCCGTGCATGAACAGGAAGATCACCCGACGTGCGCGGGGAGCAAAGTGCGGGGCTCGCGGGGCGAGGGGGTTGTCGGATTGCGCCGCGTTTTTGCTTTCGGCGGCCGCCTGCTCGGCGAGCATGGCCGACAGGGCCAACGAACCAAAACCGGCCCCGCAGCGACGCAACATTTCGCGGCGTGATAGAAATGGTGAAATGGCCATGGGATTGCTCGGGTTCGGTTGTGGTTGGTCTGTTTGTTGAACCGATTTCGTGGTCAACGATTTGACCGTCGCTCCGGCACCGTTGGGCAAGCCAGCGGTAGCACACTTCTTGTGGCTTGTTTTACGAATTCATTCTTGTGAAGGTTACTCTACGAATACGAACTCGTTGGACGCCAGGATTGCTCGGCAAAGGCCGGCCCAGGCTTGCTCGGTTGGGTACGCGTCGTTGGTTCCCTCGGCCGAGAGGGCCTCGGTGTATTGGATAATGAATTCCAAGGCGTGGAGTGACTCTTCCGTGGTCGGTGGACGACCGTAGGTCAGTTCGTACATCCGCTTGATGCGACCGGTGGGCGAGTCTTTCACTTCGTTCAGCAGCCGCATGGCCAGGTGTCTGCTGGCCTCGATCATCAGATCGCTATTGAGCATGAACAGCGCCTGGGGCGCGATGGTGGTCGAAGCACGATCGCCGCTGGGAACGCTGGGCTCTGCGAAATCGAACACATGTAGAAAGTCGTACAGCGCACTGCGGACCACCGGCAGGTAAACGCTGCGGCGTGGCGTGGCGTAGTTCACGCTGTCTTTCGAGGCGGTGCTGGTCACATAGGTGTGGTTTTTGAAACCCAGTAGCGAGCCGCCCATCTGCTCGTCCAACTGACCGCTGACAGCCAACAGCGAATCGCGAATGGCTTCCGCTTCGAGACGTCCGCGGTTGGAACGCCACAGGAGGATGTTTTCCGGATCCTGCTCGATGGCCTTCCGGTCGAGCGCGGCGCTCATTTGATAGGTCGCCGAGAGCATGATCGTGCGATGCATTTCCTTGATCGACCAACCGTCCTCGACGAATCGCACGGCCAGCCAATCGAGCAGTTGCGGATGGCTAGGCGGGGAGCCCAACAGACCGAAGTTGTCGGTCGTGGCGACTAACCCTTGGCCGAAGTGCCATCGCCAAATGCGATTCGCCATCACGCGGCTGGTCAACGGGTGATCGTCTCGGGTGATCCCGAACGCGAGTTCGAGGCGCCCGCTTTGCCCGGGGGCGATGGTCGGTTGCACATGCGAGGCCATCACACGCGGCAAACCTCGGGAGACCTGGTCGCCCAGGATCAAGTGATTGCCACGGATGTGAATTTGCAGGTCTTGCGCTTCGCCCTCTTCGACCGCCATTGCGTGGGGCACCTGGGGCTTGGCCTCTTCAAGCTGCTTGAGTTCTTCCCGCAGCTTCGCGATGGCCTCCGCGTCGGCGGCGGCTACGAATTGCCCGATATCGTTGGCGGGGATGAGGCTGCCCGACTCGTCTTCAACCAGGTTGCGAATCTCGCGTTGGGCGTCGGTTAACTGCTCGTCTGCAAGGCCGCGCGCTTCCTGGAAAAGATCACCAAACCGCGAGGCCAGTTCTTGTGGTGTGCTGGGACGAGGATCGGCCAACAGAGCCTCGGCGGCCGAAGACGATGCGGCAAGCTTTGCGAACGTTTCGTCGTCGGTTGCTTCGGCGGAGATGGCAGCGAATAACTGAGCTAACATCGGAGCGTTGTCGCCGGCTTCGAATTCGTCGACCCAGCGACGGAGAACGGAGACGTGGAGACCTTCGGCGGTGGCCACTTGTTCGGGGGTCATCACCGGCTGCTCATCGGCTGCTTCAACGATCGGCACTAGCGCCAGTTTGTCGAAATGCGGAAACGGACCGTCGCGAACCAGTCGAATCGAGTGGGACCCGACGGCAAGCGGTAGCACGCACCCGACTGCCCATCGCTGAGAGTCGGGATTCCACGTGCCGGTTACGTCGCCGGCCGCAACGGCGTTGACAAGCAGATCGTCGACGAAAATCTGCACGGGTCGCGAGGCGGCCGCCGCGAAGCGAAGTTCGAGTTGATAGTATCCTTCGCTGGCCACGCTGACTTCATACTCGGCAACGTTGGGCAACTCACCACGATTGAGGATCACGCCGATCCCGGCCCCGTAGCCAGTTGTGTCGGTCAGGACGTTGCCCTCGGAAAACTGTTCGGCCTCGACCACCGTGGCCTGTTGGCTCGAGCCGTCGTCGCCGTGGTTCAGGCGAGACACCGACTTGGGCTGCTGCGAGAGTTGCCATGCGGCCAGAAGATATTCACCGGCCCGGGCGATCACTTCGGCTTGCAGTTCGCCCATGGTTTCGTTCAGCAGGGCGTCGTACGCGGACTGCGAAGCGGCCAACTGCTGCTGGTGCGCTTCCACTTCCGCTTCAAGTTCGTCGGTCATCAACGGGCGTTCGTGCCAGTTGGCCACGACCTTGAAATTCTCCATCGTCTTGGTGCTCTTGAAGATGCCGGCCAGCGCATAGTATTCGGCAGTGGAAACCGGATCGAACTTGTGATCGTGGCAGCGGGCACAACCAAAGGTCATCCCGCAGAAGGCGCGACCCAGCGTGTCGATCTGCTCGTCGATGATGTCCATTTCCATCTTCACCGGATCGTCTTCGGCCAGCATCTTGGCGCCGATCGAAAGGAACCCGGTGGCGACAACGTTCCTTCGTTTCGCGGCGTCATTCTCGGCTGGCAGCAGGTCTCCCGCGATTTGCTCGCGGACAAACTGGTCGAACGGCACATCGGAGTTGAACGAATCGATGACGTAATCGCGATATCGATACGCATTGGCGAAGGCCATATTTTCATCCAGGCCATTCGAGTCAGCGTATCGGGCCACATCGAGCCAATGTCTGCCCCACCGTTCGCCGTAGCGGGGCGAGGAGAGCAATCGATCGATGAGCCGTGCGAATGCCTGCGGAGATTCATCGGCCAGGAAATTGGCAATTTCTTCCGGCGTGGGAGGCAATCCCGTGAGATCGAACGTGGCACGGCGAATCAGTGTCCGTCGATCTGCCCGGGGTGCGGGCTTCAAACCCGTGGCCTCGAGCTTGGCGAGCACGAAGTAATCCAAGTCGGACTGCGGCCATGCTTGATCGACTACCGAAGGGATTGCCGGATCGACAGGCGGTTGGAACGACCAGAAATCCAAGCCTCCCTCGGTGTCGGATGAAGCTGCGTCGGCGGGGTCTGTTGCAGGAAGCGAAGGCTGCGAATTTGGCCATAACGCTCCGGTGCTGACCCAAGTTGTTAGTGCGGCCACCTCGGCATCGGACAGTTTGCCCTCGGGCGGCATCTGGTAGATATCGCCGTAGCGAACCGCATCGATCAACAGGCTCGCGTCGGCATCACCAGGAACGATGGCGGCCCCGGAATCGCCGCCTTGCAACATCGCCTGACGAGAATCAAGTCGCAGCCCGCCTTTGTGTTCTTTGCCCGCATGGCATTCGTGGCAATGTTCGATGAGCAGCGGTCGGATCTGCTTCTCGAAGAACTGCACCTGGAGAGCGTTGTCGTTGTCTTCCGCGACCGCGGCAATGCAAGTCAACACCACGACTATGAAGGCTGGCAAGCTCAGCGTTGTTGACCATCTCGCCATGGTTGTCGATTGCTACCTATCGATTTTGGAGGGAACAAACTCGCCGGAGAGATTGCATTACGCGGGGGGAAACAATGTCGCCTCGACCACTTGGGCCGTGTTTTCAATATGCTGGGCAATGCATTCCGCAGCGCGGGTAGGGTCTTCATCCAACAAAGCGTTGACGATTTCGAGATGCTCGACCGCCGCCCGTTCTTGGGCCTGACGACGATCGCCCACCACGTCGCGAATGGCCTGCATCAGGGTGCCGTAACGTTGGATCTCTCGGGTCAGTCGGGCATTGCCGCAGTGGGCCGCAATCAAATCGTGCAACTGACGGTCGGTAATCATCTCGCGTTGCGACCAATCGTCGCCGCGATGTTCGATGAGTTCTCGCAGTAGCTCGGCCAGAATCGTGAGTTCGCCTCGGTCGATGCGCCCGCACGCACAACGCGTGGCGTCCACTTCAAGGATCTGCCGCAGGTGGTACATCTCCCGCAGTTCAACGGGGCCGAACTGGCGAACCACCGCGCCGCGGTTGGGAAGAATGTCGGCCACGCCGATATTGGCCAACTCAAGCAGTGCCTCGCGGGCCGGCGTGGCACTGACGTTAAGCTGCGTGGCCAGCCGCTGAACGACAAGCCGGTGGCCGGCGGGGAACTGGCCGCTGATGATTGCCCGAAGGATCTGCTCGACAACCTGGTGTCGCAGCCCGCGTACGGTCGTTGGATTGAGTAAGAGGTCGGTCGGCATCCCCAGATAATATATTATGTATAAAATCTTGCAAGTCCCTGGTACCGGAAGGGACTGCAACCGGGGAGATTCCAGCAGCCAGCAGTGCTGTCGACAGCGTAAATGGCACTGATCTCGACTTGAAGACCGGGGTTTTCTAACATCTCGTCGCCATTCGGCGGTTTCCTTCAAGCCAGCGATGGGGAGAAACGGGATATCAACCTGACTTTCCGCGTGCTGGCGAGTCGATACATCCAATTGGTCCCCGTCGTAAACCTTACGCGAGAGCTACACGGATGTTGCATCTCAAATCGCGGAGTGCCATCGACCGGATTCGGTGGTTCGCCCTGGCGTTCGTGCTCGGGCTGTTGATCGTTCAGGACGTACGCGCGGATGTCGTACGGCTACTGGACGCCGACGAGGATGCCCTGCAGTCGCGCATCGATCTGATTCAACGCGCGCGACGTGAAATTTGCATCTCGTACTTCTGCGTCGGCGGCGATGATACGGCGATTGGAATGCTGGCGTTGGTTCGCGATGCGGCCCGGCGTGGCGTGAAGGTGCACCTGCTGGTCGACGCCATGCACAACGGCATTCCGAAGGCCGTGCAGGTGGCGCTAATTGAAGACGGCGTCGAGCTGCGCGAGTACCATCCGATGCGAATCGACCGGCCATCCTGGGTGGCTTATCGCTTGCACGACAAGCTGCTACTGATCGACGGCTTCGAATACATCACCGGCGGTCGCAACATCGAAGCCCGGTACTTCGGCCACGCGCCGGCCAACTATCACGACCGCGACGTGTACGTGCGTGGTCAGTCGGCCGCCGAGGCACGTCGGTACTTCGAAGAGATTTGGAACAGTGAAGACGTGGTGCCGGTCGAAGCGTCGCTGTCGATCACGCAAAACACCGCGAGATCACCCACCCGATTCAACAACAGCGTTGCGCCCAAGATCTCGCGCTCTCAATTGGTGGCGATGGCGAAACGCTCACTCGAACAGAACCGCCTGAAGCTGGATGAAAAACCCGAAGTACAACTGGTCTCGTATACCGATTGGGCAGCCGGTCAGTACGACGTGACCGGCGTGCGGTTTCTGTGCGATCCACTGGATGGCCGCGAGCGAGACAACGATCTCACCGACGAACTGCTCCGCATGTTCACGACTGCAAGGCAGTCGATCTACATCGAGTCGCCCTATCTGTTCCTGACTCCTGTGTTCCGCGATGCATTGGCCGCCGCCAGCCAGCGCGGCGTACGGGTGGTGATTCTGACCAACTCGTTGACCTCCACCGACGTGCTCTTGGCCCAAGCGGGCTACGAGTCGCAGCGAACCATGATGCAATCGCACGGCTTTGAACTGTTCGAATTCCGAGGCCCTCGCACGCTGCACAGCAAGTCGTTCCTGGTCGACGATCGCATCGCCGTGGTGGGGTCGTTTAATCTCGATCCGCGTTCCGAGAATCGGGACACGCAGGTGGCCATTCAAGTGAACAACGAACGCTTTGCCATGGCACTGAAGGCCTCGATCGAAAGCGATCTGGCCCAGTCCGACCCGGCATCGACCGACGCGGTTACGATGCCGATGATCTTCTCCGATCTCCCGCCGGAACGCCGCGTGATATTCGGCGTCTCGCGGATCTTCGCCCCCTTCATCCAGGGCGAGCTGTAAGGTTTCAGTCGTGTCTCGCGGTAGCGCGTTTGCTTGCAAACGCATTCGGGAACCTTCTTTCAGGCTAGTGAACGATCGACCATCCTGCCCTAACGCCATACGAGAAGTCGATCACTAGAATTGCAATTCGAATTGCATCTGAAAGGTGGCGATCGATGACGATCACTGCCGCGAGGCCACCCAGAACAATACTTCCATGGAGCCCCAGTTCAAGCCATAGGATTGCCGCGAACACAAACCCACACAAGGCGATAAAGAAGATGAGATGATTGAGGCGAAACTGCATCATCGTTTGACACCATCGCGCAGTTTGATCCAGCGTATTTGCCCAAAACCATTCGATACAGATGTGCCGTTTTCTTTGGCCGCTTTACTTCTGGGTTCTTTGGAGAGCTTCGATTCGCTTGAAGACGTCCCCAATCGCTTGATGAGCCGCAATCCCAATCATACCGATGAAGAGAAAACCGAAGTTCATCTCCGAGTGCTTTTCATCCGCAATTCTGGAGACCACTGACAGAGCAACGGACGCGAATAGCATCAGCAATGAGAGCGCGCCCAATACTCGGTGTTGGGTACTTTTTCCAAGCCACTGCATGTGAGCGTTCTTTCATTCTTCAAAGAATATGGGATCTCTGTGACAACAAGTCAGATCCTAGCATGGACCACCGCCTTCGCACCACATCTGGTCTCGCGGTAGCGCGTTTGCTGTCAAACGCAAAACACCTCACCCCACATCCACCAAGTCCAACGCCTCACCATAGCGGGTCAGCACGAGTTGCCGGAGTCGGGCGTGCTCGGGTTTAGCGAGGCCGGGGTCGGTGGTGACCATCTGCATGGCGGCCTCGCGGACAGTGGCGAGAATTTCGGCGTCCCGCATGAGGTCGGCAATGCGGAACGGTGGCAGGCCGTGTTGGCGGGTTCCTAAAATCTCGCCGGGGCCGCGGAGTTCGAAATCGATTTCGGCCAGTTTGAATCCGTCGGTGTTTTCGACGAATGCCGCGAGACGTTTTTGGGCTTCATCGGTCGTGGGGTTGGCGAACACGGCGCAGAAGCCGGGGTTGGTGCCGCGGTTGACGCGACCTCGGAGTTGATGAAGTTGAGCCAGGCCGAAGCGTTCGGCTCCTTCGATGGTCATCAGCGTGGCGTTAGGCACGTCGACGCCAACTTCGACCACCGTGGTGGCCACCAACACCTGCGCCCGACCGTGACGAAAGTCGTTCATCACCGCCTCTTTGTCGGCCGTGGACATCCTTCCGTGCAGCAAGGCCAGGCGATACGCCTCCAGTGGACCGTTGGCCAGCGATTCGTAAAGCGCTTCGATACTGGCGACCTCGTTTTGTGCCGACTCTTCAACCAACGGGGCAACGACGAACCCTTGTCGACCCTCGTTGAGTTTGCGGCCGACGAATTCCCACCACGACTGGCGTTCATCGTCGGTGACCAGATAGGTGTTCACTCCCGGACGGCCCGGGGGAGATTCGCGAAGCGTGGAAACGTCGAGATCGCCGAAAACGGTCATGGCCACCGTGCGCGGAATGGGGGTGGCCGTCATCACCAGGTAATGAGGATCGAGGGACGATTGCTTGAGCCGCGCTCGCTGGCGAACGCCGAACTTGTGCTGTTCGTCGATCACCACCAACCCCAACCGGGCGAACTGGACACTATCTTGCAGCACGGCCTGGGTGCCCACGATGATGTCAGCCTCGCCCTCGGCAACACGCGCCAACTGCTTCTGCCGCTCGCCGCTGCTAAGCGAACCGACCAATAACGCGACGCGAACCTGACTTTCAGATAGCGCCTGGGTCAATGTTATCGCGTGCTGACGAGCCAGCACTTCGGTTGGCGCCATCAACACGGCCTGGTGGCCATGCGCGACGGCGACCAGCATGGCATACAGGGCCACAACGGTCTTCCCGGAACCGACATCTCCTTGCAACAGTCGATTCATCGGGTAGTTGCGGGCCATATCGGCATTGATTTCGGCGATGGCCGTTTGTTGGTCGGCGGTTAGCGTGAACGGAAAACGCCGCCGAATGCGGGCGTCGATCTTGGCGGTGGTTTCCAGGGGAGGTGCTCGCCGCTGTGTGTGCAATTGGGTTCGCTTCACGGCCACGGCCAGTTGCAACACGAATAGCTCTTGATAGATGAAACGGTAGCGAGCCCGCTGCAGTTGTTCGGGGGAATCCGGAGCGTGGATTTGCTGGAGTGCTTCGTGCACACCCAGTAACTTTTGTCCGGCGAGCACCTGCTGCGGAAAGGCCTCCGGCACTTCGGCGGCGGCGATTTCCATGGCTTGGGCGACCGCGCGACGAACATCGTGCTGTCGCAAACCTTCGGTCAAGGGATAGACGGGCAGAAGCTTTCCCGTCACTTCCGTTACTTCGTCGTCGACCCATTCAACGCGAGGGTGCGTCATTTCCCAGCGATTGGACGTCAGCCGTGGCTTGCCGGAGAACAGCACCCGCTGGCCCGCGGCGAACTTTCGGAACATGTGCGGTTGATTAAACCAGATCCCCCGCAGGTACCCGTGATCGTCGCGAATCATCACCCCTACCATCGAACGTCCGCCCCGTAGTTCGCGGATGTCCACGTCTTCCACCACCCCGGAGACACTGACCAGTGTGTCTTCCTCCAGCGTGGCGGTGGTGCTGACGTTGGTCAGATCTTGATAGTCGCGAGGAAAGAGAAACAGCAAATCGCCAGCGGTACGAATGCCAAGGCGGATGAACAGTTCGCCCCGTTGCGGACCGACTCCTTTGACGAACTGGATAGGGGTCGCCAGTCCATCGCCATCGCGACGGGGCAAGTCGGCCGAGTGTTGAGCATCCGTGGCAGGGTCCATCCCATCAGTCTACCGCTCGACGAGAGAACTGGCGATGAAGGGGTGAGTGGGGAGGAAACGAGCGAGTGATGGGAACACTTAGAGCAAGATTGTGATCCGATCTTAACCTGGCGACCTATCCAGCGTGTTGTTTGGGCAACCACGGCGATTTGACACTTGATTTCGACCCATTCGATGATGTGTCGAACGTTCTGGCCTTACAATATCTCTCCCCCAATCTTCCTGGTTGGCCTATCGAGGAATTCCACTCTTTTTTCAACTTTCGGTTGCGCCCAGGTCGCAGGATCAGTCATCTCTTTTGTGCGGCAATGTGGAGAGTGCTTTCATCTTCAACGAGGCAACCCTTGGCTGAACTTATCGAATTCCTGGACAATCACGGGAGAGTCCTGTTGCAGTTGCTGTATCGCGTGACAATGCGTGAAGATGTCTCCGAAGATCTCATGCAAGAACTGTTTCTCAAACTCAAGGCATCCGATGGCTTTCGCTCAGCGGAAAATCCGCTGGCTTATGCTCGCCGCACCGCTCTTCATCTCGCGTTTGATTGGCGTCGGAATCGGGCAAAGATGTCGGGTGCCGAACTTCCGCACGACAATCTGACGGCAGACGAGCCATCGCCACTAGCACGCCTCATTGAACGTGAACGGATCCAGGAAATCCTCGATACCATGGCTGGATTATCGTCCAGAGACTGCGAATTACTCACGATGCACTACATCCAGGAAGTGTCGTATGAGGTACTGGCCAAGGAACATGAGAAGACTCCCCACCAAATTCGGGCGATCTGCCACAAGGCGCTCAACCGGTTGCGCGACTTGATGACAGAGAATTCTCATGGAACAGTCAAAGGGGATCGGTCATGAAAGATCGCACATCGTTCGACTATTCTTGCCTATTAAGACAGTTGTCGACCGTCGAGCCATCGCCGGAGACAATTGAGAGGGTTATTGAGCGAACACGTGGCGCTTTAATCGAGAATGTGCTTCCTGAGACAGTTACCTCTCAAGTACCATCGAGACTCGACAACGTTCCTACGATGCGTATGACTGCTGCTATCTCAGCCGCGGTGGTTGTAGTTTTTGGTCTAGCCTGTTTTGTATTCTTCACTACGTCCGGTGCATCAAACGCATTTGCCCATGTGCAAGTAGCACTTGAAGAGATTGCATCGGTTGCTTATTCGGTAGAAATGGTCAAGGTACCCAAGGACTTGTCCGCTAGTTCTGGATCAGCCTTGATTGACCTCGAGAGTCCTCGCTCTCGATTCGAGTCTTCCGATGGTTCAGAGATTTTGGTGGTAGACATAAGACGTGGCATTCTGATGCAACTGAACACAGTCGAAAAACGAGCATTGATTCAGCGATCACAGCCGCTCTCACAGACCCCATCGTTTAGAGATTTTCTGGATAGATTACGTACCTGTGATGCCGACACGGTAGAGCAACTGAAAAACGCGTCGCTCGACGGTCGAATGGTCGAACGCTACAGGCTTCTGCCTGAGTCACCTATTGCTGGTGGTGTGGGGATGTTGGTATTCGTCGATCCAAAGATGCATTTGCCTGTTCGAATGGAGATATCCACGGATGTTTTTGGGGATCCGTTTCATGCGGTGTACAAGGATTTTTCGTTCGAGCCATGTGACCCGGAACTATTCTCTACAATACCGCCAGACGGTTACGTGGTTGATCAGGTCAATGTGCCTGTATCCCAGGATCCTGATTCAAAAACCAGAGCGGTCGAGGCTGTGGTGGAACTTCCCACGAAGGTGAGTATTGAAGTATTCGCAGTTGCAGCCGCGAAGGGGCCGACCACTACCCAGGTGATTGCTCCTAACGATGGGGGAATTCTCTCTCTTCAAACTCCACCAATTGTTTCCAGTAGTGACATTGTGGCGTTAGCCATAACCGAAAGGAAAACGGTGATGGCAGGTGGTGGCAGTTCCAGTCGTACGCAGTCTGCACTTCAAATCGAACTTACTCCGGGAGGGGCCGAAAAAATGGAAGAGGCAACCCAATCGTCCCATGGCAAGCGAATTGCTGTAGTCGTCGATGGAAAAGTGGTAGCAACTCCCACCGTTTTTTCGACAATTCGGGATAAGTTCGAAATATCCGGCGACGCTAAGGTTCTGTCGGAAATTGCGGAACTGCTGAAACCTTGAATCAAGAACCCGGCATGCGGCTGGGCTATCGAGTGACCGGTGCATTAGCAAAAGGAGATCCTGCGCCGAGAATATTCTCCTACCATTTCTCCTCAACTGGCTAGCGGTCGCAAAGAAATTGTCCGTGATGCCCTGATCGGTCAAAATGAGTAACTGATGAGCTCGCCGTCTTGAAAGCATCGGCGGGTGCATGATCCAAGTCAGAAGTCTCGGATAAGGTGCAAGGCTATGTGGCCGCAAGCTCCCGATCCACAATTCTCACGTCGAACGCTCTGGAGAATCCTAGTTGTCCTGTTGAGTGTGTTCGCCATTTTTGTTGCGTGGCAGTTGGCGATGTGGTGGGGATTGATGATTCCGTTTTTCTGGGGCGTTGCAATCTGCATGAGCATGCGCAGCGGAATGGACCAGGCTTCGCCAGAAGCGTGGAATCGCAGAACCTCGCGCGTGATATCGTTCGCAGTGCAAGTGTTTTTGATTCTGATCCTCTTCGCACCCGCTCTCGTGCTCTTGGCTGTGGCGAAAATTCCAGCCGCACTCGCGTGGGTCTGGATCATTCTGCTCGGTTTCATCTTGGCCCAGGATCTCTACAGCCGAGTTCGCGGCCCCCTTCGGGATCACCCTTAACGTGTGGTTCCCAAGAGGCTAAGACAGACAGCCCAGCCGCATGTAGGCTGGGTTGCCACCGGCGACAGGTTGCCCTGAAGTGGTTGTTGCCACTCAAGGCGGTTTGGGAGCCGAGGATTGGTTTTGGAGTGAAAGAACTTGCAGCAAGCTTTGACTCTTGCTGCGATTAAAACTTTTGTTCAGGGCTTCTTGTCGGCTACGCCGACCCAGCCGGCATGCGGCTGAGCTATCGGTGGTGGGGTTGTGATGGGCTCGTGGTTGGCGAACCACGGCGGCACAACTCTTCTAATCTGCTGTCAGTCCGTTGGTTCGTAGAGCATGGGACACCTGTTCGAGCAGGCTCAGTGGTTCCTGCGGTTGTGATTTCGGCGCGACGATGAAGAACAAGGTGTGGACGCGTTGATGGTCCACACCGTTGAATTTGATACCGTCGGGGGCAAAGGCCATGGCTGTGACGCTCTGCTCAAGCCAATCAACGTTTACGTGTGGAATTGCTATTCCACGCCCAATCGTCGTGGAGCCTAGCGCCTCGCGTGCCAGGAAGGCTTTGACGAGATCGGTTTCGTGTTCAATCGGCCAACCTCGTTGTTGTGCGATGGCGTGTGAGGCTTCTTGAAATGCCTCGTCGCGAGTGGCAGCCTTGAGCTGAGAGATTCGCACATCTGGCACGAAGGAACTTGGGCCCGCGACTTCGCTGATCGCCGTTACCCACAGGAAGGATCCGCAGGCGGGGCAAACGGCATCGCCGGGCGGCCTTGAGACAACCACCTGTGAAGATGTTCCACATATCTCGCAGCGAACCGGAAAGCCATCGTCCGTTGCCGTAGAGGGAGCCATGGTATCAACCCGACCTGAAGCAGGATCATCTTCAAACACAGCTTACCGAATCGGGAGAGGATTTCATTCCTTCGGCACGGGCGAGAGAATGCCTTGAGGTGGATATTGTGCTGGAGGTCGGAATGGCAACGGCAAATCGGTTTGGGAAGGAGGAACTTGCTGCAAGCATCGACTCTTACTGTGATCGACACTTCAGCTCAGGGCTTATTGTCGGCTGTGCCGACCCAGCCGTCATGCGGCTGGGCTATCGACCGGTGGTGGGGTGCGTTTCAAGATATCAGCGGTATTGCTGGCAGGCGGCTACGGCAAGTTCGTCGCAGCGTTCGTTTTCGGGATGACCGCTGTGGCCTTTGACGGGTGTGTAGGTGATGGTGTGCTTGGAGATGAGTTCGTCGAGTTGCCGCCACAGGTCTTCGTTTTTCACAGGCGCCCAGCGGCTGCCTTCTTTGCGTCGCCACCCGTTGGATTTCCATTTGGCCATCCACTGGGTAAGCCCTTTGCCGACGTAAGTGCTGTCGGTAAGTAGTTCGACGGTGGATGCTCGCTTCAGGGCTTCCAATCCTCGCACTACGGCCGTTAGCTCCATGCGGTTGTTCGTGGTCTCGCGTTCGCCGCCGGCGTTCTCCAGTTCTTTGCCGGTGCTGGCGTGACGGAGAATGAAGGCCCATCCGCCCGGCCCCGGGTTCCCACTGCAGGCACCGTCGGTAAAGAGCTGAACCTCCGACGTATCTGAATCGTTGTTTGACATCGTGTCCGTGCAAAAATCGAGAAGCGTCGCGACAAGCCGTCCAGGTCAACTGGTGGAAGCCGCGTCGGGAAAATTGGAGGAGGCCGTAGGATCGAGCCGTGCATCATCCGTGGCATCACGCACGTGTTGTAACGCTTTGAGCTCGATCGGCAATGGGGATTCCAGCCGAGGTTGGTCCGTCAGATGCCACGGCAGGCGGATCGTGAAGCGGCTGCCTTTGCCCAGTTCGCTGGAAAGCATCACTTCGCCGTCGAGCAGACGACAGAGTTCCTTCACGATGGAAAGCCCCAGCCCGGTGCCCGAGTACTCGCGAGTCATTGCGTCGCCGCCGGCCAACACCGTGTTGCCCTGGCGGAACTTCTCGAAGATGGTCTCTTGATCTTCCTCGGAAATTCCGACGCCCGTGTCTTCGACGATCAGCAGCAAGTCGCCCTGCGGGTTACGTTGGGCGGCCACTTCGATGCGGCCTCCTTCGGGGGTGAATTTGATGGCGTTGGACAACAGGTTGTTGAGAATCTGCTGGACCTTGCCTTGATCCTGATGGATCTCCGGCAGATTGGGCTCGATCTTGGTTTCCAGATCGATGTTCTTCTTTTCGGTCAACGCGCGGGCCATGTCGCACTGGGCGGCAATCACGTGTTCGATGCGGAAGTCGTTCAAGCGGACATCCATTTTGCCGCTTTCGATTTTGGCCAAGTCGAGAATATCGTTGATCAACTCCAGCAACATCTTGCCAGACTTCTGAATATTCTGAGCGTATCGCTTCTGGCGATCTTCCAGCTTGTCGTTGCCGCAAAGCACGTCGCTGAACCCAATGATGCTGTTCAACGGGGTACGCAACTCGTGGCTCATCGTGGCCAGGAAGTCGCTCTTCAACCGGTTCAACTCGAACAACTGCAAGTTCACCTGGGCGAGTTGATCCACTTTGGCATCGAGGTCGGTATTCACCACGCGAAGTTCTTCCTGGGTGTCGACCAAGTGTCGCAGCATGCGATTGAACGCCACGCCCAGCTGTTCGAACTCATCGCCGGTGTGGATTTCTGCCCTCAGGTTGTGATTCCCGTGGCTAATCGCGTCGCTCACATGCCGCAAGTGCTGCAAAGGCTTCACGATGACGTATCGCACGATGACATAGGCGGCGATCATGGCCAGGAACACCGTAATGATGGCCGTGGCCAAGAGGATCGCCCGATTGCGATTCAGATCGGCCTGCGTGGCGGCGGTGGGAATGCTGACTTGCACGATCCGCAGCAGGTCGCCTTCGACCAGGTTGGGGTTGGGATCCATCGCGCGATGGCAAAACACGCAGTGGCTCGTGGCTCGTACCGCTTGATAGTAAAGGTACTCGCTACCATCGGCACTGGAACGTGCATCCCACTCGATGTCGTTCGAGGGCCTCTGTAATTGAAGCGAAGCTTCTTCCTCGGCCAGCGTATCGCCGGCGACGAAGCGTTCCATCAGTTCCCACTCCCACTCGTCGCGTGGAATTTCGTCGGGCTTGTGTTCGCCGGGGTTGCTGGAAGGGGGTCGAATCGAGCGGCTCTTGTAGTCTTGCTGCTCCAGGCGTCGGTCGATTTCCTGGGTGAAGAATTGGGCGTCTTTGTCGTCGGGATTCAGCCCGATTTGTTCCCAGTGCGACTTGACCAACACCTGGTCGACCAGCAGTTGGCCCTTGTAGAAGTTCTGCTTGTACACCAGTCGCTCAGTCTCTTGGCCGTACCACCAGAAGCTGCCGGTGATCAGCAGCAGCAGGCAGGCCCCGAACAAGAAGCGACACTTCCGCTCCAAGCTCGACTCGCCAAGAACACGTTTGAACGAGCGATAAGACATGGAATATCCGGCAATCCACAAGAACAGCCCATTTTGCTTATTGTACGACTACACCGAATAGCCGTCCAAGAGCAATCCGACCGAGGGTTGCGGGGAAAAATGGTTCTATTACCCTCATTTCCGTATCCACGCCCCGGGCGGTTGGTCGCCAGCAGGGTTGGCGGATAATCTGAAGGGACCGCCATGGGCGGATAGCTTTGCGGGCCAGGAAGCTTGACCGTTTGAGAATTTCAATAACTTGCGGCCAACCGTTTGCCGCTCAACCGCCGAGAAGATCATGGATCGTTTGCTGTCTGGGAAACAAGTGCTGATGTTCGTGGGGGACATCTACGAGGATCTGGAATTGTGGTACCCCAAGCTACGGCTCATCGAGGCCGGAGCCGAAGTGGTGGTCGCCGGACCGGAAGCAGGCAAAACCTACGCCGGGAAGAACGGATACCCTTGCGTCTCGGATGCCGCGATCGCGGACGTCGACCCCGAAGACTTCGACGGGCTGGTTGTTCCCGGGGGGTTCATGCCCGACAAGTTGAGACGCGACCCGCGCGTGTTGGAGATCGTGCAGCAGATTCACAACGCCGAAAAACTATTGGCCGCGGTTTGCCACGGCGGATGGATTCCGATTTCCGCCGGCGTCTACGCGGGAGTTCGGGTTACCGGATCGCCGGGCATCAAAGACGACCTGATCAACGCCGGCGCCATTTGGGAAGACGCCCCGGTGGTGATCGACCGCCACTTCGTTTCCAGCCGCAAGCCGGATGACTTGCCCGAATTCTGCCTGGGGATTCTGAAGGTGATGGTGTCGTGATTTTTTTCTCGGACCCCAGCTACTTCGTCCATTCGTGAAGATCCTGGGAAGCTATCCTTGAATAGGTAGGTAGTTGCCCATCGACCTGCTTGCATCTGCTGGATGGGCTGCTTAGCCTTTGACCATGGAAATTGAGGCCGTGGCGAGGTGGGGATTTCCGCCTCGTGGCTATTTCTGATTCACTTCGTTCACCCCGCCCTGGTTGGGCCCTTGCGACACACCTAGCTGAAGGAATCCACTCGATGAAAGTCTGCCGCGTTCTGTTGTCGGTCGCCCTGCCCTGCCTGTGCCTGTTGTCTGTAGCGTCGGTCTCACAGGCTGCGGATAAACAGGAAGCCACCGGGGTGGTTTTTCAGGACAAGAACAAGAATCAGAAGTACGACGAGGGCGAGAAGCTGCTCTCGGGCATTCGTGTTTCCAACGGGCGGGAGATTACCAAGACCGATGACCAAGGCCGCTACACGTTGCCGGTCGACGATGACACGATTCTGTTTGTCATCAAGCCTCGGGGGTGGATCTCGCCGGTGAGTGAAGACCAACTGCCGAGGTTCTACTATATCCACAAGCCCGAGGGCTCGCCCAAATCGAAGTTCCCGGGGGTTGAGCCGACGGGTCCGTTGCCCAAGTCGGTGGACTTCCCGTTGTACAAGCAGAAGGAGCCGGATCAGTTTCAGGCGATCATCTTCGGCGACACGCAGCCCAGGGACCAGAAGGAAATTGACTACATCGCGCATGATGTGATCGAAGAACTGATCGGCACGACCAACGCCAAACTGGGCATCACCTTGGGCGACATCATGTACGACGACCTGTCGTTGTTCGGATCGCTGAATCGAACGATCGGACTGATCGGCATTCCCTGGTTCAACGTCATCGGCAATCACGACATCAATTACGATTCGAATGACGACGAGCATTCCGACGAAACGTTCGAGCGGGTGTTCGGGCCTTCGTATTACAGCTTCGATTGGGGCACGGTCCATTTCCTGGTGCTGGACGATGTTCGTTGGGAGGTGGAAGGAAAGAAACGCGGCTACAAAGGAGGGCTGGGCGAAAAGCAGATGGAGTTCATCCGCAACGACCTGGCCCTGATTCCCGAGGATCAGCTTGTTGTGCTGTGCATGCATATTCCGTTGGTCGAGGTTGAGGACCGACAGGAACTGTACCGCCTGATCGAGAAGCGGCCGTTCTGCATGTCCCTTTCGGCCCATACGCATTACCACGAGCACAAACTGATTTCCTCGGACGACGGATGGCTGGGCCCCAAGCCGCATCACCATGTTATCCACGTCACGGTCTGCGGCAGTTGGTGGAGCGGGATCAGCGATGAAAATGGCATTCCCCATACCACCATGCGTGACGGTGCCCCCAACGGGTATTCGATCATGACGTTCGACGGGCACAACTATTCGTTGAAATTCAAGGCCGCGCGGCGTCCGAAAAATTACCAGATGAACATCATCGCCCCGGAGGTTCTTGCCGCCGATTCGGTCGACGATACGTACATCTATGTCAACGTCTTCAATGCCCTGCCCGATGCGAAGGTTGAAATGCGGTTGGGCAAAAAGGGCCCCTGGGTCGAACTCGATCATCACGTGGCGGTCGACCCTTCGTATCTGGCCACGGTGGCGAAAGAGGGGAAGATCAAGGACAGAACGTCGCGCAATCTGCCCAGCTCGCACAAAACGGCACATCTGTGGCGGGGCAAGCTGCCTGCCGACGCTCCCGTGGGAACGCATCTGATTCAAGTTCGCGCCATCGACACCCACGCCGATAACCACGGCGACGATCATGACCACGAACATTCGGCAGAGGATCTCGAGCAGGCGAAAAAGAATAAAGAACACACCCATAGCCACCATCATGTGTACCGCGGGAAGAAGATCATCCGTATCGAGGCTGCCGACGCGGAATAGTGCCGGCGGTTGAGTTCGTGCGCCGCGCGACGAAAGCCCGAACATGACGTTCGACTGGAATTACGTGCTGTGGGGAGCGGGGATCTTTGTCGTGTCTGCCGTGGTCAGCCTGGTGCTGGTCCTGCTGGTGATTGTCTTCCTGCCCCGCGATTACTTTCTGGAAGGCGACGACCGAGGGCTGTGGGTCGACCAGCACCCGCTTGCGCGGATCGGTTTACGGGTGCTCAAGAACCTCGCCGGGCTGTTCCTGATTGTGGCCGGTATCATGCTCTCGCTGCCCGGCATCCCCGGGCAAGGGCTGCTGACGGTACTGGTCGGTTTGATCCTCCTCGACTTCCCCGGCAAGCAACGCTTCCTGCGAAAGTTCGTCGCTCGGCCAAGGGTTACGGTAACCCTCAACCGAATACGCGAGAAGTTCGGAAAGCGGCCATTGGCGTTGCCTGGGGGGGAACCGTAGCGTGCGTGCGTCGACTTGCACGCACGCTACTACCTATATTCTGTGGATAATCGCCGATTGTCGGCGTTCAAGACAGCCCAAGTTGACGATATACCGATCGAGCGGGTAAACCTGGACGACCACCCGCTTCTTAAGAAGCAATTCGACAAGCGGTTTAATCCGATCAAAGACGGTACAGCAATTGTCGTTACGGTGGCTCGTCACCGCGCAGCTGCACGAAATGTATTGAGGACCGGTGGAGTTTATGGAACCTATCCTATTGAGTGAATTCGGCTTGCCACATCTAAGAATGCATGGTGTATGGAGTTGGAGTGATGACCTATACGAGAATATTGATTATATGGTGCCTGTGGAACTGACAGAGGATGGGCTCGCTGAAGCGGGTACACTGAAGATTTACTCAAGACTTGAAACGTCATCAGGCAAGCACTTTGAAGGCACTATTACGTATGCTCTGATTGCACATGAAGTCTATGCCCTCACGGTGATGCTTGAGAATGAGACTTACACCCTGAATAAGTATCTCCCAGAGGAGTCTTGGCAAGATCTAGAGAAACTTGCCCTCAGAATAGACGACAAAGCAGAAAAGATGTTGCCGATTCGTTATTCAATTGTTCCCAAAGAGTTATCAATTGACGCGGGTTTCTTTTCAATAGTTGCAAAGTAGCGCAGGCCAATATCCCGTCAGGCAACCACTTTTCTGACGTTTTCAGAGTCGGCGTTGGTAAGCCAAGTAGGTTGAATCTATGAAGTAAGCGAAGCAATGACGCACCGTTGCGCGTCAACTGGACACTCGATCCGACACGTTCGCAATGAGAATGGCACCGAAGGCTTCACTCGCGAGTACGATGCATTTGGGAACATCACCGACGAGACGTAGTAGTAGCGTGTGTGCACGCGCGCTACTACCTACTACCGACTTTTGGGGGCCAAGAATGACCGTGAATTCGCGATCACACTGCGTGGGACCATTGAGTTGTCCGGTACCATGTGTGCAGTGCGGTTAGGGAGCTAGGACGATGAAGGGTGAAACGAACCAATCGAGAGAAGAGACGCAAGCAAGCTTCTATGCGAGAGGCTTTTATATCAAAGATGATTCTTTCTTCTATTTTGATTCGCAACTGGAACAGGACATTGAGGTTCCTATCTCCTCTGTCCTCCTTATAGCTGAGGAAACCACAGACGCAGGCCCTTGGCACGACGACATGTTCCTGTTGGTCATCACTCGCAATGAGGAGGGATTCTTTAGATTTCCATTTGAAACTGCAACCACTGAAACTCTTGTCAACTGGTTTGATGATCGCCTTGGCCCGGAACTTTCATGGCGATTACGAAAATCTACCGTCTACGCAAATAACATTGTTTGGCCCCACAGCTTAAAGGGCGAACCACTCATGCTTCCGAAAAAGAATATTCCAGTCGGCGTAGTGCAGCGATTCCTTGGAATGGTAGGCCTTTGGAAAGATGCTTTCTCGTGTGAATACACCGCTCCCGTAAAGGAGTATCTCCAAGAGATGGAGCAGGTAGTGAAGTAGCGTGTGTGCACGCACGACCGAAGGGCGGTCCGTTAAACACACCAACTTGCAGCGCACGTTTGAGGAAGGTTAATGTAAGGGAACGGGTTCGCATGGTACCACGACCAAGGTACAGCTAGGTATTGACCCTACGGGCCCTGCCTACACCGCCTTTCCAGAGTTGCCAGTGTCGCCGTAGTCTTGTCGAAAGGTTGTGCATAATGACTGTTGTGAATTACTGCTATATTTGCGACGCTTTCGGCGAGCTTGAGCGAGAAGAAGCCGAACAGAGACGTCCGCTGAATATCGACGCAAACGACGAGCAATCAATGCGGCAAGCATTTGATTCTTACGTTCGTCCATGGGTAAACCGCCTAAGGCCGGAAAGTCGAACGCTGTTGATGATGACACTGGCATACTTTCTGAAGCGACCAGATTTCACCGGCTACGAAATATTTGCGAATACTCCCGATCTTTCCCTGAATCGCCCTGATGATGAGAGACGAATTTTTGAGTGGATGTGGCGATCTCTCTTTCCTGACAGTGATTACCATGACATCGATACATCGGATTGTGAAGAGGACAATGACACGATGAAAAGCTGCAAGCTGATAGAGTGAAGTAGCGTGCGTGCTTGCACGCAGGACCGAAGGGCGATCCGTCTAAAAACGCCAACGTGCGTGCGAGCACGCACGCTACCAACTCTTGCCGCGGCTTGGATAATCGGCACACCGGCACATGCTGCGGCTTGGCGGCCAGTGCCTTGGCCTTCTCGCCCCGACTTCCGGCCCGGGCTTTCCACGTGCTCACCGACTGTCGGCTCACCCCCAGAGCGGCGGCCACATCCTTTATTGCCCAGCCAGAGCCGAGCAACTTCACGACCCGCCGGCGACGAGCTTCCAATTCATCCGCAGTTCCTGTAGGTCTCATGTCGACCAATAGAACCCAATATCACACACCTGTCACATTGCTAGCGCATTGGTCAATAATTTTAGCAGCCAAGCATTTTCTCCGTAAAGCGTTAGCATGCCGGGAGCATCTAACATGCACGAGCGTGACACTGCTGTGCTGTTTAGATCGATTAGTTTAAATACAGGTGCAGAAACTCTGGCTCTGGTGAAGTTTGGCACATTTCTACCAGTGTGACGTTGCGGACAAGTTGATTTTGTCTTGACGAACGCGTGAAGCTACAATGACTCTCAGCGATGTCTCTAAAGCAACTTCTAATCAAAAGTTAGGTAGCAGCGACTTTGAATAATTTGGTACAAATGGCTTTCGACCACGCATGGATGGTTCTCTTCGCCGATGAAGAAGTCATTGATTTAGACTATTCAGTCAAGCTGCTCGAAGAGCTTTCTCTTGCCTTTGCACAGTTCACGCCTGCAGAGCAGGATGCCTTCGCAGAGGTGGGACGGCAGACCAAGAGTCGATTACTCACGGAACCGGACGAATATGGATACACCCCGCGGGACCTAGTCACTGATGAACAGCGGAGGTTCTTGGATGCTGTCATTGATAAAGACATCTATAACCGTGACTGGTGGGCCAGCTAAGACGTCTCGGGATGAAACTCTTGTGCTGCTTATAGTGAAGTAGCGTGCGTGCACGCACGACCGAAGGGCGCTCCGTATAAAATAACGCCAAAGTGCGTGCGAGCACGCACGCTACCAGCTTAGTTGAACGACGGTTCCCATATCTGGAAGAAGCATTGGGGGATGACATGTTTGTAAGGTTCCTTGATGGGGTTGAACCATGATTAAGGAAGCCTATTGCATTTTTAGCGGCAATGTTCAAGTTGATGCGACATTCTTTCGCACGATCGATGACGCAGCACGGGTTGCCGGATTACATTTCTATATCTTTGTAAAAGATGATTCTGAGTGGAGCGCGAGTTTGGAGGAGCCACCCGCTTCGCATCCATGGGCAACACCAGAAAGCAGGGCCAAGGACATTGCCTGCGGTAATGGAGTTTGCTTGCGCTATGCACTTGAGATTTCGGACATTCGGAGTTCAGTTGCAATCGATGTGCCTGCCTACTCTCACTTTACGGCTGGTGCTCGCCTGGTGTTCCGATGCGGTCGCCTGGGTCGCTTGATGATTTGGCAAGGCGACTTTGAAAGGGAACTCGACTATTGGTTGCGCGTGGAAAGCGTATTGCGGGCATTTCATCAGAATTATCCGGTATCGATATGGATTTCGCATGACAAAGTACCTCAGGACCTCATTCTTCTTTCGGGAACTAAGCCACCACCATTGCCGTGCGTGTGGCCAACGAGCCCGCTCTTGAAGGAAGTCAAGCTTAATCCCGAAGACCTGAAGATTGTCGACAAAGATCTATGTGAGTTGGATCATAGTGAATTCCCTTCCCATTGGAGGCCCTTCTATGAGATGCCCGTTTTCCCTTCAGAGCAGTTTGCGGCGTGGCTCAAAGACAAACCAGCTTGGTTTCCTCTTGAGTACTATGAGCCGCGTTTTCAACTGTGGAGCGGGGGCCGGCGCGGAGAAGGGGTGTGTACGCTCTTATGGCACGATCTTCATCGTGGTGGCCTGCTCTACAGTCACGAATACGAGAAATACTATTTTCACCCACCCGATGACGAGCGGCACGAGCTGAGGAAGCGTCTCTGGCTACTAAGGACCGAGGACGATGTAGTCAGGGCTCTCGGCGAACCATCGTTCCGTCTTGGCAACTACAGGAAGTATGATGCCGAAGAACGAAAACTCAAAAGACTCACGGACTGCCTCGACATGTTGGTCTACAACGATCTAGTCTCCAATTGCCTTTCCATCATCCGCATCTGGGAAGACGGATTCGTGACCGCACTGTTCAGTGGATTTCCGAAGCGATAGTGAAGTAGCGTGCGTGCACGCACGAAGGGCGAACCGTATAAAAACGCCAACTACAAGCCCTGTGGATTTAAACCGGAGTTAAGTAGGCAATGTAGTTACGGTTAGCGTTTGTGGAGGACCCCTCTACTGCGGCTCTCCAGGTCACGCGACATTCGGAGGGAAAAGCTGAAATGCCCGGCACAGATTCTCCGACCAAATGCGCCGTTACTCGAAAATCGATTGCGAGGGGAACACTTGCCGCACTGACGTGTGCGGTCATTGGTGGAAGCTTGGTCGCATGGGACGGCGCGACCTCTGGTGTCGGGCTTACCATGTTTATCTTTCTGCCGGTCGCCACGGGCTTCGTCACGGCCCTTACGGTCCACTACTGGAAGGCAGTTGCAGTCAGCCTTACCATTGCCGCTGTCCTCTGCCTTGTGGGGTTGGTCATTACCGGATTAGAAGGAGTCGTTTGCGTCGTCATGGCATTCCCCCTTCTATTCGTTGGGGCGCTGCTGGGTGCGGCAATTGGCACCTGGGTAAAACGACACCACCGAACCGACGAGACTTCCTCGATGGCGATCCTACCGATTCTGGCTGCGGTGTCGATTTTCGGAGCAGGAAAGATCGAAGACCACCTCAATCCAGGGGTTCGCACCGAGACCGTCGAATCGAGGATCACGATCGACGCGTCACCTGACGAAGTTTGGGGCTCGATCGTCGCATTTGACCACGTCAGCGGTTCGAAACCGCTGCTCATGCGGATGGGTCTTCCGATTCCACTATCTTGTGAGATCAGCGGTGCCGGGATGGGTTCTGAAAGAATATGCCACTTCAATTCGGGATTCATCCGAGAACGGGTAACACACTGGCAACCGCCAATGGATATTGCATTTGATGTCGAAGAAGTCCGACTGCCTGGACGTCATTGGTTAGGCTTCCGCGGTGCGACCTACTCCTTGGAACGTACCGACTCTGGTGGGACGAGAGTTACCCGAACGACGGTCGTTACGTCAACACTTCGACCTGCGTTCTATTGGCGGTTCTTTGAACATCTCGGCACGCAGACCGAACATGACTACATACTCGCATCCCTCAGGTCACAGTTTGTTTCTGACCAGTGACACTATAATCAACTTGACGGCGGGATAGTCTTGGAAGGATTCCTGATGTGAACAGCACCGCTGGCCAAACAGTTCAATTACTTGATTTGGCGCTTCGGTCAGTCGGACATGAATTCGGCCGGAAAGCGATTGGTGGCGGTTTCGTATTTGTGTCGAGTGAAGTAGCGTACGTGCTTCCTTCTTTTGGGAGATAGAATGGTGAACATTCATCAACAGGGTGAATTCAAACCACAGTTCGAGACGACAATTAAGGCGCAAGAAGAGCAGATGGATCATGGGAAGGTAGTCACCGTCCGTTGCGAACGCTGCGAGGAGCTTTTACGAGTGGAGGTGTTGAATCAATCTCTCTGGAAGGTTGTCTGTCCATGTGAGTTATACGACTCCGAGTTTCGCGGACTTTAGAATTCCACATTCGACGACCAGGAAAGAAGCCAACGTGCGTGCAAGTGAAGTGAAGTAGCGTGCGTGCTTGCACGCTACTAACTGGGGTTGGAGTACGATGACAATTTTGACGCATGAACAAATACTATCAGCATTATCTGAGGGTTGCTCGGAAGAGCAATTCCAAGGAATGAGATGTCCAGAATGTGGAGGCCCTCTCACACTTTCTGTTCACCCTCAACTACAACAGTTCGCCGTTCGTTGCGAAACAGATAGTACGCATCTTTCTATGCACGGTGAGAATAGCAATGCAGCCGCTTGGTGGGAGGGGCGAATACACGGGGGGTGGTACTAACCCTTCGTCCCGCAAATGATGCGAAGTAGGATGTCGAAGCAAAGCGAGGACGCACCGTTTGCTAAGTTCGTAACCGGTTGGCATCGGGCTTGACTCAAGCGTTCAGTCTGCGAACCCCAGTGTCGCCGGAGCTATTTGGTCAGGCCTGAGGGCGGGCGCCGCTGGCATCCTGGACGTCTTCGGTTTTGGGGCGATCGATAGCACGCAAGCATTCGAAGAGGCTGGTCTTAACGACACCGTAACACAGCAGATCAGCCTGGGTGCCGCCACGGCCGCCCGCGAGGCGGTCATCGGTCTCACCGGGCTTGGCGCCGCCAACCTGGCGAATAAGGGCTACCAGAGCGCGCGCGTGGTCGCCAGAGGAATCGCCGCGGTGGACGTTGCCTCCGGTGTCTACTCGGGCTATGAAGGTGTAGAATCGTTTGCAGACGGAAACAACGTCCAAAGCGGTCTTCAGGTCGGCGCCGGCATTTTAGGTATAAGCGCCGGAAGGACAACTTTATCTGGGCTTCCTGCAGCGCAAACACGCCTTGCAACCAGCCCAGCACATAACGCTGCAAATTTTGAACGACTCAAGGCGCAACTTGCTCAGGAAGAGATACTTAGTTCCACGCCTGTGGGCAGTGCATTGAAAGGCAGTGGCCCATTCTCGCCTCGAACTTTTGGGCGGAAACTCGATGTCGATCACCGTGCCGCGCTGTTCCTGCAAGATACTGCTTCGCAAGGAAGGCACTTCACGGTTACAGGGGGTGACGGTGTCTCGCGAAATCTCACCCAGGTTCCCGCATCCGTGAACGGCAGGTCCGGCATCGTTGAATATTTAGTAGGTCCTAAAGGGCTTGAGCACCAACGATTCATCCCTGGAGGGCGAATAACCGGTACTGTGAATCAGACTCCTGGGGTGTCACCATAATGGCGTCGTCAAATATCCCGATAGAATTCATTCGAAATCGATTCAAGCTCTGCTGGAGTGACGTCTTCGAGGGCATCCAGCAGGGTTGGCTTGACCGCAGGGCTGCGATTGATCTCGCCGTGGAGTACGCGAGATCTGAAGAACACAGTGACTCAGATGAGATGGAGTTGGCCGGTCTTCTTGCGGGGGAAGAAGACAAGGTTTCCTCGATCGTCGAGCGCCTTGCTTGCAAAGGGCCTAGCCGTGATGAAAACAAAACGAGACTATTATGGATGCGTGTGATCTTAGCTTGGGTTTATGAAAACCTCGATCTGTATGAAGACCCACTTGGAATCGTGGAGGGAGTCTACGCGGATTTTGGTTACCCGGAGGAAATTCGCAATCTTGTACGTTATAACGAACCTACGGATGGCTACCGGCCGCAAGACCATTCGGAAGCTGAGAACACACAAAGATTGATGGAATTGTGGCATGACTACCTCGAGGCATACGCTCCGCAATCTAATACGGATAGATGAAGAGTGGTTTAACTTTTCAGTACGATTAGTTTTCCAACGTCAGATTCGTCGTAATCGAAGTGAGATTGAATTGGAATTTTTGTTCGCATACTCGCCCAGTGAAGTAGCGTGCGTGCACGACCGGAGGGCAATCCGTTCAAAAGCGCCAACGTGCGTACAAGCACGCACGCTACAAATTCGCTGCGCCAATCGTGGAGCTTGCCGGTGCTTGATCGCATCAAGACTTGGCTCGACCACGAGCAAGCAGTCGTCCTGCCCCGCAGCCCGATGGCCACGGCCATCACCTACGCCCAGAACCAGTGGAACGCGCTCAACACGTACGTGACGCAAGGCTTCCTCAACATCGACAACAACGCCAGCGAGCGGGCGCTCAAGCGGGTCGCCCTGGGTCGAAAAATTTGTTGTTTGCAGGAAAGGACGCAGCCGCCGAGAACCACGCTCGGCTCTGGTCGCTGATTGCCAGTTATGAACGCCACGGCGTCGATCCGCAACGCTACCTCAGCAGCGTGCTGGCCAAGATTGGCAACACGCCAGCCGAGGAACTGACGCAGTTTCTGCCCGACGCGTGGATCGCTGAGGATGCGCCGGAAACGATGCCTGAACTGCGTTGAGTAGACATCACCGTTTCCTGGAAATCAAACATTCACTATCTTCCAGCTGCCTACGAATCTGACAAACCTGGCTTTCGTCGAGTTTCCACAAATGCAAGCCATGTTCCGTTAGCTGCCTCATCCCGCCGAACTGATTCTGTTCTATAAACTGAAGTAGTGTTACTCCGTCAATCACGTTGTTATAAAGCTGGTGCCTGCTGACGAAGTTGTACTCGTAGATGTCACGCAGGCGATTTAGTCGCTCATCTGGCAACGTCCCGTACCAAGCGTTTAGAGCAGCGTTCTCGGCCTCAGTCAGGTTTCCGCTGTCCAGACCGAGGATATGGAAATCAGGCTGCTTCTCCGCTTCCCCACGGAAGCCGTAGCCAAAATCCCAGGCGTTCAGGTCAAGGAACGCGTTCCAGGCATCATCGTAGGCATCACTAGCAAATGGGATAATCGATTCGTTAACGACGAAACAAAGCAATGCTTCCTGCGTCGATTCCACAAAGCTGAACGACACCGTGGCAAAGCCATCATAGCTCGGTTCATCGCTACCTTCTGGGTTCGCAACAATCGACAGTACAGTAATTCTGTCGAAATCCGACTTCATCAACTTTTTGTGTGCTGCCCCGCCATACTTTTTGTAGTCGCCAGAGTATCCTTCCCCCTCGATTCCGACGTAACTGGGCACAATCCCATGCTCGCTGAATAGAGCAATTGCGGTAGTACTGAACTGCTCAAAAGCTCCGCCATCAGGAGCAGGTTTTCCGAAGCTATGCAAGCCGAATGCTGATGCAGTCTTCAAGAGTTCCATGTACTTCACTCTATTGCGTTGTGGGTCGCACAACAACAGGTGCTGTCGGCGTATACCCCTGTGCTCTGATTTGAGAATCCAATGCGGCATTGCGGCTCCGCAGAACTGCCGGAACATCCGTGTTCGATTGCACCTCTACGCGGCGGACAACTCCGTTGTCATAAACCGAAAGAACATCAGGCCGCCTATTCGGAGAGATCGTCTTTGGGTCCAAGTTCAATCCGCGATTATAACCATGGTCCAAGTGCACCCTTAGCACGTTCGGCTTCTTGGCTTCCAGAATCGCTTCGCGATAAGTCCTGAATTGATGGCCATCTATCCCAGTCTTCTGTGCAGTGCCGTGAATCTTGAGTTTATAGGACTTGTCGACTACGCCAGCAGGGCCAACTGTGGTCCGCGGAACGGACACACTAAAAACGCCAACGTGCGTGCGAGCACGCACGCTACAAATTCGCGATGGGACGCAGCACGGATGGGGTCACGCAAAGCTGATCCCTAGGTCCTCGTAGATGACTTGGGCGGCGTTTCGGCCGGGGGCCATGGTGATTCCTGGTCCGGGATGGCTGCCTGCTCCGCAGAGGTAGACATTACTGATTGGGGACCGGTAACCACCCAATTCTGGAATCGGTCGCATGCTTCCAACCTGGTAAGGCAAGTAGGCACCGTGGGTATTCGTTCCTTGCAAGGCGCTCGGCAACATCTGTTCGATGTCCAGCGGGCTGTGAACAACACGCTTTACGATTCGTTCCGCAAGGTTCGGGATATACTCCCTTGTGAGGCGTTCAATCACGCGATCGGCGAACGGCTCTTTCACTTCGTTCCAGTTGGTTCCCTGGATCTGTCCCGCCGCATCGCCTGTGATTCGATAGGGAACCGGCTGCACGACCAGCTTCATCAACCCCTTGCCGTCCGGTGCGCGACTTGGATCGCCGGCAGCATCGTTGCAGACCAGGGCGAATGGTTCTGCAGGCAGCAAACCGGCGCGTGCTTCAGAAAAGTTGCGGGAATAGTATCCCAGTGAAGCTTCGGTGGGATGCGTGTAGACCGATTGGCCAACGTCGCGGCCGGCTCGAAACTCCGGCGGAGCGTCCAGCGCCAGATAGATGACCATCACCGGTTCCCCCAACTCGTAACGACGCATCTTCTCGGCAACCGTGGGCCCTACCTTTTCTTCTCCCAACAAGTCGAGCACCAGGTGCCGCGGGTGAGCACTCGATGCGACCAGCTTCCGGCAAACGATATGCTCCCCGTCGACGAGTTCAACACCCTGGGCCTTGCCATGCTCAACCACGATCCGTTTCACCGGTGCGTCTACGCGGATACTGCCTTGGTGCGCCTCAAGAAATCCGGCGAGCGCCAACGGCAAACGACGCATACCGCCCTTTACCACGTTGTTGCCAAAGTGCTGGACCACCATCGAAAACAGACCGGCGATACTTCCGCCACCGACATCATCCGGGGCAGCCCCGACGTGCGCGCCCCAAGCACCCGCCAGGCATTTGGTTTCCTCGGCCTCAAACGTTTCGTGGCACCAAGAGCGCAGGCTTTGCAGTTGTTGTCTGTATTGTTCGTGATCAGCCTGATCGGAATGAGCCGGCGGCGGGCTATTTAATGAAGCACTGATGGCGTACTTTTGTTCCAGGAAGGCCTGATACAGCGTTCGCCAGGTTTCTGAGTCGCGCCGAGAAAACTGGTCGATGCTTTCGCAGGTTCGATCGATGTCGCGATAGACCGTAATCGCGCGACCATCGGAAAACGGATGTGCCCAGCACGGATCTGGATGCAGCAGTTCGTATCCGTAGTCAGCCAGCCGAAGCTCATCAGGCACGGGCGAAAAATTCGCGAATTGAATGCAGATTGCGTGCGTGTCCGAATGGAATCCCGGCAGCGTGATGTCTTCCGTGTTCGACATGCCCCCGATCGACCCATATTGTTCCAGCAGGACGACGCTCAGCCCCGCCTTCGCCAGGTAACAGGCGCACACCAACCCATTGTGGCCACCGCCAATCACGATCGCGTCACAGTCTGCCGTCATTTGCCTTGCTCGCCTTCGTAACGGGTTTCTCGAATTATCGTACTCGAAATCCTCACCTCGGGCGATTGACGAAGGAATGTGTCGAGCATTCAACGCGCGTGCAAGAACACGCGACAACAACTCAACGGACTGGAAACGTTGCGTGCGTGCTGGCACGACCGATTGAAGGGCGGGTCGTGTGACGATTCAACGCGTGTGCAAGCACCCCAACTATCAACATACTGACGTTCACAACCTGCTCGTACGAAACTACAATCGCCCCGCCACATTTCAGTTTCACGAAACGCGGACGGAGGCTTCCCATGATGAAACGAGTGCTTCCTTTGCTATTGCTGTTGGGTTTTCCGGTGGTTGCGGTGGGGCAAGCTCCTCCCCTCGCCCCGCAACGTGGAGTGACTGCAGAACAGGAGTTACAACGTCTCATCACTTCGCGTGACGCCCTGACCAAGGTGATTGAGCAGTTACGAACGGCCACGGGCCGGTTCCAGTCAGTGATCGTGTCGGTGAGAGTGTGTGAACTGTCGCTCGACAAAGCACGAAACGCGAGTATCAAGGTCGATCAATTCGATTTGAAGCGGCTGCACGAGGGCGGATTCGCCGAGGCACTGTCAGCCGGCTTATTCGATGAGCCGGGACAGAACGCTGACGTCAGCCGAGCTTCTTGCGACAGCGAATCCTGTTCCATGGGAGTCATTGAAAACGACAAGACCCTGAATAAGGTCATTGACGAACTGGTGAAGGCGGGCGCTCTGAAAATCCTGGCCGAGCCGACTTTGGCTCTTGCCACCGGTCGGCCGGCTTCCTTTCACGTGGGCGGTGAGTTTCCCATTCCGGTTCCGCAGCCAGATGGCGATACGACGATTGAGTATCGATCGTACGGCACGGAACTCGACGTCACCGCGAGCCTTCTTGGTGCGGGAAGAATCAAGCTCGAACTGCGACCACGCATCAGCGAGATCGATAACACCCGCAGCGTCGTGCTGAGAGATGTGACGGTGCCCGGGTTACGCGTCCGGGAGATATCGACGGGCGTTGAAATGGGTGACGGACACACGCTGGTCGTAGCCGGGCTGGTGCAAACACGCGTCGTTCATCAACCACCCGAGGAGCCAGGCAACACAGCCAACGACAAACATCCGGCTTCCGCTCCAAGCAGGACCTCCGAAGGCAATACGGTGCCGAACCAAGACGAAACGGAAACGTTCGAGTTCATCGTCATGGCTCGCGCAGAAATCTATAACGCCCCGTGAAGTTGTGGGGGGAGCTGCGGCACGGTGTGATACCGTCCCGCACTCTATTTTGATGCAGATTCCCGACATAATCCGCTTCACCTGTGGCTCGCGGTTGTTCCTCGTGTTGTGAATTCACGCGTTCAATCCGACGGACTACGACCATTCAGTCTTTCGCCATATCAGGGTGGTCGACAAGCCAACGCTCCCACACTTCATCATCGTGGCCCAGTATTGCGACTACAAACTGGCACAAGTCACGTGGATGCTTTCCCAACTGTTCAAGCAATCGCACCGCTCTGCTGTGCTTCATGCAGCACAATCCCAAGAGTAAGTGCTCGGTTCCTGCATAGTGATGCTTGAGCCAGGAAGCCTCTTCTTTGCTGCGCATTTCAACGTCGGCGAACGGGACATCTGGTTCATCGCAGACCGAGGGATGTGCTTCAAGTATGGCGTCTGCTTCAACGCCGTGTCGTTCCAGTGCGACACCGGCGATGCCCTCACTTTCACGGATCATCCCGAGTAAGAGGTGAACGGTGTCGACAGAACTGTCGCCTAATCGACTAGCTTCCGCCGACGCATGGTCTACGATCCTCCGAGCCCGCTCGGTGAATCTCTCGAACTGCATGTCCTGCTCCGACTAATTGAACTGCGAAGACACACTCGCTGTTTGTAATTTGAAGTACCGTAGTGTGCGTGCCTGCACGCACAACCAAACTCCGCAGAAAACACGGGGCCAAACCAAAACGAAACTAACACGCCCCGTGAAGTTCAGGGGGGAGCTGTAGTGTGGTTGCTGGCACGGCCGGTCGTCGAACAATAGCATTACTGTACGTGCGTGCAAGCACGCACGCTACTAACCTGGAAACTCTTCCTGTAGGAGTCGCTTCGCTAGTCTCAGGTTCACAGGAGATGAAAGCGTGGAATAGACATTATTTGAGGCCGGCAACTGGTCGGTCATTGCAATTCCACTGTATAGAAATGTATCGTAGCCTGTTACACGCACGACCAAATGGTGGTTCGACTCAATTCACTTACTCGCGTGCAAGCACGCGCGCAACGAGGCTTCCTGGGCATGAAGGGGTTATCGATGAGTTGGAGCAACATGATTCAGCGGCGTCATATAGTCGGGCCGTTGTTGGTTGCAGCAGTCCACACAGCGGCCGTCGTGTATGTTGCGATACGAGTGTACTCAAGTTTCGATCGTGTTCCACCGCATGAAATCATGCCCATTTGGTCAGTTTTCATTGCTATAGATTTTCCGAGCAGTTTGGCAATTATGGCTGTTGACGCATTGCAATTGTGGCCTTTCACTACCAGGGTAAACTACTTGGTTTGCTACCCCGTAGCATTCGGGCTTGTTGGTGGTTTGCAGTATTTCTTTGTGACCCAGCTTTTGATGAAATGGAGACGATCTAGAACTGGTTCCAAAACCGACGTAGACAGATCTTGATACCTGCCAAGAGTACCGTAGTGTGCGTGCTTGCACGCTAAGAAGCTCTAGTAAGGTTGGATGCTCTCGATGATCGTGTCCAAGAGCTTGCGGTCGTGGTGCTCATACATCAAGTGTACGTCGGTACCATACTTGTCGCCTTTGGCCTTTAGTGTGCGTATGCTCGCAGAACTGACGTACATCGTAAGGTCAGCGTACTGGATGCCATCCCGCTCGTACTGGCGATAGTTTTCCCATGGGGCGCAGAAGCATTGAATGAAGCGCGGCTCATCGGTTGCCACCGTTACGGCAAACACTTCGGAGTTGCCTGGATCGGTTACGCTGAAGTCAGCATCGGTAGCGTCTTGTTCTTCAGCCAGCCGTTGTTCAACGTGCCACCCCGGCGGTAGCCGTAGCGTGAAATAGGGGGTTTCGACAAGCTCTGCATGCGCCTGTTCAGCAACGGGGGGATTGGACTTGTGTGCCTCCTGCGCATCCCGTGCATTTGTGGGTGTCGGCGTATCCTGCGGAGGATGTTGGGACGTGGAATTTCCTTCAACCGTCTCGGAATGCGCACCTGGCGATTCCCCGCCACAGCCGAGAGCGATCGTGACAAAGCACGAACCTAACAATATGCAGCATCTCAAGACGTCACTCGCCCCCATGGCATTGAATCGCTCCGCGCCTCGATACACTTCGAGCATACACATACTGCGCTGCTGAGCCAAACAAGAGACGTAGCGCGCGGGCTGGCACACTACAACTCGGCCAGTTCATGGGCAGTACACTTTTTGTGATTGCACACACGATCGGCAGACGAAGCGTTCTACATGGGTGCAGGTACAGGCTACAAAGTTGTGGCTGGGCTTGAAGCAAGAAACACGATTTCTCGCTGGTCGGTCACAAGCAAATAGCGATAGAGTGCACCATCTCTCTCAAGATGTAGTCCCAGGAAACTCTCAATGCAATCCAGGTTGCGGTCGTACCATTGATGCTCCACTTGCGATACCTCCACACACTGGAGACTGGCGGTCGGGCTCATCGTCTCAGGCGTGGAGCTTAGTTGAACAATCAACGTGTGTCGTTCGGGATCGTGACCTACCTTGAGCACATAAGACGCCTTCCCGCTCGTTAGCCGTCGCTCAAGGCCGACAGTTTCCACCGTACTACGAGCCATCTCCACCATTCCTCATTCTTCTACGACTACCTGCTCACCGAGCAGTATTGCCTCAAATCTCTCGCCATTCAAATCGGCGCATTATAGGTATTGTTGACCAAATATTCAGCAATGTAGCGCGAGTGCTTCCGCGCGAGGGAAATAACGTAGCGTGGTTGCACGCACGTTACGAATCACGGACAACAAATTCCCATACTTGCACCATTGCCTTTGGGGGCGTAGAAATCAAGGCGGTGCTGGTGGAATGGGGCGGAGCGGCGAGTTCGAAGTGTGCCGCAATCAACGCGGGGCACATGATACCGACCTACGGTCTTTTTGATCAGAAGATTCGCGAAGGAATTCTCCATCGTAGACGATGGCCCTGATAACAAGCGGGGTGCGTCTTCATGAACGGTCGCTGTTGGGTAGTAACCCTGGATGGAACAAAACCATGACGTTTCGAGACATCGTATTATCGTTCGGGCTGCTCATTCTGCGAGTCGCGGTCGGCTGTTTCATGCTGGTACACGGCTGGCAGAAGCTGTCCGGGTTTAGCGAAATGGCCGACGCGTTTCCCGACCCGATCGGGATGGGAAGTCGACTCAGTCTGATTTCGGCGATTGGGGCGGAGGTGGGGTGCTCGCTGCTGCTGATCGTCGGGCTCGCAACGCGGCTGGCTGCTATCCCCTTGGCGTTCACGATGATCGTGGCGCTGTTCGTCGTGCACGCGGCAGACCCCTGGCAAACGAAGGAACTCGCCGCGATCTATCTGTCGGTGTATGCCGCCCTGATCTTCACGGGAGCCGGTCGTTTTTCCATCGATCACATGCTGTGGACCAGACGACAGAAGGCAAAGGCAGACGGCGAGTCGGGCGAAGCTTAGCTGGTCGGCGAATTCAAGACCGCGCGATACGGCTGTGGCCACAGAAGGCGCTGAGGCATCCGGGGAAACAGCGATGACACAAGAAGCTGACAATATCGCGATTGCGAAAGCGTATTTGCGGGACATCGAGCAGGGAAAAACGGGGGAGGCGCTGGCGTTTCATTTCGACCCGAACGTGGTTCAGGAGGAGTTTCCCAATGCCCTTTCTCCCCGAAGGGTCCAGCGGGATTTGAAGGCGATTCTGGAGGGTGCCGAGCGGGGGCAGGCGTTGTTGAGTGGCCAGAAGTTCGACGTACAAACCGCCATCGCCACCGGAGATAACGTGGCGTTGGAAATCAAGTGGAGCGGAACGCTAGCCGTACCGGTCGCCAGCCTGGCCGCCGGCGACACGATGCAGGCCAACATCGCCGTGTTCTTGAAGTTCCACAAAGGGAAGATCATCCACCAGCGGAATTACGACTGCTATGAACCGTTTTAGGTAGTGTGCGTGCTTCAGATAGTTGCCAATAAGGGAAATGGGTCTGAAGATCAGCTTCAAATGAAGCGCTGCAGCCCCAATGGTTCGCATGAACAAGCCCGACAGAAATCATCCAGCAATGCCGACGAGCGAGATGATCGCGTTTGCAGATCGTCGTACCAAGGACCATATCGCAAGGGTCGGAGCGAATCTGATGCAGCTCGCGAGGGTGACAAAATATGGTGACGAACTTGTTGAACGGGCCAGGACTCATGACGCCTCAAAATTCGGTCCCGAGGAACGAATCCCGTACATATGGCTTGCCGAATTCCATCGCCATCGAAGAAAGAGCGAACCCTTTGAGTACCCGCCCGGAATCGAAGAACAAGTCAAGGATGCCATCGAGCACCATGTAACAACCAACAGACACCATTATCAATTCCATTCCGATCCCAATGAAATGACGGAAGTCGATTTGATTGAGATGGTTTGCGATTGGACCGCGATGTCTCAGGAATTCGATCAAGATGGCGGGAGCGCCCGTGGCTGGGCCGACAAAACGATTGGCAGCCGCGTAGATTTCAATGCTGAAAACAAAGAGTTCATCTACCGGATGATCACCGAACTGGATCGCTTAAATGCCGTGACTAGGTGATGGCTTGCGAACCACAATGCGACGCAACTTCAGTTCGCATCCCAGATGGTCAACAACCGATCCTTGCGGCGAAAGAGATAGATACTGACATCATATTGACCTTCTTTCAGCGTCGTAACCGGATGGTCCGGAAGCATCTCCCACTGCCAATCGGGGTCAGGCTCAAGAATTCCGTCAGTGAGAATCGTGTCATTGAAATGGTACTGGTCGATAAAATCGACCTTCGAAGCAATCTTGATGAAGGTTGCAAAATCACCTTCCACAAACGGCCAGTGCGTGTCCTGCCATGTCGGAAGATTGGGCGTGCGATAGAGAATTCTACCGGCAAGATTGTACGCCAATTCATCGCCAACCGCGTTGCAGACCTGCTTCAAATCAACACTATTGGTTGAGACATCACGGTCAATTAGCTTACCACCGTCTAAGCAATCGAAGCAGACGGCGGTGATTGCCTCACCTCCATAGAGGTGTTTGCCGTCGAGCCGATGAGAAGTGGATCCACAAAATTCGCAAGGCGTTGAGTCTTCAAGCAGATACGCAAAATTCAAGGGGTCGGAGAAGTAATGAAACGCCATCGGTCTCGCACGCTCAACGAGATTTCGGACCACACTACTGGAATAATGCCTCCACTATAGAAAGCTAGGGCTAGATTCGCCACGAACAGCAAAGCTCCCAAACCTGCGTCGGTTTCTACTCGCGACGTAAATTTTCCGAAGTAGAATTATGTGCGTGAACGCACGCTACGCAGTATTAAGTCAGCTTTTCCAGTTTTCTGGACGCGTTTCGGAGAGCCCTTTCTCGTCTGGGAATGAAGACGTTTCTCACCCAATCTTTGTGGGGCGGCAGTACCTTATTTCCTTGCACTTTACGGGAAAAGAGAGGTCGGAAACCATGCCAATGGGCGTGGTCGCCGTTTTCCAAGTACTCATAGCCCTTGGCAATCGCGTCCTCAAGATGCTTGATGCGGTCCAGAATAGCACTCTTCTTTGCGTTCATCGTCTTCCTATTGCCCATTAGCCCTTCAATCTCGACACCAAGAAATTCCTTATGTTCGCATGAGTTGATCGCGATCGGGATGACACATCCTCACCGCTGCCGATCGCTACGTCAGCATCGGTTGAAGTGTTTTCGAAGCTTCAGAATGACGCGTCTCAGGAAAAACGATTACTTATGCCTTATCGCACAACTGCAGTTGGCTGACGAGAACTTGCGGCGACTACCGATCACGTTCCGCGTTTTCTTGACTGGTCAATTCACCGTCCAGCAACATAGCGTGCGCGATTGAACGCCCCAATCCTCGTCGGTCAACATGTAGTACGATCGTACGTGCAAGCAGGCAAATTTCGGGTAACTCTATCCCGGCGAAAAACATTGGTGCTCGGGTGCACAATAAGAGATCCTAAATCACAGCTACTCGACTCAGTCACCCAGATGGACAAAGGACGCGGCTCCAACAATATCGTCGGGAAGATACGAGAGCTCTTCAGAGAGATCGGTATAAGACCACTGCATGTTCTCGATTCCCATGATCTTTGCCAAATCCGACAGCAAATCTTCAGCAAAAACATCGTCTTCAGCCAATCTGGTTTGCCAGGCCTCAGTAGTCACTTCTGGGAATTCTCGACCGATGGCCGAAGGATCAGGAGAGATTGCATCGGTGACACTGCCCGTGGAAATCAAGCGGAGCGGTAGCACCGCAATGTGTTTTCCGTGGCGATCAAACAAAAAACAATCCAAGTCGTCGGAGTCGCACACGCGAAATGCGATGCAGCGTGAAGAAGTAACTTTTGCCAAGCACGACCCTAAGGTGACGATGTCGTCCACATCCAAGCTCTCGCAGTTTTCATCATGGATCGATATCCAGCCACCGATCACGGGCGACACGTACCTTTGGCCAGCTGCACCGTGGGCCTTGAGGGTCTCGATCACCGCGGCTTGCGAATTGCAATTGACTGCGTGGCAGGCAAAAAAACTACCCATATGGCACCTCCACGGGCTATCAAGAACGCACTAGATAGCCAGTCGATATCGTTCATTGTCAGGCTCAATCAGCTTTAGCTCGATCATCGCTCGAATGAGATCGCCGCCGTACGTTGAGGAGAGCTCATCCAACTGGTCGACATTCACGTCTGGGCGACAATAGTGGATACATAGGGAAAACACTACAAGATCTCTTATTCTAGGGAGTGGATTATCCTGTTTCATAAAAACTTGCAAACCATCGGCGAGCCGCGGCCAGATGCTCATGATCTCCGGAAGCCAGTGAATGTACGACACCAGCATCGGGTGCCACAGATTTTGTGCAGTATCCTCGTGGCTTTCATCTTGCAAATACGGCAGGTTACGTGCGCCTAACGAGCCGATGGTGTACCAACATTCTTGCATCCCCTCAAAGAACAGCTTTCTTCCCGCTACTGAAGGCCTTGGCGGCACTGCCTCCGTGATCCAATAGAATCTCCAATGGGATTCATTTCCTCGGTCAACTCTGTAACGAATTGGATTGACCATGACATCACCTGGGTAGTCGTCGACCAGAACCATCTCTGTATGAGTGGACACCGCGCTCCATGAACCCGCATTTCGAACTTCACTAACAACTTGTTTCCACGCCGAACGCGTTGTCTGCGCATCACCATAGAGGCATTTCGGGACTAGAATCTGCGCAGAAGTCGGCTTAGTCGATTCAGTTGGCATGCGAATCCTTACGAAGTAAACGTGTAACTCGTGTGCCCAGTCGTTGCGGCGTCATGCCAAAATAGTCCCGTCACCCTCCGGCTCGGGAGTGTTCCGCATTCTCTCGACTGGACAACACACCGTCCAGAGACTTAGCCTGCTTTCTCACAACATACTCTCCGGGTCGACATCGGCGATCCATTGGATTTCTTCGGGTGCGCGTACCGTCTCTTTGAGCTTGGCTACGGCGGTGCGGAGCAGTTCGCCGTCGCGGGCGTGGATGTGGATTTGGAAGCGGAACTTGCCGCGGAGCTTGCTGATTGGGGCGGGGGCGGGGCCGAGAATGCGGGCACCTTCGTCGGCGGTCCCTTCTTGAATTGACTCGATGTCGCTGCGGAGGGTGTCGGCCAAGTGTTGGGCGAAGGCCTGGGTCCCCGCTTCGCTTGGCCCGCGAATGATCAGGCGGATCATGCTGCCGAAGGGCGGGTAGCCAAACTCCTGGCGATGCGGCAGTTCGATCTTGGCGAAGTTCTGAAAATGATGATGCACGGCGGCTTGAATCGCGGGATGATCGGGATCGAACGTCTGCACCAACACCCGTCCGCCACGCTCCCCGCGCCCCGTTCTGCCGGCAACCTGCACCAGCAGTTGGAAGGTTCGCTCGGCCGCGCGGAAGTCGGGCAAATGCAGTGCCGTATCGGCGTTGACCACGCCGACCAGGGTGACGTTGGGGAAGTCGAGCCCTTTGGCGATCATTTGCGTGCCCAGCAAGATGCGGACCTCCCCACTACGAAAGGCAGCCAGGGCCTGCTCGTGACTGCCGGGCTTCTGCATGGCGTCGGTATCCATCCGCACGCACGGATATTCGGAAAAGCGGGCCTTCACTTCGGCCTCCAAACGCTGCGTTCCTGTGCCGCCATAGCGGATTCCGGGCGTGTTGCACTTGGGGCAGTTGCTGGGAGCCTGCACGCTGTACTCGCAGTAATGACACAGCGCGATGCCGGCTTTGCGGTGATGCGTCAGCGCGATGTCGCAGTGCGGGCAGTTGAGCACTTCGCCGCAAGCGGTGCACTGAATGTGCGTCGAAAAGCCTCGGCGGTTCAGTAACAGGATCACCTGCCCTCCATCCTTCAGGGCCAACCCCATCTGGGTTCGCAACGAGCGGCTAAGCACCCCGCTGGAGTTTCGCTTGCCCATCTCGTCGCGCATATCGATAGTGACGACCGACGGCATCGGGCGGTTGTTGATGCGGCCGGGCAACTCGATGTATTGATACTCGCCGTTTTTCGTCCGTTGCCACGATTCAAGCGATGGCGTAGCGGTGCCTAACACCAACGGCACCGCTTCGTTCTCGGCGCGGCGTCTGGCAACCTCACGGGCATGGTAGCGAGGCGGTGACTCCTGCTTGAACGACGTTTCGTGTTCCTCGTCGATCACGATCAGCCCCAAGTGCGGTGTCGGTGCGAAGACGGCACTTCGCGCGCCGACGATCACTTGCACTCGCCCTGCGGCGATTTCCCGCCAGTGATGATGTCGCTCCGAGTCGCTCATGTGGCTGTGCAACACGGCCACCCGATCGAATCGCTCGCGGAAGCGAGCACGCGTTTGTGGGGTGAGGCTGATTTCGGGAACCAGCACGATGGCTTGTCGACCGAAGGAAACAACTTCCTGGATGGCTTGAATATAGACCTCGGTCTTTCCGCTGCCGGTGACACCATGCAACAGAATCGTGTGATGCTCGCGCGAGTTGACGGCCTTCGAGATCGCGGTGAGCGCGTGTTGTTGCTCGTCGTTCAGCGACAGGTCGCTACGTCTCTCTGCGGGTGACTCCGCGATGTTGTTCGAACGAACTCGTTCTTGATGGGCCGTGACCAACCCCTTCTTGCGAAGTGCGTTGATGGGGGCCAACGTGCATTTGGCAATCCGGGCCAACTCGACGGGGGAGAGCGGCTTTTCGGACCCGGCAAGGCACTTCAAGGCATGCGACTGTTTTGCGGGCAGTTCGAGTTGAGTCATGCGTGCCGCAACCTGGGTCGGCACGCTGAGCAGTGTTGTATTGCGGGTGCCGGCTTTCCATCGCACCCCGGCAGGCACCACGGCGTCGAGCACTTGCCCCCACGGGCAGAGATAGTGATCGGCCAACCACTGAGTTAGCCGCAGCATCGAGGGAGACAAAAGATCGTGATCGTCGACCACGCCGGAGAGATCTTTCAGCTTGCGGCGTTCGTCGTTACGAAACTCCAACGCAACGCAGTACCCCATGAGTGGTCGGTTGCCACGCCCCAGGGGCGCGCGAACTCGACGGCCCACGCGGAGCGTCTCGCGCAGCTTCTCGGGCACCGAGTAATCGAAGGGCTGCTCGGGGCCTTCGGAAAATACGACGCTGGCCACCATCAACCCTCGGGCGTCGTCTTGTTCCCAGGCCGGTGGGAGCGCATCGAAGAGGTTTTGCTGTCGTTCGGTCACGGGGAAAAACGAGGTTCGAGCTTGGCTTTGGGCACGCGCCGCCGGTAGCCAGTTTCAGGTTCTATCGAGTACGATGGGCGGCGCGTGCAATATCATTCGTTTTCCTCAGTGCTGCAAGCAGGTCGATCGAGCGTATGCGGTTGGGAATCTTCGGAGGAACCTTCGATCCGGTGCACTACGGTCATTTGCTGTTGGCCGAGTGCTGCCGGGAACAAGCCACTTTGGACGAAGTTTGGTTCGTCCCGGCGGCCATCGCACCGCATAAGAGCGACCGCCCCCCTACCCCGGCCGCGGCGCGTGTCGAGATGTTGGAACTGGCCATCGGGGGTAACGAGCATTTCAGCCTGTGCTTGCTGGAAGTGGAACGAAAAGGGGTCACGTTTACGATCGACACGCTCAACGAAATCCGCCAGGCACAACCGGATGCCGAAATGTTCTTCTTGATGGGCGCCGACTCCCTGGCCGACTTGCCGACCTGGCGCGATCCGCAAGGCATCTGTCAGTTGGCCACACCGCTGGTTGTGCGCCGCCCTGGTTCCGACGAGCCGGACTTCCGTTGTTTGGAAGATCTGGTTCCGGCAGCGCGGCTTGCCGAGTTCAAAGAGTCGACGGTCGAGATGCCGATGATGGGGATCAGCAGCACCGAGATCCGACATCTTGTCTCCCAGGGTAAGAGCATCCGTTACCGTACGACTCCGGCAGTGGCCACCTACATGAAGCACTCTGACTTGTATGCAGAGGCTTGATCGGCCTGACGACGGCAGCCGGGCTTTGAGATTCGCTTGATTATGTGCTGGACATTCTTCATACTGCGACGCAGTTTTATGCGATCGAAATCAACATAACCTGGCTTATTTCAAAGGGGCCCTGCAGTGCAATACAAAATTCAGTACCTCAAGCTGGGAGGGGTCCTCGACCAGGGCATTGCGATCATCAAAAACAACTTTGGGCTGTTGTTTGGCATCATGCTGTGCACGATCATTCCACTGCAGCTCATCCAAGGCTTCGCCCAACTCTCCATGGTTTCGAGTATGGGGCTCGACCCGGTGACCGGCGAGTTCGTTGGCGATCCCGTCGAACCAGGTGCTTCGGCAATAGCCTCGGTGATTGTGTTTGTGGTTGTTACATTGGTATTTCTCGTTGCGTATCCGCTTGGAAACGCCGCAGTGATCCACGTGGTGGCAAGGGCCTACCTGGGCAAAGAGACGACATTGGGTGAGGCACTTCGGCTGGGGTTATCCTCCTTGCTGGGCTTAATCTGGACGGGACTTCTGTATTTCCTCATCATGTTCGGCGGCTTCATTCTGCTGATCATTCCCGGCATTATATTTGCTTTTTGGTTTTGTATGTATCAACACGTGGTCGTCATTGAACGCACCACGGGTTTCGCCGCACTGAAGCGGAGCAAGGCGATTCTGTCCACGAACTATGGAACCCTGATCGCCTTGGGTCTGGTGGTCGGCGTCATCGGAGCCGCACTTGGATTTGTATCCGCGCTCATCCCCCAAGCGCACGTCAGCCTGGTGGTAACGGTGCTGGTACAAGCGATCGCGGCGATCTTGGGTACGGCGTGTGGCGTCGTGTTCTATTTTTCGTGTCGCTGCAAAAATGAGAATTTCGACTTGCAATTCCTGGCCGAGTCGGTCGGGATTCAAGCAGAGAGTGACGTGTTGGGCGAGCAAAAGTTCGACATTCCAGAAGAGTAACCCCCCCGGCAGAGTTCAGTTGTCAGGGCATACTCACATCGGGCCGATGCACATGTTCGCACACCTCCTGGCGCAGTTGCCGCCGCCGGAACAAATTCGTCAGACGAGCGAGGAAGTGCTTTCTCGTCCGGACTACGAACTGGACACACCGATGCAGGTGCCCAATTTTAGTTGGTTGGGGGAGCTGATCCTGTGGCTTCTGCAACCGCTGAAGTGGTTCATCGAATTGACCGAAGGGCTGCCTGAAGTTCTGCGGTGGATCCTCATCATCCTGCTGGTGATCTTGCTGATTGCGCTGGTGGCCCACATTCTGTACTCGCTGATCTCCGCCATCCGTGGAACTCCGCGCCGCTTGCGTGATGATGCCGTTTCAAGGCATCGGGCCGTCGATCCGGCAACACTCGAGAGCGAAGCTGAAGCGGCCAGCTCGCGAGGAGATTACATCGGGGCGATACGTCTGTTGTTTCGGGCATCGCTGCTGCGGATTCAGAAGGCCGAGAAAAAGAAGTTTCGTCCCGGGTTCACCAACCGCGACCTGCTGAAAAGATATCGCACGACGGCACTCGTCGAACCTCTGCGGGAGTTCGTCGAAACGATCGACGCCAAGTGGTACGGGGAAGAAATCTGTGTCGAAGAAGACTACCTGGCTCGCCGGCAAGATCACCAGCGGCTGATGGCCATTCTCCAGGAGCGATCCCATGCCGTCAGTGCGTAGCATCATCCTGATCTCGGTTTCCGTTTTTGCCATTTCGCTGGTGATCGCCTGCTTCTCGATGCTGCGGGATCCCGATTCCAACGGCATGGGCACCGACAGCTATGGGACCCGGGCGCATGGTTTTCGGGGACTCTTCGAAACCCTGGAAGAACTGGGGATCTCGGTCGTTCGAGAACTGCCGCCCCCCAGTGCGGAGTTGCCGACCGATCAAACGCTGGCGTTCCTCTCGCCGATCAACAATCTGGTTGATTTGGAGCCCGCTTACCTGCATGCATTACACGACTGGATCGAACGCGGCGGACGCGTCGTCATCGCTCCCTCTTCCACAAAATCGACGCTCAACTTTTGCGCCCGTTGCCGGGTCAACTACGACGATTCGGATTCTCCCGATGTCGTTCCAGAAGCCCGACCCGAGGACGGCGAGGACGTGGAGACATCTACTCAGGAGTATGAAACAGAGGCCGAAGACTCTGAGATGGAAACCCCGGATGACGACGAGGAAGTGTATTGGGACGAGTATGTAGATGAACTCTACGAGTGCGAGCCCCTGGGAAATGTCTTTACTTCGCTGGGACTAGAGGGGGTCGCCATCGTCAGCACTCCCGCACTTCGCGAGTTACCTGAAGTCGAGGAGCAACCTAGAAGACGTCTCGAGCCGAAGAGCCCGATGGAGCTTCTGCGGGATCGGGGCGATTACCTGGAAGAAACATGGACGACGACCGCCCGCACGGTATATCCCGTTCATGTTCAAGCCACGGGGTCGCTTGATGGCATCGGCGAACTGATCCACAAGCTCGCGGTGCCCGGTGAAGAGACGTTCTCCATCGAGACGCAGTCTGATGAACCCTCGGGTACCTTGAGCTATGTCGACGGCGAGGGGATCGAACGTCAATTGATTGCACAATTCAAACGTGGGGAAGGCGAGATCATCGTTATCGCCGACCAGCACATGCTCACCAACCGGTTTCTCGGTAGGGCCGACAACAGTGTTCTGGCCGTACATCTGATGTCTCCTGAAGGCAACCCGGTTGTGTTCGACGAGTTCTATCATGGGCTATCGGTTCGCGGGAATTTTCTTTATCTATTGACTCGCCCCACGTATGCGGCCATCTTCCTTGCCATATTGCTGCTGGTTGGCCTGTGGGCTTGGCGCGAGGCAATTTTTCTTGGCCCTCCTTTGGCCGATACGAATTCCTCGCGGCGCGACATTGGCGAGTACGTGGATGCCATGGCAAGGTTCTTCCAACACGGTCGCAAGAGCTACCCATTCCTGCTCAACGAGGTTCGAGATGGGGTGTTGCATGAGGTGTGCCTGGAATTGAAGCTCCCGATGACCCATGATGTGGATGTTGTCGTCTCGACACTAGCCCGGCGCGACCCGGAGCGAGCCGAGCGACTGGAACTGGCCCTGGCCGCCGTGGACCAGGAATTGAATTCACCCGAGCACCTAAATAAGTCGATCACCACCGACCTGATGAAGAGGATCACAGCTTGTCTTTAGAAGAACGCTACCGCGCCATTCGGGAGGAAATCTCCAAGGTAATTTTCGGGCAGGACGAAGTCGTCGATTTCGCGTTGGCAGCCTTGTTCAGTTGTGGGCACGTGTTGCTGGAAGGTCCGCCAGGGGTGGCGAAGACCCTGCTCGTGCGCACGATCGCCACGTCGCTCAACTTGGAATATCGCCGTGTGCAGATGACGCCCGACTTGTTACCGCACGACGTGACGGGCTCGTCGATCTATCGGGAAGACACGCACTCGTTCGAGTTTCGACACGGCCCGATCTTTGCAAATTTTGTATTGGCCGACGAAATCAATCGATCTTCGGCACGCACCCAGTCGGCGCTGTTGGAAGCCATGCAAGAGTTACACGTGACGTTCGACGGGGTGACGTACACCTTGCCCGAGCCGTTTGTCACGTTCGCCACGCAAAACCCGATCGAACAAGAAGGCACGTATCCGCTGCCCTTGGCTCAGCTCGATCGCTTCATGTTCAAGGTTCATATGACTTACCCCGAGGCTCCCGACGAAATTCGCGTGCTGAAAGAGCATCATGCCACCGCGGGGTTGTCTTCGCCGGAACGCATGCTGGTGCAGCAGGTGACCTCGAAGGAAGACATTCTTGAAACCCGGCGGATCATTCGCGAAACACACGTTCGCGACGAAGTGGTGGACTACGTTCAGCGGCTGTTGCAGGCGACTCGCGAAGAAGACGCTTTGGCCGTGGGTGCAAGCCCACGGTCGGGGTTGATGCTGTTGATGGGCGCGAAGAGCCTGGCCCGCTTTGCCGGGCGAGACTTTGTGACGCCGGACGATATTCAATCGGCGCTGCTGCCCGCCATGCGGCACCGCGTGGTGTTGAGCCCCTCCGCGGAACTCGAAGGTACGACTACCGACGATATTTTGGCCGGGATGATGGAGTTGGTCGAGGTACCACGTTGAGCATTCGTCCGGGTCAAAACCTGATCTGGGCCGCAGGCATAATTGCCGCGGCAGCACTGCTGGTTTCGGTCTGGGCGCCATTCGCTTTCGTCTTGTTGGTGGCCGCCGTCGTGATTGCGGGGGCTGCCTTCCACGATTACAGGCAACTTTCCGGGGTGCGAAAGGGTGTTTCCATCACCCGAGAAGTGCCAGCCGTGGTTGGCCGCGACTTGCCTTTCACCATTTTGCTGGAGTTGACCAACGAATGCCCCACCGACATTCGTGGTGAGCTGAGGGACGTAGCCCCGGATGCGGCGTTGCCTCAACTAACGGTGCATCACTTTGAACTGGCGAGCCAGGCCAAGCACGAGTTTGCCCAAAGCTACCGCATTGCTCGGCGTGGCGAGCATGTCTTCGGGCCGGTTTGGCTTCGATTACACGGTCCCTGGAAGCTTGTCGATCTGCAGTGGAAATTGGATTGCCAGGGCGCCGTGAAGGTACTTCCCGAGACGTTCGCCTCGCGTGAGGAGTTGGTCAAAGACCTGGGGGCCGAGGTCAAGCTGCTGGATAAGATCACGCTCACTCGGCAACACGGAGCAGGAACCGAGTTCGAATCGTTGCACCCTTACCGTTTCGGGGACGACCCGCGCAGGATTGATTGGCGCACGACGGCAAGATCGCAATTCCCGGTGGTGCGCCGCTATCAGGTCGAGCGTCACCGCGACGTCATGATTCTGATCGACTGCGGACGCTTGATGGGGGCCGATACCGTGCGTGGCTCGAAGTTGGACTGCGCGGTCGACTCCGGGCTGAACCTGGCTCGCGTGGCGCTGCAAAGCGGCGACCGTTGCGGGCTTGGGGTTTTCGACGATCGCGTGCGTGGGTTCCTGCCGCCGATCTCGGGTGTGGCGAGTATTCGTGCCCTGGCCGAAAGCGTGTACGACCTGCAAACCGCATGGCGGGAATCCGACTTCACACAGATGTTCGCGGAATTGCAGCTACGACAAACCAAACGATCGTTGATCGTGGTCATCTCTGATATCAGCGACGTGGAAACTTCCCGTCAATTCCGAACGTCGCTGGCACGCCTGGGCAAACGACACCTGGTACTGTTTGCCGCATTGCGGACCCCGCTGTTGAACAAAATCGTTCATTCGAAAATGGAAAACATCCTCGAGGGTTCTCGCAAGGCGGTGACCTTTCGGTTGCTCCGCGAACGTCAGCAGTCGCTGCACTCGCTTGGGCACCATGGCGTTCACGTCGTCGACGTCGAACCGCAACAGTTGACGCTGCCGCTGGTGAACCAGTTCATTGAACTACGACGCCGGAATCTTCTGTAAGATCCCCATCGAGGGCCCACTCGCCAGAGGGTGCCGCTGGGAGCATCGACTTCATACGTTCGGCTCGTTCCCGCATAAACCCATGGGCGATGTAAAGCACCCAAAACAGAGCCGTACCCGCGGCAAACCAAAGTCGGGTGCTGGTCGACCAATGGCTTTGCCGGACATAGCTTTCGATGATGGCGGCTGCGACCAGCATGCCGGCCACCCCAACGCAAATTGCCGAGGCTTCTTTGCCCGTGTCCAGCAAGGCTTGCTTGCGAGAGCGCGTGCCTGGATGAAGCACCGCTTGCCCCAGCATCAACCCCACGCCGCCGCAGAGCATGATCGCACCAATTTCTGTAATACCGTGGGGCAAAATCCAGGCCCACATTTCCGAAACAATCCCCACGCGGTGATGGATGGCGACAAACACACCCAAGAGCCCGCCGTTGAACACCATCAGAAACACGGTGGGCACGGAGGCCAACACCCCGGTGGCCATGGCCAGGATGCCGACTTTCAGATTGTGTTGAAACAGGAACGAAGCGAAGAAGAACTTAGCCCCACCATCCCCCTCTCGCCCTCCGCGCAATACGCTGAGGAGTTGCTCGGGGGTAGAGCCGGGTTGCCGTTCGTCTCCCGCGGGCCACATGGCGTGGGCCAGCAGGGGATCGTTCATGGCTCCGAAGTAGCCAATCAGTGCTCCGCCGATGACCAGCAGGGCTGAAATCAAGTGGGGGCGCCAATTGCGGGCGATCGCTCGCGCGAAGCCTTCGGTGACAAACAGCACCGCTCCCTTCCACATCGAACGCTTCGGGGGAAGGTAAATCAAGCTATGAGCCGCGGCGGTCAGCCCGTTGAGATAGTTGATGAGCTGCTTGTCCTGGGTCCAGGTCGAGACCCGAGACAAGTGAATGGTCGTACGACGATAGAGTTGGTCGAGCCGGCTCAGCTCTTCAGGGGTCAGCTTGCGCAGCGAGCGTTTGGCCCGTCGCACGAGCTGCTCCAACTCGTCCCAGTCGTCCTTGTGACGCGCGATGAAACTACTCATACTCTCTTGATGGTTCCACGTGTGGCGGCGGAGTTAGCCCGCTGCGGAATGTCCTGGTGTTCGGTAGTCACCTGCTTCAAGATCATAGTATCCAGCCTTATACGACAGCAACCTTCATGGAAAACTCCGTCCGCTTCGAGACTCCCGAGAACGTTCACATTCAATATGAACTGGCGGGACTAGGAACTCGGTTTTTAGCGTGGTTCGTCGACCAGATCCTGGTGATGTTGTTCATCATCCTGATTTTTATTTTCATGACAGTCGTGGCGTCTATGGCGGCCGTCACCCTGGATGGGCTGTTTGAGGACTGGGAGCGCGATGACGGGCCCGTCAGCCCAAGTATGGTCATCGCGATTGCCATGGGAATCATGCTCCTAATTTGGGGGCTCGGCAGCTTCGCCTACTTCGGGCTCAGCGAGTTGTTTTGGCATGGGCAAACCATCGGCAAGCGCGTGCTCAACATTCGGGTCGTCAAGTCCGACGGGTTCGCGCTCGATCCGCTAAGTGTATTGGTGCGAAATATGTTTCGCGTGGCGGATCATATACCCGTGTTTTGGGCTGTGCCCGTTTTCTCCAGTCAGAGCCAAAGAACCGGCGACATGGTTGCGGGCACGGTGGTGGTGACCGACGAACCGGAAACGTTAAGTGAGGTGCGTACCGAACTTTCTCAACGCAAATCACTGGAGGCCGAATTCCGATTCAACCAGACATCCCTGAAAAATTTGAGGCCCGAGGATGTAACGGCCATCGAACGGATTCTGGAGCGATGGAACGATCTCGACGAAACGCAGCAAGGCGCTCTTCTGGATAAACTCGTCAAGCCGTTGGCCATGCGTGTGGGTGTCGAGGCTCCCACAGAAGAGCGTCGCGTTCGCTTTCTCGAAGATCTGCTCGCGGCAGAGTTTCGACGACAGAACCGAGCCTTGGGTTGATCCTGCCCGCAGGACAAGCGCTACTGGTACTTTCGCCCCTCGGGGCGTTCCGGTTCGACCTGAGGGCGGGGTTTCGTGTGAGCCTGTTTGAGATAGCCGGTCAGCCTATTCGTGACCTTCGGCTTGGCAGCAGCCAGGTCGTGTTGCTCGCCGGGATCGGACTTCAGGTCGTATAGCTGCACGTCGGATTTCGGCTTCCAGCGAATTGCTTTCCAACGACCTTGCCGAACGGCTCTTCCGCCGTCGTCTTCCCAGTACAGGTACTTGTGCTGGGGCTGCTCACTCTTGGCGGCACCAAGAAGGGTCGGCACGATCGAGATGCCGTCGATCCCGGGGGTTGGTTCCGCACTGCCGAGTTCCGCCAGGGTTGGCAGCACGTCGGCAAAGTAACCCACCTGATCGGTAGTCTCCCCGGCCGGTACATGATCGGGCCAGCGAACCAGAAACGGAACTCTTAGCCCTCCCTCCCAGAGCGAGCCTTTGTAACCGCGAAACTCTCCGCAGGCGTCGAAGAAGTCGGGGTCGCTTTGCCCGGGCGTGGCACCGTTGTCGCTGGTAAAGAACACGATTGTGTCATCGTCGAGTTCCAGTTCTTTCAGCAAGGCCATCAGCTTGCCGACACTGCGATCCAAGTGCGAAATGATGGCGGCGGTGGCCGCTTTAGGCGTCGCTTGCTTTGCGTAATCGTGGGGATAACCGGTGGGGCGACCCTCGCGACCGGTGTAGGGAGTCTCCGGAAACTTGCCTCGGTACTGGGCGAGCGATTCTTCGGGCACCAGTAGTTCGTAGTGTGGCACTGCAAACGGCACATACATGAAGAATTGTTCCTCTTGATGACGTCGTACGAAATCGAGTGCCTTGGTCACGATCTCGTCATGCGTGTATTGCTCTCGGGCCCCGTCTCGATTGCCGGGCAATTCGTAGTGTTGATCGTTCAGCCACAGATATTCGGGGTAGTAAAAGTGGGCGTGGATCTGATGCAGATACCCGAAGAACTCATCGAATCCCTGTCGGTACGGCACACCTGGAGTCCCGTGTTCGCCAAGGCCCCACTTGCCGAACAGCCCGGTGTGATAACCGGCTTGTTGTAAGACTTCGGCCACGGTGACGTCTTCGTCGGCCAACGGAATCCCACCGCTGTTCCCGCGGACGGCCGTGTGCCCCCCGTGAAAGCCCGTCATCAGCACGCTACGTGATGGCGCGCAAACGCAGTTGCCCGCGTAGAAATTTGTGAATCGCAAGCCCTCGGCAGCGAACCGATCAAGGTTCGGGGTGTCGATCTTCGTTTGACCGTAACAACCAAGATGGGCGTACCCCAAGTCGTCGGCCATGATGAAGATCACGTTAGGACGATCGGACGACGCGGCCTGAATCGATTTGCCATCGCAACTTACCAGCGCGATGAGCACCAAGAGACAGAGCAACAGTGGTTTCATACAGGGCATAACGTTTCGCGACCACCATACGAGAGTTTGGAACATTCCGGACCATTCAATGGCGATTGTAGTCGAATTCGCAGGGGATTTCCTTCGATAGACGGCGGCGGAGTTGTTCCCGCCGGGTGGTGAAATACAATCGGGTTTGATCCGTCGGTGAACACTTCGCGACCCAATCAGGAGCAATTCAATGCGTTTCGCTTGCTGGGCCCCCCTGCTCGCGTTGGCAATGGCAGCCGTCGTCCACGGTGACGAAGCACTATCGGTCGAGAATCTGCGGCTGAACCAAATACAAGTCGTGGCGACCCACAATAGTTACCACTTGCGTCCGCCTGCGGGTCTGTTGAAGGCGGCGATTGCGATCCGCAAAGACGCCAAGACTTGGGACTATTCGCGGCAACCGCTGGATGAACAACTCGACCAGGGCATTCGAAGCTTCGAACTCGACCTGCATCTTTCCAAGGATGGGTGGAAGGTGATGCATGTGCCGACCTTCGATGCGGGGACCACCGTGCCCACGTTTGCCGAGGCTCTTCGCGTGATTCGCTCCTGGTCCGAGGCTCATCCTCGGCACGTGCCTATTTCTTTGCTGCTGGAGTTGAAAGAGGAGGGCTATGCGATCAACTCGTCGTTCAAGCGACCGCAAGCGGACGACGTGGTCGGGCTCGATGATTTGATCCGTAGCGAATTGACGAACGACATGCTGCTGACACCCGACGACGTACGCGGGGAAGAAGACTCGCTATGGGAGGCACTCCAGTCGGAAGGCTGGCCGACGCTTGGCGAATGTGCCGGAAAGGTCTTCCTGATCTTGCACGAACGAGGTGCGAACCGCAGGGCTTACCTGGAGGGACATCCCGCCTTGGAAGGTCGGGCGATGTTTGTGGAGTCGGAACTCGGTGAGCCCCATTCCGCGGTGTTGATCCGCAACGATCCTATGAACGAAGAAATCGACGACCTGGCCAAGGAAGGTTACTTGATCCGCACCCGGGCCGACTCGATGGACAATGTGGATCGGCATCGACGCGAACGAGCGCTGGTCAGCGGGGCTCATCTACTGACAACCGATTATCCTCGTGGCGAAGTGGACGCAGGCAAGGCGTTCTCACTACCCGAGGGTGTCACGGCACGAGTCCATACGCTGACCGGACCGGAAGAATTCCGCGGGCAGGCGATTGCCGAGCCCATTCCATAAGTCGCTGTTAGGAATCTTCAAGCGAAATTGAGCCCGGCCAGGGCCTCTTCGATCCATGGGGCAGTGATGGGACGCTCGTCGATTACGCTGTACCACAAATGCGTTCGCGCTTGAACAAAGTCTTTCAGATTCAGTAGCGAGGCGGTCAGGTCTTGTCGTGAAATCGCCATCTCGAATGGATGATATTTCAGCCCGACTTCATCCATGAACGCCGTAACGCTCTCTGCTTCGTTCTGTTGCAGGCGACTCATGAGATAGATCCCAAGCCCGATGATGTTGCCATGCACGAAGGGACGTTTGAGACGTTCCTCGAGCTCATAGAATAGGTAATGCTCGGAGCCTTCCTCGACGCGGTAGTGATTCACGGGGAGACAGATCGTATTGACCTGCATGTAGCCATCGACAATGGCCTGCAGCCCAACATCCGTGCAATCGCGAATGTCACTCGCCATGCTCATGACTTGCTCCAAGATTCGACGCGCCTTATCGACATCTGCTTGCGAGAAATCGTATTCGCTTTTGTCGGCCTTGGCCGCCAGGCACCAATCGAAGGTGGCCGTGTGAATGGAAAGCAAGTCACCAACACCGGCGACATTCAATTCGTTGGGGGCCGTTCGCACGAGGTCATAATCGATGACTAACGGATTGGGCGTTGTCTCGCCCAGGTATTCCACTTCGTGATGGCGTCGCACACCCGCACCTGGGGTGACAAACGCGTCGACGCTGAGAACCGTGGGAATGCTGACCAGCCGCGCTCCGCGTTTCCAGGCCATGTACTTCGCCAGGTCGATCGCTTGTCCCCCACCAATGCCGACAACCGTATCGCACGGCGGCGCGGCGGTGATCTGTCGATCGATGACGTCGATCTCCATCGACTCGACCATCAGCACGGCCTCGGGCCGGCCTGCGAGACGATCTTTGGTCACCTGCCAAGGAATCTCCATCGTGGCGACCACGAACTTGCCCAGCTCCGTCCCGAGCCCATCGACGGAACCGGCACCGAACCGTTGGGAACGAACGTTAGTCTGACCCTCGATGTGCATCGTCTTGTGCTTCCATTCGTGAATTACTTGAGTAGTGAAAATCCTCGGTTCGCGTGCCCGAATCACTTATAATCGGGACAGCTATTGTCCATGCTGGGGACCATTCTTGGAAGCGTCCTTTCCGAGAGCGCATTTCAAAACCGGTTTCGTGCCCGAGGTTGTCGGGAGCAGCTCCGAGGCGCGGAGGGCGAAGCAGGCGAATCCACGAGATTCGTCGATGCAGGCCGACAAAGCATTCGGGGCTGCTCCAGGCAAGCGAAGCCGAAACGAGGTTTTGAAATACGCTCTAGTGAGTTTCAGTCCCTCTGCCTTGATTCATGAAGGTTTCAAATGAGTATGCCTCGCCAGATTATCGTCTTCTTCCTATCGGTCACTGTGTTCCAGGCTTCGGTTGTGGATCCGGCTAAGGCTGACACTACGAAACCTCAGGGCAAGAAATCGCAGGGAGCGAAGATTACCCGCGCCGACCTGGGATGGGCCTATCTACGGTTGGAACAGGCGTACTTCGCCGACCCGCCGACCGATGACAAGCGAATCGCCGCCATCAACGAGGCCTTCGACACGGCCACCTTAGCGTTCTTTGGGGGGCAGTACGCGAAAACGATCCAAGAAATCGATGAACTCACGGCGTCTCTACTCAGCGAGAAACCCTCAAACGAATTGCTCAATGCCTTATCGCTGAAGACGATCGTGGAACCGCCCGTCGTGAATCTCGGTGACCCGAAGTCGATCGAGATTCAGCTGGTTCCCATCTACTCTGTGGAGGCGTCGCTGGATGTCCCGCTTCGACTGCAATTGCGCGACACCGAGGGAGAGATTGCCGTCGAGATGCCCTTGACCAATTCAGATGACCAGAACTCGCTTGTGGATCAGATCGAAATCGATCCCACGGCTGCGGGTCTTGTTCCAGGCAGATACTCCATTGATGTTGCGGTCGCTAACGAGCAGCTCGTTTCCATCGGCCGCATCAACGTCGTTCGTGATTCGCTCGATGTAGTACGCAAGGAGAACGAAAGCACGCTCGGTGCATTGAGATCCAAGCCAACGCTCGAAGATGCGATTGCCGTGTGTCGCGACCGCAATGCGTTGCTGAGTGATCGGCCGTCGACACAAGATTCGTCTCAGTTTTTGGCGGATACGAATCAACTCGTGGAGTCAATCGCCCGAGAGATCGAGACGCTGTCCAAGGGTGAAAACCCTTATTTCCGTCGCGGTGGGGACTATTGGCGCACGACCAGTTCAGACAGACCGGGCAGACGGGTCCCGGTGCGGGTTTACGCTCCTGCGGTTGCTACGCAGGAAACCCCGGTGCCATTGTTCGTGGTTTTGCACGGTGCGGGTGGCGATGAAAACATGTTCTTCGAAGGATACGGCGCCGGTCGCATCAAGGACCTGGCCGACGAGCACGGATTCTTGGTGGCCTCGGTTTCGACCAATGCGTTGGCTGCGAAGGCCGAACGGTTCGATCTTCTCCTAGACGAGTTGGCCGCCGACTACCATATCGATCCGTCGGCGATTTACCTTCTGGGGCACTCCATGGGCGCAAGCGCCACAAGCAGTATCTCGGGCAAGCGTGGCGATGCAATCGCAGCAGCGTGCTGCCTTGCCGGAGGAAACCGCGGCACTGCGGAGTCGCTGCCTCCTACGCTGATGATTGCGGCAGAGTTGGACAAGATAATTCCCGCAGCTTCACTTCGCAGCGCTGCCGAGAAGACCATTGCGAAAGGCTTGCCTCTGGAATTCCGCGAGATGAAAAACCACGGCCATACATTGATGGTCGGTGTGGCTTTGCCCGACGCGGTGCAGTGGCTACTTACCCATCGCACAACCGAGTGAAGTTGCTAGCAATTAAGCCGCTAGCAATCACGATTTTTTTGATCAATCGATCTTGGCGCAGAGGCCGCGTTCGGACTACAAATTCAGCCTGCCGAAATAGCGTAGTGTGGAATGGAATTCCACGGGTCGTACCTCGACACTACGGCATGGATGTCGGACGCTAAATTGCAGAACTCGACCACAGGGTAACATTGCCACCGATGGCTGAACCCCTTGGCCGCAGTTAGCTGACGTCTATGTCAATGTAAGAGCAACCCAGTCAACATGGTTGCTGAAGTCGTAGGTACGGAGACCCATCATGCTTGTTCTATCTCGCGGGAAAAACGACAAGGTAGTTTTTCCCACGCTCGGTATCTCGGTCGAGATTGTTCGTATTGCCGGCAACAAAGTTCGTCTCGGCATCGACGCCCCCAAAGATGTGCCTGTTTATCGCCACGAGGTCGTTTCTCGCGCGAAGAAATCAGGCGAGCCGATCGCTTCGGACATCAACGTAGATCGAGAACATACGCATAAGATCAAGAATCGACTCCAATCCGCCTCCTTGGCCTTGCATGTATTGCAACGCAAGCTGGAACTTGGCAAAGCAGTCGACCCGGAATTCGATGTCTTCAACATTCTCAACGAGTTGAAAGCATTGGAGCGGGAACTGCCACAAACCTCGCCGAATGAGCTGCAATCACCAAGTTCTTCCAACCCTCGGGCACTGATTGTTGAAGACGACGACAATGAGCGAAATCTCTTGTCCGGTTATCTTGACATGAGTGGATTCGAGGTGGATACGGCTGCCGATGGAATGCAGGCCATGGTGCGACTGGCCAAAGAGGAGCGCCCCGACGTGGTCTTGCTGGATATGCGGATGCCACGCTTTGATGGTGAGCAAACCATCAGTGCGATTCGGAGCAACCCGAGTTACGAAGGCCTGAAAGTGTTTGCCGTTAGCGGTACCCCTCAAAACGAAACCAACGTAAGCGTCAGCGACGAAGGGGTAGACCGCTGGTTTGAGAAGCCATTGGATCCCAACGAACTGGTCACTGCCATCAAAGACGAAATTTGCAATGATGAACGCAGTGATGAGTGTCTACCGACCTAAGTGTAACGCCACGGCGGAATTCGCATCGTAAATCGATGGCGCTCGGGGCCGGTGCCCTGGTTTTCAAGGATGGAAACTTCGATGCGCAGGGAATGATGTTCCGCCGTGGCGTTTTGAATTCCGTCTGGTCCGCATGTTGCCGTGCTTGGCGGTCCAATGCGCGTTCTCTCGAAGCGTTCTATTTGTCCGCCGATCGCATCGAGTTGGGCTATTTCCCGTCGAGCTGAAATGTTTGCAACGGATGGCCAACATGAATTGTGGCGCACTTGCAGCGATTCGCCGTCAACGGGTTCGCTCAACGTTTAACCTGCATCGCAAACATGGATGTCGAACGAATAATTCTGTTTTGTACTCCGGTCGCGATGTGTGGCGACAATTTCCACGCCTTGGAACGTCAATGGTAGCCGAGACACGATGTTTCGAACCGAGATTAGACGGCCTGCGGAGGCGGCGATTACCTCAATCAGGTTGGGGAATCGGTCGGCTTGTTGCATTTCGGCTCCGACCTGCCCGGGCCATTGTAAAACTACCCACCCTGGGTTTTGACCCTCTGAGGATCCGTCGCGCGTTCGCATGCCTTCGAGTGAAGCAACCGTACTATTGCTTCTGTTGCTTTTGTGCGTGACGGGCCAGAATGCTGGAAAGCTTCTGGGTATCGAGAGGTTTCACCAAGTGATCGTCGAATCCGGCTTGGAACGCCGCTTCGATGTCGCCGGGCTGCCCGTAGCCGGTAAGGGCAACGAGAAACGTGTGGCTATTACCCAAATTCTGTCGGAGCTGAGTGGCAAGTTCATAGCCGTCCATGCCCGGCAGACCGATGTCGATTAAAGCCACGTCCGGATGAACCCGCTCGATCAGCGCCAAACCCTTGGTTCCGTTTTCGGCCGTGTGAACTTCGTAGTTCTCCAACTCAAGCAGAGTCTGCAGCATGTTGCGGGCGTCGTCTTGATCTTCGACCACGACAACCACTCCACCGTCCCCCGTCAGAGTCAATTCAGGTTCACCATTCTCCAGCACGGCAGCGTCTTCTGGCACACATTCCATACTGGGCAACCGAATCTCGAACTTACTGCCCTTCCCCGTTCCCTCGCTATGCACAGTAATCGTCCCCTGGTGCATATCTACGATCGACTGGACCAGAGTCAGGCCGATTCCCATTCCGCACTCGGAACGGTGCAGCGTGAGATCGGACTGGAAGAACAAATCAAAAATAGAATCCAGCTCGTCGGCCGAGATGCCGGTTCCCGTGTCGCTGACCCTGAACACGACCTCGCCTTGATCGTGTTTTGCTTCCAAAAGAACTTGCCCGCCAGGTGGCGTGTATCGGGCTGCGTTCGAAAGCAGATTGTATAGGGCTTGCTGCATCCGAACCCCGTCGGCATCCACCAGCAACGGTTGGTCGCTAATCTCCTCGGTGAATTGCAAACCACACTCTTCCATCATCGGGCGAGCAATGTCGACGGCGCTTTGAACGATCGACTGCAAATCGGTTGGCACGCGATTCAGTTCGATCTTGTTTCGCGTCACCCGCGACACATCCAGCAGATCGTCCAGCAATCGTGACACATGCCTTCCTTGCCGCTGAATCACGTTGAAGGTTTCCTGCGCTGTCTCGTCGGTAAATTCGAGAAGTTCCATGACCTTGGCCGCGTTAAGAATCGCCCCCAGCGGGTTGCGTAACTCATGGGAAAGCATCGCCAGGAAATCGTCTCGACGTGAAACGGCCTCGGCAAGTTGCGATTGCGCCTTCTTCATGGGGGTGATGTTGATCAGCGTAAGCACTACGCCTTCGACTCTTTTCGATTTTGTCTGATAGGGCAGAATCCGTAGATACAACCACTCACCTTGACGGTCGCGGACCTCTCGCTCGATTCGGTACTCGCTCGTAACCACACTCTTCAGGTCGTCGATCAACCCCGGGTGCACGATGTTGTGGGCAAAACTGTTGATGGAACGACCAATATCCTGAGGCAACAGATGGAAGTCCTGCCCGATCTGGGGCGTAAATTTGCGGATCCGCAACTCGCGATCCAGAAAGATGGTGCCAACGTCGGTGCTCTCCAGAAGGTTGTCCATATCGCTGGTAAGCTCGGAGAGTTCGGCGATTTTCTTCTGATACTCGGCATTGACCGTGTAAAGTTCTTCGTTGACCGATTGCAGCTCCTCGTTCGTGCTCTGTAGTTCCTCGTTCGAGGCGACCAGTTCTTCGTTGGTCGCCTGCATTTCTTCGTTGCTTGTCTCCAGCTCCTCGATGGTTGCCTGCAGGTTCTCCTTGGAATAGCGAAGTTCGCCCTCCAAGGCATTGATGCGATCTTGAGACATTCGCCGCATGTCTCGCACTTCGTCTACCGCCTCCGTCGTCTCGGGCTCGATCGATGGCTCCCCAAGCGGTTCCATCAGGATCATGAGGTTCAATACATTCGCGCGAGGATTCTTGACTTCTTCAACCTTCACGCGGAGTTTCTGCTCACGGTCTCCCGATTGAACACGTACCCCCGAGTATGTGACCGGTTTGTGATCGCGCAACACGCGCGTCACGGCACCGGTTACTGCCGTGCGTAGCTCTCGATCGAACATATCGAGCACATCGGCGGTGGGACGACCTCCCTTGATGGTCAGGTAACGCTCCGCTCCGCCGAACGTGTGCAGCAGTTCTCGCCGCTCGTTAATCAAGAAGCCCGGGGGCATGTACTTATCGAGAATCGCGTCGTACGCCGCGACCAGGTGCGTGTCGGAAACGCCCCGATTTGGCAGAGGTATCGGCGGCATCTGCTTCAATGGCAAGCCTTTGGCGATCGGCAATTCCAAGCTGTGGGGCAGTCGAACGTTCCGGCTCTTGCGAAACAGCTTCCAGTGGGCGTCAACGATTTCCAACTCATCGTTGAGTTCACCCGGACTTTCGCTAGGGCCCAGGAACAACCAGCCTCGAGTCTTCAGTCCGAAGTGAAAGAGTGAGAGGGCCTTGCTCTGCGCCGCGGGCTGAAAGTAGATGAGCAGATTGCGGCAGGTGATCAAATCCAATTTCGTGAACGGCGCATCGCTGATCACGTTGTGCGTGGCAAACACAATCATCTGCCTTAGTTCAGGCACCACGTGATAGCCATCGGGATGCTTGATGAAGTAGCGATCCAGCCGCTCGGATCCGACGTCAGCCAGGGCTTCTCTCTCGTACACACCCGCACCAGCGAAGTCGAGCGAGGCACGATGCACGTCGGTGGCGAAGATCTTGACGTTGATCGGTTGCCCGGCAGCCTCGAGTTGCTCATGGAGAATCATCGCTACGGAGTAAGCTTCTTCCCCGGTGCCGCAACCGGCGACCCACACCCGAATCTCTTCGGTTTGTCCCGACTTGTGAATCAAGTCGGGAACCACTTGATCTTCCAGTCGCTGAAATGCCTCTCGATCTCGAAAGAATCGGGTTACCCCGATCAACAAGTCTTTGTAGAGCGCATTCAACTCGTCGCGATCGTGGGCCAACCTCTCGGCATATTGCTCCAAGGTGCGGGCACCGACCATGGACAGTCGTCGTTGAATTCGCCGACTGACCGTATTGGGTTTGTAGTGTGAGAAGTCGATTCCGAATGAATCATTAAGCAGCTTGAAGACGGCATCGATGGCTTCCGGAGGAGCGTCATTCGCCCCGGCTTCCCCCTCGCCGAAGGGAAGCTTGTCTTTGTAATTGACGAGTGCCTGGGGAATGCTTTCCGGCGGCATCACCTGGTCCACCACCCCGGTCTCCAGCGCGGCTTGCGGCATGCCGTCGAACTTGGCTGTTTCTTTCGTCTCGCAAATGACCAGCCCGCCGACATTGTGTATGTCGCGTATCCCTCGAGAGCCGTCGCTGCCGGTGCCGGAAAGAATGACCCCCACCGCACGATCGCCGAAATCCTGAGCCAGCGACTTCAGGAAACGATCGATGGGCATCGTCAATGGCTGCTTGGGATCTTTGTCCGTAAGCAACAGACGGCCATTGGAGATGATCATCTCCTTCTTGGGCGGAATGAGGTAGATCGAATTCGCTTCGACCTGCATCCCTTCTTCCGCGCGATGAATGGCAAGCTCGGTATACCGGGCAAGCAGCTCGTCCATCAGGCTTTTGAAGTCGGGCGAGAGATGCTGGATGACGACGAACGCCATGTCCGTATCCAAGGGCATTTCCTTGAAGAGACGTTCCAGCGATTCGAGTCCACCGGCCGAGGCGCCGATTCCGACCACATGCAACGGGACGTCTGCCGGCACTCCCGAATCAGCAGACTGGGGTTGTGAATCCTTCTTCAGAACATCCTGTTTCATGACTCTGTCCAACGCGGCATGGTGCCTGCGTCCCTTTCCATCACCTTGAACCCTCTAGAACGAATTGTGTGGCCAGTTTCGAGGAATCCTCACGCTGCAACAACATGGGCAATCTGCGAAAAATAGTAACCCGCAAGATCGCGAGAGCGGCCAGCCACTGATTGTTGAGCAATCAGGTTGGCATCCCGCAATTCTCAAGCATTATTCGCGTCTCGGTGAATCTGCCCAGGGAAAAATCCGAATCCAACATATGCTTCGTATTTCACGATATCTTTTTCGTATTACCGAACTGGACTCTTTGTAAAACGAAATCTCGGAAGGCTTTGTGGCACCCTAAGGCGAGACCCAAAAAACGACACAAGAAATCTCCACTACACTCTCTACCCTTCATATGCCAACTTCCAGGCTGAACGATCAACCATCTATTCTGAGCTGGTTGAGCGTGCGAATCTTACTTGCTCTTGAGGCGGCAATCTCGAAAAGCCCTCTGAGCACGTATTCGCAAAAAAACACACTAGCGTACGCAAGCATTCTGGGGGTGGTTCGGCGAAACCGGGATTCACCACTGGGCAGGAATTGTCTATAAGCCACCGCCCGATTAGGGGACGCCGAGGCTTCTGGTAGCAGAGGTGTTTCGGCAACCTTTCTCGATTTACCCAGCGTCTACAGGCCTGCGTGACGCCCGAAGAATCGAGACCCGCTTCGATTCATGTCGCGTCGGGCTAACTTCGCGGCGGTGGTCCTTGGAAACCACATCTGTACGGTTCCAAACCCGAAGCAGGGAGCGATCGGTTAATCCGTTCTTTTCGAGAACCCAAGCGCCGTGCTCTGCCATGAGAATCAGCCTTCTGTGGCTTCTGGGATTCGCATTTATTTGTGGCTGCAGCTACGACCAGAAGAAGTCGTTGTGGCAACCACCCACGTTGGCGAAACCGCAGAGCAGCTCGCATGGCCCGCGCCCGTCTACCTCTGCGGCCGAAGTGCTATACGCCGAAGCACAACATTGGGAGTCTCAGCATTCTGAAGCATGTGTGGACCTTTACTACGAGGCAGCCAAGCAGGCCTGGCATGAAGCCCAGTTGGGCAATCCGAACATCGACCCATCACTCCGGCGGACATGGTATCTGTATCACTCGTCGCTCTCCAAGCTGTTGACCACCGCCGACAAGTACAATCGGTTCGACGGGCACGGGGGGCTCCTCGTAACGACCGACGATGGTTCGAACTACCTGCCGATCATCTATCACGATTTCTACTGGACACCGGAAGACTTCAGAAACATCGTGATCGTGGGGCGCTATCCGAAGCAGTCGCTTGTGAATGTCTATCAAAGCTGTGGCCTGGGGGTTCCGTTCATGGCCCAGGCCCGGGATGATCCCCCGCCCTTCGTGCGGGCCAGGCAAGAGTTTGCCGCCACGGCGGTCTTGCAACCGGCCGCCGACGAAATCAACCCCGACGGTTCTGCCAGGTTCCAGTTGGAGTTTTACAATCCGCTCACCAATCCGACGCTGGTCGCCGATGGAGCGCCTACGCCGGCCTCTCGAGACATCACCGCGCCGATCGCCTATGTCTCACAAGAATTGAGCGGCAAATGGCTGACCGACTTCATTTTGCCAAGCAACGAGGCGGACACCAGCGGGCTAACGATGATCGAGCCCTATCAGCCGGGCAAGATACCCGTGATCTTCGTGCATGGGCTTTTGTCCGATCCCACGACCTGGGCCGATCTTGGCAACGACATGCGTTCGTACCAGAACATCGTCGAACGCTTTCAGATCTGGACGTTCAGCTACGACACCGGCGGTCCGTTTCTGGCAGCAGCGGCAAGACTTCGACAGGATCTTCGCGACTTACGGAACACCGTGGACCCCGAGCACTGCGATCCGGCCCTGGATCATATTCTCTTGGTCGGGCACAGCATGGGTGGGCTCGTGGCAAAGCTGCAGGTGACCTACAGCGGCGATATTCTCTGGTCTTCCATCGCGAATCGACCGTTAGAGGCTATCGTTGCGCCAGCCGAAGTTACTGAAAGACTCGGCGACTCGTTTTTCTTTAACCCCAGTCCCAACATTTCACGAGTTGTCTACATCGGAACACCCCATCGCGGTTCTTCATTAGCACGACGATGGATCGGAAGACTTGGCTCATCGCTAGTCGAAGAACCCCGCCAGGAGAAAGCCCTCCACCGTCAGTTGGTGAGTGCAAACCCAGGGGTGTTCTCGCCGGAGATCCGTCGGCGTATCCCGACGAGCATCGACTTGTTGGAGCCGGACAACCCGTTGTTGAACGCGATGCTCTATCTGCCCTCTCGGCCGGGCGTTGAGTTCCACAGCATTATCGGCGAGGGATACTGGATGCCGGGGCAAGGTTCATCGGATACGGTAGTCCCCGTCTCCAGCGCCCTGTTGGCCGATACCTCCAGCGATTTTTTCCTTCACGCGAAACACACCGATCTGAACCGCAACCCGGCCAGCGTTCGAGAAGTAATGCGGATCCTGAAGCAACACTATCAGCAATACAAGCTGAATGCCGAGGAATGCGTCATTGAGTTGCCTGTTGAACAATGACCGAGGCAATCTTTACGCAGACGGCAAGAAAGACGCAACCGCGGTTCGAAGGTGCTGACTGGAGGTAGGAACTATTCCGTGCTCTCAACACCCGAGAGTACAAATCCTGCCCAGTGCAATGGATGCGCCGCCCCTTTTGTATCGCGACATTCGTTGATGATGGCCCTTTTTGCTGCCGCGACTGCCTCGAGGGTTGTGTTCGAGCCGGTGGCTAAGCGTTGATAGAATTCGGACAGAAATTTCTGGTTCGCAGCGGCAGAGGTATTGAAAAGATTCGTAAGGAACATTTGCGAACCTGACTGAAGAAAAGCGTATCGCAAGGTAGAGATACACTCAGCCGTGAGTGCTGTACCCGACTTAGTGTCAGCCGATTCGAATACAACCAGCCTTGTCTGACTCAAATCGAGCGTTCCAATTTCATCTGCAGTCAATAGCCCATCGTCAGGATCTTGAAGAACGCGATCTTTCGGATTCGCTCGATTCGCACCCGCTAGTACAATGCCCACGCGTTGATGGGGATCAATCTGATCGCCAAGCCTGCCCAGGTAATGCGTTACCGTGTAGGGAGCTCCCCGGGATTTCCATTCGCCGGGAGCAAACCGAGCGCCCTCCCCCCAGTCGATCAGCGGCTGAAGATCGAAAATCGCCCCGGGATTTTCCATCTCAAAAGCGTATGTCGACAGATGCAGGATTGCCGCGGAAGCGAGCGATCTGAATTCTGCTTCCGAAGCTTTGCCAGAGTCTCGGTGTTCAACTTCCGAGAAGTCAGCGCTGCTCCGCAGCGATTCAGAGATCACCGTTTGGCTATCAGCCGTGGGAATCGCCTCCCACTTCATGTCAGGTTTCGTCGAGGTGCCTTCGACCCCGGCCTGAAGCTGCTCTTCGGTTGCTGCGTTATCGGCATCCGTGACTGTTGGCTCCTCGGTTTCCCACGAGCCTGCGGAGTCGAAATCGGGTGACGTAAAGACGACCGTGCCATCAGAGATTTGCCCGTGATGTCGGAATAGATCGCGACTGCTGGAGACGTATGAAAATTGGTAATTCTCGATAAGATACTTGCCGCTGTCATCGACTAAAGCACCAAAGTCGATGTGGTTCAGTTGTGCATCCGGGGATAAGTAAACGGTGCGAGCATCGCCCAAGGCAGTGTACAGAGGTGCAAAAACCAGCGCTGATAGAGCCTTGGCGTGCTGCTGATATTCCGCCTCCAACGAATTGGCAGAGTCGGGATCAATTCGTAGCGAGGAATCCAGCATGTGATTTCGCACGGCGGCAATCGCCTGATCGATCGGCTCTGCTGTTCCCAAATCCACCAATTGGGGCTCTGTCGATTGGGCCGTCAGGACGAATGCGAGGTAACGTGGATGGCGCCACGGGCTTTGGTCTCCTTCTGCCTTAAAGACATAAGGGGTCATTCGAACAAATTCCACAACCGCGGAGTTTGCCGCGAGATGTTTGGCCAGAACCTTTGGGTCGATCTTTAGTTTCGGAGAATAATGAGCGGCTGCGTTGACACTTGCCTCTAGGTCGTCGTGCAATTGATGAACGGCATTTGCGGGTTGCCTAAGATCGTCATAACGTGACTCCATCGTCTCTTCCACCATCGGCGCATCTACCAACTCGACAAACTGCTGTCGCAGTGCACGGTACCGCCACATTCTGTCAGCGAAATCACTGTCTGTTAGCTCGAGCTCGTAACGGAATCGAATTCGTTGGGAACCGTCAAAAGGCAGGGTCTTGCAAGCGACGCAAGCCTGAAAGGCGTTTGCGGTTGCCTCAGGTACGTGCTTGCGATAAAGCCAGCTTAATGTGAGCAGTGCGTCATGCGGTCCTCGAAGTGCGCGCGATCTTGTCCGACACTCGCGCTCGGTAGCCACGGAAATTACATCTCTGGCGTCCTGAAGTTGCATCCAAAAGGCATCTGAGAGTTGGTTGTAGCCAGAAGTCGTTGTTCCACCGGCGATCTCCAACTCCGCCAGGTTGCGAAGGCTCATCGCCAATTCTTGATGCCCTAGCGGAAACCATTCCGTTGGATAGCATTGTTCGTACAAGTCTAGAGATTTCCGGCTAAACTCCTTCGCCTTGTCGTAGTCACCAGTCTGAAAGTGAAGTCGCACCAGATTGTTGAGTGTTCTTGCTACCTGAACCTGTCGACTTTGAGAGTTGGCACGCTGCGTCAGGATCGCGAGTGCTTGCTCAAAGAAGATTCGCGATTCCAGGTGGTTCCCTCGGGAACGATTCAGTAGCCCCAGACTGTTGAGGCATTGCGCTTCATGAAGCGTGCCTTTGGGATACTTCTGAGAGGGATACAGCTTCTCGAACATTTCCAGGGCACGATTGCAGTAGTCCTCGGCACCCTCGGAGTCACCCAGGGCATGCAAGACGTAGCCCAAGCTGGAATACGTTACCGCCAAGTATGGGTGCCCTGCGGGATAGCGGTCGGGCGAACAGAAGAACTCCCACTGCACAAGCGCTTGCTCGTAGCACTGCTGAGCCCGACGATACTCGCCCATTTGCAAGGACAGATCGCCGAGATTATTCAACGTGGTGGCGATATCGGGATGCCCATTCGGATAGTTTTCGGGATCAAACAACTCTTGATGCAAGGCCAAAGAATGCGAGTAGAGTTCAAAGGCAGAGGGCAAGTCGCCCACCGTTACAAGCATCGCGCCCAAGCGGTTTAGATCGAGAATCAGGTTGGGCTTGCCCCGGGGATGAATGGCGGGCGGGTATAGCTTCTCGTGCATTAAGTAAATCTGCTGAAAGCACTCTCCCGCGTTCACATAGTCTCCAAGGTTGTAAAGCAGCGTGCCCAGGTGCGTATAACTTGTGATTAGCTGCTCGTGTCCTTTGGGATACTGCTCGGCAGTGTACAGTTGATTGCGCATATACAGTGCGCGTTCATGCTGCGAAAGTGCGGCGAGATAGTCTTTTTGAACCACGAAGTATTCGCCGTAACGATCAAGATTCGCAGCAATCTCGGCGTGACCATCGGGATACTCCTCCGGCGGAAACAACTCGTGCAATACGGCATGCACCTGGTCAAGGCGGGACAGCGACTCGGAATGATCCCCCATCGCAGCACTGCAACGGATCAGCCCCAACAAACAGTTGACGTGATACATTGTCCATTGCGGAACGAGCGATGTGTACATGGCGACCGCTCGGTTCAAGGCTTCGGCAGCGGCGGGGTAGTCCTGAGCTCGCTCACGGACCAAACCCAGGTCATACAAGCAGTCCGCCAGCTCGATGCTTCCGAGAGAATCATCTCCCGCTGGGAGTAGCATTTCGCGGAGGCGTACTGCCCGGATGAGCAACTCGTGAGAAGCCACCGTATCGCCCGAGCGAGCGGTGGCATTTCCCAAGTTTCTAACCACCACCGCCTGCAAGCCGTTTCCACCCTCTGGGTGCAGTGCATCGAGGATGTCGAGGGCCTGCTGGAAGTGATGCTTCGCGTCTTCATGCTGCCCTTGCAAATCAAGCGACAGCCCCATTTCATTTAGACAACTTGCCAGATTTGGGTGGCCTTGCGGAAACTGATCTCGAGGGTACAAGCGTTGGAACATGACCAAAGCCCGTTTTTGAAAGGGAAACGCCGAGGCGTAATCTCCTTGCAAGTGGAACACCCTCCCCAGGTCTTGTAGGGCAAGGGCCAAGCGATAGTTTCCGTTGGGGTATTTCTCGATCGGATAGAGGTTGTCCCAGGCTTTGATCGCTTGCTTGAAGTAATCGATTGCCTCTTCGTACTCAGCTTGATCTTCGTGAATGCGGCCCATATTGCTTAGGCTTTTGGCCGTTTCAGAGTGGCCCTCGGGATACTCCTCCGGTGGATACAATCGCAACCGCATCTCGTAGCCACGCTTGTAGTACTCCTCAGCGGCTTCATAATCTCCCTGCCTGCTCAGCACACTGGCGATGCTGCTATAAACAACGGCCAGCAGGTTATTGCCCTTCGGATATTGGTCCGTAGGAAAAAGCTGCTCGTACATGACCTCAGCACGACGATTAAATGCTTGGGCCGACTCCAGGTCGCCCAGGTTCTCGTTGACAAGGCCCAAATGCATAAGCACGACCGCCAACGACACGTGTCCTTGGGGGTATTCTTCGGTCTGATATGCGTGTTCATAGATCGAAAGTGCCTGCTCGTAATACTGTCGAGCTTTGGCAGGCTGAATCTCGATCATCCGGGTTCCCATTTCTTCGTAAATTGCCCCAAGGTCAGGGTGACCATGCGGAAATTCCTCCTCAGGGTACAGACGCTGGGCAATCTCAAACGCGCGCCCGAGGTATTGCTGCAACGCTTCGTCGTTTCCCAGGTGACTCTGAACCTGTACCAAGCGGAGAAGTGTCCTCAAAAGATCGGTGTGCCCCCTGGGATATCGTTGTTCTGGATAGAGTCGTTCGTAGACAACCAGCGTCTTTTCAAAGTAAGTTCCAGACTCCTGGTATCGCGACTGCTCGTAGATGGCGGATCCCAGATAATCCAGGCTTGTCGCGAATCTGTCAAAGTCTAAAGGCCGCTGCTTTGAGTACATGACCGCTGCGGGTTTGAAAAGCTTCTCTGCTCTGATGAAGTCTCCCTTCTCGAAATAGACCATTCCCAAGCCAAGTAATGAATCGGCGTAGCGCGGGTTTCCGTGGGGGTGTTTGTCTTTCGAAAACAACTGCTTACAGACTTCAATCGCCTGCTTGTAGCGCTTCTCCGCATCCTCAAGCTCTTCTCGGTTGAGGTGCAACTGCCCCATATTGTTCAGCGACGTAACCAGAAACGGATGGCCCTCCGGGTAGTTCTCCTTGTTGAACAATCGCTGATGGGCAGCGAGGGACTGCTCCTGATAGGATCGCTCTGAATCCAGGTCGCCTTGGCTTGCGGCAATGCCAACGAGAACATCAAGATTCGTGACCATATGGATATGGCCATCGGGAAATTGATCTTCCGGGAAGAGATGTTTGCGCATTTCCAGTGCGCGCTCCAGAAGTGCCCTGCCCTCGGCAAGCTGATCTTGGGCAGCCAGTGCCCGTCCCAAATAGACATACGACGTGGCCAGATTGACATGCCCCTGGGGACATTCCTCCTTCGTATAGAGCGCTTCACATAAATCAACCGCCTGCTGAAAGTAGTCGGCCGCTTTTTCGCTCTCTCCACGGTCGAGATGAATCGTGCCCAGACTTGTTAGCGAGACAAACTTCAGGGGATGGGGCATCGGCAGAAGCGACTTGCGAGTTTCGAACACTTCGCGAATCTTCTTTTCGGCCGTGACGATATCTCCTTTTGCTTGAGCCGCTTCAGCTTCCTTGGTGATTTCGGACGTACGCATTAACGCGTCCCGTTGCTCTTGGGATAGCTCTGAAAGAATTTCCATATGACGGACCGACCATAGAAGATCGAAGTACCTCCATGTTCCCTTTTCATAGTCCGACAACTTGATCTCTACTAGTTTGCGCTGGGTCTCAACAGCAGCAGCCATGTCATCCAGCTTTACATGGGTGAGAACCAGTGCTTCGAGAAGCCGGAGGATGTCCTCGTGATTGGGCCCACGAATGCGTCGCGTAAGCTCTAGAGTCTCCTCCAGCAAGGGTAGAGCTTCCACGAACTTCCCGGCTTCCAAGGCTTGCTTTGCAGCCTCATATACCTGGTTGCGCTGTTTAAAGATCTGTTTCTGCTGTTGGGTTTCTTCGAGTGTTCGGGGCGCGGCTAGAACCGAATCGGCCTGGATCAAGAGCAGCACCGAAGCCAGCAATACTAGAATGGCCATTGCGATGCGGGCTTGCGACCATTGAGCTTTTGGAGAAGAAGCCATGCCGTTGGTGCCCCTGTATGGCTGGATTGAACGCTGGGAAGAGCAACGTGGGTTGGAACCAATATATGATTAATCAGATCAGCGCACTTTTCAAATAGAGTTCCCACAGGTTCTTCGACTTAGGGGCATTCATAGAATGCAGACAGAGGTCAAGTTTTACCTAGCTCTCTCAATCTTCGCCGCAACCGTCACCAACAAGCCGGCAAATCGGTTGCGACGATGATATTGGTCCCAAACCATTGAACAGAGTCGAGGCCAGGGAAGCGCAGGAATAGAAAATGCCGCAAAGTCCGGGCAAAGGTGTCCTTGAAGAACGCGGCGGTGTATTCAACTAAAATCCAACCCCTTTGGTTTTGGTTTGGATGCGGCAGAGGTACATGTCGGAGGTGAGGTAGAGGACGCTGCCGTCGTTGCCCCAGCCGACGTTGGCAATTGCTTCGCCGGTGACGATGCGGCCGAGTAGTTTTCCTTCGGGTGAAAGTACCAGCACGCCGCCGGGGCCGGTCGCGAAAACGTTGCCCTGCTGGTCGACCTTCATACCGTCGCCACCACCGCTGGGGATTTTGTCTTGTTTCGAGGCGTCGAAGAACGGGCGAGGTTCGCCGAGGCTTCCGTCCGGCTTTACGGGAAATGCCCTCCAGACGGGATCGGCTCCGTCGCTGTTGGCGACATAGAGCGTCTTCTCATCGGGAGAGAATGCGATTCCGTTGGGGCGTGACATCTCGCGGTATTGAACCGTAACCGTACCGTCGCTCTGCAGGCGATAGACTCCGCAGAAGTCGATCTCGCGGAGCGGATCGTTTTCCCGTTTGGGTAGACCGTAGATTGGATCGGTAAAGAATATGTCTCCGTTGCTGCGAATCGCCAGATCGTTCGGGCTGTTGAATCTTTTTCCGTCCCAGCGATCGGCCAGCGTGACTTTGCCCCCGCCGGTGGTGAGCAACGAGATTCGCCGGTCGCCGTGCTCGCATGATACGAGCCGGCCCTTTGCGTCGAGTGCCAGTCCGTTACTTCCAGGTTCCAGGCCGTAGTCGGCTACTCCGGTGTAGCCCGAGGGCTTCATGAAAATCGAGGCGCCGACTCCCTCTTGCCACTTCATCACGACATTGGGTGGGATATCGGAGAACAAGATGTATCCGCCGGCTTTGTTCCCCTTTTCTGCCACCCACACCGGGCCTTCGGCCCAATCGAACCCACCGCAGAGGACTTCGACTTTTGCGTCGCTGGCGATCAACGAATCGAGAGCGGGATCGAACCGGTCGACGTGCCCAATGTGTGGATAGTTGGTCGTGTTTTGCGCGTGAGCAATGCCGCCGTGCAGGAACAGGATGAATACCGCGGTGGTGAGGATGCTTCTCATTCGTTTAGCTCTCGGTTGTCAATCGATGTGTGGTTGTAACGGCGTGACGATTAGTTCACGCGAATCTTGCACTCGGGCAATACGCTGCGAAGTTTGGCGACGCCTTCGGGGCTGAGTTGCGTCTGGGTCGCCTCGAGATACTTGAGGTTCTTGAGCTTCGCGAGATCGTCGATGCAGGCATCAGTTACGTTGGTTTCGTTGAGAATCAGCCGTTCCAGGCGGATCATTGCCGGCAAGAATTTCACCTGCTCGTCGGTGATGGCCGACTGGGCAACGTTGAGCGTTCGCATTTCATCCGGATTGGGCAGCAGCGCCAGAGCGGCACACGTGGCGGGAATATCACGAAGCGTTAAGGAACGCAACCCGTCGAAGTCCCGCAGCGCGGATAGCCCTTGGTCGGTGACGCTGGCCGCCTGGTAGATGGTCAGGTCGGTCAACCCCAAGGTGTGAAGTTGTTCGACTCCCTGGTCGCTAATGTCGCAGTTGTCGAGCGAGAGGCTGGTGAGATTCCCCATTCCGGCAACCACCGCCAGGATTTCGTCATTGATCGTGCCGCCGCCGATCTTGAGCACGCGCAAGCTTTTCTTGTCGGCCGCTGCGGCGATGCCATCCTTGGTCACTTTGCGGCAATTGCGAAGGTCGAGTTCGGTTAGCTGCGGTAGACCGAGCAAATGCTTCACTCCCTCGTCGGTGAAGTTGACGCCGCTAACGCGAACGGCCCGCAGACTGGGCATAGTGGCCAGCACCACGGCCGATTGATCGGTCAGCAGGGGGGAGAGACGGAGATCGATGATCTTCAGCAGCTTGAGCGCCGGGAACTGTTCGATTCCCTTGTCGCTGATCAGCGTGTTCCGCATGGCCAACGACGTGAGCGATGCTTGTTCCGCAATCCGGGGCGCAAGCTGGTCGGAGATGCTGGGGCCCTCGACCGTGAGGCTTTGCAGTTTCGGGAACACGAGCATGGCCCGCATTTGCAGGTCGTCGACCCAACTTCGCTTGGCCGCCGTGTCGAGCAGAATCACATGACCGTCTTTGTCCTCTTTCAGTACCACACCCAAATCGGCGGCCAACTGCCTAGCCTCGGCGATCTGCTCGGCGGTGGCCTCACCCTCGGGTTTTTCCGCGGCGAACGTGACGGCGCAGTGCAAGACCGCGATACCGCAAACTAGCATGAGGAATCTCTGCATCAGTTCCACTTTAGACAATGGGTAGCTCAAACCCTTCGCGACGAGGATAAGGATATTCACGCCAAGCGTTCGCGGCATCGTTTCCAATGAACTCCCACTTCTGTGGATCCCACTTCAACGACTTGCCTCCGAGTTCTTCACCGTGCAGGTAGGCGATAATCCCCAGATGACAAACGGCAACCGTGCGGGCACCCGCCTCGATGGGGCAATTGGGCTGCTCGCGACGCAACATGCAGTTCACCCAATCCTGACGATGTCCGGAGTGGCTACCGCCGGGCGATTTGTAAAGATGAACCTCGTTCTCCGCGATGGCCTCTTTGATGATGTCGCCGGGGGTGCTTTCGAGTTTTCCGCGATTGACCCGAATCTCGCCGTCTTCGCCGACGAACTCGATGCCGAAGCTGCCGCCGTGTACGACTTCGACGCCGTTTTCGTAGACAAACCGCACACCACGTCCGGTGGAGGGCTTTTCAGGCGGAATGATTTCGACCGGGCCCGACTTGTCCATCCCCAGACCCCATTGGGCGATATCGAAGTGATGGGCACCCCAGTCGGTCATTCCTCCGCCGCCGTATTCGCTGAAGTTTCGCCAGGAGGGGAAGTGATTGTGAACCCCGCGAGGGCTGAGTACCGAGCTATACTCACGCATGGGAGCCGGGCCCAACCATAGGTCCCAATCCAAGCCGGGTTCCAGTTCCTCGCCTGGCAAGTTGCAGGGTTGAGGCGGCCCCCCGACGCTAACGCGAATTTCCTTGATCTTGCCGATGCGACCATTGCGAACCAGCTCGCAAGCATAACGGAAATTGCTGCTCGATCGCTGCTGACTGCCGGTTTGGAAGATGATGTCGGAGGCCTGCACCGCATCCATCACCGATTTGGCCTCGGCCAGGTTGTTGGTCAACGGCTTCTCGCAGTAGATATCCTTGCCTGCTTTACAGGCGTCGAGGATGACCATGGCGTGCCAATGATCGGGCGTGGCGCAGGCCACTGCATCGATGTCGTCGCGGGCGAGTATTTCGCGGTAATCGTTGCATGCCTGGCAATCGCTGTTGCCATAGGCGGCATCGACCCGTTTTTTGGCCGCTTCGCGACGGGTGGTGTCGACATCGCAAACGGCAACCACCTGGACCTCCGGCATTTTGACGAAGTGCGGCAGATGCGAACCGTACATCATCTTGCCGTTGCCAATCGTGGCGATCGTAATCTTGTCGTTGGCCGGCGCGTTCGACTCGTCACCCAAGGCTCGCTTGGCGATGATTGTCGGCGCCACCACCGCGGAGGAAACGGCTTGCACAAATCCTCGACGCGAAACCGAACGATCATTCCTGGACATACGAGTTCTCCTGAGGCAATTCAAGCAGTGTAAGAAGTCGGCACGCCCCCACTGGCATTACCGAGAATATCGTCTGATGCCAACTATCTTGATGGCGAGCCGAAGCAGAGTCCAGCGCAGCGGCCATTTTTTGGGGAGAAACTCCGGATCTGGAGACTCAACTGCGGGATTCTCGAAATAGGATAGCCCAGCCGCATGCCGGTTGAGTCGCCGTCGGCGTCAAGATGCCATGAGAAGAAGTTTAGATTGGCGAGAACGTGAAAGGGTATCCGCCGCGTTCTGCCTGAAGCCGCCCACCGTCTAGGCTCAAACCTTACCATGAACAAGAACTGCGACTAGCGTCATGTTGCCTTCATTGCATCTTGTCGCTGCGCGACCCAGCCGACATGCGGCTGGGCTATCGAGACTTGATTCAACAGGGCCCGTGGCAAGTGGCGCCGCTTACGGTGTTCCCACACTCACCCTCGGCACGACGCGTTCTGCGTCGTTGGATAGTTCGAAGTATTCGGCGGTGCGGAAATTGAAGATGCTGGCGATGAGATTGGTGGGGAACTGCTCGCAGAGATTGTTCAGTTCGCGAACATTGCCATTGAAGAACCGGCGCGCGGCGGCGATGCGGTCTTCGGTGTTGGCCAACTCTTTCTGCAAAGCGAGAAAGTGGGCATCGGCCTTGAGCTGGGGGTAGTTCTCCACCACGGCAAACAATCGCTTCATGCCGATCTGCAGGGCCGATTCGTCGACCGCCTGTTGAGCGGCCGTGCCGTGACTAGCCATCGCTCGGTTACGCAGTTCGACCACTTGCTGCAAGACCGCCTGCTCGTGTTCGGCGTAGCCTTGCACGGTTCGCACCAGGTTGGGCACCAGTTCGTAGCGACGTTTCATTTCGACGTCGATGTCCGACCAACTCTCGCGCATGTGCTGTCGCACCCGAACGAGGCGATTGAAGTTGGCAACAAACCAAATCAGTGGCAGGAACAAACAAACCGCGATGATGAGCAACAGGGGAAATAACTCCATACAACTCAACCGTATATGGGATGGGGAACGTCAACCTGGGGGAATGTGTTTTGTGTCTCTGGCAGACTAGGGTTTATCGTTCGAAGGCGGCCGTCACGTGCTCAGGCCAATTCTCAAAGAACTGCTGCGCCCAGCGGAGGATCTCTCGAAAATCCTCGGACTCCAGGGCTTTCTCGTTCTCGTAGAGACAGCAGCAACGGTCCTTCAAATGTATGGTTGGCGGGTTGCTGCTGAACAGGAACTCCATCATGCGGGGATGCACGATATCGTAAGCGAACTTCTTGTCAGAACTCTTCACATGAAACCGATCGCTGAAACGAGCCGACTCGAAGTCGATATCGTCGAATCCCACGAATGCGGCCAGCCTGTCGAAGAACCCTTCCGTTCGGATGAACAGGTCCTGATCTCCAAGGAACGGCAACTCGAATATGACGTAGCTGAAAACGTGCGTCGTTGTGGTAGTACTCTTCCCACTTTTGGAGGTGACCCGGTATCGATAATCTCCCATGCGAACCGACATAGTTCGGCCGTCAACGGTCATTTTCCCCGTGATGGTATTGTAGGCGCAACGCGAATGTCCCTGACGAAAGACCGGAAACTGGCCGTATCGATCTTCGTGCGCCCCGTCGCGCGAGGGATCGAAACGCCACCCCAAGCTGGCGGCCAACGCAGCCAACGCCTCGCGACGCTTCTTTTGCTGCAGATACGCGAACTGGCAAAAGAATATGAAGGCGATGCATCCGCAAATGATCAAGAATAGAGTTAACATGACGCGGCCAGGATCCATGCGACGGCCCCTTGAATTAGAATCTCAGCCTTGAAATGATTTCCGCTCGTCTTTGGCCACTCCGCTCTCCAACAGCAGTTGGAGATAACTTCGTCGCTCGATGGTCGAGAGCTGCAAGTGGCTGGCCAGATCCGCAAGCGCATCGCGGGCAGCATCCAATCCGGCATCCTCGGTCACGATTTCCAGCTCCAGGTAGTCACCCAGACCCTGCACCTCGTCGAGTGCGATTGTGAGCGGATGATGGCGCCACTGGATTTCGGCCGTTTGGCGTACCTTGCTCACGGTGGTTACCGACGGAAAACCGAGCACGTTGAATAGTTCTTCGTATTCCTGCGAACGTTCTTGCCCATCGGGCAGCGGCAATTCGATCTCGCGACGGGTTTTCGTCGTCTGATCGATCTTGGGGCCCTTGTAAGTCACGCAGTTGGAGTCGCCGACCGAACGTATCCGCAGGGCCTCGTCGGTCTCTGCGAAATCACGGGCCGGATGGGCGAAGTAGCGGTCGGCCTGCACCTGGGGGGCGCCGAAGGTTGCCCCCAGGGCTTCCAACTGTCCGCGAACTCCCGCGACGTCTTCGAGCGGGTATTTCTGTTCGACCTCGTATTTCATGGGGGATTTGCCTTGCATGAGGCTTCGCATCGAGACTGATCAGTGGACCGGCAACACGATTCACAGCGTAGAATTGCGACATCATACGCATAGGGCCGCAGACCAACATCAAAACATCCCACCCACCAGTGGTATTGGCAAGAGTCTTTGGTAAGAGGGCGGCTGCTGAGCAGGAGTTCGGACGCTAACCCGGGACCGTCAAAAGCACCTCCGATCGAACGAAACCCGGCGGCGGGTGGGCTCTACTCCAGCGAGGCTGGAGTCGGGGGGAAACCGTCGAATTTCTCTGCGCTGGAGCTGACTCGGGCTCGCCGAACCGGCATATCCCGTGCGTCTTCTCAGCCGGTGGGCCAAACAAAGGCTGGATGGAACGCACAGCCGGTGACTTTTCTTTGACACACGAGTTTCGACGAATTACAACAGGGTCGTCGCGTTCTATTTATGGACAACCTATGGTGTTGCGCACTCAAAGCGGGGTGCGGCGACCCAGGTACCGCTCGGGCGACGAGCGCAGGCTGAAATCGCCGCGCTGAAACCTTTTCTGCAGCCACGGTTGGGGAGTTTTATTGCATGAGCTTGCACGATTTTCTGCTCGACGCCGCCCAAGAAGATCCTGGTCGTACCTTTATAGAATACGATGGGACGCAATACCCCTTCTTTATGGTTGCCGAACAAGCCAAGATGGTAGCCGCAGGGCTTCGCAAACACGGGGTGACCGAAGGTGATTCGGTAGGCGTGATGTTGCCGAACGTGCCCCCGTTTGTCACGTCGTACTACGGCACCATCATGAACGGTTCGACGTTCGTGCCGATGAACGTGATGTTGCAGCCCGAGGAAGTGGCTTACCTTGTTGAAGATAGCCAGATCAAGGCCATCGTCGTGCTCGACATGTTCCTGGGTTCGGTACACGCGGCCGTGTCGAATATGAAAAATCCACCGGTGGTGTTCGTGCTGCCCAGCGGCAAGATCGACCCGCCGGCAGAGATGGCCGAGCACAAGGCCTTCCCAGAGTTGATGGCTGAAGTCGACGAGTCGTTCGAGCCGGCTCAAATCGATCCTTCGCTTCCGATTATGACGCTGTATACCTCGGGCACCACCGGCAAACCCAAGGGAGCCCAAATCACGGGGGCGAACATCCTGGCCAACCTCGACATGATGGAAGAGATCATCGAGGTCGAGCCGGACGACAAGGCCCTGTGCGTGCTGCCGCTGTTTCACTGCTTTGCGTTGAACGGCGTGCTGAACGCGTCGGTCCGCAATCGCACGGCCGTGGTCTTACATCCGCGCTTCGATGTGGAGGCCTGCCTGGCTAGCCTGGAGAACGATGGGATCACCTCGATGGCCGGGGTACCCACCATGTTCTTCCATCTGCTGAAACATCCCGAGTTCAGCAAGGAAAAAGTCAAATCGCTGCGATATACCGTTTCCGGCGGTGCAGCCATGCCGATGGAAGTGATGAGTCAATTCGAAACGATGACCGAAGTGCCAATTTACGAAGGCTTCGGCATGACCGAGACCACGGTCAGCGTGTGTATCAATCGGCCCGACAATCGAAAGCCGGGCTCCATCGGCACGCCGTTCGAAGGCGTGGAAATGAAGATTTTCGATGACGACGATAATGAGTTGCCCAATGGCGAAGTTGGCGAGTTGGTGATCAAGGCTCCCAACATCATGTGTGGCTATCTGAACAAGGAAAAAGATACCGCCGAAGCCATGCGAAACGGGTGGTTTCACACCGGGGACATGGGCTACAAGGATGACGACGGGTTCTTCTTCATCGTCGATCGCAAGAAGGACATGGTCATCAAGGGTGGATTCAACATTTATCCCCGTGAGATCGAAGAAGTGCTCTATCGTCTACCTCAAGTCGCCGAATGTGCCGTGGTCGGCGTGTTTGACGAAGAGAAGGGTGAGCTTGTGCAGGCCGTGATCGCGTGCAAACCGGAGCAAAAGCTTACGGCCGAGGAAGCCGATACTCATCTCCGCGAGCATTTGGCCAAGTACAAGTTGCCGCACGATTACACCTTCATCGATGAGCTACCCAAGGGCCCCACAGGCAAGATTCTGAAGCGAGAGATCCGCGACATGTGGGTCCAGTGGAATCGCGATCGGGTGCCGGCCAAGACCTGATCGACCAAACTCGGATCTTTCACGACATCTTCTTATTCTTATTGGGCGTGTTGACGGATGCGCATGGTCGATTGCGCCCCAATCGTGCCAGGTCGGGTGATCCGATGCTGGGGAATGATTGCCCCCCTGCCCTTTGGGCTTCTGGCAAGTGGCCGGTATCTGATATATTCGAACGTGATTAGTTAACACCCGTTCACCACTTGCCCAATGATCGCGATGTCGCGAGAAACGATCCTCTCCAGCAAGACCGAAACGCCCGACGACGACCAAAGTCTGCGGCCCCAGCACATGCGTGACATGGTGGGTCAACGTGCCGTGTTTGATCGGTTGGAGATCGCCGTCGATGCGGCCCAAAAACGCAGTGAGACGTTGGGACACATTTTGTTCGATGGTCCGCCTGGCTTGGGGAAGACCACCTTCGCCACGGTGATTCCGCGTGACCTGGGCGTGAGCCTACAGATTGCCAGTGGCGCCGCGCTGTCGGCCCCCAAGGACATCATCCCCTACCTGACCAACGCCGAAGAAGGTTCGGTGTTGTTCATCGACGAGATTCACCGCTTGCCGAAGTCGGTCGAAGAGTTTCTCTACCCGGCGATGGAAGACTTTCGCATCGACATTGCGCTGGGTGAAGGGGTGAACGCCCGCACGATCAACATGACGCTGCGTCGATTCACGCTGATCGGAGCCACGACCCGTACCGGGTTGCTTTCGGCCCCCATGCGAGATCGTTTCCAGATGCGAGAACATCTCGACTTCTATACGGTCGACGAACTGACAGAGATTGTGCGGCGCAACGCCAAAAAGCTGAACGTCGACGTAACCGCCGACGGTGCCGAAGAAATTGCGAACCGCAGCCGTGGAACTCCCCGGCTGGCCAACAATCGCCTGCGTTGGGTTCGCGACTATGCCACGAGCAAAGCCGACGGGAAGATCAACCGAGAGCTAGCCTGTGCAGCACTCGACATGCAGGGCATTGACAAGCTGGGGCTCGATCCGCAGGATCGCCGCTATCTGGAAACGATCATCACGATCTACAGCGGTGGGCCCGTGGGGGTCGAAGCGATTGCCCACACGATGAACACCGCGCCCGACACGTTAATCGACGATGTCGAGCCGTTCCTACTGCGAGGCGGTCTCTTAATCCGCAGCCCGCGCGGTCGTCGGGTGACCGAGAAGACCTACAACCATCTCGGCATTCTTCCGCCCGAGCCGCCCTCGAGTGACGGACAACGGTCGCTGTTCTAAACCCAAGCGATCCGTCAGGCTAAATTGACGGGGCCATGGTTATCGCAGTGGTCGCCATGCGGATGATGCAGGTGGCCGTCGACGAGATAGTCGACGTGATCCCCATGGGGCACCGCTTCGTGACCGCAACCAGGACCATGTACATGGCCGGGCTCGTGTCCGCTGCAGGCGTGATCGGGAGTACAGACTTCGGCGTTCGTTTCGCTGACTTCGATGACATGCTCTTCGACGGTGCCGTCTGCATTCTGATGGTGCAGATGCCCGTCGTGCAGGTAGTCGGTATGACCATCATGATTCACGGCTGTGTGGCCACATTGCTTGCCGTGTTGATGCTCGTGATTGGGGTGCGTCGAACTCATACCGTTGTCTCCTAAGATCGGAATTGGTGTTCGTTGGAGTGGTGGTGCCTGACAATCCCGCAAGCAGGCCGCTAGCCGGCCAGGCTGCTATGCCGAATGGCTCCAGACGGCGTCACCTACTAATGTCTAACTGAATAGGGGGTATTGTCAAATTTATTGACCATTCCTGGTGCTATCCAGCAACAACCTTGCCAATGCAGCGAGGTATTGACCCGATCATTCCGGATAACCCACCCGAGTTCGCAATTGCGCATGTTGTGCTCGGAGGACAGGCCAACTTGTCAGCCGAATGTACCAATCGGAAACGCCGCGCAGAAAAATATGGTGCAGCCAAAGGATTTGTGGCATGCGTCGGGCGCTCTGTGTACGGCTTATTCCCCAGAGCGTCCCTATTCACTTATCCCTTGAATGTCACACTGGTCCCGTGATCTGACGGAATAGTGGTTTTCGGTCCGTTCCGTATCTGCGTGGATGGCTAGGGAATCGTTCACGTTCTCTCACCAAAAGAAGGACCGTCGACCAACAACGGATGAAGAGCAATGATCAGTGTCATCATGGCTGCCTACAACGCCGAAGATTTTATCGGTGAGGCCATCGAAAGTGTACTCAAGCAAACGTATCCCAATTGGGAACTTCTCGTCGTCGACGACGGGTCGCAGGATCGCACCCAAGAGATTGTGAAGGGGTACGCGGAAAAAGATTCGCGGGTCCGGCTCATCCAGATCAATCACGGGGGCGCCAGCGGTGCTCGTAACGCGGGTATGAAAGCTGCCCAATACCCTTGGGCTGCCGTACTGGATGCAGACGATGTGGCGATGCCCGAGCGGTTGCAGGTGCAGATTGAAGCCGCTGAGGCTGAACCGGAAGTCGTGCTGTGGGGCGCCTATTCTCAAGATATCGGTCCCAAAGGCGAGCTGGGCGCGTTGCATAAGTCGGGGCCCACCTCCAAGGAAGAATTTCAAGCACTTCGCGACCGTGGGGAACCGGTCGTGCTGCGGAACTCGACGATCCTCTTCCGTCGCGATCTGGCCCTGGAAATCGGCGGGTTCGATTCGCGACTGGAACCATGTGAAGATCTCGACTTTTGGGATCGCCTGGCGGCACATGGCCCCGTGGTCACGCTAACCGACAATCTGGTGCTGTATCGGCGACACGATGGAAGCATCACGAATCGCCGCTTCGAGGCCGGGCTGAAGGTCACCCGATATGTTGAAGCCCGCAACAAAGCAAGACTGCGGGGAGAAATGATCGAGTGGGAAAGCTTTGCTAACCATTACGACGACGTCGGGTTTCCGACGCGTGTCACACGGAGGATCGATTCGGCGGGCCGATTCTTTGGACGCCAGGCAGTGGCCGCACATACCGAAAAGAAACCAGTCCGTGCGATGGCCCTTTTACTAGCTGCAACGGCCTTGTGCCCGCGGATCATGTTGGCGCGCATATGGAAGCAGCGCGCGTCATGAACAGACTCTTGAAAGCAAGATTCATAGTAGTCGACGCGAAGGAGCGCGTATTCCAGGTTCGAAGATGCGACCCTTGCATGCCAGTTATTGATTCGCAAGGAGCGCGACTTGAAAAGGAAGTACCATGCGTCGCTACGGAGGCAGACTCCGACGTAATTTCGGCAATTCTTCTGTAAACTGCCGGACAAAGCACTCGTACTCTCGTTCATCGCTAGGCGTCGAGCCGTTGGAGGTTCGTGCGTTACTGGCAATCAACACCATCTACGCAGTCAATGCGGGTGGCCCTCAGGTCGTCGCCAGCGACTCGACCGTGTGGGAAGCCGACACCGCGGCCAGTCCGAGCGTCTACTCGAATCAATCTGCCTCGGGAAGCGGTACGTTCGGGAACAACAAGAACGTAAACACCGCCTCGATTGCACCCGAGATTCCCACGTCGATTTTCAATACCGAACGTTTCGACGGAGGCGGGGTGCCCATGCAGTGGGACTTTCCCGTAACTCCAGGAAACTATGAAGTCCGCTTGTACTTCGCGGAAATCTACAACGGAGCTCATAGCGTCGGGGGCCGTGTGTTTGATGTCTCGATCGAAGGCAACACGGTACTACCCAGCTACGACACCTTTGCCGAAGCCGGGCCAGACACCGCAATTATGGAGTCGTTTATTGTCTCGAGCGACTCGAACCTCGATATCGACTTCGCTCCGATTGTTCAGAACCCGGCCATCAAGGGCATCGAGATTCTGGAGGTCTCCGAGAACGGGACGCTGGGAGTAAGTGCCTCGTCATTGAACTTCGCGAGCGTTGAGGTTGGGCAGTCGCTCACACAACAAGTCACCCTTACTCATTTGGGCGACGTCGGCGATAGCGACATCACGGTGCAATCTACCGTGATTTCCGGTGCGGCATCCTTTACGGACAACTTCAACGACGCCACGGGCGTTGTCCTGTCGCCGGGTCAATCCACTCAGATTTCGGTCACATTCAGCCCGACAGCCGAAGGGGCGCAGGCAGCCTCCCTGCAGGTGACTCACTCGGGGATCAACTCACCGATCAGCCTTCCGCTTTCCGGTACCGGGACGGTCTCCCCGGTTGGATCTTCACTGATCCGCATCAACGCCGGTGGTCCCGCGGTAGGGTCTCCGGAATGGTCGGCGGATACCACGGCCAGCCCATCGCCGTTGAGCAACGTTGCCGCTGCCCAAAGTAGCACGTTCGCTACCGGACAGACCATCGACACCACCGATGCTTCGATTCCACAGGGGACCCCGGCAAGTATCTTCTCCACCGAGCGATACGACTTGCTGGGTGGCGAAGAAATGCAGTGGGACATCCCCGTCACCGCTGGTCCCTACGAAGTCCGCTTGTATTTTGCCGAGACGTTTGGTGGGAACGCATCCGTCGGGGCTCGCGTATTCGATGTTTCGATCGAAGGACAGCTCGTGCTGGATGACTACGACGTGTTCGCCGATGTCGGCAGCGCGTTTAAGGGTGTCATGAAGTCGTTCAATGTCGTCAGCGACGGGAACTTGGACATCGACCTTGATCGCGTCACAGAAAACCCCGCCATTAAGGCCATCGAAATTGTCTCGTTGCAGGAACCCAACCTGTTGATCGTCGATTCCGAGACGCTTGATTTTGGCGCGGTGTTTACGGGGAGCACGGCGACGCAGAGCATTACCGTAACCAACTCGGGCCAGGCAGGTGATCCGTCGATTACGCTCAACTCGACCACGATCGTTGGATCGGCAACGTTTACCGACAACTTCGACGACATCAATGGAGCCGTGCTCGCACCGGGCGAGTCCATCGTCATCGACGTCACGTTCGATCCCGACGACCTGATTGCCCAAGCGGCAACCCTACAGATACAGCATACCGGGACGAACAGTCCGTTGAGTATCGCCCTGTCGGGGATCGGAAGCGATGCCTCGCCGATCGGGTTCAGTAAAAGCTCGCTGGCCGGAATAGGTGTGGTACAAAACCCGACTTCGCTTCAATGGGGTCCCGATGATCGGCTGTATGTCGCCCACCAGAACGGAACGATTTTTGTCTACTCAATCGTTCGAAACGCTGCCGACGATTACGTGGCGACCATCGACGACGAGATCAACTTGGTGAAAGACATTCCGAATCACAACGATGACGGATCGCTGAACCAGGGAGTTGTGAAGCGATTGGTTACCGGCATCTTCGTGACCGGCACCGCCACAAACCCCGAGATCTATGTTGCCTCTAGCGATCCTCGAATCGGCGGTGGTATCGACGGAACGGATCTAAATCTGGACACCAACTCCGGGATTATTTCACGGCTCACATGGGATGGTGCTCAGTGGAGCAAAGTTGACTTGGTACGGGGTTTACCCCGATCGGAAGAGAATCACACGGCCAACGGGCTGTTGCTCGACCCCAGCACCAACACGCTGCTAGTGACGCAAGGCGGGAACACCAATGCCGGGGGGCCATCCAACAATTTCGCATTGCTACCGGAATATGCCCTCTCCGCGGCAATTCTGTCGATCGACTTGACAACAATCGACCTACTCCCAAACCAGGTAGACATCAACGGCCAAGTCTATAAGTACGATCTACCGACATTGGACGACGAAGACCGCGACTTCGACGGCAGCGGAAGCGACGTCGATCTGGCCAACGGAATCCAGGACGTGTTTGGCGGGAACGACGGAAAGAATCAGGCCATTCTCGACCCCACGGGCCCGGTTCAGATTTACTCACCCGGTTTCCGGAATCCGTACGACATCGTGCTCACGGAAGCCGGTAATTTGTACACCATCGACAATGGTGCAAACGCAGGCTGGGGTGGGCCGCCTATTCTCGATCCGGAAACCGGGGAAGCCACCAACGAGGTGAGTGAACCAGGTTTGACCTACCTGGACAACCTGCAATTCATCTCAGGCCCCGGCTACTATGGCGGTCACCCCAATCCAACCAGGTCGAATACGGACAACACATTCAACGCGTCGAACCCTCAATCGCCTGTTGCCCTAGCCGGCGAGAACCCGATTGAAGGCGTTTTTTCCGTACCACAGACGGCACCCGGCGCCTTGGCTGTGTTCGGATCTTCGACCAATGGCCTCGCAGAATACACGGCCAGCAACTTCGGCGGCGCCATGCAGGGCGATTTGCTGGCGGCCAGCTACTTCGGCGGGAACAGTGTAAGCCGGCTTAGCCCCGATGGCACCGGTGCTGCACTCGACCTCAACGAAGTGCTGTTCTCCAACATCGATGTCGCACCACTGGACGTAACCGCCGTTGGCGACGACGGTCTGTTCCCCGGAACAATCTGGGTCGTCGATTGGTTTTCCGACACGGTATATGTGTTCGAACCGAACGACTTCGAAGGTGGCGGGGGTGACCCGGTCGACCCCAACGATCTCGATGGCGATGGCTACTCGAACGAGGATGAGATTGCCAACGATACCAATCCCAACAGTGCCGCGGATGTTCCGCCGGATAACGACCTCGATTTCCTTTCCGACCTGTTGGACGACAACGACGATAACGATTCGCTGCTGGACGTCGACGATCCATTCGCCATCGACGCCACCAACGGCAGCACCACGACGGTGGGCGTCGCGTACACTTGGGAAAACGACGCCCCCAACCCCGGTGGCCTACTTAACTTGGGCTTCACGGGCTTGATGATCAACGGACAGGACAATTACCAGGATCTATTCGACTCCGACAACCTAACTGCTGGTGGGGCGGCTGGTGTTCTTACGCTGGATATGGCCACCGAAGGTGACGCCACCGCGAACACTCAGGAACAGGCGTTTCAGTTTGGCGTAGACGTCAGCGGAGAGGTCGACCCATTCTCCGTAAGAACAAGAATCCTGGCCCCCTTCGCGGGGGTCACACCCCAGGGCGACCAATCGATGGGCGTGTTTCTGGGGACCGGCGATCAAGACAACTACGTCAAGCTCGTCGTGACCGCCAACGGTGGTGGGGGTGTTTCCAGCTTGTCTGAAGTTGGCGGCACGGTCACCCCAGGGGCGCTCAACACCTTTGCCCTGGGCACCGTCACTTACATCGACCTGTATCTTACGGTTGATCCTGTGGCGCTTACCGTGCAGCCGAGCTACACCGTAACGCAAGACGGCGCTACCAGCGCCCGGGCAAACCTGGGTTCACCGTTCAGTATTCCCGCCACTTGGCTCAACGGTCCAACGGCGATGGCCGTGGGAATCATTTCCACTTCAGTCGGCCCTGCCCCAACGTTCTCGCCAACCTGGGACTTTATTTCGGTGGAAGCCGAAGCGCAGGATTTGGATTTGGCGGCCTCGCCCGATTCACTTTCTGCGTTAAGCGTGGAGGTCGGTCAGTCGACATCTCGTCAAGTGGTTTTCACCCATGTGGGCGGACCATCATCGCCGGCCATTGTGCTGGGCGAGACTAACATTTCCGGAACAGACGCCGCGGCATTCAGCGATTCGTTCAATGATGCAGAAAACATCACGTTGCAGCCGGGCGAATCGACCATTGTCACCGTTACCTTCAGCCCCACGACTTCGGGTTCGAAGGAGGCACTTCTGACGATCGCCGACACCGGGGGTGGTTTCCTTGAAGTTCCACTAGCCGGGTTTGCCAACACCGCTTCAACCACAAGTATCGCTTCCTTTGTGGTTGACCCGGGCAGCGGCATCAATAGTAGTACGTTCGCCAGCGGATCGTTCGTGGTCGAGAACCTTTCAACCGGTGGGCAAGAGATTGTAGAACTTCGTCTGGACCTTTCGACGGGCATTCTGCCCGATATGGTGTTCGATCCCTTTGGGACTGCGGGTGACAGCGCAGCCAAGGATTTTCAGATTGATTCGTCCGGTACGCTGGTTGGTCTGGGCACGCACCTGTTCGAGGCGCCGCGTGACAACGGGTTCGACGTCCTGGTTGTTCCGTTTGACGACTTCGACCCTGGCGAGTCGTTTGCTTTCTCGATCGATGTCGATCCGACCAGCATCCAGGGCTCGGACGTGCCTGGTCCGAACGATTCGGGAAGCGTTAGCGGCCTGGAACTGATTGGCAGTACGGTCACGATTGTTTTCAGCGATGGTTCGACTCAGACCGCACAGTTATATCGACAGGGTGACAGTCTTGGTGCATCGGAAAACACGCTGCGCTCCGAGACTTCGAGCCAGTTGCTCGTCGAACTCCTGGGAGTTCCCTACAGCCCGACTTCCGTGCTTGGCGAGGTGAATCAAACCGTCCGCGTCACGGGTCCTGTGGGAGCCGATATCTCGCTGCTGATCCTGGAAAGTGGTCTGTTTACCGAAGGCGTGCCTGGCGGCGGATTTGACATCGATCCCTTCGAATCCAATTCGGCATTAGGAGCCACTGAATTCACGGCGACCATCGGTCCCGCCGGATTCGTCGATATTCCTGTCACGTTGCTCGATACAGACCCCAACGGTGGGCTGAATACGCTGATTGCCGTGGTGCAAGAGGTCGATGGGCATACTGGCCCCATATCACTTCCGCTGGTCGTGCAAGTGGGCACGGTATCCAACACCACGCCGACCGTCGTTTCCCCGATCGGATCGATCGTCGTCACGGAAAACGATCCGGACTCCGTCATTGATCTGACCACGGTGTTCGACGATATCGAGGACGGAACGAATCTGACTTATACCGTTGAGAGCAATGACAATCCGACGCTGGTCGACGCCTCGATCGTCTCCGGCACGCTCACGCTGGACTACCTGGTCGGGCAAGTTGGTTCGGCAACCGTCGTCGTTCGGGCCACCGACTCCGGCGGGCTATTTGTCGAAGACACCATCAGCGTCACGGTGAATCCGCTAGTGGGAAGCGGTTTGAAACTGGAAAGCGGCTTGGTCGCCAGTGTGAGTAGCGATGCCTGGACCACTGTCAATCTGACCAACTCCTACACGTCGATGGTCGTGGTGGCAACACCAAACTACGACGGCCAATCAGCGCCGCTGGTCACGCGGATTCAAAACGCTACCGGCAATAGCTTCGACGTGATGATTCAACGCGCCGACAACTCCACCGAGGTGACGACTGCCGACGTGTACTTCTTCGTCGTCGAAGAGGGCATTTACACGGTTGCGGAACACGGTATTCAACTGGAAGCAGTCAAGTACGACTCCACCGTGACCGACGGCGTGGGCAACTGGAATGGTGAGTTGCAGACCTACAGCAATGCGTACACCTCGCCCATCGTGTTGGGGCAGGTGATGACGTACAACGATGTGGCATTTTCGACCTTTTGGTCCAAAGCGACTGCCGTCGGTTCGGCCCCCTCGCCAACGGTGCTTTACACCGGCAAGCATGTCGGCGAAGATCCGACAGGTCGCGCCGCCGAAACGATCGGCTACGTGGTCTTCGAGGCGGGAAGCTGGAACGTTGGCGGCACGGAGTTTACCGTCGGACTGGGAGCCAACTCCGCCCAAGGTGTTACCCATGCCCCGGCCGCGGTGTACACCATCAACGGACCAGAAAGCCCGACCGCCGCGGTACTGAGCCAGTCGGGAATGAATGGCGGGCACGGAAGTTGGGCCCTGCTCAATGGAGCCAACCCGTTTTCGTCGACGACGATAAGCGTCTCGGTCGACGAGGACCAAATCGCCGACAACGAACGATTCCATATTCCCGAAGAGGTGGCCTACATCGTATTCGGCGAGAGTCCCTCGCAGGGTGGAGGTGGCGAACCAATGCTGCCCACGCCCAGCACCCCGGGTGTTTACGATCCGCTGACCGGACAATTCCTGTTGCGTAGCGAGCTAACCGCAGGCCCCGCTGACGTCGCCACCTTCACCTACGGCACGCCAAACGCAACGCCCCTGGTCGGCGACTGGAACGGCGACGGCGTCGATACCGTCGGAGTGTACGCTTCCCAAATAGCCGCGTTCACCCTCAGCAATAGCTTGGACGGTGTGGCGGATGTGCCGGTATTCAATTATGGACTGCCCGGGTGGATCCCCATCGCAGGTGATTGGGACGGCGATGGCATCGATACTATCGGAGTTTTCGATCCTGTTACGGCGACCTTCTTCCTTCGCAACTCAAACGATCCTGGCGTGGCCGACATCGCGTTCGCCTACGGAAATTCGGCCTGGGTACCGGTCACAGGCGATTGGAACGGTGACGGCACGGATACCATCGGCGTGTTCGATCCAGCCACGGCCATCTGGTACCTTCGCGACTCGAACTCTTCGGGTGATGTCGACTACCCGATCTTTTCATACGGCGGAGCGGGCTGGACCCCCGTCACCGGTGATTGGGACGGAGACGGGACCGACACCATTGGTGTATGGAACCCGACGGCCGCTGAGTTCTACCTCCGCAACTCAATCTCGGGTGGGTTACCCGAGGTGACACCGTTCATCTACGGATCTTCTGGGCAAGTTCCTGTGATTGGGAATTGGTCGTCTTCGGCCCCTGCTCCGCTCTCGCTGTCGGCACCTCAGACAGCCGCGGCCGGTCTTGCTGTTGAAGATTCGACGGTAAACTCAACATCCGCTGGATCGGCAATCCCCGCCGAACTGCTGTTCGCGGTCGTCGAAGCGGAAGACCAATCGACGGCGGCCACAGAAGAAACGACCGCGGCGAAAAACCCGCCAGAGCAGTTCGACCCCCTGGCATTCGCTGGCAGCGAAGAGGATGAACTCGCCGAGTCGATCGCCACGTTCCTGCAGTTTGAAGGCTCTTCTGAGGAAGCAACCGACGAAGCGTTGAAAAGTTTGTTCGGTTGATTGAGTGCCACGCTCTGGGCGAGGTTCGCAGGCCGCTCGCCCGGTTACGGCGCTCTTGCCTCAACAGATTGCCCAACATTCTATGTTGTGTATTGGGACCTTCGGCGGTATGTCAGCAGTGCGACGCAAACCGCCCCGATCGAGGCTAACGCCGCACTGGAAGGTTCCGGCACGGCCAACAATGGTGCGGCGACGGGTGCGGAGAGCGCGGTTAGGGTGACCGAAAATTCCTTGTAGGAGATCCCGAACAGGACATCGTCGACCAGGAATTCCGATCCGATGTTTTGGAACGCTCCGCTCATCACACCTTGCAGAATCTCGAATTCTTCACCCAAACGTGGAATAAACCCGTCGGTCAGCGAAACATCGAGATCGCCGTCGAGGCCAAAGACGCCTTGCACGAAAAGCTGATCCATTTCATCCAGAAGAACATCGCCCAATTCGATTTCCACAACGGAACTCGACGTCAACTGGAGATTGCCGGCGATCATCAGCGTTCCAATCCCATCTATCCCCGGGGCAATGGTACCCGAGTTCACGAATGCATCGGCATCCGTCGCCACGGGATCCAGACCGGTGGGAGAGTACGGGTCGACATTAGAACTCGGACCAGCGCGTCTCCCGAGATAGATGGTACCGTTCCCTGCAATCTTGCCATCGGTGCCGTTTTCGAACTGTTCGGCGAGCAGTTCAAGCACGCCGCCAGAGTCGACCTTGATTTGGCCCTCGTTCGTCCAGTGATCGACCCGAACCTGTAACAACGAACCATTGATGGCTTGAAGGACGCCCGTATTCTCTAGCGTTCCCCCCAGGACGATTGCTTGTCCGCTGGTTTCCGCCGAAATCTTACCGTGGTTAATCACGGGCAATGAATTGCGGCTAATTGAACCACCTCCCTGCGGCCCGGTCTTCACCGTGACGCCGGGACCAAAGGTTAGCTCGGAGCCGGTGAAGTTTTGGATTCGCGTGGAGTCTGTCGTCCCGTTTAACAAGATCTCGCCTACGCCATCGATTATTACTGGTCCGTCGCTACTAATTGATAATTGTCGATGCAGACCCAGGGTTAATTTCGCAGCATCCAAGGTCAGGCTGTTCTTGATTTGTGCTGATCCATTCGTGTTGTTGTTGAATATCGGAATCATTCCTTGACCCGCAAACGTCACACCATCGAGGATGGCTCCGAGCTTTGCCACGAGCCCGTCGTGCGTCTCGATTCGCCCGCCTTCAACGGTGCCGCGAATCTCCCAGACCCCGGTCGATGCATCTTGCACGAGCGTGGTGCCCTGGTTTTTCAGCGTGCCCGCACTCACTACCGTTCCGCCGACACGCTCAATCGTACCGAGATCGGCAAGCGTGTAGATTCCGTTGAATTGGACTTCTCCTGCCTCTACTCGAATCAGGCCGTTGTTGACCCATGCACCTTGGGCTGCCTGGTAATTCCCAATCTCGATGGTTCCCGGTTGGTCGGAAATAATGGTTCCCTTGTTTTCCTTGAACTCTAGTTCCAGCGTACTGGCTGGGTTTGGGCCTCGCATAATGGTGATGTTTTCCCCGATCGTGAGCTGGGTACCAAGAATCTCCACCTCCCCCCCTCCTTCGCCCAAAGGGGTAAGAATGGTACCCGTTCCGCCTAGGACCTGAGGTGTCGATCCAAAAGCAAGCGTGGCGCCGCGAGGTAAGTTGAGCGTTGTATTGTCGAGCATCAGGTCATTTCTGACAAAGCTGCGGTTTGTCATCGTCAGTTCACTTGCGATCGTCACCCCGTCCAACGTGATTCCATTGGGCATGCTTGGTGCCAAAGGTGTAGAAGATTTTAGTTCCCCACCAAGAATGGTTCCTTGCAGCGTCGGGGTTACCGTCCAGCCAAACCCTTGCAGGTCGAGCGACTTCCCCTGATTGTCAAGCGTGCCGCTTAGAGAGATCCAGTTTGCCCCTTCATCAATTACGGTACCAAGATCTTCAACTGAATACTCACCACCCATCAAGAAGTTTGCGCCCGGCTTGATTACGATAGTGCCGTGATTGGTGAATTGCGAGTCTGTGTTCCGGTTGATTTCAGTGTATCCTCCGACCTCGATCAAGCCGTAGTTCTGAACGTTTTCCGCTTCGATAGACGCACGAGCGAATTGAACGGATCGAATGGTACCGTAATTGACGAGTTCGTCCCTGTTGCTAACGACTACGCTTCTGAGATTATCAGGCACGCCCGGCTCAATTGTAATTCCGGCCTCGATCGTAAACACATCCGCCGTGCCACGAATTTCGAGACCGTCGTCATTCTTCGGGCGAATGGTACCAACTCCTTGAAATCCTTGTGTCAACTCGTTCTGCAGGTACTGTAACCTCCTAGTCTCCAAGATGGCATTGCCTGATTGAGGAAGCGAGTCGTTGCCAATTCGAAGACCGGCTGAGAAGACCGTAAGGACCTCCGCGGAGAGCGTTCCGGATTGATGCCACAATGTGGCGTCGCTCGAATCGACGTATAGGTCACTTACCTCGATGTCATCTGTAACGATAACGTTATACGGACTACCCTCCACATTGATCGTTACCTTGTACACGTCATCTTCGGTGGGTACGCCATTTTGAGGAAAGCTGGACGAGGACCAGTTGGAATCGTTGGACCAATTCCCGTCGACGGCATTGAGCCAGTTGCTCGCGATGGGTGGTTGTGCCGCGGCGGGTGAACTCGCAACAACATGCAGCGAGATCGCCGAAACGATCAGCACGAGCCAGCGACTTCGCCCACCTGACTTGTTCCGGCGTGCCAAGAGAACGAAGCCTGCTGCACCTAGCAGCCCCAAGCACCACGTACTCGGTTCCGGAACCGCCACGTGGACAGCACCAGACAACCTGACATAGACATCTAAATCCAGTTCCGTATCCAAGAGGAACGAAATTTCGGGAATGTCTAGATTGATTTCTCCCCGCTCGGTGAAGTACCCCGTCCCTTGATCGATCGCACCACCGACCCCAAGTCCCAGGATGTTGTTCAAATCGGCCGAGACCGGAGATATGCCGAAGTCGTTGGAGAGGAAGAAATCATCTCCGTAAAGACTGGCAATGAAGCCCGTAGGGTCGTCAAGCAAGACTTCGCCATCGTCGATGGCAACTTGCAAAAACTCGGCGTTGTCCATCAGGAATTCGGAATTCGTAACCGGGATGATTCCAGTCTGAAGGTTGATTCGGGCATCGGTTAGATCGAGTGTGAAGCCCCCCAAGATCCCGAGATCGACGAAGTAGTCGCTGATGTTTTCCATTACCAAGTCGGAACTGTCGAATTGCAGAATCCCGGTGTTGTCCTCGGTGAGAATGTGACTCGCGTTTACCGTTCCGTGCAGTGGGATGTTCTCGATCGCCGCGGCCACGAAACCATCATCGTTGATGTCGCCGACAATGACCTCGACCGAAATCGAACTCGCCAGGGGATGCAACTCGGTGGAGTAAGGCCCGATGGGGGTGTTCGTGGGGTTGAGAATTAGCTCCGGGTCACCGCCCAAGCTGAATGCGAACACCGATTGATCCTCGGGTCCATCGATCGACGAGAGGCTTCCGCCGAATGCGAACTGACCCGGGGATGAATTCAGTGCGGCTACGGCCGTTGAATTCAGAGGGACGTCGATGTACTCGACTCCGTCGATGTTCAGGACTTCGTACGATCCATAGTTCACGCCGCTTCCCAGATCGCCGAATGCTGCGAGACCTCCGTTGCCCTGGACAAGGTCGGTCAGGTCGGTGGTCACATCGTAGATATCCAGGAATTCGCTGGCGTCCGGAGACCAAACCTCGAAGCGTGGAATGCGGAGCGTCGCCGCGGTGATGGCGCCCCCTGCATCGGGAACGTCGAACAGAAAGAAGCTTCTCGTTTCCGCACCCGAGTTCTGTCCGGTGATGTAGTTGGTATTGAAGGGATTGTGGAGCCCACCTTGATACCAACCGGCATCGATCACCTGACGTGAGAGCTGGGCGTGGACCGGCTTGCCGGAAAGAACAGCAAGCAGGCAGACGAGACATAACAACAAGGTACGGTGCATAAACATGTGTCCTACGTGCAAGGGCACTGCATGGGAGTAACGGGAAGGAAACCGAGGCCGGAGGGATGAAAACTCGGGGGGCGACATTGCACGCAATTCAAACGAATCAGCAAGCGCAAGGACGATCCGAGATCGAAACGGAATCGGGGAGGCGGCCAAAAAAGAAGGCAGTGGCGTTCCTGGAACTACCCAGAAACGTATGTGCCGCCGTAAGCGAGAGAGCCAGTAGCGCCCCTAACTAGTGACTGAAATTCCCCAAAGGGGGAGGGTTCAAGTAGACCTGAATTCTAATTTGCGAGAATCACGCGTCAAGCATTTTCGCGAAATACTCAGATTCTCGCTAGGTTTCGGTACCTGGTGTGCATGCCCCCCGAAGGATCAGGGCGTATCAGATCTACACCCTGCTGAATCTGACGCGTTATGACTTGTCCGGGTGTGATAGCCGCACGAATGCCACCTGAAACACTGTGGTTGTTTCGCTAATTCGAATGCGGTGCATGATCTGAACTGAGGATGAGTGTTGGCATTACCTTTCAAGTTTTGGCGTCTGCGTCATTTTTTTGACGCTACCGTGGGAATCGCGGTACGATTCCCGGGCATGGTTGAATCACCCGCCGTCTACACAAAGGGGCTTCTCATGACTTGGCACGCGAGATCTCTTGCCAATGCGGGCTCTTCGGATTCTTGCTTCCACCTTGGTGTGTTCCCAGCACGATTCGCTTCGAGATTGTTTTTCCTGCTCGGACTACTCTCGGCCTCAGTCCTGTTGTGTCCCGTTTGCATCGCCGACGATGACGTGGGCGATTCGGACACCGTCGTTCCAACCGCTGAGGAACTTGTCACCAAGGTCTTTGACGACGAGGCGTGGTTGGAGCGGGTGGATAGCTTCTTGCTTCGCATCAAACACGCTTACACGAGAACCGACGAAGGTATGAAACCGTTCGAGTCGTTTGGCCTTGGTGGAACGCAAACCATTACGCCTGAACGTCGTTCGTACGACACTGAATTGCTGTTGGCCTGGGACAAGCAACGTGTTGTGGTGGACTTTCTCTTTCCCGACACCTCTCGTGACAGGCGCACCTGGGATGGATCTCTGGCAATCGCGTCCTTTGAGCGATTCGAAAAAGAAGGGGAACCGGCCCGATCGAGCTATGTCCTGGGTGGTAAACCCCAGCGTATCTACCGATACGTCCTTGACGCCAAAAATGTCTGGGGCTGTTCGGCCAGGCGCCACGGGCCAAAGACCTGGTGGAGACCGCTGGAAAAGTCTGAGCCCGAGGAGGTCGTCTTACCTCATGGACTAAAACTAGCCGGGCAAGAAACGTATGCAGGAAACGATTGCTACCGTGTTGATACGCTTTGGAATCGTCGACTGTATATTCGTGTGAGCGACCAGCGCCTGATGGGGGACGTTACTTTGATGCCCCAACTGTCCGCCGATGATCAATTGCAAGTGCAAAGCAAGATCGCGGGTCAGACCATCGAGAGCTTCCAGGATTGGCAACAGTGGCTGGAGACGCTCGATGACAAGAAACGCAGAGAAGCTCGAAAGACTCTACAGGAGGAGAAGAACAAGACGGCCATCGTCGGTTTCGAAAGACGCTTCGACGACTACCGCGAAGTTGCCCCCGGCTGCTGGTTCCCGTTTGCGATACGCTCGATGAAGTATCGCACCGACTCAGGATCTTCAATCTTGACTCTGGAGATTCAAGCCGAAGTTGAAGACGTGCAGGTGGGCATCGCGTTGCCACACGATCTGTTCACCCAAGAAATTGCCGACGGATCGAACGTTTCCACCGATTGGCGATACGACCCTCCACTTCGCTACACCTATCGAGCCGAACAAACCGAAGAGGAACGACAAGAGCTGGCCGCGGCAAAGCGTGCAGAGCGCGAGGAAGCGCAGAAGTTTTGGGACAAGCACAAGGCCAGGATCGATCGTCAACTGGGGGAACAACCGCCGAGGATAGACAAGAACGTCTGGATCGGCAGCGAACCAATGACCTGGGCGGACCTAAAAGGCAAGGCCGTTGCGTTGGTGTTTTGGGATATCGGATGTGGTCCTTGCCATGGCACGCTTGATTTCATGCAACGCATCTACCAAGGTGCGGCCGAGCGCCGCCAAGCAATCATCGCGGTGCACCGGAACACGGACGATGTCCTGGCGGTGAAAAAGCACATGGACGAACAAGGTTGGACCTTTCCCGTCTTGATCGATGGTGATGGAGAGAGTGATTCCACTCCCTCGCTGTTCGAATGGTCTGGAATTGAAGCAATGCCCTGGATGGCTCTCATCGATCAAGACGGAATCTTCGCGGTCCATGACCACCCGGGAATCGGCGGCGAGATATTCACGCAATTCGGCAAGCTGGCTGCCAAGAAGCCCGTGAAGAAGCCGTAGTTCGAGAGTGACGCACCGTCTCGATACCGTCACAGTGTGGAGCAAAATACTACGACTGAACCGTCGTGTTTTCGACCGCCTCCGGCACGGGGGCTTCGATCTGCCACAGGGCGAAGAAGTCTTTGTCGCAGAAGCGGCCCAGGGCTTCGATGTCGGGGGATAGTCGAGCGACCAACTCGGCGCGGGTTGCGTCGTCGATGCTTGGCTTTTCGATCTTCTTGTGGCCGAAGCTTTCGATCATTCGCTTGCCCCATTGTCGTACCGGCTTGGGCAGGAAATAAACGTAAGGTCGCAATCGATCGACCGAAATCCAGGGCTGCACTTTCGTGTCAGTCACATTCTTGGCATGCAGCGATTCGAGTGACATGTGATCGATGCCAAGAAAATCGAATACGCCATTCATCACTTCTTGAGGCTTCGCAACCAGCTCTTCGAGCACGACAATGTGCCACTGTTCCGGATCGGTGTAGGGAAGGTACTGCTCGATCTGATAGTAGTAGCGACTGCAGTCTTCCAACGCCGGCTTCATCTGGATCGCGTCTTCGAACGACGTCTCGTCGGGCACCCAGCGATAGACCAGCGCGTGACGATAGTGCGAAATCATCCGCTCGATGGGGTTTCTTACACAGTAGATGTACTTGATGTCCCCCAAGCTGTCGCGAATTCGCTGAGGAGCGTCGCTCGATTCCGGCGCCCAGGTGTAAACGGTCGAGGCCTCGCCGATGGCCTTATGGCCCTCGGCCTCTTTGAACAGCGATTCGTACCACGGTAAGCCGCGATGCCAATTCTGATTGGTAAAGAAGCGGGGTTCCTTTCGCTCACACATGTAAACGTCGGGATGGTCGTCGAGGGTCGCCCAGACGGTGGTCGTCCCGGCTTTCTCGGCGCCAACAATCAGAAAATTAGGAAGCATCGCGGCTACTCTTGGTGGAACTCACTTGGCATCACATAAAACTTCGCGAACGAAAGCCACCCGGCACGGGCACTAAGCAAGGGCCCCGGTTGCTTTTTCGCGAGCCATGTATTCGTCGAAGATCCAGCGATAGGTTCGTTCCATACCATCTCGCAGGGCGATGGACGGCTCCCAACCCAGGTACTCCTGGATCTTGGTGTTGTCGCTGTTGCGGCCGTTGACACCCTTGGGAGCGTCGAGCAGGTAGTTCCGCTTCAGCTTCACACCGGCAATGTCTTCGACGATATCGACCAGGCCGTTAATGGTGACCAACTCAGAAGACCCGAGATTGATCGGCTCCAGGATGTTGTCACTGCCCAGGATTCGATCGATGCCATACACGCAGTCGTCGATATACATGAAGCTGCGGGTTTGCTCGCCGGTACCCCAGATATCGATTTCCAGGTTGCCGGTGTTCTTGGCGTGGATCACCTTGCGGCACATGGCCGCGGGGGCTTTCTCGCGTCCGCCGTCCCAGGTACCGAAAGGTCCATAGACGTTATGAAAACGAGCAACCCGGGTTTCGAGACCGAAGTCTTCCCGATAGTGGCGACACATCCGTTCGCTGAACAGCTTCTCCCACCCGTAACCGTCTTCCGGCATGGCGGGATAGGCATCTTCTTCCTTCAGCGGCACCACTTGAGCCTCTTTTTGCTTGTCGGCGTTGTAGACACAAGCGCTGCTGGCATAGAAGAACCGCTTGGTCTCATTGTCCAAAGCGGCTTGGAGTAGATGTGTATTGATTAACACTGAGATCATGCACAGGGCTTTGTTGTTCTCGATGAAGCCCATTCCGCCCATGTCGGCGGCCAGGTTGTAAACGATGTCGACGTCCTCGCAGGCCCCACGACAAGCATGGGCGTCGCGAAGATCGGCGACGACATTCTCCACATCGTCGAAGGTTTGATACCACTCATCCATCGGCTTGACGTCGACCGAGCGAATTTTGGTGAATCCCTCATCGCGAAGTTTCGATACGAGGTGACCTCCGATGAAGCCCCCGCCGCCGGCTACTAATACTGTTTCATCTCGCATGATGTGCTCCTGCTTCGTGTTGCTGTATCAATGTGTTAGGAATGAAACTCTGGCCCGTAGTAGTTCAAAGATTACGACTATCCCAAAGAAGGCTCGGTTGCACTTTCCTCGGATGGTCCCCAAAGGAATGCCTGTGCCCACTTCAGCAGATAGATCGTATTGGTTTGCAGGTAACGTCCGCCCAGACGTCGGGGCTCTTGCATCAAGCGGTAGAACCACTCGAGCCCGTACTTCTGCATCCAGGTGGGTGCCGGCTTTTTCGATCCGGCGTGGAAGTCGAACGCCGCACCGACGCATAGTTGCACGGCCTTGATGCGGTCCCGATGTTCGTAGGCGAAGAGGTCCTGCTTCGGACATCCCAAACCAATAAACACCAGCCCGGCACCGCTGTTGTTGATTCGCTGGACCACGGCTTCGTCTTCTTCCGGGGTAAGCTGACGAAATGGTGGCGACTCATACCCGGCGACCTTCAGCCCCGGGTACTTTGCTTCCAAGTTCTCTTTCAGCTTTTCGACGACCGCGGGACTTCCGCCATAGAGATAGATGGAGACTCCCTCGCGGGCAGCTTTGCGGCAAAGTTCCAGCGTAAGCTTCGGCCCACAGACGCGATCCTGCAGCTTCGTCTTGTAGAGCGAATTGAGTGCCCACCGTACCGGCTGGCCGTCGGGGGTAATCATCTGGAAGCTGTTGGCCTTCTCTGCCAATTCGGGATCGCCGCTGAATGTGACCACCGCATGCACGGCATGGCACGAAACGATACTGGGTTGCCGCAGCTTGCCGGCTGCGATGATGGTGTCGGAGGCCTCTTCGTAGGTGGTCGGGGTCAAGCCCAGCCCGAAGAGATTGACCTTTTCCGGCCAACGTACACGCGATTCATAATGTCGATTCAGTTTGCAATGCGGACCCGATGTGGCCTGCGGGCGATCGGAGATGGCGATGTTCTTTACTGCGGATTCCATGACAACGACTATTCCTATTGCGAGTTGCGTGGCGTGGATTGTGTCTGCTGTAGCAAAGCGGGCGCCGCTGCCAAACCAACCAGACAGTAATAGGGAATGGCACCCATGGGCGAGCCGATCAGCGGATCGAAGAGCGCCCAAGCGTTGATCATCACGACGTAGCACAGCCCGAAGGCTTGCCCGGTTTGTCGATACACTTTCCACAGCACGGCACCAATCGAGAACTGCAGTGCGTAGAACAAACCGACTCCGACCCAACCGGTGTAGGCCAGGCAGTACATGAAAATACTGTGTGGCGATCGCAATTGCGGAGCACCCTGCGGCATGTCTTCCGGGCCGAGTTCCCAAATGGGGAACCCGTAGCCGGGCCCGAACAGTGTCCAAATTTGGTTCGAGTGAATGTTCTCCCAGATGGAACTCCAGAAGGTGAAACGGAAGTTGACCGTACCCGAGTAAACTTCCTTATCGCGATCGGGATCGACCTGCTCGGCCATGGATGCGGAGAGCGGGGCCACCGATTGGGCGACAATCCCTTTCGCCGAAAGCTCACCCCCGCGCCGACCTGGTGAGGGAATCGTCACGTCGGTGACCACGCCGACCAACAGCACCACGCCAACCACGGCTCCCAGGGCAGCCACCCGTGCGACTTGCCCTTTCAAGAATGCCCATAAGGAAATCGCTGCTGCAAACCCAAGCCACGATGCACGAACCTGAAGACCCAGGAGCGTGATGGCGTTGAGCAACAGAGGGAGCCAGGCTTTGCGTAGATTCGGAGTGAAACAGAGCAAACCTAATAACGCGACGGCCGGACCATAGGGCTGACCAGCAATGGGCACTTCGGCCGACGCCGAAACGGCCCCCAAGTTGGCCGGCTGCAGAACGAAGACATAGAGCACACCGTAAATGCCGACTGCCCAGGCAAGCCAGTGGATCAACCGATTGAGCAATTCGGGGTTTCGCTGTCCCACCCAGGCCCCGGCGAAGAAAAACAGCGGGTACGTGTGCACCACCAACAGCTTGAGGATAACCATCAAGTCGTAGCCGGACGATAACCCCCGGAAGGCCGCGATGGTTCCGTAGAGAGCACCAAAGAAGATCATCCAGGCCACTGCCCCGATGGCCGATGGACGAGACAGTGCCGTGAACCAGGTTCCGGCCATGGCACCGTAGCGAGCCAGAAGGATGCTCCCAAGTCCAACTTCACCGATGAATATTGGCGAGAAGCCAATGTAGGCAAATCGTCGTCCCATGGTGAGATACCCGATCACCAGGACGACGAGCACATAATCTACCCAAGAGGTACGTGATGTTGCAGCGGGTGCTCTCATGTCAGGGCCCCCTCAGGTTCTGGAATGGCCGGGCGTGACAACACGGAGAAAGCCGTGATTCGGATCAGAAAGCCAACTGTGTTGGCAACGAAAATACTGCTCGCCGCGCCGATTACCCCCCAACGGGGAATCAACACGGGAGCACAACCGATCAAAATCACTAACGAGACCATGTTCGACCACAGGCCGAATTCAGGGCGCTCGATCGTTTGCAGACCTTGTGCCGAGACCATGCCCAGGGAGCGAACCATGACCGCGGCCGATAGTACGAAGACAATCCACACGGGATCTTTGAATCGATCGCCGTACAGTACCGCGATGATCGGTTCGCCAAGAACAAGAAGGAAGCCGCACCAGACTAACAGACCACAGCCGATCACGGCCATGACGGTGAGAATCACGCGACGAACCTCCTGCACACCGCCGGCCACGAAGGCCTGAGCCGCGCGAGGTGCCAGGACATTGTAGGTCCCAAATAGCAAGGGGTTCACGGCCTGCGCCAAGGTGAGGCAGGCCGCGTAAACCCCGGCCTCAGCTTTTCCAAGCATGGTTGCGGTTAGCCAGGGTCCCGATAGCGTCAGCAGGCTCGCGCCGCATTCAGAGGCAAAGACCCATTTGGCAAGACTGAAGTTGTGGGCCAGGTCTCGTAGCGCCTGCCCCAATTCCACTTGGAATTGTCCTCTCGACACCCATAGCCAACCGAGGCTAGACACGGCACACGAACCACCAAGGGTGGTCAGGGCCGTGACGGCGGTCAGTCGACCAGTCTGGCTTAACAACAGCAGGATGGCCACCTGAAGAACTACCGTGATGAAGTCGATCACCAGCCCGCCGGAAACTTTCATATGCGCGAAGCAATAGCGTCGGGCGAACTCTCGCAGCAGTACGAAGGGAATTCCAATCGCCAACACTCCGGCCACCGCAGCGGCACCGGGTTGGGCTCCCCAAGCGAACAATCCCAGGGACACGCTGGCCAATACGACAACGAGCACCAGCGACAGCAGCATCTGATGGGCCAGCACGCTGCCATCGAAGGATGAACGGTCGCCGTCCTTGCGTCGCTGCAAGTAAATGGTGTGCGGCACCGAGATCAGCGAGATCTGGGCCGTGGTAAGCAACGTGATGAGCGTGAAGCCGAGGAAGTAGAGCCCCAGTTCGGCGGGCCCCCCGAATCGCCCGATGATGACGGACGTAAAGAAGTTGGCCCCGCTGACGAGACCTTGGTCGAACAGGGAAAGCATGCCCTTTCGACCGGTCTTGCCGGATAGTTTTCGGAACAAGCGCACCGTAGCCTCTCCGTACGGCATCAACAACCCGTTCCGCGGGTGTTCCACGACGTTGTCGTTGTACATGAGAGAAGCATTCTCGTTGCTGGGAAAAACTTGGTGCTGCTAATTAGCCCCGTCGCCCGACAATACGGCGGGCGCGGTTTTCAGAAGGATGCGCAGATCTTCTCGCATCGATACCTTCTGCGAATAGCGAATATCCATTCGCATCCATTCGGTGAAAGGAATGTTCGAACGACCCGATACCTGCCAGATGCAGGTAATGCCGGGAGTCACTTCCAGTCGGCGGTGGTGCCAACGATCGTACTCACGGGTCTCGGCCGGAATTGGTGGGCGGGGTCCGACGAGCGACATATCTCCCAGCAACACATTCCACAGTTGAGGAAGCTCATCAAGACTGGATTTGCGGAGCAAACGACCAACGGGAGTGACTCGTGGATCGTGCTTGATTTTGAACACGGGTCCCGACACTTCGTTCTGGTCTTCGAGCGTGGCCTTCAACGCTTCGGCATCGGTGACCATCGAGCGGAACTTGAATAGGCCAAATGGTCGACCGCCCAAACCGCTACGTGTTTGGCAAAAGAAGACCGGGCCTTTGGACGTGGCTTTGATCCCGAGGGCAATCAACCCGAAAAGCGGGGCCAAGAACAGTAAGGCCGTTGCCGAGACGGCGATGTCCAGGGTGCGTTTCCACCAAGGAAGCGACTGGCAAAGAATCTCTGCCATGGGTCGCGCCGCGCGTCGTGCTGCGGGGCCGCTCCCATTGCCGTTGTGATGCGGTGTCGGACCGTGGCTTTGATGCTGATCGCAAGGCTCGTCAGAAGGCAACTCTCCGGGATAGGTGAAAACCTCGCAGTTTACCGCGGCAGCACTGGTCAGCATGTGAGCGGAGATGTCGTCAGCCACTTTCCAGGCTCCCTCGGAGCTTGTATCGGGGAGAATGATCCCGATGCGCTGGCTGTCTAACATTCCGAAATCATCCGTTACCCTCAAGCGTTGGTCTAGATAAGAAACCAATTGATCGAGGCTCGTAGAATCGTTGTCGTGATTTCGGTCGACGGCTACCAGAGAAAGAAGCGAGTCACTTCGGTCTGCCCTTGATCTCTCTCGTTCGATAATCGCGCGAAAGCGAGGGCTCGGCATAACTCGACTCTGTGTCTGGCCCGACACAGGGGCGAATATCTTGAATAATCCCAGTTTCATGGATCTGGTTGGTCCGCCGCCTTGCCGCGGCATTCCCTTTACTTTGTTCCTTACTTATTGGTTTGGCCCTGTGCGATTCCTATCCGTCATACTGCGTTTCCGCAGTCGCACTTCAGTTGTGCTGGTTAAGGACCGCACCTACAACTCTTGCGCCGGCGATCTCCAGCTCGCGGCACGCACGGCGAACAGCCTCTCGGGGCGGCCCATCAGCCTGCACCACCACGAGAACACTATCCAACTGACCGGAGAGCGCGAAGCACTCACTGAGTTCGGTGGCGGGAGGCAGATCGAAGATGATCCACTCGTAGTCCTCTCGCAGCTTTTGGATGGCTTGCTGAATCGCAGTCCGCTCATTGAGCAACTGCCGATTCTTGCCGATCGTTCCCGGTAGCATGACCGATAGATTGTCGACCGATGTTCCGACTACAAGGTCCTCGTGATCTTCGCCAAGCAAGGCGTCGATGAGGCCCTTTTCGCTGGTGGCCGTATCGATGTGGAACATCTCCGCGATGTCGGGATTGGGAATATTGGCATCGACCAACAGCACCGGCCCCAGACTCATTTCCGCGGCTGCTAGTGCCAAGTTGGCAGCGACGGTGGAAACACCCTCGCCACGACGGCTACTTGTAATCCCGATGGTCCCGACGATTCCTGGTGAGGAATGGTCTCCATTGGTCGACTCGTCCGCCTGGCGAGATACCGAAGCGTTCTGAAGGCGACGTGCCAGGGCCTGGTAGTGTTGATCCACGAGCGTGGTGGCTCCTGTGGTTGTGGGAGCCGATGTAGTTGCCTGAATCATCATTGTTTTTCCGAGGTTACCGGTGTCAGAGAACCGCCATTTACAAAGCGGGGTAAGGTCATCAGTACGGGAATAGAAAGCCCTTCTTCCAGTTCTTCTGCCGTTCGTAGTCGCTGATTTATTCGTTCCGAGCCCAACACCAAGCCGAAGCTACCGCCAAGGGCAATCACGCCGCCGAGGGCCAGCAGAATCAAACTGTGCGGGCTCACCGGTCGATGACTGATCGAGGCCGGTTGCGCGACATTGACATTGGTGATTTGTTGCTGCTGCAACGCACCATCAATGCGAGCTTGTTCCAGGTTCGAAACGTACGTTTCGTAGTTGCCGGCCAGCATTTCGGCTTCGCGTTCAAGTAATCCAATGTGCAGGGCCTGTTCGTTCACCTCTTGAAGCTTGGCCAGCAGTTCCTCTTCTTGAGCACTCAACGACTCGTCCAAAGCCTTGAGTGATTCTACGCGCGTCTTCGCAGTGACCAGATCTTGCTCGAGCTTTTGCCGAGTGGGATTGACCGCGTACGTCGGTTCTTCGCGGAAGGACTTCACCTTGTCGTGAATCTTGCGGGCTTCTTTCACTTGCATACTCACCGACTGCATGAGTGGGTGATCCGCCGTAAACTTGGAAAGGTACTCCTGCTCTTTCATCTCCAATTCGAACAGTGTGTCCCGCATGGTATCGGCCGCTTCGCTGGGTCTTTCCTCTCGCGAGGCAAGCACCAAGGCATCTTGGTCGGTCAACGCATCGAGCAGCGATCGGTAGCTCGACTCAGACTCGGCGAGCATGCGCGAGTTTCGTAGTCGCTCCTTCTCGATCTCCGACTTGTGCGCCTCGATCAGCGCCAGTTGACCTTCGATGGTCACAAAGCCGTGTTGGTTCTTGGTGTCTCGCAACTTGGACAACGTCTCTTGAAGATCTGTCCCAATGCGATCCGCTTGTGCTTTGAAGAATTCTTCAGAACCGGCGGTTCGGTGAATGCGGGCGTGTTCGTACAGGTAGGTGTCGACAAGCGCCGAGGTAATTTCTTGTGCCAACTGGGGGGACCGGGCTCGGGCACTCACGGTGATTACGGTCGAGTTCTTGGCGACCGAACATTTCACGGAGTCCTCTAGCACCTCTCGTGCCGATTCGTGTTGAATTTCTTCAAGCGGAACATCGCTTTCGCCCGCCATCGCCGTGGCCAGCCGACCTTTCATGTTGGAGAGATGGGACCAGAAACTGGTCACGAAGTTCGGATTGGGGTCAACCAGAATCTTCTCGGCACCAACTTTGTCGACCACTTGTTCCAGGATGCCGCGACTGTTGAGCAGTTGCAGCACTGATTGGACTTCAATCTCGCGGTTGGTCTGCACGGTCATGGTTTGACCCGTGGTGGCCGTAGGATCCAATCCCACGCTTTCTCGACCAACTCTCACGAAAAGCTGTGATTCCGACCCATATTGCCGTGGCAAGAACAACACGGCGGTCACGGTGCACACTACGACCAGCAGGACGAAGAAGAGTACTCTTCGGCGGTATCGCCAGAAGGCTGCAGCGATCTCGGACGGTTCCACTAGGCTTTGCGTTGATGGAGTCATGGTTCTAATTCATTCTGTTTTGTGGCTGATCAAAACGGGTGCCCCCGTCGAGCCTAAGTAAAAGTCAGGTGGGTCAAAGTCACAACAGGCGGGTTGGGGATGCACTAGGGAACTTGGAGCGTCTGAGAGGCTCGGAGGTTTGACAATCTGACCATTGCAATCCGCAAGATTCGAGCTTCGATTTCGGGATGGCGGAGAGTATTTGTCTACAACTTTCATATTTAATGACTTGCTTGCAGATCTTTCATATAAATCGTGTCCAATGTCCCTGCGTTCTAGGGCCAAAGGTCAGTACGACGATCCAATTGGCCGAAGAACAAGCTCTTGTTCCCCACACCTTCCCCACACCGCCCACCACCCAGAACGGAAAATGGTGCCCACGAGGGTTAAACTCTCGTGCGAGTCACTCCCACCTGATAGCGAAAGAACACCGCATGTCTTCCCGCCCACAAACCCTCACTGCGCGAAGAATCGATCATCTGGGCACCTGGCCCCGAGCCCCACGCTCAGTGGAGGCTCACGAGAACGAATCAAGCTCCTCAGCGAGCTTTACTTTGAAGGCCGTAGAGCTCGCGTTGGACATGGTCAGCGACAGTGTGTTCCTTTTGTGCGCCAATTCGCTGGAACTGCTGGCCATCAATCGCACGGGCTGCAATCTCCTGGGGAGAACCGAGTCGGACGTGATCGGATGCCGTTTCGTTGAGTTCTTCGAGCAAGCCACGGAAGAAGATATTCTGCAGGCGATTAAAAATTCTTCACCTCGTGGGTCGACGATTATTGTGCATCACCTCAGCGCCGATGGTCAGCGCGTGCCGCTGGAATTGACCTTTCGCTACGTCGAGGAACACAGTTCTTCTCCGGTATTGGTAATTGCCCGTGACCATTCCGATCGGCAACGGGCTGAACAACTGGCTCGAACCCCGTTGTTCACCGATCCGCTCACCGGTCTCGCCGATCGTCGAGCGTTCGATCAATTGCTAATGACCGCGATTGAAGAATCGAAACGCGGCGTAGAATCTTACGCCGTGCTGTTCGTCGATCTGAATGACTTTCACCTCGTCAACGAAGAACTGGGGCATCCCGTGGGCGATGACGTGCTAAAGGAAGTGGCCCGGCGACTGGAAGCTGTGATTCGCGAGGGAGATTTTGTGGCGCGATATGGGGGGGACGAGTTTGTCATCCTGGTCAAAAGGAGCCCGAATCTGGACTCACTGCATAGTATTTCGGCACGGATCGATGCCTCTTTATGCAAACCGATCGAGTTAGGCAGCGTAAGTTTAGTAATTTCGGCAAGTGTAGGACTGGCACGGAATCTGCGATCAGCCAGAGGGACTCGCGAGGTCATCGAACGTGCAGACGAATCGATGTACTCGCAAAAGGCGAAGTATCGCCGAAAAAAAGGCAGTTTCCGATTGCGTGCGAGGTGAGTCCACGGTAAAACCCGCAGAAAGTAACTACGCACTCTATGCATAGTGCCTAGTTCACTCAATACCTAAAAGTTAAATCAAGCTAGAAATTAGGCGGAGATATAGCTTGGCAGGGTGTGGCCAGAAGTGGGGTCGTGCGGGGCGCACGACCCATCACCGAGGGAGCGTGTTTAGGCAAGGAAAACCTGTGAGACCGGGATCATTCCTCCGCTCGTGTGGTTGGGCAAAGTAACCACGAAGTTATAGATAGGGCACCGAAGCAAGTTTCGGCACCGAGGGAGAAGGATCCGCAATGGGCCAATTGTCGATCAGCGTAGTTCGCAGCGCTGACATCCAGGAAGTCTCGGATGGCAACGTTCGTAATCCATCAGCCAGCATCGATGCTGGACTCATTCCACATAGCATTCCGGCTGCTGTCGCCATTCTTTCGGAAGCGCAACAGTACGCCCTATCGCTCGACAAGGATGTTTGGGAGTTTGCGCTGGAACTGCAGAATCTCTCCACGGTAGGGGTTTCCATCAACGATTTACGTTGGTTGGCCTGCAACGGGTATGTAGATCACGGCGAAGAACTCGAGCAAAGCGGCGATGGTCGTCGTGCTTTCCGTCGTTACCCAGGGCTCGGGTTCACCCAACGTTCTTGTTTCGTACTGACCAAGGCGGGTATCCAGTTTGCCATGCAAATCGTACCCGATGATCGCAAGACGAGTCTCTCGTTGCCAAGCATGGAAACACGGGCCGTCGCGGAAAAGATTTCCATTGCCCCCGCTGATCTGGCCGCTGAGGATTTCTCGGTGAATGATGATGCCATACCTTACTGGGACCCGGAACGAAGAGAACTTCGGCTGATGGGAACGCTGGTCAAGCAGTTCCGTCTGCCATCACCCAATCAAGAGACTGTGCTGCAGGCATTCCAAGAAGAGGGATGGCCCACCCGGGTCGACGATCCGTTGCCACCGGTTTGCGATCTCGAGCCGAAACGGCGCCTGCACGACACAATCAAAAGCCTCAACCGCCACCAGAAATCGAAGAATATTCGGTTTATGGGAGATGGACGCGGAGAAGGCATTCTGTGGGAGCCGCGATAATACCTCGCATAGGGATCGCTCCAATCAGCATACCATTCGGATTCCGGAATGCTAAGCTTTAGATAATAGAGGCACCGTGTCTCCGATGCGGTTGTGTCTCGGTTGTTCACCGTTGCCTTCACGAGTGTTGGGATCTTTGATGAAACGTAGAATTCTGGTTACAGGCGGAGCAGGATTTATCGGCTCTCACCTCTGTGCACGGCTTGTGGACGAAGGCCACGATGTCATCTGTCTGGACAATCTGTTCACCAGCCGCAAGGAGAACATCGCCCGGCTGTTGGATCGTCCCAATTTCGAGTTCGTACGCCATGATGTGACCGTGCCGATCCTGCTGGAAGCGGACGAGATCTTTAACCTGGCCTGCCCTGCCTCGCCGGTTCATTATCAATACAACCCGATCAAGACGGTAAAGACCTCGGTCATCGGCATTATCAACGTGCTGGGTATGGCGCGCCGCATGCGTGCTCGAGTGCTGCATACCTCGACCAGCGAGGTGTATGGCGATCCCGAGATTTCTCCGCAGACGGAATCATATGTGGGCCACGTTAACCCGATTGGTCCGAGAGCCTGCTACGACGAAGGAAAACGTTGCGCCGAGACGTTGTGCTTCGACTACAAGCGGACGCACGACCTCGATGTTCGCGTGGTTCGCATCTTCAACACCTACGGCCCGATCATGCATCCTCACGACGGTCGGGTGATCAGCAGCATGGTGGTGTCGGCAATCTCAGGCGAAGACATCTATATTCACGGAGACGGCACGCAAACCCGCAGCTTCTGCTATGTCGACGACCTGGTCGAGGTGCTCATCCGCTTTATGCGATGCGAAGAGATTCCCTCGGGTCCGGTAAACATTGGTAACCCGGAAGAGGTCAGCATCCTCCAGCTTGCCGAACTGGTTCTGGAACTGTCGAAGTCCGACAGCAAGATCGAGTTCTTGCCCAGCCGAGAAGATGACCCCAAGCAGCGGCGGCCCGACATCACCCGTGCTCGTGAGATGCTCGGCTGGGAACCTTCGGTTGCCCTGCGAGATGGTTTGAAAAAGACGATTGACTATTTCCGTTCGCTCGATCTGGCCGACTTCCGGCCTCCGACCGATTACCCCATGCACCCGCTGAGCGGCATTGTACAACAACAGCCATAGTTGAGCCGGCGTCGTGTTGGCATTCGACCCGGCGTGATTGCTCGGGTCATCCACTGAATTGCGTTATCGGGCAGACGCCGACGCCCTCGCCGAACCTTCTCTCAGTTCCGCACGGCACGGTCTTAGGAACGGGCAACTCGCGCACTTCGATGGCGCGGGAGCCGCCGGAAAGCATTCCGCATTGATCGACTCCCAGGTCCGTCGGGCATGATCCTTGGATTGCTCGATGCGGCGCGGTGACGCCGGCACCTCGTGCGATTCAATCGAGGGCGAGCGGCCCTTGGTGATGACGACGAATTGCAGCCGCACGTTCTTTTCGGGCATGACACGCTGCACCATCGCACCGTACAGCAACAGTTGGTCGCTGGCCGCAGCGACCTGATTCGCTCCCCAACGGGAACGGGATGTCTTAAGGTCGCTGACAACCACTGACGTTTCCTTCTCGACCAGCAAATCGATGCGAGCCCGAAAGCTGGGGCAGCCGGGAAGCAATGGCTCGCGCATTTCGGTTTCGACCCCCAGAATGTCGCTGGCCGCACCCGCATACGAACTACCGAGGAACGCCCGGAGCATCCGCAAGGCAACCCCCGTATGATGCGAGCGGTCTTCAGCCTTCTTGTAGCAGATTCTCTTGTGGGACTGCGAACGCCAATGCGCCTGGTACTCAGCGAGCAAGGCGTTGAGCGACGGAGCGGCACCCTTGGACATCAGCTCCTGGAAGTAGTGTTCGATGGCCTTGTGAAACGCGGCTCCGAACAGCAGATTTGCTGCGACGCTTTCTTCAGCAAGCCGATCCACGTAGCGGAAACGATACTTCAACGGGCATAGCCGATAAGTCGCCAACGCCGAATAGCTGACGTAATCTCGTCCGGTCAGTTCGAGCGCACGCTCGTTGGGAGATTTCACGATGCTCATCGGTATGAGCCTTGGTGTTCGCTGGTTGCTTGAGGCCGTCCGCGGGTATGATACCACCGTAGGATGCTTAGGTGGAATTTGGAAGGGGATCCTGGGCGGGCGAAACGATCGCGGCGATTCGTGCCGCCACTTCAAACGCCTTGGGCGTTGCGGTCGGTACATTCCCTGTGCTGTAGAACTCCGACTCGACATCGATCCGTGCCAAGGCGAAGTCTTCTGTGAGGACGCCGAATTCGATCAAGTCGTGTGCACTTCCCGGCTTTCGCAAGTGTTGGCGGCGGATTCCTTCAACGATGTACCCACACCGCAACACGGCCTGCATGCTCATGCCAACCGCTTCGTTATCGGTGGCGGCGGCAGAATGCACGCGGTGCATGGAAAGCAAATCGAACGCCAGGCAGAGTTGCAAATAGACGGCTTCGGTCAAGACTTGCCATCCGCCACCACTTTCACCCCGCACCGCGCGGCCCTGCTCTGCCGACTTCCCATCGGGGGTGAAGTCGTAGATAGACATCGACAGCATGGGCTGGCCCGCCGGGGAATCGTACATCAGCAAGAGATCGCCCCGCGATTTGGCCCCTTCGAACCAGGCAAGCTGGCTGTCGACCGTCAGCGTTTCGGAACCGCTGAGCCAGCGGCTGGCCTGCGGCGTGGTGCGCCAGCGAACGATGGTCTCCGCGTCATCCTCGCGCATTTCGCGCACCTGGACGAATTCTCCGCGGTAAAGATACTCATCCGCCGACTGGTTCATGAATGCCTCTCCGCAGGGGTCGTGAGTATTTGTCGTACGATGGGAGCAAACTGCACTTGAGATTCGCCGTCGGCTGCTTCGTAACGAGTTGCCATGTGAAGCACCGGTGGCTGCGCGGCCAGCGAGGACCAGGCTGCCTGCAAGTTCTCTATCTCACCATCGGAATCGAGAATAAGATGCCACGCCTTTTGATAGGGTCGCTGTGTATAGACATACGAAAGATGCAATGCACGATCAACAACACCATAGAGGTTGATTCGTGTTGAGTTGGCGGTCGATGCTTGTGCAGCGCTGCTCGGCTCGTCAACCAGGCTGCCCAGGGAAAATAGCTGCTGTTGTGATTCCCCTGGTTCGAACGCTTCGTATTGCCCTTTCGCGAACAGGGTGTATTGGTCGGAAATGTGTTGCACCAGGGCGTTTGAAGCATCCAGGTCATCGACACTGGCCACCAGGGCCGGCTGTTCGGAGATTGGCAATACGGGAAGCGTTTGCGTGGCAACGACAATCACGCACGCCGCCGGTCGTCCCGCGAGGGATAGACGCTGCGCGATATCTAACGCAAGGACACCGCCCAAGCCGATGCCGACGAGAGAAATGGGGGCCTCGTCGGTAGTGCCCATGAGCGATTGAAACAAGCGTGATGCGATTCCTTCCAGGCGGACGACACCATGCCCTGACTGATCGACGCCACGAGCCACCAATGGCTGCACGGAAATCTCGCCCTGCAGTTCCGATTCAAGTTGCGTGAACTCCCGGGGATCGCTCGGGATGCCAGCAACACAATACAACGTGGGGGATGCCTGCCCTTTGCTCAACTTGGTTGATTGGCCCGACTCTTCACCGCGGCTCGTCAGTTGCGATCGCTCGAACTGTTCGGTCATTGCCTCGACGAGCTCTTCAAAGGTGATTTCGTGCACGAACCTGGCCACGGGAAGATCGATGCCGATCGGCGTGCAAACCAGCGCACGAACCTCCAGTCCCATGAGCGAATCCAACCCCAGGCTCGCTAGTTGTGTATCAGGGTTGATACTGGCCTCGTCCGTCAATTCGAGAACGTCTTTCAGCGCCTGCTTGAGGCGGGCTTCCAAACGTGTCCTTCGATCGGTTGCGTCGGCACTCGCCAGGGCGTTGATCAACTGAGCGTCCGGTTCGAGTGGCTTCTTTGCTGCAGCGATGGCTTTATCGGGCGCAGACCGTGCAGCAGCCGCCGGGCTGCCTGACACGCGTTCATGCGACTGCGTGGGTTCGTTCGTGCCGGATTCAATTCCTCCTCGATCCGAGAACCAGTAGCGGTGCCGTTGAAAGGGATAGGTGGGCAAGGGGATTCTTCGTGACTCGCCCCGCGAAAGCTGCTCCCACCGGGGCGTATGCCCCAAGGTGTAAAGTTCGGCCGTGGCTCGTAGTAACAGCTCGCGTTCTGGCTGTGTGCCATTGAGGCTGGTCAGCCAGTGAAGTTGCTTCGAGTCACAGCAGCGGCGTCCCAAACCGGTGAGTACCGGTTGCGGTCCCACTTCCAGAAACACCTCGTGGCCTTCATCAACCAGACTTTGCAGTCCTTGCGCGAATCGAACCGAATGGCGAGCATGATTGACCCAATAGTCGGTCCAAAACTCCTTGCGGCGGCATGCCTCTGAGGAAAGTGGGAGGCCGAACAGGTTGGAAACCCACGTCAGCTTCGGGCTATGGTACGAATAACGTTTCGCCTCTGCGGCCAGCTTGGGCAACATGCCTTCGATCGTTGGTGAATGAAACCCGCGAGTAACGGGAAGCCGCCTCGACGCGAGGTCGCGTACCTGCAGTCGAGCTTCCAACCGCTTCATGGCAGTATCTTCTCCGGCAACCACCGTTTGAGCTGGGCCGTTGTACGCTGCAATCGAGAGCTGCTCGTGTTCTTCAGCCACCAAAGGCTCTACGGTTTCTCCGGGCGCGAAAACCGAAAGCATGACTCCCGGCGGAGTCTCTTCCATGAGTCGTCCACGTGCGGCCACCAACCGCAGGCCATCTTCCCAAGAGAGCACACCCGCGACACAGGCCGCGGAGAACTCGCCGACGCTATGCCCCATGACGGCCGCGGGGTTGATTCCCCAATGTTCCCATAACCGGACCAGGGCACACTCCACCGCCATCAACACCGGTTGCGCATAGCGTGTCGAGTGAAGTTGCTGTTGCTGGTTGCCGTACAACAAATCGTGCAGGCGATAGTCAAGCTCATCAGCCAACGCCGCTTCGCATGCTTCCAGCGCGTCGCGAAACACCGGTTCGGTCTGAAAGAGCCTTTGCCCAGTGCCGGCGAGTGCAACCCCCTGCCCCGTGAACAACATGGCCAGCTTGGTCGGCCGCGATGCATGGCCTGAAAAGGTGTGATACGCCGGCGGTGTTTCAGGGATCGTATCGGTGCTCGATTCCCCGATACGCAAACCGTCGAGGGTAGCCTGTAAACTTGTGGCCACGACGGCGTGACGATATTCCCCGTGGTTGCGCCCTACGCCGGCCGTATAGGTTACGTCCGATAGTTGCGGGGCGTGGATTGCGAGGTAATCGGCGTGACGGGCGGCAAGTTCATCCAGGGCTTTCGGGGTTTTTGCGGAAAGGGGCAGCAGTTGCCATTCGGGCTGCGCGTTGATTGCCGTGGGCGTGGGTTGAGTTGCGCCACTGGCTACCGATTCCGGCTCGGGTGGCGCTTCCAGAACCACATGGGCGTTCGTGCCACTGAACCCGAACGCGCTGACCCCGGCCAGACGCCGACCTTGAGGCCAGGCGGTCGGTTCGGCGACGATCTTCAGAGGAAGCTCATGCCAGGGAACATGGGAATTGGGGGTGTGGAAATGCAACTGTCGCGGGATGACGGGGTTTCCGAGGGCCAGCACCGTCTTGATCAAGCCGGCCATGCCGGACGCTGCTTCAAGATGGCCGACGTTGGTTTTTACCGAACCGACCAGCAATGGTTGTCGCGGGTCTCGATCGCGACCATACACGTCGCCCAAGGCCAGCAACTCGATGGGGTCTCCGAGCGTGCTCCCGGTGCTGCTCGCTTCGACATAGGAAACCTGTTGGGGCTGCACGCCACTTGCCGTCAGGGCCGCGTCCAGTACCGCGCGTTGCGCCGTGCCGTTGGGCACCGTCAAACTACCGCTGCGACCGTCCTGGTTGGTTGCGGAACCCCGAATCACGGCGTGAATGTGATCGCCGTCGGTGATCGCCGTGGAGAGCAACTTCAGGACAACCACCCCACAACCCTCGCCACGCACGAAGCCGTCGGCCGAATCGTCGAATGTGTGGCATCGCCCCCGTGGCGAAAGCATGCGGGCGCGAGAAAGGTTGACCGACATCGCGGGTGAAAGCAGCAGTCCCACGCCTCCAACAAGTGCCAACTCGCACTCTCGACTTCGCAGACTTTGGCAGGCCAGATGCACCGCGACCAGCGACGACGAACAGGCCGTGTTGACCGACAGTGCCGGCCCGTTCAGCCCCAGCGTATGCGACAGGCGACCTGCCGCTGTGCTGGAGTTGCTGCCAAGACTGAAGTAGGCATCGATTTCGCTGAAGTCGCCGGCAGCTGTTTGCAATTCTGCGTAGGTGGTGGTGCTAATGCCTATGAACACACCGCTGTGGGTGCCAAGCAACTGGTCAGGCGCGTAGGCGGCGTTCTCTAATGCCTCCCAGGCCACTTCCAATAGCAGGCGTTGCTGAGGGTCGAGCGAAGCCGCTTCCCGGGGGGAGATACCGAAAAACTCGGGGTCGAACCCGGTGATGTTCTCCAGCAATGCGGCTCGCTTGGAAACTATCTTCCCGGGCGTGTCGAAGTCCGGATCGTACAGGGCTTCGGCATCCCATCGCGATGTCGGTACGTCCGCAACCGCCTCATGGCCTTGCTCGAGGAGTTGCGCGAACTGCTCGGTGTCGTTAACCCCGCCTGGAAAGCGGCAACCCATGCCCACGATGGCCACCGGTTCGGCGGCCAGCCAATCGAGATCGGGCAGTTTCTCTCGCAGACGCTTGGCCAGGAGAGCGAGCTTGGAGGGGGATAGCTGAGCGATTTGATCGCGCGACGCGTTCAATCTTGATTTCTCCATCGACTGCTTGCTCTTCGCCCACCTTGCAGAGAATCGGGACCGCCCAAATCCACGCATCCAATCGCCCGTATCGAGTATAACCGGCTGCCGCTAATGATCCTCCTCGGAAAGCGTGCGCCGCACGTCTTTATCCGATAGGTCTTCGAATTCCTCCAACATTCCGGCGATCAGGCTCTCGCCGGAAGATCCCGACGGTTGTGAGTCAGCATCTGTAGCGTCTGGCGGAGCCTCGGTAGCTTGCCCGGGGGACTCACGCTTCTGGTGCATATAGGCGATGATTTCTTCAATGGTCGGATAATCGAAGACCAATGTGGTAGGAAGTGATGTGCCCAATGCGGATTGCAAACGATTTCGTAATTCGATGGCCGTTAGCGAATCCAACCCCAGGTCGAACAACCCACGGGTGACAGGCAGGTTCTGCTCGCCGCTCAGTCCCAAGACGTGAGATACTTCCGCCGCCACGATCTGTTCCAATGGTTCGCCTCCCGATGCAGGCGCGGATGACGTTCGTTGTGTTGTAGTTGTTTGAACATCAATCGGTGAGGTGGCTTTCCTCTCACGTTCTTGAACAAGCTCGCGATAAAACGGATCGCGTGTGGCCGCAGCCTGGATGGCTTGTTCTCGGAACGGAAGCACGGCAACTTGAGCTGGAGAATGTCGCAATATCTTGTCCAACAAGGCGATTCCGGCTTCCGGTTCAATCTCTTGCATCATCTGAATCTGTTCGCTTAGTCTGCGATCGGTGGCCGAACCGATTTCGCTCCACGCGCCCCAATTGATACCGGTGGCGGGTAGCCCCAGGTCACGTCGGTAATGTGACAAGGCATCGAGGTACGCATTGGCAGCCGCGTGGTTCGATTGTCCGGCGGAACCAAGCAGGGCAACCGCGGACGAATAGAGCAGGAAGAAATCGAGATCGCGGTCCCGCGTATGTTCGTGCAGAATCCAGGCACCATCGACTTTGGTTCGCAGCACGGCCTCGAACGAAGCCCAATCTTGCTGCAGGACAATACGATCTTCTAACGAGCCTGCCGAATGAACGACACCGGCCAGCGTGGGCAGCGTTGCATCCACGTCGCTGAATACTTCCTGCATCCGCACCGGGTCGGCGACGTCCGCGGAATAAACCTGAATCTGCACGCCACGCCTTTTCAGCAGATCGATGTGGTTCGAGATTTCTTCGGAAGGCGAGCGACGCCCCACCAGGGCCAGCGACGTTGCGCCATGGTCGACCAACCAACAAGCGGTACGCCAGCCGAGCCCGGTGAGCCCACCGACGATGAGATACGTGACGCCCCCGCGCACGGGTGAATCGATCTCTGCCGTAAGCTTGGTCGTGAGCACCAGCTTGCCGACGTGTTCACCGCGAGCCATCATCTGCATCGCCCGGGGGAGTTGGCTTAGCTCGAATTCGCATCGAGGGACGGACTGCAGCTCACCCTGGGCGATTCGTTGTAGAAGTGATTCCAGCGTCGCGCCCACGCGGCTTGGGTCGTGCGTCGCGTCGTCGACCAGATCGAAGGTGGTGTGTTGAATGCGAGTTTCTTGGTCGGCGGCCTCGGACGAGGCAGCTTGCTCGTGCTTTCCAAGTTCGACAAACATGCCGCCCACCGCGACAAGATTCATGCTCGGTTGTACGAACTCGGGCCCCAGTGTGTTAAGCACCACGTCCACGCCATGGCCATCGGTCGCTTGCAAGACACCTTCGACAAACGACACGGACCGTGAGTCGAACACATGCCGTACTCCTCGTTCGAGTAGGATCTGGTGCTTGAACGCAGAGCCGGCCGTAGCGAACACCTCGGCGCCGATACGTTGGGCCACCGCCACGGCTGCCAAGCCAACCCCGCCAGCGGCCGCGTGAATGAGAACGCGTTGGCCGGCCTGGAGATTGGCGATTTCCCGCAAACAAATGTCCGCGGTCAAATACACCGCGGGGACCGCGGCCGCGGCGGCAAACGACATGCCGGATGGTTTTCGCGTGACCAGCGCCCGCTTCACCACGACGTGCGAACGGAAACTACCCCAGGCCAGCGAAACGACTTCATCGCCGACAAGTAAGTCTTGAACATCGGCGCCAACCCGGCTGATCACTCCCGAGCATTCCACCCCCGGAGTTTTTTCTGGTTGTGGGAGCCGACCCAGGGTGACCAGTACGTCCTTGAAGTTCAGTCCGGCCGCGCGAACCTCGATTTCAACCTCGTCCGGGGCCAGAGGTTCGGTTGTAGCCGTATGGACCTGCAACTCCTCGATGAGATGAGACGGCGAGACTTCGATCCGGTATTGCTTGTCTTCGGGCAAATGCAGCCGCGACGTGCTTTCCACCGCGTCCTGATGAGGCCAGCGACGAAGTCGCGGGACCAGGGTGTCATGCTTGGTCAAAGCGACTTGCGGTTCTTCGCTGGTGCGAAGCAACGCGGTCTTCAGCCGTTGGGTTGCATCGGCGACATCGTATCGCCCGGGAAGATCGATTCGGCGACAGGTGAGTTCCGGATGTTCAACTTCCAGAGCGCGGGCGAATCCCCAGAGCGTTGCAGCGGCGGGCCCGGTGAGCGAGCCGTGTGGTTCATCGACCGATTGGATTCCCGCGGTAACGATGTCGAGTTTGACCGCTGCGGCAGAATCGCTGCGAAGCAGATACTGGGTCAGCATCAATAGACCGGTGACGGCCATTCGCTCATCGGCTTTCAAGCAAGTGAGATCGGTTGAGACACCGGGGGCCATATCCAGACCCCACAGATAAACGCAGCGGGTGGGGCGCTTGGAGTCGTCACGAATCCGCGATTGAAAGGGGTTGGGGTCGTCGAGTGGGACGTCTGAAGCATGAAGTAGGTCCACGTCGTGACCGACCTGTTCGAGTTCTTCGGCCAGTTGAGAACCCAATCCTTGCTGATCGGCAAGAATGAGCCACCGCTCGCCGCTTGAGTCGAGTTCGGCGGGAATCGCTGGCGCATCGGCCAGAAGAATCGTCTGATGACCTCCGCCGCTGTCCGCCTGGGCGGAGCTCGGCACGGCGGAGTGTGGAGTCCATCCGTAACGGTCGAACAAGGTCCCCCACTCGCTCACGGTGAGCAGCGCCGAATGCTGGCGATCGGGGTCGTCTGTAAATTTCCACCAGCCTTCGGCCAACCCGAAGATCAAATCGAGCCACCCCAACCGGCGTGTCACTTCCAGCAGAATCATCCGCCCTTCGTCGGCTAGCAACTTCTGGCAATTCGCCAGGGTGTTCTGCATGTTCGACGTGGCATGCAACACGTTGGATGCGATAACCAGATCGAAGCTGTGCTGCTCAATGTCCTGCTCAGCCGGCGGTCGCTCGATATCGAGCACGGCGTATTCCACGCGCCGCTCGCGAGAGAATCGTTCCTTCGCCTCGCGGAGAAACATTCGCGAAACATCGGTAAACAGGTACTGGCAGTTCGCCGGTAACTGGTTCAAGAGCCGCTCGGTCGTGCTTCCTGTTCCGGCCCCCAGTTCGAGAACGCGAAGGGGGCGCTGGCTTGCCGTATCCGGCAAGGATGCCTGAACAGCGCGAGCCAGCAGCTCATTGTGTGCCCCAGAAAAACGGGCCTTCGAGTAGAATTCCCGCAACTCGGAGATCGGGCCATTTGGGAACAGCACTTCCAGAGAGTTCGTGTTTCCTACCAGAACGTCGGGAAGCGCTTCTGCACACCGCTGCAATAGCTTTAGTTCGGCCCGACAGTTGGGGTGGTTCTGCAACGCAGCCTCGAATCGACGACTGGGAAAGCCATTTTCGGCCTGGGAATTCTCGCTTGACACGCCACGGGCCAGATCGGCAATGCGCTGCCACAACAATTGGTATTGAGGGAGCACCCCGACGGCCGTACGTAAGGCATCATCGGTGATGGTGGGTGATTCGCCACAGCGGTTCGCGAGTGTCGTTCGCGTCCAAGACGCGACCTCTGCTGCCAGGCTCTCTAGAGTGGGCTCGGCAAGTGCGTATTCTTCGACGTTGTTGTCACTGAATACTACTTCTTGCTGCGCCTCCAAAGCGGGACGTACGGTGCCCAAGGGTTGAAGTTCTGCTTTTCGAGGTGCACCCAGGATGGAAGGGCTCCCGTTGTGTGACGCTGGAACACCGTTGACGGATTCAGCTTCGACCGCCAAGACATCTTCTAGGATCGGTTGCCAACCAACGTCGTACAACCAATCGGTGTTCATGGAGGAAGACGTACGATGAATCTTGTCGCGATCGATGCACTGCAGGGTTACGCTGCCAAATCGGCAAACCACGTTGCCCGACGCGTCGTAAACGGTAACCCGTCCGATTAAACGTCCGGTAGATTCATCGGTATTCAGTCGCTCGGCGTGGGACCATAGCGTTTCATTCAATGGGATATGGCGAATTATTTCGAATGCTTCGATTCGCCACGGCACGTACAGAGCATTCGTAGCGTCCCGGGGGATGAACGTGAGCACCGGATGCAGCGCCTGATCTAGTGTGACGGCGATCTGCGATGGCTGGGCGTGTTGGCCCGTATCCGGCCCGGGTTCGATTCGGCCCATCGCCTCGCTAAGGCCGGCGTGCAGACCCGCGAGTCGGAATGACGCACCGTATTGAATACCATGGGACTCGATCTCCTCATAAAACCGCTGCAGCGGTACTTCCGTAGGACATCTGGCTTGTAGCCTATCGAGTGAAATGTTGGAGTCCGGTGAAGATGCTGTAGTGGTAAGCGTCCCCTGTACATGCTTGACCCACACATCGGATCCGGTACTTCCGCCAGCGGTGCGAGAGTGGATTTCGAAGGTTGGGGGCGCGGCCTGCATGTCGAGCGATAGATGAATCTCGCGTTCGTCCTCGATGGGCAACGGTTCGACCAGCAGCAGTTCGCTTGCTCCGCAGACTTCGCCTGACTCTTTTTGACCACCCTCTATAGCAAAGGAAAGTAGTGACGTGGCCGGAGCGATGGACCGAGATGCCACGCGATGTTCAAGCAACGGGTTCATGCATGTTGCATTCGAGGCAAGGCGATACACCGCTTTCGATAGATGGGGCGAGTGCAAACGTTCGCCCGGCCAGGTGTGCTCGGCGGCAGTTCGCTGGAGCTTCGTTTGTGTCGGCAACCAGTATCGTTGTCGTTGCCAAGGATAGAGTGGCAAACTGACCCGTTCGCCGGTGGGTCCCAAGAGAGAGGACCAATCGAGTGCATGACCCTGGACATAAAGTTGTGACAGCGACTGTAGCAAAGCGAGTTTCGGATCGGAGGCGTTGGCGATCGTCGCCATGAACGCCCCCTTGCGATTCTGTTTCTCCATCGCGGAACGCAGTGTGGGTTCGAGCGATCGACCCGTGCCGATCTGAATCAAGTCGCAGTCGCTTTTTTCCATGACCTCGTCGATGGACTTGTAGAACGGCACCTTCGAATCGGTGCTCGGTTCGTAGGTCGCGTCATTGTCACCACTTCGACTGCAGGCGATGGCCGCTTGTGCGGCTTGATCCCAGGTAAGTATGCCGCTGGCACAAGCGGCTGCAATCTCTCCCGCACCGAATCCAGCCACGCCGTCCGGCCGAATGCGGTAAGCTTGCCACAACTCGAAGAGGGCCATGTGAATTGCGAATAAAGCGGGTGGGGCTAATTCGGCGTTACTTGCCAGCTCAGATCGTTCATCAACCAGTAGGTCGAGCAACCAGGGTTCGCCGTGAGTCGAGAGGCTTTCGGCCGCTTGCCACAGCAACCGCCGAAGCAGCGGGACCCCTCGGGCCAACTGAGACAGCGCCCTTAGGTCGAACTCTTCTTGCCCTGGAAACACAAACACGGTGGCTCGGGGTTTGGCAAGTATTTCGCCGTGTCGTATCGATTCCGTTTGGGTTGGGAAGTTGCGCAAGGCTTGAACAAACTCAGCGGCATGGTGCCCTGTGACGACAAGTCGGTGTCGATGATGATCGCGGGTGTGTGCCGCCGACCAACAGAGATCCTCCAATGATGCGTATTGCCCGGCCTCCAGGCGGCTGGCCACCTCTTGTGCCAGTTCCTTCAATGCACCGGGATCGCGAGCGGAAAGCGGCAGGAAGAGAGCTTCGCGACCGGAATCACTAGTGTCGATTGCTTGTGCGTCGCTTGCTAGGGCAGGCGACTTTCGTTGCTGCACTTTGTTATCGGCGGTCGGCGTCGAAACACGAGGCAATCGGGAAACGATCTGCCGGGTGTCGGGCGGCAATTCCGGGTAGATCCGATTCCAATTGGCAGCGAGTCCTCGAACGTAAAGTTGCCCCAATGAATCCAGCATTTGTAGTCGGGCATCCTCTTCACGCTTCATTGTAGGGAGCACCAGCGGGCTCGCGCCGAGGGACTCGGCTGTCTGCGTTACGGCGCGGAGCAAAATGGGATTTGGTGACACATCAACAAATGCTTCATATCCGTCCTCGACAAGAAGCTGAATCGCTTCGTAGAAATGAACGGTCTCTCGCAACTGACGTGGCCAATAACTGGGGTCGAATTGCTCCTCTAGTGACGGCGTTGGACTCAAGGATGAAACAAACTTTGTCTCGGTGACCTTGGGTCGGAGATGACGCAAGTAAAACGTCATCTCCTCTTGAAAAATGTCCAGGTGCTCGCTGTGGCCCGCCAAATTGACGTCGATACGCATGACCCTCAGGCCGGCAGACCGCAGGTCTTCGATGAATGCGTGAATCGCTTCGGTGGGGCCACTAACGGTTGTCGATCGGGGGCTATTCATCGCGGCGACAACCAGGCTGGGGTGTCGCTGCAGGTGGGGCTTCAACTGATCAACAGAAAGTTCGACCGCCGCCATCTGGCCAATATCAGCAACGGTGGCCAAAAATTTTCCGTTCGCCTGCGCCACCAGGCAAGCTTCTTCCAAAGATAAACGACCGCTGGCTGCGGCAGCAGGAGCTTCGCCTGAACTGTGTCCCACGACCGCGGTGGGCTTTACTCCCCAGGCCGCCCATTGAGCCGTGAGCGCGATCTGCATGGCATTCAGTACCGTTTGAACGTTTGCGGACTCGCTGGAAAGATATTTCGGTTCGGCAGCACTAATCTCATCGGTAAGCGACCAGTCGCCCCACTTGGCGAAGAGGGGTTCCATTCGGGCAATCGCTGCGGCGAACGCCGTACCTTCGCGAAGCAACTGACGTCCCATCCCTGGCCATTGGCATCCCTGCGAGGGAAATACAAAGGCCAACTTGGTCTTCTGCACACGATTTCGCACGACCCCGTCGTGATTCTCTCCCGCGAGAAAGGCTTCAAGTCGCGTCGAAAGTTCCACGATCGAATTGCAGGCGATGGCCAGACGTTCGCAGCCGCCGCTGAGATGGTGGCCCGCAATGGCACACCAATCGCGAATCCCTAGTGCGGGGACACTTTCTCGAATCTGCGAACGCACCGCTTGAGCCAGGCGTTTCAGATCTGAATCGGAGTCGGCCGATAAGACAAACAACTCCGCGGAGAGACCTGGTGGGGCCGAGGTGATCAGGTGGCAATTACTGCCACCCCAACTGAACCCGCTGACCCCGGCCAAACGTCGATGGTCCGAAGCAGGCCAACGTTCCAGCTGGGTTTGCGTTTTTAGGTGCAGGTCCTGGAAATCGATATGCGGATTGGGCGGCTGACTGTGCAGGCTGGGCGGAATCACCTCTTGTGCGGTGGCTAGGGCGATTTTTGTCAGGCCGGCAATTCCTGCCGCGGCTTCAAGATGGCCACAGTTGCTTTTGACCGATCCGATCAATAGCGGATTTTCGCTGTGTCGTTCTGCGCCCAACACCGACCCCAGGGCATTGGCTTCGATGGGATCGCCCAGTTTGGTGCCGGTGCCGTGTGCTTCGATCAGTGTAACTTCGCTAGGTTCAATGGATGTTTGTCGGTAGGCGGTCCGCAGCAACGATTCTTGGGCCGTCTGGTTGGGCGCGGTTAGCCCGTTGCTGGCACCGTCGTTGTTCATGGCGCCGCCGTGGATCACACAGTAGGGTTTCAGTCGCAACTGACGAGCACGCTCACAGGGCATGAGCACGGCGACGCCTCCGCCCTCGCCACGCACGAGCCCGTCGGCATCTGCTCCGAATGCGCTGCAAACCGGACCACCCGAGAGACCGCCGAACTTGTACATGCCGACCATTGTCTGTGGGGCGACCATAAGATTCGCGCCGCCGACCAACGCGATGGAAGATTCACCTCGCCACAGGCTGTGGCAAGCCAGTAGGACGGTCGTTAGCGATGAGGAACATGCCGTGTCGACCGCCAGACTCGGTCCTTGAAGCCCCAGAAAGTAACTAATCCGGTTTGCCAAAATACTGGGGGCCGCACCGGTGCCGGTGTAAAGGTCGTAAGATTGGGTGCTGTTGCCGTGCAGCAGGAGATAGTCCCGCCAAGTCACCCCCAGGAAAACTCCGGCGTTACTGCCGAAGAGCGTGCTGGGTGGAATCCCGGCATCTTCCAATGCCTCCCAGGCCAACTCCATCACGAGTCGCTGCTGGGGATCCATGTGGGTTGCTTCGCGGGGCGTGATTCCGAAGAAGGCCGGATCGAACTGATCGATCTGTTCGAGGAATCCTCCCCAACGAGGGAGCCCTTTGCCGGTTGATCCAGTCTCGGCTTCCATCCATTCTTCAATGATCCAACGGTCCGTAGGCGTCTCGCGGATGGCGTCTTGCCCGGCGGTGAGGAACTGCCAGAACGCTCGCGTGTCGGCCCCACCCGGGAAGCGACAACCGATACCAACCACGGCGATAGGCGCAGACGCGTTGGAGGTGGTTGTGTCCGGAAGGCTCTCGCCGGGTTCGGTTGCCTGTTCGCTATCAAGGTGCCTGGCCAAAGCGGCCACGGTGGGATATTGCCAACACAGAACCGGGGATAGCGTGCGGTCCAACTTGTCGGACAACTCGGCCATTAACTCCGTCGCCATCGCCGAGTCGAGGGGGTAGTCGGCAAATCGTTGCTCGGCATAGATCTGGTCGGCTGGCAGCCCCAGTATCTTGGCGAGCTGTTCAACGATTTCAGGAGCGAACGACATGGCAAATGCGATGGGTCGAGTTGGTTGAAAGTATGAAAACGCTTGAACCTGACCAAGGATACGAATCCCTGGCCGAGTTCACGGGAATTTCAAAAACCGCAAGTCATCAATAAGGCCTCGCGCGGCACCCCGGTTGAGAATCATCCGTCTGCTGCGAAACAACTGGACGCCAGGAAGTCCGCCATACGGATGCTCGCGTGTGCGCTGATTGAAGACAGCAATCCTTAGTCCCCAGGAACCCGGGTGATGGAACCGACCGATGAGTTTGAGATCGCCCCCAGATCCCCTGCTTCAGCCCACCATGGTGGAGCGTTAAACCGTTATTCTATCATATCCTTCGGTCATTGCCCCCCAACCCGACCGAGGTGACGATTGCAGCGAATATCCTGATTAGACGACCTTCGGTCGCCGGCTTTCGGCCCATTGACCCTACAATCCATAGGCTGGCAATTACGTTGCCGATTCGATGCCCTGAAGGATGGGCAATAGCCCTGTTCGCGTAGGGCGCCAGGGTATGCTTCAGAATTGTCACTCACTCCCGAACGTGAATGGCCCGCCTGGGATACGCAGCTATAGACTCGACCGCTTGTCTTGCAAAGAAGCTGGTGGGGGGTCAGGCTAAGGAGCGCTTGGACAAAGTGAGGAATCGGTTCGACCGGACGGGGTCTTCGATCAACTCAATCGTTGGTGAGCAGATTTCGTACAAGACGTGCTCTCGCGGGTCATCTTCAGGCTGTGATCAAATTCGGTATCGTTCATGAACCTGCTTACGATTGAAGAACCCGTGTTTTGCCTGAGTTGCGACACGGATTGGGCGTCGGACTATGCCCTGGAGCAGTTCGATGCGTTGCTGCGGGACTACGAGATTCGCCCGACCATCTTCGCAACCGGCCCCAGTACGGTGCTGAATGCGATGCAGCGTGAGGATCGAGCGGAGATTGGCATCCACCCGAATTTTCTGCCGGGTTCGACGCATGGCTCGGAGCCGACGGAGATTATCGATACGCTGATGAATTGGTTTCCAGGCAGCGAAGGATTCCGCTGTCATTCGTTTGTCGATAGCACGCCCATTTCGATGGAAATGGCACGTCGCGGATTGCGGTATGACAGTAACCTGCTGCTGTTTCTGCAGCCGAATCTGGTCCCGCTGGCACATGGATCGGGCCTGGTGCGATATCCCGTCTTTTGGGAAGACGACGTGCATTGGCATCATTTCCCCGATCAATGGGAACTTGGGCCCTTGTTGCCTGCCTTGCTGAGCCCCGGCCTGAAGGTGCTGAACGTACACCCGTTTTTTCAGGCCTGCAACATTCCCAACGGGGAATACTACCAGCGCATCAAACCACACATCCAAACGTTGGACTCCGCCTCACAGGCCGAGCTTCGACATCCAGGGCAAGGTGCCGAGACGTTCCTGCGAACTGTTCTAGAACTGCTGCGCGATCGCGACTGCACCATCATGACACTTGGTCAGTTAGAGGCCCGTTACCCGCTGAGCGGATTTCTGGCTCACGACTCTCAGGGGCGACCGATCGGTCCGCCTTCAGGGGAATAACCGAATGGAATCGAAAAGGCGCATGTGGTCACCCGCCACCGGGTTTCGAGCTACCGACATCGTCATGCTCGCGATTATTTTGGGGGCAGTTCTCTACACGCGATATCCCACGCTGTCGCTGATCACGTTGAACCCGGATGAGTGTCAATACGAATCGAAGGCTTCGTTTCTGGCCACCACGGGAATCTCGCCTTTTGCGGCGCCGATTGGGCCGGTGTATACCGAAGCGCTGTTCACCTGGATGGCACGCATCTTTGGTCCGTACTGCATGGTTGAGGTTCGGACACTCTTCATGATGATATGCCTCGCCATGGCGGTGATGTTGTACTTTGTCGTCCGCAGATGCTCGGGCCGCACCATCGCGGGGGTGGCCGGGCTGACGTTTATCGGGCTGAATCCCTTGTTTGAGGGTTACTCGGTCAACCGGGAGTGGACCTCGGGGGTTTGCCTGCTGGCGGCAATTCTTCTGTATCTACAGAGCCGAAGGTCTGGCGGGGATGTGGAAGGCGATGAAACAGCAGCCCTCGATTCGAGCTACGATCTGCGATTGCTATTTGTGGCCGGCGCATTGGTTGCACTTGGGGTCTGGTTCAAAGAGCAAATGGCCTACTTAGTGCCAACCATTGCGATCGCCATGGCGATCGAGGGGGCCATCTCTCGCCGGTGGAAAACCACAGCCATGGGGATCGGTGCCTATGCGACCGGTGGGATTGCGATGACCGCCGTGTGTATCGTCCCCCTGATATGGTACGGAACGTTCTTCGAATACATGGACCTGATTCGGAGACTGGCCGGGGATTACGCACACTCGGGCGTCGAAAGCTCCGAACCTAGCGGGGGCTGGGAGGTTTACTTCAACGAGCTTTATCGCAATGTGCCCATGCGACGATTATTTCTCGTTGGGTATGCCGTCGCGGTCACAAGCCTCGTGATGGCTGCGATTCAAATCAGAAAGTCACACGATCACAGTACATCGGGGCATGTGCTGCGGGTGGGCGTTCTGTTTGCCCTGAACCTGATGACCGCCATCATCGCGGTGCAGGCCGGTCAGCGATTTTTCGAGCACTACTTCCTGTTCATGTTGCCACCGACCTCTGTTCTCGTGGCCCTGGGAGCCGCGACACTCTGGCAGCTACCTCGTGAGCGGCGGACGTTTCGCATCGTGGCTTCCGTTGCTGCGTCGGCGTTGCTTCTCGACTTTTTGTTTCTACCGTGTTCGGTGTCTCGACCGCCGGTTTGGTTTTTCACGGAAACATTGGCGCTACCTTTGTGGGCGTTATTGCCGGTGGGGGGCGGATTGGTCGTCGCGGGAGTGATCGCTCTAGGCAGTTCCGCGAACGCGAGCGGTCGTACAAATTCACCCAAGAGCGATAAGAAGAAACCGCCAGCAAAGAAGAGCCTCCGGAACACGCTGGGCTATCGCGTACTTTCTGAGCGTACGGCGATTGCTCTGGCCTTGATCGCCACCGGGATCATCGTGTTCGATCTGACACGACTGGCGAAAATCAACATGGAGAACGCGAGGCAGTTGGGAAGCCCCGAAGTTCAGCGAACTCTCAATTCGATCATGCCGAATGTTACCCGCGAATTGAAACGTATGGCCGGTAAAGAAGATCAACTCTATGTCTGGGGGTGGCTCCCTGAGATCTATTCAACCAGTCGGCTGACAAGTGGCTCTCGGCTGACGATCGCCTCGTATGTCATGCTCGATGCCAATGCGGCATCAGCCGAGAACCCGCAGCCGGAACCGGCATTTTCCCAAGTTGTTTTGGACGACATGCTGGAATATCGCCCGCGTTTTTTTGTGGACGCCTCGGGAGCGAGCCATACGATGAGCGACCGGTCGATCTACGATTTGGCCAACTTTCCGGAACTACAGAAGATTGTCGAAGAGAATTACGCAGAAGTCAGCCGAGTGGACGAGAGCGTGATCTACGAACTCAAAGATAAGACACCGTAGCGTGATTCAGCGGAATGCTGCTATCGCGAAGCATTTATGTAGGCGGCAATTCGATGCGTTTGCCGCCGGCCCGCATGCTTTGCTCGGCGACTTCTAACAACTGCACGATTCGCAGGCCCGCGGCACCGTCGGTCTTGGGCTGTTTCTTGTTGGCGATGCAGTCGGTGAAGTGTTCTACGATTTCTTTCAGCGGTTCGCTAAACGGAATGTGCGGCGACCAGGCGTCGCCGATACGATAGTCGATCAGCACACCGCGACTGATCTCCGGATCGTCTGAGATGGTAATCCCGCGATCGTAGACCAGCAGCTTTTCAGACTGCTGCATGTCGTCGAAGACGATACTCTTGCGGCTACCCCCGATGATCGAGCGGCGAATCTTCACCGGGCTTAGCCAATTCACGTGAATCGTGGCCAGTAGATCGTTGCCGTAGTCCAGGACCAGGTAGGCCATGTTCTCCGTGCTCGTGCGTGCATGACAGGCACCAAATGCGGTTACGCTTTTTGGCGCGCGGCCGATCCAGAACTCGAGGATGGACAAGTCATGCGTGGCCAAATCCCAGACAACATTCAAATCATTCTGGAACAGTCCTAAGTTGATACGGACCGTGTCGATGTAATACAAATCGCCCAGTTCGCCGGAAGCAATAAGTTCCTGGACTCGCTTTACCGGGCCGCTATACAGAAACGTGTGGTCGACCATCAGCACCAATTGCTTTTCGGCCGCCAGGTCGATCAACATCTGGGCATCTGCCGAACTCGTCGTAATTGGCTTTTCGACCAATACATGCAATCCCGATTCTAATGCTGCCTTTGCCAAGGCTGCATGGGTCTTCGGGGGTGTCGCGATGGCCACCGCATCGAGTTCCTCGATGGCAAGCAGCTCTTCGAAGCTGGTGCAGGTCTTCAGACCCGGAAGGAATTCGGACGCGCGGTTGAGCCGATCGACATCGGGGTCACAGACCGCCACCGCGCGTGTTTGTGGACACGCGTTGAAGTTGCGGACCAGATTCGGACCCCAATAGCCGTATCCAACGACACCAACAGATATCACATCCACTCTCCCCACCTAAACCGGTTATTGGACCGAGTCGTTTCGAAATGACCTGCCCGGTAGGCTATGCATCCAGCTCACTCTCTGGCGTCCGAACCTCGGCCGTTCCTGGCGGAGCATCACCGTTTTCAGTCGTCGAGACACCCTTGGAAGAGAGTTCTTGCGGAGCTCGCCGAGCCCTCATCTCGCGCGGGGGCAGATACTCTTCCAACATGAATTGAGGACGACCTCGGGCCTCGTCGAGCGCACGGGAGAGGTATTCTCCGAGCACGCCCAACATGATCAATTGGAAGCCCCCCATCATGAGAATCACCAGCAGGACGACGCTCCAACTTTCCGGCGAGTGGCCGCGGAAACTGCTAACCGCCATCCAGATTGCCTGCAAGGTACCAATGCCCAGGGCCAGTAAGCCGCCTCCGCCCATCAACCAGGTGGGAGCTCGGCTGAACGAGACGAATGTATCGATCGCCAGGCGGATCTTGCTCCGCATATTCCACTTGCTGTGTCCAGCGTGGCGCGGCTGTTTGACGTACTCGAACGATGACTGCCGAAAACCCATCCACAACATCATGGCGACAATGTTGGAGGTCTTTTCGGGGATCGTGTGATAGGCATCGATCACGCGGCGATCGATCAACGCAAAATCGACTCCACGCTTCGGCATATTCGGCAGTCCACCGATTCGGCACAGAAAGTAGAAGAGGTTTCCCAGCCAACCCAATATGAGTGACTGCGATGCCGGTTGCGATCGGCAGGCCAGCACCACGTCGTTCCCTTCTTGCCAGTGTTCGACGAGTCGCGGAATCAGTTCCGGAGGATCTTGTAGATCGGCAGCCGTCATGATGGCACAGTCGCCCGTGCACTTGGTCAGGCTGGCGGCCATCGCGGCGTGAGGTCCACAACGATGTGAAAGCCGAAGGTAGTGGATGCCGGGCTCTTCTTCTGCCCAGCGACGGGCCATGGCCGAACTCGCGTCGGTTGAATGATCATCGACCAGCACCAGTTCCAGTTCGGCGTCCAAGGTCGAGCTCATTTTGGTGATGCGTTCGCGCAGCGGACCAATATTTTCCGCTTCGTTAAAAAACGCAATCATGACCGAGATTCGTTGCACCGAGAGGTCTCACCAAGCGTTGTCGCGACAGATGGGCCGAACGACCAGAGCCGCCGAGGGCGGCTGCACCCAAACCTCCAATATAGTCTACACGTCCAAAAATACTCGGGCCGCTGTCCTCAGATGCTGCCGCTTGAGAGAAAAGCCCTCACGGTCGCATGGCCGATTGAACGATTACGCCGTTTAGGCACCCGCGATCTCGTGCAAAACCGATAGAATCAGGTCCTGCTGCTGGTGGGTCATCGACGGGTACAGCGGCAAAAGCAGCGATCTCCGGCTGGCCAACTCCGATCCGGCCAGGCTGATCGATGCGGCCGAATTGCTATACGCGGCCTCGCGATGGATCAGCATCAGGCCCCGCTTTGCCCTGATTTCGTGCCTGGCCAGTTGTGCAAGAAGCTCGTCTCGGCCGAGAGGGGCTGTTTCGTCCAGCCACACGGCGTAGCTTTGGTAGTTCGGAGCGTAGCCTTCGGGAACCGTGGGTGTGTGCAACCATGGATGCGTTGCGAGTCCCTGTTCGTAGCGAGCTGCCAGTTCACGTCGTCGAGCGACGAGTTCATCGAGTCGCCCCATTTGTACGACACCGATTGCGGCTTGCACATCAGTAAGGCGATAGTTGTGCCCGGGCTCGGGATACGATTCGACCACGCAGGCTCCGGCAGCATGCCGCTCGCTGTCAGAGATGCTCATGCCATGTTGGCGAAGTCGTTTCATGCGAGCGGCCAGTTGCTCGTCGTCGGTTACGATCATGCCCCCCTCTCCCGTCGTAATCACTTTGCGAGGGTGAAAGCTGAAGCAACACGCCGCACTTTGTTTGGCGATTGATTGGCCAATCGGTGAACCACGGTATTGGCTTCCCAGCGCGCAGGCCGCGTCTTCGACAATCGCAATACCGTGTCGTTGGGCCAGGGCGTCGAAGCTCTCCAGGTCCGCGGGTAGTCCAAGCTGATGGACCAGCAGAATGGCGCGGGTGCGTTTCGTAATCAGCGATTCAACAGCCGCCGGGTCGAGGTTGTAGGTTAAGGGATCGACATCGGCGAAGACCGGCGTGGCGTTGGCATTGCGAATGGCGTTAGCCGTGGCGATGAACGAGAGCGACGGGCAAATGACTTCGTCGTCGGGGCCGATATCCAGAGCCAGCAGCGCAAGATGCAAGGCCGACGTGCAGTTGGTCACGGCCACCGCATGTTTGGCATGGCAGTATTGGGCCACGAGCGACTCGAATTCTGCCACTCGCGGTCCTTGCGTGACCCAGCCGCTGGAGATCACCTCGCTCACGGCCGCCGACTCTTCGTCACCGAGCGATGGTTTGGTAAGCGGGATCATGTCCCTAGGCTCCGGAGTGTTGGCGGGTGGAAGCATCTTCTCCCGCCAGATTCACAGAAGGCAATGCGATTACGTCGAGGTCAGCCGATCATGGCGCCAAGCCACGAGCCGCTGGAGCCCTTCGGTCAGCGAAACACGCGTTTCAAAACCCAAGTCTTCTCGGGCACGCGTCGTATCGGCACACCGCCGAACAACCGAGTTCACAATGCGCGGCGGACGGTACTCGGGCTTTACCCCTTCTTTCGCCGTCACTTTCAGCAGTACCTCGAGCAACTCGGCCAAGCTCGTTTCTACGCCAGTTCCTACGTTGTATACATCGTCGCTGCGATCACTCTGCATGGCCAGCAGATTGGCCCGGGCGACATCCTCGTTGAACACAAAATCCATGGTTTGTAAGCCATCGCCAAAGATGAGCGGTCGCTCGTCGTTGTCCAGACAATCCAACCAGCGGACCAACACCTCGGTGTAGCGGCCAAAGACATCCATCCGAGGACCGTAAACGTTGAAGTACCTCAGGGCGACGTAGTCCAACCCGTACATATCGTTGAAGCTGCGGAGCATGGCCTCCCCGCTCAGCTTCGCAGCTCCGTACCACGTGCGGTTGTTATAAGGATGATGGAACTCCGGCGTGGGGATTTCATCCGCCATGCCGTAGACCGAGGCGGAACTGGCCGCGACGACTTTCTTCACGCCCGCTTCAACACAGGCGGTCAGTACGTTGAACGTACCGCCAATCAACACATCGAGACAGGCCTTTGTATCTTCAGCGCAACGGGTAATTCTTATCGCGGCCTGGTGGAACACTGCGTCAATGCCATCGAAACAGGGTCGAATCGCCGCGGCATCGCTGATATCGACGGTGACGAGCGTGACCTTGCCGGAACACAGCGCGAGTTCCAGGTTCTCTTTCGTACCGCGGCTCATATCGTCGAGCACGATGACCTGTTCCGGACCATCGTCCTGTACGAGCAAGTCGACCAACGTCGAACCAATTTGACCACAGCCACCGGTGACCAGAACACGTTTGCCTTTCAAGTCCACTTGTTTACCTGTACTTATTGGGGAATTGGCTTTTGTGATGCCGGTGCTTTCGACGTCAGGGCTCGCTTCACAACCGCCGCGACATAATCCACCTGTTCTTCGGTCATCTCAGGGTACATGGGCAACGACACGCAGCGGTTCATGACGGACTCGGCCACGGGAAAGTCACCTGCTTGATGACCCAGCGAAAGATACGCCGGCTGCAACGGGATAGGTGTTGGATAATGAACACTTGATGCGACCCCTTCTTCAGCAAGGCGAGACTGAAACACTTCGCGTGGCATGTCCGTGAGTTGAACGACGTACAAGTGCCAGACGTGTTCCCCCTCGGCACCAGCATCGGGTAGCACCAATCCGGGTGTGTCACTTAAAAGCTGCTTATAACGCTGGGCGTGTTTTCTTCGCAGCGAGTTCCAACGATGAAGGTGCGGAAGTTTGACATTGAGTGCGGCTCCCTGCAGTCCATCCATGCGGGCGTTGTAGCCGATCTCTTCGTGATTGTGCCTGGAACTCTGAGCGTGATCGCGCAGCTGACGCACTCGTCTGGCGAGCTTATCGTCGTTGGTGGCGATGGCGCCGGCCTCGCCCATGGCCCCCAAATTCTTGGCCGGGTAGAAGCTGAAACAGCCCGAGAGACCGATCGTTCCCACGCTTCGACCATGATACTTTGCACCATGCGCCTGACAGGCGTCTTCAAGCAGAGCCACGTTGTGCCGCTGGGCGATGTCGGCTAGGCCATCCATCTCGGCGACGCGGCCATAGAGGTGTACCGGTATGATCGCCTTGGTGCGGGGAGTGATGACCTCTTCCACCTTCGCGGGCGATAGCGTGTACGTCTTCTCGTCGATGTCGGCGAATACGGGCTTGGCACCGACATAACTAATGGCCCAGGCCGTGCTGATCCAGCTATGTGGCGTGGTAATCACCTCGTCACCGGGCCCGATGTCGGAAGCCTGCACGGAAAGATGTAAGGCGTCGGTGCCGGTACCAACTCCTATTACATGCGAAACATCTAGAAATTCGGCAAACGCTCGCTCGAATTGCGCGACGGCGGGCCCCAGCACGTATGCGCCCGTGGCGTGGATTTCCTCGAACGCCGCGTGGAGCTGCTCCATCAGCGGCCGATTCTGTAGTGGGATATCGACAAAGGGAATTCGCATGAATCAGTGATCGCCCTTATCGAGGTTCAGAGCGCGTGCTCGAGCGGGTACTCCGTAGACCACTTCGCCGGGAGCGACGTCTTTCGTCACTACGGCACCCGCGCCGATCATGGCCTCTTCTCCGATGGTAACGCCACAAAGGATTACAGACCCCGAACCAATCGACGCGCCGCGGCAAACCCGAGTCGGGATCACTTCCCAGTCGTTGTCTCGCTGCGGCGAACCATCTTTCGTGACAGCCCTCGGGTGGCGGTCGTTGATGAATGAAACGTTGTGCCCGACAAAGCACTCGTCCTCGATTACCACACCCTCGCAGACGAAGGTATGCGAAGAAATCTTGCAGCGCGAGCCGACCACGGCGTTCTTCTGAATTTCGACGAAGGCCCCAATGCCCGTCTCGTCTCCAATGCTACAGCCGTAAAGATTGACCAACGCATGGATTCGCGTGTCGCGACCGAGCCGGACATCGGCTGCGATTCCCGAAGCGTATGGCTTACCTTCGTCGGACATTACAAGACCTTGTATGGCGGCTGGAGCGCCGGTGATCCGTTGCCGCGGCACGTGCAGAAACTGCTTTTCAGATGGTCCTCAACCACCGTCCCCAGGATAGTATCACTATAGCTACGCGGTGCCGATGGACAAAGATCCATGTCAGTTTTGGTCGGCACGGTACAGGCTCGCCGATACTGCGAGAACACGAGTCTGAGAAGTTCGACCTACTGCTGCGGTTGGAGCTGCGGAATCGCTTGTTTTGGTTTTTTCTGTAGCTGCTGGGCCACGTAGTCTTGGAGATCGGCCGCGATGATTTCCGCCTTCATCTCGGCACCCTTGGGGGTGACGTGGCAGATATCTTTGAACACGTCCGTACCACCGGTGAGCTGACTGGCCAATGGGATGAGTCGCACATGCTTTTGCTCACACATTTCGGCCAACAGTTCGTTGTAACGGTTGACAATCTGCACGTATTCTTCCAGCGACATATAGTCCACCCCCCAAGACTGCCGCAGGTTGTGATCCAGGAACTGTTGTTCTTCTGGTGTCAAATCTGCGAGGGTCGGGTGCGCAAAGCTGCTGATCATCATCTCAGCCCCAGTCGCACGCACCTCCTGAATAATTTTGGCCACGTTTGCCAGCGTGACCGCACTGAGGTACTTGTCGACCTGAGATTGATTTGGTTGCAACAGTTCTGTGAGATGTTGCCGCGCGAATGCCGACTTCGCGAGGGTACTTTGCAAGTAGTTGTGCTCAAACCGCCACTGAGGCGCCAGCAACCAGCAAATATCGTTGACGGCGTTGTATTCCAGAACCAGATCCGGCTGGAGGCGGAGATAGTCGGGCAATCGTACAAGCTGTCCTGGCGTCGTGAGACCGGAGATCCCACAGTTGATCACCTCGACGCGGTCGGTATCCAGTAACCGCTGCAGAGCCTTCTCCAACAGCGCCGGATAGGACGTATCATTCGTGTAACCTTCGGCAGTGGTCGATCCGCCGATACAGACAATGCGATAGATATCCGGCGGTTTGGGAAGCACCACCGCGTCGTCGCGAAAGCCGTGTTCGTTGGTGCTGGCGACGAACTCGCGATCGCCGTAGGTGGCCCGAACAGTGACGTTAGGCTGGTAGGCCAGATTCTGCCGCAGCCAGGCTCTATCACCGGCCGCGGAGAAGGCGGTCATCTCGCCATGGTAATCGGCGGCCAGGGGGTTTCGTTTTTCGATCTTTGCAAAGCTGTAGCGTGCATAGAACTCGATGGCCGCGAGGATCGCCACGATCCACAACAGACCGATGAATACTCGAAACAAGATGCGGCGCTTCGGACGCAGCTTCGGCGCGTTGTCGCGCTTCGGCTCGGTAACGCGATTCCCGGTTTTACCGGACGGTTGCCGAGACGGCTTCTTTCGTTTCTTGGCCACGAAACCTCTTCTCTGCCTACAGAATCAATCGACCGAGGTCGGAACACACCGAATCGGATCAGATCAAACGGCACAGAAAGATCCAATGTGCGATCCCGGCTACCGCGATGGTTCTTAGCATGAATGAGGAGAAACGCATGAGCAAGCCTGAAGACATTGAACGTCTTTCGTAGAAATAGGATAGGGCAACGGCCACTTGCGGTCGATTTAGAATCGAGAATCCGAAGAAGAGCAACTCGCGGCCCTGGGAATGGATCCTGGGTTTGCTCGCGCGTGCACGTCTGTTATCCCATCGATCCACCACGAGGTCCCCCCTCGTGACTCGTGCAATCGATTCCATCTGCCCGCGATTCATGGTTTCTCGCGATATCGCCGTTGGTGCCTTCGCTCTAGAGGTTTCCCAATGCAAGAGTGAGGTAGGGTTTCATATACGACATTCGTGTCGCATTTCGCAATCCCTTCTCAGCCTGTCCTATCTGTTCGTTCAAAAAGGATACCCGCGCCGCGATGAGTGATCTTTGTGTTGATGTTTGGCGGGACGTTCAGCAACTGGAGAGTCATGCGGAGGCATGGGACAACCTGTGGGCCAGAACCCCCATCCAGCAGCCAGCGTGCCGGAGCCGCCCCCTGACGGCATGGCTTCAGACGTTCGCCGCCAAGAGCAGGGTGAGGATCCTAACGGTAAGCCGGGGTAGTCGGCTGGTTGCCGCATTACCTTTGGTTTCCGGTCGCTATCGCCAGTTCATCCCGGTAACTTCCCTGGCCCGAAACAGTTGGTCGTACGCCGGCGAGCTGTTGTTGGATGTGGGGCACGATGCTCACGCGGCTTGCAGAATGCTTGCCGATCGTTGCCGCAATATGCGAACGCCGTTGCTGCGTTTCGAGGATGTCCCCTACAAGAGTGCCCACTGGCAAATGTTCTTTTCGGTGATGAGCCACCACCAGATCAGTTGTCGCCGCAGCGATACATTTTCGATTGGAACCGTAAACATTGGCAGCGATTGGGAAGTCTACAAGGCAAATTGCTCCAAGAACCATCGCAAGAAAATGGGCCGCATGCTTCGTCGGCTGGAGAGTGTCGGAGCAGTAGACTTCCATCAATACCGAGATTTGCGTCCCGATCAGGTAACGCCGCTGCTTCGTTGCGGATTTGAAATGGAGAACCAAGGATGGAAGGGAGATGCCGGCACCTCGGCACTCGGTTCTCGTGGGATGTTCGAGTTCTATCTGAATCAGGCCAAGTCCCTCGCGGCCGATGGATGCCTGTGCTTGTCGTTTTTGTCTTGCGGAGGACAGCCTATCGCGTTCGAGTACGGCTGGATCGCGAAAGGGACCTATTTCAGTCCTAAAGTTGCCTACAACCCCGAGTTCGCGAAGTACTCACCGGGCCATCTGCTTCTATGGAAGATGTTCGAGCGTTTCCACGCCGACCCCGGTGTGAAGCGCGTGGACTTTTTTGGCCCCACGACCGACGCAACTTCGCATTGGTCCACAGGCAGCTATCCCGTTGGCCATATCACCGCGGCGCCTTCGGGGCTCCTTGGATTGGCCGGAAAGCTGGCCTTGAAGGCCATCGATGATCGGAAGAAACTCGTCACCGAGGAATCATTCGGCCCAGGCCGCCGGTTCAAACAAGCACTGACTTGAACCCTGGTGGGTCCTATCATTTCGTACTGCCCGGATGGGATCGGCGGGTTGCCGACTTACTGTGGTGGACCGATGAGAACGAAGGACGCCCAGTGGTATGGGGAAGGCCACTCTTCTCGTACAGACTTTCTGGCGTTGTGCAACGCGATCGCATACGCATTGGAGCTGGCGTCGGAGAGTTCCTTAAACAGGTTGACCATCAATTGCGATGTCGACGCGTCCGAGACCTTCCACTGGCTGGCGATGACTCGCTGAGTTCCGGCAGCAAAAAATGAGCGTGCCATGGTCATGCCGGCCTCCAAGGGAACTTCAAACCCCACATTGGTTTCGCATGCGCTGAGCACGGCCAGTTCACAATAGCGAAGTGGCAACGAATGCACCTCGCTCAAGGTCAATTGGGCGTCGGAGTCTGACGGGGCCTGGTCGTTTGCAGCCGCGAGCAAGAGCCCACCGACGAGTGAACCGCCTTGTTCATGTGCCACCTTTCCATGAACGGCGAAATGAACGAAACGTAGCGGACGCGAATGGATGAACTCGCTGACGGCGCTCTCCGTGGCCTCGGAATCGACAAGCTGGAACGTGTTTTCAGCCCCAAACTGTTCGGCCCAAATGTCGTAGATGGCGTTCGACTCGGCCTCGGCTTCCGGGAGTGCCACAACATCGGTTCGCGTCGGGTTCCCTACCGTAAGTGCTGCGCGATTCGAGAGATCCGGGCCGTTCGCGGTGGACATCAGACGGGCCATCACCATGATCGAGGGCGAATAGGCTATCGGAGGAAACGCATCCAGAATAAATCGGGGATTCCCCTGATCTGAGATGACGAGCCCTTCGAAGGGCAATTGGTGCAATGCGGCATCGGGAATAACGATAAGCTGCTCGATCGATTGGTTGCGAATGAATTCGCGGATGGGCTCGGGAAGCAGGATTTCGCCGATGGCAACGGCGCCTGGAAGAGGCGACTCGTCCTTCTGGGTCGTAATGCTTGAACCCGTAGATACCTCGGAGGCCAGGATCGCGGCACGACGTTGATTCTTCAGTGTCTGAAGGTATTTGGAAGTCAGGTGAGCGACGTCGCCTCTCGAGAGCGGTCCGCTGGGAATCCCTAAACCGGAGGTCCTTCCGTCGGAAGGCACCATCAACGAAACGCAGCTCGCGGCATCCTGAGTCAGCGCGGCCAGATACCCTTCGTTGCGACCAATGTGGTAGATCAAGACGCCCAGCCCCGGCTTCAGAATCTCGTTGAGTTGCCGATTCCACGATCCGCGGTCGGGCTTAAACAGAATCGTGGACGTCTGAGCCGAGGAGCTTTCGATGCGGTCGTAAATCTCCTGTTCCAAAGACAGCAGTTGCGCGTCGATTTCATCGATTCGCTCTTCCATACTCAGTGGATCGGTAGCCCCGGGTTCTGTTGCGTCAGGTTCTCGATAGGCCAATTCTGAAAACACGCTGTTGGCACGCAAACCTGCCGTAATCTCCGCCGATTCGTTCAAGAGCGTCTCGCGTTTCTCGATGAGCGAGGCATCGGAGCTTGCGAGAATTTCGGTCATCTGGAGGCCGGCGGCGTGCACCTGATCGAGGAAGGTACGGTTGCGTCCGGCTTCGGCAAAGAAGATTGCCTCGACCATCGAATCGCGGTCGTGTCGGTTATTGAAACGCCGCGAGTGCAGCCCGAACAGCAGCGTGAATGCATCTCCGAAATTCTGGAAATACTGTGCACGATCGGTTGCGTTTCCGCGAACATTTTTCCTGGGTTCCTCGATCAGTTCAATCGCTTGTTCCAGGAGTGCCTGAATTTCCGCGAAGCGATCCTCTTGCAGATTACCCGACCCTGCTGAGGCAAGCAGAACACGCGCATAGTTGACGAGGGTGACGTACCGAAGGTTGGGAAATCCTCTTAGCCCCTCGATGATCGCAACGGCCTCTTCCATGAGTTCGCCAGCAGCTTGCGTTCGGTGTTGCGTGGTTTCCAGTGCGGCTAACTTGTTCAAAATGCGAGCCGTTAGAACCAATTGATTCGTCGAACGGGCAACCTTGATACCGCGCTGCCACTTCTCACGCGCGACCGCAACGTTGCCTTCGATTCGCGCAAGATCTCCTGCAACGTCGGCAAGCTTCGCAGCCAACGGCGTCTCGTGCTGTTGATTCAGCTCTATCAGACGTTCGGCAGAGTCGCAATAACGACGCGATTTCTCCAACATTTCGGCTGGCGACTGCGGAGTAAGCATAGCCAATTGCAGTGACTCGGTTGCCAAGGCGACATGGTATCGCGAGAGTTTGGGTGAATGGTTCGACTCGATCTTCAACAGATCTTCCATGGCCTGTCTATACAGGATTTCCGCCGCTTGATGCGATGCCTGCGCTTGATGGATGGTCGCCGAGTCGAAACGCACCTCGGCCAATTGTCGGTAGTGCTCTTCCCGAATGCTCACTTGCTCCAGGAGCAGACGCTCGGCATCGCTGTAGCAAATGATGGCGTTCTGAAAGTATCCGTGCGCCGATTCGAGACTACCTCGGCTGGATAAGACCGACGCCAGGATGGGAGCATCCTCCTGCAGAATAGTCCGGCAATGTTCATCGTGTACCCGCAGTAGCTTCATCGCTTCGCTGGTATCGCCCTTGTCGATGTACAGATTGGCGATGCCCATCAGGCAAGTGGTATAGGCATTCGCGTCGGCGGGGACTCGGTCGCTCCAGTAGGTCAGCGCGGACTGCCAGTATTTCATGGCCTCGAGATGCCGGTCCTGCTGGTAACACAACGTGCCTAGCAACGTGGAAACCTGATGCGTTCTGGGGTCGAGAGAGTGTGCGGTTTCTGTGAGCAGGTCCAAGACCTTGGTGCCGGCATCGATGGCGAGATCTTTCTCATCGAGCGTCTTGTATGCCGCGAATATTCGTTGCAATCCTCCAATGCGCATGCTCGAGCTTTCCGTCACTTCAAGAAACGCGGTGTAGGCAGCAATGACGTCTCGCAGGGCCGATTCATCTGCTGGCATGTCGTCTGGCTGCGATGCGTTTGCACGTGCCCAAAGCAGTTCAGCGCGGGCAAGCAGCCTTGGCTCGTTCGTCTCGTCGGATTCATGTTCATTTTCGAGTAACTCCAACGCGTGGTTCACGTGTTCGAGCTGTTGACTCACATCTTGCGATTCGTGACAGGTGGCCGCCCAAGTCTGCAAGACTCGCACCGCGGCAAGCACGGCTTTCTCGGCAAGTGTCTCGACGAGCGGGCCCAATTCACTCTCGCGGTCGGTAGCCAACATAGCCCTGGCATGCGATTCGGCCACTTCGGGTAGATCGTGAAGGCGAATGCTCTCGCTGAGGATGAGCGTCTCTTGTTCCACACATCGCTCGATAACGTCTTCCCAGTGCCGTTCGGAGAGCTTGAGATGCGGCAGCCGCTGAGAGAATTCACCCAACTCGCAGAGAGCTTGAATTTCCCACAGTGGGTCTTCCAAGCGACTCTTGGTATCGGAGTTTAAAGCAGCCTGGAGCGAGGCGACGGCAGCTTCGTGATCTCCCAGCTTCGTGTGGGCCCTGGAAAGCGATACCGTCGCACTGCGACGCAATTTTTCGATGGGAATGCCGTCTGTTTCCCGAGCGAGCCTCGTAAGGAACTCATTCCCAAAGGTTACGGTCTCGGTGAAGCGGCCTGATTCGCACAAGATTGCCAGGTACAGCTCACGTGCATTCCATAACGTTGGCCGATCCGTACCCGGTTCGAGAATCGGCAGCAGAGCGCGCTCGGCCCCACGAAAGTTTCCGGAGTCGGCCAGTTGGGTTGCCTGGCGAAGTGTGGCGGAAGCTGGAGTATCGACGGGCTCCATGGCATTGGACCGGTTTACCACCAACAAAAGAAGGATGCAGTGGGCCGTTGCAATGAGACGATGCCACGTCATTCCTGCGACTCCGATCGATGGGGAACAGCCCAGCCGTGGAACGATTGGATCTTCTTATTGAGACTTTCCATGACCTCCGAAGGCGGGAGAAGGCGATGACTGTCCGTGAGGTCGCTCTTGCTTATCTCCAGCGATCGCACGGCATCGTCGGAAGATGCGGCCGGCGGTTCTGCCGTCGTACCCGGGCGCGTGATCTCACTGGCGACACTCAAATTCTGTGTTGCGAATAGAAACCGTGGGAGAATCTTCTCTTTCACTTCGGCAATTTCCGATTCGTTCAGCGATGCATCGGCAACCAATGCCAGGAACAAATCGCCCCCCGATGAACCCACAACTCGATAGGTTTCGTCCGGGCTGTTGGGAAGCTCAACCACTTCGGTCATCGCCTGGTCTTTCATCGAAATTGGCCACAGCATGACCGCTGTACCGGATGCATCGACCGTGAAGATGTAGAAGTAAGCGGGAACTCTCGAGATGGCCTGAAGTTCGATCACGTCGCCGTCAACAAGCGGTGCTTGACCGCGTTCAAGAGGTGAATAGGCACCGTCTGCACTCTTGGTCCGAACGACCAAGGTCGGGTCGCGAGACTTATCGATCGCGAACTGCGGCTGGTTGGCTGGCCCCCGCAACACGTACCCCAGTGTGGCGACAGCACCAAGCGCGAGAATCACGAGTAGCAGCAGCAGAGAGTTCAGGCTACGGCTTTTCTTGGGAAGCATTGCCTGGCGCAATTCATCGGCCATGTCTTTGGCCGTCAGATGGCGACTTTCCGGATCTTTGGAAAGCGCTTTGAGACAGGTCGCCTCGACTTGCTTGGGAATGCGGTCGTCGATCGAGCGGGGCGGAACTACGGCACGATGCAGAATCTGGTCGCGCATCTCATCCCTGGTGTCGGCGGAAAATGGAAGCTGATGGCAAAGCAACTGGTAAAGCACCGTCCCCAGCGAATAAATGTCGGCCTGCGAGGTTGCCCAGTGCGAAGTGCCTCGCGCCTGTTCGGGACTCATGTAAGCATACGTACCGATGACGCTGTAGTCGGATGTGAAGAAGGTGTCGTCGAGCGAAGCCATCCCGAAATCGGTGAGATGCGCCTTGCCCGCTCGATCAATCAAGATGTTACTGGGCTTGATATCGCGGTGCACCAATCGTTGTTTGTGAGCCTCGTGCAGTGCTTCGGCGACCTCGATAATCCACTGCACTGCATCCGAGGGGGAATAGTCCCCTTTCTTCATCTTCTTTTCGAGCGTTAGTCCCTCAATGTACTCATAAACGATGTATGCCTGTCCCTTATCGGTCAGATCGGTATCGAGCACGCGGACGATACCAGGATGATCGACGCGAGCCGCGGCTCGAGCTTCGTGTTGAAATTCCTTTCGCATTTCGGAACTAACTTCCTGGCGATTTCGCGAAACCTTTACCGCGACTTTCCGATCCAGCTTGGGATCGTGACACCGATATACATCGCCAAAGGCACCTGTGCCCAAGCAGGTTTCAGCAATGTAGCGACCAATCTTGGGTCCGCGTAAATCGGTCTTCGTATCTTGATTGACCGCTTTGGATAGCGGGGTCGTTGATGCCATCGCCATCGAGTGGCGATCGGTCAACGGCTGAAAGTCGGAGTAACGGCGTTTGAATTCATCGACGTTGGGTCGATCCCCACTCAAATGCCGGGCCTCATACTCGGCTCGATACAGATCCTGAAGCACCTCGGACGAATGGTTGAGTTCCGGGAATTGCTGAAGGTATTGCTCGACGGAGACTTGCTGACCGCTTTTCCAACGACGCTCCAACTCGACTGCCACCAACTCTTTCAGCGCCGAGACGCGAAGTTCGGGGGACAAGTCGTTCACCAAATCTTCCAAGACGGGCCATCCGGTATGGCTTGCATCTTCGTATGCTTCGACGCGAGCGGCCACTACCGACCAGTCTTCAGAAATACGGTTTTTTGCTTCGTTGTTCATGTCTTAAACTCACGCGAAGGAATGTCACGCACAGTTCCTGCATCCGTTTTCGAAAGGTCGGATTCGGTATCCTCATGACCTTCCGTTTGTTCGGTATCCGAAGAGATAGACGGTTTGGACTGCCAGTAATCTGCCTCGTCTTTTTGTCTGAGATACCGGCGCACGATCCAGGCGCCCCAACCGATGGTCAGAAATCCGATCGTACCCGACAGCCACCAGAGCCAAGGGATGGGTGTTGGTTCAGCAGTTTCGATTTCCTCTTGAGCGAAGAGTGCAAAGTTAATGTCGCGCAACTCGGGCTGTCCCGGCTCAAGAACAACCGCGATTTCTCTTTGTGCCTCGCGGGCGTACTGCCACGGCTCTCCTGGTTTGGAAACCACATTGTAGCTGCCTGGCTCTAATTCTGAGAACCTAAAGCGGCCCTGATAGTCGGAAAGAACGGTTGGTTCGCCGTCGTCGAATTCGCCGTTGCGGTTTAGATCCAGGAACACACGCTGGTTTGGAATTCCTTTTTCGTGCGAAACGTCGAACTTCCCGTTTTTGTCCAGGTCTTCGAAGAGGACGCCTACAATCGATCCGAGCAATTCACTTGCTGGAGGTGTGTCCGCTTCGACAGAGCTGGGCAGAATGAATAATGAGGCTGAAATATCATCGGAGAGGGATAATACGTCTCCGAGGACTTCATCCGCTGCGACCGACGGCAACGGAGCCGGAGTACCCGAGGTCTGCATAACGTCGGAGACCTCGCCCGTCGCATCTCCACCGCCAAATCGCATCGCTTGGACGAGTTGAACTTCGGAGGTCGATTGTCCGGCCCCCAACCGGCTGGACGTGCCACTGGGGCCCACGACCCTCAGCTCTTCTGACTGCGGGTTATACGACACCGTTAGAATGTCACCGCCTTGTGAATTGGGATCTTGCGAGATGACAGATCCTGAGGGACCTTCGGCGGGGATCTCATTGGGGACTTCAAACGAGGGGTCAGCAGGGGTGAGAACAACCACATTCACACTACCCAGGCGAAACCCACTGTCGACGAATTCCCGGCCCGAGCGGATTTCGACCGCCGACGAATTCGTGGAAGACAGTAAGGTAAACCCAGAGGGCAGCGAGGGCGTATCGAGTGACATCTGATACATGCCGCGTGGTAGATTGCTGAAATTGAGTTCACCAAATTCGTTTGAGGTCTCGCTACCAAATACGGTCTCGAAAATTCCATCCAGGTCCGTGTCGAGCAGCAGCGAGGCTTGCACGCCCTCGATGCCCGGCTCTCCTAAATCGCGGATCTCGTTTCCATTTTGGTCATCGAATACGACACTCTGAAGCTGCCCATCGACCGCATCTTCGACTGAGAAATCGAGCGTTTTGCTAGTCTGGGCACCCATATCATCCAGAACGGTGAGGACTAGCTGGAAATCGCCCAACGGACCTCCCCGTTCGGGGTCCCACGAGAACAACCTGGATTGATGATCAAAGGTCCACTCCCCAGGTAGCTCGCCTTTGAAGTCGAACGTGAGGGATTGGGTGGGCATGTCAGGATCGGTCACCTCGATTTCGAACTCCACGCGACTGTTTTCGTGGACGCGTAGGGGCTCGATTGGGGAGATTTGTGGCGGAGTATTCACTTCAGCCACGGCAACGGTTATCGACTCACTATCAATAGCGCCGTCCGGATCGAGAACCTGAACCACAATCACAAAGTTTTCACCGCCCTGTTCCTCGGTGGGCACCCAGGTAAATTGGCCGGTGACGGGGTCAATTGCCGCGCCACTCGGTGCACCGGGGCCTAGACGAAAGGTCAACGTGGGCGAGGAGTGGTCGGGATCGGTCGCCGCGGCGGTAAATTGGAGCGTTTCCCCCTCGTCGGCGGTCCGGGGACCAATTGGCTGGAGAATCGGAGCTTGGTTCACTGGAAGCCCGTCCACGATGGCCTGGAACGACTTCTCCGTCGTCATGGCCGGATCGCCTTGGTCCGATGCGCGGACGGCGATTTCGAAAGTCTGCCCGGCGTGCTCTTCGCCGGGAGTCCATCGGAACTCACCCGTTATCGGGTCGATGGTGGCGCCGGTTGGCGCCCCGGGTGCCAAGCTGAAGATCAAGTCTTGATTCGGTCCGTCAGGGTCGGTGGCCATCACCCCGAAGGAAAACAGTTCGTTCACCATCAGTTCCGGGGCATCTTCGAAGGGAAAGCTCACCACGGGAGCCTCATTCGACGCTTGTTCCTCGACTGAGATGAAAAACGACTGCGTGGACCTTAAGGGCGGATCGCCGTTGTCGCTCACTTCAATGGTGAACATAAACGTTTGGCCGGCGTGCGATTCATTGGGAATCCAAAAGAATGTACCCGAATTGGAACCGAGGGTGGCCCCCTCGGGCGCTTCGGAAATGATTCTGTAAGTCAACGCTTGAGGTGCTGGGATGTCGCGGTCGAATGCCGTTACGTCGAACGTCAGCGGCTCGCCTACGATGGCCAATTTGGAAGTGATCGGGTCGATCTCCGGGGCCCGCCCAAATTCGCCAACCACGATTTGGATGGTTTCGGAATCTTCGCCACCCGACTGGTCGCTTACCCGTATGGTGACTTCATAGGTACCGGGCCCCTGCTCTTCTGTTGGTGTCCACGTGAATACACCGGACTCAGGATCGATTCTCGATCCCGCAGGCGCGCTGGGATCGAGGGTGAATGTAAGTGTGTTCGCCGGTAGGTCGAGATCGCTGGCGGTTAGGGTCAACCGTAGTTCGTTTTCTTCATCAACTGCTTGATCGCTAACCGGAGCGAGTATCGGGTCAACATTCACTTCATTGACGGTGATCTCGATGGTCTCGAAGTCTTCACCCCCTGCGGAGTCACTCACCCGGATGGTGACGGGGTAAACTCCGGGCCCCTGCCCTTCTGTTGGCGTCCATGTGAAGACTCCGCTCGATGGGTCGATCGTCGCACCCTCGGGTGCGCCGGGGTCGAGGGTGATTATCAGGGTGTTCGCCGGCAGGTCGAAATCAGTTGCCAGGACTGCGAACTTGAGCTCGATCCCTTCATCGATCGCTTGATCTCCAATCGGGGCGAGCATCGGGGCAACATTCACTTCATTGACGGTAATCTCGATGGTCTTGAAGTCTTCACCCCCTGCGGAGTCATTCACCCGAATGGTAACGGGGTAAACTCCGGGCCCTTGCTCTTCCGTTGGCGTCCATGTGAAGACACCGCTCGATGGGTCGATCGTCGCGCCATCCGGTGCACCAGGATCGAGAGAGAAAACGAGCGTCTGCTCTGGCAGATCGATATCCGTTGCCTGGGCTGCAAACCCGAGCTCAACCCCTTCATCGACCGCTTGATCGCCGATCGGGGCGAGCACGGGCGCCACGTTCTCTTCGATTACGGTCACCTGGAAGGTATGGTCATCGAAATCACCAGCCAGGTCGGTCGCCCTTAACGTGATTTCCGCCTGGCCCGAACGCCCTTCGGAATAGACGAGCGTCAGGGTCGTTTCTTCAATCAACGTCGAAACCAGCTCGGAATTGGTGTTACTGATGACCGTGATGGTGAGCACATCGAGATCGAAAGGGATGTCGGGGTCATTGAAAACGCTACTTAGGTCGATGGTGCGGCCCGCGGTCGATTCCTCGTCGATCACGTCTGTAATGGGATTCGCCACGAAGGGCCGATCGTTCATGCCGCCGAATTCCGAGGTGTTCCCTTCGGGGTCGGTCGCCGTGGCGGTGAGGAACTCTCCGGAAGTGGTCGCCACATCGATCGTGACATCAAACTCGAAGTTGCCACCTTCGTTGGTTGTCACGATTGCGGAACCCAAGTAGCGTTCCCCTTCGCCGTATCCGCTGGGATCGGCCGTGACGTTGGCGTAGAAATCGAGCGTGAATTCCGTACTGGGAGTGCTGTTGAACCGCCCGGTGATTTGCGTCGAGCTGCCGGCGACGAAATCGTGGATGACCGGGAAATTCTGCAAGCCGTTTGGACCAGCATCCGTATCGCCGGCGTCGTTTGCGGTAACGCCATCGTTCAGCAAGTCGATCGCCAGGTCACCGTTGCCGAAGAAAGAATTTTCAGCAAAGCGGTTACCCTGGGTAAGATCTCCCAGCAAGACGACACCGGCACCGGAATTGAACGCGATCACGTTCGCCAAATCGCCGGCGCCACCGACGGTGTTGTCGGTTGCTCCAGCTCGAATGCGAATACCGGCCCCAGGTTCCGCTGAGCCGTTTCCAATATTCGCAGCGAGATTGCGGTTGGTACCAATGAAATTGCCGGCGATGACGTTGTTCGACGAGTCGGCATCCTGGATCACTATGCCCCGAATACCATTGCCGGCGATCACATTTCCTTCCACACCGTGTGGATCTCCCTCACTGTCGATGCCAACAACGTTTTCGTGCGCACCTTCAAGAATCCCAATGCCTGCGGTCGTATTCGGCAACGGGTTGAGAGCATCAAAATCGACCCCGATGTAATTTCCGGCGATGACGTTGTGACCGGTAGCCTCGCCAGCAATGCGAATGCCTCGTCCTTGGTTGCCGGAGATGACGTTTCTCTCTAGCTCATCGGACGCGCCATCGCCGTTCGTTCCGATAAGGTTCCGTTGAGCGCCACCCTTGAGGCCAACTCCGGCACCCAGATCACCGGCGATTTCGCCAATGTTGTTGGGTAGCGCCACCGTCCCAGTGTTGTCGGTCCCGATGAAGTTGCCGGCAACTATACTGTCGAAGCCGTTGGAAATCGAGACTCCGAATTTCCCGTTGCCGGAAATGACATTTCCTTCTTTGTCATCTCCCAATGTGTCTCCGTCGGTTCCCACGATCACGAAAGCGGATCCTTCTGTGATGTGAACTCCCTCTTCCACATTGCCGAAGCTCGCGCCTGCGATCGTTGCTGTATGATCGGTGCCGACGTAATTGGCTTGAACCTTGATATCGGTGGTTCTGAACAAACGGATCCCGTCAACGCCATTGGCCGAGATTACGTTTCCCAACTCGGGAGCACTGCCACCGATCAAGATACCGCCTGAGGAATCATCTACGCGAATTCCCGAACCTTCGTTGCCCAAGGGCTGATCGCCGACGGCCGTGACACCGATGTGATTGCCTTGGATGCGTACATCGGTCCCCGCAATGACCCGAACTCCGACCCCGGCATTGCCCGAGATCACATTTCGCTCGGCAGCAGAGCTTCCGCCGATCTGAATATCACCGATTGACCTTACGACGCGAATGCCCGGCCCTTGGTTGCCCAGGGGCTGCTCGCCCTCCGCATCGGTACCAATGTAGTTGCCTTGAATACTAATGTTCGCGACGTCTGCCAGGCGGATTCCGTTTGATTGATTGGCGGAAATGACGTTCCGCTCAATATTATCAGCGATGCCATCACCGTCGGTGCCGATACGATTCGATGCCGCTCCGAGATCGATGTGTATACCATGCGTTCCGTTGCCCAGAGCGACTGATCCCGTGACGTCGGTACCGATGTAGTTTCCCGCCACCCAATTGCCCGTGGCATTCCCCGTGGCATCCTCATCGAGAATGTGCACGCCGCTGAAATTGCTGGCCGCGATGATGTTCCGTGCCGTTACCGTTGAACCACCGACAACATTATCGGAGGATTCGTTGATCACAACGTTGCTATTGTGGTTACCCAACCCGATCGTCCCGGACACGTCCGTGCCAATGAAGTTGCCGGCAATGATGTTCTGCGAACTACCTCCCACGATTTCGATTCCCGCAGCGGGAGTGCCGCTCCCTTCGATTCCGTTGCCGGAAATAACGTTCCGCTCGGAGACATCGTCCACCCCGTCGGCGTTGGTGCCGATCAGGTTTTGACTGGAAGCGGCCTGGATCATGATGCCGGTTCCCCGGTTCGCCAACGCAGCGGTCCCGCCAGCGTTCGTGCCGATGTAGTTGCCGGAGATGTGATGCGAACCGCCCCCGGAAATCAGGATTCCGTATCCGGTATCGCTGCCAGAGCCTCCGGTGCCGAACTGATTGACCACGAATCCGCTTATGACGCTACCCTCGTGGTCACGCAATACAAGGCCATTCGACTCCCCGCCCGCTTCCAAGCCGTTCAGTTCAATGATCGGAACACCCGTGAATCCCGGTTGGGTCGTGGCATCGACGATGACTGGATGGATGATCTCGGGTAGAGCCTGCTCAAGAGCGATCGTTTGCAGACCCGTGTCGATGGCGAAGTGGACCGCGTTGAACGAGTCGTCCTCGTTCGCGATGATGATCGCTTCTCGAAGGCTCAACAAATTGTCTTCTGGATCGACAATATCCAGCGCCGTGGTGACCACCAGGGGAAGCTCGTCATCGAGATTGGTAACCACCACGGGGTCGGACTGAAGCCCCACATAGGCCGGATCGCTTTCATTGGTCACCGAAAGCAATATCGAATACACCTGGTCGCCATCGAAGTCCGCATCATCAAGGCCGGTGACTGTGATACTCTTGATCGGTTCAGTGTCGTCGGGGAAGAACGTTACGCTTGCCGGAGAATACGATCCCTCATCGCTGGCCAAGGACAGTAAATCAATCGTTACCGGCACTTCGGGATCAACCGCGAGTTGCAAGGCGAAGGTCGCTTGTGCGCCATCCTCTGAGGTGACCAATCCTCCGGGGGGCTCCGTAATGATGATCGCCGGCTCGATGGCCTCCAGCGTAAGGCTCGTCTCGTCGAAAACCGGTTTTAGAAAGATGCCATTGTCGAGCCGCAGCCCGCCGATATTGAGAAAATCGCCGGAACGGGATGCGAAACTCATAACCGGGAATTGTTCGCCGGGTGTGGGCTCGAATCCGGACACGGGCGTGATGACCAAATCGCCGTCGAGCGAAGCTGCTCCCGTGATCTCTATCACCGCAGGCAGGCTTACCCCGTCAGAAATTGTCTTTGAGATGACACCCAGATCTGATTGGGTAAAGTTGCCAGAAATCCCACCGCCGCCGACCTCAATCGTGCCGTCGTTGAATACGTCCCCGTTTAGTCTGAAGCCTCCGGAAAGTAGCCCGCCCGGTGCGATGTGGATGTTCGCGGGTTGAGACTCCACTCCGGGCAAGAAGACGCCCTCGTTCTGAATTGTGGTAATCCGACTACCGCCAGGGAATGCGATCGACCCATCGCCGAAGCTGGCGCGAAAGAACCCTGTGAACCTCATGACGTCGCTGCCGGGAGCTTGGGGCGAGAACGGCACCCCGTTGAAATCTCCGGACATCTCGAGAAAGGTCTGCTCAGGGTCGATACGAAACTCGTACGAGCCGACTAAATCCCGTACGTCGTTGACCGTGGCACCGGGAGGCAACTCGGCGAAGGCAACAAATTGGCCCGTGGGTGTAAGCGATGCGTCCGAAGTTCCGACAAGGGTGAAAGCCAAGAATGGCGCTGTGAGTTGCAGACGATCCTCCAGGATTTCGATCGAGGCGAGTTCGAGCGAATCGTTATTTGCCACCTGACCTTCCCAGTTCTCCTCGACGAGAGTACTGCCTCCTATTGCCACTTCGTAAGTTCCGGCCAAGCCTGTATAGAAGGTATCTGAGATGTCGAACCGACCATGATCATCGATGGGAAGCGGCCCGTTCGATGCGAAATCAAATTCGGAATTGCGCGATACCCCGAAGAGGCTGATTCCCCCATCAGTTGCCTGCAGCGCGAAGTCCGCTGGGGCCGACTGGATGTCGCCGATGAGAACTTGACCATCCTCCCCGGCACTGACGAAACCACCGACCACTTCCAGGGTCTGTGCGATGTTGAATGTCCCGCGGTCCGTGGCAACGATTCCGGATAGAGCGTCGGCAAGTTCCATGCTGTTGGCATTGATTCTCCCCGACTCGAGAGCGAGCATCAGTGTGTCTCTGAAGGTGACCATGTCCGCATTGAAGTTAATCCGGCCAAATTCACTCGCAGAGAAGAAAACCCCTTCGACTTCGGTCGTGTCGGCGCTGAAACTAATCTCACCGCCATCTTCAGCCGTCGCATTGCCACCGCTAATCTGGGCGAGGTTCACCACGTTGATGCGACCCCCAGAAAGCGCCGCGACATTTAGGCCAAGTATTGAGTCCATGACCAAGGACGACCCAGCCACCGTCAATGGATCCTGACTAAAGATAAATACCTCGGGGCCAAATGGGTTCGTGTCGCCACCGAAGGCTTCCTGACTTGCTCCCACGAGCGTGACAAACACGTCAGGATTGTCGAGCGTGGGCAAGACATCCGTGTCAATGCGAAACACAGATCCGTTGAAGTTCGGATCATTCTCAGGCATGTTGAAAAGAACCTCCACTTCTCCATCGAGTGTGTTCGCCTGAGTCAATGCGGCATGCAGCGAACCATCGCCAGTAGAGTTCGTGTTAGAGACAAGAAGTTGTTGCACATCCTGCTCAACAACTTCGATTTGGACATGCGTGGGATCCTCATAGAGGATATTTCCGCTGGTGCTGCTACTCAGTCCCAAAACACTGACGTTGCTGAACTCACCTGCATGAATACCTTCGAGTAAGTCGATCTCACCCAGCGTTGGGAAGGTATTGACGAATTCAACCTGTAGTCTCCCAGTGAGTGTGGAAATCCCGGAAATGGTCAGAGGTATCTGCCCACCTACTAAATCTGGGTCCACCTGGATCTCTAAACTGCCGCCGAGAGTTTGAGTAAAATCCTCAGCGGAAACCCGACTTGTAGCACCAATTCTGAGTGTACCGGAGTTCAGAAAACTACCGAAAAGCTCGAGAAATGAGTTATCCAGATCACTGTGGATGCTACCCTCGTTGATCAGGGACGCGCTTTGATTTCCCAACGTCCCGAATGTTCCGCTGATCGTAATGCCATCCTGAATGGTCAGCGTCCCGTCGACGGGTCGAACAACACTCTCCGAAGCATCGGGATTGGTCCCACCGAACACGATCGTGCCGGTCCCCTGCAGGCTCTGGTCTTCAAAGAATTCCAATCCAGTAAGGACGTTGGCACCTAGCAACGTGGCAGTGCCATTGAGCGTCAACCCATTAAGCACCGTTACCACGCCGCCGTTGAGGACGTCCAAATCGGCCTCCAGCGTTACCCCGTCCAGCGTCCCATCATCAGAAGTCACCGTTAGCAGATTACCTTCGACCGTGCCGCCCGAAATCTTCCCGCCTTCAATCGTGAAGGTTCCTTCAACGAGGATGTCACCGTCAACGGCTAACTCACCTCCCGAAAGAGTCAGCGATTCTTGAGAAGTCAACTTCTTAATGTGCGTCACACCCGAATCGTGTACGATCGTGTGATCACCCTCGACATCGATAACAACTTCGTCCTCGGCTCCAGGAAGACTATCCTCGCTCCAGTTAAGAGGATTGGACCAAAGAGAGTCAGTCCCACCACCATCCCAGGCAACAATCGCCAACAACGACCGCTGCTCCAACGGCTCGACACGAAGCGAACGCTGGCCGGAGACCGAAAGACGACCTGCGTTTCGGCCTCGCTGCTTTCGTCGGCGGTTCTGGCCCCTGGCCCACGGGAATCGCATCTGGCAATCCTGCTGAGTGCCCGTATTGGTCAATTCGTATGGGACGAACCTTGCGCATGCGAAGTCTTACTCGCGCATGCACTTGCGCGAAGACTCAGCAACGCAAGGAATAACCTGCCGAACATCCGATTCGTGGGTCGAACTGCTTCCAGACACAGTTACCCGCGGCGCCAACCGACCGGACGATCGACAACCTGATTCGCCCCGTGCCCCCTTTTAGTAGGGATTGCAATTTCCCGGATTTTAATCCCCGCTGGACGGGGTCGCAACCAATCTAGAAGTTCGGAAAACCGCCTCTCTGTCTCTAAAACGCCGTTCTGGTTGATAACCGGAACTTCATTTCTTGAAGATGTCCATTTACAGAAATGCCTCTCCTTTTTGCGGTGCAAGAATTGGCCGGTGAGTTGAGTGATGACCCCGTCGCAGGCGCAGCAGAATGAAGTGCTTCCATGCACACTGTTTATGAAAACGTCTCGTTCAGTCCACATTGGGAGACTCCATTCGCTCCGCGCTCTTCCGATGCGATGCACTGCGACCATGGCGGCAGGCCGATGCGGCGGAACCGCCATGTTTCAGAACCCACGCCGAAAAAGATTGCGTTAGGCCCGCAGCTTACCGGTGCCGATACGGCTCGAGGGCTGTTCGACCCTGAAACCGGCTTGGCCCGAGGGCGTTGTCCATGTCCCACCGTCGGCGGCACTCAAGAAGGATCTAAGCGACGGAAGATTCTCCGACGAACGGCCGTCGACCGAAGTGCTCAACCCGATTCTACCTGAGGGGTGGAAATGGAAAGTAGCGGCGGAACCCAGTCCCGAACGGTGAGTCCACAGACGTTGCAAATGTGCTTGGCGAAAGAGCTACGCTCAGGTGCGGGATCTTCATCGACCAGGCGGCAATATCGCCCCAATTCACACCTACCGCCCTCGGGCGTTGCAATACACAATCGAGTCAGGCCCTTGGGAAGTTCGGCGGATGAGAGGACCACCTCGCAATCCGGCTCGAATTCCAACAGTTTGGCCGCCAGTTGAGCGATCGTTGTTCGACTCGTTGTATCGAGAGGCTTGTTGTTGCACATGGGACTCGTCCTTGCTTGGAAGCCTTGAAGTGACACTTGTTCCGGAGGGTCGAATTCCCCCCTCTCATATACAGGAGCGACTTCAGGGGCTGATGTCGGAAGTGCTAGCGAAAAAAAATTGGCACCTCGATGGATGGATCGACGTTCGCCGTATTGGAACAGGCCCCCGAGGACGTGATCACTCGGCGTCAGCTTCGTCATCGAGCTGCCTGAGCACTTCTTCGGCGGCTTTTCGGGTGCTGTAGACGGTTCGTTCCGAGACGCCGACCTGCTCTGCAACTTCGCGTCCGCGAAATCCTTGCAGCAGCAGTTCCAATATCGTCCTGCGTTTCGGCGAAAATTGTTCCAGAAGCTGGGAGATCAACTCCGTGGTGGCCACCACATCCTCGGGTGTCGGGCCGTGCTCAAGCGGATCCAGCCCATCGTCCAGAGCGATATTCCTGCGGATATCTCGCCGGTGCCGCTGCCAATAGCGGGCTCGCGTCCGGATCTTGTTGACCGTGGCGGTTGCCAACAGGGGCCACAGATCGTCTCCATATTGGACGTAGATTTTCTCTTCACGCCCGCGTCGAAACACACTTCGGAACACCGATTGAGCCAAGTCGGAGGGCTCTTCCATCTTGGCCAATGTAATCCCGAGCGATTTACGTGCTTGCCGAACCAGTCTCTCGTAGTAGCGCGAGAACAGCACCTCGGCAGCCTGCTCATCGCCGGCGCGATACGCTGATAGCAATTCCTGGTCTGCCCGTTCATCTGGCATGAAAGTCCCCGCGGGATCTATACCCACTTCTTGGTTCCCGTGCGTTGTCGTCGATTCATTGCGACGATGCAGAGTCGCAAGACATTGCAGGCCGACCGCTGCGACCTTTCCGCTCAACTCCCAACCGGCGACGGCAAGTAGCATGCCATCGAATTCGGCCGGGCAGGACATTGCCAGGCTGTTTCTGCGTCCACGGATTCCGCGTGTCAAAAAAATATAACTTCCGGGTTCCGAGTTCTCAATGGAACGACGCTCCCTGTAGTTGGCAGAAGTTGGGCGTAAGAAGCCTGCCCAATTGCGGATTTGGACACCCGGAACTTTCTGAAATGTCGGAACCGAACCGTCTTAGGGCCAGAAAGTGAAGGAAGCATGAGGAAGGGGAATTCCGATGCTGGAGACTATTTGGAGTCTATTGAGAAAGTCTGACCTTCAACCGCCGAGGCCTTCCCACCAGCAATTACGCACACGGATGCTGCGCGATACCGAGGAATACCTGAGCAAACGCATCAGGTATCGAGACTCGCGTTGGCCTCGCCGCCGGCAAGTGATTCAAGAAGTTCGAGACCACTGTGAGTGGTCCGACTCTCGATTTGGATAAGGTGAGCGACACCTGATGACTAAGTTGCTATCACAACGAACAGTACCGCAGCACAAAGGTTGAGCAATGAGAGCCACAACGTTTCATACACAGACTCCGTTGGGGTATCGTTCGGGACGGTTTCCAATCATAAGCCGCCGCGGGCAGTGCAATCGCCGCAATCATGTTCGATCTTCATTCCGAGCGGGACTGAGCGTGAACGCAGTCCTTCCTCCAACATCGTTTGCGATGAGTGAAGCACGGGACCACGGCCTTCGCCTAGGGCATTGAGTTTCGATCGCCAAAGCCCTGGAGCGTATGTGATACCTTGTTTCGGCTTCGATTGCCGGGAATTGCCCCGAATGCTGCGTTTGGCTGCATCGAAGAATCTTGTGGATTTGCCTGCTTCGCCCTCCGCGCCTCGGAACAATGCCCAACAACCTCGGGCACGAAACCGGTAAGGAGATACGCCCTACGCCCATTGGCGGGCCGCGCGAGAGCGAAGCATGTTGGCCTCGTCGTCGTCGACGAATTCTTCTGTCTCGGGATCGACTGTGAGCTTGCGTCCCAGAATCCACGAGATTGCCGCCGCGTGGCACGCGATGTGTGATCGCCGCATCACGTCGGCGTTTGCACGGGTTGCCTCGCGAGTTCGAATACAGTCGAAGAAGTCGCGGGCGTGGGCCGACACATCAAGGCCGCGTACTCGTTCGGTGGCCGTGGGAAGCAGTTGTTGAATCGCTTCCGGCTCGGCGACAATCTCGCCCGAGTCGCCCGTTTCGACCCAACCTTCGTCGCCGATGAAACGCACGGGGCACGTGCCTAGCCGCGTGATGTAATGGGGCGAGCGGTCACCAAAGGGTTCATCCAGAAAATCGAGAATCAGTTTTACGCCGTTGCCATAGTGACAGACGATTTTGTCTTCGGCAGGCTCGTACTCCAAAGGCATCGTGTCGTCGGCCTGATTCGCCCATTGGCAAAGGTCGACCGTGTGTGCACCCCAGTCGAGTAGCTTCGCCCCCGAGTCGAAGTCCCACTGACCTCGCCAACGACCGGCAACGTATTTCTGATTAAACGGTCGCCACGCTGCGGGCCCCAACCACATATTCCAGTCGACCACCTCCGGCGCGGGCGTCGGCTCAGCCGGCAGCCAGGTATTGTCCAGCACAGGCCGATACACCGAGGCGTGCATCGTGTGCAATTGGCCAAGCTTACCGGAGTGAACCAGGTCGACGGCCTGTTGAAAGTTGGGCACGCTTCGGCGCTGTGTACCCGCCTGGAACACCCTGCCCTGGTCGCGAATCGTGTCGGAGAGTTGCTGACAAAGTTCGATCGTGATGCCGCAGGGCTTTTCGCTGTAGACGTCTTTGCCCGCTTCGGAGGCCAGCATCGAGGCCGCGGCATGCCAGCGATCGCCGGTCGCGATGAGTACGGCGTCGATGTCACCGCGGTCCAGTAATTCCCGGAAGTCGTGATAGACCACGCAGTCTTCGTTTCCGTAGTGCTCGTCGACCAACGTCTTGGCTTTCTTGCGGCGTTCGGCTTGTACCTCGGCCAGAGCCACAAAGCGGACGTCTTCGAATTGGAGCATCGACTTCAAATCGTACGTACAACGCGGGCCAACCCCGATCACCCCGAGCGAGAGCTTTTCGTTCGGCGACGCGTCACGCTCGCGCCCGCTAGCAACCTGGGTCGCAAAGCCCGTGAGCGAGACGGCGGCAGAGGTGGCGACGGTGCCGCGTAGAAATTCTCTCCGGTTCGTACTTGCTAGATGCTTCACGAGAGTTCTCCTGCAAAACATGTTTTTTCGACGCCGCCCTGCATGGTCACCGAAGTTTGCAACCAGACACGAAATACTTCCCCACGATTGCGTTGATTGTATCTGGAAAAAAAGCCCGTCGCACGCATATCGAGAACATCGCGAGTGATCGCGTAGTTCGAGCCGGGGACGCGTGCACGGTACGCTTGCCTGAAGCATTGCCGCGATGGCGACCGTGACTCACTGAAACGCCGGGGGAAGCATTTCGGCATCGAGCCTCTGCCAAGCCGAGATCATCTCTTCGCGCTTCTCGGGCTGCTCGGCGGCCAGATTTGTCATTTCCGAGACGTCGTTGACGAGATGGTAGAGTTCCCACGGCCCGGGCTTATTCCTGCGACCGTGGCGGAGAAGTTTCCAATCGCCCACCCTTACGGCCGTCTTGGGACCCTGACGCCAGTACAGTATCTCATGGGGGCGGTCCGAATTCTCACCCAGCAGGTAAGGCATCAGATTCACACCGTCAGATCGCCGGTCCGACTCTGCACCAGCAAGCGCCGATGCAGTGGCGTGCAGGTCGACTGAACTAATCGGTTCGTGATAGACCTTGCTTGCGGGCAGTTTTCCCGGCCAAGCCATCATGAAGGGCACACGGATCCCGCCCTCATAGACCTGGCCCTTTTCTCCACGCAATGGCAGGTTCGAACTGGTCAACTCTCGGGTTGGCCCGCCATTGTCACTGAGGAAAACGACCAAGGTGTCGTTCTCCAGACCCTCGTCGCGTATCTTTTCGAGCACCGCACCGACCGAATTGTCGAGGCTTCTCAACATGGCGGCGAAGATGCGTCGCTGGACGTCGTCGATGTGAGAGAATTCTTTCATACACGCGTTCGATGCCTGTAGCGGACTGTGCACCGCATTGTGAGCCACATACAGAAAAAACGGCTTGTCACGGTGGCGACCGATGAAGTCCACGGCCTCGCGAGTCCACGCATCCGTGAGATAGGTGGCTTCAGCAACCGGCTGCGAACCACGGACAATGGGGTTATTGGCGTCGTAGTCCGGCTCATTGTGGCCCATGTGCGTGTCGTAGACGACACGATCAAAACTCCGGCGCCCCTGCCCTCCCCCAGGCAAGACGCGGCGGCGAAGCATCGTCGTCACACCATTCCACGGTTCGGGTACATAGTAGTGGCCTTCGTGTGTGAAGCCGTAGAACTCATCGAACCCGCGCCGATATGGGTGATAGGTCGCTGCGCCGCCTAGATGCCACTTGCCGATAACCCCGGTGATGTAACCGGCGTTCTGCAGAACATCGGCGATGGTGGTTTGACCGACCGGCAAGCCATACGCAGGATCTTCGTTTTTGGCACCGATGGGGTTGAACTCGTGCCCGAACCTTGTAGGAAAGCGCCCCACCATGAGGCCCGCCCGCGAGGGGCTGCAGTTGGGAGCGGTGACATAACCGGATGTGAAGCGTACCCCAGCGTTTGCCAGCGAATCGATGTACGGCGTGGGAATTTGCAAATTGCCCTGGCAACCTAACTCCCCGTAGCCCAAATCGTCGGCCACGATGAACACGATGTTCGGCTTGCCAAAGCGACTCGCGCCGGAAGGCCCGGGCTCCGCAAGCGAAGTGCCCGCGTTACCCCACAGCGACACACCAACCAGTAGCAGCCAACAAGTGCGGTTTATCGACACGGTTCCAAGCTCACGCTCACAGGCTACCCAGTAACCTTCCATCGCGATGCATCACTCTCGGTTAGTCGGAAAGTTTCTCGATCGGTGTCAGCAAGAGTTTGCGGAACTCGACTTCGGAACCCTCGGCTTGAAGTGCAATTTGGCCTTTGCTTGCAGTGCACTGAGTGCCATGGTTGACCAGGTCGCCATTGACCCACACCTTGATGTTGTCGTCGACGCACTCGATGACCATCGTGTTCCACTCGCCCACCGGATTCTCCGAGTCGTCGGTCAGATTGAGAATTCTTCGAGCCTTTCCGGCGGTTGTTCCCCAGCTCTCTTTGGGGCCACGTCGCTTGACCATGTCGGGCACGGTGATGTCCTCCAGGATGCACCAGAAGTCGCCGGCGTCACCGCTATTCATTTGCACTTCCAGTGACTGCGGAAACATTTCGTACAGTGCCCGGGGAGTGGACGCATGCACCAGCACCCCACAGTTGCCCGGCTTGGCGGCGAAACGGTATTCGACTTCGAGGCGATAGTTCTTGTAGGTGTCATCCGTGATGAGGTGGCCGTTCGGTTGACCGAGACTCACGAGCAACCCGTCGCGGACAATGAACGTCGTATTCTCTCCCTTGGTCTTGTCGAGTTGCGGAACGTCGACGTGCCAGCCGGTTAGATTCTTGCCGTTGAACAGGCTGATCGGGGCGGCGTCCGATTCCGCCGCTGACGATCCTTGCGCGAGGGCATTGGCCAGTGCCTTGGACGCTTGAGCCGCGACAAACTGGTTGCCGGCCGCATTCAAGTGGACACCATCGCCGGTCAAAATGCCGTGTTCTTTGTTCTCGGGATTGTGCTGCGCGAGATGATCGAGAAACGCGACGCGAAGATCACACAACGTTACGCCGGTGTCCGCCGCAACGCGACGACTAACGTCCGCGTATTTTTCGAGCATCGGGTCCAGGGGATTCGAGCCATCGGTCTTTTCGCCGATGTTACTGGGAGTGCAGAGCACGATGTTCGCCCCGGTCGCGGTGATCTTCTCGATCAGATCTCGCAGCCCCGCATCGAACGTTTCTATGGGGGTACCTTCACCCCGCGTGCTGTGCCATACATCGTTGATGCCGATGTAGATGAACACGATCGAAGGATTCTTGGAGAGCACATCGCGTTGGAGCCGCTTTTGCAAATCGGGCACCTTGTTCCCGCTGATGCCGGCATACACGATTTCCACACCCAGCTCCGGCCGCTCTTTTTCGATGGCTTCAGCGATCAGCCTGCAATATCCACCCGGCGCCGCACCGGCCTGAGTGATCGAGTCGCCGAAGAACGCAATCACCTCGCGCTGAGAGAGCGAAGAATCTTCCGCGGTCAAGACATCGATGCCCGAGGGCCCTGCAGCGAATGTTGTTTCTTGCATCATGAAGCCGGCTAAAAGTCCTACGGATAGATATACGAATCGAATCATCAAGACACTCCTGAATTTCGGGTGCGACCGTGTTGCACGGAGTCTGTCAAGCGCCTGGTTGTATATGCCGTGCTCCACCCCGTAAAGCACATCACGGCGGGTGTGCAATCGCGTGTTTGCCCGGTTACTCCAGCCCTGATTCTAACTGGCCGAATTCTGCGATGGGAGGGTGCGAGGTCAGATGATACGTGCAACCCCAGCAACCGTCCGCGCTTCATTACTCACCATTGGACGTTGCTCTCCGTTCCCAGCGGCGCGCATCACATGATTCCAACGGCACCGTGGCAAGTTGGCGGGACCACTGTCAAGTATTTTGGCTCGTCAGGTAAGCTACCGCTATTGAACATAGTCTTGGCAGGCAGGACGAGAATGCGACTGGAAGTTTGACTGCACTTTGTTCGAGGTGCCGGTGAGCATTCCGAAGTCCTGCCGTTGTGGAGCATGCACATGAATTGGACGGAGTTCACCCCCATAAGCTCCTTGATCGGTGGAGTTTTGATCGGCTTGGCAACAGGGCTAGTCCTGTTATTGAATGGCAAGATCGCAGGCATCAGCGGGATCGTGGGCCGAATCCTGCGTTGGACCCCTGGAGATGTGCTGTGGCGAGTCTGCTTCATCGTTGGCGTGATGGCGGGCGGCGCGTTCACGTTTGTGCTTTATCCCCCTTCTGCCAACCTCAATTTTTCTCACACCAGTGTTTCCTCGATGTTGGTCGCTGGACTTCTCGTTGGCTTCGGGACGAGACTCGGAGGTGGGTGCACCAGTGGACACGGAGTCTGTGGAATTTCACGCGGGTCGAAGGGTAGTATCGTGGCCACGACCGTGTTCATGATCGTTGCTGGGCTCGTGGTATTCATTCGCTCGCAACTCACTGGAGGCGCATCATGAACCGCGACGCTGTTCTGTTTGTGCCTGCCTTGCTTTTCGGTATCGGGCTCGCAATCTCCGGCATGAGCAACCCTGCCAAGGTAATCGGGTTTCTTGATGTCGCGGGTGGCAACTGGGACCCGAGTCTGGCGTTCGTCATGGTAGGGGCGATTGCGACCTTCGCGACATTCAACACCCTGGTGCATCGACGCTCCACAGCGATCAACGGAGCCCCATTACCCGGAAGCAAAAGCGACACGGGTGTCAGTACGCGCCTCATCGTGGGAGCGGCCATCTTCGGAACGGGCTGGGGCCTTAGCGGTGTTTGTCCCGGGCCCGCACTGGCAGATGTGGCATCATTGCGGATCGAAGTCTTCGCCTACCTGGGTGCGATGCTCGTCGGCATGGTGATCGCCCAGCGAGCGTTCGGCGCGGACGCGCCAAAGCGGGAAGAGATCCTATCAGACCCGGGTGAGACCGCACCAGCCAGCTCGACCGGTTGAGCCAAAGATACAGAGCAGGTCCGACCGATCAATCTTCGGACAAAAGATGACGGAAACGCTTCACTTTCATGGTCAACATCCTCCCTTTCAAAATGCAAGATACAGAGAAACCTCGCATCCCACACGGACCAGGAAACAGGGAGAAGGTTTCATCCCTCGGCACATCTCTGCGACGATCATGCGGGGTGTCCTCGGGCACGGAGCGCGTCTAGAATACCACGCCAGACAGTAAATTTGGGTCGTGAGGCCACGCGTATCGGTTGTGGATCCAGAGTTCGACGTGCTCATCTGTGTGTGCGCCCGTCCCGTTTTCCCATCTTTTCCGGCTTCAGTGTCCGATCAATCGACGCACGAAATAAGCGATATCAGACGATGTTGACCTCTGTAGCCCGTAAGACGCTGATGGCCCTGACGGGGTTGTTCCTGTGCGTCTTCCTGACCGTCCACTTGCTGGGAAATCTGCAGTTGTTTCTGCCGCAATCGGAAGCGCAGCACCAGTTCAACTGGTACGCCGGCTTCTTGTCGGAACTGCCTGTCATTGAGATTGCGGCGTACCTCACCTACGTTTCCATACTGGCTCATTCGATCATCGCCGCCGTCCTCACAGTTCGCAATCGGCGGTCGATCGGCGAAGGTTATCGCGACCAGACACCCGAGAAGTTGGCACCGTGGTACTCGCGGTTCATGGGAGTGCTGGGAACAATCATTCTGCTGTTCCTGATCGTGCATCTGAGCGACTTCTGGTTCCCGTTCAAGACGGGGGCCGACATTGGGGTGGACAGCCAGGGGCACCGCGACCTATTTGGGCTCGTCGTCACCGAGTTCCAAAAAGGCTGGAAGGTCATTCTGTACGTTGTGGGTGTGCTTGCCGTCGGCTTCCATCTGGCCCACGGATTCTACAGTGGTTTTCGCTCACTGGGCCTGTCCCTTCCGGGATATGCCCGCTGGGTACGGCGGTTCGGATACGCGTTCGCCATCGGCGTAACGGTCGGCTTCGCAGCGATGCCTATCTACTTGTATCTGATGTGGTAATGGGTAACGCCGGAAGCAGCAGAGAGACGTTTGCGATGGATCACGGACACATCCCACTGGACGCCAAAATCCCGGAGGGCCCGATTGAGAAGAAGTGGAGCGAGTACCAGGCACGGTGCCGGCTCATCAATAAGGCCAATCGTCCGCACCTGCAAATCATCGTCATCGGTACGGGACTGGCCGGTGGAGGTGTAGCCGCTGCGCTCGGAGAGCTGGGATACAGCGTGAAGGCGTTTTCGTTTCATGACAGCCCGCGTCGCGCGCATTCCGTGGCTGCCCAAGGCGGTGTGAATGCGGCCAAGAACTATCAGAACGATGGCGACAACATCTACCGGATGTTCTATGACACGGTCAAAGGTGGCGACTTTCGCTCGCGGGAGGCGAACGTCTTTCGCATGGCCGAGTTGTCGGTCGACCTGATCGATACGTGCGTCGCTCAGGGTGTCCCATTCGCGCGGGAATACGGTGGCGTGCTCGGCAACCGATCCTTCGGAGGCGTGCAGGTCGAGCGGACGTTTTACGCTCAAGGTCAGACTGGCCAGCAACTCCTCCTCGGGACATACGCCGCCCTCAACCGGCAGATCAAGGCGGGCCGCGTCGAGATGTTCAGCCGCCACGAATTAATGGACGTTGTCGTGATCGATGGTCGGGCCGCCGGAGTGATCATCCGAGATCTGGTGACCGGGGAGATCCAACGTCATTCGGCCCATGCGGTCATTCTCGCGTCCGGCGGGTACGCCAAAATCTACTATCTCTCCACGCTGGCGATGGGCAGCAATGCGACGGCGATCTGGAAGGCCCACAAGCGAGGCGCGCTGATGGCCAATCCGAGCTTTGTGCAGGTGCATCCGACGAGCCTGCCACCGCTCGGGATGCACCAATCGAAACTGACGTTGATGTCCGAGTCGCTGCGCAACGACGGTCGTATCTGGGTGCCAGCCCGCCCGGGGGATAACCGTCCGCCGGGTGAGATCCCCGATGAAGATCGCGACTATTACCTCGAACGCCAGTATCCGGCATTCGGCAACCTGACACCGCGCGACATTGCCTCACGAGCCGCGAAGGAACGTATCGACGCGGGTCACGGTGTCGGGCCTCTCAAGAACGCAGTCTATCTCGATTTTCGCGATGCGATCGAAAAGCACGGACGGGATGTCATCGCGTCACGGTACGGTAACCTGTTCGACATGTATGAGAAAATCACCGGAATCAACGCCTACGGTGAACCGATGAAGATCGCCCCGGCTGCGCACTTCTCGATGGGTGGGCTCTGGGTCGATTACGAACTCATGACGACGATTACCGGGCTGTACGCTCTCGGTGAATGCAACTTCGCAGACCACGGTGCCAATCGACTCGGCGCCAACTCACTCCTGCAGGCGTGTGTCGACGGGTACTTCGTGCTTCCCTGTACAATCAGTAACTATCTGGCAGACGATATCCGCAAGCCACCTCCTTCGACCGATCATGAGGAGTTCGACAAGGCCGCGCAGGCTGCCGAAGAGTCAATCCGGCGGTTACTATCCATCCAGGGATCCCGATCGGTGGACGACTTCCACCGTGAAATCGGCGCCATCCTGACGGACCGTTGCGGCATCAGCCGCTCCACCGAAGGGCTCCAGTCTGCGATCCGTGACATCCAGCGGTTGCGATCCGAGTTTCATGAGGATGTCCGCGTACCGGGCGGTAGCATGGAACCCAACAGCGAACTCGAGAAGGCACTGCGGGTACAAGACTATCTTGAACTGGGCGAGCTGATGTGCCGCGATGCGCTCGATCGGGATGAGTCGTGCGGTATGCACTTCCGTGTGGAGCATCAGTCCAAAGATGGCGAAGCGCTACGCGATGATGAGAACTTCGCCTACGTGGCTGCCTGGGAACATCGCGCCGACGCTGATCCCGTTTGTCATCGTGAGCCACTGTCATTCGACTTTGTGGAAATGGTTTCGCGGAGTTACCGCTGAGATGAAGATCACGTTTCGCATCTGGCTACAAGACAGCCCTGACGCAGCGGGGGGCTTCTGGACGCACGTCGCCGAAGACATCGATCCGGACATGTCGTTTCTGGAAGCTTTGGACCATGTCAACGATCAGCGGATCGCTGACGGGCAGCGGGCGATCGAGTTCGACCACGACTGCCGAGAGGGAATCTGTGGAACGTGCGGTGTGGCAATTAATGGGACGCCGCACGGACCGCTCCGCGCGACAACGACATGCCAGCTACACATGCGGTCGTTCGCCGATGGCGACACGATCACGGTCGAACCGTTTCGGGCGAGTTCGTTTCCTGTCGTGAGGGACCTGAAGGTCGACCGTTCGTCGCTAGATCGCATTTCCCAGTCGGGAGGATTCATCTCGACGAATGTTCGCACCGCTCCGGAGGCCAACTCGATTCTCATCGCCCGCGAGGCCGCGGCCGCAGCCTTTGATGCGGCCTGTTGCATCGGCTGCGGCGCCTGTGTGGCCAGCTGCAAGAACGCTGCGGCATCTCTGTTCACATCGGCTAAGATCGCTCATCTGAGTCATTTACCCCAAGGCCGGGTCGAAGCGACCCAGCGTGTCATCAACATGGTGCAAGCGATGGATGACGAAGGCTTCGGCAGTTGCACCAACACAGAGGCTTGTGAAGCGGTTTGCCCGCAGGAGATCTCCACAGACCACATTGCCAGGATGAACTGGGAGTACAACTGGGCACGCCTCAAGACGCTGGGGCGTTAAGCCAGCCGACATCTTCTCGATGGGAACTCCACGATGACACGAATCACCAGACCGGCACTCTCTGCCGTGAAGGTGCGGTGTTCACCGGTTCGCTAAGTTACCAGTTCGGTTCTGGAGATGAAGTTCTGAAAGCTGAACTCCAGGCCATCTGACCAGTGCGAGGTTATCCTCACCTTGCGTATGCAAAACATAGTTCGTCTGTCCAATCGCGGCTGAAAGACAAAACGGATCGTGGGATCGCCCCAAAAGGTCCGCGCGAACCAAGGGCATCCAACTGGTACCAAGTTGTGTAAAGGTTCAATAACCCCTGATTCTCATTCAATCTGGACGAAGGATGGGGTAAGGCCAAGGTCAAAGCTGCCCAACACAATCTGATCGCCGGACACTTTGTGACCGCAGTCACGAAGTGTGAATCTGTTTTTTTGAACTGATTGCGAACCAAATCAGATTTCTGTCGTCTATAGTTACCGATACGAAACCCGCGGCAGCTTCCGAGGGTAGTGTAGATGTAGAAACAACCCATCCGGAGACGGAATCATGTTACGGCTGAGTCTCATACACTCATTTCTCGCGACGAATGCCTCCGGCTTGTCGTCTGCCCTCGAGGCAAGCGATCAGCCCGGATACGCGCTCGCCCGCGAACAAAGGCGATGATGACACTAGGCCGAACTCTTTGATGAGCCACCAAGGCCCGGTGTCAGACAGACGCCGGGCCTTTTTGTTTGGCTCCCGCCGATCGAAGAGGCCGACCCCACGACAACTTGGGCTGGTAGCTGAGACGGTATCGTGGCGGTCTGAAGATCCGCAGACGATTATTCGGATGCCTCCCGGTCCGCGTTGTGCACCCGGTGCAGGCCAATGTCATCAACCTAGGAGAACTACAAGCAGAAGTTAGTCCGTGATGTCGCCCGGACTCAAAACCCACTTGCCTAGCACGGGCGGTTGGCTCCCTCCTCCTGAGGGAGATAGACGAAAGGCTGGCCAGAGAGCGGCGTTCACCCGTCGCAAAACTGGCGGTGAAGCCGGTGGAGACCTGTGTGGGAGCAGGGAAGCCACCAAGTAACTGAAGGTGTGAGTCGCCCTCCCACCGGCGAAATACTGCCTGAAAGATCGCGGATTAAGTGCGGTTATCGCGAAACGTGCTGGACGGGGGCTTAATGCCCCGTCGGACTTGGAATCCGAAGTGTCCGGGAAGTCGCTAATCCCTCGGGAGCGGCGACAAACCGCGCGTGCGACAGAGTCGAAGTGCCTACTGCAGACGCCGCAAGGCGTCCGTGTTGCCCGCAAGGGGATCGAGAGACTGCTTCCCGGAGCAGAAAGTCGATCGGGCTCGGCAAGAGTGTCCGACGGGAGGCTCGAACCAACCCCAGAAGACTCGTTGCACTACTGCCTGCTGTTGGGCGGCGGAGACGTCAACAACAGGGGTGAAGGCGATGAAGGGTTTAACACGCCCGTGTGCAGACTTCGTTGAGTCGGAAGACGTTGACGCGGAGGGGCATCGCCTGGTCGGGATAGATCTTGCGCTAAAACCGACTATTTTTTTCACAACACACTCCATTGGTGAAACGACGAGCAGGGCGGGTTTCAATCCGCAGCCGAGGGTTCGATTCCCTCAGGGGTGCTTAACAATAATCAGCCGAGCAACTGGCGACGATTTCGTGCTGGAGTTCGGTTTGAGGAGAGCCCAAGGCATCGACGGCGGTCTGGCCGCGAGCCGTGCCGCCTACATCGGCGGATGTGCGGGTAAGGCCAACACGAATAGCCGGCGGCGTATAAGGACATCCGTCAGGTGATGCGGGCTCAGAAAGAGCTTGCTAAGGTAGTGCGGGAGTTACGACCGGTTTTGAGTTACAAGGGGGTTTAGTCCACACTGTGCTCAGAAATTCTTCCGGACTATGCTTGATCTCGCCTGTGTTAGTTTCACAATCACACTAACACAACAGGAGCCTGCTCGATGAATAGCACGCCTTCACAAGCACTACTCACGGACCTCTACCAGCTCACCATGGCGTTTGGTTACTGGAGTCTCGATCGTAGCGAGCAGGAGGCGGTCTTTCACTTATTCTTTCGCAAGTCTCCCTTCGCGGGCGGGTACGCCATTGCTGCCGGGCTGGGGCCGGTGATCGATTTCCTTGAGAACTTTCGATTTGAAGAATCGGATGTCGAGTACCTGGCCACGCTCACCGGCAATGACGGAAAGCCTCTCTTTGAGCCGGCATTCCTGCGGTATTTGAGTGAACTTCGGCTAACATGCGACGTCGATGCGATGCCCGAAGGGACAGTTGCCTTTGCTCAGCAGCCATTAGTCAGGGTCCGCGGCCCCATCCTGCAGTGCCAAATTCTTGAGACAGCACTGCTGAACATCATCAACTTCCAAACCCTGATCGCCACCAAGGCTGCTCGCATCAGCCGAGCAACTGGCGGCGATCCCGTGCTGGAGTTCGGTTTGAGGAGAGCCCAAGGCATCGACGGCGGTCTGGCCGCGAGCCGTGCCGCCTACATCGGCGGTTGTGCGGCCACTTCCAATGTCCTGGCGGGCAAGCGTTACGGTATTCCTGTCAGAGGGACCCATGCCCACAGTTGGGTGATGTCGTTTGACGACGAAACCGAGGCATTCGAACGCTATGCCGAGGCAATGCCGAACAACTGCGTGTTCCTCGTGGACACGTACGACACGCTGAAAGGAGTAGAGAAGGCGGTCGAAGTTGGCAAGCGGCTGAAGGAACGCGGGCATGAAATGGTTGGCATCCGGCTCGACTCGGGCGACCTCGCCTACCTAAGCATCGAGGCCCGCAAGCTGCTCGACAATGGCGGCTTTCCAGATGCCGCCATTGTCGCTTCCAACGACCTCGATGAGAACATCATCGAGAGCCTCAAGGGGCAAGACGCCAAGATCACCGTGTGGGGCGTTGGCACGAAGCTGGCGACCGCCTATGACCAGCCCGCACTGGGCGGGGTTTACAAGCTGGGAGCCATCAGGAACGGGGATGGCGAATGGGTACCGAAAGTGAAGCTTTCCGAGCAAGCCGCAAAGACCTCGATCCCGGGGATTTTGCAAGTCCGGCGATTCGAGAACGAAGAAGGTCTCGTCGGTGACATGATCTACGACGAAACTCGTGGAGCCGACGATCGGGGCGTGATTGTCGAAATAAAGGACTCCAATCGCAGAAAGCAAGTCCCGACAGGAGCGACCGGCACAGACCTGCTCGTCCCGGTTATGCGTGGCGGCGAGGTCGTGCTCGAAGCTGAGCGAGTGGACGATGCCCGGTCTAGGGTGCAACGGGAACTCGGCCGACTGCACCCGACCGTGAAACGCTTGTTGAATCCCCACGAATACCCGGTCGGCCTGGACGTCGGACTTCACGAGATCCGCGACCAAATGATCCGCGAGGTCCGTTGGGACTTCAGTGATTGAACCACGACTCCAACGGCCAAAACCTCGACTCCCAGACCTGGTGCCTGTTCCCAAACTTTTCAGCTAGCATTCGCCGAAGCCTGGGGGAACCCAACGGCCGCTAGCGGGGTTGAAGACGCTTCACCACTTCCTTTTGGTATTTTCCATTCAAGGTTGACTTAGTGTCCACTCGACACTACTATTGGTGTATGAACAACACTAAGAGGTGGAGAGATGGCTCACACATACGAATTCGCACGGCCAGCACTGACCGTCGACATTGTCGTTTTCGGACTCGATGAAGAAGACCTGCAAGTGATGCTGATTCAGCGTGACCTGCCGCCCTTTGAGGGCCAGTGGGCCCTGCCGGGTGGCTTCGTGCGGGTGCAGGAGACTCTGGATGACGCTGCTCGACGCGAACTGGTCGAAGAGACAGGATTGAAAGATATCTACCTGGAACAGCTTTACACGTTCGGGACAGTTAGGCGTGACCCTCGCGAGCGCGTTGTCACCGTCGCCTACTATGCCCTGGTGAATTTAGAGGGTCACGACGTCCAGGCGAGCACGGATGCCCGCAACGCGGCTTGGTTCACCGTGGGCGAATTACCGAAGCTCGCATTCGACCACCAAGAAATTCTGGACGTCGCGCTCGAACGCCTGCGGGGGAAAGTGCGTTACAAGCCGATCGGATTCGAGCTGCTGCCTGACCGCTTCACACTCCGTCAGCTACAACACTTATACGAAGTGATTCTGGACCGCGAACTGGACAAGCGAAATTTTCGCAAAAAAGTACTCGCGATGGATATCGTCAAGGAAACCAAAGAAATCGAGAAGGACGTCGCCCACCGGGCCGCGCGACTCTACCGTTTCGATAAACGAACGTACGACCGACTAACAAGACATGGCTTTAACTTCGAGATCTAGTCATGACCATGTACTCGCACATCCTGGGATGCCTCCTCGGCACCGCCGTGGGTGATGCGGCCGGATTGCGGCGTGAAGGGTTGACGTCTCGTCGGGCAAAAAGGCTTTATGGTCTCGATGTTTCGCCCGAACTCGTCGCCGGATACGGAATGTGTAGCGACGACACCGAGCACACCTTGATGGTCGCTCGTTCGCTCGCCGCTGCCAATCGCGATCCGGAGAACTTCGAGCGACTGCTCGCGAGCCACTTGAAGCGGTGGCTGCTGGCTGCACCGGCCGGAGTCGGGCTGGCGACCTTGCGGTCCTGTATCAAGTTGCTTCTCGGATTCGGTCCCAAGCGAAGCGGTGTCTACAGCGCAGGTAACGGACCGGCGATGCGGTCCGCACTGATTGGCGTGGTGTCACGGTCCGATGCCGAGTGCGAGGAACTCATCCGGCGTTCCACCCGATTGACACATACCGACCCGAAGGCTGCAGAAGGCGCCCTTGTCGTAGCCAGGGCAGCAGGACTTGCAGCACGGGGAACATCGATGGCACCCGTCGAATTTTTGCAGAATGAAACAGAGAGAGTCGCTGGTACGGAATTAAAGAAACACCTTGAAGCGGCTTGCCGTTCCCTAGCCGACGGCCTAAGTCCCGGCGAGTTCGCCTATTCACAAGGATGGTCGAAAGGAGTAAGTGGTTACATCAACCAAACGGTTCCAGCATCCTTGTACTGCTGGGGGTCTTCGCCCAACGACTATCGCCAAAGTGTGACGGACGCCGTACTGCTAGGTGGCGATACGGACAGTGTCGCCGCCATCACGGGAGCGATCGTGGGGGCGAATCTTGGTAACTCGGCAGTCCCAATCGAATGGGTCGAAATACTTGGTGAATGGCCACGAAACGTGAATTGGATGAAGCAAGTCGCCATGTCGCTAACCGCGAATCTGGCGGGAGAACCGTTTGCGAACCCGCCGCCGATGCGATGGCTGGCGACGTTGCCCAGGAACGCGATCTTCGCCGTCGTTGTGCTGGGCATAGGTTTCCGTCGACTTTTCCCGCCCTACTGAGGAACAAACGATGAAAGCTCTCGTTCTCGTAGACATCCAGAACGACTTCCTGCCCGGTGGAGCCATGGCAGCAGCGAACGGGAATGAAGTGGTTCCGGTGGCCAATCGTTTGATGTCGGAGTACAAGCTCGTCATCGCCACCCAGGATTGGCATCCGGCGGACCATCACTCGTTCGCAAGTCAACACAATGAACGCTCGGTGGGCGATGTCATCACGGTCGATGGACTGGACCAAATTCTCTGGCCCGATCACTGCATTCAAGAAACCCCCGGGGCTGAGTTCGCTCCGGACCTGAATACGGACGGTATCGCCCAGGTCATCCGCAAGGGAACGGACCGGATGATCGACAGCTACAGCGGATTTTTTGACAACGACCATCGAAAGGCAACGGGTATCGTGGATTACCTCAAGGAAAAAGGGGTTGTAGCCATCGACGTGATGGGCCTCGCCACGGACTACTGCGTCAAGTTCACGGCATTAGACGCGGTCGAGCTTGGCTTCGAGACTCGGTTACTGCTCGAAGGAGTGCGCGGCGTGGAATTGAATCCGGGGGATTGCGACGCAGCGGTCGATGAGATGCGGAAGGCAGGCGTAAAGGTTATGGAGGTGTACTCATGAGCCGCAGCAATCGCGCAAGCATTGCGAAAGAGACGGTCGAAATCGTCGACCGGGGTTGGTACGAGGTCGACGGCTTCGGTCGAATCGACATCCGCACGCAGGTAGAAGCTTGCCTCGGTGCGACGGTTCTGATTCGCCCGGATGACCACGAAAAGCGGAGTAGCTGGGCCCCGTCACTGCCAGAACTCACGCGCTTCGAGGTTCGCAACGAGACGACACTGGCAGCCGCGAGGCGGCTGGTTGTCGAGCGTGGCCTGCGCCGAGTACTGGTGCTCAATTTCGCCTCGGCCAAGAATCCCGGTGGTGGATTCCTGGGCGGCAGTCAAGCACAAGAGGAAAGCCTCGCACGGACGTCGGCTCTATACGCCTCGCTACAAACGCAATCCGAGTATTACGAGACCAATCGTGCCTGCCGGACCGCCTTGTACACCGACCACATGATCCTCAGTCCCGGGGTTCCTGTGTTCCGCCATGATGAAGGGCAACTCTTATCCGAACCTTATGTCGTGGGAATGCTCACGGCGCCGGCCGTGAATGCGGGAGCGGTCAAGGACAACGAGCCGGCCAACGTTGAGAAGATTTTACCAACGATGGCGAGCCGGATCGACAAGGTTCTTGCTGTTGCTTCGAAGCACGGCTACGAACACCTCGTTCTCGGAGCCTGGGGTTGCGGAGTGTTCCGGAACGATCCAAATGCAATCGCAGAGCTATTCTCACAATCCCTGCTTGATGAAGGAACGTACTCCATGGCATTCGTGAGTGTGACGTTTGCCGTTCTTGATGGGACGTCACTTCAATCGATCATCCAGCCCTTTCTGCAAAGGTTTGGAGGAATCCAGCAATGAACATGGCACTAAGCCAGCACAGCGAAGAACGACTAGCGACGATCGAAGCAGGAATACTTGGTAGCGTCGTTGGTGACGCTCTCGGAGTCCCTGTCGAGTTCATTAGCCGAGAGTCTCTTCGCGAATCTCCTGTTGTTGGCATGCGTGCTTTTGGCACACACCGCCAACCGGCTGGCACTTGGTCAGACGACACTTCGCTAACGATGTGTCTGACCGAGAGTTTGGTGGAGAAGAGCATCGATTACCAAGATCAAGCATCTCGCTTCGTGTCGTGGCTGCGTGACGGCATTTGGACTCCCCACGGGGAGGTTTTCGACATTGGAATCGCGACACGAGAAGCGATCCTTCGATTGAATGCCGGTGTCGAACCAACCGAGGCGGGCTCGGTGGGCGAGTTCAGCTGCGGTAACGGATCGCTGATGCGACTCCTGCCAATCGGCATCTATTTGGCATTCGCCGATAGGGAAGAGCGCGCAGAAGTTACGGCAAAATGCAGTCGCTTGACCCACGGACATCCTCGATGCCAGCTCGCATGTGTCATGTTCACCGAGCTTGTCGCATCGCTTGTGCGTGGGAAGCCGCTCAACGAATCGCTAGTGGATGGCCGCGAAGTCCTAAATGAGTGCCTAGTCAGCTTGTTCCCCGAAGAGTTCCCAGCTTTTGAGAGATTGTTGTCGCCATCTCTGTCACAGCTTCAAGAAGACGAAGTGTCGTCGACCGGATACGTCGTTCACTGCCTCGAAGCAAGTCTCTGGTGCACAGAACGGGCGGAGAACTTCCGCGAGGGCGTTATGGCAGCGGTAAATCTTGGCGAAGACACGGACACGACCGGAGCCGTGGCGGGCGCATTACTCGGCCTCCACTTCGGCATCGACCAAATCCCAGAAGACTGGATTAAATCCCTGGCGCGTTTGTCCGACGTACGTGCACTGGTCGAGCAATTCAAATCCGCGTGTCTTCAGACATGGGAGGGAAAGCGATGATTCAATTAAAGACCATTCGACGCGGGGAACGAGTTGCCGTCTGGAGCCCAAGCGGTGACGTGAGGTTCGTCGATGGACCGAAGCGAATCTTGCTGTTGTGGGATAAGATCGAACCGTTGAGGCGATTCCGGGCTGAGCCCCATCAGTATCTTGTGGTTCGGTATCTCAATGGCGGCACCGAGCATCGACGGGGGCCGGTCGAGGTATGGTGGAACCCGACCGAACATGAGTCGATCAGCCTTCGGCAGTTGGAAGAGATCGACGCCAACGAGGCGGCGTTGGTCTACAGCCGCCTGCCCGACGAGATCGTTACCCGACGAGTCGTGCAGGGACCCGCGCAGTACATGCCGGAAGCAAACGAGTGGCTACAGCGACGCGCCGAACTCCGCCGCTACAGTGCTGAGGCTCATGAGTACCTCGCGGTCCGCTTTCTCGACGGTCGTACGGAGCATGTGCGTGGCCCGGTCGATCTATGGTTCGAGCCCGACACCCACGAGTCGGTCACGATAGAGCAAGCAACGCCCGTCGACGCCCACGAAGCACTCGTGATTTACAGTCGCGATTCGGACAACGCCGTGGCGCGTCGCGTGCTGCGTGGGCCGGCCCAGTACGTGCCTGGTCCGGAGGAGTGGCTTCACGAGTTTCGTTGGCACGGCGCCGATCCAAAAGATCCGACTCGCAAACGACCTCGCTTACTGCAGTTCACTCACCTCCGTGTGATCCCGGATCAGATGTACTTCGACGTGCGAGACGTCCGAACATCAGACGACGCCTTGCTGGTCGTTAAACTGATGGTCTTCTTTGAGCTAGTCGATATCGAGAAGATGCTCGATCGAACGCACGACCCGATCGCCGATTTCATCAACGCATTGTCGGCGGACATCATCGACTTCGCCGCGGACCGCTCGTTCGAAGAGTTTAAGGAGGCGACCGGATCGTTGAATGAGCTGACGCAGTACGAAAACCTCGTCGGACGGTCTGAGAGAATCGGCTACCGCATCAACAAAGTCGTCTACCGCGGCTACGTCGCCTCGGACAAGCTCCAGATGATGCACGATGATGCCATTGAACGTCGCACGGCACTGAAACTCGAGGCGGAGACAGAGCGACAGGCCCAAGAACTGGCAGACCTGAAACTCGAACGCGAGGCCCACCGCGATGCGCAGCGGCAGGCGATGGTCCGCAAGCAGACGGAACACGAGGAATTGCTCGTCCAAGTGAAGCACGACGGCGAGCTCGAGCGACGCGCGTCGGAACACCGACAGCACGTCGAGCACCAGCGAGAAGATCAAGCCGTTGCGGTCGAGCGGATCCGCAACGAGAACGAGACTCGACTGGCATTCCTCCGGCAAATGCAAGGCTTGCAGGTTGACCTGACGCGGTATCTGGTAGCCCAGTATCAGCACCCAGACCGACTGATTCGAGTCGATGGCGGGCCGGGGCCTCAACTGCATCTTCACGATAACTGAACGGATAGGGATTGAAGATGGACCATGACAAGAGATCGACGGTGTACGAAGGTCGCCATCTATCGATGCGCAATCGAAACGGGTGGGAGTACGCAACAAGGAACACCGCGCGCCCAGCCGTTGGCATCGTCGCCATTACCGATTCGGGCAACGTGTTACTTGTGGAGCAGCTTCGGCCACCTGTCGGCCAGAAGGTGATCGAATTGCCGGCAGGCCTCAGCGGAGACGTTGCCGGTAAGGAGAATGAATCGCTTGTTGAAGCGGCAAAGCGGGAACTGCTTGAAGAGACAGGTTATGTCGCTAGCTGCTGGACCGAGTTGCTCCAGGGCTACTCGTCGCCAGGGTTGACCGACGAGTCGATCACCTTGTTTCTCGCCGAGGGACTTAAACGGGAAGGGCCGGGCGGGGGCGACCACAGCGAAGACATCTCCGTTCACGAGGTCCCTCTCCAAGAGGTGTTGGCCTGGCTGCGAACCAAGTCGGCCATTGCGGATCTTAAACTATTGGCTGGACTGTTCGCTGCCAGTGAGGAACTCAAACGATCAGCGGGAGAGGCATGAACCAGACGCTGCCAAACACGGAAGACCGATTCGTCGGATGCCTGCTCGGCCTCGCAGTTGGCGACGCTCTCGGTGCACACTTCGAAGGACAGTCACCCGACTTCTTAAAGCGGCGGTACAAGTCTGCTGCTGACCTGATCGAAAACCCTCCCTCGGGCGAGCTTTGGTACACAGACGACACGCAGATGGCAATCGGTATCGCTGAGACACTTGTCGCTTGTCGAGGGATCGACGAGGTCACGCTCTGCTCTCGATTCGCCACCAATTACCTTCCGCAGCGTGGCTACGGTCGTGGCGCTCGCGTGATTCTGGACGCGATGGTCGAAGGGCGCGATCACAAGTGGCTCGCGGAGAATCATTTTCCAGGTGGCTCATTTGGAAATGGGGCGGCGATGCGTGTCGCACCTGTTGGATTGCTCTTTCGCAACGATCACGACGCCGTATGGGAACAAGCTCGCTTGTCTTCACTCCCATCTCACATTCACCCGCTCGGTATCGAAGGCGCTCAAATCGTTGCGCTTGCCGTGGCGCTGGCGTCGTCGACGGTAGAACTCGATCGTGGCTCGTTCTTCGAGAACCTTGCAACGCGATGTATGTCGGTTGAATACAGCCAACCGCTGCGCCGCGCGAGTCGCCTCGAACAGGTCCGCGATTTGGCCATGTTCGGAAATGGGGTCAAGGCGACCGATTCGGCAGTGACCGCCATCGCATGCTTTGGTTTAACACCGGACTCATACGAACAGGCCATCGGTAACGCGATCTTGCTCGGCGGTGACACCGATACCATCGCGGCAATGGCAGGGGCCATTAGCGGGGCTTACCTCGGCATCCATGCCGTTCCAGTTCACTTGCTCGACAATTTGGAAGGCAGATCGCAGGGAAGAACTTACATCGAACAACTGGCCAGAAAGCTTTATCAAAGACACGTTGATGCCGAAAATAAGAAATTCGGCGATGAGGAATCAGAATATGGATACGGAAACACGAAAGAAAATTAGCAAGAGGCTTAGCTATGTCCTGAGGCACCGTCCCGACTCGATCGGGCTGGAGTTGCAACAGGGCGGATGGCTTGCCGTAGAGGAGTTGCTCGCTGCGTTAGGTCAGCATGGAAAGCTCGTCACTCGAGAAATGCTGGACTCAGTCGTGGCTAAGAATGACAAGCAGCGTTTTGAATTCTCCGAAGACCTCCTTCGCATTCGGGCCAGGCAAGGTCACTCGACCGAGGTCGATCTGGGATACGAGCCCGCGACGCCGCCCGATGTTCTCTATCACGGTACAGCCACGAGAAACCTGGACTCGATTTTCGAACAAGGTCTACTGAAGGGCCGTCGGCACCACGTTCACATGTCGACCAACAGAACCACGATGGTCCAAGTCGCCATGCGGCACGGGAAGCCTGTGCTTCTGTCCATCGACGCCAGGCAGATGCTCGCAGCCGGACATGAGTTCTTGGTAACCGGAAATCAAGTATGGCTTACCGAGCACGTGCCGCCCAAATATCTAACGATCTGCCAGAGGACAATCTAGAACATCGTCTAGAGCCAGCTTCAATATCTTGTTTCGGCTTCGATCGTTGGTGGTTGCCCTGACTCCTTTGTCGGTCTGCATCGACGAATCTGCTGGATTCGGCTGCTTCACCTCCTTGTGGGGACGCGCGAAATTACGATCTAGGTCCTGGAAGCGATTTTGGTGACATGTTCTTAATCCAGCTCCTCATAGCCTTTCTTGATCTTCTCTCTTATCAGTCGCTCATAGTCATTCTTGGCCGTTACTTCATCGTCAAAAGACTTCCAGCGTGTCTGACCCCTGGTACCAATTCGTCCGAACGTCACCGAGTGTCTATTTCCCGCGATTGCGATTTCCCAAAACTTACTGGACTTCCCGTCTCGAAACTCGAAACGACGGGTTTCTGACACCTCGATAGCCTCATCTTCGGCCTCGTTCCTAAGGATGTCGTCCTCGGCGTCGGGTTGTGAATGCGTGGCTTCGTCTGGCACGTCGTGCCCAAACGGAACCTCTTCGTCGTAACGGGCCGCATCTTCGTCTTCGGTCGTTTCGTTGCCTTCAAGAGTAGCGATTAACCTGGCCATCACCCTTTCTTGGTCGGAAAACCATTCCTTCGCCAAGACAAAAACAATTCGCCACCCGAATGTTCGCAGCAACTTTGGACGCATTACGTCTCGTTCAAGTATATCGGACTGCTCGTAGTACGATTCTCCATCGACGAGAATGCCAAGTCGGTAGATCTCGTCACCGTCCTGATAGATCGCAAGATCGCATCGGAAATGAGATTGTCCTACCGAAAAATCGACCTGGTAACCCGCGGTATTGAGCGCTTGGGCCAGTTGCTCAACAACGAACTCTCGTGAAGGCGTGGCAACCTCCGTTTCACTATGGCTCCAGCGCGAAAGGGTGTGCGTGATGCCTGCGGCGCTCTCCGCGTCCCCGACTGAAACGGCCTCGGCGTACCTCAGATAGTTTTTCAGGCAGTTGGCCCCATCGTTGTAATCGTTGGTGATCTCTGTCGAATCGATCGAGCTGACCACTGCCATGTGCTGCTTGGCGCGGGAGAATGCCACGTTTAATCGCTTCTCACCGCCGCTCTTATTGATCGGCCCGAAATTCATTCGCATCTTGCCAGCCGGGGGACGCCCGTAACAGACGCTTAAGAGAATGATATCGCGCTCGTCGCCTTGAATGTTCTCGAGATTCTTGACCAGCAGTCCAACGAACTGACCATCGTCCTCGCGTTCGTACTCCCTTTCGAGAGCGTCCCGGAATTCCTTGTCTTCGCCAGCCAGTCGAGACAGCGCTTGTTCGATTTCATCCTGTTGGGCCTCGGAGAAGGCTATGATTCCGATTGTGCTTCCCATCGATTCCTTCAAGAGCCGGCACACCATGGTGGCAATGTAATCTGCTTCGGCACGGTTACGCCGTTTGTCGTAGACACCATGCTTGACGAAGTGAAAACTGATCGAGCGATTCAGCGTTTCCAGGGCGCCGGCGTCACCGTCCTCCGCCGAAGTAGCTTCGATCGGCGACCGTTGGATACTACTGAGCTTTTCTTCGGGCACCGTCAGTAATCGACCATCGTAGAATGCCCAATTCGAGAAGCTGATCAGCGACTCGCTTCGGCTGCGATAATGCCAGCCGAGCATGGTCGAAGCGAGGTTTCTTGCCGCGTGAGTCAAAAAGCTACCGGAATCGAGGTCATACTGCACCAGTTCGCCGTCCGACTCAACGAACAACTCCTCTTCCTCCTCGAGCGACTGCTTGGCTGAGAAAAAGTCTGTGGGCGGCAACTGCATCTCGTCGCCTACGATAATGGTCTGCGGCGCGCGAAAAAGCGCTGGAACAGCCTCTTCGAGTGTGATCTGGCTGGCCTCATCAAAGATGACAACGTCAAACCGATCGGTGGAAAGCGGCAATGTGTCCGAGACACTTAATGGACTCATCAGCCAAATCGGCTTCAAGTCATTGACGACCTCACCTGACTCGTCGCTAACGAGATCTCGGATGGCCTTGTACCGCATCTGCTTCCCGAACTCGTGCTCCAACTCACGTCTTCCTCGATTGTACCGTTTCTTGAATTCCTTCTGTTCGGCGGTAAGCTTCGCCGCGGGCTGCTCGGAGATGTGTAGGCGTTTCAGGAATCCACGCCGTACTCTGTCGCGAATTTCTTCCGCATTCGACTCCAACCACTGGTCATAACGATCTTCAAGCCGACTTGTAAGCGCTCGATAAGTACGCGAATCGAAACGCTCCATTTGCTTGTCTCGACGATAGAGATCCTGCAAACCACGGTTTGCTACCGCTGCCTCGATCTCACGTGGAGTGTAACGAAGCGACTGGAGCGCTCGGGCGACTACCACAGGAGTAGTTTGAAGTTCTCGCAGGCACTCCAGAAAGTCTGGAACCGATTCGAGATGTTCCATCATGTAGGCGAGGGATCGATTGAGTTCCTCAAGCGTGAGCTTCTCCGCGTCGTCGGAGACCATGGCAAGCAGTTCGGATGCGTGATCGACAGCGGTCTTGGCCTGGAAAATCCGGTCAACAATCTCGGCCGCCCGGGACGACTTGACTAAAGCGGCATGGATCGAGGTAAGCCATCTGGGTTGATCCGGCAGCCACGCTACGACACCGCTGATGGTCTCGATCAGGTCGTCGACACGCTGCTCGTTAACGTTCATGCGCTGTGCCGTTTTTCTCAACAGGAGCTTACGATGTTCGTGCGCATCAAACTCTTGGTTGAGCTGCTGAAGGATGCGTGACCAGGCTGGGCGAATCTTGTGGGCTTTGAACTCGTAGCAGCGGTTGAGTGCGCCGCGAAGTCGCCACCAGGAGGGCGACAGCCAGGAGAACCTCGATTTCTCGAATCGTAGAGCTTCTTGCAAGGCCAGGCTGGCATCCTCAGGCGACAGCTTATCGTGCCAGTTCTTGTTCGAACTCTCGGCCTCCTTGATCGCGCGGCCGGACTTCTGGAGGTTATCGAGTTGGTTTGAAAACCACTTTCCCTCTTCATGTTCTGAATCGAACAGACAAAACAGATCGGCTTCCGCGATCGGTTTGACACGAAACGCATACTCAGAAAGCTGTGCGGCTCGCTCAAGGGGATCCCAGCCATTGCGGGGAACACCACACCGGCTTAGTATCTGAACGGCGTGATCCAAGTGTTGTCGCGCTTCGCCCACACTATGGGAGATCATCTCCAGGGGATGCACTTCGGAAGCGAGACGTGGCGACAGCATGCGCATCGGATGTTCCGCCAACACGCTCCCAGAACCTGTCTCCCGCAAGGCTCGCTCGAACTGCTGGATGGCTACTTGGCTCTGCAGCCAATCGACGTGCCGAGGAAGCTTTTCTCGGGTCAAGACGTCAAGCTCGGGCAAGAATTCCTTCAGTGCAATGCAACGGTCGATGATATGTCGAACCGTTGTCCCAAGATCGCTCCGTTCCCGTTGCATTGCTTCGTCGAATCGCTGAAGTGGCTCGACCGCGTTGCACACGCGCTGAACCATTGCGGCCCGCCCGGTTTCGGCCGACTGCTCATTTGGTGCCTCCAGCAGCTTCTCGTAGGTCTGCTTCAGATCCATCACAAACTCTTTTTTGTCCGTCTGCGAGTCGTGAATCAGACAGCAGAGGTCGGCCAGGCCACACTGACGCAATCGAGCGTAGACGACGTCGATCGCCGCGCGTTTTTCGCAGACAAACAGAACCCGCTTACCCCGTGCAACGTAATCGGCGATTAAATTCGTGATTGTCTGAGACTTACCTGTTCCGGGAGGTCCCTGGATGATGAAGCTTTTGCCTTCGGCCGCCTCTGCGACTGCTCTCGCCTGCGTCGGATCACTGGGAACTACGTCGAAACGGTCTTCCAAATCGCGAGCGTCGCGTGGTTCATTGTCGATTGGGCGTGGGGCAAGCGAGAACGTTGCTTCGAAGGCTGGATTCGTCATGCCATTTTCGAGCAGCGCCTCGAAATCGCGCACCAGCGCCATGCGGCGGTACTTGAAGTTAGCAAGAGTCACGTTGCATAGGTCGAACGACCAGTCATACGGGTTCTCCTCGCCACCCGTCTTTAGCGAATAAAACTGACGCTCTCTTTCAGCAACGGGTGGCTCCGGCTCCGCCGCGTATGTTCTCGGACGCGGCTTCTCTTCAATGATCTCTCGCAAATGCGTCTGAGCAGGGCGCACCATGGCGCCAAATAATTTGATTCCGAGCGGGTGATAGTTGGCCGGGTCGTAACTGTAGTCAAGATCAAGAAACTTCCGAACCCCACGGCCCGCTATTCGGGCTCGACGACGATACTGATCTAGTTTGCGGCGGGCCTTCTCGTGAATCAGCGCGATGCGGGGACGGTCGATCTTGGTGAGATTGACGGCCGACTCAGAGGCCGCAATTTCCCTTGCGAGCGATTCGAATAACTCGTCCAATGATGTCTCGGCCAAGTCGATCGACTCGGGCAATTCGATACCATATAGCTGTTTGAATTGGTGGCGAACAACCGGATTGATCTCGGCCGCCGATGTGAGGGCCTCCAGGTAGAACGTATCTCGGATCCCCTTCTTTTTGCGCAACTGAACGGGGAGCAGAACCAACGGCGAGTCGTACTGCTCGACGGGTTTCTCCTTGAGGTTGGACCAATGCAGAAAGCAGATGACCAGACGCAGCTGAGCGAAGCCGAACTCGGACTGGTCACGCCTGGCTGCTGCTATCAGCTTCGCCAGTTGACTGGGGACGTAAAGAACTTCGGTAAAGTTCAGATACTTATTCAGAGAGACTGGCTTCCCGCGCGTCATTTCTCGACGAAGCTGATCGTTCCAGACCAAGATTTGATCGGGACGAATGCTCTGAATGTCAAACGACAGTGGCACAGAGGCCTGCGTAAGGTTCACACTCTGCATGGTGGGCCGAAAGTGCAACAGCTTGTTGCGACGCGAAATTTCGAACAGTCGTTCACGAAGCTTGGTGAGGAGAACCGTTTGCTTATCTCGTTTCGACCCGCCTGCGAACTCCGCGGTACGTGCCAGATCGAACTCGAAATCGACCTCCTGATCGCGATAGCTTTCCAACGTCTTGACCAACGACGCGAGATCCTGTGAGCGGCGGCCCCGGTCGAGTTCCGTCATCCGTACGATAGCTCGGGCAATCACCGGGTGGAGACCCGAATTGAGCGCAAACAGATTCTTGCGGTGAGACACGAATGCTTGGAGTTGAGCTTTGTCCGTGAAGTCGAGGCCGCAGGCCAGGCTCGCCAGAATCATGCCTAGTGCGAATATGTCTGCCAAAGGGTCGTGACATCCGAGGTGATGTTCCCAGCATTGGTAATCGGGCAGATAGACGGGCTTTGTCAGCGGCTGCTCGGGATCGCCAATCGCTAAATCGACAACTCTTTCAGAGCCATCATCAATCTCCGTCGTAATCCGCGTCTCGGAGATGACCTCAACGGATGATCGATCCGCCCGTTCCAGGCGGAGGACTTTGTTGGTTGCCCGGCGAAGCTCGCGTCGCTTCGCCTCCTCGAACCAAATCCGGGACTCATCGACTCGGAGTTCGTCGATCCCTTCCAATGGCGCTACCATCCCCGCCGCATGGGCATCCAGCACCTCCCGGGCCAACGGTAAAAAGCTGCCCAGTGCGTCTTCGGTTGTGAAGCCGTCAGCTTCGAACCGGGCTTGCAAGAATTCTGCAAGGCTCTTCATGAAGCCGTCTCCGATTTGGCGGCGTTCGAGACAATGCGTTCTCGGTCCGCGGAGATCTTCTCCACTTGCTTCTTGCGGAGCTTAAGCTCCTTGGCTGCGATGGTGAGGAAGCCGTCTTTCAAGTCAAGCGACTCTGCCAATCCGATGGCATGGGCCAGAGGCGCCTCTTCCAACTCCCGATCGGCCGAAGCGAAATCCAAGAGAACGTAACAATAGAAGTCGCGGAGTTTCTGATCACTCTGAAGGACTTCTTCTTTGAGCGCCTCGCCAGAGATAACCGTGTCTGCTGGACCATAGTCGTCGAAGAACAGCCTTGCGTGGGCCAGCACGACGTCGGTTCGCAGCCATTTTGGCTTCAGCATGGCGTCCAGCAGATGCCGGGTGACCCGCATCACTCGCATTTGCGCCGTCAGATCCAATTGATTCAGCGAAGGTTGCCCTTCGATCAATTCTGCGATCCGAGGGTTTGCCGCGGTGCCTTGATCGTGCCACAACTGCAATACTTTTGCCCGTATGTAGGCTTCCGGATGCGAGTGGCCTTCGGATTTGATGGGGCCCTGTCCTAGGATTTCTTCTGCCTGTTTCAAATAGCTTTCCGGATTCACTTCGTCGAGGTCTGTAACGATCTTGACCAGCATCGAGATCACATCCGGCGGCGAGCCCACGACATCCAGGGCGATGCGGTCGCAGAACACCTCGGTATATAGACCAAACAACCTGGCACTGGCGAAATGCGAAGTGTCCGCTTCTCGGTCGTGTGTCATCGCCGAGAGCACTTGATCGGCGATCAACAAATCGCCGTTCCATTGGCGGTACAGAAGCAAGTGCCCAAGCTCATGAGCAAGAAGGGCGCGCAACTCCGGCTCGGAAAGTTTCGACGAAACCGGACCGTGGAATACGACATGGGCTTCTTCGGGAATATAGGCCAACGATGCGTTCAAACCCTGCGGGTTTTGGGCCTGATATAGCGTGATCGGGACCGGGAGCTCCAGGTGTTTCACCACTTGATCGGCCACATCGTAAATGGCCGGTTGAGCTTCTCGGTCGATGCGATAGGTCGACTTGAGCAACTCGAACCGGATCGCTTCGGCCTGCTCGGAGCGTACGCGATTGGAGGCGTACCATTCCCAGATCTGTGACTCCTCGTTCTTAAGGTAGTCGCGGATCGCGAAATGGTACGGCAGCGGCTTTCGTTGGTCGCGGACTTCTTCAGTAGGCATCGTGAACTCAGATCGGGTCGCAAGGTAAGACCACTATGATAGCCACATTGTCGTTTAGTGCGACCACGTCCATTTGTTCTGGATACTTCCGGAAGCCCCTCTTTGAAATAGTCGATAGAAGCAACTAGGGGAGACCAACGGGCAAGCTGAATACGAACCGATCTTGTGTCCAACAGTACGATCCCACAAATCGGTTCCGTGACGTTGACCGCTGCAAGCGTCGAATTTCTGGTCGCGAAGGAGGGTTTACCAAACTAATTGAAACTGGCTCGAAGAAAACTAGGTAAACAACTTGCGTGCGACTCGTGCGTCGGCCACAATCAACAACCCGTTGAATGGGAGAGGTTGCTCAGTGCCCGGCCACAATTTCCCGATGGGATATCTCGGCTGAATCGGCCCGCACCAATCTCGACGGCTTGGCCGCCGTAGGTCATCGCAAAGGGGCAGGAATCATGGCTGCTGTTCTTCCGTTCGGCCTCCGGCCTCACTCCAGAACCGCAGCCATTTAACCCCAGGTTCTCTCATTCAAAGTGGACGAAAAAGGGGTAAGGCCAGGTGAGCTCGCAGAGTTCTCCGCTAGACACGGGTCGTATACTTGATTCATCGATTTCACGGGGAGTAAGGTCGGTTTTCAAAGCTATGATGCATCCGAAGGGATTAGGTTGACCTTCGAGTCGCCGAAGCGATGCGTGGCAAGAGTAGGCCGCGAAAGGAGCGTTGGCTCCAATCGCTTCAACAAAACATAGAGCGTGAACTGTGGGGCTTTTCGATTAGATGTGTTGTCAGGTCGGTGCGATTCGAACAACCACCCCATCGTGGTCGCTCATCCGCACACCGTCCTCGGTCAGCCGCGAGAACCCTACCACCTTCTCCGCCATCAATCTTTGGTTCAAGGCTACGTGATCGATCGCCTGCGTTTCAATAAAGGGCACAATCCCCTCCGTAACGATGTCCCAGCCATGAAACGTCTCAGCCAGCTTTTGGTAAACATTCAGCGGTGAACGCTTTCGTGGGATCCGCTGATTGAAATCGCCTAGCACGACCGTCGGCACTTTGGAATCCAGCGAGGAAAGCACAGCCTTGAGCCCGTCGAGGTAAGCCATGTGATCTTCCCATCGCGTGCGGTCGCGTCGTCCCGTCCTTACGTGCGCGTCTGCCCAGGATATGCAAACTCCGACCAATCGCAACAATCCAACTGCCGTGGTTGTGATGCCTGAGACGAAACGCCCAGGGGGCATGCTCGGCTCACCAATGCGATCAATGTCCTGCCAGGGCTCTTGGCTCCAGAGCAACACCTTCCGGCGATCGCCCTTGATTGGGTAGCCGTAGTCCGGCTCGCTATCGATTAGGTGGCCGGTTTCGGGTAGCACGCTCGCACGCGCCTCGGTGAGGCAAATGATGTCGGGATTCGTTCCAAGAATCCGATGTTGAACGGCCGCGAAGCGCTTAGAGCTCGGCTTAAGCCACTCGACATTCCAGTTGAGGAGCGTGAAATGTTTGTCGGACAAATCAGCACAATATTCCATTACACAGTTTCGCTTTCAGGGCCGTCGCCGAGCGTTATCTGCGCCAACATCTCGGTGGACGTTTCGAGCAGTATGACGACGACCCTGAACACGTCAATCTCCGAATCTTCACCGGCCGCAAGCTTGTCCCTGGACACTCCGGGATCAACTGAGAAATGGCGGCCTTAAATCGTCGGTAGAAATCGAGGTGAGCGGCGCGTCAGCGTAGCTTGCTCAAAGGCATACGCATAGCCGAGAAGCTTAAACTCCTGAAATGCTCCGCCGAAAAACGACAGCCCAACGGGCAAGCCGTGAACAAAGCCGGCCGGCACGGTGATGTGAGGATAACCCGCAACAGCAGGAGGCGTGGAACATCCAAATGGCAGGATGTTGTCACCGACGATTGGGTCGATCACGAAAGGCGGTGAGCCTTCAGTAGGGGCAATGATCGCGTCGAGCCGATGTTCGGCCAGAACCTTGTCGATGCCTTCAGCACGAGATAGGCGGCGCAACTCATCCCTAATGCTCACACACCGTGGATCGTCCCAGTCACCCTTAGTTTGTGCCATCTCGAAGAAGTCTTGCTGAAAGTACGGCATGACCTCTGGAGCGTGCTGTCGATTGAACTCAATCAAATCATCCAGATTACGAACACGTGCATGAGGGTGTTCAGCCAGATAACCGTTAATGTTTGATTTTACACCAAATTGGAACAGCTCCAATTCCAACGGACCGAAGAACGGCAACGTTGTCGCTTGAACAGGATCGACAATCTCAGCCCCCAGATGTCGTAGAGTTTCGATGGCACGTTCAATCACAATCCGAGTGCCTTCGTGTGTCGAAAAGCACTCTCGAGCAACGCCTAGCCTGGCACCTTGCAACGCGGCGGGTTCGAGTGCCGCTCGGTAGTCGCCTGGCAACTTGTCGTTCGCATCTGCGGTTGCCGGGTCTTCAGGGTCCGAGCCCGCGATTACGTTCATGGCAATCGTGATGTCCTCGACACAACGAGCCATGGGGCCGACCGTGTCCTGTGGTTCCGCAACTCCGATCACTCCACGTCGACTGACAAGCCCCACCGTAGGTTTCAGCCCGACGATGCCGTTTGCCGAGGCAGGGCGTACGATCGAGCCATCGACCTCTGCCCCCATCGCCAATACGGATAGATTAGCGGCCACGGCCACAGCGGAACCGCTGCTGGAACCCAGCGGACTGCGGTCGAGCACATAAGGATTGCGTGTTTGGCCACCTCGACTGCTCCAGCCACTGCACGAACGAGTGGCTCGCATATACCCCCACTCACTCATATTGGTTTTTGCCAGCAACACGGCGCCCGACTGGCGCAAGCGACGTATGACGGTCGCATCCCGCTTGGCATAGTTGCCGGAGAGCGCCAACGAACCGCCTGTCGTCATCATCTGGTCCGCGGTGTCGATGCTATCTTTCACGACAACGGGAACGCCATGTAGCGGTCCCCGAACTTTGTGTTCTCGTCTTTCTATGTCCCGCGAGGACGCAATTTCGAGAGCATCGGGGTTTACTTCGATCACACTTCGCAAGGCTGGCCCGCCAACGTCGATCGCATCAATCCGATCCAACAGTCGTTCGCAAAGCATCGCCGAAGTCCATTCGCCCGACTCAAAAGCCCGCTGCCAGTCGAGGATTGACTGTTCTGGAATTTCCATTGTACTTCTCGACTCCACGGCAAGGTCGATCTGTTGGAAACGATTCGGATTCTATTTTCCGCTCAGTGCAGGCTTAATTTTCCAGCAAGAATGAATTGCTCCAGACCTGATTTAGCTCAGCTTCGAAATAGGCATAGCCTTTTCGTCAATCGCGTTCTTGATAGTTGGGCAAAAAGGAATTGACCATCGGCAAACGGCAATTGCTGGGCTCAATATGTCGGTCATGTCGGAGTCTTGAGTTTCACCCTATCAACCACAATTGCGTAGCGGCGATCGACAGCGTGGCAATCGTGACCGGAATGCCAATCTCGGCATGTGTTCGGAAGCGGATCTCGACTCCGCCGCGCTTTGCCGCTTCGACTACAATAATGTTCGCTATGCTACCAACGATGATAAGATTCCCTGCCAATGTGCTGCTTAATGCCAGTAGCGGCCCGGCAGTTTCGCCTTGAGCAATTGGGAGCAGAAGCATCACAGCGGGCACATTCGATATCAGGTTGCTCAGAACCGCGGTGGCAATGAATAGGGTTGTGGGCTGTTCAAGTGATACTCCGGCCGATTCGCTCTGAGAGACAAGCCATTCCACACCGCCTGAGAGTTCGAACGCGTGATTCACGATAAACAGGCTGATGAAGAGCACCAACAGCGGCCAGTCCACCAGCCCTATTATCTTCTGTGAATGAAACGTTCGATTCAGTAGCAACACCCCAGCGGCACCCAAGGCCAGCAATTCTCGCGGCCACGCTGGGAAGAAGATGAATCCAGCAACTAATATGCTCAAGACCAATAACCCTTTATTTGTCTGCCAGCGGTCAAAATCGGCTACTGGCAAATCGCTAGTCTGCGCACCCTCGCGAACCCAGTTGCTCCGATATCGAAGTGCAATCACTCCCCACACAACAACCAACCCCAAGACACAAACGGGACCTGCGCTCAGCAGGTATCGGTTAAACGATAGGTTCAATGTCTCACCAATGAGTACGTTTTGCGGATTGCCAATGAGTGTAGCGGCACTTCCTACGTTGGCGGCGCAGGCCAAGGCAATAAGATAGGGCACCGGGTTAAGACTCTTTGCCAGACACAACTGCAACAACAAAGGCGCGATGGTTAGGCAAACCACATCATTGGTAAGAACCGCGCTCAAACTACCGGCAAAGCCGATGACCGCAGCCAATAAGATGCTTGGAGATGCTTGAATGTGTATCACTCGCCGGATGGCCATTCCGTAGAACCCGCCGAGTTGGAACTGGGCAGAGACAACCATCAGTCCGAATAGCAGTGCCAGCGTGGGAACGTCAATTGACTCGATTGCGGCCTTTTCTTCGATGGCGCCCCCAGCCAACAAGACAATGCATCCGAGTAGTGCGGCACCGGTTCTGTCGACGCGCAAGCCAGGGATGCCGCCCAGTAGCATGCTCAGATAGACCGCGACGAACACCGTCACAATGAAGATGGTCATTTCGTATCCGTTCTTCTCTTCGATTCGCGCAGAGGCACCTTGATTTTGTCGGGATGCGTCTCCGGCATGAAGATAGCAAGGATCGCCAAGGCCACGACTCCAAGTGTGGTCAGTAGAGAGAATGAGGAACCATAGCCATAAGCCTCTGCCCACCACTCTCCCAGGTAGGATCCGAATGACGCCCCAAGACCTTGAATTGTTATGACCACACCCGTCGCGAAGTTGAATACACCAGTGCCTCGCGTCAAGTCGGCGACAACAAGAAAGACGATCACCCCATAGATGCCGGCTCCGATGCCATCCAAAAGTTGGCCGGACATCACCAGGTAAGGATTAGTCGTCTGCGAATACAGCAACCCGCGCAGCGGAAGTGCCGAAAACCCTAGCAGGAGGAAGCTCTTTCGTCCCCAAGTGTCGGCTCGCCATCCAACAACCACTGCCACACCAATCATCACGACTTGAGCGATGATCACGCAGATCGACATGTATAGCGTGGCCAGCTCTTTGTGCCTCAAAGCGAGTTCTTGCCCGGCGAGCGGTAGCATGGCAGCATTGGAGAGATGGAATAGTCCGACGCAGAGCATGAATATGAGGAGCGGGCGATTACCAATGATCGCTTGAATTCCATCTTTGACCGACGCGGACTCTTGAAAGTTCCCTTGGCTCTCAGTCCCGCCTCGGGCAACGGAGTGGTCGATCGACTCTTCTGGGATCAGCAGTACAATTACTGCCGCGGTGGTTGCTAGAATCGCGACAATCGGAGAGACTCCCCAGGGTACGACATAGGAACCCACAACACCGATGGCCACTGCGGCCAGCAGATTACCGGCGTGATTGAACGCCTGATTCGAACCCGTTTGTCTTGCGAGCCCTTGCTGGCCAACAATACCCAGCGTAATGGCCGAAATGGCAGGAGGGATGATCGCGGCGGCTAGCCCCAGCAACCCTGCTGACATGAGCACCGGACCCTTTGCAGGAGCGAAAGCCGGTACCGTGATACAAATCGCGATGGTCAGGGCTGCTATCGCGGTCATGTAGCGCTTGTATCTCGTGCGATCGATCAACCATCCAGCAGGCGTCTGAGCGATGACCGTCGCCAGATTTAACGTGAGCAGGAAGGCTCCAATTGATGACTCGGTCCAATGAGACGTACCAATCAGATAGGTGGCCAGGAAGGGCCCGACTCCGTCACTGACATCAGCAGCTGCGAAGTTGAGCCAATTCAATCTGGGATTCGTACGTTTCAGGCCAATCACGTTCGCATGGTCGCCGTGTGAATAGTCGATCGCTGCCACCTCCGCTCGCAGTAGGTGTGATAGACCAGAATTACCATGTAGCTAAGAGGTGGTGTACAACGAGATTCAGATCTGATCGGGAGAAAGTACCATTGCTACTGAACGATCTTCTGCCCGCCTCAAGAACCAGAAAAAGTTCGAGCGACAGATCTTTGCAAGATTAAGGTTTCCTTCCAAAAAGATCGAGGGCCGATGCGTTTGCCCTGGTTTGGAGAACTCTCGGAGGTGCCAAGGGCATTGTTTTGCCAAGTACGAGTGTCTAAAGCTCATGGATGAACAACTCTTAGGACTCAGACAGATTGAGCGACTAAGCGTTCTAGAAGCCACGGCTACAGCACCCTCGGGTGTTCGTATCAAATTGCGCCGTCGCTATTGCAGGTCTGCCCACTGGATGATTCACGCGGATTAGTGGCAATCGTGAGCCGAAAATCGAACACACGGCTCAGTAGGCCGGCTGCGGAGGATTCTAGTGGTTCGATTGGAGTCGGACAGGTTATAATCAATCACCTCCCCTGGGTCACTTAGACCTCCCGCCCCTGCTGTCTTTCCATCCTCATCGACGGACGCGTCGTTATGCGAGTGCCGCAATCGAATTCAGTTGTGCCGTTGGTTCTGTTCGCCTTGTGCTTGGTTTTGGTGTTCGGTCAACTACCGACGGCGCTTTCTGATCCGGTCCCAAGCAGTTCACAATCGTTTGCAGAGGCAAGGATGGTAGGGAAGGAACGATCGAAGATTCGTAAGCTCCAGGTTCCAAACACAAATGTCTCCGCGCAGCCAGACCTCGAAGAGTTTGCCAAGTCGATCAAGCCGATTCTTCTGAACAAGTGTGCTCAATGTCATGGAGTGGATATTCAGGAAGGTAATGTTCGCATCGACACGCTAAACCCGGATTTGGTCCACGGGAACGACACCGAATGGTGGCTCGAGGTCCAAGCGGTGCTAAGCAACGGAGAGATGCCGCCTCCGGACGAAGTCGAATTGGCCGACGCCGAACGAGCAAAAATCATCGACTGGCTGTCGAATGAGATTCAGGTCGCTTCTATCTTGCGACGGGCATCGCAGGAGCATTCGTCGTTCCGGCGGATGACCCGTTACGAGTTCAACTATGCCTTACAAGACTTGCTGGGGCTGCCGTACGAATTCGCCAATGACCTCCCTCCAGAAGCTAATTCAGAGGACGGCTTTCAGAACAGTTCCGAACTCTTGCACATGTCTGTATCGCAGTTGGAGACTTACAGGCGCCTGGCGAGGAAGGCGTTAATGCGAGCTACGGTGCATGGCGAACGTCCAGCGGTTCTTTACTGGGGTGTGACGATGCATGACGCCGGACGCATCGATTGGGCGCAACAGAACAAAGCAATAGCGAAGGCCAGAGCCGAAACGGAAGATGACTCAGAAGAACAGAAAGAGCTGACCGAACTCGAAGCAAGTTTCCAGCAAGCGCATCCGGTCCCCTACTACAAGGACCTTAATTCCGGACGCACGGTTCGCGCGACTTGGGCATATCAGGGTGCGAAATATGCAATCGAGCCAGGAGAGTCTCCGCGGGAAATGCCTACCACATTGGATCATGTTGCGATACTACCTCGGGGAGGACACGAACGATTCACGATCGAGTTGGGCAACCGAGTCCCGGACGGAGGCATCATGCGCGTTCGGGTGCGTGCATCACGAACAGACGAGGAGTATGTTAGCAACCCGAGTTTGCAGCTCTTGTTCGGCTGGCAAGCGAGTAATGAGGGTCGGGCAGTCTTGCCAGTAACCGGTGGGGAACGCGTTGTCAGTGCTAGCCCGGAAGAGCCGGAATTCTACCAGTGGGATGTGCCGCTCGGTGAGCTATATCCGCGCAACTCGGTACGGAAAACTTCACCGATGGGCGCGATGCCCAATCCGTCGGAGTACATCCGGTTGGTCAATCGTTCGGTGTCGCAAGGATCGATCAAGATCGACTACGTGGAAGTTGCGGCTCCGGTTTACGACGTGTGGCCCCCTGAGTCATATCAACGGATCTTCATCGAAGGTGAAAACAGCAGCGACGAACCAGAATATGCTCACGAGGTTCTCGCGGCATTCATGCAGCGTGCTTGGCGCCGCCCGATCAGCGTTGAAGAGCTAGAACAGAAGTTGCGATTATTCGCAACCATGCGACCGGCATGCGAGAGTTTCGAGGAAGCGATCGTTGAAGTGCTGGCGACCGTTCTGGCTTCGCCAAACTTTCTGTACGTTGTGCATGATGAGGGCGACACGAGGCCGTTGGATGCTGACGAGTTGGCCACGCGACTATCGATGTTCCTGTGGTGCAGTATTCCCGATGCGGAACTGCGTCAACTCGCGGACAGCCGCAGCCTACTCGAACCAGAGGTGCTCCGCAGTCAGGTCACGCGAATGCTATCCGATGATCGCGCGAGGCGGCTGTCAAAGCACTTCGTCAAGCAGTGGCTCGACATGCAGTTACTCGAATTCCGAAGCGTCCCACGTGAGCTCGAACAGCTCAAGCAGGCCATGCAACGCGAACCGGTTGCGGTCTTTGACGAGATGCTGCAAACCAATGCCAGTGTGCTGGACTTCTTACACGCTGATTGGACGATGGCGAACGAGCGGCTCGCGTTACACTACGATCTGCCAAACGTCAAAGGGAACCATTTCCGGCGTGTCGTTTTGCCGGCAAACAGCCACCGCGGAGGCTTGTTGACTCAAGCTGGGCTGCTAGCAATGAACTCCTCTGGGGAAGATTCGCACCCACTGAAACGCGGGGTGTGGTTGCTGGAAAGTCTGCTCAACGATCCGCCTCCTCCTCCACCTCCTGCAGTTCCCGAGATCGACCTCGCAGATCCCGAGATTGCAAAGATGTCGCTCAAAGAACGCATCGAAGATCATCGAAACCACGCGGCGTGCATGTCGTGTCATGTGAAGATCGATCCTTGGGGTATCGCGTTGGAGAATTATGACGCTCTGGGGCGGTGGCGCAGCGAGATCAACGGCGAACCAGTGGATTCCACCAGCATGCTGTTCAATAAACAGGAACTAGATGGGATGGATGGACTCAAGCGTTTCCTGCTGGAGAACCGACAGGATCAGTTCGTAGGTGCAATCGTGCATAAGTTGACCACGTATGCGCTGGGGCGACCGCTCATGCTTGCGGATCGTGCGGCAATTGACGAGATAACGTCGCAAGTGCGACAGCAGGGTGACGGCTTGGCAACGACGATAGAATTGATCGTGATGAGCGATCTGTTTCGCAACAAGTAGGTGAAAACATGAATCTGGACTTGCTGGATCGACGACGTTTCCTCCGTGGCACGGGGTTGGCGCTGGCGTTACCACTGTTTGACACGTTTCACTCCGCGATCGTTCACGGTGCCCATGCTTCGACCAACCCGAAACGGCTTGCGTGTTTTTACTTTCCCGACGGTGTGCCGATGCCTCTGCCGGAAGATCCGGCATATCAAGACTGGTTCTGGTTCCCGCATGGGGGCGGCACCGAGTTTAAGTTCTCACAGTGCATGGCTCCACTGGAGCCGTTACGAGAGGAGATTACGGTATTGTCCGGCTTCTCGCATCCGGCGGGCCGTATCGTGCACGGTCACAACAACGCCGACCAGTTCTTAACGGGCGCGGCAACCGGGGGCGGCGATATGGATTACCACAACACCATTTCGTTGGATCAGGAGTACGTCAAATACGTCGGCGACCAAACTCGGTTTTCGTCACTCGTCATGTCGACTGACGGCGGAACCGGAACTGCACGCGGAGCGCACACACTGTCGTTCGATCGCAATGGACGACCGATTCCTGCCGAACATCGCCCCAAGAACGTCTTCGATATGCTTTTCGTCACCAGTGACGAAAACGCCGCGAAGCAGTTGGCCCTCAGCCAAAGCGCGCTCGATGACTTGTTGGAGGATACCCGGAGATTGCGCAGCACCTTAGGGAAGCACGATCGGAACCGCCTAGACGAGTACTTGGCATCTGTTCGCGATGCTGAGCGGAAGGTTGAGAAAGCCAAGAGGTGGATCAACGCGCCACTACCCAAAGTCGATGGTGACCATCTGAACCTGGAAGTTGGGACGGAAGAACCACGGCAATACTTGCAGACGATGTTCGAGCTGATCTATCTGGCGTTCAAGACGGACTCTACACGCGTTGCCACGTATCAGATTGGTCGGGAAAACGGCGTCGGACGCAGCGATCACCTCGCGCGCGCGGTGGGATTCAATCTGTCGCACCAGTTGTCGCATGATACCAAGGAGCCAGATGGTTGGAAGAACTTTGGGACGTACTGTCAGTTCCTCAACGAAGAATTCGGCCGCTTCCTCACGAAGTTGAAGGACACAAACGAACCCGCCGGCACTGGCACGATGCTGGATAACTCGATGATTCTTTATGGTTCTGCGTCCAGTGCGTTCCACCTTTCCAGGAACTACCCGTTGATCCTCGCCGGAGGCAAGAACATGGGCCTTAAGCACGGACGCTACATCAACCGAGCCGGAACCAACCCACAAGCCGGGGCCTGGGATGGCCGTACCGAACCATGGCAGAAGCCGGCAACAAACAGCGACGTTCCGCTATCTAATCTGTTCGTGGCGATGCTCCAGCGACTTGGCGTCGAGACGCAGTCGTTCAGCGATAGCACGGAAGGGTTTGATCTGGCGTGAGGTGCCTGAGCGGGGGAGGCACCGCTTGTGGGGCGATACGCAATGGTGGGTTGATTGCCTAAGGAACGGGCATTCAGTCTGAACGACTCAACTGCCTGATGTAGGCGTCTTGCATAGATACATGTACAGCGAATACAGGCGCCTGAGCCGGGCCCGATGAGCGGTCCTGAGCATCCAAAGCTGCAAGCATCGTCGTTTCACGTGAATGCATCTTTGCTCGGTGCAGTTTGAATCCTCGGACTATGCCTCAATTGTCGCGAAAGCGTTCTGGCTTCCTGACCAATGACACCCCCCTCCTGTATTTTTGGGTCGATGCGCCGGACTGCCTTCACCTTCTTTTTCCACACTATTGTGTCCGAGTACGGGTCGAGACGATTTTTTCCGTAAGGTTTCGGATTCAGACTTCGTCAAAGGCGTGCGGAACCGTACCAAGCAGGCTCAAATTGCCCCGGAATGGAGGATCCCATGTCAGTTGCGCTTGAAGGTTCATTGACAGGATCGATGGAAGCAGAATTCGCTGGGCTCAGCCCACAAGAGCTCTTGCACTGGTCCTCTGGGGAATTCGCGGACGGCTTGGCGATGAGTACGAGCTTCGGCATTCAGTCTGCCGTCACACTGCATTTGGCAACGAGAATCAATCCCGATCTTAAGGTGATCTGGGTAGACACGGGCTACCTGCCAGAGGAAACCTACGCTTACGCCACCACTTTGACTCGCATGATGAGCCTTAATCTGCACATCTACGAATCACCGCTATCCCCGGCTGAGATGGAAGCTCAGCACGGCCGGCTATGGGAGAGTAAGAATGTCGAAGACTTAGACTTATACGACCAGATTCGCAAAGTAGAACCAATGCAGCGAGCATTAGAGGAGCTTAAGGTTCGCGGCTGGATCTCGGGACTTCGCGCCCATCAGACCGAGCATCGAAAGCACCTACCTCCAGTAAAGCGTATCGGTAAACGGTATCGAATCTACCCGATTCTCAAATGGACGAATCGGGATGCGTATCACTATATGAAGAAGCATCGCTTGCCTCAGCATCCGCTCTTCGCAAAAGGTTATGTCACAGTTGGTGATGCTCATTCCAGCCGTCCCCTGACAGCTGACGACATCGACGAACGTGATACACGGTTTGGTGGAATGAAGCAAGAATGTGGCTTGCACTTGTAATCTGTCTGCTCGGGAGACTGGCGATGCCATCGACACTCACTCACTCCTATTTTGCGAGACAGCCTCGAGCGCATTTCAAGACCTCGTTTCGGCTTCACTTTCCGGGAGCAGCCCCGAATGCATTGTCGGCCTGCATCGAACAAGATGAGCCGGAGTGATACGTTGAACTCGGTTCACGCAGAATACTCTTCGCACCAAAGAATCGAAACGGTTGAAGGACGTATTTCTCATCGCCTTCAATGCACCTTCGATGAGCCTTCAGCTCGAACACACGAAAAGCGCGGAAACTTGCGAGATCTGCCGTCTAAGCCAATGGAAAGCGATCAGGCAGTAGTGACAAAATTTGGGGAGAGATTCGGACTGCATTCTGAACTGGCCTGATGCATGGCCTTGAGGTATGCCAACTAGGATCGTATTCCTCATATTCGCTGCGATTTTCAGCACGTTAGAGACTCAGGGCTATGGTGGCTTCATTTCACTTCGCGTGATACCTAATAGGTTTCTCGTTCCAATACATTCTGAGGTTGTTCTAGTGCCTACTCGCGAAGCTATCGGGAAATTCGAAATCATGGACAGCCGCTTCCTCGGAATTCCAAAACTGTTCTTCGTGCTGATTGTGATTCCCGGACTTCTATCAGGCTGCTCGCACTCCCACTCTGAAAGTCAAACGAGTGATACTCGACTTACGATCTCGGCAACATCAGGAGCGAACAGAAGCGGATCTCCGATCGACGAAAGCAGGAATGACTCACCCATGCCGATGCCCAGCCCGGCAAACATCAAGTTCAAGGACAAGGTCTCTTCGAATGTCGCCGTACCGGAGGGCCTCGATGGCCTCGTGTTTATTGATACGGACAACAACCGAGTTGCTCTCGAATCTTTCCTCGGGAAGAGCAACGTTGTTCTGGTATTCACTGAGGGATTCGCAGGAGGCATGCTATGCCCGTTCTGCAAGACACAGACCTCGCGGCTCGTGGCAAATTACGACAAATTCCGAGATTTGGATACTGAAGTGCTCGTCGTTTATCCTGGCTCTCGCGACCACATCGACGAGTTCATCGCCGCCGCCAAAAAATCGGAAAAGAAGGAAGTAGACGAAGTTCCCTTCCCTCTGGTGCTTGATGAACAGCTGATGGCAGTCAGTTTCTTCAACATTGCATCTAACCTTGCTCATCCGTCAACGTTCATTATTGACAAGGAAGGGAACATCAGACTGGCGTACGTAGGCGCCGACATGTCGGCCGATCGTCCCTCGGTAGCAGCGATATTGGATTTCCTCCATGACGCCGAATCGACACAAGCTGATCCGTAACGAATCGAACCGTGTTCGTACCCGGAGGGACAGTTCTGCAATACGGAATGTACATTGATCAAATCGACTCGCTCATGCCGATCATGAACCACCCGACCTGGGAGTCTAGCGATGGCTTGTTCGTCAAGATTGCCGTGCAACACGGACTGCTTGACCGGGATCGAGTTGACGATTTATTGCGTTATGCTAATGAACATGACGTCAAGCCTTCAGACGGTGCATTGTCTCTCGCTTTTATGCAGCCGTGGGAAGTGGAAGCCACGGAGCTTCTAACTCAACCCCTGAAATTGGCGCCGGGTTATCACCTTACCGGACTCATCGGATCAGGTGCAGCAGGAATTGTATTCCGAGCATCGCAGTCTGCACTCAAACGCGAGGTGGCTCTGAAGACAATCAATCTTCACTCACGGGGACAGTCTACAGGGGAGTCACGCATTCAAGTTGAAGCTCAGTCAATCGCCCGTCTTCGCCATCCGAACATTGTGACCGCTTATGACAGCGGGTTGTATCACGGTCGGTTTTGTATCGCCATGGAGCTGGTTGAGGGCGAGACCCTCGCGGAACTGATAGAACGAGAAGGTCCATTGCCGGAAGAGAAAACATGGCATATTGTCCGTCAGGTATCTGCCGCATTGGCTCATGCTGATAGCTGTGGGATCACGCATAGAGACATCAAGCCTGCGAACATTTTGCTTTGCACACCACCCGACGGAACGCAACTCCCTAGAGGTGTTCCCTACGTGAAAGTGGCAGACTTTGGATTGGCTCGTGACGAGCATCGACTTAAGGAAAGCAAGCTGACCGAGACCGGCTCTACTTTGGGAACACCGGCTTACGTCGCGCCAGAACAGTTGCAAGATACAGCGGTCGATCGGCGAGCTGACATATACGCCCTGGGAGCCACCGCATTCCATATGCTGGTGGGTGAAGCTCCCTACGCGAACCAATCACCAATGAAGGCCATTCTGCAGAAAACCATAGGCGATGATCGATGGCGGGATAAGCTGCCAAACAGTATCTCCAGCGCATCCGCACTGCTTTGTCGCCAGATGACCGAGACCGATCCCTTACGAAGGCCCGCTACTTACACTGATTTGCTGCAAGAGATTGATAGCCTGCTCGAAAACGAGCGTCGGCAAGCTTCTTCAGTCGGGCAACACTCTTATGATCCATTTCTTTCGGCCGATACACAAGACACTGCGCGCATTTCGACACTCGATACCGGATCTCCGAAACAACGGATGTCGAAGACAGCCGCCGCCGGAATTGCTACGGTTCTCATCGTCTTGGCCGCCCTTATCACCCGCCACTGGATTTCGGATTCTGGAGAGCGGAAACTCAAGAACCGAATAGGCCCTAGTGAGTCAAATCGTTCCATCACATGGAAACCGGCAGGACTTCCTCAACCGCTCTTCAATGGACGTAGTATCCCTGTAGGCACGGTGGCTTCAACAGGATGGTGGACCCCGGAGGCTGCATTGGATGGTTCTCGCGTCTTGGCTGGCCATCAAGGTTCCGTCCTGAGAATCACACTTCGATCGCCAGGTGCAGCGTCACCCAACGCTCAGCTTCAAATCAATATTAACTTGCCAAACAACGAATCGATTGTTCAAATCACGAAGCAGTCTACCGATATAGCAGGGAATGACGTAGAAGAACTCCCCGGTTCTCTGGTAATTCATGATAGTGAGGCACGGTACTATGAAGAAACGCCACAGTCGTCATCGGATCAAGCTAACTCGACAGCACAGAGCGTACTCGAACTGACGAGATCGATTCCCTCGGATGTGTTGTTCCGACGGATTCGGGTCATCCGTGAGGGAAACATGATACGAACCCAGATCAACGAGCATGAACTGGAACCACAGAGCTGCAATGCGGAAGGAGAGGTGTCCGTTGTGGTTCGCTGCGTTCGAGGAAGAGTGAATGTTGCCGACCTAACCATTGTGGAGCTTGTTCCAGAATGATTGGAAGATCCATATTCTTTGAGTCACGATGAAACGAATCAGTCTATCCTTCACAGACACAATTAGAGAGAGATCCCATGAGTATCGCAAAGCAAATTAAACATGAGTTGAGCCTTCCTGCCTCTGTTGTTCAGGGCTACCTTGGTGACTTGAGCGACGAGGATTTACTTCGCCGTCCAGTTCCCAATGCTAATCACATTGCATGGCAGCTTGGCCACCTAATAGTGTCGGAGCACGACATCAACAATATGGTCTTTCCAGAGTCGATGCCTGCCTTACCAAAAGGCTTCGCCGAGAAACACAACAAAGAGGCTGCGGCGAACGACGATCCAAGTTCTTTTTGTAGCAAGGACGAATATCTACAGCTTATGGATGAACAACGTGCTGGCACGTTAGCTCTGCTGGACAGATTGAGCGACGAAGAACTGGAAAAGCCAGCGCCCCAGAGCCTTCAAGCGTTTGGTCCAACGGTTGGCGCCGTCATCGCTGGTCAGTCAGCCCACTGGATGATGCATGCAGGTCAGTGGGTCATCGTACGCCGTCAACTGAACAAAGAGCCGCTTTTCTGAAGTAGTCCAATGGTCCATGAGAGGTTGAATTGATAATCAGGTCAACTCATATGCGTCGGCCTGATAATACGAACAGATATGCGCAGTTCGCAGTTCTAGCCCAATGACGGCTCGGTAGGATCGCCGAGTCGGAGAGTCTACTCTGACCCAGAGACAAGTGCTTTAAGGCCGATTATGACGCACAAAACCTGTCCTAAGGCATCGTCATCGCCTCCCACACCACAACGTTTGTGATTCTATGCACAGCATTGTGGAAACCATTATGTGTTTGGTACATGGGCGGTGGGGGAACGTGAGATGATCACCCGGCGAGAATTCATCGCTGTCAGTAGTGCACTCGGTTTGGCCGGTTGCGGAGGGCTGACTGCCAATGCTTCCAAATTCAATGGATCGGTGATTGTGATCGGAGCGGGTGCCGCGGGCATGTCGGTTGGTCATTTACTAAGTCAACAGGGTGTCCGTTTTCGGATCCTCGAAGCCTCCTCTCGCCCGGGGGGACGCATCATGACGAACGCCAACTTTGTTGATTTTCCCATTGCACTCGGCGGTGAATGGCTGCACGCGAGTCGAGACACCTTGTCGCGAATCGTAAATGACGATGAGGTCGATGTCACCACCAAGCTGACTCCCTATAGCCGTGACGCGTCGTATGGCACATACAGACAGGGAAACCTCGCGGTTGAGCAGCTTGGCCCGTATGACGACTACAAGTTTATCAACGGGACATGGCTGACTTTCTTCGAAAAACATATTCTTCCGGGGATCGCGAAACGAATGCAGCTTGGCACCCAGATTGTCAAGATTGACCACTCCAGAGAAGTGGTTCGGTTGATCGATGCACGTGGTGGAAAGTACACAGCAGACGCTGTTGTCGTCACCGTTCCGCCGCAGATAATTAAGGATCGCGACATCGAGTTTGTGCCGTCGCTCCCGTCTAGCAAAATGAAGGCCTTTGATGATTCCGACATTTGGGGAGGGATGAAAGTCTTCATTGCGTTCAAGAACAAGTTCTATCCAGACATGCTCGAGATAGCAGGCACCAACAACAGGCAGGGGCAAAAACTGTTTTACGATGCCGCTTACGGACAAAACTCTAACGCGAACGTCTTGGGTATGTTCACGGTGGGCAAACAGGCCGAACCATATCAATCTCGGACGGCTGATCAGTTACGCGATTACATTCTAGAAGAGCTTGACGGAATCTTCGATGGCGCGGCATCGCGCAACTACACTCGCCACATTTCGCAGAATTGGAGTGCGGAGAAGTTCATTCGCCAGGCGTATTACGCTGACGGCGCGAACTGGCGCCTTCCGCCGCGAATGCGGGAATGTGTCGATGGTCGCGTGTTCTTCGCTGGCGACACGTATACCGACGGAAACGATTGGGGCTCCGTACATGCCGCGGCGCAATCCGCCCGCGACGCCGTACGGGAACTCATCGGTTAAGCACGAACTGCCTGGCAAAAACAGCGGCACATCGGAATCGTAGTTGGCTCTCTGGATCGGCGTACCGATTCAAACCTAACTTGCTTCCAGCACCTCCCAGACCTACAACGCTTCGACCTTGGCGTTTTCGTTGATTCGGTGATTCATGGCGGCCGAAGTCAGCGATTCGCGGAAAGTACGTCTGAGCAAGGAAACCTCAGTCTTCGATGACGCACTCTGACAAAGACACCCATCCCCACCAACACCAAGGACAAGCCAAAAAAGTGCGCAACCTGACCGACGCTAACAGTGGGGCGGTGAAGTTCCTTGAGCAGATGCTACTTGCAAGGACGAAGCAACAAAAAAGCCCCGCAGTATCGGGCAGGTAGACTACGAGGTCGACTCTTCGATCTGCCCGCGCAAGTGGTGTGCTCCGATCGCAGCCTCGGAAACCTATTTCTTACGAAACGCAGATACGATGGCAGCACCAACAACCAGAAGCAAGACAACTGGAATTGCGATAATTGCAATGAGGACCAACAGTTCAAATGGACCTGGCATTTATGACCCATCTACAGTGGAATCGAAGCGTGGGTATTCAATTGGGATTTCCCATTTAGATTATTGATCGGCTGCCTCGGCTACGCTGTCGGGCTATAGACTCGCCCACTCTGGCCGGTCTTCCACGAGAACGCAATTTTCTCGCATCCAGCCAAGAATCGACGCCCCAGATTCGCCCCTGCAACACGTTCGCGGGATTCGGCGGCAATTGATACCTGCGGTCGACGAGGGCCTTACAAACGAAATCTTGAAGTCGGCGAACAGGCGAGGGGTTGCGGCATCGGTCTAACTTCATTTACTTCTCGACCCAACAAAAAACCCCACAGCCCGGGGCAGGTAGGCTGAGGGGTCAGTGCTGCTAAAAGGCACTCATCTTAACAAAATCTAAATATTCGGATTCCACAGTCAATCAGTTTCTACCGAATTGGTGAGATTACATCAACAATAATCTGTGGCTGCAAACCGCTGGGCGGTAAGCGTTTATGCTCTGTAACATCCGGGCTAAAACTAGAGAATCGATTGCTCTGTTGATAACAAATGACCTGTTTTTATAGTCGCTAACGCCGGAGGGCGTAGGCGAGCACTCGGATGCTGGCCTCGGTGAACAGGCTCGGTTCCTTACGAGCGTTCAGCATGGAGCCGGTCGTACGTTTCAGTCCGCTCATGAACGACTCGACCAGCCAACGTCGCCCGTACCCATGGATCTTGAGCCGCCGCGGAGTCATTTTTGATCGATATTTTCCGTTCACGCCGCCGTCGGCCCGATGCACGGCCGGGGGAATCCAACTCGTCACGCCCCAGTTGTCCCGGCAGTACTCATGAACCCACTCCGCATCATATCCGGCGTCGGCGAACAACACTTGCGGTTGCACCGCAGCGCTGGTTTTCTCCAACAGCGGCCCGGCGACCGCTTTGTCGTTGCAAGGCCCCCAGCTGACGACCAGGCTGGCCGGCAGCATCGAACCGCACATCACGCAGACCGACAGCTTCACGTACTTTTTTTGCTTTCCGCCGCGACGCGTCTGGAAATAAGCGCTCGCGGATGTCGTCTCCACGCCTGTGGCGTCGATCGCAGCTTCCTCGTCGTCGGCTGCGAACTCGGCGACGAGCTCCGCCAGCATCGCGTCGACGATCGCCAGCGTGTCGCTGCGGTCGGCGAACCGCTTAAGCGTCGAGTAATGCGGCAACCGCTTCAATCCCAGGGCTTTTTGCAGCTTCTCCGAAGCGTCCAGCACGTCGATAACGCCACGATACGTCGTTTTCAAGTACGCCCGCAGGATCAAGCAGCTCAGCAACTGCGCCTGCGTGAACTTGTGTGGGCTCTTGGCGTGCGAGTAGGGCTGCATGTACCGACCCGCCTGACGCAAACTCAAGCGGGCCACGTCGATCAACACGTTTTGCTTTGCGCTCATGACCAAAAGGTTTAGCGCCAAACACATAATTCGTCAATATGTTTTCAACAGAGCAAGAATCGATCTTCCTAAGACCCAGACTTCGACGTGTGGCCATGAACGAAAAAGACCCCGTAGTCTGGGGCAGGTAGACCACGAGGCCGGTTGCTCAGAAAGGGGTAGTTTTCAGAGCTGCGCTCATCCTAGGCTGGGCATCTGGCGTGTCAAGGAAATTCGTAGCTAATGCGGATGACGCGGGAGTGGGGCAAGAGTTCATTGAACTTAGCGGGATACACGAACACCCCAAACCAACAACCCACCGACCAATGCCATGCAGGCCAGTGCTAGTGAACTTGGCTCTGGGACGGTTGCGACGCGAAATCCCAAAGTAAAGCCCTCGAGGATGGGGACATCGCGCGCCGTACCCGACACGGACAGGCTGTCCGCGCTGAAGGCGATCGAGCCCCCGCGACCACCGCGGTACGAACTGGAGACGAGCGACTCATTCCACTCCCAAACGTTGCCCCCTTGGTCGAACGTGCCGTAGGGACTGTCGGAGTCGACATAGGCGCCGGCATCGGTGAGGTCAAGGACCGCCGAAACGTAGTTAGCCGAGTTTGATCCGCCCGGAGGGACTACCGCCGTGGGGGCCAAATCACTGCTAGTGGGAAACTCGAAGTAGTTGGCAGTGTCGCCGTCGTTCTTGTGGTAGGCCGCCTTGTACCACTCGTCTTCGCTAGTCAACCACCACTGAGCGCCGGGATTTCGTGTGATGCTCAGCCCGTTCGTCGGTGTGGCCGTTCCTCCCAAGATCGTATAGGCTCCGGTTTCGGTATCGCCGGTGCCTTGACCATTGTGCAGCCAGTTGGCGAATCGAATCGAGTCGTACCAGGAAACGTAGATGACCGGCATGTGTTCTCGACCGCTGATGGTAGAGTACGTATAGCTGCCGCTAGAGCCGCTACGAGTGATCCCGCCGTAAACGCCGCCCATGTTGGTGCTGTAAAGCCCCAGCGGATCGCTGGCCGCTTTCGCGTTGAGGAACGCTGCGTACTGGGCGTTGGTGACTTCATAGGTGCCGATTCGATAGTTGTAGTCTACGGCGCCGAAGCCAGTGTCATCGGGCGCGTTGCCCGCATTGCCCACCGGCACAGTGTCGATGGTGATGTTCGCTGCATCAGCGAATTGAAGGCCAAAGAGAAACGCGACTGCTATGGATACTGTGATGCCGTGGTTGGTGTGTCTCACGTTTATTTTCATGCGGTTGCCCTTTTTGGTTGCTCTGCTCTGGTAAGGTTCGCCAGAACTAAACGAGAATCAGGGGAGATGGGCATAAGCCTTCTTGAGCTGAATCGCCATGCCTGCTGCCCCTTTGTAAGAATCGACTCGATCAGTCGGCGTTCATTTAACGCCGAATCCTAAGGGTTTGCAACTATTCGAGGAAAAGCGACCGCACAGATTCGCCCCTGCTGCACGTTCGCGGGGTTCGTCGGTGTGGTTACCTGCCAGCGATCAGCGCGTCCAGGGCTTTGCAGGCGGCGTCTAGTTCGGTGTCGTTGGTGATGGTGGTGATTTGGTGCATGAGTATTCCTAGTATGTGAGACCGCCGTACCAGTCGCGATAAAACCTTCTGTAGCAGAATCGTGACGGCGGGTTGGCTGGATCGTAGGTGATGCCTGCGGGGTCAGTGGCCACTCGGCCCGTATCGAAATGAATCTCCCCATTTTCTCCGAGTACAACGGCCTCTATTTGGAATGCACCGATTGTGTAGGGTGGTTCGCCGATGTCCTCGTCTTTCTTCAGTCGGTCGACGGTTTGTTCAAAAGCTGACTTGCTAATCGAGAAGCGAAGAAACATTGGCCAGCCACTGAGTAGAGCGGTGAGAACGAGTGTGGTTGCGACCGGCAGAACGAGCCATCGCCAGTTTGGCATGGTTATCGCTTGAGGTTGTTCCTGTTTCGGTGATACCGGAATGGAATGCCAGAAAACGAGGACCACATATTCCCCGATCGGAATGACCGCGAGCAGGAAAAGGAATAGCACCCTAGGGTTAAGAAGGTCGATACTGAAGAGCTGGCTTAGGTCGCTCAATATCCACAGTGATATTGCGATCGTTAGAATGATTCCTATCAGAGTTGGTGGACCAACAGACTTCATGGCGAAGTTGTGGTTGAGCATTGGTCGCCCCTTTCGACTTCCTTACCTACTGCGCAACTCACTCAACTCTTGGCAGACAGAGCACACCAGCTTGGTCAAGTCGATACCCCAGCCCTCTGAATATCATCAGCGATGCTCCGACAATGCAGCACACGATGGCATTATACTTCAGAAGGACCCAGATGCCGGAAAATACATAGACCCGTGAAAAGGCCCAATAGTGAATGACCAAGAATGCACCCAGAGCTGCAATGATAAAGTACCCAAAGGACAACAGCGGTCGCTTCTCGCCGAATATCGCCCAAGTCAGAGCGCTCGACGACAATGCAAATGCAGGCACGAGAATGGCGAGAAATAAAGCGTCCACCCGGGATTGAATCCCATGCCGAACAGGAAGCAATACAATGGCGGCCAAGAGCAACCCGCCAAACATTTCGCTTAACGAATATTGAACAGTTGGTTTGGAATACTCCCGTTGAGCCCGATAACGGCTCAGAAGCCGTGCTACAACCAAGATGAATGCAGTAGACACCATCAACAGACTGAAGGCCGCGCACATCACTTCGAATTGCTCTGAAGCATACCTTTCTAAGAGTGCGCTCCACCCTACACTAATCACAATCGCTACCAACAGCCGAAGAGCAAAGCGGGCTTGACCGATCGCAAGCCACACTGCGACAAGGCACACCTGGCTAAGTCCTAGTGTGACATAAAATGTCCTGAGTGCCGTGTCTTGTGGAAGAGTTGTATCGTTGATCTCATTGGCGACAGCAAACACAAATGTTGCGAGTGACATGCACGCAACATACCCGACAACGATTCCGCTACGTCGCTTTTCTGTCATTCGACTAGGGTATCCATCGAGACGATCTGCGGTACTCGTTCGTCGAATGTCGAAGCTGGGGCGCTTTGTGCGACCCGCTGATATCGGAGCAGAAGTAGCTGCCGAGTCGATACACTGTCCCCCGCCAAAAGACGTCAGTCCACAGGTGGGTTGTGCAGGCAACCGCCCAAAATGACGTTCACGTTAAGCATAGCCGACATCGGCATTGGCAACCAAAAGACGAATCCTCGACACAGCGAAGAAAGATACTCCACAGCGGAAGGAGAAGCCTAAAGAGAAGTGAGCGACACTAGGATTCAACGCCAAATTATTTACCGGCCGCCAGCCCCCCGCTGACGGCCTTTTTCGTTGCTGCGCGGCACCCAACCAGAGATAACTACTAACCACCAACCCACAGGAATAAGGACAGGCACCACCATGGCAAGTATCACAAGAGAACCGAACGGCAGAAGGACGATTCAATTCGTGGCCAGCGATGGTCGGCGTCGTAGCATCCGGCTGGGGAAAGTGACTCCGAGAGATGCCGAAGCGATAAAGACCAAGGCTGAACACTTGGTAGACCTGCAGATATCCGGCTGCAGTGCAGTTGGCGAAACGGCTCGATAGCTGGCCGCAATCAGCGACTCGCTATCCGGCAAACTCGCTCGGGTTGGCGTGATTCCTCGCCGCCAGTTCGCCACGCTTGATTCATTCCTGGCGGACTACATTTCTGGTCGATCCGATGTGAAACCGAGCACGGCTACTGTGTACGGCCACACCCAACGGAATCTGCTGGATTTCTTTGGCAAAGGCCAGGCACCTCGCGAGATCACGCCAGGAGACGCTGATCGTTGGAGAGTGTTCCTGGTGAAAGAAGGGTTGTCAGAAAATACCATCCGCAGACGCTGTGGAATCGCAAAAACAGTTCTTCCGGTCTGCCGTACGCCAGAAACTGATTGATTCGAATCCGTTCACAGACCTCCGTTCGGCTGTCCAGGGAAATGAAAAGCGAGAGTTCTTCATCACTGAGGAAATAGCTGGCCGTGTCATCGAAGCTTGTCTAGATGCTCAATGGCGGCTTCTGTTCGCACTCAGCAGATACGGCGGGTTGCGATGCCCGAGTGAACACCTCGCGCTCACCTGGGCTGACGTGAACTGGTCTGAGGGCAGGATGATCGTGCGATCACCGAAAACAGAGCACCATCCAGTCGGTGCGTCCATAGAAGTGCCGCTGTTTCCTGAACTGCGCCCGTACCTGGAGGAAGTTTTCGAGCCAGCAGACGAGGGGACTCCGTTCGTCATCACCCGCTACCGCGGCTCAAACGCGAACCCACGCAGTCGGCTGAAGAGAATCCTGCGGAATGCTGGCGTTGAAGCATGGCCGAAGCTGTTCCAAAAACCTGCGGGCGTCGCGTCAGACAGAATTCGCAGAGGCGTTCCCCATCCACGTGGTCTGTGAATGGATTTGCAGCACTCGAGCCGTCGCCATGGAGCATTATCTCCAAGTGACAGATGACCACTTTGACGCCGCGTTGAGGCTATCTGAAAAGCGGTGCGAAATCCGGTGCTGCAACCCGCCGCGATGCGTCGAAACCCGGGGCAGCCCGCGGGCGAACTCACAAAGAATGATGCTGATTGCACGGGATTGCGAAATCTTGCAATCCAGAAATGGGCGGCACTGGACTCGAACCAGTGACTTCCACCGTGTGAGGATGGCGCTCTAACCAACTGAGCTAGCCGCCCGGGGGCTGACTCCGCGAAGATGACCTTTTACGCGGAGGCCTGGGGTTTCATTCGACCTTGAAGATAACGTTTCCACACTGCGAACGGAAGAGTGGGGAACGGGGGTGGAAAGATTACCGTCGTTGGGCACAATGCCTCTGCGAGAAAACGGCCCTGCACGGCGGTGTCTTGTGCTAGGCGGTAACCGATTCGTCGCGGGGCTCGCTGGGCGGTGGCTCGAACTTCGGTGCGGTGGCCTCTTCGCGATCGTCCACATCGTAGCGTGCAGCTCGATCGGCATCGCGTTTCACCGAGTTCATCTCATCCTCGACGCCGCGAATGCCTTTCTTGAACTCGACGAGTCCCTTGCCCAACGAACGCCCCACCTCGGGCAACCGCTTGCCGAATAGCAGCACGGCAATGATGCCGATGATGAGCATCTCCATTGGACCAGGCGTAAAAAAAGCCATCAGGCTCGGAACGCTTTCGATAATCATCGCTACACCTCGAGTTTCGCGGTCTGCACTGGGTTCGCCGCTTTGTTGGTTGTAATCTCAGTTCTCAGTCGATCCACGGCACCCCTTCGGGCCTGGACTCTGTTAAGACCTAGACTCTTCAGCGTCGCCACCGGCTTCGCTGATTCCTTCCTTAAACTCGCGGACACCGCCGCCGATGCCTCGCATCATTTCTGGAATTCGTTTGCCGAATAACAGAAGGATGACCAGGACCAACACAAGAAGCTGAACAGGGCCAACTCCAACGAATGCGAGCAATTGTTCCATTTCGGAGTGAATTCCTTAGGACTCAGGTGGGCGAAGGCGAGTTTACCGAAATACGCATACTGTACGCAGGACAATGCCCACCTACGTTTGGTTCTTCTCTTCTTCAATCTCGGGCGTCTCTTGGGCACCCTTCTTGAATTCTACGATACCACGCCCCAGCGATCGCATAACCCCAGGCACCCGATTGCCAAACAGAAGCAAGACGACCACCATGACAATCACCAACTCCATCGGGCCCGGCATCCAGGCAAATAGGTAATTCATGGTAGTGCTGCTCACTGCGAGGGCTTTCGACCCACGAGGCGGAATTCGCATCGGGGCTACCAAGACGCACACCGCAGTCTGAGAGTTGGCGACTTAAAGCCAGGTACGCCTCTGCAATTGATTCTCGCCGAGGTCGTGCACACTGTCAAACAGAATGTGCCCTCAATCGACAGCCCGTCGGTGGCCTATCTTCGGTTTGTAGAAGAACTTATCGCAAGCAGCGTGGCATCACCCGCAGAAGCCCTACGACCCGATAGTCAGACCGCAGAGCGGACGTTCCCGCAGCTAGTTCACACCCCCAAAGACATATATATAGTGAAAGCAGGGGCTGAGCCTGCTATTTGACGCCGCTCTGAGAGGCAGGTTGGGATGCCACATGTTCGCCGTAGACCGGCAAGTAGCGGTAGTAGACCTCGAGACACAGGGCCGACATCGCGGTGCTGTAGATGCGCCCGCCGTATCCGCCCCAGACGGTATTCGGGCTCCAACTTCCGGCCTCTTGTCCGATCGTTATCTGGGCCGGGACAAGTGTTTTCTGCAGAGCCTGGTTCCAGCGATCCCAGTGATCGCCGCCCAACTGATACATGGCCAGGGTGCCGTAGTACCAGTAGTAGAGATTCGATCTTCTTCCACCTCCGGGTAACTGCCCCAGGAGGAATTCGCCCGCCTCGTCGCTGGCCGGGTTATCGCGAGCCATTCCCAGCAATTGGCGGCAGTAGAGCGCTTCGGCGGTCATCGTGTGCGAAACTTGCTCGCCGGGGCGGTAACAGGCCTGCCCGCCGTGGGTGCCAACCGCAACTCGCTTCAGAAAGTTGATCATCCCGTCTTTGGCCGTTTGGGGCATTTCTATCCCGGCCAGATCGGCGCTGGTCAGCGCCATGAGCTGCCAACCCATTTGGCTGGCATCGCCGCCGTCGTTGGGTCGATGCTGCCAGGGGCGATAACGCCATCCCCCGGTCTGCGGATGTTGGGCCGCGAGCGAGTAGGAAATCGAAGCGCGAACCACCGGTTCGAGTTCGGGGTCTTTCGTCATCCCGTAGGCTTCGCTCACCGCCAGGGCAGCCATCCCGTGGCAATACATGAACGCGAAGTTTCGGGCACCACCACCCAAGTTGCCATCGGCCGCCTGCTGCGACTTGAGAAACTTCAGCCCTGCGGCAACCGTATCCTTGTGGTCGCCTTCGAACTGCGTGTGGCCTGCACCGAGAAATGCCAGGAGTGCCAGTGCTGTGATTCCTGTATCTGCGTCCGCGCCCGCGCCACCACGGTCGTGGCCTGACACGGCTTGTTCACGACCGGCAAGTTGGCGACTGGCATCCCAACGTCCGTCAGACTCTTGGACGCTGGCCAACCATAGCAGCGCGGCGGAAACGGCTTCTTCGGACTCCGGCGTAGCACCACGGACCAACGCCTGCTGGCGGCGATTGGCCGCCGTGCGAAGCTGATATTTCGCCGGGGTCGGCGAATCGCTGCTGACGTCCGGGGTGTTTGCCATGCCCGAGGGTGTTGGAAGCGCAGGCGAATCGCTGGAAGCCACCGCGGCATCGTCCGATGCATCCATCTTCTCCGCGTCGCCGGCCACCGCATCGCTGGGCGCGGCCTCGGAAGGTGCGGGCGACGCAGGATCGGGGCGATTCATACTTCGCATCTCGTCGACCAACGCATCCGCCTTGGGAGCCGACTCGCTGGTTATCGCCTGATCGGCAATTTTCGGCAAGGGAGAAGCCGTCTCTAACAAATTGTCTTGCGAACGCACTACTCGCTGCGGCGCCGGCAAACTGGGAAGCGGCAGTTTGTTGCGTTCCGGCTGTGGAGACATCTCCGGGGTGGGGTCTTGTGGAGCCGCTTGCTTCTCGGCCTGCGGGGCTTCCATCGCGGCACCCACATCGCGGGCGGCTTCGTTCGGACGAGGTGCCTCGGCCGCCAATTCCCCGGGTTTGGGGTTATCGAGTTCAGTCTCGGGCACCTCGTCCAACGGCATGACGTCGGACAAGTCGTTTTGGGTTGTCGGAGTATCACGTTCGAGGGCTTCCACTGGCGGGGCATCTTCGCGGGCAAGCGGTTCGACCTCGGGGGCGACGCTCTCTTCTTCGACGATCTTCTCCCACGGCTTTCGCGGTTTGGCAGTCTCTTGCTCTGCCTCGGAGAAACTGGCCGACGCGTCTACCGTTCGCACCACCACGGCCGGTTCATTCGGGGACGCACTGCTGACGGATACAATTTTCACCGTGGTGGCGTAACCGGCCAAAAGCAAGTGGGCCATCACCGAGATGAATGCACACTTGCGTAGCGGCTGCGATTGCCCCCAACGGGTACGCATCATGATGAGCAGGATCACCGTCAGTAGCGCAAGACCAAGCCACAGCGCCGACCAGATCATCTGCTCGCCGGAAGCGTTGAACATTTGGTAAAGTGCGCTGGTCCGCAAGTGGTTACCTCGAGGCGATTAGCGTTGGACGGTATCGGCAAGCTTTACGGAAATCGCCATCTCTGAAACGCCCGCTTGCTTGCAGGCGTTAAGCACGCCCGCCACATTCTGAAAGGGGCTGGCCGCATCACCGCGGACGATGACGCCCAAATCGCTGTACTGGCGGTGAGCCGTTTGCAAGCGATTGGTCAACTCCTGCAGGGTCACCGTGCGTTGATCGAGCGTGATCTCCCCATCGCGATAGACGTTGATCAGGCGTCTCTGGGGACCGTCGGTCAGGGCGCCGCGATCGGAGACCTCGGGAACCTGCAGGTCGATGTTGCGTTCCAACTCAGAGAACTTTGTCCCGACCATGAAGAAGATGATCAACAGAAACACGACGTCGATCATCGGCGTCAGATTCAAGGCGGGCTGTTCGTCGTGATGCGTTTTGAGCGGCATGGCTCAGTCCTCGAAGAGGATCGTTGCGTTGTGAGTGAGATGAACTTCGATAACTTCGTTCGCTTAGGCGGCTTCCCGTGCTTGACGGGCCGGCTTGCTGCGGGTGGCTTTACTGCCTTGGGTTCCGTCGGCAGACACGACCGCCACGACGTCCTGCCCCAGGGCATCGATTTCGACAATCAGTTGGTCAACCCGACTGATGAAGAACATGTAAAACGTCAGCGCCGGAATGGCGACCGTCATGCCGGCAGCCGTGGTAATCAGGGCTTCGCTGATGCCGTTGGCCAACAACTCGGGGCGACCCATCGCTTGTGAGGTAGCGATCGAGTTAAAGGCACTGATCATGCCGACCACGGTTCCGAGCAACCCCAACAAGGGGCAAAGCGTTGCCACACCGTTGATCACCCGCAGGTAGCGTCGCAGTTCGTTGGCCACGCGTTCGCCCGTATCGAGAATGGCCTGTTCGACCTCGACGCTCGAACGTCCCCACTTTCGCACGGCGGCGGCAAACACCTTGGCCACCGGGGCACCGCTCTCTTCGCACAGTGAGATGGCCTCTTCCTGGTCGAGTTGACCCTGGCTGAGCTGATGCATGAAGCGTTTTACGAAAGGGCGAGGAATCACCCGACCACGGCGCAAGCTAATCGCACGTTCTAAAACGAACACCACCAGGATGAACGAGCAGACGATGATGGGCATCATCAACCACCCGCCGTCGCGGACGATATCGAAGAGATTCTTCGTCGGGATGAGGCTTTCGGAAGCCGCCCCGCCCTGCCCTGGCAGATTGGCTCCGCCAGCTCCTTGCGTGGCGATCGAGATACGATCGCCCCCGGGACCGACGAGCGATTCCTGCGACCACGCCGCGGTGGCGGCAACGACAAGTGCAATGAAGCACCCAGCCGCGATGAGTTGTCCGCGACCCCAATTGTCGTGGCGCAAACTGCTGGACTTCATGACGGGATTCCTTTCCATAATGCCATACTTCCATGTTCAAGGTCGCTGTGCGACGCGGGAACGTATTTTCTTCAAGCGACCGGTTGCGTCATCGACGAACTCGGTTTGCGGATAGTGATCGACAATGCGGCGGTAGGCCTGGGCAGCCTTTTCCCATTCTCCCAACAGTTCATGGCACTTGCCGGCTTGAAGAAGCGCCGCCGATTGCCATGTGGGATACGCATACAGAATTTCCAAACGCAGGTATTCTCGGAGGGCCGTACCGTAGCTCTTCTGATGAAAGTAGGTTTCGCCAATCATCCATTGAGCAATGGCCGCAGTCTCGGTCTTTGCACCATGCTTGGAATGAATCACCCGGTGATAGGCCTGGCGTGCTTCTTCGAAAAGCGCCTGGCTGGCCAACGCGCGACCGACGAGGTAGTCGACTTCGTACTGTTGAGCAAAGTCCGGGAACTGTTGCGGGATGGTCTCGGCTAATTGCAAGACCGTGGCCCAATCATGTTGATGCGCGGCGAGCTGGGTGCGGCGTAACGAGACCATCGCCGTCCACGGTTCCTGCTTGTCTTCGACCGCTTCGGCAAGTTGGGCGAACCGCTGCCCGGCTTCGGCCAGTTTCGTCGGTTCGGCCTGATTGTCGGTTGCCAGATGGAAACTTGCTTCGGCCAACCAGTACTCGGCTTCTAATCGCAATGGGCTCTCAGGCACTTCTGCGATCAGTCGGCGGAAAGGCGCCTCGACGAGATCCCAAGCTCCGCGATTGGCGGCCAGTTGCCCTTGCAGATACAGGGCCTGGTCGAGGTTCTCCTGCGGTGCGGGGTTATCGACCAGCTCGGCAACCAGTTGGGCGGCCTCTTCCGTCTGCGATTGATCGTACGCTCGACGGGCAAGCCACAACGTGGCGTCGGCATGGTGTTGGCTTTGTGGGTAATCGCGCCGCAGCTCGGCAAACGTTTCGGCTGCCGCAGCTTCATCACCGGTTTCGACCAACACCCAGGCCCATTGATAGAGGATGCCGTCGCGTTGCGGATCGTCGGGGTAGTTCTCAGCCAGACGAGCATAGAGTTCGGCCGCTTCGCGATCTTGCTGAAGTTGGTCGTGGAGTCGCGCGGCACGAATCAGGGCCTTGCGAAGCGGTTCGGCGTCGACATCGTCGCGGCGAATGATGGTTTGGTAGGCGGCCAACGCGGCCTCGGGCTGTTCTTGTTGTTCGAAGATTTCGCCGCGGGCCAACGCCGCGTCCAGCGCCAGCTCGCTGTCGGGGTATCGACTCAGTAGTTCGTCGAAGACTTTGGACGCATCTTCCGGTTGATCGCCCTCGTAGTAACACCAGGCAAGTCCCGAGAGACCGGCCATGGCGTACTTATCCGGTCGACCGGGAGTCGTCAGTTCGGTGAAACGTTCGCCGGCCCAAGTCAGATCACCCTCGGCAAAGGCGGCTTCGGCCAGTTGCTGGATGGTCGAGAGCAACAAATCTTCCGGAGGGCCCGCGGCCCGCCAAGCGTCGAACGTTCGCTTGGCCGTTTCCAAATCTTGCGAACGAGCCTGGCAGATGGCCAGTTGGGCCAGGGCGTGCGTGGCGAATTCGCCCTCGGGTTGGGCAGCCAGGTAGTGTCGCAGCGATTTCAATGCCGCGTCATAGTCGGAACGTTCGACTTGAATCCGAGCCAACAAGGCGTGTGCGTTGGCTTGCAGCGTTTGGAATTGGTCGTCGCTTGTCTCTGCTTCGAGAATGGGCTCAATCAGTTCAAGCGCCTGATCTCCCCTGCCCTGCTCTTCGTAGGCCACGGCGAGCAGGTAACGATTGGTGAAGAATTCCAGTGTCGATGCTTCGTCAGGGTGGGCATTCGCGTCTTCGACGGGTTCGTTATGCGATTCATTGCTGCGGTCGGTTTGAGCAACCTCGGTGGGCAGCGCCTCCAACAACGTGGCCGCCGCTTCGTACTGCTGACGACGCAGCAGGGATCGCGCCCGAATGCTGCTTACTTGATTGGCCAAGAGGCTATCAGGATGCTCGGCTGCCAGTTGTGCGGCGCGGCGGTCAACCTCGGCGTCGTTCTTGCTCTCGAATGCCTGTCGGGTTAGTGCTAGGAGTGCGTCGTCGGACCATTCGTTCTCCGCTTGGCTGGCAACCTTTTCGAACAGCGGGACAGCCTCCTCGGCTCGATCCAACTTCATGAGCGACTCGGCGGCGTGATACTCCGCGGCGGTCTGCCACGGGCCATCCGATTGGGCCACCTCCAACAGCGAGTCGGCGGCCTGCGACCACTTCTCCTGGGCCTTGTATGTTAGCCCTAACCAATACGCGGCTTCTTGCTCAACGGCCTCCGCCGCGAGCAACGCACCGAAGGTCTCTTCCGCCGCCTCGTACTCTTCCAGATGAAATTGCGTCCACCCCAAGCCAAGCCGTGCCTTGTCCAGCAGAGGGCTTTGAGGAAACCGTTCCAGCAGTGTGCCAAAACGTTGTCGGGCCGCGTCGTATTCACCTTGAGCATACAATTGTACGGCCCATTGAAACTGCGCGTCGTCAGCCAACGAACTGTTCAGATCGTCGGCCAACTGGCGATAGTGCTCTGCGGCGGCTTCGACTTCACCCAACTCGGACAATGCCTGGGCCAGCCCCAAGCGGCAATCGCTCTTCAAGGCCCCGTTGGGAAATCGTTCGAGTGCCGCGTTGAAATGTTCTTGGGCTTCTCCGGCGTCGCCTGCCTCGAGGTTGATCTGTGCCAGATAGGGCAAGGCGTAGGCATTCAACGCGTCATCTGGATACTTGTCGATGAAGTCGATGATGCGGCGTTGGGCCGTTTCGTAATCCTGCAGAAGATACGCGGCTTCGCCGGCGCGGAACAGCGACTGTCGTGCAAAGCGTCCCTCGTCATCACGGGCCAACGACTGATCGAAACGCTCCAGGGCCTTGTCGTATTCGCCCTGTTGTACAAGCGCTTCGCCCAAAAAGAATTCCGCCGTCGGAGCCTGGCTGTGTTCGGGCCAACGTTCCAGGAAGATTTCGAACGCCTCGCTGGCGAGATCCCACTGCTGACGCGCATAGTGAGCGGCAGCGACGGAATACTGGTCGTCGGCTTCTTCAGATCTGACGATCGAGGGCGAGCACCACACGATGGCCAGCGACAATGCTAGCACGAGGCGAGAAGACATTCCGATCCTTCGGAAAAGGCTGCGAGGGAATCGTTCCACTCTCTATATATCGTATCGCCGAGGCGGAAATACCGGCAAGACTGGCTACGGATGAAAGATTCTTCCTGATCGCACCGTAACGCTAGCATGAAAAGCCGTGGCAATCGTCAGGCGTGCATTCGTCGAGATCGATTGGATGCAGCTTGTTTGACAGCAAACAAGAAAGACGCCGCCGGAAACTCGAAGCTTCCGGCGGCGTTGATGCATGTTCCGCAACGTGCCTGATTGCAGCTAGTAGTTGCTAATCGGTGAGTCGGTTTCGACATTGCCCACTTGATGCAAGTGACTGCGGTCGATGTAGACCACCTCGACTGCGTCCTGGTCCACCGTGGTATACGGCAACGGCCAGCCGACATGGGTGGTCTCGGTATAGTAGACCGTACACTTCCACTTCGAATGGTGAAGCTGAGCCGGCCCAATGAGCGGGTAGACCCGGGGCGGATCGATCGAGTCGTCGAGTAACTCCTTCACGATGCTGACGTTATCGCGTTGCACCGTATGTAGAAGCGGAATCCCGCCTTCGATCGAGGGCATGGCCCGCATTACTTCGTCGTCGCTGGGTTCATCGAGTGCTATCGCCACCCCGTCAGCACCAATGGGTCCCAACACGGGGGCCCGTTCGTAGCGCTCTTCCATCCAGAACTTGTCTTCCATCATGTCTTGGAAGAAAGGACTGACCGGGATGACATATCCCGTGGTGTGGGGCCAGATGGTGGGACCGTATTGCGTCGCACATCCGGTAGCCGAGAGTGCCGAAAGCATCAAACAGCCAGCGATGGCGGATTGGAGACGGCGATGCATTTGCGATTCCCTTCGTCGGACAAGATCAACGCTTGCCGCATGGTCCTTGGCGGCCTCGGCGTGAGTGCAGCCCAACTGCTAGCACCTGCGCCCGAGAACTCTGGCAAGCTCAGAGGCATATATCGTGTGAAACTTTGCCGAACTTGCGGATTTTTCCGACGGATCTCAAAGAAATCGTAAAGGCGTGTGCCAGCAGTGATGACGGGCCGCCGAACGTGCTGGCTGAGCTTCGCACATGGGCGGGTTTGCAAACTGCATTACTACTGTCGACATCACCCGGTGATGTGTCGGGCCACGGCTCGGGAGACGAAGCGAATTTTCTCGGGCAAAGGGAAACGGCCGAGCGTGGTTTTGATCACGCCCTTGGTCATCATGGTTTTCTTCGAGTAGTCGATGTTCACGTCGATGATCACGGGACGGTTGTCGTTGGCAAATTCAATAGCCTTGGCGATCCCGTCATCGATTTCGTGATCGTTCTTCATCGAGATGAACTCGGCTCCGGTGGTGATGGCGATTCCCTCGGCGTTGAAGTCTCCCAGCACGGTGCAGGTCTTGCGGTTCAACGGGGTCTTTTGAAACTGGGAAATTTGACCCAACTCGCCGTCGTGAAATATGAACACCATGATGCCCACGCCCTGACTCACGGCCGTAAGCATCTCCATGCAGGTCATGAGGAACGCCCCATCGCCAACGATGGCGGCCACCACGTTATTGGGGTGCGTGAGCTTCACCCCGACCGTTGCGGGAACGCAGTACCCCATGCAATTGAAGTCGGTCGGAGAGATAAAGTGCCGGGGGTGGTAACAATCGAACAGTTCGGCCGCCAGAAAGGTGTGCTTGCCATCGTCAATCACCAGGTATACATCTTCAGGCAACTGCTTGCGTAGCGATTCGAAGAAGAACCCGGGCGAGACAATGTCGTTGCGTTTCTCTTTGCGCCACGAGTCGCCGTATGCCTTTTTCTCGTCGGCAATGGTTTTCGAGAGCGCCTGTGCATCGCGATTCGATTTCCAGTTCTTCGCGTCGATGGCCTGATTAATGGCCGACAACACGTCGGTCGAATCTCCTTCGATGGCCAGCTTGGCGGTATAGTTCTTGTTGAACACCTCAGGATTGATATCAATGTGGATCAGGTTCTCGGGCACCGTGATGCCATAGCTGCCGGTGGCGATCTCGCCGAAGCGGGCCCCGACGGTGATCAGACAATCGCAACCATTGAAAGTTTTCTGTGCCGCGGGAAGCCCGGTGGGTCCAAAGCCGACACCCGTGTGGAAGGGGTGATTCGCCGGAAAGGCGCTCTTGCCCTGCAAGGTTGTAGAGACCGGAGCAACTAAGGTGTCGGCCAACTTGGCGGTTTCCTCCGCCGCATCGACGGCCCCCCAACCGACATAGATGCAAGGCTTTTGCGCGGCTAACAGCATCTCGACTGCCCGCGAAACGTCGGCCTCTGTCGGTTTCGGTCGCGCGGCGGACGGTTGGTAGGTCTGCAACTCCGGAAACTCGCCCTTGAAGAGTTGAAGCTCGACGGGGATTTCGACGAACACGGGGCCGGGCTCACCCGATGTGGCGATGTCGTAGGCTTTGTAGATTGTGGGGATGATGTCCTCGTGTCGCTCGATGAGGAAGTAGCCCTTGGTGATTGGCGAAACCAACGGGCCCAGCTCGAGCTGATGCAATTGATAGTGACGGCCACTGTCGCGACGGGTACCGCCGGAGATAACCAGCATCGGGATTCCATCGAGAAAGGCCTCGCCGATGCCGCTCATGGCGTGTGTGGTACCCGCCGCGGGTACGATCGTTAGCGTGCCGATCGTATCGGAGGTTCGCGAAACTCCATCGGCCATGAAAGCCGCCCCGCCCTCGTGCGTAACCAGCACTGGCTCGATCTTGTCGGAGTTATTCAGCTCGTCGTAAAGCTCAGTGGTATGAGTCCCGGGAATTCCGAAGGTGAACTTCACACCAAGTTGTTCCAGGGCGAAGACGGCAAGTTGGGCACCAGTTTTTTTCATGGTCGTCGCAATATCTCGTTTGGGATTAGAAAATTTTCAGGCGGATAGTTTACCACCGGCGATTGATTTTGCTGCAACGCGGGCTGAGATGACACACCCGCTGAGAAAAGTTCCTTCTAAAGACCGCAGGCCGTGCATGCCCCCGCCGCCAAACCCGGCGGCTTCCCCCACGGCGTAGAGCCCTTCGATCGGCTGTTGCTGACCGTCGACGCTCTTGGTCAGTACGCGGCTTTCCAGGTCGGTTTGAATCCCACCCAGGCTCTTTCGCGAGAGGATGAAGACCCGAATTGCGATCAGAGGGAGGGCCGACTTGTCGTTGATCTTCTGAAACTTACAGGTGCGGACCTTGTCGCCCCGATACTGGCGCACTTGGGAGATGCGTCGCAGTTGGTCGTCGTTATGGTACTTGGGGCCCCGTTCGATGTTGTGATCGTACTCGTTTACGGCATCCTTCAACACTGCAGGGTCGATACTGTTATTTCCCTCCAGGGCATTCATCTTGGCGACCAACTCGTCGAGTGAATCGGCCACCACAAAGTCGGGGCAGTGGGCAATCATGTCGTCGACCAATTCTTTGTTGCCCAAGAGAATGTTCTTCAGGAACTTGAACATCTTCTTATCGCGGATGGCCGCGTTGTGCTCCGAGCCCGAGATGGCGAATTCTTTTTTGGCGATCTTCATGTTCAATATTTGCCAGGAATACTTCTGCTCCTCCTGGCAAATGCGTTCGACCAGGTAACGCGTGTCGAAGGCCGTCATTAACGGAATCGGTTTGAATCGCTGTCCCCGAGTGTTGAGCCACAGGGCCGACTTCGAGGGGACCAGGCTCAACCCGTGGTTGGGCATACGAGGATTCGGGGCATGCACTCCGGCAGCGTAGTTCCACTGCTTGTCGAGATTGACCACGCTACCGTTGACCCGTTCGGTTGCGTCGTGCAGATCGCCGATGGCGAATTCGTGCGAACCGTTGAGGATCGTCTCGGGTGGCGTTCCCCAAGTAGCGCACCAATGCTCTTTCACCCGTTCGATGCTGCCGCCCAGACCGCCGGATGCAATCACTACCACGTCGCCCTCGGCGGTGAAGGGGGTTCCGTCCTGTTCGCGAACGCCAGTGACCCCTTTAATCGTGTTGTCCTGGGTGACGATCTCGGTCACACGATGCCCGAACAGCAACTGCAGCTTGTCGATGTTCTTATGCCCCCGCAGTTTCTTAATCATCGTTTGAGCCAGCACATACCCGGTACCCCATAACATATGGAACCGGGGCACCGAGTTACCGGGGGTAAACAAGCCACGCTCAACCCAATGCACGACGGGGAAGAAGGAGATGCCCTGTTGCGTAAGCCACTCGTAGGCGTGCTGGGTAGTGAGATGAATGAATTGGTCGGCCCACTTGCGGCCCCAGTATTCGTCTTCAGCAAATTCGGCGAAGGCGTACCAATCGTGTGTGGCCAGGTCGATACTGTCGCGAATGCCTGCGCGGCGCTGCAAGGGTGTGTCGACGAAGAACATGCCGCCGAAGGCCCAGTTCGCGAGCCCACCAAAGGCCGACTCTTCGTCGCGATCCAGCAGTACGACCGATTTTCCTGCGGACAAAAGTTCTACGGCGGCCACGATCCCGGCAATACCCCCGCCGGCCACGACCACGTCTGCCTGATAATCTGCCTGAGCCATCGCACCCACCACACCGCTAGAGAAGAGTTAGGACTATGAATGTAACGCATTGCGGCGGCGTGACCAGTAATTAATGTGAAGGAGTGGTATTGTGGCGGAAGCTGTCCTCCGTTTCGAATCGGTCTCCGCTCAGCTAGACTGTAGAGAGATGAAGTACTTCCTCCCGACCCTATTGATAGCCTTCCTGCCAATTGCCGTCGAAGCGGCACGGCCGAATGTCGTGCTGGTGTTCATCGATGACATGGGATGGGGCGACTTCTCCTGTTTCGGCAATCAGCAGGCCGACACGCCGCAGGTCGATCGGCTGGCCAGCGACGGGATCCGCTTCGAGCAGTTCTATGTGAACTCGCCGATCTGTTCGCCCTCGCGAACGGCCATTTCCACGGGCCAATATCCCCAGCGGTGGCGAATCACCTCGTACCTGGCCCATCGCAAGCTCAACGAGCGACGAGGCATGGCCCAATGGCTCGACCCAAGTGCACCTATGTTGGCGCGTTCGCTGCAAGAGGCTGGTTACGCCACGGGGCACTTCGGCAAGTGGCACATGGGCGGTCAACGCGATGTGGACGAAGCACCGCCCATTACGGACTACGGATTTGACGCGTCGTTGACCAACTTCGAAGGCATGGGTCCCAAACTACTGCCGCTGACCTTGAAGCCAGGGCAAGACCAGCCGGGCCGCATTTGGGAAGATGCCGAACGATTGGGAGAGGGTTATCGTTGGATGCTGCGTTCGAAGATCACCAGCGGGTTCATCGACGAGGCCCTGCCGTTCATCCAAACGGCAGTGGAGAATCAACAGCCGTTCTATATTAATCTGTGGCCCGACGACGTCCACGGCCCGTTCTGGCCGCCGGTCGATCGCTGGGGTAACGGCAAGAAGGAACTCTATCTTTCGGTGCTGGAAGAAATGGACCGCCAACTCGGGCGGCTATTCGACTTTATTCGCAACAACGAGCCACTGCGAGTCAACACGCTGGTGTTAGTTTGTTCTGACAATGGGCCCGAACAGGGCGCGGGAACAGCCGGCCCGCTTCGAGGATATAAGACGCAACTCTACGAGGGCGGCATCCGCTCTTCGCTGGTGGCTTGGGGGCCCGGGCTGTTGACCAGGCAAGGCGCCACGAACCGCGAGTCGGTGTTCGCCGCGATCGATATTGTACCGACGCTGCTGGAGTTGACCGGCACGCCTCCACCCGAGGGTGTTGAATTCGACGGCGAAGCATTACCGGGTGTGTTGTTGGGTAGCAGCAACGACTCACGTAGGGCCCCCATCTTCTTCCGCCGCCCGCCCGATCGAGATGCGTTCTACGGAGAGAACGATTTACCCGATCTCGCCATGCGGGACGGACGCTGGAAGTTCCTCTGCGAGTACGACGGTAGCGACCCTCAACTCTACAACTTGCAGAACGACCCCGGCGAACGCACCAATCTGGCCGCGGAGTACCCGGAAGTGGTTGAGACGATGGGCACGTCGCTGATTGCGTGGCATGAATCGATGCCGCCGGACAATGGGGCGACGTTCGTCGATCAACCGAAGAAACGGACCCCCAAGAACTAACTTCGAAGGTTCCCCTAATTGTTTTTCGAAGCTGCCGTTTCTCGAAGCAGGTCGAAGAAGTGCCCCGCCAACTGGCTTTCGAAGCGCTGCTTGTGCCAAATCATGGCGATTCTTCGGATTGGCTTCTTTCCGGACAACGACCGGTACCTGCGTTGTTTGCTCGGGTCCACATCCGCGGCCATCTTAGGAATCAGGGAGACCCCCTGCCCCAGGGCCACCAGTTCTTGGACGGTGAGCAACTGCGCGCTGTGACAACTGACCACCGGTAGGCATGACTGCTGTCTGCAGAAGCTGAGGATCTGCTCGCCCAGGCAATGTGTCTCGCTGAGTAGAATGAACGGCTCTTTGCTCACATCGGACATCGTCACGCGGTTCTTGGTTGCCAGCGTGTGATTGGCCGAAGTTACCAGGAGAAGCTCTTCGGAAAACAGAGGCTCGACCGACAACTGTTCTTCGGCGATCGGCAAGGCTACGATGCCGACGTCCAGTTTCCCTTCCAGGCAATCTTTGATCGTCACCTCCGTGAGATTCTCGTAGACCGTGACGCTGGCGTGGGGAAACTGGCGTGCAAATCGCTTGAGCAACGGCGGCAACAAGTAGGGGGCAATCGTGGGGATGGCGCCGATGTTGATTTGTCCCATGCCCTCTTCGACCGCGTCGGTCAGGTTGCGTTTTGCGTCCTCGACGGCGGCCAGAATGGAGGTGGCGCGATCATAAAGCATGTGCCCGGCATCGGTCAGCCGAACGGTGCGCCCCAGGCGATCGAACAACGGTTGCCCCAGTTCGCGTTCCAGTTTGATAATCTGCTGACTCAGCGAAGGCTGCGCAACGAAACACTGCTCGGCCGCGCGGGTGAAGTTGCCCTGATCGGCAACGGTTACAAAGTATCGTAGCTGATGAAGCTCCATAGATTTATCCTATTGATTTCATAGATACTATATCTTTGTATTATAGGACAACGACCGCTAGAATGCGAACAAAGCGGTTGCAATCGACCATCTCGCCCGTCCATGTGCGAGCTACCCCGCAAACAGGAAGGATTTCCAATGGCCAAGAAACCAACGCTGACCACCACCGCCGGAGCCCCGGTTTCAGACAACCAGAACTCGATCACCGCGGGCCCTCGGGGTCCGCTGTTGATGCAGGACTATCAACTCGTCGAGAAGTTGGCCCATCAGAACCGGGAACGCATTCCCGAGCGCACGGTTCACGCCAAGGGCTGGGGCGCGCATGGCACGTTAACCGTGACCCATGACATTACGCAGCACACCAAGGCGAAGCTCTTTTCCGAGGTCGGCAAGAAGACCGAAATGCTGGCCCGCTTCTCGACGGTTGCCGGAGAGCTTGGCGCGGCCGACGCCGAGCGCGATGTGCGGGGGTTCGCGCTGAAGTTTTATACCGAGGAAGGCAATTGGGACATGGTCGGTAATAATACGCCGGTGTTCTTCGTTCGCGATGCCTATAAGTTTCCCGACTTCATCCATACGCAGAAGCGACACCCCAAGACCCACCTGCGATCGCCAACCGCAATGTGGGATTTCTGGTCGCTTTCGCCCGAGTCGCTGCATCAGGTCACCATGCTGTTCTCCGACCGAGGGCTGCCCACCGACGTGCGCCATATGAATGGGTACGGCAGCCACACCTTCAGCTTCATCAACGACAAGAACGAGCGATTTTGGGTCAAGTTCCACTTTAAGACGTTGCAAGGGCATAAGCATTGGACCGATGCCGAAGCCGCACAGGTGGTTGGCAAGACCCGGGAGTCGACGCAAGAGGACCTCTTCGGCGCAATCGAAAAGGGCGACTACCCCAAGTGGCGTTTCTGCGTGCAGATTATGCCGGAGGCCGATGCCGATCAGACGCCGTACAATCCGTTCGACTTGACCAAAGTCTGGCCGCATGCGGACTACCCGCTAATCGACGTGGGCGAGGTGGAATTGAACCGCAATCCGGAGAACTATTTTGCCGAAATCGAGCAGTCGGCGTTCGCGCCGTCGAACGTCGTGCCTGGCATCGGCTTCTCGCCCGACAAGATGTTGCAGGCCCGGCTGTTTTCCTACCCAGACGCACACCGCTACCGCTTGGGCACTCACTACGAGTCGTTGCCGGTGAACGCACCGAAGTGCCCCGTCCATCACTACAACAAGGATGGCGCGATGTGCTTCATGCCCAACGGCACCAACCCCGACGCCTACTACGAACCCAATTCGTTTGACGGCCCAGTCGAGCGCCCCGACGTTGCGGAGCCTCCGCTGAAGATCTCCGGCGACGCCGACCGCTACGACCATCGCGAAGGCAACGACGACTATTCGCAACCGCGTGCCCTGTTCAACCTGTTCGACGACGCCCACAAGCAACGCCTCTACGGCAACATCGCCGCCGCGATGTCGGGCGTTCCCAAAGAGATCATCGAGCGCCAATTGAAGCATTTCGAGCAGGTTCATCCCGACTACGCCGAAGGAGTCAGGGCAGCGCTGAAGGAGTAGCCACAGAAAGCCGCCCAACTTTGCTTCGATCGACCCTGTGTTGTCGCTTGGTCTGCGCACGCCAATCGGGCCATTTGCTTTATCGGTTTGGTGTTTCTGCCTCGGCAGCGATACCATCGAAGCCTTCGGCACGCGGGTGCCGGCGATCATTCCCCCTATGACGACGAAAGCGAAGTCATGGACGGTAAGCTGGTTCAATTTGACGGTGCGGCTGAGCTGCCCTCCATCAAAGCGGTCGGTGGCAAGGGGTATTCGCTGATTCGCATGCGGCGCGAAGGTTTGCCCGTGCCGCCGGGGTTCGTGCTGACCGTCAACTTTTTCGAACCATGGACGACGGCGATCACCGCTTCGAAATTGTGGCGAGAGTTTCTCGATGCCCCGCCGGATGAGATGACCGCTCGCGCGGCCGAATTGCCCTCGCTGGCGGGCGATCTCTCCTTCGAAAAAGACCAGGCCCGACTGGTTAACGAGGCGTTGCGGCAGTTGGAGGATTTCCCGCTGTTCGCAGTCCGTTCCTCTTCACCGGAAGAAGACCTGGCCGGGGCGTCGTTTGCCGGCGGGTACGAAACCATCCTGGGTGCCAGCCGCGACACCTTGGAATCGGCAGTTCGTAAGGCGTATGCCTCCTGCCTCGAGCCGCGGGTATTCGTCTACAAACGCCAACAGGGCTTCGAGATCAATCAGGCCCTGATCGCAGTTGTGGTGCAGGCGCAAATCGCTTCGGAAATCGCCGGCGTTGGCTTTAGTGTCGCCCCCATCAGCAACGACTACGATCAGGCCGTCTTCAATTCCAACTGGGGGTTGGGCGAAACCGTGGTCAGCGGGCTGGCCTCGCCCGACCAATACATCATCGACAAGGTCTCGGGCAATATCGTTGAGTCGTCGATCGGCGCCAAAGAAACATCGATCTGGCTACTGCCCGACGGCGGTACGAAAGAGCAGCCCGACAAACGGCACGACCAGTCCACACTCGACCCCAACCAGTTGGCCGAGATGACCGAACACCTGGTTCGCATCGAAGCGCTGTACGGCTGCCCCATGGATACCGAATGGGCGTGGCATGGCGACAACTTCTATTTGCTGCAGGCCCGCCCCATCACGGCCTTTCTGCCGCTGCCCGACGAGTTGGTCACCGCCCCGGGTCAGCGACGACGTTTATACCTGGATGCGACACTCTCAGTTCAGGGGATTCAGGAACCGCTTTCGGTCATGGCCGAAGACTTTCTGAACCTGCTGTTCACGCAGTTCTCGACCAAGATTATGGGCGACGGGAAACTTGCAAGCCCCGATGAGGGGCTCGTGCGATTTGTCGGGCAGCGGATGTATATCGTCCTCTCGCACATGTTTCACCTGGTCGAGCCGCGCAAGCTGGGCTCGTTCATGAGCATGATGGATTCGCTGCTGGGCGAGATCCTGCAGCGGGTCGATGCCGACACTTACCTCTCCGAACCTCCGCCCGGGTATTTGAAGCACTTTGTGCCACGAATTCTGAGCCACGTGCCGGGGCTGCCGCTGCGGGGGTTAGAAACACTGCTGGTCCCCGATCATCGCGCGGCCGTCTACCATCGCAATGTCGATAAGGTACTGAACAAGATCGATGCCGAAGATGGGGCGCCCAGCGGCACGCAGCCGTATGCCGCCTGGCTGGTGCAGCAATTCGTGCAGCTAGTGGTCAGCACGTTGATTCCTCCGTTGGCCGCCGCCATGGCCGGTCGCTCCAAGCTGAAGGGGCTGTTCGAAGAGCTGGCCAAAACCGACCCGGAAACGGCCGAAGACTTGCTGCATATCGATCAGGCCCTGCCGCACAATATCACCATCGAGATGGGCATGGCCCTCTACGCGATCGCCGAAAGTCTGGAAGGCATCAACCTGTCCGATCCCGCCGAACTTGGCCGGCGGCTGAACGCTGCCGACCTTCCGCCGGAGACCCTTCAGGCGTGGCAATCGTTCCTCGAACGCTTCGGCTTCCGTGGCCCGATGGAACTCGATATCGCCGCGCCGCGTTATCAAGACAAGCCGGAGCTGCTCTACAGCCAGATCCTCTCACTCATGGCACTTGCCGGCGGGCAAGATAACCCACGGGCCATTCAAGAACGTTCCGTCGAGCGACGCCAACAGGCGCACGAGCGGCTGAAGCGGAAAGCCCACGCGATGTCGCTGCTCAAGGGCAAAGAGTACGATCTGCTGTACCGCCTGATGGAACATTTCGGTGGGTATCGCGAGAACCACAAATACTACCTGGTGAAGCTTGTCGGCATTATGCGTCGTCGGGTGCTGGAGCAAGCCGCCACGCTGGTGGCGGCCGGCCGCCTGGACAATGCCCAGCAGGTTTTCGATTTGAAACTCGACGATCTCGACCGAGCGATGAGCGATCCGAAACTGGATCTCCGCGAACTGATTGCGAGGAACACCGAATTCCTGCGGAAGCTCGATCACGTGAACGAGTTCCCGCACGTGGTCGATTCACGCGGGCGGATTCTTCGTCCCCCGCAACCCGAACCGAAGCCGGGCGAGTTGGCCGGTCAGCCGATATCCCCCGGCGTGGTGCAAGGCCCGGTGAAGGTACTGCACACGCCCGACGAAAAGCCGCTGCTGCCCGGCGACATTCTGGTCGCCCGCGCAACCGACCCCGGCTGGACCCCGCTGTTCGTCAACGCGGCAGCGATCGTTCTGGAAGTCGGCGGCATGCTGCAACACGGTTCCCTAGTCGCCCGCGAATACGGCAAACCCTGCGTCGCCGGCGTGCAAAACGCCACGACAGAATTGAAGGATGGGACTGTCGTCGAGATCGATGGTTCCGCGGGGATTATTCGGCTGGCGGATGGGGAGTGAGGGGGGAATGGCGAGAGGAGGAGTAAGACAAGTAGGGTCCGCTGTGCGGACCAATGGCCCCTGGGGAATAGTTTTGAGCGTTCATCGTTGGTCCGCACAGCGGACCCTACTGGGCTGGATTAGGAACATGATATTTCAATACTGCTTCGCTCAGACAGACTGACGTCGTCGCAACGCAATCGGCATTAATTTCATCGAGTGATTCAGGAACTGACACCGTCGCGAACTTTGCCATGGTGGCAACTAGATTGTATATGAGTTCCCATGACCATATCAGGATGATTAGCGACTCGAAAACAGTTCTATCAGAGCCTTCCGAAAGATGAATCATTAGCGATGAGCTAACTGCAGCGCGAGATGTGTCTCCATGCTGCCATGCAGATAGCCCACGGTATCTTGCGTCGTAGAACAACTCCCAAATTGGTCCCAGATCTGCGCATCTTTGTCGAATATTTGGGTATGATTTGACGTCGTCACGATTGTCAATGCCCAACTCAGCAAACAGTTGATCGAGAACCTCCTCTGTTGGTGCACCTTTGAGCGACACTTGATGCTCTGCATAAGCGACTATGTCTTGATTGTCATGTTTCCGCCAATGCTGCATCGCATCAAACATGCGACGTTCGGCCTCAAATGCCATTTTGTAGAACGAATGAAATCTCTCAGTGCTATCCACATGGACAAGGTAGAGTAGATTCACTGCAGCCTCGAATGCGCTACGATGGAGACTTGCGCAGTCTGGAGCAGCGAGAACAGGGTCAGCAGTGATGAGCCGCAGAATGCTAATTGGTGTAGACGTCAAACGGTCAAGCAAGAAGCGAATTGTCATAAGTTGGTGAGTCGCCAAAGACGACGTCGTTTCCGAAGGCAGGAAATTTGACGCCAATCCTAGAATCATCGGGCGACTGAGATCGAACGCCCTCCCCACAGTGTCAAGCATGGTCCTTACTTGCTTGTATGAGAGAGTTTTGGTGCGTACCTGCTTAAGTCTTCTTTTGAGCAGCCGGCGCTCGCAGACCACCGTCATCAACTCCGTTAACATGTCCGCATCCTGTCGAAAACACTGAACTGTTAATCATCGTCCGACTTGCGCCCCCTCATAGCAGCCAAGTAGGGTCCGCTGTGCGGATCAATGGCTCCGGGGATTGTGTTCGGAGCCGAACTATCGGCGCTCCTTCATTCCCGGCGTAACGTATTTCTTTACCGTGAAGACGGAACACAATGCGTCGGTGCTTGGAGAACTCTCGGCCGTGCGATTACTGGGGAATGGTTTTGAGCATTCATCGTTGGTCCGCACAGCGGACCCCACTGGGCTGATTGATCAAAAGTGCAGTACTATCTCTAATACTCGATTGATTGGTTCGCAATACCATTTCTGTAAGGTGCCACCCAATGAACAGAAGCGAGCCCAAAATCAACAATCGAAACTGTCCCTTTCCCAATCTGTTTGCCCGTTCGCTGCTTATTTCGATTTCCGCTCGAATGTTTCTCGATGTCGCTTCAATTGCAATTGCCTGCTTCGGAACAGAAGGGTGAGCACCTTGCTCAACTTGGAGAAGATGCATATTAGCGAACAGAATCGACGAGATGTACTGAAGACGTCGGCACCCACAATAAAAACTGGCACCCCAAGATAGCACAGCGCCCCCGAGGGGAGCCAACGACCACTGCACGGGCGATTCTGCAGTTTGTTGAAGCGAGAGCCCAATAGCCGCAGCTGCTGCAGCAAGCAAAAAGTAAGTGTACTTATCCTGTACAGTGCGGTGCAGCCGATAGAGTTCATGTTGTGTTTCGGTCACGTTCTCAGCCCTTTATCCGCATCTAGCAAGAAGGCTTCCGATAACAATGGATTATGGGACCCATTCTCAACACAACTCTAGTCTTGAGTCACCATGAAACGCAGAAATTTTCTACTAGGCAAAGCGTTGCGATTTCAAGATAGCAATTCCGATGACTGTGTCGAGCTATCCGGAAGCATTTTGCCCTCGATTTGAGTTCTTAGAGGTAGATGGTGAGCCGCACGCTGAGCCAAGTAGGGTTCCGCTGTGCGGACCAATGGCTCGGGGGTACTATGTTTGGATGCCCAATTACCGACGATCCTTCATTCCTGGCGGCACGTATTTCTTTACCGTGAAGACCGAACACAATGCGCCGGTGTTTGGAGAAATCTCGGCCGTGCGATTACTGGGGACTGTCTTACGCGAAGCTAAACAGCGATGGCCGTTCAGGATTGACGCCATCGTGGTGTTGCCCGATCACTTGCATGCGATTTGGTCGCTGCCACAGGGAGATGACCGGTATTCCACGCGGTGGGCATGGATTAAAAAGGAGTTCACCAAGCGGTATCTGGCTTCGGGCGGGCAAGAGCAGGTCACGTCCGTTTCCCGTCAGAAGAATCGTCGACGTGGGGTGTGGCAGCGACGGTTCTGGGAGCACACGATTGAGGAGGAGCGAGATTACGAGGCCCACTTCGACTATATCCACTGGAATCCCGTCAAACACCGCTACGTGACCTGTCCGGTTGACTGGCCGCACTCCTCATTTCATCGTTGGGTTCGGGCAGGCGTTTATCCGAAGAACTGGGGGTGTGGTAATCGGGAACCGACTTCTGCCGTAGAAGTGAAAGAAGCGGGGGAATAGTTTGGTGCGTTTGTCATTGGTCCGCACAGCGGGACCCTACTGGGATTGGCCGACTTGCTGGATTTCTTCTTGGCCATCGCATCTGTCCCGAGTTCTGCAAACCGCTGGGTTAAACAATCAGCCGTACGCCGCGTAGGTCGGCGAGGCCGTACATGAAGTGGCCGCCGGGGGAGCCGATGAACATGAAGTTGGTCGGGATGTTCCACTTGGCCGACAACTCTTCGATTAAGGCCGGGCCGAAATCGCCTTGGTGAACGACATGCTCGATGTCGATCTCGGGGTAAGCCTCGTTGAGGAACTCCAGCTCGGCTTCCAGACGCTCGGGGACATCCCGCGGGTCGTTGACCACGGTGACTACCTTGACCCGATTGGTGTGTTCGTTGCGTTGGACGTACAACATCGCGCGGTTCAGGTTTGCGAGGTTATCTCCGCGGGTGAAGAAGACGATTTGCTGGGAGTTGATGGCTTCGATCTTCTCGTGGATGTAGCCCGTGAGGAATCGCAGCGGTCCGATGAAGGACGTAATGGTGGACCGCACCAGAAACAAGAACGCCTTGAGGATGGCCACGCGGCCGAGCATCACGGCCACGATGGAAATGGCCGGGATGAAGAACTCTAAAAAGACCTGCAAGTAACTCGGGTTCATAATCGCGTTGCCGAGCAGCCCCGCCAGCACGGCGGCAATGCCAATCAGCACGGTAAACAGCGACGCGCGTTCCGGGCGTGGGAGGTGAGATCGCTTGGTCTTCAGCAGCAGGTTGCCCGTGCCGAACAAGACCATCACCGAGAGAAACGAAATCGTGTAAACCCCGGCCAGCGCTTTCAGATTGCCCTCGGTAATCAACAGCACGGACACACACAGCAGGAAGAAGGTAATCACGATACGATGGGTCGTGTGGCGGCGATTGGTTTTCAAAAGAAACCGCGGTAAGCAGCGGTCGAGGGTCATGCGGCGGACCAGACCGTTGACGCCGACGAAACTGGTCAGCACCGCACCGCTGAGTACGAAGATTGCATCGGCCGAAATCAGCCAATAGAGCCAGCTTCCGCCGGCCTGTTGTCCCATGTGGGCCAGCAACGCATCTTCGTGCGCTGCGACGTTGGGGATTGGGATTATCGCCAACGCCAGCAGGGCCATGGCCGGGTTGAAGATGATCACCACGAACCACATGTTACGAAGCGTTTTCGGAAACACCCCCTCGGCCTGCTCTTCGACAAAGTTGGCCGAGCTTTCGAAGCCGGAAATCCCCAACAGGGCCGCGGAGAATCCAAACAGGATCGCCCGCGCAGTGCCGCCTTCGGTTGGGGTGCGCAGGTTGGTCATGAGCGTCTCGACGCCGTGGCTCGCGATGAAGGCAAAGCCCACGACCAAGAGCAGGGTTAAGGTGACTAGATGCGTGAGGAAAATGGCGATCGCCACCTGCGACGACTCGGAGATGCCGAGGATGGTCAGACACATGAACACGGCCAGCAAACAGATCGTGGCCTCGACCACAGGCATCCCGGGCCAGAACGCATGCGCGTACCGCATCGCCTCGCTGGCCGAGACAACGGCCGTGGCCATATACGACAGAATGGTCAGGCAGGCCGCCACCGACGCGCGAAACTTGCTGGTCGTGTTCAACAGCGCGTTGTAGGTCCCGCCGTTCAAGGGCAGCGCGCCGACCACTTCCCCATAGATGGAACGGAACAGATACAACAGCCCGGCCACCAGCAGCAACGCGACGGGGGCCCAACGGCCGGCGTAAATGATGGCCAGCGCGGAAACGTACAAGCAGGACGACGCAATGTCGTTGCCGCAGATGGCGGTGGCCGGTAACACGCCCAACCCACCGCGTTTGTGCTCGCTAAGAAAAGGTAACGGCGAAGGCGTGGCTCGGCCGGTGCCGTCTTCCGCGAGTGGGTGATCGTTCTGCTTGAGGATCATGAGCAAGTCCATTGCCGAAATCGTCCCACGTCTCGTGCAGCTTTCGAGCTGGCCGTTCGCAGGGCGATGCGCGAATCATACCACGTTCGCCACATTTGTGGATGACGGATCGAGCGGCGAAGTTGGTTGCGATTTCACACGGCCCGAGGCTTCGATGTCGTGTTCGAAGCTAGCCCTAGGACAGGTTGAGGCTTACAACTTTGCGGATTAGACCGTGTACTAAAAGTCGCTTCGAGGCCCGAGATCGTGAATTCGTGCGTCGCCACGAGGCGGGCGAAGCAGGCGAATCGAGGAGATTCGTCGAAGCAGCCCAACGATGGGGCGGCCGCGACAATCGCGATCGAAGCCGGAATGGATTTTGAAGAACACGCCTTAGCTGCTTGAAGGCCTTTTCATCGGTCGCTGCGCCTTCGCGAATGTCGATGGTGCGTTGGGTGTTGCCGTTGAGGCTGGGGTTGAAGGGTCTTGTCGGTGCTTTCGGCGAGACGCCCTTAGCAAGAGTAAGTTTCACGACCGACTTGTACGTCTCGCCGGTACAGATAATGTCCTCGTAGGACTACGCGGGGACGCCTCGCATGTTGTCGGAGGGCTTCCTCCACTTCACCTCCTCGACCTCGTCGAGGTCGGCCTTCTAGATGAGATTGCGGATGCGGGTCAGCGACTGGTCTTTCCGATTATCCAAGGCGGCGATCGTCACGTCGATTTCCTTGAATAGATTTACCTCGACTGATGAATTGGCTCCTCGACAGGCGGAAGACTTGGTTGCGATCTTAACCGACCTGCAAGACTTCTTTTTTCGCCATTGTGATTTCTCACGCTGATCTTCCGCCCGGCACACGTCTTGATCGTGAAGACCACCGGGTGCCGCTGGCTACTCAACCGAACGGATCAACCTTCACTTGTGCTTCCTGTTGTGTATCCCTTCCGTGCGTGATGTGTTGATGCTCGCATGACGCGCGGTAGCGAGTGGTTGGGATTCCTCATGTGGCGGGTACACAAAAAAGTTGCAAAGATTTTCTTGCCTCGCGAAGACTGCGAGCTTAGTGTGTGCCTAGCGTTTTGCCGCGGGCCAGATCTGGCAATTGCTTTACGGAGGAACAGAGATGGCACGTCGGCATTTTTTTGCGCCCTTGCGCACTGAACGACTCGAAACCCGCGTTCTCTTGGCCGCTCACTCGAGCAGGCCGCATGCATCGGATTCTCTGCCCGATCTGTCGGAAGTTGAATACCGCAGCATCGACGGTTCAGGGAATAACCTGATTGACGATACGCAAGGTGCTGCCGGTACGAATGTGATTCGCTTTGGGTATCCGGCCGTCTATGACGACGGACACGGCGACGCCATTGACGTTGCCGGGCGACCCAACGCACGGGATATCAGCAATGCGGTCCACGCGCAGAGCGAGAGCGTGGTCAACGATCGACATCTAACCGATTGGATCTTTCAGTGGGGCCAATTCCTGACGCACGACATGGACCTGACGGGCAACGGCTCGGAGTTCAACGTCACGTCTACCGGAGAAGTAGGCGACTTCAGCATTCCGATAACCGACCCTAACGATCCACTCGGCCCGGTGCCAATTCCCTTTAACCGCAGCGAGTTCGATCCGACGACGGGAACTCCGGATTTGATCGATGCGGGGTTCGGGCCACGGCCCAACTGGCGCGAGCAAGTCAACGAGATCACCTCGTATATCGACGCCTCGAACGTTTATGGTTCGGACGACGAGCGGGCCGCCGAACTCCGCACGTTCGAGGGCGGCAAGTTGATTACCACGGCAGACGGACAGTTGCCTGGTCTGAACGAAAACGGCCTTCCCAACGACGACCCCGTTGGGCTCGGTACCGAGTTGTTTTTGGCAGGAGACGTGCGTGCCAACGAACACATCGGCCTGACCGCCACGCACAGCTTATTCGTGCGCGAGCACAACCGACTGGCCGATCGGATTCATGAACTGGACCCGAGCCTGGACGACGAAGCCATCTATCAGTTGGCTCGTCGAATTGTGAGCGCCGAGATCCAGGCCATCACTTACAACGAGTTTCTGCCGGCTCTGCTCGGCCCCGAGGCGGCGCCTTCTGCCGAGGCAGCAGAGTATAGCGAGGAGGTCGACGCGTCGATCACCAATTCGTTCGCCGCCGCAATCTTCCGCTTTGGCCACAGCATGATCAACGAGGAACTGCTATTGGTCGATAACGACGGGCAGACCGTCGAACGCGTCTCGCTCAGCGAGGCTTTCTTCTCGCCCGACTTGCTCAAAGAGAATCCCGAAAGTGTGGATTTGATTCTCAAAGGGCTAGCCTCGCAATTGGGGCAAGAGAATGATCTGCTACTGGTCGACGGAATTCGCAACAGTTTGTTCGGACCTCCCGGCGCTGGCGGACTGGACCTGGCAGCACTGGACATCGAGCGTGGGCGTGACCACGGACTTCCGGACTACAATTCGCTGCGCGAGTTCTATGGTCTGGAACGTGTGACGTCGTTCGAAGAAATCAGTTCCGATCCTGCGATTCAAGACAAGCTGTTCGAGCTATACGGATCGATCGACAATATCGACGCCTTCGTGGGCGCCCTGGCCGAAGATCACTTGCCCGGCTCGAGCGTCGGTGCGTTGGTCAATGCGGTGACGGTGAATCAATTCACCCGGCTTCGCGATGGCGATCGGTTCTTCTACACGAACGATACGCTGCTGTCGTCACGGTTCGTGGAGCAAATTGTCGACCTCGACGAAGTCACGCTGGCCGAAGTAATCCGCAACAATACCGAGATCACCGAAATTCAGAATAATGTCTTCTTCGACTCGTCGGTGATCTACCATCGCGCGGAAGGCGGACGTCATTCCAGCGTGACTGTGCAGGCCGACGGGGACAAGGTCAAGCTGATCAACGACTCGACCGGTCGTGTAATCGACCAGGGTTCGCTGGACGAGATCTCGCAAGTAATCCTGGTTGGCGATGACACGGCCCGAAATCGATTTACCGTTGATGTGGCTCGTGCAGGAGGCGGTCTGGAGGAAGGTGTGATCGTGGTCGGAGGTGGTTCGACACGCGACGAGCTGCGGGTGCTTGGCTCGCGACGTTCGGATACGATTGTCGTCGACGGCAGCGACGTCAACGTGAACGGCAATGCGATTGAGCAGACCGGATTCGAACGGTTGGAAGTGCAGACCGGCAAGGGTCGGGACGATGTCGACGTTGTCGATGAAGGGGATGTCGATGTTGAGGTGTTCGAGGGGGATTGGTGGTACCACGACGATTCAAAGCATCGGTCGACCTGGGACTCTCACGATGACTCGACATCGAGGAACGACCGGAGAGGTCGATCCTCGGGGCGAAGGTGAGTAACCCCTGTTGATAGTTCCCGCACGTGGTCGACGACATCGTGTGCGATTTCGCTTGGACTAACTCGGTGACGATCTTCTGTAGATCGAACGGGGAGGGTTTGCCTGTACGTAAACTTGAAGACTGAGCGATGGGGGCTCCATCGTTCGGAAAAACGTTGGGTTGTTCCAAGGACTTCGGTATCACGCGCGTTGTCAACGCCCGCGGTCGACTTCCCCACGGGACACCTTCTACCAACGACATGGTGAGCGAAGGATGGCACCGGTTAGCGGAGTACGCTTGGAACGCGAGGGTGATCAGGCGGATCTGACTTCGCTGGATGAGATCAATGCGCTGCTGTCTGAAATGGGTACGCGAATCTGGAAACATCATTTGTCGGGGCTGTCCAAGGAACCGAAAGAGTTCCTGGCCGACCCCAACCCATCGCGGGAACAGATCGCCAAGGCGAAGCCATATTTCCTGTTGTCGCGCAAACGGGTGTAGGAACTGATCGCCGAAGCGGGGAGCAGCCCGCATGTGCCCGGCGGTGGGGAGACTACTCGCCCGGCAATTGGGACAACGACACGTGGGAGCTGCATTACCTGCCCGACGATTTCTCTGAGGCGAACGATCTCGCCGAGAAACATCCCAAGAGGCTGGCCGAAATGAAGGCCAAGTTCGACAAGGCCGCCGAAGCGCACCAGGTTTATCCCCTGGACGATCGGTTTGCCCCAAGGCTGGCCATTCCCGAGCCGCCGGTGCCCGGCTTCGATCCGGAATCGACCGCCTACACGTATTTTGCCGGCGCGGTTCGTATCGCCGAAGCGGCTGCTCCCCCGGTCAAGAATCGCTCGTGGACGCTCACGGCCAAGGTGAAGACCGAGGGGGAGAAGACCGAAGGCGTGATCATGGGCTTCGGCGGAGTCGCAGCAGGTATTACCCTCTACCTTGAAAAGGGTGTGCCTGTGTTCGACTACAACTATTTCGACTCGCACGGTTCTCAAAGGCAAGAAAGCCCTGGATGCGGGAGAGGCAACGCTGGTGGTCGAGTTCGACTACGAAGGAAAGCAACCCGGCGGTCCCGCGACGGTGAGCCTGAGCATCAACGGCAAACAGGTGGCCCAAGAGAAAATGGAAGCCACCGTGCCCGGTCGGTTCGGCATCGACACCTTCGGCGTCGGAGAAGACACCGGCCAACCGGTGACGCACGCCTACGAGACACCGTTCGAGTTTACGGGAGAGATTGAGAGCGTCGTTTTCGAAATGCGGTAGGAAGTTAGTTGGATTGTCAGCCCTTTCGGTTCGCCACACTGGTGAAAGTCTACCCTGTGCTGTCGTCTTGATTACCCGCGCTTGGTGGAAAGCCATCAAGGATGTCTTGAATGGCGACTGCGAGTTCGTCGATTGTCGTGAGACTGGCCGTGGAAAAGGTAAATGGTTGAAGTTCAACAGACTGCGAAGCGATGACGGACTCAACAACGACGAACTGGAAAGACGGCGTCAGCTTGTCTACGCGGAGGTCGTGAACCAAGTGGATCTCGCGACGTATCTTTGAGGTGGGAACATCGAAGAACTGCGAGATAGCCTTTCTAGTTTCCAACAGTATTGCCGCATCAGCAGCGGGGGCTGACATAATAAACTCATCATCCGTGGAATCGTTGGATTTGAGCAGTCTGTTGCGAACCGTTCGCATCGTCGCGGAATATCTGAGCGCATCGCGACAGGAGAGCAGCAACACGGCAATTAAGGCCATGCCAGTCGGCACCAACGCGATCGTCACTCGGGCTGCCCACGATGCGTCGCGAAAGGCAAGAGACACCACAAATACGACAATGAACACGACAAGCACAATTGCCGTGGAACACCCAATCAGAATACGCATGAGCCAGCTGCACCGTTTTTGCTATCTCGCGTCTAGAGCTTAGTCATCGTCATACCACTGAACATTACACTCGGGCAACGCCTTGCGTAAGCGAGCAACTCCTGCGTCGCTAATCCCCGTACCCCACAGTTTCAGTACTTTCAGCTCCGATAGCTCGATCAGGGCTGGAATCGAATCGTCGTCGACATCGGTCTCCGACAAATCAAGCATTTCGATGCCAGGGATGTTTTCCAGCCCGTCGCCACGGAATGCCGCTCCGTTGAGATTGAGCCCACGCAACTGAGGCAGCCGAGGCAGAGTAATGTATGGTCGAACTGCATTGCCGTATTCATCGACAACTTGATGGCCATCAAGATCGAATCCGGCAGAGCATGAGCACATGTCCAGTGCTACGAGTTGAGGTAATTGTTCAAGCACGCTTAGTTCACGTGTGGAACGAAGTGTGTAGATACGAACCACGCGAAGGTGTCGAAGCTTCTCAGCGTGACTCAAGTCGACTCCGTGAAGGTCGATCCCGACCACGTAGTCGAAACACTCAAAAAGCCCATCGCCGAAAAGGTTGCGCAACCACGATGGTCCACCCTTCTGCCAGTCCACAAGTGGATTGCCGGAGTCGTCGATGGCTTGCAGGGCTTTCTGTTCAGTGGCGTGCTGCGAGCGGTAAAAGACAAACACGGCGGTCCCGATCGCGACGAAAACAGTGAGAAGCAACAGGTCGCTGACGTAAAACTGAAGAAGGCGTTCTCTTCGTCTTCGCCATCGTTCAAACAAGCATACCGAGGCCCCGGCCATGATCACGCCGATCACGATGTCAGCGATGAGGAAGTTCACCTTGAACCACTCAACCCCCTCGAAAACATTCCACAGCGACAATCGCCAATAGGGCGATTCTTCCAACATCACAGCCTCTCGCCGCATGTACACCAACGGCCACCCATGTTCACAGTACTCATCAACTTCGAAATGCGGGCCATACTTTCCCTCGCGGAATATGTTGGGTTCCAAGACGATTTGACCAGGTAAGTTGAGAAGGAGAAGTACCACCACGACCAGTGCGAAGAACACGAACGACGAGAGGTGAAACTTGCGAAGAAACACTGACCAACATGGCGTTTTTGTTGGGTGATTCATGCCTCTAGCAGTGGGTGATGCGATTTTTGGCGCCTTGCATTTTCAGTTCATCGAACTCGCGTTCAATATCATCTAGATAATCTGCCAGCTTCATGTGCCTGTTGTCGGTTCGCCATTCCGAAAACGTCTGCATGACCGAGGGATCGTCGATCGGTCGCGCTCCTAGCTCTATGATTAGCGAGTTGGGAATATGTCGTTGCGGATTAAGAATTCGACGCGCAGCATCGGGGCCAAGTCGATGATAGGCAATCAAGAACGCCGTGGCCGCACTGCGTGATTGTCCGGCTCGACAGCACACCATCAGGTCTTGTGAAGCAGAAGCGAATTCGAGTGCCGGCTGTATGTCCTCGGATGTTGGCATTCGTTTGCCGGGAATGTCGGTGTCAATATCATCGAATCGCAGGTAGATATGGTTTCGAGCGTGATTGGCAACGAAGTCTGTGTGCGTCATGCCCGAGTCCAAAATGACGATCGCATCCCAGCGATTCGGTTCGCGCTCGAGAAGGAAACTGCCGGAGAGGTAGTTGTGGATGATGATATTCATTCGTCCAGGTGCATTGAAAATACCATGGGCAGCGAGCACGCATCGTCGCTTGATGCATCGGCCACAGATCCGTAACCAATTTGCTGACGGCTGTTTTTCGCAAATTGGATTCTACGATTTGTCTCGGTTCGTGCCAGTCGCTACGGAGTATTTGATATCTCACGAATCAACCCAAGATAGGGCTTCGCCTCGGGCCACTGGCGGACTTCGTTGAGGCGGTCTTTGGGCACCTCGATGGCGGTGAACTTGTCGATGGGGAGCTTGTCTGAGAACTTTCCTTCCAGGTAACCAAATGGCACGCGGACTGCAGCTTCGCTGCGGCTCAGATTCTCTTCTCGGGCGGGGATGAACAACCGCCAGAATTCGTCCGGCGTTTTGGACCTGAGCATCTTGAAGTAGCGATCGCGCACCTGGCGGCCGGTCGGCGAGTTGTCCTGGTTTCGCAGTACGAGGATGGCCTGATAGGCCAGCGCGCGGTTCCAGTGTTCTTCAACCACGACGTAGTGGGAGAAGTGGAGCCGGTCGTCAAAGCCCAAGCTCAGCGGTGACGGTGGCGGGGGCAACGTCTCTCCGGCTGCCAGCATCTTCTGCATCTTTCGAGCGTCCTGGTGTCGCACGCCGTAGATGAAATGCATTCCACTGAAGGGCGTGGCCCAGCCGCGCTGGCGAACCGAGTCTTTCAGCCGAATGATCACGTCGCCATAACGCGGCGAACCGTCGGGCGGGCCGACGCTGGCGAACACGCAGTCGAAGCCACCGAACAGCATGTTCTCCAGGTTCGGCGTCGTGTGCTGCAACTGCTGGTGGTCGGCCTGTTGTTGGCGGTACAGCGATACCAATCCGCCGTTGGCCAGCACGCCGCGTAGATCCTCGAAATGCAGCCGATTCACGATGGGTGCCGGAACCGATTGGATCCGCGTGACAAGCTCCCTCTCGTACGGCTCGAGCGGTTCGAGAAACAACTCGAACTCGGCCATCGTGCAGGTGGAGGCGATCTTCATCCACTTCCAGATCCGCTCCTTATCAAGCGGACGATGAAAGTCGCGAGCGTCGATGGCCGTGCGTCTGGTCGCCGCGAGCGGATCGCCGGCTTGTGCCCGAGCTGCTTCGTTCGTGGGCGGAGTTGAGTTCTTGAGCCCTGTCTGGGCGACCGCCTGCGACGACAAGACCACATACGCGGTGAGTGTCCAGCAAACAGAAAACCTCATTCGCCTTGCGACCGACATCTTCATCGACTGGCCTCCCGTGGACAATCACGCTGCGCACGTGGAATCCCAGGATGACGGTTCCACATGCGGCGCCTGTTCTGCGCTGTGCATGCGAATATAGCATCTCGAATCGGTCAAAACGGCTGACAACCGGTGAGCGAAGTCCCAAATGCGGTCATGATGCCCATTTGAAGGGCGCGATTACTTCTCCGAGTCGGAAAAGATCTGATTCCAGTCATCCTTCATGCCGACGACGATCCAACCGCTTTGTTCCGCTTCGTCCATCAGCGATTGGGGGAAGGTACCGACATGAGAGTCGGGCAATCCACCGGCCGGACCGTAGGCGTACTCTCGCTTGCCATCGTTGTGGTAGACCAACAAGCCTAGCCGGGCGCCGTCGCCGCCGGTGGTGAACTGCAACATCTCCCGGTCGCCGGTCGAATTGCCGAAAGCCAGAATGGGGCGCTGACCGATGTGTTGGCCGATTCCCACCGGCTTGCCTGCCTTGTCATCAATGAAGTTCACCTTCGGCAACCGCATCAACACGGGCTTGCCGTGCCGCATTTGAAACTCGGTTACGATGCTCGATCCAACTACCTGTGGCGGTGCGATTCCGTACACCCGCTTCGTCCAAGGCCGCATGAACTCGATGCCGCCGCCTGAGACGATGAACGTTTTAAAACCGTTCTTGCGCAGGTAGGTTAGCAGTTCGAGTTGGGGCTGATAGACGCACTCGGTGTAGAGTCGCTGGAACCGCGGGTGTTTCGCCGTGGCGATCCATTCACTTACGATCTTTTCGAACTCGTCCTCGGTCATGCCGGCGTGCGATGCGGCGATCATCCCGACCAGCGCGTGCTTCCCTTCTTCCTTGAGCGCTTCGAGATCGCCCTCGAGAAGTGCCTTGAACGGCTGTTTATCACTCCACTCGGGGTGCTTGGGTGCCAGCGACTTCACGCGATCGATCGCGAAGGTCAGCTGCACGTAAATCGGCTTTTCACACCACAGCGTGCCATCATTGTCGAACGTGGCGATGCGATCGGCCGGTCGCACGAAATCGGGTGATCCCTTGGTGGTCACCTTCTCGACGAAGGTGAGAATCACCTTTTTCGCGGCCGTGTCGTTCCATGAAGGTAGCGGATCTTCGGCATAAGCATTGGCCGAAAGAAATACCACTCCGCCGATGAGTACGATGCCGAACAACCTATTCGGTCGATGGGTATGCATGGCGATAACTTCCGGGTGCAAAGGATCGTTAGTTTCCAAGTATGAACATGCAAGCCACCTTTAGGAAGATCTGCCGGCGGCCAGGTCCTAGAGCTTATCTCAATACCGGTTTCATGCCCGAGATTTTCGGGAGTTGTTCCGAGGCGCGGAGAGCGAAGCTGGCGAATCCATGGGACTCGTCGACGCAGACCGACAAAGCAGTCGGGTCAACCACCAACGATCGAAGCCGAAACAAGGTACTGAAACTGGCTCTAGCAAAGCGGACAGCATTCCCAGATCAAATGTAGTTTCTCGCACTGATGCACCGAAAGCAATTATTCGAATTGTTTGGGAACGCACGTCGGATCCTCATCCTCTCGACCTGCGCAGTGTGCAGGATCAGTACCTCGCAATACCCCCTCACCATGACAGACGGGGTTCTTGAGGTTCGTTGAGCCCATGCACCGCGCTTGGTATGGTTGGGCTGAACTGAGGCGGCCATTCTCCGTTTGATGATCGAGGAGGGCATGTTGAGCGAGCGCGGCACCACAACCTCAGCATCCGGAGCGATCGGCAACGTCCTGGAATGGTACGACTTTGCGGTGTTCGGTTTCATGGCGCCGTTGATGAGTGGGCAGTTCTTTCCGGCGTCGGACGAAGAATCGGCCCTGATCAAGACATTCGGCATCTTCGCGGTCGGTTACCTGGCACGTCCAGCGGGAGGCATGCTCTTTGGACAAATTGGGGACCGCTTCGGGCGGAAGCGCGCTTTGCAACTTTCGGTCGCCACGATGGCGATTCCGACCTCGCTCATCATGGTGCTCCCAACGTACGCACAGCTAGGGCTACTCTCCCCCGTGCTCCTTGTTATCTTGCGGCTGGCACAAGGCGTCTCGGCCGGTGGTGAATTCATCGGCTCCTCGACATATCTGGTGGAGATCGCACCGGAAGGCCGCCGTGCATCGTCTGGAAGTTGGACGATGTTCGGGGCCGTGCTCGGGCTGCTGCTTGGTTCGGCCGCAGCGGCTCTACTCCACCACCTGCTTGCGTACGAACAAATCGAAGCATGGGGCTGGCGCGTACCGTTTGCGGGCGGTCTTTTGATCGGCATCGCGGGTTGGCGAATGCGCAGCGGGCTCGAAGAGACCGAGGACTTTATCGAGATGGAACGCGCCGGTAAGACGGAGCAGCGGCCGGTGCGCCAGGTACTCAAAGAGACGCCCACGCATATCGTACAGGTCGTGGGCCTCTCGCTGGTGCTCGGTGTCGGCGTGTACACGCTTTTCGTTTGGATGCCGACTTACCTGACGACTTTCGTAACTCCACCCGTCCCCTTCGCATTGATGATCAATACCGCCGCCATGGGGCTGCTGCTTTTGCTCACGCCGCTGGCGGGGCGCCTGGGTGACCGCGTTGGGTACAAAAACGTGCTCGCCGCGGGAGCAATCGGAACGGCAATCGTTGTCCATCCGCTGTTCCATTGGATCGACAGTGGCTCGACGACGGCCGTGGTAATCTCGATGGCTGTGTTCGCGTCAATGATGGCAGCCGTCGAGGGGACTCTCTCGGTCGCGATAGCCGATCGATTCCCGCCTCGGCTCCGTTACAGTGGAACGGCACTTGGCTACAACCTGATGTTCGCCCTCTTCGGCGGCACCGCGCCGCTGGTCGCCACATGGCTCATCACGACGACCCGCGATCTCACCGCCCCTGCCTGGTACGTTGCCTTTGCGGCACTGGTTTCGCTGACATTCACACTGACAACTCAAGAGATTCCAGGGGAATAGCTGGCTGAATTGATAGCGGTAGACCAGCACCAACGACGTTGCCCCATCCCGGCGTTCGCCGGTGGTACAATGGTTCGAGACTTTCGGACCGACGTATCGCACTTGACAGAATTCTTGTTGTTCCATGACGCTCCGTTTCGGAATCCTATTGGTTCTTTTGGCGATGCCTGTGTTTCGTACCGCACGGGTTCAAGCGGAGGAGCGGACGAATATTTTGTTCATCCTGGCCGATGACTTGTCGTGGGCCGACTTGGAGTGTTACGGACATCCCTGGCACGAGACCCCGCATCTCGATCGGCTTGCGGCCCAGGGGATGCGGTTTACCGATGGCTATGCTCCGGCGCCGATCTGTTCGGCATCGCGGGCCAGCATCATGACGGGCAAGTCGACGGCCCGATTGAGCTTCGAGTTCGTGACGAAGGAGGGCCCTGGTCGACAACAATTGCGTGAGGGGCAGACGCTGGTAACGCCACCGTTCACGTTGAATCTGCCGCTGGAAGAAACCACCGTGGCAGAACACCTCCGCGATGCGGGTTACAAGACGGCCTTCTGCGGCAAGTGGCATCTAAACGCGCATCACGGCGGTTACTTGGGCTGGAGCCCGACACACGGTCCAAAGCAGCAAGGGTTTCAAACGGCCATCGAAGACTTTGGCAGTCACCCCTACGCGTTTCGCGACCGGGACAAGCCTTCGCCGATCAACAAGCCGGGACGCTTCCCGCGCGACTCGATGGTTCGACAGGCCAGCGACTTCCTGAATCAAGACCATGACGCGCCGTTCTTCTTAATGGTCTCGCACTTCTATGTTCACACACCCGTGCGAACACCTTGCCAGTGGCTGTTGAAGAAATATGGAAACAAGGTGCCGGAGGATTCGCCCAAACGCAAGCGACGGATTGAGTACGCCGCGTTTGTGGAAACGCTGGACCATAATGTGGGCCAGTTGCTTACGGCGCTCGATGAATCGGGCCACGCCGAAGATACACTCGTCGTGTTCACCTCCGACAACGGCGGGCATCCGCAGTACACGGCCAACGGCCCGTTGCGTGGTTCGAAGTGGAATGTCTACGAGGGTGGTATTCGGGTGCCGCTAATTGCTCGCTGGCCCGGGGAGATTGCTGCCGGAACAACTTGCTCGACGCCGGCGATTGGTTACGACTTGTTGCCCACCTTCGCCCATGTGGCGGGTGTCCCGAGCGACGCGCTCGACCCCGATTTGGACGGTGTGAATCTGATGCCCGTCTTTCGAGATGAAACCAGGGACATTGCCCGCTCACTGTATTGGCACTTTCCCTACTATCATCCCGAGGGGGGTTACGAGAATTCGCTGTCGGCCATTGGCGTCGACGACTTCGCGGTGAGCCAAACTCGACCGCAGTCGGCCATGCGCCGGGGTGCCATGAAGCTGGTGTATTTCTACGAAGACGAGCGGGGAGAACAATACGACCTGAGCCAAGACCCCGGCGAGTCGCGCGACCTGAGTGGAACCCGTGATGCGGTTGAACTAGAACTCGAACAAGAACTACTCGGTTATCTGAAGGACGTGGGCGCGCGATTCGCTGAACGCGCACGATAGGGAGCGGCGTTGCTGCTGGTGGATCGATGACCATCTCTCCTGCGTTCTTTGTCCGGCAACAAGATGAACTCCGGTAAGTCTTTCAAGATTGGATGAGCATCGCCATGACACTTTCGCTTCGGGGTTTATTGGGTATCGCATGCCTGTTGTTCTTCTCGCTCTCGTGCGGCATGGGCGTCTGCGAGGAACTGGACATCGAGCGAACAACCATCGTCGAGGGCGATGCCCAGTGGGATTGGACACAAGCGCGAACCACAATGGTGCCGGGGGAGAATCCGTTTTTCCTGACGACGATGTCGCGGACCGCGAAGGTCGGCGCCCATGGGTACCACGACGTTTATGTTGTCTTCAGCGACGATGACGGTCGGTCGTGGTCGACCCCGCGTGCGATCCCTTCACTCACCCGATCGCTGCAGGACGATGGGTACGAAGTGGTCGCTGGCGACTTGTGGCCCTTCTGGCACGCCCCCACCGGCAAGGTGATTGTCACCGGTAAAACCTTCAACTTCGCCGGCGGAACCAAAGAGAACTACCTGAGGGAGAAAGTCTCCTACTGTGTCTTCGACCCGCAGTCACGCACGTTCGGCCCGTTAAGAACGGTGAAGATGCCCGCTCGGGACAACGCGGGCGATCCATTCATTGCCCCCAACGCCGGGTGTCATCAGCAGGTTGTGCTGCCCGACGGCGACATTTTGCTGCCGATTCGTTATCAGAAAAGCGAATCGCCACGCAACTACACGTCGATCGTGGCCCGCTGCCGATTCGACGGCGAGGAGTTGACCTACGTCGAACATGGCAGCGAGCATTCAATTCCCAGCGACCGGGGGCTTTACGAACCGTCGGTTAGCGAGCACGACGGGGCCTTCTACCTCACGCTGCGAGCCGACGATGGTGCGTTTGTCGCCAAGAGCAACGACGGTGTTCATTTTTCCGACCATATCCCATGGAAGTTCGACGACGGGAAACCACTGGAAAGCTACAACACCCAACAGCACTGGGTCTCGCTCGGCGGCAAGCTATACCTGGTCTACACGCGCCGCGGCGCGAATAACGATCACATCATGCGGCACCGCGCCCCGTTGTTCATCGCCGAAGTGGACTGCGACAATCTGACGGTTCTTCGCAATACCGAGCAAGTGCTGGTCCCCGAGAATCACGCCACGCTCGGCAACTCCGGAGTCTGTCGAATCAACGACAAAGAAAGCTGGATCACCGTCGCCGAAGGCCGCGTCAGCCACGGCCCCCGCAAAGGCGAAAACAATCGGGTCATTCTGGCGCGGGTGCGTCAGCAACCGTAATGCTGAATCGCCATTCGAAACCATTCACCAAGGGTTGATTGGCGCGCAGCGTGGCCATTCAGAGAGCAATCTTTGATTGCAAAACTGGTCTACATCAACGCAAGCGACCGTTCATCAATTAGCCAAGCATGCGTTGCATGGCTTCGGCGTGTCCGGCTTCGTCGGCGGCCTGGTCTTCCATCTTCAGCTTGAGATCGACCAGACCGTCCTTCTCGGCGAGTTCGGCCAGTTCCATGTAGCCCTTCACATCGACCTGCTCTTCGGCGATGTCGTTTTCCAACATCGTGGGCACGTCGCTGGGCGGAGGGGTCAAATCGGGGGCCAACGTCGGCGTGCCGCCGAGCATGACGATCTTGTCAGCTAGATACATAGCGTGGCCAACTTCGTCGGTCACTTCGCTTAGATACATTTGTCGGGCAGGCTCCCATTCGGCACCCTTGATCGACGCCCCCTGCAGCATATACCGCAGAAACGTCGAGACTTCGCGGTTCAGGGCGTGGTTGAGCCCCTTTATCAGTTCAGCACTAGCCATCGTGGGCTTCCTTTCATGTGTGGTGGGACGATTACTGATAACTTCGACGGTCGCATCGCAAAGCCCATCGGTTCTACCCCCAATGCACCCCGTTACGATGCTCCTGACAAGTCACCAGAATTCTAGGCGCGTAGACCTTAGGAGTTAAAGACTATTTATCCATGATATAGATAGGCACGAACTATGGCATTTCAAGCCATAAAACCGCGCGATAAGATCGCCGCCCTGCCCTCCATTAGAAAGGAGATAAGAGCCGGCCGCTTTTTTCGAAGTATCGTGCAGCCAACGGGAGACTTACGATGGGCGAGTGGCCAGTATGTGGCGATGCAGAACGAACTGTGAAATAAATAAATGGAGACGAGCGGGCTCGAACCGCCAACCCCCGGCTTGCAAAGCCGGTGCTCTCCCAATTGAGCTACGTCCCCGGGGCTTGGTGTTGGCTGGCAACACGGTCGTTTATTTCATTCTAACGGGCAACCACCCCAGGTTGAGATGGCTGCCGGCACCGGCAGCATGTTGCTGGCATGAACCGGATACCGCTCGGCTGCGTATCGTTTGTCCGGACACCAATTCCAGAGAGCCGGAAGCGGAGTTTGCCCGCGGCTGGCTCTCGGGTTCCGAGAGTTCTGCCACGGGCAGTTGCTAAACGGGTGGTAGTGGGCGCGCCAAGACTCGAACTTGGGACCTCGGCCTTATCAGGGCCGCGCTCTAACCAACTGAGCTACGCGCCCAAGGCAACACGGGTGGTGTCGCCGAGGATTCCGCCGCTAGCAGGCTGCCCTGCCGTACCGCGGAAGGAGTTGATTGTAGACGTGGTCGGATGACTGTCAATTCTAGGACACGAATGCTGGCAAACAGTTCGCCTGCCTCAGGTTAGCAATCTTTTTCGCAGCCGAGAGGCGGCAAATTCGTATGCCTGCCGGCAAACGAGGCCGGTGACCATGGTAGGGAAACCCGGTTAACCGGAAGAACCGGTACGAAAGGATCAATTTGTCGGCCTCGCGAGCCGATTTCTATTCTGAAACCACCATCTCGACATGCGCAACCGCAATGGACTGGACCGCCGCCGGGGCAACCGCGGCTCGATGAAAGGATTTGGCTCGATGCGACACTTCACGGCATACGCGACCGCGCTCATTCTCATGTTCGCCACATCGGCCACCTGGGCCGCAGAGCCGTCGGCCGAACAGGCTTTGAAGCTGAAACCGGTTCAGGACAACATCGATTACACCATCCCAACCGACGCCGAGACAGCCAAATGCACGATTAAGGCGGAGAAGATCGACGGCCAAACCGGTTGGGTCGTGCGAGATCAGGCCGGCCAAATCCTGCGTCGCTTTGTCGATTCGAACGCGGACAATGTCGTCGATATGTGGTGCTACTACCAAGACGGCATCGAGGTGTACCGGGACGTCGACTCGAACCACAACGGCAAGGCCGATCAATCGCGATGGATCAACACCGCGGGCACCCGTTGGGGCTTCGACAAGAATGAAGACGGACGCATCGACACCTGGGAAGTGATCTCGCCGGAAGAGGTAACCGCCGAAGTGGTCGCGGCAATGGCGGCCGACGATTCGACCCGGTTCGCACGCCTGCTGCTCACGCCCGCGGAACTCGCCAAACTTGGCCTCAGCGAGAAAAAGGCCAAGGAACTGGGCGACACGATCAAAACCGCGGCCAACGACTTCAAGGAAGTCGTGAAGACCCAAAAGCTGGTCACCGGTAAGACCGAATGGTCGAGCTTCGGTGCGGTTCGTCCCGGTCTGGTACCCAAAGGTACCGACAGTTCGACGAAAGACCTGGTGGTTTACGAAAACGTGGTGGCCATGGTCAACACCGACGGCCAGCACGGCGAAGTGCTGGTGGGAACCCTGGTTCGCGTTGACAATGCGTGGCGCGTTATCGACGCCCCCCGACTGCTGGACTCGAACCGTCAGGTGATGGCCGACAACGGTCACTTCTTCACGCCGGCCGCGATCTCCTCGCGACCTTCGGCCAGTGATCCGGGGCAAGAGGGCCTGGACGGCGAAACGCAGAAGCTGCTGGCCCAATTGGAGGAGTTGGACAAGAAGAACCCCGGTGCCACCTACGATGCCGAACGAGCCCGATTGCTTGAAAAGCTGGCCGAGATCTCCGAAGGGGAAGACCGCGAGCAATGGATTCGCCAATTGGCCGACATGCTGGCCGCGGCGGCCCAAACCGGCGAGCACAAAGACGGCGTCAAAGACCTGAAGACACTGTTCGCCCGGCTGGACAAGGACAAGTCGACCAAGGAATTGGGCGGCTATGTCAAGTTCCGCTACATGCAGGCAGACTACAACCTCAGCTTCATGCAAGACAACCCGAAATACGCCGAGATCCAAACTGCGTGGGTAAAGAACCTGGAACAGTTCATCAAGGACTATCCCGCCGGACTTCTGACCGCAGAGGCCATGCTGCAGTTAGGTATGGCACAAGAGTTTGCAGGCCAGGAAGACGAAGCGAAGAAGTGGTACGGTCAGTTGGCCCAAAAGTTCCCCAAGTCGGAAATGGCCCCCAAGGCCGCGGGTGCGAAACGTCGCCTGGAATCGGTCGGTCGAGAGCTCGACCTCAAGGGCCGGGTCCACATGAGCAAAGAGCAGTTCGACCTGAAACGTCTACGCGGCAAGGTTGTACTGATTCACTACTGGGCCACCTGGTGCAAACCATGCCAAACCGACATGGCACAGATCAAGGAACTGATGGCCAAGTATGGTCGCGACGGTTTTGTACCGGTTGGGATCAGCGTGGACAGCGACCCGGCCAAGCTTACCGAATGGCTCAAGCAAGCTCGGATGCCGAAGAACTGGCCTCATCTGTTTGAACCAGGCGGCATCGACAACAGCCGCCTGGCCAACGAGCTTGGCATCCTGTCCTTGCCGACCATGATTCTGGTTGACAGGAACGGAAAGGTCGCCAACCGCAACATCCACGTCACCGAGCTGGATGCCGAAGTGAAGAAGCTGCTGCGGTAATCGTTACGAGAGCTTCCGTCCTGGGTCCCATCGCCCAGATAGTAGCTGTGGCAACGGGCTCGTTGGAACGAGGATCGCCCAGCGCGCCTGAATGTGGCTCCCCGATATCGCCTGGGATTCGCGTTCCCCACCCGGTCAGTTGGATGTACTGGCCGCTGTGATCGGGAGCACGTGCGATGGCCACTGAAATGTCGCGGTCGTCATTCTCAATCGAGTGGCGCTAAGGGTGCTTGGCCACAGCGAACGAGGCCTTGTTAAGTGCGCCTTGCCTTGAGGATTCGGCAATGGCCATTGACAGCGAAATTCGCTTCTTAGCGGAACCGCCTCAGGAGTTCGCTGCTTTCGAGACGCCCACTCGTCGCCGCCGTGTGAGACCAACCGAGCCAACTAACAAGAGCCCGATCGCCATAAGCGTCGATGAACCGGGCTCGGGAACCACGATCGTGACTCCCCGGGCTCCCTCGAGCAGGTCGCTTTGGTAGATATTCGTCAATACGCCAGACGTATTGTACTCGTACATGGTGTCGCCGGTTACTGAATAGTAGCGCTCGAGAAATGGCTCGTATTGCAAGCCTCCCGTGCCCGCGACCCCGAGCACGGCGGCCTCAACAAACGTGCCGACGTAGCTACCGTCATTAGAGTCAAACTCTTCGATCCGGCTGTTCTGCGTGCTGGACACGAAGAGGTTGCCGTTGTGACCGACCGTGATGCCGATTGCCTCATCCAGTTGCGTCGAATTGGTAACGAGTTCGAAACCGGTCACCGGGTCCTGGGTCAAATCGAATTTGTGGATCGACCCCTGAAAGATCTCCACGGCATAGACGTCGGTATCGTTGATCGCCAGCCCCGCCAAGTTGCAACAACCCGATTCGGTGAACGAGTCGATCAGACTTCCGTCAGTAATGTCATAGCGGAAAACAACTCGCGATCGAGCGCCCGCCGCGAGCAAATTACCAGAAGGATCAAAGGCAAGCTGTGCGGGACCAAAATTGCCGATCGATGCGGTGAAAGGCTCGATCAGAGGGGTGCTGCCCGGGGTGATGCGTTTGATGTTTTGGTTGTCGCCTTGCGTACTGACATAGATGATCCCGTCCCTGTCAACGACGATTCCGCGAGGTCTTGCATTGGCAACAAGTGTCGCGACGACTTCGGAGGCACCCGTGACCAAATCGAACGCGACGATGTTGTCACTGGTGCGACCCGTGACATAAGCTGTCAGGTTCGCGGCGCTCGCTGCCTCGAATCCTCCTGCAACGGCGATCGAGACGATAAGCAAGAATTTTGATTTCACAGCGGTACACTCCTGCCCAAGTGACATAGAACAACCATTTGGCCGAACCGTCGGGACGCCCGCGAACGGTGACGAGGACAAGTTGCTCGTTCCAGGCAAGGCAACGGTCGGTCAACGCGTCGTCGCCCAAATCCGTGAGATTAAGCATCTCGCCAAGTTCACGTTAACCAAGCGACCCGGCTTCGGCCGTGCGCATGGCTGCCCAAAATTCCAAATTCACGCGCCAGCCCCTATCGACCCGAAGATCCCCCTTTGGCTGTCAGCCACGGGGTTCGTCACGTCGAGATGTCGAGCTTGCAGATAGCTTTCATGCAAGTATCTGGCGCAACTCGCATGCCAACCTGGTGCGATTCATCTGGGGAATGCGGGCTTAGAAATACCGCTTCCGTCTGCGGTTTTGGATGCCGGAGTGGCGCGTTTTCGCACCGCCACTGCGTCGCAATGGCTGCGAACTGCGCTTGCGTGCCCGGGGTGCGGTGTTGCGACCGAAAAGCGACGATGATTCTTGTTGCTCTTCAAAGTTCTCGAAGTCAGCCTTGCTGCGGAAAGCCATGAGCTTGCCCTTTCATTAGCTGTATTGCGCAATTGCCCAATGCATCGCCGGAACCTGCGCAAGGAGTTCCGGCGCGATTTCGAAAGTCTAAGACCTCACGCGCATTGCCCCACTAAGGGCCGGCAGAAGACAAATGCTCCCGTGCTACGCAAGCACGGGCGCACTGATTTCGCAATGGGTGCTCAATCAGCGACCGTCATCTGGCCATGCAGCGAAGATCCACCCGTGCAATTCGTCGCACCGGTGTCGGTCTGTATCAGTCATTGTCATGCAACGCGCGACTTCGCACTGGCAGCGACTATTCAGTCACCGTCAGGACGGGGCGTGCGTTCACGTCGCCTCTCACGTCGAACGTGACAGGCGCAGCGTCATGTATTGATTGCCAAAGGCGACAGACCATCCATCAAGTCGGTGGACGATGTCCGTCGCAGTATTTCGAATTACCTCGCGAGAAAACCGTCCAGGTGCGAAATATCACACGGAGCTTGCTCGAAGGCGTTCCTTGTGCGTTGAGTTGGAGACCTGTCCGCGCGGCTACCGGCATAGCAAGCCACCACGGAAATTTCCTACAGGTTCTAAATTCGGCTGCGTCTTATTGGGGCCGAATGTGGGAAGCGCACGTCCCGAAGAACGGCAGCTCAACCGCACACACTCGGCGTAAGTGGCTGCGGCGTCGGTGACGCCCAGCGCTGCCTACATTCCCCAGTGATGATTACTGCGGTGATTCATGCTGCCGTGACTGTGATTGAACGAGGAGCGACGACGCGACTTCTTGCGTTGGCTTCGCGGAATTCGTCGGGGACGGTAGGTGCGTCGTCCAGCAAGTCGTTCGCTTTGTTCGGATGTTTCGTAATCGAATTCGGTCTCGTAGGCGGTCGTCATTGGCGTGCTCCTTCGCTGGTCGGTTGAAACCGTCGGGTTCGTGCGAGCGGTTTGTCGTTGTGTTGAACTTTCGTGACTCAGTGGAAAAGCAACGGATGTGCCAAACCCCGGTGGGTGCCAGCTCGAAAAACCGTACCTACCGCAAATACCTGGAAATCAAGGGAGAACGGGCCCAAGAAAATTTCGCGACGCTTCCCGCGAGGCCTGCTGATTCGACCCTGAGATCATCGAATGAATGAAAGCGGTAACGCTGCGCAGTAAAGCCAATTATTGCAAATGGTTATGACGAATTACCTCGGCCTGAATGGCCCGCAGGCTGCCAAAAATGGCGAAGGACAACGATCCGCAACTCTTTACAGACAAATACCTTGCGAATCGATTCACTATTTCGCGGGGGCAATTTCACCAAAGTAGTGAAATGCGCAGCGTGACACAGCGCGGCAAGGGAAACTGACCCGGCCGCTCTTCACGGAGAGAAATCACACGAAGCGGTGCGTAGACCTGCTGCGCGCAGAGGCTCTGCGAGACGTCGGAATATGCTACCGAGACCCGTATCGCAAGCGCGATCGTGAACATGGAACCCTTCTTGACGTCTTAGCGCAAGGACGGTTCTCTCACGATGCGAGCCGCGACCCGGTCGGTGGCGATGCGAATAAATTCTTCTCTGGCAAGCCTTTACATGCAGCATTCCTCCTACTGTGTGACGCAGATTTATGGCACGGTCTGGGCGCAGAGCACCCAACCGTTGCGGCCCACATTGGTGGACCCCAGTTGCTACCCCTTTATCGAACGCACCCCATCCGCGCAGTCTCCAACGCCCGAATTACTCGGGTGCCAGGTGCGCGCAGAATGTGGGTAGAATTCGATTTGGTGCTTTGAAATGCAAAGTTCATGCCGTGTTGCTCCCGATAGGGAGTAAAGAGGGTGACGGCAGGAAATAAGAAGCGCCGGAGATGCTGGCGAATTCGGTGATTTAGATCGGCCTTGGGAACATGCGTTGGTATGTTGAAATTCCCCGAGTCCGATCTTGTAGAATTTGCAAAAATACGGAGAATACCCTGACTTTTCCGACTGAAGCCCTCAGGAAAACCCACCGATCGATTTCGCGTAAGTTTTTGTTTCACCACCGATTGCGAATTGACAATCGCGGCCACGAGAGGAAACCCGCGAAAAAAATCACCCCTTGGCACACCACTCGCAGTTGCCAGCCAGGTCGAAGCGGGGACCGCGATCGAAGGATCGATCGCACGGATGGCACGCAGGAAAGGATTCCACTTCCATCATGGCTGAATTGATCGAGACCACATTCTCAGGGTTCTCCCTACTTGTCCTGATTTGCGTCGCCGGAGTGGTCTGTACCTGGTTGGCTCGGGTTAGCGTCGGCACCGCGGCAGAACTGGTGTTTCAGTTGCTGTTCTTTGCCGCCCTGGGATTGGTCGGCTTGGGCACCGTGTTTTCCTTCTCAGCGAATACCGATGGCTTTTTCTGCGTGGTGGCTGCCACATTCGCGATGATGGTCGTTTCGACCGTCTGGGATTCAGGCGAGACCCGACGAGCGACCGCTTAAGAAACACGCTGCCACGAAGGCACCCAACGAAGGGACCAATCGTCCTTTACACAATTGCCAGTTCGTCCTCGTCGATGATGCTACACCACTGGACGTCCGAACGGGTGTGAATCCGTTGTGCCACCGCGATGAGGTCCGGGCGGTCTTCGACCAGACGTGCAGCGACAGCGACCAAGGGGAGCGAAGCCTGTTCGCTGCCGATGACGATATCGTATTCGGTAGCGGCAATCACTGTCGGCGTCGGCTCAAGGCAATCGGTGATGATGGTCTGCAGCTTTTCAGACCCGCTGGATTGCGGAATGGCGGCGATCAATCGCCTGGTTCCACCGCATTTCAAATTCGTTGACGCCGCGAGATCGCAGCAATCTTTGATTTCCTGGGCGGCCTGTTCCTCGGTCCTACAGCTATCCAAGAACAATTGGGCCACGTCGATTTCTCGGGAGGCGGTCAACACAAGCGTTTGCGCCGCTGCTTCCAGTCGGTGGATCAAGAGATCTGCCAGTTGCCCATCGCGTTGGCAAATTTCCAGCAGGCCGCCTTCCGGTTGGAGGACCTCGCCATCGAATTTCTCGTCCAACTCGGACACTAGATTCGAGAGTCTGCCGCGGAAAGCCTCATTCACCGTCGCGGCAAAGTCGAGCACCGGTTCTTCATCGTCGAATTCGTCCTCGACTGCAGCGGGCTGATCCTCGTCGCTCAGATAGTGATTCAGCAGCGGCTTCAGACTCTGTTGGGCGTGCAAAAGCTGATCGTTGAGTGATCCCAATTGCTGCCTCAACCGTTCGGAGAGTGCAACGACTTCCTCCACGGCGGCATATTGCACGCGTTGGTTGATGAACTGATGTCGTAGTTGTTCTGCACCACCTCCAACCCCGGAACCGCCTTTCGAGCCCCACCAGCGACGCTTGTCACGATTCTTCGGGTCGCCCAGCGTAGTGGCGATCTCGTTCAATTCATGGCCCAGTTCGTCTAGTCTTGTTTGCGATTCTTCGGCAATCAGTCGGAGATGCGAGCGAAACCATGCGGTGCAAGCCAACGCAGTACTTAGGCGACCACTTGGCGAATTCGCAATCCCACTGACGTAGTCGCGAATGTCACTGTCGAGCCGACGGGCGATTTGTTGGGCCGATTGTTGCAGACGTCGCCGAACCATACCGCGGGCCTGTTGCTTCTCGCCAATATCGGTCGATACGATCTCATCCACCAAGCGAAACAGCTCGCGGGGCGCAAGTTCCACAGCGGCGGCTTGATCACCATCACCTTGCGCGAGGGCCAGTTTCTCAATGACCGCCTCGAAGCCCTCTTGTTCCTCGATTTGCAATGCCTTGCGGGCATGCTGGATCATGGCTGTCATCAAGGGGTCGATTTCCAGACCCATCTCGTGGGCTTGCTTCGCGAAGCGATGGTCCGCATCGGGTTTAGTCGGCTGGGCTTCACCATCGGCTTTGGTTGCAGCTTCGACCGGCAGCTGCGAGAGCCCGCACCATCGGCAGACAACCTCTTCGCAAACGTTTCGAACCTCGCGACGGGCGACTTGACGCAAGTCGCAGCCGATTTCGGAAAGGTCGAACGTACGAATCACGGGCTCGCCGAATACGGAATCTGCCGTTCGATCTTCATGCCGACAGTGCTCGAGCAAGGGGCCCCAGGCACTGGCGATTTCGAATTGAAGGTAAGTAGCCACTTTGGTAGCCGCCGCATTCAGTTCGTCTTCGGGGATCTCGTCGCCAAGCTGAAGCAAGTACGTGTCGTCGAATGTCTGCATGCGGCTGTCGACCGCGTCCAAATTGCACGCATCGTCACCGGGAAATCCTCCGCCGGTGACATTGAACTGGTAAAGCTCGTTCAGGCAGGAAAACGCATTCGCGCTGGCCAGGTCGCGTTGACTGGGCTTCGAACTCGTGGAGTGCGTTAAGTACGCCGAGATGGTGTGACGCTGGATCCCGAGTTGCTTGAGTATCTGACGGGTCATATATCCAAGATCGATCACCATTCCGCTACCCGTGCCTCCAGAGATGGAGGCCACCACGATCACCCTCAACGTCGGGTCGCTTCCGGGCAACTCGGTCGCAGCCAGCGATTCATTCAGCGCGGCTTCGCTGGTGCATGTTTCAATCGCCTGCTGGATCTTGCGAGCGATCTTCGGCGCGTGGTCTACCAGCGCCAAACGACCTAAAGGTCGAATGCCCTCGGTCTCCAACGATCGGGGAATGTTGTACAACCACCGGCGGCTCATCCACCGTAGAATGTCACCGGAGCTTTCGCGGTAGTCCTGTGTCTTGCGAAGCGGAGCCGCGCAAAACGATTCATGCGGCACTCGGGCTGCCGCTACGTCACGGGTGAGTTGATCGTTCGACTTCGTATCGGTGTCGACGAGCACCATCTGGATGGCCGGCACGTTGCTCAATTCACCAAACCGATTTGTGAGCCCCGCGTGCAACTGCCCCATGACGCGAGCCGCCGTGCCCCCAACGCCAAGAATCAGCGTCGGCCGTAGGGTGGCTTCCGAGCCCGCGATGTCGATGGGCCCCAGATCGTCGCACTTGGTCTGAGCCGACGATCGTCGCAAGCGGAGACGCGAGTTGGCCGTGGATTGCTTGACCGCATCGCGCTGCTCGTCATCCAGTTCTTCTGTCTTGAGCGCTCCAGCGGCGGCTTCGACTTCTTCCCGTTTGGGCGGCCGCACCAAATTCGTATCGCCGCAGCTAAGCGATGTGGTATCGGCGTCCGAATCATTCTCTGTGTGCGTGACTTCAGTCGCACTACGCGTTGAAGTGTGACCCGCATCCCGCAGGGCCTGAATCAGGTCGAGACAGCTCTTGAACCGTTTAGTCGGATCCTTCGATAAAGCTCGGGCAATGATCTGGCGATCGGAACCGGGCAGTTTCTCTAGACGAGGACGCCCGGAGATGTGTTGCGCCGCGAGTTGGGCTGGGGTTCGCCCGGGAAAAGGCAGCAGGCCCGTGAGCATTTCTTGATAGACAATCGCCAGACTGTACTGATCGCTGAACGGCGTAGGTTGGTCGTCGAAGACTTCCGGAGCCGCGTAGATCGGAGTCAGGCCGCTGACCAACGACATGGTCACCCCGGTTTGCAGACCTTTTACCAACCCAAAGTCGGCCACCTTCACATGGCCGCTAAGCAGCAGCAGGTTCTCGGGCTTTACGTCCAGATGCTGCAACGCATGCTTCTGGCCCATGTAGTCCAGCGCGTCGGCCGCATCGCGGAGATAATCGATCAGCTCATCACGCGGAATCCCGGGCTGTTTTTCGCTGCGGAATTCTTCGTATCGATCCTTGAGACTCATATCGGCCAATTCGGTGACCATGATCAGTTGACCATCGATCACTTCGAATCGCTCGATATTGCACAAGAAGGGGTGGCGAACCTCTTTGATCAGGTTCAGAGCCTTGAGTTCTCGGGTGGCCCTCGATTCATCGAAGCGGCCGTAGACCAACTTCATGGCCTTGGCGAGCCCACCGGGGGCTTCTACTTTCCACACCTCGCCGTAGCCGCCTGCGCCGAGCCGGTCGACTAGGACGTATCCACCAATGCATTCGGATTTCTGTAGGACGTGGGAAGTCAAAATACTCACTCAGAAAGCTTGCCAAGCGGGAATCACCTGGGATGAAGTTGCTCAAGTGCTGCAAACGGCCTCTTCAGGTTCGCTAGCCAAGTCTCGATCGTAAAATGGCCCCTGTCCGAAGCTACAACCCAGTTCGCGACAACGGTGGGCATCGGCCTCGTTACAAATCCCCTGGGCGATGACAGGGATGCCGCGTTCTCTTGCAGTTCGCAAAAAGCTATCCAACAGTCGTTGACGTTTGGGATTGGGACGAGGTGAGATTAACAACGTCGCGTCGACGAGGACAAACTTGGGGGGCGTATGGCAGTTGTCTACCAGCCGCTGAAGTTCCGTACCGTTGGAGCGGCAAGCGATTTCGATCCCGAAGCCACTCAGGCGACTCTGCAACTCACCAAGATACTGGTCGCTATGCGTCGCGCTTTCAGGAACCACAGCAATCAACGGACGGTTATCTGCCAAGGCAGCACGCAGTGCGCCCAACGATTCGGCCATGCGTTCTGCGCCGAGTTCGCAGGCGTGGATTTCCACCAACAAGGGAACGCCTGCCGGTAGCGTATTGGCATTTTCGCAGGACAAGCGGCGATGCATGGCATGTAGCCGATCCGTCAGCGGTCCTTCCAGACCACTGATCAGGCCCAGTTCGATCTGCGGAGTTTCCGGCTCACAGTCGCGGGCACCGAACCCCACGGTGTCGTTCGTTTCAAGATCCACGATCGCTTGGTAATGCGTGGCGATGGCCCGACCGGCCAACATTTCGTGCAGGCAGCGGATCTGTCGCACGATTTCCCAAGGCTCGGCCACCGCAGCCTCATGGCTGTGATCATCCTCGAGCACCTGTGTCGCGGTCGCACGATTCAGCTCGTCGCCTGGGATGCAAAACGTGAATTCCACGTCTGCGATCGCCAGCATGTCTCCGCTGGAGAGCGTCGCCTCATCGATCCGTGCGCCGTTGACGAATGTGCCGTTCGTGCTGCCCAAGTCTCGAATGAGATAAGACTTCCCATCGAGCGAGATGGCTGCATGCTGCCGGGACACACGGCCGGAATCGATCTGCAAGTCGGCCGATTCATCGCGCCCCATGACCATCGGCAACGCCTCGAGCGTGATTCTCTCAGGTGCGTCTGGCCCCGCGGCGCATGGCTCGAGGTAGGCAGTGGCACTACGACGTTCGTTGATTAATTGAGTCCTCATCAGATCTCGCTGAAACACGTCCTGCGGCTGTTTGTTCGATGTGTATGTACGAAAGCCGTCGACGATGGACGGGGATATCAACACGGCAGTCGCCTGTCGCGTTGATGAAATGTTGTTCTCAATTTCGCTGCGAAGAGGAAAGCTAGAAGTCGCACCAAAAATATAGCCCGCAAATCGCCCGGACCACGGCATCCTTGCCGAAGACTCCGATGGTTCGTATGGATCCGGTCGTACCAGTTATTTCGCTAAAGTTTTGACGTACACTTCTAATGCGTCGGTGACCAATCATCGCTTCTCTACCGACGCGACCTGGGTTCCCAGGACGTTCGACAACTGCTTCGAGAGAATCCACGTGACACGAGTTGGCTGTACGCCGTGCCGCGGATTGTCTGCGCCTCCGAATCAATTCACAGGGAGATGGCCCGAATGACGGCAAGACGACAGATCCCCCGGGTTCTTCTGGTTTCGCCCAATCGTTCATTGCTGCGACAAGTTTCGAGGTTTCTCGAAATGTTCGGGTACCCGGTCACCCAGGCTTCTTCGCACGAAGGTGCGTTGGATGCGCTCGAAGCCGTGGAACCCAACGTGGTTTTGATCGACGACGAACTTGGGCAGCGAGAATACCTGGAGCTTTGCCATTCGATCCGCTCTCATAGCGTCATCTCAGAAGCTTTCGTCATGCTGGTCGCCGACGATTTTTCGACTACGTCGCTACTGCAAGCGACGGCCAGTGGGTTCGACGACTTTCTGGCCAAACCCTTGGTTCACGGAGAATTGTTGGCCAGACTTCGCGCCGCCGTGCGGCTCAGCTCAGCGGCCCGACGCGATGCTACCTACATCGACCCGTTGACCGGGTTGAGTGGTCGCGAGAGCTTCCTGCAGGCACTAGAAGAACATCGCAAGGCCGCTAAGCCCAGTGGCAGACCGGTGGCCTGCGCCGTTTGCGGGATCGACTTCCTTACGAAAACGAATCGGCTTCATGGACGAAATATCGGCGATGAAGTCGTTCTGCGGATTGCCGAGCAGCTACTCAAAGCTTGTGGTCCGGGGCAAACCGTGGGTCGAATCCAAGGTGACCTGTTCGCCGTGACTTTGCCCGGGTTGGGGTCTGAAGAAGCTCGCACCTGGGCAGAGCGGCTTCGGAGCGAGATTGCCATGGGGTCGTCGGCAGCGGAATCAACCCCTCCCTCGGTAACCGTAAGCATCGGGGTTGTTTCGGAGCCAGCAGCTTCGACGGAACTGGAATCCGGGAGCGAAGCTCTTTTGAATCGTGCCCTGGATGTGACGCGGATCGCCAAGCAATCGGGCCGCAACTGTGTGGCCTGCGAGGGTGAATTCTCCGAGGAAGATGCAATTCTCCGAAATCTTGCAGCCCCCGGTCGCATGTTTGAGAACACGGTCGCCCGCGATGTGATGACACCCTGCCCGATTGTGCTGAAGTCGAATGATTCGGCCGCCAATGCACTTCGACTGCTGCGCTGCTCCGGCTCGATGGGAGCACCGATTGCGGGTGATCGCGGCGAACTGCTGGGTTTTGTTTCCATCGAGCACTTGCTCGAAGGATGCACAGAAAGTACCTCTCATGCGACGATCGTTGAGACTGCGGACTTCGAAGCCGTGGCCTTCGAGAGCCGAACCCCGTTCAGCGAACTGTTCGAGTTCTTCATCAATCGCCCTAACTCCGAGATCGTGGTCGTCGAAGAAGAGCGACCCGTGGGCATCATCACCCGCGAGGGGCTAACTGCGTTGGTCGAACCGGTGCGTTGCCGCAGAAACACTCCGGAAGATCAGCGAACACGCCACGAGCAGATCTCCGCAGGGATCGAAGCGACGGCTTCGTAGGCGCGGGCGAGGCAAGCCTGGAGCGTTCTTCGACGGCAGAGGACTACTGAGCGTCGCGTCCCTTGAGCATGGTGAAGTAGGAACTGACTACGCGATCGAAGTACTCCAGCTTCATCTCAAGCGGCCAGTCGTTGTAGGCACACAGATTGCGAACCTGCTGCAACAAATCGCGTGCATGACAACGACGGCGAGGGCGACCTTCTGCTCGATAGTGTTTTTCCAACAAGCTCTCGACGACGTCCGGGCGGTACTCACAGTCGAAGGAGTTGCAATACAGTTCAAAGAGATTTTGGAATTCCTCTTCGCCAGGGTCGCCGATGTTGATCTTGTAGGGAATGCGACGCAGGAAGGCTTCGTCGACCAGATCTTCCGGATCGAGATTGGTCGAGAAGATGATCAACTGATCGAAGGGGACCTGGATCTTCTTTCCGTTTGCCAGTGTGAGAAAGTCGGTGTGACTCTCCAGCGGAACGATCCAGCGATTGAGCAACTCGGCCGGTTCGATGCGTTGGCGGCCAAAGTCGTCGATGAGCAGCAGTCCGCAATTGCTTTTCAGCTGCAGTGGTGCTTCGCTGACATTCGCCCGAGGGTCGTGGCGAATTTCGAGGCTGTCCATCGTAAGTTCACCACCGACAATGACCGTCGGACGGCGAACCTTGACCCATCGGGGGTCGTGATTCTGCGACTTGATGAGCCCGTTCTTGGGTTGCGGGGCAGCTTCGTGATAGACCCCGTCGAAGAATTTGATGAGTTGCCCATCCTCGATAATGGCGCTGGGAATCCAGACGTGCTGCCCAAAACACATGGTGATGCATTTGGCGAGCGTCGATTTTCCGTTGCCGGGTTCGCCGTAGAGAAACAACCCAGCGCCTGAGTTGATCGCTGGCCCCAGGTTCTCGAACAGGTCGCTATCGATGCTGATCTTTGCGAAGGCGTCTTCCAAAGCCTTCCGCTTGGGTGCCTCGGCACGGATGGTCTGAGCCTCGACCGACATGAGATAGTCTTCCAGCGGAACCGGGGCAGGACCGACATACGCACAAGACTGCATATATGACTGTGCACGAGCGTGTCCCGTATCGGTGAGCGCGTAGCGATAATCGTTAAGCGCGGCTGAGCCGGTATGGCAAAGTATCTGTCGACCCCGAAGCGAGAGCAGCAGCTCTTCGAGCACTCCGAAGGGGATACATATCCTTTCGGCGATGGTCCGCCCGCTGGCAGTCCCGACGGTGAGTAACAGCTTGCAGATCAACGACTCGATGAGGGTGTCGCTGAGCCCGGTTTGCTCAATCGATTCAGGGGCAGAGGGCAGGAAGCTCTGCTCGGCCAATAGCGAGGCCAGCAGCCCAGTTTCCGGGGTCGGCTGTGTTTCGGTTGCTTGCACGATAGGGCTCCCTCTGAATCGAGATGGCCACCCCTCTACAGATGGAGTGACTCGCTGAGGTCGAACTTCCTTTCACCAAGGGAAGCCTAGCTTTTTCAGCGAGATGGGGAGGTCGGTGGGAAGGTAGTGGCCCTTAAAAACGGATCCAATTCCCGAGTGAAACGTTGGTTTTGCCACACTCCGTCGGTTCCCTTTGAACTCTCACTGGATCGAGTGGCTTTCGGCTGCATCCCGGTTTCGTTTGGTCTGATGGACTAGCGCAAAAGATCAATTTACTTGGATTTATTTGAGAATTTTCTTGACTGCCTGGTCCGGCATTGTTAATTTCCGTGTCAATCCTGGCTTTTTGTGGACTAGATCCGCACCGTCCAGATAGGTGGGTGTGCTAGCTGGGCAAAGGTTGAGGGCCCATCTGCCGAAGGTAGGGAAATCTTTTGTCGCGAGGAGAACGCTAGTGAGGCGCCGCACAACGCGAATTAGTCCTCTGCCGACCCTCATGGTCTGCGCGGCTCTATTTTGTATGAGCCTCGGCTTGGCAGTCGTAGAAGCTGCCCCGGTTGCATCCGTCACTATTGATGTGGACAACGGTTTACATACCGAAGTCATTCCGGTTTTTCTGAACCAGGACTTCCAGAACCCAGAAAACTACTTCGGCCTGGGATTCTCGACCAACAACGGAGGTTACTATGGCCTTGGTGCCGAGTTGCTTCCCGGCCAATTCACGAACCAGCTAACGATGGCCGCGATCAGCGGCATTTCTTCCATCACGGGGAATCGTGACACACGCGCGATCATTCCTGGGATGGGAATCACCAACACATCTGCACAGCAGCATGAGTATCGCGTCACGTTTACCTTGACGGACCCGGCGAACTTCCTCGCCTCGGTAACTCGTGGCGTTACCGAACAAACGGCCAGTGGTCCTATCGGCACAACCTACGGTTCAATCGGTAATGGCGCCCTGTACGTTAGTCAAATCGATGGTAGCGATTTCATGCCATTACTCCCTGGCCCACAGTCGTTCAATCTTCAACCGTCGGTGAGCATTACGGCCGACGACAATTTTGGTGGTCCTGCTGCCAACCCAACTGAGCCGGGCGGGCCTGTGAACAACAGCGTCGGCATTGCATGGCGATTCACGCTCGATCCCGAGGCGACCGCATCGTTTAATTCCAATTTCTATGCGGTCGTGCCCGAGCCATCGAGCATGTTACTGATGGGTGTGGGATTTGTGGTTCTCGGCATCTGCAGCTATCGCCGGCGACGAGCCGAATGACTGTAGATGCTGAGGAAAGAGGAAGCGGCAAATATATTTGTGTGAGTACTTTTTTGTCTTGAATTTCAACGAAAGACAAGGCTTCGCTAGTGAGCTGAGTTCAACATCAGGAGAGAAGTTCATGCGGCTTTTTCTTCGGCACGTATCTCGACAACACGTACTGCGATTCGCTGTGGCGGCAGCGTTTGCAACGGCAGTGGTCGTACCCGCGATGGCGGATCCTAATCCGACATTCGAGGAACCGACGGTCACGCTGACCTTTGGCGGGAACACGGTTGAAATCCCGTTTTCACCGAACGGAAGTCCCGGGCACTTCGAAAGTAATGGCTCTCAGTTCGTTGACCTTGGTGCCGTCGACGCCAGTGACCCCGACTACGCCACCTACCAAGCCGAAACCGGTGGAATGTACGGTGTCGATCTTTCATGGGACCTGGAGACCAACGCCGACCCCTTCGTCACCGGTGTGATCAATGTGTTCAACTTCACCGGTAGCACAACCACCTTCACGCTGAACTTTCTTCAACCGATCGCTCCTGCCGTCGCGAACGGCGTTGGTACGGGCTCGATCGCCTTGGCGATTCAAGACGTGTTTAACTCGGGAACCGGCTCTCTGTCTTCTGCCGGGGGCGCACCGATTTACACCCCTGAAGTGGACGGCGGTGTCTTTAGTGCGGGTGAGTTGCTGGCAGGCACAGCCTTGAATGTGTCCACTGCTGGGGAAACAGTATCGACGAACGCCAGTTTCGGACCAACCGCGGTTGGTGCCGTGGGAACAAGCTTGGGTCTGGAAATCGAGTTCAGCCTGACGAATCTCGACTTAGCCACGGGTACCTCTATTTTCGAAGTAGTTGAAGTGCCCGAACCGTCGTCGGCATTGTTGTTGGCCCTGGGTGTTGTCTGCCTTGGCATCTGGAGGAGAACACGCCGAAGCTAGTCCGCCTGTGTCGCCGCATGGAAACTGGAAGTTAACACTGCTCACACACCTAAAGACAAAGGCTCTTCACCCGCCGGTGGAGAGCCTCTTGTCTGCGCGAAGACAATCAGACTGAGTAACTATTCAACGTCGATGTGAACCAGATGTAAGGGACACGTCGGGAGTTTATCAATGGTGGCGTTACCGGAAGTTTGCGAAGGGTATTGAGGTCATGTAGCATGCAAGCCCAGGGGGGTGCCAGTTTTTTTCCGCGTCGGCCCAGATATGAAGTGCTTTGTTTGACTCTTGCACTCCAATAGCCAAATGAGCACACGACGACATCGACTTGATGCTGTCGAAACTCCGAATCGCAAGAAGCGTCAGCGGTTAAAAGCACAGAGGCACCCACGTGTCCTTTCGGTGCTCTGAGGGTCCAGTCGCTGATATGCGCAAGATTCAATCTGTAAGAAACAGATTCGTCCATGGTCGTGACCGTGGGCTCGAACCACTTGAGTCTCGTCTCCTACTTGCAGTCGATGCGCTGGGTCAAATTGAACTCGATCGCGCGACACTGGCCGCGGAGCTGAGTTCCAGGTTGACCACCACGGCTTCCGAGGCAACGGTTTCCGCCGTTGGTCAGCGGCTGAACTTCTCTGGTGACGAGCTGCAGCAACAAACTTCACTCTCAGGCCCGTTAATCAACCTGGACGACTTTCAACTCGATCCACGCTTCACAGGTGTCGACGGCACTGGCTACGCGGCTGTCATCCTTGATACGGGCATCGATCTTGATCACCCCTTTTTCGGCCCCGACTTGACGCTCGACGGGGTCGCTGACCGTATTGTTTACAACCAAGACTTCACCGGTTCGGACCCCGATGCACAAGACGTGAACGGCCATGGCTCGAACGTTTCGAGCATCGTGGCATCCCAGGACGCCGTATATCCGGGTGTGGCTCCTGGCGCGGACATCATTCACCTGCAAGTGCTTGACGATGCCGGGTTCGGAAGTTTTGGAGACGTTGAAGCCGCTCTGCAATGGGTCGTGGCAAACGCGGCGACCTATAACATTGTCACCGTAAACATGTCGCTGGCCGACTCGTCCAATCGACAGGTGGCCGCAGGAGACTACGGGCTGGATGATGAGTTGGCCGCATTGGCCGCGCTCGATGTTGTTGTTGTTTCCGCGGCGGGCAACAGCTTTTACAACAATGGCAGTACGCCGGGGGTTGCGTATCCTGCGGCCGATCCCAACTCGCTGGCGGTAAGTGCGGTGTGGGATGGCGACAACGGTGGCCCGTTCCAGTGGGGAACCGGCGCCATTGATTACACGACCGACGCAGACCGATTGGCCAGTTTCTCGCAACGCCATCCCACACTGACCGACATTCTCGCACCGGGGGCAATCATCTCGGGTGCCGATGCGGTGGGCGGGATATCAACTTACGCCGGTACCAGCCAGGCATCGCCGCATATTGCTGGCGTCGCCGTTCTCGCTCAACAAATCGCCGACGATGCCCTGGGACGGCGACTCACCAACCAAGAGTTCCTCGACCTGCTGCAAGATACCGCGGTTGTGGTCAACGATGGCGACGACGAAGACGACAACGTCATCAATACCGAAGCGAACTACGCACGCATCGACATGTTCGCATTGGCCGAAGCGATCGATGCGTTAGGCAAGATTCATGTGGTCAGTTCCTCGCCGAGCGAAGACGGGTTGGTATCGACGCAAATCACAGAGTTCGTTATCGATTTCTCCACGCCGTACCTGTCGGCGTCGATTGACGCCGGCGATTTGACCGTCAATGGAATTCCTGCGGACTCGGTGGCGTTGACGGATGACGACACGCTTACCTTCGGTTTCGTCGTCAGTCCGATCACAACGCAGGGCATACAGGCGATGCAGATTGCAGCCGGCGCCATCGAAGACGAAGCGTTCGAACCGATTGACCAGTTCGATTCCGTATTCCGCTGGGATGCGGTTCCGATGCAGGTGATTACCAGTGTACCTACCGCGAATTCGGTTGCGGCCCTCCCCCTGACGACGATCCGCATCGACTTAAATGAAGCCTATGACCCAGGTTCTTTGGGGCTCGACGATCTTGCCGTAACGATCGGGTCGGTTGCTGGAGTAACCCCCATCGATACAGACACGGTCGAGTACACCATTGCAGGCATTAACGGCGAAGGGACATTAACCGCACGAATTTCGGAAGGGGCATTGAGCGACAGCTACGGAAACCCCATCGCCGAGTTCACAAGCGTCTACACCCTCGATTTCGCCTCGATTCCGCTCGGCGATCTCACCCAAGGCATCGACACTCTGGGCAGCCTTCAACTTGAGCAAACCATCCCGGGAATTATTCAAGACGGCAGCGACCTGGACACGTTCGTCGTATCGCTGGAAGCTAATCAATCGATTTCCGTGGTCGTTAAAGGCGATGCTTCGCTGCAACCCAAAGTTCGCATACTGAACCCGAGTGCGATACTGCAAGCCTCTGCTTCTTCCTTTACACCTGGCGAGCCGGTTTACGTGCAGTCGGTCACGGTTAACAGTACCGGAAACTATTCCTTTGAAGTCTCCTCAACGGGTGGAACGACCGGCGATTATGAGGTGACCATCATCGTCAACGGCGATGTTGAACTCGAGGAGCTGGGAGCCACCGACAACGATACACTCGGCACCGCTCAAAATCTGGATGGCAGCCTCGTGGAGATCGAGCCAACTGCTTCACGAACATTGATCAGTGGTGCGATCGAAGGGGGCGTTCTCAAGGTAGGACCCGATCAGTTCGGTTACGAAGCGTTAGTCGTACCGTACGAGTTTGACGACATCAGCACGACGGGAACAGCGATCTTCGATGACAATCAATTTGGGGTCGACAATGCCAGTTCGATTCTGAATGCGATCGATCTCAATGGCTTTTCCTTTAGTTTCTATGGTGTCGTCTATACGTCCGCATTCATCTCCAGCAACGGCTTGATTAGTTTCTTTGCTCCTGAGACTTCCCCCAACAATTCCGATCTCACCCAGTCGCCCATTTTACCGACAATCGCTGCACTTTGGGACGACCTGTTCATCGACACTACGCCTGAATCGGCCGTGTATTGGGAAGTGAAGGGCTCGGGCAGCAACCAACAACTTGTTGTCCAGTGGAATGAGGTGCAATTTCTGGGCGCCGGAACCGGCGACGTCATTACTTTTCAGGCAATCCTGAATGAGAGCGACGGCACCATTCAATTGAATTATCTCGATCTTGATTCATCCCATCCCGATTCCGGTGGAGCGAGCGCGACCGTAGGCATCAAGGACCTCAATTTTCAGATCCCTGGTCAGAGCGACAATCGACTGCTCGTCGCCCAGGATGAAGGCCCTAGCGCCTTTCTCGATTCGGGGGTAAGCGTCAAAATTGGCGTGGGAATCGTGCCGAACCCGCATCCCGATTATTACGCGATCTCCCTGTCCGATGGTGACCGCATCAGCGTGTCGGCCACCAGCGAATGGCGGGGTACGCTGACGCTTGATCTTCGCGATGACACGGACACCGTTCTTTACTCCGCGATAACCGCCGACAATGTGGACGTGGCCATCGACGGGTATGAAGTTACAGCCGATGGCACCTATTACATCAGGATCGATGGAGTCTCGGCAACCGACTATCAGTTGCTGGTAACCAGAAATGCGACCTTCGACACCGAGGTCAACGATGAATTGACCGCAGCGCAACCCCTTCCCAAGTCCGGTGTCGCCTTTGGTTCCGTTGGCTTTGGAACCTCGTCCAGCTCATCCAGCGGCACGCCCGTAAGTGGGCCGCTGGACATCATTGCGAATCCCATCTCGCTGGGTTTCGCTAGCGATGGTTCGTTTGTAGGGTCAACGCTGGGGGCAAGGCACAACGGAGTCGAGTACCTGGATTTCGGAACCGCCCTGGCCGCCTATACCGTGGCATTCGACGGCGCGACCCATACCAATGGTTCGCCTGCCACGGGAAGCGACTTTCCCGTAAGCATGGAAGACATTTCCAGCGGCTCGCAACACGGGGTACGCATCTTCGGAACCATCTCGCCGGGGGTTGAATTCGAACGGGTCGTGCTGTGGAACGACGGCGATGATTACGCCATGATCACGACTTCGATCACCAACAATACGGCGGGAACGTTGGACAACGTGGCGCTGCTGGAAAACCAGGATCCCGATCCCGGGGGTGATGTCATCACGGCGAATGATGTGCTGGCCAATGGAAATCTTGTGGTCGGCGGTTCATTGTTCAATGGAGTTCTGGGGCTCGGCACTTTGGACCCCAGGGGGGTCGTCTCCGCTGAGGGCAACCTCGTCACCGATCCCTTTGAGGTGCTCGATAGTCCGCAAGACCCCTATGGAAAGACCGCCGATCTGTCGATCAATCTGGCATTCGACCTGGGTTCATTGCAACCCGGCGAGCGAAGCGAGGCATCGTTCGTCATGGTCATGGGGCCAAGCATCGACGCCGTGGAGGAAACGTTCTCTCAGGTGTCACTCGACACCCTGTACAAGAGCGACGATTACTACAGTATCGATCTGGCTGCCAACGAGACGGTGGTCATCACGACCAGAACTCCGGGTGAGTCAACCGGTCAAGGCGTGAACACGCTCGACCCGGCCGTTGAGCTTTACGATCCCTTCGGGGCCCCCGTCGCGTTTGATTCCAATTCGGCGGTCGACGGGAAGAACGCTTTGCTGAGTTACACCACAACGGTCGCAGGCACCTATCGGGTTCGTGTGCTGGCCGAGAGTGACACCCAGGGTGAGTACGTGCTGGTTGTGAATCAGGCCCCCACCGCCGCAATCAGTGGCCCACCCACCGCGGTACCCTATCAACCTCGCACGTTCACCTTGACGGCCACCGACCCAAACCCGTCCGATCAGTCGGGGGATTTCGCGTTCCACATCGATTGGGATAACGACGGAACCGTTGATCGGATCATCACGGGACCCTCTGGCTTGCAGGTCACGACATCATTCGCCACGTTAGGCGATCAAACGATTCAAGTCACCGCCATGGACGCTCGGGAAGCGACCGGAGAGGAGACGCTGGAATCGATTTCCGTGTCGCAGGTCGAACTTCAGCCGGACGAGGATGAGCCGGCATTGATGAATTTCGCATTCGGCGGGACTACCGGAATCGACCAGATTCAGTTAATCGAAACGGGAGTCGAGTCGCTTAATTTCATCACGCTGGTTCTAAATGGAAGCTTGGTGAGCACCGCGGAAAACTTCACCGGCATCACGGGACGGATCCTCGTCTACACCGGGTCTGGCGACGACATTGTTGCTGCCACCTCACTAACGGACCTGGCTCTTGAGGTTTATGGCGGCAGCGGCCAGGACGTGTTGCTAGGCGGACTCGCGAACGACGTGCTCGTCGGCGGGGATGGGAATGACACACTAGTCGGCGGGGATGGGAACGACACGCTTTGGGCAGACAGTGTCGATGGAGCCGAAGGTGCAAAAGGCGGAGACCTGGCGATCGGAGGATTCGGTGACGACTTGATTGTTGGCGACGGTAGCGAAGGCGGAGATGATTTCTTATACGGCAACGAGGGAAACGACACGGTGCTGGCCGGTGGTGGCCTTGATTTTGTCGATGGCGGAGACGACGACGACAGAATCTACGGCGGTGACGGTGCCGAGGGTTCCAACGATCAACTCTTCGGCGGAGATGGAAACGACTTTATCGATGGCGGGGTAGGAGTCGATACTATCAGCGGCGGATCGGGACGCGACTTCATCGTGGGCGGGGTAGCGGGCGAAACTCAGGTATCCGGAGATCTGATCTCTGGCGATTCCGGCGAAGACATACTTCTGGCCGGAACGTTGCTCTTCGACCTCGAAGATTTGGATGACGCCGTCGACGCCATCATGGCCGAGTGGACTTCGACCAGAGATTACGCCACACGGATCGAAAACATCAACGGCACCGGCACCGGTCCCAGGGCAAACGGTGACACGTTCCTCCAGGTCGGCCTGACCATCGAAGGGAATCCCCTGGTCGACGAGTTATCCGGCGGTAGCGACCTCGATTGGTTCCTCTATACCCTGTCGCAAGACATTCTGAACGACCTGGAAGGCGGCGAGACGGAAACCGACCTCCCGCCGATTTAGGCCCAGCGCAACACGCATCCCTTGATCATTCGGCTGGCCTCCGACAAGCTCATTGGGTCTGCACTCTTGGTGTTGGTAGGATGGAACTACCGGAAAACTCTACTGTCTTTGTGAATTGATTGATGGAACACGGCGAGTCGGTGAATTATCGTTCGGGGATCGCAGGTATCGTCTGGCCAGCAATCCCTCGCCCTCAAGCGACATTGCCACTGGCAATGCTCTTTCAACTGCAACAAACCGAGTGGTTATCACTCGCTGAAATACGCGAGCACCAGGCGCGGCAGCTCAGGGCTTTGATCGAACACACCCTGGCAACTGTGCCCTACTATCAAGAAACGTGGGCCGAGGTGGGTATTGAGGCAGACGCAATGGTCGAGCCTCAAGCGTGGTCGAGACTCCCGATCCTTTCGCGACGCGATGTACAACTGGCTGGCGAACGTCTCCACGCGACCAGCCTGCCACGCGATCATGGCAAGCGATCGCTACACGTTACCGGCGGGTCGACCGGAGAGCCGGTCCAAGTGCTGGGCACCTCGGTAACGGCTGCTTCATGGCGGGTGTTCACGCTACGGGACCACTTTTGGCATCGCCGCCGCTTCGCCTCCAAGCTGGCGGCAATTCGCTTTGTGGAATCTGAAACCGCGCGGCCTCCGGACGGCGCCCATGCCGAGAACTGGGGATCGGCCACGCGGGGTCTCATCGAAACAGGCCCCTGCGCGTTGCTTCACATCAACAGCACCACCGACGAGCAGGCGCGCTGGTTGTGCAAGGAAGATCCCGAGTACTTGATGACCTACCCCACGGTCGTACATGCCTTGGCGCGTCACTTCGAGCGAGAAGGGCTTGAACTGAATCGCCTGCGAGAAGTGAGGACGTTCGGCGAGATTCTCGAACCCCACGTTCGTGAAGCATGCCAAAGTGCCTGGGGGGTGCCAATTGTTGATACGTACAGTTCGGAAGAGTTCGGCTACTTGGCGCTGCAATGCCCCGATCAGGGCGGCTATCACATACAAGCCGAGAATGTGCTGCTGGAAGTGGTGGACGACGAGGGGCAACCCTGCAAACCGGGGGACGTTGGAAGAGTCATCGTAACCGGCCTGCACAACTGTGCCATGCCGCTGATTCGGTATGATATTGGCGACTTCGCGGAGGTTGGCGAACCGTGCTCCTGCGGTCGTGGCCTGCCCGTGCTGAATCGCATCATGGGGCGGCAACGAAACATGTTCACGTTGCCCGACGGACGTACGCGGTGGCCCGTGGTCGAAGCCCGAGATCTGGCGGCCGCCTTCGACGAACTTCCCCCGATCACGAAGTTTCAACTCATCCAGCGAACGGTCGAGCAGATCGACGTCAATCTCGTTACGCTGCGTCAACTTACGCCCGATGAGGAAGAGACGATCCGCAAGTACCTGCAGCGAGGCTTGGAATACGATTTTGAAATCCGCTTCAACTACGTCGACGACATCCCCCGTACACGACGAGGGAAGTATGAAGAATTTCGCTCCGAGGTTCCCATCGCTTGATCGGCCACAGTAATATTGTTGCTGCCTTCTCGATGGCTCAGCAGCATTGATGGTCTTCCGTAAAACTCCTGGTCAATCCTGAAAAGATCAACATGCCGACACACGCGAGAATGACCACTACGCTGCTGCCGGTGAAGCAGATCGATCAGGAAAACCGCGATCGAATGTTCGAATTGATGTCCGCGCAGTTCGAGAACGTCGAACGCGAGCAATTTGAGCATGACCTGGACAAGAAAAACGAAGTGTTCATGGTGACCACTGCGGAGGGTCGTCTGGAGGGATTTTCGACACTGGTGGCGCTGCATACCGAAGTTGCCGGCGAGCCGATCGTAGGATTGTTCTCCGGCGACACGATCATCGACCCTCAGCATTGGGGCGACCGCCAGTTTCTGCGTGTCGTGGGACAACGTCTGTTCGAGCTTGCCGATCAGTGGCCCGACCGCAAAACCTACTGGCTGCTGCTCACCTGCACCTTTCGCAGTTACCGCTTGATCGCGGGCGTGTTCGAAGAGTCGGCGCCACGTCACGATCAGCCTAATCGACCCGAACTGAAAAACTCGCTCGATGCCCTGGTATCTCACATCTTCCCGCAAGAATATCACCCGGACCAGGGCATCGTGATCCTCGACAAAACCACCCCCGTGCGACCCGAGCGGGCCGACGTCAGCGAGCGGCACCTCGATGACCCGCACGTTGATTTCTTCGTGCGTGCGAATCCTCACTACGCGCGGGGAGATTTTCTCTGCTGCCTCACCCATCTGGTTCCCAGCAACCTCACACCGCTGGGACATCGCCTACTGAAGCTGTAAGGTACGTCGGAACAATCAGGTCCATCCGATGAACGTACACGGAGGACTCCGATTCGGAGACTATTCGTTCTCCGACTATCGTCAACGCTTGGAGAAGAACGGCAGCACGAGCCTGTTCGAGCGAACGACCGAGGAGCGTCACTCGTCGTCGTTGCTGGCGTTGTTCGCCACCGTGGGCAACGTGTTCCACTGGGGCAACAGCAACAGCGCCGCCATCAGCGAGCATCCGGCCAGGAGCCCAAAGACCCAACCCCAACCGTAGTTCTTATGCAGATAGGCGGGGATGGTCATTCCAATCACCGCCCCGACCGACCCGAATCCGTTGATCATTCCGGCCGCGGTTCCGGCCCCTTTCTTGGTGCCGAAGTCGATCGCGGCGGCCCCGCTGATTAACGCATCGGGCCCATAAACCATGAAGCCAATCCCTAGAAACCAGTAGGATAGCGCGAATTTGCTCGCGGGTAGACGTTCCATAGTAAACAGCAACACGGTTAAAACGAGCAACCCCATGACGATGACCGGCATGCGTCGCGAGCCAAAGACTTTGTCCGACAGGAACCCGGCGACAATCACGCTAACTGGTCCCGCGATTTCGAACAGCGAACTGATTAAGGCCGAATCGAGGACCTCGGTACCCAGCTTCTCGTGTACATAGAGGGGGCCCCAGAACAGAATCGCGTAGCGCGTCGGTTTCAGAAAGAAATACACCAGGGCCAACAGCCAGACCATGGGCGTCGTAAGGACCTCGGCAATGACATTCCACGAACCCTCTGATTCTTCAATGGGCGTTTCGTGCTCGTCGAGCACGGCCGGCTTCTCACCGTGATATTCTTCGATGGAAGGGAGCCCGACATCTTCAGGACGGTTCCTTTGAAATATCAGGAATAAGATCCAGATACCAAACAGCGTGGCGGCCGGAACGAAAAAGGCAAAGCGGTAATCTCCCGCAGTATAGACAGCGTACCCGGCCAACAGGCTGGCCAGAAAACCACCCAGGGCATAGTTCGTACACCAGAACCCCATAACGACGCCCCGCTCGCGTTGCGAGAAGAATGCGCTTACGTTCTTGGTCAGCGGTGCCCAACCAGAAGATTGACTCAAGCCTTGTAGAAAATTGAGCACCCCCAGCGTTAGCGCCACCGTGGTGAAGCCCATGGCTACGGCGACCAGCGTGGAGATGAGCATGCCGATCGATACCACTTTGCGGGGCCCGAAGCGGTCGCCCGAGATCCCCCACATCCACTGCCCCAAGGCATAGGCAATGCCGTAAGCCGCATCGATCGAGCCCATCTGCTCGATGGTGATCGACACACTCGGATCATCCAGCATGTCGACTTTGGCAACCGCGAACGATTTTCGCGTGAGATAGAATCCGGCGTAGGCCAGCCAGGTGATGCCGAATATCTGCCACCGCCACGGTTCGTACTCTGTGTCGGGTCCCAAGAGTTTCGGGTTGGTGGCCAAAAATCACTTCCCGGAGTGCGGATTCCTTCATGGTTACGTTGGCACGAAGTGTAACGTAGTCGGTGGCGAACTGCCACCAGCCGCCGGGTATCACCGGCTTCGCTTTGGTAGCATACACCCCATAACAACGTCCTTCCAGGAATCTTCACAATTCTTCGCTCACATGGTGACATCGCATGCCTGAAGCAACCGTGCTATTCGAACGAGATGGCCGTATAGGCCGCATTACGCTGAATCGCCCTGAACGGCTCAACGCCATCGATCATGACCTGCCACGCGACTTGCGGGCCGCCGTTGCCCAAGCGAATGCGGATGACGAGGTGCGGGTGATCGTACTCTCAGGAGCGGGTCGCGCATTCTGTTCGGGTTACGATTTGAAGCTCTATGCCGAAACTCAAGGACCCAACCCGGGAAGCCAGGAAATGCCGTGGGATCCGACGATCGACTATCGCATGATGAGCGAGAACACCGAGTGCTTCATGAGCCTGTGGCGTTCCCGCAAACCGGTGCTCTGCAAGATCCAGGGCTTTGCGGTCGCCGGCGGAAGCGACATCGCACTGTGTTGCGATCTGATTTTGATGGCCGACGAAGCAAAGATCGGTTATCCCCCCGCCCGCCTCTGGGGCTGCCCTACCACGGCCATGTGGGTGTATCGCATTGGGGCCGAGCGAGCCAAACGAATGTTGCTTACCGGCGACTTAATCACCGGAGCCGAAGCCGAACGGATGGGGCTGGTCACGAAAGCAGTGCCTGCGGATCAGCTCGATGAAGAGACCGAAGCACTGGTCAACCGCATGGCGAGTGTCCCTTTGAACCAACTCATTCTGCAAAAACTGGTCGTCAATCAGGCTTACGAAAACATGGGCCTGGCCAGCACCCAAATGTTGGCCACGTTCTTCGACGGCATCGCTCGCCACACGCCCGAAGGGATTGCGTTCAAGAAGCGGGCCGAAGAAGTAGGATTCCAGCAGGCCGTCGCCGAGCGAGATAGCGGCAAGCCACTGTGATGGGATTGCCGATTGTTTGCCTCTTCCTTCCATCCTTGAAGAAGCCGGGGCTGTACTGGCGGCTATAATCCGTAAATATTGGGCACTTTGTTCAACATGCGAACCCTCGAAAACCAGGAGCATTATCGATGCCAAAAGCAATTTGGAACGGCCAGATTGTAGCTGAAAGCGATCAGACCGAAGTGGTAGACGGGAATCATTACTTCCCCGTTGAGTCGATCCACGAGGAGTACTTCAAGCCCAGCGAGACGACCAGCGTCTGTGGCTGGAAAGGAACGGCTAGCTACTACAACCTGATGGTCGACGGAGAAGAAAACAAAGACGCGGTTTGGTGCTATGCCGATCCGAAGCCGGCAGCGGAAAACATCAAGGGCCTTTACGCTTTCTGGAAAGGCGTTGAGGTGCAAGATTGACTGGTTTGCGGTCGCGAAATCGCTCGACGGAAATTGCCGCGGTAAGGCTCGCACTGCGGTGCTTGTTCGCGGTGCTGTTTCTTGCTCTTGTAGCGCTGCAAGTGAACGCCCAAGGTTATTCGGCCGACGAGGCTGCCGGGCGAATGACCGTGGCCGAGGGGTTGCGAGTCGATTTGGTTGCCTGCGAACCGCTGGTGCGACAGCCGGTCGCCATCGACTTCGACAATCGGGGAAGACTGTGGGTGATGCAGTACCTGCAGTATCCCAACCCTGCCGGTCTCGAGCGCGTGAAATGGGATCGATATTCCCGAACCACATACGATCGGGTGCCGAAGCCACCACCGCACGGACCGCGAGGTGCCGATCGGCTTACGATTCTGAAAGATCGTGACGGCGACGGCCGATACGATTCGGCGAAAGACTTTGTCGATGGTTTGAACCTCGCAACGGGGTTTGCCTTCGGGAACGGCGGGGTGTTCGTCTTGCAGGTGCCGTACCTGCTGTTCTACGCAGATCGCGATGGCGACGATGTGCCGGACGGTGACCCCGAGGTGTTGCTCACCGGCTTCGGCATGCAGGACGCGCACTCCGTGGCCAACTCGTTGACGTGGGGGCCCGACGGTTGGCTCTACGGGGCTCAAGGCAGCACCGTCACCGCGAATATCCGCGGGATTGAATTCCAACAAGGCGTCTGGCGTTACCATCCGCAATCGCAACGCTTCGAATTGTTTTACGAGGGCGGCGGCAATACGTGGGGTGTCGATTTCGATGATCGTGGTCACCTCTTCGCCAGCACCAACGTCGGGGGCAATGTCCTGCTGCACGGCGTGCAAGGCGGCTACTACTGGAAGAGTTTTGGCAAGCATGGAGCCCTGCAAAATCCTCACACTTACGGCTACTTCGAGCACGTGACGCATGAGAATATTTCCGGCGGTCACGTTACCGTGGGAGGAACCATCTATCAGGGCGATAACCTCCCGCAGGAATATCGCGGAGCATACATCGGCGCGAATCTACTCTCGCACTCCGTGTACTGGCACACGCTGTCGCGCGATGGCTCAACCTTTCGAGGGCGACAACATGAACCGCTGCTGGACTCCGGCGACACCTGGTTTGCACCTAGCGATCTTGCTGTTGGGCCCGACGGGGCGATCTACGTGGCCGACTGGCACGACCAGCGAACCGCCCATCCCGACCCCGACGCCGAATGGGACCGCACGAATGGACGCATCATTCGCATTCGCTCCACCACCGAAACATCATCGCCCGAGTTGGAACTAGAAAACGCTTCGAGTACCGATCTCGTGGAGTTACTGACCAGTTCGAATGACTGGTTGAGACGCCGCGCCCGGGTGTTGCTTGCCGAACAGCAGGACCGAACCTTGGCCCCCCTGCTCCGCCGGAAACTCGATGAGAGTGCTGAGGGTCCACAGGCCCTGCAATACTTGTGGGCGTTGGAAGCGACCGGCGGCGTGAATGATGGCCTCCTGCAGAACCTGCTGCAGCACACGTCGCCGGATGTGCGGCGTTGGTCCGTTCGGCTGAGTGGTGATCGCGAGCGTGTGGGAAGTTCGTTGAGCGCGGCGTTGGTCGAGCTGGCGGCAAATGAAGGGGATGTCGATGTGCGCAGTCAACTGGCGAGCACCGCGAATCGATTGCCTGCGACCGCCGGGCTCCCCATCGTGCGAGGTATTTGCCAACAAGACATCGATCTCAACGACCCACACATTCCTCTGCTGTTGTGGTGGGCCCTTGAAAAACATGCGGTAGCAGACATCGACCAGGTCCGGGAATTCTTCGACGATGCATCACTTCAGCAGTCGAGACTAGCGAAGCGGGTTCTGTTGCCGAGAATCATGCGCCGCTGGGTGGCAGAAAACTCGGACGCAGGGTTTGCCGCCGCAGCGAAACTTTGGCAGGACTCGAACCAAGAAGAACGTCTAGTGCTGCTCGAGTCGGTTGCCGAGGGTTTGCCCGTCGGCAGGGTCGATCGCAGGGCGATTCCACTGTTGGAAGCAATCTCCGCTTCGTGGACTTCCACGACCGAAGACCCCCAGTTAATCGGCGTGCTGGCCCGTCTTGGACATGAGGCCGCGATCGACCGGGCGAGAAACCTTAGCAATGAACGTTCCGCCGAACTGGCCTTGCGGTTGGCCATGCTTGAGCTATTGGGAAGCCTGAACGATCGCGAGTCGATACCGCAACTATTAGAGCTGGTTGAACACGATCATTCCACCGAACTGGCCGCGGCTGCTATTCGTGCAGTCGCTCGCTTTGACGACGAGCACATCACCGCAACTCTGCTGAAGAACTACGCGGCCTTGTCGGAAACGCTGCGTCGCGAGGCTCGGGCGTTGTTCTTCGCGAGGCCTGCCTCAACCTTGGTCTTCTTGTCGGCGGTGGACGCGGGCAGTGTAGCCGGCAAAGAGGTCACCGTCGATCAACTACAACAGGCCGCCTTACATCAACTCCCGGAAGTCGATCGGCTGATCGCCAAACACTGGGGCCGCATCGCCCCGGCCAGCCCTGGCGAGAAGCTGGCCGAGGTTCGCAGGCTGAACAACGATTTAAATGCAGGGCTGGGAGATCCCGCCAACGGGCACAAACTGTTTCTCAAACACTGCGGTGTATGCCACCGGCTGTTCAACGAAGGGCAAACGTTAGGACCCGACCTTACGGCGGCGAACCGTTCGGATCGGGCGTACCTGTTGGAACACATCATCGATCCGACGCTGCTGGTGCGGAAAGAACACATGAACTACACCGTGCAGTTGAGCGACGGACGTGTGCTGGTTGGGATCATGGTGGACCAGACGCCGGCCTCGATCACGTTGGCCAACGAAAAGAATATGCGAACCGAGGTCGGCACCGACGAGATCGAGGTGATTGAACCGCACGCTCGCTCGTTGATGCCGGAGAGACTGTTGGAGAAACTCACGCCACAGGAGCTTCGCGACCTGTTCAGCTACCTGCAACTGCAGCAACCGCGAGAGGGAAGTGAAACCACCGCGGCGGCCTCACCATAAGGCTGGCTGTGGAGAGCTATCCCTTGCGATCACTCGGACGACTCGTCCTCGGGCAGGGCGTTCAGCGTGTACCAGGCTTGCGAATGCAACAGGGGGTCGCCGTCCTGTGAATTGATTCCACTAAATTTGAACTGAAACACTCGACCGACTTCGCGCTGCGGTACCGTCAGTCGTATGGTTAGGCCATCGTCGGAAACGTCGACCGCGGTAATGTCGTTGGAGCGTTGTTCAATCTCGGGCGAGCCGTAGGTGCTCCAATAATGGTACGTGTACGATCTTAGGGCGTATCGTTTGAGTTCTTTTGCCAGCTCAACCCGAGCGGGCTTGGTCAACGTCAACTCCCAACCGTCGGGGGTGACCCGCAAGGTTTTGATTTCGAACGGCACGACGCCGGAGTATTCGAGCCGCTCGACCCCTTGGGTTCTGCCGCCGATGGAACCCCAACCGCGATTGGTCTCTCCGACGAACAAGCTCCCGTCGGAGGCGAACTCCAGTCGGTTCACCCCGCAGTGGAACCCTTTGCGAAAGATGAAGCACGCACCTTGCATGCGGCCCCGCACTTCTTCCAGGTCGCAACGCATGATCAACGAGTTTGTCAGCTCGCCGACGAAGCACTGACCCTCGAAGGGGCCGAACTTTCCGCCGGAGGTATCCCACACCATTTCGCTGGCCGAGCGACAGACAAGAAACGGGAACCAGATGGCAGGCGGAATCATCTCCGGGGGATTCTCCTCGTCCCCACCGGGAGCCCACGGCACGCTGGCCACGTGTCCGTAGAACTCGTTTTGCCTTACTTCCTGCAGTTTGCAGGTGGGAATCCACTCCCCTTGGTTATCGGCATAGAACAAGCGGCCATCGGGGCTGAAGTTCAGCCCGTTGGGGCTGCGTAACCCGTAGGCCCAGGGAATCATCTGTCCGTCGGGCTGAATCTTGATCATCCATCCGCGATACGGAACCCGCGATGAATGGCCCCCGCCGAAGGCACAGTTGAGCGAAATGAACAAGTTTCCTTCCGCATCGCGAACGGGCCCGTACAGATACTCGTGGTAGTTGCCCGAGATGCCGAACTTATCGCAAACCGTTAGGAAGGTGTCGGCCATGAGATTGTGGTCTTCATCGCGAACCAAGGTTACTTCGGGACGCTGCCCCACCAGGAGTTCTTCATTCCCATTGGTTTGCAGACCGAGGATCTCGTGCAGCCCGCGGAGGTACGGCTTCAAGTGAATGCGGTCTGGGTCTTCGGCAAGGGGCTCGTCCACCACGAATACATCGCCGCGTCGGGTGCCGACGAACAGTCGGCCATCGGGGGCAAACGCCAGCCCGCCGACTTCAATCATCTCGTCCTCGGGCAACGGCAACGCGTACATGCGGTAGTGCAACGCTTCGCCTAGCGGGGGAAAATCGGAATCGAGTTGCCGCTGCAGCTTGACCATGAAACGATCAGATATCGTGGGATTGAAGTAGAACTGCCAATTCGAGCCGCGGTTGGTCACTTTGAGCAGCAGATCATTGGTGCCTTCCTTCAGATCCAACGTCACAAAATCCTGATCGGCGGCGGCAGCCCGTGAAACGTCGCGGGCCAGCAGTTTTTCACCGTTGAGCCAAACAACAATCCCATCGTCGCTGCCCAGCGAGACGCGAACTTCCTTGGCCTGATCGCTCTCGATTTGGCGATACAGGTAGCAGACGCAATCGTCCGACTGACCGAATCGGTTCAGGCTATAAACAATACCGTCGCGGAATCGCGCCTTCTTCCAGCGGACTTCGCCGCCCTTGCCCTCGTACGTGGCTTCCAGGTCCAATTCCTGCTCGGGAGGATAAACCGCACTGAAACCCTTTCCGTCGGTGTTATCGAATGGGCCAATGATATTCCAACGCGGACTCCACCCGGCATACCCGCTGGCCTCCAGCGTGGCTTCCTTCGTCTCTTCGCGGCTGGCCTTCTTCACGTAGACCATGTCGGTCTTGGTTTCCGCTCTGACCGCGGTGGCTGTTAACAACACGCCCCATGCGAGCAGCAAATGAATTACTCGCCCCCGCATCACGAACACATGGCGATACTCTTTTGAACTTGTAGAACTCATTCGGATGCCTCAACAGTGGGCAGATTGTTCTGTGTGATTTCGAGCACGGCTTTCTGGATAGCCTCGGGCGATGCCTGCGTTGGCACGGCAATGCGGATTTCCATACGAACCGACTGATCCATGGCAGGGATAGCCAACAGCAACTGGTATCCCGAGTCTGACTTGACCGCCACCCATTGGGAACCGGCCGCCGGTTCGCTCGCGGTGATCAACAGCGGAGCCCCGTTTTGGGTTGCCTCGCAAACCACGGAAGCGGCGTCCAGCGGTTCATCAGCCTGCATCGCCTGCGGATCATTGCCCTTGCGATAGACTGTGGGCAGCGTTTCGCTGTCGGCCGCATGAAGCCAGATGATTGAACCGCTGTCGGCGTCCATCGCCACGCGGCGCACCACACCTCGTAACGTCTGCGTGATAAATGGCTGAGCGTTCTCTGCGAAGTGCGCCAGTTGCTTGCGTCCATCCACTACGCCGGTACCCAGGGCGTTGGGAACTCGGTCGTACAACACATACTCGAATTGAGGTCCCTGGGGCGAAAGACGGTAGCCCAGAAAATCGAGCCGCGTGGGGTGAAGCTTCTTGTCGTCGGGCAGCACCGCCCCAAATGCCGTGTCGTCCCCGCGGTTGGTGAATTTCGGCAGTTCGTCGACCGCGGAGGTTACATCCCAGGGAAATCCTGCCGGGGCCCGCCAAAAGATTTCACCTTCAATGCGGGCGGGCCGGCCTCCGCGTTCAGTCCATACAGGTTGCAGGTCGAGGAATTCTCCCTGCCAGGCATACGCCAGACGGCACGACTGAGCGTCGTAGGCCAGATTGATTTTCTGCGGATAGCGAATCGCCATCGAGCGGGGAGAAACATCGGGCAAGAACGTCCGCATCACCTGCGGCATCGTGTCTGCCGACAAAGCGTCGGCAACCGCATCCTCGGGCATCGAATCTGCCAAGGGTCGTTCGGCGGCCACCAACAGGTACTGCCACATCGCATCGCGCTGACGTTGGGGATCGCCACCCAACACATCGGGATAGGGGCTCTGGCCTTGAAAGAAAACCGTCGGCATGCGGGTGCCCGGTTGCATGCGTTGGGGGTCGGTCATCCAGTGGAGATACCAATCGTAGCCAACGCGACTCGGAACGTTCGCCAAGTCGGGGCCTCGTGTTCCGCTGCCGGTTCTGCCCGCGAGGTCGTGGCACTTCGTACACCCGAATCCTTGCGAACCGATCAACGTTTGGCCGGCTTCGATCAGTTCGTCGTTTGCTTCGATCGTTGGGTTTGTTTCGATCAGCTGGTCGCCTTCCAGGGCTGCCAGGCGTGAGGGCATCGCTTCCATGGCCGGCTTGGGGAAACCCGGCATCCTCAGATCCATCCAGGGACGTGCGCGTGAGCCTTCAACAAGCGTGCCGCGTAGTTGCTTGGCCAACAACTTGTGAACGACCCCGGTGAGCGTGGGGGGATGAATCAGCTCGGCGGCCGCCTCGGTCTGCTCGGCCAGCATCTTGGCTGCAAATTCGGGGCTCAAACCTCCCTGAGCATTGTAGTCGTGACATCGCATGCACTGAAAACGCGCCATCGTGAGCGACGCGTCGTGTCCCGGTGCGCTTGAGCCCACGGCGACAGCGAGTTCGGATAAGAAATCTCGCAGCAACTTGTTGTCGCGAACGTCCGCAGCGAACCGTGGGACTCCACGATCCAATTCGACCGTTTCGGACAAACATCCCTTCGGCTGCACAGGCTGGCTTGCCGCCTGAGCCACGTCCGACAGGTTGTGGTCGGCCATTCGTGGATTGCCTTGAACCTCGCCGCTTGGGTCACGCACCTCGTGACAATTGATACAGCGACGGATTTGCAATGACGCCACGGCCAGCGACTCAAGTTGTTCGTTTGTGGGCATCGCGTCGAACGATTTGGCTTCTGCATCCGTCTTGCCCATCGCCATGTAGGCCGCACGGACACTCTCCACACTCGGCGCCGCGGGCAGTTCCAGCGAACCGCTTTCACTGGCATCTCGGTCGATGAGATACTGGGCGAGACTGTCGGACTCATCCTCCGACAGAAACATGTGGGGCATGCGGCCCGAGGGGTCGACGGCCAGCGGATCTTGCAAGAAACGGGCAAGCTGCTCGGGGGTGGTCTTCTGTCCCAATTTGGCCAGCGTCGCCCTGGCCGCGAGATCTCCTTGTTTGTCATGGCAGACGGTGCAACCAATGCGTTCGAAGAGCTTTTGCCCCGCGGCAACCTTCTCGCTGGTCATGGCGTACTGAGCATCGCTGCCGCTTGGTGTCGACTGACTCAGGTAAACCGCCAACGCATACCGCTCCGCATCTCCGTTGGCGTCGGATGGAAACAGCCGTGGCATGACGGCCTCGGTACGGAATACCTGGGGATCGGCTAGCCACGCGTAGATCCACGCGGCCTTCAGCCGTTGCGAACCTTGATGGAGTCGCGGCCCTTCACGGCGAGAAAGCGATTGCGACAGGGGCACTTCGTCGCTAGCCGAGTGACAGGCGATGCAAGCGTGTTCCTCTACCATCAACTGACCGTGGGCGAAGGACGATAGCCAACCGCCCTCATCAGACTCCGGCCTTAGTGTTGGTTGGTGGGAAAAGGCCGTGGCGGGGACCGGTTCCTCGGCGAACTGATCGCTCTCCCACATCAGGCGCAGTCGGGCCTGGGTTGGTGAAGGCTGATACTCGATCTGGATGGGGTGCAATCCGAACGGGAGTTCGATCTCGCTCCCGGAGACCTCCTCGATGTCTTCGCTGCTCCCCTCCAGCACCACCTTGTCGTCCAGCCGCACCGTTAGCGTTCCGTCGAGGATCGCGGAGAAACGATAGGTACCGGGTTGCAGGACCTGGAGCTGACCACTCCACCGCACCGCCCACTTGCCGGGCTGCAAACGAGGATCGGGCGACTGGCTCTCGGTGAGCAATACGGCGGGGGTTGGTTCGAGCCGGGAGAAGTTTGCCTCCGCGGTTCCCGACGACTTGTAAGTGGCAATCAACCCCGCCGGAGGTAAACCGTCTTCGTCTTCTTCGTCATCGTCCACCTCCGCTGCGTGAACAGTTCCACAGGAAGCCACGAAGAGGTTCGTGAGCCCCGGCATCGCGAATGTGCCAAACATAGTGATGGCAACCAGGGACAATTGAGACAGGCGGCGTAGATAGCTCAACATGTAGACGGGGACTGTCATACGGCTTCCGATGAGACAAAAGAGAGCAAAGATGATGACGCGATGCGGCGGGTTCGGGGGCGATCAACTAAAAATTGATCACCCTCATAATAATTCGCAGCGGGGGCAGAAACAAACCGTAGTGAAACACATCAGATTCACCGAAGACTGGATTTTAAGGGGTTCTCACATTGCGGTACGAGGCGCTGCTTCTCTCCGACCGAAAACTGTATCCCACGACTCTCCATGAACGCTGACAACAATCTTGCGGTCGATCTGTCCGAATATTTACATTGGTGATCCGCCGCACACATCGCGCGGCGCACCATGTCCAAATTCGCTGGGCCATTGAAGGCCATTCCCCGGAGAGATCACCATGAAACGGATTCTCGTACTACTCGTTATTGCATTGCCGGTTACCGTGTTGATTGCCGTTCCAGGAAAGACCAAAGAGCCCAACGATGTGAGCGACTTCATGCGATTGAAGCTCGAATACGCTCAAGGGATTCTGGAGGGGCTCACGACCGAAGATTTCGAGATGATTGCCAAGAATTCACAAGACATGAGTTTGATTAGCCTCGACTCGACGTGGAACGTGGTTCACACCGACGAGTATGCCAATCAAAGCGCCGAGTTCCGCAGAACGTCGAACGCGCTCACCCGGGCCGCCGATTCAAAGAACCTCGACGGAGCCGCATTGGCCTACGTAGGGCTCACCATGCGGTGCATCAATTGCCACAAGTATGTGCGGGCAATCGACGAGTAGGTCATTGAAGCGACTAAATCACGTTTTGCTCAACTGTCGCTGCAACGCCGAGACCAACTGATCGATCTCGTCGCGAGTGGTGTAAAGGTGACACGAGACGCGGATCAGACGTTGGGCCTCCCACTCGATGATCGGCACCTCGATGCGGTGATCGGTCCACAGGATATCCTGCAGTGGTTGCGCTTCGCCCGGGGGTAAGGGCACGGCCACCATCGACCCGTAGTGCCGCGGTGAGTCGGGGGTGAGGTGGGGTAGCCCGAACACATCACCAATGCGTTCTCTGGCGTAACGGGCCATGGCGTGCGTCTGTTGGCGGAACTGCTCCAGGCCGGCGTCCGTGATGAATTCCACGGCGGTCGCCACGGCAAGCTTGGCGGCATAATCGCGCGTGCCCTGCCAGCGAAACTCGTCTTGCCAACCATACTTCGCGTCGGTCAGAGGGCGCCCCCAACTGATGACCGCCGGGCGAATCTCGGCCTGCACGCGAGGGTGGGCGTATAGAAAGCCCGAGCCGAACGGGCCGCAGAGCCACTTGTGGCAACTGGCCGTGTAGAAGTCGCAGTCCAACGCCTGAATGTCCAACGGTTGCATCGCGATGGCATGCGGACCGTCGATGCACGTGACGATGCCCCGTTGACGCAGTTGCTCACACAGTTGCACGACGGGCAACACCATGGCCGTCGGCGAAGTGACGTGGCTGAACACGGCCAGGCGGGTTCGAGAACTGACGTTGGCCAAAATCGCATCGCACCAATCGTCGGACGATTGGATCGGCGTCGGAACGTTGCAGATTTGAAGCCGGGCACCTCGATCACGGCAAGTGTGTTCCCAAATTCGCTGCACGGCCCCGTAATCGTGGTTCGTCACCAGCACTTCGTCGCCCGCTTGCAGCGCCACACTTCGGGCAACCACATTCATGCCCTCGGTCGAGTTGTCGAGGAACACACAATCTTCCGCCGGTGCGTTGATAAACCGAGCCAACTTCCCCAGGCTGGCCTCCAATTCCCCAGGCAGAATCCTCAAAAAGAAGTCTGTCGGATCACCTTCCAACTTCTGCTGCCACTGTTGTTGCGCCAGTTGAACCACACGCGGTGAAGGGCCAAAGGCACCGTGGTTGAGATAGACCACACCTTCGCGAAGTGTCCAGGCATCTCGGGCATGGTCTGGCTGTTGTTGTGTTTGAGGCTTACTCATCGGGGAATTCGCAAGAGTCTAGTCAAGTAGCGATTCGCCTTGTAGCACAACTACAAGGAAGACTTAAGCGTGGCAAACACTTTCCGACCAACTTCATCACCTAGGTCGGCAATCGCTTCGTTGCGGTTAAGAATATACGCTGACTGGCTCTTTGCGTGAGGTAAGAAAGCAGCCACATAGCTAGTAGCGCGACTATTATCCCATGCTTCGATCGTCCGCAGCGCCGCCTGAAGTCGCTCTTGCCAACGGTCAAACAGATAATGCTCTCCATCTCCAGGGAGAGTGACTGTGGATAGAGGGCAATTGTCACTAAAGGTAAGGTCCCATAACTCTGCTTGTGCAAAGGATACGTTTGCCATTTCGTTCGTGCGTGGTTGTGCGTCAGGACCTTCAGTAAACTCCAAGAACGGATCACGTCCGCGAAACCAGACATCCTCGAGCTTGCCGATGAAGTCTACTTCTGCAAACGATGAGGCGCCAAAGTCGACCCCCTTCAGACTGCAGGTGTCAAACACGCACTGATTGAACTCGACCGCCCCGAAACGCAGCTTCGAGAAGTCACAGCGTTCAAATCTGCAGTGCGTAAACTCGGTGCGTCGCACCCCAAAATGCGATCCCCGAAATGAAGTTCCTTGGAAGTAGCATCCTTCGTATCGGTTCCTTTCATCCACAAAGTCCTTGAACTTTGACTTGACGAACTCGACATCCTTGATACTGCAACCCGTCATCCTCACCCCTGACAAGTCGCAGTAACTGAAGTCCATGCAGACCAGTTCTGCCCCCTTGATGCCCCGCAATGCCCCGGCTGACCATCCACGGAAATCGGCACGATTATCGATCTTCTCAAACGGCGCCAGGTCGTCAATTGATTCCTGCTTCTGAAGGCCTCTCACGATGGCCGTGTTTGCGGAAGCTCCGATTCCTCGCTGCCAACGTGAAGTGAGTTCTTTCGAGTTCATCTAGTCGGTCCTCAACCAATTGCCGTTGGGGCCGTAGGTGCCATGGTACTTTGGAATCTTTCCTGAACACTCAGCAGGCGTGGTGGTGTCCCACCAAAGCCTAGTTTTTGAATCCATGAAATCCGGCCCGAGCCAAGGAGGAACAATGGCTTCGGGGTCAATTCTCTGTGCGCTAACGATCGACGGTCCCTCTTTGTCCATTTCGATTGCATCCACTCGAATCCTGACAAACACCGTTAGGTAACCTGTACGGTCGACGGGCCGCACTCCTCATTTTATCGTTGGGTCCGGGCAGGCGTTTATCCGAGGAACTGGGGAGGAGGTGGTCGCGAACCAACAACCGTAGATTGGGTGAAAGAAGCTGGGGAATAGGCTGGTACGTTCATGATCGGTCCACAGAGCGAACCATACGGAGCTTTCCTACGGGAACGATCTGGCTTGCGGATGCGTAGAAAGGCAGGCAGAGAGTGACCGGCCCCCCTGCCCTTGAGATTTCTGCTGCGAACCGGGTTGTTTGTGGCGCTGTATGATGAAATCGTTCTTGATATAACCCTGGTTGAATGCTTCGCTTACGAGTTGGCGGCGGGGAGCTGCGGGGGCCAGGGTGCGTCGGGGTCTCGGCCCAGCCTAAGGAATTCGGATTCGCGGCGAATAGCATTCCGTCGACGCGACCACTGCAATGGATTGATGCATCACAAATCGAGTTTTTCACGAGCCGGAACCCATGGCCCGAAAAAATACACCCAGCCGCCAAACACGAGCCGCGGCTTCAGCGAAGCCCGAGACCAAGACGGAAACGTCGTCGAAGCCCCCTCACAGCGATCGGGCGATGCGAGAGACCATCGAGTCGATCGTGATCGCCTTCATCCTGGCGTTCCTGTTCCGAACGTTTCAGGCCGAAGGGTATGTCATTCCCACCGGGTCGATGGGCCCCACGCTGGTGGGTCTGCATAAGGATCTGAACTGTCCGGAGTGTGGCTTTCTGTATCAGGTTGGTGTGAGCAAGGGGGTCGACCAGACCACCGGTCAACGGCGGTATGAATACGAGGCCGAATCGACCACCTGCCCCATGTGTCGTTATCGGGCCGACATTCGAGAGAACAACCCACAGGGGCGGAAGTACCTCGACTACTCGGGAGATCGTCTGCAGGTTGCGAAGTACTTGTACGGAATCGATCCTCCCAAGCGGTGGGACGTGGCGGTATTCAAGTACCCGCACGGTGCGCAAACCAACTACATCAAGCGACTCGTTGGTATGCCCGGTGAGACGCTGAAGATTCATCATGGCAACGTCTATGTGAAGTCGCCCGATAGCGAAACGTTCGAAATCGCACGCAAAGAACCCCACAAGGTGGTCGCAACGCTGCAGAATGTGTACGACAACGACTACACCACCGATGCATTGCTCGACGCGGGTTGGCCCTCGCGATGGCAAGCGACCAATGCCGATGGTGAGGTGATGCAAGATGGAAACGCGTGGACCAGCGAAGATCGAGGTCGTACGTTTCAGATTCGTACGCCCACGTCAGAAACGTCGTGGATTTCGTACCGTCACATCCTCCCGTCGTTCGACACGTGGCGGAAGATCGAGCAAGGGACATTGCAACCGGGCGACATCCCCCCTCCCCAGCTTGTGACCGATTTCTATGCGTACAACACGGGTGTCAGCCATCCCCCCGGTCCGCTCGTAGGTCCCGAGGCACAGTGCCTGGGATTGCATTGGGTTGGCGATTTGGCAGTCGAAAGCAGGCTGAAAGTTGAAAGTGACCAGGGCCAAATCAGCTACGTGCTGATCGAAGGCGGGCGAATGTTCCAGTGCAAGATCGATATTGGCAGCAAAACGGCAACGCTTTCCATCGATCAACTGGCCGACTTCGCCCCCAAGGCAACGGTTCCGATCGACGGACCGGGCACCTACGAAGTGCGGTTTGCGAACGTGAACGATTGTCTTTATCTCTGGGTCGACGGTACACCCATTGAGTTCGATACTCCCACAACCTATGGACCGTTGGATAACCTTCGCCCGATGCCGGCGGATCTCGCTCCGGTACGAATCGGCTCTTCTGACGCCAAAGTAAGCGTAAGCGAACTACGGGTGCTACGTGACGTGTACTACATTGCCACGCGGGAGGCCCTCGAAGTTTACGTTCAGCGCCCCGAACCGGTACTGGCCGACTATCCGGACAACTCGCCGATCTACAAGAGTCTTAGCGAGGAAGGCATTAGCAAGATCATGTCCGACCCTCGCTATTGGGCGATCTTCGATGATATGAGAGAGATTGAGTTGGAGGTGCTGCCCGATCATTACGTCGCCCTGGGCGACAACAGCCCTGGCAGTATGGATAGCCGCCTGTGGGGAAGTTTCAATGCCGAGGCACGACTTCCCGACGATCATCTTGTGCACGAGTCGTTGCTGATCGGCAAGGCCTTGTTCGTGTACTGGCCGCATACTTGGGAGACGCCTTGGAACTTCGAGTTGCCGGGGCTTGGGATCCGCGTCCCGTTCTACCCCAACTTCAAAAAGTTCCGCCGCATTCGTTGATTACGAGTTGGCGGAACCGGCCCCGAAGTACTCTGTGACAGCAACCGGTTTAGCTGGCTGCCTACCCATTCGCATGGCTCCGAATCTCGAGGGCTGGCCCGGGGAGGAACTATGAAGTTCCGATGAAGGCCACGTCGGGCATGCATGGATGGCGAAATCCCAAAGCCCCCAATGCGGTTAAATTGATAGGCCAGTTGCTCGGTTTCTTGACTCCGGGCTGTTGGTGATTCATGAAGCGACAACATCCCGAGCGCTCAAAATCACCAAAAATCGGGCCTTTCTCGCCGGATTGGCCGGGTTTCGCCCCCTAGGCAAAGCAACTGATGGATCTTATGCAAGCAAATTTCCTCAATATGCCTTTCATCCAGGTCAAACATCGGTTTTAATTCGGGCACCTGAAGAGACCCTAATCGAAGGCGCTGCAAAATAGTCAAAGATGGGGGTTAGCATGTATACTACTGTGCAGCGGCGCCGGCTAGTTTGGGTCGCCATCACTGAACGTGGATCATAAAAGTCACGACTTGGTATTCGCTGAATTCTGTTTTCACATCACCATTCTTCTGCCCCATTCGCGAAGGCCAGTCGGGAAATTTCAGACCGAAAAACGATAGGCGAGTTTTATTGCGATCAACCCATCGGATCGCCAGACGCTGCACGGAGAGTCTCCTCGCGTGCGGCGGGGCCCACATGAGTTCCAACTTGCAGCTTCAGCGTTAGTCCAATACGAGTGGCCAGCTTGACTGCCGCTTTAAGCAACGAAGCCGTGGGGTCGTACGTTTCTAATTCTAGGCGTTAGGGGGCTTTGGAAGGCTGCTGGCATTGGCAGGCGTTGCACCTTGTCGTGTTGAAAAGAAAGTGACGTGTAGCCGCCATTCTAGAGCTGCTTGACGTGTGAGGGTTTCATCGAGGTGAGTATTCGATTGCTCGTCGCGGACGATCATGACGTCGTCCGAATTGGGATTGTGCGTCTGCTCAGCGAGCCAGACATCGAAATCGTCGCGCTCGCGGCCACGGGCGGGGAGGCTGTCGAACTCACCCAGAAACTGACCCCCGATGTGGTCTTGCTCGATGTACGTATGCCAGGCGGCGATGGACTGACCGCACTGGGACGCATCAAGTTGGACTTTCCGAATTTGCCGATCCTGATGCTCTCCAACTACGACAATCCCACATACGTCGCGCGGGCTGTCGCGTTGGGGGCCAGCGGCTATCTGCTCAAAGACACACCTCGCGCAGAAATAATCGAGGCCATTCGCCGAGCCCACAAGGGTGAAACGCTGTGGACCCGAGACGAATTACGTCGGGTCACCGGTGCGTTGGCAGCACCAAGGCTGGGCGTAGAGAGTGAGGTCCCGCTAACCCAACGAGAAGCCGAAGTGCTGAAGCTGATCACCACAGGCCAGACGAATCGGCAAATTGCCGAAACAATGGGGATCAGCTACGAAACGGTGAAAGAGCATGTACAGAATATGCTGCGGAAAATCGGCGTGTCCGACCGAACGCAGGCCGCTGTGTGGGCCGTGCGAAACAGGCTGGTATAGCTCCTAAATCCGGCCGATTGACTCTTCCCTCGCTTCACCCCCCCTGTCCGCTGCAATGCACCCCGTAAATAATACGGGGACGGACGATCCGGGCCGAGGCTTCATCAGGGAGCCGCGATGCATTAGTGTGTCGTCACGCCCCGATCTCTGCCTGCCGGAATCCTACCGCGGGCCGAAAAACTGAAATCTCTCGAGAGTTGTGAGGAATCGCCTGCATGCGATGGTCTTGGAAGATCGGCACGATCTCGGGCATTGGCATCTATGTCAATGTCTCGTTCCTTGTACTCATCGCCCTGGTCGTGATGCTTGGCTTTGCCGACCAGAAGAGCGTCGGTGGCGTGCTGCAACTCGTGGCATTGATTTTGGTCCTGTTTGGGATCATTGTCTTGCACGAGTTGGGCCATGCGCTCACCGCGAGGCGATTCGGCATACGCACCCAGGACATCACGCTCCTGTTGTTTGGCGGCGTGGCCCGCTTGGAACGCATGCCAAGGCAACCGTGGCAGGAATTCCTTATCGCCGTGGCAGGCCCTGCCGTAAACGTGGTGTTGGCCGTTCTACTCTCGATTGCACTAATCGGATTGGCGGTCCTGTCGTATTCCATGCAATGGAATATTCTCGACAGCTCGGTGGCGATGTTCCTGTTTCAGCTCATCTCGATCAATGTGATGCTGGTGCTGTTCAATATGCTGCCGGCATTCCCCATGGACGGCGGTCGCGTGTTGCGAGCCGTACTGGCATCGAAACTGGACTACGTACGAGCAACAAACATCGCCGCGAATGTCGGGCAAGCCATGGCCGTGCTGTTCGGGTTGATGGGGCTGATCTGGTTTAATCCCTTCCTCGTCTTCATTGCGTTGTTCGTTTGGATGGGGGCCGCCCAGGAAGCTTCCTCGGTTCGGATCCGTTCGGCAGTCTCCGGGATACCCGTGAGCCGCGTGATGGTGACCGACTTCCAAGTACTCGCGCCGGATGACGAACTAAGTCGCGCCGTCAATTTTGTGTTGGCAGGGTTTCAACACGATTTCCCGGTCATCGATGAGGGAAAATTCGTGGGCGTTCTCACGCGGGCCGACATAGTGAAGGCCCTGGCCGAGCAGGGACAATACGCCCGAGTCGCCACGGTGATGCGGACCGATATCAAGACCGCGGATGCGTCCGAGATGTTGGAGCCGGTCATTCCGCGACTTCAATCCGCCCCGGGTCGAACACTGCCGGTGGTAAAAGATGGTCAGATCGTGGGTATGCTTACCACCGAAAATCTCGGCGAGTTTCTAATGGTCGACCGTGCCCTTCGGCAGCGAATCACTCTGGCCGGTCAGAAACCCATCATCGTTCCAAGCTCTCGTCCTCCAGCTTGAAGTCACCTCACGGTCGCGCGTTGGCGCGTGCAATCAATCCAAGCTTTAGCAACTTGGCACTGAATGACGGCCACGAATGCTTCTTGCATGCTGTGTCGTAGCCACCTCTGGGCCATTATCTTCGGGCTGTGCTCTTTCAGGGTGTTTACGATCATCGTATTCCCCCTGTTTTACTGGCTGTTGCACTCCAATGAGCAGGCCGACCCCAAAGTGGCCAAAAGGCCGCGATCTCTTGAAATTCCACAGCCATAGGGCGCACGACCGGCGAATTCGTTACGGCTTTACTTGAAAGAATGCCGTGTTTTTGGGACTTGGACGGTCGTATTAGCCATATTGAGCTCCGAATGCCCGCTCCCGGCGATCTGGCCGATCCGCGGCTTGACCTGCGTTAATTTTGTGTCAGAATACTTGGTGTCGGAGGACCTCCGGCGAAACCGCATATCGGGCTGGAGGATCTCCAGCCCGTCTTTTTTTGCGCCCCGCTGTTGCGGGTAGTCGAACGCTCATCGGCAGCTACATGTTTTCCGGCATCTCCGCGCGGGTTCTCAAGCCGTACGACCGGAAGAGTTTCACATGCTGCTCGTGACTTCCCAATGTGCTGGTGCCATGGCTTTGGCGTCGCGGATCCACAACCACACGAAGACGGGAATGCAAACAGCGGCTGCCCACTGATAGCCGGTAAGGCCGAACCACATGTGCGGCTCGGGGCGAATCCATTCGGTGGCAAAGCGATAGACCAGATACGCCAGGATATAGAGCTTGATGAGCTGACCCGGGAACATCTTTCTCCGCCACATCACGTACAGAACCATGGCAGCGGTGGCATGAAACATTGCCTCGTAAAGTTGCGTGGGGTGGCGGGCGATCCCGTCGGCGAAGGCAATTCCCCAGGGCAGCGAGGTCGGCGTGCCATAGCAACAACCGCCCACGAAACAGCCAAGACGCCCAACGGCAATGGCCGCGGCCACAGGGACTACGAAACTATCGCCAGTCTTCACGTGGATATCGAGCGACCACTTGGTAACTTCCACACCCAGGTACCCGCCGACTAACCCCAATACGATGGTCTTCCCGGAAGCGTACCACAGCCCACCTTCAAGAAAGTCCTGCCAGTTCGCCAAGGCAAACGGCAGCTTGGCTCCGATCATGGCTCCGCAAAAGGCCCCCAGGGCGATGCCGATTCGCTCGGTTACGGAGAGCCCCAGCGGCTGTTGCGTCCAGCGGCTGATGGTGATGCCGACGATCATCGCCAGCAACATCACGCCCGCATATTGCCAATTCACTTCGATCATCACTCGTTGCCCGCGGTCAGTAGTGGCTTACGGTCCCCCAACGGCCGACCATTCGCCTGGCCCAATTCTTGTTGCAACGGGGGTAACGGGACGTGACCTTCGCGATACAACACGTTGTAGGCACAAAACGGAATGATATGACCGCTGGGCAATACATGATGAATGCAGCATTTCATCACACGCTGGACATCGAAGTTGTAGGCGTCGAGAAATGAAGTAATCGTGACTCGAAACACGTCCTCGGGATCGAGTTGTTCGGCCAACGCACGGCTGAAGAACTCCTCCGACTGACGATCCAGCGTTCCGCTGGCGGGGTTCGCCGTCGTGATCACCGGCAGCACCGTATCGGCGGATTGGGACTGCTCTGGAAGGCAACTTCCCCCAGCACAGCATCCCTGACGACCCAAGTACGTTTCAACCAACTCCCGGGCACGGGTTCGATTGAACGTGATTCCGTTGGCCAGCAGGTCGAGGTGCTCGGCAGCGTTGATGAATCGCGAGACTGGCGTGGGTTGTTCCGTACCGCGATACACGTAACTCAACGTATGGCAGTTGGGATGCGCACACGGCACTGGCATAAAATCGGCCGGCTCGAACAAGCCGCCGCATTGCTGAACGAGGGCCTCGATCACGTCGGGAAAAGTGACCCGTTGTTCCAGGCTTTCGGGCGTAACCCAACGTCCCGAATAGGTTGCCGGCTGGAAACTCACCCCGGTGATCCAGGGTCGTTCGAGGGCAAATTGCGTAATCGCACCCACCTCGTCCAGGTTGAGATCGCCCTGCAACGTTGTGACCAGGGTGGTTCTTAGTCGACGCTCTCCCAGTTTTTCGATGGCCCGAAGTTTCGTGTCGACGAGCGATTCGCCACGCAATTGTCGGCTGGTCGTTTCACGAAAGCCATCGAACTGGAAGTAGATCTCGATGCGATGTCGCTGCGCGGCCAGCAAATCGAGCAGGGCCGAATCATTGGCTAGCCGAATGCCGTTGGTATTGATCATCACGATGTCGATGGGCTGACGACATGCGTACTCGAACACCTCCGCAAACTGCGGGTGCAAGGTTGGTTCGCCTCCGGATAGCTGCAAGACTTCCGCACGACCCTCGGCCTCCACCAAACGATCGATGGCCGCCGTGCACTGCTCGAAGCTGAGATGTTCCCCCCCGGGCCCGCTGGAGGCGTAGCACATCGGGCAACTCAGGTTGCACGAACTCGTCAGCTCGACAAGCCCCACACAGGTATGCTGCTCGTGTTCGGTGCACAACCCGCAATCGAAGGGGCAACCTTTCTTCGGCTCGGTTCCATACACTTCCGACTTGCGACCCGGCACGCTGAACTCGTGGCGGTTGTAATGGGCTACGTCGGAGCAGACGAAATCTTCCCGAACGCCGTGCGTCGGACAGCGCTTGCGAAAGTAAACACGCTTTCCCCGGGTGATGACTTTCGCGGGAACAAGCGACAAGCACTCGGGACAGAGACTTTCCGTGGTGCCAATAAACGTATAGTCACGCAGCGTCATGCCGGGGATCCTTCGGAGTTTTGGACGATTCAGAATTGAGAAAACGCATAGAAGCACGTCCCGACGAACGCGATCACACCAGCAATTAGCACGAGACCCAACACAAACATGGTCACCCCGAGTGAGACGACAAATGTCGCAAATACTTCGATCACCGACTGGGCCACCCCCAGCTCTCGTTGCCGCATGGTGATGATCTGGGCTCGTACGAGTGCCGGAGTAAGAAGGACGAAGAACAGAATCCCCAAGCCGGGTGCACTACGAAAGATCCCGAACCCGATGGCGGCCATCGTGACGATCAACATCAACGTCGTGAGCCCGAACGTCACGCCCTGCTTTTCAAGAGGGTTCCTCGGTTCAGCAACCGCGTTGTCGGCGACTTTGGTGCCGTCGCGGGTGAAGGAATGTGTGCAGAGCCAGCACTTCAGCACGTTGGACGGGTGCGCCGAAGTCTGGTTCATCGCGCCGCAGGTTGGGCAGCGATATCTTCCGGCAGCAATTTCGGTCGGCGAATCGTTCATCTCAGTCGGCTGCTTGCGCCCCTTGCTAAGGATTTCCAGCGGGATTCATTTCACACACTCCTAATCGTCAGAGTGCCCCTCAATTCGTGTCGCATAATCCGCGGCAATTTGAGGCAAGCGACGAATCAATTGCCCCAAGGCCACGCCGGATAAGGCAAGTGCCAACAAGAAAATGAATTGGTAATACCGGGGAACGTCAATGGCACGATCGGTGAACCAGCGTGCATAGCCACACAGCACCAAGTAGCCCGTCATCGCCCCCAGGGTTGAAAACCAGATCAGCGGTAAGCTCAATCGCAGTGCCGCCAGAGTGATTACCAACAGGTAGCCAACAATTAAAGGGCTACTGGGGCCATCGGCGACCATCAGAATCGACGTCAGCAATATCAGGTCGCATCCCGTCGAAACGAACTTCAAGTACCAGGGAAAAATCCTCTGACGCAAACAGAGATGGATGGCAACGGCTAACGCAGCCCAGATTGCTGCTAATGAAGTAACCGCAAGATGAAAGGGTCGATCAACACCTTCGACCGGCGGTAACTCCAGGACCCCGAGGCTGAGCCCGTAGTGGTTGAGAAGTTCGATGATGTAGAACGTTCCGACCCCAACCACTCTCAATAGGTTGGCACGCGCCTCCGCACCGTATTCCTGCCACCGTTCGACGACCTGCCACTGATTCGCGTTGAGATCTACGGAAGTCGCCACGTCACGCCGTTACCAAGCAGAGTAAGTTTCTCGAAGGACCACGTGCGCAGGATTCTCATCAATAGGTTCCCCGCGACGCAAGCAATGGCACTACCGCCCGAGGATGACGCTGGCCAGGATCCGAAGTGACGGCAGAAATCTAGTTACGCACTGGCCGATTTGAGCCCCAAGCGGTGCTGCGGTACCCTGATGGGCGTCGTTTTGCTATTTGCTGCGGCATCGCAAAGTAATTGACTTCTTACGGACGATGCTTGCCGAACGGACGAGTACTGAGCGAAACCACGGATGACCACGCTATTGTGTACCGGCGATCTACACATAGGCCGCCGACCAACTCGACTGAGCTCCAGCGAAGCGGCAGGAAATTGTTCCTGTGCCGCGATGTGGGATTCGATCGTCGAGACTGCCTTGAGACGCCCTGTCGATGCCGTGGTGCTGACCGGCGACGTGGTCGATCGCGAAAACCGTTTCTTCGAAGCCATCGGGCCGCTCGAACGGGGTTTGAACGAGCTGGCTCAGGCAGGGATCGAGACGTTTGCCGTTTCGGGGAATCACGACTTCGACGTGCTTCCCAGGCTGGCCGATACGCTGGACGCCGAGAAGTTCCACCTGCTGGGTCGCAATGGAACTTGGGAAACAGCCGAGCTGCGAATCGAAGGACGTCCGGTCGTGAATTTCCTGGGCTGGTCGTTTCCGCAGGAACACGTGCAGACCGACCCGGTGGACGACCTGCCGAGCATACGTTCCAGCGAAGTGCCAACCTTCGCACTGGTGCACGGCGATCTCGATGTGCCGCAGAGTGTGTATGCCCCCTTGGCTTCACAAAAACTGCAATCCCACCCGGTGGCGGCCTGGCTCTTGGGTCATGTGCACGCGCCCCAGCTGGTCGATAACGCGAAGGGTGCGGCGATCCTCTATCCCGGGTCGCCCCAGGCCATGGATCCCGGAGAGACGGGAGTGCATGGCCCTTGGCTCATTGAGATCGAAGCCGGCACCAAACCGAGCTTCTCGCAACTGCCGCTGTCGCGAGTTTGTTATGACGTTGTTGACATCGATCTGACCGACGTCAAAGAGAAGTCCGAATTCCAACGGCAATACATTCAAAGCCTGAAGAACCGGCTGAGCGAGTTGACCGAGAACGCCCCTTCGCTCGAATTCGTCATCTGGCGGGTCCGTCTCACGGGACGCACCGATTGCCACGGCCGTTTGCAGGAGTTCGTCAACGAGATCGACGCCGATTTTTCACTGCCGGTGGGCAACGCAATCGGCACCGTAGAGAAGAACATGATCGATACACGCCTGGCCATCGATCTCGAGGACCTGGCTCGTGGAAGTGATCCCCCGGGCACCCTGGCCAAGTTGTTGTTGGAGTTGGAGTCTGACTCGGACGCCGGTCCCGCTCAAACCTTGATGCAACAGGCCCTGGAGGCGATCGACGAGGCGCAGCAATCGCACGTGTACGTGGCGGTCGCCGACGAGACCCCGTCCAAGGAAGAAGCTCGGCAACTACTCTTTCAACAGGGGATGGCTTTGTTGGATTCCCTCATCGCACAGAGGGAGCAGCCATGAACGAGCCTCAGTTGCACTTCACGTCGGCCAAGATTCGACGCCTGCTAGGCTTTCACGACGACGGGTTTGACGTGCCGCGACTGTCACCGGGGGTGAACATCATATACGGGCCCAATGCGGCCGGGAAAACCACCTTCGGCCTCGCGCTGCGGCACCTTTTGTGGCGCGACCCCGACGCTCTCCGTCATATCTCGATTGCCGGCACGGTAAACGTCCAGGGAGCCTTGCTGGCGATTGAGATTGATCATGGTCGGGTGAGTTGCCAACAGGAGGGACGCGATGTCGATCCCCCACTGACGACCTCGTTGGACAGCGCTGATCGTTACGTGCTTGCCCTGCACGATTTGTTGCAGGATGAGCAAGAAGGTGCTCACGGCTTTGCGGAACAAATCCTGCGAGAGTCGGCTGGCGGCTACGACATTGCCGCGGCGGCAGAAAAGCTGGAGTTCGCCCCCAGCCCACGGGCACGCAAATCGAAACGATTCAAAGATGCGGTCAACGAAGCCCGGCAGCAAGTTCACGAGATTCGCCAACGACAGCGGGAATTGGAATCCCAGGCCGCGCAGCTCGGGGAGTTACGCCGCCAGAAACAAGATGCGATGAACGCCCAGCAACGACTGGCCGTGATCAGCAAAGCCGAAGATTATCTGGAGGCGAGCGAGAAGCTTCGCGAGGCAACCCTGGCCGTCGATGCGTTCCCAAAACAGCTCCAAAGCATCGGCGGGCAAGAGATCGAACGCCTGAACGAGTTGCGGCAGCGTCGTGCTTCGCTGGAAGAGGAAAAGCAACAGTTGCAAGTCCGTTTATCCGAGGCTCGCCGGGCAATTGAAGCCGCGGATCTCGCGCCCGAGTCGCTTTCGGTCGAGCAGATTGGCGGTTGGCGAAACACACTTCGCCGACTGGATGAACTGCAGGCTCGCGAAGAAGCCGCCAGCTTGAAGGCGACCGAACAACGAACCGTGGAGGATGAAGCGGCTCGATTCTTTGGCGAACCGGGCATCAGCGAAGAACTGCAAGCGATCGACGCCGGGGTGGTGGCCGAAATGTCAGGTTACGCTCGCCGCTGGACCACATGGCAGGTGAATCGCCAGAAGAACGCCGAGGCGATCCGCCTGCTGACCGTCGATGAAGCAGACGCCTCGCCCGAGGACTTGCGCGAAGCATGCTCGCTGCTCGATCAATGGTTGACGCTGATTGAACCCTCGCCCAGTGTGCTGCGAGCCGGCAGGTTCACGACCTGGGTTCTGGCGGCTTTGGCGTTGGGGTTGGTAGGTGTATTGTTGTGGCATCAACACTGGATCATCGGTGCCACCCTGGCCGTCGTGCTTCCGCTGGCCCAACGGTTACTGGCCAGGTACCTGGAACAGATATCGATCGATGAACGCGAACGGCTCGAACGCCAGGTGAGCGCGATCGGGGTTCCACAGCCCAATACCTGGACCCCGGAGTCGGTTCGCAAACATCGCCACGAACTGCAACACACGTTCAATGCGGCGACCATCAATCAGCAACGAGCAACACGCCGTCGAGAACTTGAAGACGAGCAGCGGCAACTCACTCGGGAAGGCCGCGAGCTCGAGGAGCAATGGAACGCCCTGTCGTCACGAACCGTTCGCCCGCCTATTGCCGAAGATGACCCCACGTTTCTTGCGGTTTGGGCCAGCAACCTGTGCGAATGGCAACGAGCGCACCGCACGCGACTGGCAGCCGAACACGAGCTTCAGGAGAGCCAGTCCGCCATGGCATCGTTGCTGCAGGAACTCCGTAACGGTTTGGCTGCAGTAGGGTGCGATGAAGGTTTGTCCTCTGAAAAACTGGGGCCGACCATCGAAACGTTGGCCGCTCGCCAGCAGCAGGTCGCCACCGCGACACCCGTTGTGGAAAACTGTACCGAACAAATCGCGGCCATCGACGACAAGTTGGGCAATCAACAACAAGCCGAAGAGGAGGTCTTCAAAAAAGTTGGCCTCACCCCCGACGATGAGCCGCAACTTCGCCAGTGGGTGGAGACCCGCAGCGATTATCTGAAGTGCAAACAAAACCTCGACTTTGCTCGTGGCCATCATGATGCGGCCGCCGAGGCATTGGCTGACCTTGACGACTGGAAAGAGAAGAGTCGCGAAGCGCTGCTCGCAGAGCGTGGCGCAGCCGAGCAGATTGCCGAGGGTGCCACGGAAATCGATCAACAGATCGGGGCCATCGAAAAACAAGTCGAATTGGCGAAGAAGCAGCACGACCTGGAAACGGCCCTCGCGGAGCTGGACGAGCAAAAATCGCAGCTCCGAGCGCGACGCGAGGAAGACAAGGCCGCGATGGTCGGCAACTTGCTGGCCAGCTATCTCAAGGAACAGCAACGCGAACGCGATCGTCCGCCAGTTTTCCGCAAGGCACAAGACGCATTCGTTCGCATCACCCACGGGCGATACCAGTTGGATGTCGACCAGGGCGATCCTCCCCGACTTCGGGCCATCGATACTGCCACGGGACGAGGGCAACCCCTGGACGAACTCTCCAGCGGGACTAGGCTGCAGCTGCTACTGGCGGTTCGCGTGGCGTTTATCGAACAGCAAGAGCTAGGCCCGAGGTTGCCCTTGATCTTTGACGAGACGCTGGGCAACAGCGACGAACGTAGAGCCGGTGAGATTATCGACGCGGCCGTCGAGCTTTGTCGCGACGGACGGCAACTCTTCTACCTCACCGCCCAGTGGGATGAAGTAGCGAAATGGCGAGCCGTGCTACAGGACAAGTATCCGGATGTACCTCTCGAGTTGGTCGATCTTGCCGAGCGTCGCGGATTTTCAGAACAAGAGCGTATCCCACCGGTTGAACTTCCGCGAATGCCCGAGCCGATTTCGATTCCATCGCCCGCAGACCACGACTTGTGGGCGTACCGCGGACTGCTGGGGGTTCCCGGCTTCGATCCATTCCGCCCCCTGGGCGGAACGCACCTTTGGTATTTCATCGATGACACTCAAGCGCTCTACGCATTGCTCAAACTGGGGATCAACAATTGGGGGCAACTCGAAGCGCTCGCCGCGCGGGGAGGTTTCCTGCTCGAAGGGATGGACGACCAGATCTTTGCCAAAGCCACCGCTTCGCAACGTGTGTTGGAGGCGTTGTGCACGGCCTGGCAAATCGGGCGCGGGCGCCCCGCCGATCGAGCAGTGTTGCAAGAGAGCGGGCTGAAGCCTCGTTGGATCGAAGAAGTGGCCAACCTCTCCAAACGACTGCAAGGCGACGCCAAGGCACTTGTCGAAGCCCTGCGGAACAAGCAGGTGAAGCGGATGCCGGCAACCGCGATCGAGGGGCTGGAAGAGTACTTCCGCGAACACCAGTACTTAAACGAAGTCGAACCGCTGAATGCGGAGCAAATCCGCACGCGAGTCGTATCGGCAGTGTCCCAAGAGCTGAACAAAGGGACGATCGATGCTGAACGCATCGACTGGCTGCTACGGGTCACTTCGCCCGAGCATGTCGAAGGTGCTGACTCCGGTACAGAATTCGCTCCCGAATCCAAGCAGCAGCAAGACTTCACGGCTAAAATGGCACCGTAGTAAACCGCCCGCCTGAGCTTGGTACAAAGTCTTGAAGTGCAAGTACCAAACTCGAACAGTCTACGATCTTCGAGCGTCGCGGATGCATCAAGACGAGGGAGCCCGACGATGAGCAACATCTACTTTGAGCGAGACCGCTGGCTGGCCATCGCCTGCGTGTTCCTGGGTGTTGTCGTCCTTGCGATTACAAATGCCCTAGCTCTGCTGGAAGTGGCCTTTTTTCCCATTCGCTTTGGCACGACCCTCTTTGCGATTTGCCTCGTCTTTAGTCCCGCGGTTTGGATCGCCTTCAAGTACCGTATCGATCGTGTCGCGACTCGATTCATCATCGCGGCAATCGTACTCATCGCGTTGGGTATGGCATACGAGTTGCCAATCGTTCACGAGTCGCTCATGGCCTGGACCGGCTTGGATTTCGGACTACTACGGCAAGTATTACAAGACTCGCTGCAGGAAGGTGGGGTTGCACTGTTTCTCGCCATGGTAGTTTCACTATTGATCACTTCCTCTCAGATAGCTTGGAAGTCGAAAGGGCATGAAGAAAAACTTGCACAACTAAACCGTGATCTGATGGAAAGCCAAGAGCGACTCGCCGAGGCACAAGCGGTGGCCGGGCTGGGCAGTTGGAGTTGGAAACGAGAAACGGGTGAGACCGTTTGGTCCGGACAAATGTATAAGGTCCTGGGCTTAAGCCCCGACGCACCTGCAGAATTGATCTTCGACACCATCGACCGCATGGTGCATCCCGCCGATCACAGTCGGGTGCGGGCCGTTGCCGATGAAGTCTACGCCACGGGCATCGCGCGTTCGGTCGAGTTTCGCCTGATTCGCGGAGACGGCGAGGAGCGAATCATCTCCGCGGACGGGACCATCGAGATGGGCGAAGACGGGCTTCCCGTCGAAATGCTAGGCACCGTGCTCGACGTCACCGATCGGCGCCGAATGCAAGATGAACTGGAGCGGCGAGTCGAGGAGCGAACGGCCGAACTCGTGGAGGCCAACAAACAATTGCAATGCGAGGTACAAGAACGGCGAAAAGCCGAGGCTGAACTTCGGGCAAGCGAACGTCGGTTCCGCGAAACGGCCGAAAACTTCGATGCCGTGGTTTGGATTCAGGACATAAGCGACGGCAAAGTTCTCTACGTAAGCCCGGCATGCAATAAAGTGTGGCGAAGATCCGCGACCGAGCTCACAAGACACCGGGAAGCGTGGCTCGAAACCGTGCATCCCGAGGACCGCGAGGACGTTCGGAAGAAGTTTCGCAGTGCATTCGAACGCGAACCGTATGAGCGGATACAAGCCGAGTATCGGCTGCTCTTGCCGGATGGTTCGATTCGCTGGATCCAAGATCGCACGTTCCCAATCCGGGACGCCGCTGGAAATATTTACCGCATCGGAGGTGTTGCCACCGATATAACCGAACAACGCGCCTCGGCCGAAGCGCTTCGACACTCCGATCGGCTCTCGGTCATCGGCACGCTCGCCGCTGGCGTAGCACACGAAATCAACAACCCGGTGGGTTCGATCTTACTCTCCGCGCAGTTGGCCCAGAAGCAGATCGAAGGTTCCAAGGACGTGGATGCGGTTGAGAAGCAGCTTTTTTCGATTGTCGACGATGCCCTGCGATGCGGTCGCATCGTCAAGAACGTACTGACCTTTTCTCGTCCCTCATCGACGGAGAAGACCTTGGGCAATTTGAATGACGTCGTTCAAAGCGCGGAATCGTTGGCCCGCAAGTATGTCTCCAGTCGCAAGGCCACATTGCGCCTACACCTGGAAGACGACCTGCATCAAGTGTTATTGAATTCGACAGAAATGGAACAAGTGCTGATTAATCTCATTCGCAACGCGTTGGAATCGAAGAATGAGGAAGTCACGGTCGACCTCACCACGAGAAACGACAACGATCGTGTGCTTCTGTTACTGGAAGACGATGGGGCCGGAATACCTGCCGACGAACTGAAGCGGCTATTTGATCCCTTTTACACAACGCGACGCTCTGAAGGAGGTACAGGACTGGGGCTTTCCATCTCCTACGGCATCGTGCAAGAGCACGGCGGAACGATTGCCGTGGAGAGTAATGTGGGGGAGGGAACCTGCGTAAAACTCGAATTCCCTTCCGCTAACCGGGTGAGTCAGGGCGAAGCGGTAAGCTGAGCGGCATCGCGATATGGTCCTCGCACATCGAAACCAGAACCGCAGGAATAGGCCGGTCGGACGCTGAGAATCTGTGCAATCATGCAGTTCGCGTCGTTCATGGGATCAATACCACACTTTCCCCCAAAAATTAGCTACGAATTCTGGACGAATGGGCTCGAGTCGCGGTACGATGTAGGGCATCCCACCTTAGACTTGAGTAGCATCGAATTGTGGATGCGCCACTCTCAATCACCCCCCGTTTGACGGAGCCTTCTTGATGAGCGGGACTTCAGTCGTACGCAACCTCGGTGTTGCTCTTTTCCTGATACTCACTTCCTGCGCAGCAGCGGTCTACGCGGAAGATGCAGCCCCCGATCAGGCGATCAACTTCAATCGCGACATCCGCCCGATCCTTTCCGATAAGTGCTACGCCTGCCACGGTCCCGATGGAGAGAAGCGCGAAGCGGGCCTACGCTTCGACGTGGAAGAAGATGCGCTGGCTGAACTTGAATCGGGTTCGCGGGCTATCGTCCCGGGGTCACCCGAGACAAGCGAGCTGATCGCGCGGATTGATGCCGAAGACGAATACATGCAGATGCCCCCCGTCGACAGCGAGCGGCAACTCACTGCAGAGGAAAAGGCGTTACTAAGACAATGGATCGAACAGGGTGCGGCTTGGGAGGGGCATTGGTCGTTCATCTCGCCACAACGGCCGCGAGTTCCGACTGTAGGTGAAGGATGGGCCAAGAACCCCATCGATCACTTTGTGTACGCTCAGCTACAAGAAGCGGGTTTGAGTCCCTCGGAAGAGGCCGGCAAAGTCGAGTTGATTCGCCGAGTGACATTCGACCTGACCGGGTTGCCACCTACGATTCAAGAAATTGAAACCTTCCTGGCAGACACCAGCGACAAGGCATACGAGACCCTGGTCGATCGACTGCTCGGTTCGCCTCACTACGGCGAACAGATGGCCCGCTACTGGCTCGATGCGGCCCGCTATGGCGATACGCATGGTTTGCACTTGGACAACATGCGGGTCATGTGGCCGTATCGCGATTGGGTCATCAATGCGTTCAACGAGAACAAGCGATTTGACACCTTCACCATTGAGCAGTTGGCCGGCGACCTGTTGCCTGAACCGTCGTTAGATCAATTGGTAGCCACCGGGTTCAATCGCTGCAACGTTAGCACGAGCGAAGGCGGCTCGATCGATGCCGAGTATCTGGTTCGCTATGCAGTCGACCGTGTAGAAACCACGTCGACCGTATGGTTGGGATTGGCCGCCGGATGTGCCGTTTGCCACGACCACAAGTTCGACCCGTTGACGATGCGCGACTTCTACAGCATGTTCGCGTTTTTCAATAGCCTGACCGAAAGGGCGATGGACGGAAACAAGCCCGACCCTCCGCCGACCATTCGAGTCCCTTCGACCGAACAGGCGGCACAACTTGCTGAATTGGACACGCAGATCGCAGGAATCGAAGCCCAGCTTGCCGAGCTACGTCCCGAGGTCGATGCGGCCCAGCAGGTTTGGGAATCGGACTGGTCGCAGAAACTGTTGTCCACTTGGGACGTTCTGAATCCGACCGAGACGACGTCAACCGGCGGCGCCACCCTTCGTCGGTTGGACGATGCGACCCTGTTGGTCGAGGGCACCAATGCCAGCCAGGACACCTACGAATTCGTTACTCAAACCGACGCCCAGGGGATCGTCGCCTTGCGGCTCGAGGCATTCACCCATGAAGGCCTCCCGAATTCCGGCCCGGGGCGTTCGCCAAACGCGAACTTCGTGCTGAGCGAAATCGAAGTCGAGGCTTCACCGTTGGACAACCTGGAAACGGTCGTGCCGTTGAAGTTCGCTTCGGCAGTGGCCGATTACTCGCAACCCACGTATGAAGTCGCCCAGGCCATCGATGGGCAGGTCGGCCCGAGCAATGGTTGGGCCGTGGCGGGCCACGAGCGGCACGCCAACGGAACGGCCGTGTTCTATCTGGCCGAACCGCTGAACATGCCCAGCGGCGCGCAGCTTCGTATCCGCATGCGGCACGAGTCGCAGTTTTCGCAACACAACATTGGCCGCTTTCGCCTCTCGGTTTCCGACAACGCCGTGCTGGCGCCCACGCGATTTGGAACGTGGAGCAGCATTGGGCCCTTCTCGGCCGCCAGTGGCAGTGAAGCCTACGCCCAGGCGTTTCCGCCCGAAGAAAGCGTGCATCTCGATCAAACCTACAACGACGATCAGTTGAAGTGGAACTCGCGCGGAGATGTGAAGGAGGGCGAGGTCGTTTCGCTGGAAAGTGAGAACGCGGCCACGTATTTCCATCGCACGATCGAGACACTGGAGGCACGACAAGTCACGCTCGGCATGGGTAGTGACGACGGCTTGAAGGTGTGGCTCAATTCGAATTTGGTGCTCGATCGCGACGTGCAGCGTGGCGCTGCCCCCAACCAAGACCGCGTGGTGCTCGATCTGCAACCCGGCAAGAACGATTTGCTGGTGAAAGTGGTGAACTACGCGGGAGCCTACTCATTTGTCTGCCAGACGCTGGAAGAGCGGTCTGGGGAACTGCCACTGAATATTGCGATGATCCTTTCCTCCCCCCGAGAGACCCGGTCGAACGAACAAATCGAGACGATATCCGATTTCTATCGCAGCACGTTCGCTTCCGACTGGCAAGCCGCCAACGAGCAAGCAACGCAGGTTCGCAAACAGCGCGAAGACATCCTCGCCCTGGCTCCTACGTCGATGATCATGCAGGACATGCCGGAGCGTCGCCCAGCTTATGTTTTGATTCGCGGCCAATACGACCAACCAAGCGACATTGAAGTCGCCCCGGATGTTCCGAAAAGCCTTCCGCCGATGCCTGAAGGTGCACCTGCCAACCGCTTGGGGCTGGCCATGTGGTTGGTGGACCCCGGACATCCGCTAACTTCCCGAGTAACAGTGAACCGCTTTTGGCAGCGTTACTTCGGGTACGGAATCGTGCGCACTCCAGAAGACTTCGGAGCACAGGGCGAGTGGCCATCGCACCCGTTGCTGTTGGACTGGCTGGCCACCACGTTCATCGAGACCGGTTGGGATATCAAGGCCTTCCAGCGCATGATCGTCACCTCGGCCACCTACCGCCAATCTTCCAAAGTCACTCCGGAGTTGCTGGAGAAGGACCCGCAGAACCGGCTCTTGTCTCGTGGTCCTCGCTATCGCATGGACGCCGAGATGATTCGCGACAACGCCTTGGCAGCTTCGGGCTTGCTGGTCACCGACATTGGCGGCCCCAGTGTGAAGCCCTATCAACCCGCGGGCATTTGGAAGGCCGTGGGTTACACCTCGAGCAATACGGCCAACTTCAAGCGAGACAATGGCGACGCCCTCTATCGTCGCAGTATGTATACGTTCCTCAAACGCACGGCACCCCCGCCGGCAATGCAGACGCTGGATGCCCCCGATCGCGAATCGTGCACGGTTCGACGTGCTCGAACGAACACTCCCCTGCAAGCCTTACTGTTGATGAACGACGTTCAGTTTGTTGAGGCCGCCCGTTGTCTGGCCGAACGCATGATGAACGAAGGCGGGGAAGACACGGCCTCTCGTATTCGTTACGGCTTCCGCCTGGCCACATCCAGGCTGCCCGATGAAGCGGAGGTTGCGGTGATGGAAGCGGCCTACCGCGATCACCTGGCCGAGTACGAAAAGAAACCGCTGGCCGCTGGTCGCCTGGTTGAAATGGGTGAGGCTACCCGCGACGGCACGCTCAATGTGAAGGAGCTGGCCGCCTGGACCATGGTCGCCAACCTGATCCTGAACCTGGACGAAACGATTACCAAGGGCTAGCCCCTGCGGCCAGCTCTGGCACTCTCCAAGAAGCAACACCAAAAAACCTTCGAGGGTTGAAGCGATGAATCTCGGACGAGAACACGCTTTGTTGGAAACACGCCGCCACTTCTTCGGTCGAGCGGCCACAGGAATCGGCACCGCCGCCCTGGCTTCTTTGCTCAACCCTCAACTGTTTGGGGCCGAACGAGCTGAACCGGTCCCCGGCGATCAGGGAGTGCTGGGACAGCCGCATTTCACGCCCACGGCCAAGCGGGTGATTTACCTGTTCATGTCCGGCGCTCCGTCGCAGTTGGACATGTACGACTACAAGCCGAAGATGGTCGACATGTTCGACAAAGATCTGCCCGATTCGATTCGCTCGGGCCAGCGGATCACGACCATGACTTCGGGGCAGGCCCGGCTGCCGATCGCGCCGTCGATGTTCAAGTTCGCCCAGCATGGGGAACAAGGTGCGTGGATTAGCGAACTGCTACCCCATACGGCAACCATCGCTAACGACATCGCGATTATCAAAACCGTTAACACCGAGGCCATCAATCACGACCCGGCCATCACCTATATCCAGACCGGTTCGCAACAGCCGGGGCGACCCAGCCTTGGTGCGTGGCTCTCGTACGGGCTGGGCAGCGCCAACCGCGACTTGCCCGAATTCGTTGTGTTGCACTCCACCTGGTCGGCCAAACGCGACGCCCAAGCGCTGTACTCGCGTTTGTGGGGCGCCGGGTGGCTGCCTTCGAAACACCAGGGCGTCTCGCTGCGTTCCAACGGCGACCCGGTGCTTTACCTTTCCAACCCCGACGGTGTCGATTCGTCGACAAGACGCCGCATGCTCGACGCGCTGGCCGAGCTGAATCGTAAAAAGCAAGAGCAGGTGGGCGACCCCGAAATCAATACCCGCATCTCGCAGTACGAAATGGCCTACCGCATGCAGACCTCGGTGCCGGAACTGACGGATATTTCCGACGAACCGCAGCATGTGCTTGACATGTACGGCCCCGACGTAAAAACGCCCGGCACGTTTGCGGCCAACTGCCTGATGGCTCGACGACTAGCCGAACGGGATGTACGTTTCGTGCAGGTCTTTATTCGTGGTTGGGATCAACACGGCAATCTGCCCAACGATATTCGTTTGCAGTGTGGCGACGTCGACCAACCGTGCGCGGCGTTGATCAACGATTTGAAGCAACGCGGAATGCTCGACGATACGCTGGTGATTTGGGGCGGCGAGTTCGGTCGCACCATCTACTGCCAGGGTAAACTCACGAAGACGCAATATGGACGCGATCACCACCCACGCTGCTATACCATGTGGATGGCCGGCGGCGGAGTGAAACCGGGCATCACCCACGGCGAGACCGACGATTTCAGCTACAACGTGGTCCGCGATCCCGTGCACATTCACGACATGAATGCCACGATCCTGCACTGCCTGGGCATCGACCACGAGCGGCTTACGTACCGTTTCCAGGGTCGCGATTTCCGCCTGACCGATGTCGAGGGACGCATCGTCCACGAAATTCTCGCCTGATACCCCCGACAGCATCGGCGCGGTAAACTCTTCTCCCGCACCGGCGTTCGCCGCAGGCGAGACGTGCTTCGCACGATCTCCCCCGGCAGCGCGGATGCAACCGCGATCGATTTCACTGTGAACGAGAACTCAACCACGGAGCGCCTCGCATGAAGGCTGTTTGCTGCCACGAACTGTGTGAGCCCTCGGGCCTGACGATCGACGAAGTCGAGAAACCGACGGCGGCCCAAGACGAAGTGCTGATCAAGGTCAACACGGCGGCCTTAAACTTTCCCGACGTACTAATGATCGCGGGCAAGTACCAGGTGCAGCCCCCGCTGCCCTTCACGCCGGGTCTTGAATTGTGTGGCACCGTGGAAGCGCTGGGCCCTGGTGTAACCGGCTTCGAAATCGGGCAGCGTGTGTTGGCGCAATCTCCCATGGGAGCCTTCGCCGAGTATGCGGTTGCCCCGACGGTCTCGGTCCGATCCGTACCGGAAGGGATGAGCGATGACGAGGCGGCAGCGTTCCCCCTGGTTTATCAAACCTCGTACTTTGCGTTGGCCTACCGCGGTCAGTTGGTCCCCGGCGAAACGGTTCTGGTCCATTCGGCTGCCGGCGGGGTGGGGCTGGCGGCCGTGCAATTGGCCAAGGCTCTGGGGGCCAGCAAAGTGATCGGCACGGCCGGTTCCGATGATAAGCTCGACGTCGTCAAATCGGCCGGGGCCGACGTGGCGATCAACTACACGACCGAAGATTTCGTCGACATCGTCAAGCAGGAAACCGAAGGACGCGGGGCCGACATCATCTTCGACCCAGTCGGCGGACAGGTCGCCGAACGAAGCACGAAGTGCATTGCGTTCGAAGGCCGCATCGTCATCATCGGCTTCACGAGTGGCGACTTCACCAATTTCCGCTCGAACCACATTCTGGTAAAAAACTACAGCGTGGTCGGGCTGCACTTCGGTTACTACCGGCAGATGAACCCGGCGAAGATCCAGCAAGGCTGGAGCGAACTGGTCGAAATCTACAACCGAGGTGCGTTGAAGCCGGTGATCGGAGCTCGTTACCCTATGCAGCAGGTTGCCGAGGCGATGCAGCATTTAACATCCCGCAAAGCCGTCGGCAAAGTCGTGCTGCACTGGTAAATCTGGCGAGACGCGACCAAGACAGGCGGCTCAATCGCCAATCGCTGCGGCAACGCTCTCGGCAGGTACCCGCGAGACGCGGATTTCATCGTCGCCCAACACTTCAACCGTGAACGGACGATCGTAAACGTTTACGGATCGCGTCCCTCGCACGTGAAAGTGCGAATGGCGATAGGGGTCTTCGAGCAACGAGAAGTTGACGATGTGACCGCCCCCACGAACCAACATCTTCGAGCAAGGCAGCATCCCGTCGAAGTGCAATCCCCAGAACGTATCACCGGTATGCAACGTTAGTTCGTCGAGAACTTCGGTGCCGTCCTCGAAGACCGCAAGTTCTTCCGTCACCTCCGGCTCTTCGGAAACCGCCGCAACGGGCTCGGGGGTCACGGGTGTTACGAGCATCGTCGTTGCGATCCATGCTGAAGCAACACCGATGACCATGCTGCAAAAGTAAGTGCCTAGATTCTTCATGACACACCTCAAGGCGAATGCCCACATGAGAAAAGATAGGGTTCTCTGTCCCTATCTAAATTCATAGGCTAGATTCGCGCCATATGCCACGATTATGAACACGGCGGGGAGAAAATTGGATCTAACGATCTTGGGGAAAATCGCTGTAACCCCTTGACGCCAGAATTGTTTGCGGCCTGAAAGCAGGTTGGCGAAAAACCATTGTGAATAATGGCACAAGGCAGTCTACAAACCAGACAGTCGAAAAACCGGCCTGATCGCATAGCGAGCAAACTGGTGGTTAGCGTTCCAGTTCAGGCCCCAAAATCGTCTGCAGCTTGCTCAACGATCGCGAGAGCATGACCCGTACGGCGCCGTCGCTTTTGCCGATTCGCTCGGCGATCTCCTTCGATTGCAGACCTTCCACGTATCGCAGACGCAGCGCCTCGCGCTGTTCCTCTGGAAGTTTTTCCAGTGCGGTCATCAGTTTCATCTCTCGCTGATTTCGAGAGAAGGCCTTGCTGGCCGTGGTCATGCTGGCGACCAACAGGTTGATCATTCCTCCGCGGCTATCGTCGCCCGAGCGGGCATCGATCGGAACTTCTCGCGCGGCGGAACGTTTTTGCGCGCCGAACAATCGCCGATGCGCATCGATGATTCTTCGTTGGGCAACCTGGCAAAGCCACCCGAAGGGATCACGCTCCGATAGATCGATGGCTCCCAGCGATCGCACCGCCTCGGCGCTGGCTTCCTGCAAAATGTCCTCGGGCTCGACTTTGCTTCGCAGCCCGGAACCCAACTGGCGATTGATGTACGCCAGGAGTTGAGGTTGCCGCTGGGAGATGTACTTCCCCAGCGCCTCCGCATCTCCTTCTCGCACGCGGTTTTCCAATGCATCAGTGGATTCAGACATGATCGGTTCCTGCAAGTCAATTACGTTTCGAGCCACCCTAAGTACAACCAGCGCAAGAATGCGAGGAACGTTTCAGCCAACACCAAAGTATCGCTTGTAATTCATGGGTTCGCCGCCGTCTCAGAAGCGCGATTGAGGCGGTTTTTGGGCGATTCGATGCCGAATTCTTCGTCGAACAGCAGACCTAATCGCGTTCTCCGCTACGATTGATACATGACCTCACTTGGTGGCGCTGTAGAAGGATTGTAAATTGCAGCGGCATGTTTGAGAATCAAATACCCGGAACGAATCCGAGTTCGTTCTGATTGAGCCTCGTCGGCTTCCCCATCTTCTCAGGAACAACCTTGTGACGATTTCGGACTCGAACCCGACCGTTCGCCTGGACGATGCGTCGAAGGTGTGGGATCTGTTGGCCGAGCGGATCGACGCGTTGATCGAAGGTTGGGAAGCCCTGGGCGGTCCGCCAGCGTTGGCCGAATTTCTTCCGAAGAGCCCCCCCAACTTGCGGTACCTGGCGTTGGTCGAGTTGGTCAAGGTCGACCTTGAATACCGCTGGAAGAAACACGACCTGCCGCGGAGGGTTGAAGAGTACGCGGCAGAATTTCCGGAACTCTGCTCGGCGGAAGGCATTCCTTCGGACTTAATCTACGAAGAGTACCACGTTCGCAGCAGCTTGGCCGACCCGCCCGACCCCGAAGAGTACTTCGAGCGGTTTCCCGATCGGGTGGAAGAACTGAAACAGTTGATGGGGTTGAACACGCCGAACGTGACAACCTCGATGTTCGGTGCCGGCAAGGTTCCCAAAGTAAACGTTGGGGAACAACTCGACGACTTCGATCTGTTGGCCGAGCTGGGCTCGGGGGCCTTCGCCACGGTGTATTTGGCCAGACAGAATTCCTTGCAGCGGTTGGTCGCCTTGAAGGTATCGGCCGATAGTGGAACCGAACCGCAAACCCTGGCCCAACTCGATCATCCTCACATTGTTCGCGTGTACGATCAGCGGATTCTCACGGACCGCAAGATTCGCTTACTGTACATGCAATACGTGGCCGGCGGAACTATGCAGCGCGTGGTGCAGGTCGTGCGGCAAACGCCCCCCTCGGAACGCTCGGGAGAAATCCTCTTCGAGGCCGTGAAACGGGCGCTCGACTTGCGAGGAGAATCGCCGCCGGAGTCTTCGTCCACCCGGGCTCGGCTGATGCGCAGCAGCTGGCCAGAGACGGTTTGCTGGCTGGCCGTACGCATGGCGTCGGCGTTGGGTTACGCGCACAAGAAAGGCGTGCTGCATCGCGACATCAAGCCGGCCAATGTGCTGCTGGCCGCCGATGCCACGCCCAAGCTGGTCGACTTCAACATTAGCTTCAGTTCTCAACTCGATGGAGCCACCCCCGCTGCATACTTCGGGGGCAGCCTGGCGTATATGTCGCCCGAGCAGTTGGAAGCCTGCAACACCACGCACTCCAGAGAAGCGGCCGATTTGGACGAACGGGCCGATATTTACTCGCTGGGCGTGATGCTGTGGGAGCTTCTCTGTGGGCAGCGGCCCTTTCAAGACGAAGAAGTCGGCATTGGCTGGACTGCCACGCTGGACGCGATGACGAATAGCCGCCGCAAGGGCGTTCCCGAAGAATCCATGAACATGCTGCCCGACGATTTGCCGCCGGGCATGAAGGACGTGTTGCTGGATTGCATGTCACCCGATATCGAGCAACGGCCAAAGTCGGCCGACGATTTGGCACGCCAGCTTTCTTTGTGTCTACAGCCCCATGCGCAACAATTGCTGCGACCCAAAGGTTTCGGGTGGCGGCAAGTCGTGCGGATCTTCCCGGCAATCACGTTATCTTTAACGGCGTTGGTCCCCAACATCGCGCTGAGCATCTTCAACATTTTGTACAATGTGAAGGCGATCGAAGAACTCCTTAATGATCAGAAATTGATCGACTTTTTTTGGAGCGTGATGGTCGGCTCGGTGAACACGGCCGCCTATAGTGTGGGGCTGGCATTGGCGGTGGGTATGGCGCTGCCGGTGATTCGGGCAATCTGGCAATTACGACTTGGAAGAACCGTCGATAGCAACCGCTTACCCGCGGTAAGAAGAAGGTGCCTTTCGATTGGCTATATCGTGTCCTGGATTGTCATTGTCTTGTGGGTCGCAAGCGGAGTTGGTATTCCCGTGGGACTGGAATGGGGTACTTCCTCGCCAGCAGGCTTACCTTGGAATATCTATCTCCACCTGTTTACGTCGCAGGTGCTCTGTGGGTTGATCGCGGCAACGCTCACGTTCTTCTTGATGAGCATGGTCTGCGTACGATCGTTTTATCCGTATTTGCTAAGGGCTGACTCCATCGTGCCCGAAGATGCCGACGCGCTGCGGGCGCTGGAACGACGGGTTTGGATTCAGTTTGGCCTCTCCATTTCGGTCCCCATCGTGGCCATGCTGGTGATCGCCATTGCAAATCTGCCCGAGTCCCTGCAATGGGTGCAAGTGGTGATTGGCGTCGTTGGCCTGGGCGGATTCGGATTTGCCTTCTGGATGCTGCGAACGATTCAGGCCGACATCAACGCACTGCTAACCACGGTCGGCCCACCCCGCGATGCGTTGTCCTCGAGTGATACGCTGGATTCCTTCTTCACCGACAGCCGGTAGTTGAACGAACGACCCGTTTCCTCCTGGTCCGGTCACGAACCCAGGGCCGAAAGCCCAACCGCATGACGGCTGGATCGACGAAGTCGACAAGATGCCCTGAAGTGCACGTCACGCCACGAGTTGCATGGGGTTCACCCATTCGCACGGTGGCGAATAACAGGTTAGTGAGAAACACTGCGGCGAAGGTACCCGTGGTGAAAGCATCGGATGCAGACCCTGGAGTTCGCTGCGATGGATGCTTCTTCTTTAGGCTTCGTGTCGCCTGCGGCGACCCAGCCGACATGCGGCTGGGCTACCATCTTCGTCTTTGCAACTTGACTAAACAATTCACACGGTGGCGAGAAACAGGGTAGTGAGAAACACTACGGCGAGGGAACCCGTGGCGAAAGAATCGGATGCGGGCCCTGGAGTTCGCTGCGATGGATGCTTCTGCTTATGGCTTCGTGTCGCCTGCGGCGACCCAGCCGGCATGCGGCTGGGCTATCTTGTCAGTTCTTGCGACTCGACATAGTGAAGTGCGTGAGACGCTAGCTACGCCAGGATTTCTTTGATCACTCGGCACTGCTGATTGTTGGTCAACAGTTGATCGACGCCGTTGTGATGGTAGATGACCTTCTGGTGATCCATGCCGAAGAGGTGCATGAGCGTGGCCTGGTAGTCGTTGGGGCTGACCTTGTCGACTTCTGCCCGGTGCCCCACTTCATCGGTTTCGCCGTACGTCATGCCCCCGCGGATGCCGCCTCCGGACAGCCACATCGAAAAGCCCTGGCCGTTGTGGTCGCGTCCGGCCTTGCTGATATCGCCGGGGTTCTCGACCACGGGCAATCGCCCGATCTCGCCGCCGAAATGCACCAGGGTGCTATCCAATAGTCCCCGGGCCTTGAGATCCTTCACCAATGCAGCGGCAGGCTTGTCGGTTTTGGCGCAACAAGATGCCAGACTGTTACGAATATTGTTGTGGTTGTCCCAGATTTGCCCGGCCACGAACAACTGCACGAATCGCACGCCGCGCTCGACCAACCGCCGCGCGATGAGGCACCGCTTGCCGTACTCACGCGTGGCGTCCTGATCCAGGCCATACAGTTTCTGCGTGGCTTCGCTTTCGCCGGAAATGTCGAGGGCCTCTTTCGCGGCCACCTGCATCCTGGCCGCCAGTTCATAACTGGCGATACGGGCTTCCAGATCGGCCTCGCCCGGGTGACGCTCTAAATGCTGACGGTTCAGTTTGTCGAGTAGCGCCAGGTTCTGCTGCTGCAGGTCGCCTTTCAAATGCGGGGGCGGGTCGAGGTTCAAAATCCGTGGTTCTTGGGCCCGAACCACCGTGCCTTGGTACAGCGGGGGCATCCAGCCGTTGGACCAGTTTCTTACCCCGTCGACCGGTAGCCCGCCGGGATCTCGCAGCACCACGTATGCTGGCAGTTCCTGGCTTTCGGAACCAAGGGCGTACGTTAACCACGACCCCAGCGCCGGGCGGCCGGGCTGGGCTTTGCCGGTGTTCATGAACCAGATCGACGGTTCGTGACCGTTGATATCGGTGTGCATCGACCGAATGACGCAGATGTCGTCGACAATCTCCGCCGTGTGCGGCAATAACTCCGAAAGCTCGGTCCCGCACTGGCCGTGCTTCTGAAACTTCCAAGGGCTGCCCATCAATTGTTTGGTGGCACGGTTGATAAAACTGTGACGAATCTCACCCTGGTAATCGGTCCCGCTGCGTTTGGTGAGTTCCGGCTTGGGGTCGAACAGATCGACGTGACTGGGCCCGCCGTGCATGAACAGCGAGATCATGGCCCGCGCGCGAGGCTCGGCTGCGGCCGGCTTTGGCTTCAGATCGAAGGTCCGCAGTTGCCGGGGCACGTGCGGCGCGGCAAGCAACTTCTCGTCACGCAACAGCGATGCCAACGCCACCGACCCGATGCCCATCGCACTGCGGGCGAGAAAGTTTCGTCGGTTGGGCATTCCGGCGCCATTCATGGGCTGCATCATGGTCTCAATCCACGTAGAGAAATTCATTGGAGCTGAGCAGAACCTGGCACAGGTTGGTCAGCGCTTGCAGTTGCTGATCGGCCGGAGACTGCTTCTTGGCCGGGTCCTCCTCGGCCGCCGCGGTTTGTGCCAGGTAGGCCGCCTGATGATTTAGGAAGGCCACCGCGTCGTCGCGTTCGGTTGCTTCTGCTTCGCGTTGGTAAGCGATCTGCCAGGCCTGCTCGACTTGGGCCGCCAGGTCGGCGCCCGCCTCTCGTTGCAAACGTTGGGCGAATAGCTTGGCCTGTTGCAACTGGAAGTTGCTATTCATCATCAGCAGGGCCTGCGTGGCGACCGTGGATGAGGTACGCTGCACGCAGTTGGTCTCCATCACCGGTGCATCGAAAGTGCGCAACACGGCCAGCGGTTGGCTACGACGAATCTGCACATACACACTGCGGCGGTAGGCCTTACTTTCGGTGGGTGACGCAGCGGAACCATCAGTCGCGACGATGATCTGCCCCACATCGTCGGCTTGAATGGGGCTGGCAGGGCCGTACATCCGCTGGTTCAGAACACCGCTAACCTGCAGGATGGAATCCCGAATTGCTTCGGCATCGAGTCGTCGGACATTCATGCGGCTGTAAAGTTGATTGTCGTAATCCACAGCGTCGGCCGCTTCGGTACGCTGCGAGGACTGTCGATAGGCCGTTGAGTTCATCATTAATCGATGCAACGACTTCAGCGACCACCCCTGGGACACAAACTCGTCGGCCAACCAGTCCAACAGTTCCGGGTGGGTGGGCGGCGAGCCGAGATTTCCAAAGTCGGCAGGACTCTCGGCAATGCCTCGCCCGAAGTGGTGCATCCAAACACGATTCACCAGCACGCGAGCGACTAGTGGATGGTGGCCATTCGTGAGCCAGCGGGCGTACGCCAGGCGGCGCCCACTGGTGGGCCGCGATGGGTCATTCCCCGGAATCTGCAGCGGTTCGGTTCCGTCGCGACTGCAGATGGTCATGCCACCGGGGGCGATTTGCTCGGTCGGCTGACGGTGATCGCCGCGATGAAATAAGAAGGTTTCGGGCCGATGGTCGGGCGTTTCCGTAAGGGCCCGAATGAATTCTTCGACAGGTTTGCGGCTTCGCACCGCGGCGATCTGCTGGTCGAGTTGCTTCAACTCGTCGGCAGCCTTTTGGTTGTATTGATACAAGTTCCCGGCGGTGATGTTCACGCTGGGGTATTCAGCCAGCAACTTCGTTTGCTCGGGGCTGCGATTTCCTCCGGCGGTGCGAAACGCGATTCGCAATGGTTCGCGAAGCTCTTCAGGGTGTTTCGTCAGCTCAACTTCCAAGGCATCGGTAATGTGCTGTTCGAGCTTGCTGGCCCGTTGCTGGACGATCTCGGAGGCTTCGGCTTCCACCTGGGCGGCTTTCTGACGATCTGCATCGGTGTACAGCGAGACACCGCGTTGCGGCGGGGTGCGCCACTGCTTCCAATCGAGTGCCGGTTCGAACACGGCCCGCAGTCGGTAGTAGTCGGCCTGCAGGATGGGGTCGTAGCGGTGGTCATGGCATTGCGCGCAGCCGACGGACATCCCGAGCAGCGAGGTGGACACGATCTTGATCGTGTCGGCCATCACCTGGTTTCGCGCGACATCTTGATCGATGCCACCGGTGGCCGTTCCGTCGGCGGCCATTCGCAGAAACCCGGTGGCGGTCAGCAGGTCGATTTCTTCAGGGGTCAATTCGCTGTACGGCGGACCGATCACCTCATCGCCGGCAAGCTGTTCTCGGACGAAGCGATCGAATGGCATATCGGCGTTGATGGCTCGAATCACCCAATCGCGATAGCGATAGGCGTGGGGTCGCAGAGCGTCGGCGTCGGTGTACCCTTCGGAGTCTGCATAGCCGGCCACATCGAGCCAGTGCCGGCCCCATCGCTCTCCGTAATGCGGCGAGTCCAACAGGCGATCGATCAGCCGCTCGTACGCCCCGGGGGCTTCATCAGCAAGAAACGTGGCGACTTCTTCCGGCGTTGGGGGGAGCCCCAAAAGGTCGAAGTTCGCCCGCCGCAACAAGGTCATGCGGTCGGCCTCGGAACTGAAGGAGAGCCCCTGCCCTTCCAACCGGGTCAACAGAAAGGCATCAATGGGGGTCCGAACCAGGTCGGCTCGTTCGACGCTGGGCATCGCGGGACGCTGCACCGGTTGAAACGCCCAGTACTCGCGGTCCTCGGGAATGATGCGCGTACCGCCGCCGAGAGTCTCGGGCTCGGGGCGAGCGGTGACCGCTCCTTGCCTGATCCAACGGGCGATCACGTCGACCTGCTCCGGTGTCAGCGGTTCGCCCTTGGGGGGCATTTCGCCGGAAGCCACGCGCTCGTGCAAGTAGCTGTTCTCCACATCGCCGGGAAGAATTGCGGGGCCCGAGTCGCCGCCGGCGGCCATGAAACGCTTCAGGCGCAGATCCAGCCCGCCGTTGGTTTCTCCTTCGGCACCGTGACAGTGAAAGCAGTGGGCCTTCAGGATGGGGCGCACGTGGCGTTCAAAGGTTAGCTGCGCAGGCCGCGCCGGCAACTCGCCCCACGCTCGTGACAAAGTCGAGAGAATCAACACGAAGGCAAACAGGGCCAACATCGGGTGCTGAAGCACAGCTTGTCGAGGCAAGCAGCGACTCATCGGGCAATCCTCGAGGGTCGGTTCGATTCCAGGCAGGGTGAGATGGAATCTTGTCGGTGGGCAGTCGATATCTTGCATCGAGCAAGGAGGTGCTCGACACCAAAAGTATCCTCGAACCACTGCGAAATTGCAAGAAATCGCCTGAAAGCGAGCCCCTTTCCGGCGGTGCCAACCGGGACCAAATTAAATCCCATAAACATGGTCGTGTATTGCCCCTGTCAACGGCGTTTCTAGTCAAATGACACGGAAGCATTGCCTTCTGTGTCGGCTGGCGATCATTGATCGAATCGGCTTATGCGGTAAGCTGAGCGGACATACAATTCTGTGCCGCGACAACCTCGCGGCAGTTGGGGACTTCCTTACCGCATTTTGGGAGAAGCACGGACATGCCATCAGCATCCGCACGTCATATTTTGGTTAGCACGCAGTCCGATTGTCAGAAGCTCAAGGACGAGATCGCCGCAGGTGCCGACTTTGCCGACCTGGCAAAGCAACACTCCACGTGCCCCTCGGGTAAACAAGCGGGTGGCGATTTGGGTACCTTCGGTCCCGGCCAAATGGTGGCCGAATTCGATACCGTCGTCTTCTCGGCCCCCATCGGCGAAGTGAGTGATCCCGTCCAAACTCAATTCGGTTGGCATCTGATCGAAGTCACCAGTCGCACCGACTAGGCGAATTGGGTAGAAGAGACCAAGCGCAGTCCACGGCATCACTGCTCAACCGCTTGGGCGATCTGTGTTCATCGGGCTATTCTTTTCTCGCGAAGGTAGACGATCGCCGGTAGATTGCCTTATAGAATTAGCATGGAGACTCTGATAGGCGGAACACGATTCCAGTCGCCACAACGGAGATATTGAAATGATCGAAACGCTAGATTCAGGCTCAGAAAAAATCCTCGGCTTCCGCATGAGCGGCAAACTGCACGATGAGGACTACAAGAAGTTTGTCCCCGAGGTTGAAGAGGCCGTGAAACAGCACGGCAAGGTACGCCTATTGGCTCAATTCCACGACTTCCACGGTTGGGACATGCACGCCCTGTGGGACGACATCAAGTTCGCCACCGAGCAATGTACCCACATCGAGAAGATCGCCCTGGTTGGCGAAAAGAAGTGGGAAGAATGGATGGCCAAGGTATGCAAGCCGTTCACCATGGCCAAAGTGGAATACTTCGACGACGTCGACTCGGCCTGGGCCTGGTTGAAGGAATAAGACTGCCGGCGCCCCAGCGACGAGATTAGCTGGGCAGTGTCTGTTCCAGGAGCCAATCTTCCAGGATCACGTGCTGGACGAAGGGCGCCCTCAGCAGGGCAGCGCGCGACGAGAGCAATTTGCTCAACCAGGGCCGTCTGGCGATGCCCGACATGGCCCTGAGGCCGACGCTGTTCAACGAGCGCCCTTTGAGTTGGGCGGTAACGTTGTCGCTGAGCCGCTTGAAGGTGGCCGGAATCAGATTCGGCTCGGGGCCCACATGAATCACCACGTCGACCCCAATGGCCAGGGTTTCGTAGACCACGTCCCATAACTTCTGCGGATGGTCGATCCAGCGGTTAAGGATCTCCCGGCTGTTGTGATCGTTGTAGCTGATCTTGCCCGTAACGCAGGAGATAATCGGCGGCTCGGGCGTTGTGAATCCGCCGACCATGGTGTGCTGAATCACCGCGGCCCGATTGGGAATCGACTTCTCCCACAACAGCGGTGTGTGTAACGGTGGCCACGAGTGATCGTTCTTCCGCAGGTGCGCTTTCTCGGGCAGTACGTCTTTCATTCGTTTCCGAAAGCGGTCGATCGTGTCGAATTGGCCCAGCAGCAACACCGTATTGGGCGAGAGATAGGTCGAAATGCCGATCACCCCATTGCCTTCTGAATTGATGTCGACGCACAAATGTTGCACCGCGTTGAAATCGAGGGCTGGTCCGCGCGAGAACAAGATGCCCATGGTGGTGTCGTTGGCCAACTCGGCACATTCACCTGCCAGCGTGAGCGGGGCCGTGAGGATATCTCGCATCGAGTAGACATTCGAGGCGATCAGCGCGGCCACTTCTCCCAGACTGTACCCAAAGGTGACCTTGGCCTTCTTCATCGGCAAGTCGAAGAACTGCTCCAAGATGCGAACCTGGGCAAGCTCGGTCGCGATGACCTGGGCCATATCTTCAGCAAAGGTGTCGAGCGACGACTCGGCCTTGTCTCTCACCCGCTGAGCTAGATCGACCTTTCGCTTGATGGCTTCGGAGACGAGTTCTGAAGCCTCGGTCAGCACTTCCTTCACCACGGGGCCGTACGCGTGGTGGTTGAGCAACTCGTCGGTTCGCCCCAGGTTGTTGATGTTGTAGCCGCGAAAGGCGAATGCCGAGTTGCCGATCTGCTCGTGGAGATTGAATGTCATCGGTGTCTTGTACGGGGGTTACTGCTTACCTAAGTGCCCGGGAATACGTGTCGACGACCATGGACAAACCAGGCTCGCAAGAAATGTGCACCGCACTGGTCAACCGTGCAAGTCGTTGCGGCCAAACATGCACCCCGACGGCCACATGACTCCATGTATCTCCAATCTTAACCTCAACCGAAGGCCCCGAGGTGTGATTAACCTAGAGACGTTCGTCACCGGACGCAAGGTGGTCGAAACGACGGGTTTTGGGTAGGTTTTTAAACTTCCTGCACTCCCGCGAACGATGAGCCCGTCCGTGCGGTTGCTGGCACATTCGGCCGGGGCTACAAACGAGGAATGATGAATACCTCCGGTTCCCCACGCCACGCTCCGAAACCCCATCCCGCGGGCGGACCTTCGCTTGCCGGTCGCGTCGCGGTCGTGACGGGTGCCTCTTCGGGGATTGGTGCGGCAATTGCCATCGAACTCGCCGCTTCGGGCGCCGATCTGGTTCTGCACGCTCGGGCTTCGCGAGAACAACTGGGTGGGGTCGCCCAAAAGATTCAAAACTTGGGCCGCCAGACGCACCTGGTGCTGTCCGACCTGAAAAGCCGCGAAGGACAGGAAACGCTAATCGATCAGGCTTGGCAATGGCGCGGCCGAGTTGATGCCTGGGTGAATAACGCGGGAGTCGATGTGCTAACCGGAGAGAATGCCGATTGGTCATTCGACGAGAAACTGGAAGCACTGTGGCAAGTCGACGTGCTGGCGAGCATTCATTTAGCGCGAGAGGTTGGACAGAAAATGTCCGAACACAGCGGCGGCGTGATCATCAACATGGGGTGGGATCAAGTCGCGGTCGGCATGGCCGGAGACAGCGGGCAAATCTTCACCGCCACGAAAGGGGCGGTGATGGCGTTTACCAAAAGTCTGGCTAAGTCGCTGGCCCCCAAGGTGCGCGTAAATTGCCTCGCGCCCGGTTGGATCAAGACCGCCTGGGGCGAAGACGCATCGGAAGATTGGCAACAACGGGCCCAAGCCGAGTCGCTGCTGGGTCGCTGGGGAAGCCCTGAAGATGTGGCCCGCGTGGCACGCTTTCTGGTATCCGACGACGCTTCCTATATGACGGGACAGATCGTTCCCATCAATGGTGGGCTCTGTGTCAGTTGAACGATGAATCGCACGGAACCATGGCCAACAACGCGGCAACTCCGATGAGACGCGAACGAATTCACTTCGTCACCGGGAAACTTGCCGCTCCCGCGTTGGAAAAGACGATTGCCGAATTGTCCTCGCAGGCAGCGTTCAATTATTCGATTCAAACGTTGCCTATCACCGTGGCCGCGTTGATGACGGCCGAGTGGGTCGCCTCGCGGATCTCCGTTCCCGAGGGAACGACGCGCGTGGTACTGCCGGGGTTTTGCCAGGGTGATCTGGCAGCCTTAGAAAAGCAGCTCGGGGTACCCGTCGAGCGGGGCCCCAAAGACCTACGAGAGTTGCCCGGGTGCTTCGGGCTGGGTAGTCGTGGAAATCGTCCCGAGGATTATGGGCGCTACGATATTGAGATCATCGCCGAGATCAACCACGCACCCAAGCTATCGACCGAAGAGATTCTGCGTGCGGCAAAAAAACTCTCCGACGCGGGCGCCAACGTCATCGACGTCGGGTGCGACCCCGGCTACACGTGGCCCGAGGTTGGCAGCGTGGTGCGAGAGTTACGCGATACGGGGCATCGTGTTTCGATCGACAGCTTCAACCCACAGGAGGTCGAATCCGCAATCGCCGCGGGTGCCGAGTTGGTGTTGTCGGTCGACAAGAGCAATCGCCACCTGGCCCTGGACTGGGGCTGCGAAGTTGTTCTCATCCCCGATGAAGTCGGCACGCTGAACGGCCTCGACGAGAGCATCGAGGCGTTTGTCGCCAAGGGCGTGCCATTTCGGGTCGACCCGATCATCGAACCGATTGGGTTTGGCTTCGCGGCCAGCCTGGGCAGGTATCTCGAAGTTCGACGCCGATACTCGGATATTGAAATGATGATGGGCATCGGCAACTTGACCGAGCTGACCGACGTCGATTCGGCCGGCGTGAATGTTCTGCTACTAGGGTTTTGCCAGGAAGCGGGAATTCGCAGCGTGTTGACCACGGAGGTGATCAACTGGGCCTGCAGTTCGGTGGCCGAATGCGATCTGGCCCGCAAACTGATGTACCACGCGGTGAACAACAAATCACTCCCCAAGCACGTTGAACCAAACCTGGTGATGTTGCGAGACACGCAGCTTCACGAGCACGGCCCCGAGGTGCTTGCTCAAATGGCCAGCGACATTAAGGATCGAAACTACCGACTCTTCGCCGAGGGCGAGCAGCTACATGCCCTGGCCGAACGGGAGCTACACAGCAACTCAGACCCCTTTGTATTGTTCGAGAAGATGCAGGCCCATGCCTCACGACCCATCGAAGCAGACCATGCCTTTTACCTGGGCTATGAAATGGCCAAGGCCGTGATCGCGTTGCAGCTTGGCAAACAATATCGCCAAGATCAGGCGCTCGATTGGGGAATGCTGACCAAAGAAGAAATAAGCCATCGTGAACGCAAGAAGCGTGAAGGTGCGCCATGAGTGAGCATGACGGTGATGGTGTTTCTCCTCCAACGGAGGCGATTGAGCCGATTGTCGAACTGCTCGACACGGGACTCGATTCCTGCGAGGCGTTTCTGAAGTTGCGCGATCTGCCGCATGTAGTGTTTCTCGATAGCGCCCGACGGGACGAGATTCTTGGCCGCTATTCGTTTGTGGCGGCCGACCCTTTCGAATATGTCGAGCTACCGCTTGAAGGTGCGGATGCCCTGGGTGTGCTAAGGACGAAGCTCGACGAGCATCGAGTGGATCGCATCGCAGACCTCCCTCCGTTTCAAGGTGGAGCGGCAGGGATGCTGAGTTACGATCTCGGTCGTCAACTGGAACGACTTCCCAGCCCGCGGTGGAATGAGTTCCAGGTACCGGCGTTGGCGATGGGCCTCTACGATGTCGTGCTGGCCTTCGATCATGTGTTGGAGAAGAGCTGGATCATCTCGCTAGGGCTGCCCGAACGCGATCCAACTCGAAGACGAGATCGGGCCGCGAGCAGAATACGCGAGTTCAAGGATCGCCTGCGTCGTTCGCAGCAGGCGGTGTCGAGTTTCCGGGTGAACGGTGACCGACGCCCCCCTGCCCTGTCGCAAGAGGCGCTGGCCCCGCAATTCGACGTTGGAGGTTTACCGCGACTGACAAGCAACTTCTCGCGAGAGGCCTACCTGCAGTGCGTCGAACGAGCGATCGAGTACATTTTTGCGGGTGATATTTTCCAGGTGAACCTTGCCCAGCGGTTGCTGTACCCGGGGGATTATGAGCCGGTGTCGCTTTATCTTCGATTACGGGAGCGAAACCCCGCCACATTCGCCGGATACTTCGACATGGGAGATTGCCAACTGGCCAGTGCTTCGCCCGAGCGTTTTCTGCAAGTAAGCGACGGCTACGTCGAAGCCCGTCCGATCAAGGGCACGCGTGGTCGCACGGCTTCACCCGAGGCAGATTTATTTGCCGGGGATGACTTACAGGCCAGCGAAAAGGATCGGGCCGAGAACGTGATGATTGTTGACCTGATACGGAACGATCTCTCGCGAGTCTGCCACAACGACAGTGTGTACGTGGCCGATCTCTGCCGTCTGGAAACCTACGAATATGTACGGCATCTCGTCTCGGAAGTGCGAGGAACGCTGGCGACCGAAGTCTCGCCAATCGATTTGCTGCGGGCAACCTTCCCCGGGGGGTCGATCACGGGGGCACCCAAGATCCGAGCGATGGAGATCATCGCCGAGTTGGAGCAGACCGCGCGGGGCGCCTATTGTGGTTGCCTGGGATATCTTGGATTCGACGGAACGATGGACACCAACATTCTGATCCGCACGTTCACGTGTGGCCGCGGTTGGTGGCAGGCGCAGGTCGGAGGGGGGATCGTGGCCCAATCGGTTCCGCGATTAGAATACGAAGAGACTTGGCACAAAGCCGAAGGTCTGCTGAGAGCCTTGCAGTAAGAACCACACAACCGCCAAGTCACCGCATCACCCGCAGCACGCTTGAATGATTCTCCTCATCGACAACTACGACAGCTTCGTCTTTAACCTGGCCCGATACTTTCGACGGTTGGGGCAAATCACGCAGGTAGTGCGCAACGACGCCATCGACGTGGCGGGCATTCGTGCTTTGCGACCGCAGGCAATTGTGCTCTCACCGGGGCCATGCACCCCGCGCGAAGCAGGCTGTTCGCTGGAACTGGTTCGGAAACTGAAAGAAGAATACCCGATTCTTGGCGTCTGTCTGGGACACCAAACCATTGCCGAGGCTTTCGGGGGCCGCGTCGTTCGAGCCGCGGAACCAATGCACGGACGAACCAGCCCTATCCATCATCAGCAACACGGTCTGATGGCCGGACTGCCAAACCCTTTTGTGGCGTGTCGTTATCACTCGTTAGTGGTCGAGAAGCCTTCGCTGCCTGAGGAATTGGTGATCGATGCCGAATTGCAGGATGGCACGGTGATGTCGATTCGGCACAGGTCGCTGCCAATCTTTGGAGTGCAGTTCCACCCGGAGTCGGTGCTGACCGATGTGGGCTATGCCATTTTGAGTTCGTTCCTGCAGGCGGCGGACATCCCGGTTGACGACGAAGGACCGAACATCGATAGCGAACGACGCCAGCCTCCTACCGTTTCCCAAGATGCTCCGAGTGGCCCCGTTACCTTTTAGACGCAGCACACGCTGAACATCGCCGATCGCAACGCACGATGATTCTCGAAGGCATTATCACTACGCTCAACGCTGACGGCTCGCCCAACATCTCGCCGATGGGCCCGGATGTTGACGTGCAATTCGAGCGGATGCGGCTGCGACCGTTTCAAAGTTCAACGACCTACGCCAACCTCAAACGCACGAACGAGGCCGTGTTTCACGTAGTGGACGACGTCGAACTGCTGGCCCAAGCGGCCGTGGGGGAGGTGATCCCGTCGCCTGATACAACACCTGCCAGAGCGGTCAACGGCGTGATTCTTACAGCCGCATGCCGATGGTACGCATTACGTGTCTCGGAGTTGAACGACGAGCCCCCTCGGGCAAGCTTCGAGATGCAGGTGGTCGATCGTGGTCGTCTACGAGATTTTTTCGGATTCAATCGGGCCAGACATGCGGTGGTGGAAGCCGCGATCTTGGCCACCCGCGTCGGGATCCTTCCGCCCAAGGAGATTTTGAGCGAGATGGAACGATTGCAAGTTCCTGTCGACAAGACCGGGGGCGACGCGGAACATCGTGCGTTCGAATTTCTCGTGAAACATATCGATCAGGCCATCGGTCGTGGCGACAAAGGATGAGTACAACTCATTGCCCGGAACCCTCGCCCCGGCCATGTGCCCACTCAGCCCTCGACCGTCTTGGCTGTTAAACTAGCTGTTGATATCGCGACGCCTGCACACAACACTGCTAACCACTGTCTTCGAGAACTGCATTCATGGCCCACCGGTGCGTTGAAATCAGTACGCCCAGTCGCTTGCACTGCGGCATGCTAGCCTTCGGGGACGACGTCTCGCGCCAATTCGGCGGGCTGGGAATCATGATCGATCGCCCGCGCGTGCGGGTGAGGATACGAACTTCCGAGCGATTGCAAATCGTAGGCCCCTTGGCCGATCGCGTCGCGCACTTCGCCCGACTGGCAACGCAACGCACACAGCAAGAGCCCCGCGTGGCAATCGAAGTATTGGAAGCACCACCTTCTCACGTTGGGCTGGGCAGCGGAACGCAATTGGCGTTGGCCGTTGCTGCCGGCGTCGCGGCACTGGAAGGCTTGCCCAACGACAAGGTTGCCGAACTGGCCCACCGGGTCGACCGCGGCAAGCGTTCCGCTGTGGGCATGCATGGGTTCGCCGGCGGTGGCATGATTTTGGAAGGCGGCAAGCGCACACCGCAGGGCTTCGGTCCGTTGATCACACGCATCGCTCTGCCGGAGGCCTGGCATTTTGTCTTGTTGGTGCCACGCGATTGCGCCGGGCTTAGTGGGGCCGAAGAAGTGAAGGCCATTGGCCGATTGCCTTCGGTCCCCGAGGAAGTCACCGCCGAGATGTGTCGCCTGCTGCTGATCGAATTGCTGCCGGCGGCCATCGAGGGCGATTACGAAGCCTTCGCCGATCGGCTGGAAAAGTTCGGCAAACTGGCCGGCCAGTGTTTCGCCAGTGTTCAGGGCGGACCGTATGCCGCGGGCAAAGCAGCAGAAGCCGTACAAATTCTGCGAGATGCCGGCGGGCGAGGAATTTCCCAAAGCTCGTGGGGCCCCGGCGTGTTCGCGGTGTGTGGGAATGAAACAGCCGCGGAAGAACTTTGTGAACGGCTTCACAAACTACCCGATACAGAATCGCGCGAAATCGTGATCGCCAAGCCCGATAACGCGGGTGCGGTTTTAAAAGCGACAGAAGCGTGCGCGTAAAACTATCTCGCCGATCAGGCCATGCGCGGTTGTAATTGCCGTGCGGAAGATTTTTTGCCTTACTCGGCGATCGCAGTTAGACTAGGTCCTAGTGGTGATGTGGAACCTTTCGGGACCGTCCTGCCTCATCCACCAATGTACTTCTCCTAGTAGCGTTCAGCTACGAGACAGAGATCGGGCATCAGATTCGACTACTGACGGATAGCCACTGGCTTTCCTAGTGAAAGCGTGGTGATGACCTTGATAGATCTGCCCACGCAGGTTTATAGCGCTCGTTCTGTTTCAATCATTCGGATTCTTCCACTTCAGACAGATCCGAAATCGGTGGAACCAAGCATCTGGTTCCGCGATGGGAGTCATGTGCAATGTCGATTAAAGTCACCTGTCCCAACGGTCATGAGCTGAAGCTCAAGAACAAATATGCCGGGCAGACCGGGCTGTGCCCCAAGTGCCAGTCCCGCATTTATGTTCCGGTCCCCGAGGGGGTGGTTTCGGAAGAATCGGTGCTCGACATGATCGGCCCGCCGATGCACGATGAGGAAGCGCTGCCCGTTCACCAGGAGGCAACGCACCGCCGCCCACGGGGTGATTCGCCATCGAGCATCGGACAAAGTGGTTCCTCGCTGCTGGGCGCGGAAACGTTCACGTGTCCCAAGTGCAAGAAGGTGGTGCCGACGACGTACCACATTTGCCCCCATTGTTGGACCTATTTTGCCGACATGGCTGGCTCTTCGATCAACAAGAAAGTTCGCTTCGCCTGCCCTCAATGTGGCGCCGACGTCATTCCCGGGGATGCCTCTTGCGGTGGCTGTGGGCTCGACCTCCGGCCGGCCTAGAATCCTTCTCGATCTAACGAATCGCGGCGTCCCTGTCTGGCTCCGCGTTCTGAAAGTTGCCAGCACAACCTTCGGATGAACGCTGACATTGTGGACGGGGCCTATGGTGCGGTACAACGGAGGATCGTGGGGTACCATCTTTTCCTCTCGCCTTCAGGTTGCGAACTATGAATCGATATCTTCGTCGCGGCGCATTTGTCCTGGTGCCATGTATCGCCGTGTTGGCCTATGTCTATTGGGCGGAGATCCGCAATCAAGAAGAACTAGCGGCGCTACGGAACCGAGAAGCCACGCCCCCACCCGTGGTCGAACCGCTGGAGAGCGAAGCGGAGAGCCCCGAGGAAGAAACCCCCGTAGAACTCACGGCGCAAGATATTCTTGATTTGGCGTACGAACGCTGGGATACGATCGACAACTACCACTGCACGACCGTGGTCTTCTTGCGAAAGGGTGACGAGACCGACAACAAGGTGCTCGACGTCTACTTCAAAAAGCCCTCGCTGTATCGCAACACGGTGATCGAGGGCGACAATCAGGGTTCGGTCGCCACGATCAACGCCGAGGGTGTGATCCAAGGCAAACAAGGAGGCGTGTTTTCTCTCATCGTGCTGACGCTGGAACCGACCGATGAACGTCTCACGGGCGTGCGGGGCCGTCGGTTCTTTGAAACGGCCTGGGGGCTGGAGTACCAGGAACTCAGCGACTTGGTGGCCGCGGGTTGGAAGCTTGAACGGCTGCCCGATGAGGAGTTCGAAGGCAGCCTTTGTTACGTGATCGAGGCCTCGACCGATACGCCGGAAACCGACATGACCCACCGCCAGATGTGGTTCGATCAGGAGACCCACCTGCCCCGGCGATTCTTCGAGTTACAGGGTGAGGAGGTTCTGCGGGACGCCAAGTTCATCAATGTCGAACTAAATATCGACCCGGAGCCGGGAACGTTTCAACTGAAGTAAGCAGTGACATCGCGCACGTCGGCTACTTTCAAAGACTATTCTTCATTGCCTGCCGAATCCTCGCCCATCGCCTCATCGATGACGGCACGAAGATCGAAGCTGCCGGTTTCGATGGCATCGAAGATCGATTGCCGAAAGACCGAGGAGTCGTATTCTTCCAGCTTCTCGAAGATCTTGTCGATCTCCGCCTGTGCAAAGCCCTGGCCCTTCAAGTAGTTGAGCAACTCTTCATCACTGTACTTGGCCATCGGATGGTCCTTTGATACGACGCGATCTGTCGAATGTGTTCAGTTTTGATTGTTGCAGTAAAGTGAGACGCGGCAACCCCAAGCGATCATCTTAAGAGCCCCCGCGCCGCGATCGGCCACACGGCTTCGACGACCCCGTTACGAACGGCGAAGAACTCGTTGTGTAACACCGACGTGAAATCGCCGTAGCCGGGGATCAGCGTGATGCGATCGCCAATCGCCAAATCTTGGGCCACGGGGTCGAGCGTCAATTGTCCGTGCTCGGCGGAAAGACGTTTTACCCGAATGCCATCGCGATCAATCACCTGTGGCATCTCGAGTTCCATGTTCATCGTCTTTCGTCCCGCATCGATGATGGCCCGATCGGGTGTCGGTCGGCTGACCACTGTGGCCTGAATGGTGAGAGCGTGGGCGAACCCCAGTACCTGGCATTGGTCGCGATAGAAGACATCCATGAATATCAGCCCGCCGGCCTGCAGTTCGGTAACTCCGGGACAGTCCATCGTGTACGCGTACGAACCGGTACCCCCAGCGGAAACGATGGGGCATGGCAAATCGTTGTCGATCAGCAAGTCCCGCGTGGCAACGAGTTGCCCCATTGCCTCTCGAATGCTGCTCTCCTTTTGCCCCAGGTCCTGCACGGTGAGCAAGTGCCCCTCGTAGCCCATGATGCCCGCAAGGATCAGCCCGGGCGATTCGTGGATGTGACGCGCCAGTTCGAGCGTGGCCGCACCGGGATCGGTGCCGCAGCGAGCGAGTCCAACGTCCACTTCGACAATCACCCGAAGTTGTACACCGGCCGCCGAGGTGGCTTCGCTCATGGCGTCGACTTGGGCCACATGATCGACCGCCACCACGGGATCGGCCACGCGACACAGCGCGGCTAACCGCTTCATCTTGCGAGGACCTACGAGTTGATTGGCGATCAGAATATCGCGGATGCCCGCGGCGGCCATCACTTCGGCTTCGCCGAGCTTGGCACAGGTGACACCAATCGCGCCGGCCTCGACCTGGCGACGAGCGATCTCGGGCGACTTATGCCCCTTGGAGTGCGGCCGCCAATCGACCGAGTGTTCTTTGCAGAGGCTCGCCATGCGGTGAATATTCGCTTCCAGCGCAAAGATATCGATACACAAAGCGGGCGTATCGATTTCCGACAACGGGCGACCGATCTCTGCATGGGTCACCGTCTCGTGCCTGGTCGCCATGGTCTCACCGTTTCTGAACTGCTTCTAGACTGCATCGGATCAACGAGAGCATGCTGAGTGCTACCAGATTGTCCTGCCGCCGTCGATAACCACGACTGATCCGGTCATGTAGCTCGAAGCTTCGCTCGCCATGTAAACCGCCAGCGCCCCGATCTCTTCGGGGTCGCCCAATCGCCCCATGGGAACTTGCGATTCGATCTCCGGCTTCAATTCCGGTCGTTGTTCGATCCAGCGGCGATTGGCGTCGGTGAGGAACGTGCCGGGGGCGATCGCATTCACGGTGACCCCATGGGGTGCCCAATCGGCGGCCACGGCGCGGGTAAACATCGATAGTGCGGCTTTGCTGGTTTCGTACGACCGACCCCGCATTTGCTTGGTGGCCATGGTGGCGGAAATCGAGCTGATGTTGATCACACGACCATAACCGCGTTTGAGCATCGCCCCGCCTAGCAGTTTGGTACACAAGAACGCCTGGGTCAGGTTGAGATCAAGAATCTGCTGCCACGTTTCCAAAGGCATCTGTTCGGTGGGATCGTTAATCCGTCGACCGCCCACGTTGTTCACGAGGATGTCGATAGGAGCGAATTCGGCCAGCACACGTTCGCAGAACTCGGTGGTTTGTGATGGCGAACTCAAGTCGGCCTGCATCCCGTGTGCAGTGTGCCCCGCATCGTTGAGGCTCGCGGCCGCCTGTTGGGCCGCTGACAAATCGCGGCTGGCCAAGACGACTTCACCACCCGCTTCGGCCATCGCCCGAGCCATTTCGAAGCCCAAACCGCGGCTTCCCCCGGTAATCACGGCCCGTCGTCCATCGAGACGAAAGCGATCGAGAACACTCATTAACTCAACTCCAAAGAATCAGCGGCTTGCGGAAGGAGAACCCAAGTTCCGCGCGGAACATAACCCCTGGAAGACGCAGAATCAACAATCCACCTGGCGATCGACCGTCGAATTACAAATAGTTGCTTGCAACCGGGCTTTCTAGCTGCCATCTTCAAGGGCCAATCATCGTGACATGGGGTGCTTGTCAAACTGAGGGGAATTGATGGCCCAGCAAACCGCCGTTGCGGAAGCAGAGGTTTCTGATACCGCGGCTCCACATCCCGGCTCCAAGCAGATGCCGACATGGAATGTCGGTGAACTGATCGACGCCCCGCACTGGACGTGGCGACATTGGTTTGCGCTATTGGGTCCCGGGTTGTTGATGGGCGGTTCGGCAATCGGTGGCGGCGAATGGTTGATGGGCCCCACGGTTACGGCCAAATATGGTGGCGCACTGTTGTGGCTGGCCACGCTCAGCATTCTGGGCCAGGTGCTCTACAACATCGAAATCAGCCGCTACACGCTGTACTCAGGCGAGCCGATCTTCACGGGCAAGTTTCGCACGCTGCCCGGCCCCATGTTCTGGCTGTTCGTCTATCTGGTGCTCGACTTCGGGGCGGTGTTTCCCTATCTGGCGGCCAATGCGGCCATCCCCGCAGCCGCGGTTCTTTTGGGAGAGATCCCCGATGCAACGAACCCCCAGCATCAAAGCCTCATGAAGAACCTCTCGTATGGAGTCTTCTTATTGGCACTGATTCCGTTGGTGTTCGGGGGGAAGATCTACAATGCGCTGAAGGCGATCATGGCCTTCAAGATCGTTGTCGTGCTGGGCTTCCTGCTACTGATCACGCTGGCCTACAGCCATGCTTCGACCTGGACTGAAATCACCAGTGGCTTCTTCAAGTTCGGCACGTTTCCCGTGCGACGTGGTGAAGACCTGAACAACAACGGCCGGCTCGATGCCAATGAAGATTGGGACCGAGACGGTCGTCTTGACGTAAACGAATGGGCCACGAAGTCGACGGTACCTTCGGTGGATACCGATGGTGATGGCAAGGCCGATAGTTGGCCCGACTACACAGGGGATCAGAAGCCCGACCCTTACGAAGATGTGGACGGAGACGGCAAGCTGGACGGAGACGGTGTCGATAACTTGTTCGTCGCGTTGTACGAAGGCCGGGCCAAAGAAATGTTGAGCATGGTCGACCTCTCGCTGATCGCTTCGATCGCGGCCCTGGTCGCCATTGCTGGATCGGGCGGGCTGTCGAATACCCCCGTGAGCAACTACACCCGCGACCAGGGCTGGGGCATGGGTTGGCACGTGGGGGCGATCCCCAGCGTGATCGGTGGTCGGAATGTGAAGCTGTCGCACGTGGGAACCGTGTTCAAGGTGACGCCCGAGTCGATGCCGCGTTGGAAGCGGTGGTACAAACACGTGCTGCGCGATCAACTCGCCGTGTGGATGCCGGCCTGCTTTCTGGGGCTAGCCCTGCCGAGCATGCTTTCGGTCGAATTTCTGCCCAGAGGCACCGTCGCGAACGATTGGACAGCCGCGGGAATGACCGCCGATGGGGTGGCCCAACGCGTCACGGAAGAAAACGGATCAACCTTGGGGAATCTATGCTGGTTGATGACCCTGTTTTGTGGGTTTCTGGTGCTGGCCCCAACCATGGCTACCAGCGCAGACGGGCTCATTCGGCGGTGGATCGATGTGTTTTGGACCGCCAGCGGCAGCCTCAGAAAGCTCGATCCCTCGGATATTCGCTGGGTTTATTTTACCGTTTTATCGGTTTTTGCCGTTTTCGGGCTGACGATGCTCTATCTTGGGAAGCCCAAACAGCTGCTGCTTTATGCTACGATGATAATGAACTTCGCCCTGGGATTTAGTTGCTGGCACACCCTGGCACTGAACCTTGTGTTGCTGCCGAAGGCCTTACGGCCGAACTGGTTCATTCGCATCGGCTTGGTTCTAACGGGGTCGTTTTTCCTGATACTGGCCGTTGTTTCAACACACTATCAGCTGACGAACATGTAACACCCGCCCACTACAGTTCAAGCCGCACTTCGTTCCGACACCGACGACGGCCCGGCAGCAGGAAAATCTTCGCAGATGTTTCTTAAGACGTTTCGCTATCGCATCAAGCCCGCGAAGATGGGTGAGTACCTTGCGATTCGGCAAGAGGCCGATGCGATTTACCATCGCTTTCTGCCTCAAAGCCCAACGTACTTGCAGAGTGCTTCGGACCCGCATCAATGGCTCGAGATGTACCACTACTCGGACGAAGCCAACTACCAGTCGAGCCTTGCTCAAATGCAGCAGGACGAATCGCTGGCCAAATTATGGCAACGGTTCCAGGCCATCCTCGATCCTTCGTACCCGGCGGCCGTGGACGAATACCGCTATAGCGACTCGACCAACGGCGCCGCGCCCGAGACATGGTCGGAATACCAGAGCCCTGAAGAGTAGCGTCTGATTGCAACTCATGGTTGAAACGGCGGAATCTCCGCCACGCGTCGTCCGGCGATCATGTCTTCCAGATAGGCTGCCAGGCGGTCGACGAAGAGTTCGATCAACTGGTTTCCCGCTTCCGCGGTTGCCTTGGTAGGAGCCTGATCGTCCTGATCGGCCATGGCTTCGTGTCGCACATTTTCCGGAAACGCGGCTAGCGCGAAGGCGGTTTCGAATTCCTGTGCGTGACCCGGCATCTCACCGGTTACGAGAAATTCTCGGGCCTCGTCCTGGGAGACGAGATCCCAGTAGGGCAGAAAGTGCAGGTTGACTTCGGTTAGCTGCTGATACTGATCCCAGATCCCCCGGCATGGCTTCACGTTTCCGCCATGTCCGTTGAGCACGAGGATGTTCTTGAACCCGGCGCGGACCATGTTGTCGATCAAATCGTACAGGACGGCGAGAAAACTACCGGGTCGCAGGGTCAATGTGCCAGGGTGCTTCATGTGGTGCTCGCTGATTCCGGCCATCAACCCCTGAGCAACGAGAACTCTGGGCGATAGGCGCTCGGAGGCGTTCACGGCGATGTGATTCACGCTGCGCCAGTCGTGTTCCATGGCTAGGTGTTCCAAATGCTGCTCGATGGCTGCCACCGGAATGATGCAGGCTTGCAATTCACCGCTGCCCATCCGCTGGCGGAATTCCCGGCGTGTTAGCTTCCCAAGCAGGACTGGAACTTTCGGGTTCATGGGTTTCGACCAGGGTGTTGAGCTTGTTCGTGTAATCTTCAGCCAGCAGGTTGCGCCGACCGCGATAGCATTCCTTCTACTACGTATCGCCCAAAGTTCACGGGCATTTCCCGCCGCGAGTGGCCCGCGAAGACTGGCGTGGTCCGGCGGTGAAAGCAATCGTATAATCGCCACGCTGATGACGCCAGCGGATGCGGGACTATTTGCGTTTGGAAGCAATCGGTGGATTGAGAAGTCATGGATGACCTTCACGTATTACTCGTCGGCCCATGCAATAGCGCGGAGTTCAGAGCAGCCTCGACGGAGATTGCGCGGACGGTCAACCTCACGACAGCATCCGACCTTCCCGAAGCGATTCGACAGACCAGCGGTGGTCGCACGACCGTCGACTTGATCATTCTGGCGCAATCGTTCCCGCGGCAGTTTGCGGAACGGGACGTCGAGCAACTTCGGTGCAACGTACCTACGGCCCCCATCGTGTCGTTGCTGGGAAGTTGGTGCGAAGGCGAAGAGCGAACCGGCATCCCCTTGCCCGGAGTACTCCGTGTGTACTGGCACCGCTGGTCGAGTTGGTGGGCCACTGAGTTGCTGCTGCTGGAAGATGGGCATTGCCCCGACTGGGGGCTGCCTGTCTCTTGTGCGGAAGAAGATCGCCGCCTGCAACGCCCTGCTATAGGGTCTTCGCCGTTGCTTCCCAAGGACTCGAACCGTCTGATGGTGGTTGCGGCGACGCAATGGGATATGAGCGATCTGCTATGCGAGGCTTGCCGGGAGTGGGGATTTGAACCGGTTGGCGTGAATCCCCGAGAGCAACTTCCCAAAATGTCCGCCACGGCGGTGTTGTGGGATTGCCGCGATGCGGCGGACCTCACGGAACTTCGACGCTTGCAGCAAAACTTCGATCAGGTTCCGATTCTTGCGCTGGCAAGTTTTCCACGATGGCAACATTGTGAGCAGTTGCAAAATGCGGGTCTCACTGCGGTGCTCTCTAAACCGGTGCGGTTGGAGGAACTTCGCGTGGCACTCGAGCCGCTTCTCCGACCGGCCAATGCGGAACCGGAAACTCCGCTGCTCAATCGAGTGGCGTAGGAACGCTATCGGTAAAGCTGTTTCAATTGGGTCGTTCGGCAAGAAAAAACTGAGATCGCCGCGATGCCAAGTAGAAAGCCCAGCCGCATGTCGGCTGGGTCACCGCAGGTGACAGGAAGCCTTGAAGCGACTCTCACCCTGTCAGCTGGGTTGGTTTCACAGAATCTATCTTGGTGGAAGAACTAACAGCAAGCCCTGACTCTTACCCGGATCGAAACTTCTGCAAAGAGAATCTTGTCGCCTACGGCGACCCAGCCGACATACGGCTGGGCTATCTGGCCGGCACTTCTTGAATTAAGGCGACGGTGCGGGGTTGCCCAGTAGGGCTACCGCGACGCTCATGTAGATCACGATCCCTAGAATATCGATGATGCAAGCCACCGCAGGATTGCTCATCAATGCGGGATCGAGCCCGATTCTTCTTAGTGCCAGTGGCAGCATCGCACCAATCAAGGCTCCGCTCACCACGACCAACAGCAGGGTGAGCCCTACGACGGCCGATTCGATAATGCCTGGCGAGAGAAATATCGCGACGACGAAACCCGCGGTCCCCAGGACACCACCAAGCAAGAGGCCCGTGGAGAATTCGCGGCGGGCAATCTGGATCCAGTCGCGAAAGGTGACGTCGCCGTTGACCATGGCCGTAATGATCAGGGTGGCCGATTGATTTCCCGTGTTGCCTCCGCTGGAGATGATCAACGGGATGAACAACACCAGCCACTGGATGCGCGCAAACTGTTCTTCGTACTGGCCCAACGTAATGACCGTCAGCAGGGTCATGAAGAACAGCGAGGTCAGCCACACGCCACGTTTCCAGGTCATCAACGGAATGGATGTTTGCGAATAGCTCTGCTCCAGCGGCTCAACGGCCGACATACGATGAGCATCTTCGGTGGCTTCCTCGCGGACCACGTCGATGACATCGTCGTGGGTGACAATTCCCAACATCCGGTGGTCGCGGCCCACGACGGGGATGGCCAGCAAATCGAAGTGGGCCAGCTTACGGGCCACGTCCTCCTGATCGTCAGACACGAAGACGACAACCATCTCACGCTGCATGATGTCGGAGATCTTCCGGTCGCCTTTGGCGAATACCAGCTCGCGCAGTGAAACCAGCCCGTGCAGATGATCGGTGGAATCGACGACATACAGATAGTAAATTGTCTCCAGATCTTCGACCTGGCGGCGGACCTCGTTCATCGCCTCGTCGACGGTCAGGTCTTCGTCAAGTCGGGCGAAATCAGTGGTCATCACCGCGCCGGCTGTTCCCTCGGGATAGGCACCCAACCGCAGGATATCGCGACGCTCTTCAACCGGTAGCCGCAAGAGAATGTCTTCGACCACTTCTTCATCGACGTGCCGCAGGATGTCCACACGCTCGTCGTGTGGCAGGGCCTCGATCAGCTGGCTGACCTCTTCGCGGTCCATCGTCTCGATGATTTCTGCCTGTTTCTCCAATTCGAAGTAGCGAAAGATTTCGCCGCGTTGCTGCTGATCGGCGTACCGCAGCACGCTCCAAATTTCGCCAACATCGAGCCCTTCCATGAACTCGGCGGTGCGGGCGGGATGCAAGGCGGTGCAGAATTCGCGCAGCTCAGCCTCGTTGTGCTCGGCCAGCATCTCGCGAAGTTCGGGCAGGAACAGGGTATTGGTCATCGCAGATTGCCTTAACAAGGCGACGCTATGAAATCCCTTCGCCAGCGAAGTGGTTGCAGCGGCGAAAGGCGATGTGAAAACGAAGCAGACGAGTATCGTCGTCCGACCCAGTTGTGTCAAAAGGTCGGTTGCCGACCATCCATGCTACCAGACGATAGCATTCGTCGAACCACGCAGGCTTTGGATGGGCCGCGGCCTGAAGAAGTGTCGCACAAGAGAAGCCTGCGATGCCAGGTGCAGGTTGAAATCGAATGCGACCAAAGGGCCTTGTGAAAAGACGTCGGCTTCAGGGCTTCCAGAAATACTGATGCCGCTCAAATCCGAGCTGGGCTGCAATTGCCATCGCCCGCTACGATAACCACGAATCGACGATTGGTTCGGGGCCAGCCAACAGCCTCGCTTAAACTTCGCCTCGACCGCCGTTGGTGGGCCAGGGTCCGGTTGTTGCCTGGCGGTGCATGGCAGCACGCCGACCATGGGTAGACTTTTGCCCGAGGCCAATTCAATTTGCTGGGACAGGTACGCCACTCCGGCACCTTCGGCAATCATGCGGCGGCCCGCGCAAAGATGGTTTCTCAGCGATAAGGCCATACACATGTTGTCAGAGAGTTTCTCTGCGTATTGACCTATCTGCCCACAACCGAAGTACACGATGTCGACCCCCTCGGGGAGCACTTCATCGCGGAGCGGAGAGAAATCGACTACCCGGGCGCCGTGGTGCTCGAGTACTTCAATCGTCTCCGGAAAGTACCCGCAGAAGACGTCATCAATCGCCACGGCAATGGTCACGGAGGGCAAATTGCGTTCGTGGCGAAACACGTGCGGTTTGGTCTCGAAGGACCAGATTCGCTCGGCAAGCTTCCGAAGCTTTTCAAGTGACGTGTATCGCTTCAGACTTCTGGTGAGTTGGGCGATGGTTTCGGCAGAAGGAACGGTTGCCGGATTACGGTGGATCTGGTCCCGGAGCGAATCGAGGCGATCGAGACCGCCAAGCACGGGAATTCTCCACAGTGCTTCCAAGTTGGTCTGGACCTGGAAAAAATGAGTTTCGCTCTGCACGCCATCCAGCAACAAACCATCGACCCCCTCGGGACGCTTAGGGATTCGACATCCGTCTAGCTGGGCGACATCCACGACTGCCAGGCCTGGCAAATCGAGCCGTTTGGCTAGGACACTCAAGTCGCTCTCGGGAAACCGGCCCTGGCGATAGCTGCCGTCGACCAACGAAAAGTCGGCTCCCTTGGCCGAGCGATAGAACAGCTCTCGGCACACTTCGTCGGGCATGAGCCAACTGTCCAGATGCCGCGGGGCGTTCCCATCAATCGCGTCGGACTTGCCGCACTTCGAAGAATAGGCCCGCCCGACAAATCGTTGCACCTGCAGCCGATCTTGCTCCAGCATGCCGTGTAGGGCCCACATCGCGATGTGAGGAGAGGCCTGATCTTGTATCGTGCCAACTGCGAGGCGAGGCAATTCGGGCATACCGAGGGGCTCTCCGGGACTCTTCCGCAGTTGCGTGCGTGGCGAGATTCTTGGGGGACTGTTTTTGGGTAACTCGGCCCGCCGTGGGGAGGTCGATGCTATGTCCGTCGGGGTGAAGCGATGGAACAAGCGATCCATTATCGTATTTTTCGTCCCCCTTCCAGGGTAGTCAACAAACATTTCTCCCGAAGACCCGAGAAAGCGTCTCTCGACTCAAAAAGAAAGGGGGTGCCGCAACCAACGGTGGTCGCAGCACCCCCTCTACAATGTGGTAGGATGTAGGCTATGTGCCTACGGGAGCTTGTCCCCGAGCCTCAGTTTTTGAGAACTTGGAAACGGTTTCCGGCGGGAGTTTGGATCAGTACCAAAATCCCGTCATCCAGGGTTTCTTGCTCCATCATTGTGGTGAACTCTTCGACCGAGTTCACGTTCTTCTGACCAATCTTCAAAATGACCATCCCCTCGCGGATGCCGTTTTCATAGGCGACCCCCGTGGGATCGACTTTGCTAACGAGAACACCCTGGGTGTTGTCGTAGCCAAGTTGCTTGGCCACTTCGTCAGTCAGCTCGCTGACCTGCATGCCGACCGTTTCGTCGTAGCCTTCGCCTGAAGACTGCGACGGATCGTCATCATCCTGCGGGGACCGCATCGAAGCCTCTCGGGTGAAATCGGACGGCAAGGCCTTCACGACCACCTGGACGTCTTGCTCTTCGCCGTTACGAAAGATCGTAACGGTTTGAGTCGAGTCCACGTCGCAGTTTTCAACGATTCCCTGCAACTCACTGGGCGAGCTGACCTTCTTTCCAGCAAACTTCGTGACAACGTCCATCGCTTCCAAACCTGCCGCGGCGGCGGGCGTATCGGGATGAACCTCCGCAATCACCACTCCACCGCGCGGTTCAACACCGAGCTTCTCGGCAACGTCTGCCTCGATGGGAGCGATGGCCACGCCGAGATAGGCCCGGCGCACTTCACCGTTGGAGACCAGTTGCTTGGCAACTTGCTTGGCCATGTTGATCGGAATGGCAAAACCAATGCCCTGGTATCCGCCGCTACGGGAAGCGATCGCTGTGTTAATCCCAACGACTTCGCCGTCGAGATTGAGCAGCGGACCGCCCGAGTTCCCAGGGTTGATCGCCGCATCGGTTTGCAGGAACGTTCCACGATCAACCAATCTCAACGAACGTCCTTTGCCGCTGATAATGCCTGCGCTGACCGTCAGATTCAGATCGAACGGGTTGCCGATTGCGAGAACCCAATCACCCACTTCAAGGGCTTCCGAATCGCCCATCTTGGCCATCGGCAGCGAACCTTCCGGCTCGACGATCACCACGGCCAAGTCGGTTCGCGGATCGGTGTGGATGTCCTTGGCTTCCAACACGGTACCGTCACTCAGTTCGATGGTAACTTTGTCCGCGCCTTCCACCACATGGTTGTTGGTCAGAATGATGCCTTTGGAATCGATGATTACGCCCGATCCAACGCCACCCTTGGGCGGAACGAAGCCGTTTCCACCGGGGAAACCTTCGCCGAAGCGATCTTTGAACATGTCTTCCCAGGGAGTGTTTTCAAACGGGTTGGCTCCATGACCGTTCGAGCTCACCTGCTTGGCTTTGGTTGTTGACTTGACCGTCACCACGGCCGGAACCGAGTTTTGGGCAACCGCCCGAAACGCGGTCGACAGAGATTTGGCATCACTCAGCGCCGCCGAATCTTGGGCAAACGCAAAGTGGTGCACCCCGATACCGCCGACGGTAACGATCGCTGAAGCCACTAATAGCGCGACGATCACACGCCCTCGTCTTGAGTCCCCTAATGCCATCTTGGTCGCTAACATGAAATCTCTCCTTTTCACAATGCTCCGCAATATTTGTTATTCGTTGGGCCTCACACCCAGGAACAGAGGTTCAATTCGCTGTGAATTCCAGCGGATACTAAAGCAGTTAGCTTCCGGTGATTGCCTCTTTGGCTCGATCTCCCCGCGAGACGGGGCCAAATCTGCCAAAAACCGGATCCCCAGGGAAGATGACTTTCAGATCCCCAGCGGCCATGCTTGTTCCGGACTTGATCCCCCATGCTGCGTTTACGCTTTCACGGGGCCAGAGGTTCAATCGGCGGCCGAAAAATTCGCCAGCACTCGGACAGTTTTTCTCGATCGCGCGGTGCGTGCATGGGCTTCAGTTCAAGCGCGCCGAAGCTCGTTTTCAAGGGGCAGTTCCAATTCGTTGACAAAACCCGATGCCGCAGCTAGGGTTACGTTTAATGGCCCTCCTGAGTGCTGTTTCTCATGAGTAACCCCCGATAGACCGGTTCAAGATATGGCTGCGCGCACCGATGACGTGGAGGCGATTGGCGCCAAGACACGTATCGATGCATGCGAACAGCGAATAGGTTACGACTTTCACGACAAGTCGCTACTCCGCGCGGCACTTACCCATGCTTCGGGTGCTGAGCACCGCTTGGCTTCGAACGAACGCCTGGAATTCCTCGGGGATGCCATCATGGGGGCAGTGGTGTGCGAGATGCTCTTTCGCATGTTTCCCGACTACCTCGAGGGCGAGCTGACCAAAATCAAGTCGGTGGTCGTCAGCCGTCAAACGTGTGCCACGATCAGCGGTGAGCTGGGGCTGGAAGAATTCCTGATCCTCGGCAAGGGCATGACGACCCACCCGAACGTGCCGCCTTCGTTGCTGTCGGATGTTTTCGAATCTCTGGTTGCTGCCATCTACCTCGATGGCGGAGCCTCTGCGGCAAGAGAGTTCATCGAACGACACCTGGGACCCCAGATTGAATTGGCCGTGGGAGCAGACCACGGGGGCAATTTCAAGTCGCACTTGCAGCAGCTAGCACAGCGCGAGTATGGCACGACACCGACGTATCAACTGCTGGACGAGAAGGGCCCGGACCATAGCAAGTGCTTTAAAATCTCCGCCCAAATCGGGCGAAACCGCTATCAGCCTGCATGGGGACGCAACAAGAAAGAAGCGGAACAGCGGGCGGCCCGCAACGCGTTGAGTGAGCTCGACGGCGAGCCGGTCCCCTTCCCCTCTGAATCGATGTAGCCTCAGCGGCTGCAATCGGATATCCAAGGGACTCCAAGAGTAAGTCCTCGCGCAGTCCCCGATTCAGCCTCTTCGACGCTTCGCTCCGACATGCACACGCAACTCGTCACGGATGTCGAGACTTCGCCAACACCCCCTGGGCGAATGAGCCCGTGTCGACTGCAATCGTGGTCGCAGCTCTATGCCCATCGTCGGGCCATTGCGAGTAGATTCGGGAAGATCTTCTCGTTACCCATTATGAAACGGGTCAACGATGTGATTCGGCGAGAGATTCGACCGCAGGGAAATCTCTTGGAAGTGGGTGCCGGCGAGCGGGGTTTGTTGCGCCGCATACAGCAATGGGGCGTTCCGGTGGTCTACAAGTCGATGGATGTCGACCCCTGGACGAAGCACGACTACAGCAATCTCGATCATGTGGACGAACGGTTCGACGTGGTTGTCTCACTGGAAGTTGTCGAACACTTGCCGTTCGACGAAATCCAGCCCTGGCTCACGAAACTGGCCTCGTTGCTCCGGCCCGGCGGTCGTCTGGTGCTCAGTACGCCGAATACTTACTACCCACCGGCCTATCTCCGCGATGCCACGCATTGCACGCCGTTGTGTTACGACGAACTGGGTGGCCTGGTCGAAGCCGCCGGACTGCGTGCTGAAAAGATCGTTCGTATCTACCACGACCCCGTGGTCCGAAAGATTGCACGCCGCTATCTGTTTGGCTGGCTGTTTCGGCTCATCGGGATCGATTTCGCTCGACAAATTGTGCTGGTTGCCAGCAAGAGCGCGTCTTAACCCGAGAAGCACCCAAGGTTCCGAGCTTGTGAATGCGGGACTGAGCACTCAAGAGTGCTTGCTGCCCCGTAAATCAGGCCGATTTGCGCAATTCGAGCCTGCGTCGCAGTTCGCCGGGGAATTTGAGAATGGCCGCTTCTTCCGCACCATCGAGTGCTTGCATCACGATTTCGAGCTGCTCGCCCGGATCGAGTGCGTGATCCAGAAAGATCCACTTCTGGCCCTTAAACTCGCAGATGCCGCTGCCGCCTTCGCAGTCGATCCATTCCTGTCGAATGCGAAAGCCCAGTGCCTTCGCTGAGGCCAATGCTTGCTCGAGAAGTTCAACCGTGTGCATGGAACGAGCTACCCAGAAGGTTCGCCGATTGTTGGCAACAATCCTCTACCCATTGGATGCGGGATTGTAGTGCGTTGCGCTTTAGTTGCCTACGCCAGCTCGACGATATAGCACGACAGAGTGCAACCACTTACCAAACAAATGGTTAAGTGACAAAAGCCGGGCAAACAGGCTGGGGCATCGCCGACGAGGCAACCCAGTACATTAGGCCCGAGCTTAACGGTAACGAACAACAGGCAACCTCGCACTGCTGTCGCTGGCGGCCCTTTTCACGCGATGTGTTTGCCCTGGTTACCACACGGTAGGCGATTACGGACCGTAGCAGGAGATAGGAATGTCCACAGGCGGAGCCGATGAACTCGCGACATTGCGACAACGTGTGCAAATGCTGGAGGAGAAGTTGAGCCAGGCTCAGCGGCTTACCGCGGTGGGTGAACTTGCTAGCACGACCACTCACGAGTTCAACAACGTGCTGATGACCGTCATCAACTACGCGAAGCTCGGCCTGCGACACAAAGATGCTGCCACGCGAGAGAAAGCCTTCAACAAGATTCTCACGGCAAGCAATCGCGCCGCGAAAATCACCCAATGCATCCTGGGGCTGGCTCGCAATCGTTCCGCCGCATTCGAGCCGACCAACCTGGTGCAATTGCTCGATGACACGCTGTTACTGCTGGAACGCGAACTGCGAAAGTATCGAGTCTCCGTTGAACGGGTGATCGAACCCGTGCCCGAGGTAATGGCTGCCGGCAACCAGCTTCAACAGGTGCTGCTGAATTTGTTGATCAACGCCCGACAGGCCATGCCCAACGGTGGTCGCATCGTCGTGAAGCTTTCCACCGATGACGAAAAGAAGACCGTGGAATTGATGATCCGCGACAATGGCTGCGGCATCCCTCAAGAGAAGCTGCCCAAGATCTTCGAATCGTTCTATTCCACAAAAGACGGCCCCGACGCCAGCGGCAAAGGTGGAACCGGGCTGGGGCTCTCGATGGTCCGCGACGTGATCGAGGCTCATCAGGGTCGGATTCAAGTGAACAGCACCGTCGGAAAAGGTACTGCCTTCACGATCAAACTTCCCGCTGTGTCTTCGACGGGGGTCTCATCGCCGGGCAGTACTTCGGCCCCCATCGACGCTTCGGCGACGAGTCTCGATAACCCGCAACAACACTCCTAGAGCTGGCACCCTTCGACGCAGCGTGTCGATCTCGAGAGCAACTCTGCACGCAGTGCCGGCTAATACTCAGCGGGACCCAAAACGGGGCCCGGAACGAAGCTGGCCGGGGGGACCCCCATCCGTTGGTGGAGCTGCCCGATGATGCGTTGTTCGAGCAGCGTATCGCGACCCTGAGGGATCCAGCCCACCGTGCGCGGTTCGGCGCCGATCGGTTCGACATAGCGGATTACGGAAGGGCTGGTTCGGAACGCCGCGGCACTGGCCGTTGCGAACTCTGGACGAACCACGTCCTCCAGCTCTTTGTAGACTTGCACATCGACCAGATAGCCCCCCTGGTCGGGGATCACGCGGATGAAGCATTGGCGGCGTATTGACTGCAACGTGCTCTCTAGACGCTGATAAGCCCCCACGGAATCGCCGTTCCAGGGCTCCAGTAGCGTCGAGCCAATCTCGGGCCGCGTTTCGATCTGCCCTTCGGTAAGCAGGTCGCCCACCTGACGCACGCGGTCTTCTCGGACCACCTTGAAGTAGTCGTCCGTGACATCGACCACCTGGTCCCAAAATACGTCGCGATTGCCTGCGGGGATGAACGTGGGATTGCTGTAGGCCACCACCTGCTGAACTGGGGGCGCTGCGCAGCCCGTCAGCGCAAGCAGCGCGGCAAGCAGGAACACCATCGTGACAGTTTTGGAAATGGCCAAGGCTTACCCTGGATTCTTGCCCAAGGCCCCCCAAGAAATGGTGGGCGACGAGGGTCGACATTGCTGAATTAGGTAGACAAGGCGGCTACGTGGATTGGAGCCGGGGCGGGAGTCTCGCAGGATCGCCTCGATAAGGCAATACCGCTCGATTGGTCATCTGGATGGGGGGGGAATTTTGCCCAATTCTCACAATCGCTGGCCCGTAAAATTTTGAAATAAATCTTGACGATGGAAGTCGGGGCAAATACCCTGAATTGCATATGTAGCCGCGCCGGCTTATGCGCCGCCGCCAATTCTTCATTTGAACCGCGAAAACAGGGAGAAACTGCCAGTGGAGGCATCCTGGGGTCTACTCAGACCTCAAGCCTTTTGGAAACGGCATCAACTTGAATTGCCGACTGGTGGCTTCTGGGTAGCACGGTTCAATCTCTTCCTTCGTTTCGTACGTCGCATGCCTGTTACGGCTGCGCGTTGAGGCTTCGCGCCCTGACGGAATGAGCTGAACCGAGGCGTCTCCCTGCCAGCGGATTGCGCCTGTGTGGGTTTTCTCGTCCCGAGGAACCTTGTCGCTCTCCCTGCGCGCATCTGCCACCTCTCGGCGTTCTGCCAAACCGCCAAATACCTCTGCGCGATCCTTGCCCGAGTGGGCGATGCGCTGCGCGCAGACGCCAAAAAGAAAGAAACGGAACTATGTTACGCAAAAACACAATTGTGTTTGCTGCATTGCTTGTCATTTGCGCTGCGGCAAGACCACTGCTGGCCGGAGCTGTCGTTCCAGCGGGCCTGTCACCGGGTGACAAGTATCATCTGGTGTTCGTGACCGATGGTACGATCGATGCTCTCAGTTCAGACATCAATGTTTACAACAACTTCGTACAGAGCGAGGCAGCGCTCAATCCGTCCCTAACAGGGACCGACATGGGAGTTCAATGGAAGGCACTCGCCTCGACCCCGTCGATCAATGCCCGCGACAACGCCGTTGTCGGCGCCAACACCCCTGTTTTTCTCTTGGACGGAACGACGAAACTCGCAGACGGTTTCAACGACTTCTGGGATCAGTTCCTGCTGGCGCCAGTGAACATCGACCAATACAACCAACAGGTGCCCACCACGTTGGTATGGACTGGGAGCATGGCCACGGGGGTCGGTTCCGCGACGTTCGAGTTGGGTGGTAGTGGCCAATCTACCGTGGTTGGAACGACCCAATTCGCGGATCCACGCTGGTTCTTCAACGGTTCTTCGACCCCGGGCAATCAGGCACCACTTTATACCCTGAGCCAGGAGTTGACCGTTCCGGTACCTGAACCAACGACCGTCATCACGTTTACGATTGGTTTCGGGTGTCTTGCCGTTTTTGGATACGCTCGCAGGCGACGAAGGCAAGAAGCGTCGTAGTACGTAGGACACCATGCCTTCCGCCGCGTGAGGGAACGACGCGGCGGTCGTACAGGAACAGGTATTGAACAACCCTAGCGCGCTCACATCAGGGCAGGAGGCCCAGAACCCACCCGAGCGCAAGCGTTTCTCGCCCCAAAGGCCAACGACATCAGGCAGATTACTCCGAGCACCTGCGATAGGTGACACGAACGACCCACCGCAGAGCAAGCGTTTCGAAGATCGTGAAATCCAAATTCGATGCTCCGTTCTCTGGCAATATCTTTCACACAACAACTAGGGCGGGCCGCCGAGTTCTCTCAGCGACCCGCCCCTTGTGTTTCGATTCAAACTTTCTCGCGAAGCTTGGCTCGACCAAGCGGCAATCCGACTGGGCGATGCCGCCTATTCGTCGGTGCTCTTCTTGCTAGATTCCTCGCTGATATCGCTTTCGGATGCGTGCATCATACGATCCGATTCGAGCGGCGAACCATTCTCGGTCGACACGGGGTTCCCAACAGGCGCCTTCGTGTGAGTGTCTAGAGCGGCCGCCGTATCAGCGGCAACCGATGCGGGCTGCCACTTCAGGGCGAGCGTTCGAAGTACTACGTAAAACACGGGCGTTAAGAACAGACCGAAGATCGTGACGCCCAACATCCCGCTGAACACGGCGGTTCCCAAGGCTTGTCGCATTTCGGCACCCGCGCCGGTCGCGACTACCAGGGGGATGACTCCCAGGACGAAGGAGAAGGCTGTCATCAGAATGGGCCGCAGTCTTAGCCGGCAGGCTTCCACGGCAGCATCGAAAGGCGTTTTTCCCGAGTCTTCTTCAGCCTTGGCGAATTCCACTATTAAAATCGCGTTTTTGCAGGCCAGGCCGACGAGCACCACGAAGCCAATCTGGGTGAGAATGTTGTTCTCCATGCCCCGCAGCCAGACTCCAAAGATGGCGAACAGCAGACACATGGGCACAATCAAAATCACTGCCAGCGGAAGGATCCAGCTTTCGTACTGGGCCGACAACGCCAGGAACACAAACAAAACGCACAACGGAAAGATAAAGATCGCCGTGTTTCCCGCCGCTTTCTGCTGATAGGAAAGATCAGTCCACTCGTAACCAAACCCCGGCGGCAGCGTTTCTTCCACGATACGTTCCATGGCGGCCATCGCTTGTCCCGAGCTATACCCAGGCAGGGTCGAACCATTGATGTCCGCGGCAGGATACAAGTTGTAGCGCACGACACGACCGGGTGCGGTTGTTTCCCGCATGGTCACCAGCGATCCGAGAGGCACGATCGCCCCATTGTTACTACGGGTTCGCAGGCGTGAAATGTCTGCTTCTTCGTCGCGAAACTGCGACTCGGCCTGCGCGGTCACGCGGTACGTTCGGCCAAGGTAGTTGAAGTCGTTGACGTATGCCGAACCGAGATAAATCTGCAGTGCTTCAAACACGTTGTTGATCGGCACATCGAGCATGCGGACCTTGGTGCGATCGACGTCGGCATAGATCTGCGGCGTTGATGTACGATAGTTGGAGAAGATCTGCACCAGGCCCGGTTCCTGGTTTGCCTTCGCCACGATCTGGTTGGTGGCATCTTGCAGCGCAAGAAGTCCGACCCCGGAGCGATCTTGAATCTGAAGCTTGAAACCGCCGCCGGTACCAATTCCGGATACCGGTGGCGGGGGAATCACGAACACCATCGCCCCTTCGATTTCGGCCATGCGTGCCCGCAACCCTGCAAGTACGGCATCCAGCCCCAGTCCCACACGCGCTCGTTGCTCCGCATCGGCCAGAACGGGAAACACCGCGGCCGCGTTCGAACTGTTCGTTCGGGTTGCCCCGGAGAAACCGGCGAACGAGACCGCGTTCTCGATCCCAGGTGTGTCGATCGCCGCGGCCACGACTTGTTGGGTTACTTCATCGGTCCGCCCCAGCGATGAGCCGTCGGGTAGTTCGATTGAGATGATGACATAGCCCTGGTCTTGCTGTGGGATAAAACCGGTCGGAACCTGCGTGAACCCAAAGTACGTTAATCCTAGAAGTCCCACGTAAACCAACAGTACCACGACGCTTACCCGCAAGAAACGCGAGACAAGCACGGCGTACCACTCTTTGCCTCGATCGAAGCTGTGGTTGAATGCGCGGAAAAACCACCCCAAGGCTCGGTCAATTAACGTGCTGAACCACCCCTGTTTGGCATCCTGTGGCCGCAGCAACAAACCGCATAACGCGGGGCTGAGCGTCAACGAGACAAACGTCGAGAAAGCTGTCGATACGGCAATCGTGATGGCGAACTGTCGGTAGAACTGGCCGCTGATGCCGGCGATGAACGCCGTCGGCACGAACACCGCAATCAGCACCAGCGTGGTCGCCACCAGGGCACTACCGACTTCGTCCATTGCCTTCTTGGTGGCCTGCTTGGGCGCAAGCCCTTCGGAAATCAGACGTTCTACATTCTCGACAACGACGATGGCGTCATCGACAACGATTCCAATGGCCAACACCAGGCCAAATAGCGACAGACTATTCAAACTGAAGCCCAACCCCAGCATCGCGGCGAATGTTCCGACTAGCGAGATCGGGATCGCCACAACCGGGACAATCGTCGACCGCCAATTCTGCAGAAAGACAAAGACGGTCAAACTGACCAATAAACCTGCTTGCCACAGGGTCGCGAAGACTTCGGCGATTGATTCTTCCACAAACGCGGTGGGATTATAGATGGCCTGGTATTCGATCCCGGGCGGAAACCTCAATGACCGTTCCTGCATCGTGTCGAGCACCGCTTTGGTGGTCTCAATCGCATTCGAGCCGGGGCGCTGCGAGACGACCATGGCCACGGCCTTCTTCTTGCCCATGTAGCTGCGAACCGAGTAGTCGGTGGCTCCGAGTTCAACACGGGCCACATCGTTCAGTCGAACCAGTCGCCCCTGCTCGCCCGACTTGATGATGATCTGGCCGAATTCGTCCGCCTCGCGCAGCCGCCCCTGGGTGTTCACGTTGACCTGGAAGGCGCTTTTGTTGTCCTCCAAAGGCTCTTGACCAATCACCCCGGCGGCAACCTGCACATTTTGTTCGCGCAGTGCCCGGACCACCTCGCCAGAGGTCAGTTCCAAGGCGGCAAGCCGCTCGATGTCGAGCCAGATCCGCATCGAGTATTCGCTGGCCCCGAACAGGCGCACCTCACCCACGCCTTCGATACGAGACAGCACGTCGCGGAGTTGGAGATAGGCGTAATTGCCAATGTACAGTTGGTCGCGGGAATCGTCCGGCGAGTAGAGATGGATCACCAGCAGCAGATCGGGCGAAGCTTTTCGCGTGGTGATCCCGATTTGCCGTACTTCCTCGGGAAGCCTCGGCTCGGCGACGGAAACTCGATTCTGCACCAACACCTGGGCCTGATCGACATCGGTGTCCAACCCGAAGGTGATCGTAATCTGCAAGGCACCGTCGGAGGTGGCTTGCGACTCCATGTACAGCATGCCCTCCACCCCATTGATCTCCTGCTCCAATGGTGTAGCAACCGTCTTGGAGATGATCTCGGGCGTAGCCCCGGGGTAGCTGGCCCTGACCACGACGGTTGGCAACGCCACCTCGGGATACTGACCGACCGGCAACTGATAGTAGGCCAGCATTCCGACCAGCACGATGATGATGGACAGTACCGCCGCGAAGATCGGACGATCGATGAAGAAGTGCGAGAACTTCATGGCTCACTCCTCTTCTGATTCGGCTGGAACACCGTGACTTGGGTTCCGATAGGGACCCGTGTTCGCTTCCACGCCTTCGGGAACCGACTCCGGCTGCCGCGACAACCATTCTTCCTTCGGAACCGGTACGTAATCGTCCGGCAATCCTTCGTCCGGCTTGGCAACCAGGGTTTCGACCGTAGGGTCCACCATAACGCCCGGATAAATCCGCTGCAGCCCGCTGGTCACAATTTGCTCGGAACCATCGAGCCCCTCACGTACGACACGTAGTCCGTGCGAGATCGGGCCCAGCATGATTTGTCTTCGTTCGACGTTGTTCTCGCCTTGGAGAACGTAAACGAATTTTTCCGACTGGTCGCTTCCGACGGCGCTATCGGGGATAAGAACGGCGTCGTATTTTCCGCTGCCCGGGATGCGAAGCTTGACGAACAACCCCGGGGTCAGTACGCCATCGTCGTTGGGCAATATGGCTCGCCCACGCATCGTACCTGTGTTGGGGTCGAGTTGATTATCGACGAAATCCATGTGCCCCGTGTGCGGGAACCCGGTCTCATCGACTAGCGCCACGTAAACCGGATTTTTTACGTCGCGCGAGCTGCCTCGCTTTCCCTGCTGCGATAGTCTCACATATTTCAGAAAGGCCTGTTCGTTGGCGTCGAAGTAGACGTGGATCGGGCGGAGCGAAACAATCGACGTCAGTAGTGTCGATTGATTGGTGCCGCCACTGATCAGATTCCCTTCGGTCACATACCGGCGACTGATGCGACCGGTGATCGGGGCGCGCACACGTGTGTATTGCAGATTGAGCTCAGCGGATTCGATATTCGCCCGGGCCGTGTCAACCGCGGCTTGGGCGGTGGCAATACCTGCTTTGGCCGACTCGACCGCCGCATTCGCCGCCTCGATCGCCGCCGTGGCTTGCAACTGCTCACTCTCTCGAACGTCAAGTTCTTCATCTGAAATCGCATTCCGCTCTTTCAATTGCCGCGCCCGAAACAATCGTGAGTTGGCCAATGTCAATTGGGCATCCGCGTCGGCTTTCTCTGCCTCGGCCTGTTTGAGCAACGATTTCGCTTCTTCCAGGCGAGCGGTGGATTCTTCCTGGCGGGCCTCGGCGGCGTTGAGTTCCACCTCGAATGGTCGCGGATCAACGATGGCCAGCAAATCACCCTTTTCAACCAGTTGGCCTTCGTTGAAGTGGGTCGACTGAAGATAGCCGCTCACGCGGGCACGAACCTCGACCGAGTCGATGGCATCGAGCCGCCCGGTGTACTGGTCCCATTCGACAATCGACATCACCAACGGCTGGGCCACCGTCACCCGGGCGCTCAGCGGCGGACCGTTTTGGTCCGCGCGTTCACGACAGCCACTCAACATCAGCCCCGTGATAGTTAGGGCCACCGCAGTCGTTTTCGACATCGTGGAAAAGCACGATCTCATGAATTCACCACCTAAGCTTGCTTCAAAAAGGAAACCCTGAACGTGTTCGACTCACTGCACCGCTGGCTCGCTGAAACCATGGTAACTTTGCGCCGTTCACAATTTGTTCACATGTAAACCATTTGGCGTGTTTGCGAGAAGGAACCGCGTTTCACTACTCGGGATCGACTACTAGGCGGGAGTTACGAAGGACCGATGCGCTTGGAGATACTTGTACGGTCTGAAAATGGCCAGCTTGACGCGTCGCGACGCTGCTCAGCTCTGTTGGAAAGTCTCTCCAACTGTTCCGATTCAGAAGGATACCTCGCATTGTACGCACGCGGTCCCATTCGGTCATGGGACGCGAACGGGGGGCATGGTGCCAAGCAAGTACCGTCACGCCCCCGCCACCTGCCCTACCGTAAGTAGGGTTATCGCGGCTGTCTGCTGCGATTGACCCACAAGAGTTGGCTCTCTTCCGGCACCACGTCGGCTAACTCTAACGATTCAACTTCCAGACTGGATACAATCTCGATTGTCTCCTCTTCAACGCTGCCTCGATACCAGTGGACCAGCACGGCAAGCCGGTGGACTTTTTCCAAGATTTCATGAAGCAGGGCCACCACATCGTCTCGAAAGCCCACGAAGTCGTGAGGCTGCACTCGGGCAGCCAACGATTGCTCGACGGCGCGTTCGATCTTGGCGTACGACCAACCCCGCTTGGAATACTTATTCCACATTCGTTCCGGATCGGGCGCATTACCCAGTCGGTCCGCCGAATACATGCCGCATGAGCATCCCCCGGAAATCAAGAGAAATGTTTTGTACGCCGGCGGGAGTGCATCCAGAACGCTCGGGTTGGCCGACTCGGCAAAGTCGTACCCACGCGCTACGCATCGACACACGGCGTCAAAGTCTTCCGCTCGCACGGCAATCGTGATGATATGGCACATCGATGCTCCCTAAGCCGATGGCGCGACGGATCATTCAGAGCCATACGCAGCCCATCTCCACTTGTTGGTTGATGACGCACCATACCCTGTTCAGGTTCGCCGGGTTGAGTTCCTCTCGCCGAACCTTGTGTCATGCTTTACAATCTCGAAGTTTTGCCAATCGTTCATCAATACAACAGCCGTGCGGAGCCCCTCGGATGCGAGCACTTGTTTACGTGAGCGACGAGCAGACGCCCTTTGATGAGGAGCGACTTGCAGCGTTGGCCTCGCGTGCCGCAACGCGAAACGCGGAGCTTGGAGTGACCGGGTACCTCTACTATGCGAAGGGTCGCTTTCTGCAATACCTGGAGGGGGAAGTCGCCACGGTCAGCAATCTGATGGACCATATTGCCTCCGACGCCCGGCACGATGTGCGAACTATTTTTCATTCCGACGAGCTGGCCGAGCGTCGCTTTCCCAGTTGGGGTATGCGATGGATCAATTCCGGCAGGCGGATGCAGATCGAACTCGAAAGCGTGCTGGCCGACCATCTGCTGTTCATCGAGTCTGTACGAGCCAACATCACGCTCGACCACGACTGGCACCCCCAAGTCTGGTCGCTGGTCGACAAGCTAGCCCAAGCTCAGCAGCGGCTCGATGCAATGCGAGGAGAGTAACCCGGCGATATCCAGAGTACGCTGAAAAGTCTGCCTGGGTTGATCGGCTCACCTGGAACAATCAAGCAGCAGATTGACTGGGCCGCGGCAAGAGCTTTCAATGAAACCGTCTGATAGTGGTTTCTTCTGCGCCTCCTGGAGTGTTTTCAATGCGTTGGACGCTGATTTGCATTGGCTTCTTGTCAGCCACGGGTGTGTGTTTTGCCGAGGAGCATTCGGTTACCACGCTGAAGGTCCTGTCCAACAACGTGGGCATCTTTCCGGCGCATATCCAAGCCTTGTATCCGGCGAAACTGAAGGAGAAGAAGAAGCACATCATCGCGGACGAGCAACAACGGGCTGCATTGTTGGCAGAGGCATTGATCGAATTCGATGGAGATCCTGACGTCGTACTGCTGCAGGAAATCTGGTCGCTCAAAGCGAGAGACACGCTAATCGAGGATCTCGCGGAAAAGTATCCCTACTTCAAACATCCCCCGGCCGAAGACGCTGGCCTGGCGAGGATGCTGCCGGCGGGATTGATGATCTTCAGCAAGTACCCCCTGGAGCGATTCGCTTTCAAGGAATTCACTAAGGGGCTGGGGGTCAACAAGATGGCGCGCAAAGGAATTGCCGGCGCCACGTTGACCAAGAACGGGCACCAGGTCGCGGTGTTCACCACGCATCTGCAAGCCGGAGCGAAGAAGAAGGATCCCACGATCCGGCCAGACCAACTGAGAGAATGCAACGAGTTGATTCACGAATTCACAAAGAACCGGGAACTCGCGGCCATCGTCCTGGCCGGAGACTTCAACATTGCCTCAACCATCCCGACCGATTATCAGACCATTTTCGACAAATTGACCGGCGCCAGGGATAGCTACCAAGCAGGACTGAGTCCGCTGAAGAAGACTGGACGCCAGAACGACTCTCCCGAAAAGCGAATCGATTACCTCTTCACGTTCGATGGAGTTGAAGCCACCTCGACCATCGTCGACCCGGCCGGCAAGCGGATCTCCGATCACCTCGCGGTCTTCGGGACCGTCGATCTCGATTAAGCTCGTATTAGGCGATCTTTCCCGATTCGTGGTAGTACATCTCTCCCAACGAACCGGAGTATGAGCGGCCCAACCTACTGGCCTGACTTCGCGATAGCGGTGGACAACGTGGAATCGCACTCGTTTCACCGCGGCCAGCACGCACCACGTCTCGGTCTACGCACGTGCGGGTTCTCAGGCTTAGGCCACCATACAGATGGACTGCATGAGGAGTACGCGCGAAGACACACTCTTGGTTCTTCGCTTTGCGCGCAGATCAGCAAAGAGCGAGGATGTGTGTGACGATGCGGTGTCCGAAGCGTGCCGGACTAGCGGCGACGAAGCCAGCAGAATACCAGACAGAAGCCACCGATGATCGCCAACGTGACACTGCCCGGCTCGGGCACCACGACGAAGAACGATGTCAGCGAAGCTCGGTCGCCGGGGGTGAGCGTGAACGTGTGCTCAATGCCGATGCTGGTCAACGCCGCAGGACCAGGACTGGTCGGGCCTGGCAGACCAAACGAATCGCTAATGACGGCCGAACCGCCCGCGAACGGAACGCTGACCGAACTTGGATCGGGAAGCAGAGGCAGCACAGCGCCGCCATCAATGGTTCCCAGATAGATGGGTGTTCCGGTAACCGATGACACGGTTCCAACGCCATCGAAATTGGCGTCGGTTACCGTAAGGCCGATGGATCCGCCAACGAGCGTCGCGCCCGGAATCGGGGGAGCAATCGGCAAGCTGACCGATACCACGAATGTCTTGGTCACGATGTCCGTATTCGTAAAGGTGAACCCGGCACTCACGAAGGGGTCGGGATCAACGGTCATGTCCCATTCCAATTCCCAATTGGAACCGATCATGTTTCCATCAAAGTCGAACGTGCCATCGCCATTGTCGACCCCGCCGGGAGCGAGCGTCTGTTCGCTACCCAACTCACCCACTTCGACCGATACGGCGGGGATCGGTGCCGCTGAAGCCGATTGGCAAAGCAAGACTGTGCACAGAACTACCAATGTGCAGTGCCGCATTTGTACGATTCCTCTCAAGACATCCCGTTGGCCGGTCGGCTATCAACACTTGTGTTTCAGCTCGTGTTGAGTCTCCCCACATTCAAGCTGAAAAGCAAGTGTTTTGCGATAAATTTTTCGTCTATTGGTCGGTGCCCTCGACAAGCGTTCTAAATGCCAACAGTACGCACCCCCCCAAGCAGGGAGGTGCCGTTGTGAACTCTCCGTGATGAACATTGTATCCATTCAGTCGCTCCCGAATTCTGGGGCCAGAAGTTCTCCGTTCATTGCATTCCGTGGCATTCGTTGGTCAACCATTACGTCAACCAGAACGATGGTGGACCATGAAAGTGGCCACCGAAATTGCATCCGCGCGCCAGTGATTATCGATCGATAAAGAGTATTCAAAGAAAACTATATGGTGAAGGGAAGGACCGAGGCGTTCTTGTAAGTAGAGGATCAGAAGGGACGCCGAAATCGAAGTGATCAACTCGGCTCGGGCCAAACACATGACGTTGATTGGCTATCGAGTTTTCGCGCTCCCCGAGGGTCACCATGCCATGCGTGGTCGAGATTCTCAGTTTCGGATTCTTGTCCCAGTTTGGGACGTCACGGTTTGTCTGAACCGGTTCCGGCTCGTGGATCAGGGACGAGTTACGGCAGACTTTCCGCGAGCTTGTGGTTCTAAGGTCAATAACTACAAGCACTAACCGCCGGCACCGCGAACTCGACCTGCAATGGCGGATGGATTTGGTCCGCGACTTGCTCCTCTTTCTCACCGTGATCGGGCCGCCGCAAGTCGGGCGGGGTCGAACCGACCCGGCGGCAGACCACGGGCCCCATACTCGCAACGCAGTCCCAGGTACTCAAAAAGGATGCATGACATGACCGACCTAACCGTTCTTGCTGATTTGGTTTACTCCGCGGTAGACGTCGTCTGGTGGGTTGGCATCGCCGCCGTGGCCTGCTCCATGGCTCTGTTGATTCTGTTCGCCTCCATGCCGGCGTTTGATTGGCTGTTTGCCACATCGCAGCGCCGCCGGACGGGACATAAACCATCAACCGCAGGCAACGACCCCCAACGGACGGCCACAGCGCCGAACAATCTCCGGTCGCGGCAACGACGTGAGGAGCCAACCGAGGACAACACCGCACAACAAGAAGAGAAGATTCCTTCGAACGTCTACTCAGACATCTACGCAACACCCCTGGGCAGCTATGTGCTTCCGTGCTAGACGGGGAGCCAAAATGTAGCGTGCGTCAAGCAACGCGCGGACGCACTGGAATGGTGTAGCGCCGATAGCTTCGACACACGTCAGCGGTCTATTTCAGGGAACAAGATTGATCGTCAAGCTCGCGTTCCGTTTCTAAAGCGTTAATCTTCTCTTGACAGAGCAAACCAACCAAGGCACCAAGCAGTGCGTTCATGCCACCGCAAAGCACTGCCGCTGGCAACCCGAATCTCGCACCGACCGCCAGACCAACCACCAAGAACACCAGGCTGATTTTCATGGGGTGCAGCCGTTCGCGGGCAGCGACCATGCCGTCCGCAGTGCGAGTTGCATAGAGCAGTGCAACGAATGCCCCTTCAAGCACCCCCACAACTCCCAGGGTTACAGTCCACCCCGTGTCATTTGTGATGATTGAGATGGCGTAACCAACCCCGGTGCCGACAAACGATCCCACAACCGCCCCCGCGCCCGCCACTCCGAGCAACCGCAAACATGCTAGAGGAGGATTTTCCGGGATGCGTGCCAGGGACAGGAACGCACGCCAATGGAGCAGCATGTCTTGCGAGTGTCCGCAAGCGACTTGTTCTTCGGGCGTTTGAATAACGACTCCGCGGCGCAGCCCAGTATACATGCAGACCTCGTCCGCATACGTGCTTCCGAAACGCCACATGCAATCCTTGAGTGGGACGCTCTCATGAACATCTCCTGCCCGGATAATGAGTTGGCCATCTTGCACGCTGACTGTCCGTGGAAGTCTTGAGCGAAGCAAGCGCACTCCCAGCATGGCGTACAACAAGAGAAAGATCATTCCGCCACCGCCGAAAAACGCCAGTATGAAAATTAGCCCCCAAATTTCAAACTTTCCGAACAGAGCCATACCCCCGAACGGCACCCCAAACACAAGCATCAATGTACCGAAATACGATCTTCCGATGTACGATACGAAATGCAGCGCAGCGACATCATTGCTGTGGATCGTATCGTGAAGTTGGCCACCCCTCGTAACAAAGGCGCACAATTCAGGCGATACCCCTTCGACACATTTCCGGCAGTATGTCCGAGCATCCCACAGCGTCACGTGTTCTTCAGAGACGTGATGAGAGCAATGAGGGCAGCGCGCAAGTTCACTCAAGTGGGGCCTCGCTGACCGTAAGATGCGAAATCGAATCTGGGAATCTTCAGCATGTGACTTCTGGCCGGTAACAGGGCGTCTTCGCTGCGCTCGACACTTCCTTCGTCGCTTGCACTTGGACAGCAACACAACGCGCAAACAGCAAGGCCTGATTATGGCCCACGCCGATAGGGTTCATAGCTGTAGTACTTGGGGGAATCGTCGAGCCGGACGTGCAAACCACGAGACGCCGGCCCCGGCCGTGCTCAGCCAGACGGGTTTGCTGCTAAGACGTCGTTGCATCACCTTGCCAACCAGTTGCCAGAGCGGCGTGCTTTTGAGGCTCTGGTGCTTCTCTGATGAACGCTCCGAGGTGACCGTAGGCCGAAAGCGGCCCCCTTGGACACGGCACAACCATGATGGCGTCGCCGCCCAGATTGGGAAAATCGACCACGCTTTCCTCTTCTCATGTCGGAGAAGTGCTGAGCGAATGCCTCCGCGTCCGGGTTCCTGGCCAGTCCGGGACTGTCCACGATGACATACTCGAACGGCCGATTCGCGGTTGCCGCAGTTAAGGGCGGAACTTCCCATCGGAACGCGGCATAGGGTGAGGCTGCCAACTGTCCGATGAACGACGAACGAAATTCAGCATCCGTCTGCCAGCGAAGCAACACTTCTGCGAATGACACCGATGACGACCGAGGATCGCATACAACTCGAATCACGCGACCGTTGTCCACTTGTTCAGTTTGTGGAATCCACATTCGCCACGTGCCTCATTACCTGCACCAGTCGTGCAGGGTTCGTTTTGTGGACCCTAGTGGGCTAAACACTCGATGACTAAAAGATGCACAACTTACCGGTCGGCCAGTCGCCATCCCATCCGCATGGAAAATGACCAAACTTGTACACTTGCAAGAGATCACTGAAGAAAGTCGGCGGCTTCCATTGCGCGTAATACTCGCATACGAAAGCATGCATGGTGTCCCATTCTACGCAGTCAGCAACTACCTTCGGCAAGCTGGTGGCATGAACCTTCTGAGCCATCTGACGCCAAGGACCTGCGAGCTCCTGCTTCGCTATGCCCACAACCTCGTTCCACTTCTGAAAATCATCTTTACAAACAGCGTTTAGATGCACTGTAAGATCGTTCCGTGATTCGGTGCATACATCCTCCCAGGTCGAGCTAGAACAACTGTCAACCGCTGCTGTCCAATCTGCGATGACGTTCGCATGTGGAAATATCGTTAGCATTGGTTGTCCGACATTCGCGAACCAATCGACTCCAACTAGTGTTTCGATTGTCTTCATGCTATCCCTACCTCGCAACTTGGTTGATTCGACCCGGCAGCCGTGGAACCAGTTGACTTCCACGAAGTCCGGTGCCAAGTTGTTGGGCTTTTGCAGCCCGAACTGCCTCAATGCATCGAGAGATGACAATCCCGATTCTTGAAGAACATAATACAAAGCTCAGTCATACCGAGAGTTTGTTGGCAAGCCACATAGTCATGCACACACAAGCCTATTCTCTAAATTCTTTCACCCGTACAGATGATGTTGATCCGCACAGCGGACCCTACTGGGCGCTAGTAAGCTAAGTACTTTGCAGCAGTTCGTTAATCCGTTCGGTGTAAGCGATAACCATCGGATCTGAGGATTCGACGGCCAGCAAGCGATCTCGCTCTTGTTGCAATAGTGGTCGTGCTTCGTCAATGCGTCCGATGTGGTGCAAGGCTAGCCCCATGAATCCCGGACGCTTGATGATAGGCAGCATGTCGGTAACCTGCTGCAACTGATCAAGGTAGGGAATCGCCGTATCGGTCAACAACTTGCGAACTGTCTTCTCAAACCGATTTACGAAATTTTCTTCGGTCTTGCAATTGAACCGCCCCTGATCAAGGCTAACCCCACGCTCACTGAGGTATGACCAACTATCGCTGGGAATGCCAAGATCATCAGGGAATCGCTCAGCAAAAAGGGGGTCAAGCGCGGGTGAAGACGGGAAGACTTTTATGTCATACCATGCTCCACGACTTCCAGGATCAGGCACCAAGAAATGATAGACCTCACTGCTTGCTTTCCGGTAAAAAGTGCAGCACCGGGAACCTTCGCTAGTGAATCCTTGTTCCATTAACACTGGTCCAAACAGCTTCAACACGGCCTTATCGAATTGCTTTGGCGTCATCGTTGCCTGAATATCTCCTGTGCTGGAGCACCGAATCGCATTCTGAATTGCTCCTGTCGAGCGGGCGAAATCGGAATTTGAAGACTATCGCAGGTCTTTAGCCCAGTAGGGTTCGTTACGCGAACCGGCGACGAAATCACAAGCCTATTCTCTAAATTCTTTCACCCGTACGGTTGATGTTCGTCCGCACAGCGGACCCTACTGGGCTGCTCTACGCTGGAACACCGCAAGTTACCCCTTATCGATCGGCAGTTGCAGCCCAAACCATTCTCGCCAGTTCCTCGCGTTCGCACCCTCCGTTTCGAGGAGTGACCTCGGCCCCGACACGAAAGGCTTCAACTGCCAATCCTCTGACCCGACACATCCTAGAAGGCTCAGGCGATCTACATAATCTTCAAAGTCTTTACCGAGCCAATAGCCGTGAACAGAGTCGTCTCCTTCATGGCTCAGATAAACCACTGGCTGTTCTTCACCAATGTCGATACCAAGCATATCGCCATTCATGACCTCAAGAACTGGAAACTTGTTTTGCCAAGGTCCGTCCCAATAGTCGTCTGGATAGGAAAATACCCCAAGACAATCTCTGTATATATCGAATAACTCGGGTAGTGATTCCATATCCCAACGGCATTCTCCCGCCCATACGTGCCGAAACACCTCGGGCCTCACGGAACTCTCAGGCAATCGCCAGTCGATGCGAACTCTGGCTGAATAGTCGAGAAAGACTCTACGCAAGCTTCGAGGGATTTGGCACCCTAATCGTGCCTCCATATCCGAGACCTCTTTCATTGAAGCAGGAGGTCCGATTTCAAATCGAGGTAGCTCGTCGGAACTTGCCAGCCAATGCCCCGTCGCTGCATGCACATCGCAAGCTCGACGAAGCGCCTCCCATCGTTCAGGCCAGGCCGACATCGCCACTGGGACTCACCATTTAAAAGAATCAACTCCGAGAAGATCAAGCGACTTGAAGACTGCAGTGCGTCTACGCTGCGCTCGACAGCACCCTACCTTGTGCATCTTGGGTTATTGGCCAGTGGAGGCTTGCTTTAGCCCCGGTTCGATGCGTTCTTCCCACCGCTGCATCATTTCTTTCCAGTTGGTGAACAGGATTTCTTCGCGTTCGAAGAATTGTTTGACTTGGGGGTCGGCGAACATTTGGGATTCCCAGACACGCTGTTGCCAACTGTTGGTGATGTGCTTCAGGCATTCGGTTTCGACCGAGGGGTGGAAGATGATCTCGGTGATGCCGGGCTCGAAGGAGCGGACTAACTCGAAGAAGTTCTGCAGCTTCTCTTCGTACGTGCTGCCGTTGGGCACTGCGTCGAAGTCGTCCAGCTTGGGCAAGGAGTAGGCGTCGAGCACTTCGATCATCTCGTCGGTGATGGGGTAACCCTTCTTGCGAAACTTGTCCGCGGCGTCGGCCGACATCCCAATGGCCATGGCCGGAATGCGATACTCTTCGGCCACCTTCAAATACGCGGCCGTGAAGTCGGGTCGGGCATAGAGCGTACCCATGTGCGTGTCGATGTGGCTCGGCTTGATGCCCAAGGCGAGTGCCTGTTCGACCTGCGCGCGAACTTCCGTTTCGACCTCGTCGGCCGTGGCGCTGGTCATCACGCCCAGCACGCCCCGCCACATGAAGCGAGGGTCTTTCTTGTCCAACAGCCCCGGCACTTCGTCACGTAATGAGACCGGACCCCAGCGGTAGTGCTTCCATTCGGATGTGAGCGCCAGGTGCAGGCCCATGTCGTAATCGGGATGCTCTTTGTACCAGGCCGCGATTTCGGTGAACCAGGGGCAGGGAACCATCATGGCGGCCGATTGAATTTCGCCCCCGGTGAGTTGAGCGATGGCCGCCTCGTTGGCCTCGTAGCACATGCCGATATCGTCGGCGTGCAGAATGAGAATCCGCTTGCCCGAGGGGTAGCCCAGTTTCTCGGCCCAAGTTTCACCCCACGCCGGAAGCGATGCGGAAACGAACAGGGCCAGTAGCGAACAAACGATGAATACGTTTCGCAGACGCTTCACAGTGGGGCTCCTTCAAGATGGATCGCGTTCCCGCTCAACTCGGGAATCGGGGTAAGCAGTTTTGAAAGCGGTAAGTCCGTCGAATGACTCGCACGAACGGATGGCGGTTGTTTAACGGTTCCGACGATGCCACATACGCGGCCAATATTTGTCCTCGGCACAGCCCTGGCCGTGGTCGCTGTCGGGAGATTTCGATGCTAACCTACCCGGGAATTCGAGTGAAGCAAAAACGGGGTTCCATCGGGAAACACCGCAGGATGGTGCGGAACCGTGTTCCCCCGAAGGCCTCAGAAGAAGATCAAAATCACCGAGGTCACGGCCGCATTGTTGATGCCGTGGGCGGTCATCGGGCCCAACAGCGAGCCGCGCCACTCTCGCAGCAGCGAGAAACCCATCGCCAACGCCATGAGCGCCGGGACGGCCATCCAGCCCTGGGGATGAATCACGGCGAATACAAAGCTGTTGATCAGGGTGGCCACCAGAACACTAATGCCCAACGACCAGCGGAACGTTGCATCGCGGAGTTGGCGATAGAGCACCCCACGAAACATCGTCTCTTCGACAATGGGTGCCGCGACGCAGGCCAACAGCACCAGTTGCAGTTTGCCCCGCCAGTCTGAATCGGCCAACCATTCCACGATCGGGTGCCCGGGCCCCTCCGGACCCAAGGGCCCTTCGCCCGCACCGGTAATCAAAGTGCGAAGGAACATGAGCAAGATCACACAAACGATGCCGATGGCCAACATGGGAAGCGTCGAAACCCAACCCACCGCGCCGGCCAGCCCTTCGACGATTGGATTGCTACCAAGCCCCCAACCGATATCACGGCGCACTTGTCGCCAGGGAATGCCTCGCACGACCGGCCATGCCAAGGCCAGCAGGCTGGCAAACATGGCCAGCAACGTGGGTACAAACTGCCATGTTTCCAGATCGAGGACATGGGCCATCCATGCGGCTCCGTGGGTGAGCCCAATAAACAGCGCCATCCAAAGCGCGAAGGTTTCGGCGTACACGCCACCGTGCGGGGCCCCGGCAATCAGGCGATGTTGCAACTTGCCGCCGAGGGCCAACGCGATAAATAACATGCAGCCCCCAAGGCCCGCGAACCCTACCACCAAGAAGCCCAGCCCGATGGCCATCAAGGCCACGGCCATCATGCGTGCTTGGTGCATCAACTCGGTGCGTTCTGCTTTGTCGGGCGACTCTTTCGGGGTCAGGGCCAGGGTTCCGTACCAACCCAGTTCGTCGGTCAACAGCTCGCGCTGCGCGGCTTGTACGTTGGTCGCCCCCCAATCTTCGTCGGAATAGTCTGCATACAGTTGCGCAAGAATCCAGGCGGCATCTTGTTGACGCTCGGTTGGGTCGGACTCGCCGAGCGGTTGTTCATCGTTCAAATCCTGAAGCTGCTTGCTGGCGGCCTTCGGGTCTTTGAGTTCACCGGTCAGGACAGCCAACCTCAAACGGCCCTCGAACGTGTTGGGAAACTCCTGCTGTATCCCGTTGAGGAACTGTTCCTCAGATTCGGCTCCCAACAGATCTGCCATCCCGACCATGAACTTGCCCTGGAATTCCCAGGTAAGGTCTTCCATGTCATTCTGGCCGGAGGCTTCGCCGAGTTCGTCATCCGACACAGACTGCATGTTCATCCAGACAACCGACGAGACGAGCACAATAATGGCCACCCAGGCCAGAAACGAACGGCCCTTGCGTGGTGGTCGCTCGGGAAGGATCTGAGAGGGGATCTCCGTAGCCAGCGTGTCCGGCGTCGGAACGGGCTCGAGCATGTCGTAACCCGAGGGGTCTTCTTGCTTCAGCTTGAACGCGTCGCCGGTTTCCTGCGGAGCATCCGCCGAGTGGTTGGGGTCCGAGGGATTCTCTGGATGCTCGTCGTGGCTCAACAGTCGTTCTCGAAAGAGGCGAAGCGAAAAGGAGAAAGCAGACCGTGTGCGTGTGGGCACCACCTTAATGTCGTGCCCGACCGCACCCGATGAATGTGTTTTATTTTAGACCCGGCTGGCGACTATCGTCCAACGGCGTCCCGGACAATGGCCGAAACACTGGATTGCCTGGCAGTTGTGCTGAAGCCACTGCCGGATACGTGGCCCCTACACTCCTCGCATCCCGCCAAGAACGTGTCTGCAAAATCGCTTCCAGGCCCGAGTTCGTGATTTCGCGCGTCGCCACAAGGTCGGCGAAGCAGGCGAATCCAGGAGATTCGTCGATACAGCCCAATGATGAGGCGACCGCGACAATCGCGATCGAAGCCGGAATGGATTTTGAAGCCACGTTCTAAATGCAGAGGTCAGGAATTCGCCCATTATGCAAAAATGGTCGGAATTGAAATTTCTTGGAACTTTCTGAAAACGCACTGCGTCATATACCAAAACGGAGCTCTAGCCAACGAGATTGCAATGCTGGGCGCAATGATAGCGTCCGGGCCGCGATCGTCCGCGGCGTATCGAACCCCATGACCCGAGAGGATCCTGTCATGTCGAGGCTGCTGGGTATTGTCTGTGGCGGATGGTTTGTGTGTGCGGTCACGTTGGTACATGCCCAGGGGGTGCTGGTTGTCGAAAACCCCGAGCATCGGATTCGCTTGCCGCGTCCCATCGTTGGCCCCATGCCCACACAGCCTTCGGGCTCTTACGCCATCAGCGAACTGGACGTGCACGTCAAGCTGACCGATCAAATCGCTCGCGTGCAAATCGATCAGACATTCGAGAACACCGGTAGTCGCACCCTGGAAGCCTCGTTCGTATTCCCGCTACCCTACGACGGTGCCATTGATGAACTGACCTTGATGGTCGACGGGAAGGAGTTCACCGGGCGGATTCTTCCGGCCGAAGAAGCGCGACGCAAGTACGAAGCCATCGTGCGTAAAAATCGCGATCCCGCGCTTTTGGAATGGATGGGCACGGGCATGTACCAGACCAGTGTGTTTCCCATCCCCGCGGGCCAGTCGCGGACAGTGACGCTTCGTTACACACAGGTTTGCCCCAACAACAGCGGCCTGACCGACTTGTTATTTCCGATGAGTACGGCCAGGTACACGACGAAGCCCATCGAGAAACTTGATATCGAAGTGGCCATCGACAGTTCCACACCGCTGAAGAACATCTACAGCCCGACACACGCCATCGAAATCGAGCGTCCCTCGAACCAGGCGGCAATCGTGCGCTTTTCGGCGAAGGACACGGTGCCGCGCAACGACTTCCGCCTGTTCTACGATGTGGGCCGGGGAGCGGTGGGGACTAGTGTGTTGAGCTACCGGACAAACGAAGACGAGCCAGGCTACTTTCTGCTGCTCACTAGCCCCGAGATCAAGACGGAGGCCACCGAGCGTGTAGCCAAGACCGTGATCTTCGTACTCGACCGCTCCGGAAGCATGGATGGCGAGAAGATCGAGCAGGCTCGCGAGGCGCTCAAGTTCGTACTGAACAATCTGCGGGAAGGCGATCGGTTCAACATCATTGCCTACGACACGCGGATTGAAGCGTTTCGTCCCGAGCTGCAACGCTTCGATGAGGCCACCCGAGCGGCCGCGCTGGGTTTCGTCGCCGGGATTCACGCCGGGGGAAGTACCAATATCGACGGCGCGCTGAGTACGGCACTCGATCAACTCCAGGATCCCGCGCGACCGAATTATGTATTGTTTTTAACCGACGGTTTGCCGACGGCCGGCGAGACGAATGAAGCGAAGATTGTCGAGCATGCTCGCCAGTCGAACGAAGTCCGCGCGCGGATCTTCGCTTTTGGTCTGGGGTTCGACGTGAACAGCCGGCTGTTGGACAAGCTGGTGCGGGCGAACTACGGCCAGAGCGAATATGTCCGACCCGACGAAGACATCGAAGACCGCGTGAGCAAGTTGTATCGACGTATCGAATCTCCGGTGTTGAGCAACGTGAAGATTGCCTTCGAGTTCGATGGCCTGAAGCCTGAAGAAGGCGACCCGATCTCACGCATGTACCCCCGCGAGATCTACGATCTGTTCGAGGGCGAACAGATGGTCGTGGTGGGCCGATACCGTAAGGCGGGCACCGTGAAAATCCGCATCACGGGCGACGTGGCGGGCGACCAACAGGAGTTCGAATTCACGGCCATGCTCAACGGGGCTTCCGACGAAATGAGCAATGTCTTCGTCGAAAAGTTGTGGGCCTCCCGCCGCATCGGTGAGATCATCGACGAGATCGACCTGAAGGGCCAGAACGAAGAGTTGGTGAAGGAACTGGTCGAACTTTCGACCAGACACGGCATCCTTACGCCCTACACCTCGTTCCTGGCTGACGAAGAATCTGACTTCCGCGCGACCGACGACAACGCCGAGGCAACCCGGGGAAGCCTGGAGATGCTCGAAGAAACGTCCGGGCAAGCGGCCTTCGCCCAGCGAGAGCTGAAAGCCGGTCTGCAGTTGGGGCAACAGGTGCAGCAATTTCCGGCATTGGATGGATTCGGAGGAGGCGGCGATGGGAGGCAAACCGGAGTGACCTCGGTCCGCAATATCGGCGGCAAATCGTTCTATCGACGCAACCAGCAGTGGATCGATGCGGCGGTGGACGATAAGGCCGAACAAGAGGCCATCGCCATCGAGCAGTTCAGCGACGAGTTCTTCGAACTGGCCGCCAAGCAGCAGGGGCGACTCTCGCAATATCTGGTGTTCGATGAGCCGGTGATTGTCTACCTGGATGGTCAGGCTTATCGCATCACCCCACCCACCACTCCGTAATCCGCGTGGTGGATTCCAATCTCGCTTGAGAGGCGAGGCGTCGGGGTCCGCGGAACGGAGATGTCACGATCGACTCCCCCTCTCGGGGCAGGTGTCGGTTGTGACGGTTCTGCGGGCACCCGGCGGCCTGGCCTTTGCCAATTGGGCGACTCTCGGCCTTGGGTAAGGTACGTTGATATAGTGCAACGTGACCTCTTTTCGCAGCCTAACTGCCGAGGATTGTGAGATGCCTAAGAAGGGCAATGACAAGACAGATGAGTCGTCTGCCAAGAAATCGAAGTCGGAAGATCACGTCGGAGCCTTCGAGTCGCTAGGCAAGCGGATCGACGAGATTCCTTCCGTGCAGTCGGCCGAGGAGATGGTTCGCAAGGCGCAGTCTGAGTTGGCGAGAGCCCAAGACTACTACCAGCGCGTGCGAACCGAAGCCACCGATCAACTGCACGATCTGCGTGAGGCAAGCCCCAGCGAGTTGAAGGATGCCACGCTGCGATACGTCCAGCGTAACCCTGGCGTCGGGGTGATTGTTTCGGCGCTGCTGGGATTCTTTCTAGGTCGGCTGTTTCGCCGCTAGACGGTCGAGATCCTGAAGGAAAGGAACGCCGTCGTGGCCGCGCAACCCGCCGATCCGAAATCGGTCCAACTACGCAAGCAAGAATTGCGCTTGGAGATCGCCCGGCTGAGACGAAAGATCGACCGGCAGATCTACGCCGTACGCGACGAGAAAGATCAACTGACCTCGTGGAAGACGTATGTGCGTCGTTATCCCACCTGGGCCGCGGCCGGGGCGTTCGTGGTGGGCTTGGCGCTCTCACGAGGACTGCCGGTCAAGCAGTTCTCACGCGTGTTGACCAGCGGGCTGGGCACATGGGCGGCCAAGGCGGCTCGAAAACGCGTGATTGAAGAAGCAGTGGCGATTTGGAACGCCTCGAAGAATCCGTAATCGAATCCCTAGACCGAGCATGGCAGTATGGTCAACGACCGCACGAAAGACTCTCTGTTCTCTCCGCTGGTGCGGCAGCTAGAAGGCTTCTCCAACGAAGCGCAGGCCATGCTCCGCGCCCGGGCCGAACTGTTGGGGCTTGAGCTGCAGGCGGCCCGATCTACCGCAACCTGGGTGATTGTCGCCGTGCTGGTTGGGCTGCTGGGGCTTGTGGTGTCGATCCCAGTGCTGGTCGTTGTCCTTTCGCAGCAGATCGCACGCTGGTTTGAGTTCGATGCGTTGGTGGTCCTGTGGATCGCAACCGGCATCATGTTGCTCGCGAGTGTGGGTCTCATCCTCCTGGCCTGGCGCCGCTACCGGCGAGATTTCCATGGCCTGGATGACTCCATTGCCGAGCTGCGCGAAGATATGCTGTGGATGCAAGAATGGGTCGGCAAGAAATCGGCCGAGACGTCCGATCCGAGTGAGCAAACCGCGGTTCCGGTTGGTAACGAGAACTAGCCGAAACTTCTCTTTCAACGAGCGGCCTCCATGGAGTAGAACGTCCTGCGCGTTTCATCCGGGTATTGGATACCGGGTGTGCATCACACCGAATGCGTTTCATGAGGGGAACTGAGAACGACCCATGACCATCGTCATCACGGGAGGTAGCGGGCAACTGGGCAGCGAGCTGAGCCGGCAGTTGGGCGATCAGTCGATTCGACTCTCTCGACGAGATCTCGATATCACCAGCGGATCGCATGTCGATCGGGTATTGCAGGAACTGCGACCCGAGGTGGTGGTCAACGCGGCTGCCTACACACAAGTCGATCGGGCCGAGGAAGAAACCGAGCCGTGCCGTGAGGTGAACGTCGAGGCCGTCGACCATTTGGCGCGAGCATGTCAGAGTCAGGGCGCCGTCCTGGTGCACGTCAGCTCCGATTACGTGTTCGACGGTTATCTTGACCACGACAAACCGTGGACCGAACAGGACATTCCCCGCCCGACCGGGGCGTATGCCTTGTCGAAGTTCGATGGCGAAACGGCTGCCGCGCGGTGTCAGCGGCACTTTGTAGTTCGTACCTGCGGTCTTTATGGCATGGTCGATCCTCCGGGGCAGGCGAAAAACTTCGTGGAAACGATGCTCAGGCTTTCCGAGACTCGGGATCACCTGCGGGTCGTGAACGATCAACGCTGCACGCCCAGCTCCACAGTGGATATCGCGCGGGCGATTCTGTTTCTTATTGGCAGCGATGCCTACGGGCTATACCACGTGACCAACGTCGGTGAGACAACCTGGCACGCCATGGCCGAGGAAATCTTTCGACTGGCCGATATCGAGATGACCGTCGAAGCGATCAGTTCCGAGGAATACGCGGCTGCCGCTCCCCGTCCACGATATAGCGTGCTTAGCACCGCCAAATACGAAGCCCTGGGTGGCCCTGCCCTGCCCGACTGGCAAACGGCCCTGGCCAGCTATCTCGCAGCACGGCCACAGTAGGCCTTGCTCGTGCTCCGTAGTGTCGGCGATGGGTTAACAAGCTTGCTGCTTGAGAAGCTCGCCTTACTCGCCGGGTGCCTATTTGCGTGAGAGCGACATCTTGGTTGTACCAGCGGGTTTTCCGTTGGCGAAGGCCGTAAACTCGCTTTCAATTTCATCGTTTGAAACCACGCGAATGTTGCCCTCGTGTACATGGAGGTCTTTTTCCGGATCGAAATTCGTACCGCCGATGAACACCCACTTCATGGAGTTGGGCGTGTCACACTGTTCGAATTCCATCATCGGTTGGTTACCCAAAGCACAGTAATGCGTATGAACCAGCCGATCGGGACCATCCATGTGAAACACGCTGATCATTTCCATGGGTTTGCCCGGGAAGAACGTGACCATCACGGCGCTGTCGCTGCCGATCACTCGGAAGTGAACTTCCTCGGCCGCTTGATCCGGCTTGTTGTTGTCGACCCATTCGCCGGCCAACGTTTTGAGTTGCTCGAACGCCGACTCGGCACTGTAGATTTGCGAGTCTTCTCCTTCTTCACCCAAGACAGCTTGAGAGAACGAACTGCTCAACAGGAGACCAACCAGCAGCGACGCGAGCAAAGTGCGCATGACCAAGTCCTTTGGCGAATGGAGCGTGAAAGGGAGGAGCTTGCCACCGGTGGCAAACCACGGGTTCTCAGCACGCGCTCAAGATACCGGTCCGCCAGGGCGAAGTCCACTTTTCTGAATCAAAGTGAACTTCAGCCTTAATCTTCATCGTCGAAGATATACGTTCGCGATTCTTGGGCCGAGGCGCGATACTCGTCTTCGGTCACGAGAATCACGTCGTTGTCACGGTCGGCTTCGTAACGTTTGCCGTCGGTCTCACCCACGCCCCAGATTCGAACCCGTTGCGCGGATATCGGAAACGGCGTCGCACCACTCAACGAATAGATCGGACGGGCCAATTGTCCCGGCTCGAGTACGTACGACTCGGCCTTGCGAGCATCGTCGCTGTTGGGTGGGCCGGGGAACCAGAGCGATTGATTCTCTCCGGCTCGCGTGTAGAACAAGACGTAGAAGCGAATCGGCTGGTTAGCCCGATTGGCCACAAAGAACTTACGCGTGGTGTAGGTCTTGAGATCCTTCAGACGTCCTTCGCTGGTGCGGGGATTGATGCCTGCGGCCTTTTGAAAAAGCTTTTCAGCCTCTTCATCGGCTCCCTTCAATAGCAGCGTATTACCCATGTCGACGTAGACCTGTGCCTTGGCAAAGTTCTCGTCGGTTCGGTCGAGGAACTTCCCAAAGTCTTCCATGGCTTCGTCGAAACGGCGGAGGCGTTGCCACATCAGGGCCCGTTCGCGATACGTAGAGGCACCTTCTGGATTGATCTTGATCGCATTGGCGTAATCTTGCTGGGCATCGTTCCAGAAGCGTGCGTCTCGCGAGACGTTACCGCGGTTTACCAGGTAGTCGGACGTTTCACCCCCGATACGAATGGCATCGGTGAAATTTCGATATGCTTCGACCTGATGGTCAAAAGCTTTGACCTCGTCTTTTTCGGTGGACGCCTTGGAGTAGTAGGCGAGTCCCCGGCTGTTGTAGTAGCGAGCGACATCGGGTTCGTGCCGAATCGCATCGCCCAGGTGCTCGATCGCGTCGTCGAGATTGCGCTTGGCGAGTGCGACCCGGGCTTTCCCTTCAAATGCCGGGCCGTGCTTGGCATCGATCTCGATCGCCTTATCGAAGTCGTCGGTCGCATTGTCGTACTCTCGCTTGCTCAAATAGCAAAGCCCTCGAATGCTGTACGCCGGGGCCAGTTCGTGATCGAGTTGAAGCGCGCGAGCCAGATCGGCGGCAGCCTGATCGAATTGATCGAGCCTGTAATAGGCCTCTCCACGCGAGCAGTAATACACCGCGGGTTCATCATCAAGATCGATTGCCCGATCGAAATCGCGGAGTGCCAGGGCGTATCGCCCTTTCTCCAAGTAGTTGTTCCCGCGCGCATGAAATTGCTCGGCTTCCTTGGGTTGCAACCAGTCGCGGACTTCGTCGATATACGAGTGAACTTCGTCGACGTGAATCACGATGCTCCGCAAGGTTTCTGAACGCGATGAAGCGGAGACCACCCCGATCACTTCGCCTCGGTTGTTCACCACGGCACCGCCACTGTCCCCCGGGTTGAGCGCGGAGGTAACATCGAATGCGACCGCATCAACATTCTGGTCGTCGCCCAATTGAAACTTGCGTCGCCGCACCTGGCGGACTTCGCCGGAGACGTTGTCCCATAGCGAAGAGCCCGGGTTGCCGACGGACTTCACCGAAACACCGCCTTGCACCTTCTCGCGGTTTCCTTTTTCGGCCAGCGGAAGGGCGTGCACCCAGCGAGGAACGGCCGCCGTTAGGATAATGGCCAGATCTTTATCGGGACGCGAATCAATCACTCGCCCGACCAGTGGTATTTGGTCTTCGCGAAAGAATTTCAGATTCGGCGAAAACGAGGTTCTTTGGTCGCGACTGGGAAAGTAGATCAACACCTCGTCAGTACCATCGACCACATGGTGATTGGTTACCAGCAAGCAATCGTCTTCGTCCAGCACCCAAGCCGTACCGTGCGATCCGCCCTTTTCGTTGACGACCAGGGCCGTACCGAAGAGCACTTCTTTGTAGAGATCGACGCTGGAGAGTATTTCACGTTCTGGGGGTGGTGCTGGTTCCGCTTCTTGTTCGGCTTGGGGAGCAGATTCCACGTCTTGCCCCTGGACGACGCCACTACCGATGAGCAAGAACAATACGCTGGCCAGAAAGCTGGAAAACTTCAGCATCGCCGAGATACCCCATCAGAAAGTTCTGGATACAAAGCTGTTCAGAAATATCGCACATTTTTGCGACACGCGCCGCGAGTGCCCGGCGACAGATAGAGATTCCAGGTGGTTCTCGCCCCTGCCACCCTATGCACTCTGTTCCAGAATCAGCCCAACGCAAATAATCGTTGAACCCTGAGAGACATTTTGCGAGATCGAACCGCGCGAAGTCCAGCAATTTTTCGATAGAACTTACCGAATGGACAGAAAACGCTGACCTGAAAGGCCGACGCAATGAGAATTCACTCGCCTCGGGCAATCCGGAAGCGTCAATTATAGTCGGGTTGTACCCGTCTCAGCGGGACCCTTTGGCAAGCAATCAGCCCAGAATCAATAGCACATCGAGTCCATACCGAGCCGCATACGAAGCTCTTCAAACTGCTCGTAGTATTGATCGCTGGACGAGTGGACGTGTTCGGCCTCGGTGATGAACTTCATCTCTTCCCGAAGCGGAATGTTCTGATCTTGAAGGACGGCTTCGAAACCGCTGAGATCTTCTCCGTAGGCAATCAGCAGTTTGTGCTCGTCGAACTGGACTTCCTGCGGAATCCCCGGGTTCAGCACGGCGATTCCCGTGCAACCGTCGTTGAGCAGCATTTCTTCGTAGTCCCACAGAATGCTCTTCAGGACCGGCATGTCGATGTGTTCGCGGTACAGATCGAGATGCCCCCGCTCTTCGCGGTTGTGGCTGGTCTCGATCACTACGTCAACCTCGTTGCCCAGTGGTTCGAGCATTTCCATGAACATTTCGAACAAACGTTCGTTCGAAGCGGCCGCCATCAGCACCGGCACCGACGTGTGATTCTCTTCATCGCGATACACATCGTGTCGATACCCGCAACTGGGCACGACTTGCAAGTCATAGGAAGGTCGAACTGCGTCTGTAAGCATGAAGTCACCGTACCGAACCACCCCCAGATGAGCTTCGAGCTCTTCCTCCGACAGGTGGTCGAAGCTGCTCGTCGTCATCGAAGGTGCGCCATCGCGGAACACGTTTCGAAAAAAGCGTTTTAGGAAGCCCATTGAAGAACGTACCCCTCACACGTTCGGCCGAAAATCTGCGGCCACGGCGACCGCGCTCGGTTGGTAACACACCAAACCCTAGGTCATTTGCTCGTCGGGTTTACGAGGCGAATCCTCGGACCACGGCGAGATATCAACTTTTATTGCTGGCACAATCGTCACGACCGCGCCCTTCTTTTCATCCCCGCCTGTCGTCCGAACGACCAGCACCCCAAAGGGATGGAGTGTGCGGCCAGCGAAGCGTGGACATACCAGTAGTTTAGCACTTAGCTTGGTTCAAGACGCCGATCGGGCGCGCTTGTCCCAGGAATCTTGCAGCTCGAATGTGAACTTGTTCCCGTCGTGCCGTCTGCTTGCCCATCGATCACACGTGCGGGGTTCGACCGAGGAGGTGAACCAACGGCAAACCCAAACTCTGGGATCGTGGGTCAGCTCAAAAGCAGTAGCGGAACAAGGCCGCGATAACGGTGCCGCAAGCCGACTTCGTGTGAAACGGGAACCTTACCCCTGCGAATCATTCGTGTAAGGACTTCCCTGGTCCATCCGGGCTTCCGACGCACAAGACTGCATGCGCCGCGAGAAGATTAGCCTGCCCGAATCGGGACAATTGATATACTACAACCCTGTTACGGGAAGCGACACAAATTGGTTCGACAAATTGGAATTGATCGGTGCAACGACCAACAAATCGCAGCCACCAGATGCTTCGAATCGGCCTTTGCTGCGTGCCGATGCTAGCGACCCTGGGCTTGGGCTGTCAGCGACAGGAGAGCCCTCCTCAACAAACGCAGAACGCACCTGAGGCAACTTTACCGGTTACGTCGACCGCGCAGGATTCGGCGGTCACGTCCTCACAGTCGGCCCAAAGCGAGTCCACCCAAGAATCGCAGCCACCTGTGGATGACACGGTAGAAGTAACTGCGACGGACTCCACCGAAGAACAATCTGCTGGGCAACCGGACGAGCAACTTGTCGAAGAGATCTGGGAGTCGATCTTTCTCCGCGGCGCGAAGGTCGGCTTCACGCATAGCACTGTAAAACAACTGGGGCAGGGTGACGAAGCCAGGCGGCGATTCGAACAGGAAATGGTCACTGAGCTGCGTCGGGCCGGCGACACAGTCGACCTGGAAATCAAGCTGGCCAGCGACGAATCGCTGGACGGTGAGCTGATCTCCTTCGAAGGCTCGGTGTTACTGGGGCCCACCCCACAGCTTTTTGTGGGGACCGTAACGGGTGACGAACTGCGGCTGGAAACCACCACAGCCGGTCGTACGGCCACCAGTTCGATTCCCTGGGACGGCACTGCCGGCGGGTTCATGGCTGTCGAAGATATGCTGCGTTCGGCACCGCTGAAGCCGGGCGAGAAACGCCAACTCAAGGTCTTGGCTCCCCCGCCGCTGGTGCAAATTGCCGACATTGAGCTGGAAGCGGTCGATTTCGAAGAAACGGAGCTGCCCGGGGGGACCTTCAACTTGCTGCGAGTCAATCAATCAATTGACTTCGGAGCCGCGCAGCCGATTCGCTCGTTGATGTGGACCGATGAGGCCGGGGTGGTCTTGAAGACAAAAATCGAGTCGATGGGCGAGGAGCACTTCCGAACCACGCCCGAGTTGGCCCGAGCAGCGAACCAGGTGGCCGACGTCGACCTGTTGTCGGATCAGGCCATTTCCCTTGCAAAACCAATCCCCAACGCCCACCGCACCAAGAAGGCCACTTATCGCGTGACGCTAACGGGTGACAATCCAAGTGATGTATTTTACTCGGGCACCGGTCAAAGCCTGGAATCGCTCGACGACCGCACCGCATTCCTTACGGTGGAGGCCATCGACCCCCAATCACTTTCACCCAAGGGATCGCAGGAGAAGGCGGTCCCGGAAGACCTGCAAACGAACCAACTCATCCAAAGCGACGACCCTCGTGTAATCGCGTTGGCAGAGTCGGTCGAGGTCGAAGGCGACGACCCGTTGGAATTGGCGATCGCCTTGGAACGGATGGTTCACGATTCGATCTCGCAGCGAAACTTCACGCAGGCCTTCGCCAGTGCGGCGGCGGTGGCAGAAAACCTGGAAGGCGACTGCACCGAGCATGCCGTGTTGCTGGCCGCGGTGGCCCGAGCCCGGGGGATTCCTGCGCGGGTGGCCGTGGGGCTGGTTTATGTCCCTAGCCTGCAAGGTTTCGGCTACCACATGTGGACCGAAGTGTTCGTCAACGGCCATTGGGTCCCGCTGGATGCCACCCTGGGTCAGGGCGGCATCGGAGCCGCACATCTCAAGCTGGCCCACACCAACCTCACCGGGCAGTCGGCCTACCTCAGCCTACTGCCGGTGGCCCAGGTACTGGGACAATTGAAGATCGAGTTGATCGAGGCCGAGTGAGTGGAGCCTCGGAAGCAACCCGATCGATTCGCGGCAGAGACTATTACTCGTCGGTAGGCAGCTTGAAATCGCCAATGAACAGTTGGCTGGCGTGCTCGGGCGTGCGGTTGCTGGTCCACATGAGTTGCTTGCCATCGGGCGAAAAGACCGGCAGCACGTCGGCCGCGGGGTTGTCCGTCACGCGAATCATGGGGCCATCTGCCTCGAATGAATCGTCGGTGGACTTGTACTTCATCAGCCACAGATCGTAGTTGGGCCGCTTCGTGGGGTCCGAGTGGTCGGCCCCCGTCCAAATGATATACGGCTCGGTGGGATGCCAATACGGGGCCCAGTTCACGCCGTTGGTGTCCGTCAATGCGGTCTCGTGCTGACCGTCGATTCCGATCACATAGATCTGCAAGTAACCTTCCTGTTTGCGATCGCTGCGGAACACCACCCAACGCCCGTCGGGCGATATGAATGGCCCGCCGTCATAGCCGGGGGCGTTGGTCAATTGACGTACATCGCTGCCGTCGGAGTTCATGACGTACAGGTCCGGGTCGCCATCGCGGTCGCTACAAAAGGCAATCAAGCTTCCGTCGGGGGAATAAGCCCCTTCGGCGTCGTACCCCAGGACTTCGGTCAGGCGTTGGGGATCACTTCCGTCCAGGTTGGCTTCGAAGATCTCCATGTGCGGATCGAAGTCCCACTGATAGCGACGTCGCTTGCCGCTCTTGGCATCCTCGGCCTGCTGACGTAATTCGGCGGCTTCGGTTTCGTCCAAGTTCGGATCCAGGTGACTCGAGGAAAAGACGATCCGCTTACCATCGGGCGAGAAATAACTGCACGTGGTACGCCCGCGACCGGTGCTTAGCAGTTCCGGCTGGCCACCTTCCAGCGGCTGCGTATAAATTTGATAGAAGGGATAGTCACCCCGTACGGCCTGATAGATGATTTGCTGACCGTCCGGCGAGAAGTACCCTTCGCCTGCCTTGACAAAACCGGAGGTCACCTGCCGCACGTTGGTGAGAAACGAATCCTCGATCGACTCGGAGTCTTCAGCGTTTGCGACAAATGTGGAACTGACTACGATGGTCACTGCGGCGGAAACGCCGAGAATCCAGCGAAATGATTGGGACAACAACGTATGTACCTCCTCGCGAGACGCATCGAAGCGGGACACCACGCGGAACAAGCTGCCGATGGTTCCCAAACGAGATCCAAACGAAACCCCTGATACGATTACGTCATCATTATAGTGGGTGTTCAACCCGGTTTAACCACCCGGGGCAAATCGTGGGCGATCAGACAACTGGCAACCGGGCAACTGGGGCCTAAACCCGCTTCTACTGCCGAATTACAGGGCCACTTGAAAACACAAGCATCGAGATCGCATGAAGATTTACACGAAAACAGGAGACGACGGCAGCACGGGACTCTTTGGCGGTCCGCGGGTGCGAAAGGACGATGCCCGCATCGAGGGCTACGGCACTGTCGATGAGCTGAACGCGGCCCTGGCCATGGTTCAGCTCGAAGAGGTTCCCCCGCCGATCTTCGCGGTGGTGAATCGCGTGCAGCATGAATTGTTCGCCGTGGGGGCTCAGTTGGCCACCCCCGACCCGGAGGCCCATGCCACGGCGTTGATTACCGACGAACGACTGGCCGAGTTGGAAGCGGACATCGACCGTTTCGAAGAAACCCTGCCGCCGCTGAAGCAGTTTATTCTTCCCGGTGGAACAGCGACCGCCACGCGTTTGCAATTCGCGCGCACGATTTGCCGCCGCGCGGAGCGACGCCTGATTACCCTGGCATCTCACCCGCAAGAACACGTCGACCCCCGCCTGCACATCTATTTGAATCGCTTGAGCGATCTGCTGTTCGTGCTGGCCCGCGCCGCCAATCAAGGCGCCAACGTCGACGACGTACCGTGGCAAAAGCCAGGCAGTAAGTAACGAACTGCCCCAGGGGCGTTTCCCTCAGCACTCACGCAGAAGAAATTCACCCCGATTCGGGGTCGCCGCAAGCTAGGCTTGAATCTGTGGCATACTTGCAACGCACTCCACCCGGTAATCGACGGCCCTAGCTATAAGCGGCATCAATGATGCATTCTGCGAGCGTTCAACATTCGGCGGCAGCGCGACCACGGATACGATCGTGCCACCAGGCAGTGGTTTTCGCGATTGGAATCAGTCTATTCGCGCTCTGTCATGGCGATGCGTCTCCCTGCCTGGGGGCGGGTGGGCAACTCGAGTTGCTCGTTGTGGACCAGGAGAGCGGAGAGCCGCTGCCTTGCCGGATCCATGTGCAAAACGCCCAAGGACGGCCGCGACGTGTGAGCAAGCTGCCGAACTGGGACGATCACTTCGTGTGCCCCGGGAAGGTCACATTGAAGCTGCCCAAGGGTACCTACCAGTTCACCATCGATCGTGGACCGGAATACGTGCGGCGGATGGGGCACTTTACGATTCAAGATTTCTCCGACGATCAGAAGACCGTCGACCTGCGACGGGCGATCGACATGTCTGCGGCGGGATGGTGGTCGAGTGATCTGCAAGTGCGCCGCGATCTGACCGATCTGGAACTACTGATGCTGGCCGAAGACTTGCACGTGGTATTGGTCGATGCCCAATCGGAAGACGGTTTCACCGCGGGAAGGCCCTCGCCGGAAGACGCCCCCGGGGTGATCGAATACGACAATCAGCGATATGCCGGGTTGTGGTGCCAACAGGTCGAGAATGACTTCGGCCGCGTTCTGCTGGCCCCCACGTCGCGAAAACCGATTGCCCCCAAGAAGAGGTCGTTGGACATCGGAGAGGTCCTTCGCAAGGCCCGCGAAACCAATGAAAGCTTGTGGGTCGACGTGGCATTGCCGGCGGCCAGAGATCTTCCCATTCTGCTGGCGCACGACGAAGTCGACTCCATCCAGGTGGCATTCTCGGGTCTCGAACGCGAAGTATCCCGACGAAGCAAGTTGGAACGCCCTGCTCCTAGCGTGATGGGAAGAAACAGTGAAGCCGTGGGGCTGTGGACGCACACCGTCTACTACCACGTCTTAAACTGCGGACTGCGGATCCCACCCACGGCCTCCAGTGCGTCGGGCGTTGCTCGGAATCCGCTGGGCTACAATCGCGTCTACGTGTTTGTCGAGGACAATTTCAGCTACGAAGCCTGGTGGGAAGGGCTACGGGCTGGACGCGTCATGGTGACCAACGGTCCCCTGATTCAGCCGTTCGTTGCGGGGAGGAAACCTGGCGCGGTATTTCAGGGCGACGATTCCATGGAGATCTCGATTAGCCTCAACCTGGCCACCGGCGACCCGATTGAGTACCTGGAAGTGATCAAGGACAGCGAGGTCGCTCAAATCGTCCGAATCGCCGACTGGGCCAAGACCGGCGAGTTGCCTCCGATCGAGTTCGATTCGAGTGGGTGGTTCTTGATTCGCGCCGTGGCCAACGTACAAGAGACGTATCGCTTCGGGATGACGGCCCCCTACTATGTCGAGATCGGCTCAGAGCCGCTACGAATCAGCCGCACTTCGGCCAAGTTCTTCCTCGAGTGGGTCGATGAGGAACTCGAACGATACTCCAAGGCTCGTCGCAAGAACGCTCAACGCGAAGAACGCCTGCAGGTGGCCCGCGAGTACTGGAGCGACCTGGTCAAGTCGGCCAACGCTCCCTGAGCGTGATGCGTAAGCGAGCTAGACTTCGGCCGCTTCGGCATTCTTGGGCTGAGGTTCGCGATTCGAGTTGGCATCCGGAAGCACCACGCCGTTGGCCCACTGTTCGAGCAAAATGTCCTGGCACCGCAGCGTCGGATCTTTCTTGCGACGCTTCACGCGGCGGTAGCCTCCGTCGGAGAGGATCTCGCGGGCTTTGACGTTGTCTCGCAAATAAACGGGAATCAACTCCTTCAGGATGCGATCTTTCAACTCCGGTGATTCAATTGGGAACATGACCTCCACGCGACGATGGAAGTTGCGAGGCATCCAGTCCGCACTCGAGAGAAATACGCGTGCATCTTCATCCGGACCAAAGACGTAAATGCGGCTGTGCTCCAGAAACCGGTCGACGATGCTGGTGACGTGAATGTTCTCGGAAAGATCCGGTACCCCGGGACGTAGGCAGCAAATTCCCCGAACCACCAGGTGAATCGGCACACCGGCCATGCTGGCTCGGTACAGCGACTCAATCACGCGGTGGTCGACCAGAGAATTGAGCTTGGCGAAGATTCGCCCGGGGAGCCCCTCGCGAACGCGTTGGGCCTGCTCGTCGATCATTTCGATGGTCTGCATTTGCAGATCGGCCGGGGCCACGATCAGCTTTCGCCAGGTGTGCCCCTGTGAATAACCGGTCAGCAGGTTGAAGAGTGCCGAGGTATCGTGCCCGATATCCGGATCGGCCGTGAACAACCCCAAATCGGTATAGACCAGAGCGGTGGTCGGGTTGTAGTTGCCCGTGCCCAGGTGCACATAGCGAATCAGCTCGCTGCCCTCTCGGCGAACGACCAGCGATAGTTTGCAGTGCGTCTTCAGGTCGAGAAACCCAAACACCACATGAACCCCGGCGCGTTCGAGTTGCCGGGCCCACGTTACGTTATTCTGCTCATCGAAGCGGGCTTTCAGTTCGACCAGGGCCGTAACGTGCTTGCCATTTTCCGCGGCTTGGATCAAGGCCCGAGTGATGGGCGAGTCGCCGCTGGTGCGATACAGGGTTTGCTTGATGGCCAACACGTTGGGGTCGTTGGCCGCGCGGCTGACAAACTCGACGACGCTGTCGAATGAATCGTATGGATGATGCAGAAGGATGTCCTGTCGGGCGATCTTGGCAAACAGGTCTTCATTCTGTCCCTGCTGCAATCCACGTGGCGTACGGGGCGTGAACGTCGGGTCCCTCAAATCGTGGGCATCGGGGATACCCAGCAAGCCCATCATTCCCGTCATGTCGATCGGGCCGGCGATTCCATAGACTTCGTCGTACGAACTCGAAGCCCCGCCGTCGCCCTCTTTGATTTCTTCCGAATCGATAATTTCCTGGACCAGTCGTTGATCGGCGTCGGCAACCACTTCCAAGCGAACGGCGTCGCCCCGTTGACGGGCACGCAAGCGAGCTTCGATCAATCGCAACATGTCGTCCGACTCTTGATTCAGCAATTCGATGTCACTGTCACGCGTAATGCGGAATGTGGTCGACGACTGCACCTCGAACCCGCCGAACAGGTCCGGCAGACGAGCAGCAACGGCGTCCTCCAGCAGGATGAATTTTCGCGGATCGTTCGAATCAACCGGCACTAGGCGAGGCAACACCGACGGCAACTGCACCACTGCAAACATCTTGCGAGGCCCCAGTCCGCTGCGGCGCTGCAACATGCTCATCAGGTAGATACCGCGATTGTGATATCGCGTACTGGGATGCGACGGATCGACCGCCATCGGTGTCAGAATCGGAAATGCATGCTTGTCGAAAAACCGTTCCAGCACTTGCAACTGCTTCGAGCTCAGCTCGTCGTACTTCCGAAGTTGAATCCCGTGTTCGCCAAGCTGGGGAAGGATTTGTTCGTTCCAGCAGTTGTACTGCGCCGCCACCAGCTCGTGAGTCCGCTTCGAGATCATATCCAACTGGGCAATCGCTCGAAGCCCATCGGGCGAGAAGTCTTGCGGTGCACTGTCGCCGAATGCCTGTTCGCGAAGCCCCGCCACGCGGACCATGAAAAATTCGTCAAGGTTGGAACTGAAGATCGACAGGAACTTCACGCGTTCCAACAGCGGGTTCGTTTCATCTTCCGCTTCTTCGAGCACACGGGCGTTGAATTCGAGCCAACTAAGCTCGCGATTCATAAAATGCTCGGGAACAAATGCCTCATCGATCATCGCGGGAACGCTGGTCATGTGAGATCCGACTATTGCACTCGCGGATAGCTTGGGTTCGCCACGCAAGTTTGGTTAGGAGGCTGGCATGATAAGAACAATCCATTGTACCTGTTTCAGATGGGCCATGCAGTGAGTTCGGGGTTCAAAGGTGTGAAGATCGTCAAATCGAACACATCAGGTTTACTGGTCACAACATTAGGACAACTTCTAGGACCCTAAAGTCGATGTTCTCGGCTCCCACGGACCCGAGCGATTGCCAGTTGTGCACGCCTTTCAATAGGCTAACAGATACGGCAATTGCCCATGGGCTCTGGGCTCCGGCTGACCGCCCGCGGATACTCGACCAAAACACAACAGATTCAGACTGCTATTAGGAACTTCGACGTGATGAACGAAGAGTTTCCGTCACCTCAGGAACACGCTCTGACAACTGGGCAACTGGCTTCGATGGCCTGCTTGATAGAGGCCACCGCCGTCAAGCCAGGCAATGTCCATCGCGGGGCTGACTTCGAGGATTTGAGCTATTTCGACTTCGTCACCTCGGCCGTGGTGATCGCGCCGATCTTTGAACGGTCGGCGGAAAGTGGCGTGGGTCGCACCGTGCTGGAATCCGTGCGAGCCACCCGAAGCGCGGTGGCCACCAACACGAATCTTGGCACGCTACTGTTGTTAGCGCCATTAGCTGCGGTTGAACGACATGAACCATTGCGTGAGGGTGTTGCCGCGGTTCTGCAAGGGCTGACCTCAACCGATTCGCAGCATGTTTATGAGGCCATTCGCTTGGCTCAGCCCGGCGGGTTGGGAGAAGAAGCGGAAGCCGATGTCGCCGGCGAAGCGCCCGAAGACTTGTTGCACGCCATGCGGCTTGCCGCCGACCGCGATTTGGTCGCGCGGCAATATACCAATGGCTTTACAGAAGTCTTTGATTTCGTGGTCCCTTCGCTTCAGGCTGCGTTGCAACGCGGATGGTCGCTCGATAAGTCGATCGTCCATACGCAGCTAGAAGTTCTGGCCGAACACCCGGATAGTCTCATCGCTCGAAAATGCGGTCTCGAAATCGCCGGAAAAACTTCCTGGATGGCCTCACGAGTGCTAAATGCCGGCGAACCGGGAGAGCCAGCGTATGAGCAGGGTTTAGGTGACCTCGACTTCTGGATGCGCAGCGATCACCATCGCCGCAACCCCGGCACGACAGCCGACCTGATTGCCGCCGCCCTGTTCGTGTCACTCCGCGACAACATAGTTCAGCCCCCTTACAAGATGTATGATTCAGCGTAGGTTTCGACGTCGAATCGTGGAGCGACATCGACTCACCTTCCCTGCGCGATCTATCCCGGCCTAAGTGATCATGAGCGAACACTACTTCGTCCGCATCTCAAAAGATTACCTCGTCTTCAGCGCGGGGCATTTCATCACGTATGACGGCGACGTGTGCGAACGACTGCACGGGCACAACTATCGGGTCTCCGCGGAAGTACATGGCCCCCTCGACGAAAACCACTACGTCGTCGACTTTATCGCGCTACGCGACACGTTGAAGGCAATCGTGGACGAACTCGATCATCACATGCTGTTGCCGACCGAACACAACAAAATTTGTGTTCAGAGCACCGACGACGAAGTGGAAGTAACGTACGAGGACCGCCGCTGGGTCTTCCCGCGGTGTGACTGCATTTTGCTCCCGATGCCCAACACCACGACCGAACTGCTGGGGCGGTATATCGGCCGACGATTGTTGGACGACCTGGAAGAACGAACGGGAACCCGCCCGAGCTTGCTGCGCATCGAAGTCGACGAGTGCAACGGGCAACTGGCCCAGTGCGAATTGCGTGATGAGTGATGAGTGATTTGGCGACGATTTGCCAAACTTATTGCCAGGCATTTCCCCCAGGGCGGAATTGCCGGTTTGTGCTCGTTCTTTTGGCTCAATATCTTGAGCAACCGTCACAATCGACCCGACGTTAACCCCTTGGCCCCCTGCCCTTCGCTCGTGGGGTATGCCACCTTTGACGTGGGTAGTTCGTGACCTATTGTTGTGCACGTAGGCATAAATGCGATGGCTACGACGTGGTGCCGGACGTGGTCGGCGTCTGCTCTGTGGATCCGGAAATTGAAGAACCCCAGCCCCCATGATTCAGCAAGAGTTGATCCATTCATGAAAGCCGAATACATCAACCCGTTCGTCAAGTCACTCATCAATGCATTCGACACGATGGTCAACTGCGAGGTCCAACGAACCGGGCTTTCGCTTAAAGACCACACGGTACCGCAGCACGAAATCAGCGGCGTGATTGGGCTCTCGGGCAACGCCATTGGCACGGTCGTGCTGAGCCTTTCCGAGAGTGTCGCCTTGCAGGCCGCTTCCGCGTTGCTGATGGATGAGTACACCGAGCTTGATGCCGATGTGATTGACGCGGTAGGCGAGCTAACCAACGTGGTTGCCGGAGCGGCAAAAGCGGAGCTCGAACAATACAATCTCTCGATCAGCTTGCCGAACGTGATCACCGGCAAGGGTCACGAAGTTCGCTTCCCGTCGAATGTATCGCCAATTTGCGTATTGTTCAGTTGCCCGTGGGGAGACCTCTCGCTGGAAGTTGGCCTGGCGGAAATCAAAGAGCCCGCCGCCATCGCTTAAGCTGCTTTCGCGGCCGAGAAGTTCGACGACAGCAGGTCCCACGCGCGATGCACCGCTAGCGATCGCAGCAAGCCGCATCTCGAAATGGCTTGCCCAAAACCCCTTGGACGGCCAGCTTTCGAGACACGATATTCGTCAAAGTCTTCGCAGACTTTCTGTTGTAGTGCTGCCGCGATTCCTGCCGATAAGTCGCCTGCGCCTTCGATAGGCTTTTCCAAGGCGCAAGCTCCGAAACTCGGGCATCCAGGGACTGCTAGCTAGTGTTGCGCCGCGGGCTTGCCATCATCGATTGGCAGGTACTAGACAAACGGGACTTCGAACATGCCGCTGACAAATCTTCGCAAAGCTGCCATTGTGTTGATGAGCCTACCTGAGGAACAGGCGGCTCAGTTGCTCACACAAATGGATCCGCAGTCGGTGGAATCCGTATCCATCGAAATCGCGCGAATCAACAACATCAGCAACGAAGACGAGACGGTTTCCGTTCATGAATTTGCCGAAGCGAACCCGAACACCTTGGGCTCTCGAGGTGGAGGACTCGACCTGGCCAAGAATCTGGTCGAGAAAGCTCTGGGCAAAAATGCAACCGGCACGTTGGACAATGTTCGCCAGTCGATCGAGGCCATCCCATTCGGATTTCTCAAAAAGGTCGATAGCCAGAACCTGCTTACGTTCATCGTGGACGAACATCCGCAGACCATCGCGTTGATTCTGTCTCACTTGCGTCCCCAACAGGCCGCCGATGTCGTGGCGGGGTTGCCTGCCGATCGGCAACTGGCCGTGATTCGCCGCGTGGCCAACATGGGGCAAACCAGCCCGGACATCATCGACGAGGTCGAACGTGGACTCGAACACCGCATGTCCAGCGTCATGAGCCAGCAGTTCGAAAACGCAGGTGGCGTGGACAACGTGGCCGAGATTCTCAACGTTACCGATCGGGCGACCGAACGTTCGTTGCTGGAAAACCTTGCCCAGGAAGACCCCAGCCTGGTCGAAGAGATTCGACGTTTGATGTTCGTCTTCGAGGACATCAGCAAACTGTCGGATAAGGAACTGCAAACCGTATTGAAGAACGTGGAAAGCTCGCAGTGGGCCATGGCACTGAAGGGTGCCAGTGAAGAATTGAAGCAGAAGATCCTCGGCAATATGTCTGCCCGCGCTGCCGACCTGCTGCGAGAAGAAATCGATTATCTCGGGCCGGTGAAGGTTTCCGCCGTCGAACAGATGCAGCAACAGATCGTCGACATCGTCCGCAAACTGGAAGATGCCGGCGAAGTGGTGCTCGGCGGTGGTGATGAAGACGAGCAATTGATTCAGTAAGCGGTACTCGTTCGGTGCCTGGCGAGATTTCTCTTGGTCCCATCGTGTTGTCGAGGAACCAGGAATTCTTGGGTTCCTTAATCGCAAGAATCTCCAGCATTCTGTCTCGGCCCTTGAGAGGCCATCCGCCCTTCTGCTAGCATTCGCCGATGCTCCGTCTGGTATCGCAACAACCGGCCGTTACGGTCGGTGGCCCGACGTTGCACGCTGCATGGGGACGCTGCGGTGGCGACCACTCCGATGATGCAACAGTATGAGCAGGCCAAACGCGCCTGCCCCGAGGCGCTGTTGCTGTTTCGCATGGGCGACTTCTACGAGTTGTTCCACGACGACGCCAAGACCGCGGCGCGGGTGCTCAGTCTCACGCTGACCAGTCGAGACAAGAGCGAGAACCCCATCCCCATGGCCGGCTTTCCGCATCATCAACTGGAAGGCTATCTCGGCAAGCTGGTCAGTGCCGGGTTTCGCGCGGCGATTTGCGATCAGGTCGAAGACCCCAAGGCGGCCAAGGGGCTGGTCAAACGCGAAGTGACCCGCATCGTCACGCCCGGTACGGTCACTGACGATGCACTGCTGGATCCCCGCGAGAGCAACTATCTGGCAGCCCTGGTCCCCGGCGACCCCTCGGGGCTGGCCTGGGTCGAACTCTCCACCGGTCGCTTTCTGGCGGCGACATTCGCCCCCAGTGCATTGCGAGATCAACTGGCCCGCATTTCCCCTTCCGAATGTCTCGTGGCGGAAGGCTCGGAAGAGGCCGTACTGCACTCGGCCGCCGACTGTGCAGTCAGCCAGCGCCCCGCCTGGACATTCGCCCTGGATGGGGCCTGGAAGTCGCTCACCAAGCACTTCGGCACCGCGTCGCTCGAGGGCTTCGGATTCGATCGCGACCGCGACGCGGCGGCGATTCGAGCGGCCGGGGCCGTGCTCGACTATCTGGCCGAAACTCAAAAGTCGGGGCTCGCCCACGTCGACCGTCTCATTCCCTACCGGGCGGGTGAAATACTCGAAATCGACGAAACCACTCGGCGGAGCATGGAACTCACGCGGACCATTCGCGAGGGAAGTCGTGAAGGCTCGCTGTTGTCGGTCATCGACCGTACGGTAACCGCGATGGGCTCGAGATTGTTAGCCGACTGGATCGCGAACCCGTTGGTCGACATCGCCGAAATCGACGCTCGGCTGGATGCCGTGCAAGAACTGATCGACGACACCAAACTGAGCACCGACCTGCGGGAGACGCTCGACGAAGTATACGATCTGCAACGCCTGCTGGCCCGCACCACCACTGGAAGGGCCAGCCCCCGAGACTTGGGTTTTTTGGGTCGCACGTTGCGGCTTCTGCCCCACATCAAGGCCAAGCTCTCGGCGAGAAAAAGCGACAAGCTGTGCGATCTCGAATCGCGGCTCGACCTTTGTCCCGATGTGCGTAAACGACTTGACGATGCGCTGGCCGATGAATGCCCGTTGACCACGCGCGAAGGCGGCATCATCCGCGAAGGGTTCCACGAAGAACTCGACCGGCTGCGAAGCCTGGCCCGAGGTGGCAAACAATGGATCGCCGAATACCAGGCCGAGGAATCGAAGAAGTCCGGAATTCCGAACCTGAAAGTCGGCTTCAACAAAGTATTCGGCTACTACCTGGAGGTGACCAAGGCTCACGCGGACAAAGTGCCCGAGGAGTACATCCGCAAGCAAACCATCAAACACGCAGAGCGCTTCATCACGCCGGAGTTGAAAGAGTACGAAGAGAAGGTGCTCAGCGCCGACGATAAATCGCAAGAGTTGGAGTACGAGCTGTTCATCGAGTTGCGCGATGCGGTTGCCCTGCAAGCATCGCGCATCCAACGCACGGCCGATGTTTTGGCCGAACTCGACGTGTTGGCCGCATTGGCCACGCTGGCTCGCGATCGAGGGTATTGTCGCCCCCGCATTGTCGAAGAACCGGTGCTTTCTATCAGCCAGGGCCGACATCCCGTGCTCGATGCCTTGGAGCCGGCCGGGACATTCGTGCCCAACGATGTCGAGGCCGGCGGCGATGGTCCCGTGCAGTTGCTGATTACCGGCCCGAACATGGCAGGAAAGAGTACGTACATCCGCCAGACGGCGCTGATTACGCTGATGAGTCACATCGGTAGTTTTGTGCCTGCCGCGGAGGCCACCATCGGGCTGACCGATCGAATTTTTGCCCGCGTCGGAGCCAGCGACGAATTGGCCCGGGGCAAGAGTACGTTCATGGTCGAAATGACCGAAACGGCCCACATTCTCAACGCGGCAACCCGACGAAGTTTGATCATCCTCGACGAGATCGGTCGCGGCACCAGCACGTACGACGGCCTCTCGCTGGCATGGGCCGTGGCCGAACACCTGCACGATCGCGTCGGCTGCCGGACACTCTTTGCCACGCACTATCACGAACTTACCGAGATGGAACGTTCGCGAGAGGGCGTCGGCAACCTCAACGTGGCCGTGCGAGAGTGGGACGACCAGGTGATCTTCTTACATCAAATCGTCCCCGGTGCGGCCGACAAGAGTTACGGGATTCACGTAGCACGGCTAGCGGGTGTGCCGTCTGAGGTGATCGAACGGGCCAAAGACATCCTGGCCCAACTCGAAGAAGAACATCTGGATGCTCTGGGAGAGTCGAAGATCGGCAAGCAAGATCAACCGGCCAGCGGTCCGATCCAGTTGACGCTGTTCGGCATGCAGGATCATCCGCTGCTTAGCAAGATTCGCGAGACCGATATCAATCGTCTGGCCCCTTTGGATGCACTCACGTTGATTCAGCAGTGGCAGGATGAGCTGTCCAACGAGAACCCGACAAAGCCTCGTTGAATTCTAAGGTCGATTCGGCTGCCTGCTAAAGCACGAAGGCGAGGACGTAAAATATCCAGCCGGTGACGCTCGTCATCACCATATCGAAGGCGGCCAGACGCGCCCAAAATATGTGGCTTGCACTGTGCGTACCAGGCACCGGCGGGCTGGGGAATTGCCGCAGCGCGCGTACAATCACGGCCACCCACAGTACGGCCGTCGTCACGGCAAACACGAGGTGAACCGCCAGACTGACATTCACGGGATGCCACGTTCGGGTCGCATCGTAATAGGTCGACTCAACGGCTCGATCGCGCCACCCGTTGACCCGCATATCGACCTCAAACAGCACCACGGTGACGAGGAGAACGATTCCCAGGGCCAACTGAATCCGCTTATGCAGTTGAAAAGCCCGACGGTACTTGACCAGCCAGATACTCACCCCCAACACGGGCACAACAGCAAACATCGCCACAAATACCACATCGAGCATCAGCGATGCCCGGGTGCCCAGGAATCCATCGATTCCACCGTACATATACGAATCTCCCGAACGCCAAGACTGGCCGAGGGGCCCCGAAAACACTAAAACTAACTGAGGATTCTAGTGAATCATCCTCGATCGGCCTGCGCCAGTATCGAGGGCAAGTAACTCGGCCGAGTGGCGGAATTGGCAGACGCATCGGACTTAAAATCCGAAGTCGTGTAAACGACGTGCGGGTTCGAGTCCCGCCTCGGCTACTAGGTTGTGTCCAATCGAAACAGACTCGAAACGCGTCTTGCGACCAGATTGCTACTTCAACGCCTTGGGGCGAGACGGCGACGACCCTGAAAAACTCGGGCACTTGCGGCTCCTTCCTCTTCCCAAGATCAACTCGCTGTTGCACAGCTCACGAAAAGGGTACGGTCTCTGTTTCCGCGTCTGAGTCCGTGTTTTGCTGGCTGGCGTCCGGCTCCATGGTTATTTGGCGCCAGGCGCGATCAACTTTCACGCCATTGGCATCGTGATTATCATGAAATGATGCACTCCGGCAGTACCAGCCAATTCCTTGGATAGACGTTTCCATGGCTTTTCCTTCCAAGAATAGCGCCGACCAGACGTCTGACGATATTCGATTTGACATCACTCGTTCATTCGAGCCGGAGGTGTCGCTGTCGCGGCAGGAGGCAGATATCGCCTTGGCTGCAGAATTAATGCGGTCGGGCGTGGCCACCGAGCGCGATATCATGGCCGCTGTTTCCGACTGGTCGCTGCATGGCAATGTCCCCCTGGCCGAGCACCTGAAAAAACGCGATCTGCTTTCCGTCGAGCAGTTGGACTTGCTTCAAGGGCGTGCGATGGACCGTGTTGAACGCGCAAGAGAAAGCGTCGCCGGTGGATCGGAATCGCCATCGACGGACGAAAGTGTGCTGTTGGCAACGCTCGAGCGTCTAGATGGATCCGGTCGCGTCGCGAAGATGCTAGGCGTAACCGTCGCGGCACGTGGGGCCGATCAAGACTCTCGCGTGACGGAAGGCAGCTACGAGTTGATCAGAAAACTTGGTCAAGGCGGATTGGGAAGGGTCTGGCTGGCGCGCGATGTCAACCTGAATCGCTATGTAGCACTCAAGGAAGTGAGTGCGGCAGCTGCAGGCAGCGAAAAGACGATCGAACGATTCAAGTACGAAGCCGAAATCACAGGGCGTTTAGATCACCCCAGCATCGTTCCAATCTACCAGTTGGGTGTCGATGTGGAGACCAAACGTGTCTTTTACGCGATGCGATTTTTGGGTCGTTCGACCCTACAAGACTCGATCATCGAGTACCACGAACGGCGTGAAGAGGGTGACGAAGACCCGATGTTGCTCCGGCATTTGCTTTCGGCGTTTGTAAACGTATGCCATGCGATTGGCTACGCCCATTCCCGCAAAGTCATTCACCGGGACTTGAAGCCCGAAAACGTAGTCATTGACAGTTACGGACAGGTGATCGTCATCGACTGGGGCCTGGCAAAGATTGTCGACGAAACGTCGGTTGAGAGCCTGATGGACTCTCCGTCGTTGACCAACGGCGAACGAACCATGGAAGGGCAAGTGCTCGGTACGCCTTTGTATATGGCTCCCGAGCAAGCGGCAGGCCGGCTGGACGAAATGGACCAACGGACCGACATTTATGGGCTAGGAGCCATTCTGTTTTCGATTGTTACCGGGTATGCACCGCACGAGAGAACACAGAAGGAGAACTCGAGTTCTGAGCTCGGCAGCCGCGGCATGATAAGTGCCATCGCCGGCGGACCAACACCTGCGCCGCTGGACGCCTATCCAGGCGCTGATCCAACATTGGACGCCATTTGCCGCAAAGCCATGGCACGGCGACGATATGCCCGTTACGAACAGGCCACCGATCTTGGCGAAGATGTCCAACGGTGGATGGCGGGCGAGCCAGTGAGTGCCTACGAAGAGCCTCTCTGGAAGCGTTTTGGCCGCTGGACAGCGCAGCACGAACGTCTGACACAACTCATGATCGCCGGAACGATGGTCGTGTTGGTGGCGATTACGACCTTGGCCATGTCGGCACGTCAAAACCATTTGGAGAACATTCGCGCTCGTTTCGCGGAAATGGACAGCGATGTGCGTGAAGTAGAAGTCCAGTTTCGTGGCGACGCCGCTGAACTGTCAAAAGACGTCCGGTTTATCTCCTCGTTGCCGCCGATCGAAGGCATTATGTCCGCCCGAGCAGGTGTTGATGGCGAGGAAGAGGCTGTGTGGCACGATCGCCTACAGACGATTTTCATCGGAATGCTCCACTCGAATCCCGACTACTTGGCCCTGGCCTTCGAAGCGGCACAGGACGGCAACGCCGAGGACGTGGTCCGCGTCGAACGCAATCCGGCCGATCCATCGCTGGTTCGCAGTCTTCCCGCCAGCCGTCTGCATATCATCGAAAACGATCCTCTCATGGCCGACCTGGTAACGTTGGAACCGGGCGACGTTCGGTTGTTGTTCGCTCGTAGAACTCCGAACGCAACCGGGCTAGATCAATTCGAACGACTCATCGTTGCCACACCGGTTTTTAGCAGCATGACTGGGGAATTCTTCGGCATTACGGAAATCGAGGCGGATGTCTCGAAAGGCATCCGAGATGCTATCACAGGGTTGGGCCCTATCGAATTCGAAATGTACATCGCCGATGGACGTGGGCAAGTCATGGCGGTAGCCCATCCCGACCAGCCGGTTGAGATTGCACCAGCCAACCAGGTTATTCCGAATCTGCCTGCGGATGTCGCCGAACGTCTGGAAACGCAAGGCGACGCATTCGAACTGCAAAAGGAAGACGATTACATCGCTCGACGGTTCTACGTCGACCCAACTGGGCGCGGCATCCTCATTTTCGCACGGCTGCTGGATAAGTGACGTGGTGCCTCCAGACTCGGTCGCTATGTAACACAACCTGGGCGGCAAGTGAGACCTGAGGAATCACCGTTTCCCGCGCACCTGGAATGGTCACTTGGCGCGGAATTCTATTGCTCACTACGCCCCATCCATCTCAGAGCGTCATGGCGGCGCTCGTGTTGCGGACCTTGTCGCAACCACCCGCTAGAGAATTTCTGAGAGAAGCCTCGCATCAACGAGGCGCAAGTTCACGTCGTACATCGAATGCGAGACTTGGGTCCCGGCCGCCGGTCGTTCACCGACATGAGTGGCTGGCATTCAGTAGCCAGCGGCCCGTTCTCCGTCTTCCTTGAGGGGATCGCCGACGCGAACGTGCACGGCAGGGATACCCGGTGTGAAGAGCGTGAGCGTGAGTGTGTGTCGCCCTTTGGTCTGAGGCGTGAAATGCAGATAGGCGGGTTGCCACTGATTCTCTCGGTAGCGTGGCTTAAAGTCGAACGTGTCGTCGATCAGCGGTGGGTCCCCGGTTCGGCCCAAGGTTACACCAATCTGAACGTCAAAGTCCGGCCATTGCATCGTAAGTGGTCGGTACATCGGGCCGATGAGCAAGTCGTGCTCAACGCCGGGATGCTCGATCTGAAAATCCACGCGCTGGATCGTCGCCGCATCCGCTTGCGTGGGTGAGCCGTCGAGCACGACCTCGTATAGGGTGGTCCCTCGCAGATCGGAGTCGCTCCAGAAGGCAAACACCGCCAGCAACAGACCACAGGAAAAGAGGAACGAGCCCTTCATATAAGTCGACCGCCGCTCCCGCCAACGTGGCGTGCGTCTCGCGACCAGCCACGCTCCAGCCGCCGGAACCACGAATGCCATCAGCACGATGGCGGCGAGCCACAAACTCTTATTCACCCGACTTCCCTCGCTTGCCCTACCAACATCGTCTCGAACGTTAGTTCTGTCCCGAATGCTGTCGGGAAGAAGCTAACGAACATCTTCCAGAGTAGTCCATCACAGAGAACCTTCAACTTCAGTCCTTGCTCAAGCGCATCGTCTGTCGAACTCGATCGTCGCGGGGGGGACTTCGGCGGTTGCCGCTTGAAGTGGGATGGTCGCGACACTGGAGTCTCGACGCTCGCGGCTGAAGCCACGGGAGTTGGCAGAGAGAAAAGGGCGAAAACTTGCCGCAGGGCCTGCTTGGAACTCTGAATCCAACGCGGTCAATATTTCTTCATACCGCAACCCCATGCGATAGATGGTGCGATAGGCCCGCTTGATATCGCTGATCTGTTCGGGCGAGAAGCCGTTCCGCTTCAAGCCAACTTTGTTCAGTCCCACGACGCAGCCCGACTGACCGTCAATGGTTACGAACGGTGGCACATCACGGGGAACATAAGCCGATGCCCCGACCATGGCATAGGCACCGATGCGACAATGCTGGTGCACTTGAACGCCGATGCCCAAAGTAGCATGATCTTCAATCGTGACGTGGCCGGCGATCGCTGAATAGTTGGTGATCGTCACGTGGTCACCAAGTACCGAGTCATGACCGATCTGGCAGCTAGGCATGATGAAGTTGTGATCGCCAATCCGCGTTGCGGCGTCGCTGACGGTAGCGCGTTGAATGGTACTCAACTCGCGGATCGTGTTGTGCGAGCCGATCTCGAGTCGGCCACAACTCTCGGCCTGGCTGCGGACCAGCGGCAACCCGCCAATGATGCATCGTTCGTGAATCGTATTGTGTTCGCCGAGTGATGTGTCGCCGTGGACGACGACTCCTTCGTGCAGCGTGGTGTTGCGGCCGAGGACCGCACCGGACTTGATCACCACATGACTCATGAGCCGACTGCCCGTTTCGACTCGGGCCCCGGCTTCGATCACGCAGTAGGGGCCGATTTCCACATCCTCCGCGATCCGGGCCGAGGCGCTGATGCTAGCGGTGGAAAAGAACGCTGGCATACTGCTGCTCCCTTCGATCTTATCGTTGCGAAACGTTGTTGCTAGCGTCGCTTGCGATGGCAACGCCCGCCAACGGTCAAACTCGCCGCACAATTCCTATTCCACGATATCGACACAATCGGCAGATTATGGTGAACCAAAATCAGCGGGAGTGACGATATCGGAGGCGTGCACTCACGTGAAGGCTGGTTGAAAGGGAAACCAGCCTGTCGAAACCGTTGGGCTCTTACCCAGGCTGACAGCTTTCACCAAGCTCACGACACAAGCTGGGTTGCGAACCGAGACACAGCAGGAGGCATGCGGATGATTCGCCCTGGAGACAGCGTAGCCATGGTCCTTGCCCATGGCGATCATGAGTTGTTTGCCGCTGGCTTGATTCAGCACTTCCAGCCGAACATTCTGTACATCAGCCGAGGTCGGCATCCTGAAGACGAGCAGACGGAACAACAAGCACGTGAAGTCCTGAGAGGCCTTGAACTCGGCTCTCAAGTGACCTTTCTTCCCGTTCGGGAAACCGACATCTACGGTCGCCTTCTGTCGCGTGATATCGAGTGGTTTGCGACGCTTCGCGACCACGTGGCGGCGTGGCTCTGCCAAACAAAAGCCGATGTGATCATCGCGGACAAGTTCGAGTGGTATAACTCGATACACGACTTGTGCCCCCTGCTGGTTGACGCGGCCCTGGAAACCTGTCCGTTGCTGTCTGCCCGGAATGTACGGCGCTTCGATCTGCCGTTAGCGTTTCAGACGCTGGATTCCGGCGGCGAGGAAAGTGTTGTCGACTCGGGCGACTCGCAACACACGTATATGCTCACTCCGGAAGAATCGCGAAGAAAATGGGACGCGATTCAGTCCGTCGTTGGGCATGATGAGAACGTCCGACTCGTGACCACGGCGTGGTCCGGTGAACGGTATCTCCAAGAGATCTGTGAAGCGGTACCGGCCACACGAGACTACCGCGTCGCGCCCCCGCGTGATCGATGGAAGACCTACGACGATCATGGCACGGAGAACGTAGCGCGAGGCCGATATCGCGAGGCCATCACCTTCCACGAACACTACGTTCCCATCGCGGAAGCCTTGCTGGAAAAAGAAACTCACGGCGACCGAAGCCAGGTGCAACGGGCTGCATGAACTCGCTACACGTTCTGATCATCAACCGACAAATGGCTTCTCGCACGGGCACCGAGATCTATGCCCGTGACCTGGCCATATCTCTGCGCAATCGGGGGCATCGGCCAACCATATTCAGCCCTCGTTTGGGAACGCTTGCCGAAGAACTACAGACCGCGGGCGTTCGCGTCGTCGATCGCCTCGATGCCATCGAGATCCAGCCCGATGTGCTTCACGGCCATCACACCTGGGAAACGATGGCCGGCGTGCTGCAATTCCCCGCGGTTCCGGCCATCTTCGTCGGGCACGATGCGACGGCCTGGCACGACACCCCTCCTCGACTTCCTCAGATCAAACACTATGTGGCGGTCGACCATACCCTCCGCGAGAGGTTCGTAGCTCGGCATGACATCCCCGCTGAACAGGTTTCGGTGGTGGCCAACCCCATACGATTCGATCGATTTCAACGCCGTGGACCATTGCCGGAGAAGCCGCAACGGGCACTGCTGCTCAGCGGATACTCTGGACCTTGTGAACGGGCGATGATCGAGACCGCGTGCGCGGCGTTCGGGATCGAACTCGACGCGGTGGGGCGCAACTTCGGTAATTCCACTTCGCAGCCGGAAATGCTGCTTCCCAAGTACGATCTGGTATTTGCCAAGGGTCGTTGCGCGTTTGAGGCGGCCGCCGTAGGTGCGGCGGTGATTGCATGTGACACCTGGGGCTGTGGCCCTTTGATTACTAACGATTTCCTGGATGAAGGACATGGAATTCTGACGGGCCGCGACATGATGTCGGACCCGATGAGCGTGGAATCGCTTCTCAAGCGAATTGCAGCGTACCGCCGCGGGCGTGTGGAGGGAGTCGCGGATCGAATTCGTGCGACGTTTGATGCCGAGACCGTCATCGATGAGTTGCTGAAAGTTTACCGCGCTGTGATTGCTGAGAATCAATCGGCGCAGACCACGGCAACCAAAGAAGCAGTGCAGGCTGAATTGCTGTGGTGGTCCGACAACTTTGAACGCGTCTTCCAAGAGCACCAGAAGGCGTCCGCCCGACTGATGCCCAGGAAGTTGACGCAGTCCGAGTCGCCGACTTCGCATTCGATGATCGACTTCACCCGTCCTTTTCAAGGCGACGGGTGGTATCGATCCGAAGTAGACGAACGGGGAGCCTTCTGTTGGATGGGCCCTAAGCCAGTGGCCTGGGTTGAACTCGCGGTGCCCGAGGGTGATTCGTTCATATTGCATTGCGAGCTAGCGCACGTGATCGACCCGACGATGCTGGAAGAGCTTCAACTTCGCCTGGCGGGTCATGCGATTGAGTTCAATTTCACCATGCATGACGGCACACTTCACATCGCCGGAACGATTCCTAACGAGGTATCCATTCAAGCCGGCAAAACTGCCCTACTGACGATTCAGCTTCCGCGAACGGTTTGCCCCAGCGGTCTAGACCCGGCTTGCACGGATCATCGCAATCTGGGTATCGCCATGCGACGCATCAGCCTGGAAGCGCGTGCTGAACAGAGTCACGTGCTTCGGTTTGATGCTGGTTCCCGGACTGCTGGGCGAGAGTTCGGTCGCATATCGGACGCGGCCTAGGGTCGAATGCCAAGTTGTCATGTAGGCATTGTGGTCAGCGTGATCCTATAGCGGATGAAGCAAAGGCGCCGTGTCGGTACTTCCAGGTAGCGGACTGAGCCTTCCCTATCGCCGACTTTCGGTCAATACCTCGCTCTCTCGCCCCGAACCGCCCTAGATTTTAGGCCTGTTCGATGAAATCAAATTTTCGCCTGTAAGGCTCTCGCCTCCCGCAGGTATCAGACATCTCCAACCAATGTCGGATCGCAACGCAGGCCAATGTGTGCGACCGTATTTCTCCGGAATAGTTGCAGTCCCTCGGGAATCGGCGTTAAATGAATGCCGACTGATCAAGTCAATTCTTGCGGAGGGGCAGCTGGCATGGCGATTCAGCTCAAGAAGGTTCATGTCCATCTACCTCTTATTCCCGCTTTGTTTTTGGCGATCCTTACCAGAGCAGAGCAACCCAAAAGGGCAACCGCGAATGAACATCAATGTGAGACCCACCAAACACGGCACCACAGCAGCCATAGCAGTCGCGTTTCTTTGTGGCCTTCAGTTCGCTGATGCAGCGAACATCACCATAGACACCGTGCCGGTGGGCAATGCGGGCAACGCGCCCGATGACACTGGCTTCGGCGCCGTAGACTACAACTATCGAATCGGCACCTATGAAGTCACCAACGCCCAGTATGCAGCGTTCCTCAACGCGAAAGCGGCCAGCGATCCGTTGGGTCTTTACAGCAGCGAAATGAGCGGCGCCTTCGGGGGCATCACTCGCACCGGCACCAGCGGCAGCTACACCTACTCCACCATCAGCGGCCGGGAGAACAAGCCAGTCAATTTCGTCTCCTGGTACGACGCGATCCGCTTCGCCAATTGGCTGCACAACGGCCAGAGCTCAGGCGACACCGAGACTGGCGCCTACACGATCCAGGGTGGAGTGGCGACGCCCTCAAATGGCCTGAGCATCACCCGCAACCCCGGCGCCCTGTGGTGGCTGACCAGCGAAGACGAGTGGTACAAGGCGGCCTACCACAAGAACGACGGCGACACGGCCAACTACTTCGAGTATCCCACCTCAAGCGATACGCCCCCCACGTTGGAAGGGCCTGCTGGTGGATCGAACTCGGCGAACTATGACCACATTGTTGGTGACCTCACGGACGCCGGCGCCTATGTCGACTCCGACAGTCCCTACGGCACGTTCGACCAAGGGGGCAACGTTTGGGAGTGGAATGAGTCGCTCGTGTTCGGTTCGGAGCGCGGTGTTCGCGGGGGCTCGTTCAGCGAGTTCTTCGAGGACTACTTCTCCGCGTCGGAGCGGTACGACGGCGACCCCACCATCGAGTTCGACATTGTGGGGTTTCGCGTCGCAACCGTCCCAGAGCCAAGTACATTCGCCTTAGCCTGCATGGCGTTGCTCGGTGGTTTGTCAGTCTGGATAATTCGCGCTGCCCGTTAGGTTTACCGCACCACCTAGTCCCACCCCCGCCTTTTCCTCATCGAACTGAGAATAGTGGCCACCGCAGCCGAAGTTGGCTTGTTCTCACGGTTCGGCGAAGAACAAGATGCCAACGAGCCTGCGGAGCCGTAGAATTTCGAAAGCGAGCACAGGCTAAACGGACGCGGGAAAAAGTTGCACGCTCCGTTTGGGGCGTGTATTTTGTGAGTGACTTGTGAGATAACCTTACGAGCCGCATCCTGCCGCCACCTGTGTGGCCAGTAACACAGAACCCACCTCAGCCCCCTGGGAAGTCGCTACTGCGTTGGTTGAAACCACTGGTTAGCGTATCTCTTTTGCCCCGGCAGCAATGCTCTGACGCGCGGCAGTTCCAATCACGAGGCGGGGGTGTCTTTGATGTTGTTTGAGGGTGGTTCGCGCCGCTGGGCTTCGTCCAGCCGGCTGTTTGTTCTGGGAGTCGTGTGGATCTTCTCGGCGAATGCATATGGGGACTTTGTTCCCGTGGGTGAGAAGTGGGGGTCGCCGGTGTTCGGCACCGGGGCCACCGTGACGTGGAGTTTGCGCCCCACGGAACCGGGACCACTGGGCCCCAACGTAACAGCCTTGGAAGAATTCATGCCGGCCGGGTTCGAGGCCGAACTGCAAGCGGCCTTCGACACGTGGTCGCAGGTTGCCGACGTAACGTTCGTCCAGGTCGACGACACCGGCCCCAACGGATCGGATATTCGCATCGGTGGACAAAACATCGACGGGCTCAACGGCACCTTGGCGTTCGCTTACTATCCGACCGAGAGCAACGGAGTCGTCGCGGGTGACATCTTCTTCGACACCTCCGACCCTTGGGACATCTTGCCGGGGGCCTCGGGTTTCGATCTCCGTCAGGACGTGTATCAAGTAGCCACGCATGAAATCGCGCACTCGATTGGGCTAAGGCATTCGGTCGGGGTGCCATCGATCGTCGGCGCGAGGAACTCGGGATATCGAGGACTGTTGCCGGCGGACATTGCCGGGGCGCAGTTCATCTACGGTACCGCGGCAGGGTATGTGGCCCCACCCGAGGCGAACACGACGCTCACGCTCAGCCCCAACAGCGAAATTGTGATTACGTTCAGTGCCTTTGACGGAGAACTACTTCTCAGCGATACCGCAACCATCGTCGGAGACATCAGCGCATTCATCGGGCACGATGCCGAAGGGAACCCGAACCATCTCGGTTTTCGTAGAGCCGACCTGCAACTGGGCGATTTGGACTACGAACTCATTTCCCCGCTGATTGAACTCGATGGTGACATTTTGGATGCCGTGCTGAGTGTCGTTTCAGCAAATGACTTGTTCGTGGGGTTAGATGGAAACTTCGATGCGGTGGATACGGTCTTAGGGCTGGTGGACGGTGAATTCAATTTCGATGTCTCAGCACCCCCGCTGGGAATTGAGGCGATGGGTGACTATGTATTCTTCACCGAACCGCTGTCGTTGCCGATGTTGACGGGCGATTCGATCGGGAACATCGTCGAGACGCCCTCGGGCGTGCCGAACCAAAACGATGTCACGCTCCAACTACCGTTGGCGCTGTCGACCACGGTCGACGTATCGTTCCTGGCCCCCGATCTTCCACCGGGGGTGATCGAGATCACCATCGACATTGGCGGCACTCTGGAAGCCACCGGGGTCGTCATGGTGCCGGAACCTGAAGCGTGGGTTTCCATGCTGATCGCGCTGGTGGGATTTGGCTGGACTGCCGGGCGGAGAATTCCCCGCGCCTGCTTGGCGTGAGAACACTAAGCGTCTCGTGATTCGACCATCAATCTTCGATTTCAATCGCGCCCAGTGAGATATTGATGAACCGCGGTCGGTAGATATCGGCATCCGCGGCTGCTTCCCAGAAGTCGTTCGAATTGATGACGTAGCTCACCAGCAACTTCCCAGCCGAGGACAGTTCCGGGTGAGCCTTGGCAGCGTAGGTGAAGTAGTTGCGACTTTTGTCCACCCCTGACACGCGATAAATCCGCTGCGGCGATGACCAGGGCCCCCACGGGTGACGTGCAGTTCGCACGAGAATATGTTTTCCGAACAGCGGCTCGCTCTGCACCAGCACCCACCGCGGTTCTCCTCCCACTTCGAGATGGTGCACCGAGAACTCATTCACCATAGCGTCGGCCACGGGAGTGGCGTCCTTCAGGTCGGAAGACCATTCTTCGCCACTGCGAAACTGCCAGGCGGAGAATGCTTCCAGGTGTTCCGCGGGGGCGCGAGCCAGGAGCATTTGTTTGTTCCAACCGTCGCTCTCGCGAACTCCGAAGATGAGCACCCGGGGAGTTCCCTCCTCAGACGAATCATCAGGCACGACTTCAGAACCCCAACTTGTTTCCCGCAGGGTCGGATCCTTTTCCGCACGGCGACGGTCAATCGCATGAGGAACTTCGTGCAGTGAGACGTTCCACTGCGGAGCCGGATCGCTGGGGTTGTCGATGATGGCCAGTTGCCCGCCGCGCGACTCGAAGTTCCAAACGGTTTTGTTCTCCGGGTCGCGTTGGCCGATGTGCCACAGAAAGACGTTTAGTCGGGCATCTCGGTCACCCGGTTGAACAAAGCCGTCGGCCACCCAGAACCAGTTTTTGTCTTTCGGGTTTTTGTCACTCTGAGGTCGGAAAAAAGCCGTGGGGAATTGCTTCTCGTCTTCGGGACCCCAGTAAAACTCGATTGCATCCTGTTTGGGTGCCGCAGCGTTCTCCGGCATCGGATGAATGGCCAGCACGTTGTTCACCATCCGAGAGCCCGGGCCATGTTTTCCATCGACCACGGGGCCAATCCAACTATCGGCGAACAGCCACAACACATGCCCGTCGCGAAGATCGACCGAGTAGATTGCGTCCCCGCCCGTCCACCCGGAGGTACGTTGAAAAACTGCGTCCCATTCCATGGCGGGAACAGCAATTTCGTCCGCCGCCAGACGCGGGCAGACAATCGTGCTTGTGAGAAGAAATACCAGCGTGTATTTCAGCAGTTCACAAGACATGGGACGCCACAAGTTGAGAGTACACGTTCACCAAGGTCGTTATAACCTCGACGAGCGACTCAGTCATCTTGCAACAGACGGTCGATTGCATCCGCGGCAGGAGTCGTACGCACGCCGGGGGAGAGCGTAGCGTTCATCAGCGGTCCCAATCCGTGCTCGTCGTAGCCGTGACCGAGCCCCAGCACGTGCCCAAGTTCGTGGGCAACCACACTCAGCAGGTCGTAGCGCCCGGCAGCATCGCTGCCAACGGTCGCCAACATGGCGCCGGCCAATTCATCGGCGAATTCGACATCATCCCCGGGTGTGAGATCCACGAACCAGCCTTGGCCGGCCGCATCTCGGTCGATCCACACCGTGTTCCCCAAGGTGCGTCCTAGTTGGCCAGGATCGAGATCGGCCAGGCGAACATCAACACTGGCCAGAATCGGGCTGGCATCGACGTCGATGGTAACCCAACGTGCGATGGCCTCGTCGACGATGGGCTGTAGCTGAGCATCGGAGATCGGTGCACCTTGGGCCGAGGTGTCGATCGCCTGGGAGGCCAGCAACAAGGCCGAACGTGCATCCCAATCGCCGGCCACGGGGGCAAAGTTGCTGTTGCCGAAGGGGAACGGTCCAATGTCGGGGGCACCGCTGGTATTGGTGTTTCGGATGTACCAGGTGCCATCGGGCGAAACAACGCCCACGGTGTCGGTACCGTTGTCGTCCCAATCACCGACAACCGGCGTGAACCCTGGAGCCCCGAATTGAAACGGCGTAATCGTGGGATTACCGGCATTGTTGGTGTCTGTCAGGTACCAGGTACCACTGGCAATGTCGTACACACCTGGGGTATCTCGACCGTCATCGTTCCAATCGCCGGCAACCGGCACGAGGCTTGGCCCACCGAACTTGAATGGGAATTGGTCCGTACCGCCAGCCGTGTTGCTGTTCCGGAGATACCAGACGCCGCCTTGAAGGTCGTAGCTCCCCACGGTGTCGATGCCGTCGCCGTCCCAATCGCCAACCACGGGAATCCAATCGTATCGCCCGTAATTAAACACTGGAACATCGGGTTCACCACTACCCACCGTGTTGCGCAAATACCAGTCGCCCCATGGGGCGACCGTACCGATGGTATCTTGCCCGTCACCATTCCAATCGCCCACAACAGGTTGCCAGCCTGGTGCCCCATATGGGAAGACGGCGAAGTCGGTCAGCCCTGCCGTGGTTACATTTTTCAAGTACCATTGGCCCGTCGTACGATCGAACCCACCAATGCTACTCAAGGTGTCATCGAGCGCTCTTCTGATATAGACATCCTGGTTGGCTTCCGTCCCTACCCCCCAGACCACGCGAAAATCGCCCAGATCATCAATCGCAACCCCATGTTCTCTCCGGCTATCCTGCGTGACCGCGTTGAATCTCAGAATCGCTTCTTCACCAACCGCACCAGGATTGTAGGCTCGCCCGACGAGCGCTTCGGGGGTTTGCCTCCAAGTGACAATAAACTCCCCGATGTCGTTCATGTCGGTGCGCAAGTCGTAGTCGATAAACTCACCGTCCTCGACAATTAGTGAAACCTGGTTGATCAGAAACTCATCACCCAATGGGTTTCCGTTGGCATCGAACTGCCGCCCGACCAGACGGACGAATGGGTTCCCTGGCGTGCCCCTTGTCGAGCCCACCCATACGATGGTGGTATTTCCCGCCGCATCGCGGGCAATGTCATTGTGGAACAACGTGGGTCGTTCTGCGTCGGTCGTTGCGACGAATGCCTCAGTCAGCGCTGTCCCGTCGGCGGCAAAGAACTGGACGAAGACGTCGCCTTCGAGTTCGTCAGTTTCTCCTTCTTCAGTTGCAACAACTAGTTGCTGAAACACCCAAGAAACAGCAAAACTGCCATCGTCGCTCATGGCGATATTCAACCCGGAAGCATCGTTTCTATCAGTTCCTGCGGGAACCGCTGGCGTTTGAAGTGAAGTTATGATGGGCCCGCCGAGAGGATCGCCCGAACTGTTGAATCGCTGCACAACGAGATCGAGATTACCTCCGAGATCAAAATTGTTGCGGTCTTCCCAAGCGACCACAAAGTTCCCTGCGCTATCCATCGCCAGGTAATTGCCTTGGATAGATTGCCTGCCGTTGCTGAGGCCCTCGTTTACTAAAAACTCATCTCCGAGTGCTTTCGCCTGGTTGTTGAAGCGTCTGGCGAAGATGTCTCCGTCTTCTAGTTGTCCACCTGCGTTCAATCTTCCCCGATTCCATACGACTACAAAGTTGCCCTCGTCATCCATTTCCACGGCAGGACTTAAGTCATCCAGCTCCGGATCGACTTCGCCCATCTCGATAGGTTGCGTCACCATGAAATTGCCGGACAGTGGACGCCCTACGGGGTCGAACATTTGCCCGTAGATGCCGGGCATATTTTCGGGGAAGGTGTCTCGATTGAATCTGCTTTGCCAGACGACCACGGTGAGCCCCGCGCCATTGGAGGCCACGGCAGGTCTGCCCTGCTGTTGGGAAGTGAACGTGTTCACGATCTCTTCAGGCCCACTCGAACTGGCCGCCAGCATGGTGCGGGGTTCGAGTGACTCGACCTGCATTGTGTGATTCGCGACGCTACCGAGACGTGCTGTCGAACGCTTGTTGGCGCGACGACGTGAAAAGAATGAGCGCATCAAGTCTGTTCCTGGCCACTGGATTAGCGAGAAATTCCATAATAGGCCGCACTTCGTCCCCGGAGCAAGAAAATGGCTCCCCCCTCTAAGGGAAACGGGGCGTCATCGTTACATCGACTCATGTAACGGTGGGCTTGAGGACCCGGCAGTGGATCCCCTCCAGCTTCGCTTTGAGCTGCTCGAATATCGCCTCATCGTCGAAGGTTCCGACGATCGCACCCCCCGAGCCGGCGAACTTCGCACTGGCGCCAGCACTGCGGGCAACTTCGATCATCTCCACCTGCCGCGGCGGGAGCTGCATAATGCTACGCCGCAGGTCGAAATTCTCATCAATCAGCTTCGACAACCCAGCGGTATCCCCCTGCAGTATCGCCTCTCGGGCCAGGGCGGCTATTTCGGCGAAACGCTCGATGGCTTCCAATATCTTCGTTTCACCTTGTTCGTATCGCGCCCGCAGATTGTTGTGCACGACTTCGGTGGGCCCGCTGGCGTCGGTTCTGTAGGCAACATATACGCCCGGAAGCAGGCTGGGATCGAGGCGCTCGTATTGCCCGCAAGTGAAGCCGTCGATTTCACGCATACGGTTGCGGGCGAAGTCCATGTAGACCAGCCCTTCGTAGATCTGAATGACGCGGTCCTGCAAGCCTGCCCCGATGCCGAGTTCGTCGGTTTCGACTGAAAGGGCCAGCGACGGTTGAATCTCGACCGGGATCTCGACGTCGTAAAACTCCATTAAGCTGCGCAAGGTGGCCACGATGATGGCACTGGAGCCCCCCATGCCAACCTGCCGGGGAATATTGCTCTCGTAACGAATGGAGAACGTCCGCTCGTGCAGCTTGATGTCGTGTTGTTGTGTGTACTCGAAGAACTTCTTGATGGTGGCCTTCACCAGCCGCACACCGCCGTAGTAGCCGTGCAATTCGACGTCGCGGTAAAGTTCATCGATCGAGCGAAAACAACTCTGGTCTTCCTGGCTGAGGACGATGTCGATTTCATCCCATTCGTACAGCACCACGGTGGCATACAGATCGCGAACCACCAGCGAGATGGTCTTGCCGTTGTAGCCATCGGAAGGGTTGCCGACGAAGCCAGCTCGGGCGAATGCCTGCTTACGTATCAGTTCCACGCGTGATTACTCTGCCTGGCTTCCGACTGGTGGGGTGAATGACTCGCCCGGGTGAGCGTTTAGATTCTTTGAATTGCGATAGGGGCGTCGAGCATGACGGGTGCCCCCCACCCATGATAATCACGACAGATTAAGGCTGTTGCTCTTCATCCAAGATCTTTCGCAAATCCTTACGCAACTCGGCACCGCACGCCGCGTCGGCCAAGGCACAGCGGATGAAGGCCCGGTAGTAGCTATCGAAACTCCCGATATCGTAGCGATGTTCCCCGGGTGCAAGCTGCATCCCGAGCACCTTGCCACCGCGGGCGATCAACGTTCTGAGAGCGTCGGTGAGCTGGATTTCGTTGCCTTTCCCGGGCGGGGTTTCGGCCAGGATGTCGAAAATCGCCGGGCTTAGCACATATCGCCCCGAGATGGCCAGTTGGCTGGGGGCTTCTGCCAGCGCGGGCTTTTCGATGACATCCACCAGGTCGAAGACGTCGTCTGTTTTCCCTCGGGGTTTCGCAATGCCATAACGATCGACGTGTTCGGCCGGGACCTGCTCAAAGGCGATGATCGCGTCGGCCGATCGCTGCTCGTATTCGTTAGTCATCCGTGAGACAACATTCGAAGACCCGTGAAGCCCGATGAGAGAATCGCCCAGGGCCACGACAAACGGGCTGTCGTGAACCATGGCCCGTGCGCACAGCACGGCGTGCCCCAACCCGAGTTGACGTCGCTGCCGGGTATAGAAGTACTCAACCTGCTCACGCTCGTAGGCAAGCTCTTCGAGCAGGTCTTCCTTGCCGGCGGTGCGAAGATGGGTGGTCAGTTCGTCATCGATATCGAAGTGATTCTCGATGGCCTCTTTGCCAGGCCCCGTGATGAAGACGAGCTTGTTTACCCCAGCGGCGGCTAACTCTTCAACCACATACTGCACGACCGGTTTGCGCCCGACCGGCAGCATTTCTTTTGGTTGGCTCTTGGTGAGAGGCAGCAGCCTTGTACCCCGCCCTGCCACGGGAAGTACCGCATAGTTGATCGACATCGTGAGTTCCGCTTACGCCCGTTGCAAGACTTGTTGATGGTTGCCGCACGCGTGGCCCGAGGTCCGAACGCTCTTCAGCGATTCTAATCCGGCGCCACGGTCGATGTGCTAACGATAAGTGATTCCCGGCCCCCGGAAAAGGATCGACCGGTTGGCCATCGGCAAACTCTCGCGAACTGGTAATAAAATGTGTCCGGCACCTTCAGATCCTCGGCTGCGTGGCACCCAAAAAAAACGACGGCGAAGCAGGAATTACACCGCTTCGCCGCCGGAAATGGCTACCCGATTATCGAAACTTCGCAATCGCTCTACAGGGCAGCCGAAGCCTTGAGATCCTGCTCCGAGCGGTCTTCAGGCCGCACCGCGATGCGATTGATGGCCGCTAAGAAGGCTTTCGCGCTGGCCTCGACACTGTCGGTCGAGACGCCGCGTCCGCGGTAGATGGCCCCTTGAAATTCGACCTCGACGGTGACTTCGCCTTGGGCGTCTTTGCCCATCGAGACGCTGTGCACCTGGAAATCTTTGCAGACCACTTGGATACCGGTGACCTGCTCGATGGCCAGGAAAATGGCGTCGATCGGTCCGTCGCCCGAGGCAACTTCGGCAGTGAGTTCCTCGTCCCCGCGCCGCACAACCAGCGAGGCCTTAGGAATCTTGCCCGAGGAAGCTTCGATGCTGTGCGAGACGAACGTCCAGACCTGGGAAATGTCACGCATTTCCTGTTCGATCAGGGCCGTCAAGTCGGCGTCGTAGATTTCCTTCTTCTTGTCGGCCAGGTCCTTGAGTTGCTCGAAGACAACCTTCACCTGCTCTTCGGTCAGGTGATATCCCAGGCTCTTGGCCCGATCGATCAAGGCGGCTCGACCACTGTGCTTGCCCAGCACGAGATCGGTCTTCGCGAACCCGACGTCTTCGGGTCGCATGATTTCATAGGTAGTTCTTTCCTTGAGCATGCCGTCCTGATGGATGCCAGCCTCGTGTGCAAAAGCGTTCCGGCCGACGATGGCCTTGTTTCTTTGCACTTGCATCCCCGTGACGTTCGAAACCAGGCGACTGGTGGGGACCAGGCGTTTGGTGTTGATGTTGGTACCGGCATGGTAATGGTCGCCCCGCGTGCGGAGAGCCATTACCACCTCTTCCAACGAGCAGTTCCCGGCCCGTTCGCCGATGCCATTGACGGTGCACTCGATTTGACCGGCGCCGGCTTCAACGGCCGTCAGGCTATTGGCCACGGCCAAACCCAAATCGTTGTGGCAGTGAATGCTAATGACCGCGCGATCGATATTGGGCACGCGGTCGACCAGTGTGGCGATATGCCGATGCATGTGCGCCGGCGTGGCATACCCGACCGTGTCGGGAATGTTTACCGTCGTGGCACCCGCATCGATGGCGGCTTCGACCACTTCGCACAGAAAGTCCAACTCGGTACGGGCCGCGTCCTCGGGAGAGAACTCGATATCGTCGCAGTACCCTTTGGCGCGACGAACCCCGTACACCGCCCGGGCGATGATCTCTTCCTTGTCCATCTTCAGCTTGAACTCGCGATGGATCGCGCTGGTTGCCAGAAAGACATGAATCCGGGCTCGTTCGGCCTGCTGCAAGGCTTCCCAGGCACGGTCGATATCGGCATCGTTGCAACGAGCCAGCCCGCAGATGACGGCGCCCTGGATGGAGTTGGCAATCGCGCGAACCGCCTCGAAGTCGCCACGCGAGGCGATGGGAAACCCGGCCTCGATGACGTCGACACCCAGGTCGACCAATGCCTGTGCGATTTCCAGCTTCTCGTTGTGGTTCATGCTGGCCCCGGGCGACTGTTCGCCGTCGCGGAGCGTGGTGTCGAAAATCGTAATGTTACGTGTTTGGCTCATTGGTGTAGGCCGCCTTATTTTGATTGGAATGAGATGAATGGAAGGTCCTTGTGCAGCTACGCCGAATGCCGGCCCCTGGCCGGCGCGGGTAGCAACAGGCGAAGCCCCAGATGGGACTGCCAAGGTCTCGTTTCGGTGGACTTCGGTTCCATCACTCAACTTCCAAAAAAAGAACCCCAAGGCGAAGTAAACGCCTTAGGGTTCGTGTGAATCATCCAGATCGAATTGTTACGCACGAACCCTACAGCTTGCCGATGGCAAGCGCTAGTCGTAGTAGCGGTAGTAGGTTCGTGTACTTCATAGGTCTTCCAAGCCAATCGGCTGTGCTGCTAAGAAGCTTTAACCAGTCTCAGTATGAAGGAGTCTACCCCCGCGATCTCGCAGGGTCAAGTTTGTACATCGTCGTAAACCAGGCCGTAGGAGGGGGCGGATGCGAAACCGGCCCTAATCGGCCTGAACCTCCTCAGCTTCCCGATGACTTGGTCACGATCTCCATCATCCAGCGATCCATGTCGCCGAGCATTTGGGGTGTGAGTTCTTGCCCGCATGGGTATTGTCGCAGGGTCACATCCATGCCGGCCGAGTGGAACAGCCTGAGGTCCGAACAAACACGCTCCGGAGGGCATTCGGCGCTGTTCTTGCCGCTGGCCAAAAAGACCGGAAGCGAACGAACCTCGGACAATCGCGACAATAGCGGCCCCCCGACGGGCAGTCCTCCACCCAGCGACAACACGCCGGCAAAACGGTGCGGGTACGCCATCGCAATGCGAAAAGCCATCGAGCCGCCACGATCGAAGCCGGCCAGAAAGATACGCTGCCGGGCCACATTGTATTGCGAGCATGCTCGTTCGATGCCGTCGAAAACTCGCGTGGCCGCGGCGGGCAGTTTCTCGGGAGACGTATCCCAGTTGGCGAGGGTGGTGGTTCGTGCACCGTTGCGCTGCGGAAGCATCCCCCGAGGGGAAACCGCAACGTAGTTCCGCATGCTCACCGTCGGCATGATGCGACGAAGTTGGGTCTCGTTATCTTTGGCCCCATGCAGCCAAACCAGCAGTGGATACGAATAATTCGGCTCATAGTGCAAGGGACCAAACACGGCACTCGGGGTGCGGTGAGTTTGATCGGTTGAATAAACCGCCTGGTTCACATGCGGTTCCAAAGGCTCTTCCGGCAGAATCGATTCGGTTTCGGGTGTCGGGTGAACTCGGTTCATAACGATCGGGCGTTCGCTTTCGAATGGAGGGAAGTTCACTTAAGCGGAGACCGCTGTGTGGTCGCCGCTTGTACGAAGTCTCATTACAAGCCAACCGTGGCAACGGATGCAGCGCTCCCGTCCCAGGAGCGCTGTTCTTCTGAAAGTGCAATTACTTCCTGTAGTGGAAAGAACCGGCCCGGGCAAGCCGTGGCCTTGAGTTCTCCATGACCAAGCAAGTGGTCGGCGGGTATGTCGAGTTCGTTCCGCAAGGTGGAAACGAGCTGTTCAAGTGAAGCAAGTTGTCGCTGCGTAGGAGGCGACTCTTCGAAGTCGCCAATCAGACAGATTCCAATCCCGGTTTCGTTGTGCGAACGATCGCCCGCATGGGCGCCGTGCAGTTGTTGCTTCCAGCGAAAGGTTGGTTCGATCAATCCATCGGGCATTCCGTTACCGTTACCAATGACAAAATGGTAACCGATTCCCAGCCAAGGACGACCGGCCTGGTCGGTTCGTTCGCGATGGACCGCGTCGATCGCTTCGACATCTCCACCACCGGTGGCCGTGTGATGAAACACGATATGGCTCCACTCGCGAAGCGGTTCCTCTGGTTGCAACGCCAGCGGGAATGCATCGACCTCGGGTAATTGATGCGGCTCGGAAGAATCAATCGATTGCGCTGCGACCAACGGTGCATCGAACGCCATCGATTCATCAACCGTGAAGGTGCCTGCGGGGAGAGCGGGCAACGAACGAGAGCCGTAGATGTTTGAGATCAGTGAGCTGGAATCTGAAGCACAGCCAACGTAGCCAATCGAAGTGATTGCTGCCGCGACGGAGAAAAGCACAGTGATGAGCCCCGTGTTTCTATGAATCACGCCAATGTCCCAGCGTATGTTCCCAAATCAATCGATTCAGGGTGCCCTGCTCGTTCCAGCGTCGAACTGTACCGAAAGCAAACCATGAATGTCAACTCAAGAGCCATGAATCAAGGGACCTTGCGAAAAGGCAAAAATGGTTTTGCAGACCGCTTACCAAGCAGTGCCATGCTACTAACGTTACCACTGACAGGTCGCTTGGCGAGCATTCGTTGAGTTCATGCATGCTGTCACTGCATGCATGCGTGCGAACGAAGACCAATCGATGAACTAGCAGCTTGCGACGTTCGCCTACAGGCCAATTCAAGCGAGTCGAAATGGCGGTGCAATCGTTGCTAGGTCAGCTTTTCCATGGCAGCAACTAACTCTTTAACCGCGTCGACACTCTTGTTGAAGTCGGTTTGTTCCTGCTCGGTCAGTTTGAGTTCGACGATCTTCTCGACGCCGCCCGAACCAAGCACGACTGGCACCCCAACGTAGTAGCCGCCCACGCCATACTCTTTGTCGCAATAGGCCGCACAGGGGATCACACGCTTCTTATCGCGAACGATTGCCTCGACCATTTGCGCCGAGGCCGCCGCCGGAGCGTAGTACGCGCTGCCGGTCTTCAGTAGCCCCACGATCTCAGCGCCGCCCTTACGGGTACGGTCAACGATTTCTTCCAGACGTTTTTCGTCCAACAGCCGCGTGATGGGAATACCGCCGACCGAGGTGCAGCTTGGCATGGGAACCATCGTGTCGCCGTGTCCACCCATGAGCAACGCAGAGACATCCTCGACGCTCACTCCCAACTCCATGGCCAGGAATGTGCGATATCGCGCGGTGTCCAGAACACCCGCTTGACCCAGAACGCGTTGCGGTGGGAAGCCACTGACTTGTAGGGCCCGTTGCACCATCGCGTCGAGCGGATTGCTGACCACGATGATGATGGCGTCGGGACTAGTCTTTTTCACTTCGGTGGTCACCGCAGCCACGATCTTGGCGTTCACTGAAAGCAGATCATCGCGGCTCATGCCTGGCGTGCGAGGCTTGCCCGCGGTGATAACAACCACGTCGCTGCCGGCCGTGTCGGCATAGTCGGTCGTGCCAACGATGTCGGAATCGAAACCGACGATGGGCGAAGATTGTCGAAGATCGAGGGCTTTTCCCTTAGGCATATCTTCGGTCTGTGGAATATCGAGCAGGACAATATCGCCCAACTCGGCGACCGCGCACCAATGGGCCGTGGTGGCTCCCACGTTACCAGCGCCAACAATCGTAATCTTCGCACGTCTCATGACGTCGACTCCTTCATTTGGTCCACCAAGTGAGATGGGCTGTTCGAGGCGAAACGCACGCCTGACCAGGGCAGGTTCGCCGAGCCCCGCTTGTTCGCTCACGTGAGTATGAGACTGACCGGGGTTTAGTCAAGTGGCCACGCAGCACGGTCCTTGGACCCAATCGCGGCGATGCGAGTCCTGCGGGCAGAACCAAAACAAGTTTTTGTGGAACCCTGCCGACTGCGGCCCCCTCGGGTGATTTCAGCCGCGAGCCGGCACGATGCGGCGAAGAATCACAGGAGCCAGATTCAATACCGGTTTCGTGCCCGAGGTAGTTGATAGTTGTTCCGAGGCGAGAAGGGCGAAGCAGGCGAATCCAAGGGATTCGTCAATGCAGACCGACAAAGCGGTCGGGCCAACCACCAACGATCGAAGCCGAAACAGGGTATTGAACCTGGCTCTAAACAGTGCGATTCGGGAGTGTGACGAATTGTCTCAACCACGCTCGAGCCGACCGGCTAAGGTTCGCAATCGAGCGGCGATTCCCGACTGCCGGAGTGGCAGGGCATTGAACCGCGGTAACAACCGTCGCGGGCGCACGGGTGGGAAGATCGATTTGCGGCGGTCGACGGGTGGGATGATAAAACGCAACCCAGCGCTGCCCGTTGGGGTGCGGCCAATCTAATGCGATGCAAGCCAGGTCGACCGATTGTGCCACACGATGCAGATCGTCGAACGTGTATTCCACCGGCCCCGGGTAAACCCACGTGTCGCCATCGTAACTGGCGGAACCATGAATGTAAGTTGCCGCAAAAATCCCTTCGGGCTGCAGCACAAGTTTGGCTTGCGACAGGCAACGCCTCACCTGACTAGGTGCCGCGTGCGAGAAAATCGATTGCGCCAACAGGTAATCGAACGTTCGTTGGAAGACGGTTAGCGTGAATTCACTGTCGCGGTTGAAGACCGGTTGCTTCAACTGCAGCATGTCGCGACCAATCTCGTGTTCGATCCCGGCATCTAACAACCACTGTTCCGGTTCAATGCCGTAGTAGTGGCCCGGCAACAGATAGGTCATGAACAAGCGCCCGCCCCGCAGCGCGCCGCAACCAATATCCAAAAGGGTATGGTTCTCCCGCAGACCAAGCGACGAGAGCAAGTGGAACTGCGAGGCAGCGATGAGATCGAACTTCTCGGGCGGGCCCACAAAGGCGCGGTGTCCCGTGGGATTGTACACGCATTGTTTCAGAAACTCTGGTTCGACCGCGATGGCCATGGCATCCTTGCCTTTCGTTCGTCGCCGTTGACTTGGCTTGCATGCAAACAAACCGTGAATCACGCCTGACACCCAGGGTCTCTCCATCCAGGGTTTCAAGCGAGAGGGTTGTACTCGCTGACCGCCGATAGAGGCAACGTCACCCGAACTACCTGTTGAATAATCAGGCGTCGTATCCAAGCCATGTGCGTTGCTATCAGTGCATCGCCAGTCGTATGGCGTTGGATCACTAGTGCGAGAACTGACCTTCAACAATCGCGAGGCGGTGCTTATCCTTCCTCTTGAATCAATTCAAAAGGATGCTGGATCTCCCCGATGCGTGGCAGCCGTTTGGACATTTCGAGCGACGCGTCTCCTTCAAAGAACGCCGGCAGCGAAGAACCATCGCGACGGTTTGTCGGGGTCCACTTCACGTGCTGCAGCGTGTACCACCGGATCTATATCAACGCCCAGGGCACCGCATACATGGGGAATTGCCCCCGCTGCAGTCGCCCCATTCGCATCCGCGTTGGCCCCGGCGGAACCGACAACCGTTTCTTCACGGCACAGTAGTTTGCGTCTTGAACGCTCGTTCCGCCTGGTTGCTCGAATTCCGTTGACGGCATCGCTATCAGACACCAATCTTGAACGGTCGCCCTGATTCGTCTACTTTTCCGCGCGGCTTTACCAAGGGCACCGCTTGTGGGCGGTATATTGAAGTCGCTTGCAGTCTTTTCTCCACGGGTCCTCATTCCATGATGGACTACGAAATCAAACGCTGTACGCGGCAGTGCTCCGTCACGGGTCGCGAACTACAAGAAGGCGAGGAATTCTACTCGGCCCTGATAGCCGAAGGTGCGGACGTACAACGCGTTGACTACTCCAAGGAAGCCTGGGAAGGACCACCCGAGGGGGCCTTGGGCTGGTGGAAATCGCAGATGCCCACAAAAGCCTCGCGGCGTGCCCGCATGGCACCCAACGAAGTGCTGCTCGATCTGTTTCATGAATTGGAACACAACCCCGAGCAGCAGGACATGTGCTACGTGCTGGCGTTGCTGTTGATTCGTCGAAGATTGTTTCGACTGGAAGATCCAGAAGAGGAAACCGAAGTCGCGGCCGAGACCATGATTGTGTTCTGCCCGCGAGAAGAAGCAACGTACAAAATTCATGTCACCGAGCCCGACGAAGCCCGGGTTGTAGAACTTCAGGACCAGTTGGCGAACTTGTTGTTTGCCGATGCCAATTAAGTCTCACGTCCAGCACAGCAGGATGCTGTATGCAACAGGGCTCCGGCAAACCAAGAGACCCTCTGCCGAATCGGGCGGAAGCGGTAGAGCGAGCGCGATCCTCTTCGCAACGCCTCGCGCGGCGCGGCTTGAGTCTGGTGGCGTTGTGCTGCCTGGTCTTTGGCACGGGATGCCCCAGCGTCATCGAGCAGTACACCGTTTCGAGCATCCCCGAATTGTCCGAGTCACCCTCGCTGGCAGAGGTCGCGCACCTGATCAACCAGAACGCGAGGCACGTCCGCTCGCTGTATACCAGCGAGGTGAAGATCAAAGCCACGCGATTGCCGACCGTATCTGCCAAGCTGGCGTACGCCGCACCGCGCCGTTTTCGATTGATTGCCGAAACGGCGCTGACCGGAGCGGAAGTCGATCTGGGTAGCAACGACGAACTGTTCTGGTTCTGGGCCCGACGTAATGATCCACCGACCATGTTTTTCTGTCGGCACGATCAGTATCAAACCAGTGCGGCCAGCCAGATGATGCCGATCGACCCGCAGTGGGTGGTCGACTCGATGGGCCTGACAACCCTCGACCTACAACAGCGGCACAACGGCCCGCACGCCTTGGGCAACGGTCGCTATGCCATCGAGACGCTGCTCCACAAACCAAGTGGTATTTGGAAACGGACCATCGTCGTCGATTCCAAGCTGGGTGCGGTGGTCGAGCAACATCTCCGCGACCCGTTCGATCGATTGGTCACCTCGGCCATTGCCAGCCAACACGATCACGACCCGTTGAACGAAGTGACCCTGCCGGGGCATATCCTGCTCTCCTGGCCGGCGGCCGATTTCACTTTGGAAATCACGGTGAATGAGTGGGAGATCAACTATCCCGGCCAACGACCCGCCGAACTGTGGCAAATGCCTCAGTCGGTAACCGACCGCGTCATCAATCTGGCCGACCCAAGGGCGATGCAACAGGCCGCCGCAGGCGCCGGTCGATAAGCGTCCAACACTCAAGCGGCATACGCTGCAGCAAACACGGTTTGTTTGCAATGGTTTAGCGGTCCGTTGCCCAACACCTTGACTCTGCATTGGGTGCCACCGCTGATTTACCTGCCTCCCCGTGCATCAGGCCAGGGCTGCGTTATACTTAGCCACCAAACGTCGAGTGGGGAACCAATTCGTCATTTCGCGGGGAGCGATGCGCGACCATGGAAGATAGTTCGACTGCTGAAACAACCGCCGAAAAACCACCATGGCAGCCACTCACGGCCATTCAACGTCGCGTGGCCGGCGTGATGGTCGAAAAGGCCAAGACCACGCCTTCGGCATACCCGATGACGCTGAACGCCATCTGCACCGCTTCGAACCAAAAGAGCAATCGAGCCCCCACGATGAACCTCGAACCCGAGGACGTGGAGACCGCGCTCGATCAGTTACGCGATTTGGGCGCCATCGTCGAGGTACACGGCGACGGGCGGGTGCCCAAGTACCGTCACATGATGTACGAATGGCTTGGCGTCGAGAAAGTTGAATTGGCCGTAATGGCCGAATTGCTACTGCGGGGTGGACAAACGGTCGGCGAATTGCGAGGACGTGCCGCCCGCATGGACCCCATCGCCGATGTCGCGGCGCTGCGACCAATTCTGGAATCGCTCAAGAGTAAAGGCTTGGTCATCGCATTAAACGCCGAGGGACGAGGACACGCGGTCACCCACGGACTGTATCGCCCCGAGGAGCTCGAAAAGGTCAAGGCCCGTTTCGCCGCGTCCGATTCTTCGGCTACACCAGCAACAGCCCCACCTCCACGGCCCCCAGTTGCGCACTCACCCGCGCCCCAGGCGGCTCAAGCCCCTGCACCTCCTGCCCCGGCTTCGGCGGAGTTGGAAGCTCGTGTCGAACGAATGAGCAGCGAACTGCGAGAGCTACGTTCGCAGTTCGACGAGCTGCTAGGCAAAGTGCGAGAGAACACCGAGTCGATCGACGAGATGCGCCGCGACCTGGGAGGATGACAGGTGGGACGAGAAGAACTCTGGATGGCGACGCACCTTCTCGCCAAGTCTCACGAAAAGAGTTTCAGCCCGACGATGCCCATGACGATGAGGCTCACGCATACGAAGCGGGCGATGGTGGCGGCTTCGCCGAGGAACATGATGCCCAGTCCGAACGTTCCCACGGCTCCAATCCCGGTCCAAACCGCGTAGGCGGTCCCCACGGGAATTGTTCGTTGGGCAATCAGCAGCAGAGCTCCGCTCACGGTCATGCAGAAGATGGCCCCGGCCGCGGGCATCCATCGCATTCCCTCATCCGTCCAGGCAAACTTCAGGCCGATGGGCCAACCCCATTCGAACACCCCTGCAATGATTAAGTACACCCAGGCCATACGTACAATCCTTGAATCCCGAAAATGTAACCAATAAGCCGCTGCAGGCTAGTTACCTTCCGCACCGGCCCGCGCGCGGGCAATGGCGAAGTCGACTAGCTGTTGACAATGAAAAAACCCTTCCCAGAAATTGTGGCCCTGTCCCTCGACAACCATTAGTTCTGCAAAGGCGGGTACGCCGGCCTCCTGGTATCGCTCGACAAAGGCGGCCGAGTTCTCTTTGAGCGGCACCACCTGATCGACATCGCCATGAATGAAGAACACCGGGATGCGAGCCCCGGCCAGCGTCGATACCCGTTCGATGGGATTATGCTGGGCCAGTGTGTCTGCCAACTTCGCAGGCTTCATTCCGTAAGCTGGCGCGGCACGATCCAAGCCGGGATAGGTTCGCAAATCGAACACGGGATAGATCCCCGCGATGCCCGCCACCTTATCGGGGTTCTCGATTGCCCAACTGCTGACCCACAACCCACCCCGACTACGGCCCAGCAGGCAAGGCTTCGCGGCGTACCCGCGTTTCTGTGTCATCTCGCGATACAACGCGTCGAAATGCTTTCGCCCTTGGGGGCTGCCGTACGCTTCGCCAACATCGATGCCGGCAACCGCAATGCCAGCGTCCAGAAACTGTTGGTGCATCCACTTCTCGTGTTTATCGGGATACGCCGGCAACGTGGGGGCGTACATAATCCATGGTCGTGGTTTGGCTTGGGGCTTGGTCGGCTGAAGCACGAACGCGGGACGGCCCGAAACCTTGAACGCCTTGCCGGGCAAAATGAGTTCCTTCACCGGCTTCTTCTTTGCCTTTTGTGGGGGGGCATCCTTGCTGGCCAACACGCTGATTTCCTCGGTCTGCTTGTTCCACAGGGCCGCGAGTTCTTTGACCTTTTCCGGATACTGATCGGCCAAATTGTTCGTTTCCGAGCGATCGATACTGAGATCGAACAACTCCCACGGGTCGTCTTTCGCGGCGACCAACTTCCAATCGCCCACGCGAATGGCGCGATTGCCTTCGTGCAGCCACCAGAACGAATCGCGCGAGACCGAACCGTCTACGGTGAAAGCCGGTACTAAACTCTTGCCCGGCGGCGCGGGCACCGGCTTGCCGTCGATATGCTCGGGCCGCTTCCCTCCGGCCACTTCGAGTACGGTTGGAACGATGTCGACCGCGTGTCCGGGGTTGTGTCGCAGTTCGCCTCGGGCCGCGATCCCTTCTGGCCAGTGCACAACCAGCGGAGTGGAAATGCCGCCTTCGTGCACCCAAGTTTTGTGACGACGAAAGGGCGTGTTCGCGGCGTTCGACCATCCGGGTCCCAAGCAGAAGTACGTGGCGGCCGAACCCGGCGCGGCCGCCGGATCGTGCCCGTCGTCGCGAACCATGATCTCGGCGCTGGCGCCATTATCGGAAAGGAAGAAGATCAGCGTGTTGTCGAAGGCGCCCATCGTACGGAGTTGATCGAGCACGCGCCCGATGTCGCGATCCATGCGATCGATCATCGCGGCGTGAATGGCCATCTTGGTGGCCTGGTATTTGCGCTGCTGATCGGTCAAATCGTTCCAAGGCAAAGGTCGATTCACTTCACCGGGCCCCAGCGTCTCGAGTGCCTCGGGGAAATGGTACGGCGGACCAACTTCCGGTTCGACTTCCGAGAGGGGAACGTCGACCATGCCCATCTCGTGCATCCGCCTCAGACGCTCATCACGGGCATGGTTCCAGCCTTCGGTAAAGGCATCCTGGTACCGACTGATGTCCTCGGGCAGCGCGTGCAGCGGGAAGTGCGGCGAGGTGAACGCCAGGTATTGCAGGAACGGTTTGTCGGCGTGCTTTTCGGCATGTTCCTGCAAGTACTTAATCGCGTGGTCGGCAATGTAAGAAGTGACGTAGAAGTCGGTACCCGGTTCGACCGGCGGCAGCTTCTGGTCGTCTTCGTAGTGCACCTTGGGGTTGAAGAACCGCCCGGTGTCTTGCAGGTAGTACGAACGATCGAACCCGTTGGCCAGTGGCATGCCGTCGATGTGCCACTTGCCGGAGTGATAGGAGCGGTATCCCAGGGGAGCCAGCATGTTGGGCAGCAGGGGTGCCCACTTCGGTCGGAGGCCACGCGAACCGCTTTTGATTTCCGGCACCGAATCGCGACGGACCTGCTGCGCGTAATACCCGGTCATTAAGGCAGCCCGGGTCGGCCAACAGCGGGCCGTGTTGTAAAACTGCGTGAACCGCAAACCATCGCTGGAGAGCGAATCCAGGTTGGGTGTTTGGATCTGGCTGCCATAACAACCCAAGTCCGAATAGCCCAAGTCATCGGCCAGGATGATCAGGATGTTCGGCTGCTCCGATGCGTTCAGCGGAGCAGGGAACAATAGTGCGACAATGCAAAGTGCGAATAGACGTTTCATAAAACCCCAGGGAGCTTGAATCTGGCTCGAACAAGATACAGCAGCGCCCAGTGTGTCCCGAAAAAACCTTCACCGCCAGTCGGCAATCAAAAAAACGTGGCCAGACCGAGCGAAGGAACTGTCTGAGGTACGTTTTGTCCCCAGCGCCGTTCGCTTCGCTCGACCCAGCCACGCAAGCTTTTAAAATGGTTTCCGTTCTCGGTGGTCCACCAGCGAGCTTGATGCAACGCAGGCGAGCCGCTTGATCGCACGGTTTACAGGCGATTCATTTCGATGGAAGCCTCCGAGACTTTCTCCAACATGCGGTTCAGCTCCATGAGATGGGCCTTCGTGTAGTCGTCCATCTCGAACTGATCGCTCTCGAGCACCATTTGAATGCGATCGGCCGCCTGTTGCAGATGCATGTTGGCCAGGTTCTGGGCATCGACCGACTGAAACGAAGGTCGCAACACGATGGCCGCCAAACGCTCGACATAATCGCGTTGCAGATTCCGCCGGATCGTGGAGATTTCGATCTCGGCCGTTTCGCCTTCGGCGGGTGCTTCGCTGGGAAGCTCGCTCCACACGTTTTCCGACAACATGTCGAACACCTCGGGCATCCGTAGCACGTCTTGATCCTCGTCGGCGTGCAGTTCGATGTTCTGAATATTGCTCAGCACCGTGCCGTTGAGGAATCGGGAAAGTACCGCACCCTGAATGCGGGCGGCCACATCGTAGATGGGATAACCTGCCGAAGAACTGCTCATGAAGAAGAAGTTGTTGCTTCGCCAATGCTCGGGTGCCAGTCTCCGCAGCAACTCAGGCGAGAAGCTGAACGCCTGATCGCTGAGGATATGCTCGCCGAGAAACTCCATCGCTTCACGTTGTTTCTCGGCCGGAATCGGCGAGTAGGGATCTCGGGCGTTCGGGTCACCGCGGTGATCGCGTGCGGTATACTCGCCCCCGATGTACTGAGCGCTGAGCACCGCGGCGCTTGACAGTTCTCCCATCAACGTGGAAAACGCCACGCGTGCCCGTTGCCAACCGTCACCTTCGGAAACGACACGCTCGGCCAGATCCTTCAGACGTTGTTCAACCAACTCCACGCGTTGTTGAGCGTATTCCAGCGGATCACCCAAATCGTAAAGGTTGATTCGCGGATCGGGGTTCGAGAAGGCATCCTCGTCGGTGGCGTAGGTCAGATCGGGCTCTGCCACGCGGCTGGCAATTTTGTCCAGCTCCTCTTTGCTACCTTTGGGAGTGTAGGCGTACTCGATGGCCCAATAGTCGTACGGGCCGATCGTCTGCGAGAAGTAATCGCCCTGCTCTTTTCCCTCGGGAGCGAAGTTAGCCGGCAAATAGTCCATGACCGATCCAGCCATGCCCTTCTTACGCGTAATCTCTGGGTTGTTGCACTCCTCGAGGCTCAACATCGTCGAGGCCTTGAAGTTGTGCCGCAGACCCAGCGTGTGGCCGACTTCGTGCATGGTCACTTCTTTGATGGCCTGACCGATGTACTCCAGTGGGACCTCACCTTTGGAGTCGAGCTTGCCTTCGGCCTGCATCATGGCAGCCATCAGATTCAGTTGCCGATTCATCCCTTGCCCCAACATGCAACGTTCGTTGGGTGAGCAAAACCCACAGGCAATCGATTGGGCCGCGGGCAGCCCAAGCAGGTTGCGGGCGGCCAATGCCTCAGCAGCTTGAGGGTCTTTCATGATTAGTTCGAGTTGCGGTTGAGCCAGTACGACCCACGGCAAATCGGCCGCGTGCATCTTGTACCAGGCCTGCTGGTTCATGCGTTCATCCAGCAACTTCATTCCCGCAGGCATGCCGACCGTAACCAGATAGTCTTCTCGCCAGTACCGCACAAACGATTCATCAAAAAGAATGTCTGCATCGAGAATCTGCCCGGTCGTGGGGTTGGTTCGCGAAGGTCCCATCGCAAAGGGTTGCGAGGTGGCGATCCAGCGAAACGTGTTGTAGCGAATGTCTTCCGACTCGAACTCGTCGGAGGGTTGTTGATCGCGGACTTGAATCGCGTCGACGAAGCCCACCTTCTCGAAGGCCTTGTTCCACTCCAGGATGCCGGCCTTCACATAAGGGCGATACTCTCGCGGCACCGTGCGTTCGATCCAGAAGATGATCGGTTCCTTGGGAGGCGACTTCTCGGCCGAGGGGTCGCTCTTGATCAGGTTCCAGCGAGTAACGTACCGCACATCCGGCGTGCGATTGGTGGCCGTGGAAAAGTCGCGAACGACACTCAAGAAATGCCCGACGCGATCGTCGGCCTCCCGCGGCTTGTAGCTCGAATCGTTCGGCATGGCCGAAAGACCGTAATGCAAGACGACCTGTGCACCTCGCATGTCCGGGATGTCGTCGGCGCCACCGAAGAAGAAAAAGCCACCGCCGAAGGAAAAGACGGCGCTAACCTGAATGACAACATTCTCGGGGAAGTTCTTGACCTTGAACCAGGTACTTCGTTGACGGTCGGGACGGATGCCGATGTTGGCCAGATCGGTCATGAAGACGTCGGCCGCATTGATCAACACCGTGCTGCCCTTTTCGCTGCGGATCGGCACGGCCAGAATTACGCTATCGTTGTATGAGACGTCAACCGCGTCGGCTTCGGGTGAACCCTTGTTGGCTCGCACGGTAACGTTGCGTCGCACCACCAGAATCCGTCCGGCTGCGCGACGAAATTGAATGACCCATTGGTTGCCGAAGTTCAGCGTATCGCCACCCAGGATGAGGCTGCCCGCTCCGCGAGCGATGGCCATGGGCAGGATCAAGTCTTTGTTGAGGTTGCTCGACTTGAGTTCCAGCAGCAGCGACTGCTCTTTCTCGTTGTAGTACATGTCCAAGAAGCCCTCGAGCTTCTTGTGGTCTTTGGTCACGTCGTCCCAGTCGGGGAACTTCGATTTCGGCTTGGCCGGTTTCGAATCGTCCGAACCACTTTCCTGGGCCATTGCGGTGGTCGCCGCCAACAGCCCGCAGGTGAACATCCCGATGAGTAGGACGCGAGAGCATCGCGCAAAGAATCGTTTGGAATGCATGGTTTTCTCCGTTGTTCCGTAAGACTCCACCACCGAGATGGCGTCCGCGAATTGTATTTTCGTCCGTACAACCGGTACAAACGCTCTAAGCTACCGAACTTCCGCCATACAAGTATTTGTACCATTTTCCGGAACCAGTTCCGAACAGATTCCACTCCAATTTGGCACTTCCCAGGCCAGCGCAGACACCGCACCGGTGGGCCCAAAGTCCACCGATCACGTGCCCACCCAAGCTTGAAAAGCCCGCCAGGCGGTAGCCCGTTACAATGACGGGCGTTGCGGTTACGAACTACCCGTTGAACGAACATTTCCTACACGGGATCAAATGTCCATGGCTGACGAAACGAATTCGAAAGAACCACCTCATTTGACCATGCTACGGATGATGACCGCCCAATGGGTTTCGCAGGCGATCACCGTAGCGGCCCGCCTCAACGTGGCCGATCTCTTGTCGACCGGTCCAAAGTCGGCCGACGAACTGGCCGAGGAGATTGGCTGTCACGCAACGTCGCTGTACCGTCTGCTAAGGGGACTCGCCGGCGTGGGCGTGCTTCTCGAAGACAACGACCAGAAATTCTCGCTCACCGAGACCGGGCAGTTTCTTCGCCGCGACGTGGAACGCTCGCTGTGGGCCACCGCCATCATGATGGGCGTGGAACACTATCAGGCCTGGGGCAACTTGATCGAGAGTGTTCGTGACGGGCGCGTGGCCTTCGAACACACGTTCGACGTGCCGGTGTTCGAGTACTACGAGCAGCATCCCGACTCGGCCAAGATCTTTCACCAAGCCATGAGCGAGTTGACCTCGCAGGCAGAACAGGCGGTGGTCGAGGCGTTCGACTTCAGCCGCTTTGAAACGGTTGTTGATGTGGGTGGCGGCAAGGCCACGTTGTTGTCGGCCATTCTGCGAGCGAACCCAGTGTTGAATGGCATCGTCTTCGATCAGCCGAGCGTGGTCGGAGCCGCGACTGAGACGATCGACCAGGAGGGGCTTACCGATCGGGCGGAAGCGATTTGCGGGGACTTCTTCGCCGCGATTCCGGCCGGCGGAGACTGCTACGTGATGGCCTCCGTGATTCACGACTGGAACGACGAAGACAGCATCAAGATCTTGCGGAATATCCGTCAGGTTATGCCGGTCCACGGCCACGTTGTACTGGCGGAACGTGTTTTGAAGCCGGCCGGCGAGGAGGACTTCGCCAAGATGAGCGACTTGAACATGTTGGTGATGACCGGGGGCATGGAACGGACCGCGGACGAATACGGTAAGCTGTTCTCACAAGCCGGCCTGGAACTGGTCGGAGTGACCCCGACCAAGTCGGCATTGTCGCTCGTCGATGCCCGAGCGGTCTGAGTTCCAGAGGATCAACTTCGAATCGGTCACATGGAGAGGGATCGCACCCTATGTCGGATCTTGCGGACTGGAAAATTATCGACCTGAGCGTTCCGCTGGCTCATCAGGCCGTTAGCGAGCCGATGCCTGCCGAGATTGATTACATCACCCATGCGGAACGCGGCCTGGAACAGATGACCAGCATGATGGGCGTTCGTCCAGAAGACCTGGTCTACTCCAACGGGCAGGGCTGGGCCGTGGAAGAAATTCGCGCCATCACCCACACGGCTACGCATGTCGATGCCCCGTACCACTATGGCCCCACATCGGCCGGAGAACCGGCACGCACGATCGACCAGGTTCCGCTGGAGTGGTGCTTTGCCCCCGGCGTGGTAATCGACGTTCGTCACAAAGAGGCCGGCGAACTGATCACCGTGGAAGATCTTCAAGCGGTACTTCAGCAGATGCAGTACGAGTTGAAACCACGAGACATTGTATTGCTGCAAACCGGCGCCGATGCGAGGCTCGATTCGCCCGAGTACTTTCAGCAGCCGGGGCTCGGGCGAGAAAGCACCTTGTGGCTAGTCGAGCAAGGGGTTCGCGTGATCGGCATCGACGCTTACACGCTCGATCGCCCCTTCGTCAGCATGGTGGCCGACTATCATCGAACCGGAGACGGGCGATTCATTTGGCCGGCACACTTCGCCGGCATCACCCGGGAGTATTGCCAGATAGAAAAGCTGGCCAACCTCGATCAGATTGGCCGCACCCACGGGTTCCACGTTTCCTGCCTGCCCGTGAAGATCGAAAAAGCTAGTGCCGCGTGGTGCCGGGCGGTGGCGCTGGTTCCGCCCGAGGGTTAAAGAACTTGTCTCCCGCTGGCTTCGAGGTAAAGGGCCGAGGCGGCGGGCGATGAATCTCCTCGAAACGTCCGGCTGCCATCAGCGCTCGGCGACGGTCTCGCCGCTGATCCTTGTCCTTTAGTTCGCGAACATGGCATAAGCGGCACGGCAGGTGGACCATGCCACCACAGCCAGGGCACCGTCGCGGCGGGCCAGTTGGCCGAAACAGATCATCGTCGCTGGGGGGTCTTGGTTTGTAGTCGGGCCGCTTTCCGCTGGCGATGGCCCCGACCGTAGCGCGGCTGATGCCGATGTGCTTGGCGATCTTTCGTTGGGACAATTTGCCTTCGGCCAGCAGACGCCGCACCTCTTCGACAACAGACGGGTCGAGCATGATGTTCTCTCGGGTTGTATAGGTAAGTAATCGAAGCCAACGGTGATCCGCCGAATCGGGCGGCCCCACGGGTGTCTAGTCGTCGTCGCAGTCCCACTCGTCGAGATCGGCCCACGGAGGTGGCTCGCCGAATTCCGGCAGCGGGTCGAACGGCTCGCCCTCCTCGGTATCGAGGTCTGGCTGGAGGTCTTCCCAGGATGTGTGCTCGTTGCCGAAATCGTCGTCAGCGGACGCCGGTCTACCACAAACCTTTTCCTGACAACATGTTAGGCATACTTTGCCGCACCTACGCGGCAAGTGAGAATTGATTGATCTGCCCATGTGGCACTCCTTCGCAGCAGAGGTTTCGTATCGATCAACAGGCCTCAACGTGGTCTGCAACGCGGCCTGCGACGGTTGCCATTGTGTGGGTGAAGTGGCCTATTTTCAAACAAAATTCTGTACAAAATATCGTGCATTCGCTACGATCTACAGACCACATCTAGTGGGCGAGTTCGAAGCACCGCCCAGGCAGGACAAAGGCCGGTCAGAAAGTCACGATAACTCAAAAACAAGCATAACAACGAACTTCCGGGGGGACCGATGACTCTGCAACCGCATTCGCCGGAGCGGCTCGACGCGTTGGCGCTCGAGGTTTTCGACATCGCCGCATCGCTGCGAGAAATGTCCACAATAATGCGTGAACATGAAATCGAATCGCTCAACCTGCACGGCAATAAGCCTTCAGAATGGCTGGGCAAGCTGACCGAGTGGTCGCACAAAAACATGGCCGAGCTGCAGCGTGAGCTACTGCAACGAAAAGCCACCCGGCGGGCTGCCGCCACGGTGGCCCACGAACCGCAGGAGACGAAACCCCGTCGCAAACGGAAGCAAGCACGCTAATCGCGGAGCCCGGGGACGAAAGTTCGCGAACCCGTCGAACCAAGAACAGACCAAAGCCGTAATGTATTCAACTCGGTCTGGGCAAACTTTCCCGCCTGCGGATGCGCCGCCGGTCATGCACGGCGTGCCATGCGGCGACAGATTCTTGAAGCACCGGCCGGGCGCGAGTCGATGATGTCGCTTATTACACGGAGGATTGTCGTGGGTCGGAGCCCCAGACGGAGTATTTCTTGCCCACGAGTTCACTTATATGCCGGTCTATCTAATTCACACCGCACTCGGTGTTAGTTTCTTCGCAATGCTCGCAGTTGTCGGCGATATCATGATGAGCCAAGGTGAACGCGGCTAGCTCACCGATTCACTCTGCGGCCAATTACTGCTTCGCGGCCGTGCTCAGGGGTTTCTCGAAACGATACAGCGCGGTATCGGTGCGAATATAGAGTTCGCGACCCACGGCTGTAGGTGAGGCCATGATGCGACCTTCAAGCTGGTTGACGGCCAGCCGCTGGAATGTGTCGCCGGGCGCAATGACCGATACGCTTCCGTCTTCGCTGCCAATGTAGATGCGCCCGTCGGCCCACAAAGGCGATGCCGAATAGTTTCCGCCCAATCGTTCCTTCCATAACAGCTTGCCGGTAGTCGCGTCCAAACAGCTAGCCACTCCCGCGTCGCTGACCATGTACAGGCGACCATCAACCAGCAGCGGCGAAGGATTGTTAGGCACGCCCGCGGTGAAGTTCCAATCCACGTGGCTGTCGGTTACGTTGCCCTGCCCGTCGGGGCGAATGGCCAGCAGTTGTGGCTTCATGAAGCCCGTGCAAACGTAAACCAACCCCTCACCCCACACAGGCCGGGGGACGTTGGAGAACCCCTTGTAATCCACCTGCCACAGCATTTTGCCGGTGCGTGGGTTATACGAAATCACCCGACTGGCCCCGGGGCTAATTAGTTGGGGACCTGAGTCGGTCTCGACGAGCAGCGGCGTGCAATACGCTTTGCGAAAATCGGGGTTCGGATCAAGCGGCTCGGGCCGCGTGCTTTGCCAGGCGATCTTTCCGTCGCCTTGCCGGTAGGCCACGACGTATTGAACGTCCATGCCGTCACAGTTAACGATGATCAAATCTTCGAACATCACCGGGGAGCTTCCCGGCCCCTCTTTGTGATCGAGTTGGACTTCCGTGTTTCGCCAAAGCACCTCGCCGGTGGTCGCATCCAGGCATGCGGTGCCAAGAGTCCCGTAGTTCACGAACACGCGACCGTTGCAAAGCACCGGCGTGGGCGAAGCGTACGAGTTCTTGGCATTGATTTTGGGTGGTTCTGCCGGCGAGAAGACTTCCACATCGTGCACAATCTCGCCGCTGTCTCGATCGACGCAGATGGCCTTGAGCGAATGTCCTTCATCGAGTGACGTGGTGAGCCAGATTCGATCGCCGTCGATCACCGGTGAAGACCAGCCCGTCCCTTCGATCGCGACCTTCCAGGCAACGTTCTGCTGGTCGTCGAATGTGGTGGGAAGATCATGCGCGGTGGAGATCCCCTGCCCTGTCGGCCCGCGAAACTGGGGCCATTCCTCTTCCGCGGATGCAGAGCACGCCGAAGCGACGAACACCGCAACCACACAGGCAACCAGGACATAACTGTATCGAATCATCTCGCAATCCTTGTAACGTTCATCGGGAAGTTTCCCACGAGGATTCGGGACGATCCCCGTTCCCTCGAACGTTACGAGTGTAGACCAAGTCGAGCCGGCGGGAAAATCTACGCCCCACCGGTGATCTTACCGATGGCGTTTAGAGCGTGAATTTGATTCCCGGCTTCGGCACGACCGGTTCGGCCTCGGTTTGTTCGCCGATTTTGGTCGCCCAGGCTTTCGCGTCCTGCTCAATCGGTGGCCAGGTATTGTAATGAGCGGGGGCGACTTGCTTGGGCCGGAGCAACTTCACGGCTTCAACGCTGTCGTCGGGGCCCATCGTGAAATTGTCGCCGATGGGAAGCACGGCCAGATCGATCCCCGAGTTGCCGATCAACTCCATGTCGGCGAAGAGTGCCGTGTCGCAGGCAAAGTACAGCGTCTTGCCATCGATCCGCAGCAAAAATCCCGCGGGGTCGCCCGCGTAAGAACCGTCGGGCATGCTGGAACTATGATGAGCGATCGTCATCTTCACATTCCCGAACGGATGATCCCACGCGCCGCCAATGTTCTGGGCATGCGTCTTTTCCACTCCATGGCTGCCAAACCACTGGCAGATCTCGAAGTTCGAAATAACCATCGCATCGGTTCGCTGCGCGATCTTCACCACATCGGACACGTGATCGAAGTGACCGTGCGAGACCAGGATGAAATCGGCGGCCACGTCGTCCGCTTTGACCGGTGCGGTGGGTGAATCGTCCAAGAATGGATCGAGCACAATATTGTGCTCGCCCGTGGAGATCGACCAGCTTCCGTGTCCCAGCCAAGTAAGTTCGAGTGCCATGGAAACCTTTCTCCGTACGAAGTGAGCAAGTTGGTTTGAGAATGAAGTTAGCCTGTACAGCTCCTCAGGAAGTGCCGTCCAGAATGGCTTTCATGTGTCGCTTGTAGGCTTCGACGCCGGGCTGCCCGTAGGGATTGATCTTCATCAATCTTCCTTCGACCACGGTGGCCAGCATGAACAGTTGAAACAATTGTCCGATGGCCCCTTCGTCCGACTTGGCGATCCGCAGGTCTGCGGTGGGGCGATTCTCTTCGGCGTATGCCTCGTTGGTGCCGTTGATTGCGGCCTTCATCACCTCAGGCACAGTCTTCTGGGCATACTTGTTCAGGTCGTCCTGGTTGAAATCGCTTTGCCCGACCGAGATGGGCTCACGCTGATCTTGTTCGACGATCAAGTTCGTAATCAGCTTGTCGCGACGACCTTCTTGATGTTGCTGCCCTCGGGAATGCAGGTCGCGGGTGTTCACCACGGTAAGCGGCGTGGCTCCTTGTTCTTCCTTGCCCAAACTTTCGGCCAAGAGCTGGTCGTACCATAACCCCAGCGACTCGAGCCCCTTATCCCAAACAGACAGCACGCGAATGAGTGCGCCCCGTTTCTGTTCCATCAGGTGGCCTACGCCCACATAGTCGAGCACGGGATTTTTGCCCAGCGGTTGCGATCGGAACCGCTCATTCATAGCGGCCGCACCTTCCAACAAGGCGACCACATCGAGCCCGAGAATCGCGGCCGGCAACAGTCCCACGGCAGTGAGGACAGAGAATCGTCCGCCGACGCCATCGGGGATATGAAACATTTCCCCGCAACCTAAGGCTCCGGCCAGGTCGAACAGCTTGCCGGAGGCCCCCGTGACCGGAACGACATGCTCGGCAAGACGCTTTGCATCGCCATCGCAAGAGACGCGCAGTGCGGCCAGGAATCTCCGGAAGGCAACGGCCGTTTCGAGCGTGCCGCCGCTTTTGCTGATGACCGCAATCGCCCAGGCATCGTCGATTCCGGTGGCCACCTGATCGCGACCCAGCAGGTCGAGCAACCCTTGGGCCGCGTCGTTATCGACATTGTTGCCTTCGAAGTAGAGTCGCGGTCGGCCGTTGCGCATGGTGCGGGAAAGTTCGTTGTGATACGGATGTCCGATGCCTTCCATCAACGCTCGGGCGCCCATGTAGGAGCCTCCGATGCCCAGGACCACAACGCGATCGACCATCTCGGCCAAACGATTCCCGCAGGCGATGATTTGCCCAAGCTCGCTGGAATCGCCCTTTTCGCGATATTCGCTCAGCAATCGCTCGGGCAATTCGATGAAGCCGGCATCGAGGGGATCTTTTTCCTGCGGCACTTTCTCGCCGCTATTCCAGAGGGCGATGTCGTCGAGCACCTCGGTTCGTGCCGCTTCCAACTGCGGGGCGAGTTGATCGAGATCGGTCTGGGCAAGCCCCGTCTTGGCGTTGAGGGCTCCGTCGTAGTTGTAAGTGAGCGGTTCGATGGTTCTGACCCTATTGCTTTGCGTAGTGCTAAACGAACGGCTCGCCACGTGAGGCGGGCCGGCATCCGTGGCTTGGGCGCGCAATTCTGAAGATACCGGAGTCGCCCCGAAACGACCAGTATGCTCCCGCGAAGTGTGTGGATCCGCACGGAAACTCGATCGGATCGCGCGATGACCGCTTGTGCTAGGGCGGTATTTTGATAACAAAGTGGGGACGTTTCGCGGATCAGTGTTGCTCAACACGGACGATGGTTGCCATGGACATGCACCAGCTAACAAAAAGCCTGAAGACCAAAAATGACTCGAAGATTGTGTTGCTGGTAGCAGACGGGCTGGGGGGGCTGCCCCAAAACCCCGGCGGACCGACCGAGTTGGAAGCAGCCAACACGCCGAACCTCGATGCTCTGGCGGTCAAGAGCGTGCTGGGGGGAAGCATTCCGGTCAAGCCAGGCATCACCCCCGGAAGCGGTCCGGGGCACCTGGGCCTGTTTGGCTACGACCCCATTCAGTACACCATCGGTCGCGGAGCACTGGAGGCCACCGGAATCGGCTTTGAACTGCAACAAGGCGACGTGGCCATTCGGTGCAATTTCTGCACGCTCGACACCGATGGCAACATCACCGACCGCCGCGCCGGAAGAATCCCCACCGAGGAAAGCGCCCCGCTGGCACGCAAACTACGCGACGTAAAGGTGCCGGGCGTCGAGGTGTTCGTCGAGCCTGTTCGAGAGCACCGGTTTGTCGTTGTTTTGCGAGGCAAGGGGCTCGAGGGAAATGTCCACGACACCGACCCTCAGGCCACGGGAGTTCCGCCGTTGGATCCACAGCCCATGGACGAGGGCAGCCGCGCGACGGCCGAAGCCGCGAAGGTGTTCGTTGCGGAAGCGAGAAAGATGCTTGCCGATGAGACGAAAGCCAACGCACTGACCATGCGTGGGTTCGCCGCGAAACCCGATTTACCCGGCTATGAAGAAGTGTATGGACTGAAGGCCGCCGCGATTGCGGTGTACCCGATGTACAAGGGACTGGCCCGACTGGTTGGCATGGACATTGTCGGCAACGCCACGACCCTGGACGAACAGTACGAGGTTCTGAAATCGGAATGGAACAACTACGATTTCTTCTTCATTCACTACAAGTACACCGACAGCACCGGAGAGGACGGCAACTTCGAAGCCAAAGTGAAGAAGACCGAAGAGTTTGACACGATCGTCCCCAAAATCGAAGCCCTGGACCCGACCGTGCTGATTGCGACTGGCGACCACAGCACGCCCAGCCAACTTCGTAGCCATAGTTGGCATCCCGTGCCGACGTTGCTTTACTCCGAAGTTTGCCGCCCCGACCAGTGCACCACCTTCGGCGAGAAAGAGTGCGTGGTGGGGGGACTCGGCCAGTTCGAGGCGAAGTACCTGATGCCCATGGCGCTGGCGAATGCCGGGCGACTCGGGAAGTATGGGGCCTAGAGCCAGGTGCAGAGAGCGACTATCGCACCAGTCTGGCATCGAGCAGGTTGGCGTAGTCTTGCACGTCTCCACGTTCGGCGAATTCGACGAGCAGGCTGAGTGAACGCCCCCCGCTGACGTCGACCGAAATCGGCAACGGGGGATCGCCGGCGCGAATCACATCGCTGGCAAAGCGTTGCTCGGTGCCGACGTAAACTCGAAACACGACACTGCCCAGCGAACTGGACGAGTCGAGAGCCAATTCGGCTTCGAAGCGTGAGAATGGCTCGTCGAGACGGTACGTCAAGCGACACGCGCTGTGCATTCCGAGCCCTTTTTGATAGCGGCGGTCACCGCTTCGCAATGCGGTGCCTAGCACGTTGCGATCGCGCTGGTATTCCCAGGAAAGATCGAGAAGAGGAATGTGACGAAAGCCGGCCGCATCCAAGTCCGAGAGATAGACGACGCGGGGGCTCAAGGGTTGTAGCCACACGAGCGCATCGGCGGGGGCTTTCCACGTGCTTCCTCGATGAAGGCTCAATGTGAGTTCCCCATCGTTCAGACTGGCACGGTCGACCAGAATGCGAGTCCCGTCGCTCAGTCCGACCCAAATTCCTTTGGAGGGTGCGGGACTGGAGTCGAGCAGCTTGGTGCTCTGCAGCACGGCCTCGACGCGATTGGGGGCCACATCGATCTCGCCGACATTGGCGTTGATGGTAATCTCATGAGCATCCAATGCGGTGATGGTCCCGCTGAGTTCGTCGCCGTTGATGAGCACCAGGCGATCTGCTTCGCTGGGATCGGTGGCAATCCGCTGGAGCAACTCATCTTGCAGTTCGCTCGAGGCGGGTAACCTTAGCATGATGCCGCGGACCTGATCCAATTCGATCGAACTTTCTCCGAGCAGACTCGAATCGAACGAGAGCTGATCGTCTGCCAGGCTGATATTGGTGGCCACCACCACGGCACCGTGATTCAGCACCAGCAGTGAGCCTGCTTTCGGGTCGCGAGGCGTACCCCAACGCACCAGTTCATCGAGCGTAAGCGTCTTCTTGTTTCCAGCTTGGTCGAAGGTGAGTTGCCCGTCCTGATCGAGGCCTTCCAGGGTGGCTGGAAATCGGGCACCGTCGACCGGGACTACCGTCTCGGGCTCGGCCGCATGACTATTCAGGTCTTGCGCGAGAAGCACCAGGGTAACGACGAGAAGAACGGATCGAGCAATCATTCAGCGTTGGAAAATCGGGAGGTAGTTGTTGGGCATCTGCAACACCAGACAAGCCATTGCCGTGCCGTACTCCTGGCAGATCGAATCCATCCACGATCCATCGGGGCGCTGCAGCGCTAGAAGTTCATCGCGGATGGCGGGATACCAGTTCTTCCAATGCTCGCCGCCAGCGTGCCACATGGCCTGTACGGAATAATAATGCCCGTAGAAGTAATGGCTCTCTCGGTGGAATTGTCCTCCGCGAGGTACATGGCCCATCAGGTACTCGAGCCCCCGTTGGATTTCTTCACCTTCGTACACTCCAGAACTGTACAGGGCGACCACGCCCGCGGCGGAACGCGGAAACGCGCTTTGGCCCCCCTGGATCATGTACATGAACCCGCCGTCGGGGTTTTGGCTTCGTTTTACATAGTCGATGCAACGGTCGACCGTGGCGCTGGGAACATGGATCCCCGCGTTTCGGGCCGCACGCAGGGCCATAATCTGGCAAATCGTTACCGAGATATCGGCATCGCGAGGCTGCGGTTGGTATCGCCAACCGCCTTCGCGATTCTGCGTCTTCACGATGAGATTCACGGCGGCCGAGAGCTTCTCGCGAAGATCGGCCCGCATTGACATTCCGTAGGCTTCGGCAAGAAACAAGGTGGCAAAACCGTGGCCGTACATGGGGCCATGGCTGCTGGTGTCAGGTACCGCGATGAAACCGCTTTCCGGTTGGACATTGTCCAGAATAAACGCCACGCACTGTTCGACATTTTGACCGTAAGGTCCCCGGCTGGGCGTGCTACCCGATGACATGAATGCCAGACCGCCCAAGGCGCATACGGCCACGTTGCGGCTATACCCACTGGTGCCAAACGAGCCGTCGTCGTCTTGTCGGCCAGCTAGGAAATCGAGCCCGGAACGAATTGCCTCGTGAGTGGGCGGTGTCATGAAGTCGACCGCCGTGGATTCGGGGGCCGCTTCTTGCCCCACCGCAGGAAGACCGGACACACCGATGACGGCCACGCCGAAGAGCAGGGCCAGGCAAATGGTTCGCGTTGCGTTACGGCACATGGGCGACACCTCTGGCTGCACTAACGGCGGCCCTCGGGCATTTCTGCCAGCCGGCGAAAGTACTCCTCGATCATCTCCGAGTATTTGGGCAGGAATACATCGACGGTGGATTGTAACATCTGCTCGCGTTCGCGTTGGGGCAGATGACCCCATACTTGTCGCATCAGCTCGCCCATGTCTTGCATGTCGACTTCGCGAACCGAATCTTGCTCCACGCGATCAGTGCTGTCTTGGGCCGGCTTGCTATTTGGGTCGCCGCTACCGGAACCTTGGGCATTTTGTTGCTCGGGCTGTTTTACTTCTTTGCGTTCGCGCGTCTGCTGTTGTTGGGAGTTATTGGACGACGAAGAACCACCCTGGCGACGACGGGCTTCGCGGATCAGGGCTTCCAGGTCCGACACGATGTCTTCCTGCAGCTCGCGTGTCGGTTCCCCCACGTCGGCCTGATTGATGAGCCGCGTCACTTCCTGCATGCGTTCGCCGATTTGCGAGAGGGGGTCCCCTTCGCCGCTGGTGCCAACATCTTCGCCTGCCCCACGCCCCAACTGCTCGATAAGCTCGCGGTCCATGTCGTCCAGCGGCGGAATATCTGGGCCGGGTTTTTTCAGTGGCTTATCTTCGCCCAGATCGAGGTCTTCCAGATCGGACATCAGCTCGTCTTCCAGACCATCGAGCAACTGGGAGTCGATTGAGGCGGGCTCGCCGTCCTTCGGAGGTTGTTCTTCTTCGGCCCTGGCGATGGAACCCAAGACGAACGACAAGACGAAGCAAGTCGTGACTAGCCACCATCGCGTTGTGAATACGTTGTTCATCGTGGCATTCTCGCCGGGGTTGGTTGGAGGTCGAGATCGAGTGCTGGCAACGCCTCTTCGTCGAACAAGTCAGGGAGATTCTCCGGGTCGTCCTCGGGGGCCGGCTCCGAGGGCTGAGAGAAGCCTCGCGCGTGTTCGGCCAGAAGGCCTTGCTCTTCGCTAATCTCGGCCAGCCGTGCTTGAAGCTCGGGAGTCCACTCGCCCTGTTGTTGGTAGTCGACTCGGATTTCGTCGGTCCGAGAGTTTAGATCCTGCTGCATCATTTTCAGCACTTTAAGTTGCGCCAGCGGGGGGATTCCGTCGGTCGGGGGCTGTGATTGTCCGCCTCCCTGCCCACCATCGTTGCCTTGTTGCTCTCCGTCGCCTTGCTCAGGTTCATCTTGTTCCAACGCACTTAGCAACTGCTCGAATCGCCGCAACGCGTTCTGTTCGGCCCGCTGTGTTGCAGGACCCGTTTTCTGCTCGCCTAACAGGTCACTTGCCTCTAGCATGCTTTCGCGAGCGCGAGTCAGCGCCAGTTGGAAGATCTTAGCCGCCGTAAGCTGAGAGGTCGCGTCTTCCGTTTCCTGTGCAATGGCCTGCTGTCGGCGAGCCAAATTGTTCAACGAAATCTGCTGAGCGCGGGTGAGATGCCCCTGGGTGGTTTCCAATTCACTGAGTCGGGTCGTCTCCTCCAAGACCCCGCTTTGTTGATCGCGGAGGCCGGCTAGCGTTTCGGCCATACGTGTAAGTTGCTCGAAGGCCAAGTCCATTTCCGCCTGTTGCCGACGCTGGGCGAGTTGCTGTTGGGCGTCGTCCAAATCCTTTTGCGCCTTATTCGAAGAATCGGATGCCTCGCCGGCTTGCCCTTGTTCGCCATGTTGACTGGCGGCGGCCATACTCTCCCCGGCCTGTTGGGCCGTGCGACTGGCACGCTCGGCCTGCAATCGTTGAAGCTTACGTGCGAATCGCTCCGTCTTCTCTTGCAATTCGCGTTCTTGGCGGGCCAAACGTTTGAGCTGACGTTCGCGTTCTTCAGGGTCGGGCTCCTGTGCGGCCGCTTCGGTCTTTTTCCGCAGGCCTTCGTGTTCTTCGCGAAGCTGCTCCAACTCCCGCTCGGCTTCGCGAAGTTTCTTGACCAACCGCGAAAGCTCGTTCTCCCGGCGATTGGATAGGACATCCATCAGTTCTTGCAGGTCCTGATCGACTTGCCGTTGCGTGGCAACCGCCTGGCCAACCTGGTTCTCGCGAACTTGACGCCCGGCGTTGCCCATTTGCCCGCCCACGGAAAGCTCCCTAGACTGTTCCAACGCATCGCTGAGCGTATCCGCGGTAAGCGGGTCGTCGGCCTCCAGTTCGTCCCGCATTTGTCGCATGCCTTGCATCACGCGTTCGAAACGACGGGCCAGCTCCTGCTGTCGTTCGGCAATCTTGTTGAGATCGGCCAGCTCTTGCGGTGCGAGGTCTTCAACGCCTCGCGTGAGTGTGCGGCGACCGAGTTCCGCGGTTTGTTCAGCCAGCTCGTGTTGTTCGCGACGAACCTGGGCAATCTCTTCTGCGAATTGACGGTAGTTATTCCATTGGCCCAACTCGCTGAGCAGCGACTCGAGCGATTGAACTACGTTGTCCTGAGATTGACCGGCGGCCATGAGCGACTTGGCCACTTCCGCATCTTCGGCTGCTGGCTGGCGGTCTTCCGTATCTTCTGTTGTTTCCAAGATGGTCTGCGACTGCTTCAGCGAATCGACCAGTGCCTGCTCTGCCGAAGCTAAAGGGTCGGTGGCAACTTGCGAGATCGCCTGTTGCAGATCTTCGAGACGTTGTCGCAGTTCGGGAGTTTCCAGGTTGTTGTTCTCCAGCTCGACAAGCAGCGAGTCGATCTGGGAAGTAATGCCATCGTTCTCATCGGTCAACGTGCGACGAACCTGACGCTGGGTAAGTTCGGCGGCCTGAAGTTGATCGACATCGGGTTTGCCCAACTTGCCGACCTGCTGCATCTGAATTTCGAGTTCGGTTACGCGGCTGCGAGCGGTCTGTTGCTGCTTCAAGGCCCGAGAGAGCTGCCCCATGATGTAGCGTTGCCGCTCGGTGATCCGCTGCTGAAGTTCCTCGGGCGTGATGATGGTCACACGGCGCGGCAAGCTCTGCCCCGACTGTGGGAGATAGTCCAGGGCCGCCGCATAAAATGTCAATTGCGTGCCGGGTGGGAGTTCGAGTGCGGCCACATCCCAACGGTAGTCGATCCTTCGCCGATCGGACTCGGCACCAGACGCATCGAGCGGAGCGGGGCCGGGTTCCACTTTCGCGGGCCCCTCAAATAGCGAAACGATCTGCTCTCCTTCGTCCGAACGATCGGACCGCAGATAGCGCAGCTCGACTTGATGCAGTGCCAAATCATCGCGGGCCACCAGGGTGAGAGGAATTTCCGCGGCACTGGTTACGAACAGGTTGGTATCCGGCTTTTCAACGGTAACCGAGGGAGCGGCATCCTCGATGACTTGCAGTTGATAACGCGTATCTTTACCGCCGTTGAATCCTTGCTCGTCGACAAGATCGAACCAAAGCGTGTCGGAACTTGTGACGTCGAACGACTCCTGGCTTCCAGTCGGCGTGACTAACGACCGTCCGTTCTCATCCAATTTGCACGGGAACTGCCCTCCCGATTCCAAATGCAGGGTCGCGTTCTTGATCGCCTTCGAGAGACTTGCGGCGATTCGAACTTGGGTGCCGCGGAGGGCTTGAATGGGAGCATCGACCGTGGCGGGTTCCCAACCGGTGTACTCAGGAAAGCTGAGATGGAATTGGGGGTCTTCGATCTCGGGGGCCTCGACCACGTGGAGCTGAATCCACGCCATCGAGTCGTCGTCTCCTCCCACGGCCCGATAGGCAAACGGTCGGGTGACCGCATCCCGACGGTAGACCATCATGTCGCCTACAAACTGCATGTCGGCCGTGAGCGGAAGATCGGTCGGGGTTTCTCCTTCGTATCGGAATTCGAGCGAGACCTGCTCCGGCAACTCGGCCCCACGGACATCGACCACTTCAAACTCGACAGGATCCCCAAAGGCGACCTGATCGACGCGTTGGCGGAATGTCAGGTGATTCACTTGCGGCCACCGCGAGTTTGCCCAAGGAAGGAAAAGCCGGGACACCGCCAAGCGGGATGAAACCGGATCCATCACCACAAACATGATGGCCAGCGCACAAACGAGCACCGTGGCCGCGATGGAACGCCACAGAGGGCGACGCTCCAGGGAACTCGCCAGATCCAAGTCCTCCACTTCCGCGGTGGCTTTCGCGATGACCGCACGCCGAAGTTCGACCGATCCGGCGTGTGCTTCATCGGGCGCCTGGTGAAGAAATTCGATAGCGCTGGCCAGCCGGTCTCCCAATTGAGGAAATCGATGCTGGATCCGAAACGCAATTTCCGTATCGCTGAACCGAGTGAGAACTGCTTGAACGAGAAACCGCCAGGTGGCCCAGACGACCGCTACCAACACAGCTAGCGAGAGCATGATTCGCAGACCGCGGTCGCTTAGCCTCAGCCCAAAGTCGATGAGACCGGCAACCAAGACGAGGCCCACGACGATGGCCAGCAGCCGCGTCACTCCGTGAGCCAGCAGCAGGGTTCGGGCCCGATGTCGAATCGAGGCAATGTGTTCTTGGAGAGGATGCGGCATGCCTCAACGTCCTTGGTGTCCCAGGAAGCGACCGGCAATCGCCGTGGCAAAAACCAGGACACCTTCAGCTTCGCGGGCCCTGATATGAGGGATCAGGTCGCTCTTGCGAATTATAACATTCCCTTGCGTTTACGCAGAATCCATTCTGTCGTGATTAGGCCCACAAACAACAGCATCAGCGGCCAGCGGTTCCACAATTCGATCCTGGGTAGGGTTTCCACGGGGATTTGGCGGCCGCGGGGAAGATCTTTCGACAACCGCGACACGTTGGCAATCGTGTAGAACTTGCCCGATGTTCCCTCGGCGGCGGTTTGCAAAGCAGTGCTATCAACCTGAACCTCGGCCAGCTCGCCCGGCGGTGCGGTAACTTGAAAGTCGGTCGCCGGCGCTGTGCCCTCGATCGTAGGTGTGGCAATCCAAGCGTGGTAGCTACCATCGGCCGGCCTTGAGAGAACGCCCTCGAACACTCCCCTGCCCGCTGAGGTCCGATGTAGCTTGATGCGGCGATTCTGTTCGCCTTCGCGTTCAACGATCACCGTTACGCCATCGTCTTCAACCGGGGCACGACGGTCGTCGACAAATCGCGCCCGTAATCGTACGGACTCGCCCCGAAGGTACGTGCGTCGATCGGTGGTTAGTTCCGCGGTGCGTTGTCCTAACAATTTCGAACGACTAAGAAAGCGAATGGCTTGAACCCAATAGCGGGCGAAGAAGACATCGCCCACCTGTCGTCGCCAACGCCACGTTTCATCGGTGGCGTGATACAAAACCTTGCCCGAACCGACATAATGCAAACTGATGATGGGAATGGGAGCACCATCAGAAGTAATTCGCGTCGGATGTTGGGCCAAAACACGGGCGCCAGGTTTCAGTTCGGTCGACGCATCCATCCAATACAAACCGGGCAGATTTTCCCAGATGCGAAGGGTTTCCTCGTCGGAGTCTCCCAACTGCATGTGAGGACTGCCCAGGCCCAAGTCGCTGGGTCGCGGTTGATATTCGTCGCTGCCCGATGCCGAGGCGGGAGCCGCACCGGAGGCCGGGTAGACCGGCATGATCTTGGCCAATGGCGTACCGTGATAATCTGCCGGGGTATGCCGCGGCCCGGCGATGAAGATCATTCCGCCGCCTTTGCCGCTTTCGCTAACGAAGTCGACCAGATGATGCATCACCCGCTCTCCCAGAAAGACGGGATTCACGTCCCCAAAAATGATGACATCGTAAGAGAATAGTTCATCCCGTTGGACGGGGAAGACGCGCAACGCGGTCTGATCCAGTTCGGCATAGTCCGGGTCGGCTTCTTGGAGAAAGGTGTCCAATTCGATCGTGCTGTCCCGATCGAGCATCGTTTTGAGATAGCGGAACTCGTAGTTCGGATAAGACTGCACCAAGAGAACGCGAATCTTCTCCTTACGGACACTGACCAACTGCGATTGGGTGTTGTTCTTCTTATTGATTTCCTTGTCGAGCGGTTCGACTTCCACGGTATAGCGAAACTCTCCGACCTCGGTGGGTCGATATGGGAGACGAATGTTCTGGGGTTCTCCGTCCGGTCCAAGCTGTGTTTCGATCGCGGCCAAGGGGGTATCGGAAGATTCCTCTCGGAGCACGACTTTGGCCTTACTTCCTTCCAGGCCGGTGGCGGTGAGCTTGAATTCGAAGTTGACCGTATCGTCGACGAAGACGATCTCGTCGACCAGCAGGTCGTGCAACTGAATGTCTCGGGCGGGTTCGTCGTCGCCCACGGCAACGGTGAACAGTGGAACGCCCTTACGCTTGGCGTACTCGGTAACGTCCAAAAGTGGCTCTCCCGCGGTGTTGATTCCGTCGCTGATCAACACGATCGCGGTGGGGGGCGTGCCTCGCAGATCGTTGAGCACGGTTCGTATGCCATCGCCCAACAGCGTACTGTCGCCCTCGGGCATCGACGAGCGAACCGTTTGCGCCAACTCTTGTGCGTCGCCCGCTTGGGCCCGTGTCGTACTGGAGACGAAGTACACCCTTAGCTTGTAGTCCTCCTTGATCTTTTCCAGCAACTCGGCCTCGTTGCTGAGTAGAACGCTTTTGGCCAAATTGAAACGACTGGGTTCTTCGAGTTCCAACTTCTCGAGTCGTTTGTCGATGAGGGCGTTGAGTTTCTTGTCGTCGTAATGATCGACAATGCTCATGCTTCGCGAATCGTCGAGCACCACGACCACATAGGGCAGCCCGGTTCGCTCCAACGACAGCGCCAGTTCGGCAAGCATGATCAACACGATGCCGATCAGCGACAGGCGGATGGTTCCCAACGCGATTTTGTAAAACCTGCCAGCCGAAGAACTTTCTTGACGATACAGCCAAAAGACCAACAGGGCGGCTGCAATCAAGAACAAGACCGTGACCCACGGCGCCCAACTCCAAACGTGGTCGAGACGCCAGACGGTGCCTTCTCCCGCTTCCGCGGCTTCGATCCCCAGCAGGCGTTCCATCCAATCCGGCAGTGAATGTCTCATATGCTTCTTCGCCCCATGTACGTGGCCAGGGCGATTTCGGCAAACAGCAAACCCAATACGCCGTACAGCAGCATGCGATGTAGTCGTCCTCGTCGCACGGCGTCGGCAACCGGTTTGTCATCTTTATCTTGCCAGGTGGTCGAGTGCACAAACGGCACGCCGGGCCAGATGTCGCTTCGTAGTTCGGCCACATCGAGCTTGGCCAAATCGCTTTCGGCCGGATCGACATTTACCGCGAAGTTTCGCTCCTTGGTCTCATCTCCGACGGGACTCACGACGTATAACCCGCTGACTTGTGTATCGTTGAAAGCCCAACTGATCACATTCGCCGAGGGTTTTTGTCGTACGGTGGCCATCTCACCATCGGGAGTACGGATGCTGATCGCACGGTCAGGCTCGTTGGAGCGAACCGAAGCTCCGAATGCCGAGCCGGCCAGGGTATTGCGATCGTCGAGCTGACCCCGCACCGCGGAGGCGAGCAGTTCCTGCACCAGCGGCAAATAGCTGGGCCACACGGGCATCGCTGTCCAAGACACGTCGGCAGAGGTGGCCACTAGGATCGACGTACCTCCTGACCTCTGCGCTTCAACAACGAAGGGGTCGCCCGCTTCCGTGGCGATGGCAACGCTTGAGTCCGGATCTTCCGACACGTCGAGACGGATGTATCGTCGAACGGGTGTGGTTAGCAAACCCGATTGTTGCTGCCCTCGGAACGCCTGCACGATCGGGTGCGCGTAGTCCAGCGGATCGAGCGTGTATTGGTTTTCGGCCACGATTTCAATCAGGCGTGCGGGAAGGACATGTGGATCTTCCCCATCGTCGCCGTGCAAGTGGCGGTTGTAGCTGTCGATCTGTACGCGATCGCCCAAGAAACAAACCAACCCGCCACCGCCTTGTAGATAAGAGGCCAGTGCCTGTGCTTCGCGACGGGTAAACTGACCGACGTTGCACAGGAAGATGCAGTCGAAGCTCGACAAATCGGCTTCCAGCAGAGACGTCTCGGGAACAACCCGGGGTTGCACGGTTTGACCATCCAACGCGGAACCCTTTGGAGCGAGCGCGACGGCGAGGTATCCCGCGGCTCCGCCGAGTGAATCGCCTGCCGGACTTCCATCGACGCACAGGACGTCGATTCGTTCTTTCACGGAAAGTGCCAGCCAGCGGTGATTGTCGACATCCAACAGGTCGCCGTTCAGACGGCACTCGACCACGTGGTCGCCGGGTGTCTCGAAGCGATGCGAAAAATCGATGGCCACTTCCTCGCCGGCCTTGAGATCAACCTCTTCGCTGGCCACGGGACGCTCGTCAACAACGAGTTCCACACGGCGGCGAATTTGATCTTGTCGGCCGAAGTTCTGCAGCTCGACTTCGAAGCTGACCGCTTGTTGCGTGGTGACATAGGGTTCGACAAGCCGGATGTTGGTGACGGCAATGTTCTCGGCCTCGGGTTGTCCGACATCCAGCAAGACAAGTGCTGCTGAGCCGGATAAACGTTGCGCCTGATCGCGAATCGCCTCGACGGTCGACTCTTCGTCAGACCGACCCAACCATGTGGCTCGTCCGAGATCGGAGATGAAGTAGACCTCGGTCTGTGTCAGCCGGGGATTGTCGTTCCCGGCACGCTGGACAATTTCTTCCACCCGTTGAAGCGTGGCGGGCAAATCGCCCCCGGTGTGCGGCAAACGAAGGTTTTCGATCTCCTCCAGAAAATCGTTTGGCTCGAAGGCGGGCGTACCCACCACCACGCGGGGAGGCTTGCCCAAGACCACTAATGTGAATGCATCTCCCTGGGGGCTTTCTTCCACGATTTGGGTGGCCAACTGCTTGGCGCGTTCGAACCGACTGCGATCGGCAGGTTTGTATCCCATGGAAAATGTGCCGTCGATCACCAGCACTTTGTGGGTTCGCCCCACCGTTGGGGCAATCAAGCCCAACTGTTCGATATACGGTTGGGCCACGGCGAGAACGATCAGCAGAATGAGCAACGTGCGAATGGCCAACAGCAACCACTGTTCGAGACGGAGCCGGCGGGCGTTCTTGCGCAGCGCCGCCAACAGGAACTCGGCGGCTGCCCAGGGCATTTCGCGGTGCTGACGACGGTTCCAGAGATGGATCAACAACGGGAGCGACGCGGCGGCCAACCAACCCAACATCGCCCAGTTTAGAAATCCAAACCCGAATAACACGACTTATCTCTATGGAATGAAGGACGGAAATGAGTACGAGTAAAGACCTATTTCATTAGTACGCAGGAAATGGCACCACGTTCTTGGGGTTCCTCACAATCGAGCCATGCGGGCCGAGAGAAAACCCGACAATGCCACGTCCAACGTCTCGTCGGTGCGGATGAGTTGATAGTCGACATGATGCGAGCGGCAGCCTTTACGCACCTGCTGGATGTGCCGCTGGAGCTCTTCGAGGTACGCCCGGCGGATCGAGCGAGGGTCGGTCACCACATCGGGGAGTTGTTCCAGCCCCTTGAACATCGTTGTGCGTCGGAAGGGAAAATCGAGTTCGGCTGGATCGAGCACCTGAAACACAATCACATCGTGTCTCCGGTGACGAAAGTGCTTCAAACCGGCCATCATCGAGGGGATCGAGTCGAACAAGTCGCTGAGAATCAGCACGACCGAGCGACGCTTCAGGCGTTCGGCCAGTTCGTGAAATATGGGTCCCGTGGCCGTCTTGCGAACCGCCTCGCACTCGCTCATCACGTGGATGATCTGCTTGAGATGCGAAGGGTTGCCGAGCGCGGGGACCATCTTGCGAATTTCTCGGTCAAACGTAACGAGCCCCACGCTGTCCTGCTGTTTCAAGATGAGATACGACAACGCGGCGGCAATGCACTGGGCATACTCCAACTTCGACATCGGCGAGTCGGGCCCTTGGTACTGCATGCTTTCGCTGGTGTCCAACAGTGTATAGGCCACCAGGTTGGTCTCTTCTTCGTACTGCTTCAGGTAGTACTTGTCGGTCTTGCCGAACACTTTCCAGTCGACATGCCGCAAGTCATCGCCGGGGACGTACTCCCGGTGCTCGGCAAACTCGATCGAGAAACCGTGATAGGGGCTCTTGTGCATGCCCGCCACGTAACCTTCGACGATCGCGCGGGCTCGTACTTCGAGGCCTTGCAGCTTAGCTAGCGTCTGCGGATCTAAATACTTCTGGTAGCTTTCCACTGGAGTCCGATGCAAACTGTTCGCGAGGAACGAAGTCGATCAATCGTTGCACGATGTCGTCGGGCTTGAGGCCTTCTGCCTCGGCATTGAAATTGGTCATAATGCGATGTCGCAGCACGGGCAACGCCACTGAGCGAACATCGTCGATGTCTGCATGATAGCGCCCGTGCAAAACGGCCCGGGCTTTTGCGCCCAATACCAGGTACTGACTCGCACGAGGCCCTGCTCCCCAACTGACGTAATCGGAAATAAAGTCGGGCACGTCGGCCTTTTCGCGTCGCGTGAGTCGCGTTAGTTGCAGTGCATAACGCAGCACATGATCGGCCACGGGGACCTTACGCACGATCTCCTGCAGCCGCAGAATCTGTTCCGCGTCGAGCGTGGGAGTTGGAGTTACGCTGGCGTCCGTCGTGGTGCGCTTGATGATTTCCAGCTCTTCGTCTTCCTCCGGGTAGTCGACAAAGACGTTGAACATGAAACGATCCAACTGTGCCTCGGGCAGCGGGTACGTACCTTCCTGTTCAATGGGGTTCTGCGTGGCCAATACAAAGAACGGTTCGGCCAGCCGGTGCTGATCACCTCCAATGGTGACTTGATGTTCCTGCATCGCTTCCAGGAGCGCAGCTTGCGTCTTGGGCGGGGTGCGATTCACCTCGTCGGCCAAAATCACGTTGGCAAAGATCGGGCCTTCGAGAAATCGAAACTCGCGGGCCCCTGAGGTTTTATTCTCTTGGATGACCTCGGTGCCCGTGATGTCCGACGGCATGAGATCGGGCGTGAACTGGATGCGGCTGAACTTCAGCGCCAACGAATCGGCCAGGGTGCGGATCATGAGGGTTTTGGCCAACCCTGGAACCCCCACCAACAGGCAATGGCCGCGTGCGAACAGGGCGATCATCAGCTCTTCGACCACCGATTGCTGCCCAACGATGACCTTGCCCAGTTCATTGGTAATACGACCGTACGCGTCGTTTAGTTGCTGTACGGCTTGGACATCTTCGTTCTTTAACGTCATGCCTCGGTTCCCATTACGTGAAGGTCGCGATGCGAGGTAGGTGTTAACGGATGGCGGGATTCAATTTGGAGTTAGCGCGGGTTACTCTCTCCGGAAACCTTCGCCCCGGCGGTACGTTGCGAGGAATCGGCCGACAGAGCAACGATCTTGTCGGATCCGGCGATGATTAGTGTATCGTCGGCGACAAGTAGGTTTCCCCCCAGCAGGTTCGAGCCGTCGACGGCCCGACGATGTTCGGCCAGGGGAATCTCCCCAGTCCAGCGATGATCGGCTTGATTGAAGACACATATCGATTCGCGCGTGGGCCACAGTACGCGATCGCCGGAGAGGACTCCACGACCGTAACCCCTTGGCGAATCCCCTTCGGGCCATCGGGCCACGAGCTTGCCTTCTTGTTCGATACTAAACCAATACAGACGGTCACCGCTGGCAACGAGATGACCGCCGCCCACGCCCAGAAGATGGATCGCGTCTGCCGCCAAAGCATTTTCCCAGATGCGTTCACCCGTCACGGCATCGAGCGCGAGAATCGAAGGGCTGTCGGCCGGGGCCACAAACAGTTGGCCCGAGTGATACACGCACGGTGTTAGATCGCGATAAAAGTGCGCCGCCTGTGCGGTGAGATCTTCGCCCGTGGCTCGACGGTATTGGTAGACCCACTTCAATTGGCCGTCGCTCGCCCGCAACGCCGCAACCGCACCAAGGTTTGTATTGAAGTAGATAGTGTCTCGGTGCACGGTGAGCAGGCTGTGTGTCGATTCAGACAGTTGGTTCTGCCCGACCGTGTTGGCACCACACACGAATTGTCGCCACTTCTTGCGACCGGTGCGGGCGTCGTAACAGTCGACGTGCGCACGTGGATGTTGTACGTCGCTGTGTCGCACGGCAACAAAGACGTCATTACCAACGACACAGGGTGCCCCTTCGAATGACCACTGGGAGTCCTCGGGCAGAATTTTCCAAACCACGCGAGCCTGAGCGCTGAGATCCAAGCACAACAGATAACCCCGCGAGCGGCGCGTCGATAGCTCGCCTGCCCCGGAAGTGATCGTCGAACCCATGCGGACATAAAGTTTGTCCTCGACCACGGTCATGGTGTACCGAGGGGCACCCAAAGAGTTGCGAAATCCGCCACGCGAAGAGGCGGCCTCTTCGTCTCGGAAGATCACCGGGTCTTCCAATCCCCACGGGGGTTCACCTGTCTTGAGATCGAAAGCGAAGACCTGCATCTCGTTGCATAACAGAACCATGTTTTCGTGGATAATCGGGTGGTAACTCAGCAGCGACTCGTTGTCCTCGGCGACGCGATTCGGGCGATATCCGTAATTGCGGGCGATGCTCGCTTCGATGGCGGGTACCTCGGGAAGTGCGTGCTCCCATCGCCACACGAACCCTCCGGAAAGTGGAGGTGTCTGTCGATTGCGATGCTTGTCTCCACCGAAGGTATCCCAAGTTTGTGGGGCCTTGGGAACAGACCACTCGGGGCTGGCTGCTAGCAGCGAAGCCAAGGTTTCCCCAAGGTTTACTTCCCGTCCTGCGATGATCCCCGTTGCATTCGGATGTCCCGCGGCGCTGGGCGGCTCGCCCGGTTTCGGCTCACGGCAAAACTGCTCCAACTCGCGGAGGGCTCGGGACGTGGAGCCTTCGAGAATCGAACACATGATCAGCCGGGCACCCACGTCGGCCAGGCTAAGATCGGTCGAGGGATAAGCCTTCCGCGGGGGGCCCTCTCGTAACAACTCGGGAGGTGTGGGAACAAGCTGGCTGAAATACGCGCGGGCCAGCCCGAAATCACCTTGTTCCAGCGACAACTCGCCCAGGGCAAACAGGGAATCGTCGCCCCAACTGCTGCAGTAGAAGTTGTCGATGACCATCATCAGGGCATCGCGATCACGCTGCTTGACGCCCTGTTCGTACCATTGTCTGGCTTGAGGGTCGACTTGCCGGCGGTAAACTTCCAGAGCCGCTTCCGGCAGCCCGGCGATTTGAAGGTGGGCGTACTCCAGGACACTGATCCAGTGGTCGTCGGTCAACTGAATCAACTGGCCATCATGCCCCTCCATGACCTGTCTCAACGTCTCCACGACGTCGGTCCATTGCTCTGCCCTACGAAATGCCTGTATCCGTTCCAAGTGAGCGCGAACGGTGGAATCGGCCTCGGGTAGGTAAATCGCATCGGAGAGCAAAGCACCCGGGGCCGTGAAATTCTGGGCCCTGGCTTCAAGAAAGCCCGAAAAAACCACCGCCAAGGATGTTAGCACTGCCGTCGGCCAAAACTGCCGGCGAGCTACATGCATGTCCAAAACCTTTGATTCGCGAAAGGGGCGGCATGTGCCAACGAACGCCCCGAAGTATCAAACTGGACGGCACTCAACTAAAGAGACAAGGGCTATCAAATACCATTAGGCGGGCAAACAAAACCACTTCTTGGACGGGTCTGCTAATCTCTGTAAGTATAGGCAGGCCTTGCAATTCGGGAAAGCGGCGCGTGCATATCGCGGATTTCAACGCGTAATTGACGCAACAGAGCCCGCACGGCGAACGAGCTTCCGAAGGCGGACAGTCTGAGAACCGGGCCCATTTCAGTGGCTGATGTCGTTGAAATGGTACAGCATGACGTAGATGAAGACCCCGGTGACCGAGACGTAGAACCAGATGGGGAATGTCCACCGCGCCCAGCGCCGATGCTGCTGGCGACGATCGCGGAGACCCAGGTAGATGGTTCTCAGGGCCAGAATCGGTACGGCCGCGGCCAGGACCACATGCGTGAACAACACGACCAAGTACATCTCACGGATAGGAGACGGCCCTTGAAACTTCACCCCCGCCTCGCCGGTTTCAGCCCGCAACGCGGCATGGTAGGTGAGGTAACAGGCCAGAAAAGCGATTGAAACCGCGAATGCGGTGAGCATGACATTTCGATGCGCGGTGACTCTTCCCTGTTTGATGAGGACCAACCCCAGGACCAACAGAACGGTGGCGGTGGCGTTCAGCCCAGCATTCACACTCGGTAGGGTTCGCCAGGTGAATTCGGCGAGCAATGGATGAAATATCAGTGGGTTCATGCAGGACTTTCTTCTGCGGGTTCTTCCAACAACTGCGTGGCCTTGGTTTCCAACTTACGAATACTGTCGGCATCGAGGCCGTTGTAGAAATCGACGATCTCTCCCTGACGGTCGACGAGGATGAACTTTTCGGTATGCAAGCGATCCTGCAGCGGAACGCGAAATACCTCGTGAGCCACACGCTCGATCTCTTCACGCCCGCCGGTTAAGAACGTCCATTGCGAAGGCTTGGCATTGTATTTCTTGGCGTACCGTTGAAGTTCTTCCGGCGTGTCGTTCGTGGGGTCTACCGAGATGCTGAGCAGTCGCAGACCTTGGTCACCCAACTTATTCTGTAATCGCTCGAACGCCTGCGAAAGCTTCGGGCATTGAACGGGGCAGGCCGTGAAAAAGAAATCGACCACATACACCTCACCCTCGAGGCTGCTGGAATCGAACGGTTTGCCTTCCAGGTCGACCAGTTCATAGGGCCCTACTTCAAGCCCGGTCGAGTCGAGCTCAGGGAACACAGGCAGCCCGTTGTCTTCGTCTTCAGCATGGTCTAACTGGATGGCGCTGACGCTTGGCTCGGCTTCTTCGTTCGACGGACTGCATCCGATTGCAAACGTGAAGCCGAACGCCAACAAGAACAATCCTGAAAACGAACTTTGTATTTTCATCAGAGTAGATCTCCTGCCACGCGGCGGCCTGCTGAAAACCATGCTGCTGCAAACGTAACCACGGCAAACGCCACGGTGACGGAAACACATAACACCAACGAAGGCGTCCCCGGAGGCAGGGCATCCGGCGTGTGGTAATACAAGAGTTGTCTCAACCCGGCAACCCCGTAGGACAACGGATTGAAGCGGACGAGCCAACCCAATACACCTTCGGTAGCCGGAAAAAACGCGCCCGAAAGCAACCACATGGGTAACAAGAACATGCTCATCACGGCATGAAACCCCTGGGTCGAGTCGAGACGCCAGGCAATCACAAAGCCCAGGGCGGCCAACGCTAACGAGAGCGCGAATAGAAACCCGACGATGCCCAAAAGAAGCAAGGGCGAGAATTTGAGCCCGATGGTTAGCCCCAACAGTAAAAACAAAAGGCCCTGGGCCACGGCAATCACCGAGGCACCCAGCAACTTGCCCATCACCATGGCCCAACGGCGAATGGGAGCAACCAAGACCGATTGCAGGAAGCCTTCGCGGCGGTCTTCGATGATCGAGATCGTGGAAAAGATCGCCGTGAACAACAGGATCAGCACCAGCGTGCCGGGAAAGAAATACTCCCGATAACTCATGCTGGAGTTTTCCATTCCAGGAAGCTGAAACGAAGGGCCCAGCCCAGCCCCGAAAAGAATCCAAAACAGCGTCGGCTGGCCGATGGCACCGATGACCCGATTACGCTGTCGAAAGAAACGCACCAGTTCGCGACGCGACAACGTACCGATGACCAGCCACGAAGGGCTATCGGCCTCGGTCGAAGTCATTCTCGCCGCGGGCAACGTCGCTTCGGTTGTGATGGTTTCACTCGACAATGTTGTTTTACTCGATGTCTTCACTCGATATGCGCAATCGATTCTTCGGTACGAAAACGATGGCCGGTGCGGGCGATGAACACATCTTCCAACGTAGGCCTCCCCAGCGTAAGTGACTGCAATTTGCTGCCGCACATTTCCGCAACGCGCGAAAGTTGGGTTGGCCCCTCGGCCAGATGGAGCAGCACGTTTCCATCGACGACCTTGACGTCGCAAGCGAACGCTTCGGAAAGCATATCGGCAAGCTCCTCGGGATGGTCGGTTTCTACCGTAATCGAATCGCCCCCGACCTCCGCGCGAAGTTGTGCTGGCTTGCCCAACGCGACCAACTGCCCGCGGTCTAGAATGGCCAACTGGTCGGCTTTATCGGCTTCTTCCAACAGGTGTGTGGTCAAGACGATCGTTACGCCATCGGTATCGCGGAGTTTCCGCAGGTAGTCCCACATTTGAATCCGCGCCGCGGGATCGAGCCCGGTGCTGGGCTCGTCGAGCAGCAACACCTGCGGCCCGTGCAGAAGCCCTTTGGCCAGTTCGACCCTTCGCCGCAAACCACCGGAAAGCGTCTCGACCAGGTCTTTGGCGCGGTCGGCAACGCCCAGTCGATCGAGTACCGTATGGCACCTTGCTCGCAGCCTGCTGCCCGAGAGCCCGTAGAGGTGCCCCTGATGCATAAGGTTTTCGGCCACCGTGAGTTTGCGATCGAGACTGGCCGCCTGGAAGACCACGCCGATTTGCCTACGAACTGATTCAGGGTTCTCCGACAAATTGAATCCCTGGATGCGAACGCCGCCCTGCTGTACCGGAATCAAGGTTGAGAGCAACCGAAAGAGGGTCGTCTTGCCGCTGCCATTGGGGCCCAGCAGCGCGAAGATATCCCCCTGAGGAATCGAAAGGCTCAGGCCGTCCAGCGCCCGATGTTCACCATAGGCGTGAACGACATTTTCGATCTGGATGGCGGAGCTTGATGGCATGCAATCAATTCAATCCAGGAGGTTCGCAACTCAAGCGGAGACCGTGTTCCACCGTTCCGCTTAGCTCGACTCTTGCCAGCCCGCGGTGCCCCGTGCGGCAATAGGCGGGAGTGATTCATCTCGCCGGGTTGCTTTCATCCCGCGGGAACACCATCCGATCCGACGCGATGGTGCAGGTTCGTAAGCGCGGCGCCGTGTTCGTTGTGTATTGTGGAACTACGTCAGCGACGTGGCCAACAGCAGGGTCAGCAATACAGGCAGGTGCACGATCGAAACCCGCAATAGGCGACGAGCGGTGCCTTCGTTTTGGTTTCTGAAGAACGCGATCGAACTGAGCACGTAGATGGCCCCCAGCAGCACTGCACCAAACGCGTAAACTGCGGAGAGCGATGCCCCGTCTTCAAAGCGAACGAGGCAGGGAAGCAGACTGATGGGCAACAGCGTCAGCGAAGCCATCACGGCTTGTATCCCTGCTCGTCGACCGCTGGGGTCGACCACGGTCAGCATCTGCAGCCCTGCGTCTTCGTACTGCTGGCGATAAATCCAGGCGATGGCCATGAAGTGCGGGAACTGCCACAGGTAAACAATGGTGAACAGCGACCAGGCGGTGAGTGTGAGCGGTTGCCCAACAGCGGCCCAACCCATCAGCAGTGGAATCGCCCCCGCCACGGCGCCGACCACGGTGTTAAAGCTGGTTCGAGACTTCAGCGGCGTATAGATCACGACGTACATCACCCATGTCGCTACACCCAGCAGTGCGGTCGTCCAGTTCACGGCGATGGCCAACTGCAGGATTCCCGCGATCAAGGTCACGGTGCCGAAGATGAACACCTCGGCCGTCGAGAGTCGCCCCGCGGCGATCGGTCGCCCTGCGGTGCGTTTCATCATCTGATCGGTATCACGCTCGATCCACTGGTTCCACGTGCTAGCGCTGGCGGCGACCAGTGCGGTGCCAATCAATGTATGCACGAGCAGGACGAGGCCAACATCACCGCCCGAGGCGGCCAACGCACCGATCCCAACGGTGATCAATACCAGGACCGAGATTCTGGGCTTTGTAAGTTCGAGATAGTCGGCCAGCCGCCCGACAAGGGTGCTGCGACGTTCCTCGCACACCAAGGTCGATGTGCTCATGAAACGGTCTCCAAAGTCATCGTTTCTGCCTCAACCGGAGTCGAAAGCGAGATGGTTTTCGGTGTGGCTAAATATCGATAAGCGGCCAGCAGCGTCACAAGCGACGTGGCCAAAATCAGCGACCCCATGGCAACGTGCGCTGTGGTGGTCAGTGATTGGATCTGACTATTCATCTGAATCGTATAGCTGCTCGCAACGCTCCAGCGATCGAACCACACGGGCCACCCGTAGTTGGTTACCCAGGTTCCACATCCCAGGGCGATTTGACAAGTCAGCAGCATAGCCAAGACCGCCGCGGGTCGATAGAGCCGACGGATCTGACGGAACCCGCCGCGGGCTCGCCACCACAGAGCGTATCCGTGCACCAGCAAAGCGAAGGCGACGAACAGATGCAGCACCAAGGTCAGCCGGAATTCGTGACGATCGAATCCCAGTGGCAGATGCCGTAGATGGGCACCCAACACCAGTTGGCCATAGGACAGAATCAACGTGCCCCAGGCCAAAACTCGAATCTTCGAAGTCTTCGAACTGGTTTGGATCCCTTCGGGCGTTCGCCAACTTCGCGCTGTGAACATGGCCATGGCCACGCAAAGTGCGAAGAATGCTGGGCCGACGCAACCATGAATTTTGGCCAACTGTCGGGCGTCCAGAATCACTCGCATTCCGCCGAGCATGCCTTGACCGATCACCGCCAACAGGGTGATCACGCCGAGCCATTTGACCCAACGGCGGTCTTCGCATCGCCAAAGCGAAATCAACAGGCCGATCGTGACCAAGCCCGAGGTGGCGCCGAGCAGTCGATGGCCATGTTCGACGAACAAATCCCACGGCCCAAAGAACCACTGCTGCCAGGGATAGAGAAACAAGTTGTACCCGTAAGTCGACGGCCAGTCTGGCACAGCCATGCCCGCGGTGTGTGTGGTGACCAATCCGCCAACCCAGATCAGGGGAAACGTTACGCAGACCAGCAGCACCGCCCAGCGATGTGGCCATCGGTTGGGGTTTGTGTCGAGCGTTGGATGGGAAACGAAGTTAGTCACAACAAGTTCGGCGAATTGCTAGGTGCTGGAAAAATATGAAACCCCTGATTCCATTCTCCGCAAAACCGTATGCTCGCAATCCGTCGCAAACGGTCGGACGATCTTCAGCCTCCACCCGAGGGTTCGGCAGTAGGCTTGGGATTCGCAGCAACCGAGTCGTTCTGCTTGATGTCATCTTCCGTGGGCAGCGAAAGGACATAGTCCACAAGGTTCCAAATCTGCGTCGAGGTTAATGCCTTGCTACCCTCGGGTAACGCCCCCGTAGCGGCACTTTGCCCTGGCGGAGGCCCCGACGCAGGCATGGGAGTTCCCTTCACGCCGACGTAGATGCGGCGGTAGATGTCGATCGGATCTCGTCCCCCGCGATAAACCCCTGCTCGCAGGTTGCGGGGTCGTAGTTCCTGCAGCGGTAGCGACCACAGATTGGCGATCACTTCCGGCGAGTGAGAACCCTTGGGGCTATTCCAGATGTCGTAGTTCTTCTCTTTACCGTCGCCTGCCCCCGTGGGACCGTGGCATTTGGCACAACCACGTTCGCCGGCAAACAATTCCCGCCCCGCCGCGATGGAAGCCTCGCGGTCCGACGGCCGGGGATCTTCTGCGATGACGATATTCGCTTCGTCGGCCGAGTCGAGCCACAGGTCGACGATGGGATACACCGCTTCGTCCAGCAGAAACTCGTGATCGAGCTCTTCGTCCTCGTCCACGATCAAACTCTGGACGATGGTCTCCACCTCGCCGCGATAGGCCAGGTACTTGACATACTCGACCAGCGCGTCGATCTCCTCGGGCAACAAGGTACCGAACGAGGGCATCCCCGTACCGGGGATCCCGGCCAGGATCACCCTTCGGATGTCGTCGTCGGTTGGCTTCGCGCCCTGTGCAGTGGAGGTGAACTTGAAAATGCCCTTACGGAAGTCGCGAGGGTAAGGATTCAGCAACAATGCCGAAGGGCCGGCTCCGTCACCCGTTATCCCATGACATTGAGCGCAGTGCTTACGATACAAACCTTGCGCCGTCCCTTCGATATCGCTGGAGACTGGCCCGGCCGCCATTTGGATCTTGTCCAAATCGAGTTCCGTCTCTTCGAAGACGAACGGCTCGTCGGGGGTCCCGAATGCCGCCACCGTCGCGTTCACCACATTCTGCAGCTTCTCGGGCGAGTACTTCAGGGAACCGTCGGAGTAGGTTTCCTCGAGGTCGACCCCTTCGGTATTCAGAATGAATGACGGGGGCTGATAGCGATTGCATCCCGTGGCGATCAGTAAAGCGACCAGCACCAAGCTGCTCGACAAGCCCGACCGGACTGCGCTTTGTTGGAACATCGTCATACCCTCAAGCGCCGCAATAGGTCAGCCGGCATTGTATGAAGACACATGCCTCGATTCCCACGCAGGCTGACACGGCTTCGAAGCGAGAAATCAAGCCGGATCGCCATCCCCTGGAGGGTGCTCACGACTCCAGGTTCCGTTGCGATTCCTTCTCCCACTGTAAGTATCGTAGAGCCTTTAGTTTCCGTGGAAACCGCGCCTAAGGTCAACGCGACAAAATGTCGCACAAACCCGGGTTCGGCACCCGAATTCGCCTGCAACAGGTGTTCTCAACCCCAGTTTCTCATGCGGCGACCGCATGACCTGGCCCTAAAGACTCGTCATTCGATCCAAAGAGCCTAGAAGCCCCGGGTTCCAATGCATCCTATTCCGCCGACTCGTCCGCGGCGGGTTCGGCCGGGGCTTCCTCGGTTGCCTGATCGCCGCGTAGCTCTTGGACCTGCGCCGGGTCGGGGTCGAGGTCCGAACCGGTCTCTTGGGCGCAGCCTGCAAATGTCACCACGGTCATTGCGACCACAGCCAAAACCGACGATATCCGCCAACTGAACCTGCTCATTCTTAAGAATCCTTCTGTGTGAATGTCTGATACGAGGGGGTCCATCGAACCGACGACGACCACAGACCTCGAACCATTACTTATTGAACATGGTGGCCGGAAGATCGATCTGGCCCAGGTCGGTCGTGGGCTTGTCCAGCTTCATCTCGAAACGCCCCTTGGACCATTGCGGGGTCTCGAGGTACCCAACCTTCTCGTGCCAGGCCTGGAACTCCAGGTCCTCGCCCAAGGGCAAGCCCTTGATCGTGAAGGTTCCATCCTCGCCAGAGACGGCGAAGTAGGGGTTTCCACAGGGCAACACATAACCCTTCATCCAGGGATGAATGTTACATTGCACCGGAACGGGAATTCGCTGGGCACGTTGGAACTTGTGCTCGATGGTCTGTCCCGAAGCCATCAAAGGGTTGATTGGCACGCCCCCGATCGGCTGAATGTTGATGTTATGCGGCTTGGGGTCGGAATTCTTCAAAATCACCGGATGGTCGACATATACAGCCGTCAGATGGGGTACGAATTGGCAGTGCACGTTGTCCAGGACCGGGGCTTCTGCCGGAGGTTTGGCCAAATCAGGGTTGATCGTCGGCTTACGCGAACGGACGTAAATCAGTACGTTGGCCAACCCTCCGTCCTTACCGACCACAAGCGACTCATCGACCAGCGCTGGCGGCTTGCCGCACAGGTCGGCGTCGGCCGTGATTTTGATCTTCTCCGGAGTCGGCGGATTGCCCTCGTAGATGAACTTGCCCGTCAGATCACCAAACTCGGCCGCGAAGACCGACGAGGTGCATCCCAGCAGGCAAGAGGTTACGGCCATCACCGCAAAACAACGCTGTAGAACTACTTTCATCAGTGCGTACTCCTGTGCCAATCTATTCGCCGTATGCAGGGCATGCCGACGTGTTCGACTAATGACGGTATCGCCGTCCAGTAGGCTTCCTCGCGGACGCTAATCATAACCGCCGCGAGAGGAACGAACTCGTCCAGGATGAGTTCTATTTGGATGCTAGCAACATCCGGGGGGTGGGTAAGCTAAGTCGCTCATTATAAGCGACGAATTTGGCGGGGACCAGAACCACACATACCGCGAGGCGAGAGAGATCCTGGGAGCCAGGCAGGCAACCTGCAAAGATAGTAGGGTTTCGTCTCCGCTTGTCCCGAACCTCAAGGCAACCCAGGGTCTCCCGATGACTTCTTGCGATGAAGTACTCCGGGAAATCGATCGTCTGATCCGACGCGACCCCGGTCGACGGGGGATCGCCACCGTGCAGCTGGCCGGGCGTCCGCTTGCCGAAGGTGGATTGGCCCAAGCGGCCGAGTCGTTGGCTGGAACTGCCAGAAGCGTCGCCATCACCACGGGGTTTGCCGTCGTGAACGACGCGGGCGCGCACGCGGAAACCGATGGTCCTCCGGGGGCCGTCTATCTCGCGTCCGTGCTGCATTCCCTGGGCATCGAAGTCACCCTGCTGAGCGATGCCATAGCAAGCAACGCACTGCGTTTTGGCTGCGAGATGTTCTCGTTGGACCCCGGCATGGTGATCGAGTGCCCATTCGAAACGGAAGACCCAGCGGTGCTCGCAGGTCTGGGGAACGAACCAGCAGACTGCTCGGTTACGGACGCCTGGGTCGACGCATTCCTTCAGACGGGCGCCGGAAGAAAGCTAACGCACCTGATTGCCATCGAGCGGGCCGGCCCCAGCCATTCGTTGGAATCTATGTTGGCTCAATCCCGAAATTTGCCCGCACCGCAAGACTTGTTCCTGGAAGAGACGTCCGTCGAAACACGAAACCGTTGTCTGAACATGCGGGGTATTGCGATCGATCGGTACACGGCGAAGATTCATCGCTTGTTCGAGCGCGTCGCCATCCACCAACCGAAAATCACCAGCATAGGAATTGCCGACGGTGGGAACGAGATCGGGTGCGGCTCCATCGCCTGGGAGGTGATCCGCGACGCGGTGCCAACCCCGCAGGCAGGGAAAATCGCCTGCCGTATCGCCACCGATCACACCATTCTGGCCGGGGTTAGCAACTGGGGTGCCTATGCCCTGGCCGCGATTGTCTTACACCAGCGAGGTGAGGCATCGTTGCTTCGCGACATGAACGCAGCCTCGGAAGCACAACGCATCGAACGATTCGTGCATGAAGGAAAATTGATTGATGGTGTGACGACCCTCTCGGAAGCAACTGTCGACGGTCTCCCTCTGGAAACGTACTTGCAGACGTTGATCGGCATTCATCGGGCAATCGGTCTCGATGATTGACCAGGTGAACGGGCTTGCTCCTGGCACCCCTTCCTTGTCGACAAAACGCGGCTGCGCTATAGAATCACAGTCGCGCACCCTCCTTATTTGCCCTCCCCCTAGGTATTGCGATGAACGTCCTTATTGTTGGCTCCGGCGGCAGAGAACATGCGTTGGCCTGGAAGCTAAACCAGAGCCCCCACGTCGAGCGGGTGTTTGTCGCGCCGGGCAACGCGGGTACGGCTGTGGGTTCAGTGAATGTCGATGTGGCCGCCGACGACTTTCCCCGCTTGATCAAGTTCGCCCAGCAAAACAACGTGGGGCTGACGGTGATTGGTCCGGAAGCCCCGTTGGCCGCCGGGGTTGTCGATGCCTTTCAAGAAGCAGGGCTGCGCGTATTCGGCCCCTCGAAGGCCGCCGCCGAGTTGGAAGCCAGCAAGGTCTTTTGCAAGAACCTGCTGCGACAGGCCGATGTCCCTTCGGCCGAATACCGCGTGTTTCGCGACCCCGAAAACGCGACCAAGTATCTCATCGATCGGGAAGACGTACCGCTGGTCGTGAAGGCAGACGGATTGGCCGCGGGCAAAGGCGTCATCGTCTGCGACGAGCGCGAGGCCGCGATTGATGCGGTGAAACGCATCGGGCAGGACAAAGAATTCGGCACCGCGGGAAATCAGATCATCATCGAAGAGCGGCTCGAAGGACAAGAGGTCAGCGTGCTGGCCATCACCGACGGGCGGACCATCGTCACGTTGGCTCCCGCACAAGATCACAAACGGGCCGGCGACGGAGATACCGGCCCCAACACCGGCGGCATGGGCGCGTATTCGCCTACTCCGCTGGTCAACGATGAGCTGCTAAGCGAAGTCGAGGAAAAGATTCTGGTCCCAACCGTGCACGCCATGAAGCGCGGCCGGCGTCCGTTCAGGGGGGTGCTTTACGCCGGGCTGATGCTGACCGAACGAGGGCCCAAGGTGCTGGAGTACAACGTTCGGTTCGGCGATCCCGAGTGCCAACCGATTCTGATGCGGCTGAAGAGCGATCTGTTCGAACTGCTCGATGCCACGGTGGATCAACGCCTCGACGAAATCGAGCCCTTGGAATGGGACCCCCGCCCTGCCGTATGCGTGGTGATGGCGAGTGAAGGATACCCGGGAAGCTACGAGCGCGGGTTACCTATCCGTGGGTTGGAAGAAGCCGCCAAGTTGGAAGATGTGCAAGTGTTTCACGCCGGCACCACGGTAGCCGGGGGGGAAGTCGTCACCGACGGAGGTCGCGTGCTCGGCGCAACGGCACTCGGCAAGAACATCTCCGCCGCCAAGCTGAACGCCTACTCCGCCGTGAAAGCAATCCGCTGGCCGGGAGCGTGGTGCCGCAAGGACATTTCAGACAAAGCGGTGAAGGGCTAAGCAGGCCCTGGCTCCATCTCACTCCTCGCCCAGCATCTTCTTCACGTCTTCGAGATACTCCGGCGGGAAGATTGGGTCGACCTCGGGGAGTTCTAGCTGCTGCTTCTCCGTAGGTTTCTTCTCCGTAGGCTTCTTCTGCTCCACATTGGGCTTCGTCTGTTTCGCCGTTGGCTTTTGTTCTTCTGATGTCGCAGACTTCGCTGGGTCTTCCGTTGACGTACCCGTGAATTGTTCGAGCCAGTACTTCACTTCGGCTTTGCTGGGGGGGCCCGAGGGCTTGGCGGATTTTGCGGGGGAGCGGGGGTTCTGTCGATCGCGGAGCAGTTGGGCGAACCAGCGGTCGCTATCGACGGCTTGAGCCCGACGGCGGCGAGCGGCGCGATGCAAACGATGATCGCTGGATACTACCGTCAGTCTACGGGGGGCAGACTCGGCGAGAATCAACTCCTCGATCACGCGATCGGCGTCGCCATCGCCACGTGCGAACCTTACGTGCAACCCTCGATGTTGATACTTGCTGGCCACCAACGGCGGGGCATCGGCCGCATCGAAAACCACCGTCGTCTGAGAAAGCAGCTTGGGGTCCAGAGATTCCACCAGGCAATTCAGCAACGCACCGCGGGCACGCTCGAGCCCACCGGGCCCCACTCCATGGCCCAGGATTCCGGCCGCGTGAATCAGGTTGTATCCGTCGATAATCAACCGCATGCCGCTGACCGTTTCTTTGTGAGGAGCCTGTCACCAATTCCGTGATGATGGCGAGTCTGATCGTGGTGCTGATCGTTCGCCACCGGATGTTTCAGCAACCGGTCAAATCGCTCGGACCCGTTGCCCGTTGAGTTCGTGAGCGGCGAGCCACTTATCAAGCGTATGGCGCGACTCGCAAATGGAAAAGTAGAGGGTGAATGTGAGGGGTTTGAGAGAAACCTCAGCTCCCATTCGGGGCGACGTACTTCACGCGACCGTCGACCAGTACGGTGTCTGCCCTACCACGGAGCGTCCAACCCCCGAATGGCGAGTTGGTGCTCTTGGAGTGGAAGAGTTGAGGATCGACGTCCCACTCATAGTTCGGGTCGATGATCGTAATGTCGGCCGGTTGCCCGATGGCCAGCGTGCCGCGATCGATTCCGACGATGCGGGCAGGGTTGACCGTCATTTTCGCAATCGCATCAGGCCAATCGAGGTGCCCCGGTCCGATCAGTTGCGTGGCGACCAACCCAAGGGCCGTCTCCAGACCGACGATGCCGAAGGGGGCTCGATCGAGTTCCTGCATCTTCTTTTCTCGGGCATGCGGTGCATGATCGGTGCAGATCACGTCGATGGTTCCGTCGACCAACCCGGCGATGCACGCCTCAACGTCGCTGTTGGCCCGTAGCGGGGGGCTCATCTTGTAGTTGGAATCGAACTGCCGCAGGCATTCGTCGGTTAGCGTGAAGTGATGGGGACAGACTTCCGTGGTCACGCGTACTTCGCGACGCTTGGCACGCCGAATGGCCTCCACACTTCCGGCGGAAGAAACGTGCATGATGTGAAGCTTGCCGCCGGTGGCTTCGGCCAGGGCAATGTCGCGGCTGGTCATCACATCTTCGGCTGCCGCGGGCATGCCGGCGAGCCCCAACAGCATGGAGGTCTTCCCTTCATGCATCACCCCACCACGGGTGAGTTCCAAGACTTCGGCGTGGTTGAGAATCGGGCGGTCGAACATTAGGCAATACTCGAAAGCCCGCCGCATGAGTTCCGCATCGTAGACGGGCGACCCGTCGTCGGTGAACGCGACTGCTCCCGCGCGGACCAGTTGTCCGATCTCGGCCAACTCTTTGCCTTCGCGGTTCTTACTGACGCAGGCCGCGATATAGACGTTGCAGTTGTCAGCCCGGGCTGCTTGATGCTGAATGAATTCGACCGCTCCTTGAGAATCGATGGGCGGTTCGGTATTGGGAATACAGACGATACTGGTGAACCCGCCGGCCAACGCTGCGGCCGTGCCGGTCTCGATGGTTTCATCTTCTTCACGTCCCGGCTCTCGCAAGTGGACGTGCATGTCGATCAGCCCGGGCGAGACAATTTTGCCCTGTGCATCGATAAACGCGTCTTGTCCGTTCAGCGGAACATCGTAGGCCGAGATGCGACCGTCTTCGATCAACACGTTGGTCAGCCGATCCAACCTCTGGCTAGGGTCGATCACTCGCCCGCCGGTGATAAGCGTTTTGGTCATGTACGGATCTCCCTGACGTCCGTCAGCATCAATGTACGCTCGCTACGAGCCATAGGGCCGCCATGCGGACGGCCAACCCATTGCGAACCTGTTCCAAGATGACTGAATGCCGGCCATCAGCCACGTCGGGGGTCACTTCCACACCACGATTGATGGGACCGGGGGCCAGAATCAGGATGTCGTCTTTGGCCCGTTCCAGGCGGCTGCCGGTCATGGCATAGAGCAACGCGTATTCGCGTACCGAGGGGAACGGTCTGGTGACTTGTCGTTCGAACTGAATTCTCAGCAAGTTCAGCACATCGCAACGGGGAAGAATCGCATCCAGGTCGTGCGAAACTTCGACCCCTTCGATCGACTCCCACTGCTTCGAGACCAATGTTGAAGGACCACACAGGATGACCTTGGCACCCAAGCGAGTTAGGCCCCAGATATTCGAGCGTGCCGTGCGACTGTGAGCGATATCGCCGACCAAGGCGACCGTCAGCCCGGCCAATTCTCCGCGAACTTCGCGAATCGTCATGATATCCAACAGGCCCTGGGTCGGGTGCTCGTGGGGGCCATCGCCGGCGTTGATCACCGCACAATCGAGGTTTTGCGACAGCAGGTGGGGCGTGCCGGGGGTGCGATGCCGAACCACCACCACGTCAGTACCCATGGCCTCGATATTCTTGGCCGTATCGATGAACGTTTCGCCCTTGGAAAGGCTGCTTCCGCTGGCCGACAGATCGAGCGTTAGCCCCTGCAAGCGACGAGCGGCCAACGAAAAGCTGGTTTTCGTGCGTGTCGAGTCTTCGAAGAACAGGTTCGAGATCGTCTTACCGGCCAACAATGGGGCCAGGTTCCCGGCTGCCTCGGCCTCTTTGATCGTGGCCGCGGTGTCCAGGATGGTAAGTATTTCGTCGGCGGTTAGACCTTCGAGCCCCAACAAATGGCGACGAGTCCAGGTCTCGGGAATCGTGCCTAGGTCAATCATGGCCGTGCTCATGGTTCGCTTCGTCTCCCGCGCAGCCGTTCGCTCAACTAGAGGCGTACCTTCCGCCTGGGGAACCAACGACGGGTGGCCTGAATTCGCGTCGAGCAGATTCTAGCACCGACGCTAGCTACTGCAAACCAGTACGCACGAATACCGAACAACAAACTCGATGCTCTACTAGCGTGCGACGCTCCAACGTTTGGAAAATAACGTGGCCATCGTCGCCAACAACGTCGCATTCAAGATGGTGTAGAACAGCATGAACGTGGCGTACTCGAACCAGTCCCCGACAACCGCCCCATCGACCAACTCGAATCCCGCTTCTTTCGTAAAATCGAGAGGCACCGAGAACGCGGCCGTGAACGGGCTGGCTACCGAAGATTGCGTGAGGACGGCTGCCTCGTCTCCGGCTTCGTAAAACGTGGTGGTAAAAAATTGCACCGCCACCGGCCCCGTGAAAATTACGATCAACACCAGGTAGCTGGTCATCAGGCTAATCGAAGTCTTTTTGAACAACACCGAACAGAACAAGGCAATCGTGGCCGTGGTAACGCAAGTCATCAGAATCAGGCCCACGTAGGCCAGCAGGGAATAAAACGTGGGCCAATAGACGGTAACCATTACAAACGCCAACATCAGCGGCCAGATCAGGAAACTGGTGAGGACCGTGGACACCCGCAACCCCGAAAACAGTTTTCCGGTGAGAATCTGTAGCGGAGAAAGCGTGGTGGTCAGCAACAGGTCCAGGGTTTGCCGTTCGCGTTCGCTGGTTACGCTTCCGGCCGAAAATACGGGACCGACCAGGATATTGAACATCACCACGTAGCACACATACCAGGCGGCCATCTCGGGCATGAGATACAAGAAAATGCCCATCATGGGGATCGCCACTAGCATGCTCACCTGAATGACCACCCTCAGCATGAGCGTCCCCTGGGCGAAGAGTTCGCTGTGCATCTCCTTGTCGTACATCGGGTTCGCGCCGTCGGGCAGCAGATCTTCGCGTTTGGCGGGCGCGAACAGCCGGTCGGGGAATTTGTCGCGTTGAATGACCAGCCCCACGGCTTCCCGCATTTCGCGCTGCTCGTCCACCACATCCTTACCTTCGCTGCCCACATCCGGTGGGTGAAGCAAACGCCGTGACGTGATCACGAACAACGGGATGCAAACCATCAACGTCATGATCGGCAGCACGAAAAACGCCAACCACAACCGGGATGCGGTCGGCGCCGAACTCAATTCATACCAGGTGCTGGCCCCCACAATCGCCAGCGGCAGGATCAACATGTATGAGACCACCAGCGCGGCGGAGGTTCTGGCGAAAAACCCGCTGCAAGTCAGGCTGATCATGCCGAAGGTGGCGATCGACAGAATGAGCACCACGTAGGAAGCCAGTAATTCGTACAACGAAGTACCACCCAGTGGCAGGCACAACATGACGATGGGCAGTGAGCAGAAGATCAATAGTGCCAAATGGCATAGCGATGCGAAGAATTTTCCCAGCAATACGGCCCCGGGCCGCAAGGGACTGGCCAACAGCATCTCGTAGGTTTGCCGCTCTTTCTCGCCCGTGATGGAACCTGCCGCGAAGCTGGGGGCCATTAACGAAGCCAACAGATATTGCCCCAGAAAAAACAGGCTCATCAGCCGTTGCGACTGGGCCGGGTTCGTCACATCGATCCGTTCTGACGGCCATTGCACGTACACGACGGCCGACAATAACGCCAGGTACGCGAACAGCAACAGAAACGCTCTCCCCATCCGCAGGTTCACCAGCAGTTCGCGTTGTAGTACCGGATTGTCGCGAAGGTACATGGTGAATGCTCGGTAAAGCCAGGTTTGCTAGATCGAGATGCTTTTTCTTGCGGCTACGAAACCAAACCCTGGGTGACCATCATGAAGACGTCTTCCAGCGTGGGGTCCTTGTCTGCGTACGAACGCAGGCGAACCCCATCGGCAAGCAGCCGCTCGAGAAGATTCGCCAGCACGGTATCGTCGGCGGCAAGTTCGACGGTGATGCGATGATCCAACTGCTGCACGTCGAGCGTCTCGGGCATGCTCCGTACGATGGACATCGCGACATCCAGCCGGTCCAACACTTTGATCTCGACGATGCGGTTGCGTTGAATGCGTCGATAGACTTCGTCGATGGGTCCGTGCATCAAGAGTCGCCCGCGCTCGATGATTCCGATCGAGGTACAACAGTCGGCCAACTCGGTGAGGATGTGACTCGAAATGAGGATCGTTTTGCCCATCTGCCGCAGTTCTTTCAGCAGGGCCTTTACTTCCAGTCGGGCCCGAGGGTCCAACCCGCTGGCTGGCTCGTCGAGAATCAGCACCGGCGGGTCGTGCACCAGCGTCTTTGCGAGGCACAATCGTTGCTTCATGCCGCGTGAGAGACCGTTGACGAAATCATCTCGCTTGTAGGTCAAGTCGAGCAATTCGAGCACGTCGTTGATGACCGTACGTCTTCGCTCGCGGGGAATTTGATAAGCCACGGCGAAGAAGTCCAGGAATTCCCAGACCTTCATCCCGTCGTACACACCAAAGTTGTCAGGCATATAGCCAACGCTACGCCTGACACCAAGCGGATCGCGAACGACGCTGTGACCGTTGACCGTTCCGTCGCCCTGGTCTGCCTTGAGCAGGGTTGCCAGAAAGCGAATCGTGGTACTTTTTCCCGCACCGTTGGGCCCGATGAACCCGAACATTTCGCCGGCAGCGATGTCCAGGTCGAGCCCCTCGACGGCCACCAGATCGCCGTACGCTTTGGAGAACCCACGAATCTCGATCATGATCTGTCGCCCCTGTTCTTCGGGATGGGTTCGGCCGGTGCCTCGTGAATCATCGGTTCAAGCTCGGTGCGGTTCGCAAGGAAGTTGAAAGACCTTCGTCCTGCCACACACGTTCGGCCTGTGGTCGACTGACGTGATCTTTCACCGGCTCGGCAAGCGGCTCGTAGCCCAAGTGGGCCACGACCACCATCGTCGAACGGGTTTGATCGCTCTGAGGAGTAACGCCCACTCCAGGCAACGCACCATCGTGCACGCCGACCAGCAATGTTTCCCCCGACGCGAAGGCGCTTGACTCCGCAAGTTCAATCAGTGGCTCGACGTCGAGCGGGTCGGCCGAGGACACCTCTTCCTGGTTACTTGTATGCCGCGTTCTAGCCCGACGAAGTCCGGCTTTGTCTTGGAAGGACTCTACCGTTGCGGTGGCCGTCCCATTGCCGGGCAAGTCGCCTACCCAGCCGAATCGCCCGGGGGCAACCACGGCCACATTGCGAAGATCCAGCCCCGTATTGTTTTCGATAACCAGGGCCGACCCTTCATCGCGAAGCTGTAATCCACCATCGCATTCGTACATATTCTCGGTTTGCATGATGCCCAGCGAATTGGAAGACACGGAGAACCCGGTCATTTCGGCCTTCGATGCGCGAGTGATCTCGAGGTCGCGTATGTCTTGACCACGAAAGACGGCATTGCCCACCGACAGCGGTTGGGCAACCGCACCCGAGTCATCGAATTCGAATTGGTAGTTGGTCCCCAACGACGTGTAGAACGCCGAGTAGTTGGTTACATGGGCCCGGTTGTAATCGCCCTGCAACTCGACAAGGCCGATCTCCGTTTGTGCTCGCGCGAAACCGATATTGAGTTGCGCGAGCTTGACCACCACCAGTGCAAAGACCACGGTGATGACCGGAGCGGCCAGCCATGCCCACTCGACGCGGCCCATCGTTCGAAACACGGCCCAATTCACGGGCACAATCATAACCAGGTACGTGGCCAACATCGCCACGACGAACGAGGCCCTCGGAACGTCGATCCCCGCGGCATCGAGCAGCGACTTCATCACGAGCCCTGAGACTCCTTGGGAAGTCGACCAGCCCCCAACGCCCGGGGCATTTTTCAAGGCACCCAACTCGTCATACCCACTTCCTGAGAACGTCATGTTCCGTTGCAGAGACTCGATCACGTTTCTATCACGCCAAACATTTGAGCGACCCGTTTGGGTATCGCGACTGAATAACCGAACTTGCGAGTTCTTCTCCGGATCGAATGCCGCGACGTAGTGCGCCAACATGTCGGGGACATCGGCTACCCCGTCGTGTCGAACTGGCTTCTCTCCCCAGCAGACGGACAATTCACTGAAGCCATCGTCATAAAACGACCTTGGCTCGCGACGCAGAATCACGGCGTTGAAGAATCCGTCGTAATCGGGCCAGACCATCAGGTCTTTGTCAGCCAGGGTAAACGCTGAAGTGACAACGCGTCCCCGCCCGACTCGACGCTCCACCACCACAGGAGCGTCGCCGATTTGCATCAGCACGTCGGCGTTCTTGCGTGGCAACAGACGCTGTGCGGATACATCTTCTTCGATTTTCAGCCCGACCTTACCGGTCTTCCAGGCTGAATTGAATGCCTGATTCACCTGGTCGGCAGGAAGAGCGACGATCCCGTCGCCATCGGCCGGCAGATAATCGGCCAGAAAACTGTTCTTCAATGTGTCCAGGGTTTGCGGACCGTTGATGATGAGTTGCCCGCCCCAATGCAACCAATCGATCAGCGCGGTTTCCTGATCAGTGGTAAGTACGTTGGGATCGACATCGTCCCACAGCACGTAAGCCACGGAAGTGGATGTGACCAGATGTGTAGGCAACGCGATGTTATTCGTGATGAGCGGAGTCACGACGCGGTAATGCGCTTCGTCTCCCTGGGGAAGAAACAATTCGGATGGCGGAACGATGCTGTCCAAATTACGAAGAAACTGAAAGCGGTCCGGCTCGGGTGTCAGCACCGTGAAGAAATACTGATGTGGCGGCATCCGGATCAAAGGGTTCAAGCTCTTCAGCGGAACCGTGCCCGTTTCCGAGTCTTGAAGTTCGAATCCGAGACTCGGGCGATTCGGCCCGGGAGGGGTGTAGACCATCACCGGGATCGATTTGATTTGCGCCTTGGCCAGCAGCACGTCGCGTTTGGTTCCCAGCGCGAAAGGAACCCCGGGCAGGGGTATCGGTTCTACTTCCAACTCGCCGGAAAATTCATCGTAGTTGGCGACCATCTGCTGCGAAGCTTCGATCCAGTGCCCCGGTTTGATTTGCGGGACCGTGATCGCATAGTCCGTCGGTCGCGTGCTCAATGCGAGAAACTCGAGTTCGGGTTTGACCCGTTTCTTATCTTTGTCTTCCTTGGTTGCATCCGCCCCATCGCCCTGCCCCGAGTTCGATGGATCGGAACCACAACCCGCGAGGCAAATCATCAAGACGGCCAGCAGCACGATACTAGAGGGCATCCACCGCGTACTGCCAAACCGAGGACTTGGAATCGTGGCAAACCGAGAGCCGTGCGCCTCACCACCGCTGGGTGAACCGGCAGAGGCACCCGGGGGATCGGGGGCGTTTGAGGTTTGAAATGCGCTCATCCCTGCATTCCGGACAGGTCGTGCGTGCATCGCCGCGGTTCCAATCCGCGAAAAAACGTATACCACGAGTGTAGAGCCTCGTTACAAGGCTGCAAAGCAATCTTCCAAGAACCGACGCCGCGCGGGATGCAACTCCAGAAGAACATCGCACGTTTTGCGGTTTACCGGTTTCCGTAGCCTACTTCGGTCCGAAATGCGATCGAAGCTTCTCATATTCCTCCGGAGTATTCATATCCGCCAGCAGGCCATCGTCACGCATGGGAACTTCACGTGGTGGATTCTCGACGAGCAACCGATTTACACCCACATCCGACGGCAACGCGTTTGCAACGGCGGCCAACGACCAGGGAAACAGAACGGGATGTCCGCGGCGGACTTGATACGTCGGCACCAGCGGTTTGGGTACCGATGGATCGTGCTTCGCAAGCAGGGCGTCGATCCAGGTTGGGCTGAGGGTGGGAAAGTCTGCCGGAGCCAGCAGCCACACATCGCGGTCTAGCGGTGACCATCGCCGAGCGATTTCTTGTAGCGCGCACTGAACCGAGGCCTTCATGTCCGGCGGAGCCTCAGCACGCACCAGCGTGCACTCGCAGCGAGACAACGTGTCGGCAAGCGGTTCGTCTCGTTCGTCGACAACCACCACGACGTGATCGACGGCGCTCGAGTTCCAGGCAGACATGACGGCCTCGATCACCGTTGTATTTCCCCAAGGCAGCAACAGCTTGGGGCGCCCCATGCGGCGGCTCTTGCCCGCGGCCGGAATCACCGCGAAGCTCGTGAAGTGGCGACCGGCCAAATTCATTTCACCAGGTCCAAACCCACCGCGGGCAATCGCCCTACGACTTCGCCACCTCGATTACGATGGGCGATCAACTCGGCCACGATGCTAATGGCAATCTCGCTGACCGTTTGCGAGCCGATATCGAGCCCCACCGGTGCGTAAACCTGCCGTAAGGCGTCGGGGGCAATACCCTCGTTCAACAGATCGTCGAAGATCATCTTGATCTTACGTTTGCTGCCGATCATACCGACGTAGCGAGCGCCGCGTTCGGCCAGATGAAACAGGGCTTCTTCGTCGTGGTTGTGTCCACGGGTAACGATTAAGCAATACGTCGACGAGGTGACTTCAATCTCGGGCAATACGGTGGATACGTCGCCTGCAATCCTGCGTTCGGCCGTGGGAAATCGTTCTTCGGAAACGATATCGGCACGGTCGTCGACGACCCAGACGTTGAACCCCACATCGTCGGCCAGATGTGCAACCGCCTGCCCCACGTGACCACCGCCTACGATGATCAACCGGCATCGAGGCAACAGCGGCAGAAACGCCACCCCATGACTGGCATGAGGCCGCGGGCGTTTGGAAATATCGGGCAGCCGCGACCTAATCGCTTCTGGCGGTTTTCCATCTTGTAACTCACCGCGACAATGAGCGAGCAGCGTTCCATCTTCGGCAAACAGGTAGTTGCTGGGCGCGGCCAAGCCAGTGCTCTCGCTATCGAAAACGATGGCCTCGATCGAGCCGGTATCGCTTTCGAACTGCCCGGCAACTTCCAGAATGTAGTCGGCATTGCAGCCGGGGCCGAACGGTTCGAGCGCGATCTTCATGCGACCGCCGCAGATCAGGCCGTCGTCCCATCCGTAGTCGCTGTCGAGCTGAAAGGTTGAGATTTCGGCCGTGTCACCCTCGGCGATCTCCAAAGCCCGCCGTTTGACTTCGGCCTCGACGCAACCGCCGCCCAAGGTGCCGGCCTGCGAACCGTCGGCGAAAACCAACATCGTGGCGCCCGGCTTCTGAGGCGTGGAGCCGCGGGTTTCGACCAAACGACATAGCACGAAGGGTCGCCCTGCCTCGAGCGACTCACGAACCTGCTGCCAAACTTCTCGCATGCGATGCTTCTATGCTGAAGGAATGTAGTCCATCTGTCAGCTTAGCCCTGGCCGGCCTGAAGAACAATTGGCGGGCCCGGGAGGTCTCTTTTGAACTGGTGCTAAGCCGGGCGAAGGATTTGCAACCGTGTGCCTTTCACCAGCGGCTTGACCTTTGCACGATATTCGTTCATGTGCGGGGCGATGAGATGGGCCTCCAGTGCGGGGACGCTCTCCCACTTTTCCATCACCACGACCACATCCTCGCGTGCTTCCGGCTGCGCGGGGATGGCCGTCTCCTGGTCGATGGCCGGGGTGTATTCCAGACAACCCTTTTCAGCATGCACTTTGGGCATGAGTTCGTGAAAGGCCTTCAGGAACTCCTCGCGCTTTCCTTCGGCCAACTCGATGGTGGCGACAACATAGATCATGAAACCGTTCTCCGGGTGATAGTTACTTCTCGTTCATTACTTGGGCAGTGGTGCGTCGACGCACACATGCTGCAGGGTGAATCGTTCGAGCAGTTCGGCATCGGGTGCAGTCCCCGTGCCTGGCGTGTCGGGCGCCGCGACATACGGCACACCATCTTCGTCTCTTTCGAGCGTCAACTCGGGGCGGCCGAGGTCGGCCTCGAAGAAGCGACTCGACGGGAAAATGTCGGCCGGGTAGGTGAAGTTATCCAACATGGCCAGTGCCGTACAGAGTCGCGACCCCACGGCACTTTCCAACATGCCGCCGACCCAACAGGGGACGTTCGCCTCTTGGCACAAATCGTGAATCGCCTTGGCGACGGTTAGCCCGCCCACGCGACCCGGCTTGATGTTGACATACTGGCAGCAGCGCAAGTCCAAGGCCACTTCGGCGCGGTGCAGAGAATTGATGCTCTCGTCGAGGCAGATCGGTGTGCGAATCTCAGCCTGCAGGCGAGCATGGTCGATCAGGTCATCGTAGCCCAACGGTTGTTCGATCATGGCCAGGTTGAAATCATCAAGGCGATAGAACAGGTCGAGGTTCTCGACCGTGAATGCTGCGTTGCAGTCGATGTGGATCGTTTCGGTGGGGAACGTCTGTCGCACGGCACGAAGCATCTCCAGGTCCCAGCCCGGGCGAAACTTTAGCTTTACGCGGGGGAACCCGTCGGCGAACGCTTTGCCGATGGCCTCGATCAGCTCGCCAATCGAATCCATCACGCCAAAGTCGGCGCCCACGACCACACGATCGCGACTGGCGCCCAGCATTCGGTGGAGCGGCTGCCCCGTGGCCTGAGACTTCAGCACCCACCAAGCCGTATCGAGGGCAGCCTTGGCAAAGAAGTTTCCCTTGAAATCGGCCAGGCGATCTTGCAGATCCTGACCGCTTTCGACCCACTCGCCGATCAGGGTGGGGGCCAACCATCGCTGGAGTGTTGCGAAAATACCGCCGGCCCATTCGGGGCTGTAGCACGGTGCGGCCAAGGGGCAGGACTCACCCCAAGCCGACTGCTCGCCGCTATGCATCTGAACCAGCACCGACTCGACCACGGAGTCTTCACCGTAGGCCGTTCGCCACGGAGAAATTAGCGGCACGCCTACGTGATAGAGATCAATCGCGTCGATTCGCATGCCGGGAACTTTCGACCCCTACGGGCTCGGGTTGGATTTCATTCGGCGAGGTGGCGACTAGCTCGCTTGGCCCCGCTGCTCGGTGATCTCAATCGCCTTCAACAGCCCGCGGGCTTTGTTCAGCGTTTCCTGGTATTCGTGCTCGGGCACACTGTCGGCCACGATTCCGGCCCCGGCTTGCACATATGCTTTACCGTCTTGCACGACGATGGTTCGCAGGGCAATGCAGGTGTCCATGTTACCGCAAAAGTCGATGTACCCCACCGCCCCGGCATAGGGCCCGCGGCGGTGCGGCTCCAACTCGTCGATGATCTCCATCGCTCTGACTTTTGGCGCGCCTGAAACCGTGCCGGCAGGCAAACAGGCCCTTAAAGCGTCGAAGGCACTGGTTCCCGGGGTCAGGTTTCCCTGAACGTTCGACGAGATGTGCATGACGTGACTGTAGCGTTCGATACACATCACGTCGGTCAACTCGACGCTTCCGAATTGGGCCACGCGACCCACGTCGTTGCGTCCCAGGTCGACCAGCATGACATGCTCGGCGCGTTCTTTCGGGTCGGCCAAAAGCTCCTCGGCCAGACGTCGGTCTTCAGAGTCGTTGGCCCCGCGGTGGCGCGTGCCGGCCAGGGGACGAACGGTCACCACCCCGTCGACCACGCGGACCATGACCTCCGGAGAACTACCGACCAGCGTGACTGAAGGGCTGCGGAGATAGAACATGAACGGGCTAGGGTTGACAACCCGTAGCGTTCGATAGATTTCCAAGGGGTCGGCCGTGAGCTTCATCTCGAGCCGCTGGCTAATGACCACCTGAAACACGTCGCCCGCGCGAATGTACTCGACGCACTGCTCGACGGCCGATTCGAAGTCCTTTTGCGAGAAGTTCGAGTGATACTCGATTTCCGGGGCACCCTTGGTATTGATATCGCCCGTTGCAAGCGATGCGGAGGGTTCGCTGAGTTGAGCCACCAAATTATCCACGCGCTCGCAAGCCTGATCGTAGGCAGTTTGTGCATCGACGCCCGGTTCGTCCAAGCGTGCCATGACCACAACGACCAACGTCTTGTTGACATGGTCGAAGACAACCATGCGGTCGTAGAAGGCGAACGCGAAATCGGGCAGTTCGCGATCGTCCTTCGGGGCATTGGGCAGATTTTCGACGTAACGCACGCTGTCGTAAGCCGCGTAGCCGATGGCCCCACTACAAAACGGAGGCAGATCGTCGAATCGTGCGGCCTGGTATTCTTCGACCCGACGCTGCAGCTCACGAAGCGGATCGTCACTCTGGAATTCTTCCGTTTTCTGGTCAGTGCGAACGACGACCCGGTCGCGGTAGGCTTCCACCTCCAGAAAGGGGTCAGCGGTGAGAAAGCTGTAACGGCCAACCTTTTCGCCCCCGATAACGCTTTCGAATAAGCACCCGCACGAACCGTTATCGATCTTGGCGAACGCGCTGACGGGGGTCAGGGTGTCGCAGAGCATGCGGCGATAAACCGGCACAAGCTTTGCTTGGCCAGCACGCTTACGAAAGGTCTCGAAGTCGGGCGAATGTTGCATCAGGTCGTGTATTGCGATTCGGAAGGCAGGAAACGGGCGGCGAGTGCCAGGTTGCAAGCATGACGGAGGACAACGGTGGGTGTCGAGAGGTTCGATCCCTCAAAAGCGGTGACAAGTGGGACCCGCAGTGGCTACTAGCAGTGGCTACTAATCGTATGCCTTCGATCTGTTTTGCGATACTGTCATGGATGGGGGAACGAGAGATCGCTCGACAAGTTGTGGGAAAGCCATGCAGTCGCTTGGAAAATCACCCAAGAGGCGTGCAACGCGCCCGGGTGCTTCGCCGCGGCGGGAGATGTCCATGGCTGTGCGTATTCCCTTTTCAGATGAAGCTTTACGACGAATGCATGGCCGCTCGCTCACCTTGACACTATGGGGGTCGCTGTTAGAATCTCGACACCGCTGCTCGCGTTCAAGCGAATGGCTGAAATTGATTCGTCAGAGGCCTCTAATTTTCTTCCGGGGCACTCGCGGTTTCGGCCTTTTCTGCCGTGCTTTCTTGGGACAGATATCATGAAGTGCCAAAAGTGTGATCGACCGGCAACGTTTCACATCACCGAGCTGGCCGGGGGAACTCCGCAAGAGATTCACCTGTGCGAAGAGCACGCACACACGTACCTGAAGCAGCCTGAAGAGAACGAAGACGCCGCCGCCAGCCTGACGGAAATGCTGGCAGAAAAACTGGAGGGTGTTGGGCAAACTGCTGAAGAGTTGGCCCGGCTCGACCAGCAAGCTTGCCCCATTTGCGGAATCACCTTCTACGAGTTCCGCAATCAGGGACGGCTCGGCTGCCCGCATGACTACGTCTGCTTCGAACAGCAGCTTGAACCGCTGATTCTGAACATTCACGGGGAAACCCAACACAAGGGCAAGCGCCCCAAGTGCTCGACCACCGATTCCGATCAACAAACCAAGTTGATTCGGCTGCGGCGTGAGATGCGGGAGGCGATCAGCGAAGAGAATTACGAACGGGCGTCGGACTTGCGAGACGAAATCAAGTCCATTGAGGAGGAAACCAGCCACTGATGAAGCAGGGACGATTTTCCAGCAGGCAGGCACAGGCCCGCTGGGCAGTCGGAAGCCATTCGTCGAAATGTGGTCGCGTGCTAAAATGGAAGTTTAAGGCACTCCAGGTGGGGTGCCCCCACGGTTGCGGAAATACTCATGGCATTTGAAGACCTGGTAATCAAGAGTGGCGAATGGCTCAAGGGCTCTGGGCCCGAGTCGGATATCGTCATTAGCACCCGCATCCGGTTGGCCCGCAACCTGGCGAACTTCCCATTCATTAGCCGCGCCGATGACAACGACCGTCAGGAAATCGATCGCACGCTCCGCGAGAAGATCGTCAACCAGGACGTCGCCGGCGAACTGTCCTACACCGACGTCGACCAGCTCGAATCGCTGGACCGCCAGTTTCTAGTCGAACGTCAACTCATCAGCCGAGAGCATGCCGAAGCCAGCGGGGTCCGGTCCGTAGCGGTCGATCAGGCCGAACAGGTCAGTTTGATGATCAACGAGGAGGATCACCTCCGCATCCAGGTCATGCACAGCGGTCTCGACCTGGAAGGCACCTGGAAGCAGATCGATCAAATCGATGATCGCATCGAAGAGCAAGTGACGTACGCCTACAGCGATAAGCTGGGCTATCTCACCGCCTGCCCCACCAATGTCGGAACCGGCATGCGGGTTAGCGTGATGCTTCACCTGCCTGCGTTGGCCATCACCAAGCAAATCGAGAAAGTCTTTCGCTCTTTGCAAAAGATCAATCTCGCCGTGCGGGGGCTGTATGGTGAGGGCTCTCAGGCGATGGGTGACTTCTATCAAATCAGCAATCAACTGACCCTCGGTCGCAGCGAAGAAGAACTGCTGGGGCAAGTGGGCGATGTGGTGCCGCAAATTATCGAATACGAACGGCACGCCCGAGAGGTGCTGGTTCGCGAAAGTCAGGAAACCCTGCACGACCGCGTGAGTCGCGCTTACGGCATTCTGCGAAACGCCCAAACCATTAGTTCCGAAGAGACGATGCACCTGTTATCGCGGGTGCGGATGGGAGTGAACCTGGAACTCATCCCCGATCTGGAAATTCCCACGATCAACAAGCTGTTCATTCACACCCAGCCGGCCCATCTCCAGAAATTGCGTGGCGAGGAGCTGGACACCGCCGACCGCAACGTCGAACGGGCCACCTATCTCCGCCAACACCTCAATGGCGACAACGGAAGCGACGCCGAGCGGAACTAGTAGCGACCGCGGCGTACTTTCAACCAACCCGTGTGACTTGCACTTCTATTCTTGCTTCGTTTGCTGAAGCTCCCCGTACTTTTCCTTGGCCATCCCGAATTGCTCGGCGGTTAGCTTCAGAAAAAGTGCGGTGCCATCGCTGCACGTGACGCCATCTTGGCTGAACAGTCGACTTCGGGTCGTTATCTTCCGACCTTGCACTTCTTCGACCCAGGCCTCGCAGGTGGATAATTCATCTATCGGCACCATCTTGCGGAAGTTGATGTTCAAGTGGGCGGCCACCACCATATGGCCGGCCACCCAGGCGGCAAAGCCCATCGATTCATCCAGCAAAGCAGAGATACTACCGCCGTGTGCATGCCCAGGTGGCCCCTGCGAGCCCTGCCCAAACCAGGCCTTGCACATCAAACGGCGTTCCTCACCATGTACGAAGTAGCGAACGCGAATCCGATCTCCCTCGGGGTCGCCTGAAACAAACATCGGTCGGTAACCAAAGGCCTCACTGGCAATCAGCTCCTCCCAACCCGCCTCGGGTTGATACGCCAGCAATTCATCGGCAGCAGACATAAACCGTTCTCCTTCCCGTCCCACCCCTGTTCTTTTCCCCTCTCATCATGGCGAAAATTCTGCACAAGACGAGCGGAGTGCACACCGTTTTGGGAAAAAAACCTGGGACTCGAAGCGCCGAAGTCCATTCATCGGTGCTGCCCACGGTAGTCCGACGATTGCCTTGGCCGGTGTGAAACCCGATCGGGTCAGTCGTCCGTCTTACGTTCCATCTTCTTTCGCAGTTCGTCGATGACCTGCGATGGGATGAAGGTGGCCAACTCTTGATCGCTGGCCAGTGGGGCAATCTGCTTGATCAGCGAACTCGACACGTGAGAGAACTCCTCGTCGGAGGCGAGAAATACCGTTTCGATCGAAGGGTCCAAGTGACGGTTAGCCAACATCATGGTGAATTCGGCCGCGATGTCGGTCAGGGGACGCACACCGCGAATCATCACCCTCGCGCCGGCCTTGCGTACAAACCGCACGGCCAGCCCGCTGAATTTCTGGACTTCGACGGTCGGGATATGTTCGGTGGTTTGCCGCACGAGTTCGACGCGCTCGTCGATGGTGAACATCGTGTTTTTGCCCCCATGCACCGCCACGCCAACGATCAGGCGATCGACCAGCCGAGAAGCCCGTTCGATCACATTGAGGTGCCCCAAAGTAATCGGATCGAAGGAGCCCGTATAAACTGCCTGTCTCGAATCGCTGTTGGTCGCCATCGCCGTCCACCAACTCCTAAGAGATCAATCCCCACACCCCAGCGGCCAACCATAGGCTCTGGCATCGTTTGCCATAGGGATGCCCGCGTGCTCCATCTTGATCTTGGGCCGCACGCTTTGCAAACTCCGCAGCGGCCCGAAATCACCTGCTGGGCGACTCTTCGAAGCTGGCCATCCTACAACCGGTATAACTGATCCGCTTGAGTCTGGTTGCGCACCGCAATGGCCTGCTGCCATGAAGCTCTCTACTGGCCCAGCCCCGTCATCAATCGCCGGCCGTGGACCTATTCGCGGTCGCCCCATTGAAAAGACCGGATGGTCACGCGCTGGTGGGCTGTGACTTGAGCACTTCGGCGAACCGCTCGATGTCCTCTTCGTTGTTGTAGGCGTGCAATGCGGCGCGAAGACGGCCGGCGCGGACGCTGAGTACGATGCCTGCTTCCAGGCAGCGCAGACGGAATTTGACGTGGCTCTGGCCGGGAGTCTCGAAGGCGACGATGCCCGACTTCCGCGGCTCGTCGCGATAGCTGCAAACCACGGCACCGAGTTGTTCGAGACGCTCGCAGAACCGATCGGTGATGTCAATCACTCGCTGGGAGATCCGCTGGGCGCCGTATCGAGACAGAAGTTCGACGCTGGCGCCGAGGGCTAGCAGACCGACCATATTGTACGACCCGCCTTCGTAGCGTTCGGCCGTTGGCTTGAGATCCAATTCCACCCGCGAGTAGTCGCCCGAGGAGACGACGCTGTTCCAGCCCACGCCCAAAGGGGTGAGCCGGTCGAGGTGTTTGCGGCGGATGTAGAAGACCCCCGCCCCTTCGGGACCGAGCAGCCACTTGTGACCATCGGCGGCAAGAAAATCGATGGGCGTCTGATTGACATCGATGGGAAAAACGCCCAGGCCCTGAATCGCATCGAGAAACAACAAGGCTCCTCGGCGATGGGCCAGTTCGCAAACGGCATCCACGTCGTTTCGCCACCCGCTGGCGTAGCCAACCCAACTAATGGTGACGATGCGGGTTTTGTCATCGCAGGCCGCGTCCACCGCAGCGAGATCGACACGACCGTTCTTCGTTGCCACGCGTCGGGTCTCAACACCGAGTCGGGCGAGATTCATCCAGGGAAATTGGTTCGAGGGAAATTCATCGTCCAGCGTCACCACGTTATCGCCCGGCTGCCAGGGATATCCCTCGGCGACCAGGCCAATCCCCTCGGTGGTGTTGCGAACCAGGGCGATTTCCTCCTGTTGGGCCCCGATCATGTCGGCGAACCCGCCGCGGAGTTTCTCGATCTGAGCACGCCACTCGGGCCAAACTGCATCACCACAGGTGGCGGCTTCCTCGGCCCAGGTGGCGATGGTCTGTCGGGTGACCTCGGGCAAGGGAGCCACCGCGGCATGATCGAAGTAGGCCCATTTCTTGGCCACGGGCATCGCTTGCCGGAATTCCTCCCACCAGGGAGCAGAGTTGGAGCTGTCCGAGTTCATAGATTCCTGGGATCGAAGGTCGGAGACGGGCGGCGTACGGCAAGCCTAGGGCTTCCGGCCCCGGTCTCCAAGGGGCACGGTTGAACGGATTTTAGAGGTTACGGCCGGCTTAAGAGTCGAACGGGCACGTTGACCTTAACGTCCGGAAGGCCCTAAATTGCCGACTTGAGCCAAACCGAACTATACTGAATAACTTATCCGGAACAGAAAAAAGCGTGCAGGAGCGTTGGAGGCTCGATGCCGAAGGTGCTGACTATATCGGGATTTGTCGTAGCGTTGCTGGTCCTATTGATCTTCGGACTGGATCTTGCGCTCGGGATCCCCTTCAACAAAACCAGCATGGCCATGGACATCGCCTTCGTGCTGTGCGGGATCGGGTTGGGCTACATGAGCTGGATGACGTTCCGCCAACAAGTGTGACGCACGGTCGTACTCGCAAGCCCCAACGACCGGCTACTCGCCGGTCGCGTGCTTCCGCCCGATGGCATCTGCAAGCCCCTGCATCGAGTGTTCTGCGGCCTCAACGGCCGGTTCGAAGCCTAGCTCCCGAAGTGTGTCGGAAGTGATCGGGCTGATGCTGGCCAGCTTTGTGTTGCGAAGCCACTCGCCGAACATCGCCACTAACGAACGGGCGATGGCCGAGCTGGTGACGGTGACCCAATCGATTTCTCCGGCTTCCAATCGACGCGTGACTTCTTCGTGCGGTTGCTCCACATCGCGGCTCTGATAGACCACCACCTCCTCGACATGGCCGCCTGCCTCGGTAAGCCGGTTGCCCATCACATCGCGACCCCGACTTGCACGGGCCAGCAGGTATCGCTCGCCCTTGGCGGCAACCAATGCCTCGGCCAAAGCTTCTCCGCGATACTCTTCGGGCTGAAGATCGGCCTTGAGGTGATACTGCTGTAGCGTGTTCGCCGTGCCGGGCCCTACGACGGCAAGTCGTACAGAGGCCAAGGCCCTCATGTCGCGCCCCAACCCGAGCAGACGGTCGAGCAGATGTCGTACTCCGTTGGAGCTGGAGAAGACGAGCCAATCAAATTCGTTCAATCGGGCCAACGCGTCGTCGATTTCAGTAAAGTCCTCGACCGGGGTGATTTCGATGGTGGATTGCACCAGGACATCGGCACCCATCAACTCCAATTGAAAACAAAACTCGTCCGCTACCTCCCGTGGTCGCGTAACCAACACCCGAGCGTTCTGCAATGGTTTGTCCAGCGGCAGTCCGCCGGGCAGTTCCTCGTTGGCCACTTGTCCCACGATCGCAATCACGGGGGGACGTATTTTGTCCTGCTGCTTTCGTTGGTCGAGCACGTCGGCCACATCGGCCAAGGCACAGCGGCGAACCATTTGGTTGGGCCATGAACAGCGACGAACCAGAGCGACCGGAGTCTCAGGGGCCATCCCACCTTCGATCAATTGCATCGACCAGGTTCGGGCCGTGGTCACGCCCATGTAAAACACCAGCGTGCCGGGAAAGTGCGCCAACTGTCGGTAATCGATCGGCGGGGTGACTTTGTCGGTGGCCTCGTGACCCGTGATGAGTGCCACGGCCGAAGAATGCTCGCGGTGAGTCAACGGAATACCGGCGTAGCTGCCGGCGGCCAGCGAAGCCGTGATGCCGGGCACGATTGAGTAGGAAATCTCGGCCTTTTCCAGGGCGTCGGTTTCCTCGCCGATTCGGGCAAAGATGCTGGGATCGCCGCCCTTGAGTCGCACGACCTTTTTCCCTGCCTGCGCATGGGCGATCATCATGCGGTTGATTTCATTCTGCGGCACAATCGCTCCGCGTCCATGGCGGCCCAGCGAAATGAGCTCTGCCTGAGGGCCGCAAAAATCAAGAATGCGAGGGTTCACCAGGGCGTCGTAAAGCACAACGTCGGCAATCTGGATGCAGTTGTATCCTCGCAAGGTGATCAGCGACGGATCGCCCGGTCCGGCACCTACCAAGTACACGTGTCCGGAGATATCCTTGGTAGGCGATGTCATACGGGTACTTCAGTCGTTGTGAGTCGCAGCCTGCAAGCAGGACCGCCGATTGTGCAAAAACAATACGTTTATCGGCTTCCACCAGGCGGGCGATTGCGGTGTTTTTCCTGGCCACGCAACCGCGCTTAACTGCCTCGTGTGGCAGCGGTTAAGCTTTTGCAGCCTACACGGCGTGTGTGTAGAGTGATACTGTTAAAGATAAGGGGCAAACGTCACCCAGGGCAATCAGTGCCCCGACGAGTGCGAGCAAATTCGACCAGAAGACGGGCCACGCATGGCAGCAGAACAGAAACCGCGGGAACCAATTACCGCCAAAAAACGACAACAGCTTCAGCAGTGCTTTCTGCACGCCAGCGGAATCATGGCGAAGGGCGACTTCGACTATGCCAGCAAGCTGTTCACCACCTGTGTCATCGGCGACCCGGGCAACCTGAGCTATGCGCAGAATTTCATCGCCAACCTGCAGAAGAAATACAACAACAACAAAAAGGGCAGCCGTTTCGCGGGCGTCAAAGGAGCCAGCGCCAAGGGGGCTATCAAAAAGGCCCAAATGCAAAAGGACTGGCCCGGGGTGATCAAGGCGGGGCTCGGCATGCTGGAGCTGAACCCCTGGGATGGCTCCACGCTGACAGCAATGTCCAAGGCCTGCGAAGAACTCGAGTACGACGAGTGCGAACTGCTGTACCTCCGCACGGCGCTCGATGCCAACATGAAAGACCCGGAAGTCAATCGCCTTTGCGGGCGAGTGTTGGCGCGACAAGAGCAGTTCGATCAGGCGATCATCTGCTGGACGCGGGTTCAACAAGCCTTGCCGGACGATGAAGAGGCCAAGCGAGCCATCGGCGATTTGACCGTCAATAAGACGATTCATCAGGGAGGTTACGAAGGGGCCGAATCGACCAAAGACGTTCGAAGCGAGGGCGACGATGAAGAAGGCGCGGCGATCGGGTTGGTGCGAACGCCCGAAGAGCAATTTGAAAAAGCCATCGCCAAGGACCCCAACGACACTTCGAACTACCTGCAATTGGCCGACTTGCATCTGAGCAAGGAACGCCTGGAAGAAGCAGAGAAGATTTTGATGAGGGCGTTGGAAGTTTCTGGCGAACAGATCGATATCCAGGAACGCCTGGAAGATGTTCAGCTTCGCGTGCTGCGTGAAAAGATCAGCTCGGCTGAACGGGCCCTGAAGGCGGACCCCAGCGACGCCAACAAGAAGCAACTCAATCAACTACGCGTGGCGCTGAACAACAAAGAAATAGGTGTCTACAGCAGCCGCTCGGAGCGCTTTCCCACCAATCTGGGCCTGCGATACGAATTGGGGGTTCGCCTCAAGCGAGCCCAAAAGTACAACGAGGCCATCAAAGAGCTGCAGGAAGCCCGTGGCGACCCCCGCCGCAAGGGCGAAGTACTGCTGGCACTGGGAGAGTGTTTCCAGCAAATCAAGCAGTACAAACTGGCCCTGAGCAACTACCAGGCAGCGGTAGAAGCCCTCACCGAGCGCGAATTGGAGCAGAAAAAACTGGCCATTTACCGGGTCGCCAAACTCGCGTGGGGCCTGAAAGACGTCGATACGGCCGAAAAATACGCCACGGACCTGGCTGGGTACGACTTTAGCTATCGCGACACCTCCGAGCTTCTGGACAAAATCAGAGATTTTCGCGAGAATGCGTAGCTTGGCTTGGCCGTGATCTCGCGATCTCCCAAGCGACGTGCATACCTGTTATCTGAAATTCAAGAGAGTTCACCCGACGAATGCCAAATTCGAATAGCGCAAAGAAACGTCTCCGCCAAAACTTCGTGCGTCGTGATCGCAACCGTTCCGTTCGGTCGGCCGTGCGGAGCCAGGTCAAGAAAGTCCGAGAAGCCATCGCCAGTGGCAATGCCGAAGAGGCAACAACGCTTCTCCGCGAGGCAGCCAAGAAGCTCGATAGGGCGGGTGCCAGCATGGCCATCCACCCCAACGCCGCGGCCCGAACCAAGTCGCGCTTGTCAAAGCAGATCAAAGCGCTGCAATCGGCGAGCTAAGCCGACGTCGGTTGAAACGTTTCGCTAGGATTGCTCTGTAGGCCGTTGACTCGCCGACTAGGGGCGCAGCCGTTTGCCCGACTCCGTCCATGCCAACTTCACGATTACGCGTGATGAATACGTCCGTGCTATCCGGCGCTATTACAAGTCGGAACTCCAGCTAAAGCGCGATCTCCCAGGCAGCATCATCGCAATCGTCGCTGGCATCTGGGTGCTGCAATCCACAAGTACGCCGGCCTTCGCATGGATGCTAATCGTGCTTGGCGGCGCAGTGTTCGTGCTGGTCATTTATACAATGACCTATCTGCCGCAGGTCATCTATCGCTCTCAGCCAAAGCTCAAAAGCGAATACCGGCTTGAATTCCGAGACGATGGGATCGGTTTTCACACCGATGAAATGACCTCGGAATTGAAGTGGTCGATTTATCACTCCTGGCGGCGTGACGACGAATTCTACATTCTGCATTATGGCAAGCGAGACATTTCTGTAATCCCTCGCCGGGCCCTGCAAAACCGCGCGGACGATCAACTTGCCGTACTTCTGATGCAAAACATTGGACCACCGTTGGCCTGAACGACACTACCAGCACGCAAATCCGTCGCACAAAACCGTGGGTAGGATTTCACTGGCCAGAAGAACGTCCCCGCCGTTTCAAACCTTTCTTGCTTCGCCCAGCGGCTTTTCGAGGAACAGCGTCGTGGCCTGCCCTTCCCATGCGCCGAAACCCTGACTGCGATAGAGCCCCAGGGCCGGATGGTTGTCCTCACGGACTTCCAGCGTGACTTTGCAGCATCCGAGTTGTTCAGCTTTGGACTGCACGACTTCCAGCAGCCGACGCCCGATACCCTGCCCTCTCGTTTCCTGCTGAACCGCCAGGTCATGCACGTTGATCAGGGGCTTCGCGTTGAATGTGGAGAACCCGACAAAGCAGACGGCAATTCCCACCGGACGCTCACCGTCGAACGCCAGGAACACCAGGCTCGTGGGATGATCGTTGAGTCCGGCCAGCAACCGCTCGCGAGGTTCAGCATTTAGGGGGCGACCGATGCCCATCGCGTCGCGAGCGTAGCTATCGAGCATGGCCAGCACCGATTGGGCGTGGTGCGGATCGCTTAGATTTGCCTCAACGATTTCGACTTCCATGGGCAACCATTCAATCTCAATCCGCAAGCTACCTTCTGAATCGTGACCGCAATCGCATCCTGCAACTAGAACTCGATCGAGCGGGCATCGAACACGGGCCCCTCGACACAGGTGCGACGATAATCCCACTGGCCGTCTTCGTCCCGAATCTTCGCCACACAACTGAAGCAGATGCCCATTCCGCAGGCCATGGGAGTTTCCAGCGAAACTTCGCACGGCGTGTCGTATTGAACGGCCAGCTTGGCGACCGCTTCCAACATAGGCTCGGGGCCACACGTAACGATGCGGGTACCCTCTTCCTGGTTCGCGAGAATTTCGGACAGGTCGTCGGTGACCAATCCGTGATGCCCGGCCGATCCGTCGTCGGTGCTCAGCCGCACGTCGACCCCCAGCGTTCGAAAATCTTCAACCCCGGCGTGCAAGTCCGCTCTTCGCGCACCGTAGCACAGCGTTACGCGTGATGCCCGGGGGGCTGAACGAGGTGGGTCGCCGTAGAACTGCTTTCCCAAATACTCAGCGGCCAGGGCGACGAAGGGGGTTTGCCCGATGCCGCCGGCGACCATGACCAAATGGTTGGTTGGCTGCGGGGTGAATCCGTTGCCCAGTGGGCCCCATACCTCGACGGTTTGCCCCGGCTGGCATCGTGACAGCCGCCCGGTGAGTTTCCCCATGACGAGATAGACGACGTCGATCCCCCACGGTTGCCCACTGCCGTCTCGGACGACGTCGTAGAGTGCCAGCGGGCGCCCCAGCAGCGGGTCGTCGAAACCGGCCAGTCGCAGCATGATGAACTGACCGGGAAGAATGCGACTGGCAAGTTCCGGACATGCGAACCGCAAGCGGTAGGTATCGTGCGCCATCTGCTCATTCAACTCGATCGTGGCCGTGAGTTGAATTGCATGGTCGGGATAACAGGCTTCTTGCCCTGCGGTCATCTTCGCTTTGCCTTCGACTTGCTGACTCGTTTGCTGGTTTTCTGAAACGTCGTTTTCTTCTTTCGCCCAGCCCCGGTGAGCTTCGACTTCCGCCCCTTGCTGGTGGTCGCCTTCTTGCGAACTCCTGAAGATGTCGAATTATTGCCGGCACCTGCCAACTTCTTCTTGGGTCCTGTGCCCGTGGTTTTCGGTTTCCGCTTGGGCATCGTAGAAGTCTTGCCCTTGCGTTTGGGCGGTCGGCCTTCTGTAGTGGTGGAGGTTTGTCGTTTTGGGGTCTTGCGCCCCCGAGGGGACTTCGACTTCGCGCCTGCTTCGGCACGTCCCACGGCTCTTCGCAACAGCGATACTTCGGCAGCGGTAAGTTGTCGGAATTCGCTCGGTTGCAAATCCCCCAGGCTCAGACCGGCAATGCGAACGCGACGCAACTGCAGAACTTTGTGCCCGACCCTGGCCAGCACCCGACGAATCTCCCGATTGCGCCCCTCGCGTAACACCATCTGGAGGCGCGTGCTCTTGGGGCCGCGATTCTTGACCTTCAGCCCTGCGACCTGCGCCAATCCATCGGATAGGTATACGCCTCGCTCGACTTCCTTTGCCTGCGCGGGAGAAAGACTGCCTGCGACCACGACGTCGTAGGTTTTCTCCACTTCGTATTGTGGGTGCGTGAGACGTTGTGCTAACTCCCCGTCGTTGGTGAGCAGGATCAGGCCTTCGCTCGATTTGTCCAGGCGACCCACCGTGAATAATCGCTGACCGTTGCCGGGAACCAAATCGATCACTCGGGGGCGTCCGCTGGGGTCGCTGTTGGTCGACACAATGCCCACTGGCTTGTTCACGGCGTAGTAGACCAAGCGGGGTTTTCGCAGTCGAACGCCGTCGACGCTGATTTCCTGCGTCTGAGGATCGACCCGAGTGCCCAGTTTCGTGACCGTTTCCCCATCCACGACGACACGACCGGCAAGGATGTACTCCTCGCAACTCCGGCGGCTAGCAACCCCCGCGGAGGCCAGAACTTTCTGCAATCGCTCCCCTTCGCGCGACGGAGCGTCTTTCGTGGGAGCAGGTGCCGTTGCCTTCTTGCGTTTCCGGGCCATCGCGTTCCGAACCGTGTGGGATATCTGAGCGAATTCCCCATCTTATCGACAGCAAGGGTCATCGATAACCCTTCCCCGCGATCGATTTCGGTTCCACCGAAGCCGCAACACGTGGAACCGGTCACCAGGAGTCGTGCATTTCCCCTACTTGTCGCCTCCCGGGCGAGAAGGTGATTTCGGGGACCGGGAGCCGACCTCTTGACTCGCTTACCGGGCACGACTAAAAAAGATTCTAAACATGTACATATTTAGCATATTTAGCCAGTCGAGCTTCCCATGCGGCTAACGACCCATACCGACTACGCCCTGCGGACTTTGATGTACCTCGTTTCGGTCAAGGGAAGGACCACATCCGCGGACGTCGCGCGACTGTACGGCATTTCGTCCAATCACATGGCGAAGGTCGTCAACCAACTGGCAAAGCTCGGCTACGTCCGCAGCATTCGCGGAATCGGGGGCGGCATCGAGCTGGCCCGAAAGCCGGAAGATGTTCGCCTTGGAGAAGTAGTCGAGGCGTTCGAGGGCAACATGCACCTGCTCGATTGTGTAGCCACCGATGACATTTGTGCAATTCAGTCCTTCTGCAAGCTCAAAGGTGCCTTGGCTGAAGCCGAGCGCGTGCAACTGGAATACTTGAATAGCGTGACGCTGGCGGATGTGGCTCCCACGAAACGTCAGTTCAATCGCATCGATGAACCTGTCGCGTAGCGTTGCGGCGCGAAGCTCCCTCCTTCCCCCAGGCACTCCTACCACTACCTCCCTTCAACCCAATCGACGAAAGGGCGCACCATGAAGAACGTTCCTACCATTGGACTGTGTGCAGCGGGTCTCGCTGCCGTGGCTATCGTGTCGAGTATCGATGGCAACCAAGCGGCCTTTGCCGAAAAGAAAGTCCCCGCTTCGGGCCCGGACAAGGCCGCCGTGGAACGTGCCCGTAAGACAACCGCGATGCTGGATAACATCTACAAGCAAACCATTGTTCTGGTTACCGATAAGTACGTGAACGACGTCGACGACTTTGCCGCGGGCAGCGCGGCGGTGCTGCTGTTCGAAAACATCTCCAAGTCCGGTTCGCACAATGTACGGCTCATCGATGCCAGCGGAGAACCGTACGATCCCGAGAACACGGCTCAGGACAACTTCGAACAGGAAGGCGTCAAGAAGCTGAAGCAGGGAGCCGGAAGCTTCGAAGAAGTCATCCGCATGGACGGCCAGTTCTACTTGCGGACCGTAACGCCGGTGCCCGTGGTGATGGAGAAGTGCATCATGTGTCACGAACACTACGGAGACGTCAAGCAAGGCGAACCGATCGGGGCGATCAGTTTCACCGTACCCATCGAGTGATCGACGGAGAAACGCGCCGTGTGATTCCCTGCCCCGCCCCCCAAAGCGCGACCTCAGCCTCTGATTCGTGACCTATGGTCGAGATAGACTTTCCGGGAGATATCTCTCGGGAACGAGTTCCCAGCCCAACACGAAACGATTGTAACGACTGGCCTAGTTTTTGTGGCCTTTGTGGAAACTACCGAGGTCGAACCCGATGCAAACTCCTGCCGAACATTCACTCGTTTCGAATCTTGACCGCATCGTTGGAGCGGAAGTCGCTTCGCCAGAGATGCTGCCGCGAATCCTGAATGTTGGCGCGGGAAAGAGCCCTGTGATTGAAGACCTGCTGGTCGCCGAGGGGCGGGGCTTCACTTGCGACCGCGTGGACGTCGACGACTGCTCGGTCGATCATCCCAACGTCGGGCATTGCTGGCGAGCATCGGTCGAAGATCTCCAACCAGTGCCCAGCGAGACCTACTCGGTGGTGTTTGCCAACTACGTGCTGGAACACGTGTCCGATATCGGGTCTGCCGCGCGAGAGATCTTTCGTGTCGTGAAGCCCGGAGGTTACTTCGTGGCCAGCGTGCCGAATCCTCGTGCCCCGGAATTCAGGGTGAGCAAGATGACGCCACTGGCCGTGCACGAGTGGTTTCGAGGAAAGGAAGCCTGGCCGACCGTTTATGCTTATGGAAACCTGAAGAAGCTGGCGACCATCTTCGAGTCGACCGGGTTCGTGTGGATTCAAACCGAGCAGTTTTCGGCCACCATCCAATATACTGCGGGCCTTCCCATCGCTCGCCCGGCAGCCCACGCCTACGACTGGTTGCTGAACAAGGTCCAATTCCGGCCCTGGATGGGCGACGTTTGCGTGATTGCACGTCGCCCCGAATAGACGCTACGACGACAGAGCCTAAAGCTCCGCTTCGCTAGCCACCTCGGGCGGGGTGAATTGGAAATTGCGGCTTTGGCCGAAGAACTCCATGGGGTTCTCGTAGACCACCTTGCGGATCAGCGATTCTTTATGGCCGCGACGGCGCATGGCCAGGATGAAGTCCGGCACTGCCGTCGGCTTCGATGGCCCCCAGTCGCCCGCGGAGTTCACCATGAGACGTTCGGGACCATACATCTCGATCATGTCGCAGGCGCGTTCCGGCGTGCACTTGGACACCGGGTAAAGCGTCATGCCGGCCCAAAACCCAGCATCGAGCACCGCACGGATGGTGTGCTCTTCGACGTGGTCGACCAGGACCCTACTGCGATCGATACGCGAATCGTCGCAGAGCATATCCAGGATCATGCGGGTGCCGGTGTACTTGTCCTCGAGGTGGGGCGTGTGGATCAGAATCAGTTCGTCGGTCTTCACCGCGAGATCGACGTGTTCGAGAAAGATCATCGACTCGTTTCGAGTGTTCTTGTTGAGGCCAATCTCGCCGATGCCCAAGACATTGGGGCATTCCAGAAACTCGGGGATCATGGCGATCACTTCCCTCGAGAGCGAGACGTTCTCGGCCTCTTTTGCGTTGATGCAAAGCCAGGTGAAATGCTGAATGCCGTAGGCTGCTGCTCGTTTTGGTTCGACCTCGGTAAGCTGTCGAAAATAGTCGCGAAAGCCATCGACCGTGCCTCGATCGAAGCCGGCCCAAAAGGCAGGCTCACTGAGAGCCACGCAGCCCATTTTGGCCAACATCTCGTAGTCGTCGGTCACCCGAGAGACCATGTGAATATGTGGATCGACGTAGTACATCGCGTCGGAAACTCCTCTGGTGACGGGTTGCTTAGCGGGCGGTATCGAGGCGGTAATTCTCGCGCCATTGCTCGTCATAAGGCAGCGAGAAGATCAATTGGATTTGTTCGGCCCGGTCGGGCTGCGACGACTGCAACACCTCGAGGGCTTGTCGAATCTGTCCGAGGCGAGGGTCGTCCTCCACGGTCCCATCGGCCCGATTCAAGCGGTCCAGCGAGCCGGCAATCTCCAACAGTTTGGCCCGTACTGCTAGTAACTCGGCATCCAGGACCTCCGAAGCGGTCTGATCGTTGCTCATCGCGCTACATTCCCCCTATTCGGCACAAGCCGGTTTCCTGCAAACATCACTGATTGCGGCACTTAGGACGTACCGTGTCCTATCTTTTTCTAGTGTTGACCCCAGGGACGACGAAATCAAGCGGCCAGAAGCGTCGCGCGAACATGCGTAAACCAGGTAGATTTTGCCGATTGGGCTTCAGTCACCGCTTTTGGGTGCCGATGACGACATGAGAGCACTCCTGTAACCACTGCCAGCACTTATGAAACCATTCGCAGGCTAACCAGTGAGCAACGGATTACGGACAACTTTCGAAGTCTTCTCGAAGACCAAGAATGAGGCTGCGGTCAACGTCCTCGTTCCGGCCCTGGAGTCTCCACATCCGCAGATTCAAGAGGGTGCGTTGCGGTCGGTGCTCGATCGACGCAGCGTGGTGGGCGGGCGAGAAATCGTGCGTCGTCTGCATACCGTAAACGAGCGGTGGCGACAGATCCTGGAAGAGCGACGCGGACGCATGTCCAAGGTGCTCCGCGAAGGACTGCTGGGCGAAGACCCTCAGATGTGCGCGAACAGTTGTCAGGCCATTCTCTGGTTTCGTGAATACGACCTGGTCGGCCCGCTGCTGAACGCCGTGGAAGATCACTCTCATCCGCAGTCTGCCATGATCTGCGAGACGCTGGTCTCGATGTCCGACCTCCTGTACGAGGAAGTGAGCACGCCGCGCGACTACAGCGACCGTCGCGATCCTCAACTCGTAGCGAGAAACTTCGTGACCGTTTTGGAGAATTCACTCTCACGCTACAACCAACACAAGCGGGGAGAGGTGATCGAGAGCTTCCTGATCTTGGCCAAGCGGGACAATGCCCAACTGAAGCGAATTCTGCAGGACCCACACAATTCAGCTTATCTGGCGTTCATCGATACACTTTCGCATAGTCGACGCCCCGGGGTGATCGGCTTGCTGCTGAGTATGCTGGACGATGTTCGTCCTCCGCTGGCCGCGATTCAAATCGTCGCCAAACGAACGGACCCCCGTTTCGTTCAGCAACTGTTGCGATCGATCGGTGAGCAACCTTCGGACAACGTGGACCGAAACCTGAAGCGGGCTGAGTCCATCGCCTGGGCTGCCCCCGGGGCCGGAGTACTCGCGAAACTCGACGACAAGTTGCAGCACGGCGCCGTTCAAACCGTGATGGCCTCCGGCATGCCACGTCTGCAAGCCTTCAAGACCATCAAGTATCTTCTGCAGCACGGCAAGCCTGGCGGTCGCAGAGCCGCGAGCGAGGCGCTGGCCGAATTCCAGGGGGCCGAGGCAAACGCCCTGGCGCAGAAGGCCGCAAACGACAAAGACCCGGAAGTCCAGGCCCACGCCTTGCGTCAATTCCGCCAACGCGGAATGCCCGGCGCCTTGCCGTTGTTGATTGAGAGAATCGACAGCCCCTACGAAGTGGTGCGCGAGGCGGCCCGCGGTAGTCTGGGAGAATTCAGCTTCGCTCGCTTCCTGGCGGGGTTCGAGACCCTGGACGACGAGGTGCGAGCAAGTACCGGCAGCCTTGTGAAGAAGGTCGATCCAAACAGCAGCACACTTCTGGAAGCGGAGCTGACTTCGAAAGTGCGTTCCCGTCGGTTGCGAGGTCTGGCCATGGTCGAGGCCATGGGCATGGCAACCGAAGTTCAGGAAACCATCATCGAATTGCTCAATGACGAGGACCATATGATTCGTCAGGAAGCAGTGCAGGTGCTGGCCACGCTCGATACTCCGGCCGTTCGTTCTGCACTGACCGCAGCACTCGACGATTCCAGTCCCATGGTGCGGGAAGCGGCTTCCAACGTGTTGAGTCAATTCAATTCATCCATTGCCAACGACACCATTATCGGGGATGAAGGATAAGGGGCCCGGCATGCTACAAACCATTCAACACGGCTTGCTTATCGCCCAGATGGATTTGTTCCGTAACCTCGGCGCCGGTTTCCGAGGCCGCTCTGCCCAATTCGGGACCAGCGACTTCCTGACGGTCGTCGCGGTGCTGGCTGCGTTGGGTGCGGGGATGTACGTCCTTTCGAGGATGTTGCAGCGACAGGAATTGCCACAGCGGTCGAATAGCCCCCGTGTGCTGTTCCGCGAGTTGTGCATGGCCCACGACCTGGATCGAAACAGTCGCCGTTTTTTGCGACAAATCGGTCGTTACCAGCGACTGGACCACTTGGGTCGTCTGTTCCTCGAGCCAGAACGCTTCGAGCCGGCGAACCTCAGCCCCAAGCTTCGCAAGAATCAAGCATTGCTGCAGTCGCTTCGCCAAAAGCTGTTCAGTGATCTGACGCTACCCAATCAAGCCAACGCGAAGAACTCGAGCGGTAAGAAAGCGGCACGAGCGGAAACCAAACCCGCCTCGAAAAAGAACGCCATCAATCCCATCGTGTCGGGCGACGGTGCCCTCTCGGCAGACACACCGGCAAATGTCTAAGAACACTGACGATAGTCGGTGACTACTAAACGCCCGCGGGGGCGGCTTATTCGTCGTAGGCGCTCTCTGTTTCGCCAGCGTTCGCATCGTTGGGCGCTTCATACGATCGAGCCCGGGGTACCCGTTCTTGAAACGAGCCGGAGGCCTGTCCACGTGAAACCTTCGGAAATCCATCGGGCAGATCGACGGGATACCTGGCCCCCGGGGTCTCGCCAAAGCGAAATACGCGACGCGGATTCGTGAAACCAACGTGATCGAGAAACACATCGAGCTTGATCACATCGATCCCCAGTTCGGCCGCCCGTTGTTGAATGGCCGAGTAACCTTCGAAACCTGTCTCCGGCTGGTCGCCCAGTACCAGGAACCGAGTATCGGGTGTCATTTCTCCTATGATCTCGCCTTCTTCGGTTAACTCGGCGTCCACGATACCACCGCTGCGCGTGATAAGATTTCTCACGATCTGACGATCGTCCCGCGTGTCTTCGTCCAAGTCCATTGCCCCTGCCAGCGCGAATCGCTCGGCGCGGCCCGGAGTCCAAACGGGCGTGTAAATGAGGTCACCCATCAGAATTGGGTCGGTGATGTCATCTTCCAGAATACGGGCTTCCGAGAGGTGATCGCCCAGGATACGTATCACTTCGAGCTTTCCCTTGCTCGGCGGGTCAGCAACATCGGCGGCATCAGAGGAGTAGACACTGAACGTAGTCTGGCGCTTCAGCAAATCAGCCCGACCGATCGAGAGCCACACGTTTCCGGTTTGTTGGTTCACATGGGCAACCTTTCCATCGGCCACCTTGAACACGGGATCCAGCAACTGATCACGTTGCTCCTTGAAACGATCTTTTACCAGGTTGCTTTCCGAGAGATCGCTCGTCAGTCGCTCGATGTCAGCCGCGGCCTGTGCGGTCGACTCTTCCAACTTGCTTTGCAGGGCTTGCTTCGTGGCCAGCAATTCTTCGCCTTGCTGCTTCATGTTGTCACGAAACTGATTGAAGTTTGCTCGTTCTTGGGCAAGCTCGGTTGCCGTCGATTCGGCGTTGGATTTATGTGTTTGAATCTGCTGGTTTTTGTCCTTCTCGGCCGCTTCGATTTGGGTTGTGAGGTTCTGAACCTTTTGGATTTCAGCCGCCAGGTTTGTATTGTGCTGCTGCATCACCTCGCTGATGTAAACCAATGCTTCCCGATATCGTCGCTTGTCTTCGGGAAAAGCGTTCATGTACTTTTCAACATCCTCGTTGTAGGTCGACTGAACGGAATCGATGTCTTGACCGGGATCCAGTCCCACGATTTCCTTCAGTTTGTTGTTGGCTTCGAGCGTTCGACTGTTGGCACCCTGGAACTCAGTCGCTCGGGCGCGGCTCTCTTCCGCCTCGAGTGAGGCTTGTTCGTAGCTGCGGAAGAAAAGGAATGTGGTCACGCTCAAGATCAGTGTCAGAATGACAAAAATGATCAACGCGATTTGTAGACCTTGATTGTCGCTGCTAGCCATGGCTAACCTCTCCCAAGTCCGTCGTCGCTAGAATGCGAACCGCGGATGCGCTACTGTCTTTTGTTCTGTTCCGTCTCGACTGGTGTTGCCTCGAACCCAACTTCGCTGTTTCCGAATCCTGGGCCCTCGAGCCAGGGCACTCTTCGTGCTAAGTTGCTTTGAGACAACGATCTTCGTCGATCGTAAATCGCCCCCCAAGAGGTGTCAACGAATTTCCCGGGCAACGAGACCCGCGTTTTTGCCGATTTTCTGGGCCGAAGTGCCATCGTGGTGTAGCGCCCGCCGAGTGGCTTCCTACCATTTCGGGTCGCAAGTGTTTATCGTACGCCGAATTGAATGCAGCGTTGCGTTTGGGGATGGCCCATCCAAGCCCTGGTCTGCCGCCGAGTTGCAGCACTTGCTGGGCTAACAACGGTCGCGTCGAGCGAACCGCCTGGTAGGGTTACGCGGGGTGCGGGACGCAAGGAAGTTCTAAAGGCAGTATCGAGGTGCCCGTTCGATGGCCAAAAAAACGAATCAGCGCTCGCTCTTCTCGACAGAAGAAGAGCCGCCCGAAGCCGCTGAGCCCGGTACTATCGACCAGGCGACCGACGAGGGTTCACCTCCGAGCCCCCCGCCTTCTGCAGAAGAATTCTCGGGGAAAGCGGACCTGCGAGGAAAGTCGATCTACGTCATCGACTCGCACTCGCTCATTTTCCAGGTCTTTCATGCAATCCCCGAGATGACGAGTCCCTCGGGCGGGCCGGTAAACGCCGTGTATGGCTTCTGTCGTGATCTGCTGTTCATGATCGACCAGAAGAAGCCCGATTACCTGTTCGCGGCCTTTGACCTGCCGGGCCCAACATTTCGCAACACGCTGTTTGAAGACTACAAGAAGGACCGCGGCGAGGTCCCTGAAGACTTGGTCCCGCAGTTTGCGATCATCGAGCGGATGCTCGCGACACTGGGGATTCCGTTGCTGAGCGCCGAGAACTTCGAGGCCGACGATGTGCTGGCCACCGTCGCACGTCTGGCCGAAGAAGCCGGCGGCGAATGCTTCCTGGTCACCGGTGACAAAGACTGCCGACAACTCATCACCGATCACGTCGCGGTTTACAACATTCGCAAGGACCAAGTCTATCGCGCGAAAGAACTCGAGCAGGATTGGGGAATCCGACCCGATCAGGTCGTGGATTTCCAATCGCTTGTGGGCGACAAGATCGACAACGTGCCTGGGATTCCTCTGATCGGGCCAAAGATTGCCGCCGAACTGCTCAATCGGTTTGGAACGCTCGACGAGATTCTGGAGCACACCGACGAGATCAAAGGGGCAAAGCGAAGCCAGAACATTCGAGAGGGACGAGAGCAGGCCCTACTCAGTCGACAACTGGTGAAGCTCGACAAGAATGTGCCGCTTGAAGTTGAGTGGAACCGGGGGAGGCCCGGTCAATTCGATCGGAGTGCGGCGGGCGAACTCTTCACGGAACTCGGGTTCCGCACCTTTTCGGCACAGATGCTCGGCAGCGACGATGCCCCGACCAACGAAGATTGGGAAGTCGACTATCAGCTGGTTGCCACCACCGAGGCCCTCGCCGAGCTCGTTGAAAAACTGAAGCAGCAGGAATTGATTTCCATCGACACCGAAACCACCAATGTTTGGCCAACCTGGGCCGACTTGGTGGGGATCTCCTGTGCATTTCGCGCGGGCGAGGCTTACTACCTTCCGTTGCGTTCACCGCCGGGCGAACCTCATCTCGACGAACACGCCACGCTCGAAGCACTGCGCGGCGTACTCGAAGACCCTCGTATCAAGAAGCTGGGGCAAAACTTGAAGTACGACATGATCGTCTTGCGACGGGCTGGCGTGCGCATGGCCGGCGTCGACTTCGACACCATGATCGCCAGCTACCTCCTCGACGCGGGACAACGAAATCACAATCTGGACGATCTCGCACAGCGCTATTTGAATTACACGACCACGAAAATCTCGGCACTGATTGGAACGGGAAAGAACCAAAAGCGGATGGATGAAGTACCCGTGGCCGATGTCTCGCCGTATGCGTGCGAAGACGTCGACGTACCACTGCGATTACAGCCGATGCTTGAGAATGAGCTTGAAGCCAAGAATCTGGACGAGTTGTTCCGAGAAACCGAGCTGCCCCTGATCGATGTGTTGGTCGAGATGGAATCGAATGGCATTCGCGTGGATAGGGACCGGCTTGCTGAACTCAGCAAAGAATACGGTGCCCGACTCGAGAAACTCGAACAGGAAATCTACGAACTGGCAGGCCGCGAACTGAACATCGCTTCACCAAAACAGCTACAACAAATTCTCTTCGAGGAGCTTGGGCTGCCCGTGGTGAAACGCACCAAGACAGGCCCCAGTACCGACGGCAGTGTCTTGGAAGAGTTGGCGCATCATCATCCTCTGCCGGCAAAGATCATTGAGTTTCGACAATTCGCCAAGCTGAAAAACACGTACGTCGATGCATTGCCGCAGATGATCCACCCGGAGACGGGTCGCGTTCATGCTTCGTTCAATCAGGTGGTGGCCGCCACAGGGCGACTGAGTTGCGTGGATCCAAATCTCCAGAACATCCCCGTTCGCAACGATCGCGGGCGTGAAATCCGCTCGGCATTCCGCCCCCGCGAAGATTGGCACCTTTTGGCGGCGGATTACTCCCAAATCGAGTTGCGAGTGCTGGCACACTTTTCAGGGGATGAGACGCTATTGGATGCATTCGCCAATGACGAGGACATCCACACTCGCGTGGCCGGCGAGGTTTACGACGTTCCCGTCGACGAGGTCACTTCCGAGATGCGGCGGGGGGCCAAAGCCGTAAACTTCGGGGTGATCTATGGACAAAGTCCCTTCGGCCTGGCAAAGCAACTGGGCATCCCCCAGGATGAGGCCGCAGCCTTCATCGATGCGTACTTCGAGGGATACCCGGGCGTAGAGGAATTTCTCGCGAATCTACTGGCAGAATGCAGAGCCACCGGTTATGTTAAAACCATCCTCGGGCGGCGCAGGTCGATCCAGGGGGTACGTGCCGATGCTGGCCGTTCTCGAAATCTCGCAGAGCGAACCGCCATCAACACGGTCATTCAGGGCTCGGCAGCAGATCTTATCAAACGGGCCATGATCGCAGTTTTTCATCGTCTCGAAGCGGAACGGATGTCCGCAAAGATGCTACTACAAATCCACGACGAACTGGTCTTCGAGATCCCCAACGAGCAGCTACAGGCAACTGCGCAGTTGGTCACTGACGAGATGGTCGGTGTGATGCAGCTCGACGTACCACTGAAAGTCGACGTTAAATCGGGGCTCAACTGGGCCGCTCTTGAGTAGGCTCGGGTGGGGCCACCCACGTAAACCGGAACAAATTCCCCCCAGACGCCCCCCTGCGTCTCCGGTGGCGGCTGAGGAAAGCTTTCACACAAGGGCTCGTTCGAACCACTTGCACGCCTCATGATCGCTGGCGCGATCGACTACGTATTTCCCGCGGATGTCTTGCATGAAGGTCATCGGAATTCTCGGTGGCATCGCCAGCGGTAAGAGTGTTGTCGCAGAAACTTTTCGAGAGCTCGGTGCGGGGTTGCTCGATGCCGATCGTGCCGGGCACGAAGTGCTCGAGCTCGAAGAAGTAAAACAAGCCTTGCAGCAGCGTTGGGGAGACAACATCTTTGCGAGCGATGGCTCGATTGACCGAGCACAGATCGCCAAGATCGTCTTTCAACCTGCCCCGGAAGGTCCGCAAGAACTGAAATTCCTGGAACAACAAACCCACCCTCGCATTGGAGAATTGCTCGGACGCCAATCGGCCGAATATGCTGAGCAAGGAGTCCCCGCCATCGTGCTGGACGCTCCGGTGATGCTCAAGGCCGGCATGCAAGAGATGTGCGATGCCATCGTATTCGTCGACGCGGCTCCAGAAGTTCGGGCCCAAAGGGCCATGCAGCGGGGCTGGACACGCGAAGAGTTTGTCGCACGTGAACGTGCCCAAGAGTCACTGGACGTGAAACGTGAACAAGCCGACTGGGTGATCGACAATTCCGGAACGCTGGAATCGACGAAAGCCCAAGCGTTACAGTTTTGGGAAAAGCTATTTTCCACCGAGTGAAATTTTGAACAGTTTGAAAAGCCCATCACGGTAGTGTCGTTTCCTTTCACAGGAGTCACGGCCATCCCATAGCGGTCCTCGCGACCACATAAAACCCATCCCACCTCCATGCGTTCCGTGCATGGTTCAACGAAGCTCATCAGGAGATTTGTCAGTCATGGCAAGCGGCAGAGGAACCAAGACGAAAGAGCAACCTCTGAAGGAAAGCGGCAAAGCCGCCAGTCGGCCCGATGCCGACCAGCGAGACTCAGAAGAAGAACCCCTCTCCCTGGCTGAAGAATTGGCCAACGAGGCTGCACGTGGCGGCCCGGGAGCGAGCGACCGTTACGAAATGGTCAAACAAGGGGATGTTCATATCGCCGAACTCCAGCGAATGACCATGCCGGAGCTGATTGAACAAGCCCGCATGGAAAACCTCTCGGAGATTTCCGGCATCAAGAAGCAGGATCTTATCTTCAAGATCCTCAAGGAACGCGTGAAGCTCAATGGCCTCATGTTCGGTGAGGGCACCCTGGAGATTCTCCCGGACGGCTTCGGCTTCTTGCGCAGCCCCGACTATCACTACCTGTCGTGCCCCGACGATATTTATGTTTCGCCCAGCCAGATCCGCCGATTCGGGCTGCGTACCGGGGCCACGGTTTCCGGTCAAATCCGACCGCCAAAAGAGAACGAACGTTACTTCGCGCTGCTACGCGTCGAAGCAATCAATTACCAGGACCCAAATCTGCTGGCCACCAAGGTCTTTTTCGACGACCTGACGCCCCTGCATCCCGACGGTCGTATCATGTTGGAGCACGATCCGAAAGAGATCAGTATGCGGGTGGTCGACCTGATCTCGCCGATTGGCTTCGGTCAGCGCGGTTTGATTGTTAGCCCGCCGCGTGCCGGTAAGACAATCTTGCTGCAGAAAATGGCGCAGGCCGTGCAGGCAAACTACCCCGACTCGTACGTCATCATGCTGCTGATCGACGAGCGGCCCGAAGAAGTAACCGACATGGAGCGCAATGTCCGCGGTCGCAATGCCGAGGTGATCAGCTCGACCTTCGACGAACCTGCCGCACGGCACTTGCAGGTTTCGGAAATGGTCATCGAAAAAGCCAAGCGGATGGTCGAGTACGGCATCGACGTGGTGATCTTCCTCGATTCCATCACGCGATTGGCACGGGCCTGGAACTCCGAAGTACCCCACTCCGGAAAGATCCTATCCGGCGGTGTGGATGCCAACGCGCTGCAGAAGCCCAAGCGTTTCTTTGGTGCGGCCAGAAAGGTTGAAGAAGGTGGCTCGTTAACCATCATTGCCACGGCGCTCGTCGACACGGGCAGCAAGATGGACGAAGTCATTTTCGAAGAGTTCAAGGGCACCGGTAATCTGGAAATCTGCCTCGATCGCAAGCTGGTGGATAAACGCATTTGGCCGGCGATCGATATCAACTCCAGCGGCACCCGTCGCGAAGAGATGTTGATGGACCCCGAGGAGCACCGCCGCGTGTGCATCCTGCGGCGAGTGCTCAACGACATGGGCCCGGTCGACGCCATGGAACTGCTCACCACACGGCTGATGAAGACCCAGAATAACGCAGAATTCCTGATGAGCATGAAGTCGTAACCATACAAGTGCCAGTCAGGCGTTCTAGATCGGAGGAGCCCTCGCGTGGTTGAGGTCGTGGAAGGTAAGTCTCAGGCAGCGGCAAATGCCCGCTTTGCGATCGTCGTGGCCCGATACAACGAGACAATCACCCGCAAGCTGCTCGATGGCGCCATTGCAACGCTGAAAGAGGCCGGCGTCGCAGAGGAACACATACTCGTGGCGTGGGTCCCCGGCGCATTCGAACTCCCCACGGCGGCCGGCGAACTTGTCCGCTCTCAAAAATACGCGGCGGTGATCTGCCTGGGAGCGGTCATTCGTGGCGAGACAACTCACGATCAGCACATCAACCGCTCGGTTGCTCAGACGTTGGCCGACCTCGGTGCCAGTTCGGGCATTCCAGTCATGTTCGGCGTCTTAACCTGCGAAACACTCGAACAAGCGATCCAACGGGCCGGCGGCAACGTAGGAAACAAAGGTGCGGAATGCGCCGAGGCGGCCCTGCAGATGGTTGATTTGATCGCGAAATTTCCCACCTAAGCACCGGCAGGTGTTCGGAAATACGCATTCTGAGCCTGCCCGCTGCTGGCAACCCCACTGTCGCTGAGCGGCGGTGTTGCCGTACAATTGGCCGAAGTTCGGTCCCACACAGCATTGCCCGCCGTCGTGGCGGATGAGATTCATACACGTTGAAGGAATCGCGCTCATCGATGGCAAGTCGTAGTCGTGCGAGAGAAGTGGCGCTACAGGTCCTGTACCAGGACGATTTTCGCTCGGAAACCGAGAGCGGTGACGACGAGTCGTTTCTTCATGCGCGGCTGGCTGACGCAGAGCTGGTCAAGTTCGCCCGGGGATTGGTCAACGGGGTTCGTCGCAATCGAGGAGAGATCGATGCGGAGCTGAGCCAAAAGGCCGATAATTGGTCGCTCCATCGCATGGCTGCCACCGACCGAAATGTCCTCCGGTTGGGGGCCTACGAAATCCTGTATTCCGATACCCCCAATCGCGTGGCCATCAACGAAGCCATCGAACTGGCAAAGCGGTTCGGAAGCGCCCAGTCGGCGCAGTTCGTCAACGGCGTGCTGGACCGGTTACTGGAGGAGAAACCGTAACCGCCGCCTCGTTGCGAGCAGACCGTTCGCGCTTCTCCAAAAATCACCACACCTGAAAAGGATTTCCCCCATGGGGCTCTTCGATAAGTTCAAGCAAGGCCTGAAGAAGACCAGCCGGGTGCTGAATACCGATATCCGGGATCTCTTCAAATCCGAGGGAGACCTGATCGACGAGGAATTCCTCGACAGACTATTGGAAAACCTGGTGAAGACCGACATGGGCGTCCAAGCGGCCATGGATACCACAGAGCAGATTCGTAAAGACTTCCGCGGGCGTGTCGTGCAGATGGAAGACATGGTGGCCGTGATCAAGACGAAGCTCAAAGAGCTGATGGCCCAACCGTTGGAACCGATCCAGTTTGCCGAGCAGGGTCCCACGGTGATTATGGTGGTGGGGGTAAACGGTTCGGGAAAGACCACCTCCATCGCCAAACTGACCAAGATGTTCATCAGTGACAACAAACGCGTGGTCCTCGGAGCCGCCGACACCTTTCGGGCCGCAGCCGTGGAGCAGTTGGGTATCTGGGCAGACCGCCTGGGGGCTGAAATCGTAAAGGGGGAAACAGGCAGCGACCCCGCGAGCGTCGCACATCGGGCCATTGCCGCTGCCATTGAAGCGAAGGCCGACGTCTGCATCGTGGATACCGCGGGCAGGCTGCAAACACAACAAGGCCTGATGAGCGAGCTGTCCAAACTGCACCGTGTGATGGCCAAACAAATTCCCGAGGCTCCGCACGAAGTGCTCTTGGTGCTCGACGCCACCACGGGACAAAACGGCATCAGCCAGGCCAGGCACTTCACCGAAGCCGTGCAGTGCACGGGAACCGTGCTCGCCAAGCTCGACGGTACCGCCAAAGGAGGCGTCGTCGTGGCCATTCGACAAGAGGTGGGGCTGCCCGTTAAGTACGTGGGGGTTGGCGAAACCCCGGACGACCTGGCATTGTTCGATGCGGATGCCTTTGTAGATGCCTTATTCGACGAGATTACGGCTCCCGCCTAGGGTTACGAACGGAGAACAATACCGCCTCAAGGGACCGGCTGCGAACGGGCCTTCTTTCTTTTCTAATCGGCAAAAACCGCCCTCTGCGGACCGTTGCTGCCAAGCGCCAGGAGAAGGTGGTGCTCCGGCAGGCGCCCTACAGTTTAACTAACCGGACTTCTTTCCGGGGGGGCGTCCCGGAGCTGCTTTGGGACTTGCTGCGACAGACTCTTCGCCACCGTCAGAGTTTCACATTCCACGTCCTTTGGCGTGCCTCGAGCGGGCAGTTCCCGTGGTTTCCGGTGAATACGCTTTCGATAGCAGGACGATACGCAGTGTGGATCGAGATACGACTATCTCGTGCCTCAGTCGCTATTCCACGGTCAGTCGAGATTTTAGGCGGCGCTGACTGAAGGATGAGGAACGACGGAATCCCGCATTACAGTTTGTCCATGGAGAGTCGGACGATGAAAATTCGGATCACTAGCGTCGCGATCGCCATCGCCGCGTGCTGTGCCGGGCCTGCGTTTGCGCAGGGTCGGGTTACGGCGGGGTTGGAAGGTTCGGTGCCTTCGACGCCTGCGGCGTATGAGTACGAAAGCTACTACGCCAACGATGAAGCCACCGAAACGACCAACACCAACACTTCGCAAGCCATTGCCAACTACGGCAGCTCGGCCGGATGTGGTTCGAGCTGCGGAAGCTGCTGCGATCCTTGCGGATCGTCCTGCTGCGACCCCTGTGGTTCGTCCTGTTGCGATCCTTGCGGATCGTGCTGCGACAGCTGCTGTGGCTGCGAGTTGGGTGAGCCCTTCTCCTTCCGCAGCGCCATCCTCGGCGACGATTCCTGGTTGGACGTCGGCGGTTGGACCCAGGTCGGTTACTACAACGAATCAACCGCGATCGGTAACGCCGGCACGTTCAACACACACCCGAATGCCATTCGCCTGAATCAGCAGTGGCTGTACTTGGGTCACGAAGCCGACGGCAGCGCCGGCATCGGACTTGGGTTCTGGGCCGACATCATCTACGGTACCGACGCCCAAGACACCCAAGCCTTCGGCAACAACCCGGGCAACTGGGATTTCCAAAACGGGCTCGATTACGGCATCTACGGCTGGGCCTTCCCGCAGTTGTACGGTGAAGTCGCCGTCGGCGACCTGTCGGTCAAGATTGGTCACTTCTACACCATCATTGGTTACGAAGTGGTCCAGGCCACCGGCAACTTCTTCTACAGCCATGCCTTCACCTTCTTCAACACCGAGCCGTTCACGCACACCGGTGCCTTGGGTACCTACGCTCTGAACGATCGCGTTACCTTGTACGGTGGTTGGACCCTGGGTTGGGACACTGGTTTCGACCAGGTTGACCAAGGCAGCAACTTCCTGGGTGGGGTTGGCCTGCAACTGACCGACGCCATCAACTTCACCTACGCCTGCACCGCGGGTAACTTCGGTGCTCGTTCGGCCGGAGCCGACGGTTACATGCAGAGCCTGGTGTTCAACGTCAACTTGACCGAGAACCTCAACTACATTCTGCAAAGCGATATGCTGCGGATCGACGACACCGGCGACGATCAACTCGGCATCAACCAATACCTGATCTGGAGCGTCAACGACGTGATTGGGATTGGTGGACGTATGGAATGGTGGAAGGACGACACCACGTCGTACTACGCAGCCACCTTCGGTGTGAACGTTCGACCGATTGCCAACTTCGTGATGCGACCTGAAATCCGTCAGAACTGGGTCCCCGGCTTGGGCCTCGAAGAGAACATCTTCGGGTGCGATGCCATCCTGACCTACTAAGTTGAGAAAGTAGCCTTGTGGTCCGCCGAGTGGTCATCTCCCCCATGACCTCGGCGGGCCGCAGGAACTTGCGACCCCGACTTTCCCCTCGGCAGGGTGTCTGAGATCACGACGAGCCCTCGACAGCCCCACCCGGCTCATCGCTCTCAGACGCCCTGTTCCACGGGACCGCAAGCATCGCACCTCGCCGCCGGCCCCAACGCCGACGCAACCTACGTACGACACTCCCCCACCATCTCCCCGCGCCATCCCCCGGCGTCCGGGGAGATTTTTTTGGGGGTGCCCTCGACTGCTGGTACAAACCAAAAAACGCCCTGGCGAACAGATGCTCGCCAGGGCGTTTTCGTATTCAAGCAGAACCACTGAAGCGTGGCTCTTCACGAAACTCAGTTGATGGGTGCCAGGTTGGTTTCCCCACCCTGGATGCTGGAAAGCGCCCGGTACGTTGGGAGATCGATGCCGTCCTGAATGAATTTAACTGCGCCGTCTCCGTACAGGAAGTTGGCACCACCCGGGTGATCACTACGAAAACCACTGGTGGAGTGGAGGCTAACATCATTTGGCTTCGACGTAGTGCCTTCTTCGTTCCCATCAGGCCCATCAAAGTCGAAGCTGGGGCGGCAGGTTGCCATTGCACCAAGGATAGCGGTCAAATCGGCCTCAGCGATTCCCATCACCGTATGAGAAACTGGCCGTGCATTCAGTCGGGAAAGCGTGCAACCAAATGGAGAACCTACAACGGCGTTATTGTCTGAAGCGGGCAGAACGCTTGGTGTCATGAACCAAGCCTGATAGGTCGGATACGGGACTCCTACAGTATCCACAACCAATTTCCCTTCACCACGGCAGTCATCGTTCTCTTCCCGCATGTTTACGTCAAGGCCACCCTCCGAGTTTATACCCCAACGTCCCCCAGTATTAAGAGCGCAAATTTCCCAGGATGGCCCCTGGGCACCTTCACCAACAGCGAATGTATTACTGAGACCATCTTTGACCAGTGAAGGTTTGCAGACGAATTCAACGCCGGGAATTGGCAAGTAATCGGCGGCTCCCTTCGGACCGGTAAGGTCGAACATCCCGCGTTCTTGCTTCGCCCAACCTACAGGTTTTGAATTATTGGCGTTTAGCTGTAATTCTGCATAGCTGAGAATCTGACCATTGGGCAGGCACCATGCGTCGCTGACGCCTTTGCAAAGCAGATAGTCGCCCAAGCTGAACTCAAGCCCGATATTGTCAAGAAAATCCTGTGGTTCCGCATCCAAGGCCCCAGCGACCTGAAAGAGCAAGTCGTAGAAGAACGACGCCGAAACGGGATTGTCCTTGTCTGAATTTGAAGGGCAAGTGAAGGGCGGCACGACGGTGCTATAAATCGGATTGGGAATCGGATTCTCATCGGTTCCAAGGCCAGGCTGGTTGTACCAGCCCCTGTTCTGGTCCCACAGCTCGGCAATAGCATTTTGCTCCATGTAGGGCAATAAGCTGGCAAAGCCGTTGTTAAAAAATGCATCACCGCTGAAGGCACCCCCAATATCCCCACCAGCCGCTGCGACGGGATCAAAATTCAGGGCAATCACTCCCGCAGGAAACGTACCTAGCGAGGTGTTGTAGTTGTGCATGGCGACGCCAATCTGCTTCATGTTGCTTTGGCAGTTCATACGGCGGGCCGCTTCGCGGGCGACCTGGACTGCGGGAAGCAGCAGGGCGATCAAAATGCCGATGATGGCGATAACCACCAACAGCTCGACGAGCGTAAAGCCCGACTTGCGAGGTCGCGGTGTCATGGTGTTGGTACCTCTTCTCGACGAATTTAAATGAAAAATAGTACGGCCAGCGCCAAGCGATTCACCGGTATCGTCAGAACGAGGACGTTCTACTGAACCCACCGGGCCGGAACGTACTGGCTGGCGTTCCGAACAGCCCCTAGAAGTTATGGTCTCCGCCTGTGAATCTGACAGAATACCAGTTCACAGGGCGTACTTTGCGAGACGTGCCTCCACCACGGAGTTTATCGCAACCCACTTTTGTGTCAAGGAATTTCCATGTTCGCTGAGACCAAGATTCGCTGGGAACCCTTTCAAACCATTCACGGCGAGGAGGGGGCCCGAAAACGGGCCCTTCCCCTACTCCAAAGTGGTTGCCCAAGGTCTGTCTGAGGCATAGGATGCGTCAAATACCGGACCCACAAACGCCACGAAACATGGCACTTACCCATCCTTTGAGGGACAGGCAACATGGCAACCACCGATCCGACCAATATCCTGCATACCGATACTTCATCCGACGCCGAAGAAAAGCAACGGATCCTTGAACTGGCCAACACCCCGGAGGCCCGCGAAGAACGGGTAAAACTGGCCGCAGCCTACCGCATGATCGCTCGCCGTGGGCTCGATGACGGGATCGCCGGGCACATCAGCCTCAGGGTGCCGGGGGCTCCCAGCTACTTCTGGGTGAATCCCTTCGGCAAGTTGTTTCGCGAGGTGACCGCCGAAAACCTCGTGCTGGTGAACGAGCAGGGCGAGATCATCGATGGCGGCGAACAAATCAACTTCGCCGGGTTCTGCATCCACTCGGCAATCCACCAGGCCCGGCCGGACGTGAACTGTGCCGTGCATACCCATCCGCCGGCAGGTTCGGCCTACAGCGCGTTGAAGATTCCGCTGGAACCATTGGATCAAACCGGGTGCTCGTTCTACGACGATCACGCCGTGTACTCCAACTACACGGGCATCGTGGTCGACGAAAACCAAGCCAACGAAATTGTTGAAGCCCTCGGCGATCGCAGGGCGTTGATCCTGGCCAACCACGGGCTGCTGACCGCAGCCAAGACGGTTGAGCAAGCATTGATCGACATGCTCGATATGGAACGTACGTGCGAAGTCAATTTGAAGGCCATGGCTTCGGGCCAGCCGCTGCACCCGGTACCGGGCGATGTTGCCATGCAATCGCGATTTATCTTGTCGCAGGAGATGCGATACCCGTTCCAATGGCAAGCCATGATTCGGGACTTGGACCAGTACGAAACCGATTACAACCCTTGGCGTTAATCAGTAGAACCTTGTTCGTTGGTCGTATCGCTGCGTTGAGATTGGACTCCAGGAAAGCATCTCCGATATCTTCGAGGGGTAGTGAAAACCGGTCGTAGCTAGCCTCTTGGTTCGTAAACGTACTCGCTGGCTGGCGACTGTCGCGAAAAGAATCATGCGCGATCAACCCGAAGATCATGGCATTCGAGCAACCATCGACGGACAGGATTTAAGCCTGTTTGTCGATTACGATCGCGACCGGTTGGGCAAATTGACCGACAACGGCAAGCTCGAATACTTCGAGCGGCGATTCGAGTTCATCGTGTTGAATCCCTTGATGGGGATGCTTGACAATAACGATGCCCCCTACCCCATGTTGTTGATTTGGGGCAACGCGCTGATGTGCGCGATCGAGGCGTTGGGGCATCTCCTCACTCCGCCTCAGGCAACCAACTCACAAGCGTTTCAAACGTATGTAACTTCCTTCATGGACGACGCCTGGCGCGATCGCCCCCACGAACCGCCCCCCGGCGTGGATTACTATTGGCGTTGGCTGTGGGATTCGTTTCGAAACGGATTGACGCACGGGGCGTACGTGAAGAACGGCGGCTTCGAAAAATTGGGCGATCGGCTCTTCGTAGAAGTCAATGGAGGACTGAAGATCGACGCCTGGGCACTCGACATCGATTTTCGCAAGGGCCTGGTCAAGATGCATCAGGCGATCCAGCAGCCCGACAATTACTTCCGCAAGACGTTTATTGATCGCTTCAACTGGACATATATCCAAGGCGAAGCGTAGTTCGGCCAGCACGCTTCACCGGCCCAAGTGCTCATCGAGCCACTTGTACGCCCGCTGGCGAGATTCCGGCGGGAAGTCGTGCGCTGCATCCGGGTAGTGCGTATGCAATTGTTCGGAGGCCTCGAAAAGCTCGTACACCGGCCCGGCCGCGGTTACGCATTGCCGCACACCTTCGATCGCAAAATTGGCATCGTGTAACGGCGCGCTAACGAATACGGCTCTGGGGGCCATCGCGGCAAGAACCTCGGTGAAATCGAACGGCATCTGCTTTGGGTCGCGATCGTACCGCTCGGCAATCCTGGGCATGTAACCGCGATGGCTCCAGCCGGTGAGATCCCCATGTTTGTATTGCGGGAAACTGTTGAAGCCGCAACTGGTGACGACACACTTCAGACGCTGGTCGAACGCCGCCACGAAGAGACTATTGTGACCACCTAACGAGTGGCCGATCACGCCGATCCGCTCGGGATCGACTTCCAGACGGCTGCAAAGCAAATCGACCGCACGGATGTGATTCCAGATACCTTTCATCGTGGCGCTGGCATAGCCATGCTCGTAAGGATCAAACTGGTACGTGCCGAAGTTGGGATAGTCCACGGCTAAAGTGACGTACCCTCGGGCAGCTAATTCCGCGGCATAGTGAAGATTGTCCGCACCGCCTAAACCTGCCGGCTCATCTTTGCCGATGCCGGTGGTTTGATGCAGGCATAACATGGCCGGCGACCGTGCCCGTCGCACGGTGGGGATCAACAGATAAGCGTCGAGACGATCACCGGGTTCGGGTGAAAAAGATATCGTGAGGCGGCGATATCCGTCGGGATGGTCGAACTCAGCTTCTCCTTTCACATCGAGTGGACAACGCCTGTCCTTTCCCGGTAGCGGCCCCATCACCTGCTGCATGTTGGCGAGTATGTGACGACGACGGACCTGCCATTCTTCGCCCGACTCGACCGGCCACGTTTCGCCGTCGGGATCCCGGTACACCAACAAATCGTTCTTGTCGGCATAAAACGGCGCGGCCTGATCCGCAGCAACCGCCGCTGGTGCCTGGGCCAGGGTGATCGAACACCAGTGGCCTTGCGCAAGAAGAAGCACACCAAGCAGCCAGGAACAATGTGTACGGCGAAGATGGTGGGCGGCCATGGGACCGTTCTTTCGGCGAAACGCGAAAGGGACCCGGCGAGTCTTCGTTCGGGTTCCCCGTCAAACCCTAGTCCAGTTCGCCAAGCCAGATGCGGATGTCGTTTTCGTATTCGCTGGCAAGATTGCCAATGATGAGTTGGCGATGGAAACTCGCGGCCCCGTTCATCTCGGCTTCCTCGGCACTGGCGGTGCGTAGTGTCGGATCGGGAGCCACCAGGTTTCGGCAAATGTCGACCAACAATTCGTTGCGAACGACGTCCTCGGGAAGAATCTCGTGCAGACGATGCGGCAAGCGGTGCTTCGCTTCGAGCAGTTCGCCCAAGGTGTTGAGGCCGGCAAACGGCTGAATACCTGAGAGCATCTCGACCAGAACATAACCCAAACTGGCCAAATCGGACTGCGGCGTGTAGATCCGGCGATCGAGCACCTCGGGCGCCGCATAGGGGGGCGTACACGTTCGATTGTCGTGAGGGTTCTTCCACTCGCAAGCGGAACCAATATCGACGATCTTGGCGTTGCCCGTACGCTTGAGCATGATGTTCGAAGGCTTGACGTCACCATGAACAATGCCTTCACGATGAAGTGCCGCCAGGGCCGCAAGGCATTCTCGAATCACCGCGATCGCAATGCCCGGCTTCAAACGAGCCTGTTCGGGCCCCTGCGTAACCACCACGCTATTGATTTGGTTCCAACGCTTCGTGCTGACCTGTCGCTTGACATAGTGCAGCATCTCGATCGTGAGTAGTTGGGACAGATCGTAGCCATCGATCCATTCCATCTCCATCATGCGGATACGGTTGCGATCGATGAAGTTCTGCACGTCCAGCAGATTGTCCTGCTGGATTTGAGCAATGCGGGCCGCTACATAAGCGATACGACTCATCTCTTCGTCGTAGTGAGCGGGGCTCTTGTAGCGCTCGGGAGAAAAGATCTTCACGGCCACCGGAACCGTAAACCGATCGGCCCCACGGCGCTCGGTAAGAAACACAATGCCCTGCCCTCCCGAGCCGAGCAGTCGTGTGAACCGGTGGTGCTCGGTCCAGCTAAGACGTTGCCCGTCGAGCAGCGCCTGATAGCGTTCGTCTAATTCGTTCGGCTGACGCGGCGTTCCTTCGCCGTCCAGCATCACGGTACGTTTACCGTAGGTCAGTGTCGTCGAAAACATCCAAGAGCCTTCGGGAGTGCAACTCAGTTCCGCCTACAATCAATCGAGGCACGATCCAAATTCTAGCGCGAAGCTAATGATTAAGTCCAGATGAAGGCACCTGCCGACCCAATTCGTGGCCCTTTCGAGGGGCATGCTAACGGGGATGCTGTCACTCGCTTTTACGGCCAAATTTGAAGAAAACCGACGCTGCTTGTCCTGAAAAGAATTCATGGGGGCCTGGAGCCCCAGGCAGCGAATCCATGCACCTCGGGGCCGGTCATCGAAAAATATACCCGGACTTTCACACGATATCTGCCAAAGAAGCTCTGTGTTCTTCCGATTCCACGTAACGAATTAGTGTCGTCGCCGAACCGGAAAACCGAGTTGCTTATCGACTAAGTTGAGCGGCGTCTCGCCGGCAAGCCAACGGGTAAGGTTTTCGCAAACGAAGTCCGTGGCATCGTCCAAACGGCGCGCACTTTGACCACCAACATGTGGGGTGATGATGACATTGGGCAAGTCCCAGAGTGGGCTCTCCGCGGGCAGCGGCTCAACCTCGGTAACGTCGAGCCCGGCCCCGCCCAGATGCCCACTCTGCAAGGCAGCCACCAGGTCTTTCTCGACCACCAGAGGGCCACGAGCTACGTTGATGAGTAATGCCCCCGGCTTCATGAGTGCCAGCTTCTGCGAATCGATCATTCCCCGCGTCTGAGAATTGAGTGGTGGGGTAAGAATCACCATGTCGCAGGCGGCTAGCAGGTCGTCCAAACGTTCTGGCGGCCAGAGTGCCTCTACGCCCTGGGGACGATCGAAGGGAAAGTAATCGGTGGCCAGGATGCGCACTTGCCACGGGCGAAGAACTTCGACCAGACGTCGACCGTTGCCTCCCAGGCCGACGATCCCGATGGTGGTATGATGGATATCACACGTGGGTCGGCGGATGAATTCGTGCCGACGTTGCGCTTCGAAGAATGTCGGGAGACTGCGGCATAGGCCCATCACAAGCGCCAAGGTTTGTTCGGCAACCTGATCGGCCAACAATCCCGAAGCGCTGGAAACCGCAATGTCCGATTCGATCACCGAGGGAACCAGGCAATGATCGAGCCCGGCCGCGGTAGATTGGATCCACTTGAGCCTTCCGTTGCGAACCACCTGATCCCAATCGAGGGGAACTTTGGCATGCCCACAAAATATGTCCGCCGTGAGGATCTCTTCGGCGAGTCGGTCTTGGCCCGCGTCTACGATCTCGGCGTCCGGTGCCGTTCGGGCAATCTGTGCGACGTGCCTTTGCTCGGCGGGATAACAGAGTACGATTCGCATGCAAGTTAGGGGCTTCGCGGGACAGGGGAACCAGACTGGTACCATTCTTGCTAGCAGCCGTGGCTCCCCGCAAGACGTGCGACGGCCCACGCACCGGCGGAAGAACTCTTCACCTTGCTCGGTCGACCGGAGGCTAGACTTTGCAAACACAGTATGGTGTAGCACCTGGAATTCTCCAGGCAGGCGGACGAAAACGGTGAACCTCAACCGAAGCGGTGGCGTCGTACAAAGACGGTTTTGTGTGGCCGAGGTTCGGCAATTCTTCATTCTGGCGGTAAACAACGATGCGACATAAATGGATTACCTGGTGGCATCGACCCGCTGGAGGGCGGGAGGTACTGGGGGTGGTGATTCCCCTGGTCATCTCGACGTGTTCGTGGACGGTGATGCACTTCATCGACCGGATGTTCCTGCTTTGGCACTCACAGGAAGAACTGGCCGCTGCCCTGCCCGCTGCCATGGTCAGCTTTGTGGTGGTGTGCTTTTTCCTGGGGGTGGCCACGTACGTGAACACCTTCGTGGCTCAGTATTTCGGAGCCCGGCGTCACGATCGGATTGGGTTGGCCGTTTGGCAGGGTGTGTGGATCGGCCTGGTGTCGATTCCCCTGTTGCTGGCCACCATTCCGCTTGCGCCATGGTTTTTCGAACAGATTGGGCACGGAACCAACGTGCAACCCTTGGAGGCAATTTACTACCAGGGGCTGTGCTACGGACAAGGTGCGATGGTGGTCGCTGCCGCGGTGGCCGGGTTTTTCATCGGTCGTGGCGACATGCGAACCATCATGCTGGTGAACCTGTTTGCCGCGGGACTGAATATCTTGCTGGACTATCCGCTGATATTCGGAACCTGGGGCTTCGAAGAGCGTGGAATTCAAGGCGCTGCCTGGGCGACCTCGATCGCGCAGTGGGCTAAGGTCTTGGTGCTGTTCAGTCTGATGCTGCAGTTGCAATACCGAGAACGATTTGGAACGCTCAGCGGAATGCAGTTGGACTTCCCCTTGATGCGACGTTTGCTGCGATTCGGAGCCCCCAGCGGCGTACAGTTCCTGGTCGAGTGCAGCGGGATCACTGCCTTGATCATGGTGTTGGGACGCTTGGGTGAAATCGAACTGACGGCCAGCAACCTGGCCTTCAACGTCGAGGCCTTGGCGTTCATGCCCATGCTGGCCGTTGGTATTGCCGTGAGCACGTTGGTTGGTCAGCGTTTGGGCGAGGAGCGTCCTGACCTGGCAGAGCGAGCGACCTGGACCGCGTTTCAGTTGGGAATTGCGTATGTGCTTTGCATCTCGTCGCTGTACGTCTTCGCACCGCGATTGTTGCTGATGGCCCATGCGGCCCATGCCGATCCGGCGCAATTCGAACAGGTCGCCGCGTTGACGATTGTGTTGCTGCGATTCGTGGCGCTGTTTTGCCTGTTTGACGCGACCAACATTGTGTTTGTCAACGCCATCAAGGGAGCAGGTGATACGCGGTTCGTGATGATCACGACTGTCTCCCTGGCGTGCTCCGCGGTGGCTGCAACCTGGATCGCGACCGAGTACTTCGGCTTCGGTATCCTGGGTACCTGGACGATCATCACGATTTGGATTTTCCTGCTGGGGGCGATCTTCTTCGCCCGATTCATGCAGGGAACGTGGCGATCGATGCGGGTTATCGAACCAGCGCTAGTTGCTGAAGAGGACGAAGCGGGGGACGACGATCCTCGCGAACCCAGTCCCGCGCAGACCGTGCTGGAACCGCTGCCGGTGCCGGCCACGGAAAGTGCTTCATAGCGTTTTCCTACCATTGAAAACGGCCCTCTTGTCCGAACACGCTGGACAAGAGGGCCGCTATTTTTAGTGACATGATGAAAACGAAGCCCAACTCCTCAATGGTGAGCTGGTGATCCTGACGACTTACTCGTCGTCATCGTCGTCGTCGTCATCGTCATCATCGTCATCATCATCGTCGTCGCCCTGGAGTTGGCCGGTGACTTCGAGTTCGCCGGTGTTTCCGTCGACGTCGAACTCGAGATTGCCCGAGAGATCGCTGCCGGAGACCGTCAGCGCGTAAGTCGAGACGAGTTCGGTACCACCGAAATCGAGGGCAACCTTGAACGAAAGCTGGTCCCCATCGAGCTCGATGTCGGTTATGTCAGCCTCCTGACCATCGTCGGCCGCAAAGGTTCCGGTGAAACCATCGCCATCTGCGGTGATGGTGGCCGTCGGCTCGTAAACTTCGCCGCCAACGGGTGTGGCGTCGATGCTCAGCGCCCAAGTTCCGGCGATCTGCACGACGCGCTCGCCTGTCATATCAAGCTCGCCCGTCTGGCCACCCAGGTCGAATTCGACCATACCGGCCATCGAATCGCCGTCGACCATGGCATCGTACAGCAGCTTCATTTCGGTTCCGCCGAAATCGAACGAGACGGTAAACGTGACATGATTACCGTCGATGACGATCTCTGAAACCTCGGCTTCCTGGCCGTCGTCCAGCATTACATCGCCGTCCAGCTCGCCGTCTTCTTCCTCGAATACGGCGACCGGTTCGTAGACCTCGCCGCCAACACTGGTGGCGTCAATGCGAAGATTCCACGTTCCGACCAGGTCAGCGGGGAAGTCGCTTCGCTCGCCGCTGAATTCCAGCTCACCGGCTTGGCCGCCAAGATCGAACTCCACCGTGCCGGCTACCGCGTCGCCGTCGATGGTGCCGGTGTAGTTGGTGACCAACTCGGCTCCGCCGAAGTCGAGGACGACCTTGAAGGTCAGTTCATTGCCATCGAGTTCGATATCTTCGATGGTGCCCTCTTGGCCTTCGAGCATCTCGAAAGAACCGGAGTAGCCATCTTCGGTCTCAAGGATTTCGGCAACCGGCTCATAGACTTCGCCACCCACGCTGGTCGCGTCGATGCTCATGCTCCAGAGTCCGGCCACGTTGACGACCACTTCTCGCTCACCGGTGAATTCCAGTTCGCCTTCTTCGCCACCGAGGTCGAAGACCAGGGTGCCGGCCATCTTGTCGCCTTCCAGTTCGCCGTCGTATTTGATGGCCAGTTCAGTGCCGCCAAAATCGAGCGACGATTCGAAGTGGGCTTTGTTGCCTTCGAGGCTAATCTCGGTCACGTCAGCAACTTGACCGTCGTCAAAAGTCAGCGTGCCGGTCGTACCGTCTTCGCCGTCCACGAATTCAACGGTCGGCTCATAGATTTCACCACCCACGCTGGTGGCATCAATCTCTAGCTGCCATACGCCAGCCAACGAAGCCGGTTGCTCGCGCTTGGCGGCGAATTCCAGTTCGCCGCCTTCGCCACCCAGGTCGTAGGCAACCGTGCCTTCGAAGTCGTCACCGTCGACGGTGCCGTTGAGTTCGACACTGAGGTCTTGTCCACCAAAATCAACTTCTACCTTAATGGTGAGTTGATCGCCTTCGACGGTCACATCCTCAATTTCACCTTCGCCCAAATCAACAATCTCAAACGCGCCGACGTAACCATCGTCGCCGTCGCTGGAAATGTTAACGATGGCTTCCAGGTCCACGCCGCCTTCCATGCTGATGTCTGCTTTCCACGTGCCGACGGGGTCGACCGTGTCTTCGGCTCGGGCGGTCGAAACACATGCCACAAGTAGCATGCACGTCGCCCACTGGAGCCAGGTACTAAAGTGACGCTTCATCTAGGTAGCCTCCGTATTCGAATTGGGGGGTAAATGTTTGGGGAATAAGGACCCGAGAGCCGCAAAAAGGATCGGAAATACCCTCGTCTCATCGACCGAAGGCAATCCAATTGAACCAGCCCGAATACCTGTCGTCAAACTTCCCAGAGAATTTTTTGGGCCGGCGCGCGGAGCGAATGGATTTCTGTACCCAACAGAGACATGTTTTGTTTCAAGACGGGTATGAAAAGCCCTTCAGAACGGCCACAGGGCGACTGCTGCTGGCCCATTCCTCACATGAAACGAACCTGAAAAGCAACGCAGCACTCGACCAGCCCAGGTAACGATCCTGTGGAATGGGGTGCCGAAACGAAGTCGCGACCGCCCCTTTGCCCGTCTCACAGGCCCTTTGGGGGGCCGACGGCAGAATCGGTTCCGGCAACCGATTCGTCCGGCCGAATGCATCGCGTCGGGTTCAAGAAGTCTTTTTGGCCGCCATCGCGTGATTTCGGACAGTAGCCCCGCCTGAAAGGACTTCGACCTGCTCGAACCCGTTTTGACGAAGGATGCGAGCCGCGTTGTGGGCCCTCAGTCCAACACCACACGAGACCACGATGCTCGCGGCTGGATCCAGTTCGTCGATCCGGACGCGAAGTTCGTCCAACGGGATATGTACCAGGTTTGCAGCCCCCGCAAGCGGCGAACGTTCCACTTCCGGTGCCGTCCGCACATCGAGCACGTAATGCGAGTCAATCTCCGCGTCCGCAGGAATCACCTTGTTGATGTCATCGAGGTGGTTACACGCCACGAAGGCGGCCAGATGCACCGGGTCCTTGGCCGCACCAAAGGGCGGTGCATAAGCCAGATCGACCCCGGCCAGGTCGCGTACCGTGGCCCCAAATGCCATAGCGGTGGCGATCACGTCGATCCGCTTGTCGACCCCCTGCTTCCCGACCGCCTGGGCCCCAAGCACTTTACCGTCGGCAGGATCGAACACCACTTTCAACCGCAAGGGAGCCGCACCCGGATAGTATCCCGCATGGTGGGCGGCGACGACCGTGGCACTCTCGGCACGGATGCCTGCCTTTTGGGCAGCCTTGGTCGTGAGACCGGTCATTGACGCCGTCTGATCGAAGACGCGGACAATCGCCGTGCCCAACACATCGGCCATCGCCTCACTGTGACCGGTTGCCGCGTGTTGGCCTGCAAGGCGGCCGGAGCGGTTCGCCGGGCCGGCCAGTGCCACACGTTGGCGCTGCTGCGTCGGGCCGAAACAATACTCCGCGGCGTCCCCCACAGCATAGATGTCGGGATCGTTGGTTTGCATGTAATTGTTGGTGGCGATGCCTCCGCTGGACCCAACTTCCAAGCCCGCGTCACTCGCCAACTGCGTGTTGGGGCGAACTCCCAAACTCAGCAGCACGAGGTCGGCGGCGATCTTCGTTCCGCTGCTAAGCGTAACCCCGTCAGCCAGGCCATTAGGGTCGGTCGAAATGCCGGCAATACCATCGCCCAAATGCAGTTCGACGTCGTGCTTGCAAAGTTCATCAACGATGGGCTGCACCATCTCCGGGTCAAAGGGCGCCAGAACCTGCGATTGAAGTTCGGCCAGCGAGACCTGCAAGCCGCGATGCACCAATTGCTCGACCATTTCCAGGCCAATGTAGCCGGCCCCTACCACGCAGGCCCGTTTGGCCTTCCCGGCATCGACCACGGCACGAATGGCATCGGTGTCGGCCACGTTTCGCAGCGTAAACACGTTCTCGGCGTCAACCCCATCCATCGGAAACTTCAGTGGCGTGGCACCCGGCGAAAGGATCAATTTGTCATACGGCTGCTCATACGTACGATCGCTGGCATGGTCCTTGATTTCGACTTTCTTCTTATCCCGATCGATGTGAACGGCCTCCTGTCGGGTGCGGACTTCGATACGAAACCGTTTCTGCAGGAATTCGGCCGTGGCGACCAGTAACTTGGAACGATCGGTAATCTCGTCGCCGATGTAATACGGTAACCCACAGTTGGCGAATGAGACGTACTCGTCCTTTTCCAACAAAATGATCTCGGCCTGTTCGTTCATGCGACGTGCCCTCGTGGCCGCCGATGCTCCCCCGGCAACTGCACCGACAATGACAATCGTTCGCTTCTTATCGCTCATGCTCTTGTTCACACTCTCAAGTGTTGCGGGTCATTCCATGTCGATGCGATTCTATCGCGGTCCGATCGGGAGTCCACCAGAGAAACACCTGGTTGGGAGCGGAAGCGACGCCGGCCGCATCGCCGGTCGTTTTGAATCGATCGTATCCTTCTGTTCCTTTCGTCTTAGGCTCGGCGGAAGGTTATAATGACCAGCCGCGAAAGCACACCTGTTCTGTCGACTATTGCTCACGTCTTGATCGGTCGATCATCCAGATAACGAGACACCTCTATGTTCGAAGCGGCCGAGATCGGTCATAAGCTCTCAAAAGAGAAGTTCGATGAACGCGAGACCAGCCTCCGCACCGCGTTGATCGAGATGCAGAACAAAGTTCGCAAGGCGAAGGTACCGGTCATCATCGTCATTGCCGGCGATGACCGCCCTGGTTGCGACGACCTGATCAATCGTCTGAATGCCTGGCTCGATCCACGCTTCCTGGAAACCAATGCGTTCGCGCCGCCCAACGAAGCCGACCGCCAGTGGCCCAGGTTTTGGAGATACTGGAAGGCGCTTCCCGCGCGGGGAAGAATGGCCATCTTCGCCGGTAGTTGGAGCCTACGGGCGATGGTCGATCGGCTGAACAACACGCTGAGCGAGGCCGACTTCTTGCGTCAGGTCGGTCACACGCGCCGCTTCGAACAAGCCCTGGCGGCCGACGGGGCGGTAGTGATCAAGTTCTGGCTTCACGTTTCGAAGGACGATCTTCTCGAACGTTTGGAAGGAGCGGAGGAACACCCCGACCACGAATGGCGTGTGCAGCCTGAAGACTGGGCCATCTACGAGAGGTTTGAGCAAGCGCTGGGGATCGTCGAGACCTTCATCCGCAAGACCAGCACGGCCAGCGCTCCCTGGCACATTGTCGAGAGTAGCGACTGGCGATATCGCGATGTGGCCGTTAGCGAAATGCTGCTCGAGGCCATGAAGCGGCGTTTGGCTGAAATCCCCAAGGGCGAACTTGTGCTGCAAGATGCCCCCGAGGCGCCTGACGAAGCGGCCGTTCATGATGACGATCTCACCGTGCTGGATCGAGTCGATCTCACCAGCAAGCTCGCCAAGCCCGACTACGAAACACAACTGGAACACGAGCAGTCACGACTCAACGCGCTGGCCCGCGAGGCATATCACCGGGGTCTTTCGACCGTTCTGGCCTTCGAGGGTTGGGACGCCGCTGGCAAAGGTGGTGCCATCCGCCGATTGGCGGCCTCGATGAACGCACACTTGTATCGGGTCGTTTCCATCGCCAAACCCACGGAAGAGGAACTGGCGCATCATTACCTCTGGCGATTCTGGCGCCACATCCCCCCGCCCGGTCAGTTCGTGGTGTTCGATCGCAGTTGGTACGGCAGGGTTCTGGTCGAACGGGTGGAAGGTTTCGCCACCGAGCCCGAGTGGCGGCGAGCATATGCCGAATTGAACAACTTCGAAGAACAGCTGCACGAACACGGCATGGTGCTGGCAAAGTTCTGGTTGCACATCTCCAAGGAGAAGCAATTGCAGCGTTTCAAGGATCGCGAGTCCACACCCTACAAGCGGTTCAAGATTACCGACGAGGATTATCGCAATCGCGAAAAGTGGGATCAGTACGAGGAGGCAGCCAGCGAAATGGTTGCTCGCACCAGCACGTCGTACTCCCCCTGGCATCTGGTGCCCGCCAACGACAAACGTTGGGCGCGGGTGCAGGTGATTCGCACCGTTTGCAATGCTTTGGAGTCGAAGCTGTAACCCGATGCTCGCAGTGCCATCAATGCGCCGACATCGGCGTGCGTTCAGGCTTTGCTAACCCAGCGGTCTTTTCTCCCATACTTCCGCTCACTGTCTTGAAATTCGATGCGGCTGCGCAGTTCGATTCGCGTCTGCGGCGAACTGGAATCGAGGACTTGTGAGATTTTCTCCAAGTAAGCTCGTCCAATTTGTCCGATGAAATTCATTAGGCGGATCGTACCTTGTGCTGTCATTGTCAGAAGACCTTCTCAGAAAGTTGTTGAGCCATGAAGTTGTTGCACATTGCGTCTTGGGCAGCGGCCATTTGTTTGATTGCGGCTTACGGCATGGCAGCGCCGCTGGTCCCTGGTACCGGGCACGTCGTACCCGGGGTTGGTGACAACTTCGAAAGCGAAGACTGGAAATACATTCACAACAATCCCAAGAGCAGCCAGGAACAAGATGAACGAACCCGACTGCCGGGCGGGCGATCGATCAACGGTCGCTGGCAAGAAAGTGCCCTGCGTGGTCACCCGGACATCATCAAACGAGTGGAAACCCCCGAAGGCGGCATCGAAGGTAGCGAAGGTGCCTTGATGATCGGCTCGATCAAATCCGGAATCCCGGGCCGTATTTCTCGCAAGAATGAACAAGACGACTTGATCATGATGACCGCCTCGCCCTGGGGCCGTAGTTATCCCGTCTCGTGGTCGCCCAGTGCCGTGGTCCGTGTGTATCTGCCCCCGTTTGAAAGATGGGAAAACCGCACGGGCACGTCGTTCGGGTTCCGCACCTCGGTCTACGGCCCGCGTCGCGTCGCAACCAGGTCCGAAGGCTTTTTCGGCAAGATGGAATACAAGGCCGAACCCTCGTGGCCGGGCATCTTCTTTGTCTTCAACAGTGGGCACGCGCGGCAAGACCAGGAAGACTCTGCTTACATTATCATTCGGGGTCGCGAAAACGGCGACTTCCGTGGCCCCGACATCGAAGAAACCGGCTGGTGGACACTGGGCATGTCATTCACGCCCGATGGCATGGTCCATTACTATGCCAGCCCCGGGGTCGACGCTCTGACCCCCGAGGATCGTATCGCTTCGCATTATCCGTATAACTTCCGCGTGCAGCGTCTCGATGGCGTGTTCTTCGACACGTTCAACCTGTACGACGGGCGCACGGCTTCGACACCGTGGATTATCGACGATCCGGCCGTCTACGCGAATCCTCCTCAAAGCCGCATGGCCACCAAGCCGCGTCGTTCACGATAGCGCTCCTTCGAGCATGGGCCATGCACCCGTCATGGTTGCGGTGGGTTGACGATAAGAAAATAGCTACCGACAGATCGAACCGTGGGCAAATGGATGCCCCACCTACAGTGTCGATCTCTCGATAGCCTGGTTTCGCAGCTCAGCCTGCAGAAATTACGAGCCTTCGGGAGCTTTCTCTTCCGACTCACCACCGGCTTCGTCATGGTCATGATCGTCGCCGTCATGGTCGTGACCGTCCGCATGGTCATGATCGTCGCCGTGGTCATGGTCATCACTGTGTTCGTGACCTTGGTCTTCCTCGGTTTGGCTACCCGAGTCCGGGGCGGTTGTCGTCTCTGAGTTGCAGCCGCTATTGAGGGCAAACACCGAGACGGCCACGAATAACATCATCAAGCGAATCAATTGCATCGTTCTCAACCCTTTTCCTGATTTGGTCTGAAAGGTACGGCTTTCCACACTCGGCATCAGCATCGGGTGTGAGGGGCGGCTTGTAAAGCGTCTGAGCCCTGGATGTGACAGGATTTGCTTCTCGCTACCTTAGCCACATCAGATGGCCCCTCCTCGGTCGATTCGATTCGGGTACCCGACTTTGCCACCACGCGTTGCACTTCGGCCCGGCCAAAAAGCCAGAAGAGAGCCGGACAGACGAAGAACTCGGGGATCGCATTGCTCCATGCAATCGGTGCCGTTTCGGCCTCAAGGTGGGCCTGAAGCACTTAGCAACCTGGTGTACTGGGTTGATTGGAACAAGCCGATTCGACCGATGCCCATCGGTTTGAATGCGTCTTCGCATAACGCACAACCACGAAACAGATACCGAGAATCACGAAGATTCAGCGGTGACCAGAGAAGCTAGACGGTCGGCCTCGGATTCGTCAACTTGACGTCGACGAATGGCCGTTGCGTGGCCGGTTGCGGGATCGACATCAACAATGGTGCTATTGATCCGCAGGTCGCCCGTGGCTACTTCGAAATGGGTGGGGTTGAACGTGCGCGTGGTTTCCAGCACCCGATCGATGCGTCGACCAAGGATGCTCTCGTGCGGGCCCGTCATCCCCACATCACATTGAAATGCGGTACCCCCGGGTTGGATTTGTTCGTCGGCGGTGGGGACATGCGTGTGGGTTCCCAATACCGCGGAGACGCGACCATCGAGAAAGCGGCCCATCAACTGCATGTCGCTGGTGGCTTCGGCATGAAAGTCGACCAAGATCACGCGAACCTCGGAAGGAAGTTTTTCGAGCACACGGTCCACGGCATCCCAAGGGCAATCCACAGGCCGCATGAATACCCGACCCAATAAACTGATGACCGCCACTTGGGTCCCGTCAAGCGCTTCGACCACCATGTGATCGTGCCCGGGGGCCGAGTCAGGGTAGTTGGCCGGCTTGACGATATTGCCTTGCGACTCCAGGATCGCGTTGATCTCCCGCCGTCGATAGATATGGTCGCCCAGGGTAATGGCGTCCACTCCGGCATCGAGCAGCTCCCGGTAGTTGGCCGGAGTGATGCCCGAACCGCCGGCTGCGTTTTCGGCGTTGGCGACCACCAGATCCAGGTTCTCCTCCTGAATCAGCCCTCGCAGGGCGCGATTGACAATCTGTCGCCCAGGTTTGCCGACGATATCGCCGATGTGTAACAACCGCACGGCACACTCTCTTTCCTTCCACGTGGGCCCTGGTGAACCAGTTCCCTGCCCTCTGCATGGTAACCTGGACGCAAATTACTTGGCGATCTCCGTGATACGAGTCTCGCGAAGAACGGTCACTTTGATCTCGCCAGGATAGGTTAACTGCTCTTCATAAGCTTTGGCGATATCCCGGCATATGCGCGACGCGGATTCGTCGGTGGTCTGGGTCGCACTGACCAACACGCGAAGTTCGCGACCAGCCCGAATGGCGTACGCCTGGGTTACTCCTGAGAACGAGCTGGCGATCGACTCGAGCTCTTCCATCCGTTTGATGTAGTGGTCCAGATTCTCTCGCCGGGCACCCGGGCGTCCTGCACTGCACGCGTCGGCGGCAGCCACCAGAACGGTATAGGGATATTCAATGCGAATGTCGTCGTGATGCCCCAGGGCAGCGTGTACGACCTCCGGACCTTCGCCGTAACGCTTGAGCAGGTCGGCACCGATTTTCGGATGCCCACCTTCGGCTTCGTGGTCGGCCGCTTTGCCGATATCGTGAAGTAACCCGCAACGACGAGCCAGCGTGCCGTCGAGACCCAACTCTTCGGCCATCATGCCCGTCAGGAAGGCCACCTCGATCGAATGCCTTAGGACGTTCTGACTGTAACTGGTACGGAACCGCAGACGGCCAAGCAACTCGGAGATTTTTGGGTGCAAGCCGCTGACATCCACTTCTTGCACGGCTTCCTGGGCGACTTTTTTCAGATACGAATCTTGCTCGGCCTGCGTCTCGCCGACAATTTCTTCGATGCGGGCTGGATGAATCCGCCCATCGGCGATGAGCTTCTCAAGGGCCCTTCGGGCCACCTCGCGGCGAACCATGTCGAACCCGCTGACAATCACCACGCCGGGCGTATCGTCGATAATCACGTCGCAACCGGTGGCTTTTTCGAAGGCACGAATGTTTCGGCCCTCGCGACCGATGATGCGTCCCTTCATTTCGTCGTTGGGAATGTCGACCGTGTTCGTGGTGGTGTCGGCCACGTGCGTCGCCGCGTAACGCTGCAGCGCAGTCACCAGGATCTCGCGAGACTTCTCCTCGCAGTTTTCTGTTAATTGCTTTTCGTGCTCGAGGATGCGGGCACCCGTCTCGTGCTTGAGCTGCTCATCGAGCATGTCGAGCAATTGGGTGGTGGCCGCTTCCTTCGATAGCCCGCTGAGTTCATGCAGCTTCTTCTGCTGGGCTTCGGTGATCTGGGCCAACTCCTGGTTGTGGCGGTCGGCCTCTTCGATTCGCTCGGCCAGCCGGAGCTGGTTGTTCTCCACCATGCTTTCCTGCTTGCGGAGTTGCTCCATGTTTTGTTCGAGCGTGTCTTCGCGCTTATCGACGGCACGTTGACGTTCGTGCAGCTCATCGCGAATCTTGGCCAGCTCACGCTCGCCATCGGCTCGCTGTTGGATGGCGGCTTCCTTGATTTCCAGCTCGGCCTCACGCTTGCGTGCGTCGATCTCGCGTTGCCCTTGATCGATGATTTCCTTCGCGCGTTTATCTGCGTCTTTCATGCGCAGATAGTCGATCCCCTTGAGGAGGACCGCGGCCAGCACGAAGCTGATGACCGACGCGATCGCCGCCATAGTTACGGGATTATCCACGGACTGCTCCCTTGATTATCTCAATTCGGCAGGCTCTCGACGATCCGCGAAAGCGGATTGCCTACGGCGGAGAAGCAGGAATCCCGACACGGACAAGGCCGTGACGCAAACCGCAGCCGGAAGATACTTCGATCGACCGCGATCAAACGGTCGTCGACGATTTCGGCAGAACGAATTTTCTATCTGGCAAGGAACCTGACTGAACAGGCAACCACGATCAACAAGGACACCAAGCAAATCTGGGAACAAGGTGTCTCGGCGACACCTCCCGTTCCGAATACCGCCACGTATGCCGGGCTGGATGCCAGCTTGCATACGCCTGAGGTGGAGATTGCCAACTTGAAGAAGAACGTGTGTTGCACATCCAAACCAACTGACTTGGGTTGCTGGAAAGCAAACCACGACAAAACCCAAGCCATGAGAGATGGGGGGCATTCCAGCGTCCGCTGATCTTCGCACGCCCGGAAGCGGCAAATTGCAGCCGGCCCGCCGCAAAGACCGCGGGCCGCCAGACGCGAGAAAGCCATTGCCGTACCAGGAAGATCAATGTCTCGATCATTCCACCATCCTCAAATGTTGATTGGTTCTTGCTGCTAGGAAACCAGTTCCGACGCAGTGTCGCCGTGAAGTATCGCCTGGCTTGCCCTCTCCGGGCCAACCGAGGACACTCGTTATCGATGACTGTTTTTTCGAACCATGTCTTTTGAGCCCTAGCCCCCCGTGACGGGCAAGCAACTGACCACCTAGCCGACGGATATCTGGATGCAGATGTCCGGCCGATGAAAAGGCGCCAGCGACATGCGAACGGAGTGAGCCCAATCGAAGCATCCTACCAAAGATGCCAAACTCTGCAACAGGATTCCGGTTCCTCATCGCCGTGGAAGCCTCATGCTAACCGCCTGATTGATATAGACTTATCAATCGCGCCCCTCCTGATCGTGTATCACGGCCAGCTTGGTAAGACAGGCAAAATATGAGTGCCCGTGAAACTCAAAATCCCGACGCCGAATTCGACCTGCCCCAGGCAATTTCGGAGAATTGGCCGCCTCGGCATTGGCAAGAAGTCACCGTACTATTGGCGGTGTCAGGCGGGGCCGACAGTGCGGCACTGCTAAGGGCGATGGCTGAGTTAAACCCCGAAAGTGGTGCCGGGCGAATGATCGTGGCCCATTTCAACCACCATACACGAGGAACCGCAAGCGACGAGGATGAGCGGTTCGTAACACAACTTGCGGAAAGCCTTGAACTGAAAATTGAAGTTGGACACGCACAGACCGATTCCTCTCCGGCAACCGACGAACAAAGCTGGAGAGCTGAACGCTATCGATACCTAGCGCGGCTGGCCGAAGACGTGGGAGCCCGATACATCGCCACGGCCCATACGGCCGACGATCAGGCGGAGACCATCCTGCATCGCATCATTCGGGGCACGGGGATGGCGGGTCTCGCGGGCATTCCTCGCATACGAACGCTCGAGCATGCCTCGCTCATCCGGCCGATGCTGGGCGTGCGTCGCCAGGAAGTGCTGACCTACCTACAAGCCCTTGGGCAATCATATCGCACCGATGAATCGAACGAAGATCGCCAGTTCATGCGGAATCGAATTCGCCACGAGCTGTTGCCGCTACTGGTTCGCGACTTCAACCCGCAGATGGTCGACTCGCTGTTGAGGCTGGGCAATGTGGCGACCGATGCGTACGAGACATTCAAGGAAGCTTGTCTCGATCAACTCTGGAACGAATCGGTCGAGCTCACGCCCCAAGGCGGCGCGTGTATCGACTGCGATTGCCTGGCCGTTCAAACAACGTTTCTCATCCACGAAACGCTGATCCGGACGTATCGCGAATTGAGTTGGCCGCTTCAACCGATGGGCCAAGCGCAGTGGGTGCGGCTCGGCGAAATGGTACGCGCCCCTGCAGACGAAGTATCTCCGATCATGTTGCCGGGTGCCATTCGGGCATCCCGGGAAGGCCGTCAACTGATCCTTCAGCAAACCGACACGGATGATACGACAAAGCGCAACGCTTGACGGTATTTCGTGGCTCGTTGTTCTATTCGTCGGCTTACTCGATCGGGCCTTGTACACCGCCGGAGAGCAGTTCCGCTTCTTCCTCGCGGCTGATCAGAATCTCTGGCTTGTAGCCGCCTTGGGATCGATCGTAAAGCACGATACCGCTGAACAGCACAATCAGGATGGCCGGCAAAACGCTGACCCAACGGAATGCCATCTTGAACCCGACGGCTTCGGCTGCGGTTACCTGGTCGCGTTCGGCCAATAAGTCGTTCAGCGCGGCAACGTCTGCATTCGAGGCGGCAAGCGATGTGATTGCTTCCCGGTTCATCGCACCGGTCGCCAGGATTTGGGCCGACAATCCACCGAACTGTGGATCGCTCGATTGGTTTTCAGCCCTCATCCGCGCTGCAACGTTTTTGTTCGCCATGATCTCATCGAACACCTCGGGATCGGTCTGCAAGATCTCGCCCACTTTCTTGACGGCCGCGGTGTTCAGATCGTTCAGTGCCTGGGTATTCAATGCTTGAGGTTGGCCCGCTTCATTGCGTTTGAGAAATTCTTCGGTCAACTGAGGGCTGTCCTGCTCCAGCGTGTTGACGCTGTAGTGCTCAACGATGCGGCCCATTTGCGGCAGGACGAACGCGATCGAAAGGTTTCCAACCGAGCCCATCAAGGCTAAGGCCAACGCTCCACCTTTGGGGAAACGCTCGGCCGTGACGCCCAACATGGTGGGCCAGAAGTAGGCGATGCCAAGACCAAAGATGGTGGCAAAACCGAAAGCCGTCGCCGTGTCGTCGGCAAAGCTCAAGAGATAGAGCCCAAGGCCCGCTAAGGTTGCTGAGCCTATCATCATCCCGATGGGTGACAATCGATGCGCAATCGGGCCGGCGAAGTGTCGCAACACGAACATCATGCCCGAGGTATAAACCAGAATCAGGGTTCCGGAAACGTTGCCCCCGGTAACACTCATCATCACCGACTCTTGCCACTTCTGCGGGCCCAACTCGGTGGCGGCGGTCATCAACATGCAGATGGCCCAAAGGAAAAACATCGGTCGCAAGCAAGACCTAAACATGTCGGCGTTCGAGACACCAGCTTCCACGCGCTCAGTGGCGGGGAAGGTGGCCGTCAACAACATGAAGCCGTAAATCAACGCGGGAATCACAATCAACAGCAAACTGAATTGCCAGTTGAACCCCAACCCGGGGACAGAGACCACACCCAGGTCCAAACCACCGCCGACCGTGCGGGCCAGCAGACCACCAATCACCAACCCACCGGGCCACCAGGCATGCAGCACATTCAAGTAATGTGTTTTGTCCCTGGGATACAATGTGGCCACCAAGGGATTGATGGCAACCTCGGTGAACCCGTTGCCGCAGCCCATTAAGAACGAAAGCAGCCACAGCAGGTAAAAGGCATTCGTGGCACCTCCGAACGTTTCCGAAGTACCGTACCCCATCAAGATGGTCCCACCGGCACCTACCACATGGGAGGCAAAGGCGAGCCACATAATTCGTTTCATGCCCAGCAGGTCGCAGATGAATCCGCCGCCGAGCATCGAGAAGGCCATCCCAAGAAAGACGGCACCCTCGATGCCCCCCTTCTGTTCCTGATCGAGCCCGAAATAGTCGCCGAATGGTTGCAGGACGTCGCCGCGAATGACGAATGTGAACGCCGATGTGATCAGTGCGATGCAACTGAGAACGAACAACCATCGCGTCCGAACCATAAGAACCTCCCGCAGGGCCATTTATTGGATCTTCACCATTCGCCTGGTGCGCCAGCAGGGCTGACACCAGTGTTGTCACCGATGGCGAATGTCGTTTCGATTTTGGAAAGCTAGCAGTATACGTACTGGCGCCGCGAAGGAAACTGTTTAATCGCAGTGGCTTGGGCATAAAGTCTTCGCACACACCCAAGTCAACCTATCCAGCGCATCATTCGCATTCGCTCGAAATCGGGGCATCGAGCCGCAGTTAGCCGTCGAAAGCTCTGAACCTTCCGACCCATCGAAAAACGACCGAGAAACTGGTCGCCATCTCCCGTAGATACCCAGGCCCGGCAAGCTGGAAACGCATGGCTGAACCCGGCTTGACGCTGGTTGAAAACCCGACGTACGATGCCCCGCTTTTTGACTGTCCGCAGGTACGTATGTATTGATGATTCTTCGAGATGCGACAAATCCGACATCCCGACCGGGATCGGCTGCACCTTGACCGCACGTGGTTCAAAACACACTGGCTGGCTGCTGCTGGTGTTGGCTGCTGCGCTCATCTTTCGCACAGCGGCCGCGTTCATCTGGCAACAGCACATCTCGCCCGAACGTTTCCATTTCGGCGACAGCGACTCTTACTGGGTGTTGTCGCAGGCCATCTCCGAGGGGGAGCCGTACCAATACGGTGGCCCGGATGCTCAAGTGTTCCGCATGCCCGGCTATCCGTTGCTGCTGGCCGGCTGGATCAAGCTGTTGGGCGGAACCCCCGGTGTGCTGGCCGTGCGGATGCTCGGCGTGTTGCTGGGAACATGGACCGTCGGTTTGGTGTACCTGCTTGGTACACAACTATTTGGGCGCGAGACTGGCCTGGTGGCGGCCGCCCTAACGGCCATCTATCCCGGTGCGATCATCACCAGCGTGTTGATCCTCAGCGAACCGCCGTTCTGCACGCTGATGCTACTGCAACTGGTTCTGCTGGTGTCACTAAGTCGAGCAAGCACCGGTTACGCCATCACGTTCGCTTTGGTGGCCGGCCTCGTCGGAGGATTCGCGACGCTGGTTCGCCCCAGCTGGTTGTTGTTCACACCGGCGATCGCAGTGTTCTTGCTATTCGTCGTACGCGGCGCCACTCGCAAATCCCTAATTTTCACCACGCTGCTGGTGGGCATGTGCCTTCCTTTGGCACCCTGGTGGGTGCGCAATGCACGGCTGGTGGGTCACTTTGTGCCGACGACCCTGCAGGTGGGAGCAAGCCTCTACGATGGCTTGAACCCCGAGGCCGACGGTGGCAGCGACATGGCCTTTGTACCGAGCTTTCAAGAGGCGGTGGCCGCCGAAGATGTGCCGCCCAACGCCAATATCTTCGAGTACCGCCTCGATCAAACCATGCGTCAGGCCGCCGTGGATTGGGCCAGAAATCACCCGCAGCGCGTCGTGCAACTGGCCGGCATCAAGTTTCTGCGACTGTGGAACTTATGGCCCAATGCGGCCGAATTCGGTGGCTGGATCCCGCGGCTGCTGGTGACCTTCAGCTACGTGCCACTGCTGGTTCTGGGAATCGTCGGCCTATGGCGATTTCGCCATTTGGGATTCGGCTGGATGTTGCTCTGGCTGCCGGCAGCGTATTTCACGGCCTTGCATGTCGTGTTCGTCAGTTCGTTGCGTTATCGCGAACCGGCCATGCTGACCTGGATTGTGCTGGCGGCCGCGGCGCTAGTTGCCTGGCGGTCGGGCGATTCAGTACGCAACCGCGATCCTATCTCAACCCATAACCAAGAAAGTTAACCCCCGCGAATCGTGGCCATATTCGGACGAATTTGGTGGCTGGTCAAATGGACCCTGGCGCTGAGCATTGCTGTGGCGTTAGGCGTGGGGATGTACGTCTATTACCGCGTCGACGAAGAAATCCGTCGCCATGCGGAAAAGATCTTGGCCACCCATTACAGCGACCTGGAAGTGCATGTTCGCTCCGCGAGATGGGTTGAAGGTGAGGGGATCGAGATCCATGGAGTTTCCATCCTGGAGCCCGGCGCCGCGGGCCCCCAGGGCGAGTTGGCCTATATCGACGAAGTGTTTCTCGATGGCGTAGGCAAGCTGGAAAACCTGATGAAAGGTATTGCCCGCATCGAGCGAATCATCATCCGTCGCCCCACGATCAACATCACCCACCGTGCCGACGCCGCATGGAGTGCCAGCAAGCTGGTCCCCTTGCCACGCTTCGGAATCAAACCGCCAGTGGCCTCCATCGAAGATGGCCGCGTGGTGATCTTCGATCCCCAGAAGAATCCCACCAGCACGTTGGAGCTGCGGCAGTTGTACGTCTCGATCAAACCCGAAGAAGGCGACATGCCCGACGACGAACGGGACATCATGATCGAGGGTCGCGCAGTGGGCGATCATTTGCGGTGGATCGAGTTCGAAGGTCAGACCGATCGCCAGGCCGAACATTGGCAAGCCGACGGCACGGTGAACGGGCTCGAACTCTCCAGCGAACTCAACGACTCGCTGCCCGGCAAACAAGAAGGGTGGCTCAAAGAAATCGCCGGCCTCCAGGGACAACTGGACCTCGAATTCAAGTTGAATCACGACATTGGTCGCGAGGTGCCGCTCCAGTTCGCCGTGAGCGGTGGGCTCGAACAGGGCCGCCTCGCACATCCCCGTCTGCCGTATCCGCTGGCCGATGTTCGTGCTCGCTGGGATGCCGACAACCAGGGGCTAAAAATCGATGGCCTGGTCGCCCGACACGGGCAGACCACTCTCTGGCTTACCGCGCAAAGCGACGGATTGACCCCTGAAAGTCCTGTCAAGGTGGAAGCTCGCTGCCGGCAAATGGCCCTGGACGATCGATTGGTCAACTCGATCCCGGCGGCTTGGCGTGTGCATTGGAACAAGTTCCTTCCGGTCGGCACCGTCGACGCAGACTTGGAAATGAACTTCGACGGTACCGCTTGGAACCCTGAGGTTCGGGTTGCCTGCCACGACGTGTCGTTCACCTATCACAAGTTTCCCTATCGGCTACATCGCGGTACCGGCACCCTGCAACTCATCGGCACCCATCTCGCGTTGGACTTGATGGCTTACAGCGAGACCACGCCGGTCCATCTCGACGGAGAGTTCGAAAACCCGGGCAAGGACTTCACGGGAAAGATCGTCACCCGCGGCGAGGGGCTACATATCAACAACAAGCTGCTTACGGCTCTGCCGCCTGAGACACGCCGCGCGGTGCAGGCGCTGAACCCACGAGGTACGGTCGATTTCTATGCTGAAGTCGGTCGCACTTCTCCTTCGCAAGCCCCTTCGAAATACATTTGGATTGGTTTGCAGCAATGCGCCGTGAAGCACGACAACTTCCCCTACCCCATCGAGAACATTCGCGGAACGGTTGAAGGGGAGAACGACGAATGGACATTCCACAAATTACAAGGCACCAACGACAGCGGGTTCATCGCCTGTGAGGGGAGATTCCAAACCACCGGCCATGGCAAGGAACTCCTCCTGCAGTTCGACTGCGAGAAAATCCCGTTGGAAGTCGAGCTGCGCGACGCGTTGAATCCCGGCGTTAAGCAACTGTGGACCGACTTGAAGCCGCACGGCACCGTCGACATCGACTGTGAATTGAAATACCAGACGCAGTCCAAAAAGCTGAGCGTGACGGCCAAAGTTGATCCGCTGCCGGGGACCACTTCGATCGAGCCCACTTACTTCCCCTATCGCATGGACAATGTGCAGGGAACGATGATCTATCGCGATGGGCACGTCGACCTGCAACGCATCACCGCCGAGCATGGCCAGGTGAGGATGCAGACCGGTGGTCGTTGCGAGGTGCATCCCGACGGTCGTTGGCTGCTCTCGCTCGAAGACCTGTCGGTCGATCGCCTGCAACTCAACCACGACCTGCATCGGGCACTCCCCCTGCGACTGCGAACCGCCTTTGATCGCATAGGCTGGCAAGGTCCGCTTTCCATCCGCAACAGCCTGCTGGAGCTCGCCGGTTCTGGCGCGCTGGGCGAGTCGGCCACCTCGCGATGGCGACTGTTTCTCGACACGCACGGCGGTTCCATGAGTTCGGGTGTGCGGCTGCACAATATCCATGGTGGCATGGCGCTGGAGGGGAACTTCGATGGCCAGCACCTGCGAAGTTGGGGCACCGTGAATGTCGACTCGGTCTCTTATGAAGACTTTCAATTCACGGGCGTCACCGGTCCGATCTGGATCGATGACGAAACGGTGCGTCTGGGCGCTTACGCCCAACGCACACCGCCGGGTCAACAGCCGCCGCGGCTCATGGCAAAAGCTTACGGAGGTCAACTGGCGGCAGACGCCTGGGTCACCCTGGAGGAAGTACCTCGATTCTACATTCGCGCGTCGCTGGCTAATGCCGACCTGAAACGCTGCACCGACGAATTATTCCGCGGACCGCAAGACCTGCGGGGAGTTCTCTCGGGTGACGTCGAGTTAACCGGAACGGCAGCGGGCAGCCACACCTTCCAAGGTTCGGGCACAACATACCTGCGAAACGCGGACATCTACGAACTGCCAGTGATGGTCTCGATGCTCAAGCTGTTAAGCATTCGCCAGCCGGACACCACGGCATTCTCCAAGAGCGATATCAATTTCCGCATCGACGGAAACCACATCTATTTCGACCGCATCGATTTCAACGGCGATGCGATCAGCTTACTCGGCAAAGGCCAGATGGATTTCCAATCGCGGCTCGACATCACCTTTCATACCGTGGTCGGTCGTGACGAGTACCGCATTCCCATCATTCACGAAGTTATCGGCGAGGCCAGCAAACAGGTCTTGCTCATCCACGTTCAAGGCACACTCGACGATCCTGTGATGCGCAAGGAAGCCTTCCCGGGGCTCAACCAGGCCCTACAGCAACTACAGGTCGATGTGCCGACCACGATCGGGCGAAGGCCTTGATGGAGTAGGCATGCCAACGACTTCCAGCCACGGGGGACCGTAACGGATATGACGATGATTCAAGTTTGACACCCGGTTCTGCCACTCTAGAGTTCGAAAGGGACGCCCTACTTCGACCTGCACGCCAAGGTTCACGGGCCTGCATCACGAGGCCATCCGATATACAGGGAAGACGTGATTACGCGAGATCCGAGGGTCCTTCGAGCGAATCGGTGAGATATCGCCGGCCATCGGGTGACGCAAAACCGAGGAGGTTTACGATGAGTATTGGACCGGCCGGATTCATCGGAAGCTTTGCTGGAACCCCCATGTCTCAGTCTCAAGGTTCCGACGTCGATCGAGCCCGAGGAGAACGGGCCAATCAACAGCGACAGGTCGCTTCCGAGCAGCAAGCCGAGAAGGCAGCCGGAATCGGTGCCACGGATGAAGACCAGGCTGCCGAAGACCGCGATGCCGATGGCCGCAGGTTGTGGGAGGTCGACGAACAGGTCACGGGCGAACAAGGGCCCGAGGACGAACAAGCCCCGGCTCGGCAAAGTCGAGACGCCTCGGGCGAGTCTGGTTCCCACCTCGACCTCAGCGGCTAAGGTCTGCCCATCGCGCCGCTCTCACACCGCCCGCGACGACCAATTATTCGGGATGCGTGCTAGAAAAGCTTTACTAGCGACGCCGGTGACGATACGTTAGTCGCTTAATCATGTTGCGCGGCGACGTCTCCATGTTGCTGCAAGGCGGGTTCTAGTTATCTCACAACTCCGATTCGCGGCTTTCTCGTTCGTATTGAGCCGCGACGGATTAGGCGGGTTCATTCCCTGAGGCGGAGGGCGATTTCAATGGTACGCAAGGCATGTATGGTCTGGTCACTACTCCTTTCGTTGGTGATTGCCTTACCTACGACGGTCGCTTCGGCTCAGGACGAAGAACTTGGTGTCGTGGTCGCCGAAGATGAACGGCCTACGGTCGATACCGGTGACAACGCGTGGATGCTCACTTCTTCAGCCTTGGTGCTGATGATGACCGCCCCCGGCCTGGCGCTTTTCTATGGCGGGTTGGTCCGTAAGAAGAACGTGCTGAGCGTGATGATGCAGTGCTTCTTCCTGATGGGCCTGATGACCGTGATTTGGGCTCTTTACGGCTATTCGTTGGCATTTTCCACCGGCCCGGAAGGCTACGATGCCTTCATCGGGGGAACCGCGAATCTCTTCATGGAGGGCGTGCAGCCGTATTGGGATGAGAGCGCAGGCGAGTCCGTCATTCCGCAAGACGAAGGGTCCACGATCCCAACGCTTACCTTCATGGTCTTCCAGGGCATGTTCTTCATCATTACCCCCGCGCTGATCTGTGGCGCCTTCGCAGAACGCATGAAGTTCAGCGCGATGGTCATCTTCATGATCGTATGGGGCACCGTGGTCTACTGCCCGTTGGCACACTGGGTATGGGGCGGTGGCTTCATGGCGTACGGCGGCGAACACTCCAAAGCCCTGGGATTCAACACCGGGGCCATCGACTTTGCCGGCGGCACCGTGGTCCATATCAGCTCGGGCGTTTCAGCCTTGATTTGTGCCCTGGTCCTTGGCTCGCGACTTGGGTTCCGATCTGACCCCATGCCTCCTCATAACATGACGTATACAACCATCGGGGCCGCCATGTTGTGGGTCGGCTGGTTTGGCTTCAATGCCGGTAGCGAATTGGCCGCCGACGGGGTCGCATCGAGTGCGTTCGTCGTGACCCATTTCGCGGCAGCGGCGGGTGCGGTTGCCTGGGCCGGAATGGAATGGATTCTCCGCGGTAAACCAAGTGTCTTGGGGGCATGCTCGGGCGCGGTCGCGGGACTGGTTTGCATCACTCCAGCGGCCGGCTTTGTATTGCCGATGCCCGCCTTGCTGATGGGCGCAGCGGCCGGGGTGATTTGCTTCCTGGCCTGCACCACGCTGAAAAAGAAGCTGGGCTACGACGATTCGCTCGACGCGTTCGGCGTACACGGGGTCGGCGGCACCGTGGGAGCTATTCTGACCGGTGTTTTCGCCACTCGGGCGGTCACCGGCGGCGAACGGCTGGGGTTGCTCGAAAACGGGGACGTCTTCGGCGGACAGGTTGCAGCCACCGTGGTTACCTGGGTTTTCGCCGCCGTGGTAAGCTATTTCATTCTTAAAGTCATCGACCTCACCATCGGGCTCCGCGTTTCGCAGGCCGAAGAAATCGACGGTCTGGATCAGAGTCAGCATGGCGAAGAGGGCTATATCTTTATCTAGTGGGGTCTTGCGGGGTAGGATAGAGATAGTTGTTCAGTGGCCCTCTCGGAGTTCCGAGAGGCACGGGCCAACAACAAGGAGTATTCCATGAAGAAGATCGAAGCCATTGTCCGCCACTTCAAGCTGGAGGACCTGAAGAATGCCCTGACCGAACAGGACATCCACGGCATGACCATCACCGAGGTGAAAGGCTATGGACGTCAAAAAGGGCACACCGAAATGTACCGCGGTGTCGAGTACAAGGTTGATTTCATCCCCAAGGTGAAGCTCGAACTGATCGTTTCTGATGCCGACGAAAAGAAGGCCATCGACACAATTCTTCGCACCGCGCAAACTGGCCAAATCGGCGACGGAAAAATCTTCGTCAGCGATCTCGGCGAAGCCATCCGTATTCGCACCGGCGAGCGCGGAGAAGAAGCCGTATAACTGCTGAGATCATAGGCGGCACGCTTCAGCCGCTGTTAATCTTGCGCGGATCCTGCAATTCGGGCCTCCCCCCCACAAGGCCCCCCGTCATTCGATGAAATCAAACGGAACGTCATGTCTACCAATGGTGGCCCTCGCGAAGTTGTGTTGAATGCGCGGCGGGAGCTTGCCGCAGGCCGCGAAAAGCTTGCCGACCGACTTCGCGACGGCGTTCCGGGAGTTCAAGTTTCTAGAAGCCTGTCGTCGCTGTACGACAAGATCTGTCTGAATCTCTTTCACCAGGCACTCGAAGACTTGGGCGAGACCGGCGAAAACGGCATTGCCTCTCAGGTGACCCTGATTGCCGACGGCGGGTTTGGGCGCAATGAAGTTGCGCCTTACTCGGATGCCGACATGAATCTGTTGCACACCCCCGCGGTCGAAGGACGCCTGACGGCGCTCTCGCAACGGCTGATCCAGGATTTCTGTGATGTTGGGCTGGCCAGCGGTATTGTCTGTCATACGGTTTTTTCCGCCTGTTCGAGTGCCCTGGAAGATATTCGCTCTTGCAGCTCGTTGCTCGACGCACGTCCTTTGGATGGGGATGAATCACTTTACCTTCAGTTCTTGAATAGGTTTCAGGCATTCACTCGAAGACGTCGTCGAACACTGATCGATCTGTTGATCGATGCGCGTCAACAAGAATGCACTCGTTACGGCGAAACCGTTTACCTGCTGCAACCCAACGTCAAGCGATCGCCGGGAGCACTTCGGGACATCCAACTACTGCGATGGATCGGTCGACTGCGCTACGGTACGGGCGATCTCGATGGACTCCGCCTCCAGGGACATTTGCCGCTAACCGACTATCAAAACATTCGGGCAGCGCTGCAATTCCTGTTGTGGATTCGCAATGCCTTGCACTTCAATGCCGGACGCGGCAACGATAACTTAACGCACGACTGCCAAGTTCGCCTGGCCAGCGAATACGGGTACGAACAGAACTCGGGAATGCTTCCGGCTGAGCATCTGATGCAGGAGTATTTCAGACACACCGACGAGATGAGTCGCCTGCTGGCTCGATTCTCCGAGACGGCAATCGGTCTTCGCCGACGCCCCAAATGGGTGCAACTCCTCATCGGGCACCGCTTGGACGGTGACTTTCGCGAAGGTCGAGGCCTGATCACCAGCACCCGCCGTGGGACCGCCCGCGTCACTTCGCGGCTGGAAGAAGCTGTCGACCTGTTCAATCTGGCCAGCCTGACGAATGCTCGGGTCGATCACGATACCTGCGAGGCCATTCGGCTGGCGGTGCCCTCAATGGACAACGAGCTAACCCCCCGGGCACGTGAAAAATTTCTGTCGCTGCTCGGGCGGCGCCAGCGTCTGGGCGCGCTGCTTCGCTCGATGCACGAAATTGGTCTGCTTGAACAGGTGATCCCCGAGTTTGAACATGCCCGATCGTTGATGCAGTTCAACGACGTGCACAAATACACGGTCGACGAGCATTCTATCCGCGCCGTCGAGGGAGCCGTCTACTTCGCCACCGTCGACGAGACGAACTACGATATTCCTGCGGATGTCGACGTCGGGCAGGCGTGCCGCGAGATCGAACGTGTGTGGCTGCTGCACCTGGCGCTGCTGATTCACGATTTGGGAAAAGGATACGACGAAGACCATTGCGTGGTCGGCGAGCGGTTAGCAGAGGATGTGGCCGGCCGCCTGCAGTTGTCCGAAAGCGATACAGAAGTGTTGAAATTCCTCGTGCGTCATCACCTGAGAATGTCGTACATCGCGATGAATCTCGATATCCATGATGAGAAACTACTGAAGGACTTCGTGGCCGAGGTGGGCTCTGCCGAGGTGATGAAGCTCTTCTTCGTTCTGACCGCGTCCGACTTCTCGGCGGTCGGACCGCGTAGTTGGAACAACTGGCGCGCAGGGATGCTCTCAAATCTCTATAACAACGCCATGCCCTACTTCACCGGCGAATCCTCTCCGGCTTCGGTTGGACAGTTGCGCCGCAAACGCGAAAAAGCCATCTCGCTGCTCCCCGATGCGGAACGCCCTCAGCTCGATTGGCACAGCACGCAAGTCAACTCTCTATCGGACAGCTATGTCGTCAATCACGAACCACAAACCATTGTCGATCTGCTGGTTCAGTTGAAACACCTGTCGCCCGACGAATTGCAAGTCGAAGGACATTTTGACGAGCACAGCCAGACTGTGCGGTATTCCGTGGCCACGAATGAGTCGCTCACCACGGGTGCATTCCACAGAATGGCCGGCGCGCTCACGGCGTCGGGCATGGAGATCCTCTCGGCCGAAATCAACACCCTGGCCGATGGCCAGATCTACGACCGCTATATGGTCGTCGATCCTCAATACCCCAAGGGTCCGCCCGAGTGGCGTATCACCAAGGTGTGCGAGGCGATTCGAACGGCCTTGTTAACAACGCAAGGCGATTCGCCAACCTTCCAGAGGTTTTGGCAAGACCAGAAGTCCGATACGTTCGCCAGGCTGGCAGGCGTCAAGACCGCGGTCAAGCTCGATAATGAAACCTCGGACAATTACACCGTCATCGAGATTCGCACGTCGGACGCCAACGGTCTGTTGTTCACCATTACCCGCACAATCTTCGATCTCGAGCTTTCGGTCGTCATAGCCAAAATCACCACGGGCACCAAGGGAATCGTGGACACCTTTTATGTGACCGATGCCCAGAATGAAAAGATTGTAGAAGACGGGCGACTACAAGAGATCCGCGATCGATTGATCTCCGAGATCGACGAGTTCCGACCGCACTAACGCATGCGAGGCTGCTAGTTACCTCTCGAAGCGTTCTCCCACAAAACGGCAACCCACTCGGTAGGTCGTTTCGTTGTCGAGAACTACCGCATCGACACTCACGATCTCCGCGGCGATGAGCGAGCCCTGCTCTGGATCGCCGAAAGCGACGACAAACGACTTGGCCTCTGGCTGCTGGTTAAGCAGAAAACTCAGTCCATAAGGCGATAGATCGAGGCAGCGAACCTGCCGAAATTCTCCCGACTTCGGCAGTCGACTCTTCGAGGTGAAGGCGATGTATTGTTGACAGTAGAACTTTCGCCGGGCGGTCGTCCTGCGATCTTCTTCCCAGGGCAAGATCGCGGGCCTGCCCTCGGGTTTCGTCCAATTGCCAGATGTCGCATCACCCAACGTCATGTAGCGGCCTGATTTCTGGAGTGTCGTGAAACCTATTCACTGCAAGTCGCACGCAAGACGGTTCGTCTCCGCATCTCAAGTAATAGGTCACAATTTCGCGACCGGTAACGCGTTACTCCGCTGGTAACGATTACGCGGAATTAACCGTGGCGAACCCAATAAGTCACGACACTGTGCCGAACGCCGCCATGCTCGGTAGCAACAGGCAGGCCTCGCCGCAGCTTGAAATCGAACGCTGGGCATGCCGCTTCAAACACCTCCGCCGTTTTCCGCGAGGGGTCCGTGATGATCGCTTCTCCCGTGGGGGCCAACGTTCGCTTGATGCCCTCTGCAATTAACTCTGCGAATTTGGTTTCATAGAGTACGTCGCCTCCAATCACCAGGTCGAATTGCGGCAGATCGTTCGGAAAGGCCCGCCAGTCGATCAGACGGGTGTGAACGTTTTCCAATTCGTTCCGCCAGGCGTTCAATTCGACGAATTCCAGGGCTTCGGGATAGTAATCGCTAACCACAACCTCGAACCCTGCGGACGCTGCAACAAGTCCCGGAAGTCCGCAGCCGGCCCCCAGTTCGAGACAGCGTTGCCCATCGCCCGATCGTTTCGCCAAGTGCTGTGCCAGCAAGACCCCAGAGGGCCAGATTTCAGCCCAGTACGGCAACCGCTCGTCGCGGTCGAACGCCTCCTCGTCGATGAGATCATCGGCCGAGCGAGGCCTCAGTACGCGATACCGGCGAGCAGCGACCTCGACCTCATCGTCGACTACGTCGAAACGTTGACACAAATCGGATTCGATCTTTTGCCAATCGCGATCTTGTTTCATGGCCGCAAACTTTGCTTGATTCGCACGAACACGGGCTACGCGGCACCCGCGGTGGTAGATAGTTTCGCCCGATGCGTGATCTACCCTTGGGGTGACCGTATAATGTGCTCGCCAGATTATGCACTGCAGCCCCAAGCAATCGCATGCGCCGCACACATTTGACCACATCGCTTCGAATACTCACGGTAGCCACTCTGCTGCTGTCCGTCAGCGTTACTCGACACATCGAGGCGGCAGGCGTGCAAAACCGGATCCTGGTGTTGCGCGAAACCGACGGGCAATTGGGGGCCTGGTCATGCTTGCCCTCGGGTGGTCAGAAGATAACAAGTGTCACCCGACGTGGAAAACCGGTCACCGTCCATATCAGCGTGTTGCCCGGCAACGAAGAAATGCGGCGCGTCCAATCGTTCCGCTACGAAGTGTGGGGCAATGAGATCCCAGCACCCGAGGGATCCGCCGGCCCCGGCAAAACCATTCGAGAAGGATTCGCCGCTTTCTGGGAACCGACCAGTAGCCCGGAACGATACGCGATACGCTTCGAAACGAATCGACTTGTCGAAGGGAGCGCGATCCTTCGTCAAGCAACGTTGCGTCGTGGATATGGCGGCTACTTTCTCACGTATCAAGATGGCGGGCTGCCCCCAATCGCAAAACGCGCCAAGACCATTCCCGAATTGATGCTCGAGTTCCCCACGGCCTATCAGGCCCTGGAAGAAGCCGCCCATCAATGTTCGCTGGTTGGGCTGTCGTTGGTCCCCGAAAGCCGCTTCAGCCCCTCGGTCATTCGCGATGTGATGGGTGAGAAGGTGGAAGAAGAAACGGCCCCGCCACCTAGCAGCGATTGGCAGCAACTTGTCGATCAACTGAATCACGATGAGTACGATCAGCGGGCCGCCGCATCGAACAAGCTGCTTGCTGCCGGCGTCGAGGTGGTGAAGTTCCTCGCTGCGCTCGACCCACAGACACTCACCCTCGAACAACGGGCGCGAATTCGTTACATCCTTCGCACGTTCACGGTCGAGTCGCCACCCGACCCCGCGCCCTTATCTCGGGATGCCGTGCGTAAGCTGCAACAAGAATTACCTTCAAAGTGGCTGGCCCACTTGCTCATGTCCTCCCAAGAACCTGTCCGCACCTGGGCAATCGGCCAACTACATCGGCAGAATGTGCTGATCGATCTTGCCCCCAGTGCACCACGGGCCGAACGGCGAGAGCTTTACCTTGGCTTGCTCGAACGTCTTTCCAACTAAGCGATCGAACCATGTTGATCTTCGATGCGCATCTCGATATTTCGATGAATGCCTTGCAATGGAACCGCGACCTGACTTCCTCGCTGGACGCGATCAAAAAACTGGAAGCCGGCATGACCGACAAGCCCGACCGTGGAAAGGGCGTGGTCTGTCTGCCAGAGATGCGACGAGGTCAAATCGGTCTGTGCGTGGCGACGCTGATTGCCCGTTATGTGAAACCGGGCAGCTCGTTACCCGGTTGTAACAGCCCCGAAATCGCGTGGGCACACACCCAAGGGCAACTGGCCTGGTATCGGGCCATGGAAGAAGCCGGCGAGATGGCGGCCATCGTCGATCGTTCGAGCTTGGATCGTCACGTCGAACAATGGCAGCAGGCCATCAACTCGCCGAATGCAGGCGAGGCGACCTCGCGATTACCCGTGGGCTACGTCTTGAGCCTCGAAGGTGCCGACTCGATTCTAACACCGGCTCATCTCGAACGCGCTTATGCCGCGGGGATGCGCGCCATCGGGCCTGCCCACTATGGTCCGGGCACGTACGCCCAAGGCACACACTCCACCGGCGGGTTAGGAACCGCGGGACGGGAGCTACTCGGCGAAATCGAACGGCTGGGGATGATCCTCGATGCGACCCATCTGTGCGACGATAGCTTCGCCGAAGCGATGAGTTGTTTCGCGGGCCACGTCTGGGCCAGCCATTCAAATTGCCGTGCCCTGGTCCCGGAAGAACGACAGTTCAGCGATGAACAATTGCGATTGCTCATCGAGCGAGGCGCGGTCATCGGTGCGCCGCTCGACGCCTGGATGATGGTACCCAACTGGGAACGCGGCAAGACGACCCCCGAGGAAGCCGGCGTGCGATTGGACCACATGCTCGATCACATCGACCACGTGTGCCAACTGGCCGGCAACGCCAATCACTCGGCCATCGGCACCGACCTCGACGGAGGCTTCGGTCGCGAACAGTGCCCGATGGACTTGAGCACCATTGCCGACCTGCAACGCATCCCCGCGATGCTCGAGAGTCGAGGCTATCCGCCCAAGGACATCGAGCAAATCACCTCCGGCAACTGGCTTCGTTTTCTGCGTAACGCGTGGGCCTAAGCTCCGTTGTAGCCTACGGTTCCACACAAGGAACTGGGCAGTCAGAGAAAGCCAGGCTCGTAAGGCTAGACACATACCTTGGGCCTATGAATTCTCAGATGAACCAGCCTGCTGCCTGAGAAGAATTCTCGCTCTTGCCCGGAAATGGGTTAGCTCTGAATTCGGTGCCGCTATAATCTTCGAATAGATCCGCGGCAAGAATCTTCCAATTCTGTGCACGATCGAGAGGGCAGCAAATGGGGCAGGCCGATCTGGTAACGAATGCGTGCGAAGCCGACTCGCCGGCTAAGACTGAGCTAGCCGCAGGCAACTCCAATCCGCGTGGTGTGGTCGCTCTGGCCATCATGCTCGCGATTGCAGCTTTTATCTTGAGATACAGTCTGAGTCACGCGCCTTATGGCCCCCACATCGATGAACCCATCGTGGCGAATCTTACGCATCGGGCAATCAGCGATGGTAAGCTTTCTGCGAACTGGGATCACTTTTCAGGTGTTTGGTGGACCAAACCGACTTATCAGTTTTCGCCATACTCACTCGTAATGGAGGTAACAGCAGTCGTCACTTACGAGCTAAGCGGTTGGCCGGAGACAATTCAAGATCATATTCGTTTGGCGAGAACGATGTCTTGCGTCTTTGGTGCACTAGCCGTATTTCTCACGTTCTTCGCAGCCGGTGCATTATTCGGCCAACCGTGGACCGCGTTGTTGTGTGAGTTGATCCTTGCAGTGGCTTTTCTGCATGTGCGTGATAGTACGTATGCCCGGGTCGAAGCCTTCCTGGCCCTTACTATCATGGCCTGTTTCTATCTGGCCGCGAAAAGCCTCCAACCTGGGGCTGCCAAGTGGTGGAGTTACGCAACTGCAGTCGTTGGCGGAATCGTCGTTGCTGCCAAATACAATGCGGCGCCGATCGTCATCCCGGTTGCTTTCGCGGCACTAGCCACCACCAAACCGACGCAACGAGACCTGGGCACCCTCGTTGTTCAGTGCATTAAGTACGGTTTGTTCATGTTGGTGGGATTCCTGATCGCGACCCCCGATGTATTGTTCTCCCCACGGCCACTGTTCCAGGGGATCACGTGGGAAATGTCCCACTATTCGCGGGGAGAGATTCCTTATCGTGCCTACGACTTCTGGGACAACAACCTGTTTTACTATTCGAGTTATTTGTACGAACTCGGCTTCGGCTATCTGGCCTACTTGCTGGCCGTTGGGTTCCTGTACCTAGCGTGGCGAAAAAACTCTCCTCCCTACACACTGTTGATGGTGTACTTGTATGTGGCCTTTGTCTTGGCGATTCTTCCGACTGCACGCTTCGAGCGGAACCTGGAGATATTGTTGGGCCCCATGGCAATTGCCGCCGGAGCCACCGGCGGCGCACTGATTCAATCCCTTCGCACGAGGTTCTCGCTGCCGGTCGCCCAGATGACAGCCACCGCGTTCGTTGTGGCAATTGTGGTGCAGCCAGTGATGGCCTTTCAACGTTTTAGTGTCGCCACTCGTAAGGAGTCTTCTCCGATGACCGCATTCAAGCGAGAAATGCCACCCCGAGATGACTCAACCGTCACTTACCAAATGTTCAACGATCCGCCGGAACACCTGCCGGATGCGGAACGGATTGTGATCGTGGACTACCGCGACAAATTCGGGGCCGCACAATGCGACAACTGGGACCGAAGGCTTGCAGAATACACCCGCTACGAATTCAGGTCTTCCTGGTCGGAGCACGACTATCCGTTCTCGATGATCGATGCCGTCCATGGCCCCGCCCGTCTCGTGGTCTACGAACACCCTGATTCAAGCGAGACCGATTAGGTTCCGCATCAGGACGCCGGTTGGCTTTGCAGACGAGAGTTCAACGCCCACCAACGGTGCCCGCCGATAACGATGATGAAAAATAGCGCACAGCCGTAGAAGTTGCTGTTGTCGTGAAAGGCGGCGATGGCCCTCTGCAGTTCATCGGTCTCGGTGAAGGCTCCGAACGAAAGGGAGCGGCAGAGGATAAAGAACACTTCCCACATGAAGGCTTCCAACAGCACGTCGATCACCACGTAGACGTGCAACAACAGGTCGATCCGGTTGGCGAAATAACGATGTCGTCGCCCCCAGGCAATGGCCGCCGACATCAGCCCGGCCACGATCAAGCCCACCACGACGAAGCTCACCCGAGAGGGCCACGCCCGCCAGATCCAAAACGCCCCCAGGTACAGGGGAATCATCACCGCGCTGACGTACCAATTTCGCATCGGGTTGTGTTGCCTGGTGAGCGTGGGCGTTTGTTACGCGAAGTGAAAATTACCGTGCGGAGATTCACCTGTAGGGAACACGCTCCGTGGTGTTCCGGATCATTCGTTGGGCTCGGAACACCACGGAGCGTGTTCCCTACAGAGATGAATCATGTGTCATTATTGGCGCCGGCCCGCTGGGTGGCCATCGCGGTTTTGCGAGACTGTCGATACGTTCGAACCGCTGAGTAGTACAGGAACGCCATTCCTGCGGCCGCCGATATTCCAGCGATCCACAGCAGTGCATGGATGGTTGTCCCCGTGCCGGTAATGAACGGAGGAAGATTGAAAACAAACGAACCTACTTGGATGTAAAGATAAACCGGACCATCTCCTCCTAAATCGCCCGGAGTGGAAGACCATCCGATCAGAACCACGCCAGCAGCAAAGAGCAACAAGAGGGCCCCGGCTAACGCTTCTGCTTTGAAGGACATGTTGGGCTCTCAGTTGCGTTCGGAACGCCGCGGAGGGCGTTCCCTACAGTAGTTGCGCGAGAAACGTATTAATGAATTTGCTGATCGAATCACTCCAACGAATCTTCGCTCGCCGATTCATGCCGTATGGCGAATATCAACATCATGGCTCCCGCAGTGGACGTGACCGCGGAGAAGCAAAGTAGCACGGCGCAAGCGATGTTCTCATTGATCAGTAACGTGTGTCCGTTGTCGAACTCAACACTCATATCAAACACGCCGACTCCCGTGAACGGGGAGCCCAAGGCGTTGTGCAAGAGAAACGCTCCGGCGGCGCCCGCGAAAACCCCGAGCACCAGTAGGAACGCACCGAGCAGCCCGCCCATCATCGAGTGCACGTTTGACCAATTCTGATGCTGCATGAGAGCCAACGGTGGAGTAAAGACAATCGGTCTGGTGGAACTTCTCAACCCAAGCCCTATCCTATTACAACAAAACACCATTGGCCAAACGCCCGAAAGGCTCCGGTTTGCGAAGCGATTCGGCCAGCGTTACCATAGTGCACTCGGTAACGCATCATTGAACTCGGCCCCTCGACGGAGAACCTCCATGCCGCGGATTAAGCACGTTGTGTTGATGAAGTTCAAGCCGGAAGTCACCCAGGAAACGATCGATGGGATCGTGGCCGACTTTCATCACATCAAAGCACAATTGCCCGGGATGTTGGATTTCTCGATCGGCCCCAACGTCAGCAAAGAGGGCGCGAACAAAGGGTTCACGCACGGGTTCGTGATGACCTTCGAAAACGATGCGGCTTTGCAGACTTATCTCCCCCATCCCGATCACGTCGAGGTGAAGAAGAAGATCCTGGAATCGCTCGATGGCGGGATCGACGGTGCCATGATCATGGACTGGGAAGAGCCCAGCTAACCGTCGTTCCCTGGCGGTTGCAACGCCGTGCCGGCAAACCGAACCCCGACGATAGCCATCGAGTTCCGCTCGAAATGCAGCCGTTGTCGGGGAATTGCACGAAATCCCCGCCTTTTTGGGGCCCCAGCGGGCGAAAAACCGGGTAGATCGCACGACCAGTAGCTGCCCGGGGCCTTGGGCATAGACTACATTGAAGGAGAGGGATGCGCGTCGGCTTGCGGACACTACACCCCGCTGCAGGCGTATTCGATACGCGAGTCTTTCCCCTAAGGACCGGAGAACGTGCGTGCACCGCACCACCAAGCGTTACACACTGATACTGGGTTGGCTGCTGTTTGCCACCATCACTTCGGTTGCTTCGGCCGAAGGTATCAGTCGGAAATTCCACGCGTGGGGGCGGTTCAACGTCGGCTCTGCCAAGCACGAACGGATCACCACCCAGAGCTATAGCCCTGCAGGCAAGCTCGAATCGACCAGCGTGACCGACCAGAAGTTGACGCTGACCGCGGTTTCAGAAGACAGCTACACGCTGGAAATCCAAACCACCGTGGAGGTCGCCGGCTCGCAAGTGCAGTCGACCACCACACTTCGCCGCGGGTTCGACGATGTGGAGTTCAGCGAATCAAGCGAAGGCTCGGCCACCATGGTGGCGCAAGGCATTTCGAGCGTGCTGGTGGACGAACAACCCTTGCCCTGTGAACTGTTTGTTGCCACCTCGTTGGGCAAGATCGAACGCACGGTTACAAAACTATTCTACAGCGAGCAACCACCGTACTTGCTGAAGGCCGAAACCACGCGGATTCCACTCAGCGGAGGAACCCCCAGTCGCACCACCTTCGATATCCTGTCGTTCGACATTCCGCGCAAGGTGGGTGCCGACCTGCACTCCAGCGCTATCGGCCGTAGGGTGCGCCGCCACGCGAAAGGCCGGGCGGTGGAATGGTCGGTCATCGTCACTGAAATCCCCGGCGGCATCGTCTCGGCCAACACAAAAGAACTCGACAACAACGGCAACATCCTGCGAAGAAGTGTGTTAGAGCTGTTGGACTACGAGGTGAAATAAGACCGCCGCGGTCTTCTAGTCACGCTGCCCTTCTTCGCCTGGGTACCCTGCCCTTCATTCGGCTCCATCGGCTTCCGAACTGTCGGCGGTGTCACTCTCAACGGGCTGAAAGAGTCTTACGGAAAAGTGACCGAACTCTTCAAAGTATCCCAGTCCTTTTTGGTCAGTAGGTCGGTAGTCAAACAAGGTTACGGTCGAATTCTCTATTCTGTACTTCAAGGGGTTGCCAGAAAGATAGCCAACAGGGGCTTCACGAATGGCCGCCTCCACATCGGCAATCAGTTCTTCGGAACTCACTGGTTGCCCGTCATATTTCTGTGACAAGCGAAGCAGAACGTCACCATTGGTCACGCTTTGACGCAAATAGATTGTACGCTCCCACTCTAATAAGAGCTGGTCAAGAAACGCATCGCAGAAGGGCATTTCCTTAGAAATCGCCTCTATTTCGGCATCAATGGCCTTCATCGCTTCAACAGCTTCTGTGCCGACTTGATTCGCCCAGTTTGCTTGCCTTCCCGTCAGGTCGATGAGAGACGCCTCCTGCTCCATGATCCATGGTCGATAGACGAACGTACTCCAACGCATCAGCTGCCGCTCTTTGGCGTCACCCGGTAACAAAATGTCCTGCCATTCCGGAACGTCCTCCGGAGTCGGGATCCTCCAACTAAGGGTCTTTTGATTCCCCTCGGCTCTTAAGTTGGCCATGATAGTCAGCGCTGCGGCCCGGTTGTAAAGTGGCACTGCACTGAATTCATAAGCATGAACGCCTTGTGCAAGCCGCTCGCTCAGGACTCGTGCCGAGTGATTGCTCCAGGGAGCTACCCTGGACCAGGCATTCACAAGCGAAAATCCGCGGAGTGCGTTTACTGAAGATTCGAGACAGTAGGATTTCGTCAAAAGTGGATTATGGTCGCAAACTTTTGCAAAGTCGAAATAGCCGAGAACGGTTTGCAACGCCAGGGCTTCGTCTTTCCAATACAGTGCGGTAACCATCTGAGCATTTAATGCATTGCTCACGCGGTTCAATGAATCTTTGTAAGAGCGTTGTCCTGACCACGGTGAGTTGGTCGCATAATCGCAGGCAAACCAGCATTCGCCTCGCCCAACAATTTCCGTGATTTGAGCAACTAAGTCAGCGTTGACCTCGGAAAGCTCCTTGATTCGCTGATAATCCTGTTCTGTCACTTTTGGTGAGTCTTCGTGAATGCCGTTTCGAGCGATGCTATCCGCGTCGGAAACGATTGACTCATCCTCGTCGGTCATCTCCAGTTGCTTACTCAAGGACAGCAGCAGCTTCGCATCGTCCGAGGGATTTCTCTCTGGCCCGGGGTCGAGGTCGCTGAACCACACCGGTTCGCCGCGTTCTCGGGCTTCGGCAATCGCCGCGTTCAGCCTTGCGCGGGCGGGAAAGTAATAGCTGGCGTAGACGATGCCCGCCACCAGGAGTGTTAGCCCGAAGATTGCGAGGGCTAGGAAAAGCGGTCGCCGGATAAGACGACCGATACACGAAGTGATGGTTGCAATCACGGTGCCCCTACTCGATCGGCTGTAGTTTCTATTGCTTGTGTAGTTTCTACGTCCGACTCGTCGGAATCGAACAATCTCAGAGAGAATTCGCCCACTTGCACACCATCTTCCGGATTCACATCGAAGACCGAGATCGTCGACTCCCCAATCTCATACTGTAGCGGGTTTCCCGAGAAATACCCGGGGGGTGCCGATGCGGTGGCTGACGCGATCGAACCTTTCCAGTCATGGGTCGCATTTGGTTGCTCCGCGTGTTTCGCAACCAACTCAAGAAGCAGCCTCGCGCTGATCAGGCGTTGGCGAACCAACATGGCGTTGTCGCGGTCGTACGATAAGCCGGGCAAAATGTGGAGCAACAAGGGCATCTGCTCTTGTCGTTGAGAAAGTTCGGCCTCCAAGGACAGTAGCTGCTTCCTAGAAGCAGGTCCGGGTTCATCAATCACCTCACACTCCCTGCGCCGCAAATCAAGCGCGAAGGCCAGTTGCCTTAAGAGTTGCGGACGATTCCAAAGAGAATTCCACCGGGCCACTTGTCGTTGCTCAGGTGTAGCCGTGAATACCTCCTCAAACCAATTCGAGCCGCTACTGGGCGAGATCCCAGAACCCGATTCCAGCTTGGTCAATTCATACGCGATTGCATCTCTGTTTTTCGGGTCATCGAGATTGGGCATGATCGTAAAGATCGCTGCGTTGTTCTTTATCATCGTTGGAGTCAGCCGAATACCTTGTTCGAGTTCGGCGAGGCGTTCCGCAAGAATACGGGTTGCTTCCACAGACAAAGGTGCCTGTTGCGTCCGTCGCTCGACCAATTCGATTGCCAGTTTTATCCAACGGAGTCGAATCCCGTATGAGACCAGCCACGGGTCGTTCTTCAGAAATTCCGCAATGTCAAAATAACGATCCAGCGCGGCGACAAACGCACCCTCCTGATCAGAGCCGAAGGCTGCCAAGACTGGCACTGCCGCTGCCGGGCGTATTTCGTTCAGTGCATCCACGTGACCGAGGACGATTGCCCACGTGGCAACCGTCGAATAGTCGTACTTGAACCAACAATCTCCTCGCCTGGCAACCTCCGCCATCTCTTCGAGAACTCGGTCGTTGGCCGCAGCATACTCTGCCATACGCTCATATTCAGCGTGGGTAAAGATGACAGGACGCTCGGCCCCGTCCTGATAGGTCAAGTCGAAGAGCTTGTCTTCCAACACATCGCCGTCTTCCCAAAGCACAAGCTCATTGGCCAGCGCCAACAGCAACTCGGCATCGGCGGAAGGATTTCGATCCGGGCCCGGGTCGAGGTCGCTGAACCACACCGGTTCGCCGTTTGCCCGGGCTTCGGCAATCGCCGCATCCAACTTCGCACGGGCAGGGAAGTAGCGAACGGCGTAGATGACGCCTAACAGAAGAAGAAGCCCCCCGAACGCGGAGAGGGCGAAGAATACCGGGTGCCGGGCGAGTTGGCCGCGTGTTCGCTGAATCGTTCCGGTCACGGTTCGCCTGAGTTCGGAGGTCGGGAGTTCGGTGGACGTGTATAGATAATTCGATTCTAGCCGGCCTTTCTTGGCGAGTGGTCCTTTAACGCAACTCCTCGTGTCATAGCTCGGAAATAACCCGACGGTGGACAGCCCTTGGCGGTGCGCGGCATAATTCGGGACTACCTTCACTGCCCGCTGGGAGACCCTGCCACCATGGACGAAAAGTTTCTACCAACCGCGATCACATTCGACGATGTGCTGCTCGAGCCACGCTACAGCGAGGTGGTACCCTCGGAGGTTGATGTCTCGACGATGCTCACGAAGAAGATCCAACTGAACATCCCGTTGATCAGCTCGCCCATGGATACGGTGACCGAGAGCGAAATGGCCATCGCCTTGGCCCAAGAGGGTGGACTGGGGGTGATCCACAAGAACATGTCGATCCAGGCCCAAAGCGACGAGGTCGGCATCGTCAAACGCAGCGCCAACGGCATCATCCCCGACCCGGTGACCATGAACCCCGACGCTACCATTGGTAGTGCTCGTGAAATCATGGAGCAGCACAATGTCTCCGGAGTGCCGATCGTCGACCGCGAAAACAAGCGGCTCGTAGGTATCCTCACACGTCGCGACCTGCGTTTTCTCGAGACCAACGACCTGCCCATCGCCGAGGTGATGACCCGCGACCCTTTGGTGACAGCAACGGGAACTGTGACGCTTGAGGAAGCTGAAAAGGTTTTGATGGCAAATAAGGTCGAGAAACTTCTCTTGGTTGACGACAACTACACACTGACCGGACTCATTACGATCAAAGATATCGACAAGATGAGGCGGTTTCCGCTGGCTTGCAAAGACAGGCAAGGTAGGTTGCGTGTCGGAGCCGCGGTTGGTGTTCACGACTACGAACGGATTGAAGGACTGATCGCCGAGGATGTCGACGTACTGATCGTCGACAGCGCCCACGGGCACTCGTCGAACGTGCTGGAAACCGTCAAGCAAATCAAGAAGCAATGGGATATTGAAGTCGTTGCTGGCAACATCGCCACGCGGCAAGGCTGTGAAGATCTGATCAAGGCTGGCGCCGACGCCGTGAAGGTCGGGATTGGCCCTGGTTCGATCTGCACAACCCGGGTCATCTCGGGGGTCGGCGTGCCGCAGGTGACAGCAATTTACGAGGCAGCACAAGCAGCACGCGAACATGGAATACCAATCATCGCCGACGGTGGCATTCGCTACTCGGGCGATTTGGCCAAGGCGATCGCCGCCGGGGCTCACTCGGTGATGATCGGAGGATTGTTCGCAGGATTAGCGGAAAGTCCAGGAGAACAAATCCTTTATCAGGGACGAACCTTCAAGGTGTACCGCGGCATGGGGTCGCTGGGGGCCATGGTCAAGGGCTCCAGCGAACGTTATCGCCAACGCCCAGGAAAGGCACCCGGAAAGCTAGTCCCCGAAGGAGTCGAAGGACGCGTTCCCTTTAAAGGATCGCTGGGACCGTTTGTCTACCAGCTTGTCGGTGGGCTGAGGGCCGGCATGGGATATTGCGGGGCACAGAATGTTGAGCAACTTCGACATGACGCACGATTCATCCAGGTTTCAGCCGCGAGCGTACGGGAGAGCCATCCTCATGACATTGCGGTCACCCAGGAATCACCAAACTACAGCACGGAGCATGATCGTGCAGGCCATGGATAACGGACGACCCATTGCCATCGCAACAGCGACGGCCATTTGCCTCTCGATGACTCTCCTCGCGGCGGCCCCGCTGGCAGCCGAAGACACCGACGAAACCTTCCGTCGCTTTTCGCGACCCGCGGAAATCAAGAACGTCGACAACGACGGCGAGCGTTCCGACGCGGCCCGACCTTCGGGGCGCAAAGCGCAACGAGCCAAACTGCGATGGAAGCGACCCGGCGTGGTCCGTACCGCCGTTCATACGTCGACCGACGAAGAAAGCACTTCCATCCGTCAGGTAAAGGTGGACGAGAGCGAAGCACGTCAGGTACGTCTGCATCTGGGAGACCCTGATCCGGCCGACGACACGGAACTGCCCGGATTTGGCGAGCCTTTCGGCGACGCTCCGGAAATGGACAACAATCCGGCTCCGGCCGACGCTCAAGATTCGCAGGCCCCGGCCGAAATTGCCCCTCCGGCTGACGATCGCTTGCAGGAGATGCCTTCGGATGATTACTCGGGCGAGCCCTTTGCGTTGGCTCCCCAGGGGAATACCGATTGCCCCACCGTTCGCGACCTGAAACCGATTGGTGAAATCACCAATGCGATTGCCCCCAAGGGCGATCTGTTCCCGGCCGAATGCCCCTTGGGCGCCGGACCTTTCCAGCCGCGCATGTGGGCCATGACCACGTACACTTGGAAAGCATCGGGGTTGTGCCACAAACCGCTGTACTTCGAGCAGGTCACACTCGAGCGTTACGGGCATAGCTTCGCTCCGCTGTTGGAGCCGGTTGTCTCGGGTGCCCACTTTTTCGCGACGCTCCCGATTCTGCCCTACAAGATGGGAATCAACCCGCCGTGGGAATGCCAATACCCCTTGGGCTACTATCGCCCGGGAAGTTGTGCACCTCACATGATCATGCCGTTCCCCATCAGCCTTCGGGGTGCCTTGGTCGAAGGCGGCGTGGCCACGGGCCTGGTGTTCCTGATTCCGTAACCGGCAATTGCTGCTACGGATGACGAGAAGAGGCAGCACTCAGCGAAACGGTCGACGCTAGATCGTCCGGGCCCTATGAACGAGTGCAAAGGCACCGGTTGCGGGCTACTCGAACTGGCAGCCGCCCATGCCGCACTGGGGTGCACCACAGCCGCCGCTGGGCATCTGGCTGGGTGTTGAGCAAACGGGCAACTCGCTGGAGCCACCCATGTGAGCCGCAGGCACGCTCAGCTGTTTGGTAAGCTTCTTGCTACCGCAACTGGGGCAAGAAGGCTTTTCTGAACCTCGGACCAGAAGCTCGAACTCGCTCTGACACGAATCACAGGTGTATTCGAACAACGGCATCTGATGGCTCCCTTGAGTCTGCTAGCCGGCTACTTGAAGCGATTACCCAACGCTTGCAATCGAGTTTTCAATTTTAAGAGCCATGGGAACGGGTGCCAAGTCGAGTGCCTGGAAATCTAGGCAGCCGAATGGTCGGTGGTTGTCCTGTCATCATCGGCGGAAGAATCCGAGTCGTCGGGTTGACCTTCTCCCGAGGAAGCTTCGCCATCTGATTCGACGGCCGCTTTTTCCGGCTCTTCGGGCTCCTCTTCTACTTCATCAGCCACTTCGTCGGAAGTGTCCGCAGCGTTCTCCTCTGTATTCTCAGCGGCAAGAGGGACGTCTGCGTCGATCGCGCGAAGCGTAATCGAGCCGTTGTGCGTGGAGACTTCCAACTTGCCTGCCTTGGAGCCCGAGTTGCTTACGGTTGTGTCTCGCTTGCTCACACCGCCATCCAAGGGAAACCCCGACTCGATCCTTCCTTGCTTGGATCGGGCTGTGATGGTGCTTGACGCAGGGTCCACCGCCAAGTCAATGCTGCCGTTGTGGGTTTCAACCTTTCCGTTTATCGGACCGGGTGACCTGAGCCTCACGTCTATCGCACCGTTGTGTGTGCTGAGTTGCACGTCAAGGGCTGCCGTCACCACGTCTAGCCTGCCGTTGTGGGTTTCGGCTCGCAATGACGATCTGCACCCCTGCGTATGAATCAGACCGTTTTGACTCTTGAGCTGAGATTCACCCGCGGCACCCATGACATCGACGGCGCCGTTTTGTGTTTCCGCGACAATGCCCAACTGGTTGGGCACGATGGCGTCGAACGACACGCGGCAACTCCATCGTGAGCGATGATCATCGCGCCATCGCCATGAAATCTGCGGCGTTTCTGCATCGACGTCCGTGATCGTGATCTCGATGGCATCCAGGCACGCCTCCACTTCCGCCGGACCACTGGCCCCGCCCTCGATGATGGCCGTTACCTGAATCAAGTCATCGGAGGCTTCGCTACCTCGAACACGGATCTGACCGTTGATGGTCTTCAGCGATAGTCGTTGAATCCCTTCCGCCTGAATCTCAATCAGTTCTTTGCGAGTGTCCCAATCAAAAGACATTCCACAGCCACCAAGGCAGCCCAAGAGCAGCAGCATGCCCAGTCCGCCGGCTATCGAGAAACGTGTATCAAGGATCGGAAGTAACATTACAGAATCTCCAGCGGATTACCTGGACACCTTGGTTCCGGCCATCAGGCGGCCTATTGTGCTGCTTCGCCACAGGGGTGTAAATCTTGTGAGTCGCTTCAGGAAATCTGAAAATCCCTCGTGATCTGAATGCCTGGAGAGGAATGCTTCGTTTCCAAATTCGCTCCCACATCGCTACGCTCTAAAGAATCGCCCGTCGTGTGGGCAATCGCCGCGGTCTCAGATGGGAGACGAAGCGCGTGGAAGCAGTCTACCTCAGCAGTCAGCAGTGTCAGCAAGTCGATCGCAGGGCCATCGAAGAATTCGGAATGCTGGGCCTGGTGTTGATGGAAAACGCCGCCCGGGGTGCAACCGATGTGCTCGTGAAGCTGATGCATGAAGCTCACGTCCCAAAGCGCGAAGGCCCGGTCGTCGTATGTTGCGGCGGTGGTAACAATGGCGGCGATGGACTCGCGATGGCCCGACACCTCGATCTACGTGGCTATGCGGTGGAAGTCATGATGTGGGTCGACCCCGATAAACTTTCCGCCGACGCCGCGGCCAATTACGCGATCGTCGAGAAGTGCGAGATCCCGATCAACGTGCTTGGCCCCCAGTACGAAACCCGGCAGCTTGCCTCCCGTCTGGGATCGGCAAGTTGGATCGTCGACGCGCTGCTCGGCACGGGCGCCCGGGGGGAGCCTCGCTCGCCGATGGACCGGGTGATCGATCAACTGAATGAGTCGCAAGCCCCCATCCTGGCTATCGATGTCCCCAGCGGCATGAACTGCGATTCGGGACAGCCTTCCTCTCACACGATCCGAGCGCACGCGACCTGCACGTTCGTCGCCGCCAAGCTCGGCTTCCAGGAAGAAGTGGCGAAGTCGTATGTGGGCAACTTACACGTGCTAGACATCGGGGCGCCGCGAAAACTGATCGAAGAAGTTTTTTCCGCCGCCGAACAGAGCTAGGCGAACCCACCGACCTGGAAATCTCCATGCGATAGCCCAGCCGCATGTCGGCTGGGTCGCGTCTGCGACAAGATACACTCCGCAGAAGTTTGTATCTCAGAAAAAGCAGGAAATTGCCGTGGGTTCTCTTGCGGGGGTGTGGTTTGGCAGACCCGACCAAGCTGGTGGGGCAGTGTTCACTTCAAGGCTTCGTGTCGCCTGCGGCGACCCAGCCGACATGCGGCTGGGCTATCGGTTTGGGAGGTTACTGTCTAATGAATGAAACGAAACGTTGCCGTACTTCTTGAGTCGGTACTAAGGAACTTTCGGCGCATCCCTCGGCGGTTGTTCCGCAGGAGCTGAGTTTTCCTGCGGAACTAGTTTCTGTAGCAACTGTTCGATTCTGGACAACTGCTCCTCTAGACGGCTCACTCGTCGCTCTAGCGAATCGACGGGATTGCCCACGGGCGAATCTTCGACGGGCGGAGGGAGAACAAAGGACTCAGTCCCCGTTGGCTTGTCATTGGTCGGAGGCAGATCTCTCGGTGGAGATGTTGCAACGGGGGGCGTTCCTTTAAATCGCAACGCGACGTCGTTCTGTACGAGTGAACCGGAGAGATCGTAGTAGGCAATCGAGTGCTTCGCTCCGGGCTCCGCGGCTCGCACGGCGTCGATCAATGCTCTTGATCCGGTAACTCGCTGGTCATCCAGGGTGACGATGACCGCTCCGACCACCAGCCCGGCCTCTGACGCGGGCGAGTTGGTTACCACTTCGGTGACCTTGGCACCCTTCAAGCCGGGGCGACCAAGTCGCTGCTGATCTTCGTCGGTAACATCAACAGCACGAACCCCCAACCAAAGTTGCGAGCCTTGCTCGACAGATTCCGTATCGTTGGATGCATCCGCGGGGATTTCTCCGAACTCAGGAAAGCGCCGCTCGGTGGGCGGAGGTCGACGTCCCAGTTCGACACGGGCCGTCTCGGGTTTCTCGTTGCGAGTCACCTCGAATTGCAGCACGTCGCCCGCTTTCGATCCCAAAATCGCCTCGGCCATGTCCTGCATGTTCCGAACTTGTTTCTCGTTGATCGCCGTGATGAGATCGGCCACTTCCAGACCGCCCGCCTCCGCTGGCCCACCGGGCAATACTTTCAGCACACGCACCCCGGTTCCGTTGGTACGCTGATCGTCGGCGATGATCCCCAGATAGCCCGGTTCCTGCTCTTCCGTCTGCTGTGCAACGGCATGCGGTAAGGCAAAACAGGACGAGATCAGCAGCGTGGCAACGAGAGGCAGCCAAATCGACTGTCGCGAGAACATCTCAACTCCTCCGGACTAGTAAAGTTGCGACGACCCTGCCACATGCAGTAGTTCGAGAGCGTACAACCCATTATACCGCCTTGGGATGACGAGCAGGTGCCAGTTTCGGTAAGCTTGCTCCGTGATGACCGACCCCAGCCTCCCCGCTTCGACCATAAAACGCGTGCCTGCGGTGCGCTATGCCGTGAGTTTGGAGCGCTTTTTCAGCGATTTGCCAAGTTCCGATCGTGAGCAACGCGTCGAAGCCGTGGTTGAGCAGGAAAAGCGAGGCGGGACCGTCTTTCTCTACGAGGCGAACCTGCAGGGAACAATCGCCGCGGCGGCCTTGGCAGTCGCTCAAGAGGGCAAGACAGCCGTTGTATGGCCTCCCCGGCAGTTCGAGGAAGCAATCGCCGCGGAGGTTACTCAGCGGCTGATGGATGCCTTACAGACCGAGCTACGCCATGCCGGCATACGCATTGCTCAGGCGTTGCTCGAAAGCGATGAAACCGATCAGGGCGAGGCTTTGCAACGTGCGGGATTCGATCGCGTGGGCGACCTACTGTACATGATTTCATTACCCCAACAGATTCGCTTCGTATCCCCCGACGAACCACTGCAACCGGAAACAAATCTGGTGTTCGTGCCCTATTCAACTACAAACCCTGAACGCCTGGAGCAAGTGGTCGAAGCAACCTACCGCGAAACGCTCGACTGTCCGCAACTCGATGGTGTGCGCAATATTCGCGACGTGCTCGAGGGATATCGGGCCAACGGCGAATTCGATCCCAAGCGGTGGTTCATCATTCGACAGTCCGACACCGACGTCGGGTGCCTGCTATTAACCGATTATCCGGATACCGGACACTGGGAGTTGGTCTACATGGGCCTCGTGCCCGAGGTACGTGGCCAACGCTTGGGGATCGAAGTCGTTCGATACGCACAGCATCTTGCGCGGCAGGCAGGACGCGATCGCTTGATCCTGGCGGTCGATGCCGAGAATAAACCGGCCTTCGACATGTACGTGCAGGCCGGGTTCGAAGTTTGGGATCGTCGCCGTGTATTCCTCAAGATCTATGACCCGTGACGCTTATGAGGAGCGACCACATCGTGTTCGTGCAAAGGTGCCAGAGATTGCTTTGCCATCTCGACAGGTTTTCCACGTTGTGCATGGGATGCCCAAAAGAAATCTTTGTCGGTCGCGCGCAGCCATCTTGTTGAGTTTCACGAGGAATTAACGCATTTGACGGCGCGCGAAAAAAAGTATTTCGCGTGCGGACAAAGAATGGCTTTGACAGTCCTGCTAGCAGGCTTACAATCGCTTTCTCGGGTGACAATCTTAGACGGAGAACGCGTCGGCAATGTGGCCGAAAACGTCTCCACATCACGCGGTTTTTGTCGGCCGGTTGCATTATGCAGCGGCCGGTGATTCCTAGCCAGTGTCTCACGTTTCGATTTGTGGGGTCGCTGTGCGCGACAGTCGAGCAGGGATGTGATAGCAAGCGAAAAGGATGTCGTTGTCCAGCTACAGGCGCGCCTGGCACAAAAGCTTGGCGTGGCGCGATTCGACCTGTGGTTCGCCCAACGCACACAATTTTGTCCCACGGACGACGGCTTGACGATCGCCGTGGAAGACACCTTCTACCGCGACCTGCTGCGGCGCAACTTCCGCCAAGAGTTGGAATCGTTCTGTCGCGATCAGTTCGGTGAAGCATCGACGGTTCGCTTCACCGTTGAACCCAAGCTGATTGCCGAGATGAATGCGGCTTCTCCGGAAGAAACACCAGGCGATTCGACCCAACAAGCAACCGCAAGTTCCCCAAGTAATCAGCCAGTCGAACGTAAAGAAGAAATCGCCGGCCCACGCTTGGCCGTTATCTCATCTGAGACTACCGAAGAGCCGATCACATCAAGTAACGTCTCAACCTTCGAAGCTAGGCGCGTACCAAAATCGCCGGAGACGAAATCTGGCCGTCGGCGGTTTGCCAGATTGTCGGAGGTGGTCGAGGGGGAAAGCAACCGCCTGGCATTGTCCACCGCTCGCAATGTGGCCGAACACCCGGGATCGTTTACACCGCTGGTGATTCACGGTCCGGCGGGCGTGGGGAAGACCCAGCTCTTGGAAGGCATCTGGTGTGCGGCTCGCGAGCAAGCTCGTGGAGTGCACGCGGTCTACCTGACCTCCGAGCAGTTCACCACGCTGTTCATAGGGGCCCTGCGAGGCAACGGTCTGCCGGCGTTCCGCCAGAAGTATCGCGGGGTCGATCTGCTGATCATCGATGACGTGCAGTTTCTGTGTGGTAAGCAGGCCACGCTGGGAGAGTTTCAATACACCATCGACACCCTGGTCGGCGGTGGGAAACAAATCGTGCTCGCCGCCGACCGCGAGGTGAGCGAACTGGGCGGATTGGGTCGCGAAGTGATCAGCCGCTTGCAGTCGGGCGTAAGCTGTGCCGTTGATTTGCCCGACGAAGCGATGCGGTCGAAAATCCTGATGCAACAGGTCATGCGGCAGCAGATGATTGTGCCTGAGGAAGTGATCTCGCTGATCGCCAAGCGTGTGCATGGCTCGGCCCGCGAATTAGGCGGTGCGTTGAACCGTTTGCGAGCGGCGAGCTTCGCCACCGGGCAGGCCATCACCGAGGCGTTGGCCCGTCAAACGTTGGCCGAACTGTTTCGCAGTTGCAAACCGGTGGTGGGCATTCGCGAAGTAGAAAAGGCCGTCTGCGATGTCTTTGGCGTCGACCCAGGTGACCTGCAGTCGGATCGGAAATCGAAGTCGCTGACCGGTCCCCGCATGTTGGCCATGTTCCTGGCTCGCAAACACACGTCGGCCGCCTATAGCGAAATTGGTCGCCATTTTGGCAACCGCAGCCACAGCACGGTCATGTCGGCCAAGAAGCGAATCGAAACCTGGGTTCGCGACGGCGGGCAGGTGCACCTTTACGATCGCCCCTGCGAAGTGACCGACGCACTACGACAAGTCGAGTCCCGCATTCGCGTGGGATGATGGCCGAAGGCGCCGGGCATCCGGGTATCGAAGCCAACGGGGGAAAGCGATGCGTCTGAGCCCATCGATCGTCTTCAATGGCAACTGCGAAGAGGCACTCACCTTCTACAAAGATTGTTTGGACGGCGAGTTCGTCTCCTTCAATCGCTTCCGAGATGGCCCCCAAGAGATCAACGGCGTGAAGGTGCCCGAGCATCTGTTGGACAAGATCATGCACATCTCGTTGAGGTTCGGCGACAACTTCATCATGGCCTCCGACAGCCTGGAAGAGAGTGCCGCCGGAGGAAACATCAGCCTGTTCGTGGACACTGACGATAGCGAATTGACGGACCTGGTGTTTGACAAGCTCTCCGAGGGGGCCCAAGTGAACATGCCCTTGCAGGATACGTTTTGGGGCGCACGCTTTGGTGAAATAACCGACAAGTTCGGCGTCCGATGGATGTTCCACTGCCGTCTGCAGAACTAGCACTCGCAGAGCATTCCGCTACCGATGATGGTCAATCTCGTGCAAACGGGAATGCACTTGCCGAAATTCATATGAATTGGCTCAGTTGCCCTGTTAGGGCCGAAGAAGCACGGCGAAATAGCGTGTTCGCACATCCGAAGGGGTGTAAACACCTCGAGAAACTGAGTCTCGAATGCACCCGCGATGATAGCCGCACTCCTCGTGGTGAGCCGGAGTGCGTTTTTGGCGTTCTTCGTACCCAAACTCTGGAAATTTGAGTCAGTTTTCCGGCGAAGGTAGAATAACCCAACACAGAATGCAGCCAGTGCAGGATTTCGTGAGGCCTGTTGTTCAAAAGGGGCTATAAATTGAAAATCTTTCGCAGCGGCACCAAGTCGAGCAGAAAAAAACTACAGTCGATCAGAAGACGTCACGGCAAGAAATTCAAGGCCGCATGCCTCTCGCTAGGGTTGGCCACCGCATGGGGCGGGGAAGTGCAAGCCGATTTGACCCTCCAGGTCTCGGTGACTCCTACCAGAACCCTCAGCAACGCGTTCATCTACTACGGCAACAATCTCTCTACAGGACGATTCCTACCGCTGGGAACGTTGAGCGAAAACGAAACCAGTGTATTCACGCACTTGTTTAGCGAACAGGACTCCAGGCATGAATTCATGGATGACATTGAGAAAATTCTTCCCAAGAATGACAAAGTCCCTGGGTATTTCATCGCAGGATTGTACGATGAAGACGGAACGCCAGGCATGACCCTTTCGTTTCCGAATACGTCCGTTATCGACTCAGGCTTGTCGTGGAACGATGTGTTTCCATCGTTTACAGAACAAGGTATTGTCGACAATGTTCTTGCGGGAGCAGGTTCGTTTTCGACTCTTTCCGGATTCGTTAGCGAGTACGGCGACAATAGTTACCTGGAGGATGATGGCCCCCTTCCCACGCCCTACGGACAGCAGAGCTATCTGGCAAGTTTTTCTGCCGCGAGTCCCTCGGGTACGGCCATTGTGACAGTGGTTCCAGAGCCTTCCGGCATGGCCCTGATCGCAACGGGTGCAGGTGCGTTGCTGTTTTCGATTCGATGCTTCAAGAAGCAGTGAAGTGGGCATCGAACTAAGCGTTTGCCTAATCGCCAAGAACGAAGAGTCACATCTTCCATGCGCCCTGCAATCGATATCGGAGTTGGCGAGTGAGATCATACTCGTCGATACAGGGTCGACCGATCGCACGGTTGCGATCGCCAAAGAGTTCGGCGCGCAGGTCCACTGCTTTCCGTGGACCAACGACTTCTCTGCTGCCTATAACCACGGTCTCGATCAGGCAAAGGGCGATTGGATACTTTTACTGGATGCTGACGAGGCGCTCGTCGTCGAGTCTGCAGACGAGGTCGGCCGCTGCATTGGTTGCCCGGACGTTCTGGCCTACAGCGTGCTGAGACGAGACTATGCGGGCAGCATCGAATCCGGTGCCTTCACCAAGATGTTGCACGTGAGGCTCTTTCGAAATCGAAGCGATCTTCGATTCGTGGGACGCATTCACCATCAGTTTACCGAGCCGCTGGAATCCATCGCCACGCGCGATCGGCTTGTTGTTCGTGAATCGACGATCGAGCTTCACCACTATGGGTACCTCGACTCCAACTCCAAGGGAAAACTTGAACGGGCCGCGCACCTAATGGAACTCGAATTGCAGGACCGACCGGGTCAGTTCTATTATCTGGTCGAATTGGGCCGGACATGGCTTGCCATGGGAGACGAGCGCGGAGAAGAACTACTGAACAAAGCTGCAATGCAGGTGAGTGAGTCCAATCCACAAGTACTCGCATCCAGCGGTTCGCTCGCCATGTTGCTGGAACACATTCTGGCAGCCGATCAATTGCCCGAAGGGTTTGCTCTTACTGCCGAAAAAGCGACCGAGATGGCAGCGAGCCTGTTCCCTAATTCGATTCCGCTCCTCTGGCAGCGCTCGCGGGCGGCATTCGTTGGTGGTGAATTTAACGAGGCGGCTCGCCTGTTAAGGCAGATCATCAGTTTGGGCGAAGAAGAACGGTATGACATGCGGTCGAGCTTCGATCCCGAGCTCTTAAGAGCCAAACCCCTACTGAACCTGGGGGTCTGTTATGTCCGCCTTGGTCAACTCCGGCATGCCAGAGAGTGCTTTCTGGCATTGCAGGAGGACCCAATTTACGGACAACAAGCCCGAGCGAACCTGGAGGCCATGTCAAACTTGTAGGGTCACCCCCTATACCACCTTGGTCACGCCGGGCATGGCGACGGGGGCCACGGCCAGGTCGCCCCATTCGTATGCCGGGGGTGAAAGGTCTTCCTGAGAGTTCATCGCTTGCTCCCACGTAATGGTTTGACCGCTGTAGGTCGCCATGCGGCCCATGATGGCCAGCAACGTGCTGTACGACATGTACTTCCCGTTGTTGATCGGGTTGCCCGAGCGGATTGACGCGAACAGTTCCTCGTGCTCCACTCGATACATGCTGGGCTTGGGGCCGCGATACTTCCAGGGGCTGGCGCCGACGATCTTATGTCGCATCACATCGCAGGTGCCTTCGGTGCCCATGAAGTGGTCGGTGACGTCGTTCGAGCAGCCGTTTTGCTGGCGGCACGAGGCGAAGAGCTTCACATTGTTGGGATACTCGTACACTACGGCATGGTGGTCGAAGATGTGCCCGTACTGATCTTCGGTGCGGACCTGACGTCCACCCAGCCCGGTGGCCTTTAGCGGTGGCTCGTCGCCCATCGCCCAAGCGGCCTTATCCAGGCTGTGCACATGCTGCTCGGTGTTGTGGTCGCCGGAGAGCCAGGTGAAGTACAGCCAGTTGCGGAGTTGCCATTCCATGTCGCTCCACGAATCCTCGCGAGGCCGTGTCCACAGACCACCGGTGTTGTAAGTAACCTGCATGGCCACGATGTCGCCGATGGCGCCATCCCGAACTCGGTCGAATGTCTCTCGCATGCCGAGGTCGTATCGCCAGCACAGCCCGGAAACCAGGCTCAGATTTTTCTTGCGAGCTTCCTCCACGGTTTCCAGCACCGAACGCACGCCGGGACCGTCGACCGCCACGGGCTTTTCGCAGAACACGTGCTTGTCAGCCGCCACGGCTGCCCTCAGATGTTCTGGTCGAAAGTGGGGCGGCGTGGTCAGCAGCACTACGTCGGACAGCTCGATCACGTTCTTATAGGCATCGAACCCGACGAACTGCCGGTCGCTGGGCACGTCGACCCGATCGGCGACTTCCTGTTTCTTCAAGTTTGCCAAACTCGATTCAAGCCGATCGGCAAACGTATCGCCCATGGCGACGAGCTTCGTATGCGGATCGCCACTGAGGGCATCGACCGCCGCACCGGTACCACGACCACCACAACCGATCAGCCCGACCTTCAACTCGCTGGTGCCTTCGGCATGAACGCCGGCCGGTGCGACCAAACCCGAGGCCAGTGCCCCGCTGGCGACAGCCGCGGTCGAGGTCTGCAGGAAGCGGCGACGCGAGGGCAGTGAATTCGATTGCTTGGAGTTCTGGGCGGTCATATCCATGGGCTCCGGGATGTCAGGTGGGCTGTTGTTGATGGTGGGAAGGCCGAAGTCGGTGCACAGCGGTGAATACCCACTGCCCGCGACTGAAGCCGTTATCTTAGCACAAAATCGGGGGAATCACCGCATGTTCGGTTCAGGCGCCGGGAAGGCTCGGGCATCTGCCCTGGAAAGGCAGGCTATTTCCCCTAAACGCAACTATAGAGCTGGCTGGCCCGTTATTTGACGTCTCGCATATAGCGGACGAATTGCTCGTCGAGTGCCTCCAGGTCGTCGCCGAAGCTTTCGCGGAACTCGGCGATTCTCTCTGCGGGATCCGTCGCCCCCAGTGGCTGCTTCTGGGCCAACTTCTGGAGATACTCGAGGTACTCGTCGCGGTATTGTCGCAACAAGAAGTAATTCAACGCCCAGGCTTCGGCATACGCCTCGCTGGCGGTGCGAGGATTGCGAAATCGCCGATCGTCCTGAACCAACGAACGCAGCGATTGCCGTGATCGGTCGGGCAACGAATCTAGAAACACGCGTTGCCGAATGGGGTTCACCGCGTCGACACTTCGCCAGCCGCGTCCGCCACTGAGATCGGGGGTTTCGAAGTAGACGGCGATCCCCTCACTAACCCACAACGGGATGTCGGCATATCGCGCGTGGAGCCCCGTATTGAATGCGATTTGGTGCGTGGCCTCGTGAATGATCGTGGCCACGGTCCATTCCGCATTGGGTCGCGAGAGGATGGCGTTGATTTGCTTTTGCGTATTGCGACGGTCTCCCGTGCGTCGGGCCGCCGACATGCCTGACAAATCGTACATGGTCATGCGATTGGTCCGCAGACTGTAGTACCCGATGATATCGTCGACGGCCTCTCCCACTTCGACCCGGGCGAAGTCGCGATAGGCGTTCACGTCGGCAAACACGATCGCCACCAGTGGGAACTGCGGTTCGTGAAGATCGAAACCCCGTCGCGACCAATAGTTGGTAAATGCCATGTGCAGTCGCTCGAACAAACTACCGCACCACTGGGCATAGGCCTTGGTCGTGTCGTAACAGATGAGGTAATGCGTGGTTTCGTAGATTCCGAAACCCTCGGGCAACTCGGCCAACAGCTTGGACGAAAGCTCCTCAGTCTCTAATGGGATGAAGGCATCTTCGGATGTTGCACGGTTGATCAGGTCGTCGTTATTGATCGTCCACAACACGCCGTCGGGAGTCTGCAACAACTGCTGATGATCGCTGGACACTGGGAGAAGCTGCCCGAAGAGTTCCACCTCACGATCGTTGTACTGCCACCGCACGCGATCGCCGGCCATCGTGGATGAGACGCAGATGCCCAACCAGACAGCGGCCAGCATTGCGGTCCAGATTGTCGTTCGATGCGACATCGTTTGTTTCGTGAAGAGAAGGTGGAAGAGGGTTCGCGGTGCCAGGGTGAGCGAACGCTCGGGGCACTACTCATCCATACTAACCCAAGACTCCGTTCGCGACGGCATACCTGCCCTGAATCTGCTTACTCCACATGGCGTAGCAGCCGCAGAACCAGTACGGAAAGGGCCGCGTAAACCACCAGCAAACCCAAGAGTATGCCGGCAACGTAGTCTTCGACGCCATAGTGAATCAGGTTGAATACCCGCAATGGTAGCGTCATCACGTCGGGCGGAACGGTGAGAAAGCTGCCCGGCAGCTCGGCCAGGGCCACGGCAAAAGACACCAGCCAGGTGGCAGCCAGGGCCGCCAAACGCTGCGGGATAACGATCTTCCAGAGCAATACGCCGTCGGGGGCACCTTCGGCCTCGGCCGCCTCCATCGTGGCGGTCGGCACGCTTCGCAGGGCATGCCACATCACGAACGTCGCCACAGGCAACGCACGGATCAATTGGGCTAGCAGCGGTGGTACCACGGTGTGATCGTACAAAAACACGAGCGGCGGCACCCCTGGGCGATTCAGCAGCCAGATGATCGCCATACCGAGCACCGGCCCAGGAATGGCAAACGCCACGGCCATCGGTACCAGCACCAGCCACATGTTCACCCTGCCTCGGATGGCTTTCCAAGTGAGTTCCACGGCTACCCAAGTGGCAAACGTGGCGGCCAGCGAGGCGATCCACAGCGACTCGGCCAATTCACGTCGATATCGCCATGGCCCGTCTAAGGTGATCTGCAAGAACTTCCCAGCAGACCAGCTACGGTGACGCTCATCGCCCACCTGCACGACCATCACGCCGGCCTTGTACATGAGATTGGCGATTGGTACCCCGACCAGCAACAACATGAGTCCCGCGACAAGAATCACAGCCGGCACGCGCCACTGCCGAAGTTCGAGGGTCCGCAGCTTCGCGGTCGAGGGAGTCGTCGACGGAACAAGTTGAGAGCCGGCAGCAGTGGCCAACAACACCAACGAGGTAACCAAAACCACCCCAGGCAGTAAACCCAAGGGGACCGAATCGGAATCGTCCTGTGCGGCCAGTTGCGTGAACAGCTCCTCAGCGTAGGTGCGAACGAGAAAGACATCGGTCACCGTGATTTCCCCGGCGATCATCACCGCAACCAATAACCCTGCCGTGGCCACCCCGCCCAGGGCGCGGGGTGCGGTAATGCGGAGGAAGACTTCCGTTTGTGAAGCGTCCAGCAGAGCCGCCTCTTCAATTTCCGGTTCGACCACCCTGAGCGACACGCCGACAATCAGCGTGACCCACGGGATGGCCGCCACCGAATGTACCCAGATAGCGCCGGACCAATGTTCGAGCCAAGGACCGCCACCGTAAATCATGGTGAACCAACCCTGCAGACCAAACCCTGCCATCCAGGCAGCGGTTTGTACCACCAACGGGAGAAACAACAATGCGCCGAGCACAACTGCAAAGAACGTTCGCCCGGGCAGGTCGCAACGAGTCAACAGCAGAGCCAACACCGTTCCGACTGGCAAGCTGCACGCAAGGGTCGCCGCGATCAGGATCAGTGTGTTCAACAGCAAACCACGACTGCGAGGTTCGCCCCCAGTGAGAGCGAAGGCGACGAGCAAGGCAATCACAGCCAAGGCGACCAGCCACGCGGAGGTTGATAATCGGCGGAGAATCATGCGGCGAGTCTACGTGGCAAGTGCGGCGGGCAAGTTAGCATTCGTCGTCATGGTTCAATTCCTGATGATCCATTCGCTTGGCGAGGATCGCAATCACACGCTTGCCGCTTTGTGTCACCAGCAAAGTGGCCTCTTCATCTCCTTCGACGGCCAATTCTCGCTGCAACTGGTTCGCGTCGAGTCGAACGCCACGTTTCTTCACTTCCAAACGACCACAACGACGCTGCTGAAGCCACTGCTTGACGCGTTTCTTTCGAAACGATAACACATCGAGCACTTCAAATCCGGCGACCGAGAGATCGTCTACATGCTTGTCGCCCGTCAGATAGACGCTCTGATGGGAGACGGCTGCCAATCCGAGTTCATGGCCCAGGGCCGCAACGATTTCCGCGGCCAGTACGGCTGCATCGGGTTCGTACAAGTAACGACCGATTTCGCGGGCAACTTCGGGCAAGCAATCTTCGTCGCCCGATGGAGCGCTGATCGAACGCAAACGAACCTCTGCAGAACCGACGTGGCCACGCACAATGGTCGCCGCACGGCTACCCGGTTGTCGGGCCAGGTTGCCGAACCAGGCGACCAATTGTTTGCACTCACCGTTGCGGCTAATCCACTCCAACTCGGCTTCCGCCTGCCAGGCTGCAGGTGGTGTCGCCGCGGGAGCCAGTTTCACCGCGCCGTTGGGAGCTGCCCGAAGAAGCGTTTCGATTTCCGAACGACCCGGCTGGTGATCCTCTACGCGGATGGTACGTCCGCCACGAGAACGACGATCGGGATCGATGTGCCAGGGCTGAGACGCTTCCATGTGCAAACTCTGCAAGCTTTCGCAAAAGATCTCCGCACCATCAGATGAAGAGTCAACCGCTTCGAGGTTCGCCGCTGCCAGCAGGGCCGCGATGGGGCTGCAATCCACACCGCGAACGCCGCCCCGTCCCGCAAGCGCCAAGAGATCACCTCCCACACCGCAGCAAATGTCCGTAGCGGTCGCACTTGCCGGATAGCGGTTCGCTTTATATCGCGCGATAACCTCATCGGTGGCTTGCTCCAGCCCTAGACTCGTGAAGAACATTCTTTCGGCCCGCGCGAATTTCTTACGAGCGCGACGGCGCAAGGTGGTTTGTTCGACAATCAGTCGCGCACGCTCGGGGGACAACGTTTTTCGCAGCGCCTCGTTCAGAGAAATGAGTGCCTCGCCCCGACCATCCGCGGCTTGAAGATGCCGCGCGGCTTCTGCGAGCAACGGCGCGGCGTCCGGGCCGACCAACCATCGATAGTCGTCCAACTCCGCAACTTCGGGGCTCACGAAGAGATTCGATTTCGACGGGGAATCGGGCCGGCGCATCTTGAGATTCGTAAAGTCCAGTGAATTCACAATGGGCACGTGGTTCGGGGGAATTCGTTCGTCGAGAGCCTGATTCCCGCGTTTTTGGCCACTTTTCGACAGGATTCTCTCAGAAAACCCGGGGCACCCGGTCAACGATTCTTACCTTACCGTAACCGGCACTTGCAGTATGCGGCTAGGACCGCATGATGATACTAGACTCACTTGCCGGCGCAGCACCCTCACGATTGCGTCTGGCTTCTAAACAGAGCGCCCTTCACGATGCAAACATCGCACGAAGTTCTCGGACTGTACCTGCATCTGGCGCGGGCAAGTGAACAACGTCAACGCTGGCTGGTGCGGGACAAGATGCTCGTGCTGGCCGGAGTCACTGCCGCGGAAATGGAACTGCCAACCGTGGCGGCATTCTGCCGGGCCAAGATTCTACAACATAACACAGGGCACGTGGTCGGCCACTTCAACACCCTGGAAGACGCCCTGGAAGACGAAGACTTTCATGTCTACCTGGTGCGTCTTCGCAGTCGCTACCCGCGCGAACGGGCCGAGCACATCCTGGGCACGCTCGGCATTTCGCAGGCCAACGAACGAGACTCGTACTACACCGACTACGAGTACGCCGCCGCGCTGATGGGGACCACACCTGAGTACCTGGACCGCATGTTTTCTCATCAACCGCAACGGGAAGACTTTTCGAACTCGGAAGTCGAAGTTTTGGATCTCCCCCATCCTCGCTGGGTCGGTCATCCCCCAGAATCGAATTCCTTGGCCGACGAGATGCCCGAGGAAACAAAACTGCAAGATACGACGACCATGTCCGCAGGACGATGGGCAATGGTAGTGGCATTGCTGATTGCGGTTGCCTTGCTGATTGTTGCGATTGTGGCTTCCACAACGCTGAATTAGCCCGGTGTTTTCGGTCCCTGTGAGTTTGCAGCGGCCGTCTGATTGTCTTGGGGTCGGTGCTAACGCTTCTGCTCGCCAGGCGAAAAGAAGCTGTCAGGCAAGCTAGAACTCGCAGAATCTGGTGGCGAAAGTAGCCCGTGCCTCTTTGCCGATGCTGTCGAATAGGTTGAAGTCCGTTCAACCCAACCTCATTCCCACTTGACTTTTTGGCAGATGTGCAACCGGCACGGGATGAGATCTTCTACACGGGGCGGTGAGGAGTTCTGTTGATGTTAGGTATCGGTCGAAAGGCACTCTTCCCTTTGGCACTGGCTGCCGGAGCAAGCGTGCCGTACCTCTATTCGTCGAGCGACCAGTTGATGGATCAGGCCGGATCGCTCGTGCCCACGTGGGAATCGTCGGATACCGACGCACTAGCCTACGACACGCCTGCGGTGGAGCAAGAGATCTTAGTTGCCGGGCTGCCACCTCGGGAACAGAAAGTCAGCCAGCACGTCGTCATGCTCGAAGAGGCGTTTCGCCCTGATGTTACGCCGGCTTGGGTGATGATGCGGTGGCAACGCGTCACGACACAACTCTCATCGATTGAATACCAAGGGCTGCGTGTCTCCCTGATTACCGGCGGAAGCAGTTCCGACCTGGCGGGGTCGTTGACCTATTACTTCGACCAGTCGAACCAGCTCAAGCAGATTTCGTTTCGTGGAACCACCGGCGAGCCATCGCGGCTGATCCATTGGTTGCAATCCAAGTACGATTTTCGCCCACAGCAGGCCGCCCCCGGTGTAACCCGATATGTGGTTCGCTGGAACGGGAAAGAGATTAGCGAATTGGAGTTCCACCGTGCCGGCGTCATCGACCGCAACGACCCGCTCGGGCACTACGATGTGTATCTAACGATGCGGACGAAAGAGAGCTGGATGTAGGGCTGAGGATTCAGCCGTGATTGACGAAGTCTCATCCTGCTTGGTAATGGCCACTCTGCGCAGGAATTACCCCGAAACCGCCGTCGCGGATACAATGGAGGGCAGGACAAAAACTAAGCAAATGGGAACGTCATGATTTCACCGGGATACAACGCTGTGATCCGGCAGGATGGGCCGTGGTGGATTGGTTGGATCGAAGAAGTCCCCGGAGTCAACTCACAGGGCGCCACTCGGGATGAATTGATCGCCAACTTGCGTGAAGCATTGGCCGAAGCTCTCGAAATGAATCGAGAAGATGCCCGTAAGGCGGCCGGGGAATCGTTTGAAGAGGTCACAATCCAACCGTGAAACGTCGAGACCTGATCCGTCACCTGGTTGATCAGGGTTGCGTATTGGTCCGCGAGGGTGGAAGTCACTCCTGGTGGGGCAACCCCAACACGGGACGCAGGTCCGCAGTGCCTCGTCATCGAGAAATCTCTGACCTTCTAGCACGCAAGATTTACCGCGATCTCGGCGTCAAGGAGCCCTAGTTTGGCTTCACGTTTCCCTGGCCGTCACGTACGCCCCGTGTCGCGAGGCTGATTGGGTACACCGGGATTCCACTGGAAATCTAGCCCATGCGAAAGCCTACAATCGCGCTCTCAACGCTCTGGCTCTTGTTCATGGCTTCGCCACTTTGGATGGTATTGATTGCTGTTGTGCCAAACAGCACTGGATGGGGAAACGGCGTACACCGGTTCGTGATGGCACCGGTCGTCCTTCTCGGGATCACCGTCGCCATCCAAAGGCTGCTGGTTGGATACAAGGATGCTTCGGCTCTTTCCGCACTGCTGGCCGGCATCATCACCTTTGCGGCACTTTCTTTGACGGCGTGGATGGCTAGCTAATGGACAAGCCCATCCCGCGCTGCAGTTATTCGAAAACGCAATGTCTTCAGAACCCACCTACGACTCACTTGCCGGCGGTTCGTATTCGAAGTCTTTCCACTTCATGGGGCGGCCAAGGGCTTCGATGCGAAGGATCACCTCGCCGTCGTGGAAGAGCCGCACGGTGCCGCTCGATTCGCTGACCGCCACGGCCACGGCTTTGGTCGCCCGACTGATCGAGGCCGCTGCCCAGTGGCGGGCCCCTAGACCTTTGGAAAGCGTGATGTTCGTGGCCGGGGCGTCGAGATAGCGACAGGCTGCTTCTACCGTTGCGTCGGTCGCGACAACAAATGCACCGTCCAACTGGGCGATTTCCTTGATTCCCTCTCGTACACGAGCTGTTCCGAGATTGCGTTCCTTGCGGTTGTAGCCTTTCACCGGATCGAACCCCGCGGGGCGGCTGTGGTTCATCACCTTCTTCGTATCGCCCACGACGAATATCGTACCGACCGACTTCCCTTCGCGGCCTTCGTGGCCGATTTCCAGCGCCAGTTTGACGACCAACTGCAACGTCTCCAGCGGCACGCTCGTTTCGAGCTGCCTCAGGTCGCGAACGGTGAGCCGACCCAAGCGATCGTCGAGGTCGATGACGCTGACCGAATCGATCTCCCCAGGCTCGAAGCCACTGTAGAGCGTAATGACCCTCGCCCCGGATTGCAGCAGGTCGTCAGCCACGCTTTCCAGCAACGCCTGCTCCAGGCGATCGTAAATCGGGCGTTCCGGGGAATCGATCGTCACCCCGGTAAGATTTGCTTCGTTTGCAAGATCCAGGTGCTCCTGATCGGTCGTGGCCACCAGGAACTTGGTGCCGTCGCTCAGCATCTCTTGGCTGAGATTGTAGAGACGGGTCCAATCGGCCGCGTCATCGAGCAATAGTAGAAGACTGTCAGCCTGGCAGGAAATGGAAAGTTGCGCGGCCGAGGTAAAGATGGTCGTAAACGCGTCGGTAAATTTTAGCGGAGCCATCCGCGTGGGCTTCGAGCAAGTGTGAACGTTTGGTAAGCAGCGAGCCTCGCTGAAGTTTTCAGCAAGTTGCTCCCTATCCTAAAGGCTTGCCCGTGAATCGGCAATGTCGCCCGCGACGCGAGATGCTTCTAGGATCCCGTATTCTGAAGACCTCGCGCGGTGATTGGGTGCCTCCGCTGGCTTGTCAAGCGGTGTTTACGTTAGGCGGTCAGAGGGACACGTAGCCGTTGATGGAGCGGCCTTTTTGGAATCGATCTTCTCTCCCATTGATTTCACCGCTGGACAAGCCAGCGGCGGCACCCGCTAATTCTTCCATCAATTGACGCGACCTTAGAATACGGCAACGCGAGATCAATCGAACCGAATTGTCGTCACGGCACGTGGAGGATGACGTCGATGGCTTTCTGCTGCGGGGACTACTTGCCTCCGCCGAGTTGGGCCCTGGCCGGGGATTCCGGGTTGGGCAGCAGCGTGCAAGCAAGCGGGGCGCTACGTTCGCTGACATCGACCACCAAGGTAACCACATGTCGGCCACGGTCGAGTTCCAACGAAACACGTTCTGTAGCGGCGGTAGGCTCTCCGTCGATCCACATGGTGAGTCCGACAGGTGTATTGAATCCAAAATCGACTTCACCAGGAGTGGAAACCACCAATTCGAACTGAGCCGCGGCGATGCTCGGCTGATTGCCTTGCGTTTTGATGACGGGCAAATCCGCAGTGGGCAATTCACCGGAAACCACACTGTAGGCCGGCTTCCAGACAAGATCGACGGGTGCCGTCGCGGCGGCTTGGAACCCCTTGCGACGCAGGACAAAGGCGTTCTCGTCGGTGGCTGCCAACACGCGCCATGTGCGGACTTTCGGGACATTCCCCACGGCGAATTCGCCAGGCTTCCCGAGCACGGACAAAAAGCGAACCAGGTCGACCAATTCGGCCTGCGTCAGTGAATCGACCAGTCCTGCGGGCATGATCGAGCCACCGATCGACTCTTCTTCGATGGAGCTTAGCGGAATCACGGACTCGCGATCTTCGGCATCCCGTAATACCAGCTCTTGATCGTCGCGACGCACTTGGATGCCGGTCACAATCTGCCCTTCATCGGTCTCGACGATGAGCGAGTGGTAGGCTTCTTTCACCGCCTTGCCGGGCACCAGCAGCGACTCGATCAGGTAATCGACCTGAGCACTGGCACCAATACTCGATAGATCGGGACCAACGCGACCACCTGATCCGGCAATGGAGTGACACTTCATGCATGCCAGATCTTCACGTCGATAAACTTCTTGCCCTCGCGTGGGGTCGCCTCTTTCGAGAACCAGGCTCACTAGTTGCGTAAGTTCCTTTGGGGTCGGAGGACTAACCGGAGAACCAAGCCCGCCGGAGACGGCCAGTGCCGCTTCCAGGGCTTGATGGTCACGAGCGGTCGAGCGGACTGCTCGGAGAGCCAGCTTCACAACGTCGGCCGGCAACGTTTGCTCATTCAAGGCGGCGGCCAGTGCTTCGGGACCGGTTTTGCGTTGAAGGAATGCCGTGATGACCGCGGAGGGGTCGTTACTGCCCGCATCGGCTAACCAGGCCACGGCCTGTTGGGCGGCTGCCCCCAGGTCGAGCGAAGCCAGGCGAACGATGGCCAACTTTCGAATATTGATATCGTTCTCGCCCTGACAAAGTTCGAGCAGTGCTTCGCGACTGTCGCCCCCGCCCAGCCATGTGAGCCCGTCCATGGCCGCCCGTCGTAACGGAAAATCGAGCTCGTTGTCAAAGGCCATGCTTGCCAACACTTCGCGAGCTTGTTCAAGTTTCCAGGCACCCACGGCCCGGGCAGCCACGGCGCGGAAGGCAGGAATCTCGGACGAGAGCAATGCGGCCACCGCGTTCAGATCGCCGGCGGGCCGTACGTCGCGCATTCTGGCTGCCTTCACAAGCGATTCTAACAACCGTGATCGCTGCTCGGCGTCGATGTCGCCTTCGGTATTCATCGCCAATTCGAGTACGGCGGCCAACTGATTGGAGTCGCCCAAGGAAGCCACCAGCGAGAGCACCGCGGCTTGTCGCTCGGCAGGAACTTGACCTTCGGCGATGAGCTTCAGCAGCGGATCGACCACGGTGGGCGAATCAACGGCTCGCAGGGCAAACTCCAGATGCTCCGGGTTCACGTCGAGGTCGAACTCTCCGGCCTCGAGCGCCGGCAGCCAGCTTTGCTTCAAATCGCGAGACGTAAGCCACAAGGCGTAATCGAGGAATTGGTCGATCGGGCGGTCCAGTGCTCGCAAGGCGATCTCCATGCTTTGCGGCTTTTGGATCTTGGCCAAGGTGCGTACAGCCTCCAGTCGAACCCGGGGGTGTTCGTCGTTGATGGCAGGTGTTAACAACACCAGGGGATTGTCGAGCCTGGTGTGCCAGTGTCCCAACACGCGCACCGCGGCAGCTCGAGCTTTCGGTTCGGCGGAGTTAAGCACTGATTCGATCAACGCGGGGTCCACGATGTCGAGCGATTGGTACATCCACAGGGCTTCGAGCTGCTGATGCTCGAATTCGTCATCGGCCGTGTCCAACGAGGCGGTCCAGTGGCCCAACTCGGGCAGGATCTCGTCGCCGCGTTCGCGAAGCACCCGTTTGGCCTGCTGTCGCGTCCATCCTTCCGGCGATCTTAGCTGTTCGAGCAGATGGGAAGTTAGGGCCGAAACGAGTTGGGGCCTCTCGACAATGGGGCGGTCTTTGCAAGTAATTCTCCAGATGCGACCATGAATATGGTCGCGGCGGGGATCACGAAAATCCACCTCGCCGTGCTGGATGATGGGGTTGTACCAGTCGGCTATGTAAATCGCGCCGTCGGGCCCCTGCTTGATATCAACCGGGCGGAAGGCCACGTTCGATGAACCCACCAGGTCGGGCATTTGTTGCGCCGCATAGCCGGCACCGTCTTCGGAGATCACAAAGCGGCAAACCCGATTCGCACGGAAGTCGGCTGTGATGATGTTGCCTTGCCAGTCTTGGGGAAGGTGTCGTCCGTCGACGATTTCCGCACCGCAGTACTTGGGACTGCCGGGATTGAGTCCATGCAGGATTCGCTTGGCATCCTTGGCCGTGACGTAGCTGGCACCCGGCAACAAGTAATTGATTCCCTCACCCCCTGCCCCATCGGTCGCGAAGGATTGCCCCCAGCGATCGATGTCATGGCCCCAGGTGTTCACGAAACCGCGAACGAACACGTCGAGTTCGAGCGATTCGGGCCGGAACTCCCAGATCCCGCCCGCATCCAACCGGCGAACGCCCCAAGGGGTTTCGATGTGACTGTGAATATAAATCGACTGGTTGAAATACAGCAGACCGTTGGGCCCCCATCGTAGCGTGTGCAGTATGTGGTGCGTGTCTTCAGTGCCAAAGCCGGAAAGTACCACTCGGCTCTCATCGGCGACGCCATCGCCATCGGTGTCGCGCATATGGAGCAGCTCGGTGCTATTCGCCACATACACGCCACCATCGCCGGGCGCGATCCCGGTTGGAATCAGCAGACCCCGTGCGAAAATGGTCGACTTTTCCGCAACGCCATCACCGTCACGATCCTCGAGGACGAGCACTTTGTCGTCGGCCTCGTCGCCAGGGGCGATGTGAGGATAGGTGTTCGAACTGGCGATCCAAAGTCGTCCCTGAGGGTCGAAGTTCATCTGAATCGGAGAGGCAATCTCCGGGTCGGCAGCATACAGGCTGATCTCGAAACCGTCGGCCAATTGAAGCTCGCTCCGTTCCCGTTCCGGGTCCGGTACCGGGATGTCCTTCAAGTCGCGTTGAGCGTACGCGGGAACTGAACAAAGTACAGCCACCACGATGAGTAACGGAGTGAACCAGGTGCGATTGCTACGACGCATGTTTGTCACGTTCGTTTAAAGTTGATTGATCGATAGTGGGGTAAGTTCGGGCTCGTGCAAAATTTGTGCGAAGACGTTCATCAGTTCTGCCCGTCGATGCGGGTCAACTCATAAACGTGCTCCACCGGTTTGCGTAGCTGGGCAATTTTCTTTTCCTGCTGGGCCACCAACGGGTCGAACTCGGCGACCTCCGCAGCATTGTTCCCTTGCTCGTGCTTGCGGAACCCGAACAGATACGTAGTGTTCTGGGGGCGCCAGCGATAGAAGAACAGCTCATTCTTCTTGAGAATCGCTTGTCGAAGTTCTTCGGTGGCAGCGAACTCCGGACCAATAGTCATCGGAACCCCTTCGTTCCACTGAGTGGCCGTGGCTGAGCAGACCGGCTCAGCGTCGATGCTCAACTGATAGTCACCCTCGGTCAGCCCGGTGACTCGAAGCACGCGACCGTGCGACTCCGAGCCGCTGCTGTGCGAGGTTGCTTGCGGATTGAGCGGGGCGGGCAGCCGCTCGTCGAGAGCCTTCCACTTCAAACCGCCATCGGTGGAAGCGACTTCTTCAACCTGGGTCCCGCTTGTATGGTTCAGTTCTCCATTGGCAGTAATGGAAACTTGCCAGCTCGTCGACGGATGGCCTCCGCTTTGGGCGATGATTTCACCGGCCCGCCAATATCCGTAGTCGTTCAAGTGCATGCCGTTGTTGGTCAGCGGAAGTGATGGCTGCGCGACGGCCTGAACCGAGAGTGCCGGCTCGAGTTCGATCCACCCCAATCCCTCCTGCCGGGCGATGTTCCGCATGGTGTTCGCATACAGCCGCAAATTCTTGTTATGCGGTTGAGGGTCGGGCAAAGGGCGTCCGAGGTCTTCATGCCGAATTGGCGACAGAAGCACGATGCGTGCTTCGGTTTCGTCAAGCACTCGCAGTAGCCGTTGCAGACCAGCCAGATAGTTTGGGAGTCCGCGAGCCCCGGCATAAGCTTCGTTGCCGCCATAGCCCACGAAGATCAACGTGGGCTTGGCCACCATGACTGACTCTTTGAGCCGCTCGAATCCTTCGACCGGGGTATCGAAGCCGGCCCGCGATTCGGCCCACACCGTATCGCCACTCCAACCCAAGTTGCGAAAGATAATGTTCGCATCTGGATTCGCGCGAGTGAGCTGGGTTTCGATGTAGCCATATTGTGCCGCACGTTCAATGAGCGTGTTGCCCAGGAAGACGACGCGGTCGCCGTCTTTCAGTTCAAACATACTTGAATCAGAACCTTCAGGCGTGGCGGCAACACCAACGAGAAGCGAGACGGCAAGTCCAACGAATTGCAGCATCCGATCGTGACCTCTGACTTGGTGGATCTGTACCTCTGGCGGGCAATCGAGACGGGGTTACCGTGCAGTTTCCGAGGTTCAGGGAGCGAACTCTCGGAGCATGACCCACCAATCGGAGCCAGGGGTAGGGGCAAGTCGAGGAGAGTCCTCCCCATCGTGCAAGTGGCTGCCCGCGGGACGAGCCATCGATGGAGAACCCAACCACGAACCGGCAGCGAGCTCCGATTCTAAAACTCTAATCTACCGGCAAGCGCAGGTCGAGCATTGGGGTCGATTGGAGCCCTGGCACTTGTGCGAATTGGGCCCCTTTGAGCTGAGAAATTCTGAGAAGACTTCGGCCACCGGGAGTACTCAATGATCGAAAAGAGTCCCCGGAATGGGTCGTTCATGGCCATTCGCAGAACAGAAAGCTGTGGAAGTGATTGAAAACGCGGGACTTGCTGGATTCGAACTCCATCTAGCAGTGCTAAAGGGAACGTACTTGTTGTAAAGAATCGCCCGAAGGAGGAATTGCTCTATTTTCAGTTCGCTCTCCTGACTCCCACGTGAGATACGGTTCGGCGGATGAACTAAAACTCAATGGCAGCGCCACTTACTCAAGAAGCTGCCTGCTCGGAAGCCACGGAATTGTGCCTGCGGTAACTGAGTTGTCGGGAAACTCTTTGTATGAAGCGGGAACGTCTCGCCCCAGAAATTCAGAGGCGCACAACGTACCCAGGGCGGGGCATTCGTATTTACGCCATCGGCTCTCTCTGGTGGTTCTTGTCTTGAAGAAAAACATTGTCGCGGCGTTTTTGGGTTGCTAGTTTGAATTTCCGTGTCCCGTCCGAACATCTCTCTCAATGACTGAATATGTCGATCCAAACGACATGCTCCCAGTGTCAAACGGTCCTGAACATTAAGGAAAAGTACGCCGGGAAGCGAGGCTCCTGCCCCGAATGCGGTGGTCCCTTGGTCGTGCCACCACTGAAACAACACGCTGCCCCGGCAAAGGGAAATTCAGTCAGTGGAGTTTCGATAGCAACTGAGACTTCAGAGCCGACTTCGACAAAGCCAGCGGCTCAAGCACCGCAACGCAAAAAGACGCGATCGCATGCCCGGACTGAAACACGACAGCAACGGGCAGATTCCATTCTCGCTGCAATCAACGGCAAGATCCCATCCCCGAGCCTTACAATCGGCTACCGGCTGGGAGTCGTGCTGACCGCCGCTGTGATGCTACTGCTGCCTACGATCTATATTGGGCTAACGATCCTTGTGGGCTGGCTATTCCTGTACTTTCTTCCTTTACAGCTAATCGCCGACGAAGGCCGCAGCGTGACCAAGATGTATGCTGCTACGTTGCTGGTGGGTCCCATTCTGCTGTTCTTCCTTCTGAAACCGCTACTGGCGCGGCGCTCGCAATACACGGAGCCACAGGCGCTTGACCCGAAGAAAGAGCCGTTGTTGTTTGCCTTTGTCCATCGCCTCTGTGAGGTGACTGGCGCTCCCGTCCCGACGCAGATCTTCGTGGACATCAATGTGAACGCGGCCGCTCGAATTGGAACCACGCTGCGAGCTTTCATTCGACGTGACATGCAACTGATCATCGGATTGCCATTGGTCGCGGATTTTAGCTTACGACAACTTGCCGGTGTCTTGTCGCACGAACTTGGACACTTCTCGCAAGGAAGCTCCATGCGACTTACGTACATAGTCAACCGCATCAACACCTGGTTCTCACGAGTCGTCTATGGGCGCGACAAATGGGACGATCGATTGGACCGCTGGTCGAAATCGACTGACATGCGCTATGTATTCGTCTTACAGATTGCGCGGGGCCTGATCTGGGGCACACGTCGATTCTTGTGGCTGCTGATGATGACCGGCTACCGCGTCAGTCGTTACACCATGCGCCAAATGGAGTTCGATGCCGATCGATACGAAGCGGAGGTAGCTGGAAGCGATGTATTCGAAACAACAACAAGGCGAATGAGAATTCTCTCGGTGGCCGATTCCCTGGCCCACAACGATCTGGCTAACATGTGGTCCGAGGGACGTCTCGTGAACGATCTGCCCGGGCTGGTGATTGCTTCGGTCGACCAACTGGACGCTGAGGTTTTAAAAGCAATTGATGAGCAATATGCCAAAGAAGAAACCGGAAAATTCGACACGCACCCTTCGTCCCGAGAACGTGTGGCTCTCGTGGAAGCCAATCCAACTCCGGGCATCTTCACCGATGAACGGCCGGCGCGGGAGCTATTCAGCAATTTCAAGGCGATTTCGCGGACAACAACACTCGAATTTTACCGCCAGTTTTTGGGCGAGAGCATCGAGCAAGCGCATCTGATTGAAGTTTCGAAGCTCATCCGCGGCAAGAAGGCCCACGGAGCGCAGAACGCAGCGGCCGTATCGTTCTTCGGCGGGTCGCTTGCCTGGCCACGTTCCCTGGGAATGACCAACGTCTCAGTTACTCCGACGGACGATCGTGAGTCGCTTGCACGAGCCTTGACCGCGCTGCGGCAGCGGATGGAGAAATCGCGGCACGAATACGAAGCCGGTTGCGAGCGATTGAACAACGCTCGCTATCGTTTGGCCTCCGCGGTGGCCGCGACACGTGCCCTCAGCGCGAAGCTACGCTTGCCCCCCGAGTTTCTCCATACGAACGACATCAAAAAGTCCGGTGCTAAGAGGTTTGTCGTTCAGGCCAAGGCGGAGTTAGCCGAAGTCGAAGCGGTTTTTACGCGCTATGAGAAGGTGTCGATGCAGCGGTTTTCCACAGCGCTGGCGTCCTTCAAATGCCCCGAAATTGTGGCGCACATGGAGGAGGAAGAAACGCTCAGGCGCCGCTTGGCCCAATTGATGCCAATTGCCAGGGCAGTAGAGAAGTCGATTCCGCAGCTCGCCACGCTTGAGATCCAATTGATGCAGTTGCAGTTTGTCGCCTCACTCGCTTCGTATGTCGACGAGGGAACAGGAAAGAAACAAAACGTGCTGCCGCTTCTGATGGAACAGCTTCCTCCGATGATGCAGCAAATGCACGTACTCTTCGAAACGCTCAAGCGTGTCCCCTACCCTTATGAACATGCTGAAGGCGTGAGGACGGTCGCCCGATATGCGTTACCCACGGTGCCGGAGCATCACGATATCGGAAAGGTCAGCGACGCGGCCAGCCAGATACTCGAGCGGATGTCGACCTTCTATTTCCGTCTTCTTGCCGGGCTGGCCCAAATAGCGATTCGTGCCGAGGTGGCCGCAGGACTACCCGAACCAAAGTCGCGAGAGAAAGAGAAATCGTCGGACGCACGCACCACCGAGCCGCAGCAATCGGAGACGATGAACAACGAAGTGGTTGCCAGCGATCCTGGCGGCGTCGTGCTTTCCTTGGATAAGCTCCGTGTTCTCGACCCGGAACTCTTTCCCGAAAACGACATCCCGGGCCTTATCTTCAAGGTCCGAAATCGCAAAGGCCTTAAGTTCTGGAGACTGCACATCAAAGAACATCTGCTATACGGCGACAGTCGTGCGGCGATGGTCGCTTCGGTAAAGCCGCTACGTGTGGCAGCGTTCTCGGGCGAGTTTGATTGCGTAGTGCTGCTCGAATATCCCAACTCGTTCGTCGTCAAGTACGGGCTGAAACCCGGCATGAAATTACTCACGGTCAACACCTATGAGTACATGACCCCTGCCGGCGTCGCCAGCGACATCACGCTTGGCCCCCGTGCTTACGGACGCTGGGCGAACTACTCCCCACTCATCGCCGAGTTTCTTTCAGACGATATGAAACGGATCAACCAGCGGAAGCGTGAAATTGACAACGAAGAATGGAAACGCTGTGCGAAACTGACCCAAGAGTATCTCAATCGCCATGGCTACAAAGCTCGCAGTTGCCATCCCAGGGCAGTCAACACTCCGGCGTTTTAGCGAGATTGCCTGAACAGCCTTCAGGCTTCGTCTCAAGTTCAGCGAGAAGTTCCGCACCACAAGGTGCGTGGTCAGAAAGATCAGCACGGCGGCTTAGATCGAGAGGGGCTGGAAGAGAACCGGACCTTGAACGGCGGGAGCGGGTTCGGCTTCCTCAGGTTCCTCCTGAGTTTCCGGCTCTGACTGCTCGGCTTCGTCCGATTCGGAGGCGGCGTCTTCGCTCACCTCGTCGGTTTCGGGCTCTTCGGCGACCTCGTCGATGTCTACCTCGGTGGCCGTTTCAACTTTGTCCGCTGTTTCCACCGGTTCGCTCTTGCGACGACGGGCGACTTTCGGCGGGTTCTTGGGGGCATCCGCGATTGGGTTCTCTTCCTCGGCCGGTGTGGAGGTCGGCGAGTGATACACCCGTTGACCGTAGAGCTGCAACGCGTGAATGGCGTGCCCCAGTGGGCCGATTTCCCATTCACGACTTGGCTCGGCCAGCAGAACCGAAGCGATGAAGTTGGCGCACTTCACGGTCTTGGGGGCTCGCAGCTCTTCATCCGAGAGAGTGAAGGTCAACCACTCGAGAATGTGGCCAGTGGTTTTCACTTTGCGGTCGACGTCCTGACGGTTGCCGGGTCGTTTGAACCACTCGGTGCTAAAGCTGCCATCGGGGTTTTGCAGGCTGAAGGCGTAACGTTGATAGTCGTGGGTGTATTTCTGAGCCCGCAGATACTCGCCGGTGATTGGCTTGCCTTCCTTCAACCGACGCTCGACGGGGTAGTAGATGCCGGTCAGACGATGGGTACCGCCGCAAGCGGCACCCTGGATGGTCGAACCGATTTCCGCTTTGATCAATCGTTCGATCGACCAGTCTTCTCCTAGGTCGTTCTTCCAAGTGGCGTCGCTACCCAGGTAGTGCGTCAGAGCAATCAGTTTGAAGGTCAGCTCGGTATTCTCGCGACAACCCAGCTTCTCTGACTCGACCAGATCGGCAATCGTGAACTGCTTGTTGTCGACAAGCAACGGGTAATCCGACTTGACGCGCGACTGGGCCAAGATGGCCAGGAATTGCCCGTAGTGACCTTGCACCCTCGGGCCCTTGCGTGCTTCGAGCCGATCGCCATTGGTGTACAGCAGGCGATCACCGGCACATGGCCCGTTCCAGGCAACATACGAAATGGCGTTGACCGGCTTGGCACCTCGTCCACGACCAAGGTTTGTATTGCAACCGTAGGCGATGATGCCGTGCATCACCTCCCACGGATCGTTTTTCGAAGTGTCCAACAGACGCTTATGGTACATTTCGAGCACATGCTCGATTTTGTTTTCCAGTCCCGTCAGACTGACGGAGCGAATGCCGGTTCTGAGAACGCGGTTCGCGGCACCGCCGAGGTTCGGCTCATTCGACCGATCGGGCCGATCTGCTCGCGAGGTCCGCTCGGTGCGTTGCGGCGATTGCCGATAGATCCCTCGGCTTCCCCTCGGGTACGAAGCGGCCTGAGCCCAGATCTCGCTATAAGAAGATCGCTCTCTGGTGGACGCATCTCGGGAATCTTCTTCTGCCAGCAGCGTGGAACTAAGTGGTAGTGATAGCAGCGTGACGCATGCCAGCAACTTGGTGCCGAAACGTGAACTCATCCTGGAACCTTCTTCGGGGAGGGTGGTACGTCGCGCTCTGAACATTGGAGTGCTTCGCCGACATCCGCTGTCGCCGGGAACCGATCTCCTGTGTCAACACGCAAGCGGGCAACGCTGGCCCGCCTTGCGAGACCTGCTCTGCGATTACGTAGTAGCAATGGTATCGGAACTCTCGCACGCGAAGTCCAAAGGATCGTGGTGAGTTTCGCCCGGAACCGCCCCAAGAGATTTCAAGAGAAATCGTTTGTACCGGGTCGGCGAGATGCATTGACATCGGCCACCTGGGAACTGGCCAGCAGAGTTTGCCCAGACGCTCATGGGAGAACAGACGGCTTGCGCTGCAAGTGTGGCGCTGCCTGCTGCCAGCCGCATAACCCTTCAGGCTTCTCGTAGTGACAACACCAAGGGTTTCCCCGCCAAACGAGGCTGAGCAATACGGCTCAGATTGGCTAGAAGATGTCGCGGAAGCGTTCAGCCAGCGAAGGCGTGTCGACTTGGGGCTCGTTGCCTTGGACATATTGCCGCCATGCAGTGATATCGCCCCCGTACTCGCGGCCCGTGACGTTTTGCAGCGAAGTGATAGCCCGGCGCCGCATGGCGGGGTCTGGGTCGTCCAATGCCAGGGCAAGCCCATCGACGGCCGACTTGTCTTCCAGTTCGCCCAGGCCCCGTGCGGCTGCCAACCGCACATCGATATCGGTGTCCGAAGCGATCACCTCGGCAAGCAGACGCCCGCTCTCGGGATCGCGGCGTTCTCCTACCACCTCGCAGCAAACCACGCGCACGTCCTTGTCCGCATCGCGCAGCCCCTGCTTCAGCATCACGGTGGCTGTGGATGTCGGATACGCTGCCAACGTGCGGATCAACGCGATCCGAATGACGGGATCGCTTTCGGCGGCCAGCCGTTGGGCCAACTGCTGCGAAATCGCCTCCTGCTCGGTGGCATCTTTTTTCTTGGCATCCTTGGCCAGATCTTTGAGCTCTTCGAGCTCGAGCGAAGGGTTTCTGACCCCGCTGATCTGGATGTCTTCTTCGTCGGATTTCTTCGAGGCCCACGGCGGGCGCGGCATGTCCGCGCAGCCGGAACAAATTGCGGCCAACGCGCACAGCAAGACAGTCGAGTTCCACGAAAGAATGTGAGACGCCATCGATTTCGCCATAAGCCGGTAGATGAGTAACCACGAAAGTGGAATGCGGGAGAATACCCGCGGCGGACCTTATCAGAACTGCCGCTTCGCGGCCAAGGTCAAAACGATGGAGCAACGCAGCGGATGCTAGCGATCGAAGATTGCCGAACGCTGGCATGATGGCGCTAGGAGAAACGCAACGCTCCGAACTCGCGGACCCGATTGGTGATGGCGGGTTCCACCGGCAAGCGTTCCATGCTGCTGGCGCCGTAGAATCCCACGATGCCCTCGGTATGGTCCAAGATGTATTGGGCGTCTTCTGGTTCGGCAATCGGCCCGCCGTGGCAAAGCACCAGAATCTCATGGTTCGCCCGCTTGGCAGCATCATGCATCGCTTGCACACGCTTGGCCGATTCCTCCAGGGTGAGCGCCGTCTCGGCACCGATCGAACCCTTGGTGGTTAACCCCATGTGCGGAATCAGAATGTCGGCCCCCGCCTCGGCCAACGAGGTGGCCTCTTCGGGATTAAAGGCATAAGGGGTCGTCAGCAAGTTCATTTCGTGGGCCACGCGGATCATGTCAACTTCGAGACCGAAGCTCATTCCAGTTTCTTCGAGGTTTGCTCGGAACGTTCCGTCGATCAGCCCCACCGTGGGAAAATTCTGAACGCCGGAGAATCCTTGTCGATCGACCTCTGCCAGAAAAAGCTTCATCACGCGAAACGGATCCGTTCCGCAGACCCCTGCCAACACGGGAGTGTGCTTGACGACGGGTAACACCTCGCGTGCCATATCCATAACAATTCCGTTGGCGTCGCCGTAGGGCATCAGCCCGGCCAGTGAACCGCGTCCTCCCATTCGAAACCGGCCGGAGTTGTAAATGACCAGCAGATCGATGCCGCCGGCCTCGGCAAGTTTAGCGCTGATCCCGGTACCCGCACCTCCGCCGATGATCGGCTGTCCCGATTCGACCTTTGCCCGTAGCTTGCTGAGAATGGATTCACGCGAGAACAAACTCATTCGGTGCAGCTCCCCGGCGATGTCTGTCGAATCAAGGTGATGAGTTCCTGGGCGGCCGTTTTGGCAAAGACCGCATCGTTGATGTGGTTATCGAGAACGCGGCACTCCACGTTGCCGGCGTTTTCCTGCACCGCGGTGAACAACGCGGCTCGGGCCTGTGGGTCGTTGAACGGTTTTTCTTCGGCGTCAATCGCCGACACGCCTCGTTGCGGCAAGAGGACGACGGCACGACTTCCCGCGGGGGCAAGCTTTCGGCCAATATCCGCACCGATGCGTTGATTTTCCTCGGGCGTTGTCCGCATCAGGGTGACGGTCGGATTGTGTTCGTAGAACAGGCGATCGGCGAACTGCGGAGGAACGGTATCCGGCCCGTGAAAGTTCACCATATCGGTCGCCCCCACGGAGACAACCTGCGGGATGCCATGTTCGGTAGCGGCCGTAAGACGTTTGGGGCCAGCGCTGAGGAAGCCGCCAACCAACTCGTCGGCTAGTTCGGTGGTGGTGATGTCGAGCACCCCGGCAACTAGCCCCTCTGCAATGAGGGACTCCATTGCTTGCCCGCCATTTCCGGTGGCGTGAAAAACCAGGACTTCGAATCCGGCCTCTTCGAGCACTTCTCGCGCTCGTTCCACGCAGGGGGTGGTCACCCCAAACATGGTGGCAGCCACCAGCGGTCGATCGTCGCCGAAGTGTTCGTCGAGTTCGAGTGTAACCATGCCGGCCATCGCCCGGGCGGCTTCGTCGAAGACGGTTCGGCTGATGCGGTTCAGCCCGAGGATGTCGACCACGGAGTTGAGCATGAAGATATCTTTGTCGCCGACATACTGTCGCACTTGCCCGGAGGCCAAGGTGCTGACCATCAATTTCGGCACCCCCAGAGGAAGCGCCCGCATCGCGGCGGTGGCAATCGTGGAACCTGCCGATCCGCCGATGCCCAACACCCCGTCGACTTTGCCAGCGGCATGTTCGCGTCGCAGCAACGCGGCAGCGGCAGTGGCGGCAGCGGTGATTGCTTTGCCGCGGTCGCCCTGAGCCTGCAGTTCGGCCAGCGAGAAGTCGCCGACGGCAAAGAGTTCTTCTCGGCTTACGTCGGCTGCGACCGCAGGTGAACCGACACAGCCCGTGTCGACCAGACACACTTCGACACTTAAATCGCGAAGGCGGCGACACAAATACTGCGCTTCCTGCCCTTTCGTATCGAGCGTGGCAAGGACAAAGACACTCATGGCGCACTATCCACGGAAAATCGAAGCGTTTGGCGAAACGGCTTAGTACCTGGCCGACTCTTTGCCGGCCGCGTCCGGGGCGACCTTCGCGATGACTTCACTGGCCGCCACGGTCATCAGCCGCAAATCGCTGCCGATGGCGATGTACTGCATGCCCTGCTCAGCGCGAGCCAATGCCGCGGAGGCATCCATCGTGTGCATCCCGGTCGGAGTGCCCGTCTCGCGGCCGATCGCGATGATCCGGGCCAGCGTCTCTTCGAATTCTTCGTCGGTGGCCTCGGTACCATCGTCGTCTCGCATGTTGGCCCTGAGATCGACCGGGCCGACGAAAATGGCGTCGACCCCTTGCAGCGAGTAGATCTCCTTGGCGTTTTGCACACCGGTGGGGCTTTCGGTTTGCAGGATGACGAGAATCTCGTCGTTGGCCTTCTGATAGTACTCACCAGCCGTGGTGTCGAAGTTCATGGCGTGCATGCCGCCGCCCAGACTTCGATTGCCCTCCGGCGGATACTTGGCCGCGGCAATCGCAATCTTGGCCTGCTCGACCGTGTTGACCATCGGCACCACAATTCCCCAAGCGCCTGCGTCGAGCACTCGCTTGATGTAATCGTGATTCCCTTTCGGCACACGCGCCAACGGGACACAGCCGGCGTCGGCAATCGCCCCGAAGATCATGGCGGCTTGCGACCAATCGATGGCCGAGTGTTCGATGTCGAGGGTAAGCCAGTCGAAGCCCATGCGTGCCAACACCCGCGTGGCATACAAATCACCCAACGAAAGCCAGGTGCCGAAGCTTGGTTCGCCGGCCTGAAGTTTGCGTTTGACAGGATTGGTTCTCATGGTCGAAGGCTCGCCTCATCGGTGGTATTGAAAGTGACTTCGCTGGAATTGAATCGCCAGCAGTGTTTCACACCAAGCGCGGCCTCGCAAGTCCCGCGAGGGGGTTCGCCGGATGGTGAACCCTGCCGGGGGTAGGCTCCTAAGTTCCCGTTGTCTGAAGACTCTGCATGATGGATTGGTGCCACCGCTGGCTTGTCCAGCGGTGCCTACGCTGGGTGTTCAGAGCGCCACATAGCCGTTCGTGCAACGACCCTCTTGAATTGACCTGCTCTTCTGTCCAGTTTTCACCGCTGGACAAGCCAGCGGAGGCACCCGGGAATTCTTACCTCAATCAACACGATCTTGGGACACTCCCCTGCCGCGGAGACAATGGACCATCAACGGTCGCGTCGGTAGACTCAGATCCCTGCGTTGGCCAATCAACTCCCCGCGGGGTGAGTGGCAAGCCCGAGACTTCGCTGACCTTACCTTGTTACTGAAACCGCACGTTGCTCATGGCAGACTTCGTTACCGTCGCGAAGACCGATTCCATCCCAGAGGGACAGGGCGAGGCGTTCGAAGTGAACGGGCGCCTGGTGGCCGTGTTTCGAGAGAACGACCAATGGTTTGCCATCGACAGCATCTGCCCTCATCAAGGAGCGTCGCTGGCCGAAGGCGAAGTTTGCGATGGTGTGGTGGCCTGTCCGTGGCATGCCTGGCGGTTTGATATCCGAGACGGCACGTGGCGGGACAATCCGAAACTCAAAGTCGAAGCCTTCGAGGTCCGCGTGCTGGGCGACGAAATCCAGGTTCGCGTCGGATAGCGACGTCGCATGGACAACAGTCGTGTTCTGCCTGTCCAGGGAATACGAGTCTTCATCACACCTCGGGGTAGCCCAGCCGCATGTCGGCTGGGTCGCCCTTGGCGACAAGATGCTCTGAAGTGCGTATCACACGACAAGCAAGATCCGGCTTGTCAGGGCACCCGTGCGGCGGGAAAACAGGTAGCGAGCCCTAACTTTTATTCCGATTGCAACTTCCACACAGGGCGTCTTGTCGACTGCGTCGACCCAGCCGACATGCGGCTGGGCTATCTGTCCACTTCTAGACCGTCTCTGCAATCGGGGTTTGCCGCGTTTGTGGCTCGGGAGTAAACTTTTCCACCCTTCGCTTGGCGTGCAGTTTTGACTGCCCTGCCCGGTTGAACCCAAGTGTTCGCCCCGGTGTCATGGAGTAAGGCCGGCGCAACTGACCTACGATTCGATCAACGAGAATATGTCATGCGGTTTACCAAGATGCACGGAGCCGGAAACGACTATGTGTATGTCAATTGCTTTGAAGAGCCGGAGCCTGCGGACCCCAAATCATTGGCGATCCAGATTGCCGACCGACACAAGGGCGTGGGGGGAGACGGGCTCATTCTGATCTGCCCTTCGGACAAGGCAGATGCACGCATGCGGATGTTCAACGCCGACGGGTCAGAAGCAGAAATGTGCGGCAACGGAATTCGCTGCGTTGCCAAGTACGTCTACGATCACGAAATCTGCCGCCGAGAGAAGTTGAACATCGAAACGGGTGCCGGGGTGTTGAGTCTGGAACTTCAGACGGAACCCGAAACGGGCCTCGTCGATCAGGTTCGTGTCGACATGGGGATTCCCGTGTTAACGCCGGACGAAGTTCCGACGAAACTCAAGGCGCCATCCGGCGACGGCCCCGCGGTGAATGTTGCCTTGGAAGTCGAAGGTGAACAACTTGTGGTGACCTGCGTTTCGATGGGCAACCCACATTGCATTACCTTTGTGGACCAGGTTACCGACGATCATGTGTTCCGACTGGGCCCGAAGATCGAGAAGCATGCGGCCTTCCCCAACCGAGTGAATGCTGAATTTATCGAGGTTCTCTCCCCCAGCGAGGTTCGCATGCGGGTGTGGGAGCGTGGCAGCGGCGAAACGCAAGCTTGCGGCACGGGTGCTTGCGCAGTTTGCGTGGCCGGGGTACTCAGCGGTAGGACCGAACGCCGCATCACCGTCCGGCTGCTGGGCGGCGATCTTCAGTTGGAGTGGGGCGATGACGATCATGTCTATATGACGGGGCCGGCAACTGAAGTATTCTCTGGTGACTGGAACCACTCGGTTTAACGGAGATTTGGCCGGCAATTCGCAAGAGTGCACGATCGATTCGAGGTAAGGAAACCGCGACCGTGAAAATTCGCAGCCCCTTGATCTTCAAATCCGCAGGGTTGTTCACTGCGTCGGCAGTTCGCCGCTGGATGGGCACGCTGGAATATCGAGCCCAACTGTACACCCCCGAAGTAGACCCGGCCGACCCTCGCTGCAGCGGACAAAAGATCTTCTTGTTCTGGCACGAGTACATTTTGTTCCCGCTGAGCCTTCGCGGGCATTGCAACCTGGCGATGCTGTTAAGCCGCCATTCGGACGCCGAGATACTGAGTTACGTGGCACGACATCTGGGGTTTGCCTGTGTCCGTGGCTCGACCAACCGTGGCGGCGTTGCGGCCCTTCGCGAGTTGTTGCGAAAGAGTCAGTCCATGCACCTGGCCATTACCCCCGATGGACCGCGCGGGCCACGCCGAGTCTTGTCGCAGGGCCCGATCTTTCTAGCTTCCCGATTGGGAATTCCGTTGGTGCTGATGGGCATGGGATACCATCGCCCTTGGCGGTTTGGAAGTTGGGATCGTTTTGCCTTGCCGCGCCCTTATTCTCGCGGGCGAGCGATCCTCAGCCCCGAACTCTTTCTCCCCCCCAAGCTCGACCGCGACGGCATCGAGCACTACCGGCAACAAGTGGAACGTATGCTCAACCGCTTGACGGAAGAAGCGGAAGCCTGGGCCGAGTCGGGCACCCGACGTGAAGGCGACATCGTCGGTCACCCCGCGACTGCCCCGCTGGCCTGCCAACGAGTCGAGCCGACCGAAACCAACGAAACGCCACATCTGCTGCGTTTGACGGCCGAAAGAACCAAGGGTAGTGAACCGTCTCGGGCCGCAGTATAGTGACGCCCTGCATTGGTTGACGATTCGCTGTCTTTCCGGCCCCCAAGTACCCGATGTCCGATTCTGGGCTTTTCAAACATCTCGATGACGCCCGGGGCGTGCTCTCGGTCTCTCAACTTACGGCCTCAATCAAAGACCTGTTGGAAGGGGCCTTTCCCGATGTGTGGGTGAGCGGCGAAATTTCCAACTTTTCGCGGCCCCAATCGGGCCACTGCTATCTCACACTGAAAGATTCCGACGCCCAAATACGCGCCGTCATGTGGCGAGGCACCGCGTCCCGAGTGCGATTCGACATGCACGACGGACTGGAAGTGGTGTGTCACGGTCACGTCGACGTGTACGCTCCCCGTGGAAGTTACCAATTGGTGATCGAGCAGATCGAACCGCGTGGCATGGGCGCCTTGGAGCTGGCCCTACGGCAACTCAAGGCCAAACTCGAAGCCGAAGGGCTGTTCGACCCCGCACGGAAGCGCCCTCTTCCGCGCTTCCCACGAACCGTGGCTGTGGTGACCAGCCCCACCAGCGCGGCGATCCGCGATTTCCTGGAAGTGCTTCGTCGCCGTTGGCGTGGGGCCAATGTGCTGGTGATCCCGGCTCGCGTTCAAGGCGAAGGTGCGGCCGAAGAGATTGCCGAAGGAATCGAACTGGCCAATCGACTGACCGACCCCCATATCGATTGCCTGGTGGTCGGTCGTGGCGGAGGAAGCCTGGAAGACTTGTGGGCGTTCAACGAGGAAGTCGTCGTGCGGGCCATCTTCGCCTCGCGGCTACCGGTCGTATCCGCCGTGGGTCACGAAATCGACGTCACACTCTCTGATCTGGTGGCCGATGTGCGGGCGCTTACTCCCAGTGAAGCGGCTGAACGTGTCGTGCCCGCGGCCGAGGAGATTCAACAGTTGCTGGGCCAACATCAACGACGGCTGGTCGCAGCACTTCGCGGTCGTGCAGCCATGGCGCGATCGAGACTCGACGCCGTGGCCGGCAGCACTTCGTTTCGGCGTCCCGCCCAAAGGGTTCACGATTTGGCCCAACGTTTGGACGAACTCGCCTCGCGAAAGACTCGCGCAATGCAGCACCAAACCAGGCTTCTGCGGGGCCGTTTGGATGCCATTGGTAATCAACTGGAATCGCTCAGTCCCCATGCCGTACTTCAGCGAGGGTACAGCATCACCCGAATGAAAAACGGCGACGAACCCGTGCGCGACGCCAACACACTCGAAGCAGGCCAGATTCTTCTCACCCAACTCTCCCAAGGTGAAGTCCGCAGTGTCGTGGCCGATACCCGCGAAGACGAGGCATGAGCGTCCGCCCTGAAGAACTTCGGTGGGAAATTTGGCCGAAAAACCCGAGCACTTTGCATTGCAAAGTCGGACTCGATTTGCGACGATGGGTGCGCTCTGAATAATGACCTGCTTGCATTTTGCTAAATAGCTGACGGAGAACTCGGCGTGGGAAAGATACGTGCAAAGCACGAGCAGGAAGAGCAGATCGACTTCGAAGATGCCTTGGAGCAGTTGGAGACCATTGTCCACGACTTGGAAGAAGGGCAGATCGGGCTCACCGAGGCAATGAAACGCTATGAAAAGGGCGTGAAGTTGCTCCGCCGCTGTTACGGCATGTTGGAGAAGGCCGAACGCAAGATCGAACTCCTCACGGGAACCGACGACGAAGACGCCGCGCAAACCGACCCCTTCGACGATGAGGCCTCGCTTGAGCTTGCGCAACAGGAACAACCGCGCGGCTCGCGCCGCAAGATCGCTAAGAAGGGGAAGAAAAAGGTGAAACGGAAGCCCCCCGAATCGCCGGGAACGATGGACGATCCCCCGTCGCTGTTCTAGAATCGAAATCAACTTATCAAGTTGCGCCGCAAAAGGTTTTCACGGTTAGTCTTATGGTTCAGACGGCTGCCTCGCTCGCTGAATCGCTGGAGGTGCTTCGCGGCAAAATCGATGCTGCGTTGGACACCTATACCGCAGCGACAGATGGCTACCCGGAAGCTCTGCGAGAAGCGATGCGATATAGCCTGCTATCAAACGGAAAGCGGCTGCGTGCGGTCCTGGTGTTGTTAGCGACGCAAGTCGCGGATGGCCCCCCGCAGGGTGCCCTGCCGGCGGCCTGTGCGGTAGAGATGGTTCATACCTATTCGCTGATTCACGACGACCTGCCCGCCATGGATGACGACGATCTCCGTCGCGGGAATCCGACCAATCACAAAGTTTTTGGCGAAGCGATGGCTATCCTTGCCGGAGACGCGCTACTGACCCGGGCCTTTGAAATCCTTGCCAGCGACGTCAAACCACCCGAAGTGGCTGCTTCCTGCTCGGCACTGCTCGCCAAGGCGGCAGGTCCCCAGGGCATGGTCGGCGGGCAAGTGGATGACTTGGCGGGCGAAAAGTGCGAAGGCGACCCGGATCAACTACACTCGATTCACCAGCGAAAGACGGGGGCCTTGCTCGGCGTATCGCTGGAATTGGGAGCCACGATCGCGAGGGCCGACGATGGTGTGCGAAACGCGCTGGCCACTTACGGCGAAAAACTCGGCCTGGCATTCCAAATCACCGACGACTTGCTCGATGTAAGAGGCGAGCAGGGCGCCGTGGGGAAACGGGTGGGGAAGGATTCGGAGCGAGGCAAACTCACATTTCCCGCACTGCTGGGAATTGAGGCAAGTGAGCGACAGGCCAGCGAGCTTGTCGAGGAAGCTGTGCGTGTGGTTTCCCCGTTCGGAGCCGGCGGGCGAACATTGGCGGACCTGGCTCGCTACGTGTTGGAAAGGGATCGTTGATGAAGTCGTTGCTGTCTCAGATCGACTCACCCCACGACCTCCAGTCGTTTAGCATCGAAGAGCTCGACGCGCTGGCCGCGGAAATGCGTACCGCCTTGTGCGAGTTGGTCAGCAACCGTACAGCCCACTTTGCTTCGAACCTTGGTGTGGTCGAGCTTTGCCTGGCGCTGCACACGTCGTTCGATTTCAGCAAAGACCGCCTGATCTGGGACACAGGCCATCAGATCTACCCGCACAAGATGATCACGGGCCGCTTTCACGAGTTCGGCACCATGCGAACCAAAGGCGGGTTGATGGGGTATCCCAACCCGCGGGAAAGCCAATACGATCTGTTCATGACCGGGCATGCCGGGGCCAGCGTTTCAACGGCGTTGGGGCTCAAGGCGGGCGATGATCTCATTGCAGGCCACGAAGACCGGCACAGCGTGGCGGTCATAGGCGACGGGGCATTTCCCTCGGGGATCGTTTTCGAGGCCCTGAACAACGCGGCCGAACTGAACAAAAGGTTCCTGGTTGTCCTCAACGACAACAAGATGTCCATCTGCCCACGCGTCGGCGGCGTGGCGGCCTATCTCGATCGACTTCGTGTGAACCCGATGTACACGGGTTTGAAAACCGAAGTCCAGAAAGTGTTGCACAATTTGCCGGTGCTGGGCGATCCCGTGGAACGGTGGCTGCAACACGCCAAAGCCTCGGTCAAAGCCGGGCTGTTCGGGGGCATGCTCTTCGAAGAGTTGGGCATCCGCTACATCGGCCCCGTCGATGGGCACAACATCGCGCAGCTTCGCAAGTACCTGGAATTGGTGAAAGACGTCGAAGGCCCCGTGCTGTTGCATGTGGTGACCGAGAAGGGACACGGCTTCAAACCGGCTGCGGAAGATCCGGTGTTCTTTCACACGCCGCCTCAATTCGAGCACGAAGCCGAGTGCGTGATCTCAATCAAAAAGAGTTCGACTCAGGCCTACACCAACGTGGCCAGCAATGCGATTCGCGAGCAGATGTTGGCCGACGATCGCGTTACGGTCATGACGGCCGCCATGTGTCAGGGCAACAAGCTGGAAGCCATCCGCGAGGAAATCCCCGACCGCTTCTTCGACACGGGCATTTGCGAGTCGCACGCCGTGGCGTTTGCCGCCGGGCAAGCCAAGGTTGGCCTGCGACCCATCGTCGACATCTACAGCACGTTCCTGCAACGCAGCTTCGATCAGGTGTTTCAGGAAGTTGCTCTGCAAGATCTGCCGGTCACCTTCATGCTCGATCGAGCCGGGCTCACGGGACCCGATGGTCCCACGCATCATGGCATGTTCGACTTGGGGTACATGCGGGTGTTCCCCAACATGGTGGTCATGGCCCCCGGCGATGCGGAAGATCTACCGCGAATGCTCGAATTCTCCCTGGCACACGACAGCCCTTGCTCGATGCGATATCCCAAGACGGCGGCCGAAACCGTGGAACGCGAAGTGGCCCCCATCGAACTGGGCCGGGCCGAAGTCATCTCGCACGGCGTCGACGGGATGATCGTGGCCTGCGGCACGTTGTTAACCACTTGCATCGAGGCCGCCGCACTGCTGCAGCGTCAAGGGCTGAATGTTGGCGTCGTCAACGCGCGGTTCGTCAAACCGCTCGATACGGAAACCCTGCTGCCATTAATCGAATCTTCGCCCTTCGTGCTGACCGTGGAAGAAGGTGCCCTGATGGGTGGCTTTGGCAGTGCCGTGCTGGAAGCCGCCGTGGAAGCGGGGATCGATACACGTGTCGTGAAGCGACTGGGCATCCCCGATCGATTTATCGAGCACGGAGAGCGGGGCGAACTGCTGGAAGACCTGGGCCTGGATGTCGAAGGCATCGTCAAATCGGCTCGCGAGATGGCCGACCGAAGTCTATCGCTCAAGGGAACCGAACACCGCCAGGTCAGTTAGCCGCCGGGCCGATTTGCATGCCCCAGGGCTGCGGACCTATGATCACCTCATGGTTCCCGATCCCGCAAAACCGCAGAACGCCGTGAGCTCGCCTCGTCTACGGACCATCGTCTTGGGCACCGGCGATCGCCCCAACGTAATGGCCAACGCCGATCGTATTCGGCAGATCGTTGAGCAATACGCAGACATCGTTCTGTGGGACCTGGAATTCGAGCAAGACCCCAATCGCGTCGATGCCGACATGGTCATCGTACTGGGGGGCGACGGCTCCATTCTCAGGGCCGTCGGGCGGATGGGTTACGAACAACTACCGCTGATCGGCGTGAACCTTGGAAAGCTGGGGTTCCTGGCAGATCTAACCCCCGACGAATTGCATGCGGTGCTACCAAACATTCAAGAAGGTAAGTACTCCGTCGTCGACCACTTGATGTTCGAGTGCCGTTTGCATCGCGACGGGAAGGTGATTGCCGAACATCTGGGACTGAACGAAACCGTGATTCGCGTGGGCGAGCCGTTCACGATTCTCGACGTAAATCTCTACGTTGACTCGAAATTGGTGACTACCTATAGTTGCGACGGCCTGATCATCAGCACCCCGGTAGGCTCGACCGCACATAGCTTGTCTGCCGGCGGGCCGATCTTACGCAAGAGCCTGCAAGCCTTCGTGATTTCGCCCATCAGTCCGCATACCCTCACGATTCGCCCGGTCGTGGATTCCGCCGAAAGGGAATTCCGGCTCGAGGTTGCCAGCCCGGAAGTCACCGCAGCCGTGGTGGTCGATGGTCGAGTGTTGGGTACGGTGCTGCCCGGCGATCAGGTCTCGGTGGTCAAAGCACCTACGTCATTCAAACTGATCGATGTCGAAGGACACAACTACTACCGCACCCTCCGCGAAAAACTAGGCTGGGGCGGAAGAGTCATTTCGCAAGACGCAAATTAGCGAAGCCAAACTACCCTTCACCATCATCCAGACTCGAAAGGAAGCGAGCAGGATGCACATCTCAAAATTCTCCATGCGTTGCGCTACGCTGGCCGTAGCACTTTGCCTTGTTCCTGAGGTTGCCCTGGCTGACGATGCCGAACCCCAGCAGAAGTATCTCCTGCGTTACAAGTTTTCCCCCGGCGAGAAGGTCCGCTGGGAGGTCGAGCACCTGGCGACCGTTCGCAACACCGTGGCCGGCACCACACAAACTGCTGAAACAAAAACCACCTCGGTAAAGGTCTGGGAAGTAACCAAAGTCGACAACAAGGGTGATGCCACCTTCACGCACCTGGTATCCAGCGTCGATATGTTTCAGAAGCTGACCGGGCGTCAGGAGGTTCGCTACAACAGTGAAACCGACGAGACTCCGCCCGCGGTATTCGAACAAGCCGCCGCCGACGTAGGAATTCCGTTGTCGGAAATCACCATCAACAATCTTGGCGAAACGGTCAAACGAGAAGAGAAGCGAGACCGTCCCGTGCAGTCAAGCAGCCACGTCACGATTCTCTTGCCCGAAGAAGAGGTGGCCGTCGGCGAGGAATGGAAATTCCCTTATACCGAAAAAGTTGCCCATAACGACGGGCGGGTGAAGGAAGTCAAGACGCAGCAACGCTTCAAGCTTCTGTCCGTTCGCGACGGCATCGCGAAGATCTCGGTCGAGACGCAGATTCTTACCCCCATTCACGATCCGGTGATCGAAGCCCAACTCGTGCAGCGCGAGACCAAGGGCAACGTAAATTTCCACATCGAAGAGGGCCGAATCATTTCGCAGCAAATGGATCTCGACAAACGGGTCCACGGTGCCCAAGGCGACGCCAGCCTGATGCACTACGTCACACGGTTTACCGAGAAGATCCTCGGCGACGAGCCAAAAACCGCCAGCCGTGCCGCGGGGCCCGAGCCGCCTCCCGGAACAAACGTGCAATAGCGTGAGGATGGCAGCAGGCCCTTTTTGCTACCGACCTTATCGCTGCGCAGTCCGATTCTTCCCCACGCTGGACCCTGCTTCCTCAGCCAAGCATAATTGACGGTCTTCATTGATCGTTACCGGGCCCCGCTGGCCCTACGTTGGTCCTCGGGAGGAAACTGCGATGCCACTGTTCAGGCTCTGTCTCTTTGCCAGCATGGCGGTCGTGCTTTTTGCATGCCAGGCCTCAGCGGAAAACCGCTACGAGCAGGCCATTCAAAAATTCGAAGAGCAGGACCGTGCGAACCCGCCGACTGAAGGGGGCGTTCTGTTTGTCGGCAGTTCGAGCATACGCTTCTGGAACCTGGATCAATCGTTTCCCGAGCTTGGCGCCACGAATCGCGGGTTTGGCGGGTCGCACATCGCCGATTCGATTCACTTTGCGGACCGAATCGTGCTTAACTACAAACCACGAACGATCTTACTGTACGCGGGGGACAACGACATCGCCGCGGGGAAGTCGGTCGACGAAGTCGTGAGCGATTTCGAGACGTTCGCCAACATCGTGCACGAGGCGTTGCCCGACACCCGGTTGATGTACATCGCCATCAAGCCAAGCATCAGTCGCTGGAAGCTGGTCGACCGCATGCGGGCAGTCAACGAACGAATCGAAGACTACACCAAGCAGCACGACTACCTGGAATACATCGATATCTTCACGCCCATGCTGGGCGCCGACGGAAAGCCGCGGGAAGAGTTGTTCATCGGCGACGGGCTGCACCTGAACGCCAAAGGGTATGCCCTGTGGACGTCGATCATCGAACCGCTTCTGGTTGCAGACCAACAGCCGGCTCCTTGAATCTCGCCGAATTCGCCCTCGCCAGAGGAATTCACACCATGCCTGAACAGGAAGTGACGCGCCCCTTGGAGGTGCATCTCGGATTCGACGTCAAGACGTACGACATCGACTTCGCGGGCATCGTGAGCAACATCGTCTATATCCGCTGGTTGGAAGATATGCGGCTCGCCATCCTGGCAGCCCATTTACCAATCTCGACGCAAATCAGCAGCGGAATCGGGCCGGCGATCATCAAGACGGAGATTCAATACAAACGACCGCTGACGATTCACGATAAGGTCAGCGGGCGAATGTGGGTCGAGTCGATCAGCCGGGCTCGCTATTTTCTAGCCGCCGAATTCAGCAGCGAGTCGGCCACCGCGGCCATTGCAAAACAGGAGGGCTGCTTTTTCGACCTCGCAGGGAAACGACCGATCGCCTTGCCCAAGGAACTGATTGAAGCCTATGAGCGGACCGCGGGATAACCCGAGCCGGGCACTGGGCTGCCGAGCGAGGGTCAGACGCTCAGCAGCACCAGGCCACAGGTTCGACGTTAGGCCGGCGAATTCTCATTCTTCGACTCGTCGTCCACTTCCGCAATGTCTGTCGGAGGTGTCACGGGTGCCGGCCGATGGTTTTCTTGATCGTCGGCACCTTGCAACTTGGCCAACGATTCGGGCATTTCGATGCCGCCAATATCCTTCATCACCTGCATCATCGGCGGCAGCGTACGGGCCATATTCTGCAGGAAGTTGGCCGTATTGCTGGTTCCGTTCTGCCCGCCGTTTTCCCAAACGACCACCTTATCGAACTTGATGTTCGAGATGGCACGCGAGGAAGCCTCGGTCAGGTTGTCGAGGTGCTCCAGCATCATCATCTGGAATGCCTGCTCGGAGGTTCCACAAGCCTCGATGATGCGTTGCAAACCTTCACCCTTCTTGGCCAGGATTTCATATTGGCCCTTGGCCTCGGCTTCGAGTCGGGCAAAGATAGCGGACGCTTCACCTTCGGCTTCGATGCGGCGCTTCTCGGCTTCGGCTTCGGCCTCGACCACGGTGCGGGCCTTATCGGCTTTGGCCGGAGCTTCCATCTCGGCACGGCGTTCTGCTTCCACACGTTCGGCATCGGCCAACGCGGCCTTGGCCATGGCGAGGTTTTGGGCTTCGAGCACGGCGGCTTCGGCCTCTCGCTTACGGGTTTCACCTAATTGGAAGGCGTCGGCCTTTTTCACCAATAACTCCGCCTGGGAGGCCGCAATCTTGGCCTGCGATTCGTTTTCACCCTCAATCGCCACGGCGTTGGCCTCGGCGATCTGAATACGCATGTCACGTTCGGCATCCTTGACCTGTGACTCTTGTTCGAACCCGGCCGTTTGTTCACCGATCTGCTTTTCTTTTTCTAACTGGGCAATCTTGACGGCTTGCGTCCGCACGGCGTCCGCGGTTCCGATCTCGCGATCGCGGGTGGCGTTGGCCACCTGAACCGACTTCTCGCGGTCGGCTTCGGCTACGCGAATTTCACCCAGCTTCTCCTGCTCGGCCACATCGCCGCGTGCTTGTTGAATGGCCTGCGAGGCGGCCTTCTGCCCGATGGCTTCGATGTAGCCCGACTCGTCGGTGATGTCGGTCATATTGACGTTGATCAACACCAGCCCGATCTTGCGTAATTCGGGCTCGAGCGACAGTTGAATGTTCTCCAGGAACTTATCGCGGTCGCGGTTGATGTCCTCGATCATCATCGAGGCAATCACCTGACGAAGCTGACCGAAGATGATATCGGATGCTTGCTGTTCGATTTCGGTGGTATTGAGCCCCAATAGACGGACGGCGGCGTTTTGCAATACCTCGGGGGTTGTCCCAATGGCCACGGTGAAGACACTTGGCACGTTGACGCGAATGTTCTCGCTCGACAGCGCCCCACGCAGCGGAACCTCGATCTGGATGGGTTCCAGATTCAAGTAGGCCGATTCCTGGATCAGCGGCCACACGAATGCAGCACCACCGTGAATGCAACGAGCCGACTGACCGCTTTGCACCTTACCGTAGATGATCAAGGCGCGGTTACTGGGGCAGCGTCGGTATCGGGTGACCAACAGCGAAACGAAGATGAAGAACACGATGCAAACGAAAATCGCGATGGCGCCGAGCCAGACAAGAGTTTGGTTGTCAAGTGCGGCGAACAATGCTGCATTGGACATAATGTTCTCCCCTTTTTTATTGACTGCACTGCGCATCTCCTGCGCGAGGCAGATTGTTACTGGTTACTTCCAAGTAAGTCTCTGTCGTCTATCAGACGGAGTGCCGAACGTGGCTCAGGCTTCGGTTGCCGGCGCCACTTCGACCGTATCTCGACCGATGACATCGACCACGACGACGCGGTTCCCGGTGGGAAGTTCGTCCTGGGCAGTCATGGCTTGATACTCCATGGTGCGGCCCTGCAGGCTGACCGTCACCTTTCCGACGCCCGACTTCTTACCCGGTACTTTCAAGTACACGGTACCGGTCTTTCCCACGGCTCGCTCGATGCGAGCGGTGCCGTCGGAACGAAGTCGATACAGTCCCTGCATCATCCAATGTACGCCATACATTGCGGCCAATCCGGCCAGGATGGCAATTGCGTACGTGGCCGGGGCCGACATGCCGGCCGAGTTGCCCGCGAGCCCGGTGAGCCCGAAAAAAGTGAGTGCTGCGACGATCGTGCGGAATGTAAGGACTCCAAAGATCCAGTTCGCACCATGGTGATGACCGTCGCTACCGTCGTGACTCGCTTCCTGGCTGGTACCGTCGTCCACATCGCCGGCACTATCGCCGCCAAGATCATCGATGTCGGCATCGGTGTCGAATCCGATAAGTGTAAGCACGAACTGACAGAGCAGCACCGTTCCACCAAGAACCGCACAGACGCCAAAGAAAATTTCCATGATCGTGCCCTTTGTTCGCTCGCGATACAGGTCCGAACGAGAAGACGAAATTGTAAATCACTCTTACAGACGCGGCCGATCTCCCATGAGTTCCGCATCCTGCCTGTAGTGTATTGATTGTTCGCCGCAAAGCAGCAAATATTGGGCTAAATCTCGGGGCTGCCGGGTGCCCCACCTGGGTGGCATCCCGCCACTGCGTAAATCTAGCACGGAGGGCGTATGAATTTCGCCAAATTAATCGGCCCGAGGCTGGGCCAAATGCGTGATCGCCCGCAACAGTTCGGCATCTTGCCTGGGGAAAACGCTTCGCAGATCGAGCATCAAGCGATCCTGTTGCACCCTTCCCACCACTGAAGGGCTACCTACTCGCAAGGCAGTGGCCATGCGATCTGCCTGGCCTCCATTTGCTTCGATCGCAACGCACCAGGTGCCCATTTGCTGTGTGGGGATCGATCCCCCGCCCAGATAAGTAACACCAGACACCGCCTCGGCTACAAGAGTTCCCTCGCAGGCATTGACTTGATGGGCCAACGCCCGAGCACGGGATCCTAGTGCTTCTTCCGAAGTCGATAGCAAAGCCAACAGCGGAATCTCCTGCCGTGCGATCTCTTGTTGACGATACAAGCGCAGCGTAGCCGCTAGCGCCGCCAACGTAATCTTGTCGACCCGTAGAGCCCGGGCCATGGGATGTTTCGAAAGTTGGTCGATCCACGCACGTCGACCAACGGCGATCCCGCACTGTGGCCCCCCCAAGAGCTTGTCGCCGCTGAACAAGACCAGATCAGCCCCTTGGCGGATGCTCTCCGAAGCCACCGGCTCATCGCGAAACCCAAACGCGGACATGTCGAGCAACGCTCCGGAGCCAATGTCATGGATGACCGGCAGGTTATGTTCTTTGCCGAGAGCGACCAATTCCTTTAGCTCGACCGACTTGGTGAACCCTTCGACGACAAAGTTGCTAGGATGCACCAACAACAGTGCGGCGGTGTTCTCGTTGATCGCCTTTCGATAATCGTCGAGATGCGTGCGGTTGGTGGTACCAACTTCGCGCAGCACCGCTCCACTGGTGGCCATCACATCGGGAAGTCGGTAGCTGCCTCCGATTTCGATGAGCTGCCCACGTGAGACGATCACTTCGCGCCCGGCGGCGACCGCCGCGAGTGCCAACATGGTTGCCCCGGCATTATTGTTCACGACGCAAGCCGCCTCGGCGGTGCACAATTCTTGCAACAAGCCCTCGACGGCCACCACGCGTTTCGATCGTTTCCCGCTGGCCAGATCCAATTCCACGCTGGCGTAATCGCCGGCCACCGAACGCATTGCCTCGATCGCCACGTTGGCCAGAGGAGCACGTCCCAACCCGGTATGCAACAAAATGCCCGTGGCATTGATCGTGGGTCGCAACTTGGGCTGAGACTCGCGACGGATGTTCTCCGCGATTTCATCGGCCAGCTCAGACAAGGCCGGCACGTAGGTCTCGGAGGCCTGCCGAACCCGCTCTCGAATCTCTTCGATTTTTTGTCGGACACCGCCAACCACGGCATGATGGCCCACGCGGTCGATCAGCGATTGCAACGCCGGGCTTTCGAGCAGGCGGGATACTGAGGGAATGTTCCGCAATTCGTCGGAATTCATAGCGGTCTCGGCAGGTGGTGATTTCACGCTTAAGTGTACCATGCCGGAAACGGCAATTTTTTAGTCGGCAACCCCGGCTCGCACCCGCTTGTCACCTTCACGACGTGTAAAACCGATGCGATCGAGATACTCGCACAGTGGGATCGCTTGCTTGCGGCTGACTTGCAACAGATCGCGGATCTCCGCAACGGTCAGTTCCGACGTCTTGGCGAAGCCCGCTTCCAGAGAGATTCGCATGCCCTGCTCAGCTTCAGCATGCAGATACATGTCGGTCGTCACTTTGACGAGTCGACCCTCGGAGGCTGCCAACTCAACCAGTCGCGGTACGACCGCACGATTCTTCGAGACCCCGGCCTGGACTTCTTTCACACTCGGCGGACGCAGGCCCGCCTGGTGGTACGTTTCGACCAGCTCTTCCAACAGTTGAGTTTCCCCTTTCGAAAGTTGTGGGCCACGCCCCTGAATCGCCACTCCGGCCGGCGCGAACCGAATCCGACCCTGGCATTGCAGTTCGTCCAACATCGCCTGCACCAAGGGTGGGTCGTCCAGATAGCTAAATCGGGAAACGAGCTGAGCCGGCTCGATGAACATCTGCAAAGGGTTGAGTTCGTGCAGTCGCGTCAGAGCTTTCTCAACCCGTTGCAACCACTCTTCAAAAGCCTGACGGTGAACCAATTGCGTGCGGTTTGGAGAAAGCACCAGTTGCTTCAATTCGCCCGATTCCACCAAACGGACAACCGCATGCTCGGGATCGGTCACAGCGGCGGTACGTGCAAGGTCCGTGGCTTGCCAGGGTCGCACGTCCAAAAAGTATGCACTCGCCAATGCGCGGCGATCGGCATCGCCCGACTTCAATTGTTTGATGCACTCAATCAGTTCCGGGTTTTCGCGTTTCAAACGCGCGGCATTCGGGTCGAGAACATGCCCTCCGCCAATGGTGACCACCGGAGAAACCAGTCGCAGCACAAAGGGTTGTCGCCAAGTGCAGACGACGGGCGCGCTTAAGAAGAGTTGCGCGACCATCACTTCCCCTGGCGAAAGCTGATCACCTTCCAAGAGCGTTACGTTCGCCAACACCTCGGCCGTACCCAAGTGAACTCGGACGCGAGAGCGGTGCTTCAACGGATGGGTTGCCGAGGCCAGCAGTTGCAGTTCGACGGTAAGCAAACGGCTGGGAACCAGATGCCCTGAAGCGGCCACCACCTGCCCGCGTTGGATTTCAGTATGGTGCGTTCCTGCCAGGTTCATGGCGGCCCGCTGTCCGCGCTGCACGCGGTCGACCGATTCGTCGTGGTGCTGCAATTCGCGGACACGCACATCGATCCCACGGGGTTCGATTCTTAATGTGTCGCCGACGGCTACCGATCCGCTAGCGACACTTCCTGTAACAACCGCACCATGCCCTGCCATGGTGAAGGAGCGATCGATTGCCATTCGGAATGGGCCATCCAAGCGGTCTCCCTGCGCAGGGGCTACTTTGCTGGCGGCCACGGCGAGTTGTTCCGTCAGTTCGTCGATACCTTGCCCTGATTCGGTGCTGGTGCGAACGATCGGGGCGGCTGCGAGAAATGTCCCGGCAACCAACTCGCGAACTTCCTCTTCGACCATGTCGGTCCACGAGGCTTCAGACAAATCGCACTTGGTGATTGCGATCACACCGGCTTGCAGATCTAACAGGCGGAGTATCTCAAGATGCTCGCGCGTTTGTGGCTTTACCGAATCGTCGGAGGCCACCACCAGCAACGCCAAGTCGATCCCCGAGGCGCCCGCGAGCATGTTCCGTACGAATCGTTCGTGCCCGGGCACATCGACAATCCCCAGTCGATATTCACCCAAGTCGAGCGAAGCGAATCCAAGCTCGATGGTGATGCCGCGTCGCTTCTCTTCCGGCAGTCGATCGGTATCCACTCCCGTTAACGCGCGCACCAGGGCCGTCTTGCCATGATCGATATGCCCGGCAGTTCCCAAGATGAGGTCGATGGCCATGACGAGCATTGTATTGCCGGAGCACGTCTTCCTCCAAATACCTCATGATAAGTATTTCATGTCTTCAATCACGAATTTTGAGAATTTATTGATCCTCCATTTGTGTAAGGCAACAACGTTTCGATATGGATGCAATCGAAGGTGCATTTGGGCATCGCCTGTGCAGCTTGCTGTTAAACTTCAAACCGCCATGTCGCTCGACGTGAACCGTGAACAATGGTCCAAGTGTTTCTCATACAAGTGAGGGGGCGTCCGCCCGCAATCGCCAATCCCGCACTACGACATGGCGATATCAGTCAAGGGGGAACCAATCAAGGCGCTGCCCCGCCGCGCGCTGCACGGTCACCAATTGAGATCTGCTATCACGCAGGCTCGTTCGTCCAATTTTGGAGATCCTGCTTGGTCTCGCCAGCTACGAATCTCGCTTGAATCACGGGAATTCCGCGCCTTCAACCGACCTGTCCGCAACCGAGTTCGGCAGATACAATTGAGTGGATTCTGGGGTGTTTTCCCGACTTTCAGGGGGAAGACACCAACGTCTCTTGTTTCGCAAGTGGTTGATTCTCATGCGCTATTGGACTGCCGGCGAGTCGCACGGCAAGGTAATGACGGCGATTGTCGACGGGTTTCCAGCCGGGCTGGAAATTGACACCGACGCCATCGATTCGGAGCTTCGCCGCCGGCAAGGCGGCTATGGTCGTGGCGGGCGGCAACGCATTGAAACCGATACCGTCGAGATCATGACTGGGATCTGGCAGGGCAAGACCCTTGGCAGCCCGATCCAACTACAGGTCGTCAACAAAGACTACAAACTGGAACGCCTGGAAGATTTGCCTCGCCCCCGCCCTGGGCACGGCGACCTGACCGGCGCGGTGAAGTACCTCGGCTCGATCCGAGGAGTGCTCGAACGAGCCAGCGCCCGAGAAACGGCGGCCCGCGTGGCAGCGGGAGCCTTGGCTCAACAGCTGCTAGCCGTATTTGGCATTCGGGCCTTCGGCTATGTCGTTGAACTTGGAAATGTGGCGATCGAACCGCGGCCTTGCACGCTGGAAGAACAGATTCGGCTGCGTGAGGCCAGCGAGCTGTACACGCTCGACCCCAGTCGCGACGAAGAACTGAAAACGATGATCGACCGTTGCGGCAAAGAGGGCGATACGCTGGGCGGCGTGGTCGAAGTTCGGGTCGAAGGCGTTCCCTTCGGCTTGGGTACCCACGCACAATGGGATCAAAAGCTGGATGGGCGGCTGGCACATGCCGTGATGGCGGTGCAGGCATTCAAGGGAGTGGAAATCGGGCTGGGATTCGAAGCGGCCCGTCGTCGCGGTTCCCAAGTTCATGACCCCATTGGGTACGATCCCGCCCAGTCATCCTCTCCCAACTTGGGATACACCCGTCCCACGAACAATGCCGGCGGGTTGGAAGCGGGGATGACAAACGGTCAACCAATTGTCATTCGCGCCGCGAAAAAGCCAATTAGCACCCTGCGAAAGCCGTTGGAGTCGATCGACCTGAATACCAAGAAGCCCGAGTCGGCCGCCTACGAACGCAGCGATGTGTGTGCCCTTTCGGCCGGCAGTGTCATCATCGAATGCGTGGTGGCCTTCGAAATCGCCAGGGCCCTGGTCGAAAAGTTTGGTGGCGACAGCATCGCCGAGATGCAGGCCCGTTGGAAGTTGTTTCTCGAAATGGCCCGCGAACGTTAACGGGCCATTTGAATTCCCCAGTTCGAGCGATCAGGTGAACAAGGATGTTCCCCAGACTGTTTCAAGCCCGACGTCTCGCTTGCCGCGTGGTATTCTGCGTGGTCTGTATTCTGCCCACCACGGCCATCGCGGTGTTCGGTGCGTGGCGAACCGCACCGCTCCATCAGATGGCCCTGCGTGATGCGCTGGCCAACGCCCTGGCCGTTAGCGTATTGCTAGCCGATGTAACGTACCCGCGACCCGGGGTAACGCGCATCGAAGGTCTTGAGTTGACCGACCCAGAGACCGGCAACCCGCTGCTAAGCACTTCCACCTTGGAGATCCACGACACGAGTCGCGGAACTTATGTAACGGCCGACGCTACGACACTCCATACCACGCGGGCTCAGCGATTGTACGAAGAATTGCACCGCCGGCTGACAGACGGAAACCACGACCAAGGCTGGAGGGTGCGTGTCGAAGATCTAACGTTGAAGGCCGATGATGCACGGCAATCCAACGTCTCGCTTTCGGCCACTAGTAGCATGGGAACTTCTGGGCCGGTGGTTGATGTCGTTTTTCACCTGGTTGGGGACGAAGCGAAAGGCGAAAACGCCATCAAGCTAATCCGCAATCGAGATTCGAACCCCGCGGAAACGACCGTCTTCCTGAAGACCGGCGGCACTCCCCTGCCCTGCTCGTTGTTGGGCCAATTCGCCGCAGGGTGGAGTGATTTGGGCAACGATGCCACGTTCGTCGGTAGCTTCTGGACGATCGACGCCTCCGACGGACGTCGTGGCGAAATCGTCGGTGTCTTTGAACAGGTCGACCTGCAGTCGCTTGTGTCGGACAACTTCGGCCACAACCTGATGGGGAAGGCACGCGTGCGAATCACCGAGAAGGCGATCATGCAACAGGGACGGCTGCAACTGGCTGAAGCCCACATCGATGCGGGACCTGGCAGCATTAGTCAAGAACTGCTGGGAACTGCCAGTCGAGAACTGCAGATGCCACTTTTGGAAGTGGGTTCCACTCGCACCGGCGGCATGGTGTCTTATCAGCGGCTTCGTGCTGATGTAACCATCAACCACCAAGGTGTCCTCATTCGAGGACAGCAACCAATTGCAGCGCGGGCTCAGAACCAACAGCAGGGGCAACATGCCGGTGTGATTCTGGCCGGGCCCCATAACACCATTTTGGTTGAACCGCAGAATCCTCTCCCAGTAACGGCCGTGCTGCGCACCCTGGCTATCGGGAACCCTGACGAGGCGATACTGAGTAAGCCAATTGCTAGTCTGGCCGAATGGCTTCCGGAACCTACCCGCGCATCTTCACGATAGCCTGACAGAGCAAAGCCGCGAAGAATCATTAGGGCAATTGATCAGCTTGGATACGTCCGCCGCATCTCACTCGAAATGGGTTAACCCGTGGGTGCAACCGTCGGCGTGTTGTCGGGTCCACCGTTGCGGTAACTCATCCACCAGGTTAGCGGCAACGAGCCCAAAGCGATGATCGCCAGTTGGCTACCAACGAAGATGGCCAAGGCCGTACGCATGCCGTCGTGGAACCCGTATGAGTGCAGCCCAACACCCAGTTCGTTCACGCCGAACCACGACCAGGCCGTGGCAATGTTGCCGGCGATGGCCAACACGGCAAGTCCTCGGCTGCGAACCATACCGCCCCAGCGAGCATGCAGCACCAGGGCATTCCACAGGACGATGATCAGCGCCCCGTTTTCTTTCGGATCCCATCCCCAGAAGCGGCCCCACGAATCGTCGGCCCACAGTCCACCCAACACGGTGCCTACGAAGCTGAAGAACAGCCCGAAGCACAAGGTTCCGTAAATCATGCGGATAAGGTTGCGGCCGACGTCGGCCGTGAGCGTGGAGGTGAACACCCCTCGCAATACATACAACAATCCCAACAACCCCGCGACAAACGTGGTGGAGTACCCTAATGTGATGCAGACCACGTGGGTTGCCAGCCAGAATTGGGTATCGAGCACGGCTTGCAGCACGACGAAGGTATCACCATCGCCGGCCAGGAAGTGGGCGATCAATAAAGTGGCAAACCCAGCCACGGCGGCAATCACGTTCCCGACGCCCAGACGGTAGACCCGTTCGAAGACGAGCCCGAAGATCACGCAGCCCCAACCGATAAACACGGCCGAGGAGTAAAGGTTCGTCACCGGGGGTCTGCCCGAGATGTAAATTCTTGCCAACAGTGCTGCCGTGTGGACGAAGAACGTGAACACGATCAGCCAGAAGGCTGCCCGCCCTAGGGTTTGCGACCACCCCAGCCACGAGCAGGCGATCAAGACGAACGCCAGAAGATACAACCAGGATGCATAGAAGAACGGGGCCGCATGGTTGAAGTACGCTTCGAAGTTCACCTTGCGAGGGTTCACCGTCGCAAAGTCGTTGCCGGCAACCATCGCCCGATAATCACTCACGTGCTCGTTGAACTCTTTGGCGTTGCCGTCCGCGTAAGAGGCCAACATTTCAGTCACCGCGTTGGTGGCCGGATTAATGTTGTCGTCCTGGATGAGATTCAGACGGATGAAATCCTTCGTCCAACCCGAGGCGTAGGTATTCCACGTATCCTTCTCGTCCATCGGCGGAATCAGCAGCGGCGGCTCGCGACCCGAGAGCATTTCCTGCCGCTGGACCGTGGTCAGCAGATCCTCTTTGACGTTCTCCGAGCGGATCTGTGGCAGGCTGAACGATTGCAGTAGAAGATCGACCAGCCCGATCTTCTCTTCCAGGGCCACGACGCTCTTCTGATAGGTGGTTAGCTGGTTGGGGTCGGTCTTGCGCGCCAAAGCTGCCTGTTTGCTGAGTTCGTCCATGTGATCGAAGAACTCGGACAAGGCGTAGCGGTGGGTCTCTCTGCGAGTAAGCCCCAAGGTTTCGAGCAACTCGAGATTGTCGATGCGGATGACGTTGTAGTCGAGCGCCGTCTCGGGCTTGGCCAGCAGGTCGGCCATCCAACGAATGGCGGGCTGCGTCTTCCCGTCGGCATCCTTGAAGGTTTCGCGATGCGAAAGAATGCGCAAACTATTGCGGGCCAGCGTATCGATCGGCTTGGTGCGGCCCTTGTACACCACCGGCACTTTGCCGAACTCGTACAGGTTGGGCTCGTTCTCCGCTGGGCTCGGCACCATGGCCGCGCGACCAAGCAGCATGGCGGCCAACCCGAAGACAACTGCCGGCACGATGACAATCGTCCAACTGAACGAACCGACCTCTTTGGTCTCAGCCACCTCGGTGGTCGATGTTTTTTCGGTTCGCCACCGTTGCAGAAACCGCAGCAATGTCTGCAGGAATTGAGCCAGCATCCCCGTGGCCACGATCATGCAGCCTACATAAGGGATCATCCAGCCCAGGTTCGTCACGACGGTCAAGGTAGTTACCTCGATCCCGTCAGGCGAGTCGGCGGCGGACCGATAACCGCTTTGGTAGAACGTCTCTCCCGCGAACCGTAGCGGGTTGTTCATCCAAATTTTTACTTTGCGATCGACGTTTCTCGAGCCATCGACCAACTGCACGTCGGAGGAATAGTTGCTTGGTGTCGATGTCCCGATGTAATCGTCTTTGCGAACGTCAATCAGTTCCAAAGAATACGGCTTATAGGTTCGCTTGAAACGTAGCGCGATGTCGTAGGTTTTGTTGCCCACGGTTACCGGCTGTGGCTTGAGTTCTTGGCTCGCCAAAAAGGTGCCCAACGCAGGCGACCCGTCGGTCGGTGCGAGCTTGATATAGGCCGAGGCAACATCGACTTGGCCGCCTGAATCAGTACCCGCCCCCGGTCGGACTTCCTCGACAACCCAATTGAGGCCAAAGCCCGCTGTTGCGGAGTTCGACTCGCCATCCTTCAACCTATGGCCTACCGAGTTGTCCATGAATTGCTGCACGTCGATCGTAAACGGCAGCAGCGGGCTCTTGATGGGCTCTTTACCCTTCAACACACGCTCGGACACAACAACCACATCGTCATGCTCGGGGTTCGAGCGATCGATGACGGCCAATTCCACTTCGCGGATATCCTGCACGAAGTTCACCGTTTCACCTTCCGCGATGACCATCTGCCCTTCGACGGCCTGAATGCCCACGAGAAACTCGCTGAACATCATCAGGCCAATGCCACCGTGCAGCAGGACGATGCCGGCCCGTTTCTTGAAAACCATGACACAACCGGCCAACAGCACAACGCCGGCTGCCGTGCCCTTGATGAGTTGCCATAGGATCCGCATCGAGGAATCGCTGATTCGGGCAGCATCGCCCCCGATGATGAGATAGGCCAACACGGCCGCTACCGCCAGCAGACCGCCGATGATCGACCACCGCTCCAACGCTTTTTCACGAGACGTTCCCCAAAGCACGTAGGCCAACGCGATCCAGACGCCCACGAGCCCCAACTTGAGCCAGTCCCAGACGGTATCCCATCCGGCCCCGGCCGCCTCGTAGATGCCTTCGGTATTCGAACCGCTGACGACCACCAGCCAGGTCAGCACGCAGCCGACAGCGATCGTAGCCACGCCCCATCGCAATCGTGCGCCTTTGGCCTGGACCTTGAATCGAATGCCATGAGCCGCCAGCAAATTGACCGCCATGGCCGCGCCAATCAGCCAGCCACCGGGGAAATAGATCCCGCCGGGAATCTGCGGTTGGCTGGGAAAGAACGAAGGCGGGAAGAAGACCTGAAAGTCAATCCACGCAAATGGCACACGGAAGTAGTTGTCGATGACCTGCCAGATGTCCTGGTCGACCTGTGCCAGGGTGCCGGCAAACACAATCACGATGGCCATCGCAAACAGAGTCACCGTTAGTTTCAGCGATGCCAATGCCTCGACGATCTGCCGCACAACGCCCGGGGGCTGCGACCGGCCCCGCTGAGGGGTCGACTGCACTTCGGGCATCGGATCGGGTTGAACCGAGATGGTGTTCGTAGCCATGGTCACGTCAGGGGGTTTAAGAAAGGTTCTCAAGAACGCCTATATCAATAGAACCCGAGTTAGAACTGAATGGATTCACAAAAAGCACGAAAGGCGTCACGTTGGGCCTTCGCCACGCCGGTGGGACCGCTTAGCTTGATAAACCACGATTTGCCTTGCACATTCACAATCGCCGCCAGGATCGCCGACGCCGCGTTGTCCGACTCGTCGGCCCACAACTCGACCAGATGACCTTGATGGCCGTCGACATCGATCACTTCCGCTTGCTCTTCAATCTCACCCGGTGATAGCGGCGGCAGTGAGATCTGTTGCCGCCATCGGTTCACATTGGGTACGAGTCCGGACTCCGGCAAATCGATCACGGTGACTTCCGCCATCTGGTCATCGTGAGTGACCTTGAACGAAGCCTTTCGCATCCCACCGGCGGGTCCCTCTTCCCAGCCGTCGGGCACGTCGTACTTCAGCGAGCTTGCTACGGGGGCAGTAGGTCGCGTAGGGCCAGGCACCATGGGACCCTGGGGTGCACCTGGGGAGGCAAACGGACCACCACGACCCATGGGTGGCGATGGCGAGCTGATTCCCGCGATGTTCACCACCACGGCATTCTGTGCGTCGCCCAGTGCAACGGTTTGGATTTCGGCCGTGGGTTCTGGAGCTTCGATCTTTAGCGCCGACTCAAGCGCTTCGGTACCGATGGGCCCCATGCCTAGTTGGTCTCGCCACCGATTGATATTCGAGAGGACGTATTCGGTTTCATCCTGTCCGGTGGTAGGTAGTGGGATGACCGTCAGTTCCACGGTCGGCTCATCGGGCAACGGTAGAATCGTGGCATACCGCATCCCGGCGGCCGGTTTTTGCTCCCAGCCCTGTGGCAGTTCCCATGTTGGGGCGGCGGCCCCTTCGTCGATGCGGATCGAACGAATCAGCTCCATGAAGGGTTCTTGCAAACCAGCGACGGTTTCGTCCCGCCCCACCAGTTTGAAGAACCAACTTTGGTCGGCATGCGGCACAATGGCGGCCAGCATCCGCGACTCGATGCCCTGCACCGGTTCCGCCGACGGACCACGGCTTGCCTGGGCCTGCGGCGATTTGGGCACCGTGTAGGCACGGATGTCTTCTTGAGAATTACAGCCAGTCAGTGCAACCAAGGTGCTCACGAACAACACAGCCGCGAATCGCAACGGTGGTTTCGCAGCCGGGATTTTCCTCATCGAGGAGTCTGCGTGCATCATCTGCCACAACTTCTGTGCCATGGGGCCGTTGGGAGAGCGATCGAACCATCTGCGAGCGAGCAAGGCGGGGGCTCGCAGTGGACAAGTTCCTTGTCCATAAGCTTCTAGTCATTATAGAAGCAGATGCTGCGGAAAGTACAGAATCCGACCGTGGTAAAAGGTCGCACCCGTCGGAGAATTGCCATCGCAACCTGGCAAATTGGGACGCTTGAGAACGCCAGATTCTGCACGAAGCCGGCTGTTAGTACAGGCTCGTCATGGTGTCGGTCCACCCTACAACTGGGGTGTCGGGGGCCATGAGGAATACTTCGACCCGGCGGTTCTTTTGCCGCTTTTCGGGCGATGCATTCGCCGCAATCGGCTGGTGTTCGGCGAACCCGGCCACCCCCATGCGGTCGCCACGGACTCCGCGAGCGTTGAGGTATTCGCAGACCGCCAGGCTCCGGGCCGTGCTGAGATGCCAATTGTCCGGATACTGCTCACGGGTGGGTTGTTTGGAAATCTGCCGATCGTCGGTATGCCCGGCCACGACGATTCTCAGATCCTGACCTTCGTTGGTCGTGAGAATGTCGGCCAATTCGTCGAGTGCCCGACGGGAGTTCGGCTGCAGGTTGGCGTCCCCAGTGTCGAACAGCAAATCGGTTTGCAGTTTGCTCACCCCGGTTTGCGGATCGTATCGCAAGTTCGGATAACGTTGGGCAAGCTCGGCCAGGCGTCTCTCGACCGGAGAAGGAACGCCGCCGCGTGCTCCACGCAAGGCATCGTTCATCAACTGACCCTGCCGACGAAAGTCGGACAACAGCGATCGATCAACTCCCGCCTGTTCGGAAAGTTTGGCCAATTGATCTTCGGTGGCCACGAGTTGATCTTCTACCCGATGTCGATGGGCGTTGAGTGTTTCGATTTCGGCCTGTTGGGCCCGAACCTGCTCGACCAGTTGGCGGTTCTTGGTTTCGGCCGCGGCATACTGCGACTTGGGTACCCACTGGCAACCCGTCGCCATGAGCGTGAATATCAGAAGCAAGGCGGAGAATTGAGTTGAGAACTTTGCCACGATTCGACTCCTTCCGAATCATTTCGGTTCTAGCAGTCAGAGTTTTATCACGACTGCGGTAAGAACCGTGTTTTCCTGCGAGACCAGCCTTGGTCACCCACTGGCTTCGTTATTCGAATAGGCCCAGGACGAAATCCATGATCATCCCGTTGGCTGCATAGGTTCCTTGCCAGCTCCACATGTTTCGCATCAGGTCGAACATCACCATGCCGCACATCACCAGCAGAATCGAACAGGCCCCCAGCCCCACGACGTCCCACGTCGAGAACCTGGCCTCTGGCCCGCGGGGCTGCATGGCGGCCGCACCGGCGTACGATGAAGTGCTGGTCGATTCGGAGAAATCGACCGACTCTTCGCCATCTTCGACCATACTGACCATGTCGCCGCCGGCTTCATCGAGCATGGCTGCCGCCGAGGCACCAAAGTCGTCGCTTTCGTCTAATGCGATGACTTGCGATCCGCTTTCCTCCGAATCGGCGTCGCCAGCCTCATCCATGGGGGTGAGCAGAAAATCGTCGTCGGAGCCAACCTCAGAGATGGCCTCCGAATCCGAATCGCTGGAAAGCTCGAAGTCGCTTGATCCGTCGTCCTCGCCCAGGTCGAGCATCTCGCCGCCACTGGAACTGCCCAGATCGAGCGGGTCGGCTAACGACAATCCACTGTCGGCCGGATCGGCCAGCGAAATCCCGCTGTCACCCGCGCCCATGGTAATATCGCTTCCGCCGCCGCGAAGAACGAAATCGTCGTCGCTTTCTCCGCCAAGGTTGATGTCCCCGCCGGAGTCGTCCTCGTCCGAATCTTCCGAGATGCCGTATTCGTCGGATAACGATACCGCGTCGTCTTCGACTTCGAGGTTGACATCGTCCACTTGATCGGTCGGAGAGTCTTCCGAGACAAGCGGCACGCCGCTGCCGAAATCTAGATCAAGCTCTAGGGAATCGTCGTCGAGCGAAAGACCGCTCTCGCCAACGTCCGGTTCTTTGGGCGTTTCCGGAGGTGTCTCCGGTACGGCCGGAGCGAGTTTCACACCGCTGTCGCTTGCCGAGGCATCGGCATCGGGCACCAACTTCACGTCGCTGCCGGACTCCTCGCCTGCCAGAACGCGGACGTCACTTTCACCGGGATCTTGAACGCTGCCAGGCTTGCCGATGATGGTGCTCGACGTGCTGGGATCAGACTCGCCGAGTTCGGCTTCGCTGAGCAGCACCATGTCGTCGCCGTCGTCTTCATCCATGTCGAAGTCCATCAACTCGCCGGAATCAGACGAGTCGGTCATCTCCGGCAGTCCTTCGCTGGCCAGCCGTTCGATTTCTTCGACCTTGAATTTCCAACTGCTGCCGTCGCGATAGCCGTGCGCTTCGTGACGTTCGCGCAATTGGTTCAGCGCATCTTCAGAGATGCCCAGCTTTTGGGCCGCCTCTTCCAAGGTCAAGAATTTCATCGCCATTGAAGACGCTCCAGACGTAAACGACCACTGCCAAGCGCCTGCGTGAGCCCGACGGCGGCAGTGGCGGCTCCGTCGGTCGACTATCTCTGTTCCAGCAAACGGCGAATGTCGCCCGGCAAGGGGCTATCGCTGTTGAATTCCGATAACTTCAAATCCCATTCGATTTGGCGTACGCTGCGAAGCGTGATTTCTCCGGTTGCCTCGTCGATGTGATAGATCGCAACCGTTCGCTGCTTCGAATCAACTATGGTCAGCAGTTGACGACCCTGTTCGGTGGGAGTGGACAGGGCGATCATGTCGCCGGACACACCCGCCTGAGTCACCAAACTGCCTGTATTCTCTGGCTTCGCGGATGTCGCACCCGGTACCTGTGCCAAAGCAATGCCTTCTGGCAACTCGGCTCCTGAGAGCACCATCCACGCCACGGTCGCGAGGACCGTCAACACCGCTGTCGCTCGCATAAGTCACCTGCTGCTTATGGGATAACGAAATAAGCGGCTCCTTCCATTCTAGGAGCCCGGTATATCAGTTCAAGAAATTTCGAGCCCCAAAATGCGGTCGTTTGCGGCATTCGGGCCGCCTTACCCCACAAATCGGAACTCGGTACGGTCACGGCTGAAATACGATGTTGCGTGCCCTTTTCATGTCACCGGGGCAAAATCCATCGGCCCAGGTACGATGACGTCGAATAGGAGCGCTACAATCCGCAAATCCGCTGCGAAAGGTGCCGAATGGCCTATGGTTTCTTAAGAGAAGAGATCGAAAAGCGGCGGGAGTGTAGCGTCGTAAGGCCCCCCTGACAAGGTCATCCCGGTCGATACCACGGCCGTCAAGCGTAGCGAATGGCTCACGGCCCCATCTTCTCTGCTTCTCGACGGGCCAGTGCGGCTCCTTACAATGCGAAGCAGAGATGACGGTATTGGGGCCAAGAGCAGTGCCAACCGCGACAGCACGAGGCCAGCTAAGCAAGCGTCGTCCCCTGAACCCATGACAGCGGTCGAATGATTCAACAACACGCGAAGAACACCATCGGGCTGCTCATCAGCGGGGGGCTTGATAGCTGCATCCTGTTGGGTCATTTACTGGCCCAGCGACAGCGTGTTCGTCCGTTTTATGTCCGCTCCGGGTTGTGCTGGGAGGCCGCCGAGTTGGAATCCCTAAAGCAATTCCTCGAAGCCGTCGACTGCGAGCGCCTGGAAGAGCTTGTCGTCCTGGAGCTTCCCCTGGGCGACTTGTACACCGGTCATTGGAGCATCAGCGGCAAGGGAGTCCCGGCGGCTGCGACGCCCGACGAGGCGGTCTACTTGCCCGGTCGCAATGCACTGCTGGTCGTCAAGGCTCTGCTGTGGTGTCACTTGCACGGTATCCATCAGTTGGCCCTGGCCCCGCTGCAGTCGAACCCCTTTCCCGACGCCGGCGAGGAATTCTTCAGTTCGTTCTCGCGAGCCATGAATACGGCGGCCCAAGGACAAGTGGAAATCGTGCGCCCCTTCGAAAATCTCGAAAAACGTGAAGTCATGCGATTGGGAAGCGAGCTTCCCCTGGAGCTTACCTTCTCCTGCATCGCACCTCAGGGCCGAATACACTGCGGCCAATGCAACAAGTGTGGCGAACGACAGACGGCATTCCTTCAGGCCGGCATGGAAGACAACACCCCGTACGCTACGACCGAGCCGGCCACGGCAACAACCACCAACTAGGTAGAATCTGCACCATGTATCGCGTCACTCGAGAAATCGAATTCTGCTACGGACACCGTCTGCTCAACTACGATGGAAAGTGTCGCTACCTGCACGGGCACAACGGCAAGGCCGTGATCTCGATTGAAGCCGACAAACTGGACCATCGGGGCATGGTGCTCGACTTCAGCGACATCAAGCGCGTGGTCAGCCAATGGATCGACGATCAACTCGACCATCGCATGATTCTCAACCGCGAAGACCCCGTGGTGCCGATACTGCAGGAGATGAACGAACCCCTGTATCTGATCGACACGAATCCCACGGCGGAATCAATCGCGCAACTGATCTACGACTACACGGCCTCGCAGGGCTTTCCGGTGGTTGAGGTTCTGTTGTGGGAAACGCCCAAGTGTTTCGCCACTTATCGTCCTACATAGTCGACGAATGAGGTCAATTCACGCATGGCTGACTGGTTCGATATCGCCTCGCAACTGGGATGGGAGCCCAGTTGGTGGTCGGTATTGGTCACCGGCACGTACCTGTTGGCCATCATCAGCATTCCCTCGGTGTTGCTCCAACGTCGGGGGCATCCTCAGTCGGCGATTGCCTGGCTACTGATACTATTCGCGCTGCCGCTGTTGGGCCTGATCTTGTGGTGGGTTCTTGGTCGCAAGCACCTCACCCGCAAGCGACGACGACGACGGAAGTCGACCGATCGGATCGCCCACGAACTTTCTCGGCTGCGCAGCGACCTGCCGTCCCTACCCGAGGCAAGCTGGGAACTGCTCTCCCTGCGACGATTACCCCCCGACGAGGCACAATGGGTGTTTCCGCCAACGTTCAACAACAGCGTGCGTTTGCTTCGCGACGCGGACGAGGCGTATCCGGCGATCGAAGCGGCCATTGAATCGGCAACCAACCATTTGCACATCCTGTTCTATATCTGGAACGACGACGCCACCGGGCGACATTTTCGAGACCTGTTGATCGAAAAGGTCAAGCAAGGTGTCGAAGTTCGTGTACTGTGCGATGCGGTGGGTAGTCCTCGCGCTGGCGGCCGGCTGATGCGTCCCCTGGTCGAAGCGGGCGGCAAGGTGGGTGTCTTTCTACCGACGCACGTCTTCAAGCGGAATCGTTACTGGAATTTTCGCAATCACCGCAAGCTGGTCATCGCCGACGGTTGTCGTGGCATCGTCGGAGGTTTGAACATCGGCGACGAGTACACCCACGACTGGCACGACACGGCCCTGGAAATGCGCGGCCCCGTGGTCGACCAACTGCAGGAAGTGTTCGCCGACGACTGGTTCTTCACCACCGAAGAAGACCTCACCACCAGGCGTTACTTCGGTTGTTTCACCGCAGAGAAAGACAAGGATTGGGGAGTGGACAACAATGCCGTGTGTGGCGTTGTGGCCAGCGGGCCTCATACCCGACACAACCTGACTCACGACGCGTTGTTTATCGCGCTGACGCAGGCGAGCCGTCGCGTTTGGATCACCACGCCGTATCTCATTCCCAACCCCAGCATCCGTGCGGCCTTAAGAACCGCCGTCTATCGCGGGGTCGACGTAAGGGTGCTGTTGCCCGAGTTTGGCGACTCGCGGATTCCGCATTGGGCGTCGCGTTCCTATTACCCGGAGTTGTTGGGGGCAGGCGTGCGGATCTATGAGTATCAGCCCTGCTACCTGCACGCCAAGTCGGCGGTGTTCGACGACGACCTGGCCGTGGTGGGCAGCGCTAACATCGACATTCGAAGTTTCCGCCTGAACTTCGAAGTAAGTTGCTCGGTTCGCAGCGCCGCGCTGTGCAGCGAGCTTGCGACGCTGTTCGAGCAGGACTTGGAGAATAGCCGTGAGTTGGACTACGAAGAGTTCGAGAATCGCTCGGTGTCGTTGAAACTTCTGGAATCGACGGCACAACTATTCAGCCCCTTGCTCTAGGGATTTGCACTGTCGCAAGGTTGGGTGTCGCGTTTGCGATACGGGTTGTCGTCATTGAGCGGCGCATTTACGCGTTGCTATCAAAACCGGCGAAGGTGCATCGCCGCGGTTTCATCTGCTTGCTGTTGAACAGCTTGCGCGATCTTCGATTTCCAAACTCCTGAAATCGGCACGCAACATGCAAATCCTTGGTGTTGCCATGAATCGACACGTCGTCGGTTCGGGTTATTCAGGGCGATGCGTGTCTGTGTCGAAGCAGAAGAGGTAGCAGCGGCACTCTTGCAGCCGAAGCGGGTCGGAACAATCGACTCGGCGTCGCCTTCCACTTTGGGAGGATAAGTCGATGAAGAAGTCAGTTCGTCGGGCAATCCTGGTCGTAGCGGTGTTGGGCTTAGCATCCGTTGCCACCACCAAGTCGGCGAAAGCCGCCGGCTGGGGCGTTTCAGTCACCGCCGGATATCCAGGCTACTATGCTCGTTCGCCCGGGTATGCCTATGGATATCGGGCTTATGCACCTCCGAGATACTACGGTTCGTTCTATCCCCCGCGGCGAGTGGTCGGGTACCCGGGGTTCTATGGACCGCCCGTACCTTATCGCCATCATCACCGATATTGCTACTAGTGGTACCCACCCGATCTCCCGCGATCGGGCTTACCAAGGCGATTACGCCTCCGGAGTGCCGCACTTCGGCATTCCGGGGGCTTTCATGAAGAGTCATGAGCACGCTTGTGGTACCTGGATGCCACGGCTGGCTTGTCCATTGGTGAGGGGCAGCAGTAAGCGTCAGCGGATTGCGACGATTGATCACGGCAGCCACGTGATCTCGACAGGGTGCGCCGATGGGTGAAAACCTCGGGGCACACGACACATTCTGTCGAGTTGTTTTGATGCGAATGCTGTACCGTTGGACAAGCCGGCCGTGGCGTCCAAGTATCTCTCCGCGATCCACTCATGTTCATGCGTCAGATACCAAACAGTCTGCCGCAACATGCTCACTGCTTGCTTTCTCGCGTCGCTCGGTTCACGATAACCCTTTGGTATCGACTTCCGCGCAACGAGAGGACCATCGCGATGCAGATGCTTGGGCGTTCTTGGGCAGCAAGCTGCGTCCTGATTCTTAGTACCGTCATGCTGACCTTGGCCCAAGAGACGGAAGAGAAGCAGTCCGTCGTTCTCAATACGGATCGCGGCGACGCGATGATCGCCGAGTACTTTCGCCAGGAAACGCAAAAACTGGCCGACTCGTGTCTGACCGATGTGAAGACGCTGGAAGACTGGACCTCGCGTCGGGCGGAGTACGAAGCCCAACTCAACGAAATGCTCGGGCTCGACCCGCTGCCCGAGAAAACACCGCTGCAGCCGGTGATCACCGGTCGCGTCGAGCGGGACGATTTCGTTGTCGAGAAGATTCAGTTCCAGTCACGGCCCGGCTTGTATGTCACAGGGAATCTCTATCTGCCCAAGGAACATGATGGCCCGGCGCCCACGATTCTGTATGTGTGCGGTCACGGTCGGGTGACGCACAACGGTGTCAGCTTCGGAAACAAGGTGCACTATCACCATCACGGTGTGTGGTTCGCGAGGCATGGGTACGTCTGTCTGACGATCGACACCCTGCAGCTTGGCGAAATCGAGGGACTGCATCACGGCACCTACCGCGAGAACATGTGGTGGTGGCTCTCCCACGGGTACACCCCCGCGGGCGTGGAAGCCTGGAACTGTATCCGCGCGTTGGACTATCTCGAAACTCGCGAGGAAGTGGATACCCAACGCATGGGCGTCACCGGGCGCTCTGGTGGTGGGGCCTACAGTTGGTGGATCGCGGCCATCGACCAGCGGATTAAAGTCGCGGTGCCCGTGGCTGGCATCACCGATTTGGAAAACCATGTGGTCGACGGCGTGATCTCAGGGCATTGCGACTGCATGTTCATGGTGAATACGCATCGTTGGGATTACGCTCAGGTGGCCGCCATGGTCGCTCCTCGTCCGCTGTTAATTGCCAACACGGACAAAGATGGAATCTTTCCATTGGAAGGTGTGGTTCGTCTGCACGAAAAGGTTCGGCACATCTACCGGCTCTACGGGGCGGCCGACCAGTTGGGCCTCAACATCACGGCTGGCCCGCACCAGGATACGCAAGAACTGAGGGCCAACGCGTTTGTCTGGTTCAATCGGTACCTGAAAGGCAAAGAAGCCCCGAACGCACGGCCGGCCGAAAAGGTATTTGAACCGGAGGACTTGAAGGTCTTTGCAGAACTGCCCGAAGACAGCGTGAATGCTGACATTCAAGAAACATTCGTCACACGAGCCACACCGCCTGAGGTGGTTGGGGATGACTCCGCATGGGAACAACAACGCAACAGGTGGATGGAAGTGCTTCGTGAGAAGTCCTTCGCCGCCTGGCCGGCAGATGATGCAGAACCGTTGTCCCTCGAATCAGTTTGTTCGATCGAACGAGAGGGACTGCTGCTGCGCTGTTTCGATTTCACGTCGCAGGGCCCCGTTCGCTTGAAGCTGTATCTGCTGCACTCGGCAGAACTGAAGAACCCCGAATTGGTCGTGCTGAATGTTCTGGACGACGCGCGGTGGCGAGAATGGGCCGACACGATGCAGGTAGGGTTTGCCGATGCGTTGGAAGGCGAAGCCCTGGGTCCGCCTGACGATGTGTCCTTCGCTCAACTGCGAAACATGCTGCAATCACAACCGTGGGCCATGGCGTACGTTGCTCCTCGTGGTGTGGGGCCCACCGCGTGGGATAAATCGACCAAAGGGCAGACGCAGATTCGCCGCCGCTTCATGTTGCTGGGTCAAGCTCGCGACGGGATGCAGGTCTGGGACGTGCGGCGGGCCGCGCAGGCATTGCGCTCGATCGATGAACTGAACACCGTGCCGCTATGGATCCAGGCCCACGAACAGATGGCGGGCGTCGCCCTGTACGCATCGCTGTTCGAACCGGACGTCGCGCGGCTCGATTTATGGAAACTGCCGGCTTCGCATCGCGACGGTCCCACGCTGCTGAACGTGATGCGATTCTTCGATACGCCCCAGGCCGTGGCCATGGCAGCCGAGAACACCCAGGTTCGGCTGTATGACAAAGACTCCGACCATTGGAGCTACCCGCTGGAAGTTGCTAAAAAGTTGAATTGGCCGGAAAAACAAATCGCGGTGCGGCAGCCTCCCGAAACCGCGGCTAACTGACCGCAAACGAATACCAACGGATGATGCTGATCATCTCTTCGTAGCACCAAAAGGCGCAGAATACACGACCGTCGGGCAACCTTGTGAGGCTGGGTGCCCCGAACTTCAGCGTATTGAAGTTCTCGACCATATTCTCCCCTGTGCTCGTCGTGCCCTGCCCTCCTCGTTGACCCCACAGCGGCTGCTGACCCTCATTCACCCATTGGTCACCTTCGAGTCGGGAAACGCAGGCCCATAACCCTGGCTGGTCGATGCGGCGGTAAACATTCAAAATCCTGCCGTCGTCCAGCAGCAACGGAGTCAGTGTCTGCCCGGAAAGTTCCGTCGAACGAGGCGAACTCCACCTATCGCCGCCATCGGTACTCATTGCGTATTGATTGGGAAGGTCGCGTCGGGTTTGTTCATCGTACGCCCACGCCACGGCCAGCAATCGCCGGTCTGCCAGCTCAAGAATCTTTGACTCCCAGTACAACACTTCCCCGCGGGGGCTATGCATCACCGTTTGATGCTCGGACCAGGTGTTTCCTTGGTCGTGCGAAACCAGGGCTACCATCTGATAGTCGTGAGCCAGGTTGCCCTGCCAATCTCGCCACAACGATGTGGGCCACAACCAGCGGCCGTCCTCCAACATCACCAGCGGCGAACACATCTCGAATTCACACCCGGACAGCGGCGGGACGACGACGGAAAGCTCACTCCAGGACTGACCGTGGTCCGTCGATCGTGTAACGAGCAACTCCGTGGGCACGAATCCCATGTTGGCCGGATTCGAAAGTCCTTCGTTGGGATGTTCCGTTCGATCGCTCCGCAAGATATTTGCGACCAGTTCGCCTGTGGGCGTGATTGCCAACCGCGCGAAGTCTGAAGAGAGTCGATCGCTGGTCGCGGGGCAAAGCCGCCCTTCGTCGTTCCATGTGAGTCCCCCATCGCGAGAGCGGGCAACGTGCACGTGGAGATTCACCGCTTCGAAGGCTTCTCCCAAGCTGTACACGGCCAGCAGCTCTCCATTGGGTAGCACAGCCACCGAGGGAAAGTATGCCTGAACACTATTCACATGCGGTTTGCGGTTTCGGTAGATGACCCCGGTGGTGATGTTGTCCAACTGCATGAAAGTTCATTGCTCGCCAAGAGATCTCGCATCGGGTCCGCTCCAAGAAGTGCAGGGCCAATGTAGGCGAGAATTGCGACGGTGAGAAATCGCGCGCACAAAAAAAGACGGGACACGGAGCGAACGATATTCGTGGCTCTCTGTAGACCGTGGGGGTAGTCTCAGTGCCATATCGCCCGCCCCGCGTCACCGTCCGTTTGGGGCCGAACGGCTATGGCAGGGCAAGGGCTTCGCCCTGCTGACAGCTGACCCACTGCCGCCATAACCGTGTCTGGAACTTAATACCCCTCGGGCGATTCAAAGTTTTCAAAAAAACTCAAGAATCTACTCACTGTGGTTCCGCCACGGCCCACCCCCCTCTGTAGAGCCAACTGCATCTGTCAGACGGCGTATCCAAAGTGGCAGAGTTTGCCGATTTTTTCGATTTGCATGGACCGAAAGCTCCGAATTTGACGATTTTGAGGACGGAACCGGACCGCCGGCCCAGCGCCTTGCGCAAGACGGTGGCGGGACCACCAGGGCGCGGATTGTTGAGAACTCGACCAAGAGGATCTGTTTCGTGAACGGTGTTAATCGACTTACGTCTGCCATCTTGCGATCCCCCGTCACCTGGGGCGCGATCGCCACCCTGGCGTTCTATGCGGCAATCCACTCGGGAACTATTCACGGTGCCTTTATCATTCGCTATTTCGGCTCGCACCCCGTCGAATACGTCGCCTCATCGGCGTTCTTCGTGGGTCTGGCAGCCCTTGCCATTAAGCTGCTGGCGGCTCTGCGGCAGTTCATTCTCGTGGGAAATCCACTCCTGGAAGAGGCTCCCGCGGGCGGGCAGAACATCGACGAATGCCCGCACCTGCTAGAAGAGCTGGATTCGCTTCCCCCGATGGAAAAAAACACGCTTCTTGTTCGTCGCGTGCGCACCGGCATTGACCACGTGTGGCGTAACCAAAGTGCCGACGACTTGGAAGAGGAGCTGAAGTACCTATCCGATCTCGACGCGGAACGCGCTCACGAGAACTACGGCCTGGTGCGATTGATCGTATGGGCGATTCCGATTTTGGGCTTCCTGGGCACGGTAGTTGGTATCACGTTGGCCATCGCCAATCTCTCGCCGGACGCCCTCGAGTCTTCCTTGCCGGAGGTGACCGCGGGTCTGGGCGTGGCATTCGATACCACGGCCATGGCCTTGGGGCTGTCGATCGTTTTGATGTTCGCGCAGTTTGTCACCAATCACACTGAGCAACGGTTGCTGGCCGCCGTCGACGAGCGAACTGCCGAGGAGCTACTGGGACGATTTCCGAAGCAACAACCACAAGAGCACCCCGAGCTGGCCAACGTGCGGAATATGACGAATGCCGTGATCGCAGCCACCGAGCGGATGGTGGAACGCCAGGCCGAGCTTTGGAGAACCACGATCGACGCGGCGCATCAACAATGGTCGCAACTTTCGGGGGCTACCGGGAAGCAACTGGAAACATCGCTTAGCAACGCGCTGGATCAAGGGCTTCAAGCCGCGTCGGAAACCTTGAGCATCGGGGCCGAGCAGCTCACTGCGTCGCAGGCAGAACATTGGGAGCGCGTTCAAGGTCAACTTACAGCCGCTGCGGAAGCCTCGGCTGTTCAGCAACAAGAACTGGCCCGACATGGGGCGATGCTGGCCGATGTGATTCAAGCCACCGGGCAAGTCGTATCGCTGGAAGATGCCCTGAACCGTAACCTTTCGGCGCTGGCTGGCTCGCACAACTTCGAAGAGACCTTGCTCAGTCTTTCGGCCGCGATCCACCTGCTCAACGGCCGCTTGGGCAAGACCGCGCTGGAAAAACCACAGATCGAAATCGATCATTCGACCCCGGAAGGTAAGGCCGCATGAGTCGACGACAACGGACGCAATCCGCTGCCGCCGTCTCGATGTTCCCGTTTCTGGCGGTCCTGCTATGCACGATGGGGGCCCTCATCTTGTTGCTCGTGCTATTGGCACAGCAGGCCAAAGTGCAAGCCGCCAACACGCAAGAAGCAGCACTTCGTGAGGCCGAAGAGGAGGAAGCGCAGTTCGAGAAGCGACGTCGCAAGCTGCAAGAAACGCAGGCCCATATTCGCCGCCAGTTAGAAGAGATCAATTCGACCCTGGCCGAAGAGCGGCTCGCGCTGAGCCATGTTGAAGACCACTCCAGAACGCTTCGCAAGCAATTGCAGGACTTGGAGCGCCAGCTTGCGGCGCTGGAAGTCGATCCGTCGCAACAGGCAGCAAGTGAGGACATCATGATCCGTTTGAATGAGGTCCGCAACGAAATCGCACAACTGCAAGTTAATCTGCAGGAGGCCGAAGAGCGCGCAGCCCAGCAGCAAATATCGTATGCCATCGTGCCCTACGAGGGGGCCAATCAAACATTGCGACGCCCGATTTACATCGAATGTCGGTCCGACGCGATCATCATTCAGCCCGAGGGTATTCGGCTGACAGTCGAAGATTTCCGTGGTCCCCTGGACCCAAGCAATCCGTTGGCTTCCGCGTTGCGTTCGGCCAACGAATTCTATGCCGAAAATGCCCTAAAGGGACAAGGCCCCATGGGCGAGCCCTATCCGTTCTTCCTGGTACGGCCCGACGGCGTGATTGCGTATTCGGTCGCCCGCGAGGCTTTACGCTCGTGGGGTTCAGAGTTCGGTTACGAACTGATCGATCAAGATTGGAATCTGAAGTACCCGCCGAAAGATCCTGAGCTGGCCGCTACCCAACGATTGGCCGTGGAACGGGCACGAGCACGGCAAGTGCGATTGGCGAAAATCGCCCCCTCCTACTATGGCAGAAGCCGTCCGGACAATTTCGATGACTTTGATGACGAGGCGACTCCCGGAGGTTCCGGCAGCGGTCGTAATGGTAGCGGTTCTGGAGGAGGACGCGGAGACCACTACGGCGGCGGAAACGGCTCTCCTTCCGGTGGAGCGGCAGGGACAGGCTCCGAATTCGGAACCGAGTTGGGGTCAAATCAGTCTGCGGGAAGTTCCGACATGTCGAATACCGGTGATGCGAGTGGAAGCACCTCCTTTGGTTCGGGCAGCAGCGCTCTGGATGCGAACGCTGGTGGCGGGGGAGATCCGCGTGGCAATAGCAACCCAAGCAGCGGTGGAGACTTTGCAAGCCAGAGCAGTGTGGCGGGCGGCAGTTCGTCGAGCATTCAAGGGAACACGGAAGGAGGGACCCCGGACCTGAGAGCCCAAAAAAGTTTGGCCGAGAGCCGAGGTCGCGACTGGGCAATCGACAAATCATCCCGCGGGTCCATCGGGATTCGTCGACCCATCCGCGTCTACTGTCGCCCCGATCACCTGGTGGTGATGCCCGACGATCGTGGGCAGCGTCGGGGGAAGATCATTCCCTTGGGGAACCAAACAGTAGACTCCGTAAACGATCTGGTATCGGCGGTTCGCAAACACATGGATGCCTGGGGAACTGCGGGTGACGGAATGCACTGGCGACCCGAGTTGCGCCTGCAGCCCGAGGCCGGGGCCGAAGCGCGGGTGAACGACCTGGCACGCCTCCTGCAAAACAGTGGTTTTGATATCAAAATCGATCAGGCCAGCAACGTGGTGCGAACCCCGCCATTGCAACGCACCCGTTAGCCATCTATTCACGGTAGTATCTCCAGACCCAACACACGATGATGAAACGACGCACGAAACGAAAGATCGACGAGGAGGGATTCGGAACAGATTCTTTCCTCGATGTCGTCTCGAACATCGTGGGAATTCTGATCATCCTGGTGATGGTGGTCGGCGTACGGGCGAGAGACGTCATCGTGTCCGACTCGAAACCGGTCACCGAGTCGAAGGAGCCCGAGGAGTTAGCCGATGCCCGAAAGCAAGCCCTTGCGATGACCAGCGACGCACTGCAATTGGCCGGTCAAGTTGATCAACTTCGTGCCACGCGGCTGATTCGCATGAAAGAACGCGACGAGCTGGCCACGGTTACCGCACACCTCAGTAAGGAAATCGCCAACCGCCGCCAAGAGCTGGATGCGGAGGCCCAGCAAAACCTCGAGTTGCAACAGGCACTCAGTACCGCGATCGATGAACAGGAACGATTGAATTCGCAAATCGCCAGGGCCGAATCGGTTACCGAGCAGACCATCGAGATCGAGACCTATGCCACCTCGATCAGTCAATCGGTCGACGGTACGGAGATCCACTTCCAAATGAAGAACGGTCGCGTGACGTTCATTCCCTTCGACGAGTTGATCGCCGCCGTCAAGGACGTCTGGCAAGACCACCTGTGGAAACTACGCTCGCAAGATTCGGTCACCGAAATCATGGGGCCCATCAAAGGATTTCGGGCCCGTTACAAGATCGTTCGAGGCCAGGTCAGCCTGGAAGCACAATTGGCGGGGGCCCCCGGTGGGTCGGTCTATCGAGTTGATCAATGGCAGTTGTTGCCGAATTCTGATGAGCTTGGGGAAGAGTTCGAGCGGGCAATGCAGGGCGATTCCGCTTTCCATGCCGTGCTGAAGGAACACAATCCCCGCCGTACGACGATCACCCTATGGGCCTATCCCGAGGAATTCAGCAACTACCAGAAGCTGAAGCAACAGCTGCACGATCTGGGTTTCCCAACCGCAGGTCGTCCCATGAGATCGGGCCAGTTAATTGGTGCCTCTCCCCGAGGGACCAAGTCGTCGGCTCAATAGCGGGGCTCCTGAGGCCCCGATTCTAAGGGTTGTAACACCCACGGTCCCCGTGACAGACCTACTCTTGGCGGCTGGACCAACTGTTACTTGGTTCGCACTTCGTACCGGTTTAGCATGAGTGTTTGGCCCTCTTGTCTTCAAGTGAGAGGGCCTCGTCATGCAGGTAACCGTTAATAGCCCCGGGCGTCGATTCGCGACGCGATTCTTTGGCCACTAGCAGCGCACAACTGCCGAAACTGCGGGCAGATCTGGAGATCCTTCGCACGGCTCCCGATGAGTTCATCCTGCGCGATCCACGCAACAGCGAGGTGTTTCAGTTCGGCTTTGCAGAACGGTCGCTTACCCAACTGATCGACGGAAAACACGACCTCGGCCAGATTCGAGAGCGAGTGGCCAAGCGGCACAACATCAAACTCTCGTACCAATACGTCGAGGAATTCGTCGAGCAACTTCGCACCCGTGGGTTGCTCGAAGGTGAAGCCGTGGCCGAGCGGTTCCAGAAGCCGCACACCATGCAGGAACCGGGAACCAATACCCCGCTGAATGCCTTTTTCGACGTGCTGGCGATGCTCTTCGGATGGGTGATTCATCCCCTGAGTATCGTGCCTATCTTGATACTTACGGCGTTGGCCACCCTGGCCTTGTTTCAGAACTTCTGGCAATTGCCCGATGCACTGGAAAGTGTTGTTTCGGAACTCGGTTTCGGAGCTGTGGCCGTTCTTTGGATCAGCGAGGTGCTGCTCCTGATCAGCCTGCCCAATGCCCTGCTCACTGGGATGGCTTGTCGCAGGCTCGGCGGTCGGATCGAATCGTTTGGGCTACGGTTTTACCGCAAGCTGGTGCCCTACTTCGGCTGCAATACCGGCGAATCGATGATCTACATGACCAACGCCGGACGCTGGACAATGCTCAGCCTGCGGATCTGGAGCCGGCTGGTAATCTCCTCGTTGGTGATACTCGGCTGGAGCATGACCTCTCAGAAGACGATGTTGCACGCCGGCCTGACGGTGTTGATTGTGCCTTCGCTGGTCGGCCTGTTCTTGCGACTCAACATCCTCAACCCCATGGAGGGCTGTGCGATGCTGAGTTACGGGCTCGACATTTACAAATTCCGTGAGCGGGCCCTCGCTGAGACCGCGGCCTGGATCACCCTGCGCGTTTCGCCAGAACCACTTTCGAGCGACGAGCGATTTTGGTTCCGCATCTACGGGATAGGCGTGTATTTATGGCGAATATTGGTCCTGGCGCTGGTTATTTTTGTCGGCGGTCCGCTTGTGGCGAATTACTTTGGAGGAATCGGCCTGGCCATCGCGCTCGTGTTGGTTCTGTGGTGGTATTATGAAGACTTCTGGAGGATCCTGATGCTCAGTCGAGCGTTGCGTTGGCTATATCGAGGCGGACCCTGGTATGTGCGGTGGCCGGTAAGGCTGGCCACCCTGGCGGGAATCGTTTCGCTGGGCTTCTTGCCCTACAACATCGAAGTGGGTGGGGACTTTCGTCTGGTGCCTATCGCTGAGTACGGGGTGCGCGCGCCGATCGCGGGACAACTTGCCGAGATCAACGTCGACTCGGGCGAACATGTCGAAGCCGGTCAGGAGGTAGCCCGCCTGGCCGATTATCAGCAACTGTCCAACGTCGAAATCGCCGAGGCAAATCTGGCGAAAGCCAAAGCCGAACTCGATCTGCTCAATGCTGGTAATCGTCCCGAGACCATTGAGGTTGCCCGGGACAAAGTCGAAATGTCACAGGTCTCGGTCGACTACTACATGACCGAGCACGAACGGCTGAAGGAACTTGCAGAGAGTAATACGGTTAGCGAGGCCAGGCTTCAAGCCACACGACACGACTATGACGAAGCAGTGAAAGTGCTTGCCGCCGCGAACGAAGAGCTGCAAATGCTTACCTCCGGCGCGAGAGAAGAAGAGATCCGGGCAGCCGAGGCAAGCGTACAGGCGATGGAAGCCGAGTTGAATCACTACAAGAAGCAACTCGAGTTGACCACAATTTCTTCTCCCGGCGGCGGACAGGTGGTTACCGGAAACTTAAAAGAACGCGTGACGCAGTATGTTCAACCGGGAGATCTGATCGCCCTGGTGCAGGACACCTCTCAGCTGAAAGTCGAAATCGCCGCGACAGAAGATGCCGCGGCACTTATCAAACCGGGGCAAACCGTTAAGCTTCGATTTACGGGCCTCGATGGCAGGCAGTTAGTGGCGTTCGTGGATCGGATCGCCATCCGTGCCGTGGACGACAGCGAACTGACTTTGGCCCCCTACCGCACCGACCGCGAACAGTTGGCCGAATCGGCCTGGCAACGGGCCCGGGTTCACTATGTCCCGGTGTATGCCACGATCGACGATGGCTCGCAGTTAGCACTCTCCGAGGCACTGCTGCCCGACATGACCGGTTACGCCCGGGTGGTGATCCGTCGCGAGAAGCTGTGGAATGCTATGGCAAGGCATCTGAAACGATTCTTCAAGGTCGAAGTCTGGTCATGGATGCCGTAGCGGGTCGGGCGAACTCCCAGATTTCAAGCCGGGCCCGTCAGCACTACAATGCACGAATGTGACGGACCACACCCCACCCGGCGGGAGAAGCGCGGGAGCTAACCAGCATGCTCTCGGGAGCTTGTTCCCCCTCTCAACAACCCCCTGATTCGACCCCACCACTTTAGCTGTTGAGCATCTTATGCATTCTGTTCGCTATCTGCTCGGTTGTTCGTGCTGGCTCAGAATTCCCTTTCGAACAACGAGCCTTTTCGTAGTCGTTATTCTGTGCAGCCAAAACCTGTCTTCATCCGCACAAACACTGCAAAAGGGAGCCGACTCCGAAGCGATTGAAAATCGCCTATTGAGATTCGACTACATTGGGTTCCGACCAGCCGCGTACGAAACCCATCAGGTGGACGAACCGGAGAATGAGCGGCCCAACCAAGCGGGTTTGATCACGGTCTACTACACGAATATCTCTGATCAGCCGGCCCGGCTTGCTTACTGGCGAGCCAATGGAAAAGACGAATCGCACTGGCGACTGGGCGGTTTCTTGGCCTGGGATCGTAACTCGGGCGAAACGCTGGCGCCAGGGCAAACGGGTTGGTTGGAAATCAATGCCGTGACGTCAGAGTTTGCGGAGGGCGAACCGTTTCAATTCGAATGGGTAGGACGTGATGAGTGGGTCCCCATCGGAAGCGTCAAGGGATCGTTGGCCGAAGATCCGGTGCAGGTATCTTACCTGCGGGTGAAACCCGGTCTGACCGACATCGAAGTACACCTACGTTACAACGGCGAAGAACCGATCGAGTTCATTGATGTAAGCGTAGATGGGAACCGCCTGACCAACCTTGCATGGCGTGGTAAGCACCTGGATGAAGCCGGTCACGCAATCGCTCGTGCGACGCTCGCCGCTCGGCTGCCACGGGGGGAATCATTCCTGACCAAAGTCATGGTGAAGGAAGGTGACGAGGAACGCATCGTCTGTGCGCACCGCCGGGCCTTTGTCGACACCTTTCCCATAGGCACCTGGGGAGCCGAACCCGAGCGGTATGCCGAGCTGCGCCGCAACCATATTGATACCTGCGTTAAGAGCGGTGGCCCCGAAGACGACTTCTTTGGTCACGATTCCAAGAAGTTCGGATTCCGAGCCATGGTCTCGGGGCACAGTCATTCTCTGGAACGACTTCGCTCCCTGGGCGATCATCCGGCGGTGGCATGCGTGATGCTGGCCGATGAGCCTGACTGGGGTGTTCAGCCTTCGGTGATGCTTCATGCCGACAGGCTGTCGCGAGACTTCAACCGCCGTCAGCCGACGATGATCACTCTTTGTCGAAATGTGAAGTTCTTCGAGTATGCGTCGATTCCCGACATACCCTGCCAAGATCATTACTGCGTCTCGGCGCCTTCCAGCAGCCAGTGGCCTGAACCCTACGGCACCCGGCTGGAGGAAACCGGCTATTACACCCGTGATCTAAAACGGGCCTCGGAGCCGAAAGCCGTGTGGGTGTGGTCACAAGGTTTGCACGATTGGAGTGGTCGCCCCGAACAGATGGTACCGACTCCTGACGAATTGGCCGTTCAACTTCTGCAAAACCTGGGGTATGGGGCCAAAGGCAACTTGTGGTTCACCTTTCGAGAATCGGTTGGAGAGAAATACCCTGATACGAAGCAAGCAATTCAGCGCTGGGGACGGGTTTTGCGCTTGATACGAGAGGATCTCCTCTCTACTGAACCAATGACGTTGCACCACGAAGCGCCCGCGGAACTGCAAGTCTTACCGCTGGTTGGTTGGGACCGTGGTTTCATTGTCGTGACCAATAGCGATTACGAACTGCGTCGCGAAGGCTATCGGTGGTCACCCGTTGAGTCGGCAACGCTCAGCTTGAGATTACCCCAGTGGCTCGAACCGAAAGCAGTCTTGGGACTGGGGCCTCATGGGGTGCAGCCCCTGCACTTTTCGTGCGTAGGGCAACAGTTGAAGCTTGAGCTGGGTCGAGTTCATGCGTATCGTTTGATCGCCGTATTGAATGATCCCGCTGAGGTCGAAGCGTATCAACGGCAATACCAGGCAATCGTCAAGGACGAATCGCGGGAGTTTTAGGCCGTCGCGCCCGGTGGCTTTTTCCATGCCTCTTTCCGGGGTACTCGCCGCAACGGCTTTCTGAATCGAAGATCGACGCTCATTGACTGGTTCTGATAGGTTCTTGCTGCGACTTTGCATTCGACTTGTGGATCGTGATGTGTGGGCGATAGTGAAAGCCATCGTGCGCCACGATTGGTTGGTCGATTCCTAGAGCCTTGGGAATCTCAACAATCCCGTCAAACTCGCCCCATTCATGCGCATAGTAATCGAAAGACTCGCCATCAGTCGGCTTTTTCACGTCTTTCGCAGCACGTTCAAATGGCAGCACGAACGGGCATTCAAGCGGCTTACCGTTCACGACTCGGATCTCAAGTAGTGTTTTGTTGATGTACGCCTTACGCCGTGCTCTTTTTCCGTCAAGACATACTCCTGTGATTCGCACGACCGTTCCGAGAGGGTAGCCCAGATAACCGACGACATTGCGCTCAGCAACCTGTTTGACAGGGATTGGATTTTGTTTGCTGTTGTCGTCAGCGAACGACGTGCACGGCAGCATCGAGACCATTGCCATCATGATGATTGAGATCTTGCCACGACTCATCAGATAAAACTCAATGCTGTATCGCGTGAATTGGTGGCGGCGGAACCAGGCGAGGTACACCAGCATCGGGAACAGGACGCACCACCGGTGGATTTGGTGGACGGGGCACTTCGTGCGAGGCCCTGCCAACCATGCTGCGAAGCATGGGGCTGGTAAACTCTGCGGTACCTACCGCTTGCACCACGGAATGCTGGGCCGGGCCAGGGAACGGTTCGGTCGCCGCAACCACCACCGGGTTCGCAGCCGGTGAGTTCGGCAAGTGAGTATATGGGGCAACGGCCGTAACCACCGGATGGCGAATCGCCTCGGCCGAGACGGGGCGATCGAACGTAGGCTGAACCACCGGACGGCGAATCTGCGATGCATTGGGCGCCGGCAACATTTCCGGCGGCTGCGGAATCGACTCGGCAGGCACCTCGGGCATCATCGGCAACCCTTCGCTGCCTGCGGCCGTTCCTTGCGGAACCACTCCGCGGCTAATCGGGCACGGGCTCGTGTAACCGTAGTTAAGTCGCAAAGCCGCCGAGCGGCGACGGGCCTGGTCTCGTGCGTTTTCGTAAGCCCGCCGTGGCCAGGGACCTTCAGAGAGGTGCACCCCGCAGTAATCCAGCAGTGCGCCTTTCTCGAAGTTCACCGCCTTAATGGCCAGGTTGTACTCAATCAACGAGCGGAAATAGCGAACTTCCGCCTCGGACCGATCGCGAATCGCGTCGAGTTCATCGTCCTCAGCGATCAGCCCTGAATCGATCGCGCGCTTGATCGCTTCAACGCGTTCATTCGATTTGAGCCACGCGTTGTAGTTGGTCTGGCTCACCGTATACGATCGGTGTAACTCTCGTACGGCTCCGGCCAGGTCGTGCTCGATGGCCCGTTCCTGCTTTTCCAGGATCGCGCGTTCACGAGCCAATTGCAGCTCGGCGTTTCGTACGGCTGACATCCCTTCGCGGAACCCGATAGGCATGCTGAACTCAAACCCGGTAAGCCACTCTTGGTAATCACCATCAGTGAGTGTTTGGTACGCGTTATCGAATTTTGGGGCACCGCTGCTATCCGGTCGAATCAGATGATTGCCGAACCCTCGCCAGCGATACCGGGCCACCACGTCGAAGCGAGGCAGCAGGAAGTTCTTGGATGCCGTGAGTTCCAGTTCACGACGTTTCACCATCCACCGCTGACGGCGAAGCTCGACACGCCGGGCAAGCGACTCGGAGACCATGGCGGACCAATCCAGCGAGATCTCGGCGGTGGTCGGTTCGTCGGCCGGGCGAATCAAACGCCCGTCGTTCAGAGGAAGCCCCATCAGCAACCGCAGATTCGATTCACGTTCGTAAAGCCCACCCGTGCCGCTGAACTCACCACTGCGACTTCCCACCCCGGTGCGGGTGCCCCCTCCCGGGCCGCCACTGAGGGCATCTTCGACTTGTGCCCGGAATTCGAAGAATTCGGCCCCGGCGCGGGCCTCCACGGGAGCTTCGCCGCCCTCTGCTCCGACTCGGCCCAGTTCGCGAACCCGCCGCCACGTGGTCAGGGCACCATCGCGAGCGGTGATACGGGCATCGAGCTGTCGGTAGGCAAAGTAGAGATCCCAATAGGCATTTTCAACGTTGCTGACGAAATCTCTTACGCCGGCTTCGAATTCGGTTAAGGAGACATCCTGGTCAACGCGGGCCAGGAGCACCCCGTTGCGAAATCGAAGTGCCGGCGTGGCGTCCGGGCCAAAGATGCGATTGAACGTAATCCCGCCTCCACGAAGTAACGGGTGTCGAGCTTCAACTTCTGCAATGGCGTGATACGCGCTGGGGAAGATGTTGAACGGCTGGTTATTCCAGTCGTAATCGACCGTGTGTCTTGCCGCGAACTGAGTACCCGTGGCCGCCCGCTTGCTGATGGTCGATTCGAATGCCCCCACGTCTTGCTGAAGTTCGTTCACACCACCGCCCAACAACAGGTTGTTGATCACGCGGTCGTTACGTTCCCAAAACATGCTGGTGGCGAACTGAGCATCGAATTGACTCAGGGCGGCTTCAACACCCAAGCGGGGATCAGATTCGGCGATAGCCGGATCGTATTCCGTAGGTGTCAAACCCGGCGAAGAAACAACTCGCCCACCAAGGTCTGATAAGACCTTGCTGTTTGCCAGGGCAAGCTGCACCGCCTCTTCCAGCGTCAAGTCCCAGATTTCCGTGGACCCTTCATGGTCCAGCGTACGAGGCTCCATGGCCTCGGAGATCGTATCCATACCCGATGTGTTGACGTCTGGATACTCAATCTGCGTGGCCTGATCCATGTAGTGCGATAGTTCTCGCCCCTCGCCAAGGTAGAGCGGCTCTGCATTACGGCACCCCACCAAAGCCAGTAGGCAGCCTACTAGCGTCGAGAAGAACAAGCCTGATTTTCTGGAAACAGAAAGCACCATGCGCACTGCCAGTTGTATTCGAGTAATCGCGAAGCCCGCGGACAGCGAGTGCGCGGAATCTTCGCTACATTCGGTATCGGCAGCGGGATCGATAGACTTCGGCCAGATTGCGGTCTTGACCAAATCAGGAAACAATGCCCCAGGCACTTATGCCCCGCACATTACCCAGACCCATCGCTTCTGAAGGTCGCCGCAGGGTTTCGCTACGCGAACAGCAGCGGTGCTTGCAGTCTCACACACAAATAAAACGGCCTTCCTTGCTAGCAAAGTAACAAGGAAGGCCGTGCAAATTCTGTAAAACTTGCTTCCGAAGGAAGACTCTTTACAGGTTGGTATCGGTTTCTTCTTCGTCGGGTTCGATGACGTCGCCGAGGATGTCTTCCCCGAAGGTGTAGAGGAACCAGTCCATTTCGCCGAGGCCGCCGATCAAGGTGTCGACGTCACCGTCTTCAGCAATCGTGACGCCGGTACTCAAAATGTCATCGTTCACACCGGTGTTGGTGATGCCCTGGATGTTGGTCACTCGTTCGGCGTACGGTCGGCCCGAGACCCACTCGTTGTGGATCGTCAGAACCGCGCTGGGAATGTCCACGAAGGCAAAGCGGTCGCCCATCAGCAGGTCTTCACCGGCACCGCCCTCCAGGGTGTCCGCACCCCAGTGGCCAAACAGAGTGTCCTTGCCCTCGCCGCCAAAGAGATGGTCCGCACCGTCGATGAACTGCGTGCCGCCGAGGAGCACATCGTTGCCGGCATTGCCATAAAGCGTGTCGCCGAGAAAACCACCCGCGAGAACATCGTCGCCGTCGCCGCCGTGCAACTCAAGCGAGTTGCCCGTGGCGAATTCTGCAATCAGCACGTCGGGGAAGCCATAGCCGTGCATGATGATCTTGCCGGTCACGCCCGGGCCGATCGCATCAAGACGGTTGACGGGCACCAGGTTTTCGAACTGCACGAACAACGACAGACCCGCACCACTGCCGAACACAAAGACCGCGTCCAGCAGTTCGGTTCCGCCCCAGATCAGGTCGGTGTTGCCGAACCCGTCGTCGCGAAGCACATAGGTACTGACATCGATCGGCAACTGGCTGAAGCTGCCGGTCGCCGCGTCTTTGTCGGTGGCACGAACCTGCACGTTGCCGGAGAACGTGGTCGGGAACGTGTGCATCACCGTGGTGCCGTCGGGCACGCCAAGCAGCGTTTCATCGACCGAGCCGTTGCCGTCCCAGTCGATTTCGAAGTCAAAGAGCCCGGCCTGATCGACCGGCGAAGCATCGACCGCATTGAGCGTGAAGGTCACGGTCTCACCGCGATAGATGGCCGTTGTCCCGGAGATCGAAGCGGTGGGAGCCACGTTGTTCACGGTCACCGTGGTCGAATCGGTCGGTCCACCGACGCCGTTGATTCGCAGGCCGATGGTGAACACGCCATTGTCGGTGGCATTGAAGTTGGGATTCACGCCAACCGCATCGTCGTACTGACCATCGTTGTCCAAGTCCCACTCGTAGAGCGTCGCCCCCGAGCTACCCGCACCCGAAAGCGCGATCAACGTACCCTCGTCGCCCGAGTAAGGACCCCCAATGTCGGCCGTGGCTGCCAGCAAATTGACCGTTACATCAACCAATTGCGAGTCCGACTTATTGGGCGTGCCGTCGTCGGTGACGATGACTTCCAACTGGAATGAACTGCCCATGCTGTTGTCAGCCGTCCAGGTGAACACACCTGTGGTCGGGTGAATGGAAGCACCCACAGGGGCTCCCGGACCAAGCGTAAACGTCAGGTTATGCAGTTCGGTATCCGTAGCTGTTGCCGTAAAGGTCAACAGGTTTCCTTCGTCGACCACCTGGGCGGGAATCTCGTCCAAGACCGGTGGATCGTGAAGGCTATCGATTTCCGAACGTGTGATCGGCAGCAAATCGGTACGTGGATCACCCACGACTTCCAACGTGAAGGCATCCGATCCGGTTTGCAAGGCCGCGAAAATCGGCACCTTGAAGGCACCAACCGTTTCTGGTGTGAAACGCACGCGGGCCAGCAGGACGTGCTCGCCAACCCCAAGGCCGGAACTGACCGTCGATCCACCAATGTCGCGAACACGACCATTGGCATCGTCGATTGTGCCGGTGGTACCCGTTCCGTACAGACTACTGTGTTGAATCTCGACCGCGTCCATGATGCTGGTGTCGTAGGCCAGCGTCACACTTCCGTCGAGAATGCCGTTGGCGTCGGGCGAGGTAGCCCAGATTTCTACCCAGAAGTCACTCGTCTCTGGGATGAGAATGTCTTCCGCGGGAAGCGTTAGCTGGGTTTCTCCCACCGTCGGCGTCAACACAACACGCGGGGAAACCTCAATCGGAGGTCCTGGATCGAAGTTACTGAACAGGAACTCATAGAAGGTTTCAATGTCCGATTGCTCATACAGGTGGCCACGGCCTTCCTGGACGAAAAACTCGTAGTTGTAGTCCGCAGGCAACAAGCCGAGGTTGTCCACCTCGTCATGCATCTGCTCGAACATGTTCGCCGAGCGATGCGTACGGAAGAAGCCTTGCAACTGGGCTTGAATACTGATGTCAGTGACAAACTCGTCACCTTGGCCAACCCACAACATGAAGTTGTTTTCGAGGAATGCCTGCTCATCGAGCGTGATACCATCGGGTACCGGCCGAATCGGGTTCTCCGTGAATCCATAGGGGAACGTCAAGACCTCGTTGGGGAAGATGTGATTATCGGTACCGGCAAAAACTGCCGAGGCGACACGATCTGGATGGGCCGCAGCAAATCGCTCGGTGAACCCTGCACCCTGGGAGAACCCGAACATGTAAAGTTCAGATCCATCGCCAATGCCCGTCTCGGTGATGCGATCGATAATTTCCAGCAACGCCTTATCCGCCGTCAACGAGTCGGTCAGGTCCCAGGAGAGGTCACCGTAGTTATCGTAGGGGCCATCGGGTGGGAAGAACGGCGCCACCACAATGACGTCGTCGATTCCATTGGAAGGATCTTCAATGTATTGCTGCCACCAGGTGGTGTGCCTCAACACTTCGCGAAGGGTTCCGTGCGTCGAAACTAGGATCGGGGTATCGGCGTCGACATTGCCGAAGGCTGCCACCCGGAAGAACACATTGGGATCGTAGGAGTCGACCCGATGGAAGACGTCACCGGGCAGGCTGGCGTCGAAGAATTGGGCATCGTCATAAATCTTGATATTGTCGATAGCCCAACCGTCCAACGGGAAGGCCCGATCGTCGTACTGGGTCCACTTGATCTTGAATGTCGATCCGAAGCTGACGACCGTGGAACCTTGTTCCGTATTAATGCGGTCGATGTTCGCACCAAGATCGTACTCGTGCAGCATCCACAGTCCGTCGCCAGCACGATTGATGTCCTCGCCACGAACATCTTCGAGTCGATACCAGGTGATTCCATCATTCGAGATCGAAACACCATCGCCCAGACCGGCACCGGTGTGTACGTCTGGCAGGACGTCATTCTCGTCATCGTTTGATGTACCGAACGTGCCCTCCAACTGATGGAAGACCAGCATGGCGTCGGTTTGCGCGGATAGGTCGAGCGTGAGAACCGCTTCGGCGCTGTCCTTGCCACCAGGAGCACCGGTCGAATCAAGCAGTAGGGCTTCTGAACCACCTGGAACCGAGAGCGTGTTGACCACCACAGCCTGACCCTCACCCGGGTTGGTAAAATCCCATACCAGAGGGGTCGCGCCACCCTCAAAGTCTTCTTCAAAAATGACTGGGCGGTCGATGGCGAAGTAAATGGTTTGAGAGTCGGACAGGAACTGGAAACCGTCGTCCGTTACATTGATTTCGATCGCCAGGTTATTCGGGTCCGATGCGCTGGGCGTCCAAGTCAACTCGTAGGTTGTCGGGTTGACCATATTGAGTGACATCCCAACGGGGAACCCGGGACTTAGCGAAAAGGTCAAATTGTCAACCGCATCGGGATCCGACGCGGTAATGGTCAGTGTGAACGGAACACCCTCGGTCACAACAAACTCATCTGGCGAAATCGGATCGAGGGTGGGAGCCGTATTAAACGGCGTTAAGAGGAAAGCCTCGAAGTCATCACTTGCGTTTCTCCCGTACCCGACGATTTGACCGCTATTGTTGATATCCCGGGCGGATTCCAAAAACCAGTTTAGGCCAGGGTCGATCGTTTCGTTGAGATCGACGGTCCCACGCTGCAAGCTCCACACGGTTGCGTAAAAACTAAAGCCTCCCGTCGTCAGAATCGCGTCGCCGGCCACGGTGCCGAATTCGTTGATTCCATGTGCTCGCCCGAAGCCGGTCGTTGTCGAGGAGCCGGGCTCAGTCAGCAGTGGTGTCAGCGGGACGGTATCAGGGTCGGCAATGAACCCATTGGTATCGAACAGTTGCCAGCCGACGGGGACTTGTACGGTCGTGGCTCCCGAACGATACAGCGCCTGTCCGACCGCGAAGCCGGTCTCCGTAACATCAAGGATTCGAGCTTCATGCAACCCGGCGTCAATAACGCCCGCGTCAATCTCGACCATGGTTGCCAACGGGTCGGTCGTGTCATAGTAGAAAGGCACGATATCTCCGGAAAACTTCGTCGCCTCACCAAAGACCAAACCGCCATCCGTGACGCCATGAGCGATACTTTGAGCGTTGGGGTCGAAAGCACCAGTGGAGGTAATCGGAACCATGCCAGTGTTAGGATTCGCCGGAAATCCGCTATCGGTCCAGATGAAAGCGCGGAGTACCGAGCCATTATTGCTCATACCCACGACCATATTGCTGTTGTTAATGTCGAGCGCTTCGGAAGCGATGAATGTGTCACTCGACAGATTGCCCAGGTCCGTCCAGCTTGTCGTATTCGGATTCCACATGACAGCTCGATCACCACTGACCGGTGTCGTGAAGATAGGTGCTGTAGTGCTGAGGGGGAACGTGGAGGAAGATCGTCCGACAACATACCCAGCTTCATTTATTGAGTTTCCATACGCACTCAGGTCAGCCGAAAACTGACCAAGGTCTTGAATCGGATTCGGAGGATCGAAGATCGTGGCGGCAAAGTGGTTGAAGTCCTGCGGCCCCACAGTCGTGAAATCGTAGAACGATCCACCGGTGCTAACTCCCGCCTCGGTGATGTTCGTCGCAGCACTTCCAAAATTACCACCCGCAACGTCACCCAACCCGGTCAGCGTGTACTGTAGCGTTAGCAAGCGGCGTTCTTCGAGGGGATCGATTGCCATTTGGCGACCGAAGCGGGATTTGACACCTGCATTTCCACCCGATGTCTTCGAGTTGCGGGAAAATCCGAAAAGTTCTTTCCATGATCGCTTGCGCTTGGCAGTTCGCGTCATCTTGGGTAGGCCTCAATCAAATAAAGAGTTTTTGTTGATTCGATTTACCGCAGACGGTTTATTGGTGCCTTGCTTCATTCATGACTGAGATGAGAACCCAATGCATGGTCTCGCGTTTCCTCAACGGTCTGTTCAGACCGAACGGTTGAAACGCCTCAGTCCCGGCCCTTTGTCAATTCATTCGATATCTAGATTCAAACCCTTGGTGCTCAGCGGATGCCTGTACCTCGATGCAATGCAATTCGAAATTCAAATAAGTGGGGCTTTTCAAAAAGTGATCATCCAAAACAATGCTACTGGCGGGTCGATACGCTCATGCTTGATTGCGCGACGAGCGATCGCGAATGCGGATAGCGAGAACGGTCAGATACAAAGCAATGGGGCCTTATCCTCAAAATTGGGGGTGCCGAGCCGTTCCACGCCGCTCTGAGCAAGAACTGGGTGCATGCAGCACCGTAAAGATCGACACAAGTCATCTACTGCCACTTTCCCCCCTGACCCAAATCATTGCACCCCCGACTCAACATAACTACGGCCCGTAGAAGCAGCAAGAAATTTGTCGCAAATTATTGAGACATTCTTCTTTACACCCTGAAATGCAGGGCCGAAGCCTGAGTGCTGCTCTGATTCAAATGAGGCCCTGGGGCCTCAAAACCGCTACAACCGTTAGCGTGCTCATGATAAGGCTCGCAAAATGGCCCGCAACCCTCCGACTGGGGTTGTGCGTGGGAACACTTGGGAAAATGTAACACAGGGGGCTCGAACCCGGGCATGCAAGCCGGCGCATCGAGGCCCGAGACTTGCAAGATCTCGAGGGATTACTCGAATGCACGGTTCCCTGTAGCCAGTCCCACAACCCGCTTTGAGTTCGTGACGGATTGTGCTTCGGCCCCGTTCGCTCCTTGGACGAACCGAAGCTGGCATCATTTTTTGTGCTTGAACGCCCCCCCAGGTAGTTTCTGGGCATACTCCTGCCCAAGATTTGGGGGGAAATGAATACACGTCGATTGATGCGTTCATACGACGGCTATCGGTCAAGGAAGCTTCGGTTAAAATCGCCCCAAATCCTTGCCATTTCGCCCATAGCGACTATCCTGGAGGTCACATTGACGCTGGAATCTGGGACAGGTTCATGCCCTGTTAAAAGGCACGTTTAGTCTCTGCCGTCAAATCGCATTTGGCGCGTGTGATTATCCTCCTGGTTAGCCAGATGCTGTCGGTTCGCGCCACCTTCGTGGTGCCGTCCGCCTCCCAGTTCGTCAACCGGAATGGCAGAAACAGAAGAGGCTTGTCTAAACGCGATCTTGTCACTCTGGCCGTGGGCAGGGCGGTCCGACCATTACGCAGATTCTTACTTCATTGGATGGCCCCGCGAACTGAATCTTTTGGTCAGTCGAGAGTCTTCCCAGGAGTCAAGCAACGACGTGAATAGATCTCGCCACAGCGAGCAGCCCTCTGGATATCGCGCGCCTCGAAATCTCGATCAGATTGTGGTGTCGATTGCCGGTTCGTATCAAGCCAGTCTGCCGATTGCCGCCTCCCGTGCGGGAGCGATTGGCCTCTTCGACATTACTTATGCCGATCATCTCTCGGACTATGAATCCGAACTGCGACGCATGCTCTCTCTGGTCGATGGCCAGCGCTATGGGCTCGTCGTCGAAGGACAACTTGGCTCCACGCAACGAGCGGGACTTGAGCTCGTTGGTGCCTGCGAGCTGATCATCTTGTCGACTGACGGGAACAGCGTCAGTAACGACGCGGTGCGCCGCTGCCAACAAGTTGCCTCGCGGGTCGGGGTCGTCGTTACTTCCGTCGACGAGGCGCTGGCAGCGACCAAAGCGGGTGCGGATCTCCTCGTCGCCAAAGGCTACGAAGCCGGCGGAATCGTTAGCGAGCGAACCACTCCGATCTTGCTACAACAATTGCGGGCAGCCAATTGCCAGCTTCCGATTTTCGCCTGGGGAGGTATAGGATTCCACACGGCCGCGGCCTGCCAGATTGCCGGTGCGACGGGCATCGTGCTCGACTGGCAGCTTGCCCTGACCACGGAGTCATCCCTACCGGCAGACCTAAGAGCCCGGCTGGAAGAAAGCAAAGAGATCAAGACGGAGACCCTGTCGGCCCCCGCAGGTCTCCTGCTGAGGTGCTACAGGCCACAGAATCTCGACTCGCTCGATCTGAATCCATCGACTAGCCCCGGTGAATGGAAAACGGCGGTCACTCAAGAATTGAAGCGGCCTGAACCCGGCAATCGCCTGTACCTCATGGGGGAAGACGCCGCACTTGCCGGCGCGTGGAAGAAGGCGGCTCCTTCGGTTGCGCGTGCTCTGAAACTGCTAGACAGGCGGGTCGAGGCTTCGCTCGATGCTTGTAGCAAGTCCGACGTTCTGGCCGAAGCCTCACCACTGGCCGCTTCGCATGGCACGAAGTATCCCTTGGTCCAAGCCCCCATGATGCGGGTGACCGATGTGCCGGCTTTTGCCGTGGAAGTTGCCGAGCAGGGTGGCTTGCCCTTCATTGCATTGGGGCGAAGAACGGGGGAGCAAGCGCGAGAACTCTTGAAAGAAGCCAACAGTCAACTTGCCTCTCGGTCATGGGGGGTAAGTCTGCTGGGCTTTGCGGGAAATGGCCCCCGAGCGGAACACATCACTGCAGTCGAAGAATGTTGCCCATCCTACGCCATGGTTGGCGAAGGACAGTTCGAGCATGTAGCCAAGCTCGAGGGCAGGGGTATTGCCACCTACCTGAAGGTCGCAACACTCGATTCGTTGCAATCCTATTTGGATGCCGGCGCACGACGTCTTGTATTCGAAGGTTGTGAATGCGGTGGCTACGTCGGGCACATGTCGAGCTTCGTTTTGTGGGAGCGTGCCATCGAGTGCCTCCTGGCCGCGAAGCTAACTTCGGATCAAGCCGCCCAAATTCATGTACTGTTCGCCGGCGGAATTCACGATCGCCTCAGCGCGGCCATGGTTGCGTGTATCGCACAGCCCTTGGTTGATCTTGGCGCAAAAGTCGGCCTGCTCCTCGGTACGGCCTACCTCTTCAGCGATGAGATTGTAGCGACCGGGGGCCTTGTCTCCGGGTTCCAGGAAGAGGCCCTCGGCACCGAGCATACGCTTCTGCTCCGTACCAATCCGCATCGTGTGCTGCGCTGTGCGAACACCGAATTCATCCGGACCTTCGAAGCCGAAAAAAAACGTCTGCAAAACGAGCAGGTTTCGGCGGAACAGATGCACGATGAACTCGAGCACCTGCTGCTGGGCCGTTTGCGGATTGCCACCAAAGGAATTTCGCGACGCAGCAAGCCGGCCGTAGGCGAGAGTCCCGTGGTCAAGGTCGATCGTGAGCGGCAACGGCTCGAAGGGTTCTATCCGCTCGGTCTGTTGGCCACGTTGCGAATCGAGACTTGCTCGGTAAAGGATCTCCATGAGGAGGCTTGCCTCGGCGGTGGCGAACTGCTGCGAAATCTAAAACCGGACACACGCGTGGATGTGGTTGATGAGGCGCCCGCACCAGCACCGTTGGATATCGCCATCATCGGCATGTCGTGCTTGCTGCCGGGGGCCGATAATCTGACCAGCTATTGGGACAACATTCTCCACAAACGCGACTTGGTCGACGAAGTACCCGACGACCGATTCGATACCTCGCGATGGTTCGATCGCGATCGTGCGGCTCGCGACAAAATCTACAGCAAGTGGGGCGGATTCCTCGACGATGTCGAGTTCGATCCACTGAAGTATGGCATTCCGCCCATGGCACTGAAGAGCATCGAGCCGATGCAATTGCTGGCTCTCGAGCTGGTCGATCAGTCGCTGCGAGATGCCGGGTATCGAGAAGAAAATCCGCACAAAGAACGCACCAGCGTCATCCTCGGTGCCGGCGGTGGCATCGCCGAATTGGGCGCCGGTTACGCGCTCCGTTCGGCCTTGCCCGGGTTGATCGAAGAAATCGACGAGCGCGTTCTGGGGCAATTGCCCGAATGGACCGAAGACAGTTTCGCCGGCATTCTGCTGAACGTCGTTGCCGGACGAATCAGCAACCGCTTTGACCTGGGCGGGGTGAACTTCACCGTCGATGCCGCCTGTGCATCGTCGCTGGGTGCCCTGTATCTGGCTTGCCGCGAACTGGCCGATTACACCAGCGACATGGTGATCACCGGCGGTTGCGACACCCTGCAAAGCCCGTTCACGTACCTTTGCTTCGCCAAGGCCGGGGCACTTTCACCACGCGGTCGATCGCGAACGTTCGATACGACTTCCGATGGTATTGCGATCAGCGAAGGGCTCGCGTCGGTCGTGCTCAAGCGGCGAGAAGACGCCGAGCGCGACGGCGATCGTATTTACGCTGTGATTCGCGCCGCGGCGGGCGGCTCGGATGGCCGCAGCAAGGGTATGGCCACGCCTCGCATGGAAGGCCAGATGCGAACCATCGAACGTGCGTATGCCCAGGCTCGCTTCAGCCCCAGTACGGTTGGCCTGTTCGAAGCCCACGGTACCGGGACCTCGGTCGGGGACCAAACCGAATGCCAGTCGCTGACGAACATTTTGAACAAACACGGCTCCCGCCCGCAGTCACAAGCGGTGGGTAGCGTGAAGTCGATGATCGGTCACACCAAGTGCACCGCGGGTGTGGCCAGCGTGATCAAGGCGGCGTTGGCACTCAACCATCGTGTGCTTCCACCGACCATGCACGTCGAGGAACCCAATGCGAAGGCCGGTCTGGTCGACGGCCCGCTGTACGTGAACAGCGAAGTGCGTCCCTGGATCCGCGGCACCGACCCACGCCGCGTGGGAATTTCATCGTTCGGATTCGGCGGTACCAACTTCCATGCCGTGTTGGAAGAGTACCAAGGCCATGCCTTGCCGCCCCGAGAGCTTACACCGCACCTGCAGCGCGAGGCGGAACTCTTCGTCTTCACCGGCGACACCACCGAATCGCTGATTGCGAACATCAAGGGGTTGGTCGAACCGGTTCGCGGCGCCCTCAATGTCGGGCGCTCCCCCGAACTGCACGACCTGGCGTGCACATGGCACCGTCGTCAACCAGCCGAGAAGCTGGCCTTGCGTGCGAGCGCTGTCTCGTCAAGCACGGGCGAACTCATCGACCAACTCGAAGCACTGGTTTCGCAACTGCAGTCCAGCGGTGCCAATCTCGACCCTCGTCGATTGCCCGCGGGCGTGCATTGCACCATGAAGCCACTGGGTGAAGACCGTCCTTTGGCGTTCCTATTCCCAGGCCAAGGGTCGCAGTACCCCAATATGCTGCGGTCGCTGGCGGTCGAGTTCTCCGAGGTCTCGCGACGGTTCGACCTCTTGGACACCGAATTGGGCGATGCGTTTGAGCAGCCCCCGAGCAACTACGTTTTCCCACCGCCTGAGTTCTCCGACGAAGCACGTAAGCGGTCCGCGGAAAACTTGAAGCCAACCGATCGTTTGCAACCCATCCTGGGTGCCTCCGACACCGGAATGCTACGGTTGCTCGAATCGTTCGGCTTGCGACCCAACATGGTGGCCGGTCACAGTTACGGCGAACTCGTGGCATTGCATGCCGCGGGAAGCATCGACGAAGCATCGCTCTATCGCCTCTCGCTGGCTCGCGGTCGTGCCATTAGTGAGATGACCAACGGCACCCATGGTGATCTCGGGTCGATGCTGGCCGTTCGTGCGGGCGAAGAAGAAGTTGGTCGTGCGATTGCCGATTGCGAAGAAGCGTGGCTGGCCAACATGAACAGCCCACGCCAGACCATCATCGCCGGGTCTAGAAGAGGAATCGAAGATGCCGTCAAGCGTTTGAACGCCGCCCGACTGGCTTTCACGCCCATCGCGGTCGCCTGCGGGTTCCACAGCCCCTTGATGGATCCGGCCCGCAAACAGTTCGACAATGCCCTGAAGCAACTCGAGCTGCGGCCTCCGCGAATTGATGTATACAGCAACACCACGGCCAGAGCTTATCCGAATGGGCCAGCCGAAATCCGTGAACTGCTGTCCGAACATCTCGTGCGGCAAGTGCGGTTCGCCGCACAAATCGACGCGATGTATCAGGCCGGAACCCCGGTCTTCGTCGAAGTTGGTCCGGGCCGCGTGCTCAGCAAACTAATTCGCGATGTGCTAGGTGATCGTCCTCATCTGGCCGTGGCTACGCAAACTGGTGCCGAGGGCGGGCTACGCCAACTGCTCGACACCTTGGGACAACTCATTGCTCACGGCGTCGATGTCAAGCTGGATCGCCTTTACCGCGGTCGCCCGCTTCGCGAGTTGAATCTCGATGAGCTTTCTGGCGAGGCCGCGAAGCCTTCGCCGCACACTTGGCTAATCAACGGAAGTTACGTTCGGCCGGCTACCGAACCCAAGCGATCGCACCCGAAGCGCGTCGAACTCTTACCCGCTGGCGCCAAAGTTGCCACGGAAAGTGCAGGCCAGACCGACGCACGCGATTCGCAATCGACAACTTCGACCGCCCCGGCACCTGCGGCACAGTCGCAGTCGCCTCCGGTCGTCGCGTCAAACGGAAGCCCCCCTGCCCCGAACCCCATTGCAGCCATGGATGCCCAGCAACATACACCAGCCCCGCAAACGACGACCCTGCAAAGTACGAAGCTGACAACCCTGTCCTCGATCGACGATTTTGCCTTGGCCGAATTCCAGCAGACCATGCGCGAATTCCTGAAGGCGCAAGAGAACGTGCTCACGGCCTTCTTCGGTGGCAGCCCTCCAGCGGATGCCGCCCAACAGGCAACTCCCAAAGCGGCTGTTACACCCGCCGCATTGCCCACGACCACACCTGCGGTGCAGCCACAGCCGATCGCCCCGGCCTCTGCAGTTGCAGAACCCGTGGTGCCTGCCGAGCCCTCAGTACCCGTTCCGGCACCCGTTGAAGTTGCAACTCAGCCGTCCCCCGAAGTGTCGACTGATGACTTCCGCGACAAACTGCTGGAAGTGGTCAGCGAACGAACCGGGTATCCGGCCGACATGTTGCAGTTGGATGCCAACCTGGAAGCGGACTTGGGTATCGACTCGATCAAACGCGTCGAAATCATCAGTGCCTTCCGTCGTTCGGCACTTCCCAACGTGGAAGAACCGCCGACGTGGTTCATGGAAGAAATGTCCGGAGCAGGCACGCTCGATCAAATCCTCGGCGGCATCACCCAACTGGCCGCCGAAAACGGAGCGTCTCCACAAGCAGAAGCCCCGGCGACAGCAGCCCCGGCTGGCCCGTCGTCCGACGACTTACTACGTATGCTCGTTGAGGTCGTCAGCGAGCGAACCGGGTATCCGTCCGACATGCTGCAGTTGGATGCCAACCTGGAAGCCGACTTGGGCATCGATTCGATCAAACGCGTCGAAATCATCAGCGCGTTCCGACGCTCGGCGTTGCCCAACATCGACGAGCCTCCGGCGTGGTTCATGGAGCAGATGGCGGGCGCCAGTTCGCTGGATCAAATCCTCGGCGGCGTGAATCAACTCGCTGGAGAAACCGGCGCGGCCGCCCCCGTTGCTGCGGACCAGGCTGCCCCCGCGCCCTCAGCATCTTCATCGGCTACAAGTGCCCCGACGGAAGACCTGCAACGCATGCTGGTCGATGTGGTCAGTGAGCGTACCGGTTACCCGGCCGACATGTTGCAGTTGGATGCCAACCTGGAAGCGGACTTGGGCATCGACTCGATCAAACGCGTCGAAATCATCAGTGCCTTCCGCCGTTCGGCCTTGCCCTCGATGGATGAACCACCGGCATGGTTCATGGAACAGATGACCGGTGCCGGCACGCTGGAACAAATCCTCCAAGGTGTCGAGAAGTTACATGCGGCCGAAGCGCCCCAAGCTTCGGGTACTCCGGAGTCCGCTCCCGCGGCGGAAGCGACTGCATCTTCCGCGGACTTGCAGCAACTTCTGGTCGACGTGGTTAGCGAACGAACGGGCTACCCCGGCGATATGCTGGATCTCGACGCTAATCTGGAAGCCGACCTGGGAATCGATTCGATCAAACGAGTCGAGATCATCGGTGCTTTCCGCCGTGCGGCCGTGCAGTCGGAAGAAGAACCGCCGGCATGGTTCATGGAGCAAATGTCCGAAGCCGGTAGCATGCGTCACATTCTGGATGGCGTGCAGCGGTTGACCGAGCCATCGGCCGGCGCTCAAAGCCCCGCTCAAGCGGCCCCGCCGACGAACGGAAACACGAACGGTTCTGCTAACGGCAACGGGGTTGCCGCAGCCGAATCGCAAGCCGACAAGAGTTGCCCGCGGTGCGTGATCGCGACCGAGGAACTTACCTCCGAAGAATACCAAAAGCTCAAGCTGCCCGCCGGCGTTCATGTCCTGACCGATGACGGGCATGGCGTTGCTGCCGCGTTGGCGAAAGAAATCGAAGCCCTTGGCAACCGCACCTGCATGCTACCCGCCAAGGCACTGACCAGTCGCGAAGAGGCCGAAGCCGCCATCACCGCGGTGCGTCGAGAATACGGCACGGTGGGTGCAATCCTGCACCTGATGCCGTTGCAGCAAGCTCCCAGCTTCCCCGGCATTGAAGACGCCGATTGGAACGAGCTTGCCGCCACCGAAGTGCGGGGCATGATGTTCCTCATGCAGGCGATCGCTCGCGAGCTTTCGGCTGCCTCCGGCGGCGACATGCTGATTGCCACCGTCACCCTGGGCGGCGGTGAGTTCGACACCGGCAGCGAAGCCGATGCGGTTCATCCGTGGCGAGGCGGATTGGCCGGCATGATGAAAACCGCGGCCAAAGAATGGGAAGGTGCCCGATTCCGCAACGTCGATTTCACCGCACTCCCCGGTGCAACGGAACTGCTGGACGAACTGCTGACCGACGGACCCGTCGAGGTTGGCCACCGCGACGGGCGGCGGCTTACGAAAGTACCCATGCGGCAAGAGCTGCCAGAAGGTGCCCCGGAAACGCCTGCGGTTCAACTCGATCGCGACAGTGTCGTCCTCGTCACCGGTGGCGCTCGTGGCATCACGGCTCAAGTCGCCTGTGAGATCGCCCGCCAAACTCAGGCCCGACTCATTCTGCTGGGTCGCAGCGGGGTTCCAAACACTGAATCGTGTGCCTGGGCTCGCGGTATCTCAGACCCCATGCAGTTGCGAACCGAACTCATCAACCGCATGCGAGACTCGGGCGAGAAGTTCACGCCTCGCGATGTCGAATCGCGTCTATCACGTGTGATGGCCGACTGCGAGATATTAGACAACCTGCAAACCATCGAACAGGCCGGCTCTCAGGTCGAATACTTATCCTGCGATCTCCGGGACGACATCGCCCTGACCAGCGTTGTCCGCGACCTGCAATCTCGGTTCGACCGTGTCGACGCCGTCGTGCATGGTGCCGGGGTGATCGAAGATCGGTACATTGTGGACAAGACAACCGAGTCCTACGACCGCGTCGTGGGGACCAAGCTGGATGGCCTGCTGACCCTGTTGCGATTGATTGATCCCGAGCAACTCAAGATGCTGGCCCTGTTCTCTTCGGTCTCGGGTTTCTTCGGCAACCCGGGCCAGGTCGACTATGCGGCCGCCAACGAAAAGCTCAATCGCATTTCCGCTCGACTCAACCAACTGTGGCCCGGCAAAGTGGTCGCGCTCAACTGGGGACCATGGCAAGGGGCGGGAATGGTCACCCCCGAAGTCGCTCGCCAATTCGAAACCCGTGGCGTACCGATGATCAGTGTCCCGGCCGGTTGCCGCGCGGTCATGCAGGAAGTACTCCACAGATCGCCCGGCGCTACGTGTGCCTTGTACGGCGGTGGACCTTGGATCGAGGAAGCCGACTTGCGTGCTTCGCAATCGATGGCCCTCAACGTCGACACGCCCCTGCTCACCGGGCAACATGTCTTCCGTAGCGCGGACAATGCCGTCGAAGCCCACGTGGTTCTCGACCCCAACCGACATCGCTACCTGACGGATCACCAGATTGACGAGAAACCGGTTCTACCGGCCGCCTTCGTCATGGAGTTGATGGTCGAAACCGCCCAGGCTGCCGCCCCGACCGGATGGCACGTGACCAAGGTCGAGAACTTCCGTTCCTTCGCCGGTGTGATTATCGAAACCGAAAAACGAACGATCGGTCTCAAGGCCGAGTCCATGGCCGGCGACATCGATACGGCAACGTGGCGAGTGCGGCTGTTCGATCCCAAACTGCCGGCCCGCATGATGTACGAAGGCACCGTGCATTTGACCCGCATTGCCCCGGAGCCACCCGAGGCTCCGCAGTTGACACAAATCAACGACGCCTTCCCGTTGGATAGCGTCGAACAAGCCTACTATCGCTGGCTGTTCCACGGCCCCACGTTGCAAGCCATCACCGATTTCCAAGGCCTGGACAACACGGGCGTCGATGCCACCTTCCAGCCGGGAAGTGCGCGGGAGTGCGTCGGTCCACATGCCGATGGCGATTGGCTCATCGACCCGGTGGTACTCGATGCGGCACCACAACTGGGCATGATCTGGTCGCGTGCCGTGTTCGACACCAGCCCGTTGCCAAACCGCGTTGCGGCGTATCACCGCTTTGCGCCCGTGGGCGATGCCCCGTTGGAATGCCTGTTCCGCGTCGATCCGGAATCGAACGAGAACTGGTACAAGGCCGACGTATGGCTGGTACGCGACGGAAAGGTCGTGGGATTGATGGAGGGGCTGGAAGGAGCCGGCAGTGCAGCGTTGAATCGCATTGCCCGGAGCGCCACCGAATGACATCCGGTAACGTCCAACGTACCCAGCAACCTCGCGATGCCGAGGTTCGCCCGCCTGACGATATTGCTATCGTCGGAATGGCCTGCTTCGTACCCGGTGCAGACAACGTCTCGCGGTACTGGCAGAACATTGTTCACAAGGTCGACTGCGTCGGCGACCCTTCTCCCGATTGGCAAAGCGAACTGTTCGGCGACGAACTCTACATCCGCCGTGGCGGTTTCTTGGGCGACCTGAGTCGCTTCAATCCCATTCGCTACGGAATCGTGCCCTCCAGTGTCGAAGGCGGCGAGCCCGATCAGTTTCTGGCGTTCCGTTGTGCACTCGACGCACTGGACGATGCGGGACTGCCCGAGATCCCGTTGAACAAAGAAAAGACCGGCGTCATCCTGGGCCGCGGCATCTTCATCAACCGTGGCCTGCTGACGATGATCTCGCAGGGCTACATGATCGATCAGTTCGTCGGGGTCTTGCGACAGCTGGAACCCGGTCGTGGCGAAGACGAACTTCAATTCATTCGCGACGAGCTGAGCCGCGCGATTCCCCCGTTCAACGCCGAAACCGTACCGGGGCTCACCCATAACATCCTGGCCGGGCGTGTGGCGAACAAGCTGGACTTGAATGGGCCCGCCTATACGGTCGACGCGGCCTGTGCGTCGACGTTGCTGGCTGTCGACCACGCAGTGAATGCACTTCGCAGTCGTGAATGCGATGCGATGTTGGCCGGTGGGGTTCAAGTCTCCACCCCCGGGATGGTCCACCAGGCGTTCTGTTATCTCGATGCGCTCAGTCGCGAAGGCAAGATCGCTCCCTTCTCGGCCGAAGCGAGCGGCACACTGCTGGGCCAAGGCTGCGGGGTCGTGGTGCTCAAGCGACGTGAAGATGCCGAGCGAGACGGTAACCGCATTTATGCCTGCATCAAGGGCGTCGGCATGTCTTCCGACGGTCGCGGCTCAGGGCTGCTGGCTCCGCGAAAAGAGGGACAAGAACTCTCGCTGCAACGCGCCTACGCCTCTTCGCAGGTCGACCCGGGTACCGTCAACCTGATCGAAGCCCACGGCACGGGCATTCCCCTGGGGGATGCCACCGAAATCAAGACGCTTACCAGTTGCTTCCCACCGCGCGCAGGAACCAAGCCAACGGTGGCCGTGGGCAGCGTGAAGTCGCAGATTTCCCACCTGATCCCTGCTTCGGCGGCGGCCAGCCTGATCAAAACAGCCTTGGCCCTGTACCACCGCGTGTTGCCACCGATGCTGCACGCCGAGTCGGCGAATCCGAAACTCGAACTCGACAAAACTCCATTCTATCTTTCGACCACACCGCGTCCCTGGGTGCATGCCCGCCGCGATGTGCCTCGTCGTGCCGGGGTGAATGCCTTCGGCTTCGGCGGCATCAACGCCCACGCCATTCTGGAAGAGCACAGCAGGGTAGAAGAAAAAACACTACCACGCCTGGAACACGAGTGGCCCGTGGAGTTGGTCGTTGTTTCGGCCAACGATCGCGACGAACTAAAGCAATGCATCGAGCAGCTTTCCACTTGGCTTGAAGCCGCCGAGGATGTCACCCTGCTGGATGTTGCTGCTTCGGCGGCCCAGCACGAAGGAAAAACTCGCCTCGCCATCGTGGCCAGCAGCCTGGAGGATCTTCAAAAGAAACTCAGCGTCGCCGCCAAACGGTTAGCCGAAGCGGACCGGCAAAAAATCCAAGACCGCGGTGGCGTGTTCTGGTATGCCGAACCGGTGGCGGCAGAAGGCCGTGTGGCTTTCATGTTCCCGGGCGAAGGTGCTCAGTACACGAACATGCTGTCCGACTTGTGTCGCCACTTCCCTGAAGTGCGTCGCGAGTTCGACCTGACCGACGAGGCGTTTGCCAAAGCCGAGTTCGCGCAACCGCTAAGCCGACTGATCTTTCCCTTGCCCGAGGAAGCCGACACCGGCGAAGAAGAGCTGCGCGAACTGGGCGGTGCGGTCACCTCGGTCACGCTGGCAGAACGAGCGTTGATGGCTCTACTACGGACCCTGGAAATCAAGCCACAGTCGATCGTCGGACATAGCAGCGGTGAATTCGGTGCCCTGATGGCGGCCGGCGCGATCGCCCCCGGAGGCGATGACGCCCTGATCGAGGCCACCGCCGAAGGCGCCCTGAATGCGGTGAAGCTTTCCGAATCGGGCCTCGTTCCCGCGGCTGTGCTAACCGCCGTGGGCGGAGCCAACCGCGAGGCGGTCGATCAGGTGGTTGCGTCTTCCGACGGCAATATCATCTTGGCCATGGACAACTGCCCCAGCCAGTTGGTACTGATCGGCGACGAGGAAGCCACCGCGAAAGCGCTCGAGGGTTTGCATGGCAAAGGTGGCTTGTGCGAACGTTTGCCCTGGGGTCGGGCGTACCACACCCCGGCATTCGAGCCCGCCTGTGCGATCATCAAGGAATATTTCGACAGCGTGGGGATCAAAAGCCCCAACCTGGAGTTGTGGTCCTGCGCCACGGTCGATCGCTTCCCCAGCGACCCCGAACAAGTGAAGGAACTTGCCCTGTTGCAATGGCGTTCCCCGGTTCGCTTCCGCGAAACGGTCGAGGCGATGTACGAATCGGGCGTGCGTGTATTCGTCGAAGTTGGCCCCCGCGGAAACCTGGCTGCCTTCGTGGGTGACACGCTGGGCAAAAAACCGCATCTCTCGGTACCCCTGGATGTGCCGAGAAAGGATGGCATCTCGCAGTTGTGCCGCGGTCTGGGAATGCTATGTGCTCACGGCGTATCGATGAATCTGGCAGCGTTGTACGCGCGACGCGAACCAAAACTCTACGATTTCTCGCAAGAAGCTCCCAAGGCCACGCCGGCGGAGCCCATGCTGCGGCTGGATCTCCCTGTACTAGAACTTTCAGAAGAAGCCCTCGCGAAGCTCACCCCCGCGCCGGCAATTCAGTCAGCGGCACCCACAAGTTCCGCGCCACCCAAACCACGTTCGATGCGGAAACCTCCGGTCGAGGAAGCAGCTCCGCAGCCGCCTGTACAACCGGCCGCGGTCCCCGCTCCCCCGGAACAACCCGCACCGCCGCAACAGCCAATCCCCGCGCAAGTAGTCGCAAGTCCGCCCACCACCACCGCGAAACAGGAAGTACGGGTGAAGGCGCTGGCCGACTATCAGCAAACCATGCGGCAGTTCATTGCCACGCAACAACGCGTGATGATGTCGCGGTTGAAGAGCGAACCGATTCAATCGCAAGATCCAGGCACACCACCTACATGGCGGCCAGCCGCGAATGCTCCCGCATCGGGTGACGCGGATGCCAGTTCACCACCGCGTGTGGCTAGCAACGTTGCGGCACCTTCCGCGCCACCCGCGAAAGAATCGACAAGTTCACCCGCATCGTTCAGTAGTGCTCCGGCAGCAACTCAACCGCCCGAACCACCGGGGGTTTCCGAGTTGGCTACACCGCTGCCCAGCGGTCCGGCTACCGCAACGTTAGCCGAACCAAGCACCAAGACCTCAAGCAGTTCGTCGCTCGAGCAAACGCTGCTGAACATCGTCAGCCAACGCACAGGCTATCCGGCCGACATGCTTGATTTGGACGCGAACTTGGAGGCCGATCTAGGGATCGACTCCATCAAACGCGTGGAAGTGATCGGGGCATTTCGGCGTGCGGTGGCCCCCGAGGTCACCGAAGTCCCGTCAGAAGCCATGGAAACGCTGACCCAGTCGGCCACGCTTCGCTCGGTGATGGAAGGCGTCGCCGGGCTCATCGATGGCACAACCTCAGCAACGACCAACGGCCATGTCGAGGCTTCGTTGAACGATGTCGCGATTGAATCACTGACCGAAGCCGAAGAAGAAACATCGGCCGGCGAAGACACCTCGGCCTATGCCTTCATCGACACCGTTGTCGAACATCAACCCAAGACACTACTAATCGCTGAGTGCGAATTGGATGTCGACCGCCATCGCTTCCTGTTGGATCACACGTTTCTCGGTCGTTCGTTATCGACGCTAGATTCCTCGCATCGCACGTTGCCGGTCATGCCGATGGCCATGTCGTTGGAGTTGATGGCCGAGGCGGCGGCGATGTTGCACCCCGAATTGAGCGTGGTTGGGATGGAAAAGGTGACCACCCAACGCTGGCTGGCCATGGAATCGCCCACACGACGTGTTCGCATCGAAGCCAAAGCGGTGGACGACACGCACGTGCATGTCCTGGTGACCGAGGCCGATCGCGAAGGTGGCCCCGTGGCCATCGTCACCGCCGGCACCGTTGTCTTACGGGACCAAGTACCCGAGTTGGGGCCGGGTACCATCCCTGATGCCGCACGAGAACCGGCCCCCTGGGCCAAGGACCTGTACGACTGGATTCTGTTCCACGGTCCTGCGTTTCAGGGAATTCGCGAGATGGAGGCCTGCGACGCCAAAGCCGTTCGAGCGAAGGTACGCGAGCCCGATACCAAGATGCTCTTCCTCGGCGACGACCACCCTCCGTTGGTCCTACCGGCGGCCTTGATCGACGTGGCCTCGCAAGTTCCCGGCATGATCTACGGCGATTGGGACCCCAATGAACCCGAAGTTCATATGGTGTTCCCTAATAGCTTCGCCAAACTGGAATTCAGCAACGATCGCCCGCAAGACGAAGACCTGCTGGCCATCGCTCGTATGAATCGCGACGGAACCTTTCTGCAATCCGATGTGGAACTGAAAGACGACGATGGACGCGTTGTCCTGCGAATGGAAGGTCGCGTATGCCAAGTGGTCGATTTCCCCACCGGACTGCATCACTACTCCAAAGCCCCGCACGAAGTAACCTGCTGCGAAGATATCAGCCATCTGTTTACCGACCTGCCGATCAGCGAACGAGTTTGTATTGCCGAAACCGGCTCGGCGGGCGGCCCCGTGTTGCTGAACCGACTGTGGTCGCAGGTGGTCTCGCGTATGATTCTTTCGCGGTCCGAACGCAGTGCCCTCTCGAATCTCAAGCTTTCCCCGGCGGCGCTGGCCTATTGGCTGGCCGGGCGTATCGCGGTGAAAGACGCCATGCGGCTGTTCCTCGACGAAAAGCTGTACATGGCCGATGTCGAAATCGAGGTCAACGAGTTGGGTAAACCGTGTGCACGCATCGGGGCCGAAGCGGGACCCTCGGTGAGTATCGCCCACAAGGAATTCAAGGCTGTCGGCGTCGCGGCAAGCAGTGACGATTACGACAGCGTGGGAATCGACATCGAGATTTTCGGTTCGATGGACCCCGGCTTGAAAGAAGACGCATTCACCCGTAACGAAATGGCCCTGCTCGAGCGTGCCGCCGTCGAAACCGACGAACCGCTGGATCATTGGTGCCTTTCGGCCTGGTCTGCCGAAGAGGCCCTGGGCAAAGCATTGGGCCGCGGTGTGTTGGGTGGCCCACGCAGTGTCGAAATCATGGGCATCGACACCAGTACTGGAAAGATCTCCATGGCGCTGCGTGGCCCCATGGCCAAAGCATTCCCCACCCTGGCCCCTCAGAATGGCCACGAAGTATTGATCGATGCCTATCGCCGTGTTCATGGCGACTACTGCATCGCGCTGTGTTTGATAGAATCTCTACCTGGCTAGCTTCCATCGGCGTAGCTGCACAGCAATCACAGTAACCACATCCCCAGAAAAAGAGTGATTGACGGATGAAGACCGTATTATTCGGTTTGGACGGTGCCACTTACACGGTGCTGGATCACCTCATTGCCCAAGGCGTGATGCCGAATCTGGCCTCGATGCTCGAAGGCGGTGCCCGTAGCGTGTTGGGTTCGACTCCCCTGCCCTTAACCCCCTTGGCATGGACCACGCTGGCCACCGGTCGCGGCGCCGGTCATCACGGCATCTCCGATTGGATTCGCTGCCAGGTTGGCGAAAAAGGAACCTTCATCCACCTGTTCAACTCGCGCGACAATCACTGCGAAACCATCTGGAAGCGCGTCTCCGATTTCGGCAAGCGCGTCACGGTGCTCAACTACTTTGGCCTAGCACCACCCGAGCCCATCAACGGGCACACGATGCCTGGGTTCACTTCGGGGCGACATCTACGACGTTCGAGCTACCCGGCCGACTTGTTCAAGCGGTTGGAATCGGTCGAAGGGTTCGATGTCAAAGTGCTCGGCATGGACTTCGACGTCGAGACGCAGGGTCTCCAGGAAATGGAACACGATGCCTGGTTCGATTGGATCCGGCATCAAATCGAACGGGATACCGTTTGGTTGCACGTGCTCGAACACTTGATGGCCAACGAGCCGAGCGACCTCACCGCCATCGTGCTCGACGGCGTGGACAAACTCCAACACCTGGCCTACCGCTTCCTCGATCCGGCGCTGATCCCCGAGAAGCCAACCGAGTGGGAACAGAAAGTGATCGAGCTATGTCACGAGTACTTCCACATGGTCGACTCGTCGTTGGGTCGCATTCAAAAGCTGGTTGGTTCGTGGGGCCGGCTGTTTGTCGTCTCCGACCATGGCTTCACCGGCACGCAGGAAATCGTCTACATCAATCGCTGGCTGCACGACGAAGGGTTGCTTACGTGGAGAGGTGAAGTGCCCGAAGATCAGGCCGAAGCCTGCCAAACCGATCGCCCGGCGCAGGATGCGAACCTGGTCGATCTCTCGGCCAGCAAGGCATTCGCGCTGACACCCAGCAGCAACGGCATCTTTATCAATGTGCCGCCCGAGGAATATGACGCGTTCCGCAAGGATCTCATCACTCGCCTGCAGAAACTCACCGGCCCCGATGGCGGCCAGGTGATCACCGACATCAAACCTCGCGACGAGTACTTCCCTGGCCCCTTCATGGAGCAGTTTCCCGACCTAACCCTTACGCTCCGCGATCATGGGTTCATTTCGGTGCTCAACGGCCGCGCGGCGGTTGTTCCCCGCACCGTGCCCAACGGCACGCATCATCCCAACGGCATTCTGGTGGCCAGCGGTCCCGGGATTAAGTCCGGGCAACGTGTCGAGGGCTGCAACTTGTTGGACATCGCCCCGCTGCTTACACATAGTCTCGGCATGGAAATCCCCGCCGACTACGAAGGGAAAGTGCCGACAGATCTTTACGAAGCCGACTATCTGGCCAGCGATCCACCACGCGTCGCAGCCGTAGCAGAGAGCGTTCGCGATTCCGCGGCTGAAGAGGTTGGCGTGGCCGCCGAACAAGAAGGCGATTTGGACGAGGAAGACGAAGCCATCATCCTGGCGCGGCTAAAGAGCCTGGGCTATATCGAGTAGAGGGCCATGGTTTCCACTTCCCAAGAGTTACCACGGCCACCGGGGCTAAGCAACGGCCACTTCCGCCGCATCGCGGCCAACGGATTTGGTGACCCTCACAATTCTTACGCCTACGGCTACGCCTGGTATCGCGACCACTTGTTCGTTGGAACCAATCGCGACATTCTCGTACTGGCCCGCAAGCGATTTCGTTTCGAGGTGCCCACGGCCGTATGGCCCGTTGAGGTTCCCGAAGACGTCACCGACCTGGACCTCAGTGGTCAAATCTGGCGATACAACCCAAGGACCGACGAGTGGAAACGGGTGTACCGCTCGCCCATGGTCCCGGGGCTGGAAAACATGACCGTTCCGCTCGGATCGGGTTTTCGCAATATGGCCGTGTTTCAATCGCGCAGCGATTCGGAACCGGCGCTGTACACCATTCCCAGTTGCGGAACCTACGGCGTTGGGCCAGTCATGCTCCGCTGTGGCGATGGTGAAGAGTTTGAACAAATCACCGAGCAGGGCATGGGGCTGGGCGACCCCAACGTCACCAGCGTGCGTTCGATGTTGGTGTTCAAAGGCCGGCTGTTCATGACGCCCGCCGGCTCGCGAGGCTTCGATCCGAACGTCTCGTACCACGCTCGCATTCTGTGTACCGAAGACCCCTCGACGGGTAAATGGGAAGCCGTGAACGAGACCTGCTTCGGCGACCCGACCAACTACGGCATCTACGACATGTGTGTCTGTGGAGACCACCTGTACGCCGGCACGATGAACATTCGCGACGGGTGCCAACTCTGGAAGACCGACGGCGAGGGACGCCCGCCGTTTCGCTGGACAAAGGTCTTCGATCGCGGCGCCGATCGGGGGCTCTACAACCAGGGCGTGGTCTCCGTCGCTCCCTTTGGAGAAAACGTCTACCTCGGCACAGGCATTCAAAACGGCGGCTACGACCGCGTGAACAACATCGGGCCCGACGCGGGCGAAGTGATCCGTGTCTATCCCGACGACACGTGGGACCTGGTCGTGGGCCAACCCCGCACCACACGCTACGGGTTGAAATCTCCCACCAGCGGGCTCGGCCCGGGGTTCGACAATCGTTTTGCCGGTTACATCTGGCGGATGGCCCAACACGACGGCGCGTTCTACGTCGGTACGTTCGACTCCACCTCCATGTTGCCGTTTGCCAAGCTCGACGACGACGCAAAACGAATTTTCGATCCAGCCACCATGGAACAGTTTCTGGCTCAGCGCGGCGGTTGCGAGTTGTGGCGCACAGTGGACGGCGACGATTGGGTTCCCGTGACGCGCAACGGTTTCGGCAATCCATGCAATTGGGGTATTCGCACCATTGTCTCATCGCCCTATGGTCTGTTCGTCGGTACGGCCAACCCCTTTGGGCCCAACATCGCCGTGCAAGGCCCCAGCGGGTGGCGGTTCGAATACAACCCCGGCGGTGGCGTGGAGGTTTGGCACGGAGCTCACGAACACGCGGGACCACAAGAGGACGTCGACGATCGCTTGCCGATGTCGATCCTCTCGGCCGGAGCCGAAGACGGTAGCGGCTCTCAGCCCGATGCGGTGCTTTCGCTACCGGAACTGAATTCGGATGCGGTCGCATCCCTGGATGTGGCGTTACCCACGGCCGACAATATCCTGACGTCGCTTTGTGACGAGGCGTTCGCCAATGAACTTCCAGAGAAGCCGAAGCATTCGATCGGAAGCTGGAAGCATCGCCCCAAGAACACTTCGCGGCTCGACCCGTTGTATGCCCTGGTCCATTCCGAACCACACTCGGGCGGGGCCGACCGCGAACTGAGCCGCGAACTCGCGGAATATTATCGCGGCACCAAGATGCGATCGGCCGGATTCTGGCGTAAGAATATCTCCACCCCGGCCGAAGCCTGTCAGTCGATCGTTCGCGAACTTGTGTGCCTACTGCCGGAGGAAACAACCCAGACCGGTGGCCGTGTGCTGGTCGTCGGCAAAGGCTCCGCGGATATCGCGAAAGAGTTTTCCAGTCATTGCCCCACCATGAAAGCGACCACCCTACCCGACTTGGTGGCTGCTCTAGGCATTAAGAAAAACGTAAGCCGCCGCAAAAATGTGAGCGGGACCAACGGGAAAGCCCCTGCCCCCACCCGCTTCGACGTGATACTCTGGCTCGAAGGTCCACTGGCGGATCAACAGGGCCGTGCATTGCGGAAGATCACCGGGATGCTCGCCCCCGGCGGACACCTCGTGGCGGCCGATCTGATCGACTCGCCGAACGAGGGAGACGCCGAGCCGGACACGTACGCCCGCAAAGAATTGTTGGCCGAATACACAAAACAACTTTCAATGGCGGGGCTGGTTGATATCGAGACGTTCGACGTCACCCGTCTCGGCTGGACCAGATTTTGCAAGCATAGTCGACTGTACCTTGCAGCGCGATTCCTACATCACCAGATTGACGCCGATCGATTTCGTTCCATCGCCGAGGCGCTGCCTGGCGGGGCGTTAACGGTTGCGGCGCATGTGCTGGTCCGAGCCCGACGCCAACCTCGAAAGAAGACTCGCGTCGACTCCAAACACAAACCAACCAAACAGCCATCCAACGATTGATTCCTGCAAGAACGACAGGCGAGGAACCCGTGCAAACTCAAACCATTCAATCCGATCTTACGAACATCCTGGAAGACTTGACCGCCGACTGGGACACCTCCTACGACGACAGTATCGGCCCCGAGACGAAGCTCATCGGCGACTTGAACTTCGAGTCGATCGACGTGGTCCAGCTTATCACCGCCGTTGAAGAACACTTCAGTCGTCGCGATCTTCCGTTCGAAGAGTTGCTGATGAAAGACGGGCAGTACGTCGACGAAGTGACCGTGGGCGAAATGGTCGAGTTCCTGGCCAAGCATCTCGGCTAACGAAGCACGAGTTGCCAACAACCGTATCCTCGCACTCCACCCCTCCCTCAGAATGCCGACATCAAAGGGCACCTCAATGCAACGCACGCTGTTAATTGGTCTCGATGGAGCGACGTTCCGCGTCTTGGACCCCATGATCAAGCAAGGCGAATTGCCGAACCTTGCCCAATTGATGTCGCGTGGAGTTCGAGCCGAATTGTTGTCGACCCCGCACCCGCTGACACCGCCGGCCTGGACAACACTGATGACCGGCCGCCTACCGGGCAACCACGGCATCTTCGACTTCCTGCGCTCCGAGATTCGCCCCGGCGGTGCGTTCTTCACGCTGAACGATTTCCGAGACATTCGCTGTGAAACCGTCTGGTCGATCGTAAGCCGCGCCGGAGGGCAGATCACCTCGTTGAATTTTCCGTTGATGGCCCCGCCCCCGAAGATCAACGGATCGATCGTGCCGGGCCTGCTCTCGTGGCGGCATCTGCGTCGCAACATTCATCCGCCCGAGCTGTACGACGAACTGAAATCGCTGGAAGGCTTCAGTGCCAACGAAATCTCTTGGGATTTCGAGCACGAGAAGAAGGCCATGCAGATCATTGAAGATGAGGAGCTCGAACCCTGGGTTCGCTTCCATGTGGTCCGCGAGAAGCATTGGTTCGACATCACTCGGCACCTGATGCAGAATCGCCCCGCGGATTTGACGGCCGTCATGTTCGACGGGGTCGACAAGCTTCAGCATAGCTGTTGGCGATTCCTGGACGAGGCATTCCTCTCCGACCCGCCGACCGAGTTCGAACAAAAGATGCGAGAACTCTGTCTCACGTACTTCCGCGAGATGGACCGGTTCATTGGCGATTTGGTCGCCCTGGCCGGGGACAATACCCGGGTATTCATCGCTTCCGATCACGGTTTCGGACCGACGGAAACGGTGCTCCGCATCAACAAGTGGCTCGAAAGCCTCGGCCATTTGAAGTGGCAATCGGCCGACGATGCCAAACCCAAGGCGGGTCACTTCGTCGCCCTGGATTGGGAGCACACCGTGGCTTACGCCCCAAGTGGCGCCACCAACGGCATTCACATTCGGGTTGCCAAACAACCCGGCGAAGTAGGAGTACCGGCCGAGCAGTACGAAGCGTTCCGCGACAAGATGAGCCAGCAGCTCAAAGAACTGAAGCATCCGGAAACCGGGGAACCGTTGGTGAAAGAAGTACTGACTTTCGAGGAAGCCTACCCGGGCTCAGAGCAAGGTCAGGCGCCCGATCTTACCTTGGTTCTGTTCGACCACGGGTTTTTCTCGGTGCTCGACGCCGAACCGATGATCTGGCAGCGACCCGAGGTGGCAGGCACGCACGCCCCCGAAGGCATCTTCGCCGCTTGCGGTCCGGGCATTCCCCAAGGCAAGAAGTTGCCGCAACAGAACATTTTGGATGTGGCCGCAACGCTGCTGTACAGCCTTGGCCTGCCTATCCCCGAAGACTTCGAGAGCCGCGTGATGACGGATGCCTTCGAAGCCGATCTTCTCGCGGCACAGCCCATCGAAACCGGCCCCGCAACCGTTTCACCCGGCGGTGAGACAACCGAAGCGGCAAGCGAAGGCACCGCAGAGGAAGAGGCCGACAGCGAAGAGAAAATCCTGGAGCGGCTTCGCGCACTGGGTTACGTCGAGTAGCAATCAACCCGAGTGACTAACCACTGCCGCCTGACCACGGTGTCGCTTGCGGTGTTGCGCCTCAGTCACAGCAAAACCACCCAAACCGAACGAGCACCAGCTTCCAGGACTGGGCCCTTAGGAAAGCCCCTCGTCTCATGCCCAACGCGACGATCAACGGGGTCAAGCTGAGCTATCGCCAGGTCTTTCCCGACCCGAATTCTGTACCGCTTGGGGATGTGATTCTCGTCCACGGGCTGGCGGCCAACCAGGCTTTCTGGAACCTGGAACTCGTCAGCACGCTGGCCACGAAGTATCGGGTCACTTCGTACGATCTGCGGGGACACGGTTATAGCGCTCGGCCCCCCTCGTGTTACACGCCCCGCGATATGGCCAGCGACCTGCAGGGGATTCTGGACCATCTCAACATTCAATCGGCCCACCTCGTCGGGCACAGCTACGGCGGTCTTATCGCATTACGATTGGCGACCGATCAGCCGCACCGAATACGTTCCCTGACCCTGGCGGATACACGGCTACGGGGAATCGCGCCCGAGCAGATATTGCCACAGCAGAACGATTGGCCCGAGCTCCAAGCCCGCCTGGCACGATGCGGCGTGAATGTTCAACCAGACGAGCCCGAAATTGGCATGCTGCTACTCGAAGGTATCGCCGAGCCCCGTTGGGCAGAGGCACGACAACGATTGGCCGCTCGGGGGCACTTCGTCCCGTTCGCAGCCCAATCGGGCGGAGGCAACCGCTCGGCGACCCGCTGGAAACGCCTATTGCAGGAAACAACCGCCCGTGAAGATTTCCTGCACGATGGCGGAATCAGGCCCGAGGCGGTCGCTCGCTTGAATCTCCCGCTGTTGCTTGCGTACGGCGAGCATTCTCCCCATCTTGCCAGCTACAGAAGCCTCACGGAATTAGCTCCACAGAGCCAGGCGGCACTCGTCCCCGGCGGAGGTCACTTTCATCCCGCGAGTCGAGCCTCGCAATTCACCACTCTCTTGTCCGCCTTCCTTGGACAAATCGCCTCGGGCGGCGACAATACAACGCAGGCGGCAACATCCTCGCAGAACAACAACGAACGGGAAGTTCCCCGATGAAAATGAAACGCATTTTCGGCACGATGTTTGTCCTGGTTGCATGTGGCATCGCCTTGTTGGCCTTGGTATCGATGCGTGGACTATCTGGTATGGCGCAAGGAGACTCGACGGTGAGCAACGATGGCGAACGAACTCTTTCCTTCGGTGGGTTCAAACGCCGTTATCTTGTCCACCTGCCACCAAATTACGATGGCCGAACACCGTTACCCGTGGTGTTAGCCTTACACGGCGGTGGAGGTCGCGCCGAATCGCAACGAAAACAAAGCCAGATGAACATCGAGGCCGACAAGCGCGGATACATCGTGGTTTACCCGGACGGGACCGGAAGGTTTAAGTTACTCACCTGGAACGCCGGTAGTTGCTGCGGATACGCCGTACAGAAAAAAGTGGACGATGTCGGTTTCATCAACGCGCTGATCGACGAACTGGACCGCAATTACAGCATCGACCAGAAACGTGTCTACGCCACGGGGCTGAGCAACGGTGGCATGATGTGTTACCGGCTGGCCTGTGAGCTTTCCAATCGTATCGCGGCGATCGCCCCCGTGGCCGCCGACTTGGGCGTGGATGGCCCTCGCCCGAAGAGGCAAGTACCGATCCTGCACATTCACGGACTACGGGACAACAATGTGGTGTTCAGCGGCGGCGTCGGCAGCAACCAATTCCAACCGGTACCGCATCGATCGAATGCCGACACATTGGGGTTCTTTCTGAATGCATACGGATTTCAAACACAGCCGCTAGAAGTGCAACAGGGCAAGAACTACATCTTCGAGCGGTACGGACCTCAGCCCGGCCAGCCGGGCGTTCCCATTCTGCTGTACAAATTGCCCGAGGGTGGACACAACTGGCCCGGTGGCGTCGACACCACTGGCGAGCGTTTCAACACCGGGAAGATGATCAAAGACTTCCCTGCCAGCACCGTCATCCTCGATTTCTTCGACCAGTTCACACTCGATGGCCCCGTCGCACCGGCACAATAGTCCACATTCTACGTTCTTCCCTGTAAGCGATACGAACGAAGTGGCCATCGAATCGTGTGAGCGTCATTACGGCAATTACAACCAGCATAATCGCTCTGTAGATTTGGTTCGTTGCCCTCGCACGCGGGAATAATGCCTGTGGGTTTTGCGCCCCTCTACGAGCCTTCTCGCCGGGCGGCATTCGCATCGATCCAGGCTGATCGCAGTCGTTCTTCCGTCACACGTAGTTCAGGTCGCGACACTGCAGATGGAATGCAGGAACCGAAGCATCTCGGATGCTGATTGCAGATTTCTGCGAACTCGCCAGACGCACCGGGCGTACAGACTTCAATCGACTTGCATCATCCGAGGCATTGTTGCGCAATCGCCTCAAAGAATCGGCACCGCGACGAGGCGTCAGTATGAACCGTCTTTTCAGGAATTTTGTAGATTTTTTCTTTGCAAAGAGGACGGATCGCAAACCAAGAATTCTCAAGCCGGGTTTGGGGACCGAGTCGCTCGAAACACGGACCCTGCTGACAATCAACCCGCTTACCGATGGCATGGTGGCACTCGATGAGTCGGGATGCAGTGAGACAGCGGATCAGCCTACGAACTCCGCGTCTGACACGCCGTTCGTCGATACCCAAAACGCCGCACTGGCGAACATCACCACCTCGCCTTCCAGCGTGGAGTTCACCGTCGTCAACGATTGGGGCAGCGGTTTCCAGGGCGCGATCGAAATCCAAAACAACAGCGCGACGGACATCGACAATTGGGTTGTTGAGTTCGACTTCTCGGGCAACATCTCCGATATCTGGAACTCTGAGATTGTCCTCCACGAAGGCGATCATTACGTCATCCGGAATGCACCTTGGAATGGGACCATCGCCCCCGGGCAATCGATCACCTTCGGGTTTATCGGCAGCCCCGGAAATGTAGACGGGAACCCGCCCAGTAATTTTCTCTTGAATGGACTACCGACCGACGGCGGTACGCCCCAGGTGCCCACGTTATCCATTTCAGACGCTTCGGTGCTTGAAGGTAACACCGGTACGACGACGGCAACCTTCAATCTGGCGCTGTCCGCGGTGGCAGCGGAAAACGTGACGCTCGACTACCAGGTGATCGCGAATACCGCCACCGGCGATGACGTCGCGTTGGGCAACGGGTCGGCAACTATCACCGCCGGTCAGCTCTCCGGTCAAGTCGCGGTTGCCGTGTTCGGCGACGATGTGCTCGAAGAAGACGAAACGTTTCGCGTCCTAGTCTCCAACGTGATGGGGGCGACCGTCGCCGACGGAGAGGGCACGGGCACGATTCTAAACGACGATATCGCCCCTCCGGTCACCCCGACCATCAGCATCGCTGACGCCAGCGTGATCGAAGGCGATCTGGCAACGCCGGGGGCCGCAGAGGGATTCTTCCGCACCGAGGGCAACCAGATTATCGACTCCGCCGGAAACAGGGTGAAGATCACCGCCGTATCCTGGTTCGGTTTCGAATCGGAAACGAATTCGCCCCACGGTCTCTGGACGCGCAACTACAAAGACATGGTGGACGATATCGTCGCGACCGGGTTCAACACCATCCGGCTACCTTTCAACAACGAGATGTTCGACGCCGGAAAATTGGCCGGCAGCATCGACGCCCAGGCAAACCCTGAACTGGTTGGGCTGGCGCCGATTGAAGTTCTCGATCGAATCGTTGAATACGCGGGCGAGATCGGTTTGCGAATCGTGCTCGATCACCACCGTAGCGACAACGGAGTGGGGGCACTCAACGACGGGCTCTGGTACACCGCCAGCTACAACGAGACGCGGTTCATCGAAGATTGGGTCATGCTGGCCGAACGTTATGCAGGAAACCCAACCGTGATCGGGGCCGACTTGCACAACGAGCCGCACGGCCCGGCCACCTGGGGTTCAGGCGATCTGGCCACCGACTGGCAACTCGCAGCCGAACGAACGGGCAACGCCATTCTGGCCGTGAATCCCGAGTGGCTGATTATCGTCGAAGGTGTTGAAAACTACGCTGGCGAAAGTTACTGGTGGGGCGGCAATCTGCAAGGCGTGCGAGAGAACCCGGTGGAGTTAGACCTGCCGAACCGCGTGGTTTATTCGCCGCACGCTTACCCGAATTCGATCTATTCGCAGCCGTGGTTTTCCGATCCGGCATTTCCCGAAAACCTGCACGACATCTGGCGAGATAACTGGGGTTATATCTACGAAGAGAACATCGCTCCGCTGTGGCTCGGTGAGTTCGGATCTCGACTGGAAGATCCTTTGGACGTTGCCTGGATGGAGACGATGGTCGACTACCTGGCAGGCGATCTGAACGGAGACGGCACGAACGACGTGCCAGTGGGTGATCTACCGATTTCCTGGTCGTTCTGGTCGTGGAACCCGAACTCCGGAGACACCGGCGGAATTCTCCTAGACGACTGGAGAACCTTCAATCAAGAAAAGCTGGACCTCCTCTCACCGGTGCAGTTCGACTTGTTGACCTCCGGCGACGGGACCAACCCATCTCCCGAGCAGTCGTTCGTGGAATTCACCGTCTCACTGTCGGAACCAACCAGCGTGCCGGTGACGGTGGACTATTCCACCGCAGGGTTAACGGCAACCGCAGGCGTCGATTTCATTTCCACTTCCGGCACCCTGCAGTTCAATCCCGGGGAAACCACCAAGACCGTTCGCGTGGAGGTGATCGGCGATCTGGACGTCGAAGCGAACGAAACGTTCTCCGTAACGTTATCCGGCGCCAGCGGTGGGGTGATCGAAGACGGCAGCGCGATCGGCACCATTACGAACGACGATGATCAACAGCTTCCGCTGATGTCCATCGGCGACGCGAGCGTGGACGAGGGCAACTCCGGCGACACGGCACTCGCCGCATTTGTCGTCACGCTGAATCGTGCCAGCGACACCCCCGTGGTTGTCTCCTACCAGACCGTCAATGGTACGGCCATCGCAGGTCAGGACTATCAGGCCACCAGCGGCCAACTCACGTTTGCCCCGGGTGAAACCGAGAAGGTGCTTTATGTGCCGATCATCGGCGACAATATCGTTGAGGTGGACAAGGTGTTCACGGTCGAACTGTTCAACCTGGTGAACGCAAACACCACGGGATCTGACCTCGTCGGCACCGGGCAGATCGTCGACGACGATGTCGAAGCAACTCCGATCGGCGACGTGCAAATTGCCTTCAACGTCGTGAACTCGTGGTACGACGGCTTCAACGGACAGCTCGTTATCACCAACAACGGCGATGAAACCATCACCGACTGGCACCTGACATTCAGGGGCAGCTTCGTGATCGACAATCTATGGAACGGCGAAGTTTCCAGCCTCGGTGGAGGCCGCTATTCCGTAACACCCGCCAGTTGGACAACCAACATCCCGCCCGGCGGAATCGTAAGGATCGGCTTTACGGCTCAGGGAATCTCGGGTTCTCTGGCCATGGTCGCCAACCTGGAATTCAACGGCGAACCCATCTCACTGGCGACGACACCGTAAAGACCTTACGACCGGGTCAACGGCGATTTACGCTCGCCCGAATAGCAGCGTTGAATCGTGCCTGGCGTGCTATTTCTGCGTGCATTTCAGGGTTGCCGGCGCGAAACACCTAGAAACAGGGACTCTCGGCCTTGCAAAGCTCGATGTATACTTGAGGAATTGCCTCCTCCGGAGTCTTCTAGCATCGAGCGTTCCCGGATTCCACGGATATCCGGAAACGCTTCAACCCGGCCTCAAGCCAATCGTTCGTTCGCATGTCTGAAATCATCCCTCGACTTCGCTCGCTCGGCAGTACTTCGGCTGCGATGCTGACGCTGGCCAAGGGGCTATTCGAAAGCGGGCGGCACGCGGAGGCCCTCAAGCAGATCGACCTGGTGTTGAAGGACAATCCCGAGCTGGCCATTGCCCATTTTTTGAAGGGTCTGATAATGGCCCGGCTTTCGGACTTCAACACGGCGGCCGAATGCCTGGAAGCCACGGTGAGGTACGATTCCGAATTCGTCGGGGCGTGGTTGGGGTTGGTCTACGTTCGGGTCGAGCTGAACCAGATAGACGATGCCCTGAAGGCGGCACGACGGGCGTTAAAGATTGACCCCAAGAACGGGAACGGACACCTCCTGCACGGCAATGTGCTCACCCGACTCGATCGTCCAGAGGAAGCCATCGAGGCTTACCGGCTGGCCGTGAAGTACAATCCCCAACTGATGATGGCCCACTATCGCCTGGGATATCTGCTCAACAAGTTGGGGCGCAACGACGAGGCCATTTCGCAGCTGCTGGTCTCTCAGCGGCTCAACCCTCGTGACTCGGCCAGCCGTCTGACGTTGGGCGACATTTTCCGGTCACTGGGCAAGGTGGACGACGCCATCGATCAGTACAAGATCGCCGCGGAATTGGCCCCCTTGCAGGGAGAAGCCCACGTCCGCATCGGCGAAACGTTGGCCGAAATCGACAAACGCCGCGAGGCGATCTCGGCCTACAAGATTGCCATCCGCCGCGACACTCGCCAGTTGGGTGCGTACCTGAACCTGGCCAAGATGTACCTCGAAGAAGGCTGTCCTGGGGAAGCACTCGATATGGCCAAGGCCGCCATTGAGATCGATGCCCGACTTCCGGCAGCAAAAGAAATGCTGGAGCGAGCCACCAAGGCTTGCGAAGTCGCGAAGGACGAAAACGAGAGTTCCGTGTCGGCGCTAGACGACACCCCGGTTGAAGAGCCGGGCGAATCTTCGATCGACTAGCCGACCGTTTCGATTCATTCGATCGATTCATTCGGTGGCGGTCGCTCGAACAATGCCCGCCTCGACGGCCGCGGCAATGCGATCCAGTTCTTCCAGCGTCGTGTTCAGCGGCGGCATGATCACCACCACGTTGCCCAAAGGGCGAATCCAGACGCCGTGCTCAAGAGCCTCATCACACACTTGTTGCCCTCGACGTTCCTCCCACGGATACGGCTCGCGAGTTTCGCGATCGGCCACCAGTTCGATGCCCGCGATGAAACCGCATTGCCGCACATCGCCCACGTGGGGAAGTCTTGCCCAACGTTGCAGGTGCTCTCGCAGCCGTTCGATTTTGGGAGCCAGCTCCCGCAGTGTGTCTTCCTCCTGGAACACCTCGAGCGACGCCAGCGCGACGGCGGCCGATAACGGGTTTCCGCCGTAGGTATGCCCATGGAAGAACTGTTTCGACTCGGCCGGGGTTCCCAGAAAGGCATTCCACACTTCGGCGGTCGTCAGGGTGGCCGACATGGGGAGATACCCCCCGGTGATTCCCTTACCCAGGCATAAGAAGTCGGGCTCAACCTGTTCCTGCTCGCAGGCGAACATGGTGCCCGTGCGTCCGAACCCGACGGCCACTTCGTCGGCGATCAACAGGACATTGAATTTTTTGGTGAGTTCCCGAACGCCGCGCAGGTAACCCGGCGGATGCACGATCATGCCTGCGGCGGCTTGCATCAAGGGTTCAATCACCAAGGCCGAAATGCGGGGCGAGTTCTCTTTAAGCACCGCTTCCAATTGTTCGAGGTAGTATGCACACGCGTTCTCCGCAGCGACACCTTTGGGAAGTCGATACATCGTGGGGGTCGGCACACGCAACGTTTCGAACAGCAGTGGCGAGAACATGGTGTGGAAGCGTTCGACCCCGCCGACGCTGACGCTGCCCAACGTATCGCCGTGATAGGCATCGTCCAGCGAGACATAGACTGACTTCTCGGGACACGGCTCATTGCGTTGACGCCAATACTGGAAGGCCATCTTCAGCGCCACCTCCACGGCCGAGGAGCCGTCGCTGGAAAAAAACACGTGCTGGAGCGGATCCGGTGACAACTCCACCAGACGACGAGCAATTTCGATCGTCGTCGGGTTGGAAGAGCCCAACGCCGTAACGTGGGCCACCTTGTCGAGCTGCTCGCGCAATGCCGCATCGAGCTTGGGATGCCGATGCCCATGCACGTTGCACCAAAGACTACTCACACCGTCGAGGTACTCGTGGCCATCAATATCAACCAACGTGCGACCCTTGGCGCTGGCGATAACAAAAGGCTCATACGCGGCCATCTGCGTGAAGGCATGCCATACGTGCTTGCGATCCCAGTGGAGTAGTTCTTCGCGAGTTGGCTTGGGATGATTGGTCATTCGAATGCGTATGGAAGGCGTAAGTGGTCTTCTTTCGCCTCATGATGACGCATTGCAACCGTTGGCGAAAGGAGCTGGCTAACGATCAACCCGAATGAGACAGCCCACGCCTAGCCCCAACTCACGGCTTGCGTTTCCGTCGACAACGGCCACTTCCAACCGTTCGGTCGATCCGACGAGCGCCACCAGAGTCCCGGCTTGTTCTTCGCCGTACGTTCGCCTCAGCCCGGCGAGCGTTCGCCCTCCGCAGGTTACTTTCAACGCGGCACGATCCCCCGCACCCAGGTGTTCGGTGGTGATGTTCGAAATTAGATTCCCGAAGTGGTCCACCGCGATAATCTCGCCGGTGACGGCGAGGGCCGTTTCTTGCGGTCGGGGCCAATCAATGAGCTGGATCCTTGACGCGACCGTTCCGAGATCGGCCGGATCGATGCCGCTTGCCACATGGGCGGCAACTGGCCCCATGATGTCGCGGCCATGGAACGTCTCTGACACCGCACGATGCCAGTACCGTGGGTTCTCGACGGCGATGATCCGCGAAGCGGGTTCATGGAGCGTTACTCGGCTCAGAAGACCGTTGTCCGGGGCGATGTAGCGCTGCTTTCCAATTTCGGCGAATACAATCGGGCGCTCGGTGCCAACCCCCGGGTCGATCACGGCCACATGAATCGTCCCCTGCGGAAACCACCGCGTGGCGTCCTCCAGCACCAGTGCCCCCATCCGTACATCTTGCGGGGCAACGCGGTGTGAGATGTCGACCATGCGAGCCGCAGGGTTGATCGAATAGATCGCCCCCTTCATGGCCGCGACGTAGGCCGAGCCTTCGCCAAAGTCGGTGGTCAGCGTAATGAGAGGTTCGCTCATGGGATGTCTCTTGGTAGACGGTAGCCCACAGTGGGTCAACGTCGCAAGACACCCACTCCCGCGTCCGCCACGTTGGCCCGAACTTCGTCGGGTTCGAGCGTCGCCCAGGCCGTTACACGTCGCCCCTGCGGATCGCGGGCGACAACCCTTACGGTGATCGATTCCCCGGTAGAGTTAGGGGCATCAAGCGGACGCCCGACAAGTTCGCCCCCGCCCGGGACGCAGGCGTCGTCGAACAATGTCGAGAGTTCCTCGTCGGCGACGCACTGTGGAGAGAATTGGGAATCGCCACTGGACTCGTCGAGGTCTTCCCAGGCCACATGACACAGCTCCAAGGGAGTTCCGGAAGACTCGCTGAGGGCCAGCTTCCATTGTCCGTGTGCGGTCGGCAACGTTTCGAGACGCAGCCGCGGCAACTCGTTGGGCAACCGAACAAGGCTAACCTGCAACTGGGCGCCCAACTCGGCATCGATTTGAATCCGCCTGGCTCCCGGTTCACTGGCCGACACAACAAAGTAGCGCGAAGTTGTACCGTAGAGGTCAAGATCGGTCTGTGCGGTCTGAAGATCGTTCACGTCCAAAGCGTCGTAGCGAGGGCCGGCCAACCCCCATTTTCCCAAAGGGCTGGCCAGATCGATTCGAGGCAAGTCCACGCAAGAATGCAGCGTGGGTGATTCTTGCGACTCGGCAACGGTTTGCAGAAACAAATCGGCAGCAAAGCGACGGTACAGCTCGTCGAAGGGCTCTCCCGTGGCAGCCTCGAGATTGGCGACCCCACTTCGACCCGAATAGATGAGCGCCGGCAACAGCCCGGTACCGTAATGATCGACACACCATCGCAGGAACAAATACGTACTGCCGCGAGGGCCAGGTGCTCGCCACAGCCCTGCCTGGCGATAGTTGGCCACCACCAACGGCGTATGTTCCGGCGATCGCAGAAATCGGGCCACGCGGTGGTCGAGATTGGTCCAATTGTCGCTTTCCAGGTTCTCGGCCACATGCGAAATCGCCTCGCTGAGCCAAGACTCCTCGCTGCAAGAGGCGAACAACAACGGGCGATGCTGCTGACGTCCGCTGCTGGAAACCGCGTGCGCGAATTCGTGTGCTAGCAACGTGGCGAGATGCCGCCCGGGCCGCACGTTTGAATTGAGATAAAGGAGGTCTGCCCGATTGGAGTAAGGTGCATCCAGCGTTAACTCGAAATCATTGGGGTTCACCATCCCGCCGAGTGAAACGGTGCCGCCATCGAGTTGCCCTAGCCACCCGGTTACCAGGACGGCGAAGGTTCCGTCGCCGTCGATATCCTTGGGCAGACCCAACGTTTCGGCGGCCTTGGGACGTATGGACGTTTCGAACAGCTCGACGATTTCGTCAACCGTTCGCTGTGGGAGACGGTCTTCCTCATCCACGTAAACACGAATGTGTTCGCCCCGACCTTGTAGTTGTGCTTCTACCTCGCGGTAGGCGGCCGGGTTCTCATTCGAGCTACCGCCAACATGCAACCAGAACTTGCGGGTTGTTGAGTCCTCTGATCGCAATGAAACCGAAGTCAGAGCCGGAGAAGTATAGAACCCCGGGTCGTCCGGCAGCGGGTGCGGGTCCAACGCCTCGACACATCGAAACGGTCCCAGCGAGGCTTTTTCGACGGAATCAACCTTGATCGAAACTTGCCGGGGGTCCAGCTCGCTGGACACATTGCTAACCACCAACAAGTATTGCTCGTCGGGATCGGCAAAGGGTAAATCGAAGCACGATTGATTCCCCTCGGTGGCCACGGCATACAACTCGCCCGTGGACAAAGGGAACCGCACACTGGGTTGCATCATATAGTGCACGACTACGGCCAACGCCAAGCCCATGGCAAGCCGAGTAGTTAGCTGACCCATCCGCTGTGCTCCCCCTGAAGACACCCTGCAGCGCCGATGATGCGTGGAAAGAGAACGACACTTGCCGCGCGGTGGTGTTGTGGCCCGTCACCACGGACACGCACTTAGACCGTATCGACTATTCCGATCGCATCACTTGCGATTGAAACGTCACGACGAAGTGATGGGGCGAATCACTCCGGAAAGATGAGGCCGCAAACTCTACCAGGTTTTCCCCGAGTACGAGGCGATGTCCTGCGAGCGATTCGAGTACGGCTGCGGTAGACAATTGCTTGCAAAACTCAAGCAACAGACATCGCCAAACATACGGCGGTTTGAGAGGTTTCGTGCTAGCACCAACTTTTCCGAACAGGCAAACCGGGGAATGATCCCGAGGCCAAGTTACCGAACGCTACATCGCTTTGACGAGTTCGATGCAGATCTGGCGGACTTGATTCGGATTCACGTTCGGATTCTGCTTTTTGGCCTGCCCGATTAGGGCGCCGACCGCTTTCAGCTTGCCCTGTTTCAGGTCGTCGACCACCTTGGGGTTCTTGGTGAGCAGTTCGCGACACAGGTCGACCAGGGTCGACTCATCCACCTCTTCGATACCGCAGGCTTTGATCGCCTGCTCGACGGAACACTTCGAGTCAACCATTTCGGCCAACACATCGCGCCCCCGTGTGGTATCGAGTTTGCCGGCAGCCACCATTTCGACCAATTGCCCCAACTCGTGGGCCCCAACCGGGTAGGCATCGATGGTGATGTCCTGTTCGTTGAGCGTACGCAAAACATACTGCTGAACCCAGTTGCCGGTCGTACGTGCGTTGCCGGAAATGCGGGCAACCTCGATGAAGTAGTCAACCAAATCGCGACCCTGCCCCACGATAACGTCGGCATCGTAGGGCGTCAGTTCGTAATCCGACTGCAGTCGAGATCGTAAGTCTGCGGGCGACTCACCCAAAGCCGCGCGAACGGACGCGATCTCTTCTTCGGTCACCGTGACCGGCACCAGGTCGGGGTCGGGGAAGTAGCGATAGTCGCTCGACTCTTCCTTGTAGCGCTGCGGTCGCGTGATATTTGCGGCATCGTCCCAACCGTAGGTTTGCTTGGGCACGTCGCCCATGCGTTGGCCCGACTCTTCCCAAGCCTCGTACTGACGAATGGCCTCGTAAGCCAAAGCACGTTCGACCGCACGGAAGCTGTTCATGTTCTTCACTTCCACGATTGGCGTTGGGACTTTCTCCCCGTCGGCATGCACGTGCAGATTGATGTTCGCGTCGACCCGTAAGCTGCCTTCCTGCATGTTACAATCAGACACGCCCAGGTAAGTCAGCAGCAGCTTCAACTCGGTGAGGAACAGCTTGGCATCTTCGGGCGATCGAATGTCCGGTTCGGTCACAATCTCCAGCAGCGGAGTGCCCACGCGGTTCAAGTCGATGCGACTGTCGGCCTTTCCGGCAACCTCGTCATGCATGCTCTTGCCGGCATCTTCTTCCAGATGAGCGCGGATGATGCCCACTCGCCGGGGTTCGGCGTTCTCCTGGGTATCGACAATGTCCACGTGGCCATCGTGGCTGAAGGGAAGATCGTACTGGCTGATCTGATATCCCTTGGGCAAGTCGGGATAGTAGTAGTTCTTGCGGTCCCATTTTGTGAACGGGGCGATCTCGCAATTCAATGCCATGGCCGTTCGCAGCGACAGCTCGAAAGCACGGCGATTCATCACCGGCAAGGAGCCCGGCATGCCGATACAAACGGGGCAGGTTTGCGTATTGGGTGGCTGGCCGAACGTGGTGCTGCAACCGCAGAACAACTTGCTCTTGGTGGCCAATTGCACGTGCACTTCCAGGCCAATCACGATGTCGTATGGCGTGCTCACAGCAAGGGCCTCCGCTGATGCCAGTCGGTGGCCGTCTGGAACATGTGGGCAGCACGCAGCAATCGCTCTTCTTCCAAGGGGGGAGCCTGAAGTTGTAAGCCGATCGGTAACTCGTTGCTGTCGAACCCGCAAGGTAATGACAACCCGCAGATGCCCGCGAGGTTGGCACTCACGGTGAACAAGTCCACGAGATACATCGACAGCGGGTCGTCGACTTTTTCACCAATCTTGAACGCGGTGGTGGACGTGACCGGTCCGGCGATGACATCGACTTTCTCGAAGGCCTTGTCGAAGTCTTGTCGGATGAGCCGGCGAACTTTCATGGCCTTGAGATAGTAGGCATCGTAGTAACCGGCGCTCAGGGCATAGGTGCCGAGCATGATCCGCCGCTTGACTTCAGCCCCCAGTCCTTCGGCCCGACTGCGGCGATACATACTGACCAAGGCGTTGTCTTCCTCAGAAGATCCTTCGTCGTGCGTGGGCGCTTCGGACGCCGTACGATACCCGTAGTGAACCCCGTCGTAACGGGCCAGGTTACTCGACGCCTCACACGAGCCGATCACGTAGTACGTGGCCACACTGTACTTGCTGTGAGCCAAATCGATCTCGGTGACCGTGGCCCCCAGCGATTCGTAGACCTTAAGGGCCTCGCGTACGGCTGCTGTGATATCCGCGGCCACGCCGGTATCGAACTGCTCGGGCACAATCCCGATTCGCAATCCTTCCAGCGGTTGGGCGATCGACTCCGAGTACACGGGCACCGGGCGATCGAGACTCGTGGCGTCGTTCTTGTCGTGTCCCGCAAGTACCTCCAGCAGGCGAGCCGCATCCTCGGCCGAATGGGCCAGGGGGCCAATCTGGTCGAGGCTGCTGGCGAATGCGACCAATCCGTAACGGCTTACCCGACCATACGTAGGCTTCATGCCGGTCACCCCACACAAGCCTGCCGGCTGCCGGATCGAACCACCGGTGTCGGTGCCCACCGAAAGCGGCGCCATCGATGCCGCCACGCATGCGGCTGCTCCGCCGCTGGAGCCACCGGGGATGCGTTGGGGGTCCCACGGATTTCGCGTGGGTTGCATGGCCGAGTTTTCGGTCGAGCCACCCATAGCGAACTCATCCAGGTTCGTTTTGCCGATCAGCACCGCGTCGGCCGCACGCAGCTTCGCAATCACGGTAGCGTCGTAGGGTGGGCGGAAATTACTCAGAATCTTCGACGCACAGGTCGTCGTTTCGCCCTGGGTACAAAGCAAATCTTTCACGGCCACCGGCACCCCGGCCAAGGCACCCAGTGTTTCGCCTTGTTTGCGCCTTTGGTCGATCGAGGCCGCTTGTTCGAGCGCAGCGTCGCCGCGAACCTGAAGAAACGAGCCGATGCGAGAATCGTGGGCCTCGATCTGATCGAGGTAGGCTTGGGTGACTTCCACCGCGGTGCACTCACCCGACTGCAGCGAGTTCAACAGTTCGGCAACCGTCGCCTTGAGCACGCCCGCGTTGTTCATGAAGCCCGCGTTGTCCTACAGGACGGTTCGCTACGGTAGTTGTCAATCGCCCAATACGGCTGGCACCAGATAACACTCGCCATCGCTCTGCGGCGCGTTTGCCAAGGCGTCTTCGCGAGGCAGACCTGGAGTGACACGATCTTCGCGAAACACGTTCGCGACATCAACCGCGTGGGCCATCGGCTCGACCCCGTCGGTGTTCAACTCGGCCAGTTGATCGACGTAGCCAACAATATCGCCCAACTGCGACGTCATCTTCGTCAGCTCTTCCTCGCTCAGGCTAAGGCGGGCCAGCAAGGAAACCTTTTCGACGTCGTTACGGGTGAGCGACATGGTTTGAATCCGTAAAGTATCAAGCCCAGGGCAAGACCCCGAACACAGAAGAAGCCACCAGCGACCCAACGCCCATTGCCAGAATGCCCCGACCATCGTCTGGCGTAACTAGAGCGCGTTTCAAGACCTGTTTCGTGCACGAAGTTGTTGTCGGGAGCAGCTCCGTCGACAAAGCATTCGGGGCTGCTCCTGGCAAGCGAAGCCGAAACGAGGTTTTGAAATACGCTCTAGGTCTTGCTCGACGGCAGACGGAACGGTGCAGCAGCCACGCGTCGCTTGACGGCGCCGCTCCGCAGGCATTGAGTGCAGACCAGCATCGTCTTGTTCGTTTTGTTGACGGTGACGCGGACCTTCTGCAGATTCGGCTTGAACTGCCGACGGGCGATTCCGGTGATCTTGGTACCCACTCCACCGAGGTACTTCGCTTTACCACGGGTCGTGATCGAATTGCCCATGACCGGGCCTTTGCCGCAAACTTCACAAACCCTTGCCATGGGATCTCTCCACACACCTGAGTTAGCCGTAAATCCAGAATCCCCCAATATATCGATCGCCGTGTGTGTTGCAAGGTGGGCTTCGCCCTTCAGGCCCCAGATTGCTTGTTTATCGGGGGCAAGATTCCGGCGAAACGAGCGTCCTCGAATAGCTTTCCGTGACGACTGGGCTGACCGCGCAGTACAATCAGGCCTTCTCATCTGGCACTGCCAGAAGTTGGAACAGCCCAGGTCCGTGTCCAAATCAGCGAAGTGAGCCCCACATGTGCCCATACGCCCTGTTATTGCTTGCTGTGAGCGCCCTGCCCGAAACGGGGACATTGGTCACCTACCAGGGACAAGTGGCCCCCGTGGGCGAAGATCACACAGTAGGAGAAGCCGAGAAGACGTTTGATCTCACCGTACTGATCGAGGCCAATGACCAAGGTTCGCTGATCTGTCACTGGCTGCTCGATGAACGCGGCCGAGGGGCGTGGCCGTGGCTGGAACGATTTGGCAACGTTTCGTTCGATGCAAGCAGCCTGAACATTGCGGGCGGAGTTCCACCCTCGGTGCTATACAACTGGGGCGACGACGAAAGCATAATCGAGCTGGCCGCACTGATGTTGGCGGCCCCCGAAGCGCTCGCCGAGGGAGTTACTTGGAAGGCCGGGGAATTAGCCTTCGAAGTCGGCTCGGCCGAGAACGTCGACAACCACGAAGTGTGGCAAGTCGATGTTCGAAACAACTACGGCTGGAAATACGAGTTGGCTGTCGATCGAGAGTCCAACATGCTCGTCAACCTGCGGCAACGCGTCTTCATGGGGCGAGGCGACGAATACGAGTTGCGGCTGCGAACGACAGCCCTGGAAGGGCTGTCCGGAGAGGCGCTCGATAAAACCCTGAAGAGCTTTGCCGCGTTGGGTGATTATCGAGAGCATCTTGCGCGAACTCCGCGCACGAAAGACGATCGCTGGACCTCCGCCACGTTAGAGCAACTTGCCGGTCTGGTCCCTGAATTCGAAACGCAGACGGCGGGAACCGTGTTGGCTCCGCTGGTACGCGCTGCCAAGCAATCACTCACCTCGCAGAATCGGCAGGCCGACCTGATTGCAGAGCTGGTCGAAAAACAGGTGGGCCGCGAGATTGAATCGTTCAGCCTCAGCGACCTGAACCGGCAGAAACTTACCACCGAGAATTTACTCGGCGCGGTAACGGTGCTGCACTTTTGGCGATATCGCGATACGCCGCTGAAAGAACCCTACGGCCAGGTCGGTTACCTCGATTTCCTCTACGAGCAGCACCAAAAGGCGGGCCTGCAAGTCTACGGCGTCGCTGTCGATGGGCGATTCAACGACGAACAGAGTCGGGCCGCCGCAGTGCGCAGCGTGCGCAGGTTGCGCGAGTTCATGCACTTGAGCTACCCGATCCTGCTCGACGGCGGCGAGTTTATCCGCCAATTCGGCGATCCGCGGCTGATTGGCGCCGAGCTGCCGCTGTATGTGGTGATCGGCCGCGACGGACGCGTGTCGCATTATCACGTCGGGATGCATACGATCGACCTTCAGCGAGGCCTCCACGAGTTGAACGACATTGTCGTGAAGGCGTTGGCGGAAGAAGCGACGCAGTAACTCCCGTTGGCAATGCGGCGTCGCTAGTAAGATCGCGTGATTTCCATGACCTCATCCAAGACATGCGAGTTGGTCGCGACGCCCTCGTTGTTGTGAATCGTTGGGTCGCCTTTCCAGTCGGTGAACGTCCCACCGGACTCTTCCATGATCGGCTGCAGCGCCGCGGCATCCCAAACGTTCATCGCCGGATCGATCATGACTTCGGCACGCCCGGTGGCCACGAGCAGATACCCGTAGCAGTCGCCCCAGGTACGGGTGAGCTGTGTGGCATCCATGAGCTTCTGAAACGCTTCACCACGGTTGAAGGTTGCAAACGTGGCGACCGAGGTGGCACAAAACAAGCTCTTATCCAACTGTTTGGTGTCCGAAACCTTGGCGCGTTGCGGTTCGTCGTTTCCTCGCAAATGCCACGCACCCTGCCCTACCGAGGCATAGATGTACTCGCTGAGCCCGGGGAACAGAACCATGCCGACAACACTGCGGCCATCGAACTCAACACCGATCATTGTCCCGTACAGAGGGACACCATGAATGAACGACTTGGTTCCGTCGATTGGATCGAGAATCCAACGGTAGCCTGAACTCCCGGATACCGTGTCGAATTCTTCGCCCACGATCCCGTCCTCGGGAAACGCCGCTTGAATCTTTGTCCGCAACAGCGTCTCGGCTTCGCGGTCGGCAACCGTTACGGGCGAGGCATCGGCCTTCCACTCCACGTCGAAGTTTTGCTTGCCGAAATATTTCAGCGTCACATCCCCCGCCGCGAGTCCGGCGTCGATTGCCAGTTTCAGGCGGGCCTGCACATCGTCTGCGTTGGGTTCCATCGACGACCACCGGTAAGGCTGGAGTTTGAATGCGCAATTCGATTCAGACTGATAAGCGTAGCGATCAAAGTGCTACCTTCCAACCCGCGGTGGTATGCCGATCAAACGACGTACTCGGGGGCCGACACCGACAACTCCGGATCTTTGATGTCGTTCACCGTAGGCGGCGCCTTCGGTGCCGGTTCGTCCCGCGATGCCAAGTCGGAGAGGCGAATACTGGCCAGCCTTGCTCGCAGATCGCGATCCAACTGGTCCATCATCGTCTGCAACTGCGGCGAAACGGGCTCGCAGTCCTCCAGCTTGAAGGCTACTTCGCCGTCAATCGCCTCGAAGACTTCGAGTAGCGAGACATCGTCTGCAGGCCGGTCGAGAGCGTATCCGCCTTCGACGCCGCGGGTCGAAACCAGAATGCCATGATTGACCAATCCACGCAGAATCTGCAGCAAGAACCGCTCAGGCATCTGGCCTTTGGCAGCCAGCTCGCGGCACGGAACCGGCTGTCCCGGGGCTGCTTCGGCTAATAGAGCCACGCCTTTCACCGCATAACTGAGTGTTCGTGAGAGTTTCATCGGTCCTTGCCTCCTGGAATAGCCGCCGACCTCCGTGCGCGGCGATTCGATACGAGTGGCGACACAACTTGAACGCCCTTGCGAATCAATTGGGCCGCATCCTAATGGGCCTTAGTCAGGCCAAAAGGGAAAGGAAGCATCTCGCGTGCCATTACTAGAGATTCAATGCCGCCATTCGACTCGCTGCAACTTTCGCATTGGCAAGGTGTTGCGCGCGGAGATCTAAGAGTGTCTTCTTGGCGGTCCAGCAAGAGTAAGAAAGCGTGCTCCAGCGTCACAGTCCGGCACGGTGATCAGTCGCCCGTATCGCCCAGTTCCGATGGAGTAGAGGCGGGGCTCGCAGAAGGTAGCCCCTCGGTCGCGGGTGCGGGCTGAGATTGCTGACTTGGATCTTCCACGAGCTGGCCAAGGTTGATTGCCGCCAACCGCTCGCGCGAAGATTCGGCGATGTCGGACAACGCCCGTTCCAGTGTTTTGCTGGCATGCAGCGAGATCTTATCGGCAGACGGCAGGCTGGAGCGAAGCGGCCCGTCGACGGCTTCGATGATGTCCAGTAGCGATACTTCGCTGGGGTCGCGGTCGAGCTTGTATCCGCCTTCCACACCCCTGGTCGAACGAAGCACACCGTGGGTGACCAGGCTCCGTAGAATCTGGAGCAGGAATCGCTCGGGCATCTCGCCTTGTGCAGCCAAACGACTACAAGGAACAGGTGCCGAGGACTTTTGCTCTGCAAGCTGCAGAGTTGCTTGAATGGCGTAACCTACGGTTCGAGATAATTTCAAACGACTCGCCTCAGAGCTTGGACACCACCGCCCCTATTTCTGGGCAACTGCATGAGGTCCAGGTGCGTGACCGTTCATAGACGGACTCGGCCCTAAGTCCGACGAATCCCCCCTGATTCGTTTGTATGAAACGTAGCAGACACGCTTGGTTTGTCAAATTAACCATTCACGAAACGGCTCAGTTTCTTTCAATTCATTGAGTAAAGAATGAATCTTGTCGGTTGTGGAACTCGGCCGAAAATTAAACGATTCGTCACGTTCAAAATCAAAACATCCACATGGCTTGATGATTTCGACTTGGTCACGATGCTTCAGACAAACCAAGCGACGCGAAACATTAGTAAGCTAAACAACAAGAGTTAGCCGGCGGCATGCTCGACCGTGGCCGATTTTTCTTCCGTCGGCTCTCCCCGAATTGCGTGCCACATCAATAAAGCAGCACCGCAAACCAACAGGCTGTCGGCGATATTGAACAGCGGAAAGTCGAACCCAATGCTTTCGATTTGAAAGTGGATCCAATCTCTCACCGCATAGACGGGTTCGCCGATGCGATCGGGTTGCCCGGGCCGGCCGTATTCCCAAAGCAGATTGTGGAACCCCAGACGATCGTAGAGATTTCCCAGAATCCCTCCGACCACGCCCCCCAAGGCAACGGTCAGCAGCCAGTCTTCGGCTGCCCCGAAGACAAACAGCCAGAGGACGATGCCCGTCAGCGCGCACATCGCGAGAATGCTTAACGGAAAGCTGAACCCTTGCCCGACTCCGAACAGTCCACCTTCGTTCAGCGTGGTTTCCAACAAGAGGACGCGGCCGAAGATTTCGATCGAGCGTCCGCTGGGTCCGATACCCAATTCCTTGAACGCCCAATATTTCGATAGCAGGTCGGCCGCAACCCCGAGCGAGGCAATGGACAGGAAGACTAGAAAACGATTGATCGGGACCGCCTTCATGGCTGGTTCCTTGGTTGAGCAGTAACCGGAATCGGCTTGCTTCGCTGCAAGTGCCTGGGGAACGAACTATCGCTCAAGGGCACCAGCACAGTTCACACACAACGCCGTGTATGGGATCGCATTCAGACGGGTCTTTGGAATCCGACAACCACACTCTTCGCAGGTACCATAGCTGCCATCTTCGATGCGCTCGAGGGCAATTTCGATCGCTCCCAGAGTACCTTCCTCGGTTTCCATCAAGCTGAGTGTAAACTCTTGCTCGTAGTTGTCGCTCCCAAGATCGGCCATATGGATCGGCATGCTCGACGATTCGCCGCTGCCTTCGGCGCGGTTTTTGTTGAGCGCTGAGTCTGCCATTTGTGTGACATCGCCCCGCAAACGGGCCCGAAGTGCCACAAGCCGCTCCTTGTAAACCTTCATCTCAGCTTTCTTCATCGCTGGTTCTCCAACAACCACTTGGACGTGGCCCCATGTACTTCCAAGGTGCACAGACCCTCGATTGTAGGTAGGGCTAAAAATCGTGTCAAACCGCCCAACGGGGGTCTCTACTACCGTGAAACCACACGTTGGACACCCAACAAACGGCCGACTGCTAGCGTGCAAGCGAGCCAAGAAACGCACCCTTCATACTAGTCACCCGTTGCCTAAAGGGTGGGAAAATTGCACGAATTATTTACCCCCCTTGGCAGAAATCGAAGCCCGATCAAATTGCTTGACGAATCGGTGATTCGTGGTAGTCAAACCGCGGTGTCCAATCTGCTACGACCGTTGGCTTGATGAACTCTTCCCCCCCACGTAAACTAGGTGTCATTCGCTAATTCTCTTCCGGTTTCGTTCTCGGAGCACCTACCATTTCCGTTGCAACGAAGACCGATGTGGCCTTCCAACAATGCGTTTCGCCGGCCTGCGGAGCAACGTACGGGATCGACGAAGCCCTGGTCGCTTGTCGGTCGTGCAATAGCTTGTTGGATGTGACATACGACTGGCAGCGCGTCGGGCCGCCAGATTCGTTGACCTACTTCCAAGAGAAGTGGTCGCGCCGTTACGAACCCAATTGCTTCAGCGGTATCTGGCGGTTTCACGAGTTACTGCCATTCGCCCCGCCCGAGCAACTGGTCACCATCGGCGAAGGCCAAACTCTGCTGCATGCCTCGGACGGGGTTGCCAAGTACGCAGGCGTCGATGCCGGCGGTTTGTTCCTGCAGTACGAAGGCATGAATCCCTCGGGCAGTTTCAAAGACAACGGCATGGCTGCGGCGTTCACCCATGCACGGATGATCGGCGCCCAACGAGCCGCGTGCGCATCGACCGGGAACACCAGTGCCTCGCTGGCGGTTTACTGCTCGGTTACCAAACTAATGCGCGCGGTCATCTTCGTTGGATCGGGTAAGATTTCCTACGGCAAGCTTTCTCAGGCACTGGATTATGGTGCCCTCACCGTTCAAATCGCCGGCGACTTCGACGATGCGATGAACCGGGTCAAGGAGGTCGCCCGCGACCTGGGCATCTATCTCGTTAACAGTGTGAATCCCTTCCGATTGGAAGGCCAGAAAACCATCATGCTCCGCGTACTGGAAGCGTTGCGGTGGAATCCGCCCGACTGGATCGTGGTGCCCGGCGGCAACCTTGGCAACTCCAGTGCGTTCGGAAAGGCGTTCGCCGAACTGAAACAACTTGGCCTCATCGATCGGGTTCCCCGCCTGGCCATCATCAATGCAGCCGGGGCAAACACGCTACACGAGTTGTACGAGAACCGCGGCCTGCGATGGAACGAAGGCGCCCCAGACATGTCGGTCACCTGTAACTACTACGATGAATTGGATTCGCAAGAAAAAAGAGCCGACACGATCGCCAGCGCGATTGAAATCAACCGCCCCGTCAATCTCGTGAAAGCCTTGCGAGCCCTGGACGTGTGCAACGGGGTGGTCCGCGAAGTGTCCGATCAAGAGATTCTCGACGCGAAAGCCCAAGTCGGAGCAAACGGCCTGGGCTGCGAGCCGGCCAGTGCCGCCAGTGTGGCCGGGGCGAAACTACTGCGGAATCAAGGGGTGATTGCCCCCAGCGACCGCGTGGTGTGCATCCTCACGGGCCACCAATTGAAGGACCCCACCGCCACGGTTGCCTACCATACGACCGACCAGGAAATGTTCAACAAGGTGTTGGGCACCCGTGGAGTGAAACGCGCTTCGTTCGCCAATCGCGCCGTCGCGGTGTCGAACGACCTGGAAGAAATCAAGCAAGCCATTCGGCTCTACGGCTAAGACGCGACAAGCGTCCTGTTGTGTCCTCTTCTCCGCTCCGGCAGTAGCAAGCGATTGCTTCCTTCTGATAGATTGTGGCCTCACGAAGTCACCGCTGGGCCACGATTTTCGATCTGCGGTGCCGGCGTTGATGCAAAACATCAGTTAACTTTTTGAACGACCCGACGAAAGCAAAGACTTATCCATGGGTGACCATCCCGATCAGATCCGACTCGCCATCAACGGTGCCGCAGGGCGAATGGGGCAACGGCTCGTGGCTTTGGGTTCGGAAAATCCGCAGCTCGAGATCGTGGCCGCTCTCGATTCCAAGGCTCATCCGCAGTTCGGCAACGATGCCGGCATCGTCGCTGGTGTGGGGCAGCTTGGGGTAACGGTGTCTGACACGCTACCCGAGGACGTCGATGTGGTGATCGACTTCTCCGTACCGAAAGGAACCCAACGGATTGTCGAACTGTGCCTGAAGCGAGGCGTTCCGTTGGTCGTCGCCACCACGGGGTTGGATGAATCGCAACAGGCGTTGCTCAAGGAGACCTCGAAGAAAATCCCGCTGTTGTGGTCACCCAACACCAGCCTGGCAGTGAACCTGGCCATGAAGTTATCGCGGGTCGCCGCCGAATCGTTGGCCGACCATTCGACCGGGGTCGACGTGGAGATCATCGAACGCCATCACCGATTCAAGGAAGATTCGCCCAGCGGAACTGCCTTGAAGTTCGGCGAGATCATCGCCGACGCGATGGGCCAGTCCAAAGAACAGCACGGTCGCCACGGCAGACCAGGGCAACGCCCTCGCGACGAGATTGGTTATCACGCCGTGCGCATTGGCGACAACCCGGGCGAGCACACCATCTGTTTTGGTATGCTGGGGGAAACGGTCGAAGTAACCGTACGCGCGACCAGCCGCGATTGCTACGCCCTGGGAGCATTGGAAGCCGCCCAATTCCTGCATGGAAAACCGCCCGGCATGTACTCCATGACAGATGTCCTAGGCATCTAATAACAAAGTTTATCGAACGAACCTCTACCCACGAGGTAGAAGACACGAGCCGCCGAGTTCGCAATGGCCAAGTGCGACGAGGGTTATCTGTGCGAAGTGTGCGGCAAGGACGTTGGCGCCATCACCGAAAGTGATCTCTATCTGCGGTTCGTCACCGGCATGGTCGACGCGGAGACTCTTCACACCACGCCCGAACGCCACATCCGCTGCAATCCCGCGCTGGCCCAATTCATTGTCGACCCCCAGTTCCCGGCAGTCACGCACGAGGGGCCGCTGGACAAACGCACGCTCGACCCAACCTTCGTGGCCAAACGCGAAACCCTCGTCACGCGAGGCTGGCAGCGGCTCAAGCAAGTCGCCAAGGAACGCCCACCGATTACGGAATACCCCCTACCGGAAGTGATTGAACGGGCACGAGGCAGCTAGATAGTTCTGCTGCCGAAACGTGAACGACAGGCACCGCGGGAAAGAGAGTCTTCCGCTTGCAACCATTCGGATGGAACGAAGTTGACTTTAGTTCGCCCCAGCACCCGATACATCTGCAACATATTCCGCGTGGAGTTGTTTCAACTCCTTGACGATCCTCGGGTTTTCTTTCGCGACGTTCCGCATTTCGCCAATATCTTTGGCCAGGTTGGACAGGAAGAACTTGTCATCTTTCCCGAGTGGTGCCTTGTTGCTGGTGTCCCGCGGGTTGGCAATCAGCTTCCAATCGCCGCGACGCACGGCCCACGATGTATTGAACTGCCAGTGCCATAGGCTGTGGGGCGAGGTGGCCGTGCTCGACTGGATGACGGGCAAGATGTCTTGGCCGTCCAGCTTCCGTTGCGGGGGCGAAACATCGCAAATCGCGGCGATGGTGGGCAACCAGTCGCAGGCCACCACCATCTGATCGCGGACTTCGTTCTCTGGGATGACCCCGGGTAACGCAACAATCGAAGGGACGCGCAGCCCCCCTTCGAACAAACATTGCTTCGCACCACGATACGGTCCGGCATTTCCGCCACCACCGAATGTTCGTACTTCGGTCGAGTGACCATGATCGGATTGGAAAATGACCAGCGTGTTGTCCGTGAGGCCCAATTCATCGAGTTGTGTCAGGACTTTTCCAACGCATTCGTCCATCGTGGATACGAACGCGGCATACATGTCGCGCGGGGACTCAAGATGTTGGTACTTCTCTCGCCACTTGTCGGTGCCCTGCAACGGGTAATGGGGAACGTTGATTGCCCAATACAGGAAGAAAGGCCGCTCGCGATTGGCGGCAATGAACTTCTGGCATTCGTCGACCATCAGGTCGGGAAAGAATTGGCCATCGGCCCAAATCTCTTTCCCGTCGCGCCACAGGTCATGGCGGTTGGGACCGTTCCAGTAGAAGAAGTGTGAGTAGTTGTCGATACAGCCGCCCATGTGGCCGAACGATTGATCGAAACCTTGCCCCAGAGGCGTCGTTGTCGGACCGTGTCCCAAGTGCCACTTGCCGACATGCCCTGTGGCGTAGCCCGCGTCGCGCATCATTTCAGCGATCGTCACCTGCTCGTTGGGCATGTCCGTCCTGCGGTCGGTCGGCGAGACATTTCCCGGAACACCCGCGCGGGCGGGGAAACACCCCGTGATCAACCCGGCACGAGATGCAGAACAAATCGGCGCCGGAGCATACATCTGCGTGAATCGCACCCCGCGACGTGCCAAGGCATCGGTGTGCGGAGTAATCAGGTCGTCCGCTCCGTACACATTCGTATCGATGCTCCCCTGGTCGTCGGTGTAGATCAACACGACATTCGGGCGGACCGCATCGGCTGCAAGCGATACGCCGGCAGACCACGCAATACTCAACGAGAACAAGAGAAGCAGCGAAAGAAGACGATTTGAGAGCAAGGAACTCCGCATAGCCGGCAATCCTCTGGGCGAGACGTGATAAAGCACTCGGCGCGCAAACCTAGATTATAGTCGCGATCGCGCGCGAGTTCCGCACCAAGGGACACGGTGACGTCCTGAGCTATTTGGACGTCGAAGGGAACACTCTAGAGCAAGCCCTTGAGCGCCGACAAAGCGGCCTCGTAATCGGGCTCTTCGGCCACTTCCTTCACCGTTTGGGCGTAAACCACCTTCCCCTCGGCATCCAACACAAAGACTGCCCGGGCGTGGATTTTGAGTTCTTCGATCAAGGTGCCCCAGTTCAGGGCGAAGTTGCGGTCTTGGTAGTCGCTGCCGTTGCGGAGATGGGTGATATCTTCGGCGCCACAAAAGCGATTCTGGGCAAATGGTAAATCGAGACTCACCGTGAGTGCATTCACTGCGTCGCCAATTGCCCCAATATCTTTGTTGAAACGCTTCGTCTGAATCTGACACACCGAGGTATCCAGCGAGGGAACCACGCTAATGATGCTCGGCTTGCCTTTCAGATCGGCCAGGGTAATGGTGCCCATTTGGCCATCGGCGAAACTATGCAGTACGAAATCGGGAGCGGTTTCGCCTACCTTGACTTCCTCGCCGGCGAGTGTCATCGGATTGCCCTTGAAGGTAACTGCTCCAGAACGTGACATGGCGACATCCTTAAATCTGTAGGGTTAATGGTTCTTCAAGAACACAAGCGCCGGCGCTTGGATCATTCGAAGACCGAAAACGCTAGCAGAACGCTGCGTATTATTGCCCATATTCCACGACTGGCAATGCTCCACAGAAGGAGTCGCCGCCTGAGAGAAATCTGCGATAGCAGAAACTTGAAGTTACGCGTCACAAGCGTATGCTGATGGCTGTGGGCCAAAAACTGCAGCTCTTGATGGATTGCCTCGGCCCTTTGACTCTTGCCACCACTTGTGTTGACGGAGCGATACCATGGCAAACACGGCCACGGCGTGTAATTTAGAAGTGGAACGCGGCCCCGGCTGCTTGTTCGTCCAGATCGAGCCCCCTGTTGAAGCGTTACCCAACTGGGGCGGCCTTGCCGATCAACTGTGGGAGCTACTCGAAGGTCAGTTCATCTACCGCATCGTGCTCGATATGCGAGATGTGGAAATCATGAACAGCTCCCTGATCGGTCAACTGGTCATGCTGCACAAGCGCGTGCAAACCCGCGGAGGCATGTTGCGGCTTTGCCACCTGTCCGAAGCGAATCAAGACGTGCTTCAGGGAATTCGCATGCTGGACCGCTTCCCGAGCTATGCCGATCGAGAACAGGCCGTGATGGGCCACCACCCTGCTTACCCGCGGTGAACCCTATCGCAACGCCAAGCTACCGCCAGTTGACTTCTAGCTCGTTGTCGACACCAGCAAGACCGTCGATCCGCAGCAGGGCTTCTTGGGCCATCTGCTTTTGGAAGTAGGTGCCAACCTCGCCTCGCAAGGTTACGCGGCCTTCCCTGGTTTCGAATCGAAGATTTCGGGCCGCAACGTGGGGGCTTCCTGAGAGGGCGGACAATACTTGGTGGTCGAAACTCGGCTGGGTTGTTTCCATGAAGTAGGATCTCGAAAATGAAGGTCGCGGGTGGCTGTTTGGAAATGCGGCCATGGGATTTGGCCGCCTGGGGAGCTGAAACCCCTTCTGACAGCTCACTAAATCGGCAATCTAGGCCGCCAGCGTAAAATGTTCTGCCTGATGAGCCTGGAAAAGGCAAACGGAGACGACCGGTGGTATCAATCGAAGCGACTGAAACCACTCAGGAGGAGGCCCAAACCGACGCCACCGCGATGAGATGAGCCACGAGGCCCACGATGAACCCCATCACCAGGCTGCCTGTAACGCGCAGTTGCCACTGAAATCTTTGGGCCTTGCGTGGGTTATCCCGCATCTCGCTGAGCCAGTCCAGGCGATCGGAGACCCGTCCGTGTTGCCATGTCTTTCTCGTCAGGTCGATGCCGTTGAGTACGGACAGACGCCGCAATGCGTTCGAATACAACGCAATGGCGTCGGAGAGATCCGTACGGTTCTGTTGCCATGCTGTGCCAGCAGCAAGTTGGCGACAGGCAAACAGATCGGCTTGTCGCTCCAAGCGTTGCGACAGGGCACCAAACACCCACCAACCGTAGGCCACCACCAGCAACAGCATCGCCACGGTGGACGTCACCGATGCGGTTAGCAATCCCTCGGGAATGAACGCCGCCCACAAGCAAACCGGCAGCAAGACCGCCGAAGCACGAACCATCAGGTGCCGGTGTCGGATGTGGCCCAACTCATGCAGGAAGACGGCCTCGATCTCCCGCTCGGAAAGATGCCGCAACAGGCGGTCGGTCAGAAACACGAGACGCAGCTTCGGGTTGACTCCGGTGACCGCCGCGTTCGCAATCGAATCTCCCGTATGCCAAACGAGAATGTGCTTCAGTCGGACACCTGCTACTCGGGCGGCATCCTCCAGTCGACTTCTCAACGGACCAGGCGGGAGGCTTGTTGTCTGCCAGACGTAACGCAACAGCAGGGGCAGACCACAAAACATGGCCCCCAGCAAGGGACCATACAACAGCCATGCCCGAGTGCCAGCCTGAAAAGAAGGCGAGACCACATCGACGACATCTCGAACCGCGATCAAAGCCAGCACGGGGGCCAACAGGATCAAGAGATGATCTCGCCCCAATTGTGCAAAGTCGCGGGTCAATTTGGCGACACGAGTTCCAAAACCAAGGTCAGCCGGCATCGAAGCGTGGCGCACCCCGACGTTCTGCAATATCCACCAGGCCACCACCAACGGGGCGAAGACAGGCACCAGGATCAACAGTTCGTCGATGAGCACCCAATGGCGTAAATGCCAATTCTCGCGAACAACCTGACACCACGATGTGCCGAATGCCAGTCCGACAACTGAAGCAAGCCACACCCACTCGAACATGGCTCGCCATTGCTGAGAGCTGAATCGGGAAGCGTTACAGCGATTTCCCAGAGCCTGCTCAGCAAGCCGCAGCCGGCAAACAAACAATGCGTACAGTGGCGTGACCCCGGCGATCATCGTAACGCCGATCAGTTGACCGAACACACCTCGAGCAGGGGCAGCGGGTGCAAACTCCGTCGCCAACAGGGCACATAACAACCCTAATAGAAGTGAGAACTGCATGCGGTGGACCGCCAGCTACGAACCGGGAATGAAGCCTTCGTTCCCTATCCATGCTATTTGCGAAGGGCTCACCCCTCAACGAGAGAGTGCGTCCAAAACGCTGATTCAGGCGGTTCGACGTCAGTCGCTGGCCATACAGATAGGACCAGCGGTATGCGAAGCCTTCGGGAACACTAGCCGCCCAACCCGGGCAGTTGCAGGGATGAGGTCTGCGATTCGATCATGTCGGTCACCGGCTCCATCATGATTTCCAAAAGCAAACTCGGCCGGGCTTCGGTTTCGATGGTTTCGACGGCCACTTCCTCTTCGGCCGGCATGGCTTCTTCGGCTGCCTCGGTCTCGACGACCTCCTCTTCGACAGGCGCTTCCTCGACGACCTCGGTGGTCTCTTCGACAACCTCGGCCGAAGCGGCAGCCTCTTCGGCCGGAGCATCGGCGGCCGGGGCGCTGCATCCCACGGTGACTGCGAACAGCATCAGCACACAGGAAATCCCAATCCAGATTCGCATCGTTCGACTCTCCTCTAATGTGCTGTGGCTTCTACCGCCAAAAAAGAAATCACTCTGTCAACGCAATCCCAGGGTAAATTATCCTACCAGCCAGGCTGGATACTCACCAGCGGCCGGAAGGTGAATCACTTTGGCACTGAGAATGTCCGGATTGGCAAGCGCCTCGTCCAGGGCCTCTTGAGGCGGCAGGTTATCGAGATTCAAAACGCCAATCGCCTCGCCGCCGGCCTCTTGTTCTCTGCGTCCGACGGCCATCTGGGCGATGTTCACTTTGTGCTTGCCAAATATGGTTCCGATGCTGCCGATGATGCCCGGGACATCGTTGTGCGTGAAGACGAACAGGTTTCCGTCCAGGTACGCTTCCAGGCGATGGTCACCTAGACGCACCAATCGGGCCAGCCGATTTCCGAACAGCGTGCCGCCTGCCTGGTAGCTCTTGGCGTCGGTTTCGACCTCGGTCAGGATCAGCGAATTGAAGTCACCGCGATCGCTACTGGCTTCGGCCACCAACTCGATGCCGCGATCTTGCAGCAACACCTGAGCGTTGACGATGTTCACGTCTTCGTCCATCGCCTGGCTCAACAGGCCGGCCGAAAATGCGGCAGAGAGCAGCCGCGTGTCCTTCGTGGCCACTTCGCCACGGAACAGCAACTTGCAGCGTTGCGCGGCTCCACGATTCATCTGACCGTGCAACATCCCCAGTCGGAAGGATACATCCAGGTAGCCTCGCAGTTCGGACAGGGTCTTGGGGTCCAAAGGGCTTGAGTTCACCGAGTGACGAACCGCACCAGTCGTCAGAAAATCGACCAGTAGATGCGCGCCTTCAACGGCCACGTTGGTCTGGGCTTCGCTGGTGCTCGCACCCAGGTGAGGCGTGCAAACCACGCCTGGCATCCCAAACAGCGGGTTCGACGTACAGGGCTCCTCGGGGTAGACATCCAGGGCCACCCCGGCCAGCTTGCCGCTCTTAAGCCCAGCAACGAGGGCTGCCTCGTCGTAGATGCCACCGCGAGCACAATTCACCAGTCGTGCACCGGGACGCATCAGCTCGATCTCGGCCTCTCTGATGAGGTTGCGTGTCTCGTCGGTCAACGGGGTATGTACGGTAAGGTAGTCGACCTGCGGGAGAAGGTCACGAACCTCGCTGACGGTCTCGATACCAAACTGGGCCGCACGCTCCGATGACATGAACGGGTCGTAGCCCAGGATCTTCATATCGAACGACTTGGCCCGTGCGGCAACGGCCTGCCCGATGCGTCCCAGCCCGATGACGCCGAGGGTCTTCTCGGCCAGTTGGGCACCCATGAACTTGCTGCGATCCCAGCGACCTTCGACCAGACTTTGGTAACCCGGGGCAATGTTTCGGGCCATTGCGAGCATCAGCGACATGGTCAACTCGGCAGTGCTCAGCGTGTTGCCCGAGGGGGTGTTCATCACGACAATGCCCTGCCGGGTGGCTGAATCTTTGTCGATGTTGTCGGTCCCCACCCCGGCTCGAACAAGGGCCTTCAGTCGGCGATTTCCCGCGAGCGATTCGGGGGTGATTTTCACACCACTGCGGAGAATCGCACCATCGAATTCAGACAAGGCCTGCTTCAGTTCTTCGCCTGCCAGACCTGTCTTTACCTCGTATTCAATGTCCGGCGCGGCATCCAAGACATCGAGACCATCTTGGGAGAGCTTATCGAGAACAATCACGCGGTACATGGTTCGCACCGTTGCAATGGGGGAACAAGAATTAGCCACCGAATCCCACCCGTGGCCCAGGGCTATTCGTTCGCTGATGAGCCAAATCAGCGGGGCGGGCAAGCCCCCGATTGTAGCGATGGCCCCCGGCGATGGCGATGGGGGGCAGCGAGCAAATGGCTGCAGAAATCCGCCCATTTACCTCGGAAACGCCTGGTATGAAGCGAAAGAAACGCTCACCGGCAACACTTTGCCTCAGACAACTAGCCGAAAGGCCGGGGCTTAACGCGGTGGTAGTGCGTTGCGCGTGACCACGCGAGTATCAGCACCCGGTGCGGTCAACATGCTTGGTGACAAAGCAGTCTGCAAGGCAACAACGCGGGCTTTGACTTCTTCCTGCATCCCGTCCGCACTGAGCGAGCGCTGGTAATCGGACAATGCCTGTTGGTGCTCTCCCAGACTTTCTCGAATCCGTCCGAGGGCGGCCAAGACGGTCGCGTTTTGCGGATCGGTGTGCAAGGCTTCCACCAATTGGGCCTTGGCGGACTCTTGATCCCCGTACTCTTCGTACAGTCGGGCCAATTCGATACGCGGATCGGGAAGCGAGGGGGCGTGATCGACCCAACCCTCCAGCAGGGCGAAGGCCTCTTCCGATCGTCCGTCTTCCGACATCAACACCGAAAGGCCACGGTAACATTCGCGGTGATTCGGATGCCGGTCGAGACATTGGTTGTAGTACTGCTCGGCCTGAGCCAGCAGTTCTTGATCCTGGTTCTGCTTACCCATCTGATGATAGGTGGCAGCGATGTTGTAGTAGGCGTCAGGCGCATCGGGGGCGTTGTACAAAGCTTGCTGAAAACGCTTCTGAGCTGCGTCATAGTACCCCTGCTGATACAGCCGTACCCCGTCGGCGTTCTCTAGATGCGCAACGGCACCACATCCCGTGGCAGCCATCAGCAAGGCACCAGCCAGGAATGTGACCGTCCAATTTCGAAACGTGGCGGATTTTTGACGGGAGTGATCTGACACGATCGAAGACACGGCGAGTCTCCTGTTTCTAGACCATTCGCAGAACACTGCTTGCCAACCCAACGCCCGAGCTGAACGGGTACCAGAGGTCGAACAACTTATTGGCTTGCGATGGTGCTTTGTGGTTTTCCCTTGAAAACCACTTCGATCCACGCTTCCCCTGCAATACGGCTCAACCCGTTGCACTGCGTTTCTTGTTCGGAGTGCAGTCGGTTGAGTTCTCCGGCGAACGCCGAATATCGAAAGGCTCATATGATGGGAGTGCGAGAGGGTAGTAGCCGACGGGATGCGTCGCAAGTGCAGATTCCGAAGAATCTCGTGCAGCGTGCTACCATAAAAAAACCGGGACCCGGCGCAGCCCCTGAAGCGCCGAGTCCCGTATCAGTAGCTCTGAGATTCTTGCTGAGATGCCTTGAACGAATCAAGACTCGTTTATCTGACCACAAACTACAGCGATTCCTCGACCAACTCTTGTGGAATTTCGGAATCCACGACCACGGGTGCCGGCGTAATCTCGGCAGCCGAAGCGTCTTGCTTGACGTACCCCAGGTCTCGCACGACTTCCAGGATTTCGCTGCATGTGGGGAACATACGACCACTACTTCGCTTGTAGAGGTCCATGGCCCGCATGAATTCGATCTCTTCTTCCGTGTAATCCCGCTCACAGGTCGTGGGATCGATCTGACGGCGTCGAGGTGCCTTCTGGCGCCGTTCGGACTTGCGTCGTTCGTCAGCAACCGCCACAGTCTCGGTGCGACGCTCGCCCGAGCGCTGCTCCTTCTTTCTGCGGCGGTCAATCTTCACTTCGTCACTCGGTTTCTTTGCCTTAGCCACGGAGCTTCCCCTCGTTTGGACTGATGTGTCTTCTCGTTGGTCGCAGCACTTAGCATTCTTTGATAGCGTCCACGAAAAAAACCATCGACTTAACGGCTGGGAAGAATACACAAACCGGGAAAAACATTTGGCTTTCGGGAATCTCTTGGATTGCGCAAAGTTTTCCATTGAGCGGGCAACTCGGTTTGTGATGCTGCCAGGTGGGAGAGACGCCGTCAGAACCGGTACAGGCGGAACCATAGAACCCGTGCGGGTCAGATTCCGCGAGGGCAGGCTGCTCTGGCCCGATGTCCAACACGCAGCAGAAAGGCACACCAGCGGGAAAGGTGGATGTACCAGCGGTCTGAATGCCGCCTTCGAGACTGGGAACTATTGCGGCAATTCGCCCGCAATATCGGCTTGAGAATCGTCGTCGTCAATGGCGAAGGTGACGCAGTAGGCCACCCCGGACTCCTGGACCTTCACGGCGCCCAGTAAATGGTCTGATAGGGAAATCACCGCGTCGAGTTGTTCGAGACTGCTGCGTGCCACTTCCTCATCCAATCCTCGGGCCCGAACGACCGTGTCGAGGATCACATCACGATCATCGTCAATCACTTCCTTCATTCGCCGACAATCGATGTAAACAATCTGGCTCGGATGCTCGAGCCCCTTACCTAGCACCTTCAGGAAGCGCTCGCATTGCCCGAGCGAATCGTTGGGATCGATTTGAAGGCTTTCAATCACGGCCGAGCGGGAAGTGCCGACCGTGACGAAGTTATCCGCAGCGGCCACGGTTGCGACGACGTTCTCGGGCCAAACGGTTACCCCGTCGAGCGAGGTCACGTCCACACCATCAACATCGGTGGTGGTGACGCGAAGTCGGCTGACGTCTTGCCCCTGATCAGCGAGGAAGCCCGAGGCAAGATTCATGATTGTCTTGAAGCCGTTTTGCAGTGCCTCACCCACGCTTGGCCCGGTATTGCCCGGGATCGAGCGCGTTTGAATTCCGGCCACCCATGCCGGGGCGACATCCGGGCCTTCGGGCACCAGATAAACGCCAAATTCGGGCCCCAAGGCCGGTAATACTTCGTCTACTAAATCCAACCCCAGCAGCATCCCACTCGTTAGATTGCGAATGTTATCCAGATCGCCTTCTTCGGCGCCCGGTCTTCCTGCCACCATGCCTTTGACCAGCGACACAAAATCTACATTGCCGGTGGTGGCCAGAATGGCATCGCGCGGCACACGGTCCAAGAAGGTTGGTTCTCCGCGAAGGCTGGCCAACACTTCTTGTTGTGCCTCGCCGAGTAGCTGAGGATCGAGATGCAAGAAGCCATGCAGTCGAACATCGTGACCCAGTTCGATCCCGGTGATCCAGTAATCCGATGCTTTCCAGGCGTCGTTCACCAGGCGACGAAGTGCATCGTCCGGAGGAGCAAGATCCTTGTCGACGATCTCACTAAGCAGTTTCTGTGCGTTCCAATGCTTGGGATTGATGAATACCGTAACGGTTGAATCCCCGGGCACGCGGGTTTTCGCCTCGCGGTAAGACGACAGGTCTGCAACGCTTTGAATGGTCGTATCTTCATCGGCGAGCAACTCCAAGGCGGAGTGCATCACCGACTCGGTGTTGGTCAGCACACCGATGCTACCGATAGCAGCCAGGTAGACGAATCGTTGTGCTTCGCCGTCTCCGAGACTCCGCGACCGGTATGGCAAGCCGGCATGCTCGAGTGGCGGTGCAATAGCGGCATCGCTGCCGGAGTACATCCCCTGAGACAGGGTGTCGATCGTTCTGGCCAGCAGGTTGGCATCCTTGGCATCCAGAAGAATGAGTCCGGGGCCTTCGTTCAATTCTCCGCCGTCAGTGGGCCAGGCACCCAATACGACCTTGCGCCCGAAGATCTTCTTCAAGAAATCGGGAGTCGATTCGCCTAAGTGACTGGCGATGCGATCCACGATGATTTTGACCGGCTTGGAGTACTGCCCGGTCCACTCGGCCACCGGGGGAAACGACTCCAAGCGACGGAAGAATTCGCCGGATTGAAACTGCTCGCCATGGTGCGCCAAGTCATTCAATTCCACGCATAAGCCAGCATCGGCGGGCACCAGCGAGACCAACGATTCCGGAGCATCGACAGCCACGGCCCGCTGCGAGGAATAGGCAACCAGCAATACCCAGATACAACAGATTAGCGCTCTGTTACTCGACCGCATCATGCCGTCCTTCGATTGTCTGGTGTTCATCGCGGGCGTGTCGGTTCCAAAGCCGATTCATGACTGTTGCATGCACCTGCGGACGCATCACCTCCGGTGGTGCCCCTAATCTCAGAGTAGATCACGTACACCGTGGATGCACTATAGGTGGGTCGCCAAATCCAGCAGTGTAAACTCAACAGCAGGGGCCAACCACTGCGGTTGAAAGCCCGAGACCGGTAAGCACTCGCCCTGACGGATCTAGTCGATTCAGGAGTTTGGCTGCCGGTCGGTTTCTTCTAATACGTCCAGCAGGAAGCCGAACGACCCCACAACCGACTCGGTAATTTCATCCAAACCGTCGCGTTGGTTTTCTGTGGATTGCTGGCCCGTCGAAGGCGATTCCGCAGAACCGCCTGTCAGTAGATTCGGAATCTGGTCGACATTACTTCGCGTATCTTTGATCAACTTCAAGACCATCTCGCGATCCAGATCGACGGGCTCGACCATGGCCACTTCAACCTCAGCCGCCGGACTATCGGCCCCGGGGGTTGCAACCTGATTTTGTGTTTCGCCCCTCAGGAAGAACGCCGACACGAGAACCGCCGCGGCAGTAGCCACCAGCGCGGCTGCAATCAATGCGTAGGTTGGCCCGGTCGATACCGGCTCGCGTTTGAGTTCGGTCATCACGCGGTGAGCCATGTCCTTGTCAACTTCAGGAATGCTCAGCCCGTGGACCCCCTCGAGCACCTCGCCCGTGGCGGTGAGTAACTCGGCACAAGAGGCACACCCTCGTACGTGCTCCACCAAAGCCGCATCGTTCTCGGGCAACTTGCGCTCGTCGAGAACGAGGTCCAGCTTGATCTCAAATTCTTTGCAGTTCATGACGATTCCTCTTGCACCACTCCTCGCGATCGTAATTGCTGGGCCATTTCGCGACGTGCACGATAGACCCAGGTTTTTACGGTGCCCACGGGGCAGTCCAATACCTCGCTAATTTCCGCGTAACTCAAATGCTGTTCGTGAAATAACAGGAAAGCCTGTCGATACTCCTCTCGAAGATGTGTCAGAGCCAGGGACACCTCTTCTGCCAAATTGCGCGAAGCCTGCGGATCAGCCCGACCGTCGGACGGTTCGTCGACCAATTCGTGCCCCCGCGGGCGACGCATTCGCTGAGCAAGCAAGCTCCGGCAACGATTGCCGGCAATGGCTAACAGCCAGGGCCGAAAATCCCGCTCTGGATCCCACTTCTGGAGGTTGGCGAAGACACGCACGAACGTTTCTTGCGTGATGTCTTCCGCATCCTCCCGCTGACGCAGCATCCTGAAACAGAGGCCAAAAACTTGCCCTTTGAAACGATCGACCAACTCGACCATGGCGGGTTCGTCGCCGGCCAGGCATCGTGTAACCAGGTCGCGGACATCTTCCGCCACTGGGCTGACTCCCAATAGTCAGAGCAGTGCGATCGTCTATAAACCAGTACCCCAGGGGTAAGGGCACGGTTTCACCGTGTCAGCACTACAAGATGATTGATCGTGGGCCGCCGCATACGCCGACCGTCGCCTTTACGTAAGGCTTCAAGCCGTCAGCACTTGTGTCTTTCACCCGCAGCCGAAAGGGCGACCTATTCTCCGGTGGCCTCGAGGAATATATCTCGAAGCTCTGTGCCTGAAACCTCTTCCAGTCCTTTTCCGCGGCGACTCAGTGTTTCCTTTACTTTAATCGCCGTTTCCTGCATCACCGAGTGGGTCTCTTCCGAGCCACCATAGAGGACCATGTCCTCGCCACGGGTGAGCCTGGTGTGCCCATCATCGCCATCCAGACCTACTCCTATGAGAGCTGCCCGGGAGCTTTTGCCACGTGATGCTTTCATGGTTAAATCCTCAAACGATTCGTCCGATAAAGACGAATATCAGGCCAAAAAGTCTACGAATTGCACCCGAGGCACTGCACTATAGGCCCGGGCACCCGGATGGGTCAACAATTGGACAACATCCCCGAGAAGTGCATCTTGCGGCGCCAACTACCGTTTCAACCCTCTGCAGTCGACGCCCGAAGGGTTCGACTAGCGGCGATTGAATAGCTTCCTGAGCGTATCGGCGGCCGCAGAGCCGCTATCGCCCAGCGAAGCTTTCGGCAACGGAGGTAGCTTGCCGGGAGTCTTCTTCTCCGACTTCATGGCACGCGTGGGCTGATCGGCCGAGACATCCTCAGAGTCTGAATCCCCGGGGGTACTCATCAATGTAGACCCCAGGTTGATCTCCTCGGTGGCCGCATCATGGATGGTCTGAGTTTCGTCCGTGCTGGCGGGTGTATCGAGCGGAGCCGGACGCTTTGGCTCTGACTCAACCGCGTCATCAATCCACTCGGAGATGTCGACATCATCCGCCTCGGCAACCCCCTCGGCAGAACGGGCGGCCGCTTCCTTAATGCTTTGCACCTTGGGACGCTTCTTCTTGGTTTCGGCGGCCTGTTGAATGTGCACGTCGAATTCGAGCGGGCCGATCTTCAGGATGCAGCCGTGGGTTAGCTCACGCTCGCCAACAACGCGCTCGTCATTGACCAGGGTGCCGTTCTTGCTGCCAAAGTCACGAACGGAGACGAAGTCATCTTCGACCAACACGACACAGTGGTGACGGCTTACTAAGTCGCTATTGGGGCGTAGGTGGCAGTCGTCTGCCCGACCAACGATGAACTTGGGTCCGGGCAAAGAGATCTCTCGCCCAGCATTAACTCCGCCGCGCACAAGCAATTTTACGCTAACCATGTATTTTCGCCTCGAATGGCACTGCGACGCAGCTCGGGGGACGAGCATCGAAAAGACGAAAGCGTCGCAACGTCGAACCCTGCACTAGCCTTAGCTGAAATCTCCAAAACCTACCCCACCGGAGACGCCACCTGAAGACAAGACGCTATTGACCCTACTCCTCACATCGGGCAGTTGCCCAACTCTCTCCATACGAATCAGGACCAAAAATAATCGACGAGCGAAAATAATTTAAATGATGATGCTGGCGGCTATCATACTCGCCGCCAGGAACTATGAAAGGCTTATTTTGCTATAAAAAACGATTGGCGCCCGATGCTCAACCCCACATCTTCGGGGTAGATAAGAATGAAACCAAAGATCTTGTGGGTTTGATCGAGCGGATCAATCTGGGGCCAGCTAGTTGGCTTCCGAGCGGTCACAAATAGCAGGCACCTGCTCTGGTCCGCATCCCTATAGGTATGCTACCGCAATGGGAAGCCAGGGTCAAAGAAACGGGCCATTAATCCCTAGTGACGTAATCACTTGCGTGCGACCCAATCGGCCTGGCCATGTCGAAAATGGACCAACCGCCGGGCCTGCTCGATTTCCGGCTGCTCCAAGTCCTCTTTTCGATGACGCAGACTCAGCGACGCGGCCATGCGTGGTGACCAGCTTTTGATCAGTTCGTCTGGGGCAATCGACTTGCCTGTCAGTTCCTGCAAGCCTGGCAGTTCTGGCGCGACATGCGATGCTCGCAATAGTACACTGCCATGCTGCAGAATCGCCTCGCTGGGTCGACGTTGGGCGCTCCCGCCAATCTTTACCCCGTCGACCAACACATCACCCACGGCCTTTCTCTGAAAGCAAAGGAAGGGCTCCTCTTCAGGCCGCAGATCGGAATCGCACTCGCTGATGCTTGCCCGAACTGAAAAGTCTGCCAACGCGGAAACGAGCGATCCATGAATGGCTCGGTACAGCGTCATCGGGTCGGCTGCCAAGGCATGCCTTTTTGGAACGCAAAAACTGTAGGTTAACTCCGCGTCGTGAACGATGGCGCCGCCGCCTGTCGGCCGCCGGACCACACTTTGCTCGGCAGCCATGGTGTAGTCTTGTCCCTGTTCAAGCGACTGAAAGTAACCCAACGAAACGGTGGGCCTGGCCCAGCGATAAAACCGCAGACAAGGCTCTCCTCGGGCGGCGCTCGTAGCGAGCAACACTTCATCGACAGCCATGTTCCAGGCTCCGTCACAAGCGTCGTTGATGATGAGTCGACAATCTTGCAACGATTCGTTCGCCTGCTGCTTTTCGGAAGCAGATTCCGCATTCATAACGGTTGCCTCCTACCCGGAACTCTCTCGGCCGCGCAGCCTTACTCCTGATCCGCGGACCAGGTCAGTACGGGCTTTCGGGCGGCTTGAACTTCGTCGGGCCGGCTGATCGCTGTCGAGTGGGGTGCTTCGTGTAGCAACTCGGCCGACTCTTCGGTAATACGGAATAGCATTTCCGAGAATGCGTCGAGCGTTTCTTTGCTCTCGGTCTCCGTCGGCTCGATCATCATCGCCTCGCGGACAACCAAGGGGAAATACACCGTTGGTGCGTGCACGCCATAATCCAGCAACCGTTTGCCGATGTCCATGGCTGAAACATCTCGTTCACCCTTCAGTTTCGCCGCGGAGGCCACGAACTCATGCATGCAGCGGTCGCCGTGTGGTACCGGAAGAATGTGCTTCACTCGGCTCAAGAGATAATTCGCATTCAGCACGGCGTTCTCCGAAACGGCTCGAAGGCCATCAGGTCCGTGCGTGACCAGATAGGCATACGCCCGGATGAGCACCCCGACGTTGCCAAAGAAACTTCTCACTCGACCAATCGAACTCGGTCGGTCGTCGTCCAGGTAGTAACCGTCCGCATTCTGCCCAACCACGGGGGCCGGCAAGAACGGGGCCAGAAAATCACGCACGGCAATGGGACCCGCACCGGGCCCGCCTCCGCCGTGCGGGCCGCTGAAGGTTTTATGCGGATTGAAGTGCATCATGTCGGCCCCGAAATCGCCTGGCCGAGTAATGCCCATGATGGCGTTCAGATTGGCGCCGTCGAGATAAATCAATCCGCCCGCCTGGTGAACGCGGTCGGCAATCTCAACGATCTGCTGGTCGAACAGACCCAACGTGTTGGGGTTGGTGATCATGAACACGGCCACATCTTCGTCGAGCTTCGACGTCAAATCGTCCATGTCGACGCAACCGGCATTGGTGCTCTTGATGGTCACAGCCTTCATCCCGGCGATCGACGCACTCGCGGGATTCGTCCCGTGGGCACTGTCGGGCACCAGAACCTTGGTCCGCTGCTCGCCTCGATCGCGGAAATAGGCTGCGGCTACCATCAGCGCGGTCAACTCGCCGTGAGCCCCGGCGGCGGGTTGTAGCGACACGGCATGTAATCCCGAGACTTCGGCCAGCATCTCTTGCAGTTCGAACAGCAACTGCAACAACCCTTGCAGCGAAGACTCGCTTTGATAGGGATGCAATGCAGCAAAGCCGGACAGCGACGCCAGGCGTTCGTTCCGCTTGGCGTTGTACTTCATGGTGCACGAGCCCAACGGATAGAAGTGGGTGTCGACCGACATGTTTTGCGTCGAGAGATTCGTGTAATGCCTCACCACGTCGGGTTCGCCGAGTTCCGGAAGTTGGGGAGGCTCTTCGGCAATCATCGACGCCGGCAGCAATGAATCAACCGGCTCCTCCGGGACATCGAGCACGGGCATTTGCGCGGCGCGCCGACCGGAGGCCGAAAGTTCGAACAACAATTGGGTGGCACGTGTATTACGCATGGACCGTCGATACCTCTCGATTGGCCGGGGACAGGCAAGCTGCCAGTTGATCGATCTCGGCTTGGGTTCGTTTCTCGGTAACCGCGACCAGAAAACAGTCGGCCAGTTCCGGATACCACCGCCCAAGCGAAACGCCGGCGGAGAAGCCTGCCCGCTCGGCATCGCGAAGCAACTGTTCGACGTTCCCGTCGGCATCGCGAACGACAAACTCTTTGAACACGGGGCGATCGAACGCCGCCGATAGATTGCCCGTCGCGGTGAGTTGTTGCCGGGCGTAGTTGGCCTTCTGCAGACAGTGCGTGGCAACTTCTCGCATGCCCTGGGGGCCCATCAGCGCCAGATAGATCGAAGCCCTCAAGGCCAGCAAGCCTTGGTTCGTGCAGATGTTGCTGGTCGCCTTCTCACGGCGAATGTGTTGTTCGCGGGTTTGCAGGGTGAGCACCCAGCAACGTTTGCCGCGGCGATCGACGGTCTGCCCCGCCAATCGCCCGGGCATCTTGCGAACCAGTGATTCGCGACAGGCCAAGATTCCAAGATATGGTCCGCCGTAGACCATATGATTGCCTAATCCCTGCCCTTCGGCCACCACGATGTCGGCTCCGTATTGTCCCGGGCGTTTCAATAACCCCAGGCTCATCGGGTCGACGACCACGACGAGCAATGCGCCCGCGTTGTGGGCCACTTCGGCCAAATGTTCGACTTCTTCAAGACACCCAAAAAAGTTCGGATGTTGAATCAGAACACAGGCCGTTTTGTCATCGACCTGTGCGGCCAACTCGTCGACATCTACCGCACCGCTGGGTGTATCGACCGTGACCAGTTCGACACCAAGGTTGTGGACATAGGTACGCAAGATCTCACGATATTCCGGATGCACGCTGCTGGTCGTCACGATTCGCCCCTCGCGACGTGTGGCCGCCATGCTCATCAAAGCGGCTTCCACGGCACCGCTGCCTCCGTCGTAAAGGCTGGCATTGGCGACATCCATTTCGGTCAGTTCGGAGATCAACGTTTGATACTCGAACAAGGCCTGCAGGTTGCCCTGGCTTGCTTCCGGTTGGTAGGGGGTGTACGAGGTGTAGAACTCGCCGCGTGAAGCCAGATCATCCACGACGGCGGGTACGAAGTGGTCGTAACTTCCTCCGCCCAGAAAACAAACCCGTTGTTCGGCCGAGACATTCTTGGCGGCCAGTCCGCTCATGTGACGGGTTAGCTCGATCTCCGTCATCGCAGCCGGAATGTCGAGATCGCGATTCAACCTCAGGTCGGCGGGAATCATCTCGAACAACTCGTCGAGCGATGATACGCCAATCGCCTCGAGCATTTCACGTTGATTGTCGGGCGTATTCAGCAGATAGGGCATCTCATGTTCCTCAAGAAACGCATTCGAAAAGCGGCCCGACTTCTGGCGTACGATGAATCCGATTGGGCGTTAGCCTCGATGAGACGTGAAGCCACATGGCATCAGCCTGGCCCGGCAGACATCAGTGATCTTCCTCGGCACACTGTTTTTGGTATGCGGCATAGTCTGCCAGCGCTGCCAGCGAAGACTCGTCCGTGACTTTAATCTTGGCAACCCAACCCTCTCCAAAGGGGTCTTCGGAAAGCCGCTGTAAATTATCGGGCAACTCGTCGTTGACGGCTACCACCTCGCCCGTAACCGGACTATAGATGTCGCTCACCGCCTTGACAGACTCAATTTCCCCAAATGATTCGCCTGCGACGACTTGCCGCCCTATTTCTGGGAGTTCCATGAACACCAAATCGGTGAGCGCCTCGACGGCGAACGCCGAGATTCCGACCGTGGCCACTTTCGACCCGGACTCGTCGGTGGCAACGCTTACCCATTCGTGGGTCGACGCGTAGAGAAGTTCTTCTGCATTCACGACGCAGGCTTCCTTTCTGTTTGGCGACGGTAAAAAGGTAGAGAAACGACATGGGCAGGAACCCGACGACCACGGATGTCGACTTCCAGCGATTCTCCGGTGTTCGATCGATCGGGCATAACGTATCCCATGGCGATGGTCTTCTGCAGCGTCGGCGAGAATGTCCCGCTGGTTACGGTTCCCACGGATTGCTCGCCCGCGACAATCGCAGCCCCCTCGCGCGCGATTCGTTGAGAGTCTAGTTCCAAACCCACGCGAACCGGCAAGTCCTTCCGTTCGTGTGCGGCGATCAAGGCTGCGCGACCAGGGTAATCTCGCTTGTCGAGATCGACACCGAATTCCAACCCCGCCTGAAACGGGTTGATGGTTTCGCTCAACTCGTGCCCGTACAGTGGCATTCCAGCTTCGAATCGTAGCGTGTCGCGGCTCCCCAGCCCACAAGGCACGACACCCCGCTCGCTACCCGCGTCGAGTAATTGTTCCCACAATCCCGTGGCGGCCTCGGCCGGCAGAATGATTTCAAATCCAATCTCGCCGGTGTATCCGGTGCGGCTCACCTTTCCTTCGTGCCCCGCGATGGTCGTCTCGGTGATGGTGTAGTAACGCATGGCCCCCAAATCAGCCGTGGTCAGTGGGGTCAGGAGTTCTTCAGACAGCGGTCCCTGCAGCGCGATCATGGCCCAATCCAACGTGGCATCGGTCATCGTCACTTGACCCGAAAACGAAGCTCGATGCTGCTGGAACCAACCGACAATCTTTTCGCGGTTCCCGGCGTTCACCACCAGCATGCGGTAGGAAGTCCCGTCGGCGTCGATCAGGTGATAGACGAGGATGTCGTCGAGGATCCCCCCCGTCTCGTTGGTCACCATCGCATAGCGGGCACGCCCCGGCGGCATGTCGTCGGTCCGCCGTGTCACCAGCGAATCGACAAACGCCGCGGCGTCGGCTCCCTCGAACCGCAACCGGCCCATATGGGAGATATCGAACAGCCCGGCCGCATTTCGGGTGGCGTCGTGTTCATCGACAATCGACGTGTACTGCACCGGCATCGACCAGCCGCCGAAATCGACCATTCGCCCACCATGCGCCCTGTGCCAGGCGTGCAACGGGGTTTCGGCCAACGTGGTGCTCATCGAATGCCGCCTGGGTTCGGTCGCCACGGGAATGAACCGATCCCGTCGGCAAACAATGGAAATGAAGGATTCTTCAGCGGTCGAGGGCAGCCCACCGCACGTGAATACCGCCGTATTGTAATCCTCACCCCCAGAACCGCTAGGGGCGGGCCTAAGCGACCATCATGCGGCTTGGAGAACTTCTTTGGATGCCACGGGCTTTGCCCAAACCCAGACCACCGCTCTCGCTTGTTGAGTTAGCGTCCCTTCGCATCGAACTCTTCGATTGTCCCATTCGGGAATCTGGGCTTTGGAACTTCGTTTCCGTTAGCAGGCAAAGTCTCTACGCGTGTGATCTATATCTCGCTCGTGAACGCTGACAGACCTACGCTGACGCAGGTCAGTCACCGTGCTCCTTTCGGACCACACAGAAAAAGAGCTTGCAATTAAAGACAATCTGTCTTAAAAAACAAGACAGATTGTCTATATTGTTTCAGAGGTCGACCCGTGGCACAGAAACCGAAATCGGTGACGAATGCAGAATTGGCGGTCATGAAGGCTCTCTGGGAGCGTGAAACGGCCACGGCTCGGGAACTTCGGGAGAAGCTCTACCGGGGGAAGTCGCCTTCGGATCATGCCACCGTGCAAACGTTGTTGAATCGCCTGGAGTCCAAGGGGTTTGTCAAACGAGATCGGTCGAACTACCCCCATGAATTTCGCGCCAAAGTCTCTCGAGAAGAACTGGTAGGCCAAGAGCTTGAGTCGCTGGCGAAGAAACTTGCCGACGACTCGATGGTCCCGATCATCATGCAGGCCATAGGAAATGCCCGGCTCACGGCAGCCCAACGAGACGAAATCCGGGCATTGATCGACGGAACAGCTAAGCGCAAACCATAAGGGATTCCTATGATGCCACAGCTCATCGACGTTGGCATTGCGAACGCCATTACCGCGGGCATCTTGGCCGCAGTGGTGTTGCTCGCGACCAAAGTCTACACGAATCCTCAGTTTGCGAGAGTTCTTTGGTTGCTCGTGCTGGTGAAGCTCGTAACACCACCACTCTGGACGTTGCCGGTGCGACCGGTACTCAAGCGTGTCGAGGCACTTTATTCTTCGCCCGCAAACGAAAACCTTGTGCCGCCTGCGGAAACACAAACGCTTCAACAAGAACATCCAACACAGCGAACCGAAGCCAGCACCGAGCCCGAGAACTCTACCGCGCACTCCTGGCCAACCCTCGCGAGGCGGGGGCAATCCGTTTCCTGGAGAATGGTCGTGGCCGTTGGTTGGGGTACCGGTTCCATCGTCTGGCTTTCGATCGCGTCCTTTCGGATAGCTCGCTTTCAACAGACGGTCCTCAGCACAGCCGAACTCGACCAAAGCGCTCTAGCGATTTGCCACTCGGTCGCATTGATCATGGGCTTGCGGAAACTGCCTCGCATGAGGGTGTCCCATGCGGAACTCGGCCCTATGGTATGGCCAATTGGCATCAATCCAACTGTTCTTTTACCCCGGACCATGCTGCACAGTTCTTCGGATGATGAGCTCAAGCTGTTGATCGCGCACGAATACGCTCATCTAAAGCGACGAGACCACTGGGTGCGTTGGTTTGAGTTGTTCGTTTGCAGCGTCTATTGGTGGCATCCTGCCTATTGGATCGCCCGCAGTCGATCGCGGCAGGCGGAAGAATATTGCTGTGATGCTGTGGTTCTGGAACGCATGACTCAGACCGATGCTCGTTCTTATGCCAAGGTCCTGCTGAAGGCGGCCGAGTTTGCTGCCGGCCTGAATCACCATCCACCTCGTTTGGCCAGTTGCATGGGATCACGCGACTCGTTGAAAGGAAGAATTCAAATGATACTTGGCGACACGACCTCTATCCGGCTTTCGCTGACCGCCTCCCTGCTTTCGCTCGCCATCGCCATCGTGGTATTACCGGTTTCGGTCGCCGCATTCCAAAGGTCTGGAGCAAAGGAAGATACTTCCGTTGAGGATGACCGTGTCCCATCGGCACAGGCACATAAACCATCTGTGGAACACGACGAAAAAGACCTGCCACTAGGACAAGCAAGCCCATTAGGCGTTCGGCGTGTCGCCTTACCGGCCGAGCAGTTTCGTATCGAAGATGGCTATATCCTGGAGATTCGAGTCCCTGAGGATAACACCTTCGTCGATGAGCCCATCAATGACGAATTTCTGGTGCAGCCCGGGGGCAATGTTTCGCTGGGCCCTTCATACGGTCGAGTGCATGTGGCCGGATTGACGCTCGAAGAAGCGGAGCAAGCGGTTACCGAACACCTAAAGAAGATTCTGACGAATGCCAGCGCCACGGTCACCCTCGGCGGATGGCGACTTACCGATATCGGGTACTCGCTGGGGCACGATGAGCAATCCATGGACGGCTCGAACGACGAGGGAATTGTGATCTCCTTGGAAACCTTACGGAGTATCGCCGGGCCTCAGCCTACTCCTGAAGAACAGTTCGCGAAAATGAAGATGCTAAAAACACCACCGTCTATACCAGACACTTTCGAGCCCAGTGAATTACTTCGGCGCGCCGAGTCACAACAGCGATGGCTCAAATACAAAGTTACACAGATGCGACGCGTCCTGGAGCTCGCTTTGACGGCAAATCAAGTCTCCCCAGGTTCAGTCCCCGAAGAAAAGATCAATCGTCTCAAGGAAGACATCGAAAATGCCGAAGCTCGGGCAAACAACTTCACGATTAACATCACTGAATTGCTAGAGTGAGTATGTTGGGCAGTCTCGACCTGACACACCAAGGTCTAGCAAAACCTCACCCCCGCTTGCGACGCTTACTCTTCTTGCCACCGCGTTTCTTGACAGGCTTCTTCGTGGATTTGGTGGGCTTGGTTGGACGGCTTGGTCGCTTCGCTTTCTTGCGGGTTGGGGATTTTGCGATGCGGTCGATGGCTCGGAAGTCGAGCTGCCGGCGGTCGACGTCGACGTGGGCGACGCAGACGCGGAGTACATCGCCGAGGCGATACTGATTACTGGCGCGGTTACCGGTGAGCGTGTGAGAGCTGCGGTCGAAGCGGTAGTAATCGTCTTGGAGCGACGAGATATGAATCAGCCCTTCGGCGGGGATCTCGATACCCTGGACAAACAGGCCGAACTCTTCGACACCGGTCACCACGGCATCCATCTCTTCGCCCACGCGGTCGTTGAGGTACCGCAGCAGCTTCAGCTTCGTTAGTTCGCGTTCGGCGGCTTCGGCCCTGCGTTCGCGTTCCGAGCAATGTTCGCCCAAGGCGACCAGTTGGCCGAAATCGTTGCGGGGCTTCTTGTCGGCCACCATCAAGTCGATCAGCCGATGTACGGTGAGGTCGGGGTAGCGGCGAATCGGCGAGGTGAAGTGGCAATAACAGTCGCTCGCCAGGGCGTAGTGGCCTTCTTCCTCGGGACTGTACACGGCCCGTTGCAGACTGCGGAGCACGGCGTAGTTCACGGCATACTCCGCCGGATTGCCATGCACCTGCTCCAACAACCGTTGCAGCTCGAAGCGACTCTCGAGGCTTTCGGTCTCGAAGCCCAATTCATTGACGAACTTGGTCAGCTCTTTCAGCTTGCGAGGATCGGGGGCCTTGTGCACACGGCGAAGGAAGAGCGTTTCGGCCTCGTGCAGACGGCGGGCCACCGCTTCGTTGGCGGCCAACATGAACTCTTCTATGATCTGGTGGCTCACCGTGTTTTCAACCCGATGGGCGCCCACCACGCGGCCATGTTTGTCGAGGTCCACCTTCACTTCGCGCATGGAAAGTTCCAACGAGCCGTTGGTGAACCGACGCTTCCGCAAGATCATCGCCAGTTCGTGCATGCGACCAACCAGGGCGTGAACTTCGGGGGTCAGCTTCTTCTTCCATGCCGCGGGGCTGGCGAGATACTCGTCGACCTCTTCGTAGGTGAAGCGTCGCGCGCTGCGAATGGCGCCGCAATGCAGGTCGGTGGCGACCGGAGCCCCATCTTCGGTGAACTCGATGATGGCCGTCTTCGTATAACGAACATGGTCGGGCTGCAGGCTGGCCAAACTGTTCGAGATCACCTCGGGCAGCATCGGCAACACGCGATCGGGCAGGTAAACGCTGGTCGCTCGGTTGTATGCTTCACGGTCGAGCACCGAACCTTGCGGGACGAAGTGCGACACGTCGGCAATGTGCACGCCCAGTTGCCAGTGGCCGTTTTCGAGCCTCACCAGCGAGATGGCATCGTCGAAGTCGCGGGCATCCAATGGATCGATGGTGATGACCGTATCTTGGGTGAAGTCGCGGCGATCTTCCCCAATCGACTCGTCGAATTGGTCGGCCTGTAAACGAGCGTCTTCGAGCACTGCGTCGGGAAACGCATCGGGCAGGTTGAACTCGCAAATGATGGCCTCGGTATCGACCCCGGGAGCCCCCCCGGCGCCGAGCACTTTGGTAATCACGCCTTCGCCTTCGTGAATGTGCGAAGGGAAGCGAACCATGTCGAACACAACCTTGTCGCCGACCGACGCGTTCTTGGCCCCGGGGTCGCCCACGAAAATGGGCTGGTTGAATACGGTGCCGTCGACCTGCACATAGGCGAACCCGGCCGACTCGAAATACGATCCGACGAACTGATGCGTCTCGCGTTCGATGATCTCGATGATTTCGCCCGCGGGCTGACCGCCACGGCCCGGTTTCTTGCTTAGCCGCACCAGCACGGTATCGCCATTGGCCGCATCCCGCGCGTGCTTGGCCGGAACGAAGATGTCTTCGCCGCGTTCTCCGCGTGCCGTACCGGCCGGCGTGACGAAGCCGAATCCCCCGGCCTTGCGACGAAAGAGGCCCGTAATGCGGTTGCGGTCCACCTTGCCGGGCTTCTCGATGAGGTGGCGCGGGCCGTAAGACAGCGAGCCACGCTTGACCAACTTCTTAACGACTTTCTTGAACGGTTGGAGCTGGTCTTCCGGGATGCCGAGAATCTTGGCCAGCAGCTTGGGTTTCGCTGGCTTGTAACCGGGCGAGGCCACCAATTGCACGAGCGAGTCGGCAATGGAATCCCAATCGACTGGATTCGAGGGGCTTTCCGTGTCGCTCACCATGGCATGGCCTTCGTGCTGGGGTCGTCGTTACCGGCAGATATGGCGACGGCCGGTGTGTGCGTCCGGAAGGCCATCGAGCAGAACCAGAGCTAACCTTTGTACAGCTTGCGTCCCAACCCGGGGCTGTAGACCGTCCAGGCGCTATCGACGTTCGGGTCGTCGTCGATGTGGTGGCTGAACGATTCCATCTTGGCGTCCAGGCTGTCCAGGTAATGCAATGCCAGGGCTTCAAGCGTCATCGGAACTTTCGGGCTGCCGAATTCCAGCGTCCCGTGATGACTGACAATCATATGCTTCAGCCGCAGGGCCTTCTCTTCGGGGAAGGTCTCCCCCGAGGTTGATTCAACTTCTCGTATCTTGTCGTCGAGCATTTCGCAGGCGATGACCATATGACCGACCAACTGCCCACAATCGGTGTAGGCCGGCACGGGGTCGGCGTCCAATTCGTCGACCTTGCCCAAGTCGTGCAGAAACACGCCCAACAGCAGCAGGTCTCGGTCGACCTTGGGGTACAAGTCCTTGATCCGGTCGACGATCTGCATCAACTTCGCAACGTGTTCCAACAGGCCGCCGACGTAGGCGTGATGATGTTTAATCGCCGCGGGGGCTCGTGCGAACTTGGCCATCAGTTGGTCGTCGGCCAAGAATCGTTCGGCCAGGGCTCGCAGGTGACGATCGCCCAGGGAACGTAGCAATTCGGCAACCTGTTTCGAGAGCGCTTCGTTGTCGGCAGGCGACTGGGTCATAAAGTCGGTCGGATCGACCTCGCCGGGGTCGGCCTTGCCGATGCGTGTGGCGATCATCTGCATCGCCCCTTGGTACAACTGCGAAGTGCCCTCAATGTGTACGTAGTCGCCGTCCTCGAAGCTCCGGTAGATCGACTCGCTGGCATTCCACATCCGGGCACTCAACGTTCCGGTGCGATCGGAGAGTTCTACTTGCAGATAGAGATTCCCGTTGCGATTGGGCCGTAATTGCTTACCGCTGGCAACGTAGATGTCGTCGACGGCCTCTTGATGCTGTAGTTCGTTGATGTAGCGACGACCCATGGAGACGATCTTTCCGGCATGTCTGCTTCTCTGCGCCCTGCGACCGGCAATTGTACGGCGAAGCCGATGCCAAGCGAAACGTAGCCGACCGATTCTAGTGCCGCTGAAACATAGCCACAAGGCACCGAAAGCCGTGGATCGCAGCCGAAAGCGTGCCCGGGCAGCTCGTACTCCAGCAACATCGCACTCCCTATGTTCGGGGCGATCCTTTAGAATGCCCGCCGTGTCGTATGAGAAGGTAGCTGTCGCGCAAGTCGGCAGCCTTCAATCCAAGTGGATCTGTTCGAGGACCCCCAGCGTGCGATGGTCGCAAACGTTCATCCCCACCATGAAAGAGACGCCCGAGGGCGCTGAAATCCCCAGCCACGTGCTCATGATCCGCGCCGGATTGGTTGGCCAGGTGATGGCAGGGGCCTACAGCTATCTGCCACTGGGGTTGCGTTCGCTGAAGAAAGCCGAACGGATCGTTCGCGAAGAAATGGAACGTGCCGGGGCGATCGAAGTCTTGCTCCCGGCCCTGACACCCATCTCGCTGTGGGAACAGACGGGCCGCCGCGAAGCGTTCGGTTCGGTGCTGATCGACTTCAAGGTTCGTCGTCAAAACCGAGAAGTTCACTTGGCATTGGGACCCACGCATGAAGAAGTCATCACCGACCTGATCGCACATCATGTTTCCAGCTACCGCCAACTCCCACTGACGCTGTATCAGATTCAAACGAAGTTTCGCAACGAAGAACGCCCTCGATTCGGCGTGCTGCGTACCAGCGAATTTTTGATGAAGGACGCGTACAGTTTCGACACTTCGGTCGAAGCTTTGGGCGAAAGCTACGACAAGATGTACGAAGCCTATTGCCGCATCTTCGATCGCTGTGGCTTGAAGTATCTGCCGGTGGAAGCCGAAAGCGGACCCATCGGTGGCGACGCCAGTCACGAATTCATGGTCCCTTCGGAAAACGGCGAGGACATGGTCGTGGTCTGCGGCGGCTGCAACTACGCCGCGAATCAGGAGCGTGCCGAGACCGGAGAGCGAACGCTCGCCAGGTCCGAGGCCGAAGCCAAACCGCTCACGAAGCTGGACACGCCCGATGCCCGTACGATCGAACAGGTCTGCAAGGCACTGCGGTGCAAGCCGCATCGCATGATCAAAACGTTGATCTATCTGGCCGACGAGAAGCCGGTAGCGATCGTGGTCCGTGGCGATCATGAAGTGAACGAAGGCAAACTCCGCCGGGCGTTGGGAGCAAACAACCTTGAGTTAGCACCTCCAGAGATAATCGAAAAGGTGACCAAGGCCCCCGTCGGTTTTGCAGGACCGGTGGGACTGGAAATTCCTGTCGTGGCAGACCACGACGTGGCGGCCATGGCCAACGCAGTCGTCGGCGCCAACGAAGCAGACAAGCATTACGTCAATGCGAATCTCGACCGTGACTTCAATATTGAACAGTTTGCAGACGTCCGCAACGCCTGCGATAGCGACCCCTGCCCCCGCTGTGAGCAGAACCTGGCGATGAAAGCCTCGATCGAAGTGGGGCACGTCTTCAAACTCGGCACGAAATACTCCGATGCGCTTTCAGCCAAATTTCTCGACGCCGAAGAGAAACAACAAACCATCATCATGGGCTGCTATGGAATCGGCATTAATCGTATTCTCGCATCACTGATCGAAACCAATCACGATGACGACGGCATCATCTGGCCCATGTCGTTGGCCCCTTACGAGGTGCTGATCGTTCCGTTGAACGTATCGCAACAGCCCGTCATGGAGATGGCCGAAAAGCTGTACGACGAGTTGAAGCAGGTCGGCGTCGAAGTATTGATGGACGACCGTGATGCCCGACCTGGCGTGAAGTTCAAGGATGCCGACCTGATCGGTATCCCACTGCGGATCGTCATCGGCCAACGCGGACTGGATGCTGGAGAGTTGGAACTTAAGTGGCGGCACGAAGAGAAACCCCAGCCGTTGGCTATCGAAGGTGCTGTGGAAGCATTGACGCGGATGGTGGTCGACGCCCGTCAAGGCGTCGGTTCATGATCGAGCCTTCGCCTGTCTAGCCGTTGATCGACCGGAGATTTTCAACATGGGTCAGATCAACGCACCCGAGCCGGTGCTGCTCATCCTGGCGGCGTTTAGTCGTTATGACGCTTCATTCGACTGGACGACCGAGCAGGCCATCGCGCAATGGGGCCCCGTGGCGCTGACCAGCAGCCGGTTTGCATTCGAGGAGACCGATTACTACGAGTCGACGATGGGCCCCGGGCTGAAAAAGCAATTCTGGGCCTTCGAAACGCTGGTCGACCCGGCGGTTCTCCCTCGGATAAAGCAGCAAACCAACACCTGGGAAGCTGCGTATGCACAACAGGGCCGGCATCCCGAGTCGAGACCGTTGAATCTCGATCCGGGCTACGTAACGCTGGCGAAGTTGGTTTTGGCTTCCACCAAAGACCACGCCCATCGGCTGTATCTGGGCGAGGGCATCTACGCGGAAGTCACGCTGCGATATCAGCAGGGCGGCTGGAAAGCCTGGGATTGGACGTTCCCCGACTATCGACGGGGCGATTACCATGAATTCTTCGACCTGTGCCGAGAGCACATTCGCCTACAATCGCGACGGGGACCAAGCGTGTGATCTGGCTTATCGTGGGAGCAATTTTCCCCAGCATGGCCGTGTCGTGGGTGGCAATGTATGTGATTCGTCGCAAGGCGGAACGCTTCGGCCTGGTCGACCGCCCCGCCGGGCATAAAGCCCATCAGCAACCAACACCCGCCGGGGGCGGCATCGGTATCTGGCTGGGTGTCGTCGTTCCCCTGGCCCTGGGGCAATGCGTCGTATGGTGGGCCGCAACATCCCCTCCGCCCGCGTTCCTGCCGGAAATCGCCGTACAGCATCTGGGCGGCCTCAGCGAACAGTCGAGCAAGCTGTGGCTGCTGATTGCCGCCGCAACGGTGCTGATGTTGCTGGGCCTGGCGGACGATCGTCGCGGCCTCGATTGGAAACTTCGCCTGAGTATTCAAACGGCCGTGGCTGCCGTTGTGGTCGCCGCTGGCTGGCGACTATCGTTGTTCGTCGACCTGCCATGGCTTACCAACGCGTTGAGCGTGCTATGGATTGTGGCCCTGATCAATGCCTTCAATATGCTCGACAACATGGATGGGCTCTCCGGCGGCGTAGGGGCCATTGCCGCGGCGATGTTGGCCGCCGTGATGTTGATGGCACCCGACCCGACAACCCACCAACCGCAGTTGTTTGTCGCGGGGTTTCTGCTGGTGCTCGTGGGCTCCTTGGTCGGTTTCCTGGCACATAACCGTCCGCCGGCCAAAATCTTCATGGGCGACGCCGGGTCGTACTTCATCGGGTTTTGGATCGCCACCGGCACGTTGATGGCCACCTTCGCGGGCGAAGGACTTCCGAAGCATGCCATCCTAGCCCCATTGTGCGTGCTAGCCGTTCCGTTGTACGACACGACCAGCGTCGTACTCATTCGATTGAGACGCGGTCATAGCCCCTTCCAAGGCGACAACAATCACTTCTCTCACCGACTGGTCGATCTGGGGCTCAGTCGCACGCAGGCCGTGCTGACCATCTACCTCACCACGGCCACGACATCGTTGGGCGCCCTGCTGCTGTATCAGGTCGATGGCGGAGGCGCTATCGTCATCGGGCTGATGGTTGTGTGCGTGCTGTTGTTGATTGCCATTCTGGAAACCACGGCCCGGCGAAAGATGCGAAACCAACAACCGTCAGAGCCCTAGCCCAACGTGGCAAACCTTTAGCTCTCAACGATGCGTGGCATGAACCGTAAACAACCACAGAACCGCTCGACCCAAGCAGCGCAACCCCCCCCTGCGCTGGCCGAGCGAATGCGACTGGGTTGTTTTGTGGGCCTGCTGGCGATCTTCGTCGCACGTTCCTTCACCCCGGGCGACTCCATCGCGTCGCTCGGCGATGGCCTGCCCGCGGTCATGCTGACCCTGGTGTTGCTCTGCTTGTACATCGGCTCGCTGCTGTTGGGCCAGGGACAGAAGATTCGCTTCGGGCCGGTCGATACGGCCGTGGTGGTGTTGTTCGCGATCGAAGTGCTGGCAGCCGCCTTGGGTGCCCAGCACGGAGAGCCCCGTGCGGCGATCAATGTGTTGTGGGAATTGGTCGCGATGGCGGCCATCTTTCTGTTGGCTCGCCAGTTGTTTCGCGCGGGCGATATGCGAGCCGTGTTCTGCGTGATGATCGCCGCGGCGATGGCGCAGTCGACTTACGGGCTATACCAGTATTTTGTCAGCATGCCGGCAGATCGAGCCTTCTACCTGGAGGACCCTGAGACCTCGCTGCGAATGGCCAACGTGGATGCCCCGGCAGGATCGGCAGTTCGTCAGTTGTACGAGCAGCGTTTGATGAGCACCGAGCCGATGGGGCGGTTCGATCTGGCAAACTCGCTGGCCGGATTTCTAGCCACCTGGCTGGTCGTACTGGTGGTCGGCGCTCTGGTTGACACTGGGAAGAAAGCGAGGACGTGGATCGGCGCTGCACTGGTCGCGGCCCCCATCACGGTGTGCCTGCTGCTGACGAAGAGTCGAAGCGCCGTTCTGGCGGTCGCGGCAAGCCTGGTATGCGGCGTGGTATTCGTTCGATGGGGAAGCCATTGGGCCTCTCGAAGGGTTCAACTCATCTCGCTAGGTACCGCCACGGGAATTCTGCTGCTGGTGGGTGTTCTGTGGGCCCTCGGCGGTGTCGATGCGGAAGTGCTCAGCGAGGCCCCGAAGTCGCTGGGATATCGGTTGCAGTACTGGCAATCGTCGCTGGCGATGGTCGCAGACATGCCGTGGCTGGGCTGCGGTGGAGGGAACTTTCAGGACTACTACACACTCTACAAGCTGCCGACTGCCAGCGAAGAAATTGCCGATCCGCACAACTTCGTATTCGACGTGTGGGCCAACTCGGGCACCCTGGCTCTGGTCGCGTTGGCGCTTGTAATGGGTTCGTTGGTAGGCATCACTTGGACCGGGACCCGTCGTGCACCGAGTTCAGACGTTCCTGATGAAGTCGAACCCCGAACCCTGCGTTTTCTGCTAACCACCACGGTGGCCGGCTTCGTGCTGGCCTTCATCTTCGGCCTGCTGGGCGAGGTTCCACTGAGCCCCGTCACCTTCATTGCCACGACGGGGGTAGCCTGTGCTGGGGTGTTCCTGCTGAGACCTTGGACCGCCGTGCAGGGCAATTCTGTGGCGTTGCCGGTCGTTGGTTTCATCGCAATGCTGGTGAATCTCTCCGCGGCCGGAGGATTTCATTTTGCCGGGGTTGCCGGAACGCTGTGGCTGTTGGTGGCCATGGCGGTGACCGTTGGCGAAGACCCAACTCAGGGGCTCGAGCCCCCCCGCCCTGCTCTTTTCGCCGGACTGGCCGTTTCTCTGCTGCTGCTGTTGGGGTGTTTCTACACGGCTTATCAGCCTGTGCTGCAAAGTCGATTGTTGATGCAGCGAACCATGCAGCGCGGGCTTTCGTACGAAGAACAGGTGCAGCTGCTGCGCGAAGCCGCCGAGGCCGATCAGTTGAACCCCAAACCGTGGTGGGCGTTGGGCACGATGACCGTTCGGCGGATGCAGAGCGTCGCTTTCAAGCCCGAGGACCTCGACCAGCTCACTGTCTACGCCAAGGGGTTCATGGCCCGCGATCCCATCAGCAGCATGGCGTGTTTACAAGTTGGCAATTGGTACTGGGGCATCTACGAGACCACGCAGAACGAAGACGCTCTTCAGAGGGCCACCGAAGCTTACCGGCAATGTGTCGCCTTGTATCCAAACGATGCCTATCGACGTGCAAAACTGGCCCTGGCGTTGGAAGCCGCACAACAACCCCAAGACGCCGCTCCCCACCGCGAGGCGGCGCTTGAACTCGACCAGGTTACGCCCCATTTGGACAAGAAGTTGCCGGAAGCACTGCGCGCGAAACTCATCAAGCACGGTGCGTCGCAAAATTGACGGCTGTTGCCGCCAGATATAGGATCGAATCATGGCTAAGATCCTGTTGGAACCGTTCGGTCGAACGATATGGGAACCCTGCCTTCGCATGAATCGCAGTGGCAAAGAAACCTAATTCTTTCAACCAACTCCAACGAAATTGCTTCAAGATACAGGACCACATTGGTGAACGTCGAACAACCTCGCTCAGGTCGGATCTCTCTTTTCACGCTCGTCGTGCTTTCTGTGGTGGTTGGCTTCGTGCTGGGAATCGGCACGGCGCTGCCCGGGTTCGATTTGTTGGCCAGTAACGAGCAGATCGCTCGTCCGATTGACTCGATCATGAACGATCCGGTCGCGCCGCAATTGCCACCGGAGAATGGTCCTCAGCCGAAGCTGGTTGTAGACGATGCGATTTATGATTTCGGAGCGTTGGAGAACCTTTCCGAGGACAGTCATACGTTCGTTGTTCGCAACGAAGGCGACTATCCACTGGAACTGGTTCTCCGCAAGACCTCCTGCAAGTGCACCGTGGGAAAGTTGGGGGGCCAGGAAGTTGACCCCGAATCGAACACCCGCCCAAAAATCACGGTCCCACCGGGAGGACAGACGGATGTCACCTTGAACTGGACCGTCAAACGAGATTACTCCGACCAGTTCCGCCAGACCGCGTTGCTGCTGACCAACGACCCCGAGACTCCTCGCCTGCAACTGGAAATCACAGGCAAAATCGCTCAGACCGTGCGGACCACGCCCAGTGCGTTCTCAGTCGGCAAGTTGTTGACGACGGATAGCAGTACGAAGGCGATTCTGATCGAATCAACGCGGGACGAGCCACTGGAGATTAGCGAGGCGCGGCCCACGATCGAAGACACGGCCGAGTTCTTCGACCTGGAACTGGAACCGCTAGCACCCGAAGACTTGCAGATCGAGGGCGCGAAAAGTGGTTATCGTGTCCGGCTGACGGTCAAACCCGGCTTGCGGCAAGGTGCCATTCAACAGACAATCGCGCTGGCCACGAATTTGAAGAACATGCCCACCATCGAAATTCCGGTCTATGGCATGGTCGACAGCGATTTCGCGATCATCGGCGGTCGTGGATGGGATTCTGCGACACGAAAGGTTGCGATCGGCCGCGTCCCGCGCGAGACCGGGACAACCCGCAAGCTAACAATCTACGTCCGCGGACCGCTGCGAGATGAGGTGGAACTGAAACCTCCCGTGGTGACCCCGGAGGACGTGATTGTAACACTTGGGGAACCCAAAGGAAAAGGTGAAGCCAGGAGCGTGCAGTATCCGTTGACTATCGAAATCCCCAAAGGTGCCCCGGTCATGAATCGGTTGGGCAACGACCAAGGTGATTTGGGGTTGATTACGATTGAGACCACGCATCCGGATGTACCCAAATTGGAGATTCACCTGCAGTTCGCCACGGAGTAGACGAACTCACTTGGTCTGCACGGGACACAGGGGCCATCTTCCATATCGAACCCGCTGAGTAACACACCATGGACGGAACAACTCGAAACATCCCTCTCACCACGATCTCAATTGGCCTGGCGATATCGTTGCTCGCCCTTTGCACGACGGGTTGCAATCACGAAGCAACCTCCAAGGCCGCAACAAACGAAGGCAGCCAAACGGCCGCATTGACCAATGAGGACCCGGGCTATGGTTCGCATGAGCCGATCGACCCGGTGGCGGTCAACGGCCCCATTTTCGAAGGCTGGCCTCAGCCCGCGGGTGCTCTGGTCATTTCCGGCGAGATGTTGGGCTACCTGGAACCATGTGGATGTGCCGGATTGGAAAACCAAAAAGGTGGTTTCAGCCGCCGCGACTCGCTGCTGAAGCAACTCAGTGAAGAAAAAGGCTGGCCGTTGGCGAAAGTCGACCTGGGTGGTCAGATTCGGCGTTTCGGCCCACAGGCTGGCATCAAGTTCGACACCGCCCTGCGAGGCCTGAGAGAGATGGGATACGGCGCGGTCGGGTTTGGAGCATCCGACTTGCAACTTCCGGCCGAACGTTTGCTGAGCGTCGTGATCGATGAAGAAAACCCTTTTGTTACCGCGAACGTCGGCTTCAGCACCGAGAGCGACCTGTTCACGGGAATCGACTTCGCCAAGCCGTTTCGTGTTGTTGAATGCGGCAACCGAAAGATCGGCGTCACCTCGGTCCTTGGCCCGTCGTACCAGGCACAAGTCAGCAATCCCGATTTACAGTTCACTTCGGCCTCAGACGCGCTGAAGAAGGTGCTGCCCGAGTTGGAGGCTCAAAACTGCGAAGCCGTCGTGGTGCTGTCTTACGGCACGCCCGAAGAGTCGGAGCAACTTGCCCGCGAGTTCCCCGAGCAGATCGATTGGATTGTTACCGCAGGCGGTGCGGACGAACCACCTGCCGAGTGGCGCACCATCGAAGGTTCCCATGCCCGGTTGGTCGAAGTGGGCCACAAGGGAATGTATCTGGCTGTCATCGGTTTCTACGACGACGATGAAACGCCAATACGTTTTCAGCGTGTGCCGCTCGATTCGCGATTCCCCGATAGCGAAGCGATGTATCAATTGATGGTCGCATATCAGTCGGATCTGGAGCTGGCCGGGTTCGAGGCACTGGGCCTGCGTCCGGTCGCCAATCACAATGGCAATTTCGCCGGTGCGGAAAACTGCAAAGACTGTCATCAAAAGCAGTACAGCATCTGGCGGGGCACGGGTCACGCACGGGCCACGGAGTCGATCATCGAAATCGCCAAGCCTTCGCGAATTCACGACCCCGAGTGTGTCAGTTGCCATGTGACCGGGTGGAATCCACAGAAGTATTTCCCGTATGAAACGGGCTTCGAGAGCATCCACGCCACGCCGCATCTGGTTGCCAACGGCTGCGAGAACTGCCATGGTCCGGCCGCCGAGCATGTGGCCGCAGAGTTAGACAAAGGGCGCAGTCAACTAGAGCGAAATCAACTTCAGGCCGCCTTGAAACTGAGCAAAGCTCAGGCGATCGAGCAAGTGTGCATGAACTGCCACGACAAGGACAACAGCCCCGACTTCGACCCCGAGGTGTACTGGCCGAAGATCGAACACGGCAAGACCGTAAAGTGGGACAAGTCGATGTTGAACCTGACACCACCCCCGACGGGACATTGAGTCACCGCTGGTAAGTACCCTGGATAGCCCGGCCGCATGTCGGCTGGGTCGCCGCAGGCGACAGGATGCCCTGAAGTTCAGGTGACATTCCATGCCGCATTGGTTTCATCGAATCATCCAGTTCGAGGGGAACGCCCCTCAAGCCCTGACATTCTCTCCGACCGGTACTTCTACGAAGGGCTTCATGTCGCCGATGGCGACCCGGCCGTCATGCGGCTGGGCTATCCGATCATAATGGCCGTTCCGTGGCTTCTTTCAAGTCACACGAAATCCGAATGCTCTACACTGGTCTGGCGGCGTCCTCTTCTTTGACGCGCACCGGGCCAAACTTCTCGGGATACATGGCCTGGGCGCCGTCGTAGAACTCGCGGATGCGATCCATATCTGCGACCAGATCGTCGGAAGGCCATATTGGTTGTTCGATGGTCCCGACTTTGTCGCCCCAATCCATCCGCCCCAAGACGAGCGGCACCTCGGCCGCTTTGGCGATGTAGTAGAAGCCGCTTTTCCAATATTCCGCGCGGCTGCGGGTTCCTTCGGTCGGGATGAGCAGCACAAACTCTTCACGCCCTTCGAAGGCCTTGGCCACCTGAGCTACGGTTCCCTGGGGGGCCGAACGATCGACGGAAACTCCACCCAGTAACCGCATCAACCACCCAATGGGCCAGCCAAAAAGCTGTTTCTTTCCCAGCCAATGAATTCGCAACCCCAGCACCCAGGTCAGCGAAAGAACCATGGGCAAATCCCAGTTCGACGTGTGGGGCGCAGCGACTAGGACAAATCGTTTCACATCAGGAGCACGACCCTCGATACGCCATCCCGCCAACCGCATATAGACTGCGCCGATCAACCACCGTATCGATTTCAACACTCACCGTCCCTGTTCTGAGATGACATGCCCAAGGGGTTTGCTCAAGATTGGCAGAAAGCCTACTCTTCTGCGGAGATTTCGGCCATGGCCTCGTCGGGGATGTTGAAATTCGCGGAAACGCTCTGCACGTCGTCGTGATCGTCGAGTCGCTCGAGGAGTTTCAACACTTTGCGGCCCGAATCTACATCGAGGTCGACTGTATTCTGCGGGATTCGTGTGATTTCGCTGACATCGCACTTCAGCGAGGCGTCAGCCAGCGCGTCGGCCACCTGTTGATAGTCGCCGGGATCGCAAAGGACTTCGAAACTGTCGTCAACCCGTTTTACGTCTTCGGCCCCGGCCTCGAGAGCGATTTCCATCAGCGATTCTTCATCGGTGCTGTCGGCCGGAATCGTGAACAACCCTTTGCGATCGAACATCCAACTGACACAGCCGGTTGCCCCGAGTTTCCCGTCGGCCATCTCGAACACTTTGCGAATTTCGGGTGCCGTGCGATTGCGGTTGTCGGTAAGTATCTCGCACAAGATGGCCACGCCGTTGGGCCCGTAGCCTTCGTAGAGAATCTCGTCGAGATTCCCACCGTCGAGTTCTCCGGTGCCGCTTTTGATGGCCCGTTCGATGTTGTCTTTGGGCATGCTCACCGCTTTGGCCGCATCGATTGCGTACCGCAGACGGAGATTCATGGTGGGGTCGCCACCTCCCGACTTGGCCGCCACGATAATCGCTTTGGAAAGCTTGCTCCAAACCTTGCCCCGTTTGTTATCGATTAGAGCTTTCTTATGTTTGATTCCGGCCCAGTGGGAATGGCCTGCCATCGGTTGCCTCGTCGTGTCTCTTGTTGTCTCAAATGCAGTTTGTGTGGGATGTGGGTCGTCCGCCGAACCAGCAAACTATTCGTCGGTCGAACCTGGATGAGCGGCCAACTTTTCCGTGGTCTGCTCGATGTACTCCGCATCGTACTCGGGATCGAAAAGTTCGAGTGCCCGTTGCCAGGACTCTCGGGCTTCCTCGACATTTCCCAGTCCGAGATGGACATCGCCCAGATGATCGAGAATAACGCCGTCGGGCTCCTCGGTATCGGCCGCCTTCTGCATCTCGACAAGCGCTTCTTCGTAGCGCTCTAAGCGGTACAGCACCCAACCAAGGCTATCGCGATACGCGGGATTATCAGGTTCGGCATCGACTGCGTTGCGAATCATCTCCAACGCACGGTCCAAGTTGATCCCCTCGTCGGCCCAAAGATATCCCAAATCGTTCTGGGCCGAAATATCCTCGGGAAATTCGTCGAGCACCTGCTCGAGCCACTCTTTGGCATCTTCGAGATTTCCGTTGATCGAGTCCAGGTTCGAAAGCACTAGCCGAGCGTTGCGGAGCACGTCGCGAACATCGCCGGAGGCCGGTTCGTGGTCGAAATCGTCGATCAACGCCTGGTACAATTCCTCGGCCAGTTCGTAACGTCGGGCGTGATACGCAACCCAGGCCACGCGGCTGCGAAACATGGGAACCCATTCCGGGAAGGGCTCTGCCCGACGTGCGCCTTGGCGGGCGATATTCAGTGCTTCGTCCGTGTCACCAGCCATCTCCAACGCACCAGCCAGATAGTAATGCTCGAACGGGGGTCGGCTATCGTCGGTGCCCGCGATATCGATCGCACGTCGCAACCAACGCGAGGCGGCCTCGTATTGCTCGCCGCCCAATAGTTCCAAGCCCCACTCGCGAAGCAACCCAACAGCTTGCTCGTCAGATTCATCGAGCCCCATCTTGAACAGTTCTTCTGCTTTTTCCGTGCGTCCTGCGGCCAGTGCGAGCCACGAGAGCGTAAGGTTTCGCTGCCGAGTTAGCGCTTCGTCCTCAGCGGGCTCGGCAATTAAGTCCAGCACCGCGGTGAGCAGCGCCTCGTTCTCGATGAGCGTGTCCGCTTGATCGCCCAGCCATTGTCGGGGGTCTGCGGGTAGCATCGGGCTGGGGGGATCTTGATCGGCGGCGAGCCCCATATGTTTCAACAATGCCTCGGCATCGTTCCGCTCTTGGTCGATGTGCACGAGCCCCTGACGGGCAGCCAGCGAGCCTGTATTGTCAACCAATTCTTCGTAGAGCTGCGTCGCTTGATCCAATTGGTCGGCTTCAAACAACTGCCCCGCCAGAAACAGGGTGAGCGACTCGTTGTCCGAATCGGTCTCCCGAATGGCTTCGAGTTCGTCGAGCAACTCGTCGTCGCGTTCCAGGTCGGCAAGAAGTTTCGCGAGTAGCTCGTACGGCTCTTGGCCGAATGCAGTGCCTTGCGCTTCGAAATATGCGTACAGCGTGTCCAGAGCTTGCTCGGCATCGCCGCTTCGGAATTGAACGCGTGCCAGGTTGAACGCCAAACGAGCACGATCGGGCTTGATTACGTTGGCCTTCTCGAAAGCGTCGGTGGCAACTTCGTATTCACCTGCTTCGAGATAGGCTTCGGCGAATTGTTCATAGGCGACGTCACGACCGCCGAACCGTTTCAGCAGCGTTTCTTGAAAACGCTTCGCCGCAGCATCATCGAGCGGCTGCTCGATGTATTCCTGCACGCTGGCATACGCCTTGGCTGCTTCGGCAAATCGCCCCAGATCAGAATACATTTGCCCGATCTCGGCCAGGAGCTGAATCTCTCCGGAATCCGAGGCCTGAACCTGCGGCAGCGAAAGGGCCTTCTCGTAAAGTCGCACCGCACCGTCAACGTCGTCTTGCCCAAACAGATGCAGCCCCAATTGCCTCAGCAGTTCCGGGCGACCCGGCTGTAACTCGGCCGCCATCAGGGCGTAGCGAATGGCTTCGGATGTCCGCTCCAATTCAAAGGCCAGGGTGACAATCTGCTCTAGCACGGGTAGCGCGTTGGGGTCGTATCGAAGTGCTCGTTGGTACAGACGCAATGCCGCGGGAAGGTCTTGCCGCTGCTGATGCATCCGCGCGGCGGAAAACAGCGTGATCGCCTCCAACTTGTCGCGCTCTTCCTGAGACAGCGGGTTCTTCGGAATCAGCGGCTCGGGCAGTCCATCGAAGATCTCGGCTTCCGTATTGCCGGGCAAAGATGGATCGGCCGCGTCCGAAGGAGATTCGCTGGCCGTGGAGAGCGAACAGGCCCAACCCAAGAGCAGAACGATTGACAGCAAGGCACCGCCGCGGCTTAGATACAACATGGGAATCACTCTGCTCGGAATTTCATTGCTGGACGCCCGCTGGCGAACGAAAAGCGCCGCGGGATGGGGCAGGTTCCGCGGATTGAAGATCGCATGGTCGTCACGAACCCGGGGCAAACTACCGCTCGAGGTCGTCAAACCATCTCGGAGTCGACCAGCATCGCAGCCACGCGATTGGCCCATTCCATCGTCAATTTTACCCCAGAGCCGCCAGATTTGCCACGTGATTGGCGGCCCAAGCGGCATCGCAGCCCTGAGCGCAACTCCTTGCTCCCACTCGCTCAGCTTCCACTAGCGTGGCTTGCGTTTCGCGATGCGGCGGGGCGAGGCTTTCTTCTTGGCGGCCTTCTTCTTGGCCACAGGCTTCTTGGTTGCCACACTGGCCTTGGTCTTTGATTTCGCTGCTTTGGTGGCCTTCTTTTTGGTGGTCGACTTTCCCGATGCCGCCTTGGCTTTCTTGGTTTTTGCCTTGGGCGCGGGTTCTTCCACGACGGCCTTCTTTCTCACCCGTTTTGGAAGGTTGGGTTTGGCCTCGGGCGAAATCTCCAGCAGAATTTTATGCACCGCCGGAGAGTAGGGACTCTTGTGAAAGTCTGCTCCTAGTTGGTGCAATAGCGACGAGACTTCGACCCCTTTGGTCTTGGGAATGGCTCGAATGATCCCCGGGACGCTGCGAGCTTTTTTGGGGCCTTTGCTCTCGACCAAATCCAAAACTTCCATGGCATCGAGCGTGGCTGAATCCATGGGAATGGCATGCCCACCCAAACTGATCTGCGTGATGTAGGCCACGGCAAAAGGACTGGCCTTGGCCTTCTTTTCCAAATACTGCGTGGCTTGGCCCAGCTTCATCTTGCGAAGGCTTTCGAGATCGAAGGTGTAACTCGATTCGAACACATTCTGAAGAACTTGACGCAGTCGCCGTGCGGCAGCTTCGGCGTTGTTCAGCCGTGGAAAAACCTGTGCCAACTCACCGGTGGTGCTGACACGAACTTCGTTCAGGTCGTAGAACGAGTCCATGACAGCGGCCAACGCTTCTTCCGCCGGTTCGTGATGAGCGTTTTCCAAGAGGCAAGCGAACAATAGCTGTTCGAGCACGGGACGCTCGACCGGAGCCACGGGCTTGTAGTGCTTGCGAAGTACCTTTTGAAGCTTGGTGATGATTGCTGAACGATTCGGCGTGGCCATGCGATCGACGAAACTCCACGGGTTGATTGAAATCTGAAGGCGGGATTGGTCACCTGTGCCTATCGAAACCTGAGAAGGTTCGTGTGGCAATAGGTCCTGGGGATGTTTGTTAGTTCAAGTCGGCGGATTTGTCCTCAATCGCGGCGGAAGGGGCATCGGAGTCCGGCTCTGCCGTGTTTTGCTTCTTTGCGTCAGATTCCTTCAGCTCGCGTTCGACTTCCTGCAACAGTTCCGCGATCTGGATCGACTTCTTGACTCCCTGATCGAGCACGAACTCGAGTCGCGGTGTGTATCGAATCTCGATTTTCTCGGCGACCCTACGCTGCAGAAACCCTGCCGAGCTTTTGAGGCCGTGTAACGACAGTTGCTGTTTGCGTTCGTCACCCATCACCGAGACGTGAACCTTGGCCGAACGAAGATCGACCGGCACTTCGACGTGGGTCACCGTGACGTCCTGCACGCGAGGATCCTGCAATTCGGTAAGAATCGCCATACTGACGACTTCTCGAATCGCTTCGGCGGCCTTCAAAGAACGGCGAGATGACATGGGCTGGCAATCTGAATGTAGACGGGAACGCACCGCTGCATCGGTCTTGGTCGACGCGATCGAGTTCGCTGAATTCCGTATCCGCTAGTTCTTCCTGATCAAACAAGTAAAGCAAGCCGTGAGAGGATGCACGCGTTCGGCCCCTAATCTCACGGACATTAGAAGGTCCGGGCGACCTCTTCGATCTTGTATGCTTCCAGCACGTCGCCTTCTTTGAGGTCGTTGAAGCCCGCGAGCTTGATGCCGCATTCAAAACCTTCGCGAACCTCACGGGCATCGTCTTTCTCGCGTCGCAACGAATCCAGCGGATAGACGCCGATGATGCGGTTCTCTCGGGTCACTCGAATTCGGCAGTCACGCTGAATGATTCCCGAAAGCACACGACAACCGGCAATCGTGCCCACGCGGCTGATGGGGAATAGTCGCAGCACCAGAGCCCGGCCCAAGTCGCTTTCGCGAAGTTCGGGCTTGAGCATGCCTTCGAGCGAAGCCTTGATGTCGTCGGTAACCTTGTAAATGACTTCGTAACGGCGAACCTGCACGCCTTTATCCTGGGCAAGCACCCGAGCACTTTCGTCGGGCACGACATTGAAGCCGATCACCACGGCATCGGAAGCGTCGGCCAGGTGAATATCCGCTTCACTGATTCCGCCCACGGTGGCCTGCAGAACTTTGATCTGTACTTCCGGATGTTCGAGCTTTGACAGTTCCTTGAGAATCGCTTCGATCGACCCCTTCACGTCGGCGCGAAGGATCAAATTCAACGTCTGCACCTCATCGTCTCCGAGGTGTTCGAACAAGTTCTCAAGCGTCACATGGGTCTTGGTACCGCTAAGCGATTGCCGCTTGGCAGAGGAAGCCCGCGTGTTGGCAATTTCGCGGGCCTTGCTAATGTCGTCCATCACGTAGAAGTGTTCGCCGGCCCCGGGGGCAACATCCAGGCCGGTAACGTTGACCGGGGTGGAAGGTCCGGCCGAATCGTGCGTGACTTGTTCGCCCAGCAGCGTGTCGTACATCGCTTTCACGCGACCGTGGGCTTCGCCACAGACAACCACATCGCCGATCTTCAAGGTTCCCTTTTGAACCAAAAGTTTGGCCACCACACCGCGGCCTTCGTGCAATTCGGCCTCGATGCATGTACCGGCGGCGGGACGGTCGGGGTTGGCCTGGTAGTCGTGCAGTTCTGCCAGGGTCACCAGCGTTTCCAGAAGGTCGTCGACGCCCTCGCCGGTGATGGCGCTACACTTGATCACTTCGGTATCGCCACCCCATTCGGTAGGTAACAGTTCGTTTTCGGCCAACTGTTGGTAAATGCGGTCGATGTTCACCCCGGGCAGGTCTATCTTGTTCAGTGCGATGACAATCGGAACCTCGGCCGCCCGGGCGTGGCTGATCGCTTCTTCGGTTTGCGGCATCACACCATCGTCGGCCGCAATCACCAAAACGGCGATGTCGGTTACGTTGGCCCCGCGAGCACGCATTTCGGTGAACGCCTCGTGGCCCGGCGTATCGACGAAGGCGAGGGAACGACCATCGCGGTCGATGCGATAAGCACGAATGTGCTGCGTGATGCCGCCACTCTCGCCACTGACCACATCGATATTGATGATGCGATCCAAGAGCGAGGTCTTCCCGTGATCGACGTGGCCCAGGAAGGTAACCACGGGGGCTCTTGAAACGAGCGATCCTTCGGGATCTTCGTACTCTTCGAATTGGGTCAGCAGTTGATCTTCCAAGTCGACGGCCGATTTGAAATCGACTTCGACCCCCAACTCAATCGCAAGGAGTTCGGCCGTTTCCTGGTCGATCTCACCGTTGATGTTCGACATCTTGCCGAAACCCAAAAGCTTGCCCAACACGTCGCGAACGGGCACCCCGATTGCTTCGGAGAAGCTTCGCACCGTGGCGGGCATTTCAACGACCGCTTTTCCCTTTCGCGGAGCAGCCGTATTGGTGCCCGTTCGCTTCGGGCGAAAGTTCCGACGGGGACGGTATTCAAATTCGCCGTCGCGACGGTTGCTCTGGCCACGCTTTCGTTTGAGCTGGCGTTGTTCGCGTCCACCGACGGAACCTGACTTGCCCGACTCTTCGTCGACCTCCCGCTTTTTGCCGCCACCGCGCCGCTGCTCGCGGCCAGTAACGAGTGGCGGTTCGGCCGGTACAGGGGGCAGGTTTGGCTGCTTTACTTCGGTCTCTTCTTTTCGGCGAGCTTCATGCTTGCGGAGATGTTCCTGCAGCGGTTTCGCGCCGGTCTTCCCCGCCCGAATCGCGTCGGCTGGAAGCTTGATATCCGGTTTCTGAGGCTCCGGCTCGCTCGAACGCCGAACCGGAGGCGGAGAGCTGGCACTTGGCATGGGTGCAAGCTTGATGGTGGGCGTTGACTTGGGAGGACCCTCCGGTGCAGAAGGTTTCTTCTTCGTCTCGGGCGGGGGTGTTTCCTGCTTCGCCTTCGCCGGAATTTTTGGAGGCTTACCACCGACCCCCGTGGGAGCGATGTAGTCTTCGCGGCGGAGAACGCCTTCGACACCTTGATTCGGCTTCGTTGAGTCGGCCTTGCTGGCGGCGCCACCTGTTTTGGCAGCCCCACCCGAACCGTTGGCCCCGCCTCCGGAGACGAAGGCTTTGATCTTGGCAACTTCGTCGTCGTCCAAGCTGGCCAGCGCCGAGCCTTTGCCCGAGATCCCTGCCTTGGGGCAGATCTCGACCAGCTCTTTGCTGTCGATCTTCAGCTCTTTCGCTAATGCGTAAATGCGCACAGACAACTGTGGCTTACTCCTTGTCTTCACTTGCGGGCTCATTCGATAAGCCGAGCAATGTGAGACTCAAATTAAATGATCAACTCATTGGGTTGTCTCCTCGATCGACCCTCGAATCCGAGGCTCCTCGGCACAGACACCCGTACCGACCGACAATCCACCCATCTATAACCAGCCTAGCAATACAAGATGGCCGCCATCCTGACCTTATGAAGCAGCACCGCGACTCGATTCTTCGGAATCCTCTGCCGATGCCTCGGTAGACGTGTCCGTCGATTCGGCTTCCGTAGCGCCATCCCCTGCGGAAACGGGGGAGTCACTCGATTCCTGCTCGGCGGCCGCCAGCTCGGGCTCTTCTCCCGCCTCGGCGCTCGCCGAATCTACAGCCTCGACTTCTTCCGCCGCAACTGCTTCGGTTGATTCTTCAGACGCTTTACTCTCCGCAGCTTCGGCGCGTTCCTGTTCTCGTCGAATTCGCCGCTGTTCCGCGGCAGCCTTCTCGGCTTCAGCGGCCCGCTCTTCAGCAACTTCAACGATCTTGTCGACCTGCTCCATAGTCAGGCCGCCCATTTCCATTAGCGATTCGGGCTCGATAATGGACAAATCATCGTAGGATAAATACCCCTCGCCTACCAGTCTCTCACTGAGGTTTTCGTCAACCCCCTCTATTGAGCTAAATCCGGCAACGGCCACGTCGATTTGCTCGTCCAGCTCCTCGCGAGTCATGATCTCGATGTCCCAAATGCACAGTTTGCTGGCCAAACGGACATTCTGACCACGGCGACCAATCGCCAGGGAAAGCTGATCCTCGCGGACCAGGACAATAGCGCGTCCCAGCATCTGGCACAGAATCACCTCTTCGACTTCGGCCGGCTGTAGGGCGTTGGGAATCAACTCCTGCATGTCGTCGCTCCAGCGAACGATGTCGATCCGTTCGCCGGCCAGCTCGTCGACCACATTCTTAATGCGGTTTCCGCGACTGCCCACGCAGGCACCGATGCAATCGACGCGGGCGTCGCTGCTGGTCACACTGACCTTGGTTCGGTAACTCGGCTCACGGGCAATTCCCTTGATCTCGATGATGCCTTCGGCGATTTCGGGGATCTCTTGTTCGAACAGGCAGCGGACCAGATCGGCTCGGGTGCGGCTTAGGATGACTTTGACGCGGGTCCCAACCTTGCGCACCTCGCATACGGTGGCCCGAACGCGTTCGTTTGTGTGGTGAGTTTCGCCTGGAATCTGCTCGCTACGTGGCAAAAGTGCTTCGACGTTCGTCAGCGCGACCGTGGCCGAACCGCCGGTGTACCGTTGAATGACTCCGGTGACCATTTGGCCGATCAGCGCCGTGTATTCGTCATAAAGGGCATCGCGTTCGGCTTCGCGAATCTTCTGGATCATCACCTGCTTGGCGGTCTGCGCGCCAATGCGACCGACCGTTTCTTCCGGGTCTAGCGGAATCCCATCCCGAGTACCGGAAATCGAACCATCTACGCGGTCAATATGAACGATGATGTCGGACTCTTCCCCGTAATGCCGCTTGGCGGCAGAGACGAGCGAAGCCTCAATCCCTTCGAAGACGATTTCCTTGTCGATGTTTTTGTCGCGATGAATCGTGTCGACGATCCGTAGCAGTTCGTTGGGATTCATTCCACTTTCACTTTCCCCCGCAAGACGGGGAGCTGAGCTTTTCGAATTGTCCAAATTGTAAGGGGCGACGACCGCCATCTATCGGCACCGGGCGTTGTCGCCTAACCCTCTCTGGCATGTTGCTGCCAGCGGGCGTGTTTGTTCCGCTCTGTTTCTGTCCTCCTGTTGCGTTACTTGCCTGGTGGCAGGTTGTTCCTGACAAATTAAAAAAGGCGGGTCGCGACCCTCGAACTGCGGGAACACAGAGCATGTTCCCACGGTCCGTCGATCAACCGTCCGCCAACAAAACTCACGGCAACGATTTCGTGTCCGCTTTGCGGACGACCCAAACACCGAACCGTTACTTGGTGCACGACTCGGGCTGCGGGGTTAGCACCTCATCTATCAGTTCTGTTTCTAGCCAATCAGCGATGGTCTTCGTTCAGTTGATCGCCCGAGCGGAAGCCGCTGTTAGACTCTCGCCCGAATCGACCTCAAAGCAATGTATACGTTGCGAATCAACCTCAAGTTCAACCTGATCGTCAACACTCACCTGGACATCGGGCTGGGCTCGGCACAGCACCGCGGGCGCCTCCGTCGCCTGAGCAGCGGAGAGGCTCACGTGGATAATGGTCGCATCACCTAGCGGTTCAACCAATATCACTTGTCCCGAGAGCCGCAATTTGGAGCCGACCGATCGATCCGCCAAGCGGACGACTTCCGGTCTGAACCCCAATACAACCTGATCGCCAACCCTCCTTTGTAACGTTTTGGTGGCCGCGCTGTCGACCGCAACTGAGCCGGAGCCCGTGTCGATGGACAAATCATCCTGCTCGCTCACCACGCGGCCCTCGACGAAATTCATGGGAGGGCTGCCGATAAACCCCGCTACAAAGCGATTTCGCGGCTGGTTATACACTTCCTGCGGGGTGCCCACCTGCTGAATCTCGCCATCTCGCATCACGGCAATCCGGTCTCCCAGCGTGAGGGCTTCGACCTGGTCGTGGGTCACATAGATCATGGTTGATTGCAATTCCGTGTGGAGCTGCTTCAATTCGCGCCGCATATCGAGGCGGAGCCGGGCATCCAGGTTGGACAGCGGCTCGTCGAACAGGTACGCCACGGGCTCGCGCACCAATGCGCGGCCCAAGGCTACGCGTTGTCTCTCGCCACCGGAAAGCTCGCGAGGCCTACGGTCGAGCAACCTTTCAATCCCCAATTTCGCCGCGACATCGCGAACTCGCTGCTCGATTTCGGCTTGCCGTCTGGCGGTCTCGGCGGCTGTGGTGGGAGAGGTCACTCGCTGAAAGAGCCGTTTGAGAAGCCCGCCATGTCGCAGCTTGAGGGCGAACGAGAGGTTTTGCCGCACCGACATATGCGGGTAGAGGGCGTAATTCTGAAAGACCATGGCGATGTCACGGTCTTTGGGCAGCTCGTCGTTCACGACTCGACCGCCAATGCTGATCTGGCCGCTGGAGATCTGCTCGAGGCCCGCGATCATGCGAAGTGTGGTGCTCTTGCCGCAGCCGCTGGGACCGACAAGCACCATGAATTGCCCATCGGGAATCGAAAGTTCGACGCGATTTACGGCCACAGTGCCGCCGGGGAAGACGCGAGAAACTCCTTGCAGGACAACGTCCGCCATCGATTCGCCTGCTTTGAAGCTGCTGCGTGGCCACTGTCGCACGAGGTGCCCCACAGGGCCGGAACCGAATTGAAACCCTTGCAAACATTCACGTTAGCAAGAGAGTTCGCTCACTCTATCGCTCCCCCCATAACGGGTCAAGCTGATGAGCTGGCCCGGTTTTTTCGTAGATTAGAGCCGCCGAACCAGGACCGCACTGGCCTGGCCCTGTTGCGTCACGTTGAGATTGAGAGCCGTCGTGCCTGGCGAAACTTCCGTACCGTTGGCCACGGCGACGGGACACTCGGCGTCGGGCGATTCGTAGTTGAGCGAAGAGAATAGTTTCTTGTTCTGGATCGCCAGAATACTGGAAGCCAACTCGACGGCGCCGCTCCCAGCACCGAGATTACCGAAGTACGATTTGGCGGCGGTGACCGGAGGTTGGTTTTCCGGCGGGCCGAATACTTCTTGGATCGCACGTGCCTCGTCCATATCGCAACTTCGGGAGCTCAACCCGTGGGCATGGATGTGCCCCAATTCGCCAACGTCGACCCGGCCTTCACGAAGCGCCGCTCGTGCTGCGTTGGCCATGGACTTTTCTCGACAGGCGGTTCCCCTGCCGTTGGACACAACCGAGGAGCCTGAGCCTACGATCTCTGCATAGATTTTCGCGCCGCGGGATTCGGCCTTGGACAATTCTTCCAGAATCAGGACGCCGGCACCTTCGCCGAGCACGGCCCCCATTCGATCGAGGTCGAATGGGCGGCTGGCCGTGTGCGGCTCGTCGCTGTCGGCCAATTCTTCTTGAAGGACGGTTTGCACCCAGCGAACCCAATGCAGGCGGGTTCCCGTTGCGCCGGCCACCATCATGTCGGCACCGCCACGTTGAATGGTCCGCATGGCTTCGCCAATCGCCTGATTGGCCGAGGACTCACGCAAGGTCAGCGAGTTGTTCGGGCCACGAAGATCGTTGTAAATGGCGATGTGACAGCCCGGCATGTTTGGGAGATATCGCAACAGCCACAACGGGGTCATCTCGGTCATGCCACGGGAGGCCCACTTGGCGAAATCGAATTCGCTTTCTTCGTTGATGCAGTTGCGAAATGCGTCGATCAAGTCGGTCGGTTCGGTGAGCATATAGTCCGAACCAAACACAACGCCCGCCAGTTCCGGGTCATAGTGACTTTCGGGCGAACCCGCGTCGGAAAGTGCTCGCTGAGCAGCGGCCACTCCCATTTGAGTTTCGCGGCACATCACCTTGAGTCCTTTGCGGATCGCTTTCTTGCGCGATGAGTCCAGGTCTCCAAAGTCGTCGATCTTGCCTTGGAATTCGGTGGCAGCAGCCCCGATATTGGTGGGCTGCTTTTCGCTTCGATAGGGAAGCACCTCAACTCCGCTGCGACCTTCGATCAGCGATTGCCACAGTGCGTCGATGGTATTGCCTAGCGGGCAGACCACACCGATCCCGGTGACTACCACCCGTCGTTCTTGATTCTGGCGGACATTCATCCGCTCGCCCTCTCGTTCAGCATGGGTCGCTTCGAAACACAATCCCGCCACAGGCGGGCTAATGTGTGAAGCGGAATACTAGACAAAAATGCTACCGAATCCAATCATCTTGCCCCCCGACTCTGGACAGCACCGAAGGTCCAAGAAGGGAAGTCCCACCGGTTTAGGATTTTAGGCCGCGTGTGAGAAAACGTCGAGTCGGCACGCTCATTGAACCAAGGGGACACTAATAGCGACCGCTATAGCTACCCGTGCCACGTTGGGCACTGCGGGCCGTGGTCGAGGTGGCCGGTTTGAGTTCTCCCTTGCCGTCGACGAACACCAACAGATCGGCGCGGGGGGGAGTATCCAGGAACGGGAGGGCACCCCGAATCGGGTCTCGCTGCTGCGGAACCGGAGTCGCGACAACACCTAGACCGACCAGCAGAACATGGTCTGCCGGCCAGCGAAATTGCTCTCGCAGGCGAACGTGCGTCAGGCGAGGCACCTCGATTTTGGCCCGCTGTCGTTGTGCGACCGGGGTCGGCACATCGATCATTACCGAAACTAGCTTTTCGACCTGGTCGATCTGGCAGTCCAGCACGACGTCGATCGTGCTCCCGTCGATCGAGAGCAAGGGACTCATTTGCAGCGAAAAGCCTTCGTCGACTTGCCCCACTTCCATCTCGAACCCGGGCCACACGTCGGGCCGCGGGATGACGTCGCGGATGTAAGTGCGAGGCTGAATCGCGCTGACGACATTCGATTGACCGTTGTTAATCAACAAGTGCGGCGAACTGTGAATTCGATAATCGGATCGCTTCGAGAGGTCGGCCAACAGCAACGCGGCGTCTTCTTTGGCGACGATCCAGGCTTGAACACCCTGCGACTCCACAGCGATCGGGTGTAGCATGCCATGGGCCTTGGCTCGCCAGTTGGGGTGCCCAATCGTAATCACGTTGACACCAAAGGCGTGGTTCTCGGCCTCGGTGTTCACGAAACGATCGACCAACTCGGCCACCACGGCGTGAACTTCCGGTGTGTGATAAACCCGCAAGGTGCGACGGTCTGCACTGAGAATTCCCAGGGGGGTTCCGTGCCAGGTTTCGTGCCCCGTCTCGCGGAGCACCCAATCGACCACGGCCTGCTCGGGCTTCACGGTCGCGGTGACACGACTGGTGTAAGGAGTAATGTCGTACTCGCGCCAAACTTGCCCGTCGGCATTGGGCAACGTACCCGGACCTTTGGTGACGCGCGCGATCGTTTCACGCGGGGGTGCATCAAGCGGACGCAATGGCGCGGCTTGGGACGATTGATTTCCAGGGCTTGGCACTGGCTGTTGTTGCGCCGTGGATTGTTGCGGTCCCGGCCGAGGTGCGGGCCCGGAACCGAGGTCGGCGGTCCGAGGTGAACGCCACTGTGGTTCGAGCGCCACTTGAGGTTGTGATTGTTGCGCACCAGCGGGCAACGCAATCCAAAGCCCAATCAGTAGTGCAGCAAGAGTTCCTCGCGCCAGCATACGTCAGCCTCCTTGCCCGATGAATGGCGGCAGCCGTGCGCCATTGGTAAAGACGGTTTCACACGGGGGCGGGAGTATAGGAACGACCCATAACCACAACAAGGTCGATGTGAAGACCCCGTGATGCGCGATAGAGATGCCAGCAAGCATCCAGCCAGCGTGAGATCCTCGACTGCTTTGCTGGATGGCCATCCTCTCGATGCAACCAGGCGCAGTTCTAGCAACGAAAGCAGCGGCCCTGTGCATGCTTCGTTAAGTGGCTTCCGTGGAATCTGGACTTGACCCATGCGAGCCGGCTGCGTACCGTCTCGCCTCTTATCCAAAGTGCGGGCTGTCGATTCGCACAGAAGTTGCATGCTTTGTGTGGACGCGCAACGCTTATTGTCCGAATAATCCCTAGGGACAGGATTACCGCGCTCGTCGGGACGTCCTGCAATTTCCGCATTCAAAGTATCTACGTCAGGGTTTTCCAGAACACGCTCGGTGTTACCTCGCGGTAAGCCAAGGGCGTGGGGCTGCAGAAGACCAGACCCTCACAGCAACTTAACAGGGAGCGAGTGCCATGCGAGCTATGAAGCCGCTGGTCGTTGTGCTGGCCGTCGCCGTCTTGGGTGCCACCGGCTGCAGCAGTACCGGAAACAAGCTGAGCAGCAGTAGCTGGAAGTTCTGGAAGAAAGACAAACCTGCGTCAGAGCTCGCCAGCTCGAACGCACCTGCATACGAACCGGCCCTTCCCTCGGCCAGCGTTCAACCTGGCTCATCGACGGTAGCAGGCGGAACCGGCTATCCGTATAACGCCGTTGCCGGGTCTGGCACGACCAACCCCTTCCCGGCTCCGGGTACTTACCAACCCACGGCGACCCCGGCTAGCACGCAAACCGCTTCGGCCTACAACAGCGGTGCCTACAATGCTGGTGGCAGTTACAGTGCGGCCGGAACTGGAAGCGGCTACGGTTATCAGGCACCCGCGGCAACGCAAACCGCCGCGGCCATGACCCCGCAACAAGGCTACTACGACGCCGGCAGCCAATACGGCAGCCCTGCCACGTCGACCCCTGCTAGCACTTCTTATGGTGCGGCTGCCTACACGGCGACCGCTCCGGCTGGCTACACCCAAGAGACCCAAGAAACCCCGAGCAGCTACGGCGGTTATGGAAGCAGTTCGGCCGCGAGCAGTACCGGATCGTACAGCAGCCCGACCGGGGCGACCGCGAATCCTTACGTCGTGCCCAGTAGCACGCCGGCTGCCTCGCCGGCAACGTCCTACGGTGCTGGCGGCGCTTACCCTGCTTCGGTCACTCCTCCGGCCACGATGCCTCAGGTGACGACGCCTTCGGCTTCCACCGACACCACGGGTCAACTGCCGCAGTACTCTGCGTCGGCTTCGCCGGTGCAGTCGCAAAGCGGGTACACGCCCGGTCAATCGGACTACGTCCCGGGTTCGGGCTACACGCCCGCCGGCGTTCAGCCTTACACGTCGCCGGCCCCCGCGTATCAGAGCCCTCAAAGCCCGTCGACCGACCCGAACTATTATCCGGGAGCGAGCGGGTCTTATCGCCCGGGTGGCACGGGAACTTATCCCATGCCGAGCACTTCCTCGACGACCACTCCTGCTGAAGGCTCGACGGACAGCAACAGTCCTGTGATGCCGGCTTCCTACAGCGAAGACCTTAGCAGTGCTTCTTAAGTGACGAGATACGTTCAGTAGCAACCATCTCCAACGGCACTGGTGCAAGAGCGCCAGTGCCGTTTTTCATTGCGCAGCACATCCATTGCGATGGTGCGGCGTCCGACGGAACTGTCCGGAATTGGTTCGCCCACTTGGCCGGAAGGTTTAACGGTTGGCGAAACTCTTGCGCCAGCGTCATGCGTTATTCGCCACAAGTAGGAAAATCGGCTAGAGAGAGCCGCGCCGAGTATCCGATACGATTTTTACCAACTGATCGGGAGGGCGGGACTTCGGTCTCGTATCAGGATAGAGGTCATGGTAATCGACGGATCGATTACCATGACCTTTTGTATTGACGCACATCCACTTGGGCGCGCTACCGCAAGCGCTTCAGCCCCAGTGCGACGCGGCGATCATTCGCTTGCCCGAGCGCCCGAGACTCCATTCGCAGCAGCTTCATTAACTGCGATGTGCTTACCGAGAGCCTTTCCGCGGCCGCAGCCACATCGAACCCTTGTTGGTGAATGACGTCGAGTGCTTCGGCAAGCACCACCGGAAAGTCGTCGTGTGTATCGCTTACCACGATTCGCCCGCCCGCAGTTCTCGATTGCCAAAGCTCGCTTGGCGCGAACGACGCGTCGTTGTTTGAGTTCCTTTCGGTCCGCACGGCCAACGCCAGATTGACCCGCAGCCTTTGCAGCGCCATGCGATGATTGTCGCGCTGCGATCGCCGCTCGGTTGCTTCGGCCCGTATCCCCGAGGGCTTGTGAACCAGCACAATGGCCGTCTCAACCTTGTTACGGTGTTGGCCACCTGGCCCCTGACCACGCGTCCGGGTCACTTCGCACTGGCGGAGCAATGCTTCAGATGACAACGCCGTGGGGTGAACGTGTTTCTCCTGCATCAAGCGCTCGGTTCCTGGATTGAAGCAAGACTGCCGAATCCCATGCCCATCGTCCCCACCGCCGACTACAGAGGACTGATGATGGCGTATTCGATATTCAGCCTGATTTGAATCTATGAAATTCAAGAAAAATGTAAAACCACTGAGAAAAAAATTTAGCAAGCATGTCGGCCCAGCTACATTACGAAGTCTATTGCCAACAGGGCAGGAACTTCTATTGCAATGCATTTAAGGGGGAGACTTTGATGAAACAACTTTCTGGACTACCGCTGGGCATTCTCCTTGTGTTGGGTTTCGGGGCACTTTTGTCGATGCCCGAGCGATCGGCCTTACAGGCAGAACAACCGGCGGCGGAGCCTGGAGACGATTCCAGCGCTGCACCGCAGGAGCGCAAGAAGCCGCGCGGTCGGCTAACGGTATTCTACTCGCAAGTGGTCAGCGGCGATCAGCGTGAAGAAATCTACAGCATCCAGGCCAAGTACGAGCCGGAAATGGACGCCCTGGTTGAGAAACTGGTCGAACTGAGAAACCAAATGCAGGCTGAAATCAAAGGTGTGTTAAGTTCCGATCAGATCGAACGGGTCGAGGAACTTCGAGCCGAAGCCAAACAACGTCGAGCGGAACGAGCCGCTCAAAAAGACGAGGCAGAATAGGACGTAGATCGTAAAACTTCGGCTCGGCCAAGGAGGGCCGGGCTGGAGTTCTGATCTTCACGTACGGCGTGACCGCTGCGGCAGATGGTTCAGACCGACTCCCCCAGCCACGGGGATGTGGTCGCGAGTGCATCTGATGCGGCTCATCGCTCTCGGCCCGGTGAAGTTTGGGGTGTTGCATCAGCACGCGACAAATTGCTGGACAATGGGATGCGCGGCATTTAGCATTCAGGAAGGCATCTTGTTGGTGGGACGCAAGAGTCCACCGATTTACCAAAAGCCTTTCCTTCTGAGAACGCTCGTGACAGCACCCTTGGGAACGCGATTGAGTCCCATCTTCTGTGCGGCGGGTGGTGTTGGCCGAATCTAGGCCCGTAAATTCCTACGTGGTGAAGTTCATCTAGTAGCTCCGCTTCCTGCGGCAGTTGACGAGACTCCATGGCAAGTCGTTTCCGAGAGGCCGTCTTTTTATAGATGGAAGATCGGCAATCGCGTTGGAAAGCCCGGCGCATCGGAGTGCCCCCGCCGAAGAACCTGATGAAAAGAAAGTGATATCAAGAATGCGATGGTCCCGTGTGATAGTTTTCCGAGTTGTCTTCAGCGCATGGTTCGGCATTGCGTTGCTAACTCACGCAAGAACCGCCGCGCGTGACATTTTGTTAATCGACGACTTTAGCGGAGGATTCGGGGCCGCGGTTGGATTACTCGAAGCCGAAGGTCACACGGTTACGGAACTCACCGATGAAGTAACCGCAGGATACAGCCGCGTGTCCGATTCAGCCTACTTGTCGAACTTCGACATGGTCGTCTACTCGGCACGACGTGTATTGACGCCACCGACCACCGCGATTGACTCGTTGGAAACCTACATCCAAAACGGCGGCGACTTGCTGGTAACCGGGTTCAGCGATGACATCACCATTCCTGACCGCTCATCCCCCAATTTGTTGCGAGCCATCGGGCCAGAGTACTTCCATACGTCTGCCGAAACAGACCACACCGTGACGAGCACCGACAACTTCATCACCAATGGCCCCCACGGAGACTTTCGCGGCACGACCATCACCAACTCCAATGGCTTTGCTCAGCTTTATTCCAACACCGGTCTAGGGACAATTCCCTTGGTGCAGGCAGCAGGCGGTCAGCCTGACAAGATTATTTTCACCGATCTTCCTGGTGCCGGCGGATCGATCGGCGCATGGCAAGGGGGCGATACGTTCGGGGGCAGCCCTGCCCAGCCCGACTTCTTCGATGGCGGAACCTTTCAGGGCATGCTCTTGAATTGGGCCGAAGGTGGAACCACATCCCAAACCGAAGTCACTTCCCGTGTGTTTTCCACGGCCGCGCATCCGGTCGAATCGATGTTGTCGATTGACCTTTACCTCGGAGACCCCAACGACGGCGGCTCTTTCGTCACGACCATTGGGCCGTTGAATGTCGAAGGCACGATGGACATCGTCGCAGGCATCGACGGTTTGGGCGATGGCTCGCTGGCAGTCACGAACAGCTCGATCGGCACCGAAAATCTGAACAACATTTTTGCAGACCTGGCACCCTTCGGCACACTGCTCGCAGATCTCAACGTTCTCGAACTCTATCTTGCCAATCAAACCACCTCGGTGACCGGCGGTGCCGTTGATCTGACCGCATCGCCTTACTACGCAGCAGGGGCAACCGCGGGCGAGATCACGCTTCATAGCCCAACCGGTCCCTTAGCATCGCTCTTGGAGGACTTCTTACCATTCTCGGGTGAGTTAGAAGAGGTTTTTTACGGTGGGCCTGACGATTTCACCGATCCGCTGATCGCGGGCAGCTTTGACGAAGGCGTGGGGCTATTGACCGATCGCCCCGAACTTAACCTTGACCTCGACAATATAGCGCTCATCCTGGTCGACGTGCCAGAGCTGGGAGAAGTATGGGGCGTAGTGCACGGGGAGCTTTACCTCGCTGAAGTTCCCGAGCCCTCTTCCTTGTTCCTGAGCATCACGGCCATGCTCGGGTTGCTGGTCTTGTACCGTCGCAGGTGATGCCCCACTTCCCAAAACGATGGGTGCACACTGGGGTGCCAGCCTCGCAGGCCTTTGGCACCTTCCCACCAAACGCATCGCTGCTGATCGCGTCCTAACGAGGGCGGTTCATCGGCAGGGCACCGGCAGATATAGTAGAACTGTTCCGGGTGCTGGGACTGATTCGCCTAAGGGAAGCCACTTCACCGGTTTTCGCACGGGTACTCATTTCTGCCAACTCGCCGGCTTTCCATTGGTTTGGTGCTAACAGTCTTGAGAAGAGGCCGACGTTTGCGGAGGATTCGATTGTTCGTAGGGCCCGTCTTCAACCGCGAGGCGCTAACCGGGCCGCGCCAAGTGCGGTTTTATGTGACCCGCGCCGGATATGTTGCGGCCATGCTGGCCTTGGTGATGACGGCCTGGATGGTGCTGGCCGGCACCCAGGTCGTGGAAAATGTCGGCGACCTGGCGCGTTTTGCGGCAACCATGTTCCAGATTCTGGCCCCCTTGCAGTTGGCGCTGGTCATCTTCTTTTCAGCCATGTGGGCTGCCAGCTCGGTATCGATCGAGAAGGATCGACGCACCCTGGTGTTGTTATTACTCACGGATCTTTCGAGCACGGAACTGGTGCTTGGGAAGCTCTTGGCCAGCCTGCTGCAGGTGGCCACGCTACTGATCGCGGTGTTACCACTATTCATGCTGCTGCTCCTGCTGGGCGGCGTTTCGATCTCCCAGGTGGGCATCGTGTTCGCGGTGACGACCGTGTCTGCCCTGGCCGCAGGAAGCTTGGGATCGACCATCGCCCTGTGGCGCGAAAAAACATTCCAAGCTCTGGCGATGACCGCGCTGGTCATCGTGTTATGGCTCGTGGTCTGGGAGGGCTTACAAATGGCCTTGCCCGATGCCCAACTGGCCGGCATTGCCGTGCAAGAATGGGCCATCCGGATGAGCCCCTGGCAAGCCATTCTGGCTGCCATTCGACCGTTGGATATGGCGAGTTCCGGGTTGGGTTCGTTGGCAATGTTCATGGTCGTGGCCACGCTGTCTGCGGTGGGCCTGAACGCGATCGCGGTTTGGCGGCTGCGGGTGTGGAATCCCTCGCGCGAGGCGCGACCCCGAGAGGAAGAAGCGGCCGAGGAAGTGAGCATCTTCAGCGCCGAAGTGGATACTGCTTCGGCGGAAACACTCTCCGAGGCGGTGCAGCCCACCGAGACCGAATCGCTGGAACCGGCCGAATCCATTACAGAGTTGCTCAGTCGCCGTCGGGCCGCAGAAGGGAAGCAGGCCGGGGTTGACACTTCCGTGCCGCGGCGACCAAGCCGCTCGGTGTGGGACAACCCGATTCTGTGGCGAGAGGTGCGAACGTGGGCATACGGACGCCGTGTGCTGATGATTCGCTTTGCTTACCTTGTACTAGCGCTGCTGGCGTTCACCTTGCTGCAAACCATGGAACCAACCAAAGACAGCGTCAGCCTGGCGATGGTACCGCTGTTTGTGGTGAGCCTGATCCTGGTGAACATGCAATCGGTCACCTCGCTGACCACCGAACGTGATGCGAAGGCTCTTGATCTGCTGCTGGTCACCGATCTGACCCCCAGCGAATTTGTGTTCGGTAAAATGGGTGGCGTGTTTTTCAACTCCAAAGAATTCATCCTGCTGCCCCTGTTGTTCTGCCTTTATCTGTGGGCCATCGACGTCTTAAGTTTGGAGAATCTGGCCTACGTAAGCGGAGGATGGCTGGTGATGAACATTTTCGTCGCCATGCTGGGAGTACATGCGGGCATGAACCACGACCATTCTCGAATGGCCATCGGCAGCAGCGTGGGTACCGTGTTCTTCCTGTTCCTCGGCATTGCCACGTGCATGCGATTGATGGTCGCCTTCAGTGGTTCGTTTCAAATGCAGCTTGCCCCGTTCAGTTTCTTCATGATCGGCGGTGGCATCGGGCTGTACGTTTCGCTGGGCGCCCGAAACCCCTCGGGGGCGATCTTGCTGGCTTCGATTATCTGCCCGGTGGCTACCTTCTATGCGATCACCAGTTTCTTGCTAGATTTTACGCTTGGTGTGTTTCTCGTGGTGGTCGCCACGTACGGCTTCACCACGGCGGCACTGTTAATCCCGGCGGTGCACGAGTTCGACGTCGCTACTGGGCGAACGCAGGCGGGCGAAGGTTGATCGATTCCACCGGCAACAATTGAACTGGGAGCAGTTCGTGTCTCAATTGTTTCAGTTCGCGCCAGAACTGATCACCATGGCCTGTCTGCTGTGCGTGTCGGCATTCTGCTCGGCAAGCGAAGCGGCATTGTTCTACCTGTCGCCCAAGGAACGGCGAGAGTTTTCCCATGGCAATCCCACTCAACGGGCGGCCGCGCGATTACTCGACGAACCCGATCGTCTGCTTACTGCCGTATTGTTCACAAATCTGGTGGTAAACCTGGCGTACTTTGCCTTGGCGTCAATCGTCGGGATCCGGCTCGAACGACAAGATGAAAGCACCGCAGCAGCCCTGTTTGGCTTCGTCTCCCTGCTAACGATCATCCTGCTGAGCGAAATGATCCCCAAGAGCCTGGCCGTGGCGCTACCGCGATTGGTGGCCTCCAGCGTGGCGATTCCGATGACGGGCCTGGTACGATTACTGGGTTCGCTGCTGCCGTTCTTCCAAGGGGCCAACCAACTCTCGCGGCGTGTGCTGTTTCCAAGACTGGTCACCGAGCCGTACCTGGAAGTGGCCGATCTGGAACGCGCCGTTCAGGCCTCCAGCGACGATGCGGCCCTGGTGGCTCACGAACGGGCCACGCTGGAGACCATCGTGGGCTTGTCCGACACCCGAGTGGACGAAATCATGCGTCCTCGAACGCAGTTTCGCTCGTTTCGTCCCCCGGTTTCGCTGCTTGACCTGCAAGGCACGGCACCTCCTAGCGGATATGTGCTGATCACCGAAGAGACCGGGGATGAAATCGCCGCAGCGGTTCCCCTTGGCAAGTTGGCCGAAATTCCCGCGACGCGAATCGAACGTTACGCGGATGAAGTTTTCTACGTGCCATGGTGCGCCCCGGCGTCGACGGCACTCGATGAATTGAATCTCCGCGGGTTGCGCGTCGCCGCCGTGGTCAACGAACTGGGCGAGACGATTGGCGTCGTTACGTGGGAAGACCTGCTCGAAACGATCTTTGCCGAAGGTGCCAGCCGCGCGTCCCGCGTATTCGACGACCATCCGATTCGCGCCGTCGACGGGAATGTGTGGCACGTCAATGGAGTGACCAGTCTACGGAGGCTCTCCCGTTACTTTGGCATCCCGCGCCCCACAACCCGAAGCACCTCGGTGGCCGGCCTGGTTCAGGACATCTTGAAGAAACTGCCGGAAACCGGAGACACCTGCACCTGGGAAGATTTCGAGATGAGGGTACTTGATGTAACCAAGCAGGGACAAATGGTCATCGAGCTACGGCGTACGCCGGGGGAGACACTCCCCTCATGATCTGGGTGGCGATGTTGTTGGGGTTTTCCGGACTGTTGCTAAGTGCACTGTTCAGTGGTGCGGAGACAGGATTTTACCGCCAGTCGAAGGTCAAGTTCATGCTCGACGCCCGGGCGGGTGACAACGTTGCCCGGGGGCTGATGTATCTGATCGACCGCCCCACGTTGTTTATTGCCACGGCGCTTGTGGGAAACAATCTTGCGAACTACCTCGTCTCGCTGGCCTTGGTGCTGGCGGTCGACGCGCTGTGGGCCGGTGGCTTGCTGCAACAGTTGTTGGGCCCTCTGCTCATGTCTCCTGTTTTGTTCGTATATGGAGAATTACTGCCCAAGCATGTGTTCTACTTGGCGCCGAATGCCATGCTCCGCTGGGTTGGAATCCCGCTACTGGGATTTGCCGCCCTGTTCACGCCGATCAGCGGATTGCTGTGGGCGGCGAGCAAGCTTCTCGAGCGGATCGGTCACACGTCACAACAAGGTATCGGCCTCACGCTGGCCCGTCGCGAGTTGCAGCGCGTGTTTGAAGAAGGTCACGTCGTTGGCGTCTTGCTGCCAACACAACGTCAGATGGTTCAAGGATTGTTCGGGCTGGCAAACCGATCGATTCTGGCTTCGGCCAAGCCAGCCAATCAGTTCACTCAGGTCGTGGCCGAAACCACCAACGCCTTGACGAGAAAGAAAATCAAGCCGAAGTCGGTGCCCGCGATTCTGGTGACCGAGCCGCGTTCGAAGCAGAAATTCATCGGCTACGCGCTCGCGGCCGATGTTGCATTGGGCAACGCAGACGAACCCGTTCGGGTCCGGCCCCTGACCACGCTTCGAGAGAATGAATCGATGATCGGGGCACTTCGCAAGATGCAGTCAGACGGCGAACGTCTGGCATTAGTAGTCGATTCGAAGCAGAAAATGCGCGGCATCATCTGGGCCGATGACTTGATCGATCCGCTCTTGCGCGGCGGGATCTAATCCATCACGCCATCGACGATCGCCAGGCGGCCTAGCGGTCATATCCAAGCGACTTGATCACCATCAGCATCTCTTCGAAGTCGATAAAGCGACGTCGGTGACGGAGCTTGTAGCCGTCAATGGCTCTGGCTAGTTCGCCAGCCTCGGGCGAAAGCTCTTCATAACCGTCGGCGAATTGTCGTCGTTCGACAGCCGGGGTCGATCCGGCCTCTGGAGAGCGACGATCCCGAAACAATTCCGACTGGGTCTCAAGCGGCATGCTCTGTGCCATGACACGGTCCTCTGGTATTCGACATGGCTCGGTTACCCACTTTCCCGAGCTTGGAAACAACGCGCAAGGCACGTCAAGAAAACATAGGTCGCGATCCAGGCGCGGGCAAACGAACACAACGAAAGGATCGGCTATGCGGATTTGGAACGATCCGCCCGAGGAAAGCGGTACAACCCGCACAGCCTGCGTGACCGCCGTCGGGTTCTCGCCAGACTACCCGCAACGCGACCTAGCGTTGACGGATTTGGCCGGAGGAGTGGAGGGCCACTTCGGCCTCGCTGAGGATCTCTCGCGAAGCCGCATGTTGGGGTTCGATGACTAGCGCCTGCGCGGCGGCCTGCTGGGCTGCGGCGGCGTTGCCCGAGGCCAATTCGAGTTGGGCCAAACGATAGAACATTTCCGGGGTTGCTTCGGCATGTCGCGTGGCTTGTCGCAGGCATGTAGCGGCGTCGGCGTACCGCCCGCTGGTAGAATAGTTTTCGGCAAGCAGATACAGCAAGTGTTGCGGCTCGGTTCCGGGGTCGAATTGGTCCTGCAGATGACGAAGATTCGCCAGCGCTCGATGCGGGCGGCCCTGCTCGCTGTACAGTTTGGCGACCAGAATCAAAGTCTCTTGATCGTTCGGCGTGTACTGCAGCGTCCTTTGATAGTCGGCCAACGCTTCCTTCCTACGACCTTGTTGCTGCAAAATCCTTCCCCGCAGCCGCCACGCAGGAGGATAGTGGTGATCCAGGTCGAGAGCCTGCTGAACGTGCAACGTGGCCCGATCGAGATCGCCGATCGTGAACCGCATGGCGGCCGCATCGGTCAGCAAAGTTGGGTCGTCGGTCGATAGCTCCAAGGCCTCGTCTATTTCAGCGAGGGCTTCCCCGGCACGTCCTTGTTGCCAGAGAGTTTTGGCATACGCCCGTCGGGCGTCGGGGCAGACGGGGCAACGATCGACCGCGTCGACCAGCAGTTTTTCGGCCGCAGCCAAATCGTTTTGCTCGATCGCATTCATGCCGCGTTGAGCAAGCTGCCTCGACTCGACCAACGACTTGGGGGCCGGGTCCATGAACTGAGGGATGCGACAGCCGGACAAAGACGCTAGCAGCGCCAGCACGGCGATGAGGGTAGACCAACGTCTGTGGAAGGTCGCTTGCGGAATTCGATCTGTAGGCCACCAAGTACGCATCGGTTACATCAATCGACCCCCTGCGTTTCAAGTCACGACGCAGAGGAGGTCTTCACCAAGCCAACAAGATGTGCGACAAGACGATAGCACCGAGAAAAGGGACGCTGACAGTACCAAATTGACTACCAAGGAACAATGTCGGTCCCGGTTCGATGCATGCGCCTTCATTTCATGCATTCGGCTAATTTCCTGCCGCAGCCACAACGTTTCCACGGCGCAAGAACAACGGCGAGCAACCCGGGAGGTCACTCGCCGTTGAGTCGTATCGCTTCGGGTCGTGTTCTCGTCTTCGCAGTTAGGCGATTGCCGCCTCGTAGCGTCGCGAGACTTCGTCCCAGTTGATGACGTTAAAGAACGCCGCCAGGTAGTCCGGTCGACGGTTTTGATAGAGCAGGTAATAGGCATGCTCCCAAACATCGACGCCCAAGATGGGTGTATTGCCGTGCGTCAGGGGGCTGTCCTGGTTGGGGGTGCTCTCCACGACAAGCTTCCTATTGCCGTCGACCGAAAGCCAGGCCCAGCCGCTGCCAAATCGGGTGGCACCCGCGGTGCTCAACTTCTCCTTGAAACTTTCGTAACCGCCCAGTTCCGACTTGATGGCTTCGGCCAGCTTGCCCGAGGGTTCCCCTCCGCCACCGGGGCCCATGACGGACCAGAACAACGAATGATTGGCATGTCCGCCGCCGTTGTTGCGAACCGCGCCCCGAATCTTCTCGGGCACGGAGTCCAAATCGGCGACGAGGTCTTCGATGCTCTTACTGCCAAGATCGGTTCCCTCGATGGCGTCGTTCAGCTTGCTTACATAGGCAGCATGATGTTTGCCATGATGGATCTCCATCGTCCGCGTGTCGATGTGGGGTTCCAGGGCATTCGTTTCATAAGGTAGGTCGGGGACCGAGTAAGCCATGGTTAGACCTCATAATCAGAGTGATGCGTTGACCGAGCCGGCATAGATTCGTGGGCTCGGAGTAATGTCTCGTCTTCACGAAAGATAACCGAACGCATAAACACTGACAATCGCCCAGACAGGGCTGTCGAGTGGCCCAGGCGGCAATCAAACTCCCGGACGGCATTCGGGAACGGTCAAATCAATTTGACGAAAAGATGACCGCGGGCGGCGAGACACTTACGAAGTTTCAACTTCGTCGGATAGGGTCGAACTCAGCGTATCGCTCTCGGAGGAAACCATCATGTAGGCCTTCAGGCTCGCCAAAAGTTGACGTGCTCGATTCATGGCTTCCGTGTTGCGGCGATCACGGCCCTTTTGAATGCTGACCGTGATATTGATACCGGTGTACTTCATCTTCGTATCCTGTTCGAACACATCGTGCAGTTCGATATCGAGGATGCAGGGTGCGACGCGGTCCGAGCGACGCCGAAGCAGAGAAAGCAGCTTGTGGCCGACTTGCAACTGGATGTGGTCATCTTCCCACAGCACGACGGTGGCACGGTGATCGAGACAGAATCCTCGCAACTTCTCCCGAATCATCGACTTGGGGACAAACGACCGCAGGTTTTGCTTGATCAGGTTTCGGGTTTCGTCCGACTCGTTGTTCTCGCTCTCGTCGTTTTCGCGCATGTCGCGAATCAAGCCCGAGCCCAATTGAACCACCGCGTTTCGCCCGCGCTGCTTCGCTTGATACAGGGCCCGATCGGCCCGGCTTAGCATGGTGGAAGGAGTATCTCCCGGCTGGATTTCGGTCACTCCAAAACTAGCCGTGACTTGAACCCCGTTCAGCGCCGGTTGTGGCATGTTGGCGAACGACTTCCTCATCTCTTCGGCCCGTTGGGTCGCCATGGCGTTGGAACAATCGGCGCAGAGCATGACGAACTCTTCGCCGCCATAACGGGCCACGAGATCGCCGGGGTAACACTCGTTCTTCAGCAAGCGGGCGAAGCTCTTGATAACCTCGTCACCGGCCGGGTGGCCATAGGTATCGTTGACTTGCTTGAACTCGTCGATGTCACAGATGATCAGGCTACACGGCAGATCGCGCTGCTGGTGCGCGGCCACGAATAATTCGTGCACCCGTTGAAATTCTGCACGATTGGCTGTCTGCGTCATGGGGTCGTTGATCGCTTGCTCGTGCAATCGCTGACACAGCATGGCCAACGAGATCTCACTGGAAATGTCCTGCACGATGACCACCGCGCCCAGGCTGGCTCCACTCTCGGACCGGACCGGCATGGCGTCAAGCTTCACGGAAAGCTCGCGATTGTTTCGCCCGCGAATGGTAACCTGCCCCGTCTGACGTTGGCTGCTGCGAACGGCTCTTGTGATGGGACAGCTACCGACGTTGATCGATTTCCCTTGTGTATCTTGCAGGCGCAAGAGCGCTGGCACCCACGGTCGCTGCTGCACGTTGATCGGGGCGATTCCGGTGAGTCGCTCGGCACCAGGATTCCAATGCACCACGCGTAGGTTGTGATCGACGAAGATCACGGCGTCGTGCATTTCCTGGAGCATCGTGGTTTCAAACGGCAACGAGTGCCCTTGGTGCTTGGAGGTCGAATGGTGATCGCGCAGTTTCCAATGGGCCAGTTGCTTACCCGCATCCAACAACTTAAGCCAGGGTCGCGCGGCCTTCGAAAAGTGCCCGTGAGGCTGGGAGTCGTTGAGTTTTGAAAAGTGCTCGACCAGTTGGGGGTCGAACTGCCTGCCAGCGTAGCGAAACAGCTCCGCAAGGCCTTGGTCGCGGGAAACCCCGCGGCGATAGAGTTGATCGGAAGTTATAGCGTCGAACGCATCAGCGATTGACAGCATGCGGGAGCCAAGTGGCAGATCCTCTCCCACACAATTGTCGAAACTCCGTGACCCGTCGAACCAACTCGAAGCGTGACGAACGATCTTCAGAACGGCATTCGAAGTACAACTGGCACGCAAGATATCCAATCCGGCATCCCAGTGGCGATCCATCACCAAGGTCTCGTCGGCAGTAAGTTCCCCAGGTTTCAGCAGCACATTGTCGGCAACACTAATCTTGCCGATGTCGTGCAGCAGCGCGGCTACTTCTAATGCGGAACGATCTTCCTCGGGCAGGCCCATATGGGCGGCCCAGCTCGAAGCGGTCACGGCAACCCGATAGCAATGGGCCGCGGTCTCGGCATGTTTACAGCGCAAGGCGACAAACAGGCTGCTGGCCATCCCCAGTCGGGCGTGCACCAACGGGCTGAGTTCTTCAACGTCCAGTTCTTGGTGCTGTTCTTCAGTGATTGAACCGACCAAGGAATGCACCATCTCCGTCAGCAACTCTACGCGTCGCTTGGGATCGGTCTTGGTCGACGATTCTTTTTCGGTTGCCGGCAGTACCGAAACCTCGATACTCCCGGTATCACTCGACGTGTTGTGAACTATCACGAAGCAGCCTTCGTTAGACCCGAAAATTGGCCCCGGGGATTACGCAGCTTGTAGCGGTCGGAACCGATGACGAGGCGCCAATCGGTCCCGTTTTGCCTACATTCGTGAAACGCTAGGCCACAAAAATGCGGTGGTCAAACAACTTGCGTCGATCTGATGGTCCGCGTCCGCAGCTGTCCCACCGGGCTGAACTCCAGCAAGATTGGCCAAAGAAACTAGCCGGAACGTCAACCGGTGTGACCAGTTAGCACGGCGCCGGAGATCGGGCAGAAGTAGAAGCAGAGATGTCCGGGACAAGTCGTCCAGCGGAGACCGCAATGCCACCGCCGGCAAGTTGCTGTCGTAGGGATGAACTCCAAAGCTCACGATAAACCGTGCGATACGACTATTCGAGATAACCCAACTCTTGCAGGCGTTGGGTCAGCTTCTCGGTTCCGTGCTCGGCTGTCGCAAGCGTTGCATGGCGATGAGCAACCACTGGAACCTGTCTGCCCGGCTCGGTCGAGGTTGCCGTGGCGTCAATCATCTCGGTGAGGACCTCGCCCTGCATCTCCTTACCACCGCCAAGGCCCAACAGGTTCAAGATCGTGGGCGCGACATCACGTAACGAAGCCTGGTGGCGCTGGCCGATCGTGGCAGCGGGAACCCCAAGCATCAGTACGCCGGCTTTGCGATGGGTACCCGTCAGGGACGGGTCGCCTCGCATCACACGTCCCGTGGGATCGAACTTCTGCCGCGTGTGAAAGCCGGGACTGGGAATGGCGATGACCTCGGGCAAGCGGGCTTCGATCGGATCGCGATCGATTCGATCGGCACTACTGTACGCATCTTCAAACAACGCTTCGCCGGTGTCCGGGTGCGTCGCCTGGAGGAACATTTCGACGATCTCACTGGATACCCGGTCGCGTTGCGATTCGCTGGTCAATCCACCCCGGCCGAACCGCTCGGGGGTGTTCAAGTAAACCAACCCGGCGAGATTGCCATGCAGACAAGTCGCAGCGCTTCGTCGCCAATCGATCGGCAAGAGCATCCGCGGACGCCGAACCAGGTTTGCCGTGTTGAGCCGAGGGTTGAACTGCTTGCGAGCCCATTTCTTCATCTTCCAAGCCGAGCGAGCCGCCGTGTAACTCAAGCGGCTGGGCAGTCCTTCCGCCAGGAAACCGTTTCTACGGAGCAATTCCGAGACGCATATCTTTTCGCGGAACTCGCCAAACCCGTGGTCGCTGAGCATGGCCACACCGGCCCCATGACGATCGGCCATCTCCAGCAGTTCGCCCAGGCAGCGGTCCAACCCGGCCAGCGCTTCCCGGGTTTTCGCCACCCATTTCGGCGAGCCTCCGGCCGTGTCGTTCAGCCCCAACAGATGCCAACAGCGGTGTTGCAACGAGTCGAGGTTTTGAAACTGCACGACCATTAGTCGCCAATCAACCATGGCGTCCGCGGCGCGAGCCGCTTCGGTTCGACTTTCAAACGCGGCGATGGTGTCCGCCACACCGGTAGCAAGCTGCTCGTAGCTCTGCGGACGCTGCTTCCAGATGACCCTCAGGCTGTAATCGGTTTCTTGCTGGCGTAGACGACGCGCCAGTTCTCGATACGGTCGCAAAGCAACGTCGGCCGAAGGCAAGTCGAGGCCTCCCACGATGATGCTCCCCGCCGGGGCACACTCGGCCGAAGTCATCGGCAAGTTGATGGAAACACTCGCCCCACCAGCAGCCGCGACGTGATCGAAGAGGGTCGGCTGTTGGACCAGCCCTGCGTGGTTGTAAAGCACCTGTCCTGTTGTGTGGTCGAGATAACGAAAGTCGACCACGCCATGTTTCAGCGGGTCGCAGCCGGTTTGAAAGGTGGTCCATGCCGCCGGTGTAATCGTCGGTTCGGTCGACTCTAACTCGGCCAACGAGGCGGTTTCCATGAACCGGGCCAGGTTCGGCATCACTCCGGCTTCAGCCAGAGGAATCAACACATCGTACGTGCCCCCGTCGAGACCAATGACGAGCATTCGAGGCAAAGTCGACCTGGTGTGTGGCATAGGTTTTGTTCTCTTATCCTGCGGTCGCTTTGTGCGATGGCGTAATGAGCTCGGTAGTTGCTGCGTGCCCAGCCGTGTTTACGGTCTGAGCGTTCAGCTCAAATTGATGCGTGACCCAAGTTGCAAATCGCCTCCCGAGAACTTGGCATGTGGGAGCAACCCATCTCGATGGACCGGTAAATCGAGCATGAAGCGGGCGCGATGATATTCGCGGCGGCGACGACGTTCGCCTTTGCCGCGGATCAACCCGACGGTCCAGTCTTTCAGTTTCGCGGACCAGGGACGTGACGCTTCCAGTTCACTCAGGTGTGCTTGAAAGCGTTCAATGAGTTGATTGGCGCCGCGTGCGAACTCCGCGGTAACCGGGGCCTTGCAGCCGACGCCCAACACCGTGTGAGGATAGTTTTCGATTCCCTGCCACACCACAACGGTTCCGGCCAGCGGGGACAACAACCGATCGATGCAGGCCGGGGTGAACCGCCAGTAGTCGGCCGGATAATCGTGCACGCGAAAGTGCATCGGAACGGCCACCAACATAACGCCGCCCGGGGCCAACACCCTTAGCATTTCGCTCACCGCCTGCTGGGCGTTGAATACATGCTCCAGGGTGTCGACGCAAATAATCGTGGGCGCCGACTCGTCGGGCAACTGCAAGCAACTCAGGTCCTCGATGCGATCGACCCCCGGCCCGGGCCGCATATCGCAGCCGATGAACTTTTGCCCGGGGAACACCGAACGCAGGTTCGCGTCGGCGCTGGATCCCTCGACGAGAAACGAGCCGAACTCGTAGACGGGGCCCCGTAGTTTGAACGACTCGGCCGCAATCTCCACGAAGGCTCGTACGTTTTCTCGCATGGCTGCATGCCTTTACACGAGGACTAGGATTTCAAACTAATTTGCGAGTACGTCCGCCAGCGACCGCGAAAACCTCGCAGCGTCCCAGCGATAAACCAATACAGATTTTCCAGCTTGCCCCTTGGGTCCCGGCAACACGGCCTCGCGAACTCCCGCACGGTCGAGCACCTCGCGAAGGGTGCGGGCCCGCGGGCTGACAAAATCGAGATCACGTTGTTCGACCACGACGTAGGCCAACTCCGGGTCCATCAACGCGGTCGGTGCATCGTCGTAGCGGTAGGTTGGCCGACCGCTGTAGAGTTTCGTCCAGCCCCTCGTATCGAGGACGGCCCCTGATGCGCGCTCGGCGTCGTTCAACCATTGGGCCGCGCGAAGGTGCGCGATCCGGCTAGCGTGCAATGGAACGTCGATCGTGGCACAAACGGCAATCCCAACCAGCATGGCGACCACGCTGGGTCGAACGACCAACCGTGGAATGCCCGACCAGGACGATCCTTCGATCGAGCTTCCCAACAACCATTGGTTGATCACCCATCGAGTGCCAAGCACACACGCCCAAGCCGTCCAGCCAACCACCGGAAGTGTGCCCAAGATGAGATGTCGTGCCGAAAGATACCCCGCAGAGGATGCATACAGCGTCGATGCGGCGAAGGTGAACGCCAACACCGCGCACAGCAGCACATCAATCGGGTCTCGCCAACGACGGCGACGCCAGACCATGCCCACGGCGGCCAACGGAACGATGGCCCACCCGAATGCTTGGGGAATCTCGCTGAGCAGTTCTCCGCATGCCGGCACGATCCCGGCGAAACGGCTGGTGGTGGTGTGTTCCTTATAGGGGAAGGCCATCGGTTGACCGTCGGCTAACCGCCAGTGGTCTTTCACATCGTCGTCCAACGCATCCGGCCGAGGTGCCTGCTTGCTGCTGAACATTCTCGCAACCGATACCAACGGGGCCGATTCGTTGCCGGAGAATGTGGCTGTAAGGAGGAACACTCCCAGTGCCCCCACGACGAAACTGGCGACGGCAATCCCCGTGCTCGGAACCCTCAGGGTTTTGGTCTCCTGCCATGCGGTCATCGCCAAAGCCACACCAATTGCGGGGGCCAGCACCAGCGATTCAGGACGCAGCGAAACCGCTACGGCCCACAGCATGCCGCTGCTGCTCATCAGGGCCCATTCGCCAATTCGCCATGGCTGTGGCTGTTTTGCCTGAGAAACCAGCCGCCGCAAAAACGCACCGGCAAAGGCCAAGCAGCCGAATGCCAACAACAGATGCAAGCTATCACCTAACCCGTCGGCACCAAGTCGCGCCACCGAGGGGATAAGACAAAAGATGAGCGTACCCAAGAATGCGACGCGGCCGCCAAGCCACAGCGTCAGCAGGCCATAAACCGGCACGACCACCAACACAGCCGGCACTGCCGCTGCAATCTGTGCCGAACTCGCCCAAGTAGGCTGTGCGAAGCCTGTTGTAGACAGCCACGGTTCCGAACTGCGTAATCGATGGAATCCCACGATGAGCGTGGGGAAGATTGCCTGATCGGAATCACGATAGACTTCACGCAATTGCCCAGCGTCGATTTGCTGCGCCAGCGACACGTAGCGAACTGCATCTTGCGCCGGAACCACGGCCCGCGCTGCGACCAACGTTTGCACAACGGCAGCCAGGGTTAGCAGTGCGGTAAGTGCGTAGAGGTGACGTCGCATGTCCATCCTTGGCAATCCGATCCATCGCGATGGCGTTTCGCCACCGGTTCGAGCCGAGAAGCCTATCGGTGCCTTGCGACAACGTCAATCTGCGTTTGTTCAATCCTTGGGCTAGCAGCGATGTCACTACTTGTGGTGCTAGCGAGAAGAGGCCCGCCCTTGGCTTCGGCTTTGACGGATTTGCGGTTCGTAGAACGATGCCGCAGGTCAACTTTCCCCAGTCGACCTAAGATCGTGCGCCGAGCCGCTTCGCGATTGGAGTTCGCCCCAAAGGTTGTCCGAACTAGGAACATGCAGGGCTCGTGTGCGCGACTGCAAGGAAGCAGTCGAGGCGAGCCAGAGATTCTTACCTTGGGCGAATTCTCGTCCTCCACTATTCTGTGACGTGCTGCTCCATGGAGTATCGACCCTCAGATCAGCGCGACGGCCGACGTCGGCGGGTTCTCATTGAAGACACGCTGGAGTCCGCGCAGAAGTCGTCCAGGAAAACCTCCACCACCAGGGCACGCGCTACAAAATCAGGCAGGGAAATGGAAGGAACCACCCCCACGACAATCACCGAGAAGCGGCTGATCGATCTGATCCCGACAAGCTACCTCACGCTCTCGCTGCTGTTTCTAGGTGGCGTGGCAATCATCGCCGGGCTTGAGGCCGCTTACTACTGGATGCCGCAGATCGCCCCGCAGACAACCGACGGTGCCGTTGCTGCCCTGGACCTGGACAGCGAGGGAAGCCTCGGCACGTGGTTCTCGACCGCCACGCTTGGCATGGCGTTTCTGGTGGGCCTGATGGTCTATTGGGTTCGCAAACAGCGCGAAGACGATTACCACGGACGCTATCGCATCTGGTTGTGGGCCTCACTGTGTTGGCTGGTGATGAGCATCGACGAAGGTGCCAGCCTGCACGAAGGCTTCAAGGAACTGATGACGCTATCCACCGGGAACCGCATCTGGGGCGATGGCTCGCTGTGGTGGGCCGGCCCTTACGCCTTGATCCTGGGCGTGGTCGGTATCCGCCTGCTGCTCGATATGCGACCAGCCCGAATGCCGATCTTCACGCTGTTGCTGGCCGGGGCCTGTTACGCGGTGGGGGTTGTCGCCCAGCTTGGCTTCATCTTTCCCGATGCGCTGGCCAAATCCATCATGGTCGAAGAAGGCGCCGAGATGGCTGGCCACCTTTTGTTGCTGTTCTGCATGCTCGTGTCGGCGCGGTACATGATTCTCGACGCCCAGGGACTGATCACGCACCGTAAAGCACGCGTGCGAGATGAAGAGCCCGAAGACGAAGTGCATGCCGCCACGGCCAAGGCGAAGAAAAAAGTCAAACCGGAAGTCCACAAGCCCCACCCTGCCCCGCCGGCCCCCGAGAACGAATCTCGCAGCAGCAGGCGAGCCAAGCGGAAGCAAGCCCAGGCTCAGAAGGCTACGGTCCAGGTCGAACGCGACCCGGAACCGGAACCCGAGGAACAGTCTCAGCGGAAATTGACCCGCGCCGAGCGAAAAGCCCTGCGTCGACAAAGACGCCTGGAAAAGCAAACGCAGATCGACGAGTAGGTTGAACGCCGTTCTGAAGTCGGGCTATCCACGCATATCTCTTCCCGCGGCCGTTTGACGATCTGCCCTGGGAATCACTACGCTTGGCAGTCAGCCCTGGCGCGACATCTTCCCCATTTGCCGGGATTGCGCCGATCCTTCTCTTTGCCGTGTGGAGGCCCCGTTGAAAGTCCGTACCCGCTTTGCCCCCAGCCCGACAGGTTATCTTCATATCGGCGGCGTAAGGACGGCGCTGTTCTGTTGGCTGTTCGCACGTCATCACAGCGGCCAATTCGTATTACGAATTGATGACACCGACAAGCAGCGGAACATGGACGAAGCCCTGGGCCCCATCCTGCACGGGCTCAAATGGCTGGGCATCGACTGGGACGAAGGTCCCGAGGTCGGCGGTCCCCTGGGCCCCTACTATCAGTCGCAGCGGCAAGATCACTATCAGGCGGCCGTCGATCAACTGCTGGCCGACGGCTTTGCCTATTACGACTACGCCAAGACCGAAGAGATCGCCGCCGAACGTGAGGCGGCCCAGTCCCGCAAGGAATCGTTCATCTACAGCCGCAAGTGGATGGCCGAAACCGCCGAGGATCGGGCTCGATTCGAAGCCGAAGGCCGGGAAGCAGTCGTTCGCCTGAAGATGCAACGAGAAGGTGTGCTGGTTATCGACGATCTCGTTCGCGGCAAAGTCGAGTTCGCCTGGTCTTCTGAACAAGACCACGTCATCCAACGCACCGACGGTTCTTGCTTGTATCACCTGGCCAGCGTGGTCGACGATCATGCGCTCGACATCACCCATGTGATTCGGGCAGAAGAACACCTTTCGAATACTCCGCGGCAGATCTTTATCGCCCAGTCGCTGGGTTACGAGCTACCGCAGTACGCACATTTGCCGTATGTCGCCGAGCCGGGCAGTAAGACAAAGCTGAGTAAGCGGAAACTGAAGAAGTATCTGAAGAATCAAGACTTCGCGGCGCTCATGGAACATGGATTGCACATCGCTGGGGCCGTGGGGCTCGACATGCCTGAGGAATTGTTCAATCCCGTGGTGATCGACTTCTACGAACAAGTGGGCTTTCTGCCGGAAGCCCTGGTCAACTACCTGCTGCTGTTGGGGTGGTCGCTCGATGACCACACCGAGGATTTCACCCGTGAGGAAATGATCCGCGACTTCACCCTGGAACGGGTGAACAAGGCTCCCGCCTCGTTCGATCCGGCAAAACTTATGGCCTTCCAGCAGCGATACTTTGTCGGGCTGCCTGTGGACCAACGAGTCGATGCCGTGTGGCCCTACGTCACTCGGGCTGGCTTCGTGCCGGAGGACGACGATTCACAACGGGTCAAGGTGAGGCGAATCGTCGAAGCGGCCGGAGATCGCCTTCAGGTGGCCGGCGACATCGTCGATTACGCCACTTTCTTCCAAGGGGCCGAGTCCCTGGAGTACGACGAAGCGGCCTTCGAGAAACGCATTCGTAAGCCGGACGATGCACCCAGGCTTTTGGGCGAGTTGCGCGAACAGCTAGCAACTCTGGAACCGTATGACGCCGCATCGCTGGAGAAGCTTCTGAAAGACTTTGTCGAAGACCAGCACATCAAGATCGGAAATATCATTCACGCCCTGAGGGTGGCCACCACGGGACAAGCCGTAGGGTTCGGGATGTTCGACACCCTGGAGATTCTCGGTCGCCAGGAAACCCTCGACCGCATCGATCGGGCCGTTTCTCATCTGTGAGGAATGCTGCCCCCTCGCTAAGATTCAATGAGGATATGGCCACGGTCAGGTCCTCGATATTGAATCGCAACGCGCCCGCCCCCAGGGCGGAAGCACCTTTTGAATTCGGTGAATGCAATCATGTGCCCCAATCCTGTTGAACCCGACGACAACAAAGAGGAAGCACCCGCTTCGCAAAACTTCATTCAGGAGTTGATTGCGGAAGACAACCGCACGGGTCGCTTCAAGGGCCAGGTACACACGCGGTTTCCTCCGGAACCCAACGGGCTACTGCATATCGGGCACGCGAAGAGCATCTGCCTGAACTTTGGTTTGGCTGCACAGCACGAAGGGGGCTTGTGCAACCTGCGGTTCGACGACACGAACCCGACGAAGGAAGAAGCCCATTACGTGCAGGCCATCAAAGAAGATGTCCGCTGGCTGGGGTTCGATTGGGAAGATCGCGAGTATTACGCCTCTGACTATTTCAACCAACTCTACGAATGGGCGCTCAAGCTCATTAACGACGGCAAGGCGTTCGTGTGCGATCTCAACGGCGAACAGATGCGCGAACATCGCGGCACCCTCACCGAACCGGGACGGAACAGCCCGTTTCGAGATCGAACGGTCGATGAGAATCTCGATTTATTCACCCGCATGAAAGACGGGGAATTTCCCGACGGCTCGCGGACGTTGCGGGCCAAAGTCGACATGGCTTCCCCGAACTTGAACATGCGCGATCCGGTGATGTACCGCATCATGCATGCCCATCATCATCGCACGGGCGACAAGTGGTGCATTTACCCGATGTACGACTTTACGCACGGTCAATCCGACTCGATCGAGAAAATTACGCACTCCATCTGCACGCTGGAGTTCGAGAACCATCGCCCGTTGTACGATTGGTATCTCAACGCACTGGAAATCTACCACCCCCAACAAATCGAATTTGCGCGGCTGAATCTGACGTACACCGTGATGAGCAAACGCAAGCTGCTGATGTTGGTGAACGACAAACACGTCAGTGGATGGGACGACCCGCGCATGCCGACCATCTGCGGATTGCGACGTCGCGGCTACACCCCCGAAGCGGTTCGTGAATTCTGCAAGCAAATTGGTGTCTCGAAGTTCAACAGCACCATCGACGTCACCGTGCTGGAGAACTGCGTTCGTGCGGATCTCAATCAAAAGGCCAACCGCGTGATGGCGGTTTTGCAGCCCTTGAAGGTGGTGATTGAGAACTATCCCGAGGGTGAAGTCGAGCAGCTCGACGCTGTGAACAATCCCGAGGATGAATCGGCCGGCACCCGCCAGATTCCCTTCTCTCGCGAGTTGTACATCGAACGCGACGACTTCATGGAAGACGCGCCCAAGAAGTTCTTCCGTTTGGCACCCGGTCGCGAAGTACGGCTCCGTTACGCGTTCTTTTTGAAATGCGAGGATGTCGTCAAAGATGAAAAGACGGGCGAGGTGATCGAGCTGCGCTGCACGTATGATCCGGAGACGCGGGGCGGCCAGGCCCCCGATGGCCGCAAAGTGAAAGGCACCATCCATTGGGTTTCGGCCCGCCATGCCGTCACCGCCGAGGTGCGGATGTACGACCACCTGTTCAACCAACCCAATCCCGATGTGGCCCCCGAGGGACAGGACTTTACCGCGAACCTGAACCCCCATTCGATGGATGTGCTGACCGACTGCCAACTCGAACCGAGCCTGGCCACCGCCACGCCCGGCAGCCGCTTTCAATTTGAGCGGCTCGGCTACTTCTGCGTCGACACCGTCGACTCGAAACCCAATGCCCCTGTGTTCAACCGCACCGCCACGCTACGCGACACCTGGGCAAAAGTGCAGAAGCAGGAACAGCAGCGCGGCGGGCAATCGAAAAAGCGGTAGTTCCGCGTAATGCCAATACGCTGCAATTTTCGCCCGTTGGTGCGACGTCTGGTATGATTGATCTGGTTGCGGATCTCTTGGGTTACCTGACCGCAGAGAGAACACAGCTCGCCCAATTGCGATTCAAGAAGTGAATTTTGATATGCGGCGTTTCGCTCCGTGAGGCCTTGGCTGAACCATCCTTGAAGCGGTGCGGATAATCGGAGTGGTATCACATTCTGCAGGAGTGAGGTCGTGGCCTATCAGTTCCCACCTGATGTCGAAAAACTCGTACAGTACTACATGACCTCCGGTGCGTATGATTCTCAGGATGCGTTGCTGCGTGATGCACTAAAGGCTCTCGAAGTGCAGCAGAAGACGATCGTTTACGACGACCCAAGAGTCATTGACGGAATCGCTCGGGGACTGGACGAAATGAACCGGGGACTCGGTCGACCTTTTGAAGAGTTCGACGCTGAATTCCGAAATCAACGAAACCATTTGAGCAATGACTAGTTTTCGCTTGGTGATTCAACCTGAGGCCGAGCGAAACATTACCATCATCCAAGATTGGATCGCCGAGCAATCACCCAGTGGTGCACAACAATGGTACCTTGCCCTAAAGAAGGCGCTCGATAGGTTGAGATCCGATCCAGAGCGGTTCCCTATCGCACCGGAATCTCGCCACTTCAATGTGAAAATTCAAGATGTCGTGTTCAAAACGCGACGTGGTCTCCCTTATCGCATTCTGTTTACGCTGCGGGAATCGGAAGTGCAGGTATTGTTTGTTCGAGGCCCAGGGCAAGATTGGGCTCAAGAGCCAAACTGAAGCCCCCCCGGCTTGCCATTCAATCGCGATCCGGCATAATCGCGGGCGGTTTTGTACTTCGGGTCTTATTCTTGGAAGGTTTTTGCGATGCCGTTGTTGGTCGTGGGGTCCATTGCGCTGGATAGTGTCGAAACGCCTTCGGAAACACGAGACGATGTGCTGGGGGGCTCGGCGGTCTATTTCTCGTACGCGGCCAGCTATTTCAGTTCCGTTCGACTGGTGGGAGTGGTCGGCGAAGATTGGCCCGGCGAGCACACCGAACTGCTGAAAGAACGGAACATCGATACCTCGGGCATCCAGGTCATCCCCGGCGGGCAGACGTTTCGCTGGCGGGGCAAGTACGAAACCAACATGAACGACCGCGAGACACTGGAGGTACACCTCAACGTATTTGAGAAGTTCGATCCCGTGTTGCCGGAAGAATATCGCCGCTGCCAGTTTCTATTTCTGGCCAACGGTTCTCCCGTGGTACAGATGAAAGTGCTGGATCAGGTGCCCGGCGCCAGCTTGACCGTGGCCGACACCATGGATCTGTGGATCAGCACGCAGCACGACGAACTACTCGAACTGCTGAAGCGAATCGACGGGTTGGTGCTCAACGACAGCGAAGCCAAGCTGCTGACCGACGACGAAAATCTCGTGCGAGCCGGGCACAAAGTTCGCGAGATGGGTCCTCGCTTCGTGATCATCAAGAAGGGCGAGCACGGAGCGATGTTCTTCAGCGAACACGAAACGTACGTCATGCCCGCCTACCCGACGGCCGATGTGGTCGATCCCACGGGAGCTGGCGACAGTTTCGCGGGTGGAATGATGGGCTATCTGGCCGAAAAAGGCAATTTCGAGCCGCAAACCCTTAAGGAGGCCATGGCCTACGGCACCCTGGCGGCAAGCTTCAACGTGGAAGATTTCAGTCTCGAACGCTTCAAGTCGATCGACCGCGCCGATATCGACCAGCGGATGCAAGAATACCGCAAGATGCTCAGCTTTTAGAAGCACGATGGCCCAAACCTATCGCACCTTCGTTGCCGTGGAGATACCGACCGATGTCTCCGAACAGGCCGTTCGGCTAGTAACTCGGCTCAATCGCACCAGCGCGAAGGTGACGTGGGTCGAGTCTGAAAACCTCCACGTGACGCTGAAGTTTTTGGGCGAAGTCGAGGCCACGTTCATCCCCGACGTCTGCAAAGCCGTTCGTGCCGTAGTGGCTAATCAGTCGGGGTTTGAACTGGAATTGGGTGGCGTCGGGGCCTTCCCGAATACCAGTCGACCTCGCACCATTTGGTTGGGCGTCACGAAAGGGCTCGACGAAATGATTGCCCTGCACGATGCCGTCAACGAGGCATTGGCCAACTTGGGCTTTCGCGGCGAAAACCGTCGATTCGTGCCGCATCTGACCATTGGGCGCGTGAAGCAGCCCTCGGGGACCTTCGCCGAACTGAGTGAGTTGATTACGAAACACGAGGATTTCGTGGCTGGTAAACTGCCCGTCGACGAAGTTGCGATTGTCTCCAGCAAGCTGGAACGCGAAGGCCCGATTTACACCATCCTGGGCCACGCCACGCTGGCCTGAAGCCCGGAAAGGTCTTAATCGCCGAACTCGCAAGGATTTCACATTTCCCGACAAAGGGCTCTTGAATCGGTCCGTACTGGCCGATATGATGTTCAGGCGTACAGTGTACGCTCGACCACCATATCGCCCCTGTTGCTTGCCTGGCATCAGTGACGTAACCTTATTCAAGATAAAGGATTGTGCCCATGGTCTCGACAACAGCAAAGTCTAATCATCGGATGGCCAAGAAAGATCAAGCTTCGAAATCCGGCGAGAAAGCTGGTCGCAAGAAGAACGCAACCAAGGGGGAAGAAACCCCTTCGGCATTCCAGCCGAGCGATCATCTGAAAACCACCCTCGCTCAAATCGAGAAGCAGTTCGGCGAAGGCGCCATCATGCCCCTGGGGGCCGACCAACAGGGTCGCATCAAGGGGATTCCCACCGGTAGCCTCTCACTCGACCTGGCCCTGGGCGGTCAAGGCATTCCGCACGGACGTGTGATCGAGGTTTTCGGCCCTGAATCCAGTGGTAAAACCACCCTGGCTTTGCACATCGTAGCCCAGGCTCAAGCCTCCGGCGGCATCGCCGCATTCATCGACGCGGAACATGCTTTGGACCCCTCGTGGGCAAAAAAACTGGGCGTCGAGTTGGAGAGCCTGCTGGTCAGCCAGCCGGGCAATGGCGAAGAAGCGATGCACATTACCGAAATGCTCATTCGCTCCAACGCGGTCGACGTGATCGTTGTCGACTCGGTCGCCGCACTGGTTCCCAAGAAGGAACTCGAAGGCGAAATCGGCGATTCGCACGTGGGATTGCAAGCACGCCTGATGAGCCAGTCGATGCGTAAATTGACCGGTGCCATCGCCAAGAGCAAAACGGCCGTGATCTTCATCAATCAGATTCGCGAGAAGATCGGCGTCATGTTCGGCAGCCCCGAAACGACACCCGGCGGTCGGGCACTCAAATTCTATTCTTCCTGCCGCATTGATGTCCGACGCATTGGACAACTGAAAGACGGTGAGGACGTGGTCGGCCAGCGCGTGCGGGCTAAAGTAGTGAAGAACAAGGTGGCCCCTCCATTCCGTGTTGCCGAGTTCGACATGATGCACAGCGGGGGCATCAGCTACGAAGGCGACGTGCTCGACCTGGCATTGGCCCATAAGATCGTCACAAGGTCGGGGGCATGGTTCCGCTACGAAAAAGAGCATATCGGCCAGGGTCGCGAAAAGACCCGGCTCTTCTTGCAAGAGCATCCCGAGGTAACCGCCGAATTGAAAGACAAAGTGATGCAGGCCGGCGGCTTCATCGAAGACGGGCTGATTACCAAAGAAGAAGTTGCCGAGAGCGAAGAGGGAAACAGTAACGACTAGGCGAGGAGCCCCCGCCAATCGATTTGCCTCCCGAGTACGATGGGGAGTAGGTCGTTTGAACCGTGTGGCTCTCGCCTCCAACGAGGTGAAAGCCATGCCGGTTAGCACGTACCGTGCCAGCGATGTAAAGCTCCGCTTGTTACACGACGGCCGGAACCGATGTTCCACGCAGGTGGCGATTTCGTGCCATCTGCGCACAATCGCCTGCTGGATGGCGGTAGCGGTTCTGCTGGCCCCGGGGGTTGCCTCCGCACAGCCACCCGCGGCATTGGATATCGTCGACGCCGTCGAGCAGGTGGTTGCCGATGCGATCGAGCGGGCGGAAGCGTCGGTGGTAAGCATCGCCCGGGTGCGACAGTCGGAAGTAGCCACAACTCCGCGCCCCCCATTCGACCCGTTCGGTGGGCCATTGAATCTGCGGCAAGAGCCGGGGCCCAAGGATCCGGGGTTCGTACCCAGCGAATACGGTACGGGGATTGTCGTCGATGCCGATGGGCTGATACTTACGGCCTACCATCTGCTGGGCGATCGCGACCAGTACGACTACTACGTCACCGGAATCGATCGGCTGACCCACAAGGCCACCATCGTTGGGGCCGATCCGCGAAGCGATTTGGCCATCTTGAAAGTGGATGCCTCGGGACTAAGGCCCATCAAGTTCGGCAATGCCGACAACCTGCGGAAAGGACAAATCGTAATCGCGCTGGGCAACCCCTACGCGATCGCCCGCGACGGTCAGGTCAGTGCCAGTTGGGGCATCGTGTCGAACCTGCACCGCAAGGCCCCCCGTGAACAATCCGTTGGGGCTGGTGCTGCGGGGACCACGCTGCATCACTACGGCACCCTCATCCAAACCGACGCCAAATTGAACCTCGGTACCAGCGGAGGGGCCCTGATCGACAAGACGGGCGAGATGGTTGGGCTAACCACGTCGTTGGCGGCCATCGCCGGATACGAAAAGGCCGCGGGATACGCGTTGCCGGTCGACACTACGTTCCGTCGTGTCGTCGAAACGCTCAAAGAGGGTCGCGAGGTCGAGTACGGCTTCCTGGGGATCGAACCCGACAATCTTACGGATCAGGAGAGGCGAATTGTCGTGCAGGGAATGCGCGTCAACCGAGTGTATGCGGGCACCCCGGCCAAAGACTTTGGTCTACTCGAAGGTGACATCATCACGGCGGTGGATGGCAGGCCCGTCTTCGATGCCGATTCGCTTGTGCTGGAAGTGGGCAAGCAGCCCGTGCACAAGGTGGTCACCTTGGGTGTCATTCGCAACTCCAACCAGATCCCTCCATTGAACGTTCGGCTGGCGAAATTCCCCGTGCAGGGGCATAAAATCTACCAGCCACGAGAGCGTTGGCGGGGCCTTTTGGTGGACTACAAAACCGCCACCATCCAAGAGGCCCGCTTTCGAGCCATTCCTCCGGGCGATGCCGTCGTAGTGCTCGAAGTTGAGGAAGGCAGCCCCTGCTGGGAAGCGGGTCTGCGTCGGGGGATGTTCATCACGCATGTGGGCAATCTCCGTGTCGAGTCACCCGAGGACTTTGAAGAGTTCGTAGGTGACGAGGACGGTAACGTTCGGCTCCGGCTTGCAGAATCGTTCGACAGCCCGAATACCGTGGAGATCAAACCCGCCGAGTCTGAATAACGGAAAAGAAACAAGCTCCGTTTGGTTCCGGGTGAAGAACGCCGCTGGTCACGAATGCTCTGACAATGATCCTGTTTGCCAGCACTTCTACGCGTTGACAACGATCTTGGCCGCTCGAGTCCGCTGGTCGCCTAGCCGGGCCCCCGGTATGATGGGCGGCAATTCCGATCCCATGACGCCTTCTTGCATAGACGCTGATGAAAACCGACGAACTTCGTGAAAAATACCTGACATTTTTCGAATCCAAGGGCTGTATCCGTCGCCCTAGCGACGTGCTGGTGCCGCAGTGGGATCCCTCGGTGCTGTTCACCCCTGCGGGCATGAACCAGTTCAAGGATCATTTTCTAGGCAAGTGCAAGCTCGACTTTACGCGGGCAACCACCTGCCAAAAATGCCTGCGGACCGGAGACATCGAAAACGTCGGTCGCACCGCCTATCACCACACGTTTTTCGAGATGCTGGGCAACTTCAGCTTTGGCGACTACTTCAAGCGCGATGCCATCGCCTGGGCGTGGGAGTTTTTGACCGAGAAAAAGTGGCTCGGTATCGACGCCGATCGCCTCAGCGTGACGGTCTACGAACAAGACGACGAGGCGTATCGGATCTGGAACGAGGAGATCAAGCTACCCACATCGCGAATCCAACGCTTGGGTGAAGGGGACAACTTCTGGCCGGCCCACGCCCCCAGCCAGGGCCCAGACGGAGTTTGTGGCCCATGCAGCGAGATCTTCTACCACAGTACTCCCGACGAAGAGGTGGAGATCTGGAATCTCGTCTTCACCCAATTCAATCGTGTGGGCGATCCGCCGGACAATCTGCGACCGTTACCCAGCAAGAACATCGACACCGGGATGGGGCTCGAACGAACCGCCTCGGTGCTCCAGGGTGTGGATACCAACTTCCACATCGATATCCTGCGGCCCCTGGTTGAAGCGGCCGCCGAGGTCTGCGGCAAGAAGTACTCGCCCGAGCATGAGGACGGTCGCCGCATGCGGCGGATCGCCGACCATGTGCGAGCCTGCGTTTTCGCCATCCACGAAAACGTGTACCCGGGTCCCAATAAAGAGAAATACGTCATCAAGCGTCTGCTTCGCCGGGCCGTATTGGATGGGCATCAGGTCGGTGTGCGCAAGCCGTTCTTGCACAATATGGTCGGCACGGTGGCCGAGGCGATGAAGTCTTCGTACCCCGAGCTACAAGAAACCACCGAACGCGTGGCGGAGGTTATCCGCCGCGAGGAAAGCAATTTTCTGTCAACCATTGATGCCGGGCTAGATCGCATCGACCGCATTGTCAGCGACATGCAGGCTGCCGGTCGTGTCATGGTCAGCGGTGCCGAAGCGGCCGACATGTATACCACGCACGGCTTCCCACCCGAATTGTTTGAGTCGCTGGCTGCAGAAAACAATCTCACGTTCGATTGGGACGGCTTCCAACGCGAGATGGAACAGCACGGGCTGGATTCCGGCGGAGGACAACGGCAGGAACTCTTCCAATCGAGCCCGTTGGATGCCTTGAAGAAGGCCATGCATGGCACGGACTTCCTGGGCTACGAAACCACGGAAGCCGAATGCAAAATCGTGGGGCTCATCGCTCAAGATCAACTCTGCGAAGAGATCACCGAGGTCGGTCATGAATCGCCGATCGTCGTCGTTCTGGCCAAAACACCCTTCTATGCCGAAAGCGGTGGCCAAGTTGGGGACACCGGCGAGTTGAGCGGCCCGGGGTTCCGGTTCGAAGTGAACGACACGCAGAAGGACGGTAACTTCCATCTTCACCTGGGCCACCTCTTCGAAGGCAAGCTGGAATTGGGTGCCATGGTTCAGGCGAAAGTCGACGCCAAAAGACGTCAGGGAATTCGCCGCGCTCACAGCGCCACGCACTTACTGCATCGAGCGTTGCAGCAACGTTTGGGTAGTCATGCACAACAGCAGGGTTCCAAAGTCGATCGTGACTGGCTGCGATTCGATTTCACCAACCCGCAAGCCGTCGACCGAGAGCAACTCTCCGAGATCGAAGACGATGTAAACGGGTTTGTCACGAGCGCTGCCCCCATTCAGTGGAAAACACTTCCACTGAGCGAGGCTCGCGATGCGGGGGCCATGATGCTGTTCGGCGAGAAATACCCCGATGAAGTTCGCATGGTCGCCATGGGCGGCATCAGCAAGGAGCTCTGCGGGGGAACGCATCTCGATTCGACGGGTGAGGTGGGGCTGTTTCGAATCATCCACGAGGAGAGCGTCTCGGCCGGTACGCGTCGCATTACGGCACTTACCGGCCCGGCGGCCTTGGCAGACATGCACCAGCACGATCGCGTGCTGGGCGAAGTGGCAACGCTGTTGAGGGCCCCCACCGACACGATCCCGAAACGAGTCGAAACATTGCTCAAGGAAGTTCGGGACCTCAAGAAACAACTCGCGGCCGCCCCCACCAAAGGAGAAGTCACTTCCGAAGAAATGTTGGAATCGGCCTTCGACCTGGACGGTACGAAAGTGGTTGTTGCCGAAATACCCAATGCCCAACCCCCGGCCATGCGGCAGTATATCGACCACTTGCGGCAAAAGGCCGCCCCCGTGGCCGTAATGCTGGGTTCTGCCAGCAACGGGAAAGTGCTGCTCGTGGCCGGCCTCAGCAGGGACTTGACCGAAGGAAAAGCTGGCCTGAACGCCGTCGACTGGATTCAACCTTCTGCGGCATTGCTTGGCGGCCGTGGAGGAGGACGCCCCGACATGGCTCAGGCGGGTGGGAAAGATGCTACCAAACTGGCCGCTGCCCTGGAGACGGGCCGGGCGACCATTCGCAGCCTGCTCGGATAGTACCGTGCGGAATGGTCGACACTTGAAAGCGCGGCGACGTCCTTGACACCCCCGGGCAGGAAATCTAGCATCAGGAATTCTCGACCATCGCCAGGGGTGCGTGCGGTCGTGGCTTCTTAAGACATTAGTGAGCAGTAATCATGGCCGTCCCAAAACGCAAGCACTCAAACCATCGCAGCGGAATCCGTCGTTCGCACGATGCGATCAAGCCCCGCCAATTGACTTACTGCCCACAATGCAGCGCGGCTATTCCCACCCACGTAGCTTGCCCCAACTGCGGATACTACATGGGTCGCGTGGTCGTCGAGTCGAACGACTAGCTTCCGGGGCGGATCACAGGCCGTAACTTGCCTGTTTCTGAGGGCGTTTTGCGATTCGCCGGCTACATGTTCTGAGTCATTGCTAGCCCGAAGGTGGGTGTTGTGCAGCTTCCTGGCATGGTCGCCTAGTCGTCGTCGTTTCCCTGTGGTACGATCCGACCGCAGTGCGATAAGATTGTGCGATTCGTAGTTGTTTCCCCATTTGCCCAACTTAGCGAATGACCGCACGACACTTTCAACAGCGACATGCATGTTGCTGGCAGTAATCAACGAGAGCTGCGACATCGCCCGCAGACGGAATGATAGGCGGCTCGTCGCTCAAACGGCCCGGGGACAAATACGCGTAACCCCTAGTCCGTGAAAGGCTTCGCTCAGGGATGCAGGTGAACCAAAGGGCTGCGATCGTCGGTACCGGCTCCTATGTGCCGGAACGCATCTTGTCGAACGCTGACCTGGAACGGTTAGTCGATACCAGTAATCAGTGGATCATCGAACGAACCGGAATCAGTGAGCGGCGCATTGCCGCCAAAGACGAAGCCACCAGCGACATGGCTGCCGCCGCGGCGATGAGAGCCTGCGCCGACGCGAACATCGATCCGTCGGAACTCGACATGATCATCGTGTGCACGGTCACGCCCGATCAAATCGTGCCCTCGACGGCCTCGCTCGTACAAGCCCGTATCGGCGCCATGAACGCCGCGGCGTTCGATCTGCAGGCGGCCTGCGCCGGTTTCGTGTATGGGCTTAGCGTAGCAGCCTCGATGATTGCCACGGGCATGCATCGACGCGTGCTGCTCATCGGCGCCGATACCTTGACGCGATACGTCGACTACACCGATCGCAAGACCTGCATCTTGTTCGGCGATGGTGCCGGGGCCATCGTGCTGGCCGCCACCGACGATGATCGCGGTGTGATGCATTACAGCCTGCATGCCGATGGAAACCACTCGCAGGTGATTTGTATCCCCGCCGGCGGGACACGAACCCCTGCGACCCACGATACCGTGGCTCTCGGTCAGCACTTCATTCAGGTCGAAGGGCGACGCGTGTTCAAGTTCGCCACGAACGCCTTTGTGGATCTCACCCGAGACTCGATGAAAGCCTGCGGGCTTGGCGTCGACGACGTCGCCCTGATCGTGCCCCATCAGGTGAATGCCAGGATCATCGAGGCGGCCATGAAACGCCTGGAATTTCCACGAGAGAAATGCTTCTCGAATATCGACCGCTACGGCAACACCTCGGCCGCCAGTATCCCGATCGCCTTGGACGAGGCGTGCCAACAGGAGCGTCTGAGCCGGAATGACACGGTCCTGATGATGGGCTTCGGAGCGGGCCTGACCTGGGGTGCAACGGTGGTAAGAATGTGATAAAAACGCCTGCCGTTGACCAGAAACTGTAGAATCAGCCAGAGTCAGGCGTCGGGCTGCCGCCGGATATTCCTCGTGGCGTCGGTCACGCCCACCGCGAAGCAAATTTTCACCCTTAAATCGTCAATCGAAGGTTCCATTGTGAGTCGCATCGCCTTCCTATTTCCCGGACAAGGTGCCCAATTCGTGGGCATGGGTCGCGAATTGGCCGAGCGACTGCCCGCTGCAAAGCAACTCTTCGATCGGGCGGACGACATCCTGGGCTATTCGCTATCGCAACTCTGCTTCGAAGGGCCTGCCGAAGAGTTGGACTCGACCATCCGTAGCCAACCGGCCCTGTTTGTCACCAGCCTCGCGGCGCTCGAATCGCTACGTGACGAATCGCCGGACGTAGTGCTGTCTTGCGAGGCGGCAGCCGGACTCAGCCTGGGCGAATATATCGCGATGGTCTTCGCCGGAGTGATCGACTTCGAAGATGGGCTCAAGCTGGTGCAGCTTCGCGGCGAAGCCATGCAGGATGCCGCCGATGCGACCCCCAGCGGAATGGTCAGCGTGTTGGGATTGGAACAAGTCCAAGTCGATGCACTATGCGACGAAGCGCGAGGCGAGGACATTCTCTCGGTGGCCAACCTACTATGCCCCGGGAACATCGTGGTTTCCGGTTCGAACGCCGCCTGTGAACGTGTCGCCGAACTGGCCGAAAAACATGGTGCCATGAAAGCGGTACCGCTGGCCGTTGCCGGGGCATTCCACACGTCGATCATGAATCCGGCCGTTGCCCGACTGGAAACGGCGCTGGCAGATGTCCCCATGCAACCACCTAGAATCCCAGTGATCTCGAATGTCGATGCCCAACCACACGACGACCCGGAAGAGATCCGCCGGTTGCTGGTGAAGCAGGTTGTGAATTCAGTTCGTTGGGAAGACTCGATGCGGTATCTCATGGGAGAAGGCTTCGATCAGTTCTACGAAGTTGGACCGGGGCGAGTCTTGAGGGGCCTATTGAGGCGAATCGATCGCAAGATGATGTGTCAATCGGTGATGGGCTAGGCGGTTGCACGCTTCTGCCCTTCGCAACGATCTACTCCTGGCGATCTTTGACAGATAGGCTCTCGTTGCCACCAATCGAGAAAGGAAAACAAGGATGACCGCCGAACCCCAAACACCATTGACCGCCGACCTGAAGGGTCAGGTGGCTCTCGTAACGGGTGCTTCGCGTGGATTGGGCAAGGCCATTGCGTTGAGACTAGCCGCCGCAGGAGGAAAAGTGGCATGCGTGGCTCGCGACGAGAGCAAGCTCGAGGAGACCGTTACTGCCATCCGAGAGGCTGGGGGTGATGCCGAGCCGTTCTCGTGCAGTGTGACCGACGGCGAGCAAGTATCGGCTGTGGTCGACAAGGTCGTCAAAGAATGGGGCTCGCTGGAAATCATCGTGAACAATGCGGGCATTACCCGGGATACACTCTTCCCACGGATGGCCGACGATGAGTGGGATGAGGTGATCGACACGAACCTTCGCGGTGCGTTTCTGTTCACCCGAGCGGTAACGCGGACGATGCTTCGGGCTCGCTATGGGCGGATCATCAACGTCTCCAGCGTCGCAGGCTTGATTGGCAACCCCGGCCAGGCGAACTACTCGGCCTCGAAAGCTGGGCTGATTGGCATGACACGTTCGGTGGCCCGCGAGCTTGCTGGGCGGAACATTACCGTCAATGCCATCGCCCCAGGCTTTATCGAAAGCGACATGTCCGCAGCCCTGGGAGATATGGTCATCGAAGAAGCAAAAAAAAGGATTCCCGCCAAGCGGCTAGGAACTCCCGAAGAAGTGGCAGCTTGTGCGTTATTTTTGGCCAGTCGCGACGCCAGTTATGTGACGGGACAGGTTTTAGTCGTCGACGGTGGCATGACGGGCTAGCCCGCCTGCCAACCGCAAGGCGATGAGTAAACCAGGGTGGTTTAGGGAACGAATTTACGTAGAGATCCGAGGTTGGCCATTCCACTAGTGGGGGTAATTCTACAGCAGCCTGGCAGTCGCACCCGATCGACTCCGTGGACGACCTAAGTAGTGTCCTGACAACGCTCAAGATTCCAGTAGGAGATATGGACACGGTCCGCAAAACTCGCTATATCTTGACCAACCTCACCAAAATTGACTAGTCGCCGATCGTTTGCCTAGCTGCGGACATCGTGCTTGCATTCAAGACGGGGGGGCGCCGCACACCGCGGTCGCATCCTGAGCCAATCGATTAGGAAGGAACACAAACGTGGCCTCGGTCAAAGAACGTGTGATCGATATCGTCGCCGAGCAACTCGGCGTCAGCAAAGACCAAGTGACCCCCGAAACTTCGTTCGTAAACGATCTTGGGGCCGATTCACTGGATACCGTGGAATTGGTCATGGAACTCGAAGAAGAGTTCGATATCAATATCCCGGATGACGCTGCTGAAAAGATCCAAACAGTCGGTGAAGCAGTGGACTACATCGAAAAATCGCAGTCATAGCACCGCATACCGCGGTGGCTTTGTAGTGCAATCGGGTGTTTCGCCCAATTCCGTAACGTCCCACGCTGGCATTGCGCTTTCGCATTCCGTGCAAGTGCTGCGTAAGGTGTGAAGAGGAATACTCCTGTGTCGAGTCGTCGCCGCGACGAGTATGTGGCTTGTCGAGATGAGGCGCGATAACAGATCGTGCGCGCCGACCTCTAACGTGAGAGAAAGCCGATGAATAGGCGAGTGGTTATCACCGGGCTGGGTGCCGTTACCTCGTTGAGTAGCAAAGTCGACGACCTGTGGCAGCGGTTACTGAACGGCGAGAGCGGCGTTCACGAAATCCGTGCCTTCGACACCTCGGCCTTCAAGGTCAGATTCGCTGGCGAAATTCACGATTGGTCGACCGACGGTTATCTGCCTCCCAAGGAGGCAAACCGCCTGGATCGATTCGCGCAGTTTGCTGTGGTGGCCGCCACCGATGCAGTGAACGACGCTGGCATCGACCTGGAAGCGGAAGACCCGTTCCGCTGCGGTGTGATTCTCGGCTCTGGCGTCGGCGGTCTGCACGAGATTGAAACGCAACACACACGTTTGCTGGAAAAGGGGCCCGACAAGATCTCGGCGTTCACAATTCCCAAACTCATGATCAACGCAGCCAGCGGGCAGGTTTCGATCCGCTTTGGTCTACGCGGCCCCAACACGGCCGTTGCCACGGCGTGTGCCAGCGCGACCAACGCCATTGGCGATGCGTTTAAAGCCATTCAATACGACGATGCCGACGTGATGCTCACCGGTGGCAGCGAAGCGCCCATTACCCCCATGGGGCTAAGCGGCTTCGCATCAATGAGGGCGCTCTCAACGATGGGAGACACTCCGGAAAAAGCGAGCCGCCCGTTCGATGCCGATCGCAATGGGTTTGTCATGAGCGAGGGCGCCGGCGTCATCGTGCTTGAAGAACTCGAACATGCCAAGGCCCGAGGAGCCACGATCTATTGCGAGGTGCTAGGCTACGGAGCCACCGGTGATGCGGGCCATATCACGCAGCCCGATGCTCACGGGATCGGTGCGGCGAAGTGCATTCGGCGTGCGCTGGATGACGGAAAGATTGACCCGACGTCGATCGACTACATCAACGCGCATGGAACCAGCACCGTGCTGGGTGATGGCGCGGAAACGCAAGCCATCAAATCGGTCTTCAACGGCCACGCGCACGATCTCTCGGTTTCCAGCACCAAGAGTCAGGTGGGCCACTTGTTGGGCGCCAGTGGCGGCGTGGAATTGATCGCCACCGCGTTGTGCCTGAAACATCAGACCGTGCCGCCGACGATCAACTACGAAACCCCCGACCCGGCCTGTGACCTCGACTACACGCCGAATGAGCCCCGCGAGCGCCAAGTTCGTAATGCGCTTAGCAATAGCTTTGGATTCGGTGGGCACAACGCCTGCGTAATCGTGGGCCAAATGGCGAACGGTCAGCACTAGCCATTCGCCGCGCAAATAGCGCTGCTGGCCCCCTCTCTGCGGGGGAAGCTTTCTTCGATTTCTTTGTTGCGCCAAGATTTTTTACGAATTTTCCATAAATCTGTTCCCGTCTCACCCCCTCCTGGTGGTACCCTTACGACGGTGGCCAGTTTCGTTGCTAATGCTCTGGGCTCTCCAACAGATCGAGCCCCCGGAGTCGCGCTGAAAGGGCAAGTCAAAGGTGCATTCCGGATCTTAGCATTTTGCATTTCGTCAAAGTCTTTTGACGACATCCCTAGCGCCAGATACATCTCGAAATCCAAAGACCCGAGAACTGGACGATGCTCTCTAAAAGTCGCTTTCTGACATTTGTTGCCGTCGGCGTGGTGATTGTGGCGGCAGCCGCATTTTTTGTTTCGCGAGATACACCCGAAGCCGAGTCTGATGTCGCACTCGTTGCCAGCGAAGCGCCGGTTGCCGAAGAGCCTGTGGTGCTTGACGAGCGAATTGGAATGCAAATCGAGGACTTCACCCTCAACGACTATCACGGGCAACCACATCGCTTGAGCGACTTTGCAGATCGGCAATTGGTCGTCGTGGCCTTTCTGGGAACCGACTGCCCATTGGTGCAGCAATACACCCCCAGGCTGATGAAGCTTGCGGAAGAATTCAACGAAAAAGCAGTGGCCTTCATTGCCATCAATCCGAACTACCAAGATTCCATCACCGACATGAAGGAATTTGCCGAATCGCATGGGCTGACGTTTCCATTGCTGAAGGACACCGGGAACGTTGTGGCCGACCAATTCAAGGCGATTCGGACTCCAGAAATTTTTCTTCTCGATCAGGACCGTCGTGTGCGGTATTGGGGGCGCGTCGATGACGAGTTCGGGGTAACCGAAGGTGTCGGCTATCAGCGGCTGCTCAAGGTGCGTCCCGACTTGAAGATTGCCCTCGAGGAACTCTTAGCAGGCAAACCGGTCAGCATGCCAGTCGCCGCAGGTTTCGGCTGTCACATCGGCCGCATTCGGGAGAGCAACCCCGACAGCCCGGTTACCTGGTCGAAAGATATCGCACTGATCTTTCAAGAGCGGTGCCAATCGTGTCATCGCCCCGGACAAATCGCTCCATTCTCGTTGCTCACCTACGAAGAAGTTCATGGGTGGGAACCCATGATCAAAGAGACCTTGGACGAGGGGCGGATGCCGCCGTGGCACGCCAGCCCGGAGTTTGGAGAGTTCGTCAACGATCCAAGCTTGACCGAAGAACAACTGGCCTTGCTGTACGAATGGATCGAGAATGGTGCGCCGGAGGGAGATCCGAATGATCTTCCACCACCCAAGAAGTTCGAAGACGGTTGGTCAATGTCCGATCCGGATCTGATCATCCATATCAACGACGAACCGGTAACCGTTCCGGCCACCGGCTCTCCCGAATTTCGCTACTATCTAGTAGACACGGGGTTTACCGAAGGGAAGTGGGTCGAGGTGGAGTGCCGCCCCGACAACTTGACCGTGATTCATCATATGGATGTTCTGGTGGCCCCCGCCGGGGATTTCGAGGAAGCGATGCGAGCCGGAAAGGTATTGCGGCTTACCGGTTATGCCCCCGGAATTAACGCTGTTAGTACGGATGTCGAAGCGGAGGTTTCGCTTTCTGATTCGATCCAAGTGAATAGCGGGGGACGTTACATTCCCGCCGGTTCACAACTGTCATTTGAAATGCATTATTCGCCCAATGGTGTCCAGCAGGATGATCACAGTTCTGTGGCATTCAAGTTTGTCGACCCGCCCAAACGGGAAAATGAGCCAACCGAGGTTGCCTCGGCCGATAATCAGCAAGCCGTAACCATTAGCACGCAGGCCGGATCCGATGAGAACAAGGAACTGCTGCCGATGGAAGACGTGAGCGTGCTGGTCGAATACACCGATTTCTGTATTCCTCCGGACACCGATGACTATCCCGTCGAAGCGTGGTACACATTCGAACACGATTCGCTCCTTGCGAGCCTGCATGCCCACATGCATCTTCGCGGTAAGTCGATGCGAATCGACGCGTACTATCCCAACGGAGAGAACGAAACCCTGCTGTGGGTGCCAAAGTTCGACTACGACTGGCAGCATGTCTACCAGTTTAGTGAGGCGAAAATAGTCAAACGCGGTACGCGCGTGCACGTCATCGCAACCTTTGACAATTCAAAGGAAAACCCCCGCAACCCTGCTCCAGAGGCAACCATCGTTTACGGTCGGGGATACTATGACGAAGAAATGATGGCCGGGACGTTGAACTTCGTACCCTTGGTCGAGAGCGCCAATATCTCGCTGGCCGAACAACGTTTGACCACCGGCCAAGTGAATCGTCGCTACGAGCCGGAAGAAATCCAATCACTACTGGCCGGCTACACGAAAGTCGAAGAGGTCGCCCCCGACAAGCATGCCACTTTCTATCACATGCGCGGAATGTACCGCGAAGCATTTGGCGACGCGGAAGGCGCGCTGGAAGACTACAACACTGCGATCGAGAAAGATCCATCCTTTGCAGACGCTTACTTGAGTCGGGCCTTCAATCACCAAGATGCCATGCGTATGGAGCTGGCCTTGAAAGACTTCGACCAGGTGATTCGCTTGGATCCCGAAAACGATGAAGCCCACGCTCAGAGGGGTCGCTTAAGCACCAATTTCACGACCGCGATGAAGCACTTTGACAGGGCCATCGAACTGAATCCGCGAGCACCCGAGCCTTACTTTTTCCGAGGGCTGGTTCTCGAGGCGGCCGGCGATGTCCCAGCTGCAATCGAGAATTACACCACCATCATTGAAGAGATCCACCCGGGATACACCGAGGCTTACATTCGCCGTGGCGGAATCATGCTTTCCCGTGGCCTAGACAAGCTCGGCATGAAGGATTTTGACACGATCGTCACGCGGTGGCCCACTCGCAAGACGAAGGTCGACTACCATCTCGGTACGATTCGTTTCGGTCAGCAGCGATTCGAAGAGGCCATTGCTTACCTGGAAGCATTCTTGAGGGTGGTTCCAGGTGAGGTCGAAGTACAGAAGCGGCTGGGTATCGCCCTGGCAAGTGTGGGGCGATTTAGCGATGCGGTTCTGCAACTGCAGCACGTGCATGACGCCACGCCCGAAGACGCCGAGGCCAAATACTATTTGGCGATCGCATACAAAGGCGTAGCCGATGAATGCGAAACGCTCGAGGAGAAGGCAGAGAAACTTGAGCAGGCAACGCAATTGCTTTCTGAAGTTATCCAACTTGTGCCGGAAGATTCTACTGCGATGTTCGAACTCGCGAACATTCAAGTTTCCCAAGGCGATCTTAGCGACGCAGTAACACACTACCGCAAGATACTGGAACTGAACCCGCAGTCGTGGGCTGTGGCAAATAACCTGGCATGGATTCTCGCAACCAGCGATCAGGACGACTTTCGCAACCCACAGGAAGCCATCTCTCTGGCCGAACGAGTCTGCCAGTCTTCGCGAAGTTCAAACCCGGGGCATCTCGATACGTTGGCCGCGGCCTACGCAGCTGCGGAACGATTTGAAGATGCCTGTGTAACGGCTCAAATGGCAATCGATCTCGCGAAAAAGGCGGGCAATCAAGAGCAGGCGGCTGCGATTGCCAAGCGGTTGGAACTCTATCAAAACTCGCAGATCTATCGCGACCAATCGTTATCAGCGGTCGATTAGGTGCAAATCCACGATTGTGGTTTGATTCGCACCGCGCCCCAGCATGTCTGGTCATGTCAATCAGATTGGCAAACGTGCGAGAACGTACTGATCGGACACTTCGTTATTCCAGTTTAGGAGACCTATGAGGTCACCCTTGATGCACGCGCTGGCAAGTGTATAGGATGAATGCGGCAAGCAATCTCGGAGGACGGCACGAACTGAGTGCCGCGACGAAATAACAAACCAGGAACCAAGACGTTCGTTCGATGGCCAAGACCTATGAGAAGGCCGGCATTCGCTTCGATTACCCGGAGAATTGGAGAATCGAAGAAGAATCGCTTTCCGAGCAACAAGCGGTGACCGTCTACAGCCCAGGCGGCGGTTTCTTATCGGTGGTTTGTCACCCGCTGCATGTGGAACCGAGCGAACTGGCGACTGCATGCCTCGAAATGATGCAGAAAGAGTACGATAATCTGGACTCCGAAGTTGCTTCCGAGTCGATCTCCGACCACGACATGATTGGATACGACTTGAACTTCTATTGTCTGGATCTGACTAACACGACTCACATTCGCAGCTGTCGCACCGCGGACTCCACCTATCTCGTGTTCTATCAGGCCGAAGACCGTGAGTTCGAGAAGATCGCTCCGGTGTTTCGTGCCATGATTACGAGCCTTCTGCAGTAATGTTCGTCCCAGGCTCTGCGACGATTCTTGTCTTGTCCGCGCAAAAAAAGCCCGAGATGAGTGCTGCCTGTCTCACCTCGGGCACAAATAAGATCGCATGGGTCGATGCGATCTCTAGCTCAGTCTCGACCAACGACAGCTCCTAGGCTCCACAAGAAGTGCAGGGAGCGAGCCACCGAACCTCGATTCATACAGCCCAGGCTACCTTGCTGGCTGACTATATGGCCTACCAATTGCGTAAATAGATAGCATTGGCCCGATCAATGATATAAATTGTATTGATCAGCGCTATACTTCGGCACTGCCGCTGCTTGTGCCTGTTTCTTGATCCTTGCATTCCAGGAGCACGACCGTGGCCGGCTCTACCCAGCACTACAAACACAACCGATTACAGCAGTTGCGTGGTTTCTGTTACACGGCGCAAACCAACAGCATCTCCAAGGCCGCGGAGAGGCTTTTCCTTAGCCAACCATCGGTCTCGCTGCAGATCCAGGCTCTCGAAAGGGAACTCAAGACAACCCTCTTTGAACGAAGAGGCCCCAAAATCTCGCTCACCCCCGAAGGAAAGATTCTCTACGAGATGGCGGCCAACCTGGTCGACGCAATGGATGGCTTGCCCGAGCAGTTTGCGGCCAAGCGGCTAGGCGTCGCCCCCGGCAAACTGGACATCGCCGCGGGCGAATCCACCATCCTGTATATTCTGCCCGATTTCGTGAAACAGTTCGTGGCCGCGCATCCCAATATCGACGTCAAACTACACAACGTGACCGGTCGAGACGGCCTGGAAATGCTGCGTGCCGACGAAGTCGATTTTTCTGTCGGGTCGATGATCGATGTCCCACCGGATATCGACTACCGGCCTACCTTTTCTTACAACCCGGTGTTGATCACGCCGCTGGATCATCCGCTCACCACGAAGAAGCGAGTTACGATCAAAGACGTAGCTCAGTACGGGTTGATCCTTCCCCCACGACACCTGACTACCTGGCGAGTAATCGACCTGGTATTCGAACAGGCGGGGCTCACCTACAAGGTCACCCTCGAGGCAGGGGGCTGGGAGGTCATCAAAAAGTATGTCGAAATGGGCATGGGGATCTCGATCGTGACAAACGTTTGTCTGACCGGCGAAGAGAAACTGCAACAGATACCACTGGGCAAGTACTTTCCAAAACGCACCTACGGTGCGGTCCTTAGACGAGGGAAATACCTGTCGATTCAGGCCAAACGATTCCTGGAGTTGATGGATCCCAAGAAACGACGCGGGAGGACCAAAGCAACCAACCGATAGTGCTTTGCTATTGGCAATAATGCCACGCGATCGACAACACTGGAAAAGATCGCATCTCTCAAAACGCGTTTCAGCGGGGCACGTCCCAAGAGTAAATCAGCCAGCCCGAGCCATCGTGCTCGACCAGCACTTGCATCTTCTTCCCCGTGGATGTTTCCATCAAGACATTCCATTTACGGGAGAGTTGCCGAACATCTCGAATGGTTGCCCCATCGAACGCCATTCTTAAATTGTCGATTCCAGAGGACGAGAGTCGTCCCTCTTGAAAAAGGCTTGCGCGACCCCACGTTCGGGTAGATAGCAGGCTTCTCGCAGTTTCCAAATCATCTTGATGCAACGCAGCCGTGAACGAGGCAATCAACTTCTCTGGTGTCGAGCGATCGACGATGACTGGATTTGTAGCGCTGTCTGGCGGTGTTGAGGTAATGGGTTCCTTCGGGACTTCGGCGGGTGCACTGACTTCAGATCCAGCTTCTTCGGACGAAGTCGATTCTCCTGCGGTGCTCACCGCGTCCGAATTCGCTTCATCTGCTGTGGCCTCACTTTCTTCGCTCGCATCACTCGTCTCTTGCTGTGTCGCATCTTCGGTCTCGATTGCTTGCAATTCCTCGGGATAAATTGGCTCCGTGTTTCCGCCTTTCCAGACTCCCAGCCCTGCGGAGCGGGCCTTCTCTTGTAATTCTCTCAACGTAACGGACTTGATCCTTCGCGGATCGTAAAAGGCGAAACCCTGAGCAATCATGCTCTCGTTCACCTCGGTGCCTTGCGAGTAAACCCAGCCAATCCAGTCTCTTTTATCCACCTGCTCGATACATTGAACCGACACAGGCCCTCGCATCAAATCGCGTAGCGCTCCTGCAGCCCGATTGCGCCCAACGCCAGAAACAGGAGCTGAGACTGCCGCCAACTTGATTTGGACGGTCCCTTCGTCGGTGCCTCGAAGGACAAACTCGTCGCCGCGAAGAGGGCGTGCGAATTCCCCATGCAGAACCTTGATTACGTGTTCGCGCTCGGCAGGTTGCTGCACTTTGGCCGGCTCTGGTTCCGGCTTGGGTTCAACAGCCTCACGCTCGGCAGGTTGTTGTGGTTTGGCTGGTTCAGGCTCCGGTTCAACCGCTTTCGGAACCGTGGGGGTGGTCGGCGTAGTAGCCTCGGGGGAATCGTTCCGCGGCGATGGTGTGGACAGCGCGATTTCGGGCTCGGGAGAGTTGTTCAATGCGGCTTCGTCGATCACGGGCGAACCGTGATCGGGGCGCGGAATCAGCATCAATACCAACACACCCAGAAACACTACGCCAGATGCGACGGAACCTGCAACCTTCGGACAGACGTAGGTTGTTGAGGCTACGCCGAGTTGTCCCGTCGATTTCGATAGATCAGATGAGGCCATGGTCGCCAGATTCTGAGTGTGCCCCGATCGCTGCACGCATAACTCAAGGCTGCAAAATACTATGCCCCGCTGCAGCCTCTATTCTAGTCCAATTCCATTATAAGCGTTTCTTTCGAAATTGAACCAATTTGGGCGCGAGTATCGAAAACCACATTACCTGACTCGCTAGTCCGCCCTTAGGAGGCCAGGGCCTCGACGATTCGATCACCCATCTGGACCGTGGTCAGTTTTCCGCCCAAGTCCGGGGTGGCCGCCCCGGAAGAGAGCACCGAGGCGACAGCCGCCCGTACGGCTTCGCCAGCGGCTGCTTGCTCCAACCAGTCGAGCATCATGGCAGCACTCAGGATGGCGGCCACGGGGTTGGCCACGCCTTTGCCGGCAATATCGGGGGCCGAGCCGTGCACCGGCTCGAACATCGAAGGAAAGTCCCGCTCAGGGTTGGTGTTCGTGCTGGGTGCCAATCCGAGCCCGCCGCCAATCACGCCCCCCAAGTCGGTTAGCAAATCGCCGAAAAGGTTCGAGGCAACCACCACATCGAAGTGTTCCGGACACCGAACAAAGTTCATGGCTGCCGCGTCGCAATGTTGTTTGTCGGCCTCAACCTCGGGGTATTCGCCTCGAATCTCTTCCAGTATCTCGTCCCACAACACATAGCCGTATTGCAAGGCATTCGATTTGGTGATCATGGTCAAACGGTTGCTGCGGCGTTTGGCCATGTCGAATCCGAACCGCAAAATTCGCTCGATCCCCCGACGCGTGTGGATGGCTGATTGCAGGGCGAACTCATCGGGGCGACCCATTTTGAAACGGCTACCCGAGTTGACGTATTCGCCTTCGGAGTTTTCGCGAATGACCATCATGTCGATATCCGCCGGGGTCTTGCCATGCAGTGGCCCCTGCACCCCCGGGTAGAGCTTCGCCGGTCGCATGCAAGCATATTGGTCGAACGACTGGCGGATACGAACTAACGGCTCCAGCGTCACGTGGTCGGGCAGTTTCTCTGGCCAGCCCACGGCGCCCAGGAAAATGGCATCGAACGGTTTGAGAATGTCGAGGAAATCCTCCGGCATGACACGCCCGGTTTCCTCGTAGTAATTTGCTCCCCAGGGCAATTCGGTGAGCTGGCACTCGAAGTCGCCTTGTTGGCTGGCAATCGCGTGCAACACACGCATCGCTTGCTCGCTAACATCTGGCCCGATCCCGTCGCCGGGATAAACAGCAATCTTATAGCTTTTCATTCGATGCCTCAGAAACGGTGGCAGACTCTACAACTGGAAAGGTTGGATTGTAATTCCTTCAAGACTTCGGACCAGAAGTGATAGCACCGAATCTCCGGATTGTCGACCGGCCGTAACTCACGAAGCCTCGTAGCGGCAAAGGTTTGCGATGCAATCCAGCTCCACAACGGACGAATTCCAGGCGATTGGCATGCCCCGTGCATCCTTCCCTCATCGACTTGGGTAGGCCCATTTGGCAGCACGCGGACCCGCACTCCGCGTGCTGCCGGCAAACAAAGCGCTCTCGGGCAGCGCACCGTGAATCTTAGTCGCAGCGTCGCCTTAAAAAGCAGCGACTGAAGCCCGTCTCGGGCACAGCGCCAGTTTTCACGGAAACAAGAGGGTCCGCTTGGCAGTTCCTCCGAAGCCAGGCGGACCCTTTTTCTTTGCGTTCGTGGCCAGCGCGAATCGACCCCATTGTCTCTAGTAGTTCGCGTCCATCATCCATCGATCGTGGTCGACTTCGCACCTCATTTAAGGACGCCGGTACTTGTCGTTTGCAACCTAAATTCGGTATACTCCGCGCGCACCGGTTAGCGGCTCCGGCGAGCTGACCAGGCGGCGACCGTGGCACGAATTTCGATGCAAGTCTCTATCTGCACAAAAGGAGTGAGATGGATGGCGACCGCGACCTCTGATACATGCTGCGTTCAACAAATCGGCGAGACCGCCGGTGAGATCTGGAAGACCCTCTCGCTGAAAGGCCCCCTCACACTGGCCAAATTGGCAAAAGAGGTCGACGCCCCTCGTGACATGATCATGCAAGGTGTCGGCTGGCTGGCTCGAGAGGACAAGATCACCATCGAAGAAGAAGTTCGCAGCCGCGTCGTGTCGTTGAAGTAACACTCAATCCCGCACCGCAGTTCACTTCTCACTCGCCGATTCGACCAGCGTACGGCTTCACCCGTTGCTTGTTTGCGTTCCAGCCGGTTGTGCGAGGCACTCAGCGGTGCCAAGATGGACACATCCTCGGTTGCTCCAGAGGATATTTCTTTGGGGGTCCAGACGTTGTGTTCCTTGGTTTCGGGAGACTGCCGTGCTACTGCGTTCGAGTTACCTGGTCCTCTTGGTTTCCCTGGTCTTGGGATCATCGCTCACTTTGCGTGCGGGCGAGCCAAGCATCTTCAAGTTGTGGCCTGAAGGTGCCCCCGGTGCGAAGGGGACTGAGGAGCACGATTGCCCCACGGTAACGGTCTATCCCGCGCCTCACCCCGGCGAGAAGCAAACGGTCGTGGTCGTTTGTCCCGGGGGAGGCTATGGACACCTGGCAGTCGATCACGAAGGTCAGCAGATCGCCGAGTGGTTGAACGAGGCCAACATCGCGGCCGCCGTGCTTCGTTATCGACATGCACCCCACTACCAGCACCCTGCCCCGCTGAACGATGTTCAACGCGCGCTGCGTTTGGTCAAGGCGCCCGACTCACCACTAGGGCTATCGGCAGACCACGTAGGAATCATCGGGTTCTCGGCCGGTGGCCATCTGACGTCAACCGCCGGTACCCACTTCGATGAAGGCGATCCGGAGGCAGACGATCCCGTCGATCGCACCACCTGCCGACCCGACTTCATGATGCTTGTCTATCCGGTCATCTCGTTCACCACCGAATACACCCACCGTGGTTCTCGTCGCAACCTGCTGGGCGACAACCCCTCGGCCCAACTGCAAGCGTCGCTCTCCAGCGAGCTGCAGGTTACCAAGCAAACACCTCCGGCGTTTCTCGTGCATACCACCACCGATCGGGCAGTCCCCCCGGAAAACAGCGTGCTGTTCTATCTCGCGCTGCGACAAAAGGGCGTACCGGCAGAGCTGCACGTGTTTCAAGAAGGCCCCCACGGGTTCGGGTTGGGGAGAAACGATCCCGTGCTGTCAACCTGGCCTCCGTTGGCGATTGAGTGGATCAGGCGAATGGGATTCGCCGACGCGACGGCCTCTTCAGACGCCGGGCAGGCCAGCAACTCGGGCAACTAGCGGCTAAGGGGATTGCATGCGGAAGTTCAATCGCCGTGAGTTGCTGCGTGATACCGGAGCAGTCGCTGTGGGTATCGGCTGTGGCAGCGTACTGTCCGGCTGTGTACGCAACCCCGCACTGCCGGAGGGCGAACCGACAGTCGACACCGGCCCTCTGCTGCCGCCGCGAATCCCCGGTTCGATCCGAGAGGCAACTTCCGCGGAACAAGATCTCGAATTGAGGGCCGTCGCCGGAGCATTGCCCACCGATCTCCGTGGCCATGTGTTCAGCGTGGCATCCATTCCCGATGATCGCGACGGGTATGTTTTCAACGGCGAAGGGATGATCTACCGCCTCAGCTTCGCTGAAGACTCGGTCATGCTCCGCAGCCGCCTGGCCAAGACACCCAGCTACTACGCCGATCAGGCAACTCAGGGAAGCGAAGATGAATTCCTCGACGCCGGCGTGTTGCGACTCTCGCCGACGCTGGGCGCCCGTACCCAAGCAAACCATGCCCTGCTGCCATTGGGAGAGCAACTCATCGTCACCAGCGACGTGGGCCGTCCGTACACCATCAACACCCAGACCTTGGAACTGGTGGCACCGCTGGGAACGATCGATCAATGGCGGACGGCCTTCGATGAGTCGCTTCCCTCGGGCCCCTTCCCGACCATACTGACAGCCGCGCACCCTGGGTACGACGCGAACACGCAAGAACTGTTCAGCGTGAACTACGCCCCTGATTTGCCCGAGGGGAAACCGTTCACCGACTTATTGCGGTGGGATGCGAACGGACAGCTTCACCGCTGGAAGCTTGTGGATGCGGCAGAAAACGATGTGCTCATCAAGCAGTCACTTCATCAGGTCGGCGTAACACAAGACTTTCTCATCCTGGCCGACACGGCGTTTCGCATGAGCGTCGAACAGTTTTCCGGCGATCGTCGAACCACCCCCCAGGCGGCCAACACGCCCGTCTACATCATCCCGCGCGATGCGCTGACGAACGATGCAAACGAAGTCCAAGCCATGCGGGTCGACATCCCGCGCGAGATGCTGCACTTTCTGGTCGACTACGAAACCCCCCAGGCGCAGATTACGCTGCACGTGGCACATCCGTGTGCCTGGGATTTCTCCGACTGGCTTCGCGACGACGACCGGCTTGGTACGGTGAGACAACCCGTGCGGAGGGGACTGCGAGGCATGCCATCCACTCCGCTGGATATCGGTGTACTGGGCCGACACGTCATCGACGCGAGCACCGGGAAGCTGCTGGATTCCGAGTTATTGCAAGACGACGAGTACACCTGGGGCGCATCGCTTCCGACGGTTCCGTCCAGCGAAAACGATACGCGACACGAATCGATCTTCTGGCTCTCGTTCGGCTTCTCGGAAGAGATGCTCGCGTGGCGGACATCTCAGCTCTATGAGAACTACGAATATCGCCAAGTCGACTACACGGAACTCCCCATCCTGGGCCGACCATCAACGCTGTTTCGCCTCGATGCTCCGCAGATGGAGATCGCCGACGGTTACCAGTTTCCGCCCGGCCGCTTCGCCACGGCCCCGCAATTCGTTCCCGGGGGTAGCTCCGTCGTCCCGGATGCGACGAACGGTTATCTGCTGTGCGTGGTCATCTCGGACGACACCAGCACCAGCGGGTCGTCCGGCGACGAGTTGTGGATTTTCGATGCGGCGAATCTCAAGCTCGGCCCCGTGTGCCGACTCGGCCACCCGGAACTCAATCTGGCGTTCGTACAGCACAGCACGTGGTTACCAAGCCTCAGCGCGCCCGTGGCCAAAGATCACATTTCAGTGAGGGAAGATTTCGCCGAGCGATTGAAAGGACAACCGGAGAACGTGCAAGCGTTGTTCGAGCAGAAGGTTTTTCCCAAATTCGAAGCTCCTAGTCAGTAAGCGTTGGCAATGCCTACGCTCGCTTCCATGGATAGCCTTCGAGGCATTCAGAGCCCGGAATGAAACGCTGGTTCGGTATCCTCTGCGCATGCTTCAGCCTGGCCCTCGTCGCGTGGGTTGCCATATTCACATTCAGCCCGTTGAGCCCCGTGAAGACATGGGTGCAACGGGTTTCGGTCGACCAGGAACTGTGTCGAAAACAAATGCAAGCTGCCCAACCGATTGTCGTGGCACTCGAGGCCTATCGGGCAGACGTGGGTAGCCCACCTCCTGAGTTGGACGAACTAATTCCGGGATATCTGCCCGAGATCCCACCACCGATTGAGACGGGGCGAGGGTCCGACACGTGGTACTACCGCCCGACTGAGCGAGGTGGCTATCAGCTAAGTTGGACCGATATGCACTGGGTCGGCAGCTACGATGCCCTCATGCTACGAGTTCCCAACGACTGGCCCGTTGAACTTCGTATTGGCAATAATGCAATCGATTTCGATAATTGGTTATACATCGTAGGTGCTCAAGATCTGCCCGACGATTACGGTTTGTGAGTCTTCAGCTTTTTCAGATCCACCCACACAGCGTGCTCAGATCAACCTGCATGAAGGAGCGATTCGAACATGGCGGAGCCAACCCCCGGTGATGTTGCCCAATGGGCGTCGGAGCTAAATCATGGCGATGCCGCGGCGCGGGCCAGCGCGGCGGAGCATCTCGCTCGACATCCGGGCGAGGCCAGCGTGGCAGCAATTGCATTGGTTCAGTCGGTCGCGGATGCGGACGAGGGGGTGCGGGAGTGGGTGACTGCTGCGTTGGAAGAGCTGGATGCCCCGCCGGCTGATCAGTGCGAGGAGTTGGCCGCGCTGACCACCCATGCCGAGAGCGATGTCGCCTACTGGGCGGCCACGCTCCTGGGGCGAATGGGCGACGCTGCTGCACCGGCGGTCGCGCGACTCAGCGGCGTGCTGGAAAGCTCCCCCGCTCACAACGTCCGAGAACGAGCTGCTTGGGCACTCGGCAAGATTGGTCCAGCCGCGAAATCTGCTGGACCTCAATTGCAGCACGCGGCCAACAGCAACAAAGCACGGTTGGCACGAACCGCGGCAAAAGCACTCGAAGCGATTGGTGCCTAACACCACGCCTTCATCTCGCAGCCAAACTCCAAGATAGCCCAGCCGCATGTCGGCTGGGTCAGCGTTGCTGACAAGATGCCCTGAGGCTCACGTCACACGACGAGCAGGATTGGGTCATCCCTTCGAGTAACACCAAGGCAGTCCACCGCAAGCCCTGACCATCGCACCGATTGACACCACGGCGCAAGGATTCTTGTCGCCTTTTGCGACCTAGCCGACATGCGGCTGGGCTATCCGGGAGATTCTTCGTGACTGACGGTCCTGCTACTTCTTCAGCCGGGACAGATATTCCACCAAATCGCGAATTTGAAATTTGGTGAGCTGCTGTTTGATGGTGTTGGGCATAGCGGATGCGCCTCGGTCGCGTTCTTCGATGGTCGACTTTTCGATCGTTACGCTTGCCCCCTGGGCAGTCATCAGACGCAGTTCGGTCTCGGTCTCTTCCTTGAGGACCCCGATGTGCACCTGACCATCATCGGTGGTCACCACAACGGTCTCGTAGCCTTCGGCGATTTTGTTGTTGGGGGCCACGATGGCTTCGAGCAGATACCGGCGGTCGCGCTTCGAGGCGATACCGCTCAGCGGGGGCCCCACCGTACCGCCCCCAGTCACCAACCCGCCGGCTGGGACATCGTGGCAGCGAAGACATGAGACGGAAGCCAGTTCGGTGAAGATCTTCTTCCCCTGGAAACTATCGCCGCCGGATAGGGCCTCGATATACCCGGATACGGGGTCCGCGGGATCGCGACTCGCGTCAAACCGTTCGACTTGCTTCCTGATTGGCTCGGCATCACGCTTGCCCGCGGCGGTCAGCAGTTCCAGGTGAAGTTCGGGCGGCACGCCTCCGTCGAGCAGCCGTTCCATCCATTGGGCCAGCAACGTATCGACCTCGGGGCTCTGCATCTCGCCAAGTGTCAAGAGCGCCGACTGTTGCTCTCGGTAGCGGCCCTCCTCCAACACATCGATCAGCACGGGCAACGCATCCTCGGGGCTGATCTTCGCCAAGAGTCTCCGCCCCTCGTTGCGGAGCGAAGCACTCTTGGATTCAACCGCCGCCAGAACGGCGTCGTTCAAGTACTCGCTGTCGAGTACCTCCAATGCACGCAGGGCCTCGGTGCTCACCTTCGAGGGCTGGTCATGGTCGGCGGCAAGCTCTGCCAACGTCTCCGCGGCCGGCGTAAGGCGAAGTGCGCCGGTCAATCGAGTGGCGGCCTGTCGGACGTCGTCGTTGTCGGCGGCAAGTAATCGTTTGATCGCTGGAAGCACCGCCGCGGTGGCTTCCTCGGCGTCGCGAGTGGAGAGCGGACGCCACAGCCCCACAATGCGATCGAGCGAACCGGGGGTGGACCATTGGGCAAGGCATTCCATCGCCTCGGTGCGGAGGGAGGCCATGACTTCGTCATCCAGAGCCAGATCAACGAGCGCCGCCGCTCGATCGGCCCCACCCAAACGGAAGTTCGCGTTGACGATCCGCCGCAAGAGCATCTCGTCGGACGGTCGCTGCTCGATCAGGTCGGCCAATTGGGGGAGAGCGTCTTCGATCGGAACATCGTTAATCGCCCGGGCGGCTTCGATCACCATCAAGGGGTCGTCATCTTCCAGGAATGATGCGACGTGGGGACTGGCATGCCGCCGCATCGCCAGCAACACACCCATGCGGACAGAAGCCGAATCGTCATGGGTGTGTTCGATCAAGGCTTCCGGAGTGGCCGAACCGTAGAGCCCCATCACGGCCGCGTGACGAAGGTATGGATCTGCTTCGGTATTGTTCTTCAACATGCTCAGCAGGCCTTCGACCGCATCCGGTCGACCCAGGTTGCCCAGGGCGATGGCAGCGAAGAATTGCACGCGGGACTCGCTATCGTTCAGCCGCCCAACGAGAGGATGCAGGGCCGACTCGACGGGAGTGTCGCCGAGCACCTTGCATGCTTGAGCACGCACCTCGGGTTTGGGATCGGAGAGTAGTTCGACAAGCACCGCCGGAGGCCGACCATCGCGGCGAGCAATCTGCCCCAACCCCCAGATGCCGTGCAGCCGGGCCAGCGGATGATCAGAAGACCGAGCAGCCTGTTCGAGCACGGTCTGTCCCTGGCTTCCTCGTTCGACCAGCGCGAATTGAGCATCCTGACGAATGCGCTGGTCGGCGTGCGCCAGCAATGTGGCAAGCTCGGCCGTGGGTCGATGCTGCATCCCTTCGCCCAGCAGTCGGGCGACTTGTTTCGACAGAGACGAATCGGTGACTCTAGGGAAGCCGACGCGATAGATGCGCCCCTTGGCCGGTTTCTGCCAACCCTCGACCCAATCGGTAACGTACAAGGCCCCATCGGGCCCGAAATCAGCATCGGTGGCAAGTACCGACCACAGGAATTGCTCCTCGTCGGTCAACTCGAACGAAGCTCCCTTGGGCTGCACCTTAAAAGTGCGGATGCCGCTGAGATGTTGCGTGCCGCGAAAATCGCACAGAAAGAAGTGACGACGATAGCGCAGGGGAAGCCCCGTACCGGGATTGTACGTGAGGCCCGAGGGACCGTCGGCCAGGTTGGCAATCGGTGGAACCAGGTAAGCGGCCTGATCGGCAAAGTGGGGATGCCATAGCTTCTCGGCATTCCAAGGACCGCGGGGCACCCAACCCTTGAGGAATTGATAACCAATCCTCCAACCACTGTCACCGCCTTCGACCACGTAGACCCAACGTGCCTTGTCCCCACCATCGGAGTTGTTGTCGCCGGTGAACAGATTGCCGACTTCGTCGAAGACCAGTTCTTGGGGGTTTCGCAGCCCGAAGGCGAACACTTCGAGATCGCTTCCGTCTGGATTGCATCTTAATACCGAGCCGGTGTCGGGCAGATCGATCAGCCCATGTTCGGTCCTGACGTGCAGCCCGCGATCACCGATGCTGAAATAAAGACGTCCATCGGGCCCCATCCGCAGCCCGTGGAGATCGTGACCGAGAAACCCTACATGCACGCCGAACCCGGTATGCAGGGCCGTTTTCTCATCGGCCACGCCATCGTTGTTCAGGTCCTGCAAGAGCCACAGCGACGGAATGCAGGAGTACCACACCTTTCCCTCGCGAGCCAAGAGCCCCGCGCCGATTCCGTCGGGAATGTTATTGAACCCATCGGCAAACACCGTGGCTCGATCGGCCGTACCGTCGCCATCGGCATCGACGATCATCCGCACGCGGTCGTGTTCGGTGGCATAGGAGGCGATCTGATCGCCGAGATGTTTGCGGAACATGGCCACGCGATCGGCCACCGTGCGGCAGGCCAAGTCGTCTTCGACCCAATACATGTGCCCCCGAGTGTCGGTCACTCCGGCAGAGTGTCGAAAGGTTTCCGCCACGTAAAACTGCCCCTGGTGGTCGACGCAAAACGCCACGGGGTTGGCCAGCATCGGCTCGGCAGCGAAGAGCGTGACCTCCGCGCCTTTGGGAATCTGAAATCCTTCTATGGCCTGGGCCGCTTCCTGCGAAGCGGGTTGCACCAACGGGACATAGGATGAGCCAGCCGTGGGAACTTCCTCGCCCACAGCGTGCAGCGAGGGAATTCCAGCAACCAGAAGTGTCAGAACTGAGAAGACCCAAGAAGCCTCCGTGTTTGGTTTCCTAAGAAGTCCTCGCAACGCACGGCACATACAAACCACGGACCATCGTCTCCCGAAATGTTATTGGAACGAGTGGAGCAGCTAAAAGCGAACATGGGCCGTGTCGACGCAACAGTCGCCGGCACGGCCCACGCTTGGTGTAATGTTCAACATCCCGTAATGAACGGGTTATCGGCTAGCCTTCTGCGTTGAGTTTCACCGAAGGGTCGTCGGCCACATTAACCCACACGTGTACGTGGGGAGCACCACGGTAGTGCCACACGAACGACGGGCCCTCGAGCCGCCAGTTGTCCCAAACGCCGTCTTTGCCGATGTCGCCTTCGGAGTAGAACGCCAAACTGCATGCGTCCAAACCACCCTGGGCCTTTAGACACGCGACCGCTTCGTCTTGATCGCTTTGTCGATACGGTTCGATCAGCATCTTCAACACGTGTTGGGCGTGCTGCTTCTGGTCGGCAGACAGTTCACTGATCGGGATGCCAGCGATGCCGGCCGAAGGTCCACGGAAGGCAACCTGATCTTCGTGGGGCAACTTCTTCACGAGAGCCAGCTTTTGCTGTTTGCCATCGAGCATCTGATACAGCTTGTTTGCCTCGACGGCTTGGGGCCAAAACACATTACCCGTGTGGTTGGCAGACTCATTGAAGTCTTCCGCGGCGTGTCCGTAGAAAATGGGTCCGCCGAAGGCCACGTGGTCGGTCGAGTTGCCATCGCAGCGAACGGTCATGTGGCGACCGGTCATGACAAACTCGAACTTATCGCTATCCGGATCCCCGAAGATCGCAATCGATTGCCCTTCGCCCCAACCGCCGGCGTCGTCTTCCAACTGCTTGTCAATACGGGCATGCCACTCGGGGTTGTAAATGCCTTCGAAAATCTCGCGAATCAACGTGCGTTGTTCGTCGCTGAAGAACTTCTTATTCACCTCTTCGTTGGTGATATTCCAGTTGTTCGAAACGCGGGTGCGAAGGAGCCCCCGCTCGGGATCGATGTAATCCCAGGCAAAGCAGATCTTTTCGCGCTGCTCGTCGGAGAGGCCCTTGTACAGCTTCTTCACCACAGACTCAGGCTCCGAAGAAACTGCTTTGGCTTGTGCCCAATTGGGAACCGACCCGACAGCGGCAACGGCACCTGCCGCCCCTGCGGTCTTCAAAAACTCGCGGCGGTTCCAATCGCTACGGGCAGCATTGCGGCCTAAACCGCCGTTGGGTTGTTGATCGGACACGGCATCATCTCCTTGAATTGGTTCCAGAATGAAATCAAGGGTAGGCTCGCACCCCTCGATTCTGTTATTAGACTCGCCCCAGGCATTGTCTGCAAATAAAACACACCCCCCGGCTCCAGGGTTTCGGTTCAGCGTTGCTTGCTGCCAGAAGGTGTCGCCACCTTTCGGCGACGGGGTTGGCAGTGAGCGCAGAAGAATGTCGAACGCTGAGCCTGCACGATACGCTTGATCTCGCGACCACAGCCGACACACGGTTTCCCGGCCCGAGCGTAAACCAGGTGCTTGTTCTGGTATCCACCGGAACGATTGAGCGCGGTGCGATAGGTACCATCACCCAACGTGGAACCTTCGTAGCGAATTGCGGTGTGAAGGATGTCCAACATCGCCGCGTGCAAAGCGTCCCATTCTTCATCGTGCAGCGAGCGACAGGTTCGCTCGGGATGGATGCCGGCCTGAAAGAGGATTTCGGCCGCATATAGGTTACCAATTCCGGCGATAGCCCGTTGATCGAGCAATGCGACCTTGATCGCGCGGCGGCTGTCTTCCAGGGCTGATTGCATCGCTTCGCTGGAAATCGAGAGCGCATCGGGACCTAAGACGTGCGGACCGAGCCGCTGCTCGTACTCGCTGGGGGACAACAATCGCACGGAGCCCAACCCGCGACGATCCCAGTAGAACAACTCGTCGAGCGTTCCGCCTTGAAAGCCAATGCGGAAACGCAGATGAGCCCGATCTGGCGGGTCGGCGACCAACACCAGGCCCGCCATCCGCGGTTCGATGATGATGCGATCGTCATCTTCCAGACGGAGGACGACCCGTTTTCCCAGGCGATCGACGCTGGCTACATGCTTGCCAATCACGCGACGTCGCATGCGGGTGAGTGTCGGCTGCACTTCGATGGGCCGCAGGCGACAGCGAACGCGGCCAATCTCGCTGATTCGGCAGCCCTTCGCACCAGCCACGCCCCGCCGCATGGTCTCTACTTCAGGCAACTCAGGCATGGCACGTGGTCTGAAAAGAGTGGGTGAACATCTTCGTGGCGATAGGTGCCCAGATTCTAAAATCCTCAGCCCCAGCCCGGCAAGCCGGCCCAGCAAGGCGTCGTGGTGCGGGGTTCGAACCATCGAGAAAACCCTCGACGGCCTGGCCCTTGACCCACCCGTGATGGCGTCTGACAATCGATTGCTTGACCTTTACTTCATGGGCTTTCGGACTTCCATCACTTCGTTTCACACACAGCAGGGAAACGCGTACAAGCGTTTACCGTAGCGATGAGCATCATGCCTTCACAATCCGTTCCGAACGAAGCCGGCCGATTCGGCAAGTTTGGCGGTCGATATGTTCCCGAGACGCTGACGAAAGCACTGAACGAGTTAGTGGAGGAGTATCGACGAGCGCAGAACGATCCTGTATTTCAAGAACAGCTTGCCGACCTGCTGAAGCATTACGTGGGCCGCCCATCGCCGTTGTACCATGCCGAAAGCTTGAGCAAACACGTTGGCGGGGCGCAGATCTACCTCAAGCGGGAAGATCTAAACCACACCGGGGCCCACAAGATCAACAACACAATTGGCCAAACGCTGCTCACGCTGCGGATGGGCAAGAAACGCGTGATTGCAGAAACCGGCGCCGGACAACACGGGGTGGCCTCTGCCACGGCTTGTGCCCGATTCGGGCTCGAGTGTGTCGTGTACATGGGTGCCGAAGACATTCGTCGGCAGAAGCTCAACGTGTTCAACATGCGGTTGATGGGGGCCGAAGTTCGGCCGGTCGAAACCGGGTCGCGAACCCTGCGAGACGCCATCAACGATGCCATGCGTGAGTGGATGAACTCGGTCGAAACCACGCACTACATTCTCGGGTCGGTTGTCGGACCGCACCCGTTTCCGATGATCGTCCGCGACTTTCAGTCGGTGATCGGGCGCGAGACGATCGAGCAATCGAAACAACAACTCGGTCACATGCCGCACTTGGTAGTCGCCTGCGTCGGTGGCGGCAGCAACGCCGCGGGGATGTTCTACCCGTTTGTCGAACAAACCGATGTGCCCCTGCTTGGTGTGGAGGCTGGCGGTAGTTCCGACAAACCCGGGGATCATGCCTCGCCGCTCACCTACGGTCAACCGGGTGTCTTGCACGGCGCACACAGCTACGTGATGCAAGACGCGGAAGGGCAGACTTCCGACGTGCATTCGATTTCCGCGGGGCTCGACTATCCGGGCGTCGGACCGGAGCACAGCTACTGGAAGGATACCGGGCGCGTGAAGTACACCAGTTGCCGCGATGAAGATGCTCTCGAGGCGTTCGATTTGCTGGCGAAAACCGAAGGGATCTTGCCCGCGCTGGAATCCTCGCATGCCATCAGCAAGGGGGTCGAAGAAGCGCGGAAGCGGGCACCTGATGAAGTAGTGGTAGTCTGCCTGTCGGGCCGTGGCGATAAAGACGCCAATGAAGTCGCCCGCCTGCGGGGAGAGTCGTTGGAATGAGGCATTCCAACTGCTTACTTACTAGTGCCCTGGTCTAGTCTGTTTCCTGAATTCTCGATTCGCGGGGTGCACCGCTTCGTCTTATGTCAAAAATCGACACGCTCTTCGAAGACTTGCGATCACGCGGACAAAAGGCCTTCATGCCGTTTGTGACCGCGGGTGATCCCGGCCTGGAATTCACGGCCGAAGTGTTACGCACATTTGCCAACAACGGGAGTCATCTGGCGGAGGTCGGCATACCTTACAGCGACCCCATTGCCGACGGACCGGTGATTCAGGACTCGTACACGCGTGCTCTCTCGGGCGGTGTATCGCTGGGCGGCACGCTCGACATGTTGAAAGGCGTGACCGGAGAAGTTGCCACCCCGATGGTGACGATGGTGAGTTACGCCATTGTTTACCGGCAAGGTCTGGAAACCTACGTCGATGCGGCCAAGGCCGCCGGGGTTAGTGGTGCGATTGTGCCCGACTTGCTGGTTGAGGAGGCCGACCCTTTGGCCGAAGTTTGCCGCGAACGCGACTTCAGCTTGATTCAGCTTGTTACACCGACCACTCCCCGCGAGCGGGCCGTTCAGATTGCGGAGCAGTCGACCGGCTTCCTGTATTACGTTTCGGTAACAGGCATCACCGGAGAACGAAACGAACTCCCGCCTGCATTAGTCGACAACGTTGGCTGGTTGCGTGAACAAACCGAGTTACCCATTTGCATCGGGTTTGGCATCAGTCGACCGGAACACGTTCGAAAACTGGCCCCCGTGGCAGACGGCCTGATCGTCGGTTCAGCCCTGGTTCGTCCGCTGGCGAAGGTCGCCGAAGTTGGCCGCGAAGCGGTGCTCGAAGAGATTGGGCAGACGGTAAAGGCGCTGACCTCCGCGCTTGACGAATGACTCCACATTTCACGTTCGCGGTGTGGCGAAGGTGGCGAAATCGTTGATTTGAGAATTCAAAGCGTCTCACCTCGAACTCGCATCTCCATGCACGCACATGACTTGAGGCGATTTCCCTCACTCTGGATGTGGCCCATTCAATCTTGACCTGCCTCGAAAATCGAGCTTAGACTTGAATTGGTCGGCGGCTGCGAGCAATCGTTTAGCGGTCGCCACGTACGGCCTTTGGAAAGCAAGAACCAAGTAAACGGCAACGGCCGGCTTCCCATCCTGGTCAGCGAACCTCCTCAAACACCGAGGTCACCCGCTGCCATTCGCCGGCACCACCGTCGTACGCGGAGGTCCGGATTCATGACGCACGGCAATCGCCCTACTGCGCTGCATCGCTATCTCTCTGGCATCACCGAGAACACCTTTTCCGTTGAATTGGGAATGGCCGATTCGCGGGTGATCGACTACATGGTCGATTTGCTGCTGCGGTTCGTCCACAGCGACGCCATCTACAGCGTGCGTAATCCCTCGGGACGGCGTCTCGAAGAAGTGGCCGATATGGTCGTCGAGGCCGAGAGCCGCAGTGGCAAGCCGCGTCGCGAAGTGCATCGTCATATCGGCGATTTCACGCTCTTCTTTTCCGGCGTATTCCCCGAAGCGTTACGCATGTTGCGGCAAGCTGGTCGCAAGGATCAGTTCGTCGATTACTGCGTGCAGGGCAAACGGGCTTACTACATCGCCAGTACGATCGACACCGAAGACGAGGACGAAGGCGACGTGCTGGCCCGGCTCAGTCACCAGTTCGAGCTGTGTGCGTACGGTCTAAATCAAGTCCGCAAGCAATGGGACTCGAACGAAGACGATCCGTTGAGCCACTTCTTAATCAATTAGCTGCGGTTACAACGGGCGGGGGTTCACTCGGCCCTGCACTCGCGAGGGGAGTCCTTGAATGCGGATGAACCCCTCGGCGTCGGTCTGATTGTAAGAGCCGCCACCTTCCATACTGGCGATGCCCGCATCGTAAAGGCTATTAGGGCTATTGCGGGCCGATACCAGGATGTTGCCCTTGTAGAGTTTCAGGTCGACCGTGCCGTTAACGACCTGCTGCGCTTGGCGGATGAAGGCCAACAGAGCGTCCATCTTGGCGGTGTACCAGAAGCCATAGTAGACGTCCTCGGCCACGTCGATGGCCAGCTTGTCGCGGAGATGTACCAGGTCGCGATCGAGGGTTAGCTGCTCGATCAAGCGATGCGCCTCGTACAAGATGGTCATTCCGGGGGCTTCGTACACACCGCGGCTCTTCATGCCCACGAAGCGGTTTTCGATGATGTCGATGCGGCCGATGCCGTTGAGGCCGCCGATTTCGTTGAGCCGCTCGATGGCCTCGAACGGCGTACAAGCTTTCTCGTCGATCTTCACCGGAACTCCGGCGGCGAATTCGACTCGCACCGACTGCGGATCGTCGGGGGCTTCCTGCGGCGAGACCGTCATGCCGAAGTCGACCACGTCGTAGCCGTCGACATCCAGTTCTTCCAGGCGGCCGGCTTCGTAGCTGATGTGCAGACAGTTCTCGTCCGAGCTGTACGGCTTCTGGGTGGTGGCCTTCACCGGGATCTTCTTTTGATCGCAGAAGTCGATCATTTCCGAACGGCCCGGAAACAGATTACGGAACGATTCGATTCGCCAGGGGGCAATGACCTGCACGTCAGGGTCGAGTGCTTCGGCGGCCAGTTGGAATCGGCATTGATCGTTTCCCTTGCCCGTCGCGCCGTGGGCAAAGGCGTCGGCGCCGACCTCTCGGGCAACTTCCAGGCAGGCCTTGGAGATGATGGGCCGCGCGATGGACGTGCCCAACAAGTAGATGCCCTCGTAGCGGGCCTGCCACTGCATGACGGGGATGGCAAAGTCGCGGCAGAGGTCTTCCCGTACATCGACGATGCGGGCACTAACGGCCCCACAATCACGGGCTTTGGCCAACGTGGCCTCGCGATCTTCGCAAGGTTGCCCTAGATCGACGTACACGGCGTGGACTTCGTATCCCTGATCCTGCAACCAGCCCAGGATGACCGAGGTGTCCAAACCACCGGAATAGGCCAACACGCAACTCTTTTTCGCCGCCATCACGCACCACGCTTCTCAACCGGCCAAAGGGGGTGCTCTGCCAGTTCACAGCCCGGCCGGATTCCCCTCAGGAAAACCTGCATTGTCCGAAGGAGAGAGCCCTTTGCAAGGTGCCAGGTTCGGGGGGAGACGGGCTTTTGCGACTGCTGGTCTCGATAGGCCAGCTCTATCGCAGGCGAATTACTTCTTGCGGAAACCGCAACATCGTTTGGATGCGGCGAATATGGACAATTGAAAGGGACTTCAAGGGACTTAGCCCGGATATTTCATCCGTTGTTTGTTGCCGGGGGTTTTTTGGGCGGGGCGGTCGATTTCAGCAGCGGAGCGAGATTTTGTCGAAGGGAGCGCAGAAGGCCCCCTTTCCCCCCGCTGGGCCATGCGGTAAGCAGAGGTGCCGTGGTGCGTTAGCTGGTGTCGTAGAGCGTCGTCAGCGCTTGACGCAGAAGTGGCTCCCATGGGCAACAGCTTGCCAAATGAAACACGACTCGTCGTGCGGTGACACGGACACGCGCGGCCACTTTGATGAGTTTCAGTCGAAGGGTGTCTGACTGTGCGGTGGCCATTTCCGTGCCGGCTAAGGCAATGCGGCGAAGGGCGTCGAGCAACGTATAAGCCAACCCGGAGAGCAGCAGCCGGAATTGATTGGCCAGCATGGCTTGGCAACTGGTCCGATCGGCGAAGAGCATTAGTTGCTGCTCTTTGATCCGATTCTCCATATCACCGCGTTGACAATACACGTCTTCGTAGAGTTGCTGCGGATCGCCTTTCAACGTGGTGACAACGAAACGAGGATTTCGCCCCTTGGGCAAACGCTCGGCTTTCGCAATCACGCGTCGGCGACGATCCCAGCTATGTGCTGCGTAATCCAACCAGGCAAACCGTCGCACCTTCTCGCCGGTGGTTTCAAACTCCGCTTCCGCGTCTTTCATCAAAGGCTCGCAGGCCGCTTGGAGACGGGGATTTCTGGCAACCCCAAAGATGTAATCCACGTTGTTCTTGTCGCACCAACGCATCAGCTTCCAGCGGCAGAATCCACTGTCGCCACGAAGAATGATCCGCGTTTGAGGCCAGTGTTTGCGGACATAACGCACCAGCAACCGTACGACAGCCCGGCAGTGCTTCGCGGCGTCGATGTTGCTGCTTCGCAGTAGCGCTACCAACAGGTGCGATCCACAGAAGACGTACAGCGGCAGATAACAGTAGCAGCGGTAATAGCCGTTGAAGAAACGCCCTTCCTGCTGGCCATGCAGCGGATCATCGGTGGCGTCCAGATCGAGCACGATTTCATCGGGAGGCTCGTCGTAACTTGTCAGGAACTGATCCACCAGTACCTGATGAAGACGGCCGACGGTCTGGCGTGAAATGCGATTCTCTAAGCGACAAAGTGTCGAAGGACTTCCCAGAGGCTGGTCTTCTTCCGGCTCTCGCTCCGCGACCACTTGCAGGGCCGGATCGTGTCGCAGTTGGTCGTGGTCGTTTTCGTCTTCGTACCCGGCAGCAATGGCAAAGATCCGCTGCGCGAGCAACTCGCGTTGCTCGTGCACGGTATAGCGAGGGTCACGTGGATCGGGAATCGCCGCATTCACCGCATCCAGCAAGCCGAGCCGCCGCTCGACCTCGCGAAGCACCAGCAACCCCCCGTCGCTGGTCAATCGTCCGCCGTTGAAATCCGCTGCAACTTCTCGCCGCCGCAGCCGTTTCAGAGTCGCCTTCTTCCGTTTACACTGTGTCATCGTGAAAGCCTTGGTTCGGTAAGGGTGTTGAAGTGTTGCAACTCCAATTCCTACCGCAACTAAGGCTTTCGCGCTAGAGGGGCGTCCCGCTCAGCCAATGAAATATCCAGGTTAGTTCCGCCGGTTCATGATCCGTCGTCGCAGCGGAATCATTACCACGAGGGCAATACCAAGCAGCACCACGGTCGAGGGTTCTGGAATGTAGGCGACATAGGTTCCGGTAGCGACTAGGACACCTGAAAGGTCAACATCGACATCCACCGGGTCAGTGAGGATGCTGTCGCTGAACGTGATGGGTGCCGACAGAACGATGTCGATGGTGACCCAGGGATGACCAATGGCCACGATATCTTGTGTTACCAAGCCTATTTGTCCTACTGGATCAAGTGTCGCGTTGACCGGGTCGGAACTAAAATCAACCGTACCCGTACCGAGCAACCCACCGACGGGCCCGGTACCGTTGTAAGTGAATAATCCCTGGTCGATCCCCAACTCGGTGAACGACCCGGCCCCGGGATCAAACGTGTATTCGTAGGGGTTCGTGGGATCTGTATTGGTCAGCGGTATTTCTCCATTCGAAATCAAGGTGTTGATTCCGGCGTTGCTAATCGCTGCGGAAACTCCGCCCAAAAAACCAAGACTCAGATCGAGTGATTCGTCCGAAAGGTCGATGTTGGCACCCATGAACGTAATCCGCGGAGAAAGTGGTTCCAGATCGGTCTCGGACAAACCACTGAAGATCTGGAGATCGATATTGCCCGAAATCTCAAACGGGACGTAGGCCGTGACGGCACCCCCAAGTGCTGTGACAAAAAGGTTCGCCTGGGAGGCCCCGGTCAGTGTCAGCGTGGTACTCGAAAGAGCCGCGCTGGCGGCCTTAGGGCCAGTAAGCATGATTGCAAAAGCAACCAGAAGGAGCATGTGCTTTTTCATGAGCGTATCCACTTCGTCCAGATGGGGAACCTGGGGGCGTTGTGTCTTCTAGTACAACTACTTTCCCAGCAATCGCCGACGCAGTGGGATCAACGCCACCAGGGCGATGCCCAGCAGGACGAACGTCGAGGGTTCGGGCACGATGAAGCCGGTGGCCACCAATTGGCCGCTCAGATCAACATCCACTTCCAGGGGATCTGTGAGAATCGTGTCGCTAAACGTGATCGGAATGGTAACGATCACTTCGATCGAAGGGTAAAAACCGATACCAGGACCAATATCTTCGATGACCAAACTGCCGGTTTGACTGACCGACCCGAGCGTGGCAGCGACCGGGTCGTCACTGAAATCGATCGTCCCCGAACCCAGGAGTCCGCCCACGGGTCCGGTACCCAAGTAGGTGAACAACCCTTCGTCGATGGCGATCTCGGTGGGGTTTCCATCCCCGGTATCGAAGGAATACTCATCGGGGGCCGTCTCGTTGAGCGGGATGGGTTGGTTCGTGAAGAATTGATTGATCCCCAATCCGTCCAGCGATCCTGCAGCTCCTCCCAGGAAACCTAAGTCGAGCAGCACAGGTTGGTCGGCAAAGTCGATCTGGGCGTTGAGAATCGAGAATTCGTTCGCCTCAACCTCAAATAAGGAGATGAAATCCAAATCAATCGTCGCATCGAATGATCCGGAGACAGCGAAGGGAATGCTAGCCGTGACCGACCCCCCAATGGTTGATATGAACAGCGAGACGTCCGAATCGCTTGAAAGCGAAAAGACGAATGGAACAGGAACGGCGTTGGCCGTCCGACTGGCTAGAGAGATGATCGCCACGGCAATCATGGCGCAGACGGTCGGTTTCATGAGCTACCCCTTTCGACGAGAAACTGATGGTCAAAGCCCCTAGTTCGACCACGAATTTTCCACCACGTGTAGGACCTTGATCTTATCAGCCAACCCGAGAAAGCTCAAAAGAAATCCAGGTGTCTGAATTGTTATTGGCATGAGAGGACGCGACCCGAGAAGGCTCCGGGCCAGACGGAGCTGAAATGTGCCGGCGTTGTGAAGTCCAACGACTACCTTCTTATCATTCGCCGCCGAAGCGGGATCAACGCCACCAGGGCGATGCCGAGCAGTACCACGGTCGATGGCTCTGGGAGGACGATGGCTGTATAGAACCCGGTCGCGACAAGGGCACCCGAGAGTTCTACTAGCACCTCATATTGAGTGGTCGAAACCGTGTCTTCAAAAGTCGAAACATATTCGACCGAGGTCAGTATCGCCTCGACTCTCGGCAGTGGAACCGAAACAGCCACCTCCACGGTGGTTGTGTCACCAACCAGAACAACGTCTTGAGTAACAAGACCAATCTGCCCCACCGGGCCGAGCAATCCACCGACGGGGTCCAAACTGAAATCGACGATCCCCGATCCAAGTCTACCTCCCAAAACGCCGGTTCCGTTGTAGGTGAACAATCCTTGATCGATGGCCAGGTCGGCTCCCCCAACACCTCCGCCCGGGTCGAAGGTGTACTCAAAAGGATCAACCTCGGCAAGGTTCATAAGATCAATCTGGCCATTGCTATTGAACTGATTGATGCCAACATTGATGAGCCCAAATTCAACGCCACCCAAGAATCCCCGGTTCGAGCTGATCGACTCATCCGACAACTCAATGTCGGAACCGGTCAGGGCAATGGAAGTTGTAAAATGGTGCACCGTGTTATCAAACCGTGCGTAGGTTGCATCACGAATTTCGACATCAAGCGTACCTGATAGGTCGATCGGGACCGAAGACGTAAAAGCACCGAGGAGGCCCGAAATGAAGAGGTTGGCCGCGGATGAATCGGTAAGCGTTAGTGTTACTGGGACCGGACTAGCAAGGGACGCCTGACCGAACGAAACGAAACTTATAAAGACAACAACCGCGACGATGTGCTTCTTCATTATCGACCCCAAATTTTCCTGGATGGAGTTAGGCTGCTTCTTGATATGTTCAAATTGCTATTCTCCCGACAACCGCCGTCGCAGCGGCATCAACACCACCAGGGCGATGCTCATCAGGACGATCGTCGAGGGTTCGGGAACGAAGACGTAAGTTCCGGTGGCCACAAGGACTCCGGATAGGTCAACGCCGACCTCAACGGGATCTGTGAGAATCGTGTCCGCAAAGGTCAATGGTGCTGACACGACCACATCCACAATGACACTGTTGCCCGCGAGGTAGACATCTTGCGTGACCAGTCCAACTTGGCCTAGCGAGCCGAGCGTAGCGGCAACTGGATCGCTACTAAAATCAACCGTGCCCGAACCGAGTAGACCACCAACAGGCCCGGTACCGTTGTAGGTGAAGAGACCTTGGTCGATGCTTAACGCTGTCGGAAATCCTCCACCGGGGTCGAACGTGTACTCGAAGGGATCTGCTTGATTGGTGCGTGTTAGTGGGATGTTCCCATTGCTATCAAGCGTTTTGATGCCGGCACCGGTGATTGAACCCGAAACACCACCCAGAAAACCAAGACTCGGATTGAGCGACTCGTCAGACAACTGGATGTCTGCACGATCAAACGCAAGATACGTCGAGTTGCCATCGAAGAACGACTGCTTGTCGAAGCCGTCGATGGTGAGGTCGAGGGTACCCGTGATATCAAAAGGGATCGTCGCGGTAACCGTTCCATTGAGAGCCGTAATGAAGAGGTTCGCCCCGGACGCCCCGGTGAGTGTCAATTGTGTCGGGATGGGAACTGCTTGCGACGAGTTACCGTACGAAACGAAACCGGCCAGGAGCAGACATGCGATGATGAATCGCTTCACGAGCTACCCCTTTCAATGCTGACTTGGAGAGGTTGACGCCCCCCCGATCGTGCACCAATCTTCCCCAATGTCGGGGATGCTACTTTACCAACTGCGAAATCAAATCGCGAAAGAAATCTGAGTAATCGGCTGCCATCCATGCTCGAGGATCAACGGCCGAGAGCAGCATGCGGCCGAAGTGAACCGGATTGCCACAATCAAAAAAAGCAGGCCAGCCCTGTGGGAAGGACTGGCCTGCTTGAACTTCATACTAACCCGTTCGGGTTGGCAAACCTACTTTCGCAGGCGACGCCACACCGGAACCAAGCCGACGAAGGCGATGCCGAGCAGCACCAAAGTCGAGGGCTCTGGAATGATGACGTAAGTGTAGAACCCGGTGGCGACAAGGGCACCACTGAGGTCTACGTCGAGGGTGACAGGATCCGTGAGGAGCGTGTCCGCAAAGGTCAGCGGTGCGGAAACGACCACGTCAACCGTGACCGTGTTGCCCACTTGAGCGCCAATGTCTTGGGTAACAAGACCGATCTGGCCGACCGGACCCAGTTCTGCAGCGATAGGATCCGAAGCGAAGTCGAGCGTACCCGAGCCAAGGAGACCACCGACGGGGCCCGTTCCAAGGTACGTGAACAGACCTTCATCGATGGTGATTGAGGTCGGCGAACCTCCACCTGGATCGAACGTGTAGGTAAAGGGATCGGTGGGGTTGGTGTTGGTCAACGGGATGTTGCCATTGCTGCTGAGCTGGTTAATGCCAGCACCCGTGATTTCACCTTCAACACCGCCGAGGAAACCAAGACTCAGATTGAGCGATTGGTCGGACAGATCGATGGCCGCGTCGTCCAGGGCAATAGCCGTGGTGGCCGTACCGGAAACCCCATCATCAATTTGGTCTTCGAGGGTTATGTCGATCGTACCCGTGATGTCGAAGGGGATGTCAGCGGTGACGGCACCGCCGAGAGTTGAGATGAACAGGTTGACGCCGGAAGCACCGGTGAGCGTCAATTGAGTTGAAACAGGGGCAGCTTTGGCGGTTTGGCCGAAAGCAACCATGGCTGCAAGAGCCATACAGGTAAGGGATAGCTTTTTCATTAGCAGCACTCTCCAGGAACAAAAAGGAAAACAGATCTGTTTTTCGTTACAAGTTCTTCGAGACGATGGACTCCCACCAGACAGCGTCTCGATACCGACAAGACAAAAAGCAATGTTGTGCAATTTCCATCTTGCACAGCAAAAACAGAAGAAACTCGCGTCACCTCCATTTCGCTGGTCTCGCCCCCGTAAACCGATTTCCGCAGAAACCGGTCAGCCAGGGCACAGACTACTAGTGACCTAACCAAATGTCAAACGAAAAATACTTTTTTTGCGTAATTTGCAAAACATACTCGTTCGACTCCAGTACGCCACTTCTCGCTCCCACCATGGACTTTGCACTTACCTCCAATATTGAGGCAAAAGCCGCAACTCCTCCGCGACCCGTACAGTATCCACGCGAGTAGAAAGGGTCAACAAAAAAACCAAAAAACCATCAGAATTTGACTCGCGCACCCCCATTGTGAGGCATTCACATAAGCCGGCTTCGATCTCATGAGCCCATTTGTTGCAGCAAGGCAGCTAGGCCCTGGTAGATCAACCATCGCTACCCACCCTGTAGGGGGAAATTCTATCTGCGGAGATCACTGAACCCCGACCATCGCGCGGTCCGGGATGGATTGGGGCCAACAACCTGGCAACGTTCATCAAGATGGCCGAAGCTACAGCCGCAATTCCTCAAGAGGCGAACGCGTACGGGCTGGGGCCGATATCAAAGGTTCAAGCCTGGCGGAGCACTACCCACGAAGGAGTCAATGAACGGCACTGTCTGTGGGTAGCCAAAGATGATGATACACAGGCAAATCTCCGCCCCCCCGTGCCTTACCGTCGGGCGCTAGACAGTAGGAAGTGATGAGATAGGTTTCGCTCTTAAGTCGGAGCACACCAGAATCGCCACATCTTCGCTAAAGCAGCATCAGATACTAAGGCGCAGGAGGCATTCGCGTTTATACTAGGATCTAGTACTCGCGATTCCTACTTTCTAGCGGACCAGGTCGCCAAGACCTCGATCGTTGAATTGCGACCAGCGGCACGGGGTGATTATGATGCCGCGTTATTCGCATGTTGGCATCACGGCCCTTTCATCGCTGCCTTTCCGCTCCAGGTCCATTCTTACGGCTACTCATGCAAGAAGATCGCCGACTCGACACTTGGATTCTGCCTCTCGGGCTGGCGCTGATGGCTTTCGTCGTATTCAGCCGCTCGGTAACTCTGGACTTCATCAATTTCGACGACTTCGACTATGTGGCCAGCAATCCCAAGGTAAATCGGGGGCTCGGCGTCGAAAGTTTTCTCTGGGCACTCACATCCAATGTGGGTGCGAACTGGCATCCCGTCACGATCCTGTCGCACATGGCCGACAGCACTGTTTACGGGGTACAAGACGCCTGGGGACATCACCTCACCAATGTGCTGCTGCACGCTGCAAATACAGCCCTATTATTTCTATTGCTGAACACCATGACAGGCGCCCGTTGGCAATCAGTACTGGTGGCGGCCCTGTTTGGCATACATCCGCTACATGTTGAGTCGGTCACTTGGGTTGCCGAGCGCAAGGATGTGCTTAGCACATTCTTCTGGTTTTCCAGCTTGTGGGCCTACGCCTGGTATGTGAAACAACCAAAGCTCGGCAGGTACTTCTTGGTGGCCCTTCTGATGGCCCTGGGCCTGATGAGCAAACCGATGGTGGTTACGGCACCCTGCCTGATGCTGGTGCTCGATTTTTGGCCACTCAGACGATTATTTGCGCCTTCCCAAACACTCCGCCAGAGTCTGGTCCGCTTTGTTTGGCTCGTCGTGGAAAAGGTGCCATTCTTCTTGATCGTCGCCACAACGAGTGTCATTACATTCCTGGTTCAGCTAGAACGTGGAGTTCGCTCAACCGAAATCCTGACGGTGAAGTTACGTATCCTCAACATGCTCGCATCGTACGGGGACTACATCACACAGTTCGTGTGGCCCACAAGGCTGGCCGTCTTTTACCCTCATCCGACCGTGAATCTCTCGCTGTTTAAGGTGGGCATTTCGACGTACGCTCTACTCATCCTCTCGTTACTCGCCCTGGCCTGGTGGAGGAAACGACCCTACATGCTCGCTGGCTGGCTGTGGTACCTGGGCACCCTGATCCCGGTAATCGGCCTGGTGCAGGTCGGTGGTGCCGCCCGAGCAGACCGTTATACCTATGTGCCTTTGGTTGGGCTGTTTGTCGTTATTGCCTGGGGCCTGGCGGAGGTTGCTGCGAGCGGGCAGCGCCCGCGACGCATCGTAACGATTGGCTGCGTGGTGTGGCTCACGGTGCTCGCCGGGCTGACGTGGCATCAGCAGGGGCACTGGAAGGATTCGATCACGCTTTTCCGCCACACAGCCAAGGTGGCAGATCCTGAGAGAAACTTTCTGGCCCACTCGGGCATCGCAACTGCACTCAAAATCCAGGGCGATTACGAAGCCGCCTTAATTGAGTTCAACATCGCGCTGAAGCTATTTCCCCGCGACCGTACGACCTATGTGTCGAAGGCCGACCTATTGAAGAAGATGAAGCGATATAGGGAAGCCACCAGGAGTCTCGAGGCGGCCATTGCATTGGGGATGGATGGCAGCGGAGAAAGATACTCATTAGGCACCATGTACTTCGAGTTGGGCGAGTACGAGATTGCGGCCGAGCAGTTTCGCAAAGCCCTGAATTCGACTCGACACCCTGCCAGCACTGAACTGGTCAATCCGCCTGAGCCGCGCGTTCAACTGTCGCTGGCCCTGCAAGCGCTGCAGCGTTATGACGAAGCCAAGACCGTATTGGAAGAAGGGCTGGCAGAATCACCTGAGAACATCCATTACGAGACGGAATATGCCTGGCTGTTGGCAACTTGTCCGGATGAATCCATTCGCGACCAGGAGACTGCCCTGGAAATTTCAAGTCGCTTGACCACCAAGACAAACAACCAAGAGATCCGAATCTTGGATGTGTATGCGGCAGCACTGGCGAACGCGCTGCGTTTCAGTGGTGCTGTCCGAGTTGCCCAAGAGGCGATTGACCTTGGAGAGGGTACGATCAATTCCCTGAACGAACAGATCGAGACTCAAGAGTGGCGAGAGTGGAAGAAACCTCCCACGGACCTCCTGGAACAGTATGAGATCCTCGTGGCGGCGATCAAGAGACGGATACAACTCTACAAGGAAGCAAGTCCTTACCGCCACGATGCCAAGGAAGGCCGCTACTAGAAAGGACTCGATGTCCCTGAAAGTTCGATCACAGCTCTCATCTAGATTCGCGACTGCATGCGAAACAGATTGGACGGCAAGTTGTAATCGGCCGCGCCCTGGTTCCAGGCGACAGGTGGATGCGGTGCCGCAATCGCCATCTGGCCCGGCAGACTGACCCTAAATGAACGCCCACGACCGACAAGCCAGATCCTGGAAATCGCTGGGGATATGCCTGGCGATTGCATTGGGAGCGTTCTGCGTCTTTTGGCCTATCCTCACGCAAGGATTCATCTACTACGACGACCCACAATACGTGCTGGACAACAGACCCGTGCGAGAGGGGTTAACCTGGTCGAGCTTTGTCTGGTCGCTGACTTCTGAGGTGCAGGGGAATTGGCACCCGGTAACCATGTGGACCCACATGTTCGATTGTCAGTTGTATGGCATCGAGCAACCAGGAGGGCACCACTTTACAAGCCTGTGCCTGCACATGGCCAATGCGATCTTGTTGTTCTGGTTTTTCCGCATCGCAACTGGCCGGGTTGCGGCAGCAGCAATTGTGGCCGCGTTATTCGCATTACATCCCACGCGAGTCGAATCCGTGGCTTGGGTTTCCGAACGGAAAGACGTCTTAAGCACGTTTTTCTGGTTTTCGATGTTGGTGGCCTACGTCTACTACACACGCCGCGTGAGTTGGTGGCGCTACGCAGTGGTGTTCTCCTTATTGGCCTTGGGCCTCATGAGCAAAGCGATGCTGGTCACCGCCCCCTGCCTACTGATGCTGCTGGACATCTGGCCATTGAAGCGCCTCGAACTAAAGGCACCCTGGCGCGGCACTTTCGCACAACTGGGAGTGCTTGTCCTGGAGAAGATCCCCTTGGCCCTGTTATCGATAATCGCTTCGGTCATCACCTATCGCGTTCAGCGAGCCGGTGGGTTCATCCTCTCTTGGCAACGCAACGACTTTGGCGAACGGCTCATCAATGCCGTTAACTCGTACGGGAACTACATCCTCAATTTCCTATGGCCAACCCGGCTGGCTTTGATGTACCCCCTGCCTCGCGATATTCACGCCGGGGCATGGACTGTTTGCTCTGCCATCGTGGGTCTTGTCCTCACTGTCTTGGCAATTCTCTGGTTGCGCAAGCGTCCTTACTTCTTCGTAGGTTGGTTCTGGTTTCTCGGCACCCTGGTGCCCGTCATCGGGTTGATTCATGTAGGTGCCACGTCGATGGCCGATCGATATACCTACGTCCCGATGGTGGGACTGTTCGTAATCGCAGTGTGGGGTTTCGATGAACTCGTGGCTCGGATTTCCGCGCCCCGTGTTCGTCAGACCATTGCCGTGACGGCTTCTGCGATCGTCTTGCTATTCTTGGCCGGCTTGTGTTTCAGGCAGGTCTCGTTCTGGAAAGATGAGCGTACGCTCTATTCCCGCTCACTAGAAGTAACGGTAGATAACTATCTGGCACACTACAACTATGGCAATGCACTCGGGAACGCCAGCCTACTTGATCAGGCACTCGAACAATACGAGCTAACCCTCGCCCTGGAACCGCAACACAGCGCGACTCACTTCAATGCAGGCACTACGTTGGCACGACAAGGCCGATGTACCGAGGCGCTTCCCTACTTCCAGAACGCGATTCGATATGGCAACGATGATGCCCGAGCCTGGTTCGAGTTGGCCTATTGCGAACATCGTCTGAACATGCTCAGGGAAGCTGTCTCGCACTATCAACAGGCCCTGAAGCGCAACGAGTCGCTGCAACATGCGTACCTGGGGTTGGGCAGCGCATTGGCTCGCCTGGGCGATACCCCGGGAGCACTGGCCTTGTATCGTCAGGCTCTACAGCGATGGCCCGCTAGCCGTACCATAGCAGCACGTTTTATATGGCTATTCTCAACCCATAGCGACGATCAGTTTCGCAACGTCGATCAAGCGGTTCAATTGGCCGAATCGGTCAGCAAAGCTCGCAGGCAGAACAGTTTCGAGTCCATTGAAATCGATGATTCGCTGGGCGCAGCCTTCGCCGCGGCTGGTAGATTCGAAGAGGCGATCAGCTATGCCAGCTCGGCCTACCGACTGGCCCGTGCGTTGCGCATCCAGGCGGAAGAGCGCGGTCGGGAAGAAGGCGCGAAACGGGCCGCGCTGGCAGAACAGGCAATCGCCGCGCGAATCGAACTGTACGAGCAAGAAGAGGAATTTCGGCAAGACCCGACCGACGCACTGTATTAGTGCCCGTTTTCACCGCGGCGGACCTCTTCTCATACTTCGTGATGGGCGGCCGGCTATTGGATCTCGTGCACGGTCAAGAGATTGTGGCCGCCAATCGTAAGGTGGCTTCCAGTGACAACCACCACGCGGTCGCCCGTGGTGAGGGTTCCGTTGGACATCCCCCAATTCTCGACGTGGCCCATCAGTTCAGCGACGTCGTGTGTCGGCGCGCCCGCCAGTGGGATCACCCCCCAGTACAAACACATGGCACGCAGTGTCGAAGGCGAATCACTAACCCCGATCGTGGGGGCAAAGTTGCGTTGTTTCGACACGGCCAGTACGGTCGCCCCACTGTGACTGGCAACCGCGATCAGCTTCGCTTTCAACTGGCGTGCCATGTGCCCTGCACCGTTCAGCACGGCCGGGGTCACACTGTGCAGATGATCCGATTCGAAGGGTGTTAACTGTGGCGGTCGATCGCGGAAAAGCTGCTCGGCCTCCAAAGCAATGCGACTCATGGTTTCGACCGACTGTTGCGGGTACTTGCCGATGGCGGTCTCACCCGAGAGCATGCACGCGTCGGTTCCATCGAGTATCGCATTAGCCACATCGGTCGCCTCGGCCCGCGTGGGATAGCGCGTGTGTTGCATGCTGTCCAGCATTTGGGTTGCCGTGATGACCGGCTTCTGCATGGCATTACACATCGCGATGATCCGCTTCTGGGCCAGCGGAACTCTAGCGATGTCGATCTCCACACCCAAGTCGCCACGGGCGACCATTATGCCGTCGGACACACGCACAATTTCTTCCAGCTTGTCGAGGGCCTCGGGTTTCTCGATCTTGGCGATCACCTTCGCCTGGGAGCCACAGGCCCTCAACATGGTCTGCAGCGCGTGCACGTCTTCCGCGGTACGTACAAAACTGAGGCTGACGAATTCCACCCCGGCTTCGGCAGCCCATACCGCGTGCTGACAGTCGCGCTTGGTCATTCCAGGCACGCTGAGCTTGGCACCCGGCAAATTGATTCCCTGTCGGCTGCGAATGATGCCAGGCTGCACCACCTTGCAGCGAGCGAACGAAGCGTTACGCTCTTCGACCTTCATGCTCACGGTGCCGTCGGCCAACATCACCCGGTTGCCAACGACCAGTTCATCGACCAACTTCTCGTAGTTGCTCACCAGTTCGGTTTCATCCGCGGCAACATCGCCGCGAATGAAGCGAAACTCGGCACCTTCGTGACATTCAATCTCGCCGCCGGTCAGCTCTCCAAGTCGAATCTTCGGCCCGGCCAGATCGACAAGAATCGCCACGGGAGTATTCAGTTGCTTCGATACTTCGCGAATCGTTTCGATCAACTCGGCGTGTTGCCCCAGTGAGCCGTGGGCCATGTTCAGCCGAAAGACGTTGACGCCTGCCTGGACCAGCCTGGTTAACTGATCGGGTTGAGAGCAGGCGGGCCCTACCGTGGCGACGATCTTGGTGCGCGCGCGTTCGTAAGCGGATTGTTCACTGGACATGACTGGTTCCGGGAGGGTTGCGGTACTCATGGTGGGGCAATTGCGGCCGACAGCCCTCGCGGTGAGAATAGAATTCTGGTGGGATATTCCAGGTCCGCGATCGCGCCGGCGACCGCTTTAGTTATATAGCACGTCGAGAAAACGCACGATGCTCAACCGTTAGGACCGTTATGGACGGTGAAAATCAACCCGACAGCCGCCCCAAAGGAACACGTGGGCCCTATATTCTTCTCGTGTTCTTCACACTGGTTGCCGTCACAGCAATCGCTCTATGGCAAGTCGCGGTGTCCCAACGGGGAAAGAACCCGCCACTTACCATTGATCGTCTGGAAGCCGCTCAGCAGCGATGGGGCGAAGGCCGGCCCGAAAGTTATTCGCTGCGGATCAAACTCTTCGGACAGCACGGAGGTCTTCTCACGGTCCATGTCACAGATGGCTCGGCCGAGCTCGAGGCCGACCCGCCGAAGATCCTGCAAGTCGGAACGCAGGATTTCTGGAACCCTAACGCCTGGACCGTTGACGGGATGTTCGTACGGCTCCGACGCGACTTGGAAATTGTCGAGAATCCCGAGTTCCTGCCACCGGCCGGAACTGCCGCCCCGTCGCACGGTTACAAGACGCTTCGCGCTGACTTCGACGAGCAGTTGGGGTACATCAGCAAATACAAGCGACCTCAGCTAGATCAGCTACCGGCCTTGCAATGGCAGGTCGAGTCGTTCGAGCGGCGATCCGGAACGTGACGGCAACCGCGTTCACTTTGGTGGCAAGTCGCTAGGGCTTCGACTAAAATGGCTGCATCGCCGGAAGACTCGATGCTGTGGGGCATTCTGACAGCTTCCGTGGTATTTGCCTGCCTTCCCTGATTCCAATTCATCAACCCACCCTGGGGAAAAACGTATGAGCACCTCGCCTCAGAATCGTCGTCGTTTTCTACAGAGTTCGTTGGGCGTTGCCGCCGCGGCAACCAGCACCCCCTACTGGTTCGATTCTCTGGCGAAAGCCGACGAGATCCCCGAGAGCAAGAACGATCGCCCCATCATCGGAAGCATTGGGCTGGGTGGGCAAGGGACTAGTATCGCCAAGCGAGCATCTCAGTTCGGCGACATCGTAGCCGTTTGCGATGTGGACCGGGAGCGTGCCGAAAAAGCTCGCGAAACCTTCGGCGGCAAAGCAGACATCTACGAGGATTATCACAAGGTTCTCGATCGACCTGAGATCGAAGCCGTAACCATTGGCACCCCCGATCACTGGCATACGGCCATCGCATTGGCCGCCCTACACTCAGGCAAAGACGTGTACTGCGAGAAACCACTTACGCTGACCGTGGAAGAGGGAATCGCGATTCGTAACGCGGTTGCGGAAACAGGCCGCGTCTTTCAAGTCGGTACCCAGCAACGCAGCGACAAGCGTTTTCGACTGGCCTGCGAGATGGTCCGCAACGGTTGGCTCGGCAAACTGCAGAAGGTCACCGTCACCTTGCCCGACTCCACGTTGGCGGGCGGCCCCTTTGAAAGCAAAGCGGTTCCTGCACATTTGAACTGGGAGATGTGGTTGGGCCAGGCCCCCGAAGCTGCCTACTGTCCCGAGCGATGCCACTACACTTTTCGCTGGTGGTACGACTATAGCGGCGGGGTAATGACCGACTGGGGTGCCCATCATATGGACATCGCACACTGGGCCATGGGCATGGATGACTCCGGCCCCCTCTCAGTCCACGGGCACGCGACGATGCCGAATATTGAAAACGGCTACAACACCCCGAAGAACTTCACCGTCGACTGTGAGTACCCCAACGACGTCCAACTACACGTTCAGATCGGCGACAACGGCGTGTTGTTCGAAGGCGACGAAGGACGCATCTTCGTCAATCGAGGAAAACTCACCGGAGCACCCGTCGAGAAGTTCCTCGAAAAGTACTCGATGGAAGAGCGGCCCAGCGATTGGACGTTGCTGATAGAAAGCAACAATCACATGGGCAACTTTTTCGATTGCATCAAGAGCCGCGAGACGCCGGTATCCGACGTTGCCAGCCATCTCCGATCGATCACCGCCTGTCACCTGAGCAACATCTCGATGCGATTGGGACGCAAGCTCAATTGGGATTCCAAAAACGAAACATTCGTCGGCGATAGCGAAGCCAACGCGATGCTAAGCCGCGAACAACGCTCGCCTTATCAATGGTCGTAAGCCGTAGAGCAAAGGATCTGCCGCGACCCTGCGAGATAGAACCCAAGAATTGCTGCCCTCGGGTAAGCACTCGGGCGGGATAACGCGCAGGTTGGCCGTCACGCAATGAATGCATGGCAAGACAAGGTAGTGATCGTCACCGGGGCATCGGCCGGTTTGGGTCGGTGGATCGCATCGGAGTATGCCGAAGCAGGTGCCAAGGTTGTGTTGGCTGCGCGTAGCCCAGGGCCGCTGGCCGAAACGGCCCAGTCGCTGGAGTCCCGCGGTCACAACGTGTTGGGCATCCCGGTTGATGTCACTAACGAATCGGATGTCGTTGCGTTGGTCGATCAAACGAGCAACCATTTTGGTGGCATCGATGTCCTGGTAAACAACGTCGGACGCTCGGCACGAGGGGCGTTGCTTGATACCACCCCCGAGGCGTTCGAAGAACTGCTCGAACTGAATCTGCTGGCTGCGGTTCGTTGTACCAGGGCTGCAGCGCCCATGCTTATCCAGCGGCAGGGCAGCATCGTGAACATCGCGTCATTGGCCGCCAAGTCGGCCGCCCGCTATTTGGGGGCCTACCCCGCATCGAAGTTTGCGTTGGCCGCCTACACGCAGCAGCTACGATTGGAACTGGCACCGCAGGGTGTCCATGTGATGTTGGTCTGCTCCGGACCAATCGCCAGAGACGATGCCCAGCAACGTTACGAGGAGCAACTGGAAGGGCTTCCCGCCGAAGCAGCCAAACCGGGCGCCGGCGTAAAGACCAAGGCGATCGCCCCCCAGGAGCTTTCACGACGAATTGTGCTAGGCTGCGAACAGAAGCGACCGGAAATCGTGGTTCCGGGCAAGGCAAGAGTCCTGTTCGCCCTGTCGCAGTTGTGGCCCGCGTGGGGCGATAAGCTGCTGTTGCGAATGACCGGAGCCAAATGATGGCAGGGTCACCCGAGACGAGACCTAGTCCATGAGAACCATCGGCTGAGTCGAACACAGATAGCCCAGCCGCATGTCGGCTGGGTGGCCGCAGGCCACAAGATGCCCTGGGGTTCGTGTTCACCAAGTCGTTGACACTCCTCCTGCAGAAGTGGTTGCCTCGGCGGCTTGTTGCGCTGAAATCGACACCAACCCCAAACCAATCACCGATCCAGTCTTCACTTCAAGGCTTCTTGCGGGCTACGCCGACCCTGCCGACGTGCGGCTGGGCGATCGCAACGCATGGGCCATGATTTCTACTGGTGAAATCCTCGAATTGTGAGTGTTCGCCACTAGTTGTTCTCAGGCCAGGATGTCGTGCAACACGTTTCCGTGCACGTCGGTCAACCGCATATCGCGGCCGCCGTAGCGATACGTGAGCTGTTCGTGATCCACACCCAGTTGGTGCAGCACGGTGGCCCACATGTCGTAGACCGTGCAGGGATTCTCGACCACGTGGTAGCCCAGCTCGTCGGTTGCGCCGTAGATGGATCCACCCCTGACGCCCCCGCCGGCCATCCACACGCTGAATCCGAAGGGGTTGTGGTCACGGCCGTTGCTGCCCTGTGAAAAGGGCGTACGTCCGAATTCCCCCGCCCAGACGATCAGTGTCTCGTCGAGCAAGCCGCGGTCGCGCAGGTCTTGAATCAGCCCCGCGATCGGCTGGTCGACCTGTTGGCTCATGGCCCGATGCCCCTTTTCCAAGTCGCTGTGCTGATCCCAGGGGTTGGCGGCCCCGCCGGCTCCGATACCCCGCGTGAGGCAACTCAGCTCGATGAAGCGAACGCCCCGTTCGACCAACCTGCGGGCCAGCAAACACTGGCGGGCGTAGGCCGCCCGCTGGGTGTCTTTCGAATCGAGCCCATACAGCGATCGTGTGGCCGCGGTCTCCCCGGAAATGTCGCACAGCTCCGGCACGGCGGCTTGCATGCGAAAGGCGGTTTCGTAGTTCGCAATGGCCGCTTCGATTTGGGGCTCGCCCGAGGTGGAATCCAGATAGGGGTTGTCGAAGTTGCGAATCAGATCGAGCCGACGACGTTGCATGGCCACCGCTTCGCCCGAGCGGATGTTGCGGATTGCCTCCGGTTTGTCGGCCTTGAGAATCGAACCTTGATGCACCGCGGGCAGGAACCCGTTGCTGAACAAGCTGACACCGCCATGCGGCGGAACGGCATCGCCACTTTGCAGCACCACGTAGCCGGGCAAGTCGCGATTTTCGGTGCCCAACCCGTAGGCGGCCCAAGCCCCCGCGCTGGGATATCCCATGAACGGAAACCCACTGTGCATGAAGAAATTTCCTTGGGCATGTTCGTTGAACGAACTGGTCATGGACCGCACCACAGCAAGCTCGTCGGCTTGCTCGCCGATCTTCGGGAACATGCTACTGACCGGGATACCACTTTCGCCGTAGGTGGTGAACGGAAAGGGGCTGCCCATAATGTTGCCGTTGTTGTTGAACTGCGTCCGCTCAACCTTCACCGGCATGGGCTTGCCATGGTCTTTCTGGAGCCGGGGCTTGGGGTCGAACGAGTCGACATGCGAAACGCCCCCGGACATGTAGCAGAAGATCACATGCTTGGCCTTGGGCTCGTGATGTGGGTTCGACAACGCGGCCCCCGCCGGAAGACCCGCAGGGGTTGCATAAGCCCGATCGGCCATCAGCCCGGCCAAGGCGACCGACCCAAACCCGTTGGACACACGCTGTAGCATGCGGCGGCGGGAGATTGGTTGGACGTTGTGCATGGGGTGGTTCATAGGGACCGTCTATTGGCAGACTATTTGATGAAGATGAATTCCTTGAAGCTGAACAGAGCCCGAGCCAAGTCGATCCAGGCATTGTCATCACCGAGCGAATCGGGGATTTCGCCCAGGGCTTCAATCCGTTTCTGGAGCGTTGCGATCCTTGCTTGATGATCGACGACTTGCTGCCGTTCTTGTTCGGTTAGCGCGTCCATCACCTGGCCCTCGGATATGTAATGGGCGTCCAGCTGCGAGGTGGCGGCGATCTCTTCGTCACTCAGTGCGCGATCGTAAAGATGGGCACGGAAAATCCGCCCCTTCAACATCCGGTTGCCTGAGGCCGGCAGATGTCGCACGCCAAAGCTCACGACAGTCTGTCCGGCTTTGAATTCCAGGGGACCCTCGCTTTGGTACGCGGCACCGTAGGGCTGCCCGTTGCGATACCCGACAATTCGTCCGTCGGAATGATAAGCAATTGCCAGATGCACGGGGCCTTCCAGGGCTTCCTGCTCCTTGGGTCCGCCAAAGGGTTGCGTGCGACTAAAGTTGTTACTGCCGGCGAGCCACTGCTGGGGGCTTTGCTCGCCGAAGACAATCGAATCGAACAGCACGCCATTGGGCGTCTGCACCGACATCACCCCACCACCACGCTGATCGAGCCGATCGAGCTGAACCCAAACTTCGAGTGTCTTTTCACGCAGGGTTTGCTTCAGGGGTTGGGTCACCATGTGCGCCTTGCGCCCATCGACCACCAGTGCATCGTTTTCCAGGCGAGCGCCGCCGAAGGCCGATCCGTTGGCCGCACCGATGTCATCGCCCAGGTCACCGTCGAATTCCCAATGTCCAATCGGGCTGGGCACTGTTAAGTTCGACGAGCTGGGGTCTTTACCCAATGCTTCGACCAACCGCTGTCGTGTCGGCTGCGTGATCGCTTCGATGGCGGATTGGCTTTCGAGAATCTGTTGTTTCAACGATGTCACTTGAGCCAATAGACGCTCGTAGTGCGTCTCGGTTCCTTCGAGGTAAGCAGCGATTTCCGAAACCTCACTGGAAGTGGGCCGCCGACCAAAGGCCTGCAGGAACATCTGCTCGATGCGCTGTTCTTGGTTGAGTGATAGGTCGCTATTGACGCGAGTTCCCCACGAGCTGGCCAACTCGGAAACACGTTCGTCGTTCATCATGGTCAGCGACTGGGCCGGCACATTGGTCACATTGCGGCGTCCCGTGGCGGTGAACGGTTCGGGAAAATCGAAAACCCGCAGGAACGGGTCGAGGGAGTTTCGCTTCACCTCGACGTACACGCTGCGGCGGTTCGATGCCCCACCGGACGGCTTACCGTACATTGTCGTGTTCAGCTTGCCGGAAACCGACAGCATGGCGTCCCGAATGGCTTCGGCCTCCAGACGTCGCACGTTGCTGTGCGATAGCAAGTTGTTCTCCGGGTCGAGTTGCCCCGCGGCTTCGGGCGGATTGGAATCGAGTTGCCACGTTTGGGAAGTGACCATCTGGCGAATCATGCTTTTGAGCGACCAGCCGTCCGCGACGAAGCGTGTGGCGAGCCAGTCGAGTAGCTCCGGGTGCGTTGGGGAACGTCCCAGGCTGCCAAAGTTGTCGGGCGTGGCAACGATGCCTTCTCCAAAGAGGTGATGCCAGATGCGATTGACGATCACCCGACGCGTGAGAGGGTTGTCGTCGCGCACCAAGTCTTCGGCCAATTCGCGGCGACCGCTGAGTTGCGTGTCGTAGGACGTCATGTCGATGGCTTCCAGGAACCGCCGCGGTACTTCGTCCATCGGCTGCTTGTGATCTCCGCGATGATACAGCGGTTGGTCGCGAGCCACGGTTTCTTCCAAACCCGGTACTCGCGTCGGAATGACCACCTCATCCTCAAGACCACGGTACCTCTCGATAAGCGGCCGCGCGGTACTCAGCTTCGCCAATCGATTGGGAAGCAGCCCCCTTGCGAGACATCCCTCCAGAAAGATCGCTTGGGAATCCGTCGAACTTCCCTCGGCCCAGGCAGTGATCGCTACGGATAGTGTTTCTGCATAGCACGCTGCAAGCTCGGCAAAGGTTTTGGGGGGAGAGTCTTGCGTGGTCTCGAACAGCGGATCGAAGGCCTCACCATCTACCGAGGCTGGGGAAGGACTTCCCTTGGGTAATAACAGCACTTCACGAACCCCGAACCACGAACGTGGATTTGACTTCACCAGTAGCGGCGCGTCCGGACCCGAGGTCAACTCGATGTGGATACGGTCGCCGTCCCAATAGGTGAGGTCGAGCTTCTGCCATTTCCATTCGGGCTTGAGGGCAGGCACGGGATACACCGTCCCGTTGCGAGGGTAGTCCTGCACGACGTACCGGACGGATGATCCGCCATCGCCAAGGACTTGCAGCCAAAGTTCGTATTCGCCATCGAGATGCACGTCGGCGGAAGTGAGTCGAGCCGCGTATTTCGTCGAGAGGGCATGCGAGTACACCCCGGCTGGGTAGATCCGGGTCAGCGCGTTGTCGCCATCGGTGGCAACGGTGAACTCTCCCGCGGGACTAGGGGCTTCGCCCAAGCCGTTGCCGGTCGAAAACCATTGTGCGTAGTCGGCGGGGTCGCTGAGATCCCAGCGTCTGGAACGCTCTGGCAGCTCACGCATCGTACGCTTCTCGTACTGCGACCTTTGTACATCAACGTGTTTCTGCCATGCGGTGGCAAAGTCCTTGCCGTTATCTATGTCTTTCTGTACGAGGAACCAGAGATGCAATGGGTGGTCGGCTTCTTTCGCGTCCTTCGGCAGGCCGTTGCTTCCTAGTAGTTCGTCGGCCAGCGAATCGGCGACTTGCTGCCAGTCGTTGGCCAGCGCACGGCGGATCTGCGGTTTCAGTTCGGCAAGCTGCTCTCGATTGCGATTGAGCTGTTCGTCGGTGTCGATGGCCACGCGGCCCGGTCGGCAGGAAGCGAGGATACCGAACAGAGCGTAGTAATCTCGCTGGCTAATGGCATCGAACTTATGGTCGTGGCAGCGGGCGCAGGAGACCGTGAGCCCCAGAAAGGCCTTCGAGAAGGCATTGATCTGGTCGTCGGTGAAGCGAACCTTCTCGTCCAAGGCGTCGGTGGGGGCGAACCCGTGAAACACCATTCGCCAGTGGGCGGGGCCAATGCGCGATTCGTTGATCGCCAGGACCTCGTTGATGCGGGGCCGCTCGAGCAGATCGCCGGCGACATGCTCTCGGACGAGTTGATCGAAGGGGATGTCGTCGTTCAGCGCCCGAATCAGGTAGTCACGGTAATGCCAGGCGTTGTCGATCGACGGATCACCCTCGGAACCATGCGATTCGGCGTAGCGAATCCAATCCATCCAGTGCCGCGCCCATCGCTCGCCGAACTGGGGGCGTGCAAGCAGATGATCGACAAGTTGCTCATAGCCCTTGGGCTCGGCAACCACCTCTTGCCACCGCTGCACTTCCTCGGGGGTGGGCGGCAGACCGATCAGCACAAAGAATAACCGACGAACCAGCGTCTGCGCATCGGCTCGGGCAACCGGTTCAAGTTCTTGGTCTTCGAGCTTCGCCAGCACGAAGCGATCGATTGCGTGATCCGACCAGTTCTCGTTGGAGACATCCGGAGGGTCGCTCGCAAGAATCGGCTGAAAACTCCACCAACGCTTTCGCTTTTCAAGCACCGCTTCCCACGCGGTCGCAGCTTCGATTTCTTCGTCGGAAGGCGGCTTGTCGCGAGGGTCGGGCGCCCCCATCGCAATCCATTGCTCGAAGTTGGTCAACACGCGGTCGTCCAACTTGGCCGCTCCCTGGGGCATCTCCAACCCCTCAACTTCGTGCCGCAATACGGCCAGTAGTCGGCTTTCGGCCGGCTTTCCAGGGACCAAGACTGCGCCGTTGTCTCCGCCCTTCAAGAGGGCCTGCCGGTGATCGAGGGCCAAGCCACCTTCGGCGCTTTCGGCCGAGTTATGACATTCGTAGCACTGGTCGATCAGCACCGGTCGAATGTTGGACTCGAAGAACTCCAACGCTACGCCGCTAGGCGGTTCTGCTGCTGATGCCAGCTTCGAAGAGATCACCAGTACCGCGCAGCAAATCAACGCCAAGCATTCGGTACGAACCATCATTCGACTCTCGTCCTTGTTTGCTTTGCTGGAACGCTCGCAATCCATGAGTCTAGGGAGCAAGCAGGATCGACATCAGAAAGTCGTCCCGCGAATCGTATTTGTCGGAATCGGATACGCCTTCGATCAGCAGGTGGCATTCGTGCCCTGCGGCGTCGGCCTTTTCCTTCATCTTCACGCCATACACGGGATGATGAATGCCATGGCCGGCGTTCTTCGAAGGCAGTGTCATGTCGTTGCCGTACGTCATCAGCAACGGAGGATCATCACCATCGAGATGGTTGTAAGGCGAAAACTCCACGTACAAGTCGTGGTGCTGATCGTAGTTTTCCAAAGCGCCGGCCATGGTGGGCTCGCCGACCGCCATGTTAATCATCCGGTGGTCGAGAACCGCGGGTCCTAGCCATTCCTTGATGACGGGGGGGTCGATCGATGTTTGTCCCCCGGCGACTGCGGCGCCGCTCACTCGGGTCGACTCGCGAAGGACGGGATCATCCGAGTCCGGGTCGGCGAGATCATCGTGCAGCAAAATCCACATCGACGTGCAGGCGCCCGCACTTCCGCCGGTGAGCGCGATGCGGTTCTTGTCGATGTTCCACTCGTCGGCCTTCGAGCGAATGAACTGAATCGCCCGGGCTGCATCGTGCACGGGGGCTGGCAGCGGCGCGGTGCCCGAGAGGCGATAGTTCACCGCGGCGTAGGAGATTCCCTTTTCCAGGTAGGGCAGAAAATTCTTGGGCGGCTGTTTCTTGTCGCCCCCGGTCCAGCCTCCGCCGTGGATGTAAACCAGAAGCGGTCGCGGTCCTTCGCCTTCGGCCTGCCAGAAGTCAATGACGTTCATCTCGTGCGGTCCATACGATACTTCGGTGTAAGTTGGCTCGGCCGCCTTCTCGGCATCAGCGCCCAAAAGCACGGGAGCGGATGCCACAAGGGTAACGAAGAATGCGACCGTGGATTTCATATGGGTTCTCCACCTGAGATGCTTGGAATCAAAGGAAGGATCGTCTGGGCCAGATTGATCACGACACGGAGGACTTTCGTGCCATGTTAGCAGACGCACGGGGCATGGGCGATTCTGCTCCTTGCCAGAGGCCGCATTGATGTAAGGACTCGTTCTTAGGCGAAGATGTCGTGCACGACGTGGCCGGCGACATCGGTGAGGCGGAAATCGCGACCGGCATGGCGGTAAGTGAGCCGCTCGTGATCGAGCCCCATCAGGTGCAGAATGGTGGCATGCAGATCATGCATGTGAACGCGGTTCTCGGCTGCCTCGTGGCCGAATTCGTCCGTCGCCCCATAGGAGTAGCCCGACTTCACCCCGCCGCCGCAGAGGAAATGCGTGAATCCCTTGGGGTTGTGATCGCGCCCGTCGTTGTTCTGCGAGAAAGGATTGCGGCCGAACTCGCCTCCCCACCAGATGAGCGTGTCTTCGAGTAGTCCTCGAGCGTGCATATCGGCAATCAGGCCGGCGACCGGCTTATCGGTGGCCTTGGCATGCACGGCATGTTGTTCGATTTTTGAGTGCTGGTCCCAGCGGGGGTTGGAGGTGTTATCCCCGTAATTGATCTGAATGTACCGCACGCCGGCTTCGGCCATGCGACGGGCCAACAGGCACTGCCGACCGAAGTCTTGGGTTTCTTTCTGATCCATGCCGTACATCACTTCGGTGGCCGCTGTTTCGCCGGAGAGATCCATGAGTTCAGGAGCATGTCGCTGCATGCGGTAAGCCAGTTCGAAGGAATTGATCACGGCCGCCAACTCATCGCCATCCACCGCCGATACGGTCTGCTGCTGGTTGAGCGATTGCAGCAACGCGAATTGCCGCTGTTGCATGTCCTTCGACAGCCGCGCGTTGGTGATGTGCTGAATGTTCACATCATCGGCCGGCTGGCCTGCGCGACCGATCGCGGTGCCTTGATAGTCGGTGGGTAGAAAAGCGTTGGAGTAGTTTCGTGGCCCACCGTTACCGGCCGAAGGGTTGATGGTGATGAACCCCGGCAGATTCTGGTTTTCGGTGCCCAGACCATAGGTGACCCATGAGCCCATCGAAGGGCGAATCAGGTTCATGGCGCCGGTATGCAGGAACAACGTACTGGGACCGTGCGCCACCCCGTCGGTATGCATACTGTGCATGAAGCACAAGCGATCGACGTGTTGGGCAATCTCCGGGAACAACTCAGAAACCCAGTGCCCGGTTTCTCCATATTGCTTGAATCCCCAGGGCGACTTCATCACGGTCTCGGCCCCGGTCATGCCCGTCTTGGCCATCTTGCGGGCATCGCGGAAATCGAGTTTCTGCCCGTCGTGTTTTTCCAGGGCAGGTTTATAGTCGAACGTATCGACCGCGCTGGGTCCACCCTGCATGAAGATGAAGATCACTCGTTTGGCCCGGGGAGCAAAATGCGTTGGCTTGGAGGCCAGCGGATTGATCAACTCGGGCGAGGCGTTTTCCGCGGCACTCGTATCGTTGCAAAGCCCCGCCAGGGCCAGCGACCCGAACCCACAGGCGGCCGTTTTCAGCAGGCGACGGCGAGTGACGTGGTCGGAATTCACGGCAGGTTCCTCGTGTGCGGGTTCGCTAATCCAGATAACGGTAATCGACGCAGGCCATCACAGTTTGGCACAACGCGGCCCAGTGCTCCAATCGACGGGCGGAGAACTCGCCTTCTCGTTCTGCCGCGGACGCGTCGAGAACTGGACCCAGGAATTCGAGTCCCAACTGTTGTTCTTCAACACTCGGAGAGCGCCCCAGGGCCATGCGGTATAACCGGACGAGACGCGCTTCGTCGCTGAGGTCGTTTTCGCCGAGTAGTCGCTGCGCCGCCAGTTGAGATCGATCGATCGCAAAACTGCTGTTCAGCAAGAACAGCGACTGGGTGGCCAGCGTGCTGACGTTACGGCGCCCGATCGAAAGATTCGGGTCGGGGAAATCAAACACGGCAAACAGGTCGTGAAGTTGGTTGCGGAATACGGGCAAGTAGACACTGCGGCGGGTCTCGTCGAAGGAGTAACCATATTCTTTCTTTGTACCGTCGCGAACGGTGTTTCCGCCGGGCATCAGGTCGAGCTCTCCGCTGAGTGAGAGCATCGAATCGCGAATGGCCTCGGCGTCCAGGCGGCGACGGTTTTGATGGGAGAGCAGCCGATTGTCAGGGTCTGCCTGCATCGCCTCGGCGGTCGATTTGCTGGCGAGCTGGTAAGTGCGCGAAAGCATGATTTCGCGAATCAACGATTTGAAGCACCAGCCGTGATCGACCAGCCGAATGGCGAGATAATCCAGCAGTTGCGGATGGGAAGGTTGTTCGCCCATCACCCCGAAGTTGTCGACCGTTCTGACAAGTCCCTGGCCGAACAGATGCTGCCACACACGATTGGCCGCCACGCGCGCCGTAAGCGGGTTCTCGGCGCTGGCAATCCAGTGGGCAAGTTCCAGGCGTCCGCTGGAACCTTCGGCGATCTGAGGGGTTGAACCGCTGGTGGCGACCGTTAAGAACCCACGCGGTACGGTGTCGCCCAGGTTGCGGATATCGCCCCGAATGCAAACCTGGTAATCGCCGCACTCCTCGTGTTCTTCCACCGTGACCGCCTCGGGGGCGGGGGGAGGAGCGGACTTGGCGAGTTTCTTGCGTCTGGAGTCTAGTTCGACCATTTCCTGTTCGGTCGCGTCGAGCATGGCCATCTTGTCGTCTTGTGCGTCGATGTGAATCAACTGCACCGCGTCGGCGACCACCGTGCCGGGTCCACCGACCGTGCTCACCAGCACCGTCGCCGGCTCTTCTGGCTTGAACGTAAAGCGCCCCAGCGAGGTGTAAGGCGAGGGGTGGTTGCTGCCATGCGAGGGAGGTGTCGTCTGGTCGACATGCACGGTCGTGATGCCGTCGACATGGGAGACGGAATACTGTGTCTTCGAACTGCGGTTTTCGTGGGGCGTGTACGTCACGCGGATGTCGTACTGCCCTGCTTCAGGTACCATGAATTCGTAGACCGCTTCCGAGCCGTTGCCGCTGGCGTAACGGTAGCTTTCGCCGACGAATGGCTTTACCGAATTGCTGGTTTTCCACGTACCGGTCAGCGCGGCATCACCATCGTCGAGGGTGAGAATCGAGAGCTGGGCCGTCAGTTCCTCATGTTCCCGCGCGAGTTGCTTGGCGCGTTGCTCCAAGCTGGCGATGGTCGCGGCGTATTCATCGACCATCTGTTGTTGCTGGGGTGGCAGCGGTAACGGGCTTTTGACCCAGCTTGATACGTTGGCGTCGATCACACTTCGGGTGCTGCGAAAGATGCCGGCCAGGGCGTAGTAGTCGGTGGTTGGAACGGGGTCGAACTTGTGGTCATGGCAACGGGCACACCCCAGTGTCATTCCCAAGAACGCGCGGCCCGTGGTGTCGACCTGTTCATCAATCACGTCGGCGCGGAGCTGCTCCTTGTCCTGCAACTCGTAGTTCGAAGGACCCAGGGCGAGGAAACCGGTCGCGACAAGCTGATCGCGTCCCTGGCGATAGTCGTCGTACGGTAGAAGGTCGCCTGCAAGCTGCTCGACTATGAAGCGATCGAACGGCTTGTCGTTGTTGAACGCGTCAATCACATAGTCGCGGTAACGCCACGCCGCCCCGTAGAGGAGCGAGCGTCCTCCGCCGGTGGATTCGGCGTACCGGGCGATATCCAACCAGTGACGTCCCCAGCGTTCTCCGAAGTGCGGCGAACTCAACAGTCGATCGACAACCCGATCGAAGGCCCCCGGGGCGGTATCCGCACAGAAAGCATCAATCTCGCCAGGCGTCGGCGGCAGCCCAATCAAGTCGTAGGTTGCACGGCGAAGTAAGGTTGCCCGATCGGCCTCGGCCGCAGGCTCCAGCCCGGCGGCTTCGATCTTGGCCAGCACGAAGCAATCGATGGAATCACGAGGCCAGGTCGCGTCGGCAACCTTGGGCAATTCGTGGCGGCGAGGAGGCTGGAACGACCAGAACATGCGAGCCTGGTCCCAATCGATCGCCGGCTGCTTTTGTGCGGTCGGGGTATTGGTTGGTGCCTCGACACGTGGATCGTGGGCGCCCATCGCAATCCACTTCTCGACCTTGGCGATCTCCTCGTCGGGCAATTTGCCACGCGGTGGCATTTCATACGACTCGTAGCGAAGCGCCTCCAGCAGTGGGCTTTCGTCCGGCTTCCCGGGAACGATCGCCGGACCACTGTCGCCGCCGGCCATCCAACCGGGTTTGCTATCCAACGCCAGTCCGCCTTGAAGCTTCTCGGCTTCCGCCGAGTGGCATTCGTAACAGTGTTCAATCAATAGAGGACGAACGTGCTGCTCGAAGAATGCTAGTTGCTGCTCTGAGATGCCGCCCGGCACCGAGTCGTTCTCCCCGGCCCGAGCCACTGCTGAGGCAATCAGCAGGCCGAGCCCAAGAAAAACGGCGGAGGCAGTTGGGCGGGACATAAGCAACTCGCGGCGGGACGGATGCGGTCACCCGTGGCGATGGCGACCAATTGCTCAAGCGTGGTGCGGATCCAAAGCTCGATGCGCAGGACTGCGGAGATTTCCTCGGGGCAACCTGCATGCCCATGATACGGTGTAATGGACCTGAATTTCAAACAATTGGACAGCCCTGCGGAGGGGCTCGGTTTGCCCGCTGGACCACGGACCCCCGCAAATGTTGTCAAAGCCTGTCGATGATGACGGTCGTATCTCGGTCTCGACCATGGATTCGCGGCGAAACCTCCTACGAACGGCCCTCAATTCAATGTGCCGAACGCTTCAAATTCACATAGAATAATCAGCGATGCATTCGTTGCGGCACGGTCGCATTGCCCATCACGGGGAAGTGTTTCCCACGGAGGAGCAAGCTTGTTCTCGAACAACCACGGACAATCCTTGGCCCACTGTCGGGGACCACGGGCGGCGACGAAACCGATCCACTCTCGACGCAGCTTCCTCCAGACTGCTGGCGGAGGCATGGGTCTGTTGGCTCTGAAATCGCTGTTGGGCAGCGAAACGGCTCGGGCAAGCGATTCGAGCAGCAATCCGCTGGCCCCCAAGAGCCCGCATTTCGCGCCGCGGGCCAAGCGGATGATTTGGTTGTTCATGCACGGGGGTCCCAGTCACGTCGACTTGTTCGACCCCAAGCCAGAGTTGGACAAGTACGCCGGTCAGCCCCTGCCGGAGAGTTTCGGTCAGGTGATGACTCGTCGTGACGTGGCTAAGAACCCGTTGCTGCCGACTGTACGGCCATTTCAGCAGCGCGGCGAATCGGGATTGCCGGTCAGCGATTTCTTGCCGCATATCGCCGAAGTGGCTGATGAGCTATGCGTGATCCGCTCGATGCATGGCGACAGCGTGAATCACCCGCAGTCGGTCTACCAAATGAATACCGGCAACATCTTGATGGGTCATCCCAGTGTGGGCAGTTGGATGACCTACGGACTGGGTTCCGAGAATGCCGACATGCCGGCCTTTGTTGTATTGCCGGACCCTGGCACGGGGATCAAAGGTGGTCCGCCTGCTTGGGGAAGCGGCTATTTGCCCGCGGCCTATCAAGGCACCACGATGCGGCCGGGAAAGACGCCCATCTTGAATCTGAATCCACCCTCGTCGCTTTCGGCCACACAGCAACGATCCACGCTCGATTTGGTGCAGGCCATGAATCGCCGGCACATGCAGGACCGCGACGCCGACGATGAATTGTCGGCTCGCATCAGTTCGTATGAGCTCGCCTTCCGCATGCAGACCACGGCGCCCGAGATGATCGACCTGCGGCAGGAAACAGCCGAAACGAAGAAGCTCTACGGGCTCGATGACCCCAAAGCGCAAGAGTTTGGCGAACGTTGCCTGTTGGCCCGACGAATGATCGAACGCGGCGTGCGGTTCGTTCAGCTTTATTCCGGCGATACCAACGGTTGGGATGCTCACAACGACGTCGACAAAAATCACACGGAGTACTGCCGTCGAACCGACCGGCCGATCGCTGGTCTGTTGTGCGATTTGAGACGACGCGGTTTGCTCGACGATACGCTCGTGGTCTGGTGTGGCGAGTTCGGTCGAATGCCCATGAGCGAGCAAGGCAAAGGCCGCGATCACAACCCCTGGGGATACTGTGCCTGGCTAGCCGGTGCGGGCGTGCGGGGAGGCATGGCTTATGGTGCAACCGACCCCATTGGACTTCGTGCTACCGAGAATAAGGTTCACATTCACGACTTCCATGCCACGCTGTTGCACATCATGGGGCTCGATTACGAAGACCTCACTTACTACCACAACGGACTGGACGAACGCCTCACGGGGCAAGTGGAAGCCCGAGTGGTTAAGGAGATCTTGGGCTGATGTACACGCTTCGCCGTCGTTATGTCGCTCGTTTCACCTGGGCCATCGCGCTCTTCTGGGTGAGCTTGCCGTTCGGGTTCGCTGAAGATGGCGGCAAGGTTCACGAGACGCCCATAACGGCTGACGATCGCGATCATTGGGCGTTCCAGCCGCTGGTGCGTCCATCGGTCCCCCGTGTGAACGACAAACAATGGTCCCGCTCGCCGATCGATCGCTTCATTCTTGCCGAGTTGGAAGCGGAGGAGATCTCGCCGGCGCTGGAAGCCACCCGCGGTACATTAGTTCGACGTTTACACTTCGATTTGATCGGCTTACCCCCAACACCATCGGAAGTACAGCATTTTTTGAACGCCGATGACCCTCTGGCCTACGAACGGTTGGTCGATCGCCTGTTGGCATCGCCGCACTACGGAGAGCGATGGGCCCAGCATTGGCTCGATTTGGCTCGCTTTGCCGAGACAGACGGGTTCGAGCACGACAAGATTCGGCCCCACGCCTGGAAGTATCGCGATTGGGTCATTGACGCCCTGAATGCCAACGTGCCCTACGACCAATTCGTGCGACTGCAGGTTGCCGGCGATGTGCTGGAGGCCGACAATCCTCAGTCCGTCGTGGCCACCGGGTTTTGCCTGGCGGGCCCCGACATGCCGGACATCAATTCGCAGGTGCAGCGAAAGCATACGCTGCTCAACGAGATTACCGCCACGGTCGGCTCGGTGTTTCTGGGGCTTCAGATGGGATGCGCCCAGTGCCACGATCACAAGTACGACCCGGTCAGTCAGGCCGACTTCTATCGCCTGCGGGCGTTTTTCGAACCGGCGGTTCAGGTCAAGAAGAACCACTCGGTGGAAAGCCTGGCTTCGGCTTCCGATCAAGAAGTCATCAGCCACATTCTACTGCGAGGAGACTGGAAACAGTTGGGCCCCGAGGTTGAGGCCGCGTTCCCACGTATTGCCGATGTTTGGGAAGAACCGCTTAGCACCGAGGATGCCAACCAGCAGCGTGCCGAGTTGGCACATTGGATGACTCAGCCCGACCACCCGTTGACGAGCCGGGTGATGGCCAACCGTATTTGGCGATATCACTTTGGTCGGGGCCTTTCCGGTACCCCCAGCGACTTTGGTCTGCTGGGCGAGTCACCTTCTCACCCGGAATTGCTCGACTGGCTGGCCGCCGAATTCGTCTCCACGGGTTGGGATCTAAAGGCCCTGCACCGCTTAATTGTTAACTCCAGCGTATACCGCCAGGCTAGCCACCTTCCGGAGCGTTCGGACGAAACGAGCAATTGGAACGCAGCTCGCGAAGCGGACCCCAGCAACGAGTTGCTGTGGTGTTTCCCGCGACAGCGACTCGATGCCGAGATTGTTCGCGACGCGATACTTGCCGCTTGCGGTTCGCTGAATACCGAGCGCGGTGGTCCGGGGGTACGACCGCCATTGCCGCCGGACTTGGTGGGCACGTTACTGAAAAATCAATGGAAACCCAGCGAGCGGCCGGCGGATCATGTCCGCCGTAGTGTTTACATCTTCGCTAGACGCAATCTGCGGTATCCGCTATTCGAAGTCTTCGATCGACCGGCGGCCAACGCCAGTTGCCCTCAGCGTGGGCAAACCACCACCGCCCGACAATCGTTGCTGATGCTCAACTCCGAGCTGGTTCTTCAGATGTCGCAGAAGCTGGCCGGTTGTGTTTGGGACGAGGAAGCTCTCTCTGCCCGAGAACAAGTCACCGCCGTGTTCTTACGGGCACTGAGTCGAGCGCCGACCGAGCAAGAGCTCGACGAGATGGTCGAATTCTTGCAGCGCCAGAAAAAGCTGTTGGCAAGCGAATCTCGGGAACCAGAGGCTCTTTCCCTTCCGCACTGCGAGCGAGAGATTACCGATCCCTACGCTGCGGCGGCGCTGACCGATCTTTGCCTGGCGGTCTTGAATTCCAGCGAATTCGTCTACGTCGACTGACGATCGAACGGCCGCCATGCGTGTAAAGTTTGCACGGGCGCAAGAAAAAAGCGGCGCTCGAGAATCAAGTGATTCAGGAGCGCCGCTCGGTTTCTCATTGTTTCCATCAACAGGGTCGACTGATCGCTGCTCAGTCGGCCACGCGTACGGAAACGGCACAAGGACCCTTGCGGCCTTGGCCGATTTCGTACTGGACCATTTGACCTTCGCTCAACTCTTCGATGGTCGTCCCTTGGACTTCCGAGTGATGGAAGAACATGTCGTCCCGCTCACCTTCGATGAAACCAAAACCCTTGTCGGCCAAAATCTTCTTAATCTTACCTTCTGGCATTGCTGCACTCCACGCACCGAGACCTAAACATGGGCGAACGGAATCACTCGAATAGAAGCGTACCATCAACCCGACTTAATTAAATTGGTGAACCGAAACCCCCACGCCTGGATGGCCCGATCAAGGGCAAACAACAGAGAGTGTGGCTTAACAACAAGAAATATCGGAGGGCCATAGACGACCCGTAGAAACACTCACTACGGCTTCGACCTTCGATCGATGAGAGAGGCTAGAAGAAGCCGGGTCTCGTTCAATTCTCGGTCGTGCTGACGAAGCAGTTCTTCGGGTTGACTTTTAAACCTGCTTCTATCTTTCCTGCTGAGACTCGTCACCAAACACTGAGCGAGGATTATAGGAAAGCCGCAGTGCAATAGCAATGGAGTACTATCTTGTCCAGATTTGCCACATTTCCGAGACAGAATTCCCGACGAGAAGGCTTCTGATCTTGCGGGTTTGCCTCTAGAAGTGCCAGCTATCTGGCGACTGGCAATTCGATGGGGGTATCGTGATGCCATGCGGAGCCCGACAACGGGCAGAAATTGTGGGGAATCAAGCGCCCTGGCTGCGAAGACGCCCTTCGTCTACCGGTTAGATTCGAGCCTCGTCCGCCTCGGCTGAAGTTCTCGTTCTATGCGGTCCCGATAGGGCATCCTGTGGCTTGCGAATCTCTTGATCGATGTACGCCGCCGCTTTGACCGAGGCGCCAGGCTCGCCCACACGGGCTCTCAGAGCCGCCAGCTCATCGACTCTCTGGCGACGCTCCGCGGGGTCGGAAAGCCACTTGATGATGTGACCCGCGATGGCGCCCGATCGGTCGTGGTAGGTGAGATACTCGGGAAAGAGCTGCCGCTCGGGGGCATCCTCTTCGGCGGTAATCGCCGATTCGTCCAGGGGATCCTTGGCTGCCAGCAAGTTCACCAGCGTGATGTAGCGAACCTTGCGGCACACCCACTGGGCCGCGTATGCCACACGGCCGATGTAATACAGGATGACCGTAGGTTTGCCGTGATGCAGCAGCTCGAGCGAGACCGAACCAGAAACGGCCATGCAACAGTTGGCCGCACGGATGATTTCCGGCGTTTTGCCCACGAACACGTCGGCATCGATCCCGGCAGCTTGCACGGCATTTTTGGCGTACTCGCCGTGTTCCGCTTTAAAAGCTGCCACGGCAAATCGCACATTCGGTACGTGAATCTGCACCGTTTGCGCAGACTTTAAGAACCATCGCAGGTTCTGTTCCACTTCCTGAGTACGCGACCCCGGCAAGATGGCGACCAGCGGGCGCTCGGAGTTCTTGAGTTGTCCCAGAAAAGCCTCGTCCATGTGGTGGTGCTGCACCTCATCGAAGAACGGGTGTCCCACCAACACCGCATTGCAGCCTTGCTTGTTGAGCCAATCGCATTCGAACGGTAAGCCGGACAGGACGTGATCGACGTAGCGACGCATCTTTTTTACGCGCCAACGTCCCCAAGCCCAAATCTGCGGCGGGGAATAGTAGAAGACAGGAATTCCATGTTGCTTCGCTCGCTTGGCAATCAACCAATTGAATCCGGGATAGTCAACCAGAACTACGGCGTCGGGCCGCTCGTCGCGAAAGTAGCGATCTGCCTGGCCCAGCAACGCAAGAAACTTGTGGATATTCAGCAGCACGCGCATGAACCACATCACGGCCAGCGAGGTCAGCTCGAAGTGAAGCCTGCATCCGGCAGCTTCCATCTTCGGGCCGCCGAAGCCGACGAATTCGGTCTTCGGCTCCAGACGACGCAAGTTCTCGATCAGGTTCGCCGCATGCAGATCGCCACTGGGTTCGCCAACGGAGAAGAAGATTCGTCGCCCTTGCCGTGACGCGGACGTTGGCTGCTGATGAACTTGGTACTGTTTCATGGAACGTCGCAACCATTAGTAGTGTAGAAACGGAAGCCAAAACTCGATGTGGCCATCGGCGCGAAATGCGGCGGAAGTATGGCAAAACTGCCAGGGCAGGCAAACCCCAGTTCCCAGCTGCTAACCGCTTGCAGAAGAAAGACTTATCGCAACACTCCCATCGGCTATAACGCGATCCTTCGATGAACCTCGCACGAATAGGTACTTGCAATTGCGGGGCGCCCCGTGAGAAATGATCGCTCCGAAGATTGGGAAGCGGTAAGGTGAACCAAAGAGTTCTCGCACAACAGCGCGAGGCTCATGCAAGCTGCCGGCTTTGGAATAGATCTCCTGGGGAGGCCCTCGTGCATTTCTTGCGGTTCACCGTCGTTGCTCTGACAACCATACTGCTTGCCACGTCCGCACGAGCAGGCGACGGCGAGGAATTCCGGGAAGTTCAACGCGAGCTGCGAAGTCAGCTACTCAGCAGGAACCCTGAAAGACGAATCGAAGCCCTGCAACAACTTCGGGAGTTCCCACGGGTCGGCGCTGCCCAACTGATTGTGCGAATCGCCCTGGAGGACGACGTGGCGGAAGTGCAGGCGGTGGCCTATGAGACGCTCGCCGATTTGAGCCAGGACGAGGCGATCAACAAGTTCCTGCTTACGACGCTGCAGAAAGATTATCGCCGCCAAGAGAAGCAGCGTTCCATCGAAACCTTGCTGTTGGTATTGCTTTCTTCCGGGGTGCCGGAAACCCGTGAAGCGCTGGAACAATGGCTCGATCAGACGATCGACCCTGCTTTCCTGCAACGCATCACGCAACGTGGTGATCCAACGGCGGTCGAGTTGCTTCGCAAGCTTAGTGAAACAGAAGTGTTCGAGAACCGATTTGCGTTTCGGCGCGCGATCGTGCTGGCCCTCACTCAACTCGATCAACCCGAGGCCGTCGACGCACTGGTCGAACTGTTGGCGGCGATTGAAGGTGAAGAACGGGTTGATATCGTGGTCTACCTGCGCTCGATTAGCGGGGAAGTCACCGGAATCGATATCGAAACATGGCAAGCCTGGTGGAAGTACCACCGCGACGAATTCGAATTCCCGCCCTTCAACCAGCGGATTCGAAATACCAACAACATGACGGTCGTGGCCGAAGACGGGTCGTATTCGCGTTACTACGGGCTGTCGATCTACGCCAAGAAAGTGGTGTTCGTCATCGATGCTTCGACCAGTATGGAAGGTGTGCGTCTAGCCGCAGCCAAGCGAGAGCTGTTACAGGCCATCCAGGATTTGCCCGCCGACACCGAGTTCGCGGTGGTGGCGTACCATTCGCGAGCCTGGGCCTGGCAGCAGCAATTGCAGCCGGCCAGTGCGTCGGCCAAGCAGGATGCCGCGGCGTTTGTGCTGGGGCTGCAAGCTGCCGGCAAGACGGCTTCGTTCGACGCTCTGGCGGCCGCCTTCGGATACGATACCGAGGCGATGTACTTTCTCAGCGACGGGGTCCCCACCACCGGGCGAATCACCAACCCCAAGGCAATCCTCAAGGCCATCGAAGAACTCAATCGCGGGCGGTACGTTTCGATCTACACCATCGGGATTCAGGCCGGAGCCGAAGGGGCCGCATTTGCTAGCTTTCTCAAGCAACTCGCCTCGCAAAATGCCGGCAGTTTCCACACGGTCACCCAATGAACGCAGCGGGGACTGTTACTTTTACTTCGCGTGTTTTGCTACAGATTCCACGGTGGATTAGGATAGCAGCACCTCAGAGAAGCCCTCTGCCGGCGACTCGCGAAGCCCCACCTTCTTTCTCCCTAAATAGGAAGCCTGCCTTGGCAACTTCATCTCAAACTGGCTCGCGGTGCATTGCGCGGAATGTGCATCGTCCACGCATGGTTCTTGAAGCACTCATCTGCGGGCTGTTGATAACCGTCGGCGTATCGAATTGCCTGGGCCAAAAAGTGCCCGAAGGGTTCAAGTCGGAGTTGGTCTTTCAGGTCCCTGATATCGAACACCCGTCGGTGGTCACCTGCGACGATCAGGGGAACCTGTTCCTGGGCGAAGATCCCATGGACATGCGAGGCCCATCGACCGAGGAATTCGACCGCGTGTTGTACCTGCGATGGCCGGAAGATGGAGGTCCACCGACGAAGACCGTGTTCTGCGATGGGCTCTCCGCCGTGTTCGGGCTGGTGTGGCACGACGATGCGCTGTACGTGTTGCACGCCCCTCACTACACGATGTTTCGTGATACCGACGGGGACGGGGTGGCCGATGTTCGCAAAGATCTGGCCGAAGGGTTTGGTCCGCCGGCGGGCGTGTTCGGATTCAACGATCACATCGTCACAGGCACTCGCCTAGGCCTCGACGGTCTGGTCTATGTTTCGGTTGGCGACAAAGGAATTCAACGTGCAACGGGCGCCGACGGCAGCACGATCACTTTGGAAGGTGGCGGAGTCGTGCGAATGCGACCCGATGGCACCGAGTTGGAAGTTGTGTCCTCCGGCACTCGGAACCATCTCGACGTAGCAATGGACACGCTGGACAACATCTTTACCTACGACAACACCGACGACGGACTCGGCTGGTGGACCCGCTTCACACACCACATTCCCAGCGGCTACTACGGCTATCCCTACGATTACCACGACCACCCCGAGCGGCATCTGCCAAGAATCAGCGAACACGGTGGCGGTTCGCCGTGTGGAGCCGCCTGCTACCGGGGCGCGGCCTGGCCCGAGCGATTCGTCAACAACGCTTTTTTCTGCGAGTGGGGCAAGGGCAAGGTGCAGCGGTTTCGCGTGAAGCCCGACGGGGCTACGTTTACCGCCGAAATGGAAGACTTCATGACCAACGACGGCAACGGCGATTTCCGTCCTCAGGATCTTTGCTTCAGCCCCGATGGCAGCACCATGTACGTGGCCGATTGGAACTTCGGTGGCTGGACCCGTCCCGACAAGCGGGGACGTCTGTATCGGGTCACCTACGTTGGCGATGACCTTCGAGACGTGCCTCCTGCTGAACAGCCAAGCGATGATGTCACGGCTCAGCTCAAGCAGCTTGCCCATCCCGGCTACGAGTATCGCCGCCAGGCTCAGGCACGACTCGGCAAGATGGGGCAACCAGCGATCAAGGGCCTCTCGAAACTGCTCAAGTCCGAGTGCGAGAGCGCGGCCAAGGTTCACGCCATCTGGGCATTGAACACTTTGATGGACAATGAGAAAGGGTATTCCCCGGCCAGTGTATGGATTGATTCGCTGAAAGATGAGAACGCCGACGTTCGAGGCCAAGCTGCAAGGGCGCTGGGCCTGCGAAGGATCGATCCATCAACGCCCGCACTAATCGAGGCCTTGAATGACGGAGCGCCCACCGTGCGGTTGCGAGCCGCATACGCTCTGGGGCGAATCGGAAACAGCTCCGCGAGCGAGGCGTTGTGGAAAGCCTTGGGTGACGACGATCGCTATGTCAGCTTTGCCGCCATGCAAGCCCTGCGCAACATTGGGGACTGGTCGATGGCCGGAGATTTTCTCGATTGTGAGAACGATTCACATCGCAACGCGGCCTTCGTCACGTTAACCGGGCAATTCGATATCGAAGCCGTCAAAGCCTTGCAACGAATCGCGTACACGGCATCTCAGCTTGCAGCGCGAACAGCCGCCATCGAAGCCTTGGCCGAAGTGCATCGCGAGGCAGATCCCTATGAGAGCGGATGGTGGGGAACCCAGCCCGCTCGGAATCCTCCCGCCCGACCCAAGAAAAATGATTGGGCAGGAACCTCGCTTGTGCTCGACACCTTGCAGCAGGGTTTGCAGCAAGAATCACCGCAGGTACGCGCAGCCGCCGCCACGGCATTGGCCACCGTCGATCATCCGCAGGCTATTTCCTTGTTGCGGGAGCTGGCAAGTAGCGACTCCAACGATGCCGTACGCCGTGCCGCCATCGAAACTTTAGTCACGAGACGGGACCAGAATACCGTACCCTTGCTGGCTTCGATCGCTCAAAACACATCGCTGGACGAGTCTCTCCGCCGCAATGCCATCGACGGAATTAAGCGCATAGGCTCGGACGCCGCCGCAGGGCAACTCACCGAGCTGATCGCTGCCCAGGAGACCTCACCGGAATTGGTCGTAATGTGCCTGGAAGCCATCGACAAGATTGATACAAGACAGGCAAACGACGCGATTGGCCAGCGATTACAGGACAAGCACGCCGAAGTTAGGGCCATGGCGGCCAAAGTGTTCGCCGGGCGTCCAGGGGTGGACGCAGCGGAGGCGCTCATGCCGTTGCTCAATGATCCTGACACCTCGGTTCGACAAGCCGCGCTGTTAGCCCTGGGAGAACAGCGCGTCGCGGCCGCCGTGCCCGAGATGATTGCGGCTGTAGCAAACGAGGCAACCGAGTTCGAAGCCCTGACTGCCTTGGCAGCGTTAGCTGACCCGAGGGCATTACCACAGTATCTGCAAGGCCTGGCGCATCGCAACCAAACGCTTCGCGATGCATCGCGGAATGCCTTAATCGGAATCCGCGAGCAGGTTGCAGAAGAACTGATCGCCCTACACGAAAGAAACGAGTTACCCGCGGCGGTGATCCCGGACCTGCAATTGGTTTATTCCACCCCGACCCCGGTCGTTTCGTGGCATGTGCTGAACTCCTGGACAAAACCCGCACTGCCCCAAGTCGACTTCGATGCGGCACCCGACTTCTCCGCTCCGGTTACCGTGGGCGACAAGCAGTTAACGTGGCGGACGATGGATGCCCAAACAGAAGACGGGCGTGTACCGCTGCATCGCACGCTACGACCTCGTGATGGAAGTTACACGCTGGCCTACGTCGAAGTACCCTCGGAAAGTGCAACCCCATGCAACATGCTGGTCGGCAGTGACGATCAGGTTACGCTATGGGTGAACGGTGAGGAGTTGTACAAGTTCGATGGCAGCCGAGGTTGGTCGGCAAATCAGGCGGAATTCAACGCTGAACTGCGACAAGGCATCAACCACGTGTGGCTGCTCATTGGAAATGACGGAGGCCCCTGGGAGTTCAGCCTTCAGGTGGGTCGCCGCGACCCTCGTTTCGCCTTTCTCGATCAAACGGTTCCGCCGCAGTTGAATCTGGCGGCCTACGTCGACTTCGCCACGAAGCATGACGGCGACCCTGCGCACGGCAAGAAGCTGTTCAACGATGCCAAGGGGATCGGCTGTGTGAAATGCCACGCGGTCGGGGGCAGCGAATCGCGGGCCGGTCCCGATCTCCGCGGCGTGGGGACCAAGTATCCGCGCGCGGAGCTGATGCGTTCGATTCTGGAACCGTCGAGCCGTATTCTTTCCGGCTACGAACTCACAACTGTCATCACCGATGCCGGTCAGGTCTTTCAGGGCGTGGTGAAACTGGAAAACGACGAAACCATCGAACTGATTGACGTCGAGGGCAAAACCATCACCATCTCGGCGGACGAGGTCGACGAAATCGAGCGGAGTACGCTCTCGATGATGCCCAACGGGCTGAAAGATGGAATGTCGCTGCAGGATTTCGCCGACATCGTGGCGTACCTCGGCGAATTGAAGGAAAACACACCCGAGGCAGGCGGTCCCTAGAGCGCTTTTCACGACCGGTTTCGTGCCCGAGGTTGCCGGGAGTAGCTCCGTGTCGCGGAGGGCGAAGCAGGCGAATCCACCAGATTCGTGGATGCAGGCCGACAAAGCACTTGGGGCTGCTGCTGGCAAGCGAAGCCGAAACGAGGTTTTGAAAGACGCTTTAGGGAAGTGAATCGCGCATCTGGCTTTTGGCCCAATTAGAATATGAAAAGCCTTTTTGAGCGTACCGATTAGCTTCCAGATTCGGTGCGGCGGATGATCGACGCTGCCAGGTAGGTATTCGCAATAGCCTGCTCGTAGTTCTTCACGATTGAAAACTGACACGGAACACTTTCACACCAACGATTTCAACCATGACCATGAAACTGATAACTTGCTTTCGAGATCGGATTTCTGAGGGCAACCTCCGTTCGGTAGTTCATACGACTCGTATTGCCCTGGCGGCGTTGATCGTGGTCTGCTGCACGGCCACCAGCGAAGCACAGATCAAACACCTCACCGGGCATAGCGAACCCGTATACGCGGTGGGCTACTCGCCCGACGGCAAATACCTCGTCAGCGGCAGCTTCGACAAAACGGTCCGCATTTGGGATCGTCAAAACGGAGCAACGATTCAAACCATGAACGACGCTCAGAATTTGATTCTGAGTGTGGCGGTCTCTCCCGATGGAAGGCAATTGGCCAGCGGCGGCCTCGACAAGACGGTGTTCGTCTACGACATGCCATCACGAGAACCGGTCGCCGAATGGCGCGACTTCGACGGGTCGGTGACCAGCTTCGATCTTTCGACCGATGCAACCCGAATGTTAACGGGGGACCGCAGTGGAAAGGTAAAACTTTGGGATACCTCCACCAATCAAGTCGCGCACAACCTGGCCGGCGACGATAAACCCGTGGTCGCAGTAAAGCTGAGCGACGACAACACGCTGGCCATTGCCGCAAGTGTCGATGGGACCATCAGGACGTGGAAGGTGGCCGACGGGATGCCGGTCTCCACGTTTGAAACCGGCACCCCCGTTCAAGATCTGGCAATGCGGCCCGGCAATGAAGCCTTGATGACGGTCGACTACAACGGGGTTCTGCGACACTACGCTTGGCCGCCGGCGGCTCCCGTTTCCGTAGCGGCTCCGCAACCACTGCGGGCCATGGTTCGCGACCCGGCCTCCACCTGGTTGGCCACCGCCTGCGAAGACGGTCATGTGCGAATTCACCTAACTGCCGACGGAGCAGAACAACGCGCAATCAACGTCGGGGGCAAACTTACCTCGCTTGCGGTGAACCACGACGGTACCCAATTGGCCGCCGGAACGGTCGACGGACGCGTCACACTCATCAATCCCAGCGACGGGGCGATCATCAGCTCGTTTCGACCTCACACCGCCGAAGTCACCGGGCTGGCCTTTCAACCGCAGGCGGCGAAGCTAGCTACGGCCGCTGCCGATGGGGCTATTCGCATCTGGCAACTGCCCTTGGCAGCGCGCAGCGAGTCGCCCGCGGGCGAAGGCGCGGCGGCCTACGTCGCAAAGGCGCTCTCGCTTGATGGAACCAAACAATATCTTGCCGGGGCAGATCAGCGGATCCGCATCGTCGATACGTCGTCAGGTGGCGTGTTGGCCATCGAAGGACAGGGGGCCGATCTAACGGCGTTGGCAGCGGCCGCGGTCGAATCTCAATTGCTGGCCGGCGACGCGTCGGGGCAGGTAAAGCAGTGGAACACGACCAATGGTGCGTTGGTTCGCCACATCGCGGCCCACGAAGGTGCCGTGGCTGGGGTGCAGCCCCTGAAAGAGCTCGGCCAGATCGTCACCGCCGGCGACCAGCGGCTACGGTATTGGAAGGCTGAAGACGGTTCCGAAGTTCGCTCGGTCGATGCCACGGTTCCCGTCACGGCGTTGGCCGTTCGAGGTGACGAAAAGTTGTTGGCTGTCGGATGCGGCGACAACAAGGTGCGGCTCTACAAACCAGCCGAAGACGAACCGGTGGCGACCATCGACGCTCACGCCGCTCCACTGGTGGCCGTAGCCTTTTCGGCCGACGGTTCGCGGTTGGTCACCAGCGCCACGGACAAAACAATTTCACTCTGGCATGTCGACTCCCGTGCGCGGTTGCAGACCGAATCGCTGGCTGCCGTGGCGCGAAGCGTCGAACTTTCGGCCAATGGAACTTCCATGGTGGCCCACTGCGGAGACAAGGTCGTTCGCACGCGGCCCGTCTACCAACAAACTCGCATCGCAGGCCACGGCGCCGGACCCACGGCTCTGGCCTTCACCGCCGACGGTGCTCACCTCGCTAGTGGCGGCAGCGATCGAATGGTTCATCTCTGGGATACCGGCACGGGTTCGAAAACGCAATCGCTGGCTGGTGCCGTGGACGGGCTGCTCTGTGTGGCCACGAGTCCCGACGGGCAATACGTGGCCGCTGGTAGCAAAGACGGTCACGCACGACTTTGGCAGCTTGAACGAAAAGTCATGATTGGCGATTGGCCGATCCGAGAACCGGTGCTTGGCGTGGCGTTCACCCCCGATTCGAAACGCGTGCTGGCCGCAGGCGATGATGCCCGGGGACACATCATCGATATCGAACGAGCCAAACCTCAGGAACAGTTGGCCGGGCACACAGCAGCGGTGAACGGAATTGTGGCCCTGGCCGATGGCCGCGTGGCGACCTGTTCCGCCGACAACAGCGTGAAGCTATGGTCGTCCCCCGTAGTGAAGAACATTGTCGCCCACCGACGTGGTGCGAACGCCGTGACATTCGCCGCCGGGGGCACGCAACTATTCACCGCCGGCGAAGACAATGTGCTCACGCTTTGGAATCCTGACGATTTCTCGCCGGTGTTGCAATTCAGTGGTGCCACTGCCGGGTTGAAGTCGGTCGACGTGCAGGACCCCGGCACCTTGGTCGCAGCCGGAGGGGACGATGGCGTAGTTCGGGTGTGGCAATCCACGGACGGCGCCCCCGTGATGGCCGTCGATACTCCGTTTGCGGTTACGGCCGTGGCCATCAGCGTCGATGGAACCCAAGTACACATCGGCTCCGGCGACAATGTCGTGCGAAGTTATCGCATTCCTTCCGGTGAACTGATCGCCGAATACAAGAGCCACGCCGCGGCGATTACCGATCTGGCGATTGCCACCGATGGACGTCGCATCTATAGCGCGGGCCTGGATCAGGCCGTGGTCACCTGGCCCGCAACGGTGTCTTCCGCACGATTGCGGTTGGAGGGTCACACGTCGCACATTTACGCGTTGGCCTTCAGTGGCGACTCGGCCCGTTTGGCCTCGGGTAGCGCCGACAAAACTGTCCGAATGTGGAAGTTGGCAGACGGCTCGAACTACGCCACCGGCGAAGGTCATGAATCGCAAGTTTACTCACTGGCATTTCATCCGCAGCAGGACGTGCTGGCCAGCGGCGGTGCAGACAAGTCGATTCGCTTCTGGAACGCCGCCGACGGAATGCAAAGCAGTGAAATCAAGGAAGGTATCGCTGACGGTATCTATTCGGTGGCCTACTCGAACGATGGCAACCAACTGATCGCGGCAGGCCTGGCGAAGACCTGGCAACGATTCAACCCGGCCGATGGTGCCGTGCTTTCCACGACCTCGGGACATTCGGATCACATCTATCGAGCGCTCAACTCGCCCGATGGCACTCGCGTGGCGACCTTGGGTTATGCGGGCACGCTGATGATTTGGGATGCCGCCACGGCCGAGTTGCAGCACTCGGAAACGTTGCCCGTCAAAGCGGCTTTCTCGATGGCGTTCTCTCCCGATGGTAGCGAACTGGCCATCGCCACCAGCGACAATCGCGTGCTGTTGTACACGGTTCCGGCACTGAAACCCGCGGCCGCAGAATAGTCGTGAATCACCGCGTCGGATCGCGTTGAGAGACCCAACTAATCACGCGTCTCGCCGCCGGGTACCACGGCACAAGAAAACGAGGGGAAGGCCCTGAGACCTTCCCCTCGTCGAATCTTCAATCTACGTTTTTCCCAACGTGCAACGTGTGGGAAAGCTACTTCTTTTCGGACAACTGAGGCAACTTGGCCGTGAAAGCTTCGGGATCGGCTTCGAACTTCTTGGCGCAACCACCGCAGCAGAAGTAGACCTTTTCTCCCTCGTACTCGACCGACTTGGCCAAGTTAACCGGCTTCCCAGCCACGGGGCATTCGGTCTGCAGGGTGAACCCCTTGGAGATGTCGCCGAACAACAGGGCAGCCAGTTCATCGCCCGAGGCCTTGCTGGCTTTGCCTTTGCATCCACCGCAACAGAAGGCGACTTCCGCGGGACCGACGGCAATCGTCATCTCTTCATTCACAGGCTTCCCGGAAAGCGGGCAAGCCACCTGCGTGATTTGACCCGTCTTCAGCCATTGCATGTGAACCTTGTCGGCGAACTTCGCGGGATCGGCTTCAAAGCCCGCGGGGCATCCAGGGCAGCAGAAGTAAACCTTTTTGCCCTTGTAATCGACCGCTACGTCTTCCTGGGCCGGCTTGCCCGAAAGCGGGCAATCGCAGCTAAATTCCTTCTCATCTTCGGCCGTCGCCACCGAGGCACCGGCGGTGAACAGCGCGGCAGCAGTCACGAGAGCTACGGCGACCATTGCAAACTTCGTTTTCATCGACATCGTATACATTCCTTTTCGAAAGTGAATCTCATGACGCGGTCCACTACGTGACCGGCGATCAAACTGCACTTAGTTACTTGCGTTCATGACAAAAAAATGTCGGGTTGCCTGAGGTGTTCAATGCGTTTATGCCGCACACGAAGACAACGCAACTAACAGAACCGGAAGAGGTGCACCATGGACGCCGAGGAGGCACTAAGCTCTCGGTCGTCATCGCGCACCGAGTCTGTCTAGACCAGCCAGCAGCAATAGAGCTGTTGCACGGAGACAGGCATGTGCCTGATATCTGGCGAATCGACTGGCCAGGAAGAGAAGAATCGACCTTCGACGACTGTGGCGGATTCGTGCGAGAGCACGAGCGTTAGCAATCGAATCGAATCTGTTTCAAACACGCGTCGCGGTGAATCCAGCGGGGCAGGAACCTTTGAGCGACAGTGGCAGTGGCCTGCCTGTGCCGAATCGATCGCGTCGCCGGAATTTAATTCCACCGGCTGCTGCTTAGCGGTGCTTGAACCACGATTGCAGCAGGAGCGTCTCCCGGTAGCAGGCGCTTCTGCCTGAGCCATCTTGCGGAGACTGCAGCAGCACGAGTCGGTACCACACTTCCCAGTTCCGCATTTGCACTGCGGGCTGCCCGCATCCGCCGAGGCCGTGCTGTTGCATGCAGCCATCGCCGAGACGTTCAGCTGGGCCAGCAACATACTGCAAGCCATCAGGGCTGAAATTCGTCGATTCAAACGGCGAAATTGAAGCATGGAGACTCGTTCTCGCGAGTTGGTAATCCGTCGACATTTTTGCTGGCATGGCGGCAAAGTCAAGCTAATCCGTCACACTTGCCAGTCAGGCATATCGACGCTTTGCCGCCCGGATTTAAGGTTTATTCCGCAAAACTCGTTTGTGAAACGCTCGACTGAGTTCTGGAGTCGCCTCGAAGCTCGGCAGCTACCTCAATCATAGTACAGCCGGTCTAACGCCAAGCGCCTAGGCGCAACACCAAAGAGAGCCGCCACTTACAGTAAAGCGACGCGTTTCGGCCCGTGGGCGGAGGTTAGCAGGATCAAGCCGAGAAGTGAATACCAGGCCATGCTCGCACCAGCGTCACTGGGTAGTACTGGCGGCCTCCGGTGGCTCGGGGGCTGCAATCTTGCCGAGCATCACATAAATATTGATCAGGGCCTGATTCATCAATTTTTCACCGGCGCCAATCTCGACCGGAGACACCGGCGGGTCGGCACCGTACCCCCCCTCGGAAACGGCTTCGATCGTAGGGAAGTACAGGTTGTGGCCGTTGCAGTAACCAAAGAAGAGGGTGTTGTCCACATAGCTCCGCTCTTTCAGGCGATTGCTATGGTTGCAGAAAAACTCTCCGGAGCCGCCTACCAGGGCAATGTTGTCGTTGAGCAACACGGTGTTCAGCTCGGTCTGGACACCGTCCTTCATCTCATCGCCAAAGTTCTCAACTAGCTCTGGAAAAAAAGCGCGACCAAAGGCCACGCGAATCCAGGGGTTGCTGAAGTTGAGTCGGGAAGGAAACGTGAAGTGATCGGAGCGGCCCTTCAACGAAGGTTCCTCGGGCACAACGGTCTCAATCCCTTCGGCAATTTCAGCGGCCTCTCCGCCTAACACCGCACCGAACGCTTCATAGCCGTGAACACCCTCGGGCGAGTTGCTCGACTGGTCGCCGGCGGCCCCCTGCATGAAGATGCTGGGCACCTGCAGTTTCTCTTCGATCGTCTTGTGCATGGACCCCACGTAATCTGCCGAATACTTCAAGACGTTCGAATCGATCGACGTCGGGTGTGCCGCGAAATTTACCAGCAGCCCGATCGGGTTGCCGTCGAGATCATCGAAACGCATCACGGCCAACATGGGATCGGTGGCTTTGGGCAACCGTTTGGTGTGACGATTGCGATTCAAGGCGACGTTCTTCGTGCCCACTCCGATTTTGGCCGGTTGCAGAGCCGCGTCGGCTTCGAGGATGACCTCGATCAACTCGTGTGGAAATTGCTTGGCGTACTGCACGGCCTTGTCGAACTTTCCTTTGCCGTATCCTTTCTTATCGGTCAACTCAATCACCGGGCCATGATGCGTGTGGCTGCCGGAGATCATCACATGCTCGATTCCGGCTTTCTCCGCAAGCTCGCTGCGTATGAGCTTCATCATTTCGATGGTTGGGCCACGCCCGATATCGAGACCGACCAGGGCCAGCTTGTCATCGCCGGCTCGAATCACCACGGCCTTCGCGTACAGCGGATCGAGAACCCCTTCGGACAGATCGGCGTGGCGGTCGCCGTAGCCCCACATCGGGATGCCCGTGGGAGGCGTGATATCGCGCGTTGCAATCCCAACTTCGAACGGAACTGCATCCTTAGCATCCGCCGAAACAGGTATCGCCAAGAAGCAAATCGTGAAACTGACAACGAACGCCGTCTTCAATGATCCAAGCTGTGTCTTCATGCCGTAAAGTCTATCCGATTGGTAGGAAATGAAATGTGTTTGCAACACACAGGCGGGGCCCACAATCACTCGGAGCGATTCGCCAGAGGCAACGTCACCACCGAAGTCCCCAGCATACCACGACGATCGCTTAACGCGCAGCAGGTCTGTCCGATTCCATGGTCGAGCCACGTGCTGAGCGGAGCCATCCGCACCCAGGCATCCTCCGGTGTACGTGCAAGATGAATCGTAAGGTCGGCGTTCAGGAACAGAAGTGGGGGTTCGTCGAGCGCAACGGGCGCCCCGAGGGCGTTTCCGCAGTCGGCAGCCGCGGCAACGGCGGCCGTGGTCGATAGCGGAATACCAGCGGCCAAATCGGCATCAACCTTAATCCAGGCTGCCGAGGGCACCGGTTTGTAGAACGCATCGGCAACCTTCATCCTCAGATCACAGGCCTCGGCCAGGAATGGGGCCAAGGGACGGGCATGCTGAGCCTCGGCTAACGAATGAAAGTCTCCCGGCTCGTCGGGCGGGGGTGTTAGTTCGACCCCCGTTCCCGCCATGTTGGGCAGCAACACTTGCTGTTCTTGCGTTCGCTGCACGCGGGCGGTGGCCATGAGTTTGTCTCCTTGATGCATCGTGATTTGATGCAGTCCCACGCGGCGCCCCATCTTGATGGTCGAGGTCTCGACCACGATGGGAAGTCGCGTGACCGGGCGGAGCAGGTCAATCGTCAACCGTGTCGTGACCACATCATCGCCGGGCTGTAGTTCTTCGCCCAACCGAATGCAGATCGCGGCCACCGGACCCGCATGCAGCAGATCGGGCGACCAGGGACCGATGCTGGCCTCCAACGGAGTCCAGACGTCATCGTTTCGTTCGAAAAAAACTGCCTTGTTCGCTGCCAAACGCCACCTCGAATCCGTTAATCCATGCGAATCTTATTAATCGTCCCACAGTCCTTCAGGGATGGGTTTGGCTTCGACAATCTCGATGAGAACCTGATCGGGTCCTCGAACCAAGAAACTGCGAAAACGAAACTGATCGTTCATCTTGGGTGGTGAAACGATTTCCACACCCGAGGCCACCATCCGTTCATACACCGGGTCGATGTCGCGGTACGAAAAGGCAATGTGATCGATCGGTCGATTCTCGGTGGGCTGAATTTCCTTCAGCGGGGGGTCGGGCCACCAGAAGGGCGACTCCTCGTAGTCGGGCTTGCCGAAGAAGATCATGTTCACGTTATCGCACTGAATACTGTTCATCCAGATGCCACCCAACGTGTTGGGGTCGCCCGTTGGTTTTTTGCGAACCGCCACGCGCGGCTTGATGCCCAAGTGTTTGCTGTACCACGCCACGGTTTCGTTCACATCGTCGCAGAAGAAGTGGACATGACCAAAGCGATGATGCCCCATCGTGTTGATTTCGATCAGTTCCTTATCGGGCCCATTGATGTACATGTAATAGTTGTCGTTGCCCGGTAGCGGAGAGAGCTTCGTATGAATATCCACCCCGTGACGAGCCCACCACTCGTATTCGTTCTTGACATCGACCCCGCCCCACCCGATGTGCCAGATGCCGGTATTGAGCGTGGGGTTGGGAGCCTCGTCGACTTCGTTGAACAGAATGAATGACCGTTCGACAAACAATGCATCGCTCGCGCCGCGAAACTTAACCGGCACGGCACCGAACACGCGACGATAAAAGCGCATGGAATCTTTGACGTCCGTCGAATTGAGACGCACATGATGAAAGTGTGCCGGTTCCACATCGGCCGACACCACCCGTGGGCCGAACGTCCACGCTATACTGGCCAGCAGGATGATTCCCAGATCGTGTCGCGTTATCATCGAAAATTCCTCGTCGTCCACGTGGAGCCGTCGTCCACCTACACAACGGCCGGGTGTATTGTAGTCGAAGCCGACCGCCGAATCTCGCGATGCGTCCTCGCACGAGCAAATGCACGATGGAGGTACCAAACTTGCCGGAAATGCGAGACCTCATCCAAATCTGCGTCGCTCGCCTGCCGCTGGTGTTCGTTCTGATGACCGTGCCGGCACAGCATGACATCACAGCCGAGGAAGATTTACGCACCACCCCGCTACAGCCGCAGAAGGCGTTGCAACAGTTCGAAATGTCGCCTGGGGTTCGCGTCGAGCTGGTCGCCGCCGAGCCCGCGGTAATCGACCCGGTGGAAATCCGTTTCGATGAACGGGGGCGAATGTGGGTGGTCGAAATGCGAGGCTATCCGCAAGGACCGCCCGAAGGCCAGCTGCCGCAATCGCGAATTCGCGTGCTCGAAGACCGTGACGGCGATGGATTCTTCGAAACGGCCCGCACCTTTGCCGAGGGGTTGCTGCTACCGACAGGACTCCAGCCGTGGCGCGATGGGGTCATCGTCACGCTGGCCGGAAAAGTTGTCTTCCTGCGCGAAGGAGCGTCCCAACTGACAGAAGAGTTGTGGCTCACCGGTTTTGCCGAGCAGAACGAACAACTTCGGGCCAACCACCCTCGACTAGCCCCCGATGGGCTGCTGTATGTTGCCAACGGGCTGCGGGGTGGTACGGTGGTCGATCACCGCGGTGATGCGAAGTCCGACCCATTGGAGATTCGCGGCCGCGATGTGCGATTCGCTCCCGACGGTGGTCCGCTGGAAGCCATCAGCGGCCCGGGACAATTCGGAGTGACCTTCGACGAATTTGGCCGTCGATTCATTTGTAGCAATCGCAACCCGTTGATGCACGTGGTGCTGGAAGGTCGCCCCACGCGGCGAAATCCGTTGTTCGCGTTGCCGGCCGTGGTTCACGACGTGGCGGCCGCTGGCGAAGCTTCGCAGGTGTTCGCCCTGACCAGTGCCTGGACAACCTCGATGATGCACGCCGGTCAATTCACGGCCGCCTGCGGAGTACACATCTACCGGGGTAATGCGTTGCCGAACCGCTACCACAGTCAGGCGTTCGTCTGCGAACCGACGGGAAGCCTGGTGCGATGCGAAGTGATCGAGCCAAATGGCGGAACGTTTCGTTCGCATCGGGAGCGCGACAAAGCCGAGTTTCTCGCCTCACGCGACCCTTGGTTTCGACCGGTGAATATCGAGACCGGGCCCGACGGGGCACTGTATATCGTCGATATGCATCGGGCCGTGATTGAACATCCCGATTTCATGCCGGAGGAGTTACGCACCCGGCGCGACCTGGTTCTCGGCAACGCAGCAGGTCGAATTTATCGCGTAGTGGCCGAGGATTCTCCCGCGTTGGGAAAGCCAATCGATCTATCGAACGTTACTTCCACAGAGTTGGTTCCCCTGCTGGACACCAACAACGGTTGGGTTCGTGAGACGGCGTTTCGACTGCTTTACCAGCGTGGCGATCCGACCGTGCGGGAAGCAATCGAAGAACTCGTCGCGTCCGCGACTCACGCCGAGGGGCGGGCATGGGCGTTGTGGACACTGGCGGCACTCGACGGCGTTCGCGAGCAGGTCTTGATTCGCGCGATGAAAGACAAGGACCCACGGGTGCAGGAAGTCGCGGTGCGACTCAGCGAGCCGTGGCTCACACAATCCGAAACCGTCATGAAAGCCGTCCTGCTGGTTGCGGAATCCGACGATGCCCGACTGCGGTTCTGTGTGGCGTTGGCGATTGGCGCTCTTGGCCCTGAACACGCAACCACTGCATTGGTGCGGATTGCACAACGTGGCGCCTCGGATGCCTGGACTCGTCGGGCAGTGGCCACGGCACAGCCGGAGTTGGTCGTAAGTGTGACGATGGAATTGCTGTCGGAGATCTCCGCCTCGGGCGCAGGCGATGACAAAGGCCAACGGTTGCTATTGACCGATCTTTGCGCGATGGTTGGGCGGAGCAAGAACGATGCCTGGACCAGGGCCGTCTTCGGACAAGCCATGACCCTTGGTGCATGGAAAAATGCTGCCGCACGGAGAAACGGCACCGCCGCATTGACGGGCCTTGCCCAAGGACTTGCCGCCTCGGGTCAATCGCTGCGGGCGTGGATGTTGGAGGTATCTCCACAATCCGAGCAAAGCGTCAGGCGAGCAAAGGAATTGTTTGCGGCGAACATTGCCTTGCTAGTGGATGCCCCGCTGCCAGAACGCGATTCGGCAATCGCCCTTTTGCGGTATGGCAACTGGGATGAAGTTGGGCCGGCGTTGCTAAGCCTTGCGACCGGTGATGTACCTGCGGGTGTAAAGCGAAGTGCGTTGTCTTCGTTAAGGGCGTTCTCAGCGTCGGAGATTGCCGAACAGTTGCTGGAGAGTTTCAACACGCAAACTCCCGCGATTCGTCGGGTGACGTTGGACTTGCTTCTCACTCGAGCTGCGTGGTGTCAGTCGCTCTTGGCCGCTATCGAAGCCGGTGAGGTAGACCGGGGAGAGTTCGACCCGCTGCGTACCGCGAAATTGACCGAACACCAAGATGAGACCATCCGAACGTTGGCCCAAGAGCTGCTGACTCGCAGCACGGCGGCAGATCGGGCCGCGGTGGTGGCCGCGTACGGCACGGCGTTGGAACTTCCAGCGGACACCTTGCGTGGTCAGGCGGTGTTCAAGAAGAACTGTGCCAGTTGCCATCGGGTGGCGGGCTTGGGCGTAAACGTCGCCCCAGACATTGCTGACTCGTACAACAAGAAACCGCCGCAGATACTCACCGACATCCTCGACCCCAATCGTGCCATCGACAGCAACTATGTGAGCTACACCGCGGTGACCGTCGACGGTCAGGTGCTTACCGGGATCATCGCCGCCGAGACAGCCACTTCGATCACACTTCGGCAACAGGAAGACCGCCGCGTGACGCTGCTCCGCGACGACATCGACGAGCTACGTTCCAACGGCCTGTCGCTCATGCCAGAAGGCCTGGAGCAAAACATCACGCCGCAGCAGATGGCCGACCTGATTCGCTTTATCAAGAACTGGCGATATATCCAGGGGAATATTCCGCTGGAGGAGTGATTCCCAAGATCGCACGTGGCGATTCCAACGCCAGCGTCGTCCATGTGGCAGCCGAACCGAAGGAAGGATTTCCAACGAGCTTGAACGCAGTAACGTCACTGGCTTCCTGTAAGATGTAGGAAGATTTCGACCGATCGATGGTACAATCACCGCGACCATAACCTGGCAAGCGGCTCACAGCGAGGATCCGATGAATCGCGAACAGATGATCGACCGGTTGGCTTCGGAAGCGTTCGATGTGGTGATCATCGGCGGCGGAGCCTCGGGTTTGGGCGTGGCGGTGGATGCGGCCAGTCGGGGGTATCGTACGGCGCTGGTCGAGGCTTACGACTTTGCCAAAGCCACATCGAGCCGCAGCACCAAGCTGGTTCACGGCGGGGTGCGGTATCTGGAACAGCTCAACTTTTCTCTGGTGATGGAGGCCCTACGAGAACGGGGCATTATGTACCGCAATGCGCCGCATCTGGTGAGCAACCTGCCGTTTGTCGTTCCGCGATACAAATGGTGGGAAGGCCCCTTCTATGGCATCGGCATGAAGCTGTACGACGCGCTGGCCGGGAAACTGAACATCGAGGCGAGCAAGAGTCTCGACCGCGAGGAAACCATCGCGGCGATTCCCAACGTGCAGCAGGAAGATCTAATCGGCGGCATCATGTACCACGACGGGCAATTCGACGACGCCCGGATGGCCGCCACGCTCGCCCGAACTGCCTGCGAACATGGTGCCGTGGTGGCCAACTACGTACAGGTGACCGGTTTGCTGAAGCAGCACGATCAGATTATTGGCGTGGAAGTGAACGACGGTGAGTCGGGAGAGCAGATCGAAGTTCGAGGCCACGTGGTCGTTAACGCCACCGGCATCTTCAGCGACGCGGTTCGCAAGCTGGACGATCCGACGGCCGAAGAGGTGATTGAACCGGCCCAGGGCGTGCACTTGATTTTGCCGCACGAATTTCAGAAGAGCGACGCGGCGATTATGGTGCCTCACACCGACGACGGACGGGTGCTGTTCGTCATTCCATGGCACGAACGCGTGATCGTCGGCACGACCGATACGCCGATGGAAGAAGCCGACCTCGAACCACGTGCCCTACCGGACGAAGTGGAATTCATCCTCCGCAACGCGGCACGGTATATGGAGCACGATCCGACGCACGCTGACGTGCTCAGCGTCTTCGCGGGACAGCGGCCCCTGGTGCACCCGGGCGGCAAGTCGGGTAGCAGCAAGTCGATCTCGCGTTCGCACGAAGTGTTTGTGAGTACCAGCGGGTTGGTCAGCATCACCGGTGGCAAGTGGACCACCTATCGCAAGATGGCCGAAGACACGATGCAACACGTGATCGAAGTGGGTGCGCTCCAGCCTGTGGGGTGTCGCACCAAAGAGTTGGAACTGCACGGCTATCTTCCGCGTGAGTCGGCCGATTTCCCCGCGGAGGATCACCTGCGGTTCTACGGAACCGATGCGGCAAAGATTCACGACATCTCCGCCGAACGGCCGGAGTTGGACGCCAAGTTGCATGAGAAGTTGCCCTACAGGGGCGCGGAAATTGCCTGGGCCGTGCGCCATGAGATGGCGCGCAAACTCGAAGATGCCCTGGCCCGTCGCACGCGGTCGTTGCTGCTTGACGCCCGAGCTTCTCTCGAAGCCGCCCCAATCGCCGCGGCGATCATGGCTGCCGAATTAGGCCGCGACGCAGCTTGGATCGATCGGGAGGTTGAAGAATACCGAACGTTGGCGAGTGGATACATTTTGAACGGAAAGTAGTTTCGGTACTCTTTTCTCACGGATTTGCGCGATTCGACTTTTGTTACCCAAATTCTCCGCATCGCTGTGTTACAATTTTGTGCCGCCGCGCCGCACGTGATTGCTTGCCACTGGAGATTTATTTCTCAGGGCTGCGAGGGGCCCTTACTCAAACCAAGGAAACAAACATGTCCGACCAACATAAGGCCACGTCGAAAGAATTTCTGGAACTCTGGGGCGACAACGCGGTACACAAGGCGTCCGACTATCTGGCGGCCAACTATGTCAACCACCAGATGCCCGATGCCGCCGACGGGACGTCGAGCAAATCGTTGGAAGAGTGGAAAACGCTCGTGGCCGATTTCCACCATGGCTTTTCCGACGTGAAGATGGAAGTCCTACTGCAGATTGCCGAAGGAGACTACGTCTGCTCACGATGGCGGATGACGGCCATTCACACAGGCGAGTTCGCCGGGAAGGCTGCCACCGGAAAGACAACCACCTGGACCGGCGTTGGTACCGACCGCTACGAAGGTGACCAGCTTGTCGAAAGCTGGGTCGAGTGGGACAAGTTCAGCTTCCTGGAAGGACTCGGCCTGGTTGGCTGAACGTTAGCCACTTCCAGTCGGATGCTGATGCGCAAGCTTGCGGATTAAATACACCGCGGAACCTAATTCCGCGCGCAAATTTCTTGATTCGCCGACTAACCCGAGTTTCGTTTCGACAACTCGCGCTGCGCCCACTGCAAGTTCGCACGGGCCTCATCCGAATCGGGCCGTAACCTGGCGGCGATTTCGAATTGCTGGACGGCCTCGGCAAAGTTGCTTTCAGAGGCGTAGAGCATGCCGAGGTTTGCGTACGACTCGTACACGTTCGGTTCCAGTTCAATGGACTGCTGATAATGCCGAATCGCGGCGGGGATCTTACCTTGCTGCTGACACGCCAGGGCGAGCAAGTAGTACAGCGAACGCAACCGGGGATTTACCTCACGCGCCCGGTTCAGCCACCGTTCGGCTTCCCGAGGGTTACGCAACTGGATATTCACGACTCCCAGTTTCATCATCACCAGTTCGAAATCTGGCATCACTTCGACCGCTCGCTCCAGCGGAGCGATGGCCTCGTCATAGCGATTCTCGGCAACCAGCGACAGACCAACGTTGAAGTGCGCGCGAGCATTCGTCGGGACTGCTTCCGCCACGCTGGACCACATCTCCAGCCGGCTGTGATAGTCGGCATTTCGCATGAAAGTCGCGATCGCCAGCGCCACGATGACTACGGTTGCCGCACCTGCGCCGACACTCTGCTGGACATTGCTCGGAACCAGCCGTCGGATCAGATTGAACGCCCCCAGAACGACCGCAACCACCACGGCAGCCAGCGAGAGATACATGCGATGTTCTACGGCCAGGTCGTAAATGGGAACAAAGCTCGAGGTCGGCGCGAGGATTCCAAAAAACCAGACCCCCAGAAAGCCTGCCGGTGGGCGGCGCCACAAGAGCACCGCCGTGGTGAGCAATAGCAGCAGAATGAAAGCCCCGGCGAGCCACGTGTCTAACAGACTGTTGGCTTTCGGCCAGGTGTAATCCAAGCACAGTGGATGCGGCCAGAAGACAAGACGCAGGTAGTGAACCAGCACGCCCGCCTGCGTGGCCAGATACTCCAGCGGGGTTGCGTCTTCATAAAATCGGGACGCCAGATCGAGACTGCGTGGCGGCACGCGACCTCTCAGCCAGAAGAGAATGATCCAAGTTGACGCCAATCCGACATACAACGCCCAACGGCGCCGCAATAGTTCGGCGAAGCTGCGAGCGAGAAAGATCCGGTCGTAGATCAAAATAATGACCGGGGCAGTAACCATGACTGCCTTGGACATCATCCCCGCGGCACATGCCGCCACGGCGGTGATGTACCAGGCAATCTTTTGCGATCCGCAGCCGAGCTCTTGGTTCTGCCCGCCACGAATCACGGCATACAGGGTGAACAGGTAGAACATCCCACACAGCGACTCGCACCGCTGCACAATGTAGGTCACGCCTTGGGTCTGCAATGGGTGAACAACCCAAACGGTAGCGCAAACCATCGCCAAGGCGGTGGCCGACTGGCCGTAACTTGCAACGAGTCGCTCCCCGTTCAGGCTGCGTCGTACGATGCCGTACAAGAAGAGCGCGGCCGCGAGGTGAATCAGTAGATTCACCAGATGGTAACCCCACACTTCATATCCACCCAACGCGTAGTTGAGTTGGAATGAGAACAACACCAAAGGCCGCGTTTTGCCAATCTTCGGCTCGTCGATCATCTCCTGCGGAGTCATGAACCGCGTGACGGCAGGGTTCGAGCTGATGGCGACCGTGTCATCAAAGATGAACACGCCCCAGAAGCTGTTGGCATAAGCCAACGCGCCAAGCACGACGATGAGAACGGGCGCGGCGAGCTCCATCGGTGCTTGCAATGGTTCTACGGTTCGCAAGTCGGCCTGTGTGTTCATTCGAAACCGTCGAAATCCAAGGCAAGCATTCCGCCTGACCAAGGCACCTTGGCCAACCCGTTGAATCGTGAATGAACTACCGTATCACGAGGAAACTACAGTGTCATGTCCTTTCAATTCCCTCGGCCCGAGAAAATGGTTGCCTTCTGGGCTACAAGGGCATGACAGAGAACCTCCGGCGCATTGGTGAAGCGATGAAAGCAGGATAACCTTAAGGATTCTGCGACGAAGGCGTGACCCGAACCACGCCGGAACGAGAGGTGTGAATCATGCGATGGCCCATTCAATTGCAACTGCTGCTGGCGAACTTGGGGGTGGCCGGACTTGCGGTAGTGTTGCTTACTGTCATGTTCGCCTACCGCGCCACGCAGCACGCCACGCAATTGCAGGAAGAGAGACTACAAAAGGTTGAAGCAACAATCCGCGAATCAACCTTTCCGCTTACCGACGCCGTGTTGCGTCAAATGACGGGACTCTCCGGAGCCGAGTTTGTAACGCTCAGCAACGATGGCCGTGTTCAGCACGCCTCGATCTCGCTCTCCGCGGATGAACTCGCTCGAATGCTCCGCATGAATGACGGGCAACCCGCCGAGTCGCTGGCAAATGCCCCGTTCGTTCGACTGGGTGCCTCCGAGTACTTTGTTTGGCGCACCCAGCTTACCGGCCCCAGCAGGAATGAAGCGTTCAGTTCCCTGATCGTTCTCTACCCCAAAAAGAAATGGGAGACGACCGTTCGGGAAGCGGCGTATCCTCCCTTGATGATCGGTGCGGTCGTCGCTCTCATCGCCGTTGTCATCAGTTGGATCACTTCCCACAGACTTGTCCGCTCGATTCACGACTTGCGGGGACAGACAGAGACGATCGCCAGCGGCGACTTCAGAACATTCACAATTCCGCGACGCAACGATGAGCTTCGCGATTTGTCCAAGTCGATCAACGATCTTTCTAAGCGGCTTCTGCAGTACGAACACGAAGTGCGTCGGGCTGAACGACTGAAAACCTTGGATCAATTAGGGGCCGGCATCGCACATCAGTTTCGAAACTCGGCCACCGGGGCCCGCATGGCGCTGCAACTTCACCAGAGTAGCTGTCCGAAAGGCGAAGAGGGCGACGATTCGTTGCGGGTCGTGGACAATCAACTGCAACTCATGGAATCGTACATCAAGCGATTCCTGGACTACGGACGCTCCAGCGACCTGGGGCGAGAGCCCGTTCCGCTGCAGGAGGTCATTGAAGAGGCACTCGCGCTGGCTCGCCCCCGCTGCGCGCATGCCAACATCCAGTTGGAAGATACAGAATTGGCGCACGACCCCTTACTGGTACGAGGGAATCGCGATGCGCTGGTCCAACTCGTGATCAATCTGCTCACCAATGCCCTCGATGCCGCGGAGGCGAGCGCCACACTACCGCGGAGGGTCGTGGTTTGCCTGAAGACGAATCATGCCGGAGAAGCTATCCTAAGGATCGGAGATTCGGGCGGGGGCTTGAGCCCGGAGATTGAAAAGAACCTATTCGAGCCATTTGAATCGAATAAGACCAATGGCATCGGGCTAGGGCTGGCCATTGCAAAAGAGGTTGCAACTTCGTGCAGCGGCGACATTCAATATGTGCGTGACGGGAATCTCACGTGGTTTGTTGTCGTATTTCGGAATGTTGAGGGAGAACGAACCAATGGCGCATGTGCTGGTGGTTGATGACGAACAAAGCATCTGCTGGGGACTGAAACGCCTGGCAGAGCAACTTGGTCATCGTGCAACCACTGTTTCCACCGCCGAGGACGGACTCGACTGGGCCGACGAGGACGCCCCCGATGTTGTCGTGCTCGATGTGCGTCTCCCAGGCATGGACGGATTGTCTGCCCTTTCCGAATTCCATACCCGATTCTCGGCGGTCCCCGTCATCATGATGACGGCCTATGGCGACTTGGATATCGCGGTCGACGCGATCCAGCGCGGCGCTTTCGACTATCTCCCCAAGCCCTTCGACCTGGATGCGGCCCGCAGTGCGATTACCCGGTCACTTCAGACCGAACCTGGCGAAAGCACGGAGGTGCTCGATTTTGGTGACGGAAACCCCCGAGGGCAAATCGTCGGCAGTTCGCCCGCCATTCAACGGGTGTTCAAGCAGATCGCCTTAGTGGCTCGATCCGAAACAAGCGTGCAGGTCTCGGGTGAAACCGGAACCGGGAAGGAACTCGTAGCGAGGGCCATTCACCGACATAGCGTGCGTGCGGGGGCTCCCTTCGTTCCGGTAAACCTGGCCGAGGTGAGCATCCCACTGGCTGAAAGCGAACTATTCGGCCACACTCGTGGTGCTTTCACGGGCGCTGAAACCGATCGAAAGGGATTGCTGGAACAAGCCAACGGGGGAACGGTGTTTCTCGATGAAGTCGCCGATATCCCATTGCCTTTGCAGGTCAAACTGCTGCGTGCCCTGGAGCTGGGCGAGTTTCGGCCGGTGGGTGGCACGCGTACGATTCACGCCGACTTCCGTATCATTTCTGCCTCGAATCGCGATTTGAAACAGGCCGTGGCCGAAGGGGCATTTCGAGAAGATCTTTATTTTCGTCTGGCCGCGTTCGAGATCATGCTGCCGCCGTTGCGAGATCGTCGAGAAGACATTCCGGCCCTCGTGCAACACTTTTTGGCCATGAACCTGGCGCAAGCAACGTCCCCTCGCGTAAGTTTCTCTGGAACAGCCATGTCCGAGTTGCAACAAAGGGACTGGCGAGGCAACGTCCGTGAATTGCGGCGCGCCATCGAGCATGCAATGGTCCACGCGCGGAATGGCGAAATTTTGCCCGAGCACCTGCCCGCAAAGACGCAAAGGGAGCTGGCACCCTCTGGTTGCGAAGTCGGGATCGCCGATCTAGTCGCAAAGTGGACCGCCGAACGACTTCAAGCGTCGGATCCGCCTCAGCATTTGCACGAAGATCTGGTGGGCATGGTGGAACGCCCGCTAATTGACGCGGTACTCAACTCGTGCAATGGTCAGCACCTCGCCGCTGCAAAGATTCTCGGAATTCATCGCACGACGCTCCGGAAGAAGGTCGACCAGATAAAAGATTCTGTAGAGGATTCCGAGCCTTCCTGACATCTCCTTAGACGCAAAATTCGACAGTTGTGTCGAAATAACCGACACGACGCCCGCCGCACAAAAAATGCAGAAGCCAGTCTCGCACCGAAATATGGCATCGCATTGGGCCTGAGTCGATTTTTCGGCCTTTGACCTCAAACTGGCATACCTGTTGCTGCATAGCATTGTTTTACGAAGCACTCTCCGCTTTGTGGTAAAATTCGATTTTGAGTGTTCGCTCACTGTGCCAGTCCTCTAGGAACTTCCCATGTCACGACTTTTCATCTGTGGGCTTCTGTTAACGGCTTGCGCCTCTAGGTGCGTGGCACAAGACACGCCAGCGAGCGGGCCGTCGATGGCTGATGTCGCGGCCCGCGGGCTCGAATACTTGAGAGAGACCGGCCAAAACGAGGATGGCGTGTTCTCACCCCGAGTGGGTTCGGGAGTCACTTCGTTAGCAGTGACCGCGGCGCTCCGCCTAGGTTGTCCGCTGGACGATCCGTTGGTAGCCAAAGGCCTCAAGGCCCTGGAGGGCTACGTACAACCCGATGGAGGAATCTACGGCAACGGTCGGCTTAAGAATTACGAAACGTGTGTCGCCATTGTCTGTTTTAGTGAAGCGAACAAGGTGGCCGGCGACGGACGCTATGACGACATCCTTGCCGCAGCTGAGAAACTCGTGCGAGGTTTTCAAGTCGGCGCATCGGGTGACGTGGACGAGAAGGATCCTCAGTTCGGCGGGGTTGGCTATGGAGGCCCCGAACGACCCGATCTTTCCAACACGGGCTATCTTCTGGAAGCCCTGATCTCAACCGGTGCTACAAGCGACGATGAAGCCGTGCAACGCGCGTTGATTTTCGTGTCCCGATGCCAAAACCTGAAGGGCAAGTGGAACGACACCGAGTTTGGTGGGTTGGTGAACGACGGGGGATTCTATTACCTCATCCCCACGGAAAAAGTGGATCCATCGACTTCAGAACGTTACGAAGCCAACGGCGGTCTGCGGAGTTACGGCTCGATGACCTATACTGGATTCAAGAGCCTGGTTTACGCCGCGCTTACCAAGAACGACCCTCGCACGAAGGCCGCGCTTGATTGGATCAGCAATAACTACACCCTGGAACAGAATCCCGGCCAAGGAACCGCTGGCCTGTTCTACTATTACAACACCTTCGGCAGCGCGCTGGGTGCATCGGGGCTGGACAAGATCTCGACGGTCGATCAGGGCAAGCGGGATTGGCGCAAGGACCTGGTTGCCGAACTTGCCAAGACGCAGCAGTCAGACGGTTCGTGGGTGAACAGCAACCGCCAATGGTTCGAGAACGACCCGAATCTCTGTACTGCCTTTGCCCTGCTCGCACTCTCATTCTGCGATGAAAAACCCACCCCGCAGTAATGGCCACTCCGAAGGCAATCGACTGGAGCACGCCCCGCAGGGCATCAACTCGCCAGCCCACTCGAGCAGGAACCGGTGGCTCGATCGGTTGATTCGGTATGCTCTGGTATTTGCCTGGGTCACGAACGTGGCAATCTTGGTGGCTGCCCTCATGTGGGTTTTCTTCGATGGTCGATCTCTGAAAAACATGGAACTGCTGACCAAGGAAGCCAGCACGCTGGCTTTCATCTTTCCTTCAGCCGAACAAGGCTCGGCACGTGTTCCCTCGGCCGTGAAGCTGGCCAAAATAGCCGCACTCCTGGCACTGGCGACCCTCGCGACGATGTTCGCCGGCCTGTTCTTCGGCACGCAACGCTTTCGGGGTCTTCGGCCATGGCTGTTGTTCGTCACCCTGGTTTGCGCCTGGCTTGGGCTGCTCACAACATGGCCGCAGCTCTATTGGTACGGACAGCAGGTTCGTCTAAGGCGACACGTTCACGCTTACAACGAACTAGTCCGCACGCTGCAGGCAGAATGGCCAGACCAAGACAACGAGATACCAGAGATCGGGGCGTTTCTCGCCTATCCGATCGGAACACCGACGACGCTGCTTCTGCTGGAAGAGGTTGCGATTCCCGACAGCCCGGTCAACATCTCTGCGATCGAACGCCCTGTGGAAATGGCGATAAGTTTCGAACTCTCTGGCGCCGAAAGAGGAGCATGGCTGGCGTGGCGGGCCGACGACTCTCCGCCAGATACTTTCATCGGAGGCTTGGACACGGTGAACCAAGTTGTCCGCTATGCGCGGATTGCTCCAAACTGGTATCTCGTACGCTATGAAACTTCTGCTGCACCGCGTGGCAGCTAGCATCTCTGTCTCTCTCCGATCTCACGGCAAATGTGGTTTGAAATTCTGCCGCTGTTTGTTTGCTCAAACACACTTTGTCCGTTGCTGTTCGTGATGGCAATCGCCTGAGCGTTGCGCGTTACAAAACCGACACGGCATGTCGGTTCAACCGACACGCGCCGTCGAGGGCGATAAATCCTTCAAACCCACGTTCGGTATAACCCTCTAGCTTTAAGAGAGATGCCGCGTTTCACCTTGGAAAGCCGTGGGTTGGTACGTCTTTTGCCAAGTGATGGTCGCCATCGCCAAATCATCCTTGCTTGCCAACGGAGAATCTCGATGCAGGATCACACTCGGACGTCAGGAATTCGTACCCGCAGAAAAAGAAGGTCGGCTTTTACGCTGATCGAACTGCTCGTTGTCATGTTGATCATTGCGATCCTGATCTCGCTACTGTTGCCGGCAGTGAATGCGGCCCGAGACTCGGCGCGATCGACCGAGTCGAAGAACAACCTCAAACAGATCGCGTTGGCCATGCAACAATTCAACACGGCCAACGGGCACTATCCGCCGAGCTACCTGTCGTACGAGTACAACCCGGTCGACTACACCGACGCCAGCTTGCAGGCATTCCCCGGGTACGGCAACCTCGAAGGCTACTCGATCCAAGTGATTCTGTTGCCGTACCTGGAGCAGAAATTGATTACCGAAGAGATCGACTTCGCCAAACCGTACAACTACTACGTGCAGTTGGCGGCCGATAATCCCTCGGGCGCCGACCGCCCGTTGTTTACGCTGGCAGACGGTTCGCAGATTCCCTTGAGCGCTTTGCGCGTACCTACGTATGTATCGCCAGGTGAACCCCGCGACGAGATTCGCCAGGAAAAGCACCATCCGATCAACTATGTCGTCAATCTCGGAACCTGGTTTGTATGGGATCCGATTACCGGCAAAGGTGGAAACGGTGCCGCATATCCCAACAGTCAACTGGGCGATGGCGAATTCACCGACGGCCTAAGCACCACGATGGCGTTTTCCGAAGTCAAGGCGTGGAACCCTTACTTCCGAGATTCGTACGAAACCCATGCCGACCTTGGTGAAATCCCCCCCGATACGCCCGAAGATTTGGCCGCATTGATCGGCACGCCTAACCAATACAAAGAAACCGGGCACACCGAGTGGTTCAATGGGCATGCCCATCACGCCGGGTTCACCACGGTGTTTCGCCCCAACGCCAAGGTGATGATCGGCGACAGCACCAGTTCGTCCACGGCGACGGTGAATCTGACCAACACCGGCAACGTCGATGTGAATTGGACCAATAAGCAGGAAGGAAAGAACCACTTCGCCACAACGCCGGAATATTCGCCGACGTACGCAGCCATCACGGCGCGCAGCTATTTCCCCGGCGGCGTCGGCGTAGCGATGATGGATGGCTCCGTGCGAACCATCAGTGACAATGTGAATCTCGGCGTATGGCGGGCTCTGTCCACACGAGCGAGCGGCGAGAAACTACCCAACAGCGTGCTGCAATAAGGGCGTTGCCATCGGGTCAACGTTTCCTAAAGACCACTTGCGCAACCAGGCTCGTAAGTCTTCTGAGAGGAATCGAGAGGCTTGCGGGCCTGGGCCAGGTTGCGACACGGCTCCTCAAATCGCATTCTCGGAGGTGAAAAGGATTGTCAAGTCTCAGTGGTCGTCGCGTTTCGCTCACACAAGCCGCGCAGGTACTTTATTGCACCCGTGCGCCGAGCGATGAACAACTGCATCGAGTCACGCAATTGATGAAGACGGGGGAGTTGCCTCCCCGCGAACAGCGCGGCTCACCATTGAGTTGGGAAACCACCGACACGGCTGTGGCCGAATTCATGGCGCGCAGCCACATGAAGCATGCTGTTGCTTCACCCAAGACTGTTCGCGCCAAACTCACGAGCCAGAAGGAAGACCTGACAGAGCTGCACGGCGTTTATCGCAGCCTGTGGCAAGATTACTTCATGTCCGTTTTCTTGCGGCGGCGGATGTCACATCGCTCGGCCATGTTCCATCGCGCGGTGACGTGCGGACAGGTGCTGATGCTACTGTCGATCTTGGTGCTTTTATCCACCGCGGTCGATCAGCTCCAGCAGTTCCGTGCCCCGCCTGAACACGATTCGATTGAGAGCTGGATTCAAGAAAACACCGACGCCTTCTCCATCAAGCAGTGGCATCCCTCGGTGCCAAAGCCTGAAGGGGACGGACTGCTAGTACGGGTCGAGTATCGATACCGAAAGGAGAGCAGCCGCTGGGTTCACACCGACCGCACGTTCCATGTAAACGGGGAGGATGTGCGAGAGGTTGTGTTGGAGTAGCCTGAGAAGTTAGCCCAATGCGCAAAACAAACCCCACCGGAGCTCCGCAGGGCATCCAACAAAATTCACGCTCGGCCCTCTGATCTACAGATAACGATTGATCAGGTTTTCGAGCATCTCCTGGCGACCGCTTTCATTGGGATCTGCTTCGCCTTTTTCGAGCATGTAGGCTTCCAGCTTGGCGAAGCTCGATTTGCCGGACTCGATCTCGGCCCCAATACCGGAATCCCAGGATCGGTAGCGATCTGTAACGAGTCGCTCGAGTTCGCCCTCGGCACGAATCGCGGCGGCGATCTTCAGCCCTTGGGCGAAGCTGTCCATTCCGCCAATGTGGGCGTGGAACAAATCGACCGGCTCGAAGCTCTCGCGGCGGACCTTGGCGTCGAAGTTGATTCCGCCGGGGGCGATGCCACCGTACTTCAGAATGGTGTGCATGCACCATGTGGTGAGATAAATGTCGGTGGGAAACTGATCGGTGTCCCAACCCAGCAGCAGGTCGCCGGTGTTGGCGTCGATCGAGCCCAGGAACCCCTGCCCTCCGGCATAGTCCAACTCGTGCTGCATCGTATGCCCGGCCAGCGTGGCATGATTCGTTTCGATATTCAGCTTGACGTGATCTTCCAGTCCGTTTGCCCGCAGGAAGTTGATACAGGCTGCCGCGTCGAAATCGTACTGGTGCTTGGTCGGCTCTTTGGGCTTGGGTTCGAAAAGGAACTTGCCTTTGAACCCGATGGCTTGGGCATGCTCGACGGCCATGTGCATGAAGCGGGCCAGGTGGTCAAGCTCGCGTTTCATGTCGGTATTCAGCAACGTTTGATATCCCTCGCGCCCTCCCCAAAACACGTAGTTCTCGCCGCCAAGCTCGTGCGTGACTTCAATGGCTTTCTTCACCTGCGCCGCGGCGTAGGCAAACGCGTCGGCGTTGGCGCTGGTGGCCGCCCCATGCATGTATCGAGGGTTACTGAACAGGTTGGCCGTACCCCACAGCAAGCGAATCCCAGTCCGCTCCTGCTCGGCTTTGAGCACCTCGACCACTTGGTCGAGATTCCGATGCGAATCGGACAACGTCGCTCCCTCGGGCGCCACGTCGCGGTCGTGAAAACAATAGAACGGAGCACCCAGCTTCTCGATGAACTCGAAGGCCACGTGCACGCGGTTCTTGGCGTTGTCCACCGTATCCTCGGCCGCTTCCCAGGGACGTTGCATGGTTGGCGCCCCGAACGGATCGGCCCCCGTACCACGGAACGTGTGCCAGTAGGCGACGCTGAACCGCAGATGTTCCTTCATCGTCTTGCCTTCGACCACTTCTTCCGGGTTGTAGTGACGAAAGGCCAACGGATTCTTCGACTGGGGGCCTTCGAACGCAATGGGTTGAACATCCGGAAATGCGGTCATCGATTACGTCTCGCTCTCGGGGGGTGGTTTGAGGTGATTAGCACTTTTGGTGAGCCACAAATGTGCCACATTCTCAAGGACGAGACAACCATGTGCCGGACTGGAGAGGAGATGCAGCCCATGCGGCTTTCGACACCGTTGCGAGCGATGAGCACGGCCACCTTACGGGCCCGATGATTGCCTTGCGACCGTATTCCAAGTGAGGCAGCTCTACGGTTCCAGACGCTTCCCCATGCTGATGCGTTGTTCGATGGCAAAGCCCATTCGCTCGTAGAAGGCGATCACCTGGGTGTTCTCGCCGAGCACCTGCAGATTGAGCTTCGTGCAGCCGAGGCGCTTCAGCCGGGTTTCGGCTGCGGTGAGCATCTTGCTCCCGAAGCCCTGTCGGCGGTGATCTGAATGGACGGCCAGATAGTAGATCCAGCCGCGATGACCGTCGTAGCCGACCATCACGGTGGCGACCACTTCGTCGGCAAAGGTTCCCACCAGCAGCATATCGTCATCGTGGGCCAGTTTTCGACGTAGATCGGCAGCCGGTTTACTGTAGTCGCGACGATGGGGAAAACTCTGTTCCCAAATGCGGATTACAACATCGTAGTCGTCTGGTTCAATCGGGCGTACGATCAGCTCACTCATTCCCGTCCGTGTTCCTTGCTGTGAAGAGCCTTAATCCGTTTGGGATGCGAACCATCGTCTTTCCAGCGGTCCGACTGGTTCCATCAAACATTAGTATTGCGGTTCGCCGGGCTCGAGTTCAGCGCGATGGTGATCGACCTGCTGCAAAATCATCGAGACCACCTCGGGGTGTTCTTCGGCAACGTTGAATTGTTCCGAAGGGTCCTGGTCCAGATGAAACAGCAGCGGTGGATCGTGAACCTCCGGCTCGCGCTGAAGATATCCTTTTTGGGTCTTGAAGTGCAGTTTCCAGGGGCCCCAGCGTACAGCGAAGAGTTCCGGTCCTCGGTAGTAACAGAACAGCCGATCTGGCTCGTCCGTGGATTCGAATAGTACGGGAGACAAGTCCACTCCGTCGATGGTTCGGTCGGTTGGCAATTCAACCCCGGCCATACTGAGACAAGTGGAATATAGATCCATCGTTGAGGCCATCTCCTGAGAGACCTGCCCGCCCGCAATGCGACCGGGCCACCAAGCGATCCCCGGCACCCGCATGCCCCCTTCCCATGTGCTTCCTTTGCCACCGCGCAACAAGCCGGCAGATCCGCCATGCAGGCCATACGTGAGCCAAGGCCCGTTGTCACTGGTGAAGAAGACAAAGGTCGATTCTGCAATTCCGAGATCAACCAGGGTGTCCAGAATCTTTCCCGTGCTCCAGTCGATGGTCTCGATCACATCTCCATACAAACCTCGGGCGCTGGTTCCGGAGAAACGCTCGCTGGCAAACAACGGAACGTGCGGCATGGAATGCGGCAGGTAGAGAAAGAACGACTCCTCACTCTCGGATGCCTTGGTAATGAAGTCGACGGCCTCTTCGGTGTACCGTTCGGTGAGAAACCGCTGATCGGGCTCGGTCTCGATGGTTTCGGTGCCGCGCATCAAGGGCAGAGGTGTGCCTTTCTTTGGTTTCCCGCGTCCATTGATTTGCCCCATGTCGTTGCTGTAGGGAATCCCAAAGTAGCTGTCGAAGCCGTGCTCGGTGGGGAGATAGGGCGGGTGGTGACCCAGGTGCCACTTGCCGATGCAGGCCGTTTGATAGCCGGCCACGGAGAGTTCTTCGGCCAGCGTTCGTTCCGAGGCGGGAATGCCTTTTTCTGAATGGACGAACAACACCCGCCCCTTGATTCCTGCCATTCCGCTACGCAACGGGTAGCGACCCGTGAGCAAAGCAGCCCGGCTGGGAGTGCAGACGGGTGCTGCCGAATAGAACTGCGTGAAACGCATCCCTTCCCGAGCCATGCGGTCAAATTGAGGGGTAGCGATGCTGGGGTGCCCGTAACAGCCAATGTCCCCGTAGCCAAAGTCGTCGGCGAAGATGATGACGATATTCGGCGGCTTCGTTGCTTCCGCCGCCTGAGAATCGCGTTCCATTGCCACCAGACCGAGGACGACCGAACAGGCGATCAGCAGGCCATTTGCCGTTAAGCTGTGTGATAAGAATTTACCGAGCACCTTGCGTGAGAGCGGCATGGCGACCTGCATGGTTCGGGTGCGGAATTTGTTGAAACTTACGATGGTTGTTCGCTGTAGAACACAACAGCGACAAGTATTGTCGGGGTGCAAAGCGGTAGCAAGCTTTCAGTTGTCGCGATCCACCTCATGGGAGTTGTCGTCTCGGTCCGCTGTAATCTTCCGATTCATGGGAGCAATTTCTGGCTGGCACCCCCTGTAGGATTGATTGACGCTGGTGGTTTTTGCGTGGTATCCTCCTGGATACTTAGCTTACTAATAATCGCGCCCCATTTTCGCAATTCTGCGACAAGGGTCGTGGGAATTCCGTCGTGGGCGTGGTTTTTAATCGGAGAAACAGGAATGCGTCTCGCTTCTGTCTTGTCTGTTGCGTTGTTGATGCTCGTCTCCCCCGCATGGTTGGCGGCTGAAGAAACGCGGCTTGGCCAGCAAGTCGATTTCGAACTACGCGACTATCGCGGCACCGTTCACGCCCTGGAAGATTACGCCGACCAGAAGCTCGTGGTTTTAGCCTTCTTGGGTACCGAATGCCCCTTGGCAAAACTCTACGCACCACGTCTGGCCGACGCGGCCGACGCTTACAAGGATCAAGGCGTGGCCTTCATCGGCATCAGTTCGAATCAACAAGACTCGGTCACCGAACTTGCGGCTTACGCCAGACGGCACGGCATCGAATTTCCCATTCTAAAGGACATGGGCAACGAGTTGGCCGACCGCATCTCGGCCGTAAGAACTCCTGAGGTCTTCGTCTTGGACGAAGAGCGGAAAGTGCGGTACTGGGGCCGGGTCGACGATCAATACGGTTTCCAAGACGACTACATCGCCTATCAATTGCCTGCTCCGCGACGCCCCGACATGACCATTGCCCTGGATGAACTGCTCGCAGGCAAAGAGGTAAGCGAACCGATCAAGGAAGCCCCCGGGTGTCACATTGGCCGCGTAAAGTCACCCTTGCAGGATGCGGACATCACCTATTCCAGCCACATCGCGGCGATCATGAACGACAACTGTGTGTTCTGCCACCGACCCGGTCAGATCGCTCCGTTCCCGTTGACCAGCTACGAGGAGACCGTGGGTTGGGCCGAAATGATCGCCGAAGTGGTTCGCGATGAACGCATGCCGCCGTGGCATGCCGACCCCCGTTACGGCAAGTTCGTCAACGACTGTCGCCTGAGCGATGAGGACAAAGAGACGATCTACCGCTGGGTCGAGTACGGAGCCCCCGAAGGCGATCCCGATGCGGTGCCCGCAGCCCCGGAATACGCCGAAGGTTGGATGATCCCTGAGCCCGACGAAATCGTCTACATGCGGGACGAACCCTATACCGTGCCGGCCGAAGGCACCGTTGAGTACCAGAACTTTGTCGTCGACCCGGGCTGGACTGAAGACAAGTGGATCTCGGCCATCGAGCCGAAGCCGGGCAATCCTGCCGTGGTGCATCACATTGTGATGTTCGTCCAACAGCCGGGCGGGCCTCGCAAAGGAGCGGCAGGACAACTGCGAGCCGATTGGCTGGCTGCGTTCGCCCCCGGTCTGCGACAGCCGATTCTGGAAGAAGGTCTGGCGCGTTACGTTCCGGCCGGCTCGAAACTGGTGTTTCAAATGCACTACACCCCCAACGGCACGGAACAAACCGACCTGAGCTACCTGGGTGTGAAATTCGCCGACCCGGCTAAGGTGAAGAAAGAGGTGGCCGTCAAGAACGCCGGCAACTTCACCTTCACGATTCCGGCCGGTCACCCGAATTATGAGGTTGAATCGGAGTTTGTCTTCCGCCAGGACTCGCTCCTGATATCGGTATCACCTCACATGCATGTCCGTGGGAAAGACTTCCTCTACACGCTGCTCTATCCCGACGGGAAAGAAGAGACGGTGCTGTGGGTGCCCCGCTACGATTTCGGTTGGCAAGCCACCTATACGTTCGAGGAGCCGAAGGTGCTGCCCAAGGGTACGCGCATGCACTGCGTCGCCCACTTCGACAACTCGGACGACAACCTGAATAACCCCGACCCGACGATTGACGTGCGTTGGGGCGAGCAAACCTGGGAAGAAATGATGTTCGGTTGGTTCGAGATGGCCCTGCTCGATCAGGACCTGACCCAAGAGTCACACGGCCCCATCGATCGCGTGCAAGACTTCCTGGACCGTATCGAAGTGGCCGGGCTGGAAGTCGACGGCCAGATCAAGGAGATTGCATCCCGGGCATTGGAAAAGGAAGAAGAGTTTCAGTTCGTTGCCTACTACCTGGCCGAAGTATTGCCGCAGCTCGATCGCGTGGGAATCACCTACGTCGACGAGAGGGGGAAACTACGTCCCATGTTTGTGGAAGAGATGAACGGCCTGAAATCGTCGCTCCGTTCACCCAGCACCGTATTAAAAGCCGATGGTGTCGAGTTGGCATCGTACCTTTCGGCGATCGAACCGGTGGTGAATGGTGACTTGAGTTCGTCGACCGACTCCCTATTCAAACGAATGAACCGCAAGGGGGTTGTCTCCAGCGTGCATATTCCCGTGGTGATCGACGGAGTGCGCGCAACAGTGAATTTCTGGAGCGGCGACGCCAACGCATTCCCGCAGCAAGCGGTGGATTACCTGAGCGAAGTGGCTCAACTCATCGCCCAAAAAGGGAACTGAGGTAGTATCCAACAGTCCCCGATAGCCCGGCCGCATGCCGGCCGGGTCGCCAAAGGCGACAAGATGCCCTGAAGTGTATATCACACTACAGGCGAGTCGATGTTCGCCAAGAGACTCTGCGGCGAGGTAACAGAAGGTAAACCGTGACTCTTGCACTGCTTGAATCTTCTACACAGGGCATCTTGTCGGCTCCGCCGACCCAGCCGACATCCGGCTGGGCATTCTACTGCTTGCATCCAATCATGAAGACGCGATGAAGCCCGGCAGTATTCGCGGTGCCCAACGCTCGCATGTGGCCTCCAAGAAGTTAAACTTGGGGTTAGGCTTCGCTCGCTTGCGGAGTACCCCCACCGGAATCCCTCCGCTTAAGTTTCCCCCGAACCCAACGTTCACTCCCAAGGCAACCATGATTCGACACTTCCACTGCTCGGTTTTGTTTCTCCTCGTCTCGCTGTCGCTTGCCGCCATGGTGGTGGGCGAAGAGGTTGCTGACTCGACTTATCAACACAATTGGCCGCACTGGCGAGGCCCGCTGGCCAACGGCGTGGCGCCGCATGCGAATCCACCAATAGCGTGGGGCCCCGACTCGAACATCAAGTGGAAGGTCGCGTTGCCGGGGCGCGGGACGGCATCGCCCATCGTGTGGAACGATCGTGTCTATATCCTGACCGCCATCGAAACCGATCGCGAAGGCGAACGCCCGGAAACCCCGGACACACGAGATCCAGACAGCCCTAAGCTCAACCCTTTTCAGATCGAACCGCCAACGCACTTTCAGCAGTTCACCGTGATGTGCCTCGATCGCTCGACGGGCGACCTGCTGTGGAAGAAGATCGCCCGGGAAGCGGTGCCGCACGAGGGCTATCACCACGACCACGGGTACGCTTCCGGTTCACCCACCACCGATGGGCAATACCTGTACGCTTCCTTCGGTTCCCATGGCATCTATTGCTACGACATGGACGGAGAACTGAAATGGGAGCGCGACCTGGGCGACATGCGAACGCGTTTCAGCTTTGGAGAAGCCTGCACGCCCGTGCTGCACGATGGCATGTTGATTGTAATGTGGGACCAGGAAGAACAATCGATGATTTATGCCTTGGATGCGGCCACCGGTGAAACGCTATGGGAACAACCTCGCGACGAGCCGAGCAACTGGTCGACTCCGCTGGTGGTCGAACACGCCGGCAAAACACAAGTAGTCACCAACGGCACGAATCGCGTACGCAGCTACGACCTCAATTCCGGTGAGTTGCTGTGGGAATGTGGCGGACAAACGATGAACGCAATTCCTTCCCCGGTCAGTCACCAGGGGCTGGTGTACTGCATGAGCAATCGTGGAGGGAACGCGGTGTATGCCCTGCCGCTGGATGCCTCGGGCGATATCACCGACACGGACACCATTGTCTGGCATCGGGACAAAGGGGCCCCCTACGTTCCATCACCGCTGCTGTACGGCGATCGTCTCTATATGACGTCGTCGAATCGAGCGATTCTGTCCTGTCTCGATTCGAAGACCGGCGAACCGCTGATGGATCAAACCCGGTTGCAGGACGTGAAGGCGTTTTACGCCTCACCGGTGGCCGCGGCCGATCGACTGTACCTGGTAGGTCGCGACGGCACCTGCCTGGTGGTTGCCAACTCGACGGATCTCGAAGTGTTGGCCACCAACGAGTTGGACGACCCCATCGATGCCACGCCGGCCCTGGCAGGCAGCGAGCTGTTTCTCCGCTCGCAAGGGCACCTGTACTGCATCGAGGAGAACTGAACGCTTCGCTCGAGGCTATCGACGAGGAGGTGGCCCGCGGCGTCCTTCTGGAGAGCCATCGTGTGGAAGAGGGGGCGGTGGACGACGACCGTCGAACGCAGCGGCTTTGTCGAATGCATCTCGGGCCAGGTCGTGGTCGCCATTGTGACCGTGAATCTCGCCTAGCATGCGATATCCTTCGCCAACAATCGAATCCTGTACGCCAGTGCCAGCGTCGTTCTGAGGAATAGCTTCCAGAATTTCGAGTGCCTCCCCCACCGTGGCCAACGCTTGGTCCGGCTTCTCGCGCTGCAGTAGATGGCGTGCCAGGTTCAGTTCGATCGCGGCCTGCCACAACTGATACGAGGAAACCTCGGGGAATTCGGCCACGAGTGCCTTTTGCAATGCGATGGCCGCGAGGAAGTGCTGCTCGCTTTCAGCCAACCGATCCTCGTTGCGTTGTCCCCGGTTTCGATGACTCGGGTGATCGAACACCGTGGCCAGCTTGTGGTGAATATGCACCTGGGACACGCGATAGTCAGGAATGTTTGGATGAGCCGCAATCAGCTTCTCCGACAGATCCAGGGCCAGCGCAAGTTCCCGTTCGGCTTCAGCCCGAGACTCGCGCGAGGTCTCCACCATCCGAACATTCCACCGCGCCAAGGTTTCAATCAGCTCGTATTGATACTGAGCGACGTCGGGGTTTTCTCGGATCAACGCTTCCAGAATCTCAATTGCCCGTTCGACTCCTTGCCAATCTCGACCATGCGCGCGATCGCGATAGCACAACGCAATCAAGTGCCGATACTCGTCGACCTCAGGACGTTGCCTGGTCAGTACGATCAGGATCTCGATCGCCCAATCGAGTTGTTCGTCGGACTGCGGATTCAGGCCCTGCGGGTGCGGTGGAGGAGGCGAATACTCGTGAGGAGGGGGCTCGCGCTGCGAACCGTCTCTGGGCGGTGGCGGACCCGGTCGGCCATGATGCTCTGGCGGAGGGCCACTTCGACTGGGTCGACCGAGCAAATAGTGGGTGCGAGCTTCCTCGAACAGCAGGTCGGCAGATTCCTCCACCCCATCTTCCCGGGCGGTTAGTAAGTCGAGTGCCGCAAAGTGAGCTTCTTCAGCTCGCAGGGGATCGCCCACCGAGGCGTACAACTCACCTCGCCCGTTATAGGTGCGTGCCAACTCCAAGATGTGTGAATTCTGTGTCTCCTCTCGAGCCGCCAGCGGGGTAATCAAGCGAATGGCCTGATCGTAGGCCAATTCCGCTTCGGCCAGTTGGCCCAAACGCCGGCGAATGTCCCCATTCCTTCGATTTGCCTTGGCCGCTTCAAACTGCAACTTGGGGCTATAGCCTTCTCCTTCAGCGAATCGATCGTAAAACGTGGCCAGTTCCTCGAGCACACCGGCGGCTTCATCGGTTAGCGTCGTGCCGGCGGATAATTCGATGGACTGGCCGTCCGGAGCTTCGACGTCGAAGCTGGAAAGTTGGCCGACTCGTTGTGGCGTGAACTGCGCGGAAACCTTATCCAGGGCTTCCAGCGAAATGTCCAGAATCGATTCGGCCCGTTCGCGCTGTAACGACTCGGCTTGCAACGCCGCTCGCACCTCACGGTTCGCTTGCCGCGTCCGAGCGTAAGCGATACTCGCCGTGATCGCCACGAGTACCAGCAGTGCCATGGCGGCAGATGCCAGACTGGCCACCAGCGGATTGCGGCGGCTCCACTTCCATGCCCGTTCGATCGCACTGGAACGACGTGCGGTGACTGGCCGACCAAGAAGAAAACGGCGCAGGTCGGCGGCCAGATCCACGGCCGACTGATAACGGGCCTCAGGTTCGGGTGTAATGGACTTCAGCACCACGGTTTCCAGGTCGCGTGGTATCCGCCGATCGATTTCGCGGGGCGGCACGGGGGGATTCAACGGCTGCGAACCAATCAGTGCCTTCTGCAAGCTCTCATCGTCGTGTGCACAGCGAAGCGTGAGCATTTCGTAAAGGGTGAGCCCCAGACTGTAAACATCGCTGCGTGCATCGGGCGTGCCGGCAACTTGTTCGGGGGCCATGTAGCGGAACGTACCGACGACATCACCGGTGTGACTGATTTGGCCCTTTTCGGCCGCTTTGGCCAGCCCGAAGTCGGCCACCCAAGCCACGCCCTGCAAGTCGAGCAACAGGTTGGCCGGTTTGATATCGCGGTGAATGGTTCCCTGACGGTGGGCATGCTCCAATGCTTCGGCAACCTGGAGGCCAATGGTCGCTACGGCTGAGAAATAGCTCATCGGAATCGATTGGTGGCCCGCACTGTCCGCTGAACGCGTGGGCACCTGGTTGCCGACAGCGCCGTTGCGAAATCTGCTCCCCGATGTCGCGGTTTCCATTTCAGCTTGGGGAGGCGTGGGAGCCGCTGATTTGCCATCGCGATGAGCATTCGTCTCCAGGACGGTGGTGTCATCGAATGACGAGGAGGAATCTGGCTTGGGGGGAGGCTCGAACTGGTTTTTCAGCAAGTCATTGGTCAGTCGAGCCAGAAAATCTGAATCCTGTGTGGTGCAGTGCACCAATTCCTGCTGTGCATGTGCTTCGGCCGGCGCTTTGGGCTGATATTCTTGTTGCAGTAGCGAGGTTACCTTGTCCAAGCCCACGCCTGGAATGAGCTGCATGACGATGAAGTGATAGCCCTGGTCTTCCCCCACACCGAATACGGGAACGATATTCGTGTGGTGTAGTCTGGCCGCCGTCTTGGCTTCTCGTTGGAATCGATCGAGCTGCTTGTCGGTGAGGAACGGGTGTTTGGGAAGGAACTTGAGTGCGACGCGTCGACCAAGCGTGATCTCTTCGGCTTCGCACACAATGCCCATACCACCGCGACCGATTTCGCGGATGATACGAAAGTCGCCCAACTCCTCGACGGTCACCGGTCCGAACGACGGCTTACTGCGGGGTCGACTGTCGCGCTTGTGTTTGAGCTTTTCAATCGCGGCGATCGTGGGGAACAGCTCTTGGATCTCAGAAGCCCATTGTGGATATCGCGCAACGTATTCCGACACACTGGGCCACTGCCCGTCGCGAAAGCACTCCGCAAACTCCGACGCGAGCAATTCGAACTCGTCTCGCTGGGTTTGCGGATCACCCATGGGCCCGACTGCCTTGAATACACGAGACCGAAGAGAGGATTTCTTTAAGCCGTTGTAACGCACGCACGTAACGAATGCTGGCCGCCTTCACGGCAATTCCCAATACTTCCGAGACCTCGGCGTTGGTCAACTCTTCGAAATGTCGCAGTGCCAGAATTTCCTGATCGGTTTCGTTCATGGTGGCGATTGCCTGCTCGAGCGCTCGCTCGGTTTCGGCGCGCGCGGCAGCGCCACTGGGAGTTGTTACGCTGTCCATCAACTCGATAGCCAACCCAGTCGAGGTGCTTTGTTGGAATTCGTTGCGGTCGATTGAGATGTCTCTCGTGGCGTCGCGCTTTTTGGCCGAGACATGTCGTCGATGCGTGTCGACCAATGTTTGAAAAACCACACTCCTCAACCATACAAACACTGAAGTCTTCGGATTCTTCAAATAGTGCGGAACGCGTTGCGAGGCTTCCAGGAACGAATCCTGCAAGACGTCATCGGCATCGACACGACCTGCCAGACGGCGGTCCATGCGGAATTGGACCATCCGCCTTAGACGATCGCGGTGCTGGGAAAAGACTTCGGCCAACACCTCATGATCGCCACGGGCCAGTCGTTCGAGCGTGGCTTTCGATTCCTCGAAATTGTCCGTCATTCTCTGTGCCGTCGCGTAGCGTCGGCCCCCAAACCCCTTATTTGGGGCCACGTTCTGTCATTCGCTACCTACTAAATCTTAACACGAATCGACCGATCCAACACCAAACCGAGCCCAGCTTTTGGGGTCAAAATGGTGGACACTTAGGAATTTCCATTCAGGATTGTAGATAGGGCGTTGCTCTTCCCGTTGTATTGCTTGCCAGCATATGACCGGGGGCCCAACGATCCTGCGAGATAGAACCGGAGGTGGCTCACTTACATATCTGTCTGCATTCTCCCGCGTTCATCGCTCGTTCGAGCGAAGGGGCGGAATGCGAACGACATCCCCTCTTCTCAATCTCATCTTTAGGCACGTAAACGGAACATTGGAGAGGCAGTCATGAAAAGGCACGGTTCACTGCGCGCAGAGCAGCTGGAGTCTCGTCAATTGCTGGCCGCTAATTTCTCGGTGGGTGGAGACCTGGCCTCACAGATGGCCGCGTTTCGAGAGCAACTCATGCGGTTTCGATTCGAACCGCCTCAGGTCGAAAACCGAGAGTTCGCCAGCATCGACGGGACGGGAAACAATCTCAACGACTCGGAGTTGGGTAGCACCGACGAACAACTTCTTCGCCTCACCACGGTCGAATACGGTGATGGAATTTCGACTCCGGCCGGAGAAGATCGCCCGAGTGCGCGCGAAGTGAGCAACGCGGTCGTGGCGCAACTAACCACCGAATCGAATGATCGCTATCTGACCGATATGGTCTGGCTGTGGGGACAATTCATCGACCACGATATCGACCTGACAGAAAACGCCGACCCCGCCGAATCGTTTCCCATTGAGGTCCCCGAGGGTGATATATTCTTCGACCCTGATGGCAATGGCGACGCCACGATCAGTCTCAACCGTTCCATCTACGATGAGACTACGGGGGATTCGACCGACAACCCGCGACAGCAAATCAACCAGATCACCGCGTTCCTGGACGGATCGGTCGTATATGGATCGGACCAGGAACGAGCCGACGCCTTGCGGACGTTTACCGATGGCAAGCTGAAGACCAGTGAAGGAGATCTACTACCGTTTAATGAAGAAGGCCTTGAAAACGCCGGGGGAACCAGCGACACCCTGTTCCTGGCCGGGGATGTACGAGCGAACGAGAATGCAGCATTAACATCGATGCATACGCTGTTCGTCCGCGAGCACAATCGGTTGGCCGAGGAAATAGCCGCGGCCGATCCATCACTGACCGACGAGGAGATCTACCAGCAGGCTCGTGCCATAAACGTCGCGCAGATTCAGTCGATCACCTTCAACCAGTTTTTGCCGGCCCTGCTGGGCGAAAGTGCCTTCAGCTACTACGACGGTTACGATCCTTCGGTGAATCCCGAGATCAGCAATCTGTTCTCAACCGCCTCTTACAGATTCGGACACAGCATGTTGTCCTCGGAACTGCTGCGACTGAATAACGACGGCACGGTGATCGATGACGGAAACCTGGACCTTGCCTCAGCCTTTTTCGCACCCGATGAAGTCACCGATAACGGCATCGATTCGTTGCTGTTGGGCTTGTCATCCAGTTTGGCAAACGAGATCGACAACCAGATCGTGGACGATGTGAGGAATTTCCTTTTCGGAGCCCCCGGCTCTGGCGGATTCGACTTGGCTTCGCTGAATATCCAGCGAGGTCGTGATCACGGGTTGGCCGATTACAACCAGGTGCGTATCGATCTTGGCTTGGAGCCGGTCACCAGTTTCGCGGACATCACCTCTGACCCCGTCTTGGCAGACAAGTTGGAGATGCTGTATGGCGACGTCAACAACATCGACGTGTGGGTTGGTGCCCTGGCCGAGGATCACGTCGAAGGCTCGAGCCTGGGCGAATTGAACCAAGCCGTGATTGTCGATCAATTCGAACGGATTCGCGACGGCGATCGGTTCTGGTACCAGAACGTGCTCGCTGGTCGCGAGTTGGCCGAGGTGGAAAACACAACGCTCTCGGACATCATCGAACGCAATACCGGAATCACCGATCTGCGAGACAATTTATTCTACGACGAGTCGGTGCTCTATCACAAAGTTGCCGAGGGTAGCGGGTCGGCAAAACTTCGCGTGGTGATGGATGGGGAAACCGTTGATATCGTGAACTCACGCAACGGTAAGGTGGTTGAGAGTCGCGCCATCGAAGACACTTCGAAGTTGATCCTCGTCGGTTCCAACGGTGGTCGAGATGAATTCACCGTCGACATGAACCACGACGGGGTTCATCTCGAGGACGGCATCGAGATTCACGGTGGTACCGGGCGCGGAGACACCTTGATCGTGCGTGGCACGAAAGAGGCCGACAACATCTCGGCCGCCGGAGCGACCGTTGAAATGAATGGTGACGAGATGAAGTTCGGCGATATCGAACTGGTCAAGATCGATCCCGGGCGAGGAGCGGACGATGTGCAGATAGCCGATGACATGGACGCCCGGGTGATTGTGGCACGACGTGATTCCCCATTCCGACAGAATCCTTTCGCTAAGAATCAACCGAATCAGGACCCGGGACCCCAAGGTGGTTCTGGCGGAGGAGAACAATCGTCCAACGGATCTGGGCAGACGAACGGCCAGCAGGCAAACACCGATGGGTCGTTCATGCCCGGGTTCAGCATGTTCGGACTGCCCACAAACGGGCAACCCCTGCAGCAACAACTGGAACAAGATTCCGGTGAACGCCAGGCCAGAGAGTTCCTCTTCGGACAGCACGGATTCGGCCCCTTCGATGCTTAAGCATCCTGCGAGGGCGGCGAGAACACGTGTCCATTCGAAGAGCGGAAGTAACACCCCTGAGAATGGAGACCAACGATGAAGAAGTACGTGTTTCTCGTCGCGGCCCTCGTCGCGGTACCTGCAGCCATGGTATTGGCCCAACCTCCCAACGGGCCACCGCGACGTCCCGATGGTGATCAGCGCCGCGATCGATATGAACGCGGCAACCCACCTCCCCCGGGAGCGCAGGGCGGTCCCGGGAGGTTCGGCGACGAGGATGGCAACGACGGAAGAAATGGGCCTCCGCCGAACCCAATCTTGCAATTGCTGGACAATGATCGGGATGGCGAAATTTCGGCCACGGAATTGGAGAACGCAGAGAATTCGATCCGCAGGCTGGATCGTAATGGCGACGGAACGCTGAGTCGAGATGAACTCCGACCGCCGCGTCCTGGTGATGGGAATCGCGATCGCTCTGCCCCAGGTCGCCAGCGCGGTGATGCAAGAGACGGACCGGCTGATCGGGGCCCAAGAGACCAAGGTGGACGAGACCGCATGCCTCCGCCGTTGACCGAGCAAGATCGTGACGGTGACGGGCAGATCACTCCGCTGGAACTGTTGCCCGAGCCGGTTCGAAGGATGTTTGAACGATCGGATCTCAACGGCGATGGCGTGCTCGATGCCGACGAGACCCAGCGAGCGGCCGAAGAGATGCAACGTCGAGGCCCGGGGGATCGCCCTCAACCAGGCGAACGGAGATCACCTCGCAGAAATGACCGAGAGACATAATCTTCTATCCCCTGCCCTGCGATTGGCGGGTGAATTCGTGTGAACGACAAATTGGGCGACCTCGCCGCGATGCGGGGTCGCCTTTTTTCGTTCGCCTGCAATTGGCGCGGCAAGGTCTTGCCAGTCGAAATTTGCTCTGCGCCCGACGGCAGTCAATACTAGCCATTTCTGAGTCCGCACCTGGATGAGGACAAGTGCGGACTTCCCAGGAAAGCCATGAATCGAATGGGAGCATTGTCGATGGACACCAAACTGATCCGAAGCAACCAGTCGCTGATACCATCCAAGCCGTGCCAGCGACGAACTCTGGATCAATCGATTCGTGCGACGTGGGTCTGCTGCGGTGTGATCGTGCTCGCCTGTATCGCGAGTGGGGTCCGTGCGGAAAACCCACCCAACGTGGTGGTCTTTCTGGCCGACGACCAAGGCTGGGGTGATTTGAGCGTGCACGGCAACGGCAACATCGCTACCCCACATATCGACTCGCTGGCAAAAGATGGCGTTCGGTTCGACAATTTTTTTGTCTGTGCAGTGTGTGCCCCCACCCGGGCTGAGTTTCTGACGGGCCGCTACCACGCCCGAGGCAACGTGCGGGGCGTATCCAAAGGCGAAGAGCGTTTGGACACCGATGTGACCACCATCGCCGATACGTTCAAGGCGGCCGGCTATGCCACCGGTGCATTCGGTAAGTGGCACAACGGTACCCAGTATCCTTATCACCCCAACGGCCGTGGGTTCGACGAATACTACGGTTTCTGCTCGGGCCACTGGGGCAACTACTTTGCTCCCGTCCTGGAACACAACGGCCAAAAGGTTCAAGGCAGCGGATACATCACCGATGACCTGACCACACATGCGATGGAGTTCATCGAACAGCATCGCAATCAGCCGTTCTTCTGTTACCTGCCCTACTGCACCCCACATTCGCCGATGCAGGTTCCCGATCGGTTCTACGACAAGTTCGACGGTGCCGAATTCGAACAGCTCAATCGCGACCCCAAGAAAGAAGACCTACCAATGACCCGCGCCGCCCTGGCCATGTGCGAGAACATCGACTGGAACGTCGGCTGCGTGCTCGAGAAGTTGGACGAACTGAATCTGAGTGACAACACAATTGTTGTGTACTTCAGCGACAACGGTCCGAATAGCTGGCGGTGGAACGATGACATGAAGGGTCGCAAAGGTTCGGTGGACGAAGGCGGACTTCGTGTGCCCTGCCTGGTGCGATGGCCGGGACACATTCCCGCCGGTTTGGAAATCGAAACGATCGGCGGTGCAATCGACCTGCTTCCCACGCTGGCCGATCTGGCAGGGATTGAACTGATTGGTGACAAACCCTTGGACGGGGTTAGTCTGAAACCGCTGTTTCAACGCTCGGCCGTGGAATGGAAAGACCGGATTCTGTTTTCGATGTGGCGAAACAATATCAGTGTTCGCACGCAGCAATACCGCATGGATCCTGCAGGGAAGCTATTCGACATGACCAGCGATCCAGGGCAGCGCCAAGATATCTCCAAGCAACAACCGAAAGTCGCCGCGAGACTACGCAACGCGGTGACGAATTGGAAGCAGGAGTTGGCCAGTTATCGCCTGGAAGAAAACCGCCCCTACCCGGTCGGCTATTCTGAGTTTCCGACAACCGTTTTACCTGCCAGAGATGGTACCCCCAGTGGCAGTGTCGAACGCAGTTCCAGGGCACCCAATTGCTCCTACTTCACGAATTGGACAAACACCGGCGACGCCATGACTTGGGACGTCGACATTCATCAGCCTGGGATCTATCGCGTAGAGGTGTTTTACACTTGCCCCGCTGCGGACGTGGGATCCACATTCCAACTCAGCCTGGGTGAAACGCTGGTGCAGAAAAAGATCACCGAGGCCCACGACCCACCGCTTCGGGGCGCCGAAAACGATCGGGCCTCCCGCGGCAGCGAATCGTTTGTGAAAACCTGGAAACCTATCGATCTGGGAACCGTTCGGCTCTCATCCGGTCGTGGAGACCTTACCTTGCAGGCCACCGATATCCCGGGAAAGATGGTCGCCGATGTGCGTGGGCTACGCGTAACGCTGGTGGAAGGGTCTGAGTGATTCGGCAGGGTGATTCAGAACGCCCAGCATAGTTTTCGCGGATCTCCGTCGTGGTTGCGATCCACCTGTGGAATGGTTCACTTCCCTTTCGGCGTCTGCTGAGTGACCCGAGCTTCTATTTGCTCAGCCCAATCGCAATGAGTTCCAAAAACCTGGGGCTGAATGCGTCCGCGGGGGATTGCAAGCGAGACGTGTTGTGCGACCATGTGATCCAATCAACATGTTTTGCAGACCCTCTTTCCTTGAGTCCGATGATGTTCCTCCGTGAACCGCCACTCAATCCTTATGACCTTCGCTTCGCGATCGGGCGGATTCCAGTACGCGTGCATCCTCTGTTCTGGCTTGTCTCGGCATTGCTTGGAATGCGCATTGAGACCCCAAAATTGGTCCTAATTTGGGTTGGAGCAGTTTTTTTTTCAATTTTATTCCACGAACTTGGACACGCCCTGGCGGCGCTTGCGCATCAGTGGCCATCGCGGATTGTCTTGTACGCTGCCGGTGGCTTAGCGGTCTATCAACCCGATCGACAAACCGAGCGCAGCACGATTTTCATAGCCGCTGCTGGTCCCTTCGCAGGCTTTGTATTCGCCGCGCTGGTGATTTTGGTGGTAACGCTTTCTGGTTTTCAGATCAATGTCTCGTTGCTTGGCTGGTCGACGACACTCAACGCTTCGGCACCACGGTTGAAGAACTTCTCAACGCTGTATTTGGTGCACGACCTGCTCTATGTGAATATCTATTGGGGTCTGGTGAATCTACTGCCCATCTATCCTTTGGACGGCGGTCAAATCTCACGCGCCATGTTCGTTAACCGCTTGCCAGGCAATGGCTTGCGACTATCGTTGCAGGTCTCCTTCATTGCCGCGGTTGCGTTGGCCATCATCTCGGTTTTAGCCGACAGAGGGCTCTTCCTGCCGTTGTTCTTTGGCTTTTTCGCTTACGACAACTACCGCAGCTTGAACAACCAAATGTGGTGATGTCGTTATCAATTTGCAGTGCTCACCATAGCGCCAATGCTTCGATTTCTTGCCGATGAAGTCCATTCGATGGACCGCGCAGCGCGGAACTAAGCACAGAGACGCAAGCAGAGCAGCTCTCTCGCATCCCATCGCGCATCAAGCAATCCAAATGCGCGCATCGACACTTGTTTCGAGCATCGGTGAAATCAATTTGCTTGAAGATTCGGAAGATCAACGTGCTCCACAGCCACTCGTAAGGGAATGGAGCTGAGGTACATAGGTAGGAAAACGTATTGCACTATTTTGAGGAATTCGTACTAATATCGGGCATGAAGTTCCTTGCATGAGACAAGACGGTCTGGTTTATCGCGACCCAGCGAGCACACGACCAGGGCGATGCCAAGGAAAAAGTCGTGTTACTTGTCAATGACGAGCGTCGTAGTATTCGTTGGCACGCATGATGTGGCCACGGCGAAACTCGTCAGGAACTTTACTATGGAGGACGTAGCGTGGCTAAAAAGAAAGCCAAGAAGAAGGCTGTCAAAAAGAAGGCAGCTAAGAAGAAGAAGGTCGCCAAGAAGAAGGTAGCCAAGAAGAAGACCGCGAAGAAGAAAGTCGCGAAGAAGAAGAAGGCCACAAAGAAGAAGGCCAAAAAGAAAAAGGCTGCCAAGAAGAAGAAGGTCGCCAAGAAAAAGACCGCCAAGCGGAAAAAGAAATAGCCCGCTTGAGGTGCCGTGAACTCCCCGCGAGTTCCTGGCACTGGGTGACCTCACCGTCGGCCCTCCAGTCGACGAACGAAGGAACAAGAGCCGTCTGATCCTTGCGGTCGGGCGGCTCTTTCCCATTGGTCTCCGGCCCTCATTGGAGCCGTGCCGGATTAAGACGGAACTGCGGTGATCAAAGCACCGAAAGCGACGGCAACGGTGGGTCCGACTTTCGACTGCGAACGAGGTTGCCCGCGACATTCTTGCAGATGGCTTCGAGGTACGGGGCCGAATCGGGATCTTCGTAGGCCGATTCAATCCGACCTTCGTCGCCCCGAATGCGTATTTGCATGTTGATGGGCACCTCTCCCAGGAAAGGTACCTCCAGTTCTTCAGCCCGCTTCTTCGCGCCCCCGGAACCGAAGATCTCGTACTTCTTACCGTTGTCGGGGCAAATAAAGTAGCTCATGTTTTCGACCATTCCGATCAGCGGAATGTTGACCTTGCGGAACATGGCGATCGCCTTCACCGCGTCCAATAGCGCCACATCTTGTGGGGTGCAAACCACGACCGACCCCGAAAGTGGCAACAGCTGGGATAGCGTAAGGGCAATGTCTCCCGTTCCCGGTGGCATATCGATAATCAGGTAGTCCAACTCGCCCCATTCCGTGTCGCGCAGAAATTGTGTGATCGCACCATGTAGCATGGGCCCGCGCCAAACGACTGCTTCGTCCGGTGAGACCAAAAAACCCATGGACATTACTTTGAGTCCGTCGGCGTCGATTGGCTCGATGCGTTTCTCTTCGATAATTTTTGGTCGTTCATTTACCCCAATGAGATGAGGGATGCTGGGGCCATACACGTCGGCGTCCATCAGTCCGACTTTGCAACCGGCGCGTTTCAATCCATATGCCAACGAAGCGGCAATGGTGCTTTTGCCTACGCCCCCTTTCCCCGAGCCAACGGCAATCACGCTTTTGCAGGCCAGCCCGATCTCGCCGATGCGTTGCGCTGGTCGCGCATGCGTGGCAAGCCCCACGTCGATCTGGGAAAGCGCGGGCAATTTCGACTTCAACAGCTCGATCAGCTCTTGTCGCGTGTCCTCTTTCAAGGGGGCCGCATACGTGGTCAATTCCAGCGTCAGCGAAAGCTTGTCGCCATCCACCTGTATATCGCGGACTTGCCCCATTTGAGTCACGCTGCGGCCCGTCTCAGGATCAAGGAACTCGGCCAAAGTTTTCTCAACATCAGCCGGGGATAGGTTAGCAGGAGCCATATGCTCTTCTCCGATGAGGATTAGTACGCTGGATTGAATGGTAGGCTGGAATGGTTGCTCCGCTGGTGGCTGACCGAGACCAAAGCAGCTCGCCTCAAAAGTACGATGATCTAACGGCTCATGGTAACGGTTCAAATTCGATAGGTTCATCGTCGTCGCTGACGGGCGGCTTACGCGCCGTGGATTTTGTGTATCGGCGGTTTGCGTCGACCGGTCGGAAAGGCAGACGATTTCGAACCCGATCGACGATGTCTCCCTCGGTAGATACCTGCTCACCCAGCCCCGTCACAAACAGAGACCAGTGTTTGATGATTTCGGCGGCTTGTACTATCTGTCGCGGCGAATTGATCACGGTGGTTGCTCCGGCCTCCCAGGCCAACAGGGCCAGGCTGGTAGAAACGCGGTGACCGAACGCGACGCAAACAGATTTTGGGAAATCCTGCCGTAAGCGGTCGATCCGCTCGATGGACCGCTCAGGCTCTTCTTCTTGTAGTTCAATGGCCACCAGGCAATGAGGCTGGTTCCGCAGGAACCCCTCGACTTCGGCCATCCCGCGTGCTTCACGAAGCTGACAGACCGATGGTGCTCCGTGGCGACGCAAGGCGGCTGCCCAAGTCCCTTGCCTTTCAAGTACCAAGCATGTTGCCTGCGGTGATTCATCCACGTTGCGATCCTGCGGTCTCAGATCACTTGGCATCATAAGGTGAGGTTACTCAACTGCCAACCGCCGACCAGTTGGAGAAGCGAGGAAAGCAGAGAAACCCGCATCAGCAACGGTTCCGATCAGCTACTTTCTTCTTCCAAGCCAAGCTGCACCAGCCGTCGATACAAGCGGGGGCGGGTTAACCCCAGCAACGCGGCAGCCTTCGACTTGTTGCCCTTCGCTTGAAACAGTGCGCGACGGACGATTTCTGCCTCAATTTCCGCCAGGAATTCATCCAAGCGAATCGTTTCATCGTTAGGGGTCAGGCCATCGCTCGCGGAAACACCGTGGGCGATTTTGCGTGGTAAACCACGGGCGGTAATCAGCGGAGCCGGTGATTGTCGACAAGCATCTATGACCACGCTACGCAATTCTTCGATCTCGCCCGGCCAGGGGTATGCGACGAGTTGATCGAGTGCCTCGGGCTCGAAACCACCGAGCTGAACTTCCGATTGGCCATTGAACTCTTCCACGAACATCTGCGCCAGAGCTGGGATGTCTTCCCGACGCTCGTGAAGCGGGGGCAATTCGATCGAGATCGGGTCCAAACACAAAGCCAGGTTAGGGCGAAAATCTCCTGTCGCTACGAGATCCTTCAGCGGAAGCTTTGCGGTGGTGACAACACGTATTCCGTTGCGAGGCACTTCGAGTAGTTGCTCCAGAGCAAACTGCAAGTCTGGTGACAAAGCATCGACATCGGATAACAGCAACGTTGCCGTTGATGGGGACGCTTGAGTCGGAACTTCAGAAGTCAAACCCACGACGGCCGACTGAAGCGATTCTGCTGTGAGCGAAGCAGCGGAAAGATGGATCAGGCGGCCCGCATGAGAATCGGTCTGATGGTAATGCACCGTGCGGGCGATGTGCCTCCGACCGCTACCTTCAGGTCCTACGATCGAAACAGGCGCAAGGCCGGCGGATGCGACCTCAACTTGCTGACGAATTTTTTGGGCCAGAACGCTGCTTCCCACCAATCGATCAACGTGGTATCGGGCACCCCAAGTCAGTCGAAATTTGCGCACCTGATCGTGAAGCTCTCGTGGCGATGGATCATTCGCCACGAGTGCGACCTTGGGTTTCCCTTCAAGTGGGTCAAGCGGTCCGTGCAACATGGCAAGCACGGCGACGGGCCGAGGCGCCGTCTTGGCCGAATCACCGGGAGGGGAATTCGGTTGACTGGTGAGTGAGGTGAAGGTCGCCTTGTAGCGAACCTCCTCGCCCGTCGTGTTCCGCCATGCCACGACCGCTTCCAATGTTCCCGCATCAGCAACCTCTGGTGGGGGGCACAATGCGTCGGCGATGGCTTCATCGCGCGAATTTGTCTCAGGGGTTTGGTACCGACACTTACGGTCTTGCAGCGCTTCGACGTCAAGCTCGGTGGCACGAGCCAGGGCCTCATTGCACCATATGATTTTGCGGTCGGAATTGATCGCAAACCATGGCACGGCAACGGAGTCGAGCAATCGGCGGAGCTCGTTCCACCCGCTACGACGTGTTGCCATTGCTAGAACCCTTGCCAGGAAAGAAGCGGACCGTTCCGGCCAATCCTAGGATACGCTGCCGCGGGAAACAATCGCCGACAACGGGGGCTGTAGAGATGGGTTCGACAACTGGCGGATTATCGACAAATGGAAAAACAGCCACTTAAAAGCTTGCCGGTGTTTGTGAAGCCATCAAAATGACAGCATTGGAAATTTCTCCAAAAGTGGGGACTACTTCCGCTGAGTATGACACACGTATGTCATAGCCCCTGTCTATATTATGCAGCGCCATCACACGACGCGGGGCAGAGGTAGACGGACAGCGGCCAAGAATTTCTTCGGATCGGCAACGGTTCGAGGGATCGCCTAATCTTGGCCGTTGCCGTCTCTTTTTCTAGGGAAGCTCAATCGCGGTGCTAATTGGCACTCGAAGTGGCCAGATCGTTGCGCTGTGCGGATTCCGGCAGACGCGATTCTGCATTGGGGGCTACGGGCGATTCGACACTCGTCTGGGTCGTCTGCTCCGTTGCAGGTGAGGCCTCTGTTTGAGTCACCTCTTCTTCTGCTCGTAACGAATCGCTGGCCAACATCGTGCTTTCCCACAGGGGTCCCGAAGCCGCGCCAATTCCTACGACGAGGAATGCCGAAAGGGCCATGGCAAGCCAGGCGCCAGCCCCACCGTCGGCTTGAGGCGTTGCCAGCGGCTTGCGAAAGTACATCACCCCGATGATACGGAGGTAATACACGGCCGCGATCGCGGCATTGACCACACCGATGATCGCCAGGCGGATGAACCAGACCCGTAACTCGCTCGTGCCTTCGATACCCGCATCGACCGAAAGTGCCGAACCGAACAGGGCCAGCTTGCCCCAAAATCCTGCCAAGGGGGGAATGCCGGCAAGCGAGAACATGAAGATGGCAATGGCCATCGCGGCGAAGGGCTGGCTATGTCCCAAGCCGGCCAACTCATCGATGCCATCCACTTCGTGGCGATCGTCTCCGAGATAAGTAAGTGCGGCAAAGGTCCCCAGTGTCCCCAACGCATACACCGGCATGTACAGCAGGATGGCGGCGACGCCTTCGAACCCGGTACTCGCAGTGTTCCCCGTGTAGCTCATGGCAAATGCGACGGCGAGGCCGATCAGCATGTAGCCGGAATGGGCGATGGCCGAATAGGCCAACAGTCGACGAACACTGTCTTGCCACAGAGCAAGAACGTTACCGATGGTCATCGTCAATATGGCCACGATCAGGGCAATTCGCCAACCGATCGGTTCAAACGTGGGCATGGCGATCAGCAGGATGCGAACCATGGCGACCAGGCCGGCTATCTTCGGAACGATCGACAACAGGGCCGCATTGGCATTCGTCGTACCCTGGTAAACATCGGGGGCGTAAAAATGGAACGGTACGGCTGCAATCTTGAACCCTAACCCGGCAAAGATGAACAAGACCGCCAGTGAGGCCATAATCGACCAGCCCTGCTCCTGCACGGCGCCGCCGGCCAGCGCGGCATGAATATCGGTGAGATGCGTCGAGCCACTAATGCCGTACAAGAAGCTGAACCCGTAAAGCATGAACGCCGACGCCAGGATATTGAGAAAGAAGTATTTCACCGTCGACTCGTAAGAGCCGAGATTCTTGCGTCCCAGAAACAACAAGGCGTAGGTGGGTATCGAAATCATCTCGAGCCCCAGGAACAGCATGACCAACTCTTGGCTGCCGGCCACCAACATGGTTCCGACCATGGCCATGAGCAGAAGGCCGACCACTTCCGCCCCTTGATCGCGGGTGGCGATGCGTCCCATGAGCAGTACGAAGAGCAGGGCAACGCCCAACGAAAGCCAACGTACGTACAAGCCGAACGCGTCGTCTGCCAGCGGACCGCTCATTCCGGCCCCACCCACTTCGGCCAGCGCGACAGCCGCCCCGACAATGCCGAAGCCGGCCAGCCAGCTCCACATCCAACGGGCGGCCAAGAAGGCACCCAGCACAAAGATCAGCGTAGCGGTACCGGCAAGCACCATCTCTGGCAAGAGTTGCGTCACGGTATCGACGGTCAGAATTCGCTCACTCATATCAGCTGTGCAGCTCGAGGTTCGACATAACTAGGGATGGGTTTCGGGTTCAGGTCGTACATTGCTGGCAGAAAGAATCGCGGCGGTGCCACCGAGCGACTGCTGCTCGGCCGACACTTGAGGCTCGGCGTGCTTCACAACGAACTCCACGGGATCCAATTCCGGGAAATCACTGTCTCGTTCTTCGACAGCGGCCGTAGCTTCGGGTGCCAGGTTCTCTTCAATGTGAGGGGCCACATTGGCCACGATGCGATCCAAATCGGGGGCCATTCGCTTGAGAAAGAACTGGGGCTGAACACCAATCCAGAATACGAACACGGCCAACGGAACCAGTGCGGCCATCTCGCGTAGCGACAAGTCTTGGATCGGTGGGTCGGCCGCGGTGTGGCTCGCCTCGTGAAGTGGACCGAAGAACACGCGTTGCACCAGCCACAGCATGTACCAGGCTCCCAGCACGACGCCGAGCACAGCCAGTACGGCAATGATTTGAAATTGCAGTTGCCACACCCCGGGGGCATCGGCCCAGGCACGCTGAAACATACCGGTCAACAGCAGAAATTCGCCAGCAAAGCCGTTCAGGCCGGGTAAGCCGATGCTGGAGAAGGTCATCAGCAACATGAATGCGGCCAGCCAAGGTGTTTTTCGGGCTAGACCACTCAGCTCTTTGATCTCGCGGGTGTGATAACGCTCGTAGAGCATGCCGACCAGGGCGAACAAGGCACCAGTGGACAAGCCGTGATTGATCATTTGCAACACTCCGCCCTGCATGCCGAGATCGTTCAGGGCGAATAGCCCTAACATGCAGAAGCCCAGGTGACTGACGCTGGAGTAGGCGATAAGCCGCTTCATGTCGCTCTGCGCCAGGGCAACGAGGGCTCCGTAGATAATTCCGGCCACCGACAACCACAACACCCAGGGCATGCACAACGCCGTGGCGTCGGGCAGCATCGGAAGGCTGAAACGCACGAAGCCGTAGGTCCCAATCTTCAGCAAGACACCGGCCAAAATGACACTACCCGCCGTGGGAGCCTGCACGTGGGCCAAAGGTAACCAGGTATGCAAGGGGAACAGCGGCACCTTCACCGCAAAGCCGGCGAAGAGTCCAATGAAGATGATCACCTGCACATGGACCGGCATCGGGTGCTCGGCCAGGATTTCAGTCAACTTGGCGATGCTGAAGGTCATGGTGCCGGATTCTACGTAGCCCCAGACCACGATGGTGATCAGGCCCAAGAACGTCAGCACACTGCCGGCCAGGGTGTAGATGAAGAACTTGATCGCGGCGTATCGCCGTTCTTCGTGCCCCCAGATGCCGATCAGGAAGAACAGGGGGATCAGCGCAAACTCGAAGAACACGTAGAACAGCATGATGTCGCGGGCTGCAAAAACGCCCAGCATGCCAGTTTCCAGCAGCAACAGCAGGATGTAAAAGCTGGGAGCCCGATCGTCGACCGTTTCCCAGCTGACCAGGACCGCGGTGATCATCAACAGTGCACTGAGCCCGTAGAGCCAGACACTGAGGCCATCGAGCCCCAAACTGAAACGCACATCCAGCGCGTTGTCACCCACGGCCAGCCACGACCAGTCGATGGCGTAGCGATCACCGCTGGCGGGTTCGAACTGAGCCACCACAATCCCGCTGGCGATCAGCGTGACGATCGTGGTCACCAGCGCTACCATGCGAGCAGTTTCTTTTCCACCGGGGGCCAGCGCCCAAATGGCAGCAGCTCCAAACAGTGGCAGAAATATGCTAATGACCAACAGGTTGAACATCGTGGGTTACCGTCGTGTTGTAACGCGTTGATTTGTCGTGTCTTATTTCAATTACGGAGCAGGCCACTGCAGGTAGACTTCGACCAGTACCAGCACGAGCAGCCCCAGGACCATCGCCAGGGCGTAAAACTGTATCATTCCGGTTTGTAAGTGCCGGAAGATGCGGCCAAACAGCTTCGGGATGGATCCAACCGTATTCACAATCCCGTCGATAAAGAGGCGGTCCAACGAATACATAACCACCGCCAAGGCCTTCACGGGAACAATGATCAACAGTTCGTAAATCTGATCGATGAAGAACTTGCCATAAGAAAGGACATAGGCCGGCTTCAAAATGGTGGTGATCACCCGCAGTACCAGACGATCGCCGAAATACAGGAACGCGGCCACACCGATTCCGCAGAGAGCCACCATGGTGCTAAGCATGGCGACATCGCCGTGCATGACGAGCCCTTCTTCAGGCAACGTGGCGAACAGCGGCGTATAGGCCAGCGACGGGGTCGACCAAAGGAAGTTGGCGAATGTATTGCCGTAGGTAAATACAAAACCAACCAGCGTGGCACAGATCGCCAAGATCACCAGCGGAACCGTCATCGAAGACGGCGATTCGTGGGCGTGGTGCCCTGCTTCTTCCGGGACTTTCAATTCGCCGAAAAATGTGAGGAAGTAGGCTCGAAACGTATAGAAGGCGGTTAGACCAGCAGTGACCACTGCCACCCAATAAAAGGTGTTGAACCATCCACCGTCGTGGCCTGTTTCGTGAACGGCACCCAAAATTTGGTCCTTACTCCAGAAACCCGCCAGCGGCAGGATTCCGGCCAGGGCCAGGCAGCCAATCAAGAAGGTCCAATGCGTCACGGGCATGAGTTTTCGTAGCCCGCCGAAGCGGCGAATGTCGATGACGTTGCCCATGGCATGCATCACGCTGCCGGCCCCCAGGAACAAGAGGGCCTTGAAGAACGCATGCGTGAACAAGTGGAACATCCCAGCGGTGATCCCCGCCAGCGAGCCTGTCCCCAAGCTGAGGAACAAATACCCAAGCTGGCTGATGGTGGAGTAGGCCAGGACGCGTTTCAAGTCGTTTTGGGTCAACGCGATCAGCGCGGCCAGCAGCGCCGTGAAGCAGCCCACGCCGGCCACCGCGAACTGAGCTTCGGGCGAGACAAAGTACAACGGAGCACACCGGGCCACCATGTAAACACCGGCCGTGACCATCGTGGCCGCGTGAATCAACGCACTAACAGGCGTAGGGCCTTCCATCGCGTCTGGCAACCAGATGTGCAGGGGGAACTGAGCGCTCTTTCCGCAGGCCCCGATCAACAACAGCAGGCCAATCGCGGTCCCGACGGCACCGCCCACATAGCCGTTGTCGGCAGCCAGGCGAGAAGCCCCGAAGATGCCCGAGACAACACCCGCGTCGCTGGCCGCCACGCCTTCGGCTGCCGGGGCGGCGGTATCGTGAAAGTTGAGCGTGCCATAGGTGGTCCATAGCAGGAATACACCCAGGGCAAAACCAAAGTCCCCCACGCGGTTGACCAGAAAAGCCTTCTTGCCCGCTTCGGCGGCCTCGGGTTTCTGATACCAGAACCCGATTAACAAGTAGCTGCAGACACCGACCGCCTCCCAGAAGACGTACAGCAGGGCGAAGTTACTGACCGAGACGAGCATCGTCATTGAGAACACGAACAGCGAGACGTAGCTATAGAACCGCCAGTAGCCCGGGTCGCCTTGCATGTAGCCGACGGAATAAATGACCACCAACATAGAGATGAAGGTCACCATCGAAAGCATGATGCAGGTCAGCGGATCGGACCGCAGCGAAATGCTGATATCGAAGTTGAAGGGCCCCTTGGAAGCGTCAGCTTCGGTCTGGGGAGACGATGTGGCATCGAGCGCCGCGGGAATGTTGGCCCACGTCCACATCGTATAGACATGCTCGAACACTTGCGGTGCAGCGGCGGCATTGGGCACCCCAGCAGCCGCAACGTCGCGCTCTTTGTCCTGTATGCGGTCGTTGACCGTAATCAGCAGAGCGATGCTGAGCACGAAGGACGACGCCATGGCCGCAATAGCGGGCAGATGGCTCTGTTCTTTAAGCAGCCGAGGTCCGAGGATTGCAGTGATGATCGCGGCCGCCAAGGGCAACGCGGGTATCAGCACCATTAACAAGTTTATGTCATACATGGGTTCGGTAAGACACCTCTTCGTCGCCGGATTCCGGCTCAATACCAGCGGGGGTTAGATGCGGCCACACCGGCTTCTCGAACTCCGGATCGGGAATCTGCTCGTCAACGTAAGGGGCCTGATTCGCCTCGCGATTTTTCTGCCAGAACGCAATATCGAGATGGCCACTGCGTTCGTACAACATCAGCACCATCGCCAAAGCGATTCCGGCTTCGCAGGCAGCGACCGTAAGAACAAAGATGGTGAGGATCTGCCCATCCCAGTTGTTATGAAAGCGGCTCCATCCGACGAGGCTGAAGGAAATCCCCTGCAGCATCATCTCCGCACAGAGAAACATGATGATCATGTTTCGACGGCACAGAAACCCAACCAGGCCGATGCTGAACAGCATGGCACCCACGAATAAGTAATCTTGCAGAAGCGTGATTTCGTTCATGTGCTCACCGCTCCCTCGTATGGTTATTGGTCGACATGGCCGTTGGAACATTGCTTTGCCGCAAGGGGCCGCGACCGTGAATAATGATTGAAACGGCACCCACCAGCGCGACCAGCAACAGCGTGCCGGCAACTTCAACCGCCAATAGTTGACGAGTGAATAACTGTGCCCCGAGTTTGGCCATGTGCTCGTCGGCCAAGATTTCGCCCCGCAATTCCTGCATGCGGGGATCCAACTCGCGTTCGGGTGTTTCGGTCGTCGCTTCCGCGGCTTTGGGTTGTGCGGCAGGAGCGGCTCCGACGGTCTCGTCTGCCAGGGCAATTGCTACTTCTTCGTCGGTCGCATAATCGGCTTCGGCCGTCGAGTGGCCCAACTCGACCGAGATGACCATGGTGAGCAAGCCGACCATTACCGCGCCGGTAACGGCCGCTAGGTTGCCTTCCCAGGTGACGCGGTCGTAGTAGGCGTGCCCCTCGGGCTGAGCCAACATAATGACAAACAGAAAAGTCACCAGAATCGCCCCGGCATAGACCACCACCGTGGCCACACCCAGAAACTGGGCACCATGCGCGAACAGCAACCCGCCGGAGGTCAGCAACGTAAGGGCAAACCAGATGGCCGAATAAACCGGGTTGCGACTGGTTACGGTCGCCACGGCCGCTACGATGGTGATGCCGGCCAAGAGCTGAAACACGCTACGGCTGACCCAGGTGTCGACCAGCGGAAGTCGCGAGATCAGCAACCCCGCACCGATCAGTGCCAGTACGACGCCCACCATGCGACCACGCATCGCGCCGCGCGGCAGCAGCAGCCAGAGGCCGATGGCGATCAGAACCGTTGCGATGCCATACAGTGTGATGATCGAGTTCATTGGGGTGCCTTGCCGGGTGCGGGCTGGACGTGCGGTTTGCCTGTGACCGAAACCATGGGCTCGGCGTCTTTGGTTTGGTCGTAGACGCTGAGCAGCTTCTCTTTGTCGAATATCATCTCTTCGCGGCTGCGGCCCGTCAGGTCGAACAAGCTGGTCAGTTCGATCGCATCCACGGGACAAGCCTCTTCGCACATGCCACAGAAGATGCAACGCAGCTCGTCGATGACGAAGTTCTCGGGATATTTCTCGCGATCGGGCCAGGGGCTCTCGGCGGCCAGGATATCAATACAGTGGGCAGGACACGCTGTGGCACATAGAAAACAGGCCACGCACTTCACCCGACCCTTGCTATCGCGATTCAGACGATGCACCCCGCGATAGATCAAAGGGTTTCCGAACTTCGGACATTCTTCCGGAAAACTCTGCGTGACTTTCTTGGAAAACAGATGCTTTGTCGTAGTCGTTAGACCCTGCACTAACAGCGGCAGATACATACGACCGGTGATGCCCATCTTGGGCTCTTCCAACCACTTGATGTGTGGGCTGTCAGGTTTCATCAAAACCCATCCTTCGCGATTACCCGCGACGTCTTTCTAGGTGTGTGTGCTATCGGGGACTGCGTGCAGACGTGGCCGGTTATCACTCTGCGACGGCGAGATTACGGTGGCAATCAGAACGGCAGCGAAGGAGATCGCCCAGGTGATGCCGACCAGGATCCAGGAGGCCCCGTCGCCGAGCATCGACTCGAACTGCGAGCGGTACTCGACCAGCACGGCGACCATCACCAGATTCAGAAGCCCCAGCGGCAACATGACCTTCCAGGCCAATGTCATCAGCTGATCAAACCGGAATCGAGGCCACGACCAGCGAACCAGCATGAAAAACAGGATCACGGCCATCACCTTGGTTAACAGCACCACGATGCGGGCGATGGCTTGAAACCAGGTGACTTCGGTGACATTCTGACCGGTTACGCCCCACAGGTGCCATCCTCCGAAGAACATGATCACAATCAAGAACGCGGCGGTGACCATGTGCAGGAATTCGGCCACCAGGTACATCAGCAACTTGATGCCGGAATACTCGGTGTGGTAACCGCCGACCAGTTCCTGTTCGGCCTCGGGCAAGTCGAACGGCAGTCGTGCCGCCTCGGCAAAGGCAGCCACCAGAAAGACCAGGAAGCCCAACGGTTGAACGGCAAAGAACCAGACGCCGCTGGAAGCCTGGGTTTGAATGATCTCGCTTAGATCAAGCGAGTGGCACATCAACACCACCCCCAGAATGCCCAACCCCAGCGGAAGTTCGTACGCAATCAACTGAGCACTGGAACGCAAACCACCGATGAAACTGTATTTGTTGTTGCTGGCCCAACCGCCGAGGATCACGCCATAGACGGCCAAACTGCTGAGCGCAAAGATGTACAGCAGCCCCACACTAACCCCGGGGGCGATGACCAACGGGATTTCGTGATCCGAAAACCCAAGCGATGCCGACGCGGGCAAAGAACTCCCCACAGGGATCACGGCAAACACGGCCAACGCCGATGTCAAAATGACGACCGGGGCCAACAAGAAAAGTGCCTTGTCGACATGCTGCGGCGTGTATTCCTGCTTGGCGATGAACTTGAGCCCGTCGGCCAAAGGTTGCCCCAGCCCGAACACCCTGAACTTGGTAAACGGAATTCCGACGCGGTTCGGACCGAGACGGCCCTGCATCCAGGCACACATCCAGCGTTCGACCAACACAAGATATGCGGCCGCCGTCATGACGACAAACAGCATCAGGGCGATCTTGATCAGTGCTTCGATGGTTATTGCCAGCATGGCATGTTGCTCACTGTGTGGGGGCCATGACCGAGGCCTTCAAATCAACACCCGTCTCCGGTACTCCTGCAGCCGCGGGTGCAAAAAACGGAATTGCCTGGGCAACTTCGGCCAGCACGGCGGATGATTTATACAGTCCTGGCTCTTTCAACAGTTGCCAATACAGGCTGCCCTCAACGCGTGCCCCCGTGGGTGGGCGAACGGCCCACTCGGCGGTTTGTAAATGATCGGCGAAGTTGACGTATGAGCCATCTCGTTCGGCGAAGGCGACCCCGGGCAGTTTGATATCGGCCGAATCCCAGGCGGGCGAGGCGAACATGTCTTGGACAATAACGAGCGGAGCCTGTCGCAGTTGCCCGGCCTTTTCGCTGTCGATCCAGTCGGTCTTGTAACCGCCAGTGACCCAGATTGCACCGAACGTTGAAGACTGGAAGACGACATCTTCCCAGGGTGTAACGCCGCCGGTGAAGTATTTGAGCACCTCTTCGACGCCCCGACGGTTGGGGCACTTCTCCGCGTGAATGGTAAACCCACTGGGGAATGTTTCGTCCGACCCGGCGTAAGGCACGTGTCCCATCACCAGCCACGCACCGGGGTCGTGCGATCTCAGAAGCTTTGCGAACAGGTAAGCCTCTTCGACGGTGAGATGAGGGGAAATCACCCCCGCCAATCGACCGGAGGACTCGAGCTTCGAGGTTAACAGTTCGCCGACGGCGGACCACTCCAGTGGCTCATCGTTCTCGGCAATACGCTGCAAGGGTTCGACCAGGCGTTTATCGCTATGCACGTGGTGATATCCGTAGCGACCTTCGTCACACATCCACCACTGGTTCACGGCCTGATTCTCGCGGGGCTTCAAGCGATATACGGTGTCCTGGTTTTCCTCAACCGTGATCGAACAGCCGGTCGAACAGCCCGTGCAGACGCCGTTGTGCTTCTTCATGAACCACACGCGTTGCTTATACAGAAAGTCGCGGTCGCCCAGAGCCCCCACGGGACAAAGGTCGACGACGTTGCCCGAGAGTTTGTTGTCCAACGGGAATCCGTCGAAGACATTGATTTCCTCGCGGGCCCCGCGCGATTCGACCATCAATTCCGACGTGCCTGAGACTTCTCGCGTGAAGCGAACGCACCGCGAACACATCACGCAGCGATCGGTAAACAGGGTGACCGTTTCGCCCAAGTCTTTGCGTCGACTGGTAAACGGACGAATATCGGCACGTCGAGACTGCTGCCCGTGCTGAAAGTGGTAATCCTGCAGCAGGCATTCACCCGCTTTATCGCAAATGGGGCAATCAATCGGGTGATCGATCAGCAGGGCCTCTTCGACGAAAGCCCGAGCATGCTCGACTTTTTCGCTATTCGTGACGAAAACGGTCCCGTCTTGGGCAGGCGTCTGGCAGGCCGGCACGAGCTTGGGCATCATCGAAATCTCGCCGGTCTCTTCGTTCGTGGTTCCGGTTTCCACCAGGCACATCCGGCAACTGGCAACAACCGTTAGCCCCTTGTGCCAACAATAGTGCGGCACATCGACACCAGCGCGGAGCGCGACCTCAATACCATTGAGGCGTTCGTCTTCACCAATTTCGATTTCTTGTCCGTCGACGATGACTGTGCCCATGATCGATTTCCACAAACCCCGCTAGCGTTGGCTAGAAGTCGGTGTCTTAGTGCCCTTGACTCACGATGGGCAGGGCCTCAACCGGATCGGTTTCCATGTATCCTGTTGGATTGGTTGTCTTGATATAGTCTTCGAACTCATCGCGCCACTTGCGTATGGCATTCTTGATCGGCCAGGCTGCTCCGTCGGAAAGTCCGCAAATGGTCGTGCCTGGGATGATGCCGATGGTATCGCCAATGTCCAGTAAGAGTTCGAGGTCTTTCAATCGACCTTTTCCGGCGCGGATCCGCTCCAACATGGTCACCGACCAGGAGGTTCCTTCGCGACATGGCGTACATTGCCCACAGCTCTCGTGGTCGAAGAAGCGGCAACTGTTGTGCAGGAAGTCGACCATCGAGACTGTTTCGTCTAGCACGACAACCGCCGCCGTACCGAGCCCCAGACAACCTGCTTTGCCGGGACCAGAGAAGTCCAACGGAAGATCAAACTCCTCTTCGCTCAACAGCCCCATGCTGATACCGCCGGGAATGGCTGCCTTGGCTTTGCGATTCTTCCAGACTCCGCCACCGTACTCTTCGATCAACTGCCGGGTGGTGATTCCCAAGGGCACTTCATAGCAACCGGGCCGGTTCAAATGACCGCTCAAGCAGTAGAGCTTCGGACCGTAACTGCCCGCGTCGCGAGGATTGTCGGGGTCGGCGGGAACGCCCATCGACTTAAACCAGTCCGCACCCTTGTTGATGATGTGCACCACGCAGGCGGCTGTTTCCACGTTGTTCACGACCGTGGGCTTACCGAACACGCCCTCGACCGCGGGAAACGGCGGCTTGATGCGGGGCCAGGCTCGCTTCCCTTCCAGGCTTTCGATCAGGCCGGTCTCTTCGCCACAGATGTACGCGGCCGCACCGCGGTGCAGATAAATGTTCAACGAGAAATCCCGGCCGAGAATGTTGTTGCCGAGATAACCCGCGGCATAGCATTCATCGAGCGCTGACTGCAGCCGCTCGTAGGCCAAGGGATATTCCACGCGAATGTAAATATAAGCCGTGTTCGCCTTGGTGGCGAAGCAACTAATGATCAAGCCTTCGATCACTTGGTGCGGGTCTTCTTCCATCAGAATGCGGTTATTGAATGTGCCGGGTTCGCTCTCATCGGCGTTCAGGCAGAAGTAAATCGGCCCGGGATGATCTTTGGGAAGGAACGTCCACTTCAAGCCGCAAGGAAACCCCGCACCGCCCCGCCCACGAAGATTGCTTTCCTTCACCTCCGCAATCGCGTCGGCGGGCTGCATCTCTAAAACGACACGCTTTAAGGCCTGATAGCCACCATGTTGTTCGTAAACGGGCAAGGTGTGACTATCGGGTACATCAACCGACGCCAGCAGCACTGGTTCGTATGCACTCACAGCTTGTCACCTATTCCAAAAGCAGTGTGGCTATTTCAACGAATCTAGAAACGCGTCGGCCGATTCTTTGGTCAATTCTTTGTGCAATGTCTTGTTGGCCAACATGCAAGGCGCGAAGTCGCAGGCCCCCAGGCACTCGGCAAATTCAATCGTCAGCTTGCCGTCTTCGGTCGTTTCGCCAGGTGTGATACCGGCCTTTTCGCACATGTGCTCCAGAACTTCTTCACCACCACGCAGGGCACAGCTAATCGAACGGCAGACCCAGGCCCGAACCTCACCGTGAGGTTTGTCCTGCTTGAAATATCCGTAGAAAGTCAGCGTGTCCTGCACCTCGGCCGGCGAGAGTTCGAGCAACGCTGCCACTTCGACAACCGCCTCACGAGGCACATAGCGATAGGCCTCGTTCACGATATGCAAAGCCGGCAAGGTCACCGCCTGCTTGCTGGGGTAGCGAGGAAAGAACGCACGAATGGTTTCCACCATTTCGTCGGTCAACAGACGTTGAGTTGTGGCCATGAATGCGATCCGAGACTACTAAGCAAAGGCGATTGGAGGTGTGAAAGGAACAGCTCAGCCACAAAATGGCTGCGTTGGAGGACTCGTATCTTTGGTGGGTATCCACGATCTGAGCCGATAGAAAACACTATCGATCGAGTTCGGCGGCAATGATGTTCAGGCTCCCTAATACGGCAACAATGTCACTGAGCGTGTGCCCCTGAATCAACATGGGGAACAACGCCAGGTGGATAAAAGATGGTGGACGACAACGAGCGCGATAGGCAACGTCGGACCCATCTCCAACGATATAAAAGCCCAACTCTCCGTTGGGCGCTTCGATGGCCGAATACACTTCTTCGTGTGGAACCGTGAAGCCGCGATTACTCATCGAAAGCTCGAACTGCACGATCGTGCCTTCGATGGAGTTGTACACCTCCTCCTTGGTGGGCAGCGTGGTCCGCTCGTCGAGCCCCACATTCACTGGGCCTGAAGGCAAGTTCTCCACCGCCTGTGAAATAATCTTCAGGCTCTCACGGGCTTCGGCCATGCGAACGAAGTAACGTGCGAAGCAGTCGCCCGTGGTCATGCAAGGCAGATCGAAGTCGAAATCTTGATAGGCCAGATAGGGTTCGTCTTTTCGCAGGTCGCGAGTCACGCCACAGGCTCGGGCAATGGGGCCCGTGGCGCTCCAGCCAATGGCTTGCTCTTTCGTCAGAACGCCAACACCCTTGGTTCGATCGGTGAAGATGCGGTTGCGATTGACCAATCGCTCCATGTCGTCGAGCGTCTTGCTGGAACTCTTGATAAAGGCCCGCACTTTTTCGATGAAGATCTCACTGACGTCGTACATCAACCCGCCGACCCGGGTATAGCTGTTGGTAAACCGGGCACCGCATGCGGTTTCGAAGATGTCGTAGATCACCTCTCGCTGATAAAACGCGTACAGAAAGAAGGTGAACGCGCCGGTATCGAGCCCGATGGCGCCGTTGCACAGAAAATGATCGCTCATGCGAGCCAGCTCGCAGATGATCGTACGGATGTATTTACAGCGCGGCGTCAGCTCGATATCCAGCAGCTTCTCCACCGCACCGTGCCAGGCCACATTGTTTGCCATGGGCGACATGTAATTCATGCGGTCCGTAACGGTGACGTACTGGTTGTAGTCGAGCTGCTCGCCGATCTTTTCGAAGCCCGAATGCAAGAACCCGATGTCGGGCATCGCGGCAACCACCCGCTCGCCATCGAGCTTTAACACCAACCGCAGCGTGGTGTGCGTGGCCGGGTGCTGAGGTCCAAAGTTCAACGTCCACAGGTAATCCTGCGTTTCGTCGTGCGCAAGATCGCCCTGATAAGCGTCGAGACCCGGCGATGATACAGGAGTTAGCGGCATGCTAGCCCTCGGAACGTCTCAGTACTGGGAAGTTATGACGCTCGCCACGCCCTTGAAGTGGATAATCTTTTCGCAACGGATGAGCCGTAAACTCCTCGGGCAGCAGAATCCGCCGCAGATCGGGATGACTTTCGAACTTGATGCCGAACATGTCGAACACTTCCCGTTCCATCCAATTGGCACCTTGCCACAACGGTACCACAGAGGGAACTTTTAGATTCGGCTCGTTCAAGAAGGTGCGAACGGTAATCCGCTCGTTCCCGTCGATGTTCGTTAGCAAATACACCAATCCAAAGCGATCGGTGGCATCGCGGTAGTTCAGGTAATCGACACAGGTGATATCCACTAGCAGGTCGAAGCCTTGCTCGTCACGCAACCACGAAAGCAACTGGTAGATGGCGTCCTGCGGCACAACAACGCGAGTTTGGCCCCTGAACTCATCGACGGTAGCCAGCGAAAATGCTTGCTCCAGCGATGGTATGCACTGTGGTTTCGCCATAATTCGCCTGCTGACCGAACAGGACCTCCGTCGCTAGTGCTGCCGGGGTGCGATGGGTGGATTGTTCAGAATGGGTAGCTCGACCAGAGCACGCTTGGGCTGATTCCGTTCGGCCTCGGTGAACTCTTTCCCGAAGATCGTACCTTCGCGCTCGATCTTGTCTTGAAGATCGATGATGGCTTGAATCAACTGCTCGGGGCGTGGGGGACAGCCCGGAACGTACATATCGACCGGAATGAATCGATCGATCCCCTGCACCACGCAGTACGTATCGAAGACTCCGCCCGTCGAAGCACAGGCGCCCATCGAGATACACCACTTCGGTTCGTTCATTTGCAGCCAAATTCGCTGCAGCACGGGCAACATCTTCATCACCACGCGACCGGCCACAATCATCAAATCGCATTGGCGGGGACTAAAGCGAAACACCTCGGCACCAAAACGGGCCAAATCATGCTTACTGGCCCCGGTGGCCATCAATTCGATTCCGCAGCACGCGGTTGCGAAGGGCATGGGCCACAGACTGTTCTTGCGACCCCAGCTTGCCAATTCATCCAGCTTGCTGATGAACACATTGTCCGGGAGATCTATCGCCATTGGAAAACACCTTTTCGCCACGCGTAAACCAACCCTAAGGCCAGCAAGGCGATGAACACCATCGCTTCGCCGAACACCAGCGAGCGACTTGCAATGAGCTGTTGAGCAACCGGTACCGATTCGGAAACGACCACCGAATCGACTCCGGCCGGATCGCCAGCGGCGACCGCCCAGGGGTATAAGAACAACAGCTCGACATCGAAGATCAGAAAAGCGATCGCCACGAGATGGAAGCGGATGTCGAACTTCCGCCGGGTATCGTGAATGGGGTCCATGCCGCTTTCGTACGGCATACCTTTCACCTCAGAAGTACGCTGAGGACCAACGATTCGGCCCACGACAAGCAACGTAACGGACAGTCCGGCACAGGCCAAGATGAACAGGAGAATTGGTAGCCAGAGAGTTTCGGGAAATGGAGCGCCCATGGTTCCAACTTCCAGTGGCAGACACCTATCTCACTCATTCATCCGAAGTTTGTGAAACCATTCACAAACCACGTCCAAAAGAGAGCCCGACAACCGTCGAGCTATGTGAGATGGTATCGGAGTGCGACAAACTGTCAAGGTTGCGAGCCGCCCTGGACGGTTCGCGTAAGTTCATGGCACGCTTCATTACTGATTCGTAACTGTGTACTTGTGGCCATGGGTGAACGAATGAATCGCAGTGGCATCTCATTGATGATTCTTGTCGCGCTGCTGCGCCTCCCGACATCTCAACTTACTCTAACCCTCTGACTGATAAGATCTGATCTCGGTACGCGTCCGGCGACGATCGCGATCAGCCGGCCGACTGAGTTGCTATTGAGCGAGACTCGCCACAGAATGAGACCCTTCATCGAGATCACTTACTGGGAAAAGCGGTGAACTATGTCGATCGACCTGACTGCCACACTCAGCGAACTGGTGGCCATCCCGAGCGTCAATCCCATGGGTCGCGACGTCTCCGGGCCCGAGTTCTACGAATACCGGGTGACGGATTATCTCCAAGCACTCTACGAACGACTGGAGATTCCCTGGTACCGGCAATCGATTGAGCCGCTACGAGACAACATTGTCGCTCGCATCGATGGCAACGAGTCGGTCGAGAACGGCGGGGGCGTCATCCTCTTCGAGGCGCATCAAGACACGGTGCCGGTCGATGGGATGACCATCGAGCCATGGACCCCGAACGTGGTCGAGGGGCGCCTCTACGGTCGAGGTTCGTGCGACATCAAAGGTGGGATGACGGCCATGCTGGGAGCATTGGCTCGCCTGGCAACGGAACGCCCGGCCGAGATGCCCACCGTGGTGATGGCCTGCACCATCAACGAAGAACATGGTTACAGTGGCGCAAATCAGTTGGCGGAGTTGTGGTCGGGCGAAGGAACGAATTTCATTCCCCGTCGACCCGATGTGGCGATCATCGCCGAGCCCACGAACCTGGATGTTGTGGTCGCCCATAAAGGGGCCGTTCGCTGGCGATGCAAAACCCGGGGAGTGGCGGGGCATAGCTCGCAGCCCGAACGGGCAACCAATGCCCTTTACCGAATGGCTCGCGCGTTATTGGTTCTGCAGCGGTACCAAGACGAAGTCTGCCCGACGCTCTCTGCACATCATCTTTGCGGGCGGCCAACGCTGAGCGTGGGGGTTATCTCCGGTGGTCTCAGCGTGAACACCGTGCCCGACGAGTGCACCATCCAAATCGACCGCCGGGTCACTCCCCTGGAAACCACCCAGGCAGGCTACGACCACGTCGTGAAATATCTAGAGAACGCCGTGGAGATCGATTTCCCTGTGGAAAACGAAGCCCCGTTTCTTCAGGGAGAGCCACTGCCCGACGGTGAAAACGGGCCGCTGGCCGAACAACTCCAAGCGACGGTACAGGGGCTGTTTGGAAGTTGCGACATCGTCGGCGTACCGTACGGCACCGACGCCTCGAAGATTGCGAAGGCCGGAGTGCCGAGCGTGGTGTTCGGTCCGGGCTCGATCGAGCAGGCCCACACCGCCGACGAGTGGCTGTCGCTGGACGAACTATCGCGTGCGAGCGAAGCTTACTACGCCTTCGCCCGCACGGGTTTTGTAAGAAGATAGTCCGTCGAGGACGCTTTCAGCAGGAACGTCGTCGCGGCAGCCTCGATCTGGCAGATCATTCGGGGCAACGACTTCAAACATTCGCTTGCTTAAAACACGTCGAGAATGAAGTGATGTCCGCGGTAGTAGCGACGCTGCTCGGAGAAATATTTGCTCGTGCTGGTGTACTGAACCCAAGGATCGCTCTGGTGCTTGCGACCTTCGGGATAGTAGTTGTGCCATTGGCGGTTATAGACCGGAATCCGCATCTCTTGCGGATAGCGATAGTAGAGGTCCGTCGAACTCTTGAAGTAGTCGTCCGACCAGAAGTTCTGCGGGTAGTAGACATACGGATAGCTGTAGAACCGCTGCCAATCCTGGGTGTTGTAGGTTCCGGCCCATTGTCGTCCGTAGGCCTGTTGAGCATGGGCTTGAGAATCGGAAAGCGCGAGGGCGAGCCCCAAGGCGCAGCCGAGCGCAAGCACGCTATATCGCAACATGAGAAATCCCCCCGGTGTCGTTGCCTGAAAGCAGAGCCACCCGACCGCCTGCGCGAGGTCCTCCGCGGCGATCACCGGCAGCCTGGGTCTGTAGATATCCCATCGGCTGCCCGAACATCCGGCATTGAGTGAATATTCGTTACAGTCGGATTCACCCGTTCTACTGTGAGCGAAAGCCCAAAAACTTGGCACTTCGCAGTAGAACAAACCTGCCGTTGCCCATGAACCAGGCAACCTAGGCAGACTTTTTCGGCTGCATGCGATTACTATTCGGGCAGACGCCCTTCTTGTAACTCACGCTCCCACTCTTCCATCAGGGGCCAGTGGGTGGCGCAAGTGCCGAAATCGGCCATTCCCAGATAGCCCTGAAGCCGCTCGATTGTGCTATCAAGCAGTGCATCGTCTTTGCGGAACACGGGACCGTGACTGGGGAGCAGCCATTTCACATCGCTACCACGGATACGCTGTAGAGAACGAATAAAGGCTTCGATATCGCTACCGTGGTGGGCATCGATAGCGCCGACGCAACCATCACGATAGATATTGTCTCCGCAGAAAAGCAAGTCGCCCATGCGGAAAGAGAGTTGGCTATCGGTGTGCCCCGGGGTATGCCAAACTTCGAGCTTCTGCTCGCCGACCGTAATCACATCCCCCTCATCGACAAGGTGATCCAACTCCACGGGAGTCATCGCCAAATCGATTCCCTGGGCTTCGATTTCGGCGAACGTGATCAGACGATCGCCTGAGGCCAACGGCTTGCGTGCCAGACGATGACCGGTGGTCGTCGTCTTGAGAACACTCTTCAACGTGGCCAGACCTTGGATATGGTCGACATCGGCATGGGTGGCAATGATGGTCTTGCACTGCGACAGCGGGAAATCCATCTGCCGAATCATTTCGACGATTTCATCCACGGTGTCTTCGTAACCAATATCGATGATGACCCATTCCGAGTCGTCGTAGATAAGATAAACATTGCAACCCAGGCATTCTCCGGCCTGGTAGTTCATCTCAATCACATGCGGAAAGATCGGTTTCCGCTCAAGCATGGCTTGCCTCTCAATCAATGTGTCTCACAATCCGCAAAGCACCGCGGATCGAATACTTCAAGCCACGTTCTTTTGCGGCTCCGTGGAGATTCTAAGGGTCCTCGATAAAGCCGACAAGTTGGTGGTTTCAACAACCCTGGCATTGCAGAGAACTAGTCTCAGCAAGGTCACGATTCGCTTGCCACGATGGCCGCCAGACCTTCCCGATAGCTCGGATAAGCCAACTGCTGGGATAGTTCTTCGAGCATCCGCCGATTCGAGATTTTCTTGTTGGAAAGCGCCCGCTTCGAGGCCGGATGTTCGGGAGACGGTTCTGCAAATCGCGGGAGCGGAGCGGATACGAGCAGCGCCAATTCCGTGTAGTAATCGCCTCGAACGACCGGGTTCCCATCCGAAACGGTGTACAAGTTGCTGGGCGAACTCTGCTCCACGTTCAATACCACCGATGCGGCATCGTCGACGTGAATCAAATTCATGAATCCACTCTGTGGGGCCGCGATGGGCTCCCCTGCCCGCAGTGCGGCAACGCGGGGAATTCGCCCAGGGCCGTAAATCCCTGCTAAACGGAGAATCGTTCTCTGGAAACTCGCATCCTCGTCCTGCAGTCGCTCTTCAGCTTCCAGGCAAACGCGTCCCCCTTCGGTAACGGGCTCGCAGGGAGAATCTTCATCGACCCACTGACCATCGGCCTGCCCGTAGACCCCCGTGGTGCTGATGTAAATGAAGCGCCGCGTGCTGGGCGACAGCGACCCAAGAACGTGGGCCAGCCCTGCGACATAAACTTCACGCATGTCGTGACCCGCACTGCGGTCGAAGCCCACCGCGTACAAAACCGTTGCTGCCGCAGGAAGCCCCGTCAGCGTTTCGAGCCGGGTGACGTCGCCGAGCACAGGTTTGATGCCCGCCTGTTTGAACTCGCCTGCCCTCGATTCGCTTCGAGTTAGGGCGTAAACCTCATCGCCCGCCTCGACCCATCTCCTGGCAACCCGGGAACCGAGGTATCCGCAACCTATGATTAGTTTGCTAGTTGCCAACGCAGACCTTTCCGAACCTGAGAAATCAGGAATCGTGTAGTGATCCTGGTTCGTCGTCTTCGTCCTTGCCCGATTCGAGAAACGATTCCAGCAGGATTTGAGCCGCCACCATATCACGGCGGCTTTTCTTGTTCTTGCGGGTAAGTCCCGCGTCGATCATTTTGGCGTCGGCTTCCTTCGAAGTGTACCGCTCGTCGTGGAACACAACCCGCACGCCGGTGATTTCGCCCAGCCAACGTCCGAAGGCCCGGGCTTCAATCGACTTCTCGCTCTCGTGTCCGTCCAGATGCACGGGAAGCCCCACGACAAACAGGACCACTGATTCTTCGGAGGCCAGCTTCCGGAAATAGGCAGCGTCGTCCGATTCGCTGGACCGCTGATACGTCTCGAAGGGGCTGGCGAACATTCGCAATGCGTCGCAGATGGCCACCCCAATGCGAACCGTACCAAAGTCGATGGCGGCAACGCGACCGGCTAGCGAAGAGGAACGGTCGTATGAGTTATCTGGCGACACGGGAGTCTCTTCCGTCGTCAGCATTCGGACTACAGGTAACGGCCTAGATCGTGATCTTCGATCAGCTTGACGATATCGCGGATCGACTCTTCATCGTCCTTGTTGGCCACAAGCGTTGCATCGGGCGTGTGAACCACGATGCAATCTTTCAGACCCAGCGTGGCGATCAGGTGTCCCTGCTCCCCTCGAATGATGCAACCTGAAGTGTCACGGCCCACGTGTTGGCCGACAATCACGTTGCCGTTTCCATCGAGTTCATGCAGCCGGGTTAACGATTTCCAACTTCCTAGATCGTCCCACTGGTACGGCGCTTCGATCACCACCACATCGGTCGCATGTTCCATGACGGCAAAGTCGATGGATTGCCCCTGAATCGCGGTGAACTCGCGTCGCAGTACCTCCTCGTACTTCGGCGTTCCCTGGGCGTCGGCAATCGTCTGCAAGTGGGCGAACATCTCCGGCTCGCGGGCGGATAGCTCTCGCTGAATCTTGGCGGCCTTCCAGACGAAGATGCCCGAGTTCCAGAAGAAGTTTCCCGCCTCCAAATACTGCTTAGCCACGTCGGCCTTGGGTTTTTCGCGGAACTGAGTGACTCGATATGCGGAAGTCGGCACTTTGCCGGCGAGATTGCCGGAGACCTCGATCGTCTCGCCGGCTTCGATGTACCCAAAGCTTTCGGCTGCGTAAGTGGGGCGAATACCGAAGGTGACAATGCGTTCCGGCTCTTCGTCGACCAAACCGGCTGCCAATTCGAGCGCCGCTTGAAATGATTCGCGTGGTGCAATCACGTGATCGGCCGGCATCACCGCCATGGTGGCATCGGGGTCTTCGCGGGCAATTCGACTGGCCGCCAGCCCAATACAGGGGGCCGTGTCGCGTTTGCAGGGTTCGCCGATAATCGACTCGGCGCCGAGTTCGGGAAGTTGCTTTTGAATGCCGTCGACCAGGGCTTCATTCGTGACAATCAAGATTCGCTCGCCCGGCACCAGGCCCGAGATTCGCGCGACCGTGTCTTGCAGCATCGACCGTTCGCCTGCCAGCGCGAGCAACTGTTTGGGATTTAGCTTGCGGCTAGCGGGCCAGAACCGAGTTCCTGATCCCCCGGCCATAATCACGGCGTGCAACATGAAACTCTCCAAATGTCGGCAAACGAATTGCGATTTCGGTCAAGCACAAGCGATTCTCAACTCTATCAGATGCCCCTGATCTTGCGATGCCCGGGCAGACTACAACCACTGGGGCTCGTGCTCACGAAGTTGACGGCGAACCATCTCAACATCCTCGGCGGACTTCACGGGAGCGAACGCCGAACTCCGCGGGACCTCCACCACAATGGCTTCGGCCGCTTCGGGCAACAGGTCGAAGATGAACCGCTCGAACTTCAGGGCATTGGGTTGCGATGGTTCGATCAGCGTCCCTGATGCATCGAGATGCGGCACCCTCTTATGGGCAATATGCCAGGGAAGTGACGTTTGGCTTTCGGCCATGCGACTCAAGAAATCGACGTCGATGGCATGCACCGCGATGTTGCCTGCCCAAAACACTAGATCTCCCGCATCATCTTTTCGATGAGCAACCTCATCCGGGAGGTCGCTGTACTCAATGATCGTCAGTCGATCGCCAACAGAAACGACGTTGCCCACCTTCTCCAAGGCATCTTCCTTACGCACGACTTGCGTCGACATCTGCGATCGATGTTCCAGGTGATGCCCGATAAACTCGGGGTCTGCCACCGAAACCAGGGGATTGTCCACCTGCATGTAGAACAGATGGCGTATCCCGCGCCGCTGCATGTCTGCCAATAGACCGTTCGTCTGCAACGCTTCGACAACACCACCGTGGCCATCGGGGCTAAGGGCCAGATGCCCCTTGTCTGCGAGCAGCAGCTTGCCCGATGTTGCATCGACCGCCGGCATCGTACCCTGACAGAAGATTTCGAGATCCTTCTTCGGCAACCCGAAACGTTGGTTCTGCTCGAGAAACTCAACGGTTTCGTGGTGCGTGGCCGGGCTGGTCATCAAATACAGCGGAATGCTTGTATTGTGATCTTTCGCCTGGGCAAGCAGTTTTTCGATGTGGATCTGAAACAGCGTCCGCCCCGATTCTGGCGCGATGGGAAACATCCCCTTAGGATGATCGAATCCCAGCCGGGTGCCCTGCCCCCCGGCCACGATCAGCACGGCGACTTCGCCGGCCGCCAAGGCTGCACGGCCCGAGGAGTTGGCCGTTTCGCTCGCCTTCGAACCCGCAGCAACGGCCAACCGAACTGCTTTTGGTCCCCAGGCCTTGTTGGCGACCTCCAACCAGTCGGTTTCCGCCGCTTCGCTGCGGAATAGTTGTGCGATTTCGTCGAGGTCAATCGCGGCCAACTCTTCCTGAAAGCAAGTTTGTCCTGGCTGGGTGAGTGAGTCCCAGTGCGCAAGAAGATGGTCTTGCTGGTGCTCTGCAAGCAGGGTTCGAAGTTGGCCCAGGTCTGCACCCATCACGTCAGATCGATCCGGAGTCCGTCGTATGCAAGTTCCATCCCCTCAGGCAGGGCTTTACAAGTCTGCTCATGTTCCAAGTCGTGCGACATGTGTGTGAACAGAGTTCGGCGAGGTTTCAGCCGCTGTGAAACTTCAATCGACTCCTGCAGGCAGAAATGCGTGGGATGCTGCGCCTCGCGCAGGGCATCGATAATCAGCAGGTCGAGCCCCTCCAGCAGAGGCCAGCTATCCTCGGGAATGTGGTTTGTATCCGTACAATAGGCAATGTTGCCGAATCGAAACCCGAGCACTTCGAAGCGACCGTGAATCAGCCGAATGGGGGTGAAACGGGTACCCAGCACCTCAAACTTTTCGAGCCCGATCCGCTCGAACTCGAGTTGAGGGATGCCGCCCATGATGCGTTTGGGAGTATGGTCCTGGAATGCGTAGTCGAACGACTTGCGGATCCGCTGCTCGACCGGTTCTTCACAGAACAGCGGAAGTTTATGTCCCAGATAGAAGGGAAACAGCCGAACATCGTCGAGGCCGAAGATATGGTCGGCATGATCGTGGGTAAACAGCACCGAATGAATCAGTCCGATCCGTTCGCGCACGAGCTGTAAGCGCAGTTCGGTCGGAGTGTCGATCAGTAGATTGCCCTCGGGCAACCCCAGCACCAAGCCGCAACGGGTGCGTTTGTTCCGTGGGTCGGTACTCAAACAGGTGGGGCAATCACAACCAACAACGGGTACCCCCATTGAGGTCCCGGTGCCCAGGAAGACCAGCTTCCCCTTTACATCTTCAGAATAGGGAGTTCGGGCCACCGCTAAGTCCGTCGCAAATCACTGTTTCGACGCGTCAATCGATACGGTTCGAGGTCGAAAACCGCCACGGACGACCACCAACACACGCTCTTGGAAGTGGCACATTCGCAGATTCGCCCCAGGGCTGCAAGGCGCTGCCGCAAGAGTCGCCTGAGCCGGACGAACAACCCTTCTTGACCGACCGTAACAGAAGCAATAAAGTATTTAGGCAGAATGTGTTGCGTCGATGAAAGCCCTTTTGTCGTAGGGCTTTCCGTTCAACCATGCGCCCTCACACTCCCAAGCTGGGGGTAGGTCGATGAGCAACGAGAAACTGGAACAAATTTGGGATGTCGTCACCGGATTCTTCGGTGGCTTCGCGCGAGGCGTCGAGCAGGTGCTTACCTCGCTGTTCGGATCGTCGAACGCTCGCTACATCGAGAAGCAACTCAAGCCTCAAGTACAGGCTATCAACGAGCTTGAATCCCGCTACGAGGCCATGTCCGATGATGAGCTACGCGAACAAACCGCGTTGTTCCGCAAGCGGTTAACAGCCGGCGAAACCCTGGACGACATTCTGGTCGAAGCGTTCGCGGTTTGTCGCGAAGGCGGCAAGCGCTTTCTGGGGATGCGGCACTACGACGTGCAGTTGATGGGCGGCATGGTGCTGCATAGCGGCAATATTGCCGAAATGGTCACCGGTGAAGGAAAAACGCTGGTCGCCACGCTCCCTTCGTATCTCAACGCCTTGGAAGGCAAAGGCGTTCACGTCATTACCGTGAACGACTACCTGGCCCGGCGCGATATGGAGTGGATGGGGCCGTTGCACATGGGCCTGGGGCTTACGGTCGGGGCCATCCAAGCCGGCATGGACTCGGGCGCGCGGCAGAAAGCCTATCGCTGCGACATCACCTACGGTACGAACAACGAGTTCGGTTTTGACTACCTTCGCGACAACATGCGACATGCAGCGCCGAACGACAACCGCTACGAAAAGAACTTGCAGCAGGCCCAGGGTCCTCTGAACTACGCCATCATTGATGAAGTTGACAACATCCTGATCGACGAAGCGCGGACCCCGCTGATCATCTCCGGCCCCGCTCACGACGATATCACGAAGTACAGCAAGGCCGATCGCATCGCCCGTCAGTTGAAGCGGGACGTCGATTTCGAGGTGAATGAAAAAGACCATACCGCGCACATGACCGAAGAAGGTGTGCGGCATGCCGAGAAGCTGGCCGATGTGGAGAGCTTCTACACCGCCGGCAACATGCAGTGGCCTCATCTGATCGATAACTCGTTGAAGGCGCATCACCTTTATCGCCGCGATGTGAATTACGTGGTGAACGGTGACGAGGTTGTCATCGTCGACGAGTTCACCGGTCGTTTGATGCCGGGCCGTAACTGGAGCGACGGACTGCATCAGGCCGTGGAGGCCAAAGAAGGCGTCCGGATCAAAGAAGAAAGCCAAACGCTGGCCACGATCACGCTGCAAAACTTCTTCAAGCTGTACAAGAAGATCAGCGGCATGACCGGTACGGCGATGACCGAAGCCGGCGAATTCCTGAAGATCTACAACCTCGAGGTGGTCGCGATGCCGACCAACAAACACCTCGAGCGAATCATCCATCCCGATGTGATCTACCTGACCGAAAAAGACAAGTTCAGGGCCATTGCCGAGGAGGTTGAAGACCTCAGCAAATGGGATGTGCTGGAGATGAAGAACGGCGAGCATCTCCGCGGTCGCATCAAGAAAGAAGACGACACGCAGATTGAATTCCTGCCCAAAGAAGCGAGGGCACCCGAGTCGATCCCCCAAGATCGCGTGAAGGAAATTCAGCGTCGCGGCCGCCCTGTGCTCATCGGTACGGTGTCGATCGAGAAAAGTGAGCGAATCGCCGATTTGCTGTCGAAGCGGGGCATCAAACATGCCGTACTCAATGCCAAGCACCACATGCGCGAGGCCGACATTATCTCACAGGCCGGTCGACGTGGCGCAGTGACCATTGCCACGAACATGGCCGGTCGTGGTACCGACATCGTGCTGGGCGGCAACCCCGAGACCATGGCTTGGGCCGACCTGCAAGACAAGTATGAAACCCGCCTCGACGTACCACGCGAAGAGTGGGATTCGTTAGTCGAGGAAATCTCCCAGCGCGAGAACATGGAATCCGAAGGCCGCGAGGTGACGGAACTTGGCGGCTTGCACGTAATCGGCACCGAACGTCACGAGGCCCGACGTATCGACCTCCAGCTCCGTGGTCGTTGCGGACGCCAGGGCGACCCGGGTAGCAGCCGCTTCTTCCTGTCGATGGAAGACGACTTGATGCGGATCTTCGGCGGCGAGTGGGCCAAGAACATGCTCTCGCGGATCGGCATGCAGGAAGGCGAGGCGATCGAAAGCAAGATCGTTACTCGGCGCATCGAGGGCGCCCAACGCAAGGTTGAAGAACGCAACTTCGAGATTCGCAAGAATCTTCTGGAATACGACGAGGTGATGGACGAGCAGCGCAAGCGCGTCTACTCCTATCGTCAACAAATTCTCGATGGGTGCTCGGTGCGAGAGCTCATTCAGGAAATGATCGACAAGTCGATCGACGTGTATCTCGACGAGTTCCTGGACAAAGACTATGGAACCGAGTCGTTCGCCAAATGGGCTTCTGGCTTGTTCGCTGCGGACATGGATGCTCGCGACTTCCGCAATATGGATTTCGACTCGGCAGAAAGCTTCGCCAAAGACGAAGCCACCCGGTTGGTCGAAGGGCAGATACTCGACTCGATCGACGAAAACCTCCCCGAAGAAGAAGACCCCAAGGAATGGAACTGGGGCGCGCTGGCCAAAATGGCCAACAGTCGTTGGAACCTGAACATCCGCGACCGCGATCTCAAACAGGCTGGCCGCGACGGGGTGGCCGAGATGATGATCGACCGCGCCCGCGAGTCGATTAACGAAGTCGATTGCTCGGCGGGGGCCAAGTTCCTGGAGCCCGATTTCTCGCTCCACACCGCATGCGCCTGGGCTCATGCAAAATTCGGACTCGAAATCGATGTCGAGTCCGTGCGACACCTGGAACCCGAGCAACTGAAAGAAACGATTCGGGAAAAAGCCGCCCAAGCCTACGAGGAAAAAGAGTCTGAGTTCCCGGTGATGGCCGGGTTGATTCGCTGCACCACCAACGAAGGATCACACAAGCGTTATGACCGCGAGATGTTGGTCAACTGGGCACGCAGTCGCTTCAATGTCGAACTCGAAGTCGAAGATCTGAAGAACAAGCAGCGGGAAGAGATTCAGTCGATGCTCGTCGGCCATAGTCGTGAACATCGCGAAAAGGCCGGGCAAGCAATCGAGGACGTACATCAAAAAGTGGATCAACTGTTCGAGGCCGCTTCGACCAATGGATCCTCATTGGAAGGCACTCCCCTGGCAAACATCGTGGGCGGAAACGGCAAGCTCGATTCGCTCAGCCATTGGGCGCACGACACGCTGAATTACGAAATCGAGCCCGACGAACTGGCTCAACTCGATCGCAATCAGCTCGAACTTCGCCTCACCACCGCAGTGGAAAACGTCTACCGCCCCGAAATGCGGAAGATGGAACGGGCGCTGGTGCTACAGATTCTCGATTCGGCCTGGAAAGAGCATCTGCTGGCGATGGACCACCTCCGCAGTAGCATCGGGTTGCGAGGCTACGCCCAGGTGGACCCCAAAGTGGAATTCAAACGCGAGGGCATGCGGATCTACGAAGATATGTGGGATGCGGTCGGAGAACGCGTTACCGACTTGATTTTCCGCATGGAACAGCTCGACGAGCAGTTTGTCGGGTCGATGTGGGTCGTTGGCGAAACCAAACACGAATCGCCCCCCTCGACAAGCAGTGAAATTGGTCAGCAGCAACAGGAAGCGATTCAAGGCTCGGACACCCAGGAAAAAACAGAGCCCATTCGCAACCGTGGCCCCAAAGTGGGCCGTAACGCGCCTTGCCCCTGTGGTAGCGGCAAGAAATACAAAAACTGTTGCATGCGAAAAGGCGGTTAGTCAGCAGAGCTGTACGCCCCCCGTTCAAATTGGGGAAGGATTCCCGCATGAGATCAATTCTGCTCGATGGCCTGTACCTGTTGTTGTTGGTAATCGTCTCTCCGCTGCTCGTCTTCAAATCGCTGAGGCACGGGAAGTATCGCCAGGGGTGGCGGGCAAAATTTCTCGGTGAAGTTCCCCGCAGGCTCGGCGACCGGTACTGCATCTGGTGGCACGCGGTCAGCGTCGGTGAGGTGAATCTCTTAGGAACCCTAATTGCCGAAACTGCCCGGCAACGGCCCGACTTCGAGTGCGTGATCTCCACCACCACCGCAACTGGGTATGCGTTGGCTCGTAAGAAGTTCCCCGAGCATTCGGTGTTCTATTGCCCCTTGGATTTCAGTTGGGCGGTTCGCAACGCCATGAAACGGGTAAAGCCCGACGTGCTGGCGCTGGTGGAACTGGAATTGTGGCCCAGCCTGATCCGCGCCGCCAAGAACCGTGGGTGTCGGGTTGCCGTCGTCAATGGTCGGCTAAGCCAACACAGCTACCGTGGATATCGCCGGATGCGTTGGTTTTGGAAAGCGGTCTTAAGCGAAGTCGATCTGATCGCCGCACAGAACGACGAATATGGCGACCGGTTCCTCGAACTCGGAGCACCGAAATCGAGAATGTACGTCACCGGTTCGACGAAGTTCGACGGAGCCGAAACCGACCGTGCAAACCCCGGCACTTCCGCGCTGGCAGCTCTCGCCGGAATCGAACCCGACGATTTGGTCTTTTTGGCCGGGAGCACCCAGGAAGGCGAAGAAGAGGTCGCGCTGGAGATCTATCGCACGGTGGCCCACAAACACCCTCGACTGCGCCTGATCCTCGTCCCACGGCACCCAGAACGTTTCGATCAGGTGGCCAATCTGCTCGATCGCTCGGGGGTCGATTGGTGCCGTCGCAGTTCACTGCCCGCAGATGGCTCATCCAAGCCGCGCGTGCTTTTCGTTGATGCTGTGGGAGAACTGGGAAGTTGGTGGGGGACCGCTCGAATCGCGTTCGTGGGAGGAAGCCTGGGAAACCGTGGCGGGCAAAACATGATCGAACCGGCCGGCTACGGAGCCGCCGTGTCGTTTGGCCCAAATACGAGGAACTTCCGCGATATTGTCGAAACCCTGCTGGCCCAAGACGCCGCGGTGGTGGTTCGAAACCAGGCGGAACTGCAAGCATTTGTCACGAAGGCCATCGAGTCTCCGGAGTGGGCTTCCGCACTTGGGAATCGTGCACAAGAGCTTGTAGAGCAACAGCGGGGAGCCACGAAGAGGACCATCGATCTCATCACCCGGCTAAGCAAGCACCAACATCAGGGGCGTCACGCCGCTTAGCCCCCGTTTCGATTTCTGCCCTACAGCTCAGCGGGCAATGTGCCCTACTGTCGAGGTGAGGTTTGCCAAAGATTCCCGGCCTTCCGCTTGCGAGTTCGGCGACAGGCTCCATATAATCAGCGGTTCAGATTTGCTCTTCGTGGTGGGTTCTTCAATCTATCTAGATATTGTGGAGGTTTGCACGTGGCGTCCGGAAATTATCTGTTCACCAGCGAATCGGTGAGCAAGGGTCACCCCGACAAGCTTGCCGATCAAATCTCCGATGGAATTCTCGACGCCCTGCTGGCCGAGGACCCTCACAGCCGTGTCGCCTGTGAGACGATGGTCACCACCGGATTGGCGGTGGTCGCCGGAGAAATCACCACCAAGGCCTACGTCGATTTCCGAGCCATCATCCGGAAAGTAATTCTCGCAGCGGGTTACACCGATGACTCGATGGGAATCTCTGGCAACACCTGTGGTGTGATGGTTTCGATCGACGGTCAAAGCCCCGACATCGCCCAAGGAGTGGATGCCGACGACAAGAAAGGTAAGGACGTCGGAGCCGGCGACCAAGGCCTGATGTTTGGCTACGCCTGCAATGACACCCCCGAGTTGATGCCCCTGCCGATTGCGCTTTCGCACCGCATCCTCAATCGATTGACGGAGGCACGTGAGAAGAAAGAAGTTGCCTGGCTTCGACCTGACAGCAAGAGTCAGGTTACCGTTGAGTTCGACGAAGAGAATCGTCCCGTGCGGATCGACACCGTGGTTGTTTCGACTCAGCACGACGAAGACGTCTCGAACGAAGAGATTCGATCTTGGGTTATCGAGAAAGTCATCAAGCCGGAACTCCCTGCCGAGTTGGCCTCTGGCGATATCACCTACCACATCAATCCCACGGGTCGCTTTGTCGTTGGCGGCCCGCATGGCGACTGCGGCTTGACGGGACGCAAAATCATCGTCGATACCTACGGTGGTTGGGGACGCCATGGCGGTGGAGCCTTCAGTGGGAAGGACCCGACGAAAGTCGATCGAAGTGCGGCCTACATGGCCCGTCACATTGCCAAGAACATCGTGGCCGCTGGACTGGCCGAGCGATGCGAAGTGCAACTGGCCTACGCCATTGGTGTTTCGGAGCCGGTGAGTGTGCACGTCGATACCGAAGGCACAGGACGGGTTGAAGACTCGCAAATCTGCGATCTGATCCGTAAGAACTTCCCACTCACCCCAAGTGGAATCATCGACTACCTGGACCTGCGACGCCCGATCTATCGCAAGACGGCAGCCGGCGGCCACTTTGGACGCGAAGACGCCGACTTCACCTGGGAGTCGACTCGTCGTGCGGAAGAACTGGCCGAAGCCGCCGGAATCAGCGCCGCGTCGAGCTAGCTACTTCCCCAAGGGTAAGTAGCGGGGAGCAGTGACATGGACGTCTTCAATTCATCGCTACTAAACAACCGAGCGTTGCCCTGGCGGTGGGCTCTGTGGTTGCCGGGAGGTACGGTACTGGCCTGCGTATTGCTTCTTGCGCTGCGTCGACTCAGTGGTGCGTTGGAAGAGCCACTTTCTGCAACGCTGCTACTGTTGAGCATGCTCGTCGCATTGCTGGCCGTGTGGGCCACGGTTCATGCCGCGGAAGTATCTCGACCCATGTCGTGGGGGCTGACCTCCGTCGCAGGCGCCTCGATCGTAATCCTCGGCGCGGTGCTCACTCTGCCGGGAACGTCGACCCTTGCGCTGGCCGTGCTGTGGGTCTCCGTGGCAGCCGGGTTCTCGGTGCTCGTGATCGAGTTGCGAACACGGCACCGCGCGGTTCCCGCTTCAGAGATTCCTTCTGTGGTCGGAGCCAGGGCGTTACCGTCCGCCAACGCCCTGGTTGCACCGCTGCCGGAAAGTCATGAGACCAACTTCCCCGGAGAATGGCAGCGGCTCTCTCGGTTACGAACAGAAGACGCCGCGGATCGCATGGAAGGGTGGGTTCGTGTGTCATGCGCGATTGGACAACGAAGCGAAGTGGTACACCTGTCGTTTTGTCCGCCGTTCGAGAAAACACCCGAGTTGGAAGTCGAATGCCATGAAGGTCCGGATACCCGGATCAAAATCACCCAGCTCTTGCCCTACGCCGCTCGAATCGAACTGAAACTCGTCCAGACTCCACAAGAACCTGTCGAATTGCTCATCGGGCTTTCGGCGATCTGTATCACAGGCGGAGAAATGCTTCCGGCGGAGTAGCTCGTCTCCTCGAGGCACCCTGGTCTTTGGAGGACCGACATTCGGCTTCCATGTTGGTTTCACCAACGTGTATCAGTCCGAGCCGAATTCGTACTCAGGGTTTTCGATGCTGAAGTCGATATCTGCCAGCCCGACACTGAGCTGTAGATTACCGAAGGCGTAGGACTCCTCGAGCACCGGGGTACCTGGGTTATCCTCCGTGGGAAATGCGAACAGCTCGCATCCCACCGGCACACCCAAGTCTTTGTCGATGAAAATGTTCACTCGATGGAATTCCAGCGTGGAGAACGGCTCGGGATGTACGAAGCTGAACTGGTAACACTCCCGGTCGGTCAGCTTAACGTTCTGGGTCATGGTCACTTCGATCGCGGGATTTTCGCAGCCTTGGTCGACGTAGCTCAGCATGCGGCGATTGAAGTTCCACAGCCCGATTTGCGTGACCGGGCGACGGCTATATTCCTGCGCTTGCTCGCTGTGAGGATCCACGCGTAGCAATGGGACGATACGCCGCCGCCACCCGCCGGCGTGCACCGAGACCTGGTTCTCGTCGCGGCCTTCCTGCCAGACAATCTCTCGACCGCTGTATGGCTCGTGCCACCGTAGATAAACACTCATCGGCTCGCGGCGAACTTTCAGATCCATCACGTTCAGCTCCTGGATCTGACCATCAATGCGTTCGAGCTTTTGAAACACGGCCGCTAAGTCGTCGACTTCGTCCAGCTTGGCTTCGGAGCTTTGTAACAACAACCGGCAGAACTCGACCGCCGCATCGCCTGTGAGCACACCATTGTCTTCGATCTCGTCGAACTGCAGTACCGACTCCAACGCGCTGGCGTGCTGCGGTCCCCGGTCCGGGGTGAACAGGCTGCTGGCCATCACGGCGACCATGCCTACAACGGCGTACGAGCAAAACATCTGGGTCCGACGCCAGCGACGTGGGACGAGTCGGGCCGGATCGTCGAACTCGGAACGTGAATAGCCGAACACCATGCGAGAACTCTCCCTGTTACCCCCTTGCCGAAGACTGCCGCACCCGCTTGAAGTTGCTCGCGCTGCTGAGATCACCGCAGCATTACCGTCTACGGTTACTGAAAGGCGGATGACGGTTCTTGGAGAAATCGTCCTACTGCCATGGGTGGATACACTAAATCGCCGCCTCGCGATGGCGTTCGCCCCGAGTCACCCACGATAAGTGGCATGTCCCGCAGAACTGCGTGGACCGATTAGGTAGAGAAGTAGGGCTGCGTAAACCAGAAAAGAAAAACCTCCCTACCGATGCGGGAAAACGATTCGCGTCGGTAGGGAGGGTGATGCTTCGCGTTTAGCGACCGTGCAAGCTACTTGTTCGAGAGATTGGCTCCCGCTGCCCCCAAAAGCTGGGTGTAGTCGAGCGTAATGGCCAGGGCCTCGTCGATGTAGTAGTCGCGTTCGATGGGATCGTCGTTATTCTCCGCCTCTTCGAAGTCTTTCCGTTTTTCACCATCCGCGTCGAAGGCACGTCGTTCCGCGAGGAACTTCTCTTCATTCAGAGTGACGGTCTTCTTCGACTTTTGGGCGAGGTACTTGCCGATCTTCTCACGCGACTTCTTGAATTCCTCGGAGTCCCGCGTACGAGCGTCCGAGCGTCCTCGTAACTCGTCGATGAGCCCCTTGGACACGAGATTCAAGTTGGGGTAGGTAGCCGGGTCCACGTGGTCGAATTCCAGAGCAAAGTCGAGATCGGCTTCGCCCACGTCGTAGTAGGTGCTCAACGAAGGCAGTTCGATGTCGGAAAGTACCCCACGATTCTGCGTGCTGTCGCCGTTGGGGCGATAGAACTGTTGCATCGTGATCTTCAAGGCTCCGAAGTTCTTACTGGGGTCGCGGAGGAATTCCCAACCCAGGTCCTTCAGACTTTGAACGGTTCCTTTCCCGTGCGTGCTGCGGTCGCCAATAACCAGGCCACGCCCGTAGTCTTGAATGGCACCGGCGAAGATTTCACTAGCACTCGCGCTGAACTTGTCGATCATCACGACTAGCGGCCCGTCCCAGGCGGTCCCGCGATCGCGGTCCTGGTAGGCTTCGACTTCGCCGTTGGCATTCTTCACCTGCACGACCGGGCCACGATCGATGAACAGGCCCGTCAGCTTGATTGCCTCTTCCAACGCTCCGCCGCCGTTCTTACGCAGGTCCACAACAACCGAGTCGACGTTTTTGGCTCGGAAATCGTCCAAAATCTTTTCCACGTCGCGACTGGTGCTCTTGTAATCGGGCTTGCGAAGCCGAGCGGCTGCCATGTCCATGTAGAAACTGGGCAACACAATGACGCCAATGCGATAGGGCGTACCGTCTGGCTTGGTGCCTTCTTCGAAGATTTCAGCCCGAGCCTCGCTATCTTTCAACTCGATCTTGTCACGCTCGATGGCAACCATCACGGGCACCGGATCGTCATTGTGCACAACCTTCAGGCGAACCACGGTGCCCTTCTTGCCGCGAATCAAGTTCACGACGTCAGAAAGCTTCATGTTGAGCGTATCGACGATCTCTCCGTCGGCCTCCTGGCCCACGCCAATCACGCGATCCTCGGAACGCAAGTCGCCCTGCCGGTCGGCTGCTCCGCCGGGGATGATCTTCGTGACGATGGTCTCACCGTCTTCCGAACGCAATGCGGCCCCGATGCCTTCGAGCTCCAGTCGCATTTGAATGCGGAAGTTCTCCAAGGTGTTCGGAGACATGTATGAAGTGTGGGGGTCGAACGACGTCGAAAGGGCTGTCAGGTACATCTCCAGCAACTCGTCGGAGCTAACCTGATGCATCCGCGAGGCAAAGCTGCCGTATCGCGAACGCAGCTTGTCTCGTGCTTCTTCGTCTGTCATTTCCTCGTCTTGCGACTTCAAGACCAACAGATCGTACTTGATCCGCTTTCGCCACCGGTCGTGCGCTTCTTGCTCGTCGGCAGGGTATTTCTGTTCGTCGGGGTCCTTGACCATTTCTTCGTCGATGGTGAAGTCGAAATCCTGCTTCAGCAGTTCTTCGGTCAGTGCCAGGCGCTCATCAACCCGTTGCAGATAGGTGGCAAACACCTGGTAAGCGAAGCTGATGTCACCACGCTGCACCATGTCGTCGATGTTGGTCTGTGCCTCGGAGAGCTTCTCGACGTCGGACTGATAGAAGTACAGTTTTCCTGGGTCGAGCGAGTCGAGAAACGATTTGAAGCACCGCTTGGAAATCTCATCGTCCAAGGGCTTTCTGGATATGTGATCGTTGCGAATCATGATCGTCACAGCCCGGGCGACCCTGCCGTCTTTGGAGCTGGGCCCCTCCAGATCGGCCATGGCCGGTGTGAGTTGCCACACCCCCACCATAAGGAGGGACAGAACGGTAAGGGCTGCCAAGCGTTTCGTAGTGCGGTGCGACATTTTCATGAAGATCCCCGTCGAAATCCTAAGGGACGACTAGACTTAAATGCTTCTAAGGCAATAACTTAATCATACTATACGGACATTAGCGAAAAGGCAAGATCAACTGGTCAGGCAGCTTACGACGATCGGTTCTCGTGCAAGGAGAGCCTTTGACCATCCCGACCGTGAATCTTCAAAACCCCTTCCGTGCCCTAATGTTTCGCAGCTAACTAGGTGTTACGACGTTGCTACCAAGGTTGTTCGTCAAAGGGATGACCAAGCAGTGGTTTGCTTGGAATTGGGTCGAGCACTAACTTTGAGAGAATTGTCCGCCGAGGCCGACGGTTGCAAGGTGACGACCTGAGCCCACCCTAGAAATATCAGCCATGCCTGACGCGAAGATTATTAAATCGCCGAAAGATCCCGCGTTGGACGACCTGTGTCGTCTTTTGAGCGAAGAGGCCGCCTCGTTGGATACCAGCAACGCCTGGCCGCAGAAGCAGCTCGACTTGTGCGGTGAATACGGCGTTCACGAGTGGTTTCTACCGCCAGAATATGGTGGGCAAGGCTGGAGTGACGCCGATATCTATCGCGGCTACTTGAAGTTGGCCGCTGCGTGCCTGACGACCACGTTCATTCTGACACAACGAATCGGTGCCTGCCGCAGGATCGCATCGTGTGGAAACGAAACGATCAAAGAGCGCTATCTGCCTGGTTTGTTGAGCGGCGAACTGTTTGCCACGGTGGGGATCTCGCACCTCACGACAAGTCGTCGCCATCTGGCAAAGCCAGTCCTGCAGGCATCCCTCGACGGTGACGGATATCTGCTGGATGGTTTCAGCCCTTGGGTTACCGGCGGCGCACATGCCGACGTCATTGTGACGGGGGCTACGATGGAGGACGGGAGACAGATTCTTGTCGCACTGCCCACCGAGCTACCGGGCGTTTCCGCCGATGAGCCAACCCAGTTGGTCGGGCTGACCTCCAGCCATACGGGAGCGGTTCGCTGCGATGGGGTACACGTCGCTGAGCAGTGGTTGATCGACGGACCGATTGATAACGTGATGGCCCAAGGTAGTGGTGCTTCCAGCGGCGGCCTGCAAACCTCGGCGTTGGCACTGGGGCTGACGGGGGCGGCGATTGAGTTTCTGTCGGACGAGAATCGAAAACGGCCCGATCTGACCCCGGCGACGGAAAACCTTGCCAAAGAGCACGAGTCGCTGGTGGACGACCTGTTGCGGATGGCCGAGGGTGAAACCGTTGCTACCACGGAGAACTTTCGCGCTCGGGCCAACAGCATCACCCTAAGGGCGACCCAGGCAGCGCTGGCTGCCGCAAAGGGAACGGGCTATGTCGTCGGGCATCCCACGGGTCGCTGGTGTCGAGAAGCCCTCTTTTTCCTGGTCTGGAGCTGCCCACAGCCGGTGCTGGAAGCGAATCTCTGCGAATTGGCAGGCTTGTCCGGCTGAGCGATCTCGCGGGAAAGCCCGTCGACGCGGCTACGAATCCGCAAAAGAGCGGTAATCGCCTCGTCTTAACCGTGACCTAACGCGCGATGGTCACCTCCAGGGATTGTGGCGCGAAACGTGGCAGGTATATTTGGTGTCCTGGCCTGACCGACGTTTTGCAGGTTTGGGCAGGAATTTGGACCGCGCCACCCTCCCGGCGAAGTCCCAGCCATCTTCCGCAACAGAGGGCGTCTCGTTGTTCTCGGAACACTGAGCTCTCCTGCTGTTGGTTCTCGATAAACTGATTCCCGACCTTGCTTCGGGATGCTGCTTCAGGCTTACGCCACGGGGCAGTGACATTCGCTTGGCAATCAAGAAAGACCTTGGAAAGAGCATGAACGACACAAACGTTTACTGGCACGAACACGCGGTATCAAGAGAAGAGCGAGAAGAACTAAACAAGCATAAGGGCTGCGTCGTTTGGTTCACGGGTCTCAGTGGTTGTGGAAAAAGCACGGTGGCCAACCTGGTCGACCACCTGCTATTTACCAAGGGCGTCCGCAGCTTTGTACTCGACGGCGACAATGTACGTCACGGGCTGAACGCAGGCCCGGGCATGCTCAAAGAGCGACACAGCGAAGAGTTCGCCAAGCGATTCGGTCTGGGCTTTTCGGCCGAGGATCGCGAAGAGAATATCCGCCGCATCGGTGCCGTTGCCGATCTGTTTGCCCAGGCGGGCATCGTCACCTTGACCGCGTTCATCAGCCCCTATCGAGCTGACCGTGACGCAGTTCGCGCCAGCATGAAAGACGGCGACTTTGTCGAAGTGTTGGTCGATGCCCCCCTGGAGGTCTGCGAATCGCGCGACCCCAAAGGGTTGTACAAGAAAGCCCGTGCGGGGGAGATCAAAGGATTCACCGGCATCGACGATCCGTACGAAGCTCCCGAGAAGGCCGAATTGGTGCTGGATGCGGGAACCAAAGACGCCGAGACGCTAGCGAACGAAGTGATCGAATACTTGCAGGCTCAAGGAAAGCTTAGCTAGCACCTTGGCTTTCTATCTTCTCATTCTCACACGGCCATCCATCGAGTGATCTCGATCGGTGGCCGTGTTCTTTTTGGCATTCGCTTTGCACATACTATTGCGGACGTGCTTGACACTTTCCCGCGACGGGAAGTACATTCGATGGCTCAGTTGATCGCAGTCGTGTAAGCCGGGCTGGGACCGAACGTTCGCGGTTGCGTCGATAATCATATAAGTTTCATCGCGAAATCAATTGCCCGATTATGGGTAAACGCAGGAAGCGGTCGCGATGCCGTCGAGGCTCTTCACTCGAATTGTGGAGAGGAAAAGGATGTCCGAATCAGTCGCGAAGGAAGCGCAACCGAGGGCTCAGTGCGCACTACGAGAGAGCCCGATATTCGACCTGCGTCACGTGTTGGTCGAGCAGGTTGAAGACTCGCTGTACATCTCGGGGTCGGTAACGAGCTTCTACCACAAGCAGCTTGCGCAAGAGATTGTCCGCGCTGTCTCGAACGGGGCGGACGTGGTCAACTCAATCAGCGTCGTGAACTAGCTGCGATCTGCAACAGTAGACCAATCGGCTGTTGTTCCTGGAACTCGGATTGCGTCGACGGATTGTCCCCCGCCAAAGAATTCCGGCGGGCTCTAGCCCGGATATTTCATCCGTTGTTTGTTGCCGGGGTTTTTTTGGGCGGGGCGGTCGATTTCAGCAGCGGAGCGAGATTTTGTCGAAGGGAGCGCAGAAGGCCCCCTTTCCCCCCGCTGGGCCATGCGGTAAGCAGAGGTGCCGTGGTGCGTTAGCTGGTGTCGTAGAGCGTCGTCAGCGCTTGACGCAGAAGTGGCTCCCATGGGCAACAGCTTGCCAAATGAAACACGACTCGTCGTGCGGTGACACGGACACGCGCGGCCACTTTGATGAGTTTCAGTCGAAGGGTGTCTGACTGTGCGGTGGCCATTTCCGTGCCGACTAAGGCAATGCGGCGAAGGGCGTCGAGCAACGTATAAGCCAACCCGGAGAGCAGCAGCCGGAATTGATTGGCCAGCATGGCTTGGCAACTGGTCCGATCGGCGAAGAGCATTCGTTGCTGCTCTTTGATCCGATTCTCCATATCACCGCGTTGACAATACACGTCTTCGTAGAGTTGCTGCGGATCGCCTTTCAACGTGGTGACAACGAAACGAGGATTTCGCCCCTTGGGCAAACGCTCGGCTTTCGCAATCACGCGTCGGCGACGATCCCAGCTATGTGCTGCGTAATCCAACCAGGCAAACCGTCGCACCTTCTCGCCGGTGGTTTCAAACTCCGCTTCCGCGTCTTTCATCAAAGGCTCGCAGGCCGCTTGGAGACGGGGATTTCTGGCGACCCCAACGATGTAATCCACGTTGTTCTTGTCGCACCAACGCATCAGCTTCCAGCGGCAGAATCCACTGTCGCCACGAAGAATGATCCGCGTTTGAGGCCAGTGTTTGCGGACATAACGCACCAGCAACCGTACGACAGCCCGGCAGTGCTTCGCGGCGTCGATGTTGCTGCTTCGCAGTAGCGCTACCAACAGGTGCGATCCACAGAAGACGTACAGCGGCAGATAACAGTAGCAGCGGTAATAGCCGTTGAAGAAACGCCCTTCCTGCTGGCCATGCAGCGGATCATCGGTGGCGTCCAGATCGAGCACGATTTCATCGGGAGGCTCGTCGTAACTTGTCAGGAACTGATCCACCAGTACCTGATGAAGACGGCCGACGGTCTGGCGTGAAATGCGATTCTCTAAGCGACAAAGTGTCGAAGGACTTCCCAGAGGCTGGTCTTCTTCCGGCTCTCGCTCCGCGACCACTTGCAGGGCCGGATCGTGTCGCAGTTGGTCGTGGTCGTTTTCGTCTTCGTACCCGGCAGCAATGGCAAAGATCCGCTGCGCGAGCAACTCGCGTTGCTCGTGCACGGTATAGCGAGGGTCACGTGGATCGGGAATCGCCGCATTCACCGCATCCAGCAAGCCGAGCCGCCGCTCGACCTCGCGAAGCACCAGCAACCCCCCGTCGCTGGTCAATCGTCCGCCGTTGAAATCCGCTGCAACTTCTCGCCGCCGCAGCCGTTTCAGAGTCGCCTTCTTCCGTTTACACTGTGTCATCGTGAAAGCCTTGGTTCGGTAAGGGTGTTGAAGTGTTGCAACTCCAATTCCTACCGTAACTAAGGCTTTCGCGCTAGAGGGGCGTCCCGCTCAGCCAATGAAATATCCAGGCTAGGCAGCCGCCCGCGAATGGTGGAGTACCGCCTGATAAGCCTCGATGATCTCTTGAAAATTGTGTTGCATGGTGTGTTGCAACGCCAATTCCCTGGCGGCGGCGGCGGCTCTGGTTCTTCTCTGCGAATCGCAAAACTCGGCGATTGATGAGGCCAGGGCTTCGACGTCGGCCGGTTCCTCCAGAATGTGGCCTTCCAATCCGGGCGTGATCAGTTCGCCCGCCCCGTTGAAACGAGTGGTAACGATGGGCAAGCCGCTGGCCAAGGCCTCCAGTACCACCAAGCTGCAAGGGTCGTAAAACGTAGGCTGCACATAGATATCGGCCGCCGCATAGTAAGGTCGCGGGTCGTCAATCGAGCCTAGAAACCGAACCACGTCAGGTTCATGAGAGCTAGAACGTTGCTGTGAGTTCGCAGGTGCCTTACCGCCGACCACAACGGTGCGCACCGGCAAGCTTTGTCCGCGTAGCCGCTCGGTAGAAAGCATCAGCGCCGGAACGCCCTTGAGTCGGTGGTTGTGGGCGACAATCAGTAACAAAACCTCATCATCGCCAATGCCGAGTTGCCGTCGAATGATCGAGCGATATTGATCATCGAGATCAGGCACGAATCGTTCGGTATCGACACCGTTGTAGATTATTCGCATACGCTCATCGCTCACGCCATGTAGACGACGCATATCGTCGGCAACCATTCGCGAAAGAGGGAGAAACAGGCAGTGGCGGCTTGCATACTGCCGGTCCACTAGCGCGGCGAACTCTCGATAGCGGGGCAGCCACGTTTCCGCCCATTTCTTCCAGGGTCGCAAAGTCCGGGGAATCAGCTCCAGGTTCTGGCGCTGAGCCGCGAAACGTGAACCGCCATGCGGCTGAAAGACGTCGGCCGTCCACCCTGTTCCCGTGTCGTGCACGATGTCCAGATTCAACTCGCGTAGTCGAGTGTCGATCGCATCAGCAAGCGCCAACCGCGAGCGTGGCGCATCGAGTGGATGAGCAACCACGCCGAGCTCTTGAACCAGCGGTGACACACTGCGAGCAACGGCGTGCACTTCATGTCCCGTACGAATCAACCAGCGAGCGAAACTGAACGACCATTGCTCGACGCCGCCGCGTGCCGGGTCGAATCGATCAAGCACCAACCCGATTCGCATAATGAGAGCCTTTCGAATTGCTTTCTGCTTGAACGCAGGCGTTTGAGGCGTTCAAGAATTGATCGTAGTGGTTACCGGTTCTTGGGGAACCGTGTTCGGATGTGGCCCCAAGTTACGCTGCATGCGACGTCGCTTGCTCAGCACGGCCCGAATCAATCGTTTATCGGCCGGTCGAAGCCTGGTGACCCCCAGGTATCGCTTGATGAAGGCCATTTGATCGGTCCACGAGATGTACTCGGCGGGCGCCGAATACGACAACTGAGCCAGGTCTTTCACCACCCAACGATGGCGGAAGCGGCGGCGATGCTCGACCCTTTGCAGATCGATCAGATTCACTTCGAAGTTACTCGGTTGCAGCTCTCGAATGAAGAAGTGGCAGCAGTAGAAGTCGCGATGGTTATAGCCCAGCGTATGAAACCGGCGGGCAACAACCGCCACATCGTACAGCAGGGTTCGCAGATCGACGCTCTCCTGATTACGGCGTCCCGTGTGGCGAACCGAAAAACGTTCTTGCAGGAAATCGTCGAGCTGCGAATAGCCGGCCAAATCGTCGGTAAGTACGAACGATTCGGAAAGCCCCGTGGGGTGCAACTTCTCGCCGTAGGCAATCACCTGCATCGCGGGGATGCCGGCCCGGCGCAAGCGTTCGACGTTGCGGGCTTCCACGGCACCGGCGGTGGTAATCGATTGGGCTCCAAACTTGGCCCTCAGCCAGGAACCGGCATCGCGCACATGGTGCTTCTTCAAATAAGCCGCTCTGGGTTGTTGGTGCGGCCCATGCAGTTCCAGCTTCCAGTTCTCACGATCTTTAAGCGTTCGCAGGCAGGTGCCTTGCGTGGTTTCCATCACTTGGCGGAAGGTCGTCAAGTTGGCCTTCTCGAGAGCGGGCAAATACTCGCGGTCCACCCACAAGCGTTCGCCATTTTCTGTTTGAACGTGCGCGATATCGCGTTGCTCGATGGCGTCGGCCTCCCTGATCTCCCAGACCTTTCGGCGATGTAACAGGCTCGCGACCCGCTTCTGGATGCCCGAGCGCAACTGCAAGCCTTCGTCGACCAACCCGCTGATTTCGAGGTAGCGGTCCAGCAATACACTGCGTTCATGCTGATCGACCAGACGCTCGGAAAGAGTCGCCATCAGCGCCGCGAGATCGCGAGTTCGTTGCTTCATCGAAAGGGCTCGAGTGATTCGGCTCCGCTGGAAGTCGATGAACGCGTACCGCCACTCGTCACCGCTGGGCGCGACCAGGATGTGATTCGCGTAGAGATCGGGCTGGGTGACCCCGGAATCATGAAGCATGGCAATCTGACGGCCGAGGAGTCGAAAGAATCGTGCCCGTTCCGCTCCGTCCGTTTGACACATTCCCGAGGCGAGAAACTGCGGCAACGGTTGGACATCGCCCAGGTCCTCTAGCACCAGGCAACCTCGCGGGCGAATCAGCCCCTGCTGTAGACACGCGACTGGCCGAGGGCTGTCGACCATTCCAAATTCTTGCAGTCGCTGCAGCACTCTGAATTCGGACCGAGCTTTCGTCCACCACCCACCGAAGAAGAACAGGTGCCGCACGAGGTCTTTGAAGGCGATCCGCCGCTCACGCTTGATGTACAGCGACTCTGTTCCAGAAGGGGTCGAGAGCGCGACACGGACGGTATCTCGACCTCGATTCCCGGCGGCAATCACGTCGAGTTCGTCGCGCGCGAGGATCGGTTCAAGTTGATCGAGGCCTTGCCGAGACAGTGTGGTGGCCTGGTCGGCATCGACCCAACGGAAGGAAAACATCAACCCTCCTCAGGCCGCGTAAGAAGATCGGCGCCGCTCGAGCATGGCGACGGCCGAGTCGTAAACTTGCTGTACCGACAGATCTCGCATGCAGCGATGATGACCCAAGGGACAAACTCGCTTCTGGCAGGGACCGCAAGGCACTTCCAACTGGAGATGAGTCGCCTTGTCGTAGTGGGTTTCGCTCCACTGGATGTTGGTTGGCCCGAACAACGTGATCACCGGTACATCGAAGGCGGCCGCGAAATGGCGGGGCCCGCTATCGGTGGTGATCATCAATTCGCTCCGCCGGACACAGGCCTTGGTCAGCCCAACGGATAACGTTTCGTCGGCCAAACTTTGTACATGGTCATGTCGTGCAAGGTTGGCAATTTGCCGGGCTTCCTCTCGCTCGGCGGGTCCGCACACCACCAACACATGCACGTCCAATTGTGTGGCCATGCGCTGGGTCAAGGCAGCGAAATATTCAATGGGCCACTGCTTGGCCGCGCCAAATGCCCCGCCGGTGTTGACGACCACGACCGATTCATGCGCCCCGATGCGGTGTCGCTCCCAGACTTCCTCGGCGGCCCGTTCGTCGGCGGGCAAGGTGGCCAATTCAATGCGTGGCGACTCGGGTGGGCAGCCAAGTCGATAGGCCAGACGCAAATAGTCGTCCAGCACGGGTGCAGGGACGAACCGGCCACGCCGCTTCAATTGATAGAGGCGATCGGTCAGCAGCAGACTTCGCCCATTGCGGGCGAATCCCACGCGTCGTTTTGCGCCACTTCGCCAGGCCATCAGCCCGGTACGGAATGAGTTGGTCAACAGAACGGCCGTGTCGAGTTGCCGTTCTTGAAGTTGTTTCACGACCGACTTGGTTCGCAGCGCTTTCTTTGAGCTGCGTGGATCGAAGTGCACGATCTCATCGAGCCATGGCGTGTCGGCCAGCACATCGGACATCAGCGGTCGCGCAATGCCTGTCAGACGAGCCGAGGAACCGAAGTGCGCGCGGAGTGCCCTTAGGGTCGGCGTGGCCATGACCACGTCGCCGATCCAATTCGGCAGAAAGACTCCGATGTGCATCCTTGCCACCCACCATTGAAGATGTGCGCCAAGATTCGACGCACATTAGTTACCGCTTGCTGACAGCAAGCAGTGTCAAAGATACGGCGACTGTCTTGAAGCGGTCAATGTCATTGAGCCGCGAGTGCTAGGCGTAGCATTCGGTGCTAGCACGACTTAGAAACCCCGGTCGTCGCAGCTTGCCTGGCTTGTGACACGCGGTCAACGATGGTATCTGCCACCAAGGGGTGCGGTCCTAGCCGCTCGGCCAGGTACCACTGCTTGCCCGGAAATTTCAGTCTGCATTCAGCCACACGCTCGCGAATCCGTTCGAGTAGTACACCCTCGAACAACAGGTGCGGCTGAACCACGATCTGCTCGACAGACTGCCTCCCGGCTTCCTCCAGAGCCTCTTCCAACGGTGGCTTCGACATGGCCATATAGGCGATTCGCGAACCGGCCACCTTGCGTTGCGATACACACAAGCTTGTGAATTGACGCATTTCGGCCAGGGCACCCGCATCGTGGCTGCCGCGACCGATCATCAGCAGCAGTGGATTCGACGCTTCCTTGTTGCGATCGCCGAGGGCCTCTGCGAAATGCAGATTCGATAACTCGATCATCTTCTCGTGACACCCCAGGTGACCGGCGATCGAAACATTGAGCTCAGGAAATTCGCGGACGGCGGCGGCCACTTCCTGGGGAATGTCGACTTGCACGTGCCCGGCCGAGAGCAACATGATTGGTGCCACGATCAATCGCCGCACCCCAAGCCCAACCATTTCCTCGACAGCCTCAGCGATCGTCGGGGGAGACAATTCCAGGAAACAGGATTGAACCAGCGAGTTGGGCTCCAGATCGGCAACCTTTTGGGCGAGTTCTCTCAGTTCCTGCAGCCCTGCCGCATGACGTGTACCATGCCCGACAATCAGGATGCCTTCGCGAGATTGCCCTCTGGAAGCGAGATTCATGGTGGGGTGAGCGTATGGATGTGGGATTTACGATGCTTACAAGAACGAAGCTTAACTGTCCGGCCTCTGCTATAATTAGAGTTTACCTGGAAGAAGGCAAGCCGACGCCGGAACAGATCTCGTGTACGCATATCTCACGATCACCATTGGAGCCAAGGCCGGAACGAGCTACCTGCTCGATCCCAAGAGCGAAAATCGCATCGGTCGCGGGAGCGAATGCGAAATCGAACTGGCCGACGCCCTCATGTCGCGCGTACATGCCGTGCTCTCGTTCAGCGACAATCGCTGGATGATTCGCGACGACCGCAGCCGCAACGGCTCGTTTGTCAACGAAAGAAAGATCGACGAGGCCGTTCTCTCGGAAGGTCATTGCGTGAAAATCGGCGGGACGGAATTCGCCTTTCACGAAAGCGAACAGCCCCCCACCGTGGGCTTCAAGACCGATTTCGATCTCACACAGACCATCGTTCGTGACACGCACATGCACGCCACGGACATGTCCGATTTCGCGATTTCGGCCATCCGCGACAACGATCAGGCCCGAGATCTGCTGCTGTTGTATCAACTGAGCATCAAGCTGTTGGGGTGTCACGACCCAAACGAAGTGGTGCGAACAGCGCTGGAATTGCTCCACGAACGAGCGGGTGCATCCGTCGTGGCGTTCTTGTGGGTCGATGACGAAGGCATGTTGCGGCAGAAGATGGTGTTGCCCGAGGAAGACGGGAAAGAGTTGCCGCTCAATCAGGCACTCACACGATTGGTTTCGCAAGAAGGGCACGCCGTTTGGATCGCCAATCAGCAAGGTTCTGATGACGACGCCGAGTTGGAACACTATGCCGACGCGCTGTGTGTACCCATGCTGGAAGATAGCAACGTGGTGGGGGCGATTCACGCCTATCTCGATCGCGGACGATTTCGACAATCGCAGTTCGACTTTGCCATTTCGGTGGCCAACATCGCGGCCGTTGCGCTGGTGAGGGCTCGTGCTGATGAATCGCTGCAAAGCGACTTCGCTCGACTGAAAGAAAGCTCGCCTGGCTACGACGAGATCGTGGGCGACAGTCCGATCATGCAAGACCTGAAGTCGCGAATCGAACGACTGGGAGCCACCAGTGGATGTGTTCTGATTCGCGGAGAGAGTGGCGTCGGCAAGGAACTGGTCGCCCGTGCTTTGCATCATGCCAGCCCTCGTTGCGATCGCCCCATGTTGTCGGTCAACTGTGCCGCGCTGCCGGAACACCTGATGGAGAGCCAGCTATTCGGTCACAAGGCGGGCGCCTTCACCGGCGCCGACCGTGACCACGACGGCTATTTCAAACAGGCCGACCTGGGAACCTTGTTCCTCGACGAAGTCGGGGAGATGACCCTCCAGGGCCAGGCGAAGATGCTTCGGGTGCTCGAGGGTCACCCGTTTCTACCGGTCGGTGGTACGAACGAAGTGAAGGTCGACGTACGCATCATCGCGGCAACCAACCAGAATCTCTTGGAATATGTCCGCGACAAGAAGTTTCGCGAGGATCTCTATTACCGGTTGAGCGTGTTCGAGTTGGACGTTCCCCCGCTGCGAGAACGCGGTTCGGATATCGCACAATTGGTTGAGTTCTTCCTGCGGCACTATGGGCAACAGCGCGGCCGCCCAAATCTGGAGTTGTCGGACGAAGCACTCGACAAGCTCATGAGCTATCAGTGGCCTGGCAATGTGCGGCAATTGCGCAATGTGATTGACAGCGCAGTCGTCTTGGCTAGCGGCGATACGATTCAAGTCTCTGATCTCGGGCTACGCGATGCGGGCGGGGACGAATTCGAATCGCTGCGGATCGATCACTGGGAACGTCGCCTGATTGGCGAAGCCCTGAAACGCACCGATGGGAATGTGCCGGACGCGGCCAAACTGCTGGGAATCGGCCGAGCGACCCTGTACCGCAAAATCGACGACTACGGCATACGTCGGTAGTTCGACGTCCAGGTTTTTTGGCAACTCTGGAGTGTTGCTGGAAATTGGGGTGCCGCTTGGGCTACTATGAGGGCCGTCGGATTCGATTCTCCCGCCGTAAACCCTTCCCTCCCTCTTCTCGAAAGCACATCGCGATGTCTCCCTCCTTCTCGCGTACGGTCTGTTCGATTGCCGTACTTGGACTGTTCACTAGCGTCTGCCTGGGTCAAGAGTGGACACGCTTCCGTGGCCCCAACGGCAGCGGTGTGAGTGACGCCACCACCGTTCCGACCACCTGGAGCGAGGAGGATTACAACTGGAAGGTCGAACTGCCCGGGGTGGGGCATTCGTGTCCCGTGATCTGGGGCGACCGCATCTTCCTGATGTCGGCCACCGAAGATGGTGAACAACGAAGTGTGCTTTGCCTCTCGACCAAAGACGGGGAACTGTTGTGGTCGAAGAGCTACGATGCGCAAACGCACAACAAGCATTCCTACAATAGCTTCGCCTCGCCAACCCCGACGGTCGACTCCGAACGCGTCTATATCTTGTGGGCCGACCCCACGGCTTACATCGTGACTGCCCTGGACCATGAGGGAAATGAGGTGTGGAAGCGAGACTTTGGCCCTTTCACCGGCAACCACGGCGTCGGCACCTCGCCCATCATCTATCAGGACATGCTGATTCTTGGCAAAGATGAGGACGAAATCAGTTCGCTCATCGCGGTCGATCGCCGCACGGGTGAAGATCGTTGGGCCGTACCACGAGACAGCGCCAAGACGGCTTACTCAACACCTTGCTTGCTGGAACTGGCAGGCGCCGCACCCCAACTGGTCTTCTGTAGCATGGCCCATGGAATCAGCAGCATCGATGCCGCAACAGGGAAGCCCAACTGGGACATTCCCGTCTTCGATAAGCGCACGGTAAGTTCGCCCGTGGTCGCTGGCGATCTTATCTTCGGAAGCTGCGGTTCGGGTGCGGGCGGAAATTTTGTCGTCGCCGTGAAGGCCACCAACCCCATGTCGACAGAGGAACCCAAGGAAATGTATCGCGTCGATAAGTCGGCGCCCTATGTTCCCACCTCGGTTGTATACGACGACAAGGCGTTTCTTTGGAGCGACGGTGGCGTGGTGACCTGCATCGATGTGGCCAACGGAGATGTCGTCTGGCGAAAACGCGTGGGCGGCAAGTTTTTTGGCTCTCCGGTCTGTGTCGATGGCTCGCTGTACTGTGTTTCAGAGAGTGGCGACGTTGTTGTCCTGGCAGCCGACGAAAAGTTTGTGGAACTGGCTCGGGTTCCCTTGGGCGAGGAATGCCGCAGCACCCCGGCAATCGCCGACGGGGTCATGTATCTCCGCACGACCAGCCACCTCTATTCGCTGGGGAACAGCGAGAAGTGATCGGTAGTCTTCTGCGAATCTCGAATGAACGTTCGCTTGCCCCGCACATCTCGTGCTGTCGGGTTCTTGTGGGATGAACGCAGAGAACACGAGTTCGAGCCTGCAGAACTCCGTCGAGTTCTGGATTGACGTCGGAGGAACCTTCACCGACTGTTTTATTCGCCGAACCGATGGCAAGCTTGAACGCCACAAACTGCTCAGTTCCGGCATCACCAAGGGCATCGCAGAAGCCGGATCGAACGTAGCGGAAATCGTCGACTCGGCACGCCAGAACGATCCCGCTCGGGTTTGGCTGGGGGCGCGACTGCGATTGCTCGACGCAGACGGCAAACCTCAACAGCAAGCCATGGTTGTCTCGTTCGACCCGGTGCGCGGGGCGCTCGGACTGGAACCGCCGTTGAATTCCACCGCGAAGGTCGGTGAACCGTACGAACTGGTATTCGAAGAAGATGCCCCATTGGTCGGCATGCGTTATCTCCTGGGGTTGGCACCCACGGATCCGATCCCACCGGCGAACGTTCGCCTGGGTACGACACGCGGCACCAACGCATTGCTAACCCGCAAGGGAGCCCGCACCGCGTTGATCACCACCAAGGGCTTTGGCGACGTCTTGCGAATTGGCTATCAGAATCGTCCCCATCTGTTCACGCTCAACATCGTTCCGCACGAACCACTGTACTCTGCGGTTGTCGAAATCGATGAACGGGTTACCCACGACGGAACCGTGCTTCAAGCCGCCGAAGCCAGCGAGGTAAGAGACCGACTCAAAGCTCTGCTCAATTCCGGAATCGAGTCGCTGGCCGTCTGCCTGCTGAATGCTTATGCGTTTGAAGAGCACGAACAGTTGGTGGGGAACATTGCCCGCGAAATCGGGTTTCAGGAAGTAAGCCTCAGCAGCCAGGTCGCGCCGTTGGTGAATATTGTCTCGCGAGGAGACACCACGGTGGTCGATGCGTATCTGAACCCTTCCTTGCGGCAATACCTCGGCACGATCAATCAGCGGATGGCCGGCGGGCATCTCAAGTTGCTCACCTCTTCCGGCGGGTTGGTGGGGGCGGAACACTTCACCGGCAAGGACAGTATTCTTTCCGGGCCTGCTGGCGGCGTGGTCGGTTTCTCACGCGTCGCACGCGCCGCGGGGTTCGATCGTGCGATCGGCTTCGACATGGGTGGAACCAGCACCGACGTCTCCCGTTTCGATGGACGTTACGAACTCGAATATGAAACGGAGAAGGCCGGGGTTCGTGTGGTCGCCCCGATGATGGCCATCGAAACCGTCGCGGCAGGCGGCGGTTCCGTCTGCGATTTCGACGGTGTGAAATTGGTGGCTGGCCCGGACAGCGCCGGTGCCGATCCCGGACCGGCATGTTACGGCCGTGGTGGTCCGTTGTCGGTGACCGATCTGAACTTCTACCTCGGCAAGATCCTCACCGAGCACTTCCCGTTCCCACTCGATCACGCGGCTGTGCAACGAAGGCTTGAGAGCCTGATCGAACGGATTGCGACGGCAACCGGAAAACGATACGAACCGCACGCCCTATGCGATGGGTTCCTGCAAGTGGCCAACTCCAACATGGTGCGGGCCATCCGTTCGATCTCGATTTCCAAAGGCGCCAACCCCAGCGATTACGTCATGGTCGCCTTTGGCGGGGCCGCTGGACAGCATGCGTGTGCCGTGGCGAAAGAACTGAACATCGGCGATGTGCTCATCCATCCCGACGCCGGCATCCTCAGCGCGTACGGCGCGGGACTGGCCGATATCGTGCGGCATGGGGTCAGCGGGGTCTATCAGCCCTATTCGCCCGAGACGGTCTCCTCACTGCAACCCGAGATCGATCGACTGATCGAAACCGCGCGACAGGAGGTCCTTCAAGAGGGCGTTTCGTCGAACAAGATCCGCGTCACGCAGGCCCTCGATCTGAGATATCAGGGGATCGACGCCTCACTCTCCATCGCCACCCCAGACAACGGCGATTATCCCCAGGCATACGAAGAGGAATATCGCGAACTCTACGGGTATGTGTACGAGGGCCGCCCGCTGGAGATTGTCGCCGCGCGGGTCGAAGTGGTGGGTGAAACCGCCGATCCGCTCGAACCTTCCGTCTGCAAACCGCCGACAACTCCGAATGCTCAGCGCGTGACGACCGCCTGGTTCGATGGGTCGCCGCACAAAACAAATGTCTACCATCGAGATGCTCTCGTACCGGGTGATCACATCGATGGCCCTGCGATTGTTCACGAAAAGCGCTCGACCACCATCGTCGACCCCGGCTGGTCGGCCGAAGTGCTCTCCGCGGGTGAACTACTACTCAGAGACACCGGTGGTAGGCAGGCCAAGGCCGTGTCGACCGCAGCAGATCCCGTCATGCTCGAAGTGTTCAACAACCAGTTTTCCGGCATTGCCGAGCAAATGGGCATCACATTACGGAAGACGGCCAGCAGCGTGAATGTGAAGGAAAGACTCGACTACAGTTGTGCATTGTTCACCCCCAAAGGCGAACTGGTGGTCAATGCACCGCACATCCCGGTGCATTTGGGAGCCATGGGACAGACCGTGCGGCAAATCATCGCCGACAACCCGCACATCCGTCGGGGGGATGTGTATGTGACCAACGACCCATACCGGGGCGGCTCGCATCTTCCCGACATCACGGTAATTACCCCGTTTCACGATTCGGACGGTGGACGATTATTGTTTTTTACGGCCAGTCGCGCGCACCATGCAGAAATTGGCGGCATACGCCCCGGGTCGATGCCACCATTCTCGAAAACGCTGGCCGAAGAGGGCGTATTGATTCAAAACTTCAAACTCATCGACGCGGGTCGCTCGCGGATGGAGGTGCTTCGGCAGCTATTGAGCACGGCCCCGTATCCTTCCCGCGCGGTGGACGACAATCTGGCCGACATTGCCGCCCAGATGGCGGCGAATCAACAGGCCATTCGAGACTTGTCATTGCTGATCGAGCGGTATTCGTTACCCGTGGTTGAAGCCTACATGGGTCACATCCAGCAAGCAGCCGAACAGAAGATGCGGCAAGGGCTCTCGCGATTGAAATCCGGCTCGTACCACTTTGTCGATCACCTGGACAACGACGCCCGAATCGAAGTTCGCATCGATGTCAATGGGGATGCGGCGGTGATCGACTTCACGGGAACGGACCCCGTGCTTGCCGACAACCTGAATGCGAATCGGGCGATCGTCACGGCGGCCGTTCTGTACGTGATGCGACTGCTGATCGACGAAGAGATCCCACTGAACGAAGGGGTGCTGGCCCCCGTGGAAATCATCCTTCCCCCGTGTCTTCTCAATCCGCCCGAGGGCCCCTCGCCGGAACAAAGCGCGGCCGTGGTAGGAGGAAATGTAGAAACATCGCAGCGGGTCGTCGACGTACTGCTGGGCGCCTTGCAACTGGCCGCCGCTAGCCAGGGCACGATGAACAATCTGCTGTTCGGAGATGATTCGTTCGGTTATTACGAGACCATTTGTGGTGGTGCTGGGGCGACGCCGAATGCTGATGGTGCGAGTGCGGTGCATACCCACATGACGAATACGCGTTTGACCGACCCCGAGGTGTTGGAACTGCGGTACCCGGTTCGGGTGGAGTCATTCGGCGTGCGAACCACCTCGGGCGGCAACGGACAACATCGCGGCGGGGACGGCGTGGTCCGCAAGATTCGCTTTCTGAAACCGCTAGCCGTATCGATTCTTTCCGGGCGGCGTGAACCGTATGCCCCCTATGGCATGAACGGAGGGCAACCGGGCCAATCGGGGCGAAACTATCTGCTGCAAGTCAATGGCACCAAGAAAGAACTCCCTGCCCGGGTAAAATTCGACGCCGACACCGACGACGTGCTGGTGATCGAAACGCCCGGCGGTGGCGGCTACGGCAGTCCGTAGCTTTGCCTTGTCTTCTGAGAACGTGCCTTCTTAACTCTGTGCGGCATCCGAGTCTGACACTTTGGCAGGGAAGTCCCCGCCTGCCCGGACCGCGATCGTAATCAAAACGAGCGCCACAAACATGAGTGCGGATCCGACCCAATAGGGCAACTCGGCTGCACGATAGAACAGCGGAATGCCGACCAGCGGGCCGACGATTCGGGAAAGTGAACTCACGCTTTGCGTCACGCCCAAAATTCCGCCCTGCTTCGACGGATCGCTGCGACGGGAGATGAGTGAATTGATCGAGGGCGAAATAAAGGCGAACCCGGTTACCTCGACCGCCAGGGCCACCATCAACAGTGTGAAATTGATGGCGTTCGCCGAGACCGTCAACAACACAAACCCCAACAGCGAAACGGTGGCCCCAAAGGTAGCCAACGCCCGTTCCGAGATACGATCGGCCAGACGCCTGACGACGCCGCCTTGAACAACCGTTAGCACAAGCCCTATGTAAGTGAATACCATCAAGACGCTACTATCTTCAAACTCAAACCCGCCGATTGGCTGTTTCAAGAGCAAGGCCAGCGTCGACTCGAAGTTGGCTAACGACAGCACGCTGATGAATGAAGTCAGCAACAACAAGGCAATCGATGGAACTCGCAGGGCCTCGTGCAGGGAAGACCAGTCGATCATGGTTCGCCTTGCGGTTTGACCACCGCGAGGTAGCGACTCGGGCAGCCGAAAATACGCCATCGAAAACGCCGCCGCCGAGAGTCCCGCGGCCAGATACCCAGGCCAGGGACTAAGTTGCCCTTCGTCAGCAATCAGCAGTGCTACGGCACCAATCAGCGGTCCGAATGTGAACCCCAAACCGAATGCCGCACCGATCAGGGCCATCCCTTTGGCTCGACCGGTTACCGGGGTAACGTCGGCGATGTAGGCTTGAGCCGTGGAGATGGTCGCCCCCGCCACACCGGCACCAATGCGGGAGACAAACAGCAACAGCAAACTCTGCTGCACGGCGGCAAAGGCGAATACCATGTAAAACACGGCAGAGCCGGCCAGGCCAATCATCAACACGGGCCGCCGCCCAATACGGTCGGAAAGCCTTCCCCACAGTGGCGCACACACGAACTGCATCGCTGAGAAGCAGGACATCAGCAGGCCGATGATGAACCCACCCGCGTCGACATCAAACGTGGCGGCGTAGTTCGGCAGCAGCGGCAACACCATGCCAAAGCCCAGCAGGTCGATGAAGACCGTGAGAAAAATGACAAACAGCGAGCCGCGGCGAGGTTCGGACATGGAGGTTCCAGGAGAATGAGGATCCAGAGGATACCGCTGGAAATTACCAAACGGGCCATCTTAGTCGCCCGCTCGCGGCGAGACTATGCCAGTGGGCTGAGGCGTACTGGCCAAGCGATTCGGAGCCACGTATGATCGAAGTATGCCTCAAAGAACCGCCCCAGAACGAACTCGTCTGAGATCGCTGCACGGCAATGCGCTGAGGGCGCACCAACTGAGCCGCTTGAATGGTTTGCTCGACCGAATCTTGCCGGACAACGAGTTTTACGCCACCAAGCTTACGGCGATGCGGCTTCCGCTGACCTCGTTGGACCATCTGAAAGAACTGCCTTACACCTTCAAGAGTGGGCTGGCCGACGGCAAGTTCGGCGTGTCGGGAAATCACACGTTCCCCATCGATCGCTACACTCGCTGGCATCAAACCTCCGGTACCCGGGGTCGACCTCTGGTCGTTCTCGACACGGCTGAAGATTGGGCCTGGTGGATGGATTGCTGGCAACATGTTTACGACATCGCGGAGGTTACCTCCGAAGACCGCATTCTGTTTGCATTTTCGTTCGGCCCGTTCATCGGGTTTTGGAGCGCGTTCGATGCGGCCAAAGCACTTGGGTGCTTAACCATCCCCGGCGGGGGAATGAATACTCTTGGGCGGCTGGAGTTGCTGCGAACCAGTCAGGCCACCGTGTTGATGTGCACGCCAAGCTACGCCTTGCACTTGGCCGAAGTCGGCGCGAGCCGGCAGATCGACGTGGCCGCGCTGGCGGTAAAGAAAATCATTCTGGCCGGAGAACCAGGCGGCTCGATTCCTGCCGTCCGGCACCGCATTGAAGAAGCTTGGCAAGCTACGGTCTACGACCACAGCGGAGCCACGGAAGTGGGGCCGTGGGGCTTTCCCGATGAGAACCAGCGAGGGCTGCACATCCTCGAAAGCGAATTCATCGCCGAATTTCTTTCCGTCGAACGCGGCGAGGCTGCCACCGAGGGAGAACTCTCCGAACTGGTGCTAACCTGTCTCGGCCGGACGGGATGTCCCGTCATTCGCTATCGCACGGGCGATTTGGTTCGACCCATTTGGCAACACGAAGGGAAAACCCGATTCGTACTGCTCGATGGCGGCGTGCTGGGGCGAACGGACGACATGATGATCATCCGTGGGGTGAACATCTTCCCGTCGGCTATCGAACAGATCCTGCGCAGCTTCCCGGAAGTGATCGAATACCGCATGACCTCCGAACGGGTCGAAGAGATGGATCGGCTGATGATCGAAATCGAAGACCGGCTGGGAAACCCCGACCGCGTCTCGGAAGAGTTGCGACTGCGTTTGGGTCTTAAAGTTGAAGTCAATCAGGTCGAAGTCGGCTCGTTGCCTCGTTTCGAAGGCAAGGCCAGACGTTTCATCGACAATCGATGATCACCATGACTGCAGACCGCCACGATCCTGGACCCTCGCTCGATGCGGAAACGTTGATCCACGCCACGGGTGCCGAGTTCCGAGAGATCGTTCGCCGGCAGGGTTTCGATCGCTCCACGGCAGGGCTGGCTGAAGGCTACGCGCAGGCCAACGTGGTTATCGTCCCGGCAATTGCCGCCGAGGAGTTTGCCGAGTTCTGCGGACTGAACAGTCGAGCTTGCCCTTTGATCGACCGCACGACACCGGGTGAACCACGTTCTTTGAAGGCAGCATCTTGTGCGGACTTGCGAACGGATGTTCCTCGTTATCGCGTCTTTCGGCACGGCGTGGCCGAGCGAGAAGAACCCTGCTCCATCGAGCACCTGTGGCAAGACGATTCGGTTGGCTTTCTGCTGGGTTGTTCATTTACATTCGAGCACGCGCTGCTGGCCGCAGGGTTAACACTGCGGCACTTGGAGCAGCACCGCAACGTATCGATGTACCGCACCAATCGCCTTTGCAAACCGACCGGGCGGTTTTCGGGCAACATGGTCGTGAGCATGCGACCGTTTGCCAAGGAGCAGATCGACCGTGTCGTCGAAATCTCGGGCCGCTTTCCGCGGATGCACGGCGCCCCGGTGCATGTTGGTAACCCGGAGGAGTTGGGGATTGCGGATCTCTCGCAACCCGACTTTGGCGACGCCGTGGATATCAATGAAGGCGAAGTTCCCTTATTCTGGGCCTGCGGCGTTACCCCACAAGTTGCGCTGCTTCAAGCGAAACTTCCGCTGAGCATTACGCACAGCCCCGGTTGTATGTTTGTCACCGATCTGCGCGACGAGGATTTCGACGAAGGATGAATCAATCACAAGTGAATACCGCTCCTCTGGACGTGGAACGTTGTCGTCGCCAATTTCCTGCCTTGCAGCGATCCGTCAACGGGCAGCCCGTGGTGTACTTCGATGGCCCCGCGGGAAGCCAGGTACCGGAAAGTGTCATCGAGGCGATGGCGAATTACTTCCGAACTTGCAACGCAAACCACGGGGGGCTGTTCGCCACGTCGCTGGAGAGCGACGCCCTGCTGGCAGAAGCTCATCGGGCCGCGGCCGACTTCGTAGGTAGCGACGATCCGTCCAGCGTGGCATTTGGCGCGAACATGACCACGCTGGTCTTGGCGCTAAGCCGGGCACTGGCGCGAACGTGGAACCAGGGAGATGAGATCATCGTGACCCGGTTGGACCACGACGCCAACGTCTCGCCCTGGGTGCTGGCCGCCGAAGACGCCGGGGTGACGGTGCATCATGTCGATGTGCATCGAGAAGATTGCACGCTCGACATAGAGGACTTCGCAAGCAAGCTTTCCGATCGCACTCGGCTGGTCGCCGTAGGGTGTGCCTCGAACGCCACGGGAACGGTCAACCCCGTGGCTGAGATTTGCCGCCAGGCTCATGAGGTCGGTGCGGAGGTTTGCTTGGACGCCGTACATTATGCCCCGCACCGCCTGCTGGATGTGAAGCAATGGGAGTGCGACTACCTGCTGTGTTCGGCATATAAGTTTTTCGGGCCTCATGTCGGGATCCTGTGGGGCCGAAAGAACCGCATGGCCGAATTGCCGGTTTACAAAGTACGCCCTGCCGCGAATAAGTCGCCAGACCGCTGGATGACCGGCACGCAAAGCCACGAAGGAATTGCCGGCGTGCTGGCTGCAATTGAATACCTGGCCGACCTGGGACGCGAGGTCGCGGGAGAGGGCTTATCGCGGCGCGAGGCGTTGGCGGCTGCATTCCAGGCCATTGAAGCCCATGAGCGACAACTGCTGACCACCATGATCAGCGGCATGGAAGCGATGCCTGAATTCAAGATCCTGGGAATTCGGGATCCTGCACGCTTTGAACACCGAGTGCCCACGCTGGGTGTGACCCACAGCCGGTTCAATCCGGAACACATTGCGCAACATTTGGCCGACCGTGGAATCTTCGTCTGGCATGGCAACTTCTACGCGTTGCCACTGACCGAATGGTTGGACCTGGAACCCGAGGGGATGGTCCGCATTGGGATGTTGCACTACAACGACACGAGTGAAGTGCAACGATTGTTGGACGCTTTAAGCGAACTGTAATCCACCAAGAACAAGACACGGCACCCATGGAATTGAAGCCGACCAAGATCGAACGATCCGGCGAAAATGCCCTGATGATCCAGTGGAACGACGGGCAAAACCACGTCTACACATTCAGGCAACTACGCGACGTTTGCCCTTGTGCCACATGCCGCGAGGAGCGCCAGCAGGCGAAAGACACCCCGGCAGACCCGTTGGCGGTCATCTCGTCGGCCGAAGCCCAACCGCTGAAGATCTTGGAAATGAAACCCGTGGGCAACTATGCCTACACCATTAACTTCAGCGACGGGCACAATACGGGTATCTACACGTTCGCGTTTCTTCGCGAACTTGGATCGCAGCCCCAGTAACGCTTGAGGCGTTACGGCGTTTGTTGGATCTGCTCTTTGATCTCTTCAAAGTCATCCAAACCGTCAGGACCGGGGCTCAGGGGGTGCTCCTCTTCCACCGTCATTTCTTCGGTGGTCTCTCCCGCGGTGCCTTCCTTTGGTTGGACGATCTCCTCGCGGTCGACCTTGATTTTTCGGTAGACTTCGTCCGAGATGACATAGTACCAGTCGGCAAAGCGGTCGTTCAGTTCGGCGACACGCTTCTTGGCTTCTTCAACTTTCTCGTCGTATTCCTTTTGCTTCAGCGCATTCGCTTCGCGGATCCGCTTCACTTCAGGATCGACTTCTTCTTCCTCGCCTTCGGCGGCGGGTTCTGACTCGGCGTCTCCTTCGGTCGATTCGGCGTTCTCGTCGTCACCGCTTGGTTTTTCGGCGGCTTCGGGGCCCGCTGGTTCCGCTTCGAGTTCGGGGGCAGGAATCTCATCCTGATTGAAGTAAGCCATGATAAAGACGTAGCGATTCGAACCCTTGGGTCCGGCAGGCTCTTCACCGCCGGCTTCACTCTCTTCGCCTTCGTCGGTTTCGGTGCCGACGGCGATGTCGCCGAAGCGGAGAATGTACTGCACACCGTCCTTGAGATTGACCAACACCTCGCCATCGTTTGAATACAGGCGACCTTTACTCAGCAGGAACCCGCGACTGAGCAGCGAGCGCTGCGCTTCGGCGTCGAGATTGCCGCCTTCCGCCCGAAGCTCCCGACTCAGCCCGGCCGGCTTTCGCTGCACGTCGACGATTTTGAGATCGCCCAGGGCTTGCTTGACTTCGTTGATGCGTTCGGTGTTCAACTCTTCGTTGGGCTTCATTTCGACCAGTTCCCACTCTGATGTCGCCTCCTCGGGCTTCAGTGCGGTCAGCTCCCACTTCGACATGTCTTGGTCGTAGTGCAGTTCAAGCTTATCCCTGGGAACCAATGCGTAGCCCTGTTGTGTCTCTTGGACCGAATAGTTGTCGTAGTCGATGTCCGTAATGTCCAGCGTATTGAGTTCCAGCAGGTCCTCTTCGATCCAATCTTGAAAGCGGGTGGTGAGATTGCTGGTATCGATCTTGGTGCGGTACACGCGGTCTCTCGTTGGTAGCCGAACGTAACGTAGCCCAGGCTGGTCGGCTACCTCTTTGCCGATGATCAGTTCGGCGAGCTTCGACCCCGTACTGTTTTCCAAGGTGACTTTCTTACCGATTCCTTCAACCGCCGTGTCAGCTTTTGACGGATCGACAACCCCGAACAGCTCATGGTCGGCCGGTCGATCGCTAACCACGCCCAGCTTCTCCAGGTCCATCACCGAAGCGGCCGCGTCGGCCAGGTGTTCCTCGGCATCGGCGGGATAATCGAGCTTCGACGGGATCGACCACACCCCCTTGGGGCTCTTCGCCACGCGAAAAACGGTTGGCGAAGCCGAATCTTCGTCGAACTCCGCAATCTCCAACGAGGTGGCTGCCAAAGGATCTTCGAACTCGGCGAAGAACGGCTCCCCGGTGTCGTCCTCGGGACCAGTCAACGGTGCGGGGCGGCTGACCCAAGCCAACGCCAGCACCACGGCGGCGATTCCGACAAAAGTCATGGTTTTCGTAGCATCGTTCATCGCAATCGTCCTCGTTTATCACGGCACTTTCAGCGAGCGCCGCGGAAATCTGTGCTAAGTATTCGTTCGACTCATCCCTGCTAACGAAGCCGGCTCTCGCTGATGCCTTCGCGTTCTCGAACCCGACGATTGAAGAACACAGCGGCTCCGACCAGCAGCGGTGGAATCGGTGGGATCAAGATGGCCATCAATTTGTACATGTCTTGGCGGGCATGCAGTGAGGTCGAGTACATGGTCTCGGCCTGACGAATTTGTTGGTCGCGTTTCTGTTCGAGCCGGGTGATGGTTGCATCCAAGCGGCGCTGACCCACGTTGCGAGCCAGGGAAACCATGCGAATGATTTCGTTGGGGTTGAGGTTCTGTTCTTTCGCTTCCTGTTCGATCTGAGTGATGCGACGCTCGAAGGCTTCCTGCTCTTCCTTCTGCCCCTGGTCGAACTCTTCCACGAATTTGGCCCGGGCCTCGTCCACCGAGTCTTTGAGTTCGGCGGTGAGTGCCTCGAATCGACTGAGGGTGCGGTACTCGGGACGGCGGCTGCGGATCTCGACGAATCGAGGGTCGCCGGCCAGCACGTCCAACACGTTGAGCACGAAGCTGACGTTGTCCAACTGCAAGTTCACTTCGGCATCGGGTTCGTCGCCGCGTGCTCTGAGGGCAAAGAATGCCGAGTACAAAACATCGATATCGCTGACGACCACCACGTCGATTTCGCCCGGCTCGGGGATGGTCTTCAGAGGCTCGGCTTCGTCGGCTTCTTCCGAAGCTGCGTCGGCAGGTGCAGCCGTTTCATCCTGCATGGCCAACTCGAAGCCTTCGTCGGACATCGACAGATTGCCATCCACTGCCGCCGCCTCGGGTTCGAGCTTACCTTTGATATGGGCTGCCAACACGTACTGGGCACCGGTCAAGCTGAATCGACGGCGGGGATTGAGCCGCCCCGGGCCCATGAACGACTGTTCCAGGATTTCGTCCGCACGAACCAACCCGGTGTTGGCCCCGGTGAATACAAGCGGTTCGAAATCCAATCCTGTTGATGCCGTTAGTTCCTTGGCCACCGAGCCCGGGAATAGGTACAGGATTTGTTGCAGGTCGGAACTAATTGGAGCATCCGCGTTGAACGGTGGTTTCACTTTTTCGCCGAATCCTTGTCCCTCATCCACGAAGACAAACTCTTCGGGAAACTGGCCAACCTTTGGGTAAGGATTGTAGTTTTGTCGAACGACCTGACCACCCTCGAAGCGAATGCCCAACATGTCCCACAGCGGCGTGATATTACCCTTTGGCGTTGGCGGTTGTTGCTGTTGCATGAACGGCGACCCACCTTGTGGTTGCCGCGGCTGATTGGTTCCCGGAACGCTCGAATCGACGAAGGGGAAGGGATCTTCGAAGATTGCCGTGGGCATGCCGCGACGAACCGCGTCGATGAAGTTCTGCATCTGCGGTTCGGTCAGCGAAGATGGCTGCACGGCCAGCAGCACATCGTAGTCTTCGCCGATCGGTTCGTCGGCTTTCACCTGAACCACTTCGTACTGTTTTTCCAACTCGTCGATGATTTGTTCGTTGGGGCGGCTGCCCATCGTCTGCATGTTGAAGCCGCCGTATAGCTTTGCGTCGGTTTCCAGAACACCCACGCGCTTCCGCTTTTCCTGGCTCACCGTAGCGATCGAGCGAACCAGCTCGTATTCGGCGGGAATTCCACGGTCGAAGAAGGGGATCACCACGCGATCCAACCCGGAGGTGATCGCGGCCCCCATGTAGATCTCTTCGATATTCATCGCCCCGCGAGCACGCGTGGCGACTTCGCGACCTTCGATGCCATATTGCGCTTCTGCCAGGGCTGATTCTTCGCTGTAGGGTTCAGTTGGATGAATGCGAACGCGGACTTTTCCACCACCTTGAGCGTCTAATTCGTCCAACATGTTGATCAGGTTGGCACGCGTCTGCACGTATGATTCAGGAACCACAGGGCTGATGTAGGCATCGATTTGAACGCCCCGTTCGGTTTCGAGGTTCTTTAGGATTTCAACGGTTTGTGGCGAGAGCGAACTCAAACGCTCTGAAGTGACGTCGGCCCTCAGGCTGGAACGCGAGAGCAGTGCGTAGCAGCCCATCAAAATGAGCAGCAGGCACACGGCACGGGTGACGAAATGCGTCGCCATTTTCCCGCTATTCGATCCTCCGCTCCAATGGCGGCGACCGATGAGCACCATGCAAAGGTAGAGACTCCAAACGACGATCAGCACAAAGAACATCACCGAAGCAAAACTGATCACGCCGCGGCCGAATTCGGACAATTGCGAAGCGATACTCCAGCCCGCGATTCTTTGCGAGAAATCGGAATCGCCGAATAGCCCCGAAATGGTGCCGGCCCAGTTGGAAAACACAAGCGGGGCGTTGAACAAAGCCCCCAGAATGAAACCAACCGTTAGGTTATCCGTCAGGAATGAAGCAACCATACCGACGGAGAGCATCGCCAATCCGACGAGCCAGTACCCGATGTAGTCGGCGACCAACAGCCCTAAGTCGGGTTGGCCGAGCATATACAGCACCAGCACAATCGTGCTGGAAAACAGCATGGCCACGGTGAAGATACCGACGGCAGCCAGATATTTGCCAAGCACCACATCGAAATCGCTGGCTGGCAAGGTCAACAGAAGTTCGTCCGTGCCTTGCTGCCGTTCCTGCGCCCAGATGCTCATGGTGATGGCGGGAATGAAGACCAACAGAATGTAGGGGATCCAGGCATTCAGTTGATCGAGGTTCGCCAGGTTGCGGTTAAAGAACTCATTGGGCCAGGTGGCCGCGATCCCGCACAGCAGTACGAATACGCAAATGAACACGTAGCCGCTGGGACTGCTGAAGTAATTCAGAAAATTGCGTTTGAAGATCGCGCGGATAACCGTCGGATTCATGGAACTCGTCTCAGCTTTTCTCGTGAGGCCTCAAGCCGTTTCATCACGGCTAACAGCGTTGTACTCTTGATCCACATTCACCATCGGCGAATCGCCGAAGACAAGAGCGATCGGGGACCTACGAACCGGTCTCGGTCAATTCGTAATAGCGTTCTTCCAAAGGTTTACCTCCGGAGGCCAACTCGCTGGTGGGGCCATCGAACACGAGGCGCCCTTCGTTGATAAACAACGCGCGACTGGCCATGACTTCGACTTCTCGAAGAATATGCGTGGACAGCAAGATGGTTTTGCTTTCGCCCAAACGTTTGATCGTGTCTCGAACATCGGCGATCTGATTGGGATCGAGTCCCGCGGTTGGCTCATCCAGGATCAAGACATCCGGCTCGTGCAGCAGCACCTGGGCCATGCCGACCCGCTGACGATACCCTTTGGATAGCTTGCCGATGGCCTTGCCGATGACGCTGCCCAAATCACATAGCTCGACCACTTCGTCGATCCGCTTGCTCTTCTGGGCAGCGGTCAACCCCCGAGCGTCGGCAAAGAACTCGAGCAAGCTGCGAGGGTTCATGTCGGGATAAAGCGGGCCGTTCTCGGGCAAGTATCCCAGTCGAACAGCCCCGGCGAGTCGATCGGTGGCCATGTTGTGCCCGGCAATGCGAGCCACGCCGGCCGATGGCGAAAGATAGCCCGTCAGCAGCTTCATGGTGGTGCTTTTGCCGGCGCCGTTGGGCCCCAGAAAAGCAACCACTTCGCCCTTCTTGATCTTGAAAGTCACATTCTCGGTGGCGGCGAAGTTCCCGTAGTATTTCGAAAGCCCGTCGGCTTCAATCATGGCGACTTCGTTGGCATCGCTCATCTTCTATCGTGCTCCGATTCTTCGCATCCGGATAAGGCAACGACCGAGTTACCGTGCCTGTGGCCATGTCCTCTGGCGCCAGGATCAGCCATTCTCAGCCAGGCTGGCCCTCCGTTCCAAAACGTTTCTCGGCTTGGATTTGCCGCGTTTAACCTACTTCGCATCCCCCACCACCAGCGGACTACCCGATAAGCATATGGAATCAGATTCTCTTGTCTAGACGCGATTGTTAACGGGCTCATCCAGGGGCGTCCCAGGTGAGTACCCGGGGGAAGACGGGGCCCACTGAACCAACCTCCAGCCTGCCCGCTGGGCAAAGCCATGTTGGTAGTACGATCAACTTCGCTGAAAAGTTTGGTGACGAAGCCAATGTTGATCGTCGAGTTCCGGAAAGTCGCTTCGTAGATGCACACCGCGGCTTTCCTGGCGTGTCATGGCCGATTCGATCATCAGACGTGCCAGCAACAGCATGTTCTGCAATTCCCACCCTGCCTGCTGGCTGAATTGGCGGGGCAGCGCGTAACGACACCACTGTTGGACCGAACGGGCGGCGTCCTCCAGCCCGGTTCGATCGCGGCGGATGCCAACATTGCGCCACATCAGGCTCTTCAGCGAGTTGCTGATGTCGGCCACGTCGAGTGGTTCCTCCGCCTTGTCGCGGGGACGATTCTCCAGCGGCAGTGCGTGGTAATCGTCGGGGATCAGCGATGCGGCATCGGATGCTCCCTTGCCGGCCAATACGCCAAACACCAGTCCTTCGAGCAGGCTGTTCGAGGCCAGGCGATTCGCGCCATGCAGCCCGCTGGCCGACACTTCACCGGCGGCCCACAGTCCGGGCAAGGTGGTTCTGCCCTTTCCGTCAATGGTGACACCGCCGACCATGTAGTGGGCACCGGGTCGCACGGGAATCAGATCGGTGGCAATGTCGAGATCAAACGTGGCGCACACCTCCGCAATGCCTGGGAAGCGTTTCCGCACGTGGTCGGCATCCAAGTGACGCAAATCGAGATAGACATTCGGATGGCGCGTCTTGTCCATCTGAGAAACGATCGACTGACTGACGATATCACGGGGAGCAAGCTCGGCCCGTTCGTCGTAATCGGGCATGAAGCGATGCCCATTTCGATCGATGAGGTAAGCCCCCTCGCCACGCATGGCCTCGGTGATCAGCGTACGACTGCTGCCCGCGATGTAGAGCATCGTGGGATGGAACTGCATGAATTCGAGATCGGAAAGTTGTGCACCCGCACGGTAGGCAATTGCCATCCCGTCGCCGGTCGCCACCGCGGGATTGGTCGTCTCGCGATAGATTCGCCCTGCCCCGCCGGTGCAAAGGATTGTCTGCTTGGCCCAAATCAACGTCTTGCCATGTGCCGGGTTCCAAACTAGCGCGCCGCGGCAAATGCCTTTATAGGTGAGCAAGTCGAGCGTGAACGTCTCGGGCCATGTCTCCAAGTTCGAACTGGCGAAGGCCCGTTCGATGACCGCACGCATGACTTCCTTGCCGGTCGCATCGCCCAAGGCATGTACGATGCGATCGTGGCTGTGTCCCCCTTCGCGACCAAGATCCAACTCGCCAGCTTCTTGATCGAACTGGGTCCCCCACCGCATGAGTTCGCGAATTCGTTCGGGCCCTTCGCGTACCACCATTTCGACCACATCGCGATCGCACAAAGCGCCGCCTGCGCGAAGCGTGTCTTCGACGTGATTCTCGAGACGATCGTTGGGATCGAGAACGCCTGCGATGCCACCCTGAGCGTAGCTGCTGCTGGACTGTTGGACGCTTTGCTTGGTAACGACTAGCGTGGAGAGGTCCGAGTCGACCTCAATTGCGGCACGAAACCCTGCCAGGCCGCCACCAATGATCAACACGTCGGTGAAGTGATGTGGAACCCGTTTCGGATGAAACGGAACAAGGTATCGAGGGGTGGCCCGCGAGTTCATATGGGTGGATACCTTTGGATAACCCCATCCGTGGTCGATCAGTTGTTCGATTCGTTCGAAATCGCACCCTGCCGCGATGTTCCCTCGGTGAAGCTACGGAACTGTTCAGCGTACTCCGGCGGTGGACTGGTGCGACGCGATTCGCGTAATTGGCGAATCTGGTCACCGGCCGATTGTCCACTGTCGATTTGGGTGCTCTTTCGCCGCAGGCCGAGTCCTTGCAATGCATCGCGAAGCTCGTCTTCGGTCGATGCGTCCCCACGCTCGTTTTGTGCAGCTTGCCGCTTCAGTTGATCCCAATAATTTACAAACTTTTCCATGTCCTCACGAGTCCACTGCAATCGATCCAACAAATCTTGGTCGGGTTCGTCCTGCTGCAGTTGATCGCGGAGATGTTCCAGGGCCAAGTCGGTTGCTTCGCGGGCATAATCGAGATTCGGATCTTCAGCCGCGGGCTGATCGTCTCCGGAATCGGCCGCTGAATTGTTCCCCGATGGCTGACCACCCGATTGTGCCTCTCCCTGCCCTTGCGGCTGGTTTGTATTTCCATTTCCGCCGGTACCTTGCGAGGGAGCATTGCCCTGCTGCGAATCGTTTTGCCCACTAGGTGGCTGCCCATCCATCGAGTCACTGGAACCGGATCCCGCGGATGAGTCTTTCGGCTGGCCGGACGAAGACTGCTCGCCTTCTCCCCCAGACTGCCCCTGACCCGGGGCCTTCTCGCCGGGGCGATCGGAACCGGATTCCGAGGCCGACTTGTCGCCGGCTTGATCGGACGTTGGGCCACTGCCGGCGCCCTCGCTTTGCCCGGCGCCCTCTTCGGCCGAGGTGTTACTGCCAGCGCTGCCGGTGCCCTCGGAATCGGAGGATTGCCCGGCACCTTCTTCACCGCCGCCCGACTTGTCGCCGCTGTTGTCGCCTTGTGAATCGGACTCACGACCGCTTTCACTTTCGGGGCTGGCCTCATCTTTGGCCGATTCCTGATTGCTTGGGGCGGTTTGCTGTTGTTTATCTTTCGGCTTCTGCCGCCCCTGCTTCGACCCGGTACCCTCTTCACCCTCGCTCTGCTCACCAGCTCCACCCGATCCGTTGGCTTTCTCGGGATCGCCCCCTTGGGCGTCGCTTTCTTTCTCAGATTCGTTGGGCTGCTGTTTCGATCCTTCGGTGCCCTGCCCACCACTTCGTCCGCCATCGCCCTTGGTCTCGCTGTCGGCGCGGCCGGAATCTTCGCGTTCGCCGTCCTTCGAAGTGCCGGGGCGATCGCGCTGGGGGGTGCCGTCTTTCGCCGCGGGGGAGTTTTCTCCCTGGTCGGCTCCCTCTTCACCACCGGGGCTCTGCGTGCCTTCGGAGGAACCGCTGGAGTCTTTGGAATTCATCCCGCCTTCGCCACCGCCCTGCGATTCGTCCCCGCCGGGCGACTGCTGCCTGTTGGCGTTACCCGAGGAATCTGAAGATTCTTGTTGGCCGCCAGAACCACCGGCTTGTTCGCCTCCCTCGGATCCCTGCTGGGCGCCCGAACCAGTCTTGCCTTGCTGTCCACCTTCGGAAGATTGTTCTCCGCCGCCGGCTTGCTGGTCGCCGCCCTCGCCTTGTTGGCCACCCGAGGGATCCTGTTCGTCAGACGATTCACTGGGAGATTGTTCGTCTTTGCCCTGTTCCCCACCACCTTCAGAGGCCTGATCCTCTTCGCCGCCTTGCTGTTGGTTGCCTCCCTGCGAAGCATCGTCCTGGTCTTGTTCCTGGGGGTCTTCGTTCTCAGAGGGATCCTGTTCCTTTTCCTCTTCTTCCATGTGCTTCAGGATCTCTTCGAACGCCTCGCCGGGCTGAGCCTCCGGGTCGATTCGCTCCTTTGGTTCCGACTCGGCGTTTTCGGGGGCTTCTGCCTGCTCTTGTTGCCCCTCTTGAGCCTCGGCAGATTCGGCCGGACGTTCGACCTCCTCGGGCATCGGCGGTTGCTCATCTTCATTTCGTCCGCCGCGCTGCTCGTCCGGAGTTCTTTGTTCTTGCTCGCGACGCCGTTCTTCTTGTGGGGGCTGTTCCGCAGGTTCGGTCACGCGGAGCCGGTACTCGATGGTTTGAGTTCGGTTCGCCGCGGGGCGTTTGTTGTCACGGGCGTCCGCCCAATAGACCATTTCGTCGCCAACCTTCAGCCCCAGCTTGGCAGGACGAAGTTGGTGCGTGCCGGTGAACTCTCCATCGCGAGTGTCCTTCAACAACTCCTGCCGCAGCAACACTTGATCGGCGCGACGGGCATGGATCGTCACGTTGCTCAGCTTGAAGTCGGGGTCGCTGGCTCTCAGTTCGAGATCGACCGCGGCATTGATCGGAACTTCGATCTCATCGACCGCGGGGCTGACGATTTCAATTTCGGGAGGCAGGTCGGGCGTAACCTCCAGGCGGTGTCGGGCTGGCCGGGGGTTCTCTTGGCCCTGCTCGTTGGTGAAACGAATCTCGTAGCTTTCGAATTCGCCAGCAGTGCGATCCTCGTTCATTCGCAGAACGAACGACACGGAGGCCAGTTTTCCGTCTGTCTGCATCTCCAGATCGCGGCTGCCGTTGCAATCGAAATCAACAAACGCTTCTTTAATCGGCTGATTCGCCCGGGCCGAGATCTTAACTTTGGTCCCTTCGAGCCCGGCGATATCGCCGAGGCCCTGTTGTTCGCGGTCGGATAAGCCGGTGTAGTCGGGGTACTTGAAATCGACTCGGTCGACGATGATCGCAGGAGCCGATTCGACGTGAATGTCGTAGGTCCGCGTGCGGGCGTCGCCGGCGGCGATGTAGTATGCGATGTCCTGCTGAATCCCGGAGCTGCCCGGGGGCAGGTTTACCTGATGGCGAAAACTATCTTCCGGCCGAGTCATCACCAGCGGCATGTCGACGCTTTGACCGTCGGCCGTTGAGTAGTACAGCGTGACGGGCTCTTCTTCATCGATGCCCTGCACCAACACCGACACGTCGATGAACTCGTCGTGAAATGCCTGACGGCTGCCAGGGCGAACATCGGAAAACCCAACTCGGGTCGGAGCCTCGACGTCGGCCCAGGGGACGAACATCCGCCCAACCGAGCGAAACGGGCTCTTCGAAGAAACGAGTGTGTACAGACAGCAAACCGCAACCACCGTCATCAAGACATAGCCGGCCTTGATCAGTTGCGAACGGTCAATCACTTCTTCGGGATGAATGTCCTGAAGATCTCGTGCGGCCCGTCGCTGGATAGCTTTGAAAACCGCGGGGTTTACATCCTGTGGCTGCTTTCGGAGTAACAGGAAGTTCACCAGGCTGTTCTTCAGCGCCGGCTGACCCCGCTCGATGGCCGCCGCGGCGTATAACGGATTGATGCGCCGAGTGATCAGTGGCCCGACCGCGCGATATAAGAAGTAACCACCAGCGGCCAAGAATGCCAACAAACAAAACAGGCGTCCCCAGAACCCGACTCCGCCGCTGATTACCCAATGATCGACCAGCACAAATGCGAACAGGAAGACCAATGATCCGGCTGCGAACAGCAGGAAGGCGGTGATCATTTCGGTCCACTTCACCTGCCCCCGCGTGCGACGCAAACGCTGCTCGATCAGCCGGGTCCGGGCAGCAGCGGTTTTCGACAGTTTGTCGCCCGCGGCGTTCGCACCAGGAGTGGTCGCTCCACTTGCCATGAAAGCAGGCCTCTTACGGTTTGTTCCGACTACAGCCCATTACCCACAAACGTTTTTCCAGAAAGGACTTAAGACTCACGCCCATAAGACAACAGGGGCGGCTCATCCAATAAGTCAAATCTACTCCATTGGCATTATAGACGCTGTTTTGGAGAAAAATGTTCCAATTTATGGGGCTGCTGGCAGTTCTTCACCCCGACGGTGTCAACCTCAGAGATCTCGTCACCTTCCCGGAGGATTGCTAGGCTGCTGCCCAATGGTTCGCCGCAGTCTGCAGGGAGTTCGCTTCGCGTGAGTCGCTATCAACGTTTCGATCGAGAACAGATTCAACTGGCCGACGTCCAAGAGCGTGGCCACGACATGGTGGTCAAGAAACTCGATGCGCTGGATGCGCCGTTCGATCGGTACGAGAATCCCGAATTTCCCGAACTGGTCCAACAAATCGTTACGGCCCGAGGGAACGGCCGCCCGGTGATCATCATGCTGGGAGGTCACCCCATCAAGCTGGGGCTCTCGCGATACCTGATCGACCTGATGGAACGGGGGCTGATCACGCACGTGGCGACCAACGGGGCCGGCATCATCCACGACTTTGAGTTGGCACTGCTAGGCGGCACCAGCGAAAACGTACCCAAGTGGATTCGCGTCGGACAATTCGGCCTGTGGAAAGAAAGCGGTCGCTTGAACGACATCATTCGCGAGGCTGCCGAACGCGACGAAGGTCTCGGGGAAGCGGTCGGGCGGTCGATCGAAGAACAACGTTTCGAACATCGCGACGTCAGCATTGCGGCAGCCGGATGGCGGTGCGGGGTTCCGGTGACCTCGCACGTTAGCGTTGGCAGTGACATCATTCATGCCCACGCCAATTGCGACGGTGCCGCGCTGGGGGCCGCCAGCTTCGCCGACTTTCTCATCTTCACGCAGACCGTCTCACAGCTCGAAGGCGGGGTTTTCCTGAATGTTGGCTCGGCGGTCACCGGACCGGAGGTTTACCTGAAGGCGTTGTCGATGGTTCGCAATGTCGCTCGCCAAAAGAACGAACAGATTTCCGACTTCACGACGGCGGTGTTCGACCTGGTGTCGTTGCCGCCAACGTATCGCGAAGGACCGCCTTCGAAGGAACATGCTCAGTATTACTATCGCCCCTGGAAAACGATTCTGGTGCGCACCGTCTCGGACGGGGGACGAAGTTACTTCTTCTGCGGCGATCACCGACAAACGATCCCCACGCTATGGCAGGATCTGATTCAAACCGCTTGAATGGAAGCCGGCCAACTAGTCTTCTGTGATGCGGCTTGTTGCCTGCCGCAAGCATGCTTCCAGCAGTTCTTCGCCGACGGTAAACGTCAGTCCGATAGTCAGGGCCCAAAGCGAGTGCGTGCCCAGGCGATCGACACCGATCTTGACCAGATCTTTGTGCGTGCAAAGGACCGCTGCGATATTTGCTTCATCAGCCCAACGAGTGAGGCTTTCGATGTCGTCCCGAGTGTATAGGTGATGGTCGGGAAATTCTCGAAACGCCTCGACGGTCGCCCCGATGGAATCCAACGTGTGACGAAAACCCTGCGGATTACCGATACCGCAAAAGGCGGCGACGCGTTGACCACGCAACGAAACGATGGGCTGCTCGGCCCCTCCGGAAGCCAAGAAACTTCGCGGCTGGTGACATGCCTCCAACCAAAGGGCCTGCGGGTGAAGCTGAGTTACACGCTGGCGAATGGCTTCCCGCTGAGACGCGTCAATCAGATCGGCCCTCGACAGGATGACGACTTGCGCTCGGCGGATGCCAATTAGAGGTTCGCGAAGCGTCCCACGGGGGAAGACATGGTCGTGTCCGAACGGCTCGCAAGCGTCCAGTAGCACGATGTCCAAGTCGCGACGAAGCCGGCGATGCTGAAACCCATCGTCCAGCACGATGCACTGCATATCGAGTTCGTCGATGGCCGTTTGTGCGGCCTCCACGCGGTTACGATTCTGCAGGTGGGGCACGTCGGGCAGCGATTGTTCTAGCTGCAGCGCTTCATCGTTGCGTTTGCCCTCTTCGGCCCCGTATCCGCGACTGACAATCGCCACGCGGAGATTCCGCTCGCGCAGCCATCGGACGATCCATTCGACCAGGGGTGTTTTTCCGGTTCCGCCGAGCGTCAGATTACCAACGCTGATTACGGGAACGTCGACCCCGACACTGGACTCCTCGACGCGATCGAAGCGTCGATTTCGCCAGATAACCACGGCCGTGTACGGCACTTCGGCCACGCGCAGCACAGCACGTAGACTAGAGGCGAGAGGACCCGTGCGGCGACCGCTGACCAGATCGTGAAAGTCCGACGGGCTTAGCAAAGGGCGCTCCTTGCCAGTCGTTCCCCTCGTACCGGTTTCTCTTTGCGAACGAAGCTTACAGTTTGTCGCAGATCGCTTCGGCCATCTCCTGGGTGCCCACGGCCGAAGGATCGTTGCGATCGGCCTTCAGGTCGTAGGTGACGTTCTTGCCTTCGGCGATCACTTCGCCTACGGCTTTTTCCAAACGATCGGCGGCGTCGGTTTCCTTTAGGTGCCGCAACATCAAGACACCGGACAGAATCAAGGCCGTGGGATTCACCTTGTTCTTGCCTTTGTACTTGGGGGCACTTCCGTGGGTGGCTTCGAACACGGCACTGTCGGGGCCAAGGTTTGCCCCGGGGGCCACGCCCAACCCGCCGACCAGACCGGCGGCCAGATCGCTGAGAATATCGCCGTACAGATTCGAGAGCACCAGTACATCGTACAGTTCTGGCTTCTGCGCCAGTTGCATGCACATGTTGTCGACGATGCGATCTTCGAACTCGATATCGGGATACTCTTCGGCCACCTTGCGAGAAACTTCCAGCCACAAACCATCGGTGTGTTTGAGAATGTTGGCCTTGTGCACCGAAGTAACTTTCTTGCGATTGTTTTCGCGCGCGTATTCAAAGGCACAACGCACGATGCGTTCGGTGCCGGAGACACTGGTCGATTTAATCGAGATGCCCGTTTCTTCGGGACCAGTCAGAATTTTCTTATCGCTAGGCAGCGAGTTGATCTTCTCGATCAACTCGGCGGTCTCGGGTTTGCCCTTTTCGAATTCGACTCCAGCGTACAAGTCTTCGGTGTTCTCGCGAACGATCACTAGGTCGACGGGCACGCTTTCGAAGAAACTGCGGACCCCGGGATAATGCTTACAAGGGCGAATGCAGGCAAACAGCCCCAAAGCCTGGCGCAGGTGAACGTTGATGCTGCGAAACCCGGTGCCGACCGGGGTGGTGATGGGGGCCTTCAAGGCACAACGCGTGCGGCGAACACTTTCCATCACCCCGTCGGGCAACGGATTGCCGGTTCGCTCCATCACGTCGACGCCTGCTTCTTGTTCATCCCAATTGATTTTGACTCCGGTGGCATCGACGCACTTGCGGGTGGCTTCAGCAAGTTCGGGACCCGTTCCATCACCGGTGATCAGTGTTACTTCGTGTGCCATGACTCGCTCACCCTCTCAACTTCGAATACGTTTGCACTGCGATGCCGACCGCCGCTAAGTCCGCGGGAAACCGATCCCACGCAATCGACCGAACTCGTTAACTCTGTTTAAGATGCAGAGTGCGTGCGAACGTATCACATGCCACGAGGGTCGTCAATTCACCCAAAAACACCGCAACACTGTGAGAGATTCACTGGAGAATCTTCCAAGAGAACCGATGGAAGTAGCGGTCACCAGTGCTCCATGAAGGAATTGAAATGTTGGAGCACTCACAACGTCGGGCCGATGCTCCATGGCACGAATTCTTCTTCGCCGATTCCGTGGAGTTCGCTCTTGGTCTTTTTGCCACTGGCCACTTCCAGGATCAACTCGAAGATCTGACGGCCGACCTCCTCTACCGGGGTGCCGGAAAGAATTACCCCGGCGTCGAGATCCATATCGTCGATCATTCGTTCGTACATCGGGGTGTTCGTGGCAATTTTGATTGAGGGTACCGGCTTGCAACCGAAGCAGCTTCCGCGACCCGTAGTGAAACAAGCAATGTTGGCACCACTGGCGACCATGCCCGTGATACTGGCCGGATCGTAGCCGGGAGTATCGACAATGACGAACCCCTTGGCGGTCACCGGTTCGGCATAGCGATACACGCCGGCCAACGCAGTACCCCCGCCCTTTGCCACGGCCCCGAGGGCCTTCTCATAAATGGTGGTGAGCCCTCCTGCCTTGTTGCCGGGTGAAGGGTTGTTGTCGATTTGCACCCCGAAGGCGGCCGTGTACTTCTCCCACCAGCGAATACGTTCGATGAGCTTGTTTCCAATCTCCGCAGTCTTCGCCCGACGCACCAGCAGATGTTCGGCTCCGTAGATCTCGGGCGTTTCAGCCAGAATCGCCGTACCTCCGGCGGCCACGATCATGTCGCTGGCAACTCCCAGTGCCGGGTTGGCGGTTACGCCGGAGTTTCCGTCGGATCCACCACATTCGGTCCCCAACATCAGTTCGCTGGCCGGAATCGTCTCGCGGCGAATGTCGTTCACCACCGGCAGCAACTCGTGTAGCTTCTGGATCCCCAACTCCACCGTTTTGGCTGTTCCTCCGCAGTCCTGCATCGTCAACACGGTGGGACGTTGTTCTTGTCCGGGTATGCTGATCTGCACCAGGCCTTCATGCTCGATTAGATGCGAGGCGGGGCCCGATTCGCATCCCAACCCAACCAGCAGGTAGGCCGCCACATTGGGGTGACGCGCAAAGCCGGCCAAGACGCGGTTCAATTGATGGTGATCTTCACCGTCGTGTTGAATGCCGCAGCCGCTTTTGTGCACCAGCGGAAGGATACCATCGACTTGGGGATAGCGATCGAGGATCGAATGATCGAACCGGCGCGCGATGTATCTACTGACCGAAGCGGAACAATTCACCGTAGAGATGACCGCGATGTAATTGCGTGTGCCAACGCATCCGCTGGGGCGACGATATCCCTCGAAGGTGTAACCCTCCAATGGCTGAGGATCGGGGGGAATCTCGGTCGCGGGGGCATATTCTCGAGTGAACTCGCCGGCGGTGAGGTTGTTTACGTGGACCCTGGTGCCCAGGGTGATATCTTCGGTCGCGAATCCGATGGTCTGACCGTATTTATAGATACGCTCGCCTTTGGCCACGTCACGGACCGCAATCTTGTGTCCAAGCCCGATTGCCTCGGCCAGTTTGAGGCGATAATCCCCCGCATGGATCGTACTGCCCGCCACAAGATCCCGGGCTGCGACAGCAACGTTATCCGAGGAGTTCAAGAGAACGGCATCAATCGTCTTGGAACCGTTTCCGGCCGCATATTGGTTCATGGGGTGTGTATCTCGTGGGGGAAGTCAGCGTTTCGCTCGCGCAGCCTATCTGTGGAGTCTACCGCTAGCAACTCTCGATACCGCAACCGAGCCAAGCCTGGGCAGCACATGAAAGGCCGCGCTGCTGAGATTCTTCTGGCCCGCTACTCAGCTCGCTGCGCGATGGTGGGGGGTTTGCATATGTGTGGCAAACGGCGTACGGTTCCGAAGATCACTCGGCTAGCACATTATCCCAGCAAACTGGTATATTTTACGGGCTGCGATCAACGCAATCCAATCACGAATACATTTCGACGAAGCATAAGATCATGAGCCAAATTGAAACCGGCCCCACCAGCTCGCAATCGCATTCCTCGTATGCCCCTCTCTCGGCTGAAACACTGTATGGCAAGTGCATCACGCTGGCTCGCAATTTGTGGTGGAGCTGGCAGCCGGAAGTCGTCAACCTGTTCCGCGACCTCGACCCCATTCGCTGGCGGCAGTTGGACCACAATGCGATTGCATTGTTGTCCGAATTCACCCCCGAGCGACTCGAAATGCGGGCAGCCGAGTTGGTGCTCTACAGTCGGATCAACTACGCGCATCGCCGCTTGAAAGAATACTTGAGCGCCCGACAGTTGTGGGGCGCAACGCACGCGGGCGTGTTGGGCTCGATGCCGGTCGCTTATTTCTCTGCCGAATTCGGGATGCATGAATCAGCCCCAATTTACTCCGGCGGCCTGGGTGTCCTCTCGGGCGACCACATCAAGTCGGCCAGCGACTTGGGGGTTCCTCTAGTGGCCGTCGGGTTGTTCTACGATCAGGGCTATTTCCGACAACGGCTCGACATGGAGGGCTACCAAGTTGAAGAGTACACCGACACCCAGGTAAAGAACCTGCCTATGGTGCCGGCACTGGACGCCAACGATGAGCCGATCACCGTGGGGATCGATACCCGTAACGGGCGACTACTGGCCAAAGTGTGGCTGATGCACGTCGGCCGGATTTCCTTGTACCTGTTGGATTGCGACGTCGAGGGTAATCGCCCTGAGGATCGCCAGCTAACGAGCCGTCTGTATGGGGGTGACACCCGCACGAGAATTCGACAAGAGTTGGTGCTTGGAATCGGCGGGGTCAAAGCCCTACGCGCATTGCAGATCAACCCCGGGGTGTTTCATCTGAACGAAGGCCACAGCGCCTTTGCCACGCTGGAAGTGATTCGCGATCGCATGAAGACGGATGGGCTGAACTTTGATGACGCATTACGTGAAGTCGCTCAGCACACGGTGTTCACGACGCATACGCCGGTGCCCGCCGGACACGATCGCTTCGACGGTGGCCTGGTCGAAGAGCATCTTGGCCCCACGCGAGAAGAACTCGGCATCTCGTTCGATCAGCTCATGGGGCTGGGACGCGTCGAACCGCAAAACAACGAAGAAACGTTTTGCATGACCGTTCTGGCACTGAAGCTCTCGCGGCGAGCCAACGCCGTGAGCGCCCTGCATGGTCATGTATCGCGAAAAATGTGGGCCCATTTGTGGCCGTGGCGTGTGGAAGAGGAAATTCCGATCGGGCACATCACCAACGGGGTGCACGTGCCTAGTTGGTTGGCCCATCAAATGCGTCAGCTTTACGATCGCCATTTCGCAACCGATTGGTTCCAACGCATGGGTGAGCCTGAGGTGTGGCAAGGCATCAACGAGGTCGACTCCGGCGAATTGTGGGAAACCCACCATGCATTGAAGAGCCTGATGTTGACCTTTGTCCGCAGACGTTTGAGCCGCCAAAGCCGACGTCGGGGCGAGAGCGACGAGGCCGTCGAGGCAGCCCGTAATGTTCTCGACTCGAACGCGCTGACCATCGGGTTCGCACGTCGATTCGCCACCTACAAACGGGCCGACCTGTTACTGAGCGACATCGACCGTATGTACGCACTGCTGAACGACTCGCAGCGCCCCGTGCAGATCATCTTCGCAGGCAAGGCACATCCGGCCGACGAGCCCGGCAAGCAGTTGATTAAGCGAATCGCCAATCTGCGGTTCGACGAAAACTGCAACAGCCGCGTCTTGTTCATCGAAGACTACGACATCAACGTCTGTCGCCATTTGATTCAGGGCGTGGACGTCTGGCTCAACAATCCGCGGCGCCCCCTGGAAGCTTCAGGAACCAGTGGGCAGAAAGTCGTCCTCAACGGCGGGCTGAACCTCTCCGTGCTCGACGGATGGTGGGCCGAAGCGTTCGACGGAACCAACGGGTTCGGCATCGGGCGAGGCACCTGCCACGTCTCCGATGAAATCAACGACAAGCGCGATGCCCTGGACCTGTACCGCGTGCTGGAAGAAGAAGTGATCCCGTTGTACTACGATCGCGACATCGACGGTCTTCCGCACGGTTGGATCAGCCGCATGAAGAGTTCGATCGGGTCGCTTGCCTGGCGGTTCAGTGCCCACCGCATGGTGATGGACTATGTGAAGGCATCGTATCTGCCTGCTGCCGGAGGGGTTAGCTGCGAGATGGATATGCGTTAAGCACTCCACATCGTAAGGCGGCCTGAGTTGATTTGACCGCGATCTCCGTGACTACGGATCAAACGGAGACTGCTCGTAATGTCCTTCGGATAAAACATGTCAGAGAACATTTGGCATCTGAAGCGATGCAGTCTCTTTGAGCGACTGTCCCCCGCCGAGTTGAGTCAACTCGAGTCCTCGGCCCGCATGCGGCGATTTGCCAGGAAGTCGCTGGTCTATCTTCCTGCAGACGAGGCAAATGCCGTACTGTTGCTGGTATCCGGTCGGATCAAAATCTGCAGCATTTCCGAAGACGGCAAGGAGTCGATCCTCGGCTTTATCGAGCCCGGCGAGTTGTTCGGCGAATTGTCTTTGCTGGAGGCGGGCGGCGACCGAGAGGAATTTGCCGCCGCGGTCGAACCATCGGACGTCGTGCTAATCCCGCACGACGTGGTGCAACGCCTCATGCAGCAACACACGCACGTCGCCATGCAAGTTTCCCGCCTGCTGGGCTTGCGGAGCAAACGTGTCGAACGTCGACTGAAGTACCTGATGTTTCGTTCCAACCGAGAACGATTGATTCACCTCTTGTTGGAGCTGGCGGAAAAATATGGCGAGCCCACCCCCGAGGGCATGCGTTTGTCCATCAAACTCTCGCATCAGGAATTGGCCGGCCTGATCGGTAGCACCCGAGAATCGGTGACGGTCGCGTTAGGCGAGCTACAAAACGAGGGCATGGTCCGGCTGGCCCGCCGCAGAATCGTGCTGTGTGATATCCATCGCATGGCGAAGAGTGTCCAAGCGAAAGTACCCGCAGAGCCGAGAGCACCAACGGCCCTTCCTACTTTTGGTGGTGCGAGGACAACATGACAAAAGTCGAATCTGTTGTGGGTATGTAATGGGAATCACAGATTATTTGGAATTGCTACCCGACAATAGAGTTGAACCATCGTCGCAGAACTGCGGCCCGAAGTTATTGCGTCTGAATTAGCAGAGTTTAGTGAGACAAGCCACATGGCTAGGAAGAATGTACCGGAGAACGAACGCTGGGAGCCTTGCCCACCAGGTGAGTTGGCGCGAATGGTGGGGCGTTCTCGATTGGCGAAACAAAAGAAAGCCGCCGTGCGCGGTGGGATTGTTTCTGCTGCCGTGCTGTTACTCATCGTGTCTATCTGGCAATTCTCGCCGAACTCTGGCGGCAGCCCCGCCACGAACTTCGGCGGTATCACCTGCAGTGAAGTTCATGCTGCCATTCCCGATCTGCTGAACGGTGTGCTCGACGAGCCAGCAGCCAAAAAGGTAACCGATCATCTGGCCAAATGTGGCAAGTGCCGAAAGGAAGCGGAAAAGATGGGCTGGGTCGCCGTCCTCCGCCACGAGGCTTGCGAAGACGCAACCTGCACCCATTGTCGCCAGCGGGCCGAACTCATCGCCCGGGGAATTCTGTCACCTGATCAGGCTCCGTCACATTTAGCCATGGCGCGGGCATCTTCAGCGAAAACGGCCGGAAAATAACTCGCGGTTCGCGCGGCACCAAGAAACACTCCGTGCTGCATGTGGCGGGCTCCCGCCGTAACATGACATGATCTGATTCGCCTTTACTCCAGGTCGATGGTGGCATTATAGGGACGAATCGTTGGTCAATGCTTCCGTTTCGCCTCGCCACCGACTAGAAAAGATAGTCACGCCTTTGGCAAGGACGCCCTTTCGATTCGACAACAAGAGAAGCCCCACCTACGAAGAGGTCGTTCATATGCCGGACCGTGGGACGATGTCCGATGCCCTGAGTTTCTTACAACATCACGCTTTGGCAACCAAATGTGAAGCGGATGCTGCGATGGGCCTCCTTAGTGAATCGCACCCGTTTGCCAAGCAACTTTCAGTTGCCGAATCGATCCACATTCACGTGAAAGTCGACGACACCAAAAGACTACCCCGCGAAAGCATCGAAGCCGCCGGTGGTAAACTGGACTACGAGAAGGAAGGCTTCATCAAGTTCAAACTTGGTGGAGGCGTCAATCTGATCTTCTCGTCGATCGCCATTTCGCAGGATGATCTGGTCGAGACCGAGTGCTCACGACGGACAAGACCCTTTGTCGACCACTTTGGAATCGATCTCCGCAGCGAAGCCGACGCGGTCGCGGCGACCTTCGAGACGATCCCCAATCTTGCCAAAGACGCCGGCTGGGAACTTGCTTCGCAAGGAGGCGACAAGGGCGGCGTGCATTGTTGCCACGTGGAAGTGAAAGCCAAGCACTGGGTCTATCCTACGGCCTGTTCCGGCTCGAGCATTCCGCTGGAATTCGCCTTTGGCTCGTTGAAAGTAAATCCGGTCAGCGGAGGTTGCGACTTGCGTCCCATGTCGCCTAAGCGAGCCGCTGCTATGGGCGGGGCACCGACCTGCAGTACGGAATAGCATCTAGATGTTGCGCACGCTTGAACCGCTGGCGCATAGAAGAGGAAGCCCCTTCGTGACGAATGTCATTCTACGCAGCCTGGGCGCGCTCGCCGCGCAGATGATGCGACCGTACGCGGCGCTGCTGAGAATGTTCTCTGGCAGGGGGCCACGATTCGACACCGATCAGTTCCCCTGGATCCGGAAACTAGAAGCAAATCTCGATGCAATGCGCGAAGAGTTTCTGGACGTTCGAGAGGAAAGCGTTCCAAGCCTATCGGACATCCTCTCCGGCAAGCAGCGACTGGCCAGCGATGGTTGGCGACTGTTGGCCATGCGGTATTGGTCTTACGACTTGACGACGAACTGTCAGGTCTGCCCTCGAACGTGGGAACTCGTGCGTGGTATTCCCGGCATGACCACCGCGGCTTTCTCCGTCCTCGAGGCAGGCGAACACATTCCGGCCCATCGTGGTGTGTTTCCGGGTTTGTTGCGATGCCACGTGCCGCTGTTCGTTCCGTTCTCGAATGAGTTGTGTCGCATTCGCATTGGACAGGAAAGCCATCACTGGCGAACGGGTGAGGCGATTCTGTTCGACGATAGCTTCGAGCACGAAGTGTGGAACGAAAGCGATCAACCAAGAGTTGTTTTGCTAGTCGATGTGAAACGTCCGCTGCCGCAACCGCTTCGGTTGGTGAACGACGTACTGACGCGGGTTGCCTGTGGGTTGTTTGTCGCGTGCACAACAACGTGGAGCGAACTGTCACTGCGTCCTACCACCGGAACCAGCTTGAACTCGGATCGTGTCGACTCTTCTCCCGCGCTGACCACCCCTACACGTTGATCCGATCGTCGTGCCATCCGACAACCTAAGTCTATAATCCTATTAGGGTTACCGTCTGGCGGGTATCCTCAGACCCAATACCCGAGATCGAGTTGCCGGTTGTCCGGAACTTTCTTGTTGACCCGAACTCTCGGGGCCGATAAAAACAGAATAAGAATTCTTATTCTGCTACCAGCTCCCGGATTACCAGCTAGCAATCGGTCGCTGCGTACCGGGAGTATGTGCTTCAGGACGCCATCATGAGCCAAGTCGTCGGTCGCGTTGAGTGGGTGAAACCGCCGCTGCAGACGCGAAGCCAACACAGCCTCGAGCGGATGCTCGATGCCGCCGAGGAGATCATCTCCGAGAGCGGCTTCGAGGGTGCGACGGTGGCCGAAATCGTGCGCCGCTCGGAAACTTCCGTCGGAGCCTTCTACGGTCGCTTCGGCGAGAAAGAAGCTCTGCTGAGTTGCCTGCACGATCGATTCACCAAAGAGGCCATGGCCACGACCGATGCCGTGCTCGATCCGACGCGGTGGAAAGAAAACACGATTGCCGAAATACTCAGTGAAACGCTGCCGTTTCTGGTTCAAGTCTATCGTGAGAAGACCGGCCTCATTCGTGCATTCATTGCCAAAGGCTGCACCGACGATGAGTTCTGCAAGCGGTGGGTTCCGTTGAACGCACACCTCGTCCGCCGGTTAGGCGACTTGATCCTGGCCCGTAGCGAATCGATCACCCATCCCGAACCTTCGCTGGCCATCAGTATCGGTCTACAGATGACCCTCAGTACACTCGATCGACTCACGCTGTTTCGCGTGTGCGAGGCCGAGACCATCGGGCTCGACGACGACCGCCTACCCGCTGAGCTGGTTCGTTGCTTTCTAAGTTACTTGGGCATCACTCCTGAAACGTGTTGAGTGGGACATGTCACGACTGCTGCAATATTCTAACAACCATCAGTCCCAGCGGCCGCGCAACATTGAGTTGTCGACGAGACGGGGCTTTCGCTTACGAGGAACAGAGATGCGTTACCTACTAGCTCTTGCCGTTATCGCCTTTGCCATGCCGACTGCCGCTGCGGAAATCGATCCGGCAGCTTCCATCGGTCAACAGATCGACGGATTTGCACTGCAAGATTTTCGCGGTCGCGAACACACATTAAGCGAGTACGCAGACAGCCCCTGCGTGGTGGTTGCTTTCCTGGGCACCGAATGCCCGCTGGCCAAACTGTACGGAAGCCGCCTGCAGGTCCTCGCCGATGAATTCACAGCCCAAGGAGTGACCTTCCTCGGCATCGACGCCAACCGGCAAGACTCGATCACCGAGCTGGCACACTTCGCCCGCACCTATGGTGTTGAGTTCCCCCTGCTCAAAGACACCGGCAACGTGGTGGCCGACCAGTTTGCGGCACAGCGGACTCCCGAGGTCTTCGTATTGGATCAGAATCGGGTGATTCGCTATCGCGGCCGGGTCGACGACCAATATGGTTTGGGCCCCAGCACCGGCTACGCCAAGACCGAAGTACGTCGCAAGTATTTGGCCGAAGCAATCCAGACCGTGCTGGCGGGCGAGACGATGGAACCGGCCACGACCGAAGCCCCAGGCTGCCTGATTGGCCGCATTCACGAACCGAATCCAGACAGCGAGGTGACCTACAGCAATCAAGTCGCCCGCATCTTGCAGGTGCACTGCGTTGAGTGCCACCGCGAAGGCCAAATCGCTCCCTTCTCGTTGACCGACTATGACGAAGTGGTTGGTTGGGCCGACATGATCGAGGAGGTTGTCCGTCTGCAGAGGATGCCCCCCTGGCATGCCGACCCCAAATACGGTCATTTCCTCAACGACCGCAGCATGACCACCGAAGAAAAGGAAACGATTTACACCTGGGTTCAAAACGGCGCGCCGCAGGGCGATTTGGCTGATTTGCCCGAGCCGCTTTCCTATCCGGAAGGCTGGCAGATGGGTGAGCCGGATGCGGTCTATAAGATGAGCGACGAACCGTTCACCGTACCCGCCGACGGATCGATTGACTATCAGTACTTCACCGTCGACCCCGGCTGGGAAGAAGACCGTTGGATGTGCGGTTCGGAATGCCTGATTGACAATCGCGCGGTCGTGCACCATATCTTCGTCTTTGCCCTACCGCCGGGCAGCCCCGTGCCGGACTTTCGCGCCGCCGAAGAAGGGCGAGGCAGTGGCGAGTTTAATCCCGGCAGTGGCGGGATCGAGCTGATCGCGGGTGCCGCGCCTGGTACACCGCCTTGGACGTTTGCCGAGGGGATGGCCACCCACCTGAAGGCCGGCACCAAACTTATTTTTCAGATGCACTACACGCCCAACGGCGTGGAATCCACCGATTGCACCTCGGTGGGATTCAAATTCTGCGATCCGTCCACGGTGAAGCACGACGTCAAGATGAGCATGACGATTAACTTCGGGTTCAAGATCCCCGCCGGTGCCCACAACCATCCGGTCGAGGCTTCGAAGACCTTTCACAAGGATACGCTGCTGTTAACGTTTGCCCCGCATATGCACCTTCGGGGCAAGGCGTTCCGTTACGATTTGCGATATCCGGACGGTCATGTCGAAACCTTGCTCGACGTGCCCCAATACGATTTCAACTGGCAAACGATCTACATGCTGGCCGAACCCAAGCTGGCCCCTGCCGGTTCTCAATTGTATTGCCTGGCGCATTTCGACAACTCGGAAGACAACCTGGCCAACCCCGATCCGACTTCCGACGTGTACTGGGGCGACCAGACGTGGGAAGAAATGATGATCGGCTGGTATTCTGAATCGGAAGACGTAGACCCCACCGACTTCGACAAGAACGCCAGGACCAGGACCGAGCGATTTGTTGAAGAGGCCGCACAAAAGCCACCGCGAATCTCGGGGCTGGCTCGTCGCGCCGCGGATGACTTTCTGTCTTCGCAGGAAGACGCCGACAAGTTTCTTAGTCGCGTCGAACGAATCGTACCCCAAGTCGATCGAATTTGTGTCAGTGTGGTCGACGGGGATACACTGCGCATCTTAGGCGTGGCCCAACCGCTTGTACTGGACTACCCCCTGGGTCGTACCGAGCGAGCGTATCCTGCTGCCCAATCGGCCATGGCCCGCGTTGCCACTGTGGACAACCATGCCGTGTTCGATGACCTTTCAACCGCGAACAAAGCCGACTTGAAAGAGATGTCTTCAGCCGCAGGCAGCAGCCTGCACGTGCCGATCACGCTCGATGGTCGCTCGGCGGTTGTCAGTTTTTGGAGTAAAGAGAAGGGTGCTTTCCCGCCAGTCGCCGTCGAAGTGCTACAGCCTCTGGCCGAATTGGTGCCTGGCGAGGAGTAGCGGAAACGTAACACCTTTTCTGATCGAAGTTCCAACGGTCAGTGCCTCCCGGAATCCGCGGAGGTGCTGACCGTTTTTTTGTTGGGGGCGCTTTCCAAGCCGTGTCGCACACTAAGTCATCATCACGCGACCACCCGAGGCGACCATCGTCTGTCCGGTGATGAAGCTGGAATCGTCGCTGAGCAGAAAGCGAATGACGCCGGCAAGTTCCTCGGGCTGCCCAATACGCTTCATGGGGGTAATGTCGATCACCTCTTGAATGCGACTGTCCGGCAAGACGTGCGCCATCTCGGTTTCGACCAGTCCTGGGGCGATGCAGTTGATGCGCACGTTATGCTCGGCAAACGCATCGGCGCAGCAGCGAGTCAACGCCATCACCCCCGCTTTCGAGGCCGCGTAATGAATCTGCATCTTGCGAGGCAGCAGCGCGGCGATTGACGACACCATCGCGATCCGCCCGAACCCGCGTTCGATCATTTGATCCTTCACGGCGAACACGACCAGGAACGCTCCCGTCAGGTTGACGTCGATCATTTCCCGCCAACATGCCTCGGTAAGATCTTCCGGGCTAGCCAGATTACTGATGGCCCCGCAATGTGCCAGAAAATCGATCGGCCCCAATTCCTCGCGGACTCGACGCACCATGTCATCGACTTGCGCCGACTGAGATACATCGCACCGCACCGCCAGTCCGCGACGACCGGTCTTTACAATTGCCGCTACCGTTTCGGCTGCTTCCGCCTCGCGGGTGGCGTAGCTGATCGCGACGTGGGCACCTTCGTTCGCCAATCGCAATGCGGTCGCCCGCCCGATGCCGCGCGATCCTCCGGTGACCAGGGCAATGCGGTCCTGAAACTCCGACATACCATTCTCCGATGGCAAAAAATCCCTGTGGCAATACTCGCGATGGAATCGTTGCCGAAGAATAGGCCAGCGAACAGTCGCGTTCAAGCCTGCGTTGCTTTACAGGGAGGTGTCGGTTTCTTCTTCGTCGGGTTCGATGACGTCGCCGAGGATGTCTTCCCCGAAGGTGTAGAGGAACCAGTCCATTTCGCCGAGACCGCCGATCAATGTGTCGACGTCACCGTCTTCAGCAATCGTGACGCCGGTACTCAAAATGTCATCGTTCACACCGGTGTTGGTGATGCCCTGGATGTTGGTCACTCGTTCGGCATACGGTCGGCCCGAGACCCACTCGTTGTGGATCGTCAGAACCGCGCTGGGAATGTCCGCGAAGGCGTAGCGATCGCCCATCAGCAGGTCTTCATCGGCACCGCCGTTCAGGGTGTCCGCACCCCAGTGGCCAAACAGGGTGTCCTTGCCCTCGCCGCCAAAGAGTTGGTCCGCACCGTCGATGAACTGCGTGCCGCCGAGGAGCACATCGTTGCCGGCATTGCCATAAAGCGTGTCGCCGAGAAAACCACCCACGAGAACATCGTCGCCGTCGCCGCCGTGCAACTCAAGCGAGTTGCCCGTGGCGAAATCTGCAACCAGCACGTCAGGGAAGCCATAGCCGTGCATGATGATCTTGCCGGTCACGCCCGGGCCGATCGCATCAAGACGGTTGACGGTCACCAGGTTTTCTAACTGCACGAACAACGACAGACTCGCACCACTGCCGAACACAAAGACCGCGTCCAGCAGTTCGGTTCCGCCCCAGATCAGGTCGGTGTTGCCGAACCCGTCGTCGCGAAGAACATGGGCCGTAACATCGATCGGCAACTGGCTGAAGCTGCCGGTCGCCGCGTCTTTGTCGGTGGCACGAACCTGCACGTTGCCGGAGAACGTGGTCGGGAACGTGTGCATCACCGTGGTGCCGTCGGGCACGCCAAGCAGCGTTTCATCGACCGAGCCGTTGCCGTCCCAGTCGATTTCGAAGTCGAACAGCCCGGCCTGATCGACCGGCGAAGCATCGACCGCATTGAGCGTGAAGGTCACGGTCTCACCGCGATAGATGGCCGTTGTCCCGGAGATCGAAGCGGTGGGAGCCACGTTGTTCACGGTCACCGTGGTCGAATCGGTCGGTCCACCGACGCCGTTGATTCGCAAGCCGATGGTGAACACGCCGTTGTCGGTGGCGTTGAAGTTGGGATTCACGCCAACCGCATCGTCGTACTGACCGTCGTTGTCCAAGTCCCACTCGTAGAGCGTCGCCCCCGAGCTACCCGCCCCCGAAAGCGCGATCAACGTACCCTCGTCGCCCGAGTAAGGACCACCAATGTCGGCCGTGGCCGGATCGACTCCGGCGGAGATGATGATTTGGAACTGAGCCCCCAGCGTGCCAAACGAAGAACCTTCGTCGGTGGTGAAAGTGAGAACGGCCGTCTTGGCACCCGGCGAAAGTCCCGAGGGATCGAACTCGATGGTGTAATTCTGCGTTGCCCCGGCTTCGAGAACCGTTTGCGGCACGAAGTCGTCGATCGAGAAAGCCGCGGCGTCGGCCCCGGAGATGGTGGCGGTCAACAACGTCAGATCGGTAAGCGACCCCAAATCGCCATCGGTAGTAAAGTTGCCGATGTCGAGCAATTGCAGAGCAGTTCCGCCTGAAGTAACCGTGCCAAAGTCGATCGTCGACACGCTGTCGTATACTGGGCCGACCCCCATACCGGAAAGCGCAAGCGGCTGGCTGCCACTGTCACTGGTCACGGTCAGGTTCGCGGCGGCGGCCCCTCGATTGCTCGGTGTGAACCGGTATCCGGAACTCGTTGCCGTGTCGCTGCCCAAGGTAGGATCTTGGAACAACGGATCATGTGCCGAACCGTTGCCCGTGAACTCGCCTGCGGTGCCCGGGAAGATCAGGTTCTGCACCTTGGTGAAGTTTGGCCCCGCATTCGAGGCCGAAACCGTCTGCGATGCACTGCTATCCCCGACCCGAACATTACCAAAGTCCAGCGTCGACGTGCTCGTGGCCAACGAAGCATTCTGCAACGCGGTGCTGAAGAACTGTTCACTTCCGTGCTGTGCCAGATTCAAGTATCCGGTCGAATTGAGGTGGATGCCATCAAAAGCAATGAAGCTTTCATCCGTTGGCAAGTCGGGATAGAGATCCGGCGGAAAGGTACCCGTGCCTGGTACGGTGCCCAGGTACCCGTCGTAGCCGAACATCGAGGTGTGGTACCCGAAGTTGTTGATGTAATGGATGCGACTGCTGTTGTCGGCAATCGACTTGGTGCCGTTCTCCCCGAAACCTACTTCTCGCAAGTAGGCATGAAAAGCTCCATTGGCAGCCAACGCATCGTCACCGGGAAGAATCCCGTACAGGTTGTAGCGTGTTAGATTGCCCGCAGATACTGGGGTGAACGTGTCCCACATGTTTCCGTAGTCATATCCTGCAATCACAACCTGAATGTCGGGCCGCAACCCCAGGATATGATTGGCGATGGCAGCTACGTCCTCGACAATCCTTTCCTTGAGGAGTTGGTTCTCGGCTTCGGTGTGATCGACGTCGTACCCACCAACGAACGACCCTTGCACAATGTCGTTACCGCCCGTGCTGAGCCAGACGATATCCGCGTCGGGATGCGCATTGATGCGGCTAGTAATTCCGTTCAAATCGAGCACGTGCTGGAACGCCGTGCCACCGCCGTACGATTCGTTGTACACCGTGGTGCCCGGATGATTCGCGTCGAGCATCTGCTGGAAACTATTGTCGAATGCCGCCGCGGGTGGTGCGGAACCGGGAGCGTTGGCTGCAATCAGCCATGCCCAACTGTCGCCAATGGTGACCACGTTGCCGGCGAGCATCCGTCGCTCTTCCAAGGCATCAATGCACGGCATTCGGCCGTGATGGGACCGTCCGATGTTTCCATTACGAGAGCGATCTGACACAGTGAGTGGATGGTACCAACGTCGTTTTTTGTGCCGTGCCATGAACGCTGAAATCTCATCTCTGCGGGAATGAAACGAGGTGCATCGATCGAACTCCGGTTCAGGCTACCGCGACGTGGGCTAAAGATCAGCCCCAGCGGTGCATTCAACTTTTAGGCTCACCAGCGGACAAAAATCTCCAAAAATTCTTCTTTCGTTGGACGCTCCCATCGGTTGGTCCTTAGAATCGGCCCATTGGAACGACTTTTTTGGGGAAGTCGTTTACGCTGGGCTTCTGGATAAGTACCACTGTGTTTCTTGGGGAGTGCCGCATCGTGATTCGAGGCCATCATCTGTCAACGTGCTTGGTAATGGCTTGCTTGTCTGGAGCAATCTTTCTGCAGGCCTCCGCGCCCTTGGCGATGGGCGAAGAAGAGTTCCTCGGACGCAATGCCGTGCAGTGGACTGAGGTGCTTTCGGCGGACGACCGGCTTGACCGCCTTGCCGCAGCAAAGGCGCTGGGCGTGTTGAATGCGACGCAACCGCTGAATGATGCCTTAAAGCACGACGACCCGGTGATCCGCTATTGGGCGGCCATCGAATTGGGCCGCGGCGGTCAACTCGACGAACTGAGTAACTTGAAGATCGCCCTGCAAGATTCAACACCTTACGTCCGGGTTGCCGCCGCCGAAGCGCTCTGCCATCTGGGGCAACCCGAAAAGGGTGTCCCGGTGCTGGTCACATCGCTGCAACATCCCCTGGATGCGGTTCGACTAGCGGCCATCTCTTCGCTCGAATCGATCGGCCCGCAAGCCAGCGTGGCTCGGGAAGCCATCGACCAGGCCACCGGCGATTCCCACGGGTATGTCGTTCGCATTGCAGAGCGACTCAGCGAAAAGTTCAACTCCAAAGATCAGGAATGAAGCCACGTTTCAGACGGCACGAGAAGATTCATCTTCGACACGACATCCCGGAAGAAAACGCATGAGTGTGCAAGCCCTTCGATTTCGATACCTCGTTCAGAAAGTGGCTCAATCGCTCGCGATGGTGACCATCGTACTGAGCACCACAGAGGCTCGCTCGCAGGCGGCCGAAGTGAAGGCGCCGCAGCAGCCAAACATCTTGTGGATTAGCTGCGAAGACATCAGTGCTGACTTGGGATGCTATGGAGACCGTTACGCCCGAACCCCCACGCTGGACCGCCTGGCCCAGGAGGGAACGCGGTTCACCAACACCTATGGCGTGGCGGGGGTGTGCGCGATCAATCGCTCGTGCATCATCACGGGCATGTATCCGACCAGTATTGGCACGATGCACATGCGGTGCAAAGGTGTTCCACCGAAGGAAGTCCACTGCTTCACCGAGTACCTGCGCGCGGCCGGGTACTACTGCACGAACAATTCGAAGACCGATTACAACTTCGACAACCCGGTCACCGCATGGGATGAATCGAGCAACAAGGCCCACTGGCGCAATCGGGCACCAGGACAACCGTTTTTCTCGGTGATCAATTTCACGGGCACGCACGAGAGCAAAATTCGTGTGCCGGAAAAGCAGTTCCGCCAGATCACCAAGCGGCTTACCGCCGAAGATCGTCACGATCCGGCCGAGGCCCCGCTGCCGCCGTTCTATCCCGACACCCCGGTGATTCGACACGACATCTCTAACTATTACGATCTCATCACCGCCATGGACTTGCAGGTGGCCGATGTGCTGCAGCAATTGGAGGAAGACGGGCTCAGCGAAAACACCATCGTCGTGTTCTGGTCCGATCACGGACGAGGATTGCCGCGGTACAAGCGATGGCTGTACGACTCCGGATTACATGTTCCGATGATCGTCCGCTGGCCCGGCGTGCTGGAACCTGGAAGCGTTGATGACCGCTTGGTTTCGTTCATCGACTTTGCTCCCACGGTGCTCTCGTTGGCGGGTGTGCCGATTCCAGCACACATGCAGGGGCAGGCCTTCCTCGGAGAACAGACTGCGGCCGATCGTGAGTACGTTTATGGTGCCCGCGACCGGATGGACGAGACGTACGACATCATTCGAGCGGTCCGCGACCAGCGTTACAAATACATCCGAAATTACGAGCCGTACAAACCCTATGCACAGATCCTGTCGTATCTGGAACTAACACCCACCATGCAAGAGTTGCACCGGCTGCATGCGGCGAATGAACTAGTCGGGCCGCAACGCCTGTTCTTCGCCGACAACAAGCCTGTGGAAGAATTGTATGACACGCAACACGATCCCCATGAGATCGACAACCTGGCCGATGACCCCAAGCACCGCGAAACGCTCGACCGCATGCGAGCAGCCCATGAAGCCTGGCGCCACGAAACGAACGACCTGGGACTAATCCCGGAAACAGAGTTATGGGAACGCATGCGTCCCGGCGGGGAATGGGAGGTTACCGAAGTTCCCTCGATCGAAATCGACTCCGGCGGCGGATTGCACATCACCTGCGCGACCGAAGGCGCATCGATCGCCTACACCACCGATACCGGCAGGAAACCCCACTGGCTGTTCTATACCGACGATATAGAAGTCTCATCCGGAGAAACCATCCGAGCCAAAGCCATCCGGCTGGGATTCAAAGAAAGCCCCGAAGCGCAACGAGTCACCCCGTAGCGTGCCGTCCAGCGCAGCGCAGACGCACCACATGCGGTCGTGGGTCAATCAAAGTTACTTGATGGTGCGTCTTCACTACGTTCGACGGCACCCTACCTAACATGGTCAATCGATATCCATACGAATTCGATCCGGAGGAGTGGCGAGATCGCTCGGGTGATCCCTTCCTACAACTCGAAATGAGTCAGGGCGTCACCAGCCCTGTCGACGTGTTCAGGGTCGAAATAGAACGGCGCCGTCGAGGCGTTGATTCGGCCGTTTGGAGTGTTCGGCCTTCCGATGCATTCATCTGGGCCCACGGCGAGCCGGACATTCCCTGGGCAACAAAGCTTGGTGGCGTGCCCTACCGACCTGCCGATGCCGCATGGCCGCAATGCATGGAAGGCGAGGACACACCAGACCGCCTGATGCCGATGACATTTCTGATGCAGTTCTGCTTTCGCGAGAGTGTCCTCGCCGAACTTGATCTTCCGGGAGATGTAATGCTGGTATTCGCCAAGGACGACGCTTTGGTCGACGATGATGCCGTCGTGACCGAGTGGTATTCGATTGGCATTGAGCAACCCATGAAGGAAGAGCAAATCCCCGCGACCCCTTGGAAGTGCATGCGTGGATATGGGTACCGTTGGCGTACGTGGGACGTCGATGACAACGTTCGTTTCACGGATTACCCGCACGTGTTGCGAACGACGAAGATTGGCGGCATCGCCTCGTGTACGGATGCTGCTTATGGTCCCGAATCCGGCGAGTTAGGGACATTTCTATGTCAGATCGGTGAGGTGTCTCCAGCGACGAAAGTACCGTACCCTTGGATCAATGTGAAGCAGCCGATCGAACGAGGCAATATGTCTTACGATTGTTTCGGATTATGCGACGCCGGCGTATTGTGTTTATTCCTGTCAGACGATGGGTCTGTCAATTGGCGTTACGAGTACTATTGAGGTCTCATGGTGCGTCTTCACTACGTTTGACGGCACCCTACCTGGTAGGATTTAAGGAAAGCCCCGAAGTACAGCGCGATATCCCGTAGTCTGCCGTCCAGCGCAGCGCAGACGCACCACATTCGCACGCGAACCACACAACCAAATCGACAGGGCCATTCAGGAGGAACACCCGATGTCTGCAAGGAAGCGATTTCTGCAATTCGGATTCGGAACGCTGGTCTTCATGGTGTTTTGTGTCGCGGGTTTCTTCGCGGGTTACCGCTGGGGCCACGAGACGTGGCGAGAAGACCACGGACTGAACGCGGTATCGACCAAGTGGTATCGCGTGTCCAGTCTCGTTTCGCAAGACAGAGCCGCCGAGGAACTGGATCAACTGGTACGACTCATCCAGCAATCTGCCGGCAGTTGGCCTCAGGACAAGCATTACATTACCGTTTCGCACGACGATCAAAGCTTAATGATCAAGCAGACCCGCGATGGTCATGACCAGGTCAAGAGTTTTCTGGATCAGCTAATGGCCGCCAACGCCAGGTTTCGAACCCGCATCCATCAAGGCCAATGCGGCTATTGCGGCCATCATCCTGCCCCCGAGGCCGGGACCGCGTGCGGCAATTGCAATCATGTGTGTGAGGAAGAGACATCTGCCATCGATGAGAATTTTGTGTTGAATGTGCGGTAGTTCCTTGGTGCGTCTTCACTACGTTTGACGGCACCCTACCTGCTAACGTCTATTCGCCGATGATTCTGTTGCGGATGCGATGTTCCAGGCGTTGGAGTGCGGCCTGGGAGGCCTTGGTGGTCAGTCGTTCGAGATCCCCGGTGGCGAGGTGTTCCAGAAGCTGACGGGCGGGTTCGGTGCCGATTTGTTCCAGGGCCTGGATCGCGCGAAGAATGACTAGCTCGTCGGCGTCGATTTCGTAGAGGCTCTCTTCTTGTTCTCGCATCAACCGCGTCACGCGGCTGCGAAGCTCCAGCGAGGGTGTTTCTTGAAGTACCGTCTTGAAGTGCGGCATGGCGGCGTCGCCTAACTCAGCGAGCTTGTCCATGGCACGCTCTCGGATGTCGTAGTGATCGTCCTCCAGCTCGCTAAGCAGCGTGGCCAGTTCTTCTTCGTCGATGACCGGTAAGGTTTGTGGTTGCAGACGTTGTTGGAACATGGCCACCGCATCTTCACCTTGGCGAACCAGCGCCCACACGGCAGTCTGCCCAAGCTTGGAATCAAAGTCGGATAGCATCTGCCAATGCTCGTCGAACAACTCTTCGGGCGAAGACGTCTGGGAGTAGAGGTCGTCTGCCAACGTACTCAAGTCCCAGACCAGGGTGCTACCGTCCCAGGCTCCGCTGGCCAGATGGCGTCCATCGGGATGAAAGACGATGCAGGTGAGATATGTTTCGTGTCCCGCGAAACGGGTGACCTCTTCGCCGGTGGCCAATTCGTAGAGCACGACTTCCGTGCCAAGACAAGTCGCGAGAAAATTGGAGTCAGGCGAAATGGCGATCGGCCACATTCGATTTCCCGTGGAAGGCAACTCCTGCAAAAGACGTCCACTGGAGACGTCCCAAACCAGAATCGCCTGCTGCGAGGCGGCCGCGACATACTGACCGTTGGGCGAGAAGCAAACGTAGTCGGCCCCATATACTTTGTTGTCATCGCCGCCGGGAGCCATCAGCTCGCGGATTTGATCTTTCTTCTGGTCCATATCCCAAAGGCGAACGACCGGCTCGCCTTTTCGCCCGCCAGATCGCGACGCGGTGGCGACGGTATTCCCGTCGGGGGCGATCGCTACGGCGTCCATGCGAATGCGACTTCCCTTGCCGGCTTGCCGCTTGACGCTCGTCTCCAGGTCGACCAGTTCCACTCCATTGTTAGCTCGGGCGAGGACGAGGTACCGCTGATCGGGTGATAGATCCAGTACATCGCCATGTACCGACGTGCTGATGGTACGCGTCTTCTCGCCATCTTCGACGTCGAAGAATTCCACTTCGCGATTGTGCCGCATGCAGAGCAATATCTCGCTGCCATCGGGAGTGAATTCCAGGACGGTGCTGGCCAGAACATTGGTCCGAGTGGGAACGTCCCAGATCTGACGTCCTGTGGCCACATCCCAACACCGCAGCCGGTCGTCCATCCCCCCGGTAACCACCGATTTGCCGTTGGGAGAGAAGGCGATGGCCTTCACCCAGCGATCATGCGTGGGCCCAGGCTGAATCAACTCGTCGCCGCTCTCCAAATCCCACAGGCGAATCACTCCCGTATCGGTGGCGGCCACCAGTTGCTCACCATCATGCGAAAAATCGACCGCGGTCACGGTGGTATTCGCCGTCCAGAAATCGTGAGCCTGTTCAACTTTCGTGCGATCTCGCAGCGAGATGCCTTGATGGCCAGAGGCGACGAAGCGTCCGTCGGGCGAGAGCGACATGGTCGTATTGGGCAGCCCACTAATCTCGTGCGTAAAAGCCCGGGTGGGGACATCGAAAAAGCGGACCACTCCGTCGTTGCTGGACACGGCCACGGTGTTTTCGTCTGCACTGATCGAAAGCCTACACCCGGCACCGGTACGAGGGTCGATCTCTGACGTGCGGGTACGGGAGTTAAGACGAAACTTGAATGTCTGTTTGTGTCTTGTGTTTTCTGAGTGCAACAGCGTAAACACGAATCCAGGCTGTGTGGTTTTTTCGTAAATGCTGCCGGAGGCCAATGTATTCCCGTTGTTTAGAAACGCCAACGAACGCACGGGCACCGAGGCCATCGATTCCGTGCGAAGTCTTTCGCCTGAGTTGACATCCCAAAGATCGACATCGCCGTCTGGCCTGGCAGTGGCCACGGTGTTCCCGTCGGGAGAAACCACAACACAAGGGCTACCGTTTCCAGGAAGATTCACACGACGAAGCAACTGACCCGAGGTGAGATCCCAGATTCTCAGCGATTGGTCGTTGCTTGCCGTGGGCAGCCAGCTAACCGAAGCCAGTCGATCGCCCGTGGAAAAGAAAGCCAGGTCCCAGACTTCGCCCTCGTGTCCTTCAAGTCGTTGTAATTGCCTTCCGTTGGCCGCATCCCAGATGCGAACCACGCGGTCTTTCCCTGCGGAGGCCAGCACCTTGTCGTCCGGCGAGAAGTGCATTTGGGAAACGATATCACCACCGTGGCGAAAGCGAATGGTCCCCAATCGCGCCACGGCCCCCTTGGGCAACGGGTCGCCGTAGTAGTCTCCCTCAGATTGGGATTCGTCGGCCAGCGTCGGGATTGTGAGCAAGATGGTCGCCCACAATGCGAAACACAAGTAGCGGGGCCCTCGTGATCTGTCGATCTTTCTGGTCACGGGATCAACCCTCGTATGCAACGAGTTGACTTTGCCTCGTGGAATAAACGACATGATTCCCCGGACATGAACGGCGGGCCACTACTAATCATCATCGTCGCTAACGAAAAACGAGGCAAGTTGATCTGTACTTGCAGCGGCTGTGGAGCTTATCCAGCTTTCGGGGGTCCACTCGTATGGGTTGTAGGACGCCGGAAAAAATTCGAGTCGCTACCTTGTAGCGCAGCAGGACGATTTACGCCAAGCCCATAGGTGACGGCGCTCGAAGCAATCGCTCCCGTCGCCGGAACACCAGGGCATTTGCATCCATTGAGAAAGGGCCAGCCATGATGATTTTTACGACTTCCGCGGACGCGTCGATCAACAATCTGGTGAGCATAATACTGCCGACGTCGACCAATCGGGACGTGTTTTGCGGAGCTTGCCTGAAGATTGAGAAAGCGTTTCGCGACCATTCCTGGGAATACGAAATTGTCCCGGTCGACGACGGACATTCGCAAACTGCCCAAGCTACCATCGAACAATTGACCCGAGGCGGAGTGTCTCGGATCCGATCCCAGGAATTCGACCAACCGTTATCCCGTCAACAAGCACTCATGGCGGGCATCATCGCCGTCAAGGGCAAGGTCATCGTCCTGCTGGACGAAGTGCCCCACGACTTCACCCAGCAGTTAGCATCCCTGGTCGCCTCATTGGACGAGGCGTACAGGGGATCGGCCCCCGTGGTCACGGTACAGAATTCCAACGAAACCAGAGAAGTTGCGCTGTCGGACATTTATCGCGACCACTGGTCGCAAGTGGCTTGAGGATCCGGTCAAGGCTGCATGATGACCAGGCCACTGTCGACGACAAGTGTCTGGCCTAACACCAAATCCGATCCGGTGATCAGACTGATGATCGCGTCGGCCACATCCTCGGGATCGCAAATCTCTCGGGCAGGCAGGCGACGCTCGTACGCTTTCTTCATGGCGTCGTAGTTATCGCCTAAGCCCTTTTCGAGCCAGCGCCCGGAGATGAATCCGGGGGCGACCCCGTTCACGCGAATCTTGGGAGCCATCACGCGGGCCAACATCACGGTCAGATTATTCAGAGCCGCCTTCGAACAGGCGTAGGGGATCGAACTTCCCACCCCAATCAGACCCGCCACGCTGGATACGTTGACGATTTCGCCGCCGCCGCTGGCCTCGATGGGTTCCTTCGCGGCGCGAGCACATTGGAAGGCACCTTTCAGATTGACGGCCATGATCCGGTCCCACACCTCATCGGTTACCTGATCCAGATCATGGTGGTTGATAAACGAAGTCGTGCCGGCATTGTTGACCAAAACGTGCAGCCCCCCGAAGGCATCGATGGCGGTCTTGACCATGTTGCGACAAGCGGTGTCGTCCGCGACATCGGCTTTGATCGCAACGGCCTTGACGCCCAGTGCTTCGATCTCGCCGGCGGTCTCTTCGGCTTCGGTTTGAGAGCGACTGTAGTTGATCAACACCGCGCAACCACGACGCGCCAGATCGAGTGCGGTCGCCTTGCCGACCCCCGTACCGCCACCGGTGACGATGGCTGCCTTATCGCGTACGTCCATAGATTCTTCTCCGGATTTGAGTCAGCCGGGAAGTTCGCAACTACCGCGGCGTCGATTGATTCGTTCAACCCGACAACATCGGGGGACGTTGGCAAAAAATCAAGCCCCCGACCGCGAAGCACGTTGGTAACAGCGATGTTGGCGACGCTATGCGGCCTCGAGTTGCGCCGCAGTCGGCTTCAACAAACAGGCACCGCACCCAATGGAGAAAATATCACCGAGTATGGTCTTGGGAAGCCAGGGCATTCGTTTGATCAGTTTTCCGGCCCGGGTTTGGTTGGGCTTGAGCCACTGGATTTTGAACCCCACCTCTTGAGCCATCTGACGGAATGCCCCATGGGTGATACCGTTGAGGTCGCCATGCGCCCGAAGGTCGCGGATCTGCTTCGGGCTTCCCTTAACCCCGGGGTAAAGTTCCTTCAGCTTGGGGTTGTCTTCCGCCATACGTTGCACCGCTCGAACGACGGTTTGTTCGCTGAAGAACAGGTTGGGCCAGGGCACTTTGAGTCCATTCTTTAGATGAGCGCCGTACACACTGTAGATCGAAACGAAATTAGGAACCATCAGTTGTCCGCCCGGACGGAGTAGGCGAAACGTTTCTCGCAGCACGGCCTTAGGATCGTGAAAGTGTTCGAACGCATTGTCCGCGAGAATCAGATCGAACGAGTCGTCTGCAAACGAAGCTTCCACGGCACTGGCCAGCATGAACTGCACGTGCAACTGTTCGCACCCGAGCCGCTGGGCCATGCTAACCGCAAACTGTTTGGCGAATGCGAGTCGCTTGGGATCGATATCCAATCCAACGACAAGCCGGGCTCCCACGGCAGCCAGATAACAAGTGATTCCTCCGTGACCGCAACCGATTTCCAGCACGACTTTGTCGACCGCTGGAACGCCGATTCCGTTACGAACACAACGATTGAACTGCTCTAACGCGTATTTATGGTAGTACTCGTCGGTACCAACCTCGGCGTCGATTCTCTTTTTGAGATCGGCCATCGGTGATGGCCAGTTTTTCGCCGCCCGATACAGTAGGTAGTCGGTTACAGCCATCGTTCTCGATTCCTCCGCGTGGCCCTTGGCAGTTCTACACGGCGTTTATCGTACTATCGCAACACCGCGGCGGCCACGTACGAATTATGAAGTTTCAGGGAGACCTTCTTCCTCCACAGTTCCTTCATAAGTGAACTTGGATACGATCCACAGCGTCGCCAAGCTCATCACCATGGCGAATGTTCGAAAGGGAAAGTAGATCACCCCATCGGCGTCTTGCATGGGGTAAGGCAGAAAGGCAGGCAGGTGAAGCATGGGCTCGCCACCGCCCAGCCGCAGGAAGAACCCGACCGCGACGGCCGAAAGCGAACCGATGCTCGTCGCGCGGCGGAAGAACAAGACCCCCACCAGTTGAGGAAATAGAATCACGTACACCAAGTCGGCACAGAGATACCACAATGCGTAGACACTATTGACCGAAAGCGCCAATGCCGTGGCCAACAGCCCGATCACGATGATCGCGGCACGCACTGCGCGACGGGTTTCCAACTCGCCGGCCTCGGGACGAATCAGCGGACGATAAACATTCCAGGCGAACATCGAAGATGCCGAGAGAATCGACGAATCGACCGAAGACATCACCGCGGCAGCCACGGCACCCAATCCAACAATCGCCACGACGGGTGGAGTCAGGTACCGCAACACATACGGCAACACCAGTGCCGGGTCGGGGCGATCGACGGCCAGTGTGGACCAATCTGCGGTCGCGCCCGCCGCGCCGATCAATGCGGCGGGTATCGCGAGCAATAGACAGCCGAACGCAGCCGCAAACGATAGCCCCACGGCATGGCGTACTTCCCGGCAGGCGAGGACCCTCTGGAAGTAAACTCCCCACGGAAGGCCACCTAAGATCAACAGCAGCGACATGTCCAGCCAGCTCCATCCGCTGTATCCCCAGGCCCCGTCTCCGCGAAACGATTGGGCAGGTGGTATCAGCGAGGCTGCCTCACCAAATTGGATCTGGTAGCGCGACCACAGTTCGTCTAAACCACCGCAGCGTTTGATGGCAAATGGCAAGGCCCCACTTAACCCGAGGAAGATGCAACTGAGCTGCGCAACGTCGGTATAGGCCACCGACCATAAGCCCCCCACGACCGTATAAGAAATCGCCACCGCGGCCGAAATCAGGACGGCCGTTTGGGTATCGATGTCGAATATCGTCCCGAAGGTTGTTCCCAGCGCCACCAGAATTGCGGAACTCCAAAACACCTCACCCACCAGCGCGGGAACGAACAGCACTGCCGCAACTCGGCGTCCGTATCGTTGTTCGAATGGATCGAGCAACGTGGTGTACCGTCTTCGCCGCATGGGAGCCGCAAAGAACAGCCCACCGATGATCAAACTGAGAGCATAACCCCAGGGGGCTTGCGCCCAAACCAATCCTCGTGCGGGATCGTAAACCGCTTCGGCCGTGCCGTTGATATATCCCCCACCGACCCAGGTGGCAGTCATGGTAAAGGCGCCAATCCACAGCGGCATGGCGCGACCCGCCACGAGCAGCCCCGCGGCATTGCGATGATCGGTTCGTCTTGCCGCCCAGAGCCCTAGCGCAAACATGGCCCCATAAAAGACAACGATGCTGAGAATTCCGGCGATCTTGAAATCGATGACGTGCTCCTCGGATACCGAGTCAATCGCTGTGATTATTGGCTCTGCTCGACGACACAAACACCCCAGATTCCCGTCGTGCTGGGATTGGTGGCATTGTGTAGATCAGGCTAAGATAGCGGTTTCGACGAACAGGCGTTGCCCTGAAAAGATACGCAATTATTTGCAACCACGAAACGCCGCCTCTGGCATAAGAGATTGTCGAACTGCATTCGACCCCACCTGGCTTTTTGAGTCGCCGTTGATGTCACAAGAACCCGACGCTCCTGTTTACTCTCCAATCCGGAAGGCGATGGCCTGGAGCGTGCATCTCTTTACGGCCATGGGAGCCGTGTGCGGTCTGATGTCGATTCGGGCCGTCTTTTACGAAGATTGGCAGCAGGCCTTCTTCTGGATGGGTGTGGCCGTATTCGTCGACGGTATGGATGGCTCGCTGGCCCGGCTGGTGAATGTGAAGGAAGTGCTGCCCCATTTCGATGGCACGCTACTGGACAACGTGATCGACTATCTGAATTACGTGATCGTGCCCGCGCTGCTGGTGTATTGGATGCAGTTGGTTCCGGCAACCATGCCGGTAATACCGGTCGATGTCTCGATGGTCGTTGCGGCCGTGATGTCGCTCGCTTCCGCGTTTCAGTTTTGCCAGGCCGAAGCGAAGACCGACGATCACTACTTCAAGGGATTTCCATCGTACTGGAACATCGTGGTGTTTTATCTGGCGATCTTGCACCTCGACGCGTGGTTGAATCTGGCCGTGATTCTGGCCTTGTGCGTGATGGTGTTCGTTCCTTTGCGGTACATCTATCCTTCGCGAACCTTTTTCCTGCGAAAGACGACTTTGGTCATCACTTCGTTATGGGGTGCCGTGATGCTGACCATTCTGTATCAGTATCCCGAACCGCACCCGGGGCTGGTGTGGGCCTCGCTGGTTTATGTGGCCTACTATCTGGGAACCAGCGGCATCGTCAATCTGCGCCGCTGGCAGGATCGGCGCGAAGCGCCCATGGCGACCTGAATTTGTACGCATCAGCTCTCGGGCTGATCTTCATCCAGTGTCTTCCACGACCAGGCTCGCACCAACACGGTCCCGGTGAACATGCAGCCAAACGTATATAACGCGGGGGCCAGAGCGGCAGCATCTCCGAAATAGTTCGCCGCAAGCACACTACCGAGCCCCGCGTTCTGCATTCCAATCTCAAGCGTTAATGCCCGACGCATGCCTGGGGGCAGCTTCAACCACTTTGCCCCAATCGCCCCTGCAAGGTAGCCGCCGATGTTGATCGTCAACAGCGTCGTGACCAATCGCAGATCGACGCTCTGAAATCCTTCCCGATTTTTGGCCACCACCACGGCGATGACCCACAAGATGGTCAGGTTGGCAACCACCGGGCCGATGCGTTTGGCCAGCGACGACCACCCGGGTCGCCAGCGACCAAGTGCGTGGCCAACGATCACGGGCAACACCACCATGGTGCAAAGCGTGACGAACATCGACTGCACAGGGATCTGTACCCGTTGACTCAAAGCAACCCACAACATGGCGGGCACGAACAACGGCGCCACCAACGTGGCCATCGTCGTCAGACTGAGTGAATAACTGACGTTTCCGCGGGCGACCAAGGTCAGCACGTTCGAAGCCATGGCCCCCGGGACACAGCCGATCATCACGATGCCCAATCGCATGTCCCCTTCAAAGCCAAACAGCCCGGCCGCCACATAGGCCAGTGTCGGCATCGCCCCGTACTGAACGGCGGTGCCTCCGAACACGGTGGGCCAACGGCTTATCACCTGATCGATCTCATCGCGGGGCAACATCCACCCAATGGCAAACATCGTTACCGCGATGAGGACATTGAGTTGCGTCCCCGTGGTGGCCAGAAATGGATCCGGCATCGAGAACCAGGTAGGCCACATCGCGGCCGCCAACGACAACAGCGACAGCCAGACAATCAAATACCGCTCTAGAATTCTCGTCACTGCTGATCCTGTTAAAGGGAATGATCCATCGCCATTCGGAGGACGCAAGTCCACAACGTTCACTTGGAAATTTGCTTCATCGGTCGAATCTTCAACGCATCTATCGTTGCAGTTACCGACGCTGCGTATGGCCGATCGGTCTAAGCAGCGTGTATATTGTCGCCATGCTATCCGACTTGAGTGCCCCAATCACGAACGAAGCCGACCTTGAAGAGCGGCTTTCCCGCCCCACCCCGGGCACGATTCGCGCCATGCAGGAGTTGGACGGCGATCTTCTGATCCTTGGCGCCGGGGGAAAAATGGGCCCCAGTTTAGCCCGACTGGCCAGACGTTCGCTGGACGAGGCTGGAGGCACCAGGCATCGCGTCATCGCCGTTTCTCGATTCAGCGAGAAAGGCCTGGCCGACGAACTGAACGCGCAAGGCGTGGAAACCGTGGCCTGTGACTTGCTCGACACGGCGGCTCGTTCCCGGTTACCGGACGTACCCAACGTGCTGAGTATGTTGGGGCACAAATTCAGCCAAGGCGATCTTGCCGGCAAGCATTGGGTGGTCAACGTACAACTCATTGGGACGCTCGCCGAACAGTATCGCCAGTCTCGCATCGTGGCTTTCAGCTCTGGGAATGTCTATCCGTTCACCCCTCTGGATGCTGCGCAACCGACTGAAGCAACCGCCTGTGAGCCTCGCGGTGAATACGCGATGACCGCCTGGGGCCGAGAACGGGTGATCGAATACGTTAGTGCGGCCAACGGTACTCCGGTCTGCTTGTTGCGGTTGAATTATGCCGTTGAGTTACGGTATGGAATCCTGGTCGATTTGGCCACGCAGATGTTGGCCGGGGAAGTCATCGACCTCGGCGTACCGCAGGTGAATCTTGTGTGGCAAGGCTACGCGAATTCCGTAGCACTGCAATCGTTTCGGCTGGCAACCTCACCGGCTGAAATATTAAACATTACCGGGACCCAACGCCATTCGGTTCGGGAACTGGCCACGGGGCTAGCACGGCGATTGCAGGTCGGGGTGAACTTCAGCGAGAGCGAGGGGAACGCGGCGCTGCTCAACGACGCCTCTCGTTGCCATGAATTGTTCGGTCAACCGCAACCGGAAACGGAACGTCTGCTCGACTGGGTCGCAGATTGGATGTCGCGAAAAGGACGAACCTACGGCAAGCCTACGAAGTTTCAAGTCAGCGATGGTCGCTTCTAAACGCACGCCATGCACCGGCTTGCCTTGCCCGAAACGCAAGACCCCAGAATAATGGAAACCATGCGCATCGAGACTGTCGTTCAAGGACGAGGAACATGACCCAACCGCATCGATCCGAAGCAACCGAGCGGTGGCTCAATTCGGGCAAGCACGTGACTGTCGCTGACAGGCAGGTGTTCGTCTATGAACAGGGAGAAGGTCCCGCGCTCCTGTTCATGCATGGGTTTCCCACCTCGTGTTACGACTGGCGGGGCATGATCGAGCACCTCAGCAACGACTATCGCTGCATTGCGTTCGACTTCCTGGGATACGGATTCTCCGACAAGCCCGAGGACTATAGCTATTCGCTATTCCAACAGGCCGACATTGCCCAAGGTCTGGTTGTGGAGTTGGGCATCGATGCGACGCACCTGATCAGCCACGACATGGGGACCAGCGTGCATTGCGAACTGCTGGCCCGGGCCCAAAGGGGCAAACTACCCTGGGAGATCGTGAGTTCCACACTCACCAACGGCAGTATGCTGCAGTGGATGGCTCGAATCACTCCCTTCCAGCAATTGATGGCCAGTAACGAAACGCTTACACAGGCCATCGAGATGTGTCGGAGCGGGCTGGATCTGTACATTCCAGCCATCGAAGCCTTGATGCAGCAAGAGGATGCCCTCAGCGAAGAAGACCTGTTGGTCATGGAAGAGATTCTGGCCTACCAGCAAGGAGGCCTGCGTCTACCGGCCCTAGCCGTTTATATGCGAGAGCGCTATCTCCATCGCGATCGATGGATCGGTGCGCTCACTCAGGCCGGGGCCTCGGTGCAATTCGTATGGTCCGATGGCGACCCGGTCGCCACGATCGAGATGGCGAGAGAGCTGAACCGCGTTTGCCCCAAGTCGAAACTCGCAGAGTTAGAAGGGCTGGGGCATTTCCTCATCTTTGAAGACGCAGAGATGGTCTCCAATGCGGCCCGTCCCTTTATCAAGAAGCGTCAGACCCAGGCTGATAAGAAGGCGAACAGCCGGTGAAGTGCACGTAGAGTACTCCGTTTTCGGATGCGAGCCGAGATCGCCGCGAATACTGCTCGTGTTTATGAAAGCTCCCGACCGATCTCATCCCAGCAGTATCCAAACCCGTTGCCGGAAATGGAGGTGAGATCGAGTTGTCCTTCCTCCAAGCGGAACATGCCGGGATGAACGCCACGCTCGGGGTCGCTTGTGCGGGGATAGAACTGGCGACCGTTGGTCTCCACCCCGTGGATGGTTGGCAACTGGGCTCCTAGTCGCGCAGATTGCAGCAGTGCGATTCCAGGGCAGGCCAAATCTTGAATCGCAATGGAAATGCCGTCCTCAAGAGCCCGGGCCGCAATGACTAGCTCAGCCGATTGACACTTGCAGGCTTTCAGTGCGACGCCCGCATAGCCGAGTTCCTGGCTCAATTCGAGATCCTCAAGCGAAGCCATCGCCTCGTCGATAATCACCGGCTTGATGGCCGAGAGGGAATGGACGTCCAACCGTCGCCTGTTTAGATCGCGTTCGCAAGGTTGTTCCAGATACAAAATGGAATCGAATGCCCGCGAGTCCTTCTCTTGCAGTTGCAATAAGAGCTCTTCGGCATACTGCGGAGAATCGCACATTTCGTTGGTGTCGAGCGTCAGTCGCAACTCATCAATGCCCAACTTACGATGCTCCTCCCGGGCGATCCGGGTGACGTTCAACAGTCGCTCAAGATCCCACGTCAGATCGTTCCCCCGAAGTTTGACCTTCAAACAGCGAAGCTGCTCGCGGCGAACCCAGGCGTCGAGCGATATTGGCAATTCGTCCCGAGGGTCATCGGCAGTGACTTCCGCCGGGCTGAGTTTGTCGAGACCGCCAACAAGATGGAAGGCGTCGAGCTTTCGAGGAGCCTTACGAAGATAATCGGCAATGTACCGATGCTTGAAGCGGGGTCCCAACCACCGCGACAAATCGTTCTGCATGTGCTCGGGACCGTATCCATTGTAAGTGTCAATGTTCGCAGCATGGCCAAAGGCATCGTGGATAGCGGCGTCCAAAGGCGCGGCACACATCAGCACGGCCATGCGAGGCACGGGCTCGGCAAGCTTTGCCTTGCGCGCGAGTTCATCAGCCAGTCGAAACAACTCGGGCTCCCATCGCCAGTACAAATCGACGGGATGCCCCACATCGCCGTATGTTTCAACCTGGCGACACCAGGCAGAGACGAAGTCGCACATCCATGCTTCGGATGCTTCGTGAGAAGTGACGGGGGAAGGCCATGCCCACAGGTCGGCGAGCAACGTCGCGCCCCAGCCGGTTGCTCTGACGCCTTGCCGGTTTTCGACCATTACCCCCACATGGCAATACCAGGTGGTGTCCATGACCACTCCGCCAAACTTCATTGGCGTGCGCGCGTGCTCGCGACGAAAGTAAGCCCGGGCTTCCACAACACGTACGTCAGTTTGCATTGTCGGGTCGGTTCGGCTCAGCCTGCACCAAGTAATTCACGAATGGCAGGCAATAGTTTCGTAAAGGTCGACAAAGCAACGCCCAACAGCAGGAGCACTCCAACAATGACGAAACCTTTCGCCGCGATCGGGAGCCGATGATTCTGGTTCGACCGCGGATCGAACACCACGACCAACGTCACGATGACCCCCAAGGGAACCGCCAATAACGTTGTTGCCTGACCAATGGCGATGGCGTTCACCTTCAGACGACTGGGTGGGGCTGATGAGGGCTCTGCTGGGGTTGACCCCTCGGAACCATCAGAAGCAGCAGCGGGAGGTGCATTCTCCTGATGAATGATGGCCAGGGAGGTGAACATGCCCAGCAGGAGAATTGCTGCGGCAAGTGACTTGGTAGGCACGGAATCGAGTTGCCCCCCCAGACCTAGACCATCGTTGAGAATCACCCCGCCGATCAGGGCATTGGTGATGAAGCTGGAGAAGGCGGCGGCCCCAAACCCGACGGCGAATATCGTTTTGGCATTCGGGCCGAAGAAACCGGCGAGTTGCGAGGCCATCTGATCGGCCGAGTTGACAACCGTATCCGGGTAAAGCACCGTAGCGGCCGTGGCCATGATGACGCAACCGATCAGGGTGTAGATGATCGACGCCAAAACGGTGTCCAGCGTAGCATTACCCATGTCGCGTTCTGTCCATCCTTTGGCCTTGACCAAGTAGGTTTGAAAGAACGCGGCCACCAGAATAAACGTCGTGGCCACCAACCCGCCCAAGGTAACCCATTCGATCCCCTGGTCTCCAGTGGGCAATGTGGGAATAAGGCCCTTGAGCATTTGAAGCGGATCGGGGCGCGCCCACACTAGGTTCACCAGGAAGGCGAGGAACATCAACACGAGGAAGATCGTCATCATGACTTCAATCGTGCGGTAGATTTGTTTCAAGGAGAACAGGAAGACGATTGCCGCCAGGGTGAACAACACCGGCCACAAATATTGCGGTACATCGGGCAGCATCGAATTCATCGCGGCCGTAACACCCAGGTTGTTTCCAAACTGGAACGCCGCGTTGGTCGAGGAGAGCGCCACACCGCACAAAATGGCAAATGGCCGGGAGAGTCGCCGTGCGGTAAGCCCTAGAACCGTCTCTTCCCCGTAAATGCCGAAACGCATGAAGATCGCGATGAAGCCGGCCATGAAGCTGCCCGAGAGTACGGCGAGCCACAACATCGAGTAACCGTACAACGAACCGGTCTTCGACATCAGGGTGACGCTACCCGGGCCGATGATGCAGGCCCCCACAATGAATGCCGGCCCGATACGCTGTAGCAGTCGACCGCTCATTCGCTTGGGGAACTCCGTGGAGGGACTCTCGCAACGAGGAATCGCAGCGATGAATCCCCACCGCCACATCCGTCGCGAGCGAGTCTATCGCGCTGATCGGCCAGATACTACCTGACCACGAAGAATGTGATGGTTGAGATGCGGTGAGACCGTGTCCGCATAGCAGTCGACTTCTACCTGATGCAGTTCACGAAGCGTCGTTGTTCGGTCCGCCTTCGCCGGACGATCGTGCCGCATAATGAACGACCGACAAAAAGTCTTCCAATTCGAAGGGCTTCTCGAGAACCTCGAACACCTTCGAGCGTTGGGCATCGGAATGTAATTCGACGGAGGGGTAGCCCGTGATGAGCACGGTTTCCAACTTCGGAAGCTGAGTGGCCAGCGTCCGCGAGACGTCGAGCCCGTCTTCGTCACTTCGCAACATCCAATCGGCAACCAAGACATCGGGTTGAAAGTCTTTGCCTAAATCGATTGCCTCGTCGCTGGTACTGGCGGTGACGACATCGTAACCTTCGATGCTCAAGCACAGCCCCAGGTTTTCACAGTACTGCTTTTCATCGTCGACAACCAAGACACGTACCACGGCAGCTTCTCCTCGTTGATTTTGATGCGTACGATTTCGATTCGCGGCGATCAAGAGAACCTCGCTTCCCGACCTGATCGATCGTTCGCAAGGGATCGCTAGGTCGATATACTTGTGTATATGGACTCTTCCCCCTGAGTAATTCAGGGATTCATAGCGACGCATCAATGCAGCCGATTTCCCCATAGGGTAACATGTCGCGGCGCTCTTCGCGCGACAAAAGTACGATACAATCCCTGGTGCGTTCTTCGCGAGACCAATTCACCCGAGATGGTTGAACCAACAGCCAGTTCGCCGATTTGATTTCTCATGGATTGCCTATGCCAGCCTCATCCTCCTCGGAGACTTCGCTCGAACCGTATCTGCAACCCACCTGGTTCGTTGATAGCGACCACCCAGCGATCATCGACTATGCCCAAAAGGCATTAGGCGACTCCCGGGGGGAGATCGATCGGGCCTGCAGGCTGTTTTACGCGGTGCGCGACGATATCCGATACTCAGCCTATGGAATTGACATGGCCAAGGAGAGCTTTCGGGCCAGCCACGTCTTGGCCAGCGGAAAGGGCTGGTGCGTCAACAAATCCTGCCTGATGGCTGCAACCTGCCGTGCGGCTGGCATTCCGTGCCGGCTCGGATATGCCGATGTCCGTAATCACCTGGCAACCGAGAAGCTACTAAAGCACATCGGCACGGACATCTTCTATTATCACGGCTACAACGAGCTGTTTCTGGAGGGCCGCTGGGTCAAAGCCACCGTGGCGTTCAACCGTCGACTTTGCGAAAAGGCGAAGCTGCTTCCTTTGGACTTCGACGGTCGCCACGACTCGCTGTATCACCCTTTTGATATGGAAGGTCGCAAGCACATGGAGTACCTCAACGACCGGGGGACTTACACCGATGTGCCCTACGATGATATCCTGGCTACTTTTACTGAGATCTATTCTCAGCTCCTGACCGAGGCCCAACGAGGGAACCTCTTGGAAGGAGACTTCGAGGCCGAAATCGAAGTCGAGGCCAACCGTCGGGCAGAACAACGAAGAGCAACCCCACCTGAAGATACGATCCCGAACAACACCCCAGATTCACAACCATGAGCTTTGCCACCACCGATCTTTGCGACGAGTATGGCGACGAGATTCAAGTCGCTGATCCCATTTTCAAATCGTTCGGAGGCCGATCAGCCTTCAGCGGCCAGATCTACACCCTCAAACTTTTTGAAGACAATTCCTTCGTCCGCCAGGCCCTCGAAGAACCGGGCAACGACCGGGTATTGGTGGTCGATGGCGGAGGATCGCTGCGTTGTGCGTTGTTGGGCGATCGCCTGGCAGAACTGGCCATCGAGAATCACTGGAACGGGGTCGTCGTCTTCGGTTGTGTGCGCGACACTCGGCAGATGGCCGAGATGGATCTCGGAGTTCTGGCCCTCGCCGCACACCCCCGCCGCAGTGAAAAACGAAACGAAGGTCAGCGCGATATCCCCCTATCGTTTGCAGGCCTACAGATCACGCCCGGCAACATGCTGTACGCCGACGCAGACGGACTGATCGTTGCCCAAGGCAAGTTGATCTGATCCGGCGACGCCCGCCACAACGGCATCTCCGAACCCCACCTTTGGACGATTCCGGCGCCTGCGATCATCTCGCAGCATCAAATGGCCATGAATCGAGAACTTTCTTCTTTACACGTTTTTTCCAATCAGTAGAATTAGCGGACCGACGGGTCCGTCCCGTAAACAGCGGAGCTATCCATGACAGCACTGCCAGGTGCACGTAAACGCGGCCGACCCGACGATCCCGAACTCGTTACAAGACGCCAGTCCCAACTTCTCGAGGTGGCCGGGCACGCCTTCGCCGAGCACGGGTATGCGAATACCGATGTTCAGCTCGTGGCTGATTTGGCCGGCGTCGGCAAGGGAACCGTTTACCGTTACTTCGAAAACAAGGAAGCCCTCTTCTTGGCTGCCGTTGATGATGCCATGGGGCGATTGAATCAATCGCTGCTAGGAGTCGCCCAACGAACCAGCGACCCGCTGGAGATGATGGCCCTGGCCGTACATGGCTATCTGCGATTCTTCGACGACCACCCACACTTTGTCGAACTGCTGATTCAAGAACGGGCCTTCTTTCGCGAACGAAGTAAGCCCACCTACTACCAACACGTGGAAGCAAACATTGGTCCCTGGCGGGTCATGCTGCAAAGCCTGATCGACGAAGGTCGGGTTCGCGATCTTCCGGTGGACCGCGTAACCGCCGTAATCAGTGACATGCTGTACGGCACGATGTTCACCAACTACTTCGTCCGTCGCGAAATTTCGTTGGAAGATCAGTTTCGAGACATTTTGGGCATCACCATTCGTGGCGTATTCAGTGAGAGCGAAGCCGCCACCTGGGATCAGGCCCGAATCGATCACCTGCTCACACTCGTGGAACAGTGAAGGCAAGACGAGACACTAAACCTCCTCGTATCGATGGAATTCGGAAATGCTTACCCTCTTTACCTCGCGTCCCTCCCGCCTATTCCAACTTGACCGTCACATCCGCATGACCGCTTTGCTTCTGGCAATCATGGTTACCCTGTCCTCAGTGGCTCAATCTCGGGGCGAAGAGAAGCCTGAAACGTCGTTGCCTCCTCAGTATCTCTCCGCATTGGACATGGAGGGCAATGCATGTCGCTTGACGCATCGTGACGATGACAAGCTGGTGGTGGTTGTGTTCATCACCAGCGAGTGTCCCCTGTGCCGGCAATACGTTCCCGAACTCAATCGCATTGCGTCCGCGGTTCCCTCCGATCAAGTGGCCTTCTTCGGCGTCATCTCCGATCCATCGATAAGCCGCAGCGATGCAGAGACGTTTTGCGAGGAGTTCGATATTGAGTTCGACGTAATATTCGATGCCTCGGCCGAAATCGCCACCGCACTGCAACCGACCCACGTCCCTGAGGCCTTCGTCCTCAGCCCTAATCGCGAAGTGTTGTATCGCGGTCGCATCAACGATCTCTATGCCGCCGTGAACAAGAAACGTAATGCGGCTCGAAAAAACGATCTACTCGACTCGATCACGGCCGTGCTAGTCGGCGATGAACCCGAGGTCGCGAGAACCGAGGTGGTGGGCTGTTTGTTTGAAAGCCCCTCTCGCGAGCACGAAGTGACGTTCACTCGGGATATCGCCCCGATTCTTTTCGCCCAATGTGCCGAGTGCCATCGGCCCGGCGAAGTCGCTCCCTTCTCTCTGCTGAGTTATGAAGACGCCAAGAAACGTGCGGCGTGGCTGGCCGAGATTACTCAACAGCGCGTGATGCCGCCCTGGAAAGCGGAGCCCAACCATGGCCGCTTCTTGGGAGAACGTCGTCTAACGGATGCGCAAATCGCATTGTTCCAACAATGGGCCGATGCCGGAGCCCCTGAAGGCGACTTGGCAGACTTGCCCCCGGAACCGACGTTTGCCTCCGGGTGGCGTTTGGGAGAACCCGATGTCGTCTTGCAGGCGCCAACCACGATCACGGTTCCGGCAGACGGACCCGATGTGTTTCAACATTGGGTCATCCCCATCGACATTCCCGAAGACAAGATGATGGTGGCCTACGAATTCCGTCCCGGGAATCCTTCCGTGGTGCATCATGCCGTGCTGCTGTTGGACACCATGGGCGCCGGACGAGCGAAAGACGCCGAAACCCCTGAGCCGGGATATACCACGTTCGGGTCGATCGGCATTCCGGTCGGCGGCGTGCTGGGCGTATGGACCCCAGGAATGACACCCCGGTTCCTTCCAGATGATACCGGGATGGCCGTTCCCGCCGGCGCAGATTTAGTCATGCAGTTGCATTTGCACCCCAGCGGTAAGCAGGAAGACGATCAATCGACCTTGGGGCTGTACTTCGCCGACAAGCCTCTTAAGAAACAGATCGCTCGCGCCCCCGCGGTGACCGGAACCGTGGTGATCGACATCCCCGCCGGGGAAGACCGGCACAAGATTACCTCGTCGCTGGATGTGCCGACGGATATTACGATCATCTCGCTGCTCCCCCACATGCACCTGATCGGCCGAGAGCTTAAATTGACCGCAACGTTTCCGGACGGCACCGTCGAATCGTTGATGTGGATTCGCGACTGGAATTTCTACTGGCAAGACAATTACGTGTACCGTGAGCCGGTATTTCTGCCCAAGGGCACGCGATTGGACATGGTTACCTACTACGACAACTCGGCCGAGAACCCATTCAATCCAAGCGATCCACCGCAACGGGTTCTCTTCGGCAATGGCAGTACCGATGAGATGTGTTTCGGCATCCTGCAAGTGGTGGTGGAAGAAAAGGGCGGCGAGTTTGCCATGCAGCGTGAATTGATTCGCAACTTCGTGTCTCAGTTCAACAGCCCGGAGATCGCTCCCGACGCCCGGGAGCAGATTGTCACCGAGGCCGGCAAGCTGTTCGGCGGTGGAAATCAGGCGCAAATCCTGAAACTCTTTACCCCGGCAGGTGGGGGGCAATAAGCCCATCCGTTTTGGTCCTTGGGCCGGAGTCCAGCCAGCGGTTGCAAGCTAGTTTGCAAGCCTGCCTCACGCTCAGTATCGTTGTGCGAAGTGGCAGGGACATTGCGCCTCGGTCACAACGGTCAAGGCACACACCATCCGTGGGGTAAGTCTCCCCTGCTGTACCGACAAAGGAATCGACGATGAAACAAAATCGCCTGACACGCCGCGATATCAACAAGATGGGCATGGCCGCATTCGGAGGACTCATGGCTGGATCGGTCTCCGGTTGTGGTGCTCCTCAAGAAGAAACGCCGCCCGCCGAAGGAAATGCCGCACCCAGTGACGCGGCGGCCGGCGAAACGGAAGCTTCAATGGCCAGCGTCGAGCCGCACCTGTGTCGAGGACTGAATAGCTGCAAGAACCAGGGAGCCAGCGGCAACAATGAATGCGCGGGACAAGGCACCTGTTCGAGTTACGCCGCTCATTCTTGTGGCGGGCAGAATGAGTGCAAAGAGCAAGGCGGTTGCGGTGAAAACCCTGGTTTGAATGACTGCAAGGGCGAAGGCCATTGCGCCATCCCACTGATGGCGCCCGCTTGGAAGACGGTGCGAGCCCGCTTCGAAAAAGAGATGGAAGCAAAGAACATCAAGGTTGGTGTTCCGCCTGAACCTGCTTCGTAGGTTCGACGTCTAGCCTTGATGTGTCCCCGTGAATCTAGTCGGCCCGTTCTGCAAACCTGGTGGGCGTTGCCGTGGAAACTACGCAACCAGACCGCCTGACGATTGCGAAACTACTACTGCTTACAGTTGGCGCGGCGGTTGGGATGTCATGTTTCAGCCCTCCATCCAGCAGTATCAATTGGACTCTGCCTTATAGCTGGCTTCGCTTGCTGAGTGGCATCCTTTGCGGGCTGTCGCTGCCCGGGATGTTGTTCGTCATCCGTCTTCGTATCCAGGGAGGGAGACTTGGGCCGGGAGCACTATTCACGTTCATGTCGGGTTTGGCTTCCCTGTTATTCTTACCGGCAATTTTGATCGCCGGCGGAGGGATTGACGAGGGAAGTCGCTTCGCACGCCCTTGCCTGAACTATGTGATGCCGCTGGTGGGGCTATGGTTTCTTGTCGCCGCAATTTTGGGGCGAGCCACAAGACCAAAAGTCTGGTTAAAGGCGGCATCGTGGACCGAGAGGTTCGGCTACCTCCTGGCAGTTGGTTGGTCACTGCACGGAATCTGGATCCTGTATTTCATCTTCAGCTCGATACGTCCGTAGCTGGCCTCGCTCCACGACCCGTGGCTTCGGAACTTCTCGTGCTCTCGCCAAGCACCACTTGTGTCGGCGTTCTGGCAGGTGAATTGCATATGTCGGCGAAATAATTCGCCAATTGCCACACCGCGCCGCTACAATGTGGCCGACATGCTGCGTTGACCTTTTCGGTTAGCCGCCACGCGGGAGGCTTCGATCATGCTGCGAATCGAAACCGGACGTACTTACACCAACTGCCAAGGCGTTTCCCGCCGGGGGGCGATTAAGGCCGGTGCGTTGACCGTCGCAGGGCTGACCCTTGCTGACATGTTTCGCAACAAAGCGGTTGCCTCAACCGTTCCACAAGACAAGTCGGTGATCCTCATCTGGCTCGACGGAGGTCCCAGCCATTTGGAATCATACGACCCCAAGCCGGAGGCGCCTGCCGAGTACCGTGGGCCATTTCGCGCGATCGCGACGAACGCGCCGGGGATCCACTTTTCAGAAAATCTTGAAGGCCAGGCGAAGTTCGCCGACAAGATGGCGGTCGTCCGCTCGCTACATCACGACACGGGTGATCACTTCGCGGCGGCCCATTGGATGTTGACGGGCCGCTTCGGATCGAACTCGGCCAATAAAAAGCAGGTTTATCCTTCAGTCGGTTCCACCATCGCTCGCGCTTGCGGCAGTCGCCAGTCAGGCATTCCGCCCTACGTCGGGTTGCCGGCCGCGCAGAGCATTTACCTCTATCCCGGCTACCAGGGGGCCGCCTACCTGGGCTCGTCCTACGATCCATTCGATGTACAGCCCAACCAGAAGTACCTGGGCCATTCCTACGGAGCCGAGATTCAAAGGCCCGCCTGTTTAGACAACTTCACCATCGCCGATTCGGGTCGCTTCGAGAACCGGTTGGGGTTGCTGGATCGTCTGGATGCCGTGCGACGTCAACTGGATCGAAGTGGCATGATGGATTCGATCGACCGGTATCAACAACAGGCCGTCGATCTCATGCTCAGCGGCGAGGCACGCAAAGCGTTCGACATGGAACTGGAAGACGCCAGGGTCCGCGAGCGATACGGGCCTGGACCGTGGGGACACTATACCTGCATGGCCCGAAGACTGGTCTCCGCCGGAGTGCGATTCGTCACCGTCGACATGCCACATTGGGATCATCACTCGAACATCGAAAAAGGGCACGGTTCCAGCATGCGGGCCATGGACCGAGCGGTGACCGCATTGATCGAAGATCTCGACGAGCGCAGGATGCTAGACGATGTGCTGGTTCTAGTGATGGGTGAATTCAGCCGTACACCACGATTGAACAACGGTCAGCCCGGCGTGCCAGTACCTGGTCGCGATCATTGGGGCAACGCCATTTCGGCCATGATGGCCGGCGGTGGAATTCGCGGCGGTCAGGTCGTGGGTGCTACTAGCCACAAAGGTGAATACCCGGTCGAGCGTCCCTTGAAACCCGGCGACCTGCTGGCGACGGTTTACCATCTGCTTGGCATCGACCCGGAACTCTCATTCCAAGACCACGCGGGGCGCCCTACGCCGATCATCGATGAGGGACAGGCGATCGAAGAAATTATCTAGGACCCTCAATCAGCCGCCAACGCCCCGGGGCCCACAAAAAAAGAATTTTTGTAAGACTCCTTACGGTTGATGCGTCTCAAGCCAAGTAGCATGCGTAAGTCTTATGAAAATTCGACCTTGAAGATAGGACCATCCTCAATGATAAGCATCCAGGTGCCATCGATCTCGTTGTCTCGACTTGCCATCACATTTGCTTTCGGCGTATTCCTGACGAATGCGTCACTGGCAGAAGACACGGCTCTGCCGGAGGTTGGCGACAAGGCCAAAGACTTTACGTTAGAGTCCTTGGAGGGTGAAGAGGTCACGCTTTCGAAATTGACGGCGGACGGCCCCGTGGTATTGGTCGTACTTCGTGGATATCCAGGCTACCAATGCCCCATTTGTTCGCTGCAAGTCGGTGGGCTGGTGCGCACCAAGTCCGAGATCGCGGAAGCGAACGCCAAAGTGGTGTTGGTGTACCCAGGCGAAGCAAGTGAGTTGAAGGAACGTGCCCAGGAGTTCCTGCAGGGAAAAGAATTGCCCGAGGGATTCCACATGGTGCTCGACCCGGACTACGCGTTCACCGACTCGTACGGTCTCCGCTGGGATGCTCCCCGAGAGACTGCCTATCCTTCTACGTTTGTGATCGATGGTGAGAATGTCATCCAGTTTGCCAAAGTCAGCATGACCCATGGTGGACGCGCCAAACCGGATGAAGTGATCGCAGCACTGAAATAGCCGATCTTCGAAGCTTTGGGCCGCACCTCTAGAGCCCTAGCTCGACAAGTTAGTGGCCATTTCGACACATTGTCGAAATCCTTCAAGGTCGGTGAATCGCTCTGCAGGGTCTGCGTCGACAAGGACAACCTTAGCTCCACTGGCCAGCACGGCACCATCGAGCATAAGGTTGTCGAAGAGATCGAAGTCTTCCAGCAACATCCCCGTATGGTCTTCGATCAGGTCGGTGCCGTCGCGAGGCGAGACACGTCCTTCAAGAAACTCGATGGTCCGGTGGTGAAAGTTCTTGTCCACATTGGCGTAAGCCAGCACCGGCTTGCCCAATGCTCGCATGAAGCCCAACTCGTACGCCGTGCCGACATCGGCCGATGGTGAACGGAAAGGGGTGATGTTTGCTATCAGCAGATCGCAAGCCCTCATCTTGGCCTCGTTCGCGGCGCTAATGCTAAGCCCGGCTTCCACCTTGGGCATCGTTTCGAATGCCGGCAAATCATCGAGGGGCGAGAGTGCCTCGAAGCCAAGTTGCTGGCAGATCTGCTTCTTGGCCTCGTAGAGTTGTTCCGCTTCGCGGAGAAATACCTCGGGCCCTGCCAGATAGATCCGTGCTGTCATGTGCCGCTTTCTGTATCAACTGGAAAAGAGAATTAGGCTGCGATTGTAGCAATATATGGCCGTAAGACGAGAAGCAGCGAAGCGGTTCAAACCTTGCGGATTAGTGAAAACATTCCGAATATGACTGTCCGAAGGACAGTATCGATCGTAACGGGCAGATTCTGACTGGTTGATCAATTCCTGTCATTCTGACGGTTCTGTCGTGCGACTCCACCCGATAAATCAGATTGCAAGCAGAGTATGTGTGGGGCCTCGCTGAGGCACGGACGGATCGACGTAACCCCAAAAAGATTCAACGGATGAGAACGCAACTTGTCCTGCTAAGTGGACTTTTCGGTACCTGTGCTGTCGCGGCACTCGCCGGAGGTCCGTGGGCAGCAGAACCCAGTCGTTCCGTGCGAAATTCGGTGCGCACCCAAGTGGTACGTACCGAAACGAATGATGCTGCATCGATTTCACCATCGGGCAACGGTGTCGTTCAGTTTGTCGCCACGAAGAACACCATCGAAGCAAAACAACCCGCACGGCGCGTCAATAGTGTTGCCTCGCCGGTTATCACCCCGGTGCTCGACAATCCAGCATCCCCTGCCGGTGAAAGCCAAAGCGGAGTCGTTCAGTACGCACGACCCGCGAAAGGATCAACTTCGGCAGGAAATCTCCCCACCACGAAACGGGCAACCGTAAAGGCGGTGGATGCAGAACCTGTGTTGCCCGAGGCTTCAACGAGGGTTGACGTTCCGCAACGTGAACCGCTTCCGATCAATCAACCGCAGGCCATCACCCAGCCCGTTGTCGAAGGCGCGGGGAGAGACCTGCCTCCCCTTCCCAAGTTCGAGGTACCAGGGTTGCCCGAGAATAAGGAAGAATCCGTGGCCACGTCGCGCGTCGCTCAGATTCCAGACGCGGCTCCGACGCCTTCCCAAAACCCAATCCCAACGCCGGAGCGAACCGCTCAATCGAAGCAGCCAGAGAAACCGGTTGCCAAGCCGGCGGAGTTGTCTGATTCCGAGCGGCGTCTGCGAGCCATCGCCGAGCAGCAGCGACTCGAGGAACGCAAGCGTGAGAATTCGTTTCGCGCCCCGGAAGAGCACCATCCGTCCATCAACAACCCGGTTGTGAAAGCTACGGAGCCGGCCACCGTCGAAGAAGTACAGCCCCGTTTGGCTGAACAGCGCGACCTTGAAGCTCCATCGAAACCGGCACCCACTGTTCCTCAGCGGCAGCCGCAACCGGCGGTTGTTGCCGAAGCAAAGCCTGCGAGGAGCCCCAATACCAACAATAGCTCGGAGCTTTCCGAGATCGAAAAGCGAACTCGGGCGCTGGCCGAGCAAGAACGAATTGCCGAGCTGCGACGAACGAATGAATTCAAGCCACCGCGGGGGCAGCTTCCTGCCATCAAGAGTCCCGTGGTGAAGGCCGCTCCGCCGGCGAACGTCGCGGCCGAATCACGGCAGCCGCGCCTGGTCGAACGTGCCGCGGTACCCGCACGCCCCGAATCGAGCCCGACGGTTACGCCGCAACAACAGACTGCGCAACTTCCGGCGAAGCAACCGAACGCGGAATCGGTGGCCACAAGTCCAGCCCCGGTGGCGGGCTCGCCTCGTGTGGCGCAAGCCCCTGCCCCCGTGGTCAAGCGACCGTCGCAGGCTCCGAGACCACAAGTGGCAAGAAGTGCCGCACGAGGTCAACAACTGGCTGCCGCGGCTTCGGCCAAACTTCGTATGCCGCCCTTCATTGCACAACAAGTGGCTCAGCATGTCGACTACGGTCAAGACCTTGCCGCACGCGGGGCAACGCACTCGGCTCGTAGCGAGTACATGAGGGCGCTTGACGTGGTTGCTCACGCATTGGATGCCCAGAAAAACTCCAACTACCATCGCAAGGCACTACGCGAGGCACTCACCGCGCTGCGGGAGGCGGATGACCTTACTCCCCACGTCGAACAGGGTGACGCCGGCTGGCGACGCTCGGTCGAGAAGCACGCGACCCCCGTGCTGAAGTCGCCCAATTCGCAGAACATCCATCCCTTCACGGCGATGCAGAAGTACTGCGAATTTGCCGGACAGCGACTGGTCGATGCGATGGGCCATGAACCCTCGGCATCCAAAGCGCTGTACGGAATGGCACGGCTTGAACTCTGGATGGAAACACCGACCACGGCACAAGCCACGCTGGCCGGCCCGCGTGCAATTGTCCTGCATCAGGCCGCGTTGCGAGTCGATGCAAACAATTTCAAAGCTGCCAACGAGTTAGGCGTGCTGTTTGCCAAGTACGGACAATACGAACAAGCCAGAGCAGCGTTCTTGCACAGCATTCGTGTCGAACCTCAGCCGATTACCTGGAAGAACCTGGCCAAGGTTTCGCATCTTCTGGGAGACCGCGAGACGGCTCACGCCGCAAAGCACCAACAAGAGTGGTTGGCCGAGCGGATGGAAGAAAAGCAGAACGGTACGGGAACCTATCCCATCAGTGTAACCATGGTCGATCCGATTACTTTCGCAAACCTACCCTCCAGCGAACACGGACTTGGGCCAACCACACCCCGCCAGCCCAAAACGCAGCCTGCCTCGGTCGTGACCAGTCCCACACTACCGGGAGAAGAACCCGCCAAGAAGCCAATTGTCGCGAGAGTGTTTGATTCGCTGCAATAATCCGAGCCCGATTCAAGCCTAGAGTAGAGATAAGTGCCGTAGTACAAGATTCCCGCATCCATTTTTTGGATCACCTCCCGCCAAACCAAGCCCGAACCATGAAGAACCAACGCCCCCTCATCAATCGACGCGAACCAGCGAAGTCCATCTTTTGCTTGGGCCTCGCAGTGTCCCTGCTGGGCATTTCATCAACTGCCTCGGTTGCGCAAACTCCAGCGGCTCGCCAGGCACGGCCGACCGCCGCTCGCCAGGAAGAGGGGGAAAAGCGGATCTTGAAGCAGCCTGAGGACGTGGGGTTGAATTACTCCGACATCGTCTACGAGGGAATTTTTCCACCGCCCGATACCACCTGGGCACCTGCCTCGTTGCACCCGGTGTGTGGCGTGTACTGCGCAGGCGGCCAACCTTGTAACGAATTGCGTTGGAACTCCTGGGGACCGATACCGTGGGAGATCTTCGCCCAGGGTGAATACATCGGTCCCGCCCGTCGGGCGCATGTTCCCGTGTATCGACTACGTGTCGACGATATCATCGAAGTCGTCTACCGCTTGACCGCCGAAGAGAGCAAGCAAGCCTATCGATTCAATGTGGGCGATGTCCTGGAAGTCGAGTCGCTCAGCGACGAGAGCGTCGGCGGCGAAGTCATCATTCAGCCTGATGGTACGATTACCCTGGCATTGCTGGGGCAGGTCCCGGCCGCCGACCGAACCGTGGTCGAGCTGCGGGAAGATATCGAGAAACGGTACGAGAAATTCATTCAAAAGCCCGCCATCGCGGTGATTCCGCTGCAATTGAACAACCGCTTGCTCGAACTGCGGGCAACCGTCGATAACCGTGCCGGCGTTGGTGGTCAGTCGCGACAGGTGCGAGTCACCCCCGAAGGTACGATTCAACTACCGGCGCTGGGTTCGATCCCGGCCCAGGGTCTTACGCTCGACGAATTGCGACGAGAGATCAACATTCGGTACTCCAGCATCGTCAGCGGGCTGGAAACCACCCCCATCCTGATTGAACGTGCCCCACGCTACGTCTATGTGGTGGGTGAAGTTCAGAAGGGTGGTCGCTTCACGCTGGAGGCACCGACGACAGCCGTACAGGCAATTGCCCTGGCTGGCGGTTGGAACGTGGGTGCCTACCTCGACCAGATCGTGGTGTTCCGCCGAGACGAGAACTGGAACCTGATGGCCACGAAAATCGATCTTCGTGGTGCATTGTTCGGTCATCGCCCTTGCCCGGCCGGCGAGATTTGGCTCCGCGATTCGGATATCGTCATTGTGCCGAAGAGCCCCATCCTGGCCACCACCGACCTGATCGACCTGGTGTTCACCCGAGGTATCTACAGCGTATTTCCACTTAGCTTCAACATCACTAGAACGAACCTGGTTTCATTCTAGCTGGGCCTGAATTCGCTGATCATGTGCGTATCGTTGGGGGTGCGTGGGCTGAGTTCCGCCTCCCCCCCGATGTAGATGCCCTGTTCGATCGCTCGATTCGACTCTGCTGAGGTTCAACCTCAAAAGTCGCTGAATTCGTGCATGAATCTCGGTCGCGGAAGGCGTATAACATCAATCGTCTGGCCTTCGTCGGTCTCATCTGAACGGCGTTGGCAGACTTGATTGTTGTCCCTTGGTCTCCGCCCGAGTGGTCTCACATGCTGAACAGGCGATTGACGTTTGCCGTTGCATCGTTCACTTACTTGCTTGCCAACTCAAGCGTTCTGGCTGCCGACATGACGGTCGACACCCCCATGCAGGCCCCAACCTGGGCCGTGCTGGAACGTCAGGTTCTGAAGGCCAATGCGGCGGCCTGCGAAGAGTTCTACGAAAAGTACGTCGACTCGCGCGGCTATCTCGAATGCGTCCTGCGATGGGGCGGAGACGATGGCCCCGACGATGCCATCGAGTGTTTTGCCGACTGGCCATTGCTCTATGCTCTAGGCGCGGACGCTTCAGTCCTACAGTTGTACCAGCAGGCCTGGGAAGGACATCTCAAGCAATACACCGAAGCGAAAACGATCGAGGTCGAATTTGCCCGCGACGGAATGTACTTCGAAGAGTTTCCCGTAACCTTCGACTGGGTGCATCACGGGGAGGGACTCACCGGGTTCGTCTACGCAGGGCTGGCTGACCCTGGCAACGAACGGTACCTGACCCGCGCGCGTCGCTTCGCGGGCCTGTACATGAACGACGATCCTCGCGCCGAGAACTACGACCCCCAGCACCGCATCATCCGCAGCCTATTCAATGGAAGTCGCGGGCCCTTACTGCGTAAGGCAACGGCGCTGGATTGGGCTGGCGATCCGATCGAAGTGGCCGGACGTTTCCAGCTTCGGCACGGCGAGCGATCGTACGAGGAAATGCTGGCCCACTTCGAAGACTACAACGACATCGTCGGCGATCATCCGCAGAACCTGTGCGCGACCTCACTACCCACTACGGCGTACCTGCTGACAGGGGAAGAGAAATACCGGCAGTGGGTGCTGAACTACGTCGATGCCTGGCTCGAGCGGATGGAGGCCAACGGAGGAATCATTCCCACCAACATCGGGCTCGACGGCACCATCGGAGGTGCCTGCGACGGGAAGTGGTACGGCGGAGTCTACGGCTGGGGGTTTTCGGTCACTGTTCCACAGACAGGAGATATCGCCCACCGAAACACGCATCACCTGGCCATCGTCGGGCTGGGGCATGCCATGTTGCTAAGCGGCAATCAGAAATACTCTGACGCCTGGCGAACTCAAATCGAGGCCGTAAACGCCAACGCCAAACAGATCGATGGCCAAACCATGTACCCTCGGATGTATGGGGACGATGGTTGGTACGCCTACAACCCGCAACCGTATTCGGCCGGCGCGCAACAGGTGTACTACTGGTCGATGAACCCCAAGGACCTCGGCCGGTTGCCCAACTCAACGTGGGAAGCCCTATCCACGGGTTTAGATCCTCAGACAGCCGAGAATGCCTTTCGGGGCGATCTAAAGCGAATCGATGATCAACTCACCGCGATACGAAACGACGAAACCACGCCCGACACGCGCTTGGCAGATGACCCGTTGATGCACAGCCCTGCCACACCCCATTCGCTGGTGATGCTTACCTTGGGCGGCTTCTATCCCGGCCACACCAGTTCGCTGTTGCATACACGCGTGCGGTACTTCGATCCGGCACGACAACGACCGGGCTTGCCCGATGATGTGGCGGCACTGGTTCAGCGAGTGACCGCTGACGAAATTACCCTCACACTGGTCAATTTGAACGACACAGAGCCTCGGGAAGTGATTGTCCAAGGTGGCAGCTATGGTGAACACCAGATTCAGCGCGTGACGACCGACGAACGATCGGTCGAGGTCGACGATTCTCACTTCTCAGCCAAGCTGATGCCTGCCGCGGGGGCGACCCTCACCATGAGAATGAAACGCTATGCGAATCAACCCACGCTGCGGCTGCCCTGGGATTGAGTTTGTTTTTCGCGGTGACTCGAACATTGTGCTCCCAGCGGTTATGTTGTGTGGCCTGACTGTCCCTCGATGGGGGCGGCCATGCGTTAAACTCAACATCTCTGGGGTTGGTGCCGTATGTGGCTTGGGCTCTCGTATATCGACTGGGTCGTAATCGGTGCGTACCTGGTGCTGGTCACCGCCCTGGGTGTCTTGGCTTATACCAAGGTGAAAGACCGGGCCGACTACTTCATGGGTGGTCGGCGGTTCGGCAAGATCTTCATGATGTTCTTCGCCTTCGGCGCCGGCACCAGCAGCGAGCAAGCCGCCAGTGTGGTCGCCGGCACGTGGCGAGTCGGGTTGGCGGGGATCTGGTGGCAATTCCTCTGGCTTTGGGCCACCCCATTCTATTGGCTGGTTGCCCCCGTGATGCGCCGCATGCGGGCGCTGACCACCAGCGATTTCTTTGAAGCCCGTTTCAATCGCGCTACCGCGATTCTGTATTGCATCTGGGGCATCATTATGGCGATTGTGTTTATCGCCGGAGCCCTGTACAGCAGCGGAAAGATGGTCGACGCCCTCACCGGTGGCCAACTTACCAGCGTGGCCGACGAATCGGTCCTCAACCAATATCAATTCGTACCCTTTGTCGAACCGCTGAATCTAAGCGAAGACAAACAAGTCGCCGGTCGCGTTTTGTTCAACATGCCTGCCATCAATCGCGTGGTGAAGCTGCGGTCTATCCATGGTTACGAGATCGCGATCCTGGCGATCACCGTGCTTTTTGTCACCTACGGCATGGCCGGTGGCCTGGGAGCGGCCATCTGGACCGACTTCGTCCAGGGTATTTTGACCATCACGTTTTCGTTCCTGCTGTTGCCCTTTGTGCTGGGAAAGATCGGCGGCTTCTCGCAGTTGAACCCCACAGGCGAGGAACTTATCAAGCCGGGCATGTTCGACCTGGTGGCCAGTGCCGAAGTGGCGGAACTGCTCGGTCGCGAACCGATCACTATCTTCTACGTGTTCATGCTGTCGTTGGTCGCGCTCACCGGCATCGTGGTTCAGCCGCACATCATGGGGGTCTGCGGTGCTGGTAAGACCGAATTCGAAGGCCGCTTCGGCTTCACGTTTGGAAACTTCGTCAAACGGTTCTGCACCATCGCCTGGACGTTCACCGCGTTGGCCTGCATCGTGTGGTACCTGGGCCCCAATAGCCCCTTACGCGAAAGCGAAAAGCAAGAAGATCGAGCGACTTACGAAAAGCTACAAGCGGTGATCGCGGAAGACTTCGATCAACGCACGCTGGCCGAACAGCAAGAACTGAACGCCTTCGATAAAGATTTCGCCGATCGTCTCTTCGGAAGAGCTGCCTACGATATTCTTCCAACCATTGCCCCCGGGCTGGTCGGGCTGTTGTTGGCTTCGCTGTTGGCGGCGATGATGAGCACCTGCGACGCGCAGATGATTGTCGGCTCGGGGTTGTTCACCGAGCACATCTACAAGACATTGTTCCGTAGCAAGGCATCCGAGTATCACTATGTTTGGGTCGGGCGACTCTCCGGCCTGGGCATTGTGGTGGCCGCGCTGATCTTGCAAACGATGTTCACCGATGTGATTCATGCGCTGCGGGTGATTCTGAAGACGCCCGCCATGATCGGCATCAGTCTGTGGTTTGGCGTGGCGTGGCGTGGATGGACTCCGGCGGCCGTGTGGGCTTCGAGTATCGCGGCCTCCGTGGTTTGGGCCATCTGTGATTTCGCACCCGAAGCCATCGCGAAGCTCGGCTTTTTGGATTTCATGCTGCGGGGCTCGGGTGATACGATTCGCGTGGCCGACGTATGGACCATGGTCGCGTTCATGACTGCCGGCGTGGTTACGGGAGTGGTCGTGAGCTTTGTCACGCCTCGCACACCTCTGACCAAGCTCGATCACTTCTATCGACTGATGCGGACCCCGGTTCGCGAGGGCGAAGTGGTGGAAGAACCCTGCACGTTGCCACCCGACTCGGCCGACCCGGTGCCGAAGCTGATCAATCATCCCGACATTGAAATCCCTCGTCCCACGGGTCTCGACTTGGGAGGATTTCTTGCCGCCTGGGCGATGGTGGCGCTGATCATCATGGCCACCTATTGGCTCGCACAGCCCAGCTAGCATTCGGGGCAATCGCTCGCACCGATGGTCGAGAACCTTTGCCGTATCGGCTGGAGTTCTTCGCCGCGATGGCCGATTAGTATTGCCATACCTCGAACCTTGAGGTATATCTCCGCCCCGCATTGATGAGCGTTCGTGGGAACGCCCCCATGCGGAGGAGCTTCGCGCAGAGAATGCGCGATATAGGGCCAATGGTCTTACAAGGAGGTTTTTGATCGACATGGCAAAGCAACGAACGAATCCCGATTTTCTCAACGGTGTTCCCGAGCTGTTGATTCTGCAATTGCTTTCACGCCAGCCGACGTACGGCTACGAGCTGGTGCAAGCGATTCGCACGGAAAGCGGGCAACAACTGGAGTTCGGCGAAGGTTCGGTTTACCCGATCTTGCACAAGCTGGAAGGCGAACGAATTCTTTCCAGCCGCCGAGAAGTCTCCGGTGGACGCAGTCGCGTCGTGTATCGCCTCACTAGCAAAGGTGAGAAGCGCCTGCATGGCGCGACGTCGCAGTGGCAACAAACCGTGGCTGCGGTGAACCGCGTATTGAAGGGCGCCGCCTTGAAACCCTCGGCAGCGTAAACGCTGGTCACGCAGAATCATCCAGCGATGAAAGGGTTGGTAACGTCGCTCATCATCGCAGCTCGCAAGAAACTGCTGAACCAAACCAAATAGGGCACTGATCTTTTCGTGCTTCCGTTGTAAACGAAAACTCTCCGATCGAAAGGATACGATCGTGAATACACCATCGCTGGATACCGTTCGTACGACGCTCATGCGTCGTGGATTGCCGACCGATTATGTTCAACGCGTGGTCGCCGAACTGGAAGATCATCAACTCGACATAGCCGGCGAAAAGTCGGTTACCGACGAGAACCTCCCCGCCGATGAGCAACGGTTGGGGGACTACGATCAACTGGCCAACGCGTTGGCCGATCGGTATCAATCCCGTACGTTCGCCGGACGTCACCCCGTGGTCACATTCCTGCTTGCCCCCATCCCGGCTGTACTAATGGCCTGGGCGGTAATGTTGCTGGCGTTGTTCGGCGTCGTCCAACTGTACGAAGTTTGGTTCGATCTGTCCGGCAAGACGATCACCGATCTGTCGTCGACCGTGGTCGGGATGGCACTCGTCATGTACGTCGCAGAGATCGTCGTTCCGCCGGCGGCGATTGCGTTGTTCTTTTCGTGGCTTGCCTACCGCGGTGGCAAGGGGATGATCTGGTCGTGTGCGGCCACACTGTTGGTGGCCTTTGCGGCACTGTGTTTCAACAGTGGATTGGCATTTCCCGTCACACCAGGGACCGGGACCTTCTTCGTAGGGTTCGGCATTTCGCGCGGCATGCTCTTGGGTCCGCAGCTATTGCAAATGCTTGTCCCGATCCTCGCGGCCATGTTGTTGGTGTTGCCCTGGGAACGCAGGCGGCGAACCTTGAACGCTACGTGAATCGTGTGACCGACACTCGGCGGACTACGGTGCTGGTGTACCTATTCAGGCTCGACGGAATCGGCATCGACAGCAGGTACTTCGCGTTGCAGTTCGGCCCAATGAGAGAGGGCGAAATGGTGTCGTGTTGGCGAGATAGCTCGGGCGATGACGACACCATGCAAGCGCTCGCCTTCCAAGCGTAGATGGAGATGCAGGTTGCACGTTGCTCGCAAGACGTCGTCGGTCGCCAGCGAGCCGGCGAATTCTCCGGTCAGAATGTTACCCGTCAACTTCACGTCACTCACCAGAGTTTCCAGTTGGTCGCCCACCCGAACATGAATGTCACCATCGTCCTGAAACCACAGAGAGATCGCTTCGGGGCCGCCGTAGGTTTCGATCTGCCCCTTCCAGCGACCGCTTAGCTCGGGCGATGTGTCTTCCGACTCAGCATTCGCAGTATTGGCCTCAGAGTCTGAGGCAAATTCATCGGGCAAGAGGATCTTCAGTATTTCATTCGTCGCTCGCAACGGCAAGCTACTGCGACCGTTTGCAAGTGCGACAATAACGATCTTCTCTTCCGGCACCAAAGTAAGACGTGTGCTCACGCCCGGCATGCCACCGCTGTGCTGAACGCGACGTTTCCCGGATGGGAGCAGCGACACGGCCCAGCCGACCCCATATCCGAGTTCGATGGGAGTTTCTTGCATCGCGGTGATCGATTCTTCCGACAGAATCTCTGCCTGATCGTCGAACGGCGTCTGAACATGAAATGCCCCAAACCGCGCCAAATCGTGCGCACTGGCATAGACCGCCGAGGCACCTGGGTGGTCGAATTCGTAATGTGGCAGAACCTGACCCGAGGTGTCGTACCGCACGGCCTCCTGGCCCTTGAGCGCCGGCGGTAGATCAACCCCCGATCGCGTCATGCCCAGGGGAACAAACAGCTCGTTGTGCATGAAATCCTTGAAGTCACGCCCTAAGGTCCGCTCGACGATGTAGTCGAGCACGCCGTAACCGAGATTCGAGTACTGGTAAGTCTCTCCCGGAGGGGTGAACAATTGCCCGTACCGTCGAATCGTCACGTCACGCGACGGTGCGCGGGCCGTTTCGTCATCGAAGAAGAACTGCCAATGCAGGGGTAGACCCGAGGTGTGATTCGCAATGGTTCGCAACGTAGCTTCATCAACATCGCCCACCCGGGCGCGCAACTTGGCGTCGCCCAAGTATTCGTTCGCGGCGCGATCCAAATCCAGCTTTTCCCGCTGGACCAACACCATGAGTCCGGTTGCGGTGATCGGTTTGGAGATCGAAGCCAGCGAATAGGGTGTGTGAACGTCGGCCGCACGGCGCTGTTCGCGATCGGCCCAGCCGAACCCCTCGGCCCATAGTTCCTTTCCGTCGCGAAGCACGGTTACCGTAAGTGACGCGGGTTGCCCGTCGACGATGCCGTTGCGAATCATTTCACGCACCGCATCAAACTCATCGGCAATGACGGATTGCGACCCGCCGCTCAACGTGAGCATCGTACACAACGCGTATGCAAGAAAACGGACGCTCATCGTTCGCTTGGCGCACATGGCTGTCTCATCAATCGAGCAATGGAGATCGCGGGCCCCGACTTCGTACCCTTCTTCTATTCCGTTTCAGGTGCCAGATGCTGCTGGAACCAGTCGAGCAGAGCTGCGGAGGCTCGTTCGGCATCGGCATCTTGAAACCCGTGAGCCGCCCCTTCGATCACGATCAGTTCCGCCGGAATTTGCTGCTCTTCGAGCTGTTCGAGAATCTGTTCGCTATGCTTCAGCGGCACTAACAGATCTTTGTCGCCATGAATCAGCAGCGTCGGGGGATCGTCGGGCGTGACTTGCCACAGCGGGGAAAACTCTTCGGCACGATGCGGATCGAAATTGATGGCAGGATAACGTTCGTTCCGAGCCGGTGGCGTTGGCACCAGTCCCACCAGATCGGTCGGTGGGTAGTATGCCACGACCGCCGCAACGCGGCTGCTGGTTCGCTCCACCTCATCTTTTGAGTCGGGATCCCCTTCATCGGAGGCGGTTGCCAGCATCAACGATAAATGCCCACCCGCACTGCCGCCGAAGACACCCAACCGGTTCGGGTCGACGTCGAACTGCTCGGCATGGAGCCTCACATATCGTACGGCCCGACGGACGTCGTCCACGATCTCGGGCAAGATAAACTTGGGGCTGCTCCCGTGCCGCACCACGAACACCGTAAAGCCGGCGTCGAGCAGTTTATCAAATCGCCTGGCCGCGCCTTCCGGGGGCGACCACCGCGAACGCCAACCGCCACTGACCATGAATAATAGCCCGGCCCCGTTGGCATCTTCAGTAGGTTGCAACACGTCCATCGTCAACGCCATGCCGAACTTGTGGCCATAAACCACATCGGGCGTGATGCGAACCTCTTCGTCGGCCACGGCCAGCGAAGGACTGATCACAACGAGCACAACAAGTAGCAAGACAACTGCGGGGTGCAACTTCATCGTCAGTCGGCTCCCAGGCAATGGTGAGCAAATCAAACTCGAATTCGCGCCGCGTGGCGGGAATTCACATCGTCAAGCTGGTTATTCTACGCTCCCCGTTTCCCCATCGCCACGCGGGGGTGCGGTGGAAGTGCGGGCCATGCCTGCCATAGCCCGTTAGATCGGTGAATCCACTTCAACTCTGTGGGGCAAACGAGCGTCCGGAAGCTGACCTGGAGGCGAGATCGGGTTATAGTCGTGAGATTGTCGGCTCGATGGATCGCTGGAGCCGCCCTCCCCGTTCGCCTTCCCCGACCCGTCAGGACACTGAATATGCAAGCTTCCCGATTACTCCAGGCAGCGACTCTCCTACTTGCGGTCTTGATGACCGTGGCTCCTGGGATCCCTTCCTCCGGTGCAGACGATGGTCTCGATGAGCAACCCGGGTTGTTGGCCCGCGAGTTTGTCTACGAGCAGGGTCCCCCGCCACGGTGTCACGCATCGACGATCGCCGAGTCGGGCGACGCCCTGGTGGCGGCGTGGTTCGGCGGAACCGACGAAGGCTACGACGACGTCGGCATCTGGGTCTCCAGGAAGACGGGAGACACCTGGTCGAAACCGGTTGAAGTGGCCAACGGCGTGCAACACGCGGACAAACGATACCCCACTTGGAACCCTGTGCTGTACCAAGACCCCGACGGGCCTTTGTTGTTGTTCTACAAAGCCGGTCCAAACCCTCGCGAGTGGTGGGGCATGCTGATGTCCTCCGATGACAACGGAGAAACGTGGAGTGAGCCTTGCCGGTTGCCCGAAGACATCGCAGGCCCGATCAAGAACAAGCCGGTGCTGCTGGAAGATGGCGTGCTACTTTGCCCCTCGAGCACCGAGGACCAGGGGTGGCGCGTGCACTTCGAACTGACCAGCGACAACGGGCGGACCTGGAAGCGTGTGGGACCGATCAACGATGGAAAAGAATTCGGCGCCATCCAGCCGACCATTTTGATGCAAGAGGATGGACGTTTGCAGGCGCTATGCCGCACGCGACAAAAAACCATCGGTCAGTCGTTCTCCAACGATAGCGGACTGCACTGGGATGCGATGACGGCCAGCTCGCTGCCGAACAACAATTCGGGAATCGACGCGGTAACGTTGGTTGATGGACGCCACTTGCTTATCTACAACCATACGACACGCGGTCGCTCGCCGTTGAATATTGCCGTGTCCGACGATGGCATGGAGTGGGAAGCCGCCCTGGTTTTGGAAAACGAACCGGGTGAGTATTCCTACCCGTGCATCATCCAAACTTCCGACGGGCTCGTACACGCCCTGTACACCTGGAAGCGCGATCTCATTCGCCACGCGGTCATCGATCCCTCGAAACTGGAACCACGCGCGATGGACGCGGGAGAATGGCCTAAGAAGTAGGGGCTCGCTCACCTGGACTATTTCGGAACCACCGATACGCGATCCCCCGCAGCTCTTGTCGAAGGATGTGACAAGCATGATTCGCCTTGTGGAAAACGACCCGCACTTTGTGCCGGGGGAACTTGTGCAACACAAGCGGTACGGCTATCGGGCCGTGGTGGTTGCGGTCGATCCGTACTGTCGTGCGGGCGAGGTCTGGTATCAATCGAACCAGACACAGCCCTCACGTAATCAGCCCTGGTATTACCTGTTGGTGCACGACTCGGAAACCACAACGTATGCCGCGCAGGGAAACCTGGAATCCGACATGCTGGAGGAGCCGATCGTGCATCCGCTGTTGGAGATGTTCTTCGGCGATTTCGACGACGGACGTTATGAACGCAATGAGCGCCCATGGGCGATGTAACAACGTGGAACAACTACCCCCGGCAATTCGTTGCCTCGGCATAGTTCCCCAGGTAGGCTGTTTTTGACGAGCGTCATTCGTCCCGCCGCGGCAAACCCCGACTTCAACGAGGAAGCAATCGTGAGCCTGCAACACCTTTCTTACACAGCGACCCGCAGCCTTGCCCCCACGATGGGCATCTTCGCACTTTCGCTCCTCGCCTGCAGCACCACAGCGCAGGGCGACGATTTGAAATTCGAGAAACGGTTGCTGCTGTTGAGCCCCAACGAAGGCTGTTGCCTGGCGGACGTCAACAACGACGGGCTACAAGACATCATCGCGGGAACGCACTGGTTCGCGGCGCCCGACTTTGGGGCTCGACCGCTTCGCGAGATCTCTGAGTTTCAGAACGACTTCCTGGCCAACAATGGCGATCACGCCTTTGACGTGAATGACGACGGATGGGTCGATGTGATCTCGGGCGAATGGATGGGCGACGAAATCTACTGGTACGAGAATCCCAAGGAAGAGGCTTTGTCCAAGGGGCTGAAATGGAAGCCCCACCTGCTGAAGAAAACGCGTGGTGAAAACGAAGCCTTCTTCCTGAAAGATCTCGATGACGACGGGGTGCCAGAGTTTCTGGTCGATTGCTGGCAGGACGAAGCACCGCTGGTGGCCTGGAAGTTGGTCCGCGATTCAGGTTCGGAACCGACGCTCAAGCGAATTCAACTTGGGCGGCGAGGCTGCGGGCACGGCATGGCATTCGGCGATGTGAATGGCGACGGACGCGAAGATATTTTGGTCAAGGTCGGCTGGTACGAACGACCCACAGGCAACCCGTTGGCCACCGAGTGGCAACTCCACCGTGACTGGGATCTCGCACATGGGCCAACCCCGTTTCTGGTGGAAGATCTCGACAGCGACGGTCTCAACGATTTGATCTGGGGCGTCGGCCACGACTACGGTTTGTATTGGTTCAAGCAGCTTCCGCCCGACGGGGGCGTCACCCGCTGGCAGCGGTTTTTGATTGACCGCGAATACGCGCAGACGCACACGCTGGTGTGGGTGGATCTCGACGGGGACGGCAGCAATGAACTCATCACCGGCAAACGCGTTCGTGGCCATGCGGGGAACGACCCGGGCGGCCGTGAGCCGGAGTGCCTTTATTATTACGATTGGGATCCCAAGGCACTTGAATTCACGCGGCAGACCATCAGCCCGCCCGGCGGTGGAGTGGGCACCGGCATGCAAATCAATACGGCCGATCTCAACGGCGACGGGCGACTCGACATTGCGGTTGCGGGAAAGTCGGGCACCTGGTTACTGCTGAACCAGGGCAACGCCGAAGATTAATCGAGAGGCTTGAGTTCAATATTGCGAAAGTCAATCGCGGCACCTTCGGATTGCAGCGCAATCTTGCCGGCTACCTCCTCGCACTCGGTGGCCACGTTCTGAACCAGGCCGTTCACCTTGAGCGTTACCGTTCCGTGATCGACTGTAATCTCGTATTCGTTCCATTCACCAAGCGGCTTTTCGTTCGTCTCGTGCAGTTTGATGGTTCGGCGTCCCTCGGTTCGCTCGGGGTCGACCGTCATTCGCACCTTGTCGATATTCCAGATATCGCCCGCATTGAGGCTCTTCAGCTGGGCCTCGATGCTCTTGGGCCACACCTTGTCTTCGCCCACCACGCGCAGCAGAACGCCGCTGTTTCCAGGCCCCTTTTCGGGATCGAATCGCCATTGCAGCTTGAGGACGTAGTTCTCGTAGTCCTTTTCGGTCCGAATGTAGCCGCGTGGTTTGCCGGCGCACTTCAATACGCCATCTTTCACGGTCCACACGTCGTCCACCTTGGCGTTGTCTTCGCTCAGATGGTACGTCCAACCGCTGAGATCTTTTCCGTTGAACAGCGGTGTCCAATCCCCCGCGTCGGCGACCTTCGCAATCTGAAATGACAGAACGAGTGCGAGCAAAAGTACCAGGACTAGCACAACGATCGTTCTACTCATCGGGTTCTCTCCGAGTTGCCTTCCTGGGAAGGATCATGAATGATGGAAACGGTAGTGGCGATAATAGGTTGCCCCGTCGCACCCGGCAAGTTTCGGCCAGGCAGGGTTGCTTGCCGGAGATGGTTGCGGTTGCCATCCAGGTGGAGGATTCTTCCGGAGATCACGCATGGCCGAACCGCCCGCACAATCGAACGAGTCCAAGCCAGGCGAATTCCTCTCCGCGCGTTGGTCGCAACTGTTGATGATGAATTTCGTGGTCGACCCGGAGTTACTTCGCGATGCCGTACCCCCGGGAACTGAACTGGATGAGCACGACGGACAATGCTTGGTCAGCGTTGTGGGATTTCTCTTCGAAGAAACCCGACTGGCAGGTTGGAAGATTCCGGGCTACCAACGGTTCGAAGAAGTGAATTTGCGGTTCTACGTCCGTCGCCGCATGCCGAACGGCGATCGACGCGGGGTCGTATTCATCAAAGAGATCGTTCCACACCACATCACGGCCAGGGTTGCGAGATGGTTCTACAACGAAAACTACGTGGCTCATCCCATGCAGCACCAGATTGACGGGCCAGAGCACGCATCGCGCCGTGTCGAGTATCGCTGGAAACAGAATCAGCAGTGGAACACCATCGCGGCCACCATTCGGGGAGAGCCTCGCCCCTTTGAGCCCGATTCGGAAACGGAGTTCATCACCGAACACTATTGGGGCTATGTCACCCAGCGCGACGGTGGGTGTGTGGAATACGCGGTGGAGCACCCCCGTTGGAACGTCTTCGATCCCGTCGAAGTCACGTTGGACGTCGATTTCGAGACAACCTACGGCCCCATTTGGGCAGAAGCCCTGGGTGAAGCGCCCCATTCCACCTTCGTCGCCGAAGGCTCGCCCGTGGTGGTTCGCCGTGGCGTACGGATCTGAATTGAGGACGACGCGCGTTGCCGTTTAGAGTTTGACGGAAAGCCCCTCGTAGGCCAGGTGCACCTGGCACCCGCTTGTCGCCTGCCCACGTTGTTCGCTCAGTTGTTGCAAGCGTTGTTGGGCATCGCGTTCGATGCGATACAACGCCTCGTCGCAACGGTTCGGGTCGTGGTGACCAAGGTGCAGCAACCGCACTTGTGCCTCCAATGCAGTGGCCAGGGCGGCTTCGACCGTTGTGTGCCCCCAGCCTTTGCGGGGACAAGGCGGCTCGTCGTTCACGCTCCGCTCTCCACGGTATTCATCGACGACAAATTGAGCATCGGCATACAGCAGGTCGGCCCCCGACGCAAACGTTGCCAGAGCGACATCAACATCAGTCGTTTGTTCGTGGTCGGTTGCGATGACGAAGGACTTTCCGCCGTGCTCGATGCGATATGCCAACGAGCCCCCAGGATGATTCAGAGCGTGCGTTCGCACCTTGGTGGAACCCAACTCGAACGAATCGCCAGCCGCGATTGGCTCAGCCAGAGTCATCCCGGGTAGCATTTCCGAAGAATGCGGAAAGAAAACGCCTTGTTCGCCCGAGCCGGGACGGAACAGTTTCTCTAGCGATACAAGCACCGGTTGAGACCCACGAATGTGTAATTGATTCGCCGAATGGTAACACACCTCGAAGAACGGCAGCGCCATCGTGTGATCGGCGTGACCGTGCGTTAGCAGCACCAGCGCGGAGCGGGCTCCCTTGTATTTCGGATCGCTCCATCGACGTTGCAGTTCGATGCCCAGTTGGAAACATCCGGTGCCAAGGTCGACGACGATCAGGTTCTCGCCGGCTTGCACCTCGATGCAGGTCGAGTTTCCACCGTATGTGGCTCGGTCGTGGAAATCGACGTGCTGGACTATGCGTTTTCGGATCGTTGCGGCATCCGCCGCAGCACCCGCGAGATCGGCCAATTGCCCCCGTTCCGCAAGGCGCTGCACAGTAGCGACGATCTTGTCTTCGAGCGCGTCGCTATCTAATGGAGCAGCAATCGTCCCGCGGGTACCCCAATAGGTGACGGTAAGTCGGTTGACTTCGGTCATGGATTACACGACTTTCGCGGGGTTTGACTCGCGTCATTACCAGCTTCGTAACGCAAATTTGAACCGGGACTGCCTGGCTCCCTTCTGAGAACGTGTCTTCAAAATCGCTTCCAGGCTCGAGATCGTGATTTCGTGCGTCGCCACAAGGAGGGCGAGGCAGGCGAATCCAGGAGATTCGTCGATGCAGCCCAACGATGGGGAGGCCACGACAATCGCGATCGAAGCCGGAATCGATTTTGAAGACACGTTCTGAGTACAGCCAGTCTATCTCATGGCAGGGGACTTAACCCAGGCTTTCAATCCACAAAAGCTTCCTAGATTCCGCAGTCGGGCAATCGGCAGAGTTTTTGTGATGCGTGCGATCGTTCGTAGTACACCCTACGGACGGCATCCCCGGCAGGAACTGCGTCAGAGGGCTGTCCTTGCGTCGTCGATCAGGACGAAGTTTCTCTATGCCCTCATTATCCCAACTGCTTCGGTTCATCCGATAGCACCCTACTTCACGCATTCTTCCGCATATGAGATCTGTACCCTGTTGGCTACTGCTTGCGCTCGCGCTGCTGGTCTCGGCCGGCTGTCATGGAAAGCCGATCCGCGTCGAGGCCGGTGGTCGCATCACGGCCGATATGCCGCCGACCCATGCGTTCGGGCCAGTGGCCCCCATGGTGGTCGAAGGCCCCTGCGATGTCGATTGGCCAAGGGTGGCCGTGATCGATGTGGATGGCGTCTTGCTCAATATGGACATGACGGGTTTCTACTCCATGGGTGAAAACCCCGTCGGGTTGTTTCGCGAACGACTCGATGCGGCGGCCTCAGACCCGCGGGTGAGGGCCGTCGTGGTTCGAATCAATAGTCCCGGCGGTGGCGTAACTGCCTGCGACATCATGTGGCGGGACTTGAACGCGTTCAAAGCGCGAACCGGGCTGCCGGTCGTCGCGTGCCTGATGGACGTTGGTTCCGGCGGGGCATACTACCTGGCCAACGCGGCCGATCAGATCATGGCCCACCCCACCACGGTGACCGGCGGAATTGGCGTGGTTCTGAATCTGTACAACCTGCAAGACGCGATGGCACAGTTCAACGTGATCGGTCTTCCGGTGAAGTCAGGTGAGAATATCGACATCGGCACTCCGATCGCACCCCAACAAGAAGAATCGCGTGCGATCCTGCAAACCATGGCCGACGAATTTCACACCCGATTCAAGAACATGGTCTCCAACAGCCGACCCGGGGTCGATCCCCTGCGGACCGAGGTATTCGACGGGCGGATCTTTTCCGCGCAGCAAGCACTGGACAACGGGTTGATCGACGGGATCGGATACCTGGACGACGCCGTGATCATGGCGAGGGAGATGGCCGGTACGCCGTGTGCCCAAGTGGTTTTCTACCATCGCTGCAACGATCGGGCACGTTCGCCGTATGCGATCACGCCGAATGTGCCACTGCAGTCGGCGCTGTTGCCGCTTAGCATTCCGGGCTTGGAACGCAGCAAACTGCCGACGTTCCTCTACTTGTGGCAGCCCGACCCCACGCTGGAACGTTGGGGTGGCCGCTAAGCACATGACCCGTCGAGTCGCGATCGTCTGCAAGCCGAATGGTTGTAGGCCAGTGTCGGGCGGTCGTTTTTGTTGCTGAGGCCATACCGAGGGTTTATGGTTGATGCACGTGATCTGTTTGTCACGGTGCACCGTCTTTCCCTCGGAGCCATCGCCATGCTGTTGTTTCGGTGCGTTTTTTTGGCCGTTGCCCTGTTGGCGTTGACGAACTCACAAAGCCTTGCTGAGCAGCGGAATGTGGTGCTGATGGTGGTTGACGACCAGGGCTTGGATGCCGGCTGCTATGGCAACGAGGTGATTCAAACGCCACACCTCGATGCGTTGGCCGCCGCTGGAACCCGTTTCGACAATGCCTTCTGCACGACGGCCAGTTGTAGTGCCAGCCGCTCGGTGTTGCTGTCGGGGTTGCACAACCACGCCAACGGACAATACGGACACATGCATGGCTACAACAATTTCCATACACAGACTTCCGTGCAGAGCCTGCCTCGACTTCTGGCCAAGGACGGCTATCGGACCTGTTCGATCGGCAAGTATCACGTGCAGCCGGAGGAAGTCTATCACTTCGAGCACTATGCCAACGACGGCATCATGGGGGCCCGCAGTTCGGTTCGCATGGCCGAGAACGCCCGAGCGTTCATCGAGCAGGACGACGAGCGGCCCTTCTTTCTATACTTCTGCACCAGCGATCCGCATCGCTCGCGGGTGGGGTTTGCCAACGATCGCACCTATCCCAACGTCGATGAGATCGAGTACGACCCGGCGACGATCCCGGTTCCGCACTTTCTGCCCGACTTGCCCGAGACGCGACGTGAGTTAGCCGAATACTATCAGGCCACGACCCGGGCCGATCAAGGACTGGGGCAACTCGTCAAGGTGCTGAAAGAAACCGGGCACTGGGACGACACGCTGGTCATCTATCTCAGCGATAACGGAATCCCGTTCCCGGGGGCCAAGACGAATCTCTACGATCCCGGGATGCGGTTACCGCTGGTGATCCGCTCACCCGATGCCGGGCAAAAGGGAATTGCCTCGCAGGCAATGGTTAGTTTCGTCGACATCACCCCCACGGTGCTCGACTACGCACAGACAGACGGGCCCAAGTATCAACTGCATGGCAAATCGGTTTTACCGGTGATCGAAGAATCGAATCCCGTGGGTTGGGATCATGTGTTCGGGTCGCATACCTTTCATGAAATCACGATGTACTACCCGATGCGGGTCATTCGCACCAAGAAATACAAATGCATCTTGAACCTGGCTCACCCGTTGTCGTTTCCGTTTGCCTCGGACTTGTATGCTTCGGATACCTGGCAGGCGGTCTTGCGAGAGGGACTCGATTCGTACGGCAGCCGCAGCGTTGAGGCATATCTGCATCGGCCCCGGTACGAGTTGTACGACCTGGAGCGCGACCCGCACGAAGTGAACAACCTTGCTGCAGATTCAGATCACCAACAAATTCTTGCCGATCTGCAAGCACAACTCGAGCGGTGGCAGAAGCAAACCAAAGATCCTTGGATCGTAAAATACAGTTACGAATAACTCATCCTCTACGGTTCTATTCCTAGAGGTTTTACGCAACCTCGCACCCTCCGGCCAAAGAAGTATCGCGAAAGTGCCGAAGTAGTCCCTCATGCGGCGTGCGAGAGGGCTGAATGCTGATTTCGCCTGTTGTTCGGCCCCTGTTTGTGGTGCTGATGACCCACCCGCGATCGTTCACGATGGCTCGTTTCGAGCGTGCACGATTCCAACGAGTGATAGGTGATATCAAGCGTGGTAATAAAGATTGCCCTCAACCGAGGGCGTTTGACCGCGTTTCGTGGCAGAGATATAGTGCCGTATCTTTCTCACCAACCGACGAGTCGACGATGGCAACAAACGTTTCCGCAGCAGCGGCACCCCCAGGTCTAGGTAATACAAATCGACAAGACGCCTGGTGGGTTGGTTCCCTGCTCACCGCCCTGGGCTTTGGTCTTTTCATTGTCTATTCCACGTTTCGGGCCTTCTACAACGGCGGGTATCTGGTGGCCGAGGAAACCGGTTTTCCTGGCTCTTCGCACATCCTCTCACCGTTTTATTCCCCACTGATCGCCTTGCCCGAAAGCCTGGCGTGGATCTCTCCCGCGTTTTTGATTCTGTGGGCCCCCGGCGGCTTCCGCTTCACGTGTTACTACTACCGCAAGGCCTACTATCGGGCTTTTTTTTGGGATCCGCCCGCCTGTGCCGTGGGCGAAGCTCGCAAGGACTACAATGGCGAGACCGCGCTGTTCATCTTCCAGAACATCCATCGCTACTTCATGTATCTTGCGATCATCTTCCTGTTCATCTTGTCGTATGACGTACTGCTGACCATGTGGTGGCCCAACGAAGATGGTACGCATTCCATCGGGATGAGTGTGGCCACACTGGTGCTGGCGGCGAACGTTGTATTCCTCAGCTTGTACACCTTCTCTTGCCACTCGCTACGGCATTTGATTGGCGGCAAGGTGGACTGCTTCTCCTGTGTCGCCATGGGACAAACCCGGCACGACGCCTGGAAGCGAATCTCGGCACTGAACAAGAATCACATGTTGTGGGCATGGATCAGCCTGTTTGGCGTTGGCTTGGCCGACCTGTACGTTTGGCTGGTCGCTTCCAGAACAATTACCGACTTCCGTCTGTTTTGAGAACATGAGCAAGTACGAGACACATCAGTACGACGTGGTGGTGATCGGTGCCGGCGGTGCCGGACTTCGCGCTGCCATCGAAGCTTCGGCCATGGGGGCGAAGACCGCCCTGGTTTGCAAATCGCTGTTGGGCAAAGCCCACACCGTGATGGCCGAAGGTGGCGTGGCAGCCGCACTGGCCAACGCCGACACCCGCGACAAATGGCAAGTTCACTTCCGCGACACCATGAAGGGCGGCAAGTACCTCAACCAATGGCGGATGGCCCAACTACACGCCAAACAGGCCCCCGAACGCGTTCGCGAGTTGGAAGAATGGGGTGCCGTTTTCGATCGCACCAAATCCGGCGACATGACGCAGCGGAACTTCGGCGGTCACACCTATCCGCGTCTGGCGCATGTGGGCGACCGCACCGGGCTGGAAATCATCCGCACGCTGCAAGACCGGGGTGTGCATCAGGGGATCGACGTCTTCATGGAGTGCACGATCCGCTGGATCCTCAAGGATGAGGGTCGCGTGGCCGGCTGTCTGGGATATCACCGCGAAAGCGGGCGGTTCGTCGTATTCAACTCCAAGTCGGTGGTGATGGCCACCGGTGGAATCGGTCGCTGCTGGGAAATCACCTCGAATTCCTGGGAATACACCGGCGATGGCCACGCCATGGCCCTGTGGGCTGGCGCCGAGCTGATCGATTCGGAGTTCGTTCAATTCCATCCCACTGGCATGGTTTGGCCGCCCAGCGTGCGGGGCACCTTGATCACCGAGGGGGTTCGTGGCGAGGGTGGAATCCTCAAGAACAGCGAGGGTACTCGCTTCATGTTCGACAACATTCCCGAGATGTTCCAGGGCGAGTATGCAGAGACGGAAGAAGAAGCCAACCAGTGGATCAAAGCCGTGATCGCGGGTGAACGCCCTGAAGCCCGTCGCGCCCCGGAACTGCTTACCCGAGACGTGGTGGCCCGCGCCATTCGTCGCCAGGTACGGTCGGGTCTCGGCTCTCCACATGGCGGGGTGTTCCTGGATATCGCCACGCGTCGTACCGCGGACGAAATCAAGCGGAAGCTGCCGAGTATGTATCACCAGTTCAAAGAACTGGCCGACGTCGATATCACGACCGACCCCATGGAAGTCGGCCCCACGTGTCACTACACGATGGGTGGCATTCGCGTTGATTCCGAAACCCAGGAATCTTCGGTCCCGGGGCTATTTGCCGCGGGAGAATCGGCAGGCGGGATGCACGGCGCCAATCGCCTCGGTGGAAACTCACTCTCCGACCTGCTTGTCTTCGGAAAACTGGCCGGCGAACACGCAGCCCGAGAAGCACTCGAACAGTCGACGATGCCTACGATCAACGAGGACGAAGTCGAAGCGAACGCTGCCAACATGCTCAAGCCTTTCGAACGCACCGAAGGCGAGCTTCCCTATGCGGTGCATGAAGATTTGCGAACGCTGATGCAGAAGTACGTCGGCATCGTGCGTACCGATGAAGATCTGAAAGAAGCCCTGGTTGGTCTCGAAAAACTTCGCGAGCGTGCGGCCAACATCAAGGTCAGCGGCAACATCCAATACAATCCCGGCTGGCATCTGGCGCTTGATATGGAAAACATGCTGGACGTGAGCGAGTGCGTCACCCGCTGTGCGTTGTTGCGTACGGAAAGCCGGGGCGGGCACACCCGAGAGGATTTCCCGGATTCTGATCCGGAGTGGGGCAGCAAGAATAATATCGCCAGCAAAACCCCCTCGGGGATTGAGGTTCGCCAAGAGCCGTTGCCGGTGTTACCGGAAGAACTCCAACAACTTCTGAAAGATTGATCGCATGTCAGATCAGGTCACGATGCGGATCTACCGCGGCGACAACGAACAGGGCGAGATGAAGGAATACACCGTGCCGGTGCAAAGTGGCATGGTCGTTCTCGATGCGGTTCACGCCGTGCAAGCCATGCACGCCCCCGACCTGGCGGTTCGCTGGAACTGCAAGGCCGGCAAGTGCGGTTCCTGCGGTGGCGAAGTGAACGGCAAGCCGAAGCTGATGTGCATGGACCGTTTGGACAACTATCCCGACAGCGAACCGATCGAAGTACGGCCGATGAAATCGTTCCCGGTCGTCAAAGACCTGGCGTGCGACGTTTCGTGGAACTACGAAGTCAACAAGAAGATTCCCGCCTACAAGCCGCGCCCCGACGGAGAGCGCCGCTTCTCGCAGCAAGAAGCCGATCGAGTGCAGGAGTTCCGCAAGTGCATCGAGTGCTTCTTGTGCCAGAACGTCTGTCACGTGCTTCGTGAACACGGAAAGCACGATAAATTCGGCGGTCCGCGTTTTCTGGTTCGCACCGCGGGACTCGAGATGCATCCTCTGGACGTCGAAGACCGATCCAAGGTCATCAAAGACGAGTTAGGGATCGGCTACTGCAACATTACCAAGTGTTGCACCGAGGTCTGCCCCGAGAGCATCACCATCACCGATAACGCGATCATTCCGCTGAAAGAACGCGTGGTCGACCGCTACTACGACCCGATCCAGATGCTTCTGAGAATCATCAAGCCCGGGCCGAAGTAGCGCGACCGTGAGTTATATCCCCCCGACAACCCACGTCGTCGAGGGGATGCCGCTTGCTAGTTGGCGCCTTTCTCTTTCTGCTCTCGACGCTTCTTGAGCCGTTCTCTCAGACTCGGTCGGTCCGAGGTCAGCGGTTCGCCTTCGTGAGGCAACACGTCGGGAAGAACACGCACCGGCGTGGTGAACACAAACGGCTGCGACAATCCGTTGTCGAAGGTCAACTCGACAAAGTAGGCCGTGAATCCTTTTTCCGGCTCTTCCACTTGGGCCAGATAGGAACCGTCGGACTGGGGCTCGAGCGTCGTGCTCTTGTAGGACTCGTCACCAACCACTTCCAGGCGGAAGTCGCGAGCTAACTTGTTGGTGGCTTTCCAAAGGACAACTTTTGAGGGCTCTTGATCCGAGGTTACCCGAATGGAACCGTCGTCCTCGAACGTCCAGTCGTATTCCGGACGGGGTGCGTCTTCCAGGATGGCATGGTAGTACGCCTGAATGTCCTGGGCCGCGGTCGAGCCTCTCAGCGAGTGACCCGCGTTGGGCACGTAGCGGAGGCGCTTTTCACCCTGAAGTTCATCGTAGTAGAACTGCGACGAGTCGGGCAGAAAGAATTGATCGTTTCCGGCGTTCACCACAAACTTCGGCATGGTGATACGGTGACGGTATCGATACGGGTCGGAGATCGTCAGCAACGCGTCGTATTCCGGGGTGCCTGACTTATCCACCACCTTGTGACGTACGTAATCGCCCACGGCCGGCGACCAAAACCCGTAGGCATCGTGATGATGCTGCATTGAAACTTCGACGTTCAACACGTCGATCACGATCGGAATGATGGCCGTTACCCGATCGTCGACCGCACCGGTGAGCCAAGTCGTCCAGCCGCGTTTCGAACCGCCGGCCACGACGAAGCTATTGATATCGATCCCGCCGACCTCCTTCTCTTTCATGAACGTCTGCACGGTGTCCATCGCGCGCACGGCCGACTTGACCATCGGCAATCGGGCGGGCCATGTCTCGTCGCCCGTTTTCATGAACTGGTCCCAGGTGTAGGCGATCAAATCATCTTCTTTTCGTTCCACGCCGTCGTCGTGAAAGACGAGGGGCTGGTTCGGAATCATCTTCAGCTCGACCACCACCGAGTTGGTGCCCATGGCCAGCGCGGTCGCGAGGTCGTCCGCTTTCGAAGGCGGATTACCACCGTTCGAACCGCCCCCGATAAGCAGCATCGCGGTGTCATACTTCACTTCGTCGGGCTTGACGATGACGACCCAATGTTGCCACACAGGGCGGTCCACGTCGTCGGTGGTTCGCCACGTCTGGGAGGTCATGTCGATGACGTAGGTGGTGTACCCTTCGCCTTTGATCGTATCCACGAGTTCCCAGCGATAGGAGTCGTCTTCTTTGGCCAGGTAGCGATCCAGGGCCGTTTCGTCGACCAGGGTTTGGCTAGCCTCCGGTTTTTCGGCAACTGCCGTGGCCGGATCAGCCGCGAGAAGTTGACCCGAGATCAGGGAAACTGAAAACAGGGCGAACAGAGAGTGGAATAACCAACGACGAACGTACATAACGCCTCCTCACGAAGAATCTGTTTGCTTTGGTGCGCCAGGGGCTGGCATGAATGTTCTCACCGACGCTTCTTTCACAGCCTGCCCTGCTACCCGTCGAGAGAAGCTGTCCATATTACGGTGCGGACGCGGTGGATGAAACCACCGGAGGGAAGAATACCCAGGAGAGTCAACCTGACCGGAAGCAATGCCCCCGGTTCACGACAAGAGAACGGGGTTCCCCACCCCTTCAGGGAGTGGAGTACACCGGCATAACACGTTGAATGTTGGTGATGACCCGAAGCTTGGAGTGAAATGCGCCACTGCACCTCCGGAACCATCGGTGCTCGGTTACGGGTTTTGTTGTTCGTAGTAATCGACCCCGCCGAGAATTGAAAGGGCCAAATCGCGTTCCGTTTGTCCGCCGCTGAATAGCGTAAGCCAGGTGTCGACCACTTCAGCCTCGGGATCTTCGCCGAGGTAGTTGTTGAATGTAGCGTCGACCAGGTTGCTTCGGGCTTCTACCGAATTCAGGAACACAGCGGCAGCGTCCGAGCGAGACAAACCACCGTCGAGATCGTCAGTCCACAATTGGGCTTCCAAGGGGCTGGCCACTCGGCTCAAGACATCCGCATACAATGCCTCGACAAAGGCCGCGTTCGAACTGTGGAGCGTGCTGTATTCAACCGATGTCAACAGGCTGTATGCGGCATCGACAGATTGACCGCCGCTTCCCAACAGCGTGGTGATGTCTGTGACTTCCTGAGCGGTCGGTGCCCGATCCAAGAGATCGGCATACAGTTGATTGGCGATCAGCGTAGCATGTTCGACCGAATCCCAGATTTGGCCGGCCACCGTGAAGCGAGATACTCCTGATGCGAGTGCGGTGGTCCAAAGATCGACTTCGAACTGCGAAGCCGAGCGTTGCAGGACATCGTTGTAGAGGGCAGCCACGAATGTCTGATTCTTCAACTCCGTGGCAAACACAACTCGCACTTCTGCCGTGCGGTAGTATTCGTCCGAGGAGAGGGCCAAGGTCCGCATCATGGCTGCCTCGGTACCATCGATGGGAAGGGTGTTCACCCAATACTCGGTCTCCGCAGCAGTCGGGTCCCGTTGCAGGAATTCGGCGTAGACGCCGGCGATGACGTGCTCGCGATACTCGGTGCTGGAAAAGAGCGAGTTCACCACGTCTTCTCGAGTCGATCCCGACTGTAATGAGGTTTCCCAAGAGGCCAATTCCGAAGGGGTAACGTCTCGACCCAGGGCTTTGCTGTACACACTGGAAATGAAATCGTTGTCAGCGGGATGTAGCTCTTGGTATTCGCCGGAGACGAAGAACACTTTTTGTACGTCCCGTTCCGACATGCCTCCCAGCATCTGGTTCACCCAGTAATCGACTTCCGACTGGGTAGCCGACCGATCGAGAATCGAACCATAGGCGTTGGTTACGAACCGCCCGAGGCCCTCGGCCGATTGATGGAACGCGGTGGCCACGGTCTCGCGTGTTACTCCGGAGAGAAGCGCCTCGACCCAGCCGTCAATCTCGGCGTCGGATGCCGTACGAAGCAGCACATTGTCGTACAATGCCGTGACCACGGGGCGAGCCGATTGATAGGTCAGGAACTCCGAGGAATCGAGCACCTTCACACCCACCGACTGCACCGGCAGCGAGCTGGCGGCGAAGAGATCTCCCTCGGCCTCTGAAGGTTCCAGCGGACGTCCGAGAAAATCGTTGTAGTAGCGATCCAGAAGAACATTGTATCGCTCGGGGCTGTTCAAGAAGGTATTCGCGACGTCTGCGTGCGGAACACCATTCTCAAGCTGCCCGGCCCAGAATTGAACCTCCTCCGGGGTGCCCTCGCGATGAAGTATTAGTCGGTACATCTCCGACGAATAGACCGAAGGAATGTTCTTGAGCAAGGAAATAAATTCGCTGGAAGTCAACAAGCTCATCGTCATCTCGTTTTCCGAGGTGCCCGAGGTGAGTTGCGTTACCCAGTTGGCGAGTTCATCGGCGGCTGGAATGCGTTCGAGCACTTCGGCGTAAGCCTCGTAGACCTGCAGGGCTCGATGTTCCTCCGATTGCCAGAAAGACTCGATGACCGCTTCCGCAGGATCGCCTGCCATGAGACGGTCTACGTGAAAAAGCAGGCTCGCGGTATCGGCTGTACGACCGAGCAGGGTTTCAAAGAGCCCCGCGACAAAGTACGAGGCCGTCACACGATCGGCCTTCACAGGCTGGTAGACCGCCGTGTAGACCGCGGGTGCAACCGTCGCTACGACCGTATGGTCAATGCCGCCGCCGTCCGACCACGATTCGAACAGGAAGGTCGTTCCGTTCTCGTATTGCAGTAGCGGAGGCGACTCCAGCGGATACTCCACACCCACAACCGCATCGAATGAAACTTCACCAGAGTGATTGGTCCCGTCCAGCGTCACATCCAGCGAACCGGGGCTTGAGTTTAGCGTGATTTGCGTGACTTGCGGAAGCACTTCAACTGAAGAAGTGTGTGTCAGTCCAACGGAGTCGGTGACGGTCAGAGTAATGCGATAGGAAACCTCCGTCGAGGTCTCACCATTCGTGGGAATAACAAACGATCCGTTGGAAACTCCCTCGATTGGTCCCATGAAGGGAAACACCTCACCTTCGTTGATGAATTCCACTTTCCAGCTGAACGAAGATGGATCGAGCACACCGTCTTCGACGTCGGTGGCGGTGCCGGAGAAATTAATCGTGTCGCCACCGTGATACTGCGCGTGCTCGGCAACGATGTTGATTTGTCCCTCGGGTGCGGTCTCACCGACGGCGATCATCACCGGCTCGGAAACGTTCGATCCGCCAGATTCGTCGAATACCGTAAGCGTGGCAAAGTAGATGCCGGGTGAGTTGTAAGTGTGCTGAACCGCCTGCCCTGGCTGCGGGGGAAACCCGTCACCAAAATCCCAGGAGTAGAACAGGCCCTCCCCGTCTGGGTCGCTGCTGGTCGAGCCATCGAAGTTCACCGTCAGCGGAGAGCCACCCGAATTGACATCGGCCGTGGCCACAGCCTCGGGATTCCGGTTGGCGTCGCCCACGTAGTCGACCCGTGAGACCTGACCGGTCCAAATGTCCAGAAAGTAGAGTGCACCGTCCGGTCCGTCTTCGATATCGACCGGCCCAGGAATCTGAGTGATGAAGAAATCCGAGGTCAGTTCACCCAATTCGCCGGCTTCGCCACTAAGGTCGATGCGGCTGATGGCCATGCGCGAGAAGTCGGCAAAAAAGAAGTCTCCAGCGTATTCCTCGGGAAACGAATTTCCTCGGTAGAAGGTTGCCCCACTGATGGCCCCGCCGATTTCACCGTGTTCATAGTAGTGCACCGGGTCGTCAAAGTCCGGGTCACCAGATGGTCCTTCGTAAATTGGGAACCCGTAGTTGCCGCCCGCTACCAGTTCGTTCACTTCCTCGATCGGATTGGTGCCGGTGTTCGTGAAGAAGATGCGGTCGGTTTCGAGGTCGATATCCAGTTTGAACGGATTGCGAACCCCGGCGGCATAGATTTCATCCCGAACACCTTCGACACCCACGTAGGGATTGTCGGCCGGAATGATGTTGGGGTAATTGGAAACATCGAGCCGCAACATCTTGCCCAACAGCGACGTCATGTCTTGAGCGGCATCAGGCACGCCACCGTCGCCGATACCAAGGTACAACATCCCGTCGTTGCCGAATTTCATGCCACCGCCGTCATGAATATCAACGGGAGTGACAATGTCTTCCATCATCACAACTTCGCTATTGGGGTCAGCGACATTCTTGTCGCTGTTGCTCACCGTAAAGCGACTCAGACGAACCGCGGGATCACCCTCGGCCACGGTGTAGAAAACGTAGAGATAGCCGTTCGTCTCGAAGTTGGGGTCGAACGCCAAAGACAACAAGCCATGGTGACCCTGGGCATCGGCCGCCACGGTAAGAAATGGGGTGTCGAGCAATTGCCCGTTGGTGTCGATGACTCGAACGTCGCCCATCTTCTGGGTCACGAACAATCGTCCGTCCGGGGCGAAGGCCATGTCCGTCGGCATGGAGAGCCCCGTTGAGTAGGTCGTTTCTGCAAAGCCTGCTGGAGTGACCGCGAGCATGGTTCGCGATTCGAGAGGCTCCAAACCGCTCATGTTCTCGCGGTGATGAAAGCCTCGCGATTCGGTGAAACCAAGGCGAGTGAACTTGCGACGCCCACACGAGAACCAATTCTTTCGTCGAGACACGGCTTCGACACTCCTCACAAAGATGCGGTGAATCTGCCTGCCGTGGCACGGGTGGGTCTCGACCATTGCTGCCAAACTCGACCCAAATATCCTTATTTATCCAGACTAAGCAGAGCTCCAAATGCTCTCAATTCTGCAAATCTCCAGAATTGGGGATTTTCCGGCGAAACCGGAACGCAAAGAACGATTGCCACGATTGAATCGAGCAATCGAGAAACAGCCGTTGGAACCCTGGCGTTTTGGATAGATTGCACGCTGCGAGGTGGGCTAATTGGCCATTTTACGCCGACCTCGTGCGGAACCGAAGGTTTGTATCGGTATTGCGGACCCGCGTTGCAGCGATGGGTCAACAAGCGTTTAGAGATTGCGTTCCAAAATTCGATTTCAAACGCAAAGCAATGTGCCAAGTATTTCCGCTATGGCAGCAGGGTCGGAAGAGAATTCAGGAACGCAAACCCGATCGCGTAGCAGGAGAATACCGCCAGAAGGACAGACGCTATCTGTTTCGAGGTTGTCATGATTTCGTTACCCCCCATTACCCCTGCGATAGGCCGTTTGGCGGAAAACCACCGGTCGCTGCTCACGCCGCCTTGTTTTCCGAAGTCAGCGAGAAACGTTTGCGGAATCGTCGCGAGCGATGGTCGGCGTACCAGGCTCGACGGGCAGGATTCACGCTGTGTCGGCGTTTTCGTCGTCCGTCTGGCATCACTCAATCTCCCGTGAGATTCCCGTTTCTTTTGACTCACCAGCCTCGTTCTACTAGGCCATGCGCGGTCGAGGATCTGATGTTACAGAGGTCCGAAAATTCGCTCGAAAACGGCTCAATCGAGCCGAATTCACCGTTGCTTCACCTAGTTTGACGCAACAGGGGCGAGGATCGTTCCATCGTGGAACAAAACAGAAAGAGAAGGTGACCCGAAATCAGGCGTGATGATCGGGTTCAAAATGCCGGGACCGCGTAGAAAAATAGCCCGGCAGAGTTGGTCGCTACGTTCAGTGAAGTGCCTCGGTAAAGTCGGGATCTGTGTAGCCAGACGGGTACTTGTGCGATGGCGATGAGTCTTCTTTATCACCGCACAGCAGCGACAGCCCGGGCACCTCTCCTGGGAGCGACAGGACCGGCTTGGCGACATGGTAGACGCTACTCAGGGAAAGCCCCGGCGTGTGGTCGCCGCCGATGTGCCCTTCGTTGAGTTGCTGTTCGATCCGACGTTGCGATTCGCTCAATCTTCGCGCGGCGGCTTTGGCCTCGACATCGCCCTGTTGATACAGCCCGACGTAGACCCTTCTGCGGCCGACCTCGATTTGCTTCTCACGAAAGTAGTTCTTGGTGGTCGCGCGAGCGATGCAGTCGACCGCGGCCCAATCGCCCGACCAGCGTTGTGGCACGACGTACTGCACGACAAACTCTCGCATGCCCTCAAAGGTGCCCTGTGTCGACGGCTTCAATTTGAAGAACACCCCATACTCGCGGGCAATGGTTCCCGAGGCCAGTAAGAGATGCTTGGGGGGAAGCCGCTTGAAGGTTTCGTTTGCCAACTCACGATGCGTACGGCCAACCCCCGCCGAAGGAGAAAGTTGCCCTTCCACGCCGGCATATTCGGCGACAGCCCGCCCACCGAGGGTGATGTCGAACGACTTGGCGTCTTCGACGGTTCCCGACACTTCGACCGCCCCTTCGATGTCGGTCGCAACTTCGGTGCGAGGCAGAAAGTCAACCACGCGCAGGCGACGGGCCGGACTGATGACGACGAACATCAGCTCATCCAGGTCCTGCTCGCGACCCGAGAGCATGAGCACCGACACGCGGTAGGTGGCCTCGATCACCTTCTCGTCGGGGTTCGTAAGCGAAAACTCTTCCGGGGTCACGTCGCGACATTCAACGGAGTAACTCACGTCGAAACCAACTTCCGGGTCAGCAGCCAGAGAAGGCGTGACGACCAAGCATGCCAGCAGCGCCGTATTCCTTGCCAGCCGGCTGCAACCTTGACGCACCAACAAAAACGCACTTCCGTTCATGAGATCCTTACTCCATGTCGCGAAGAACACGCGTTACAGAATTCTCGGCCAAACGATCTCTTGACACTTCCTGCAATCTCGCCCGGCAAGAAATCGTAGGGTTATCAGGCCGCGTGACAAGAAAACCGCAACAACGAACGAGGCTAACGTTCGGAAATGCCGTTGCACGCGAACGTTCACGAATGATGCTCAGGAAAGGAACGGTCCGCAGGACAGTTCTTTTCTTAAGACGCTAGCAACGAAGCGACTTCAATCAATCCGTAATGAATTCGCATCGACACGAGTGAAGACACCGCTACTCGTTCTGCGAAACGGTTGCCTAACCGTTACATGTTTTTGGCCAGTGAAGTCTTGATAGCGGAACCGGTGAATTGTCTCATGAAGACGTCGGCAGCAGAAAACTCATGTGCATTTCCGCATGCGTCAGATGAAAGCGATCCCACTGTTCACGGGTCAGCGGCCCGGTTACCGGATGCACGATCCGCTGCGGCTCGTTCTCTAGCCGCTCGATCCCACTGCGCAGCATTTTCATTCCTTCTTCCGGCGTCCCTTCGGCGAACACGATCCTCGCCCGCGCCGAGCGGGGCAGAATGAACCCGGCAGGGAATGGACCGTAGACAAGTTTCCGCCAGAGATAAACTCGCCCCAACACTTTGATATACCAGGGCACATTGAAGGCGGGCCCGTCAATCGAACCATGCATGGCGGCGCCCAGATGCTTCAAGGTTTGACCCAACGACCAGTTGCCCAGGGAGATAACCTCGCCCTGCGATAGCCGCTCGGCATCGGCGATCAAATCGTCGAACGACTCGTAATGTACTTTGCGACGGCCGGTGACTTTGCCGGTGTCGACTCTGCTGGCATCTTTCGTTGTTTCGCTGGCCATGGTTCACAATCTTTCAAAATGTTCTCGCTAATGCTGACAGATCAACCGACTCATGGTGCAACCAGCACGCGGGGTGGAGCATGCTCGATCGCGAACTGAAAAGCCTGCTCCGCTTCGGAAAGTCGAAACGAATTGGCTACCAATTCGGCGAAAGGCACATTGTCCTGGGTGGCCGCTAAAAAATCCAATGCCGCGCCCAAGTCCTGCGGGGCATAGTTATGCACGCCAACCACCGAAAGACACCCCCGCACGAGCCGCTCCGGGGAGATACTGACTGCGGGACCGGGGAACACGGCCCCCACCAACACATACACCCCACCCAGTCGCAACAACGGGATGGCTCCTTCGATCGCCGCGGATGCTCCTGACATTTCCAACGCGAGGTCCACACCACGTCCACTGGTTAGCCCGCGCACTAACCGAGCAAGATCTTTCCCGTTCTCCTGCACCCCGACCGTATGGGTCGCCCCGAAATCGGCACCACGGCAAAGCCGTTCGGTATCCACGTCGCTCAGAATAACTTGGTCTGCTCCTTGGTGTCGCAACATGGCACAGGCGGTCAGCCCCAAGGTACCTGCGCCTTGCACCAAAGCGATCGCACCAGAGACATCGCCGGCGGCCCGTAACGCACAGGCCACCGTGGCGGTGGCGCAACTCGCCGGACAAGCAACTTCGCGTAGAAGCGTTTCATCGATCTTGAAAATCGACGTGCCCCGGCTGAGATGACAATGTTCGGCAAGCCCACCACTGAGCGGGTGCGGGCCGTCGATCGATTCGTGTCCGTACTTGAACAATCGATCGCACTTTTGTGGAAGTCCGCGGCGGCAGAAAAAGCAGCCACCACAGTGGGCCGCCACCGACCAGGTGATTCGATCGCCTACGTCCACCGGTACTCCGCGGAAGTCGAGCAAGGGCTCATCCGAAGCGATTTCCGCCACATGGCCCATGATCTCGTGACCAAGAATGGTCGGCAGCGGTGTTGTGCGTCGCCCGCCAAACGTATGCAAATCGCTTCCGCATAGGGTGCAACATTCCACGTCGACCAACACCTCGCCAGCGGCCAACGCCGGGAAAGGAATCTCCCGCAATTCCAAGGGTCGATCTGGACCGTGGAAAATGGCGGCCCTGGAAAGCCTGGTCATACGATTTCGCTTTCGCTCCGATAAATCCCCACGTTGCCGCAAGCCATGTTGTCGTCGATGGTCCAGCGTTCGTCAAACCGACTGATTACCATCGACTAGCGGGCATGGTAGAGTGTTCGCCAGCAGCGCCTCACACTTGCCCCGCAAAGGCGAGACTCACTTCTTACTCGCAGCAGTTTCCTAAATCGTGGATGATTCTCCCGCTTCACTATCCCAGGAAGATCGCGGCAGCAACGTTGGCCCCTTGGCCGTCTTGCTGTTGGTCGTGCTGATCGTCTTTCTGCCATCCACGGGGCACGAGTTTGTGGACTGCGATGACTCGGTGCATGTGGTGGCCAACCAGCGGCTGCTACCTCCATCGATTGATGGGGTCCTCTGGTTCTGGCAGAACCCCTATCGAGGTCTCTATATCCCGTTGGCATACACGTTCTTTGCCGTAGAGACAGAGTTTGCGTTGGTGGATGAAGCCCGAGATGGCTTGCCGAAGGTGGATCCGTTTGTGTTTCACGTGGGCAGCCTGATCCTGCATGCGAGTTGTGCCGGCCTGATGTATCTGCTGCTGGTCGAGCTAGTGCAGAACCGTTGGGCAGCAACGGTCGGCGCGTTACTGTTTGCACTGCATCCCCTGCAGGTAGAAAACGTGGCCTGGGTATCGATGACCCCGGGACTGCTGGCGGCCGCGCTTTCGCTGTTCGCCCTATGGCAATACGTGGTGTACTGCCAGCAGGAACAAAACGATGACCTGCCCTCCCCTTGGAAGAGGCGCTTTCGTTTTGCCGTCGCCACCGTGGCCTTAGCGGCAGCATTACTGTGCAAACCCACCGCGGCGGCCACCCCATTGTTGGCGGTCTGCCTGAGATTCGGCTGGCTCGAACGCCCCATACGAAGTGGATGGATTGGACTGGGGCTGTGGTTCGCGCTGGCGGTGCTGAGTGCGGTGATTGCCAAATCGATCCAGACGGACTCGCAGATCATCGGGCTAACGTCGGCCCGATTACGCCCGTTGGTCGCCACCGATGCGATTGCGTTCTACGCCTACAAGCTACTGTTACCGCTTGGTTTGACCCTCGACTACAGCCGCACCCCGGCCCGAGCCGCCGAGCAAGGCTGGCTCTACTACACCTGGGTGCTGCCGGTGGGAATTGCAGTGGCCCTGTGGTGGAGCAATGCGGGGCGCAAGTGGTGGACGGCCTGTGCGTTGTTCGTCGCGGGTCTGGCTCCCGTATTAGGGCTGGTTCCGTTCGGCTATCAGCAAACCTCGACCGTAGCCGACCGCTATGTCTACCTGGCGATGTTGGGACCGGCCTTGGCTCTTGCGTGGTGGTTGACCATCGATACGGGACGTTATGCGAGAAGAATCGCCGTGGGAGGTGTCGCGCTGCTGGCCTTGCTCAGCTTTCAGCAAAACCGAATCTGGCAAGGCAGCGAACAACTTGCCGATCATGGAATCCGTATCAATCCCGAGAGCTATCTCCTGCACCTGGTCCGAGCAGACTCGCGAAACAGGCAGGGGCAAACTTCATTAGCCCTGCAGGATTTCATCCAAGCCCAACGCCTGGCGCCGCAATTGCCGGAGGTCCACGTTCATGTGGGCGATGCATTGCGAAATCATCACAAACCGATTCTGGCTTCCGAGGCTTTCCAGCGGGCACTGGATATCGAGCCGCGTCATCTCGGCGCCTGGAACGGGTTGGGATTGGCGTATCTGGAGCAGGACCGTTACGAACGTGCGATCACTACGTTTCGCGAGGCGCTGGAAATCCGCGACGATTCGGCCGGCGTGCACAATAATCTGGGAGATGCATTGCGTCTGGCGGGAGATCGTGAAGCCGCCCTGGCGGAATACCGTCGGGCAATCGAACTCAATCCGCGGTTGGTCGCCGCGCAGAATAACCTCGGGTTAGAGCTGGTCGCCACCGGGGACCTCGACGCAGCCATCGAACACTTTCAACAGGCACTTGGCCAACTGCCCAACAGCGCCGATTTACACAACAGCCTGGGAGCTATCTACTTTAAGCAGGCTGCGTGGACGCAGGCGGCCGAACAATTCGCCCTGGCTCTCGAGTTACGCCCCAAGTTTCCCGAGGCCGCGACCAACCTGGCGGCCGCGCAAGAACATCTCGCGCCGTAGGCGGCGAGGTCCCGCACCGTGCCCTGAATTTGTGTATCGTAGAGTGAATTCCTAGAGCTAGTTTCAATACCGGTTTCGTGCCCGAGGTTGTTGGTGGTTGTTCCGAGGCGCGGAGGGCGAAGCAGGCGAATCCACGGGATTCGTCGATGCAGACCGACAAAGCAGTCGGGGCAACCACCAACGATCGAAGCCGAAACAAGGTATTGAAACTGGCTCAAACACGCACCTCTGAAGGAGAACCTCCCATGACCAATCCCCCAAGTCATCGTAGCCGCCTGGTCATCGCCTCGCTGGTTGTGATCCTCGCGACCGTGACCGGCTGGACAACCTTACGGTCGACCGCCGTGGCCGGCGAAAAGGTGGCCGGCGATACCCGGCTGTTCGAGCTACGCACATACACCACCAACGATGGCAAGTTCGACGCCCTGCTCTCTCGCTTTCGCGATCACACGATGTCTCTCTTCGAGAAACACGGCATGACGAATGTCGCCTACTGGGCCGTAGAAAACGAAGACGGCCAGCCCGATACGCTGGTCTACGTCATGGCCTACCCCGACCGCGCCGCCCGGGATACCTCCTGGAAGGGTTTCCTGGCCGATCCGGATTGGCAAAAGGCATACAAAGAGTCGACAGCCGACGGAAAGTTGGTCAACAAGGTGGAATCGGTCTTCATGAAGCCGACCGACTTCTCACCGATGAAATAATCGCGGATCTTAATTCGTGCTCGTTTCCTGGAAAGTGGTCGAACGACGTCGCATATGAAACCAGTCGCGACGTTGTTCGACCGCCACGGGTTGTTTTCAAACCGAAACTTGAGATGCGTTTGCATTCACCGGGGACGGGGTGGGATCGAGAAACGCATCTAGTGACGTGGCCAATTGCCTGAACGTGGGAACCGGGACGGCAAGCGTCCCCCACTTCGGCGAGATGGTTCGGGCGAAATGAACGTACTCGTGGAGCCGAATCGCCACGAAGGCGTAGACATGACCGCGAAAGACAAATAGCTGGTCCTGGGGCAAGGGTGCCCGATCCCCCACCACGTCGAAAGCAAACACAAGCAGAGCGGCAAACCGTTCGCCGAACGCCCGTTCCCATTGGGCCAGGCTGTCAACGTCGTCCTGCGTGGACCAGTTCCTCCAATACTGTTTGCTGCGCCCGCCGGCAGGAAAGCGGCGGCCTTTCACGTCGATCAACCAGTTGCGACCGTCGGAACCGCTGGCAATGAAATCGACGTTCTTTAACGAGGCATAACCCATCGTCGATCGCTTGGCCTCGTCGACTGCCACATAAGCAACGCCCCGCTCGCGCAGGAAGGCCTCGAACGCGGCTTCATAATGATTGTCACGTTTCGCCATGAGAACTGCCCCCAAACGCGAACTCGTTACTTCAATCCGTGGATGCAAAGATCTTGCCGAACGAAGGCCCCTCCGCCCGGAAGCCAACGGTTGGTTTATGACACAAGCCGACCGGGTGCTCAAGCTTTTTGTTCGGGCGCGGGGCTTTCGAGTGCCTTCCGCACACAGGCCATCAGTTGATCCTGGTCATCCAGCGATACGACCGTTGTCTCGCCGGTGGCCAAATCTTTGACCTGGCACTCGCGATTGTTGAGTTCCTGGCTCCCTGCGATCAGGGCCACGCGAAAACCCTGACGATCTGCATATTTGAGTTGTTGGCCCAATCGCTTCGGCTCGGGAAACACTTCGACATTGATTGGCGTCGCGGCGATGCCCGCGGATACCTCCTCGGCCGTTTGCTGGGAAGCATCGCAGAACATCTCGCCCCGCAATTGCGAAGCCAGCCACAGGTAATCGCCGAGGCGTGCTTCGTCGAAGAATGGCACGAACACCTGCGCCGCCGTAGACGTGCGAGGCAGCATTTCGAGTTCTTCCATGGCCGCCAACAAGCGATCCAACCCCAGCGAGGCTCCGACCCCGGGTAATTGTTGCTTGGTGTACAACTCGGCCAGGTTATCGTAGCGCCCCCCGGAGCACACGCTGCCGATGCCGGGCAACTGCCCTAAAAATGTTTCGTATACCGTGGCGGTGTAGTAATCCAACCCGCGGGCGATCGAGACATCGATCCGCAGATGCCTGGCGGGCATTCCAGCCTTCCCGGTCGCGGTGATCAATTCCCGCAGTGCCGCCAAACCCGACTCGCCAGTTTCGGAACCCTTTACCAGAGGCTCGACGGCAGCCAGAATCTGTTCGTTGGAGTTCGCGGCGTCTTCCGGCCGGAACGACTCGGAGATCTCGGCAAGCTTCAGCACGTCGGCCGCCTGCTGCGACGTGATTCCCGCCCCCTCGATCATTTCCTGGCTTACTTTCTCGTAGCCGATCTTGGCCAGCTTATCGAGGGCCCTGAGCACGAGCACGGAATGTTCGGCGATGCCAATCTTTTCGAGCAGCCCGGTCAGAATCTTGCGATTGTTGACATGCACGGTGAACGACTCGTGCTTCAGCGCACGGAACAGGTCGTGAATGACCAGCACCGTTTCGATATCCGAGGCGGTGGACGTTGTGCCGATCGTGTCGAAATCGCACTGCATGAATTCGCGGTATCGTCCCCGTTGGGTGTTTTCACCGCGCCATACGCTGGCGATATGATACCGTTTGAACGGGGTGCCGAGCTTTGGAATATGCTGGGCGGCGAAACGGGCCAAGGGGACCGTAAGGTCGAATCGCATGCCGACCTGACGACCACCGTGATCCTCGAATTGATAGAGTTGCTTGTCCGACTCGGTGCCCCCCTTGCCGGCCAGGATCTCCAGATACTCAAGCGCCGGAGTATCGATGGGGCAGAAACCGTACGAGCGAAACACGCGGCGGGCCGTATCGATGATCCATTCGCGTGGCATCATCGTCTCGGGAAGAAAATCGCGAAAACCCTTGAGCGTACGCGGTTGGATCACGCAATCACCTTAACCCACCACCGGCAGAAGCGCGGGCTGGGGGCTGCGAATGTCGCTTCCCTTGGCGGGAGCCACCACTTCGGCATACTCCGCGATCTGTTCGGGCGTCTCGAAGTAATGGTCGTACGTCCACGAATCGTCGTACTCGCAGTCGTCCGTCGAATAATCGCGACAGATTTGCGGTCGCGTTTCATAGATGCCGCACCGCATGTCCGGCTGCAAGTGCTTGCACGTTGTATGGACCAACAGGTACCAGGTGTCGTCTTCGGTGAACACAGTGGCATGCTCGTGCAGCAGATACCATCGCAGGTAATCAAAATCCTGACGGCTGGTTGGCTCGTCGATCGGCAAAGCAAAGTAACGACAGCACTTCGCCGTGCAGTGATCGCAGAGCGATTCGCCCTTCTTCAAGTCTTCTCGTCGGACTTTCGGTGTTCGCAAGGCCATGAATGAAGCTCTCCCTCGATTTCTCATCATGTGGTTCGGCCCTGGATCCGTTCGAGCCGCACCTCGCGACCTACATTAGCAAACCCCGGCCAAATTGACTACCGACTCCCCCCTTCCTCGATCGCCCCGACGAATCAAACTCACGTTGCCGGAGATAGGCCATCCGGATTAAGCTCCACGGATCAAGGTGCCCCATGGATGCGGCGCGAACCTCCTTCCGAACACGGAGAACTGGGGATGGATGCCCGAAGACGATGGCTGCGTGGACGGCGAGATTCTCAGGCGGCGGGTTCGAGTCGCAAACTCCGCTTCGACTCGGGAGTGGTGACCATTCCCAGGCCGCACATCCCACTAAAACCCAGCGGTTGGTTCGAGGCCGACGATTCACCACCCCCTACCGATGAAGACGACAGCGATCGGAATGCTGCGTAGTGTGGGGAATCACTTCCGTGGCGTGCGTATGGTTTCCTGGAAATTACCGCGGTTCGGCACAACACAGTTCTCGGCACTGGCGACCAAACGTCCCGTTGGTCTATGGTAGATGCAGGTCTTCTCCGGGCTGTTCGTCACGAGAGATGACCATGACCCTACCCACCCAAAAGACCGCGACTTCGATATGGAAACCGTGATTACCGCAGTCGGCCCGGACAATCGAGGGCTGGCCGACCCCATCGTGCACTACGTGACCGGGCTGGGGGCCAACATCTGTGAGATCCAGATGTACGACCACGACGAGGAACGGGTGTTTGCCATGTTCCTGCGACTCGACTTGCCCGACCACGAATTCGAACCGCTGCGAAGCGAGATGCAGACCATCGCCGAACAAACCGGGCTGGGCATCCGCGTCTGGTCGCCCGAACAACGGGCGAAACGCCCTCGGCTGGCCATCTGCACCACCTACCGCACGGAAACCCCCTTGGCAGTGCTGAGGGCCGTTCGCGACGGACACATCAATGCCGAAGCGGCCGTGATGATCGGCAATCGGCCGGCCTGCCGCTCATTGGCCGAACAATTCAATGTCGATTGGAAACTCATCGGCAACGAAAGCGGTACCGCGGATAACGATCGGATGATCGAGATCTGCGATGAGTACGAGGTGGATTACATCGTGCTGGCCCGTTACATGCGAATCCTTCCGCCCAGCAGTTGTTGGAAGTACGCCGGGGGACGAATCATCAACTTGCACCACGGGCTTCTGCCGTCGTTCCCCGGGCTGCGGCCTTACCATGCGGCTTTTGCCAGCCGCATGCTGACGTACGGTGCGACGTGCCATTTCATCATTCCCGAGCTCGACGCGGGAAATCAGATCATCAACCAATCGACCTTCACCGTTCCCCCGGGCATGAAACTCGAAGACATCATTCGTCTCGGGAAAGAGGACAACGAACCAAGGTGTCTGGTCGAGGGGGTGCGACGGGTGGTCAGCCGCGAGGTTCGCCTGCATTTCCACCGCGTTGTGAGGACCGGGGAGTAAGTTTTGTCTTCCCCCGACCGTGCTTGCCCTATAATAATTCACGAGGACCCAGATTTCTCAATCGACGGTGCGATTCAGTCATGTCCGAGTCATCCTCAGATTCTGATGGTGTCACAAAACGTTTTCGGTTTATCACGATGGTGGCTGCCGTGGGCCTGTGCGTAACGGTGCCTTCGTTCGTCGGTTGCGGTGACGGATCGACTGTAGAAGTGCGGCGTTACGACAACGGCCAAATCAAACAGGAACAAACGGTGCGGCCAGGGCCAGACGGTCGACTGCTTCGAGACGGCCCCACGACAATCTATTACGACAATGGCAACGTGATGGAAACGAAGACGTTCGTTCGTGGGCAACTCGATGGAGAACTAACCCTCTACTACGAAAATGGCAATAAGAAGGGGGTCTCGATCTGGAAAGAGGGTCGCAAGATTAAAGATTGGGTCGAGTGGGACCTCCACGGCAATCTGATCGAACCTGATGAAGAAGAAGCGAGCGAGAAGGCCCCTTAGCGGGTCGTCTCTCGACCCTCGGGCGTGGAGACATTTCTTATCCAGCGGCGGATCACCCAGCGAATTTCTTGGCGAGCCATCCCGAGATAGCACACTACCCCCAGCGGTACGAGTACCGCCAGTCGGGCTGGGTCCCCCAACGAAGTGAGCCCGAGCAGCACCAGCTTCACACCGAGCACGATGATGCCCATCCCCAGGGCCGCGACCGCTGCCCGCTTCACGGCACCTCGCCATGCGGCCACCCGAACACCGACGCTCCACAGGCAGTAAGCCTGATAAGGCAAGAACAACACCAGCACCAACGCCGCGGCGTACCCCGTGGTGACGGCGATCAGTCGATCGCCGGCCAGGGAGCCGATCCACCAGCCCAGCAGCAAACCGAGCAGCGAACCGCCAGCCAGCGCGGCGGCGCCCAACATCAATTGCCGGGTCTTTCCCATCGAGGCAAACGCGCTACCGGCGATATTGATGAAACCTTGCACCAGAACGATCGCAGCGAGGATGGCCAACAGCGGCCCAGCGGCTTGCCACTGCCCACCGCCCAAAAAGCTCATCACCTCGGGGCCGACAATCATCAATCCGACACCGACCGGAAATAAGAAAATCGCCACCAGCCGGTTGAACGCCAGCACCAACTCCTGATAGGCGATGGCGTCCGGTCGAGCGCGGGACAAGGCGGGCAACATGACGCCCGTCGTGGCGGTGCTGACCACCGTGACGGGCTTCATGGCGATATTGAAAGCCTGAGAATAGAGGCCCAACGCGCGTTCTCCGAGCAGCGAACCAATCAGAATCTTGTCGAGCTGTTGCCCCAGGGTGAAGAACAGACCGCTGGCGGTGTACTGACGGCCAAAGCGAAGCATGTCGCTGATGGCAGCCCCTCGCCAAGGAGCCTGCGGCAACCACGGCTCCAGGGCCCAGACCACGGCTGCCAACAAAAGTAGCTCGGCATATTGCTGAACCACCAGGGTCGTCACCCCGCCGTAGTGATTTTCGGCTCCCATGGAAATGGCGTACGCGATGGCCAGCAATCCGCTGAGCAACTGAGCTGCCAGTCGGGTGACGGCCAGAGCGGTCAACTTCAGGTGCCGCTCTAGCCGGGCTTGCTGCAGTACGCCCAGTGCGAATGCCAGGGATGTCCCTGCCAGGGCGGTCGCGGCCGGCGCCAACTTCGGTTGATCATAAAACCAGGCCACCGCATCGGCGGCGGCCCACAACGCTGCGGTCGTCAGCAGACCGATCGCAAGCGTGAACCACAACACAGACGAGGCCTCTTCGCGGCCCAGTGATTCGCGCTGCACCGCGGCTACATTCAATCCGAAGGCAGTGAACGTCCGTGCCAGCAACAACAGCGGCAAGACCATCGCCAGCAACCCAAAGGGATCGGGCCCCAGCAATCGCAGCAAGACCGACAACACTGCCAGCGACACGATCTGGCCGACGAGATGACTGGCGGCTACCGCTCGACCGCCCGATCGAATCGACTGATCCAGCTCGGCCCTGCTGGTGGCATCTTTCTGGGAGGTGGTGCGATCGGGCATGGAATACCATTGGAAAGCCGAGACGGGCAGTAGCGAGCTGATCTTCGAGAACATGTGCAGCCCTGGGGCCGGGCGGCTATGTCATGCTATCGGCCTTCCTGTTGCTGGCACCACAACCCGTCTTGGCCGGGAATCGTTTGCGTTGCGAATTCCTGCTCGATTCAGTCCGGCTGTTCGGTCGATGCTAGTGGTACCCACCTTTCTTTTCTCTGCAATCGCCTGCCCGCCAGAGGAAGCTCCCCATGTCTGCCGTACTGCTAGCAATTGTCGTGACCTCCGGAGTGGGACACGACCATTCGTCCGACCACATCGCCTGGTGGAAACGGCATCTGAAGTGCCGCACGTTGGTTCGGTACGGCGAATGTGGGAAGTGTGACAGCAATGGTCCATGCGACACCTGCGAAGGCGGATTCAACTATCGAGTGCAATTCGACTACCTCTGGTATCTGAATCGCCGGAAACCCAACTATTCGCCGGTGATGAACGCATCGCACCCGGGGGTTGCCCCCGTCGAAGAAACGCTGTCCGAGGAATCATTGCCCGTGCTATCTGTGCCCGAAGAGATCATCCCCCCCATGCCCGCACGGGGGTTGTTCGACTGATTCCCTGGCCCGTTCTCTGGGCGAGGGTCACGACCGCAGACCGCGTCGATATCGAACGATGCACCACAGCGCACGAAAGCCGTCGCGCCAGGTGATCTTCTTTCCCTGCTCGTAGGTTCGCCCCGAATAAGTGATGGGGCGTTCGAAGATCCGCACCCCCGGGACACTGGCCACTTTGGCCGTGAGTTCGGGTTCGATGCCGAATCGCTTTTCTCGAAGGGAGGGCGAAATCTGCTGGATGATCTCGCGTCGGAAGACCTTGTAGCAGGTCTCCATATCGCTGAGATTCAGATTCGTAAACGCGTTGGAAAGTGTGGTGAGAATCCGATTTCCGACGTAGTGCCAGAAATAGAGCACCCGTTGGTTGTCGCCGGTAAAGCGGCTTCCAAACACGACGTCGGCCTGATCTTCCACAATGGGCTGAATGAGCTTTTTGAACTCCGCCGGGTCGTACTCCAGGTCGGCATCCTGCACCAGCACCACGTTGCCCTTAGCGTGAGAAAACCCGGTTTGAAGGGCGGCCCCTTTGCCCTGGTTCTTTTCGTGCATCAGGATGTTGAGGTCGCTTTGCCCCTGCCAGGAATTCAGCAGATCGCGTGTTCCGTCGGTGCTACCGTCGTCGACCAGAATGATTTCGCAGGGCACCCCGCTTTGGCGAACCCTGCCGATCACCTCGGTGATGGTGTTCCTCTCGTTGAACACGGGAATCACCACGGAAAGCAGAAACCCTTCGGGAAGAGGATAGATGCCTAGGCGGCGACAGACCCCGACTCCCAGAAGATGTTCGAGCAACGCGATACGCTGGTTCTCGTCCAGTTCCTCGTCGGCGGCCGCGGCGGATTGCCCCAGCAATTGCGAGAGCATCTCGCCGGGAGAGCGATTGGAGAACGTTTCGGCTGTCGAATCACTAGTCATTCCACACCACCGCAATGAGGGGCCAACTGCCCGCAGAGCACCACCAAGATCGCCTTCTGGCAGGACGAAGCTTCAACCTGTCCAGCGTGCCGTCCATTTATCGTACGCTGGCAGCGTAAAATGGTTCAACCGGGACAACTTACGACTACGCTCGGCAACCGCACGGGATCCTACTCCCGTTTGCTCAACATTCGGCTCCGTACTCCTCGTGAAAAAGGACGGGCTGCCGTCCACGGGTAGGGAAAATGACCCCTGGCGCATATCCCAAAGATCGCCCTACGGCCGGTTCGTTAAAAGACGTGCCCTGCGAATTTGAGCTGCCGGGGGATATATCTGCCTCACAGCCCGAGTGCTTTTCGGTTACAATTTGAAACTCGCACCGGTATCCCAATCGTTTCTTGGTAGGAGGAATTTGTGTCACCGAAGAAAGAAGAGGCTCTCGAAGTCGAAGGAGTCGTGACCCAAGCGTTAGCAAACACCCGATTCCGTGTCTCGATCGATGGTGGACACGACATCATCGCCCACGTCGCGGGCAAGATGCGGAAGAACTTTATTCGTATCGTCCCCGGCGATCGCGTACGCGTTGAACTCTCGCCGTACGATCTCACCAAGGGGCGGATCACCTACCGAGAACGGTAAGCTGCATTCGACCTATACGCCCTGCACGGGCTTGTGGTCTCGTCCAGAATCGTCGGTGGCCGCGATCATCATCGCGCGCCCAATCTTCGGCGTGAGAGTAGGCGCACTCAAGACCCTCACACTCAGAATCTCACGTCGAGTCTCGTCATCGCAGAGCTTGAGAGATCGGGAATTGCTCCGAAACTTCAGCATGACACCACCAGGGGGCAACGCTTCTCGTGTGAGTCCTCACCGACGTTGGTTTTATGGCCTGCGACAACGCGTTCGCAAACGAATTCAGGCCAGGGGCACCTGCTCCGTGGCTTGCTCGACGACGCCTAGACATTGCTCGATGTCGTCGATGGGGTTGTCGGGGTTCGACTCGTATTCGATCGACAGCGAACCGTCGGCAGGGAAGCCTGCCGCATGCATCGCGGCAAACAGGGCAGGCACATCGAGGAACGCGGTACCCAACACTACGTCATGTGTTCGCTTTTGTTTCTCAGCCACATCCTTGAGATGCATGGCGAACACGCGGGGCCCCAGTTCTTTGACCCAGGCCACCGGGTCTTGATTGCTTCGCAGCACATGCCCCGTATCGACGCAGGCCCCGATCAGTTCGTGCCGCCCCTCGACCGCCTTGGCGACCGAATCCACCCCGTCGTACAAGGCACCGGGACCGTGATTGTGAATGCAGATGCGGATGTTGAATTCGTCGACCAAATCGTCGAGGTTATCGAACGAGTCGGGTTGTGGATTGGCCGTGATATTCTTCATCCCAGCGGCCCGAGCAAACTCGAAGAGCTTCCGGTTTGCTTCCCGATTCTTGGTGAAGTTGTTTACGCCGTGCGCGCTGATCGAAAGCTGAGCCTTCTTCAATACGGTCGCCATCTCGGCGATCTCTTCGGAACTCGATGCCGGGTTGAAATGGCCCGGGTAGAACTCTACGTGGTGCAGTCCAAGCCCTTGAATGTGCCGCAATGCTTGCGGAAGGTCGAACTTCCGTAGCGAATAGCTTTGCACACCCACGGGCCATCCACTGAATCGATCGTCGGCATCCGATTCCGCGGCGGACAAGACCCGAGGGATAACCCCCGTCAACGGTGCGAGCCCCGCTGCCGCGGCCATTCCCAGGAAAGTACGTCGAGCAAACGTATTCTGCATGACAGGACCCTCTATTCGGAGATCTAGGCCACGTTATGTCTCGCAAGGAAGCTGCTGGCTACTCGGCAGCTTGATCTAGCTCGGCAACCATACGCTCGACTTCGTCGAACGAGAACGGATGTTCGGACGATCCCAACGGGGGGCGAGGCATGCCGATATTAATATCGTATTTCAGTTGCATGGCCGCGTGTTGAAAATTCCACATCGCGCGGCGTGTGAGAATCGTGTCGATCAACTTCTGGAAGGCCAACATGAACCGACGACCTCGGTCGATATCTCCCGCGACGAACGCCTGCCGCACTTTCTGACAACTGGCACCAAACACGTTGTAGAAGCTGCCAATCGCTCCCTTGGCGCCGCTCACGGCCGCCTGGCACATCAGCTCATCGGCCCCACTGAGGATTTTGAAGTCTTGGTCTGCGTAGTTATTCAGCAGCCCTAGGACGTACATGTTGTGATCGGTGAACTTCATGCCGGCGATGTTGGGAAGCTGCATCAGCCGCTCGGCGTATTCCTTCGCCGGGGGCAAGGTTTGGGCCAAAAACGAGGCGTGGTAGGGGAAAAAGGGGAGATCCGTCGCACTGCCCACCCGCTGATAATGCTCAATTACCCCATCGAAGCTGCTGGGATAGTAGATGGGCGGCACCGAGGAAACCGCATCGGCCCCGACCTCGGCGGCATGTCTTGCTAGCGAAACCGTATCTTCCGTAGAGACCGCACCCACGTGGATCATCACCGGTATGCGACCCGCGGCGGCCTGAACGGTACGCTCGGCGACCTGGCGACGTTCGTCCACCGAAAGCAGGATGCCCTGGCCAGTCGACCCCAGCACATACAGACCGCCAAGTTGCTGCTCGGCAAAGACTTCAACCAACCGGTCGATGACGTCCAACCGCGGTGCACCGTCGTCGCCCAACGGGGTGAACATGGCCGGCCAGACGCGTCCTTCTTTGAATTTCATCGGGATCCTCGAACTACATGAACCAACAACCGTCGAGGCCACCAAAGCCCGAGCGTTGCCGTGGTGGCTGAACAGGGAGCCGCCAAGCGTGAAACGATTTTAGCGTCCGTCGATCGGGCGTTACAGGAACCCACCGATCGGCATCCGCCGATTCTACCCTCGTGAAGCCCAGGCTGGGGGGGTGAAATGCGATCGGGCCTGTGGACTTGGCCGCTTGAACCGCACAGCATCGGTCACGGCCCGGGTGCCGAAATCCATCGTCGGTCGCAAATCTTGGGCAATAGGCACTTGCGATCTGGTGTGCCATGGCCTCAAATGTTCTGCGATACGGTAAAAAGTGCATTCCAATCGCCTTGGTGGGTCACGAATCACTTTCCGTTATTCGGGCGAGAATTGGAAACAAACCGCCGCTATTAGGGGTATAATCTCCCTCTTTTGCCTAACAAATTCGGAGCTACAGGGCGCCTGGTGGGATGCTGCTCGTTGCCGCCCTGCCGCCGCGTTGTCGAGGAGAACTAAATCGTGAAGAAGACATTGCTGAACGCGATTGCCGTGGCAATCGCAACCGCCGTCTCGTCGTCGACGGCTTTTGCACAAGACGACGAGATGGAACCGCTGATGATGCTCTGGGCCAAGAGCTACCAACAAGTCATCGACGATATCGACTTCGTCGGCCAGGCCTCGGACAACCCCGACTTGGGACAAGGACTTGAAGGCCTGCTGACGCTGGTCACCCAAGGCCAAGGGTTGCCCATCGACAAAGAGAAGCCCTGGGGCGGAGTCGTCAGCTCCGACGGCTTCCAATTCCAGGTGCTGGGTTTTCTGCCCATTAACGATCTGGAAAAGTTCATGGAGATCGTCGGAAATCTTGGCGACGCGCCATCCGATGAAGGCGACGGTGTGTACCGCATGGAAGTCCCGGGCGGCGCGATCTCGCTGTACATGAAGCAAGTGGGCGACTGGACCTTCGTCTCGCAAGGCGTCGATGCGTTCGACAACGTGCCCGAGAATCCGGTCGAACTGCTCAACAGCCTGAATGAAGAGTACAACTTCGGCTTCAAGGCCTACGTACAGAATATCCCGGAGATCTTCCGCCAGCTGGCCGTCGAGCAAATCAAGATCGGCATGGACGAAAACATGCCCCGCCTGCCTGACGAAGGGGACGCCCAGTACGAACTCCGCACGAGCTTGATGAAGGAGCAACTCAGCTCCATCACCGAGGCCATGGATGAGTTGGACGAAGTCACCATTGGCATGTCCATCGATCGCGAAAAAGAAATCGGGGTCATGGACGTCATCGTTACCGCCGTGGAAGGCAGCGCCGCCGCAGAGCAGTACTCCAAGATGAGCGGAGGACGTACCAAGTACGGCGGATTCTTCGACCAGGAGGCGGCCGTGACGGCGAACTTCAACATGGTTCTCAGCAGCGGTGAAATCGACGAAGCCACCGGTCTGGTGGAATCGATTCGCAGCGAGCTGATGAAGCAAATCGACGGCTTCGACGCCATCCCCGACGAGCAAATCGCCGCGGACTTGAAAGAGATCATCGGCGAGTTCATCGACGTGGCTCAGGCCACCGTGGATAGCGGACATATCGACGGCGGTATGTCGCTCGTGGGCGAGGGTCCCTTCAACCTGCTGATCGGAACTGCAGTCGCCGACGGTGACGAATTGGCCGAAGTCTTCGAGCGGTTGGTCGATCTGGCCGAAACCGAAGCCGGTTTCTACGGGGTTCAGCTCGACGTCGACAAGCACAAGGGTGTCCGCTTTCACACGTTGATTCTGCCCTATTTCGGTGGTGCGGAAGGTGAAATGCTCGAGACCCTGTTCGGCACGGACATCGAATTCACCTTCGGCATGGCGAAGGATGCTGCTTATCTGGCTGTGGGCACCGAAGGCGTCGACCGTCTGAAGGCTGCCATCGACAAGTCGGAAGAAATGGCGGAAACCGAAGTTCCTCCGGCTCAATTGGTCGTCGCCGTCGGTCCGATGCTGGATCTGCTGGCCGACATGGACGCGGGAGATGACCCGTTGTTGTCCTCGCTAACGCTGGAAGTACCGGAAGAAGACGACCGGGTCTCCGCCGTGATGGTTCCCATCGAGAACGGGATGCACATTCACATCGAAGCCGAAAAGGGTGCCCTGGGTGCCTTGGGCACGGCTGTGATGACTGCCGCCCCACAGATGGGCATCCCCGGGCTGTAAGGCTCGGACGGACACGTTCGGATCGTTCGCCGCTCTGAGAGGCAACTATCCGACACAACAAGAAGACCACACGGCGCCGACCAACGGTCAGGTCGGCGCCGTGTTTTATTGCGCAGGCCATCGGGTGTTCGATCTGGCCCCGCTGTGATACGGTTACTGGAAGGATACTCCCTTAATTCACTGAGTGATTCATCCGCAGCGATGACCACCGTCTCGCCCACACGCAATTCCCAGATCGCTTTTATCTTCCGAGCTATGTATGGCCACTTACGGTACCACACACCCGACGATCCGCACCGAGATTGCCGGAGTTCCCGTTGAGCAACTTGCCCGAGAATTCGGGACGCCCTCCTACGCTTATGATGCGGCCAAGATCCGCCAACGACTGGGCGATCTTCAGGCCTTTGACACGGTAAGGTACGCTCAAAAGGCCTGCTCGAATCTCTCGATCCTGGAAATCGTTCGTCAGGAAGGCGCGCTGGTCGATGCCGTCAGTGCGGGCGAAATCCACCGCGCCCTGGCTGCAGGCTATGTGGCCGGTGGGTCTCCACCCCCGATTGTCTACACCTCCGACATCTTCGATGAAGAAACGTTGGACCTGGTGGTTGAACGCGAGATTCACGTCAACTGCGGTTCTCCCGACATGATCGAACAGCTCGGAAGCCGTGTGCAGGGCTGCGAGATCACCCTCCGCATCAACCCGGGTTTCGGACATGGGCACAGCCAGAAGACGAACACCGGCGGTGAACAATCGAAGCACGGTATCTGGCACGAACAACTCGATGAATGCGTCGCCCTGGCCAACCAACACGGGCTGAAGGTTGCCGGCTTGCACCTTCACATCGGCTCTGGGACCGATTTCGAACATCTATCAAAAGTTTGCGGGGCCATCGAAGAACTCGCGCCTCGCGTGGGCGAGACGCTGCACTCGATTAGCGCCGGCGGCGGGTTGCCAATTCGCTATACCGAGGGCGACGAGGAAATCGACACGGCGGAATACTTCCGCCTGTGGGACGATACACGCAATCGGCTGGAATCGCAGTTGAGCCGCAAGATCGAGTTGGAGATCGAACCGGGACGCTATGTCGTGGCGGAAAGCGGTTACCTGGTCTGCCGCATTTGTGCCATCAAGAAGATGGGCGACAATCTGTTTTATCTGCTGGATGCGGGCTTCAACACGCTCGCCCGCCCCATTCTGTACGGCGCGTATCATCCCATCTCCATCGTTCCCGGAAGCGGTTCCTCCGGCGATCGTTCGGAGCAGGATGTTGTGGTGGGTGGCCCCCTGTGTGAATCGGGGGATATCTTCACCCAGAGCGAAGGTGGCTTCGTCCAGCAGCGTCGCCTTCCTTCGGCCGAGGTCGGCGATTTGCTGGTGATCGAATGCGCCGGAGCATACGCCAGCGTGATGGCTTCCAATTACAACTCGAAGCCACTACCGCCGGAAGTGCTCATCGATGATCAACGGTGCCGTGTGATACGTCGACGTCAAACAGTCAACGATATGTTGTGTAATGAGCAAAATCTCGGCCAATAGCCCATCTTTACGCGGCCCCAGCCAAGTGCGGTGAAACCGCCAGAAATCGCTCTGCAGATGCTTGCGGGGGCCCCTCTCAGCTCCTTATTATAAAGGCTCGACGGTGAAGCTTTCGTATTCGCTACCTGTTATGTGATCGATAGAATTTACTTGAGGGGAATAACGTGATGAACCGGCACGCATCAGGAAAACTCGTTGGCTTGTGCTTGGGTGTCTCCGCGATTCTCTTGGCCTCAACGGCCACGGCTCAGAGCGTGGTGGTCTACGACCTGCCGACCCCCACGGTTACTTACTATGCACCGACGGTTTCTACCCCGGTAACGACCTACTACGCACCGAGTGTCTCGACGCCGGTTACCACCTACTATGCACCGACGGTCTCAACACCGGTAACAACGTACTACGCGCCGGCCACCTCGACCCCGGTGACCACGTACTATGCCCCCACAACCACCTATTACGCACCCACAACTGCCTATTACGCTCCGACGACCACCTACTATGCACCCACCCCGGTGACTACCTACTACGCACCCTCGACGGTTTATTACCAACCTGCTGTGGTGTACAGCCCGAAGGTATACGTGGCGGGACAGCCGGTACGAAATTTCTTCCGAGCCGTCACCCCGTAAGCCGCCTGAATTCAGAAGCCTGAGTTGCTAACTCCTGCGTGGGGTGAAGTGTTGCTGCAGTTAGCGTTCATGAGAATTGCCGCCGCTACATAGGGCGGATACCATGAGTGGTACGTCGTGCTCGCGGAACGCTTGGCTGTGCGAGCTTCTTTTTTCCCGAGTTGCCGTATCTCTTTCCCGGCCCAATCAAGCGACTCGATGACCACTGCTCCGGCCGAAACTGTTGAATCTACCGCAAGCTTACCCGCCAGTAGCGTTAGCTCACGGTTGATCTATCTCATGGCGTTTGCCTCCGGCGCGGCTGCGCTGATGTACGAGGTTGCCTGGGCGAAAATGCTCTCGCTCACCTTCGGCAGCACGACCCTGGCTGCCAGCACGGTCGTGGCCGCATTCATGGGGGGCATGGGCATCGGTGCCTGGGCATACCATTTCCTGGGCGAACGATTCAAAAGACAACAAGCGGGTCCCTCGCCGCTCACGTTGTACGGCTATCTCGAACTTGGCATCGCACTGACCACGGCTCTGCTGACGATGACGTTTTACAGCTTGCCGCAACTCTTTGCGGACGTTGCCGCGAGCGTGGACAGCAGCCTCTCGCTGGCCGCCTTACGGCTGGTGTTCGTATTCGGGTTGCTTATCCTTCCCGCGGCGCTGTTGGGCGCGACATTTCCCGCGTTGTGCTCGGTCATGATTCGGAGCGTGCCGACGCTTGATCGACATTTAGGCATCATCTACGGCATCAACACCGTGGGGGCTGCCGTGGGAACGGTCATTGCCGGCATCGTCCTGGTAGAGTTCGTCGGGCTCACCGGAACTGTGACCACCGCCAATCTCGTCAACCTGATCATAGGGGCCACGGCCATCGCGCTGGGTGCAAAGTCCAAACAGAATCAAACACAGGATTCGGCAAACGATCAGGAAACCTTGATTCCGACGAATCTCCCAAGGGCCTACTCGGCCGCTGTGCTGATCGTCTCCGGCTTTGCGACGTTGGCCTACGAGATTCTGTGGTTCCGAGGATTGAGGTATCTGGTCGGCAATAGCACCTACGCACTCACCATGGTTTTGGTGGTGTTCTTGTTGGGGCTGGGAATCGGATCGCTACTGTTGCGCCCGATTGCTAAACGTGGTCGAGCCGAAAACGACTTGGCGGTGAGCCAGGCCGCCATCGCAGCCTTGGTCATGCTGGCCATGTTCGTCTTGTGGTTGATCAACGATCCCCCTCGCTCGCTGCGGTCGGTATTGGTACCGGTACGAGACAACGTGAGCATCTTTTCGGCCAGCTTTCGCGAGCAATACTGGCTCGTTCGACTATTGATCGACTCGCTGTTGGCCGGGGTGCTGATTCTTCCGGCAACCTTGCTCATGGGGTTGAGCTTTCCGCTGGCCAGCCGCTTGTACCTGGGAGACGTCCGCCTTCTCGGGCGGCGCGTGGGCTGGGCATACCTGCTGGCCAACATCGGCAGCATCACGGGCTCGATCGTGGCGGCCACGTATCTGCTTCCACGCTTCGGCACGCTCAACGGCACCAAGCTGGTGGCCATTACCAATTTGTTGCTGGCCGCACTGTTGGCCGTTTGGGGATGGCGCAACACGCGCGCCACCGGCGATCGTCAGTCGGCTCCTGCCTGGATCACCCTCGGCACATTTTCCGCCATGGCCGTTTTGCTGGCCTGGGTGTTGCCCGCCCATTTACCACTCGAGGGCGAACCGGGAGCGTATGAACGCGGCAAAATTATCTCCAGCGTTGAAGGTGATTTGGCGACCGTTCAGGTGCTTCAAGATCCCATCCGGCCCTCGGCGTTGGCGCTAACCATCGATGGCTCGACCATTGGCGCGACCGAATCGTTTTCAAACGCGCTGTTTACCAAACAACAGATTCTGGCGCACTTGCCCATGGCGCTGGATCGGCGTATCGGCCGCACCTTGAACGTGGGTCTGGGAAGCGCTTCGACGCTCGAGGGACTGGCAAAGTACGATCAAATCGAAGCCCTCGATTGCGTCGAAATCAATCAGGCCGTGGTCGACGCTGCGAAGCAGTACTTTCCAGAGGGCGCCGTATTGGATGACCCTCGCGTGAATGTGGTGGTTGAAGACGCCTTGCACTTCCTTCTGCAACATCAAGAACCGTACGACTTGATTATCTCCGACGGGAAACAGAACCCCAGCTTTCCGGGTAATGCGGCCCTGCTTTGCCGCGACTTCTATGTACATGCCCGAGATCGGTTGACCGACGAAGGGCTATTCGTGCAGTGGATGCCGGTCAGTACGCTTACGGCCGAAATGGAAATCGTACTGCGTTCATTCTGCGACGTGTTTCCCGAGGTGGAGCTCTTCTTCTTGCCCGACCGCGATGTGTTGATGGTTGGCTCGAAAAGCCCGATTGCCGGGCGGCCCAAGATGACGCTCGATCAGTTCGAATCGATCGGTGTCGAACAGGCCTTGGCCATGTACAAGATCGAACACCCGGAACAGATGATCGCGTATCGCATCGCCGGGCGAGAACAGTTACTCAAAGCCCTAGGCCCGGGGCCGATTGCCACTTGGGATCACAATGCACTTGAGTTCACGACGTTCAAGGCCAGTGGCCAGCATTTGGATGGCAGTGCCCGGGATAACATTCTCAAGATGTACGATGCCAGCCAAATTGAGGTCGATGCACCGACGGTGCTTGACGACATCGATCCCATCCTCAGGGAATCGACCGAGCTGATCCAACGCGTCTATGCACACGTGGTGCTGGGAAAAGAGGATCCGAACGAGTTGATCAAGGCCTTTAATACGGCTCAGGAAGCCGTGGAAGCCGACCCCGACAACTCCACGGCCCGACTCACGCTCGACGTCATGAAAGAAATTCTCCGGGCTCAAGAGGTATCCATCCCGATGGATTCGGTACCTGGGAACTAAATGAGTTCCTCGCTGCCTCTGGCGAGATTTATTCTCCCCCGGCTTCCACTTTGACCACACACGCTTTCATGTACGCGATGCTATCCTTGGCCAAGCGCTCAATGCCCGGGCTGTAGTCGAACACCTCGACAGAAACCCAACCTTGGTAATCCACCTCGCAGAGGGCGGCGAAGATCGGCACGAAGTCGATTTCCCCGAAACCCGGCCCCAGCTTGTTCGCGTCGTTGGCATGAAAGTGTTGCATGTACGAGGCGTTGGCCCGCACAATATCGGCAATTGGCTCGAGTTCGCTCGACATGGCCTTACAGTCCAGATGCAGTCGACACTGAGGCGAATCGACCATGCCGATGAGCTTCACGCCATCCGACGCGTGATTCAGAAAATCACCCTCGGCAGGTCCTAGCGGCTCGACAGCCAGTACGACATTCGTTTCTTCCAGCACACCGACCGCACCGCGAATGACCTCGGCGGCGTACTTCATGGCATCGTCCATAGAAACGCCAGGCAGCAAGTTGCGTTGTTGCGGAGAACCCAGCACCAGCACGTCGCCCCCCAGGTCACGACACAATCGGGCAAGCTCGCAAAGATACTCCGTGGTCGCTTTCCGCACGGAGGCTTCGGGGCTGGTGAGATAATATCCCTCGGTCTTGGCCAGCAACCAGTGCAGTCCGACCACGTCCAGGCCGGCCGCTTCGGCTTGTGAGCGAACTTCGGCCCGTTTGGCCGTGGAAATATCACGCGCATCATTCGCAATGGTAAAGGGGGCGATCTCGATACCTTCGTACCCACACTCGCGGGCGAAGGCGAACGCCTTCTCGAATGGCCAATCCAGGAAAGTCTCGTTGCAAATGGCATAACGCATGTCAGATCCGCTCGGTTGTGGTCACTGCCGCTTCGGGGCGCATTTCAGAAATCGAATTCCCACCTCGCGCGTATCGTACCACGAGTTTCACTCTCTCGATATGAGGTGCGGCAGATCGAGCGATGAGCTGTTTGCAGGGAGTTCCGGCCTTCCGAATCATTGAGCCGGCCCCTCCGGGCAGTTACGATCAAAGCAGGTTGCGGTCGCGACAAACCTGCCAGCGGCCGCATCTCCCGCCCACTACTTTTCCCTCCGAGGGATGGTTCATGCGTTTGCTCCGTGCTGCTTGTGTCTGTCTGTTGACGCTTACACTGCCCTCAGTTCTTGTATCGAGGGCCTCCGAACCCAACCCGGCCGCTGGCGAATCGGACTCGGTCGATCGAGATTATTCCGCCGAGCTGCCGCGGATCGACCCCCTCGAGCCGGAAGAGGCATTGAAAAGTTTTGAGCTGCTCCCAGGGTTTCACATCGACCAGGTGGCATCCGAACCGTTGATCGCAGACCCCGTGGCCATGGCATTCGACGCCGACGGGCGATTGTACGTGGTCGAGATGTGCGGCTACTCCGAAAACCCCGACGACGCGCTAAGCCGCGTGACGTTACTGGAAGATAGCGACGGAGATGGCCGATTCGACAAGAGCACTCCGTTTCTGGAAGGTCTCTCATGGCCCACGGCCATTGCCTGTTACAACGGCGGAGTATTCGTGGGAGATGCTCCCGACATCTTCTTTGCGCGAGATACCGATGGAGACGGTCGAGCCGATGAACGAGTGAAAGTATTCACCGGCTTCAGCAAGTCCAACGTGCAGGGGCTGTTGAATTCGTTCCACTTCGGGCTTGACAATCGAATTCACGGCGCCACCAGTACCTCGGGCGGGCAAGTTCAAACGGTTGCCGCACCGGAGCAACTTTGGGGCACCCCGAGCAACGACCCCACGGCCGGAAAGCCACAGCAGGACGTACCTGCCATCAATCTACGCGGGCGAGACTTCGCCTTCGATCCGCGAACTTTGGAGCTTGAGGCAACCAGCGGCGGCGCGCAGCACGGAATGAGCTTTGACGATTGGGGCCGCAAGTTCGCCTCTTCCAACAGCGACCACATCCAGCAAGTGATGTTCGACGATCACTACCTGGCCCGCAACGCCTATCTCGCGGCACCCGGGGCGCGTCGCAGCATCGCCAGCGACGGGCCTCAGGCTGAAGTGTTTCGAATCAGTCCCGTCGAACCGTGGCGCATCGTCCGCACTCGACTTCGCAAGCAAGCCATCGTGCCCGGCCCGGTGGAAGGCGGCGGGCGTGCAGCGGGCTACTTCACGGGAGCCACCGGAGTGACCATCTATCGAGGTGATGCTTTCGGCGAAGAATATTACGGTAATGCGTTTGTCGGCGACGTGGGAAGCAACATCGTTCATCGTAAAACACTCACCGGCGATGGGATCGAGCTAACCGCGAATCGGGCGGACGAAGGCGTGGAATTCCTGGCCTCCAAAGACATCTGGTTCAGGCCCGCCCAATTCGCAAACGCACCCGACGGGGCCCTGTACGTGATGGACGTATACCGCGAAGTGATCGAACACCCGGCCAGCCTGCACCCGGTGATCAAGAAACATCTCGACTTGAATCACGGCCGTGACCGGGGAAGGATCTATCGGGTCGTGCCGGATGGGTTTAATCACCGCAGCACTCCGCAGCTATCTCAGGCGAAGACGGCTGAACTAGTGTCCCTGCTGGCACACCCCAACGGCTGGCATCGTGATACGGCGGCGCGGTTGCTCTACGAACGGCAGGACGCCTCGGCGATCCGGCTTCTACGGGAGCTCGTCACTACATCGACTTCCGAGCAGGGCCGCATGCGGGCTTTGTATGTACTCGACGGTATGGAAGCGCTGGATGAAGCCTCGCTCGTGGCGGCGCTCGATGACGACAGCCCTCGCGTGCGTGAACATGCCGTACGACTCGCCGAACCACTGATCGCGTCGTCGAAGGAAATTCGAGAGAGATTGCTGGCCATGGTCGACGACCCTGATCAGCGTCTGCGTTATCAACTGGCCTTCAGCCTCGGCGCGATCGATGGCCCGCAGCGTGATGCCGCACTTGCCGCGCTATTGTCGACGGATCCCGAGAGCAAATGGATGCGCTTGGCCGTGCTCAGTTCGCTATCCTCCGGCGCCGGAAATGTTCTCTCACGGCTGGTTGAAGACAAGGAATTTCGCGCGACACCTGCGGCGGCCGAGGTGCTGCGTTCGCTGGCAGAACAAATCGGGCTGACCAGCCAGGCAGTAGATTTAGCGGCCCTGTTTGCCGCACTGAAAGCACTGCCCAGCAACGATGATCGTCTGGCTCCCGCAATGGTCGAGGGCCTCAGCGAAGGGCTCGCACGTTCGGGTCGCCCCGTTCAAGAACTGCTGGCCAGCAACGCCGGCGGGCGAGCCACGGCGCTGCTGGCCGAAGTGCTGGCCAACGCACACGAGACGGCCAGCGACGCCGAGAAAACTCCCGCGGAACGGGCGGCCGCCGTCTCGACCCTGGCCCTGGCCAAGCTGGGCAATGTGCGGGGGTTACTGGCCGAATTGCTCGACAATCGCCAATCGCAGGCCGTGCAACTGGCCGCGCTGTCGACGCTGGGAAAATTTCGCGAGGCCGAAGTCGCCGAAATTCTGGTCGATGCCTGGCCCGGCTTCAGTCCTCGTCTGCGGGTCGAAGCGGCGGAGGTTCTCTTCGCCCGCGCGGTGTGGGTCAACCAACTGCTCGACGCACTCGAGTCGGGTGATATCGCCCCCGTCGATTTGGATCCGGCACGAATCAAACAACTGCGAGAACACGCGAACGAGGCCATTCGCGAGCGCAGCCTGTCGCTGCTCGCCGAAGTGAATGTGGCCCGTCGGGCCGACGTCGTCGAGGAGTATCGCCCTGCCCTTTCACTAACCGGCGACGCCGAAGCAGGACGAACCGTTTTCCGCAAAATCTGCGCCGCATGTCACAAGGCGGAAAATGTCGGCCATGAGTTGGGTCCCAATTTGGCCACCATCAAGAATCGGGGTCCCGAGTTTATTCTGCTGAACGTCCTGGACCCAAATCGCGAGGTAAATCCTCAGTACGCCAACTACGTTCTGCTTACTGAAGACGGCCGCGCACTCAGTGGCATGCTCACGGGTGAAACCGCGAACAGCGTAACGCTCACCCGGGCTGAAGGAGCCTCGGACACGGTGCTGCGGGTCGATATCGACGAACTTCGCAGCACCGGGCTATCGATCATGCCCGAGGGCATGGAAAAGCAGATCGACCAACGAGCGCTGGCCGACTTGATTGCGTACCTAAATGTTTTGCAGTAAATCGTGGCTGATGAATCCCGTTGTGGATGCCATACCAGCACCTCATTCGACCTTCGAAGGAAGATGACTCATGAATCGAGCCTGGCCGAGGAACGGATCGCTCAACACTTGCCCGCTCACTCGCAGAGTTGCCGTGCGTGTGGCGATCTCTGCATGGTTCGTCTTGGTCACTGCGATCTGCACCCCGGAGGTCTTGGCAGACGACGGATGGCAAGCGGGCGCCGCGAAGGTGGACATCACGCCACAAGAAGGAATGTGGATGTCGGGTTATGCATCTCGCGATCACGCGGCCGAAGGTACCTTGCACTCGCTGTGGGCCAAAGCGTTGGTTCTGCAAGATGCCGACGGGAATCGAGGTGTGATCGTCACACTCGATCTGGTGGGCATCGACCGTCAACTTTCTGGCAAGGTATGCGAGTTGCTCGCCGAGCAACATGGTTTCTCACGCGATCAAGTTGCGTTGTGCACCTCACACACCCACACGGGTCCCGTCGTCGGCGGAAACCTGGCCGCGATGTACTTCTTGAATGAAACCCAACAGTCGATGGTCGATGCCTACGCCACGATGCTTCCTCGACAAATTAGCACCGCCGTAGGAAACGCGTTGAAGTCGATCGCACCCGCCCAACTCACCGCGGGCATCGGAAAAGCAACCTTTGCGGTGAATCGCCGCAACAACAAGGAGAACGATGTCCCCCGCCTTCGCGAAGAGGGCAAGATAGTTGGCCCTTACGATCATGATGTTCCTGTATTGGCGGTACGAGACGCGGAAGGAAAACTTCAGGCGGTACTGTTTGGGTACGCGTGTCATTCCACCACGTTATCGTTCTACCAATGGTCGGGCGACTATCCCGGGTTCGCTCAAATTGCCCTGGAGACGGCTCACCCGGATGCGGTCGCGTTGTTTTGGGCCGGTTGCGGGGCCGATCAGAACCCGCTGCCCCGCAGAACAGCGGAGTTAGCCGAAAGCTACGGAAAACGATTGGCCGCGGCCGTCGACAAAGTGCTGGCCAGCGACATGACTCCCGTGCCTGCGGAGTTGGAGACCAGTTACGCAGTGGTCGACTTACCCCTGGACACGTTACCGAGCGAGGCCGAACTTCAGCGGCAGGCGGGTTCCGACAATCGCTACGAAGCCAGCCGCGCGAAGATCCTGCTGGAACAGATCGCGGGCGGTACTCCGCTTTCGCAAACGTATCCTTACCCGGTGCAGGTATGGCAGTTCGGTAACGATCTGTTGTGGATCACCCTGGGGGGCGAAGTGGTGGTCGATTACGCCCTGCGACTCAAAACCGAACTTGGCGAATGCAAAACTTGGATTGCCGGGTATTCGAACGACGTGATGGCCTACATCCCGTCCCGCCGGGTACTGACCGAGGGCGGGTACGAAGGGGGCGGTGCGATGGTCTACTACGGTCTGCCCACCGTTTGGGCCCCTCAGGTCGAAAAAATCATCGTCGACGAAGTTCACCGGCAGACAAAAGCCCTGTCGCAGAAGTAGCGACTGCGACGCCCTAGCAAACGAAGACCGTGACGATCACGGGGAACTCGCAGCGACCACACCGCGAGTGAAAGGCCAACGAGCGATCGAGGCCAGTTGCAGCATCGCTCCGCCAAAGACGGCGAACACGCCAAGTCGCCCCAGGTGAACCTCCTCAATCGTTCTGGGGGGTTCGACCACGAATGCCGCGAAGAGCAACGCTACGGCCGCCGCACACAACAGCAAACCGGTGGTCTGAATGCTGAGTCGCACGAGCCCCTGGTTGGCGCGATAGTGAATCCCCGCCACCAGGCATACCGTCGAAGCAAGCAAGAGATAGATGTGCCGCGAGCGGTAGAGCATGCGGTTCTCGTCCGGCAATTCGTCCATGCCGGGGTCCGACATCCTCATGTGCGCGCCGGTTGCAAGGAACAACAGGGTTCCCGTTATCCCAACTCCCAGTAGTAAATTACGCATGCCCGTGTGCCTTCTGTCGATGGTTTTAGATTAACCGCACCGACCTCGACACGCGGTTGGCTAGCCCGGATATTTCATCCGTTGTTTGTTGCCGGGTGTTTTTTGGGCGGGGCGGTCGATTTCAGCAGCGGAGCGAGATTTTGTCGAAGGGAGCGCAGAAGGCCCCCTTTCCCCCCGCTGGGCCATGCGGTAAGCAGAAGTGCCGTGGTGCGTTAGCTGGTGTCGTAGAGCGTCGTCAGCGCTTGACGCAGAAGTGGCTCCCATGGGCAACAGCTTGCCAAATGAAACACGACTCGTCGTGCGGTGACACGGACACGCGCGGCCACTTTGATGAGTTTCAGTCGAAGGGTGTCTGACTGTGCGGTGGCCATTTCCGTGCCGGCTAAGGCAATGCGGCGAAGGGCGTCGAGCAACGTATAAGCCAACCCGGAGAGCAGCAGCCGGAATTGATTGGCCAGCATAGCTTGGCAACTGGTCCGATCGGCGAAGAGCATTAGTTGCTGCTCTTTGATCCGATTCTCCATATCACCGCGTTGACAATACACGTCTTCGTAGAGTTGCTGCGGATCGCCTTTCAACGTGGTGACAACGAAACGAGGATTTCGCCCCTTGGGCAAACGCTCGGCTTTCGCAATCACGCGTCGGCGACGATCCCAGCTATGTGCTGCGTAATCCAACCAGGCAAACCGTCGCACCTTCTCGCCGGTGGTTTCAAACTCCGCTTCCGCGTCTTTCATCAAAGGCTCGCAGGCCGCTTGGAGACGGGGATTTCTGGCAACCCCAACGATGTAATCCACGTTGTTCTTGTCGCACCAACGCATCAGCTTCCAGCGGCAGAATCCACTGTCGCCACGAAGAATGATCCGCGTTTGAGGCCAGTGTTTGCGGACATAACGCACCAGCAACCGTACGACAGCCCGGCAGTGCTTCGCGGCGTCGATGTTGCTGCTTCGCAGTAGCGCTACCAACAGGTGCGATCCACAGAAGACGTACAGCGGCAGATAACAGTAGCAGCGGTAATAGCCGTTGAAGAAACGCCCTTCCTGCTGGCCATGCAGCGGATCATCGGTGGCGTCCAGATCGAGCACGATTTCATCGGGAGGCTCGTCGTAACTTGTCAGGAACTGATCCACCAGTACCTGATGAAGACGGCCGACGGTCTGGCGTGAAATGCGATTCTCTAAGCGACAAAGTGTCGAAGGACTTCCCAGAGGCTGGTCTTCTTCCGGCTCTCGCTCCGCGACCACTTGCAGGGCCGGATCGTGTCGCAGTTGGTCGTGGTCGTTTTCGTCTTCGTACCCGGCAGCAATGGCAAAGATCCGCTGCGCGAGCAACTCGCGTTGCTCGTGCACGGTATAGCGAGGGTCACGTGGATCGGGAATCGCCGCATTCACCGCATCCAGCAAGCCGAGCCGCCGCTCGACCTCGCGAAGCACCAGCAACCCCCCGTCGCTGGTCAATCGTCCGCCGTTGAAATCCGCTGCAACTTCTCGCCGCCGCAGCCGTTTCAGAGTCGCCTTCTTCCGTTTACACTGTGTCATCGTGAAAGCCTTGGTTCGGTAAGGGTGTTGAAGTGTTGCAACTCCAATTCCTACCGTAACTAAGGCTTTCGCGCTAGAGGGGCGTCCCGCTCAGCCAATGAAATATCCAGGCTAGATGGGTTCGCGTTTCTCGGGTTCATTCAACCTCGATCACCTGCTGCACGGCCGGATGGCCGTATTCGGCACCGCCGGTCAATACACGAAGATTCTCCAGCGGCCAGTATTCTCCTGCTCCATGGGTGTGGCCACACAGCACGGTGAGTCGATGATCCGGGTGTTCTCGCATGACGGAGATGAGTACGTCGCCCACCGCCTTACAACTGAAGTGAGGCAGCCACTCGTCGTTCGAGATCTGACCGTCGTACCAGCATGCTTCGCGATAGGGAGGAACATGCGTTAGCAACAACACGTTGGAATATCGAGAGAGCGCCTCGGGCAACACCCTGGCGAAGTGATCCGCCGCCTCATCGCCCAGGCGGTGAAGTACTTGCAATCGCTGCTCCTTGTCGAGGCCTACAAACTCGTCGATCAATCGAGCGTCGTTCATCGAGACGTAAGAACGCACATAGTCGCCAAGTCGTGCATCGGCCCAACCGTCGTGGCCGATGATGGCGGAGTTTTCAGAAAGTTCCACAACCGCCAGTTCGGTCATCCAGTGCAGGGTGTTTACTTCCTGGCAAATCCCCCGGGCGAGATCCCTCACTTCGCGTATCGAACTGTAATAGAAGTCATGATTGCCCAACACAAAATAGGTCGGTCGGGCTTTGCATTCGGCCAGCAAGCGAAGATGCCGGGTGAGTTCATTGCCTTCGGAGATATCGCCACTGAGCAACACGGCGTCGGCATCCACGGCAGCGAGAACTGCGAGAAATTGTTCGGTCTGATCGACCGTCAACCAATTGAGGTGAATGTCGGTGAGCCAGGCAAGTCGTTTCATATCGTCTCGAGGATGTCCAAAAACCTCAACAATGCGCTCAAGTCGCTTCAGCCAGCCAAGCCATGCAGGATTGCACCCACCCCATAGGCAAGGGCCGCGGCCGATATTCCTACGGCTAACGCTTCGGCCGCCGATCTCCAACGGCTTTGCACCAGGAGATGCCCCCGGAACCAGCCAATCAGAAAGAATGTTCCCGCGGTGGCTACGGAGCTACCTGCGAACACGACATTAGATTCGCTGGCATCGGCGACCAGAAACGGCAACAGCGGGACCAAACCCGCCAATCCGAAGGCACCGAACGTAACCAAGGCGGCGATGGTGGGCGAAGGCGTCTCGAGCCTTAGCCCGTGCTCTTCGGTAATCATCGTATCGACCCATTGCCGTCGGTCGTTGGTGATCACCTCGACGATCTGTTCGAGGACCTCTCCTTCGAAACCTTTGCCGGCGAAGATCTGACGAACTTCCTCGCGTTCCCCTTCGGGAATTTGATCGATGTGGGCCTCTTCTTTCCTTCGCGCGCGTTCGACCACTTCCCGTTCGGTTTTGGTGCTCAGGTAGTTGCCCACGGCCATGCTGAATCCATCGGCCAGCAGATTGGCCAACCCCAGCACGATAGCCACCCCGGGCGAGAGTGAAGCCCCCGCAGTGCCAGAAACGACGGCAAATGTGGTCACCGCACCGTCCATGGCTCCATAGACGAAATCTCGCAGATAACTGTGCTGGGTGGCTGCCTGCAGCCGTAATCGAATCGCGGCAGGCGTGTGTTCACCCGCGAGAGCTGACGAAGGTGTTTCGCTCACGGTGTACCGAAGACATCAGCAGGCGCCATCCCGATGGACGGCCACCTTAGGCAGTTAGGGTTGTTCGTGTTGACGCACGATCAAAACCGAACAAGGTGCGTGCGCCAATACTTTCTCCGATGTGCTGCCCACCATCAACCGGGCCCAACGTGGAAGCCCGCGAGCGCCCAGCACGACCAGCGAGATGTTTTCTCGGTGAATGGCTGCCAGAATCTGCTCTGTCGGTAACCCTTCGACCACCAGTGGCTTGTTTCCCTGGAAAACTGCGGGCAAATCCTCGCAGTACTCGGTCAGCGAGGCTTCCTTGACGGTTCGCTGTTTCTCATGCTCTTCAGCCCAAACATGCGCCATCGCCTCTTCGTCCGACTCGCGAGCCTGCTCCTCCAGCCACGGAGGCACTTCCCCACCGAACACCGATTCGACGACCGTGATCGCACAACCGTTGGTGCCCGCAGGGAAATCGAACTGCTCGATGAACTTGGCCGCGTGCTGGCTGGTATCTGAACCATCGCAGCATAGCAACACGCGCTGCGCCTCATCCGGCGATTCGACCTTTCCACCTCGGGCCACCAAGACGGGGATAGTGGCCTCTCGCACGACTTGGCCGGAAACCGACCCCAACATCAGTCGCTGCAAACGTCCCAAGCCTCGCGCGCCCACGACGATCAGATCGGCTCTCCATTCGTCGGCAGCCACCAACAAGCCATGCGCAGGGTTTTGATGGCCCACAATGGTATTAATCCGCTCACCGAACGCCTCGGGAAGTTGTTTACGGGCGTCCGCGAACACGGCGTCGGCCAACGCCTCTTGGGCTCGCTGGCGAAGTGCCTTATCGGAGCCACCGGTGCTCAGTCGCACGGTGGGGGCGGAATAGTACAAACACACCTCATCGCGCTGTGGCGAGAGTAGTGCCGCCCCTTGCTGGATGGCCACTTGCGATCCCGGCGAACCATCGATTCCAATGAGCACTTTCATGACACTCTCCTTTGCAGTCATTGATGTGTCGCCCGACCTCGTTTCGCTGCCCAAAGCATGTACCGAGCCAAATTGAAATCGGGGTTGGCAATCACTTCAGAATGCAAATCAAATGCCGCGGTTCATTGAAGAATTGCACCGCCAGACAGGCACAGTTTCGCCCTCTTGGTCACAAGAAAGTCGAGCGTGCGCGCGATGCCGCACACCTGTGAAATTTGGGCTTTGTCACTGAAGTGTGTCGCGGCCTACAGCAGCACGGTCTTGCTAGCTTCGCCAGGAAGTTCGCGAGTCAGTCGAGGCACCGCATACCCGGGCAACATGGCCGAGAGTTGCTTGACGATCCCTCGGGCTTTAGGTTCGGTGACCTCAAAGTGAGCCGTCCCTGCAACGCGATCGAGCAAGTGCAGGTAATACGGCATGACCCGAAGGTTGACCAAGCGTTCACAGAGTGCCGCGAGCACGGTGGCATGATCGTTCACCCCGGCCATCAGCACCGCCTGATTCAAGACGGGAACACCCGCGGCGATGAAGCGTCCGATGGCCGACTCCACACAGTGATCGATTTCCTGCGGGTGATTCACGTGAATCACAACGATCGGCGTGAGTCGCGTTGACTGCAGCCAGGCGAGCATGGCTTCAGTAACACGTTGCGGAATCACCACCGGCAATCGCGTATGGACTCGCAGTCGTTGCAGATGGGGTATCTGCTCGAGTTCCTGGACCAGACTGCTCAGCAGCCCATCGACCAGTGTCAGCGGATCGCCCCCGCTGAGAATGATCTCGCGGATGCTCGAATCTTCGGATAATTGCCGCAATGCTGGTTGCCAGGCGTTGATGGAACGCGGAGCCGTGCCGTAGGGAAAGTGGCGGCGAAAGCAATACCGACAGTGAATCGCACAGGCCCCCGTCGTCACCAGCAGGGCACGCCCGTGGTATTTCTGCAACAGCCCCGGCGAGAGCGTCGCATCTTGCTCGTGCAAGGGATCGGCAACGAAGCCCTTGGTCTCTGTAAGTTCCTCGCCCAGAGGCAGAACCTGTCGCAACAGCGGGTCCTCGGGGTTCCCAATTTCAATCCGCCCAAGGTACTCTCGCGGAACGAAAAGCCCGAACTGATCGGCTGCTCGGCGGGCATAATTGGCGAAATTTCTCGGTAATTGCAGCAAATTGCACAACTCGCCCGGGTCGCGAACGGCTCGCTTCATGGCCTGCTGCCACGATTGGGGTGGTTCTGGAAGGGCGCTACCGACAGAATTGCCCCCGGCGGATAGAATGGGCTGCTTGTCGAGGGTCGGCTGTGGGGCCATGTAGTCTTAATCCTGCAGGGTTGCTCCGCGAATTCCCGACCAGCGGCGACCGGTAACCGACGTAACATACTCTTTTCAAGGACGTTTTACGAAGCCAACGACCATGAGCAGTATTAATACAAGCCAGTTTCGCAAGGGACTCAAAGTTCAGATGGACGGCGATCCCTACCTGATGGTTGAGTGCAACTTCGTCAAACCTGGCAAGGGTCAGGCGATGTACAAGTGCAAACTCAAGAACCTCCTCCGCGGTACGGTCATCGATAAGACCTTCAAGAGCGGCGACTCGATCGAAGAGGCGGATGTCTCCGAAATCAACGGGCAGTACCTCTACCGGCAGGGCGAAAGCTTTGTATTCATGGATAATAGTTCGTACGAACAGTACGAACTCACGTCCGATCAGGTTGACGATGCCTGGAAGTTTCTGAAAGAGGGCATGAATTGCGACATGACCCTCTACAACGGTAATCCGATTTCGGTGACGCCGCCGAACCACGTGGTTCTGGCTATCGAATACTGTGAACCGGCTGTTCGTGGAAATACCGCCACGAATTTGACCAAGCCCGTGAAGCTGGAAACCGGGGCGGAAATCAATTGCCCGGCGTTTGTCGAGACGGGTGAGTTCGTGAAAGTCGACACTCGGACCGGCGAATACATCGAACGCGCCAAAGAACCCTAAACCATGCCGGTTCGTTCCTTCGCAATCTGCCTCCATGTCTGATTGGGCCCCCACCGCCGACTGGCAAGCGTTGAAGCTTCGCGCGTCGATCCTGCGACGAATGCGGGAATTTCTGGACAGGCAGGGGTTCATCGAGGTGGAAACCCCGCTGCTTTCCTCCGACACGGTGATCGATCGCCATATCGACCCCATCCCGGTCGCGGCTCCGATGGGTTCAACCACAACGAATATTGAACCTTCGATGTGGCTGCAAACATCGCCGGAGTTCGCCATGAAGCGGTTGATGGCCGCAGGCGGCGAGGCTATCTACCAAGTCACCCACGCGTTTCGGGCTTCCGAGCGAGGAGCCCTGCATAATCCCGAGTTCACCATCGCCGAATGGTACCGACTTGGGGATGACATGCAGGCCGGAATGAAGCTGCTGGCCGACCTCTGTGAGCATGTTCTCCAGCGTGATCCGGTCGAGCCAGTGACTTACCGTCATGCATTTCTCAAACACGTGGGAATCGATCCGCACGCGGCAACCAACGACGAGTTGGCTGCCATCGCCCGAAAGAGAAGCGTGTCCGTGCCCGAAGATTTTCTCACGGACAAAGAAAACGAAAAGGGCGGCAGTGCGGCGCATCGGGACGCATGGCTCGACCTGCTGCTCAGCGAATGCGTGGCCCCAAGGTTAGGGCAACAGGCCCCGACCATCTTGCACGACTACCCGGCCAGTCAGGCAATGTTATCCCGCGTCCGGCATGATGACCCGCCGGTGGCCGAGCGATTCGAGTTGTTTGTTGACGGGGTCGAACTGGCCAACGGCTACCACGAATTGCTCGATGCCGAGGAACTCCTGCGTCGTAATCAGGAGGCAAATCGGCTTCGGCAACGCGATGGCAAACAGCCGCTCGACGAAGAGACGCGGCTGATCGACGCCATGCGAGCAGGCATGCCGCCGTGCAGCGGCTGCGCCCTGGGGGTCGATCGGCTAGTGATGATCGCCGCCGGGGCAACATCCATCGACGACGTGCTAACATTCCCGATTGAACGCGCTTAGAAGCGACTCAACAACAAGCCAAGCAATTCGAGTGACCTGACTGTGCATCACTTGGTTGACTCCACCCGGTGATAGCCCAGCCGCAAGTCGACTGGGTCGGCGCAGCCGACAAGATGTCTTAAGTAAATATTTTAATCTGAATGGTAGTTTGGGCTTGAAGTGGAAACTGGCACGACACGACTTCTGTTCAAGTCCCCACTCAACCGGCTGAGGCAACTCACTTCAGGGCATCTTTTCGGGTCGCAACCCAGCAGACCTGCGGCTGGACTTTCACGACTGGTTCACTCGGATGCCGTGCTGATAGCCAGTCCGTCTACTCGGTGCGGGTACTATTGGAGTCGACCGTAGCCGCGGTGTGGGCCGCTCGCAGTTTTAGCAAGCCGTCCCAGGCGGGGCGGAAATCGGTGTGCTCGGCCAGGGTTCCTGCGGGCTTGATAATCAATGTCCATTCGGCCGCCGAGACCACGTCGCGAATGAGAGTAGCGGTGGTGAGGTCAAGGGACTTGGCCTGCTCTTCAAACCCGAGCATCCCCTGCCCTGCTTCAGTGACGTCCATGTGTTCGACACAAATGGCGATGTTGCGCCACATTTCGAGCACCTGATCCGATGCTTGTTTTTCCACCTCGGCGGCATTCATGCGGCTGGCCATGGCCGTGGGAATGACGGCCCGAGCTGCTTGCTGCTCGCCGGCGGGCAGGTCGTTTGCCTCACGTTGCAACCGCTCCCAATCGTCTTTCAGCGCGGCCAACAACGCATCGTCGTTGAGCACCTCGCGCATTTGCCGCAGGAAGGCAAATTTGCGAATTCGCCAGGAAAGATAATTGATCAAGTCCATCGCCGTGGCTTCATCCTTCTCGAACAGTTGGTCGTGCAAGAAGGTGTGGGCCTGCTTCAAGAACGCCTCGGTAGCTTTCCTGGCTTCTGGAGTGGCAACTTCAAACCGCGCGCCGCCCACATAAGCTCGCACAGGTGGCCAGAAATCGGTGGTTTCCTGGATCGAATCGTAAATGTCGTCCGGCGTGACCGTCACACCCAACTCGGTGGTCGGCTGCAGGTCGTCCTGTGCGACAACCGCACCGCTCAACGCGACACTGAGAAAAAGCACCAGGGCCGGAACTACGATTCGATCGATGCTCATGGAAGTTTCCGCCTTGCGTGGAATGTTGTTGGGGATGCGCAACCTGAGAGCCGACAGAATGATCCGCTCTAAGTTTCCTTCGGAACGAACGGCCCGCGAACCTGAGCACAAGCAGGGAATCGCTCCTCACCCCCTGCGTTCAGGTCAGCGGGCTACTCAGCCTTACGGGACAATCTTCCGTAACCGCAACCGATCCACATGAGTTCGCGTGGCTTGCATCGCAAGGCCAGCACCGCCAGCATCACCGCCTTGGTGGTTGAGATTGTTCGTTTCGTTCTGCCCGGGGCGGTAGCGTCAGGAACACGGTGAGCAAGCCACCCAAAATGAAACCCAGCACGACGATGCCGAGGAAGATGAACGGCGGCGCGGCTTCCTCGAGACCGTGACGAAGATTGGTGCCGAAGATTGCCGTGAGCGTAGCGATAGGGAAAAACAGCGCAGCCAAAATGTTCAGGCGATGGGCCGCGGCCGAAACGCGCTCGCTCGATTTCGATTGTTCCTCAGCCCTGCGGGCAACCAGAACGTCCAAGGCGTTCTTGGTGCCCGAACACAACAAGTCGGCCGTACGTTCGATCTCGTAAGCCCGATCGCGAGCATCGATCAGCTCGCGAACATCAGGACATGCCTTGCGGGCTTCTTGGAGAACCAGATACAAGTTTCGTGACGCCCGCTGCAGAGGCATCAACTGTTCAAGAATCTCGAAATATTCGCTGGCGTTGTGCGCGGCCTCTTCGCGTCGATCCAGTTTGGCCAGCGCGTCTTCGTATTCGTCGAGGTGTTTGTTCAGCGCGTTGATGCCCGTTCCAAACTCCTTGGACATCCATTGCCCGTCAGGCGAGCGCCAAAAGTATCGGCCGATGCGGTCCGTTTGGTCGGGCTTGGGCGGGGCGTGTAGTACCAACAGCAGGTGATCATCCGCAACCATCTGCCGCTGTCGACCCACACGCGAACCAAGCCGTTTACGGAAGTCCTCGGGAACATGCCATGTCGGAGGAAGGATCGATTGCTCGCTCATCGTAGGCCGTACCGTGAAAGAAAGTACTGAAAGGGTGAACCACGGAAAGTCGTCAACGCCCGATACGATAGCGGTCTGAGCCCGTGGATGCATCTCGTTGGTCAGATTGACCGACTGCGGCAATTCCTTGACGGCGGCCATTGGCGAGTCGGAGCGGAAAGGACTTACCTAGTTTCTCATATCGTGAAGACGTCAATGCAAAGAAAGCTATCAATGTGACGACACCGTGTCATCGATTCGAGAACACGTTTGTCCTGACGGTGCGCTTGCTAGTCGGCAATGGTTTGACCAAGAGGGCTGTGGAGAAAACAGCTTAGCTCAATATGGAGTTGCGAACACAGGCGGGGCATAAAAATTGCAGGATGAGCAATACAATACCAAGCCACGGTTAGTTTCGGGAGCCGCATCATGCAAGGACAGATCGCTTCATCTTCCCTGGTCGTTCTAATCTCAATCTCTTGCACAAGTGTCTCTGCTCAGGCACTCTCCCGCAGCGATCTCGCCATCGTGACCGATTCCGAAACCCTGGTGCAGCAAGCCGTCGCGGCCGACAAGCAGGGCGACGGAGAGCTTCGGGAGAAATTGCTCAAGAAGGCCATCGAGGCCGATCCAGAGAACCAAGTGGCCCGATGGCTGGACGGTCAAATCCAATTCGAAAGGCAATGGCAATCGGTCGATGAAGTGGAACACGTGGTGTCGAACGATCGACGGTGGAAAGAGTATCGTCGTCGCGTCGAAGCGTCTGATTCCAGTCTGGCGTCCCAAGTGGCCCTGGCCCGGTGGTGTCGCCGTAGCGGGCTCGAACGAGAAGAAAGGTGGCATTGGCAAAAGGTGATCGACGCAGCACCCGATCATAGCGAAGCAATGAAGCGGCTGGGGCTGGAACAGTATGAAGGCGAACTTCGCACTAGGGCCGAAGTTGCAGAGTTGAAGGAGGCCCAGAAGCAGTTGAAACGCTTCCTGCCAACGCTACAGCGGTTGGTGCGGCAGGCCGAGGACGAGGAACGACGAGACGATGTCTTGGCAGAGATAGCCGCCATTGAAGCCCCATCCATGATCCCAGCATTGGTCGAGGCCATGACCATCGATCAGCGGACCAGGCAGCGCCTCATGCACGACCTTGACGGCGGGGCCGAGAAATTCGTGGTGCAATTGCATACCGCGGGAGTTAAAGCTCTGGCCAATATGGAATCATATGAAGCGACCGAGAAACTCGTCGAAGTGGCCATTTTGTCACCTTATGTCAATGTATGGCAATTGGCAGCCGAGTCACTCAAGGGACGACTGGAAACCGACTACATGCCACTTCTCATGGCCGGCATGAAGGCGCCATTGGAACTCTCCATCGAACGAGAAGTATCGCCTTCCGGGGGCGTAATGCTTACGGAAACACTGAGCGAAGCCGGCCAGAAGGAGGATCGTGAAACCGTGCGAACCAGCGACTACCTCACGGCCACCCGCCATACCAGCGGGCGAACGGGGCGATCTTGGGTGGAGTATGACCCTGCCAGGGATCGTGCCAGAGCGAGCCGCCATATCCGCCGCACCGAAAACTGGCTGCAGTATGAAAATCAGCTCAGGGAACTGCGCAACCAACGTATTCAAGAAGTGCTGTTTGTGTTGACGGGTCGAGATCTAAACTCTAATGCGGAACAATGGTGGCAAGCCTGGCAGGATTACAACGAGTTCGAAGGTTCTTTGGACAAGCCGGTCCGCCAGAGGCGGTTGCATGAAGATTACAGCGACTACACCTACGACTACGAACCGGTGCCTTACAAGCCCGTCGCTTACCGGCCTTCTCCCAGGAGAGCTGAGAGCACGCCCATCAAGACGTACGTGGACTCGAAAAGCAACTACCCGAACGGAAGCTCTACGGAAGGGCCCAGGTATGGGAGTGCCGATCCATACCCTCAAATTTCTCGCATACGAGATCCCTGCTCTTGCTTTGCGGCCGGCACCCCGGTCTGGACACAAGAGGGCCCACGTTCCATCGAAGAGATAGAGGTCGGTGATCTGGTTCTGAGCCAAGATCCTATCTCAGGGACGCTGGATTTTCGGCCGGTGTTGCAAACCACGGTCCGCCCTCCATCGGCCGTCAGGAAGATAACCTTCGACGGCGAAACCATCACATCGACGCTGGGTCACCGTTTCTGGATAACGGGTCACGGCTGGCAAATGACCAAGTTTCTGGAGCCTGGCTTTCGGCTGTTCGGAGCCAACGGATCGTTGCAGATCGAGGCGATCGAGTCCGCCGGCGAAACCGAGGCATTCAACCTCATGGTGGCTGAATACCACACCTATTTCGTCGGCCAGCGCCGGCTTCTCGTCCATGATAACACCATTCCCCAACACAGCCTGACGATTGTACCAGGTGTTCAACCAGTTGCTCCCAAGCCCCCGGCGAACCTACGGTAAATCGACTTGAGCGAGCTGCGACAAGAAGTCCTGGCCTCACCAGAAGCACGTTGGTGGTGCACACATGCAAAGACGGTACGGAAATTGTGCTGCGAGCTGTAGAACGCCTCCAGAAAATCGCCCAGCAAGCTCATGCCATCGCTCCACTAAGAGGACTCGGACCAGTTTAAATGTCGACCGGTTCCGGATTGGCAATCTCATTCCACCCAGACCGTTATAGCACGACTCCGGGGGGCATTGGCGGCCGAGGTGCTTTACGCCCGCTTGAGCTACTTGCCCGTCTGCGTCACACTGCGGACACGGAATTGGCCGGGGAAGTACTTGGGATGATTATCGAAGCTGGATTGCATGTCACAACTGAGTTTGAGAGGGGTTTCTTTCTCGTGGGCGGGTCCGCAATTGCTGGACGACGTCGACCTGGAGATCGACGCTGGCGAGCGGATCGGGCTGGTCGGCCGCAACGGTACCGGCAAGTCGACCCTCATGAAGTTGTTGACCGGTGAGGTCGAACCCGATCACGGAGAGGTATTACGTTCCAGCGGTCTGCGAATCGCATCGCTCACCCAAGAAGTCCCCCGCGACTACACCGGAAACGTGGCGGAACTGGTAGCCACGGGTCTCACCACCGCCCAACACTTCGACGCGCCAACCGCTCCGGTTAGCGATGCGGATCACCCGCATCAAGACACGTGGAAGGTCGAACAAGCGGTCAAACGCGTGTTGTCGCGAATGAACCTGAACGGTGACGATGCATTCGAAACCTACTCTTCCGGAATGAAACGTCGCGTGCTGTTGGCCAAGGCACTCGTCGCCGAGCCCGACATCCTGTTGTTGGACGAACCCACCAACCATTTGGATATCGACTCGATCACATGGTTGGAACGATTCCTCAAGGGCTACAACGGCACCCTGCTGTTCGTCACCCACGATCGAGTTTTTCTTCAGGCCCTGGCCACGCGGATCATCGAAATCGATCGAGGGCGGCTGTTTGACTGGACCTGCGACTACGAAACGTTCCTCAAGCGAAAGCAAGCGGCGCTCGATGCCGAGGAACAACAGAATCGCGAGTTCGATCGCAAGTTGGCCCAAGAGGAAATCTGGATCCGACAAGGCATCAAGGCACGGCGAACTCGCAATGAAGGCCGCGTGAAGGCCTTGAAGCGAATGCGGGAGGAACGCCAGCAGCGGCAAGAGCAGATCGGCAATGTGAACATGCAGGCCGTCGAGGCCGAACGCTCGGGGCAACTGGTGGCTGAAGCCGAGGAGATGTCGTTTGCCTACGACGAGCAGCTGATTGTAGACAAGCTTACCACGTTGATCACCCGTGGTGATCGCGTCGGAATCATCGGCCCCAACGGCGCGGGCAAGAGTACGCTGCTAAAGCTTCTACTCGGCGAGTTGGAACCCACCTCCGGTAATGTTCGCCATGGCACCAGCCTTCAAATCCTGTACTTCGACCAGCTTCGCGAGCAACTCGAAGAGGATAAAACGGTCGTCGAGAACGTGGGGGAAGGCAAAGAACTGCTCACTATCGGTGGAAAGCAAAAGCACATTTATGGCTACCTGCAGGACTTTCTCTTCACGCCCGAACGCGCCCGACGAGCAGCCCGTAATCTCTCGGGTGGCGAGCGAAATCGGCTGTTGCTTGCCAAGCTGTTCACCCGACCGTCGAACGTCCTCGTGCTGGACGAACCGACCAACGATTTGGATGCCGAGACGCTGGAGTTGCTCGAAGAGCTGGTCGTGAATTATGCCGGCACGCTGCTACTGGTCAGTCACGATCGGGCGTTTCTCAATCGTGTGGTCACGAGCATGCTGGTGTTCGAAGGCCGTGGAATGGTTCGAGAATATGTTGGGGGCTACGACGAATACCTCAAACGCCGCGAGGCGGCCCAGCTCGCGGAAGCCGAAAACAACAAGGTGGCGAAGAAACCAAAACCGGCGAACCAATCTGCCGAGAAACGCGCCAAACTGAGTTACAAGGAACGCCGCGCGCTGGAATCGCTGCCCAAGCAGATAGATGCCCTGGAGCAAGAGCAAGGCGAGCTGCACACCGCGATGGCCGATCCGGAGTTTTTCAAGCAAGACGGCACCAAGATCGCCGCCGCCACCAAACGGTTGGAAGAAATCGAAGCCGAATTGGCAACGTTGTACGAACAATGGGAAACGTTGGAAGCCCGAGACTAAGCTACCAACCCCCTGTAGGGAACGCCCTCCGTGGCGTTCCGAGCGCGACCAAAAAACAATCCTCCAAGGACTCACGTAGACCTCCCCAGAACAATCACCAATGGTCAACAATCCTCGAATTTGGCCATTGCTTCCAATGCGTGACCAAACCCGCCCGGACCGGATTCTCGAGCACGTACTGCAAGACTTGCTCGAAGGGTCTTTGCGAATCAAGCACCCGATCGTAGCTGCTGGACTGCCACAACTTACCTTGCAGCCCGTGTTTCCAAGACTGCGTGGTCGTGTAGCTCTTGAATCTTGCCAGATGATCTAAAACACCTTCTGTCAGAATGCCTTGGCGACCTCTGATTACTTGCCCATCGCTGCCTCGATTCAAGCGGCAGACAAAATGAAGGTGATCTGGCATGAGGCAATATCCGAAGAGCAGCCAATCGTACTTTCTCTTTGTCCAGAGAAGCGATTCGATGATTTCGTTTGCCAAAGACTCATCTTGAAAAGGTTCACCGTGGTGTCGCGCACAAACCGTAAACGAATACGCATATTCCGTCGTGGAATAGACCGAGGGCGACAGACGGTGGCGTTTGCGGTCTGGCAAGTCGCGGTTTGTGGGCATGGTGCTCTTGGCAAGCCTGTTGCCGAGGGGTGCAAGGTGTTCTCATCTTACATTACTAAGGGGGGCACAAGGTGGTTTTCGGAACGCCACGGACAGTAGTTCCGTTTTTTGCTTTTTTGGGGGGTGAATTGGGATAGGTGAACGCAGGCCCCCTGTTGAAAATGACTTGTGATCAAGCCAGTCGTTTCCAAGGAGGGAGCCATGCGTTCACGGAAAGAGCTTACCATTTCGTCGTCTGCGGTACACCAACTGGCGGCAGCATTGCTGCAACAGCATTTGGGACTGAAAGACCAAGGGTACAAATGTCGAGTGAAGGTGATTGTCTCCGTGCTGCTGTTTGCCGCCTCGCGAATCACCTCGATCTGCGAAGCTTGTATGCGGCTACGCAACGCGCCGGGCGACGACGCGGTACGCAAGGCGCTGCACAAGTCACTGCCCGACATGCCGGGCTTGGAACGTCGCCTCAATGCCGCGTTGAGCGACCGCTTGCCGAAGCGTTTGCGGCGTCGGTCGCTGCGGATCGCAATCGATATCACCGAGATCCCGTATCATGGAAAGCCGCATCGCGAGGCTCGCGAGATCTGTCGGCGAAGACCACGTGCGGGCACGTCGCATTTCCATTGCTACGCCACGGCCTATGTCGTCGAACAGGGAGAACGGTTCACGCTGGCGTTAACCTACGTCTGGGCCGACGACTCGAAGCGTGCCATCGTCCAGCGACTACTACGGCAGGTGCGTCGACAGAAGCTGAACGTGCGTTATTTACTGCTCGATCGAGGGTTTTACGCCGTCGATGTGGTTCGTTACCTGCAAGCGGCTCGCTGTCCGTTCCTCATGCCGGTGATCCATTGCGGAGGACGGGCGTCGAAGCCCAATCAGAGTCGCGGTACGAATCGATTTTTAGTCTGCCAGCGAAGCCGTCGGGCAACGCACACCATGAGCAACAAGAAGCGTGCGGCGACCGTTCAGATTGCGGTCGCGTGCGACGATTGGAATGGACGTCGAGGCAAGCATGGACGTCGAGTCTTGGTGTTCGCGTATTGGGGGTTTCAGCCTTCGTCCCCGGCTTGGGTGCGGGAGGAATATCGCAAACGATTCGGCATCGAGACCAGCTACCGACAAATGAATCAGGCCCGCATTCGAACGTGCACGACTCAACCCAGGATGCGTCTGTTGATGATCGGCCTCGCGTTGCTGTTACGCAATCTGTGGGTTTGGATTCACCTGAGCCATCTATCGAGAATCACGCCAAGCGGACGAATCCGACTCCGCCTGAGGATGCTTCGATTCCGTCACATGCTCCACAGCCTCGAACAAGCCGTCTTCGAACGACTCGGCGAACCAACCCACAACACACAACAACCCCATCAAAAATCACGACTTGCAGCCAACCCCTAAAACAACCCAAAATCGGAACTACTGACGGAGGGCGTTCCCTACAGGGGGGCATGGGGTATTTGTGATTGTTTATGCGGGGAATAATATTCCCCGGGGGCCCGCCGCCCAACGGTTACCCGATCACCGAACGGTGGAAATGTACGTGTTGCCACGTGCCGTTTTGCTTTTGCCAGATGCGGGTCTCTTCGGTGGCACCGGTGGAGTGACTTGCGTTGTCGTCGATCGATTGGGTGAGACGCACGTAGGTCACCACCGCAACATCGCCCATGAGACGGACGTGGGGAGAGGAGATCGTGGTGTTGCGACGTAAACCTTCGCGGTGGTTGTCGAAATAGTGGCGATGGAAGTCCATGCCTTCGATCAGGTGGCCGACCCCTTCCGGCTCGCGGGCAGTCAGTGAGGGATCGCACAGACGAGTGTAGGTTTCCCAATCGGCCGACTCGATGCTCTCGAGTAAGTGCCGATTTAGTTCGAGCAGTTCTTCGATGGTGCGTTCGTCGTTACTCATGCGAACGTCATCCCCCGGAGACAACTAGCCCTGGGTTGAAGAGGGTTGCGGTTGGTCACTGGCGGCGTCCGCGTTGATGGGACCGAAGATCCCCAGTCGGGCGAGCTTTTCGCGGCACTCGTCTCGTTCGCGACAACGCTTGAGCGATTCCCAGGTAGGGTCCTGCACGGCCATGAAGTCTTCATCGGTGGCCAGCGAACGACCTGTTTCTTGCAGTCGGGCCATGAGCCGGACCATGACTTCGCGATCGAGCCGCGTGAGAAACATGCCCTGCATTCGGTAATCGACGAATGCCTCCCAGACCAACGGGAACAACGGCTTGACAATTTCTTCGCCAATTGCGGCGGCATACTGGCGAATTTCCCATTGGGCGTGGCTGTCCATCCGCAGGGCCAGGAAGTGCAGCAGGTTATGCAAATCGACTTTCCAGTAAGCTTCCGTATACGTCGACAGCGGCAGATCCTTTCGCGCCTGCTCGCGAGCAACCCCCATCTCGATACGCTGCTCGTACACCTGCCGGGTTTTGGCCAGCAATTCGGCTTCGGAGGCGGATAGCTCGCGGCCCTGCTCGGGGTCGAGTTGGCCTTCGCTGCCCTGACGGTTGGACGCGGCCTGCGTTCGCCACGCATCGGCGGGCGTGGTTTGTGCCGCATCGATGGCCAAGGAGTAACGCGTCGAATATTCGTTCACGTTGGCCGTGCGATGGCGAATCCATTGTCGCCAGGTATCCATGGGCACGCGGACCAGCAGTTTGACTTCGGCCATTTCAAAGGGGGTGGTATGGCGATGCCGCAGCAGGTAACGAATCAGCCCCCGGTCATCGGAAACCTTCTTGGTTCCCTCGCCGTAGCTCACGCGCGCGGCCTGCACGACCGATTGATCGTCGCCCATTACGTCGACCAGACATACAAACCCATCGTCGAGCAGGGGAAACTTCTTCCAACGCAAATCGTTTACCACCGTCTCGTTGGTCGCCATGAGATTACAAATCCATTTGAAAGGTCGAACTTATCGCCATCTTGGGCCAGACATAGGAGTTAGTCGCGATCGAATAGCAGAGGATTCGATCGGGGAAGACATTCTAACGTTCGTTCATCGAACGTGTCAGGGGAAAAGCAAATCAGGTCAAATCGCGGTATTCTCGCCGCGAAAAGACGAACAACGTCAGCAGTAGGCCGACGATGCTGATCACCAGCAGCATGGTGCCGGCGGCTTGGGTCGTCATCGGGACAAACCATTGCGGGTTGGGAGGTTCGAGCCCGTAGTCGGCCCCCATTTCGAAGATCATCGACTTGCCAAAGAAGCTCACCGTGACCCGTTTCACGATACCCGGCATGCTGCCGATGAGGATCTCCATGAACAGTGAATAGACCAGCGCGATAATGGTCGAGTGCCGAAACGAGACCGCAAACAGGTGGAACAGGCTCACGTAGGCCACCGTCATATAGAACACGGCAGGCAGATACAGCTCGAACGCCGTTTGCCCCACGGGCCCTGCCAGACGGCAGTAGACCCAAAAACTACCGACAACCAGCCCCAGCACCAGTGGCAGCGTGGCGATCAACTTGGCCAGCACGACCAACCAACGGGGAATCGGGCGCACCAGCAAGAACAACAGGGTGCGGTCTTCACGATCGCCCCCGATGCTGGTCGTGGCGTAGGCCAACGCGCAGATCGGCATGATGAACGACACAAAGATGAGCAACACCAGTTCTTCGCTGAAGTGACCAAAAGCATCGAGTTCGTCGATGAATTCGGCCCCCTCATAGCCAAAGGTGTAACGCCGACGCAGCAAGAACATGGCGCAGCCCAGTAGTGGGAATGAAACCATAAGCGTGCTGGCCGACCACAAGAGCCGCCTGAACGAAAGCATGACCAACGTTGAAAATGCTCGCCATAAAATCATGAGGTGCCCTGCTCCAGGTATCCGAACACTGCATCGGCCCCGGTGTCCAGCGACACCATCTTATGAATGACCAGATCTTCCTGAAGGACTAACTCTCCAACGCGGGCAAAGAACTGGGGTGGGTTCTGCGTTCGCACGGTCAACATGTCGCCGCGAACTTCGACCGAGTGGACTTCGTCGAACCCCAACAACAGCGCTGCCATCCGGCGAGGCGGTTCTGCCACGATCTGCACGGTAAACGGTTGGTCGTCGATCAGGTTTCTGACGTCGGTCAGCGTTCCAGAGGCCACGATTCGCCCTCGAGCGATCATCAAGATGGAGTCGGCCAAGCTTTCGACTTCGACCAGAATGTGGCTCGAAACGAGAATCGTTTTGCCCTGTTCGGCCTGGGTCATCAGCAACTCGCCCACTTCGCGACGTCCCCCGGGATCGATACCGGTCATCGGTTCGTCGAGCAGGAGAATCTGCGGGTCGTTGACCAGTGCCTGGGCGAGTTTGATGCGTTGCCGCATTCCATGACTGCAGCCGGCGATGTGACGCTCGGCCCGATCGCTCATGCCGACCTCTTCCAGGGCCTTTTCGGTCCGCTCTCGGGCATCGCTCGCCGAGAAGCCGTACAGCCGGGTCATGGCGTAAACGAATTCGCGGCCGGTCATTTCTTCGTAGAAACTATTAATGTCGGGACTGAACCCGAAGCATCGTTTGGCGGCCCCCGACCAGGCGTCGAGCTGATCGAGTCGCACCGTGCCCGAAGTGGGGCGAAGTTGCCCGCTGGCCAGCTTCATCATGGTCGACTTGCCGGCTCCATTCGCGCCAAGCAATCCCGTGATGCCCGGGCCGACACGACACGAAATGTCGTTCACCCCAACCACGGGGCCGTAGAGCTTCGTCACTTGGTCGAATGTCAACAACATGAATGCTTATTCCACGATATCGACCGCGCGCACGCGACGTACCAACGCTACGAGGGCCAGAGAACAGACCGTCACCAGAACAACCAGCGCCCAGAGGGCGAAATCGAGCTGCTCCTGGTTATCGAAATCACCAAAACATAGCCGGCCCACGAAACGCATATCGCGCCATGGATCGATGAGCCCCCAGTAGTGGCTGCCATCGCCCGAACGAAGGAACTGCGACATGCTTCCCAACAGCACGAACACGCTGGACCACGTGATGGCAATGGGTGCGACGCGTTGCAAGTATGCAGAAAGCGTCACGATGAGCGTACTGAGCACCGCGCAAATCACCAGCCCGTAGATGATGACGGAGACGGGGATTTCCCAATTGTCGATCCAATAGTCGATCGACGCGGTTAAAAACCCGTATTCAAAAAACAGCAACAGCGCCGGAACCGTCGTCATCAGCGTAACGATGGCGCTTACGGTCAGCAGCTTGCCGACGATATAGTGTCGACGATCGATCCGCCGCGACAGGTAGAAGGGCAGCGAGTTCATGCGGAAGTCGGTTCCCACCAGTAAGCTGCCGGCAAATGCCAACAGGATCATCACAATCACGCTCTGCTGGCGCATGAATCGGATATAGCCATTGCTGTCTCCGCTGGTGGTGGACCCGAAGCCCATGAAGTCGAGGATGTCGACCTGGACTCGCTTGGGGAAGTTGACCTGATTCACGGCATAGATCAGCGCCCAGTAAATCAAAAACTGCAGCAGCCCCAGCGCGATCACAATCCAATACGACTTGCGACGGAACACCTGCAGCAGGCCCACCCGCACAATGGCCAGGCAGGCAAACCAAGGCGATTGCAGCTTGCCTTTCCAGCCGTGATACCGCGCATTGTCAATTCCCATGCGACTGTTCCTCGGCGGTGGGTTCCGAGAACGGCTGCTCGGGAGCCGTGGCCGCGTCGGTAACGCGGAAGAATATCTTCTCCAGGTTTTCTTCCTCGGGAGTCAACTGGGTGAGCACCACATTTGTCGTTGCAGCCAACTCGAAAAACACGGTCGTCGACCATTCGTTGGGTACATCGACACGTGCGTGATTTGGTGTCGTTGCCAACGTTACCTCGGCACCTCGGTCACGGAGCGATGCGAGGAGACCTTCGCCGTTGCCTTGCCAGCCGATTTCGAAGCGGTTACCGGTCTGCCGTTTCAGTTCGTCCATCGATCCGGAACTAATGACGGTTCCGCGGTGAAGGACAACCACCTGCTGGCACAGTTGCTCGACGTCGCCCAAAAGATGCGTACAGAGGATCACACTCTTCTCGGTCTCGCCGATCAGGTCTTCGATCAGCCGCAACATGGCCACACGCCCGGCGGGATCGAGCCCGTTGGTCGGTTCGTCGAGCAGGAGAAGTTGTGGGTCGTGGACCAGAGCGGCCGCCAGTTTGAGACGCTGAATGTTTCCCGCGGAGTATTCCTCCAACCGCCGATAGCGGAGTTCTCCCAAACCTACGTAGTCGAGCACTTCATGGGCGCGGCGTTTGGCGTCTGCATGCGGCATTCCATAGAGATCGCCGGAGAGCGTGACGAACTCAACGCCTTTGAGCACGGGTACCGTGGCGGCCGCCTCGGGCATGTACCCGACCGAGCCTCGCAACTCGTTACCCGAAGCGCGGACGTCGTAGCCCAGTATGGTGCCTTCGCCTTCGTCGGGTTCGAGGAGCCCCAACAGAATCTTGAGCAGAGTCGACTTTCCGGCTCCATTGTTCCCTACCAGTCCAATGGTGCCGGGCTCTAGCGACAAGGTAACGTCGCTGAGCGCTCGAACTTGGCCGTAACTACGGCTGACATGTTGAATTTCAACCAGCCGCATGAGAAGGCAGCCGCACTGTTCCGAAATGGGATCGTTCTGAGTGTTCTACAACGGCCCTGCAGACCGTGGTGCTTTCATTCTCGGGCCAGTCTACCAAATGTCGGAGAGACCGTCGCGGCACCCAATTCGGTGGGATCTGCCAGCACCATTCTGCATTCTTAGCGCACGAAGCACGGCTCGCCTGCTGCCGATCAAGCCTTGCCGCCGGATTGAAGTTCTTGAACCACTTGGGCCAGCAAGGCGGGGTCATCCTTGCTCTTCAGGTGCTCAATCCGTGAGGCAGGCACTTTTAGTTTCTCCATGGCCGCATATGCTCGTTCCCAGATCTTCGTGCGGGCTTTTCCCTCGGAAAGATACAAATCGCTGACCAGGTCGCTCAAACGCTGTAACAGAATGCTGTCCTGGTTGTTGTAGTAATTCTTGATAATCCGTTCTTGGTATTTGCTTCGTTCGGGCACGCAACTGCTCCTTCCAATGGCCTACATCCGATGAGCGACCCGGCGTCTCGGGAGAGAGGATACTACCGTGGTCGCCCCTGACGATTGTGCGACCGCGGACGGGCTTCGTCTAGTCCTGGGCCAGGCAGCCAATTCGGGGGTGCGGGGAGTCGGCATTCCGCAACCGACGGGGCTCGACTACGATTCGCCTCATGAATGACTCCGGACGGCGACAATTTCTGGCAGGAGCGAGGATCACGAGCCTGGGAACACTCGCCAGCCGGGTGCTGGGCATGCTTCGCGACATGGCCACGGCGTCGCTGTTGGGCACCGGCACCGTAATGGACGCCTTCGTGATCGCGTTTCGCATCCCGAACACCTTTCGCCGGCTGTTCGGAGAAGGTGCGTTCGCGGCAGGGTATTTGCCCGTCATTACCAATCGGCTGATGGAAAACCGCCGTGAAGCCTGGCAGTTGTTCACGGTGACGTTGTTTCTGTTGGCGGCGTTTCTAGCGGCCATCGTCGTGGCCTGCGAGTTGATATGCGTCGGGCTGTACTGGTGGAACATTGAAGATCCGGCTGCCACCTTGTTGATTGGCCTGTCGAGCGTTCTGCTACCTTATCTGTTCTTCATCTGCATCGCAGCACAGGTTTCGGCCACATTGCATGCGTTGGGGCACTTCACCTGGCCCGCGTTTGTACCGGCGCTGATGAACATCGCCTGGCTGCTGGGCGTGTGGTTTGCCAGCGTATGGATGCCCGGCGACAAGCAAGCTCAGGCCTATGTACTTGCCGTGTGCGTGTTGATCGCGGGTCCGCTGCAAGTGCTGCCGTTGCTGGCCGTAGTTCGCGCACTAGGAGGCCGAATCGACTTTCGCTGGCAAGCTACGAAATCTGACTTGTCTCGAATTCTGAAGACGACCGGCCCCATGATGTTGGGCCTGGCGATCACACAGATTAACACGTTGCTCGACAGCCTGATCGCCTGGTCGTTGGCCTACGATCCCAATGTGTCGGCATCCAGATACATCCCCTGGTTGGGTAGCGCGATCGAGTATCCGTTGGAAGTTGGCGCGGCCTCGGCCATCTATTTCGGCGAACGGCTGTATCAGTTTCCGCTGGGCATCCTGGGCATGGCGATCGCGACGGCAATCTTTCCACTATTGAGCCGACATGCCACAGCGGGGGAACTCGATCGCATGGGCGACGATTTGAGCTACGGCCTTCGGCTGACGTTGTTTCTTGGGTTACCCTCTTCGGTGGGACTCGTGTTGATGGCCGAGCCAATCGCTTCGTTGTTGTTCGAGCGGGGTGCATTCGGCCCGAACTCCACACTGCGAACCGCACGAATGATCGCATGGTATGGCACCGGGGTGTGGGCCTACTGCGGCTGCGCCGTTTTGATCCGCGGCTACTATGCGTTGATGGATTTCGCCCGCCCGGTAGTGGTTGGCGGGTGGATGGTGGGGGCCAACTTCTTGTTGAATCTCTTGTTGATTTGGCCGCTGGGAGAAGTGGGCCTGGCCGTGAGCACGTCGCTGACGGCCGCGGCACAGGTGATGATTTTGGCCTGGCTGTTTGCTAGTCATCACGTCGCGCTGCATTGGGGTGCGATCTTGCAAAGCACCGCGAGAACCGGCATCGCCACCGCCTGCATGGCCGCGGTCACCTGGTGGTGCCTGAGTGCGATCGGAACGGGAGATCGCCTCTTGTGGCGAATGGTGATGGTGCTCGTCCCGATCGCCGCTGGAGCGGGTACCTTCGCCATCGCGGCCGGGTTGCTGCGACTCGAGGAAATCAAGCTACTGAGGGTCGGGCTCGGAAGGCGGAAAAGCTGAGGACTTATCGCCTGGAACACCAGATCGGGAGATTCACGACCAAAGCCAGAATGGTCAGTTGTCGGGCGCCTCGGCCTCGGGCTCAGCCGCCGTTTCTCCTTTGGCGGCGGCTCCGGCTTGCTGGGTGAGCTGATTCACGGTGTTTTTCAGCCGCTCTTCGTAGGCCCCTTTGCCGCATCCCACAGCGGTAATACTGCAAGCAACCACCAGAATGCCGGTGATTCGCCGAAAAAGCCTCGCTCTTGCAAGCATCGCGACCTCGCAGGAAGATATTAGCCAAGCGGTGTGATACAAACCCGCTGCACGAGACTTGAGTCTGAACCGCTTGACCATGGATGTCAACGGTGGCGGATGTCAACGGTGGCAACCGCCAACGGGCTGGGCCGTCAACTGCCCCCCGGCGCTCACCTTTAAAGCACGAAGACGATCCTTGAAGCAGATCATCGCCGTAGTAAAACCGTATCTGGTCGAACGTTTGCTCGAAGGACTGAAGCGAGCTCCGCTGGAAGCTTGTAGCGTTCAGGAAGTCAAAGGCTACGGGCGCCAGAAGAGCTACCTCGACGAGTATAGCGATGGGGAATACTCGATGGCGTTCTTGCCCAAGGTGGAAGTCACGCTGTGGGTCGACGACGCACGTGTGGAAGAAATCGTCCGCAAGGTCATCGAGATAACCCGTACGGGCCGGATGGGAGACGGAAAGATTTTCGTCATGCCAGCGGTAAAGGTGGAGCGCGAAATCGATATCGGCGGCAAAACCACAAAATAAGCCCCGCACATCCATCCCCCAAGAATTCCGGATCGACAACGAATAACCTACGTTTCGAGAACATTCGCCACATCAGCGAACCATTAACCATCAACAACCACGGCTTCATCGCCCTCGCAACCCTCAGAAAGGCATTCGACATGCTCATCGCGACCAAACACGGCCATCGATTCATGGGTTTCATGGTCGCGATCGCGACCGGAGTCTTACTCGGCACGTTTACTGAAGGGGCCCAGGCCCAGACCGTACTGCGTTGGAAATTCGAGCCGGGTCAAACCTTCGAATGGAAGACCGCCCAAAACGCTGACGCCACGGTTACGTTCAACGACATGGAGCAGGCCACCAACACGTCTTTCATCATGACGATGGGTATGTTCGTCAAAGACCTGGACGACGATGGCGTCGCCTCGTTGGAAGTCAGCATGAATCGCTTCCAAATGGAAATGCAGGTGGCCGGCCAAAAGATGGCGTACGACACCGACAGCGACGAAGTGCCCGAGGGGATTGGCCAGGCGTTCAAACAGGCGTTCGATCCCGTAATGTCCATGACGTACACCATCAAGATGGATACCCGCGGGGAAATCATTGACGTCGAAGTGCCGGAGGAGTCGCTGAAGATGCTCCAAGCGATGCCCGGCATGCAGCAATTCGGAAAAATGTTCACCAAAGAGGCCATGCAGGACATGAGCTCGACCGGGTGGCTGACGTTACCGGAAGAGGCTCTCAGCGTGGGCGACTCGTGGGATATGGATTCGGAAACGAACAATCCACTGCTGGGCAAGCAAGTCTCGGCCGCGCACTTCACCTACGAAGGTAGCGAGGAAGTGGACGGTAAGACACTCGACAAGATCTCCATGGAAATGGACATGGAGTTCGATGGTGAAGTCGAGAACGACCTGAACATCAAAATGGACATCGAAGACATTACCCTCACGGGCACCTTCTACTTCGATGCCAAGCAGGGAAAGCTTGATCACTCCGAAATCAAACAACAAATGGAAGCCAATCTCGAAGCGGGTGGGCAGGCCATGCACCAGGTGATGGACGGCACCGTGACCACCACGCTCACCGAGAATAAGGGAAAAGCGTCTGAAAGCGAGAACGAGAAGTAACACACGCGACGTGCCATCAACGATTGTCGTTGATCAACTGCTCGAAACGCTTACGGTTTTCCTGAGTGAAGTACGTGAATTTCTCGCGTAATGCATCTCCGTCTTGGAGATGCAACACGCGGGCCAGCTTGTCGCAATCGGCTTCCTCGCGCGGCAGTTCGCTGGGGGCGGCGCTTTGCATTAGTTGCAAACGGGCCTCCATTGTGCGCAGAAATCGATAGCTATCGTCAAAGTGCTCGGCGTCACCTTGCCCCAACAGCCCGGCCCCGGAGAGCGAGGCGATCGCATCGAGGGTGTTGGGTTTACGCAGCGCCGCGTCATCGTTGGCGTGTTTGAGTTGCAGCAGTTGCACGCTGAACTCGATGTCAACGAGTCCGCCTGGCCCTCGTTTCAAGTTGTTTGCAGAAACGGTCTCCTCGAGCCGCTTCCTCATCGAACGGATCTCATCCGCGTTCGTCTCGGACCAGGGAGGCGCAAAGGCCGCCTGGCCGATGGCATCCATGGCACGTTGCTCGGCATCGGCCGACCCATACACAACGCGACTCCGGCACAACGCCATCCGCTCCCAGAGTTGCCCGTCCCCAGAGGCGAAATACCGCTTGAGTTCGTCCAGCGACGTGGCCAGGGGCCCACTACGACCCGTGGGTCGGAGGCGAGGGTCGATCTCGTACAAGCGTCCGTGGGGGCCGAGAAAATTGGAGGCCTTGATCACCCGCTGCCCCAGCTCGCTGAAGAAGTGCTGGTTGGTTGTGGGCTCGCCTCCTCTCAATCGCCGCGGAGGCTGCGTCTTGCCATCGGCGTCGTAGAGGAAGATCAGGTCCAGGTCGCTCAGGTAATTCAGCTCGCGACCGCCGAATTTGCCCATGGCCACGATCAGCAATTCGCACGGTTCGCCCTCACGCGGTCCCGAACCAATAAGCGGGGTGCCTAGCTTGTGAGAAAGCCGCTCGTACTCAATGGTGGTAATCTGTTTCAGGCACGCCTCCGCGATATCCGAGAGCGCCCGCGTCGTGGCCTTGATGCCCTCCTTGCCCAAGATCTCTCGCACTCCAACGCTTAGCTGTTCGGCATTCTTGAAGCTATGCAAGATAGGGTCGAGATCTTCCGCCCCACGACATAATTCGGCAAGCGTACTACGAAGGGTTTTCAGCCTTGGAAGCTTGTCCAGCATCAGGCTGTCCATCAGCTCGTCAATCATGCCCGGGTTGCTGGTCAAGATGTCCGACAGCAAGGGACTAGTCGCGCACATCTCCACGCACAACCGAAGCGATGGCTCGTTGAAGCTGAACAAACCCCAGAGTGCCGATTTACCACCCAGCGAGTCGCTGATCTGGAGCAAATGCACCAACGTCATGTCGGGGTCGGGCGTCTCGGCGATGGCCTCCAACAATCGAGGGGCAATGGCCGCCAGAAAGTGGCGACACCGACGCGGGGAAAGAAATCGAAGCTTCTCGGTGGCCAACCCCATGAGATTGCGATAAGCCTGAGGAATATCATCGAAGCGATAATCCGAGAGGATTTCTTCGATCCGCACCGCGGAAGGGTCGGGGTCGAGAACCAGGTCGACGACCGGTTCGGTCTCTTCGTCATCGTGAAAGGCCTGGCTCAACAACACGTCCTGCATCGTGCGATTCTGGTCGGTTGCTTGCCGGTATTCTTCTTCGAACACTTCGCGTGCGGTTCTGCCATCTTCGTCTGCGTAACCCATGCGGATGGCAAGTTTGCGAATCTCTTCGGGATCGTCCGGAATGACGTGCTTCTGCAAATTGAACATAATCTGCAAACGGTGTTCGATATTTCGCAGAAAGACGTAGTTCCGCTCCAGCAACAACCGCTCTTGCGGAGTCAGGCAACCAGCACTCTCCAGCGCGGTGATTGCCTGCAAGGTGTTGCCGATTCTCACCTCGGGCATATCGCCACCATTGAGCAACTGCAGGAACTGAATCATGAATTCGATGTCGCGAATTCCACCGTAGCCGGTCTTTACGTTTCGTGCCTGCCTTGCTCCGGCCTGTGCGCGTTGTTCTATCCTCCGCTTCAGAGCCTTGATCCCGCTGATGTCGGCGTAGCCGAGGTAACGGCTATAAATCCAGCTCTCCAACTTCTGGAGGAACTCATCCCCCAGATCAACATCACCCGCCACGGGTCGCGCTTTGACATAGGCTTGGCGTTCCCACGTTCGACCATGCACGTCGTAATACTGCAACGCCGACTCGAGATTGGTGACCATGGGGCCCTGATTCCCATAGGGTCGCAGGCGCATGTCGACACGATAGACGTGTTCGTCCTTGGTTCGGTCGGTAAGCAGCGAAATCACTTCACGGCCGAGGCGATCGAAGAACTCGTGGTTGCTCTGTGGTTTGGGCCCATCGGTGTTGCCTTCGTGGTCGTAGAGAAAGATCAGATCGATGTCGCTGGAGTAGTTCAGCTCTTCGCCACCGAGTTTCCCCATTCCCAACACAACGAATCGGGCCACTCGTCCGTCCGGACCGCGAGGTTGCCCTCGTTTAATGGCTAAGTGACGCCACGCAAATCGCACGGCCGCGTCGACCAGGGAGTCGGCCAAATACGAGATCTGCGCGGTCACGGTTTCCATTCGCTGTTGACGAATGAGGTCGCCATAGCTGATCCGCAACGTCTCGCGTCGCAAATAACGCCTGAGAACGCCACGGCCCAACTCGATGTCGTCCAGCGCCATGATTTCGCTGCGGATTTCAGCCATCAGCGTCTCGCGCTTCACCGGCTCGCCTTCGGTCATTCGCAGCAGGTCGTAACTGCCCCCATCGGTTATCAGTACGTTGCTCAGGTATTGGCTCGTCGAAAAGATCTGCAGTAGAATCGGCAGGGCTGCCTCGTCGCGCTGAAACAAGGTGCCCAAAGACAAGGGACTGCGAGCCGAATCGAAGAACCGTTCCAGGTTGTTCAGCGCCATGTCAGGGTCGCTGAGCTGCGGCAGATGCTTTGTGATTTGCTGGCAAACGCTGAGCACAAGATCGTAATCGAGCTTCAGACCCTGCTCGGCGATTCCGCGCAGATTGCGATGGGCCCGCACCGTGTCCTGGATACCCAGGCTGCGTAACCAGTCTTCGGCTTGTTCCGCATCGTCAAGGTAGGTGCGAAGCTGATCGAGATGCTTGATCATGATGGCGGCGATTCTGCACGAATAGCAGGAGACTTCTCAAAGGGGCGAACAGAACGCCCAAAACACAGGGAGGGGAATCGTTTGGTTTCTCGGGAGTCACGGATAGTGGATGTTGTACGGTGGCGGTTGCGGTGCTCCTGGAGGGTTCATTCGGGAACGCCAAGCGTGTAGACCTCGGGGCCCACGTGTTGGGTGATCATCGACCCGAACAGGGTGTGAGAACTCGCCTCGTCGACACGCACGGGAATGATCTGACCCACCTGCCGCTGGGTACCGTTGAAGACAACGATGCGGTCGCACATGGTACGACCAACGAGTTGCAGAATGGGGCCAGCCTGGGGTTCTCGCAGGCTCGTTTTGCTCGGGCCCTCGACTAACACTTCGACCGATCGCCCAACGAATGGCTGGTTGTCCTCTTCGCTGATTGCATTCTGAATCGCCAACAACTCGTTGTTGCGACGCCGCTTGACTTCCTCGGGCACATCATCTTCGAACCGCTCGGCACCCTTGGTCCCAGGTCGCGGGCTGTACTTGAAGATGAAGCTGTTCTTGAAACGCGACTCCTGAACCAACTCCACGGTTTGCTCGAAGTCTTCGTCGGTTTCGCCACAGAACCCGACGATGAAGTCACTGGTTACGGCAGCACCGGGCACGGTCTCGTGAATGCGATGGTACATCTCGCGGTACTCTTCGACGGTGTAACCCCGCTTCATGCGTTTCAAGATTCGGTTTGAACCGCTCTGCACCGGCACGTGCAAGTAAGGAGAACACTTCGGCAAATCGCGCACGGCGGCAAGTAGCTCATCAGACATATCACGCGGATAGTTCGTGACGAACTTGATGCGGTCCAGGCCATCGATATCGTGCAATCGCACCAGCAGATCGGCCAGACGAACTTCACGCCCGTTCTCGCGATGCTTGTAGCTGTTCACGGTCTGGCCGAGGAGTGTGACTTCTCGGCAACCTTCACTTGCCAGCTTTCGTACTTCCGCCTCGATATGTTGCGGCTCCCGACTTTGCTCCGGCCCGCGGACCGAAGGCACGATACAGTAGGTGCAAAACTTATCGCAGCCGATCATGATGCGGACGAACGCCTGATACGGCGATGGTCGCATCTGGGGATCGCGTAGCGGATCGTAACTTTCGAAGCTCTGCTCGATTTTCTCCCGCGAACCCGCCGAACGGTCGAGGCTGACTTCGATTTTACGTCCCTCGCCGGCGGCGATTTCGGTCAGCAGGCGGGGAATCTGGTGCAATTGCCCCGGTCCAACGACCAGGTCGACCAGAGGCGCCCGCTGGAGAATCAGCTTTTGATCCTTCTGCGCCATGCAGCCCAGCACGCCGACAATCTTCTCGGGATGCCGCCGCTTGAGATCTTTCAGGCGTCCCAGGGCACTGTAGATCTTGTCCTCGGCGTGTTGCCGCACGCTGCACGTGTTGTAGAGGATCGTATCAGCCTGTTTCGGCGAAGTGACCAATTCGTAGCCTTCATTCCGCAAGCTGGCCACGACAAGCTCGCTGTCGAGCATGTTCATTTGGCAGCCAACCGTTTCGATATAAAGGCGTTTACTCATCGCGATTCCGGGGACCGAAACTAATTGCTAGCCGCATCTTGTTCCGTGGGAGTTTTTGCCTTGGCTTGAGCCTCTTGCCTGGCTCGTCGTTCTTCGCTTTCGATCTGCATGTTCAGTTCGGTCAACAACTGGTTCTGCCGCCGTAGCATCAAGCGAACCAGGGCCATCACAGCCACAAAGCTGCCGATGCCCAGCAGTACCCAATCCCAAACATCCATGCCAAGCTCCGTCAGCAATCCGCGGTTCGACGGTTCCAACGACAACGCAAACGACTATCCTACCACAGAGTGGTCCGCCGCGCGGAGTGGACCAGGCGGGTTGGGGCGTCTGCGACGGAAACTCCAAACCACGACCAAACAACATCGATCTGCCATCGGTTCACTCCAGATGGTCACCCGGTTGCATGCGGTATCCCCGCAGGAATTCTTCGGTGCCCAGCATGCGTTTTCCGGCGGGTTGCAGACTGTGAATAATTAGTTCCCCGTCACCGGTAGAAATGACCAGATCCGAACCTTCGGCAGAGACCACTTCCCCAGGAACGCGCTGAACGGTCGTCGCTCGGGGCTCGACCTGGCCCAAGATCAACCGCAGGGGCTGTCCCCCGGGACGAGGCCAGGTGGTGAATGTGCGCGGCCACGGCTCCATGGCCCTGACCTGGTTCTTGATCTGTAGGGCAGACCTACTCCAGTCGATCTGACCGTCTGACTTCTTCAATCGCGGGGCCTTGGTCACCTCGCCGGGGTTTTGAATCTGCTCGGACACTTCATCCCGGGCGAAGCGATCCACTATTTCGCACACCAAGGGGGCCCCCAATGCAGCGAGCCGGGTTTCAAGCTCTACGGCATCCTCATCGGGAAGTATCTCAGTACTCCGCTGCGCGATGGCAGGCCCCGCATCGATGCGAGGAGTCATGTGAATCACCGTGACCCCGGTCTCGGTGTCGCCGTTGTAGATGGCCCAATTGATGGGCGCGGCACCGCGGTACTTGGGCAACAACGAACCATGCAGATTGATTCCGCCGAGGCGAGCAACGCCCAAGGTCTCGGCAGAAAGGATCTGGCCGTAATCGGCCACCACGAAAAGATCGGGCTTGTAATTTGCCAGATGCTCGCGTGCTTCGGGGGTGTTGATCTTCTCAGGGTCGTAAATCGGGATGTCGTGCGCGACGGCGATCTCACGCGTCTCGTTGGTCGAGGCGTCCTTATTCTTGCGACGCGAACGCAGCGGCTGTGTGACAAGTGTCGCCACCTCGTGCGAGGTATCGCACAGAGCAGCAAACATGGGGGCCGCGAATGGTCCAGTGCCCATCATCACGAGTCGCATCGAGCGGGTATCTTTCCTGGGTTATGTCGAGCAAATGGACCGAGTCGTCGAACGATGCCACAAGGCCTGGGGCGGTGCAAACTTAAGTCCGCAGGCTTTCCAATTCGGAAAGTCGGGCAGCGATTGCTTCGTCATCGGGGATTTCACCCAACTCGCGGCGATTTCGGAACTCCAGTTCGAATTCAGCGATGGGTTCTTTCACGTCGGCCAGGCTCGTCTCGTTCAGCCGGTCGATGAACATCACGCCATCGAGGTGATCGACTTCGTGTTGGAAGGCGCGGGCGAACAGTCCGTCCAATTCCAGCGTTAATTCATTGCCCGATAGATCGAAGGCGTTGACCTTCACCTTCTCCGGGCGAGTGACTTCGGCGAACAGTTCAGGAAGACTCAAGCAGCCTTCCTCCCGCTGGGCCGATCCCTTGCGATGGGTGATGACCGGATTGATGAAGACCCGTTCTTCTTCCTTCAATTCGGGATCCGACTGCAGATTGAGCACAAACATGCGGTACGGCAAATCGACCTGGTTTGCAGCCAGGCCGATGCCCCGAGCCTCGTACATCAGCTCGAACATCTCCTCGACCATCCTTCGCAACTCGGCATCCACCCGTTTGAGGGGCTTCGATTTGTGTCGCAAGGTTGGGTGAGGGTAACGAATGATCTCCACAGTCTTCCTCCCACGCGTTGGGCAGCAGAATTCGAGTATACGGGCCGCGTGGCTCCCCGAAAACCATCCCACTGAAAGGGACGACCGATTCGCAACCGTAGCACTAGAAATTAGTTACGATGAAAGAATTGATGCGATTCCCGAGGTTCTTCCGCGTTGACGTCCTGGGGGTGCACTCCTAGAATTCGCCACGGACCTCCGTGATCGCTCCACGGGTGACCGTGGATGTCGGGCTGCGAACGTAAGTCCTTATTTGGCCCGGCTCTGGCGTTCAAAACCATTCTCATCGGAGCAGCTTCCACTATGGCCGAATCGGCCGAAGGTCGTCGAGCGTCGGTGCCTGCCTGGGTGGTGTCCGTCGCCTTGCATGCAACGCTGTTCGCGGCGCTGGGGATCACCCTGGAGTTTACTCCCGAAGGGTCGGCAGAGGAGACGCTGCGCGATGTGGGCATCGTACTGAAGAAAACCGAAGACGGCGTTCCGGAATACGATGGTGAAGACGACGTGCTGACCAAAGACAGCGGTGAAGCCGTCCAGGAGGCGCTGGCCGAGACGATTGCTGACGGCCCCCCCAGCGATCTGACCGCGGCCTTACCGAGTGCCGAGGATTGGTTGGGCGCAGAACAAACGGAATCCGGCGCGCTCGATGCCGGAGAACTGCTGGGCGACGGGGATGTGCAGCGCATTCCGCGAAAGGGAGATACGCGAACACAAGTGTTCGGGGTCACAGGCGAGGGCACGAAATTCGTTTACGTCTTCGATCGCTCGGGCAGTATGGAACGATCGTTGGGCCCCAGCCCTCTCAAGGCGGCCAAAGACCAACTTCTGGCCAGCCTGCAAAGCTTGGAAGCGAATCACCAGTTTCAAATCCTGTTCTACAACCAGGAACCAATCATGTTCTCTCCGGCAGGTCGGGGCGAAACCATGGTCTTCGCCGACGAGAACATGAAACGGGAAGCGGAACAGTTCTTGAAAGGAATCGCCGCAGTGGGCGCAACCACTGGTCGCGAAGAGGCACTACTGAAAGCGTTGCGATTGCAGCCTGATGTGGTGTTCTTTCTTAGCGATGTCGACAACCCCCTGCTGCCGCGCCAGCTCGAGAAGATCCGTCGTCGCAACAACGGTCGGACAGAAATTAACACGATAGAATTCGATCGTGGCCCGGAGAAACTGGGGGGAGCAAACTTCCTCAAGCAACTGGCGGCCGACAGTGGCGGCCGTTACATCTACGTCGACATCAGCAAACTTCCATGATCGCCCCATGCTCCAAACGGAATCCCGCAATGTTGTCGATGCGAGGCTGAGAACGCTGCCTCGCAGCCTGCAAGGCCCCGCGAATTGTTCCCATTCGCAGACATCGCCCAGGTGCGGATTGTGGATGCTGGTTCTGTTGCTCTGGGGGCTCGGTCCTGTAGAGCTGAAGGCCGAAGACGTCGTCATCCTCTCTTCCGACCAGAATGCTAAGTCGCAAACTCGCATTGCTGGAGAGCTGCTCGATTACGATGGCGAACAACTTGTCATCCGCTTGAACACAGGGGCGGAGCGGACGTTCCCGTCGGATCAGGTCGTCGACATCCAGCCCGAGCGTTCCGAAGAACACACCTTGGGCGATGAAGCCTTGGCCCGTCTCGACTTTGAAGCGGCATTGGCCGCCTATCAGGAGGCACGCCGTGGAGCAACGAGACGGTGGTTGCGTGAGTTGATTCTGGCCAACATGGTCACCTGCTATCAAAACCTGGGGCAAGCCGAACGGGCCGGAGAAACGTTTCTGATTCTGATTCACGACGATGCTAATTCGCCCTACTTCGACCGAATCCCGTTGGCGTGGGCTCCTCAGGAACCGTCCCCTCAACTCGCCCAGCAGTCGCGTTCTTGGTTGCGCAGAGAAGACATGCCGACTGCCATTCTGCTGGGTGCCAGCCACCTGCTAAGCACCAACGAACAGCCGGCGGCGTTGGGACGACTCAAGCGGCTGCAATTGCACGAAGATCCGCGAATTGCCATGCTGGCCCAAGCGCAGAGCTGGCGGGCTGCCGTTGCAACAGCCAGTGAGCGCGACTTACAACAATGGCAGCAGGTGATTGAGTCGGCCCCGCAAGCATTGCGAGGTGGACCGTATTACGTGCTGGGACAAGCCTTGGCTCTACAGCAGGAACCCACGCTTGCGGCCTTGGCGCTGCTGCGTGTACCCATCAATCACCCACAAGATCGAGAATTGGCGGCCCGCTGTCTCTTCCAAGCCGCGGTGGCCTTAGAGCGACGAGGACAAGAACAGGAAGCGTACCAACTCTATCGTGAATTGACCGAAGAGTATGCCAACCTCAGTTGGGCCACCGTAGCGGCACAACGCGTGGAAGCACTTCGAAAAGATCAATAACTGCGAGCTGAAGAAAGAACCGTCACTGGTGCACATCAGGAATACCACGCAAGATCGAGGCCGTGCACATCCCCTGTTGTGCGGTCTCGCGATGTTCCTTCTCGTCGCAGCGCTGGTGCCCCTTGCCGCCATAGCGCAAGCACCACCGGTGGAAACACCCCCCGCTGCTTCCCCGGTTCCGGGCGCTGTTACACCGATTGAGGAAACCCAACCGAGCGAACCACCGCCGGAGACGTTCTTCGAGATTCTCAATGCCGGCGGCATCGTGGGCTATCTGCTCATCGCGCTCTCGCTGGTGGCCGCGGCTCGAATTGTCGAACATCTGATCACCATCCGAGAACCGGTGTTGGTGCCCAAAGATCTTTCCAAGACCGTTCGCAAACTGCTCGAGCAAAAGCAGCTCGCCAAAGCGCAGCAACAATGCAACCTGCAAACCAGCATGTTGGCCTACATCATTCACACGGCCCTGCAAGAAGCGATGGCCGGGTGGAGCGAAGTCGAGAAAGCGGCGGAAGACGCCCTGGCCGAACAATCGGCACGACTCTATCGTAAGATCGAATGGCTTTCGGTCATCGGCAACATCGCCCCGATGCTGGGATTGTTGGGCACGGTGATCGGCATGGTGTTGGCATTCCGCGAGGTGGCCTTCACCCAAGGTGCCGCACGGGCGGCTGATCTGGCCGAGGGAATCTACCTGGCGTTGGTCACCACGGTGCAGGGGCTGATTGTCGCCATTCCATCGCTGGGTGCGTTCGCCGTATTCCGTAATCGCGTCGATTACCTGGTCGCCGAAGCGGCATCCGCCACCCAACACGCCTTGGCCCCGCTGAAGCGTCAAAGCGATGTGCGCTTCGTGGAGCCTCCGCCGGCCGCCGCGAGTGAAGGAGTTCGCTGATGCGTGCTCCCACCCGAGATGCCGGCGGCGGCCTGGACATCAACATGACGCCATTGGTGGACATCGTGTTTCTGCTGATTGTGTTTTTCGTGGTGTCCAGCCACCTGGCCAAGCAGGAAATTCAACTGCAGCTCGATTTGCCTGACGCCTCGAGTGCCCGTCGTGCGGCCGCAACCCAGGCCCGACGGTTGGTCGTGAACGTGTTGCCGGGTGGCGAACTGATGCTGGCCGGAAGTGTTGTCACGGCCGACGAGTTGGAAAAAATGGTGGCATACGAAAACCGCCGTACGAAAGAAGTCCTGGAAGTCCGTATCCGCTCGGATCGGAATGTTCCTTACGAACAGATTGAACCCGTGCTGGTCTCCTGCGCGCGGGGCGGAGTGTGGAACGTGAGTTTCGCCGTGGTTCAAAGCGACGGCAGCGCCGGCTAGCTAGAAGGTCTCAACACCATGCGCGTGCGAAATCCGCGACAAGCCGACCGCCGCATCGACGTGAAGATGACTCCGATGATCGACATCGTGTTCCTGCTGTTGATCTTCTTCCTCTGCACGGCCAGCTTCCAAATTGTCGAGAAGGTGCTTCCCACACCGCTGTCGACCACCGGGTCGGCCGAAGTCGTGCCAGAGATTGACCCGGATCTGGTCGAACTCGAAGAAGTCATCGTGCGTCTACAGTGGGACAACGGACAGCCAAGCTGGATCATCAACGAACGCGCATACGATTCACTTGCAGAAGTGCGGCAAACGCTCGCTGCGCTGGCCAACTTGCAAGCCGATTTGCCCGTGATTCTGGATGTTGCCGGTCAGGCCCCCTTGGGAACGGTCGTCGACTTGTACGACATCTGTCGTCTCGTCGGGTTCGAAAAGGTTCAGTTCGCGGCTTCCATCAAGGTGTAAACCCGCCATGCGATACGTCGCATTGATCATTGCACTGCTCTGGGCGTGGGTGCCAGCTTCCGCATCCGCTGCCGATGCAAACAGTGCGGCCGATCAGCAGTTCATCGACGGACTTCGAGAGCGACATCTTTACCGTCTGGCGCAGACCTTTTGCCTCGAGCAACTCGCCCGAACCGATATCGACGATGAGACCCGTGCCCAGTTCGTCATTCAACTATCGCGATCGTTCGCAGAGCAGGCCTTGCACACCAAACCGGGCGCACGCGACCCGTTGTGGAAGCAAGCCGCGACCGTGACGGAGACCTTTGTCAACGAACACCCCGAGTCAAACTATTGGCCGCTGGTCCGCATGCAGACCGCGTTGGTTTACTTGGCCCACGGCGAATCAATCCGCCGCCGCATCGAGCTTTCGTCGAACCCTGGCGACTTACCAGATCAAGCATTGGAGTCGCTGCAATTCGCCATCAAGATCACGAACCAACTCGATCAGTTCCTGGCCTCACGGCTTCGCGCGGCGGCGCGCCCTGCGAGCAATGCCAAACAAGGACTGAGCGAAAACGAACTGCGATGGTTACAGATTCAGTCCCAGTTCTATCACGCCCAGGCGTCCATGAATGTGGGTGAGCTCTACCCCATCGGCAGCGCCGATCGCGTGGCAGCCCTACGCAGCGCGATCGACCGGTTCGACCCACTCTCGAAGTTGGACGACTCTCAAGCATTGGCGTGGCAAAGCCGCGTCGAGAGTGGGGCCTGCTATCGTTTGATGGGCAACTTCGCCGAGGCCGAGCGGCAATTGCAACGCTGGGAGAACAGCTCCCCGCCTGCGAAGGTTCAGACAGAGTTGCAAACGGAATGGTTGATGTTGGAGCTTGCTCAGGATAATCTTTCGGCGGCTATTCAACGGATCGAACAGCATGAGCAAGGCGACTGGACCCGCACACCATTGTGGGACGAAGGTGTGATCAAGGTGTTCCTGGCCGCCGCCAAAGCAACTGCGGAAAATGGGGAAGCGGCACAAGCGGCCGCCTGGCGAACCCGGGCCACGGATCGACTACCTTTCATCTCCAGGCACGGACTCTTCTGGAAGCGCCGCGGTGAGACACTCCTGGCTCGAGCGGCAGGCCCCAATGCTCAGCACCCTGATGAACTACTCACGTTGGCCCGAGCTGCCGCCGGATTCTATCGCAGCGGAGAACTTGACGAAGCGGTTGCCGCTTACGACCGCGCCAGCGCGGCAGCCCGCGAACAGGAGGCCGTGGATCAGTTCTTCGATCTCGGCCAGAAGGCCGCGGCAATCGAGCAGCAACGAGAGAAGCATGCAGAAGCGGCACGTCGCCTCCGCGATTTGTCGCTCGCGGCGCCAACGCACCCTGGGGCTGCCAACGCGCATCTGATAGCGGTGTGGAACTGCGCTAAAGCAGCCGATCAGCAGAGACCCATCGTGCTGGACGAGTACGTTGCCTGGCTCGACGAACACATCCGCATGTGGCCGCAGTCCGATAGCACCAACCAGGCACGCTGGTGGCAAGGTCGGGTCTTGAAAGAACAGGCCGACTTCGCACGCGCGATTGAAACGCTCAAAGGCATATCACCCGATCACAAGCAGTACGTTCCCGCGTTGGACGAGATCGCGGCCTGCTACGAAAGTCGGATCGAGGCCGCCGCAAATTCCGGCGAAGACATCACACCATTAGCCGCCGAAGCCATGCAATGGTTTCAGAGTCTAGTCGTGGGAACCGAGAACCGCTGGCCCGAGCGGTGGAGCCCCAGCCAACTGGAAGCCGCGCTGCTGGCCTCGAGGTTCTTCATTGCCTACGCGGAAGACTATGCCAAGGCTGAAACCATGTTGCGGCAAGCCATGACCCAATCGAAAAACGCCCCCGAATCGTGGAAAACCACGGCCAGCGGGATACTGGCGGTCGCCCTGGCCGGGCAAGGACGTGCTGACGATGCGGTATCACTAATGCAGCAGCTAGTCGCAGGCTCCCCTGAACAACGCCTGCAACTACTGGTAGACCTGGAAGGTGTCGGCGTCCGAAATACCACACCTCCGATAGAATTGACCTCCATCCGGCTCAAGCTTGCCGAAACATTGGAAGCCGATCAGCACACGCTCTCTGCCGCTCAACGACGCGTATGGCAACTGGCCTGGGCTCGCGCACTCGCTTCGGCCGGCGATCTTGATGAAGCCGCCAGGCGTTATGCGGCACTGATCGACTCGCAAGGAACCGACCCCGCCGCAAAGTATGAGTACGCGCACCTCCTCGCACGCAGCGAGAACCGACTCTCGCTCGAACAGGCGCTCACCCTATGGAGAGAGGTCCTGAACGAACTCAACCGGACCGACCCGCAGGGGCAGCAGTGGTTTGAGGCCAAGTATCAGATTGCTCTATTGCACTTCAAGCTGGGCGATGCGCAACGGGCCGCCAAAATCATCCGCCTGACGCAGGTGCTGCACCCGGAATTGGGCAACCCTACGCTCAAGGCCCAATTCCAGGATTTGCTCACCCGTTGCGAGCCGTCCTCGACCCCGTAGATTCAAACTGCTACCAAGGACCTCGCACGTAGTACACGCCGAATTGCGTCGTATCGCTGGGCCACAGGGGAGTGTTGGCGAACGGTCCGCCGGGTCCACCGTAGAAGGGTCGCTTGAACTGGTGATAGATCGGCACAACCCGGGTGTTCGTCACGCCCCAGCCATACTCGGTGTGGAATTCAGCGGTGGGCGGAACCACCAAGGCAACGGGAGTTCCCCAGGCCGTGTGACGATAGCCACCGTGCCAGGGATACCAGGCCGCACGTTGATCGGCGATTGATCCCATCCATGTCTTTTCCAAGGCCGCGGCCTCGTGGCCGGTAGTCAACGTTGCCATCGCGACCAAAGCCGCCAATATCAAAATGCGTTTCCGCATGATGGGCGATTCCTTTCTGATCCGCGCTCACCCGAAGAATCCCGGGAGAACGAGAGGATTGTTTGTCGAACTAATTTCAGATCACGCTCAGTACTTCCTGCCGTCTTTGCTTACGATCGTTGATGCAATTTTGCCACTTACCACCACTTGACCGAGGTGCGAGTACTGCCGCCCGACGCGTTATAGCGATAGTAAACGCGGTCGTGGCAATACATCAATTCGTGCGGCATCAACGGCTGATAGGTGATGTAGGTGTGTCCCACGCGACGTGGCGTCGGCACGGGCGATAGGTACAACTGCGCGCTGGTTCCGTCGGGAGCTGCCTGTACGTAGAAGTTGTAAAACAGATCGGGCGGAGCCTGCTGGTGCGGCGTGATGCAACCACCGCAGTAGCGATTGGGGTTGCCGGCTTCACAGGGTGAATAGGCCAAGGCAACGCAAGTGGCGGTCAGCGCCACCAAGCAGAAGACGGCTCGGGATCGAAGGGACATCGCGGAATCCTCCGTGTCGTACAGGATAGGAGTTGAGCGAACGCGTGACCGGCAAGAGGAATTTGCACAGTTCGACATACCGCAAGGGCCCCCTGAGTCTCAGGGCCATTTGCGGTACAGCGAATTGCTGGAATTCGTACTCGCCAGGATGGCAAGATGTGGTGGGCGACTTGGCCGCTTTCGGCCGCGAATGAATCGCGGGACCGGCGGATACCGAGTCGTTTGCAGGGTGTACTTCAAGGGGTGATTCAGTGGTGCGATGGCCTGGGCGACCATCCAAAATCATCGTCGGATATTGACGGCCTTAGGGGTGAGTCTTTGTGTGTCGAATGTTGCAAGAACGCCTGTTTTAAGGGCAATTCAGCCACCTAGCCTTGGGTTTTGGGCCTAGGACCGCTACAATCCGTAAAGTCCTACAGGGACCGCTGCTGGCACATTCCCGAGGACCATGAAATGGGCCTTCGCAGCAACTCCTTCAAGCCCCGAGCAGATCGGGGCTGCCGTCACGGAGGGCGGCCTCCGCGTGGGAAATTCACCCTGCGGATGTCCCCCCTCCCCAAGCCAACCGACTTGTGATTGGGGATCCGGTATTGGCCAAAGCAACCGCTAAGAAGAAGAAAAGTAAACGCTCGACCACGCCGAAGGCTGCCACGAACGGGCAGGCGCATACGTCCAACGGACAGGCGAAGCCAGCCGTTAGCACCAAGAAGCGCCGCCGGGTCACGGCCGAGACCATGGCCGCAGGCCAGCGAGATATCTCGGTCAGTGAATTCTTTGCCAAGAACCGTCACCTGTTGGGGTTCGATAGCCCCCGCCGTGCGTTACTGACCACGATTAAAGAGGCCGTAGACAACGCGCTGGATGCCTGCGAAGAGGCCGGCATCTTGCCCGAGATTTGGGTGCACATCGAACAGACCGCGCCTAACCGCTACAAGATTGGCGTCCAGGACAACGGGCCCGGGATTCTCAAGAAACAAATTCCCAATATCTTTGGCAAACTACTCTATGGTTCGAAGTTCCATCGACTGCGGATGAGTCGCGGTCAGCAGGGTATCGGCATCAGCGCCGCGGGCATGTACGGCCAGCTAACCACGGGGCACCCCGTGAAGATCATGTCGAAGACCGGCCCCCGTAAGATGGCCCATTACTACGAAATTCAAATCGACACGAAGCTCAATCGCCCGGACATCGTCAACAACCGGGGCAACGGCGTCGATGTGCCCGCCGGTGCGGCTGGTGAAAAAGAAATCGCCAAGCATGGCATCGAGTGGATCGAAGTGCCCCATGGTACGCGCGTAACCATCGAACTGGAAGCCAAGCACCAGCGTGGACGCGGCAGTGTCGATGAATATCTCGAGCAAACGGCCATCGCCAACCCTCATGTTTGCCTGCACTACATTGATCCCGACAACAACGTAAAGGACTACGAACGAACGGCTGAAGAGCTTCCGCCGGAAGCGAAAGAAATAAAGCCGCATCCGTATGGGGTTGAGTTGGGGCGGTTAGCCACGATGATCAAAGAGACCAAAGCCCCCACGTTGTCGCAGTTTCTTACAGGCTCGTTCTCGCGGGTCAGTTCGGGGGTGGCTCGCAAGATTTGCGACGGAGCGAAGCTCAGCACCCGGGCCACAAAACGGAAGATGCATCGCCCGGAAATCGAACGACTATACGAGTCGATTCAGAACACAAAGATCGCGAATCCCTCGACCGATTGCGTGACCCCGATTGGCGAACAACTGATTTTGACTGGCCTACACCAAGTGGTTCCGGCCGAGTTCTACGTGGCGGCCACGCGACCCCCGGCCGTCTACCGCGGTAACCCGTTCATCATCGAAGTAGGTCTTGCCTACGGTGGGGCCAACACGGTGCAACGGATTTCGCTCGATGTTCTGAAACAGATGCTCAGCGAGAGTGATTCCCGCACGTTGCGATTGTTCCTCATCAACAGCTTCAACGGTCTGGGCACCGAAGCGGCCGACAAAATTCTGGCCCAAGCCGATATCGGCGTACGTGTTTCTCCTGGCAAGTTGAAGAGCAAAGACGTCGGCAAACTGCATGAGGCGATGCAGAACGTGAACCTGAACGAGGGGCAGTCGATGAACCTCATCCGGTATGCCAATCGAGTGCCGCTGCAATTTCAGCAGGGTGCTTGTGCCATCACGCAAATGGTGGTGAACACCAATTGGCGCGGCTACGGGCTGAGTCAGTCAAAAGGTTCGTTCCCCTCGGGACCAGTTACCATTCTGGTGCACATGGCCAGCGTCTGGGTCCCATTCACCAGCGAATCGAAGGAAGCCATCGCCTCGTATCCCGAAATTCAACGAGAGCTACGCCTCGGGCTGCAAGCTGTAGGGCGTAAATTGGGCATGTACCTCAAGCGGCGGCAACGGGTTCGCCAACAAGGCGAACGTCGCAATATCTTCCTTCGCTATTTAGGCGAGGTGGCGACCGCCGTGAACAAGATCAACGACACCGACCGCGACGAGCTATACGAACAGCTTCTCGCGGTCGCCAAGAAAAAGACTGCCGAAGCAGATGCCAAATTCAACGACCGGGGACAATTCATCGAGGAAGACGATCCAGATTTCGGCGAAAACGTCCTGGTGGTCGACGGGCCGCCGCAATTGCCCACCGCCGAAGACAATCAGGACGCCGAGTAACGGCGAAAACGACGCCACCACAACTCACTCAATGAATTCCCGCCATCATTTCATGCCTGCCCCGAGGAACTAACCCCACGATGGCCAAAAAAGCACGCCGTTCACCCGCCCGTGGTGGAACCAGCACCAGCAAGCCTAAGAAGAAGCTCGGCGCCGTGGACACGAAAACACTCCGCGACATTACCAATCTGGCCGACTCGGTCGTTTTGGCTGCGCAGAAGAAACGCGACCCGCACGTCGATATCCCGACGCGCTCGCTTTCGAATGTCCGCTTCAACAAGCGGAAGAAGTTTATCGAGATGGGATCGGCCAAGAACCGCCGACAGTTGTTCAATCTGTCGCAAGCCAAGAGCTACATGCAGACCATTCTCGTGGCCAGCGGCTGTAAACAACTCATTGATGAAAGCAAGACCACCAGCATTCGTGGTTTGTACTACCTGTTGAAGCACTCGATCGAGGGCACGAAGGAAGAAACCTTCGACGAACAGTCAGACTGCGACCCGGTGATCGAAGATGTGGAGGTGGCCCTTAATTCGCTCCGCGAAGAATTGCATGTGTACGCCTCGAATCGCGGTGGCATGGTTGGCCCCATCACGCTCATCGATTCCGGCGATGAAATCGATTGTTCGCGAATGGGCTCCGGCGGATACAGCATCCCGTCGATCGTGGAACCGGAAATCATCAAGTTCAAAAAGAATGACGCCAAGTTTGTCCTGCATGTCGAAAAAGATACCGTCTGGCGACGATTCAACGAGGACAAATTCTGGAAGAAACACAAGTGCTTGTTGACGCACGGTGGTGGGCAACCACCGCGGGGCGTGCGGAGGATGTTGAATCGACTGCACTACGAGCTAAAACTCCCCGTGTACTGCCTGCTGGATAACGACCCGTGGGGATACTACATCTACAGCGTCATCAAGCAGGGCTCCATCAACCTGGCCTTCGAGTCGAAACGGATGGCCATTCCCAACGCACGCTACCTGGGCCTGCGGTCGATCGATCTCGAACGTTGTGAGCTGTCTCCCAGCGTGCAAATCAACCTCAGCGATTCCGACATCAAACGGGCCAAGCAAATTGCCAACTATCCCTGGTTCAAAGACAAGAAGCCCTGGCAAAAAGAAATCTCCCGCATGCTCGATAACGGGTTCAAGCTCGAAGTCGAAGCGTTGATCAGCAAAAACATCAGCTACGTCACTGAAGAGTACGTGCCCGCAAGATTAACCGCTCGTGACTGGCTGGATTGAACAGGCGACGCTTCCTCAGCCAAAGCGAATTGGTCTTGGTCGATCTCAATTCTCTGCTCGATTCGCAGTGAGCAGTTCGTTCTGATGATCGCGCCCAAAACCCCCTCTGCTTCCGCCACAATTAGGCCATCTTGAACGAGATGGATAAAATGCGGGCCGGATGAAGAGCTCATCCGGAAACACGATTCCGGAACAAGCGACGGCAGCATTTCAGACGATAAGGAGGCACCTAGTGCCACGACATATTCAGGAACCGACCCGCGTAGTGGCGGCCGGCAACAAAGAGAAGTTCATCGATGAGTTCATCGGTCTGGTGAACTCCGGCACTCCCGAGATTAGCATCGCCGTGATGCGCAGCCCCGCCGGCTGGGTCGAACCGGGCCAGACACCCGAGTTCGACGAATACACGGTCGTCCTCAAAGGGATGCTGCGCGTGCAATACAGCGGGGGAGAATTCGACGTGAACGCCGGTCAAGCGGTCGTCGTACATGCGGGCGACTGGGTGCAGTACAGCACCCCGGCCGAAGGAGGCGCCGAGTACTTCGCCGTGTGTATTCCGGCCTTTGCTCCGGAAACGGTGCATCGGGACGAGGATTAACCGCTAGTCGATGTCGGGCGCCAACACCAATTTGCCCGAAATGCTTCCCTTGCCCCCGATGGTGGCTTCCTCTTGCAGGCGATGCGCGGCGGCCGCCTCCGAAAGCGGCATCAAGCGATCGATCCGAGGACGTAGCGCCCCGGAGGCGAGCCAGCGGTTGATGTCCTTGGCCGCGGCCTGTTGTTCTTCCGCCGTGGCATTGAACATCGCGAAACCGTACAGAGAACAGCCTTTCACGTAAAACGGCCCCACGGGAAACTCCGGTCGAGCATCACGGCCGGCCATCAACACCATCCGCCCTCGCGGGGCAAGCAAGCCCACCGTGCGTTCGAAATTCGGTTCTCGCAACGTTTCCCACCAGACGTTGATCCCATCGGGGGCTGCCTCCTGAATGGCTGCATCGAGGTTGGAATCGCGGTAGTTCAAGGCCACGTCCGCTCCCAACTCGCGGCAAGCCTCCAGGTTCTCGTCGTTTCCGGCGGTGGTGATTACTTTGGCACCCAGGGCTTTCGCCATCTGAACGACCGCGGAACCAACTCCACCCGAGCCGCCGTTGACGAAGAGCACCTCGCCGGCTGCAAGCTTCGCGTCCCGCACCAAGCCAAGCCACGAAGTGATGCCAACCAGTGCGATTGCCGCGGCTTGTGCGTCGCCAACACCATCGGGAGTTGGGTACAGCCACTGCTGGTCGACCGCGGCGTATTCTGCGAATGTGCCTTGTCGACCGAGCAAGCCTTGATTGCTCCCCCACACCCGTTGACCCGGGCGCAACGATTTGACTTCACCCCCCACCGCTTCCACGGTGCCCGCCACATCGCAACCCACGACGAACGGCATGGGCAACTCCATGGGAACCATTCCGCTGCGGAGATAGGTATCGATGGGATTCACCGCCACCGCGGCGACCTTGATCAGTACTTCCGTGGCCGCAATCTCGGGCTTCGGAAGTTCGCCGTACTGAATCACCTCGGGTTGGCCCGTCTCATTGATAAACGCAGCTTTCATCTGGCTCTCGTTCTATGTGGGGGCTGGTGTACACTTGGAACGCGAATGCTGAAAACCAACCGCGGTATTATCTGGTTTCAATTCGGCGCAGGCAACGCGCAGGCGAGAATTGCCGCGGACCGAACGGTCCACCCAAAGGTGGCTCACCCACTAAATGCGATCTCGCGGAACTGAGAAAGATAGAGCAATTTTTGGCGAGATGGAGGCCTTCCCTTGCGGTGGACCAACGCGAATCACAACGCCCCGACCCGCCACGCGGAATCTGAATTCCTTTCATAACAATTTGTCAGAAAGCTAGCTGAATGCTGCCTGTAACGAACGATCATCTTTACGACCATCCCAAGTATTACGACCTGGTCTTCGGTTCGGATTGGAAAGCTGAGTTCAACTTCCTGCTCTGCTGCTTCGAGCAATTCGCCAACCGCGAAGTGCGGCGAATCTTCGAGCCTGCCTGTGGAACGGGGCGGCTGCTGGTACGACTGGCCGAGGCCGGCTACGAGGTCAGCGGAAATGATCTCAACCAGCACGCCGTCGACTACTGCAACGAGCGATTGCGGCGCAAAGGATATCCCAAAAGCGTCGTGGTAGGCGATATGTCCGAGTTCCGGCTGCACAGAAAAGTCGACGCGGCCTTCAACCTAATCAATAGCTTTCGCCACCTCGGCAGCGAGGCGGCTGCCCAGGGTCATCTCCGTAGCGTGGCCGACAGTTTGGCTCGCGGCGGGTTGTTTCTACTGGGATTGCATCTTACGCCGACCAAGGGGCCGGCCTCCGACGAAGAGTCGTGGTCGGCCCGACGCGGAAACCTGATGGTCAACAGTCGCATGTGGAGCACGGGCGTCGATCTTCGCCGCCGGCAGGAAAGCGTCTCGATGACGTTCGACATCTACACCCCCCGCCGGCAATTCCGCATGGCGGAAGATATCGTATTCCGCACCTACACGGCCCCGCAGATGAAGAAACTGATTGACTCGGTACCGGAGTTGGAGTTGGTCGAAGCGTTCGACTTTCACTACGACACGACTGAGCCGATCGAGATCGACGCGACAACCGAAGACATCGTATATGTGCTGCGACGCAAGTGAATGTTAACGCTGCGTGGAAATTTGATCCGGACCTGCCTAAGGGTGGAGGTGCGGGCATTCAATTGAATTCGGGGCCGCTACAAGCAATTCTTGCCTCCGGGAAAAGGGCCTGAGCGTTTATGGTGTCTTCGCGGCTATGACTGCGGATGAGAATCGTTTGGTGCCCAGTCTCGCCGATGATCCAGAGCTGAAATGGCGGAATGGTTGATTCTCCAAAAGACAAAATGCTTCCCCTTTCGAGAAGTGCCTGCCTCTGCTGAACCCAATTCTTGCCGTATCCCATCCAGCACGCCAAGCATGCCGCAGCAGTGACAACCACGAACAGGGTCACCAACGAGAAACGAAAGCGGCGGCGTTTAAGGACAAGTAGACTCATCCCCACATTCTAAACCAACACCGTGCCATGCAAATCACCGAATGACTTCAGGTGCCCTAGGTCCAGCCCCGTCACTTACTGACGATGCCCGGACCCCGGTATAATGCTTCCTTGCACTGGGTCGCTTGACCGTTTGCCTCCAGGAGCAGCACACATGACCTCGCCTAGATTTTCCGACAATGAATTGGCCCAGTATGAACGTGATGGGTTCGTGCTGGTCCGCAACATGTTCGACGCCGAGGAAATGAAAACCCTCATCAACTTCGCGCGACAGGATGCGGCGCTATCCCAAGAGGCCTACGAACGAAAGGACGCTACCGGTCAAGGCACCAAGCTCGCGCTGTGGAATCATGCCGGCGACGATCTGTACGGCCGCTTTGCCAGGTTGCCGATCATCGTCGATCGCATGGAGCAGATACTCGGTGGCGAGGTCTATCATTGGCATACCAAGATGATGCTCAAAGAGCCGCATGTCGGGGGTGCCTGGGAATGGCATCAGGATTACGGCTATTGGTACAACAACGGGTGTCTCTATCCCTTGCTGGCCAGTTGTCTCACGGCCGTCGATCGAGCAACCAAAGCCAACGGTTGCCTACAAGTGCTGCGTGGTTCACACCACATCGGTCGCATCGATCACGGGAAGACGGGCGATCAGGTCGGGGCCGACATGGAACGTGTCAATGTCGCCCTCAAACGGCACGAGTTGGTGTACGTGGAGTGTGAACCGGGCGACTCGCTCTTCTTCCACGGAAACCTGCTGCATTGTTCGAGCCAGAATACGTCGCCCGATCCGCGGTGGTCGCTCATCTGCTGCTACAACGCGGCCCGTAATGATCCTTACAAGGAATCTAGACATCCGCAGTACGAGCCTCTGAAACGTGCAGCCCCCACCGCCATCATGGACTGGGCTCGCGAACAGGCAAAGGCCTAATCGCGGTTTGCATTGAAGGTTGGGAACCCCTGGGTCATCGTTTCTTTCCGGATCCGAACGTCAACACCGCGCCTAATACGGCAAGCGACAGCCCGGCACTGGATACCAGAACGCCAAGCCAGGTAAATCTCCGATATCGTTGCACAAAGCGCTCGAGAATCATCTCCCTGCCACGCATTGCAAGAGGGTCATTCTCCAGTTTGATGCTGCGTAGCGAGCGAGGCATTCCAACCCACTCGATCCACAGTTCGCCGGGAGTCATTTCTTCAACATCCTGGCGGTGAGCCTCGCGGTCGATGCCAACGGTGAATTCGAGTTGGTCGTTGTATTCCGCAATCTGCCAACAGTAGAACGCGAACCCTGCCCCCAGCAAGAGCACCACGCAGCCCAAGAGCATCAAGCCGTGCCCTGCCCCCCAGTTGCTTGTCGATGGCTCGGCTTGTTGCTCAACTCGTTCACAGTCGGCCAGTCCTCGCAGGGTGGGCACTCTGAGTTTGATCCCGCAGGAACATTCCACCAGCAAACCGGCCTGAGTGGTATCAACCTCCACCCGATCGCCGCATTCACAAGGCAGAAGATACTTCGTTGTCGTAGCCATAGGCGGGTCGCAGGAGCCTGTTCGATGTGAATCGTGTAGAGATGTCCAAGTGCAGTTTACGTCACTCGGGAACGCCCGAGCCACGGGCCGCCCACCAGGGTAATGTTATGCCGCCATCGATCCGTAGAGTACTTCCGGTTACATAATCACTGCCCTGGTCGCAGAGAAAGACAACCCCCCGACCGATCTCGTCGGGTCGCCCCAGTCGCTTCCAGGGCAGTTTGGCCCCACCCGCGGTTATTTGTTCTTCCGTCGCAAATCGCCGTTCGCCCGGCGTATCAATCCAGCCGGGACTAACGATGTTGACTCGAATTCGATGGTCGACTAACTCGATGGCCGCCGTCCGCGCCATCTGTTCCAGTGCAGCTTTGGCAGAATTGTAGGCCATCGACCGCGGGATGGCTAAGTAGGAGTGCGGGGACCCCACGCAAACAATCGAGCCTCCGTTGCCTGCTTCGATCATCTGTAATGACGCGGCCCGAACGAGATGGAACGCGCCCCAGAAGGTGACATCGAATGTACGGTGAAAGGCCTCCAGATCGGCCTCGGTGAACAGATTACGTTCGCTATATGCCGCGTTGGCCACCGCGATATTGAGCTTCCCTAGCTGCTTGAGCGTAGCGGAAACCATCCCATCCACCGCATCGCGGTCGGACACATCACCTGCGACGACGATGGCCCGACGCCCCAGCTTTTCGATCTCGTTCACCACCTCGTCGCTGGCTGGTGTGTACTCACGGTCATTGACCGCCACATCGGCCCCAGCTTGAGCAAGTGCCAATGCGATTCCACGGCCGATTCCCTGGTTGGCCCCGGTGACCAGCGCGACCATCCCGGCAAGTTGCACGAGGTGTATTCTCCGGCGTGAAGGAAACGGAACGAAGGGCAATAAACCTTGTCGAATGTCATGCTACCGATCTGGTGGGATGTCCACAACCAACGCCGCTCCCTATCGAATTCATGACACCGCTACTGATTTCGTTATCATGCGAGCATTCCCGAGCGCGACGCCCTGGCGTGCAGCAAGACAACGACGAGAACCATGCCCGCGTTGTGCTCAAACTGCGAAGGTTCCGTTCTTTCTACCGTGAGTTGCCCGTGGACATCATCGACACGCATCAGCATCTGTGGGATTTAAACCGGTTGAGACTGCCGTGGATTGAGCCTGGCTCGATATTGGACCGCAGTTACCTCACCGAGGACTACCGCGATGCCACGGCAGCGCATCGGGTGACGAAGTCCGTCTACATGGAGGTTGACGTCGATCCCGGCTATCAGGCAGCCGAAGCCGATCTTGTCCTTGGATTGTGCGCATCGGAAGAAAACCCCACGGTGGCCGCTGTTATCGGGGGGCACCCTGGCACCGATCGCTTTCGCCAACATGTGGGCAACTACCTAGACAACCCTGCGATGAAAGGTGTCCGGCAAATTCTAAATGCACCTGGGATGCCTCGAGGGCACTGCTTAAAGCAACCCTTTGTCGACGACCTCAGATGGCTGGGGGAGCAGGGATTGTGCTTTGATATCTGCATCCGTCCCAACGAGCTGGACGACGCTGCAGAGCTGGCCAGGCGTTGCCCGGAAACCCGTTTCGTGCTGGACCATTGCGGAAACGCGGAAGTTCACTCAAAGGATGACACCGCCTGGAAGAAAGGAATCGACGCCGTGGCACAACAGCCGAATGTCTTGGGCAAAGTCTCGGGAATCATCGTCTCGGCCAAGCCGGGCGAGTGGACCGCCTCCGATCTTGCACCTTGGGTGAACCACGTGCTGGATGCCTTTGGCCCACAGCGGGTGATGTTCGGAGGCGACTGGCCTGTCTGCACACAAACCGCGTCGCTGGAACAGTGGGTAAACACCCTGCTGGAGATTGTTGCCGATCGATCTCTCGAAGAAAAACGGAACCTGTTGCACGACAACGCAGTCTCGTTCTACGCTTTACCGGGATAGCTGCGGCGAAGCGGCTGACGCCGTTACCGAAACGACCTTCGGGGGTAAGTCGCTAGCATTTTGTCCCGAAATATCGCGGATAAGATGCGATTTCGATGGTAGACCCCGCTTGACAACGCGCTAGAATTGGTGCAGCCAAGTAAGGCACCTTTCGGAATGCTGAGCAGGTAAGCCCACATCCGGAAACAACCCGCAGTCCCACCGATTGCGGTCTAAGAAACAAACCAATTGATTCGTCTCCCGCCATCGGATTTAGGCACCCTCGCAAGAGGCGAGTGATATGCGTGACCGTATCCCCGCCCGGATGGCCTTTGTCGCACACAACCAAGCACCGGCATCCTCAATGGCCGCCAAGCTTGCTTCTGACATCTGCCGCAAGCAACGAACAGGCTTGGCAAAATAGGTTGACTAGGAAAGAAGTGGTGATTGAAGCGTCATGGCCCTACGGAGATCAAATCTTAACAACTGGTCGCGCGAGCAAGCAAAACAAAAAAATAGTGGTAGAATTTGTTGGATTTCTGATTCCGAAGTTGAGATAATTCGAGGTTCGGGAGCGTCGCACTTATCGAAGTCATGTAGTCACCGGAGCGTTCACCCACATCGCTCGCGAGTCACCCCGACATGGCAAGCCTCACCTGTGCATCTGCGACGCCACTCGCCCCGCCCTCATTCCGTCTCCGAAACTCTTGATGCCTGCCAGCGATAGGAGTGCAGAGTTGTACAACGCATCTTTACTAGAAGATCTCGACGATGAACCCGCCGTGCTTTCCGCAGAAGCTTCGGAGGTGGAAGTCGCAGATGCCTCGAAGGACGACGATTCCGACGATGATTTCGCGGAAGTGTCGGCGAATGCCGACGATGAGAAAGAACCATCGCTAGACAACGTTCGCGCCGACGAACTGCTCGCCGGGGATGAGTCTGAGTCGTGGTCGGACGATCCGGTCCGCATGTATCTCACCCAAATGGGTGAAATTCCGCTGCTGACCCGTAAGGAAGAAATTTCGCTGGCCCGCGAGATCGAAATCACCCGGGCTCGTTTCCGCCGTAAATTGCTGGAAAGCGACCTCTTCCTCCGCAGCGCGGTGAAAGACCTGGAGCGCGTGCAAAGCGGTGAGCTGCCGTTTGACCGCACCGTGCAGGTTTCGGTCACCGATCGACTGGAAAAAGAGCAGATCCAGGGCCGGCTCCCGCACAACCTCCGCACCCTGGAAACATTGCTCAAACGGAATCGTCGCGATTATCGCATTGCCACCAGCAAGCAGTATCGCAAGACCCAACGTATGGAAGCGTGGCGACGGCTGGGGCTTCGCCGACGTCGGGCTGTCTGTTTGGTCGAAGAATTGGGGCTGCGTACGCAGCGGATCGAGCAAAAGATCTCCGCTTTGTACCAATACAGTCGTCGTGTCGATCAACTGCAGAAGCAGATCGTCGACCACAAGAAACGCCGACGACCTGCCGCAGAACGCCAGGAATGGATCAGCGAATTCCGCAATATCCTGCGGGGCATGCAAGAAACGCCCACTAGTCTTCGAAACCGCTGCAAGTACGTTCGCGAGATCTACGCCCGTTACCAAAAGGCCAAACGGGGCCTTTCCGAAGGTAACCTGCGTTTGGTCGTATCGATTGCCAAGAAGTACCGCAATCGAGGGCTGAGCTTCTTGGACCTCATCCAGGAAGGCAACGCCGGCCTGATGCGGGCCGTGGACAAATTCGAATATCGCCGGGGGTTCAAATTCTGCACCTACGCCACATGGTGGATTCGTCAGGCCATCACCCGCGCAGTGGCCGACCAAAGCCGCACGATTCGTATTCCCGTGCACATGGTCGAAACGATGTCGCGGGTTCGCAACATCTCTCGCCAGTTGCTGCAAGAGCTGGGACGCGAGCCGACGATTGAAGAGGTCGCCCGTTCGGCAGGCACGGCCATCGACGAGACCCGTCGTGTGTTGGCCATGAGCCGCTATCCCATCAGTCTCGATCGCCCGGTGGGCAACAGCGAAGACAGCCACTTTGGTGATCTTCTGCCCGACGGCACGGCCGAAAGCCCCGCCACCGGGGCGGCCCAAGAGATGCTCCGCGATCGGATCAACAAGGTGCTGAAGACACTCAGCTACCGCGAGCGCGAGATCATCAAGCTGCGTTACGGCCTGGGCGACGGCTACAGCTACACGCTGGAAGAAGTCGGTCACATCTTTAAAGTCACCCGCGAACGCATCCGCCAAATCGAAGCCAAGGCGGTGCGTAAGCTGCAACAACCGAGCCGCAGCCAAGAGCTTTCCGGCTTCTTGGACTAGGCTCCAATCGTCATTCCAACCAACCCCAAGCCGGCGGATCTATCGGTTCGCCGGCTTTTTTTTCGCGGCAGCTTCATCAAAACACACTTCGTCGCGGTCAGCCCTGCCGTTTCTGGACTTTTGACGAACGAGCAGTGATGATGACGGTGCGGAGCAGGCGTAAGGCGGCCGTTATTCTAGTGTCGTTGTCCTTTCCTGAGGTGCATCATGCAGAAGTCCTCACAGGCATGGCTGTCCACCTTCATTGCGTCTGCATTGACTCTCTCGATCAGTCAGGCGCTCGCGGCTCCAAACGAGTCGCTTGAAGACCTTCTCCTTCCGCCGACTGAGAACACGCTACCCAACGGTGCAGCACTTCGATTCGGATTCAAAAGTCTCAACCAAGGCAGTGGCATTCGTGGATTTGCGATCTCTCCAGACGGTCGGATCACAGCGAGCAGCGGCTACTTGGCGGGCGCTGCAATCAAATTGAGAAAGTTCGGCTCCAGGCAACTCATGGCTGAATTGATCGACGATCCAAGAGGAAGTGGTTCACTTGTCTTCTCTCCAGATGGAAAGTTGCTGGCCGCAGGCAGCAATGCGGACGGCTCTGTGCGGATTTGGGACCCTGACCTCGGCACACGACTCTCACTGCTGCGAACAGCCGATTACCCTCAGTTCGGAACGAACCTGCCAACGTGGGTTTCATTCGCGCCCGACGGAGACACGTTGGCCACAGCAAGCCCCTTGGGCACGGTGGAAGTGTGGGATACCTCAACGTGGCGCGTCATCGATTCCGTTGTGCCGGCAAGTAAGGCTCCGAATCTGCGAAAGAAGTTGTGTCGAGCCATTGCAATATCACCGGACGGGAACTTGCTTGCAGTCGCTACATCCGACGGGATGATTCGTGTGTACGAATACCCAACGCTCAAATTGCGCGCGGACATCGGGATCAACGTTCTCACCTTGGAGATTAACGACATCGAATTCTCGCCTGACAGTCGTTTACTTGCCTACACGGGAACCGAGCGGTCTGCGAAGTTCAAGACGGGCGAAGGATCTTATCTGTACGATCTGGAGAAGAAACGTGAAATCCGCAATCTTGCAGGCGACTTAGGAAATCCTGCTCCGCTGGGTTACGGGAGCGTCATCACCTTTTTGCCGGGTGGCGATCGTCTCTGCTTGCTCGATATCAATGGAAGCGTCTCTTTGTGGGAAACAGACTCCGGCGAGATGCTCTACCTGGTTCGGACTGGGGGCGCAAATATGGCCGTTTCTCCAGACGGCGAATCGTTTGCCACAGCAGGGCATCACGGAGAAATCAAATATTGGCGAATGACCGATGGCCAGGAGATCAACCAGCCTCCGGGTTCGGAGATTCCTCAAGCGCGAGTACCAAAAATTCTTGCGGTGGCGCTACCGGCGGATGAGTCGATCGCGCTCACGGCAATGTCGACAGGCGAGGTCTACGTCTGGGATCGACGCAGCGGCGAGCTAAAAGAAACCGTATCCGCAACACAGAACAGGCTTCCTGGTGCACACTCTGCAGTCTTTCTTCCCGATGGTGAAGGCGTCATTTTCGGAAGTGGCGCAAACGTGCAGTGGTTTGATGTAGACACCGGCGAAACACAAGATTGGACTACTTATCCCGCCGAGGGAGATACGCACCGTTTCGCGAGAGGAAGAATGACAGCGGCAGCCGTCTCCAGAGATGGTTCGACCGCGGTAACGTTGAACCGCGAGCGAGTGAACAACACTGCGGGCATCCTTCGCATCTGGAACGTGGCCGACGGGAAGCTTCGTTCATCGATTCCGGTTAGTAAAGAAACCCGAGTCCAGTCGTCACTCTCTCCTGATGGTGCTGTGTTGTACGCCGTAGAACAACGACCCCGCAAACGGTATGGGTACGACGAGATCATTCAGCTTTACGACACTTCGACTGGCGAGCCCATACGTCAGTTTGAGCAGAACGAAGATCAGGCACACCTTCAGATGCCAGGTGTGTCCCCCGATGGGAAGCAATTGGCTTTCGGCGACAATGGCGACTCGGTTCAATTTTGGGACATTTCCGATGGCAAGATCATTTCTTATCTGTACGGGCCCCTCAGCGGCGGAGGTATTATCCGAACTTGGTACTCCGACGATGGGAAACGCATGGCGGCGAATGCAAGTCTTCGAGGCAAGATCGACGATTCGTCTGAGATTACGCAAGTCTGGGATCTTGGAACAGGGCGTATCACGCATCAGTTCGAAGTGCTGTCACGCGACTTGGCGCTTTCACCCGACGCAAGCCAAATGGCCGTTGTATCGACCGACAATTCCGTCCTGCTCTATGACCTAACCCTTGAACATTTGAAATTCCGCGATGACCCTCCCCCCGCTACTGAGGAACTCGAAGCGGCCTATCAGCAAATCGGAGGTGGCCCCTTCGCTTCGATGGATCAGCAAGGACGTTACGATCTTTACATGAGAATGGTTTCAGGAGGGGACGCCACCATCGAGTTTCTCCGTTCCAAGTTCTTCATTCCACTGAAGGAAGAACGGAAAATGGTGATGGAGGTCGTCGATCAACTCCGTTCCGAGGATGACACTGAACGGCTCGAAGCGGTAAAACGCGTCGGCGCGATGGGAGACGATTTCTGGAAGCTGGCATCCACGGCGCAAGATGCTCCGCTGAACGGAGCAAGCTACGCCCGGCTTAGATTCCTCGCCGCCAGAATCCCTGACCAGCGACGAATCCGACTCATCCTGCACGTCGTCCGACCGATCGGAACGCCCAGTGCCAAAGAGCTTCTGAATGACCTGATCGAACATCACAGCGAAGATCGGGTGCAGCGAACGGAGATCAAACGCGCGCGGCAGATGTTAGAGCAACTCGAATCACAAGGTATCTAGCTAAAGGTGCGGTCGCCGATAATCATGGCACCATACCCAGTTGGTCTCGTATCGTTTGCCTTCTATAGATCGACATACTCTCGCAATGATTAGAGAGGCACCAGAATACCAATCCATCTACAGGAGCTCCCATCCTCCCCACGAATGCGAGCTTGTTCCCGCGGTCTTCCGATACCTGATTGCCAGCAGCCCGATCCCCCCCAGAACTGCCAGGGTAATGCTGCTCGGCTCAGGCACCGCGACGTGAATATTGCCCGACAATCGAGCCCAGACTTCAAATCCATCGTCGCCTATCACCCGAAACGGAACCGGCGGGATATCAATATTGAGCTCTCGTCGGTCAGTAAACAGCCCGGCCCCCAGATCGGTCGTCCCCCCCACACCCTGACCGATGATCTTGTCTGCACCGAATGCGACCGGGTCCAGTAGGAGATCGGCACTGTAGGGGAACTCATCGAACAGACTCGCCAGCGGCTCGGTGGGATCGCGAAGGACCCCCAACCCATCAACCAGCGCAATATTGACGAACTCCGTATCGTCCAGGGTAAACACTGAATTCAGGACCTCGATTGGATCGGTCCGTATATCGAGAGTCGCATCCGTAAAGTCCAGGGTTATCTCGCCCAACGGGCCGAGCCCTACGATGAAGTCCGTGATGCTGTCAAGTTTCAATTCCGTGCCGTGAATTTGGATGAGACCGGAGTCCGTCCCGTCGAGCATCGCGGTGGCTTGTACGGTTCCTTCAACGGGAACGTTATTGAACGCTGCAATTTGAGCTCCCCCTTCGTCGGGATGACCGAGGAACAACTCCACGGTGAGCTGGCTCTCTTCGGGATGAAGCGATGTCTGGTAGTCAGCCCTAGGCCCTCCCGCACCGCTTAACACCAGTTGGGCAGCATCATTCGGAGAATTGTCGAATCTGGCAAACAGAAATTCCTGGAAACTCGAGTTAAGTGAGACCATCCGACTGCCAAAGCCAACCAACCCGCCCGTTGAATTCACAAACTCAAGGCCCGAGGCATTGAATGGAATATCCAATACACCGATTGCTTGCGATCCAAGCAAAGAATTGTCAATTGGCGCATTCGCAAGCCCAAAGCGGGTACCCGTGCCAAGGTCGTTAAACGTGTTGCCGGGATCAGTACCCGCTGTGAGCGCCGCAATATCTGAAGTCACATCGTAAAGGTGAATGGTTTCGTTGTTGATATCTGACCGGCCTGCACCAACCTGCAGCTCGAGTGTGGCTGACGCGACCATGCCGACGACTGATTCTGGCACCTCAAACACGAAGAAGCCTCGGCGTTCCACGCCGGATGAATCGTCTCCCGTGAAGTATCGCCGGTTGACTGGTGTGTGCAGCGAGGGTGTGTAGAACCCGGTGTCGACCGAGTTGAGCACGATTTGTGCATTCGCATCTTGGAATGAAACCAACAAAAAATGGCATGGAACCAGGAAGACGATGATGCGTATCGAAGGCATGTGTGGATTGCCCCTTTATGTCCAGGAGGATATATCGACGCAGCGCGAGTGCGGCGAAAGGCTGATTTGGAATTCGTCATCAAACAAGAATGTTTGCCGGCAATGACCCCGCCGTAACGCGCGGGTTATCAAATGAAACTGTCACACGTGTCGGTCACCGAGAATTAGGAGACCAACTCGAATCCGATCATCATTAGCGTGACAGCTATCCCAGATGTTTGAGCAACAGGGCGATCAGCTAGCCCATGCTGCGAATGCTAACCCCACCTGAAGTGGGACGACTTTATGCAGCTTACATAGGGTTAAGGCCGTGTCAACCAAGTTGGCTATTCCGTCACCCAAGCCTGGCATCCAGCAGCGACTGCGACGAGACGACGAAACTAATGATGGCCGGATCGCCGCCTATAAGGCCGATGGTTTGAATTTTCAAACAACGATGTCTGCTGCACTTACTTTGCATCTAAATCCTTGACCATCGCCCCCACGGATGCTAATCTGCTCGACCATGTGGTGTTGGTGGTTGGCGGTTCCTCTGAACTGCCGACGAAACAGGGAACTCCGGTGCGATTCCGGGACGGCCCCGCCGCTGTGACCGAGATAGACGAGGACGGCCTTTCTGTTGCCATTGTCGTCGTGGGTTACCCCTGCGAACGATGAGAAGGTGTGGACGGCCTCGGCTCGGGAGTCAGAAGACCTACCAGCACATTGTCGACAGCGCTCCTCGAGGGGGGAGCCTGTGGAACAAGATCGACGTATCGCCCCAGGCGATCGCTAGAGACCGCGTCGTTGAGTGAGTAGATACCCATATGCTCCGGGGCATGGGTTTCGCCTGCGCAACGTTTGGTGGAGATCCTTCATGTTCTCAATTCCAGGGCGTCGTGCTCTTAGCACCTCCGGTGCCAATCGTACTCGCCCCATGACGCGTGGTTTTCGACTCGAAGCATTGGAAGCGCGACAGCTTTTAACGGCGTTCGCCAACTATACCGTGGAGCCTGACCAGCAATTCAACTTTCCCAATACCCCCTCGGAATTCAACTGGGGGCCGACCCTGTTCGACAACCTCAGCGATGGTCGCATCGTGATGGTCACGACCCAACTGGACGACCCTTTTGATACGACGGGCGACGCGGAGGTTTTTGTGGAAACGTCCCTTGGCTCGCGAACCTGGCAGTCGCTGGGTGACCTGACGTTGGCTGCCGGAGGACAATGGTACGCCACCGGTGGGGCATTTCTGGAGGTATCGCCCGATGGCAGTCGCATCGCGGTGGGCGACAACTCGCTGAGTACTCAGCACGTGGGGGTGTTCGCCACGGCCGACCTGCTCTCGGTGGGAGCTGCTGCAATGAGCATCGACTGGTACACCGCACCGCACTCCACTGCCGCTTGGTACGACAACCGCTATCTGGCCGTCAACCGTGGCGATTTCAGTACCAGCCAGGTCAGCTTGCTGGACACCGATAGTCCGGTTGGCAGCTCGATCAATACAGACATCATCACCGGCGTGGGGGGCGCTTCCAGCGGACTGACCTTCGACGTAGATGGCAACGTTTACGTAGGTAACGGATTTGACACGCAACCTGGGGGCAGCGAGACAGGTGACGTGCGGCAGTTTCTGGCCGCCGATTGGCAAAACGCCTGGTCGACTACGACCCCGCTGAACTTTGAATTAGACGGGACGCTTTATGCCTCGATGCTCAGTGCGAGTTCGTTGGAGTTTGACAACGAGGGCAACCTGTTCATTGGCGGCAGCGACTTTTTCGGGGGAGGCGATGCCAATTTCCTGGGGCTGGTAGAAAACCCGGCCCAAGGGTCCGGCACCCGCACATTCGATCCTGACACCACGGCCACCAGCTTTTATCAACTCGACTACAACCAGGTGACTGGCGAATTGTTCGCCAACCAACCCTTCCCGTTGTCCGACCCGGTTGATAGTACGGCTGTGTTTGTCATCTCCGCCGGCGTCGATCCTGCCACGGCCGACATTGGGGGTCCTTACTCGGGCGACGAGGGCACGTTGATCGCGCTTTCGGGGGCGGGTAGCTCGGGGGCGACGCTCTACGAGTGGGACTTGGACAACGACGGGCAATACGACGATGCGGCTGGCGTGAATCCCAACTTCAACGCCACCGACAACGGCGTGTTCACCATCGGCCTGCGAATCAACGGCATCGGTGGACCGACCGATTCGACCACGGTGACCGTGAACAACGTGGCTCCCACGGCTTCGATCTCCGGGACGACTGCCATCTATCGCGGTGAGACCGTGACCTTCACGCTCAATGCGGTCGATGCCTCGCCGGTCGATCAGGCCGGGCTGTTCGACTTCGAAATCGACTGGGACGGCAACGGCTCGGTCGATGAAACGCTGCTCGGCGTGCCCGACGGTACCACGGTGATGCACACGTTCCCGACCACGTTCTCCGGCAACGTGCAGGTTCGTGCCACCGACAAAGACGCGGCGACCGGCAGCTTCAGCCAGTTGCCGATCGATGTTACGGCCCATGTTCTTCGCGACGATGGGTTCGGCAACACCGACCTGATCTGGGGCGGAACCGAACTGCTGGACGCGGTCTTTGTGTTCGGCAGTGGTGCGAGTCTGTCGTTGTTCGTGCAGTTAGAAAACCTGGTGACCGTCAACCGTCTTGATGCGATCGGCCCGGGCGTGACCGGCAAGATCATCATGCACGGCTATGGCTTCCCTGACGTGCTGGTTGCAGATTTCGCCACGGGCAACTCGCTTGAGTTGCACGGCGGCGACGGCGACGATGTTCTCGTGGGTGGTTTTCTCGGCGACACGCTTTATGGCAATGCCGGCAACGATGTGCTCCTCGGCGGCACGCAGTTCATCGACGGTGCGGACCAACTCTTTGGCGGCGAGGGCAAGGACACCCTGTTTGGCCACTGGGGTGCGGACACCCTGAACGGCGGTGCCGACGAAGACCTGCTGATGGGCGATCGCTATGCCTTCGCGGACATTCCCAGCGCGGTTCTGACGATCCACAACGAGTGGGTCTCGGGCCGACCGTACGCCGAACGAGTGACCAACATCCAGGGCATCACCAACACCGGTGTGAACGAAGACATTTTGAGTACCGGCGTCACGATTGCTGAAGACGGTGACGTCGACACCTTGATCGGCGGCCTCGGCGAAATGGACTGGTTCCTCTACACCTTCGGAGAAGACATCCTCGGCGACGTCATCGAACCCGACGAAGAAGAAACCGATACTAGTTTGTAAAGCATTACGTACAAGCGGAGTACGCTACATGCGAACCACAGCACGACAACTCGCTATCATGCACCATCCAGGTGCATCATATGACCTTCCGATGCGATCCATCGTGCAAAGACGGTCGGCTTTCACACTGATCGAACTACTGGTCGTGATCGCCGTGATTGGGATCATCACCGCGTTGCTGCTCCCCGCGGTACAGATGGCCCGCGAATCGGCCCGTCGCGCACAATGCACGAGCAACCTGAAGCAGATAGGTATTGCTGCGAATAACTACGAGCAACAGTACGGCTACTTTCCACCCGGGTGCATCGATTGTCCGAATTTCAAAATGTTTCGGCTTCCTGAAAAGCAACACGCATGGTCTGCGTTGCTATTGCCCTTCATGGAACACGAAAACCTTTCGCGAACACTTGATCTCGATATTCGATTTGACGACGAAGCCAACAAACCTGCCGTCTCCACCGTGGTGCCAACGTACCTATGCCCCAGTACGGTGAGTCGCATGGACGACCGCCACGATGATCTCACCAGCGATGGGATGGCCTGCACCGACTACGGTGGCAACTTTGGCACATCTGACAGGGATCCCGGTAACAAGCCCCTGGGGATGCTGATCTTTAACACCCCGATCCGCGCAGCGGATGTACTTGATGGGCTGGCCTACACCTGGATTGTTGGCGAATCGACCGGGCGCGGAACCGCCGGCGACGCTGGCTGGGCCAACGGGCGAAACATCTTTGATACGACAACCCGCATCAATAACGAGTCGTTAAGAGGTTCCGATGAATTATTCAGTGACCACCCTGGCGGCGTGAATGTTGTGTTCTGTGATGGCACGGTCAAGTTCCTCTCAGAGCAGATCGATCTCGAGGTGCTGTACGCACTATGTACGCGATCCAGGCGAGAAGTAATCAGCGGCGACGAATACTGAGTTCCCCAACTGTTAGAACGCTTCGTTTAATCGAAGCTCGAATTTGAAAAATCAAAAAACCTTGTTTGCGCTACCGGTGCGCGCGTAGGTAAGTCGATGAGCACCGCGCACAAGAACATGAACCTATCGAACCTTAGATTTCTTAGCACTAGGAGGAGCAACATGATGAAACGCATCCGTGAGTTAGCAACCGTTTTGGGAGTGATCTTCGTTTGTCACTCGACATCGATCGCGGGGCCCTTTTCCCCGGGGGCAGGGGAGCCGGGTTCTTCAGCGATCAGCAATACGCACCCCGACATCCTAGGCTGGGCCACCGGATTCGAAAACTTGGTGCGCGGCCCGGTTGACATTGCAAACCCCGGGCTGGGTGATGCCACGTTTGGCTCTGGGGCGGAAGCAGTTGGCGCGGCTTCGGGGGTATCCACCGATGTGGTCAGCCTGGGTGATGGCGGCCAGATCACGCTAACCTTCGCGACCCCCATCACCGACCGCCCCGGTTGGGACTTTGCCGTGTTCGAAAACGGCCTGCAGTTCGGAAGCAGCTACTTCCTGGAATTGGGCTTTGTCGAGGTCAGCTCGGACGGAACCAATTTCTTCCGCTTCGATGCCGTTTCGCTCACACAAACGAGCACACAGGTGGGGGCCTTCGACCCGATCGACCCGACCGACATCAACAATCTGGCGGGCAAATACGTCGCCGGATTTGGCACCCCGTTCGACTTAAACGAACTGGACGGCGTCTCCGTGCTACTGGATATCCAGAACATTACGCATGTACGCGTGCTCGATGCTGTCGGTTCCATCGATCCGGCGTATCGTACGCAGGATTCGCTGGGCAACACGGTCAACGAACCATATGCCACCGCGTTTGCCAGCGGGGGTTTCGACCTGGATGGTGTTGCCGTACTGCACCAGGTTCCGGAACCCGCCACTTGGGTATTGCTGGCCAGCGGGCTGTTAGGGCTGGCCATCGTACGACGTCGGTGCGTGCGACGCTAACCGCCAGTCGTTGGCAGTAAGAATTCGATCTGCGATCATGGTCCCCGCGGCACCACAACAATGGCCACGGACATCAGGGGACCATGACGCAGTCGGATCATATCCTGAAGCACAATGCGCGAGCCTGGGATGCAAGGGCTCGCAGCGGCCAACGATTCACGCGGCCGGCCTCCGAGGACCAGTTTCGCGATCCCCTGGCCGCGCTCGATTCGAACGGTTGGCTGGGCGATAACATTCGCGACAAGCGGATGCTGTGCCTGGGCGCCGGCGGTGGAAAGGCCAGCGCCTTGTTCGCAACCGCAGGCGCCAATGTCACGGTCGTAGATATCAGCCCCGAGATGCTGGCCATCGATCGCAAGGTGGCCACGGAACGGGGGCTGGATGTCACGACGGTTGAGGCGTCGATCGACGATCTATCGGCCCTGCCCGCGGCAGCGTTCGATATCGTCTCACAACCGGTCTGTAGTTGTTACGTGCCTGATGTGACGGCCGTATACCGAGAGGTGGCCCGCGTGATCGCCGACGGCGGGCTGTACGTCAGTCAGCACAAGCAGCCCGTAAGTATGCAAGCCGGGTTGCGCCCGAACCGAGGTCGTTTCGAATTGGGCGAACCGTACTATCGCGAGGGCCCGTTGCCCGAGGTGAAAGGCAGCCTGCATCGTGAGTCGGGCACGCTGGAGTTTCTGCATCGCTGGGAGCAGCTTGTCGGCGGTCTGTGTCAGGCCGGGTTTGTGGTGGAAGATCTCATCGAGCCAATGCACGCCGACCGCACAGCCGCGGAAGACACATTTGCCTATCGCAGCGTCTACGCCCCTCCCTACGTGCGAATCAAAGCCTGCCGTCGGAATCGAGAAGAGTCGTTGACCTCCGATCGACCGAGCGTGTGGATCCCTTAGTCTCGTACAGGACCACCCAGCGACCATGAAAATTGTCGGCATCGAAACCTACCCCGTGCGAATCCCGCTGAAGCCCGAGCGGCAGATGAAGTCGTCGCTTGGTCAGCACACGGTGTCTGAGTATCTCTTGGTACGTATCTTAACCGATACGGGAGTCGAAGGATCCGGCGAGGCAACCGTGATGCCGCGGTGGAGCGGTGAAACGGTCTACAGTGCACGTGCCCTCGTCGATCATTTCCTGGCACCCGCAGTGATGGGCTGCGATCCGCATAATGTGGTCGAGATTGACCGGCAGATGGATCAGGCTTGCCAACACAATTGGTTCACCAAGTCGGCCATCGAGATGGCCTGTTGGGATATTCAAGGCAAAGCCGCCGGAGTCCCCGTCTACGAACTACTGGGCGGCGCGAAGCGACCACACGCGGTACGATGCCGTTTTTCTGTTGGCGCATACGACGAACCTCGACTGAAGCGCGTGGTTTCCGAGAGAGTCGATGCCGGGTTCACCACGATCAAGGTAAAGGTCGGTGGCACGTCGGACGACGATTTGCATCGTGTGCGAGCAGCTCGCGAAGTGATGGGGCCAGAGCTGGATTTGGTGATCGACGCAAACTGTGGTTGGGATGTGGATACCGCGATCGCCAAAGTGAAGGCCCTGCAAGACATGCACATTGCCCTGGTCGAGCAACCGACTCCCGACGGCGATTACGCGGGTTTGGCACGGGTGCGGAAAGAAACCGGTATTCCAACCATGGCCGACGACATCTGCTTCGACCTGGTTCATGCTCAGGAGTTAATTCGCAACCAGTGCTGTGACGTAATCAGTGTTTACCCCGGCAAGAATGGAGGTCTGCGAAAAGCAAAACAGATAGTCGAGTTTGCCGCCGCCGCTGGGGTGCCTTGCTCGATTGGTTCGAATCTCGAACTGGACATTGCCACCGCCGCGATGGGGCATCTGGTGTTGGCTTGCGAAAACATGCAGGTCGAATCGTACCCCGGCGACATGCTGGGCCCTGTGTACCACGAATTCTCCGTGGTGAAGGATCCCATTCGCATCGAAGGCCCCATCGTTCATGTGCCCGACAAACCGGGATTGGGGATCGAAGTTGATTGGGAACTGGTAGCAAAGAGCTGGAAAAGCTGAGTGCCCGGGGGAGCACTAGCCTCATGCCTCCCGCTGTGCATGTGACCATGACAAACTCTGTAGGGAACGCCCTCCGCGGCGTTCCAAACCCAACGAAAGATCAGGAACGCCACGGACAGTAGTTCCGTTTTTTGCTTTTTTGGGGGGTGAATTGGGATAGGTGAACGCAGGCCCCCTGTTGAAAATGACTTGTGATCAAGCCAGTCGTTTCCAAGGAGGGAGCCATGCGTTCACGGAAAGAGCTTACCATTTCGTCGTCTGCGGTACACCAACTGGCGGCAGCATTGCTGCAACAGCATTTGGGACTGAAAGACCAAGGGTACAAATGTCGAGTGAAGGTGATTGTCTCCGTGCTGCTGTTTGCCGCCTCGCGAATCACCTCGATCTGCGAAGCTTGTATGCGGCTACGCAACGCGCCGGGCGACGACGCGGTACGCAAGGCGCTGCACAAGTCACTGCCCGACATGCCGGGCTTGGAACGTCGCCTCAATGCCGCGTTGAGCGACCGCTTGCCGAAGCGTTTGCGGCGTCGGTCGCTGCGGATCGCAATCGATATCACCGAGATCCCGTATCATGGAAAGCCGCATCGCGAGGCTCGCGAGATCTGTCGGCGAAGACCACGTGCGGGCACGTCGCATTTCCATTGCTACGCCACGGCCTATGTCGTCGAACAGGGAGAACGGTTCACGCTGGCGTTAACCTACGTCTGGGCCGACGACTCGAAGCGTGCCATCGTCCAGCGACTACTACGGCAGGTGCGTCGACAGAAGCTGAACGTGCGTTATTTACTGCTCGATCGAGGGTTTTACGCCGTCGATGTGGTTCGTTACCTGCAAGCGGCTCGCTGTCCGTTCCTCATGCCGGTGATCCATTGCGGAGGACGGGCGTCGAAGCCCAATCAGAGTCGCGGTACGAATCGATTTTTAGTCTGCCAGCGAAGCCGTCGGGCAACGCACACCATGAGCAACAAGAAGCGTGCGGCGACCGTTCAGATTGCGGTCGCGTGCGACGATTGGAATGGACGTCGAGGCAAGCATGGACGTCGAGTCTTGGTGTTCGCGTATTGGGGGTTTCAGCCTTCGTCCCCGGCTTGGGTGCGGGAGGAATATCGCAAACGATTCGGCATCGAGACCAGCTACCGACAAATGAATCAGGCCCGCATTCGAACGTGCACGACTCAACCCAGGATGCGTCTGTTGATGATCGGCCTCGCGTTGCTGTTACGCAATCTGTGGGTTTGGATTCACCTGAGCCATCTATCGAGAATCACGCCAAGCGGACGAATCCGACTCCGCCTGAGGATGCTTCGATTCCGTCACATGCTCCACAGCCTCGAACAAGCCGTCTTCGAACGACTCGGCGAACCAACCCACAACACACAACAACCCCATCAAAAATCACGACTTGCAGCCAACCCCTAAAACAACCCAAAATCGGAACTACTGACGGAGGGCGTTCCCTACAGGTGCTGAGCGTAAACGGCATCTCGAATCTATTGATCGCATCACTCCTACGCATCTTCTCTCGCCGATTCTCGTCGTACGGTGAGCACTCAAATCCGAGCTTCGATTGCCACCTTCAGGGGCCCTGTTCCGAGCCATCGACGCTAGCATTGTCAAAGAGTCGCCGGGGCCAGATGCACCACCAAGAGGGATTGCGATGGTTCAACCCTAGATGTTACTGCGGGTTAGGTTTTGAGAGCCCGAGAAATGTTCATCCAAGGCGGTAAGGGAGTCCGATCCAGTAGTTAGCGTAAAGTATTCGGGCTGCGTAGAATTTACGGACAGTGGCCGTAACTTTATGCTGGTTTTTAATTTCGGACGGATTTTGCTAGGCTGAAAGCAGTCCAGCTCGCTTGGCAAGGCGACTGTCTGTAGCCAAATTTCGTCCTGGACCCCCACCATACTCACACAAAGCCACTGGCTTTTTTGGCAATGAATATCCTACTGGCTACAAGCGAAGCCGTACCTTTTGCCAAGACCGGAGGCTTGGCTGACGTCTGTGGAACCTTACCCATCGAAATCCACAAACGTGGCCATGAAACGGCCGTCATCATGCCCGCATATCGCCGGGTGTGGTCATGTGGACAAACCATTGAGCCGCTGGACCTAGAGCTTTCCATCCCGATCGGAAGCAGGCAAGTCGAAGGTCGGGTCTACCGCAGCACCCTGCCGGAAAGCGACGTCCCGGTTTATCTCGTGGGTCAGCCTCACTACTACGACCGCGACGGCCTCTATGGCGAAGACGGCAAGGATTACATCGACAACTGCGAGCGGTTCGCCTTCTTTAGCCGGGCCGTGCTGGAAACCATCCGCCTGCTGAATCTTCCGGTCGACTTGCTGCACCTGAACGACTGGACCACGGGGCTGATTCCGGCGATTGCCAAAATCGAGTACCAAGCCGTTCCCGGGTTCGATCAACTTGCCACGTTGTTCACCATCCACAACCTGGCTTACCAAGGCCGGTTCTGGCACTGGGACATGGTCCTCACGGGGCTCGATTGGAAACACTTCAATTGGCACGAGATGGAATTCTACGGCCAGTTGAATCTGCTCAAGACGGGTCTGGTTTTCTCAGATGCATTGAGCACCGTCAGCCCAAGGTATGCCGAGGAAATCCAAAGTGCACCGCTGGGGTGTGGACTGGAAGGGGTTCTGCAGCACCGCAGCGAAGTCTTGTCCGGCATCACCAACGGTTGCGACTACAGCACATGGAATCCGGAAACCGATGCCCACATCGCGGCGAATTACTCGGATGAAAACTTCGCCGAGGGGAAAGCCGCCTGTAAAGCGGCGTTGCAGGAAGAGTTGGGATTGCCCACCGAACCCTGTGTTCCGCTGCTGGGAATTGTTTCCCGATTGATTAGCCCGAAGGTTGGCCTCGTGCTGGATGTTCTGCCAGACTTCCTGCAGCACAGCGACGTGCAATGGGTTGTGTTGGGTACGGGCGACCCGGATTATCACCACCGGCTCTTGGAGTTGGCAGGTCGTGCCCCTCATCGATTGGCCGTGCGATTGGACTTCAGCGAGCCACTGGCGCATCGCATCGAAGCGGGCTCCGACTTGTTCGTGATGCCAAGCGAATACGAGCCGTGTGGTTTGAACCAACTCTACAGTCTTCGCTACGGCACGTTGCCCGTGGTGCGAGCCACCGGAGGCCTGGCAGACACGGTGACGGACACCAACGACGAAACACTAAGGATGGGAACTGCGAACGGATTCAGTTTCCACGAATACAGCCCCCTGGCACTGGCCGAAACATTGCGACGCGCGATCGGCCTTTACGACGACAAACACACCTGGTCGAAAGTGGTTCGCAAGGGAATGCAGGAAGACCACTCTTGGGCCAGCAAGTCGGGCGATTACGTCGACCTGTACGAACGAACGATTCGTCAGGTCCGCAATGGAATCTGTATTTCTTAGGAAAGACCGACCAGCACTCGCCGGGCGATCGCTGGCGGCGACACTCTCCAAGTGAACGGAATTCGCTTCGTACTCTTCAACACGAAAACGGACTAACGCAGCCTGCAAGCAGAACGGATTGACCATCAGGATCTCTGACGTGTTTCACCGCCTCGCGCAATGGTGATGCGTGGTGCGCCCCGAGAACCTCGGTTTCATGCCTGTGAACAGGCGATCATCCATAGACAGGAAACCATCATGCACGACGTCTCACTGGCTTTCGTATGGCACCAACACCAACCCTATTACAACGACGATGTCGCGGGTGAAAATCCCATGCCTTGGGTTCGTCTGCATGGAACCAAGGATTATTGGGGCATGGCCATGCACTTGAAGGAAGTGCCTGAGGTGCATGCCACGATCAATCTGGTACCCAGCCTGCTGGATCAGATTCTCGCCTACACCGACCGCAACGCCGAGGACACCCACCTGCGGGTGTCTCGCCTTCCTGCGGACTCGCTGAATGAAGAGGACATGATCTACCTGCTGGACAATTTCTTCCTGGTACATCACGACCAGATGATTCGTCCTTTCCCGCGATACCAAGAGCTGTACTTGCAGCGGGGAATGGGGATCGACTCTGCCAAGCAGGCCGCCAAGCGTTTCAAGAAGCGGGACATCGTCGATCTTCAATGCTGGTCGAACCTGGCCTGGATGCACCCCATTGCGTTCGAGGTCGATTCCGACCTGGCCGCATTCTTGAAGAAGGGTCGCAATTTCACCGAGCAGGACAAGGCATGGTTGCTCGACAAGCAGATGGAGATTCTACGGGAAGTGATTCCGTTGCATCGCTCGCTTGCGGAAGCAGGGCAAGTCGAACTTACGACCACGCCCTACTATCACCCCATTCTCCCACTTCTGATCGACAAGCGGCTGGCCCGTCAAGCCATGCCCGAGGTGATGTTGCCGGCCAACCTGGAATCGTACGCCGCGGATGCCCGTCGGCATCTGGAACAGGGCGTAGCGATGCACAAGAAAGTGTTCGGCATCCAGCCGCAAGGCATGTGGCCCTCCGAAGGTTCGGTCTGTCAGGAGGTCATCGCTGCGATTGCCGACTTGGGCATCAAGTGGATCGCCACCGACGAAGAGATCCTCGCCTGTTCAACCGACGGTTTGGTCTCGCGCGACGGACAAGGGTATCTCCGCAATCCGGAAATGCTGTACCGCCCCTGGGGCGTTTCAGAAAAGGGTAAGCAACTGCAGATCATCTTCCGCGACCATGCCATGAGCGATCAGATCGGCTTCCACTACCAGCGGTTCAATGCCGATCATGCGGCCGACGATTTCATCGGCAAGATCGAGGCCATTGGCAACGCCACGGGCAATAATGCCGGTCATCGGCCATCGCTGGTGAACATCACGCTCGACGGCGAGAACTGCTGGGAATACTATCCCGGCGGCGGGGTCGACTTTCTGCGAAAGCTCTACCATCGCATTGCGAAGCACCCTCAAATCTCCCCTGAGCGGGTTTGCGATTACCTGGAGAAGTATCCGGCCACCGACAAGTTGTCTCATTTGTTCGCTGGCAGTTGGATTCAGCACAACTTTGCCATCTGGATCGGGCATCCTGAATGCAACCGAGCTTGGGATCTGCTTCACCAGGCACGTGCACACTTCGTGCGTGCTTCGGAGTCGGGAAAGAAGACCAAGAAGCAACTCGCGCAGGCACAGCGAGAGTTGGACATTGCGGAAGGCAGCGACTGGTTCTGGTGGTTTGGCGACGACCACAGCAGCAGCCAGGACGCAACGTTTGACCGCCTGTTCCGCCAACACCTGCAGAACATTTATCAATGCCTGGGCGACGACATTCCCAGCGAGTTGACCCGACCGATCAGTCAGGGCCACGTCCATCGTAAGCTGCATTCCGATCCCAATGGATTGTTGCAAGTGAAAATCGATGGGCGTCACACGTACTTCGAATGGATCAACGCCGGACATTACACCTGCGGCAAAGCCACCGGTGCGATGGCGATGGCGGCCGACAGTTTGCTGTCGGATCTTTATTTCGGGTTCGATATCGAGACGCTGTATGTGCGGCTCGATGCTCGCGAGGGTTCCATTCGCGAACGGCTCGAACAGATCGATACGTTGCGACTCCGCTTTGCCGACCCGTCGGGGTTCGAACTGCTGGTCAGTCACCCGAGTTGGGGCGAACCGATCCTGCAGCTTTACGAGAACGACGTGCCGGTAGCACGCTCGAATATTTCGGCGGCTGCCGGAGGAATCCTCGAACTGGCGATTCCGTTCAAGACGCTGGGTGCTTGCCCGGAAGATACGCTGCGGTTCTTTGTGGAGTTGATCGCCGACGAGCAGCCCGTCGAACGCGCCCCCAGCGAAGGGTTCATCGAAACGGAAGTTCCATCAGCCGACTACGAATTGATTATGTGGCAGGCCTAACGGCAAGCCCGAGCACTGCAACGCTCGCCGCTACGAATCGCGACCACCTTTTTGCCAACAACCAATCTTCAGTTAGTGAAGCAGGACCATACGACCATGACTCGGCCAACGCCTAACGATACCCCTGATCTACGCAAAGATCCCATCGTCGGACGATGGGTGATTATCGCCAAGAGCCGTGCCAAGCGCCCTCACGATTTCACCAGCACATCACGCCTGCACTCGGGCGAGTTCTGCCCGTTCTGTGCGGGCAACGAAGACAAGACGCCCAGCGAAATTCTCGCCTATCGCGACAAAGGTGGTGAAGCGAATCGAGACGGCTGGCGCGTCCGCGTGGTGCCCAACAAGTTTCCCGCGTTGGAAATCGAAGGTGATTTGAACAACCGCGGCGAAGGCATCTACGACATGATGCGCGGCGTGGGGGCTCATGAAGTCATCATCGAGTCGCCCGAGCACGTGGTGAGCACTTCAGAATTGAGTAAGCACGCCATGCAAGAGGTGCTCTGGGTCTATCGTGACCGCCTGCACGACTTGAAGAAAGATCCACGTTTCGTTTACGGAATGATCTTCAAGAATGTGGGAGCGGCCGCCGGGGCATCGTTGGAGCACTCGCACAGCCAGTTGATCGTTACGCCCGTGGTGCCGATTGCGGTTTGGGAAGAGATGACCGGATCGTTGGAGTTCTACAACTACCGCGGTCGTTGCATTTACTGCGACATGATCCATCAGGAGCTCGCTTCGGAAAAGCGAATTGTGATGGATAGCCCTGGCTTTGTGGCCATCTGCCCGTTTGCTAGTCGCTTCCCCTTCGAAACGTGGATTTTACCGAAGGCGCATTCGAGTCACTTCGAGAACATTCGTAAAAACGGTATCGAAGAACTCGCTTCGATGATGCGACAAGTGATCGGGAAGATTGAAACGGCGCTCGATCGACCCGCATATAATTACATCATTCACACAGCACCCTTTGACAGCCAAGAGTTGGGCCATTATCACTGGCATATTGAGATTATTCCGCGACTAACCAAGACTGCGGGTTTCGAGTGGGGAACAGGTTTTTACATTAATCCTGTTCCTCCCGAAGAGGCGGCTGCTTTCTTACGTGACGTTGAATCCGATCCGCAAGTGACACAATCTTTGTCGATCGGCGAAGCCAGTAAAGGTGCATAAACTATTCCGCTTGTCGGAAGCGCGCACTACGGAACCAAACCTCGGTCAATCAACCGCTCGCCTCGTAACTCACCGGCGAAACTATGTCTGCCCCGATTCGCTTAGTTCTTGCGTTACACAATCACCAACCCATCGGCAACTTCGATGGTGTCTTTGAACAGGCCTACCAGGACAGCTACCGGCCGTTCCTGGATGTGTTCGAGCGATTCCCCTCGCTGCGGTTCGCACTGCACACCAGTGGCTCGCTCATCGAGTGGCTCGATGTGCATCATCCCGAGTATCTCGATCGTCTGGCGGAGTTGGTTGCCGCGGGGCGCATCGAAATCATCGGCGGGGCATTCTTCGAACCAATTCTGACGATGCTCCCCCGACGCGATCGCCAGGGACAGATCCGCTCGTATACCCAGTGGCTCGAACGACGCTTGGGGGGCCGCATTCGAGGGATGTGGGTGCCCGAACGCGTCTGGGAACAGTCGCTGGTGTCAGACATTGCCGCGGCCGGCATCGAGTACACCGCACTGGACGACTTCCACTTCAAGAATGCAGGCCTGGTCGACGACCAGTTGCACAGCTATTTCCTTTCCGAAGACCAAGGTCACCTACTGAAGGTGTTCCCTGGCAGCGAGCAGCTTCGCTACTTGATCCCGTTCGCCGACCCACATCAGTCGATCGAATACCTTCGCGAAGTTTCGCAGAAGCACCCGCATGCCGTGGTGATGTTTGCCGACGATGGAGAAAAGTTCGGCACCTGGCCCGGAACACGCGAACATGTCTACGACAACGGGTGGTTGGAACAATTCCTCGGCGCGCTTGTCGAAAACCAGGATTGGATCGACACCTGCACGCCGGCCGAAGTGATCGACAACGTTCCGCCGGGTGGAAAGGTTTACTTGCCCGATAGTAGCTATCGCGAGATGACCGAATGGTCGCTACCCGTCAAACGACAGGTGGAACTCGATCGACTCGTTCACAGCATGGAATCCGACCCCCACTGGCAGTCTCTACGCGGGTTCATCCGCGGGGGAGTCTGGCGGAACTTCAAAGTGAAGTACGCCGAAACCGATGAGATGTATGCCCGCATGCTGATGACCAGCCGCCGCCTGGAAGCGGTCGAACAGGATCACCCCGGAGAAGCGCTGGAAGCTGCCCGGCGAGAGCTGTATCGCGGTCAGTGCAATTGCAGCTATTGGCATGGTGCGTTCGGCGGTGTCTATTTGCCGCATTTGCGAAACGCGGTCTACAACCATTTGATCGCGGCAGATAATCTGCTCGATGAAATCGAAAACCGACACGGCACATGGATCGAAGGTGCCGCAGGCGACTACAATCTGGATGCTCGGCAGGAAATCTGCCTGTCGAATGACCGCCTGATCGCCTTGATTGCACCTACACGCGGCGGGCAAATCTACGAACTCGACGTTCGCTCGATTTGCCACAACCTGCTCGCCACGTTGATGCGTCGCCCGGAAGCCTATCACGCCAAAGTGCTTGCCGGCCCCACGTCCGGCAACGGTGCCGTGGAAAGCATTCACGACCGCGTGGTTTTCAAACAAGAGGGGCTCAACGAGCGGATTCAATACGACAATCATGCACGCAAGAGCCTGCTGGATCACTTCTTCGAGAACGAAGCCGACCTCGGAGCCGTTGTTCGCGGCGAAGCACGACAATGCGGCGATTTCCTTGGTGGCGTCTTCGAGTCTCGCCTGCGACGCAATCCGGAGCGGATTCAGGCGCTGCTCACTCGCAAGGGGAACGTGAACGGCCATCCGCTACGGCTGACCAAGAAGATCACCATGGAAGCCGGCAGCTCGGAACTCGATATTCAGTACGAGTTGGAAGGACTCCCGGCCGGGGAAACCTTGCACTTTGCCGTGGAACTGAACTTCGCGGGGCTTCCCGCGGGGGCAGACGATCGTTTCTTCCACACCGCGAAGAAAGGGAAGCTAGGCCACCTCGGCTCGCAGCTGGATCTGACCAACGCCGATTCCCTGAGCATGACCGATCAATGGCTCGGCATCTCGGTGCAGCTCGACATTTCCCAACCTTCGGGAATCTGGACGTATCCCGTGGAGAGCGTCAGCCAATCGGAGGGCGGTTTCGAGTTGGTCCACCAGTCCATCGCCGTGTTGCCTCACTGGTTTGTGCAAGGTGACGACGCCGGGAAATGGAGCGTCTCGATGAAGCTGGGAATCGACACCAGTGTGGCCGAGCAACGTGCCCAACAGGCTGCTCCCGTACATGCCAACTAGTGCGACTCAAAACCGCATTCAGAAACCCTCGCGGGGCGGGCCAGCAAGCTGCAACCAATCGATGGCGGGACGAAATGCGTCGGCGCCGTAAGATACCTCCGCCAGAATAGGCGTCGCGGTGCAGCGTTCCAATTCCGTTCTGTTGTCAGCACGGCTGAGGTCGCCGTCGTCTCGATTCACCTCATTGAGCACGATACCCGCCACCTCGAGACCATCGCCGAAGCAGGCGGCGGCAATCAGCGTTTGCAACGTGAGATTGATGGTCCCCAGGGTATTTGCCGCCACGACCAGCAGCGGAAACCCAAGCTCGTCGGCTAGCGAGGCGACATAATCTTCCTCACCCAACGGTGACATCAGCCCGCCGGCCCCCTCAACCAGCAGCAGGTCGCACTCGCCAAACCAGGCTCGGGCACCTTCCCGTAGTAGCTGGGCGTCGAGTTGCTTGCCTTCGCGTTGGGCTGCCAAATGGGGTGCCACGGGGGCTTCGAACATCTGCGGGCACACCTGTTCAATCGTCGCGGGACGCCCTGCGGCCTCCCACAGGGTCTCTGCATCTTCGGAGACCAGTCTCGTCCCATCCAGCAGACAACCGCTGGCCGCAGGCTTGTACACCCCCAGACGAATGCCTGCCTGCGCACAGGCCCTGGCGATCATCGCCGTGACATATGTTTTGCCAACTTCGGTGTCGTTGCCGGTGATGAACAGCCCCTGGGTGCGGTGTGCCATGTGCAACGGATATCCATCTGGAGGTGTGCGTGCAGGTCGATTCGAGCAGAACGTCTGGCTGAGCGGAGCCTTCCGCTCAACGGAAAGCCAAGTTCAGCCTTATCGTAATGGCCCGCACGCTTTTTCGGACTCGAACGACGTACTTACAACCCCCACTTCGCAAGCAGGGTACCGCTAAGGTACGATCATGCCATGTCAGAATACAAGTCACCGACAGCCAGACGGGAACCACATGGCGGCCGAGTGAACATCGCCGTGTTGCAGATGCATTGTCGGTCTGCGAAGGCGGACAATCTCGAGCGAACTATCGAGCGAATCGGCAAGGCCGCCTCGGCGGGGGCCCAGATAATCTGCCTGCAGGAGTTGTTCGCCACGCACTACCCTTGTCAGGAAGAAGATCACGCCCGGTTCGACCATGCCGAACCCATCCCCGGCCCAACAAGCAAACGCCTTTGCGAAGCAGCAGCACAACATGGAGTGGCGATCGTGGGCTCGTTGTTCGAGCGTCGCACGGCGGGGCTCTATCACAACACGGCGATTGTGTGCGACGCCGACGGGCAGCTTGTGGGCCAGTACCGCAAGATGCACATCCCCGACGACCCGCTGTACTACGAAAAGTTCTATTTCACCCCGGGGGACCTCGGCTTTCAGAGCTTCAACACCGCTCATGGCAAGCTGGGGGTCTGCGTCTGCTGGGATCAGTGGTTCCCAGAAGCCGCACGATTGACGGCCCTCACCGGGGCTCAAGTTCTTTTCTACCCCACCGCTATTGGGTGGCATGCCAGCGAGAAGGCCGAGTTTGGCCAGAGCCAGCACGATGCTTGGGTCACCATGATGCGGAGCCACGCCATCGCCAACGGGGTGTTTGTCGCCGCGGCCAATCGCACGGGGACCGAGGGAGGAATCGAGTTCTGGGGCGGATCGTTCATTTGCGACCCCAATGGGAACATTCTCGAACGTGCGCCCCACGACGAGGAAGCCGTGGTGATGGCCGAGTGCGACTACGCCCAGATTGACGTGGTAAGAACGCATTGGCCGTTTCTTCGCGATCGACGAACCGACGCTTACACTGAACTCTCCAAACGGTTCATCGACCCGTGACGCCTGCCGAGCAACACTATCGAATGCCCGCCGAGTGGGAGCGGCACACGGCCACCTGGCTTTCGTGGCCTCACAATCGCAATACCTGGCCGGGGGCCTTCGATCCCGTCCCCCAAGTTTGGGCGAACCTAACCCGTACGTTGGCGGATTTTGAACCCGTGCACATCTTGGCCGGCGGCGCCGAAGTGATGGCCGACGCGCATTCGCACGTGGGCGATGTGCCGAACGTCACCTTGCACGACATTCCGACGAACGATGCGTGGATGCGGGATCATGGCCCGACATTTTTGGTTGGCGACCGCGAGCAACCACCCGCGCTGGTCGACTGGAGATACAACGCGTGGGGCGGGAAGTACCCCCCCTTCGACCAAGACAATCTGGTGGGCCGTCGAATTGCCGAGGAGCTTCACTACCGGCGGTTCGATCCGGGCGTGATTCTCGAGGGTGGGGCAATCGATGTGAACGGGCGCGGAAGCGTCCTGACCACGGCGTGCTGTCCGTTGAACGAGAATCGCAACCCGGGGCTTACTCGCGAGCAGATGGAGGAACTGCTTCGCGACTATTTGGGCGTCCGCCACATCATCTGGCTCGCTGGCGGCATGGTAGGTGACGATACCGACGGGCACATCGATCAACTGGCCCGTTTTGTCGCCCCACGTGTTGTTGTGGCCATGATCGAAGAAGACCCCAAGGACGCCAACTACGAGCCGTTACAGGAGAACTTAGCCCAACTTCGCAGCGCCACCGACCAGGATGGCCAACCACTGAAGATCGTATCGCTTCCCATGCCGCAGGCCATCCACCATGGCGAACATCGCCTGCCGGCCAGCTACGCGAATTTCTACATCGCCAACGGCCTGGTGGTTGTGCCCACCTTCGAGGATCCTCGCGATGAAACGGTCCTCGGTGTTTTGGCAGAACTGTTTCCCGAACGCGAAGTTCGCGGATTGCCTGCCACCGATCTGCTTTGGGGATTAGGAGCCTATCACTGCATCACCCAACAGCAGCCGGATTGGTCTTCAGCCTTGTAGGGAATGCACTCGGTGGCATTCGGAATCCCCTAGGTTTATGTATCGTGATTCTTAGGCTGGAATTAGCGGTCTCTGCGGCATTCCGAATTCCCAGGCCAACCTGTAGGGAATGCCCTCGGTGGCATTCCGAATTCTCAGGCCAAATCCGGAACGCCACAGAGGGCGTTCCCTACAGGGGGTGAATTCGTCGCTGGTTGGGTCAGTCGCCGCTTTTGAGGAACGCCTCGATGCGGTCGAAGCCGGCTTTGATGTCATCCATGGCGGCGGCAAAGGACAGTCGGGCGTAGCCGTCGGTGCCGAAAGCCGAGCCCATGACGGTGGCCACGTTCTGCTGCTCGAGCAGTTCGAGGCACCACGAAGAGTCGTCTTTCACGGGCTTACCATTATACGTACGTCCCAGGTGTTCCTTCACATTGATGAACGCATAAAACGCCCCGGCCATCTCCGGGCAACTCAGCCCGGGAAGTTCGGCAATGCGTTGTCGAACGAACTCGCGTCGCTTGGCGAACTCGCCTCGCATGTGGTCGACACACTCCTGAGGGCCGTTCAATGCGGCCACGGCGGCATACTGGCTGATGCTCGATGCGTTGGAAGTTTCCTGGCTCTGCAACTTCGACATCGCCTTGGCCAACTCGGGCGAACTCAGCGTCCAACCGATTCGCCAACCGGTCATGGCGTAGGTCTTGCTGACACCATTCACAATGACAGTGCGATCTTGCAGACCAGGTCGCACGGTAGCGAAGCAAGTGAAGCGGTGATCGCCGTAGACGAGTTGTTCGTAGATCTCGTCGGCAATCGCCAGTAGATCGTGTTCGATCACGATGTCGGCCAGCAGGCCCAGCTCGTCGCCGGAATACATGCTGCCGGTGGGGTTCGATGGCGAGCAGATTAGCAGAATCTTCGTCTTGTCCGTCACGGCGGATTTAAGCTGCTCGGGCGAGAGCTTGAAGTCGGTCTCTTGCGTGGTCTGCACAATGACCGGGACACCGCCGGCAATTCGGACCAACTCAGCGTAACTAACCCAGTAGGGAGCGGGGATGATCACTTCATCGCCCGCATTGAGTGTGGCCGTGAAAATATTGTGCAACGCGTGTTTGGCACCGTTGGAAATCACCGCCTGGGCAGGATCGTACTCCAGGCCATGCCGCTGCCGGCACTGTTCGACAACGGCCTTTTTCAATTCCGGAATGCCCGGGGCGGCCGTGTAGTGGGTATGGCCGGCGTTGATCGCAGCGATTGCCGCCTCGCGAATGTGGTCGGGCGTATCGAAGTCGGGTTCACCCAAAGCGAAATCGTAGACTTTCTTGCCTGCGGCCTTCAATTCCTTGGCTTTGGCCCCCATCGCCATGGTGGCCGAGGGTTCCAATGCGGCAACGCGATCTGAAATAAAGGAAGTCACGGAAATCCCCCCGATACGGTCAAACGAACTGTGCTGCTGCGAATTCCACCGTCTGGCAAGGCGAAAATCGCCCGACCAGAGCTTTTTCTTGCGGCCAACGAGCAGACAATCATACGGGCGCGGTGGTTCACTTCCAAGGACCCGTCGCAGGCGGAAAGAGAACCTCAATGCCGCTGAATAGGTGTCATGGACTCCCTCTGCGGGCCGCCCGCGAGCACTCAGTAGGATGCCGAATCAGCATCATCGGCAGCGCCTGGATTAAAGGTATCTAGAAGCCGGCGACCAATATGGATCCAGTATGCTTCCACCGGCCCCAACGGACGAGTTGTACTGCCGGCACCGTACCACGACATCGAATCCCCATCGACCACGAAAAAACCCGGCTGCTGAGAGCGTGTTGCTTGATAGACCGGAAGCTTCGAGCCGAAGAACCGACCGACCAGGGCCAGCTCCACGTTTTCTGCGTCCAGTTCACGACCTGCCATTTGCAGGGCTTGACGTTCGGAGTCCTCAAGTTGAGAGACTTCGTCCTCGGAAAGCTCCGGGTGTTCGGCATGCCATCCCGCATAAATCGAGTAGATATCGGTAGGCGATAAATCTTGCAGGTCGACGGCCAGGCAGTACGTAACGGGGCCGACCAGCCCGATGCCGATCAGTGTGCCCTGCGGAAAGGGGTACTCGTACCGCACCAGGAAACAATCTTGTGGTTCTTCGTAGCCGGGCCAGAATTGACGCCGCTGATCGACCACTTCAACGCTTTGGGGAGCGAGGCCAATTTGTTGAGGCTCTGCAAGCCAACTGGAAAGCTGTGCTTCGGCGCGTGCCGCCGGGGTGCGGTGCTCCTCGGAGACCTTGTCCAACAGTTCGAGTTCCTCGAGGTAGGCCAACGCGCGGGTGCGGGCCGCGGGATCGGCGGCGAGTTCCACCAGCCGGTCGATACCAAACTGCTCGCCCAGCCGTGCGAGTGCCGTGGCGGCTTCGGCCTGCAGGCGACGGTGCCTGAGCTCCAGGACGGTGTTCAGCGCGGGAATGGCTGCCGGATCACCGATCAATCCCAACGCATCACATAAGGAAATGACCAACGTGGCGCTCTCGCCAATGAGCAACTGCAGTTGTTGCTGGGTTTCGGCATATTTGCCCGGCTGCTCTTCAACCAGCCGCAACCGCTGTGCCATGGCCTTCAATAGAGTGGCCAATTGTTCGATGCGGACAGCCGCAGGATGTTGATCAACCATGCGGCGGCGCCACAAATGATTCCCCAAATCGAGTGCGATGGCGGCCAGAATCGGTCGATCGAACGCCTCGAACAGCTTGGGGTAGAGCGCGTCGGCGTCTAGCTGCTTGGCCTGAAACAAAGGGACACAAGCAGCGTCGATTTGCCGAGGTTCCGCGGGCGGATCGGCCACCAGGCGCGCAGAAAATAGCTTCAATGCTGATGGCTCGGCAGCGAGTGCTAGCAGTCTCAGAATTTGGTACCGAGACTCGTCTTCCAACCCCAGACGATTGTAGAGTTCTGCCAGCAAATCAAAGGTGGCCGGGGACAACGGTTCGGCCTGCTGAGTCGTCGGCGGCGTTGCCAGTACATAGCGGTGCGCCAAGGATTCGAACAGGGCCCCCAGCAGTCGTGAGTCCAGCGGCGTCGCGTCCGCGCGCTCAGAATGATGCTCCAGAATCGCGGCGATCAACTCGGAAACCTGCTGATCACTCGTATATTTCCACGGTCCTGCAATCTCGACCATTGCCGCGGGATCACTCGCCGCGTGCTCAGGTTGCCGTTTCAAAGCGGCCAAGAACTGGTCTTTGGAAGAAGTCATGTGGCGGATTATAGCCTGCCAGCGATGGTCGGTCGCCCCACCGAAACGGGTTCGTCCTGCCAGGCTTGTGTGAGTCGATCTAGTAGGCTCGTCGAGTACGCGAGTTGGGTGTCGATGGACGACTACGGAGCTTCGACCGACAAAGGCGACAAGAGAAAAGTAATCGCTGAGGGAAATGAGGTAATAATTCGCCTTGACGTAAGTTGAGCCAAGATGCTTCAATGCGCGCAAATGAGGTAACCAAATAGGCTGCCTCATAGGATCTCAATCGCGTTTCACGCTGTGCAACGTGTTTGAGATCGAACGAAGTAACGAACGCTTTAGCGTGGGTCGCGCGGCAGACTCCGTGCGGCACCGAACTAAGATGGCATCTGCCCGCGATGGGTACCAGCGGGGCCGATCCACTACCAAAACAGGTACCCAGATTTCAGGAGCCACGGAAATGGCAACGAAGAAACGAACGACGAAGAAAGCAGCCAAGCGGTCGCCTAAGAAGAAGGCCACCACCAAGAAGGCTGCCAAGCGGTCGCCCAAGAAGAAGGCCGCCACGAAGAAGAAGGCCGCGAAGAAGGCCGCCAAGCGGTCGCCCAAGAAAAAGGCCGCCACGAAGAAGAAGGCCGCAAAGAAATCTGCTAAGCGGTCGCCCAAGAAGAAAGCCACGGCCAAAAAGAAGACCGCCAAGCGTAAGACGAAGAAGTAGTCTCGTCGCTGGTGGATTGCTTATAAGGCCGGTCGCTGGTCGGAGTTCCGAAGCAGCGATCGGTCTTTTTTCGTCTACTTGTCGGTGCGCCGGTGGGCCAACGGTTGACGAAACCCTCCATGGCTGATAGCGTTGCGCTCAGAAAATTTTCCTACCTTCGTGTCAGCATTCGGTTCGCGGCCCAGGTCGTAACGCGGTCTTCGAGGGTCCTGGCAGCGGGGCGTCCTGGCTCGCTCTTAACGTCTTTTTCGATCGCAATTCGTCCGTGAAATCACAAGACAGCGAATCCGCACCCTCCAAATCAGCCGACGATACTGATTTCTCCGACCTTCCGCTTTCCGAGAAGATGCTGAAGTCGTTGTCGAAGGCCGGCTATTTGAAGCCCACTCCGATTCAGGCTGGTCTCATCCCCCGCGCACTCACCGGGGTTGATGTGATCGGGCAGGCCCAAACCGGAACCGGCAAAACAGCCTCGTTCGTGATTCCCATTTTGGAACGAATCGAGCATCGCCGCGGTCCCGCCACCCCGCAAGCGTTGGTGCTTGTGCCGACGCGCGAGCTTGCCGTTCAGGTTCGCGACGAAACCGTGAAGCTTGCCCATGGGCAGCGATTCCGCAGTGTCGCCCTTTATGGCGGCAAGCCGGTCAAAGGTCAAAGCGACAAGCTTGGTCGTGGCACGGAAATCGTCGTCGGCACACCTGGCCGTGTGCTCGATCATATTGGTCGCCGCACGCTGGTACTCAACGATCTGCAAATGGTCGTTCTGGATGAAGCCGACCGCATGCTCGACATCGGATTTCGTCCCGATATAGAACGCATCTTGAAACAATGCCCCAAGAGCCGGCAAACACTGCTGCTCAGCGCCACTGTGGCCCCGCCCGTACGAAGGCTGGCTCACCGCTATATGAAGGATCCAGAGTCACTCGACTTCTCGCCGAAGGATGTCGGGGTCGACACGATCGAGCAGTACTATTTCTCGGTGGACAACGAACGCAAGTTCGAATTGCTGGTTAAATTGCTCGAGCGTGAGTCTCCCACACAGGCAATTATCTTCTGCCGAACCAAACGCGGTACCGAGCGGATTTATCACCAGCTCAAGAAAAAGTTCAAAGAGGTCGAGTGCATGCACGGTGACCTGACCCAAAGTGCACGCGACCGCACGATGCAGAAGTTTCGCAAGGGTGGGGTTCGGTTCCTTGTCGCCACGGACGTCGTCGGACGGGGAATTGATGTCTCGGCAATCTCCCATATCGTCAACTTCAACGTGCCCGAGTTCTGCGACGACTATGTTCATCGGGTCGGTCGCACGGGGCGCATGGGACGAGACGGCGTCGCCTACACCTTCGTCACCCCGGATGAAGGGAGCCAGTTGACGCGAATCGAGATTCGTATCAACCGGCTATTAGAACGGGCTCATCTCGAGGGATTCGATCCAAGCCCCGTCGTCACGACTTCGGAGGATGGCGATGGAGAGAAGCCTGAGGAAGCAAAGCCCAAGACGGGCTTCGGCGGTCGCCGGCAACGTCGTCATCGACGTGCTCTGTAGGTTCAGGCGATAGGCGATTTGGCTGGGTAGGTTCAGCTCCCGAATTCCGCCATCAGACATGCCACGGCGAGCACCGCGGATGGAATCGCCTCCAGCCAGTTGAAGACCGATCCGTTTTGCCCACTCGCCGCGGTACGCAACTCCAGAAGATGCAACAGCAGCGAAACCGCGGCTGTGGTCAAAATGGCCGCCAACAAATCGTCGTACCCTGCAATCAACATGCCGGAGGCCGCCCCACGAACCAGGGCGATCACGCCGATGATCACAATCGAACCATAGGCAACCAGGCACAGCAACTGGGATCCGCGGCTGCCCGCCTGGCCATCCCTACGAATCGTTCTTGCCCTCATGCCCTGCCCAAAGGCAACCATGGCCATTTGCACCACGGCCAGCCACGGCAGGAGGCGGCTTCCTGGAATCGCGCCCTCATACGTGGATGAGTCAACGGGCGCCGCTTCGGTCAGTAGGATGTATGCTCCGGAAAGCAGTGCGATCAACGAGCCGCAGTACCACCGCATAGCTCGGCGAGAGTTGGACGGAGCCGATCGCTGATAGTTTTCACCCGGGCTGCTCGACATGCTATCCGTGTTGAACTGAAGAACGTGAGTTATGAATCGAATCCCAACAAGCGGACGAGTCCGGCTAACGAATCCGTCTCGTAGGTGGGTGTTGCTACATCATCTCGGATCCACCCCGTCCGCTTGATCCACGCGGTCGACATCCCTTGGTCCAGGGCCGGTGCCTGATCGTACTTAAAGCCAAACGCACAGTGTAGAAAACAATGGGCCGGTCTTCCAAAACGCCGAATCGCTTCTTTGAAATGCGCCGGTCGCGGTTTGTAAGACCGCAATTGTTCTGCGGTGATTAGCTCGTCGAACGATACCCCCAAGTACTCCACGCTGTGGGCCAAGAGATCATCGTCAATGTTGGACAAAATACCGAGTTTGTATCGTGTCGCCAAGCGACGTAGCGATTCGACCGTATCGGAGAAGGGTGCCCAAGTGCCAAGCTGCTCGCTGAGTGAGTCCGCCTCCGCAGTGGGCAGCGATACCCCGACCTTCTCAAATGTCTCCCGCAGGCTGTCTCGCAAGATATCGCGGTACCGGCGATAGGGACCACAGATCATCTCGAATTGGATGGCCTCCCAGGTGCCCAACAGCTGATCGACTGTCTCTTCGACTCCGTGAATAGGACGCAACGTCTCGAGCGAATGCCGAATTCCCGACTCCCAATCGATCAGGGTGCCATAGCAATCGAACGTGAGCACTTCTACTTTTTCGAGGTTGTTTTCCACGGTTTAGCACACCGAATCATCGAAACGAAACTTCGCCCGCATGGGGGCCTAGTCTACACTAGAGTTAGGCAGGTTCAGGAAACCCTGCAGGACCGAACTGAGGCAAGGTGATCGTGCAGTACCGAGCGTTGCTGGCTTTCGCGGGAATGGTGTTCTTGCCTTCCCTGGCCAGTGCAAACCCCGAAGTAGACGAAAATCGCCTCGCCAAGGCTGGGATTCGCCGTCTAGAAGGCCACCATCTCGTTCTCTACACCGACGTGGTACTCGACCGCGAGGTTCGCAGTCTACCGGAGGTGTTCGATCAAGCGTACGATCAGTGGTGCGAGTACTTCGACATCCCCGAGCAATCGAGCAAGCCCTGGAAAGTTACCGGCTGCTTGATGGGCAACCGTTCAAAATTCGCCGACAACGGGCTGCTCCCAAAGGAGTTGCCGGCTTTTCGACATGGCTATTCGGTGGGTCATTCGTTTTGGCTAGACGATCAGCCGACCCCCTACTATCGTCGACATCTCTTCTTGCACGAGGGCACGCACGCGTTCGTGAACACGCACCTGGGGGTCGATGCACCGCCCTGGTACAGCGAGGGACTGGCCGAATTGCTTGGTACGCACCGCTGGCACGAAGGCAAGCTCGAACTCGGCTACTATCCGAAAAGTCCCGACGAGGTTCCAATGCTCGGGCGCATTCGTTTGGTGCAAAACGCCATTGAACGAGGCAACGCATTGAGTCTCGAAGAGGTGCTGAACTTTGACAACTCGGCCCACGTACGCAACGAACCGTACGCATGGTGTTGGGCGCTCACGAGCCTGCTCGACAACCACCCCCGCTACCAACGCAGATTTCGGCGCCTGCATGACACCAGGGCGAAACGCGATCTCACGCAACGGTTCCGCGCAACCTTGGGACCCGACGATTGGGCACTTCTCGCTGAAGAATGGGATGTGTTTGCCCACAACCTGGAACACGATTACGACTTCGCTCACACGACGATCGACCCTACTACGGGAAAACCCTTAGACCGCACGCAGCCGAGTGTGAGTGTTTCCGTCGCGGCGAACCAAGGTTGGCAGAACTCCGGCGTCCGACTGGAGGCTGACCGCACTTATACGTTGAGTGCGAGTGGTCGATACCAAATTGCCAAGACGACCGAGCCTTGGCTCTGCGAACCCGGCGGTGTTTCGATTCGATATTACCAGGGGAAACCACTGGGCGTCCTACTTGCGGCCGTAAGATCCGACGACCACAAGCAGCCCGCAGACGCGAGCTTCGTCGACCCCAAGGTGATCGGGTTGGGATGTGAATGGACTCCGACGAACAACGGCACGCTGTACTTTCGAGTGAACGATTCAGCGGGTGAGCTACACGACAACCGTGGCACACTCGAAGTCGTCGTGGCAGCCGAGTAGCTGCGTGCTGTCGATGCTAGCATGCGCCATTGCCGTATTTACCCCACCTGTGGATTGTGTCATATTTCGGCCCAACCATCACCACAGGGGTTATGCCCGCAAGAAGTCTGGCAAGGATGCTGAAAGATGTGGGACGATTTAATTTGTCCGTTTGATCACGGTTCCCTCGAGGGCGGCGGTCCGTGGTTTTCCTGTCGCCGGTGCGGACGCGGTTACCCGGTCGTAGACAGCATTCCCACCTTTCTTCCTTGCGAAGAGTCGGAAACCTGGCGGGAACATCAGAATCGACTAGCCAAGTCGATACTCGGGGAACCCAAAGAAACCGAACACGGCTGGTCTCGGGCAATTCGTTACCGCGGCCGGGCGATGGAAGCAAGACTAAGGCAGCACATCGAGCTTGGTCCCCGCACACGAATGCTGCAGATAGGTTTGCGCGGTCAGGGTGAGATTCACCACTTCAGTTGCGGCATTCGCTACGGCGTCGATCCCCTTGCTGGCGTGATGGCCGATCAAGGTCGACTGAAGTGGGGGCAAGTTCGCTGGGCATCGGCCTGCGGCGAGGCGCTGCCGTTCCCGTCGAATCACTTTCAGGGCATTGTTCTGTCCGACATTCTCGGAAGCGTCGAGTCGCCCGAGAAGGTTCTCCAAGAAGCACATCGCTGCTTAAGTGTCGACGGCGTGTTCGTGAGCGTATTGCCCTCAAGCCGATTGGGCCTGACGCCCACAAAGCGCAGGCAAGAGATCAAACCGCTGCGACGGGTGAGTCGTCAGCGGGTATTGAAGTGGGCTCGCCAAACAGGGCTGAGGCAAGTCTGGAGCGGATATTCGACGCCCCTTGAAGAAGAAAAAAACAGCCCGTATCTCGCAGCCCCACCGAAAGACCATACGTCAACTCGCTTTTACGCCCAGGTGTTCCAGCCCTTGGACAAGACCAAAGCCGGTCCTGCCCAAGTTCCGGGGAACCCAACATCGCTGGAAAGCGTTCGAGTGACGGAATAACTGCGAGCCTCAGGCTGCTTTGTAGGAACCTCTTCGAACTACCTCTGAAGCAGTGTGTTGTCACGGAAGTGCCCAGGGCAACACAAACCGGTGTATGGGCATCGATGATATTTTGGCGTCGGGTGCTTCCGTTATCGACGATGGCGCTGAAGACACCCTTGTCGCCAATCTCGAATGGTTCTTCTACGATTTCACTCAAGACCTGCTGGGCGACACCATCGAGACGGGTGAAGAACAAACCAACAGCGTTCCGTAGGCTCTACTGCCGTTTCAAACGCCATGCGTGCAATTGTCCAGCGGCGAAATTCAGTCGCGTTACGCGAGCAATTCCATCCGGTTGACGGAGATCAGTTCCGCTCGGACAATGGATAATTCGCATGCTCGGCCGCTGGTGGACGGACGCTTCGATTCATGGCCATCGTCGGTCGCTGCGGTGCTGGGCTCTTCCGAAGCAATGTCAATCAACTTTCATGGCGACACATAAGAATACTGGAGGGCGGTGGTGACAAACTGGATCGAACAAGAAGACCCGGATGTCTGGTCGGCCATCGCTGCCGAGATCGAGCGGCAGCAAGACGGGCTGGAGATGATCGCCAGCGAGAACTACGTGAGTCCCGCCATTCAACAGGCTGCCGGCAGCGTGTTGACCAACAAATACGCCGAAGGATATCCGGGCCGCAGATACTATGGTGGCTGTCAGGCGGTGGATGTGGTGGAAGATCTCGCCCGCAACCGTGCGAAAGAGCTGTTCGGCTGCGAACACGTCAACGTGCAGCCGCACTCCGGTAGTCAGGCCAACATGTCGGCCTATCTCTCCGTCCTCAAACCGGGAGATACCGTCCTCGGGATGGATCTGGCCCATGGCGGTCACTTGACCCACGGAATGAAACTCAACATCTCGGGTCGCTTGTACAACTTCCAAAGCTACGGCGTGTCTCGGGACACCCAACGGATCGACTTCGACGCGTTAGCCAAACTGGCCCGCGAGCACAAGCCGACGCTGATTGTCGCGGGGGCGAGTGCGTACCCTCGCGAAATCGAACACGGCAAATTCGCCGAGATCGCCAAGGAAGTGGGCGCGAAGCTGATGGTCGACATGGCACACTACGCAGGGCTTGTCGCGGCCAAGCTTCACGACGACCCTGTCCCAGTGGCCGACTTTGTGACGACCACCACGCACAAGACGTTGCGCGGCCCGCGTTCCGGCATGGTCATGTGTCGAGCGGAATACGCCAAGGAAGTCGACCGCAGTGTCTTCCCGGGGCTACAGGGTGGTCCGCTGATGCACGTCGTTGCCGCCAAAGCGATTTGTTTTGGCGAGGCGCTGCAACAGGAATTCAAAGCCTACGGCCAACAGGTCATCGACAATGCCAAGACGCTTGGCGAAACGCTGCTGGCCGGTGGCCTCAAACTCTCCTCTGGCGGAACCGATAATCATCTGCTGCTGGTGGATGTTACCCCGCTGGGCATCGGCGGAAAGCAGGCCGAAGAGGTACTCGACCTATGCGGCATGACCGTGAACAAGAACATGATCCCGTACGACGAACGGAAGCCGATGGATCCTTCGGGAATTCGGATTGGAACTCCCGCGCTCACCACGCGTGGGATGAGTAACGACGAAATGAAGAAAGTCGGCCAGTGGATTCTCAGCGTGTTACAGGCTCCCGAAGATGCGGCGCTTGCCAAGCGTGTGCGGGGCGAGATTCAAGAACTCTGCCGGGCGTTTCCCGTGCCTGCTGTTCGCCTGGCGAATGATGAAGTGGCCGTGGGAGGCCCCGCCACGATCTAAGGCACTCGATAGGTAACAAACAGTTTGATATCGTTGGTCACCACACGAAGCCAATTTGGCGAAATTGCTGAGCTGGCAGAAGCCTACCGACCAGCCCTCACCCCCACAGCCACGGATACCGGCTGGAGCCGAAGATGCCCGATACCAAGAGTCGCATTCTGATTGCGGATGACAATCCGACGAATGTCGAGTTGCTGGAAGCCTACCTTTCCGGGGTCGATGCCGACATCGCGATTGCCGTCGACGGCACCGACACGCTGGAAAAGGTCAGCGAATTCAAACCCGACCTGATCCTGTTGGACATCATGATGCCGAAGCTCAGTGGGTTTGAAGTCTGCAAGCAGCTGAAGGACGACCCGGCCACAAGCTCAATCATGATCTTGATGGTCACCGCGCTGAACGAATTGGGCGACATAGAACGCGCCGTCGGTGCGGGCACCGACGATTTTCTCAGCAAGCCCGTCAATCAGGTGGAGTTGGTCAAGCGAGTCGAAAACATGTTGCGGCTGCACCATGTTACCGACGAACTCGAACGCCTGCGACGATACATCGAGGGCATGGAAGATTCCGAGGGGCCTGGAACTTAGAACCAAACATACAGGAGATTAACCCTCTTCGCCCTCGCTGGCTTCCCCTTCCGGGTCTTCTGCCTGAGTTGTCACGATCAGAATCTCGACGATCAAATCCTCTGGTTCGTTACGACTGCGCTTTCGCTCGTCTTCTGATTTTCTTTCTTTTTCATCAGCACGTCGGATCACGACGTCTGTCGACCGGTTCCAACCCGTGTCCAACTCTTCCATTGCGTCGAGCCATCGCCCTTCGTTCTCCAGGAATCTTGTCTGAGACTTGCCCAGTTGGCGTTGGTAATGAGTGGCAAGCTTAGTCAGCACTCCCTCACCTTCGGCGCGGACGTAAGTTACCTCCAGAGGATCCAGCTTCTGGTCACGGATTATTTCCTGAACATCATCCGGCCAAGACACATGGTGTGTTGCCACCACATTGGCACCCTCATGAAGCTGATAGGGCAACTCGAAGCCTGATGGCACTTCACTTTCAGAACCTTCTCCCGCGCCGGCTTCGCCCGTTGTCGAATCCTCGGAAACGTCGTCGCTCTTGTCGTCGGCGTTTGCGGCGGCCAGCATACGAGCGTTTATCGCTTGCACCATCAGTTCGGTAGTATCCATCCAGATGTATTGCGATTCTTCTCGCAACTGACGGGGATCGTTCGAATTTGTCGACGTTCGCGCACGAGATCTGGTGCTGCTTGAACCGTTTCGACGCTCCGCGCGGACGTCCGGATCACGTCGACGAGGCACGTCTTTCAATATCAGCAGTAGCGCGGGGTCCAACATTGCGTTGGCCAGCTTCTCCGGGAGTTGGCTGGTCTTCTGTTTCGCGACCTCGTCCCAATGCTCGTCCAGGTATCCCTCGATACCCTGACGAATCGGGGGCACCGGCATGGAACCGATCAACGAAATGGTCTGCAACCCATCACCTAAATCGGAGACGTCATCCATTTCCTCGGACACGGCGGCGAGGAATCGGAGGGCCCATAATGTTCGTGCCGTTTCATAGGTCAGCTCGTCGATATTCTCGACCTCTTTCTTGCGAGACGATCCTCCGCCAAAGCCACCCCGGGATGAACGCCGCGAAACCTGGATATCCGCAGCATTCTGAGGTATGCCAAGCAGGTGGCTTAGTGCTCTTTGGGAATGCTGCGTGAACAGGTTGTGTAGTTGCTGCGACTCTCGCGCTTCCAGTTTCGGGCTCAGATAGAGCAACAACTGGGCCTGAAGATTGTCCGCTCGCGATTCCGACAACAGACGCCACAACTGTGGGAATGATCGATCGTCTGGGCCGACTTTAGCTGCAAACTCGCCTAGTCTTGTCCGTAACGTGGGTGTTGCCCGCTCGGGTAACGCTCTTAATACCTGGTCTTGAAGCTGATCGGGCGTAAACGAACCATCGTCGTTGGGGCGAAGTTCAGCCGGTGCGGTGACTGCGGTGTATATGAACTCCTGGACTTGATCATTCTCGATGGACATCAACGATGCCAAGGCGGCTTCACAGGCTCGTCTCGAGTCAGAGCCGCTGTCGATGTTGCCCGCGATCAACTCGACAAGGGTTTTGATGGCAACGTCGCCCCCCACACTCCCCAGTGCCTTGATGATGTTGGGTGCTTGCCGAGACTGAAACTGCCTCGCTTGATCTAGTTTCGTCTGCTTTCGTTGTTCGTAGCGCTTAAGCTCTCGCTCGTCGTCGGTCTCTGGCGGCGGTTCCACTTCAGGGTCGCGATAAACGAGCAAGTCGCTCAATAGTTGCGCCGTTTCGGCATCGTCTGATTTGTTCTCGGCCAGGTACTTAACGGCCGATTGGAACCGCCGACCATTCTGGGCATGCTCGTCGCGAAACTCTTCAATGGTCCATTCCGCGAAATCCTCTGGCCGTTTACGCTTTTCTGGCGGCAGCTCAACCGGTTTCGGCTCGGGCTCGACGGCCGGCTCTTCCATGGCCTCTTCCGTCTCGGGCTCTTCCTTTGGCTCGGGTTCGGCGGCCGGCTCTTCCTGCAACTTGTCTGCGGCTGGTTCAGCGGGTTGGGCAGCTGGCGCCGTTTGCAGACCGACGGGAGCATCCGTGTCCGCGGAATCGCCGCCACCACAACCAGCCAAGAGCAGCGTACCGATGACCACAAGTACACCGCGGCTTAGGTGATTGAACCGGACTGGCATATGAAGCAAATCAGACCGAAACGACCTGATCTCATATTCGAATTGACCTGATTTCATACGCGGATTCATTTCACGCATCACGAGGCCCCTCGCTGCAATCCAACACGAATTCGATGAAGAAAAAACGGCCAATGCAATCAAAGCTGGCAGCAAATCCTGAAAATCTCCCGAATGAATCAGTATTGCAGAACAAGATTCTCATGGCCAGCAACCGCCGACACGCTGCCTGGAGAACCCGTTCGAGCGACAAGCCACGTCAGCCCTAGTTTCGAGGCCGTGCGAAAAGCAAGCCCCCGGTGCTGGATGGGATCCCCGCTCACCCGAGCATCCGAGAGTGTCTTGCCGATCTCGATATCCCAATGGCCATCGAAAACAATAAATTCCAAGAATTCGCGAACCGCCCGACTGCTGGATGCGTATAGTTCAGACTGAGAGATCGCGGTATGTAGCTACTATCCACCACGCCTGCCAATCGACACCGAAACGGAGTCGATCCTCCCCATTTGGGTGTTAAATCGCCCGTTGCATGCACGCATTCAACAGTTGACACCACACCACCGGCTGGGCAGACTTACCATTGAAATACAGAATTTCAGGCACGAATTCCAATTGACGAACGTTGACGGATCTTGATGGGTTTTTCCCCGCGTAGTCTCACACAATAGTAGTCTCACACAATAGGAGACCAGTCGAATGTTGAAGCAGGCAAGTTTGCGGCTTATCGCCGCGCTGGCGGTCATCACGCTGTTCACATCAGCAAGTCAGGCCGGGCGTTGGAACAAGGTTCTCGACATCGGGGACAAAGCTCCGGAATTCAATGGGTTGATCGGTACCGACGACAAGCAGCACAGTCTTTCGGATTTCAAAGACGCCAAACTTGTGGTTGCGGTATTCACCTGCAATAGCTGCCCCGTGGCGGTCGCCTGCGAAGATCGCATGATCGATCTTCAAGAGAAGTACAAAGACCAAGGTGTGCAACTCGTCGCCATCAATGTGAATAACGTTGAAGGCGACAAGCTCGACAAGATGAAGGAACGAGCCGATCAAAAGGGATTCAACTTCCCTTACCTGTACGACGAGAGCCAGGAATCAGCGCGTAACTTCGGTGCTGCGGTTACACCCCACTTCTTCTTGCTCGATCAAAATCGTAAAGTGGTCTACATGGGCGCGATGGACGACAGTCCACTGAGCGAGGGTGAAGTGCAGAATGCATATCTGCAAGCGGCGATCGACGCTGCTTTGGCCGGCGAACTGCCCGAGACTGCTGAGACCAAGCAAAAGGGCTGCGGTATTAAGTACGAATGAGTACGTTGCCCGCTACTAGGTTCTAAAAGACAGCTCGTCGTTGGCCCTGGCGGTCGGCGGCGAGCTGTTTGTTTTTGTCGCCGATTACGCAAAGACTCGATTCACGGGCACCGAATCCCACAGCCTTGATTGCTCATCTTCATTTGTCGGAGTTCGATCTCATGAAGCGTTTTGTTCAGCCGCATTCCGCAACCTTGGTTGCTGGATTGTCTTTTGTGCTTCTGATGGCAGGTGGATGCGACTCGCCAACGTCCGAGTCGCCAGCGGAGCCGAACGGAGAAGTTAGCAGCGTTGAGAGCTCAGCCGAAGAAACCGGCGTCCAGGCGGAAGATGTGCTGTATGTCGACAAGGCGGGGTTCGACCAATTCATTGCTGAGCAGGCGGGAAAGGTCGTGTTCGTTGACTATTGGGCTACCTGGTGTGGTAACTGCAAAGAGATGTTCCCGCACACGGTGGAGTTGCAGAAAAAATACGGCGATGACGGACTCGTCGTGGTAGCTGCCAGCGTGGACGAGCCCGGCGAGGCCAATCAACAGGCCGTGGCTGAATTTCTCAGCTCGCAAGGTGGCGACCTGAAGGCGTTCATCCTCACCGGGGGCGACGAACTCTTCGACGACTTCGGCATTGAGATTGCCGTACCGCACTACCAACTGTTCGACCAGAGTGGAAAGCTAGTAAGAAAGTTTGTGTTCGGCGATCCAACGGCGCCTTCTCCAAAACCCGAGGAAATCGACGAAGCAATCAGCTCGCAGCTCGCTCTGGGTAGTGGAGACGGCGATTAAAGTTGGGGTATACCCGTGGGTCCAGATTTGCCGCTTCACCCATCGAGCGAGCTTGCTCCTTTTTCTCGCTGTCGACTATGCTACAAGAATGAAATGGTCGCTTAAAACTTTCGACTCGCCGCTAGTTGCGATCGGATCCACGTATCGACCCTAGAGCTTCTCGCCCTTTGGAGTCATCCGCATGAAACGGCTCTCAACCCATCGCCGTTGGCAGGCCGTGTTCTTTCTGGCGTTCATCGCATGCCTGACGCTGACTCTTCAACCGGCCCCGGCGTGGGCCGTGGACGAGAACGCTGAGGATGCGACTCCTCTGGTGCCCGCCCAGGTAACGGAACTGGTCGAGAAGCTAGGCGACGATAGCTTCTTCGTTCGCGAACGGGCCCAGCAGGAACTTGCCGCGATGGGGTTCGAGGCGTTCGACGCCCTCTCCGTCGCGGAACATCACGAGGACATCGAAGTCGCGTCCCGCGCGCGATACTTGTTGCGCTTGCTTGAGGTCCAGTGGATCAATGAGCAAGACCCGCCGGAGGTTAGCAAGCTGCTTGCCGAGTATGACCAACTCGATGTACCGGCTCGGCTGACTAAAATGCGCGAATTGGCCAACCTACCGGATGACCAAGGTCTGGAAGCACTCTGTCGCCTCGCACGTTTTCAACGCAACGAAATACTTTCGAAATGGGCCGCGCTGCTAGTTATCGAACAACATTCGGGCCGTGAAGCATGGAAACGTTTTCTCAGCGGGCAACCGGCCGACGAGACAGCCGCTTGGGCATTGTCCCTGTTGGATCCTCCTCCGCTTAGTTCGCTGGAGGTGATCGACGAGGAACAATGGAATCGCCGTAAAGAAGTGATTGAAGCTTCCATCGCGGCCAGCCCTCGCCCCGCGGGACAGTGGTTGCGAGCATACACAAAACTCCGCTCCGACGAGGCGGCCTCCAGCGAAACGTGGAGTGAGTTGGTCGAATCCGAAGCCAAAGTTCTAGCCCGCACCCCTCAGCAGTCGGCGGCGACCATCATATCTCGGATATTGCTGCAACAAGCCACCTGGCTGCGAACGCAGGAACAAGACGATGCGGCCGACGAGGCAATGTTCCGCATTCTCGATTTTGTCGGTTCTGATCCACAATCGCTAACCGAGTTAATCATGTGGCTGGTGCGGAACGAGTCGTGGTCTGCTCTCGACGAACTCGAAACGCGGTTCGCGACGATTGTCCAGGACAACCCGCTTCTGGCTTATACCATTGCCTATGCCAGGCGCAAACAAGGACAAACCGAGCGTGCCGAAGAACTGGCCAAGCAAGCAAGATCGAAGAGTCCAGAGAACTACAAAGCCCACTACGATGTGGCTGGCACCCTGCAGGAGCAAGGATGGGTCGATTGGGCCGAAGGTGAGTATCACACCATCATCGATCACGAACCTCGGAACCAACAGTACATCAACTACGTGATCGTCTCGCAGCGGTGGCTGGCCGAATTACTGCACGATCGTGGAGACGAGCTGGCCGCCTCGGTCATGATGGATCGCACCAACGAGATGCTCGAAGCGATGGCCAAACTGAATGGCCAACCACAGAATCGTCTCTTGAACCCTCGCCCCACGCAGGCCCGTCGCGATCTGTTCTACGGCTTGCATCTCACCAAAGAAGGCAAACTTGAAGAAGCGAGAGAGCATCTACTCCGGGCGTTGGAGTACGATGACACCGATGCCGACGTACTGATCGCCCTGTACGAGTTACCCAACCTCGACGAAAAGCAACGGGCAAAGCTGCTGGAAGATATCAACGATGCCTGCGACTTGTTCCGCGGCCAGATCGCACAAGACCCTGAAAGCCCAACACCGTACAACCAGTTGGCGTGGCTGGTGGCCAACACCGAGGGCGATCAAGACGAAGCCCTGCGAGCCTCGCTCCGCTCGCTGGAATTGGGCCCCGATCATCCCGGTCGCATGGACACCCTCGCGCGGTGTTATTACGCCCAGGGAAACCTCGAAAAAGCCATCGAGATTCAAACGCGGGCCGTACAACATGAGCCCCACACAGGCCAAATGAGCCGGCAGTTGGCGTTCTTTCTTGAAAAGGCAAAAAAATTGAATCCGGCCGCCGCTCCATGACCCGGCGCACTGCCTGGTCCGTGGAATCTGCTGCAGATGTTCGCCTATCATGGCTGCCAAACTCTCACCGGAACAGTTTCGTGCTCACCTCTTGGAAGTTCTAGGTGGGCCATGGCCCGCTGAGTACCCTTTGGATGCGAAGACATCCACCAGCGAATCGTGCGACGGATTCACACGGGAGTTCATCAGCTACGCAGCCGAATCCGAAGATCGCGTTCCGGCCGTGTTGCTAGTCCCCGATTCGGCAACGCCGCAGTGCGCTGCCCCCGCGATTTGCGTCTGGCATCAACACAATAACGACTGGCAGCTTGGAAAGTCCGAGCCCGCTGGAATCGCAGGCGATATTCGACAACACGTGGGAGTTCAATTCGCCAAGGCAGGCTACGTCGTGCTTTGCCCCGATGCGATGTGTTTCGAGGAACGACAATCTCCCGTGCTGCAGGGTGGCGACTTCGAGCGGTTCTTGTTTCTGCAATACGTGGTCGCCGGAAAATCGTTGGCCTGGAAAGCCATTCTCGATATGCGTCGGGCCGTCGATTACCTGGAAACTCGCGGCGAGGTCGATCGAGACCGAGTCGGCTGCTTTGGACACTCGATGGGGTCGACGTTCACCTGGTTAGTCGGGCCATGGGAACCGCGATTGAAAGCGTTGGCTGGCAATTGCTGCCTGCCGACTTACCAAGGTATCCGGCAAAACGCCCTGCTACATTGTTTCGCCAACTTCATCCCGGGAATTCAGCAATACGGTGACACGCCCGACATCGCAGCCTTGCTCGCTCCCCGACCCTTGCATCTCAACTTTGGCGAGCTCGATGCCGGCAGTCCCATCGACGAGGTTCGACGAGGACTGCAAACAATCGCGGCGGCATACGAAGCGCACGGGGCCGGTGAGAATTTTTCACACTTCGTCGAACCACAGGTCGGTCACGAACTGACCCCGGCCATGTGGAACCGCGTGGAACACTTCTTTGCCAAACACTTGGCGTTACGATAGAGCTTGTTGTCCAAGTAGTCACGCCACAGCTTGCAGAAGGTGAGTCGATGCACGCAATGAAATCGGTTGAAGTCGCGGGGATTCGCATGGGTGTCGTCGATGAAGGCAGCGGGCCTTGCGTTCTCTTCGCGCACGGCTTCCCGCTCGATCACGCCATGTGGCGGCCCCAGATCGACGCGCTTCGTGATTCGCACCGTGTGATCGTGCCCGACCTGCGAGGCTTCGGCACTTCGGACACCACACCGGACGTTGTGTCAATGGAACGCTTTGCAGACGATTTGTTCGAACTGTTGGATGCACTCGCCATCGGCGAGCCGATCACGTTCTGCGGGCTGTCGATGGGAGGCTACATCGCATGGCAATTCTGGCGTCGTCATCCCAAACGTGTGGCAGCTCTGGTTCTGTGCGACACCCGAGCCGCGCCGGACAGCCCGGAGGCTGCTCAAGGACGTCACGATACTGCCGAAAAAGTCCTCCGCCAGGGGCGCATCCCTTTGGTCAAGGCCATGATTCCCAAGTTGTTCTCAAAAGAAACGAGAGAGAAGAACCCTGAGATGATCGACGACGTTCGTGCGATGATTGGTCGGGCGTCGCCCGAAGGCATCGCCGCCGCACTGCGGGGGATGGCGCAGCGTGAAGATGCGCGTGAGTACCTGGATCAAATCAATCTACCCGCGTTGCTTGTCGTTGGCGAAGAGGACGAAATATCTCCCGTCGAAGAGATGCAATCGATAGCCGCAGCCATGCCGAAAGCAGAATTCGCGGTTATTCCGAACGCCGGTCACATGGCGCCGCTGGAAAACCCCTCCGCAACGAATGAGGTGTTGCTGAGCTTTCTCAAGAGTCTGCCGCAGTAGCAGCAGGTAATGAATAGGGGGCCTACGGCACTTCGAACATCGATTGGCTCTTCACGATGGCGTAGTCATCGGGAAACGTGTGAAAAGCTTGCACGATGAGACTGCGAGATCGGGTCTCGACGTTGATATAGCTCAACGCCCCCAGGGCCATCCGCCCGCTGGAATCGAACCGGTGCAGCATTCCGCGGCACTCCCCGTCGCGGCACAGTTCGTCTTGAAATGTCCAGAAGACCTCGGGGTCGACCGGTTCGAGTTGGAATCCCATCTGGTAGCTAACTCCTCCGCGACACTCAACGGAATCGTTTCGCTCGCCGTTTAGGCGATAGGAAAGCAGGCGTCGTTTTTGTGGCAAAGGGTGGTGCGCCGATGTGGCAACTTCCGTCAATGTGATTCCTTGATAACACCACTTCACCACGTGACCCGCACTGGTGATTTGAATGGTTGCTTCGTAATCGCCTCGCGAAACCGTCCGTGATCCGTGCACTGCAAACAACTCGGGATGCAGGGCGCGACCGTATAGCTGAAAAACCAGTTCTTTGATTTTGGGTCGTACGGACAGCACGGGAAAGTTTCCTTCGCTCGAATGATCGAATCGCGATCGATGTGATGTTGGACGAGTACTCGACTGAATCGAAGCTATTATAGGTCGCGCATGGTTCTCTCTCAAAGGGCGCTTGGCACAACAAACTTTGTGGTTGATTTCTGACTTGACAAGCGAGTGATTGTTAGTCCGAAATCTCGCAGCTAGCACAACGAGGCGACGGTTCGCCGAAGAATACATCAGCGCGGCGATGCCGAATTCACCTCGCGTTTCACGACAAAAGAAAGTTGCGGAAGAGCAGGTCGCCAATCAATTGGCGCGCGATGTGCTTTGCCAAAAAAATCGCCGGAACAATTCGCTTGACAAGCTTCGGACAATACGTTCCTTGGAGAATCGCCGTCGCTGCAAATATTTTTTGCAGCCGCGATCGATGCTAACCAACCAGTAAGAGACCGGTCGCAACAAGATAGATGGCGTGGGTTCCCGCGGTGATGCCAAAGCCACGGAACGCAAACAACGTTCCCAGAACCGCGGAATGGATTGCGCATCGTGACCAGTGAAGCGAACTATGGGGGCTCGTGTACCATCCGAAATGGTTCATCGCCACCGCGGCGGCCGTTGTGACGATAACCGCTGCTGCCAGGCATACCTGGCGCGACTGTTGAGATCTTTTCAGCACCCACACCACGGCCGGAAACATTAGCAGCCGGAACAGCACGTCTTCGCTGACGCCCGTTTTGACGATGGCCAGAACTTCCTCGACGCTGACACCGATTTTCCACTGCCGCAACGCCGAAGGCGCCGCATCGGCCAATCCCGCCTCGGTTGAATTTGCGGAAAGCCCTGGCATGTCCACAAATGATCCATGAACGACACTCAGCGCAATTGCCGCCAACAAGGCACACTCGACCCACATACCAATCACAACGTAGGCCGGCACATTCCACCGGCTTCGTTTACGGCGGCTCCAGAAAATCAACGCCGCCACCGTCAATGCGGGCAAGGCCATCCAGGAGCCGATGCCTAGCGATGCGGATGCGTGTTGCGGCCAGACCTCGAGCGTTTTGGTGTGGCTGGCCTCCGACGACAAGAGCTCGCCGCACAAGTACAGCACCAGCAGCGGAATGACGAAAAAGAGACTCGCCACCGGCCCTCGGGCTTGATCGAAATAGGTCTTTGCCAGACTCATGGTCGTGATGTCGGTAATTTGCTGAGCGCCGCGATTCCCTTGACGCGCTCAAAGTATCTCGCCGGGCGAAGCAGGACTTCGCGGAAACCACCCGGGAAAGAACCTGCATCGAAATTCGACCGAAACCAATGCTAGCTTTACTCGACGTCCGGCCATCGAAGCGGTCGCTGGAACCGATACAATCCTACGAGAACGTTTGCGGGGTCGGGGAATTCTGCGGAGGTCAATCTTTTCCCGGATCCCCTCACCGCTGCACCTCGTTCGACTGCGATTCTGTTCGGATAACCGAAACAACTATGAAACAAAGCCCCAAACGCTCCGGCAAGAAAAACCCGTCGCGCAAGGATTCGCACGCAGCGCGATTACGCGAAGTTTACCGGCGGCTGCTCAATCATTTCGGCCCACAAGCATGGTGGCCCGGCGAAAGCGCCTTCGAGGTGATCGTAGGAGCGGTGCTGACGCAAAACACAAGCTGGAAAAACGTAGAAAGGGCCATCGACAATCTTCGAGAAGCAGACGTTCTGGCACTGACCGCCATGTACGAGCTTTCAGTCGAAGAGCTCGCCGAGCTGATTCGCCCGGCGGGATACTTCCGACTGAAGGCCAAAAGGTTGCGAAATTTGCTGGAGTTCATCGTCGATGAGCACGACGCTTCGCTCGACGCGATGTTCGCCACTGAAACGGAATCGCTGCGAACGCAACTGCTGACCGTCAATGGTATCGGTCCCGAAACCGCCGATTCGATTCTGTTGTACGCGGGCGAGAAGGCGACGTTTGTCGTCGACGCCTACACCCAACGCGTTTTGAAACGGCATGGCTGGATCGAACATCAGGCCGACTACCACACGGTCAAACGTCACTTCGAGCAGCACCTGCGGCGCGACGTGGCGCTGTTCAATGAATACCACGCTCTGTTGGTCCGCGTCGGCAATGGCTACTGTCGCAAGCAGCCCAAGTGCGAAGAGTGCCCGCTGTCGGCAACATTACCCCCGCGAGGACCGTTGCCGTGGCCCTAGCAGCGGTCGGCACTGTCGCTATCGATGCAGATGTTCCGTCAATACCCGGCAGTTCGTTGGCTCTTCGTCACTGGGCTGTTGCGGAACTTCGGCGTCGATGTCAGTTTCCGTCTCGGGTGTTGACGCTTCGACCTCCGATTCAACACTGATCGTGCTGACGGGAACCAGCGGGGAAGTTTCTTGCGGTTCTTCGTTGCCGGCCGTTGGTGCTGTTTTCAGTGAGGCACCCTCAGCGGCTTGCAGGTCTGCGTAACGTTCGAGAATCTCGGGCGAGGCCACCTGTGTCAGGTTTGCGGCCAGGACGACATTCTCTAGCGTTCTTAGCAAGCGCTGGCATTTCACCCAGCGACGTTCGAGATCGAAGCGACTGTCATCGAGTTTCTGCACGTTTGATTTCAGCTCCACAAAACGACTGTACTGGGGATGCGACTCAATCGCCAAAACGATGGCCGCCGCATCAAGAGCCAGGAAATCGGCCACCTCGGGATGCCAGGGGTTTTCCATCTCGGGCCATCGGTCCCGCAGTACATCGCGAATGTGCTTGCGGATGCCGCTCAACTGCCCCAGCAACTTCCGCTTGCGCCCTTCAATCTCCTTCTTCTCTTTCTCAACCGACTTCGCCAATTTCTTGGTCACGGCCGCGCGGTTACGGTCCGTCAGGCCAAGCTGCGAGGAGAGCCCTTCGATCACGGCCGTTTCAATGGGGTCGGCCACTGCCATCAGGTCTTCATAAGGTGTTTCGAGGGACAACAGAGCATCGTTGTCTTTAGATTCCAGGGTGCTGTACGTACGAAGAAACACATCCGAGGTCTTCACCGAGATATCGATTGTCGGGGAGGTGAGCAACGCATAGGCATGGGCCTCCAAGAACGAGACTTCTCCGTCCTGATCGTAGTCGGGCTTGTCGATCGGCTCGCCGATGCGAGTTTTGCCACCCACGGCTGCCCAGAAGTAAGTGCTGTACTCGTGATAGTCTTCCTCCGAGATGTCAGGTGTGCAGCCGGCCGCTACGCGATCCTTTACCGTGGCGAAGAATCCGCAGCGAGAAGCATCGGCCAACCCGTTTTCCTCGTCCCCCTCTTCGAACACCATATTGGCGAACCCGCCGGAGTAGCATTGCACCATGACCGTTACGACCGACACGCCCTGCGGAAGTTCATCGAGCTGCGAGACGAAGTCCTTCACCGGCATCCGCTCTCCGTTCCACATATAGAAGTGTGGATTCTTGATCGGCTTTCCCTTGCCACCGTGTCCGGTCAGATAAATCAACAAGCGGTCGCCCGACTCCAGCTTGCTACCGACTTCCTGAAACCACCGCGTCAGATTTTTGCGATTCGACCCGCCGCGAACATTTTGCAGGGCATGTGTGCGATACTGGTGGGCCAGCCCATCTTCTTTCCCATAGATTTGGGCCAACAAGCGATTGACCTTGGGAACTTCAAAGTCGGGATCGTGAAACTGAAGATCCCGTTGCGGGCTGTCTCCATCGCTGAAGTAGACATCATGGGGAATTCCAGTCAGACCTTGTTCGAGCAAGAGCCGCTCGAAGAACTGGACATTCTTCTCCAGAGAGACCTGATTCCCGGTCGGCGAATACCCGCCGCCGATCGTCAGAAAATAGTCACGCGCTTCCGCGACGCCGCAAGCCATGACCAGCAGACTGAATACTGTCCCCCACGCCCAAGCACCGCAATGACGAACTCCCATTCGAATTCTCCAGCTAAGTCCCGGGGCACCGTGTGAACGCCTGCGTATCTTCGCAGGCTGGGATCATAGGTGCCCTTGTGGCGAGTTGTTCGCCCCGGGACAAGTGTTACCGCGCCGAGTGCAGACTACCCGCCGTCAGGCACAATGGTCAAGAAAATGGCCAGGTCTGGCGACGTCCTGAGCCGGTTAGGAAAGCCTTTCGTTCGCCCGCCGGGAGTGTGGCACTGGCCAAAGGCGTATAATTCGACGCACCACGAACCGAGTACCCCCGCATGGCTTCACCCGACCCAACGCGACCCACTCGAAATTTGGCAGGACGTGCTGCGCGGAAAGGTCCGCCTAACCGGTTCGAGTCGACCCACGTGGAAGACAACTTCGAACATCTGGATTCGGCCGACGAATTGCCTGTCGATCCCCACAAAGTGTCCACCGAGTTTCTCGAGGACTCGACGAACTCCATTCTGTCGGAGAACGACAGCCCCGATATTCCGTTCCGGTGGAGTATCAATCCTTATCGCGGCTGCGAGCATGGCTGTGCGTACTGCTACGCGCGTCCGACGCACGAATACTTGGGCTTCGATGCGGCACTGGATTTCGAATCCAAGATTATGGTCAAACATCGCGCGGCCGAGTTGCTCAGCGAAGAACTATCGCGAGCAACCTGGACCGGCGAACCGATTGCCATCTCTGGGGTGACCGACTGTTACCAACCTGCCGAACGTCGGTTTCGTATCACGCGCCAGTGTCTGCAGGTGATGCACGATGCTTGTCAGCCCGTGATGATCGGGACGAAGAATGCCCTGGTATGTCGTGACATCGACCTTCTATCACCGATGGCGAAGTTAAGTCTAGCGAATGTCAGCGTGAGCGTGACGACACTCGACAGCTCATTAGCCAGAACGATGGAACCGAGAACATCGACTCCCGAGGCGCGACTGAGAGCGATTCGCGAATTGACGACCGCTGGTATCCCCGTACAGGTGATGGTTGCCCCGGTCATCCCCGGTTTGAACGATCGTGAGATTCCGGCGATTCTCGAAGCCGCGCGCGAAGCGGGCGCGATGGCGGCCTCCTACATTCTGCTGCGGCTTCCGCTGACTGTGGAGCCTGTGTTCTTGCAGTGGATCGAAGATCACCATCCCCTGGCCTCAGAACGAGTCACGGCGCACATTCGCCGAACACGTGAGGGGAAACTCAATTCCGGCGAGTTTGGAAAACGGATGCGCGGCGAAGGGTCGTACGCAGAGCAGATTGCCAACATGTTCCGCGTCTTTAAACGCAAGTCGGGCCTCGATCGGCGGCTACCCCAACTCGACAGCTCGCAATTCCGACCTCCGCCGAACTCCTCGGGACAATTGCGGCTGTTTTGACGGATGATTCACCGGAACCGTCCCCGCGCGTCGGACAGCAAGGCGGAACGTTGTTAGAATTCACCGTGGCAGCCGTCTCAGCCGCAACCGATCGGGCGATCCAGAACCATGAAATCGCTATTCGAGGCCAGCGAGGAAAAGAACCGCCAACGTGCGAAACCGTTGGCGGCACGCATGCGTCCACGGTCGCTGGCTGAATTCGTAGGTCAACAACATCTCCTGGGTGAAGGAAAGTTGCTGCGTCGCCTAGTCAAGGCCGATCGACTCGGCTCGGTTATCTTCTATGGCCCGCCCGGCACCGGCAAGACAACGTTGGCCTGGCTGCTGGCCGGCGAGACGAAGAGCCACTTCTGCCAAATCAATGCCGTGACCAGCAATGTCAAAGACCTGAGGGCCTTACTTCAGCAAGCCAGCGATCGCCTGTTGGCCGACGGGCAAAAGACACTGCTGTTTGTCGACGAGATTCACCGCTTCAATCGTTCGCAGCAGGACGTCCTCCTTCCTGACGTCGAAAACGGCACGGTGGTACTGGTCGGGGCCACGACGCACAATCCCTTCTTCGCGCTCAACAGCGCGCTGGTGAGTCGCAGTCAAATCTTCCAATTCCAAGCGCTCACGAAAGAGGACATCAAGACCGCCATCGGCTTCGCTCTCAACGACAACGTGCGAGGCCTGGGCGAGCATGAAGTGCGCATGCACGACGATGCTCTGGAGTTCCTGGCCGAGGTCTGCGACGGAGATGCCCGTCGTGCGTTATCAGCCCTGGAGATCGGGGTTCTCTCCAGCAACGAGCGGCCTTTGGAGTTCACCCGTCATTTGGCCGAGGAATCGGTACAGCGGAAAGCCATCGAGTACGATCGCGATGGCGATGCGCACTACGATGCGGTCAGTGCGTTGATCAAGAGCATTCGCGGCAGCGACCCCGACGCCGCGCTGTATTGGTTGGCCCGCATGCTAGAGGCCGGCGAAGAAATAAGATTTCTCACCCGCCGCCTGGTGATCTTGGCCAGCGAAGATGTCGGGAATGCGGACCCGCAGGCGCTACCTTTGGCGGTCGCCGCGATGCAAGCGTGCGAGTTTGTCGGCTTGCCGGAGTGCCAGCTCACACTTTCCCAAGCGGTAACCTATCTGGCCTGTGCGCCGAAGTCGAATGCCGCCACAACGGCGATCTCCGCGGCACGCAAGGATGTGGTCGAAGGCCGTTTGCTGCCCGTGCCGGTGCATCTTCGCGATTCGCATTACCGCGGGGCGAAGCGTCTGGGCCACGGCGAAAATTACCAGTATTCGCACAACGATCCGGACGGCGTCGCCGCGCAAGACTACTTGGGCGTCGACCGAGAGTACTATCACCCGGTGGCTCGCGGCTTTGAAAAAGAGCTTGCAACTCGGCTGGAAACCATCCGCAGCCGTCTCCGTGAGGCCAAAGAAAGCGGTCAACGCGAGAGCAGCGAGGATCGAGCGTAGAATTCCAACCGCTTACTCAATCCTTCTTGTCCTTCGATATGGACATTTTGTAGTCCAACCGCCCGCCAGCAGTGCGCGCGTCTCTTGCATCGACAGCGGCTTCTTTCCAATCGAAGGACGATGATCTGGAACCGAATCGGGGGTTTGATTACTATCCGCCCGCTTTTTCGCCCGCGGCAGCCAGAATCGCGGGTGAGAGATCGCTTCGCTGCCGATTGTAAGAATTAGAGAACTAGCGCAAACACCAGGGCTACCGTTCCCGAGACGGCCAGCACATACCACCACCAAGGGCGATCGGCCCACACCGACGTCGAGTGTGAGACGTATTCCTGGCAGTGGGGACACTGAACGCTGTCTTCGTAAATCATGGTGTGACACGAAGGGCACTCGATCATGTCGACGTCGTCATCGGACCACGAGTCTTCTTCGTAGCCTTCATCGAAATCATCTTCGTAATCGTCGTCGTAATAATCTGAATCAGTCATCAAACGGCTAACCGAAAAGTAGGCACGCGGCGCAAAGGAATGCTCGTGTGCAAGATCATCGAAACCCAGACTTTCGCAGGACAGAACAACAGCAAGATTCTCAGTAGGGACGCTCGCCGTTCAGCGAATCCGCTCCGCTGAGAATATCCACATTCGTCAGGCACGTCATCGTCAAGGAGGACGATCGTGAGCTCGCTCAAGTCCATGTTGATTATCTTTCTATTAGGAGGCATCTCCTACGGCGTCTATTTGGTTCTTACCACCGAACCACCAGGACCGCCGCCCGAGGGTCTCCCGGAAGATTGGGCGGACGCTCCGAAGATCGAAATTCCCGAGATGGGTCCCGGCGGAACTCCCGCCACGATGTTGCCCGTCGAACCGCCAACCTCCAGCGGATACGTGGCCGATCCGGAAGCTCCGCTTGGCGAAGCTCCGGCGTTCGGTAGCCCGGCGGCTGGCGGAGATGCCCCGCCGTTTCAGGCCGATTCAGCCATGGCCCCGCCCAGCGACGCTCCTCCGTTCAACGCAGGGCTTCCCGCGGTGCCCAGCGCGCCGGCTGATACGCAAGGGCTGGAAACCCAAACCCCCGCGCCAGCGGTGGCCAATCCTAGCGAGTTGCCCGTGCACACGCCTCCTGTTCCTACGGCCGAGGCCGCTTTGAACACGGCCCCTGCTGATTCGGAAAACGCGATGCCAGGAGAGACTCCGACCACATCGCAAACCCCCGCAGCTTCGTTCAACCAAGAGATGGTTGCTGCCACCTCGCAGAGTGCGTCTGAGGCGGAAACGGCCGCCATCGGCGCGAATGATTTTGCTGCTGCAATGGACGGAATTCGCCAACAACTGGAACAAGGCGATGTGGCCAACGCACACTTGGAACTTTCGCGTTGGTACGACGACCCCCGTCTGTCTGCCATAGAACATCAGGATTTGATGCGGATTCTGGACCGCGTTGCCGGAACCGTGGTCTACTCGAATCAGCACAACCTGCTGGTGCCGGCGTACATCGTGCAGCCGGGCGATACGCTGCAGTCGATTGCCGAAAGCTTCCAGGTGCCGTGGCAATTAGTGGCCAAAATCAACGGCGTGGCACCGAACCAGTTGCCCGTGGGAACGGAATTGAAAGTTGTCCCGGGCCCCTTCGACGCCGTGGTCGACTTGGATGAGTTCTTGCTCACGCTCTACATCCAGGGTCGTTACGCCGGTCGCTTCCGCATTGGAATCGGACAGGAAAACTCGACGCCGGTCGGCGAGTACACCGTTCAGCAGAAGCTCGAAAACCCGGTGTACTACGGTCCCGACCAACAGATTGCCGCCGACGATCCCAACAATCCGTTGGGCGAGCGGTGGATCGATTTGGGTAATGGACTGGGAATTCACGGCACGAACAATCCCGAGAGCATCGGCAAGTCCGAATCTCGCGGATGCGTTCGTCTCAGCCCCGCCGACGTGGCCGACGTGTACGACATCCTGAGCGTTGGCTCGCGAGTGGTGATTCGCCGCTGATTTCAGAGCCCGTGCTGCTTCGGCCTCTGGTCGTCGCATGCCTGACGTGTTATACGATGGGGATTCGATTGCATCGATTCCCGCATCACGTGAGGCTCAGGCTGTGTACGATCGACAGGCATTGTTGGAGTTAGTCCGCGAGCGCGCGCTCAAGTTCGGCGAGTTTACCTTGGTTTCGGGCAAGAAGGCCTCGTATTACCTCGACGGTAAACAGGTGACGCTCTCTTCCCAAGGCGCACGTCTGGTGGCCGAGGGAATGCTTGAACAACTCGGCGATTCGCTCCCCAAGGCCGTGGGCGGCATGGCTATTGGTGCCGACCCGATCACGGCGGCCATCATCACGATTGCCGGCGTGAATAATCAGGAACTTCTGGGGTTCATGGTTCGCAAAGAACCCAAGGGGCATGGCCTCGAACGCTACATCGAGGGCCCCGTCACCGCAGGCGATGAAGTGGTCATCGTCGAAGATGTGGTAACCACCGGCGGCTCTTCGCTGCTGGCCATTGAGCGTTGCGAGCAATTCGGCCTGAAAGTACGCGGCGTGCTGGCCGTAATCGACCGCCTGGAAGGCGGACGCGAATGTTTCGAATCGCGAGGCTACAAGTTTGACCCGCTGCTGACCATTCGCGATTTTGGGATCGAGCCCCCAGCCCCCGATGCGGGCTAGCATCGTGCGTTTCTTCTCGGGCATGGTGGTGAACGGATCCGCGTAACATCTTCCTAAGCGAATGCGACCGTGATTCTTGCTGAAGCGTGGCTTGCGCGAATTCCGATGACAGATAGATGGGATTGTCGTTTCACGTCCTCATCGGTTCAGCCCCAGAAATCGCGTGGAAACCTCGTTGCATCGCCAGTTGAAAGAGCTGTACGCAGAAGATGTGTCGCAGACCGAAATCACGCTGGGCGACTATCGCATTGACGTGGTGAGCGGCGAAGAGTTGGTCGAGATTCAACACGGTTCGCTGGCGGCCATCCGCGACAAGATCAACGATCTACTCGACGAGCACCGCGTGCGAGTGGTGAAGCCCGTCATTGGGCGAAAGCACCTGGTCAAGCAGACCTCGAAGGCCGGAACGATCAAGCACCGGCGTCTCAGCCCTAAACGGGGATCGCGCTTGGACGTGTTCGAAGAACTTGTCCACTTCACCCGGGTGTTTCCACACGAGCGATTGTCGCTCGATGTGCTGGTGGTCGATGTCGAGGAACTCCGCTATCCGGGCCATGGCAGACGGCGCCGTTGGCGAAAGACGGACCAGGTGGTCGAAGATCGACGGCTCGTCGAAATCGTCGAGATGCACTCACTGCACCGCGCCGTCGACCTGCGACACTTCGTCGGGGTGAAGCTTCCACAGCCGTTCGACACGCAACAGTTGGCGACCGCACTGGACATCAATCGTTCGTCGGCCCAACAAATCGCGTATTGCTTTCGCGAGATGGGAACCACGCGACAGGTCGGCAAACGCGGCAACGCTCTGCTCTACGAATTCGCCGATGAAGTCTGCGCTACGAATTGAAGCATACGTTTTGCCAATTCTCCTCGCTGCTAAAACTGATAGCCCAGTCGCACGTCGGCTGGGTCGTCGCAGGCGACAAGAAGCTCTGAAGTTCGCGCAAACCAACCAAGGACTTGCCGTTCGCGGTCGATCGAGCACTGGATTCCGACAGACGCTTTAGACAACCACGAACGCTGGTGATGTGGTGATTTCCACTTCGGCTTGTCGCTTAAAGTCGATACAGAACCCAAACGCAACACTCGTTCAGACTTTACTTCAAGGCTTCTTATCGTCTCGGATAACCCTGCCGCATGCCGGCTGGGTCGCCGAAGGCGACAAGATGCCCTGGGGTTCGCGCAAACCATCCGCGCACTTCCCGTTCATAAGCGATCGAGGGCCGGATTCCGACAGACTCTTCGAGCAACCACCAGCGCTGGTGTCGTGGTGATCTCCGCTTCGGATTGTTGCGTAAGAACTTACACAGATCCCAGACTCAACACTTATTCAGACTTCCTCTTAAGGCGTCTTGTCGGCTCCGTCGACCCAGCCGACATACGGCTGGGCAATCCGAGACGGTGTGCAATTCGGTTGTAGTTCACCTCACCTGGTAAGGTCCAACTTTCTGGCAGATGCTGAGTTTGTTTTCAAGCCACTCCTTACGACGAGCGAAGGATGCCTCGCAGCAGCGAAGAGTAATCTTCGTACGGAGTCCAATCCGGTGGGCCGGGGGCATGCTGGTAGACGGCTTGCGTGGGGTCCTCGGGCACGGCCACCAGCGAAGATGAAACGGTTCCGCGATCGACCACGCGGACGACGATCGTCCGCTCATTCGCCTCGTCGGGCCCTTGGGCACAGATCTTCGAGGTATTCGCAATAAACTCCGCGGCCGTTTGTGCTTGATCTTCGGCATACAACGCGCGAAAGAACCGCTGCCGGTCATCCTTGTCGTCGTTCAAATCGCCATTGGTAATGAGATGTAACCCTGGGGTTAACGCTTCGCAGCGAATCTCCTCCCCACCGTGAACGATGACTCCGGAATTGCGATCGAGGCAGGCAAAATTCGCTCCCGCGTATCTCCCAGTGCGAAACTCTTCCACCGCCCTGTCAGCCGCCTGCTGAGCATCAGACAGAAGGAGCAGTTCCGAACATAACAAACCTCGCGAGCGGGGATCCGGAGGTACCGGCTTGTGGTAGCGGTTCGTCACGGCGATCAACAGGCCCGCGTCATTCACACCTAGCCACGTACCGCTGGCCCGCTGGTCGAGCCCGCAGACGTACTGCCGGGTAAGCCCTCGATCAATTTCCACCGATTGAATCGCCGGTCGTGTCGCGGGACGATCGAAATACTCTTCGCGATTGGCCGCCACCACCAAAGGGCAATCTTCAACAAGCTGGAAACCGATGGCAATTAGGCACATGAAATGGAAAGCTCGCGCGAAACAGCCGAACTCTTGGTACTCCACGGGTGGAATCGACGGGGCTCAAACCTCCAGCCCGAGACTGCGCATCAACGCCACGGCATTGCTTCGTTGAACGACCCCGGGACGTAAACGATAGTCGAATGTCATCTTGCCGTCGACCAATTTGTGTTCACAATGCGCATTGACCACCGTGGAGCCCAACACCTTGGACAATTCGGTCAATGCCAGGTCGTGGGTCGTTATCATTCCAATGGCGCCGCCATCCAATAGCTTCCGCAGCACGGCTTCGGCTCCGGCAACACGGTCGGTGGAATTCGTGCCCGAGAGCATCTCGTCGAACAGAAAAAGCAGGGGGCGTTCTGCGGAGTTCTCATCAACCACCTGCTTCAGCCGGTGAATACTGGTGGAGAAGTACGAGTTCCCCTCCTGCAACGAATCGCGAAATCGCATGGCGGTTCCAAGTGTCAGGGGCGAGACCTTGAACTCCGTGGCCCGCACAACAGCACCCGCGAATGCCAGCACGGCATTCACGCCCACGGCCCGCAGCAGAGTACTCTTCCCTGACATGTTCGACCCACTGACGATCAGCAGTCGTGTCTCAGCGTCCAGTCGCACGTCGTTTCGAACGCAGTTCGACGCAGGAAGCAACGGATGCGCAAGCCCAATGCCATGGAAGCAGGAGCCCTGCTCGACAAGTTCTGGAATCGAATCCTCAGGGTTCTCGAAGGCGTAGGCGGCAAGAGCACAGATCGCTTCCAGTTCACCCATGACATGCGAAGGAGCGGTTGGTTGTTCCGCATACGAACGCCGCCAGGTATCCAACCAAGGACATGCCTGGGCGGCCAACAGATGAACAACCGGGTTTTGTAGTAATAGTCCATAACAACGCAGCGACCGGGGATGGGCCAGCCCTGGAATCTGCCGAAGTGCCTGCTGCAATTCAGCCAGCCGCGGTGATTGGAATGTCCGATTCACAAACGGCGCGGACAGACGGGCGGTGGAAGAGAGCGTGAGCCCTGCGGGCCCGACCTGTTGTGCAATCTCTCTGGCAACACGGCGTCTGGAATAGAAGAACACGGCTTCGGCAACGATTGCGATGGCCAGAAACCCCCACGGGTCTCGCAAGGTCGCTCCAAACAAGAGTACCCCCAGTACAGCCAGCCCCAGAAGCCAAGCCAAAAGGTGTCCCACCACCCGCCATGCGAGTGAAGGCAACAACGCGTTGTAGGTGGGCCAGCGTTCCACTGCCTGCGGCCATATCTTGCGCTGGTCGAATTCCAGCGCGGCCAATGTCTCTCGGAGATCCAGATCGTCGCGAAGCTCGCGTGCCGCGGCTTGCCGGGATTGGACATCCGCGACCGAACTGGGACGGGTCAGCCAGGAAGCCAGGCTGTCGGATCCCAATCTCGTGCGAGCGGTACATAGCAGCTCGAACAAAGATCCTGGCCCGAAGATGTCGAGATCGTCGGCGTAGAGATGTTTCGTGGAACCCGCGGCTCGAAAGTATCGCCAGCCGGGGTCTCCGCGACCAATCCAGTCGTCGTTGAGCCTGCGAATTCCCGCGGAATGGAAGTCGGCCGCGCGGGAGGCCTTTCGCCACTGCCGAACATACCGCGTCTGGGCCACGGCCAGCACCAGGATAACGATTGCCAACGGACCCAGCACCGCAGCGACAGTGGGATCGAAGATCACATAGATAATCACCGGGTAGGCAATCACGCGGCGAGCACGTGCCAGCCAGCGATCGGCCCGTTGGCAGGCCGTCGCCCGTCGCTGCCACGTGGAATATCGAGTTTCGTATTGCTGGAGGACGTCGGATTTCATCGCATGTTGCCTGGTCACACGGTATCCCACGCCGTTCGTCTCGCAAACATCGATTTCACTTCGACCTGAAAACCCCTGGGCGCATCGGCGTACCTGGGGTTCGGCCCTCGATCTCGATTCTTGTGATAAAGTTCACCCCCGCCCGTGACTTGTGAGAACGTCGTGGACCGCGTAATCTGCTTGGGCAATGTCGCTGGGGACGCAGAAGGGCTGTACGTCCCTCAGAATTCTTGGACACCGTGGATGGCAGGATGAACGATCGAGGCAAGAACGACGCGGTTGGGGTGGCCATCATCGGTGCGGGCGCAGTCAGCGACTATCATCATGTTCCCGGGATGGCACTCGACCGGCGTGCCCGACTGGCGGCGGTATGCGACGCCGACCAAGCGTTGGCTACCCGTCGGGCGGAGGAATGGTCGAAGCTTCGCGAGGACTGGCCGCTGCCCGCGGCCTCGACCGACTACGAAGCCGTGGTTTCGAACCCGGCCGTGGACGCTGTGATCATTGCGACCCCGAACTTCACGCATTGCCCCATCTCCCTGGCTGCGGTGGCGGCCGGCAAACACGTGATGTGCGAAAAGCCGCTGGGGTTGAGTGCGGCGGAAGTCGAAGCCATGTACGTGGCCGCACGCGATGCGGGTGTGATACACATGACCGCCTTTACGTATCGCTTCGCCCCCGCCATGCGATACCTGAAGCACCTGATCACCAACGGACACCTAGGCGAGCCGCGGCACTTTCGTTCCCAACGCTTCCTCGACTGGCCAGAAACAAGCTGGGGTTGGCGGCAATATAAGGACAAAGCGGGGGCCGGCGATTTGTTCGATATGACCATCCATCGCATCGACTTTGCAATCGATCTGCTGGGACCCATTCGCAAGGTCTGCGGCGCGGTGGCACGCTTCGCCGAACGCATCACCACACCCGACGGTGCGAGTTGCCCGCCCTCGAACGTCGACGACTGGTCATGCCTCATCGGCGAGTTCGATTGTGGCGCGGTCGGAGTCTGGGAAGGCACCACGCTGGCCAAAGGTTACGGTCGCAATGGCTTCGGGCACGAGTGGGCTGAAATTAACGGCGCGGAGGCGTCGGCCGTGTACCGCCTGCACGAACCGAACACCATCCTGCTGGGCCGAACGGGCCACGACCTGGAGCCGACCCCGGTTCCGGACAAGTTCCTCAAGCCCTCGGACAGCCCGCGCGACCCTAGTGTCGGCGAGCCAGCCACGGTGTTTCGCTACGATCTGGCTTGGGAGTTCGTCTCGGCCATCTGCGAAGGGCGGCCCGCGGTGCCCAATTACTACGAAGGATTGAATTCGCAGCGGGTGGCCGACGCCGTGTTGCGTTCTTATGAACAGAAGACCTGGATCGATACGCCACTTGCCGAGAAGTAGCGCCGATCGCAAGACACTTTGTTTCAACTGTAAACATCACCCGAGAAACTTCCCAAAGCTAACTTTCCAACTAGCGAGCACGATGAGTAAGACCAAACGACTTCCCACCCGAAAACAAGTTCGCAAACAAGATACCTGGGACCTGGCTACGCTCTACGCCGACGATGCAGCCTGGGACAAAGAATTTCGCAAGTGGGAAAAAAAGATCCCCCGGTTCGAGAAGTTCCGCGGGACGTTGGGAAAAAGTGCCAAGCAATTGGCTGAATGCCTGAAGTTCGACACCCAGTTCGATCGGGTTGCCGACCGCCTGGGCACGTACGCCTTCTTGCGTACCGCCGAAGACACTGCCGACAGCGAAGCACAGTCGATGTTGGCTCGTTTCTCCAATGCCGGCAGTCGCGCGCAGCAAGCCGCCAGCTTCATTCAGCCGGAAATCATGGCGATTGCCGACACGAAGATGAAGCGGTTCATGAAAAGCAAGGAACTGACGGACTATAGCCTGCTGTTGGAACGTTGGTTGCGTTTCAAGCCGCACACACTCAGCGACCAGGAAGAAAAACTCCTGGCCATGCAGAGCGAGATGGCCGGCACGGCCAACCAGGTCTTTCGCCAACTGCACGACGCCGATTTGAGATTCGGCATGATCGAGGATGCGGAAGGCAACAATATCGAACTGAGCCATTCTTCGTTTTCGGCCTGCCTCAATTCTTCGAAACGTTCGGTTCGCAAACGGGCGTTTCACCAGTACTACGAACAGATCGACGGCCATCGCCACACGCTGGCCGCTTCGCTGCGGGGCTCGATTCAGGGTGATGTGTTCCGAGCCCGAGCTCGCGGCTTCGAAAGCGCCCGCGAGGCTTCACTCTTCAGCGACAACGTCCCTGTTTCGGTGTACGACAATTTGATCGCCTCGGTACACAAACACCTACCTGGCCTGTACCGCTACTACGAAATTCGTCAGCGGCGGATGCGACTGAAGAAGATCCATCATTACGACACCTACGTGCCGATCCTGAGCAAGATGGAAGTGAAGCACTCCTGGTCTCAGGCCGTTAATGTGGTGATCGAGGCGCTCGCTCCGCTTGGCAGCCACTATTGCGAAGTGCTGGAAGAGGGGCTCAAAGGACGTTGGTGCGATCGTTATGAAAACCAGGGCAAGCAAAGCGGCGCGTTTAGTTCCGGGGCCTACGACGGCGACCCGTTCATTTTGATGAACTATCAAGGCGATGTGCTGTCGCATGTATTCACCCTGGCACACGAGGCCGGGCATTCCATGCACACCTGGCATTCGAAGACCCACCAACCGATGCAGTACTACCAGTACACCATTTTCGTAGCCGAGGTGGCCAGTACGTTCAACGAGCAACTACTCAGTCGGTATCTGCTTGAGCGGGCCACCGACAAGCAACAAAAAGCGTATCTCATCAATCGCGAGATCGATGCCATTCGCGGAACCATCATCCGGCAGACTATGTTCGCCGAATTCGAAAAGATCACCCACGCGATGGCCGACAATAACGAGCCGCTCACGCTCGATGCATTCAAGGCCGTGTATCGCGGACTTCTCGAGACGTACTTCGGTCCGGGCTTCACGCTGGACGATGAACTGTCGCTAGAATGCCTGCGGATTCCGCACTTCTATCGCGCGTTTTATGTCTATAAGTACGCGACGGGGCTCTCGGCCGCGATCGCACTGGCCGAACGGGTGCTAAGCGGCGGCGAGACGGAATTGAACGACTACCTGAACTTCCTTAAGGGTGGTTGTTCGAAGTACTCGCTCGACCTGCTGAAAGACGCCGGGGTCGACATGCGTAAACCCAAGCCGGTCGATACCGCGTTGAAGCACTTTGACCAGCTCGTCGAAGAGTTGGACGAGTTGCTGTAGTCGAGGCGATTCATTCACGTGGGTCGCATCACGCCCGAACTCGATTGCGCGCCCAGCGTCCAATCAGCCACAGCGAATAGTTGCGCCCCTGATAGGCCTTTATGGCCAACACAAGCGTCGAGACCACCACGACCCACCACAGCAGCCAGAAGAATGGCTTGGCAATCAGGTAACCGACCCCCAGGGTGAGAATGATCCCCATCGTGAGCCCGACGAACACGCTCAACGCCAGCAAGTGTATGTACAGAGCCTGCAGCGCGTGAAAGGCGATGAACTTCGATTCGTCGCGGTAAATGAGATAGATTGCGCCGGGACCGACCAAATTCACGAACGGGATGGGAACCACGTAGCCAATCAAGCCGGACAGGTAAGCCAGCATCGAGGCAAACCGCTCTTCATCGGTCACACCCGTTTCAGGCTCGGTCGATAATGGCGGGGAAGTTGGATTTGGGGTGGATGACATCATTTCGTCCCAGGTCTTGGCTGGCACCCCCGCAATCCCGGGGGAATTCTTGTTACCGCTGAAGTCGTCTCAGTCACATGGAGTTCGTATTGCAGGGCACACTCTTGGGTGAATAATCCGACATTTCTAGCGATTCCTAAAGAAATCGTGTCAACTCCGTGGGTTTTCTCGATCGGACGGCATTCGGCAACTTGTTGCTGGAACTCGGACAACGCTGATTGCATACTGGTAGCCAAGTGCATCGATCTGCTTGATATTCCCGCCAAATGCCTTCCTGAACACAAGGACACCCTCGACCATGCAACTCGGCTTAGTCACCTACAACTGGGGCAAGGAATGGGATCTACCGACGGTGATTGCCAACTGCGAGCAAACCGGGTTCGAAGGTGTCGAACTGCGTAGCACCCACAAGCATGGCGTCGAGCCCACACTTTCGGCCGCCGAACGACGCGAGGTGGCTGCCCGATTTGCTGATAGCCCGGTGGAGTTAGTCGGGCTGGGAACCGCGTGCGAGTACCACTCCTCGAATCAGGCAGAACTGAAAAAGAACATCGAGGAAACCAAAGCCTTCATCCAACTTTGTCACGACTGCGGGGGCACGGGGATCAAGGTCCGCCCCAACGGGCTGCCCACCGACGTTCCCATCAGTCGCACGTTGGAACAAATCGGAAAGACACTGGCCGAAATGGCGGCCTACGGCGAGGGCTTTGGCGTCGAGGTTCGCCTCGAGGTGCACGGTCGCGGGACCAGCGAGGTGCCTCACATCCAGAAGATCATGCAGGCCGCCGATCATCCGGGAGCCGTGGTGTGTTGGAACTGCAACAAAACCGACCTGGCGGGCGAAGGGTTGGATCACAACTTCAAGCTCGTCCAAGAACGGCTCGGTACGATCCACATCCACGACCTCATCAGCGACTACCCTTGGACACAGCTATTTGCGCTGTTGAACCAATCGGGCTTCGACGGTTGGACACTTCTCGAAGAAGGCCAGACAACCTCCGATCCCATTCGCGTGATGAAGTACTACCGCATGCTATGGGACCGCATGACGGGTTGAGCATTTCAGGCGTCTCCCAGCCTACTCAGTTGAGAAGCGTTTGGCCAAGGAGGACTTACGCCGCTGATTCAAGGTAATCAAGCCGAGCGCAAAGAACCCTATCAGTGCGAGTATCACACTTGACGGTTCGGGAACGACACGGAGCGACGGTTGCTGAAGTTGCTGTGAAAACAACCAGGGGTATAAACCAAACTGATCGGTGATGTTGTCGCTATAGACCTCGTGCCAGATATCATGCGCACCGTTGGGCAGTTCTGTAAGTTGCGGCGACCCGCCCGCGGCCACAAGGGCATCGTACATGCGTCGTGAGCTTTCGACCGATACCACGTTGTCCTGCGTGCCGTGAAACATCCACAGCGGGATGTTCTTGATCGTCTCAACGGTCTCTTCGTCCGGAAAAGCAGCCCCGGCCATCGGTACGGCTGCCGCGAATAGGTCGGGATAGGTTTCCAAATAGGTGAAAGATCCGAATCCACCCATGGAAAGCCCGGTAATGTAAATCCGGGATTCGTCGACCGCATATTCATCAATGACCGACAACAGAATTTCATGGGTCATGTCGTACCAGGCATTGGGGTTCCAACTTGACCCATCACGTGGCAAGTTGGGGATCTGAGGTGCAACCAGGTAAGCGCTGTATTCGCTCCCCTGGGTCGCATCGATAAGCCCGTCTATGTTCTTGTCGACTTGAAAGAAGTTATCCAATCCCCGTTCGCCGGAGCCATGGAGAAAAAGCACCAACGGAAGCGGTTCGCTATCCTCCTCTTGAGCGACAGGAGGAATAAACAATCGGTAGTTCATGCTGTTGACGTCGTTCTCGTCAAAAGTCAACTCGAGCGAATTCTTGAGGTTGGCCGCCTGCAGCGAAGAGACGGATCCGATGGCTGCCAACGTCAGACCGAGCAAAACGCCCACGGCGAATCGATGTCTTGTACGTCGAAGTAAGTGGACAAATCCGAAGACGCCCCCGATTCCCAGCAACGCCAACGAGGATGGCTCAGGAACTACCGTAACCTGTAATGTGTAACTACTGCCGGGGGGTAATGCCGTCCCGAAGATTCCGCCCTGGGTGCCAAACGAATCGTATTGCCCTACCCCAATCACGTATCGTCCGGGCGACTCAATGACATATTCCAAGAACGCATCCAATGAACTTGATGTTCCGCCTGCCCCCGCAATTGGAGATGCATCGTCGTTGCTGGCAAGGAGGTTCCCAAATTCATCAAACAAAAACAACTCGCTATCGAATGTGGCACGGTCGATATCAAAAACGGCTCGTGAATTCGGTTCTGACACATTGAAAGCATAGTAGTCGAATGTCCCGTCGCCGGTTGCTTCTATCGTAATGTGGGGAAGCAGGGCCGAAGTGTTAATGGCTCCATCGCCGACATCGCCGTCGTACACCGTGGCGAACAGTCCATCGAGATCCTGTGCGGAGAAGACCGTGTTGTTCCCTTCGATTTCGAGCAATGCGGGATCCAAGGGTGCCATGGTTGATTGCCCCACGAGCTGGCCATCTACGTCAATGTTGATACCAATCAATCCGAGCCCGTCGATATCGGTGGAGAAACCAATCCTGGCCGAGATTGGCATGTAGATCTCAAGTTGGTCCCCCCCGATTTCAGTGATGGTGCCGGTCAGGTTGTCGTTTTGGGCGCCGGCCTTCTCACGAAATATCTGTTGATCCTCTCCAACGAACGTTCCGATCCCGGTTAGTCCCCGATAGTCAACCGTGGCCGAAATGTCGACGAGCACCCCCGCATCAAAGGCATGGACACCTGTGCTCGGCGTGGTCAACTCGGGCGAAACAGCAAAACTGGTGAAGTCGAATCCCAGGTCGCGCAATGCGGCAGCAATCGACCCTTCGATGCCCAATGGACTTGTGGAAAAGAAGATGCCCGCTGCGGCTTCCGTGGTTCCTTCGCTGCCGTTGGGGGCAGGCAACCACGAACCGCTGGAAAGCGCGTGGATACTGCTATCTCCGAACACGATCTTATCCGCGTCGAAATCGATGTCTGCAGCAAGGATGCCATCCAATTGAAAGCGATCCCCGTCACTGTACCCCGGGGTTCCCAAGCCGACCGTTCCCTGGGCATCCGACGTCACATTGATACCCAAGCTATAAAAGCTCAGCGTGGTCGAAGAATTCAGAAAACTCTGATCGGGATCGATATCAAAGAGGGTCGACTCTCCGTGGACGGTCTGCACAGAGAACAACATCAACAGGGCATAACCCACGAGGTTCGTAATGTGGTTGTAAAGTGCTCTCCTTTGAATGCGATTCAAGCCGGAGAAATGCTGATTGTGGTGCATCGTTTTCTGCCCCCGTGTGGCGTTAGGTGAGTGCAATAAAAAACACCACGTTCCTCGACGGCATGCGAGCCGTGACGAGGAACGTGGTGTTTTTCAGTAGCGGTACTTTGGTTCAGACTATTTTGAAAATGAATGTCCGCCACACACTTGTGCGGCGAAGGAACGACCTCGGCGGGCAAACTTATCCTTGGGGGGACTGTTTGCCAGAAATTTCCTGCAAGGTCACTCGCAAACTAGACGACCCAGAATGGGTTGTCAAACTTTCTTTTCGCGAGAATTCCGGGGCCCTGAGTTGTGTGTTGACGGTGCTCATCACGCTTGTGCCGGTGTAATGCCTCAAGCAGGCGCTCGATCTTGGTTCAACGCCTCGCGAAAACCCGCGATGCGGTCTGCCATCGGGCCGGGGGATTCCAAGTGGTAGTGTTCGCCGACCGGGTGGGTGGAAAGCACGATAAATCGCGGGCCGGGGGCCGTCATGACCTTTTCGATTTCTGCCTTCCATGGTTGAAGGTCATCAAACGAAAACACACTCGACCAGCCGGCTCCCTGGGCGAGTTGTGTGAAATCGGCCCGGGCTTGTTTACTAGCGAGTTGCTGGCCGCCGGTGACCTCGTAGATACCGTTATCGAGCACGATCAGCGTGAGGTTCTTCGCTCCGCTGCTGGCGATGGTGACCAGACAACCCAGGTTCATCAGCATGCAGCCGTCGCCGTTGAGCACGACAACTTCCTTGTCGGGCCGTGCGAGCGCCATCCCCAGCCCAAGCGCGGGAGCCTCGCCCATGGCGGACGGGATGTAATGAAAATCCAATGCATGGTCGCTCAGCTTCGGCCACTCGCGGGCAGACCCCATCGTGGTGACGACTATCTGCTGCTGACGCCATTGTTGCAAGATCTGCAACGCTTCGATCAGCGGCATCCGGGAAGTCTGTTCCACGGACGATGGCAACTTTTCTTGAGATGCGGCCACTTACATTCTCCCTTCAGCAATCAGAACCACCCCGGGGCGGCCTTCCGCTTCGACTTTGCGGAAGTGTGCGACCATTAGCGGCGTTGAATCCGGTTCGGTGAGCAACGCAGTCTCGATACCCCACGCCGCAAGAATGGGCTCGGTAAACTTTCGGGCCGTATCGGGAGAGTTCTCGATGAAGTAGCTGCGGTATCCGATCACGGCCCACAACGGCAAGCCGAGATCAAACAAAACGTTTCGCAGCGCGTCCCCCGATTCGAAAAGCCCCGTGTTCTGAATCATGACCAGGGGTCGCGCGCCACCAAGATAAAGCCCTGCGGCAATGGCCCACGCCTCGCCTTCGCGACAAACCCGAACCAGGTTTAGCTGCGGGTCAGCTTCGATGGCCTGTTCCCATGGGCCCAAGGCACTGTCGGGCAGCCACACAACATGCGAGACCCCCAGTTCGTTGAATGCCGCGGCGACTTGCGATCCTTTCAGAATATCCACGAGTTTCCCTCGTCAGGTTTCCATCGGAATTGCAGTGGGCGTAGCACGCAATTGTAGCGGCGCGAGTCGGCTCTTGACGACTACCATCGCTACGGCTTGAGTGTTGTGATCCAGAAGAACGGTGCGCCGGCATCGTCCAGGCGAAGTTCTCCCTTCAAACCCGACTGGGCCAGGATGGATCGCAACACCAGGCTGTAACTCGACTTCTTCCCGGGATACGATGCCCGGGCGTTCTCTAAATCGATTTCGTGCCGAGCGACTGCATTGTGATCGATCAGCATCGGCAACTCGATCCGTTCCTGCAGTGCGGACAATGTTTCGAGCAGAGGGAAATCGTCGATTTGGACGGGCAGCAACTCAAACAGTTGTGGGGCCACTTTCTGTCGCTTGTCTTGCAAAGGCCAACCGATCGGCCAGATGTCTTCTGCCGAAGTGGCGCGACGAATGACGGTTCGCACCGACTGTTGTTCGCGTTCGGGTACCAGGGCGAACCCCAACGGGCGAACCACGGCTGCCAGAACGGTTCCCGAGGAAAGCCCCTGGAACTCATCGTCAATAGGCCCGGCGGACCGCAGTGCGGCCATCGCGGCACGGTCGACTTCCAAGGGAATGCTCAAGTTTCGTTCGATGCGGTCAATCACAACGCGGGGGTCCTGCCCCTTGGTCGAAATGGTCACCCGCTGTTCGAGATCGGTGCTCAAGCGTTCGAGCTGAGACGCCGTGAGATTGAACGGGGGAGTCTCCGAAGCGGTCAACAACTCGGGGCCATCTTCGCGCAGCCGCTGCAGCCATTGCTCGAGCTTCTGGCGATCGCGGATGCCGAATCGCCCACCCGGGACTATGAGTTGATTGCCCTCGACGATGATGCCGGACACCTCATATGAGATGTTTCGACCACTTCCGCGAGTTTCGATAGCAACTTCTTCGCCGCCGCGTGCTTGTCTAAGTTGGATGCCGTTCACACCCACCTCGGATAGCATGCGGCTCCACTCTTGCGGTGCGGTCAAAGGCAGCCCGCGACCGTAGAACAACTCCATGGCAATGCGTGGTTCGGCTGCAAGTACGGAATGACTGCAACAACCCCACGATGCGGCAAACGTGATGCTAAGAGCAACGATTCGAAACATGCCGATTCTCGGACGGAAATGGTTAGCGTTGAGAGAATGCCATAAATTGCAAGCGGTCCACACGGAATTATAGCACTTGGCTGGACATTGCAGGTGCGGCGGGGATTGTGACAATGGAGGGAGGTTGTGCGGCACACAACGTTTCTGCACCCGCCGCGACAAAACAAACTATTTCAACCGGTGGCTTCAATCGATACAGGGCTCGTAAACGTGGCCCTAGGCAATGAAAGGAGTTGGCAGTGGGTCGACCTGTTACGCTGTTTACCGGGCAATGGGCTGATTTGAAGTTGGAAGAGTTGGCACGCATGGCCCGCGATTTTGGCTACCAGGGACTGGAGCTAGCCTGTTGGGGCGATCACTTCGATGTGGAAGCCGCGATGGCAGACGACGGGTACTGCGCCAGGCAGCGTGATCTCCTCGAGCGACACGACCTGCAACTGCATGCCATCAGCACGCACCTGGTCGGGCAAGCGGTATTGGACACAATCGACGAGCGGCACCAAGGGATTCTGCCCGAATCGGTATGGGGCGACGGAGACCCCAGCGGGGTGAATGCTCGCGCCGCCGAAATGTTGGCCAACACGGCGCGTGCCGCGCAGAAGCTGGGGGTCGGAGTAGTCAACGGATTCACCGGTTCCAGCATTTGGCCGCTTCTGTACTCGTTCCCACCCGTTTCAGAAGCGATGATCCAAGCCGGGTTCGATCTGTTCGCCGAACGATTCGATCCAATCCTGGATGTGTTCGGCCAATGCGGAGTTCGATTCGCTCTGGAGGTTCACCCCACCGAGATCGCCTTCGACCTGCATACCGCCCGACGTGCGCTCGGCGCGGTGGACAACCGCGAAGAATTTGGATTCAACTTCGATCCCAGCCATCTATTGTGGCAAGGGGTCGACCCGGTGGAGTTCATCCGGGCGTTTCCCGATCGGATTTACCATGTACATATCAAGGATGCCATTGTCACGCTCGATGGTCGTTCGGGCATTCTGGCCAGCCACTTGAACTTCGGCGATGCCCGGCGTGGCTGGGATTTCCGCTCGCCGGGACGAGGTGGTGTAAACTTTGAAGAGATCATTCGGGCGCTAAACGCGATCAACTACGATGGACCGCTGTCGGTTGAATGGGAAGACTGCGGTATGGATCGTGAGGCCGGCGCCCGCGAAGCATGTGAGTTTGTAAAACGCATTGATTTCAGTCCCAGCCAAGTTGCCTTCGACGCAGCATTCTCTGACAACGATGATTGAGCACCACAAGATGAGATTACAACGCCAACCAGTTTTAGCTTCGATTGCCACCCTACTGCTCATCGGTGGGGCTGCTCCTCGCTGCACGGCCACGGAGACTCAACCTTTAGAGTTGACGGTGGTCAGCTTCAATGTGCTGGTCGACTTTGGTTCGCACCCTGAGGTTCCGAGCTGGAAGAAGCGACGCGAGCTATGCGTCAACATGCTTCGCAGAGCGAAGGCCGACTTGATCGGTTTGCAGGAAACCTCGCCCGGTCAACTGCGATACTTGCTGGAACAGTTGCCCAAGTACGCGGCGCATTACTACCAGAAGCGAGAAGGTGACCCGGGCTATCCCGACGCCACACTGTTGTACGATAAGGAGAAATTCGAGGCCCTGGAAACCGGGCACTGGTGGTTATCGCCCACGCCCGAGAGAGTTTCGACCGGCTTTGGCAACGCACTTCCGCGGATCGTCGTTTGGGCCAAGTTGCGACACAAGCCGACCAAGCGGGAGTTGTACTTCTTCGACACGCACTTCGACAACTCGCGCCCCAGCCAAACCAAGATGGCCGCGTTGTGCGAAGAACTGATGGCACCCTTTCGCGAGTCGGGCCTGCCGATTGTGTTCGTCGGCGACTTCAACACCGATCAAAATCGGGGGGATTATCTGAAGCTCACGTCAGGCGGCTGGCACGACAGCTACCTGGCAAGCGAGAAGGCCTCGGAAGACGGTCGCGACGACCATGTCCCCACGTTTCGTAACGGCACGCGAATCGACCATATTTTCTACTACGGACCTGGCGGTTCGGCGTTGAACTGGGAACGCCTGGATACCCCGAATCCAAAGATCCCACTTTCCGATCATTTTCCGATTCGGGCCCAACTTCGGTTTGAATAGCCGCCACGCAGATTTTCGATGCGGACCCCCTTTTCGGGAGGGTGAATTGCTGGACTAATCGTTTCCAGCCGCAATCGTTGTCGTTGCCGTGCTTTAACCTGGGGTGTCACTGTGGAATTGGGCCCACGCGACGGGTAGCTCGTGAGCTTCGCTGATATGCTGGAGGTACCACGTTCCGTCGTATCCCAGGCTTCGGTCGAAGCGAATCCTTATGACTTTCACCGCAATGCTGCCCCGCCTTTTCACGGACCCGCCGCGAAGGCATTGCGCCGTCGCTCGCTGGTACCTGATGGCCGTGGTGGTTGCAGCACTGCTTACCCCGGCGGCAGCTCGCGCCGATTTGTGGGAAGAACGGCAGAAGCTTTGGAGCGAGCAAGCCACACAGATTGCCGATCTCGCGCGGTGGTGTGAAGAACAAGGGCTGGAACCCCAAGCCGAGAAAACCAAGGCGTGGCTGGTTCCGTACGACCCGTTGCGTTTGCACCTCGTATCGCTGCCCGAGGGAGCTGGCTCGGCCGCTGAGTGGGCAAACGATGAGAGCGATGCTGAATCTTCGAACGAGGCCACGTGGAGAACGAAGTTTGCCGAGCTGCGTCGAAACCATGCCACGGCGCTCATGGGCTTGGCCCAATCGGCCATTCGCCAAAAGCAAGGCTCTCTGGCGCTGGAACTTGTACTGGAGGCCGCCCGCGAGGATCCCAATCACGAAGGGGCACGTCAGTTATTGGGTTACCTGCGGCACGAAGACGGATGGTACACACCCTATGCCTTGCGAAAACTAAATCAGGGGCAAGTCTGGCACGAGCGGTTTGGCTGGTTGCCCGAGGCGTTTGTGGCTCGGTACGAAAACGGCGAACGCTACTACCGCAAGCGGTGGATTTCGGCGGAAGAGGATGCCGAGTATCACGCCGACATTCAGCACGGCTGGGTTGTCGATACCGAGCACTATCGCATCGTCACCGATCACAGCGTGGAAGGCGGGGTTAAACTCGGAGCGCACTTGGAGCGGCTGTATCGTGTATGGCAGCAAATCTTCGTAGGGTACGAGAAGTCGCTCGATCAGCTTGCCCATCAAATCGAAGGTCGCCATACCCGGAGAGGTCGCCAGAACCGCAAGCATCGCGTGGTCTACTTTCGCGATCGCGACCGTTACGTCGATGCGCTGAAAAGCATCGAGCCACTGATCGACATGACGATCGGGATCTACTTTCAATCGAATCGCACGGCGTATTTCTTCGCCTCCGAGAAACAAGACCTTGGCACCATCTATCACGAAGCAACCCATCAACTCTTCAGCGAAAGTCGACCCACGGCGCGAGACGCCGCCGCGCGGACGAACTTCTGGATTGTCGAAGGGATCGCGCTATACATGGAATCGATGGTGGAACACGACACGTACGTATCGGTAGGTGGTCCCGACCATGTGCGGGTACGCGCAGCCCGACACCGAATGTTGGTCGACAATTTTTATGTCCCCCTGGCCGAACTTGTCCGCTTCGGGCGGCAACAATTGCAAACCGATCCCCGGATCGCCAGACTCTATAGTCAGAGTGCAGGGCTGACGCATTTCCTGATGCACTACGATGGGGGGCGTTATCGCGAGGCCGTCGTGCGATACTTGCTGGCGGTCTACACCGATCGGGCAACCCCGGCCACGCTGGCCCAATTGTGCGGGGTGGAATACGCCGTACTCGATCAACAGTATCGCGCGTTCTTGCAGCAAGAAGACCAGCAGCGGGAAGTTCCTCAAGCAGCCGACAACGCAAGACGGCGGTCGGTCGGCGCGAACTTGAATTGAATCACGGGAGAAGTGATGCGGCCCTGGAAGCTGGCGGAGACTAACTACGGCGATGTAAAGCAGCGGCAATTCGAAGTGGCCGTGCTTCCATTGGGCGCGACGGAGCCGCACAATCTGCATTTGCCCTATGGCACCGATACGTTTGAAGGGGACACCATCGGCGAGCACGTATGCGAAGAAGCCCATCGCCGGGGCGCGAAGATCGTGCTGTTGCCAACCATTCCGTATGGAACGGAAACCAACCAGCAGGCGTTTCCCCTGTCGATGAATATCCAGCCCTCGACCTTGGGCCGCATCATCACCGATCTGGTCGAGTCGCTCGTGGGACATGGCATTCGCAAGATCGTGTTGCTGAACAGCCATGGCGGAAACGACCTCAAACCGTTGCTGCGCGAACTGTACGGCAACACCCCGGCTCAGCTCTTTTTGTGCAATTGGTTTCGTGTGCTGTCGGATATCGAGCATGAGATCTTTGAAGACGCCGGCGACCATGCAGGCGAAATGGAAACCTCGCTGGCGTTGGCCTACTTCAAAGAGTTCGTGGTCCAACTGCCCGACGGTTCGTTGGATGCCGACGACGGGGCGGTAGCAGAAACCAGTTTCGAGGCCGTGAATCGCGGATGGGTCAGCATCACCCGACCGTGGCACTTGTTGACCACCAACACCGGCAGCGGCAATCCCCACCCCGCCACGGCCGAAAAGGGCGAGCGAATGATGCATCTGTTGGTCGAACGACTGTCGACATTTCTCGTGGAGTTGTCCGCGGCAGAGATCGACGAGCGGTTTCCCTTTTGAAGCCCGCAACGCCGCATCGGGCATGGCCTGCTTCTCAGATCGGCGTGCCCCCTAACCTCCGATCATAACCCCCTGCCCACAGGCTAGATGCGGCGAGGGGTGAGGTCGTTGACCATCGTTATCCGGGGGCTTAGAGTGTAGGTTTGGGTCGGTCGCGGGCCGACCGATTAACCCCCTGCCTTGACTCGGCTCTGGCCATGCTGCCGCTGCCCGAACTGGCAGTTCCGGAACAGAGCAGCCCACCGAAGTACGCCATGTTGGCCAACCGTGTGATTCCCTGTCTCGACGTTTTCGAAGGTCGAGTCGTAAAAGGGACCAATTTCGTGAATCTCCGCGACGCCGGCGACCCGGTGGAGGTCGCGGCACGCTACGAGGCCGAGGGTGCCGATGAACTGGTGTTTTTGGACATCACGGCCAGTCACGAAGGACGCGACATCATGCTGGACGTGGTCCGGCGGACCGCCGAAGTGGTGTTCATGCCACTGACGGTCGGCGGGGGGATTCGCACCCTGGACGATGTGCGGCAACTGCTCAACGCCGGCAGCGACAAGGTATCGATCAACTCGACGGCCCCTCGCGACCCCGACTTTGTGCGGCAGGCGGCACGCCGTTTCGGAAGCCAATGCATTGTGGTGAATATCGACCCCAAACGGGTCGATCGCGACGGGAAGGAATTCTGGGAAGTACACGTCAACGGCGGGCGCATCGGCACCGGTCTGGAAGCCGTGGCCTGGGCCCGCGAGGTCGAACAATTGGGCGCCGGCGAAATCGTACTGACTTCGATGGATGCCGATGGGACCAAGAACGGGTACGATCTGGAGATGACCACCGCGGTGGCCGAAGCCGTTTCGATCCCGGTGGTGGCCAGTGGTGGGGCCGGTCGTCCAGAACATCTGGCCGACGCGATAGAAATTGGGAAAGCCAATGCCGCCTTGGCGGCCAGCATTTTCCACTACGGTGAATTCACGATTGAAGAAACCAAGCAAGTCATGGCCGAACGAGGTATTCCCGTTCGGCTGTAGATCGATCGGCTGGAGTATTCTTCCGATCTACCAAGGGTGAAGGAGTCCAAGACCATGGCCACGAACGTTGATGAAGCTGCTGCCAGGTTTGTGCAGAAGCGCCAGGCATTGGAAGTCGATAAGCTGTTTCGCACCTTGGTGAAGCTGGAAGGTAGCGATCTGCACCTGAAGGTCGGGCGGCCTCCCATCATTCGGGTGAACGGTACGCTTCGCCCGCTGAGCCGTGGCCCGATTGAAGACGATGAAATGGTGCGGCTCTGTTTCCCGCTGATGGATGAGCGGAACCGGGGCATCTTCGAAAACACCGGCGGGGCCGACTTCGCGCACACGGTCGACGTGGACGGGACCGAATGGCGATTTCGTGTGAACCTGCTGCAACAGTTGGGTCACGTGGGCCTGGTCGCACGTCGCGTGAATAACTGGATTCCCAACTTCGAGGGGCTGTATCTTCCGCCCACCATGGAGGAACTCTGCAAGTTCGACCAGGGAATGATCTTACTGGCCGGGGTCACGGGATCCGGCAAGAGTACGACCATTGCCTCGATGTTGAATTGGATTAATCGCAACTACCGCAAACATATTCTTACGCTTGAAGACCCTATCGAATTCGTATTTACCGAAGAGAAGTCGTTGATCAATCAACGCGAGATCGGCATGGACGTGTGCGACTTCGACACCGGCATGAAGCACGCCGTGCGTGAAGACCCCGACGTGATTCTAGTGGGAGAAATGCGTGACCGTGAAACGTTCATGACGGCGATTCACGCCGCGGAAACGGGTCACCTGGTGTTCGGTACCATCCACGCCTCGACGGCACCAACCACCATCGGGCGTATTCTCGACTTGTTTCCTCAAGACATGCATCCGGCCCTGCGAAGTGCGATGGCCTTCAACATGCGTGGGATCGTGGCCCAAAAACTCTTGCCTTCGATCGCCGAGGGCGTGGGTCGTGTTCCGACCGTCGAGATCATGACGTTCAACCCCACGGTGCGCAAACTGATTCTCGAGCACAACGATCAAAAGCTGCCCGATGCGATTCGCATGTGCGAGAAGGAAGGCATGCAGGACTTCACCATGAGCCTTCTGGGCCTCGTTGATCGCGAGTTGATCGATCGAGCAACGGCATTCGAGGTTGCACCAAACGTCGAAGCTCTCAAGATGGCCCTCAAGGGCATTAGTGTCGCGCAACCCGGGATTATGTAATGCTGCGTTCGGCGTTTGTTCTTTTCAATATGATCGTGCTCTTGAGCTGGTTGTTGCCGGGAGTCGCGGCGGCGCAGACATTTCCTTGGCCAGACGTCGACATTTCTCGAGGATTTCCTTACGGGCCCGGCTTTTACCTGAGTGCCACCAAGATCGCACTCTGTTGGTTTGTCTTCTGCTTTTGGGTTTACTCTTCCGAGTTTGTCAATTTCCAAGGACAGCGTCGGAAGTATCGCTACGTGCGGTGGAACAATCTCGTTTTCTTCACGTTCGTGCCCAGCTTCATCCTGGTGTGGTTCATCCCGATTTTCTGGCTCAGTTTTCCGTTGATGCTGTTGGCCTGGATTGTTCCACTGACCTTGTTCATACGGCACTACAATCGCGATGTGCCTTATGACGAACAGGTGATGACGGGCCCGCACCTCCGGTTTTGGTTTGCCGGAGTTGTGGCCCCCCTGGGGATCAAAATCGAAGCCGAACGTCGTTCGCCGGATGAGCTAATCGCGGTGAAGCTGGTGGCCAAGGGGGGTGAAAGCTCGACTCACGATGGTGCGAACCTCCTACAAGCGAAAGAGTCACCGGTCTTCAACCTCACGCGAGAATTGTTGGTCGACGTTTTCGCTCGTCGTGGCGAAGCCCTGATGCTGGATTACACACAACAAGCCGTGGGCGTAAGAATCCAAGTCGACGGACTCTGGACCAATGGAGAACCACTCGATCGAGAAACCGGCGATGGCATGCTGGCCGTACTGAAAATCATCTCCTCGTTGAACCCCGGGGAACGACGGAAACGTCAGCAGGGAGAATTCGAAGCCTCGTACGGAAAAAAGAAGTACACCTGTACCATCACAACGCAAGGCACCAAGACGGGCGAACGGGCACTGATACAATTCGACGATGGTGCCTCGCAATTCGAGAAGCTGCCCGATCTTGGCATGCGCGAGAAGATGGTCGACCAGGTTCGTGAAATTTTGGCCCACAACGAAGGGTTCTTCCTGATTTCCGCGCCGCCGGGTGCAGGGCTTACGGCCACAATTGCCGGGGCACTTGGTTCGGCCGACCGCTACACTCGCGACTTCAAGGCCGTTGAAGACAAGCAGAACCTTGAAGCGCCGATCGAGAATATCGAGCAAGTCACCTACGACTCCGCTGCGGGTGAATCGCCCGATTCGATTCTGCCCCAACTCCTGCTAAAGCACCCCGATGTCATTGTTTGTCGCGACTTGGTGAATCTGCAGACGGTCGACATCCTGTGCGGTCAGGCTGAAGGCCGGCTGGTCATCAGCAGCATTCGGGCAAAAGACTGTGTCGAGGCACTGCTCCGGGTATTGGCATTCAAAGCCGAACCTGAGAAATTTGCGAATGTCGTCACGGGAGTAATCAACCAACGCCTGGTACGACGGTTGTGCGACACATGCAAAGAAGCATACGCACCTCAACCGCAACTGTTAAAAAAGTTGGGATTACCAGCGGGTCGTGTCGAGGCATTGTATCGACCGCCTCAACAACCGGAAGAAGTTTGCCCAGACTGCGGTGGCATGGGTTATCTCGGACGGATCGGGGTGTTTGAACTGCTGGTTGTCGGAGACCACATGCGGCAATACCTGGCCAAGGGCGCCAAGCTCGACGTATTGAGAAAGGTGGCCCGAAAAGAAGGAATGCGTTCCCTTCAAGAAGAGGGAATTCTGCTGGTAGCCAAAGGCGTTACTTCGTTGCCCGAACTCATGCGTGTCTTAAAAGAATAGGAGCACCCCAACCGTGGGCTTCTTGTTTTCCGTATTAATGATCGTGCTCATCATTGCCGTGGTGGGTTCGTCGCTGAACGAAGGGCTTTGGGGCACCGCGATTACGTTTTTCAACGCGGTCATTTCCGCGTTGTTGGCCACGAACTACTGGGAACCACTGAGCAGTTGGCTTTCGGAACAGATTCCTTCGGCCCGACATTCTTGGGACTTCATCACGTTGTGGGCCATCTTTTCCATCTCGATGTTTACGTTGAGAGCGTTCACCGATACGGCCTCGAAGTACAAGATGAAGTTTGTCACCGCCGTGGACAAAGTTGGCGGACTGTTGTTCTCACTAGCCACAGGCTGGGTACTGGTTGCATTCCTGATGATGACACTACACACGGCACCGCTTGGGCGTGAGTTTCTTGGTGGTGGCTTCGACCCTGAAGAACAGATGTTCTTTGGTATGGCTCCCGACCGACATTGGCTAGGCTTTGTGCAGCGACTTTCCAATGGTCCCTATCGCCCCATCAACCCCGGAGAAGAATTCTACGGTTTCGATCCGGGCGCCGAATTCATGATCAAGTACGCGGCTCGCCGAAAAGAATACGCCGACAGGCCAGAGCTTTTTCCCAAAAAGGGAAATACGTTCAATATCGAAGATCTCCAACGCTAGTTATCGCGTACAGCAGTACATGGCAAGCCATTGCCGGCTGCGGTCGTCTAGTCCGTTCGTTTTTCTCGAATAAAGCAGTCTGAATGTCCCAGGCCGAAACACAGAGTTGGTCAGGCGATCACAACGCCAGCGAGATGGCGGAATACCGTTCGGTAAGCCGCCTGGCTGTCTTCGGCTTGCTGCTGGGGATTGCTTCGATCCTGGCTTGGTTCGGTCCTTATGCATGGCCAATTCCGGTCGTGGCTCTGGTCGTATGTGCAGCGAGCCTCTTCCGAATTGGTCGTTCCGAGTTGGGGCTCACCGGTCGCAAGGCTGCGCTCTGCGGCATCTGCCTGGCTTTGATTTCCGGCATTGGTGCTCCCACGCGGTATTTCAGTTATCGCTACCTGGTGCAACGCGAAGGGCTGCAATTCACAGAGCAGTGGTTCGAACACGTACGCAACGGCGACATCATTTACGCTCACCAAATGGCGCTGCCTATCTCCCAGAGGCGCCCCGTCGACGACGCTCTCTTGGAGTACTACCGCGACCATCCGGATCTGGTGTCTGAACTGAAGAAATATTCCAACTATCAGATCGTGCGCACGTTGTTGGAGCTTGGTGATCGCGCCGACGTTCGACTCTATCGGCGATTCGGCGTCTCGAACCATAGGAGCAATGAGGAGCTACTCGACGAATACGCGGTAACCTTCGAAGACAACGGTGTGAAGAAATCGTTCTTTCTCTACGTATTGTCCGAACGGCACTACAATTCCTTTCGAGGCCGTGGGCAATGGAGAATCGCCGACATTCGCGTAGGGAAACCTGATGCGATCAGGGGTGAAGCTGCGGAAGAAGAGACCCAAGCGAACCCTCCGGCGGATGTCTAGTCGTTGCTGATCCGGTTCTGCTTGTGCGACTCTTGTCTTCGGTGAAGTCCAGATACCGGTGCGGAGCGTGACTCGTGATTCTCGGCAGGGCCGATCGTTGAGATTTCGCGAATCGGGTTGATTGATTTGTTTCGGCTGTAGTGGCGAAACCATCGCTTTACGAGCCAGCGGGCGTACGACGAAATGTGCACCCAGCTATCACGTGAGAACAGACGTGCGCTATCTCTCTGCTCCCAGTGATAACAGTAGGTGCCGCCGAAGAACTTTACGTTCCAACCGGCACTTGCAACCCGACCACAATAGTCAACATCTTCGAAGTATTTCCTGAACCCCTCGTCGAACGTACCGACCTGAAGAAAGCACGAGCGACGAACCATCAAGAAGCATCCCGACAGCCAGTCGCAGGCGAAGGTTGCTTCTCGGCTATTCTCTTCGTAGAGGTATTTTCCGATGGTTCGCGGTGCGCGAAACAGTTTTGAGAATCGACGGGCTACAATCGTCGACAAACGCGGAAAGCTTCGTGCAGGAAATCCGTAAGTTCCGTCAGGATGGTAGAGCCGGCAGCCCGCGATCCCGGTCTGGCAATCGCGGTTGAGAAACTCCACCATCTTCGCCAGGCACTGCTCTTCAGGATCGAAGAACATGTCCGTGTTCAGCAGCAATACGTAGCGCCCCGTGGAAGCCTTCAGGATTCGATTCAGATTCGCCGCGTAACCCAAACGCGTGGAGTTTTGCAGGACATGCACCTGATCGTATTTGGCAGCCCATTTTTCAACACCTTCGTCGGAAGCGTTATCCACCAAAATGAGTCGCATCCGTAGAGCGTCGCCCGAACGGATCAAGCTGTCGATCAAGGGGGTCATATAGTCGCGTTCGTAGGTGTAGATCACCCCGATATCGAGATCAAAGTCATCTTCTTCGTGAGTCGAATCCATGGGTGGCTGTTGAGACATGCTGAATTGTTGTTTTGTTCCAAGCGTTGTGCTGGCAGTTCTACTTGCGGCTGCGGCGGTAAGGTGCCAACCAACCATGGCGCATGCGGCGATACATTTCGGCGAGGCGAGCTGTACGAATTGATTGAATGTTCTGTCGTTGTCTCCAGATTCGAGGCAATGCCTTCCAGGCGTCCCATTTGCTGCGCAAGATCGTCGCGCCCTGTCCATGCAATGCGAACCACAACAAAGACAGCAACACAAGCAACAAATGCTGGGGAAGGCTCCACAGCAGCAACAGAAGTGGCATGTTCTTCAGCCAAGTCCACTCAAGATTTCGCTGAGCGTGATAGACCGTGAATTCGCTACGTCGGCCCGCGACCGCAGAGCCGACATGTCGCACAACGGCCCCCGGCACCAACAGGCAGCGATGCCCAGCCAGGCGAAGACGAAACGCCAGGTCGACATCTTCGAAGTAGCAGAAGTACTGCTCGTCGAATCCTCCGCAGGCAACGAGGGCCTCGCGTCGATAGCAAGCTGCCGCGGCACATGGCCCGAACACCTCACGTACTCGCGGGGGCGATTCGGCGACCGGTAATCCACACCCGTCGCGCCATGCAAAGCCACTAACGTGATATACGTCGCCCATTCCGTCGCTGGTCGAAGGGTCGTCGTCACGCAGCATCGGGCAGGCGAACATGTCGAACGTGGGGTGACTCAGGGCCGCGTCCGTCAGCGCTTCGATCCAACCCGGCTGGGCGAACGCATCGGCGTTGAGCAATGCGACCCATTCCACGTCGCCAAGTTGACCGATCGCAATGTTGTTCGCGGCCGCAAACCCCAGATTCGACGCTTGCCTCAGGAACTCGACATTTGGAAAGCGTCGTTGGGACTGCTCTAGAGAACCGTCGGTGCTTGCATTATCGACCACCACGATTCGTTGCGGCGACACACGTTGGTCGTGCAACGACTGAATGCAGCGAGTGAGATGGTCTCCCGAGTTATAGTTCACCACCACCGCGGCCATGGTGGGCGGCGCTTCAACGAGTTTTCTCTGAGTAACCGCTGGAACTTGCGCCGTAGCAACTACCGACGAACGCGCACCAGTTGTCGCTTCGCTTCGTCGCTGTAGTGCGGTGGTCATCCGGCCACTTGGTCTCGGCACGCTGGCAACTCCTGAAGGTACGACTGGGGGTAGCATTTTGTTGGCGAACGCCGAATCGACAAAGAGCAGTCTGGGGAAAGTCTTGGAAGAAATGCGCGTCTGACTCGTTGCTATCGAAGGCGCATCTAGCAGTGCTATCTCGACTGGTATGGTCGCCGCTCGCTCAATCCGTTAAATCAATGGCCGCGCAGGTTCGTCTGCGTCGAGCTTCTCCAAAGTTCATCCACCCGGGTCGCGGTTCGCCGAAAGCCTGTGCTGTCGGCAGCTTAGACAACCACCATGTAGTGACCTCCTGATTCTTCTGTCGGCATGTCGTACCCACACCGCTCCGGCTATTTACTAGCGGAGAATTACCCGAACCGTCTTCTCGAAGCAGCACCGCACCGAACGGCGCCGCGGAGTCGGTGGATGTTGGTCGTGGTCCTGCTACTGACCGCACTACTGCCCCGGGTATGGATGGCCGTGCGGACGGAAACCATCTGTCCCGACGGTACGTTCTACATTCAACTCGCGCAGGCGCTCGAACGAGGCGACTTGGGTGTCGCCCTGCACGAGATGCACCTGAACACCTATCCCGTCATTTTGGCAGCCGGCCATCAACTGGGGTTCGATTGGGAGTTCACCGGTAAGTGGTGGGGAGTAATCACCGCCACGCTGGTGGTATGGCCGCTGTTCAATTGGGTACGCCGACAGTTCGACGATCTTGTGGCCATCACCGCGTGTGTGATCTACGCGATGCATCCCAAGTTCATCGAATGGAGCAGCGAACTCATTCGCGACCCAACGTTCTGGCTGCTGTTGGCGTTATCGCTCGATTGGATGTGGAGGGCCATGGTCGAGGTTCGCCTTCGCTGGTTTCTGCTGGCTGGCACTTCGACAACTTTGGCCATGCTTACCCGGTTCGAGGGCTTGTTTCTCCTGTTCCCTCTGATCATGTGGAGCGTGATGAGGTGGATGGCCCTACGCGAGCAACGCGGACGCCTGATCGTCGGGGCCGTACTCTGCACGACCGCATTTCCCTTGTTGTTGATCGTCGTGAACTTATGGTTTCTTCACGATCACCCTCGGTTCGAGGCGTTCCGCTCCGAACCGCTGGACCGCGTCGCCCATCTGTTTGCCTCGATGACAGGCACCAACGCGGAAGCCATGGGCGGGCTGGCACCGCTACCGTTGCAACGAATCGAAGTGAACAGCCTCACCTTTCTGTTCTTCGACACGATGTTGCGAGGCCTGACGCCCATCTTCGGGTTGATGTTCATCGTGGGATATTTCGCATACCGGCCCATGTGGGATCGGCGGGATCACGTCCCGTTGGCATTCTTCGCAATTGCCGTCTCGATTGGCATCTGGATTCACCTCTGGTTCGCTCACCAAGGTAGCAGTCGTTACGCGCTTTCGATCGTGCTCATTTCGTCGCGCTGTGCGGCCATCGGATTGTTGTTCGCCGTGCAGTGGACCGGCATCTTGATACGTCGACTGGGGTGGCATCGCAGATTGGTCCAACTTGCCCCACTAGCGCTGCTCGTGGTGGCCATTGGTTTTGGGTGCGGGGAAGCCCTGCGACATCATGACGATAGTCGCCAGGCCCGGGCAGCGTTGGGGCGGTGGATCAACGGGCAATACGGCTCGGATGCCGTGGTGCTTTGTACCGACGACATGACCTATCTGATTTCGTATTACCGATACGGCCAGGCAAGATTGGTCGTCGCTGGAACCGACCCCGTGACACTGGTTGCCGCCATCGATCGCATGCAGCCGCAAGTGGTGGCTCTCTCGCGCGACCGACTTCCAAACGAAGCAATCACGGCCGTGCTGGATAACCGCAGACTGCTCAATATGTCGGAACCTGCTTGGGACCAGGGGTATCACCCACCCGCCAACATGGTTGTCCTTACACGATCGCGAGTCGAACATCAGGCGGAGCGCAACCAGGTACAACGAACCGAATAATCCGTTCGGCATGGTTTGTTTGGCAAGGTGGTTTACCCTTCGTTCCCAACGCCTCCGTAGCACCGCGCATCTGAGAACCGTGAGTTACTACGCAAGCATCACGACAGACGACTCGAACCCCGTGAAACGCCTTCTACAGCGACGGCGGCTCGCGCACAGTTTGCGCTCGCTCAAATCGCTGCCGGAGAACTTCACCGGAAAGATTCTCGATTTTGGCGCCGGCTCGGGCCAACTGTGCCAACAAATGGCTCTGCGGTTTCCGCAAGCATGCATCGTCTGCTACGAACCGGTACCTTCCCTGTGTGAAGAAGCTGCCGAAAGCCTGGCCAACTGCCCCAGCGTTCAAGTCGTCAACCAATTGACCGATAACACCGTTCCGTACTTCGACTACATCTTCTGCCTTGAAGTGCTTGAGCACTTACCACGTCCGGAAACCGCGGGATTGCTGGATGCAATTATGATCCGGTCGACGACCAGCACGATGGTCACCATCGGAGTGCCGAACGAAATCTACGGTGCCGCGGTGGCCAAAGGGTTATTCCGTTTTCGACGTCGGCGTGGAAGCTTCGATGCCCGTTGGTCGTACATTTGGCAAGCGGCCATGGGTCGCCCACCCCGCCATCGCCCCACATCGGAAATCTGGCCGGGGTTGCGGTACCACTATCACCATCTTGGTTTCGACTATCGCCTGTTAAGACGCACGCTGGAGAAGCGGTTCGACGTAGTCACCGATTACGGAAGTCCGCTGCCTACGCTTCCAACAGCGCTCAACAGCGAAGTCTACTTCGTCTGTCGACCAAAAGAAGGGCTCGCAGTACCGTCCGACGCTGCAGAACACCCTCCCCTGCGGATACCCGCCTAACGACCCGCAGTCCACGCTTCAGGCAAGCCCTGTTTCGTCTCTCGCAAGATTTCAAGAATGGCGGCCCGATCTGCATCGCTCAAATGGGCGAACTCGGGATCTTGATTCATGTCCGTGAGCACGTCCCACAATTGGAGATAGACACGGTCGAGAACCGTCGTGGGCAACTGTTCGAACGCGCTGCTGTAGATCATGTAGCTACAGGGATATTTGAACATTCGACGCTGAAGGTCGAACTCGCGTAAAGACCGCCCGGCCGCATCGCGTGGACCTTGGGCGGCAAAGTCAACCTGAAAGTTGGATGTCCCTTTGATTGGTGACGTGAGCTGCGCCTCGTTGCCAAATAGCATGTACTTCACCAGGTCGTCCACGGCCGCATCGATCCGGCGGTTTGTCGATTCGCTGGTGTAATCCGCCGGACGATCCAATGCCTCGTTCATCACCGAGTCGTACCAGGTTGCTGACCGCGCTTCGTATGCGGCTCGGGTCATCAAGCTCTGCATCTTGGCCTGATGTTCGAGCACCATCAGGGCCACGATATCGCTGTGAGGCTGCAGGTACGGGTCCGTATTGATGCGGGAGCTAAGGTCGGTGACGTTCGCTCCCGCTTCGACATTTAGCAACTCGGGGCTCGATTTGTCTGTGACCACTTCGTTGCCCATGTGTCGCTGGTCACCGTGGATACCCGTGACATAGTAACCGCCCCATCGTTCTTTCAGTGGGCTGGTGTGATTGATCGTAAACGTTCCCGATCCCAGAATCGGTTGTCCTCCTCGATCAGAAAATACCGAACGTACCAACGGCCCAGGCACATTGTTGGTGCGTGAAGAGGCATGGCAAATCAAACACTGCCCTCGATCGCGAATGAATTTCGGTTTCTCGCTGAACGTTTGATCGAGCGTGTAGAAGACTGTTCCCAACTTTGGATCGACCGACATGATCTCAACGACATCGCCGTCCTGGACCCAACCCAAGTAGACTTCGTCGTTGAAATACAGCGCTCGCGGGCGGTGCGGACTGATTCGCCGAAGCTGAAAGCTCGTCTTCGAGAAGACAAGCGTTTGCGATGACTCCGGCACATGCAACTGCTCGAGCAATGCGGGCAGATAACCATGCTCGTCGTCGAATTTCAGGACGACTTCGTCTGTGTCGATCGCGGCTTGAAGCCTCGCAATCGGATCGTGCACTTCAGCCGTATTGTAATTGATCGGCTCTTCTTCAAAGCCCATCTGTGCCACTGCAAACGATCCCGAAATCAGGACGTCGACGACAAGCATAAGAAGAAACAACTGTAGGCAATGACGAGCCACAACTCGATGTCGCATGAAGAATTCGAACCGCTAGACACCAGGGAACACCGCGAGCAACCAATCTCTTTCCGAAGCTAGCCGAGCGGATGGGGAACGTCAACGAACGGCTCGCCATTGGAGATTCAAGCACGATGAAACCGTGCCCAACTGCACGCAGATCGTGCCAACGGGTCACGCTTTCTGCCCCGCATGCCACAAATCCGGAGTTTCAGGTTCATTACGACCCCAACGTCCGGAAAAAAGTGTGATGTCTTTTTGCATCACGACGCGCTCAAGTGCGCGAGTCGCGATCTCGCAGGCTGGCATTAGATCCTTCGTGACCCAATGGCCGGAGAAGAGAATTGAGTACACAAGCGCCGCGAACATCGTTCGACGCCCAATTCCAACGCATCAATGTGACCGAATGCGACGTGTAGAAAATTCGCAACATTGTATAGCAAGCACATTGAGCTATGCAATTCCGTGGGGCGTTACTCTGTAGAAAAAAGCTAGGCTTCTAACGTTCAGTATGAAATTCTCCCCCTCAAGGGTGCAGTTTCTAGCTTTTCGGACTTCACTTCCTTAAGATCGCATCTGGCTAGTTGGACCGCCCAAAGACTGAGGCGGTAGGAGAGAGAGGATGGCGTCGAAAAAGCGCCGACGGGATTCCCTTTTGGGAACAGCGTCACTTGTTGCTGCTGAAGCATTGGAAGAGATCTGTTTGCTGAGCGCTGCGCCTTGGCAAGCGGACATCAGCTACGAAGCCTGGCGATCGAGTACATTCAATGTCGACTCGCTTACTCAGCTTGGCTTCTCGACAGACACCCGCGAGGTTACTTCCGCGACCGGTGGGGTATCTGCGAATAGCGCCAAGGCCGGAGACCTGATTGGTTCGGGAGTTGTCGAACAGACCTTCGGCTACACCGGCACCGGCTACACCATTGCGGTACTCGATACGGGCATCGACTATACCCACCCCGATCTGGCTTCGAGTTACATCGGCGGCTGGGACTTCGTCGACGACGATGCGGATCCCATGGATCTCAATGGCCACGGCACACACGTCTCGGGCATCATCACCAGCGACAGTGCCACCTACGGTGGAATCGCCCCGGATGTGAACATCATCGGACTTCGGGTGCTAAACGCGGGCGGTTCGGGCTCCTTCGGCGATGTGGAAGATGCGCTACAGTGGGTGGTCGATCATCAAGCACAATACAACATCGTCGCCGTGAACATGTCGTTGGGAGCAGGCAACTTCAGCTTCAATCCCTACTACTTCATGGAAGACGAATTGACGGCCCTGAAAGACCAGGGGGTCTTCATCGCCGCAAGTTCCGGTAACAGCTTCTACAGCGTGAACAGCAGCAAAGGCCTGGGCTATCCGGCCATCAGCAGCAACACCGTTTCGGTGGGCGCTGTCTGGAGTGACGATTTTGGATCGGTTTCCTGGGGCGATGGAGGCCGCGACTACAGCACAGACGCCGACCGGATTACTAGCTTCACGCAGCGGAGTGCCGCACTCGACATCTTGGCTCCCGGGGCCTTTCTACAAAGCACCTACCTGGGTCACACGTATGCGAGCATGGCCGGCACCTCGATGGCTGCGCCCGTTGCCGCGGCTGCCGCCGCGTTGATTCACCAGGCGCTCGATGCCGCGGGTCAAGGAACTCTGGCAAACCAGGACTATATCCTCGACCTGATGAAGTCCACGGGAGTCACCGTGGTGGATGGCGACGACGAAAACGATAACGTCACCAACACCGGGCTAAGCTTCAAGCGAATCGACTTGATGGCGGCCATCTCGTCCATCTCGGCCGCGCCTCCAAGTCAGTTTGATCAAGCAGCCGCCGAAGCATTCGTCGAGGCACTCTATCAGGATATCCTAAATCGGTCGGCTGATAGTACGGGGCTCGCCACTTGGACTTCGATGCTGGCCAGCGGCAGTTCGCGATCGGAGATTGCTGACATCCTGTGGAACTCAGCCGAACATCGATCGCTGCAAGTTACCGAGTACTTCAGCACCTTCCTAAATCGTACACCGGGAAGCTTGGAGCTATCCCTTTGGATCAGCGGTATCCAGGCGGGTGTTGGCGAATCGCTGGCCATGCGGGTCTTTGCCTCTTCGCCAGAGTTCTCGCAGTTGCATGCCAGCGATGGAGACTTCATCGATGCTCTTTACACCAAGGTGCTGGGGCGGACTGCTGATGCTTCGGGCCACCAGTACTGGGTGAACGCGCTCTCCGGTGACGTAAGCCGCTTCGACGTGGTGCAAACGTTCTTTAACTCGACGGAACGATTGGTCAACGATATCGACGCTGCCTACCAACACAACTTGAATCGCCAGGCGGATGCAGCAGGCAGGCAGTTCTGGCTGAACGTATTGCGTTCGAACTCTGCCACCTTGCAATCCATGTCCACGTCGATGCTGGGCTCCGACGAATACTTCGCGGCGGCCCAATCGGCCGGTGGTGCTAGCAGCTCGCAAGGCGGCATCGTGGCATCCAGCCTGGCTACCCCCGGCAATTCAACACCGGACCTTGCGGGACTCTGGCTAAGCCCCGAACAGGCCGAAGCTGTATTCAGCGCTAGCCGCGCCGACGGAAACCTTATGAGATCACCCGCGGGTTCGAGCGCGAACGACGACCTGATCTTGGCAGCGAGTGCTGCCAGTCCACTCCAGCTCGCCGATCGCTTCTATTCGGTGGCAACCGAAGACGAACCGTGGGACGAGCTACACGAAGATGACGTACTATCGCGGTATTCAGCACAGGAAAGTCAGGGAGCAGTCGATGACATTTACAGCTTCGAAGACCTGTCTGACCTGGACGATGACGGATATGTCGACTGAACAACAACGCTAGCGTTGAATTACAATAGAAACTGCTAGCAGTTTCTAAGATTGAACACTTAGCTTTCAGGGCCAGACGCTGCCAAGACCGACTCATCACGTGAATTGATGGCAGCTTGCAGAAGTTGAGAAGCAGGGGCTTCACAACCATTCGCATGTCAACCAAGTAATTGGCCACCCAAAAGGGCTGGCTCATTAAGCTGCGTTGACCTCGAATCGTAATTTGAATACTTTGCCACCCCTGCCCGAAGACCTTCTTTCTGCTTACATCATATGGCCAACTTGAAGTCTGAAGACACCCTCACGGTGCGCAATCCCGACGGTCAAGCGCTCGATTCACGTCCTCCTGCGTTCCTGGTCAGCACCACCGCGTGTGCGGGCAATTTGCCGAATCACATTGGCGACGCCGACTACTCTTACGCGTTCGTGCTGAATCAACTTGCTCCGGCACTCGAGCAACTAGGAACCTGGCGTCGCATTGATAATCCCGAGAGTAGTCTGCTAGCTGCCGCACAGCGGGCAAGTAGCGAGGGCTATCGTCCGATCCACCTGGCGCTGAACCCGCCGCAGAACTGCTACTTCACTCCGGCGGTGCCAACCGTCTTGCTGCCATTCTGGGAATTCCCCGATGTCCCGAACCGGAACTTCGGGCTGGATACCCGGCAAAACTGGCTGCGGATGTGTCGCCACGTCGACGGCATCATTGTGGCCTCGCAAGAGGCAGCCAACTCGTTTCGCAGCTCGGGGATCAAACAACCAGTTAGCGTCGTCCCGGTTCCGCTGGCACCCAGCTACTTCGAGGTACCTCCTTGGAACCCGAAAGAAACCTGGAACCTGACCTGCCGGCACTTCGAGATGGGCGCCGAGGTGCATCCACCGGTTTCGGACAATATTGCACCACCGACAAATACTACGACCGCGACTGAAACGCCAAGCCGTTTGGCTGGCTTCCGGCATACCGTGGGGCGCTGGTCCTTGGCCGCTGCACAACGGCTGTTTGGCAACGAACGGGCGGCCAAGCTACGTGAATACACATTGCGTTTGAGAGCCCAGGTTCCGCCACAACAATCAAGGTTGAAGTGGGGCGTGAAGTTTCTTGGACATTTGGCCTTCGACGTCACACGCGCCATCTACAAACGTCTTTTTGTGAAATGGCTGAGCCCCGAGGCGATTGCTCAAATTAGTCGCGTGAAAGACCGTGTGGTTCGCCACCGTCCCGCCCTGCCCTTATTGCCCGCGACACCACTTTCCATCAGCGGGTTGGTTTACACGAGCATTTTCAATTTGTCCGATCGCCGAAAGAACGTCGAGGACATGCTGAGCGCTTTCCTGCTGGCATTTCAGGATCGGCCCGACGTGACCCTGGTGCTGAAGCTGGCAACGAACCCATCTCGGGAATTCCACGAAGTTCGGCTCTTCCGTTACATCCATGAAAGCCTGGGCATTCCTCACCGTTGCCGCCTGGTGGTCATCACAGATTACCTTTCTGACGAGCAAATGGTCGGTCTCACCCGTGCTACGACCTACTATTTAAATGCGAGTCGCGCGGAAGGTGCATGCTTGCCGCTGCAGGAAGCACTTGCGGCCGGCCGTCCGGCCTTGGCTCCGGCGCACACTGCAATGTCCGATTATATGGATGACAAGGTGGGCTTCGTCTTGGAGACACACCCCGAACCGACGTACTGGCCGCACGATCCGCAGCGGAGTTTCGAGACGTATTGGAACCGACTGGTTTGGAGCGACCTGCACGACCAGTTGCTCGAAAGCGCGGAAGTCGCCCTACACGATCGTTCTCGGTATGAAGAGATGGGACGCACAGCGAAGGCAAGGTTGAAGGAAATGGCAAGCTGTGAGGCCGCTTGCCAGGCCATGAACCAAGCAATCGAAGGTTTAAGAGACTTTGACGAGCAACGATACGATTGGGCCGCTTAACGCAGTACTCATTGATTCACGAAAAGCTAGCAGCCAGGGGAACAAGAGTTGAATTAGCATCGGGATCCGTGCCGAAGGATTCTTGAGGCGAGCAACGGAACACTCGTCTGAGCACGGAACCCACCCAATCGCATGCGGCTGTCGGATCGGCGACGCGATACCTCCCTCAGAAATGAACCACCTCGGTGGAGGTTCGACCTTAGCCGGTTGAAGAAGAGGCATCGCCATGGCACCGCGACTGAAGAAGTCTGCATGCAAATCCGCGGACTGTGATTTCAAGAAACGTTCTCTCCGCGTTGAAAGCCTGGAAGATCGACGCGTTCTCGCGGCACCCACTTCGGGTATCGACATCCAATTGCCACAGAGCGGGCAATGGCAGCACACGCCGTTCGTCGGTTCGCCGATCTTTGCCGATCTTGATAACAACGGTACCGAAGAACTGATCACGGCCGCCTCGGGTGGGCGCTTGATTGCGTTTTCGATGGACGCTGGCGGGGTACCCGCGGTCTTCCAAACCTACGAAACCGGATCCCCTGCCAACTTCCGCTCGACGCCTGCCGTGGTTCAGTTGGGCGACGGACGTCAGGCGATCTTCGCCGCCTTGGGCCGCGACGAAGCGAATCCAGGTGCCGTGGAAACAGATAAGTTCTATGGCTGGGATGCGGTTACGGGCCAACTGCTGCCAAACTGGCCGGTCACCCTCGAACGCAACGTTGCCGGGCAAGGCGGAGCTTTCGGTGCCATCACTTCCGGCGACGTAACCGGCGACGGCCAGAGCGAAGTCGTCGTGACCTCGTTCAGTCACTTCGTCGAGGTCTACCGCCTCGATGGATCGTTGGTATGGCGCTACAACGCCGACGATACCGTTGTCTCCGGTGCCGTGATCGGCGATATCGATCGCGATGGACGAAACGAAATCGTCTTTGGAAGTGATACCAGTCAAAATCAATTCTTCGATGCTGGCGGGTTCATCAATGTTCTCGACAATCAAGGTTCGGCCAAGTACCGCTATCACATTGATGAGGTTGTCTGGTCGTCTCCCGTGTTAGCTGACCTGACAAACGATGGTTATCTCGAAATCATTGTCGGCACCGGATTGAACTTCGATGACTTCGATCCAACGCCCGGCGCTAGGGCCGCGGGAAATCGCCTGTATGCCATCGACTACAAGGGCGATCTGTTGCCCGGATGGCCGTACCACACCACGAGTGATGACAATCTGAAGCGGCAAATCCTCGGGTCGCCCGCGGTGGCCGACATCGATCAAGATGGCGACCTGGAAGTGATCGCCTCGGATCGGGGCGGTTTCCTACATGTCGTCCAGGGCAACGGGCAAGCACTCGACGGTTGGGCTGGTGGAAAACAAATCGCGACCCAGTCTGCCCCGCAAGACGGATACGCCTCGCCCATCGTGGCCGACATCAACGGCGACGGCAAACCCGATATCGTGGCGGCCAATGGACCGAATCTCACCGGATTCGACCAGAACGGCAATGTCATCTTCCAGCACATCACGGGTGTGAATCCTCCCGAAGGGCGCTACAACGCCGCGGCCGTCGGACAATGGAACGGAACGGGAGGCCTGGAACTGGTATCGGTCTCGAACGTTTCAGCCGTACCCAATCGCCCTAGCCAAATCAGCGTATTTCACCTCGATGTCAGTACGCTAGACGCCCCCTGGGCCATGTTACGAAGGTCTGCCGACGGGAAGGCGATCTCGCACTCGCCAAACTACGTGAACGAGTTCGTCACTTCTGCGTACCAAGGGTTGCTTCAACGTACTCCGGGTTCACCGGAAATCGCGTACTATGCGAAACCTCTATTGAACAACGAAATGACGTTCTTATCACTGTCTCGCGCGTTGTCTTCCAGCGTCGAGGCCCGAGACCGCGTCATTGATGCGCTTTACAGCCAACTGCTGAACCGAAGCCCCGACGCCGAGGGTCGTGCATTCTGGCAAGGATTCTTAGCCAACAACACGATCAAAGCGATGGCCATCCAGTTCGCAGAGTCGGCTGAGTTCAACAGCCTGGGCGGTGGCACGACCGAAGGCATCGTCACCCGACTCTATCAAACCATTCTCAATCGCACACCATCCAGTGGTGAATTGCAAGGCTGGGTCGACTACGTTAACGCCAATGGGCTGGCGTCGGTCGCCAGACTGTTCTGGAACTCGACGGAAAACCTGACCAATCACCTTCGTACTGCATACGACGGGGCATTTGGCGTCTCGTCGGTGATCCCCGAGGATTCACTGGCCTCGTATCTGTTCGACAATCGACATGACCGCCGGCGCGAGGAAGAGATCTTTGCCCAGGTGATTGCCTCGAATGGGAACTATGCCCACACCGACAACGTCTCGGCCTGGGTGCGAACCCTGTATCGCGACGTTCTGAAACGGGAAGCTGCCGCCGCCGAAGTGGCCCTATGGCTGGGAGCGGTGGATCGGGGAGAAGTGGTTCTGGAGCAAATCGCTAACGTGATGATGAATGCCCCCGAATCGCGGGCAAATGTTATCAACAGCGTGTTTCAGGCCCTGCTTGGGCGCGATGCCGATTCGGGTGCATTGGCTTCGTTTGCCAATTACCAGAGTCGCGAAGAAGTGATGCTGGCAGTGATGAGTTCCGGCGAATACGTGAGCAACAATGGCGGGACACTGGAGGGTTTTGTCCGCGCAGCTTATCGCGATCTGGCGGGAATCGACCCGGTACCCGCATCGTTCGTGAATCAATGGGTCAACCTGATCAACTCCGGGACGCCTGCTTCTGAGCTTCCAAAGGCCCTGATGGCCAGCGCGGAATTCTATAACAAGCAAGTCGTCGAGTTCTTGTTCCGCTATCTGCCCAATGAAGCAATGGGCGTGTTGCGGACGGGTAATTACCCGCCCGGTGGCGCCGGACAACCCATCAACCCGAACCCCGCGTTGGTCAACTTCTTCACCGGCATGCGACAAGGTGGAGTTTCCAGCCGTGACGTGGTCGTGATGCTGCTCTCCTCGCCGGAGTATGTTGCGAAGAGTTCCTACTTCAAAGGCATGTACCAAAGCACCGGCGTCCGGACCTAATACGCTTGCGGCTGCCGCGGATCGACGTTGGTGCGGGGGAAGCGGTTTGCTACACTTCGCAACCCCCGCCGGTCAGCCCCAGGGGGTGGCTCCCTGTTCTGGCCCTGTAGTCATTCGAAGGAACGGATGATGCTCGCGACCGATCTCGCTGAAATGAATCGTATCCAGTGGTTTCATCGCATTCCCCTGGGCGATGACATCATCACCCCCGGTCGCGATGCAACGACCGAGAAGCTAGCAACCTTGGGGATCCCCGAAGATCTTTCGGGAAAGACCGTGCTCGATATTGGAGCCTGGGACGGATTCTTTTCGTTCGAGGCCGAACGCCGTGGAGCCAGCCGCGTTCTGGCCGTCGATTCGGCCGTGTGGACCGTGCCCTCGATTGGCAAAGGCGGCTTCGACTTCGCCCACCGGGTGCTGAACTCGAGAGTCGAGTCGTTGAACCTGGACGTGATGTACCTCTCTCCCGCGATCGTGGGAACGTTCGATGTGGTGTTTTTCCTGGGAGTGCTCTACCACCTTCCCGATCCGATAGCGGCCCTGCAGCAAGTGGCCTCGGTGACAAACGAACGACTGATCATCGAGACACACGTCGACCTCTTGGACAACCCTCGACCCGTCATTGCGTTCTACCCGGGTGCGGAGCTCAACCACGACCAGACGAACTGGTGTGGTCCGAATCAGGCTGCTCTCGAGGCCATGCTGCGATTCGCCGGATTCGCGCACACGCAGGTCGTGTATGAGTCGCGAGAAGCATACTCGTTAGAAGGCGCGACGCCCGGCACTTACGGTCGCATGGTCATGCACGCTTGGCGCTAGGTTCTTTCGGCCATCCGGGAATCTCAGGCGGCTACCTTCTGCTTGGTCGAGACGAAGCGTTGATGCTCGTCCAGCATTTTGCAGGCAACCGCGTCCCAACTGTAGCGACGGTCCAGCGAGGCCTGATCAATCGCGGCTTCTCCAGCCGCGTTCATTCGCGTCCAGGCTTCGTCAAACGTGGCGGGATCGCAAGGATCGATGAAATACAGACCCTCGCTTGAGAACTCGCGGATCGAGCTGTGGTAGCTCGTCAGCACCGGCGTGCCGTGACGCAGTGCATCGAGCACCGGGAACCCGAAACCCTCGTAAAGCGATGGGTAAATGCTCCACGCGGCCTTTCGGTATAACTCACAGAGCTTCGCATCAGACACCACGCCCAGCAGACGCACGCGTCGTTGACCGCCACGCTGGCGATAGTTTCGCAATTGACGACGACTGGTCAGCCAGCCTCTGGGACCAACCCACCAAAGTTCAGCATCGGTCGGCAATACCTCGGTCGAATGGAACCATTCCAGCAATCGCGGTGCGTTCTTACGGGGCTCGAGTGTCGAGACAACCAGCCCGATGTTCTTGGAGCGTTCAACATGCGCGGGCCCGACGTGTTTTTCGACGCACAGGCTGGGACCAGGGTGCGATACAAAAATTCGATCCTGATCCAAATCGGTCAGCCACGAGGCGTCGGCCTTGGTGGAGTGCGAAATCGCCAACGCCAGGTCGGTGGAAAGCAGGCTGTGGGCACTAAAACCCTGGTACAACAACCTGACTCGCGGCGTATGCGTGGCCGGCACGATCAAGGGTGTGAAGTCGTAGAGAACGCTCACTTCAGTGGGGAACCAGCGTTCGACGGGTCGCAGGCAACACCAGACCCCCAAGCTTTCGGCAGGCGGCTGCCCCAATGGAGCACGACGGCTGCGGGAAATACGGCGAGCCCACTGCTGCAGATCCTGGTCCTGAGACCAGTCCATGTCCTGCGGGACTTGTAACTCCCACTGGCCGGCGAAGAATCGAACATTCGCCCGTCGTGATACGGCCATGGCCAATCGAGCGGTGTAGCGGCCGATACCGGTTAAGTGACGTTCATTTAAAGGGTTCGCGTCGAAGTAGACGATCGGCTTGCCATCACGGACGGACGCGGCATTCGACACGGTCATCAAAGTCTCTTGCAGTGGCGGAAGGAAGCGGAACGCCGTTGCTAGCAGCACTGGAGATGCACGGCGGGCGGAATCGTACAACGCCGCCCGAACCTCAACAAGACGAGTCGCAGCGCACAAGTACCCACGTCAGCGGTCGGACAGACTTCGTGCTAGTTGCTTGACAGAATCTCCGCGATCCACTACTGTACTAACACTCTAGTACAGTCGGAGCGATCATGTTTTTTCCCGTCGACCCCTCAAACGGCCTCGCGATCTACGACCAGGTAGTCAGGCAAATCAAATTCGCCGTCGCAGGGGGCGTCCTGCGCGCAGGCGAACTGGTCCCCTCGGTTCGCGAGCTAGCACGCGAACTTGCTATCAACCCCAACACCGTGGCGCGGGCGTATCGAAAACTGCAGGACGACAACGTCCTGCGACCGGTTCGCGGGACCGGGTTGGCAATCGCCGCGGGGGCCGCCGAAAAATGCCGTCGCGAAAGGGTTCGCTTGATTCGCGAACGATTGGGGCAGGTGCTGGACGAGGCCCGCCGGAGCCGGCTCGATCTGGATGAATTGCGGACGTTGATTGACAAAGAACTGCTGGCCGCCGAACAAAAGGAACCTTGACGATGCAGTCCGTGTTGAAACTTAAAGCCGTCGAAAAACAGTTCGGTAAACAGCGCGCCCTGGATGGCATCTCGTTGGAGATTCCATCCGGAGTCGTGTTCGCCTTGCTAGGTGAAAACGGGGCCGGCAAGACCACGGCCCTGCGTATCGCTCTGGGGCTTGAAACAGCCGACCGAGGCAATGCACATGTGCTGGGCTTGGATAGCAAGCAGAAGGGCCAGGAAATTCGCCGCCGCGTGGGCTACCTACCCGAACGCCCCACCCTGTACGAGTGGATGACGGTCGCTGAAATCGGTTGGTTCACGGCGGGCTTCTACGATCAAAACTATCTGCCGCGTTACCGCGAGCTGACAGCCGATTTTGGCTTGCCCGAGGATCGCAAGATCAAAGCACTCTCAAAAGGTATGCGGGCAAAAGTCGCCTTGTCGCTGGTGATGGCCGACGACCCGGAATTACTGGTTCTGGACGAACCCACGTCGGGGCTCGATACGCTGGTACGCCGAGAGTTTCTAGAGAGCATGGTCGACGTGGCGGCCTCCGGGCGAACGGTGGTGCTGTCGAGCCACCAGATTGGCGAAGTGGAACGAGTGGCCGACCATGTGGCGATCGTGCATGCCGGGCAGTTGGTGGTCGTCGAGCGACTCGAAACGCTGAAAGCGCAAACCAAACAGTTGACGCTCACGTTACACGAAGAAGGAGAGCTACCCATCGTGCATGGTGAGGTACTCACCGCGGAATGTCGCGGTCGCCAATGGCAAGTGGTCGTCAAAGAACTGGAAACGGGAGAGTTGGAACGCCTACGCGACGATGAGTTGGTTCACGAAGCGGCGCTGCTTCCGGTTTCGCTGGAGGAGATCTTCATTGCTTATCTGCAAGGCCCTGGTCCCACGCCCACAGCGCGAAGTACCGCGGAGGTCATGGCGTCATGATTCTGCAACTGTGGAAGAGCGTGATCTGGAAAGAGTACCGTGTGCTGCGGCCAATTTGGCTGTCGATGTTGGCGATCACCGTCTTGATGCAACTACTGGTGTTGGTTTCATTTGGTCTTTCACAAAAGGAAGTGCCCACCGGGAACGATCCCGTGACGTGGCTCTTCGGCGTGGCGTTGACCATGACCGCGATGTACGCCCTGGGGTGTACGGCGGCCCTGTTCTCGGCAGAGCGGGAAGAAGGCACCCATGAGTTTCTGAAGCTACGCGCGGTATCACCAAGGAAGCTCATCGCTCAGAAGGCTGGTTTCGGCCTCTTCAGCACCGCACTGCTGATGATCATCCTGTGTGGCGCGGCATTTCTTTTGGCTGGACGGTTGCCGAACCCGGAAGCAAAAGACCATTTGTGGAACATCATCGGGCTAGCGATTCTGGAACTGTTCGCCTGGGGAACCTTGTTCTCCTTGCTGCTAAAACAGCCGTTACGGGCCGCCATCCTGGCCGTGACGGCTGCCGCGACTAGCGTGCAGTTGCTTCCAGATGTTTACACCGCTTCATTCTCGGAAGACGGGTTCTTCTATCACTACCTGCGAGTACTGCCGGAAAGGGTTTGCATTTTGCTGGTGCTTATCGCCGCAAACATTTGGCTTGCCGGTCACTGGTTCGATCGGCCTTGGTTTGCGAAAAGTCTTCTGCCAGGTGTGCGGAGGAGTAATCGAGCCCGCCGTTCATCCTTGATTGAACATTTGCAGTTACCTACACGGGGCAGCATGTTTGGTCGTCTTTTGTGGCAGCAATGGCATCAATCCAGGGGGACCACGATCGCGATCGGTGTTGGAGCTTTGATACTGATGGTGTTGCTGGTTCCAAACACGCGAGCCATTTCCGGCATCGCATGGCCCTTCAGTCTTCTTTGTGCCACTCTATTCGGCGCATGTACGTTTCTACCGGATAAGCAACAGCAAGGTTACCGGTTTTTAGTAACGCATGCGGTCTCACCGCATCTAGTATGGCTGAGCCGTCAATGCGTTGGTCTGGGCTATGCGATTCTCGTGAGCGTCTTACTGCTGGCGATCACCACAGTCGTGGCTCTCTCTGGGATCGTGGTGACGGATTCGCGAACCACCGATGTGGCTCCTCATTCGCTCTTGCTAGGACTCTGCGGAGTCCTTCTAGTATTCGCGACGGGACAGCTCTGTTCGCTACTATTTCGCGGCGCCTTGTTGGCCGCGTTCTTTGGACTAGTATTCGCGGCAACATTAATCGGGTGGGCATTGCTGATGGACGCGATAGATGCCGCCTGGTGGTGGTCGGTCGCCCCGCTGCCCGTGGCGTTTTGGGTGGCCACCTGGTTACGGACCTCCGGCTGGTTGCTGGAACGAAACGGTTGGCGAAGCTGGTTGCCAACGGCGCTGACCGTTGCCGTCCCGATCCTCGCCATTCTGATAGCCGTACCCTGCTATCGGGTTTACCAAATCCCGTGGCGCGAGCCGGGCTTTTCCGTGAGCGAGTTTTCGCCACCCATCACCCCCGAAGAAAAAGCCACTGCCGACATGTACCGCCGAGCGGGCGAACTGATCCAACCGATGCCCAAGTCGGATGGACCAGATGCGTATGAAGAGGAAGAGACGGATGAACCGGAGTTATGGCAGCCATCACGCCTAACCAGGAAAGAGATGGAATGGGCCGAACAGAATCAGCCCGCCATCGAGTTGGTGCTTGAAGCAAGTGCCCGAGAGGCGTGTGTGTTCGACGACCCCTATTCGTGCCCTGTCTATCAGGTGAGTTTCGACCGGGGATACGATTTGGCCTGGCTGCTGGCGTGCAGCGCCCGAACGTTGCAGGCCGAGGGAAAACTCGATGAGGCGTTCGATCGTTACCTGGCCATCTTGCGGTTGGCGAACCACTCCCGCCACCGTGCGAGGCAATGGATGTGGTGGGGCGCCTACGATATTGAACGGAAGGCATACTTGAACCTTCCAAGTTGGGCGGCTGCCGAAGGCCAAACTTCCGATCGAATTCGCAGCGCCATTGCGGAAGTGGAACACGTGGTGGCCGCTGAACCCTCAGTGACAGACGCGTTTAGATTTGAATACATCCTGACAAATCGTCTCCTCACTGCCGATCTGGATACGCTAGGCAATTCGCAACTAAACCAGAGCGATCAAAGAGCCCTGATCTTTCTGAAGTACTTATCTCCTTGGGAGTTGACCAGAGCACAAAGGTTGCTGAATCTGCTCACCTCCGATGCATTGACTGCCCTGGAATCAGAGAAGCCGGCAGAACTTGATGAACCGCGCACCGGGGAATCCTCGGATTCTCGGTACTCGCGAAAGTACGACCCTTGGATGCGGTCGACATTCTTGGCCGGTGGTACAGATCTTTATGTACTAGCCATGGACGCTGGCTATCCCATCAATGGAATGGAATATCACACGGCGCTACGACGTGCCACACTCATCTTGATGGCGCTAGCGGGGTGGTATCACGATCACGGCACCTTGCCAGAATCTATCGACGAATTAGTCGGGCCGTACTTCGACGAATTGCCTTTGGACCCATATACGGGTAAGCCTTTCCACTACCGCCCGAAGGGCTTCCCAACACCCATTCGTTTTAACAGCCCCAACAAACCGATCCCGGCCGCTTGGCCATTGATCTGGAGCCCTGGAGCGGACCAGGCCCAATTGGCATTGGTGGGAGAAGACGAAGCAGGCAACACCATCTACGAAGTTCAGCGAACCGCAGATGGCTTTATCCAGGAGCCCACTGAATACATGCACTATGGTTTAGCCTTTCCACTGCCCGCGCTTCATTCCACTCGAAACGCGACTTCGAGGCGGTAGTCATCCGTCATGCTCCATCGGCGTATCGAAACTGCCCAAGCAATGATGTGACTAAGCATTGCCTTCGGCCGGCTGAATTGTGCCTCAAGCCACAACGCATCGAGCCAAAGCGCTGACACGCCGCTTGCGGAGGTGGTAAAATCAGCCGAGAATGATAGGCGTCGTGTGGACCGAGATGGCGACTGACATCCACAATACAGACGCTATCGCTGAGACCCAGCGGCAAAGGCAACCCGCACAAGTCCCCGTAGCTCAATTGGATAGAGCGTCGGCCTCCGGAGCTTGCGAGACACGACAACGCCTTCGTCGAACGCGAACGTAAGCCTCTCTTCCGCAACACGTCATGCGAATGGCGTGAATTCTCTCTCGGGTCGATAAAGCGACCATTGTCGTCCCGAATCTACCGGAAATGTAGTGCATGGGTCGTCGCACATCGGGAACTGACGACAAAAGTGCGGGCTATTGGACACGTCGTTTATGCTGTGTCTCCAGAAAGACGTCCGCTGGTTACGAGTTGTTCTGGCCATTTGGATACCGGGTTCGCCCGATGCGGCTTTGCGACCAAGAACTTTTGGCATCGACGTCTTGCTACGACCATGCAACATGTCGGTTCGAAATGGGCTACAAACGGGACAGCCAGCAGGCCTCGCAGGGTCACGTAGATTGACTGTGCTATTCGTTGCCTTGAACTGCGTTCGGTGGAGACCACCGCTGCGGCGAATGACAATTCCCTCGTGTCAGCGGGCAATGCAACCGACGTCACCAAGATGTCCGGCAAACTGCTGGAGGTGTTCCCCTAGGCGAAGTTGTCGATTCACACATTCGGGGCGGCGTGGCAGATCGAGCATTCGGCTGACCCAGGCGGATTTGTCGCTCTTATTGCATTGAAATCGGTCCTTGCGCGGCGAGAATGATCAGCGTGCCGCTTTCCTGCTCCATCCGAGGTCGACAACAGTGAAATCCGAAAAAGTCACTATTCGAGCGATCGTATCTCTGCTGATCGTTGTCGCGTTGATGCTCCGACTAAGCGTCGTGACTGAGGCAGAAGACACCACCCCGTCACAACAAATGGTAAAGGACGGCATGCCTCAATTCGACACGAGCAACGTGCTGCAACTGCCGGCTAACTATCGCGAGTGGATCTTTGTCGGCAGTTCGCTGGGCCTGCGCTATACCGCGACAACCAAAGACAGTGACGAATCCAAGAGCGACGATGAAACGTTCGGACACGTCTATATCAACCCATTCGGCTATCGCGAATTTCGTCGCACGGGGGAGTTCCCCGTCGGCACCATGTTCATGCTCGAAGTGGCCCGCAAGGAAGATCGCGCCGAGCCGGAATTAACAGGTTCTTTCGCTGGTGAGATCGTGGCCGTCGAGGCGGCAGTGAAGAGCGGCGACCGGTTCGAAGATCCCTGGACTTATTTCAGCTTCGATGGCGGCGACGAAACGCCCACGCCGACGGCTCGACGATTTCCGAACGGCACTTGCATCAAGTGTCATCGCGACCACGCGGAAACGGACCATGTGTTCACGCAGTTCTACCCGATTCTGCACGACGTCGACGACGAACGATAATCGACGAGAACGAGCCACGCTGTGGTCAAAACCGACTCTGCAGATTAGCGTTTAGGGTCGTCCGCTGATGTCGATTGAACCGCCGCAAATTTGAGTAAAAATAGGCAGGTTCGAAGTCCACGCGAAGTCGCAGGCTCCGCGCTGTGACTGCTCACTCCAAAGAGGCCTTGAGAAAAGTCCTACGACACCCGCCGTTCCTCGACGCGTTTCCAAGTCGATGAGCGAAGTACATTTGCTTCGACTCCATACTTGTGGGTTGGTTCAATGACTGTCAATCTATTGGCAACCCCCCTAGCAGAGCCTCGTCCGAGGTCGCCAATGGTCTTCAGGCGATCTCACCATGATCGGAAAAATATGACGCCGTTACCGCAACTGCTCGCTCTTGCAACCGCACTAACTGCGGCCTTTTGTCAAACAGGGCTCGCGGGGAACAAGGCCGATGTCATCGTTTACGGTTCGACCCCTGGTGGGTTTTGTGCTGCGATCGCTGCTGCCCGGGAGGGCGCATCTGTCATATTGCTCGAACCGACTGACCACGTCGGTGGAATGAGTACCGGAGGACTTAGTCATTGCGATTCCAACCAGATGGTCCGCAAGACGGTGATGGGGCTGTTTGATGAGTGGCATACACTTGTGGTTAAAGACTACACGAGTCGGGGGCACGAGGCTCCGTATACTCCGTCCGTGAAAGACCAATCACGATGGACCTTCGAACCGCACGTTGCGATGCGTGTGACATTGAAGATGCTTGATGACGCCGGAGTCACTGTGCTGACGAAGCGTTATCTCAAGTCAGTCGTGATGGACGGGCCGCGGATTACCGCGTTAGTCACGAAGAATGGAACCTTCGTAGGTCGCGTCTTCATCGACGGCACGTACGAAGGCGATCTCATGGCGGCAGCAGGTGTAGACTGGACGATTGGACGCGAGGGACACGACGAATACGGCGAGTCGCTGGCCGGTAAGCAGTATCCCAAGCCGAAGATGAGCATCAGCGGCTTCGATGATGACGGCCAACTGCTGCCACTTGTTACGACCGACGATGCGGGACCAGATGCCGTGGGTGATGGTAACGTGATGACCTACAGCTTCCGCCTGTGCCTGACCGACGATCCCGACAACCGCGTTCCGATGCCCAAGCCGGCATCATACGATCCAGGCCGTTTCGAAATCGTCCGCCGCGCGCTAAGTGCGGGCGAACGCGTCGGTTTCGATCTCTACCCCCTACCCGGAAATAAACTTGACGGAAACAACTCAATTGGTGGGCAGTTCTCGCTGGGCTTGGTTGGCGGCGGAAACGACTGGCATTCGGCAACCGAGGAAGGACGAAACAAGATCTGGGAAGCCCACAAGCAGTACACACTCGAGTTCTTTCACTTCCTTACGAACGATCCGGCCGTGCCAGCAGGCATTCGCAAGAAATATGCCAAACTCGGTCTTTGCAAGACCGAGTTCCCCAACTCCGACCACTTCTCACCCGCGCTCTACGTCCGTGAGTCGCGTCGCATGAAAGGAATGTATGTCATCACCCAGAATGACATTCTCAAGTCGCCGGAAAAGGACGATCCGATCGCGATTTCGTCATTTCCAATCGACTCACACGACTGCCAACGTATCGCGTTCAAAGACGGGGGCGTTATCAACGAAGGAACAATCTTTCCCGTGAGAAGAAAAAACCCAAACCGAGGCTTCGCCTACCACGTGCCGTACCGATCGATCCTGCCCAAGTCTGAGCAGTGCGACAACCTGCTGGTTCCGGTGGCGCTGTCGTGCTCGCACGTTGGTATCTCATCGCTGCGTATCGAAGGGACGTGGATGATCATCGGCCAGAGCGCGGGGATCGCTGCAGCACTGTCGGCTGACAGAAACATCGCCGTACAGAAGTTGTCGTACCCACAGCTGCGCAAGCGACTGCTGGCACAGAAGCAGGTTCTCGAGCTACCGGACGCCACCGAATGACCATGGATGGCCGGTTCAACTGACTAATAGCGCTACGGTCAGTGTCCTCGATGACACGAACGCGAAGTTCACTTACTCCCACATGAGTCTTCGAGGTTGATTCTGCACTTACCTAGCTTCGTTAGGCAGCGTCACCCTGAGGCGAATTGCCGAGCCGTCAAGCCGCGCCGCGGTTGGACAGCCACATCCGACTTCCGGCACTCTTGGAAGCGCCGCGGTGTCCCGTCCGCAAAGTCTCCTGCCCTCGGACACCGTCGCTCCAGTTGTTCGGACTGAACCACGAGCCGCCGTTCTGGTCGATCCAAATGGTTTCATCAGCGACCGTTCGATGCGTTGGGGAAATCATCAAGATGCTGACCATCGTAAGAGTCGAACACCGCAGGACATTCCACGTGATCGACGTTCGCGTCCCCTGCGGTCCATCAGATTGAAAAGAGATGTTCACTAGCTTCCCCCAAAGACGGGTTGTGGTGATTCGCAACCTAGCTAAGTGACCGTCGCGACCCCAGCAAGACTCCTTTTGCCTCAGACCCTTTCTTGAGATCTTCGGAGCCAGACGAAGCGACAGCCCTCCAACCACAAAGGACCTCAATCCTCGCCATGCGGACGAAAAAACCGAAAAAACCTTAGACTCCCCTGAGTTGGGTTGCCTCAGGAATTCGATCGACAGGCTGAACCAATGAGTAGACAGGCCCTACTCGCCGAATGCATCCTGGCTTCTCGGTTCTATAAGCTGTTGAAATCATGAGACTTGTGGAGTGAGAGTCTCTTTCAGTCGCCCTAAATATTCCGAACGAACCGCAGATAGCTTTCAGTTGGCGAGCAGCGGAGTCCGGGTAAGAACTTGCTCACTGATTTCTCCACAAGGTCGTTCATGCCTCTTCCGACTTGATCGTTGCGACTAGTATCTCTGATCGCGTACTTTGCGTGACTCAGCTTCGCTCGCCAAAGCCGCACCTTGAACTCGCCACTTGGACCGGCGGTGCGGGGGTAGAAGAACGGTGCAGCCTGCCCGACCCAGCTTCACCTAGTGTGGAATCTTGTCCTTACAAGAAGGCCTTACGGCTACAACACCGTCTTGGAACCAACCCTCGAGTTACTCTTCGAACTAGCGAGGATTGGTGATCCGTGCCTTCTCTCGCTTCGCCAAATCTTCGCCCATGAGAATGCATTCGACGATCTCTCTGTCGGAAACAAATACGGGGAAGCCGGCGACGTGTCCGAGCGTCTCGGCCTGTTCTTGCACCTTCTGGCAAAGCTCTTCAAATCCAACGGGATAATCGAGTTCGGTCATCGACATCGATTTCCGCTCGAGATTCGACGCGAAAAAAACAAGTGCACGATATCTGTAAGGGGTCGCAACGTGGTGCTCTGGTTCTTTCATCAGAATACCGGCCTTGTAGCCATGTGCACGAGCCCAAACGTCGATGCTGCTTGTGTTCTGTGCATAGAGGGTATCTGGTGAGTTATGGTCACTCAGCGGTAAGGCGTTCGCGGCATGCAAGTCGTCAAGAGTCAATTCAACAAGTTTGCAACCCATAAGGGAAGCAACAACGGTATCTGTGTGGCTCGAATTCCCTCGGTGGCGGCCGTTAAAGATTGGCAAAGCGGCGACGTGACCATTCGTAGTTGCCCACCGATTCACTGACGCCATCAGGTCTGAATACGGTAGGCTCTGCCCAGAATCCAGCATCTGATCTTGATGCGGCGTAGCCAATGTTGCAGTCGTTGGGCATGGAATGCGTAGAACACCATCTCTGACGATCGGATTTTGGATCTCCGCGACGATGGGCTCCCACTGACTCTCGGCCAGCCCATTCCGGTTAACGTCGCGATAGACCCTTACCCCTTCGACCATGCGAGAAAATTCTTCGGATTCAAGCAATCGACCTTCCGCAGTGGCCAGTTGTAGTTGAATTTCTGCTGGAGCTTCCTGCTGCGGGTCGTTGTGGGAAAACGATACTGCAAAGCCGTTTCGATTCCACGGATCGAACTTCAGTTCCTGAGAATCAATAGTTCGGTAGGAGAATGCAACTCCAACACATTCATGCCAGCCAAGACCAGGTCCGCGGTATCCGGCAAACACGATATCTGGTCTTCCGTCACTGTTTAGGTCGGTCACCTCGACGTCGTCGATGCTCTCGCCGCTGGTATTCACCGTACGGCTGGAACGTGTGAAGCCGGCTGAACCGTCGTTCAAATAAACCGTGATCAGGGCTTCGTTTCGCCCACCCACAACCAAATCAAAGTCGCTGTCTCCATCAAGATCACTTGCGGTCACAGAGCAAGGCCCCGTTCCGGGAATCGTTGGAAGTTGCGAAACAAGAAACTGCCCATTCTGCAAGTTTTCGAGCAAGACTAAACGGTCTTCCTCCAGGAATGGCACGACGACGTCGACATCCCCATCATTATCGAGATCGGCAACATCGGGATTTCGTGAGGACCCACGATAACTCAGCAAGACATGCTTCTTTGGGAATAGCCCTTGGCCATCATTCTCTATCCACACGAGCATGCCCCGTAGATTCGAAGATGCAAGGATATCCAGATCCCCATCCTGGTCGAAATCTGCCGCGGCCAAGGTTTCGCCACTGCCAGCCTCTACCGAAATCTCCGCGACTCGCTTCAAGGACTTTCCAGCTTCGTTCAGAGCGCAGCCAACGCGGTCCTTTCCGCGTTCGGCCCAGATGACATCCTCATGCCCATCACCGTTCAAATCCGCACAGATGAGTGCATGCGGGCGGTCAATCTCCCTAATACTTTGTATGACTTTGGATTTTGAGGAACCAACCCTCGTGCCGTAAGTCCGGACGGCATTGAGTCCATTGCTCGGTGCGATGAACTCTAGCCAGCCATCATGGTCTAGGTCTGACAGGACCAGGTCTTCTGCTCCCAGAGTGTCACGATCGATCAGCTTGATAGTAGAGAAATTCCCGAGGCCGTCGTTGGCATACCAGAATATCCGATCCGATTTGAAGTTTGCTGCTGCGATATCGAGATCACCGTCCAAATCGATATCGCCTACAGCACATGCGGTTACCCCAAAACTCGTTTTCCCAAGTAAACGAGACGAGCCATATCTCACGTCGAGTTCAGCAAGGACCGGTGGGCCTGATGCCTTTGCGTCGACTGATGGCGAATTGGGCTCGATACGGAATGAGCGAATTGAGGTAGAATTCAGATCTTTCTGCGGCGCAAACTCAACAACAAATGATCGAGTACCGCTCTCGCCGAGGTGATTTGCCCGTGGAGATGCATGTTCAATACTCTCTTGCACGGCTGCGGAATTGTTTCTTTCAGGTGAAAGAGACCATTGCACAATCTGTCCCGGTCTGGCTCTGGACGTGCACGTCAAATGTTGCCCACATGGAGAAAAAGCCAACGCGGAAACGCCGGACGGGATTTTGAATGTAGTTAAGATCTGTCCAGTCCTGGCATCCCAAAGCGTGACATGAGTTTTGTCCCCAACCGCGACGGTGCGGTCATCAGGACTGAACGCGATCCTCCCCACGATTTGGTCTGTGTTGCCAATCAGACGTTGTCGTAAGCTGCTTGTGCTAAGGTCCCAGAGCTCAACAGTATGCCCCCACTCCCACAAGGCCAGAGTCTTGTTGTCGTGAGAGATACAACCATGCCGCATCCCTTTCAGCTCAGGTTGAATCGCTCCATCAGTCAGGTCCACGACCCTTATCATGTCGCTACAAACCACAAGTCGGTTTGCTGTATCAAGGTATTGAATCCATTCGATCTCTTCCGGGGCTGAATCATGAAACCGCTCTTGTCCAGTCCTCGCGTCGAAGATCACCACGGTCTCTTGGTTGCGGGTCACGGCTAATTCCCTACCGTCGGGCGACCATGCAAGACAGTCAATGAACCCTTCGCTCGACTGCATCAGTAGGTCGTGCGACCAGTCCTTGAGGTTCCAGAGATGGGTCCGCCCTGCAAAGTCGATAACCGCCAGCTTTTCCCCATCCGTCGAAACAGAGAGTGCCGTAATCTCCACTCCGAGGCGTGCAATAACTTTTGTAAGTTGGCGCGTCTGCGGGTCCCAAACTCGCAACACTCCCTGCCTGTCGCTGGTGAACAGCCTCTTGCCATCGGGTGAAAATGCAATGTTGTTTATTTCGCCGCTGGTGCACGGGTAGGATTGTAATGGTGTATGGAGAGATTCGAGGTCCCAGATCTTGATCGAGTGATCGGCTCCGCAAGAAGCGAGTTGGCGGCCATCGGGTGACCAGGCAGCGTCCCACACCCTTCCTTCGTGACCCATTAGACTGAGTGGGTTCGACACCGAATTCCCAACAGACCAAAGCTGAATTACACCACCTTTACCCGCCGTTACCAGTGAATTGTCCCTCGGTGAGAAAGCGACACGCTGAATCCATTCGGTGTGGCCATCTTCTAGTTCGGCAACAATCTCGAGTCCTGTGCTTGTAATTTTGAAGACGCGTCCAATCTTTTGACGACCAGCCGCAGCGATCCATGGCAAGTCATGGGAATACTCGGCTCCAAATAAGGCTTCTCCCTCAAGAAACTCCTGATAATTTAGGTTCCAGTCGGCAACATCGAAACACAACAAGCTACCTGACTCGAGAGCAGCCAAGAGCTCACCATCCCTAGAGAAATCAAGTGCCCGCACATTGCCGTCGAGGTTCTCGATGACTTCGATAGCGTCAAGCGAATGGGTGTCCCAGATCCTTATAGTCGCATCGCGACCGCCCGTAGCTAGCCAATCGCCGTCCGGTGAATAGGCGACACAAAGAACGTGGTCTGTGTGGCCATCCAACACACCTACAAGCTTTCCCGTAGCCGCATGCCAGATACGCACCGAGTGATCTTCACTTCCCGTTGCGACGCGGTTCCCGTCGGGGTGGAACGCCACGGATGTAACTTCGCTGGTGTGTCCCTTCAACTCGAAACGTGTTTTGCCGGTCGAAAGCTCCCACAGCCGAGCCGTACCGTCTTTGCTCGCCGAGGCTAGAAGGTTGCCGTCGGGCGAGAACGCGACCGAGAACACTTCATCTTCGTGACCCATCAGAGTGTGGGTCTTGGGGTTGCATTGCTGCCAGAGTAAGTGCCAGGCGAACTCCCGTTGGTCGGGTTGACCGTCCACGGGAAGATGATGTTCAAGCAAGTCCATTGCTTCTTCGCGATTAGCTTTAGTTAGCGCGTCAGATGCTAATCGCACGTTTGCAGAATAAAGAAGTTGGCCGCTGGTAAGGGCTTCGCGTTCAGCACGGCTACGTTCAAATTCGGTCTGCTTCAGGGCGCTACCAAGTCTCGCACTGTAGAACGCGATGACCGCGAAGAGCGTAATCATCGCGAACAACCCTATTGCCGAAACTGCGGCGGCGGCAGGACGTCGTCGAACCCACATGGCAATTCGTTCGAACACGCGAGGGGGACGGACCTCTGTCGGTTGACCTCGCAGGAATCTCCGCAAGTCGTCGCTCAGTTCCTGGGCTGTTCCGTAACGGCGTTCTGGGTTCTTATCCAAGCACTTAAGGCAGATGGCTTCCAGATCGCGAGGGATCCCTTTCCCATACTGCGATGGAGGCACGATCTGGGTGAACAGCAATTGCCGCAAAGTGCTTGCGTCGGAATCTCCCGAGTAAGGCGGACGCTGGGTCAGCATTTCGTACAGCATCGCGCCTAGTCCGTATACATCAGTGCGAACATCAATCTGAGATGTTAGGCCTTCGGCCTGCTCTGGAGCCATGTAAGGAATGGTGCCAATCAAAGTCCCAGATCGCGTCGCATCATGAGGCTCATGGGGTTCGAGCAATTTCGCCATACCAAAATCCGCCAGCTTCGGGATCAATTCCGAGGTTGCCTGCGGAGATGGCACATTGTTGGTGTCTTGTTGCGTGGTCGCCAGCAAGATGTTGCTCGGTTTGATATCTCGGTGAAGGACACCACGACCATGAGCATGCTGTACGGCTTCTGCCAGCTGCACAGTCCACTTGGCCGCTAGCCGCGGATCGACCGGCATTGGAGACTGCCGTAGCCGTTGCCTGAGAGTCGGTCCTGAACAATATTCGGAGGCGATGTAGCAGAGCGGTCCAGCTTCGCCGACTTCGAACACGCTGACGACGTTGGGATGATCTAGCCGTGCGGACGCCTCTGCTTCACGAAGGAAACGAGCCCGCATATCGGCAGATGCCAAAGCTTCCTCCCCAGGAACTTTCAGGGCGATTTGGCGTCGCAGCTTGGGGTCGTACCCCAAGAACACTACTCCGACACCGCCACGGCCGAGTTCTCGTTGGATCTGAAATCGCCCAATGCTCTGTTGCTTCAGAGGCTGGGTTTCCTGGTCGCGGATTGTGTCAGGGAGTTGCCCTGATTCGGACGACACGCTCTTCGCATCAGGATTCCAGCGTCGACGAACGCGATCCAGCGCGTTCAGTCCACGCGTTGCAGCCTGGAGTCGTTCTGCCAAGTCATGATCTTCGTTCAGAACCGATTCGTCGAGTGATCTAGCCTCGGTGTTCTCGGTTAGATTCTCCTCGTACGCGCAAATCAGTTCAGTGAACTTCTCATCGCCGGCGCTTGAGGGATTTTGCATCATCTTCCATTATCGAGCTCGCGCCCTAGTCGTTCGACCGCGCGAGACCACAGTTTTCTCGCGGCTTCTGTGGAGCGCCCTAGCGTCTGCCCAATCTCCACGAATGTGCGTCTCTCCCAAGATCTCAATATCAGCACTTGCTGATCAATCTCGGATAGTCTCGCCAGGCATTGTTGAACAAGTTTTTCCTCTTCGAGTGCTGCAACCAAAGCGCTGGGTGTGTCGTCTTTCTCGAATAGTTCTGTCGCGATCCGGTCAAGCTCACCATCCAGTGCAATCTCTCGATGGATATCTCGCTTCTGCGTACCGCGGAACTGCCGAGTATTGTAGCGCAGTCGATTGATCAAAATTTGCGTGAGCCACGCAAACAGTTCCTTTTCCGTCGTTCCCTGGAAAGCTGAAAAATCTCGTTGTGCATGTAGAAACGTTTCTTGCACCAGATCCGAAGCTGCAGTCTTCTGTCGAAGTTCGTCGTCCAGTGCCCGGTTGGCCAGCAAAAGCATATAGCCCCGACATGCTTCTAGCAGATGGCCCATCGCGCTATTCGAGCCGTTGTGCGCGGCGGCAAGCAATCCTTCGACAGGTCTGCCTGCTTGGCTGTTCGCAGATCCCATGAGGGCTGCCCTATTTACTATTAGGAACGAAAACGAGTCTGAAGCGGACAGACATACTGTTGGCGGCCCCTATTTTGGTTGCCAAAAGCCATGAGTCAACTTGCTAATTCTGGGGGGTGATTGGCTCCTGAGAATTTTCTTCTATTCCGTGTCCGCAATTCCACCATTCCGGTCCTTTGTGGGGTAGAGGACCAGCGCATCAGGCGCTTGGTTGCCCAGCCGCTGCGCATACGGGGGCAGATGCGCGGGCGGCTAGCCACACCAGTCAGCCCTGGTGTTCGTCGCTTGAGGAAACGCAGGAATTTAAACCAACCGGGGGAAACGCTAGTGAACATCACAAGACAGGTACTCCTAATTCACAGAACCTACATCTTCCTGGCCATCAGCCTTCTCCACGTCGGCCATTCAGCTGCCGGAAATATCGCCATCGACACGGTGCCCGTGGGCAATCTTGGCAACCTCGCCGACACCAACGGTTATGGTGCAGTCTCGTACGCCTACAACATCGGGACCTACGAGGTCACCAACGCCCAATATGCTGCATTCTTGAATGCCAAGGCGGCTAACGACCCGCTGGGGCTTTACAACACCAACATGGGCAGCGGTCTTGGGGGCATCACACGCAGCGGGGCTAGTGGGAGTTACTCCTACTCGACCATTTCGCGCCGCGAAAACACGCCGGTCAACTATGTCTCCTGGTACGACGCCATCCGTTTCGCGAATTGGCTGCACAACGGTCAAGGCTCAGGGGATACGGAGACTGGTGCTTACACCCTCGGGGCTCTGGCAGCAAACGGAATCCCCCTGAACCCCATAGCCATCGCTCGCAACGCGGCAGCTACTTGGTTTCTGACCAGTGAAGACGAGTGGTACAAGGCGGCCTATTCCCTCAACGATGGAACAAACCCTCCGAGCAACTACTCAGACTATCCGAACGGCAGTGATACTCCCCCAGATCCAGGAACTCCTGGTGAAATCAACGGTGCAAACTACGACGACGTCATTGGCGATGTGTTGAATGTGGGGTTCTACCCAGGCACGCCCGGCCCCTGGGGTACGTTTGATCAAGGCGGCAACGTCTGGGAGTGGAATGAGTCATTGAAACCGGGATTCCTTCGCGGTATGCGGGGAGGCTCATACATCGACGACGTCGTGAATCTCTCTTCTTCGATCGAGTTTCACAACGGCGCGGCACTTGAGAGCGACGATGTAGGCTTTCGCGTCGCCACCGTCCCCGAACCGGGTTCATCAATGCTTGCGGGGCTAGGGGCTTTGGGGGCTCTTCTTTTCTTGCGTCGTCGCAAGTGACAGACAACCCAAATCAGCCATTAGACGCGAATATTCATCACTCGTTTTAACTGATCATCAACCTACTTCGGAGAACGCTCATGCATCAATTTCTCAATCATAAGTCCTTACCTCTCAAGAAGTCTCTCGATCTTCATCAGGCAATAGGTTTTTTTTCGACATCTTTGGTGAATTCGATCATCCGCTTGATGGTGCACTCTTCCAATGCCGCGGGAGAGGGTCTTCCGCGCCGCGGCTGTGCGTTTGCATTCATGCTCATTACAGCCATGTTTGCAACCTTACATGAGACACAGGCCACCATCATTGCCTCGCACTACGGCAATAACGATCCGGTGACAGAAGGGTGGATTGCCAATACTGGTCCTGGAGTTACGTTAGGTCCTGTGTCGAACGATGGAGGGTTCAATGCCTGGTCGATTGACGACAATTCGTCGGCGTCTGGATCCGTCGGAAGCTATAAGTTCTTTCCTTCTGCAAGTGATGTAGCTCAAGCACAAGCAAAGGGGTGGGTGCTGAGATTCGTGATGCGTGTGGTTGATGTTCCGGATGCTGCTGACAACGGTGTGTCATTCGAATTCCAGGATGGAGTTGATCGGTGGGAGTTTAGCTTTGGCAGCGAGAGCGATGGCGATCCAGTTTTTAACATCACCGGCGGTCCCTCATTCACTTTCAATGGAGGGGGCAGTGGCTATCACATTTATGAACTGTTCTACGACCCGGTCGCAGATTCTGCGGACATCGCAATAGATGGTGAATTGATTCTCAGCAACCTGTCTGCACCTGCTCCGGCTGTGGGCACCTTCGTCCGATTTGGTGCCGGTTCCAGCGTTAGTACAGGCCATGGTCGCTATAACCATGTCGAGTTCGAAGTTCTCCCCGAACCGAGCTCGCTGATGCTCGCGGGGTTGGGCGCTGCGGGGGCTCTTCTTTTCGTGCGACGTCGAAGATGACGGACGATATCACTAAGCGAACACACACGGAGTATTTCCGAATTGCAGCGACCTCTCCGACGTTGCGGAACGGTAAGAACGGCAGGCTCTTTCTGCACCTGAAAATCCTAATCCCCGAGAGGAATCACGAATGATCTGGACGACATCCACTCTGAATCCCAAGGCTCACCTCATTGCAGCAATCATCGCGCTGACATGGTTCGTCGGTACACTTGATCAGGCCTGCGCGGCAGTGACAAGTATAGGAATCGGCGATTTCTCTGATCCAGCGACGATCGATTTCGAAGCCAGCACCTCAGGGGCTATCTCAGGCTCAGATTCGATCTTTACCAACGTTGGTATTAGCAACGTCTCGGCAACCGGATCGACCTTCGGTGACATATACGACCTTGGATATGGTGTGGGCAAGTCCCTCTTCGCCTCTTCGCCCGGCTTGGCAGTTCTATCTCCTGGTGATGCTCAGCCTTTCTTCACTGCACCAACATTCACATTGGAATTCACAAGCCCGCAATCCCGCTTTGGCTTCAGCGTCTCCGACCATGCATCGATGAATTTCCTCATCGAGTTCTACTCCGGCCCAGATTCGGTAGGACAGAGTAATGTCTTTATTCCTGTCCTTGATTTTTCAACCTATTCATTCGAAAGCACGATTCCCTTCGACAGAGTAGAAATCTCAGCTGGCCCTGATGGGTACGGTCTGGATAGCATTGTTGTTGACATCGTCCCCGAGCCATCGGCCTGGGTATTGATGCTTTTAGGTTGCGCAATTCTGGGTTTTGGTCATCTCAAACGACGTAATAACCAAAGCAGCAGCCAAGGATGTGGTTGAGCGTCGACAACGCACTCATTGACGACGTTGAGGATCTGTTCTTCGAGACCAGTCAGCGGTTGTTGCAGGTTCAGAATGAAAACGAGAACCTTCGCGGGCAGATCAAAGTGCTAAAGCAAGTGGTTGAACTACGCGATGCCGAGACCCAGGAGATCGACGCTGTGATGGAGCGGCCGGGGAGGGGGTAGTTGCTGGTTGGTGTTGGACAATACAAACTGGCGGGTGACAATCAGACCCACAATTTTAAATGTGTGGTAGGTTTACCGATCACATAAAGTGCATAATGAAGGTCAGAAAGATCACTTACTTCAGTGCGGCATGCCTTCTTGCTGTTGGTACGTTGCTGTGCCTCAGTGATCTGACACGGCCAGTGGGAATCGTGACAGTAATGGCGGGAGTATGGATTGCAATTACCGCTCGATGGCAGCCAGACGTAAGCCCAGACTCGCCTGAGTTCCTCGCTACAGTAGCTGAATCGATCAAGCCGACTCGTCGGAAAACAATTGCCGTGGTTGCCTTCTTGCTTTTCTTTTTCGCTGTATTGTTTTGGATGGGTTTCGGCTAGTTATCAGCGAATGGGAACCGGGTTCGCCAAATGTGCAACCGCTTCACCCAAGCCGCCGCTACTGAGGAGTAGGCCGAGCACTTCCGGCTTGCCAAGATAACATCAGATCGACCGTGAATTCCTAGATCGTAATTCCTGGTGCTTCATAGGCCTTCCGAAAATGTCGGTTTTGTCGCGAGATTCGGCTTCGGTGCGGACAAGCCGATTCGCAAGGTCACTGCCGGTGATGCGGAGAACCATAAGCTGCACCTGCTTGGTAAAATGCTGGCACCGATGACTGTTCGCAAGCGGTTGCAATTCGCCACAATGATTTTCCGCTCGGCTGTGAAACACTGGCTATTGCACAACAGCCCGTTCGAAGATGTATCAGTCAAAGCTACGATGCCGGACCGTAGTCGCTTTGTAACGCGCGAGGAGACGGCGAAGCTGGACATTTGATGGCGCACAATCGTCGCTCTGGCCCGCTACGGTGGCCTTCGCTGCCCTTCCGAAGTTCTGTCACTCCGCTGGCAGGACATCGACTGGAACGATAGCCGCATTGTGGTCACGTCGCCCAAGACAGAACATTACCCCGGAAAAGAACGCCGGACGATTCCCCTGTTTCCTGAATTGCGAGAGATCCTACTTGAAGCCGCAGAACTGGCCCCACAGGGTGCGATTTACGTGGTCGATGAACGAATGCGGGCAAGTGCTCAAGGCAAGGCAGGCTGGCGAACTTGCAATCTGCGGACGACGTTCTTGAAGATCGTCGACCGAGCCGGACTGGCGAGGTGGAACCGACCGTTCCGCAACCTGCGGAGTTCCCGGCAAACGGAACTGGCCGAGCACTTCCCGTCGCACGTTGTTTGCGACTGGCTGGGCAACAGCGAAGACATTGCCAGGAAGCATTAACTATCAAACAACCGATGCTCATTTCGCACAAGCGGTAAGTGGCCCAGCATCCGAATGCGGCGCAGAAAGCGGCGCACAAGCGGCGCAAAACCAGGCGCAGCGGGTACTCGCGGAGAATCGCAGCTATTCGCACGCATCGACGAAGAACCCCGACGCGGCAACGCATTGTGTGACATCGGGCGACACGCCGCGAAACGCTGCGAAGTGTGAAGGCGGATGGGGAGGGATTCGAACCCCCAGCGAAAACACGGGGCAAACGGGGGTTTCTAACCAAAGCGGCGCAGAATGCGGCGTAATAGACGCGCGAAAGGCCGAATTGTCTCCCGATTTGGCGGCTGTGGTTGAAGCCTGGCCAAAGTTGCCGGAAGCCATTCGCGAAGGCATCCTGGCGATGATTCGCGCCAGCTAATTGAGTTGGATCGCTCATTAGCATTCCTGCAAACTTCTTTCTCCTTCAGAGTGCAGTGGAGCTCTCTGTGGAAGATTTTACCAGGGCGAACATTCCTAGCCCATCCCTAACTTTCAACCGTTGACACCATCGTCTCCAAGCACTCGAAATCTGGTTTCTGGCGGTGTGTAAGGAAGACCCATCGGACCCGCAAGTTGGCAGACGGTATCTTAGGATATGGCTAAGCTCGTCAGTCCACTGCTCAAGCATTACTTGCATTCCATCGAGCAGACCGCTACTGAGTTACTGCGAAACCATGACGAACTAGACTGCGTCGCGAACCTCAAGAACCTTCAGTGATTTTTGAGGCCCTGGCTTGTCAAATTTTGACAAACCGGTCGATGTGAATCCGAAATTTTGACCGGCGCCTCATTCCAGCTAAGATAGCCCACTGGCGACAGTCGCCAGCAGAGCGTTTTAAGCACGGGGGCACGAAATGGGTCAGTTTTTGTATCTATCGGGCAAGCGGAAGCTGGGTCCGGTTTCCGATCAGCAGCTTCTCGGTCTCGCTCAGGCCGGAACCATCACCCCAGAGACGCCGATTACCCGCGATGGCAAGAAGTGGTGGAAGGCTCAAGCATTCCCCGAGCTATGGAATCGCCCGGCGCCCGAACCACCTGCGAGCGATGAAGTCGCAGCAGCGTTCGTCGACAACGCACAGACACAGCCGCCCCCGCCTAGCGCGGCGCCATGGGTGGAAGCTGATGAAGAAGCGTCGTTCGTGGAGACCCCGCTGACCAGGCCACCGCGACCACAACGACCGCAGGCACCTTCTCATCAGGCTCTACGGTGGCTGGCGATGTGGTATCGGATCATTGGGGGCCTCAATGCCGCAGCCTGCGTGATGGTCGCGATTGCGGCGACTTGGCTTGGTTCGTCCCCCATTAGCATTGCAGGTGCTGTGGTTGCGTGCTTCTTGTTAGCCGTCCTGAACGTCTTGGTATACTTTGCCATTTCCGAGGCCATCCATTTGGCCATCGAGATAGAGGGAAATACGAGGCGTTCGGCCGACGCTATAGAAGACCTTATTGAGATGCAACAGAATAACAGCGGAGGTGGATGAAAAAGCCCGCCTTCCATACCGTGAATTGAAGAGACCCGATTCGATGTTTGTCAAAATTTGACAAAGCCCAATTGCTTGTAATCTTGGCCCTGGCCGGATGCGGCCCTTCTGAGGCCGAGAATGAGGCGATCGTTCTGCGTGAGCTGGCCCAGGAAGATCTCAAGATCGCCATTCAGCGTCTAGCTGCGCACGGGACGCACCAAAGCCTGGATTTCCCCACGATTTGGCGTCCGTTGTCGATGCTTGGCCGAAGCTGCCCGAGGCGATCCGAGCCGGTATCCTGGCGATGATTCGTTCGAGCTGATCGGGCGAGAACGCTTCGGCCGAAGTATTTTTGGAAGATTCTGCCAGGGGGCATTGGACAGTCCTAAATTCCTACTTCATCCCTGGCTGTCAAACGTTGACACCACCGCACCCAGCACTCGAGCTCGCAGAGGTTGAATTCACCGCCGCGTTCAAGGCCGAATGCGATCTGAGTTCGGTCGATGCACCCGCTTGCACCAAGCAATCCGGCCAACTGCTGGAGGTGTCTCGACCGAAGTCGATAGGCGGGCGTCCTGCCGATGGCGTACCTCGCAGTTTGGTGTTTGGTCCAACTACTGAATCGAACGGTGTCGTATGCCTACTTGCGCCGGAAGCGGTGGCGAGCACAAGGCAGAAGCAAAAGAAGCCCACTAGTCGCCAACAGAACTAGCGAACTGGGTTCGGGCACTTGCTCAAACGCGAACTCGCCGACACTCAGGTCGACTCCACCATGGTTGTTATCAATCCGGAGATGAACGAACTGTGTGGTCGTCGTTCCGAAGTAGAACGCTTGGCCGTTCTCCTGCCCCGGACTGAAAAAATCCACGGCAGTAAAACTCCCAAGTGAGCTCGTCCCTCCGTTACCGAAGTCTCCGTCGGTGTCCGAGAAGAGTTCGAAGTCTCGGGTTCCAGTTCCCGGGAAGATACTCCATAAAGCAAACCCACCGATCGGAAGTGACGCGCCGAGATCGAAGGATACCACCTTGGGGAAGGTCAAGTCGGACAGCCACTGGTTGACAGCATTATTACCGTTTCCGTTGGACGCTACATAGGTACTGAAATCGGTCACGCCGCTGACGTAACTTGTGTTCAAGCCAGACTGGTCGATCGTTTGGGAAATCGGATGGAACTCATTGGCCGTCGTTGAAACACCGACCGGTTGAATGATCGGCCCGGCTTTGGCCCTAGCGACAAGCAGGACTGCGACCAGCGAGGAAGCGGTCGCAAGTCGGAGTGTTCGAAGCAGAAGACTCGTCAAGATTCGGTTGTTACTCATTGGCTTTCTCCCCATCTGCGTTGTCAGTTTCAATGTTGTTGACTGTTTATTGTTAGCTTGAATTTCGTGTCGCCTGCCCGAATAACGTCTCCATTTCGAACGACGGTCTTGCGGACTTTGACATCGTTCACAAGTACGCCGTTGCTGCTATCCTGATCCTGAATCCAACAGCCGCGTCCAACCGCGTTCTTAAGAAGAAAGTGCTCTCGGGACATCCCCGGATCCATGATCTTGAAATCCATTGAACCAGCGCGTCCTACCGTGATCTGGCCGCCGGCGGCGATGGTCATGGATCGGCCTTGGTTGAAGCCGTGGACGATGGTGAGCGTCACTGTCTTCATCGTGCCCGATCGTTGGTCAGCCGCGAGGCCTTGCCGTCATCCCATGGCGTACGCCGCGAGACTCCTAGGCCAGGCAGCGCCGGGGCTTCGCGATTGTTGGCCGGGTCCAACGCGGTTCGAGCCGATGCCAGCGACCTCGAGCCTCCCTGATAAGGGATTTCCCGTCCTCGCGAGACGTCGCCTCACAATCTCGAAATTTTTTCGCGGCGAGCCGAGCCTATTTCATGCAACAGATGAACGTTGACAGCGGATTTGGGCCGCAGAAACCTTTCTGACCGAAAGCGCTTGGAGCAACCGGCGACTGCCTGATGCTTGGCAGAAACGAGTTGCCGACTACAAGGCAGAACATCTCTCCGACCATGCAAAGACTCCACCAGAGGGTATCGAGCCCAAAGCGGTTGTGCGTTTGTGCGCCGAATATCGGGCAAGTTCTGTTTACATCTCGCGCCCATTCTTGACGCGTGTTTTTCAATCGGCCGCGTCCATCGCAATTCAACATGGCTAATCTCCTCCCCGGAAAGGACGCTCTTCATAACCACTCGCGGGAGAGCGATGTCAGGAAGTGGCTGCAGTTACGGGACTTACCGAGTTCGAGTCCCTTTCGGTTTCGCGTTGACGATTGTCACCTAAGTCGCGCCGGCATGGACTACTGGCAGCACTTGGTCTGGGAAACGGTCGACGATTGGGCGGCGCTACTAGAGAAACTCCCTCCTGGGTCGACGAGGTGGCTGTTTACGAAAACCGCGACTCGTGATTTACGCGACCCACAATACTCTCGTAACGATTTGCTTGTTTTCGGGTGCGAGTCTCAAGGGCTGCCAAATTAGTTACTTGAGTCTCACTCCGGCAATTGAGTGCGGATTCCAATGCGTGATGACGCCCGAAGTTTGAACCTCTTGAACTCCGTGGCCGTGGCACTCTATGAGGGGACTCGTCAGATTGGTTAGCCGTAGCCTGAGATCTAGTCCGTTCTTGCGGACTGCGGAAACACCAGATATGGTCGAGGTTCATTCTTCACCGTCGAGGCCCCCAACTTTTTCACGGGTCTGTCCTGGCTAGTGTTGGTGAGGGGGCGGATGCACCTCGACGTTAGCTTCCGCGGACTTCGTTATAGAGCGAGATTTGTTTTTTGAAGACTCCGACTCCAGACAACATGAAGCGAGCCGAGTGGTTGACCCATGGTGTTGGCCTGGTGCTCGTCTTCTTTGTGCTGCTGTTGGTGTGGCGTGGCGAAGTGATCATGCTGCCTCCTTATTACGAAACCGGAATGGGGCTCTTTCGTGAAGCGGAATTCCTGTCTGCCACCAATTTCGACTACATGGCCCTTCGGTACGACGAGCCGGTGGGCAACGACGGCGGCGCGTACTGTTACATGACCAGTGTTCTGCCAACGCTGGTCGCCGTGCTCATGCAAACGACGCCTTCACCGGGCATTGTGTTTCTCATCTGTCACCTGTTGTGGTTTCTGGCCGGGGCGATCATTGCCGCCGGTGTCAGCGGGCTGACGCGAAGCCAGCTTGGCGTACCAGCGTCGATCGGCCTAGCCCTGGCCGTGATCACCACACCACTGCTCGTCGTGCAGGTGGAACTGATGAGTATGGACGTTCCGATGACAGCGCTCGGTATACTAGCTGTATGGGCCCTGGTAAGGGGAAGATACGGATGGTCGGCCGTGGCGGGTTTCGCTGCGTTTGCCGCCAAACCAACCGGATTGATTGTCACATTAGCCAGTCTGATCTATCTCACACTTGGCCTGCTCGTTCGGCGCTCGGATTCCGCGGAGCGGCGAATCATCTTACGTGGGCTGTGTTATCACGCCGTGGCGTTGACAGCCGAAGTTGGCATCTATGCGTGGGGTGGCATTCATAATCGACTCCAAAGAATTGGCTTTATTGAGAGCTTCATCTATCACTTCTGGATCATTTGCCCCGATGTGAGTGTCCTGATTCTCATGGTGGCAGTCGGAGGCGTGGTTTTTGCAATCCGTGAAGTAGTCCGCTGCCGGCAGAAAGGGCAGGGGGTCATTGTCTCGCTCGCCGAAAGTGCTTGGACAACGGAGGCGGTACTACTGATGGCCGTGATGATTGTCTGCGCTTTGCTGGCGGCAATGATTCTCTATGCTGGGGTATTCGTGATTCGGTACCTCACGCTAGTCATCCCATTTCTGTTTATGGCAGCGAGCCTCTTGATATTTCGTTGGCGAATCGCGATCTGGATAGTTGTCATTCCATATGCGTGGGCGGCATTCAATGTGATGAACGCATACGGATGGGCCTTTCCTGAGCATCCCAGCGACTTACGGCATTGTAGTATTCTAGAGCGCAGCCGCGAATATCTTCCCGACCTGCGGGCTAGTATCGAAGCGATGAAAGCAATCGAATTGCAGGCCGGCTCTGATCCGGTCGTGGCGGGCTATCCTTTCAACTACTACCTCTCCTTTCCTAGTCTTGGATACGTGGAGAAGCCTCTTGCCGGCTATGCGGCGATGCCGCTTCCAGGTACGCAATTTCAAGAAGCTGATGCGCTGCTCACCGATCTCCCTTCGCAGGTGGTTGCCGTCTCGATCAACAATCCTAGTCACCGCCAAGGCCAGATCACGATTTCTCCCCCTGAATTTGCAGACGAAATTCTGTATGAAGATCCGCTTCCTTCGCCGCTGACTGTCTATCGTACAAGCGCGATGGGAGCTAGTGGCGAAGAAACTACTCAGGAGATCATCCATCGATTCTATGCGGGAACGGACGCGGTCAATCTTCCGGGAATGTTGCGTGTTCAACGTTCTTGGCGCTTGGTCAATCGGGGGAGGATCGACCTGGCAATCCAGCTTCTGAAAACCTCCATCGAAAATGACCCAGACGACCTTGACCTGCGACTTGAACTGGCGGAACTCCTGATTATTGACGGCAAATATGAAGAGAGCCTCGAACAAAGTGGAGCGGCGATCGCGCGAAGCCATTCGAAGAACCTCGCGGCTTTCGCACAAGCACAGTACTACGTTGGGTTGGTCGCCTTGGCCCAAGGCCGAGTCGAGGAGGCCGAACAGTCGTTGAACCGGACGTTGGGCTTGTTACCCAATCATACGCAGGCTCTCTATCAAATGGGTATCTGCCAGCTCACAAGACGGGACCTATCACAGGCAAGCCCGTTTCTGCAGCGGGTTATCGAACTGGATCCTCGTCACTCCGAAGCACACTTTCATTTGGCCTTAATCGCGATTGCCTGGGGAGACATAGCGACCGGAGAGGCGCATCTACGTCGCGTGCTGGAAATCTATCCAGGCCACAATCAGGCCCGTGCGAAACTCGCCGAGTTACAATCTCAGCGGCAACAACCCTCGGCTTACGCTCCAACGAGGTCAATCGAATGACGGGAGAGAAGCCTTCCAGACACGGGAACTTGCCCCGGTGGAAACGTCTGCTTTTCGGATCGTTATACGCACTCTTGATGGCGACCGTCGCTCTCGCCATGGGAGAGTTGAGTGCCCGTCTTCTGGGTTACGAACCTTATGTCGCCCAGCAGAGAAATATCACCATCGAACCAGGCGGCAGTCTTTTCACGACCGATCAAAATCTTGGTTACAAAGTATTTCCGGGTCAGTTCCGTATTCGATTAGAGACTGGACATCCTTTCACGGTGACCAATGCCCCGACCGGTCATCGTATCTCTCGATCGTCGTCACTCGACAATGGGCAACCGGAGATTTGGATTTTCGGCTGTTCCTTTGCCTACGGATACGCCGTGGATGACGCCGGAAGTCTACCGTGGATGCTTCAGACGCGCATGAAGGACTACGACATTCGCAACTACGGAGTTCCCGGCTATGGAACGATTCACTCGCTCATCCAACTTCGTGCCGCGTTGAAGGCGGGCGAAATTCCAGTGCTTGCTGTGTTGGCATACTTCACCAACCACGACGAGCGAAACACCTTCAGCCGAAGGCGACGCAAACTCGTGGCAAGCTTCGGCCGCTTGGGTCCCATGACTCAACCATTCGGGCGGCTCGATCACTCCGGCAATCTGACCACCAGTATGGCCGACCATGTGTATACGCCATTTCCTCTGATGCGTTTCTCCGCACTCTCACATGGTCTCGAACAAGCCTACAACGAGTGGGAAGAACGCTCGTACGACATCCGTGCGGTCACGCAGCAAATCATTGCTGAAATGGCTGAACTATGCCGAGAATATGGCATCGCCTTTGTCGTTGCGGATATGAGCCGGCCCTGTGATTCCGAAGAAACGGTTCAATTCTGCAAAGAACACAACATCGCAGTGACCTCGATCGCCTTCGATTGGGACGACAACGATAATTGGTACTGGCCTTGGGACACCGCCCATCCAAGTCCGCTTGGATATCGGCGGCTGACCGATCGTCTCGAAGCATATCTCAAGCTCGATCTATTCGCCGAGCAGTACGCGCAACGACTCGAATCAGCCGAAGAGACTTGCAGCACCAGTGTTGACCTCGCCCAGGTACACCTCGCCACATGCTTGCGGGCAACCGACAGCGAGAGAGCGCAGCTTGAAGCAAACTCAGCGTTGGCCCTGCTTGATGCGGCCGCTGTGAAATGCCCTGATGATCCCAGGATACCGATGTATCAAGGTGATGTATGTGTGGCAAGCGGCGAGAACAAACTCGCAATCCAACACTACCGTCGTGCCCTAGAACTGGAACCACAGAACCGAGGGATCCGAATCCGTCTCGCCTGGCTGCTTGCGACATCTCCAAGAAACTCGGACGAGTTGCGAGGCGAGGCGGTTGCGCTGGCCATGGCCTTGAGCGACGAAAACCCGATGGACTCGTCCACTTTGCATGTACTCGCCGAAGCGTTGGCCAATAATGGCCAGTTCGAGGAAGCCAGAGCAGCGGGCGAGCGGGCGCTCGAAGGTGCAATCCGGACTGAAGATTACCGGCGAGTACGGTCCATCTTGCAGGTGATCGCCACAAGTCGAGAACATTACGAGACCTTGCCGGCTAAGCCGGACGATCTATTCATAATTCTAGCTGATCATTGAGGGACACTCTGCCAGGGGCAGTTTTGCTCACTGATCATCGCTCGCTCGAACTGGGCGAACGACAGCAACACGTTGAGAATCAACCTGCCCATCGACGAGGCAGTATGGAACTGCTGAGTGACGCTGACAAACGACGCGTTGTGCTGATCGAACACCTCCCTCCCCGGAAGGGACGCTCTTCATAGCCACGCGCGAGAGCGCTTTCAGGAAGTGGCTGCAGTTACGGTATTTACCGAGTTCGAGTCTCTTTCGGTCGAGCTGGGCGAAGCGAACGCACGTCGTAGCTTCTTAGACGATTTGCAATCAATTTTTCGCACTGTAACAGCCGTTTCAGAAACGTGGCGTCGCCCACTGTTGCCAGTTGATTTGATTGATCGCGTCTTGTGTAGCGGCCATGGCATTGATCAGTCCTTGCAAACAGCCCAGAAGTGCATAGATGTCGGCGAGCACATCATCACTGATTGACTCGCGATCCTCATCCTGCTCCAAAATTTCAAGCTGATTCTGCAAGTCGCGAGACATCTGTTCGAAACTGCTTTGCTGTTGTTTGAACGCATCCCCAGAGTCGAAGTCTGCCCACTGTTGGAACACAAATTGAGCCCTCTCTGCTGTCTCTTCAATCACAGGGACAAGCAGGCCGACACGCTTCCGGTAGTTCTGAGAAATTCCTTGTTGTGCAGATTCCAAGGATTCCAGTCGATAGGCAATGTTCTGCAGGTTGTTTCGCAACTGCTCAACCTTGGCCGGAGTATTGTGGGGATCCAATGTGTAATCAAGGGATTGCATCGTCCCTTGAATCTTTGCGGATGCCGGCAAGACCATCGTTTCCAGATGCCGTTTGCCTAGACGCTTGCCTGACGAATCACTGGAGAGACATTCTCCGACAACTCTTACGCATCCCTTGAAGAGCCGCCGAAGGCTACTCAGCATCGCCTGTTCTGGACGCATGGGGATGAATAGGAAATAAATCACCATCACGATGGTGCCCGCGATAAGGATCATTAACGACGCATCCACCAATCCCTGAAAAGTGTACTTCTGTTGATTGCTAATTCCAGTCGCCACGACAAACATGATAATCGGACCAGACTTCAACGCCGGCGAGAGGCCGCCGAGAAACCCGAAAACGAAGCAATAGATGAACATGAGACAGAGCAATCCGAACCCTGTACTCAGTGAGGGCATGACAAGCCAGTAGATCGGAGCAATGACCAACAATAGGGATAGTAGTTGGGACAATAAGATTGCCTGTGGATTCATGCGTGCTTGCAGAACCAGGACCGAAATGATTCCCGCAAACATGGGAACGGCTGCACCCGTGGGTGGATTCACATAGATCCAGAAGAGAAAAGCTACGGCGAAAACAACGGGCGGGTACAGTGCGGCGACGAACCTTTCCGGATCCCAAATTGAACTGTTGAATTCTTCTTTTGATTCGGCCGAAACCTCGGAATCCCCCACAGATTCAAGGCCAGCCAAATCTCGCATTATCCGGAGGAGTTCGCGGCTGTAGCGATCGAGAACTTCAAACTGTCGCACAAAGTGAGCTAGTGCAGCGCGGTCTAGGTGCGGTAGATTTCCAAGAGCCCCACGGTCTAAGTCCAGGGTCAGGCTTCTCATCAACAGAGAGTCACCCACCCGCGGAGACACCTCAGGAGAGTGTATCTCTTGCCACAACAAGATGATTCGATCGAGCCTTGCTTGCAGGCTGTCAAGGTCTTTGTTGAGATTCGGAAGGAACTCATTGAGTTCGAAACCACGGCAATTCTCGAAGCTTTGTTGCCAGAGTTCCATCGCTTCGGCAAGGTCTTGTACATCTTGTTGCCAATCTTGCCATAAACCTCTCTGTCGCATTACGCTGGGTGTATCAAAGCAAGCTTGCTGTAGCGTCCCCAGCGATTGCGATCGTGTCCCAGCCAGTTTTGTGCGGAGAGCGGAATCCTCGTTATTCGACGTACCTCTTTCCAATTGCCTGCGATAGTTGATGAATAGCTCCCGAATCTCAGCGAGCAGGTCTCGCCCAAGCGAATTCAATTGGTCTCCGGACTGCCTTGGCCAAAACACGAGGTCAACCATGGTATAGATGAGCACACCCACGGCGGTATTCAGATATCGGAAGGTCCCGAAGTAGAAGGCCGACTCGAAATTCGGATAGTTGTCTCCCCAGATCACTAACGGAACAAAGGCCGCGACGTACCACGCATAGGGGTAGCGGCTCGTTTGCATAAAGTAGCCGGTCAAGGTGAGATAGAAGACGAAGGCCAATAGCGTGGCCCAGCGATCGTGACAGAAGAGGGCGAGAATGGCCATGCCCACAAACACGCCAACGGTCGTGCCAAGAAGCCTCATGAGGCCTTTTTCAACAGTTGCTCCGGTAGTGCCGAGACTAATGATCAAGATCGCTAGCCCACCGTATTTTGGCACATCCCAATTCATCCACAGTGCGAGCCAGTAGAACAGCGTCATACTCAGGGCGAGCTTGAACGCTTGCTGCAGATGAAAGACGGTATCGAAAGACATCCAGCTCGAACTGGCATTCCCGACTTTCGACATGGCTTCACTTCTGAATTGCGATCGAGACCGTTGTGCCGGAAACCAGATGCAGGTCCTTTGGGACTTCTTTGAAACGAATCCGCACTGGGACGCGCTGCGCCAGTCGAATCCACTCAAACGTGGGCTCGATGGTGGGAATCAAGTTTTCGGGTCCTTCCGTGTCGGCAAGGTTCGGTGGATTAATGGCATAGCCAATACTCTCGACCTCGCCTTCCAAGCGCAGTTCATGGTGTCCCATGAGCGTTATGATTGCCCGATCGCCTGGTCGGATATTCTTGAGCTTCGTCTCTTGAAAATAGCCGTCTACCCGGAAGGATGAAGCGTCAACGAACAAGGCAAATGGTGTCCCCGGAGTCACATAGGTGTCGGGCATCAAATCCATATTGGTTACGTACCCATCAGCCGGTGCGTAGATCGAGGTCCAACTGAGATCCAATTTGGATTGCTCAAGTTGAATCTTGGCGTTTCGAATCCTTACGTTCTGCTCACCTGGCTCGCCCAAGTTCGCTTGAGCTTTGTCCTGTTCGGCCCTGGAAGTGACCAGAGCAGCCTGGGCTTCAACGAGCCCGTTCTGTGCAATGACTAATCTCGCCTTTGCCTCGTTTGCAGCAGCCTTTGATTTCTCCAGCGAAGCCTTGGACTGTTGCAGCCCCGCGTTGGCGCTATCGAGTTGCGCTTGGTAGGCATCGACTGCTGCTGCCTTGGCCTCGGCAGTTTCGACCGAACCTGCCTTCTTGTCTGCAAGGCGTTTCGCGCGAGTCGCTTCTCGCTGGGCTTCATCAAGTTGCGCCTGTCGCTGGGCGATTAGAGCCCGGGCGGAAACCACGGCAGACTCCGCCTCCTTGATTGCCGCCTCCGCCGATTCAACTCCAGCTCGCGCCTCGTCAATGTCACCTTCAGCGGAAGTGACTTCTGCATTTCGCTGCTCTACGGTTGCCTGTGCCGAACGAACCGCGGCCTCCAACGCAGCCACGTCTTCACGTGCCTGATCGAGTTGAACCTGATCTTGGTCCACGGCTAGCTGATAGGTTCTCGGATCGATTTGAAATAGCAAATCACCTTTGCGAACCGACTGATTGTCCTTGACAGCAACCTTCACAAGATAGCCGCTCACACGTGGGACAATCTTCACGACATCTGCCTTAACCTGACCGTCTCGTGTCCATGGTTGCTCTGAGTACCTGAGGTACAGAACATACGCAGCGAGTCCCGCGACGATCACCAGCGTACCAGTGACGATTTTGGGCGTGATATTCGTTGCGGTAATGGAGCGAGCACTCAACACGGATCCCTAGGGTGAAATCAGGAACAGACCAATTAGCGACGTCAGCAAAATCCAAATCGCAAGGAACGCCAGTCCTGGGTTCCAGAAAAACCGGCTAAGGCCCGAGAAGTTGAGTAGCCTCGTGACACCCATCGCGCAGAAGAAACCGAGCACCACTCCGAAAAAAAATGGTGGGAAATAGATCCAATCGAAAGAGACTTCCGCCGGAGTTCTCGCGAACATGTTGGGATAGATAAGGTCTTAGCTTGTGAGGAATCGGGACGCACTGCTCAATTGTACGCTAGCCAAATACGCCGGGATGCCAGAGTGGCAGGATTCATCAACAGACCAATTGCCTGGTAAACTGTAACGATCATTCGTGTCGTTCGGGCTAACTGGCACCTTACAAGTCCGGATCGCATTGGCGCGTCCCTCCCCTTCCGAAGGGTGGGGCCATGCACCCAAAACACTCTGATTGCCGGCTTGTCCTGCACAATCGTTACAAGCGAAACTCTCATAAAACTTCCACGGAACCCAAGTCCTCAATCGTCCTACGGAGGCTGCTCAATCGTGGTGAAAGCACCGATTAAACCAGACGTGAGGATTGATTCGGCGGAACCAGTAATAGCGTTTTCTCAACCGATCAACCTGGATAGCGGTTCACGGCACGCGAAGGGTGCGAACGGAAGATGTTTCGAGGGCAATCGACTACTGGCCGTCAGATATGCTGCCCGGGATCATTCCCACTTCTCGTTATGATGACTGGGATCTGCCTGCTATCCACTGGCTGCCAGCTTCGCCAATGGGTCCAGAATGGATTCAAACTGGGTCCCAATTACCGAAGACCCATAGCACCCGTGGCAAGTGAGTGGATCGATAGCGCCGAAGATCGTGTTGTCTGCGAGCCACCCAAGTATCCCTATTGGTGGTCCGTTCTTCAGGACCCCATTCTGAATGATCTGGTCGATGCTGCTTATCAGCAGAATTTGTCGTTGCGAGAGGCCGGTCTGCGAGTGTTGCAAGCCAGATCTCAACGGGCGATTGCAGTGGGTGGGCTCTTTCCTCAGTCCCAGGAAATCTCGGGAAGTTATTCAAGGAATCAGATCAGTAGCAATACACAACCGGCCGTTGAGCCAGTCCCCGGTGAGTTTCAACGCAGCTTTGATGACTGGTCGTTGGCGGGCGCACTCAGTTGGGAGCTAGATATTTGGGGACGCTTCCGCCGAGCAGTCGAATCCGCGGATGCCAATCTTGACGCATCGGTCGAGGATTACGATGCCATTTTGGTTTGCTTGATCGCCGAAGTGGTTACCGCCTATGTCGACATTCGAACTTTTGAGCAACGATTAGCTTACGCTCGAGAGAATGTGCGGATTCAGGAGGGCTCCCTCGAACTCTCCAAGACACGTGCCAGGGAAGGTAAGACTGGGGATATAAGTGTCTACTTGTCTGAAAGTAACTTGAATGCGACGAAAGCGGCTATCCCGACCTATGAGATTGGTTTGCGTCAGGCAAATAATCGCCTTTGCACGGTGCTTGGCATCCCAACGGTCGATCTCATTGGGTCACTCGGCAATCAATTCGGGATTCCGAAGGCGCCCGCTGAAATCGCCATTGGAATTCCAGCAGACCTATTGCGTAGGCGGCCAGATGTGAGGGCAGCCGAAAGGCTTGTCGCTGCACAAAGTGCACAGATCGGAATCGCACTCTCTGATCTCTACCCCAGCATTTCGATCACCGGCGAGATCTTCGTGCAGTCTGAGAACTTCAGCAACTTGTTCCAACCCCTTAGCAATGGTGGATCAATTGGACCTTCGTTTCGTTGGAACCTGCTGAACTACGGAAGAATTGTGAACAACGTTCGCTTCCAGGATGCACGCTTCCAGGAACTTGTCGTCAGCTACCAAAACGCGGTGCTTCGTGCAAATCAGGAAGTCGAAGATGCATTAATCGCGTACTTGAAAACACAGGAACGCGTCGCGTCCCTTGCTGAAACAACGCTTGCCACTCAAAGAGCGCTCGAACTTCAACTAATCAACTTCAAGGAGGGAGAGTCGGACTTCACGGGAGTGTTCGTGTTGCAAGCGGACTTGGCTCAACAACAAGATGCATTGGCCCAGGCCGAGGGCGAGATTATTGCGAGTTTGGCCGGCGTTTACAAGGCTCTAGGTGGCGGTTGGCAAATCCGTTTGCCCGGACCAGGCATGCCCGTGAAGCAAGAACAGCTTGGCCCCCCTGCGGAGAATCGTGATCTGGAATTGATACCGATTCCTCCGGAGGGCGAGGAGGTAAATCGACAAATTATCCAGTCACCAACTGCGAACCGCGCACGAGAAGAAGGCCGATCCCAACTTCCCTTGGTCGCGAACGAACATCCGAATACCCCTCCACGACCGTAGCCAGAGAACACCCGAAACCGAATCATTTCAGCAGTCGGCATATTTCGCTTCACGCAAGTACTCAAAGAGCGAATACAAATGAGATCATATCAACTCATGGCCTCGCTTCTCGTGGCAAGTGCCTTCAGTTCGTTCTGCGTCGCAGATGAACCGATAGTCGGCCACGTCTTTCGAGCCCCAAAGCTCGACGGAGGGTGGTGCAGTGGATGCGCACTACCGCAGCACTTCTGCCCCGACGACTATTGTCGCAAGCTCTTCCCGCGACCGCCCTGCTGTCCGAACTGCTTTTGCCGAGATGACTACTGCAAGAAGCCCGCGCCACACATTCCATGTCTCTTCCGATGTTGTTTTCCCGACGACTACTGCTCTAAGCCGTGCCCACGTTGCCCCACGAATTTCGGCCAATCGTTGAAGGACGAATGCGCCAGCCGTAATACTTGCATCCCGCCAGTCTGTTCACCGGTGTCTATTGAAGCTAACGTGAGTTGTAGACCACCTCTGCAGGCGTCACAGGTTGTGAAAGAACCACTAGATACTAACGAATCACGACTATCGAAAGAGTGAATCGATCAATTATTCCATCCGGCGAGGCAGTCGAGCATGTATCAACGATGGACACATTTCCGTACCTTCCTAGTGCTCTTTCTGCGTTATCTTTTGCACTTGCGAGAAGCAATGGCGGGACTACTGATCCTGCTTGTGCTCGGAGGTATCACGGTCTCCGGGATTGAAGACCTCGAGATGAAAGATGGTCTCTACTTTGCATTTATCACCGGTTTGTCAATCGGTTACGGAGATATCGTTCCGAAGACGGACTTGGGGCGATTGGTAAGTGTCGGTATTGGTTTGATCGGAATGTTGTTTGTCGGTCTCACCGTGGCAGTCGGCACGAGAGCACTGAGGGATAGTCTTCCCGAGTAGGTCTCGACACCTTGAGTGAGTCATGGCAAATACATCGCAAATCGATTCTTGCTTACGTCGAAACATCTGCAATTCACGGCGGGTGACAAGTCGCAAGGAGGCTGCGTCCTCGAGGCCAACTCTGAAGGCTCCGACTACGACAAGTTAAATCTTCCCTCCACGACGATCGACTCTTGCGCTATACATGGATGCCAAGGGATTCGCCGACAATCCATGGGCGATGATACTGAGAACGATCGTCCATGTGACGACTGCCATAATGGTGCCGTCTCCAGGCAGATGAACGCCGCCGACCATCACCGCGAAAACAATGCTTGCCAGGCCTCGCGGCCCAAACCAGCCCATAAAGAGCTTGGAGTCCCACTTAAGCTGTTTGCCCGCAAGACAAACGTACACGGGCAACATGCGAACTAACGTGAGACTAAGAACAGCATAGGCTACCACCTGCCATGAGATCGCAGTCTTCAGGAAGCCGAGTGCCACGGTCCCGAAAGTAAACCAGGTCATCAATGCCAACACGTCGGCCGTGCCTTCCGCAGCCACGAGGAATTGTTCTTTGTGGTTTCTGGTTAGACCACCGAAAACGAGCCCTCCCACGAACGAGGAAATAAATCCACTACCGCCAAGCCACTGCGCCAGGCCGAAGCAGAACAACGCCAAAGCAATTATGGGAACCTGCAACCAGGTAGCTGTAACCCATCCGCGCTGGGCACATGCCTTCAAGGCAAACCCACCGGCTACCGAGAGCATGGCACCTACCATTAAGCCGATACCAATTACTTTAAACGGAAGCCGCACGAACAAACTCGCAGACTCCGAGGCTTCGACTGTCCCAGATGCCAGTGCAATGAACAACAAGATTAGTGGGACACAAATCCCATCATTCAAGCCACTCTCGACATTCAGGCTCTCCCGCACCTTTTCAGGGACCGCTCGATTCGTGACGACCGCCTTTCCCAGCGCCGCGTCAGTCGGCGCAAGCATGGTTGCAATCAAAGCAACTTCAAAGATGGCGAGTTCGCCGAAGAGTAGCATTCCTAGGCCCAGACCTAATGCTATGGTTAATGGGAGACCAATCAGCAACAAGCGGACAGGAAAGGCCTGGATTTGCCGAAGCACGTTCAAGTTGGCATTGGCCGAGTCGGTGAATAGACAAACTGCCAATGCAAGTTCTGCTAATCGGCTAATCAGTTCGCCATCAGCATTGAGATCGATCAGACCGATCGCCTGAGACCCGAGCAGCATCCCAACGGCCACATAAACCAGTGCACCATTCACCGGTGTTCCCTCTAGCCGAGTGGCAACTAGACTGTAGACGAACAGGAAAGCTGCAAACACGGTCAGAACCTGATATTCAGACATGACAAGGAGGCTCTCAAGAACGCATTGGAGTGCAATGCAATGACCAATTCGCAAGAGGCATCATTTTGATCGCACTACTGGCAAATTGCGATAGCTCCCACGAAGTTCTTGTCAGTACTTTTTTGGGCAAGAGAGTCGCTCCGCAATTCATCTCCAATTGAGGACGCGCCTCGCACCCAATAGCGAGAGAGCAGAGGGCTGACACCCCTCATTTCGCCTAATGGGGTTCGGTTCTATCGCTTCCAACTGCTCGTGAGCTGAGGTATTCCTCCGGGCGTTCCTTACCTGGAAGGAATGGACTTACCCGTTTCTTGCGACGCTTCTTGGCCATGCCTAACACTCGCCACTGCCGAATTCGCACTTGTCAGCGGTCGAGTTGTAGTGCAAGATTTCTACGAAATGTAGTGCACGAAATCAGAAAACCTCCAAGTCCCCGTAGCTCAATTGGATAGAGCGTCGGCCTCCGGAGCCGAAGGTTAGAGGTTCGAATCCTCTCGGGGATATTTCCGTCTTCTCGTGCCATAGTGGGACAAGCGGCGTCAAGTCTTGTCCGCCCAACGACTTCCGCCGATGAACTCGACTCATGTTTGCCGAAGCCATATTCCCCCTGTAGTGCTACTGAATGCCCTTCTGTGCCGTCCTGGGACTCGGGCGCACTCCCAGAACACTCCCAGCGTTCTCTTGCCTGCCCGCAACAACCCGTGGGTTTACCTTCAGGTTGCGGGACACTGTTCTCCCCACTAGGCGATGGTAGACGCTGAATTGAAGCCGCCTTCTCGGCCATGTCGGTGTGCGTGTAGATTCCCATCGTGAGGCGGATGTCCGAGTGTCGAGCCAGTTCCTGCGCAGCCTTCGGAGACACTCCTGCCTTTGCGAGGTTAGTGATGAACGTGTGTCGGTTGGCATGAAAGTCTGCGAACTGCCCAACGCTGTTTCGATAACAGAGGAAGTCCGAGCGATTGCGCTCTTCGCATTCACTCTCGGACGTTGCGCATTGAATCCATTGCTCACGGGCTGCCTCCAGATCACATCGCATCATTTTATGCGTTTTCCTCTCGATGCCGCCGGGCACGCTCCCTGACACAGGAAACAATAGCTGATCCCGATCCTTGATGTTTTTAGCCTCAAGCCAGTTCACTAGACGCTTTGTTACCTCGGGATGAAGTACTTGAACGTCTCGCCGCTTTCGCTTGCTGAAAGCCGCTTCAACAGCAACTGTCGAATGTTCAGCTTCGAAGTCGAAAGAGCGCATGGTCAGGCTACCGATCTCTCCTTTACGGCAACCGGTCCAAGCAGAAAGAACGTACATCATAGCCCGTGTGGTCCCTTCAATGCTTTCAACTACGGGACCGTTCTCGGCCGCTTCAACGAGTAATCGAAATTCTTCGACCGTCAAAGCGCGGCGCTGATGTCGTCGATCTGTTTCCACGTTGAGCCGCTTAATGCCGGACAGTGGATTCACTTCATATCTGCCAGAAGATACCAGCCAGCCGGTAAACTGCTTGATTGCCTTGAGGTAGTGATTACTTGTCTGCTTACTGCGTCCATCTGCACGAAGGCCTGCAAGAAACTTCTCCACACATTCGCGAGTCAAGTCGTCTAACTTGTCGAAATCACTTACGGCGACGAACCGCTTCAAACGACTGATCGTCTCACGTACTTGCTTTTCAGTGATGTCACGTGTGCGTAGGTGAGCCTCAAAATCGGATACGTGCGCACTAATGGGTCGTAGCTTACTCTTTGCAAGAGACACGGCTTTGCGACTCACAAGGCCGGTACGGATCAGGCGAGACTCTTCCTCTAGACGTGATGCAAGTCGTTCCGTCTCCGCCCGATCGGAAAACCCCTTTATTGTGCGACGACGATCATCGTGATCGATGTAGCCGATGTACCAACACGCTCTACGCTTGCCCTTGTCTTGTTTTCGCTTGTATATGGACGCCATCTCGCAACTCCACTGGAGATTCGTACAAAATCAACCGCCACGCGCGGCCATTATCTCAATCTATTGAATTCACTTGTAGACGTTTTGGGGCAACCATCGGCAATCCACTTGCGGACTTCTTCGTGTCGCCATCGGACGGTGCCACCAATACGAACTGGTTTCGGCACCTGACCCGAACTGCAGAGTCGCCAAATTGTCCGAACTGATAGTTGCATGAGATCCGCGAATTCATCCACAGTAATCAGTAGTGGCTCAGACACTGGCCCAATCTCAAGACTCATCGTACTCCTCCTACTGTTTTCTTAAAGAGTTAACCCTTCTGATCGCCGACTAGCTTGACTTCTTCAGCCAGCCACAGAACCTCATCCAGGCCAATTTGGTCAACTGAGCCAACTCACCTGGATGCCGCTCATTAAAGGCTCCCAGCTTGTAGCACCCATAGCACACACTGAAGAATACTAAGCTTGATAAGGACATCTCAACGCTCCTTCTTCTCAGACGGATCTCCACCAATGCGAATCCTGTACAACGCTAAGTTCGATAACGCCGACCCACACTCAAGCAGAAGAAACCAAATCGCTCCAATCAGTAAGAACGGAATTGAGACAACGACGCCCCATAACCAAAGTAGCCAACCACACCGCAACGAATCTGCAAGAACAATGGCGATTAAGAGCATCGAGAAACTACGGTTCATGGCTAATGCTCCCGCTCGTAGTCGCTGTCTCTGATTTGGTCCTCACCCTGCTCGAGGCTCACTTCGGCCTGTTGCAAGCGGTCCTCAACGACTGAACCGTGAACGTGTTCCTCATCCATGTCGAGTTCTTCCGCTCGACGCGACTCACTCACTTCGCCTGGCGTTCGTGTTCCATATAGCCCATATTCCCCGTGCTGTGCGACGTTCGACTCGGGATACAGACTGGCGCGAAGTTCTCGAAGTCCTTGCCGACCCATTGCCGAGGCGTGCCCCGTTCCTATCTTCGTGTACGAGTTATCTTGCCTACTCATTAAAGGCTCCTCTCATCTCGAGAATCAGTTTTCTAACGATGAGTGAATTGACGGAGACGGTGCGCGGTACCACGTTGCTCCAGCATCGCGTCGCGAAGATCAATCGCCCGCTGTTTCTCAAAACGCACATTTACGACGTTCGACCAGGACATGCACACCGCGTTAAACGCAAGGTACAAGCCAAGTGGCATGTTGAACGCCCATAGTTTGAGAGCAACAAAGAAGACCAAGCCCGGCTCAATTAGAATCTTGAAGACCCGCTCGAATCTCGCCAACTGCGGTGGCAAAAGCCTGGGCCATCCGTTGTAGCGTGAGTGTTCTATCTCGCCTCTCCGCTCCCGAAGGACCAGTATGATTCTCGATAGAAGCAACATGACTATGTACATCAAGCAGTACAGTAGTACTGGACCTGGGCTGTAGACTAGATCACCTCGATCTGGAGTGTTCTCGACGTAGAATCCGAACAGCATAGCCACCATCCCCATTTGGACGATGGCCATCAGAGCCTCCACACCCAAGTATCTGCGTCCGAATTGATTATGAAGAAACACTTCGGCAGGAATCGCACCGATGCTCGTCCAAATCGCCGTCATGCGACCGGCGACGCCACTAAGGGAAGATGCTCCCAGGTCTTCAGACATGACTCTATCTCCTTTGAGGTTCGCCTTCTCCCACATGATGATGACGTGGGAGGGGAGGGGTTCTTGTAACCAAACATGAACTGGTGTGATTAGCGTCTCTGATGGAAGTTCGCCAATCGCCATGGGCGGCCCGTATCGCGAAAGACTCGCCCGCTCTGAAAGACGATCCCTTCGACTTGCCAGCGGTGTTGGCGGCCCCCGGACTTCAATGTGTTGAAGACAGACGGTTGCACCTCGAACTCATATGATTCCGACATTCCGGCACTTGTCTGAGTATCGTTACGGGAACCAAAGAGCGTCGTCCAACCATCGGGTGTCGAATAGCTGCTGTTGGAGTTGTAAAAGAACTGTCGCGTCCGCCCGATTAAGTTGGATGCCCAATGATTCGTCTGGGGGTCACCATTGGCGTGAAACACTTTCAGCGACAAGTTGCCAAAGATCGAGTCGGCTGCAGCACGTCCCCGTTCCTCGCCACCCAGTGCAGCGTAAAAGTTTGGCAAATTCTGCGTTAGGTAGACGGTCGACACGCGGGATGCGCGTGCTGTGGAGAGGAACTCCAGATCGTTCCCCGAGACAAAAAACTGTGCCTCATCAGCCCACAGAAATACCGGTCTCGGACTCTTGCGAACGTTCCGGCGCTCGATGGACCGTTGGAATGCGTACTTCCAAATGGATTGCGCGAAGAGACCAATCTCGCCGAACTCTTTGACCGGAAGATCGATCAGCAGGATGTAGCCATCCTCAGCAACGGTCGGGTCGATGTTGCTTTCCGTCTCACAAAACAAGTCCCGCAAGACCCCTCGTCCCAGTACGTCCACCATCGAGCTGAACGTGCTGATGATCACGCTCTTCGTTTTCGAGCTTAGGCTCGGCGCCTCGATCAGAAAATAGTCTGCGAGGATTTCTAGGGTGCGAACCTGCGATTCGGTCTTCGCCTGCCTTTCTGCCTCCACTAAACACTGAAAGCAGAATGATTGACGCTTCCACTCGTCCGAACACGCCTCGGTCCGTGTTGTCGCCATCGAGAGGACAAGGCGTTGCAAGTCTGGGACCGTAATCCGTCCGGTACTCAGACTCAATAGATCGACGAGATTGCGGGCCAGCTGACGGCAGGCTCGTCGCCAGTACCCTTCGTCTTCGCGACCACCACCCTGACCGCTATTTCTCTCAGCCATATCGAGGATTGTGGAGAATAGGTTGACGATGTTTTCTGTCATCCCGCCCCCAATTCCCGGACGGTGCATCTCGAAATCAAGAAAATTGAATCGCCAAGGTTCGTTCACTCCAAAGCACACCAGATCTCTTGAACGGCCACAGTCACGGCAATACTTCTTCCATAGATCGCGCTCGGAGCTCTTGGCGGTTAATACGATGCCCCCGTAGCCACTTTTCAGAAAGGCATGAGCGATGGCCCGGCCGCTACCGGTACTTTTCCCGGCCCCCGTACCCCCCCATATCCCCACGTGTGAAAAAGAGTCGTTGATGCACCAAGTATCGTTGCGGGTCCACTTGAGAAGCGGCTTATTTGGACTCCACACGTCTCGCCATGTACGTCGCCGACGAAGGCGCGCCCGCTTCCGTCGCATCAATGAGAGAATCATGATTTGGCTCCTCTCTGCTCAACGGTATCCCGAAGCATCTTGGTGTAGGTTCCTACTGTTAGCCCCTTCGTCCTTGCCTTTCTCGCGCTTCCAAGAGCGGTTTCAAGACAGGAGATAAAACCGTCTAGAGAGGACTCACTCCCAGAAACAGTTACCGACCATCCGTTGCCAACCGGAGCGACGATGCGGGACGAGCGACGGTGCCCACTCGGCCGCCTAGGTTTCTTCATCTTCTTGACTCTCTCTGTGGCTGCTTCTCGGCTGAGTTTCCCATTGCTTGCCGCCTGAATCAGTGCTGCGCGATTCGCCCCGCTGGGCATACGGCTCAACTCGTAAGCCGTACTGACGGCAAGCTTGCCGGATGCCACTTGTCGTTGAACCTCCTGGGGCAACGCGAGCAGGCTCAATAAGCGCGTGACGCTGGCGTTTGAGATCCCGAGTCGACGCGCCACCTCTGAGGCATTGCAACCGGTCATCTCGATGAGACGCGACACGGAACGGGCTTTGTCGAGAATCGGCCAGTCAGCCCGTTGTACGTTGAGAACGATTTGCTTCTCCAACATTTCGTCCTCAGCGATTTCATCCTCTTCGATGCTCACCTCCAAGGTAGTCCAGCCGAGCTTCCTCGCCGCCAGATATCGCCGCATGCCGTCTGTCAATATGCACCTGCCATTGACCATCCGACCCTGTGCGGGCACCTGCTGGCCGATTCGATGCATAGTCTGTGCCAGACCATCTATCTGTGCGTCATTCACGACCGTTCGGAAATTGCCGTCGTAGCTGATCTGGTTCATTGGCACTTTCATTTTGTATCTCCCTAGCAGAAAAGAGGGTGAGTGAAGATCTCATATCAAGAAGCGGACTTCGTTGATTGATTGGACTCAAGCATCTGAACGTCGATTGTGTTCGCCTCCGCCTTCATCGCCTCACGAAGCTGCACACCCTTTCGATACTTACTGATACCCATGCAGGCGACGACGATGTCATCCACCCAACCCACAATCGGGATAAAGTCCATGTCCAAAGGACACAGAACATAGATGCTCGCAGCGATCAGCCAGACAGCGGGATGTACTTGATTCATTGCTTTCTCCTGTGTTCGATATTTCGAAATTCATATCGCCTGCTCGTTCGCTCTTTCTCTAAGTTCCTGCCAAAGGAACTGCGACACCGGATTACAGAGTTGCTATAATCTCAGCCGATCCTGGATTCCTCAGGGCCTCCAGCAGTCACTGTCGTGAACTGACACAATCAATGCCTTGCGTGGGAAAAAAGCCACGACTTGGGTTTTTCGGGGAGAGCCGCTCGCTGGAATGAACTCAAGAGGAGTGATGTTTGTGTACCTGCGACTCGGACAGATGGCCGACTATGTCATGGATTGACCGATATAGACGTCTGTTTTCGTTGAACAAGCACCCTCTTCGGTGCACATCCACATTTGAAAGCGACATAAGTGAATACGCATGGCAAAAACACACAGGACACTTAGTTCGTCATTCATCAAGACCATGAGCGATCAAGACGCCTGGCCTGTTTTCAGTGAAACCGAGCAGTGGATTAGAGAAAATGAATGCAAAATAAAGAATGGCGTCATTTCCAAGATGAAGAAGGGGCATGCTGTCGACCCAAAGCATGCCAGAGCATTTGCCTCCTATCTCATACATCTCTCTCGCAAACAGCCACATTCGTTGACTTGCAAGACGTTCAAGGAATTCTTGCGCGATGCGGGCAGTGCGGCCTCATTCGAGATGTCACCCGCGAAGATCGCCGACCGCATTATGGAGAAAGATGACGACGCCTTCATTGGTGGTTTTTTTGGCGTTCTCGATACGTTTCTGTGCGAACGGATGGTCGAGTTCTCTGTTCAAGGACGCCTCAGTCAGAAACAGGTAACTGAGGCCGTTCGTTGGCTTTACCTTTGGGTAGCCGAAGAGTCAGCTCCCGATCGCACTTTTTCCTCCCTCGACACGAAAATCAATTACGGAGAAAAGGTAACGGGCCTATCTCCGCGGAAGTTAACGGAATTGACTCGGATGTGGTTGGATTTCGACGAGTGGACAGTCGTACTAGCCCGCGGAAAGTGGGCGGCCACTGGTATGACGATAGTCTTGCCAATGCGCGAGGATTCTTTCCGTGCCGTTCGATCAGGTGAATTAGGGCTCGGCGACATTCTTCCAACCGACCTCTGCCGCCCTTCAAGATACCTGCTTATTGTTGCAATCGCCCAAAGGCTGCCCGAACTGGGAGGAGACGAAGGAAATACAACAAAGAACCTTCTGCGCGCCCTGATTACTCAAGTTGGGATTCTCTCTCATTGCGATGGTGAAGAGGCGAAGAAACCGCTCCATCTCTTGGCAACTGCGGGTACTCCACGAAACCGGCAACGTATCGAAGGCATGGGATATCGCGCCACCGAAACCAAATTGAGCGATCTCCGCCACGACTTGTTCGAGCGAGTTTACAAATGGCCGATGCCGCCCAAGGATCTTATCGTGCTTGGTATTGCTACGACGATTGGGCGCTATGCCGACAAATACTTGCTCCCTCCGAACCGTAGCTATCAAATCTCCTCGCATGAGGAGCATGATGGCTAATCCAATTTGAGACTGTGCTTGTTCTGTTGTTTCCTGGCTTCGCGTTCTTGAAAACCTTCGCACTCCACATTCTTATCCTCGCTGGTGCGGTCGAATATCTCTTCCAACCGATTCGCAATAGATGACCATTGAGGATCATTGCTAAGTGCCATGATTTCTCGAGCAGAGAATATGCCGGCTACCTCATGTTTTCTCGCGGCTGCCTTAAGGTCATTGGCGAACTCACGATATTTCGGATGTTTGTCGAGCCACTTCTGGTCTGAAGGCGACCAACTACCCGCGCCCATAGCCACGAGAAACATCTTGGTAAGCATTGGTCCTTTCATGGTGTTGTCGGTCATTTGCTTCGGTACCTCCGTGTAATCAGATAATCTCACTTACATTAGCACATCAACAACTAAGAATTGGTTAACGCCAAAGCAGCTCTCTTCCGCCTTGCCACTGGCAGTAAGCACAGAGCACCACACTGCCCCAACCACCAACCGTTCGCACAGTTTGGAGAAAACGCAACAGAGTGCCTTCAAGTACATCCATCTGCCTGACGGTTAGGCGTGGCTGCAACTGATCATCAATTGCGATTCGCTCACCAACTCTTATGCCCGAGACGCCTCTAGAAGCCGCGGCCTGCTTACGCACCAGAGCCGAAAAGTAGTGCGCAACTCCAACTTCGAAGATAAACTCGCGGCAACGACCTTCGAGTAGGAACTACCCCCGGATCTTGCAAATTCCCGGCGCGCGAACTGGTATCTGATTGAAACAGTGGACGTTACAAGGACACATGAGCCTCGATCACAGCGTTTACGGACGAATGACATCTTCGGACGCCTTTCTCATGTCACATATCGCTGGAATCACCGGCAACGAAACCTTCAGATGAAGTCTTGTAGTCTAGGGGGCACATCCCCCGTGCCGTCAAGGATCTAGGCCGTGCGACCTTCGCGGCCCCCTCCCCGATCTTCCTCCGCTGCGCTACGTGCAGACCGGGTGCCCCTCCACTGCGGTCGTCCTTGACCGCACTCCCCCTCTCTTTTCGGACTTCGTCCCCCTTGCGCCGAAAAGCGTGTGCGCTTTTTGCACGAGGGGACATTTCCAATTTCAGATGGAGGGTAAAGTGATGACCAAGACCACCCGTAGCGACGTCTACACCCGTGTAACCAATCGCATCGTTGAGCAATTGGAACAGGGGGTACGACCTTGGATGAAGCCCTGGAATGCTGAACATCTGGCAGGCAGGATAACGCGGCCCTTGCGTCATAACGGGCAGCATTATTCCGGAATCAACATCATCAACCTGTGGATGACTGCCGAGCTATCCGGTTTTGTCAGTCCGTTCTGGTTGACGTACCGGCAAGTCAAGGAACTTGGCGGGCATGTCCGGAAGGGGGAACATGGGACGGAGGTTGTCTACGCCAACACCTATACGAAAAAGGAGACCACCGAAGCTGGCGAGGAGCTTGAGCAGGAGATTCCGTTTCTGAAATCGTATACGGCATTTTGTGCGGATCAATGTGAGGGCTTGCCGCAGCACTTTTATCAGATGAAGGAGAATCCGCAGCATGATCTCCAGCGGATTGAACATGCCGAACAATTCTTTGCCCATACCAAGGCAGAGGTTCAGTACGGGGGAAACCGTGCGTTTTATGCCTTGGAGGCGGACTACATCCGCCTTCCTCCGTTTGAAACATTTCGAGATGCCGAGAGTCACGCGGCAACGCTGGCCCATGAATTGACGCACTGGACCCGCCATAAGTCCAGACTCAATCGAACCCTGGGGCGGAAGAAATGGGGCGATGCGGGTTACGCAATGGAAGAACTCGTTGCCGAACTTGGTGCTGCGTTCTTGTGTGCGGATTTGGGAATCACGCCGGAAGTCCATGAGGATCACGCCAGCTACATCGATTCATGGCTCAACGTTCTCAAACATGACCGGAGAGCCGTGTTCACGGCGGCTAGCCACGCCAGTAAGGCAACTGACTATCTGCACTCGCTGCAACCGTCGGTTTCAGGGTGAATGGCCACGCTCGCCCGGCCGCATGAATGCGGCCGGGCGATGTAGGGGCATTGCAAGAATTCCGTGACAAGATTTCGCGTTGTGCTAATGTGTGCGCGTGATGGGGCGTAGAATCCCCTAGACGATAGTCGCGCAATATTCACCAGCTGCGCGTCCTCTCCAGTCGAGAGGGCGCGGGAATACAACACCGCCCTGCGGAAATACCGCGCGCGTCACGTTTAGGCGTTCTAACCTCTCGGCACCAGGTCGATGTTCCCATCATGGAAGAAATGGAGGACCGCATGGACGAAGACTTTCAACGATTGATGGCCAGAAAGATCGGTCGACGCCTTAGGCTTGTCAGACGGGTAAGGTGTTTCCAATTAGGTGAGTTAGCGACCCGAACGGGACTGACGAGACAGAGGTTATATCGCTATGAGACCGGGAATGACCGGATTTCTATCTGTGAACTGAAGAGACTGGCGGCTGAGCTATGTTTGCCACCGGAACATTTTGTGGAAGGTTGTCTCTTGTGCGGCAACGATTGATGCAAGCTTGTGGCTGGGCGATCGCAATCTTTTTGTCGATCTGCACATCTACATTTGGATGGATTCCATACTTCACGGGGCTCTCTTATGACTGGTTTCTGATGGGGTCGCTTGTTGTTAGCACCGCAATGGCCTGGTTTCTCTCGCGGCCCGAGCCTCTATAGGTCGTGACCAGATACCTGGTCCCGAGCCGCATGCCAGACGCGGAGGATGTAGACGGTTCCTCCATCGATTTGAAACAGCAGACGATACGTTCCAGCTCGCCTGCCGAGCAAGCGTTCGCGGATCTCGACACCGAGCTCTGCTGACTCTGCCGCCACGGGACACCGCGTCGGCATCGTTTCCAAGGTATCGATCGTGGCCATGAGTTGCTGGAACCACTTGCCGCCAGCGGCAAGGGCTTCTTGTTCGGCAAACCATTCGAGCACCGACACCACGTCCGCTTCTGCCCTCTCCGTAAGCCGAACGCTGTACCTCTTCACGCTAGGCGTCCGACTGGATGCCGTACTTTTTGGCCAGCGTCTTCAACGCAGCCCGGGCAGGTTTGGTGCGCTTGGCTGCGACATCCGCCAGACCTTCGCGAATCGCCGCGATCGTCTCGTCGCGGTCGGCCTTCGCCGCCGCATCCACGAGTTCCTGGTAGGCCGCCACATCTTGTACGACGAGTTCGGCCTTCCCGTTTACGGTCAAGACGACCGGCTCGCCCGTCTTGTGCAGTTGGGTGAGAAAGGCACCCGTCTGCCGTTTGAAATTGGTGAGCGAGTCGATGCCTTTGGACAAGTTAAACATGCAATCATCTCCACATTGAATTCGATGCTAATTCAATGCTACCATAACTTGGCTCACTCGCGCAAGGAGAATCTGGAGATGATGGATGCTGTTGCCGAGCGTTGAGCTATAGAATAGGAAGAAGCTTCGCCCCTTAAGGCGAACAAATCGACAATTCGAAACGACGCGCGAGCGTCAAGACGCTGCTTCAGCGAAAACTGCGACGTTTTTCTTGGAGAGGCAGTGCCTTGAATGCCGCGCCCCGTAAGGGGCGTCGGCCAGGGCACGTTCTCCATACCCTGTCGCAGGGGTTCGCTGAGCGTACTTGGTTCGACGCCCTTTTTTCCGTTGGGGTGCGGCGATGACCCGAAAACCGCTAATTTCAGCGCTTGCTGACAACACCGATCTATTTCCGCTGGAGCCAGGTGTGTGGCTACGCGTGGCGAAAGAATTGCAGCTCTCACCACAGCAGCAACGCATAGTCGAACTGATTCTTTCAGGGCGCAAAGACAAAGAGATCGCCCGAGAAATGGGACTTCGTATCCCAACGGTTCGGACGTACTTGCAGCGGATCTTCCTCCGGGAAGGGGTACGCGACCGGATGGAGTTGGTTCTCCGCGTCTGCGCACTTTCACACGGCATCGACCACCGTAGTCGTGAATCCTAATGACATCATTGTCGACGACAGCAGAAATGCCGGCTTTCACGATGCTGGATGCCGGATAACTTGAGGTTGTTGGACGTCTCGCATCGACTATCCACGTACTGATGCGACACGCGACCAGCCGATTATCGCGCGAAGCGATAACACGATTCTCCCTCGAGCATGCTAATGCATCTGCTTTTCGATTCCGCTACTGGTACCTAAGACCTGTTGCGTGTCTAGGTATCGCTTCTACAAGCGGAATTCTCCTCTGTCGATCCAGTCCGCTGCTGCACCCTACCCTTTCGGTTGGTCAATGTGCCGCAGGCAGCCTCTGCAACACCGCACGACTCCTTGAGGTAATCCATGCACCGAATCCTAATGATCCTTACGCTCACACCAGCATGCTTCGCGTCGCCCGCAGCGTTCACCGCGGAGATTTCCCTAGCGACACAGTTTCTGGGACCATCACCCTATCTGGCCTTCGACCATCCTGATGCAGGACCAGCGGTGAGCCCGTTTCACGAGATTGGCTTTCACTACTTTCATCTGGAGGACTTTGAAGACGGCTTGCTCAATACTCCGGGAGTCAGCCTCAATGAGGTCTCCACGACGAACGTCACCACGGTGTTTAGCGACTCCGTCGACGGTGATGACGGCTTCATTGACGGTCTGGCGACGGGAAACACACGAAGCCTGCACTCCGCATTTGTCACCAGCAGCTTCGCGTTCGAGTTTTCCGCGAGTGATTTGGGAGGACTACCGACCCACGCGGGCGTCGTGTGGACCGATCTTGGTCGCAACTCCGGTGGGGTTCCGCTCGCGCAAAACCTACAGGACAACACCGTCTTCGAGGCGTTTGGCCCCTCCGGCGAATCCCTGGGAGTGATAGGTCCCTTTTCACTCGGAGACTCCAGCATCTCCCGCACGACGAAGAAGACCGATTCTTTGGGGTTATCAACCCCGATGGCATTTCAGCCATCAAGATATCCATGCCCGCCAACCCACGCAGCCCCGCACAAATTAACTGGGAAGTCGACCACCTGCAGTATGGCAGCGTCATCGTCCCCGAACCAAGTGGGATGCGGCTTGCTGCGCTAGCGGGGTTGATCACTTCGGTGGTGTTCCTCCGAACGAGATCCAACCTCGTTTGAGTTTGTGAATCTCACACAACGAATCGTATTCATATACATCGTCTCATCCGCATCATTGAAATGGAGCCACTATGCTGCAGCTAGCTCGCGTTTGTTTTTTGACCACGATCTGTCTTGTAACCGCTCGTTCTGCGGTTGAAGCAACGATGCTCACCCGCACATTCGTCATTGATCCCAACTTGAGCAGCTACACGGTAAGCGGAACATGGACCGACGCCGCAGGAAATACTATCCCTCTGCTAGAACAGGCCCCTGCAAGTTTGACAGCTCACATGGAAGGCGAGTTTACGGTCCAATATGAACTGGGAGAAACCATCACCTTTCTTGGCGGACAAATCCGCTCACTCGATCAGCCCGGACCATTCATGCCCTTTGGGGCTCCGGCAAACGTCGCCTACCAAGCATCGCGAATCGCGGGAACCTCGTTCGTTGCCCAACGAGACTTTAACACTCGGATATTAGGCACGAAATCGATGGAAACTGACGGCAGTTTCATCACCTCAGGACTGACAACGGTCTTCAATTCTGGAAGAATTGAATACACGGAACCAGGCCAGACAGCAACCTCCTCATTGCAACTCGTCGGAGTCTCCATTCCGTTCGACGGGGATCTGATTGGGATCCTGAATTCCACGGCCGGCGGAGGCCCACAAATCACGATTCCGTTTTCCGCCATTACGATGTTCTCGCTGGATGACACTGTGGAAGGTCGGTTCGAGGGCACCATTGTCGCCCAGGCCGTCCCGGAGCCATCATCCCTGGCGCTGATCGTCATGGGAACAGTTTGTCTCTCGGGATGGGTGTTGCGCAAGAGATGGCTTACGGATCAATCCTGATTTCATCGATCGTCATGCTCTTGGCGCTCGCCAAGAACGATTCACCGCGTTCGGTTTCCCGGATCCATGGGACGCGATGTCGTAATAGGGACTGGAATAATCGTACATTCGGCCGAACCTCGACACCGAGGTTCGTGCCGATGATATGGACGGTCGAACCGCCAAAGTGCAAGGTGATCCCTGCGGACGGATCGAATGAAGCTTGTGCCAAGTAGGCGTACCCAAACGCATGGGAACTTCCGTCTCTCATGCGAAGTTCCAGCATCAAGGCGCGATCGCGAACACCGCGTAGGATGCTGAATACCCCCAGGTTGTCGAACGAATCCAACTCTTCGACGGGCCTTTTGGTAGGATCCGCAACTCGCCCGGCGTAACGGTCGATGACGCTATCTCTCATGAAGAATCTCCCCTTCGTGCAGGGTTCGATCGTGGCCGACATATCTCTCCGGCCTATCTGGGATATCGGGAACCATCGGAGGGAACGGCGAACCGACAAACTCGCTTGCCGTGAGACGCCCGTCCGTCCGCCGCACCGCTTCCAGCAATTCATCTTTGTTGCCCGTATAGACAATCGTCTGTTCCTTGGCCCGCGAGGCACTGACGTAGAATTGCTCGCGGGACGAGGCGGAGAGGCTTGCATGTCCTTGACCGACGAACACCCTCTGAACGGTCTTGCCCTGACTACTGTGACTCGTGGAAACGTAACCGTGGGCCAGATGTCCAAAGTCCTTGGAGATGGTCCAGCCGTTATTCAGGACAATGTTCCCCGAGTGATCGAAGGACTTTATTTGGTACACCGAACCGTTGTTGAGGCGATGCTGGCCATCTACGGAATAGCCATTGCGTGTGATCCGTACGCGATCACCGGGTGCGAGCGACAAGCGTCGGGAATGAAAGACCCCGAAACGAGCTCGCTGGTCGAGCGGGAGTGTGGAGTCGGCTTTTACGGGAACCCGCTGTCCGCGCCGATATCCTGTGGCGTTTTGGTGAAAGACTAAGACATCCCCTGGCGAGAAATTGGACATGTCTCCTCGCTCTGCCTCCGTCAGATTCGCGTTTGCCAAGACCCGAAAGGTACGTTCATCGCTGCCGATCGATCGCCTTGCCTTCAGCTGGCGACGAATCTCGGCGGTAATGCGAGCGCCCTCGGCGTGGGTCGGTGAGACCACCAGCGCGGTCTTACCTTGGGCCACCGACTCGACGTAGTCGGTGGCCATCTGACGGTAGCGCTCGGCGCCGGCAATCTCTCGAATCCAACCCAACTCGTCCAGCCCCTGAAAGCCCTGGGCCACCTTGCCTTCGGACAGGGCCTTCACGGCTCGCTTGTAGCGTCCCGACTGCCGCTGGATTTCCACCACGTTTGCTGGCTTCACTCCGGCCTCCTCTTCAAGCAGCCGTAAGGCTGCGCCTCGTTGGACACTACCGTGTTGAAAACGATCACCAGAAAGCAGCACGCGGGCATTGATCCGCTTGGCCAGTGCAAAGACTTCAGTCATGGTCCTGCTGCCCAAGAGTCCCGCCTCGTCGATCCAGATTAGATTCCCAGCAGCAGCACGCTGTTGACGCTCATCTTTCAGCAACATGGCGACCGTATCTGCCTGCTTGAAGCCATCACTCCGTAGGACACCGCGACTGGCCTCCGCCGATGGTGCGAATGCGAAGACCCGTGTGCCGCTCGATTCGATCGCATCCACCGCCTCTTGCATCAGGGTGGTTTTGCCGACACCCGCTGCACCACGCAGCAAGATGACCCGATCGCGGGACTGGGCGATATGTTTCACCGCGCTTTTCTGATTCTCATTCAGCCAGTCCCGCTTGAACCGGTTGATCGCGCCGACAAAAGGACGACAGGTTCCGCGACCCGATCTAGCGAAGTCGACCATCGTCTCTTCCTCGGCCAGTACTTGGCGTGTCGTTGCCATGCGACGACCATCACGCACACCGATGATCAAGTTGGCCTTTTCAAACTGGCGCAGCACCTGTCCCACCGTCGCCTTGCCAGCGGCGTGCTTGAGCGCCGTCGCCATCATCATTCGCTCGGGAACCACGGACAGACGTTCAAACTCATGCTCGATCGCATACGCAACCGAGCGCAACGCCTCCTTCGCGTCAGTTGGCCTTGCAGCGCCGCCGATCTTCTGGGCCAAGCCTTTTAGAACCTGTCGTTCCTTTGGCTTCATTCGTTGTTGCCACGACTCCTGAAGCTCTGCGAAGGAGAGGTGTTGCTGCTTATGCTCGCGGGTCTTGGCTCCCAGTTCGGATTTTTCCGCAGGACTCTCAATGCCCATTTCGCGGGCTTTCTCCTCAACCTGCGTGGTCCTCCGCGAGAATGCTCGCACCAGCGGCTTGTCGATTCCTGCCAGTTCCCATCCTTTGTTGGTGCGATCGATCGGCAGGCCAAGTTCGCCCAGCTTGTGAGCCAACCGCGCGTGAAACAGGGCTTCAAAGTAAGGAGCGTCCCGCTTCAACTCCCGAAATTGTCCGGCTTTCCATATCTGCTCTTGATCGTCATGCGTCACGTTGAACACATAGCAATGAGCGTGCAGATGAGGGTCCGGTATCCCTTCCACCGGGCGGGACGTGAAATGAATGAACTCTCCCCAGACCAGATTGCCCGTACGTCGGTTCTCATTCTGTCGATTCTTGCGAACCCGCGTCTGTGCTTCGCGCTCCACATCGCTCATCGTCGCGTCAACCGATTCACGGAACGCATCAAGGATTCGCTCGTCGCGTGTTTCAGCGTAGAGTAGCGAAACACTCTTGGGGACATGGAAGTTAAAGTCGTAGCCGATCGTTCGATCGCTACGTTGGCGGGCAGTTAGTCGAGCACCACTTCGCGGATCGCGGTTGTCGCAAAGCGAACTCCAGTCGTCTTGCGTCACGTCACCATCCAGGCCGAGGCGACGTGCCCCTTCACCCCGCCATTGTCCGACCAACTCCTGTTCGTTGCCAAGATAATAGTCGGTCTCTGAGTAGTAGCTCTTCGCTTGGTTGAGATTTCGGCTCTGGTTGATTCGCAACATGAGCGATTATACGAGCCAGAATTCCGAGCCTTCGTCAATGACTTTTGTTGGCAACGGGTGTCTCGCAATGGCACAGCCAGTCAGCGGTTCGGGGTGTTCAAGACCAAATGTCCCGTCGCCTTGAAGTAGTTTCTTATGCCCTCGTCCGCGGCCTTTCTTGCTGGCACATACGAAGCGTCGCCGGTCCGGCAAGCAGAAAATCAGGCCCCTCCCCATCTTCCTCCGCTGCGCTGCGTGCAGACGTGGCCCCTCCATATTTTCCACTGGCCCGAAACGCATTCGAGAAATGCTCCGGCTGTATCGCTTCGGTTTTGAGTACCTGCAAGGCCGCGATGGTCGCGGTCAGAAACTCAAAGCGAAAGGAAATTACTATGTCGAACACCAAACAAACCACCACCGCCTCCAAGGCCCCAAGCCACGTTGCCTACCAGGTCCGTGACCGAGAAGGTCAAAAAGGTTACTGGACTCGTATCGGTGCTGCTTGGGCACACCAGGACGGTAACGGCTTCAACATTCAGCTTGAAGTAGTACCACTCGACGGCCGGATCACACTACGTGTGGCAACGGAGCCCAAGGAGTAGGTCAACCGGCTGAGGCGGGTGCAAGGACGCACCCGCCAAAGGCCTCACGAACGAAGGATCTGACGATGTCATCATCAGAACAGTCGTCAGCTTGTTCTTCGAAAAGCGTCCTAGCCCATAAAAAGGGAATCGCACCCACCAAGTAGCGTTGTTCAGGGTGAGTGTTCACTCTCGCTACCACCTGTATAAGGACAACGCATCACACCAGCGTGGTGACAGCATTGGTCGCCGTCTCCCAGGGAATCTCGTCTGACAGCAGGCCACCGAAACCGCGCCGCCGGCCTTTGTCGCTTCGCTGTCTGGGGGCTCCGCTCCAAAGTCCGGCAATTCATCGTCACTCGACAGCCGTACCCTGCTGAGGGTCGCTTGCGGTCACCGGCACTTGGCAATCGCTTAGGCCGCTGACCGTTGCAATGCTGGCCCAATCTGAAACAAACCCAAGGTGAAAGCGGAGGAGCATCCAGCTCCCAGTCAGATTGCTGACTCCTGAGATTCAGGAATCACCGTGATTTAGTGCAGACTTCTTCCCGATGCACAGCATCGGAGTCTTTTTCACGGTGAAAATATACCAGGAGCCGCTTTCGATCTCCGCTTCAGAGAGTGCCAGCATTGCCACACTTCGAGACAGAAGTCAGACGAGCGACTCATTTCGTAGAAGCCGTTCGTCTAATGGGAGTGCAACGGATTCAGGTAGCCAGAACAAATGTTCTTGCCTACTGGAGATGACGCCATTAGCTCGCAGACAGCGTCGAACACTACGGCAAGTCGCTCACCGTTCAAGTGTTCGAGATCCTCTCGCTTTGAGCAAGCTCTTCGCTACTGTTCAACAACAATCGCAGTGCGGACCTGGCAGTCGTGCCTTACACACTCTCTTACACATACCGAAACGGGACAGAGAATTATTGAATGATCTCAGCAGATTACGCTAGACCTCACGTGACTTAAAATCAGAGACTCCTAGAGCACCCAGTCACGACACATCTATATGATTCAACGACATACAAACCGATTGACTTCATCATCGGACTGCGATATGCCTTGCACAACTCTTACACATCTTGCACAGCAGGTTCGATGGAAAAACACACACTCATGGGAGGCAAACTCCATCTCTACAAACGACCGGGCAGCTGCTTGTGGCAGTGCTCGACCTACCTGGCTGGTAAGAACCGGCGCGCGAGTACCAGGCACGAGAGCTTGAAACTCGCCAAGGAGTTTGCTGAAGACTGGTATCTCAGCCTCAGGGGAAAGCAGCGCGCAGGGGAACTCAATGCAGGGAAGACGTTTCGTTTCGCCGCCGATCAGTTCCTCCGTGAGTACCCGGTTATTACCCAGGGACAGCGAAGTCCTCGGTATGTAGAGCGGCAGGGAGAGATTCTTCGCGTGCATCTTCTGCCCTACTTCGGCACCATGCTTCTAGCCGAAATCACGGCTGGCAAGGTTCAGGAGTACCGCGTGCACCGCGCGACTTCGCGGATCGACGAACGAACCGGTCAGCCGCGACCCCCTTCCCGCAGCACGCTGCACCATGAGACCGTAACGCTAAGGCAGGTCCTCAAGACTGCACATCGACATGGATGGCTGCAGCATGTACCCGACTTGTCGCCGCCTTACAAAACCTCTGGAAAAATCTCACACCGTGCATGGTTCTCTCCAGATGAGTACCGAGCACTCTATACAGCCACACGCAACCGAGCGAAGAAACCATTGAGAAAACGGTGGAAATGGGCAAGTGAACAATTGCACGACTACGTGCTGTTCATGGCAAATACCGGACTAAGGCCCGATGAGGCCGCACGCCTTGAATATCGAGACATAGCAATCATTGAAGATGAAGCTACCGCAGAGACGATTCTTGAGATTGAGGTTCGTGGAAAGCGTGGAGTCGGCTATTGCAAGAGCACATCCGGTGCTGTACGGCCATTTAGGCGGCTGGCGAAGCGCAATAATCCTCAGCCCTCAGATCGCTTGTTTCCTCGAAGTCATCGTGAGCTATTCAACACGATTCTCAGTGAGCTAAAGATGAAATTCGACCGCGACGGGAATCGTCGCACTGCGTACAGTCTCCGGCACACTTACATCTGCCTCCGACTCATGGAAGGGGCCGACATCTATCAGATCGCCAAGAACTGTCGCACAAGTGTTGAAATGATTGAAAAGTACTACGCGGTTCATCTCAAAACATCCATCAATGCTGCCGCCATCAACGTGCGGCGGCCAAAACCTAAGCGTCGTCAAAAAGGATCCTCCTAGCTAATCAATATACGTTTTTGGTTGGCTAGGGAGCTCCGAGAAGGTATAGCTATCTCACGTGCGGGCGTGGCGAAACAGGTAGACGCACAGCACTTAAAATGCTGATCCTTCAAAGGAGTGTCGGTTCGATTCCGACCGCCCGCACCAACCTTCGCCGGCTGGCTTTACAGCAGATCCAGCAAGCATTTTGCGTCGCTACCGGGATGTGCGAGCAAGGTAGCTTACGCGGGTAGTCCAGCCTTGCAGCTGGGTAGGTTACCAGTCGCCGCAGCACGAAGATCGAACAGCACTAGAATCGCATGTCTTGCAATCGCATTTCGGGAACAAAGCTCTTCAGATTTCACCGCTTATCGGGCAATGGCAATTCGCCAACGAAAACTGGGATAACGAACTTCTACGGGTCGGAGTCTGAGCGAAAGAACTGACCACTTCCGAGCGATGTCTTCCAAACAACGTATAGGGTAGTGCTTAGAGGCACTACCTAACTCTATATAATCGACCGCTATAGTCCGGAGCCGATGCCGATTTGACGCCGCATTGTGGCCCTTAGCAGCGTGACCACTTGATCGGCTCAAATCTGCCCAGGAGTGTCGGGCCGTTGCAGGTAAGCGAGTGGTGCAAATCTGCACCAGACAACGCCTCCTTCGCGTATTGACTCGCCGCCTCGAACTGCACCAAGTTTCAAGTTAGAGTATGCAGTGCTAAGTCGCCAGGCTCTGGAACTCGTGGACGCGTAGCCGGAACAAGGTTCAGAGCCTGGCGAGTTGGCCACCCAAACCTTAAGTTGCAACTTAGTACCGTCAGTGGGAGCGGGGTTGCTGCGTTCACAGGTCGCCAGAAAACGATCATGGATGTCGACGAGCTAAAACAGCGACTGCAAGAACACTTCACGGACGGACTCGTCACCATAGTCGGTTCGGGGCTGTCTGTCGCTGAAGGTGTGCCCGGTATGGGGGCGCTCGCCGATCACCTTCAGAAAAGAGTTCCGCCCAAGTTACCGGCCGAGTCGAAGAGCAGTTGGGACTCGATCGCTGCGGCGTTGGCGGCGGGGAAAGACGTAGAGAGTGCTCTTATGGAGCACCAGCCGAGTGAGGAGCTCGAAGCGATTATTGTCGATCTCACAGCGGCCTACATTCTGAAGGCCGAATCAAGGGTCATTGAGCAGGTCGTGTCTGGAAGGCGAACGCTCAGGCTAACTCGCCTGTTGAAGTACATGTTGACGCCGAACGCCGGTGTCCCGGTTGTGACCTCGAACTACGACAGGTTAGTCGAAGTGGGGGCTGAAGCTGCTGGCCTAGCCGTGGACACCTTGTTCGTCGGCGACCACATCGGGAAGCTCAGCCCCAAGGAAAGTCAATTCAGCCTCTGTCGTAGTGCAATACAACGGGGCCGCACAGTTAGCCTGAAGTATGCGAAACATGCCGTTGTTCTCAAGCCGCACGGCAGTCTGGATTGGTACCTCCAGGACAACCAGCCTGTCCGATGTCCGTTGCCGCTGAGCAATCAGCGACTGATCATCACACCGGGCCTCAACAAGTTCCGGGGTGGATACAATCCGCCGTTCGATACGCACAGGGAACGTGCCAATAAGGAAATTGACTCGGCCGCACGTTACTTGATTATCGGATATGGCTTTAACGACGATCACCTGGAAACACATCTCGAACAGGAACTTAGAAGCGGCAAGCCCGCCGTTTTGCTCACGCACGGCTTGTCTGAAAAGGCTCAGCAATTGGTGGCGGCGTGCAATGAGATGCTGGCGATTTCAGCGCCCTCTGGCAAGAAAGGCGCACAAGTAACGACATCGAGTGAAGCTATTACCTTCCCCGGTCCTGAGCTATGGGATGTGGGAGAATTCGTCAATGAGGTTTTGGAGCCATGACCACAACAGCCCTTCAATTTAGCGAGTCCGAGCACCTGGGAAGAGTGGCGGCTGTCGACACAAGCAAGATCCTGATTGCTGTCGATGAACCATCACTGGTGACACGGGTGGGAGTCGGCAATCTCGTGGCCGTGCGTGGAGCAACCGAGCTTGAATACTTGATAGGAATCACCGAACGAGTGACCCGGACATTGCGAGAAGAGATGCTCGAAGAGGATGTTGAGGATAAGGAGACGTTACATCTCGCTCCACAGCCGGAGGATGTTATTCGTGCGGTTTTGGTAGGAACCTATCGCACAGTACACGGCGCGAAGAAGAACGATTTCAAGCGGGGCGCGGACTCGTTTCCGCAGATCGACCGAGAGTGCTACTTGATCGATGGCGCTAACCTGCAGCGCTTTATGGGTCTGCTTGGTGCTGACCTAAAGGAGGATGAGCGACTACGATTGGGCCACTTCGTTGCTGACCGCACAGCAACTGCCATCGCTAGCGGAGACAAGTTCTTCCAGCGGCATGCTTCGATCTTGGGTAGCACGGGGGCTGGAAAGAGCTGGTCGGTAGCGCTCATTCTTGAGAGGGCGAGCCATCTAAGTCATCCGAACGTCATCGTTCTGGACATGCACGGAGAGTATCGCCCCTTAGCTGATGCAAAGAACGGGTTCGCAGAGGGATTTCGCATCGCTGGCCCCGGCGACCTTGAAAAGCCAAACGACAATGTGATCTTTCTTCCTTACTGGTTGCTGAATCGGGATGAGATGTTATCCATGTTGCTGGACCGTAGTGATCAGAATGCGCCGAATCAAGCATCCCGGTTTACGAGCCATGTCCGCGATCTCAAAGACGAGACACTACAGAAGGAAAGCAAGAAGGACGTGCGGACGACATTCACTGTCGATTCTCCAATCCCATACGATATTAATGTCCTTGTCGAACGAATCGAGCATGACGATACGGAGATGGTGCCAGGGTCGGGCACTAGAGATAAGAAAGGTGACTGGAACGGCAAGCTAACACGATTCCTGGGTCGTCTCAAAGCAAAGTTAGATGACAGACGCTACGGATTCATGTTCCAGCCACCGTCTCCAGCGCAGGAATATGATTGGCTGGCAAAGCAGATAGCTGGTTTACTGTGCTCAGACGACAAGCGGCGAGGAGTTAAGGTCGTCGATTTTTCAGAGGTTCCTTCCGATGTTCTCCCTGTAGTGACGGGGACGTTTGCGCGGCTGCTGTACGATGTCCAATTCTGGCTGCGAGCTGACAAACGAACTCCTTTCTGCTTCGTTTGCGATGAAGCGCACCTCTACCTGCCGGTGAAGGATGACGCCGATGCGATCGAGAAGGCGGCACTTGCAACCTTCGAGCGAATTGCAAAGGAAGGACGGAAGTACGGTGTTTCCTTACTTGTGGTTAGCCAGCGACCGTCCGACGTCAGCCGCACGATCCTGAGTCAATGCAATAACTTCCTAGTCCTCAGACTCTCAAATGACACCGATCAAGCCGTCGTGCGGCGGCTAATGCCAGATTCGATGGCGGGCCTGACTGACATCCTGCCGCTGCTTGATACTGGGGAGGCCCTATTGCTGGGCGATGCCGTCTTACTTCCGACCCGCATCCGACTCGATTCTCCCACTGTACAGCCAATGAGTAGTACGAGGGATTTCTGGAAGGAATGGGGATCGCTCAAACCTGATGCGAAAGCAATCGCAGAGGCGGTCGAAACACTACGACGACAGACACGGCCAAGTTGATCCGTGGCCGCAGGTCTCTGCCACCCTGCGTCGGCCACATCGATCTGCGGCTCTAACGGTATTCGGCTACGACGCACAGGACGTAAACGCCGAAGGCGCGAGCATGGAACCACACCTCAAAACTCGGGGATTGAGTTTTCGACATGCGTAATGACGGTTCGTCATTGTGCACGAACGCATCCCTTTGCAGGTGGTTGAAATCAGTCTCGGCGACATCAGTGGGACCAGACGACTGCTCGACCCAGACCGCCCTCGATGAAGTGCAACGCTGTTAGTTGGCGGTAAGACGTTCCTGCGTCGGGCTATGCAACTTCAGCAAGAACGTTTTACAGGGAAACCGCACCGGCCCTCGGAAACGCGAATCTTCCAATGATTGCGGCAAAAACAAGGCCACGGCGGTCGTTATGCCAGTGTGGGTCGGGCACTACGCGAACGGGCGGCAACGTCGGATTGTCAACGTCAACCAGAATCGCCCGGAGACCCCACCTGCTGCGGCCGGAGACGCAATGGCTGGAAAACAAAGCTGTACCTTAGTAGCCGGAGAGGTTCGAGGCCTCTTCGTCGCTTTCTTCGTCGCTGAGCAGATCGTCGAAAAAGTGGTAGAGGTACCAGTCCAGAGCCCCACCGCCGAGTAGCGTGTCGGAACTACCGTCATCAAAGACCGTCACGCCGGGGATCAGGAACGTCGAGCCGTTGAGCCTAGCACCCGAAGTGCTATTGGTGAGGTTTGCCACGCGGTCGGCGTAGCTACGCTCTGAGAGCCACTCCGCCTGAATCGCAAAGATCGCGGTCGGCAGATTCGAAAACTCCAATCCTCCAGCGATCAGCAGATCCTCGCCATCATCACCCAAGAGGGAGTCGGCCCCGAGATGGCCGAACAACAGATCGCGGCCGTCGCCGCCGGCGAGCAAATCGTCGCCGTCACTGAAATACGTCCCTCCTAGCAGGATGTCGTGCCCCCCGCCGCCGAACAGTGAGTCGCTTCCCCGGCCTCCGACGAATACGTCGTTACCCGCACCCCCGTGTACTTCGATGTTGTGAATAAGAAACTCGCCAATGATCGTGTCGCCAAGATCACCTCCCCCGTAGGCGATGATTCGTCCGGTAACGCCATGAACGACTTCGTACTCATTGACCAGCGTAGAGTCTTCGAACTGCGTGAATACCAGCACGCGGTCTGCTCCTGCGGGAACGAAGAAGACCGCATCAATCCCGGGCGTACCACCGTAGACCAGGTTCGCTACCGTCGGGTCTTCCGCGTCGGGCAACAGTGCCCGCGAGGCGATAGCGACGGTCGCCGACACCTTTTCGCTCTCACCGCCATCCACGTCGACGGCCCAGGCTTGAAACGTCGGTGAATCCAACTCCGCAAAGCGATGCGTGACGCTGACCTCCGCGGCTCCCGTAAGGGTCTCGTCGGCCACGCCATCGAGATCCCAGTCGATATTCCACGTAAAACCGGCAGCCACGTCCGGTGGGCTGTCGATTGCGGTGAGCGTTATCGTCTGCTCCACCCCACGAACGACCACCTCGGGAGCGAAGACATCAACACTGGGAACCGCGTTGGGACCATCCACAGCGAAACGATAGAGTTCCGCGCCAAAGATTGGATCAAAACCTTCGAGGTATGCCGCGTTGTTGAGCGTTGCGATTCCCTTGGTTTGGCGAAACCGTTCTCCATCGAATACCTGCTGCTCGACCGGGAACGTTCCTTCGGCGGTTCCGTCGCTGCGCCACAAGCCATACGGTTCATCCTCCTGGCCCGCCGTGAAGAGGATGATTTCTTGATCGCCATCCATGACCGTCGTCGCACGTCCAAGGTAGAACAGATCCGCAATGATCCCCGTTCCGGCAATGGTGCCATCGGTCTTCCACAGTTTTCCCCGGCTGTTGATGAACACATAGCCGCCAGCCGCGCCTAAGAAGTTGCTTTCTGAATTCAGATTGGCTAGCAAAAAAGTTCCCTCCGGTGTCCCATCACTGACCCAGACCTCATCGCCTTGAAACCCGGAGCGATTGATCGCGACCAATTTATTCCCAAGCGTGGCTACAGTGCTCCTCCAGGGTAATGGCGGCCTCATTTCAAAGCTGGAGGAAATTTCGGTAGCAGTCGAAGTGCCATCGCTCACGTACAGAGAATCATCTTGGTTGAAGAAGAACTTATCGTCAGCCACAACTAGGTTGGACAAGTCAGATCCGTCCTCGAAGAACAACTCCGTGCCCTCGGGCGTACCATCGGTGCGCCAGATGTTGATCGATGCGTAGCCAGGGGCTTCGGCCAAGAAGTAAACCATATCGCCAAGTTGGACAAAGCCATGTGGATCGCTCGAGCTGATGCTGTCGTTCAGGTCGACCAGCATTTGAGTGCCAGCCACCGTACCATCGCTGATCCAGAGTTCAGTTCCATGGCCATCCTTGTGCGCGCTAAAGAACAATGCATCGCCGGAATAAAACAGGTTTTCGACCGCTTCGCCCCCTAGGGAGTAAGTGCCTGCCTCCGTGCCATCACTGCGCCAAAGAGAATCGGACGCGAGGTATGCCAGCCCGCCTGGCCCCTCGGAAATGGGAACGTAAGACGGGTGTTCTTCCGTGGACCACGAAGTGACGGCCCTTGTCCCGCCTTCTGTGCCGTCGCTGACCCACAGTTGGCGATCGAGTGGCAGATGAAAAGTCATGAAGAAGAGTTGATCGCCGACAACGGTTAGTTCGCGGGGATACGAACTGTAGGTCTCCGTGGCGGCAATATCTTTTACGCGCCGCGTGCCGCTGTGCGTTCCATCGCTGGCCCAAAGTTCATAACCATCCTCACGATCGGTGGCCCCGAAAAACAATTGGTCTCCCACCGTGGCATGAAGATCGAGAGACAAATATGCGGAGATCCGCTGGTTCTGTTCGACGGAAAAAGACACATCGCTAAGGATTGCCTCAGATCCGGACGAGGTCCCGTCGGTTACCCACAATGTTGAAGTCTCGGTTACGCTGGGAGGGATAGCGAACACATACAGATCATCTCCGGCAACCTGAAGGCGCGAATACAAGCTCGAGCTGGCGGTGAGAATGGTCGACGTTCCATCCGCCGTTCCGTCGCTTCGCCACAGTTGAAGGCCCGTGGGATCGCTCAGCGCGGTGAAGAACACGTCACCTTGGAACTCAATCAACTCTGATACGCCATAAGACGACGAGAACTCGGGTCCACCTGGGACGCGTACCGTGCCGGACTCCGTGCCATCCGTTTTCCACAACTCCGGGACATTCTGGTCGGTGTCGTTGGCGGTGAAATACAAAGTGCCGCCGGCGGTCGCAAGTCGGGGAAACCCCAAACCCGTGATCAGTCCATAAAATGAATCGTAAGATGGAACAAACTTGTAGACCCTCGCCAGACCATTGGCGGAACCTGGTGCGATGTCGGCGACAATCTGTGTGCCAGACTCCGTGCCATCGGACTTCCAGAGTTCGCGGCCATGCGCCGTGTCATCGGCCGAAAAATAAATCTCCCCGTTGAACTCGATGAGATTCGGGACCGTGACAGGCTCGTAGAAACCGGTTACGTTTCGCAGACCGCCGGTCGAGCCCGGCTCGATGTCTTTGACCATCACCGTACCCGATTCGGTGCCATCGCTCTTCCAGAGTTCTTTACCATGCGTACCGTCGTCGGCCACAAAATAGACGTGATCGCCGGCGACCGTGAGATCCCAAATTTCATCTCTCGAACCACTCTTGATGTTCTTGACCAGCGTCGTTCCCTCGGATGTGCCGTCGGTCTTCCACAGGGCAAAATCGGCATCTCCCTCCGATCCTTCGAAGAACAGTTCATCGCCGAGAACCGTATGGAATTGGAAATCACTCGTGGCGGCGTGGTTCGGCACTGTGGAGAGGGTGACACTGTGGATCCGGCTTGTTCCGGCTGACGTGCCGTCAGTTTTCCACAACCCTAAGTCGGGCGAGGGCGGACTGGGACCGTAAGCGTTGAAACCAACGGAGAAAATGAGTTCGTCGCCCACGACGCCAACGATTTGTGGAAACCAAGGATAGTACTCATCGTCCTGCGGAAAGAGGTCGACAACCAGCGATGTGCCGGCTTCGGTGCCGTCGCTTTTCCAGAGGGCGGGACCTGATATTCCGTCGTCGGCGGTAAAGTAAGCAAGCCCGTCGAACTCCACTGGTTTGCTCAAAAAGAGGAGCGATCCGAGCGTCGTATCGTTGATATCGGCGACCAACTCAGGTGCGGCGGCCAACAATCGGCGTTCCTCAAGCGACTCGAAGGTTACCCGTGAAAATCCGGCTGGGATTGCCTGCGGCGACACTCCCACACGACGCCCCAACGTCGCTTCCCAGCCTTCTGAGCGTTTCTTGATTATCGAGCAGAATCTCACCACCCACCCCCTTACGGCTAGCCCTGCATTGCTGCTATTCGTCCACTCGGGTTATCGCCCGGCCATGGCGTAATGTCAAATTTTGTCAAACGAACCCCTAGCGTGAAGTCAATCGTTAGTCCGTGGAAGCAATCTTCCTCGGACCGCTCTCGACTGTCAGAGGGCGCCAAGGTCGATCTACCGCCGCAATTCCGGTCCGTCATGAAGTTGCACCGGATGGACCACTCTCGGCATCTTGGGCTCGAAGGTAAGTTGCTGAGGTATCCAGGCGGCGGGGACACCTCTTGCAGTTTGCCAGAAGCACAATCTGCAGGTGTCGATGCAACCTCTGACCTGCCGGAATTCGCATCGGTGGCGACGACCGAGGTGGGTTAGCCGGCGATAGAAAAGTCAGATGAGGGTCGTTCATCAAACGGTCGTTTTCTGACATGTCTCAAGTGCGACGAGGTTTACGTATTGACCGTCACTCTTTGTACCGCGCAATTTGCCTCGGTGTGCCTCACCGCGGCAGTTGCAGCGGCGGGTACGATCTGGCGGGTCTCTGTGCGTCACATTTTTCTCAAACGGTACGGACCTAGAAACGGCGGTTTTCGGGCATAGCTGGATGGGCCTGCACTCCCTACTCATGTCGACCCGCGGTCGAAACGCTCGGTAATACGACATTCCCCAAGCGAGTTCAGTCGCCCCGATAAGCCAGCGGGCATATAGTGTCGGAAGTATACTCGACGCTGGGGGATAGACACGCAGAAGCGGAGCGGCGACAAACAGACTCTTCCGTCAACCTACGTAAAGCAATCGTTCGCCATGGCAAATGAAGACGCAAATATTGAGCGCCCCAAAGGCAAGTCGCTGCGGCCGCTGAAGGCGCTGTGGCCCTACATTCGTCCGTACTTCAAGACACTGATCTTGGCCCTGGGCGCATTGTTGATTGCATCGGGCGCGCTTTTGATGCTGCCGATAGGCGTCCGGTACGTGATCGAGCAGGTTCTTTCTGCGGATTCATCTGCCGGAATCAATCAACACTTTCTCGGTCTCTTTGGTGTGGTCGCGGTGCTGGCGGTATTTTCTGGCATACGAGTGTATCTCGTGAATTGGGTTAGCGAACGCGTCGTGGCGGACTTGCGCGACGCAGTGTATCGGCACGTGATCACTCTCGACCCGACCTTTTTTGAAGTGACGAAGACCGGCGAGGTCCTGTCGCGTCTGACCACCGACACGACGCTTATTCAGTCGATGGCGGGCGCCGGCCTCTCGTACGTCTTGCGCAATTCAATCACGCTTGTCGGTGCCATCATCATGTTAGCAGTGACGAGTCCTATATTGACCGGATACATCCTGCTGATCGTACCGCTCGTGATGGTCCCCGTCCTTCTGCTCGCGCGCCGCCTTCGTCGCCTTTCACGTGAATCGCAAGATCGCGTCGCCGACAGTAGCGGCCTCGCGGGTGAGGCGCTCAATGCGGTCCAAACGGTTCAGTCTTTTTCGCTCGAACAACTCCAAAGCGATCGTTTCGCTGAATCCGTCGAGGCTTCGTTCGAAGCAGCCATCCGCCGAAACCGAATGCGATCGATGTTGACCGGACTGGCCATGATGAGTCTGTTCGGCGCGATAATCGCCGTCATCTGGATCGGTATCAAAGCAACAATGGACGGAAGCATTACGGGCGGCCAACTGGGACAATTTGTTCTGTATACGATTTTTGTCGCCACAAGCGGTGCCGCGTTGGCGGAAATGTGGGGAGAGATTCAGCGGGCGTCTGGTGCAATGGAACGTCTGGTGGAATTACTTCAGTCGAAACCGACGATCGTGACGCCGACTAATCCAATCCGATTGTCCGATCCGGGTGAAGGCCGGATTACTTTCGAAGATGTCAGCTTCAACTATCCATCGCGTCCAAATCAACCCGCTTTGCAAAATCTGTCATTGGATATCGAACCGGGCGAAACGGTTGCATTCGTGGGTCCGTCTGGTGCTGGCAAGTCTACAGTCTTTCATCTGCTGCTGCGTTTTTATGATCCGAAATCTGGTGTCATACGCATCGATGGTACGGATATCGCGCTGGCAGACCCGAAAGAAGTCCGAGCAAATGTCGGAGTCGTCCCGCAGGAGACGGTCCTTTTCGGCACAAGTGCGATAGAGAATATTCGGTACGGTCGGCCCGGTGCTGGCGACGAGGAGGTCAAGGCAGCGGCAAGAACGGCTGCGGCGGACGAGTTCATTCTCGAGCTTCCCGAAGGCTATGACACGTTCTTAGGAGAACGTGGGTTGCGTCTTTCAGGCGGCCAGCGTCAGCGTCTCGCGATTGCCCGCGCCATGCTCAAGAATCCTGAGATTCTGCTTCTTGATGAGGCCACCAGTTCCTTAGATGCCGAAAGCGAGCAACTTGTGCAACACGCGTTAGAGCGACTGATGAAAGATCGAACGACCATTATCATTGCCCATCGATTGGCAACAGTGCTGAAAGCCAATCGCATCATCGTGTTGGATCAGGGTCGTATCGTCGACGTTGGCACGCACGCGGAACTTGTCGACCGAAACTCGCTCTATGCGCGCCTGGCTGAGTTGCAATTCAACAGCCAAGGGGCCATCTCCGAGGGGTTGACGGCCGAGGCATAGCGTTTCGCTTGCATCGACTTCGGCAGATTGCCAGTCGCCGTTGCCGCAGAGGTCTATCTTCGGCGGAGACACCTCGGTCAGTTCGGCGAGATCTATAGCTGCACGAGCCGATGCACCCGCTGCGACTTCTGACTTGTTGGAACTCGCATCGGTGAGTCAACCGCTGGACGTTGCGAGGTGCGCGATCACGAGCTCACTGATCGAGATCAACGCGCGGTAGCTCAGGTCGCCATCATTCCTAGTTGAGAGCTACGTTCCACCAACAGCATCCCGCAGCAAGCTGCGGCGGCGCATACGAAAGAGGGAAAAAGTTCAAAGGATCACCGTCCCCGGCGACGTCTCACGAGCAGCATGCCGCCCACGAGCCCGATGCCCGCCAGTGCCAGCGAACTCGGCTCGGGGACGGTTGCCACGCGAAAGCCGGCACCGAAACTGGCGATGGTCTCGAACGATGGGTCGGTGCTGCCATGGCCGGAGGCCCCTAAGCTAAACGCGAAGCCCGCGTTGAACGAAGCACCCCGGAAGGCGCGAGACGAGGTGCCGACAAGGGATTCGAGCCATTCTTCTATGTTTCCGCCTTGATCGAATGTGCCGTAGGGACTGGGCGAGTCGACGTAGGCGCCCACGTCGGTGACGGTTCCAACGTTGGAGATTCCGCCATAGTTCGCCGCGTTGGTTCCACCCGGCGGTAGTGAAGCGGTCGGCGCGCTGTCGCTCGAGGTCGGGTAGTCGAAGTAGTTGGCCGTGGGGCCGTCGTTCTTGTGGTACGCCGCCTTGTACCATTCGTCTTGGTTTGGAAGCCACCACGTCGCGCCCGGATTGCGCACGACGCTGTTCCCGTTGGTTGGAATTGGCGTTCCGCCCTCAAGGGTGTATGCGCCGGATTCCGTGTCTCCAGAACCCTGGTCGTTGTGCAACCAGTTCGTAAAGCGGATTGCGTCGTACCAATTCACAAAGTTAACAGGCTTGTTGCCCATGTTCGACTTCACCGTGTAGACGTACGGATCGAAGGTCGCGTCGGTGCCGCCGCCGCTGCGCGTGATACCGCCGTGGACACTACTGCCCATATACGTGCTATACAGGCCCAATGGGTCGAGCGTGCCGGCACCGCCGCCGGCCAACTTGGCTTTCTCATTGAGATAGGCCGCGTACTGCTCGTTGGTGACTTCGTACTTGCCAATGCGATAGTCGTAGCCCACTCCGCCGAAAGTACCCTGGGGTTGCGCCTCCCCGGCGTTGCCGGCGTTGCCCACCGGCACGGTATCGATCGTGATCGGTGTCGCGGTAGCCGTTTGCCCAGTCAAAAGAAGGCCGGCACATAGAAAGACAATCAGCTTGCCATATGAAATCGATGGCCCGGTGGTGGTCATTAGCGTTTCCTGTCAGCTTCGTGGTCTCAAGAATCGCGTCAGCCACATCGAAGATGCGGCACCAATAATCGACGCGGAGTGTACCATCCCCAACGGTCCATGACCAAAAAAAGTAGATTCGGTCAGCTATTCTAGGTGGGGCACGCTGACATCGCGGCGCAGGCGCGCCCGGCGACTCCCGACCGCTTTGTGCGGCGCGTTGAGCGCCGGGCGACAGCGCGCGGCCGGTGATCGGCAATGCCTTTGGGCGTATGAACTTGCGGTCCGCGCAAGATTTAGACGGCGCGACTCTGCCTCACAAAGCCGACCGGCAAGGCGGTGAAGCCACCTCATGCAATTCACAGAGTGTGGAGCTGCCTGAAGATGGACCACTCTCGGCATCTTGGGCTCGAAGGTAAGTTGCTGAGGTATCCTGGCGGCGGGGACACCTCTTGCAGTTTGCCAGAAGAACAATCTGCAGGTGTCGATGCAACCTCAGCGAGTTGGTTCACCACAGAATTCAAAGAAGTATACCCGGCCTCTCTCATTCAAGCGAGCGATCAACGGTAAGCATATGAACTACGTTTCCCTTGGTCAGAGCGCTGTTTTCAGATTTGATTTCCAATAATCGGTTGTCTCGATGAGCAGTGTTTGCCACCGAGGTTTGCGCGAATCACTTTCAGTACCGGTGCCAATTTCCAGCACTGTGTCCGTAACTTCGAGATCCAGTTGTTCGGTCATATATGCCACAACAGATGGTGGCGAGATCGTTTGGCCGAAACAAATTGGCAATGCGCTGTCCACGTAGGCTAGGCGTCTATGTCGAGAAGGTAAAAATAGATGGCGCGGAGTATCCTGCATTGCACGGATGCCAGCATTGCTCACTTCACGGTCCACCATCTTTCGACTGAACTCAGACCCTTGCTGATCGATGGATTGCCAATATGGGGTGTAGCGTCAAGGATAGGGCTATGTACCAGCCGCCGCCAGGTTATGAAATAGTCCTCAGGACCAGATCGCGAGACGAAGACCGCGAATCGCGGTTGGTCCTCGACGCAGCGGGGGTTCCCTCCAAAGCGCATCATCAAGATGGTTGGTGGTTGCTCATCGTGCGGCGCGACGATCTCAGAACCGCCACAGCCGAGCTGAACGCTTATCGGCTGGAAAACATAGAACCATCGCACCACGGCGACGCACCTGTCCCCGTCTTCAATGGGGCAAAGGCAGCTGTTGTCGCTTACACGGGAGTCTTAATCGTGACCGCCATTCTCACGGCCCAGTCGACATTAGGCCTGCAGTGGCTGCCGGCGGGCAGGATGCAGGCTGAAAGGGTCATGGCAGGCGAGTGGTGGAGGACGCTGACAGCGCTGACACTCCATGTGGATGGAGCGCACCTCGTCGCGAATCTGGTCTTTGGAGCTCTCTTTGGTATTCTGGCGGGACAAGTCCTCGGTGGGGGCGTCGCGTGGTTGGCGATTGTTGTCGCAGGGGCACTGGGAAACTTGATTAATGCGATGGTGCGGGCGCCAGACCACGCGTCGATCGGCGCTTCGACCGCTGTTTTCGCCGCCCTCGGCCTGCTCGTCGCCCACGCGCTGCGTTCTCGAAAAGCGGTCCAAGAAAAACTTCTAAGACGTTGGAGCCCGATGATCGGTGGAATTGTGTTACTGGCGTACACAGGCCTCGGAGGCGACCGCACGGATGTTGTCGCGCACCTGGCCGGTTTTGTTGCTGGTCTGCTTACCGGCTGGGTGGGATGTAGTATACCCACCTCCTGGCTGGCCCACAGTAAAGTCCAGCAATTGGCGGGTTTCGTGGCGATAACTAGCGTCTGTTGTGCATGGATCGTGGGCTTGATCGCCGCCGGCTAGAAGCAGTATCGAACAACATAGCTAAAGTCGCCAGTCTTGAGCCAGCCTAAGCGAGTCTAATGCCCAGACTTTCCACATCTGGCGAATTGCCGAACCACAGCTAGTGACAGAGTGCGCCGGTGTCAACACGGTATGTACCATCAAGGGATTGGTCTACGTGTCGGGGCTGCTGACGATCTCGCACCAATCAAACTACGAAGGCGTATCGTGTGCAACCAGCTGTCGTCCATGGCTGACAACACCTATCAATAACTGGGCTAGCGAACACTTTCTCAAGTCTATCGACCAGATGGTTGACCAAGGTTCTGACTCTATGCGGCCCCTCGCGACGCTGATTGACGTGCCCCACCGGCCTCGCTTCGATGGACACACCTCTTGCAGTTCGCGCGTCCCAGAATTGAGCGAAGTTGGACCAGCCGCTGTTCCGAAAGCTCCGCCTAAACTGAGGGCGGTTTGGAAGACCTCTGCAGCGATGGTATCAAATTGACGACGCCCGCGTCGCGGGCATCTCGGCGTCAGACTGGTTCTTCTCAAACGACAAATGTGGGCGTGACATGTGGGAGTCAGTGGGCAGTCGTGGACTCCAGAAAATCGATAGAATACGTCGTTCTTCGGACTACTCGAATCAGCCTCGGTCGTAAACGCCGAAGGCACGAAGCAACGTCCCCGCTTGGTGCACTCGGTCGATGAAACCTGTGCATTTTCGGGCTGACCGTATTTTGTAGCGGCGCGTCCCACCCAGTGAAGTGCCTAGCTTAGCCGTAGTCCAGCGCCTATTCTGACAACTGGTAGCGTTCGTGAGGGCTCGTCAGACAAGAAAATGAGGCTCTGCAATGACTGATTTGGAAATCTGCGTCGAGAAACTCAGAATCCACGAGCTCTGTGCGCGCTATACTCTCACTATCGATCGACATGACATTGAAGGTTGGGCCAACTGCTTTACCGAAGATGCAGTGTTCGGGTTCGGTGACGTCGCCCTGCGGGGAAGGGGCAAGATCGCTGAATATGGCCAGGTCCACAAAGAGCTTGGATCGCGGCATCTAAATACATCGTTGCTTTATGAAGTTGATTCGAGTGGCGAGCGCGCTACGGGACAATCGACCACTGTCGTAACGATTGCGACGCGGCAGGGCAATAAGATCGCCTTCCTAGGACGTTATGACGACGAGGTCCGCAAGGTGGACGGAAGTTGGTTGATCTCAAGTCGCTGGGTTACCGCGGACCTGTTTCCGGACGATCCCGCATTCGATTTGCACGCTGCGGACCCTGAGTTGGCGAAACTGACTCAGCGACTGCTGGATGCCTACCAGAGACTTGGAGAACCGACTAAGAACCCCAATAGCCGATCAGGTTAAGGCGCTGATAGAGCCACGATCTAAAAGCGACAAGAGGGTGTGATCGCGCTTTCGTCGAGCAGCCGAATGCGTGATATCACGCAAATCTTCGTTCTACCGGTTTGAAGCGCAGATATTGATAGCAGCATTTTTTGGCTGCTCGCCGTGAATGGACGATGAGTCAGGACGAACATGAAGACCGTGCTGATGAAATCCCCCCAACGGGGACTTTGTATGATAAATGCTCCCGAAGATGAGCACCATTTATCACCAGAGACCACGGTACTCCGTCTGCTTCGAGGGCCATGGATTGCCCAATCCATCCACATGGCTGCGAAGCTTGGACTGGCAGATTTGGTCAAGGCCGAACCGCAGCCCGTCAGCGAACTCGCCCAGGCAACTGGAACACATGCCAATTCTCTCTATCGTTTGCTACGTCTGCTTGCCAGCGCTGGGATCTTCACCGAAGTTTCGGCAGGGAGCTTCGGGTCGACCCCACTTGCGGACGCTGCGGAGCGATGTTCCCGGTTCGTTGAATGCACTCGCCACGATCTATGGTGAAGAGATTTTTTGGCAGCCATGCGGACAGATTGGTCACAGTATCAAGACCGGAGAGACTGCTTTTGCCCACGTTTGTGGCAAGAGCCTTTATGCATATTTGGCTGAGAGGCCCGAAACGGCTTTGCTCTTTGATCAAGCCATGAGTGGTCTGGCTTCAGAGGTCGCGGAAGCTGTGGCAGCCACCTACGATTTTTCGCCATTAAAACGTATTGTTGATGTCGGTGGTGGCAACGGCACTCTCATCTCGGCCATTTTGCAGGCCAATCCAGAAACGATGGCGACCCTCGTGGATCTAGGGCCAGTCATTGATCATGCAGAGAGACAGCTTTCAGAGACGGATTTGGTACACCGTTGTGAGTGTGTGGCAGCGGACCTCTTTCAGGAGGTGCCAACAGGTGGAAATGCCTATATTCTGTCCACCGTGATCTGCAATTGGGATGATGAGCGTGCCATCACGATCCTCAAAAACTGTCGCCGGGCGATGGCGAAAGGGAGCAAGTTGCTACTGGTTGAGATTGTCCTCCCGCCCGGGGATACATCGTCGCCCGGAAAAATGTTGGATCTGCTGATGATGGCTATCACGGGGGATCGCGATTGCACAGAAGCGGAATACCGCACTCTCCTCGAAGCGGCCGGTTTTACCCTGACGCAGGTTGTCTCAACGCCATCAGAAAGAAGTATCATCGAAGCCCTACCGGCATCACTCAACATCTGAGAGCTGGGCACAACCGACCAAAGGTTCGGTCACCCAGCTTGTGGTCCCGGTAGAGAGAGCCCACAGTTTGCGTCACGGTCCAGTTGCGGAAGTTGGACAATCTTGGATTTCGACCCATCTGCCAAAATTGACGACGGTGAAGATGACTAGTGGATTTGCAGAATCACCTTTACTGTAGGAGAGCCTTTCAAACTACAAAGGGTCTGACATTATGAAAACGACTGGAGTATGATCGCAACTTGAGAAAAGACATCGGCCACGCGCATGCGTCTTGTGTCACGGTCTCTGCATGACTGATCGTTTCCGTTTCCAGAGACCTGGAAGACCCGTGGGTGAGTTGGCCGTTTCTGGTAAGTCACCCACCAAGAGAATGAAGGGTCACAACCCGAGATGATTCTCAACAACGTGATCAGATGTCAGCCGGCTTGCTTCGAGGTTACAAGTCTCGCGAGCACGATCGAGATCTAAGTTCGGCAATGTTGATTCAACATTGTTGTTGGACCTGCTCAGGTTGATATTGGCAAGTGGAAGGCGAGCTATGGGAGATCATTATCCAACGGTGCGTCTGGCTGTGGCGCAAGCCGCTCCGGTTTTCTTAGATCGCGAGCGTTCCACCGAAAAGGCGGTTGCATTCATCGCGGAGGCAGCTGGTCAGAAGGCACAACTAGTCGCCTTCGGCGAGGCTTGGCTTCCCGGCTATCCGTGGTGGGTTTACTTGGGGTCACCGATTTATGGAGCCCAATTCACGCAGCAACTCTACGCCAATGCCGTCACGATTCCGGGCGATACCATCGAGCAATTATGTGTTGCTGCTCGCGAGAATCACATCTATGTCGTCATGGGACTAACGGAACGCGATGGCGGCAGTCTCTACTTGGCTCAAATTACGATCGATCCCACGGGGGAATTGATCGGCCACCGTAGAAAGCTCAAGCCAACGCATGCTGAACGCACCATCTGGGGAGAGGGAGATGGCAGCGATTTGTTCGTTCTGCATACAGAGCTTGGCGAAGTAGGCTCTCTAAATTGTTGGGAGCACCTGCAGCCACTCACGCGATACGCAATGAACTGCTTCAACGAGCAAATTCACATCGCCGCATGGCCCGCCTTTTGTCTCTATACGGGGATCTTGTACTCGTTTAGCGGTGAAGCCAGTGTTGCCGTATCGCGAAGCTACGCGCTGGAAACGCAGACTTACGTGATTCACGTTGGTGGGCTTTGCGATCAAGCCACTGTCGAACTACTTGCCGACGACGAAGAGAAACACAAGCTGCTTCGGGTGGGCGGCGGAATTTCTCAGATCATCGACCCTATGGGCGAGACGATTGCGGGTCCGTTGGACGATGGAGAAGAGGCGGTACTCATTGCCGAATGTGACATGTCGAAAATTGCGGCAGCCAAGATGGCCAACGACCCGGCTGGTCACTATGCGCGCGCTGATGTCACGCAGTTACTGTTAAACCGTTGCCCGCGGCGAGCTGTCGTCTACAAAGACGTCGAAACCCAACCGCTCGTCCAGCACGAGTCTTTTCACGGTAACATTAACGGTGACGATGATGCTGCTAAGGGCTCGAATTCCTGACGTACCTCGGTGTGGTTATCGCATGAGTCGTCCTTCCGCTAGCTGCATCAACCACCTTTCATTCGAGAAGCTCAAATCCGCACCCGGGTGAATACGCCAACACAGTTTAGTGATTTACCCAACTACAGGCGTTAACGTTGCCTCTGTAGCTGTGCAACCCCCTGGGCGACAACAATGACGTCCGTGTCTTCGAGAATGCGGATCGAATCACTACAGGGTTCATCTAATGGAGCCGCGACCGGGTACTCAGTCGAACCGCTGACCCACAACCGGCCCCGCGCATCGAACGCTAGGTTGATCGGCTTTTGGATCTCGGGTTCGGCGGCAACAATCTGCGCCTCGAACCCGGCCGGGATTTGGAATGATCGCTTTTCCTCCTCTGGCGTCAGAGGATCTGTTTGTCGGATGTGCAGAGAATACTGATCTTCCGCCGCACTGGTGCTCGTCGCCAAGACCAACGGCGTTAGTAGGGCCATGAAGGCCCACAGGCTTCGTGCGACCGACTGCTTGAACGCACCAAGCTTCCTGAGCTCAGCTCGAGTGTCGAAAGTCCGTTCGCGTCCTCAGTTCATGAACATATACTTCTTCCCCCAATCATCGCGATACGCATTTCACACGGATAGACATCTCCTTCAAACCGCGACGAATTTCTCCATCCAGTCCGTCATCCGTAATCACCGAATCTAGAACGGACAACGGTGCCGTTACCACGGGCGACTTGGCCGAAAATTTGCTGGAATCGCAAACCAGCACCACGTGGCGCGCCGAGCGTAGTAGGAGACGCTTCGTTTGTGCCCCTTGAAAGTTTCGTTCCAAGAGCCCTTTCTCCAAGTCCACGGCGTATGCTCCCAAGAAGAGGCGATCCGCGTGCACTTCCGAGAGAACGGCTTCTACGTGGTGGCCGGAGACCGAGACCGTCTTCGGATTGACGATCCCCCCGCATAACACCACCTCGACCTTCGGCTTTTGAGATGCTTCCATGGCCACGTTGAGCGAGGTCGTCACCAACGTGAAACTAAGGTCATTCGGTAACTGGCGGGCGATTTGCATCGCCGTCGTGCCCGCGTCCAGCAGGATCGTTTCGCCTTCCCCAATCAGTTTCACGGCATTTGCACCGATGTTGCGCTTGGCAACTCGAGCCTGGCTGGCCCGGTTGCCGAACGAGGAGTCATCCGCGTCGCTTGTCGCCGCGACCCCACCGTAAGTGCGTCGAACGAGTCCTTTCTGCGTCAGCGCCTTGATGTCGCTGCGAATTGTGACCGTCGAAACGTCAAGCAGAGTAGCTAGCTCTCGATTCCGCATGACCCCCGATTCGCGAAGAATCGTCAGGATTTGGCCTTGTCGGTTGTCGGCGAGTCGGCGTGCCATAATATTTCTTTTGCGAAAGTTATGGATCGTTAGCTTTCGAGATGATAAGCTATCGCTCGGATCGAATCCAGTAGGAATTCGAAACAAGTACACTCCGCGGCCCGAGAACAAAGGGGGACCGATGCGGCGCAAGATCGCTGTGCTAGCGACCCTCGACACCAAGGGTGCGGAAGCGAACTTCCTGCGAGAAGTGATCGAACAGCGGGGTCATGTTGCACTAGTCATTGACACCGGGGTGGTAGGTGAACCTCAAGGCAAGGCGGACATTAGCCGTGATGAGGTTGCCCGCGCCGGAGGGGAAAACCTGCGGGAGATGATCAAACGCCCCACGCGCGAGCAATGCGCGCCGGTGATGACGCGCGGAGCCACGGCGATTGTTCAAGACATGCTCGATACCGGCTCTTTGGCGGCCGTTCTTTCCATCGGCGGCACCCAGGGCACATCGCTAAGTACCGCCGTAATGCGTGCATTGCCCTTTGGCCTGCCAAAGATCATGGTCTCGACAATGGCATCGGGAAACGTCGCTCCTTGGGTCGACACGAAAGACATCACGATGATGTTCTCGGTCACGGATATCATGGGGCTCAATCCATTTTCACGCCGCATACTGGCCAACGCCGCCTCTGCCGCGTGTGGCATGGCCGAGATCGATACACCCATCCGCTCGGACGATCGACCGACCGTGGCCATTACGACCGTCGGGATCACGACCACGGGAGCATTGCGCGCGGCGGCTTGTTTGGAGAGTGAAGGGTTTCAGGCCATCATCTTTCATGCGATCGGCACGGGGGGTCGCGCGATGGAAGAAATGATGCACGAGGGTCTGATCGACGCCGTGCTCGACTATTCGATTATCGAAGTCTCGAACGAAATGCATCACGCGCTGTTGGGCGGAGGCCCCCAACGTTTGAAGACGGCCAGCCAACTAGGAATTCCACAGGTAATCTGCCCTGGCGCCGTGGAGGTACTCGTCTTCAATGAACCGGAATCGGTTCCGGACCGATACGCGTCGCGTACGCTCGTACGGCATAGTGCCCAGATCACGGACGTACGGCTGAATACGGAGGAGATGCTTGACGTTGCTGGCGAGATTGCGACACGCATCGCATCGCCCAACGGCTTGGCTGCATTCTTGGTCCCCGAACTCGGTTTCGACAGTTACGCTGGGCGGTATGAACCGTTTTATGACCCGGAGGCCGACGGCGCATTCGTCGAACGTGTTGAAGAGCTCCTCGATTCAAGGGTGCTCTTCGAACGCCGCCCGCACCACATCAATGATCCCCAGTTCGCCGAGTTCGCGGCTCAGCGCCTCGTGGAGCTTTACCGCTGCCACGCTTCGCAGTCAGGGGATCCCAACTGATGGCAAGGCGTTATGCGCGGGGTGAGGTCGTACAACGACTGCGCGACCAGATTTCGAAGAACCGTCCACTCGTCATGACGGGAGCGGGCAGCGGGATTTGTGCCAAGTTCATCGAGCAAGGTGGCGTCGACTTGCTGGGGATTTACAACACGGGCTATTTCCGCATGCAAGGATATGGGTCGCTGGCCGGAATGCTGCCTATCACGGACGCGAATCAGATCGTTTTTGATACGGCCGCCCGCGAGGTTTTGCCGCAGGTAAAGCAGACGCCGGTCATTGTCGGCATCAACGGCGTCGATCCGCTGCGCGACATGCGCATTTTTTTGGAAGACTTGCGACGCATCGGAATCTCGGGAGTCCATAACTTTCCCACGGTTGGCTGGTTCGATGGCCGTTTCCGCGACACGCTCGAGCAGACTGGGCTCGGCTTCGAGCATGAGATCGACATGCTACGAATCGCTCAAGAGCTTGATCTTGCCACGGTTGGTTACGCCTTCGATGGGGCGGACGCTGAGCGCATCATGCGAGACGCGTCGCCCGACATTTTCATATTTCACGCGGGAATCACCGCTGGCGGGACGACTGGTTTCGAGGCCGGACCTTCTCGTGAGGAAACGGCGAGCCGCAGCCAGGAACACTTCGAAATCGCCAGGCGGATCGACCCGAAAGTGATTCTGCTGGCGCATGGTGCCGCAATCGTCGATCCGGAGGACGCCCAGTACATGTTGGAACACACGATCTGCGACGGCGTCCAACTAGGTTCCAGCATCGAGCGGATGGCCATTGAGCAACCACTGATCGAGCGGGCTCGTGCGTTTAAGAATATTCCCGGGCGATCATCAGCGAATCGGGGAGAAACGTGATGCCCCTTGTATCGTTTGATGAGCTCATGGATCACGCGCGGACAAATCAATACGCCGTGGGCTACTTCGAAAGCTGGAATCTGGAATCTACGCTGGCCGTGGCGGACGCGGCCGAGGCGACGTGTTCTCCCGTGATCCTCGGCTTCAGCGGCATCTATCTTCCGTCGCCCGAGCGTCTGCGAACCGATCCGATCTCGGCCTACTTCAGGATGGCCAAATCGATCGCCGAGGGGTTGTCGGTGCCAGCGTGCCTTCTATTTAACGAATCTCCCTATTTCGATGCTGTCGAGCTCGCGCTCGATTTGGGATTCGATCTGGTCATGTACGCCAACGACGACGAAGCACAGGCGCCGCGGGATGAGAAGATCCGTCAGCTCTCCGACCGCGCACACATGGTTGGCAAAGCAGTCGAAGCCGAGTTAGCGGCGGTGCCCGGTGTTGGCGGGGAACTGCCGGACGCATCGACTGATCGAAACCTATCGGAACCGGGCGACTGTCTTGAGTTCGTCGGAAGAACGAAAATTGATGCCCTCGCCGTAAACGTCGGCCAGCTCCATCTCCACGGCCGTGAGTTGGTGCGACTCCATCTGCCGCGATTGCGCGAAATCGCGGAGGCGGTTTCCGTTCCGCTAGTCCTGCATGGGGCAACTTCGATTGATCGCGAGGACTTGGCTGCGGCTGTCGAGATTGGGGTGCGCAAGATCAACGTTGGCAGTCGACTAAAGCAAGTCTTCTTCGAGGAGATGCGGTCCGCAACCGCAGGGGTCAACGACCGCACGAACCCTTACTCGGTGCTCGGCTCAGGCGGCGAACAGGATGTGCTGATGGCGGGACGCCTGGCGATGCAGAGTGCCGTCGAAGATTTGATGCAACTATTCGGCAGCGTGGGTCACGGGGGACGCCGATGATCGAAAAAATCATCATCCCCGATCTCGGTGCGACGGGCGCGGACGTCACGATCGCCGAATGGCTGGTCTCCGTTGGAGATTATGTGGAGGTAGGCCAGCCACTGTTTTCCGTAGAGACGGACAAAGCCATGTTTGAAGTCGAAGCGTTCTGCAGCGGCTTCGTGCGCGAGATCTATGTCGCCGCCGGTGAAGAGATCGAACTCGGTACCGAAGTTGGATTGATCTCTAACGATATTGATGAGCCCATTTCTGGCGGTGGGACCGATACTCCAATCGTGACGGAGCCGCAAGGTGGCCCACCTGACTCGACATCTGAAACTGATGTGTCCATCGCCTCAGTAGCAAACAGCAAGAGGATCCTGGCATCGCCCCGTGCGCGACGTATCGCGCACGAGAAAGGCTTGGACCTAGGTGAGATCAAGGGCTCCGGACGTGATGGCATTATTCATGTCCGCGATCTCCACGTTCAAGTGCCTAGTATGCAATCGCCAGTCGGCGGGCTGAAACGAGTTCGGCTAAGCGGTGTGCGACGATCGATTGCCACGGTGTCGCGCCGGAGCAAGGCAGAGATCCCTCACTTATACGCGTCGGTCGAAATCGACGTGACCAACGCCAGCGAGATGATTGTCCGGCGAAGCGGGACGACCCAACAAACGCACATCACGCTTGAGGATCTGATCGTATCAGCTACGTCTCGGTCACTGAGGAAAACCCCCGAACTGAACGCGCGGGTTGAAGGAGATGAGATTGTCTACTACGACAGCGTCTACGTGGGGATCGCCACGGAAGTGAATTCGCGGATACTCAACCCAATGATTCCCAACGCCGACTTTCTCTCACTTTCCGCAATCGCGGCAAAGAGGAGCTATTTGGTGCAGAAGGCGCGGGCCGGGAAGATCGACTTGGACGATCTACAAGACGGCACGATCGCCGTCTGTAACCTTGGAAGATACGGCGTCGATGCGTTCACGGCGATTATCCAACCGCCGCATGCGTCGGTCGTTGCGTGTGGTGCGGCCGCCCCTCGGCCCGTCGTTCGCGACGGCAAGGTGGTGATCCGCACGACAATCGCGATCACGTTGTCCGTAGATCAACGTGTGACCGATGGCATCGTGGCGGCGGAATTCTTGTGCGAGTTGAAGAATCAGCTCGAAGATCCGAGTGCATTATTTGAGAAACGGTAACGAGGAGACACGTGTTGACAACCGTCGAGACAATATCCCGCGATTCGGTGCTTGCCATGTATCGGCGAATGTCGCTCATTCGCCAATACGAGGACCATCTCTATCGGCTCTTCCTGCAGGGAAAAGTCCCTGGCACCCTCCATCAATGTCAGGGTCAAGAGGCTGTCGCGGTCGGTGTCTGCATGGCCCTGCGGGAAGACGATCTTGTCTTCAGCACGCATCGCCCCGTCGGCCATATGCTGGCTAAGGGAGCAAATCTGAATGGCATCACTGCCGAGATTTGGGGCAAAGCGACTGGTTGTTCCGGCGGAAAGGGCGGCCAGATGCATCTGGTCGATAGCTCCGTCGGCGCAATGCCATCGAATGCGATTGTCGGCGCCAATATCCCCATCGCAACCGGTGCCGCGCTCGGATTTCAGCTCGCTAATGAAGATCGGGTGGCAGTTAGCTTTTTTGGAGACGGCGCTTCGAACATCGGTGCCTTCCACGAAGGTATCAACTTCGCGGCCGTCCGCCGTGCGCCGGTCGTCTTCGTTTGCGAGAACAATCTTTACGCTGCATCGACTCATCTTTCATTGACTAGTCTCGTAACCGAGCTGTCCCAGCGCGCAGCGTCTTACGGTATTCCTGGAATCTCCGTAGATGGCATGCAGGTGCTCGACGTCTTTCGCGCGGCGACGGGGGCGATTCAACGGGCACGTTACGGCGAAGGGCCCACTTTGTTGGAATGCCGGACTTATCGCTACCCGGGCCATTCGCGAGGTGATCCCGGAAATTATCGAAACCAGGAAGAGCTGCAAGCGTGGCAGGCTCGTGATCCGCTCGACCACACTCGTAAACAGCTGATCAACGAATTCGAATGCTCGGCCAAGGTGCTCGACGAGATCGATCGGGAAAATCTCGACGCGATTCATGAAGCGGTCCGCTTCGCCGTCGATAGTCCGCTTCCTTCGCCGTCCACGGTATCGACCAACGTTTTTGCAAAGGAGCGTTTTGCGAAGTGAAATCCGTAAGCATGACAATGGCCGAGGCGTTGCGAGACGGAATGCGCGTGACCATGCGCCACGATCCGAACGTCTTCCTGCTAGGCGAAGACATCGGAGTTTCTGGTGGATTCGGAGGCGGTTTCACCGTCACCCTCGGGCTGTCGGAAGAGTTCGGGCACGAGCGAGTCATCGACACGCCGATCTCCGAAGGCGCGATCGTCGGCGCTGCCGTCGGGGCTGCCATGGTCGGCATGCGCCCCGTGGCAGAGATGCAGTACGGGGACTTTGTCCTCTGTGCGATGGACCAGGTCGTCAACCAAGCCGCGAAAATGTGCTACATGAGTAACGGTGCCGTCTCCGTTCCGATGGTGTTGCGGTTACCCGTGGGCGCCTCCAACCGTGGCGCGCAACATGGCCAGTGTTCCGACGCTTGGTTCATGCACACGCCGGGACTGAAAGTTGCATGTCCGTCGAATCCCCGCGATGCCAAGGGCATGTTGATCGCTGCCATCCGGGACGAAAGTCCAGTCATCTTCCTCGAACACAAATTACTCTACGGCGGCAAAGGAGGCCGGAAAGAAAAGGCATCGATCGACCCGGTACGCGAAGTTCCCCCTGGCGATTTTGAGGTTCCGCTCGGCAGTGTTGAAGTAGTCCGCCAAGGACGAGATGTCACGATACTTGCGAACATGCTGATGGTGCATCGTGCCTCCCAGGTTGCGGAACAATTGGCCGGGGAGGGAATCGACGCCGAGATCATCGACGTCCGCTCGCTGGTGCCGCTCGACATGGCACCGATTCGTGAATCGATCGCGAAGACAAGTCGCGTCGTTATCGCCGAAGAAGACAACTTGACTGGGGGCTGGGGCGCCGAACTCTGTGCCCGAATCGTAGAAGAGAGCTTCTACGACCTAGATGCGCCGGTTCTGCGTGTTGCCGCGCCTGACACTCCGTGCCCGTGTGCAACGGCGCTTGAGTCCGCCTATGTGCCGAGTATTGACCGGATTGTCGAAGCTGCACGTCAGGCCGTGAATGGCTAGGAGCGTGGCTTCACGCGCAACCATTGACGTACTGACGCTTCGTGAAGTAGGGTGTATTCCGATAGAACAGATGTCTGAGTCTTCTCATGACAATGTAGGATCCGACTCGAGTTCCCGCGTGATCCTCTGTTTCGGTGACTCGAATACTTGGGGATACGAACCGGGAACCGGTCGCCGATTGCCACCGCTCCGGCGTTGGCCTGAAGTATTGCAGGTGGAGCTGGGATCGAAGTATCGTGTCGTGGCAGACGGCCTGAACGGCCGTACCACGGTTCATGACGATCCGGCTGTTCCTTATCGCAATGGATTGCGAGCCTTACCGTTCGTGCTCATGGCACAGCGGCCGATCGACCTGTTGATCATCATGTTGGGAACGAACGACCTCAAGAAACGATTCGACCTGTCTCCGTTTGAGATTGCCCAGGGAGCCAGCTGGTTGGTTGAGCTCGCCCGCCAACTTCCTTGCGGGCCGGAGTCTGGGGAACTCAGCGTGATGCTTACGGTGCCACCCCCGACGCGACTAAGTAATGCACTCGAAGATCAGTTCGCCGGTGCCTACAAGAAGCAATCTCGTCTTGCTGAAGAGTTTTACAAAGTCGGCCATGCCCTGGGCTGCGAGATCATCGACTTCAGCCTCGAGTTTCCCGCCAGTTCGGCGGACGGAATTCACTGGGGCACAGAACAGCACTGTGGATTTGCGAAACGCATGAGCGAACGTGTGCTAGCCGGAGCTAGATGATCGCCGACCGAGCACACTATACAGTGTGCCGGGGAGTGGACTTTCCCCTTTGAGGCGTACGAGCTGAACCGAGCAAATCGCCTTTCCGCGAATTCACCGGTTCCGCACGAGAATAGATTGCGGATATCGATCTACGCGAGGCTTGGCTAGAGCTTGAAGCCCCTGATGGACTCGTTCGAAGAGGGATGTTTACCCAGTCACGCTGGTCAACGCATTCTGATCAGACCCTTGCCGAACTGGCTGGCGGTGAGTAACTCCCAGGTTGATTAGACGAATGACGCAACCGCCGTCCGTCCGGCAAGTTGCGAACGATCGTGCACGCGTCGTCGCGTGCGCGGTCCCAACGGACTTTTCTGACGCCATCCCATCGACGCTCATCTGACTTCAACGAGCGTGAGCCTCGGCGAGCATCAATAAGCCCTCTCATTTGAGAGGAGGAACTCGCGACCAAGCTTCCGCGATGAATCGAAGTATAGGGTCAAAAGCAAAGTGTCTGTGCCATGATTAGACAGACGCTGCCTCTGGCACAATAAATACTCCCAAGTTGCCGGGCTGATTCTGGAAGAAAACGCGTTGTGATTTCCCGCCTCCTACCTCTGAAGCCGAGAGTATAGCGTAGGACTCCGGAGGCCGCTCTTGAGACACGGTTAGCCAAAGCAGGGACTCGACAGAACTTCTTGATTTTGCGGCACCTAGTACGCTGTCTCTATGCGATGCAGCTGGCGCCGTGACTAGCCTGTACAAGGTACCCGACCAAGCGACGCAAGAGTTGATGATGGACTTTTTGCGAGAGACTGGCCGCCGGAACTGACAAGATCAACGCCCCACGTAGGGCCCATAAGGATATCATGCGCCAGCGTCGCGACTGCACAGGAGCGGCTCACCCGTACTTCTGGGTGAGCTTCGTCCTTGCCGGACGACTTGATTGAAAGATCAGCCCACCGCCTAAATTGGATTCTGTGTGAAAGAAAAGCGATTCCAGGCCCCGTTCGTGTTGGAATGAGAAAAATGGAGCTTGTCATTAATGTTCTAACGACTAACGTCCTGGCGTTGGGTGTCGGGATGATAACGTAACGCTAATGGAGCGCTGTAATGCCTAGTATCGAGGTCGTCGTGTGTCGGGTTGCCGTGGATCGCTATCATCGGGCGGTACTGGAGGCAGAGGCGCAACGTCGCAACAAAGATCCCGAGTGGGAGAAAGACAACTGGAGTTGGAAAATGGTGCTCGAAGTCTCGGCGGCAGACCGAGTGGTGGAAGACTTGTTGGTACGCAAAGGACTTCACGCGACAGTTACCGTAGACGATGAGGGAGAGTGAGTATGGACGCCTGAGGCGGTCGGCGGATCAAGGTGATTCTCGTACCGACACAGGTTCTTAATGGCTACGAAAGTGTCGTGTCAGAGCAACAGCTTGTCGCAATAATGAGTGAGAGAGAGAATTTCCTGGAACAGGCCTATTGTGCGAACAGCTTACGAAAAATGGTTGGCAATACGTTGATACGCTCACGAGCTACAACTTCATGAAACCGGCACGAGTCATTATGAGTATCCATGAAAGCCGGACTCCTTTGTCACGGAACCAGTTCGGGATAATGCCAGTTGTGTCCAATCAGCCTCTAAAGAGACAATTACGCCGGTCGCCAGGCACTCCAAATGTGTCTTTTATGCTTACGATTGCCGCGAAAGCGAATGCCCTTTAGGTTATCCTCAGGATCGGGAAGCTGAGGTGGATCCGAAAGTTGCGGTTGGACATCTCGCCGATCATGCTGTTGTTCCGATGAATGTCCCTCCAAGATCTCGGATTCGGAATTCGCATTGACATCCCCCTGATCTTTGTCGCCCCTGCTCTCCGTTCGCACTTTACTGTCTCCTCTGTCCTTGTTCTAACTCGGTCTAGACTTACTTCTAGATTCTAACCAACCGTATGCTATCCGAAGCCCACGGGAGTGATCTGGCTTCGCCCTCTGGAGAAAAACAATCTATCAGAGAGAAAAGGAACTTAGCTGTTGACGATCGGTCTTGCTTGGTCATTTTTCGACGCCTTTCAGGAATTCGACGTAGGCCACATACCCGCTGTCGATGGGTACGAACTGCATTCGGATGTGCCCCTGGGAACTAGTCCACTCGTGATAGAAGCCCTCACCTTGCAACTCGAACGAGCTTTCCAGATTAACGCCTAGAGCTGCTGATATCCCAATTAATGCGTTGCGGTTGATCGGTGAGATCTTCACCTCTCCCGATGAGGATGGCAGATTGTCGGTCTTGACTAACCAGCTCTCTGTGGCCTCTTGAGATCGGTACGCAAGTACAACAGGCAGTGTAGCCATTTCTCCGAAGACCAGATGCAGATGGTCTTTGGGATTCTCAGAAGCGCATCCAGGCAACAGCACCAACGCAAGAAGACTTACGAGGCGGATCAGTGCAACTGCTCTAACTCGTTGCCATCCCGACTTCCAATTGACCACCAGACCCGTGCCTCAATCTCATCATGAACAAAAACTACTCTGGCATCTCCCATCAACACATTAGCGCCGCCGGCATGCTCACTGCTTGCAGTGACAATATTGAATCCATCGTCTTCCCCGCCCAATATATGGCAGCTTTTGCGGTTGGGCGTCAGGGTGTGCATATAGGTGTTTGCTGCCAATGTCCAGCCACTAATCCAAACCCGGCCATGCACGCGGGTGAAGATGGCTTCTCCATGGTTGCTACCTCCGCAGTATTCACGCCATTCGTCGAGCGAACGCGCGCCCCCACCTCCGCCGCAATATGAGAGATACTTTTGTGGCACCGACGTGTTGATGAATTCGGTGCCCCAAGGCGACGTTAAGACTGCATCTGGTGGGGATATCACTCGCTCGGCCACCAAGGCCGTGTTTGATAAGCCGTCGTCCACGTCACTGAATCGAATTGTGGGCGTCTGCCATTCGTCCGGATCGCTAGGATTTAGAAGTCCGATCAGTCCATTTTGTTTTACCGATGGGGCTCCGCCTGGAAAGGATGCATTGCAAGGCCAGCCAACGTTTCCCGCATAGCTCCCCGGTGCCGGTAGTGCGGTCCCACCCGCGTCGGAGCGGTCGGCCGATGGATCTGCTGGGCAGATGTAGGTTGGTACCATTGTTGATGCGGCGGTCGCATTTGGATGGCTCGAGGAAATAGAAACTTCATAATAATCTACCGCAGTTGTATAATTGCAGTGGTCGGAAAACGAATGCCGCATGTCGATCGAGTCGTACAGCGGCTGCTGCTCGATGAACGGCAAGATTCCAACCAGCCAACTGGTGAAGCCTGATTCGCAATGTGTTGTTGTCGCTAGGCTTGGTCCGGTAAAGTGCGTTGGAAACGAATTGAATGCCCCGTGGTAGCTGTGTACACCCAGGCCAACTTGCTTGAGATTGTTCTGGCACTGAACTCGCCTTGCCGCCGCACGTGCAGACTGGACTGCGGGCAGCAGAATCGCGATCAGGATGCCGATGACCGCAATCACGACTAACAACTCAACCAATGTGAACCCTTGCCGAGCAGCGCGTGCCATCAGTCTGCCCTTGCGATTGCTCTCGCACGGTTGGCCCGACGGCAAACAGCAACAAACGCCCCGAATGCAATTCCAAACATGAGCACACTGGCGGGTTCGGGAACGGGTGTGGTACCAACCCAATAATTGACTGAAAATTGGTCGGACACCTGGCCTCCGTTGTTCAATAATTCCCCTGCAATTCCGTAGGTGATCGTCCAGAGACCCTCCTCAAGTGCATGGTTCCCATCCGGGTTTGCAAAGCCCATGTTGTAATGGTCGTGCCCAAGCGGCATCACAAAACTGTCGGAACCGTCGACGCCATCATAACTCGCCATGAGAAAGTTCGGAGTGAACCCAGATTGCCAGAACGAATAAACACCATCCCCGGAAGGCGATGCAACACTCTCCAGGGAGAGTACAACCTGGTCATTTTCGAATATTCCTGAGGCAGCACTGTTCCAGCCAATGAATGGGACTCCGAACGAGTTAGAACTGGTAGCGGTCTGTGGTAGCCACCACACTTGCCCACCCACGTCTACCCCCAGCGGAGCGAAAATACCACCGAGGTTCGGCCTGGCAATTGACGCATCCGTGAGAACCAAGGTTGAGTCGAGGTTGAGATCTACATCCGTATTTGGAACGCCATTGACGGTTCCGCCTTCAACGCGCAGGAAGATGTCAAATCCATCATCGTATTCAATACGCACATCCGCATGGCCGAGGGTGTACTGATCGGTAAATGCTGCATTGGCGTCACTGGGCAAATACAAGGCGAGCGCGAACAAAGCTGACGCGGCCAACAACTTAAAACTCATTGTGGGTCCCTCTAAACAGCGGTGGTGACTGAAACAAGATGATGATTCTTCAACTGCTTGTTGCAATGCGATTGCACATGTCTGTGGTTTGCATGTGCCAACTCTACCTATTTGCAATTGAATTGCAAGAGCGCATCGATTGTTTACTGAACAGAATTTTCTGGTCAGTCAGATGCTTTGGTTTTCGATGTATAGACTGTCACATCAAGGCGTAGTACCGTTCCAGGGGGAAGCTGCAAAATCCACCTCGAACATGCACTAAAGGTAGCGGCGACACGAATCGACAATTCACTTCACGCCGACAGCCTCTCCTCCTCCGGCAAGAAGGTTCGTTACCCATCGCCCAGTTGAGCAACGACGTGCGACGCAACGTCATCGTCAATTGCAAACGTCAACGTATCGGCACCAAATCAAGTCTGGAGACTACAAGCCAACAACGGCGACCGGATGGCCGAGGTTATGAAAGCTGTATTTCGAAGAATTGAGTCCAAGATCAAAGGTGCCGTGATCATTCAGTAGTTCGAGAATTGGGCACATGCTTCAATCCGCACATACGTCGATCCGCTCGGACTTTACTCTATGGGCTGATTGTCTTGAGAAAAAACGAGGGCCACTATCGCAGCCCTTATCGGCTTGGTCAGGCTATCCCAGGAATCCACCACTTGCTGCAAATCGGCGTCATTTGGTGCGGATTGCAGTCGTTGAAGGTCGCATCTTTGCAGCGTATTTGCAGCGCTGATTGATTCGGCATCACCACAACTTGCGACGTTATCGTCACTTGCGTCCGATTTGATCCTAGGTTCAAATCCTATTGCCCCGACTTAGAAACAGAACAGCTCATCCCTTTCAGTCGTGACGTGTTGTTTTGATTAGTCGGAAGCAACTTACAAGATTTGCGATGCTCGTCTTGGCTGCATCGAACAAATGACTCCTTTCGCACACTGAGGAAGGGCAATTCCTCGAACCCTCTGTTATGTCCAGATTTGCGGAGTTCAAATCCCGTCACCCCTTCCAAGTTTAGTAAGACCGGTTCGAGTTCTAATCCGGGAGTGTTCGGACATTTTCTGTGAATAGTTGAACCCTCGGTCACAAGGTACTTTTTTAGTGGTTGGGGGTTGCCTTGCAGGACGCGATCTCATCTCGCTTCAAGGCGCCCAGAAATCTCCTGCAGTCGCACGAATTGCTGATAGAAAAGCGGCAACGCAATCAGGCTCTCAATGTAGCCAAATACGTACATGAGAATTGACAGTACTTTGCCTTGTGTCGTCACGCCACTCTGGATCGTCGTGACGACAGAAAATAATAGTACAGCAAGCATGACCAGCCAACTGAGGGAGAACGTGATTGTTTCAAGGTCCGACAGACGGATATTCCATCGCATCAATCGGCCGAAGTGCGACGAGACGTCGAGGGCATCAGAGATGACCCGCACGCTCTTTTCCGATTCGTCATTGGCACCTTTGTTCAGTGACAACGTTCTGTTGCTGGTCACCGCATAAATGGTGACGATGATGCCAGTTGCTGTCAGGCAAGCGAAAAAAACGTGGGCGTGTAACAACCAGACCATGATTAGTGTTCCCGCAAGCCCGATCACGCAATCGATGATGGCGGGGAACGAATTTTCGAGAAACTCAACCAATTCCTTCGCCATGTTCGCGCGAGCTGAGATCACTGACACGTTTGCCTTGCGGTCGCGCTCCTGGGTCACGATTTGCTTGGCAGCTGCTGTGTAGACTCCTGCATAAAGCCGAGTGTCATAGAAGCGTCGGACCGCTCCTGTGATCACGGTCAGGCCGCCGATCAGACCAAGCATGGACACGCCGTAGTACGTCTGCTGCAGCAAGCCGTCGATTGCGATTCCGATCACCAGTGGGAACATGAGCATCAATCCGGCTTCTAGTATGACGAGACTCCAAGTGCCGAGGATTCGCCACCGAAACCGGGAGAAGAGTTGCCGCAGGGAAACGGGCTTAGTCCTGCATTCGTTTTCCGAGCTCATCCTGAAGCTCCTCTCACCTCGTTAGATACGAATGCGTTTGATTATTCCTCATATACTTCGATGGAGCCGAGCATCATTTCCTGCCAGGTCTGCTCGCCCCACGTGACGCGAACAGTCGGGTCAGGATTGAGTGGATTGTCCGCTGAGTTGTCAAAGGTGGCCGTGCATTCGACATAGGAACCTTCCGGGAGCCGTACGGGGGTTTTGAGCCAGTACGTGGTCTGCCATTCGAAATTGTAGTTTGGCACATTGAGCAGCAACGACCTCTTGCCTGATTTCTCGACCAATTCATATTTGAATGACTTGCCGCGGTAATGCATGTGAGGATTCATAGCGAGCAGGATGGTATCTCGCTTGAATCGATCCGTCTGTGCCTTGACCCGATGGGCGCCATCTCCCGGTGGGATCGAAAACCAGTAGTTGATGGCGGCAGTGCTAAACACCTCATGTTTTGGTGGTTTCTGAGCAAACGTGAGCCCGACCTTCGAGCAGTCTGTGGCCTCCCTTCCCGTTGGCGTGTAGTGCATCTCAAACAATAACCGTGCGCCTTTGGGGATCCGCAGTGCGTGTCCCTTGCGATGGACAAACGCATTATCGCCGGGCACGAACGAAACCAGATGCGGGAGGTCACTGAGCGGTGACAACAGATCGTTGAGGATGCCGCTCGGACGTTCGTCATTCACCAGTTTGATGCTCACCCCCTTGGGGACGATGTACACACTGGCATGATGGACGACATCGGCGGCACCGGGATGCACCTCCGCCGCTTGGACCCACACCTCACGCTCGAACGGCTCGCCAGTCCAGATGTATTTGTAAGGAACACCAAGCTCAGGAGTATCCGCTGGAACTTGGACGCTCTTTTCCATTTCAGCAACGAGATCAGGTGTGCCTATGCTCCATGTAGTTGGGAACTCTCGGGGCTTTGGCAGTTTGGACTCGTCCCCCTTGATCATTCCTTCATCGATCCACTCAAGCAGCGTTGCATACTCTTCGTCAGTCAGGCTCCGATCGTTCAGAAAGTACCCGAGAGGGGCGTCTGCATGCCAGGGAGGCATGAGCCCAGAGGTCACGACTTCGCGAATGGACTTTGACCATGATTTTGTATCCTCATAATTCATCAACTCGAACGGACCGATACCTGCCGGTCTGTGACATGCCTGACAGCGACGTTGAATGATTGGGGCGATGTGCTCGGAATACGTAACGGCTTGCTTTGGTTTACTTGTGCCGCTTTCAGCCGCCAGATTGAGAGGACAGGCTTCCACGTCGGTTATCGCGGTCTTAACGCTTCGGCCCGTTAGCACAGCATGCACGGCGTCCGTGAGAAACGACTTTGTTGCTTGCGGACGTGTGACTCCACGCTCGTAACGGTCGTCAATCACGCCGCGATAACGAATCATGAAATGGCGATCGAGCACGAACGCCTCTGCCGTTCTGGTGGCATCCAAGCTTCGAGCAACATCGCCTTGTGGATCTTGCAATACCGGGAATGTGAGTTTGTATTCGCGGGCATGCTTCCTGATGTCTTCTGCAGAATCGTGTTGATTACTGTTGATGGCGACGACAACCACGTTCTCGTCTGCCGTCATTGCTTTGAGTTGCTTCAATGTGGGCAGATACCGATTGGTAACGGGACACTCATTCGAGTTGAAGTACAACACGATAGCGGAGGCGTCCTGCTTTGTTAGCTTCCATGGCTCGCCGGTCGTCACATCGGTGAGGACAAAGTCTGAGACTTTGCGCCCCAGGTGCCGTTCGCGTGGTTCTACCGCGTTCGAGAACCTCGGTAGGAAGGAAGCAAGAGCAAATACAATCAACACTACGGAATTTTGCACGTGAGTTCTCATGTCTTCGTCCTCCCTCGTTTTCGGGCAGGTTGTGTTTCGATACCATGGAGCAGCGTTCTAACGGCAAGTTTTCCCGCGTCATTGACGGCAATGTCGCCGGCCCGAGCCGTACTTAGCGCGGCGAACACGACAGCTTCGATCGCGGCCATAATCCACGCGGTGGGTATGCCAGGCTCGATCGAACCTTCTGACTTCGCATCGTCAATGAGCTGAGAGAGTTCCGCGTTCTGACGAGCGATCTCTTTCGCGACACTCGGCTCTTCCCAGACCTCTGACTGTGTCCACAGAAAATGACAACGGTCGCCCACCGGCACCAACGCCTCCACACAGGCTCGCAGTGCTTCAATCGATGTTTGGGCGTTTTTGACGGCCCGTTCGCAGGCGTTATCCATCTCCGAAAGGGATCGGATGGCGATTTCTTTCAGCAGGTCGTCCCGCGTCCCAATCAGCCGATGAAGAGTGACGCGTTTCACCCCTGCTTCAGTAGCGATTTCAGACAAACTCGCAGCCGGATTAGCAGCAAGCACACGGATCGCTGCCTCAATAAGCGAATCCCTGGTTGACTCTGGCTGAATTGACATGATACGTTAGTGTATCATTTGATTCGCATTCGTCAACCGCAGAAACGACGGATTCTTCGGAACGGCAGAACAAGCAGGTTCAAGGCCTCGTCCGCGTACTGGATAACTCCGGGAGCTCTCTTACATAGCGTCGCCCGTTAACTGGCACGCGATGACCAGCATTGATTGAGTCAAGTGAGACGGGCGTGACATGTGTGAGTTGGTGAGAGTTGCGGGCCTGACAGTATGCGCTAGTCTCAGCTGAGTACTCGCCTTGTCCGAGCGAAAGACGATGCGCGATTAAGCGAGCAACAGCCGATCGACAAGAATGATCTGCGCTGAGCACCTGCCCGAGAAACACCCACAGTGTGACAAGCGGAGAATAGATTCGGTCCTTCCATTTGGCATCGGATGCTGCTAAAGCCTGCGAGACAACCTTCTCCGAGAGAACGTCCGTAAATGGCAACTTACCTTCCTGTAGGAATTGGCGCTCGAGAAACCGAACTTGCTGCCGAAATCGCCCCGGATTAGAAATACGCATCGTAAGGCCTCCTTGCCGAAGATGGGTTCGTTCACAGAACCATCTAAGCAAGAGAGGCCTTTTTCGACGACGTCAGTTCACTAACGCCGTTACGCACGCTGTCGCAGCAATGCTTAAGCATTAGCTGCCAAGGTGTTGCGATTATCTAAGTGCCATTCGCCGTAAACCCCGAAGGCACGAAGGACCGCCCCCGCTTAGTGCACTCGGTCGATGAAGCCGAAGCGTTCAAGCGATTCGCCCAATCTGCATTGGTCGTTTTGGCGATGCAGATTCGGCAGTTCCGCAAGAACGCGCGGCATCGCGGCTCCGGTGCATTGCATGGTTATCCGATATTTTGGAGTACCGAACTGCTACATGGCTGTGACCAGTTTTTCGACGAGAGTAGCGACGCCATCTTGCGCTTCGTCAATGGATCTACGATGGCGGTCATCGCCAAACTCTTGATACTCAATCCCGATGTGGTGAATGTAGTCGTCCCCATTAATGCCAAGATAGAAAGAACAAGTCTTTATGTGAGGCACCAAGTGATTCATGTGTTCCCGTATTCCTCCAGTGTCGAATCCGAATTCACCCGATGAAGTAAGAATGACGAGCGTCTTGTCGGATAGAATCGGCTCGAGCGGAAAGTCTCCGCGATCAAGATCGAAAGAGAAGGTCTTGTTGATGCGAATGACTTGGTCGAACCACGCTTTCAGCGATGAAGGCATGCCATAATTGTACATTGGCGTACCAAGCAAAATGATGTCAGCAGCCGCGAGCTCTGCAATGAGGATATCCGAAAGCGTAAGCATTTTTGCCTGCTCTTCTGATCGGTCGGAAGGAGGCGTGAAAGCGCAGGCAATCCATTCTTCGGTCACGTGGGGAGGCGTGTCTCTGCCAACGTCGCGTTCGACGACCACATCTTCCGGACGGTGTTTCAACCAGTTTCGCACGAAATGCGAAGAGAGACGCCGCGTAAGCGAACGCTCACCACGGGCGCTAGCGTCGATTTTGAGGATTGTCGTCATGGATTCTTGTCGGATAACTTACATACTTATCCCGGCGACGACTGGGGTAAGACCATTATCGCGGGTTTATCAGGCGCCGCTTTCATAATAAGCCCAACAGCGCTTTGAAATTCCACGTGCTTCCACCCGTGTTTTAAAAAACCGCCGTCATGCGGGTAGTCCGGGTTACCTCCTGCGAAGTAGGATCGCGCCCCAGCCTCATCCAGACGGATTACATCCGCCAAGGTGGGTTTGAATAACAGCGGTTCATCGGGCGACCCAAAGTCGTAGAGTCCAAGAAGTGTCTCTACATCTTGCTCGACAACGGCCTTGGCCCACGCCCTCTGCGCACGGATCACTTCGGCCTTGGTCATCTTCTCGAAAGTTCTCATGGTAACCTCAAGGATGGTTCAACGGAACGATTAGGGTTGTCGAGGATTGCGGGCGGGGGTCAAGCCTACTGAACATTCAAGGCACCGAGACTGCGTGGCGCGTGCATGGTTGGAGTTAGTCTGGTGAATGTTGCGCGATTAAAGCTCTAGCTGCCATTCGCGTTAACTTGATGCGCGGCTTCACTGAACCACCGTAGTTCCATTGCGATGTCGTCTGATAAGTGTGTTCGTCGCAATTCTTCGGGCAGGACATCCCAGGCATAGGTCTCCACCTCGAAATGCGATAACCCGGGCATCTCATGAGTCGCGATCTCCAGGCATTCCAGGATCTGATCCCTGGAGGTCCGCAAACTTCCAAATCCTTCCAAGTAAATTGGCACGTGGAAATGAACCCGCCATTGGCCGGTTAGCTCCTCTGGATTGTCAACCATTTCTATGGCTCTTGGCAGGTCTTCGAAAAAGATCGGCTTTGCAGCGGGCGAAGACTGAATGACCGTTTGATGCAAGTAACGGTCTTCGGCAAACCCGCGAAGCTGGCACAACGCGTCGGCTCGCTGTTCCGGAACGATATCGTCAAACGGCACGATGACCGCCGACGAAACTTGAACCTTGCCGACGTGAATGCCAGCCGCATTCAATTTTCGGAATGCATTTGCTTGTTCTTCGAACATGACTACCGAATGACAAATGTCGTGACACACTCGGATGTGCCGCCGAATCGTCGGTTCGTCGCCATCAGCAAGCAAATGATTCTCGAAAAAGCGAACGACATCTTCCGCACGTTCTATGACGCAACCAGGCTCCGGTTCCAGGCACAAATAGATTAACCTCCCGCTTTCGTCTTCCAGCCGCGCGAGGCGTTCGGCAACCGTGCGCAAGTTCGCCGCGGAAGCCGACAACTGAACTCCGTCAGGCGCGGGAGTTCCCCATTGCAGCGGAAGCGAGGAAATGCTGCCTTCCATCCCCGCGGGGAGTAGCGTGTCGAGGATCTCGATCAAATCGAGCGTATAGTCTGCTCGTGCCTGCTCGTACCAGGTCGGTTTGTAGACTTCGTGTTTGACTACTACTTGATGAAAGTCGCCGTAGGGAAAGCCGTTGAGGGTAAACGGGGCTAAACCGGCCTCCGCCAACCACGCTGCGAACTCTTCGATTTGGCCTTCTTCGCGTAGTTTTCGAGTCGTCTCGGCTGACAGCCAAAGTCCGATTCCTAGTGGAACTTCAGGCATGAATTGTTGTTTGACATCGATCGCGTGCTGTTGAAGATTCGCCCGCGTCGTTGCGAGGTTCGCCCCCGCGTGGACATTCGTGCAATAGCCGATTTGCATTGCCGAGCCAATCAAAGTGCCAGGCCTTTTTTTAGAATCGGGAAGTGGACTCGTTGCCATCCGCAGGGACGCGTTGTATGCGTCTTCGTCTATTTATCCAAGCAATCAAGGAGTTTGTTTTCAAACACGTTCCAGCACGAGGTCTTGCGGTCGAGAATTAACTCGAGGCGACTGTCGCGTCGATAAGCCGACGTGGCATAGGTGGCCGCATCTTTGGCTCGATTGATCATCCACCAATCGTCCTGGCATCGAAAGACTCCTTTCAATCGCACGATTGGATGGACGTATCCCAACAAATCGAGCAGCTTGTCTCGATCGAAGATGTCATCGACGTGGAAGATCCAGCCGCATGCATCATAACTGGGGTCGTCGTTTTGGAACCTCACTGGGTGCCGTGGATTAGGCTTTCGGTGATCACGCTGTATTCCCTCTTGTGTGTTATGGGCATCTTCCATGTGATGTTCGGTCTCCGAAGCCAGACCGAGAACCGGCATTTCATCGTGGTTTGGTCTTGGTGAAGGGTGGGCATCAGGGAATAGAGGGATACGGTCTATATCGAATTTTATATCCAGGAGTCCGGAGTCAATCACGCCAAAGCTAGTCTCCAAAATCAACTGCTTTGGTGGACTGAAGCTCTTGAGCCAATCGCGACAGCGATCGATCGATTGGCGGTCGCGCTTATCCGTCCAGTTTAGAACGACTATATCTGCCAGTTGCACTTGATCCTGAAATAGTGCCGTTTCACGCCACCGAGGATCTTCGAAATCTTTCGGATCGATCAAACAAATGATATTGCGAAGGTCAATGGAACCGGAAAAACATTGGCCGCGGAGAATGTCAACGACGTTTGCCGGATGACTTGCCCCAGAAGGCTCCAGAATCAAGCGATCGGGTTTCGTGCGACGGATGAACTGCGCAAGCAGCGGCTGAAACATTAGCGCCTGCGTGCAACAGGCGCAACCCCCGCTCAACTCCTCAACAGCGATCCCCTCCCGGCTAGAATCCACCAAAGCATGGTCGATGGAGACTATCCCGTATTCGTTGATCAGGACGGACCAGTTTTCGCCCACAGGGCGCTGTTCGATTAACTTCGCGATCGCGGTAGTCTTTCCCGAGCCGAGAAAGCCGACTATCAAGTTTGTCGGAATTCGCTCTCCCTCTTTCCAAGCCATCGCTATTGAGTCTCTCCTTCAATCAACCCACTCTGGGCCAACGCTACCGGTGTATCTGGAGAGACTATTGAAGGTAATCGCGCCTCAGCAAAGGCCTCTTCGGTTTCCCAAATCACAACACGTGTTGCCTGTACATTCGTGTTTCGTAGTAGCCCGGGGCAAACGACCTCCAGCAAGTAACGAGCCATATTCTCTGCAGTTGGATTGTAAGGCAGTTCGTAGTACTTGCAGGGCTCGACCATCTTGATGGCTTGGAGGCCATTGTCGTCGGCTTCATTGAGGATAAAACCATGATCCCACTTTTCATCCAACCAACCCTTGAATCGCGACTTGAGTTCTGCAAAGTCGATCACACGACCAACGGAGTCGACGCCATTGCTTGTGACGTAAAAGTCAGCGACGTAGTTGTGGCCGTGAAAAAATTCGCACCTGCCACCGTGTTGGTAAAGACGATGTCCCGCACAGAACTTGATCCGACGCATAATCTCTAGATTCATAAGGGAATTCCCGGGGGGTCGACTGCTAGCTCGTTCAACGCTTCAACCATCGACATCGTAATACGATCCCACCTCGGTGGACGGACCGATGTCAATTGTGGTCTCGGGGCAAAGCCGGTACAGGGCGGTCGCAAGAACATGGGTGGCGGAGCACTTCGAGCGGGGTCAATCAGGTGATGGCTAGAAAGATTGCGGATGCAAAACCGATTGCCGTCCAACCGGGCGACAAGGACAGTTCGTGCCAAAACTAGAAGGCGTTATAATTGTCGGCCGACTCGTTGAGTCGCCTTCTGGTTGAGCCCGTGTTCTCATGCGTCTGGGCAACACGTGTTTACCGACCAAGACCGTGAGCAACGGTCCTCTAGATTTTACCGGCTCGTGGTCGGGATGAAGTTGGGGCGCAAGCAGACTCAAGTAGTTTCTGCAATTGCTGAGTATATGCAATTATATTGCATTTGCAAGCAGGCTTTTAACAGTACAAGGTGGACTGCCGCGATGATGCCTTGATACTCGGACCAAGCATTGGAGACCTCCGCCACCTCATCCATACCTTTCACCAAGCCTCATGCGAACACACTTCAACTCCAATTATCCGTCTATCGAACATCTACGAGCAAAAGCCAAGTCTCGAATGCCGGGCTTCGCGTACGACTATCTCGCCGCCGGTTGCTTTACGGAAGTAAACTTAGCCCGGAATAACAGCGACATTCGCAAGGTCCAACTCAAGCCCTGGTACCTGAGGGATTTCGACGGAGCAGACCAATCCACCGAACTCTTCGGGGAAACGTACGATGCTCCCTTCGGGGTCGCGCCGGTTGGATTGCAGGGGCTGATGTGGCCCAAAGCATGCGAGTTCTTGGCACTAGCCTCAGTCGATCACAACCTTCCATTTACATTATCCACGGTCAGCACAGCCAGTATCGAAGACGTTGGAAAGATCACCGACGGCAAGTTTTGGTTTCAGCTCTACCATCCAACTGAAGTCGAGCTGCGCGACAAACTGATGGAGAGGGCGTGGGAGGCTGGATGCCGAACCCTGGTGATTCTGGCGGACACACCAACATTCGCATATCGCCCCAAAGAGATCCGAAACGGGCTATCGATTCCACCAAGAATGACGCCGCGTAACATCGTGCAGATGCTGCTGAGTCCAACCTGGGCAATGGGGCAAATCGTCGCCGGGCGGCCGGAGTTCAAGACGATGAAAGCCTACATTCCCAAAGGATTGAACATGAAGCATCTCGGTTTATTCATGAACAATACTTTTTCGGGACGATTAACCGAGTCCAAGATTGCCCCAATCCGTGATAAATGGCAGGGAAATCTGGTTGTGAAAGGAATCGTCAATCCAGAGGACGCGGAGATCGCCGTCAAACATGGCCTAGATGGCTTGATTGTCTCAAATCATGGTGGACGCCAGCTTGATCGAGGTCAATCGACAATTGTTCCTATGTACAAGCTCGTGCCGGAATTCGGGAGCAAGCTGAGTGTGATGATCGATGGTGGAATGTACTCTGGGGCGGACATTGCAGCTTGCCTTGCGTGCGGAGCCCACTTTGCGTTCATGGGACGTGCTCCGATGTTTGGCGTGTGTGCTCTTGGCAGGTATGGTGGGCATCACACTCTGGAAATGCTGAAGAAGCAATTGCAACAGGTTATGGAGCAGGTCGGTTGCATCAAGGTAGCTGACTTTCCTACCCATCTGATTCCAGAGAGTGTCCCGGTTTAGAGATGCGTCAAAAGACCACCACGAGTCCTCACGGAGAAAACCGACGCGCTCATTGATTGGATTTCGCTTAACAACTTCGCTACAAAGTAATCCCCGCAATCAATCCACTCAGGTAGCTTGACCGAACTCGCGTTGGAGTGTCTGCCGACCGGAATCTCTCACGGGCTGGATGACGTCAGTGTCCGACTCTCAGTGGAAACTAGTCTCCCGAATTCGCAACACGCGGTAGATGGACTCGAACGTCCGGGTGCATCGTGTAAAGCAGATAGCGTTGCCCATCGTGGACCAATTGGCCGCTCGAGTTGTTCGTTCGGATAATGGGGTTGCCGGTATACTTCTTCCATTTCACGAGATCATCCGATACGGCAAGACAGGTCGTCCAAGGACCTTTCCGATTTGAATGGGCATTCGCGTGATAGACACCGTAGTAGCGGCCACGGTAGCGGACCACTTGATTCAACGCGACGGCATGGCGATCGTACTCGGCCGGACCACGTGCAATGACTGGGGCATCTTCAACGTTTGTCCATGTCTGTCGGTCGGTTGATTTCGCCAACCAGACCCCCAGGTCACCGCGTTCGTAAAACAGATACCAAGTGTCGCATTCGATCCACAGCGTCGGTGTTCCGTACGGCCCTGGTGAAAGTGGAGAACCATCGCGGCGTCGGACATCGAGCCGACCATGGTCCTTCCAGTCGATCCCATCCTGGGATGTCAACAGGTGCGGAATGTCGCCACGGCCTTCGGCAACCATGTAAAACGTTTCGCCGTGACGCACGACATGGACGTCTTCGGTCCACGACTCGTCGAATACAGGGTTGCCCGGATGTCGCTTCCATGACATACCGTTGGATGAGATCGCATAACCGAGCATCTTCGTCGCGGTTCGCTCGCCGCTGTAGCCGGTGTACCACAGGTGCCATTTTCCGCCGTGCCTTAGAATGTAGCCGCGCTCGCGGATCTTCCGGTCCCATGTGTCGGTGCCGGCTCCAGCGAAAACAGGATTCTCTTGCGCAGGAACGAAGTGCACCAGCTCGTCTGGAAACAGAGTGCCGGCTGCTACGTTCGAAGAAACCGCGACGTTGAATAGCCCTTCAGCGCGTGCGGCCGCTTGCTTCTGCTGCTTTGTGAGCTTTGACAACACGACCGGTTTGGCCCGCGTGACTAGCGGCGGAACGGTGGGCTCTACCATCTTGGCTCCCGAGCGGCCTTTCATTGCGATGCGGTAATCCCCTGGGGAGTCGAGAAAATTGCCATCTGTCACAATGATCTTTTTCGGTTGCTCCGTGAGGAGGATGTCGGACCTCAAGAGACACGTTAATTGCACATGACTCCGACCCGAGTAATCCGCCCGAATCGGCTTCAGCGGAGAGCATTCTCCATCGATTGTGAGATGCATATTCTCGGGAAGCGAAGGCAGGACAATCTCCTGATATTGCTCCCACTTGGAGGCAAGCGTTTCGGCGGGCCTTTGCTCACGTCTGAGCAGCTCGTTCTCCAAAGTCGCTTCGTTCATCGCGAGCGAATACTCAACCAAGACGCGGTCGGGCTTCACGACCACCTGAACCCGACGTTCAATCTCGCCGTCAGGCAGTTCGTGCCCGCGTGCCAGAAGTGCATGTCCCAGAACAAAAACCAAACCGAGCACAAAACGAGTCACTGAGAGCTCCTGCTGGTGTGATACTTCACTTGAGAGTCAGTTGCCACTTGCCTCGCCTTCGATGACCCACAGTTTCGTGGGGTTTTCGGTCATATAGAACAGTTTCCCGTTGGCGGCGACGGGCGTTGTGCGGATCTTCGTGCCATCGTCATGCTCAATCTCGTCCAGCAGCTCCATCTCCTTGCCGTGCTTGAACACGTACAATATCCCGTCATCGTTGCCGACGAAGACCTTGCCATCGACAAGATACGGCGAACACCAGGTGTTCGAGAACATGGTCTCGGTCCAATGCAGCTCACCTGTCTGAGCGTCCAAGCAATGAACATGCCCACCAAGTTCCGCTGTGTACAGGATGTCGTCTGCTATCGCGCAGGTCGACATCGTACGACCAAAGTAGTAGGTCTCGCCGGTCTCACTGTCTTCGCCTTCCTCCACCGGACCGCCATAATGCCAGACAAGCGCGGAGTCTGGGTTCGGTTCTACTTCTAATTCGGTTTCTCGGCTGACAACCAAAGTCGGCGAAAGATCCTTATCACTGCGGGTGGGATTCTTCGTGATGTCGATGCAGTACAGATGCCCCACGCCGGTGTCGTGCTCGGGGTCTTGACCGACACCGATATAAAGCTTGTTGTCATAGACAACTGGGGTGGCAATGAAGTCGTTTGCCGTGCCTCGGCCACCCAACCTGTAGACGGCGTCTTTCGGATTGCAATCGAACTTCCAAAGCAAGTCTCCGCTGTCCGGGTTGAACGCATAGAGCCAACCGTCACCACCGGGAAAGATGATCTGAGGCTCGTCGTTGGGTTCGGCATAGGCCGGGTTCGACCATTGTCCGTGAAGGATGTTGCGCTCCGATTGGCTTGGCAGGTTACTGCTCCAGCGGACTGATCCGTCGTTCTTGTTCAGCGCAAGGAAGCTGGGAGCTTGCTCTGCGGGCACTCGCTTGTGAGCCGCATCAACACCGTTGCTGGTCAGCAAGAACAGCGTATCACCCACAATCAATGGCGAGCACGTCGCGATGTTGTGCGGGAATACATTGAGTTCACCGATCATGTCCAGTTTCCAATGCAGGTCACCGCTGTTCAAATCGCCACAGATCACCTCGCAACGATTGCTGACGTAGTAGAAGCGATCGCCTTCGATCACCGGAGTTGAACAGACTCCCTGTTGCGGCCAATCCCAAACGCGACCGGCAGGCAGCTTGTCATGCACGATTTGCCACAGGAACGTCCCATCCTGTTCCGCAAAACACATCATGATGCCCTTGTCCCCTTCGACGGACGTATCTCGAGGGAACTCGTTGTTGGTGCCGATAAGGATCTTGCCGTCACTGATGACCGGGCCGCCGTAGGCGCGAGAGCCGAGCTGCACCGAATAAAGAACATTGGTCCCCTCCTCTATATCCCAGCCGTTCGGGATGCCTGTCACATGGGGATTGGTAAAGTTTCGCTTCAGATGCCCCGCGTACATCGACCAATCTTCCGTTGGCACGTCCAATAGAGCCGGCGAGCCACCGGACATTGAAGCGCCGGAACTTACTCCGCCGGCGACATCTGCATCCGTAGCGGCATCGCGTTCGGTAGCGTCAGGGGAGGCCTCGGCTTCCGTGGCAGTCGCGCCGTCGACAGTGGGATTGTTAGTTCTTTGGGTGGCGACTCCGCTGTCTTCCACGTCGATATCTACGACGGCACTTTCTACTTCGCCCGGGGTGTTGCTTGAGGGCGTTGTTGAAGCAGGCGGCTGGCATCCGCAAAGCGAGCCGATGACGATCGCTCCGCCACACGCCACCATCGGTATCAAGAGGGCATTCGTTCTGAGCATCGCGATGTCTCCGAAGAAGTCAGTAGATTATGTGTGCCGTCTCAGTGTGGGCCATCCAACAAGCGAGCAAGTATTCGCTCACGAAGGCCCGTGATAGACGGAATCCTTATTGGTTGATCGAAACGTTGTCGTAGTAGATGGCGGTTCCCGGCTTCGGCGGTTGGATACCTTGAGCCGAACCGTAAAGGCCGGGAGGTCCCGAATGATTCGGATTTGGGTCCCATAGCTCGAGGGTCCATTTGTCCGGTTCCTCTTGATCCGTTGGCCAGACCTTACCTAGCACCTTCGCACTGTCGCCCTCGGATTCGACCTTCAGCTTCAACCGATACCAGGCATCGGGATCCCATGTGTAATCAATCTCGCGGGAAACACGCGGGATCGCGTCCCAAGCGGAAATACGGAGTTTCTGTTCGTTCCCAACCATCTGCAAAATGTAACGGTTGGCAGTGACGCCCATGTTGGGCAAGTTCGAGTTCACGCGCTGGCCCATCACATCGCACTGGATTGTGTAGCCATTCATCTCAGGTGTACCAACGAAGGCATACCACTGCCGATAAAAAGGCACGGCGATCTTGGCGGTCTTCATCAGGACCGTGTTCGCACCAAGTTTCTGTGTGACGAAGCGCAATTGCGTGTTGGTCCAGCCGCCGGGGATTAACCCTTCGCCCATGCTTTCGAAGTCTTCCACGTACGAAAGCGAAGGGACTTGCCTGACGCGGGACTTGGCTTCCAGGCCGTCTACCCTGGCCAGGACGACGCCGAGTTGTCCGGCTTGCTGCTGCGGCGCAGTAAACGATGCGCCGTCGATTTCTCCTTTCAGCGATGGACGTTCGGCTCCTTCGCCCAGTCCAGGCCCGGGCCCCATCGGAGCGAGGGACAATTCAGGGATCACCTCACTGATGAATCGACCGTTCTCGTCGAATAAGCGAGCCATGAACTCAACCGTTTCACCACCTTGAATCGATACCTCGGCGGGAATGAATTGGAGCTGAGAGGCTGTGCCGTCTGGGTTTGGTCCCGGAGCTTCGGCCTGAACTGGCACTTCAACATCCACTTCTTTGTATTCGCCCAAACAATAGAACTTCTCCGTCGTGCCGAAGTAGACGCAACCGTTTGCTATCGCCGCCGATCCTTGCACCTCAACGTCGAAGCGAGGGTCCTCGGCCTGAAACCGTTTGCGATCGATCCGCTTGCCCTTGCCCCTCGCATCCAGAATGTGGAAATAACCATGCACCGAACTGAGGTAGATTTTCCCATCGCCAAGCGTGGGCGATCCGGTGCAGTTCCTCCCAAACTTGGCTCGCCACTGCCGATCGCCGGTCATGGCATCAAAGCAGTACAAGCGTCCTTGGCGATCGGGCAGGTAAAGCAACCCTTCGTGAAGCATGGGCGAAGGATATTTGAATTCTATGCCATCGGTCTCCCACACCAGCTTCGGATCGCTTCCGCTAGCGTCCAAACAAATCAAACGTCCTACGGTAGCTCGGCCCGGATTCTCTTCTCCGTGGGCGGCATAAACCAAATTGCCCTCGACCACGGGCGAAGGATTCATCGCTCCGTTACCGAACTCGTAGCTCCACACCTTCTTTCCGGTGCTAACTTGGAACGCATGCAGCCGTCCGTCGCCTCCACCACTGATGACGATGCGTTGTCCGTTGATGGTCGCGCAGACCGGGATTGACCGATAAGTGTTCGAGGGGCGAAAGCCCGTGCTGTTGCTCCAAACCACATCGCCGGTGTGTTTGTCGAAGGCGAAGAACCGGCATCCGCCGCCACCGTGGCTGCCCCAATTCGAGCTGATCATACTGACCATCACCAAGTCACCGTCGACGACAGGGCTGGTGACGCGACCGCCATAACCGGTGATCCGGCCAAACTCCTCGGTCAGCGACTTCTGCCATTTGACGTCGCCTGTCTGGCCATCAAAGCAGAACAACAATCCTTGCGTGCCATGGGCATAGACGTTGCCGGTCTCTGGATCGCCAACCGGGACCGTCCAACCAAGTCGCACGCTGACGATAGGGGTGAAGAACACGTTGAATCGGTGCTCCCAAACGACATCGCCGGTTCGCGCGTCCAAGCAGACAACACGTTCTTGCTCCATGGCTTCTTCGCCAACGCGACTGACCAGATAGACGTGGTCATTCATCACGATGGGCGTCGCCCGGCAACTGACATCGTCCCTCATCCAGAGAACATCGTCGAGATTCTCGGGCAGGCTCGTCTCGCGCGAAACGCCATTCTGTTCTGGGCCGCGCCAGCTCGTCCATTCGGCGGCCACCGTCGGGCGGCACGCAAACAGCAAGACCCCGATGACCACAAATCGTCGAATATCTCTCACCTTCAAAGCTCCTCGTTGATGACGTGTGACCGCAGCCAATGGAGGAAGATGCCGGTCAACTCATTTGATTTGGTAACAAAACAACAACTCTTGATCGCGCAGAAACAGCTTGCCGCCGGCAATCACGGGATGTGTCCAATTCCTACCACTCGGTGCTTTCATCTGGGATTCTTCGGGCAGTGCAAAACGGCCTTTCTCGTTGTAACCTTTTGGCGATGCCTCAATCATCGCCACGTCCCCTTCGCGTTCTCCGTACAAGTACAGATGGCCGTCCGCATAGACGATCGATCCCTCGCCCAAGGAGCCACGTACACGCTTGCTGTACCACTCCAAGTCACCGCTGTTGAACTCTTGGCATACCCAGCCGCGTCGATTCGAACTGCCGTAGACGTGACTTTCGTGCAGGACAAAGCCGCCTAGGTTGTTTTTCATATTACGGCTGAAGTAAACGTGCGTGACCTCGAACGATCCGTCATCTTGCTTCGTCAATTCGATCACGTCACAGCCCGCCGACCCGACGCTGGCGTACACATACTGGTCTTGATAGACAGGTGTCGGAATGACCACATCGGAATAGGGTCGATCTCGTTCGTAGTTCCACAGCAATTTGCCGTCGGTCGCCGCCACACCCGCCATACCGCCCTGAGTCATCACGATGTACTGCTCGATGCCATCTACAGTCGCCTTAATCGGTGAAGAGTACGTGGCTTCATCCTTTAGGTTTTCGCTTCTCCATAGCAAGTTCCCTGTATCGCGATCAAGCGCGGCAATCATGCCTTGGCCGCCTCCGGGGACGCAGATGACCTTATTGCCATCGACCAGCGGCGACCAGCAGTATCCCCAGCCGTAGGTCTTCGGTTCGCCGGCATCCACGTAACTGATTGAGCCTCCCAGATCGTCCACCATGTTGACGTGCCACTTGATGTTGCCGTCCGTATCAGCTGCAGCCAGTTCACCTTCGCCAGCCAGTGCGAAGATCATCCCATCTGCGACGGTCGGCGTGGCCCTCGGCCCGGCTCCCCACGAATTCCCTTCAAAGTCGAAGACTCGTTTGTTGATTGGTGTCGACCACAGCAGCTCGCCGCTGGACGCGTCGAGCGCCAGCAGTTCCGCTCGACCCTCTCGACCGCCCAGAATGTAGACCCGAACACCAACGACTGCGGGTCCCGAGTATCCCACACCCGCGTCGCGAAACGTCCAGACCAGCTCCGGCCCACCTTCGGGCCATTGGTCCATCAATCCGGTCTCCTTCGACTTGTTATCGCGGGCGACTCCCTGGGCCTGCGGCCAGTCCTCGGCAATGGACACCGCGGCTAGCAGCACCACGAACGCAGAGCCTAGCGATCGAAGAATAAGCAGCTTCATTTCGTTCTCCACCTGAGAGGCAGCCAATGCAAATGGTTCTTGATTGGTTAGGCATGTTGTGGGCCAAGCACTTAACGGCAGTCGCTCCTCTATCCCTGAGCCGCACCTCACTCGCGCCAGTCAGTCCTCAACCGTCAGTAGCGCTAAATCCCTCTGAAAGTTAAACAGTAGATGTCTTCACATATCTCCTGCATTGGACTTGAGTGAAGCTGGCCGCATCATCGGTGCTGAGCGAAACTAGCGGCTACTGCGAGAACCCCGTGTGAGTAACGCATGACATTGTGGCCATCGTAAGAGATGGGGATCCTAGCCGCAGTCGAACGGAATCATCCAATTTCTGGTTGCAGCAAGCATTCGTGTTGCAACTGATTTGCATTTGCATTTTAATTGCAGTACGTAGGCTTTGGGAAGTGGTCCTTTTTGGGCTCGGTACCAGCTCGGTACCAGATGGTGGCTTGAGAACCGTTCGCTAACCGCTGCAGTGATTCCCATCGCTCCATACACATACTTCCGTCACCGATCCAGTTTGGAGCCAGCTATCGAGGGGAAAAATGCGCCAATGTCTCAGTTCCGTTTGCCGGCCAAGATATCCAGCTGTTTCCTCGTAACAGGCAGGGCGACGCTACGCAATCACATGCTAGCGAACCGCCAAAACGCGGGTCGCCCTAAGGCGGTCTACGGCGATGCCCCAAATCCTACCCAGCTTTGAACTACTTGGTTGACAAGGAAAAGGAATATGAAAATTGCCTATATCCTCCGCTCCAACATGGCCTCAACCTTTCAACTGGCAACCATGATTCTGCCTCAACTCGAAGACGGCCATCACGGGGCCGAGGTAGTCGGGATGTTCTTCTTCGATGACAACACCTTCGTGCTGCGCTCAGGCGATCCGGTAGGTGAGCGGTTGTCGAAGGTCGCGCTTGAACACGGAATCCTGCTGATGATGTGCGACCAGTGCGCTGTTCGTCGCAACTTAGCAGAAGGGACGCTCGATCAGTGTGGCAGGGGTGAAGTAACGGCGAAAGGGACCGTCGAAGGGGTGAGCGCGGGCTGCTTCCCTCAGCTTTATGAGGCGTTGAGCAGTAATCCACCCGACCAAATCATCACCCTCTAACTGTCACGCCGCGAGGTGTCCTTTAGTTCAAGTTCCTCCATTCACGAAAGGTAGTCCTATGGCAAGAGACTCCTTACAGCATTTCGCCACGACGGTACAGAAAACCGTTGCCAAGGCGACGATTATCGAACCTCGGTCAGAAGTCAGCGATGCTTCGGTGGAGTACTGTGTCAGCAGTGGCTATGTGTTGATCGCAGATCCAGTGACCAAGCGAGCATTCGTGACCCATATCAGCAACGTTGTGCTTGAAATTGTGGGAGACTCTTGATTTGGCTTGTGCTGAGTTGGGTCACGTGAAGGAAAGATGCTACTTGGAGTCCACACGAGCTAAGCCGACTTTTCCATCAGATTGTCAACCAATAGAGGAGCAATCAAACACGTATGCCATCTGCAACAACTGAGCCAATCACTGCCTGGGATACGGGAGCCGTCACGGAATTCGCGGCGGGGAACGCTGACATTCTCGTGCTGAAACGCCGCCCACTGGACCACCTTGGCCCGACCGTCCAGGCAGGCCGCGTCCATGAGTACTTGGCACCTGTCCGACGGCAGAAAGTCCCTTTCGAGGTCCGCGCTGGGCTGGGCGAGCTACAGATTAAGTCGCCCGAGTTGGCGGCCGACCTCATCTGCCTTGTGACCTCGTTCCTCGACCAGTTCGACCTGCGGGAGGCGAGACTTCGGGTCGAGATAACGCGGACACAATCGTGCCCGAAGTTTCACTGCGATAACGTCAATGTCCGCATGGTGACAACGTACCTCGGCCCGACCACCGAGTACCAGTTCGCCGGAGAGAGCGCCACCCAGGTCGCACCACTATACGGGCTAGTGTTCCTCAAGGGACGTCGGAACGCGACCCACCGAGATGCGGTGCATCACCGCTCGCCGGAAGTTCCCCCTGGTGAGAAGCGACTGTGCGTGGCGATCGACTACTGAGTACAGACCGTCAACGACCCGCAGCCCTACGTTGACGATTCTTCAAGGAGTTAACGATGGATGACGATGCTTTCCCTACCTCTTATGAGCAATGGCGACACTGCATCGAGATGCGTGGCGGAATACGACTAACACAAAGTTACATCAGCAAGCGCCTGTCAGAAATGGAGGATGACAAGCATGTGAAAACAAGGGAGTTCTCCAGGCTCTACGGAAGTGATCATCTTCAGCGAACTATCGCGTGGTTCCGACAGGCGGCGGGTGACTTGTCCTGAGAATTCCGAATTCACGAAGGGTTGATTACTGCAGTACGCAGTGCGTAGTGGGATCCTACTTGGCACTGGTCCCGGGCTAATCCGAGCCGTCCCGCGACATGTTTGCCAACGCGAAAAACCAGTTCAGCCGACGGGGACAGCGGCCTTAGGAAGAAATCTCTCGGGTCTTTAACACCGACCGCACGTGATCCCATCGAGTGACTACAAAAGACTCCGGTGTATGTAAACGCAATCTAGGAGCAGAAGTCGATGCCCACATACGAGTATGAGACGATGACGCAAGGTGAACCCCAACCGCCGAAGCGATTCGAGGTATGGCAGAGTATCGCTGACGAGCCACTGACTGAACACCCGGAGACCGGTCAGCCTGTCAGACGGATCATCTCGGGTGGATTGCTCATGCGGTCAAAGAAGGGTGGCTGCTGTGAGACGCAGTGCACCTGCGGGTAAGGTTCGCTGAAAGGTAATTGGCTCGAGCAACCCCCTCAGCCTCGCGTGTCGATGCATCCGCAACGAGTTCGAGAGGTCGCGAATTGCGAGCCGTGTACTATCCAGGACCCATGTCCGCAAGATGTGCATAAGGGTGAACGTCCGTCATCAGTGTCCGTAGTATTAAAGGCGGACCGAGCTTGCCGATTTGCCGCTACCCGTTCATTTGATTATCAAATTCGCATTGCTCATAATTCCACCTCGCGGTCGGAATCTACCTGCCGTGAAATTGAGCGCTAGTAAGCAGCATGCCTGAGAACCATCTAAGTGTAGAATCACTAATTGAAGCTCCACTGAATCTTGAATCAGAATTAGTCTTGGGTAGCGGTGTTCGACAGAAATCCTGTGCTTCTTACCATGTCTTACAGGGAACTCTGGCAACCCCCCTAAAGCCACAACGAGTTTCGAGATGTTGGCCTCCCGCGACCAGGCGTGCGAAATTGAACAAACGAGTTTGATCACTCATTTGGAACCTGAAGATGATCCCCATCTCAAGTCGTAATCTCAACAGGAGACAGTTCTTGGCGGCAAGCGGAACCGCTGCAGGAGCGTTTGTTCCGTCGATTACGCACGGCACAATGTCAATCGGCAATCTGCATCTTGCTACGTTTCGTTACGATGTGACACCCCCGCACGGCCATTCCTTATGTGGCGGCTGGATCAATCCGGTTGTTGGTGTCGACGATCCTCTCGAGGCGATCGGCTACGTGTTGCTGGGATCAGGCAAGCCGATCGTGGTTTGCGTTGTTGATTGGACGGGGCTTCTAAATTCCGCTCATCTTGAATGGCGAAAAGCCATGGCAGAAGCGGCTGGCACAACGATTGACCGTGTCACAGTCCACTGCGTTCATCAACACAACGCTCCCTTCGCTTGCCTTGATGCGGAAGATATCATTCTGGAACAGGGCGACCTTCCCCACATCATCGAGAAGGACTTTTTCCAACGCTGTCTCGACGCCGGTCGCGCTGCGGTCCAGACTGCTTTGACACAGACGTCGCCAGTCACTCACGTCGCACACAATGAAGCAAGAGTCAACCGAGTCGCCAGTAACCGGCGAATCATCGGCCTAAATGGCCGCGTCCTGTCTCAACGTGGCAGCAGTTCACGCCTGTCCGAGCATCACCGATATCCGGAAGGGCTGATTGACCCGATGCTCAAGACGGTGGCCTTCTACAACGTCAGAAAGAAGCTGGCCGCATGCCACTACTACGCTTGTCATCCGATGAGTTACTACGGAGACGGCCGCGTCAGTGCTGACTTCTGCGGGTTGGCTCGCAGACAGCGTCAGAATCAGGAGCCGGATTGCGAGCATCTGTACTTTAACGGCTGCGGCGGCAATATCGGAGCAGGCAAATACAATGACGGTTCGAAGGAGATGCGCTCCGTGCTGACCCGACGGATTCTTGACGGGATTGTAGCATCGGAAGAGGACCTTGAGCCGCAGCCCATTGAATCTGTGCGTTGGGAAACGCACGACATTCTGCCACCGGTTGATCAGCGGTTCGACGAGGACGCCATCATCCGGCAAATCTCTGATCGCAATCAACGAGTCACGAACCGTAACCGGCCGGCATACACAGTGGCATGGATTCGGAGGGTAAACAAAGAGGTTCCGATCACGCTCAGTTCGCTACAAATCAACGACGCTTCGATGTTGCACTTACCATCTGAGAGTTTCGTCGAATACCAGTTGCGGGCCCAGGCCTCGGCCCCGGATCGTTTTGTTGCCTGTGCCGCATATGGTGATGGTGGTCCATGGTACATCCCGACCGCTAGTGCGTATTCACAGGGTGGATACGCCGTCAGTGTCGCGTGGTGTGACCCCTCGATCGATCAAATCCTTTCCGACGGAATCAAGGAGTTGTTGACCCGAGTCGGCTGAGGGTTGCCAGATCGCGTGATCCGGATGCGGATTCACTTTTGAATTCCGTTCCGATTTACGTAGAGCCCAATGACAATAAGCATTCGGCACATTCGCTTCGACAGTTGCCACGACTCGCTTCGGCTGCGGTGTCCTGCCGAAAAAAACGAAACTTGCCTTTGGGCGTCCAGGAACGGTGGAGACCGAAACCCTTACATGCAATTAACTTGCAGGTCCATTCTGGGCCCATTTACTATTTTGATGGCAACAACCATACTTGATAAGTAGGACTGGTCGGACGCCCCAAGAACGTGGCCTATGTCTGTGCTAGCCTGGTCTGAGTCTAATCGTTGGCTAGAGCGTCATTGTTCGGAACCGATGTACTGATCGGTCGCGGCGAGCTGCTGATGACCGTAATCAGCAGCATTTGCGTGGTGTCGGCTCATCAGTGATGGTCTGAAGGTGGCCATTGAGGACAACGTGTTGGCATGAGTAGGGAACAAGCCGGATTCATACTTCGTTCCTTTCGACGCTTGACGACGATTGGCAACCACGATTTCTGTCCCTGGGCGAACCCTTACGTTTATTGGCTAAAGCAGCCAATTGGCTGGTTCGTTGTGGGATCGGCGGCTGCGACCTTGATCGCGTTGTTTGTCGAGCCTCAGGCATGGATCCTCGTGGGTTCGCTGGTTGCCGTAATGCTGATGGGTGTCGTGTGGCCGTGGGTGGCGATGCGGGGCGCGTCGGCGGAAATAGGGTTTGATTGTCGCCGCTGTCGCGAAGGAGATCGCGTGCGGGTGCGACTTGTGATTAACAATCGCTACCCATGGCCGCTCTGGGGATTGGCAGTCGAAAACGGTTTCTTCCTGGAACCAACGGAAGCGGGAAACCGCCCCGTGGCGGCGCTAGCTCGAGTTCCCGGCTGGAGCCATTCCGAGTTTCTGTTTAAGTTTCATCCCGAAGCACGCGGAGTCTACCCGCATACGGCTCCCGAATTGGCAACAGGGTACCCGTTCGGGATATGGCGGGCCGCGCGGAGGGTTCTGGTAGGGCACGAGTTACTGGTCTGGCCCCGGACGACTCCACTCACCTCAATCCCTTCGTTAGACGGCGACATCGCCGAAGTCATCGGATTGCTTTTTGACCGACCTGGCAACGAAGGGGATGTTATCGGAGTCCGCCCTTTTCAGCACGGCGATCGGCTGCGCAGCATCCACTGGGCTCAATCGGCGCGGCACGATGAACTGATCGTGACCGAAAGGCAGGCAGCCGCGCGGCGGCTGGTTTTTATCGCGGTCGATGTGTCGGCCTTTTTTGATGCTAATGCCGGTTCACTGAACGGCGGCTCACGCCGACATTTTGAAACGGCAATTCGCGTGGCGGCCAGCATTGCGCAGGAGTTCCACGCTCACCATGCCGAGGTCCGGTTCGTCATCGGCGATATTGATTTGCGTCTGTCACCAGGCTCTGCCGGTCTTCGCCGCTTGCTGGACTCGCTTGCTCGATTCCAAATCGAGCAGAGAACGGCACGACCGCCAAGCAGCTTTGGGCACAATGATCTGGCGGTGGTGATAACAACGAGCAACCGCCTGTCGGAGTGGGAAAACGGGGCTGGAAAAAGACAATTGCTTCGACTGGTGCTGATCGAGACGCCGGCTACGAGTTACGGCAACAGCGCCTCACATCTTAGGCGAAATGCATGGATAGCCATCGACCCCGAATCAGATTGCTCGCTGCAACTTCGGCACCAATGGGGGCGAGTCTGCCATGACAACTCCGTGGCGTAAGCTTCCGGCCTTCGAAACAAACGTAGATGGCGCACCCGGCAAGCAGGATACTCGCCCCAAGATCTGGCGCAAGGGCTCTCCGCGATTCGATACATTAATTCTGCCACTGATGGCGGGAGCTACGTTGACGATCGCCCGGGCGAACGCGGCTTGGAGTCCGGCCCTCATCGTGATTCGGGCAATTTGCGAGCTACTGGTGGCCGTGGCGGGTTCACTGCTTTTGCTCCGGCTGGCCCATACGATTCCGCAGGAGAAGCGCGTCTTGGCGATTGCGCTCGGGGCGTCCGCCGTTTACCCGTTTGTCGCTGAGTTTGCGATGCGCCAGTTCGCTTATGGAAGCGAGCCGCTCGAATTGTTGCTTTTGACCAGCCTGCAGTTGTCGGCCGTAGTGCTAGCCGTGTTCTCCCACCTGCCGCGATTGGGCGGCACAGCAGTGTTGCTGAGCAGCTTCCTGTTGCTGTTCGCCACGACGATAGCAAGCAGTCCTATGACGCTTGCCTTGGCTGGCGTATACGGGGCCTTGGGCCTTTGGTGGCTGATGGGGGCCTACTGGGATCGGCTGGCAGGAACTTTTGTGGCTTCGAGAGTCGAGCGGCGGATTCCGGTGCGGATTTCGGTGATAAGCGTAACGACGATGGTCTTGCTAGTGCTGGGGACTTTGATCGGCGTGACCCGCAGCTCGGCGATCGCCTTACCGGGCTTCATGCCGACATCCGGCGGTACGCGATGGCACGATCCACACGCCCGCTCCGGCGTGGGTGACGGCGACGCAATGGTTGCCGCGAAGGAAGAAGCAATGAGCTTCGGACCAGTCCAAAGCGAACTGTTTCTCGAATCCGAAATGCCGACACTGTACGACATGTTCAACGATATGTACGGTGAGCCACCCAAACCAAAGAAGAAACAAGAACGCGCCATCGCGTTGGCTAACGAGAATATTCAGCAAAACCATTTGCAACTCGCCAATAACGAGCGGAGTGGTCGCGAGTTTTCAGCTGTTCGACGGAAAGTCGAACGAAAAAGACAGGTGCTCGACGATCGCAAAGCGCCGGCCATGTTGTACGTCGTAGGCCGTGTGCCACTTCATCTGGCGCTCGAACGGTACGATACGTTCGACGGTCGCGACTGGAGGCACTCGGGCGAGCACCAAGAACAAGAATCAATACGTTTGGAAATACAGAACGGTAAACCGTGGGCGAACCTTACAGGCACAGATTCGCCGTCGACCCAACACGGCATGGAGACACACGCGGTAAAGATCATCAATCTGAAGACAAACCGCTTTCCTTCACCGCCGCAGCTGACAGCGGTCCATGTCGATAAGGTGGATCAGCCTGAATTTTTCGGCTGGACCGAAGACGGCGTTGCCTGCATGCCCGTCCGCGAGCACATTCCGCAGTTGACCGTCTTGTACCTCCGATCGCAGAGCGCAAATCGACAATTGATTCGCGAAGACGACTTCACGGCACGGTTTCCCGAGGTTTCGAGCAAGAGTCAGCACCAGGATCGCACCGCCGTGGACGCACAAGCGGAACTAATCGCGCGACACTTGCGCGTGCCGGACTCAACCGAAGCAGTCCCGCAGATTGCTGCCGCATGGACGCTCGACCAACCGCGTGGCTGGCGGCAAGTGGAATCAATCGTCGAGAGGTTGCGAAGTGATTTCACCCTCGATCCGCTTGCGGTGACGCCGGAAGATTGCCCGGACGTTGTGTCGCACTTTTTGCAAGCCCGGCGAGGTCCGGACTACCTCTTTGCCACGACCGCAGCAATTCTTCTACGCGAATTAGGGTATCCGACTCGTCTTGTGACCGGATTTTACGCGGACAGCAACCGTTATGATCATCGAGCCGGACAGACTGCGGTGCTGGCCGAAGATGTGCACGTCTGGGTGGAGGTCAGTATCGACGGTAGTACTTGGGTTCCGATCGAACCGACTCCTGGCTACGAGCCGCCTCGCGAATCGCTTACTTGGCGGCAACGCGTGGCTCAGGTGTGGTATTCAGTCTGTCAGTGGTTTGGCAGTCATTTTGTCTTGATAGGGCTTAGTCTGTCGGTCGCGGCGACTGTTTGGTTCACTCGTATTCATTGGCTAGGTGTTGTGTTCATGTGGGTCTGCCGAATCGCCGGGAGAATCGACTCACGGCGGCGGGTTTTATGGACCATACGACTGCTGGAGTGGCGTGCATGGCTGTCGGGACATCGACGGCCAAACTCCAAGACACTCTCGCAATGGTACGGGGCATTGGGCGACATTCTGCCGCAGGCGACCGCGGCGTCTTTGCAGTTCGCTCTACATTCGGCCGACTCACTCCTCTACGGTTCCCGCAACTCTTCGACAAGCGTTACTCCGACCCAGGAACTTCTGACGGCTTGCGCAGTCGTCGACCAAAGGATTGGAACGAGATGCTTTCGGCAAGCCTTCGCCAATGTCGAGGCAGGAGCTAAGCGGTGAACATCAACGACCGCATTCCCGATGTTCAGCGCTCCGAATCACACCGTGCGACGCCGCGATATTGGCTACATAAGTCTTTGCCTGGTGAATACCTGTCAATGGCGTTGATGATCCAAGCTGGATTCGGTGCGGCATTCTGGGCCTTAAACATAGGGCGATTACCCGCGGGGATGATCTTGGTTGCTGCGGGCGTCTGGATTGTAAGCCGTTCAGCAGGCGCGTTTTCCGGTCGCTGGCTCGCGCCGTTGATTACCATTGGCATTGCACTGGCCGTTCTCGTCTTGTGGAAATCCGAGACGGCCCTCACACATCGGGCCATGGTGGTGTTTTCGCCCCCAGTCTTTCTGGCGATGCTTACCGCAGTCCTGGCCACTGATCTGGTTCAATCGTTTCCATTGGTTTTTATGGCGAGGCACCTGCGGGGGCTGAACTGGCACCGGCTGGTGGTCTGGGGGTTTGGACTTGCGCTGGTTGTTTACGTTGTGGTGCTCCCTAGCGCAGACTTGATCATCGAACGCATGTATCCGCCGAAATCAGGTTACGTCCTTGAAGACATGTCGCTGGCGGAGCGCATGCGGCTGCGCAGTATGGAGGCGATAACCGCCTTGTGGTTCTTCGCTTTGGGCGCGACAGTCGGGAGTTTTCTCAACGTGGTGGCTTACCGTGCGCCTCGCGGCAAGTCGGTCGCGTTCGGTCTGTCCCGCTGCCCGCAATGTGGAACCAGAATCAAAGGGCGAGACAATGTGCCGATCCTCGGGTGGCTGTGGCTTCGCGGCCGATGCCGCGATTGCCAGGGCGGCATCTCACCGCGTTATCCAATCGTCGAATTGATCAGCGCTGCGCTATTTCTATTGCTTTACTTTGTCGAACTCATCTCCGGCGGCGCCAACATCCCCGTTCGACAGCCAAAATTTTATCACGGCGTTGTGTGGATCATATTCTACACGAAGTGGGATCTTATCGGTTTGTATCTGTACCACTGTTTCGCTATGAGCATACTGTTGACGTGCGTCTTGATCGACATCGATCGCGAGCGAGTGCCCTCGCGAACCAGATGGATTGTCGGAACAGCGCTATTTCTTCCACCGCTCATCTGGCCGGAACTGCTACCGGTCCCTTGTTTCGCGGACGCCGATCGTTGGTTCCAATCGCCGCGGCTGATGGCAGTCTTCAGCTGCCTAGTGGGTGGTGCCCTGGGGGCAGCCCTCGGCTGGCTGACGGCGCGAGGAGTCGAATCCTCCACAACACCTGCTGAACATTCGGAAATGCGCGGTAGAATTGCGGGTTGTCTGGCTGTTGTCGGGATATCGCTTGGCTGGCAAGCCGCGATCGCAGTCACTCTATTCGCCCTGTTAATCCTGTTGGCCTCGGCGTCGGTCGCCGGCTGGCAACGATTGTCGCTCCCGCGAATGCCGCTCATCGTGTTGGTTGCGTTTGTCGTTCATCAAGTTCTTTGGCGATGGACCATCGAACACGGGTCGACATGGTGGCCCAGTCACAGGACTTCCGCCAGCGGCTGGATTGCGGTTTTCGTGGGATATGTCGTTCTTCTGCTGGCCAATCGACTGGCGATTCGGCAGCGAAATAACGCGGGACCAATTGCCCACCAACGCGATTAACCCCATCCTGATTCGTTTCATCCTCAGCCTATCCCGCTCGCTCGCATTGCCGCCGCCAGAACGAAAGGACACTCACTGTGAATAAGAATGACGACATGAATGATGCGTCCTTTGAAACACAGTGCCGCCACCAATCAACCATCGACGGTCTTCGGTCGGCCCTAAACCAAGCGCTCATTGGCAAGGATGACATAGTCGAGAAAGTCCTGGCTTGTCTGCTGGCTCGCGGGCACCTATTGTTCGATGACCTGCCTGGACTGGGAAAGACGACGTTGGCCAAGGCTGTCGCCCACGCCGTCGGGGGCCATTTCGCGCGGGTTCAGTGCACACCCGACCTGCTGCCGACTGACATCACCGGCTTCAACATGTTCGACCAGAAGTCGCGTGAATTTGAGTTTCGTCGTGGTCCGGTATTCTCGGATGTGCTGCTGGCGGATGAAATCAATCGCGCCACGCCGCGGACGCAAAGTGCTTTGTTCGAAGCGATGGCCGAACGGCAGGTGACCATTGACAATCAAACGCACCCACTCAGTCAGACCTTCTTTGTGATCGCGACACAGAACCCTGTTGAAAGCCATGGCGCTTACCCCCTGCCGGAAGCACAGCTCGACCGGTTTGCTATGAAACTTCGGATCGGCTATCCAGATCGTCGTAGCGAGGTCGATATGCTTGCCTCATACATCGGGTCGGCCGATGGCGTCCGGACGAAAGTGATACCCGTAATCTGCCCAAACCAATTGCGCCAGCTTCAGGAACATGTCGCCAAGGTAAGGCTTACCGAAAGAGTGCGCGAGTATTTGGTCGACTTGGGCCAAGCAACTCGGGAGCACAAAGAAATTACGCTGGGACTCAGCCCGCGGGGGTTGATAACTTGGCAGCGGGTTGCGCAAGCCCGCGCTCACTTGCAAGGCCGCGACTTCGTCACGCCGGACGACATTCAGGACGTTGCCGGTCCCGTTCTGGAGGTTCGGTTGACTGGCGACTTCGATGCCCCACCCAACATTGTCGAAGAGGTGTTGGCCAAGGTGCCCGTTCCTGTGTATTAGCCCAACATTTGTGAACGTGGTGGCGGTGCGATCGGCCGCTTCAATCAATTGGACCCCAGCTGGCATGAAGTCGCCCCGTACAATTGGAATTCCGGCGAAGAATTCATCATGTGTTGTCGACGGCATTACAACACGGTGAGATCGCCTGGATTGCTAAGCGACAAGCCTCGGCCACCGAATCGATCCAGCCACTTCACTGCATTCCGACTACGCCACCACTACTTGAAGTGGCTGGCCTTTCAAGAACACAAAGTCTAGCGTGGCAAATGGTAGCGTTCGTGGAGACTGGTCAGGCGGTGCCAACGCCTTTCTCTGACTGAAGTCCGACACCGTCCATCAGTGCTCGTCTGACTTCAACGAGCGTGAGCCTCAACAAGGATCAACAAGGCCTCTTTCACGAGAGGCGGAAGTCGCGGCCAAGCTTCTGTAACGAACTGAAGCGACGGCTCGGATACTACGTCATTGGATGTCACGCTTCGACAGATGCCGCCACCGCCGCACTCCCCAGATACTCCCAAGCGAGTTGCCTGATCCTGCAAATCATTGTGGTCGTTTGTGTTGCGAACATCAGCCTCCTGCCTCCGGAGCCGAAGGTTAGAGGTTCGAATCCTCTCGGGGATATTTCTTGAATTGCGGCAACACCAATCTCTAGGAGGTGGTTGCCAGGTGCCGTGGCTCTCGGGCATAGCAACCGCCTTCGGGCAACTTCAAACAACGCGCGCGAACGCCGGCAAGACAACCGTGAATTCCACTGGCAGTATGTTTCTGCACGGTGCGAATGCCGGCTTTGAGATCACCTGGTAGTGGATCGTCCGCATCTGAGATTCTTGCGTGCCAATGCTCGGCGTTTCGGGCTGTTCGCTGAGTCGACCTCAAGCTGCCGTCGGGATCAAGAATCGTCCGGCAGTCTTTGCCTTCTTGGCACAATCGGCAAGGTCGCAGTCGTCTCCATGAGCGATCCTCCTACTTCCGCTCCGTCGGATTGAGGTAGATGTCGAATACTACTGATGGCATTTGTTCGGATGGCGTCCGCCCTATCAATTCTTCATAGGAAAAGGTCGCCTGATCATTCGTGAACAATGGTGGCGAGTCCCTCAGTATGTTCGAGCCACAAGCTTCCCTTTCCGGGCGGGACCTCAAGGATGAATTCAGTGCCACAACATCAATGGTCCGTCAAACTACTTGCAATAGTTGCGGTGGTCTGCTGTGTGCTGGTCGCGGGAACCGCATCACAGGCACTCGCCCAGTGCTGTGATGACGGGTGTGAATTTATTGGAGACTGCTGCACCCGCGAGTATCTGACGGGCGATCTGTTTGGCGTTCGCCCGATGTTGGCAGAAAACGGTGTGGTCGCCGATCTGCGGCTGACACAGTTCTATCAAGGTGTCGCCAGTGGCGGGACAAAAGAGACCTTCAGATACGGAGGAAAGCAGGACTATTTCTTTACCCTTCTTGATGGGCTGGCAGTGATCCACGCCGAGACCCGCTTCGGCGAGGATGTCATCCTCGACGCCGCCGGCCTCGCGCCTGTCAACGGTAACATGATCTATCCGTCCCTGGAGAACGAGACCGCCATCACGGGGCTTCAGTTCAATCTACCACTTGACCAAAACCAGGAATGGATTCTCAATTTTGGCAAGATCAACACGTTCGATCTGTTCAACTTCCTTTATCCACAAACCGGGCGCGGGATTGACGGGTTCATGAACGCCTCTGTTTTCTTGCCCGTTACGGTTGCAAGAACGATTCCGTTGTCGTTCTTGGGCGTAGGTCTTTTGAAATTCGAGGAACAGCAGATTCAAGGCGGACTGCTTGTGCTAGACAGTAACAACACGCCGACAACCAGCGGTTTTGAAAACCTGTTCGACAATGGTGCTAACATCGCGGGAACGTGGAGGTTCTTCACCGAATTTGGCGGACTGCCAGGATCACATCTGTTCTTGGGGGCCTGGGCCGACGGAACCTTCACCTCGCTGGACCCCATAGGCTGGGCTTTTGTCCCAGAGGTGGGTCTCGTCGCCCCGGAAAAATCCGGCTCGTGGAGCGCGCTTTATATATTCGAGCAGAAGCTCTGGGTTGATCAGCGCACCCCATCAAGGAATATAGGCGTCCTCAGCCAATGGGGGCTCGCCGATCCCGAGACAAGTCCGTACGAGTGGTCTTGCAACGTAGGGATCCAGGCACAAGGCATCGTGAGCAGTCGAGCGTGGGACAGCATGGGTGTCGGATACTTCTACAGCGGGCTCAGCTCTCAACTGAAGGACCTCTTCGGGCCGGTTCTCCCTCTCGATGACTTGCAGGGAGTTGAGTTGTATTACAACGCGGCCATCACGCGGTGGTTCAATCTGACGGCCGATCTGCAGCTCGTCGAACCCGGCAGATCGAACCTGAACACCGCGATCGTTGTAGGCATGCGCGGCAGCATCCGTCTGTAATTCAGCAAGAGGTCTCTCTTCTGGTCGCGGCGCGACTGCCATCGTTCTGTTGAATACGCTGGTTGCTCTCGACCTCCCTTGGGCACTACAGTGCTGGGGCAGAGTCGACAAACATCCGGCCGATCCCACGAACCGGCGGGTACCCTGTGACCCTGTCGGCACTGGAAGATTGCAATTCGGCCGATGAGCATGGTCCCGACATCGATTGAGGAATTGTGAATGAGCGGAACCGTCATCGCGGTGGCGATCCATATCTTGATTGAAATTGCGCTCATCCTGCGCGTGATCCTCCGCCCCCACCGAGAACCAGCTTCACGAATAGCCTGGATCGTGGTCATCGTCGCGGTTCCCATTGCAGGCATTCTGGTCTATCTGCTGTTCGGTGAGGTGAACATCGGGCGCCGTCGTATCGAGCGGATGCATCGGGTGATTGCAAGTCTGCCCCCGTTCGCCACGGCAGCCGAGGGTGACGAAGCGCGGATGAGGGCGATCGTACCAGAGGCGTACGATCACTTGTTCCGCGTTGGCGAATCGATCAGTGGATTCGCCCCGGTCGGTGGAAACAAAGCGACACTCATGGCGGACTCCAACGCCACGATCGAGGCAATGGTTGCCGACATCGATGCTGCCAACGACCATGTGCACCTGCTGTTCTACATCTGGCTGACCGACGGCAACGGATGCAAAGTGGCCGAAGCCCTGAAGCGGGCTGCTGCCCGAGGGGTGAAGTGTCGGGCCATGGCCGATGCACTTGGATCGCGACTGATGATCAAGTCGGAGGTTTGGAAGGAGATGGAATCGGCCGGGGTCCACGTCGCCGAGGCGTTACCCATTGGCAACATTCTGCTGAGACCATTCATCGGCCGAATCGACCTCCGCAACCACCGTAAGATTGTCGTCATCGACGGGCACATCACGTATTGCGGCAGTCAGAACTGTGCCGACCCGGAGTTTCGTGTCAAGGCGAAGTATGCCCCGTGGGTCGACGCCGTAATGCGTTTCGAAGGTCCCATCGCCCGGCAAAACCAGCACCTGTTCGTCAGCGACTGGATGACCTTTGTGGACGAAGACCTATCGGACTTGTTGCGGAACCCGATTCCGGCGCCCGAAGCTGGTGTACCCGCTCAGGTGATTGGTACGGGGCCAACGGTACGCTATTCGGCGATGCCCGAAACGTTTGAATCGCTCATGCATGCGGCCCGCCGCGAGCTGCTCATCACTACTCCCTACTATGTTCCCAACGAGTCGTTACAGGCTGCTCTATGCGCGGCCGCCCAACGAGGCGTCGACACCACGATTATCTTTCCAGCCAACAACGACTCTTTGATCGTGGCGGCTGCCAGTCGGAGCTACTATCTCGACTTGCTGGAAGCCGGCGTGAAGATTCACGAATACGTTGGAGGTCTGCTGCACACAAAGTCGCTAACCTTCGATGGCGAAGTCACGTTGATCGGCTCGGCCAATATGGACCGCCGCAGCTTCGATCTGAATTATGAAAACAACATCCTCCTTTTCGACTCCCAATTAACTGCTGACGTAACACTACGGCAACAAGAGTACCTGGCGCGGTCGAACGAGGTGACGACCGAGTCCGTCGAAAACTGGTCGATCTCTCGAAGGTTGTGGAACAACACGGTTGCGATGTTGGGACCTGTCCTCTGAGTGGAGCACTTAGCCTTTTCGATCAAATTCGAGTTCGGCAGTATTCAATCCACCCCCGCCCATTGAGTTCGCCGTAACAACCAAAGAAGCGTTATGCCGTCGCTTCTTCGAACGCATCGTCTCCTAGGATCTCCTCGAGTGTCTGGTCCTTTGCTTTCTCGATACGGGTGAACCGACTCTGAAACTGCGTCATGGCGTAATCCAAAAAGTCATCTTGCTGCAAACCGAATGGCATGACTTCGTAGGCGGAAAATGTCTCTTCGATAATGGCCATCGAGATCGGCATCAGTTCTTGCATCCGACTTTCAATCGCGTTCCACACCACATCGCCATGTTCTGCCACGAGTCGCGACAGCAGGAACACGCCGTAGGCCAGGTGTCGGGATTCATCGCGCTTCAGGTGATCGACCACTTGCTGCATCCCAGGCATGAGTCCGTTGGTACGCAACACTTCGTAGTAGGCGTGGTAACCGGTCTCTGCCATGACGCCTTCTACGATCAAATTGTACGTGACCGAAGCCTTGGCCTGGGCCTCGGGCGAGACGTCGTGACGCAGCCGCCCCAACGCAGAAGGCAACTCCTCGTAGAACAACTGCCGGTAGCAAGGACCATGGAAGTGGCTGGTATCGACACGTTCCTGGACGACTTCTTCGAAGAAGCGACTGAACGCCTCAACGTGTTTGGCCTCTTCCCACAGAAACGATGTGAGGTAGATTTCCTCTTCCAGGCGACCTTCGTTGGCCATGATCGAAACTAGCGGCAACAGATCGATCGTCACGGCTTCTTCCCCTGCCTGAAACTGCGAAGTGAGCCGCAACAAGATCTCCTGCTCGGGTGCTGCCAAATTCCTCCAATCGGCTCGATCCTGACGCATGTCGATGTCACAGGGATCCCAGACCCCCAGTTTCTTTGCCTTTTGCCACAGACGCATCGGCGGGAGCGACTTGTTGAGTCCCCGAACACTGGTGGTCTGATAAGCTTCGCGAGTACTCATCGAGCTTCTCCTCCTCGATAGCGTAAAGAAATACCTTGAATAGCGAGAATTCGCCTCGGCGATCGAATTTTCCGCTCGCCGCAGACGTTGCGGCCTCTGCTAAAGGTCATGTTAAATCCCACTGTCAAAAAGTCGGTGCCCCCATGATTCAGCTCCCAGCCCGGTGCAATCTATTGTATGTGGCATCGACCTCGTTACCAGAATTGGGATTGCAAAGCTATCATGGGGGGGTCCTGCGGCATCATCCTCGCTGCCGTTTCCGGGGAGTAAGCCGATGTTCTCCCGACAAATGCCTGCAGCATTCCTTCCGCGAGCGATCCATGGCCCTAACTCGCAGAGAATTCTTATGCGTTGCGTGTGCAGCGCCCTTGGTCTCCTACCGAACCCAGGACGAAGCCGTTTATCGAATCGCTTTCTCCACGCGCGGGGGTGGCCCCCATGAAGAAGAGCGTAAAAGGGCCACGATCAACGCAGACGGCTCGGGTTTGGAACTTCCCAAGGTGATTGCCCTGCCGAATGAAACCGGCATCGTTCCGTGCGGTACCCTCACCGACGGGCGAACCCTGGTCTGGAGCATTGAGAAACACAAAGACTGGGAATCGGAAACGCTGCCTTTCAACGAGTGGTATCACAAAAGCCGCACGCGAATTCGAATCTTTGACCATGCATCGGGTGAGTTCGGCGACGAAGTGCTGACCAAAGAACGCCTGGCCCCCATGTATAACGTTTTGGCCATCATCCCTCCCGATGACCGCGTGCTGGTCAGTGCGATTGTTGACGGGCATAGCAGAGTTTTCTGGATGGACCTCGATGGCCGCCATGCCAAGGCGGTGACCAAACCGAACGAATTCGTTTACGGCTTGAGTTTCAATCCCGAGAAGACGTGCATGGCATTTCACGCCAACTACCGCATCTGCACGATGAATGTCGATGGAACCCAGCGAAGGGAAATCGCCGGCCGCGACAACTTCATCTTCTTCGGTACATCGTGGTCGCCTGACGGCCAATGGGTGTTGTTTCAGGGTAGCGACGACCCGGCTCACGATTGGTCGGACCTGTACGTCGCCCGCCCCGACGGCTCGGAGCTACGACAGATGACCGAAGGTTACCCCGTCTGGTGGGGCACCTCGCATGGAGCACCCGACTATCCCGGCGGTGGCTCGAACATGCCCGAGTACACGCCCGACGGAAAGGGCATCGTCTATTCGCGACGTCTTCCCGGGACCGTAGTGCCCTGGGCATGGCAACCGGAACGATTAGATACCGACCACTTCAATCGTATCTTCACGCCAGATGCGGCCCGCGGCGGAACCCACATTCACGTCCTGGATGTGAACTCCAAACAGACGGAACTCGTGACCGAAGGTAAAGAGCGGCAATGGGAGATGCGGGGCAGCGTCTCGCCGGATGGAAAACAGATTCTGTTTTGTCGCTCAACGACAGGAACAAACCCGGCGGCTTGGGTCATCAATCGAGACGGCAGCGATGCCCATCTTGTGACTGCAGGTTTCGACGACACGGGCGTGGACTTCCCCACCTGGGTCACGGAACAACGGCCTGCAAGCACCTCATGAACTCGCCCGTGAAACTCCGGGGGCATGAGGCGAGTATCATCACGATGAGGTTGCGGAACCAATCTTCGGCGGGATTCAATGCCCACGAACACCTGACCACTGGGGGGGTTGGCAGTCGATACCCTCCGCTCAATAAGGTCATGGCGTGAATTCGCCGTAAAGAGCGACCAAACGGTACCATACGAGGGTATTAATTCCAGCGTTCATCGCTATTGTTCTGTAATCCTTGATGCGACAATATAACTGTATCTCGAAAAACAAGCACAATATTCCCCACGTCCGGGCGAATCCCTCGAAAAATAGCCACCCCACACCATCGAAATTTCGGGAGCGTGACATGCGTCCTTTATGTTTAGCCTCGGCAATGGCCTTTACCGTTGTCGCCTTGTGTGTCGTCCCGGCGTCTGGGACCGAGATCAATCGAGTGGGGATGCAGATCGATGACTTTTCCCTGAAGAGTCAATTCGGCAAAGAGTATGCGTTGGGTGACTTCGACCAGGATGTGGTGGTCGTCATCTTCCTGGGCACCGAATGCCCGTTGGCCAAGCTCTACGCGCCGCGGATGGCCCGGCTGAGCGAACGGTTTGACGATGCCGAAGTGGCCATTGTGGGTATCGATTCGAATCAGCAAGATTCTATCCAAGAAATTGCATCCTACGCACAAAGGCACGATATCGAGTTCCCCATCCTCAAAGATCCCGGCAACACCGTGGCCGACAAATTCGCCGCGGTGAGAACACCCGAGGTGTTCATCCTCGATAAGGATCGTGTCGTGCGTTATTGGGGCCGGATCGACGATCAGTATGGCTTTGCGGATGGCGTGGGATATCAACGCCCTGAGCCTACACGCGACGATCTGGTCGAGGCCGTCGAGGAATTGCTGGCCGGCAAGGAAGTCAGCGTGCCGACCACCAACGCCTTGGGCTGTTTGATTGGCCGAGTTCGCGATGTCCGAGAAGACTCGGACGTGACCTACAGCAATCAAATCGTCAGGATCCTGCAGGATCATTGCGTGGAGTGCCATCGCCCGGGCCGTATTGGTCCGTTCGAGATGACCAGCTACGACGAAGTTGTCGGCTGGGGCGAAATGATTCGCGAAGTGGTCAACGAAAACCGCATGCCGCCCTGGCACGCAAATCCACTGTACGGGCAGTACGCCAACGACATGAGCCTCTCGGACGACGAAAAGCAACTGATTTCAACTTGGGTGGAAAACGGTTGCCCGCAAGGCGACGTTGCTGATTTACCTGCCCCCAAAGAGTTCTTCGAAGGCTGGGTGATCGGCGAACCCGACGAAGTCATTTGTATGCGGGACGAGCCGGTGGAAGTGCCTGCCGAAGGCGTGGTGGACTACTATCACTTTGTCGTCGACCCGGGCTGGACCGAAGACAAATGGATCATGGCTGCCGAAGCAAAACCGGGCAGCTTGGAAACCGTACACCATATTCTCGTGCTGGTCGCTCCACCGGATTTCACTCAAGCGGATCTGGATGATGATGAACGTGGCGACGACCGCAAACGGGAGAGAAGACGTGGGCGCGACCGGCGAAATCGAGGTGAAGGCGGTGTCGGTGGCGGCAACCTGATCGGTGGATATGCCCCGGGCATGAATCCCATGCTCAACACCGATGGCAATACCGCCATGCATGTCAAAGCCGGCTCGAAGCTGATCTTCCAACTGCACTACACCCCCAACGGTACGCCGGCCGAAGACCTCAGCTATGTTGGGTTCAAGTTCGCCGATCCTGATGAGGTCGAATATGTGGCCCGTAGCACCTCGGTGATGAACCCGTTCTTCACGATCCCGCCGGGAGCTTCAGACTACTCGGTGACCGCGAAAACGACCTTCGAGCAGGATACGCTCATCGCGAATATGACCCCGCATATGCACACCCGCGGGAAGGCTTTCCGCTACGAGGCCATCTATCCCGACGGCGAGCAGGAAGTACTGCTGGACGTTCCGTCGTACGACTTCAATTGGCAAACCACCTACGAGTTCGACGAGCCCAAGCTGATGCCCAAGGGGACGACCCTGTTGTGCACGGCCAATTGGGACAATTCGGCGGACAATCTCTCGAACCCCGACCCCACCCAGCGCGTGAACTGGGGTGATCAGACGTGGGAAGAAATGATGATCGGCTTCTACGTCGAGGTGTACCCCAAAGGCAATGTTCCCGAGACCCCTTCGGGCGGGCGTCCGAAATTCGATCCCGAGGAGTTCTTCGCCGCGTTGGATGGCAACGGCGACGAGAAGCTGACGAAAGATGAGTTGCCCGGCCCGTTGAAAGAGCGATTCGCGCTCGTCGATGTGAACAAAGACGGTTTCGTCACCCTGAAAGAGCTGGTCATGATCATGAAGCTCTTCTCAGGACGCGACTAGACGAACCGCTTTTTGCCCACATGGCGAACCTGGTTGGCTGGGATTGACCCCGGATCGGCTCCGATCTTACGATCCGACTTCTGCCTGCGTCGCAGGCTCGATTGCTAGCATGGAACATGTCCTGTGGGAAGACCTACCGGCGGGGCATCGAGCGTGCGTGTCCGTACGTCAAGGATTGACCTCGAGGACTCTCATGAAGATCTGGCTGTTCGCTCTATTGCAATCGCTAATCGCGACCCTGGGACTGGCAGCATTCTTCCTGGCTGACAACGTCTTGCTGGCTTCGTCCGCTGCCGTGATGGCCGCGCTACTGGGAATCGCGCAACCGCTTATCGCGGCCTACAAGAATCGAAGGCTGCAGGAATACCAGGACGTTCAATGGAACCAGTCGTTCGACGCCACGGATGAGCAGATCAACGCATTGTTGCAGGATTGCGTTGATCCCCCCCTACCGCACCGAGCCACGATTGTACTCGAACTACAACGTCGCTTTGGCGACCGAGCAACCGGTTTGATCGATGCCTACGATGGTACGGTGAAGTCCATCGACGAAAACGATCGTACTTCTCCAGCGCTCGTGGCACGGTTCGCCGATGAGACAAGCCCCTGGTCACTGGGTCCATATCTCCAGGGTCTGGCCGCGGTCAGCGTTGGTGATCTTGATGATGCTCACCAGTTTTTCTGTGCCGCGAAAAGTAAACAACAGAGCTGGATTCTACCCTGGTTGGGTTGGGCGAGCACCGCATATCGATTGGACCGCTGGGATGAAATCCGTAACGAGCATCCACATATCAACGGAGTACAACTGCTGCCTTACGGCGCGGGGAACGAAGAGACCTTCCTGAAACTTTCGGAAAGCCAACGGGACGAACTCACCAGCTCCTTCCAACAAGCCGCGACCAGCCTGGGCAACTACTACACCATTGCCGAGTTCTGCAATTCGAAAGTACAGATGACCGCCTCGTATGAGGCCTACAAGAAGGTCGCATAGCAAAGCGCTGAGCTTTGCTCAAAGATCCAATCTGGCGAAGAATTGCTCACGGGCCCAGGCGGCAAACCAGCTCGAGACACTTCCTGCGAGAGCCTCGGCATCTTCGACGCCTGCCGAAACCGCGGTGAGCGCTTCGCCGATGGTAGCCCCGTCTACGAGTTGGGTTAGCAGGTCGTACTGCGTTGCGTCCAACGGGTAGCGGCGCACCACGTAATCTCGGCGATTCACCGCGAGATAGGTGGGGCATTGTTCGGGCAGCGATGGAGACTCGCTACGTCGAAACGCCGTGTAGTAGTCGTTCACGGGAAACTCGAATTCCAACAACCGCAAGCACACCACCGGCGTCAGCCGCAACTCGGGCCAGACCTCGGGCGCAACCTCTTTCAATTGCTTGCCGATGATCGGTGGGTCGTTCTCGATGCCCGGGCCGTCGAACACTTCATCGATCACATGTTCCAGCCGAGCTAACTCCACCAGGAAACGCGACCAAGATTCGACCTGGTTTTCCGGGTCTCCTTGATCGTTAGCCTCGCTGGCGAAGTGCTCCGTGCGAGACTGTTCCAAGAACGCCACAAAGTGCGTGGCCAGATTGCCCAAGGTGTAGCTCTGAGGAGGATGATACTGCAGGTAGCTGAACGCGAAGGCATCCAAGCTCTCGTCCCCCGCCGCGTGGCGACAGGCCGGAAACAAGTCACGCAGGCAATGCAGCAATCGGGCGTAGTAGGCGTTGCCGTAAACCTCGAGCCGCTCCAGGCTGCTCTGCGACTTGCTGCGCAGAACGATCGCCTCCAAAGGCTCCAAACCGTTCTCCAGAGCCGCGCGAGCTTCGTCGCTTTCAACGCCTGCTTGGACACCCGCGTGATGCGTGATCACGCTTTGCATCCACTGCTGCAAACGCGCGGTTGACTCGGGCCGGTCGCTCATTGCACCTCCGGCGCGACCAAGTGCGTCGGGTGGGGAATGGCCGCCTGTGCGGAAGGTGGGGTGTTCGACGCGTGCTGATCGTCTGCCAACCGCGAAGCGGGTGCGGCCAGCAACGCCTTGGCCTTCAATACTTCGGAGTGCAGCTCGTCGAACGTGGGGATCTGGGCGTCCCATTCCAAGAGTGTCGAAACACCCTTGGTGTATTCATTCGCCAGGCGATACAACCGCCACACGCGATCGACCACATGGCCGTCGTGCGTGTCGATGCAGTGGGTCCCCAAGTCGGTGTGGCCCGCCAGGTGAAACTGAACAATGCGGTCATGGGGAACCGAGCGTATGTACTCCTCGGCACTGAAGTCGTGGTTTACGCTCGAGACGTACACGTTGTTCACGTCCAACAGCAGACCGCAGTCGGCTTCTTCCGCCATGCGGGAGATGAACTCCCATTCGCTCATCGTCGATGCGGCGAAGGTCACGTAAGAACTCGGGTTCTCCAACACCAATGGGCGTTCCAAGAAGTCTTGCACCGTGCGGATGCGGCGAACAACGTGCGCCAGCGACTCTTCGTTGAACGGTAACGGTAACAGGTCATGCGTATTGCGACCGAGCACTCCGGTCCAACAGACGTGATCCGAAATCCAGCGGGGCCCGATCGCGTCGGCCAGGCGTTTTACTTTGGCCAGATAGTCGAAATCGAGCGGATCGGTACTCCCGATCGACAGCGACACGCCGTGCATCACCACCGGGTAACGTTCGGCCACCTGATCCAGGACAAACCGCGGACGACCGCCGGAGTCGATGAAATTCTCGGTAATGATCTCGAACCAATCGACATCGGGCCAACTTCGCAAGATGTGCGTGAAGTGCACGCTCCTCAGCCCCACGCCAAAGCCAAGGCTCTCGTGCCCCAGCCGCGGAAGCGGGTGTTGATGTTCCATAAGTGCCACTTGAGTACGGTTGCAATGGTGTCTCGCATCGATTGCGAATGCGGAACCTCATCTTAACAGCTTCCGCCGGGTGCGGTTAGCCATCGATGATCGGGAACCGGGGCTGCGTAGTCGACACACAGAATAGCCAGCGAGAACCGCTCAGTAGCCAGCCCGACTCAAGTGGTGCACGGATCGCTCACATCTTGTAGCCACGACGTTTCCGTCGTGCCCGACCGATGGCCAACACACCCAGCGATACGGCACAGCAACCTGCAAGCACCAGAGAGGATGGTTCGGGGATGAATTCGACCTTGTGGCCGAAGGGAATACGATCGGCAGAGAAATCGTCTCCTACGCCACCCACGAAATTGTAAAATACGTGTTGTGTTTGTGTGCCATCGGTGTCTTGATGATCGATGCTATGATTGGCATTCAAACCTCCTGTCTCCAGATTCAAGTGCGTAACGCCACCCTCCTCGTCAACGAAAAACGATCGCACGCGCTTCGAGCTAGACAGACTGAGATCGAGGTACGAGGATAATTGGCCATCTTCATCGATCTTCGAAATGCTGTTCGTTCCATAATCATTGAAGTAGAAATTCCCGGCTGCGTCGATCGAGAAATCGTTCGAGAATGGCAGATCGGGCAACTCCGGAAATACATCGACGTAAGCGGAACCGTCGAAACGATAGATGCGGGAGTTGCCAGTGCTGCCCAAAGCAGTGGCCAGCACATAGAGCTCCAGGTCCGGGCCGTACTGAGCAGCCAGCGGTATACCGGATATCGTTGGAGTGGCCAACAATGAATACTCGCCATCTGGATTGACGCGCCAGATTTCACCCGGGGCGGCAACAATCAGATCCCCCTCCGGATTCACCGCAAACGCATTGCTCGCTGCACCAATGGCATAATTCGAACTCAGAATCGCGTCGGGCATTGCCTGCGTCGAGTCAGCGATTATGCCACCAGCCTGTGCCCCGAGTATCCTAACCTGGCCGTCCGGGGTACCAAAAGTTAGATATTCACCAATTATCCCATCGATCAAATTATTGTTAAGCGAGGATCGCATAAAGTACGACCCGTCGCGCCGCACGGCTATCGCACTTTGTTCGAATGACTTGACAAAATCTAAATTCTGACCGGTCTCACCCGGCGCGGCAGTGAGCTCCGTAGAAACAGCAACATCCGTCGAGGTGTCAATCACCGCTAAGTTAGTTAGAGGGGCATACGGAGTATCGGGATCATTGATACGAAAGTTTGAGTAGATCTCCGCCGCCACGGCTGGACCGCCCGCTGCAACCGTTAACAGAGAGAATGCCGACAGCAAGATCGCACGTCCTAACCTCCTGGCGTGCTGAGGGCGGCCGCACCGAAGGCAACCTGAAGGCAACACAGTAGGCTTGAACCCGGTATCTTCTTTCATCAGGTGAGCCTCTCCATATCGACACTTGTGCCGATATGGTTGAAAGTGGTTATGTGTTTCACACGCGGGAAAACGAATACACCGTTCACTCAAAGAACGATCAGACACTGACAACTCTAGCCACGACGTTTCCGTCGCGCCCGACCGATGACCAACACACCCAGCGATACGGCACCGCAACCGGCTAGCACCAGAGAGGATGGTTCGGGGATGAATTCGACCTTGTGGCCGAATCCAATGCGATCAGTAGGTCCACCATCTAGATTGTATCTTGCGTACACTGCCTGCGTACCATCAATGCCCTCAAACTCCAGGTAATGATTGGATCTTTGAGGCGCAGGAAAATAACTCAAGTACGCCACACCTCCCATCTCGTCTACGAAAAACGATCGCACATGCTCGTCGCTAAATAGTTGGAGACGGAGGTGCGGTGATATCTGGCCATTTGGATCGATCCTCGAAATACTCTTCGTCTGAAAATCGAAAGAGTAGAAATTTCCAGCCGCGTCGATCGAAAAGTCGTTCGAGAATGGCAGGTTGGGTAGTTCCGGAAACACATCGACGTAGTCGGAACCATCGAAGCGAAAGATGCGAGAAGCGCTATTATTAATTCTGGCCAGCACGTAAAGCTCCAAGTCCGGCCCGTATTGGGCCGCCAGAGGAGTAACGAGGTCTGATGGCGTGGCCAATAGCGAGTAAGCACCATCGGGCTGCACGCTCCAGACTTCTCCCGGCGCCATTGCGATCAGATCCCCGGATGGGCCCACGGTCAGCGCATTGTTGGCTGCGGAGCTATTGGAAACGGAATCTACAATTGCGTCGGGCAATACTTGCGTCGCATCTGCAAAAAGGCCACCAGCCTGTCCCCCGAGAATCCTAACCTGCCCATCGGGAGTACCGAAAACCAGATAATCGCCAAAATACGAACCCAAAAAACGAAGACTTCTTCTTGAGGAACGCATGTAATACGACCCGTCCCGCCGCACGGCCATCGCGGTATGTTCGGCTAATTTGGTAACATCTAAGTGTTGTTCGGGCACTCCCGGCGCGGCAATGAGTTCTTGTGAGACTGGTACATTCGTCGTGGTATCAATCACGGCTAAGCTTGTCTCAAGATAGGATCCACTCCTGTCACGAAAGGTCGCGTAGATCACCGCAGCCCGTGCCGGGCCGTGCTCCATGACAATCAACAAGGCGAGGGCCACCAGCAAAATCGCACATCCCATCTTCCAGCCGTGTTGATGGCGGCCGAAACGAAGACAATCTGCATGTAACGCCATTGGTCTGAACACTGCATCGTTCTCCATCCAATGAGATCCTTCAGTTGGGCGTCCCTGTTGCCACGCTTAAACCGTGATGAATCCTGACACGGAAACTTCTTCATCAATGTGGTCAATACTCTCGGGTGCGGATGCGACCACCATTGTTCTACGAATGGACTCACCGACAGATAATTCTGATGTCAGCACGGTATCCACTTCGGTTACCGTGTCGGTGACTTTAGATTCAATCGGCTTCGCCTGTATGTGTTCACCAAGCATGATGGTGACAACAAAAGCAATAACCGCGCGCTTTACCATTTGATGTCCCTCTGGGAATATCTTCCGAACTGTTCGTTTCTGAACTAAGATGGCTGTGCTTCGCTGAAAGCGACGCCACGAACTCTAGCCACCAGCGTGAACAGAGCGTTTGTGGTTGCCACAAAGAAGTCAGGACCGCCTTCTGTTGAAGATGACATTTCCGCCGACAATTACGGGGATGTCTTGTACAGTAGCGGTATTCCTGAGGGGTGGGATGAGTTTGAAGTGAGAAGGCAGTGTCTGCCCAATCAAGTAGGAGCTTAACACAGGCTGAAACGGACGGCAACGAAAAACGTGGCTATTTTATCGAGCGACACCCACGTGAAGCTCCCTTTAAGTGGCCAAAAGCTGCCAGCCGAGATTTCCCTTTTGGGTTGTGATTTGCCAGCCCATCTGCGCCGCCGAGCAGCAGGTGCTCCGATCCTGACTACTCTTCGAGTCAAACGCAAATTTCTCCCTGAATTCGTGGTCAGAAACGCCCCGTGATCCTCCGGGAGACAGCTTCTACCTGCTGCGTTGCCCCACAGCCCACAACCTGCCCGCAGTTGAGCGACGATTGGCTGAAAACGTGTCCACCATCACGGCCTAGCAGCCTGTTGAAGAACTGCTTCGAAAGCGAGACCGAGAGTGTTTCATCGAGATCAAGGAACAGAATCGCAGTCGAATCCGAAGATTCGCCGAGATTCTGTGACGTGGAGGCTCGATGAAATAGACCGGTCGGAGCCGAATTGAGTTTTTCAACAGGCTGCTAAGCCTGACTCCCCCGCGACTGCGGTAGCCGGAGCCTGACAATCCGCCGCAGGATGGCCCCGAAAGGAAGCGTATTCGTTGGATCCTAATGGTTTGCGCATGACGCACCTCCAGGTCTGGAATACGTGTATCACGTTCTGCAGGTCAGACACATGCACGGTCCAAAGGATCATACGAGGGTCAACTCTAGGGCAACTACACGCTTCAGGAGGTTTTTGGAACTGAATACCCAATTTCAACGGGTTTACGTCGAATGACGTAAGGTCAGACGATGGCTTCGATAGCGAATTGAACACCTGGTTGGCAAGTAACTTCGGTGGTTGCCTTTTATTATTTGCATTGGGCACAGCAGAACAGATAATGCGAGGTGTCGATGTGACTTGCAGTGCGGCCACGTGCCTCTGAGCCATGCCGGCTGGCTGCCGGCACCGACCGCGAATCACATGAACAGAAAGAGGGCAATCATGTCGCAAGGCTGCTGGCTGTCTTTGGTCCACCGATCTGGCCAGACACTGCTTTGGGTCCTGTTCTTCTCGGTCATGCTGGTGCCACGCTCGATCGCCGTGGAGCCACCCGAGAAGGCCGCCCGTTATCACACGGCGTTATTGCGCCGCCCCAACCCCGGCTATCTGTTCGATCGCTTCTACAATGCCTGGTTGGACGAAGATACGGTGGAACACCTGGAGGCGTTCCTCACCAAGAATGCCGAATCTGGGAACAGCGAAGACGGTTTGCTGCTGGCTTTCTTCTTCGCCAAGCAGGGTGAAGAGCTGAAGGCAATCGAGCAATTCCGCGCCACACTGCAGCGCGATCCGACCAGCGCCGACGCCTGGTATGAAAAGGCCGTCATCGAATCGCGGTTGCTGAACTTCGAAACCGCCCTTGCTGATCTCGACAAATCGTTGGAAGCCGAACCAGAACAGAAACTGGCCGTAAAGATCACCAAGTTAAAAGGCCAGCTTCTGGTTCGCGACCGACGACGGGCCGAAGCCATCGAGGTGTGGAAGAAGCTATTGGGAGAATACCCCGACGACGAAGACCTCCGCGAAGATGTGATCGAGCTGGAAATCAACGAGGGACTATTCGACGAAGCTGCCGAACTTTCGCAAGCATTGATCGAACGCACGAAAGACCCCTATCGCAAAGTACTCCGCACGCTCCGCCTGGGCGACATTCGTCAGCGTGCCGGAGATCGTGAAGCGGCCGTAGCGATTTACCGGGACACGCTGGAACAGGTGGGGGCAGACAGTTGGATCGAACGCGAGATCCTGGCCCAGATCGAGCGGCTATATCGTCGCGAAGACAACGTCTCGGCCTTGCGTGAACAGTACGAGACACTACTTGAGTCGTATCCCCGCCGCGTGGGGATCCGTCGTTCGTATGCAAAAGTCTTGAGCGAGTTGGGCGAAAACGAAGCCGCGATCGAAGCGTTTCGCGAGATCTTGAAACTCACGCCCGGCGACCGCGGTCATCAGGAAGCCTTCATTCAACTGCTATCCGAAGCCGATGCCGTTGCCGAGGCCATCAAGCAGTTGCAGACGTTGATCGAACAGTATCCGCAAGACCCGGAACTTTACGTTCAACTCTCCGGGCTGCAAGCCAAGCTGGAGAAACCAGCCGAGGCCGAAGCGGCCGTCGAGAAGTATCTCGCTGCATCGGACAAGAGTGAGTACGCCTACCTCAGGGCGGCTCGGCTGCTCGACCAACTCAAGCTCGGCGACGCGGCAAAGCAAATGTACGCCCGCATGGTCGAAGCCCATCCCGACTCGGTTTCGGCCAAAGAAGCTCATGCCGCGTTCTTGTACAAAATTGATGACAAGGAAACGGCCCTGGAAATCTGGCGCGAGCTTGCCGCAGCGGGCGATCCAGAGCAGATGGTCCGGATTGCTCGCACGCTGACGAGCCGCCAGGAGCACGAGACGGCCTTCGAGGTGCTCAACAAACAAGCCGAGGCGTTCTCGAACAACTCGTTGTACCTGGGCCAGTTAGTTGCGGCGGCGGTGCCGCTCTCGAAATTTGAAGAGGCAGCTGACTGGGCGCTACGCCGCGTGGAATTGGCAGACAGCGACAAAGAGCTGCAAGATGCCGTGGTGCAGGCCGCTCGCGTCATCTCGCGAGGAGAACGGGCAGTCGCGATTACGGCTGAGTTGCAAAACAACGATTCGCGAACGGTACCGCAGACATGCCTGCTTGCCGAACTACTGGAGGAAGCAGGTGACTCGACGCGTGCCGACGAAGTACTGGCCCCCCTGGCAGAACAGGGAGAGATGAGAGCCATTGCCCAACAAATTCGTCTGGCTGCATCTCGTCGCAACTGGAAGGGAGCGATTGCCGCCATGCGGAGGGTGATCGATCTGCCCGAGGGGCGCAAGAGCGCCAACGTTCGGCAGCTTGTCGAATATCTGGAACGCGACTACCAAATTGAAGAAGCCCTGGTTTGGATCGAACAATGGAAAAAACTCTCACCCGGCAGTATTTCGCCCTGGATATCCGAATCGCGGTTACAACTTTTCGACGGCAAATCCGATATGGCCATCGAAACCTTGCGTCGGGGATTGATCGAGTTTCCCGATAACATCGACCTTCGATCTCGCTTGGCACAGCTCTATGCCGACAGCGGAAAACTGGCCGACGCCGAACGAATCTACTGGCAACAATACGAAGAATCCGAGAGCCTCGATGGAAAGATCCGCGCCATCGGGCAACTGGCCGAATTGGCCGAAAGCCAAGGTCGGGTCGACCATCTGCTAGAGAGTTTTGAGGAACGCCGCCGAAACAACCGTCTCTCGATCGAACCCCTGTTGGCCCTGGCCGAAATCCACCGCGTGGCCGACAACTACGAAGGTCGCCGCCAGGCCCTGATCGAAGCCTCGAAGCTGAAACCCGACGATTTGGGCCTTCTGCACCAGGTTGCCCGCATTGAAGAACAGGAAGGCGACTGGGAACGCGCGCGGGATACACTTCAACGTGCCGCCACGCTCGACAAGACAAGCAGAACACGGCAACGCATCGCCCGCTTGCACCTGCGATATGGCAACACCGAGGACGGCTATGCCATTCTTTACGAGTTAACCGGCGGAAAAGATGCCGACCCCCGAGAAATCGAAGCGGTTGCCGATGCAATTGCGGGCGTAGGCGATTGGCAACAAGTGGGAGAGTATCTGGCAGATCAAGTCGATGCCCATCCCGAAGACTATCGGTTGCGATACCTCTATGCGATCGCCCAGGAAGAAGAATTGCAGTCTCAGGGAGCGATCGAAGAGTTCCTGAAGATAATGAACACCCAACAAGAAATCCGTGGGCTTGCCAAGCCGGGTGCGCCGTCGAACACAAGTACGTATCAGGAGATGCTGAAGAAGATCCTCCCGCCGGAGTCGCTGGATCTCATCATGCTGTCGCAGCATCAATACACGGCGTACAACTATCGACAGCAGCAAGGAAATCTTTCTTTCACATTCACATCCGGCGCATCCGCGCCAATAACGCGCGTGCACTTGCCCTCGAGAATTAAAGATGTTCACCATCTTGCCTTAACTCACTTGATCTCCATAGCGCGAGAGCTGGAAGAAGCAGAAACCGCCGAGCTTTTAGCACGGCTCAAGAACATTGGAATCGTCGACGCTGATTTGTTGGTGGCCATGGGGTCCGATCGACGGCAAAACCCCAATTCACTGGCCCAATTAGTCGAAGAGTTCCCAGAACGCGATTCGGTGCTGGGATACTACGTCATGATTGGGGCCCAAAACCCACAAGCAGTCGATACCACACTGTTTCGGAAGGCCGTCGACCGATTTGCCGATTCTTATCCGCAGTTGGCCATCATGGCCGCCCTCAAGTGCGGGAATTCGGAAGAGGTCGCCAGTGAGTATCTCGATCAAGCTCTCGCCATGATGGACAACGTGAAAGAACCCAACTACTTGTTGATGTTTCAACTCTGCAACGCCATGGGTGGCCTCCGTACGAACCAAGGTAATTCGCTTCCGGAAAAGTACCGCCCGCGGATCATGGAGAAACTGATCGATTGGTACCCGTCGTTGCGCGACAATCAGGCATATGGCTCCTGGATGTCGCTCAATGTCCTGGCATCCGTCAAGACAGCAGGCGATCTTCAGACCTACATCACACTCTTGGAAGACGAAGTGGCCGAGTATCGTCGAGGGAATTCCAAGGGGATGCAGGCCAACCCCTTCGGTAGGAACAACCAGACATCGCTGGCAGTACCCACGTTTCCACCCGCGTCGCTTGAAGGGTTTCCTCCCATGCTGCTACAGCTCCTGAATAAAGATGGACAGCGGCAAATTGGCATCGCCACCATCGAATCGTCCTGGGACGACGAAGACCTGCTGAAGGCCCTTCCACAGGTGAAGAACCCCATCTTGCGCGCGTTGCTGGCCTCCAGTATCGACGCCGAAGACATGCTGGACGCTGCCTTGGAAGAAACGTTGGCCTACGAAACCCCTTCGCTCGATGCCTACATGCTGTCCGCAGGCCGCGCCGCGGACAACTCGGAATTCGATGAAGCACTAACTCTATTGGGCAAGGCACGCTATTTGCCCATGAAGCGCGATACCCGACGTCGCGTCGACGGGGCCATGGTTGCTTTAATCCTCGAACGAGATGAACTACCCGCGGAAGATAGCGAACTGATGGAACTTGCCCGCGGCGCCGCACTGCGATTGCGTCATAGCGCGGTAGCCGGTCAGGAGCGCGAACAACTCGTCTCGGCACTCGAAGATCTGGGACTGACCAAAGAAGCCGAGCGACTTGAAAAGAAGGCCACCGTAGCGGCCACATCAGGCAACTTGCGCGTCTCCCCTTCAAGAAGCAGTACGCCACCCGATCGCATCAAGCAACTGTTGGATGGTGGAAAACGCGACGCGGCCGCGAAATTGATCAGTCGCGATCTGATATCTCAAATTAATCAAAGCCTCGCCAACCCCAGCAATATGAGTTACATGCGCCGCCAGGCGATCCAATTGGCCGACCGCATCAAGGGCTACGGGTTAACCGACGAAGTGATGGCCGAACTCTCACCCGGCGATTCAAACAACCATCGCCGCATTGGCACCTATGCGATCGTGTGCGAAGTCTTCGGGAAGAAAGACGAAGCACGAAAGCAATTCGCCAAAGCCCACGAACTGCGTCCCAAGGAAGAACTTTATCTGGTTAAGCTGGTGCTGCTCAACCGAGATGAAGACCCCCAATGGGTTGCCGAACAGCTTAGAAAACTAGGCCCCGCCGGCGACATGCTAGTTGCTGCCGAGGTTTCCTCGTACACGCAGGACCATGAGGCCTCACTCGAAGACAAACTGTCATCCGCCGAATTCGCTCTGACGTATTTGCGTGCCCGCAGGCGAAACGAAAAGGCCGATGTTTCCTGGCTCCCGGGCTATTGCGAGAATTTTGGAAGGCAAGTTTATACGCGATCCGTATCAATGCCTTCGCTTTACATTTCCATCGATGCAATCAGTTCGAGCAGCCGCTCTCCGTCCAAAGAGCATGAAGAACGGCGACGGGAAATTCACGAGGGGCTTTGCCGCGAAATGCTCAAGTGGCCCAACCTCGCCGAACGCGCCTTTTTGTTATTGCTTGCCTCGCACGAAGCATCGGGCGACGCCGACGCTGAAGAATTCGTCCCGTTGGCCCGCGACGCGATACTCTCCGCCGCTGCATATCGAAAACAGGCTCCCAGCACTTTGGCCAACTACGTTGGCTACGGATTAGGCTACTCTCCAAATCAGGTGCCCCTGCGGTATCCGGATGAGTATCTGGTTCGCCATTGCAGCCAAAGCAACGACTGGGGTCTGCTCGATGAAGAAATACTCCCGAAGATGGACGAGAAGCACAGCATAAAACAACTCCAGCGACTGACCGATCTCAGATCGCTTTACGAATGTAACGAAGAGGAATTCATCGAGAACGCCAACAAGGCTGTCAAACATCGTCGCTCCAGCATGACCAACCGAACTGCTCAAGACGGCATCGAACTTCTTGTCGTCGAAGCATGGACAACCCGCGGGCTGAAGGTCGATCTGCAAGATACCATGTTCGAGTTTGTGAAAAGGGATATGCGGAATACCCGGTCGCTGCAACCGTCGCCTTTCCTGTATCGCTATCTAGAGCAGCTTGCCGAATCACAGGATGCCTCAACGGCCGCCCAATTCATGGAACGGTTAGCCGCGAAGTACTTGGGCCCCCCGGAAAAACGTGCCGAGTTTATTGCCAACAACCATACCAACCGGGGAGTCAGTTGGAACAGCCCTGTGGGATACGTCTATTGGTTTCAACGGCTTATGTCGGCCGCATTCGATAACGACGTGCTACTTGTACCATCGCTCGAATTTCTGGCCACCGGAAATGCAATGGGCCTCCTAAGTAATGCGGAATACGAGATGAAGAATGCCGCATCCCGATTGGTCAAACGCGATCCCGAGCAGTTGGTTGCGTATCTCGACTCAACCGACATGCTGGCCGATCTGCCCGAGTTGAAGATCTATCCGCTGGGTACGAATCAGAGCTTCCTGGGACTCATCGCCGAGCAACTGGGCCGAAACAAGAACGAGTCGAAAGTCGTTCGTCTCTTGAAAAAACGCTCCCCAACATTGGGTCGCGCTATTCTGCTGGCCGACCTCGGCTCTTCTAAAGAACGTCGAAGTGTCCTAACCCACCTGGCAACGCAACAGTCGGTGGTGAAGTCGCTGACCGAACCGAAACGCCAGGAGCTACTACTCGCACTGGACACCATCGACTTCGACAAGCTGACCGAGAAAGGGCTCAGCAACGAAGAGAAACAGTCGCTCCAGTGGTATCGCTCCATCAAGTCAGGAAATGACGAATCGCTCATCGACACGATTCTCGCTGCTAAGCGTTGGGAAGACCTGAACATCGAAGCAAGCCGTGCCGATGAGTGGCTGGTGAAGATCCTCCCGGACATCTTCGCCCACGACCCGGACCGCTGCGCGAGAGTCTACTACAAAGTGGTTGATCTCTATGATGATGCGATGAGCCGCAATGCGGTCAACATGTACTACTCTCGTTCGGTTGCCAGTGAGCTGATCACTCAGGTCGCCAGGCGGATGCTACCGCCAACGATGAAGAAGCTGCACATGGCGGTGCACATTGTCGCCCACGAACGCGAAGGCGGCCTGTCGCTTACGACCTCCGATATCTCGGCATCCGCCATTCCAATGCAATCCGAGTGGAACGCCCAGTTGAAGTCGGCTCGCGACAAAAAACAATCCGAAGTGGAGGCGTTCAAACAGTATTTCGAGGCCGTGAATGCTGAGTTCGGCGAATCGCCTGCCACACGACTGCTACTGCCCGGCCATTGTGTGGTGTTCGCATCGATGAAAGAGGAAACGCTCGGCGAGGTAACCACTTGGCTGAAATCGAAAGTCGAGGCGGAAAATGCTGATCACCTGGCAGCCGATATGCTGGCCGCGATTGGCCTTCAGGCCGATTCTCCACGAGCTCAGGCTACAACCGACGATGAGTCGCAAGGAAAGCCGCGACTCAACGAGGAATCGTATCACAAGCATTTCGTGACCCTTCTGGAGCACGAATCCCTCCCCTTGCAGGTCCGGGGCATGATCGGCATGTTCTTGAATAACCGCCAGGGAAGTCAACTTCCCCTGTCGCTCTCGCAAGCCATTGCCAAAGTCGATACCGAGCTGGTTCGCCGCACCTACGAAATCAACGACGATCACCACCGGTTGATGTGCGACAACCTGCTGGGCCTGGAAGGCGAAGCCATTTGGGACGAAGTGATTTCACCATTCGCCTCCTCGTGGAAAGATCGCTACCTCCGGGTGCGTGTCCCGCAGTCGCAGTCGCGCTACCCACGCTCGAAGCACGATGTCGGTGATGACCGCATGCTGACCAAGATGCTCTCGATCTACCTGAAATTGGACGACGAAGAGAGCGTCAATCAGCTATTGCGGCGCTACGATGACCGCATCGGTCGACGCTCCGAAGCGATCGCCTTATTGGTCCGCGCCGGCTGGTGCGAGCGAGCGGCCGGGCTGATTCGACGACACTGGAATCAACTCGCGCTCGATCCGCTATCGGGATCCAACGTGACCTTCGATGAGACACTCGCCGAACAACTGCCCGAGTTTCTCGAGGAAATCGGAAAGGAAGACCTGAAATACTTCGCCGAAGCGGCATTCTCCGGCCTTGAAGATCCGCAGCCCACCCCGGAAGGCGACTTTGTCGATCGCGAGACACGGTTGGTCAAACTGGCATCCCGTTTCTCGGAAGTGCCCTTTACCGGCACCCAGCTCAGAGACCGCACGTTGCTCATGTTCAGAGCCTCGCCGGAAGCTAGCGACATGCTCGGCGATGTGCTGCAAAAGGCTACCGCCAATGTCGACCTGTGGGCAGCAGCCCAACGTAACGACGATGAGTTGGAATACCTACAAGCCCTGGCCGTGCAGCATGTGGGTTATGCCGTCCGGTCGGGAGACCTCGAGCCGGCGAAGAAGTTGATAGAAGCCGCTATCGGTAAAGAAGGTGAAGGGCGGCGCTGGCAGTTGGACTCGGCACGACGAGCAGGTACCAAGACCATCGTCGAGGCCGCCACGCAACAAATCGACCAATGGGACAAACAGCAATTCGAGGAACTGGGGTCGCTAGCTATCCGGTTCATCGAAGGGCGAACCAGCTCAAGCGATATCGACCAAGTCAATAGCCTACTGGTCTTAGCCCATCTCGGAAGCGGCAAGGCCGATAAACTACCAAGCTGGTACAAAGACTTAGAACACAACTCGAAGATTGCCGTAGGGAGGGAGGGCGTCACCGAAGAAATTTGGGATTGGGCCGCCCAAATGTGTGGGCCACCAACGGAAGAGAACCAGGCCCAACGGGTCGATGTTGCTACAGGCATCTTGAAACTCGCCAGCACGTTCGACTGGATCGAACCGCGAGATTCTCTGAAGATGAGTCTCCAAGGCACCGAACCCGTCGAAGAGTGGCCACTCGACAAGCTGCTGACCGACGAAGAGTTACTCACGCTAGGCCCGCAGATTGCTAAAGAAGCCCCGGCAGACGGTACAACATGGATCCTTGTCGCGCGGCGCCAACAAGCCGCGGGTCAACACCAGGAGGCGGCCGAATCGTGGATGAAGGCCAGAGAACTGACCAAAGGGAACTTGCGTCGCTTGCACATCATTGTGCACCGCGCCGAAGCACTCATCGACGCCGGCGAACCGAAAACCGCACTCAAGGAGTTATCCGTGTTGGCCTTCTCCAGGCCGAAGGGTGAACTCGGAGAACGATACGACAAGCTGATCGACCGGTTAAAGGCCATCGAAAAGGAAAAGAAGGCCGCCGAGAGTGAGGAAGAAAATGAAAGTCCAGCGGAAGAAAAGGTTTCACACGGCATGAAACCCACCGCCCTGCTGCTCACTTCCAGTCGATTTCGATACTTGTTCGACGGTGCGGAAACGATAACGGTATAATCGGCGGCAGAGACCGACCTTCCAGCTAGCGTTTACCAGGTTTTCAACGGAGCATGGTTAGATGTCCAGTCCTCAAATCGATCGCTTTCTGGTTCGCGTTGGTCGTCGTTTGAATCTCCGCACGGCAGCCAACACCGCCGTGGTGGTTCTGTTGGCGGCCTCGGCCGTGATGCTGGTCGTGGCTTTGTTCTACGTCGCTCAGGGGTATGCCGTACAACGCCGGTGGTATTTGTATGTCGCCGGGCTCAGCATCCTCAGCTTGCCCGTACTGTGGCTGGCCCGCCGGGTAAGTAGAAAGCCGGCCGCCGAATACGCCGATCGCTTCTTCGGCCTGCAAGATAGTTTGGTTTCCTGGCTGAATTTCTCTCGCCAAAAGCACAACGACGGGTTCTATGCCTTGCAGGCGGAACAAACCGAGACCCGAGTGCGTGACCTCGATCCTCAACGAATCGACTGGCGTCCCCGCCGGGGACTTACCGTGTTGGCCATCGTGTTGGCATTTGCCGCCGTGGGGCTGGCCTGGAAGAAGCCAAGCGAAGCGGTCGCCAACCGGCTGGCGCTCGAAGCGAACACGCTCAGCGAAACCGAACGCATCAACAATGAACTCGAAGAACTCATCGAGGAACTCGACCAAGAGCTGGATAACGATCTCGAACGGGAGATGCTCGATCCCGACAAACTTCGTGAATTGGTCGAACAGCTCAAAGAAACCCCCGATCAAAAAGAAGCCCTACGGCAATACGCCCGTCTCGAACAACAGCTCAACGAAGCCCGCACGCGACTTCAGCAACGACGTGACGAACACCTGCTCGACGAAGCGGCCAAGGAGCTGGAACGCACCCGCGAAACTAAACCGCTCTCCAAGAAGCTATCGCAAAAGAAATACAACGAAGCCGCGAAAGAGCTGAAAGAATCGTCCCCCGACCCCAAAAAGAAGCTCAGCGAACAGCAAAAAGAGCTGGCCAAGCTTCGCGCGGTCAGTCAGCGATTGGCCGCCGCGGCCAAGGCCAGCGCGGCCAGTTCGTCGCCCAACGGCTCGGGCAACCCCGGTGAAGGTTCCGGCAGTTCCAGCGGCGGAGGAGAACTCGCCGACGCCATGCAGGAACTGGACGACGCGCTGAACGAATGGAACGATGCACTCAGCGAGGCGGCCCGCCAAGAGAAGTCGAACGGCGAGTGTGATTCCGAGTGCAGGGGTCGCTGCACGGCTTGTCAACAAAATGCGGACAAGAAACTCAGCCAACTGGCGAAGTACCTAAGCCGCATGCAACTCAAACGTGATGCACTCTGCAAGCTCGACAAGTTGTGCCAGGCCTGCAGCCAGTGTCAGGGAGGCTTGTGTCAGAAACCCGGCGAACAGCCCGGCGGAAAGAAGGCCGGCCTCGGTACCAGCACTGCCCGTCGCGACGAGCGTGACCAACTACAAGACAATGGGCAAACCGAGGTTCTCAAGGGAATCAAAGGCGACGGCCCTTCGCAGAAGATGGTCGAAACGGCCGAGGACGGAACCGGTACCGCGTCGCAGTCGGGCGGCGAACGAGTCCGCACGTACCAGAAACAATACGAATCGTTTGTCAGTCGTGAAGACGTTCCGGAAGAAGTGAAGACCGGAGTGAAGAGCTACTTTAAGGCGATCCACCAGATCGAGGAAGCACCATGACGCTTGTCGCCGACTCGGCCCGAGAAGATGCAGAACAATTCGTCACCCAGTTCAACAACATTCGCAGCGAGGTCGCCAAGTTTATCGTCGGTCAGCAACAACTGGTCGACGACGTTCTGCTGGCCATCGTCTGCGGGGGGCACGTCCTACTGGAAGGCGTCCCCGGACTTGGCAAAACCGCGCTGGTGCATTCGGTTAGCGAAGCCCTGCACCTGAACTTCCGGCGAATTCAGTTCACACCCGATCTGCTGCCGGCCGATATTCTGGGCACCCAGGTCCTCATGGATCGTGGCGGACAACGCGTGCTCGAATTCCAGGGCGGTCCCGTCTTTTGCAACATTCTGCTGGCCGACGAAATCAACCGTGCGACCCCAAAGACCCAATCGGCGCTTTTGGAAACGATGCAAGAGAAGTCAGTCACCGTGGCCGGGCAAACCCACGCGTTGGACACTCCCTTCTTCGTCCTGGCGACCCAAAACCCCATCGAGCAGGACGGTACGTTTCCTCTCCCGGAAGCGCAGCTCGATCGGTTTTTCTTCAAGTTGCTGGTCGAGATGCCCTCGCACGACGACTTCTCAGAAATTCTCAATCGCACCGGCGGCAACTCGAAACCACAAGTCAGCCCGGTCGCCACGGGAGACGACATCCTGAAAATGGGCATCACCCTCCGCGAGGTGCCCATCGATGAGTCGGTGCAGCACTTCCTGATTGAAATCGTTCGTGCCACCCATCCAGAAAGCGATCACGCGCCCGAGCAGGTGAAGAAATTCGTCCGGCACGGTGCCTCGCCGCGGGCGGCACAAGCCATGTTGTCTGCCAGCCGCGCCCGTGCACTGCTCGAAGGCCGCTTTCACGTGGCACGCGAGGATGTCGCTGCCGTGGCAGTTCCTGCGATGCGGCACCGCTTGATTCTCAGTTTTGAAGGCGAGGCCGACGGACTCCGCACCGACGATATCGTGCGTGGAGTTGTCGAAAACCTCTTGTAGTCGCACCTTGCTGCGAGGGGCCCCGTGGAGGTTTTCGCATGCCTAGCTCTACCACCTCGCTGACTGACCCGGAGTTTATCCGCCGGCTCGATTCGTTGTATCTACTCGCCCGTAAAGTTCTCGGGGGCACCTTGCAGGCCGAGCGGAAAAGCACCAAACGCGGCACAGGCATTACTTTCGCCGACTACTCCGAGTACTACTTCGGGGCCGATTACCGAGCGATCGACTGGCGCGTCTACGCCCGCTTCGAAACGCTGATGATCAAGCTGTTCGAGTTGGAGGAAGACGCCACGATCTACGTGTTGGTCGACTGCAGCCGCTCGGTCGAGAGCAAGTTTCTCTTCATCCGACAGATGGCCGCCGCGCTGGGTTACATCGCTCTGAACTGTCTCGATCGTTTGGCCGTCTACGGCATGGCCGACACGATGACCCCCGTGCTCGATACCTGCCGCGGTCGCGGAAAGGTACTCTCGCTACTTCGCGGGCTGGAAATGGCAAACCTGCACGAAGGTGAATCTCGCTTCAACGCCTGCTGCCGCATCTTTCAGGCCCGCCATGTTCGGCGGGGATTGGTCATTGTTCTTTCTGATTTTCTGTTCCCAACCGGTTTCGAAGACGGCCTGAATTTCCTCCAATTCCATGGGCACGACGTGTATTGCATTCAGGTGCAGGACGACAACGATACAAAGTGCGACTGGCGCGGAGACGCCGATATCGAGTGTGTCGAGACCGGTGCCCGACAACGACTGACCATCACAGAGCGAGAAGCAAAACAGTACGAAGCGACCGTCGCCGAGTGGAACGAGTCGCTGCGGGTGAGCTGCGCGCGTCGCCGCATTGGATTGGTTTCCACGTCGACCGAACCGCCCTTCGAATTGGTGATTCAAGACATTCTGCGGCGTGGGGGTTTGGTCGCATGACGTTCGCCAACCCCGCCATGCTGTTCTCGCTGCTGGCCCTCATTCCTTTGGTGGCCGTTTACTTGCTTAAGGTTCGCCCACGGCGTCGGCCGACCACGGCCTATCACTTATGGGAAAAGATCCTACAAGACCGCCGCCCCAATCGTTTGCTATACCGCTTGCGCGACTTGTTATCCCTGCTGATCTTGGCCTTGGTATTCTCAGCCATCGCCCTCTCGCTGGCCGAGCCGCGGTGGAACAGCGAGGATCGCAAGGACCTGTTGATTCTTGTCGACAACAGCGCCTCGATGCAGACGGTCGATGGCAACTCGACGCGTCTCGAACGTGCCAAGGACCGCGCAGCCGACATCGTTCGGGCACTGGACGGAGTTCAGCGGGCCGCCGTGGCGAGTGTCGCTTATGAACTACGCTACGCCTCGCACCTGTCCGACAACCCCCGAGAACTACTCTCGGCGGTCGAGAAAATCGAACCAACCGCAGAATCGCTGCGCATCGAGGCGTTTCCGAATTCGCTGCAAATCGGCGAAAGCAAACCGCTAACGGACGCCGCCAACCAGGAAACAGAAGAGGCTGCCGAGGAAACCACCGACTTCATGGCCCAACATCGTGTACTGTTCATTAGCGATGGTGCCTTCGCTGAACAGGAATTACCCGCGGGGGTCGAACTCTTGAAGGTCGGCCAAACCGACAACAACATCGGTCTCGTGGCGGCCGACTTACGATTCATCCCCGGTGGAGCAGACCGATTGGGTTTGTACTTTCAACTTGCCTCCACCGATATGGAACCAGCGGATATCGACCTCGTCGTATCGCGAGAAGTCGATGGCGAACCCCAACTGGCCAAGGTTATCCCCGTAACCGTGGCACCCGGAGTCAATCCACCTCAGGTGTTCACCATCGACGGTGCTCAGCCCGGCCGGTGGATCGTGGAGTTGGACCACGATGATGCACTGCCAGTCGACAATGTCGCGTACCTGGTTGCCCGCAAAGATCCGCCCATCGCGGTCGATGTGGTCGCCGCCGATCGTTTCTTCCTCAATCAAAGCGTGCTCGCCTTCTCGCACCAGAGCGGCCTGCTGGAACTGGTCGACAAAGACAGCCAAATCACCCTGGCACTGGGGGTCGCTCCCGAGGTACCCCGAGCCATCGTGTTGGGCCCCTCAGGTGAATCGCCCTGGTGGGAAGACTTGGGGAGTGAAATCGATGTGGCCGCCCCACGCTTGGTCGTCGAAGATCATCCCGTGCTTCGGCACATCGACCCCACCACCATTCGCTTCGTCGGCGCAAAGCAACTAGTCGCGCCCCCCGGCAGCCAGGTTCTGGTGGAAAGCGAAACGGGCATTCCGCTCATCTACGTTGTAACAAAGACGGGAGCGTCGTCCGTCGTGGTGAACCTGGACCCGGTTGCGGCCGAGTTCTACTACAGTGCCTGGTTCCCGGTGCTGGTGCATTCCGCCGCCATACATCTTGGTGGCCGTGAAGAACCTTTACTGGCCGTCTACAACCCGCCTGCCACCGTCTCCATTCCGGGGTTCGACGATCAGGCTCCCACAACACAAACAACGCCTGAGGGTCAGCAAGAACCGCTGAGTTCACGTACCATCGCGATCGACTCACTCGGGTTTTATGAAATTGAAAGCGGCCAGCAGCAGTGGCTACTGTCGTCCAGCCTGCTCTCCGCCGAAGAAAGTATGTTGAATGACGAAGAGCTGGCGGAAACAGAACAGCCTATCGCGCAGGGTTCGGCCCCCGCGCACGGATTGACGTTATTTGCCATCTTGCTGCTCACGGTCGAATCGTTGCTCTACTATCGCCGGAAAGTGGGCTGAGGCGTTATGGAGTTTCTCTCGCTCGAGCCCCTGATCTGGCTGATCGCCATCGCCGCGGTGGCCGCGGGTTTGTTTTTCAGCCTGGTCGATCGTCCAGCCTGGTTGCAGTGGTTGGCCTTCGCCTGTCGTGCACTGGGGATCGCTTCGTTGATCTTCGCACTGTGCCGGCCCTATCTGCTGTCGCCGGTGGAAGATGTACACGTGGTCTATCTGGTCGATGTCTCTCACTCCATCGATCTTCCCGCGGTTGAAGAAGCGTTGTCGACCGTGCAAACCTCCATCGACCAGCTTGAAGACGACGATAGCTGGTCGCTGTTTGCGATCGGGTCGTCGGTATCAAGCGTCGAATCGGCCGAAGCACTGAAATCGACACTCAGGCAGTGGCAGGAAGGGATCAGCGACGACCGCTTTCGCGGAGAAACACGGCTGGCCGAAGCGATGCTCGAAACGCGGCTCGCCTTTCCCACGGGAAAAGCCCGTCGCATGGTGCTGGTAACCGATGGGCAAGCAACCTCGGGCGACATGATCGAAGCCATACGCCAATTGGACGAAGAGCAAGTCGACATCCGTCTGATGCAGGTCGATTCGCTGGCAACTCCCGAGGCTGGCGTGATTGCGATCACGCCATCCACATCCTCGGCCTTCGAACAAGAAATGGTCCGCATGCAGGTCCGCCTGGCGGCCAATCAACCCATCAGCGGCACCTTACGCTTGATCCACAACGGCGTGGCCGTCAAACAGCAGGAAGTCCAGCTCGCCTCCAACGAGCCGAACCTGGCAAGCTTCGACGTCGAGATGACCACGCCGGGGGCCAGCCGTTGGTCAGCCGAGCTGGTGCCCGCCGAAGACCACTTCCAGATCAACAATCAAGCCGCCTGCACCGTGCAGGTTCGCGGACAACCACGGGTACTGATGCTTCACGAGGATACGCGTGAGTTGAGATCCTTCGTCCGCGCCTTAAGCGAACAAGGGGTGGATGTCGATGTCCGCGGCAAACTGGGGTTACCCAACTCCATCGACGAGATTCTGGCCTTCGACGCCGTCGTGATTTCGAATCTGCCCGCCACCGATATGTCCCCGAGGCAAATGGAAATGCTACGGCAATACGTGGTCGATTACGGGGGTGGGTTGGTCATGTTGGGGTCGGAGAACAGCTTCGGCCTGGGTGGCTACTTCAAAACCCCGGTGGAAGAAGTGCTGCCGCTGGTTTCGCGGTTCGAAAAGGAAAAAGAAAAACCATCCCTGGCCATGATGCTGGTGATCGACAAGTCGGGCTCGATGCAAGGCATACCCATCGCGCTGGCCCGCCAGGCAGCCAAGGCGGCGGTCGAACTGCTCAGCATGCGCGATCAGGTTGGGGTGATTGGTTTCGACGGACAGCCTCAATTAATCTGCGAACTGCGCAGCGCCGCCGACGCCGACTCGATCAACGATTCGATCGATTCACTACAAGCCGGCGGCGGGACGTACATGTATCCGGCCATGGTTGCCGCCCGCGACATGCTGGAATCTGCACCGGCCAAAATTCGCCACATGATTGTGCTAAGCGATGGACATACGCAGCCGGCCGATCACCAGAGCCTGGCTCAAGAAGCTGCCGACGCCGGCATCACTGTCTCCACCGTGGCCCTGGGTGGCGCCGACAAACAACTTCTGGCCAGCATCGCTGAACTCGGACGGGGTCGTTATTACGAAACCGATGATCCTTCCACGGTCCCGCAGATCTTCACCAAAGAAACCATGCAGGCCACCAAGTCGGCCATCAAAGAAGACCTTTACGGCATGGTCCGCGTCGGCGATCATCCCGTGCTATCCGGGTTCCCGGAAGATGAACTGCCCTTTGTGTTGGGTTATGTCATGACCGAGGTGAAACCGACCGCCCAACTGTTGTTGGCCGCCGAAACGGGCGATCCGCTGCTGGCCGTTGCCCGCTATGGCCTCGGCACGGGGCTGGCCTACACCAGCGACCTTACGGAACGTTGGGGTGGCGAGTGGCTGGCATCGGAAAACTGCGGAACCTTTTGGGCCCAAACCCTGCGTGGCGTGCTTCGCAAGAACGATACTTCAGGGCTCGTCGTGCACGAGGAGGTTCGCGACGCGGTGTGGACAGTGATCATCGAACGACATTCGCCCGACGAAGCGCCCTTAAGCGGAATCGAATGGGAAGCCGTTGCGTCCGACGGGTTCGGGCAGCGTACGAACGTCGACGTCGAAGAGATCGGCCTGGGGCGATACCGTGCCGAGGTTCCCTTGGGCGATGCCAAACGCCTGACCCTGCGACTTTCCGATCGAGAATTCGACAAACTGAAAGTGCTGCAGTGGGAAGAGCTTTACCCCGCCGAATACGCGTTGGCCCGGGATATTCCGGCTCCTCTGGCGAAGATCGCCGAATTCGCTCCCGATGCGATTCGCGCCGACATCACGCCGATGCAGCAGCGTCGCTCGGCCAGCCACTATGCGTACTACGCAGCCTTCGTATTTCTGTTGCTGGGCATCGTGTTCCGAAGGGTATAGAGTCCGCTATCCGCAGAACTCTTTGGCCGCATGGCTACGCATCCATCCGTTGGTCATGAATTGCCACGGCGAAACCTTCGATCTTGTTTTTCGCCAGGTCGATCCGCTGGGCATCCTTCGCAATACGAATACCGGTGCGATTCATGGGGCGGCGCGTCTCGCGGAGTTCGTTGGCTGCAAGCGTTACGTCGTGGGTCTTTCCTTGCACATCGATGGCTACGCCATGGGGTCCACCGCTGTCGATGACGCGATTGTGCTCGACCACATTACGGTTTGCCCAGAAGTCTTTACCACGCTCGTCGTTGCGAAACAGAATGCCGACTTCGCCGCTGCCGACAACCTCGTTGTGACGCATCACGTTGTCGGTGTCGTTGTGGCCGATGGAAATACCGAACCGACGATTGTTCAGCATGCGATTGTTCTCGGCCAGGCCGAACTTCACGCCCCAGCACCAGAACAGGCCGATGGTGTTGCCTTCGAGCCGGTTGCCTCGCAACACGGGTCGTTGCGAACCCGACCCGGGATGAACCCCCAGGTCTGCGTTATCATGGCAGTGGCAACCCTCGACCGTCACGTCGTGGCAGATTTGAAAACTGATGCCGTCGCCGTTGTAGTTGCCCGAAGTCACATCGTGAAAGGTCAGCCGGTGGCTGTCTTGGAAGAAGATGCCGCCGCCGTAGTTGCCGTTCAGGTTTTCGTTGTTCGCCAGATTGCCATCCAAGCGAAGGTTTTCGATGACCACATCGGACGTATTCAAACCAGTGAGCAGTGGAAACAACGAAGCACATTCCGGATTGCCTGAAAGCCACAGGTTTCGCCGCAACCCGGCATCCAATTTGAAGCGATTTCCCGAGCGGGCCACCAAGGTTCGCTTCAGTACTTCCTGCGTACCATTGTCCGGGTTGGTGGCGGTGAGCACGACCCCGTCCCCCACGCGAAAATCAGCGGCGTCCTTCAGTGTGATCTCGCGATCGTACCAGTCGGAGTCCGCCGCCAGCGCAACCTTCTCGGAAGCGAGCTTGGTGAAGACCGTATCCGCGCCACTCCCGCTCAGTCGCACGTTCGCCGGCAAATGAACCGCGTTTCGAAACGTAAAACTCCCGGGCAACACCTGCACCGTGCCCCCACCAGCACGGGCTACATAATCAAGGGCCGCTTGCACGACCTTGTCGTCTTTTCCAACAAGATCCCCCCGGTCGTTGCCTACGATCACCGTCAGTCGTTCATCCCAATCGGGCTCGTGCCGTTCGTCACCGTCCGTCGCGCGGGGGTTGGTGACCGGGGGAGGGTCGGCAAGCGACTTGAACGCCACGGACGAAGCGATCGCACCAACAGAAGCCCCCAGGAAAGTTCGCCGATGAAGGTGTCGCATCTTGGAGTTCCCCCGTGCCTGGGTTCAAAAGCTGATGAAATAAAGATAGCAACGCTCCATCTTAGTCATCTTCCCACGACTACGCGCAATGGCTTTTGCCGATCGAATGTTCATAAGCCGGCTCAGGTCTAGTCCGTGCTTGGTTGCCGTGTCGGGCGGATGAAGGCGGCGAGCACAAGCCCGGCCAATATCCATGACGAGACGACATATCCGGCGACCATGATCTGGTACCCCCAGTCGTGATAGAACCAGATGGCATCGCTGAGCCGAACGGCCACGGCCGCGAACAGCCCGAGCCCAGCGACAAACACAGCACGCGACATGTAGCTGCCTAGGGAACCGCACACCACGGCCAGCAGGCTACCCGCGAGAATCGAGGAGACGAAGAAGTGCGCCATGCCTTCGCCGTAGATCGAAGGGGCCATCGGCTCGATGCCCTCACCCGCCACGAAAAGATGCAAGACCGGTCCTTGGATGTGCTTCTTTTTCCAAGCCTCGAATGCCGTTTCATTCGAAGGGTCCATCCCCTCTGGCCCCGGATAGACATACACTCCGGGTGCTGCACCGCTGTCTCGAACGGCCGCGGCAATCGCTTCCTCTTCGGGCAGCGTGAGAATGTGGCTCTTCTGAAACGGTAGCAGCGTCCAAAACACAAAACCCCAGGCCATCAAAACAACCGCTGAAATTGCCGACGCAATTAATATGATGAACACTCGACCCGCCATATCGAACCCCTTTCGTGCATGTTGCAGGTGGTATGAGTTGTGTCCCGTCACTGCGACGAACGTATGAGAAGCGCCGTTGTTGTAAGTTAACCGCGCGCCTCGATGAGTCTATTGAATCGCTCGAATGCCTCCTGCCAGGCTTCGTTCTCCCGCGGCACATACTCGACCAGAGGGAACGACGTGCGAATGATCTGTCGAGCTTCGTCAATCGAACCGACGGCTCCCGAGGCGATGGCTTGCATCATCAGGTTGCCGATCGCGGTTGCCTCGACCGGTCCGGCCAGCACTGGTCGCCCACAGGCATCGGCCGTGGCTTGGCAAAGCTGCCGGTTTTGTGTTCCTCCGCCGACGATATGGATGGTTTGAATTCGTCCGCCGGTCAACTCTTCGAGCATCCCCAACACGTAGCGGCACTTCATGGCGATGCTCTCAACGGCACAGCGCATCACCTCGCCTTCGCTCTCGGGAACCGACTGCCCCGTGTGCTGGCAGTAACTTCGAATTGCCGCGGGCATATCCGTGGGAGCCAGGAAGTCGGCCGCGTCGGGATCGACAAACGCGGCCCGTGATGGTGAGGCTTCGGCCATTTGTGTCAATTCTTCCCATGAGTATTCGTTGCCGGCGACCGCCCAAATTCGGCGACACTCTTGCGCCAGCCACAACCCGGCGATATTCTTCAACAGCCGCGTGGTGTTTCCCACGCCGCCTTCGTTGGTGAAGTTGAACTTCAGACACTGATCGTTCACCAACGGGTTCGGTAGTTCGGCACCCATCAATGACCAGGTGCCCGAACTGATGTAACACCACTCGGGCCGTTCGCTCGCGGATGATTCAGCGGGAACCGCCATAACCGCGCTGGCGGTGTCGTGGGTGCCGGGAAGCACGACATCCACTTTGCCGAGCCCCGTAGCCTGGGCCACGTCCGACCGCAACGAACCCAACCTCGTTCCGGGCGGAACAACCTGTTGTAAGAAACCTACCGGAATATCGAACCTGGCCAACAACTCTTTGGCCCATGCGTTTTGTTGCGGATCGTAGAACTGAGTCGTGGTGGCATTGGTGAATTCGCAAGCCTTCTCACCCGAAAGCATCCAGTGAAACAGGTCCGGCATCATCAACAAGCTATCTGTAATCTCCAACAGCGGAGAGTTGGACTCTCGCATGGCCAACAACTGGAACAACGTGTTGAACGGCAGGAATTGCAATCCGCTGGCGGCAAAGATGTCTTCCCGCGAAACAATCTCGAACGCCCGTTCCATCATGCCGTCGTTGCGGCGGTCGCGATGATGCACGGGGTTGCCAAGCAACTGGCCCTCGCTCGAAAGCAATGCGTAATCGACTCCCCAGGTATCGACGCCGACACTTTTGATCTGTTCCCCGTAGCGATCTCCCGCCTTGCGAAGCCCGAGCTGAATCTCTCGCCACTGGGACAGCACATCCCAGAACATGGTGCCGCCCGCGGTGACGGGCCCGTTGGGAAAACGATGAATCTCGTCGAGTTCCAGGCCTCGGCCATCGAATCGCCCGGCCACGATCCGTCCGCTGGAAGCCCCCAAGTCTGCTGCCAGAAATATCGCTTCGGCCACCGAATTCCTCCCACCAATGGCTCTTTCATCGCCCGGAATTGCGTATCCAGATGAGGCCTTCGAACGTGCCGCAATGTGGCCCGATGCGGCCGCCACCTTGGATCGCAATGGCGATGGTGAGGCCTGATAGCGTGAGAGTCAAGCCTTAATCTGACAACAACTTGCGCCGAATATGGTTTGAGACATCACGATCCGCCCTAGCGCCACTACCGGTAAAGGCTATAGAGTCACCTCGTTGCCGGACGATACCAAGCAATGAGTCCGGCCTATACTTGACCTAGATGATAAACATAGTTATCATTCCTCGACGTTCAAATCTGTATCAATGCAGCTGAGGCTTGTCCCCATGTCCCCGTTGGCGAAGCGCATTTCGGTCACGGACCAGTCGGTCGAAGCTCAAGCACCTCGTTCGCCGGTTGTGGAGTTGAAGGTTTTGCATCCCGAAGATCATCAGGATAGCCCGCCGGTTCAAACAGCCGCACCGCCGGTCGCCAGCGAAGCGTTGCTCGCCGAGTTGGCTGAAGCCAGCGCGAAGCTGGAGACCGCCAGCCCGCAGGATATCATTCTGTGGGCCGCCGAAACCTACGCCCCCCGCCTGGGCATGGCCACCGCGTTTGGCCCGGAAGGCTGCGTGATTCTCCACATGCTTTCCACCCTGGCGCCGGAAACCTACGTCTTCAATCTCGACACCGGCTACCAGTTCAAAGAAACGCTGGAACTCCGCGACCGCATCGCCGAGCGATACGGCATCGAGGTCGAACTTCGCAAACCGGAACTCACCGTGGCCGAATACGAAGCGGCGCACGGGGGCCCGCTCTATCAGAGCGACTCAAATCAATGCTGCTTCGATCGCAAGATCAAGGTCCTGCAGCAAGCCGCCGGAGAATTGGATGGCTGGATGAGCGGGATCCGCCGCGACCAGAGCAGTCACCGCGCGAAAGCGCCGATTGTGGGCTGGGACAAAAAGTTCGGCCTGGTGAAGATCAGCCCCTTGGCCAACTGGACCAAGGAGCAAGTCTGGAAAATCATTACCGACGAGAACGTGCCGTATAACCCGCTGCACGATCAAGGCTACACCAGCATCGGTTGCGAACCCTGCACGCGTAAAGTCGCCTTCGGCGAAGACGAGCGGGCCGGGCGATGGAGCGGCTCGGGCAAGACCGAGTGTGGATTACACACGGCGGACGATTGATGGCCAAAGTTTCTGCCAAGACGGAATACGCCTGTCTGGCGATGCTGGAGTTGGCTGCGAATTACGAGTCGCCCGAACCGGTTCGCGTTCGCGAAATCGCCGAGCATCACGATATTCCGCCCCGTTTTCTGGTGCAGATTCTATTGCAACTCAAGGCCACGGGGCTCATCGCCAGCACGCGCGGGGCAGCGGGTGGTTATCGGCTGAACTTCCCACCTCGAGAGGTGACGCTGGCCCAAGTGATGCAGGCCATCGATGGCGACGCGGAACAAACCACCTCGGCCAACGACTCTGCCGCCATGCAGGTGCTCTACTATACCTGGAACGAAGCGGCCGATGCCCACCGGGAAGTTCTCGAATCGGTCACCTTCGCCGAACTGCTGGAACAAGCCCGTTCGAAAGATGCGGACATGTACTATATCTGAAGTGCATTACCCACGGGCGAAGCTTTGGATATGCATTCAGCAGCCAACGACTAAGAAACCGTTAGACAGCCCGGCCGCATGCCGGCTGGGTCGACGAAGTCGACAAGATGCCCTGGGACAGGTGGTGATCTGTCGTCGACCAAGACACCTCGGAATGGCACGCCCAGTACAGATGGCAGTACGGTTCATCCACTGCCAACGCTGCATCTCGACTACGGATCTCTGTCGGCGCATGAAAGCCAAGCCACCATATCTGGATGGAAATGCGAACACCCAGATGGTACGCACCCTCAGGGCTTCTTGTCACCTGCGGTAACCCAACCGGCATGCGGCTGGGCTTTCTTTGCTTGAAGCAAATGGAATTGGGCTCATCCACACCGCTTCGATCAAGCGCTGGCCGACATGGCTTCGGCGAGAATCTTTGAGGTGCTTTCTCGCATGATGCGAGGGTCGACCTGCTTGCCTTCCTGCAGGGTCTTGCGGACGTCCTTACCGGAGATGAACACAGGCTTTTCGTCCTTGTGATTCTCCATCAAGTCGACTCGACCTAACGATTCGTAATAGGCGGCGAAGCCGACGTTGATCGGCTCGATCTTCAAGTCGCCCTTGAGATTGTTGAAAATCTCTTGAGCGTCGAAGTCGCCCCAGATCGCCGAACCGTCGTGGTACGGGGCGTCCGCATGCTTGCGACCGATCACGATATTCGTGAAGCCGTAGTTCTGACGATAGATGCCGTGCATCACGGCTTCTTTGGGTCCGCCATAGAACATCTTGATGTCGAGCCCCAGCAGAATCACGCGGTCGGGGACCGATTCACCACGGCTACCCCACAACTCCGCGTCGCTGTCACCTTCGCCGATGGCCCGATCGTCGATCAAGGTTTCGTAGGTTTGCATGCGAACGTCGGCATTCACGTCGTCGCCCTTGGTCTCACCGATCAACGGGTTCAGGCAGGCTCCGGCGTTGTGCCCGGCGCGAGTCAGCGTCTCCAAGCCGTAAACCAGGGCGTACTCGTGTGCCCGGTGCAGCGGGTTGCGGGTCTGGAATGCGACGACTTTGTCCCAACCCTTTTCTTTCAGCAGTGCCCGAACTTCGCGAGGTGAAAGCACGAATTGTCCGAAGTCGGGGTTCTTGGGCTGCGGCAGCACACGGATGCTCCCCCCGATGAGATGCGTATTTTCGGCATCACCCTTGAGCACCATATCTCCACCAGGGTGATCGGTACGGTCGGTCAGATAGACCGCCTTGAGATAGGCTTCCTTGTCCCAGGGAAACACGTCGCTGATGTCCAGCGTGGCCACCACGTCGCCGGCCGAGTTTACGAGGGCCACTTTCTGACCAGCCGACAGCGTGCCTGCCATCTCGGAAGTAACCGGCAGCGACAGCGGAATTGTCCAAGCATAAAGTTTGCCATCATGATCGATCACCGATTCGTCGAGCACCCGTTGGTACGTGGCCGAATCCATGGGACCAGTCAGCGGGCTGAGTGCCCCGTCGCCGAAACGATAAACGGTCGACAGGTCTGCGTCGGAGACCGGCACCTTCGGCAGCGACTCGGCTTCCGAGACGAAGCTCGCGACCTCATCCTTCGCGACCGTGCAACAGACCGGCTCGGCCAAACCACCATGTGGGGGGATAAGATCACTCATCGTCAGAAACCCTCATCTTTGCAGAACGTTAATATCACCGACCGACCGCGCCCTGGACCGATTCCTGGGCACAAAAACACAGGACCGCGAGTATAGAGCAAGCCGGGTTGGGCCTCAATGAGGTGGATACCAGATCGTTTCAACGTGTTTTTCTCGAATTAACTTATCTCCTGCGCATGGTAGGGTACATTGTCCGTTCTCTCGGGATAGATCCTAGACCTACCAGTGCCCGATGATCGCAGACAGGATCAGGAATCAATCAGCACTATATCTCTTGGCAGGCGAGTTTGTTGCGACGTGATCTGGCACCTGTTTCTCGATGAGAGCGGCGACCTTGGATTCGATTTCGAGAATAAGGACTGCTCGCGACACTTGACCATCTCGATTCTTGCTGTCAAGCAGCAAAGCGGTGCGAAAATTGTCCGTAAAGCAATCAAAAAGACGTTGAAACGCAAGGTCAACCGTGGTCGAAAGGGAAAGAAGAATCCGCAAACCGAGCTCAAAGGGAGCAGTACATCGATCAACGTCAAACGCTATTTTTATGGTTTGATCGAGGCTCAACTCGATTTCGGCATCTATGCGATCACCCTTGATAAACAGAAGGTGAGTCAACAGTTTTGCAGCACCCCAAAGGCCAAAAGCCGCTTATACGATTCGCTCGCGAAGCAGGTTATTGAATCGTTGGAAGTCGATCAGGAGACGACCGCTGCCTACTTGATTGTTGATCGAAGTAAAGGGAAGAGGGAGATTGCGGAATTCAATGATCGCATCGAATTCCGCCTGAAAGACCGCCTCTCGGATCGGGCAGCCGTTTCGATCAAGCACTCAGATTCTCAGCAAGACCTTGGCCTGAGCGCAGCCGACCTGTTTTGTTGGGGTATATTTAGAACCTGGGAACGCGCTGACCACGAATGGTACTCGCGATTCTCTGAAAGAGTAGTCCACAATGAAGAATACAGAGGGGACTATAAATAAAAGAAGAGCGTGCCCTACGGGAAGAAATTCCAAGGCTTTGCCAACACGATGGAAGGGAACACCAAGGACGCCCATAGTGGTCTTATCGCTCTAAAACAATAATCGGTGGAGCACTGACTGAAGTCAAGTGAAAAACCGGCTCAGACGCTAGCTACCCATGATCCAATGCATCCAAATGGCCTGCGCCATTTGGATGCATTGGATCATGGGTGTCAATCCACCCACACGGGTGGTCTCATCTGTAATAAGTGCCATAATTAGACTTCTAGTCGCATTCGTTCACACCACCTTTCCCCGATTCTTTATCTCCAACACCACACTCTCTGAATCCGTACCCGGCATCAGGTACGACTTCAGCCGGCGGAGTTCGAGATCCTGCATGAGGCCGATGTGACGGGCTTCGCCGCGTTCGTCGGCCCAGGAGGGACCTTTGATCAGCAGCAGCCGATCGAAACGATCCCAGTGCGGTTGCAGCCAGGTGAGAATTTTTCGCAGTCGGGCCACCGCCCGAAAGACCAGCGTGTCGTATCGTGCGTGAGGCAAATGCTCTTGGGCCGCGGCGTGAATGACGGGAATCGGCAATTCCAGCGACTCGACAATTGCCGCCACCGCTCGGGCCTTCTTGGCCACCGAATCGCAGAGGGCCACCTTCAAATCGGGGCGGACAATGGTCAGCACCACGCCCGGCACTCCGCCGCCGGTGCCGACATCCAGCACACGCTCGCCGGGGGCCAGTTGTTCGGCCAGGGCCAAGGTATCGACCACGTCGCGGGCCACGAACCGCTCGTAATCGGTGTGCCGGGTCAGATTCAGCTTCTCGTTCCAGCTCCACAACGCCCGACAATAACGGGCCAGCAGGTCGATTCGCTCCTCGGGCAACTCGATCGCATGCCGCGCAAGCGCCGCCGCCAAGGTGTCGTCTCGATCAACTTCAGACGGAGCGTTTTCTTCGGGCATATACGATGCAAACCTGATGGGCGTGAGATTTCTACCAGCCAAGCTGCCTAGTGTTGCGGGCGGGGCTCGGATGGGCAAGCCAGCCGGCCATTCCACTTCAGTTCGCAAGCCTTTCACTTTGGAAGTCGCGGGATACGTGGCTAGCGGATGATCCAACTTCCATGAGACTTCTGGCCTTATGGCACCGGGGCACCTAGAATCACGACTTGCTCGGTGGCGTGGGGCTTGCCGGGAGAGAATTCTTGCATTAGCCGGAAACGTTGCTTCATGAATTCATTAGGCCATTCCGAGATCGGGCGCTGGGGGTGGGTGCCCGGGGCTGTTGTCGTGCTGCTGATGGTGCTGTTTGTATTCGGGCGAATCGCCAATCACCAGTTCCTGTATTGGGACGATCGGGTAAACGTCTGGAATAATGAGGCATTCAACCCGGTCGGGGTCGGGAAGGTGGCCCATTTCTGGACGCATTCTTATGCCCGAATGTATGCCCCCCTGTCGTACACATTCTTCGCGGCCGAGGCACTAGTTTCGGGGCGAGGAGAAGCCCCACCCGGCAAACCATTCGGACCGCTGAAGCCAACCGTGTTCCACTTGGGCAGCTTGCTCTTACACGCGGCATGCGGGGTCATGGTGCTGTTGATCCTGCGGCGTCTGTTTCACAATGAAGTTGCCGCGTTGGCCGGAGCCTTGCTGTTCGTTCTACATCCGATTCAGGTCGAATCGGTTGCCTGGATCACGGAAACACGAGGGCTACTCGCCGCCTTGCTGGGGCTGATCGCCCTGTGGCAATACTTGCAATACGCCGACGATTCGAACGAAGACCTAGGTCGCAAGGCCGTGCACTATCTGGTTGCGTCGTTGGCCATGTTCCTGGCCTTGCTGGCCAAACCATCGGCCGTGGTCGTGCCACTGATCGCGCTGGCGATCGATTGGGGACTGTATCGGCGGCCGCTGCAACAAGTCGTGGCAGGGTTGGTTCCCTGGGTATTGCTGGCCATGATCATCTCCATCGGTACGGCCATGGTCCAAGAGGCAAGCTTCGTGGATGCGGGCCCTCTTTGGGCACGGCCACTGTTGGCACTCGACGCAATGGCGTACTACATGGTGAAGATCGTATGGCCGGTCGGATTGGGCCCCGACTACGGGCATTCACCGAACCATGCCATGGGACAAGGCATGTGGTACATCATGGGCGTATTACCCGCCGCGCTCGTCTTTCTTGCCTGGTCGCTCCCCAATCGTCGCGTGTGGCTCACGGCGTTGGGTGTTTTCGCGGTTGCCCTGTTGCCGACTCTGGGTTTGATTCCCTTCGACTTTCAGAAGAACTCGACGGTCGCCGATCGATATGCCTATCTGGCGATGTTGGGGCCCGCCATGGCTCTAACGTGGTTCCTGCTGCGATACGGCAGCGTGGTACGTTATGCCGCTGTGGCTGTGGTGTTGGTGGTGCTAAGTGCCGCCAGTTTTTGGCAGGCCGGGCACTGGGCCAACGATTACACACTAGCTCTCCAAGCCTTGCGGGTGAACGAAGATAGTGCCACGTTTCAGTTGAATGGCGGAAACGCACTCTACCGCAGCGCACTGTTCGAAGAAGCGCTCCCCTATTACCAAAGGGCTTACGAACTGCGAAAAGACAGCGACATCCTGACCGACCGCCTGGTACCGCTGTACAATATGGCCCGAGCCGAATTCAAGCTGGGGAACATGGAAGGGGTATTCGAGAACATCGAACCGGTGATCGCCGAAGTGCCCGGCTTCGACGCCGGAAATGCCTACGTCCTGTTCGGTCAGGCACTGCTGCGTAGCGGCAAGAACGCCGAAGCCCGCGAGGCGTTTGAGAAAGCGCTGGAGCTGAACCCCAACTCCGACGGAGCACTCAACGGGCTAGCAAAACTCGACACCCTCGAGCGCACTTGAGAAAAGGCCCAAGTCTTTGACTTGGTTCGCTACGGTTTCGCCGGTGTCCAATACAGGTCGGCTTCGACGGCCGAGTGGTCGGATAGGGCCACCACCTCGGGATCGAGATAGCCGTTGACGCGAATGTCACGCAATTCAAACTTCGTGTGCGGCTCAAGTGGGTTGGCCATGAACACATAGTCGATGCGGTGACCGATGTCGCTCGACTCCTGTTCGTTGGTACCGCCAAACGCTTCGGGATAACGGGAGGGCCAACCGTCGATGAGCTTCGCGCTGGCCAACTTCTTCGCCAGCTCGCTAATCAGCAAGTGATAGGGTGCTTCCGGGTCGTTGCGGTATTCTGGTTCGCCGCGCGTGTTGAAGTCGCCCAAGATCAGCACCGGGTGGTGCGGGTCGGAATGCTCGGCCACGAAGGCCGCCAACTCGGGATACTGCTCCCAACGGATCTCATCCACCCGGGCTTCCAAGTGCGTGGTGAAGACATCGAGGTAGTCGTCTTCGTCGGCATCCTTACTGCGAAGAATACGGGCGTGCAAAACGCCCTTGGCGGCAAAGCCATCAGCCTTGAAACCGTACTTCTTGGGGTCGCTCGACTTGGTGTAGATGGTGCTGTGCGTTTCGATCATTGGGAGATGCGTGACGATGGCCAGCCCACCATTCACACGCTTGTCGTCGGGGATCGGACCGGTAACCACGTGGTAGTCCTCGCCCCAGGCCGCTTTCATCTGATCGAGCAGAAGATTCCGTGGTGCATCGTCGAAGACTTCGTTCAGACACACAATGTCGAACTCGGTCATCTTCTGACCGATAGTGCGTGCCCGGTACTTCGGGTTCTTGCGGTTGTTGGCAATCGCCGCCGGGCCGGGCAGAAACTGAACGTTGTAAGAAATCACACGCAGATTGGCCGGCGGGGCATCCCCCGGGGTGACTTCGTCGGCCGACGCTTGAGAACCGTGAGTCAGGCAGTACGACGCCAATAGGAGAACCATCGCGAGACGACAAAAACCGGCGAGTGCAAGCATCAACTTACCTATCTCTTTCGCGGTACGAACATGGGGGGAGGCGACTCGAATCGAACTCAAGGCTCGAAAGCACCAGTCTAGCCGCCGCAAGTGCCCCAATCCATGCTGCTGAAGATTTGATGAAGAAAGCCATGCCGAGCGGCTATCGACGGCAAATCACGACGCAATTCTCGGTCGACCCGGCTACTACAGATGGGTCGGGCTTGATAAGATTAGGGGAATCAACCCGCCAAGCTCCGATCCGATGGGTAAGGAAGCCCTCGCGATCTCGCCTTGCCGCCCGCAATCGTGCTGGCATCGAATTAGGTCAGCAGCGGCTGTGGCAATTTCTTCCCGGAATAGAGACCCCCCATGCGACGCGACGACGTACGCAACATTGCGATTATTGCCCATGTCGACCACGGCAAAACCACGCTGGTCGATTGTCTGCTGCGGCAAAGCGGCGAGTTCCGCGAGAGCCAGCTTCGGGAAGATTGCATTCTCGATTCCAACGAGTTGGAACGCGAGCGAGGCATCACCATTCTGGCCAAGAACATTGCCCTGCCCTACGCCGATCGCAAGATCAACATCATCGACACGCCAGGCCACGCCGATTTTGGTGGCGAAGTCGAGCGCGTGTTGCGGATGGCCGACGGAGCACTGGTGCTGGTCGACGCCGCGGAAGGCCCCATGCCGCAAACCAGGTTCGTGCTTTCCAAGGCGCTGGAATGCAAACTGAAGCCGATCGTGGTGGTGAATAAAATCGATCGCCCTGAAGGACGGCCGCATGAAGTGGTCGACGAAGTGCTCGACCTGTTTATCGACTTGGGCATCGACGACGACGCGCTCGACTTCCCGTACATCTTCGCCAGCGCTCGCGACGGGTTCGCCACCGAAGACCCCGATCAGCCGGGCGAGTCGATCCACCCGTTGCTCGATCTGGTGGTCAAGCACATCCCTGGACCGGAAGTCGAAGTCGATCAGCCGCTGCAGATGTTGGTCACCACACTCGACTGGTCGGAGTACGTGGGTCGCATCGCCGTGGGTCGCATCGTATCCGGAAGTATTACCCGTGGTCAGCAAGTGGCCATGATCGGCCAAGACGGCACGCTGCAACAACGTATCACCCAACTCTATGTGTTCGACAAACTCGGACGCGTGGAGGTGGAGAACGCCAGCGCCGGCGATATCGTGGCCCTGGTCGGGCTCGACAAGATCGAGATCGGCGACACGATCTGTGATGTCGATGCCGAGCGGCCCCTGCCCCGCTTGGATGTCGACCCGCCAACCATCGAGATGGTCTTTCGAGCAAATACTTCTCCCCTGGTCGGTCGCGAAGGCAAGTACGTCACCACGCGAAACCTGCGGGATCGCCTGTTCAAGGAACTGGAACGCAACGTAGCATTGCAGGTCTCGCCGGTCGAAGGCACGGAGTCTTACGCCGTGTCGGGCCGCGGCCTGTTGCACTTGTCGGTGCTCATCGAAACCATGCGCCGCGAAGGTTACGAACTGGCAATCGGCAAACCTCGGGTCATCACCCGTATGAACGACGGTGTACTCGAAGAGCCCTTCGAAACGTTGGTGGTCGAAGTCCCGCCGGAGCAAACCGGCCCTGTGATGGAGTTGATCGGAGCCCGACGCGGTCAAACCATCGACGTAACGACGCGAGGGAATTTCACGCACCTGGTGTTTTCGATTCCCGCCCGAGGGTTGATCGGCCTGCGAACACGATTGCTCAATGCTACGCAAGGGCAAGCCATCGTGCACCATCGTTTCGAGTCGTATCGTCCGATGGAAGGCGATATCGAACAACGTGCCAACGGCGTATTGGTCTCGATGACCAGCGGGAAAGCGGTGGCCTTTGGTCTCGATGGGCTACAAGATCGGGCCGAGTTGTTCGTCGGCCCGGGCGATGAAATCTACGAAGGGATGATCGTCGGCGAAAACAGCCGCTCGACCGACATGGTGGTGAACCCCACCAAGGAAAAGAAGCTGACCAACATTCGCGCCGCGGGCAGCGATCGTAACATTCTGTTGAAGCCACCGCGTCAGCTCACGCTGGAAGCGGCCCTGGAATACATCGCCGACGACGAGCTGGCCGAAGTAACGCCCAGCAAGATTCGCCTCCGCAAAATCCTCCTCAGCGAAGCCGACCGCCGCCGCGAAGGCCGCCGCAGGGCGTAGTTTTCCTAGCTTCTCGATTCGCTTTCTGCACTTTCGGTGCGCATACCTCGGTCACCAATTTTTGTGGTGAGGCACGCGCTTTGCTCCTTCCTCTGCAGGGTTAGCTGCGAGAGGTGTGGCGGCCGCGCGGCGTGTTGATCGGGAGGCTGCCACTCGCGGTGGAGAGTTGGAGGACAGAACGATGTTTACGGATCCATGGCAATGGTTAGCTGAAGAAATTCGACTCGATCATGCACAGATCGAGCGGTTGGTTCGTGCCGTGAGACGCACTTGCCAGGATGAACCTAGACCACCCAACATGGTTGGCGTGGCGAATCGCGTGATGCATTTACAACGGGCGTTGAAGCAACAGCTCGAGCAGCACAAGTGCGGCTATGTTGAAGACGCCGTGTCGGTTGCGCCGAAGTTCGGCTACCGAGCCGAGACGCTGCGAAGGCAACGTTCGACCCTGGTCCGACGGCTGGAACGGGTCTCGGGTGAACTGAAAGCGATACAGTCGAGTGCTGAAAATCGTCGCCTGATCAACGCCGAAATCTCCGACTTGCTCGATGAGATCGAGGCCAACGAGAAGGCCGAAACCCGATTAGTCGAGGCCGCACTGAACGTCGATCTCGACTTGGATCACTCACATTCAGCGGTGTGAATCGTGCGGAGATCGCACCACGCGGTGTGCGTCGGGTGTGCTGGAAAGCGTCGCTAGCTGCCGCGATTGGAGTCCGCTTATGCGGGTGAAACCGGTCGGCGGCCGATTCCATAGTAAGTGAATCCGGATTCTTCCATGCGGTCGCGAGAGTATACGTTGCGGCCATCGAACACCACCGGGGCTTTCATTTGCTTTGCAACACGTTCCAGATCGACATGTACGTACTCTTTCCATTCGGTCATCACGGCCACCGCGTCGGCATCTTTCAAAGCATCGTAAGGATTTTCGACGTAGGTGAGTTTGTCGCCGTAAGAAGCCTGCACGTTTGCATTCGCTTCGGGGTCATGTACTTGAAGTGTTACCCCGGCTGCCAGCAACTGATCGATCAGCGTCAGCGCGGGCGCCTCGCGAATGTCGTCGGTGCGGGGCTTGAAGGCCAATCCCCATACGGCAATCGTCTTTCCCTTGAGGTTTCCCTTGAAGTGCTTTTCGATCTTGCTCGTGACGATGCACTTCTGATGGTCGTTCACTTCCTCGACCGCAGAAAGCATCCGGGGTTCGACCCCCAGGGCCGTCGACATCGACTTCAGTGCGCGAACGTCTTTGGGAAAGCAACTGCCTCCGTAACCCACGCCGGGAAACAGAAACGAGAACCCGATGCGTGCATCGTGCCCGATGCCACGCCGCACGTCGTCGATGTCGGCATCCATTTTCTCACATAGGTTCGCCATCTCGTTGATGAAGCTGATCTTGGTGGCCAACATGGCATTGGCCACGTACTTGGTCATCTCGGCGCTTTCGGGCAGCATCACCAAGAACGGTTTCTCGGTTCGCAGAAACGGTGCGTACAACTGACGCAACGTTTTTCCCACGGCTTCTCGACGACAACCCACCACCACCCGGTCGGGTTTCATGCAGTCGTCAATCGCCGCGCCTTCCTTGAGAAACTCGGGGTTACTGGCCACGTCCACATCGCGACCGGTCAACTCTTTCAAACGCGAAGCCACTCCGGCGTTGGTGCCAACCGGCACCGTGCTTTTGATAACGACGACAACATCCTCAGGAAGATGCGGGGCAGCCGCCTCGACGACAGCCCACAAGTTCGAAAGGTCGGCTTTACCATCGTCGGCGCTGGGTGTGCCCACGGCCAGATAAAGCAAGTCGGCCTGCGCGGCAGATTCGGCCAGGTTCGTCGTGAAACTCAGCCGGCCAAGCTGCATGTTTCGCTCGACCATCTCGGCGAGCCCCGGCTCGTAGATTGGAATTTCGCCACGAGAGAGCATGGCGACTTTATCGGCGTCGATATCGACGCAGACCACGTCGTTGCCGGTTTCGGCAAAACAGGTTCCGGTAACCAGGCCCACGTAGCCGGTCCCAACGATGGTGATGTTCACGCCTATGCCCTTGTGAAGAATGACCGCGAATCAAGCGCCGCTTGCGCTGTCTTCGCCGTGCAAACGTTTAAAATATTCCCAGGTGTCGGCGACCGTCTGCTCCAAGGTAAAGTCTGCTTGCCAGGAGGTCGCTTGCACGAGCCGCTCGATGTCGGCCACCGGGTCATAGTGTAGCCCCGGGCGAAGTTCGACAATCTTGCGATCGGGCCCCGCCATGGCACGTAAAATATCCAGAATATCCCCGGTCCGGCGGTTCATTCCCGATCCTACATTATAGGTTTCCCCGGAGGCCCCTTTCTCGGCCAGCAAGCGATAGGCCCGCACCGCGTCTCGGACGTCGGTCAGGTCGATCCAGGTATCGCAGTTGTAGGCATTGATCGGATCGGTCTGCGAGCGAGCAAACTGATCGGCCCACTCGGGCAGCATCATTTGCGTGCCCTGTCGCGGACCGGTGTGTTGAAATGCCCGAACCGTGATCGTATCCAGTCCGTTGGCGTGAGCGGTGATCACCAACTGCTCAGCGGAAAGTTTGGTCTTGCCGTAGGCGTTACGCGGGCCGAGCGTTGCCTCTTCGGTCAGCGTCTCCGATTTCTCCGTCGGCAGGGTGTAGACGTGGCTACTGCTGATGAACAAGACCCTTGGCGCAGCTTCCAGGCTGGCGGCCAACTCAAGCACCCGGGCTGTTCCGTCGATGTTCACCGCGGTGGCAAGTTCGGTCGGCGTTTCGCGACCACACTCACGGGGCACACTGAGTGCGGCCAGATGGAAGATCCATTCGGGTGCGAAGTCTCGAATCTGCTGTGCTACTTCCGGGGCGGGTTGGGCAGCATCGCCCACATCCCAAGTGAGCACCGGCACATCAGCCCGTACATGATCCGGGGTGGAATCGGGCCACTGCGCGCCCCGAGAACAACCGAGTACCGTGTCGCCGGCAGCCAGTAAGTGTTCGGCCAAGTATGTACCGGCGAAGCCCGTCACACCGGTGACTAGGGTTTTCATCTCGTCTCATTCGCTATTTCGCGTTGCACACGTTCCAGGTCCGCATCCACCATCATGCAAACCATTTCCTCGAAGTCGACGGTCTGTTCCCAACCCAATTGTGCGCGGGCCTTACTGCTATCGCCACACAACGTCGATACTTCGGCGGGTCGCAGCAGACTGGGATCGATCTCAATGTACTCCGTGGGATCGAGCCCTACACGATCGAACGCCATCAGGACCAACTGCCGCACGGTATGTTTGACCCCGGTGGCAATGACGAAGTCTTGCGGCTCGTCCTGCTGCAACATCAGCCACATTGCTTTTACGTAGTCGCCGGCGAACCCCCAATCTCGTTGGGCTTCGAGGTTGCCCAACCGTAGGATCTTCTGCTTACCCAGCTTGATGCGGGCGGCCGCGTCGGTGACCTTGCGGGTGACGAATTCCTTGCCGCGACGGGGAGACTCATGATTGAACAGGATCCCCGAGCACGCAAAGATGTCGAAGCTCTCTCGGTAATTCACCGTGATCCAATGGCCGTATGTCTTGGCCACACCATAGGGGCTGCGTGGCCAAAAGGCGGTCCGTTCGGTTTGAGGCTCTTCTTGCACACGGCCGAACATTTCACTGCTGCTGGCTTGGTAGAAGCGAATCTTGGGGTCGACCAGACGAATCGCTTCCAGCATCCGCGTGACCCCCAGTGCCGTCACGTCGCCGGTGAGTAGCGGCTGCTCCCAACTGGTTGCCACGAAACTTTGGGCCGCCAGGTTGTAGACCTCGGTCGGCCGCACCTCTTCCAGTACGCGGACCATGGAAAGCTGATCGAGCAGATCGGCATGATGCAACACCACACGGTCGACTACCTGACTGAGACGTTCCAGGCCTTCGGTGCTGGAACGGCGGACCATCCCGTGAACTTCATACCCTTTGCTCAGGAGAAATTCGGCCAGATAAGAACCGTCTTGCCCTGTGATTCCGGTGATGAGGGCTTTTCGCTCCATACCAATATCTCAGGGGCAGTGTCGTGGATAACCTCGCCGGGGAATTCAACAGGAGATACCCCAAGACGACGACGGCTGGCGATTACTCGGGCTGTGGTTCGTCCGATTCTTCACGAGGCACACGAACCACGGCGGCTAGAGCGTCACCCTCGTCCAGGCTCATGATGCGAACGCCCTGGGTGTTGCGGCCAATAATGCTGATATCGCTGGCCAGCATGCGCTGGATCTTACCACCGGTGGTAATCATCAACAACTCGTCATCATCTCGCAGTGCGACGATGCTGACTGCCGGGCCGTTTCGCTCGGTGGTTTTGATATCTCGCAGGCCTTTGCCGCCACGTTTCTGCGTTCGATAACGCTGGCCCGAAGCGGTGTCTTCGCCATTGGACGCCTCATCGGCATCTGCACCGCTATCCGCGGCGGAACTGGTACCGAAATAGGTTCGCTTGCCGTAACCGTTCTGGCAAGCCGTAAGCAGCGTGGCTTCCGGATCGGCGACAACCATACCCACCAGTTGATCGCCTTCGGCCAACGAGATGCCTTTCACCCCACTGCTATTGCGCCCCATGGGACGAGCATCCGACTCCTGGAAGCGGATGGCCATTCCCGCGGCGGTGGAAAGCACGACTTCATCATCCGGCTTGGTGACGACGACATCGACCAACTCATCGTCTTCGCGCAGCTTGATGGCGATGATGCCGCCCCGCTTGGGACGACTGTACGCTTCAAGCTTGGTCTTCTTGATTAGCCCGTTGCGGGTTGCCATCAACAGATAGTGATCCGGCAGATTAAAGTCTCGCACCGCGCGGCAGTCTTGAACCTCTTCACCTTCCTCGAAGTTCAACAGGTTTACCAGCGCGCGACCGCGACTGTCGCGGCTAAGCTGCGGCAGATCGTAGACCTTTTGCCAATAGACTTTTCCGCGATTGGTGAAGAACAACAGGTAGTCGTGCGTACTGGCCGCGAAGAGATGTTCGATCGGATCTTCTTCATCGGTCTTGGCACCCTTGAGCCCCTTGCCGCCACGCCGCTGGGCACGGTAAGCCGTAGCAGGGGTGCGTTTGATATAGCCGCGATGGCTGATGGTGACGACCATCGACTCTTCGGTGATCAAATCTTCCAGGTCGATCGAGCCGATCTCTTCTCCGCTGATTTCGGTGCGTCGCGCGTCGGCGTGTTTTTTCTTCAACTCCAACAAGTCGCTGCGAATGATGGCCAGTATGTTTTTGTCATCGGACAGGATGCGATCGTATTCGGCAATCTCTTCCAGCAGCTTGCGGAACTCGTCGCCGAGTTTCTCTTGTTCGAGATTGACCAACTGGCCCAAGGTCATTCGCAAAATGGCGTCCGCCTGCACGGCCGTCAGCGTGTAGGCCTCTCGGTCGCCGCGTTCGGAAACAAACACGGCGAAACCATCTTCGCCCAAGGCACGGCGCATCATCGCTGCCGGGCACTCCACGCCCATCAACTTCTGCTTGGCCTCTTCCTGACTAGAAGATGCCCGAATCAGTCGGATGATCTCATCGATGTTGGCATGCGCCAGCAGCAGACCTTCTACGGTGTGCTTTCGCTGGCGGGCCTTGGCCAGCAAGAATTGCGTACGGCGGCGAATCACGGTGACGCGATGCCGCAGGAATTCGAGCAATGCTTCCTTCAACGTCAGCGTTTGCGGTTTGCCGTCAACCAGTGCCAATAGGATGATCGAGAATGAATCCTGCAGTGGCGAGAACTGGTATAGCTGGTTCAGCACGATGTCGGGATCGGCATCCCGTTTCAGCTCCAAGATGAGCCGCACCGGGTCTTTCAGATCGCTCTCGTTGCGAATGCCGGAGATGCCCTTGATGCGATCTTCTTGCACCAGCGCGGCGATGCGTTCTTCCACGCGATCGCGAGCCTGCTGGAAGGGAATCTCGGAAACGACAATACGGTGGCGGTTCTTGCCGAATTCCTCGATCTTGGCTCTGGCTCGAACCGTGATGGTACTGCGACCCGTGTGGTAACCGCGGCGAATTCCGCTACGGCCGCAGACAATTCCCCCGGTCGGGAAGTCAGGCCCCGGGATAACCTCCATCAACTCGTCGATCGAAACTTCGGGTTCGTCGATCAGCAACACCAGGGCGTCGCAAACTTCTCCCAGGTTGTGGGGCGGGATCGACGTGGCCATACCAACGGCAATTCCGTTGGCACCATTGACCAGCAAGTTGGGGAACTTCGACGGCAGCACCGTCGGTTCGGTGCGGCTTTCGTCATAGGTCGGAATGAAGTCAACCGTATCGAGCTTCAAATCCTCCAGCATCAACGCCGCGTAAGGCGACACCCGGGCCTCGGTATAACGCATGGCAGCCGGTGGAAGCCCCGCAATGGAGCCGAAGTTGCCCTGCTTGTCGATCAGGGTGTGCCGCATGTTCCACTCTTGGGCCATGCGGACCAGCGTGGGATAGATGACGCTTTCGCCGTGCGGGTGGTAGTTACCGCTGGTGTCGCCGGAGATTTTGGCGCACTTCACTCTCCGCGAACCTGGCGTGAGCCCCAAGTCATTCATGGCGACAAGAATCCGCCGCTGCGAGGGCTTCAACCCGTCGCGTGCGTCGGGCAGCGCTCGGCTGACGATCACGCTCATGGCGTACGTCAGATAGCTGCTTTTCAATTCATCTTCGATCGATAGATCGGTCAAACGACCATCGTCCGAGACACCCTCTGCGTTGGGGTCTTGGGGATCGTCCGGTCCACCCGAATCGGTCGCCAATGCGATATCCTTTCACTTGCCGAAACAGCTTGCGCCGCCTGTAGTTGAGCCCGCTCTGCGAGGCCCGTTTCGTGGCTCAGAACGACCACGAGCACGGGGGCGTTAAGCTCTCTGAAATCAAAGGGTTAAGTTTACCGAATTAACCCCATTTTCTCAATGGGCCGAGGGCGGAGAATTGGGACCATAATCCATGAATTGCGGCACGCAAGCGTGCGTGCTAATGTGAGCCCACACTGAGTCCGTGGGTACCCATTCTTGGTTTCTGCGATGGCCGCGAGACCTTTGCCCGATACAGAATCGACCCAGAGAAAAATCCCCCATCCTGAAGGGAGACGCTCGTGTTCAGTAACCTTATGCGCAACACTGGGATTGCAACTCTGGTGGTGCCCCTCGCATTGATTACAAGCACCCACTCGATAACTGTGTGCGCCGATACCCTCGCCCATTATGACTTCGAGGATATGACTCCCGATTTGAGTGGACTGCCTAGCTCCGACGCCGCAGGATCATCGATCGTCACCGTCTCGGATATTAACGATGTCGGTATTCCAAACATCGCCGACGACCATACCCGCGACTCGAGTAATATTGCCCTTCCTTCCACGGCCCTCGTACTCTCTCCCGCCGGCGTCGCGGCTGCACCGCCATCAAGTACGGACGACTTCCTGTTCTTTAGCTTGACGAACGATTCCACGAATGCCCTGAATCTCGAATTGCTCACGTTCGACTGGGGGTTGTCCTCCGATCTCTCCTCCGGAATGGCTGCAGAAGCTCAATTGTTCTGGAGCGATGGCGGAGCGTACACCCCGGTGGGCGCAGGACAGAACAAGTCGATCAGCGGGAATACGTTTTCGGGCATGGACCCCCACAGCATCGATTTGTCCAGTCTCTCGTCGATCAATCCGAATGGGACTATCCTCTTCCGCCTTGGTTTTGCGGATAACAGCGGTCTCGTAACCACTGACAAAGGTCAGTACATCGACAATGTCATGGTCACAGGCGCCTTGGTCCCCGAACCCTCGTCGCTGGCCTTGGCTTTCTCGCTTCTGGCTACGCTGGGACTGTGGCTGGCAGGACGACCCAAGTGTCGTCGCTAAACAACAGGTCTCTAAGTGATGGCTATGGGGCGGCGGAGATGCCTGAGGTAATCGTCCCGCATTTCCCGTGCTGGAGTTCATAAGTGTGTGACCTCCTTTCAATCAATGAGTGAAATTCATCGTGTTTTCTCGGACGGCCGCCAAAAGATTGGACACAAAAGTTCCACATGGCGGGCATGACGCAGGCGCTTGAATACTCGTTACGCGAGTTTCATGTCACATTCGACATTGCGCAGGCTAGTACCTAGTGGTGCGAAACCGGGAAGATCACACACCCTTGATTTCCATTTCCTGTGCGCCGAAGGGCTTCAATAGTTGACGCCAGGGACAAACGTGCTATTTTATTAGCATGTGCTACTTCACTAGCATATCAATTTCGCAGTTTGACGTTCCCAGCGTTTGGTGAGCCATGTCTAAATCACCGCTCGATCTTGGCAAAAGAGAAAGGCAAATCGTCGAATCGATTTACCGGCTCGGCGAAGCCGCCGTCTCCGACGTTCTCGCAGAACTGACCGACCCACCTTCCTACTCTTCCGTGCGGGCGATGCTGGGGCAATTGGTACAGAAAGGCGTACTGAAACAGCGCCAGGAAGGAAAACGGTATCTGTATCGTCCCGCCGTTTCCAAAGACAAGGCCAGGCAGTCGGTCCTAAAGAACGTGCTCGCTACATTCTTCGAAGGCAATCCTCTGGATGCCATGGTGGCCATGTTGGATATATCAGACGAGCAACTTGCTGAGGACGACCTGAGGAGGCTAAAGGGACTGATCGAGAAAACCCGTAAGGAGAACCAACGATGAAGACCTCCTTCGATCTCGCTTACGCATCTTCGATGGGTGGCCTGTTGCTACTCGAGCTGTTCGTCATTGCGACAGCAATCCTGATCCTGGCAGCAGTACTCGTATACTTCTCCAAAAACCAATCGGCAGCATTTCGGCACCAAGTGTGGACGTTGTCGATGGCAGCAATACTTGTGTTGCCCTTGTGCGCAATGGTCTTGCCGCACTTCGGTCCCCGTTGGCCAGTTTTCTCAGGCGATGTTGGCGGTCTCGATGACGACATCGTTGCAGGAGAATCATTGTCTAATCGCCCCGGCAGTGAAGGTCGGTGGAACCAGGTGACAGAAAGGACCACAGGCAACTACGGCTCTTTCGTGCCAACAAGCGAAACCGCAACAATCAACGAAGACGAGCGGAACTCCGCTTCCCCCGAGAATCCGCTCCTCAAAGGCACCGAACGTCGGCTCTACGGATCAACATCCTTCGACCATACAGCCATGAAATTCATGACTGGGTTGACTCTTCTATGGCTGCTTGGTGTCACGGGAAAACTATTCTTACTCGCCGGCAGTTGGATTTCAGCACATCGCATCGTAAGGCGCGCTGTACCTGTTGCGAACGGAGCCACGTTGGCTCTCATGGCGGAAAAGTTGCGGAGATCCAACAAGCTTCGGTACTCGATCCCTCTGTACTGCAGTCCAGAAATCTGTGTCCCTCAGGCGATCGGGATCCTCCGTCCCTCTGTTCTTGTGCCTACCGGCTATGGGAAGTGGACGGCAGACCGTTGCCGAGTCGTGCTTGCGCATGAGATGGCTCACATTCGGCGACAGGACGTATTGTGCCAATTGATCGCGCGACTCGCCTGTTGTTTGTACTGGTATCATCCATTGGTGTGGGTAGCGCATTACAGAATACGTATCGAGCGAGAATTCGCCTGTGACGACGCCGTGTTGGAAAATGGTGCTAATCCTAAACAGTATGCCGACCACCTCTTGGCCATGACCTCGATGATTGGCAATAAGGCGAAAGCTATTCCCAATGCGATTGCCATGTCTACGTTCAACGACTTGGAGGGTCGTGTGCTCGCAATTCTGGATCCGAGCCTGAAACGTTCTGCTGTCTCTCGAGATAAGGGCAGTATTTTGGCGGCGGCAACGCTGACGGTGATCGTTTTCTTGTGCCTGATTTGCCCGTCTAAAGGCCAACGAGCAAGTGCGTCGCAACAAGCAGGCGGCTCCTCGAAGTCATCCCCAATAGCTGAATTGCAGGACAAAGATACCACCAACCATCAGGAACAACGACAGCAAGCAGAGGTAGATCCCGATCAAAAGGGGGAGACTGCCACCCCACTCTTCGAACCGATCATCGGTAAAGGGTTCATCATCGTTCCGTTTTTGACAGAGTTGCAGCGAGCAACTAACGGTGGCCACGAAAAGGCTGCCCTCTTCATGCTGATCAATGGAGACGCCGTGCTAAACGACGACAACACCATTGTCGATACATCGCAGTTGGATCTTGACGGTATCGAAGACGCCATGGTGAGCTATTTCAGGGCGGGAATGGACTTCAAGGGTAAGCATGTTGTGACAGAGATCCTAAGAGCGCCACGTAAGAAAGGTGGCGAAGATCACCGCAGATTGAACGCTTCGGCACTGCTTCGTATGTACTTCGTAAATGCAGGCTGGACGAACGATCCACAACAAGTTTCCGTGATTCATCTAGGCGATTATGAACCATCCGATTGGGATGACTTAGTCGCTGAATTGGCTGTCCCACCGACGGCCGCTCAAATCCATGCTGAGGCGGGAATCGGGGACGACCTCGTGAGAGTACATTCGATCCATACTCCCTTGAGCCGATATCTATTCGACACTCAGGGGGAGAACGTCGTCGTGCGAAACATGAAACCCCTTGCCGACCTGTCAGCAGAGGAGATTGAGATCTTGCCCGCGCGGGCGAAAGGGTTTATCGACCAGCTGGATCTGAGTGAACCACCTCGGACGCGATTTATCAAGAATTTTGGATTCCCCATCTCAAAAGGAAATCGAGCGAACGCCAAGCTTCAAGAGAGAATCGAGGCGCATGGCCTTGCAACACGGGGTCTTACGCTGTGGTCGGATGGCGCGTCCCGGAAAACACCCTCCTTGAAAATCTCAGTACTCGGAATCGATGACACCCCAATAGAAGATGCAAAGATAACCGTTGAATATCCTCCCGAGGTACTTGAATACCACCACGGCCTGAGTCCGGTTCAGTTTGAACGGCGCGATGACGGACGCTGGTATTCCTCCGGCCTGGCTGGTGATGAAGAATTCACACTCACCATCGAGGCTCCAGGCTACGAAGCGGCAACGCAGAAGCTAAGTAGGCCATATAACACGACATACGAAATCGAAGTGAAGCTTCGTAAGCAATAGGAGGCCCCATCACGAACAGCAGAAAACTGCCCTTCTAGCCTCTATCCGGAGCCCAACCATCCCCAACTGAATCTGCCCGATGCGGTAGCACCGCTGCTTCATCTGCGTGCATCTTCGGATGAGTCAACTCACGAAACTTGGGCGAATCTGTCGAATCCGACGGTTCTCTAATGGTGGCATGGCAATTGCACCTTGATTCCGGCTTGAAGAGGCCAGCGTGATGCTATGCCCCCGGATACCCTCTGCCAGATTGGTGCGCCATGACAACCAAAGAAAAAAAGAAGGCACGCAAGGAGTTAAGTGTGCCCAAGCCTTCGGTAAATGGAACCGGTGACGTCAAGGCCAAGAAACACTCCATCGATAACGATGTGTATGAGAAAGAGTTGGCCCGGCTTCAAATCGAACTCGTCAAGCTGCAGGAATGGGTCAAACACGAGGGGCTGAAGGTCGTGGTCATCTTCGAGGGGCGAGACGCCGCAGGAAAAGGGGGCGTCATCAAGCGGATCACCGAAAGCCTGAACCCTCGCATTTGCCGCGTGGTGGCCTTGGGCACCCCCACCGAACGCGAAAAGACCAGCTGGTACTTTCAACGATACACCGCCCACCTACCGTCGGCGGGCGAAATCGTGTTGTTCGATCGCAGTTGGTACAACCGCGCGGGTGTCGAACGCGTCATGGGATTCTGCACCGACGCTCAATACCAGGAGTTTCTCCGCTCCTGCCCCGAGTTCGAACGCATGCTGGTCCGCTCGGGCATCATTCTTCTCAAATACTGGTTCTCCGTCAGCGACGAAGAGCAGGAACGACGCTTCCAAAAGCGCATGAAGGACCCGACTCGCAGTTGGAAGTTGAGCCCCATGGATTTAGAGTCTCGTTCGCGGTGGATCGAATATTCCAAAGCAAAAGACACGATGTTCGCCCATACGGATATCAAGCAGGCCCCGTGGCATGTGGTGAAGGCCGACGTAAAGAAGTGCGCACGACTGAATTGTATCACGCACTTTTTGAGTAAGATCCCGTACGAGGATCTAACTCCTACACCGCCAAAGCTATCTCCGCGACCGCAAGCCGGAGCCTATCTGCGGCCTCCGATCGAAGACCAGACCTTCGTGCCCGAAATCTGGTGAGCTGACAACTCACTTCGCGCAACACAGATCCCAGTGCACCTCCGGTAGAGGGAACGTCATGGCCGAAAGTACCCTTGCACCCACGCGCGTTGAAGCGGCGTCTAGCGATCCACACGAACATGCACCTAAGCGGGGCGCGCATAAGTTCGTCATCATGGGCGTTCAAGGTTGTGGGAAAGGAACTCAGGCCCACCTGTTGAAAGATGCCTTTGACTTGGTGCACATCAGTGTCGGCGACATTTTCCGCTGGCATATCAAGAACCACACCAAGCTCGGAGCCCAGGTGAAACGCACGGTGGCTTCCGGAAACTTGGTAGGCGATGAGGTCGTGGAGTCGATCGTTCGTCGCCGGCTCGAAGAACATGATTGGAACTACGGCTTCATCCTGGATGGATTCCCGCGAAGTGCCTCCCAGGCCCAGTTCTTTCTGGAAAGCTACGACATCGACGCGGTGATTCACATTGAAATGCCCGACGATGTCGTACGCGAACGGGTCTTGTCGCGGCGGCTGTGCGGGGGCTGCGGCTTGGACTACAACCTCATCTCGCATCGCCCCGAGGTTGAAAATGTATGCGATGTGTGTGGCGCTCAGCTTATCTCCCGGCCCGACGACACCCCTGAAGCCTTGGCCGATCGCCTGCGAGATTACCACACCAAAACGAAGCCGATCCTCGAGCACTTCCGCCGTAAGGAACTAGTGCTGAACATCGACGGCACCCACCCGCCCGATGTGGTGCAGCGCGATATCCGCGATCAGCTGGGAATCTGACAAGACGCAGCTTTCCCGTTCCGAACAACGTGAAGCCTAAGTAAGCCTTTTCTGGCGAACCCGCCCTTGGTATCCCGGTGTGCAGTTCGAAACGGATTCCGCCGCTTGCAGGCCCGCCTGACCTTCGAGAGACAGTGCCCCGGAATTGCCGCCGCTGACCACTTGCTCCCCTGCAATAATCTCATTGGTGGGGTGACAAGCCTGAATTCGAGGATTGCCTGTCGATCCGAGTACGGGAAGGTGTGGTACATGACATCGCGCAGCCGCTGGATCGGGCTGATCGTACTACTGGCCATCTGTCTCGCAGCGGGTGGGCTGGGGGGGTTCGCCACATCGTCGGAGATCAGCGGTTGGTATCGCACGATAGAAAAGCCGTCGTGGAACCCGCCCGACTACATCTTCGGTCCCGTCTGGACCACGCTTTACATTCTCATGGCAGTTGCCGCGTGGCTGGTCTGGAAACCCGGCGGATTCATCGCCGCGGCCGTTCCCTTAACGCTGTTCGGGCTGCAGCTTGTCTTGAATGTGCTTTGGTCTTGGGTCTTTTTCGGGATGCATCAGCCGGGGTATGCGTTCGCCGAGATCATCGTGCTATGGTTAGCCATCGCGGCCACAACTTGGGCATTCGCTGGCCGATCGAAGATAGCCGCCGGTTTGCTGCTGCCCTACCTGGCGTGGGTGAGTTTCGCCAGCGTGTTGAACTTCACCATCTGGCGCCTAAACGTTATCTGAGCAAAATTACCTTGTCCGAAACATCTGCCTACCATGAAGCCGGGCATGCGTTCGTGGCCATCTATGTCGGTGCCCGAGTTCGCAGCGTGACGATCGAACCCGCTTGGGACGATGGCCCCCGGCGGTACGCCGACATCGAAGTTGAGTGGCCGCTCGATGAATTCAGCGAGCGCGAATTGCAGGAAAACGCGGTGCTTGTGGCGCTGGCCGGCCCCGTGGCCGAAATGATTTACAGTGGCGAGCCCTATCATCCGGGGTTTGTCGCCGAGTGGGCCTCTGACTGGGAGCAAGCCTGGGAGGCGGCCGCACGATTGGTTCCCGCCGAGCGGAAACGGCTTGCCTATCTTGAGCGAGCGACCGTCACGCTTTACCGGATGCTCGACCGCGAAGATCACTGGGCCGCCCTGGCCGCGATTGTCGACAATCTGCTGGCTCACGAAACGCTCGATGGGGAAGAGGTTGCGGACATTATCCGTCAGTGGATGAGCTAAAGCGCGGGAGAACCGTCTCGATTAAGTTTGCACCTGAAACACGGTCTCGGTACGCTGGTTGAGTGCCTTCAATCCGGATAGTCGAGGCTTGAGGATCGTGGGACCAGTTCCGCCGTTTTGCATCTCCCATGCATCAGCACCTGTTCTGGCAGGGGGCCGTAAATGTCGATTCCAGTCACATGCTACTTGTGTGGCCACACGTTCAGGGTGAAGGAAAAGTACGCCGGTCGAACCGGAAGATGCCCTCGATGCAACACGACGCTCGTCGTACCTGAAACGAATCAACCTCACGATATCCCTTCTGACGATGCAACCAGGGCAAGCGTACGTCTCGCTGCCACAAGTTCCATCCTTTCAGAATCTGCCGGGCCTACCGTTGAGGGCTCGCAAATTGCTAAATATGTGGGTTATCCTCTCGTTGCGCTCTTGTCCCTGGGAGTACTGGTCATCGGTGTGATCAGCAAAGACTTCTCCCTTGCACTTCAATGGTTCATTCAACTCGGCTGTCTCTCGGCATTGGCCTCCGTCGTCTGGCACATGTTTCAGAACGAGAGATTCGTAATCGGTGGCTTGACCCTATTCGCATGGATTCTAGGGGTTCCAGTACTTCTTGCCTCCTCCTTCAGTCTCTTCGGAAGCGGCCCGCCCGAATCGGAATGGCTTGCCATCGCATCACTAGCCGGGATGATGCTCCTCGTGCTTGGCTTGTTTTTGCCGTATATCGTCGGGTGGATCTATGCAGAGAGTTGGAATATAAGACGATTGATGTGGTGCTGGTCCATTCTGATTCTAGCGAACTTCTTGGTGATCATTGCCAACGCCGGACGCCAAGCTGCCGAGCAACCTTCTCTCGCTCGCCAGAATTCTGTAGCAACACCGTCGAACCAGATCCGCAATCCCATTCGAACTGTATCAAGCGAAAGCTCCGATCAAGCTCTGCCAGATCAATCCCCGAAGACGGTCTCCTCAAGGGATGAGCAGCGGATCCCACAGGATTCAACGGATGATTCAAGTACGAATGATTCGACTACCTCACCGGCAGAAACCGAACTGCACGTAAAGCTTGGCAACGGTGTGTACGTCAAGAACCAAGACCGCTTCGGTCTGAGTGATCAGTACGACGTGAGTGTCGACTTCACCTTCGATCCACAACGCACCGAGCCCGCAGCTCGCTACTTTTGGGTTATTGATAGCCCCACGGGCCGCGCCGAAATGTGGCTCACCGATCGTGGACAGGGCACGCTGCAAGGGTCGCTACGGAGATTTAGTATCCATCGACACCTGCAACGGGAAGAAAAGGACGACGACACCTGGCAGTGTTGGGTGGAAATCGACACGCCGGGATCCCCATTCTTCCGTCATTCGCGACCGCGCGTTTCCGAGGTGGTCACCATGCACCCGGCCGACCGAATGCCACCGCCGAAGGAATATGAGCCGTTGCCCCGTCGGGAACAAATCGCCGAAATTCCGCGACGAAATCCCCCTCAGACATCTCCGCCTGCCCAAAGTCAGCGGAAACCTCCCAGGCCACAACCCGAGGTGACCCTTGATGAAACACTGGACATGGTGCAGGAGAACGATAAGCAACGTGTGAAGTTCGCCCTGAGATGGCTTTGCAATAATGCGGTGGACGAAGCGCAACATGGTGAGGTCGCCAAGCGAGTAGCCCCATTGCTGAAACACCCGGACGGGTTCGTTCGCAAAGACGCCGCAAAGGTCATGGGGCTCTATGCAACCGAGAAATACATCCCGGAACTGATTGAGGCGTTGGAAGACAAGTCGTTCGTGGTTCGAAACGAAGCGCGCGATGCCCTTGCTTCTTTTCACGATGCCCGCGCCGCGGAGGCGATCGTCGGCCTCATTGAAGACGATCGCATTGGTGCCGTAAGAGCACTCAAGCGCATGGGACCGGTAGCTGAACCAGCCGTCATTGGTCTGCTCGAACACCCCGATCAATTCGTACGCGGCGATGCCGCCGAGATCTTGGGCGAAATTGGTTCGCACGATTCGATGAAGGCGCTGAAAAACATGTCCAACGACCCATCATTTCATGCTCGCCTCGCTGCGGAACAGGCGCATGATAAAATCGAGTTTCGCCTCAAACAGCAGCAAAGAACCAGGCCGTCGGCGACGTTGAAATCTGTTTGACGCGGGTGCTACTGGAAACGAGTTCCTGCCCAAACTCGCCCGTTGTCGCCCCGGCTGTAGTTTGCTGCGAAATCGGCTCGAAACCTGTTTTTTCGAAAATGTCCATTTTCGAGGAATTAATCCGCTTCCTCACGGATCATAGTATCCGACAAAAAACAATGAACCATTTCGGTTCTACAGCGTCTAATGGATTACGCAACCAACGTCGCTCAAGACACACGAAGGTCAATGAATCCGATGTTACGGAATATAAGGCGACATCAACTCGATTCTCTTCAATCACTCGGGCAGTTCGCCGAACAGGCGAATCCCGAGTCCGCGCGCTATTTGCGCTTGTGACACAGACCCTTGCCTGAAGCTTTTCGGCAGGGCCTGGTGTCACGCGACGCCGGGCCTTTTTTTGTGCCCACAACGAAGAACATCTCGGACTGGTAGCTGAGACGGCCTAGCACCTGCCTGAAGAGCAGGAGACGAGGATTCGAGCGCCTCCCAGTCCACTGCGTGAAAGGTACGCGCACTGAGAAACACAACGGGATCAAGGTGTTAGCGGCAGCATCCCTGGTTCTTACCCAGGCGGGTGAGGGTTCGAGCCCCTCTGATCCCACTTAGAAATGTTCAACCACAAGCACTGTTCGTCTAACGGCAGGATACCTCCGTCGTATCGAGGGGATGCGAGTTCGAGTCTCGCACGGTGCTCTCGTAATGTTCTTTGACAACCTGGTTAGCAATACCTTGCGCCCATGATGTAGTGGCAGCCTTCCTGCTCGCCATGCAGGGTGTGTCGGTTCGATTCCGGCTGGGCGCATTTATTTCAGGACGTAGGAAAGCTTGGCATTCCGCGTGCTTCGGGCGCACGAGATCGCTGGTTCGAATCCAGCCGTCCTGACTGACAAGGGTGCCAGTTGATTTGCTGGCGATTAGAGAATTCGGTGGGTCCTGTGTTGGTACGGGAGGGCGGCTGTTAACTGCCACGTCGCTGGTTCGATTCCAGCCACCGGAGTAATCAACTGAGGCCGCCGAGCGAATAGCGAGGATAAAGGCCGAAGGCGATAGTGGACCTTCAACAAAATTTACTGTTCACAACCGTCTTCGGGTTCCCTCCAAGCAAAGGCCTCTCCACATACGCAACCACAACCCCGGGAGGGCAAGCCAATGGGCGATGGCAGCCGTTTCGAAAACGGTCGAGCACTCACACTGCCTTGCGAGTTCGACTCTCGCTCCTTCCGCTGCGCCTAAAACTGCAGAAACATTTCGGGGATCGGCTAATGGTAGGCTTCCTGACTTTGAATCAGGCGATGGGGGTTCGAATCCTCCTCCCCGAGTAAGCAACTGTGGCCGCCGAGCGATGAGCGAGGATAAAGGCCGAGGGCGGTAGGGAATTGCTGGTCGATTTGATCATGCCCTAGTGTCCTCGTCTCACTTACTCCTCCCAAAACTATCCGGCCCATTGGTCCAGTCTGGAGTGGACGCCACCCTGTCACGGTGGAGATCACCGGTTCGAATCCGGTATGGGTCGCTGCTGCGGTGCGGTACGCCAACGGCCGAGCGGCCGGTCTTAGAAACCGGTGTTTGCGAGTTCGAATCTCGCCCGCACTACTCAATTTATTCAACAACGGCCTGCGAGTGTGATGGATAGCACGACTGACTTCGAATCAGTTAGACGGGGTTCGACTCCCTGGCGGGCTGCTCGAGATGCATCGAAATGCGGAATCAGTTTTCGTTCATAAGGTACTGGCCCGTTGGTCTATCGGTAGGACACCAGCCTTTCACGCTGGAGGGATGAGTTCGATTCTCATACGGGTCGTTTTGGGTCGGCGTGCATTGGTGAGCCAAGCTGGCTGTAAACCAGCGGTCTTCGGACTGTGGCGGTTCGACTCCGTCCCGGCCCACTCAATCGTTCTCGCGAAGTGGTGGAACTGGCAGACACGCGATGCTCAAACCATCGTGCCCCTCGTGGCGTAGGAGTTCGAATCTCCTCTTCGCGACTTGCGAACCAATGCAGGCCAGTTGGTGCTGAGCCGAGTTTCATACGTTCGGCCGCCTGGTTCGATTCCAGGGCTTGCAACTTTTTCGAGAGATGGAGGGAACACTTGCATCGATCCCGTGGTCCAAAGGCGAAGACGCCTGCGTGACATGCAGGAGAGTGATGGTTCGAATCCATCCGGGATCATTCAACAAACAAACGCAACACTGGGCTGGCATGTTCCGTGGGGGCGACTGACTTTTGCAAAGTCGGTGCGGTGGGTTCGACTCCCACCCGGTCCACTGCAACACAACCTCGGGCTCATCGTCCAACGGGAAGACACCAGCTCGGCAGGCTGGAGATCTGGGTTCGATTCCCAGTGGGTCCATGACGTGATACGGGAGGTAGCCGGATAAGGCTTGCCGGGCCGGTTTGCTAAACCGCGCGACCTGGGATGGGTCATGTGGGTTCGAATCCCACACCTTCCGCTTCAATTTTCTGTGAAAGCTACCGCCCTGCGCTCGTTTGCCGTTGGGCAAACGTGCTCGGTAGCAACGGAGGCCGCCGAGCGCTGAGCGAGGATAAAGGCCGAAGGCGGTAGCTGGACTGCCTGGCAACTTGGCCATTCAACTATCGCCCTCCGCTCGTTTGCCGTTGGGCAAACGTGCTCGGTTAATGGTGTTCGTGGTGTAACGGTTCGCATGCGACCCTGTGAAGGTCGAGGAGACGAGTTCGATTCTCGCCGAACACCCTACTCGTGAAAGGAATGAAACTGTGTCCGCTTTTAACTTGCAACGGCCCACCCTGGTGCTGAACCGAAACTGGCAACCGGTGAACGTCGCCACCGTAGCGCGGGCATTGATCATGCTGTGGAACGAAACGGCTCGCGTCGTCGACCCGAGTGACTACCAACTTTACGAATGGGAAGACTGGTCGCGGTTGGTCCCGAATCACGACGAACCGTTCGTGCAGGCAATCCGCCAGCGGTATCGCGTGCCGGAGGTCGTCGTGCTCGCCGAGTTCGACCGGCTGCCGACTGCTGCGGTTACGTTCAGTCGTCGCAACGTCTTCAAGCGCGACCGGTTCACGTGCCAATACTGCGGCACACAACCGGGCAGCGATGAACTGACGATCGACCACGTGGTGCCGCGGGCGCAAGGTGGTGTTTCGAGTTGGACGAACTGCGTGCTGGCCTGCGTCGCGTGCAACAAGCACAAGGCCGACCGTACGCCGCAGCAAGCCCAACTGCGTCTCCGCCAGAAGCCCGTCCGTCCGACGTGGAAGCCGGTTTACTCCGAGCACGCGACCCGGATGGAAAGCTGGTCGAAGTTCATCAGCGAAGCCTATTGGAACGCTGAACTAAAGTCGTAACCCCCTCGCGCCCTGCGGGGCAGCAGGGCGCGAGGATTGGGAGTGTTCTCCTGGGAGAGAAGCCAGCCTCCAAAGCTGGTCGACCGTGTTCGAATCACGGCACTCCTGCCTTCAGCCGACGTGGCTCGAACTAGAAAGGCGCCGGTCTTGTAAACCGGATGATGCTGGTGCGAATCCAGTCGTCGGCTCTTTGATAGGATTTTCAAGCAAAGGTTTGACGCTGCTGGGCCAGCGGCGCGATGGGTCCCGTGCAATCGGTTGGCCTTTCGTGTTCCGTGCATGGGTTCTAACGAAAGCGATGTTGAATCTGCCATGTGGTTCGCTCAACCGGATAGAGCACCAGTTGTGGAAACTGGCTGATATGGGTTCGAATCCCATACCACGACGCAGGCACCTAACCTGTGACCGACGCTTCGGCGTCACCATCAAGCCCAAGGGTAACAGACGGTTGTTGGGTCAGCCGTGCGTGGTCGAACTCGCTACGGCGAGAAGACCCCGTCACGTCAGCACAAACCGCTGCTCTGCAGTGCGTGGATTCCGCCTTCACGCACGCCGAGTGCCCGAAGTTGCGGAAACCGGCTGTCGTCGACGCGAGCCACGGCCCACGACGACCTCACCGGCGAAAGCAACCAACGGCCGCGGCGAACATGACCGCTCAAACAGCACTCCGCACGCGGCTGTGTGACCAGGCGATTCGTTCTGCTGCCCGAGGGTGTTTTTTTTGACGGCACCGATGGAGAGTGCCTATTCGGAGATGAAAATTCGATCCTTCGGGAAAACCTTCACGCTGGACGTATTGGAGCTTCCACCCGTACTGCTATCCCAGTCGACGTGCACGACTTGTTGAGACCCGGAACCGTTCGAAGCATCTCGGATCACCCAAACACTAGGATTCGAGAACCCAGCCGCGTCTTCGACACGCCTTGCCGCATCCAACACCGTTTCATTTCCATTGAACGGAAAGGACGACAGATGGCAGATGCCTCTATCCTTCAACACAACAACTGAATATTCATTACCGTACGAGGCGTGTACAGAAACCCGAAAACGAGTTATCGGAACATGTCTTGTCACCGCGTCCCTAAGGACTCGTTCCGCTTGGTCAATGGTCATCCCGGCGACGAATTGTGAACCAAACGATCCAAGGTTGACTGTGCCGTCTGGTCCAATCAAATGAGGACCGGCGACCGTAGGATAAGCCTGCGAAAATTGGCCCTCGGCTTCAATTTCCAGGATGTCTGAGGGCTCAAGAATAAGCAGTGCAAGTGGATCACTCCGCGATTGTTGAAATGAAGCAAACCAATCGACAACTGCCTTCTGGTGCAACGCGTATCCGATTGCAATTCCCAACGTGAATATCAGCAGGCTACGCACATTGAATCGACACCAGGTGCATGGAAGCCGTTTCATCAGCTGCTCCTTCACGTGAATTGAGCAAGGCAACCAAACGAAACATTGTACTGATGTTTGCTGCACAACTGAACTCAGTCGCGCGAACCGGCTAGATTTGCCCGAACAGCGTGAGAGACAACGCGGAATATACCGAGGGTGTTTTATTGCGAACCAACCGTGAGGCCAGGATCTCTTCTGGTACGTGATTCGTGAGCATACATTTCACCGCTAGTTTGTTGACGCAAAACACGGTAGGGAATGCCCTCCGTGGCATTCCGCATTTGCCGTAACGTCCGGAACACCGCAGAGGGTGTTCCCTACAGATACATCTATTTCGTAATCCTGCAGTAGCACGGGCGGTCGACCGTGAACAACATTCGGCCGGGAAGGAGGGATGCTATGTTCTTGTTCAAGCGAGTGAAGATCCGCAGCTACCAAATCGGTCTCTACTTCCACGACGGTGAATTCCGCCAATTGCTGACGGCCGGCCGACATTGGTTATTCGGCCCGACGTGGAAGATGCGTGTCGAGAAGGTCTCGCAGCGCGATCCGTGGCTAAGTCACGAAAAGCTGGACGTGATCGTCAAGAGCGGCGGCCTGGCCGGCTTGGCCGAGGTGGTCGACTTGAAGGATCACCAGCGAGCCCTGGTTTGGGTCGACGGTCGATTCAGCCACGTCCTGCCGCCGGGCTTGTACGCCTACTGGACCGGCTTCAAGGATGTGCGTGTCGAAACGATCGACGCGCGGAATGTTCGTCTGCGACACGCGGACTTGAAGGCGATCGTACGTTCGGCGCACGCCGCCCACGTGTTGGACATCTGCACGGTTCAGCGGAACCACGTTGGTGTCTACTTCCAGGACGGCGAATACGTCGAAACGTTGCCGCCGGGTGAGTACGCCTTCTGGAAGAACGTGGCCGACTCGAAGTTGGTCGAGGTCGACGTTCGCGAACAGGCCTTGGATGTGGCGGGTCAAGAAATCATGACCGCCGACAAGGTCACATTGCGAATGAACGCCCTGGTCACGTATCGCATTGTCGACGCGCGGAAGGCCGTCATGGTATCCGACGGCGCAACGCAGTCGCTGTACCGCGAGGCGCAGTTGGCCCTGCGGGCAGTGGTCGGCACGCGTGAACTGGACGCGTTTCTTACGGACAAGGATGCCGTGCGCGGCGAGTTCGAGGACCTGGTTCGACGTCGGGCCGGTGAGTTGGGTCTGGAGGTTGTTTCGGTAGGTGTCCGCGATGTCATTCTACCGGGCGACATGAAGGACCTGATGAACAAGGTCACCGAGGCCAAGAAGGCGGCCGAGGCGAACCTGATCGCCCGACGTGAGGAAACGGCCGCCATGCGCAGTCAGGCGAACACTGCCCGACTGTTGGCCGACAACCCGACGCTGATGCGACTTCGAGAACTGGAAGTTCTGGAAAAGGTTGCCACGACCGGTAACCTGAACGTCGTGCTAGGCGAAAAGGGCCTGGCCGATCGAGTCGTGAACCTGTTGTAGAGACCGCCCCGGTCGGAGATCCTCCGATCGGGGTCTTTTATCCTCGAACGCCAGGGCATCCAGCAGTGCGGGGATGGTATTGCAGAGTATCTGAATGCTCGTATCGTCTTTAGAGTCAGAGGCGTTTGGTCCCAGGAGTTCTTCTTCGGTCACGGGGCGCTCGCAGCTGGCGAGACAACAACGTTTCGCTTGAGAAGCGTTAAGGGAAGACTCGAAGCCTCGTAGAACGGCTGGAATTCATCCGGGCTAAACGTCCCTCGGTGTCCGTGGACTTCATAATTCACAAGTACTCCCGCTTGATCGGATGCCGCTCTAAAGCGGCAATCGAGGTAAGGGGTCGAACTTTGCTTGTTCCAATCCGCAATGGGTTGTGAGACGTATCCCGGTGGCAATTTCAGCCGAACTTTTGAATGAAGGTTCGGCGGAAGACTTACCTTGATGGGAGCCAGACGGCTGTCTGCGTAGTCGATTCGTAGATATTCGTTTTCCCAACCGCTAGGCAATCGCCCGACCAGGTTCCCCCCGGCCGGATTGAAGGCGCCAGCGATTCGATAATTCGACCACAATACGATCGGTTCACGAGGAATTTCGAGCCCCTGGATCGCGTGTTTTTCCAGCGTGACTTCAATGCCGCCACTGGCAAGAATCTGACGCATTGCTTGGTCTCGTTCGTCTTGAGGGAGCCCTCGAAAATAGGCCCGCACCGACGATGCCCAATAGCCCGTCACGGAAACGCGTTCGCGAACCGCGAGATCTCCGCTGGACAACAGTTCGATTTCGCGTCGGCAATCCACTTGCTCGGCTTTCGGCGGATACTCGGGGATGCGAACAAACGGCTCCGAAAGTTCGGCATCCATGAGCAAGGCATCGTGGCCAGCCAAACTGCTGGGTGTGGCCAAGGCCAGGTCGCCGCTCTTGCTCGTACAATCGAAGAAATGCCCCCCTTGGAAGTCGGGCACATAGAGAATCATATGATCGAACTGATCGCTACTGGGGATCCGCTTTTCAATCGGACCCTTGGAACGAACCAGAGCCAGCTGCGATGGAATGCCTCGCGCTTTGAGTAATTGATGCAGCAACAACGAATGATCTTTGCAGTCGCCGTAGCGATTGCGAATCGTCGTAGCGGCAGTTTGCGGGATTTGACCACGCACACCAAACTCGATGCCGCGATACGTAAACTGCTGCTGCACATAATCGACCAGAGACAGAACCTGATCCGCAACCCGTTCATCGTCGGCGGTCAGTAACTTGGCAATCTCAGCCACTTCCGGCTCGGGTTCCAGTCGTTCTTGAATGCGTTCCAGATATTCGCGTACTTCGTTGGCCCAAGTCGTTCGAGGTGATCCCCACCATAACGTCGGCAGATATTCCTCGATTGGCGGTTGGAACTGTTCATATCGATAGACAGGCGGATCATCAACGGTCCACAGCCAGCCTTCGTCGGACCGCTGGCCATCGCCCAGGTTCGCAATCTGAAAGTGAACGCTCCCTTCGGGCGCACGCAGGAAGAACGCTTTTTTGGTCGAGGGATAACCCGTGGCCAGGGAGGATTTACCAAAGGGAATTTCCTCTGGAGCATGTAGATCGGAGCGGGTCACACGAAATTCAACGCGGTGATTCGGCCGAAGACCGGACACCGGTACGAACAGCACCTTGTCCTGCGTGACCATTTCACCGGATGGTCGGTCGACCACATAGTAGGTCGTCGGATCACCGCGGCTAATCACATCACCACTGGCATCGCGAACCACCAATTGATTGACAAAGATCCGTTCGGACAGCGGATCAAACTCGATTTCCAACGTACTGAATTGCTCGACCCCGGCACGGGTTTTTACCTCCACTTCGAACTCGCGCGTGGTCTTGTACGATTCGTCGGGTATGAATTCAATGGCCGTCAGATCTCGCCAATAAACGGCATCGGCCTCCTGCGCATCTTCCGGTACGGCGGCGGACTCAACTTCGGCCATAACGCTGTTGGACAGGGCCACCGGTTCAAGGGGCGTTTTAACGGCCGAGTTATCTCCCTGACCCAAAAGCCCCGACACGTGATCAAGATAAGACTTGATATCCTCGTTGGTCGGATTCTCCTCGAGCGCCAACTCCAAGGATGCTTTGGCCTCCGGATATCGATGCAATCCATACTCTGAGAGGGCCTTGATCCAATAGACGTACCAGTTGTCATGACCGTTCTTCAGTAGCAGAAGTGCGACATCAAGTTGCTCTTGGTACTGTTCGGCAGTGTCGTACATGTCTGCCAATTCGTAGGCAATCTCGGCGTTGAACGGCCGACCGTTTTGAAGCTCGAGCAGCAGGTTGATCCCCTGCTCGTATTCACCTCGTTCCTGATGAATATCTGCTCGCAGAAAATTCAGAACGAGTGAATCCCCCTGGGCAAGGTAGCTTTCGAGAAGCTCTGTTGCCTCATCGAGACGCTCTCGTTCGATCAACAGGTTAATGAACCCGATGAAGCCATCATCGTTTCGATAGCCCCGTGAAAAGACCGCCTGATATGCGGCAATCGCTGCATCGTAATTGCCCAGCTCGACACATATTTCCGCACGGGCCAAACCGACATCCGGATTCGATTCAAACTCCTGTCCATGTTGTTCCAGGTATTCGATCGCTTCGGTGTTGCGTCCCAGTTGGCGATAGGCCTCGACGATGTTGCCAAGCATCGCAGGGTCGTTGTGCTGGAATTCGAAGGCCCGTTGAAAGTACTTGAGACAGTTCTTGTAATCGCCGGAGTGGTAGGCCTTCAGACCAAGATCGTTGAAGAACAGGGCGTGCGCTAATTGTTCTTCCGCAGACAATGTCGTCAGGCCCGCCGGCGGCTTTACAAAGGTCACGGCGTCAAGCGTCGAGTCGAGAGTTGAAATAGGAACATCATTCGCCTCGGCCAGTTTCCATGCGGCGAGCAGATAGGCAAACCCGCCTTGTTCGACCACACGCATGCGATATACGAAGTCGACCCCATCAACATTGCGAGCCGCTGCGATCGACGCGCCCTTCAGCGGAGATTTCTTGAGCAGAGAAACGGACTTGATCTCGCTCGAGTCTACGTCGAAACCCATTCGTGCGAGCATGCTCGCATTGAGGTAATCCGCCGGCACCTGCTCGCCGTGCAACCACACGGGAAGAATCACCATGCTCGCCGATCCCCCATGCTCCGCGGCGAATGATGCGCCGGGAAGCTCGCGTTTCAACGCTGCTTGCTGCCGCCACGACAGAGGATCGAGCGATACGCGATATCCGTATTTGGGGGAAACTTGCGACGGATCCAAACCAGCAACCGTTTCGCTGATACGAGTCTCGTCAAGCAGTTGAAATCGGTCGAACAACTCATTCGATGCGGAATTCAGTTGATCGTCGTTTCCCTTCTCGGTCCACAACAACAGTTGGTAGAAGAACCCGTTCTTTTCCAACACCCAGTGCAGATACTCCAGGGGTGTGCCTTGGACGTTGACCGAATAATGCAGCTCGATTCCTTCCAAGTTGCCGATCTTGCGTGTGTGGCGGGAATACTCCTGGACCGTGTGTCCGCCATTCTCATGGTTATTCAATACAAACTCGACCAAATGCGATGAATCGACGTTCTGGCCGGTCTGGTTTTCTTCAGCGATCAACAAAAAGAAGATCTCGGGGTTCTTGCGAGTGAAGCACAGAGAGGCATCCGAGTTGACCGCGCTGGGATCAACGCTATTCCAGGGTGTCGGCGGTTTTGTAAATTGATAATTCCATTGCTCGAACGAGTACGGTTCACCACTGGCCAGCGAATCGCCGTTTGCGGGAAGGGCATCGAGATCTACGGGAATACTCGACGCCACCATCAAGCCACCTGCCAAGAGAATACCCAGGGGACTAAGCACGGCCGATGCGATTGCCTGTTTGATGCCCTGCAAATGTGGTGGTCGGGCCGACTTCCACAACACGATGCCGGCAATGCCGGTCACCAGAGACGCCGCAAACAAGGACAGCGCGACCGTCATTCCACCAAAGACGAGGATCCGTTCGACCTGTACGAACCGCACCACATAGCCGGTTGTCGAGATGGACAGCCATCCGACAAACAGCAACAACAGCGAAGTCACGCACAACTTGCTGACCCCGGGGCGCCGCAGGATGAGTGCACACTTAACGACGCCTGCAAGAAAAAGCAGCCCCACTGCAACGCGACCAACCTCCATGCTCCACTGCTGAACGGAGGCAAACAGTCCCCAATCAATCAACGACATCAAACGCCCCTAATTCAGTCTGACGAACTGCCCGTGGTACTTGTGAGCCGAGAACGTATGCTGACCATCGATTCCAGGGCCGGAAATCATGATCGATACCGGTGCGAAGACACGACCCGAGATCATCCGCTCGAAGACGGTGCCCCCAAAGGCCAATTCTTAGTTCAAGTGTGAACCTTTAGCGTACTCACTGAAACCGACCGAACCAAGACTCCTGTTCCAGTTTCAGTGCATTCTAGGAAGTCGGAGTCCTGGACACACATTCAGCCTATACAACCGCGAAGGGCACTGCATTTGCCCCATCATCGCCGGGCGACCTTCCGTGGCGCTTTCTTCCGAGTGCAATCGTGAAAATCCGATTTTTTACCGTCCGATACTCCGCGCTCATATTCTGCGTATGCGAATTAGTAACGATCTACTTGAGTTCCGTCCCTTCCAGGTCGAAGTCTCTGATTGAATTTTCGACGACCAATTTCCTGGTTGCATTCTACCGGGCGACTTGAAGGACCTGATGAACAAGGTCACCCAGGCCAAGAAGGCTGCCGAGGCGAACCTGATCGCCCGGCGTGAGGAAACGGCCGCCATGCGCAGTCAGGCGAACACTGCCCGGCTGTTGGCCGACAACACGACGCTGATGCGACTTCGAGAACTGGAAGTTCTGGAGAAGGTTGCCACAACCGGTTACCTGAGCGTCGTGCTAGGCGAAAAGGGCCTGGCAAATCGGGTCGTCAATCTGTTGTAGAGACCGGCCCGGTCGGAGATCCTCCGATCGGGGTTTCTTCGTTGTTTGATGCCTGGAACTTCGGCAACGACTGAATCGCCGGAAACTAGACCAAAGCGAGTTCTGGAGATGCGTTCTGTTGAGCTGCTCGAGGTTGCTTCTCAGCGGCATCTTCCGAGAAGCGATTCTGGATTTCGATGAAGTCCTCCTCGACACGGAAGAAGGCTTTGACGATCGTAGGATCGAAGTGCTTGCCCGAGTCGGATTCGATGATGTCGCGGGCCACTTGATGGCTGAACGCGTCTTTGTAGGCCCGGCGCGAAGTCAGGGCGTCGAACACATCGGCCACCGCAACAATGCGGGCAGAAAGCGGGATCTCTTCAGCAGCGAGGCCTTCGGGGTAGCCCGAACCGTCCCAACGCTCGTGGTGATACGCAGCGATGTCGCGAGCGACTTGCAGGAATCGGGCTTGTGGGTAGTTGGCCAACGCCTCTTCTAGGGTTCGAGCCCCAATGATGGTATGGGTCTTCATGATGTTGAATTCTTCGTCCGTCAGCCGGCCCGGCTTCAGCAAGATACGGTCCGGGATACCAACCTTGCCGATATCGTGCAGGGGGCTGGTCTGGTAGATCAAACGGATGAAGTCCGAATCAAGCCGTCGCTTGGCGTCGGACATCTCGACCAGCGATTCAGCAAGACGCCGTGAGTAGCGTTGTACGCGTTCGAGGTGTAGACCGGTGTCGGAGTCGCGCGATTCAGCCAGTTTGGCCAAGGCGAAGATGACCATCTCGCGTGTTTCCAACGAGAGCACCCGGGCCCCGGCATGCACACGGGCATTCAGTTCTGCCTGGTTGAAGGGCTTGACGACAAAGTCATCCGCCCCGGCCGACATCCCTTCGACAACTTCCTCGGAACTGCCGTGCGTAGTTAACAGAATCATGTAAACGTAACCGGCCGACGATTGACGACGCACGGCACGGCAAAGGGCGAGCCCGTCCAGTTTGGGCATCTCCCAATCGGTGATGACCAGGCGGATGTCGCCCTGCATGATTCGCTTTAGCGCCTGTTCACCGTCGCTGGCCATTTCGACCTCGTGGCCCGCGGCGATCAGTGTGGTGCGCAGCATCTCGAGGGTGATTGCATCGTCATCGACGATCAGAATTTTCAAACCTACCGCCTCGTTGGTCTTAAGCATTCTCGAACTCGATCAGTAATTGGTCGATATGTAGCTGGCATGCTTGGAGTGTGGAGTCGATTCTTTCGACAAGGGGTGTAAGCTCTTCTGTACTTTCTTCTCGAAGAGCATTCTCCAACAGCGCGGCCATGTCGCTGACTTGCACAGCACCCACGTTGGCGGCCGAGCCCTTCAAGGCATGGGCCACCCGTTGCGACTCTTCCAAGTTGCTCTGTTCGATCGACACCGCGAGACCCGCAACTTGCTCGGCCGATTGTTCGCGAAACATCGTGAGCACTCGCGAAGCAATCGCATGTTGTCCAGCGCAGCGGTCGAGCAATTGCTCGATCTGGATATGTTCCGGATCGGGCATTTCGTTCGGTGTCTCTTTTTGGCTGCCTGAGGGAGAGCTGGTTTCGATGTGGTCAGCGTTGGTGGCTTTCTCGGGGTTGATAAATGAGTCCAGCGTTGCCAGCAGAATTTCGCGGTCGATCGGCTTGGAAACGTATTCGCTCATCCCTGCTTCGAGGCAACGTTGACGATCGCCTTGAACCGCTTGGGCCGTAACGGCAATGATCGGGAGGCTGGCTGCCTCGATATGCGGCAGCTCGTCGTTCGCTTCCATTTCGCGAATTCTCTGAGTGGCCCCAAAGCCATCGAGCGTGGGCATTTCGCAGTCCATCAACACGGCGTCGTAGTTGGCTTTTTGGACAGCGGCGATGGCCTCTTCCCCGTTGCAGGCCTCATCGACCTCGTAGCCGCTGGATCGCAACACTTCGCCGGCGACAATGCGATTGATTTGATTGTCGTCCACAACCAGGATGCGGCGCTCATTCGAGGCACCGTGGTTTACCGGCTGCGTTGCCGCAATGGGTTCCGTCTCCGGCGATTGCTTGGGGCGGACATCGGTTGCGGAGATGACCGCGTCGAATAGCCGCGATTGTCGTACCGGTTTCTGCAGGCAATTGATTTCCAGTCGCTGCAGCTCTTCGGCGGCCAGATTTTCATCCAGCGAAGTCAGCATGACGATGCGGGGACTACCCAACGAGCTGTCGGAACGAATGTGGCCGGAAAGTTCCAGGCCGTCCATCTCGGGCATCAGCCGATCGACAATGGCCACCTGGAACGGATTGCTCGAGGCAGCCGCATCACGCAATCGTTCAATTGCTTCAGGGCCGGAACGCACCGCCTCTGCCTGAACGCCCCAACGGGCCAGGTACTCACTGAGGATCTGTAGATTCGTATCGTTGTCGTCCACCGCCAACGCGCGAATGCCGTTGAGTGTGGTGGGGATCTTGGTCTCGTCCTTTTCCTGCACTGTTTCGAAAGGCGTTTCGAACCAGAACGTGGTTCCCTGGCCTTCAACGCTATCGACACCGATGGTTCCGCCCATCAATTCAACAAGCTGTTTGCAGATGGCCAGGCCCAGACCCGTTCCGCCATACTTGCGGGTGGTCGACGTATCGACTTGCGAGAACGAGTTGAACAGCCGATTCACGCGATCGGCCGGAATACCGATCCCGCTGTCGCGCACCTCGAATCGAATTGCCGTGCGGCCGGGTTTTCCACCGTTGATCTGACGTGCGCTGATGCCGACGTCGCCCTGCTCCGTAAATTTAATGGCGTTGCTGATCAGGTTGACCAACACCTGCCGCAGCCGTTCCGGGTCGCCAACGACTTTTAGCGGAACATCGGACCGCACGTGGCAATGCAGCTCGACGCCCTTCTCCTGGGCGCGATGTGCGAACATATCGGAAATGGTTTCGACCAATTCGTGAAGATCGAATCGAATGCTCTCCAGTTCGAGCTTACCGGCCTCGATCTTCGAGAAGTCCAGGACGTCGTTGATCAGGTTCTGCAACACCTCGGCCGAAGACTTCGCCAGGTTGGCGTATCGAGCCTGCTGCTCGTTCAATTCCGTAGTCGAAAGCAGGTCGAGCATGCCGACCACACCGTTGAGCGGCGTTCGAATTTCGTGGCTCATGTTGGCCAGGAACTGACTCTTGGCGCGGTTCGCAGCTTCGGCCTGCTCCTTCTCGCGGAATAGCTTCTCGGCGTGCTTCCGTTGCGTGATATCTTCGACGGTACCTTCGTAGTATTGGATGCGTCCTTCTTCATCGCGATGCGCCCTGGCGTTTTCGCAAACCCAGATAATCTCACCGTCGTACCGACGGACCTGAGACTCGAACCCGGCGATGGATTCCTCTTCTTCGAGGCATTGAACGAACTCCGAGCGTCGTTGTGGATCGGCGTAGAGTTGCTTCTCGATGTTCGTGAGTTCGGACTGCAACTGCTCGAAGGTTTCGAACCCGTACATGCGCACCAGGGCCGGGTTGGCAGCCAGATACTGACCATCGGGGGTGGTTTGAAAGATCCCTTCGACTGCGTTTTCGAAGATACCCCGCCACTTCTTCTCGGCATCTTCGCGTTGCCCCATTTCGGCGTTCACCTTGTGCAGCACGCGATTGTACTCGGCGGCGATTTGTCCAACCTCGGTGTGAGGTTCGACGACAACCTGGCGTGAGAAATCGCCCTCCATCCGGTGGGAATGCATATCGCTGAGTAGGTCGATCAACTCAGTACTGGCACCATGTTCGGAAACATTCAGTCCCAGGAGTTCCTCTTCTTCGGTCACGCGAAGCCGCATGATGCGATTGATACTCCACAGGCAGATGAACCCTCCGCCAAACGCCCAAACGAAGCAGGTCGCTACCCCTTCGGCCTGAATGGTGATTTGCTGCCACCTGGAGAGACCCGTACCGAAGGTATCGACGTCGGCCAGCAGTGCGACGGCCATCGTTCCCCAAGCGCCCGGGATGGCGTGAGCAGGAACCGCGCCGATGACGTCGTCGATGTGAAACCGGCACAACACGAATGTTGCACACGAGCAGAGCACGCCACCGACGATGCCAATGAACACCGCAGCCAGAGGCGTCATGATATGACAAGAGGCCGTAATCGCCACGAGCCCGGCAACGACACCGTTCATCACATGGCCCGCATCGGGTCGTCGTTCGATTAACCAGGCCACCACAAGAGCGGAAACCCCTCCGAAGGCCGCGGCCAGGTTGGTATTCACCAGAATCAGAGGAATCGAATCGTTGATTGCCAGCGTGCTACCACCGTTGAAGCCGAACCAACCGAACCACAACAGCAGAACACCCAACGTGGCCATCGGCAGATTGTGACCGTGCGGCTGGCGCGCTCCTTTGTCGAATCGTCCCAAACGAGGACCGATCACAATGATTGCCGCCAGGGCAACCCAGCCACCGACCGAGTGCACCACGGTCGATCCGGCAAAGTCGATGAATCCTTGCCCGTTCAACCAGCCGTTTGTTTCACCCGTTGCAGCACCGTTCCAAGCCCAATGTCCGAACACGGGATAGATGAGCGCGGAAACCAAAACACTCACGACAATGTACGCACAGAAACGCATCCGCTCGGCGACCGCACCGGAGATGATGGTGGTGGCCGTACCACAGAAAACCATTTGAAACAGGAAGAACGCTAGCAACCAGGGCCCGCCGTTGGCATCGACGAAGAACTCGCTGGTTCCAAACAGCCCCGAGTGGCTGGCGCCGAACATGATGGCAAAGCCAACGGCCCAGAAGACGGCCGCCGCGATACAAAAGTCGACCAGGTTCTTGATGGCAACATTGATGCTGTTCTTGGCGCGGGCGAGACCGCTTTCCAGGAAGCAGAAGCCACCCTGCATCAGCATGACCAGGGCCGCGCAGATCAACATCCATATGATGTTGCCGAGCTGAGGATCTTGAGTCATCGTCAGTATTCCTGTTTGCGCAACAGTTCCCTACAAGGGGGGCGTTGCGTCACCGCCAACGACTCACCGCGTCCCCCGACGCGAAATCGTGCCACTCACCTAACTCGCGAGAGCACACTGCTTTGAAACCGTAGCACACGTAGTGTGCGAAGAAGGACAGTTTGGGGGGGTATCCATGGATTGGTACGACGAACTACCGCCATGCCGCGGCGTGGCGTTTGCCTGCTAGAGCGCGAGATCGGATCAACTACATCGAAGGTGGCTGAGAAATCCCTTGTCGCACATCAGGTTGCTAAACGCTCACTCATGAACCGCCGGAATCTGTGTCCAGCGGGCTCACTCGGCGCCGCGTTGCGGTGAAGCCGAATGTAGGGGTCGTTTCGATGGCCCGCAGGGAACCTTTCAAGGTGAGTAACGCAGGATCTTCATTCTCGGGCCAGTGAAGTTTGATCGAGGAAACTTCGTGGACAGACTTGCAAGTAGCGTGACGTGCGAATCATGTACTCGACCCTCGGGCAGCCGTTGGATGGCCTGAACGTCACGCCGTCGAAATCACCCTCAACCGTATCGATGCCGTTTGTCACACACACCATCCACGCGTGCCGGGATGTCGCGATTGAGTAGGCGGGAATCTTTGTCTCTTGCAAGCCGATTCCAGCTCGCTGTTTTTGGTCGGAATGCCCTTCATCGCAAGGTGAAATTCCTACCATCCGATACACCGGGCTGTTATTCTGCATGTGCGAAGCAGTTGCATTCTCACGAGTCTCTATTCGTACCTACTCGATGTCTCTTCTCGAATTTGCGATCGCCTTTGTCCTGATTGCCGTGGCCGCCCGCTACGTATTCAATGGGCGAACAACCCGTCGGTCAAAACTGACCATCATTGGGTTGGCAGTGGTATCGACCTTCTTCGGCGGATATGTACTGCGGCAATATTGGACAGCCATGCGAATATCCCAGGCCGAACTCGTCGCGAATATTCCAAAACAGGGCGTGCAGCCGGAGTTTGTCTCCTCAGATGCGTGCCGGGCGTGCCACCAACAAGAGTACGATTCGTGGCACGCCAGCTATCATCGCACGATGACGCGGCCTGCAACGCCGGAAAATGTCATCGGGAATTTCGACAATCAGGTCCTCGTCTCGCGCGGATTTGAGTATCGACTGACGCAGGAAGGAGATTCTTTCTGGATTGAAGGCCCTTTGCCAGAATTCGACCAGCAGGTCCGCGATCGGGAACTACTTGCGGATGAAGTTCCAAATCCGCCGATTGGTAAATATCGCGTCGTGATGACCACCGGCAAGCACCATTGGCAAACCTATTGGGTCAGCGGCTTCAACGGTCAGCAACTGATGAACTTCCCATTCGTGTTCCATCCGGAACAAAACCGCTGGCTACCCCGAGAGGTAATGTTCCTCAAGCCGCCGGGATGGGTTTCCAACGCGATCTGGAACGACGGCTGTATCCATTGTCATTCCACCGCTGGGAAGCCCGGCAGAATTGGTCTGGAAAAAACCTTCGACCCTCAGGTCGCCGAGTTGGGAATCTCCTGCGAAGCCTGCCACGGTCCCGGGGCGGAACATGTTGCGCTGAATCGAAGCCCAACCCGCAGGTTTCAGTATCATCTGTCAGGCGAAGCCGACCCGAGCATCGTGCAACCGCAGCGGCTTTCGCAACGGGCCTCGGCGCAGGTCTGTGGACAATGCCATGGCGTCGCATTTCCGAAGAACTATCCAAAATGGTACGTCGACGGATTCTCCTTCCGAGCGGGCGACGAACTGGAAGACTCGCGCCGGGTATTGATTCCCAATCAGGTCCGCGATGAACCATGGGTCGCAACCATGCTGGAGCAGATACCCAATCGCATCGATTGGCAGTTCTGGCCAGATGGAATGGCCCGAGTCACTGGGCGAGAGTATCCGGCCATGGTTGAATCACCTTGTTACCAGCATGGCGACATGACCTGCCTTTCGTGCCACTCGATGCACCACAGCAACCCCGAAGATCAATTGGCCGTGGGAATGGACGGCAATCAGGCTTGCCTGCAATGCCACGCGAAGTACGCGGAGAATATTTCACAGCACACCCATCATCCGGCGGATTCGGCCGGAAGCCTTTGCTACAACTGCCACATGCCCCACACCTCGTATGGTCTGCTGAAAGCCTCGCGAAGCCACCAGGTGAGTGAGCCGAACCTGGCCAACGATCAGCAGGCCGGGCGACCCAATGCTTGTAACCTCTGTCACCTCGATCAAACGATGCAATGGACGGCCGACTACCTGTCGGAATGGTACGAGCAACCGGTAACGCAACTGAGCGAGGATGAATCATCCATCGCCGCCGGCGCTCTGTGGATACTGTCAGGAGATGCCGGCCAACGGGCGCTGGCCAGTTGGGCGATGGGTTGGTCGCCGGCACGAGAAGCTTCGGGCCAGTTGTGGATGGCCCCCGTACTGTCCGTCCCGCTCGACGATCCGTATTCGGCAGTTCGATACATCGCCGGGCGTTCGCTACAATCGCTGCCCGGGTTTGGGGATTTGAATTACGACTTCATTGCCTCGGTAGAACAACGCCAGGAAAAACAACAACGCACCCTGGAGCTATGGCAGCAGTTTCAGCGGCCACGACTGAGCGAACCACAGCCCCGGGTCCTGCTCCAGGAAGACGGGCAGTCTGACCGAGCAACGATCGGGCGACTGAACAAAAATCGCGACGACAGAGTTTTGGATCTTTCGGAATGACCAACGAAGATAGCGAGTCACCAACGGAAGCGAACGAGCTAAAGGTCAGCTCACCCGTCTCGCGCACGTTGGTGCTACGCCATTTGAAATTCGGCTGGGGATCGCTGCTGGTTTTTCTAACCCTGGGAATCGTGCTGGAGGCCATGCACGGCTTCAAAGTCGGTTGGTATCTCAACCCATCGAGCGAGACACGGAGATTGTTGTGGACGCTGGCCCATGCGCACGGAACCTTACTGGGTTTGATTCACATCGCCCTGGCCGCGACGTTACCTGTGCTCGCAAGCGTCGAACGCATCGCGGCCATCGCGTCGCCTTGCCTGATGGCTTCCAGCGTTCTCTTGCCCGGCGGCTTCTTCCTGGGCGGGTGGTTCATCTTTGAGAGCGACCCGGGCTTCGGCATCCTGCTCACCCCGGCGGGAGCAACACTGCTGTTGATTGCAGTGTTTGTGGTGTTCCGAAGTCTTTCGACAACATCGAACCGTGGATAGGCGGTGCCCCACTCGATTGCCAATCAGTGGTCAAAACACATCGCGCACTCTCCCACAGAAACAAGCATTCGGAAAGGCTTGTAAATGATGGTCGACACCCAACTGAGAAGAACGCTGTCGACAGCCATCCGTCGACTTGTAGCAGGACGGATAACGAGTGAAGACTTTGATGATCTGTATTTCGAGCAGCTCGAGCACTCCGATGACCTGGCGATCAAGACCACCGGCGAGTTCGGTCATAGTCTCTATAGCAGCGATCTTCTGTTTGCCTATCGATTAAGAGGAAGGCACGCCGTTGCCAAGGAAACGAAGAAGACAGCTGCGCGTTGCTCACTGTTTCTTCGCACCAACACGGCATACGAGTGGCCTCCCTTTCCCAGTGAGACTCTGAATTATCTTCGTGCGGTGGTCGCATTGATCGCATTTCCACCAGGCATCGCACTGCTGATCGTCGGCGGACTATTGTTGCTCACTCATGAAGTGGGCCTCGGGACAGTGCTCACCATGGCGGGGCTATTCACCAGCCTGTGGGCCATCTCCACCTTCCGACGATCTGACCTCGACACACAGGCTTGGCTAGCATGGAAGGCTCATGGCGAATTGAATTATGGCCTTTCTTCAATCGCGAGCAGTTGAATGCTGCCTGCTGCAATCATCATGTTCTAGGAGCGTCCCAGAGCAAGAAAGAACACTAATTCATAACTTGCCACACTCCTAAAACTGCAGAATCGAATCCATACCTCGCCCGCGGCGCCATGCACTGAGTTGGCCGATGTGAAGGGCAATGTGGGTTGTGAGTAAGTGTCCCACGATATCGCCATTGGTAGGAAGTTCTTCTCGCAGGATGGGGCTTTCTCGCAGGGCGTTCAGTTGATCGGCCGTAGCAGACTCGGCCAGTGCAACAAACTGATCGGCCGATTCGTTGAACGCCGCGATGAGTTCTTCCTTGGACGACAGGCCCTCCGCGTTTTCGGTAGGCTTCGACCCGGGACCATACGTTGGTAGCATCGGCTTTAAACCGCCCGGTCGTCCACCCAGCGTTGCCACCCCCATCAGACTCGCCACGGTCAGGTGTCCGAGAATCCAGTTGGGAGAATTTCCGCCTCCCGCGGGAAGTCGTTGAAAGTCCTCCCCTGGAATCTCGTCGACCATTTTCAAGAGCATGCGAGAAGCCATGCGAAACAGTTTGATTTCCAGATCTAGATTCTCCATGTCAGAAACCTTTCAGCCGTTGATGCTCGGCAGTGGAATTGAGGTGCAAGTAGTTCACACGTCAGCAACGATTGTCTTGCTTCGTCGTGGAAGTTGCAAGAAACCCCAGCACGATACACTCGCGACCAGAATCTAGGACAAGTGATTCCATCAACGTAGAACATGCAACGCTCTCACAGAGCGTTGCCAGCTGGCGCGACAGCAACAATGCCAAGCGGTGACCCGGGCATTCACTTGCGGCGGAAGACCTTCTTGGTTTCCTCCATCGCTTCGATGAAAGTGTCGACTTCAGTCAGCGTGTTGTAGAGATAGAAGCTGGCTCGACTGCTGGCCGAAATCTTCAAGCGGCGATGCAGCGGCATGGCACAGTGATGTCCGGCCCGTACGGCTACCCCGTGGCGATCGAGAAGTTGTGCCACGTCGTGCGAGTGAATTCCTTCAAGGGTGAAGCTGACGATCCCGGCTTTGTGTTCGGGAGCTGGCCCAAGAAAGCGAATCCCTCCCAGGGCTTCCAACCCCTGATGGGCTCGCTCGGTCAGCAGGTGTTCATGCTGGGAAATCGCATCGAGCCCGACGTCGTTGAGGTAATCGATCGCGGCCCCCAAGCCGATTGCAGGAACGATGGGTGGCGTTCCCGCTTCGAACTTCGTTGGCAAATCAGCCGGCTCGAATCCGTCGGTCTTCACGCGGCGAATCATGCTGCCGCCGCCCATGAAGGGAGGCATGGCATCCAGCAACTCTGCGCGTCCCCACAGAATGCCAACCCCCGAGGGCCCCATCATCTTGTGCCCGCTGAAGGCGACGAAGTCGGCATCCCAGTCCTGAACATCCGTCTTCTGGTGCGGAACACTCTGCGCGGCGTCAACCACCAACACCGCACCCACCTGGTGCGCGGCCGCCGCAAGTTGTTTGATGGGATTTTTGGTACCCAGCACATTCGAGATCGAGGCCACCGCGAACACCTTGGTCTTGGCGGTCAGATACTCGTCGAGCTTGCCCAAGTCCAGCAGGCCTTCGTCGGTAATGGGCAGAAAGCGAACGGTGGCTCCCGTTCGCTCGGCCGTTTGTTGCCAGGGGACGATGTTCGAGTGATGCTCCATCTCGGTGAGCAGGATCTCGTCACCGGATTTCAGATTCGCATCCCCCCAACTTCGGGCCACCAGGTTGATGCTCTCGGTGGTGCCGTGCGTGAAGATCACGCCTTCGCTTGCCGGAGCGTTGATGAACTGCCGGACTTTCTCTCGCGCTTCCTCGTAAAGATCGGTACTCTGATCGCTAAGCCAATGGATGCCACGGTGGACATTGGAGTATTGCTTTTCGTAGACATCGACCAGGGCCTGAATCACGGCGTGTGGCCGTTGCGTGGAGGCCGCATTATCCAGATAGACAAGCGGCACCGCATTCTCGTGCAAATGCGTGGCCAGAATCGGAAAGTCGGGGCGCAGCGATTCAGGATCGAACTGCGTGACAGAATGAGCGGTGGTCATGATTCGGACACCCCCGTGGTTTATGGCCGGTTACTCTTCGACGATGGCTTCATGCCAATTGGTCGCTTGCCCAAAGTCGGTCGACCCCCTGCTCAACGATTCGCAAAACGAACCAAGAACTGAGCATGTCTGGCGAGGGTCTCGGTTACGAATCCGCCTGAGAGGATTCGCCATTGGTCGGCGAGAAGATGGCACTTTGCCATACCCGCCAGGGGAGCAGACAACACTTTTGGCGGTTGGGCGTCAGTCGGGCTTGAAATAATTCGAGCATGTCTTCCGCGGAAAAGTCTTTGACTTCCTCGATGGTTTTCCCTTCCAACTGCTCAGTCAGCATCGAGGCCGACGCTTGACTGATGCAACATCCATCGCCATCGAAGAATGCTTCTTTGACCCTCCCGTCGTCATCGATCTTCAGCTCGACACGGACAAAGTCTCCGCACAACGGGTTGTCATCCTCGTGGGCATGCGTTGCCTCGGGACAAGATCCCCGATGGTAAGGATCCTCGTAGTGATCCAAGATGTGCTCTTGGTATAGTTCGTCTTCAGATGTGGACATTGCTGTTCGTTCTTACCCCGACGAGGTCCTAAAACCTCCAAAAAACGACGGTATAAATCATCTATTCGCACAATTCAGTCTATGCGCGACCCAGGCCAGCGACAAGATCGCCCCAGGGGCTAAACGCCAACGACCCGTCAGGTTGCGGGCGCAACGCGACGGGTCGCAGGTGAAATTCCAAATTCATGGCCTTTCCAAAGCACCACTATGACTTAGGAAGCCGGCCAGTTTCCACTTTGGGGAACTCGCCGGAGCAGGCCTTCATGAAGGCGACCAGATCCTTTTTGTCTTGGTCGGTCAAGTCCAGTGGCTTGATCTTCTCGCTCAGGTTGGGGTACTTGTCAGGGCCCCCCTTGCCGATCTCGACGTAGTATTCAACCACATCTTCAAGCGTCGCTTCGCTGCCGTCGTGCATATAGGGTGCCGAGAACTCAACGTTGCGGATCGTGGGTGTCTTGAATGCACCCTTGTCCTTGTCTTCACCCGAGACCGCGGCACGACCCTCGGGCGGGTTCTCAACAAGCATGCCGACGCCCAGGTTGTGGTACAGTTCGTCCGTCAAGTTCGGGCCAACATGGCAGGCACTGCAATGTCCCTGCTTGGCTCCCTTGTTGAAGTAAATCTCATAACCTCGCTTGGCACTGTCTGACATCGGGTTCGCTTCTGCGGCGGCCATGGCCGACTCGTACAGCTCGTACAGTTCGGGGTCGTCTTCTTGAAGATCCTCGGGATCGAGGCCCGCAAACTGTTGAAGCTGTTCGTGGTAATCATACGGCGAGGGCCCCGTCACCAAGGTTCGCTCGAAGGCGGCCAGGGCCTGGCCCACGGTGTCGATCGTCAATTCGCCAAAGATCCGGTCGAATTGAATGTCATAACCTTCGATCTCCTTCAGGCAGGCAACACAAGCGTCGTGCGTATTTCCCATTTCAATGGGGTTGGCAATCGGTCCAATAGCCTGTTCTTCCAACGATCCGGCGCGACCGTCCCAAAACTGATTGTCACTGAGAATACGATTGTAACTCACCGGCGAGTTGCGATCGCCTTCCTGCCCCTCGATGCCAACACCGAATCTGGTGTGGGCCGTATAACCTTGCTCGGGATCGTGGCAGCCCGCACAGCTAATACTGCTATCGGATGATAGCCGCGGGTCAAAATAGAGCTGACGTCCCAACTCAATTTTAGCCAGCGTCAGGGGGTTCTCTTCCAGTCCTTTCATCTGACCGGCGCCCGCTGCCAACCCCATGGGCAAGTTCACCTTCAACGGAAGATGGTTCGACTCGTCGTCAAGCCAACCACGAATCTCTTCGATCGTCAGATCACCTTCCCCGGGAATACCCGCGGTCAGTGAAGGGTCGCCCAAAGTGACTTCGATGGTGTCACTGGCTTCGGTCTCTTCGATGTCTTCCGGCGAGAAATCTTCCGTTGCCGTTGCGGTAGTTTCTGTCTCGGTGGTCGCGGCAGGAGCAGCTTCCTCCTCCATCTCTTCTTCCGCTACTTCCTCGGTATCAGATTCTTCGACAACCTCTTCTTCAACGGCCGTGGTTTCCTCGGCCATTTCTTCGTCGTCGAACGATGGCTCGACAATCTCTTCCTCGACGACCTCGACCGTTTCATCAATCGGTTCGACAACGTCCACCTCAGCCGATTCTTCAATAACTGTCTCGGTCTCGGTGTCTGCGGCTTCTTGCTGGGCACAGCCGCTGGCATACAACATCAGCCCAAGGGCAACGAACCAATGGAGGGATCTGAAACGTGAGGTAGTCATGATGAGAGGGCCTCGAGGTACTTTGGGGGGGTTCTTTCGTGGGTCATCGCAAATGTATTCAAGGTCTGCGTTCCCCAAAAAAAACAAGTCAACTCAGCTTGGAAAGCGCCGCTTCGAATTTTTCCGCGTGGCTCTTTTCAACCTTGGAGAGGGTTTCGAACCAATCGGCTATTTCTTCGAATCCCTCTTCGCGAGCAGTCTCGGCAAATTGGGGATACATCTCGGTGTACTCGTGTGTTTCGCCTGCCACGGCCGCTTTGAGCATATCTTGGATATTGGCAATCGATAGGCCCGTGATAGGGTCGCCGTGTTTCCTCAAGAATTCAAGGTGCCCTTGAGCGTGCCCCGTTTCACCTTCTCCGGTTTTACGAAACAATTCTGCAACTTCCGGCTCCCCCTCGACGTCGGCCACCTTGGCGAAATACAGATAGCGGTGATTTACCTGGGACTCGTTGGCATATGCCGCCTTCAGATTTTCCAGGGTCTTGCTCCCTGCAAGTTCCGCCATTGCGCTGGTTCCCGATATCGACTGAGAAACACGGTGTGCCTTCGGTAGGAAGTTTAGCAAAAGGTCAAGGTGCGTGAGGAATTCGCTTCCCCCCGCAGATCCTCACAAAACTTCACGGCATCACATCGATGTGATCCGCTCCCCAGCCTGAGCGAGCCTTCCTGGATTCTAACAGCAACGAACACTGATACAACGCCCGGAAGCCACCCCTACAAAGGTGAAAAAGACCCTGCATCGCGGCACAGGAAACTCACCGGAGACGACCGTGATCGGACGGAGAAAAGTAACCGGAACACTGTGAATTGCCCGCACTCAATCGAGTTCGAAAAGGCTGTTCTCCTGGTCCTCGTGGCGGATTTCATCCACGGGTTCTTGCTTGTTCTTACCGGCGTACAAGCGGTTGGGGCCATTGAATACCCACCCTGGGTGGTCGCCAATGTTCTTGTAAGCGTGAACGACTCCGGGGGGAATCACGACGCTTTGGCGATTCGATTCGCCGACAACCATGGTGGTTCGCTTGCCGTATGTAACCGACTTTTCTCGAGTGTCCCACAAGTACAACTTGAAGTCGCCGGGACCGATGAAGGCGAAGTAGTCGGTTTGGTCGACATGTTCGTGCGGACCGCGCGCGATGCCGGGCAGCGTCTCGCTGATATACGCCATCACCGGATGCAGCGGTTCATCAAGCTCATCCTCTCGAAACAATTCGATGAGCCAGCCACGGTCATCGGTAAACTGCTTTAGCGGTCGAAATTCGACGCCCTCAATCGATCCTTCTTGAAACATTCCCAGCTCCTCTGGGGTCGGAGATCGGTAGCACCCACACAAGACGTTCTCACTGAATTCAACGGCAGTTTATACCCCATCGGGGCTGCCTTCGTCATCCACCCTGTCAAGTTGTTCTGTGACACCCCGATCGGTTGCCTGTTCTACCGCCGCTTTGTCGCTATCCTCGGTGCTATTGTCGATCTCGTCGACGGGGATGATCTTCACCCGAACCCCGGTCCCGGAAGCGGCCTCTTCCAACGCTCGATGCAGTTCCCGAACATCGATTCCGGCATCTCGCCGTGCCCGCCGTCGCTGAAGCGCATCGTACTGCTCATTGCCGGGAGCGGCGATCAACACGGCGATGCAAGCCGCAACCATCAGTGCCACGGCCCCGCGGTAGGGCCACTGATAGTTTCGATCGAAGGCCGCGCCGCCGATGGCCCAACCCATCGCTAACCCTGCCCCATGCGCCAAATTGGCGACGCGCATTACGTTAAGGTAACTAAGCACGAAACAAAGAAAGAACCAGCCTACCATCAGGCGAACCGTATCGTCGTTGCAGACCCAAGACCATTCAGGGATGTACTTGCGGCCAATCCACATCAGCCCGAATAGTCCGTACACCACTCCGGACAGCCCCACCATGCCGTTGGGCAACCAGTAGAACTGTGCCATCGTGGAGAAGTAAGCCACCACGACAATGAATACGAAGTATCGCGGCGACCCGATGCGATGCTCGATGACGGTGCCGAGGGTGATCATCCAATAGATATTGAATGCCGCATGGAGCAATCCACCGTGCAGCAGCGTGGTGGTAAATGGTCGCCAAAGCTGGCCTTCCCAAACCTGCCACCAGATGCCCAACTGCAGCTCGTTGTAAAGATACTCGCGGCGACCTCCGTCGGGATCAAAGGTACACACCAGCTCCATCGCCAGCGCTACCGCCGTAATGATTAAGGTCACGGGCGTTCGCTGAAAGTCGATCGTGGGAGTCGGCAGCATCGGTATCCGGATACTTTCCTGGGTGGACTAATCTGTGGAACGCGAACCGGATTTCATCATCGTCGATGATTTGAGTTCGTAGAGGCTTGCATTCGCCAGCGCGGGCACCCTGCGCCCGTTTTGCCAATACGAATCGCGTGAAGTCAGCCGCTTCTGGGCCACTATCCTATGCCTTCAAGCTTCCAACGGGCAAGTGAAGATCCAACTGGCAAGGCGATGCTACCTCGCGGCGTCATTTGCCGTATTCAGGTGGCCGGCCTGCAATTGCGACTGTGCGTATTCCACCTGGCGGTAGTATTCGCGACGTTCTAATAACCGGGCCGCCTCTTCGTCGATTACGGCCACCACGTCACGATGCAGCTGAAGCGCCGATGCCGTAACCTGCGCGGTCACCGGGCCCTCGATCGTATCGCGGATTGCCCGGGCTTTGCTTTCGCCGCAGGCCAAGAGCAGGCACTGGCGTGATTCAAGAATCGTGCCGACCCCCATGGTGATGGCCAGCCGGGGAACCTCTTCCGCGCTGGTAAAGAATCGCGCGTTGTCGCGAACTGTCTCTTCGGTCAGCGTTTTCAATCGGGTGCGGCTTCCCAACGACGAACCAGGTTCGTTAAATGCGATATGCCCGTCGCTACCGATGCCTAACACTTGCAGATCGATGCCTCCGGCTTCGACAATCATCTTTTCGTACTGATCGCAATAGGCCTCGAAGTCCAGGGCCCGACCATCGGGAACGTGCGTATTGCGAACATCGATATTGATGTGGTCGAACAGGTTGGTCTGCATGAAATGTCGATAACTTTGCGAGTGGTTGGGGCCAAGCCCGACGTATTCGTCGAGATTGAAGGTCACCACGCGCGAAAAGTCGAGCCCCTCTTCGGCGTGCAAGCGGATCAGTTCGCGGTACATTCCCAGCGGGGTACTGCCGGTTGCCAAACCCAACACACAGCGGGGATGTCGGCTGATGAGTTTGGCCACAAAAGTCGCGGCTCGAACGGCCACTTTGTCACGATTCTGCTCTACGATGACCCGCATGACGAAAACTTTCTCTCGGCTGATGTCTCAATTCAGGCGATCTGCCAGGGCGAAAACTTGGCCCCTGGTGCAAGCATAGCCATCACCGGGTGACCATGGGAGAGTCAATCTCGCCGAGGCGATTGTGATAGCGTGGGGCAACGTCGCAATGCCGGAGGGCTCGCGATGCTCCTCTAGGACGATGTCGAGCACGTTCGTATAATCCGCAGCCAATGGGCAACCCAGTGGTTGCAGCATGGTGCGGCGATACCAAGCCGCCGACGGCAAAAGGAGTTGCGTGTGCGAAAGATTGCCATTTTGAACCAGAAGGGCGGCGTGGGAAAGACCACCACCACGGTTAACCTGGCCGCAGCGCTAGCCGAATCGGGCCATCGCGTCTGTGTGATCGACATGGATCCGCAGGCACATGCCACGCTGCATCTCGGAGTCACCCCGCATTCCAGCGAGGGAACGGTGTACGAGGTTCTGGTCGGAAAGCATCCGGTATCTGAAGTTTGCCAGCAAGTTCAAGAGAACCTGTGGCTCATCGGCTCGCATATCGATTTGGCCGCGGCCGAAGTCGAACTGGCAGGCGTCGTTGGACGGGAACTCATTTTGAGAGATGCCATCGCAGCGATTGAAGATCGCTTCGACTACTTGCTGATCGATTGCCCCCCCTCGTTGAGCGTGCTGACCATCAATGCACTGGCAGCGGTCAAAGAAGTGTTCATCCCCCTGCAACCGCATTTCCTCGCCCTGCACGGTTTGAGCAAGTTGCTGGAGACCATCGAGTTGGTCGCGTCTCGTTTGAACGAGCGGCTGAAACTCGGTGGCGTGATCCTCTGCATGTACGAATCGGGCACACGACTCGCCGCCGAGGTGAGTCGCGATGTCGAAGCTTTCTTCGACGAATCGCATACTCGCAACACCCCCTGGTCGAATGCACGGGCTTATCAAACCCGCATTCGGCGAAACATCCGCCTGGCAGAAGCACCGAGTTTCGGCCAGTCGATTCTGGAATACGCACCACAATCGGCCGGGGCGGCCGACTATCGCGAACTGGCCCGCGAGTTTCTCGCCGGCATTGGTGCCTTACCCGCTGATGAGAATGGCCAGGTTCCTCGTCGCCGGGAAATGGCCGCTTCGGCGATCAAATGAGGTCATCCCGGGGTCGTCGTAGCGCACGCTCAATGCCGCTGAACGCTATTGGCATGCGTTGCGCAATAAATCTTGCCTGGCCCTCAAACTTTGCCACGTCGTAAAAGCTTGCACGACGGGCACTTCTTTGGGCCACTTTGCGGGCTGTATCGAAGAGTTGTGTGATATGCATTAGCGCGGCGGAAAATCTTCCTCCCGGTGCTGGGAATCCGCTATCGCTTGGGCGAACTTGACCGATGGAAGTAGTGAGGGATTGTTGCGCGAATGTGCGAAATCTCTCGTAAAGTTCGTTAAGTACGGTTGATTCAAGCGAAGGCATGACCGCCTTGGTTGAATCGAGACGGTTCGCAGAACGCCAACCGTAGTGCTCTCCCGAACGTTGATGCATAGGCGGTTGTTGCGGTGGTGATCGTTCATAGGAATCACCCCGAGCGAATCGCATGGCGCGGAGGTCGGCCCGCCCAGCCCAAACGGACCCGCCGACAACTTCCCACAAAGGAAGGTGTGAACCATGAAACGCTCGCTTCATGCGTGGGTTGTCTCCTGCGCCATTCTGGCCATAGGCTCGGTCGCCACGGCCCAAGATTCGTTCTTGCCGCTACCGCAATCTCCACCGCTGGCATACTACCCGCAGAGCGCCCAACCACGGGCACCACAGTACCAGGCCCAATATCAACCGATGCACTACGGTTCAGGTTCTTCGCCGTACAGTTTCAGTTCGTTCGATCAGGCCCACGACTGGCAGCGTGCTCAGTCCCTTCAGGCAAGTAACCCGTCGGCATCCACGCAAAATGTGGTTTACAACGCAGGGGCCTGGGACCAGGCCATGACGGGTAACTACGGCACATGCGGTACTGGTTGCGACAGTTGCGGTACGGGCTGCGGCACCGCCTGTGGAGACTGTTGTGGCCCCACGTGGCTCATCACGGCTCGTGCCCTGGTGATGACCCGAGTGAGCGGAGATCCGTTCCACTTCGATTACGAATCGACCACTCCGTCGGTATGCCTTCTTCGTAGCGATGACCCCGGTCTGGACTGGTGGCAAGGCGGTATCGATGTCACGGCCGAACGTCGCTTTGGATGTTACAGCGGACTGCAACTGAACTACTGGACCCTGGCACCATCAGACGATGAAATCTTCCTGAGCATTCCGGGTGCTGTACTCAACACCACGATCAATCTGACCCCAATCCCCGGGGTCGCGCCGATCACCTTTGCTGGTGCACCACTAAGCAACTATTTCGACGGCGCCGGTGCACAAAGCCTGCGTCGAACGAACGAAATTCATAGCGCCGAAATCAATTACACGCATCAGTTCGCTATCAGTGGCCCCAATCGTCCGTTCGCCAGTAGTGTGTTGGCAGGGTTCCGCTACTTCCGTTTCGATGAGGGACTGTTGTTCGGTTCCGTGCAAAACGGATTTCAGTTTGGCGACAACGGTGGACTGAACGAGGCGTACTACGACATCGACACTCTCAACAATCTGTATGGCTTGCAGGGTGGTGGTCAAATCGAGCGGTTCATGTTTGGCCGACTCCGTCTGTATGCGAATGCCAAGGCGGGTATTTTCTACAACGAGGCCGAACAACGTTCACAGATCTACCGAGGAGACGGGCTCGTGGCGCTCGATCTGGCCTCGAGCGACGATGTGCTGTCCTTCATCGCGCAGATTGACGTCGGCTTCAATGTAGAGGTTTTCAGGTGGCTGAGGGCCGACATCGGTTACCGGGCGCTGGGCATAAGTGGTGTCGCGCTATCTGAAGAACAGATTCCGCCGTTCATTCATGACACGCCTGGAATTCTCGACGTCAACACGAGTGGCTCACTCGCACTGCATGGAGGATACGCTGGCTTCACGGCACTCTGGTAAACGAGGTTTCCGTCTGAACCGAAGCCAACCAGAACGACTCCAATTCACACGGCCAGCGCACCCGAGCGGAGCGCTGGCCGTATTTGTTTGCAACAGCATCGCGCACCATGCGCAGCTTGAAAGTCGCAAAAGTATCAAAGAGTTGCAGGTGCACGTGAGCGAAAAGACTCAGACGATGATCGACGTCAGCGCCTGAAAGTCGGAGTCCGAACGAATCGGATCGAAGTCGGGCTCGTCGCCAATCAGGTCGCGATACTTCCCGTCCAGCCGCAAAGCCCTCGAAAGGAAATCCAGAGCCTTTTCCTTGTTGCGGTTCAGGCTCCAGTAGCAAGCGAGATTGTAGAGCACCAAGGCTTCCGCGGGATCCGAGGCCAGGGCCTGCTCCAACGAATGAATCGCTTGATCAAGCTGATCAGTTCGCTTGTAACACCAGCCAAGTGCCAGGTGCACATGGATGTTTTCAGGGTCCTGGTTCGCAGCTTTGCGAAGTGGTCGAATCGCATCGTGATAACGCTGCAATTCTCGCAATGCCTCGCCCTGCAAATACAGACCGTGCGTGCTGTTCTGAGACTGCTGAGGCAAGCGTGCTAGCGTTTCCAGAGCGCGGTGAGGTAGCTGCAGCTCGAGATAACCCTCGGCTTCGCGAAGTACTTGCGATAGTCGAACGCGGTCTGAGGTGGCCACAATCACCTGGCCTCATATTTGCACGGGCGTTTCAATGCGGGGAAATCATCCCTCGCTCGAGTCCATTCTAACCTCGATGCACTCGCTGCCTATAGTAAGAATCGGCCGACCTGGGGGGAATGCGCCAGCCAAGCTACGAATGATGCCAAAAAACGGCACAAACTGGCAGTTCGCTGGATCTCCGCGCACGCACCTATCTTGACAGCGGGCGACCCGAATCGGGTGAAGAGAACCCCTAGAATTCATTGCCACAATGCAACGCATTGCGTGGTGGTGAAAGCTGCGCGGCGGCCGGCGTTGCTCGATCCAATCACCGACCCAGGCGTTAGCCTTCCTGAGCGGCATGAAAGCGATCGACCAGCGATTGGGCAGGCGATGCAATCTTGAGAATCGGAGCAAATTCCTCGAAGCTCGCGTCCACCTGTTCCAACAACTCCTCGAGCGACGTGTCGCCGCCTGGAAGCAGCTTGTCGTAGCCCTCGATCAATCGCGGCAGATCGTACCAGCCTTCGTCTACGACCGGAGGAATGAACGACGAGAGCGAGACCGCCAGTGCGTTGGCCGCCGGGTCCGAACCTTCAAGTAGTTCCTCGAACGAGCCATGTTGGGCAATCAGATTACCCAATTCATCAGGAAGATTCCACGAACGGGCCATGCGGCCGGCCACTTCAGCGTGGTTCCAACCGAACCGTTCTTCCTCCAATTCGGACAGCGACGTACTGCCATTGTCGCGACGCTCGAGCAACTCGGTGTATTCGGCAGGAAACTCACCCGCCAAAATCGGAACGGCCATGTCCTGCAGCAACGCGCCGGCGAAGCACTCTTCGGCCTCGGGATACGACAGCAGCTTGGCCACGGCTCGGGCAAACAACCCACGGCGGAGCGAGTCTTGCCATAGAGCACGCAGCTCGAACGGGCCGCACCTGGGATTCGGCATCAAGCTGAACACCGCGCTCCACAGCACGAAGTTCTTCATGGTCCGCACGCCAACCAGCGTGATGGCCAACTTGATACTCGAGATCTCGCGTGAAAAACCAAAGTACGACGAGTTCACAAACTTCAGTACCTGTCCGGTGAGCCCCGGGTCGGCCTCGATGGGAATCGCAAACTCAGCAGGTCCATTGTCCGAATCTTGTGCCAATTCCAAAATGGAGATGGCGCTTTGTGGTAGAGCAGGTACATGCCCGTCGGAAAGAATCTCTTCGATATCAATCTGAGTAGTGCTACCCGTACTTGCCATGCTGAGAGCTTCCATTGATTGAGCGTGAACGGTGCGCGGAGATTCTCACGCGCCGAGATGGAATGCGAAGGACGACCTATTCCGTCCATCGAAACAGTAGGCCACGACAAGGAGGGGTGCAAATGCCCCACGCAGGGAAAAATCTGGGCCTCCTGCCCATGAAATCGGTTCAAACAGTTGTGGTTTCTAAGCAACGAACCCAATCGGGAAATGATGCGAAAACGCATCGATCTTCCGTGCGCTATTCTGCTGTCGATCGAAGTTATTAACGTTGGTCAAACGACTTACCGCTCTCTCAATATCGCGTCGATTCTGGTGGTCTGGCAGTTGCAACTTCTCCATGCGACGGGCGGATCGTAGCTGACACGGGATGAACCTGTCTTAGACGAGCATCGCCCGACTTCTCTTGGAGAGGTCGCCAGCTTTGCGAGCAATCGTATTAATCGGTGTAATCCTCGGCCTGATCTACTGGGCCGCTTCGACGATCGACTTGCCCGACCGAGCGGCGGCAGGGGCAATTGCCGAACAGCAGGAACCACAGTGGAGACGTACTTCCGCTGGTTGGGTTCCGTTGGAGGCCTGGATGGAACAACCTCACCACCGAGGCTGGGCCGTCGACCCGGTGACGTTGGCCAGCTTTGAAATCCTCTTAGCCGTCGTTGTTATGGTGGCCTTTTCTCGAAAATCTCCGGTCGCAGGGAAACGCAACGGATAGAAACGTTCGTCGCGACGTCGATGGGGTCTCGGAGCGAATCTCCCCCGCTTTGGTCGGGGTTCGTGTCGCACTGGTACTGATATCAGCCCATCGTGCGGACTTTTCCAGATTTTTCTTGGATTCTCGCACGGATCTAAGCCTGCGGTGTCACGAACCATAATGGAACCGCTCTTTTTCAAGGGGCTCCCCGCCGGGATGTGGGGGTGGCCCACCGCAGGACTACCAGAAGGCACTTGCAATGCGACTTACGCTAAGAACGTTGCTGGCATACATGGACGGGGTCCTGGAGCCGGCAGACGCTGAAGATATCGAAGAGAAAATCCAGGAAAGTGAATTCGCCTCGGGGATTGTAAATCGGGTCCGAGACGTGGTGCGTCAACTCCGCTTGGGTGCCCCTCGCGTGCGTGGAAAAGGCATGGGGCTCGACCCCAACACGGTGGCCGAGTATCTGGATAACACCCTGCCCACCGAGGACGTCCCAGAATTCGAAAAGGCATGTCTTGAGTCGGATACCCAATTGGCCGAGGTAGCCGCCTGCCATCAAGTGCTGACGCTGGTTTTGGGTGAGCCTGCCGAGGTAACTCCCGAATCTCGCGAACGAATGTACGCCCTCATCCGCGAGTCTGCGGCAGCGGATGCAGACAAGGCCGAAGCACCGACGACCGACAATGGCTCGCCTGATGTCCCAGAAGAAACCACTCCCTCGACCGAAAGTCCGAAAAGGCAGCGACAGAAACCAGAGATTCCTGATTATCTGCGAGAGCCCAGTGGTCGACCGCTGTGGCCCGTGGCCGCCGCGCTTCTGCTGTTGAGCATGCTGGCCTGCGCAGCTGTGTTGGCGGTCGGGCCGCAAAATATTCTGGCCCTCATTCGCGGTGAGGCTCCCAACACCGACGTCGCCGTGGGCGATCAGCCACAACCGGAACCGCTGCTCAAGGAAGAAGACACCGCTGGCGAACCTGCAAAGATCGCCGACGGGGAAATCACGGTAACGGAAACGGAAGTCGAAGAACCAACGGGAGAAAACGTTGTTCAGCAGCCAGGCGAATTCGAAACGCCTGCCGAACCGCCTGTACCGGGAAGCATGCCTGAAGTGATGCCTGCTGAAGGCTCCGCTCCGGAATCGGACACCGTAGTAGCAATCGACTCATCGCTGCCCGAAGTATCTCCTCCGGACGCAGAAGTGATGACCGTCGAAGAAGAGACGGACATCGAAGAAGAAATGGAAGAGCCGCCACTACCAGACACCGCGTTGGATGCAGCGGTCGAAGAGCCAGCCACTCCATCGTTGCTTGGTCGATTTGTTTCCGACCGCACGGTGCTGCTGAAGTTCGATCCAGCATCGTCCAACTGGAATCGACTTCCTGCCCTTTCGGCCATCGTCCCGGGCGACCTTCTACTGGCCTTGCCGGCTTTCGATTCGACGCTCGCGTTAGGATCGGGTATCAGCCTCGTACTATTGGGCGGCACCATGGTTGAGTTCGGTCCGCCCGATGCCAATGGTACTCCGCAGATGACCGTGCATTACGGCCGCGTGCTCATCGTGACAGCCGGGGATGATCATCGAGGAATTCACTTGGTAGGCGACGGGCAACAAGGGTGGCTGGGTGTCGCGGAACAGAATTCCATCGCCGCCGTAGAAGCGGTACGGCTGATGCAACCGGGATCAGACCCGGAAGCCGAACCCGCTGTGCACGCATTGCGTTTATATGTAAGCCAGGGCAATGTAACGTGGCGAACCTCCGAGGATGCCCCTTCGGAGACCCTGCAGGCACCCTTCCAGTACACTTTGGGAAGTAACGTAGACGAAGCCGGGAACCCGTTGCCGGAGTGGTTGGTGAAGAATACCACTCCGCTCATCGAACAACGCGGCGCGGAACTCATCGAAGAGCATCTGGCCGAAGAACGCGAGATCTCGCTTCGAGCCAGTTTAAAGGAGCTGGTCGAGCATCGGCGGACCGAAGTCAAGTCGCTGGCCGCCCGTTGCCTGGTACACCTGGGTGTCTACGATCCGGTCATCAAAGCTCTAGCGAACCCAACGCAGCACGCGTCATGGCCGGCTTTGATCGCCGAGTTGTCGTATGCAGTCATGAACTCACCACGCGAGGCCCAAGCAGTTCGCCAGGCCTTCGAGCTAGAACGGGGTGAGGAAGGTACCCAACTGTTCCGCCTGCTGCGAGGGTACTCGCCCGACCAGCTCAGGGACGGGGCCGCCGAGGAACTCGTACAAGGGCTCGACAATGAAGCGGTCGACATTCGTGTGCTTAGTTTCTGGAATCTGTACAACATCACGGGGGAAATGAACGCCTACCGAGCAGACCACACCGCCGCGCGGCGAAAACAGGCGGTGCAACGCTGGCGCGATCAGCTAGAGGCCGGCAAGATCATTCCTGCGAATGTAGCTGTCGAGGTTGAGACGGAGGAAACCACAGTTCCACCTCAATAACTGCACCGACCCAATCATCGATTTGCTTGTTTCGTCCGCGCTCGATGGTAGACTCGTGTCCTTTCATGCTGAATCGACAGAGACATCTTGCAGCGATAGGCGGTAATGGCGGACCCGAGCGAACAGCAAACCGATGAACGAATCGTCCCAGATTCGGTAATCCCCTCGGGCCAGTTGCCCCCGTTGCGTTATCGCGATCTACCAGAGCCGGTGCCACTGCGGAGAATGATCGGTCCCAGTATCATGCTCGCCGGGCTGGCCCTGGGCAGCGGCGAATTCGTGCTGTGGCCCTACATTACGTACCGAAGTGGCTTCGTATTCTTCTGGGCATGCCTGCTGGGGGTAACGACGCAATACTTCATCAACATGGAAATCACCCGTTGGACCCTGGCCACGGGTGAAAGCGCTATCACGGGATTTTGCCGGCTTAGCCGCTACTGGGGTCCCGTATTCCTGGCGCTAAACATCATTCCGTGGATGATCCCAGCGTGGGCCAAAGGCGCGGCGCAGCTAGTAAGTTGGTTGCTGTGGCCCGAACATGCCGGTACGGCCCAGAGCCCTTACGTCACCGAGCTTTCGGTCGCAGGCCTCGTGGTGTGCGGGATCATCCTCACGGCGGGTCCGGTAATTTATGAGACCGTCGAGCGGATCCAACTCTTCCTGGTGTCGGTCGTCATTATCTCGGTCATCTTCTTGGCCTTCTGGCTGGTGCGTGGCGACGCCGTTGCCGCCTTGGCCGCCGGTGCGGTGAATATCGGTGGACTTCCTCCCATGGACCCCAAGGTAGTCACTTGGACGTTCTTGTTGGGAGCATTGGCTTTCGCCGGCGCGGGCGGAACGCTGAACCTCGGTCAGAGCAACTATATCAAAGACAAGGGATATGGCATGGGAGGCCATATCGGGCGAATCACCAGCCCGATTACGGGTCAGGAAGAAGCGGTGGCCGAGATCGGGTATCACTTCCCGGACGACGAGGCCAACCTGACGCGTTGGTCGCGGTGGTGGAAAGCCGCGAGCATAGAACACTTTTTTAGCTTCTTCTTGACCTGCCTCGTCTGTCTGGTGCTCCTCACGCTGATTGCCTATAGCGTTTTCTACACACCCGATGGCTCGCCGGCAGACGACGCCCAAAACTATGCGAACGACATCACCTTTGTATGGGGCGAGGCGGTCGCCATCGAACAGATGTTGGGAGATGGGTTCCGGCTGCTGTTCTTGATCATGGGCGTGGCCATTTTGCTAACAACCGAGTTTGGAGTGCTCGACGCCACCTCACGAATCTCAACCGATGTCGTGAAAGTAAACTGGCTCCAAACCAGCGAACGGTTTAGCGAGAGTCGGCTCTACTACCTATTCCTGTGGGGCACGATCCTGCTGGGGGTCACCATCCTGGTCCTCGGCGATGAACGGGCCAGCGCGTTCATGCTGTTCAAACTCACGGCCGCACTCAATGGCGCCGTGATGTTCCTGTATTGCGGCTTGCTGCTGTATATGAACCGCACAAGGCTTCCCAAAGCCATTCGAATGAATCTCTTGCGATGTGCCATCATGGTCTGGGCGGTGTTCTTCTTCGGTCTGTTCGCCGGCTGGGCACTGTACGCCAAGCTGTAGTATCCGTCGCTCGAGGCTTCAACCGCTCCAAACTGTTGCCCACCAAATAGTTCGAGCTAATGCCCAAGTACACTTACGACCGCAGTCAAAATAGGTAGACTATTAATCAGATTTTGATCATTCAGCAAAGAATGGCATGGCCGGCGGGCGAAATGTCGAGTCAATTGCCCGAATGCCTGTCAGTTCATTCTGTGGGCACGTGCGGTTTGTCCGTCAGGACACTGCCCGGTAGAATGGCGCGTTCGACTCGGTTAGCGGTGCAAAAGTTAAGCCATATCTGGAGTTAGACGAAGGAGATCTCGGTGCAGATCCGAATTTCGGCCCGTCACGGCCACCTCGGCGAAGGGACACAAGCCAAGGTCGAAGCAAAAGTCCAAAAGCTCGTAAAGCTCTTCGATCGCCTAACAGAGATCGTGGTAACCGTCGACTTGGAACACCAGGATGAAGTTGGTGTCGACCTGCGAGTCTCGGCTGAGCACAAGCACGACTTTGTCACGACAACCCGGGCCGAAGATTTAATGAAGGCACTCGATCTGGCCATGCCCAAAATCGAGCAGCAGCTTCGAAAATACAAGGAGAAGGTCCAAGACCACCATCGCAAGCCGGTCCCTCGAGAGGAAAACCCCTCGCTCTCGCCGGAGATAGAATAGCTATCGCACCAGGCTGAAAGAACGGGTGGGCGAAGCGATCGTCCTGCGATTCTTTTGTTCAACCTGGTTACACTGAGTTCATCATCCACAAGTCAATTTGAAAGGAGTGGGTACATGAAGTTCTCCGACTTCGTGTGCCGCGAATCAATCAACGCCGACCTTACCGCAGAGGATAAGGAAGGCGTCATTCGCGCGATGACACGATCTTTGCTCGAACATGGGCAGATCGCCGAAGAAGAGTACGAAAGTATTGTGAAAGCGGTCCTGAAACGTGAAGAACTCGGCAGCACCGGAATCGGACGTGGCGTTGCGGTGCCGCATACCAAGCACCCCAGCGTCGATCGCCTGCTCGGAACGGTTGCCGTGAGCGAAGAAGGGGTCGATTTCGCTAGCCTCGATGGCGAGCGAGTTCAGCTTTTCTTCCTCTTGGTTTCTCCTCCGGACAGACCAGGAGATCACCTTCGGGCGCTAGAGAATATTTCGCGGCAATTACGTAACGACACCTTTTGCAGGTTCCTCAAGCAGTCGAAAACCGGCGAAGATATCGGCCAGCTTCTCGATGAAGCAGACAACAATCAGTTCAGCGGCTAACCCTACATGACGATCTGCCACCGTCATTTTGTATTGTTGGCCAGGAACCCCGTGGTGGTCGGGATGTTTCTCCCGGCAGCAGCAGTTGCCGATAGGTTTTGATGAAGCGAATCATTCGCTTAGCGTAGGCCGGGTATCTTTGCCCCGTTGCTGTTGAGGAAAGATGCGTCACCAGTTTTTCGGTCGCAATTAACAAGCAAGTCATGGGTGAATCGACACTATCCATCAAGGTCTTTGTTCGTCACCCGCGCGGCTTGCACGCGCGGCCTGCCCAACTGTTTTCAGAACGAGCGCTTCAATACAAATGCAACATCATCGTGCTGAAAGACGGAGTAACGGCCGACGCAAAGAGCATTCTGCATCTACTCTCGCTGGGTGCCGTGCAGAACTCGGAGTTGACGATTAGCGCCGATGGCGAAGATGCCCAAGAGGCCCTCGATAGCCTGGCAGCCCTGGTAAATGACAATTTTGGATTCAAAGACGATGACGATTAGGTGACCGACGCCAGACAATTACGGATCGGTCGTTCATCGCAAACCGCCCGCAAAACGTGTCGCGGAATCGGTCCAGATGAACGCAAACGCTTCGTAGTGACTCACTCGGCACCTGACGGAACACCGCCATGCACCGACTCCAAGGGATCGCCGTCTCGCCAGGTGTAGCGATTGGCGAAGCGATGGTCATGGACCACGAGGGATTTCGTATCCCCCGACGGTTTGTCGGCCGTGATGCCGTCGAATTCGAGCTCGAACGACTGGAGCAGGCCATCGAGGCCTCGGCCCGCGAAATCGAGCACAACCGCGACACCGTGGCACAAGAGCTAGGCGAAGACTACGGTGCCATTTTCTCGGCCCACCTGCAAATGCTGCGGGACAAGCGCCTGCAGGGCGAACTGGTCGAAATGATCCGCGAACGGCATTATTCGCCGGAGTATACGGTTAGCCGTGTCATGCGGCGGTACGCCAAGGTGTTCCAAAGCCTGGAGAACAGTTACCTCTCGGAGCGCGTGAACGATATCTTCGATATCGAACGTCGACTGCTGAGAAACCTGTTGGGACGCAGGCGCGAAGAGCTGGACGATGTTCGCACCCCCGTTCTCGTGCTGGCACACAATCTTACGCCCAGCGAAACGGCCAATCTCGACCGCAATTTCGTGCAGGGCTTTGTTACCGAAGAGGGTGGTCCCGGTAGCCACACGGCCATCGTAGCCGGGGCGTTGGAAATCCCAGCCGTGGTCGGAACCGGTCCCTTTCTCACCGATGTCTCGGGCGGCGACTTGGTGATTATCGACGGCGACGAGGGCCTGGTGATCCTCCACCCCGACGAAGAAACCATTGCCCGATATCGACACGAAGCCGAAGAGCACCGTGTCTGGTCGGCTCGCCTGCAGTCGCTTCGCGACTTGCCCGCCGAAACGGCGGATGGCACCCGAATTCAACTCATGGGCAACATCGAGTTCCCTCACGAGGTCGGCCATTGCACCGAACGTGGAAGCGATGGGGTCGGGCTCTACCGAACCGAGTTCCTGTATCTTGGCTCCGAAGTCGAGCCAACCGAAGAGGTGCACTACGAAGCCTACGCCAGCGTGATCAAGACCATGGCGGGCAAACCTGTGGTCATCCGCACCCTGGACCTGGGCGCGGACAAGGTGGTCCGAAACATGGGCCTCAGCACCGACCAATCGAACCCGGCCCTGGGGTTACGGAGCATTCGGCTCTCTTTGCGCAATTTACCCGTCTTCCGCACTCAATTGCGGGCAATCCTGCGGGCCAGCGTCCTGGGCGACGTTCGGGTGATGTTCCCCTTGGTCTCCACGCTGCTGGAATTGCGGCAATCGAAGATGGTTTTGGCCGACGTCATGGAGGACCTGGAAGAGCGAAATGTACCGTTTAACCGCGATTTGAAGGTGGGCATGATGGTCGAAGTGCCCTCAGCGGTTATCATGGTCGATCAATTCGTGAGCGAAATGGACTTCATGAGCATCGGGACCAACGACCTGATCCAATACACCCTGGCCGTAGATCGGGGCAACAAGGATGTGGCACCGCTGTATAATGCAGGTGACCCGGCCGTGCTGCGTCTTATCGACACGGCGGTTCGGTCTGCCGGAAAGGCGGATATTCCGGTGAATGTATGCGGCCAAATGAGTGGAAGTTCAGCTTATACGATGTTGCTGTTGGGCCTCGGGCTTCGACAGCTTAGCGTGCGACCAAGTGCTATACCCGAAATCAAGAAAGTATGTCGCTCCGTTACGATTCCGCATTGCGAGGCGGTCGCCAAGCATGCCATGACCCTCGAGAACGCACGCGACGTGAAAAACTACCTGAAGGAGGAGCTAAAAAGACTGCTACCCGAATTTGTTGGTTAGCATCGTGACTTCAACCACGAACCCAATACGTATCGGTGCAACGGCACCGATCCGCCCCATGCGGCAACGCCGGTGTAGGCAGACAGCCGCGTCCAAAAAACACACACAGCGTTCCTCACCACAACGGCAGTGGAGAGGAAAAGGAACCGATGGTTCGACACCGAGTTCGTATTCGTTTTCGAAAAGAGGGTGACCTGCGGCTTATTAGCCACCGGGACCTGATGCGCACCTTCGAGCGCCTGTTTCGTAGGGCTCACCTGCCCTTAGCGCAAACCGAAGGCATGCATCCCCGCGCGCGACTCCGCTTCCCGTCCGCATTGGGGCTGGGAGTTATCGGGATCGACGAGGTCCTGGAAACCGAGCTAACGGAGTCACCCAATACGGACGAACTGTTGGCATCGTTGCAAAATCACTCACCGTCAGGGCTGGAAATTCAACAAGTGGAGGTCGTGCCGCCAGAAACCGCGAAGGCAGCATTGAACCGGGCGACCTACGAAGTTGATGTTCCCGCTGAGCGCCGATCCGCAGTAGCGCGTCGTGCCGAGGAGTTGATGTCCAGCTCCACCTGCACTATCGAGCAAGCCAAGAACGGACGTTCCGTCGATGTACGGGCGACGTTGGACCTGCTTGAAGTCAACGACGACGTGCTGCGTATGCGGTTATGTGCCGCGGCAGACGGAGGTGTTTCGCCACGCAATGTGCTAACAGCACTGGGAATTGACGATCTACCGGAACAAGGGAGCGTAATGACGCGAACATGCGTCGAATTGCGATGAGCATCTCCTACTCCATACAGATCGTTCCCCACTCGTCCTTCGGAGGAAATCGAACTCCTGCGCTATGCCGAAGTAGAAAGCAGAAGAATGAAGCAGGAGATGTTGATCAATGTCTCGCAACCGGAAGAATGCCGGATTGCCATCGTTGAAGATGGAATTCTAGAAGAACTCTACGTCGAGCGAAGTAGCCAGGACAATTACGTCGGCAACATCTACAAGGGGCGGGTCGTCAACCTGGAGCCAAGCATCCAGGCGGCCTTCGTCGATTTTGGTGTTGGTCGAAACGGCTTTTTGCATATCAGCGACCTCGAGCCGCAATACTATCGCCAAGGCGGCTACGACCCCGACGAACCCATCGAGAATGGCCGCGGAGGTCGCCGCGTCGTTACGCCCGACGGCGAATCGGAATCGATCGACGATCTGACCGAAAACGGCAGCAACGGCGATTCCAAGAAGAATGGCGATTCGAAGAAAAACGGCGGGCGAAACAATCGCGGACGGCGACCGCGCGCCGGAGCACGCCCCCGGGTGAAACCCCCGATCCAGGATATCCTCCGCCGCGGCGACGAACTGCTGGTGCAGGTCATCAAAGAAGGGATCGGCACCAAGGGCCCCACGCTCTCCACCTACATCAGCATTCCCGGAAGATACCTGGTGCTGATGCCGGCCCTGGGACGGGTGGGAATCTCCCGCAAAATTGAAGACGAAGACGCCCGACGCCGTCTGCGCGACATCATGCTCGAGTTGAATCCTCCCAAGGGGCTGGGGTTCATCGTGCGTACCGCGGGAGTCGACCGAACCAAGAAAGAACTTTCTCGCGATCTGGCCTACCTGGTTCGCCTGTGGAAGGTGATTGTCCGCCGTATTCGCAAGTGTTCGGCTCCGGTCGATATCTACGAAGAAAGCGACATGATCATCCGCACCATTCGAGACATCTTCACCAGCGAGGTCGATTCCATTTACATCGACGAGCCGCAGGCCTACGAGCGAGCCAAAGAATTCCTGCAGATCGTGATGCCGCGTTATGTCAACCGACTTCAGCAGTACGAAGGCCGGGAACCGCTGTTTCACAAGTACGGCCTCGACGAGGCCATCTCGCAGATCCACCGCCGCGATGTTCCCTTGCCGCAAGGTGGTTCGATCGTCATCGATCAAACCGAAGCCCTGGTGGCCATCGACGTGAACAGCGGAAATTTTCGGGCCGACAACTCGGCCGAAGAAACGGCCTACCAAATGAATCTGCAGGCCGCCCGTGAGATTGCCCGACAACTACGGCTCCGCGATCTCGGGGGGGTGGTGGTGAACGACTTCATCGACATGCGGAAGGAAAAACACCGCCGAGGTGTCGAGCGGGCGCTCCGTGATTCGGTTCGCCGCGATCGGGCTCGAACGAAGATTCTGCGCACCAGCCCCTTCGGGCTGATCGAGATGACCCGACAGCGCATTCGCCCCAGCATCAAGCGCAGCGTGTTCAGCGATTGCCCCGGCTGTCACGGCACGGGGGTGGTCAAGACTTCGGAAAGCATGGCCATCGAAGTCGTACGGGTGCTGATGCTGGCTTCGCAGCGAGAGGAAATCAAACGGATCGAGGTCACCGTGGTGGACGAGGTGGCAACCTACCTGAACAACAAGAAGCGTCGCGAACTGGCCAGCCTGGAGGATGAGGGGGAAATCACGGTCCAAATCTACGGCCAAAAGGGCGTTTCACCCGAGTTTTTGGAGATTGTGTGCCACGACGCTGACGGTCGGGACGTCAAGTTCCCTTAATTCACGGGCTCGACGAGACCCCTGATTCACGATAGATTGTAGGGCTTCCCGCTTTTAGAGAATCCAATCAGATGGCGTCTTCACCCCGGCAGGCGGTGGATGCGCAGAATTGAATAGAACGACGAATAGGTGGTGAGATGTACGCAATCATCAAAGACGGTGGCCGCCAATACAAGGTGGAAGAAGGCCAGGAACTGGACATCGATTACCGAGACGTAACCTCCGGCGATACGGTGACCTTCGATAGCGTGTTAGCTGCCGGCGAGGGCGAGGGACTGAAAATCGGTCGTCCCACACTCGACGGCGCAACCGTTACCGCCGAAGTGATCACTGCCACCCAGGGTGAGAAACTGGTCGTGCAAAAACTGCGACGGCGAAAGAACTCCCGCCGTAAGACTGGCCATCGCCAACTCTACACCCGGGTCCGCATCGGAAAGATCGACGCCTAGTCGACCTTGGGATTCCTATACATCCACACATTCGCGTACCATCTACGGTCGCTCACCCTCGGGGGTGGGCGACCTTTCTTTTTGTTCACTTGTTTCCGTACCCCCAACGCTTGGCTTTAGGCAAACACAGGGAGATCTTCATGAAACGGCTCGTCGCTTGGGTTTGGAGCCACGGCATCGTCTCGACATTTCTTGCCGGCCTGTTTGTAATCCTGCCCTTTGCCATCACGGTCGGCATCATGAGTTGGGTGGGAAGTATGCTCGAACAGTTTGTCGGCCCCAGTTCCGCGGTCGGCAGCGCACTTCGATCGGTGGGGCTGAAACTGGTCACCGACGACACCGTGGCCTCGATTGTGGGTTGGGTCCTGGTGCTGGCCGCCATCTGGTGTTTGGGCCTGCTCGTGAAGAACAGTGCCAAGAACCGGATCGAATCGCTGCTGCAATACACCATGGAGAACATCCCCATTCTCAGAACGATCTACAAGCCGGTTGCTCAGGTCGTCGATATGATCGCCGGCAAAGACAAAGCCGATATGGAAGGCATGGCGGTCGTCTACTGTGAATTCGGCCAGCAGAATGGCGGAGGGTTTCTCGGCCTACTGACCGGCAACGACCTGTATCGATTCGGGGGTCAAGACTGCCATGTGGTCTACATCCCCACGTCCCCGGTGCCGATGTCCGGCGGAATCGTCTTCGTACCACAAACCGCCGTCAGCATCGTGAACATGACCGTGGACGATCTGATGCAGATCTACTTTTCGCTCGGCGTCATGTGCGAGAAGGTCGTGCCGCCGCAATATGCACGTACGGGCACCCAAGCTTGATGCATCCTGCACCCCCGGCCATTGTTTGCCGTAGACATGCCATACTGATGCATTGCGCTCTCGGCTATCCGAAGAACCGTTGCAAGATTTCATCGGTAGCCCGATCGAACGGCTGACCGGATTCGTTCAGAGAAGAAGTCAACGCGGCCACTTCGTCCGCGTCGAAATCCTCGTCCAGATCGTCCTCGTGATTTCCGGACATCCCATGGTCATGGTGGTCGTGGTCCAACCCGCGCATTGCCCGCGATTCTTCATAGGCGTGCAGGACAACCGAAGAGAAGAAACGCTCGGCCGGCGAAGCCGCATCGACCAGGCTCTCCAACGAGTCCGCCCCCACGCTGCTACCCAGAACGGGAGTGCCGATAATTTCCTCACCCGTGAAGACTCGGTGCTCCCCGTCAACCTCAATCTGACGCCAACTCAGTGGAGTGACCCCACTCAGCCCCGATGCAGGAATGGACGGTCCCGGAGGATTGGGTACGGGAATCACCGTCGTAACGGGGGCCGGAGTCCAATGCCCAACCAGGGGAACCAACCCGGTGGCCCCGTAGGTGAATGGCGTCACGTCAGCCGCGCCCGGGGTGTTCGTGTTGCGAACATGGAACTCCGCGGTAACGGGATTCCAAACGCCTACGGTATCGGTGAACTCACCGTCCCAATCGCCTACGACCGGCTTCCAGCCGGAGCCGCCGTAGGAAAACGGTGCCACGTCCGCGGCGCCCGCCGAGTTGGAATTACGTAAAAACCAGGAAGCCGTCACCGGCTCGAAGACACCGATCGTGTCGACTCCGTCGCCATCCCAGTCGCCGACCACGGGGGTCCAGGTACGCGCGCCGTAGTCGAATGAAATGTCAGCCGTGCCGGTGGTATTGGAGTTACGCAAGAAGAACGAACCCGTCAACGTATCGAACGTGCCGATGGTGTCGATCCCATCGCCATTCCAATCACCAGCCAACGGAATCGAACCGGGAGTACCGAAATTCAGTGCGATTACGCTTCCGCCGCCAAAGGTATTGTCCAGGAAGAAGTTCGACGTCAACGGATCATACACGCCAACGGTGTCGACTCCGTCGCCGTTCCAATCGCCAACAATCGGTACCGACCCTGGAGTACCAAAGTTAAACGTGGCCACGTCCGGTGCACCCGAGGTTTGGGAGCCTCGCAAGAAGAAGGTCCCCGTCTGAGGTCGATAAATGCCGGGCGTGGCGAAAGGAACCAGCGGAACGGTGGCCTGTGGGGTGGAACTGGGATCGGCGTTCACCGTGACGTTTACGGTGACCGTGTTGGTGGTTTTTCCTTCGATGTCGGTCACGTTGTAGGTGAACGTATCGACGCCTACGAAATCTGCTGCAGGGCGGTATGTCACCAATCCCGTGGCAGGGTTTTGTGCAGCCGTGCCGGAAAGCGGGCCGCTGACAATGACCAGCGAATTCTTGGGGAACACCCCATCCGGATCGATGTCGTTGGACAACACATCGATCACTACCGGCTTGTTTTGCGTGGTGGTCGCCGAATCGGCCGTCGCCGTAGGCGCCAAGTTGATGTCGTAACCGATCAGATCCAGGGCCCACAAATCGGCCAGTGAAATCGGTGTTGCCACACCGGTACTGAGCGTGGGGTCCATGATGCCGATTGTGGTCCCCGTGTAGAAGTCGTCCTTCCAGTGGCTGGCCTGGGTAAGGTCGCCCGTCAGGCTACCTGTCCCCATGTTGTACTCACGAACGGTGTCATCCATCACCGCCTCGACGCCCGACTCCAAGGAACGAGGCACGTAGCGAAAGTCTGCCGCTGTTTCCGGGTCTCGACCAGGCACATCGTCGGCGAAACGGAAAAAGTCCATCACTCCCGGCGTGATCAAGTTAGGAATACCGATCGGCTGGATGCCAAACTGCCCGAGAAAGCTGTAGAAGTCGACCGTATCGACTTCCGAAACGAATCCCAGCGCGTGACCAATTTCATGGGCCGCAACGGTTTCGAAGTCGATCAGTCCAGCACCGACACCATCGGAATTGTCGTAATCGAAGGCGAACGTTGAGTTGAACTGAATTGTGGCATCAACAACTCCCGCGAACACGTCGAGGTTTTGAAAACCAAGTGCCTTGAGGTTCGCCTTGGTAGCCTGAATGCCCCCGGTGGGCGCAAAGTTGCCACCGAACGCCCACCGTGCTTCGGCCTTGGTGGGCAGGAAATTGACGATGCTTTCCCCCGCCTCGGCGTCAGCAATCAGGGCCGCTCGCATCACATCGTGATCGGCAAAGGGTTGCACGCTCGCAGCCTGCCCGATGATGTTGGGGTTGCCGAGATCCAATACATCGGCACTGATCACAACGGTGATGTCATCCTCGATGAATGACTCCCACTGCGCGGCACCGCGGTTAAATGCAGCCATCGCAACCGGGTCTAATTGCAATGCCGGCCCAGGGATAATCACAATGTCGAAGGCTAGCAGATCGCGCCGTTCCAGTGATTCTGGCTGCAACCTCAAACTCTTCCGTACGCGGGGCATGTTGTTGTCCAGCAGTGGAGGGGATTTCTAAGACGGACGCCGCGCAGATTGCGCCACTCATTCAGAGTATTCGCGACATGCGCCTAGATCAATTATTCGGCCCTCACCGACTTTAAGAATGAGAATTCTCACCCATCTGGGGGCCGATGATAACGATTAGCAGGGCCAGGACATGCTTCCACCCGACGGGCATTCCTGGATAGGAAAGCAGGTGAAGCAACCGCAGACGCCCAATTTACTGAGACATCGCCGGCCGCTCGCTTCAACGGTCGAACCAAGGCGACTCTAATCCTCGATTGCCACGAGTTTCTCTCCCGCCGACTCCAGGGCGGCCAGATTGATGCGGAGCGTATGGCGGGCGTCTTCGAGCGAGCATCGCAGCGGCGCTTCTCCACGGGCGGCAGCCAACAGCGACTCGGCCTGGCTTCGAAACAAGTCGTCTCGTTCGTGTACCAACGGTTCGCTCCACTGCCATGCTTCGTCGCCATGGTTCATAACGCCGTAGCGGTGCTCGTGAAGGTGCAAGCGTAAAGTGCCCCGATCGCCGTTGAGTTGTAGGATGCTTTCGTTGGGGGCCATGAATTGATTGAGTGACAGCGAGACCATCACCGCGCGATCAGCGGCCCGGGCCGTAAGATGCACGGTATCTTCGACCTCGACTCCCTCGAGCACTTGATGTCCGTAATCGCAATAAACGGAGTTGAATCGACCCACCAGATATTGCACTAGGTCGAACGAATGGGTCGCGGCGTCCTGCACCGCGCCACCCCCGGTTTCGCGACGTGCGTAGTAGATGTCTCGATAGGCAGGACGATAGGTCGGAAAATGTTGACCCCCGACATAGGTCACCTGTTTCAGTTCTCCGATACGCCCTTGGTCGAGAAGTCTCTTGACTTCGATCACTGCCGGGTGACCTCGCATGACGTATGCCACCCCCACCGGTTTGTCTTGGGCCGCCTCGAACAAAGGCGGTAGTTCGTCGAGCCCGGTGGACAGGGGTTTCTCGATCAGCATCGCCTTGGTGTTGGGCAACAGGGTAAGCGCATGCCTAATGTGTAAGTGGGCCGGGGTGCAGATCGACACGGCATCCCACTGGTGCTCAGCGGCTCGCTCGATCTGCGAGAAGACCTTCGACAGCGAGTATCGGTCGGTGAGTTGTTGGCGAATGGAGTCGTTGGTATCGCACAGCGAGATATAGTTCGCGCCGACTTGCCCAAGGCAACGCAGATGACGTTCGCCGATCGAGCCCCCTCCGACCACAAGCACGTTCATAGAATCGTCCATCCACCGTCGACCATGAGATTTTCGCCCGTCACATACCGCGAGGCGTCTGAGGCCAGAAACACGACGGCACCTTGGATGTCTTCGTTGTCCATCATGCGGCCCAGCGGAACGCGATCTGAATACCGCTGGACAAACGAATTCGGCTGGTGGTTGAAGTACCCGCCGGGGCTGATGCAGTTGGCCCTGACGCCCTGGCGGCCGTAATAACTGGCCAGATATCGGGTGTAATTGATCATGCCCGCCTTCACGAAGTTGTACGTCGGCGGCTGCACCATGTCGGTGCCTTCATACAGAGTGGGATCGTTGGCCAGCACTCCGTAGATGCTGGAGATGTTGATGATCGAACCCTGGCCTGCTCGCGCCATGTCGGCCACAAACAGTTGGCAGATTCGCAGCAATCCCGCCAGATCGCCTGCTCCGCAGTGCTGCCACACCTGGGGCGTTTGATCCGGCAGTCCTCCCACATGCCCGTCACGTGCCAGGGCCGAGTTAACCAGCACGTCGAGCCGCCCAAAACGACCGATCACCTGCTGGTGCAGTTGTTCGATGGAATCAAGGTCTTCCAGGTCGAACTGCATGGCGTGCGCGTCGAGCCCCCGTTCGCGAAGCTCCGCGGCGAACGCCTCGTTGCGATCCATCGAACGCGAGGCCGTAATCAATGTGGCTCCGGCCTCAGCAAGGGCTACCGAGATACTCGACCCGAACAGCGGACCCGAACCGGCAGTAACCAGCGCAACGCGCCCATCGAGACGGAAACGATCCAAAATACTCATCGTCGTAGGAATTCCCGGCATGAGGAACGAAAGGGGCGTCTGCTAGCTGGTCAAATTCAGGCTGTCGTGTTGAGCCTTCAGGGCTTGCTGATATCGAGCGTAGGCTTCTTCGTCACGGCGACAACTCACCCCCTTGAAGACCATGGCGAAAGCTCGGCGATGACGATCGGCACTACGGTTCGGTTCCGCCCGATGGATGGTCTCGCCGTGATGCACAATCAGATCCCCCGGCTCGAGACGCACCAGATGCTCATGCTGCTCGTCTTCCGCGCCATAGTCCGAGATGGCCTGCGAAAAACCGACCAGCGAACTGGCACCATGCGGACGAATTCCCCGTTTGTGAGAGCCCCGGACGTAGATCAGCCCCCCGTTCTCCCCATCAACGGCATCCAACGCTAACCAGGCGGTCAGCACCTGCGAAGGTCGCAGACAGAAGTAGTAGTTGTCCTGGTGCGGTGGAGTAGGATGCGCCGTTGAGGCTGGCTTGTTGAACCACTCGGGCCCGTCACACGTCGCCGGCTCGCGCAGCAAGGTTTCGGCCATCGCGTTCCAGCGAGGGTGCTGGGTGTATGCGCGGAAGTAGGGATCGATATCCATCTGTTGCAGTTGTTTCAACGTCTCGGGTCGCTGACGATCGACATAAAACGCGTGTTCGGCAGTTAACGCCGGAACCACTTCGAGAATGTAGCGATCGAGGTTGCTCTGCAGGTCGGCAAGCTCGTCGCCCTGCAGAAACTCTCGCAGCACGACGAACCCATCGTTTTCAAAGTCGTCGATGTATTGCTCAAACGCCATGGTCCGACACTCCGTCATTGACCTAGATGGAACAAACTCGATTCGATAGGCCTCAGGTCAAACGGTACCACATCGACCACCCGCTGCAATCGCCCGAGGAACGAATGCCTCCGTACATCCGGAAAAGCTTGGCCGCCCTACGCGCTTCACGTATCGTACGGTTGCCAGCAAGCAGTTCTTTTGCCTCGAGGATTTTCAGGAGCGCGTTTCATGCCGCCCACCAAACAACATCGATCGGTTGCCCAATCGCTCGGTCGCTATCAACGGGCGTTGGAACTGATCCCAGGCGGTACGCAATTGGTTAGTCGGCGACCGACGCGGTTCGCGGGTGGTGTCTCGCCCGTCTATGCAGAACGAGCGGTCGGCGCCCGCATGTGGGATATCGACGGTAACGAGTACATCGACTGGGTCAGCGGCATCGGGGCCATCATCCTAGGCTATGCCGACCCCGTGGTCGACGCAGCGGTCCGCGAGCAGCTTTCCCGTGGGACCATCTATTCGATCAATCATGCCTTGGAGGTTGAATTGGCCGAATACCTGGTCGACTTGGTCCCATGTGCCGAGATGGTACGGTACGCCAAGGGTGGTGGAGAAGCTTGCGCGATGGCGGTTCGTATCGCCCGGGGAACCACGGGCCGGGACAAGATCTTGTTTTGCGGGTACCACGGGTGGCACGATTGGTATCTGGCCGCGAATCTCTCGGCCGAAGCCAATTTGAATGCCCATCTCTTCCCTGGCATCGATCCCACGGGAGTTCCCCAGGCGCTCTCCGGGAGTGCCATCCCTTTCGCGTATGGCGATACAAATGCTTTAGGAGAGCTACTCGAAGCGAATCGCGATGAAGTCGCGGCAGTGATCATGGAACCACTCCGCAGTGATGAACCTCCGCAGGGTTACCTCGAAGCGGTGGCAGCGGTTTGCCGCGAGCATGGTGTCGTGCTGATCTTCGACGAGGTCTCCACCGGCTTTCGACACGGGATCGATGGCGTGCAAACCAAGCTCGGGGTCACCCCGGACATGGCGGTATTTGCCAAGTCGATTTCCAACGGGTATCCGTTCGGGGCCGTGGTGGGTCGTCGTGAAGTGATGGAGCCGGCCGCGCGAATGTTCATCTCCAGCACCTATTGGAGCGACACCATCGGGCTGCGAGCCGCGTTGACCACGCTGCAAGAAATCGCCCGCCGCAATGTTCCACCTTACTGCCACGCCCTGGGAACCCGATTACAGATCGAACTCAACAACTTGGCCCAGGAAACCGGCTGCCCTGTTGTTTGCCGCGGGGTCAGCGTTCATCCCCGCCTCGACTTCGAAGTGGACGATGCCCGACTCCGCTCGCAAATGGCCACACTGTACATTCAGGAGATGGCCAAGCGGGGCTGCCATGGCTATCCCTCGTTTTATCTTAACGCCGCGCAAGGCGACGCCGAGGTGGAACAAACCCTGGAGGCAGCCCGAGAAAGCTTCGACCTAATCGCCGCAGGCTATGAAGGGGGCAACATCGATACGCTGCTCGAATGCCAGCCCCAGGAGGAGATGTTCCGCCGTCTAGTACAGTAGTGCGATCCCGGTGGAATTCGAGCTAGCTGAACATCCCAGGAAACATGGGAAAACCGCACTCGATAAACAACCTGTGCGGGCAATATCGATGTCAGCCTCGTCGAAGAGTGTTTTGAACGTCAGAAAGTGGCTCATTGCGGCGAAACCAGCTACAATGGCGGTCCTGCTTGACCCCCCCCACCTGCAGACTTCCCACCCACGGATAGCGACCCTGCTGTCGTCCAGCCTGCGGTAGTTTCGATGATCCATTCCGCCCGAGTGCCTGCTGTCCCGCTGATGCTGTTAGCCGCGATTGTTTCGGTTTTCGGCGCAATGGAAAGTCGCGCCGCAGAGTTGGTCATCACTCCGAGTGAGTTCGTGCTGGATGGCGAACAGTCGCAGCAACGGGTCATCGTCACCGCCAGCGAAGGCGACCGTCAATGGGATGTCACCCGCGAGGTCGAGTTCGTCTCGGCTGATGTTGGCATCGCCACGGTCGACTCCCAGGGCATAGCTCGTCCGGCGGCCGACGGCTCAACCGCGCTCGTTGCCCGACTGGGTGACGAAAAGGCGACGGCGAACGTCACGGTTCGCAATTCGACGAACCGAGCGACCCCCCTCTTCGAGAATGACATTCAAGCCGTGCTCACCGCCACGGGATGCAACAGCGGTGCCTGCCACGGCAAGCAACGCGGTCAGAACGGCTTTCAACTTTCGCTGCTAGGGTTCGATTCAGATTTCGACTATCTGGCCATCGCCGGCGAAGCCCGAGGCCGACGGATCTTTCCAGCCGTTCCCGAGCATAGTCTGTTATTACGCAAGGCGACGGCCACGGTTCCTCACGGTGGTGGGCGTCGTATCGAAGTTGGCGACCGCCGTTACCAGGCGTTGCTGGATTGGATTGCCCACGGCCTGCCGCGAAAGACAGAATCGACGTCGGTACTGGAAGAAGTGACGGTCCACCCCGAGCAAATCATTTTGAGTAACGAGCTGCAACAACAGTTGCTGGTAACGGCCCGATACAGCGATGGCTCGTTGCGAGACGTCACCGAGCTGTCCACGTTTCTCTCCAGCGAAAGCACCGTGGCGGTTGTCGACGAATCGGGCCTGGTTGCCGTGGGGGCGGTGCCGGGCGAAGCGGCCATCTCCGCTCGATTCATGGGTCATTTCGCCACTGCCCGCGTGGCCATCGGCTATGGCAACGATGTGCAGGACAATATCTACGCTTCGCTGCCCGTGCAAAACTTCATCGACGAAGCGGTTTGGAACAAGCTGCAACGTTTGGAGTTGGCCCCTTCAACCGCAGCCGAGGATCACGTCTATCTGCGGCGGGCGTACATCGACGTCATCGGACGATTGCCTACGGCCGAGGAAGCCCGGGCGTTTCTTGCCGATGCCTCGCCCGACAAGCGTGCGGCGTTGGTCGATACGTTGCTCGAAAGCCCCGAGTACGCCGATCATTGGGCCAACAAATGGGTCGATCTCTTGCGACCCAACCCTTACCGCGTTGGTATCAAGGCGGTCCTCAACTACGACAATTGGATTCGCGATGCGTTTCGTCGCAATATGCCTTACGACCAATTCGTACGCGAGTTGGTCACTGCCGAAGGCAGCACGTGGCGAAACGGTGCTGCGACCATGTTTCGGGACCGGCGGTCGCCCGATGAAGTGACCACAATGGTCAGCCAGTTGTTCCTTGGCATCCGTCTGGATTGTGCCAAGTGCCATCATCACCCCTTTGAAATTTGGGGACAGGACGATTTCTACAGTTTTGCAGCCTACTTCGCCCGCGTCGGCCGCAAGGGGACCGGCCTCTCGCCGCCGATCTCGGGAGGCGAAGAGATTGTGTACCTGGCGCCCAGTGGATCGGTCAAGCATCCTTTAACCGGAGAGACCATGCCGGCCAAACCGTTGTTCGGCGAACAGCCTCAGGCCGAAACCGATGCCGACCCGCGCGAGTTGCTGGCCGCATGGATGACTTCGGAAGACAACGATTACTTTGCCCAGGTGATGGCCAACCGCGTTTGGACCGACTTGATGGGTCGCGGCATTGTCGAACCGGTCGACGACCTGCGGGCCACCAACCCGGCCAGCAATCAGGAACTGCTCGAAGCCCTGGGGGCTGAGTTCCGCCGCGGGGGATTCGATGTAAAGCATCTCATTCGCACCATCATGAACTCGTATGTGTACGGGCTGAGTTCGTTGCCCGGCGAGCACAACGTGGCCGACACCCGTAACTATTCGCGCTATTACCGCCAACGTTTACGGGCCGAAGTGATGTTGGATTCGATCTGCAACATCACGGGCATCGACGAACAGTTTGCCGCTCTGCCGCCCGAGTCGCGATCGAACCAGATCTGGACGCATCGCATGGGTTCGCTGTTCCTCGATACGTTCGGTCGTCCGGACTTGAATCAGGATCCGCCGTGCGAACGCACTTCGGACACCAGTGTGGTCCAAGCACTGCACCTGATGAATTCCCCCACGCTCCACCAGAAAATCACCGATCAAGCCGGTCTGGCAAAGAAATTGGCCGACGGCCAACTGGCCGGTCCCCAAGTTGTCGAAGAATTGTACCTGCGGACGTATAATCGCTTTCCGACCGAAGACGAACTCGCCGTGGCGGTCCCTCTGCTCGAGGGAGATTCGGCCCAGAGAAAAACCGCCATTGAAGATTTGTTATGGGCGTTGATGAACACCCCGGAATTCACCTTCAAAAACTAATGGCCTCCTGTGTGGGTCCAACGTGGACCCCCCAGCGATTGAACAAAGGCAACGACATGAGCCTGTACAAGAACTGCCAGGGTCACACACGCCGCGATTGCTTGCGATTCGGGCTGACCGCCTTGACCGGCGGGGGGCTGATCGACTCGCTGCGCCTGTTCGGGCAAGCGGAAACCACCGGCAAGGCGACCGTGAATTCGCCCACGCGCTGCATCCTCATCTGGATGGATGGTGGACCAACGCACTTCGAGACGTTCGATCCCAAACCAGAAGCCCCGACTGAGATTCGAGGTGACTATCAACCCATCGAGACAAAAACTCCAGGGATCTACTTCTCGAAACACATGCGGCGTTTGGCGGCCATTTCCGACAAGCTCGCCATCGTGCGCTCGATCCGCCACAATCAAGGGAACCACGGGGCGGGCAACCACTACATGATGACGGGTGCCCCCACACGCATCCCGGTTAGCTGTGGAGCCTTCGTAAGTTTTCATCCCAGCATGGGTGCGGTCACCGCGCACGAACGCGGCGCGCCCGGCGGCCTGCCGCCTTACTTCTCGCTGCCCAGCATGACGCGCTCGGGCGGTCCGAATTTCCTGGGTGCAAAGTACGCCCCGTTTGTTGTGCCCGACGACCCCAACAAGAAAGAGTTTCAGGTTCGCGACGTCGCCCAACCTGCGGGGTTGGAAGACAACCGCTTTGTGCAGCGACGTCAGCTTCGCCAGCAGATCGATCGCTTACCGAGAATCGAAGACCCCGTGGCGGCCGACCCGGTTCCCGCTTTGGACGAATACTACGAACAAGGCTACAAGCTCGTCACCTCGCCCGAGGCCCAACAGGCCTTCGACATTCATCGCGAAGACGACAAGGTACGCGATGCATACGGTCGAAACAGCTTCGGGCAGCGAACCTTGCTGGCCCGCCGATTGATCGAAGCCGGTGTGCCCTTCGTCACCCTCAACGAAGGTGGCTGGGACCATCACGGCAGTCTGTTCTCGGCGCTGGACAAGAAGCTTCCGCCTTTCGAAGCGGCCATCGCCACCCTGATTGAAGACCTGGACGATCGTGGGCTGCTCGATACCACGCTGGTCGTGGCCCTGGGAGAATTCGGGCGAACACCCAAAATCAACCCGGGGGGTGGACGTGACCACTGGTCGAATGCCATGTCGGTGATGTTCGCCGGCTGCGGAATACCGGGCGGCCAGGTGATTGGAGCGACCGACCGCAGCGGGTTCACGGCCGTCGATCGAATTTTGTCGCCCGAGAATTTCGCCTCGACGATTTACACCAAGTTGGGCATTGACCCCAACAAGATTCTTTACACACCGCAAGGTCGGCCAACTCATCTGGTCAGCGATGCAACCCCCATCAGCGAGCTGTTCGCCTAGACGGACGTTCTTTGCGAAAGCCCTTGCCCGTCGTTGGGAAAGTGATTCTCGATGCAACATCCCCGCGCAATTGCTAACCACGCCATGTTCGAAGGTTCTCGCTATGCGCTGTTCTGCTTGTTCATTTCCCTTACGACTACGACCGCGGCGGATCCACCTAAAGTCGATTATCTCTTCCCGGGCGGAACCCAACGCGGGCAATCCATCGATGTAACGGCCGGAGGCAAGTTCGAGAGTTGGCCCGTGGGCATAACGATCGATCACCCCGGGTTGACCATCGAATGTGGTGAGGAAAAGGGCAAACTGAAACTGAACGCCTCCGATGGCGCAACGCCGGGATTGTATTGGATCCGTTTCTACGCACCCGAGGGCGCAACGAACGCCCTGCCGTTTATGGTGGGCACTTTGTCAGAGATCGAGGAAGTTGAGCCAAACAACGCCCCCAGCCAACCGCAAACGATCTCGCCCGTGGCGACCGTGGTCAATGGGCGCCTGGGTGGGAACAACGATGTCGATACCTTCGCGCTCGAGCTGACCGCCGGTGACACGTTGGTGGCGGCGGTCGACGCCCACGAAACGCTTGGATCGCCGATGGATACGGTGTTGCAAGTGCTCTCGCCCGAAGGCTTCGTCTACGTTCTGCAGGATGACGAACGCGGACTCGACCCCCTGTGCGTTTTTACTGCCCCGTCCGATGGTGCGTATCTCGTTCGTCTGTTCGGCTTCCCTGCCACCCCCAACCAGCGGATCACCATGGCTGGCGCGGCCACTTTCGTTTATCGGCTAACACTCACCACCTCGGGCTATCTCGATCGGGCGTATCCCCTGGCGGTAAACGCCAGCGCACCAAGCGCTGTTGCGCTTGGCGGCTGGAACCTACCCGAGGCATCCGCCAATCTCATGCCCTCCGTTTTCACAGACGAAAGCCGGGCCTTGGTTTTTCAGCCGGAACTCGCGCAGTGTATCCCGTTGGCTTTGGTGGACCATGAGTCTTTGGTCGAACATGAACCCAACGCCCGCGACATGCCCAGCTCGATTCCCATGCCGGTTTCGATGACGGGATGCATTGCCGAAGAAGATGACGAGGATGCGTTTCAAATCGACGCCACCTCCGGTACGACGTTGGACATTCGTGTCGAAGCGCGGGAGTTGTGCTTCCCGTTGGACCCGGTGGTGCAGGTGCTCGATGCGAGTGGAAAGGTGCTGAAGGAAGTCGACGACACATCCGGAGGGCGAGATGTCCAGTTCGATTTCGCAGTTCCGGCCGACGGACCACTGACAATTTCGGTTCGAGATTTACATCGCAACGGCGGTCCCCGCTACATGTACCGGTTGGAAATCACCGAAGGCCAGCCGGATTTTCAACTGACCGCAGGCGCTGAAACTCTTTCCGTCGAGAAAGGTCAATCACTGGACATCGAAGTTGCCGTGGTCCGAACGCGAGGATTCGCGGAGCCGATCGAAGTGACCATGGTTGACCTGCCCCCGGGCGTTAGCGTCGAACCTGTGGTTTCAGCACCCGAGGGTGACACGGCCAAGAAAGTGACACTCAAGCTAACGGCATCGGACGAACTCTCCAGCGGCCCCGTGCGTATCGAAGGCCGCAGCCAGGGCGATTCCAAGCTGGTTCAACAGGCGACGGTTGCCCTGAAGATTCCACGGATCCGCAGCGATCTGCTGTGGCTTACAGTTCGCCCGCCGGCGAAAAAGTGACACGGGCCGAGGGTCCTCACTCCGTGGATCCTTACGCCGTCCCGCAGTCATTCTTGGCGAAGCCACCTTGTCTGTTACGATGAGCGACTTTCGCGATGGTTCTTGCTGCCATAGAGGCGACTCAACATGGGTGACGGCGAACAGGAAGTTGGATTGATCGGCGTCGGGCTACTCGGCACGGCCATGGCCAGTCAATTGATTGCGGCCGGTCGCAACGTGCTGGGGTTCGATATCGACAACTCGCGTCGCACCGCACTTGAGAACTTGGGCGGGCACCGCGCGACGACAGTCGATCAAGTTTTTCAGCAGCGAGCGGTCATCATCCTCAGCTTGCCTACCTCGGATATCGCCCGCGAGGTATTGGAGGCGGCAGGTCCGTCTCTTCGTGCGAGTCAGTTGCTTATCGACACCACGACAGGCGAACCGCAGGCCATGGCCGACTTGGGAACGTGGCTGGCCGGGCGGGATGTCTCCTATCTCGATGCCACCATCGCCGGGTCCAGCAAACAAGCCGCCGAGGGTGACGTGGTCGGCATGGTGGGCGGGCCGGAAACGGCCTTGGCAAGAGCCGAGCCTTTGCTCCGCGACTTCTGCCGACAGGTCTTCCACCTTGGCGATTGGGGGGCCGGCGCGCGCATGAAGCTGGTGGTGAATCTCGTACTGGGCTTGAATCGTGCCGTACTGGCCGAGGGACTCACGCTGGCCAACGCCCTGGGCATCGACCCCACGAAAACCCTGGAGGTACTGCGAGCCGGGGTGGCCTACTCGAAGGTGATGGACACCAAGGGAGAGAAGATGATCCAGCGGGACTTCACCGTTGAGGCCCGGCTGGCACAGCACCTGAAAGACGTGCGGCTAATGCTGCAGGCCTCGGGCGATGCGGAGATTCAGCTTCCCCTATCGCAGTTGCACGAAGGTTTACTGGCCAAACTCGCCAACTCAGGCTTCGCCGACGCCGACAACAGCGCCATTATCGAGGCATTTCAACCTCGCGGCGAGTAGCAACTCCGCAATTGGAGTCTTGCCATCTCCGATAGCCCAGCCGCATGACGGCTGGGTCGGCGCAGCCGACAAGATGCCCTGAAGTTCGGTCCCCTCACCAGCCCATGCCGCGGTGCGAGAAGAACCCAACGCCACAAACAAACGGCCGGAACATCCTTCGGCATGTCCCTCCTGATTATGTTCAGAAGAGCGCCCGAATGCGGATTCGTCGTCCAAGACGCACTGCAAGCGAGACTCAACCCTTAGGCACACTGTCTCTCAAGCCATCTTGTTGCTGCGCAACCCAGCCGTCATGCGGCTGGGCTATCGACCGCGCGGGGTGTATCGAGTGCATTCTCGTACAGGTAGACGACTGCTCGGGAATGTCCACTTAGACTTTGACACCCAACGACGAACGCAGGCTTTCAAGCTGTCCGGAGGAGCCGAGCATCTTGTTCTTGTGCGTGATGTACTCGGCGTAAGCCGCCATGAACGGCTTGCCGGGCGTGCGGGGGTCGAAGTTGTCTGGTTTGTCGCGGAACGTTTCGCGATACACACCGCACCACACCAGGCGACCATCGGTATCGATATTCACTTTGGTCACACCTAGCTTGGCGGCGGGCAAGTAATCCTTCTCGGGCACACCGCTGGTGGCGGGCAACTTGCCGCCCGCGGCGTTGATGCGATCGACCCATTCCTTCGGAACGCTCGACGAACCGTGCATCACAAACGGGTAGTTCGGGATCCGCTTCTGGATCTCTTCGATGCGATCGAAGTGCAAGCCTTGCGATCCGCTGAATTTGTAGGCACCGTGCGACGTACCAATCGCCACGGCCAACGAATCGCAGCCGGAACGTTCGACGAATTCCACCGCCTCCTCAGGGTCGGTCAGACAGGCGTTTTCTTCGGACACCTCGATGTCCTCTTCAACGCCACCCAGCATGCCGAGCTCGGCTTCGACCGAGATGTTCTTTTCATGGGCACGCTCGACCACACGCTTGGTAATGGCGATATTCTCGTCGAAGCTCTCGTGCGAAGCGTCGATCATCACCGAAGAGTAGAATCCGCTGTCGATGCAATCGTAACAGGCTTCTTCGGTGCCGTGGTCCAGGTGAACCGCGAAGATGGCATCGGGGAAGATCTCTTCGGCGGCGCGAATCATCGCTTCCAGAAATCGCTTGTCCGTGTAGCCACGGGCACCGCGGGAAATCTGAATGATGAAGGGGGCACTCAGATCGGTGGGAGCCGGGCCTTCGTTGGAATCCTTCAAGCCGAGATTGCCACGGAACAAGCCTACGCACTGCTCCAGGTTGTTGATGTTGTATGCTCCAACGGCATAGTTTCCGTAAGCGTGCTCGAACAGAGTCTTTGTAGGAACGATCATCACCAACTCCTCATGGCAAATCGCACTCGGGCGATCGTGACCAAGTAAAACCAAACGATTTGAAAACGATTTCCGAACCGCCTGCGACCAGTTTAGCCCCCGCGCCGAATACTGAACAGTGGTTCGAGCATCGTCGGGCAAGGTATACTGCCCAGCCTGCGGGAATTCCCCTGGAAACTGCGTCCTTCAGAGTCTAAGGCAAGCTATTCTGAAAGATGACTGGGGGTGCCTCGATCCGGGCAAAAGGTTGAGCTACCCCGAGAATCCAGTGTTGGATTGACCGCACCCGGCCGTACCACACTTCGACCTTCGTTTGCGAGTCGTGCTGAGTGTCGATGACCGCGAGAGACATGCCCGCGCCCGCATTCGACGGGACCGATTCTCGATACAGCCGCTGGATCATCGTCGGGCTTATTTTGGCGTGCGTGGCCATTTACGGTCGTACGCTGACGTTTGACTTCATCAGCTACGACGATCCGTCGTATGTCACGCACAACCACCTCATCAAGCAGGGGCTTACCGCCGAAGGGCTGCGGAGCGCGTTCACCACGCCGCACTCTTACAATTGGCATCCGCTCACCACGCTCTCGCACATGCTCGACTGTCAACTCTTCGGCAGTGAGCGGGCCGCAGGGCATCACGTGGTGAACCTGATTCTGCACACCGCTAGTGTCGTCGTGCTGTTTCTGGTGCTGAGAGAAATGAGCGGTTCGCTGTGGCCCAGTGCGCTGGTTGCCGCGTTGTTTGCCGTGCACCCCTTGGGGGTCGAATCAATCGCCTGGATCTCGGAACGCAAGAACGTACTAAGCACGCTGCTGTGGTTTGTCAGCATGGCCGCTTATGTGCGGTATGTACGCCGATCAACTCTTGGAAACTACCTGCTGGTGGCCGTTTCGATGGCCCTGGGCATGATGTCCAAACAAATGTTGGTCACCTTGCCATGCACGCTACTGTTGTTGGATTACTGGCCACTCGCGCGAACGCAACCTGGCCGCGAAACATCTCGAAACAAACAACCATACTCGAAAACTGTATGGCCCCTGGTGGTCGAAAAGCTACCGCTGTTTGGCATCAGTTTCTTGGGCAGCATGTTGGTGCTCTGGGCACAAGGGCACACGCAGATCTCACTGGACTCCCTCCCGTTGGTCGCACGAATCGAGAATTCGCTCATTACGTATGTGGCCTACCTCGGTAAGTTCTTGTGGCCAGCCGGGCTGGTGGTTTACTACCCGTTGCGAACCGGGAATCTCGCTCCCGAGGAGATGATCTCCGGGCTATTCCCCGCAGCCGCCCTCAGTGGAGTAATCCTCCTGGCAATCTCCGTCGTCTGTGTTCTGCAATGGAAAAAGCGTCCCTACCTGATCGTCGGCTGGCTGTGGTACCTCGGCACCTTGGTTCCCGTGATTGGCATCGTGCAGGTTGGTCATCAGTCGATGGCCGATCGCTATACGTATATTCCCTTGGTCGGCATCTACATCATGGTTGCCTGGCTAGCTGCCGATTTGGTCCAGAAGCACGAGACCGCACGAACGTGGATTGTGGGCGCCGCTGCTCTCTGGCTGGTTGTGCTTAGCGCGTTGGCTTTCAAGCAAGTCGGTTACTGGCGGAATTCCAAGACCTTGTTTACCTACGTGCTGAGTGTGAACGAAGACAACGCCGTCGCACAGCATGCCATCGCTGAAAGCCTGTATGACGAGGGAGAGTACGATCAGGCCGAATACCACATCAAACGTGCCATCGAATTGCGACCCAGCGAACCTCGACCTTATGTCTCGTTGGGCTATGTGTACTATCGTCAGCAAGAGTTTGGCCCAGCTCTCGAGAATTTCAACCACGGAATATCCATTCATCCCAAGCACGCCTTTGCCTACAACGGGAGGGGGTTGGTCTATCTCTCCGTCGGCGAATTCGACAAGGCGAAGGCTGATTTAGAGCGAGCCCTGGAGCTGGAACCTTATAGCGAGATCGTGCAACACAACATGCAGCTTGTGCTGGGACAAACGGCTTTTTATTCCGGAGATTTGGCAACCGCGGAGTCTCACTTTCAGAAGGCCATGTTGCTCAACGCCGAGGAAGCAACCTCGAGGGTCTTCCTGGGAATGATCGCCGCCGCGCAGGGGCAATCGAGCGAGGCATTGGAATACTACCGGCAGGCGTTGGTGCTCGATCCCGATTCGATCGAGGCGAACAACAACCTTGCGAACCTGCTCATCACGGCCCCCGAACCTGCTCTGCGAAACGCGGGCGAGGCCATTCGTTTCGCCGAACATGCCTGTCAAGAAACGAATTTCCAACGCCCCGATTTGCTGAACACGCTGGCCGCCGCCTACTACACGGCCGGCCGTGTTCCCGAAGCGATTCAGGTCATTCGAAGGGCTCTGACGCTGCCCAATCTCCCCCCTGCCCTGGAAAAACAACTCATTCAAAACCTAGAGCTATTCGAGTCGTCTACCGGTACACAAGAACCGTGACGATTTCAATCGGCAGGGCATCGCAACCACGAGATGGCTTGATTAGGATAACTTGGAAGGGGGGGTGCCAGTTTGTCGCCCTGCTGCGTCATCTTCTTTCAAGCCGTGATGTGTCGTCGAAAGGTACTGTTGGTTGGCATCGCCCATTGGACATACGCTAACCGGCCTGGCAATCGGACGTCTCGCACAGCCGAAGGATTTCCGTGAGACCTTTCGTTGGCTGCTATTCGCGGCGTTCGCCTCGAATGCTCCAGATCTCGATTTCATCGCCGGGATTGTCGGCGGCGGGGGGATCAATTCAGTCCATCGCGGTCCAAGCCATTCGATCGTGGCGGCGATTGTGTTCTCGATCCTGATGACCGCAATACTCGGTCGATGGTGGCAACATCGGCAGCGAATCTTCTGGACCTCGCTTGCGCTTTACGGGTCGCATTTGTTTCTTGATATGTGTACTCACTCGGGCATCCCGTTGCTCTGGCCGCTGAGTACCGAGTTGTATAGCTTGCCCGTGGCCATATTAGTTGGCATCGATCACGGTGCTCCCGGCGCGACGGTCGACCACTTTGTGTGGCATCTGGCATCACTGCGAAACGTGCAACCGCTGTTGCTGGAACTGTTGTTGTTCGTCCCACTATTTCTAATCGTTTTCCGCCTGCGTGGTTCTGGCCTCTCGCTTGATCCCGCGGCGGGTTCATCGTCTGCAGAGCAGATTTACGCGGAGCAGCCACCTCCTCCCCCATCGCCATCGAGCCACGTCCTGCGAACTTCCTCAGTTAACCCCGAACACGATCACGATAGCAGCGAAACCATGAGCCTCGAACAGTTATCCCTCCGAGTTAATCAGCTTCAACGACAAGTGAAGTGGACCCAGGTCGCATTGCTGGCCGCCGTGGCCTTGATTCCACTCATCGTGATTCTGTTGCGAAACTACTACGGCAGCTCGATCAGTGCCGAGCAATTCGTGCTGCAAGATGTGAATGGAACGCCACGCGCGGCACTCGTGTTGAATGAAGGGGTCGAACCGTATCTCATCTTCTTTGGTAACTCTGGAGAAGATCGGGCCGTCATCGGGGTCGACCGCCACGGAAAACCCCTCATGGGTCTGCTGGATGAAAACGAAGTTACCAAGGCGGTCATTCGGTTGGACGAAAACGATCGCCCGATTCTGGCCATGCTGGAGGACAGGAATCGCCGTGCCGTACTGCAGGTTGATGACGATGGCTTGGGAAAACTAGTCTTCGGAATAGACGACGACTCCCGAATTCAGTTTCCCTAAAGCGCATTTCAAAACCGGTTTCTTGCCCGAGGTAGTCGGGAGTAGATCGGAGGCGCGGAGGGCGAAGCAGGCGAATCCACGAGATTCGTCGATGCAGGCCGACAAAGCACTCGGGGCTGCTCCTGGCAAGCAATACCGAAACGAGGTTTTGAAATACGCTCTAGATCTACGACCTTGACCATAGATTTTCCACGACTTTTGTCTTCTGTCTGGTGCGTTCCAACCAAACGGGGTATACCGAAAGAATACGAAGACCGGCGATAGCACCGGAAGCTTGTTCTGAAGTTGCTAGAGCACACCTTAGGGCCGCCATCATCGAGACTCGGTAGCCGCAGACCTGGAACTTCTGCCGCTTCGATTTAGGAGACTCACTGAAATGCTGCATCGCTTCCGATGGCTGAAGAGCGCAACGCGTCATCGTAAATCGTCAGGCAATTCCAAACTGAACGCGGTTCTCCGAACCCGACATTGTCGGCTGGAAATGCTCGAAGAACTCACTCTCCTGACGGCGGTGCCTACGGGTACCAACATTCAAGTTCCAAGCCAGAATGTAACGCTCAACCAGACCAATCCCCATGTGGCCACCGATTCGATCGGCGACTTCGTGGTGGTGTACGAAGAGGAAGTCTCAGCGAACGACAACGACATTTATGTGCGTCGCTATACCGCTACGGGCGTTGCCAAAGGGCCCGAGATCGCCGTGGCCGCGACGACACTCGACCAGACCAATCCGCGCGTCGACATGGCGGGTGACGGGTCGTTCGTCGTGGTGTGGCAGGAACTTTCCGCGGCCGGCGATACCGATATCTTTTTCCGCCGATTCGACTCCTCGGGGAATGCCCTATCGCTGCCCACTTTGGCCTATCCTGTCGATCCGGCCGATCAAACCGACCCCGACATAGCCGTATTTCCGACCGGTACGTTTGTCATCACATGGGTGAACCAGACCACCGCGACCAACTCCGACATTCAATTTCGACGATTCGTCTCCAACGGATCACCACTGGATGCCACGGCCCGCGATTTGGCCGATACGAGTCAGAACGAGACACAAGGTCGTGTTGCCGCCAACAAGGCCGTGAATGCCGATCGATTCATGGTGGTGTGGACCGAACTGAGCCCGGACGGGGACACCGACGTCAAACGCGATCTACGAAGCATCTTCTCCGGGGATACCATCTCGGGTGCCGCGGTGGTTAGTGACAACAGTGGCACGGAAGATCGAAATCACTTCAATCCTTCGGTCGATATGGACGTGGTCGGTAACTCGGTGATCACCTACGCCGAGGAAGTTTCGGCTTCCGACCACGATCTCTACCTGCGGCGTTACAACAATATCGGCGTCGCGCTGACTACCGACCCGCAAGTCGTCGAGGATCAGGCCTCGCTCGACACAAAAGTCAGCGAAGTTGGTATGGCGGAAAATAGCACCTTCGTGGTGACTTACATCGTCGAGAACGGGACCGCCGGAACCAGCGATATCAAATTCCAACGATTTGCCGCAGACGGAACCAAATTCGCCGGGCCGCAGATTCCAGACTCGCCACAATTGGAGCCCGGCAACGCCACCGTTGGTAGTATCGCGATGAATGCCCTGGGCGATTTCACGATCGTCTGGCAAGACGATGTGTTTGCCTCGGTATTCGGACAGCTCGTGTTCGCCAGAAACTACCGCACGCCGCTCGATACGATCGGGCTTTACAATCCGCCCGGCGCGACGTTCTTCCTGCGGAATTCCAACTCCAGCGGGGTCGCTGATATCGCACCGTTCAACTTTGGATCGACTGTCCCGCAACGCTGGATGCCCATTGCCGGAGACTGGGACGGCGACGGCATCGATACCATCGGGGTCTATGAGCCTTCGGCTGCTTCGTTTTTCCTGCGGAACTCGAACAATACCGGCGTTGCAGACATCTCATTGAACTTCGGTTCCCCGGGTTGGATTCCCGTGGCTGGCGACTGGGACGGCGACGGGCTCGACACGATCGGTGCGTTCGATCCCGTATCTGCCATGTTCTTCTTGCGAAACTCGAACACCACGGGGGTCGCCGACATCACGCTTCAATACGGGCCAGGCACCACTACTTGGCTACCGGTGATCGGCGATTGGAATGGCGATGGGATCGATACCATCGGGCTCTACAACCCCCGCCGCGGTTCACCCCAAGTCGGTCGCTTCTTGCTGCGGAACTCCAACACCACGGGCATGGCTGACATTGCATTCAACTTCAATACGCCTGATCTGAAACCGCTGTCTGGCGACTGGAATCGGGACGGCGTCGATACGATCGGGACCTTCGATCCCTCAACGGCTATCTTTTCTTTGCGAAACTCAAACACGGCGGGCGGACCAGATATCCAGTTTGTTTACGGCTCGACGTCGCCCCCGCTGACCGAAGCCATGATTCCGATCGCTGCCGATTGGAACGGACCGGGGGCTCCGGGACTCGTCGCTTCAACCGTGATCGCCGATTCGGGCACGCAAGCAGCAACCATCGAAGCCAACACGTTGCAACCGATCATCAACGAAGCCGTCGCACGTTGGGAACTGGTCGGGCTATCCGAAGAACAAGCCAACTTGCTCACCCAAGTTTCCGTTGTGGTGGAAGACCTGCCCGGGAATTTCCTGGGTCAAGCCGACGGAAGCTACATTGCATTGGACCGCGATGCGGCAGGCCACGGTTGGTTTGTGGATCTTACTCCCGCGGACGATGAAGAGTTCGTCGAAGTGGCTTCGGAACTGGCCGCCATCGACGACTCTGAGGCAGCCCAGCGCGTCGATCTGCTCACCACAATCGCGCATGAAATGGGTCACCTATTGGGGTTGGGTCACAGCGTCGACGAAGGCAGCGTGATGCTCGACACATTGCTTCCAGGCATACGCAGAAGCCCCGATGCCGCAGCGATCGACTACTTGCTGGGGTAATTCAGTCGGCAATCGATCCTCGGCGGAACTAGCCAAGCTGCCGCAACCATCGACCTATCCTGTTCAAACCGCTGGACTTGCGGAGTGTCCGTCGCCATACATCTGGCAATCTCCGTTTGGGGGCGGCTACTCCATTGGGAATGAGCTGCCTATAAATGACACATGGAGTCGGTGGCTTGCGGTACGGACTCGTACCACCTCTGAATCCTGACCAGGCTCTCTCGCGATGTCGTTCTCCCGTACAAGCAGCCGGCGGCGATTCGCCGAATACACCTCGAAGCTCAAAGAGCGACGAGCATCGGGTGAATTCAACGTGGGGCGAAGGCACGGTCACGGACCCGTTCCGGTGACACCCCGCAGCCGATCGTTCTTCGAGTTGCTGGTTGATTTCTGGGGGCTCGTTAAAGGACACCGCGGTGCCGTTTGCTTCGCGCTGGCAACACTGAGCGTCTCAACGCTGCTCAAGCTTCTTCCGCCGGTGTCGACGAAGCTGGTGATCGATTATGTGCTGACCGACAACCCCATTCCGGCGGATATCACCCGTTGGATTCAGTTACCCGCCGATCGCTTCACGCTGCTGATTTGGATCGCGGTGGCGGTCATCGCCATTTCCGTGGTCGATGTGATCATCCATGTCTGGGGGCGATGGTACGCCACGCGGGCCACCAAGCGAGTGCAACTATCGGTGCGCCGCAGGGTGTTCGAACATGCGGTGCGGCTGCCATTGGACCGCGTGTACCAACTGAAATCGGGCGGCGTGTCCAGCATCTTGCGCGAGGATGCCGGAGGGGTGGCCGAATTGATCTTCAGTTTGTTCTACAACCCATGGCGGGCGATCGTACAACTCCTCGGCAGTCTGGTCATTCTGGCTTGGGTCGACTGGCGGCTTCTGATGGGCTCGCTGATTCTGCTACCCACGGTGTTTCTCACCCATCGCACGTGGATCAGCCGCATTCGACCGCTGTATCGAGATATCCGCCGCCAGCGACAGGACGTCGACAGTCATTCGACCGAAGCGTTTGGTGGCATGCGGGTGGTGCGTGCCTTCGGACGTCAGCGTAGCGAGTCGGCTCGCTTTTCCAGGGGCAATCACCTGCTGGGACGACAGGAACTCAGCGCATGGTGGTGGGCGCGAGGCGTCGAAATCGTCTGGCAAATGCTCTTACCCCTGGCTTCCTCGGCACTGCTGCTATACGGCGGGTGGCAAGTCCTGTCCGGGCAATTATCTCTCGGCGATTTGATGATGTTTCTGGCCTACTTGATGATGCTGCTCGGTCCGCTGGCCACACTGGCAAACAGCGCCACGCAACTTCAAAACAACCTCGCCGGGTTGGAACGTGTACTCGATTTGCTCGAAGAACCAACGGAAATGCCCGCGCTGCCGGGGGCCATTTCGTTGCGCCCCAACGACGTGGCGGGGCACATCACCCTGCGGAACGTCGACTTTGCCTACAGCCGTAGCGATCAGCTCGTGTTGCGCAACGTATCGCTTGACGTACCTCCGGGTCAGATGATCGCCCTGGTCGGCCCCAGCGGTTCGGGAAAGACAACACTCTGTAATCTGGTGGCCCGCTACTACGACCCGACCTCGGGGCAGATCACCCTCGATGGTGTGGACCTCCGCGAGATCGAAGTAGAGAGCTATCGCAATCTGCTGGGAATCGTCGAGCAGGACATCTTTCTCTTCGATGGCACGGTGGCCGAAAATATCGGGTACGCCGTACGACACGCCACGCCCGAACAAATCCTCGATGCGGCCGAAATCGCAAACGCCGACGGCTTCATCGAAGAGTTACCCCGGGGCTACGACACCGTGGTGGGTGAACGCGGCGTTCGCTTAAGCGGAGGTCAACGACAACGCATCGCCATTGCCAGGGCCGTGTTGGCCGATCCACGAATTCTGATTCTGGATGAGGCGACCAGCAACCTGGACACCGAAAGCGAACGCCTGATCCAACAGAGCCTGAAGATGCTGATGGAAGGTCGGACAAGCTTCGTTATCGCTCACCGCTTGAGCACGATCACGCATGCCGATCGAATCGTGGTGATCGAGAACGGCCGCATCGCTGAGATCGGAATGCATGACGATCTGATGGCCGCCAGCGGGCGGTATCGAGACATGGTGCAGATGCAACTCGACGGGGTGTAGACCAGACTGGCCGAATCACCCACCTTGAAGAAGATGCTTATTCTTCTTCGATCGCTTCTTTCACTTGCTGCACGAAGTGAGGCTGTTTCGACTTGGTACTAAGCTCGTCGGCCTTCTTTTCGGCCTGCTTCCGCTGGCTGTATTCGAAGAGAGCCACGCGTTTGAGCGACTGATTGAAGACGCCCCAGAAGGCCTTCATACGAACTTCCGCGGCCGCCTTCTTCGCACGCTTGCGAGGGGTCTTGGCCGTTTTCTTTTTGGCGGCCTTCTTCTTGGTACCCTTTTTTTCTTCCGCGGACAGCTTTTCGGCGGCCTCGGCCTCATCACGCAATTCTTTGCGGTTCAACACCTTACGCGCCATCGAGTCGATCCCTTTCTGAGCCGATCCCCACGAAAACCTGAGTCAGAGGGTACGCACCCCCCCTGCGACATGTGCTCATCATATCCGATTTCCCCCCCTTTCACTACCGGCGGTTGGAAGCGGTGGTTTGGACGATGTTTTTTCGAGGGTTGGCATCTGCCGTCGTAACAAACAAAAGCACAAGTCCGCTTCCGCTGGAGACGGGCCGGCGTCGGTCCGCACTCATCGTAGGCTCGTTGTTGCGAGCCGACTCACTCAAAGCCCGGCGGAACGGGTAGGAGGATTCTAGAGATGAAATGCGCGCGAATAGCAGTCTTAGCAATTGTGGCCGTCCCCATCGTATGTCAAGCCGCCCCGCGATTCGATCTTCGCGGTCGCTACGGTCAGCAAACCGGCACGCAGACGGTCGTCGATAGCCAACGGACGAACCAATCGTCAAACAAGCAGTCCACAACCGGGAATACGCGATTTGGCTCCGGAACCATTACGCCCACGGGCGGAACTCCCGATTTGGCCGTCGCTGCGATCAGCCATCGCGGAGATACTCTGTACGTTACGGTGTCTAACCGAGGAACCAGGGCCACGCCGATAACCGACCTGCGAGTGACCATCACGCGACTCAGCGATAATCGACGGCTCACCAGTACCAGCACTCGCGTGCGTTCCTTATCGCCGCGGAGTTCCCAGGTCTACAAGTTTTCGTCACTGCCGTTGGCCGAAGTTCGCGTCTTTGCTCTCGTTGATCCCAATTCACAAATCAACGAACTCAGCGAACGCAACAACACCCGCGTGACCTTGATTCAAAAGCAAAACGCGACCTGGCCCGACTACGCGATTCAACGAATCGTTACCCGGCCCGATGGTGTTCGCGTGGACCTGGTGAACTTTGGGACGGTCGGCTCACCTCAGACCATTTGTCTGGTGAACGTTCGTCGAAACTCGGACAATGCCACCATCCGCCGCGTTGCGGTCCCTGTGTCCGCGATGGGAGCGCGTGGTGTAACTTCGGTCTACGTGCAGGCGGCCCAAGTTTCGGGCACCACCGTAACCGCCACGGTTGACCCCAACGGACGAGTCAGCGAAGCGAAAGAGCGCAATAACACGCTGCGGGTGGTGTTCGGCAACTAACGTTACCATGTCGAGCGACCTTATCGAATCGAGCCGCCCAGGGATCCGGGCGGCTTGTTTGCTTTTGGGGTCATGAAACGCGGCATGTCCTCCGCACTCGGTACGGATGGCATATGCCCCCAAATTCGACCAGGCGATCTGCTGCGAGTAGTATTAGACGTGCCACGCCGGCAGGATCTCGACACGGCGGTAGCGACTTATTCGTCTAGCAGCCCGGGAGCAAAACGTGACGCGAACGTTGATTCTACTGATTCTGTTCTGGTTGCCTTCGGTGGCCTCCGCGGCTAGCCGGCCGAACATTCTCTACATTATGTCCGATGATCACGCGGCACACGCCATCTCGGCGTACGGCAGTCGACTGGCGGAGATTGCCCCCACACCCAACATCGATCGACTCGCCCAAGAAGGCGCGCTGTTCACCAATGCGTTCTGTACGAATTCGATCTGCTCGCCGTCGCGGGCCTGTGTGTTAACGGGGCAGTACAACCACACCAACGGTGCCTTCGACCTGGGCGGTCGCGTGCGACCTGGGAAACAAATGCTGGCCATTGAAATGGATAAGGCCGGATACCACACCGCCATGATCGGCAAGTGGCACCTCAAGGAAGAACCGGCCGACTTTCACTACTACTGCGTGCTGCCCGGGCAGGGGAAGTACCACGACCCCGAGTTTCGGGTTCGCGGAGATAAGCCGTGGGGAAAGAACACCATTCAGTTCAAAGGGAAGCACTCCACCGATGCGATCACCGACTTGACGCTCGACTGGCTGCAATCGGATTGGGATCAGGAGAAGCCCTTCTTCCTGATGCACCACTACAAGGCGCCGCACGACTACTTCGAGAACGCGGCCCGCTACGAGTCGTACCTGGCGGATGTCAAGATCCCCGAACCGGCAACCTTGTGGGCCCTGCACCCGCAATTCGGTTCGCTCGCCACCCGAGGAGCGAACGACGAGTTGATCCCACACATTGGCACTTCGATCGGTGGCCGCAATCCCCGCCGCAGTTATCTTCGCGACTTACCCAAGCGGTTTCCGGCCGAGTTTCCCGCCAGCTTCGATGCGGCCAACTTCAGCGACGATGAGAACACCCGACTGGCCTACAACGCGTATCTAAAGAAGTTTCTGCGGTGCGTCAAAGGAATCGATGACAATCTTGGAAGGTTGTTCAAGTATCTCGAAGATACCGGTCAGCTCGACAACACGGTGATCATCTACACCGGGGACCAGGGCTTCATGCTGGGCGAGCATGACTATCAGGACAAGCGGTGGATGTACGAAGAATCGCAGCGGATGCCGTTTCTGGTCCGGTACCCGAAGTCCGTGGCGGCCGGGCAGCGGTTCGATACGATCATCGAAAATGTCGACTATGGCCCCACGATGCTGGCGTTCGCCGGCGCGACAACTCCGGCCTCGGTGCAGGGGCGGTCGTTCAAGTCGCTGTTGGAAACCGGGGAGGAACCCGAGGATTGGAAGCAGGAAGCCTACTACCGCTACTGGATGCACATGGCCCATCACGATAATCCAGGGCACCTGGGCATCCGGACGAAGACCCACAAGTTGATCTACTACTACGGCTGCAACTACAAAGGCGGTAACCAAACGCCCCCTGGCTGGGAACTATACGACCTGGTGCTGGACCCCCGCGAGACCGTGAATCTTTATGACCAACCCGGCTACGCGAAGCTCGTCGCCGAGTTGAAGGCACGCCTGGCAGAAACGCGGCAACGCGTCGGCGATGACGGCAGCCATCACCCGCAGTGTGAACTCGTAGTCCAGGAATTCTGGGACTACGACGCAGCCGACCGCGCCAAGGCCGAAGAGATCTCTCACGAGTTCCTACAGCGTCGAATTTCCGAGCTGAAAACTCGATAGCCTCAGGTTGCGCGTTTGCTTGCACGCTCGACTTGGGTTCGGCTTGAACTTGCGATAGGTGAAGTTTTGGCCTGATTGCCTGCTACGAAACGGCTTCTGCCGCCAAGGGGGCGCGTTCCCACTCCGACGGCAAGCCGCGTTCTTCCGTGCTCGTTACTTGCTCGGGCGATCCTTGGAACATCCGGACCAACACCAGGTGCAGTGAAGGTACGAAGAGCAGCGCGAGTACCGTGGCTCCCGACACACCGCCCGCAATGGCAACCGCCAGGGGCGGCCAAAACTGCCCGCCGGCAATCAGCAGCGGCGTGAACCCGGCGATGGTCGTAATGGTGGTGGAAAGCACGTGCCGGGTGGCTTTCACAACCACATTACGCAGTGCAATGAGGTCGCCCTTAGCGGCCTTCTCATCGCCACGCGCGGCGGCCAAAACCACGATGGCATCGTTGATCGCCACGCCGACGAGACCCATCGTGCCGATGATGGACATGAACCCAAAGGGGAAGCCAAACGTCCACAAAGCGGCCAGTCCAAGGCCAATCGATAACACTCCGACCAGGGCGATGATCGAAGCCGCGCGGAACGAGCCGAACGACAAGACCAACGTGGCGGCCATTAGCACTAGCAACACACCCACGGTCGACAGCAGGTTGCCCACCGCGTCGTCTCGGGCTTCCGCCTCACCACCCACATCCAACGAATAACCCGCGGGCATTTCGAACGACGCGGCATCGAGCCGCTCTTCGAGTCCGCTCAACACCTCACTGGGAAGCACGCCGGGTGTAAGGTAAGCCTGGATGGTAACGTTCCGGCGACCGTTACGGCGCGTGATGGTGCCCTGCTCCGGAATCAGGTCGATGTTCGCCACCGTGGATAACGGAACAAAATTCTCTTTCCCAGGCTGAGACGAAACCAGTTCCAAGGAGGCCACGCGATCCAAGTCACCCCGGCTGGATTCCACCAGGCGAACACGCAATGGAAGCTCTTCGGTGGCTTCCAACAACGATCCGCCAATGGCACCTTCCAGCGTGGAGTCGAGTTGTCGCGAAATCGAAAGATGATCGAGCCCCGCGATGCGGGCTTCTTCCTCGTCCACGCGGAGGGCCAGCTTGGGTAGAGTTTCCGAGAGATCGTCGCGTACATGCACCACCCCGGGCACCGCGGCCAGTTCCTTGCGGGCGGCCGCGCTCAGTTCGCGAAGCCGCCCCAAGTCGGCGCCGTACAATCGCAGTTCTACGGGGGCATCAAATGGCGGCCCCTGCTCCAGCTTACGGACCAGCACGGTCATACCGGCGTATTTCTCGTCGAGTTTTTTCTGCAGTTTGCGGATGAGCGGTTCCACACGCTCGGCAGAGTCGAGCTGAACGATTCCTTGCGCGTATTGCGGGGTGAATTTGTTTCGCTCGACCAGGTTGTAATAGAACGACGGTGCGCTCTCGCCGATAAACCACTGCACGTTTTGCACGCGGTCGTGGGCCATCACCACGTCGCGGACTTCCATGGCGGCTCGCTCGGTCTGACTAATGGCGGCATGCGATGGCAGCTCCAATTCGATTTGAAACTGGTCGCGATCGGCCGGAGGAAAGAACTGTTCCTTCAGCGTGCGACCCTGCACGAAACCAAATACGGGGAGAGCCATCCCCAGGGCGATGGGTAACCAGGGCCTGGCGAAAAGAAAATCGAGGAACGAAATGTAACCCGCCCTGAGACGATCGTTGTGCAGCCCATCTTTCCACCATTGATTACCGCGCGAGGCAAGCTGCACGCGTTGGGCCAACCCGGTCAGCGTCGGTACCACCGTCATGGCGAGAAAGTACGAACTGCTGATGGCCAGAATCACGCTGATGGCGATGGCCCCCACGAATTCGCCTCCGGGGCCCGGCATGAGCGCCACGGGGGCAAACGCTAAGGCGGTGGTCAACGTCGACCCGAACAGCGGAACCGCTAGATGACGAACGCTTTCGCTGATCGCGACCCGTGGCTTTAATCCCTCGCGAAGATTGCTGCGAACTTCGTCGACCATGACGATCGCGTTGTCGATGAGTAACCCCAAGGCAATGATCAAGCCCGTGACCGACATCTGATGCACAGGCATCCCCAACAGCCGCATTCCCGTTAAGACCATCAGCGCCGACAGTGGCAGCGACACGCCGACAATCAGAGCCGATTGCCAACCCATCAGGGTGAGCACGACAAGCATGACGGCCATCGCGCCTAACAACAGATTGAATAGCAAGCCGCCAAGCCGCACATTGACGTAACCCGCCTGATCGAACACCGGTTTGAGTTCGACACCGCTGGGCAACGTCTGAGCGAATTCCTCCAGGGCCACGTTGGCCGACTTCGACCACAAGTCGATTCGCCGCGATGGCTCTACCAAAGCCGCCACGGTCACCGCTGGAAGGCCATCGATGATGGCGATGTTTTCAGGCGGGTCGGCGATGGCCTTCCGCACGTCCGCAATATCGGTCAACAGCACCGTCTGTCCAAGTTGACCGGAGTCCACCGGAGTGTTGCGAATGCGTTCGAGTGAGTCGAGTTCCGAGGCCACTTCGAATACGAAGTTCCCCCCCTCGCCTCGCAGTTGGCCGGCGGTTACTTTGGCGTCGCTGGCCCTGAGTTGATCGGCAACCTGTACAACCGAAAGACCAAGGGTGGCCAACTGATCGGGGCGGATCTCGACGACAATTTCTTCGCGACGCTGACCGAATAGATCAACCTGCTCGGTCCATGGCAACGCCTGCAAGACATCTTGCAGTTCTTCAGCAAGCCGCCCCAGGATGGCGAAGTTCGGCGGACCCTCTCCGGTCCACTTCAGCCCCGCGATCAACCCGTAAGCACCCATCTGAGCTTCTTCGAACTGCGGCCTTCCGGAATCGACCGGCAGATCGGGTTCAACGTCGCTCAGTTTATCTCGAACTCGGGACCAGATCTCATCGGGTTCGTAAACCCAATCGTGGAGTTCAATGATCATGGCCGAGATGCCCGAGAGCGAGGTCGAAGTGATGAGCTTGATTTCTTCGATTTCGTCGAGCGACTTTTCCAGCTTCTCGGTCACCAGCGATTCGACCCTCTCGGCGCTGGCCCCCGGGAAGATGGTTCGGACCAGGCCAACCCGCTTGGTCATCTGAGGGTCTTCAATGCGCGGCAAGACCATGTATGCGGACAACCCCGAGACCAGAATTAAACAGATGGTCAGGGCCAGCAATCGCGGATTTCGATAAAACAGGTCGCTCATCTCGGTCTTCTTTCGCGCCCCGCCGCGTTTCGATCGGCAAGACGACCAGTCGGGGGAAACGCCTAACGCTTGGTGCTTTTTGGCTGGGGATTGGCGGCGTGCGTTTGGGGCTCGCGCATGCGAACCTGCTGGCCGACAACCACTCGATGCGTGCCCGCGGAAATGATTTGCTCTCCGTCGGCTAACGTTCCCCGGACCAAGACACGGTCGCCTTCGGTGTACAAGATTTCGACCAATCGCCGTTGAACACGACCGTCGGCTACGCTGTAACAGTTCCACAATCCACGCGGCCCGGCAGCTAAGGCATCGGTTGGCAGCCAGAATCCGGCAACTTCAATCTTCGATTTCACTCGCAGCCGAACCACCTGCTCGGGGACGAGCGTATCGCTAACGTCGGCGTCGAATGCGAATACAACCGTTCGCGTACGGCTATCGCGGTCGAGCTCGGGAAGGCGACTCTTGACCGTCGCCGCGTGCGTTACACCATCGACTTCCAACTCCACGGTTTCCCCAATGGAATGACCGGCAGCCACATCGACCGGCAGCCCGATCCAGGCTTCAAGCTGGCCGTCTTCAACCAATCGCACAATGGGCGCGCCCGCGGCGACCACGGTACCTTCGTCGACCATCCTCTCCGATACGGTCCCGGCGAACGGCGCGAGCAGGGCGCTGTCCTCCAACTCGATGTTCACGTCGGACAACTCGGCATCGAGCGTATCGAGAACCGCCTTCTGGGCGTCGATCTTCTCTTTGCGGGTGCCAGCGTTCAGCTCGTCGAGCTGACGTTGGGCAGCTTGCAGTCGGGCCGCGGCGGCTTGAACGCCGAACTTCGAGGCGTCGTACTCTTCCCGCGGGATGATCTCCTGAGCCAGCAGCGACTTCCGGCGAATGAGATTCGCCTTTTCGAGTTCTAGCTGAGCCTGCAGGTTCTCGACACTCGCCACCGCTGCGTCGATGGTTTCCTGGCGAGGGCCAGCCACCAATTCAGCCAACATGGCGGCAGCTTCGTTGCGTCGTGATTCAAGTCGCTGCCGGGCAACTTGCAGTCGGCGGGTGTCCAACTCGGCAACCACCTCACCCTGGCCGACGCGCTGCCCTTCATCGACGTTGATTTTCTCGAGCGTGCCGAGACGCTCGAAGCTGAGCACCGTATCGCGCCGGGCTCGAATCACTCCGGTGTATGCGCGAGCCGTCTCGTAAGAGTCGACTGATTCGGCGGTAATGGTTTCCACCGGTAACGGCGGGGCTTCGGCTTGCTGCTCCACGGCGTCTGAACTGGCCGGGGAAAACGCGAACCATGCGACAGGAATGACCACAATCGCGAGACAACCCAGGGCAATTGTACGCTTCGTCATAATTTGACGCCTTGTCACTACGGTTGATCCGCTGCTCATGCGGAAAACACCTGACTCGATTCTTCGGTGAACACTTCCTGCTGCACGCGCTTCACGGTCGCGTCGTAATCCCACTCGCCCGTCGTCGGCTTCCAATCGAAACCGTCGAGCATGGCCTGAATGTTGGTGCGCACACTGAGAAACGGATCCATGATTCCCAACTCTGCCAGGGGACCACTGGAGGCCATGATCGAATAGGCCCCGAAGCTGAGTGACCACATACCGAACACCATCTCCTCGGGAGCCATGCCCTTGCGCATTTCAAGGTCCTTGCAGGCAATCGCATCGCGGACGATGCCTGCCACGATGCTCATGCAGCGCGTCTGGCAGGCCAGCAACAACTGTTGTCGTTCGGGAGAAGTTTTTTCCCAGATTGAATTGAGCTGAAGGAGCTGTTCCACGCGGAAATGATCGGGATAGAGCCGCACGAAGAGTTCTGCCGCGAACCCAATCGCAGTACATCGCTCTCGCGTGTGACCGTTAAACTCCGATGCGCGAGCGAACATCGACGTGCGCTTTTCGCTGGTTTGAATGATCAAAGCCATCAACACTTCTTCCTTACAAGAGAAGTGCTGATAGATCGTGCCTTTGGAATACTCTAGCGCCTCGGCAATGCGGTCCATGTTCAGGCCGAGATAGCCCCGGGTGCCGAGCATCTCCCGCGCGACATCCAGGATGTCTTCCTCGCGCTGGTGGATCTCACGCTGTTTTCGACTAAGTGTTTTCATCCTTGTTCTCTCCATGACGATTTGGCCCTCGCCTGCAGGGCAGAACCTGCGACCATCCCAAGTATAGACGCGCCGTCATTTTTTGACAACTCGTCAATTTATTATCTGCGAATGAACGATTCGTATACCCGCAGGCCTGAAAAGAGAAGTGACGACCACGGCGGAGAGTCACCACTCCGCAAAGAACCACACCTGTAAGGCATTGTTAAATAACGACTTGCGTCCGAACAGAACAAGATCGCTCAGAGCAACTACGTGGCCACGGAAGGGGTCACGACCAGTGGCGGCATCGGGCAATCGAGCGTGGCGGACACCGCGCGGAGAAGTTCGAATTCACGAATCGTCGTTTGGGAGTCCGCCAAAACGCAGGCGCTGGCTGCCCTCATGATTCGCCTCTTCAAGCCCGGACTGGTTCGGGCTAACTCCTGCATCGCCTTGTCGAACCGATTCAGCGAGCAGGCCTCTTGCGGCAGTAGTGCGGAGCGTTGCCCCAGTTCGCGCATCCCGGCATCGAAAGCCGACTGCACCTCGTGGCTGCTGTCGTAGCCAATGCGGGCCAGCGTGGAGATGACCACTTGCAGTTGCTCAGTGATGGGCGTCATCGCGTGGTATCGCACACGGGGGGCTTTGCGGATGCCAAAATGTTGATCGAGATGCCGAACGACCATCGCCCACAGAACATACTCCGATTGATCGACCTGTTGATCGGCTTCCACCAACACCTTCAAGTTCTCGCGAAAGGCCTCGTACTGACTGACGGCCAAGGCCCGAAGCGGAGTAACGCACAGATCGGCCAAGGGGACGCGGGCCACCGCCGGCATGCGGGCAACCACGCTGGCGATTTCTAGTGTCTGTCGATAGGAGAGTTCTTCGGCATGGGTTCGCAGCCGTGCGAGTTGTACCTCCTGCACTTTCTCGTCGCGGTCCAGCAGCAGCGCATAGATGATCGCACGCGCACCGTACGACTCGACCACCACCTGCTGCAATTGATCGGGGATCATCGCCATCACGGCAGCAGCATGCCGCAAGTGATCATCGGCGGGCTCCCCGATGGTCGATACCACGCGGACCGGATCGACTGCGGAAGATTCCATAAATTCTTCCGACGGTTGCGAGGGCGACAACGGGGCTGCCGCCGATACTGCCGCAGCCATTTCGGATGTATCGGTTCGCGGCTCGTCAATCGGCTGCACTTTATCGAACTTGCGTGAATAGCCCGGCATAATTCGCTGGATGCGATCGAGCAACGGGGGATGCGTCGAAAAGAGATGACTGTTCAAGGCGTTGGCAAAGAACATGTGGCTGATTTCTTGAGCATGGGGATCGTCGATTCGCGATGTCTCTTTGATCCCTCCGATTTTGGCCAAGGCACCGGCCAGCCCCTCCGGGTTGCGGGTGAACTGCACCGAGGAGGCATCGGCCAAGAATTCTCGCTGCCGGGAAACGGCGCTCTTGATGAGATTCCCGATGAAAACACCGATGTAGCCAACCACAATCAGGGTGATGGAAGAGATCAGCAACGCCAGCAGGATGGCGAGAACACCGCCCCCTCCTTTGCGATTGGAAGAAGATGACAGCCGCACGTGCCGCAACGAACGCAAGACGTAGTAGCCCACCAGGGCGATGACCAGGATGCCATGAATGATGCCGATGAGGCGGATATTCAACCGCATATCGCCGTTGAGAATGTGGCTGAATTCGTGACCGATCACCCCCTGAAGTTCATCGCGATCCAAGTAATCCAGCGTTCCTCGTGTCACCGCCACCACGGCACTGTCGGGTTCGAATCCGGCGGCAAAGGCGTTGATTCCCTGCTCGTTGTCCAACACATACACCGGGGGCACGGCGGTGCCCGAGGCGATCGCCATTTCCTGCACAACGTTCATCAACCGCTGTTCGGCCAGTGTCCCGGTACCCGGCTGAATCAGTCGCCCGCCCAACATTTCGGCCACCACCTGCCCACCGGAGGCCAACTGAGATGTCTTATACAGAGAACCGAGAAAGATGACGACGACCGTGAACCCGGCCGCACACACGAAGGCGAACCAGTTGTATTGCAACGTGCGGACAATCCTGGTCGCCGGATCTTCGCCATAGTCGTATTGGTCATCGACCGCCCAAATGGCGAACCCAATCACCGTGCAAATGGTGACAAGAATCAGGGTTACAGCCAGCACGAACAGAAATACAAGCAAGCCCGTCCGTCGTCGGGCCCGATCTTGATGTTCGAAAAAGTCCATCGCCATAGCTGATTATCCACGCCAATCCAATGGCCGTGTGGCTACTCGTTCGAAAGCCTGATGCACAGATGCTCACCAAAGAGACAGCCCCAGGGGATGTCGCTTCCCTTTAGAACGACACCTTGGGGGCCTCGCGTTCCTCGGGTGAAGACACTTCGAACAACGGGGCTTCCTGGAAGTTCAACATGCCGGCGAACAACACGGCGGGAAATGTCTCGCGTTGCGTGTTGTACCGCATCACGGCATCGTTGAATGCCTGCCGAGCGAAGGCGATTTTGTTCTCGGTCGACGTCAGCTCTTCTTGCAGCGAGAGCATGTTCTGATTGGCCTTTAAATCGGGATATGCTTCCGACAGCGCGAACAGGCGACCCAACGCCCCGGAGAGCATCGATTCCGCGCCGTTGAGCTGATTCATCGCATCAGGGTTGCCCGGATCGGAAGCAGCACGTTGCCCTGCCGTAACGGCCTGATTCCGGGCCTGAATCACCGCCTCCAGGGTTTCACGCTCGTGCTTCAGATAGCCCTTGGCCGTTTCGACCAGGTTGGGGATGAGATCATTCCGTCGCTTCAACTGCACGTCGATCTGCGCGAAGGAGTTCTTGTAACGATTCCGCAATCCCACCAGGCGGTTGTAGATGCCAACCACGAAGGCGATCAACACCAACGCGGCAACCACCAGCACACCAAAGATAATTAGTGCCGGGCCCATGAATATTCTCCCCTAACCACTGCGAAAAACCGAAGTCCGAACACTTAGACGATAACGTATGGAATAAGACGGGGCGAGGTCTGTTGCGGAACCACTACTTAATCATCGACGGTCGCCGCCATTGCGAGGCCGCTTCTTGAGACAGATCGAAGTGCAGCAAGTTGGCCATGCCAGTGGTGAGTACTTCTTCCACTTCGGGGGCGGTGCGGGAAACGCGGCCGGTTTCGTAGCCGCCTTGGCCGTAGGCAATCTCGGTGCCAATGTAGCCGGGACCGTAGTCTCCGTAAGCGGCCATGCAGACGAACAGCTCGGGTCGCATGGCTTGGGCGGCCAACTGGTATTCGATGAACAATTCGCCCGGCATGTGCAGCACGCGGGCATCGCCCAGACTGAGGCAAGACAACTCGACCTTGGTGCCCCCGGTGGTTCGCAACAGAAACGACAAATCGCGGGCAGCCCGAATACGCTCCTGATCGTCGGCCTTTTCGTTCTCCAACAGGGCCCGCAGTTCCTGCTCGTCCAACGTATCGCGGGCCGGAACCGCAACAGGCGCGACGTCCCAAGCCACGTCGGCGGCAGTTACGGGCTCTTTGCGGAGATTGTCCCAGGCCTTTTGCATCCCCGCGGCCAGGCGGGCGGCCAGCACGGGGCGATTCTCGCGGGAACCGTCGTTGTATTTTCCTGCAGCCACGTTGCCACTAGCGCCGTTGAAATGAACGTGCGTCACTTCGGGGAGATCATCCTCCCGCATCGCGCGGGCCATGCCGACGAAGTCAGCGCTCACGTCGCCCTGGCGGTAGTAGCTTTGAGGATGCGTGGCGTAATAAGTTAGCGAAGCCACGGGAAGGTCGTCGGAAAAAAACGCGATCAGCTTCACATTCGGGTCGATCACTCCCTCGGGCGCAGCAACGGCATCGGGATTGCGACAAGCGCTGAACCGCACATGTTTTACCTTGCCATCGGGCCCCAAGATCCGTCGATTCGAGGCCACTTGTTCCACCTTGGCCTCACCAAGTCCGAGATGGGTAACTTTGATGGGTGACGAAACGGCTTCGCGAACGGCGTTGGCTGTGTTTTCAATGGTTCGTCGTGCAAAGTTGATATCGAACATCTGCCCGTCGAGCCCTTGTTCAACCAACATCGCCTCGACGGTCAGATCGCATGCCGGGGCATCGTGCTGATGTAGCACGTGCACGCTGACGTGCTGCATATCCGTACCTGCCGCATCGGCGAGGGCCTCGCGCCACGCATCATGGGCTCCGTTGCCGATGCCGATCCAGTCGACCGCGCATAACACGATGGGGGCCTCTTCCGAGAGAATAACGATTCCCCGCGCGCTCAACGGATCGACAATCCGCTCAGCCAGCCGATATGCACAGGGGCTTCCCAGGGGTGGCGTTGCATCGACGTTGAACGGGGCGACACGCAGCGGCTCGGCTGCCATCGCAGAAGACCAGGTCCCGAAGGCCACCAGTGCGACCGCTGCCAGAAAAAGACATGGGGCAGGCTTGAACATATCGAGTCATTCCTCTTGAAGGATCGGCTTAAGGCATCACGTCGTGATGCCGCGCCCCTGAAATCCAAGGGTGGATGTGCCGCACCCACGATCTTGATGCCCCCGGGTCGGAAATGCAAATCCTCGCCGATCTTTTGTATATTGGAACACCAAGGACACACATCTCGCATCGTCCCACGAGTTGCAACTTGATGAGCACAACATCTTCAAACGAATCACGCCCCCCGGCACAATTCGAGTTCTCGCCGGGGAAACCTGCCCCGGGCACGAAGATCTTTTGGGCGTTGTTGATATCGCTAACGCTCATTGCGGCCCGGTATTGCTTCGTCTTCGCCTACGCTGCGTCGAACTACTACTTTCTACCCGCGGATGTTTCCCCTGAAGTGTTTGCCCTCATCAAGGATCACCCCCTGCTGGTTGAGCATCTCGGAGAATTCAAAGACTTCGAAAGCGTCCATCGATTTGAAAGTGAGTATCTGGACGGTGAAGAGTTTTTCTTTTTCGTGAATGGCAACAAACAATGGGGAATAATCGATTGTATAAGCCAAACCCAAGCGGATGGCACTCAGCGGATCACCTCCGCCAGGCTGCAAAGCGTCGGCGACGAGTGGTTCACCCTGGTGCCCAAGGGAGAATCAATAGAGAGTCGCACGAGTTCACCCACCGAAGACGATTAGTCGCAATAAGTGCCTCCTTCGTGCGAGCGTTTCTAGATGAAACCTGAACCCAACGAAGACTTCCCGGAACCGTTCGACCTCAGTCCGCCAACTCGTAGCAAACGAGAGGGATCGGACTTCGCGACCGGCTTCCTGGTGGCGATCGCCGCGGTTGGGGCCTCCTGCTTCGTGCTGTGCTGCGGCGGAGGTATCGTCGCATTCTGGTTCGCAACGCAGGAGATCAACGAAGAGATTGCCAGCCAACTTCGAGAAAACCCGATTCTGGTCGATCAACTTGGGCCGATTGAACGAATTGAAATGGATCTGGTTGCCAGTTTGGCGACCGAGGAGCCTGACAGTTACGTATTCGACGTCGAAGGCACGGATGGCAAAGGAGTGATCTACTGCGAGAGCTACACGACCGACGATGGCTCAGAGTGGATTGCTTGGGCCGAACTGAAACTACCCGAGGGTAAGACGGTCGTTCTGCTCGTGGAAGAAGAATAAAGACGACTCGTCACAATCGAGCAGTCGGTCGCTGCGAGCTTAGTAGCTCGTGAAACATTAGGGACTGGCAGCCACTGATTTCGGTGTCGCCAGCAGGTCGGGAATGTTCGGGTATGGAGGATTGTTGTCCAAATATGCCTGAATCTGTTGTTCGGTGACGGTGCCATCAAACGTCAACACGCGCTCATCATCAACCTCAGCGAACTTGGCGTCCACAGGCAGCTCCAAATACTGACCATCGGGCCCTGTCACCGCCGCCTTACCGTCTCCGAGCGAGCTAGTGCTGGTCTCGACCGATGCACCTGCCGTACGATCAATGACCACAAAGTCAACAACGACGTTCGACACTTCCCATCGATGCCTTCGCAACCCATAAGCGATCAATGCTGTATCAGCGGTTGCAGAATTCGATGGAACGGACTTGCGAATAATCTCTAGATCCTGATAGATAATTCGCGGTCGCAAACTAACGAATAGGATACCCACCGTTAGCATGAAGAACAAGAATGACGATATGCCAATCTGGAAGTGCCTTCGGTCCTTGTCCGAAAACATATCAACGGTCTCATGGTGCCGTAACGTCCGCAAAGAAGCGATCACCACAATCAGAACTGCAACAGAGAGAAGAGCGTCGAACAGACAGTCGCCTGGTGAAGCGTGGCGCCAGTTAGAGACCGTAGGAGAAGAAAAAGAGATGTCCTCTTGCCAAGGTGCTGATCCGCCTAGTTCCCAATAGACCTTGAACGACAGACCAGAAACTAACAATAAAGGAATTCCGATTGCCACGATCCAGAGCTCGAATGAGGCCACTCTTCGCGCAAAATTCGACCAGCACAAAATACCTGCACCAACGAAGATGTTGATAATGCCCAGGTTGATTCCCATGGACGTTCGGGCGACATACTGAATAAGCATTTCGCCAAGAAAGATTAACCCCGTTAGGAGAAAGAAGTGCCCTATCAACCGTATTGACAACGGCATCTTCAAATCGTGCTGCTCTACTGCCCCGGGTGCTTCCATCGGTTGTCTCTTTGCAATATGCGTTGTTGCAGCCGTTCGCCTTCAAAAGACTATTGCCCCTGCGTTTCGCCCGAGCTTGCTTCTTCTTCCGCCAGATTGGCAACCGTCAGTGCCATGTGGGGGAACAACTTTGGCGAGGATTCCATCAGCGATTGGAATGCGGTGATGCCGCGTGTGGCTCGGGCGCGGTACTCGTCGTCGTTCAGGGTGTTGGCCAGGTAGACGAGATTCGCCGCGGCCACGGCGTTGCCCGAGGGGAGAGCCGAATCGACGGGATCTTTGCTGCGGGCCAACAGCGCTTCATGATCGCTGGAGGTGAAATAGAATCCGCCAAAACGATCGTCGTGGAACAACGCGATCTGCTTCTGCGTCAATTCTTCGGCCAGCTTCAGCCATTGCTGATCTCCGGTGGCTTCGTGCAGGGCGATCAACCCGTCGACCAGGAATGCGTAGTCGTCAAGGTATGCGTTCAGCTTCGCGGTCCCCTCGCGCCAGGTGCGCAATAAACGACCCTCGGGCGTGCGGAGGTTCGCCAGCGCGAATTGGGCGGCCTTTGCGGCGGCGTCCATGTACTGGGGCTCTTCGAGCATTCGTCCCGCATCGGCCAGACCGCGGATCATCAACCCGTTCCAACTCGTCAGCACTTTCGTATCAAGCAACGGTTGCTCGCGTTGATTGCGGCGCTCGAGGAGTCGCCTGCGAAGGGTGGCTAACTGATCGTTGAACTGTGGTGTTTCGATGGATAGCCCAGCAGCGGTCTCGGTCAGCGGGCGCGGCAGTAGCAGGATGTGGCGACCTTCGAAGTTCGGTTCGTCACCGATCCCATAGACGGCTGAGAACAACGTCAATTCCTCGGGCGAGAGCAATTCGGCCAGCTCTTCGTCGGTCCACACGTAGTAGGCCCCTTCGTCGGCGTCGGTCTCTGCGTCGAGCGCCGTGTAGAACCCACCCCCGGGGTCGGTCATCTCGGTCAAGACAAATTGCGCCATCTCGTGGGCAACCTGTGCGTAACGCGGCTCGTTCAGCAATTGGCTAGCCCGCGCGTAGACGGCCAGCAGCAACGCGTTGTCGTAGAGCATCTTTTCGAAATGCGGAACACGCCAGTAACGGTCGGTGCTGTAGCGATGAAAACCCCCGCCGAGATGATCGCGAATTCCACCGGCCGCCATCGCGTCGAGCGTGGTGGTGAGCATCACGCGGGCTCGACCATCGTCGAGCCTCTCAACTCTGTCGAGCAGGAACAACAACTTGCTCGGCTCGGGAAACTTCGGCTGTCTGGGATTGACGGCCGAGTAGCCGAAGCCGCCGAATTCCGCGTCGAATTCGTCGTTCAACTCATCAGTCAGCTCATCGAGCCAGGCCGCGCCGAGCGGCGCGCCAACCAACGGTTGCCGTTGATCGAGCGAATCGCGAACGAAGTCGGCCAACTGCTGACCGTTTTCGCGAAGTCTTTTGGGATCCTGCTGCCAGCGGTCCTGCACCAATCGCAGCACCGATAAGAACCCCCGACCACGCGCCGAATCGCGGGGAGGAAAGTACGTTCCGCCCATCATAGGAAGCCCCTCGGGCGTAAGGAATATGGTCAACGGCCAGCCGCCGCCTTGCGGTGAGCGGGTCAATTGAAAGTAGATCTGCAGCGCCGTCATGAAGATCTCATCGATATCGGGCCGCTCTTCTCGATCGACCTTGATGCAGACGAAGTGCTCGTTGAGCATGGCCGCGATTTCTTCGTCCATGAACGACTCGCGTTCCATCACATGACACCAGTAGCAACTGGAATAGCCGATCGAGAGGAAGATCGGCTTTCCCTCGCGACGCGCCTTCTCCAACGCCTCAGGGCCCCACGGATACCAATCCACGGGGTTATGTACGTGCAGCAACAAATAGGGGCTCGTCTCGCCGGCCAGGTGGTTGGTGGGCTGGGCGTCCTTCTCGGCATTTTGGGCCGCAGCAGCAGGCTTTGTGGCTGGTTCTTGTGAAGCGGCCGGCTTGTCTTTCGTCGCCGGGTCGTCGATTTGCGCGGCAACGCTGTTTTCGGAAGTTATCCCACAGCCGGCACTTGCCACAAAAGCCAGCAACCATGCCAGGGGCCAGGTTCTTCGCGAAGGGGATACTCTCACGGTCAATGGACCTCAAGCTTGGGTAAGGCGATTCATGCGTCGAGATCGTCTACGGTGATCCGACATGACGACACTGCGAAAACCACCCGCGCAGACTCTCCGTCTAGCTTCGCGTAATCGTTTCGTGCAGGTTCAAAATGGCTCGGGCAACCGATGTCCAGGCGGCCAATTCCGAAGCGTCGCAATCAGCGGGAAGGTTCAGCGGCGATTGGCCAACGGAAAGTAGTTCGTGGGCGTTCTGCGGTTCTTGCTGATAATCAGCCAGGTTCTGTTCGTAGAGCTTGGTAAGCAGCGATTGTTCTTCTTGCGAGGCGTTCCGGTTGAGCACCGTGCGATAAGCGAATTGCAAGCGGTCGGCTGCTGTCGAACCACCTTCGGCAACAATCCGCGTGGCAAACGCGCGAGCGGCCTCCACATAGATGGGGTCGTTCAGCAACACCAGGGCTTGTAGTGGTGTGTTGGACCGCGGACGTGCGACCGCACACTCTTCGCGGCTGGGTGCGTCGAAGGCCACCATGCTGGGGTGCAAGAATGTGCGACACCAATAGGTATAAACACCTCGGCGATATAGGTTCTCGCCGCGGTCCGGTTTGTAGACCCGTTTGGGAAAGTTGAGATGGGCCCAATACCCGGCCGGTTGATACGGCTTGGTGCTGGGCCCGCCCATGGTTCGCGAGAGCAGCCCGCTGGCGGACAGTGCGTTATCGCGAATCATTTCGGCATCGAGCCGATACCTGGACTGTCGTGCCAACAGTTCGTTCGACGGATCGCGCTCGAGCACATCAGAATCGGCCACCGACGACTGTCGATACGCTGCCGAGCTGACCATCAACCGCACCATGTGCTTGATATCCCAACCACTCTCGATGAACTCGACCGCCAGCCAATCGAGTAGCTCGGGATGGGTCGGCCAACTGCCTTGCGACCCGAAGTCATCGAGCGAACGAACCAGGCCCTGTCCAAAGAACAACTTCCACAACCGATTGACCATCACGCGGGCCACCACCGGGTTTTCGTGGTCGACCAGCCAGTGGGCCAAATCAAGCCGCGTGGCACGACGCTCGGAGAGGCCCAAGCTGCCCAGAGGCGATGGAACTTCAGGCAATACCACCGGGCCCGATTCGTTCAGCCAATCCCCTCGCGGCAATATCCGGGTCTCCGCCGGTTCAACCGCCACGGAAATCAACACGCGGGCCATCGACGCTTCCCACCGCTTGCGTTCGGCCTCCAGCGTCTTCAATTGCTCGCGGGCAGCAGCGAGCAACGGAGCGATCTCTCGGTAATGCGCCGCGACCTGTTGCAGCTCGACCTCATCCCGCTCTGCTTCCGGCTTTCGCAAAACGGATTGCAATTCCGGCGGAAGATCAACCGCTTCGGATTCTTCGGTAGATTCGCTTGCTGAGGCCAACAATTCGCGCTGCTGTGCCTCCCAGATTCGCTGGTCTTCAAGAAGCTGCGGCGTCGATGCGGCGAGTTCTGCTTGGGCCGCCGCAATCTCATGATTGAGCTGCTCGCTCGCTGCTGCTTGCTCGCGCGTGGGAACCTTCAACTCGGGCTTTTGTTCTTTGACCGCTTCTTCCTTGATGTCGGCGAAGAAAGCCGCCAGACTGTAGAAGTCGCGCATGGTGAAGGGGTCGAACTTATGATCGTGACACTCGCAACACCCCATCGTGGCGCCCAGCCACACGGCGGACACGTTCCTAACCCGATCGGCGGCGTACTTCGTGCGATACTCCTTCGGCTGTGCTCCCCCTTCTCGCGTGGTCAGATTCAAGCGGTTGTACCCGGAGGCCACCAACTCTTCGATGGCGGGGTCTTGGAGCAAGTCGCCGGCCAACTGTTCGATGGTGAATGTGTCGAACGGTTTGTTGTCGTTCAGCGAGGCAATGACGTAATCTCGGTACGGGGCATGCTCGCGATGGTTATCGCCGTGGATCCCGTTGGTGTCGGCGAACCGCACCAGGTCGAGCCAGTACATGGCCATCCGCTCGCCGTAGTGCTGAGAGTCGAGCAACCGCTCGATCAGTTCTGCGTACGCATTGGGATCTGGGTTGTTGATGAACGACTCAACTTCCGCGTAGTTGGGCGGCAACCCCAACAGGTCGAAACTCAAACGGCGGATCAATGTCCGGCGGTCGGCTTCTTGCGACGGTGTAAGCGAAGCTTGTTCGAGCTTGGCGAGAATGAAGTGGTCGATCTCTCCGCGCGTCCAAGATGCTTCGTTTACCTCGGGCACCGCCGGTCGACGTGGCGGAGACAACGACCAATGCGGCTGCCAAGTGGCGCCTTGTTCAATCCACCGACGCAGGATTTCGATTTCCCGCGGTGTGAGTTGCGTGCCTTCGTCCACCGGTGGCATCTGTTCATCGGGGTCGTCGGTCGTGACCCGGTGAAACAACACGCTCGCATCAAGATCACCCGGCACGATAGCATGGAAACCACCCAGGTCGGCCATGGCGCCGGACTCATTGTCCAGGCGGAGCTCGGTCTGTCGCGCATTGCCATCGGGCCCATGACAAGCGAAACACTTGTCTGAAAAAATCGGCCTCACATCGCGGTTGAACTGAACCTCGGACGGCACGCTGATTTCAGCCGCAAAAGCAGTCGCCCCCGCGAAAAGCGACACGAAGCAGGACGAAACCGCAAAGCGTCCTATCAACTTGCTCAAAGTCGTACTCATGTTCGGTCGCGAAATACGTTTGAAAGCCCCCCTGCAACGACACCCTCAGTTTAGACGGTTCACAAGGTCGCCACAAAGCCGTGTGCGTAAGGGGTATCTACAAGGGCCACACGAGACGTTCGAAACTGCACGTTGGGCCTAAAATCGAACTGAGCAAGTCCGGCCGCCTCGTGACAATCCGCAGCGTAGCTTCGAAGCCGAGATTGGATGCGCTCGCCGCCTGAATGTACGGCCAACCATTGCTATCCTCGGTCACTGAACCCATGAGAACGTTCAATCGAGGTGATTCTTGTCCACGCGGCGGCTATAGTCAGAGTTCCGTCACGCCACTGGAATGAAACTGTAGACCAACGAGAGACATTTCATGTTGAGCAATCAGAAACTTCTCGGGCTCCTGCTGGGTTCCGTAACGTTCCTAATGGATATCCAGGTTGCCACTGCCGCGGAGAACACGCGTCCCAACATTTTATTCGTGTTCACCGACGATCATGCCTCGCACGCGATTGGTGCCTACGGATCGAAGATTAACCAGACACCGAACATCGATCGCCTGGCCCGCGAAGGCATGTTGTTTCAAAACTGCTTCTGTACCAACTCTATTTGTGCCCCTAGTCGGGCGGTGATTCTCACCGGCAAGCACAATCACCTGAATGGAGTGATCGACAACCGTGTCCGCTTCGACGGCTCGCAACAGAATGTGGCCAAACTGCTGGGGGCGGCCGGCTATCAAACGGCCATCGTCGGGAAGTGGCATTTGAAAACAGAACCCACGGGCTTCGACTTCTGGCGGGTGCTTCCCGGGCAAGGCAGTTACTACAACCCGGTGTTTCGCACACCCGAGGGGAACATCAAGCTCGAGGGCTACACCACCGACATCATTACCGACCTGGCCCTGGATTGGTTGACCGAAGGCCGGAACCCCGACGAGCCCTTCTTCCTGATGTACCAGCACAAGGCCCCGCATCGCAATTGGCAGCCGGGGCCCGATTACCTGACGATGTACGACAATACCACCATTCCCGAGCCGCCCACGTTATTCGACGATTACGAAGGACGCACTTCGGCCGCCAAGACCCAGGAGATGACGGTTCGCGAACACTTGACGGCAAAAGATTTGAAGCTAGTTGCACCCAAAAACCTCACCCCAAAACAACTAGAACTGTGGCACGCCGCTTATGGGCCAAAAAACAGACTGTTCTACTCATCGAACTTGGAAGGAGACGAACTGATTCGCTGGAAATATCAACGCTACATGAAAGACTACCTGCGATGCGTCGCCTCTGTGGACGACAATCTGGGCCGCGTGCTCGATTACCTGGATGAAAGCGGTTTGGCCGAAAACACCGTGGTCATTTACAGCTCGGACCAAGGATTCTACCTGGGCGACCACGGCTGGTTCGACAAGCGATGGATGTACGAAGAATCGCTTCGGATGCCGTTGCTTGTGCGATGGCCGAAGGCCATCAAGCCGGGTCAGTTGGATGACCACCTGGTGCAGAACCTTGACTTTGCCGAAACTTTTCTCGACATCGCCGGCGTCGAGATTCCTACCGATATGCAAGGTGAAAGTCTGGTTCCCCTGCTGCGCGGCGAAGACCCCGATGGGTGGCGCGAGTCCATCTATTACCACTACTACGAATGGCCCGGGGCACACATGGTGCAACGCCATTACGGAGTGCGTACCGATCGATACAAGCTGGTGTATTACTACCCGATTGATGAGTGGGAGCTATTCGATCTGCAGAAGGATCCCGACGAGCTGACCAGTGTCTACGACGACGAAGCGTATCAAGACGTGGTCACCAGGCTGAAGGCCGAATTGAGTCGCTTGAGAAAGGAGTATCAGGTCGAAAGCTTCCAAGAGCCGGCGTGGCCGAAACCCAAGAGCGACAAGTTGAGCATGGCATTGCGGTTCGATTTCCGAGGCGTTGAAGCGCGGACGGTCCCGGACGTCTCGGGGGGAGATCACTTGGGCCGTGTGAATGGCGGCTTCGAGATTCAATCTTCTGACAGATCCGCCGTGAAGCTATTGGGCGAAGCCGCGATCGCTGTCGATCGTGCTTCCGCGGAACTCGATCCTTCGCTGGGTGCCGTCGCGGTGGGTGCATGGTGCCGTGCGGATCAACCAGAAGGGGTCATCATCGCCCATGGCGGCGAGGCGCAGGGATACAGCCTCTATCTCGACGATGCACGACCCACCTTTTCGGTTCGTAGTGGCGGCATTTTGACTTCGGTCTCTGCCGACCCGATTCCGCTTGGGCAATGGGTCCATCTCGTCGGCGTTTTGGATCCCGACGGGCAGATGCGCGTGATCGTCAACGGTCGGCCCGGAAAACCACAAGCCAGTGGTCGCACCATAGGTTCCAAGCCAGCCGACGGACTTTCCATCGGCGCCGATACCGGCTCGTTTGTGGGAAGTTACGCGTCGCCCCTGCACTTTCACGGTTCGCTATCCGACGTGCGTATCTACTGGGGAAAGTTCTCGCAGGAAGAACTACAATCCTGGATGGATTGAGTGCAGGCATTGATTCGCCTGCCCTCGCGACTTGTTGAATTCGGCGTGGCTTTGCAAGCGAATGGTTTTTCTGGTCAGCGAATCGCAATCGGCCGCAACGTAAACCCCGCTGTCGTGCCGGCGATCTTGTTGGTCATGGCGATGTAGGTGAATTCGTACACCTTGTCGCGGGCCAGGTCTTCCAGGTTGTGGAACTCCGCGATGTGTACGCCCTGTTCGATGAGCAAGTAGCGATGCACGGGAATGAACGTGTCGCTGAGCGGCTGTGCCGGATTAACCTCCAACCCGCTGGTGTCGGCGCCGATCATCATGGCCCCGAAATGTTCGACCAGGTATCGGGCCGTTTCCATCGTGATACCCGCTGAGTCGTGCTCGGCTAGCTTCTCCACGTCGGAACCATCTTCTCCCCAGTAACGCAATACACCGGTGCGAATCAGCACGACATCGCCGGGTCGCAGCTCGATTTTCTGACGTTCGATGGCGGCATCGATATCACTGGGCGTAATCCCATAGCTGCTGGGCAAGGCATCGGCACCACGCGCCCCCGCGATGTCTAGCAGTACGCCCCTTGCGATAATCGGAGGGATGGTCGTGGCGTCGCATTTTCTTACGCCGAAGTTGCCACCCCAGTCGGCTTCGCGAAATCCGTTGTACCAATGATTGTCCTCGCCGACGGTAACGTGCCCTAGCCCGTCAATCTGTGTGGCTACATTGTCGCTGATAAACAGGGCGCAGCTATGCCAACCTTGGCCACTGGCGTTGACATCCGGCAACGCGAACGGTTGATCAGCCTGACGCTTCACCCCCTCGGGCCCCCGAAAGGTCATCACTTCGCAGGGACTGTGGCCCGGCCACTTGTAGCTGGTGCGGCTATATCGCACACCCAGGTCGTATACGATTCCTTCCTCGGCCAGATCCAATGCCGCGCGAACCGTTGCGGGCTGCATGGCATTGAGCGCTCCGACCTCATCTTCGGCACCCCAAATCCAACCCCAGCCTTTGCCTTCGACCCAGCCAAGAACGGTGGAGGTTTGTTCGTCGGGCTCGCCGGAAACGGAAGGGAGACCGGTGAAAGCCATCACCACAAGCACCAAGGCGGTCATCACTCCGGCAACAAAGCTACGCGACTGCATGGGGTTCCCCTCATCGCAAATGATCGAACCGATCGGAACAACAACGTACGCTTCCCTCGTGCGGCAATTCTATTTCGGGGTCTACCACAACGCAAAGAAATGCAGGCCCGTGATCGTCACCTCACACGACCACTTTCTTCCAACCGCCGTGCAGAAAGCGGTAACTGACGAGCAGGCAACGCACGTAAAGGTCGGCCAGCATGGCGTACCAGGCACCCTCGACGCCCCACCCCCAGGTTTGTGCGAACAGGTAAGCCAAGGGGATGCGAACTCCCAGGTAGCCGATGATGGTGAACAGCAACGGCCATCGCGTATCGCCCGCGCCTCGCAGCGCCCCGGTGAGCATCATGTGCACCGCCAGCGCCGGCATGCCCAGGGCCACAATCCGCAGCAAGGGGGCGGCCGTATCGACGACGTCCGTATGCTCGGCATTTACGAACAGGTCGACCAACGGGACCGAGAAGGTATAGAACGTCACTCCGGCGGCGACGATGATCCCGCCGCCGACCAGTAGTGCCATCCACACGCTACGGCTGGCCCGACGATGATCCCCGGCACCCAGATATTGTCCGACCAGGGTGGTGGCAGCGACTTCAAAAGCCAAACCTGGCAAGTAGGCCAGCGATTCGACGCGGATGGCAATCCCGTGCGCGGCGGCGGCCAAATCGCCGAGCTGGTTCACGATGGCCACGAACCACAGTTGAAGACTGATGATGGTGAGCACATCGAGCCCACCCGGCACGCCGATACGACAGACCCGCCGCACCAATGGCATCTCGGGCACCAACGATTGCCAGGTGAGTTTCAGCCCGCTGCGACCACGAACCAAAATGGCTAACGTTAGCAGCCCACCAACAAGATGCCCTGTAGCGGTACCGATAGCCAACCCGGTCCACCCGTATTCAGGCAAACCGAACAGCCCCAGTGCCAGGGGCCAGCTCACGGCGATGTTCACCACGTTGACGGCGATCATCACGACCAGCCCGGTGACCGTGTCGCCTGCGCCTCGCAGGCAGGCGATGCCGATCACCTCGAGCATGGAGGCCGGCAGCACAGGCAAAAAAATCCACAGATACACGATCGCGCGATCGGCCGCCGTGTCTTCCAATTGCAGGAGATGAATCGCGTCGTCGCAGAACAACATTCCGGCGACGGTTGCCACGACCGAGAGAAGAATTCCTACCAGGTACGACTGGTTGGTTACGCGTTGGGCCATGTCCCAATCGTCGGCCCCTACGAATCGGGCCACCAGTGCGGTGGAGCCAATCGACACCAACAACCAAAGGCTGGTTAGAAACCACATCACATAGTTCAGCAGGTTGATGGCCGCCAACTCGGCATCGCCGAAGTAGTGACCCGTGAGGATGGCGTCGGAGTAGACCACCAGCATGATCAGCAACTGTTCAGCCAGCACCGGCAACGCCAATCGCAGCAAAGGACGCAACGTGCCTGAGGATGCGGTTACCTGGGTCGACAAGACAAACCTGCGCGTGGGGCAAAGGTCGAAGGCAGGGCCCGTGCTGAGCCATGCCGGAACGGCTGCGGGCGTAGAACTAGAGCCGCAGTATCCGAACGGAACCCAATGCCGTCAATCGCGGCGGGGCAGTTCAAGCAAGCGCTTCATCGCCGTTGCGCGCAGAGTAATTGCCCGCGAAGCGTATGAGCCGTCGGCATCGATCGTGCCGTGGGTTACGAAAACAGCTCGTTAATCACACGACCACCGTTGGCGATCTTCATGGGCCGGCCATTGAGGCTCGTGAATGTCGTCGACAGCGGGATGCCGAGTGCCTTCAGTACCGAGGCCATGACGTCCTGCGACGTGTAGGGCTCGGTCGTCACGCGGAGTCCGTTTTCATCCGTGGCCCCGACGGCGATGCCGCCTTTGAGTCCCCCACCACCCACCACGACGCTCCAGGCTCGGGCCCAATGATCGCGACCGACGTTGGCGTTGATGCGGGGCGTACGCCCGAATTCACCCATCCAGATGATCACGGTGTCTTCGAGACGCCCGCGTTCATCGAGATCGCTGATCAGCGCACTCATGGCCATATCGAGTTGCGGGAGTTTGTTGTTTTCCAAGGTGGTGAACACATCCTGGTGATTGTCCCAACCGCCAAAGTCGACCTCGACAAAGGGCACGCCGGTTTCCGTCAATCGACGCGCCATGAGGCAGCCGCGGCCAAAGGGATTGTCGCCGTACCGCTCTTTCATGGCCTGCGGTTCTCCATCGACCTTGAACGATTCCATCTGCTCGCTGGTCATCAAGTCGACGGTCTTTTCAAGAATCTTCGAATGATCGGTGGCCGCCGGACCGCGCCCTTCGGCGATGAACCGATTCTCGAGCGAGGCCAACATATACATCCGCTGGTTGAGTCGCTGTCGATCGACGTCCATCTCCAAGTTGCGAACACGGCCATTCGAATCGACCACGAACGGCGAATAGGCCATGCCCAGGAAGCCCGGGCCTTCGCTTCCACCCCCGATGGAAACAAACGGCGGGATGGCCAGGTCAGGGGTTTGTTCCATTAGTTCGTGGCTCACCACGGCACCGTAGCTGGGGTGAACGATATTGGGGTTCGGAACATAACCGGTGTGCATGTAGTACCGACCGCGATTGTGGTCGGCTTCGCGTGTGCTCATCGAGCGGATGATCGACATGTGGTGCATCTGCTGAGCCACCTTGGGCAGATGCTCGGAAATCTGCACATCACCCGAAGTCGAAATCGGCTTGAAGGGCCCACCGGTTGCGGTACCCGGCTTCAAGTCCCACAGATCGATCGTGCTGGGCCCACCACCCATCCATAACAAGATGGCCGACTTGTTGCGTCGCTTTAGATCGTCAGCGTTTGCGCGAATGGTGCCGGCGAAGTTCATCGCAGGACCGACAAGAGCCGAACTGGCCGCCAGGTGCTTTACGAAATGCCGGCGCGACATGCCTTGCGGAGTGGTCCAGGTTCGATTCATGGTTCGGTCCTCGGCAGCAGTGTGGATTGGTCTCTCTGTCCGTTTCAGATTCTCGCCCCAGGGCTTGGCATCAGTGTATCACCCGCGGTGTACCGACACCCTATGTTTTCTAGTGATTCAGAATGAATTCGTTGCAGTTGAGCAGCACCCACCACAAGTCTTTCATGGCCTCTAGGCTATCCCCCCCGCGGGCCACCCAGACCTTGTTGGCCATGGCCAACTCCTTGGACGACGGCTTGCGGGACAAGGCCGCCAGATACAGGCGTTCGACCTTCTGGCGATCTTTCAAGTCGGACATGGCCAGTTCGTAGACGAAACTGCCCGGCTTACCGCACGTGGCGTCGTGAACCAGCTCGCCGTTCATCATCATCAGCGTTTGTGGAATGGTTCCGTTGAACGTGGAGGCTTCGTCTCCTTCATCGGTACCAAAGGCGATGGTGAACTGTTGTAGCCATTGCAGGCGGATGCGTTGGCGGTCCTCATAGCTACCCCGACCGGCTTCGTCGGCGGCCGTGGCCACAATCAGCGAATCGTACAATTGTTCGGCACTCATCTGTCGCAGGTAGAAGCGACTGAACAACGGGGTCGATCCGGTGGTCGGATCGTCGCTTGCGTTGTCGGAACTCGCGCGACTCGAAATCGCGTAGGCTTCGCTGGCGGTGATCCACCGCAGCAGCTCTTTCAAATCGTACCCGTTCGCTACAAAGTGATCGGAAATGTGTTGCAACAAGTCGGGGTGCGATGGCGGATTGTGAGGCCCCATATCGTCGACGGGCTTGGTGAACCCATAGCTGAGCAGTTGCCCCCATGTGCGGTTGACGATCGCCATCGGCAACTGTGGCGAGGCGAGGATCAGCTTGGCAAGCTCCTGACGGCGGACCACGTCTTCGACGTAGCCACTGTGATTGGTGAGTTCCGTCCCATCGATGAACGTGGGGAAGATTGCGTTAAGCGTCGAGCGACGATTCTCGTAAAACACGGTGGCTTCCAGCGGATTGTCGCCACCTTCGCCTGGGAAGTCTTCGTCGACCAACTCCACCGAGAGAATATCGCGGCCTTCCCTGGTCCGTAGGGCCCGCGTTTGACGGAAAAATGCATTCATGCCCCAGTACTGGTCCTGCTTCCACTCGTTGAACGGGTGGTTATGACACTGGGTGCATTGCACCTGCACGCCCAGGAACAAACGGGAAGTTGTCGCCGTAGCCTGTGCGGCATTGTCTTCCAAGTTGTTCAAAAGGAAGTTCACCGCGCCGTTGAAGTTTTCTTCGCCCGGCTTGTTCACCCCGGTGGCCGTGATGAAGTCGTGCACCATCACGTCGTACGGTTTTTCGGAAGCGAGCGCGTCGCGGAGATACTTTTGCAGCCCATCGCGGTCGACCAGGCTGCGGCGATCGGTGCCGCCGGTTCGCCCGATGAGCAAGTTGGTCCAAATCGTGGCCCAGTGATAGATGTACTCGTCTGAGTCGAGCAGGTCGTCGACCAATCGTTGGCGTTTGTCGTCCTCTTTGTCCTTCAAGAAGTCGAGCAGTTCGTCGCTGGACGGAATGCGACCGATCAGGTCGAGATAGACCCGACGGCACCACTCGCCATCCGGAGCCGCCTCCGAGGGTTTTACGCCGGCATCCTTCCACGAAGCCTGCAACAGGGCATCGATCTTGGCCACCACATTAGCGGTCTTCTGCGGGGCAACCGAGGTTTGATTGGGGCCCGCCTCGTCGGTCGATTCCGTACGATCTGCCGCCATGGCCACCGAACCACCGAGGCAAACCAGAAGTGCCAGCAATCGCGAAGTTCGCGAGATGCGATGCCGTGCTCGGGCGTCGACTGCAGCGGGCTGACAGCGACTGGTCACCCAAAAATGGCTAAGAAAGGTGCGTAGCAGGTGACTGAACATGGCAACCCCAAATCTCTCGATGCCATTTATTGACAATGACTTACGACAACCAACTTCATGCTAAACGATTGTCCTGGCCTTGCAAGAAAATCTTGACGGCTCTCTCCATGCCCGGGAGAGTCACTTACGCCCCCAAATCGGTCGAAAAAACACAAAAAAAGCCAGTCTGCCTGGCGAGTGGGGTCGCCAAGCAGACTGGCTGGTGTTCAATTCTGCAACACCTGTTCAATTATGCTACAAACACCGAACACCGACAGGTCGTTTGAGAGCCGCGGGTGCGGCTCTCCGACCCTGTCCCACAATTGCTTGTGGAACGCAGCAACGCCAGCCTCAACTCTGTTCGTTGCCAACTTCTCGCGTTCCCTAACCACTGTTCCGAGTGGCGTTTACGCGTTGGTTCCTGAAGGAACCCTGCGGCCTCTCTCGATTCCAGTTGCCTCTTCCGCGTCCTGAAATCTCTCTTCCGGCCCCGACGGGCTGCCGGCTGCCTTAAAGCCATCAGCCAAACTCTCTTCTTGTTCCGATGATCTACTAAGCATTTGGCGTGCCAAAACTCGATACATCGTCACAGAAGGTCGATTGCAAGGACCAATTGAACTGCAGCCGCGCGGTCGAAAAGGGGCACCCAGCCAACGCCATAGAATCGTCGATCGACGGGCGGTTCTTTAGGCCGACTGCTTGAACTGAATCTTGTGCAGTCGTTGGTACAGGCCACAACGAGCGATGAGCTGATCATGGGTACCCTCGTCGAGGATGCGGCCTTCGTTCATCACCACAACACGATCGGCCAGCGTCAGCGTGCTCAAGCGGTGCGTGATGATCAATGCAGTTCGATCCGCGATGAACTTCTCGATCACCCGATGAATCACCTGCTCACTTTCCAAATCGACCTGGCTGGTGGCTTCATCAAGAATCAGAATCGCCGGGTCTCGCAGAATGGCCCGGGCCAATGCGATGCGTTGTCGTTGGCCACCGGAGAGCATGCCGCCCCGCATGCCGACGACCGTATCGTAGCCGTCTTCCAGCTGCTCGCGAATGAACCGGTCGGCGTGTGCCTGCTTGGCCGCGTCAATCACCTGGGCCCTGGTCGCACCGGGGGTTCCATAACGAATGTTGTTTTCAACCGTATCGTCAAACAGCAAGGTTTCCTGAGTAACCACGCCCATCTGACGTCGAAGGTCCCGCACCCGGGCGTCCCGAATATCGAGACCATCGAGAAGGACCGTTCCCTGCAAGGGATCGAAGAAGCGGGGAACAAGATTCACCAGTGTGCTTTTGCCGCAACCGTTTGGGCCCACGATGGCGACCGTTTCGCCTGCGGTGATTCGCAAGTCAATTTGCTCGAGTACCGGCGTCGTTGGGTGATATGCAAAGCTGACGTTGTCGAATACCAGGTCACGCTGCATACGCCGCATGGGTTTTGGTTGTGGGGGATCTTGAATCTTGGGATCCCGATCGATCAAGGCATAAATGCGATCGCAGGCCGCTGCCGCTCGGGTGATTCGCGCGAATACGTCGGACATCTTACGAGCCGGGTCGCTGACGCCGGCCAACAAGGCGTAGAACACCATCAGTTGACTAATGTCCAAAGGACGGTAACTGATACGAATGCCCAACAGGTGGGTCTGCTGATTGATCACCAGGTAGGCACCGGCCAAGATGGCCACACAAATGCTGGCGATTCCCATCAGTTCGGTCAGCGGACGCGTGAGAGCATCGTACCGCGCGATCTTCAGGGCCTTCTTGTAATACTTCTTGCTGTTTTCGTGGAAGCGTCGACGTTCGTAGCGTTCCATGGTGAACGCCTTCACGACTTTGATCCCTTGGAACGTTTCTTCCAGCACCCCGTACAACTGCGACATCTCTTCCATCGCCTTACGGTTGGCACGCTTTAGCGCCTTGGCCAACCAACCGATCAGCAGCGCGGCCAATGGTGCGGCGATCATCGAGAGCACCAACAATCGCCAGCAAATCCAACCGGCACCGATGAAACAGGCCAGCATCTTCAGGGGTTCACGGGTCGCCTTCCCAAACAGGTTACGGATCCCGGCCGTCAGGCTTTCCATGTCGTAGGTAAAGCGGCTCATCAGTTCGGCGCTGCCATCGACATTGAAACTACTGAGATCCATCCGCAGGCTATTCCGGAAGAACTCGTTCCGAATGCGGAAGGACGTCAACTGCGCCAAGCGAGCAACCAGCACCGAGTGGGCAATGAAGAACGTACTCTTCAGCATGGTGCCCAACAGCAACAGGCCGGTTAAAGCAACCAGCGTGGCAAACGGAGTGTGAGGCAAGTATCTTTCGACGTAAGGCTGTGCCATGCGAAAGCGCGCCATGGCATCTTCTTCGGCACCGGCCCGACCGTCGAGCAACCCCCAGCTTGCGGTTCAGTTCCGATTTCTCATCCTGGGGTGCGGCGGCAAGCCGTTTCTGCAGGTCGGCCCGCTCGGCATCCAATGCTGCCAGGGTCGTTTGCGATTCCTTGATCTCGTCAGCAATCCATTGCTGCAGAGGGCGACCCTCGAAAGCCACCGTGGCAAAGGGGTAGACGGCCGTGATGTTGCCGCCCCAGAGAATCCCGACCATCAATGCACAAAACATCGTGGCCGCCATCAACAGGCGCTGTTGAAATGCAACATGCAGCGCCCTGCCGAGATTGTTCATGCCTTCGCCGTCCGTGGTGCCAGCAGTGTACAAAACGACGCCGCACCGGCGCGGATCCCTGCCGGTGGCTCGTCTACGAATGGATAAGAACGGCGACTTGTACCAGAATGCCATCGGGGGGCCAAGAGCGGTGGCCCCGAGCTCCGTCGGCCGGGCCATCAAGCACGAGCGATGTGCTGAATCGGCCCGAACCTTAGCAAGGGTTGGCCTGTCACCTAGCCCGGCGAATCAAGTGATTTACCCGACGCTTGCAGTGGCCTAGAATGCACGCTTCTTTTCCTGCTCGGGCTGCTATCGCACAGATGGCTAGCACGAGCTGCAGGAGCTTTTCACCGCAGCAATATAGATAAGCGAGGCGTGCAATGGCGGATTTAGGTGGCAAGACATTATTCATTACGGGTGCCAGTCGCGGCATTGGTCTGGCAATTGCAAAACGTGCAGCACGCGACGGGGCGAATATTGCCATCGCCGCCAAAACAGCCGAGCCACACCCCACCCTGCCCGGCACCATCTATACGGCGGCCGAAGAAATCGAAGAGGCCGGTGGCAAGGCGCTGCCCCTAGTGGTCGACATTCGCTACGAGGATCAGGTGGTCGAGGCCGTGGAAAAGACCGCCGAGAAATTCGGCGGAATCGATATCCTGATCAACAACGCCAGCGCCATCAGCCTGACAGGCACGCTCGAAACGCCCATGAAGCGTTACGATCTCATGCATCAAATCAACATCCGCGGTACGTACCTCTGCTCGCGAACTTGCTTACCTTATTTACTGAAGGGCAATAACCCACACATCCTGAACAACTCACCCCCGCTGAGCATGAAGGCCAAGTGGTTTCAGAATCACGTGGCTTACACGATGGCCAAGTACGGCATGAGCATGTGCGTGTTGGGAATGTCAGCCGAGTTGGCCGACAAGGGAGTGGCCGTGAATGCTATTTGGCCCCAAACGGCCATCGCCACCGCGGCCATGCAGATGCTCGGCGGCGACGAGGCGATCAAGACCTGTCGCAAACCCGAAATCATGGCCGATGCCGCGCACGCCATTTTGACGAGTGACAGTCGTGAGTGCACCGGCAACTTCTTTGTCGACGAAGACGTGCTGCGCAAACACGGCGTGACCGACTTCGATCAGTACGCCGTCGATCCGACCCAGGAATTGATGCCGGACTTTTTCCTCGACTGATTGCCCGCCTACCACCAGCCCATGTATCCATGCGGCGGTTGCACGTCGACATGCCTGTACTGGAGTACGAAACCACCGCGATATTGATTGACCGCAGTTGAAACGGACACCACCACGCGAGCGACGAGACTTCCCAGCTAGTAGCAAGCACCATGAGCATACGATCACTCAAAGGTCATCTACTCATCGCCGCGCCCTCGCTGGCCGACCCCAACTTTCGACGTAGTGTGGTGCTGATGATTCAGCACGACGAGAACGGGGCATTCGGACTGGTGTTGAACCGGCCCGCTTCCGTTTCGATTCAAAGCGTATGGCAACAGGTCAGCGAGTCTCCCTGCGAGATCGAAGGCACCTTGTATCAAGGCGGCCCGGTGGAAGGACCGTTGATGGCCCTGCATGGTAATGCGGCTCTATCGGAAATCGAAGTGATCCCGGGCGTCTATTTTTGTGTCGGGGCCGACAGCATGCGAACGTTGGTTGCGGCCGACAACCAAACAGGACGCTTCTTCGTCGGGCACGCCGGCTGGGGCGTCGATCAGTTGGAAAACGAACTGGCCGAAGGCGCGTGGTACACCCATCCCGCAGATTCAGATGATGTGTTCGGCGACGAAAGCGAACTATGGGGTCGAGCACTGAAAGCCAGCGGCCGAGCACGGTTGGAGAGTTCGCTCGACCTGAAGGATATCCCCGACGATCCGTCGATGAACTGAGGAGCATGCTCGGGCAATTTCACACCCAACAAGTCCGTTTCCGCCGCCAATACCGGTCGCGAGCAATTCCGCGGCTGCCAACCGGCATCGAGTTTTTGTGGGTACTGCGACGGACAAATGAAATTCACATACACATACTTACTACCATTTGCTGAAAGTATCTCATGAGTGAACCGCTAAATAAGATTAGCTCGCGAATCACCCAACCCAAAGCTCAGGGTGCCTCGCAGGCCATGTTGTATGCCACGGGCATGGTCGAAGAGGACATGAACAAACCTCAGGTCGGTATCTCGGCCATGTGGTACGAGGGAAACCCCTGCAACATGCATCTCGACCTGTTGGCCGCCAAGGCCAAAGAGGGCGTTGCGGCCGCGGGCATGATCGGCATGCGGTTCAATACCATCGGGGTCAGCGACGGTATCTCGATGGGTACCGAAGGTATGAGCTTTTCCTTGCAGTCTCGCGACCTGATCGCCGACTCGATCGAGACCGTGATGGGCGCCCAATGGTACGACGCGAACATCTCGATTCCCGGTTGTGACAAGAACATGCCCGGCTGCTTGATCGCCATGGGCCGTGTGAATCGCCCTTCGCTGATGATCTACGGTGGCACCATTCGCGCCGGCTGTGCCAACAACGAAAAGCTCGACATCGTCTCAGCCTTCCAAAGCTACGGCGAATATCTGGCCGGTACCTTGAACGAAGAACAAAGACAGTCGGTCGTGCGCCACGCTTGTCCTGGGGCGGGTGCCTGCGGCGGGATGTACACCGCCAACACCATGGCCTCGGCCATCGAAGCCATGGGGATGGCACTGCCGTACAGCTCTTCGACTCCGGCCGAAGATCCCGGAAAGATGGACGAATGCTTGCGGGCCGGTGAAGCGATTCGGGCTTGCCTGGAAAAAGACCTCAAGCCCCGCGACATCATGACCCGAGAGGCGTTCGAGAACGCCATGGTCGTGGTCATGGCATTAGGCGGTTCGACCAACGCCGTGCTGCACCTGATCGCGATGGCCCGGGCGGTGGAAGTCCCGTTGACGATTGACGATTTCCAAAAGGTCAGCGACCGCATTCCGTTTCTGGCCGATCTGAAGCCCAGCGGCAAGTTCGTCGAAGAGGATCTGCACGGCGTCGGTGGAACCCCGGCGGTGATGCGATACCTGCTGGCCAACGACCTGCTCAACGGAGACTGCATGACAGTGACCGGAAAGACGATTGCCGAAAACCTGGCCGATCTGCCCGATCTGGCTGCCGATCAAGAAGTGGTCCACCCGCTGGAGGACCCCATCAAATCGACGGGACACATTCAAATCTTACGGGGTAACCTCGCCCCCGAGGGCGCCGTGGCCAAGATCACGGGAAAGGAAGGCCAAAGGTTCTCCGGACCGGCGCGGGTGTTCGATAGCGAAGAGCTGATGCTCGCCGCACTCGAAGAGAAGAAGATTTCCAAGGGCGACGTCGTCGTGATCCGCTACGAAGGGCCCAAGGGTGGCCCCGGCATGCCCGAGATGTTGACCCCGACTTCGGCCATCATGGGGGCCGGGCTGGGTGCCGACGTGGCGTTGATTACCGACGGTCGTTTCTCCGGCGGCTCCCACGGTTTCATCGTTGGGCACGTCACCCCCGAAGCGCAGGAAGGCGGCCCCTTCGCCCTGGTGGAGGATGGAGACGTGGTCACGATCGATTCCGAGTCCAATCGCTTGGACGTCGACGTGAGCGACGCTGAGTTGGCCAAGCGTCGCGAGGCGTGGACTGCGCCCGCGTACAAGGCCACGCGAGGGACGCTTTACAAGTACATCAAAAACGTCAAGAACGCTTCGTGCGGCTGCGTTACCGATGAATGAGCGTCGATTGCATTAACCAGAGCGGGGCCCGCGGGGTCCACCCCAAAAGCCTCCACCTGGAGGTAGCCCTCGTTCTTCGCGGCGTTGTTTGACCAACCGCCGGTACTCGGCCATTTTGGCCCGAAACTCGGGCGAGGTTGCATCGAGCATTTCGCGGCTACGTTCGTTGCGGCTTTGGGCGTCGCCCCCGCCTCGCCAGCGGCGGCCTCGATCTCCGCCTCGCGCTCCGTCACCACGCGATTCACTATTGTTCCGTCGCTCTTGCCACCGCTCGCGCATGGCTTCTTCGCGGTCGATCTGCTCGTCCAGGGCCTCGTTGCGTTCTTCTTCGGTCATGGCCAACAGATTGTCGACGCGTTCCTCAAACTGTTCCATCGATCGTTTCCGCCAGTCGTTGAATAGCTCGCGCCGATCCTCCTCGGATAGGGCTTCGACCTGAGTGCGGAAATCCTCGCGTTTCTTGCGGCGTTCTTCGTCGGGAAGATTTCGATTCTCTTCGCTGAACATCTCTTTGGCGTTCGCTCGAACTTGATCCAGTTGCGAGTCGCCAAGGTAACCGGTCGCCCAAGCGGCACCCACGGCTACAACCACGATGAGACAGAAGGCAAACCATCTTATCTTGTTCATCGGAACGCTCCCTGACCGGGGCCGAATGCGGACGCGGTTAACGATCGGTATGTTCTGCTGCGTGGCACCATCGTGCAATCACGGGTTGCCCCTCAAAACGGCGCCGCGTGACCATCGAGATAAACAAAGTTTCGCGACTTCTCGGTCTGTTCGTCACCATGAAATGGCTTGAAGCAGAACGCCAACCAAACTTCGGATGACGCATAGACGACGTTGCCTCGGCGATCCCTCAGGACCTCCTGACGCGTTTTCCCCTCAATTCGAGTCGCCGGGTATTCGTAGCTGATTCCCTCTCGTTCGAAGTAAATTTCATCGCTGGGACAATGAAACGTCTTCTTGGTGTTTTCGATGAAGGGACCCAACACTTCAACCAGATCGGGGCGATCGGGAGTAACACTGGGCAGGCTCGCAGCGTACGGAAAAACGCCGAAGGGACCTTGCTGATCGACATACATTTGCATCGCCATCCCGACCTGTCGCAAATTCGACAGGCAGTTCGAACGACGGGCAGCTTCGCGGACGTATTGCACCGCGGGAATCAACATCGCAATCAACATGCCGATGATGCCGATGGCCACCAGCAATTCAATCAGCGTCATCCCGCGGCAGCGGTCTCTAGCTTGCCGGTGACTTCTAGCTTGCACTGTCAGCATGAATTCGCTCCTGGCCCGTCATTTTATTGACTGTTATCGATCGAATCCAGCAAGGTAGGTGGCAGATGGAATATTTCCGCAGCCAACTAGAACGTATTTCAAAACCGGTCTCGTGCCCGGAGGTTGTCGGGAGTTGCTCCGAGGCGCGGAGGGCGAAGCCGCAACGAGGTTTTGAAATACGCTCTAGACGAAACACCGCGGGACCCAAAAAGTTCCGTTCGCGAAGATTTCAACTAAATGCAGGAAAGGTGGGCATTTTAGAATCCACCACTCACTGAATACCCCATGCGGGGCGGAGAAGTTTCAGGCCGAGAGGCCCGGATCAAGCGTCGCTGGAAGTTTCACCCAACCCGACCATTTCCAACAACCTGAGGGCGTTGGTCGTGGTGGCAATTCCTTCGCGGAGGTGATAGTCGAAGGTCATCCGGCTGCGACCTTCCGCATCGCGATCGAACGACTCGCGGAAGTTCACGGCCACGCAGGCTTCGGCCAGCGCGGGACTTTCGGCAAGCTGCAAGTCGTGCGTGGTGATTGCCCCGATGGCTTGATGCTTCAGCAGATGCTCCATCACCCGGCGGACCGCCGTTTGACGTTCCGCACTGTTGGTGCCCAAGAGGATTTCGTCCAAGAGATATACCAGTTGCGGCGCGCGTTTTTCACCCAGGTCCTGGGCCACATCCACAATCTCTTTCAGCCGCTTTAGCTCGGCCATGAAGAACGAAACGCCGTCTTCCAGCGAATCTTGAATTCGCATGCTCGTCTCGACCTTCACGGGAGGCATCTCGAATCTCTGGGCGCAGACGGGCCCGCCGGCCTGGGCCAATACAATATTCGCGCCGATCGATCGTAGCAGCGTACTCTTCCCCGACATATTCGACCCGGTAACCAGCAGAAATCGCCCGGGCGGCCCCAACTGAACGTCGTTCACAACTCGGGACGATTCCGAAAGCAACGGGTGCCCCAGCTTCTCGGCCATAATCGTTGGGTTCGATTCCACGTCGTGGTGCACCTTGGGGAAAACCCACCGCGGGTGATCGTGCGCCACCGACGACAACGCGGAGAGGGCTTCCAGTTCTCCCAGGGCCGAAAACCATTTGCGCGCGTGCGGACCGGCGTCGCGTTGCCATTTTTCGATGAGATGCAACACGTGAAAGTCCCACAACGTGAAGGCTTGCACCGGGAGATAGATCATCGGCGAGAATCGCAGATCGGCCAGCGCCACGATTCGGGCCAATCGATCGAGTTGATAGTCGGCTCCTCGGTGGTTGCCGCACAGTTCGTCTCTCAGTCGACGCAGTTCTTCGGAGTCCGCGGGAAAGTTGTTTGCCAGTTGGAAAAGTTGCGCGTAGCGGCGGATCTCCCCCTCGCGTGAAGAGATCTGGGCGAAGATCTCATGCACCGGGCCCAACTTCCAGAAGCTGAACACAATGCCGGCCAGCATCGTCCACGCCCACCATGCAGCCCCTGCTAGTGTTACCCATAACCACAACGAAGAAACCGAGACGCCAACTACCTGGATCACTGCAAGCGTTAAGGTTAACAACGGGAGCAAACGCGCGGTCCACAAGATGCCGGGACGCGATGCCAGCCACGGTTCCGATTCGGCCCAACGTACGAATGGTTCGGTGTCCGGAGAATTCCCCGCCATGGGTAGCGCTAACAATTCGAACTTCTGTCGTAAATCGAGCTGCGGGGCAAGTTCGGCCACGGACTGCTGACGCAGCTCGATCGTCGGCGGATCGGCCGGTTTCAACAGCCAGCGGCTCACGGTTGCCCGGCCGGTGGGCGTATGTGCGGTGCCCAATAGTTGCGACAGCGATGCATGCCCGAAGAGATCCAGGTCGCGGACGAAGGCAATGTGCTGCCACGAGTTGAGCGTCTTCGGTTCGGGGATCTCTTTCCACTTCCGCTCGAAACGCGAAGCGGCATGCTGATTGATATCTCGCAGCACCGCTAAATCGTCCCGCTTGCGACGCGCCCTGCGATGGGCGACCACCGCCGCGACAAACCCGGCAAATGCCACAGTGGCCGTGGCCAGCAACAACTTCTGTACGGCGGCCGCGGTTGCAAGCCCCGCAATGAACAATCCGAGGGCTGCGAAAAACGCAATCAGTCGGACGTGCATCCAGCGTGTGGTCTGATCGGCAGCGACTTGGTGATCGGCCTCGAACTGTTCCCGCCGCCTGTGGTACGTCTGCAGAACAGAATCAGCGTCCCCGGGCAGATTAGCCGTCGCCCCAGCGGGAGCCTCGGGGAGCGAATCCTGCGACTGAGCATCTTCGATATGCGTCAACGTCTTCAGACCTCGATTGCGGTGGGGGGGTGAAAACCTCAGGATACACATTGCATCCACCATGGCCCAAGGGCTACTGATGGATCGGAACCTTGAAGGACGTTCTCGTACTAACACCGGAAAAACACATGCTGTTGTGGCGGGTTTGGGCCCGGGTGGTCCAACAATTTGACGACCGCTCTACGGCCGAAGCGTGGCGCCCCGAGGCGCTGCGACGCTGGCTGGCACTGTGCATGCTGGCTTTGTTGGGTGCCACGTGGAAGCTGTGGACCCCACAAGACGTGTACCCACAGGTTCCCCTGTTCACGTTCTGGCCAGGATTGCCGGCCCTGCTTGAGTGGGTCGCTCTGGCATCGTGCGTTGTTTCCTTGTTCGCAGTCCTGTTGGTTCCTCGCCGTTCGAATCTCTGGCGGCTTGCTTTCCTATTCGTCGCCGCAACGGTTTGCTTGCTATTTTGCGGCGATCAACACCGTCTTCAGCCATGGGCCTACCAATTTGTCTTGTTGGCTATCGTCTTTGCAGTGGTTGAGCCGTGGCGGGCGATGGTTCTGGCTCGGATGCTCACGGTGAGCATCTACTTTTACTCGGCAATCTCCAAGCTCGATCAAACCTTTCTCACGACGATCGGGCCTCAGTTCCGTGACACGCTGCTCGATTGGTTTGGTCTGACTACCGAACACGCTACGGTTGCAGCTTTGTTCCCCCTGGGCGAGTTGGCCGTGGCGGTGCTGTTGGTGTTTCGTCCCACAAGAACCCTCGGGGGGCTGGCGTCTCTGGTCATGCACGGCTTGATGCTCTTCATCCTCGGCCCCTTTGGTCTGGAACATAGTTGGGGAGTGCTGCTGTGGAACGTGTTCTTCATCGGGCAGAACACCATCTTGTTCGCTCCGGCTCGGCGAAGCAGCACCCTGCAAGCGCCAACGAATGTAGCTCACTCAGCGGGGATCTTAACGCCTGGGTTGCAAACACCATCGCGGTCGGTCTTTCTCTCTGCGGCGGCAGAGACCTTGCTCGCGGCAGCCCTACTGTGGCCGACGCTCGAGATCTTTGGCCTGTGCGATAACTGGATAGCGTGGGGGCTCTATGCCCCGCGGGCCGAACATGTGGTCGTAAGGGTCGACGTGGATGATGTGGAACGACTGCCCCTGGGTTGCCAACAACACCTGGAACGCACGACTGCCGGAGAGAGCTGGCGGCGGCTCAGGCTCGACCAATGGTCGCTGGCCACGCTCGGAGTGCCCATCTACCCCCAGAACCGATTCCAGCTTGGCGTGGCTTTGGCCGTGTCCGATGCTACTGACCCCCTGGGACAATTCCATGTGGTCGCCTATGGCCGGGCGAATCCCATCACGGGGCGTCGATCATTTCGCGAGTATTGGGGGGCCAACGAACTGCGAGGTGCACAGCGTCGATACTCACTGGGAATGGCACCGCGAGAGAATCTCCAAGCGACGTCTGATTGATGGGCATCAGGCCGTATCGTTTGGCTCCCAAAGTCGCCCTCTCCGCGTCTGCTTGACTCTCCATTCGTCGCGGCCCACAATCGCTGTGCCGTGACTTTTTAGCCAATCGCGGGGCACGACGCTGGCCACGGCTGCAATCCACCCCATTCCTGCCGATTATCGCCCATACTCGGGCGGATATTCCGCGTTATTAGAGAACAGAAAACGGCGATGGAGTTCAAAGAAGGTCAAACGGTCGGCGTCGATTTGGGAACAACTTTTTCGACGATTGCTCTGCTCGACGAAGAGGGCAACCCAGTGCCGATCGAGAACGAAGACGAGGATGTGGAAACGCCCAGCATGATTGTGCTGGCCGAGTCCGGTCACGTGGTTGTGGGCCCCAGCCGCATGCGGGCGGCCTTGGAGAGCCCCGAGAACGTCGTCGACCGCGTCAAACGACACATGGGCAACGTCGAATACAAGCGGACGTTTGACGGACAGGAAATCACGCCGGAGTTCCTCTCGGCGCTCATCCTGAAAAAGCTTCGGCAGGATGCGGAAAAACGGGTCGGCACCATCGCCAACGCAGTGATCACGGTGCCGTATTATTTCAACGACGCCCGACGCAAAGCCACGCAGGACGCGGGACATATCGCAGGCCTGAACGTGGTGGACATCATCAACGAGCCGACCGCCGCCACGCTCACCTACGCCTGGCAACGCGGTGAATTAGGAGCCACCGGAAAGTCCGGCGACAAACCCCGCCAGGTCCTGGTCTACGATCTCGGTGGCGGTACCTTCGATGTCACACTGGTTCGTTATACGCCAACGCATTTCCAAGTGTTGGCCACCGATGGCGACGTGCATCTGGGCGGCATTGACTGGAACGACCGACTAGTGGATTACGTGGCCGAGGAGTTCAAGTCACGACACGACCTCGACCCACGGGAGTCGCCTGAAACATTACAAGTTCTACGGAATGACTGCGATCTGGCGAAGATGGCTCTGACCGAAAGCGAGCAGACCACCATCACCGCACGGCATGGCGGCAAGGGACTGAGCGTTCCGGTGACCCGTAGCCAGTTCGAAGAAATGACCGGCGACCTGCTGCAACGCACGCTGGACACAGTCGATTTGGTGCTCGAGCAGGCCAAAATCGAAATGGAAGATATCGACGCCGTAGTGCTGGTCGGTGGGTCGACCTTGATGCCGGCAGTTCCGCAACGCCTGGAACAAATGACCGGGGTGAAACCGTACCAGGGTCTCTCGCCCCACACGGCCGTGGCCCAAGGGGCGGCAATTCACGCAGCCATTCTGGATGCTCAACACCGTGGAGAGGATAGCCCCTTCGCTGAAACGGTTCGCAAACACCTGGAAGGCGTGAAGCAAGAGGACGTCAACTCACACGGTCTGGGAATTGCGGCCAAGAATCCGGCAACCGGGAAAGTCATCAATCATGTCATGATTCCCCGCAACACCAAGTTGCCCACCGAGGTGAGCCGCACGTTCAAGACCAACGCCGACAATCAGCAACGGGTGAATGTAAAGGTGATCGAGGGAGACGCCCCCGATCCGGCGGCTTGTACGCTGATCGGTAACTGTCGAATCAGCGAATTGCCGCCAGGGCTACCCAAGGGCTCGCCGATTGAAGTGACGTACGCCTTCGACGCGGCGGGACGCGTCGTCGTAAAGGCGAAGGACAAAACCGGCGGGCGTGAGGCACACATCGAAATTGAAAGGCGTGGGGGGCTCAGCGACGCTGAAATCAACGCCTATACTAAGCTGGCAAGCGAATACAAGGTGGAATAGCCCACGTGCAGCCATCCTGGCTGTATGGTTTGCCAAACATCGGACCAGATTCGTGATTCGTCTCCTGAAGGCAATTGTTTGATGGCCGAAACGCTGAACGTCTATCGTGATTGGTTGGGGATCAAGGATGCCAAGCCACCGCTGGACCATTACACACTGCTACGTCTGAAGAAGTTCGAGGACGATCCGGCCAAAGTCCGCCAGCATTATCGCAAGTTGAATGCGCATGTGCGAAAGTACGCGGCGGGCGATTTCGCCAAAGAGTCGCAAGACCTGCTGAACGAGCTGGCCAAGGCGATGCTCTGCCTGACGGATGTTCGTCGCAAGTCGGAATACGATGCTTCGCTGGGTCGCGACGACAAGGGACGCGACCGCAAGTACACCTTCGAACAGATCCTGGTAGGTCGCAAAATCGTCGACACCGACCAATTAAAGAAGGCCCGAGACTACGCGGATGCGATTGGGCTGGAAGTTCGAGATGCCTTGGTGCAGCAGAAGTTTGCCACGCAGGATGTCGTCATTCAGGCCTACGCCGAATCGTTGGGTTTGCCGTTTGTCGATGTGAGCGAACTTCAATTGAACCCGGAACTGTTAGCCAAGGTGCCCGCGGTGTTAGCGCGGCAGAACTCGTGTGCCCCGATCATCGTGGACGATGGCCAGGTGCTGATGGCCTCGCCCAACCTGTTGAAGCCCGATGTCGAAGACGAATTGCGTCTGCGGATCGATATGCCGGTTCGCACGGTGCTGTGTACCACCGCCGGAATCAATAAGGTGATCGCGGAACATTATCCCCGTGAGGCGGCCGCCGCGGAGATCGCCTCGGGTTCCGACAAAGCTTCGCGGGCGGCCAGCGAGTCGGGCAAAGAAGGCCCCAAAGAAACGGCCGCAATGACGCCGGAAGAATACGCCGAAAAACAGAAAGAGCGGCGAAACCTGGCAATCCTGTCGTTCAACTTCGCCATGATATTCGGCTTCGGGGCGACACAGTTCTTCGGCCTGTCTTATATCGTTGGGCTGACATACGCCCTACCCTTGGCTGCCGGCGTGGCAGGCGCCGTGTTCATGCTGAAGAAGTAGTGGCCTGATCTTTGCCGAGGAAGCGGGTCAGCTTTTCGATGGTTGCCGGCTTCTCATATTCGAGCTTCCCGAATCCCGGTTCGGCCCCTGCTTCGACGGCCAGCTCTTGATGCTCTGGATAGTTGGTCACCAGCATTACGGGTAAGTCCGCGTGTTCGGCGTCGGCCTTTAACTGCCGAATCACGTCGATCCCGTCGCTGTAGTCGCGATCGAGCTTGCGATTCACCAGGACGAGGTCGAACGATTCGTCGTCCAACCGCGACTTTGCCTGCTTCCAGTCGTCGACGGACACTACTTCAGCGGCGAACCGCTTTTTCATTAGGTGACTAATTGCACGATGATCGACCGAACATTGACCGACGCTCAGAACACGTTTCTTACCCATCGAAACCCTCGATACCCAGGAAAACAAACGATCGGCCGGAAACTGCTCCGACCGATCGTGGAACGTCTGCGATGCTGAGGAATACTACTCTTCTTCTTTGGCAATGGCAAAGAGATGCGATTTGTTGGAGATGTACAGCACACCGTTGGCAACAATAGGCGTACTGTAAACCGCGTTTTCCATGTTAATCTCGGCAATCGGCTCGGCGGCTTCGGGGTCGGCGGACAGGTTGAAGATCGCCACGTCGCCATCTTCATCGCCAATGTAGACCTTGTCGTCGACGATGAGCGGAGAACCCCAGGCTGCGGCCAACATATCGTAGGTCCAATGCAGCTTGCCGGTTTTGGCATCCAGGCAGTGGAACAGGCCGCTGAAGTCGGCAAGGAACAGAATGTCGTCTTTGATGGCCACCGTGCCACAACTGCGGTGCAGCGATTCTTCGAACGAATAGTCTTCGTCGCCATCCAGGTCGTACTGCGTGTAATGCCAGACAACGGCCGAATTCGGATTGGCCCGCGCGATTTCTCCCTCTTCGGCAATCACGGCTTGAATGCGTCGCGGAGGGATCGGGTTCTTCGGGTCGTCGACCTTGAAGGCCAACTCGGAACTTACGTCGCCTCGCTTGGTAGGATCGAGGCACCAGAGATGTCCCACGCCTTCACCATGCTCGGGGTCTTGTCCGACCGCAATGTAGACCAAACCTTCGTAGGCAACTGGCGTGGCAATCAGGTTATTGCGAGTACCGCGTCCACCGAGAACCCATTTCGATTCCTTCGGGTTACAGTCGAACTTCCATAGCAGTTTCGGCTTGCCGTCTTCGCTCTCGGTGCCATGGAACGAGTACAGCCAACCGTCGCCCCCGGGGAACATCACCTGGGGCACACCACCCAACACGGCAAACGAAGGCGACGACCATTGCCCGTGCAGAATGTTGGTACCCGGCGAGCTGTCGGTCCAGATCACTTCGCCGGTGTGCTTATTCAAGCAGATAAAGCTCGGGGCTTCCGGGGCGGGCAAATTGATGTGCGACTCGTCGAGCCCGTTGGAGGTGTGCACGAACAACAAGTCTCCGGCTGAAGTAACCGAACAACTGCACATATTGTGTTGCGAGATACCCAGCTGGCCCATCATGTCGAGATACCATACGGCGTCGGCTTCGTTACCCGTGGGATTGGTTTCGTCTTTGAACGGTCCATCGTTCTCGCCATCGGCAAATCCTTCGGTATCGAGGCACGCCACTTCACCGCGGCTGGTAACAAACCACAGCCGGTCTCCTTCTACCAGCGGCGCACAGCAGATGCCCTGCAACGGCCAATCGTGAACGCGTCCGGTAGGTAGCTTTTCACTGGAATGTTGCCACAAAAACTCACCGTCGGATTCGCGGAAGCAAAGCAAGCAGCCCAGGTCAACTTCTGCAGGATATCGTTCCAGCCAACCGCCACCATTGTTGGTGCCGACGTAGACTTTTCCGTTGGCGACCACCGGGTTGCCGTACGTTTGCGAACCGAGACGGGCAACCCACTTTATGTTCTCAGCGTTCTCTTGTTTCCACTTGCCGGTCTTGTAGTCGAAACCACCGACATCCCATTCGTCGGGAATATTCTCTCCTTCGGGTGTATTGTTATGTACTGACGAGCCACCCCATTGACTCCAGTCCTTTGGCCCCACGCCAACCGGGGCTGGGTAAGACTGCTCCTCCGTCGCAATCATCTCGACATCGGGCATGGCTTTGGACGGCGCTTCGGCCGAAAGATGAGCGGCGGCCAGCAACAGTGCTCCGCTGCACATTGTCAGCACAAGAACGAAATTACGTGTGGACATCGAAATCTGGTCTCCGATGGTAGTCGCCGATAAGCGGCAAGTAATGGGTTTGGTGCGAAATCGTCTTCAAGGAAACAAACCGCTAGTTTGGAGTCACACTGACGTTGTCGTAGAAGATCTCGGCATCCTTGGCATTACCAAACAAGCCAGGGCTGCCGTTGGTGTTGGGGGCTTCATCACGGGCCTCAATGGTCCACTGCTGGGGTTCCGCTTCTCCACGAGGCCAAACCTTGCCGCGAAGCACCGCCACACCGTCGTCCAGTTCGGTTCGAAATTTCAAGTGGTACCAGACGTTCGGCTCCCATTCGAATGGCACCGTTTCAGAGAACCGCCCCAGTTGTGGGGTCCAGGTTCGAATCTGCAACTGCTGTGAATCGCCCATGAGATCCAATGTGTAACGTTGCCCGATGAGGCCGATGTCCGGCATACGACCATTGCTGATGCCCCCCATGACGTCGGCTTCGATGGTGTAGTCGTGCAAGTCCGTGTGGCCCATCCAGGATTGGCTGCGGGTTCCCTTGGGAATGGTCGTTATCTTGACCATCATTGGCTCGCCGTCGACTTCACGAGGTTGATGGCGATAACGAGCTCCGACCCAAGACAGCGGAACCTCGCCGTCGCTGAAGTCGAAGTGCCAGGGCAGATTCGGCACAACCCTCAGGCGAGCATCGCCCACAAGGTCACCCACCCTGGCGGTGATCTTAACGCCACGGTGTTTTGGAGTGCCAGAGGAGCTATCGTTGGCAGTGAACGTATTCCCGTCGAACGTGCCACCGGTGTCCGCCGTGTAGTTCGCCTCGACATCGTCTTCGAGCAGTTGCCCATAGTCGTTGAACAATCGGGCGCGGAAGACTTGTTTCTCGCCTGGTTTCAGTAAGACCTCGGCGGGTACGACTTGGACGTAGGCCGGGGTGGGATTTTCGCTGACCGGACGTTCTTCAGGCATCTCCGGTTCGGGGTCGAGCCCGATTTCTGCTTCCGGATCTCCCAGGCAATACAGGGCGCCCGTGGTGGGCAGATAGATTCGCCCGCCGTAGACAATCGGCGAGCCATGAACCTCATCGCCCGCCGGAAGGCGAACGCGATGGATGATCTTCACACCCTTGTCTTCATCGGGAACCAGGATGTAACAGCGACCATTGGCCGAGCATGCGTAGATCTTGCCATCGGCGTACAACAAACTCGCCCGCATCATGGTGCCCAGCTTGGTGCGTCTGGCCACCTGTTCTCCGGTTTCCGGGTCAAGCACGAACAAACCCGCGGAATCGTCAACCACGTACAAACGGTCGTCGACCAACAGCGGCGAGCTCTTGCCGATCCGCAACTCCATGGTCTTCCATAGTTCGTCGCCTTCGGCGATTTCACCGGAGAGATTCGCCTCGATGGCGGCCAGCGCGCCCATCGAAAGCCCGTCGACATTCTCTTCGCCATGGCCGGCGTAGACTCGGTCTCCCACAACCAGGGGAGACGTGTTTATTCCACGACGCGAGAACTCGTAGTGCCAGATCCCGCGGCCGGTGCGTGGCTCCATGGCCCACACTTGCCCATCCCCGGAACCGAAGATCAGCATGGCACGTCCGTCGACCACGGTCACCGTCGGGGTGCTGTACGTTGTGTCGTACGGCAGCAGGCGAGTGCTCTTGAACCACACCACCTCGCCGGTGTTCTTGTCAAAGGCCAGAAAACGATGCGCGGGTTTCGCCATGTCGCCCCATCCAATGACGATGGAACTGATGATCACCAGGTCTTCGAAGACAATTGGAACGTTCGTTCGACCACCATAGGTACTCAGCAGGCCGAATTCCTCGCTCATCGAATGCGACCAGAGCGTTTCACCGGTCTCGCCATCGAGACATTGAAATAGGCCGCACACACCCAACGCGTATACGTTGCCTGTTTCGGGGTCTCCCGCGCAGCACGACCATGCCACGCGTTCGGCCGGTACGTCGGAGAGAAAGACGTTGAATTTGTTCTCCCACAGAATCTCACCGGTCTCGGCGTCGGCACAAACGACCTTTTCGCCTTCGGCCGGGGTGTCGACCGCTTCGCGCATCAGTTGGTAGATTTTGCCCGACATGATGATGGGCGTAGAGCGGGTGGCCAGATCTTCGCTCTTCCATATGACGTTTTCGCCTTTGGGATCCCAACTGTTGATGAGGCCGGTTTGCCGAGAGATGCCGTTCTGTTCCGGGCCGCGCCACATGGGCCAGTCGACCGCGGCAACTTTCTCGGCCTTGGCGGGCATCGTGAGAAGACAACTAACCAAAACCACGGCGGTGCTAACGACGCGCAAGATACAACGCGACGAAAAACAGATTCTCATGGATGCCCTTTCGTTTCCGGCAAAAGGAGGCTGAGGCGATTTAGGCGGGAATACTGCCTGCAGTATATAGGTAGGATATGCCGCCAGATTGCGGCGAGCAAGTCGTCGGAACGACTTCCAAATGCCCCCGAGTCCCGAGCGAATCGCTAGATATTGTGGTCTTTTCCGTCCCAGCTAGCGAAGAACCTGCACGATAGTTGCGCCAAGAAACCACGGTCGACGGTTACGGACTCTCCGTAGAACCAATGCGGTATTTTGCGAAAGTCCTCCAAGGTGGTAATTCCCGCCATGGCTGCAGCCGGTTAGTCGAACCATTCGTCGGCGGGGTCGAACTCCGGGACAACTATATTGAGGACCTTCATCTTTCCAACCGCCCGGTGACGAACCCCGGGATGAATCACCACGCACATGTGGGGTTTCAGGTCAATCAACTCGTCGTCTAGCTGCAACTTCGCGTCGGGTTCGCACTCGAGAATAAAATACGTCTCAGTAAGCCGCTTGTGGTAGTGAACGCGGGCATCGAGTGAGATATCGACCACGTGCAGGGTACCAGGAAACTCGGCAACATCTCCGAGAGCCCGGCGACTGGTACCGCAGGGGCACGGCACGCCGGGGACCTCAACAAAGTCGACAATTTCATAGCGGCCCGAGGTGCTTTGCTGCGTCATGGCTGAACTCTAACCGAATCAACGAGTTGTTTTTGGCCTTTTCCAGATGCGAGCCGAAATCTTTTTCGCATCCAATCCATGTGGGCCACGATAGCAGATTGCTCTCCGAGCAACCACAAACACGGAAATTGGGGTCCGCTTGATGCTATCAGGTACTTGGTTCGGGTAGGGCAAAGCCGGAGGGCATCGGACAACCGGCAAGGTTTCACCACCTTCCGCGTGCCGCAGAGTTTGCTCAATAAGAGCACTAACCCAAGTGGTGAAAATTACTTCGGCTAACTCAAGGGTGCTGCGCGACGCGACCGATACCGTAGTTGTCGCCGGGAATAGTACCGCCTATTGGCAATCCTGTTTACGGCGATCGTCGTCAGGTCAAAACGTCTCCTCGAAGCTAGGGACAGGCGAACGACCAATACGACGCCCCGAGATCCCACCAGAGTGGTGCTCATGAATGAGTGCCGCCCCACCAGGATTACCACCACGCATTAAACGGCTTTCGCATGTGCGGAAGTCGTCATACCACGGATGGGTTTTTGCGAAGCACCGAGTTGTTTGGTGCGCCAATCTGCGACTGTCAGTTTGAGATGCGCGCTACTCAAGTTCACTGTTAGAAGGAGACGTTGCTCGATGAAGTTGAAAATGTTCTTTGGAGCGCTTGTGCTCTCAGTGGGCATGTGTACCCAAAGCTTCGGCTTCGAGCTTCTCGACCGGATGTTGGGCATTGGCGCCTACCGCTCCCATGGCGGATGTTCGTCGAGTTGTTGTGAGGCCAGCTGCTGTGACCCATGTGAGGCAAGCTGCTGTGACCCCTGTGAAGCCAGCTGCTGTGATCCTTGTGGCAATGGTTGCTGCGAGGCCAGCTGCTGCGACCCGTGCGCCAGCTCTTGCTGCGAAGCAAGCTGCTGCGACCCATGTGCGGGCTCTTGCTGTGAGGCTTCGTGCTGTGATCCTTGCGAAGCCAGCTGCTGTGATCCCTGCGGATCGAGCTGCTGCGATCCTTGCGGTTCGAGCTGCTGCAAGAAGAAGTGCGACCTGTTCGCTGGCATGCGTGGCTTGTTCGACTGCCACAAGTGCAAGTCGTCTTGCTGCGAGCCGGCCTGCTGCGATCCTTGCGAAGCCAGCTGCTGTGATCCTTGCGGATCGAGCTGCTGCGAAGCAAGCTGCTGCGACCCGTGTGCCAGCTCTTGCTGCGAAGCTTCCTGCTGTGATCCTTGCGAAGCCAGCTGCTGTGATCCTTGCGGATCGAGCTGCTGCGAAGCGAGCTGCTGCGACCCGTGCGCCAGCTCTTGCTGCGAAGCTTCCTGCTGTGATCCTTGCGAAGCCAGCTGCTGCGATCCTTGCGGATCGAGCTGCTGCAAGAAGAAGTGCGGCTTCGACTTGCTAGGTCTGTTCAAGTGCAAGAAGAGCTGCTGCAAGAAGAGCTGCTGCAGCACCTCCTGCTGCAGCACCCCCTGCTGCGGTAGCGCTTGCGGCAGTGCCTGTGGCGCTTGCGGTAACGGTGGTCACGCCGCTCCGGTTGAAGCCGGTGCCGACGAAGCCGCTCCGATGCCGCCCGCCCCGATGCCCGACTCCTCGGCTTCTTATCGCCACAGTCGTCGCATCACCAAGGTTCGCGCTGGTAGCAACAACCTGGTTGTTCGCAACTAGTTCGTAGCCAACTGAGTGTGACTTGATAACGGCTTGCCCGAGGCTTCGGTCTCGGGCAAGCCTTTTTTTTGGCCCGTAGTAGAACCAGCTACTACTTTGCCAGGTGATCTTCTGCCAAGCCTGCTGCGAACCCCAGTAGATCGTCTCGCTTGCGGCAAACTTCGATCAGCTTCTGATATTCGCCCGACTCGCGGGCCATCTCCAACAGCGAAGGTGCAAAGCCGCTGGTTTGTGTGCCGGGGGGGATGCATTCAGACCAGGTTTCGATGGCCTCCCGATGGCGTCCCAACCGAGCCAGCAGCGTTACCAGTACCTCGGCTGGACCGGTTCCATACTCTTCCAGTGGGAGTTCCTGGGCTTTCTGTTTGAAATACTCCACTGCTTCGTCCACGTTCTGACCCAATTGGGCGGCAAAAAACAAAGCATGACTGGGGTACGAGTCGGCAAACGGTTCTTCACCCGCATATTGATAAGGCTTGCTCAGCCTCCGTCCATACTCGGTAAGGTCCAACGCCTGACGCAACACATCCGAGTCGGTACACAACCGGGCGAAGCGCACGACCGCGGAAAGATGCGAGGTGTCGATATGGTAGTTGTCGTTTTCGAACAACTGAGGCCGCTGAGCAACAAGTTCGGCAAGCGATAAACCTTCCGCTGGCTCGGCTTCGGTCCGGGCAATATCAGCTCGCACATTGGATGTGAGTTCTTTGTGCAAGAAGTCGACCAACATGGCCACCACGCTCCTCAGAGATCCGGTGGGCTGTTGTCCAAGTTGTTGCTCGAACATCGTAATCGCATTGCAAACGCCATAGTTGTCCAGTACGAGTCGAAACCCAATCTCCGGAGAAACGCCTTCGTTCAATGCGATTTCGAGGAGTTGTTCCAGATTCTCTTCATCCGGTTCGATGCGTTCCAAAGCCGCGACAACCGGGGACTTGTCGCCCACAATGCGGTAGTAGCGCCACGCCTCGCCCACGCGATCCTCGGCCAGCAGCAAGTCGCCCACTTCTCGACAGGCCGTCAAATAGGCATCTTCCAGTTGGGTGCGTATCGGGTCTCCCAGGTCTTCAAGCCGGTCGGTCAGAATGACAGGTAGCCCCAGCTTATGGCGGGCCTGCATCAACCGAACATCGAACAGTTCGTGGTAGCGCTTCTGGCCGAGAAGTTCCTCGACCAATAAATCAAGCCCCGCGGGAACTCCCTGTTGACTGATTTGTGACTCGAGCCGCTCGTAGGCCGTGTTCGACATGTTACGCATTACCGATTTCTAGGAACTTGAAGACCGCTACACCGCTCATCGTAACAGCAGCTCGCCAGGTTCACCATCATGGCGGCGAAGGCAAGCCGTGGGACAAGGGCCTCTTATCCGAGTGATAGGATGCGGTTAGCATGATAGGGTTTCATCTCGTTGCGACTGCGGGAATTAGTGAATAGGAATACCATGTCCCAGGCTTCTCAGAATTTCGACGGACTGAAAGTGGCTTCGCTAGAAAGCCGTCGAGCGGACGATATGGCAAGACTAATCGAGCGCGCCGGCGGGGTGCCGTGGGTCAGCCCCTCGATGCGCGAAGTGCCGCTGGACGATGCGGGCGATGTCGTTCGATTCGCCAAGGAGCTGGTGGCGAGAGAATTCGATCTGGCGATCGCCATGACGGGCGTGGGCCTGCGACACCTCGTCGATCAAGCCGAATCTGAAGTCGGGCGGGAACCACTGATCAAGGCCCTGGGCGAAATCACTTTGGTCGCGCGAGGCCCCAAGCCGGTAGCGGTGCTTAAAGAATGGGGCATCACCCCAACCTATCGGGTTGGCGAGCCGAACACTTGGCGCGAGCTGCTGGAATTGCTCGACGCAGAAGTTCAACTCGAAGGTTGCCGCGTCGCGTTGCAAGAGTACGGAGTTACCAATCCCAGCCTGATCGCCGGGCTCGAAGCGCGCGGGGCTCGCGTGCGGCGAGTTCAAGTCTACCGGTGGGAATTTCCCGAAGATACACGACCCCTGGAGCAGAACATCCGCCGAATGATCGATGGCGACATCGAGGTTGCAATGTTCACGTCGGCCAACCAGGTGAGTAACTTGATGACCATGGCCGACTCGCTTGGGATCGCCAAAGAACTCACCGCGGCGTTACAGCAAATCGTTATCTGCTCGATTGGTCCCACCACCACCGAAGCGATTCGCCGTCATGGGCTTTCGATGGACCTCGAACCATCGCACCCGAAGATGGGCCATCTGGTAATCGAATCATCTCGGCGAGCTAACGAGCTACTCGAACGGAAGCGCGCGATTGCGGTTCGGCTCGCGTCTCTAGCCTCCTCCACGACCATCGAGGAAACGCCAGCATGGTACGACAGCGCGTTCATGAAGGCCTGTCGACTCGAGCCAACCGATTACACCCCGGTTTGGCTGATGCGTCAGGCAGGACGCTACATGGCCGAATATCGCAAAGTGCGTGCTAAGACAACCTTTCTAGAGTTGTGCAAGAATCCGCAACTTTGTGCCGAGATCATGCTCACGGCGGTCGAGCGCTTGGGGGTCGACGCGGCCATCATCTTTTCCGACCTACTTCCCATTCTCGAACCGATGGGTCTGGATCTGGAGTTCGCTAAAGGCGAAGGACCGCTGATCCACAACCCGGTGCGTGAGTCGACCGATGTCGATCGAGTGATCGAACTGGATAGCGTTGACGCCTTGGACTTCGTGATGGAAACGGTTCGGCTAACCCGCGAACAACTGCCCGCGAAGATTCCCTTGATTGGTTTCGCGGGCGCACCATTCACGTTGGCCAGCTATGCAATCGAAGGTGGTTCCAGTCGCACCTTCTTGCACACCAAGACGCTGATGTATCGCGACGAGGGGGCCTGGAACGAGTTGATGGAACGCCTGAGCCGCTCGGTGGCCCGCTACCTCAACGCACAGATCGCCGCGGGGGCTCAGGTCGTGCAGTTGTTCGACAGTTGGGTCGGCTGCTTGGGGCCCGTCGATTATCGCCGCTATGTGCTGCCCCATACGCAATCGATCTTCGCGGCCCTTCCGGCTGATGTCCCAACCATTCACTTTGCGGCGGGCAACCCAGCGTTGTTACCGTCGGTTGTTGATGCCGGCGGGGAAGTGATTGGCATCGACTGGCGAGTCGATCTTGATGTGGCCTGGAAAACCGTCGGCTACGATCGGGCCGTGCAGGGCAATCTCGACCCATTGGCTTTACTTTCCGAGCCAAAAGAAATCCGCCAACGAGCGGCACAGCTTCTCAATCAGGCCGCTGACCGTGCGGGTCATATCTTCAACCTGGGACACGGGGTCATACAACAGACCCCGGTCGAAAACGCGATCGCCCTAGTCGATGCAGTACACGAGCTTAGCCGACAGGGAAAAGGTGGCTAAGAACTGTAACACTCGAAGTGCAGCGCTAGCAGAGCGTACCTTATCTCGCTGTTGTTTCACCGTCTTCCGAATGCATGCCCCCAGAAACCACCCAATCTGAGGGCGGGCTGTGGGTGATTCGTATGCGAATCGTGGATAAGCGATGTTACAGGCACTTCTCGATTATCTACCTAAGAGGTATTTTGCAGGAATACAGAATCAATCGATGGCTTCGATAAGGAATGAATAGGCGAGCAAGCCGTAACTACCGTTCGCCTCTGCCGGCAAACCGTATGGATGCTACGTTCTGAAGAACTTGGCTTGGCACAGGCCCACCGGGATCGACCATGCGTGAGACCAAGGAACACACCCGAGAATTCTCCGAACGACTTCAGACCCTCCGCAAATTGGACAATGTTACGAACCTGTGGTGTATCCTACGTGAGTATCTGACGCTCGCCGGTGTAATCGCTCTCGCAGTCGTAAGCTGTGAAGCGTGGCTGCATGGCGTATGGTCGTTGTTCATCGCCGCGCCGCTACTACTGGTTTCGATGTTCGTCATCGGCGCATGTCAGCACCGCCTGGGTGGTCTGGGGCATGAAGGTTCACACTTCATCCTGTTCAAGAATCGCGTTTGGAACGAACTGGCCTCGGATCTGTTCTGTATGTTTCCCGTGTTGATGACCACGGGTTTCTACCGACAGGTTCATCTGGGGCATCATGCACACGCGAATGACTGGGAGCGCGACCCGGAGTTGATCAATCTGGGCAATACTCGTCGCATGGCCGAATTCCCCATGGCTTGGGAAGAATTTGTCCGCAGTTTTGTGCTACCACCCTTGGCCCCAACGAGTTTCGTGGCTTACCTTCACGACAACTTATGCGTGAACATGATCGGGATTGCCCGCCATCCGTACATGATGCCCGAAGATGCTTCGAAATCGGGTCGTTTCGCCGCAATTCGCCCCTGCACCGTGCTGGGAATTGGCTACTTGATTCTGGTGGCCGCGGTGATGTACTTCGTTACGTGGTACTCCACCCTGACCGCCGTGATTGCCGTACCGCTGGTGATGTGGGCCATGGCGTCGGTCGTTGTTTATCACTTGCCAGAGCGGTGGATATTCCGCTCTCAACTGAAGGCCCCCTTTTCAACCCGACTGACAAGCGTCCTACGGTTGGGATGGTTCACCGTGGTCTTCATGGGGTTCGGCATCCTTGAGAATGTGTCAGGGCGACCTTGGGCCGGCTACTTCTGGTTGCTGTGGATATTGCCCCTGGCAACCGTGCTACCCTACCTGGCGTTGCTGCGAGATATTCTGCAACATGCCAACTGCGATGACGGTCGATTGACCAATGCCAGAAATATCTACGTGAACCCGCTAATCCGCTGGGCCGTGTTCATTTATGGCCAGGATCTACATCAGACACATCATCTCTATCCCACGGTGCCTCACTACCGATTGCTGAAGACCGAGCAGTTCCTTCAGAATTCGGACCCGAAGTACGCCGCGGCAGTGCTGGAATGTCGCGGATTGGTTCGCCGGCAAGTTCCCCAACGACCTGCCGTGAAAGAAACCCTGACGCAGGAATGGAACTTCGGATCTACGACCGACCCACGCAACAACGAAGACCCCAAACGTATTCCGGCGACCTCAGAGAATTGATCTGCCAGAGCGTATTTCAAAGCCTCGTTTCGGTTTCGCTTGCCGGGAGCAATCCCGATTGCTTTGTCGGCCTGCATCGACGAATCTCGTGGCTCTAGTAGGTTCTCGGGGAATAGGCCGCTGTTATCAGCTCAATTCACACTATGGGTTGCTGTCGGTTTCTTCTTCGTCGAGTTCGATGACGTCGCCCAGCAGGTCTTCGTCGAAGTCGTAGAAGAACCAGTCCATGGCGCCGAGTCCGCCGATTAACACATCTTGGGCGTTGTCTTCAGCAACCGTAACGTTGGCACCCAAGATGGAAGTGCCGTTCACCCCGGTGCTGGTGATCCCCAAGATGTTGGTAACCCGTTCGGCGTAGGGGCGTCCCGACTTCCACTCGTTGCCGATCCGCTGCACGTCCTGCGCGATATTGCTGAAGCCGTATCGATCGCTGATCAGCAGGTCTTCCCCGCCGCCACCGTCCAGGGTATCGGCCCCCAGGTGGCCGAAGATCGTGTCTTTGCCCTGACCGCCGAACAACATGTCGTCGCCATCGGTGAACTGCGTACCACCGAGGATCACATCGTTGCCGCCGTCCCCGAAGAGCTCATCGCCGAGGAAACCGCCGACGATCACGTCATCGCCATCACCACCGTGGATCTCCACCACATGGTGGGTTGAAAACTCACCAATCAGAACGTCGCTGAAGCCATATCCATGCAGGATGATCTTCCCGGTCACGGCCGGGCCGAAGAAGTCGAGCCGGTTAACGAACTGCAAACCTTCAAACTGCACGAATAGCGAGACGGACGATCCCCCCCCGAGCACGTAAACCGAATCCAGCAGGTTGGTGCCGCCCCAGATCAAGTCGGTGTTTCCGAACCCATCGTCGCGTAGAACGTGGGGGCTGATTGAGACCGACAATTCGCTGATGTCGCTGGTCGCCCCGTCCTTATCGGTACTGCGAATGCGAAGGGTGTTCGAGGGCGTCGCGGCAGGAAACGAGTGCTGCACCGTGGTGCCGGAAGGTACACCGACTATCGTTTCGTCGAAGGTACCGTTACCATCCCAATCGATTTCAAAGTCGAACAAGCCACCCTGATCGACCGGCGAAGCATCGGTCGCGGTGAGCGTGAAGATTACCTCTTCGCCACGATAGATATCGGTCGTACCCGTGATCGCAGCGGTAGGGGCCAGGTTGTTTACGGTGACCGTGGTCGAATCGGTGGGCCCCGAGGCGCCGTTCACGCGGACGCTGATGGGGAACACGCCGCTGTCGACGGCATTGAAATTGACATTCTCACCCACCGCATCGTCGTACTGCCCGTCGTTGTCCAGGTCCCACTCGTACAGCACGCCGCCTGCGCTACCCGCGGCCGAAAGCCCGATGAGCGTCCCTTCATCACCCGAGTACGGTCCCCCGATATTGGCCGTCACGCCAGCCGCTAACCCGGCGGTGAGGATGATTTGGAATTGGGTACCGACCGTGCCGAACGAAGACCCTTCATCCGTCGAAAATGTCAGGATGGCCGTCTTGGCACCCGGCGGGAGGCCCGTGGAGTCGAACTCGATGGTGTAACCCTGGGTTGCCCCCGCTTCGAGGACCGTGCCCGGCACAAAGGAACTAATCGAGAACGCCGCCGCGTCGGCTCCCGAGATGGTGGCGGTGAGCAACGACAGATCGGTCAGAGAACCCAGGTCGCCATCGCCAGTGAGGTTTCCAACGTCCAGCACTTCCGACGCGGTACCGCCTGAAATCACCGAGCCAAGGTCGAGCGTCGACACGCTGCTGAATGCCGGGCCGACTCCATTGCCGGTGAGGGACAATGTGGCGCCGCCATGACTGCTTGATACGCCAATGTTCTGAGCGTCGGCCCCATGCCCCGTGGGAGTGTAACTATAGTTCTTTATGGCCGTATCGCTACCAAGCTGCGGATCCTTAAACAGGGGATTGAAGCCCTGAGCACCACCACCAAAGTCCCCACTGGCAGCACCGAATGACAGATTCTCAACCTTGGAGAAATTCGACCCGCTGTTGGAAGCTGTCGTAGACAAATTGGCCGTGGTCCCGATGCGAAGAGTTCCGAAGCCCAGTGTCGTGGTCGTTAACTGAAGGTTTGCATTATTCGCGAACGCTTCCCCCAAAAAGTTGATGTAGGCGTTGGCCACGAGCTGTTCGTAACCTGTGGTATCGAGGTGGATCGGATCGTTGCCCGGCCCCAGGCGGCTCGGCGAGTAGGGAAGATCAGCGTAACTGTTTGGGGAGAGACCCGCCGGATAGTTGCCAAAATACCCGTTGTATCCATTCACGCTGTTCATCAGACCGAAATTGTCGACGTGATGCACGCGGCGGCTGGCATTGGCAATATCTTCCTTGCCCTGCTCGACTAGTCGAAAGAATGCGTTGAATTCTGCATTGCCGCCAATGTCGACCGCGGGAGCCACGGGCGCACCGTCCAGGATGCCACCAGGAGTGCCTTGCAATCCCAAGCCGTAGAGATCGCGAATCAGATTCCCCGCGGAGCCGATGGAGCCGCTCAGTTCGGGATCCCACAGATTCGGATAGTCGTAACCGGCGATGACAATCTGAATGTCTGGCCGAATGTTGAGAATGTGATTGACGATCGTGTTGACGTTTGCATTGATTCCGTTGGCTCGGGCCTGCTCGTCTCCTGGGCTGAGACTCAGGTTCCAACCAGGACTCAGCAGGATGTCGTTTCCACCGGTGCTCAAATAGACGATGTCGGCGCCCGAGGCATTAATGTTATTGGTGATGCTAGCCAACTCGGTTGGCGTCGAGTGCGTGCCACTGGTGCCGCCGTAGAAGCCGCCGTTGTAAACGGTTGTCCCAGGAGCAGCAAAATTGAGCACATTTTGAAATGCATTGCCCTGGCTGACCAGGTCGCCGTTGCCAGGTGCTCCATCGGCGATGAAACTGGCCCAACTATCACCGATGGTGACGACGTCAAAAGCCAGCATCCGCCGATCTTCCAAGGCATCGACTTGTAAAGAACGGAAAGAAGTAATCGAAGGCTTCACTCCCTTAGTCATTGGCTGGAAAGCGCGTTCGCGGAGCCGCCTGTACCAAGATCGCTTGCGGTTGCTGGTCATGTATGCTGATCCTGCTTCTGGTCAAAAAACACTGCGATTTGATGCCCGGCCTAGAGCCCCGCGCGAAACGGGAAGCTCTCTTGCTCAACAATCTCCGAGTGTAACACGCGGCAGATAGAGGTGACCGAGACCGATTTCATCGTAGAAACACTCCCGTATGTCCAATCAAGCCGAGTCCCATTCGTACCACCGACTTGGGTGAGGTATCCATCACCGGCGCTGACACTCAGCCGCGCCGCTGCCTGGGGAAAAACCGTACCGCTCGTCACGATCCCCACGAATACAAGTGCATTTGGCTCGGGAACGAGCGCCTATCTCCCGTCCGGTGCGTGATCCATTTCGCCCGTGATTAAAAGGATCCCCCACCGAACTTGTCATCCTGATCTGCGAAAGACTCGAAGGATTAATGGCTCTCACGAAAGTAACTTCCGCCGTTTCGCTGGTGGACGAATCATCCCAGGGCGTACCAGTGCTCTTCGTTCCGAGGGACACACCATTCCATTTCCATCGAACGCTGCCGAGAGAGTTACGGAAGGCGTATGGGACGGAACGATTGCACGCTCACGAGTCCCCTCCTTCAGGTATGGTGGACGGGTTATCGTCAGCCAATTCGATCACTACCGAGTGGACAATCGTACTTTGCTTCTTGATTTTTGGATTAAGGTAATTGTGTAAGAGAATATGATTCTTGGTTGAGCTGCGAGGTACCTCCAAAGTAGCCGTGGCACTCCGATTCAGAAGTCCTCCCAATTCGCGTACGGTGAACGTGATTCTATGACCGTCATCAGTGATGTCGTACTCGTACACCCTACCGACAACTAGGGAACTGAACGGCACGCGACACACCGAGAGATCATTGCCGCTCTCACCCCCAGCCTGCGTCAGGATGATGATCGATGGTTGATGACCTAAAGCACGATTCGCGTTCGGCTCGTAGAAGCATCGAATTCCGCCGATAGAGTAATCTCTGCCAAGCTCAAGATGGGGACTGTGTTGGCCTGCACGCAAAACCACTCCAAGATGGTCGCCACGTTTATCGACATGCCAGCGAGCTTTTAGGTGAACAGGCTGTTGGCCAGGGTTGTATTCCTTCGTCGTCTGTAGGATACAGCCATTGCATAGTTGCAGATTTCCGTCAACAAGTGTCGCTGATGGAGGACTAGTGCCTGAGCGTACTTTCTTTGGTAGTGTGGGTGAGACAACTTGCCAGAGAGCCGAGTCCAGGGAATCGGCCATGAATTCTTCGGCCAACTCTGGAAGCCACAGGTGCTCCGAGAACACATCATCGTTCTCGTTAGACTCGATCCAACTTCCTCCGGCGGCTGCGACCATCGTCAAGAAGCTTGTCAGGTGATCAGGGTTGACGGTCATGTCCTCCCAGGACACAGCGCCTTTCGTATTCAACCGCTTCACGTCACCTGCTACGGTAAGTTCCGAAGGCTGGTCTGATGTCGACCCCTCGCCGCCGGACTCCACAAGATCGACAGCACCGTCCAAGGTATAAAGCTCCGCCGTGCCATCTGGATCGACCCGAATCCCGAATTGAGTGCCTTTGTCGACAACCTGCATGTCGCCTACGTCGACGGTAAAACCCGTAACGTTGTGAACGCGGGCGAGCAACTCTCCATAATCGAGACGGCCCCGACCGTAACTATCAATTCGAAATTTCGCCGGACCGCCAACAATCACACGAGTCTCATCGTCGAACACGATTCCTACGAATCCCGTTAGAATCTTCAGTTCGAAACCTGGGGAAAGTCGCATACCTGACTTAACCGTTGTGCTTCCTTCCTCAAAGGTGCAGTCTGCCACTCGAAGTACCGTTGCCACAGCAGACTGATTGGGGTTACTCGCGACCGAAGTTTTGCCATTCTCCAGAGTTGTGGTCGCAGATCCAGTTGCCGTGAGACGTTGCATGTCTGCTTCGTCCTCGCGAATCGCGAGCCAACTGAGAACCGCAACGCCCAACAATAGGCACCCCAATACCAGAGCCGCAACTGGATTTGGGAACAGCCATCGTGGTAGCGCGACCGAAGTGCGAGATACCGTAGTAGATGGAGGCTGGTCACCTGTGTCATCGTACGATCGATCTAGTTTTGCGATGTCAGACAACACGTTGACCCGCGAATTTGAGCCGTCGGAAGGTTCATCAAGCAGGTCTCTCCAGTTCACCGGAGCGTATTTCCATTCGAGCAATGCGCTTAAATCAAGATATTCAACGACAAAAGCAGCGACTTCGGGGTCGAGTGAGACCCACTTCATGAGTCGCTCTTCGGATTGGGCCTCGAGCTGCCCCTCACGCAATCTGTCCATCATCAGGGACAGTTCTTCTCGATGGTCCATACTAAGTCCCATGGGGATATCTCCTGATGCAACGCATTCCTACTCGTCTTCTAACTGTTTCCGTAGTACCTGATCCACGCATTCCATCAATGAATGGTGCACCCTATTGATTGCCTTTTGAATCGCCATGGCTGAACGGCCGACTTCAATGGCGATTTCCTTCGCTGTCATCGACTTCTCATAGCGGTGACGCAGTAAGTCGCGGTCTCGATCACGGAGTTTTTCCAGACAGGTTTCTAGCGCCCACGCCCGTTCATCAAGTCGCTCATCCGCTAGCTCGCGCTCGTCTGCTATCGCACGAAGAAACTCATCATCCATCGAAACATTCGAGTTTCGCTTGGTACGCCGATTATTACTGGCGGCAAAGTACGCTATTTGGCAGATCCAAGCCCGAAAGTTGGTGCCCGTCTCGAATTCTTCGAATTTGCGCCACGCCACGAGAACGGCCTCTTGAAACACCTCGTCCGCATCTGTTCGCGTTCGTACCAACGTTCGGATGTACCGATAGATCCGGCTTTCTTCTTCTTCGAGAAGCGCTACAAACTCCGCCTTGCGGTCGCGATGCTTCATCCGGAGTCCGGTGTGCGTGTCCATGGAATAGTCCCGGCTGAGAAGTGTATTGCACTCGACTGGAGACAACGGATCGGAACATCCTGGTTCTGACTACTGCCACCAACTTTCCCCAGTTAGAACGTCAAGCGATAGCGCCAATGCTTGCCAGACCTGCTTGCCACTGATTAGATGTAGTCTCGGCAGCCAAGGTTGACATTTTTTTGGGGAATTTGGGGAAATTCTCGCAGTCGAGCTGCGTTGAGCGTTTTGCCTCAATTTTAGTCACAGGTTTGCGTACTAGTCTCGCACAAGCTGATGCAGAACGCTTGCCACAGGCCGGAGAAGCACAAATCGCCGACCCGAGATGGTGTGACACTCGAGCCAACGAATTGAAGACCGTTTGGGCCACTGTTTTGTTGGGATTAGAAATCGGGTTTGAATCTCAAAACAGTTCGTCGATCGGATGGCCCTCGACCAATGGGATCGGGCGTCCCTGGGGGCCGGGGAGCATGGTGTCGGTACGAATGCCAAGGGCGGAGTAAAGAGTAGCCATGATGTCATCGGGCCGCACAGGATCGCTGGCCGGGTATGCGGCAATACGATCGCTAGCACCATAAGCTTGTCCAGGCGCGATACCGCCGCCTGCCAACAGCACCGAATAACAATGGGGCCAATGATCTCGGCCGTCCGATTTGTTCATACTACTGATTGTTGTTTGACCGATCCTTGGTGTTCGGCCGAACTCACCAAGCCAAACAACCAAGGTCTCCTCAAGCAAACCTCGTTCTTCCAGATCCAGTAGCAGGGCCGACAGAGCACGATCCATAGGCGGCAGGAGTTCGCTCTTGAGTCGCTTGAAGTTTCTTTGGTGAGTGTCCCAAATATCCATGGGGTAAGGCCCGCCCCCCAAGACGGTCACAAGCCTGGTGCCATGCTCGATCAATCGCCTGGCTTGCAACAAGCTCTGCCCATAAGTGGTCCGCCCATAGCGGTCGCGCACGGAGTCCGGTACCGCATCAATGTCAAAAGCACGCCGCACTTTGGGCTCCGCCAACAGCGCAAAGGCACGCTCGCGCACGGTCCGGTAGTCCCAGGCGTCTTCAGTTCCCGAGCGGATATTGGATGTGTCCAATTGATGGAGCAACTTGTTCCGGTGGTCAAAACGCTGGGGGGTAATGCCAGAGGAAAGTCGGAGGACGTCGACCTGGTAGTCTTTCGAGTTGGGATCAGAGTGAATCTGCAGCGGTGCGTACCTAGGTCCAAGAAAGCTTGTGGTCACTCCACGGACTGGAATGTAATTGTCGTGGATCTTTCGCGGCAGCGTTACGTGCGCGGGCGTTGCATTCGTGTTCGGTTGTAGATGAGCAACTACCGCACCCGGGTTGGGATGATCCGTCGGCGAAGGCGGAGCCATTCGCGTGGGCTTGTGACCGGTCAGCGAATAGTAGCCTCCTTGGCGATGCTCAAGCACATCGTGGCTGACTGTCCGCACCAAAGCAAAACGATCGGCAATCGCTGCCAATCGTGGCACGTGCTCCGTGAACCTTAAACCGGGAATCGCTGTCTGGATGGTGTCGAACTCGCCACGAATCTCGACCGAAGCGTCTGGCTTTGGATCGAAGGTGTCGATATGGCTAGGACCACCATAATTGAAGATATAAATACAGTTCTTGGCAGTTTTCCTTGGTAGTGAACCTTGCGACTCGGAGGCCAATAGCCAAGAAAGTGCCTGGCTCGCGCCGCCTATCGCTCCCAGTTTCAACATCCGCCGACGATGGAATGGGAGGGACGAGTTATTCACGGGTTTGTCCCCAGCGTCCAGAGTATGCCGCCCAAGACATGTTGTAGAAACATCGGGTCTTCCCACTGCTCGTTGGGATGTCCCAATGCGGTATAGAACACCCTCCCCTCTCCTTCGTTGCGGCTCCAGGAAACCGCCAGGTCTCCGTCGGCCCGCAAGTCATCGAGGTCTTCCAGGCCGATCGACTCCGGCCGAAGACCAGATTGCAACTTGCGTACGTAAGAAGGATCGACTCGAAGCACAACTTGTAGCTGACCGGCATCGTAGGGTTCGCGAAACTGGTAGATTTCGTGCTCCAATAACAACTGTGGAGCCAGGTCGCGTGTCGAGGGGTGACTCCCGTTTACCACGGCAAGCGGGACTTCCGGCATATGCAACACGATGCGATCGAAGTAAGCGCCAAGTAGTCGCCCGTATTCTGGCCAATCGAAATGCGTGACGGTCGCGGAGTGAATTCCGAAGAAGCCGTGACCGGAGCGAACAAAATCAAGCAAGGCCTCGCGCTCATCAGGCGTCCCACATGGGTTGTCCTTGGTGAAGAAAACGACTGCTTGGTAATTGGCCAATGTTTCGGCATCGAGACGTCCACAATGGCGAGGCAAGATTTGTTCACCGGTGACCGCCTCGAATGCCTCAGCGTATTGCGGTAGCAGCGGTTCTCCTACGTTCGTTTTTCTCCCATAGATTCTATCGTTGTCAGTCGCCAATTCACTTGTATCGTGCGTGAAGCGAAAGCTATCAAGCGTGAATCCGTTTTTTGAGCCAAGCTTGCGGAGTGCCAGCTCGGCAGGTACGACTGAGGCATGGATGTGAGAAATGGAATGCCCTACGAAGAGTACTCGTGCCGGTTCCGCAGAAATCGCGAACCTGGGCATTAGTTGCAGAAGTACAATCGAAGCAGTCAAGTTGATTGTGACTACCGCAGTTTGCAAGTGCCAAGCGGAGGGTCGATTCAGGATCACTGCTCTAGAGTAAGACACACTGATGACTGCTATTCCAATGGGCGACCAAAACTGCGCACCGATGAGATGATTGTAACCTCCCAAAATGCTAAGTAGTACTTACGCTGTAGTACTGCGTCAACCAATGAGTGATTTGACAGAATCCCAGGCACCAATGATGAGATTCGGAGCTATCCGCAATTTGCCGAGGATCAGTCGCCGAATGAGTTCAGCCCGATAACAATTTGATCCCAGTTCGCAATTTGCCCGATCTCATGCAGAATTCTCCCCGCCGAGTGTTTGTGGGGCCATTCTACACCGGGGGACAGCAAAGAGCACGAAATCTTACCGCGTGATCCGAGCCTGGAACGAGAGCCGATTTCGCGTCGGCAGGGAGTGTGAAATGCCCAACATTATGGGTTGCTGTCGGTTTCTTCTTCGTCGAGTTCGATGACGTCGCCCAGCAGGTCTTCATCGAAGTCGTAGAAGAACCAGTCCATGGCGCCGAGTCCGCCGATTAACACATCTTGGGCGTTGTCTTCAGCAACCGTGACGTTGGCGCCCAAGATGGAAGTGCCGTTCACCCCGGTGCTGGTGATCCCCAAGATGTTGGTAACACGTTCGGCGTAGGGGCGTCCCGACTTCCACTCGTTGCCGATCCGCTGCACGTCCTGCGCGATATTGCTGAAGCCGTAACGATCGCTGATCAGCAGGTCTTCCCCACCGCCACCGTCCAGGGTATCGGCCCCCAGGTGGCCGAAGATCGTGTCTTTGCCCTGACCGCCAAACAACATGTCGTCGCCATCGGTGAACTGCGTACCACCGAGGATCACATCGTTGCCGCCGTCCCCGAAGAGTTCATCGCCGAGGAAACCGCCGACGATCACGTCATCGCCATCACCACCGTGGATCTCCACCACATGGTCGGTTGAAAACTCACCAATCAGAACGTCGCTGAAGCCATATCCATGCAGGATGATCTTCCCGGTCACGGCCGAGCCGAAAAAGTCGAGCCGGTTAACGAACTGCAAACCTTCAAACTGCACGAATAGCGAGACGGACGATCCCCCACCAATCACGTAAACCGAATCCAATAGGTTGGTGCCGCCCCAGATCAAATCGGTGTTTCCGAACCCGTCGTCGCGTAGAACGTGGGGGCTGATTGAGACCGACAATTCGCTGATGTCGCTGGTCGCCCCGTCTTTATCGGTAGCACGCACCTGGATGTTGTTTGCAGCGATGGTCGAGAACTTGTGCTGCACCGTGGTGCCGGAAGGTACGGCGAATAGCGTTTCGTCTACCGAGCCGTCACCGTCCCAGTCGATTTCAAAGTCGAACAAGCCGGCCTGATCCACCGGCGAAGGATCGGTCGCGCCCAGCGTGAACGAGACGGTCTCCCCACGATAGATGTCAGTCGTGCCTGTAATCGAAGCCGTGGGGGCCAGATTGTTCACCGTCACCGTGGTCGAATCGGTTGCCCCGTCGTCGGCGTTCACTCGCAGACCAATGGTGAAGTCACCACTATCGGTGGCATTGAAATTGACGTTCTCGCCGAGCGCATCGTCGTACTGACCATCGTTGTCCAGGTCCCACTCGTACAGCACGGCGCCCGTGCTTCCTGAGGCAGAAAGAGCGATCAACGTTCCCTCATCGCCGGAGTAAGGCCCCCCGATGTCGGCTTCAGCCGGAGTGAGCACGTTGACTGTCAGTGTGGTCGGAGCCGAGATCGTCGTCCCATTTACGGCGAACCCGTCCGAAACTTCGACACGCACATTGTAATTCCCGGCCTCGATCCCTAGCGTCTGCAACTGGGCCCAGGATAGTGACGGCGTGGCCGTGGTGGCATCGGAGTAATTGCCGTCCCCGTTGATGTCCCAGCGATAGGTCAACGTATCGAGGGTGTCGGCATCAGAAGAGAGCCCTGCATTGAGGGAAAGGCCGTCACCGGCATCGATAGAATATGGTCCGCCGGCGTGCGCCACCGGGGCATCGTTCGGATCGAGCCCCGAGTAGTGAACCATTTCCTTTTCCGTCAGTGGAGCTAACCCCGCTCCACGAGTATTCACGGCATCTACAAACAGTTCAGACCATGCGGCGTGCGCAATCGAGGTGGGGTGCAGTCCGTCCGCAATGAACCACCCAGATGCGGGCACATAGTTTCCGTAGATGGTCGAGCCCCCTGCCGAACGTACATCTTCCCACCAACTGTGCAAGTCGATCACCGGCGCGTTGTACTGGGCTGCCATCACGTCGACAAGAAGTAGGTTTAAGGCATCAACCCATTGCCCGAGGATGTCTTTTTGAGCCTGTGGCAGCCCTGCGGTCAGCGGAATGGTTCCAAGATCGGGATAATTCGAAAGCACCATCTGGACGGGATGGTTGCCATTGTTCGTGGCGTAGGCCAAACCGTCCGTGTAGTTGCCGGTGATGTCGTTCCACAGTCCAATCGCGTCTGGGAATAAATCCGGAAATGCTGCGGCCGTGACAGGATCGACCAGCAGCCATTTCCCGCCGAAGATTCCCTGCTGAATGACGTCGTTGCCACCGATAAACAAGTGGCCGAAGTCGAGCACCCCGGATCCGGCAACCTGGCGAAACCGATTGTTGACAAACGGAGAGCCGGTTTGTTCGTTGAACCCTGAACCGAGGAAACTCTCCGTAGTGGCCCCACCCAGAGCAAAATTGTAGGTGTAACTGTCACCGGTACCGCCGTTTCGCGGATCACCGTTGGGGAACGAAGCCAAGGGTCCCGCGTCGACCCGCCCTGATGCGACCAACGTTTCCAGCCAGTTGGGGATACCCAGCGCCGCGCCTTCGTCCGAATAGCTATCGCCCATGGCCCCCACAGTCACGGTCAATAACGCACGCGTTTCCAGAGGTTCTACCGCCGTCGAACGCAACTTGATTTCTGAACGCATTTTGCCCGATCTCATGCAGAATTCTCCCCGCCGAGTGTTCGTGGGGCCATTCTACACCGGGGTACAGCAAAGAGCACGAAATCTTACCGCGTGATCCGAGCCTGGAACGAGAGCCGATTTCGCGTCGGCAGGGAGTGTGAAATGCCCAACATTATGGGTTGCTGTCGGTTTCTTCTTCGTCGAGTTCGATGACGTCGCCCAGCAGGTCTTCGTCGAAGTCGTAGAAGAACCAGTCCATGGCGCCGAGTCCGCCGATTAACACATCTTGGGCGTTGTCTTCAGCAACCGTAACGTTGGCACCCAAGATGGAAGTGCCGTTCACCCCGGTGCTGGTGATGCCCAAGATGTTGGTTACCCGTTCGGCGTAGGGGCGTCCCGACTTCCACTCGTTGCCGATCCGCTGCACGTCCTGCGCGATATTGCTGAAGCCGTAACGATCGCTGATCAGCAGGTCTTCCCCGCCGCCACCGTCCAGGGTATCGGCCCCCAGGTGGCCGAAGATCGTGTCTTTGCCCTGGCCGCCGAACAACATGTCGTCGCCATCGGTGAACTGCGTACCACCGAGGATCACATCGTTGCCGCCGTCCCCGAAGAGTTCATCGCCGAGGAAACCGCCGACGATCACGTCATCGCCATCACCACCGTGGATCTCCACCACATGGTCGGTTGAAAACTCACCAATCAGAACGTCGGCGGCGGCGTATCCGTGAAGAATGACCTTGCCCGTCACGCCCGTGCCGATGGCGTCGAGGCGATTGACAAACTGTAACCCTTCAAACTGCACGAATAGCGAGACGGACGGTCCTCCACCAATCACGTAGACCGCATCCAGAAGGTCGGTACCGCCCCAGATCAGGTCGATGTTTCCGAACCCGTCGTCACGAAGCACGTGGGGGCTTACCGTAATTGGGGTTTGGGCAAAACTACCGGTCGCCCCATCTTTGTCGGTAGCACGCACCTGGATGTTGTTTGCAGCGATGGTCGAGAACTTGTGCTGCACCGTGGTGCCGGAAGGTACGGCGAATAGTGTTTCGTCTACCGAGCCGTCACCGTCCCAGTCGATTTCAAAGTCGAACAAGCCGGCCTGATCCACCGGCGAAGGATCGGTCGCGCCCAGCGTGAACGAGACGGTCTCCCCACGATAGATGTCAGTCGTGCCTGTAATCGAAGCCGTGGGGGCCAAATTGTTCACCGTTACGGTCGTCGAGTCCATCGGTCCACCGACCCCGTTGATCCGCAGCCCGATCGTGAACACTCCGTCGTCCATTGCATCGAAGTCGACATTCTCTCCGGTCGCGTCGTCGTACTGACCGTCGTTGTCCAGGTCCCACTCGTACAGCGTTGCTTCCGTGCTGCCTGACCCGCTCAACGCGATGAGGGTGCCTTCGTCGCCAGAGTAAGGACCACCGGCGTCCGCAATTGCCTCATCAATCACTTCGATGTAATAAGGTTCGTACCCGTTTACCGGTTCAAATGCCGCATAGTAAATGCGATCGCCTAAAGCCACAGGGTAAGAGAACTGACCCGTGATCACCGGATCCGTGAGTATTAATGGTTCGTAGGTACGAAACGTCCCTTCGGGTGTACCGTCTGTCTCCCAAAGCTGAGCATTGGCAGGCCAGTAAATGCCGAACGTTTCTGCCAACGGGAAATACAACTTACCATCCAAGGCCGCCGGAATTGTATCCAATGCGAAAACGTTGTAGGGCAACTCAGAAATCAACGATGTTGTTTCCGTCACTGGATCATAACTGCGCAGCTCCAATCCGGATGGGGTGCTCAGATAGATGACCTTGGAGTCGATGATGCCAAGTATCTTCGATTGGTATGATGAGAAGGTCCAGGTTGCTCCTCCAAACTCGGCAACTGACCTTGTCCCTGCCACAGTTCCATCGGTGAAGTACAAATCGTCCAATGCGATATCCGCTTCATTTGCACCCCGGAAATAAAGTCCACCGTCAGCGGGCATCCAGTGACCGATCCCTCGAACACCCAAATCGAATGTGCCTGCCGCCGTTCCATCAGTGCGCCATACTGTTTGAATAATGCTCGGTCGGCCAATGAAATACATCAGTCCATCCGAGATTGCGAAGTTTGTGCTGAATACACCTCCGTCGTTGTACCCCTGCTTTACGTCGAATACGAGTTCAGTAGTAGTGCCATCGGTTCGCCAGAGTTCGTCCCCCGAAACACCGTCGTTACCCCTGAAAATCAATCCGGTGGCCAGTTCACCCGCGATGACTGGATCTGAAGAAGCCGTTCCGGGCCGCAGGTCAATCACGATTTGCGTTCCAGCGGCCGTCCCATCACTGGACCATAATTCCGTACCGGTGGCGGCCGTGGTGCCGGCAAAATAGATCTTGTTGTCATATACGGTCAGCGAACCCGAGGGCTCCACGGCCGTGGCACTACTATCGACCACGTAGGTGCCTGCGGCTGTCCCGTCACTGCGCCACAGGCGAGTACCATACACATCTTCGGTTGCCGTAAAGTAAAACACACCGCCCAAGTCGGCCACCCCATCAATGCTGGTACCCGCGGGACCGGGATTGATGTCCTTTACAAAAGTGGGCGTGCTCATCGAGGCTTCCAGTTTCCACAACTCCTTACCAACTAGTCCGTCATCGATCGTCATGTAGGTCGTGGTGCCAACCTGATGCAGAAAATCTGGATTCGAACCGACCCCCACGGTGTTGATATCCACGAGCTCGGTACCACCCGGAGTCCCATCGCTGCGCCAGACGTCGTTCCCATGCACGGCATCGTCAGCGGTGAAAAAGAACTCGCTTCCCAACTCCAGAAGAAACTGTGGATTACTCGTACCGGGACCCGAAATGATGTCATTCAGCAGTTGTGTCGTCCCGGCAGTCAGGTCGTGGAAGTACAACTCTTCTCCGGCCGCGGTAGTTTCAATCGGCAAGACAATCCCGCCGGACGTTGCCTGCATGGGACCAAAGACGGCACCCGCGAGCGCAGCATCGGAAAACGTCGTCACGAGCTGCGTACTCGCAAGTGTTCCTTGGCTGGAATAAAGCGCCGTGTCACCACCGTTCTCTCCCAGGAAATAAAACGTATCGCCGATGGCGGTGGCTGTCGTCATAGCCCCGAAGGGAACGCCGAATGCCACGGTGAACGTTCCGGCAGTCGTCCCGTCGCTCCTATTGATGCCTCCGCCGGTTTGGAAGTAGACCAGGCTATCGGTCGCAATCAACTCGGGTGTCTGGATCCCGAAGGTCAACATTTTCGTCATCGTTCCGGAGACCGTATCGAGTCTCCACAATTGCAAAATGTTGCCACCATCGTTGGCGATGAAGAATAAATTATCGCCGATCAACGTCAGATCCGTCGGATTCGACCCCGCGGTCCCAGGACGCAAATCTTGCACCATCACGGTGCCGGAAGAAGTGCCATCGGTCCGCCACAGTTCTTTACCGTGGATCGAGTCACTGGCCACGAAGTACACTTTGTCCCCCGCCGAGACGAGTGACGACAATTGCGAAGGCTGGTTGTTATTGTTGATGTTCTTTAGAAGAGTGTAGGTGCCGGTTTCGGTATCGAGCAGGTGCGGTTCGATATCAATGTTGTTCGATCCACTGCTCCTCGCTAGCACCAAGTCATCTCCCAGTGATACCATGCCTTCGATACTATTAAAGCCCGAATCCACACGAACAGCATGCCCCGGGGTTCCGTCCGTCTTAAAGACACCGATGCTCCAATTGAAATAGAGTTCATCGTCAATGGCTGCCATATGCGAAACGGTGTCTAGCTCAGAACCACCAGGCAATTGGACGACTTCAACGAGTTCGCCTGTTCCGCTGTCGGTACGCCAAATTTGTTGGTGGTGTCTATGGGACAGGGTTCCCGTAGACCCCTCGGTCGGTGGAGCGAACGCGAAATACTGCTCACCGTTGAAATCGACCACGGGAGAAGTAACCGTACCGCCATGGTTTCCTGAAACGATATCGCCCAATGATATCGGAGGCGTCACCGACAAGAGCTGTCGAGACTCCAGGGTTTCGCACCGCAAGGTTGCATCGCTAGTCGGTCGACATCCAACGCGACTCGAAGAACGCAGCTTACCGTTTCCAAAATGCTTCGCTGTACATGCTCTGAACTTCTGATCGAACCACAACATTCGAACCTACCCCATTCACGAGAAATGCTTAGCGGGTTGCTTGTCCCGCTTCAAGAAGTGAGTCTCCCGCCAGTTGCAGTATTGTGGACTAGCACGTTCCTATCCGCAACCGAATTGTTGAGTTCTTCATGCAAACCGAACGGAACTCACCCGAATATCTAGATCGCATTTCAAAACCTGTTTCGTGCCCGAGGTTGTCGGGAGTAGCGCGGAGGGCGAAGCAGGCGAATCCACGAGATTCGTCGGTGCGGGTCGGCAGAGCATTCGGGGCTACTCATGACAACCGAAGCCGAAACGAGGTTTTGAAATACGCTCGAGGCAATACGCAACGCTCAACTGGCTGGTTGTGAGAAATCCCTGCCCAGACACACCTTGCCTAATCATGCCCATTCTCGGATTGAGACGCGGATTTTTAGTGCTTCTCTCCCCTTTTCGACGCACCTAGCAGTGCTCATCGAGCGACGTCTCTTCAGTTCACCGTTTTGATCGCTCGCGGCACGACCAACCGGGCCACATCGGGCAAGTCGAACTGCTCGAGCAATCCGAAACAGAACAACTCGGGGTATTGCTGCACAGTCCAGTTTTCATCGATGACCTGATGCAGGCTAGAAAGCGGATCGCCTAATTCCAATTCATTGATGGCTTCGACTTCGATCGCGGCGGCAATCAATGCGATCGCGCTGGTGCGGGGGCCAACCGCGGTGATCGTTACCATTTCCTCAGGCCGTATCTGTTGAACCCAACGAGCGACGGCGGCCAACTGGCTGGCTTGAAGGCCAAGCGGGCGTTCGCCCACGGCCGAGACGAGCAAGGCAAACAGAAAGTCGCGCTGCGAGATGGTCGCATCGCCAAAGTAGAACACGTCGAGCACCAACACCCGTTTGCCCGCGGCAAGTAACTCGGCAGCCCGCTCGACGGCAGCTTCTCGACCACCGTCGGCAAACACGATGGCGGTCGACTCAGGATCTTTCGGCACCAACTCCACCGCCGGCACGGTCCAGTCCTCGCCGAGCCTGAGTTTCCAAGTGGTTACTTCAATCTCGCCGACTTGCTGCGAAGCAACTCCCTCGGCCGCAACTTCATAGTCGTGGTAATGAACCAGCTCACGGAGTTGCTCGCGGCGTTCCGCTTGCCACTTCTCAGAGTCTTGCCCATCCGGTGAAGAGGTTGACTGACGCGGCAGATCTTCGCTCAGTTCGACGGCCAACGAGTGGAACGTCGAGTTGCCTTCGGAAAGCGGCACATCCAGATCCTCTTTCGATTTTAATTCCCCCTCGCTGGGAATTTCTTCTCCAGAGGCCTGGCTCGGCTGTCGGGTGAAGAAGTCGCGAAACATCCCGTACAACGCCTGTCGATTGTCCAATTCGAAATTATGATCCCCCGGGTCGTCGTTCACATGCCAACGCAATTGCTCGGGCGAGGCAAACCCGGCGTAGATGGGCTCGGCGGCGTCGAGCAGTGGTTGCAAGGCGTGATCGGCGCGAAAGCAACAATTGTCCTCGGCGTTATAGGTCAGCAGCGTGGGTCGCGGTGCGCGAATCGCCGTCAGGTGCGCGTAGTCGGCCACCGTGGCCAAGTCGACGGGAGTTTGTTCAGAATCGCCCAAATCAGAGAAGTGATGGGCCCGCGTGCGAAAGCTGGAGTAGCCGGCCACCGGGTTCGCAAGCGTCACACGGGGGTCCAGCGAGCTAATGAAAATGGTTTGCCACCCTCCGCCGGAAAGCCCCGCCACGGCCACACGCTCGGGGTCGGCATTGGGAAGGGACAACAACACGTCGAGCCCGCGAGACATGGCCAGGTAAAACGGAGCCAGCCCGCTGGTTCCGCAAAGGTCGATTTGATTCGAACGATAGTGGAGGTTGTCGTCGTTCTTTAGTTGGCCCATGCCGAGCCACTCGACGTTGAGCGCCAACATGCCGCGTTTGGCCTGGTTGATACACCGCAGTTGTTTGTAGTCGGCGGCCTTCCCGTTCGCATCGTGTCCGTTGACGTTCATGACCACGGGGACCTTACCGTCGCGGCGAAACGGTCCGGCCGTTTCATGCGGCTCGTAGAGCAGCGCCGGAATCCACAACCCCGGCAATGCCTCGTACCGCAATTTGCGGATATGATATCCGGGCCCGCCCTCGATGGTTTCGAGCCACTCGACACGCACGTCCGCGTCGCGCCAGGTTGCGGCCTCTCCACGGAAGACAATCTTGTCGAGCACGTCTTGCCGCAGGTTCTCGGCATAGGTGTTCCACTGCTCGGCAGATTCGAATTCCGGAACCGTCGGAATTCGTGCGGTGACAAACCGCTGCACCTCGGCCAGCGTGTCGTCGGGACCGAGAATTGGTTTCGTGAGTAGTTCGCGCCAATCCTGTTCGGCGGCAATCGTGTGCTGCAAAACGAACACAATCGCTGCAAACATCACGCCCGCTTTGAAAAGGGTTGCTCGCAATGGCATCATGGAACCTCTTAGCGCAACTCGGTACTTGTTCACGGTCACGAGGACGAGTATGACCGAGGAGATTGGTGCAAACAACAATTCCTGATGGAGAGACGCGAGTCATGCAGATCGCCGTTACCGGTGCAACGGGGTTCATTGGTCGTTACATCGTGGCCCAGCTTACGGCCACAGGGCATCGTTGCCGTTGCTGGTATCGAGAAAGCAGCGATCGCTCAGACATGCCGGCGGAGGAGGGCTCAATCGAATGGCTGCCCGGGGAATTGTCCAACCCCGAAAGCTACAACGCCTTGGTCGCGGGCTGCGACGCCGTCGTGCATTCGGCGCTCGACCGACCGGGTGCCGGGTTTCGTGGTGGTGAGGGAGATCTCCTGCCATTCGTGGAAACGAACCTGCTAGGCTCACTGAGATTGATTGATATAGCACAACAAGCTGACGTGCCGCGATTTGTGTTCATCTCTACCTGTGCCGTACATGAATTGATCCTGGAGGATCGCCCCTTGGATGAGGCACATCCACTGTGGTCCACGCATGATTACGGCGCGATGAAAGCCGCAGTCGAGAAGTTCGTACATAGTTATGGCTTCGGCTCGGGCTACGACGTTTGTGCGCTGCGCCCCACGGGGGTCTACGGGCTGGCCCATCCTCCACAGCACAGCAAATGGTTCGATCTGGTGCAGCGGGTGGCCCGGGGAGAAGATGTTGAAGTCCGCGGAGGTGGCAAAGAAGTGCATGCGGCCGATGTGGCCCGCGCCGTCGACCTACTGTTAACCGCCGACGGAATCGCAGGGCAAGCCTACAACTGCTACGACACCTATGTCTCGCAATACGCCGTAGCCACCATTGCAAGAAATCTCACCGACAGTAAGTCCGCAATCATCGGCAATCCCCCTTCCCCCAAGCATCAAATCGTGACGAAAAAAATCCGCTCGCTGGGAATGAAGTTCGGTGGACGCGAGTTGCTGGAGAAAACCGTGGGGGAGATGTTGGCTGTTGAGAAAATGTGAGTCACAGACGGTCACGACGCCCAAGAGAAACCACACCAAATGCGATGTCGGATAGCCCAGCCGCATGTCGGCTGGGTCGACGAGGTCGACAAGATAACCTAAGTGCGGGTTGCTCCACCTTTCTTTTCGAGTTTCTGCATCGAACCCAATGAAGCAGCCCGGAACCCAGATCCAAAGACCGCATCGAGTAGCGACAAAAGCCATGTCTTCCCGGTATCGAAACCGAATCACCCCGCAATCCGAAAAGGCGACAAGACCTCGTAAAGAGGAATCGCGGGGAGACAAATCGGAGGCAGCCGCAGCGGGCGTATCAACCCACCGCTACCCTGCTTCGCGTTGACCGACGGATCTGCCTACCACGAACCCGGCAGCGTACACGAGCATGATAATTGGAAACGCAAGAAAGAAACCTCCGAGGATGGCGTTGGAGATGTCGCCATTACCGCTGGAGTATTGCCAAAGGTTCGAAGAGCCGGCGGCGAGATAGAAGCAAATCTGCATCGTCCCACCCAGTGGAGACTGATAGAACTTTGCCACTTTCTTCGCGAACGAACTTTTGACGTAGGCAGCCAACCCAATCGCCCCACCCATGGTCAAAGCCGTGAGTAGCATGGCTACCCAAAAGGCACGGTGCACTGGATTGCTCCAGCCCTGCACGATCAGACAGACCAACAACAAGCCCATGATGCAGGCTTGAATAACGATGGGCACCTTGCGACGGGTGATTGGTCTGTCATTCATCGAAGCTCACCTGGTATCGAGATCGATTCACATCAATCCCACGATGCATGCAGTACATCCATAGAGAACTATGGTCAACCTACCGAGTCGCTTGTCCATCTCCGTGCCTCAGTCTACCGAATTCGCGCGACGGTATCTATTCGGAATACCGCTGCTGCAATCAAAACCGGCTCTTGTTCCGGAAAATGTGCCATCTGTCGCCTAAGTCTACCTGTCACCTAGGAATCGTCCGGAGAGCTGTCAGGCAAGATCGTGGAAAGAAATCGTTCCACTCCATCCACCGTGATGTCATTTTCTTCGAATAACTCTGCGAGAGAAGGCGGTGCCAGGACAATCAACGCCATCAGAATATGTTCGGCTCCGACCCCGGGGCGCCCGAGTCTTTCAGATTGCCGTGTCGTTTCGTCGATCAATGGGAAGAGAACATGGTTCACGTTCCAATCGCAGGCGTGCCCCTTCTCTAGCGGTGGAAGGGTCATCTTCCGAAGAAACTTTCCTTTTTTCCGAAGCGCCACTTCTTGAGGTTTGACCTGCTCCGCTTCAATCAGTGCCAGCACCTGTTTGTTCAATGTTTCGATATCAACCCCCATGTGCTTCAGGGCGAGTAATCCGAGCCCCTCTCTACCTAACAACAAGCCTCGCATAGCCAGGAGCAGAACCCGATCCAAGGTAGGGTAGATGCTCAACTCAGCCGCTCTGCCACTGATTTGCTCGAGCAGCGCAACCGCATCGGTCCCGTACTTGCCTACTACTTTTTCGTGCCAACAGTACATGGCGTAGACCTCCCAGGGCCAAGGTCGCGCCGATTCGCCAAGGAGGATTCCCGGCTATACCTTGGCCACATTCGGTTTCGGCAAGGCGATGAACTTCTTCAGAATTTCGATGCCGCAGGGGGTCAAAAAGCTTTCGGGATGGAACTGCACGCCGTGCATGGGCAACGCCTCGTGGCGAATAGCCATGATCTCGCGGGTTCCATCGGGTGCTTCGCACCAGGCGGCCACTTCGAAATCGTCGGACAACGTGTCCGGCTTCACAATCAGGCTGTGATAGCGGGTGGCCTGAAAGGGATTGTCCAGCCCGGCGAACAGGCCGCGCCCGTCGTGATGAATCATGTCGGTCTTGCCGTGCATGAGTTGATCGGCCCGCACGATATCGGCCCCATGGGCCGCGGCAATCGATTGATGGCCCAGGCAGACACCCAACACCGGCATCTCAGGGCCGAAACGCAAAATCGACTCGCAGGAGATACCTGCTTCGCGCGGGGTGCAAGGACCGGGCGAAACGATTAGATGCGTGGGCTGCTGAGCCGCGATTTCGTCCAGGGTGACCTGGTCGTTGCGGTAAACCACCAGATCGATATCCGGATCGATTTCCCCGAGCCGCTGCACGAGGTTGTAGGTGAACGAGTCGTAGTTATCGATGAGAACAATCATCGCTTTTCCGCAGTAGATTCTCAGAACCGGCCACCGGCGCCTGCAAAACCATCATAGTAGTGGCGCAACGCAAGGCAAAGGTTCTCCCCGGGGCGGCAACTTCCAGAATCGGGCCCGATGCGAGGTTGAGGTTATCGCCGAGGGACGCGGATCGAATAGAACCGTTCGTCGGGTAAGACCAGCGAGGTGACTCGAAGCCCGAATTTATCGCCGACCTTTACCGCCTCGCCGAGACCGATCTTCTGGTCGCCGACACTCAGTTCGAGCATCTCTTCACATGACTTCTCGAACTGGATGATCGAGCCCGGGTTGAGGTTAGTAATCTGCTCCACGGGTTGCTTCTTCGAGGCCAGCGTAACCGTGACCGGAAGCTTGATTCGCAGCAAACTACGTGCATAGCTCGGCAGTGTGTCGACGCCGCTTGCCTGGGAGGTTGCAGCGGTCGACTCGGCCGGAAGAGAAGCTGATTCGGCCGCGGCGGCAGGTGCCTCGGAATCGGAGGTGGAGTCTTCCGTGGAAGCATTCGAAAGCAGCGCCTTCGGATCACTCAGCGGCCAGGCCAGGGTCAGCGTGCCCGAAGCGTCGGCTTCCGACAACAAAGACAACGAGACGGTTGCTGCGTCCGCGGCGGGTTGACCGCTGCTGAGTGCTTCCTGGGCGTTGTCGACTCGGATGGCTTGAAACTCGCTCGCCATCACGGTCTCGGGGAGCAGCAGCATCCCCAACTCTTGAGCCAGGGTTGCCAATTTGCTGACACCGGTCGGGTCCGGGGCGGCAATCCAATCGGGCAGCAGACCGCAACTTTCCGGCAACACGGCCACCGCGGCAGCGTCGTCCACCGTGAGCACGATCACCAAGGCAGGTCCATCGAACCCCTCGGGCGGATTGGCCAAATCGAGCGTGCCGGGTGATCCGACCTCCACCTTCAAGGGCTGAGCGAGCGTGCGGGAAAATGCCTCGCCAACCTCAGCCGCACCAGCAGTGCATGCGGCGACGACATCCTCGACAATCTGTGGACCGAAATCGGCCATGCGCTTCCCTGCGACGATGGAGAACGTTGTTTCGATGGGAACTGTCGATGCGCGGAATTACGAACCGATCGCGCACCCCTGGCGGCAGCCACACTTTATCTATCGGGCAATCACCCCCTCAAACTTTGCCCAGCCGCTGGAGATTCGCGGAAGAGGCAGTTGCCCAGTTTCGTGGAATCGGGCAACTCGCGGCGTTCACCCGCGATATTTATCCGCGTATAATGCCACGCTTGCACCTCCTCTATGGTCGCCATGCGAGGAGTATCTCAAGGCGATTCCAAAGGGGTGCGATCCATTCGGTTCGTAGTTTTTCGAGGATTGATACCTGTGAGCAGCCCGGTTCAAACGGACACGACCACCTACGAGTTGGCTCCGTACAAGTCGCTGGACAACGAGACCCTCCGCGATCGCATTCAGGCGGTTCGCAAACAGATGGGGTCCGAGCTGCTGATCCTGGGGCATCACTACCAGCAGGACGAAGTGATCGAGCTTGCTGATCTTCGCGGTGACAGCTACGAGCTAAGCCGCTCGGCGGCCAAGAATCTCGATTGCCGAGTGATCGCCTTTTGTGGCGTGCACTTCATGGCCGAGACGGCCGACATCGTGGCGAACACAGCTGAGAAACTCGCACTACGCGACGGCCAACGAGTGAACGTGATTCTCCCCGATATGGCGGCCGGTTGTTCGATGGCCGACATGGCCATGATCGACCAAGTCGAAGCCTGCTGGGAAGAACTCGGCGAAGTGATCGACACCGAAGACATCACCCCGGTCACGTACATCAATTCGGCTGCCAGCTTAAAAGCGTTCTGCGGACGCCACGGCGGAATCGTCTGCACTTCGAGCAATGCATCGGCCGTGTTGAAGTGGGCCTTCGAACGCACGAGCCGGGTGTTGTTCTTTCCCGATCAACACTTGGGTCGCAATACCGCCCGCGCGATGGGCATTCCGTTGGAAGCGATGCCCGTGTGGGATCCGTATCAGGAACTCGGTGGGCTGGAAGAGGAGGTACTGCACGACAGTCGGGTCTTGCTGTGGAAGGGGCATTGCAGCGTACACCAAATGTTCCGCCCGGAGCACGTCGACCAATTCCGCGAGCGTTATCCCGACGTGAAAATTCTCGTCCACCCGGAATGCACCATGGAAGTGGTCGATAAGGCCGACATCCAAGGTTCCACGGGCCTCATTCTTCGCGAAGTGGAACAAGCCCCGCCTGGCACACGCTGGGCCATCGGCACCGAGCTTCACCTAGTCAACCGGCTCAAGCAAGAACATCCAGAGCAATCGATCGACTTCCTTTCGCCGGTCGTCTGCATGTGCGCCACCATGTATCGCATTGACTTAGCGCATTTGTGCTGGTCGCTGGAAAACTACGCCGCCGGTACTCCCGTCAACCTAGTCCAAGTCGACGATGAAACAAGCAAGTGGGCGCTTGTCACGCTGCAACGCATGCTCGAGGTGGTGTGATCCTGCGACACGATGTTCCCGCTGCGATGCGGTTGGGCTAGTTGCCGCCGATGCGAAGCGAGTACTTCCAACGTACGGTGGTTGGCAGTTCGTCCGTCTCGCCGTCCGGGCCAATCCACAATTGGTTTTCGTCTCTCAGTTCGAATCGCGTCGAACCATCCGGGTCTGCCAAAAGCTCCACACTGGGCAGTGAAGCCGGCGTTTCGATCAAGGCCGCGCCGTCGCGAAGCGTAATCTCTACGTCCGGAGCTGCGTATGTACTTCCCAGGCTCTTGGCTGGTTCACGAATGCGGCAGGCAATATCGAACCGAAGGAACTTCTTTTCAACCTCGACGCTGGCCGACCAGTGGCCGGTGCCGGCCATGCCAACCATCAGCGCGACCCTCTGACCAGCGCCCCGCGGCTCGATTTCAAAATCTTGTAGCGGTGGGCTGGCGGGCCAATTAACGTCTGGTTCACTTTCGACCGATTCCAACAGGGTCATGTCTTCTTGCGGCGCCGACAGAATAATGCGGTGTGCGTATCGATCGTCTTGTTCGCGATACGCAATCCGCAATACACCGTCTCCCACAACGATGTCGGAATTCAAGACAAACCTCCTTGAATTGCTAGTTTTCGACTGTTGTAAAATAGCCTTTCTTTGCAGTGCCCCTGGTTGTTGCAGTGCCCCTGGTTGAAAGACCTGCTACTCAACTCGCCAACGAAGATAGGCATCGATTAAGCCTTGAATATCTCCGTCCAGTACGTTGTGGAAGTTGGTTTCCAAATGCCCGGTCCGTGCATCTTTCACGCGTTGGTCGGGATGTAAGAAATAACTTCGAATCTGAGAGCCAAATCCCGTCTTCGGCTGGCGATCATACTTTGCTGCCTGCTCGGCTTCACGTTTCTCTTCATCGACGCGAGCCAGCCGCGAGCGTAACATCTTCATCGCGGTAGCCCGATTTTTATGTTGGCTGCGATCGTTTTGACATTGCACCACGATACCCGTAGGTAGATGCGTAAGCCGGATCGCACTCGAGGTCTTATTGACGTGTTGACCTCCGGCACCGCTGGCCCGATAGGTATCTTCCCGCACATCGGCATCGTTAATCTCGATTTCAACCGATTCGGAAATCTCTGGCGAGACATCAACCGCTGCAAAACTAGTTTGTCGCTTGCCTTCTGAATTGAAGGGACTGATGCGAATTAACCGATGCGGACCGGTTTCACCCTTCAAATAGCCGTAGGCCATGGGACCGCGAACTGCCAGGCTGGCGCTATTAATTCCGGCCTCGTCGTTGTCGTTGCGGTCGATGATTTCGACCTTGTAGTCATGCTTCTGGGCCCAAGCGGAGTACATCCGCATCAGCATCTCTGCCCAATCGTTGGCGTCGGTACCGCCGTCGCGGGCATTGATCGTCATTAATGCGTTGCAAGAATCGTTGGGGCCATTGAGCAGGGCCTTGAGTTCGAGATCGTCCAGCTCGGCTTCGAGGCGATCCAACTCGGTAGCCAACTCCGCGGCAAAGGCTTCATCTTCCGCGGCCATCTCGAGCAGTGCTTCGAGATCTTCCGCGGAAGCACGCAGTTCGGCCAGCGGCCTCAGCAGCGTATTCAGAGCCTTCAGCTCTTGAACCGTTTCTTGGGCCTGCTCTTGATTATCCCAAAAATCCGGGTCCGCCATTCGGGCTTCCAACTTGCCCGCTTGCTCACTCTTTTGATCGTAGTCAAAGAGAGTCTCCGAGCTGTTCGATGCGACTGCGGATACTTTCAGCCCGATCACTCGGTTCACGCTGCATGTGGTGGCACTCCCTAAGGCAATACCCCTCGTTGGAACGACATCATCACCAGCAACGACAGCAGTCATCCCGCAAAAGGTTGGGGTCGATCTTGAAATATAGTTGTCCCGGCACCGCAGTGAAAAGGGCCTCGGGGTTGCTCCGACCCGGGGGCGAAGCTCGTTTCGGTGGCTGGAACACGAGAATTGATCCTTCGCATGAACCGCGACTCGCGCCGCTGTCGCCTCTAGCAGTGCTGGTTCCGGCCAAGCTCAAAGCAGTCGTCACCGTCTCAGACGTGGTCAAGTCGGTTTGCTTGGCTGTCCGATAGATTTCATGGGACCCCTACAATCCGGCCATTGCGCAAAGGGTATTTGGAGGTCCGCCATCTGAAAGCAAACCTTATCCGAGGTCGGTTCGAACCATGTCGAACACCGCAAGAAGCATGCTCGCTCGGCTCCGCGGGGGGAATTCCCCGCTCGAGATCGCGCTAGCCGTAGGGCTGGGCATCACCGCCGGTTTTACCACCGGTTGGAATTTATTCGTGCTGGCCATCGTCGTCACCGTCTTATCATTCCGCCTGCATCTGGCCACCTTTCTTGCGGCTTGTTGTCTGGGACTCACCCTGGGCTGGCTTGTGTTGCCTCTGTCGGTCAGTGTGGGGCAATACCTGCTGGACCGATCCATGTTCGCTTCACTACCTGCGGCCATGGGAGACCACTATTGGGTCGTGCTACTGGATCTCGATCGTTATGCCGTCTGCGGCGGGCTGACCCTTGGCCTGTTCAATGGAACCGTCCTGGGAGTGTTCGCGTGGAAACTCGTTGGCTATGTCCAACTTGGAAGCCGGCAACGCGAAGTATCCATGTCGCGAAAAAGACCCCAAAGTTCACAGCGTATGCACCGAGCGCTCGAGCTGTGGTTGAACATCGACTCGACCGAAGATTCCGTGTCGAGTGACGAAGCAAGCGTGGTCTCCTCATTGCGAGCCAATTGGGCGATCGCCCTTCCTCTTTCTTTCGTGCTGGCCATTGTCATTCTGGGCTACTTCGTACCCCGCTCGATCGAACGAAATGTTCTTGAAGAACTTGCCCGGCTGAACGGGGCTCCGGTCACCGCGTCGCAAATCGAAGTTTCGCTACACGACCGTGAAGTAAAGCTGCAAGACGTCCGGTTTGCCGATCCGGGCGATCCCACAGTCGAGCGACTTCGAATCGGTCGAGCCAAGGCCCGGTTGCGAATGCCGGCCAACGCGCTGCGCGGGGTGTGGCATCTGGAAGACGTGATGCTGGACGACCTGCGTCTAAGTTCAGCACCGGAACTGCTTGGTGGGAATTTGCCATCACCCCTCGATTCACAAGACCCGGACGATGAGCCGGAGTTGGCCACCGATTCGACCGGCACCTACGAGCTTCCGCTTGATCGCTACGCTCCGAATATCGAAGAACTGGTACGACACATCTCCCGCGTGGAAACCACGGCTGCACTAGGTCGTCGGATGGAACAGTTCGAGACACCCGGCGGTCAGCCAGCGAGTGGCTGGTGGAATCGTCGCTTGGCCGCGAGAAAACTGCGAAGTCGAGTCGGCAGCGCGCAACCACGACTGGTTGTCGAACAACTGTGGGTCAAACAACTACCCCCGTCTTGGCAGTTGGGACCGGCCGCCTCGTTACGGGTCGATCGTGTTGCGAGCCGCTGGAACGAGCAGGACGAACCGGCGCACCTCAGCATCCACGCCCCGGCAGTCGCGATGCAACTGGAAGCCGACCTTCGATTCGGAGAAGCAAGTCAGGTTCACGACATTCAATGCCGCTTCACAAATCTGCGGCTTGTCGAACTGATCGGCCCCGTCACGAACGAAGACCGACTTACAGCCTACGGCGGCGAAGTCACCCTGGAAGTTGAGGGTCGCGCGCTGGATGACAACATCGACCTGTATGCCGAGGTCGAAGCGGATCACCCGCGGCTCCGCGTTTTGGGGCAAGAACCCTGGTGCGGAATTTCGCCCGCACTTTGGAATCGTGGCTTCGCAGAGTTCGATTCGTTCGAGTCTCGCTTCCGGATTCTCGGCTCCTGGCGGCAACCGGTCGTTCGCGTGGACGGGAATCAGCTGCGACGCCAACTGAAGCATCAACTGGCCGCCTACGGGATTACCGAGCAAGCTCCCGAAGATGCACCACCCGCGGATGGTGCGGGAGAAGCACCTCCACAGATGGCCAACGCTCCGACGGAAGATTCCCCGGTTGCATTGCCGGAGGACAACACACTTCCAGCCGAACAGGCTGCGGATGAGACTGACACCTACGCAGATGCTGACACTCCGTCGGCGGAAGCACCGGAAGAATCGTGGCTATCCGGCAGTTCCATTCCCGGAACCGCCGTTGGAAGAACCGATTCGTACGCCAGCGAGGAATATGAACCGCTGCCGTATACGGACTACTCGACCAACCCGCTGCTCGGGTCCGTACCACCCGAACAAGGTCTGCCACTGCCCGAACAGACAACTCCCCCGATGACCGATCAGCAGCCGGTTGGGCAACCTGTTGAAGAACCTGTTGCCGTTGATCAACAACCGGCTGAAGACGCGGCATTGCCCCAAGCGGTGGCCAACACGGCTCCTGCCGCAACCGGGCTGGCGAATCCCTTGCGCTCTTCGACACCCGTCACTCAAAAGGCGGCCCCGGAGTATCCATCCTACGTCGATGCGTATCGTTCGAATCAGGATTCGCCGTACGAGGAACCGACGGAAACTTATGACTCCCAGGAATCCGCAGAGGACAACCAGTTCTCCCTTCCGGAGTCGGTGGTCGCCAGCGCACCGGGACTGATCGATTTCGAGCAAGGCTACGACCAATCTCGCATCCCGCCACTCGATCTGGACGAAAGTGAGACGACCCCGAGTGTCGAACACGTCGCTCAGAGCACTGCCGATCTTCCCTCAGAGACCGAGGAACCCCGCCGTCCGGGGCGTATTTCGCGGTGGACCAGGAGTGTCACCAGCCGGGTACGTGGTCTCTGGCCCGGCGGCGACGATTCCGAAGAAGCACTCGCTTCGGACATGAACAATGACTTCATCGATCGGGACATTCTCGAACCGGAGCCGATGGAAGGCGAGCCGGTCTTTCAAGCCCGTCGCGAGAACGAAATGGAGAGTAATCTCCCCTGGTACCGCCGGTTGTGGTAAGCCCATCCGGTAGCATGCTTGGCCCCCAGGTTGTCGACTATCCCCAGGCGACATAGACTTCCTTGAGTAGTCGCCGTGAGCCCGCAGGCTCGTTCTCTCGTTCGTACTTCCTCCCAATCAGTGCTGGCATCGTGGCCCGAGTTGTCTTAGCCATGTCCGGAGGTGTCGACAGTAGTGTCGCCGCCCATCTCCTGCGCGAGCTGGGACACGAAGTGATCGGGCTGTTCATGCGACACGGGCATACCATCGAGCCCGAGTGCGACCTTGAAGCAACGTCCAGCCTGTTGCCGTTGGCCGAACCGCGTAGCAACAAGCAAGGCTGCTGCAGCGCCAGCGACGCGGCCGACGCACGTCGAGTTGCCGACCAGATGGACATCCCGTTCTATGCGCTGGACTTCGAAGAGGAATTCGGCCGCATCATGGACTACTTCGTCGACGAGTACGCCGCGGGAAGAACTCCCAACCCCTGCGTGATGTGCAACAACTGGCTCAAGTTCGGCCGGTTGTGCGGTTACGCCGACAGCGTGGGTGCCGAATACGTCGCCAGCGGACACTACGCTCGCCTGGTTCCGTCATCCATCGAAGGCGAACCCCCGGCGCTGCTTCGCGGACGCGATGACGACAAAGATCAGTCGTACGTGCTGTTCGGCATTCAACGTGAAATTCTCTCACGCATGATGCTTCCGGTGGGCGACTTCACCAAGCCGCAGATTCGCGAGGTGGCCAAGAAGATTGGTCTGCGCGTGGCCGAAAAGCGCGACAGCCAGGAGATCTGCTTCGTAGGCCGCAACGACTACGCGGAATTCGTGCAGAACCGCCTCGGCAATCGCGATCGGCACGGCGAAATTGTAACCACCGACGGAACCGTGGTGGGCGCGCACGATGGCATCGAGAAGTTCACCATCGGGCAACGCAAAGGTCTAGGCGTCGCACTCGGCGAACCGCGGTTTGTCGTCCGCATCGAGCCCGAGGAACGACGCGTGGTGATCGGCGAACGACACGAACTGGGGCGCGAGAAACTCACGGCCCATCGCAGCAACTGGCTCGTCGAAACACCCACCGAGCCCTTCGACTGCACGGTGAAGATCCGCTACCTCAGCACTCCTGCCGCAGCACGTGTCGAACCGCTTAGCGAAGATCGTTTCGCCGTGCGTTTCGTAAATCCCCAACACGGCGTAGCACCCGGCCAGGCAGTGGTTTGCTACGACGTTGATCGCGTGCTGGGTGGCGGGTGGATTGAGTGAGCGTGTTCGCTCGCGGCCCTCAGGCCACTACCCCTTGCTCGCGCAAGGCAGCAATCCGCTTAGCGTCCAATTGCAACCACTCGGATAACACTTCGTCGGTATGTTGACCCAATTCGGGCGGGCAGGCGGCGGTGCGTGGTGGTTCGTCTTGCCAGTGAATGGCTCCGCCGAGCAGGGGAAACTCGCGGCCTTGTGAATCCTTCGCGTCGAGAATCATTTCTCGGGCAGCGTACTGCGGGTCGGCCAGCACTTCGTCCAGACGATTCACCGGACCGTGAGGTACTTCGGCCTTGGTGAGTAGTTGGCACCAGGCCGTTGTGGAGCGTGTCTTGAACAGGGGCAGCAGCAGATGGATAAGTTCCTCGCGATGCTGGACACGTAAAGGGTTGGTGGTGAATCGCTCGTCGTCGCTCCAAGCATCGTTTCCCACCGCTTTGCAAAACCGCTGCCATTGAGCATCGTTGCCCACGGCCAGGACCAAGTGTCCATCAGACGTATCAAACGCCTCATACGGCACGATCTGCGGGTGGGCGTTTCCATAACGTGCCGGTCGCTCTCCGGTGATCAAGGCGCTTTGGGCCACGTTCACCAAACTTGCCAAGGTGCAATCGGCCAAGGCCAAATCGAATGCGGTGCCGGTTCGCGTTTGTTCGCGTGCGAACAAGCCGGCCAACGCGCTGCTGGCCGCATAGAGACCACAAATGACATCGGTGATGGCCACGCCGACTTTCATCGGTTGCCCTTCGGGTTCGCCGGTGATGGACATCAACCCGCTGCCCGCCTGAATCACCAGGTCGTACCCCGGAACGTTGGCCTGCGGCCCGGTGCGTCCATATCCGGAGATCGAACAGACGACCAGTCTCGGCTTCAACTCCGCCAGTCTCTCCGGCGTCAGCCCGAACTTTTCCAACGAGCTAGGGAGGAAATTTTCGACCAACACATCCGTGTGTCGAATGAGATCGTCGAGCAACGCTCCGGCATCCGAGTGACTCAGGTCGAGGGCCAGCGAGCGTTTGCCTCGATTCGCCGACAAGTAGTAGGCGCTGGGACCGTCATCGCCCAGAAACGGTGGCCCCCATTGACGTGTATCGTCGCCACTACCGGGACGCTCGACCTTCACGACATCGGCCCCTAAGTCGGCCAGCAGTTGACAACAGACGGGGCCGGCCAACACCCGCGACAAATCCAAGACGCGTACTCCCTGCAAGGGAGCCTTCATTCGCCCGATTGTCGCCTCCTGAGTATCCGCCATCCGTCGAAACCTCTTGTTCAAACGCAGCCGGGAGGGTCAACTCGCCATCAACACAAGCGTAGTATACTGGCTGGTTACGCATTCGAGCGGAATACTGCACGATACTCAACCAACTCCGGCGCACTCGAAACGAAGAACTTAAGACCAGGGAGAACCGCGTGCCATCCACCATCGAACAGGTACACGTCGATTTGGGGCCCCGCAGCTACGACATCGATATTGGCACGGGTAACCTGGCCCAACTCGCCGATCGACTTCGGTGCACCACCGATTTATCCCAGGCAGTTGTCATCGCCGACAGCAACGTAATAGACCCCCATGCCCAAGCCTGCGTCGAATCGTTGGAAAAAGCAGGAATCTCGCACACATTGATCGGTATCGCACCGGGCGAGAAGAGCAAATCGATTGAAGAGGCGTCGCGATTGTGGAACGAGATGCTGGCGTGCGGCACCGATCGAAAGTCGGTGGTGATCGCGATCGGCGGTGGTGTGATTGGCGACCTGGCCGGCTTCATGGCAGCCACCTACGCGAGAGGGCTGCCGTTCTTTCAAGTGCCGACCACCCTGCTGGCCGACGTCGATAGCTCGGTCGGGGGCAAAGTCGGCATCAATCTGCCCGGTGCCAAGAACATGGTCGGGGCATTCTGGCAACCGTTGGGCGTGCTGATCGATACCGCCACGCTGACCACCCTGCCCGATCGGGAGTACCGTTCCGGCCTGGCCGAAGTGGTGAAGTACGGCGTGATTCTCGATGCCGAACTCCTGACCTATCTTGAGGACCATATCGAAGCCATCAATGAACGCGACGACACTGTGTTGCGAACGGTGATCGCCCGTTGTTGCCGCCTGAAGGCCGACGTGGTCGAGCAAGACGAACGCGAAACCACCGGCATTCGGGCCGCGCTGAACTACGGCCATACGTACGCTCACGCCTTTGAAACCTTGTGTGGATACGGGGAGCTGCTGCACGGCGAGGCCGTATCGATCGGCATGCTGTGCGCCTCACGATTGGCCGAACGCTTGGGCCGCATCACCGAGGAAGACACCGCCCGGCAATCCCGTCTGCTGGAAGCCCTGCACCTGCCAACCACACCCCCGCAACTCGACGAGAGTGAAGTCCTCGCCGTGATGAAACGCGACAAGAAAGCCACCAGCGGCCACCTGCGATTCATTCTGCCAACCAAGATGGGGCACGTGGAGTTGGTCGACGACGTGTCGGCGGAAGACGCGGTAGAGGGGTTAAAGGGCGATACAAAATAGTCGCTGCATCGGATTACTGCGATTCTTCAGTGCGTTTAATGACGATCGTATCGCGATGCTTTTGGCACGGGGCGTCGTCGGTGGCTCAACACATAACTGGGGACACCGGGATGATGGCTACTTTCAACCGCAAACGATCCTTTCGCTTCAGATTGAGCTCGCTTCTTGTCGCGATCACACTGCTTTGCATCCTTCTTGCAATGTTGGCGCAACCGATCGCTGAAGTTCAAAGGGAACGAAGAACGATAGCTCAACTCGAAGAATTAGGGGCAACTTTTTCTCAGCGCGGCAGCGTGGTACGAGATTCTCCGATTGCTGGTTTCCTAGTGGGATATCTCAGTGTGGAATACTATTTTGAGAATCTCTACGATGTGAGTTTTCGAGGCTCATCGATTACCGACGGAGATTTGACGCTCCTGCCGGAGCTGCCATACCTCTTCCATTTGGATCTGAGCGGCACGAAGGTCACGGATGCCGGTCTGGATGTAGTATCTCGCTGTGCAAACCTGCATGAACTGGACGTGAGCAACACGCAAGTAACGGACGTCGGAATCGACAAACTCAAATCGTTGAAGTCACTGGTGTACCTTAAATCGTCAGGCACCGCCGTGACCTATCCCGCACTCACCGAACTTGATAACCGATTCCCTAGGACCAACTGTGCCGAGCAGCGAGCGATAGATGAGGTTCAAGCTTTTGGCGGGCAGGCCCCCAGCAGCCAGAGGTTCCTTGAGATTGAGGAATTCATGGGATTGAGCGGCCGAATAGGTAGTGAATTATTGGATGGTCTAGTCATCCTAGGGATGAATCGAAGCCTGCAGCTTGGTCACTCTGATATTTCGCATCTTGCGCACCTAAAGTCACTCCGGGAGCTCAGTATCCATCGCATCACAATCGAGCCCGGCAGCTTTGCGGACGTTCCCATGCTCCCGAATCTCGCCCACCTGAAGATCTATTCAACAAATATTGGCGACGTTGACTTACAAAACCTGGCGAGACAATCGCAAGTTCGAGAATTCACCATCCATTCTTGCTCGCAAGTGACCGACGCCGGCATGGCCGAGCTGGCCAGGCTCCATAATCTTAAGAAGTTGGACGTGTCCGCATGTCAGAATGTGACAGCCAAGTCCATGGATTACCTGCGTCAACAGCTACCGGACTGCGAGATCCGTTTCTCGCGTTATTGATCATTGGGGTCAATGATCCGCTGCCAACAGGCCTGCACATGGAAACGGGGCGTTGATCGCCATTTTTCGCTCAATCCTCTGCACGGATCGAGAGGCAAGAAGGCCTCTAGCTACGAACAGGAATCTTCGAAATTGACCTCCGAATCAATGTGATTCGTCTTCGTGAAATAGCTCAATGTAGCCCTCGTATGCAAATCTGCGGTTTCTGCTACGTCCCGTGAATTCACGGAGAATGCCACACTCGACTAGCTTCGAGACCAGATCATTGGCAGCGGGGAACGTGGTTCCGATTACGTTTTGCACTTGTGTGACGGAAACGATTGGGTGCTCGTACAGATATTCCAACACGCGATAACCGTTTCCGGCCGCTCTGCCCAGTTCTTCGGTAATGGTGTGCCTGTGATTTTCCCGGAGATCTAGAATTCTTCTTGCAGTCTCGGTTGCCTGCTGACTTACTTCAACGACACCGTGCAAGAAGAAGTTCAACCACTGTTCCCAGGCACCTTCATCTCGTATTGCTTGTAAGTGCTCGTAGTACGCCTGACGATGGCGCTTGAAGTAGTGAGACAAATAGAGGACCGGTTTGGTGAGTACTTTTTGTTGGCACAAGAGAAACGTTATGAGCAATCGCCCCACACGTCCGTTGCCGTCGAGAAAAGGATGGATGGTTTCGAATTGAGCGTGGGCCAACCCAATCTTCACGAGCAGTGGCAATTGGGAATCGGTGTGCAGATAACGCTCTAATTCCGTTAATTGTTGAGGAACTTCATGGGGAGGCGGGGGAACGAACAGAGCTTCGTTGAGCGTGCAGCCTGCTGGGCCGATCCAGTTTTGACTTGTTCGTACTTCCCCGGGCGTAAGCTGAGATCCACGGACGCCTTCCAGTAACTTGCCATGAATTTCTCGAATCAGCCGGGTTGATAACGGGAACTCTTCCAGTCGGGCGAGCCCATAGTTCATTGCGGTAACGTAGTTGACCACTTCATCAACGTCCTGTGGGCGATTCGGAGCCAGAACCTTCGCCTCGGCCGCAAGAACATCCTGCAGCGAGCTTTGAGTACCTTCGATCTGACTCGACAGCACGGCCTCTTTGCGGACGTACATGTACACAAACATGTCTGGATCGGGCAGCGTTTGAATCGATCCGTCCAATCGACCCAGGGCACGATCTGCCTGCGATAGCAAAACTTGTAGCTCTGCTCCCAATTCGATTGTCGGCTGCGGCGGCAGTGGTCGCGGAACGAATGCCCGATAACCGGTGGGCTGATTGACGTATCGTCCTGCCCTTGAAGTACTTGCGGCGTTCGATTTGGATCGTTCCATATTATCCTCTGCCTTTAATATAGCTGAAATTTCTCTCCATATTAAAGGCTGTCTTTAATTTGAAGCCGAATCTGCTCCATATGTTCCCCAGCCCTTAATAGGCCAGGGAGTCGGAGACGGGGCGTTCTTCCTGGCAATCGCCAGTTTTTCCCCAATCGCAGCGGTCGACGAAGCGGGGCTCGATAGGTCGGTTTTGTCGCTGCAAAACTGTCCTCGTTGGCGATTCGGCGGGAATTTTGACCATCGCTTGACGTCGGGTTCGGCGGTCTGCTACCACTTAGTGCTAGCTGATACCAACGGTCGATTTCGTTGGTACATAACGACTTAGGAGTTTTGTTAATTTTCTGATTGACGGACCTCTCAAAAGTTGTAAGATCGTCCCCCACGCCTGCATATTGTGGTCACAAGGGCATCGACCACAATATATTGGTGGAAGGCGGCTTTTTAGACGATCCTATCACTGTCGCTCGTCTACTGCGGCCTAACGACAAAAAAGCATCAATGTTCCGTATAGGCTCCGGCCGAACAATGGACATGGATGATATACCGATGTACACTAACCTTTGGCATGATGCCCGTTTCTAACTCGCTTAAGTACAGGGAGGTCCTCTCATGGCGGATATTGGTGTAGGTCTTGCGCAGGAACAGACCCACGTGTCTGGTGAAACGACCAAACAGACGACCACGCGACGGTTCAGCCGCGGCTTGGTTCACGACGCAAAGTTCTGTCCCACTGAAGTCAAGGATCCCTTTGACACCGTAAGCTGGGACAAGCGCAGTGCCGCCATTCGCGATGAGTCGGGCGGGGTGCTTTTCGAGCAGACCGGCTGCGAGGTGCCAAGCTTCTGGAGCCAACTGGCAACCAACGTTGTTGTTAGCAAGTACTTCTACGGTGAAATCAATACCGAAGAGCGTGAATCGAGCGTACGACAGCTCATTCACCGTGTCACGCGGACCATCACCGATTGGGGTGTTTCCGACGGCTACTTCTCCACCCCCGAAGATGGCGAGCAGTTTTATCGCGACCTGACCTGGTTGTGCTTGCACCAGCATGGGGCGTTCAACTCTCCCGTGTGGTTCAACGTCGGTCTCTGGCACTGCTACGGGGTTCAAGGTGCCCAATGCAACTGGCACTGGAACCCGGAAACCGAGCAGTCTGAACGCCCGGAGAACTCGTACGAGTACCCCCAGGGCTCGGCCTGCTTTATTCAAAGCGTGCAGGACAACATGGAAGACATCATGGAACTCGCCCGCAGTGAGGCCATGTTGTTCAAGTTTGGCTCCGGTACGGGTACCGACCTCTCCACATTGCGTTCGCATCGCGAAAAACTAAGCGGCGGCGGCAAGCCTTCCGGACCGTTGTCGTTCATGCGGGTGTACGATCAGATTGCCGCGGTGGTGAAGAGCGGTGGTAAGACCCGCCGCGCGGCCAAGATGCAATCGCTGAAGATCTGGCACCCCGATATCCTCGAGTTCATCGAGGCCAAGTCCAAAGAAGAGAAGAAGGCCCATGTACTGATCGCCAACGGGTACGAATCGAACTTCAACGGCGAGGCCTACAGTTCGATTCTGTTCCAGAACGCCAACCTTTCGGTTCGCGTGACCGACGACTTCATGCAGGCCGTGGAAAACGATGAGCCGTGGGCCACGCATTGGGTTACCGATAAAACCCACGAAGGACCCTCGTACCAGGCCCGCGAACTACTGAAGAAGATGGCCGAGGGCGCCTGGTCGTGTGGTGATCCGGGCGTGCAATACGACACAACGATCAACAACTGGCACACCTGCCCGAACTCGGGGCCGATCAATGCCTCGAACCCCTGTTCGGAATACATGTTCCTGGACGACACCGCCTGCAACCTGGCGAGCATCAACCTGATGAAGTTCCGTCGCGAGGACGGTTCGTTCGACAGCGAACGCTTCACCGCTGCCTGTCGGGTGTTCTACATTGCCCAGGAAATCCTGGTCGACCATGCCAGCTATCCCACCGATCGCATTGCCGAAAACAGCCATCGCTTCCGTCCGTTAGGCTTGGGCTATTCGAATCTCGGCAGCCTGATCATGGCGAGCGGTTTGCCGTATAACTCCGACGCCGCACGCGGCATGTGTGGATCGTTAACGTCTCTGTTGCATGGTGCCGCAAACCGGTGCAGTGCCGAGTTGGCTTCGGCCGTGGGCCCGTTCGAAGGGTTTGCCGAAAATCGGCAGCCGATGCTTAACGTGATGCAGATGCATCGCGACGCGGTCGAACAGATCAACGACGACGGTCCACCCGAATTGAAGCAGGAAGCCCGTCGTCTGTGGGACGAGGTGCTCGACAACGGTCGACGGTTCGGCTTCCGTAACGCTCAAGCCACCGTGCTTGCCCCCACCGGGACCATCAGCTTCCTGATGGATTGCGACACCACCGGTATCGAACCGGACATCGCCCTGGTGAAGTACAAGCAGTTGGCCGGCGGCGGCACGTTGAAAATTGTGAATCAAACCGTGCCGCTAGGTTTGAAAACCCTCGGTTACGACCAACCGCAAATCGAGTCGATGCTGGCATACATCGACAAGAACGAAACGATCGAAGGCGCCCCCGAGTTGAAAGACGAGCATCTGGACGTGTTCGACTGTGCCTTCGCGCCGAAGAATGGCTCTCGTTCGATCGAGTGGCGAGCCCATATCCACATGATGGCCGCGGCGCAGCCCTTCCTATCCGGTGCGATCTCGAAAACGGTCAACATGCCGCAAGAGTCGACCGTGGAGGATATTGCTGATGCTTATGCCGAAGGGTGGCGGTTGGGGTTGAAAGCCTTGGCCGTTTATCGCGATGGTTCGAAGAGCAGCCAGCCGCTGTCGACCAGTAGCGAAGGGGAAAAGGAAGCTGCCGCGGCTGCCGCACCTCGTCGCGAGCGTTTGCCTGACACGCGAAAGTCGATCACCCACAAGTTCAGCGTGGGCGGTCACGAAGGCTACATCACCGTGGGGCTTTACGACGACGGCCGTCCCGGCGAAATGTTCATTACGATGGCCAAGGAAGGTAGCACCATCGGCGGTCTGATGGACAGCTTCGGCACGGCCGTCTCCATGAGCCTGCAATACGGGGTACCGCTGGACGTGTATGTGAGCAAGTTCTCCTACACACGGTTCGAGCCGATGGGCTTTACGACCAACCCCGACATTCGCATTGCGAAGAGTCTGGTCGATTACATCTTCCGCTGGTTGGGCATCACGTTCATCAAAGGCTATCGCGAAGAGCAAAACGGTGGCTACAAGCCGGAAGAGCACGCGACCGAAGACGAAACGGCTGAAAACGAAGCAACGGCCACCATCGAGCTGAAGGAAGCCCCTCCGGAAGTCAGCTCCACGAATGGTTCGACCAACGGAACGCATCCCGTTACATTGCCAACGGGCGGGGTGGCCAGCGAAGCCAAAGACCTGGACTTGCGAAACGATCAGTTCGCCCGCTTCCAGACGGATGCCCCACTGTGTGATAATTGCGGTGCGATTACCGTCCGCAACGGCAACTGTTACTTGTGCCACAACTGTGGCAACAGCATGGGCTGTTCGTAACACAGGCAGTGCAATTTATTAGCGAACCGAAAGCTTAGGCTGATCGCATACGGTTGCTCGCAAAAGGACTACGTTAGGGAAGGATTCCCGGCGAGCAACCGCTTTCGAAACCGACAACGGGACAGGTCCCAACAGGGTCTGTCCCGTTGTCTATTGGTTCGCGTGAATTGTGCGCAGCAAATTCACATCGAATTCATGATGTGATTTCCAGCACTCCGATCTTCTCCAGACCTGCCGCCGAAACATCCGCGCTGAACAAGGCAAGTCTCAATTGCCATTTGAAGGGAGTGTCGAAATACATAGGTGATTATTCGATGTTTCCGCTCTAGCAACCGTTTTTTTCTTGATCTCCGCGTGCCCGATGGCTAGTCTCCCCGTAATGATCGCCAGATTATCGGGATACCAGCAACAGTGATTGGCATTTCTTGGGGAGACGCTAGTGATTATTCAGTACTTCAAGACACCCACTTTATCACTTCTCTCTCTTTGCGCCCTGATGTGGAGCACGCTGCCCTCGCAAGCGGAAATCATGACCATCTCTACCGCGGATGGGAACGGCGCGGATGCCCAAATTCGTGGGCTCATCGGTAGTGACGATCAGTCGGCTACTAATTTCGGAAGTTCAAGCACTTTGGCCTATCGATACGCCAGCGCTGGAACGACTGGCGTTAACCGATTCCAGAAATCACTCTTCCGATTCGACTTGCCTGACAACATCGATACAGTCATCAGTGCCACATTGCGTATTTTCAGCACATCGGCGTCTTCAAAAGACTACGACCTCTACGGTCTGCGAGAGCTAAGCGATTACGGCCCCGGCCAACTCGACGAAAGTTGGGCAGAGTCCAGCGTGACCTGGGACAACGCACCATTTCACGAGGGCGTTGCAAGTAACTCGAACGGTTTGGCCTCCGGCACGTTCTTGACCCTCGTCAACGGAGGATCGACTCCGTCCTCCCCAGGCACCGAAACCTACAGCTCAACCGCCTTGGCATCGTTTATCGAGGACGATACGAATGGATTGGTCACATTCTTGATCAGAGCGGATGACAATGAGTCCGCCCTGGGCAACTTCGCCAGTAAAGAACACGACGGATCCGGTTTCACCGGGCTGCACGCACCCGAGTTGGTGTTGGAATACACCGTGGTACCCGAGCCTTCGACGTTTGTTCTCGGCGGTCTGGGCTTCGGGCTGCTACTGTTTCGTCGTTTGCGACACCGCGATTGAACCCGAACATCAGATTTGACCCAACGGAAATCGCTCGTGAATTCTCGCGACTCGAAACGCGTCTGTCTCAATATCCTTTTCATTGCGACTGTAGCATTTTGCACTTCACACGCTCAGGCGGAGACGATCACGATCTCGACCGCCGATGGTGACGGGGCCGACGCTCAACTTCGTGGGCTCATTGGCACCGACGATCAGTCGGGCGACAATTTTGGCTCTTTCAGCAACTTGGCGTATCGTCTGGCCAGGGTTAGCACCGCGGGAATCGATCGCTTTCAGAAGTCGATTATCCGCTTCGATCTGCCTGACAATATCGACACGATCACCAGCGCCACACTCCGACTTTTCAGCACTACCGCTTTCGCAAAAGACTATGACCTGCAAGGTCTGAATGAGATGAGCGACTACGGTCCCGGGCAACTTGATGAAACCTGGAGCGAGAACACCATCACCTGGGACAATGCTCCCATGCACGACGGGATCGGCAACGATTCGAACAGCCAGGCTGCGGGTACCATCGAATTAATCGTCAATGGCGGCACAACTCCGGCTTCACCAGGGACGGAGTCCATTTCCAACGCGGCTTTACTGTCGTTCCTCAACAGCGACACGAATGGCTTGGTTAGCTTTGTGATTCGCGCCGACGACAACGAAGCTTCGCTGGGTGGCTTCGCCAGCAAAGAACACGACGGATCCGGTTTCACTGGGCTGCACGCACCCGAGTTGGTGTTGGAATACACCGTGGTACCCGAGCCTTCGACGTTTGTTCTCGGCGGTCTTGGCTTCGGGCTGCTGTTACTCCGCCTCTTCTGGCGTCTAGGAACTCTCTAAGCACTCGATTCAGAAGCAAAATCGATTTCTCGCGGTGCCCATTACCAGCCGAGCAGTTCAATCAGCCGGCTGATGAATATGATCGCCCCCACGATCACCGCGCCTACGGCGGCTATCAGCACGGCCGCGCTGCCAATATCGAGCGCTGCCCCGATGTCGCGGTGATGCTCGTCGGTGATGGCACGCGCCATGTGCTCCAAGGCGCTGTTCAGCATTTCGGTGACAAGCACCGTGACGACGCAGAGTGTGAGTACGCACCACTGCATCATGCTCACACCGAAAGCCAATCCCGCGGCAATCACAGCAGCCGTGAAAAAGAAGTGCACGGAAAAGCTACTTTGCCCGCGAACCCCCAGCTTGAAACCGCGAAAAGCGTGGCGGAACTTTTGTCGCCACGTTTCGTTACTCGTCGGGCTGCGGTACGTCATGGCAGTGGCTCCCGCGGAATGCTGCGGTCCTGGTTATCAATCCTGCTCGAAGAAAACTCTCGGTGAGTGGCCGATCATACCAAGCATCTTCCCGGGCACGAGTGCAGACCTTGCACGCAAGAAGTACTTCGGTCCGCAATCCGCGAACGGCTTATTCCAGACCAAACAATCCGGCGGGGGGAATCTGTGCACCACCGGCTCCCGCAATTCTGCCGCCAGGCAGGAAACGGGGCTCGATGCTGAAGCTCACACCGACCACATCCTTGGTTGAATTCCCGTTGATGCCTGCAGTGACCAATAGCGATTCACCAATTCGGGTGATCGACAGATTCTGCGTCTGCGTATCGTTTTCGAAGTCGACCAAGGCACCAGCCGTCGAGATCCATTTCGGGCTCAACAAGTAGCTATAGCTGGCAATCAAGGCCGTACTGGTGATGGGTCCGTCGAGCAGACGGAATTGCAGGCTGACCGCGCCTCGCGGAGGCCGATTCAAATAGCCTCCCATCGTGACAATACGCTGCCCGTCGGCGAAGAAGTCGAACAACCCTCCGGACAGCAGGGTGAACTTGTCTCCGACGTGCCAGCGGAAGTCGTAGTGCACCAGCCCCAGGTCTTCGCCGAAATTATCGCGCGAGGCATCCGGGAAGATCACGGCTCCGGTGTCGAGCACGACCCAGTCGATTATGCGTCGCCGTCCGGGTGGCCCCCGCTTGGTTTGCCAGCGTTGTTCGACATCGAGTCGAACGGTCGTCAGGTCGTCCGCGATTTCGGTGGTGGGCGACGTGACGTAGTTGGCGATTCCGTTCCGCAACGCATAGAACCGGGGGTCGAACGAAGGCGGAAGCGCACCTCCGAAGTCGAACGTCGTGAACCGACGGGTGAAGGCCTCGATGTTGTCGTCATCAATGGCATCGTACAACTGCAGGTCGGTCATGTCCTGGTTGGCGTCGGCGTAGGTAAGATCTGCCTCGAACACCACCTTGTGCGCCAGCCCGTGCACATTAAACAGGTAGTTCTCCACCATCGGGTAGGCGTTCCAAATCGGAATACTGGCCCGCAGCCCGGCCGCACCGTAGGCCCGTTGGAGGTCATTCCCTGCGAGGTCATCTCCCCAATGTGCAATCTCACCCACGGCGTACGGCACGAATTTCACCGGTCCCACGGGCACTGGCAACTCCAAGCCATGCCGCGTTGCGATTCGTTCGCCGGCCCCGGTGATATCCCACGGTAATGGGACGAACACGGCTGCCAGCGTGGGATCATCGGGAAAGCTAGCCGTACGGTAGCGTGCGTATCCGGCGGAAGAATGCTGCGTCCAGGAAAGCCGATCGTCGAACAACGACCGCCCCAGTTGGAAGAAGTCGCCTCGTGGCAACCATTCCGTCGTGGTGACGAAATCGTTGATTCGCGTATCGGCAGTAATGCTCCACGAAACGATGTCGCGAAGCTGCTTCAATTCCACGCCGGTGGATTCGTCTTTGAAATCGTCCCATTCGTTCTCGAAGTATTGCTCAAGGAAGTTGCGATCGCTGATCCAGCCGGCCTCCGCCGTAAGTCGGAAAGAGTTTTCGAAATACTCGCGGTGACGCCACAGCAAGCGGTAGCGGAAATCCTTGTCGGGTGGAATGTCCTGCCGTGTGGCGCCCAAGTTGTCGTTGCCATTATCTTGAATGGCCCACGCATCCAGGAACCCGGCATAGCTGGTCGGCCCGCCGAAAAACGTACCGGCGCGGTTGTATCGGAACGAAGTTCCACCCGCGGGCCCGCGATCACTGAGGTAATCTGTGCTGATATCCCACTTGGTGCCCTCGGGCCGATTCTGAATCCCCAGTAACTCGTACGCATTGAAGTCGAGCAGGACCTGGGTCCCGAAAATCTGGTCATTTCTGACGGCAACCCGTTCGACGAATAATGCCGGGTCGTTGACGTCCGTGGCAAAACGCGGCCAATAGAAAACCGGCACCGGGCCCAGGAATAGGAAGTTATTCTTGGCCGTGGCGACGCTCCGATGGTCGATCAGAGGCTCTCCGGTTGCCGGATCGATTGCCTGGGTACCCGTGAACGGGTCGATCACCGGAGTCTGCGTGTCCTCAAAGAAGATCTGCTGCGACTGCAGTCGATAGCGAGGTGCCCCGAAGCGGCTGGAGGTGATGAAGCCCCGTTCCGCATAGAACTGATTGCGGCCTGTCTGCTGAATCACGTCGGCTTTCAGGCGCAGCAGGCCCTGGTACTCGGGCACCGGGGTGAGAATCTCGGCGTCCAGAACGGTGCCAACCTCGCTGTTCACGTTGTAGAACATCCGCTGCGCGTGGATGATCCGCTCGCCCTGGCGGAAGACGATATTGCCTTCCATATAGATCTCGATCGGCGTGTCTTGTCCTTGCAGCGACTGGCCCGATAGATCTGGTTGTTCGAGGCCGCTGGTCCAAATAACCATCCGATCGGTGAGAATATCGACCGAGCCAAGTTCATCGACCCCATCGATAATCAGATTCACCCCGGAATCGATCACGGCAATCCACTCGGTCCCCGAAGGTCCGGGGAACCAACGGACATTCACGGGGACACTGCTTCGAGGGAACGCACGCAAGCGACGAGCCCCCGCGGGAATCGGATCGACCTGCGGCGTGTCTGCGTCGAACTGCGTAAACTGTGTGCGTTGAACGGCGGCACGATGATACGGGTCTCGGTGGTCCAGCGCCGATTCGTAAACGGCAGGCTTGACCTTCGGTTCGGCAGCGGGATTGGGAACTCGTACTTGAACCTGATACCCGGACGATAATCGCCCAAACCAGGAATGATCGGTAATGCGGGTATCTCCGGTGGCGCCTTCGATGACCACCTCGCTGTTCCCTTCGGTATAAACGATCAGCTTGGTGATCCCGGTACCGTCCGCGTCGCGTTCAATCCAAACGACCGCCTCATCACCACGCGCGAAAGAACGTCCCTGCGCGATGACACAATTTCCGCGTAGCACCCACACTTCGTAAGCGCCTTGCCACCACCGGTTCGCGCTTTGCGCGTCGACGGTAATCGCACCGCGCAAGTTGGCTGTCGGCAACTCCAGCGGTTCGGCCGCTGTTCGCCCACATGTGGTGAACACCACAAGCACCAACAGCGCAGTCGACCACAAGGCGCGCACCATCGATTGCGCGCGCGAGTGCTGCCGCTGCGTTTTTCCGTAGTGACGTGTTAGCAGAAGGGCTTCCTTGCCGGCTCGCTCCAAACCCGAACGGGACGGATACGGACCTTGTTCCTAATAAGCAACTAAACCAGCCCAAAAGATGAGAAGACTGGTGACGCGGGATTATAGAAGTCTGTTTCGTCGAGGGTCAAGGTGTGTTCACCCACTGGATCACACTCGCAACTCGTGCTCTGTATGAGACTTGCAGCAGAGGTACTGGCCTCGCAATCGGGCCGCCCCGGCAGCCGCGCAAAAAGAGATGACCGGCACTAGCGGTGCACGCATTCGCAGGTTGCTCCAATAGCATACATGCACCAGCGATAGCGTCACGACAAGCATGGTGGCCCAAGCCCACGGAATGCGAATCGTTTCCCGCCTCCACGTAGCGGCTCCCACGATCGCCAGCAGGAAGATGATGGCATACCACGTTGCGATTGCGTACCGAGACAGAGAGCGTAGCTGTGATTCGGTTTCGCCGACGCGGTGCGGTAGCACTCCCCAGAACCGAGCCAGTCGCACGAAGCAGGAATACACGAACATACGAGGCTCGCTACGAATGTGTTGCCATGCAAGCTGATAGTCTTGACGGTTGCTATCGATCTCTTCGGAGGGAGAGCGCCTGGGGACTTGAAGTGCGTGCTCGGTATTGAAACTAGTGGCATCCCACACGGTGCCCGAGGGTGCCTCCCTCAGGTAGGTGTAGAACGCGGGATTGTTTGCCAGCAGAAGCGTGAAACCACCGTGAGTGGTAGCGATGATGGGTCGTCCCATACTTACGCGGTTACGCGCGACCCAAGGTAGCAGCACCAACAAGAGCCCCACGCTAACGAGCAAGGCTTGGCGGAGGCGAGGCGTGAACCCCAGGCGAAGCGGTTCTTCATCACGTCTGAAAGGAGACAGCATCGCGGCCACGCCAAACGCGCCCCACACCAGGAACGTTGGTCGGATCAACACTGCCAACCCAATGACTGCCCCACCGGCCATGAGACGTGCCGACGAAATCGGCGCTCGGTTGGAAGTCGTGGTTAGCAGAAGTAGCGCCAAGGTGGTGGCACAAGTGGCCACGGTTTCGGTCATCACGAGCGTCGACTGCCGCAGCAGAATGGGATCAATCGCCACCAACACGGCCGCCACAGTGGCCCAACGCCCCAGGCCCCAGCGAGTTCCAATCAGCCAAGTGAGCCAAACCGTAGTGCAACCCAGCGCCAGATGCAGAAGTGCGACGCCGATAGGAGTAGCACCCGTCGCGGCGGCCAGCGGAACGAGCATCAGGGGATACAGCGGAGGTCGAAACGCCGTAGGTCGCTCGCCGAAGCCAAACGTACCGTATTCGATCAGATTGTTGGCCAACTGCCGATAACTGTCCGGGTCGGCACGCAGATCATCGAACCCGACCCAAAGAACGCCACCCCTCACGACCAGCGTGAAGACGATTAGCAGCCATACTTCGCGATGCTTCATCGGGCGGTAATTCGTATTCTGCTGAGTCGATACCGATCTAGATCGGCGATTGAGTGTATTCCATTCGATCTGCCAAGGGTTCCGTGGAGCATTCGTATGCGTGCCGCCGGGTTTCTTGGCCGCCCATGTGTTCGTGCGCCACACTCATTGTACAATGTCCAACTTCTCACGGTACGCTCACAGAGCACTGAAGGCCAACCCCGCATTTAATCGAAACGATTTTCGCCAGATTCATTTTGAATACCTCGAGCCAAACTGTAACGCAACGGATTGCCAACTGGCTGATCGCCCGACGATATCTATTGCTGGCAATCGGAATTCTGATTTCGATTGCTGCTTACTTTCCTGCGTCGGAACTTCGCTTCGATCGTTCGATCGAGAACATGTTCGCGCCCGATGACCCGATTCTAGTGGCGTACCGGACTTCTAAACGCATCTTCGGTGGCGAAGCGATCGCCCTGGCCGCCTATGTCGACCCCGAGCTTCTGACGCCCGAGGGAATGCAACGACTCACCAAAGTCACCCAAGAATTGGAGCAGGTCCCCGGCGTCGACTCGGTGATGAGCCTGAACAACAACCCGATTCTGGGCGACGCGATCATCAACACCGATCAACCGGTAAGTTCTGCATTTCTGGACTTGATGACCGGCTTCACCATCGGCGAAGACCGGCAAACGACGGCCGTGGTTTGTTTTCTGGTTCCGGAATCCACGGCCGAAATATCACGCGACGAAACAGTCGAGAAACTTCGCGAGGTGATCGAAGAATATCCCAAGGGTGTGATCACCGGAGAACCGGCCATTGTGGTCGATGGATTTCGATACCTCGAAGCAGACAGCACGGTGTTGGGCCGCGCCTCGACCGCGCTGCTGGTGCTGACCATCGTCCTGTGCTTTCGCAGCTTGCGGTGGGTCGTCATTCCACTGATCGTCGTGAATGTGACCCTGCTGATCACCAAGGCAATTCTGGTCCTCGGCGGTTTTCGACTCAGTATGGTCAGCTCCATGCTCTGGGCCATTGTTACGGTGATTGGAATCGGCGCCGTCGTGCACATCATCGTCCGGTTTCGAGAGCTCCGGGCCGAAGGCAAGGAAACTCAAGCGGCGTTATCCGTGGCCCTTTCAACGTTGCTGGTACCCATCATCTGGACCTGCTTTACCGATGCCGCAGGATTTGGCTCGCTGTTGTGGGCTAAGGTCGGCCCCATTCAAGACTTCGGCGTGATGATGACCTTTGGTGCCGTCCTGGCCCTGGTCAGCATGGCCTTGATGCTTCCCGGACTCGCCTTGTTCGGACGTTTCGATACCGATCCCAAGCAGGCATGGGGCGAAGGCGGGTTGTCGTTCGGACTGAGCCAAACGATCAGTTCGGTCGAACGATTTCCACTACTGGTCGGCGGAGCAACCGTGTTGTTCGCCGGCGTGGCGATCTACGGGATTCGCTGGTTGGAAGTAGAGACCGACTTTACGAAGAATTTTCGCGCCAACAGTCCCGTGGTGAAGTCCTACGAATTCGTTGAAGAAGATCTCGGCGGGGCCGGCGTGTGGGACGTGCTGTTCCCAATCGATGGCAAAATGGACCACGCGTTTTTAGACAAGGTCCGCGTCCTGCAAGATCGACTGCGAACCGAGGTGGTCGTCGTCGACGAACAAGGAAACGAAACGCCAGGGCTGACCAAAGTCATGAGCCTGGTGGATGCACTGGAACCGTTCAATGAAATGACGGCCTCGATGCCGGTGCAGGAGCTGGTCAACCTGTTTCGGGGCACCATGCCGACGATGGTGAATCCACTGCTGGGTGAAGACCCTAACACAGGACAACAATACTACCGCATCATGTTGCGGGCTCGCGAACGGCAACCGTCTCGGCAAAAAAGCCAGATCATTGAGGAGGTTACACGCATCAGCCAGGAGGAATTCCCCCAGGCCCAGGCCACGGGGTTCTTTGTGCTGCTAACACAACTCATCAACAGCATCGTACGCGATCAGTGGGTCACCTTCTCGATTGCAATCGTTGGCATTGGCATCATGATGCTGGTGGCGTTTCGCAGTATTCGCCTGGCACTGGTGGCGCTGGTACCCAACGCACTGCCGATTCTAGTCCTCACCGGGCTCATGGGCTGGGCCAGTCTTCGCATCAACATGGGGGCGGCCATGATCGCCGCCGTTTCGATGGGGTTGTCGGTCGACTCGTCGATCCACTATCTGACCGAGTTCCGTCGGGTTCGTCGCAAAGGGTACACCGTGCACAACGCCCTGATGCATGCCCACCAAACCGTCGGGCGTGCCATGGTGTTTTCCACCCTGGCGATCATGATCGGATTCAGCGCACTCACGCTCAGCCAATTCATTCCCTTGGTCTACTTCGGCGTGCTCGTCAGCCTGGCACTAGCGGGCGGCACCGCTGGCAACCTCATCGTCCTCCCTCTGCTGTTACAGACGATCGAACGCGACTGATCAGCGGCCCGAATAGCCTCTTGCCCTCAAGGCCCCAAACGGTAGCCTCTATTGCCTGATTCTCCTACATGGCTGTCGACGGCGGCAGGGTTCCGGATATATTCTGAGTTTCGTGAACAAGGCCACGGTTGGCCGGCAAGTTCTCGGTCGACCGCATGATGTCTCTGAGGGCAAGGGTATGCTGAAGGAAGATGTCAAACCGTGGAGTGTCGTCGACTCGAGCGAGCTCTACGAAGTCCGGGGTTGGGGGAAGGGATACTTTTCGATTGCCCCCAGCGGCCATCTTCTCGTGCATCCCACGAAAAACCCGGACCACGCGATCGATCTGAAGAAACTAGTCGATCAGCTACAGCTCCGCGGCATCGAGTTGCCGATTCTGATTCGCTTTGCCGAGCTGCTGAACCACCGCATCGGCGAAATCTACTCGGCGTTCGATCAGGCGATTGCCGAACACGCGTACCCGGGCAAGTACACCTGCGTCTACCCGATCAAGGTCAATCAGCAACGGCCGGTGGTCGAAGAAGTGGTGGAGTTTGGCGAGGTCCATGCCTTTGGGTTGGAGGCCGGTTCGAAACCCGAACTGCTGGCCGTCATGGCCGTGTCATCGAACAACACCCCCATTGTCTGTAATGGATTCAAAGACGCCGAGTACATTCGCTTGACGATGTTGGCCCATAAGATCGGTCGCAACATCACGCCGGTGATCGAAAAGTTCACCGAATTGGAAATGATCCTCCGCTACGCACGCGAGTTGGATGTGCGTCCGAGAATCGGGGTGCGGGTCAAACTTTCGAGCCAAGGCAGCGGACGCTGGAAGTCCTCCGGAGGCCACCGCTCCAAGTTCGGACTCACCGTGACCGAAGTCATGCGAGTCGTCGAAGAGCTGCGTCGTCACGACATGCAGGATTGCCTGAAGATGCTGCACTTTCATCTCGGCAGCCAAATCACCAACATCCGTATCATCAAATCAGCGCTTGACGAGGCCGCGCAAATTTATTGCGGGCTGGTTCAAGCCGGGGCCGACCTCGATACACTCGACGTCGGTGGCGGGTTGGGCGTCGACTACGACGGTTCGCAGACCAACTTCGAATCAAGCGTCAACTACACCCTGCAAGAATATGCCAACGACGTCATCTATCACGTGCAAAACGCTTGCCACGGAGCGGGGGTTCCGTGCCCGAACATCGTCTCCGAAAGCGGTCGAGCCGTCGTGGCATATCACAGCGTACTTGTCTTCGGCGTGTTGGGAGTCACAGGGCTCGGTGAAAGCGAAACCCCCGCGAATATCGACGAACAATCGCCGCAACCAGTGAAAGACTTGTTGAACACCTATCAGTCGCTATGCCATCGCAACGCCTTGGAAAGCTACCACGATGCGCAACAATTGCAGGAAATGGCGATGAACTTGTTCCGCGCGGGGCACCTCTCGCTCGAACAACGATGTCAGGCCGAAAACCTGTTCTGGGGGATCGCTCGCGAGATTCTGCGGCTGACCAAGGACATGGAATTTGTCCCCGAAGAACTGCAAGGCCTGGAAGCGCAGCTGTCCGAAACGTACTTCTGCAATTTCTCACTGTTCCAATCGATCCCGGATAGCTGGGCCATCAAGCAATTGTTTCCCGTGATGCCCATCCACCGACTCGATGAGCGGCCAACGTCTCGGGCCGTTGTGGGCGACATCACGTGCGATTCTGACGGAAAGATCGATCAATTCATCGATCGCCGCGACGTGAAGCGCGTATTGCCGTTGCACACCTTCAAGAACGAGCCCTATTACCTGGGCGCTTTTCTCGTAGGCGCTTATCAGGAAATCTTGGGCGACATGCACAACCTGTTCGGAGACACCAACGCCGTGCATGTAAGCATCGATGAAACCGGCGAAGTCGAACTGCAACATGTCATCAAAGGTGACACGGTCCGCGATGTGCTCAAATACGTGCAATTCGATTCCGAAGAGCTGGTGAAGCAATTACGCAAAGCAGTTGAGGTCGCCGTACGCGAAGGTCGCATCGAATTGGAGCAATCGGGCCAACTACTCCGCGACTATACGGCGGGCCTGGAAGGCTACACCTATCTAACCGGCGGTCCCGAGTAGAGCGATTCGAAATCAGACCGTTGCTACCGCGGCCTTCGAGTTGTTTACCACATCGACCATGTAGTCGATTAGCTGCTTCTCGAAGTGCTGCTTCGCAAAACGCTCCGCATGGCGGCGAGAAACTTCGGGATTGTGACGGGACTGGATCAGCTCCCACTTCCTTATCGCCTCGGACAATGCCTCCGGCGATTGTTCATCGAAGAAAAGCCCGGTTCCGGTGTGATCTGTCTCCTCTGCGGAGATGACCGTCTCCGTCGCGCCGTCGGCCCGATAGGCAATCACCCCCGCTCCGCAGGCTTGCGCTTCCAGCGGTACCAGCCCGAAGTCTTCTCGCCCCGGGAATAACAACGCGCGGCATCGGCGGTAGTGGTCGCGAATGACTTCGTTGGGTTGCCAGCCCAACAGTTCCACGTACGGGCCGGCCATGGTTTGCAGCCGGTTCAGCTCGGGGCCGCTACCGATCACCTTCAGGCGACGCCCCAGGCGATTGCAAGTAAGCACCGACAACTCCAACCGCTTGTAGGGGACCAACGCCGAAACACACAGATAGAAATCCTCTCGCGGTGTTTCTTGTGGTGTGAAGAAGTCGGTATCAACCGGCGGGTAGATCACGCGACTCGGCCGTCCGTAACACTCCGCCAGGCGACGCGCCACCGCATGACTGCTGGCCACGTAATGCGTTACTCGGTCGCTCGTGCGTCGATCCCAGTCGCGAATTCGATTCAGCACGATTTCTCGCGCGTGTTCGATCGGCCCACGGACCCGCGCCGAAAACACCTTCGACTCTGAGACATTGGGCTCGCCCTCTTCAGCCGTTTGTTCTCCATCGCCAAAGTAGTCGTCTCGCAGATGCCAGGCATAACGCATCGGGGTGAAGCAATAGCACAGGTGTGGCACACCCGGCGGCGGTTGCACGCTCTTGGCAACCGCGTGACTGAAGCTTACGACGAGATCGGTGTCCTCGGGAATCCTCAGTCGTTCGACCGCCCAAGGCATCAACGGGAGCAGATAACGATAGTGCCGCCGGGCCCCGGGAAATCGCTGCAAGAAACTCGTGCGAATCCGCATCGCTTCGATGGTCGGCGACGCCGACCCACGATGATGGAGCAGCGTGAACAATTCGGCCTCGGGAAAGCGTCGACAGAGCACCTCCAGGCATTTCTCACCCCCGCGCATCCCGGTCAGCCAGTCGTGAACGATGGCAATTTTCATTCGATTGGGGCTCGAGGGTGACTCGTTCGTCTGTCTAGGGCGACCCGGTTGCGAAACGGGAAGCCGCATGGCAATCTGGATGCATCGCAACACTCGACGCGGTGCATGGTGGCAGAGGTCGAAGACACCGGTCAAGACGAACCCGTTGCCGCTGCATGCCTGGGATTTCCGCACATGTCACAACGTCCGATCACAGGAATCATCTTCGATCTTGATGGCACGCTGGTCGATTCGCGGTTGGACTTCGCGCAAATCCGACAAGAGATCGGCCTGCCGGACGGGCAACCCATTCTCGAAGCGATCGAATCGATGTCGGCAAAAGATGCCGCACGGTGTCACGAGATACTCGACCGGCATGAGATCGCCGGAGCAGAGCGGGCTCAGTTAATCCCAGGCGTGGCAAAAATGCTGGCAACGCTTGCGGTGCGGGAACTTTCGCTGGGACTCATCACCCGCAACAGCCGCCGGGCGACTGACCTGACTCTGCAACGACTCGATCTGCAATTCGAGCACGTGCTAGCACGAGAAGACGCCCCGGCGAAACCCGATCCGACCGCCATTCATATGTTGTGCGAGGCTTGGAACTTGCCGGTGGAACAAACCGTGATGATTGGCGACTTTCATTTCGACCTCGAGGCCGGAAAGCGTGCCGGCACCTGGACCGCACTTTATACCCGCGGTCGCGAGCTTCACACGTTGGGCTTTGAGGCAACTGCCCACCATGTGATTCACGACTTTCGGCATCTCGACCCGCTGCTGGCATGGTTGGAAGCACCGAGTTAAAGCGTGTCGCAATTCGACCTAGGTCTCCTCTGGCGATCCTGTTAGACTCCTCGCCCGATTTCAAAACACGGCTTTTCGTGCCGTGATGGTTGCTCTCTCGGCAGGAGAATTTTGATGCTGCTCCGTCATGGACTGACGATGGTTGTCGTGATGGTTGGGCTTCTAACACTCGGTACCCAACCGTCCATCGCGCAGCAACCTGCTGGAGGTGTTCCTGCTGGCCCTCCCGTTCAGGGGCCCCAGACACAGCCTCGCGTGCAACAACCGCAACAACCCCCAGTGCGGCAAGCACAACGGCAAGCTCAGGTTCCGGCGCAACCGGGGGTGGCACCTGCCGCTCAGCCGCCGGTAGCACCTCAGGCACCCTTTCAACTCACCCCACAAGAAACGGCCCAACTCGATCTCGTTCTACGGCAATGGGAACTTCAGAGCGACAAGGTCAACACGTTGGATGCCAAATTCACCCGCGATGAATTCGATCCGGTCTTCAAAACCAACAAGCGCAGCGAAGGCTACCTTCGCTTCAAGAAGCCGGACAAAGGCGTCTACAAGATCGACGATGAAGAGGGCGAGGGCGAGCATTGGATTTGCGATGGGGTCTCCATCTACGAATACGACCCCAAGCAGAAGCTGGTGATTGAGCGGAGACTCCCGCCTCACCTGCAAGGCAAGGCGATTGTCGATGGCCCGTTGCCGTTCATCTTTGGGGCCAAGGCCGAGAAGCTGAAGGCGCGCTACTTCATGCGACTGTCGATCCCGAAAGACGCACAAGAACAACAGCGCCGCGCCCAGGCAGGACAGATTTGGATCGAGGCATATCCACGGTTCCAAAAAGATGCGGCCAACTTCAGTCGCGCCGACTTGATCTTGAAGCAGGAGACGATGCTTCCCCTGGCCATCCGCATCACGTTGCCGGGCGGAAAAAAGACGACCGATCACATCTTCAAGGAATCGAAGGTGAATGGCTTCTGGAACAACCTCGTCAACGACATCAAACCCACCGTTCCGTTCGGGTGGAAGATGGTTCAGGCGCAGCCGGAACAGCAGCCCCAGGGTAATCCTCCCCGGGCAGCACAAGTTCCGGCAGGCCCACCAGCACCCCGTTAGACTGGGATGTTGGTCTGGCAGCGAACTTCTCGTCTGCCAGGTCAGAAACAAGGCAGGCGCAAATTTGCTGCCTTTCGTGGGACTGCTTTTAGCGCGAGTAGCTCGTGTCAGATAACCAAGTACTATACTTGGCACCTGGCGCAACGATTCTGCCGAAGCTATTGCTCGCCCGTCCGAAGCTACCCTCCACAAGGGCAAGCTCTTCTTCTCAACGAAAGAAGACCCCCCTCGTGCGCGTGTATCACGCCGCCAGGAGAATTGACTGCCTTGTCTTCGATCCTATAATTAAGAAGCCGCTAGACGCTAAGCACTTATGCACATTGCACTTACACTACCAGGCGAGCGATTATGGCCAGCCAGCCTTCCGTTAGCCGGATGAACTTTCGCCTAAGTGACGTGCTTCTTCGCGTCGGTTTTCTGCTGCCCCTTTTCTTGTGTTCATTGGCGCTCACAACCGCGTTGGCACTCGACCAACCGCCTCAAGTAGGGAACCCCGATGCGGATTCGCCGAACGACACCCAATATGTCGGACGGGTGATCACCGTTGCCGCGCCAATCACCGATCAAGTGGAAAAACGAGTGCGGCGAATCGTGGGCCAGTTGATCGCCGATGCCAAGCGGGATGAAAGCCGGCCGTGGCCCATCGTCATCTTCGAGTTTCAACCCGGCGCCAGCGACCTGGGGAAAGCGTTCGACTTCGCCGAGTATCTCACGAGCGGGGCCCTCTCCGGTGCCACCACGGTGGCTTACGTTCCCGAATCGCTGGCCGGCAACGTCGTGCTACCGGTCATCGCCTGCGACGAAATCGTCATGCATCCCGATGCCGAACTGGGGAACGCAGGCCGCGACATTGCGTCGATTGGGAACAGCGAACGCGGTTTGTATCGCGACATCGCCGAACGCCGCAAAACCATTCCCAAGGCGATTGCCCTGGGGATGCTCGACCCCAACCTGGAAGTCTTGACGGTCGAAACCGAAGTGAGCCGAGAATTCGTACTTTCGGAAGAACTGGATGACCTCCGCGAGAACAAGGCCATTCAATCTGAAGACGTTTTGTTTCGCCCTGGTGAGGTCCACGTGTTGACAGCCGCACAGGCCAGACAACTGGGCCTCGTCAAGCTATTGGCACAGGACGTCTCCGAGGTCACAAAAGCCTGGGGACTCCCTCGCGAAGCGTTGCAGCAAGATCCTTCGATTGGTGCTTCGTGGCGAGCGATTCGGGTTCCGCTCGAAGGCCCCATTTCAGCTTCTCAAGTCGAGCAAGTTCAAAGCATGATCGACGAGGCCATCCGCAAACGGGGCGTGAACTTCGTCTGCCTTTGGGTCGACAGCCCCGGCGGGTCACCAACCGCTAGCGTCTCGCTGGCCAACTATTTGGCCTCTTTGGATCCCAGCGAGTGCCGTACTGTTGCCTACATTGTGGGTGAGGCGAGAGCCGATGCGGCGTTCATCGTGGCGGCCTGCGACCAGGTGGTGATGCTGGAAGGCAGCACGCTGGGTGGACCGGGGGCGTTTCAAATGGAAGATCCCGATGACGTCCGCCTCACGGCCGAATCGTTACGGGAAATCGCGCGACGCAAGTTCCGCTCGCCAACACTGACTGCCGCACTGGTCGACCCGACCATCGAAGTCAATCGCTATCGCCGGAAGAGTGATGGTGCCACGGAGTTCTACACTCCCAGTGAGTTGGAAGGGCTTGAAGACACGGAGGACTGGGAACTGGTCAATCAGGTGAAGGCCGAAGGCGTGCCCTTGCAAGTGGATAGTAACGAGGCCGTCGACCTTGGCTTGACCTCACACGCGGTGGACAACTTCCAGGGCTTTAAGGAACTGTATTCACTCGAAAACGACCCGGAGTTGGTCGAACCCGGCTGGGCCCACTTTCTGATCGACGCGTTGCGTTCCCCGTCGGTCGCGTGGCTGTTACTGGTGCTTGGCGGTGCCGCACTGTATGCGGAAATTCAAGCACCCGGCATCGGCATTGGGGCTTTTGTGGGGGCGGTCTGCTTTCTGGTGTTTTTTTGGGCGATGCACTTGGGTGGAACCGCGGGATGGCTCGAAGCACTGTTATTCCTCGCCGGGATCGTGTTTCTGCTGTTGGAGGTGTTTGTATTGCCAGGGTTTGGTATCTTCGGCCTCGGTGGTGGGTTGCTTGTTCTGTCTTCGCTGCTGTTGGCCAGTCAAACCTTTGTCATTCCGCGCAACGAGTATCAGTTGGGACAGTTTCAAAACTCAATGATGATGGTGGCCGCCGCCGGTGCGGGGATCATTTTCTCCGTCGCGGTGCTTCGTCGCTTTTTGCCGCATATCCCAATGTTCAACCAATTGATTCAAGCACCCCCGACCGATGAAGAACTTTCCGATCTTTCGGAACGAGAGTCGTTGGCCCATTCAGCCGACCTGATTGGTCAGCGCGGCCACACGGTGACCCAATTGACCCCCGGCGGCAAAGCCCAATTCGGGAACGACGTGGTCGATGTACTGTGCGATGGTGAGGTCATCTCCGCCGGAGCCGAGGTCGAGGTGGTTGAAGCCCGGTCCAACCGCATCGTGGTTCGAGAGGTAGAATAGTCGAGGATCCTCAGGCTTTTGTCTCGCGGTTTTGAAGTGCAACGCTATGACTGGTAGTTACCTAATTTGGGCCGTCCTGCTGCTGATCTCCGGATTGGCCATCGCCGCGCTGGAGTTATTCATCCCGTCGGCTGGCCTCTTGGGATTGGTCGCCGCAGCTTCGATTGTGACGGCCCTGGTCATGGCTTTTCTCGATGGCCCGATGACCTTCGTCATTTTCAGCGTCGTGACGGTAATTGTGCTTCCCGTGGGCATCGCCTTGGCGTTGAAGTCCTGGCCGCACACGCCGATCGGGCGCCGCTTGATGTTGGCCGCGCCCACCAGCGACGATGTAATGCCTAGTTCGGAAAGCCGCAGCAAACTACACGACCTGATTGGCAAGGTGGTCGAAGCCAAGTGCGACATGCTGCCCGGCGGGGCCATCGAATACAACGGACGCACGATCGACGCCGTAAGCGAAGGCATGGCGATTGACGCCGGCCAGCAAGTGGTCGTCCTGCGGGTCGACGGCAATTTCTTGGTGGTTCGACCCGTCGAAGAGAACGAAACGCCCGGGAATGACGACGATCTCTCGAAACCGATCGACTCGCTGGGAATTGATCCCGACAGCAATCTATTCGAGTGAAGCCCTGCCGTTCTCGGATTATGTCGCGCTTTGGCACGTCCCTAAGTTCCCAGTTCGCAGGAACCGCTTTACTCGTGGCCTTGGCAAGCGGTAGGCTATCGTCATCCTGGCGGCGGAGTTCGCTGCCCACATCCCTGCGGTCACTTGGACCGTCGCTACTACAACGTGCAAGGAACAACGGAAATGCTGGCGTCACTTTTCGCCCAGGCGGGCGGCTCCGGTTGGCTCACCATCACCATTATCTTCGTCATCATGGTGGGCGGCGTTGTCATCTTGGCGGTCTTCGCCAGGTTCTTTCGACTATGGATTCAGTCGTTTACCACCGGCGCGGGCATTGGCATGTTCGACCTGCTGGCGATGACCTTCCGCAAAGTGAACCCCACGGTGATCGTCCGCAGCAAAATCATGGCCGTGCAGGCAGGACTCACCGAAAGCGCAACGGGCATCACGCGGCAAGCGCTCGAGGCCCACTACCTGGCCGGGGGTAATGTCCCCATGGTCATTCGCGCGATCATCGCGGCCAATAAGGCAAAGATCGTCGACCTGGATTTCAAGCTGGCCACCGCGATCGACCTGGCGGGTCGGAACGTGTTGGAGGCCGTGCAGACCAGTGTCTATCCCAAAGTGATCGACTGCCCGGCCCGCGACGGGAAGCGTCAAACCCTGGACGCCATCGCCAAGAACGGTATCCAACTGAAAGTTCGTGCCCGGGTCACCGTGCGGGCGAACATCGAACAGATCATCGGGGGTGCCACCGAAGAGACGATCATTGCCCGCGTGGGCGAAGGCATCGTCAGCGCCATTGGTTCGGCCGACACACACGGAGACGTGCTGGAAAACCCCGACCGCATCTCTCGCGCCGTGCTAGCTCGCCGTCTCGATTCGCAAACGGCCTTTGCCATCGCCTCGATTGATATTGCCGACATCGACGTCGGCGAAAACATCGGCGCCCGTTTGCAGGCCGATCAGGCCGAAGCCGATACCCGTGTGGCCCAGGCCAATGCCGAGGGGCGACGCGCAATGGCCGTCGCCCAAGAGCAGGAACAAACCGCCAAGATCGAAGAAAGTCGGGCAAAGCTGGTCGAAGCCGAAGCCCAAGTGCCGCTGGCCATTGCCGAGGCATTCCGCACGAACAAGTTGGGAATCATGGATTACTACCGGCTACGGAACGTGCAGGCCGATACCGAGATGCGAAGTTCCATCGCGGGCGTGCAACAGCCGACCGCCCCCAATCGGCAAGACAACCAGTGAAGTGAGTAGCATCATGTTCGCATTCACGCCACTTCTGGCGGTCGACTTCTGGGAAATCGCCCCCTTCCTCATCCTCGTGGTGCTATGGGGTCTGCAGGCGATCAACCAGTTCATCGCGAAGAGCCGCGAGGCCGCCAAGCAACAACGTGATCCGCGCCCTGACAAAAACCCCGCAGGAGCCGGTGCACAGCGTGACGAAGTGGAGAAGTTTTTGCGCGAAGTGGTGAAACGGCGCGAGGTGGACGGGCCGGCCCGCAAGGTGAAGCCGCGCGAGATGGAAGTGGAACTGATTCCACCCGAGCCGGAGGAGACACGTCGCCTGGTCGAAGCTCGCCCGACCGAGGCCTCCGAGCGACTGAAGAAACGGCAACAAGCCGAGGCCCTGGCCGAGAGCCGTGCCTCTAAACCACAAAGTAATGTGGAAATGGCCGACGAACGCATGGCCAAACACATGCAGGAAATCTTTGACCACAAGGTTGGTTCGCTACGTGCGGAAGACGTGATTGAAAGCGATGCGGAACTCAGCGAAATGGCCTCCATCGGAGAGCAGGTGGCCACCTCATCAGTCACCGCGGCGGGGATCGGGGCCATGCTCGCCGATCAGCAGAGCCTGAAACAGGCCATCGTGCTGATGGAAATCCTAAAACGCCCCGAAGAACGCTGGTAAGATCAGCTCCAGCAGTTCGTGGTCATCCTCGGCATCGTTGGTGCCACCGCCGGCTTGTCCAGCGGTGCGAGACTCGGCCCAGTACGGGCCAAAGCATGGCATCACTTCTCGCAAATAGGCCATTGAATATGCCGGCTTGCACTCCTGGAATCGTAGGCACGGCTGGACAAGCCAACCGTGCCACCCGCTGGCTAGTCCAGCTTGATCAAAGCGATTCGAAGATGCCGTTTAGTGCCCCCCAACGCATGACGTCGCGTGGGTGCTCCGTTATACTCACGCCCGGTCGGGTGTGAATTCGGCCGAGATTGCCCGCAACCACGTTCAGTTTCCAGAAAGGATCGATGGATATGGCCATGAAGAAGATCGCCCCCGGTGAAACGAATATCGGCTGGATCGGCACCGGCGTCATGGGCATCAGCATGTGTGGTCATCTCATCTCCAAGGGCTACTCGGCCAGCATCTACAGCCGCACCAAGTCGAAGGCCCAATCGCTGTTGGATGCCGGCGCGAGTTGGGCCGACTCGCCCAAAGCCGTGGCCGAACAGTCCGATCTCATCTTTTCCATCGTCGGGTTTCCCAGCGATGTGCGCGAGGTGATTCTCGGCGACGACGGGGCATTGGCCGGTTGCACAGAAGGCAACATCCTGGTCGACATGACCACCAGCGAACCGTCGCTGGCCGAGGAGATTGCCGAAGCCGGGAAAGCCAAAGGTGTGCACAGCGTCGACGCCCCGGTCTCCGGCGGCGATGTCGGCGCCCGCGAGGCCCGGCTGTCGATCATGGTCGGCGGCGAAAAAGAAGTGGTCGACGCCCTGATGCCCTGCTTCGAAGTCATGGGGAAAACCATTGTGCATCAAGGCGGGCCCGGCGCGGGGCAACACACGAAAATGGTCAATCAAACGCTCATCGCCACGAACATGATCGGTGTTTGTGAGGCCCTGTTGTACGGCTATCGGGCCGGGCTGGATCTGCCGACCGTCATGCAATCGGTTGGTCCCGGCGCGGCGGGAAGCTGGTCGCTGGCGAACCTGGGGCCCCGCATCATCGATAACAACTTCGACCCGGGCTTTTTCGTCGAGCACTTCATCAAAGACATGGGCATTGCCCTGGCCGAAGCCAAGCGGATGAATCTCTCGCTGCCCGGGCTCGCGTTGGCCCATCAGTTGTACATTGCGTTGGCCGCCCAAGGTCACGCCCGCGACGGAACGCACGCCCTCGAGCTGGCCCTGGCCTCGATGTCGGGCATCGACTGGAAGGGTCGTTAAACAACGCCCCGCGCGGCGGTCTTGCTTCTTCCCATTCGCCCTTCACACGAGGGCTGTCGTACGGTCCCTGCGCGATTCCTACGTGAAGCGGTTGAAACGATCGGTACGCACTTCCTCCCACGGTGGATGGGGGCGGGTGTCGTGCGTCGTAGCGATTGCGTGGGTCGCGACGTCGACTTGTTGAAATTTGTCGACAGTTCGTGTTGCGAAAAATTGACCTGTCGCGAAAGAGGCGCTAGTGTTTCCATGCCCGACAACAGACGGCGCTTTGGCTCACGGGTCTCACCGCTGCCTAGGAAACGAATACGATGCAAGCCCACCTGATTGAACGTCCGCAAACGCGTCGAGTTCCCCACTTCGAGCAGAGCACTATCCTGATCATCGATGACGATCCGGCGATGGTCGACGTGCTTCGCCGCCGCTTGAAGCAACAGCAGTTCAACGTGATCGATGCCCCCAGCGGGCACGATGGTCTGGCCCTGGCCCGAGAACGTAAGCCCTCGCTAGTGGTCCTCGATCTGCGGCTGCCCGACATCGATGGGCTAGGCGTGTGCGAACTGATGGCCGACGACCCGAGGACGTGTCAGATCCCGGTGATCATCCTCTCAGGCATGGAGCGACCCGACATCATCCGCCGCTCGCGAGCCGCCGGGTGCCAATACTTCGTCCGCAAGCCCTACGACCCCAACGCCCTGCTGCTGCTCATCCGCAGCGCGATCGACGAATCGCGGGAGTGGGAAACGGTTTAGGGGTGAGTTTGCGGGATTAGTCGCTCCGCAAGAAGTCACTTTCGAAGAAGCGCTAATCTCGCTGATCGAGTCAACAACGGGCTTGGCTCTCCGTACTACAAGTCCTCTAACTTGAAGTCGTCAGCTCCAAGACCACCGAGCCTGCTTTCTTAGCATTGGCCGGTTTCCGCTTTCCCTTTGTGGTCTTTGACTTCACGGATTTGACAACAACCTTTCCGCCTGCAGCCATGAGTGCGCGGACAAGTTGATCCATCGAGACGTCCGCCGCCGCGCGTTCGATTTTGGCAACGCGCGGTTGACTCGTTTTCAATCTGGCACCCAACTGCTTTTGTGACAGCTTGGCCGCTGCCCGCTGCTGCCGAATAGCCTCTGCAATTGCCATCCTGGTATCGAGCAACTGACGCTCTTCGTCACTCATCTCGAGAAAATCAGCGGCGTCGCCAACTTTCCAGCCAGCAGCTTCAATCGCTTTGCGTTTTGCGACATCCATCTTTCCGTCCTTTGCTTCCGACTACTTCTTCTTGGCTGCTTTGACGACCCGATCGTATTCCTTCAGTCGTTGCTTGCAGCGGTCGATGACTGCCTTCGGTATCGTGCGGGTTTTCTTGGCGTAAACCTCCAACACCAACACGGCGTCAGGATCGACTCGGTACATGATGCGCCAATTGTGCTCAGCGTCACGGACTCGTAGCGCCCCGCAGCGTGGGCAAACATTGGTAAGCGGCTCCGACTGGGGCATTTCCAATCGATCGCCACGCTGGAGGAAGCGCAAGAGCAGGCCCGCTTCCATCCTGCCTTCCGTCGTAAATGGCGGGGTTTTGACCTCCCCGTGCAGCCAAACCAAAGGCTTCTGAGTAGCGTCCTCAGCCTTTCCACCCTTCTTCTTGGCCATCGCGGGCGTCTCCTCCCCACTGCAAGTATATATCGGATACGATATATTTTCAAATCAGAGTCTTTTGCAGAATCCGAACTGGTCACGTGCCCCAACCCATTCAATGCCAACATTTTCGCGAGATTTCAGAGGAAAACATCCCGCAGAGCACAACGACGAATTGCGGCATTTGGAAATGATTTAGGGAAGATGAAACTGATTCCCAAGATCGGCCAGCCCCGATTGTAGGTCTCTTCGCCATCATGCGTTGCCGAATATCAGGCAAAAGAAACTGCGGTATTTACCGCCCATTCAGTACCAACTGGCGCTCCACGGACAGTAGCATTACACAGAAGCAGTTAGGCAATGATATGATGGCGGAACAGATCCGGCGTGCGATGAAATATTTGGAAGGCGTTCAGGCCGTGACCAAGCACACTGAAACAGACGGCGATGGCGGTAACGGAATAAGTGAAGAAATGCGAGAGTTCCATAGGGTATACATGTTGACACTGTTGCTCGGGGTTGGGATGTCAGCCGCTGTTGGTACAACTATCTGGGCAGCCCTCCACTATTCCAGCAAATTCGCCGGATAGTCGCCCCACTTGTTCAAGACACTAACCGCGTTCCCCCAGTCTTGTGCCCCTCCCCAAATCCCCATACAATCTTAGATTGCGCCTTATGGCTGAGTTTGGCCTCTGGCGGTGGCTTGTGGTGGTGACCCTCAGGTCGCTGGGCTCTCTGATCTACCAATCTTGGAGGACGTAGTGGGAACGAAACGTACGGGAAAAGGTCGACGTAAGGTCGGTCGGAAGAAGCGACGGATGCGTTCGAAGATCCGTCATCGTAAGGGCTAATGGCTCGCGGACTCTGCCGCGATTCGGGTACTCGACGCACTGCCTCGGCGTAGTGACGGTCCCTCCGCGAAGTATCCGGAAATTCTAATTCGTACGGTCCACTTGCTGCCCACAGCCATTCTGGCCGTGGACGGTGGAGGCTTTCAGGCTGCGCAATTTGCATCGGCTGCTCCTGCGATCATAATACGGGTGGCCAGCCGGAAGCGTCGTTCGCCCCATGAATCGACGGCCACGGCTTTCACACCCCGCCTCCTTGTATTCCCACCTTCGTTTGAAGCGAGAGCGTTATGATCGTTCGCTTGCTGCGCTGCGTCGCGACCACGTTCCTGCTGGCCGGCACCTTGTTAAGTGGTGTGGCGGTATCCCAGGAAGAGACGCCGACGCCGGTGAGTTTCAAGGCCCAGATCGCACCACTATTCATTCAGAAGTGCGGCGGCTGCCACGGGGCGAACGATCCGCAGGGCAACTATCAACTGCACACCTTCGAGTTGGCCATGGCCGACGGGTATGTCGAACCGGGCAGCCCGGACGACAGCCACCTGCTGTCGCTACTGGTGGAAGAAGACCCCGAGGCCCGGATGCCCAAAGACGCAGACGCGTTGCCCAGCGAGTCGATCGAGTTGGTACGACGTTGGATTGCCGAAGGTGCGAAATACGATGCCGAAGACCCGACGGTGCCGTTGGCTTCGATCGTGCCCCGCACCGCGCATCCTAATCCTCCGGAAGCATATCGAGCCCCGCTGGCGATTACGGCCCTGGCGTTTCATCCCTCGGGCAACCTGTTGGCCGCCAGCGGTTATCACGAGGTAACCCTGTGGAATGTGGCCGACGGAACGTTAGCCCGGCGGATTACTGACAATGTCGAGCGGACCTACTGTTTGGACTTCAGCCCCGACGGCAAACTGCTGGCAATCGCGGGCGGTAGCCCGGGTAAAGCAGGCGAGGTGCGACTGGTCGACCCCGAGACGGGTTCGCTTTCGCGGCTGATTTGCACGACCGAAGATGTGGTGTTCGGCGTCGCGTTCAGCCCCGACGCTTCGCGTCTGGCCACCTGCGGAGCCGACCGTACGATTCGTATTTTCGACGTGGCCGGCGGTGAGGAACAGGTGCTGATCGAAGATCACGCCGACTGGGTGCTGGCCATCGCCTGGAATCACGACGGCACCCGACTGGCCTCGGCCAGCCGCGATAAGACGTCGAAGCTGTTCGACACCAGCACCGGCGATTCGCTGGTCACTTATCCGGCGCACGCCGAAGCAGTGTACGACGTGGCGTTCAACGCCGACGGGACGCAGGTACTAACCAGCGGTCGCGATAAGAAGATTCATGTCTGGAACCCGGCCGACGGGAAGAAGATCGGCGAGATCGCCGGCTTCGGGCTCGATGTGTACGGCGTGGAGGTCAACGGCGGGCAGATCTTCAGTTGCTCGGCCGATAAGTCGGCACGGCTGCACAAGGTCGAAGATCGCTCCCAGGTACGGGTCTTCTCCGGGCACGACGATTGGGTCTACTCGCTCACCTTCCACGAGCCAACCAGACGCCTGGCCACCGGATCGTACAACGGCGAAGTACGCGTGTGGAATATCGAAGACGGGGCCTCGCTGCTCAGCTTCACCGCTTCGCCGGGTCACGCCCCCAAACCATCGGCCGAACAAGCCGCCGCGAAGTAGCTGGCTAGAAACGGTTGGCTAGAAGTGGGCGATGTAGAACTCGCCCGCCAGAGCGGCGCCAGAATCAGGCGACCGCGTCGAAGTTCGCGCCGCGATCCAGCGCCTTCGAAATCTGTGCAGCCGCATCGATCAACTGCACGGCGGCTTCGCCTTGCAGACGGGTTGCATCGAGGCTCTTGGCCGCCAGCGCAACGCCAATTTGGGTTTGAATCGCCGCCTGCTTGGCTGCGACGACATTTCCCAACGCGGTATCGATTGAACTCATGCGAAGTCTCCACCGTGAACCGGTGTCCCGAGATACATGGTTTCACATCATCTGTATCGACTTGCGGAATTCGAACCTTGCCCAAATGCCAGGAAGGACAAACTGTAGCGGTTGTAGCCTTTGTGCGTTTCCGACGAGGCCTACGTTCGGGGAGATCATTTGCTGGGGTCAATCAGCGCGCCGGGGTCTTCGAGCACCAGATAGTGTCCATGGTCGGCGGTAACGATCACGACCGAGTCGTCCCAGGCGTCGTTTCGGTTAATCCAATCAATGATCACTTCGAAGGCCTTGTCGCCGCTCTTCACGGCGCCGATCGAGGCGTCGATGTTATTGTCGTGATTGGCCCAATCAACGTCGCCGGCCTCGACCATTAGCCAGAAGCCCTGGGGATCGGTTTCCAAAACCTTTAAGGCCGCCTCGGTCATGTCAGCCAAGGTCGGGTTCTCGCGAAGAGCTTCGGGGGAGTATTGCTCACGGCGCCGATACAGCCCTGGCACCGGGTTGTACTCACCATCGGCCGTGGCGAATGGGAGGTGGCCGTTTTGATCACCGACGTAACCCAACAGTCGATGCCCGTTCGAGGCTGCTCGTTCGGCGGCTTCGAGTAGCCCCTCGCGACCATCGACCCCTGCGGTTCGCTGAAAGACCTCGTAGCGTCCGCCGTTCTTGATGTCCGCGGCCTTGATGTCGGAATCGGCCAGATACTGATTGCCCGGCTCGTAGTTCTCGCCCTGTTTTCGATCGCGCGATAGGTCTTCACCCCAGCCGGCACCGATCAGCACGTCAACTCCCGGCAACGGTACCTCGGGATGGGAAATCGAAGGCAACCCAAGCAGGTCTCGAGCGATGTCTTGATAGTCATAGCGATACACATTATTCGAGTAGGCACAGCCGGGGGTTGCATGGCTGACGGGAACGCTGGTCACCACACCGATCGCGAAATCTTGTTGCTGCAAGTCGCGTGAAATGGGCGTGACCGGGTGCCCTTGGAAGTCGACATTGATCGCCCCGTTGTAGGTCTTGATTCCGCTAAACAACGACGTGGCCGACGAGGCAGAATCGGTGTATGCCTGCTTCAGCTCTTCTGACTGAGAAATGATATACAGCGGGTCTTCGCCGGAGGTCCAAGGGTTGGGGCCCGCCAGGCGAGGCGAGTAACCCCCACGAATGCGACCGCCTGGGTTGGAAACCGTTTGAGTATTCACATCGGCCGAGGTGTCGTCGTTGTGAGGGCTGGTGACGAAGTAACCGTAGTCGGTAACGGGTGCCTTGGTATCGAGAAACGAAAGCCCCGTGCCACGGCCCTCGGTGTAGCCCACCTGTTGTGCATTTTGGATGGCCGCAGCCTGCGTGGTTTGCCAATCCATGCCATCGAAGACCATCACAAAGATGTGCTTCTTGCCTGCGTCGACGGCGGATTTCTGCAAACGATAGACGTCGGTTTGGTCGAGGTATTCAGCTTCCGGATTGAGCGTCTCTGCCGGCAACTGGCCATACAGCTCTTTGATTCGTTCGGCATCGCGATAAACGCTGTTGTGCCCGCGGAACGCATCGAGGTTCATTCCGAAGGTATAGACGGGAATCAAGCGGTTGGAGTGTTGCCCCCAACCGTTGTATACCTCGGGCTTGGCACCCCACCGTCCCCAGTCTGCCCGGCGGTTGGCCATCGCATCTGCTTGAAGCTGTTGCACATGGTCGGCAAATGCCAGCGGGCTACTACAGTCAACCGAGACCAGCACACCGAGTAAAGCGGCAACCAGCCTTCGACGAGTTTCCACGAGTGGGGTGAATCGAAACGGTACTTTCATGGGGGGGATCGATCGCCTTTGTTTCCGTTCCGCGGAAATGCGACACCAAGAGTTGGTTCGTAGGTTAGGTGGGCCAACCTCTACTATAGCCAGCAACGAGGCCGGGTGCCGCGTGTGGTGATTTTAGCCCTTCAGCCCGCTGGTGGTGAAGCCCTCGACAAAAGTCCGCTGGGCCAGCAAGAACAGCACCACGATCGGCAATGCGAACATCACCGAGGCCGCTAACAACAGCGCCGTTTGGCTCGAATAGGCGCTGACGAACTGCTCCAGCCCGTACGCCAACGGAAAACGAGCCGGGTCGCTGAGATACAGCAACGGGCCGCTAAAGTCATTCCACGCGGCGATGAATTGAAACAGCGCCACGGTGGCCAACGCCGGGCGACTGAGCGGCAGCACGATTCGCCAAAACACACTCCACTCGCCACAACCATCGATGCGAGCCGCCTCGGAAAGCTCTTCCGGGATGCCCATGAAAAACTGCCTCAGCAGGAAAATGTAAAAGGCATCCCCCAAGAATGTAGGAACGATGAGCGCGGCCAACGAGTCATACAGGCCGAGTTCTCGCAGCAGAAGAAAGCGAGGAATCATCGTCACGTGCCAGGGCAATAACATCGTGGCGATCATTAAGGCAAATATCACCTTTCGCCCCGGCCATCGCAAGCGGGCCAACGCATAGGCCACCACCGTGCAAGAACTCAGTGTGCCAATCACGCTCCCGACGCACAGCACGAGCGAGTTGCGAAGGTATTGGAAGTAGGGCATCGCTTCCACGGCATCCCGATAATTGCTTACGCGCCACTCGCGAGGCAACACGCGATGCGGTTCGGCCGTGAGTTGATCTTGCGGCTTCAACGAAGAGAGCACCATCCAGACCAACGGCGTGGCAAACAACAGCGCTAAGGCCAACAGCGCGGCGTATCCCAAGGGATGCGGTTTAGTCCTCATGTACGAGCACCTCGTCCAACCGCTGCTGCACACGCCGCGTTGCCTCTTGGAGGACGGTCTTCGGATCAGCGCCCTGGTACATGGCCGCCATGGCAGCCTCGCGAAGTTGGTCGTCGTAATACTGCGCCACGGGAATGGCAGGCCATGGGACTTGATTGCTGCTGGACGCGAGGTGGACGAACGTCGCGAAGTCGGGATGCTCTTCCAGGTAACGTTGAAAGACCGGTTGATCGACGACGGCCGAAGAAGCTGGAATCCATCCGCCGGCCACGCAGGCGCGAGCCGCCTCCGCTTCGTTGCCACCGAAGCCGGACCAGAACTTCATGAACTGCCAAGCACCTGCGGGGTTCTTGCACCCTTGAGGGACGACGAAGAAGTTCCCGTTCACCCAGCCGGCATCGGACAATCCGCCTTCGGGCTTTGGCAACGGAACCACCCCGATCCGTGGGACCGTTCGCCCGCTGTCCTGCGCTGCCGCGACGGCGGCTTCCACTTCGCGGACGCGCCACTGACCGTCCATGAGCATGGCATACCGCCCTTCGAGTACGGGGAATGCGGCACCTGTCAGCGCCTGGTCGCCTTGCCGAAACGCCAGCAGTGCGTCTGCACCGTAGATCTCGCTATACGAAGCCATCCACTCGAGCGCCCGCACGACTGGTTCGCTGTCGGCGGTGATCTGTCCCGTCGCCGAATCGTAAAATCGACCCCCGAACACGATGCCCCAAGCCCAAAGCCGCCGCGAATCGGGCACATAGCCGTACATTCGCCTTCGCCCTGGTTCACCCGGTGGGGCAACAAGCCTGGCAATCTCGTCCAATTCTTCGATGGTTGTTGGAGGGGCGCGGCCGACTTCTTCCAACACCCGCTGGTTGTAGTACAGCGCCCGAACGTCGAGCCCGTTGCACAGCGCGTACAGCCGATTGTTGTAGCTGCCCAGTGCGGTTGCCGCGGGAAACAGCCACGATCGCAGCTCGGCCATTTCTGCGGCCGTGGCAAGTTGTTCCAGGGGCGTCAATGCACCCCGCACGGCCCAATCGGCCACGACGGGGTCGTCTTGATTCAACAGGTCGGGGGGGTCCCCTCCGGTTACGCTCAAGAAGAACTTCAAGTCCAAGTTCGCCCCGGGCATGGCCACCGCGCGAACGTAATGTTCCCGCTGCGAGGCATTGAACCGCTCGACAATCTCCTCGACAACGACACGATCGCGACCGCCCCAGAAGTGCCAGAACACGACCTCGCGGCGACCTTCGGGGATCACCGTCTCGTTGCCACCGGGTGCGAACAGGGCCGGCAATACGATCATCAAGGCGACAGCGATCAAGCCGCCGCCTTGCGCCACTCGGGATATCGAAACCGGGTGTTTCAACGCGTCCCTCCGGCGTAATACACCCAGGCCCGCGACGAACGAAACAAGATGGCCGTTGCAACAACAATCACCACGAACAATGTCCAAGCCATGGCAGAAGCGTAACCCATATCCAGTTCTTTGAAGGCCGATAAAAACAAGTGCAGCGAAAGCACCCGTAGTGAACCCAACGGCTCGCCGTTTCCATCGCTAACGATATACACCTGCGTGAAGGCCTGCACCGACTTAATGAGTCCCATCACCAGGTTGAAGAAGATCACCGGCGAAAGCATGGGGAGCGTGATATGCCAGAATCTGCGAGCGCGGTTGGCTCCGTCGATTTCGGCGGCCTCATACAAATCGCGGGGCACATCCTGCAGCGCGGCCATGTAGATGAGCATGAAGTTGCCCATGCCCCAGGCCGCCATCAGGGCCAGTGCGTCTTTCGAACCCACGCCCGCGGTTCCGCGAAACCAATCGGGTGGCCACAGCGCAACGCGAGGGCTCTTGAACCAATCGGGCCCAGCAATGCCGGCCCAAGACAACACATAGTTCACCAATCCATCGCGAGGATCGAGCAGCCACAGCCACAGCACGCTGGCCGCCACTACGGGCACCACCGAAGGCAGAAAGAACACCGTGCGGAACAGGGCACGAAAGCGGATGTTCCAAGACAGCATCACCGCCAGAGCGACACCCAGGGCGATCGATAGTGGTACCGACACCAACGCGAAGTACGCCGTGTTCCACAGCGCGGCGGCGAAGCGACCGCCGTGTAGCAACTCGTCCAGCAATTGCCGGTAATTAGCCGTACCGATCCATTCCGGAGAGGAGAGCAGGTCGTAGCGGCAGAAGCTCCAGTACAGCGAGGCCACAAACGGATAGACGAACAGCACCGCAAACCCGAGCAGCCAAGGGCTGACGAACAGCAAAGCCGCGGGAAGCTGTCGCCGGTCGACCGAGTTTGTTTGCCGCTTCATGTGAAGTGTATGGGTCGGGAATCCATTGGTGCTGCGTCAATTCTTCTCGCTACCACGCAAGAAGAATATCGGTCGTGCGTCAAACGCCAAAACGACATATATTACCGTATTGGCGTGCAGTCGCGACCGCTCCCCATCTTTGGGTAGGCACTTCAAGCGGTTCCGTTGCTGCAACCAGGGGCTCACGATTCGCACCGAGGTATGTCGTTTGTCTGAAGGCGGTTTCATATCCTGGTCGGGTGCCACTGCTGGCTTGCCCAGCAGTAAAAACTTCGAGAAGGGCACTGCTAGACGAGCTAGCAGTGGCACCCACATTCGAAACAACTTGGGTTTTGAAATCGTTTTTCGTGTTGTCACCCATCGCCGCGCATGTTGAAGCCGATCAATATCAAGAACACGAGCAGGCGGTTCACCGCGGCTCGCGATGAAAACGGGGTCCCTCACGTCCGCGCGGCAACGTTCGCCGATACGCTCTACGGACTGGGCATGATGCATGCCTTGGACCGCCCGACGCAGATGCTGTTCGGTCGTGCCGTCGCGGCAGGACACTCGGCCGAAGCTATCGCCGACAGCCCGGAGCTTTATGAAACCGATCGCTTCTTTCGCAAAGTCGGGCTGCACCTCAATTTGGAGGAAGAAATTGATCAGTTCGACGATCACTCATTCGGACAACTGACCGCCTACTGCCAAGGGGTGAACGACGGGCTGAAGCAATCGTGGCGCTCGCTGCCGATGTGGGCCACCGGATTTCAGCCCGGGCCGTGGAATCAAATGGCCGTGCTGCTCATCGGCAAACTGCTCAGCTTTGGGGGGCTGGCAATCGGCCAGGCCCAAAACGAGCGACTCGTGCTCGAGTTGATCCACACCGGGGTCAGCGAAGATCGTCTCAAAGAACTTTTTTCGCCGGTACTGGATAACGCCAATTTCGAGTTGTTGCGAAAAGTGAATCTCAGTCGGCAACTCTCCGACGAGGCCTTGGAACTGATCACCGATCTGCCACGTTTGGCCGGAAGCAATGCTTGGGCCGTGACTTCCTCGCGAAGTGAAACCGGCGCCGCGTTGATGGCCTCGGACCCTCACTTGGAAGTGAACCGACTGCCTTCGATTTGGTACGAGTGCTCACTGGAATGGGACGATAACTACGTCATGGGGGCCACGTTGCCGGGTTGCCCGCTGTTTGCGGCAGCTCGCACCAAACATGTTGCCTGGGGAGTGACCTATCTGCGGGGTGACAATAGCGATTACTTTATCGAAGACTGTCGCCCGGTCGACGACCCTGAAGACGAGTTGGGCCGCATTCAATATCGTCGCGGAGACGAGTGGCACGACTTCAAAACCCGCGACGAAGTGCTCAGCCGCAAGGGACAGGAATCCGAAACGGTTCGCGTGTTCTACAACGACGTCGGCACACTGGACGGCGACCCGTTGAAAGATGGTCCCGGCTATTTTCTTTCCTGGAAGTGGACCGGCGAGTACGTCGGTGCCAGTCGGGCGATCGTCACTTGGCTCGATTTGGTCGATTGCCGGAGTGCTCTGGAAGCCCTGGATGCGATTCGCGAGTGCCCCCAGCCCACGTTGTCCTGGATCGTGGCCGACTCCGAAGGGCACATTGGTCGTCAGGCCAGCGGATGTTTTCCACAACGAGCGCCGCATCACAACGGAGTGATTCCGCTACCGATGTGGGATGAAGCGAATCACTGGCAAGGCATCATGTCCACTTCGCTGCTGCCTCGCATTTACGATCCACCCGAGGGCTTTGTCGCCGCGGCCAACGAAGACTGCAACCCGACCGACGGACCCGAGCTTATTACGCTGCCGGTACCTGACTGGCGGAAACAACGCATTGACGAACGGCTGGCCGAACTTCCGCAGGCCACCGTCGAAGACATGCAATCGCTACAATACGACGTCATCAGTACCCAAGCCCGCGAGCTGCTGAAGATATTTCTTCCCCACATGCCCGAGGGTCCGATCAAAGATCAATTGGCCGCCTGGGACTACAACTACGCCCCCGAGAGCGTCGAACCGACCATCTTTCAACGACTCTATCGCAATGTGTTGCTGGAAATTTTTGGTGAAGAGCCGAACGAACGCGGCGGTATCGGCTGGCGACGCATGCTGTATCTTTGCTCGCGCATCGGCTTCTCGACCACGGTGATCGAATGTGTCGATCGGCTGCTGCACAAAGAGGAGTCGGCCTGGTGGAAGCATCGAGACAAGGGTGAAATGATTCGCCGCGCGGCAGAAAAACTGGTCGGCGGGCAGTTCGAACCATGGTCGGTCACCAACGCCTTCTATTTCTCGAACCGGTTCTTCGAAGATCGATTCGTAGGGCGAGCCTTGGGAATTCACACCGCCGACATGGCGATGCCCGGCTGTCATGCAACGCCGTTCCAGGGACACCTTCTGCGTTCGGCCACCCGCGAGACGACGTTCGCACCCTCTTACCATTTCGTCGTCGATCTCTCGACCAGCGAAGCCTGGACCAACTTGCCGGGCGGACCGAGTGAAAGCCTCTTCTCGCGTTGGTATCGCAGCGACCTACAGCGATGGTGCGACGCGGAGTACAAACGCATCGAGCTCGAGTAGCGATACCCTGGATTGCATCCACCAAGCGGAATTCAATTCCGGATGTTCCGTCGTTTCCGGTTGTGCAGCCGGGAATTGATGGGGTTTCTCACGATTGCCGGTGACCCCCGGCCGTGTTGCGGCGGATGTCTCTCGTTGAGCTAAGTTTTTACAGTCGAGTTGTTTACTCGCGCCTAGAGTGTATCTCACGGAAAGAAAAGAAGTGCCAGCCGCGCAGTTGGTTCACCGCTCGATACGACATCCCTAGTCGCTGACTCCCGCCCACCAGGTTTCTGCTTCAAGAACGACGATGCTGCACCAAGACTCCTTCGAACGAATCGTTGAACAAGCTCAAACGCTGTACACCCTTCCCTCGGTGGCGGCCGATGTGGTCACACTTACCAGCGGCGATGAGGTGGACGCCGGAAAGATTCGGGCCTGCATCGAGAACGACCCCGCACTGGTCGTTCGCATCCTGAGGGTCGTCAATAGTTCGATGTTCGGGCTGAGCCAACCGGTGCGCGACTTGGGTCAGGCACTCACCTTGCTGGGCGTGAAGCCGCTGAAGTTGCTCGTGCTCGGGTTCAGCCTTCCCGACCGGCTGTTCAAAGATCTGGCACCCGCGACCCTCGAACATTACTGGACGACCGCGCTGACGAAAGCGGTGGCCGCGAGAGAGATCAGCGAGAGCGTTTGGAAGCGCCCCGGCGACGAGGCCTTCCTGGGCGGGTTGCTACACGATTTGGGTCTGTTGGTGCTCATCCAGCATATCGGAAATCCTGCCATTGACTTCGTCGCCCGTTCCGTGGAAGAACGAGCCGAACTAACGTCGCTGGAGCGTGAACTGCTGGGCTTCGATCACGTCCAACTCACCTCCAGATTGCTAACGCAATGGAATCTTCCGGCCCCCTTGATTGAAGCCATTGCACTGTCGGAACTACCGCCGGAGATCGAGACGCTCGACCCACCCGATCGTACGCTACCATACATTCTGCACCTGGCCGGGCTGGTCACCCGCATGTTGGTCGACGAAGACCCCACGGCGCTGGTCGAACTGCAAGCCACCGGCGAACGTCTGCATCACGCGTTGACACAAGACGAGTTGGAAAACCTGGTCGCGCAGGTCGAAGAAAATGTCGGGCAACTATCCGAGGTGCTCGCGCTCGACTTACCGACGGGCCTCAACTACCGGGAGATCGTGAGTCGCGCTCATAGCCAGATGGCACAAACGGCGTGCGAAATCACCAGCGAGCTGTTGCAGATTCGGGCCGGACGATTCGACAGCCTGAAGGCCCTGGACGAAATGCAGACGATGGCCCAGGCCGTGAGCCTTCTGGCCCTCAAACCCAGTTCGCCTGTGGCCACAAATCGAAACGAAGGCGCAGCAGAGCCCGCTTCATCGTCGCCGTCGATCGAAACCAATATGAACACACAACCGCGGGCTTCTTCGACGGATGTACAGCAAGCCACCACGGAAGATGTTCGGCTCAATGCTCACCTGACGGCAGCCGTGGCCGCTTGCCGGCAGGCGCGATGCCCGTTGAGTTTGTTGTTGATCGATTTGGATAACTACGAGGCGTTGTGCTTTCACCTCGGTGCGAACGGCCAACAGCAGGTCTTCGAGCGGCTCCAAGATCTGTGCCAGAGCGTCGATCAACCCGGCAGCCGCAGCATGGTGGCAGGCGATGCCCGCGTGGCATTGATCGTACCCAATTGCGATCGCCAGCAGGCAGCGCGTTTAGGAAAAGAGTTGATCCAAGAAGTGCAGGCCTGGTCCCACGGAGCAGCGTCTGACGACGAATCTCCCCCGCCGACCATCAGCGTGGGCGCTGCATCGGTCTCCTGCGTCTCGAAGAACTTCCCCTTCCGCGATCTCTTGGAGAGTGCCGACCGCTGCGTGTACGCCGCTCACCACAGTGGTGGGAATGGGGTAAAGAGCATCGAAGTCTATTGAAGACGGCCAAGGAAACCCGCTCCCCCTGGAAGAAATAGCCCCCAGTCCGAACCCCACCGCCGGCAGGAATTTCTCGGGTTTTCCGGCTTTTATCGCAAGATCACTCGCGTTGCAGCGATCTTCGGGCGTGGTGCCAACGTATCGGTGTGTGGTATGGTTGGTGTCTGACCCACCCCAACGGAATCCGCAGTCGCCTTGGTGCGTTCACGAATGGAAGAAAGCCCTCAAAACGCTCCGACGCTCCCGGAGCACTCGCTGCCGCAGGATATGCGTGCCGAGTCGATTGCCGACTATCAATCGGTGGTCCGCCCCCGACAAGAACCACCCCCGCGACGCCGCGTTCTGCTGCCGCTGGCGCTGTTCGCGATAACGTGCTACACAACCTACCTGGCCGGCGGGCAGGTCTACATGCTTGCCGTGATGGCAATCCTGCTGACCCACGAGATGGGGCATTTTATGCAAGCTGTTCGACATCACGTGCCCGCGTCGCTGCCGTTTTTCATACCTCTGCCGCCGTTTTTCATTACCGGCACCATGGGTGCGGTGATTGTCCAGGGATCGAATTCCAATCGGCTGCAACTGTTCGATATCGGCATCAGCGGGCCACTGGCCGGATTGGTCGTTGCCATTCCCGTGACGTGCATCGGAATCCTGAATGCAGAAATCGCGCCCGAGCTGCCGCAAGGAGTGGGGGTCATGCACTTTGGCGATCCGCTCTTGGTGGAATTGCTCATCTGGTGGCTTCGCGATGTACCTTATGGCACCGAGTTGACCTTAAACCCATTATTGATGGCCGGGTGGTTCGGCTTGTTGCTCACCGGGTTGAACATGATGCCCGTGAGCCAACTCGACGGTGGTCACGTGGCCTATGCACTCTTGGGGCGACACTCACATACGCTGGCACACTTGTTGATCTTGGCGGTGATCGCTGCGATGGTGATCACGGCACAGTACCAGTTCGTCGTTATGGTCGTCTTGGTACTGCTGATCGGAGTCGATCACCCGCCCACTTCCGACGACACGGTAGAACTCGGCCTCGGGCGCAAAATCATCGGGTTTGCCAGTCTACTGATTCCCATCTTCTGCCTCAGCCCCGTGCCCATCTCGATCATCTAGCGGCGTCACTCCGCCGATCGCATTAGTCCCCGGAAGGTTTGCGGTACCGCAACAGCAGCCCCGCCAGGATGCAGGCACCTCCGGCCATCGTCCACCAGTCGGGGCGATAGCTCCACGCCAGCCAGACCCATAGCGGAACGAGCACCGGTTCACACAGCGCGATTAGCGAGGCCTCCTGACTGGAAACGGTTCGCAGCCCTCGCACCAGCAACAGATAGGGCAGCCCCATCTGAAACAATCCGAACATCGCCAGCACGACCAATTGCCCTGGCGTGGGCCAAACCCCGATATAGAGCACGGCCGGCAACAACGCGATGGCGGTGACTAAGTGGCAGTAGGCCACCAACCACACACTGTTCTCTCGGTGCAGCGTGTGCATGCCCAACACAACGCCGGCATAAAACACGCCAGCTACCAACCCGCAGGCAATGCCGATCCGGTTCAGCGAGTTGTTTGCCGCACTCTGCGAAGCTCCACCGAGTTCGAAGAACAGGATCAGCGCCACCCCCACGGCGGCCAGTAGCAGCGGAACACGGTCTTGTCGGGCCAACGGAGTGCGCCAAATGATGGCCCCCAGGACGAACACCCAAAACGGCGCCGTGTATTGCAGCCAGATGGCATTCCCGGCCGTGGTCATGCTCATGGCGGAAAGATACGCCACGTTCATTCCGATGAACGAAAATCCCAGGGGCACCAGTTGTGGTCGCCATCGCGGACTTCGCACCGCCGGCAACAGCAAGAGTCCGGCGAACAGTGCACGCCAGAAAGACAACAACGTGCCCCGCGTTTCGTCGGTCCAGGCGTCGAACAGGGGTGCTTTGGCAAACAGCCCGCCGGTGCTCCACATCAAGGCGGCTGCCAGCACGAAGAACCGCGCCGTGCGAACCTGTCTTGGCGAAGGGGTGCCTGCTTCCGGAGATTCGTTCATGCCGGCCTATCTTGTCGAGGTTGCCGAGGGGTTGCAATGCCGGGAGCAGATTTGTTGAACCACCATGCCCACGGTGGGCGATTGAGTAGATAAGGGTCTTTGCGCCATTAGCCGTACCCGACCGGTTCGGGCTGGACGCCACATCTGCATTTCACGGGAAGCCACATGCCTGGAGCCCAACGTTACGATTCGATCATCATTGGTGGCGGTCACAACGGACTGGTCACCGCCGCTTACCTTGCCAAAGCGGGCAAGAAGGTGTGCGTGCTCGAACGGCGTCACGTTTTGGGAGGTGCCTGCACGACCGAAGAACTGTGGCCCGGCTACAAAGTTTCGACGGCAGCCTACGTCGTCAGTTTGTTGTTGCCACAGGTAATCGATCAGTTGCGGCTAAAGGACTACGGCCTGAAGATTCTGCCCCGTAGTCCCTCGTCGTTCACTCCCCTGCCCGATGGCAGAAGTTTACTGATGGGCCCCGAGCCGGGACTAAACCAGCGCGAGATTGCCAAGTTCAGCCAGAAAGATGCAGAAGCGTACCCCCGCTACGAAGCCCTGTTGGAACGTGTCGCGGCGACCATCGAACCGTCGCTGATGGAAACCGCGCCCGATCCGGTGCCGCTTCCCAAGGCGTGGCGGAAGATTGGTCTTTCGAAGCGAATCCGCGATGGTCGCAAACTGTGGAAGATGGCCCGTGCCATGGGGGCCCTGGGCCGGGACGTTCCCGCCGCCATCGAGTTGTTGACCGGTGCCGCACGTCCGATTCTGGAACGTTGGTTCGAATCCGACGTGCTGCGGGCCACACTGGCCACCGACGCCATCATCGGGTCGGCCGGGTCAATCTCCGAGCCGGGTAGCGCTTACGTCCTGTTGCATCATGTCATGGGCGAAGCCGGCGGCGCACGCGGCGTATGGGGGTTTGTGCAAGGTGGCATGGGCGCTCTGTCGAATGCCATTGCCGCGGCGGGCCATGATCTGGGGGTCGAGATCCGCCGCGAAACCCCTGTGACCAGAATCCTGGTAACCGATGGCAAAGCCCACGGCGTGGAATTGGAAGATGGCACCCAACTTACCTCCCAAGTAGTGGCTTCGAGCATCGACCCGCATTGGACGTTCGAACGTCTCATCGAACCCGGCGAGTTGCCCGAGGGGTTTCGCACGTCCGTCAGCCAGATCGATTACAGTTCGGCCTCGGCCAAAATCAACCTGGCGTTGGCCGAGCCGCCGAAGTTCACCTGCGTCGAAGGCACAGGCGTCGGCCCTCATCATCATGGCACGATGCACATCGGTCCCTCGATCGATTATCTGGAGCGTGCCTACGACGACGCCAAGTACGGGCGACCCAGCGAGCATCCGATTCTGGAGATGACGATGCCCACCTGCGTCGATACGACCATCGCACCCGAGGGGCGGCACATCGTATCGATGTTCGTGCAGTACGCCCCCTATCATCTGGCCGAGGGCGGCTGGGACCACATCAAGGAATCGTTCGCCGACCGCTGCATCGACGAGTTGGCCAAATACGCACCCAATGTTCCCGGTGCCATCCTGCATCGTCAGGTGCTCACTCCTTTGGACCTCGAACGCACGTACGGCCTGACCGGCGGCAATATCTTCCAGGGTGCGATGTCGATGCGACAACTCTACGCGCTACGCCCCGTGGTCGGTTGGGCCGACCACCGCACGCCGGTCGAGCGACTCTATCTCTGCGGTGCCGCCAGCCATCCCGGCGGGGGCGTCATGGGCGCCTGCGGTCGAAATGCAGCGACTGAAATGCTGCGGGACATGTAGCGCCATTCCCATCGAGCATGTAGCAACATTTGCTTCGACGTGTGGCACGCCTCATACTCATACGCGTTATTCGCGTGCCGTTGGCGTAGAAATTGCTATTCTTGACAAAGACCCACTTCGGCTTCCAGACGTCGAGAAAGATTCAGAACACATGACACCGAACACCTGGGCCATGTTGTGCCACTTGGGCGGACTAAGCGGCTACCTTGCCAACGGATTTGGCAGCATCGTTGTGCCGTTGGTCCTGTGGCTCATCAAGAAGGATGAAATGCCCATGGTCGACTATCACGGCAAGGAAGCCCTCAACTTCAACATCTCGATTACAATCTATTACGTATTCACATCGATTCTCGGATTACTTTCCTTTGGAATCGGCTTCCTTCTTATGCCAGTCATCACGTTATTTCACATCATCTGCGTGATACAGGCCGCCATCAAAGCCAATGGCGGAGAGCCCTATCGGTATCCCTTCTGTATCAGGCTGGTGAAGTAAGGCAGCTTCTCAGCACACACGCTACGGCTACTTTCGTTGTACGACGATGGAAAACGAACCTGAAGTTCGTGTAGTGTGCGTGCTGGCACGCACGAAATTCCATAGCGATAGACTCTGGGGAACCACGTGCGTGCAAGCACGCACACTACGGTTACTCAGGTTACCAAGGAGCACCCATGCCCTACGTTAATGTTCAACTACTCAAAGGCGTCACACGAGAGCAAAAGGCTCGCGTGGTGCGTGACATTACCGATTCGCTGGTCCGCGAACTGGGCAAGAAGCCCGAGCATGTGCATATCGTCATTCAAGAGATCGACGAAGAGGACTGGGGATACGCCGGCCTGCTAACCGATGAATGGAAGCGGCAACATACCAAGTAGACAGAACAACTTGTTGGAAGTGGGCCTTGCTACTCGGCGATTCGAATCTCGATCGGGATATCCTTTCGCAGGTACATGCATAGGCCGTCGACATCCTCACAAACGTAATACAGGGCGTACGCTTCCAGCGCGACACGGGAAGTGGCGATCGATGGAAGCTCGACTTCGAAATCGAGGCGCCGCACCTCGTTCGATTGTGGGTACGGAACCGCCGGGGTGCTGAGTAGCTGGCGTTCGATGGTTGCGCCCGTGAGGGAATCAACCCACAGTTGAAGCGGTTCCGATTCGTTATTCCAATGGGCTTTCAGCTTCGCGTTAGGTACGAAGGTCACATGCACCCGTACCGTGGAACCTGCCGTAGCAATCGAGGGTACGGTCGTCACGCTCGTCTCGATCAATCCTTGTTCGTCACGGTGAATGCGACCTTGCGGGTCGGGTGAACTTACCTCTGAAACAGACTGCACAAACTGTTTCGCCGGTCGCGCGATCTCAGCACCGCTGGGAGGAACGCGTAGCTCAATAGGCGTTTCATCGCGGGCCCGAATGTCGGCTTCGGCCCGAGTGACCCAGTCGTAGAACGGGTACGGTTTCATCAATCGGGGACCGTATTGCTGAATCCTGCGTCTCCAGATGTACTGATTGGGGCGGCCTGCCAGTGCGGTCTCCCAACTATGTACGGCTCGTTGGAAGTCGCCCTCGTGCCGCTGCTCGCTTTCATGGCGATTGAGCAAACAGACCCCCAGACGAAAATGACTCGCCAGGTCCTGCGGGTTCGATTCAACGGCGGTCTCATAGGCGGAGACGGCTTCGTCCACACGCTGCTCTAAGTGCCAGGTCGCCAGCGAATCTCCCAGCAAACGAGCAGCCTGAGCATCGCTTGATCCGGAGAGCTGTTGCGATGTTCCACTGCTCGGCGGGGGCGTGAGTGTCTTGGCTGCGTTCGATGCATTGTCTGCGAACGTACGGTTCAGGAACGTCTCTTCGAAGTCATCCAACTTGGCACGAGTCGAGCGGACGATTCCATGCTCGTCGATGGCGATGAACATCGGGACGGCAGTCGTATTCAGCACGTTGATTGGGTCGTGCAGAATGGGCCACCCGATTTCATGCCATTGTGCGAAGAGCCGGCACCGCTCGGAATGTTGTTCCTGGATGATTCCAATCAGTGCCAGGCGACCATCTTCAACCCACCGCTGTGTTGCCTTGTGCCAGACCGGCACGTGTCGTCGACAGCCCGCTCACCACGAGGCGAAGTGAATCAATAGTACTTTCTTGCCACGAAAGTCGGAAAGTGACACCGGCCCGCCGGCGTCGATTCGGGGTAGCGTAACTTCCGGGTGGTAATCCCCTACCCGGGGAACGTAGTCCGCAGCCGAGGAGTCAACCGCGCCGAATAGCGCCCCGGTGGCCAACACAAATATTCCCAGGCATGACAAGTAGCATCGTCGGACCATCGTTGTTGACCTCGTTTCAAGAAGAATACCACGGTAGCCACGAGGACCAGCAACACATTCCGAGGCTGCTCGCCTTGTGCCCACGGTAGTAAGAAGCCGACGTGCCAGCGGGTATTATACACGAGTGTTCCGGCGTGCGGGTAAACACTCCCTCGAATTTGATACGGCACGGTGACTCCCCATCCCACGGCAGATAATCGACCGGCCACAAATGGCATACCTCGGGTGCGCCCTATTTCTTGGCTTGCCACCTTACCGCAATTACTCGCGCTGATGGTGGCGGTCTCAGTTGGTTGGCTGCTGACGACATCGTCCTCCGGTGTTTTCTTAGGGGCCACCGTTTATTTGACCTACTCGATTGCGTCGCGACTAGTCATCCCTTCTGCGCATCGGCGGGGCATGCGACTGATGCAAAGCGGGCACTTCGAAGAAGCGATTCAATCATACACGGAGAGCTATGAATTCTTCACCCGACATGCGTGGCTCGATCGTTGTCGTTCCCTTACGATGATGTCGCCCTCGGCGATCAGCTATCGTGAAATGGCGCTGATCAACATTGCGGTCGCATACAATCAAATCGACCACGGCGACCTAGCAAAGGCCTACTACGCGAGAGCGCTCGAGGAGTTTCCAAACAGTGCCATGGCCACGACGGCCTTGAAGATGATCGAAGCGATCGAACACGCCAGCAGCAAGGACATTGGGGCAAAGTAACCGCCATGGATCTCGATCAATACGCGACCGCCTTCCGTCGTGACGGATACTTCATTCGCGATAGCGTCCTGACCTCGGGCGAAATCGAATCCTTACGACATACCTTGGCCACACTGCCAAATCGGGATGAGGTTCGCCGCAAGCGAAGCATCTACGGAGTGCGGAACCTGCTTGAGATCTGCCCGGCCGTTCGCGAACTGGCCTCTGCAAACCACATTCGCCCATTCGCAACAGCGATACTCGGGAAACACGCCTTCGCGGTGCGGGCCATCTTTTTCGATAAAGTGCCGGATGCGAATTGGTCCCTCTTCTGGCACCAGGACAACGTCATCGCGGTGAAAGATCGTCGGGAAGTGCCTGACTTTGTTGGTTGGTCGCAAAAGTCGGGCGTCTGGCAAGTTCAACCCCCGGCCGACGTGCTGGCCAACATGATTGCCCTTCGGGTTCATCTCGACGACTGCGGGGCAGAAAATGGTCCGCTGCGAGTGATACCAGGATCACATCGGCATGGATGGCTGGATGATGAACTCGACGACTGGAAAGCCCGGGTCCCGGAGGTCATTTGCCAAGTCGGCTGCGGCGGAATCGTAACGATGTGCCCATTAACGCTTCATGCGTCCGCGGCTTCTGAATCCGTCGGTCATCGTCGAGTGATCCACATCGAGTACGCGGCGTTGGAACTGCCCCACGGCCTACAATGGAACAACCGTGTGTAAACCATAAGTGATCCAGAGAGTAGCTTAGGGTATTGCCACAGTGGCGTTAGGCTCGTTCGGGCCATTGGTCTATCTTCTCACCCGCGAATTACTGAATGAAAAGCGTAGGAGGCTGTCAGAGAAAGTTTCACAGAGAAACGGTCCACGGAAAACCGCAAGATCGTCAACCTTTGCCAACCGCAAACTCTGCGTCGGTCCAATGCACCAGTTTGCGCTCTCATGTTGCGAGTCTTGCCGACGGTGTTCCAACCGAAGCGGCGAAAATCGACTTGCACTCGCACCCAATAAGGTCTTGAATCGGCCACATCGCTCGGGGCCGTCGTTGCACATATCGGCTTTAGGTGCTGGGAATAAGCGGGGGCTGCCGCACGACTCACATTCGGGCCTGGATTCGCTATCAAAGCTCTGATTCCGTCGCTACGGCGCTGGTCTCGATTCAAACTGTTTCGGTCCAAGCACCTGCACCAGGATCTTACTGCCCACTTCCGTTTCATCTAGAATTCCACCATGGGGTTGTACGCCGCTGAAAGTGAACAGCCATCCCAAGTCTGCCTGGCAGCTCATGGTTAACACAACCCCACCGAGCACCGGATAGCGATACCGCATCAGCCGACCGGCAAGCAATTGCCCAATCTCGTCCGTACCTGTACCGTCGTCCGCCTGGTTGACATGGAACGAATAGAACTCGGAAAAGTCGGAATCCGCTTCCACGACCCAAAGCTGTGGATACTGAACGCCGTTGGACACGCACAACGCATCCATCGACCCGCCTCCCGATACTTGCGGGGTACGCCCGGCCGCCGTAATCACCTCGAGGCATTTGTCCCGCGAAAGTAGAAAGTGTGCCTTCGCCTGGGAATTCTCCTCTGCCGTCAGTACTGGCTTAGCCAACAACGCCCTGATGTTAGCTGGCGCCTCGCCAAGCGGCAGCGGTGCCACCCACACCCCGGTTCCATGCAGCACCGCATTAACCGCCTCATGTCCTTGAGCAATCTCCACACCGGACTCTTCACGCGCAAGGGTAATGGTCTCATCCATCATCATCTCCGATGCGGGCTGTGATTCCTTGAACGAAGCAACACGACTATGTTTGTAAAGAGATTCTATAATCGCGATCCATCATAGCGTTCACCAGTTGAAAACGGCAGATGCTCCCGCGACGGCGACACCTTCTCCGACTAAGCCGTCCCGGTGGCGACCATCGTTCAACCGCATGGATCAGATGTTGGGTAGCCAAGTAGCGTGCACGCACAAAAATCCATCGCCGATTGTTCTTCGGAAAGTTCCAGGTGCGAGCACGCACGCTACGTCGCTTCCGAGATCGCATCGCAGCGGATGGCTGGACAACGAAAGCGACGACTGGAAAGTCCGATCCCCCGAGGTCACTTGCGAAGTTCATTACGGCGGTGTTGTAACGATGTGCCCGTTGACGCTGCATGCGTCCGCGGCTTCCGAATCCATCGGTCATCGTCACGTGATCCACATCGATTACGCTGCGTCGGAACTACTCCATGGTTTGGAGTGGAATTATCGTGTGTGAACTCGCACAGGTTGGGTGACGCCGACACGGCTCAGACAAGCAATTTCCTCAGCTCTCCTCGGCACTGCCGAACCAATCGGGGCGGCGAAGATAGATCGTTTGTGCCATCCACCAGGCTTCTTCTTCAGTGGCGAAATCGATGCTACATAGGTCTGTTTGCTTGTCGGTGATCAGCACAAGATCGTAGAGGTTCAGTTCGTTCTCTTTCGAATCCGACCCTACGGTCGTCGAATCCGTTTGCCAGTCCTCATCACCCACGCGTCGCAGTTCCAATCGATCGAGGCGGCGAACGTTCCAGGTCCGAGTTCTGGAAAACATTGCGTACCGCCTGTTGCAAACGATTCGAGAGCGTTCGAACCGCCAGAAGGCACTCGTAAAGGGTGCAGGGACGGTGAAAGAGAGCGGGATCAACAAAACTAGCCCCATCGCCGAAAACAGGACCAACAATACGAGCGATGTCCCAAAGGTTTCCGGGTTGTGTTTCCAGGGCCCTACATCCACGCCGAACAAGGTCAACACAAGAATGGCAATCAGCCCAACCATGAGGAGATTTACCAGCAAGAGCGCAAGGAACACAGTGATATGGAATCCACCTTTGGCTGCAATCACGAATGAATTCGGCTCGATGGTAAGCCGCCAGGAAGACTGAAGCGGTGGGTCGACGTTTGGCGGTTCAGCGCTTTTCTCAATCGTAGCAATGTCCGTCAACGAACATCTCAGGGCAATTTCACTCTGGCTGAATTCTGCTGGTTCGATCCCCAAGAACTGATTGAGTTGGCAAATGAGCCACTCTCGCTCTTGAGTTTGCAAATGAAAGAAACACTTTAGGGGTTCCTCGAACGTGATCACTTCCACTCCGTAGTAGACGTGGCCAACCGGATGGAGGGAGAAACGACACTCCCGAAATACTCGTATGTCTTTCGTGGGAATGACTCGCTTCTTGAGCGTGATGAATGCCGTTCTCAAAAACACGGCCCTGTCGGCGTGTAGGACCAGCGTTTCTTTACCGAATTGGATCCACGCCACGCAACACATCAGCAACAGCCATATCGAATTCAGAGCGGTGCCAGATAGAAATCCGGCGATCGAAGGATCACGCAACCAGGTGGCCAGAGCGTAGACGCAAATCGGCGTCCACACGAGCAGGAGGTAAGGGATGCCTGGCGGCCCCCCGCCCCGGTTCTTGTGCACCGTTAACGTGTTGTTCTGTTCGTAAAATTCGAACGTCAGCGATTCCGGCCGAGCCGGAGCGGGCGAGACCGTTGTGGAGGTTTGATCGTCCATCAGGTCGGAGTTTCGCGGTTGGCATGCAGATGAAAGCTACATCCCTACTCAAAGTATACCCCCGCGCACGGTTTCAATCGCTCAATAAACCACTACGGCGATCATCGGGCCGTGGCTTGCAGAACTGTGATGGGCTGGGGCTCTCGGATCCAGGAGACGATGAGAAGGACCGGTAGCGCGATGGCGCCTGTGTAAAGGCCGACGCCGAGAGCACCGAGTAACGACGCAACTCCTGCGGCCGCGGACCACGTTGCGATCATGGTCACCAGCACGACCCCCACGGTGTACGTTGTGGTGGCCAGGGCCAACAGCGGCACTTGGAGCGCCGGATGTTCGATGTGGAGTTTGCGGCGAACATGCGCCACCGCGACGGTGGTGAGCAGCAACATCGCCGTGGAGATTCCCAGAGGACCGAAACCGCTGAGGTCGGCGGCCAATCCGACGATCAATCCGATGGCCAGCGAACGAGGACGACGTACGGTAAGCACAACCAGCAGCGCCGTCAGTGCGAACCAATCGGGCACCAAATAGCCCACGCCGATTACGGGATCGAGCGTCGCCTGCAGAATCGCGGCAACGTAGCAGGCAGCAACCAGCAGCAACCAAGGCATGGGGCAAAGCTCACAGCTTATTCGAGTGGACGATTGGCGAGTCGGGTAGGGTTGATATCTGAAGTGAGCACCGTGACCCGCGTGGGTGTGTGATCTGCGTGAGTCGGACACACGCGGATTTCCCAATGCGGGGCCCCCGGCTCGCGTGCCACCTGTTCGACGTGACCGTACAACAACTGGGTCGGAAGCTGCTCTTCGCCCGCAGAACTGTAAACCAGGTCACCCACGGCGACGGGTTGCGTGATATCCACGAGTCGAATGCGGCACCGTCGCTGGCCCGTGCCTTCCAGCATGCCGCGTCCGTGCTCACGCTGGGGATCTTCGTGGTCGACGATGCGGACCGCGTCCCGATACTCCGCCGCGTCGACCGGAAGCATGCGACTGACCTGGGGACCGACTTCGGCAATCTTTCCGAACACTCGATAGCCATCCAGTACCAATTGGCCGTCTTTCAGGTGTGCGTCGGCGCCTTGATCGAGAACGGCCGCGTTCTCCTCCAGAACGAACGATTGGGGCAAAATCTGCTCCGCCCTGCCGGCGTCAACAACCACCAGGTGATTCAACAGGGCCCGGCCTTGCTGCCCCAATACACGAGCGTCCACGAAGCGAGGAATCACCAGCGGCGAGTGGTGCGGCGATTGCCCGGGACCGTCCTCCGTGGAAACAAGTTGCTGACGTAAAGTTTGTAGTTGGTTCGCCAGTCGGCGATTCTGCGACTCCACTTTCGAAACACGCTCTCTGGCGGCCGCCAGTTCGTCGGCCATCTTTTCGGTGGATTGCCAGCGTTGGTTGAACGACGTCACCTGTTGCTTGATCGTGGAGGTTAGTTGCAACGACGGCTGCAATGCGGATTGCCAGGTGGATCGCAGTTGCAAAACGATGTTGCCCGGGAGAAGCATCAGGCCCAATGCCAGAACAACCGCCGCGATGACGCGGCTGGGGCCGGCAAAGAAATAGCGAACGATCACTCTCAGGCGATAGTTAAACGTCATCGTCGTTGGACTCGAGTGAGCCGCGCCACTGGGAGAGATGTTCGAGGCAGATCAATGAACCTTTGGCCACGGCCGACAGAGCATCGGTCGCCACTCGCGTGGGAATGCCAGTCCGCTCGCTGAGGAAATCGTCCAGCCCTCGGGTTAGCGCAACCCCGCCTGCCAAAACCATGCCGTTGTCGACCAGGTCGGCGGCCAGTTCAGCGGGACAGCGATCCAGCGTGGCGCGAATCGCCTCGACGATCGCTTCCAACGGGTCGCCCAAGGCTTCGCGAATCTCTTCGCTGGTGACCGTGGCCTTGCGAGGCAAACCGCTAATGACATCGACGCCTGAAACTTCGTCGACCAATTCGTCGGCCAAGGGATAAGCACTACCGATGTCGATCCGCAGTCGCTCGGCGGCCGGAAGACCGATTCGCAGGCTGTAGTGTCGCCGAAGGTAGTCGGCCACCGCCTGGTCCATCTTGTCGCCCGCCACGCGGACACTGGACGTGGCGACCGTGTCGCCCAAGCTCATCACGGCGACCTCGGTGGTTCCGCCGCCGATGTCGCAGACCATGCTGGCGACCGGTTCGGCCACGGGGAGGCCCGCCCCGATCGCAGCGGCTTTTGATTCGGAAAGCAAGAACACCTCGCGAGCACCGGCGCGATGGGCGCTGTTGAACACGGCGCGCTTCTCCACCGGGGTGATCGAGCCAGGAACACTGATCACCACGCGGGGTTTGATGCCCCAACCTTGGCGTTGCGACTTCTGCAGAAAGTAACGCAGCATCGCTTCACAAAGTTGAAAGTCGGTGATCACGCCCTCGGACAATGGGCGAACCACCGAGATCGAGTCGGGGGTGCGCCCCAACATCTGTTTGGCCAGATGCCCCACGGCACAACCGCCGGAAAGTATGCGACCGCCTTCGCGTTCCACGGCTACGACCGAGGGCTCGTTGAGTACGAGACCTTCTCCGGCCACGCCGATCAGCGTGTTGGCGGTTCCCAGGTCGATCGCCAGATCGGCGGTCCATCGTCCTAACAAGCGATTGAGCATCCGTGCCCGATATGTGGAGGTAGTTAACGAAGGTTCTCGCTAGCGGCGCTAGCAAGAATTGTTGCCAGTGCTTCAACAAGTCGCAACGGGTTATGCCGTGATGCTGAACTGCTCAGCCAGGGGCATATTCGATGCGAGCGCGACCGAGGAAGTCGTACCGACAGAGGGCCCGCGACGCGCATCCTTCTTATACTCGTAGGTGCCCATCTCAAGCCACAGCAACAGGATGCTTAATAGGATCAGAACCAGCGAGATTGCCATCAGAACCGTGTAGATATTCGACTTCGGCTTGGCGGCAGACCCGATGGGGCCCTCATTGGATGCGGGTGGCGACACGGTCCGACCTCCGAATGCTGCCTTTGCGGAATTCGGGAATGATCTTCGCAACCGACTTATCGGGAGCGACTTGGACCACTTCGATGCGCCCGAGATAGGTGTCTTGGCGGAAAACTTCGAGCTGGTGACCCGGTCGAAGACCGTCGTCTTCTCCTATGGAAATCTCGATCAGGCCGTCTCGGCCACTTGCCAGCACGATGCCATCGACGCGGGGCGGAGTCGTATCCGCATCAGGATCGATCTCGTTGCGTGCTAGCACATCTTTCAGCTTCTCGTTCTGTTCTTCGAGCTGATCTCTGCGAAGTTGGGTTTTGGCCAACGCGCTTTCCGCCTGATTCAGACTGTCGGTCAACTCGACAACGCGGGTGAACGCCTGATCCTTTTCGCTTTGGGCTTCGCGGACTTCCGTGCGAAGTGTGTCGACCTCGGTGCGAAGCCGGGCCAGCGTTTGCTGAGAAGCCTCCATGGTTGCTACCGCTTGATTCTTCTGAGAAACCAGGTCGGCTTCGTCGCGTTGCAGTTCGTCTCGCTCGCTCTTGAGCAACTCTTTTTCCGACTCAAGCTTCGCGATGGCGTCGCGACGGGAAGCCTGCTCGTTGGAAATCTCTTTCTCGAGCCGGGCCAAATCTTCTTTCAGGCGCGTGTTCTCGGAACGGGCGTCTTGAAGCTGGTACGTCAACCCGACCGGTTTGCCTGCACCGGCTTCGTTGGGCGAAAGATTTACGACCTCGTACCAGTTCTGGTGCGTCGCATAAACAACGGTCGCGAACCCAAGGAACAAGACGCTCATCACGAGGATGAGGATCACGAAGATTCTTCCCAGGAGGTTCATCAGGACCTCTCCTTCGAGCCGCCGGAAGGCTCGCTACAGTAACTCTGTTCCGAAAAGACCAAGCCTCGATCGGTATCAGGGGCCGGAAAACCGGTACAACACGACCGAACTCTAAGCATAGTCTAAAGATAGAGCTCACGCTTAGCCCATTTAGTATATCTCCCCCGGACTTCCAATGTCAATTTAAAAGGCCCTAAAATACGGCGATTTAACGCTTTAGCGGCGTTTCGAATGACCGATTTTAGCTGGCCGCGGGGGCAGATTGCCGGCGGCGGGCTCGGTGCACACGCACCAGATCGAGCCCCACAACTACGGAAAACAACAGGCAGATGGCCCAGGGCCAGTCGCCAATGGTCAGATAGAGACTATCGCGGGAATCGAGCGCAACATCTGCAACGATGGTACCCGTGTCTCGGCGAGGCCCCCGCTGAATGACGCGCCCGTCGGCGTCGATCCACGCCGAGAACCCGGTGTTGGCTGCCACCAACATCGGCAGCCGACATTCGACCGCGCGGAATAGTGCACAGGCCAGGTGCATGTCCAGTTCGCTCGAACCCCAAAACCAACCGTCGTTGGTCAGGTTCACCAGCACGTCAGGGCTCTCTCCTTCGCGACGTAGCTTGCGAACCTGATTGGCGATGAGGTGTGGCAGGATGTTCTCGTAACAGATGCTCGGAGCGTAGCGCACCCCGTCGACTTCGATCGCCACGGGCTCTTTCCCCGGCAGCACTCCTCCGGAAAGGGGCGACAGCGAATACAGCCAAGGATACTCTTCGCCCCAGGGCATGTACTCTCCGAACAGCACCGGGTGCATCTTGTCGTAGCGGCGGCCAATCTCTCCGTCGTCAGAGACCAAGACGGCCGAGTTGTGACGGTCCACCCGATCGCGGCGAAAATGAATACAGTCGACCCCGAACAAAACAGGGGCTCCGATCTGCATCGCCGTGGTGGCCATCAAGTCGCGGGTGTAGCGTTCGGCATCCGTTAGTTGATCGATGCTCCAATCTTCACCCGGGGGCGGCTGCGCATCGTCGTCGTGCGAAAACAGCGAATCGCGAAACATCGTCTCGGGCCAGATCACCAGATCCACATCGTCGCGCGACATGGTGCCCTGTTTCGATAGCGTGAAGTATTGGCGGTAAACTTGGCTTTGCAACGCAGGATCGGCCTTCATTTCGGTATCGATCGAGCCCTGCACCAACAACACCGTCGGACCGGGCTCGGGTGCGGCACTCGCCATGCGATAGCTACCATAGAGCCACGCCGCGGCGATGGCCGCCGTCGCGATGAATGCCGGCCAAGCGGTAACGCGACGACCGGTAAGCGGCCACATCCGCGCCAAACAAGCCGCCACAAGCATCACCAAAAACGATACGGCATACCCGCCGACAAGATCGGAAATCTGAATCACTTCCAACCACGGGTACTGCGTGTGTCCGAGGCTGGCCATCAGGAAGCCACCCAGGATATGACCTCGGGCAAGCTCCAGTGCGGTCCAAACCACCGGCGCGACCCACACCACCGATAGTTTCCAGGCGTGCACCGCGTGACGTGTCACGGCGACGAACACCGGCAAATACAGGCCGAGATAGATCGAGAGCGCAACCCAACCAAAGCTGGTGGCCCAATAGGGCAGCCGCAGCCAGTGCAGGGCTCCCATCCAGAAGACGAACCCGGCGAGCCACAGTGCTCGATAGGGTCGTCGTCCCGGCAATTCGGGCATGCGAATCAACACGACCCAAAAGACGGGCGCAACCCAGGCCAAGGGCCACCAGTCGACCGGCGGAAACGCCATCCACAACATCACACTGCCGGCCACCGCGATGGCCAAAGTGCTTTGCCACCAGCGACGTTGTTCGGCACCGCGTTGTGCCTGCCGTGTTGGCAACGCATCGGACAATTTAGCCTCCGTACGCTTTCGCTGGTTGGTCGCCATCGACGAAGCAACTCGCCGAGGTTTCGCCGCTAGTCGTGAGTGTGACCTGGACATGGCCGCCCGATTCCTTCGGAACTCGGTAAACATAAAACCTGGGGCCGCTCAGCGTAGGGTCAAAGCTTTTGCTTTCCCAGGCGAGTTTCCGCCGCCCTGGGTCGGGTGGCCGAAAATAATCGATTCCCCCGAAATTGGAGACCGCTTGACATATATACATTTGTTCACTATTTCTAGTGCCATGCCCCACTTCATCGGACATGTCGACGCTGACTGTTTCTACGTATCTGCCGAACGCGTGCGACTACCGCATTTACGAGGCTTGCCGGTCGGCGTATTGGGCAACCACGGAGCCTGCATTATTGCCAAGAGCTACGAAATGAGGGCGGCCGGGGTCTCGACGGGGATGCCCATCTGGGATGCTCTGCCAATTTGCCCAGATGGGATCTACGTCAAACGCGACTTTACGTGGTACGAAACGCTGTCGCGGCGGATGCTGTCGGTGGTCAAAACGACCAGCCCCCTGGTTGAATACTATTCCATCGACGAAATGTTCTTCAGCGTCGCCAACCCACGCGTCGAGCAAGCTCGAGACCTGCAGGAAGACGTACTCCAGCGCATCGGGGTTCCGGTCAGCATCGGAGTCGCACCGACTCGAACGCTGGCCAAACTGGCTTCCGACACCAACAAGCCGTACGGATATCACGTGGTGAGTACCGACGACGCGCGACTGGCGCTGCTGCACCAATTGCCGGTCACCGAGATTACGGGAATCGCCCGCCGTAGCGCGGCAAAACTAGCGGGCTACGGCATCACCACCTGTGATCAGTTCGCCAAGGCCGACCGCCGCTTGATCCGCCGGCTGCTAACGAAACGTGGCGAAGATTTGTGGTGGGAATTGAACGGCGATGCCGTGATTCCGATTTCTCCCACGCGGCCCCGACACAAATTCATTGCCCGTGGCGGAAGTCTGGGGCGAGCAACCATGGACACCGATCGTCTGCAAGCCTTTGTGGTTCGCAATACCGAACGGTTGGTCGAAGCACTGAACTACTATCAACTCGGCTGCGATCAACTTATCCTCGATCTATCGTTCAAACCGTCGGGGCATGGCGTACTACGAGAGAGCCTGATGGCGACCTCCTGGCGATTCGAAGAACTGTGCCTGGCAGCGCTTCGTTTGTTGCATCGGCTATGGTCGGGCAGCGAAATGGTGCACTACATGCACGTGATCGCCGGGCGACTGCGAGAGCGGAAACATGCCCAGCGGAGCCTGTTCTCCCTGGGCGACGAACGGGAAGAAATACTCGACCGGCTGAAACACCGTGTCAACGAGTCGGTCGGACGCTTCGCCCTACGAAGCGGAGCCACACTGCCGCTGGCCGATGTGTATGGCGACCCGGCCAATGCTTACGATATCTGTGACATCTATGGCAAGTCTTGTTTTTGAAGGAACGGTCCCATGTGCCGCGCCATCTCCATTCTGAAAAACCGGATCAATCTCGAACTGTTGGAAGAGTACAACCTGCAACGCCGCGTCCGCCAACGTGGTGACGAAACCGTGGAAGAAGTGGTGTTCGATTTCGCCGACCGCGAGAACGACCCGCAGTTGCCCGTGGTGCATGATGGGCAACTGTGCATCTACGAATGGGGCAATCGTGGCGGACGGGTCGCCAAACTGCCCAAAACCGGTTGGTGCCGCGAAGAAAGCCTGAAGGCCGGCAAATGGCGATGGCTATCACCCCAAGAGGTTGTCATTCCCGCCCAGTTCGGCCTGGAGAAAGGCATTTGGTTTTCGATCACCGAGGGCATTCAAGGCATTGTCGTCAACGATCAAACCGAACGCCCACACGTGTATATGCTCACCCGCGAAGCCAGCACCTACTACCAGAACATGACCAAGCACGACCGCATGCCGGTGTTAATCGGAGAGCAGATCTGACCACCCGCTACAGTTCAACAAACTCCACGCGCTCCCCGGCCGGGAACTCGAGTTGTTCGCCGGGGAAGTGAACCAACACGTTGGCACGGGACAATGTGCACAGGTCGGCGGAACCGTGCCAGGTGAGCGGTTCGACCGTGGCCCCGTTGTCGTCGCGGCCAAGCAACGCGGGATGATAGGTGGGGCGTTGGCCTTTGTGCTTGAACGGTTTAACCAAGGTAGCGGGAAAGGTTGGCGTGGCGGCGAACGGTTGCCCCGCCATGTGTCGCAATGCCGGGCCAACCAAAAGCATGGCGGACACCAACGCCCCGACCGGGTTGCCCGGGAGACCGAACACCAATTTGGTGGCGTCTTCGCCCGCCAGGGTTCCAAACCATACCGGCTTGCCCGGCTTCAACCGCACCTTGTGAAACACCTGCTGCACACCAAGTTCGTCTAGCACCTTCGGCACCAGGTCGAGCACGCCGGCCGAAACGCCGCCGGAAAGCACCAGCATGTCGGCTTCCAAACCACGTTGAATGGCGTCGCGCAGCAACTCGGGCTCATCGGGCGCAATGCCAAGCTCGATGGACGTTGCCCCACAACTGGACACAAACGATGCGAGTAAAGGGCCATTGCTGTTGCGAATTTGTGCCGCTTGCGGAATCGTCTCGGCGGGCACCACTTCATCGCCCGTGGACAGCACGGCCACGCGTGGGCGAGTGATCACCGGCACGCGCACGCGGCCCACTTCGGCCAACAGCCCGATCTCTGGCGGACGTAAAGGAGAACCTGCAGCGAGCACCTGTTGTCCCCGCTGCATGGCCAGTGCCCTCGGCATGACGTTGTTGCCGGGTTGCACCGGTTTGCCGCTGATGACGACGTGGCCCAATCCCCCGCCAGCGTCGGCTTCGACTTCGGTGGTTTCGACCATCACCGCCGCATCGCATCCTTCGGGCAGCGGGGCCCCGGTCATGATACGTGTGGCCAAACCCGTGGAGATCGGTTTCGTAGGCACTCGCCCGGCGGTGACCTCTTCGATAATCTTCAATCGTGCCGAACCGGTCTTCAAATCGTCGGCTACCACGGCGTAACCATCGACCAACGCCTTGGCATAGGGCGGCGAATCGATATCGCTGGCTACGTCCTCGGCCAACGTCATCCCAAGCGCGTCGACCGTAGCCATCTCGACCGCGGGCAAGGACCTGGCGTGCGCCTCAATCAATCGCATCGCTTCGACTATGGGGATCATCTTCTCGTCACACAAAGAAAAGGGAGAGCCATCGACCCTTAGGTTCTATTCGCTCGGGCCATTGAGAGACAGCCCCCGCGCGGAGATCTTCCGCGTTCTACCCGCGACTGAATCGTGAAATACTCAACTCAGTAGGCCACTTCGTACGTCTCAGCGAACTGGATACTCGAGGCCATCTGATCCGCCAACTCGTTTAAGGTCTTCGAATATTCAGCGTCGTCCACACGATTCACCGTTTCAAGGGGGTCTTCTTCGTGGTCGTACAGCTCGCGGGCCATGATGTGTCCGTCTTCCACGCTCCGCCACTCGGTGTATCGATAGCGATTGGTGCGCATCGAATAACCCATGGCCACCAGCGGATCGGTCTTCGAAGGATACGCGGGGCGGGTGTGCTGCGTGAACGCACCATCTTTTACCGAGGCGTTCGGGTTCTCCAACAGCGGTCGCAAGCTCACGCCATCCAGGTTTTTCGGAGCGGTCAGGCCACACAGATCGGCCAGCGTTGGATAAAGATCCAACAGCTCGGCCAAGCCTTCGGTCCGTTGATCGCCTGCGTGATCGGGCGTGGCAATGATCATCGGGACCCGGGCATCCAGCTCGAAGTTCGAAGTCTTGGCCCACAACGCGTGTTCGCCCAGATGAAAACCATGGTCGGACCAGAAGACGATAATCGTATTGTCGCGAAGACCAAGTCGATCGAGTTCGTCGATCACCTTGCCGATTTGAGCATCGACGTAGCTAATCGCCGCGTAGTAGCCATGACGCAGGGCCAGCGTTTCGTCGGGGGTTGGTCGTCCACCGGGGCGATCCTTGAACCCGCGGCGAATCTCCCGGCTGTTGTGCATCGCCAGCGGCGGAACACCCACCGGCGGGTCGGAGGGCACCGGCGGTTGCACATCCGAGCGTTCGTATAAGTCCCAATAGCGCTTCGGTGCGTTGAACGGAGAGTGCGGCTTCCAAAAACCAACCGCTAGAAAGAACTGCTCGTCCTGGACGTTGCGTAGGGCCTCGACCGCAAGTTGGGCCACGCGCCCGTCGAAATACGCTTCATCCGGCACGTCGCACAGCTCGGTTCGAGGAACATCCGATTCGCTGGGCGGAACCTTCCCTTCAACCACCGGGCGATCGGAACCGTGATTGGCGTAGTGCATCTGTGCGGGCACGCTCCAGGAGATGGGGTCGCCCTTGTAATCGTCTTGCCGCCAGTTGTGGAAAATCTTTCCCACGCACTCGGTATGGTAGCCGTTGTTCTTGAACAGCTGCGGCAACGTCACCACGTCTGGCCTGTTTTCGCGAAAGTGCGTGGGTAAGTCCCAAATGCCAATCGTGTCGGGGCGAAGGCCGGTCAGCAACGACGCTCGCGACGGATTACAAACCGCCTGTTGGCAATACGCCTGATTGAACAACGTGCCCTGCGTGGCCAGCCGATCGATGTTGGGCGATTGAACGATGGTATCGCCGTAACACCCCAGTTCGACTCGCATGTCGTCCACCGCAATGAACAACACGTTCGGTCGTTCGGCAGCGACGGCAGAAGAGCCGGCAACCACCAGCGCCCAACCAAGCACGCAATATCGCAAGGCAAAATCACAGCAACGAGAAATCGTATTCATTGAGACCTTCGAGTCGTTCGGTTCCATGGATTCTGATCAGAATTCCCCAACGCGACTATCGTGGCAGCCGAAAATGCGGATGTCAAAGAAGCACAGGGATGCTCTTCCACCACGCGCGGCGAGTGATGCAAACACCGAATTGCACTCAGTCGATCGTATCGACCGGCACCGGCTTCTTCGGTGCGGGTGCCGGTTTGGGGGGATTCTCGGGGGGTGGTTGTGGTTTCGGCGGGGGACCGAGTGCCAAGGGGCCACCCAACGGCGCGGAGTATTCGTCGGTTCGTGTCTCTGGATTCCAACCGGCCAGTAGACCGTTTTCGGCCGCAACGTTCCGTGCTTCGAGATAAATCTCGAAGCTGTCGGGCCAAACGAGAAACTGGATATAGAACTTAGTGGGATCCAGCGTCTGTAGCGCCCGTTGGTACAAGCTGGATCGTCGCCGTAAAACGGAAAGCGGGTGCCCTCGGTCTTCGCGGCGTTCGAACACCAACCATGGCTGTCGACCATTGCGAACAGTCATCCCGACACGGAAGTAGTCGGTCACGATCTTCTTGGCGTTGAAGGCGGCGACGAACTTTTCGGCATCGATGCCTTCTTCCGGATTGCGATCAAGCCGACGGCTACTGATGATCTCCTGGGCCTGTTGCTGCGCGTTCTTACGCACCTCCACCAGGTTGAGCAGGTAGAGCTTCTCATCGCGGCAGTGAACCATGGCCGGGGCCGCCCCCTTGGGCGCCGGGCGAGGGTTCGGCAGGTTCACCACTTTCGCCTCCGGGGCATCCCCTTCCGGATCGCGAGCGGGCGTCTCCTCCAACAGCGCTTCCAATTCCGACTTTCGGGCCAGCGCGGCTTCCAGTTTCGCGCGAAGCTCTTCCTCCTTTTTCTTCAACATCTCCAGCACAGTCATCTGTTCTGTGTTCTGCTCGCTGCGCGTTAGGCTCTCTTGTTGCAGCTCCTCGAGTTTTTGCTGCAGCTCTTTGATTTGTTCCTGGAGCCGCCGCAGTTCCTCCTTTGGGTCTTCGACCGTAGGAGTGACCGCGCTTTCGACCAACGCCAGCAGCTCTTCGCGCCGTTTGTTCGCGCGTTGGAGCTCCTCTTGCGTTTCGGCGACCACCTTGGGATCGACCATTTCGCCAATCCGCTTCACGGCCTGTTTCACGCCGAGTTGCGTGACGACCAGCACGATGACCAGAATGCCCACCACGTTGGTCATGGTGTCCAGCAGCGAATCGAGGCTGCCGTCGTCTTCCGATGATCGCGGTCGCATGGTGCTATGCCTCGAACATGCTGAGGTCCAACTTGCCGTGCCCGATCACCGGAAGCTTTCCGTTGCGAGCGTACTTCTGACGGGCCACATTTCGCGCCGCGGTGTACGTGCCGATGGCATCGTCTCGAATGAGAAAGATCACCGAACGTTTCTTGTTCCCGGCCACGCCGTTGAGCAGCTTCAGGTACGCATCGTCGGTGGCGATTTGCGATTTGGGAATTCGCGTCGGCTTCTTGTTTTCGTAGATCACGATCGAATCGGATCGGCACTCGACGAACGTTGGGTCGATATCCACGCCCGTCCCGCCGGGGCGAATCATTACGACGGCTTCTTCGGGCGGGGCGGTTCGCCTAGCCAATTCCTCTTCCAGGGGAACCAACTGTTTCTCGAGTTCGGCAAGTTCCTGTTCCAGTTGCTGAAGATCGGCCAAGCGAGTCGACAGATCGACCAGCTCCAGTTCCTCTGGCATTTCTTCGGTCAACTGCATCAGGCGAACGGTCAACTCGTCTTTTTCTTGACGCGCCGCGGTCAATTCGCGGAGCGACACGTCGAGGTCGCCTACCTTGGCAATCAGTTCTTTGATATCTGCCTGTGCTTCGGCAAGTTGACGCCTTGCATTCTCGTGGTCTTCGGCATTGGACACTTCTTCGGTGTCCATCTGACCCAAGGCCAACGCCATGATCATCAGGGTCAGCGTACCGATCACGCAGGCCAGCACGCTTAAGAAGGGAAACAGCGAAACGGCATCTTCTTCTTCGACTCGCCGTACCATGGTGTCGACCTCGCTTCGACGTTCTTTCCGCTATGTAGCTTTAACTGCCATTGGAGCGCCAAAAAGCCCAGCTACGCCGGCGCTCGGGCACCTCGATGGAAACCTTCTGCTGCCCCAGTGAACCCAGCACCTGGTTCAGGCCTTTCAGCCCCGCGTTGAGTTGGGCGATTCCCTTGTTCAGCGACTCGGCGCTTTCCCGCATCGACTCGCCAGCCTGCATCATCACCTGATCGACTTCCTTCACGCGGGCAACCCGTTGAGCTTCTCCGTCGATGATGCCTTGGTTGATCTTGTCCCAGGCCTCGACCACTTGTTGGGAATGCTTGGTGCCCATGGCTTCCATCCGTCGGGTCCAAGCCTCCAGTGCCGCGTCGCTGGTCATGCCGCCTTCGAGCCCACCGCGTCCGTCGTCCAAGCGTTTCAGCAGGTTCTCGTTGCAGTATTCGTCGATGCCGTTGAGGAAACCTTCTTCCTGTTTCTGTAGCGATGAAGTGGGGAACTTGACCAACAGGCTCATCACCAGGGCAACCAACGTTGTATCGAACGCGGTGGCCAAACCTCCGGTTACCCCGTTGAGTGATTCCTTCAACTTGGCGACGTCGTTGGTATCGTCCAACGAACCGGAAAACCCGCCGACCGCGGCACTGATGCCGATCACCGTACCAATGAACCCCAGGATCGGAATGGCCCAGATGAACACCTTGGTCATCGTGTAGCTGGAAGCCACGGTCGTGGCATCGATTTCACCTTGCGAGGAAAGAATCGATGCGACTTCCGAAGCACTGTTGCGCACGCGAAAGTGTTCCAGCCCCCGCACGACGCGATTCACCAGGTAACTGTCCTGCGGGCGGACCGGCTGTGTTGAGATGTGAGACAGAAACGCTTCCACCGAATCGGGGGTGATATCCGCCGAAATATCGGTCGGTAACAAATCGAGCAGCATGGCCTGACGCTGACGGGCCATCTTGCGGGCCTTCAACACCAGGATGGCCGCCGACCAGGAAGTTAGAAAGATCAACGCGAAGGGAACCCAACCACGATCGAGAAAAAGATCGCCAAGGTACGTGCCCTTCAGCGGAAACATCAGCCCACAGAACACGACCGACAGCGCGATGGCGATTGCCCCGCTGACCAACAGGCTGACATCGCTGCCGACGCCGGTCTGCAACACCGAGACGGCAGCCCCCTTGGCCGGCTGCGGTTTGCTTTTCGCCCGACGCTCAGCAACCGGATCGCCCGTATCAATTCCCTCAAACGGTTGCTCTTCCTGCGGGGGGGCCTGTTCCTCTTTCGGCCCGGGCACCACGAAGCCATGTTTGCAGTAGGGACAGTTGGCCTTGCGGTTGAGGTGTTGTTCGCCAACCTTGAGCACCTTGCCGCACTTGGGACATTCGATTTTGAAAAACATGGCAACCACTCGCCAACCGTGCGATTTCGATGCGCAATCGGCCGCTGACACCGCCGGTCAGAGGCTCAAGACAACACACGTCTTCCCCCACTGAGCCGCCCAGGCTGTTACACCCACACCCTCAGTCCCGAATGGTCCAGCATGGTGCCGAGCGGGACGCCCGTCAAGTTTGGCAGTTCGCCGGATACTTGGGTTCGATCCTCGGGCTCATTCCGCTGGGGCTGCCGCAGTGCGGGGCGGAATTGGCACACCATTGCGGGCGAAACAGATGCTCTGCGAGCCAGATACGCCGACCATCACCGTCTCGACCAGCGGATTGACGCCCTCTTCGGTGGCCGCCCATTGAACGAGGAAATTCGCGCCCGATCCGCCGGAACTGTCACGGCTTTCGACCACGAATTCGATCGTCTGAAACGGATTTAGTTTGATCGTGCGATCGAGGTAGCTTTTGACCAACTTTCCCTGTGTGTCGAAGTACTCGATCGAGCTGATAAAGATGGGGTGGTTCACGTCGATGTTGCGAATACTGAGGGTCGTCTCCAGCAAGTAGGGCACTCCGCCCCGGTAGTAGATGTGGGAGTAGGCCGGCACGTAAATGAACTCGGGATCCGGTAGTGCCTCGACCACGGCTGGGTCGGCTTCGAAGTCGTCCAATTTAGGCGGCTCATAGCTACTGGGCGGCAGTTGGTCATACCCCTGCTCGATGCGGTCAAGCCGGTTATCGATGTAGACCGAGATCCCCACGATTCCGGCCATCAGCAGGACGCCCGATACCAGGAACACGACGAACGCATGTTCCAACAACCAAATGAACCAGTCGGGATACTCAGTCTGCTTCATGGCACGAACTCACGTTGCAATACTTACGTTCAAACCGCTTCTACGCGGTCGTTTGATTCGACGAATCTTGGCATCGTACGAAATCGCCTTGAAAATTGCACGGGTGAGAATCCTCGATGAACCCGATGGATGGAACCCTGGACTCGGTGCGACGTCTTCAGCCCATGAGCTTGGCCAGAGAGCGGGCCAGATTGTCCCTCGCGGGTGTTTCCAACCGCGCAAAGAAAAAGTCGCTGTGGTAAATACGGGGCCGGCACTCAAACCCCTTAAGGATTTGAGCGCGGGTACTCCGAAATACATCTTCGGGTACCCAAGCGTATTCTTGTCGAACCTGTGCTTCGTATTCGTCGAAACGGACTTTCGTGGCTCCAAGAATAGCAAGATCGATATCGATCATAAGTGATTCTGCTGGCGAGCCAGGGGGTGCATCATGCTTGGTAACCAATATTAACTGGTCAACTCGCTCGATGGCCGGCAACGGCATATCGCACGCCAACATGACCCGACGCCCCCACTCTGCACTTTGTTCCTCGTTATCGTGGGCATGCGTATCGTAGATCACATCGTGAAACCACAAGGCTAGCTCGAGTTCTTCACGGGATGGAACCTGTGGCACCGAATCGAGTTGTACGAAGCATTCTTGGATGTGATCCAGCGTATGGTAGGCGCGATGCGGTTCGCCGTAGTGGGCAATTAGTCCATCGAATACCGAATCTGCCGGACGGGGTAGTCCGAGACGGTCCCAAGTTCGATTCCATCGCTCGCGTGATGACACTAAATCCAACTCAACAGCTTCTGGTTGAAGACGTATTGCTGCCTGATATCGGTCATCAAGGTAACACACAGGCGTAGGCAGTTGGCCCATTATGCGAAGAACTCGTGGCAATGATCGTTCGAAACTTGAGTTCGAGCTTATCCATCAACAGGCCCCGCTCAGCGAAAATTGGACAAATTCCGCTGCAGGGCATCGCTGGCTTCTGCTTCTTCGCTGACGACCCCATTGGCGCCGGCCGAAGTAAGTTTCGCGGTATTGCTCTGGTAACGACAACGCACCAGGACAAAGGCTTCTTCGTTCATCTCGCGCACGGCCGTCACCACGCGGATTGCCACTTCGTCGGTGGGCACGCACACAACCACCAACGAGGCCTCATCAGCGCTGGCGTGCCTCAAGATCGACGATTCGGTGGCATCGCCTGCGATGGTACGAAAGCCTATCTGGGCAAAGCCCTGCAAGTTAATGGGGCTCAGGTCGATGAGACAAACATCTTTTCCCAACGTTTCCAGTTGTGAGGTGACCTGCCGACCAATCGGTCCGGCCCCGATCACAACGGCTTTTTGCCCGGCGGCTTCCAACGGGCTCGTTTCCAACGGTGACTCGTCGGTGCTTGCATCGATTCCCATCCAACGGAGACCCGTCCTCAATAGAAGCGGAGTTAAGACCAGCGAGCCGATGGCCAGGGTGACCATCCGCCCATAATTCGTCTCGGAGATGACCCCTTCTTCCCAACCGATACTGAGAAGGACGAATGCGAATTCGCCGACATGAGCCAACCCGATCCCCATGCCGAGGGCAGCCCGAGAACGTATGCCCGTCACCCAAAGTGCCGCCGAGGCGGCCACGGTCTTGATAAGAATCAGTCCCAGTAGTGCACCGAAAGTGAATAGCGGTTCGTTCAAAATCAGCACTGGATTGAAAAACAGGCCGAGGCTCACGAAGAACACCGCCGCGAAGCTCTCTCGGAAAGGCAGCACCAGGGCATCGATCTGTCGGGTCCAGCGATTGCCGCTGAAGATGAGCCCCGCGGCAAACGCTCCGATCGCCGGGGGCAGCCCGATCTCTTGGGCCACCATGGTCACACCGCCCAGCGAGACCAGCGTGAAGAGGATGACCAGTTCGATACTCCTGAATTCGGTGAAGGCTGGAATGATCCACTTGGCTAACGCGCTGTTCAACACAATCACGGCCGCGACAAACAGCGCTGACTTGAGTGCCAGCAGCACATAGACCATCGGCTCCAAAGACTGCTCGGCCCCGGTCAGCAACGGAACGACCAGCAACAACGGGATCAAGGCCACATCCTGAAAGAGCAGAATCCCGATCGCCCTTCGCCCGTGCGGCAAGCTGGCATGCCCCCACTCCGACAGGGCCTTGAAAATCAAGACCGTCGAACTGAAGGAGGTCGCCGCCGCGAACAAGATCGCCGGTCGCAACGGGATTCCAAGGCTGAGCAAGAAGGCCGCCACGGGCAGGGCAACCAGCAGCATTTGAACGGTGCCGCCAATCACGAGGTTCTTTCCCAGTCGGGCTAGCTCGTGCAGAGAGAATTCCAACCCAATGGAAAACAACAGGAAGAAGACGCCTACCTCGGCGATGTATTCCAACTCGTGCTGGTCACCGCTGACCCAGCCGAGACAACCCTTGCCCAGAAGTGCACCCACGACGAGGTAGCCGACCAAGACGGAAACGTGCAGCCGTCGACAAACCACCCCGGCAATGAGGCCGGCCGCGAGAATGATCAACAGCTCGTGAATAAGTGGGCCCAACATAGCTCAGTTCGCCGATCCCTCGCCCTGCTTTGAATCCGTATCCCGGATCTTGAACCATGACCACCGGCCACTCCAACTGTTCAGCATTCGTTGCGGAATTCGCAACGTAATCGCCTACCGCCACCAACGTCCCCAGAAAGCATACGGCTGAATAAAAGTTCGGCAAGAGGGCTCCCCGCACAGGGGATAACCACCAACGATCGAAGTCGAATCAAACTATGGAAACCGCTGCTAGTTGACTTGGTAGATGTACAGCCGAGCTTCCTCGTCGGAGACGATATAGAGTCGGCTTCCGTCGCGGCTCAAGGCGATGCCCTCTGCTTTTTCGATCTCGCGACACTGGCCACCCTTTTCGTAGCCCAGCGTGAAGCTTCGTCTGACGCGTTTCTCTTTAGCATCGAAAAAAAAGGCACGTCGGGCCTTGTCGCTGACGATCCAAAACCCGCCGCGAGCGGGATCGTAACAGAGTCCCGAGAAGTCGATCTTCTTGCTGGCGATATCGTCGTCCGCGAAGCCGGCCTCTTTATCGAGCAGGCAATGCGACTCGATGGTCTTCAGATCGCGAGAGACTTCAATCAACAAACCCGGCTCACCTTCCTTGAGGACAAAGATCGTCCCGGTATAGGGGTTCCAGGTGATTCCCTCGAGCCCCTTGTTCGTATGGTCGTCATCGTCCTCAAACCACGCCGCGATCGACTCGAACCCGGTCATCGAGGCAACGGCCGCCTGCCGCACAATGTCTTCGTCTTCTAGCGAGATCTCAAGAATCTCGTTCGTTCCCTCCTGGACCGCCAACAGCACGTTGTCTTCATGTCGAAAGGCAAGTCCTTCGAGATCCCTGGCGTCGATCTTGAAACCGGCCTCTTCAAGAAGTTCTCCACTGGGGCTTAAAGCGAACACGCGCTTCGTGTCATCGCTTACCGTCCACAGCGTGCCATCACCCGACACAACAATACCCGACGGCTCTTTCAGGCCCTCGGCTTTGTGTCTGATCTTCACGCGATCCAGGTATGTCAGAGTGAAACTCAACTCCTGTGACTCCGGCTAACGAAAGACACGTCCCGGTGAGAACTCTCATTCTTTCAGCGGCTTACGAATCGTCCACACCTGCCTCATTGCCCTGCACGCCAGTTTCTGTATCTCCGGCGAGTATACATCGTCGCCTCTGGTTTGTTGCGCGGTTGAACCTGCTGCGGAGTTTCACGCCGACGCGTCGTGGAAGCATCTGTTTATGTCCCAAGGTCGATGTGTCCTGGGGCAGTTAGGTAAGTGCAGTTTCTGCGGGAGGCGTCACGCCAACTGCTCGAAACGCGAGTGCTGGCCTCAGTTCTCATAGAGCCCATACCGCCACGATATTCTCGTTCCACGGACCCGCTGTCAGTAGCCCTGTGGGAAATTGTCAAATAAACTTGACATTCCGACATGACTGGTTTATTTTACATTTCAAGTGTCACTGGTCTACGTTTTGAGAGGTCTAGACATGACTGCTATGGAAAAGGTGGCTTGGACAGAGTTGCTGGTTTCTACGACGACTCTAGTAATCGCCGCAGTGTTGTTACCGTGGCTTGGACACGGTGCATCGGGGGCCTTTGGGCTACTTGGCCTACTGGTATGTGGCTTCTGGTTTGTCAGAACCCGTGGGAAGTCAGTGGTTGTCGACGAGAGAGACCGCGAGATTGAACGGATGTCGACCCGTCGAGGTGTCGAATCAGCCTGGATGCTGCTGTTTCTCGCACTAATCGCAATTGTTCTGTGGTCTAGCTATGCGAATGATAAAATAGTCCCGACGTGGATGTTGACTTGGCTTGTTTGGTTGCAATTTGCGATCTGCTACTGCGTCAAAGGATTAGTCGCCGTCCTTGCTTACAGGAGGCAAGACCGTGCCGCGTAAGCGAGAGCCAGACCTAGATAACTGCATTAGGGAGCTACGTGTCGCAGAGGAAGGCATGACGCAACAAACACTCGCAGACCAGGTTGGTGTCACGAGGCAAACTATTGTTGCCCTAGAAGCCGGAGCGTACACGCCTTCGCTAGCTTTAGCCCTGAGAGTATCTCGCCTCTTTGAGAAGAGTGTTGAGGAAGTGTTCTGGATTAACGAATCGTAGAGAAACTTGGCCCGGTTTCTGCCGCAACTAGATTCCTTCCAGCGGCCACATCGATGTCCCGCTCGAACCGACAGTTGGCTATTCAACCGAGACTTAGGAAACTGCTTCGGTTTCATCGTCCGACGCGGCGAACAGATCGTACGAGTCGAGCTGCTCCTTCACGGGCGAATGACATCGTTAATGATGGAACGCTCCTGCCATGCTCGAGATTCGCATACCGCTGACTGCGTGGCGGTCCGGCCAGATGGCTCTAACCGTTTCTTGTCGTCCCGCCATTTGAAAAATCGGCCAAAAACCCAGCGAAAGAATCAATCCGGATCTCACGCGGGTGCCCCTGGAGAACAAACCTGCCCTAAGAAATGAACCGCGGGAGAAGCGTCGGATGTTGCCTTCTTGCGGGCGATCATCCTACTGAGGTTGGTCGACAGTCGCTAACAAAACCTCCGGCTACCTTCAGGGGTACAACCACAACCGTGCTTCTGTCTGCGTTGAACACCCGCAAAGACTCACGAGCCTGAAGTACCAACACGCTCATCGACGACGCTGCTGATAGCGGCGCGAAGCGTCTTCCAAGATGCGGCGTTCTTTTTTGGTAAGGCTGTCTTCGCCTTCGTTGTGGATCTTGGCCAGAATTCGGTCCACTTCGCTGCTGGTGCGATCGGATTCCTGGTCGGCCGAAGGGCGATGCACCCTCAGCCGGGGCTGACGCTTCAATATGCGCGACACCGAAAATCCCGCGGGCAACATCCGCCCGATATTCCACCCGAATCGGTAATAGACAAACCCAAAGCCAAACCCTGCCAGGTGTGCCGCGTAGGCGACATTGCCACCCGAGTCGCTGGCATTTCCCAAGATATTGATCACAACCATGAACAGCACCACGCCCCACGCCGGCACCGGAAGTACGAACATGACCAGGATGGTGCGTCGTGGAAAGTTCAAGGCAAACAAAGCCAACACACCGCACACCGCACCCGAGGCACCATACATGCCGGGGTTGCCTTCGACACCGGCGAGGTTTTCACCCAGGCACCAGATGATCGAGCCAACAAGAATCGTGGCGAGATAGAATCGCAAAAACTCTTTCGGCCCGTAGAGCTGTTCGATATCGCGGCCGAACATCCATAGCATGAACATGTTCATGCCGACATGCATGATGTTGCTCGGATCGTGGGCGAACCCGGAAGTGAGGAACTTCCACCACAGCAGTGGATTCCGCCAGGTGTCGACGTGCACCGCCATCAGATCGCTGAGCCACCTGGACCGCGGATCGTACTCGTTTCCACTCGTGACTTCGGTGAATTGGTCGACGATATAGATCGCGACGGTGACGATCACGATATTCGTGACCATCATCCGCTGACCACCGCCAAACAGGCCGTGGTCGTCCTCGTCACGGACGTATTCGCGATCGTACAGGCCCATCAGTCGACTCCACTCCCCGGTGAGATGCTCTCTGTAATCGTAGAGCCCGAATCGCGTTTGGGGCAGGTATCTCGAACAAATATTGTCCACAGCGTCTTCGGGCGAGGGATCAGCATCTCAGGTCAAAGCCGGCAGAGCAACCTGACTTTTGCCCGGCGTTCGGGGGGGACGATCGAACACGTCCGTGGAGGTGTCGATCAGGGAGCTGCGTCTCGGCGAACAACCTTCAGAAGAGCCGCGAGGACTGCTAATAGTCCGCGTCCGCTTGGGTTTGGTCTTCGATAGCCTCGAGGGCCGCCAACTGTCGGCGGGCGAGTTCCTCTTCGAGGGCCTGATTCGCGGCAAGATTCTCGGCCAGGGCCTGGTTTGCCTTTTGTAATGCCGTCTCCAGCCTCTGCTGATAATCCTGGACGGCTTTCAGCTCGTGGCGCTTCAACTTCAGGAACTCCGTCAAGTCCGCGATCTCCTGATTGCGGAAGACCTCTTGCTGTGCCGAATCGTTGGTGGCGAAGTTCAATGCGGCCAGGGCCGATTCGTAGGAGGCGATGCGGTCGCGGAGCAAAATCATCTGCCGGTCTAACTCTCGCATCACCACGGAATAGTCGCGCAACTGACGATCGTAATTGCCTTCTTCGTCAACCCGCTCCGCAGGGTCGGCGCCCTCCGCAGGATTGCCGTGCTTGAGGTATTCCCCTACGGTCGACTCGGGGAGTATCGCCCGAAGTCCGGCTTCGTCCAATTCGGCAAACACATCGTGTCGATCGCGTTGCATCATTTCGTACAACGCCCAAGGTCCGGAGCTGGCCTTCAAGCGGTCGAGCTCCGCCGGCGGCAACGGAGTTGCCGGTACCAAAGCAACCTGCCCGGCTTGACCTTCCTGCTGCGGGTCGGCTTCGGTGACACCAGCCACCTTGAACGCACCCAAATAACTTCCGAATCGCTCGGCAGGTTCGCTGGTCGATTCCTCGAACACGTAGAGAATGGCGTTGCCCGTGATGCCATGAGGAACTGGATCCGCAATCGTCACGCTGGTGGCACCCGCATCGTCGATCGGTCCCGGCATGACTCCGTACCAGACACGTCCGCGATCGACGAGAACGTCGTGTAGCTCGACCGATAGCTGACGAATCCCCGACGAGTTCTGATCGCCTTCGATGAAACGTTCGTTCTGAGCGAGCGTGGTCTCGAGTTGGTTCTCGAGCGTCATCGCCTTTTCACGCCACGCCTGATGTGTCTGCAACGTCCGCGCGGCGGAATAAAAGAACACGAGACAGGCGACAAAGATAAATCCGGCCAAGACTCTGCTGAGAATGCTCATCGTGTCTCACACGTCTGGCGACAATTGAGGCGTCGCCGTTGGCCGTACTCTGCTCCACTCTCGCAACGAGCGCTCGACGAGAGTTCGCCAAGACCGAATACGAGAAACGACTGTGGTCTGCAACGCTGACGGACTAGCACTGCTATCTACGGTTGTTCAAGACCCTAAGCGGGGCAAGGACTTAGCAGAAATCCACAGAATCGAGCTTAGGCCGACCCCGCGGGAGTGTCAAGCTGCGACGACAACGCAAACAAGGTGGCTTTGGTTCTTGCTGTGAAGAAACCCGGCAGCTACGCGAGTCTACCGATTATCGAGGCCACACAATCCGCAGAACCGTTCAAGTCCGAACGATTCAGTGCCGAAAACGTTAACCGGCTGAACTGTTTTCGGCCCCTTGGCATCTGCACGTGCGCAGAGGCCGATGCTGAAAATCCGACTCCGTTGGAAGTACGAAACCTTCAATGCCCCCATGTGAACCAACAGCAGCTTCCGAGTGGCTCGACATGGTCGAGACGCTCTCGGTATGCGGTCGGCGGCTGCGAGCCGCGTTGGCGACCGCGCTAACCGCGGAGCAGATCGGAGATGCGCAATTCTCGCTGCTGTGGTCCTGCTGCGACTCGTCGCGCGGCGGGGTCAGCCAACGGGATCTGGCCAATGCACTGAGTGTTTCGCCGGCCCACGTGAGTACGACGCTGGAGCAGTTACGCCGCCTGGAGTTGATGCGCTCGCAGCGCTGTGCCAGCGATCGCCGCCGACAGTTGTGGGTGGTAACTCCGACCGGTCGCGAAGTCGTCGAAAGAATCGAGTCCCGGCTGAGATCGTGGGCCACCAGATTCGATGAAGAACTGGGACCGCAGCTCAGTCGCGAATTGCGGAGAACTCTTGAGGACCTGATCGGCGCCGCAAAACATATCGAGTCGCAGACCCAAAATGACTCGGAATGTGCTTCCGTGTCCCCTCCCATACCGAGGAGGGCCGCATGAGCATGGCACGCAATTCACGCACGGTTCAACGATCTTCCCAACGCACCACGCAGGCAAGCTGCACGTTGTGGTTGATGTTGCTTCTGGTGGTCTGTTCTACCGGTGGCGGGTGCAGCCGCGCATTCTACCGCATCCAAGCCAATCAGGATGCCTACCGGCTGATTGCCGAGAAGAACAATCACCCACAGTGGTACGACGCCGACTACCGCATCGCGATCGACCCGAGGTCTCGGATGTACGACCCTTATGACCCCGATTGCGAACCGATGCCGCCGGATGACCCGACGGCCAATCGCTTGATGCACACCATCGACGGTAAGCATGCGTACCCCTGTTGGTACAAGAACGGCGTAACACCGTACGTGCAGAACCCGGAGTGGGCCCATTACCTGGAGCTCGACCAGGAAGGCGAACTGCTACTTAACATGAAACAGTCAGTGCTGCTTGCCCGACTCAATTCGACGGAGTACCAGGGCAATTTGGAAGACCTCTATCTGTCAGCCCTTGACGTGGCGTTCGAGCGGTTTCGGTTCGACACCCAATTCTTCGGCGGTACCGATCAGAACGTTGAGTTCACAGGCCGTGACCTGAACGGAGGCAGATCGTCCAGCACGCTCAGTCTCGATCACGACATTCAGGCAAACCGATTATTCGCCTCCGGTGGAGAACTCGTGGCCGGTTTTGCCAATAGCTTCGTGTGGCAGTTTGCCGGCTCGGACACTTATACTTCGGCGTCTCTGCTGGATTTTTCGCTGTTGCAACCGCTGCTGCGCGCCGGCAGCCGCGCGGTGGTACTGGAAACATTGACCATTAGCGAACGCGTTCTGTTGTACAACGTTCGCCAGATGGAACGGTATCGCAAAGGATTCTACGTCCAAGTCACCACCGGACGTGACGCCGGAGCGGGGCCACGACGACGAGGAGGATTCTTCGGCGGGGCAGGCTTGTCCGGCTTCACCGGCGTCGGCGGGGGTGGATTCGGCGGTGTGGGTAATGCCGGCGGTGGTGGTGGATTCGCCGGAGGTGCGGGAGCGGCACAAGCCGGGGGCTACATCGGGCTACTGCAGGACCAACAACAGATTCGCAACCAAGAAGCAAACGTGGCAGGGCTTCGCGACAGCCTGGCCCAGTTGCAGGCCACGTACGACGCGGGACGCATCGATCGCTTCCAGGTCGATCTAGCGCTGCAGGCGCTCTACAACGCTCAGAGCCGATTGCTTTCCACCAAGGCTGCTTATGAGTCTTCGCTGGACAACTTCAAAGTATCGCAACTCGGCATTCCGCCCGATGTCCCGGTGGAAACAAACGACTCGATGTTGGAGCCGTTTAACTTGATCGATGGTCGTGTCACCTCGATTCAGGATAGGGTCAGCGACGTCCTGCAGGAAATGCGGGCCAGCAATCCGGAAGAGGTCGCCGAGAGAATCTCCGGTAATGTGGCGGCCGCCGAAGAAGTTCGCTCCCAGACGGCCGCGCATATCGCCGTGGTCGAACAAGACATCGTGAAGCTGGATGCCGCGTTGCCCGACCGCCGACGGGAACTGGAACAACTGGCCGAGTCAGAAGACTTGCCGGAGGGTTCGGCCGATCAGGCCGCCTATTCGGTCGAGGCCATGGACGAACGGGTTGAACTATTGCATCGCGACTTCGATCAGCTCGTCGTGCACCTGGAAGAAACCTTCGGGTCGCTGCTCAACGTGATCAACGATTCCGAAGAACTCCCCCCGGAAACGACCCGACAACTGCTGATCGAAACACTGACCGATCTGTCGAGCCAATTGGTCGACTTGATGCTGGTGCAAGCTCGCACCAAGTTGGAGACCGCCACGCTGATCGACATCGATCTCGACCCCAAGTCCGCATTCAAGATCGCCTTGGCCAACCGGCTCGACATCATGAATGCTCGCGGCAACCTGGTCGACACCTGGCGCTTGATCGAATTCAACGCCAACCGTCTGGAAAGCGACCTGGATATCGAGATCGAGGGCGATCTGGGTACCAACGACGACAAGCCGTTTCGTTTTCGGGGCACCTCGGGCAGCTTGCGAATGGGGCTCGCATTCGACGCACCACTCAATCGGCTGGAAGAACGAAACTTGTATCGCCAGTCGTTGATCGAGTACCAGCAAGCTCGACGACAGTTCTACAGCATTTTGGATCAACTGCATCAGGGTCTTCGCAACACGCTGCGTACGGCCGAATTGAACAAGCTGAACTTCGAACTACGTCGTGCGGCCGTGCTCACGGCGATCAATCAGGTGGAAGTGACGCAACTTCGCTTGAACCAACCTCCGCAGCCGGGTGCCGAAGCTCAACTCAGTAACACCACGGCCCGCGACCTGGTCAGTGCCCTGGCCGATTTGCTGTCGGTGCAGAACGACTTTCTCAGCGTATGGGTAAACAACGAAGTACAACGTGTGGGCCTCGACTTCGACCTGGGCACCATGCAATTGGATCACAAGGGCCTCTGGATTGACCCGGGCCCGATCACCGCCGAGGCACTGCATGTCCAAGGGCTGGAACCGCTTAACGGCGAAGCCGCATTGCTTCCGCTAGACGATCCGGAGCTACTGCCACCGGGAGTGATCCCCCCGACGACTCCCGAAGTGGACGATCTCCCTGGCGACGAGGATCTCGAAGAATCGTTCGAACTGCCCGAGCCACAGTCGGCAAAGTCCACGCAACCCGAAGAGGCACAATCCACGATCCGACTGGTGACTGAGGAACAGCCCTCCGGCGGCGAAGCAACCGGCCCGATCTCAGAAAAGTCCGTCGCAGCAGTGCATGCACAGCAAGAGCGAACAGACGCCCGACCGATCCCCCAGAGTGAGGGATGGAAACCTTCGAGGCGCCGTTAGGGTATTGATATGTACCGAGACTATTTGTGCCGGCGGTGGTTCAATATTCTGGCGAACAGGCAGGCCGGAATCGAGGCCACAAAGGCTGACAGAAAGCTTTTGGCCGTATATGATTAGAGTTCACGGAAGTTCGGCCCTCATGAGACATGGATGGCTGGACATCCAGGTCCTCTGATGCGGCCGGCCCCCTCCCCCGATTAGCCCACCCAACAACAGAGGTGTTCAATGCGCCCGATCGCTTCGGTCGCTCGGTCTTGCGAATTTGGTGCGCCCGAGGTGCGTCTACAGCCATCTCTCATCAAGCGACGTCCAAGTGATCGTCGAGCCATCTCTTGGATTGGAATTGTAATTGGTCTTGTGATTCTGACGGCCGTCCCCGCCGGAGTGTTTTACTTTGTGCCTTGGCAAACCAAACAGACCACCGGCCCGTTGACGCATCTGGTCGAACGCGGCGTGTTCACCTTTGTCGTCACCGAAAAGGGCGAGGTGGAAAGCTCGAGCAACGTCGAGGTTCGCTGCACCGTGAAGAGCAAGAGTTCCGGTGGGACCGCGATCCTGGAAATCATCGACGAAGGCACCTACGTCCAAGAAGGCGACCTGCTAGTGCGGTTCGACTCCTCGGGGCTGGAAGACGAAGTGAATCTACAACAGATCACCGTCAATGCCAGCGAAGCGGCAATGATCGAAGCACAAAACGTTTACGAGGCTGCAAAGATCGCCTTGGAAGAATACTTGCAGGGAACCTTCAAGCAGGAAGAGCAAACCCTCGAGAATGAAATCTTCGTCGCAGAAGAGAATTTGCGTCGTGCGGAAGACTACGCGCAGTTCAGTGCCAAGTTGGCCGCCAAGGGTTATGTGACCGAGTTACAACTGGAAGGCGATCGCTTTGCCGTTGAACGCACGCAGAAGGAACTCGACATTGCCCAGAACAAGCTCGACATTCTTCGTCGCCTGACCAAGAAGAAGATGATCGGCGAGTTGGAAAGCAACATCCATATTGCCGAGGCGAAACTTGCGTCTGCCAGGAAGATTCACGAGTTGGACGTCGATAAGTTGGAATTGATCCAAAGCCAGATCGAAGCCTGTATCATCTACGCACCCTCGCCAGGGCAAGTTGTCTATGCAAACGAAACGGGCCGCCGCGGCGATACCGAGTTCATCGTCGAAGAAGGGGCCGTGATTCGCGAGAATCAGGTGGTCATCAAATTGCCGGACCCCAAGCGGATGCAGGTGAAGGCCAAAATCAACGAATCGCGCATCGATCATGTCCGCGACGGGCAGTATGTCGAGATTCGCTTCGATGCCATTCCCGACACCAAGGTCGACGGTTATGTGACCAAAGTGGACGAATATCCCCTGCCCGGCAACTGGTTCTCCTCAGGCGTTCGCGAATACGGCACGGCGGTTCAAATTTCCGACCCGCCAACGAATCTAAGGCCCGGCATGACAGCACAGGTTCGCATCTTCGTCGAGCAACAAGAAGACGTAATCAAAGTTCCGGTGCAAACCGTTTTTGAACACGGCGACACGCATTTCTGCCTGATTAGCAGTGGCGAGCAAATCGAAGCCCGGCAACTACCGCATATTGGCTCAACGAATGACATTTTCCTCGTCGTGAAAGAGGGCCTGGAAAGCGACGAACGCATCTTGATGCACCCCCGCGAGTACATCGACGACGTCGATCTACCTCCACTGTCGACCGTTGCCCGCAACGAAGAGATTCGCGATCTGCCGAAGCTGGCCGACAAGTCCAAACGCCCCCGCCCGGCCTCGAAGTCAGAAGCAAGTGAACCTGGAGCAAAACCCCAGGCACCTGGAGGTCGCCCCGACCCAGCGCAAATCGCGGGAATGATGTTCCAGCGATACGACAAAGACGGGGACGGGAAACTCTCCAAGGAAGAAATGCCCGAGCAAGGCCGGTCGAATTTCGACAAGACCGATGGCAACAGCGATGGATTTGTCGACCAGGATGAACTGATCGCGGGCCTGAACAAACGCCTGCGACAGGCGAGTTCCGCCCAAGGTCTCGGGGCCGGAACATGAATCTGGCGGCCAAGATCGACTCGCTCACCAAGGATTATGTATTGGCGGGCGAAACGGTGCATGCCTTGCGCAGTGTCAGCCTCGATATTCCCGAGGGTGACTACGTGGCCATCATGGGCCCGTCGGGTTCAGGGAAGTCGACCCTGCTGAATTTGCTGGGTTGCCTCGATCGACCCACGGCGGGGCAATTCTTCCTGGGCTCCGACGATGTTGCCAAGATGAACGACGACCAGTTGTCCGAGGTCCGCGCCTCGCGCATTGGGTTCGTGTTTCAGTCGTTTAACCTCATTCCACAGCTCACGGTGCTGGAGAACATCGAAGTTCCGTTGTACTACCAGGGCCGTCTGAACCAGAAGAACCGTGCTCGTTGCCGCGAGTTGGCAGAAATGGTGGGCTTGGGCCAACGGCTCGGTCACCGCCCGGCTCAACTGTCCGGTGGCCAGCAACAACGTGCGGCCATCGCGCGGAGCCTGGCGAACGACCCATTTTTTATCCTGGCAGACGAGCCCACGGGTAATCTCGACTCGGTCACCACGGCCGAAATTCTCGATCTCTTGGCCCGACTCAATGCCGAGGGACGTACGATTATCATGGTCACGCACGAGGACGACGTGGCTGCACGATCCAAACGCATCGTAAGGCTGAAGGATGGCCTCTTGCAGTCCGACGAGCGACTTTGACCATGCTGCGAACCTGGCGACTGGGAATAAAAAGCTTGCTGTTGCACCCGTTGCGGTCGTTGCTGACCGTGTTGGGTATCTTCATCGGGGTGGCCAGCGTTATCTGGTTGCTGGCCATCGGCGAAGGCATCAGCCGCAAAGCGCAGGAACAAATCGAAGGGCTCGGGGCGGATAACATCATCATCCGCTCGATCAAACCTTCGGAACAAGCAAACTCCGACTCGCGGGGCCCGATGCCTTACGGACTCACCCGCGCCGATTACACGCGACTCACGAGCACGATCCCGACCATTCGTCGCGCGCTGCCAATCCGCGAGATTCGCCGGCAGTTTCGCTATGCGGCCAGAATGGTGGACGGACGCTTGGTGGGTTGTACTCCCGAATACGCCGAGGTGACTCGGTTGGAAGTCGACCGAGGACGATTTCTCACCGTGGCCGACGTCGACTCGGTCCATAACCACTGCGTCATCGGTGCGGGTGCCGCCGAGCGATTGTTTCCGTTCGAAGACCCCATCGGGCGGCGGATTCATGTCGAGGAAGATTTCTACATCGTTGTCGGCGTGATGAAGCCGCGGATGCCCACCGCCGGCATTGGTGGGTCGCTGGCAGCCCAGGAATTTGATAACGACGTCTACATTCCGATTTCAACCTTGTGGACCCGCATCGGCGATCAGGTCGTCACCCGTCGCAGTGGCTCGTTCGAAGGCGAGATCATCGAACTTACCCAGGTAACCCTCCGCATCGACGATGTTGAGAACGTCCTGCAAACCGCCGACGTGGTTCGCGATACCTTGGAGATGTACCACACGGGCGAAGACTATGGCATTACCGTTCCACTGGAACTGCTCGAGCAGGCCCGCACCACACGACTGATGTTTATCGTCTTCATGGGGTTGATCGCGGCCATATCACTCATCGTCGGTGGCATCGGCATCATGAATATCATGCTGGCCACCGTTACCGAACGCACTCGAGAGATTGGCATCCGCCGTGCTCTGGGGGCCAAGCAGCGAGATATCACCCGACAGTTCCTGGCCGAGACCATCGTGTTGTCGGTTGTCGGTGGAATTACCGGCATCGTGGGCGGGCTGACCTGTGGCCCGGTCACCAACGGTCTGCGAAGATTTCTGCACGAGGTCATTCCAGACGTGATGCAGGATCTGCCCGATGTGGTCGCCTCGGTCACCCCGGTGATTGTGCCGCTGTCGATCCCGTTGGCGTTCGGTATTTCCGTGGGGGTTGGCGTGATCTTCGGGCTGTATCCGGCCATTCGCGCGGCCGCCATGGACCCGATCGAAGCCCTGCGGCACGAATGAGCGTCCGAATGATTCGAACCGGACGAAAACCACGAATCTGATATGCTGTGTATGGAATGCCGCTCACGTTCACGGGCCCATTCCGCTCGCCGCCATCCGCCCAACATCGTGCTCTTCTCGAATCCAACCATGGCCCGCAAGCGTTATCTCAAACCGAACGGCTTGCTTTGGCCAGCGATGATGGTCGCCTTCATTGCCCTTACGATTGGTAGCGTCGATGCAGACTCGGCGCGATCCGATATGGATTTGATTCAGGGCACCTGGAACCTGAACGAACTCAACAGCAAAGGTAGAACCTTTGGTGCCGACGAGGTGGACGGTGCTCTGTCGGTGGGAGAGGGGCAAGCAACCATCAAAGTCAGGTTCCCGGACGCAGAGCCGTACGAACGCACGTACAAGTTCAAGCTGTATCCCTTCCGCGAGCCTAAGGCGTTCGATGTGATTTGGGAAGACGGAAGAGTTACTCGCGGGATCTATCACTTGGAGGGGGACACCTGGTATCGCTGTCACGGCGAACCCGATGGCAAACGCCCGACCAGCTTCGAGAATATGGCCGCGACGGACATCATCAGTTCGCTTTGGAAGCGACCCGAAGTGAAGCCGCGCCAAAAGCCGATCCCTTGATGAGAACAAGGGGAAGCCTCACGCCGCGTCACCCGTGGCGTTGATTGCCCGCGACGAAGTCGAGCAGAATTCTCAGACCGCCGCGGCCGCGTCTCGCAGCCGGCGCCAGATGATATAGAACGGCAACAGGTAGATGATGTCGGCGAAGAATAGAATCGGCAGAAACGCCAGCGGCAACTTGCCAACCGCGACGTAGTAAATGCCCAGCGTCGAACCCAGGGCCTTGCTCCACAGCCCCAGCAACAACAGGTTGCGGTTCTCCACGGGGTTACGAAACACAAACCAGTACCCCACGCCAAATAAGGCCACCAGGATGCCGACCAGTTGCAGTGGCATATTCAAGTCGGGCTTGGTCAGGCCAAGCATCTTGTAGGCTTCGTGATAGAACACGATCATGCCCGCACCGGCCAGCAGATTGTGCGCCGTGGCCAACAACAGGACGACCCGCATCCAGGTGGCCAACAAGTCTTTCGACAATGGATCGTTCACCGTTTTGTCACTCACACTTCCATGCGTGGTTTCGTTCGCAGCAAATAACGACTACCCGATCGACTCGGTGGCGTGCTCTTCGGTCCAGGCGGCAATCGGTTCGTTGCCGAATCGATGGGTGAAATCGCCAAACCTCTCACCCGCTTCGCGATTCTCCTTGAAGCACTGCATCACGGCCACCAGGGTCGGCACGATCTCTTCTGCGGGGACCATATCCTTGTAGATGGAATTCAGTCGATCGCCCAGGGTTCGCCCGCCCAGCATCACCGTGTATTTGCCTTTGGCCTTACCCACCAGCCCGATGTCGGCGTTGTAGGGTCGCGCGCATCCGTTGGGGCAGCCGGTCATCCGGATGGTGAACTCCTCGTCGGCCAGACCAAGCTTTTCCAGTTCGACTTCCAGACCATCGATGATGCCCGGCAAGGCTCGCTCGCTTTCGGTGATTGCCAGCCCACATGTTGGCCAGGCGGGGCAAGCCATCGACCAGCGGCGCACGGTCGAAATCTCTTCCGATAGTTTCACACCGTGATCGTGCAGAATCTGTTCGATCTTCGTCTTGTCGGCTTCTTCCACATCGCAAAAGATCAGCCCCTGGTGCGAAGTGAGGCGAATGCCCGGCTTGAGTTCGGTGCAAATCTTTCGCAGCGCGGCCTTCAGGCGGAACTCACCCTCGTCCTTGATACGACCGTTCTCGACATTCAGCCCGTAGTACCACTTTCCGTCTCCTTGGGTATGCCATCCCATGTGATCGTCGAATCCGCTCACTTCCTCGGGCCGAGGATCGGGAAGCGGTTCGCCGAAGTACTCGGCAACCTTCGCTTTGAATTTCTCGAGACCCCAGTCGGCGATCAAATACTTCATGCGGGCCGTCTTGCGATCGGCGCGGTTTCCGAAGTCGCGCTGCACTTTGATCACGGCCTTGGCGATGTCGAGCACGCGGTCGGGCGGAACGAAGGTCATTTGCTGGGCCACGGCCGCGAAGGTCTTCTTCGCACTGGGCGTAACCCCGAACCCACCCCCGACCAGCACGTTATACCCCACCACCTTGAAGTCTTCGCAGATGGCCATGAAGCCCAGGTCTTGGGAGTATAGGTCGACGCAGTTGTCGCCGGGGAGGCCCACGCCAATTTTGAACTTCCGCGGCAGATACGTTGGACCATACAGCGGCTCGATGACATGCCCGTTGCTGCCGCCGCCAACGAGATGTTTCGATCCGCCATTGCCGTTGCTCAGCCAAAGTTCGTGATAAGCCGTGGTTCTTGGCGCCAATTGGATGGCAAGCTCATCGGCCACGTCCTGCAGCTCTTGATGGACGGGATCGTGATAATGCGGCGCGGGGCAGCACATCACGTTACGCGAAACATCGCCACATGCGGCCAACGTGCTCAGTTGTACTTCGTTGATGCGTCGGATCGCTTCGCGCAAATTCTCCTTCAACACCCCGTGATGTTGCAGGGCTTGCCGCGTGGTGATGCGCAGCGTGGTGTTTCCCAGTTCGTCGCACAGGTCGATCTCAGCCAGAAGTTGTTCGCTGGTGAGCTTTCCGCCCGGGATTCGTGAACGAATCATCATGCTGTAAGACTTTTCGCGCTTCTTGCCTTTCTCGGCCGGTTTCGAGCGGTCGTCGCGATTGTCTTGCTGGTAGGTTCCGTGGAACTTCAACAGTTGACCGCTGTCCTTACCGAAGGACGGGGTGTCTTCGGCAAGCTCTTCGGCAATCGTCCCGCGCAAGTAGTTACTGGCAACCTTCAGCGGTTCCATGGGACTGAGTTTTTTCTCTTTGTCTGTCATCGCGACCCACCGGATACTAGTTCAACGTGGCCAGAAGAGGCCGAAATCGTGTCGGCCCAATTATATATCACTAATTCGATCATCATAGTGATAATAATGAGCCTTTCGCGTTAAATATACCGCTCTGGGCGCTCTGAGACCACATCAACCAGCCTTAGAGTCGACCCGATTTATCCAGACTTACGGTGTCGAATTTGGCCCGACGCCTATCCAAACCACCTCCGACGGGTGGATATCTCTCTGTTCTTTGGGCCAATCCAGCGGTAGCATCTCTGGCCATGAGCAATCTCGGCGCAACCCAATCTGAAGGTCGTAAGCCGACTTTTCTGCAACGAATGGCGGTATTTGTCACCACCGGCGCGGGCATCGGCTTTGTGCCGTGGGCCCCCGGCACATTCGGTACGTTATGGGGGATTCCACTTGCCTGGGCCGTCGGCCTGCTGCCGTCTCTTTGGTGGCAATGCCTGGCGATCTTTGGCCTCTTCGCCCTGGGGCTGCCGATGTGCACGCTGGCCACTTCCGCTTTGGGGCGGGGCAAAGACCCGGGGGCCATCGTCTGGGACGAGATCATCGCCATGCCGGTCGTGTTCTTCGGGCTGCCAATGAACTGGTTTACCGTGGTGCTTGGATTCGCCCTCTTCCGCCTGTTCGACACCACCAAACCCTGGCCAGCCAGTCGTGCCGAGAAGCTGCCCGACGCATGGGGTGTGATGACCGACGACATAGTCGCCGGGATCTACGCCAGTATCGCGCTGAACATCGTGCTCTGGTTCTGGCCCGGTTCTCCATCCCTTGGGTGAACAAGAACGCCGCGTTCTGCTAGAATTTTTCCTCTCTGGCAGACGAACTCGCCAGCGATGCGAGTCTTACACCGCGGCGCGCTTGCGCCACGCATTGGAAAGCAGGCAATCTTGTGACAGCGGAGCTCCTCGACGGCAAAGCGTTGGCCAAGCAGATCCAGGATGAAATAGCCGACGAAGTCGCGGAATTCTTCCAAGAAAACGGCATCACCCCCTGTCTGGCCGCCGTATTGGTTGGTGAAGATCCTGCCAGCGAAGTCTACGTTCGCAACAAGCGGCAAGCCTGCGAGCGAACCGGGCTAGACAGTCAACTTCACCGGCTTCCTGAGAGCGCAACCCAAGACGAACTTCTCGAACTCATCAAGAAGCTGAACGTCGATCACGCGGTTCACGGCATTCTGGTACAGTTGCCGCTACCCAAGCAAATTGACGAAAGCCGGATCTTGCAAGCGATCCATCCCTGGAAAGACGTCGATGCATTTCATCCCGAGAACGTGGGTCGAATCGTACAAGGTCGTCCCCGATTTCTCCCTTGCACCCCGCATGGCGTGCAGCAGATTCTGGTGCGAAACAACATCGAAATCGAAGGGCAACATGTGGTGATCGTCGGCCGCAGCGATATCGTGGGCAAACCGCTAGCGGCGATGCTCATGCAACGGGCCCCCGGGGCGAACGCAACCGTGACGGTTTGTCACAGCCGTACGAAAAACCTTGCCGAAATCACGCACATGGCCGATATCCTGGTCGTGGCCATCGGTGTGCCGCAATTCGTCACGGCCGACATGGTGAAGCCCGGGGCGGTGGTGGTCGATGTGGGGATCAACCGCCTGCCGGAGACCAAAAAGCTGGTCGGCGACGTCGATTTTGACGCTGTCCGCGAAGTGGCCAGCTATATCACACCCGTTCCCGGGGGTGTCGGCCGGCTGACGGTAACCATGGTCATTCAAAACACGTTCGAAGCAGCCCGCCAGCAACTCGCGTAGAATGCGAATACCGTCGTTCCCTCGAGTATGTTGCTTGCCGAGGTTAAGCGTGACACGCAGATCTCAGTTCATCGCGTCACAGATCGTGGCTGTCTGGGGCGTTCGGCAGTGTCGTGGGCAGGACTTCTGTGAGCATTCAATGCTCGACACCTTGGCTGCTCTTGCTTGGTGGTTCGCTCCGGCGCGTTGTGCTGGACAACCCGGTACTTGGTCGGGGCAACTTCCCGTGCAATTCAATTTGGAGTAGCTCAGTCCGATGACTCAGCAGCACGATACAGCGTTTGAGATGGCGACCTCCAACTTGCGTTACGGTGCCGGCGTGACGCGCGAAGTTGGCATGGACCTGGCAGACATGGGGTTGAAACGTGTGCTCGTGGTCACCGACCCCCGCGTTGCGAAACTACAGCCGGTTGAGGTCGTGGGCGAATCGCTCGCCCGCGAGGGCATCGACTTCGAGGTGTTCGATCAGGTGCGCGTGGAGCCCACCGACCGCTCGTTCCAACAGGCCATCGAGGCAGCCACCACCACGAACTACGACGGTTTTGTCGCCGTGGGAGGAGGATCGGCAATCGATACGGCGAAGGCCGCGAATCTCTTTAGCACATATCCGGCCGACTTCATGGACTATGTCAATGCTCCGATCGGGGCGGCCAAAGCGGTGCCGGGGCCGCTGAAGCCGCTCGTCGCCATTCCCACCACCGCGGGCACGGGCAGCGAGACCACGGGCGTGTCGATTTTCGATCTCAGCGAGATGCACGTGAAGACGGGCATCGCTCACCGGCGTTTGAAACCGACACTGGGGATCATCGACCCCGAGAACACTCGCACGATGCCGCCCCTGGTTGCCGCCTCCACCGGGTTGGACGTGTTGTGCCACGCCCTGGAATCGTACACCGCCATTCCGTTTGATAGCCGCCCACTGCCCGAGCGTCCATGCCTCAGGCCAGCCTACCAAGGTTCGAATCCCATCAGCGACGTATGGTCGGGTCAGGCGTTGCGGATGGTGAATGAGTACCTGCCCAGGGCATGGCGAGACACCAGCGACGACGAAGCGCGGGGACAGATGATTCTGGCCAGTGCATATGCCGGCATGGGATTCGGCAACTCGGGCGTACATCTCTGCCACGGCATGTCCTATCCCATCAGCGGCATGGTGAAGTCGTACTACCCGGAGGGATATCCGGACGATCACCCGCTGGTGCCGCACGGCATCTCCGTTGTGCTCACGGCACCGGCCGTGTTTCGCTTTACGGCAGAAGCCTGTCCCGAGCGTCATCTACAAGCCGCCAAGTGGTTGGGGGCCGATACGACCGATGTGCCGCTCGAGCAAGCCGGCGAGGTGCTGGTCTCCCGACTACTCGAGTTGATGCGGGAACTCGAACTTCCCAACGGGATGGCCCCGCTCGGGTTCACCGCTGCCGACGCACCCGCGTTGGCCAAAGGCACGCTTCCTCAACATCGCGTGACGAAACTTTCTCCCCGCGCGGCCAGCGAGGCGGACTTGGTGGCCATGTTCGAACAGTCGCTGACTCTCTGGTAAGCAAACGTCGCCTGGTTCGGTTTACGCAGCTACCTGCGACATCATTGCGCGCACCGCTTGCAGCTCGCTGCCATGCCATCGCCGAACGAGTCTCATGGATCGCCAGGTCGCAGTCGATACGAAGAGAGGGTGCATCCGTACAACCAGTAGGTTTCTACTAACACGAACCGCGACAAGGACGTTGCAATGCTCGTGGTCATCAGCGATTTACATCTGACCGACGGATCGAGTGGCGCCACGATCTCGCCGGGGGCATTCGATATCTTTCTCGATCGGTTACGCGAAGCCGCCTACAGCGCCTCGTGGCGCACCGACGGACGATACCGCCCGATCAATCGGGTCGACATCGTGCTGTTGGGCGATGTGCTGGACGTGATTCGATCGAGCCGTTGGAACTCCAACGCCATCGTGCGTCCTTGGAGCAGTCCGCACAGCGCGGAGTTCATCGATCAAGTCACTCGAATCACCAGCGACATCCTCCGCCACAACGACGAATCGCTTCGTGTGCTTCGCGAACTGGCGGGCGAAGGCGGGATGGTGTTGCCGCCGGCCGATCGAAACGGGCAGCCCGTGGCCAGAGAAGACGGCGAACCGGTCGAAGTTCGCATCTTCTACATGACGGGCAATCACGACTGGATGTTCCACTTACCCGGCGCCAGCTACGACCTGCTGCGGCAAGCCGTCGTGCGACACCTGGGGCTGAGCAATCTGCCCAACGAACCGTTTCCGCACGACCCGGTGGAAAACGAAGAACTGCACAAAACCATGCGGCAGCATCGCGTGTTCGCCCGTCACGGAGACATCTACGATCCCTTCAACTTCGAAGGCGATCGCGATGCAAGCAGCCTGGGGGACGCGATTGTCGTCGAGTTGCTCAACCGTTTCGCTTCGGCGGTCGAACTCGAACTTGGCAACGAGTTGCCTCCCGCTACCCTGATGGGGCTGCGCGAGTTGGACAACGTGCGCCCACTGCTGTTGGTTCCCGTGTGGATCGATGGACTGCTGGAGCGCACCTGCTCATTCCCATCGCAACGCAAGCAAGTGAAACAGGTGTGGGACCAGCTAGCCCAGCGGTTCCTCGACCTGCGTGTGGTTCGCGAGCGCGACACGTGGCACCCGGCCGACCTGGTTGACGGGCTTCAACGAGCCCTGCAGTTCAGCCGCGGCGTATCGATCGGATGGGCCAGTTCGGTACTTACCTGGCTGGCGGAACTACGCGTGCCCGGCCAAGGCGATTTCTACAAGCACGCCCTGACCGAGCAGGAGTTCCGCAATCGTCGGGCGAAGCACATCGTGTACGGGCACACGCACGGCGTCGAGCAGGTTCCGTTGGATGCCAGCTTCAGCGATGGCCACACACTCAACCAAATGTACTTCAACTCGGGCACCTGGCGCCGCGTGCACCGACAGACGCGTCTGGCTCCGAGCGAGAGCGAGTTCATTGCCACCGAAGTGATGACGTATCTCTCCTTCTTCCAAGGCGATGAACGTAGCGGTCATCCATTTGAAACTTGGACGGGGAATCTTGGCATTCCTCCCTCGGATACTCCCGTCCATCGCATCGACATACCCAGGGGGAGCCATGCCAGCGGTGAATCGACTTCGACCTCAGGTTTACACCGACACGCGCCCCACTTCACCCCACCGTCTGTTGGTGGCGGAGTCGTACCCACCCGTCGCTTCGGACGCGTTTAATCGCGACATGCGACAGTTCGGTCAGGCGCTGCTCGACGCCAACGTGGCGGCGGTCTACCTCGCCCACGGTACCTTCGTCGGCGAAGACGCCCTGGGCATACTCAACGGCTTCTCTCGATTCTTCCCCGAGGCTGGACGTTCGTTGCGGCAAATGAGCAAGAACCTTACCGATCGCGTGATGGGTGAGGTGGGCAACTACACCGTGGAGTATGCCCGACTCTTCGAAAAATCGATTCAGGTCCCCGGACAACAACACGTCCCCGTGCGGCTGTTCTCCTGGTCGAGCGAAAATCATCACATCGGTCGCGCCGACGGAGCCGTGCGACTCATTGCCGAGTTGGCCTCGCTCGATCTCGAACCAGGGCAACGTGTGATGCTGTGGGGCCACAGCCACGCCGGCAACGTATTTGCGCTGGTCACCAACTTGCTCTCGGGCGATGAAGAGACGGTCACCAGGTTCTTCGATGCGGCCCAAGTGTACTACCGCTGGCCACTGTTGGGCTGCATCGACATTCCCATGTGGCGGCGCGTGCGGTTGTTGCTGGAAAGCCCACGCCGTCCTCTTTCCGAGAACCCCTTGGACTTCGTCACCTTCGGCACGCCCATTCGCTACGGGTGGGACTCTGCGGGCTACGCACACCTATTGCACTTCATCAACCACCGTCCCTTACCGGGGATGCCCGAGTACAAGGCCGCATTCCCAACCCAGTTGGACGATGTGCTTACGGCCAAGGGTGGCGACTACGTGCAACAGTTGGGGATCGCCGGAACGAACATTGTTCCCAACCCCATTTGGTGGCGCACCTGGTTGGCCGACTACCGTTTGGATCGCCTGCTGGAACCCGACACCTCGACGTTGAATCTCCCGCAGCGCTGCGAGCTAGGGATGCGCGTTCCGGAAGAGGGAACGACCTTGTTGGTCGACTATGGCGATCCCGAAGAATCGGTCGCGCGTCATCACGCCGGTCATGCCGTGTACACGCAGAGCAAGTGGATGGATTTTCACGCCCGCCAAATCGCCCACGAATTCTACGGCCTACCGCGAGAAACCACCAACGGCACCAATGCCAACTGCGGCACACCCGAATAAAGAACACCCAATTCCGGGCCCACCACAATGGTCTGTAGGGAACGCCCTCCGTGGCGTTCCGAAATTGCCGTTACGCACGGAATGCCACAGAGGGCATTCCCTACAGTGTGATGTGCGAGCCCAATGACCGTTCGCACGCCCAGCGTGATTCCTTCCCACCCCGCCTCAATGCATTTCCGCTTCGCAGGTTCCTATACCTGGTCGGTAGAAGTTGAATTGCACGTTAGGGTGTCGGGCCAGCAGCGACATGGGGACCGCGGAATCGGCCAGCCCTTTTGAGATCATTAGCGTGGTCAACCGCTGCCCCAGGGGATTGTCGTGGGTCCCCGCATGCCAGATGCTCACTTTCTCGGCCTTCCACGTTTCTTGCGGACCAACGGTGATCGCCTGGCGAGGCACGCCCGCTACGTTTCCACCACCACTAGTTCGCGCGTTTTGAATCAATGTCATGGGATGCAAATCGACAATCCGCGTCGCTTGTTCCAAATACACCTCCGGCGGTGGCGGTTCGTCGACCCATTCTCCTTCGCGACGCGGCGGGTCGTTGAAGGCCCAGTGCTTCACCTCACCCTGACCACCTTGCATCACCGCACATCGGGCCGTGTTCCAGGTGGCGATGTATTCGCTGGTGTCGGCCTTCGGAAAATGAAGCTGCGCGTCGGGCATGCGAAGTTTCGCCTCGATGCGGTCGAAGCACAATTCGCGATCGGCCTTGGCGAACGACAACGGGTGCGACTCGGGGGCCTCCTTACCGTCGAGCAACCATTCGTCCATGCCCCAGAAATGGGCGCTGCCGAGATCGAGTTGCAGGTCGTTCACCAACCGCGCGACCAGCGGTAGTTGTTCCGTAGGCCCAATCGGTCCGCAGATTCCGACCGGGTTGTCGAGCGTGGATTGCCGCCAGGCATTGATGTACTCCAGGGCTTCGGCCAGGTAGAAGTCTTCCAGGGTGTCGTAGAAGACCACGCGAAAACCGTCCCGCGAGAGCCCCAGCATCGCCTCGGGGGTGAGCGCCGCCGCATCGGCCACGATCTCTTCATCCAACGTCGTATAGTCCCACCAGCCGGGGGCGACACAGCTTTCTCGACGAGCCATAGTCGAACGTTCCTCTACCCATGCAGTACCAAACGATCCAACACCACAAAGTTGCCCCGTTGTAGCAACTCCCCCACCCCCGCTCAACAACACGCACCGCGATAATAGCCCAGCCGCATGTCGGCTGGGTCGGCGCAGCCGACAAGACGCTCTGAAAAAAAGATCGAAGCTGCGTAGGTATTCGGATTCTAGTGTGCTTTGGTGCTGCATCATGAATCTCGGAAGACATTCCTCTGCGGCCACGTTCCTTCCGCACCATGGCTGGCCGGCAAGACCAGGCCGAACCGTGGTGCAAAACGCACTTCAGGGATTCTTGTTGCTGTGCAACCCAGCCGACATGCGGCTGGGCTATCTCGAAGTCTTGGTCAACCAATGACTCTCCGCGGCAGAACCGATAAGCTATGGTCCTTGCCGGTACCCTCGACAACTCAAGGAACAACAACATGCCACGCGGTGATTTGTCGGACGCCAAGTCGGAAGGGGATGTGAACCTCTCGCCGCGACGTGCGGCATGGCAGGAAAAGTCGCTTGACGACAAGACGCGCACGCTGCTCGATGACGATGCCCGCTACTTTTTGCATCAGTCGCTATCGACGCCGTGCCTCAACGGTATCACCGGGGCCGACGGCATCTATCTGCAAGATGTGCAGGGCCGTCGTTACATGGACTTCCACGGCAACTACGTCCATCAGGTTGGGTTCGGTAACCCCGAGGTGATCGAGGCCATCAAAACCCAACTCGACACCCTTTCGTTCTGCACCCGTCGCTACACAAATCAGGTGGCGGTCGATCTGGCGAAGAAGCTGGCCGAACTGGCTCCCGGCGATTTGAACAAAATCCTGCTCTGCCCGGGAGGAACCAGCGCCATTGGCATCGCGCTGAAGCTGGCCCGCGTTGCGACGGGCCGTTACAAGACGATATCGATGTGGGACTCCTTTCACGGGGCCTCGCTCGACGCCATTTCGGTGGGTGGCGAAGAAGTGTTTCGCGGCGACATCGGCCCTCTGCTGCCCGGAGGGGAACACGTTCCGCCGCCCGACCCCTATCGTTGCTTGTGGGATTGTCACCAGCGCGGCGGCTGCGATTTGAAGTGTGCGAGTTATGTCGAGTACGTACTGGAGAAAGAAGGCGATGTGGCCGCCGTGGTGGCCGAGCCGGTGCGGAGTTCGCCGGTTATCCCCTCGGCCGAATACTGGCAGAAGATTCGCGCCGCCTGCGATCGACATGGGGCCCTGTTGATTCTCGACGAAATCCCCCACGCCCTGGGTCGCACGGGCAAGATGTTCACCTGCGAGAACTTCGGTATCGTGCCCGACGTGCTGGTCATCGGCAAAGGGCTCGGCGGCGGGATCCTCCCGCTGGCCGGAGTAATCGCCCGCGAGGGTCTCGATGTGGCCGGAGATCGAGCCCTGGGACACTACACCCACGAAAAAAATCCCGTGCTGTGCGCCGCGGCGTTGGCCACCATCAACTACGTTCAGCAACACGACCTGTTCAAGCGTTCGCGTGAATTGGGCGAGCACGCACTAGAACGAATGCAGCAAATGAAGGAACGTCACCCGGCCATCGGCGACGTACGCGGTTTGGGCCTGCTGTTGGGCATCGAGCTGATCCGCGACCCTACGACCCGCGAACGAGCCAGCGACGAGGCCGACGCCATCATGTACCGCGCCCTGGACAAAGGCCTCAGCTTCAAACTCAGCATGGGCAACATCCTCACCCTGATGCCCCCGCTGACGATCACCCAAGAAGAACTCGATCGGGCGTTCGATATTATTGAGGAGTGTATTGAGGAGGAGATGGGGTAGGTAGTCCGTACCCCCGCAAAGTAATGAGAACCATCGTGAAGCTGTTCGCCCTGCAGTGCCTTTGCATCGCCATCGTCAAATTTGGTGATATTGGGTTCGATCGACCGGGAGCCTATGGGTTGGATTTCGATCATTTTGTGATGATCGCGATTGTCTATTGCGCGATATTGCTATTGGGGATCGCATATGCCGCTCGGGAAAGATATTGGGGATGGCTGGCAGTTCAACTCATCATCCCAATTGCCTTCTACGTTTATGAATCACGGCCCCGCCCACTGCCACGTCGTCCAGATTATGAATCCCGTGAGTACAAGTATCTTATTGACATAGCACAGGAACAGGTGCGCGAAGAGACAGTACGCCAAGAGGTGCGATTCCTGGATTTGAAAGTAGCTCTGAAGGCAACAAGGAATTCATGAATCTGAGATGGATGACCAGACAGTACACTTTGCAAGATACTATTGAATCCGTCGTGCACAACAATCGGCAACAGGCGCATTTCGGAAAACCGTATGAGGCTCAGCCTTGTAAGAAAACTCCATTCCTTCTCCACATCCCGGCAATTCACCACACATCTTTGACAGATTCTTAGCCCTCTCGCGACAATACTTTACTCTTCTTCTGCACCTTGCCGCGCAGTGCACACCCAAACACGGAGGTCCCCAATGCTCGATGGTGCGATGCTGGTCTGGTTCACTCTGGCGGCGAGTAGCCTGGTGTTTGTCGTTTGGGATTCGTTGACCAACGCGCCGACGAGTTGGGTGCAACGGGTGGCTTGGATTCTGGTGGTGGTCTACACCGGTGTGGTGGGGTTGGTCATGTATCTGCTGGCGTGCCGGCGGCCGTTCCCGGGCGGTCACGATCAGTACACCCGCGCCGTGTGGAAGCAGGGCGTGAATAGCGAAATGCACTGCCTGGCCGGCGACGCGACGGGCATTGTCGTTGCCGCGTCGGTGGTGCCGGTATTGGGGTTGGCCAACGGTTGGGATGTCACGCTGGAATATCTGGCCGGCTTCGTCTCGGGGCTGTTCATCTTTCAGGCCCTGATGATGCTGGGCATGTACCAGGGCAACTATCTGCTGGCGGTCCGCAAGACGTTCTTCGCCGAAACCGTCTCGATGAACATGGTCATGGCCGGAATGATCCCGACGATGGTGGTGCTGACAGACGTGTGGCCCGAGTCGGAGAGTGCCTTGAACCCCGCATTCTGGTTCCGCATGGGCCTGGCCACCATGGTCGGCGGAGTGATCGCCTACCCGGTGAATTGGTGGTTGGTGAAGAACCACCTCAAGCACGGCTGCATGACCTTGCCCGGGAAAGATGCCCCGGCCCCATGCCTGGGCCACTGCTCGATGGAGTGCGATACCAACCAGCCGGCGATGCCCATGCCCGAAATGGAAGGGATGGACATGGAGATGCACCACGACACAGCCTCGGCTCACGAAAGCCACCAAGGGCACGGGATGATGATGCGCTCGCTGCCGCTGCCCATCGCCACGGCCTGGGTCATCGCCACGTTCGCCGTCCTGCTGCTCGCCATTGGGGCAACCGATCACTTCGTGCCGATTCGATTCCGTTGAAATGCCCCCGCAGGGAAATTGGGGCTGTTTCGGAAATATTCCTCTTCCCCTGCGTTATATCTCCGGGACATTGCCGCCCTGTTCTTAGCAGGGAATCGATCGATCTTGCTTGAGTTTTCATGCGTTTCCGCGTGAGTGGCCGCCAGGGGCCGGCGCGTGTTCGGGCGGTGGTATCCGCACGGGGCACAAGCCGACTTTCCGGCGGCGACGAGCGCTCCATGTACTGCAAGGAGAATCGAACGATGTCCATTCTCAGACAACGACTGACTAGGCTGGCCACCGCGGTGGCACTCATCGCCGCGGCGGTGTTTCTCGCCCCGGCCAGATCACAGGCCGCCGGAATGTTGATCGCCGATGGCGGGCTCGGCGGGGTGCTCACCATCGAGGAACACACCGCACAGGTCACCATCAATAACGGTGTGGCGGTGACCGAAGTGACCCAGGTGTTTCGCAACACCGAGAACCGTCAGGTCGAAGCGCTGTATCTCTTCCCGGTGCCCGAAGGAGCCACCGTGGCCAACTTCAGTATGTGGATCGGCGGCAAAGAGATGATCGGCGAAGTGGTCGAGAAGAAACGGGCCCGCGAAATCTACAACAGCTACAAACGCGTGCGTCGCGATCCCGGCTTGCTCGAACAGGTCGACTTCAAGAACTTCGAGATGCGGATCTTTCCCATCGAGGCCAACGCCGAACAACGCGTGCAGATTGCCTACTACCAGGAACTGAAGTTCGACCACGATTGGGCCACGTATGTTTATCCGCTGGCCACGTCCCCGCGGCCCGGAATGGATGCCCAAGTCAGCGGAAAATTCGGGCTCACCATGCATGTGAAGTCGGCCGTGCCGATCAGCAAGCTTGAAAGCCCCAGTCACGGTGAAGAGTTCGTGGTGGTGCAGCACGGCGAGAAGTACTTCGAAGCCAGCCTGGAAACCGACGGCGGCGACCTCGACCAGGACCTGGTCTTGGCCTATCACGTGTCCCGACCGCAAACCGGCATCGACGTTATCACCTCTCGTACCGCCGCCGACGACGGTTATCTCATGCTCACTATGACCGCGGGCGAAGAACTTTCCGAAGCCTACAGCGGTATGGACTACGTCTTCCTGCTCGACATCTCTGGCAGCATGGCCAACGACGGCAAGCTGCGCGTCTCGCGTGAGTCGATCGGGGCCTTCATCCAATCGCTGGCTCCCGAAGATCGCTTCGAGGTGATCACCTTCAATGTGTCACCCACCACGTTGTTCAACCAATTGGAAGCGGCCACCGAAACATCGCTCGCTTCGGCCACGCAGTTTCTCGAAACCCAACAAGGCCGTGGCGGAACCGTACTGCGACCCGCCGTGTCGCTGGCCTACAAGTATGTCGATGCGGACCGACCACTGAATGTGGTCGTACTCAGCGACGGCATGACTGAGCAATCAGAGCGAGAAGAATTGTTGGCCCTCATCGGCTCTCGTCCGGCGGGCTCGCGAGTGTTCTGCGTGGGAGTTGGTAATGATGTCAACCGCCCGCTGTTGAGCCAACTGGCCGACGAAGCAGGTGGGCTCTCGGCTTTCCTTTCGGCCAGCGATAACTTCGACCGACAGGCCGAAGCGTTTCGCCGCAAGCTGTTGCGACCCGCGGCGTCGGACGTGAAGATCACCTTCGACGGAGGCGATGTCTACGATGTTGAGCCGCAGCAACTGCCCAACTTGTTCCACGGCATGCCACTGCGACTTTACGGACGCTACAAGAAGTCGGGCACCGTCGAAGTTCGCGTGCAGGCCGAAATCAACGGGGCCCCGTTCGAGCAGACCGTATCGATCGATTTGCCGGAAACCGATAACGCCAACCCGGAGATCGAACGGATGTGGGCCTTGGAGAAGGTGAACCGCCTGCTCCGCACGGCCGATCGCAACGGCAATCGCACGGCGGCGCTCGATGAAATCGTGCGGCTGGGAGAAACGTACTCAATCGTGACCGAGTACACGTCATTCCTAGTTCTGGAGAACGACGCGGAATATCGACGTTGGAAAATCGAGCGACGCAACCTGCAACGACTCGCTCGCGACCGAGGTCAGCAACAACTGGTTCGCGCCGAACTGGAGCAACTGCGAGAAGAAGCTCGGGCAGACATGGGACCTCAAGAGAAGTCCCGCCCCGATCGCTTGGCGCAGGCCAACACCCGGTCGCAACCTTCACCGACGCCGAACCCTTCGACGGACGTTCCTCAAAGTCGTGATCTGAACATCGTTCGCAATAACCCCGGCGGCGGCGGTGCAATCGATCCGATCAGTGGCGGCATCGTTCTCGCCCTGGCCGGTCTGGGGGCAGCCGCGCGACGTCGCAAGAAAGCGGTTGCTTCGAAAAACGAGGAATGCGAAGGAGGGAATGAGTAGATGATTTCCCGAGCAAACTTTCGGGCAGTGGCGAGGCGCACCGGTTGCGCCTCGCTGCTGTTGGGCGCGGCCGCCGTGGCAATCTACTTTCTGCCCGGGGTCTCGCCGTTTTTGCAATACGATCGCTCGGCCATGGCGGCCGGAGAAGTCTGGCGCACGGTAACCTGTCATTTCACGCACTGGTCGTTCGATCACCTGGCATGGGATGCTGGGGCCTTGGTGGTGCTGGGGTTGCTGTGCGAAGCGCCCTATCGACGGGCGTTCGCCGCGTGCATGGGCCTCTCCGCCGTGCTGGTACCGTTGGCGGTGTGGACCTTCATCCCCGAGATGGAAACGTACCGGGGGCTATCCGGCATCGACTCCGCGCTGTTCGTCCTACTGGCGGTATCGATCCTGGGCGAGAGTCTCGTAGAACGTCGGCGCGCGTGGGCAGCCGGCAGCGCGTTGGTGCTGGTTGCCTTTGCGGGCAAGATTGCCTTCGAGTGCCTCAGTGGTGCTACGCTGTTTGTCGACAGCGCGGCCACCAGCATGACGCCTGTACCTTTGGCACATCTGGTTGGCGGGCTAACCGGCGCGATCTGCGGCGGTGCCCGATTCGTTCCGAGAAAATCCTGCTATTCGTCGCAGGTCTTCATCGCCTCGAATCCCTCGGCGGTCAGTGAATAGGCGCCTTTGAATTGCTCCTCGACGAGGAAGTCCCTTTCCGTCAACTGTCGCAGGGCCGGCTTGTTCTTTTCCAGGTCGATTCCGAAGAAACAAACCATCTTGCCGGGCGTGGCCAGATACTGCTGGAATGTGCGTAAGACCTTTTTTTCGGATAGGGACAACAATACTCTCTCCCTTCAATTACCTGGAACTCTCTGACTGGATCCACGCTGCCGTGGATTGGCACAAGCAACGTTTGCTTGCGGCGCGACGCTCGGTTGCATCGGCAACCTACACACTTCCGTTCAGCTACCGCTGCCGACCCGCGGGGCTCCTCTTTTCTTGTTGCTCGACGACCTACCAAAGCGGCGACGCCTTTTGCCGCTGGCCTTGCCGGCCGCGACTTCGCGCGCTGGACGGGCACGTCGCTTGGAAGGATGCTTCGATTTCGAACCCTTGTAGGGGCGGGCCTTCTTCGGGCTGCCTTGAGTCGTCTCACCACTACCATTGTTGCCGGTTTTGGCTTCGATTGCACGGGGTTGGAGATTTTTTTGTCCCGGGGGCAGCTTTTCGACCGGAACGGCCTGCCCGGTCAGCTTCTCGATTCGATGCAGACGATGCCGCTCATCGCGATCGCAGAACGAAACGGCTTGACCAAAGGCCCCCGCACGAGCGGTTCGCCCAATGCGATGCACGTACGTTTCGGGCACTTCGGGCATGTCGTAGTTGATGACATGCGAGACATCCGAAAAATCGAGCCCTCGGGCTGCAAGGTCGGTGGCAACCAGTACAGGTGGACGCTTCGAATTGAACTCGCGGATCACTGCTTGCCGTTTGGCCTGGCTTTTGTCGCCGTGAATTGCCATGGCTCTTATTCCATCTTTTTGCAAGCACCGGGCGATCTTGTCGGCCCCCCTCTTGGTGCGAGAAAAAACGAGCGTTCGAGAGCGTTCGCGATCAAGCAGGAACCACGTCAGCGTGGCTGCTTTGCGGTTGCGATCGACAAAATACACTGCCTGCGAAACGCGTTGCGGCGTGGAAGCGACCGGGGCCACATGCACTTCGACGGGCCGATGCAACCACTGTGAGGCCAAATCGCGTATCTCCTTCGGCATGGTGGCCGAGAACATCAGGGTTTGCCGCCTGGCAGGCACCTGGGCCACGATCTTGCGGAGGTCGTGAATGAAGCCCATGTCCAGCATCTGGTCGGCTTCGTCCAGAATGAGAATCTCGATGGCGGACAGGTCGACAAATCCTTGGCCGACCAAATCCAACAGGCGACCCGGTGTGGCAACCAGAATATCGACACCCGATTGCAGGACACGCACTTGAGGGCCCTGCTTCACGCCGCCGTAGATAACCGTATGTCGCAGCCTGGTGTGACGTCCGTAGGTAATCAAGCTATCGCAAATCTGTCGGGCCAGCTCTCGGGTGGGCGAGAGGATCAGCCCGCGAATGGGTCGAACGGGTCGCTTGCCCTTTCGGCCTTTGCTTTTGTGTTCTTGCTTGGTGGTTTCGCCCGTGAGCAGCAGCCGTTGCAGCGTGGGCAGAGAGAAGGCGGCCGTCTTGCCGGTGCCGGTTTGAGCGCAACCAACCAGGTCGCGTCCCTGGAGAACTTCAGGGATGGCTTTTTCTTGGATCTGCGTCGCGTCTTCGTAACCGGCGGTTTTCAGACTTTGGAGGAGGGGCTCGCATAGCGAGAGTTCTTCAAACTTCATCTAAATTGCATACTTTCAAAAAGGGTCTGCGTCGAGCGCGCGTACCTTCGCCCGCTCGAAAATAGCTGTCTGCTCGCAACTGTCGGTACGGGGCAAACCGCCCGACTTCGGCGCGATCGCATAACGGGAGACACAAACGCCCGTAGACCGGCAGCCATGTGAATCAGGAGCAAGAGAATCAGTCGCGGTCGAAAACCAGATATCAGGTAAACGTTAGAGAGCGCCCCGGAGGGTGTCCTGATGACCGCTGTCTCGAAGTTGAATGACCACAACACACGTGTGGGTGTTGGTCTCGCACCAATGTTTCTTAAGTTTAGCACCCGGCCGCCGCGAGTCAATGGCACCGGATGGTTCGTACCAATTGATAGCAAACAGGTTAAGTCCAGCAAACTCGGACATCTATACCTGTTGAGTAGCGAATTCGGCGCTCAGTATACGCTAGTTGTCCCCGGCACGAATTCGTTGCAGGGTGTCCACCAACTTGGGCGTATCGAGTGTTCGGGTTAGGCGAAACACACCCGCGGGACCGTTGGGGTGACCGATGTAGACGAAAACATGCTGCACCCCTCGACCCACGTCGATCACCGCTGAGGCCGGATGAAACCCATCGGCCGTGGCGTAGAACTTTCCTTCTCGCCCCAGTAAACGACTCTCACGCTTCCAGGTGCCGGAGGCCCAATCTTCCGGCGCCATGCTCCACAGCCACAACTGCATGCGATGCCGCTCCGAGCGAACCACCTCCAATCGCTTGGTCACGGGGTTGAAGGAGAAATCGACCGTATCGACAAGCCGGGGGTTCTTCAGGTTCGTTGAAGTAACCAGTGGCGGTTGTCCCGGTCGCCACGTCAATTGACGATGCTCCAGCCCGGTGGTTTGATCGCGGGTGACCAACCAGAAATCTCCGTTGCGAAACAAAGCCGCCGGCTCGTATTGCTGGAACCCTGCATCGAACGATTCGGCAGCCCATGTAGCACCCCCATCGGGCGACTGCAGCACGACAAGCTGATCGCTTTTCTTGGGCCCGGCAGCGGTTCCAAACCAGTTGCCGAACACCATCACACCCCGCTCAGGATGATCGATGATGTTGGGGCCGATGTTCACGAGCTGACCAGGGAACGTGTCGTCTCGCAGCGCCTTGGAAAAGTGCGACCATGTGCGACCTTTGTCTTTCGAACAAAAGACACCATGGTTATTGATCGCGACGACCGCACCGTCACGCATCGTCCCGATCGCATGCAGATGAACCTTGTAGCCTTCGATCGACTTGTTCCCCGGGTCGAACTTAAAGCGGTGCGAAAGCGGTACGATCCCGCCTCGCAAGCGATCTTCGGGCAACATACAATCGCGCAGGTCGTACGGTGCGGACCACGTCTGCCCGCCATCTTCACTACGGAGCACAATGCCATAAGACATCTTGTTGTGCGGCCCACCGGCCCCGCGTGGATTGTGCCCGGGAATCCTGCGATGCATGAGGACGATCGTATCCCCCGTCATGGTCGCAATCGGCCAGCCGTAGTGATTGCAGTCGCCCGGCGGATCGACCGGTACGTGGACCGCCGCCAACTCCAACACCCCCGCCTGCTCGGCAGCCGCCATTTCAGGGAACTGGGTTTCCGACAACCCCAGAAGTTGACGTTCCAGCGCCACACGATCGTCCTCCGCAGACGCCACGGATGCGGACAGTAAAACAGCCAGGAAGAAGAGTGCGTTCCGGCAGGCTTGGTTGCGAATCATGGTGAGGTCCCGGCAACGATGCTTCGATCACAGGTTCTCGTTGAAGAAGTCGATCGTGCGCTTCCAAGCGAGCTTGGCGGCCGATTCGTCGAAGCGGGGGGTCGTATCGTTGTGAAACCCGTGATTGACGCCTTCGTAGATGTACGCCTGATGCTTGATGCCGGCGTCTTTCAGCGCCGCTTCGTAAGCGGGCCATCCGGCGTTGATGCGCTGATCCAGTTCGGCATAGTGCAGCAAGAGTGCCGCCTGGATCTTGGCGACATCTTCCGCATCGGGTTGCCGACCATAGAACGGAACAGCAGCCGCCACGACATCGGGGATCGCCACCGCAAGGGCGTTGGTCATCCCACCGCCAAAGCAGAAACCCACCACGCCGATCTTGCCCTTCGAGCGGGCGTGATTCTTCAAGTACATCGCCCCGGCAATGAAATCCTGCGTCATCTCCTCGGCATCTCGTTTTCGCTGCAGCGCACGTCCTTCGTCGTCGTTGCCGGGATATCCACCCAGGGGAGTGAGTGCATCGGGAGCCAAGGCCAAGAACCCGGCGGCCCCTAGTCGGCGTGCCACGTCTTCGATATAGGGATTCAACCCGCGGTTTTCATGGATGACCAACACCGCAGGCAGCTTGCCTGAGACGTTGGCCGGCGTGACGAGATACCCCCGCATCTTCCCCGCCCCCTTGGGCGAGTCGTACTCGATGAATTCCGTCTTGATGCGTTCGTCGTCTTCGGCCACCTGCTGTGCCCAGGCATAGTTGGGGCTTAGCCGCTTGAGGATCATTTCGACCGTCACCCCTCCAGCCGCAAACTTCGCCGCCTTGGCCGCAAACCCACGACGACTCAATCGCCCGTGAGCATAGTCATCGTACAGATCCAACAATTCCTGATCGTAGTCGGCAGCCGTTTCACGTTTCATGCGGTTCACCTGTTGCTGGGAAATCATCACTCGAGACACGAAGCAAGCCCACTACCAGACTTCTAACACGGCGATGGGCAGATTTCCAGCCGTGCGAGCCAATCAAAAGTCACGCACGTCACCGGAACAGGCAAGAGCCACTTTTCCGACGAGCGCCTCTCACTCGGAAAAGATGTCGTCATCAGGCTCGCCGGAATCTTTGATGACAAAGCTGGCGGAAAGCGAAGCCACCTTGCTCGCCAATCCGGCACTTGTCACGGAATGAAGAACCTCTGAGAAGTTCTTGTAGGCAGCGGGGGCCTCGTCGAGTGGGTATTGGCGACAATTGGTCAGGATGCCGCCGCTGTCAAACTCTTGGTCAACTTGTTCCTGTGACAAATTCTTCTTGGCCTCCTTTCGGCTTAGGCAACGCCCGGCACCATGATTGATACTAAAGCAGGTGTTCGCGACACCCTCGTCAGCCACCATCACCACCGAACCGTCTCGAGGGTTGCCCGGCAATAGGATCGGATGACCTATCGACTCGAACGGCGTGTTTTGTAACTCAGGATGGCCTGCAGGAAATGCCCGGGTTGCTCCTTTGCGATGGACGTGAACTGGCTGATTGTCGACCAACTCATGTCGTACGATGTTATGGCTGATGTAGTACACTAAAGCACCGCTGGTTCCGGGCAATACCTCCTGGAAAGCTTCCAGCACCAGCGCATTAATCAGCAGGTGGTTCACCGTGGCGAAATTGGCGGCCAACGCCATATCGTCCAGATAGTCGTCGGCTTCACGGCTTCCGACTGGAGCGTACACCAGTTCCTTGTCACCAGCAGGGAACGGGATATGCCAATCAGAGAACTTCTGCTGCAACCCACGAAACTGATTCGTGGCCAGTTTGTGGCCGAAGCCTCTGGAACCACAGTGAGATAGAAAGGCCACACAATTTTCCTTGAGGAGGAACTCCTTAGCAATCGCTTGAGAGCGATCCGTGTCTTCGATGCGAACAACCTCACACTCGCCAAAGTGGTTTCCTCCGCCATAGGAGCCTAGTTGCTCCAACTTTTCCATGAAATTCGGAATCTGCTTGGCCGAAAACATCCGCTCGAGTCGGATCGCCAGTGCGTCAGAGGTTGCATTGTGACCCGAATGACTTGCGTCTTCACAGCGATCGCTCCACTGCGTAGGGATGCCCAGTTGTTCGAGCACATCTTCCGAAGCGCCTTCGACAACGATTTGTTCTCCGAGTTTCTTGGTGATCCGTCGGGCATTGTTCTTCTTGGAACGCTTACCGACCCCCGTCGGGATCTTGCGACTGATTGCGGAGATGAGAGCACGGCGTGTCTTGTTATCCTGCACTTCCTCGGCCGGAACATCGAACTGGATCAAGCTCATCGAGCACTTGATGTCGACGCCCACTGGGCCGGGATAGATATGCGTGGGCGAGACCATTACGCTGCCAGTGGGGGCCCCGAACCCCATGTGCGCATCGGGATTGATCACGACGTCTGTGACGCCCGGTGCACGCCGAAGATTGATAGCCTGATCGAGACAGATTGGCTCGAACCCATCGCGAATGGCTTGATTTCCAATCACCGTGATGGGTTGCTCGTCCCCGGCACGAAGCTCCGCAGTAGATTCGCCCGTAGGGACCAGTTCTGGCTGCTTCGATACGGACATGACAGCGCCCCTCGATTACACAATTAGTCCATTCTCGCCACAGCAGACGACAAACGAGCCTTTAAAGAGGTTCGCCAGGAAGTCATAAGATATCACAATCAGCTGTGAGGCAACCTACGCGCGAACGACTCGGCATGAGATTTACTTCGAAGACGGGGACTCGTTCTCCCGAGAACCCGCTGCCTTGTCTGCAAACCAGGCGCCGAAGAATATCAGCCAGGGGGCGATCAGCAGACCATCCGAGAAGTAGTGCGTGTCCCCACCGGTGTACATCTTGTCGATGACGTAGGTCGTCAACATGGCACCCATCCCGATCCCGACCACCACTCCACCGAAGAAATCTTTGGTGAGCCGGTTACTGCGCAAGTGACACCACTTCAAGGTCGATGTATCGGGCTGTTCGTTCATGGTAATGAGAAAAGCGAATGTAAGTTTGAGTTAGTCAGCACGTAGGGCATGCGCCCAGAGTAAGCATTGTAGATTCTATGGCTCGTCAGCGACCAATCGCACTTCAATTTCTGGAACTTTCAGGTGCCGTGAATCATAGGTCTCTCCGATGATATCGGACACCCGAACGACCGACGGCCGATATCCCGGAGCTTCCACCTGAATCCACACGTAAGGGGGGATAACGAAGATTGGTTGATTATTCCACCACCCCTGCCAGGTTTCTTTCAAAGAATACCCTACGACCGCGACGCCGCTGCGATCGGTGATGTCTCGGTCATCTGTTGTAAAATCGTCTTGGCCTGAGGTCGGCACGATGGGTACATCCTCAGGCGATGCGCGCTTGTCGTGGGCACGAACCAGAACCCTAGCCGCACCGATTGGTCTCCCAGATTCATTCACTACATTCACAGTAATTCGGCGAGGCGCATATTGCGCGGAACTGTAGTTCGCCTCGGGTACAACGTCGAAGAGGGAGGCGGAAATCCAGAACACCAACATCCCGGGGAAGATATACACTCGCTTTCGTTTTGAAATACCCACAGCTACAAGCGCCAGGCCACCCATTGCTATAGCGAAAAACGCACCCCGCCAGCCAGCCCACGCCACAAAGGCGAAGAACGCGGCACAGATCGCCATGGCGATGAAAGACTGCAAGACCGTGAATTGGAACCATCTTCTTGGTTGCGCAAGTGTTGGGTCAGATTCACCCATCATGCTGCCCGAGGTTCTGCGTCAGAAAGCCCAGCCGCATGTCGGCTGGGTCGCCAGTGGCGACAAGATGCCCTGAAGTGCATGTTACTCCACATGTCCACTTGGGTTCATCAATTTAGTCTGTAGTAGGAAGACAGACCGCGAGCCCTGACTCTTGCTCGGCGTGACACGTTTTGCCAAGAGATTCCTGTCACCTTCGGCGACCCAGCCGACATGCGGCTGGGCTATCCGTGGGACATGGTTTCGGTTTGCTTTGCGTCGCGATATCCGACGTTCGACATTCACGCAGGTCATCATTGTGTCATCACTTGGCCAGCACTTACCCACGGTAGACGGCATCCGATAACGCTTCACGGTTTGCTGGCTTCCAGTTGGACTTCGATTATTGGAAAGGGAAGTTTGTGCACATCATACGAACCCCCGATGATTGTTTCCAAGCGAAAAGAGTGGCGTTGGTAGCCGGGAGCATCGATTTGGACCCACAGAATGGGCGAAACCCTCAGATGCGCTTCATCGACAAAGAAGCCCATTTTTGACGCGGTCGTAAAGGTGTAGTTCAGCGTCGCCGTCCCTGTCGAATTGCTGCTGGTGAATATCGGGGGATCATGAGCGTTGATCATCGAAGGCGATTCGATCGGAATATCTGCGGGCAACTCAAGCAGATGAACTTCCCGCATGCGAACATTGGCACCCTTGACCGGCTGCCCGCTCGCATCAAAGATTCTTAGGATCACCGGATGGGTTGAATGTCCGACTCCGAGGGCAACAGTGGAACCTAGCGCCATGAAACAGGCAGACACGGCGATCAACAGCGTTGCCGGCCCGAGGTAGCGTAGGTCGCGCTTGTCGATACCTCGGAACAACAACGCGAACCCGCAGATGAACATGAAGAAGAAAGCCCCCACCCACCCGGCCCAGGTCGCCAGGGCAAAGAACACGCCGCAGACCGCCATGCCGGCTAAGACTTGCACAGTGGTGAATTGAAACCATGTTCTTGGTTGCGGCGTTGTTGAGTCAGATTCACCCATCATGCTGCCCGAGGTTCTGCGTCAGAGAGCCCAGCCGCATGTCGGCTGGGTCGCCAGTGGCGACAAGATGCCCTGAAGTGCATGTTACTCCACATGTCCACTTGGGTTCATCTAATTTAGTCTGTAGTAAGAAGACAGGCCGCAAGCCCTGACTCTTGCTCGCAGCGACACGTTTTGCCAAGAGATTCTTGTCACCTTCGGCGACCCAGCCGACATGCGGCTGGGCTATCCGTGGGGGGTGGTTTAGTTCGCTTTGCGTCGCGATAGCAGTCGTTTGCATGATTTCCCATTTGCGGGCCAGCGTTTCCCACGGTAGACGTCAATCGATTTCCTTCACGGATTGATGGCTTCCAGTTGAATGGTGATCTCTGGCAACGGTAAATCGAACCAGTCGTAGTCGGCACCGGTGATGGTTTCCAAGCGAACTGATGTCGGCTGGTATCCTGCCGCGTCGACTTGGATCGAGAGCGACGCGGGAATATCGAGGTACGGTCGCTCTGAAAACCAGCCTCGGATTGATGTGAACCGAAACGAATACGTAAGCCAGGCGGTTCCCGTGGAATCGGTCGCTGCGCTAATGACCGAATTGTTGGCGGCCGGCAACGCGGCACTCGCAACCTCCTGCATTCGAACGGTGGCCCCGCGAATCGGCTTGCCGTTAGCGTCCTTTACTTGGATGGGGCAGGAGACGAGGACCGCACTTTGATTGTTCGGAGGACCGATGGTTCCCCCCACGTACATGAACCCCGAAGCCATGGCCACGATGGTGCCAAATCCCTGGTACCTTTCACGGCGTTTGATCAGTCCGAAGCCAATCAACGTAAGACCACACACCCCGGAAAATAGATAAGCTGCCCGCCAACCCACGGAAGTGACCAGACATAGAAAGAACCCGATACACGCGATGCAAATCAAGAATTGCGCGACCGAGAATTGGAATGGTTCGCGCGTTGGATGGGGAGGCGACTGTACTTCAGTCGTGGCGTTCATGGCGGTAGCGCACACCATTGGTGCGAATATGATCTCACCTTCGCGTCCGGGGGCTCTTTCTGACTTCGAAACAAACATTCGCTCAGCCGTTCAGCGAGCTAGTTCTTGTTCCAAACGCTTCTCAGTGGCCCTTCTACGGGCGGCCAACTGCTTCAATTCTTGTTCATGTTCTTCGCTCCCTACGGACCAGCAAACTAAACGCGACAGTTGCTCCAGATTCCGAATCAGATCCCGATGTCTCTCGAGCATGGCTTGACGATCCGCGAACGGTACGGCGAGCGAAGCTTTCAAATAAGCCTCGGACTCCTGCGCCACTTCGAGCAGCGTTGCCGCTCCGGTGTCTTTCTACGCCTCTACGAATTCGAATCGCGAACGGGCGGCCGTTTCACTTCGTTTTGGAAGATACCAGTTGGCAGCTCCCGCGGTCAGCATGGCGATCACCGTGACCAACACCAACAGCGACATCAAGGACAATTGTGGTTTGACCATAGAAAGCACGTTCGTCAACCGTTGATGAATCGATTCGCCCATCAGCTTGCCCCCTTCGTCCATGGCAGAAGCACCTTCTGAACAAACTCCGCGGACAGGTAGCGATCTTCCGGTTGTTTGGCGAGCAATCGATAGCAGATATCACTCAACCCCGCGGGAACATCCGTCCGTATTTGACTGATAGGCTTCGGCCAGCCCGTCTGATGGGACATGAGCCGCTGCGCGATCGTTCCATGAGGGAACGGAGCGTGCCCACACAATACATAGTAAAAAGTACACCCCAGGCCATAGAGATCGGCCCGCATATCGAAGGGTTGCGCTCCTAGTGCTAACTCGGGGGCCAGGTAGTCAACGTCATCAATGGCATCTTCGAGCCCAACGAACCTCACGTCGATGTTCTGATCGGGTGCGAGCAGTCGAAGCTTGCCATCCTTCACGAGCCCAATATTTTTCGGGCTTACAACTCCATGCAGTCCATGCTCTGAGTGCCACTGCGATAAACAACCTGCGATGTCATAGATTAGCCGAGCAGCATTTCGTGCTTCCAGTACGCCACGCTTTTCAACAAGGTCGACCAACGTCGAACCAGAGAACTTTCCTCCTGGATACCAACCCGGCCTGGATCCGAAGAAATCTGCCTCGAGCGAAAATCCATGCGAAATGGACGCCCCACACCACGGGCACTTGCCAACAAGAAGACTGGCGTGCATGTCGCGACAAAGTTGGTGGTACATCGAATCGCAGTTCCAGATATCACGGCCAACGATTCAAGACACTCTCTGCGAAGTGCCCAACACACTCAAGCCACTCACACGATTCTGTTCGACATGTGCGAGCGCCGGCGATACAGTCAAGTATCAATTCTTCATGGCGGCAATGCAATTCTCCTGTAACCGTTGGGCCTACGCACGTGATTCGTTTCGGCATCATCTCTGTCATCTACTGAACCCTGTATGTCGTGGGGCAGTTGGGCATTCGGCAGTTCTATCGCCGCATCGACAGCTTGGGTGCGAAGCCCGTGAAGCACGGTCCGGTGGTGGTGGTTTCGAATCACTTCAACGGGTTGATGGACGTGCTGGTCGTGGCCTGCCACTACTTGCGGCAACTATGGTTCACCGCGAAGAGCACGCTGTTCACCTTTCCGGCGAACCTGCTGTTCTGGTTCCTCCCGGTATTGCCCATCTACCGACCGGAAGACGGATTCGAGGGGGACGATAACCAACGAACGTTTTCGAGGACCTCGGAGTTGCTCACCAAGGGGGGCGCCGTGCTGGTGTTTCCCCATGAGTTTCCCGAGGACTTTCAAACCGGCGAACGACGGCTGCACCGTTTCAAAACCGGGGCCGTCCGCATGGCCTTCGCCGCGGAAGCGTTGAACGACTGGAAGTTGGGCGTGCGGATTCAACCGGTGGGGATCAATTACTCTGACTTTTTTCGCGTAGGGCAATCGGTCACCGTGGTCTACGGCGAGCCGGTGTTGGTGGCCGACTGGAGAAACGAAGCAGACCCTTGGGCCGGCGTAAAGGCCTGCACCGCGGAACTCGAAGCACGCATGCGAAAGCTAACGGTCGAGGTCCCCTCGCCAGAGTTCACCGAACTGATGGAGATGGTCAACAAGCTCTACGTCCACTCGGGCACCAACGACTTCGCCCGGCTATCGACCGTGGCGGCAAACATCGGACGTCTGGCTCCCCAACACCCGGAGTTGGCTGCCGAGGTGACCGAAAAGATCAACCGCTATTTGGATCTTGGAAAAGCCCTGCACATCCAGCCTGGCGACGAACTGCTGGCCTTCGGTCGCGTCAGCCTGCTGATTTTGATTTCGCCGTTGGTGCTGTTCGGGATGATCACCCATGTCATTCCTCACCGCGGGCTGGAAGCCCTCTCGCTACGGCTAACCTCCGACCCATACTTCGCGGCAACCACCCGATTCCTGGCCGGACTGCTTGGGTTTCCCTTGTGGTACGCACTGTTATATGTGGTCTATCGCCTGATCCTGCCCACGGCATGGTGGAGTGCCGTTGCGTTGGCCATCACCATCGTCTGCGGGATCCTCGCCAACCGCTACCGCTCGCGGGTGAACGTCCTACTCTCAACCCTCATCCCCACCCGCAGAACCAAGTACATCAAGCGGCTCCGCACATACGGTCAAGAACTCCGCAGCCAGTTGGAAGCGATCGTGGAAGAAAGCGAACTCCAGGAGGTGACCGCCGAGACTGCATAGCCCTGCTCTAGGGAATGCCCTCCGCGGCATTCCGGGCACTTCCAGATCTCCCTTGGGCACGGCGCTGTGCCACCCGTCATTCTATCTTTCTGCAGAAACTCCATTTTTTCCCTTCCGCGGGGCGTTTGGGTGTGTAACGCCAGTTCCGTTACACTGGCGTCATGATTGGCTTGTCGACTTGAGCACGTTCTGTTGGCTCTGTGTTTGCTGGCGTTTGCCTGCTTTTCTCGTCTTGCTTGTCGACCCGGTCGGTTCTTGGTCGGTGACGCGCGTCACTTGGAATTGGCCCAGGGAAGTTTCTTCCGCGGCGGAGGATCGCGCGATGCGTATTGAAAAGAACACCGTTGTTGCCATCGACTACACCTTGAAAGACGACGACGGACAAGTCCTCGACTCCTCGGAAGGACAAAGCCCCTTAACCTACCTACATGGTACGGGCGGTATCATCCCCGGGCTCGAACGCGAGTTGGATGGCAAAGAGGTCGGCGACGAACTCGAAGTCTCTGTGGCTCCCGCGGATGCCTACGGCGAGCGGAACGAGGCCTTACGACAGGGGGTTCCAAAGAGCCAGTTCGAAAGCGTCCCCGATTTGGCGCCCGGCATGCAGTTCCAAGTCGATTCGAATGCCGGACCGATGGTGATCACCGTGATTGAAATTGGCGAAGAAGAAGTCACCGTCGATGGCAATCACCCCTTGGCCGGGGTGAACCTCAACTTTGCGGTCACCGTGCGTGATATTCGCAAAGCCACGCAAGAAGAGATCGAACACGGCAACGCCCGTGGTCCCGGTGGTCATCAACCCTAGATGCGATGCTCGACCAAATCGCTGCGCGCTGCTTGCCTCAGCCAATCTTCAGAACGCTCGAAAGGACGAGTTGCAGCCACAGGATGCCGATGGCTGGGATGATGAGCCCCATGAGAATGCCGATCTTGATAAAGTCCATCGCACCGCAACGTCCCGTGGCATAGACCATGGCGTTGGGCGGAGTTGCCACCGGTAGGCACATAGCCGCCGAGGCACCAAAGGCGATCGACACGGCAACGGTCGATTCGAAGCCGGTCGCTAGAGTAACGCCCAGCGGTACAAGAATGTTGGCGGCCGCCGTGTTGCTCATGAAGTTGGAAAGGGCAACCGTGGTGTAGGCCATCAGGAACGCCAAGCCAACTTCGCCCAGACCTTCGATCGGCAGATAGCCCACGATCCAATCGGCCAAACCGGTTTCGGTGACCATTTGCCCCAACGCCAATCCGCCGGCCATGAGGAATAGCACGTCGTAGCTGAGCCCGCGGATTTCGTTGACGCCCAGAATTCCGGTGGTGGTTAGCAACACAATCGGCGCGAACGACACGGCGGCCGTTGGAATCCCGTGCCATTGGGAAGTAAGCCACAGCCCGATCGTAACAATCAACGCGCCAGAAACCACCACGCGTTGCCACGGCGGGGCGGGCGTCTCTTGCGAGGAAGTTGTTTCATCGACTTTCAGACTGATCGTTCGCCCATTCAAGGGATAAACCCGCAACAACACCTGCCATCCCAGCAACATGGCCACTAATGCCGGAGGAAATCCCAGCATGAGCCATTCGAGAAAGGTGATCGTGTGTTGCGTGCCTGTGTCGGCCAGTGTCCCCACGGCAATGGCGTTGGGGGGCGTACCGATCAGGCTCCCCATGCCACCCAGGTTGGCGGCCACAGCGGTGCCAACCAACAGCCCTTTGGCCAACGTGTCGTCGTACCGCATCGTGACTAAAAGCGGCGCCAAGATGGCCAGCATCATCGACGTTGTGGCAGTGTTCGACATGAACATCGACAGCACAAAGGTCGTGAGCATGACCCCCAGTAGCACATTGGCCGGACGCTCGCCGAATCGCGTTAGCAACTTCGCCGCCAGCCATCGATCGAGCGCGCAGCGCTCCATGCCTGCCGCCAGCACGAAGCCACCAAAGAATAACCAGATGAGCGGGTGCCCCAACACGGCGACGAAATGTTCCCAGTCCTTCGACGAGTGGGCGAATACCCCGGACTCTGGATCGCCCAGTAAGGCGATTTGCAAGGCAATGATCAGAATACCCACCGAGAAGGCGGGAATCGCTTCGGTGACCCATAGCAGCACCGATAGCAACAGGATGAACAGCGCTCGATGAGCCGCCGGCGTGATATCAGGACGATCACCCAGGAACCAAGTGAGCGTGGCGGCCAGGACGAGACAGGCCAGAAACAGCAAGCTGCGCTTTGGCGAACCTGTTTCCGGCTCTTCGAATACACGATCGAGTCGAACATTAGGCGGAGGGGGGCCTGATCCGATCATCCGTGGGGGTTTCTCTTGCGTCTTCTTCGTTTCCGGACTCAATCCCGCCTATAGCCTGCAATATAGGGAGATGGCTCTCGAGCAACAGGGGGGCCTGCAGCCAGATAAACCCTACAACCGTCAAAGTTTGCCACCGTGGCAAGCCGATGTAGTTCGAGACGGTGCGGCTTCGAGATCTCAGGCGACCCTCGAATCGCGAACGCATACACCAGCGGTACAACAATTCAGTCAATCCGCTGCTCACGCACCACGGTTGCACAATGAACCTGGGAACATGCCCACTTCAGCCCGCCGCACTTCACGCGGCTCTTGCGCTATTGGTGCTGTTCGGTGCATGCAGTAACGCGGCGGGGCAGCCCCCGCTGAAAGTCACCCAGATTCCCAGGGGCGCTTCCCAGCCAGCCGAAGCGCGCATCGACGAGTTGGAAGCGACCGTGTTCAGCTTGCAGAACGAATTGCACGCGCTGAAGACTAATTCCGAGCCGGTCTATCGATTGCCCGAGGTGATTGAAGAGGGGCCGGTATTCGTATCGCCCTTCTCCGTGGAAAGCTGCGTGAGTGAAAGCGATCTCGACGGCCCCACACACTTTTTGAAGTATGACGACGGCTGGGTGTTACGGCCCTACGATGCAGCAGCTTTGCCATTTGAACTGAAGTTCAACCTTCACAACCAGTTTCGCTACACGGGCTTTGATCCTACGGAACCGACCTTCACCAACAGTGCGGGCGTGGTCGTGCCTATTGAAGATCGGAACGATTTCGATATCAATCGAGGTCGCCTGGTCTTCTCCGGATTCGCATTCGATCCGAACCTCAGCTTCTATGTCAACATCGACTACAACACCGTCTCGGAATCCCAGATTCAACTGTTGATGGGCTGGGGAAGTTATCACTTCAGTCAATCATTGACCATGAACGCCGGACTGGGCAAAGTCCCCGGCACCTGGGAGTGGCTCGAAACATCGCGGTATACACTTGGTGCCGATCGAACGATGGCGACGACCTTCTTTCGCCCTTCCATGACGGCCGGAATTTGGGCCAACGGAGAGCTAACCGACGCACTGTACTACCGCGCGTTGATCGGCAACGGTTTCAATACCTTTACCCTAAGGGCGGGAGAACTCGACACGAACCTCGTCTACTCGGGCATCCTGTGGTGGGAACCGCTTGGCAACTTCGGGGTTGGTTTCTCTGACCTGGAGTACCACGAACAACTGGTCATCCGCACGGGGCAAGCCTTCACCTACACCAAGAACGATGGCGGGGTGACGGGAGAGCCCGGACCTGAACAAACCGTAGTGCGGCTCTCCGACGGTACGCGGTTGGTCGAGCCCGGTGCATTGGCACCCGGGGTCACGGTGAACGAATTCGACATTTCGTTATACGCCGTTCACTTTGGCATGAAGTATCGCGGGTTGAGTTTCTCGAGCGAGTATTTCCTACGATGGCTATCCTCGATCAGAGGAACGGGGCCATTGCCCATCGACTCGCTCTTTGACCATGGCTACTTCGCCCAAGTCGGTGGGTTTGTGGTGCCCAAACGATTGGAACTGTACGCCTCGGGATCGCAGGTGTTGGGAGAATTCGGCGACGGGTCGTCACTCGCCGGCGGAGTGAACTGGTATGTGAAGGGGGAGCGGGGAGCACGTGTCACACTCGACGTGACTTACCTCGACCATTCGCCTGCACAACAAAGCAGAACCGGATTCGTCGCCGGCTCCAGCGGCCCTTTGGTTCGCGCCCAGTTCTGGAGTTTCTTTTGAATCACTCTCAGACACGCTGTCGCCAGACCGTGCAAATCGAGAGGTTTCCACACCCGGAGGGAATAAGCTCCGTGGAGTTCCGGAGACACCGTTGCGCCGATGAACACCACGGAGAGCCAGTCCCTAGCGATGATTGGAAATCGATCTAAGTGCGGTCCCAACCCTGCAAGCTCTGCGACTTTCAAGAGATCATCGCCTATACTGAGTCCACGCAAGACGACCTTTCTCATCGATTAATTCGCTACATGACCGGAGTACTCACTATGGTCGAGATCGAATGTTTATGGGAGTGCAATGACGGGCTGGGGGAAACTCCGATCTGGGTCGCCGAAGAACAATCCATTTATTGGGCCGAGCACGTCGGTCCGGCTCTGGAACCGAATAGTGAACGGCGTCCCGCGATCAGACGCCTGAACATCGTGACGGGCGAGCGAACCGTCTGGACCATGCCCGAGCAGGTTGGCTCCTTCGCGTTTCGTGACGGTGGCGGGTTGCTCGGCGCTTCGAATTCAGGATTCTGCCTCATCGATCTTGAAAACGATCGTTTCGAGCAAATCATCGACCCCGAACCAGACAAACCGCACAACCGTTTGAACGACGGCAAGGCCGACCGTCGCGGACGCTATTGGTGCGGCAGTATGAACACCCGACTCAAAGGCACCGAGTCGCATCTGTATCGCTTTGATCCTGACTTGACATGTCACAAGGTCGAAGAGGATTTCTCATTCGTGTGCAGCAACGGTATTGCTTTCGATCCGGAAGACACGCGGATGTACTTCGGCGATACCATCGGCGGAATGATCTACGTGTTTGATTTCGACATCGAAGAGGGCCGGATCTTCAATCGCCGCGAATTCTTTCCGCTCGCGGATCGCAAACCCGCCATCGTCGACGGTGCGACGGTCGACACCGAAGGCTACTACTGGTTCGCTCTAAATCTCGGCGGCAAGATCCTCCGCCTCGACCCCAAGGGTCGCATCGACCGTGAGATCGACATGCCGATCCCCAGCCCAACGTGTGTTACTTTCGGGGGCGACAATTACGAAACGCTATATGTAACCTCCCAGCAAGCGTTCGTCACCCCCGAACAAATGGCCCGACACCCACAACCCGGAAGCATCTTCGCCATCCACGGACTTGGAGTTCGTGGTCTGCCTGAACCGCGCTTTGGTGGATGATGTAGGGTGCACCCTTTTTGCCCAGACCGATTCGAAACTGTGGAACTCGAACTCCACGGACATAGGAATGAGTAGATCAACTGTAGCGAGAATTGAATCAGAAGCTAGATACCTGGGCGACGATCGTGTAGCACGGGAATCGATCCTAGGGTTCGTGCTCAAAGCGGATCTAATCGCCCACGGTCGTGCTCACACTTTCGCATACAACCGATCGTGACTCGGCCCGTCGTTGTGGGTGGCGAGGAGTCGGAATCCGTGCGGCTTGAGGATCGACTCGATCTCTTCCACGGTGGCCTCGCCTCGGCGACGTGGGCGGTTGCTCACTTCGAGTGAAACCCACTGGCATCGCCGCAGAGTCTCGGTCGCGCCGCGAAGTGCATTCGCTTCATAGCCTTCGATGTCGAGCCACAACCATCCGCGATGGCAGGGCAGAGCGATGTGATCAATCGTCGTGCACGCGACCTCGTAAGGCTCTCCGTGTGCGATGGGGTAATCTTCCGTGGGGAGCAGCAAAGAGCTCATACCCCCGTCTTCGTCACCTGGGTAGAGCATGACGGAGCCTTCTTGCCCGCCAACCGCAACCGGAAGCAACTCGCCTGGATAGTCGCGAGCGCGTACCGAGTGAATTTCCTGGTTCGGCTCACAGCCAACAATGGTTGCCTGCGGCCAGCGATCGTGAAACTGGGCCGCCTCGCAATGGGGCCACATGCCCACACCACAGTTGATCAGTGCGTCAGGCGGAAGTCCCTCCACACGATCGAAGAATTTGCTCTCGTCGAAATGTCCAAACACCGTGTGGCGATTCCGCGCACGAATCGCGTTGATGTCACCGTCCAAGGCAGCGGATACCAGCGTCGGCAGTTCGTAGCGCACATGTCGCTGACATTGAACATAGTGATAATGCGACTGAAAAAACCCAAGACCCGTGCGTTCGCAGTCTTGCCCTCGCAAGTGTCGCCAGTGATCTTGCGGCAGCACATGGGTTACATGCTCGGCCAGCTCATAATAATTGTACGGATGATTCTTACGCCAAACGATCAATGTGGGGGTCGACAGCGTCTCGCTGCCAAACACATGTCCCGGACCACTGTCGACGCCAACACAAAGCGCAGCTTCGTTGGCCAGGGCCGCCGTCACACAGGGATCTGCGGGTATCTCCGCCCGAAATATGGTTCGACCGTCAATCAACCTGGAACGGTGTTCGAAATCGAAGATGACGGGTGTATAGCCCGCTTCGAGAATGCGGCTGCAACACGCACGGATGATGCCCTCGTCAAGGTTCTTGGCCCGCCGCATCGAGTCGCCCTGGTAGTGCAGCAGCACAAAGCCTTCGCTGCTAGGCAACTCATTGATGAACTGCCTGGCGACGTCCGAATGCCTGCGAGCGAATTCCACGCGGTACCGTGATAACTCCAACTGGGGAGTAATCCCGAAGTGGTTTCGGAGGATCGTCTCGGCCTTGGTGGCGGGCGAATCGTGAAAACATTCCGCAGGCTCGACGATACTGATCGTCTTGCGGTACACATGCTCGCCCCGAGCGCTACCAGGCGTGAAGCAATACCGGGCTCCCGCGCCGCGCATCATGTCGTGGCGTTCCGCTTGGGTGCAGACGTCCACTTTCCACTTGGGAAACCGTGCCGCCAAATGCTTCAGCACCACGGTGAACTGCACCCCATCGCCGAGGCCGTGGGTGAACTCCAGCAGCAGGCTTTTCTCTTTCCAACCAATTGCATCGGCAATCGGGTCGGACAGTTTGGCGATCGCGTCGCCCGCACCGGGAACGATGCGATTGAGTTTCTCCTGTCGCTTCGAGCAGCCGCCGCACTTGGCCTTCTTATTCGGCTCGACGGAGAGATCCAACTGCCCGCAGCGGGCGAAGACCTTGCCCGTGGTGTTGAAGTAGGCCCCGCATCGAAGGCAACGCTTACCCCCTGCGGCGGGCACCGTGTCGCACATGGTCATGGTTGGGTAACCGCCGTGATGCGACATTCCGCTGGAACCCCAGTAGGGAACGCATCGCAAGCGTCGACCAACCCGAACGGCGGAGGGAACTGGTTGGGGCATCTCGATTGATTCGGCGAGGTATCGTCGATCAGGTAGTTGTCCATCTGCAAGCAGTCTGGTTTGCTGCTGAACACTTCGCGGAAGTTAATCTCCCAATACGAAGGATGGCACAGCAGGTCGCCTCCGGTCGACGTTTCACTCAGTCGGCAGATATGAACCCATACCGTGGGATTCACGTTGCCAAATAACTCCAGGGCTACGAGATTCGCCCCTTTGGGATCGACGTCGGGAAAGATCGGGAGACAGATCGCACAGCCTTCGGGAATCATCAGCGTCCAGGCACATCGATTCACACTAAACTCGGGATTGTATTCCACGCGAAACGTACTGTTGTAGGTGTCACAGTCATCGCACGCGACATCGACCAAACCGCTGAACGTGATATCCCACCAGTACGGCGCATTCAATCCGGTGCCGGCGCAGGTACCACACTCGATGAGTTGTGGTGACGACGAACCCGACGTTGGAAGCGAACTGCCGCTTCCAACCGTCTCGTCGCAGCAACACGCATCGACCGCGACCATCTCAGCACCCCAACACTAGCAATTCGTATTGCCCACTACGACGATTGAAGAATGCATAGCCCCGGTCGCCGCTTTCCCCATCGCGACTGCCGCCCACGGAATCGAACACCTCAATGGTCTCCGCGCCCGTCGTGGTCCAATCGCTGCCGTCCCACACCAAACGATAAGCATCCGCACTGCTGCCGCTGGATAATGCTTCTTGAAGCTCCACCAGAAACAGGTCGAACTGCCCCTGCATGCTGAGATGCGTACCATGCGCACCCTGCGACATCTGCAGCGGGGCAGCCACGGTCAAGTTGGCCTGCCGACGAATCGCGGCCACAAGCTGATTCGCCCACTCAGCCGTGATCGCTTCGCCAGGTGATACTTCGCGGGGTAGTTCGGCCATGGGTCACCCAAACTGAAAGAGGCCTGAGAATGATGCTGAGGCATACGGTGGATTGCTTTCGGCGTCCTCGATTTCCGTCCACCCGGCAACCAAGACCCCCGTTCCTTCGTTGTAAGATTTGTTCCAATCCTCCGACTTCGCTCGGAAGGAATTGTCGACGGTCCAAAATGTCTGCTCGGTAATCTGGAATGACTTACGGGTTCTCGCTCCCGCGAATAACAACTTCCTTGCCCCGTAGCTCAAAAACGTCGCATCATTGACTTTGCCCTTCGTCGATTCGATGGCCGACCAGGGTGGAGAAGTGACTCGCGACCAGGTAAGCGTGACTTCCTCCGTGGGCAAGATGACGGAGGGGCTGGAATCCTCGGGAACTGGAACACTCGATCCTGCCCACACCCAGGTTCGACCGGGAATGGTCGTGTACTCCGCGCCGCGGTCACTACTAAAGTCGAGATACGTTCCTTCCGGAACCGTAGGCAGATTACTGCGTCCCGAACTTCCCGAAGAGAAGGGAATTTTGTAGGTAGCCCTGATAATGGCGTGGGAATAGGTCACTGAGTTGCCATTGGTCAACGTGATCACGCCCGACTTCGTGGGTGCCAAGCCGGACTGTGGATTGAATTTGATATCCGTACACACAGCCTGCGGAATTCCCGGGAAGGTGGCCGGAGAAGTTGACGAGACCGCGCCTCCGTTTAGGCTATACACGCCGTACAATTCACCGATAAAGGTCGTGTAGTCCTCCCACGCAACTTTGAATTGCTGGGTTCCCGAGAATTTTCCATTGGAGAAAGTCCCACTCGGCGAGCCGGCCAGTTCTTCAAACTCTACAGGCATGGGGCCTCCTGTTATGGGAATACAACTAGGTTCGATGAATTGCCCACACTGTGGGGAACGCACCGCGGCAAGCCGTCCTGGCACCAATCACTTGCTTCACTTCCTGGCCACGATTGTGATCGGCATCGTGGCATTTCCTGTATTCGGCCTGTTGGCATTCGCGGCCTGGCTACCGGTCTGGGTGTTGTCTTCGATTCGTATCGGCGGATGGCGATGCAATCGTTGTGGGACTCGCGCACGTGGTCCTAATATCGTTGTGGTTGCCGTGCTCGGATTGGTGCTGATCTATGCCGCCCTGGTGATCTACTACCTCTACTGAAACGCAACCCCGGGAAACTGGCCGATCAGGGTAATGATCTGTTCCAGGTTCTCGTTCTGGCGGGCTGCTTCATCGACCGCCTTTTTCATGTCTCGGCCATGCTTGTCGTTGATCGCATGTTGCATCCGGTTAGCCAGCTCTCCGATGTTGAAGTTGAGAGTCACCGTTGAGCCCGACGAGAAACGGATTGAACGGCCCCTGCGTACTGAGATGCGTATCGTGCGCACCCTGCGACATTTGAAACGGGGCAGCCACGGTCAGGTTGGCCTGCCGGCGGATCGCGGCCACGAGTTGATTTGCCCACTCGGCCGTGATCGCCTCACCTGTTACTGCTTCCCGAAGTATTTCGTCCATGAGTTATCCGAATTGGAAGAGGTTGGAGAACGTGCCGGATGCGTAGGGTGGATTGCCACTACCGTCGTCAACCTTCGTCCACCCGTTATCTTTGTGATAGAATCTATTCCACTCTTGAGCGCGGACGCGAAACGCATAATGAAGGGTCCAGAAGGTCTGTTCCGACAACTGGAACGACTTGCGGGCACGGGCACCCATAAACAAGACTTTTCCCGCCGCATGGTTTAAGAATGTAGACCCATTGATTTTGCCCTTGGTATCACGAATGGCGTTCCAGGGTGGTGACGTGACCCGCGACCACGTGAGTGTAAATTCCTCGGTCGGCATGATAATGCCAGGGGCGATATCCGCAGGCAGCTTATCGTTTGTGCCATCCCACTCCCAATCGCGTCCGGGGAGGGTTAGGTACTCCGCGCCATGATCGCTGGTGTAATCCAGGTAGGTGCCCGAGGGGACACTGGGTAAATCCGCTCTGCTCTGCCCATCACTTTGGAAGGGGATTTTATAGGTGGCGGTGATGAAGGCGTGTGGATAAGTGACTGCGTTACCATTGGTCAGCGTGATCTCGCCGGACTTCGTCGGCGCTAACCCCCGCTGTGGCCCACCCCTAGCGTCGGTGCAGATGGCCTGTGGCACGCCTGGGAAGGTTGCTGGAGAAGTTGACGTGACCGTGCCGCCGGTTAGGCTATAGACGCCGTACAGTTCACCGATGAAGGTGGGCCAGTTCTCCCAGTCAACCTTAAACTCACGGGTACCGGTAAACTTGCCGTCATCAAAGTTGAATGTTGGAGAGCCTTCTAGTTCTTCAAAAGTTACGGGCATGGGTGACTAAATGAAATCCTTTCGCTTACTGGCAACCTGCCTTGCGGTCGCCGCTTCTTTTGGTCTGGCGATTGCAGACGACACACCCAGCACTGCTGTGACGCGCATATCAGCGATGATTGACGATGCTGGATTTGTAGACTACACAGAGAGAAAGTGTGAATGGCTGGCGCGACGGCTGATCGCACAAACAACTAAGGCTCACCTAGAAACAATCGAGGAACTAAAAACCAACATCACCGAAACCACGAAGCTCGTGCGTACTGATCGCAGCGCTAGCGCGGAAACAAAAAAACAGCGAGCTAAACGACTTCGCGAATGGCGAACTGAACTCAAAAAGCTGGAGCGCATCGAAGATCCATTTAAGATGTCAATGCCGGTGCTGACCAAATACAAGGTAGGTGAGATTGGAGTCACCAAATACATTGCCAAACTGTCGCAAGTCGTTAGCGACAACGACATGCTTGTCGAAATTGGCGACGAACGATGCTGGGTAACCGGATTGGATACTGGAGGCTATGCGGATGGTGACCGCTTGCAATTGCCATATCTGTTCTTGATCGAAGGAAATAAGACTTACACAACAGCAATCGGCGGATCGAATACCGTCATGGTGTTGCAGCCGTTTCTCAAGGTTGGCGACGAAGACTAGCCAACAAATCTTGGAACTGGCACCACTTGCGTGTTTTCGTTGATTTGATCTAGCGTCTCACGCATCGCCTTCGTGTTGTCCGCCGTGTCCTTCGCAAACTTTTCCGCGTTGCTGTTGATGCTGTCCTGAATTCGGTTGGCCAAGTCACCGATGTTGAACCGGCCAGACCGCATCTGGAGTTTCTCGGGTTGGTTCTCGGCTTCAAACTCCTGCTGAATTTGTCGCATTCGCGCACCGAGGTCTGCGTTGTTTTGTGCCGCGCCGATCGTAATGCCGACAGGCGGCGCGAGAACGGACTGCACCAGCGCCTCAAGCTCCTCAAATTTCTTGCGCTTCTCGCGCGCCGACTTGGCTTTGTCGATACCTCGAGGAGGGGTCAGGAACGAATTTGCAAGAGCGTCGAGTTTTTCAAGCTGCTTGCGTTTCTTAGCTCGCTCGATGCCGCCTCGGCCAGTAGGACCACCGATTGACAAGCCGGAGAAGTCTGCGTTCGAGGTGATTTCTGGTGGCGCCGCGTCAGTAACTAAGTCAAAAATGGCTTGTTCGTTTTTCTTGCGAGCTTCGGCAATGCGGCGTTTTTCCTCTTCGCTATCAGGAGAAATCAAGTCCATGACAGCCGCCGCCGACTGAAACCCCGTGGCCCTTAACGCGCTCGTCAATATGCCTTTGTTATCTTTGAGCGTACTGAACAGCTCCACAACCTTAAGAACAACCGCTTCGATGGTCAGCACGGCAAGACGGGCCGACTTGGCAACGTCGGCCAGGAACTCAGTATTACTGCCATCCGATCCAGCCAGTAGCTTGATTAGATCGCCTGTTGCTCGAAATGCCTCGCTCATGGAGGCGGTGAAAACGCGAGCCGGGACCGACTCTGCGTAGATTGCCCCAATGCTCTCCAGCATGTCGGAAAACGAATTAAGCATCGTCTGCAGTTGACCTGTGAACGTCTGCATGTCAGCGCGGGCTGCCCCACCAAACTCGTTGCGAAGTTCGCCGAGAATGACTTTTTGGGCTTCCATGACACGGCCAGATTCGACCAACGTCTTGATGGTGTCCTTCTGCGCGGCAGTGAAGACCACACCCACACGAGACAGGGCCATAATGCCGTTGACCGGATCGTTGAGCGCCTTGCCAAGCTGCGCGATGGAACTATTGAGGTCTTGATTGATGACGGTCGACAAGTCCATTGCGGCTTCTAGGGTGCCACGAAAGACATCGCCACGTATGTTGGTGAAGCTGAGCAGTAACGACTGGGCAGCAAGAGTTGTCTCGTTGCTAAAGCTCGATACTTTCTGGAGATCGGACGCAAGCTGTTGTAATGCGCTCGATGAAAACCCGACCACACCGCCTGTCATCTTTAGTTGAGCATTGAGCATCCGCACACTTTGTTCGTGCTTGGCATACTCATCCAAAGCCTTACCGACTCCACGGGCTACGCCTGAGGCGACAGACACTGCGGCAGATAGGCCACCACGTGCCAGCCCCAATAGTTTTCCTACTTCACTGGTTGCCAGCCGATTGACTTTCAGCAGCGATTGCCGAATTCCATCCACGGCACGTTCAACACTTCGGTGGCCTTGGGATTTGAACTCTACGAAGGCTTCGGCAAGCTGGAATGCCATTATGCGAACCTCGCTCGTTTCGCGTCGCGGTAGGCTTTCGCCTCGGCGATTGAGGTGAATGTCAATGTCTCGCCGGGCATTCGCATGCCCAGGTACATGTTGATTTGCCACATGGTCATGTTGTTAATCTGTGCAGGCGTCCAACCGTAGGTCGCGCTTAGCTGTTTGTAGATTCCGGGCCAAGGGTTCCGTTTGCCGGTGCGGCGGTGGCCTCCGGTTCCGCATGGCTCGATGACTTTCCCAAGTCGCTGAATCCTCCGGCCTGATCGATCTTTTGCTGCGCTTCCTGCAGCCGCCCTTCAATCAAGCCCATCACGTCGGCCGGCTGCTTGAACTCCGGATGACGCGCTCGAAGCCCAATCCACAAAAGGAATGCGGCCCCATCGAGCGTGTTCAAGAAGTGATCCAGCTCTTCGCTGGTGGGGTCCTCATTACGCCTTGCCTCCTGGTCCAGGGCCGCGTTGAGCAGGACCGCCTGCTGCGGTTCGCTGAATTGATCGATCTTCGCCGCCAGCAAGTCCAACGGGCTGTCGCGGCGGGTCTTGATGTGTTCGCACACCTCGGCCCAGGCCGCGGGCGAATTGACCGTGGCCGCGATGTAATACGTTTTGCCGCCGACTTGCCAGGTTGTGTCGCCGCCGGTGACGCGATTGATGCCTTTCAAGGTGAACACTCCTTACAGGTTTGTGTAATCCACCGCCGCGGTCGCGCTGAAGTCGGCCGAAAACGAGACGATCTCTCCTTCGTCCGGGTCAACCTCTACTTCAAAACTGTCGATAATGATGTCGACTTCGATGTACTTCGAAGCGTCGGTGTACAACTTGGCGGTGCCGCTGGAGCCGGCCTTGATCGATGTATCCTGGCTCGTGGTGTCGTCCAGCTTGCCCTGCATCGAACCGGTGGCGTCTTTCACGCCCATCACACGGGTTTTCGCACCACCGGTCTCGCTCGACGCATATGCCGGGTTGTTGCTGGTCTCGGTCAACGTCCAGCCGGTGATATGGGCCACCTGGCCGGCCCCGATTTCAACCTTTCCGCTTTTGCCACTGTATGATGCCATGGCATCTGGTCCTTTCGTTAAACACTGGTTCCCACGATCACGATGTCGTAGGTAATGTCGTCCCCGCCGGTGTTGGCAATCTTCAGGTTCACGTCGCTGCCCACGGTCCATCCGTCAACCAGATTGGCCAACAATAGGGGGCTGTTCGGCCCCACTTCGACCAACCCTCCGGCGGTGTTGGCGAATGGAGCTTCGAACGCGTTGCTGGCCGCATCACCGACCAGCAGTTCGTCACCCGTGCCGGTCGATCGATTCTTGACGAACAGGCACTTCACCTTGGCCAGGTCGATGGTCACGGTCGACCCGAACAACGTCTGTGTCAGCGCGCTCAGGTCGAGTGTTTCCGAACTGGCGGCGGAGAGGGTTCTCTGGTCGTGCCAAATCTTGTCGGCCTCACTCAACGCAGTACCGTCGGTGATCCCCTGTTTGAATTCCACGGACGATTCATCTCGCACCGTGGACAAACCGAGCCCGTCCAGAAAGACCCAGGAGAGCTTCGCCTGAACATCGAGGGATAGTGAATCAGCCATTGTTCGTCGCCTCGTTAATCAACAATGTGTAATCGAGCTGCCATCGCCACACGCCATCTTCAGTGCGGTGGCGAGACTTGCTGGTGTACCGCACTTGCAGGATGTCACGATCTCCCGCAGGCATCGCTACCCGCTCGAAGCGTTGCCGCACCTTGTCCACCAAACTCTCACCGCGTTCGAAATCGTCGTCGTAGGCGTTGAAGCGTACGACCGCCTCGAAGGAGCGATCTCCACTGGAGAACGTATCTGGGGTTTCTTTCTCCAAGGTCAACACCACGTAAGGAAGTCCTTCGTTCCCGTCGTGCTCGTCAACCCAAATTCGCGACGCGGGCACCACGTCGGTCAACGGTTGAAAGGTGATCCAGTGATTGCGTATGGCTTGTTCGATCGTCATCGCAGGTGACCTCATTCAGCCCAACGGCCACGGCGTACGTTCCAGGTTCAGGACCGGCAGCGAGGCGATATCGTCGGGTTGTTCGTAACCGGTCACGTTCCGATAGTGCGTGCCGTCGAAAATGCGGTAATTGGTATTCAGCAAGTATTGCGTCAGCGTGTAGAGCCTGGCTTGTTCGCGCTCGCGACGTCGGTGCTTTTCGACCCCGGGCGTGTTGTCCAATCGTTGCAATCGACCGACCACATCTGTCGCAAAGGTGTTCCATGTGATCTGCGGGGCCCCACTCGCTGATTGCGAATGCGAAGCGACTTCGATCGTCACGGTCTCGGCTGGATCAATGTCCAACGTCCGACACTCAGTCCGCCAACGGTTCTCCAGGGTTTGCTTGCTGGCATGAAGCACTCTCCACACCGTAGTTCCATGCACAACGAACCACCCGGGCAACACGTTCTCGCTGGCCAGATCTCCACTGGCTGGAAAGTTCCACACCGTGTCGATCGAGCGGTACTTGCCCTGGCTCACCTCAGCTTCATGCAGTTTCACTTTCCTTCGCAGTGCCTGATCGATCGCGAAGATGGAACTCAAGGTGTCGTTCCACAACGTCACGGCGACGGCTCCGTCGACAACCGCCCCGAAATCGTCACCGATATCCCAAGGGACAGGCATTACGTCGTGCCTCGGCTTTCGATTTCAAAGGGCGTCTCGGCAGCCAACTGCGTGTTGCACCAGTCGACCGTGGACTGCAGTTGGCGGAGGTACTCTCCCCAGGCAACGTGCTGACCATCGATGTTGTACGTTGGTTTCGGGTTTTCAGTGATCGCGGCTATCGTGGCCAAGGTTTGGCTCTTGATGGTGGTAATTTGTTGGGCGTTGTCCGCCATTCGGGATGGCTCCTGTTTTCAGTTTTCTTGCATGTCGCGCTGTTTCAATCGGACAACTTTTGAGGCTGGTCGCGCTTTCACCTTGTCCTTATTCAGGGACTCAAGAGCGTGATTCCCCATTCGTCGGCTAGCCCCGCCTCGACGATCGCAACCTCGCTGTCCGTCAACGCTCGGGTGTAGCGGAGACGGCATCCGATGTATCCGTCGCATTCGAACAACGGGTTGACGCTTGGGCCGATCCGCCAGAGCTCAAAGGCCCCGTCGTTCAAGAACGTGGTTTCCGACGGAACGCCGTTCCAGCGAAGAGTCCATTCCTTCCCGTTGCGGCGCACGGTGATGATTTCCCAGACTTCTCCCCCGCCCGGCATCGCGTCACCAACGCCGGATTCTTTGCCGAAGAACGGAAACTGGTTGTTCGGCGCAATTGCTCCCGAAGTATGAACGACAATCCGCATGTCGTTCCCGCTGCCGGACAAATACTCGCTGCCCGTCTTCACGAGGTATTGATTTCCACTCGCACGAGAGAAATGACTTCCGTTGTCGGTGTCCAGGTTTCTTGCGACATAAATCCATGTACTCGCCCCGCCGGTGGGTTGACCGGGTCCCGTCAGCTCGTCGTCCGGCGACCCCATCGCGCCATCGAAGAATGCAGCCGGTCGGTTGCTTCCATTGGTCGTGGCATCTTTGGAAAGAGGTCGTTCACTGGCCGTACCGTCGTAGGCAAAGTTTCGCTTCAGATCGACGCCGCTTGTCGCGGAAAGATCGTTTTCGATCACACCCACCGGGTCGTCTTCGCTGGTAACCGATGTACCACCTACGTTGTCTTGCCACTGCGTAGTGCGATTTCCGAAGTCATGCCATTCCGACAAGCCGGACACGGCGGCTGGCCCCAGTGCAGCGTAGCTACCCAACACACGCCCTCCATTGGCGTCCGTTGGTTGTGGTTGCCATGTTCGTAGCCGATCGAGCTCCGGTTCCTCGATGATCCCAGACGTAAAGATCACATCGCCGATGTCCCCGTTGAAACCTGTGCTCACGATCGCGGAGCGTACGCCAATATGAAGGTCGTCCGTAGCGTCACCCGTATCGAATCCGCCGGCCACACTCATGACCTCGGTGGCCAGCTCGTTTTCTCCCCCATTCGAAAAGATACGCATCGCGGCCAGCGATACGCCATCGTAGGCACACAGCACAAGCACCCAACCGTCCGCGGAACTTACGGTGGCGGTGCTGGTATGTTGGATGGCGTTCCCGGATACCTGCCGTGCAATGGTGAAGAACAAGGATCCCGAACCGTTGTACTGCAACGTGATTCCGGTGGTTCCTAGACTCGTTGCTCGCGAGTTGTCGAGGATGGCCCCGGTCGAGGCTCCGGGCGCGATGCGGAGCCAGACCAGGATTGAAAACGCGGTACCGTTGTGCAGCCACTTGAACGCCCCTTGGCTGTTCTGTACACGCAAGTACTCATTGGGCGTGAAGGTCAGATACGATCGGCCGCCCACGTCGGAACCCAAGCTTGCCTCTCTCCCGTTTGGCGACGTAATGCGATGCGAACTCGGTCCTTGCTCATCGACCTGGGCGATCAACTGACCGCTCATCGTGGCCGGCGTGTCGAGTGCCACGTTGGAGACGGGCAACCACATGCTTCGCAGGTAATGCGTCGGCAACCAGAACTCCAAATTGGCCAACTCAAGCGGCGTCCATCCGACGGCGGCCGCATCGGTGGTTAACCAGGCGGATGTCCAGCTCGCGCCTTTCCCAGTCTGCAAGAAGGATGCTCCGCGCATTTCACACCACCAGGTATTCGACAACTTGATCCGCGGCGGTCGAAACAAGGAAGATCTTCTGGGCGTCATCGACCTTCAGCAGCACCCCTTCACCGGCTGCCATGGAAAGGCCGTTACTGCTGGACACACTCGCGGTATGGCCCACGTAGATGGTGCCCGTATTACTCGCGGAGGCTTTCAATTGCACTCCACGCGTCGCGGGTGTGGCGGTTGCCACCAAACTCACGACCGTCGTTCCCACGGTCCGCTGCCCCGTGAGGAACGAACCCGTGACATCGTCACCAAGGCGTGTCATTCATTATCTCCGTCATGTAAAAAAGTCTATGAATCAACCCGGGGTGTTCAGAGCGTGTCGGAAATCGATACGGTTATGAATCGTCTACCCGGTCGACTTCACGACAAACCTCGGATCGATCACGGCGGCCGCTCCGCGTTCGCTGGCCTTGAAGCGAACCACGATGTCGTTGTTGAAATCGGCTTCGCTGCCCAGCGGCGACTGCGTCACGGTGATCGGCCAGTTCTCCATGTAGGCGAACGCCTTGTGGAAGTCGCCGATGAACCACCATTTCTTGGCTTCGGCCGACGCCGTGCCCGAAGCCACGATCCGTCGATAGGCCAGGCGACTTTCGAACACGCGGTAGTTGCCCAGGGGATTGGCGGCCGTGGTTTGCGTTTCGGCCCCGGAGGCCTGGTAGGTGATCTCCGCGGCATTGAACACGCGATGGGCAGCGTGTCGGTAGGCCGGCATCACCAACACGGTGTTCGCCTGTACCAGGACCGGTTCGCCCGTGTTGGGGTCGAGAATGTCGGCAAACAACTGCTCGGCAGCATCGACGTCGGTCCAGTCGATCAGTTCGTTGTTCGACAACGTATTGATCCACGGCGCCGAGCCTTGATACGTATTGTAAGACGTACCGCGCCACTTGTAGTTGTTCGTGGCACCCACCACCAGGTCCAGCAGTCGTTTCTCTTTGCTCAGCCCCAACACTTCGCCCACTTCGGCCGCCCGGCTGAGCACCAGGTTGGTACGGTCGAAGAAGATCGCTTCGCGTGTGACCGGCACGATGAAACCGTGCTTTGAGGTGGCCGGCGTTTCGATGTAGTCTTCGCCGAATCCCAAACTCGGGTAAGGCATGCCGGGGTGTACTTCGTCGCCTTGATCCACCGTGCGACCGATGCCCGGGATCTTTTCGCCATCCAGCCGCGTGGGAACGGTCTGAACCAGTTGCGATGCGACGAACGCTTCGTTCTGGTATGCGTCCATGATCTTCGAGTAGATCACCTGACCCGTGATGTTCAGAAAGGCCGTGACGTCGACCCCGTCGCCCGCTTCCAATAACGTCACCCCGCACGCACTCCGCGGGTCGAGCGAGCGGACCCATTCATTACCATCGGGAACCAGGGTCTCGGCCAGATCGCGAATGCTGAAGTCTTCTGCCCGCAGATGCTTCTCGCGTAATGCTTCGGACAGATGCCGCACGGTCCGCTGAGGGCCGTCCAGCTCGAAACGCCGCTTCAACTCACGGTATTTGATACTCACAATCGATTCTCCAAGGGGGTAGCTGGTCGAACAGAGGCGGCACGGATGCCGAGTTAGTGACTTCGCTTCGCGACAAACGGTTACGCGGCAGCCTGGGGCCCACCGTGCGTGATGGTTCCGACGATCTCCACGAACACCCGGGTGTCGGCAGCGGTAACCCGACGTGCGACGCGCCCCAGGGCCAGGTTTTCCCCTGCCACGGCGATCACCTTTTGGTTCTCGAGTGCCGTGGCACCGCTGTTGTCGTCCGCGCCGACCAGGTCGCCCACTTCGAAGGTCGCGCTAGCCGCGTCCAGCTCGAACACGCCCCGTGTTGCGATTCGAATCGGGGTGGTGTCCCCGTCGCGCGAGTGTTGCATGGCGACCCCCAGGAAGGCGTCGTGCAACTGCTCTTGTGCCGCGGCGAGATTCGCTGGCCCGGCTCCTCCGATATCGTCGATCGATGAGGCCGGTAATGCATCGTCCGTGTTCAAGTGAACCAGGTCACCAATTTCGATCACGGTTGAAGAATCGACCGCCATCACCACCGGGTGCGTATCGCCATACCGCCAACGCATGCTATCCGCCATCGAATCATCTCCTGTCGTTTGTTGATGAAGCGCACCCTCGGGTCCGCCGTCGAAAGATCTACTGGTACAACACGCACATCAGGGCCACCGTTCCCGCTGTTCAGCCTGTAATCGCGCGAACGAAATGTTCGGTGGTTTCGCCCGAGTCCCTATCGTGGCGGGATCGCAGTTGATCGCGACTCACCGGTCGCGTGGACCACGGTGCTTCATCCGAGGTCCAACCGCGTACTTGCTCGATCAGTTGGGCACGCTCTCGCACCAATTGCCGCATTGCGGTATCGTCCGGCGTCTTGAGCAGTCGCTCCACGAACTCCTCGCCCAGTACCGCGGCGGCCTGCTCACGCTCGACATCCGGATCGGGAAGCTTGTACTCGCGAAGCAACGCTCGCACGTGCGCTTTTCTTTGGCCGAGCGTGCGATACGACTCGATTTCTTCCCGCAACAGACTCACTTCGGCTTGCGGTTCCGCGACAACTGCGTCGACCAGATCGGGCCGGCTGTTTCGCAGTGAGTCCACCGTCAGACTTTCCATTACGGCCTGGACGATTTCAGGATTGGACTCCTGAAGTGTGAGGAAGGAAGCCTCTTCCGCTGCGCCATTGCCGACCACTTGCTTCCCTTCCGCCGAATCAGAAGAGCCCTCGAACAAGCTTCGTGTGGTCGCCGGATCGGCCACCAGATCGATGCTGCGGACTTTCAGAATTTCGTCCACCACGAACGCACCGTTGAGCCGCGCAACGCGGGCTTCGACATTGTGCGACAGCCCGACATTTTCCGGTGCGTGCTCGGCGTCCCAGGCCAACTGTTCGGCCAGTTGGTGCTTGGGGTTGTAGTGCAGGTCGGCGAACAGCCCGCCATCGCGGAAGGTTACGTTTCGCACAACACCGATCCGGTCCTGATAATCGCGTGGCGCTTGGGCACCCGACTTGGGATGGTTCACATTCACCTTGGCGCCCTCGTAAAGTGCGGCCGCCTTGGTCAACGCCGCAGGTCGATACGACCGCCCATTGCGCGACTCCAGCCCCAGAATCTTCACACCCCGGATCACGTCCGAATCTCGGTGAACCTGTAGCTGCGAACCATTCAGACGACACACTTCCTGAAGCGACTGAATCACGTGAGGTCCTTTCTGTAGCAACGAAAAAAGCCCTGATGCCGACCCGCAGGCCAACATCAGGGCTCTGGTTGATACCCGCGTGGGGCTCGTCAGATACCGCTGATCTTTGTTGTGATCTACTTTTCTAGTTGTTCAACGCGCCGCCGGAGATGTTGAATCGTGCCATCTTGAATGGCGACTTCCAGGCTCAGCGTCCCATAGAAGTTTCGCTGCAAGCCTTCGCTGAGCATTTCGCTCAACAGCGAATTCAATCGCTCGAGCTTCTGCCGGTTCGCCGTTGTCTCCCGCACCGTCATCATGCTCAACACTGTAGCGATGCCGCGCCTCAATATCTACTTCTCTTTTCGGCCACCCCAACCACCATTCGCATTCACCATCTGTAGAGTGCTGTCCAGCGTAGCGCAGACGCACCAATTCTTTCGCAACATTTCAACGCATGCAAATTGGTGCGTCTGCGCTACGCTGGACAGCACCCTACATTACTTCGCGAAAGGGAGCGATATCAGAACACCCGCTCACGCCTTGCGAAACAACCTATGCTTTGGCACAAGCCCCGCTTTGAAGAGGCTGATCCCGGCCGCGACGATAAAAAACAACGTGCCAGCCGCTAAAAGATCTAGCCCCGGAACGAGTTCCCGTAACGATTCATATACATAGGCCCCGTTGACCAGTGCCCAGATTGCAAGTGACGAGATCGCAGCGAGCTTGTACAGACGGTTCCTCACAATGCGGCAATACGAAAAAGCCACGAGGGCTAACAACAATGGCCCGAGCAACGTCACATGGCGGGGTAGTTCCCCGGTCAACGTGGGGTCTTCAATGGCCAACATAAATGATATGACCAGCAAGAGCCCCGCCCCAACATTGCGAACCACCTTCGAAAATGGGTCGTGAAACACCGCGCCGATCAACAACACCGCGGCTAGTGAAAAGAACGCGTGCAAATACAACAAGTGCTCATGAAATCTCGGAACCTCCTGGACCCATGTCAGAATGAGGCACGCAGCGGACAACAGAGCCAACCGCGAATCACCACGCTGGATGGAACTGATGAGAAAGAGCCCTCCCGCCACAAGCACGGGCAGGAAATTCCAAGGCGTGAATGTGGCCGGACTGAGGGTTGTCGGCCCAATCACTGCAAATGCGGCAATCCCGGCCGCAAGCGCCTCGCTCCCACCGCGCAACCCGCGCGCCGTGGCAAATCCATAGAAGAGCACGGCCATGACAAGGGTTACCCATGGCGGAGCCGCACCGATCCGGTCCGTGAACATTTCCAAAAAGCGAATGTAGATCGCATTGGTCGAATGTCCACACATCGCCACTCCCACTAGTGCCATGGGAACAAGCAATACGATTCGTTCGAGCAATTGAGATCGCGTTGCCAAAGCCCTTTCGAGGAACAACGCATTGACGGCCATCAGCAAAGGCACGAGAAAATACCAGCCGAAGATCGTCCCTGAGCCGACCACGAAGTGAAAGGAGACGCACAGGTAATAGGAGCGAGCGGCAATGCCGAATATTAGCACCGCATACAGGGTCCAGGGAAAGAGAGGCCAGGCCCAGGGCGTTCCATTGTCAGCTACATATTGAATTCCCCGACGAATCGCAGGCAGCAATAATAAGACCGCCATGGCAGCCACCGATGAGAACCCGAATAGGGCCCACTGGATCGTCGGGCTGTCCGGATCAGTGGCCAAGACGCTGATTCCCAAGGGGTACAGATAGAACAACCCCAGCAGCGCATAGTAGGCAACCCGATACCAGCCAGGCAGCTTGATTCTCAGTCCGCGGAGCAGGACTTCACTAACGGTGATACTAAACAACAAGCCGAGCAGATAGTACGTCGCGCCGCGGCTTGGGTTGGCAACCAAGGCGTCGTCGAACGTTACCGGGATGGCCAGCAGCATGAGCACGATAAGCAATAGCAGGCTGCGAACATCGTCCCAGACTTGTCCCTTGCGAATGAGCAACAACGACATGCAGGCGAAGACCAACGTGTAGCCGGTCAGCCCAATCATTAGTGCCGATGTGGCGAATGTCTCGCCCGATGCGTCGAACGACATCCTCAGCCCGGAAAACACGAGCGCGGCGCTTATGACATAGAACGGATTGTGCGTGTATACGAGATGCAACAGTCTCTGTAGCTGAAGACCGCTCTCTCGGCCGGAATGGTTCGCAGGCGGACATTGCCTGTCGCCAGAATCACTGACGTGAGCATCCGCAGAGGTCATGACAAACCTCCTCAATCGTGTTCCTTGCGGACCCCGGGGAAGGGCATCCGCCACCGCAAAATGCGAAGAGAAGAGATATCGCGAGTCTGCAATCACATTCAAAAACTGTCAAACATTTTGCACCTTGTGATGAATCACTCGATAGCTCACTCATTAATAGGAACCAAGCCGACCAACTCTCCACGAATCGGCCACCCCAACCACCATTCGCATTTACCCTCCGTAGGGTGCCGTCCAGCGCAGCGCAGACGCACCATTTGAAACCCACAGAAAGCGACGAAAGAAACGGTGCGTCTGCGCTGCGTTGGACAGCACCCTACACCTTTGGACGGCACGCTACGGCGCTCTCGGTTAAGTGTGAGGATCACACGTGGCTCATGCTGTCACAAAACTTATCAACGGTAACGATTGCAGCGGTTGGGGGGTCAGGCGTATCGCCGCGGGTAGACGACGGTCGATATACGCTGATAAGCCGTCGTTGTATTCCTTGAATTGGCCCACTCGCCATCGCTGCCAAGACCGACCGTTCAACATGAATCACCTACGCCCCCTGCTTCGAACGATGGTTCTCCTGGCGCCGATTGCTTTCGGTCCCGAGGTCGCATGGGGACAAGGTATTGAGTTCCTGGACGACTTCTCGAAGCCGGTCGGGCAACAACGCGACCCGTTCGAGGAACGGATCGAAACCGAGCGACACGATTTCACCCAGTCGGCCGTGACCGTGGGCCGGGGTGTGATGCAAATCGAGGGTGGGTATACGTACTTCTATAAAGACGAGGGGGATGCAATCGAAAGCGCCCACACGTTGCCCGAAATGCTATTCCGAGTCGGGCTAACGGAGGACATCGAGTTCCGCATCCGCTGGAACTACGCGTGGATTTTTTCGAACGAAGAAGAGCCCCGTACCGGCTCGGAAGACCTGCGGTATGGGCTCAAGCTTCAGATCTCACGACAACCCGAGGCCGGCATCATCCCCACCAGTGCCTTGGAGCTACGCGGTACGGCCCCGACCGGCGGTAAGGTTTTCACCACGGAAAGTATCGAATTGAATTTCGACTACATCTATCAGTGGCAGCTTGCCGAAGGGCTCACTTTCGCCGGTTCAACCGGTATGGGATCGAACGGGTTCGGAGAATTTGGCCTGTTGCCCGATGAGCCGACCGAAGAAAACTTCATCTCGGTTACCCAATCGGCCGTGCTCGGACTGGAGTTGAGCGAAGCCAACACCTTGTACGCCGAGTGGTTCGGTATCTTTTCCGATGGGCTGGAAGATGAATTCTCCACCTCCATCTTCAACATCGGCGTCGATCACTACGTCAGCGACAACTTCGTCCTCGACATCCGCTTCGGCGTGGGCCTCACCTCTGACTCCGACGACTTCTTCACCGGCATCGGCGGCGGATACCGGTTCTGAGAATCACTCCGGACGCGGACCACGATCGTTGGGGAACAGTTCGGCGGGGCTGAATATCGCAACCTGGAGGTGTTCTCGCATCGCTTGCATGCTGCCATTCGCACTCTGTAAGACCGAATAAGCAACCGACTCCGGATCAGACAACAGACCCACCGTCAGGTGAGCTGTGCCGACGTAGTCTTGCTTGTGGGTAATTGCCAGTCGCATGGCAACTTCGATGCACTTCTTGGCCCTCGGCGTGCGTAGAGGCTTCGGATCAACAACTGCGTCGTCTCCGGGCAATACCAGGTTCGCCACGGCAGCCCGAATCGTTTCCATATCCAGGCCGAACTGCTTCAGCACCGAGGCCCCCACCCCATCCTCCACCCGGCACACTCCTATCAACATGTGCTCGGGTCCGATGAATTCGTGGTTCCAAGCGAGTGCCTCGTCTCCAGCCAATCGCATCGCCTGAGTGGCGCAGGTACTGTAGCGTAAATTCATGTCTGAAAACCACGATACCAGGCGAATACCACGTCTTCACACCTGAGTACGCCAAGCTGCGATCCTACGCTCTACGGCTTCTCGGGTGATTCACAACGGCCGTTCTTCAGTGCGACGAGTGTCAATGCTAAGGCTCCAATCGACAAGAATGGAATACCACAGCCGATGACCGTTCGTAGTTGTGTAAGCGCAGGGTCCTCACACTCCTTTTCGTGAAGTGTGTCGTAAGGTTCACTCCCAGGCCCAGAGCCGAGTTCTGTTGCCAGGGCCACAGCCAGCTCGCAAGGATCGATCCACGCGAAATAAGCTTCAACCACCATTCCTACAGACTGGACCAATATTGTGCAGACAAGCAGGTAATCCACGACATGGAACCGCGTACAGTACATCATTGCGGCATCCAGACCTTCACTACGCTCCTCGCCTTTCGGCTGTGTCTGTACGTACACGATGCCCCATACAACAGAAAACAGCACCAACGAAATGAATGGGGCGGCGACCAACAACCGAAAGCGGGGCTTTTCCCAATAGACAAGAAGTAGTGCCCTCTCTAATTCGTCCGTTACCTCGCGGTATTCCTGCTGAGTAGCCTCGCTGACTACATCGGCGTAGTTTGAAATACTGGGGCCCGGTATAGCGCGAACGAGGGCCAACCCCGTCTGATGAAACAATAGGGTCAGAGCTGCAATAAAGAGTGCAGTGACGTAATTGGTCATTCTGAGATTCTTAAACGGGACAAGCGCGCTGCACAGTGGTACGCTCTTTCCGATTCCCTGGCACCAATAGGAAGGATTGATCAGATTCACTCACGCGCGACGAGCTTAAGGAACTCGCCACGAATCGTGATGCTACCCTACCTCAAGATGCTGCCTTCAATCAACAAACTACGCCTCAGCCGTTACGGCTTTGAAGACAGTGCAACATTTTCCTCATTCTCGGAAACCTTGTTCATTCGCGCCTCCCGAACCATCGACCACTCCCACTCGGTCAGATCCGAAGGCCGGCTGAGCTTTGGGTCCGCGGCTTCGCTGAGACCGACCAACACCACGGCCACGAATGTGATCCCAGACACGAACAGTTCGATCGCGAATATGATGGCGGTACTCATCACTAATGTCCTTTCTGTCCTGCGAACACGAGGGTGCCGAAGGAAAGGATTGAGGGAACCCACAGGCCTACAAAGAGGCCTTCATCGCGGTAGCCACCAAACCAGAGCGACACCGAGAAGAGAAACGAGACAAAGGCGGCAGCAACAAACAATCGCTTTGCCAATCGCGTTCTTGCCCCACTGGTTGCTGTTGATTCCGATTCGGCATGCTGATGATGGGCGACGGACATAACCATTTCTCCCACTCGAAGTCATGGATATTGTGAGATGTTCAAGCCGTGCGCGCACGAACTGAAACTCACGCGAGATGATTTCTCTTGCCCGAGAATTCGGCAAGTAACGGTCGTACTCGACGGACGTGTCGGAGTAATTGCATCTCCGACTTACATTGCCATGATAGAAGCCCGGCAAGCCCATCGATTAAGTGGATTCCTGCCTGCCATGCGGCTCGAAGAAGCTAGGGAACTCAGGGCACTACGAATTATCTGGCGATTCCCAACTGCGATTCTTCAGTACCACGAGAGTACAGGCCAAACATCCGATTGCCAAGAAATGCGGCGCAAAACGAAACATCGCTCCTATTGAGAGTATTCGATCCCCGCAGGCCATCTCATGAAGTGAGTCGTAAGGTTCACTTCCTGGTCCAGAATTGAATTCCGATGCTAGTGCCATCGCCACCTCACATCGAAAAATCCATGTGTCATGTGCTGCAACGAGCAACACTACTGACTGCGCAAGAATCGCCAAGACGAGCAGGTAGTCCACAACATGCCATCGTGTGCAGTACTTGATTGTGACGGCACGAGTTCCACTACTTCTTTCGACGTTCGATTGCGTTTCTACGAACGCGATACCACACGCAACGGAAAACAATGCCAGCGTGATGAGTGGAGGGGCGACCGTGGATCGAAAGCGGGAGTTTTTCTTGTAGATGGATAGCAGTGACGTGTGTACGTCGTCCACAACCTCATGGTAATCCTGGTGAGTGGCCTTGCTAACTACTTCGGCACGATTTGAAACAAAACTGGGGGTTAGAACAGCTTGGCCGACGCCAATTATCACTTGGAAGACGAGTACCAGGGTTGTCAGTGGAAATAGAGCAATGGCTAAGTCGGTGACACGCATTCCGGAACCCTTTGGTGGGGACAAAGTTGTTATTCGTTCACTCGAGTGCGCAATCTCCACCACGTTTTCAGCTGAGCCACCGAGACCATGATGCCAACGTTCGTTTCTCGACACCAAGATGCAGAGGATGGCAAGAATCGACAAGGTATTCTGAGCGGAACAAGGTACCCACGCATCACGAAAACAACCAACATCGCTAAGCAGATATTGGCCAAAGAATAGCAGGTGTCAATCGAATCATGTTAGACGTGGTCTACCACCAGAATTGCCACCACTTTTTTTGAGTAACGTGAACTTCTGGCGGCACTCGCACCGGTCCCCACTTGCACATCTTCTGAGCAAAGGGGAGCAACTCTCCTCGCTTATCCACGGTTAGGCGAAGTGCCCCGTCGATGACAACATAGTCGCACATGCTCGGGTCATTGTTGAGCTGCTTTATAATGTCACGATCTTGCCCACCGTACCGAAGTGCCGCTACACAACACACGCATGCCGCTCGACATGCCGCGGCCACTTCAGCAGGGGTCTTGGGTTGGCGGACAAAGTAGGTATTGAGATTCTCATCGTTGAGCTCCGCAAGAAGCTCCGGAGCCTCGTATTCGGGGGCTTCGCACCACAGGCAGTCGGCACACCACTCACCCTCAACGTCCTTAGAACGACCAATAGAGCGGTGCCCTGTCGTGTAGAAGGGACCCTCTGCGTTTTTGGGAAAGCGCCGCGGATGTTGAAAGTAGTTGGTATCCATTTCACTGAAAGGACCTGTCAACAAAAGGCTATATCAGCCTTCGTGCTAAAGACAAACCTACGCCACTCCTAGCATCATACCAACGCACTCACCCTACACACCACTTCACCCACTGCTACGCCCCTGCTGAAACGCCCGAAGGTTCTCCTGTTCGCGCTCGTAATCTAGCCCACGTCGTTGGCTCCAGGTTTGGGGTGAGAGCACGCCGTTTTGGAGTTCGATTTGATAGGCGTGCACTTCGTCGAGTTCGTCGCGGACCTTCAGCGATGGGGCTTCGACTTGGATCTCGATGTCGTTCAGCGCACCCTCGGGCAGTCGACCGTTGCGCACGGCGGTTTTGATCACGCGCAGCATCACCTCGCGATCGGCCGCGACTTGTTCGGCCTGCAGGCGTTGGAACATCCGCAGCGCGGGCCCTTCGGAAACCATGGTCGACGCGTAATTGGCATTCGAGGCGTCGGACGTGAACATGAACTCGGGCATCACCAGCCGCGAGGCCACGGCCCGAAGTTCTGCCTGCAGCACCAGTACGAAGCTACTGGCGTCGAGCCCCGCGGCGGGAAACTCGTACTCGGTCCCCAGCGGAGCATCGAGGATCGTTCCAGGTCCGTATCGTTTGATATGGGTCGTCTTGCCGCTGTTCGAATTGGTAACCGAGGTGGTCGCCCCCTGCTCGACAAAGCCACTCACCCCGCCGCGGCTCGCGCCCCGATGCTTTCGAATGAGTGCAATGGCCGACTGAATCTCGGTCACCATGCTCATGTTCCGCAGAATCTTCTCAGCGCGCCGCAGGTTCTTCAGCACGGGGTAGAACAACGGCAGCCCCCGCCTCACGTTCAAATCGACATTCGCCTTGCGGTGCTGAATCTCGTCGGCCATCACGGGATGGCCATCGATGTAGTACGCCTGCACGTTTTCCACATCCTGCGGGTCGGTTTGAATTCCGAAGCTGGCACTGGGGTCTCCAGCAAGCGACGCTGGCGTGGTAATCTGCTCGGGCTCGACAAACCTCACCTGGGTCATCCCGTCCAAGTCGCTGAAGAAACGCAAGAAGACTTCCCCATCGCGATCCAACCGGCGGACAATCTCCTGCTGGCGACGGTTCCACCGGCTCGATTGGATGAACTCTTCCAACACCACTTTCACCCGGGTCGGCAGATCCTCGGAAACTTCGCGGTGCTTCTTCGGCGCAGCCCGATAGGTGTGTCCCGAACCGACAATGTAGCTGATACGATTCTCGTGCCCGTTGATGGCGAACTCGTTCGAGACGGCCAACTGCCGACACTGTTGCCACACCGATTGAAGTTGCTGCTCGTTCTCCAACGGAGAATCGAGCGACGGACTCCCAGTCGTTCCCACCTTCAGCCATCGCGTACCGTCGGCGTCGAACAGCGGTTCGGATGGATCGACAAACGTATCCCACAGTGCGTCGTACGCTTCGCACAAGCGGCGATGCAGTTGATCGAGCGGTCCCGTGTCGCTGCCGAGCGATGACTGATTATGGTTGTGGATCATCCTGTTCACCTTTCGGTTGAAAAAGTGGCCTCTACCTGGGTATCGCAGTGACATGTTTTCGATTCACGCTTCCAGCATCTCCACGGTCACCCGCACGCGGGAAACCACCACGTTGTGTGTCGACCCATTCTTCACGGCCGGCGAGAAACGGCGCCGCAGTAGGTCGTCCAGAAACGCATCGCCAATTTGCACCAGCGCCGAATCGTCCTCGGGCAAGACCATCAACGGGCCTTCGACGATGAAACCGTTGCCCGTGAATTGCAGTTCGTTCATGCACCCACCGGCAAGTGATCGCCCAGCCCGTCGTCGCCTTGCTCGTGACCCAGCAGTTCGGCCGCCAGACGAATTGCCATCTCCAGCGCGTCGGGCCCGTCGTCGTGATCGCCCAAGGGAAAACTCCGCAATTGTTCGACCAACAGCACGGTCGAAGGCGAGCTGGCTTTGAAGCGAAGCCTCCTCGAAGACAAGTACGGCCCCAGTCGTCGAATGCGAACCAACTTGTTCACCCGATTGTCGACCAGCCAGGGGTCCGGCGCCAGGATGCCCTGCCGTTGAAATTCCGCGGCAAACTCTCGCCCGAGCAATTCTTGAAACTGATTCGCCTCCACGGCAAACCCATCGGGCTGAAAGTGACAATATCGGTCCACTCCATCGGCCACCATCCGCGGTGTGGGTCGACGTGCGAGATCGGCCTCGACGTACAATACGCCATGCTTGTCGACGCCCAGCATGACCAGCGCCGAATAGTCACCCCGCGCGGCATCGCTTCCTTTGCTAGGGTCGAGTGCCATGGTCTTAACCGTCAGTCCTCGTGGCCACTGGTCGAACCACAAGTCGCCCTCGAAGTACGCTTCCGGCCATTCGCACATTTCTGGATTCAACGGTTGGCCCTGTTTCTCGCGTTCGAAGGTGGTCTTACCCCCTTCGATTCGCATCCGCATCAAGGTGTATAAGTCTTCTTCCTCGGGCCACAACACGGTCGCCCCCAATTCCATCTCAGCACGGTGGGCGTGAAAGAACGCCGCGGCGGTATCCACCCGGTGCAGGTCGTCGAAGTTGGTGTACAGCGTCTCCCATTGCTGCCACAGTTCCACGGCCTCGGGCCAATGCCGAATGGCGGGAAAGATTTCCGAAACCCAACCCGGCGTGCGATGCAACTCAAGAGCCAGCGCTTCGCGATGCAGCGCCGTGGCCAGGTGCAGCACGTTCGTACGTTTCGTGCCCGCTTTCATCAGCGTGCCGTGAAACCAATTGCGCGATTGCTCGCGTTGATGGGCTGAACTCATGTGCCCGTCGTTCTGTACATCGTCGCAGACAATCATCGTCGGACGCTGCGCACCGTGCCGCCGCCCGCGAATGTGTTGCCCCGTGCCAAAGGCTTCGATCTTCACCCCATTGCGAAGCACGATCGAATCGCGACGCCAGACGGGGCCACGTCCCGTCGCATCGCGATACTTGCGGGCCAGGGCTCGGTTACCGGTCAGCTCGGCTTTGAGGTTTTCGAGATGGGTTGTCGCTTGCTGTCGCGTGTCGGAAACGATCCAAATGTAAGGCTCCAGCGACTCCACGGCCGCCCGCAATGGGTAGGCCAGCGTTCCCACGGTCGACTTGGCGTGTCCCCGGGGGCCAACCAGGTTGATCTTCATACCGCGACGGGTTCGACAAAGGTCCAACTGATCTTCCATCCAGCGATGCATCGCGGAAGCCGGTGACGAGAAGTGTTTCGGCAAGTATCGCTTGGCCCACTCCAACAACGTCGGCTCGTTCTGTCCACGCCGACGAAGCTGCTCGCGCTGAATGCGGATCTCCAGCGCTTGCACGACCGCTTGCGACAGACTGGCCAGCCGCCGCGATTCCAGGCCCGAGACCGTACACAGCGATTCCGCCTGGGCATCGAGTTGCATTGGTTCGGTTCGAGAGATGGTTGAGCTCACGATATTTCCGTCGGTATGAGGAACATTCGGCTAGTCCATGTCGTCCAGCAACCGTTGCCGCTCGGAGTCGACTTCGAGCTGGGCCGTGAGTTGCTTCAATCGACTGAGAATCCTTTCGCGATACTTGGTCACCGGCACTTCGGCCACGATGATGTCGGCGAATTGAGCCAGCAGTTGCCCCACTTGCAAAATGGTTAGCTGTCGTGGATCTCGGCGGGCGTAATGCTCGGGATACTTCCGCTCTAACATCCACGCCGACGCCTGCCAGTGCTTCTCGGCAGCCGTGTGAATGTTTTGCAGTTGTTTCAATTCGTGCTGTGACTCGGCCTGGCGAAGCTTCTGATCGAATGCGGCATCTTGCTTGGCCGCTTCGTGAATCGCGCTCACGCTGCAGCCGACATGCTTTGCAGCCGTTTGACGACTACACCCGACCGACAGAATGGTGACGATGTCGCGTTGTTGCAGTTCGTCCAATACGCTGGCTTGCCGCTTTCGCCCCACGAACGTTTCTCCTCCCTCTGCCCGAACGAATGACGAACCTTCGGGCAGCACGTGGCATGCTTCCGTGACCACTCCGAGATTTCGAACGCTTCACGCCGCGAGAAACTCGAACGACACCACCGCACGTCCGAGTGAGCCTCGATAGTTGTGATACGCTCTTTTCTCCGGCGATCCGTACTTCTTCACCTGCACCGTCCGCCAGCGAGACGAACGTTGGCAATGCGCAATCAACGCGGGATGGCTGGCGGTAACATTCACGCGATGTCCCTCCGCGCGGTGCATGGCGGCCACGCATTCCAGTAACCGAGTGCCAATACCCACGCCCTGATAGTCGGGCAGCGTTACAAGACGGCTGATCCGTCGATGATTCTTCCGGCCAATCATGGCCAGCGTGCCGCAAAACGCCACGGGCCGATCGTCCCACATCGCCACATAGCAACGGGCGACCGGATTCAGATTGGTGCTCAAATAGTGATGACGCGCAAACAGTCGCCATAGACCTCGCCGGCAACGATACACGCAGAGCTTGATCTCGGGTCGCCGAAGACGCCTCCGCGTGAACGACTGATCGGCCATGTCAATCACCCAGTCGGGTTCCAACCACTGCAGCACATCGTAGTGACACGCGACCGCCACGAACCGGCAGGGAATCGTTCCGCCGCGAATCCCTTTGGCCAACGCGGCCGAGCCGAATCGCGCCACATTGCGATCGACCACACTGGTGAACTCATCGAACACCACCGGACCCGCTGTCTCCTGCGTACTTTCACGGTCGCCATCGCTTGAACCATCGGCCAGGGCACGTGCCAGGTCGCAACGAAACTGCTCACCTCCCGAGAGAACCGAGTAAGGTTTGATCCACGACGGTGGCGAGCTGAACCCGACGGACGTCAACAATCGCGTGATGTCGCGAATCGATCGGTCGCCGAAACAGTCGATCACCGCGCGATCGTCCGGCCAAAGTGCTCGCTCGCAAGACCGTGGGCCAAACATCCGCCGGGCGATCGTCGTCTTCCCGCTGCCCGAGGGACCAACGATCATGCCGATCTGCCATGCATCGTCCAGCGGCGGCACCTCGACCGAGAACGTCTCTCGCAACCGTTCGCTTAACGGCACATCGAACATGCCCGCGACTTGCTGCACGCGAAACGAATCGTAGACCGGGCATTCGACTACAGCGTCAACACGCGGCATGGAAAGCCCTCCTGCGAGAGGCGTTCGTAAACGCACTGCTGCTGCGTCTCGTCGCCGCACTGCACGATGACCTGAAACGAAGGCGCGATCTCCACGCTATCGGTGTTCGCAGCGGACGTCGGATTCGGGTTCGCATCCTTCAACTCCGCGGTATGCCGGCGCAGAAACTCGGCAATCGTCTGTTGATCGGTCGCGAACCGGCTGTTGAGTTCATTCCATTTCTCGGTGTCGGCCTCCGCCATCGCGGTCAGCGGATCGTGCAGTGCCAGCAGCTTGGCGGCTTCTTCGTCGTTGAGATCGACCACCAACACGGGAACCTCGGCATCCGGCGTGGTTTCTGCCCGCAGGTGACCGTCGATCAACTCCAACGTTCCATCGGGCAACTCCCGAGCCAACAGCGCATCGGCGTAGCCCACCTCTTGGAGAACTCCTTCGAGCATCTCACGTTGCCCGCGAGGATGGGTTCGCCAGTTCAAGGGGTGTGGCCGTAGTGCGGAGGCCGAGACTCGTCGCAGTTCTTGAATTCGGTCGCGGATCGTCATCGGCGGCTGACCTCAAAGTTGCGAAGCAGCAGCGTCCGCAGCTCGCGGACATCGTCCTGCAGGGCTCGTTGTTCCTGTTTCACGGCGTTCATCTCCACCTTCAGCACGGCAATGTCCTCGTGCAGCGTCCACACAAATCCCACAACCGCCATCAGATTCGCGAAGGAAAACGCGCACAGCTTGATCCAGTCGCGATGGTTTAGGCGGACCGTTTCGCCACGATGGTTTGTCATCAACCGTTCCCCATCCTTTCGGCCGCCGCAGCGCCCAACGCCACGGCGACCGAATGCCACACGTTTCTAGCGAACGACCGTCCGCTGCAGTGAAAAGCTGCGAACACGTTGAGGCCGCACACGCTGGATGTTGCGAACCCGTACCGCGCTGCGAGCGAACCCCTGCACGCAATGTTGCTGAATAACCACCGGCGCGGCCAACGCCTGCACGGCCACCGCGTGTTGCTGTACGACAACTTGTTGTTGAACGGGAATCGCCGACTGCACCACCAACGGAACCGCCTGAACGGCGACTGCATGCGATTGCAGTTGAACCGCGGTCGCGGAGGAACACGTGGCATTCAACGCAACATCACAAGCCTTCGTTTGGGGTGCACCCACGATGACATGCCCCACCAGGGCCAATACGACTAGACACAATCCGCGCATACCGCTCACCTGCCTCTCTGCTTCGAGAAAAGAACACCGCTACAATTCGACGGAAACATCACACGTACGAAGATCTATTCCGACGCCGACAACGCTTGCAGCACCTGGCCAATTTCAGATGTCAACTACGCCCTCACGCCATCGGAACACGCATTCATTCAGATTTCCTTCGATGAGCAATACCCCATGCCAACGCGGCCTCGTACGCAGGGGCAAGGGTACTGTTCACTTTCCAGCTTGAAAACAATCGCATCAAGTCTGCGTGCTCGAACACATGCTCGAGAAATCCTGTCTCAATGACGTTGCGAACCTCTTCGTTACCTTCAACGAACAGATCCGTCACACCACTGACAATGAACTCGCACCACTCATTTCTCTGGGGTGCTTCTGGTAGCTGACTCCAATGGACCAGTAGTGCAGACAGTTCGTGGGCAGCCTCGAATCGCGAATGAACAGTGCCAGCCGACTGAGAATCCGGGGTCTGTTTCACACAGAGCAAGTAGTACCTGACAATGGCACCGTAGCATTTGTGCTTGTCGATCTCCGAAACGATTCGACCACCATGAGTTCTTAAAATCTCCGTTAATACGGCAAGCTCATGAATGTCCAGCGACGCCGCTGCGTCATTTACCTCTTCGCAGGGTATTGGATCCGTGTTCTGCAGATAGGAATGAAGGTCCATCAGTGTTTGTCAACTTTCGCAAACTTTCTTGGGTGTGTTCTCAACATCATATTGACTGAAGAATACACCCTACGTTCGCTCCGCTTAAGACGATCCTTACAATCACAATGTTGATTTCGCGACCACCGGACTCCGCCTCCAATACGAAGCACAACTCGAGCCGTCCATTGCCCTCATTACTCTATTCCGACGCCGACAACGCTTGCAGCACCTGGCCAATTTCCCCGGGCGAAAGGGTACCGCTCTTGGGCATCCGCAGGTCGGCATCGTCACTCACCACGCGGGCGATCGCCTTGAGACGTTGCTCGGGGTTTAATGTAGACGGATCCGATAAATCCAACCCGGCCTTGGGCGCCTCGCCACCGTGGCACTGGGCACACTTCTGATTGATCAACGTTGTTGCCTCCAGAGCTTCTGCGTCCGGCAGTGAACGTTCCGTTTCATCCTGCTGCGTCGGATACGAAGTGTGGGGCGCCGTGTACGAATAGAGCACCGTCGGCGGTTGCACAGTGGCCACGGGTACGGCCACCGGTACAGCAAACGGTACGACGGTGAACCCGGCGCCGACGACGACATTCTTTTGTACCGCTACCGCTGATTCGATCGTACGACAACGCGGCGCGGCTTCGACCACGCTGTGCCCCCACAAAATGTTGATTGCCATGCCCAATGCCACGATGCGTTTCACTTTGATTCTCTCCAAGTCAGCAGCGCCGCCTCTGCGAACGACGCTTCCCATTGATCCCGTTGCACGCTCATCCCCGCGACCAGCGCCAACAAAACGGGGTCGTTACTTCCGGCCAAAAGCGATAATTCTTCCTGGCACAATTCGGCGGCCGCCGTCTGCGGTGAAACCACGTCGAACACGGCCCGACGGTACACACGGGCCACCGCAGCCGCAGCTCGATCGGAATCTAAACCGGTCGCTTCCTGCACGGCGGCCGCGTAGTCTTCTCGATCGCGTGGCAGTTGGCGATCGAGCCGCTTGGCTCGGTAAAACTGCTCGAAGCGATATGCTCGCTGCGGCGTGTCGGCGGCCAGCTTCGCACCCGCGTCGATCAGCGTTCGCTGATCGTTCGAAAAGCGGTGCAGGCCATCGCATCCCACATGGCAGCGAACACAGGAGATCATGGGGATCAACACCCCGTCACCATGCGGGTCGCTATCATCCTTGGCGATTGCGTCGGGCACCGAATCCGCTCGGTTTCCTGCGGCGTCGTACAGGGCAAACACATGCAATCCGTTCGACTTGGCCACGATGTGTTCGCCGGCGTCATACGTGAACACGAACGGGTTGCGAAACGGATCTCGTTCTGGAGTGCTGGAAACGACATCGAATGTTTCCCACGCGCCGCCCAAGGGGCCTTGCCGCCGCACGATGCGCCGGACCTTGTTGGTCACTCCCGAGCGAAACAGGTTCGCCCCTTCATCGGCCCCAATCCGATCAATCGTTGCCAGGTCGAGCCCCAGCCCGCTGAAGAACGCTTGCCGTGTCTCAGGCACACCAGCAAAGCGGTAGTAATGCGGCGGTGCGTTGACCTGGGCCACGAACCAATCGGCCCGCAGCACGGCTCCAGCCGATCCGCTTCGATTACGCAGCTCGGCAGCGGCTTCGAGCCCAACCCAGCCACCGTCGGTAAACACCGTGGTCTTCTTACGGGTTTTGGGGTCGAGTACTTCGGTCTTCAAGTGCCAATACGGGTCTTCGCTGACTAGCGCCTCGTAAGCCGCAGAGAAGGCCACCAGGTCGTCGGCTTGAGGTGCGTAGTTCAGCAAAGACCAGCGTATGAGATTGGAACCTTTGACCCATTGCGGCCGTACGATCAAAGGGCCTCGGCTCACCGCATTCAGCGTGTACGATACGGCCGCCATGATGTCGTCGCGCTGATCGAGCGGAACGTTGTAAACAGACAAGTACCGAGCGTAAGGTTGCCGTTCGATCGCCAACCCACGAAGATCTGCAACCGCGGCCGCAACTTCGCTGGCGGGCGTCGCACAAAACACCGACACGGCCATCACCGTGGCAACCATCTGTTTCCTCATGCTGTCTGTAGAGCGTATCTCAATACCGGTTTCGTGCCCAAGATTGCTGAGAGTTGTTCCGAGGCGCGGAGGGCGAAGCAGGCGAATCCATGAGATTCGTCGATGCAGCCCAACAAAGCATTCGGGGCAACTCCCGGCAATCGAAGCCGATATAAGGTCGTGAGATACGCTGTAGTCATTTGCTTGGAACGTGAAACTGACACCGGTGCTAAGCACGTGTTCCGATATCCACACTCATTAGGTCACCATCTCGCGCCGGGAAATAAATGCTCACCGATCCGAACTGCAGCAATGGCGATCGATCGTCGTCAGCTTGCTCTCGGGCCAACATCGACGCGGGATCAATCAAGCCTGCCCCATACTCGGGGTCGGTTCCGATATCCCCGGCGTCGCGGGCGGTGCGCGAGAGGTGCTCGCGCAATTCGGCCATCGTTCCCAGCGGTGTCTGTGGGTTCTCCGTCTGACGATGAACGGCCACGGTCAGCGCCACCACACCCGCCACGAACGGCGTGGCCATCGATGTACCCGAGAGCTTCGCATACCCGCCGCGCAGATAGGTCGACGTGATGTCGACCCCAGGCGCCGCGATATCGACTTCGGGCCCTCGACTCGAGAATCGGGCCACCTTCCCGTCTCGGTCGACAGCGGCCACGGCGATGGTGTCCCGTTGGAGCCGAGGTCGGCCTTTCCATCGAGCGGGAAAATTCACGTCGTCGGGGCGACCGCTGTTGCCGGCAGCGGCGATGACGAAGACTCCTCGCCCAACCGCGCGTTCAATGGCTAGGGCAATTCGCTCGTCGGCCTGTGGCGAACCCAACGACATGCTGATCACGTCGGCCCCCTGTTCGCTCGCCCAGTCGATGCCGGCGGCAACTCCGGCGCCGTCTCCGGAACCAGAGTCGCCCAGGACCTTTCCCGCCAGCAACGAACATTGGGGTGCGACTCCGACAACGCCGACCGCGTTCTGACGTGCGGCAATCGTACCGGCACAGTGCGTTCCGTGGCCGTTCATGTCATGGGCACCCCGACGCGAACCGGTGAAGTCGCGTGTCTCGGCAATCGCTTCATGCAAGTCTGGATGATCGGCATCGATGCCCGTATCCAGGACGGCGACGCGAACGCCGGCTCCATGGCTTCGCTGCCACTGCTCAGGTACCCCGTACAACTCCAGCGACCAATCGATGGTTTCGCTGAGTGCGACGAGAACCTCTTGAACCGAGTACGGTGGGATGCGGTGTAAGGGCTGCGACATGCTAAACCTCGACCTGCTCGCCGCAAAGCCGCGCCACAATCGCAATGATGAGCTGCACGATGGCGACAATCGCGCCGATATCGATGGCCTGCGAGGACACGTCGCTTTCCTGCCCACTCGCCTCGGCTACGCATTGCTCCAAGTCAAGCGTGGGTGTCTCCGTGGCTGTTGCCGACGGAGAAGCTCCGAAGATTCCGCCGATGAGGTTGATCAGTTCCATGATCTGATCGAAGTCGATGGATTCCAGAATGCCGCGGACCTTTTCCAGGTCGATGGCTTTAAACAGCCCCAGCAGCTTGCGAATGGCGGCGATCAACCCTCCCCGGTCGCGGGTTCGATAGGCGTCGTAGATTTCGTTGTATAGTTCCGCTGACATCATCGACCTCTTGCGTTGGAGATGCTTGATTCGCCTGGAAATACATTGGGTCGTGCGAACCTGGGGTGATTCCGTTGCCAAACGAAAAGAGCCCGCCAACGAGAAACACTCGCTGACGGGCTCTTTGTGATACCTGTGAAACAATCAGGCTCGCCGGAAACCCACTGGAGATGATGTTTGAGTGCTGGGCGATTCCGTTGCAATCCCATGCGGATTGCGACGAACACCCGGGCCTCACTCAAGCACGCTCACCAGGCACACGCGAATCATAGTGATAGTCGTGGCCTGATTTCAACGCGCCGTTTGCGAAAAGAGCAGTCGTTTTGCCAAGTGGAAATGACTATCGCGGCGAGTTTTGTCGACGAGCAGCGAACCGATTGGGCACACCGCCTTCGCGAAGATCGAACTCGCCCCACACGGGCAAGTGATCCGACACTTCCAACGCCTGCTCGCCCGATAGATTGTACTCTTCCTGAAAATTGAACACGCCACCGCGACCGCTGAACTCGGTTGTGGCCGACGCATAGAAGAGCAAATTGTCGTACGTCTTGGTGCCTCGGGTGTTGGTTGGCACGCCGGAGATCACCCAATACACGTCGGGCATCTGGCCCAATTCACCGAACGATCGTTCGTCGGCGTTCAGGTCGCCCAACAGAATAATGTCATCCTCTCCGCGACCATCCGAACGGACGGCCTGCATCACGTTATCCAGCACGTCGACCTCCATATCAACTTCGTCGGGGTCGGTGTGGATATTCACCAAGGTAAAAGTAAATGCTTCCTCGGGTGCCGGTCCTCGCACGCGGAACGAAGCGACCGTCGGTTCGCGATGCAGGAGATCGTCGGGATCGCCCACGGTGTAGATCGCCGAGCGATCGATCTCGATGGTCGCCGTATTGAAGACGAAAGCGTATTGCTCTTTGCTCGAAGTCCGGCCCAACCGTTCGCCAATCGCGTAGTCGAAACGCGATCCGTCGGCGTTCAACATACTGACAAATCGGGGCAACACATCCTGTTGCGAGGAGCGTACCTCCTGAATGGCCACCACGTCGAACTGCCGTACGATTTTGGTGAGAACCTCCATCACGTCCGGCTTGTTTAATTTGCTTTGTCCAAAGACCTGAATATTGAACGAAGCGATGGTGATGCTGTCGCCCTGCGGACCGGGGGCTGGACCGCCGGTCGCCGGTCCCAACCATGCAGTTCCATCACCGTCGAGCGATGGAATTTTGAGATTCTCGAGGCTGCCCAAATCGAAATTCTGTAGGAAGTAGAATCCGGCGGCAGCTAAGGCAATCAGTCCGAACAGTCGCTTCACGGCAGCCCTCCCTGGCTGACATCACCGCGCCGCAACCGTGCGACACGTCATTTGGAATCCCACATCCGGCGTGCGGGTTGCAAAGAATAGCGAGACCACGGTCACCGTTCCAGACCGCTTGCAGATTGAAGTCTGCAATCGGGTGCCTCTGCTAGCTCGTCTAGCAGTGAAGCAATTCGATTCTCGTTTCGTACCCGGTTACGGGAAGTACAAACAACAAAGGAGTCTTTGGAAGACCCAACGTCGCATGATCTCAGAAAAGAACCATGCTGGACAAGCTAGCAGCGGCACCAAGGGTTCTAACCCGCTGGGCTTATTTTCGAGCTTCGCGAACCAAATGTGGTAACTCGGGCAGGATGATCTTCTCGACGGCCAAATGAACGGCCTTGGGAGAACCCGGCATGGTCAAGACGACCTTCGTGCCCAAGAGGCCTCCCACCGCGCGACTCAGAATCGTGGCCGCGCCGATCTCTTCATAACTCAGCCAGCGGAACAATTCGCCGTAGCCGGGCAACTGCTTGGTGAGAATTCCCGAGATGGTTTCATACGTTTGATCGCGTTGGCTGATGCCGGTCCCCCCGGTCAGCAGGATGGCATCCACGTCATCGCGATTGGCCAGCGAAATGATCCGTGGTCGCATGGGGGCCGGTTCGTCGGGGATGATCAATCGCTCGACAACGGTGTGCCCGCCGGCGATCATTCCATCGCACAGGGCCTTCCCTCCCGTGTCGGTTTCCAACGTCCGAGTATCACTCACGGTGACCACGGCGCACCCCAACTGCGAAGGTGCGTTGGCCTTGTGCTGTTCGACGCTCTGGCTCATGCGTTCCTTGTTCTCCGAATAATCGACACGCAGGCGACCGGCACATCGTTGCAGAAGTGCCGGTTTTGCGAACAAAATGTGGCCCCTTTCAGCGGCCCTTCGTATACTAAACGAGTCGGCGTCGTTTTGCGATTGCCGCCACGGCGAATTCAGAGAGCAGGCATTCAAGCCTGCTTGAGAGGAGGCTCCATGACATCTTCTACGATGCTACGCAAACGTGCATCGCGCGTCTCCGCACTGGCAGCCCTCGTTCTGGGAACTGCCGCTTTCACTCAGCCGGGGGTGGGCGAGATTATCGTCCTTAGCGGTGGCGGGCAGGTCTCCGGAGAAGTCGTCGAGAGCCCCACGGCCGAAGACGGTCAGTACATCATTCGCACCTCGCTGGGTCAGGTTGCCTTGGCCAAGTCGCAAGTTGTCGAGGTGATTCGCCAACTGCCCAGTGAAATTGAATACGAGAAAATCAAGGGCGACTATCCCGACACCATCGAAGGACATTGGCAGTTGGCCGAGTGGTGCCGCGAAAAGTTCCTCAGCGACCAGCGCGAGTTCCACCTGAACCGCATCCTGGAATTCGACCCCGACCATGAAAAGGCCCGTAACATTCTCGGCTATCGCCAGGTTGGCGATCGCTGGGTCACCCGCGAAGACATTATGAAGAACCGGGGAATGGTTCGCATGGGCAGTCGCTGGGTGATGCCGCAGGAAAAACAATTGCACCAAGAGCGTCGCAAGCAGGAATTGGCGGAAAAGGAATGGATGCGAAAACTAAAGCGGTGGCATGATTGGCTGGAAACCGGCAAAGCCGGGTTAGCCGTCGAAAATATTCGCAACATCGACGACCCGTATGCCTGCCGTGGTTTGGCAGAACGAATCTCCTCAGAGCCGGACCCGCGCGTACGTTCGCTCTACCTGACCGCCTTGGCCAATATAGGTACTCCCCGAGCGGACGCGGTCCTGGTCGACCGTTCGCTGGAAGATGACGAAGAAGACTTACGACTCACGGCACTGGAATATCTCGCCGAAGACAAGCAGCCAGAAATCATCTCGCGCTACATTCAGGCCCTGCAAAGCAAAGACAACTTCGTTGTGAACCGCGCGGCCGTCGGCTTGGAAAGCATGGGCCACATGGCGGCCGTACCCGCCCTGATCGACGCCCTGTGGACCACGCACAAATACAAGTACGACGAAGGGCAATCGCCCGATACGATCACCTCGACTTTCGACCCCACCGGCCAAAACCCCGGCGGGCTGGGCGGGGGTGGGTTCACGTTCGGCGGGGGTGGCCCCAAAGTGGTGACCAAAACCCTGAAAAATCCTGCGGTGCTCGATGCGTTGATCGGCCTGACGAATAAGAACTTCGATTACGACCAACAACAATGGAAGCAATGGCTGGCCTCGCGAAAACGAACCGATAGTATCAACGCTCGCCGCGATTGACCACTTTCGTAGCCCCTAACTCGAGAACGTGATGCCGAATCCTACCGTGGCCATTCTGGGCAGCAGTGCCGACCGTTCCAAATTCGGCAACAAGTCACTCCGCGCGCACCAACAAGCCGGCTGGGACGTTTATCCCGTGAATCCACGCGGGGGTGAAATCGAAGGGCTCACCGTTTACCGGTCGATCGACGAGGTGCCGGTCGAGAAAATAGATCGGGTCAGCATGTATCTGGCCCCCGCCGTCGGCATTCAAGTTTTGGATCAAATCGCCGCCAAAGGCTGCGAAGAGCTGTGGCTCAACCCGGGAAGCGAAAGCGCGGAGCTATTTAATCGAGCCATCGAGTTAGACCTCAACCCCATTGCAGCTTGCAGCATCGTCGATTTGGGTCTGCGACCCAGCGATTTCCCCGACGAATAAGAGATGCGTGCTTCTCCAAAGTTGATTCAGCAAACTCACCGCAACGAGAGAGGGCATGCCACGACTTAGGCTGCTCGATCAACGGTGCTCGGACCGCGCGATCCTCGTTCGCGAGCCCATCGGTCGCTGAGCACCGACAGCGCGACGCGATCCTCAAGATTCGGCCGGAACATCGTCAGCAACATAAGCGGCAAGTACCACGCCATGTAAGTCCCGCCTTCGGGCGTGTGCCAGAACTGCGTGCCCAACATCACGGCTGCCGAACAGCTAAGCAACGTGCCTAAGTTCTTTTGCACGGGCCAAATGATCAAGCCCACGGAAAAGGCGACAAAGGCTGCCAGCACCGGAATACGGTAATCGCTTTGATTGCTGCTCCAGAACCCATCGGCGCCGCTCATCATTAGGCTCGTCCAACCAAACATCTGTCGGAGCTGGGCGAAGTAACTTTCCATCGAAGCGCTGGTCAGGGCCAACGAGGCCACCACGAGCAACAAGGTGCACGAGACCCCGGTCAGGAACCGCCATAGCCCCCGCTGCCAATAGAAGCCCATCCACAGGGGTAGCAGAAAGATGGGGTAGTAAATGGTCCCAGCAGCCAGCCCCAGCATGATCCCCGCAAGTAGTGGCAACCGATACAAAACCACGGCCCATACCAGCAGCGCAGCGGGCAGCACATGATCGACCCGACCCACCATTTGGGCCGTGTACGGCAACAACAGATAGATGCCCGCGCTCGAGAGCCCGGCGTTGATATTCTTGAAGTGCCGGTAACCGATCAGAATCAGTCCCGTCACGATGGCAAGATGCGAAAGAATGGCCATGGTGCGAGCCGTGGCCGTATGCACCAAGGCATCGGTTTCGCCTGCGGTCAGTTCCTCATCGACCTGAACCAGCGCCCGACTGGAGACAGTCGGCAACAGATGCAACAGAGGATACCCTGGCCCATGCTGGGTCATCATCGCGTCGGCCGCGGCCACATCTTCGCGAGCCAGCATCTGATCGAGCCGTCGGGCACCGGCCAAATCGCTTTCCGTCAGCGTGCTGGTCGCCACGTTGGCCACGAGAAAAAGCAACAGCGAGGCACACATGAACGTGAGCCCACCGACCGACAGATTCGGTTCCAGCAAGGGTCGCCGCAGCATCAATGGATCGATGAGCAGACGCAGGAAGAAGATGCCGCCGACAACGAACAGCCACAGGTAGCCGAATTGTTCGAGATTGCCGCCTTGCTCGACCAGGAGCAGCCCTGGGGCGAACGCGATCAGCGCGAGCAGATCGAAATTACGAACGCTCCACACGCGGCTGAACTTGAAAAAAATGGCCACCATCATCAACGACGAGATATAGACCCACGTCGTTGGTGGCAGATCCCATTGGTAGAGAATTCGACCCATCGCTTTGGTCCCGTGAGCTTTCGGTCACCACATCCATGCTGCAAGGGTACGAACTGTGTCGCCTGTTAATCGCGGTCTGGTCCAATGGACTCCTTGCTCTTTGAGAGCGCACCGGACGAAAATAACTGATTGCAGGATAAGCCCTTACCTCCCGTTTTCAAGCCCTGATCTAGGCAGTGAACTAGTGATCGCGATCAACTTACCCTGAAAAAACAGCAAACTTTGTCCAAATCAACGACCGTCGGCCGGTGCCTTGGAACGAAGTGGGGGTAAATCTTGGACAGGGTTTGCCCGGCTGACGAAAGCAGAAAGATACGCTTGCCCTGGTACCAAGTCACTGGCGGTGTTCAGCTTGAGTTGTCGACCGTATCGAATCGGGCTCTGGCCGTGTCTGCCCAAGGGCTATCGGGGGCCAGTTCCAGAAACGATTTCCAATGCGTGATCGCCTCTTCCGAGCGACCAAGTTCGTCAAGAGTCATGGCCAGATGATAATGCGCGTCGGCATACTCCGCGTGGTGGTTCAAAGCACCTTGGAAAGCAGCTATAGCCAGTTCTTTTTCTCCACATTCCAAAAGCACACAACCAAGATTATGCCTGGCCTCGACCAAATCTTCATCCATTTCGACAGCCGCATAGTAACGCTCGCGGGCAGCCGGTACATCCTTTAAGCGATACAAGACTTGCGCCAGTGAGAAACAAATATCGGCATTAGGGCCACCGGCAGCCAGGGCAGCCCGATACAACTCGGCGGCCACTTTGAGAGACTTCTCGTCGCCCTGGTCTTCGAAGTCCGCGGCCTGTTCGACCAACTCGCTGGGGGTCGCCATTGGCCCCGGTGGCTCGTCCAACTCGGCAGGCAAGACCCCCGGTTCTTCGTCGGAGACCTTGATCGCGGTGGAATTCGCCGGCGGTTCGTCGGTTGAGTCGAAGTCGAAGCGAAGTTGCCCGCCTGTATCGACCAAACCGTCGCCCTGCCGCAGCAGGATGTGACTGCCTTCGACAATCACGTTCAATTGAGCGAGCGAGCGTTCGGCATCGGGCAACCAGCGACGCAGTCGATCGAGCTGTTGTTCCAAACGCCTATGCGAGACGCCCGCGGTCAACAACGAAGAAAGCCGCCGAGCCGTGGTGACTTCCTGATAATCGAAGTACGGCAGCTTCAAGACTTCACGAACGGGGGTGATCAGCCCTCGACGATGCCAGCGGCGTACAATCGCCACCGAGACGCCCAGCAGTTCGGCCAACATCGCGGGCGTGTAGAGCCGGCGGATCTCTTGATCGGTATCGATCAGTCCCAAGCGATGCCACAGCTCGGTCTCGCTGATCACCTCGAGCCGGCCCTCGTCGGCCGCTTCTCGAGTCACGCCGTCGAACAGTTCGGCCATCGCCGGTGCGTCGCTGAGCACCAGGTCCTCTTCGCCCACGATTGCCAGATCGGCCGAATCGTCGAGCAGATCGACCGGCACCGCTCCGGATGCGCGCAGCCGCTGCCTGGCTTCGCGCCGCGACATCCCGGCTAACTTGCCGACGATCGCCACCCTGCGTTGGCAGAGCGGATCTCTTTCAGTAACCGGCTGATCACACACTGGCTTGCTTGACATGATGGCGGGGGTTCGAAAATCGTCCGTGAAACGTGGCCATCATCATAAACCACGACCCCCGGCTTTGTCGCCAGGATGTCCGGTCTAGTCGCAAGGAAAGTGTCGGTCAGTTTGTGCCAAGCGCCGCTTAAACCAACCGCCCTGGTAAACTTCCGACTACAGCGAACCTCGATTGGGAGACTCTTCGTCTTCGGGCCCAGGAATCGAATCCGCCTCTTCGTCGGTCAGCGATGGTTGCTGATCGGCGTTGTCCCCGGTCGAAGGCTTCGCCAGGGTCGGTTCCGACGATTGCGGCGCGGGTGTCGAGCTCGTCCCAGGCACCACGGCGGCTGGAGGAACGACCGTGCTCGGAACAACGGTGCTCGGTATGACGGTCGAAGGAACAAGCACGGGGTTTCCGCATTCGTCCAGTGGAATACGATGCACGATGGTACGCGGAACACGACGCACGTAGGTCATCGGAACGCGTTTTTCGACACAACGCGGCACACGAATGGTCTCTTCGTATGCTTCCATGCGGCAGACGCGAATCGGCACTTGCTCGACGCGTTCTTCGCAAACCGTGCGGTAGGTCGTTACGGGAATCTTCTGCACGACTTCCTCTTGAACCATGCGGCACACCTTTACAGGCGTTTGACGCTCAATCCGTTCGCACACCGGTCGCTGTACCGTGTAGGGCACCTTACGCACATGCTGCTCGCAAACCATGCGGCACACTTGGTAAGGCACTTTGCGAACCATCTGTTCGTCGACATAGCGACAAGTTTGCACCGGCACCTTCCGCACCATGGTTTGCGGTTGCATCGTGGTAACCGGAATTTGCTGAGCAACGATGTTCGGTCGCCATACCCGACATACTTCCGTTCGAGAGGGACCCTGAACGGGAACCCACGACAAGCCGCCTCGCTGGTACGTCGAGACCCCCGTCAACGGGTCGGTGACACAACCGCCGGGTACACATCGCAGCTTGTGGCAAAGCTTGCCCGGACGGCAAACAACTTGCTGTTCATAGCAACCTTGATCGACATAGTTCGTACGGTAGGTGGTCACCGGACGCATCACCGTATAGCACTCTTCGCGTTCGCTCGTCTCCACGACCTGACGACGCACCGTGTAACACTCTTCGCGTTCGTGTGTTTCCCATACCGGACGGTTTACCGTGTACCGCTCTTCACGCTCGTGCGTTTCGGTTACGTATCGCACCTGGTTATAGCTGGTGTCCCGCATCTGGGTTTCCCAGACCGGTCGGCTAACCGTGTAGCGTTGTTCCCGCTCCGATGTCTCGGCCACCTGGCGAGCCACCGTGTAACGACGCTCTTGCATCTGAGTTTCAACAACTGGGCGATATCGGGTAACGCGATGCTCCTCGTACTGCACCTCTTGTTCGATGCGGAAGGCAGTGACTTGCTGCTCCTCGTAAACCGTTTGGGCCTGAAGCCGAAAGGTTTGGCACGATGAACATGTGCCATGACCCTGGGCGACCCAAGCGGGACAAACTCCCAGCAGCAAGACAAAAGAAGCAATTGTGGATACAGTCTTCATGGCGATTCGTCCGCGTTCCTATTCAATACTCGCGAGATTTCCCCCACGTTTAGGAGACTCTCGCTGACCGATACGGTCTTTCCTGCGGTGAAAAAGAACAATTCACCTTACTAGACGAGTGTGGCGGACGATTTACGCGGCTGCAAACAGAAAAGTTTAACACAGGTCATTTTTTGACTCGCAACCTATTTATTTGCAATGCCTTACGAATTCCTAGATTCACTGAAGTTTTTTTAATGCGGAGCCGAACTCGCAAGCTTTATGTAGCTTTCCAGCGTTAACATACCCCACCATTCGGGGCACCTTAATCGATACCCCCCTGATTAGGTCCAACTCCGTGCCCGAAAAGCCGCGATCCATGCCAATTCCACAGCCCCATGCAACTTCTTGAACTCACGTTACCCAGCATCGCCGACAATTTGGCGCTCGACGAGGCCCTGCTGCTTCAGGCGGATGAAGCTTCCGAGCCACGTGAGTTGCTACGGTTGTGGGAACCTCACAAGACAGCCGTGGTGCTGGGGCGCGCCTGCCGCGTGGCGGACGAGGTGGATCTCTTGAAGTGCGAGCAATTGGGCGTGGATGTGGTTCGCCGCACCAGCGGCGGCGGCACCATCGTCACGGGGCCCGGCTGTTTGATGTACTCACTGGTGCTCAGCCTCCAGCTTCGACCGGCACTTGTATCGGTGGACGAAGCACATCGCCTGGTTTTGGAAACAATCGCGAAGGCCCTCCAGCCATTCGCCCCAGGCGCAGCCAGACGAGGCACCAGCGACTTGGCCGCAGGTGACCTGAAGTTTTCCGGCAACAGCATGCGGGTGAAACGAACCCACCTGCTCTACCACGGTACGGTTCTGTACGACTTTCCATTACAGCAGATCTCAGACCTGCTAAAACCGCCACCACGTCAGCCCGACTACCGCCTGGGTCGTACCCACGAGCAGTTCGTGCAGAACCTGGAAGCCACCGTAGACCAATTGAAGCAATCGTTGATCACCGCGTGGCAACCAACGTCGACCATGACTGATTGGCCACGGGAAGAAGTACAACAGCTGGTTGCAGAACGCTACAGCCAGCGTTCCTGGAACCATCACCATTGACCGACATTTGATTCGCGCGCGTTAAACCAAACCCCATCGCTTTCGTAGAAACCACTCGGTGATCAGGCATCCGGTCAGCATGAAGAACAACGGCCAACCGTCCCAGAGGTTCACCTTGGTCAACACTTCGACGTCCAAGTTGAGCGGTTGATTGCGAATTCGCTCCAGCAAGCTCGAAAACTCCTCGGGAGATACCGACTCGCCGCCGGCGGTTGCGGCCAGGTTGGTCATGGTGCCCACGTCCGCAGCCGGGTTGTCGAGTTCCAGATCTTTGTCCCACACCAGAAACCGAGCCTGGGCGCTGCCCAGCGATTCGCCGGCGGCTGAGGTCGCGGCTACGGAAATCGTGTAATCGCCCGGCATCGTTCCATCGACGAACGATCCTTCTTTCGCATCGCCCTCGGCATAAACCGGCACGCTGAACTCCTTCTTGTCAGGAGCGAGCACGTCCACATCGAATCGGGCATCGGTGATGGGAGTTCCTTCGGCGGATTGAGCACCGACGACAATTTCCACCCGTTCGCCGGGGGCGAACCTTCGCTTGGCCAGCTTCACCCACACGTCGCCTTCCTGTTTGTCTTCGCGGTGAGCGAGCCAGAGAATGGCCTGTCGCCAGAAGCGGCGGTGTGCCGCGTCGAAGCCCTGCATCCGCCAACGCCAGGTCGAATCGCCCGCAAATGCCAGCGTTCGTCCGTTGCCATAGTCGCCGGCAACCAATAAGGGTTCCCGGTCTTCGCTTTCGGCCAGCACAAGCGCCCGCGGCTGCAACCGTGCAAAACGATTCGCGCCTTCCAACTCGGGCAAGGCCTGCCATACGCTTTCGTTCTTCGAGGGAACATCCAGCAGCATGACAAAGTGCCGCTCGCCGAATTGCGTGGGGATCATCTTCGGTGGCGATGGCAAATGAAGATCGGGCCGAATCGGTTCGTTGAACGGCTGCCGCTCCAGAGGATCCATTCGTATGGGCAATACTTCGGCGATCGGTGTCTGGGCATAATGCCCTGCCCCGAAGCTGTGGATGCCGCCGATCATCATCAGCCCCGCCCCTTGCCGCACGCACTCGCGGAGCATCTCTTGTTCTTCATCGGTGAGTGCCTGGGCGTCCAGATCGCCGATGAGATAGACATCGTACCGTCCCGGGGTAAACCGTTCGGCCAAGTCGGTCGGTCGCGAGGAAGGTTCTGCCGCATCGATCCGCAGGTAGTCCACTCGAATGTCGGGCGACGCATCGAGCGATTGACGCAGGAACTTCTGCTCTGGCCGCAGGGCACCTTCCAGGTACAGCACGTTCAAACCACCGGAGAGGACCGTAATGAACGTGCTGAGTTCGTTGTTGGTGGTGATCAACTCGCCTGGCTGCGGAATCGACTTCAGCGTGAGCTTGTATTCCCCCGGCAATTGCGGCTCGTGGCTCAACTCAATCCTGAGTTGCTCATTCGAATCTCGTGGGCGGAGCTCGGTGCGCCCAACGGGCCGCATCTCCCCGCTGCCCGATTCGAACAGCAACTCGACTGGCACGACTTGCTCGGCGAACCCTTCCACGTTAGCCGTGCCCACCACGGCCAACTGGTTTTTGACAAACACCGTTTGATTCACCAATAGTTCACGCAGCGCCACGTCGCGAACCTGCCCCAGCCCTCGAGCTTGCCCGAAGGTAACGGTATGCAGGGGATAACCACGATCGAACAACTGCCGTGCCACCACTTGAGCTGGAACATCGCGGGGCGCGTAGGCACGCTGGGCACCGTCGGAGAGCAAGATCACCCCCGCCAACCGCTTCCCTTCTTCCAAACGCAATACGTCCTGCAATACCGAACCGATTGCCGTTTGCCGTCCCTCGGCCACCTCGGGGAGTTCCCAGTTCTCAACGTCCCAAGCGACCGCGCGGGGTTCGGTGTCGAATGTGTAGACTTGCAGTTCCAGGTCTTCATTCATTTCCTGAAGCGTCGGGGTCGCCTCTTCAATCACATTACGCAACGATTCCCAGCGAGTTTGATTGTTCACGGCATCGGCAACCGACATGCTTCGCGACTGATCGCACAAAATCACCAGCGTGGACGATTGCTTCTTCGTCGAGGTATGCACCAGAGTCGGTCGCAACATGGCCAGCAGCACGAGGGCCACGGCGGCCAATCTCAGGCCCAGCAGCACTCTTTGCCGTAATGCCGTGGTGCTGGTGCGTGAAGGCCGCAGCGCGATCACCAACGCGACCAAACCAGTGGCGATTAGGATCACGAGCAACAGCCCACCCACGGGCGACCACGCAAGTTGCATCGAATCAAGCCCCTTCCTGTTTCGATGAATTCCCTGGCGACGAACGATAGAACCGGTTTGCCAGGAAATGTTCCCCGCCCAAAATCAGGGCTGCCATCACGATCAACAGCCCGAAGAGTTCGCGTCCCACGCGGCCTCGACCTTGTACGCGGACCAACTCTTGTTCATTTCGGGCCGTAAGATATTCTCGCTCGCCGAAGATCTGCTTCAGTTCTTCTTCGTTGATGCGTTCCAAGTCACTCATTTCCAGGGGTACGTTTACGCTGAACCCCTGATCGAGCCCATCGCGCGATCCACCCGACTGAATTCGATATTGCCCTGGCCAGTCGGTCGCGGTCACGCCGATCGTTCGATCCTGCGAGTCGGTCGTGCGGCGGAAGCGTTCGTTGTCGGGGGTTGTCAGCACAAACGTAGAAATGGGTTCGTCGCCAGCCGTGCGAATGGTGGCGGTTTGCCCCAACAGGTAATTCAATTTGCTGTCGGTACTACCCACGAGATAGAGCATCATTTCGTTGGTCACCACGAAGAATGGCCAGGCTTCGAATCCCAGCAACTCGTTCCAGTTTGTGGTGCCCGGTTCATAGACCAACGAGGTCACTAACGTAACGGTCCGTCCTCGACCGATGGGCCGTTCGAACAGCGCCCCGCCCGCTTTGTTGGTCGGGATGACCTCCGATGCTCCGTCTTGTAAATCGCCCAACTGCCACGACCGGTAGATGGGATACGCTTCCCACGGCACCGAATCCTGCATCGGACGCAACTTGGCCAGCATGGGATGTTGATAGTTGTTGGGGGCCAGATACATGTCACCTTCCGGCCATCGCGCTTGCCGCAACAGGGGCGCGGGAAGAATCGACAGAGCGGCCGGAGAATTGAAGCGGTCGATGGGATGAGCCGCAGCTCCCAGAATCACGGCCACTCCACCGCCACCGCTGGCGTACGCTTCAAGCTTGCCCCAAATACCGTTTTGCAGGGGCGGTGGGTCGAGTAGACAAACGGCTGAGTAATTCTCCAGCGATGCGTCGGCCAACTGATTCCAATTGACCACGTCGCAAAGAAAACGAGACTGTCCGACACTTCGAAGCCCCTCCGGCGACAGGGCCTGAGTCAGCAACAGTGCCGACTGCTCGGCAGGCGCGCCGGCGGCGACCAGCACGCGCCAAGGTTGCCGAACGTCGACTGTAAAGTACCGCACATCGTCGAACGCCAAACCGTCTTGCCCCACCATGCGGACGTATCCTTGGTGAACCCCTTCGTCCAGTCCACCCAGCGGAAAACCGACGGGCTGCGATCCGTCGGCGGTCACTTCGACTTCAGCTTGTCCCCGCTTCACCGGTTCGCTGCCCAGCGGGCCCACGAACAGCTCAACGTTTCGGACGCCCGCGTCACCACTGCGGTTCACGCTGCTCTCGATTCTCAGTGTCCCGCGCTTCGGCAGGGTTTCGCTCGACAGCCGCAACTCGCTCAGCGCGTAGTTCTGCGGTCGATCAATCGATACGTCGACGAGATAAATGCCGACGTCGTCCATACCCTCCAGCATGCGGGTCAGCTCAGTGGCGTTGTCCACATTCCATTCGCGTCGCGACAAGTCGGTAAAGATATAGATTTCCTTCCGCTGCAAGTCGCTTTGATCCAGCAGAGCCAGCGCATCGAGAATGGAATTTTCCAGTGGGCGACCGGTCCAGCTAATGTCCAATCGTTCCACCCGTTGTTTGGCCGCGGCGATGTCGACCTGGAACACTGCGGCGCCCGGCGTAGATTCGAAAACCGCGACTTCGCTATCGGCAGGCAACTGAGGCAACAGCCCCTCGGCAATCTTTTGGGCCTGCTCCAGACGGCTGCGATTTTGGTGTTGGTACTGCATGCGGGGCGAGGTCTCGAAGACCAGCGCCGCGGCGACGGGCATTTCCTGATTTGCGATCCCGCCGGAAGACTTGATCGAAGGGCGCGCGAATGCCAGCGCCACGAGACAAATCGCCAGCACTCTTAACAAAAGCAGCAACAGGTGCCGCAACCGCATGCGGCGACGGTTGGCCTCTTTGCGGCGGCGAATGAATCGCAGGGCCGGGAATTCCAGGTGTTGCGGCTTTTGCCGCATAATCAGATGCAGCAGAATCGGAATTCCGGCCAGTGCTGCGCCGCCCAACATCACGGGATTTACAAAGTCCATCGCCTTAACACCTCGCCCGGCGATTGACCAGATACTCCGTCAGGGCCTTGTCGAACTGCATGCTGGTATCGAGCGGCACATAGTCGATGCGGCTCTGAAAGCACGTCTTCCGATAGTGCTCTCGGAATTCCGTCATCTCATCCAGGTAGTCGGACTTGAAACTATCCGCGTCGATCCGCAACGTCTCGTTCGACTCGGGCTCTTCGAACTCAACCATGCCCGAGAATGGGAACTGCACTTCGGCGGCGTCCAGAATATGAAACAGAATCACGTCGTGCCCGCCACTGCGAATCTGCTGGAGCGACTTGATCACTTCGTCGGGGTCTTCCAACAAGTCGCTGAATAGCATCAACAGACTTCGGTGATGCAACATCGCGGCCAGTTGATGCATGCACGCGGCGATGGCCGTCTCGCCGGTCGGTTTCAAGTTGGCCAACAGCGCCAGCACCGAGCCGAGTTGCGATCGTCTCGATCGCGGCGGAATGCAATCGCGGATTTTCGTATCAAACGTGACCAGCCCTACTGGGTCCTGCTGATGCACCATCAAGTAACACAAGGCGGCAGCCAGACAAACGCCGTAGTCGAACTTGGACAGTTGCTGTTCGTACGTGTAGTCCATCGAGCGGCTGAGGTCCATCACCAGGTAGCCCGTGATGTTTGTTTCGGCCTCGAACTTCTTGATGTAGTATTTGTCGGTCCGCGCGTAGACTTGCCAGTCGATATCGTGAGGATCGTCGCCGGTGGTGTACTTGCGGTGTTCGCTGAACTCGACCGAGAACCCGTGAAAGGGGCTGGCATGCAGCCCCTGCATGAACCCCTTGGCGATGAACTGTGCGCGGAGATCGAGACGCCCAATTTGGCGAATCACCTCTGGCTTCAGATATTTCTCGGCGGTCGACATCGTCGCGACTCAGAAGCGGGTCGAATGAATACGCAGAATGAGCGGCTCCCCCGTCACTTGGACGCTCTATCCTTCACTATATCGCCAAGTGCGTTTCAGGTGCTGGTAGCGACAACCGCTTGTCGCGGTCGGGGCACCTATGAATCGAATTTGGGGATATCCGGCTCGGGAATTTCCTTGAGCAACCGCTCAATCACATCTTCGTTGGTCACGCCTTCGGCTTGCGCTTGAAAATTCGTTGCAATTCGGTGCCGCAAAACGGGGATGGCGATCTTCTTCACATCTTCGATCGCCACCGAAAACCGCCCGTCCATGGCGGCAATCGCCTTTCCACCGTGAATCAAATACTGGCCCGCACGTGGTCCCGCGCCCCATTCGATCAACTCGCGCATGAACTCGGGGGCCGAGGGGTCTCGCGGACGCGTTGCCCGGACGATGGAGGTCACATATTTGATGATGTACTCGCTTACCGCGACCGAACCCACCAGTTTCTGCAGGTTCAGAATCGCGCGACTCGAAAGCACCTTCTTCACTTCCGGCTTCTCGTTTCGGGTCGTGGCGGCCAGAATCTGCTCTTCTTCGTCGCGGGCCGGGTATTCGACCTTGATATTGAACATGAACCGGTCCAACTGCGCTTCCGGCAGCGGGTAGGTTCCTTCTTGTTCAATGGGGTTTTGTGTAGCAATTGTGAAGAAGGGGTCCGGCAAGTCGTACGTGTTCTGCCCCACCGAGATCTGCCGCTCTTGCATGGCTTGCAATAACGCGGCCTGCGTTTTGGGGGGCGTACGGTTGATTTCGTCGGCCAGCAGAATGTTGGTAAACACGGGGCCTTCGACAAAACGAAACTGTCTTCGCCGATCTTCGTCCTCTTCCAGAACGTTGGTGCCGGTAATATCCGAAGGCATTAGGTCGGGCGTGAACTGAATTCGCTTGAACTCAACATCGAGGATCTTTGCTAGCGTGCTAACGATGAGCGTCTTCGCCAGCCCGGGGACACCGACCAACAGGCAATGTCCGCGCGTGAATATCGCAGCAAAGATTTGTTCAATCACGTCGTCCTGACCGATGATGACTTTTTGCAACTCATCCTGCATCAAGCGACGATGCTGGCTGAATTCTTGAAGGAAGTCTCCAAGGCTGCGGGACTTGGTAGCCAAGAGCGTATCCTTGCCTTGTTGTGCGTTTACGGAGAAAATAAGTCATCTCTTCGCGAACGAGACGACTAGCGAACGGTTCCTAGATGTGGTACGAGATTCTATCACTCGCCCGCCATAGCAGCAATTGGAATGACCGTTTGTCGAGAGCGCAACCTGCTTCCAGTGAAACACTTCCAGCGACGAGATCTCCTGAGACCTTACTGCTGCGGCGTCGCGCGACTCTCGGGCGATGGCTCACACTCTGGATACTCCTGATAAGTATCGGTCTCGGCGGAGGTCGATCTGGACTGGCAGACGATATCGATCCGCAGGCAGTCCGCGAAGCCATCGATCGAGGCATAGCCTATCTCAAACGCGAGCAATCTCGCGAAGGCACCTGGTCAGACTGGACAGGCCAACCTGGTGGGGTGACGGCTCTATGCACATTGGCACTGCTCAATGCGGGCGTACCCGCTGATGACCCCAACATGCAACGGGCTTTAACGTATTTGCGGAAACTACCGCCTGAGAAGACATACGCCACGGCACTGCAAACCATGGTGCTATGCGAAGCCGATCCCAAGGCCGATCTGCTGCTGATTGATCGCAACGCCAAGTGGCTGGTCGCCAAGCAGGTTCGCAATGGACCCAATGCCGGCGGCTGGTCGTACCCGGGCAATGGTGGAAACACCGATAACTCGAACACCCAATTCGCGGTGTTGGCCCTGCAAGCCGCGGAAGAGGCCGGCGTCAACGTTAGCGATCAAACATGGCGACTGGTCTTGAATTACTGGAATCGCGGTCAGGCTCGCGACGGATCGTGGAACTATCAAAACACCGGCATGGGCGCCGGTACAGGCAGTATGACCTGCGCAGGAATTGCTTCGTATGTGATCGCCTCGGGCCGCTTGAACGAGAGTGACGCCGAAGTAATCAACGGTCAGGTTCAGTGTTGCGCGCGTCAGAACAACGATCCGACGATCGAACGAGCCTTGGCATGGCTGGGAGCCCGATTTTCGGTGAACAACAATCCCGGGAATGCCGGGTGGTGGCTGTACTACATGTATGCCCTGGAACGCGTCGGACGCATGACCGCCGAGCGGTTCATCGGCAGCCACGATTGGTATCGTGAAGGCACCGAAGTGCTGCTGCGAGGGCAAGACCGCCTCTCGGGGTTTTGGGTCGGGCGGGGAAATGATGAACGGAACCCCCACATCGCCACCAGCTATGCGCTGTTGTTCCTCTCCAAGGGTCGCCGCCCCGTGCTGATGGGCAAGCTGGCACACGCCCCCGGCGACGATTGGAACAACCATCGCAGTGATGTGGCGAATCTAACGCACTACACCGAACGCAAGTGGGATCAGAAACTCACCTGGCAGGTCGTTCGTGGTGAAACGGCCACCGTCGAAGACTTGTTGCAATCGCCCGTGATCTTCTTGAACGGTCGAAACGCACCCGCATTTTCGAAACGGCAGATCAACTTGTTGCGCGAATATGTCGATCGGGGCGGCTTTATCTTTGCCGAGGCATGCTGCGACGGGCACAACTTCGATCGCGGTTTTCGCCAACTCATGGAACAAATGTTCCCTGAGCCGGAACATCGACTACGCCTGCTGCCTCCAGAACACCCGGTGTGGCGAGCCGAAGAACGCGTGAACCCGGAACTAGCCCGACCCCTGTGGGGCGTGGATGTGGGGTGTCGCACCAGCGTAATCTACTGCCCGGAAGATATCTCATGCTACTGGGAACTCAGCCGCAGTGGTCGCGAGCGACAAATGCCCGCGACTGTGAGTGCCGAAATCGCGGCAGCCAACGCCATCGGGATCAATGTGCTGGCCTACGCCACGAACCGGGAATTGAAATTTAAAGACGAACTGCTCGCCGAGCGAAGAGACGATGGTCCCGTGGATCGCGTGCAGCGGGGCAAACTTTCGATCGCCAAACTACGACATACCGGCGGGTGGAATGTGGCCCCCGCCGCCCTCTCGAATTTGCAACGCTTCCTGGCCAACGAATTAGGCGTTCGCGTCGACACCACCGAACACGAATTCCCGATCAACGATTCGCAGTTGTTCAACTACCACTTGGTGTTCATGCATGGCCGCAACAGTTTTCGTCTCTCGGCGGCCGAGCGGCAGCAACTTCGCACGTACATCGAACGCGGAGGCATGTTGTTCGCTGATGCGGTCTGCGGCAGTGAGGAATTCACCCGGGCGTTTCGTCGAGAAATGGCGGCCATCTTTCCGGACGCCCCCTTGGAGCGCATCAGCATCGACGACCCCCTGTTCACGCCCGAGTTTTCAGGCTTCGACCTTCGCAAAGTTCGCCGCCGCGATCCACAGCGTGGTGACCCCGACGGCCCACTAAAGGCCGATTACCGCGAAGTGGAGCCCGACCTGGAAGGCATCCGAATCGGCGACCGCTATGGGGTCATCTTCTCGCCCTACGACTTAAGCTGCGCCCTGGAGAAGCACGCCTCCCTGGAATGCGCCGGCTACACCAGCGAGGATGCCGCCCGTATTGGGATCAACGTGGTGCTTTACTCGTTAAATCGATAGCGTCCGGACACATTGAATCGTCGTTGATTGCGGCAACCACCTGGCATCGATGGATCGGGCTAGTTGCCCACTCTCGTCCAGATGCCCACCTCTGCGCGTCCGACAATCACCGCGGGAGCGACCGTTACTTCTTGTCGCAACCGGTCGCCGAGGGTCGGAATGTCGACCTCTTCTTCCGTAGCGACATTCAAACGCACGATGGCGGGAAGCAGCGACTCGATGATTTGGCTCATGGCCTCGAGCCACGGCTCGGCATGAGGGCCGATCGCTACAAAGGTTTGCATCAGCAGGGTTGGTTCCGGAAGGTTAGCGTTGAGAAAAGCGGGAGAAACCTTATCCAGGATGTTCCACTCCTGACCGTCTAAGCGTGTGGTGTCGATGATCCAGCGACATACTCGATCGTACAGCGAACATGGTGGCAGCGATCGCACGCAGCCAAAGTCAGGTTCGTGGAAACACAGCAGGCCCCCTGCGACTAACTTTCCAGCCAGACCTCGCAGCATCTTTGCAGCGTCGGCCTGAAAAGGAAGCACATACCTTCCCACCACCGCATTGAACTTGGTATCGAACTCCATCTCCGCCGGATTCCCTTCGAGGAACTGCACGTTCTGCAGACCACGCTCTTGGGCAGCGCGATTGGCTTCCACGACGGCGGTCGACACCACGTCGGTGCCCACCACTTCTCCATTCGCACCAACCAGTTCCGCCGCGAGAAAAGCAACGTCTCCGAGCCCGCTGCCTACATCCAGCACGCGCATGCCTTTGCTGACACCTGCTTCCTGCAGATATCGTCTGGTAATCGGTTCCAACAAGCGAGCCTGATTGCGAAGCCGGTTCAGTTCGTGCTCGGCGTGCCCAAGGATATAAGGAGGATCCGCTTCGCCACGGTCGCTCGTCATCGGTTCGTCCTCAGTTGGTCAACGTGTTCTTCCGCGCCGACGCTTCAATACGCTGAATGACGACACCACATTCTCGTAACTCGGTCCAGCTACGGACACGTTGTAGTCACTATGATAGCCCAGCCGCATGTCGGCTGGGTCGCGTTAGCGACAAGATGCATCGAAGCAGATGTAACGCGATCAGTTGAATCAGGTTCACCAAACACTCCGCCGTGATGAAATACACGGCATGTTATAGTTGGTGCTCCGCTAAGAAACCTTCACCGAGAGCGTCCTGTCGCCTGCGGCGACCCAGCCGACATGCGACTGGGCTATCGGGTAGAAACACACCCGGCTACCGCAAACAAACTCAATACTAGGCAAGGTGTTGTCCTGGCGCCGCTCCACAACGGTCGGCATCCCGACTCACACGTCTTCAAGCTTTGGCAACACCCATGGCTTGCGATACTCGGGACGGGTGAGATATTGGTTGGCTTCTTCGTCGTCGCCAAATGTGTAAGTCTCCGGGTCGAACGCCACCGTGCGACCGGTTCGCCAGGCGATGTTCCCCAAGTGGCACAGCGCACTGGAGAGATGTCCGACCGTCTCCAGGTCGGCTCGGGGGCGACCGCGACTGTGCATGCAGTCGATAAAGTTCTGGGCGTGTCCTGCGTTGTCGTAATCGCCACTGTCGTTGGCCAGGGGCTCGTCTTTCAGCCCAAAGGCTCGCCAGCGACTGTTACCGATGATGATATACCCGTTGTCGCCGTAAACGCAGGCCCCTTCCGAATCGCCGTGCAACGGGTAGCGGTTCCACACCCGCAGCTCGTAAGTCAGCACCGAGTCGGGATAATCGTAGGTGACCATCAACGTGTCGGGCCATTCTTGATCGTCGTCGAAGTAGTATTTCCCACCAGCGGCCGACACACTGCGGGGGAAATCGGGCAACGGGTCTTGCCCATTGGCGCGACGGGCGGTGTCGAATGCCCAACGGGCGAAGTCCAAACGATGTACGCCGTCGTTGCCCAGATCGCCAGTGCCGTAATCGAAGAACCACCGCCAGTTGCTGTGGTAACGCATGGGGTTGAACGGCCTTTTTGGCGCGGGCCCCAACCACGTGTCGTAATCGACCCCCTCGGGCACGGGTTGATCGGCCGGGTGACCGATCGAACCCTGTTGTCCGCTTTCCCAAGCTTTGGCAAACAACACCTTGCCCAAAGCTCCGGTGCGAATGTAGTCGATGGCTGATAACAGATGCGGACCACTTCGCGATTGAGTGCCTAGCTGCACCACGCGACCGTACTTCTTGGCCGCCGCGACCATCGTTTGACCTTCGATGATGTTGTGCCCGTCGGGTTTCTCAACGTACACATCTTTACCGGACTGACAGGCATGAATCGCGGGCAAGGCATGCCAGTGATCGGGCGTGCCCAAGACAATGGCGTCGATTTCCCGATCGTCCAGCGCCTGGCGATAGTCGGAAATCGTTTCGGGGCGCCGTCCCAACTTGCTGGCCACGGCGTCGGTTCGTTCGTTGAGCACCCGTTGGTCGATGTCGCAGACATACTTGACGTTGGCCGACGGCAAATCGGCAAAGGTGTTCAGCAATCCGCCACCACGGCCGCGGACTCCGATCACGGCCACGTTGATGCGATCGTTCGGCCCTGCTGCCATCGCGAGTCTTTCATGAGCCGAGGTCGCCGCAGCCCCGAGCACTGCGCCGGAAGCCGTGCGAACAAATTCACGTCGATGCATGGTGCGGTCTCCTCGTCATTCATGGCACCCCATTCACAGCGACAGCGCATGCTGTCAGAGCAATTGCCAGTACCATACCACCCCAACGGACGGGTGGCGAATTTTGGTTACCCCAAAACGCGATTTCCGGTCACGTAGTTGAAACCGTTATGCTGTCCCCAGGGTAGTGCCTGCCAGCAGATCTTGCGCTCTTCAACTTGGGAGTATTCCATGGACGTCCGTCTTCGCCCGTTGTTGTTTGTCCTGTTGGCCTTATCGATTCTCGCCGCCCCGGCCGCCATGGCTGCTGAGAAGTCGCAGATCGGTGCTCAAATCGGCGACTTCACGTTGCGGGATTTCCATGGAAAAGAGTATTCGCTCTCCGACTTTTCTCAAGCACCCTACGTTGTCGTTACGTTCCTGGGCAACGAATGCCCGTTGGCGAAGTTGTACGCTCAACGGTTGGTGAACCTGGCCAACGAATTCGCCGATCGAGACGTGGCGTTTGTTGCGATCAACTCGAACGTACAAGACACCCCCACCGAAATGGCGGCGTTTGCCGAAGCCTACAACCTCAACTTCCCGCTGCTAAAAGATCCAGGCAATACCGTGGCCAATCAATTCTCAGCCGAGCGGACGCCCGAAGTCTTCGTATTGGATGAAGATCGAAAAGTCCGTTATCGCGGAAGAATCGACGACCAGTACGGGGCCGGGAACGAAGCCCGAATTCAAGTCACTCGTCGCGACCTGGCATTGGCTCTGGATGAGCTACTCAGCGGTGCCGAGGTGAGCATTCCAACTACCGAAACGCCCGGCTGCATCATCGGGCGGGTTCGCGAAGTCGAGCCACATGGCGAAATCACCTACTCGGGACACGTGGCCGAGATTCTGAATCGCCGCTGTGTCGAGTGCCACCGCAAAGGCGAGTTGGCACCCTTCCCTTTAACCTCGTACGAAGATGTCATCGGCTGGTCGGAGATGATTGTGGAAGTGGTGTCCCAGAATCGCATGCCGCCTTGGTTCGCCGACCCCCGTTATGGCGAGTTCAGCAACGATTGCAGCATGAGCATAGATGAGAAAGAGACGCTATACGCCTGGGTGAACAACGGTTCGCCCGAGGGCGACCCTGACACAACGCCCGAACCTCCGCAGTTCACCAAGGGCTGGAACATCGGTGAGCCCGACGCCGTGTACACCATGCCGAAGCCGTACAGCGTGCAAGCCGACGGAACGATCGATTATCAATACTTCACCATCGACCCTCAGTTGACCGAGGACGTTTGGGTCACGGCCGCTGAAGCGCGCCCCGACAACACTTCGGTGGTTCACCACATTGTGCTCTTCGCGGTTCCGCCGGGTGGCGGGGGATTCGGTGGGGGAGACAGCAGTGCAAGCGACGGAGACCGGCCTCGCCGTAGTCGAGACGAACGAGGCGGGCGCCGAAGCAGGGCTGGTGGCGAAGGTGCGATCGCCGGCGGTCAACTGATCGCCATCTACGCCCCCGGCATGCCTGCGTGGCAATATCCCGAAGGCATGGCGCTGCGGGTCAAGAAAGGTTCGAGGTTCATCATTCAAATGCACTACACGGCGTGTGGGAGCGAACAGCAAGACCAAAGCTTCATCGGGCTGAAGTTCGCTAAGCCTGAGGAAGTGAAGCAGAGCATCCGCAACGGCATGGCCTTGAATGTCGGCTTCGAGATCCCACCGCACGACAACGATTATGTGGTGACCTCAAAGACGCGGTTCCTGCGTGAGACCACGCTCTTGCAGTTGTTCCCGCATATGCATTACCGCGGGAAGTCGTTTACGTTCGAGGCGCAGTACCCCGACGGGACCAGCGAGATTTTGCTCGATGTGCCCAATTACGATTTCAATTGGCAATTGCGGTACGATCTTGCGGAGCCCAAACAAATGCCGCGAGGGACCACGCTGGTCTGTACGGCCCATTACGACAATTCTTCCGACAATTTGTTCAACCCCAACCCGAACGAGACGGTAAGTTTCGGTCTGCAGTCGTTCGAGGAAATGATGGTCGGCTATTACACTTCCGTTCGTACGGATGAAGATCTGACCGATAAAAAGTAAATCTGGCCCTGTGGCGGGATGACTTTTCATCCTGCTACAGTTCCTGTGGTTCGCGTCATGTCCATGCCTTACTTACAATCGGTGTAAGCAAGGCATTTCTTATGGCCCGGGCACAGTAGATATCATGGGTTGCCGGTCCCGCGGCGGGCGAGATTCGAGTTCAGGTAGCGACGGTATGGCCGACGACCAAAACGATCTTCGCGAACCATTCGACCTGCTAGTGATCGGCGGTGGCTGCGTCGGAACCTCGGTGGCCATGTTCGCCGCTCGGGCCGGAATCAAGACAGCACTGGTCGAAGCCGACGACTTCGGGGCCAAGACCACGGCCGCGTCCAGCGAGTTGATCCACGGCGGGCTGCAATACCTGTTTCGCTTCAAGCTGGGTATTGTTCGGCAATCGAATGAATACGCCCGTCGGATTTATCATTCGGCGACCCATCTTTGTCACCCGTTGCCCATCGTGGTGCCGAGCTATCAAGGTGGCCCGATTCCGCTGCTGGGATTGAAGCTCTTCATGCGGATGTACGAGCGATACAATCGTCGACTTCGCAAAGCCCCACCGATGCGCAGCTTGACGCCACAGGAAATCGTTGAACGCGTGCCCGGCATCCGCCGTGAAGGGTTGCAGGGTGGGGTCGAATACTACGAGTGGCAAGTCGACTCACCCCGGCTATGCCTCGCCACGGCACAAGATGCCGCCGAACACGGAGCTTGGGTCCGCAATCACGCTCGTGTGACATCGATCGAACGTCGACCGGATAGTAGCTATGAAGTCGTCGTCCAAGACCAGCGTGCGAACGAGCCGCAGACGCTGAATGCCCGCATGGTGGTGAACGCCACGGGACCTTGGACCGACGAATTGTGTCGCATGGCAGACATCGACGATCGGCAACGCATTCGTCCCACCCGAGGGGCTCACGTGTTCGTGCCGAAGATCGCGGAGGTTGGGCTGCTGGAACATCTGATCGACGGACGCTTCGCCATCATCGTGCCCCGCGGTCAGCTCAGCATGATCGGCACCACCGACGACGATTACTACGGCAATCTAGACGATTTGCAGGCCACACAAGACGAGGTGGCGTACCTAATGCAGGGTACGAAACACCTGCTGCCAGAATTGGATACCGAAAAGATCATCGACACCAAGGTCGGTGTGCGGCCGACGATCTTCCAGTACGGCAAGACCGAAGACAAAGTCTCGCGTGACCACCGCGTCGAAGAGCATGACGATGCACAGCGGGCAAACTTCATCTCGGTCTATGGTGGCAAACTGGCCACGCACACCTTGATGGCCGAAGATGTCATGAACATCGTAACTCAGCGGCTGCACGTGTCGTTCGCCGCCCCCCGCGATTATCGTCTGCCGGGCACGCCCGAAGGTGTCCCCGAAGCATTGTTCGAAGAAGCTCGCGCGACCGCGACCGACTACGACCTGCCCGACGCCGCGATGGAAACCTTGGCCAGACGATACGGAACACGATACAGGGCCGTTGCCCAGTTGAGCGTCGACGAACCCAGTCTTAAGGAAAACCTTTGCCGCTGCAACTTGGACGAAGGCTCTACAAACTATGTGCTGGCCGCCGAAGTCGAGTACGCACTTCGACACGAGTGGGCGCTCACCCCCGAAGACGTTGAACGTCGCACCGGGATGCACGTAGGCTCGTGCCGCAGCAACGGGTGTGTGAAACAACTACACCGTCTACTGGCCGACTGCTTGAAGCAGGGATCCGATACCTCAACGGCTTTCGTACCGGCCACCGCGATTGAGCCCGACGAATTGGGCTGATTCTGCTACGATGAACGCCCCTGGCACGGGTTCACAGCAGGAGAGCACGTTGATGGCTGGTTTTCGCAACACTCGGTTATGTCGCCCTGGCGGCTGGGGTCGCTCCGAGGATGCGCTTTCACTGGCCGAACAACCCAAGCTGGCGGCCTATCTCTCGGACGCTTTGGGGGGGATGCAGGAACCGCCCGATACCCCGCCCGGCTTTCAAACCCCGGTGTCGGCATCGCGATTAGCGGAACCGGCGAAAAATGCGTTGGCCGCAGCCCTCGGCGCCGATGCCGTTTCAACCGATGACGACGACCGCGTCGCACACTCTATGGGTCGCAGCTATCGCGATTTGTTGAACATCTGGTCGGGGCAACTAGGCCCGGTGACCGATGCGGTTGTGTACCCGGCCAACGAAGAACAGGTTGCCACCGTCTTACGTTTGGCTGCCGAGTCCGATTTCGCCGTGGTGCCCTTCGGCGGCGGAACCAGCGTGGTCGGAGGTGTCGATCCCTTGACCGGGCAACACCAGGCCGTCGTAACGCTCGACACCATGCGGCTCGATCATGTAACGATCGATCCCGAAGCACAGCTCGCCGACATCGGCGCGGGGATTCTGGGCCCCGATCTCGAACAGAAACTGGGCGAACAGGACTTCATGTTGGGGCATTTTCCCCAGTCGTTCGAGTACTCGACCTTCGGTGGTTGGGTTGCCACACGTGGCGCAGGACAGCAATCAACCCGGTATGGGCGCATCGACCGCATGATCGTTTCGCTGCGCATGGTGACTCCCGAAGGAACCATTCAGACCCGCAATGTCCCGGCCTCGGCCGCGGGACCGTCGCTCCTCGGGCAACTGGTCGGTTCCGAGGGCACCGTGGGGGTCATCACTTCGGCGGTAGCCCGTATTCGGCCGCGCCCGGAAGCTACGGAGTTCTGCACTTTTCTCCTCGGTGATTTCGAGACGGCCACCAATTTGGTTCGAGACCTGGCACAGGACGAGTTGCCGCTTTCGGTGGTGCGTCTTTCGGATGCGAACGAGACCCGCTTTGTGCTCGAAGCCATTTCGAGCCGGCCAACCTTGATGCGGCGGATCGGCAAGGCATACGTATCTCGCAGTATGCGGCGACGCGAATTCGATCAGAAGCAAGTTTGTGTACTACTGGTGAGTGTCGACGGCGACCGACCTACGGTCCATCGTGCAGTGAAACGAATCCGCGGCATGGCCGACATCGCAGGGGGCATTTATGTGGGCACCGGGCCAGGGCGCAACTGGGAGAAGGATCGCTTTCGACACCCCTATCTCCGCGACGAACTGCTGGCCCGCCATGTGATGGTCGATACGCTGGAGACCGCCACACCGTGGAGCAACGTGGGGGTTCTCTACGATGCTGTTCAAGAGGCCATCGAAGGTGGCATGAAAGACACGGGCGCTCCGGGGGTAGTGTTATGCCACCTCTCGCACGTCTACCCCACGGGTACCTCGTTGTACTACACGTTTCTCGCGCGACAGCGAAAAGGCGAAGAGCGGCAGCAGTGGGAACACATCAAACTGGCTGCCAACGCCGCCATCGTTGCCGGCGGAGGAACCCTGACACACCATCACGGTATTGGTAACGAGCATGTTCCACTTTCCGGCGAACATGGTCCTTTGGGCGTAACGGCCGTGGTCGCCGCCAAAGAGGCACTCGATCCGCGGGACATCATGAACCCCGGCAAGCTCTTCAACGAGAAGCCCGGTAGCGGTCCCTGAGCCCTCGTGCTGCGCGATGCGATCTCGATGTTCGCAGGGGGTCGAAGACGCCTTCCCATCTGCAAACTAAAATCCGGCCAACTGTTCGCTGCATGTGGGGCCTTGCAGCTTGCGAACGGCCTTGGCTTCGATTTGTCGAACCCGTTCGCGAGTGACCTGCATGATGTGCCCCACTTCCTGCAACGTGTGCGGCTCGCCGTTGCTCAGACCGTAACGCAGGTGCAGGATTTTTCGTTCGCGATCGCTCAGTTGACTTAGGGCCGTATCGATTCGTTCGCGAAGGTGTTGTCGCGACAGCTCTTGATTCGGTTCGCTGGGTCGATCTTCAACCGTCACCGTATGAAAAGTTCCGTCTCCTGGTTCACCCATCGGCTGGTCGAGCGAGAGCGGGCGACGGGCCATGTGGTAGGCAATCCGCGTCTCTTCCAGAGAAATTCCCGTCTCGTCGGAGATTTCTTCGATCGTCGGTTCACGGCCGTTGTTGTGCAGCAACTCCGCGGCCGTGGTCTGCACGCGCATCATGGTGTTGAGCATGCTCTTTGGAATACGAATCAGCCGACCATGGACGACCAGAGCCCGAGTGATGGCCTGGCGAATCCACCAACTGCCGTACGTTGAGAAGCGGAAACCACGTGCGGCCTCGAACTTCTCCACGGCTCGCAACAACCCCGTGTTGCCTTCTTGAATCAAGTCTAGAAAGCTCATGCCTCGGTTGCGGTAGCGCTTGGCAATCGAAACCACCAACCGCATGTTTGCCGACGATAGTGTTCGGCGGGCTTCTTGAAAGTCATTCCGCAGCGTAGCCACGCGATCCAAGCGCCGCCTTAGCGGAGTCGGGGCCTCCAACGTCTGGCACATTTTTCGTTGCAATTGCAAACGTGCCAGTTCAATGGCACTCGCATTACCCTCTTCGCGGGCGGCAAGAAGGTTCGCACGACAGTTTTCCAGTTCGCGGCCCATGGTTCGCAATTCCGAATCGAGCGATTCGAACCAATGGGTTCGCACGTTGAGTTCAACCACAAGTCGGGCAGCCCGTCGTCGGCGTGCGTGCATGGCTCGCCAGTGAACTTCGCGTTGTTCTCGCGGAAGCCGTCGGCAGATGGCAATGCGAAAGTCTCGGTCGTTCAGCCGGATCAGATTCTCGAGCGTCTCCAAATTCGGTCCAAGCATCTCGAGCGTGCGCTTGCGACCTTTGGCATCGCTGGTCGACAATTCGAACAGGCGATCGAGACGCAGCTCACCCGCGGTGACCTGACGGAACAGCGAAACCATCTTCCGAAGGGAAAAGTCGCAGGCCAGCAGACCATCGCGATAGGCCGATCGAGTATGCCCAATCCGCGTGGCAACTTCGTACTCTTCTTCGGCCGTGAGCAGCGGCGTCTCGCTGATCTGCATCAGGTACAGCCGCAACGGGTCCTGAAAGGCAACATCTCGGGTTCCCGCCTTGTTGCCCGATTCGCTCAGCTCGACTTCCGAATGGTCCCCTAAGACATCGTCGGCTGCGGCGTTGTTCTCCTCATCACCAGACTCGGCGATCTCCTCGATTTCAAATGTGGTATGGGGAACGTCTAGATCCATTAGTGACGTCGTCATGAACCACTCTTCTCCTCGTTCGAATAGTCTTTTCACCCCGAAAGATCGATGCACAAGTCCAGGGCGAGGAGCCTCCGCCGCGGCGAAGTCTCCGAGTAGGTGGGATGCTTGGTGGAAATGCCATGTGCGGTGGCCAGACCTCAGAGCCCCGGAAAACTCAACGCGTTTCAAAGCTCGTGAGAATCGTTACGTTCCGTGCCATCAGTGCTGGCAATCGAATTAAGACGAGAACGTACCCGAGGAGTGATAAGACCCGGTGAAGCATATATGAAGACTTGATGAAGCCTCGCTCACCCGGGTTTTTCGGCAGATAACCGCTTTGTATCGAGGTGCGAGGACCCTATTGGTAGGGTTGCGTGGTCGGCTTGATGACCAATTCAGCCACATGGGCGCGAGGTGGAAGACACGCAATCATCAATACGGCCGCCGCGATGTCTTCGCCTTGAAGAATCCGCGCGCGATGTTCGGCACTCACTGGCACCGGACGGTTATCGAGAATTGGCGTTTCCACTTCGCCTGGGAAGACGTTCGAGACTCGAATTCCTTTGTCGCCCAGTTCGAGTGCCGCCGAAATGCCCAACGCTGCCATGGCGAACTTCGAGGCGTTGTAGGCCACACCGCCGAGAAGACCGGCCCGTTTTCCGGAAGTGGAAGAGATATTCACAATCAGCCCGTCACCGCGATCGACCATGCCAGACATCACCGCGTGGATGCAGTTGTAGGCACCGGTGGCATTGACCTTCATCAACTGGTCCCAGTCGGCCGGGTCGAGTTCGGCCAGTGAACGTCGCGGCGTATTGATGCCTGCGTTGTTGACCAGGATGTCGATCTTGCCAAGTTTTTCGGTCGCCTTTTCCACTAAGGCATCGGCGCTCTCGCGATCGGAAACATCGCCTGTGAAGACTTCGATTTTGGATTCGCCTTCAAACAGTTCGACCACTTCGCGCAACGGCGCTTCGCGTCGCCCTACAATGGCCACCTGGCAACCCTCTTCGGCCAATGCCAACGCAATGGCCCGACCTATCCCCGTGCCGCCGCCTGTGACGAGTGCCGTCTTGCCTGAGAGCTTCATCGATTGCGTTCTCCGTGTTGTCTCGCCAACGTCAAGAATAACGCGGTCGTGCGTGGGCAATCGCCGTGCGGAATATCGATGGGCGACCGCTGGTGATTGCCGATTGTCTAGAAACCGTTGCCTAAGGTTGTAGCTTCCCGGCGGTCACCTGAAAACCGCCTCAACCACGAGAGATTCGCGAAACGGTTATCCCGCGCGGGGCTGCCTTTTCTTGACGCGGTGCCCCCCTTTTCTACGATTCATCTGAATGGGCGGACTCGATTCCAGCGAGCAGTTCAAGTTTTCACCCCGGCGGGTCAACATTCGAATGACCACTCCGACGGCACCATCGACATTCGAGGACACCTTCTCACCCGCCGATCTCGCGCTGATCGAACGCTCGACCCAGGAGATCGGGCAGCAAGTGTTTGCCGCCCACGGATCGCAGGGGCCTCGCATCTTCGAGCGGCAATGGTGGGACGACCGCATCATGGCTTGGGCCATGCAGGACGAGTCGGTCAAGGTGCAGATGTTCCGATTTGTCGACGTCTTGCCGATGTTGCACGACGCAACTTCCGTCGTTCAACACCTACACGAGTATTTCGACGATGTGCAGCAGCATCTTCCGTCGGCCGCGAGATTGGGGCTCGCTGTCTCCTCTCCGCGTTCGGTTGCCGGTCGTGCGCTTGCCATCGCCGCTCGTCGCCAGGCCAGTGGTCAGGCACGGCGGTTCATCGCGGGCACCAACACCGAGGAGGTACTCGTCGCCGCCCGTCGAGAACGAAAACTACGCCGTGCGTTCACGCTCGACGTGTTGGGCGAAGCGGTCACGAGCGAAGCGGAAGCCGAGAATTATCTGCAGGCGTATATCAACCTCATCGAGAGCCTCGCCCCACAGGCGAATCGCTGGCCGGAAGTGCCCCAAGTGGATCGCGGACAGTACATGGAGCTGCCCCGAGTGAACGTTTCGGTCAAACTCTCCGCACTCGATAGCCAGTTCGATCCGATCGACCCCGAGGGCACCAGCCGACGAGTCGCTGCCCGGCTTAGACGCTTGCTGCGGGTTGCCCGCGAGAACCAGGCGTACGTTCATATCGACATGGAGTCGTACCATACCAAGAACCTAACGCTGGCCATCTTCCAGCAGGTATTCATGGAGGACGAATTCCGCGACACCTCCGACATGGGCATCGTCATCCAGTGCTACCTCCACGATGCGGAAGAAGACCTGGTTTCGCTACGAAATTGGGCCCGCGAACGTGGCAAGCCCGTATGGGTGCGGCTGGTGAAAGGCGCGTACTGGGACTACGAAACCGTGCATGCCCGCGCCACGGGTTGGCCGATTCCGGTGTTCCAACAGAAGTGGCAATCCGACGCCTGCTTCGAACGTTGCACGCGTTTCGTCATGAGGAATCACAAATACCTCAAGCCGGCGCTGGGCAGCCACAACATCCGATCTCTGGCCCACGGGATCGCGGCGGCCCGACATGTCGGGCTTCCGCCCGAGGGTTATGAAATTCAGATGCTGTACGGCATGGCCGACGTCGAAAAGCAGGCCTTCGTCGATATGGGGCATCGCGTTCGGGTCTACATGCCCTACGGCGAATTGATTCCCGGCATGGCCTACCTGGTGCGCCGATTGTTGGAAAACACCTCGAACGATTCTTTCCTCAGGGCCAGCTTCACAGAAAACGTGTCCCCGGAGAAGCTATTGATGAAACCCGAAAGCTCGAACACCGGTCAGGCACTTCCCAATACCAAAAGCACTTCGGCCGTAAGCGTGGTGGGCTCCAGCGAAACGATGGCCATCGAAAACGAACCGCCGCTCGACTTCGCCGTGGAAAGCAATCGCGTGGCCATGCAAACGGCGCTGGATACGGTTCGCGAACAATTCGGTCAATCGTATCCGCTGGTGATCAACGGACTGGAGATCGAGACCACCGAGTCGCTTTCATCGGTCGACCCTTCTCATCATACGTCGGTGGTCGGCACCATCGCCATGGCGAGTGAGGATCACGCCGAAGAAGCGGTCGCCGCGGCGGCCTCGGCGTTGCCCCCATGGAGAGCTTTGGGGGCCGAGGGGCGTGGCGAGTTCCTACAAAAAACAGCCGCCGTCATGCGGCAGCGGCGCCATGAATTGGCCGCCTGGATCGTACACGAGTGCGGCAAATCTTGGGCGTCGGCCGATGGGGATGTGACCGAAGCCATCGACTTCATCGAATTCTACCGTGCATCTGCCATAAGAATGGAATCGTCGCACGGGGTCGATGTCCCGGGCGAGGAGAACCGGTTTTCCTACATGCCCCGCGGCGTGGCGGCCGTCATCTCTCCCTGGAACTTCCCCCTGGCAATTCTAACCGGCATGACTGCGGCCGCCCTGGCCACGGGCAATACCGTGGTGATGAAACCGGCCGAACAATCATCGGTGGTCGCCGCGAAACTCATGGAGGTTTTCGTCGAAGCAGGATTACCGCCCGGCGTGGTCAACTATCTGTCCGGGCGTGGCGAAACCGTGGGTGCGGCGCTGGTCGAACATCCTCGCGTGGCGCTCATCGCCTTCACCGGCTCGCGCGAAGTGGGGCTTGCCATCCATCGCCGTGCGGCCGAGCTTTCAAACTCGGGTTCTCCGTTCGTCAAGCGTGTCATTGCCGAGATGGGTGGTAAGAACGGGATTATCGTCGACGACGATGCCGACATCGATGAAGCCGTGCTGGGCGTGGTCGAAAGTGCGTTCGGGTTTCAGGGTCAGAAGTGCTCCGCCTGCTCGCGGGCTATCGTCCTGAAGGATGTCTACGACTTGTTTCTCCGCCGACTGATCGACGCGACCAAAAGCCTCACCATCGGGCAGGCCCAACAGCCCGGTTCGAAGGTCGGCCCGCTCATCGACGAAGAATCCAGGCAACGCGTTTTGAAGTACATCAAGCTCGCTCGCGACGAAGGTCGCGAAGTGTTGACGGTGGACGCTGGCTCGCTCGCCGAAGAGGGTTTCTTTGTAGGCCCGCACATCTATGCCGATGTTCCGCCTTCTGCCCGCGTGGCCCAAGAAGAAATCTTCGGACCGGTGCTGTCCGTGATTCGCGCCGAGGATTTCAGCGAGGCGATCCAGATCTTGAACGACACCGACTATGGTCTGACGGCAGGTGTTTTTTCACGTAGCCCGGCCAATCTGAATCGAGCCCGTAGCGAATTGATGGTCGGAAATCTCTACCTGAATCGTGGGATTACGGGAGCACTCGTCGGTCGCCAACCGTTCGGCGGTTTCAAGATGTCGGGCATTGGTAGCAAAGCAGGCGGTAGCGACTATCTGCTGCAATTCGTGCTGCCGCGCACCGTGACCGAAAACACGATGCGACGTGGTTTCGCGCCGGGAGTCGACTAGTTCGCCATGCCCTGCGAACCCGCTTTCGGCTAGATGTGCAAGCAGCGAAATGTCTGCCCTGTTGGCGGTGATTGATGAGAATTCGGTGTGCTTTGCTTGTGACAGAATTCACAGTCGCAACTCCCCAAATTGACGTTGGTTGCGACTCGCCGCCTTGCCCTAAACCGGCCGATTCTTGGCCGCTCTACCCGTGGCGGGTCTCCCGAAGTCGCGTTGTGCCATATGGTTGTAAGCAGGATAATTCGCTTCTAATTGCCGACGGTGGGGGTTCGTGTCTCTCGGTGCGAGACAGGCAACCCTCGCGACCAATCTCGGTTCGGCCGCAAGGAATCGCATCATGTCTCAACTACATACCGATACTTCGTCCCTTACCCATGTAGGGCCCATGATAGAAATGACCAGCGTCACAGGGATGTCGATTGGCGAATACCTCATCCATCGGCTGCAACACTACGGCATCAGCGATGTGTTCGGCATCCCGGGCGACTACGTCCTGAGCTTTTATTCGATGCTCTGCGACAGCCCGATCAACGTGGTGGGTTGCTGCAAGGAAGATCACGCCGGGTTCGCCGCCGATGCTTATGCCCGCGTGCATGGCATGGGAGCCGTGTGCGTCACGTATTGCGTCGGTGGGTTGAGCATCTGCAACTCGGTGGCGGGGGCCTATGCCGAGAAGTCGCCCGTGGTGGTCATCACCGGTTCGCCCGGGCTACAAGAGCGACAAAACAACCCGTTGTTGCATCACATGGTCCGCGACTTTCGCACGCAGTACGACGTGTTCGAGAAGCTTTGCATTGCCGGTACGGAACTGAATGACCCCACGATCGCCTTCCGCGAGATCGACCGCGTCCTGGAAGCGGTGGCCCGGTTCAAGCGGCCCGGCTATATCGAGATTCCTCGCGACATGGTCAAGGTCGCCCCGCAGGTACCGCACACCATCTCCATCACCGAAACGAGAAGCGATCCGCAGGCGTTGGCCGAAGCCGTCGCCGAGGCTTCCTCCCGGGTATCCAATTGCAAGAAGCCGGTGATCATCGCCGGCGTGGAGATCCATCGTTTCGGCCTGCAAGATCAGGTCCTCGCACTCGCCGAAGCGGCAAACATTCCCATCGCCGCCACGATGCTGGGCAAAAGCGTCATCCGCGAGAATCACCCGCTGTATATCGGACTGTACGAAGGTGCCCTGGGTCGCGAGGAAGTCACCAGCTTTGTTGAAGAAAGCGATTGCGTGATTCTGCTCGGCACGTTCATGACCGATATCAACCTGGGCATCTACACCGCGAACCTCGATCCCTCGCGTTGTATCTATGCCACCAGCGAGCAACTCCGCATCCGACACCACCACTATCATCAGGTAGAACTGAGCGACTTCATTGAAGGCCTCGCCGCCAGTCGCCCTACGCCGACGACGCGCGAGCCGGTAAGTCGCCCCAGGGTCGAGCCATTCGCGATCGAGTCGGACAAGCCGATCACCATTACCCGGATGATCGCCCGACTAAACGAAACTCTGGACGAAGGCACCATCGTGGTTGCCGATGTGGGCGATGCCCTGTTCGGGGCGACCGAACTGACGATCAAGCAGCGAACCGAATTCCTCTCGCCGGCATATTACACCTCGATGGGGTTCGGAGTCCCAGCTGCGCTGGGCGCCAACGTTGCCCGCCCCGACCTCCGCACGCTAGTGTTGGTGGGCGACGGGGCCTTCCAGATGACCGGCATGGAACTTTCGACCATCGTCCGCTGCGGCTTCGCACCGATTGTGATCGTGCTGGACAACGAAGGCTACGGCACCGAACGCTTCCTGCACCCGGGGCCCTTCAACGACATCAACCCCTGGAACTACCACAAACTGCCCGAGGTCCTAGGCGGCGGCACCGGCTACAAAGTAACCACCGAAGGCGAATTCGACGCAGCTCTAACAAAAGGCCTGGCCGACACCTCCGGCATGAGCCTCATCCAAGTCAAGATCGGCCAAGAAGACCGCAGCAAGGCCCTGGATCGGCTCGCGGAGAGATTGAGTAAAAGGGTGTAGGGGAGGACAGCCCACTGCTGCGGCGAAAGACGCTCCTTTCGTGATGGCTGCCGATGCAACCGCCGTGATCTTGGGTCTCGTTCAACTTGCAGGGGTGGGAGTGACCGAAACGCGATCTCAACGAAGAACCACGTCAACACAACTGAAAATACCGAATGCAAAACGACGAACCGCCGACGAATACTGGCACGGTCTTCGCTACCCGATGATGCCGTTTCGCTTCGCAAATGCAGAGAAACGACGAAGCGTTTTAGGACTGACGTGGTGCTCAATTCCTTCCGCGTCGATGGCCGCCGTAACTTCGTCAACGCCGATCGCAATGAGAAAGCGGAAAACGATGTTATGCCTGTCCCGGCACTTTCGCGCTAGTCGCTTGCCAGTAGATGTGAGTTCGATCGGCCGGTACGGTTCGGTATCGACCAGACCCTCTCGTTGGAGCCGATCGACGATTCGCTTCACGGTCACATGGCTGACGGCAAATTGCTGGGCGAGATCGGTTGCCCGGCATGTTCCGCTGCGGGCAATGATCTCGGCGATTGCCTCCACGTAGTCTTCCGCCGTTTCGGAGCCGTGGTCGCGCCGTGTTCGCTGGTGCGGCGCGGAACTGCCGGTGGTTTTCGTCACTCAATGCTCCCTGAAGGCTTTTCCGAGGTATGCCCGGACACCCTACAGAACTCTCACGGAAATCGCCCGGACGCGACAACAGATTGAAGCTAACCCCACGCTATAAAGTGTAGCATACACTACACTTAGGCTACGGGTCAAGCAGCCCAATCCGCGGCGCAAGGCGGTTGCAGAGATCCACCTCCGCTGGTTTTCCACCTACGGACGCAGGTATCCGTCCTGCAATGTCTTATGAGTCCACCCGCTTCTAGGCGCAGCGATCCCAGTAGGTGGTTGACGCCAGAGTGTAGCATTGGCTAAAATCCGGAGGAAACAAATGTAGCCGTGGCTACATTTGTGCAACGACTGCCCCGACCCACCCAACCGCCGAGTTCGACATGCGCCAACAGCCCCATCGACACTTTTCCGATCAGCGTCACCCTCGGCCAGCCTTTACGCTGGTTGAGTTGCTGGTCGTCATCGCAATCATCGGAATCCTCATCTCTTTGCTTCTTCCTGCCGTTCAAGCGGCGCGGGAAGCCGCCAGACGCTCGGAGTGCAAAAACAATTTACGACAATTGGGGTTGGCGTTGCACAACTTCGAACTCGCCAATGGGTATCTGCCGCCCGGTTATGTGGCCGACATCGAGTCGTCCGAACGGGACGAAAGTACCTGGGATGCGCCCGCTGGTTGGGGCTGGTGCGCATACCTCTTGATGTTCATGGAGCAGAACAACATCGAGCAGGCATTAGACATGGACGAGCCGATCTGGGCCCCGAAAAATACTGAGTTGATCCAAACAACAATGGGCGGGCTCCTCTGTCCATCCGCGTCGGGACCTACCGATACGTTCGTCGTTACCGACGAACCTGGCGACCCGGTGGATAAAGGGAATGGCGAAATCCGCCTCGCTCGGTCGCACTATGTCGCCAACCACGGGCAAGAGTCCTGCTGGGGCGAATGTGGCGCGCAGAGTACCACGACCGTCTTCACAAGCATCTACACCAGCGAGACAACCACCGTCACTCACGACGGCGATGTTTCCAAGGTGGCCGACGGCCCGTTCTATCGCAACTCCCGCACCAGATTCGCTGAAGTCACCGATGGACTCTCACACACCATCTTCCTCGGCGAACACTCATCGGCGCTGAGCGAGAAGACCTGGGTTGGAGTCGTGCCGGGAGCGTTCACGCACCCGGAGTTCACGTCGCCGGAGAACGGGCCTGACGCGTCCGCCACGCTCGTGCTGGTGCACGGCGGTCCGTCGGGAGGGGAACTCGACATTACGGGCGAGCCGATCATCCATCCGATTAACTTCCCTACGTACCACGTTGGGCAGATGTATTCCGAGCACCCCGGTGGTGGCAATGTTTGCTTTGGTGATGGCTCAGTCCGGTTTGTCACCGACAACGTCAATCTCATTGTGTGGGCCGAACACAGCAGCATTGGTGAAAGCGAGGTCTCCGAAAATGCGCTCTAACCAACACGCAACCAGCTTGCTGGCCGCATTCGCGGCTGTCCTCCTTCTGACACTAAACGGTTGCGGATATGGGCAGGTAAGCTCAACGGGCTACCAGTACGCCCAGGCGTTGTACTCGCTGAGCAATCGACAGTCGGTCGATCGGATTGACGCCGTGCAGGCCCAAATCAACGCGGGCGTGGAGTCGGGCGAGCTACCCGCAAAGGAAGCGGCGTGGTTGCTCGAAATCTGCGAACAGTGCCGCGAGGGCGATTGGGAGTCGGCACAAGCCAACGCCCGCCGCATGATGGACGATCAGGTCAAGCCCTAGACCAAGCACCGTTTTCGCGCAAGCAAGAAAACAGGTTGCCGACGCGACGGATTTACTGGCTGCGCTTCGCAGTGCGGATACTCCAACGTCGCGCAAAACTCGCTTCCAGTTGCTGGCCAGGCTCTACTGGACCGGGTCTCCACCTGCTTGGTTCCGCTGAAAGGTCTCAGGCTCGTAGATTACACCTCATCCTCCTTTCCCAAGCTTCTTGGCGCAAAGGGCGTGTCAGGTGGTACACCCTGAAAAATTCTCGTGGGCGAATCCATCGAGAACCGCCGCCTCCACTTGGAAGCTACGAATCTGAATGAATTCTCAAATTCCGATGCTTTCCCGTCAACTTGCCCACCTCACCACTCAATCCGCTCAAACAACCTCCGCAGCTTCCGGCCGTGGCTTGGATTGATGGATTCCACGAAAGAAACCCTTCCATGCAGGTGACCCTGAAAGTCTGAATGGTTCCCCCGATTCTGACTATCGGTGCCGTGGCGGATGCAGTTGGTGAGAGTGGCTTTGAGGCGATCGATATCATGGCGAGGAAGGTTGAGGTGCTTGTTGACGACGACGCCGGCGAGTCGTTGGCACACGCCTTGTCTCATGATGCGGGTCTTTCGGTGGTGCACGCGAAAACCTTCTTCCATGGCGGTTACACAAACGTGCACCTGAAATCGCTTTGCAGCCCGGGCGAGGCTGACTAGCGCTAGCGGCTCATTTGGGCGATAATGTTACGAATCGCTTTAACTTGTTGGTTTGCGGGTGGCGGGGCAATTGGTCCACGCGATCGATCGATACCTCGGCATCGGCGACGCCGGCTTCGGACAATGCCCTTTTCAGCGCGGTCTCGCAGTCGGCGAATGTAGAATCGCCGTGCGCGATCGCCAGCACCCGGGCACCGCGCCCAGTTTGCTGGACCTGGTACTCGCTGATGTGCCGGTCCTGACCGAGCACTCTACGAAATACCATCGGGTGGATCTTTACATTGCCCGGATAGACGAACCAATCGTCTGAGCGACCCTTGATATCGACAATGCGGCGGTAGCCCGGTGCGTCCGGGTTCGGTCCATCGTCTATGACCAAGGTGTCGGTCATTTCGTACCGCACCATCGGCATCACACTGCCAAAGAGTTTCGTCACCAGCACGTGGTCGGCCTGGGTCGCGTCGGCAACGGGCCGATTCTCGCGATCCACGGATTCAACAATCATAAAGTCTTCAGCCAACGTGCTGCCGCCAAACGACTCCCCTTCGGTGGCCCCGATTCCAATCTCGACTGAACCCCAACTGTTGTGGATGTTGATGCCCCAGGCGTCCTGAGCCATCTGCCGCGCCTCGGGCAGGAGCGGCTCGGAGTTGGTCGAGATCCGTTGCGGCCGGATGTTCAACCGCCCTTCCAGCGCCTGGGCACAAAACTCTTCGATGATCGACGCATAGCCGACAAGGCGGTCGGGTTGATAGTCGTTCAGCTTGGCGATCATCTTGTCGATCGGCGTCCCGGCGGCAATCACCAGCACGTCTCGCTGGGGATCGAGCATCGAGGGAAACAACATCCGACTGCCGTGCACGAACGAACCCGCACAAATCACCGCGGTGCGTCGTGGCCCATCCACTGGGTGCAACAAATCCTGCTGGGCGTCCATGCGATAGGTAGTGTTTACGGTGACGATGAAGGTCTCCCAATCCCACAAGAAAACGCCTCGCTTTCCGGAAGTACCGCCGGTGGCCGCCGCGTAATATCGGCCCAGATAATAAGCGTTATCTTGTTGCCCTTCGTGTAGCTGTTCGAGGTGAGTGGTCACACCCTCCAACCGCAAACGCCGATCGGTGACGATTTGGTCCCAATGATCCATCACGTCGGCTTTCGTCAGCAGCGGAAGGGATGGTAGGTCACTCAGCTCGAGTTGGCTGGCATCCACATGCCCAAGCCGCTCTGCATAATATGGCGGCGACTGTTGGGCGTGGTCCACCACTTCGCGCAACCGACGCGTCTGATGCTCGAACACTTGCTCCCGCGTCCAGTCAAGCTGGGCAATCGCGTCGGGTGTAAACCGCCGAACATCTTCCAGGTGCCGGCGCCGAAGTGCGTCAAAGTTGTCCATGAGTACCGTCGACGTTTCTTGCAGGCATCGGCTAAGTGAATGCGCGGAGGGCAGTCGGAGATGCAACCGGTTATTGATTATCGACCCACGACCGGCGGATGCCTAGTGCGGCGCAATCTGGCCCCTGTCTAGCGGGGTGTTCAAGACCGCACCAACATCAACCGGCTAAAGCCTGATCCAAGCAAAGATCGGTAAAGAAGAACGCAGCAAAGCTCTAGATCGATTGGCGGAGAGGTTGAGTAAAAGGGTGTAGAGGGGTGCGGTGGCAGTCTGTCACACTCCTGTCATCCACGGTCTAGACTGTGTGGCTTACCGCGACCTGAAGTGCACTCGGGTGCGTTTCGATCCCGGAATACTGTTCGAGTCATGTGAACCACGAATGCATATAATCAAGAGCGGTTCCCCGCTATTGGTGCGACCATCGATTCTGGCTTGATTTTCGCGAATGGGAATGTATAATTCGTTAGATTGAATTGATATCAAGGGCCCTCGGTGCTCGACTGTGGATTCGGTCTCAGTCGACACCCTCGGCCCTGACTATAAACCGGCACCCAGTTCTGGGTGCCTTTTTTGTTTGCGGGCATTATGTGGTCCCCAGAAGATTTGAACTTCGCCTCCGACCGAATCGCCTCTATTTTCTTATTGTCGTCGTGGCATGAATTGTTCTACTCCTTCACGCCTGATTCGAATCAGCCACGACTCCACAACACTGCCTCGCTCATTGAAGAACTCAACGCTATCGCCGAACTCTGGCAGTTCAACTCACGTTATCAGAGTCACGCCAATATTGTGCAGTCCGAGTTGAAAGAGGTGCTGGGAGACGAAGTCGGAATTCTTCGTACGATTCCAGAATATCAGTCTTGCGCGAAACACTTGGTTGATGAAACATCTCCGGTGGCAATTCGTTCTTACTGCAAATTGCTGAATGAGAGGAAGGAACTGTACGATGGCGCAGTCCTCGCGCATTCCCGAAAGACTATTCTAGAACTTCCAGAAAAGAAAGACGCTCCTCACAAGTCGATTCGTCGCGTTGCAACACTCGCGTTTCAACGCGGTAAGGAAGACAATGATGTATGGGACCCGCTTTCCAAGAACGCAGCGGCGTCGCATAGTGAAATTATCGATGAGATCATCACACTTACGACTGCTGCTGGCGAATCGATAGAGTGCACTCTGGCTGTCGCCGCGCATCCGCACATTCATGCTGCCATTCGCATGAGCGGCTTAAGACTCGTGTCCTGCACAGAGCTTCCTGCCGAGTATATCGATAGTTTTTCTGAATCAACCGAAGAATTGTTGTTTGTCAGAACTGCAGTCGAAGCCACATCCATCCGGCATGCCGTAGCCATGAGCCGAAAACGATTGGGTATCGCGAGCGGCCTCGTCAGCCTCTACCAGAACTCATCGATTCCTGTGTATCCAATTGCCTTGGTCAGCTATAAGGGTGCGGAAATCATATTCTCACAAGCCGAGCAAGCGTTTCGCCGACTCTACCCTCGTACAAACCCATCTCAAGACATTCGCGAAGCGGTCAAGAAAATCAATGAAAACGTCGAGGACAGATTGGTAGGTGCAATCGAGCTTCTTTCACTCGCTGCAGCTAGTTCCGACGCAAGGGCGAGACTGATCAACTTTTGGTCTTCACTCGAGACGCTTGCTGGAGCGCACGAGGCAAAAACGACACTTGAGCGTGTTTCCGGCTTAGTCGTGCCCCTCGTCATTTCTCGCCATGTTGGTCGCTCCTCCAGATATCTGGCTATTGCCACCCAACAATTCGGAGCGTCAGTAGTACGTAATAACTATGGTGCAGGTTTCCCTAAATCCACAGCGAAATTCGTCGCTCCAACGGAAATGCTGAAGACACTTGTTTCTCCTAAGGACAGTGATCCCATTGTGCAGTTGCTGGCATTCGCAGAGCACCCACTGCTTCGGTATCGCATACATCGCTCGTGGAAAACCTACCACGATCCGAAAGCATTGCTGAAAATGCTTCAGAATTCTAAATCACGTCTAAGTCGGCATCTCGCGAGAATCTATCGCGCGCGCAATTCTCTAGTGCATGAAGGGATTGAGTCTCCGTTTCTCGTACCATTGCTGGACAACCTTCAGAATTACGTTTCCATGGCTGTCCAGCGGTTGATTCACGAGACCAAATTAAATCCAGCTTGGACGGTTCGAGATGTGATTGCCTTCTGGCAGTGGAAAATGCAGCACCAATTGTCCTCATTAGAACAGCACTCTGCTGTACTCTGCTCTGCTGATTTTATCGATACCCATGATCGAGAGCCCCTCTGGCCAGCTTGACTCGTGAGGCTCTTCGTTTGTGGCGATGGACAAACCTCTAAGGTAATCGGGCCGCCTTCCATTATTAGTTTGGTGTTACAAGATGCGGAATAAGGACGCGTCCTGTGCCCTATCTCGCGATCTCTGGCCACGACAACCACGATCATGCACCCCCTTCACCACACAATCCGCTCAAACAGCCTCCGCAGCTTCCGGCCGTGGCTTGGATTGATGGATTCCACGAAAGCGACTCGTCCGTGGAGGTGACCTTGGAAGTCGGGGTGGTTGGTTCGGTTTTGGCTGACGGTGCCGTGGCGGATGCAGTTGGTGAGAGTGGCTTTGAGGTGATCGATGTCGCGGCGGGGAAGGTTGAGGTGCTTGTTGACGACGACGCCGGCGAGGCGCTGGCACACGCCTCGTCTCATGATGCGGGTCTTTCGGTGGTGCACGCGAAAACCTTCTTCCATGGCGGTTGCACAAACGTGCACCTGAAATCGCTTCGCAACCCGGGCGAACGGCTCGTCTCCGGAGAAGGCCAGGTCGTCTGCGTACCGTGTGTAGGCTGCTCCCGTTGCGTCGGCTAACGCAGACAGGCGGCGATCGAGCCAATAGGCACAAAGATTGGCGATCGCCGGAGAGGTGGGGGCACCTTGGGGTAAGTGCGGTGTGCCGTACAGCCTGCGGACATGCCGCGCGTGTTCGTCCGACACAGGGAAACGGTCGCCGTCCCAAATGTCCAGCGGCGCCGCGTTCGTGGACAACCCGGCAAGCATGTCCGCAACACGTTCCGGATATCCCACGCTGCGAAAGAACGCCTGCACGCGGGCTAACGTGATCGATGGGAAGAAATCCTGCAGGTCGATCTTGATGACGACGCTCTTGTCGGTGTGCGGTTGGGCGAACGTGCGGACGGACCGACCCCGGCGAAAACCGTGCGCCGCTTCGTGCGGGGGAATATGGTTGAGGATGTCGGTTTGAATGCGACGCTGAATCGCTTTGAGCCGCTGCTTGGGGGCCTCGATGAGTCGAATCTGCCCGAACTTCTTCGCCAATGGGCGGTAATGATAGTGCCGCAACCTTGGTTCTTGCCCCCTGCGTTCCATCATCCGCACATCAGCCAGCCAGTCGAGTTCGCGCGTGGTCACGTCGAGCCAGTCCGCAAGTTCTCCAGTCAAACAAATCGCGGGAACCGGCCAAGCCGCTGCTTCGTGGGTTGGGCACATGGTGGGTGTGCAGCCGAGCGGATTGGCCAGTCGAATTTCGTGTTTCTTGCAGGCCCGAGAGAACCCTTGATCGGCCGAAATGAAATAGGCCAGCGTTGCGACCCGCGGACGAACCAACCCGTCAAAACTCGCTTCGACACGTCGGGCAAGCGGGCGGAGCCACCTCCATCGTCTACCGAGCAGGTAACTGCCACGTTCGACGAGCCCCTCCGTTTCGAGCTGCCCAGCCAGAAACGCGGCGGCGAGCGCATGTGCTGTGTGTTGATGCGGGCTCATATCAAAGCGGGCGACAGAATATCCCAACGAGTCTGGTCCTACGTGAGCAAATCTGCGTGCAGCGCAGGGGCGCTCACGTGACGAAATGTCAACCCTTCACGATCCCCTGGGGTAGCCCCAGAGAGGTTAGCCGAACCATCGATTCGAACATAACCAGCTTGAGATACTCTGCCGCCCGGGAAATGCCTGTAGGTAAACTGAGTTTCGTGCTCAACAGGATAGTTGTATCACCCCGATATCGAATGGAAGGGCCCACCCTCAGGAAAGTATCAATCCGATTCCCATGAAGCTGCTGGGAACGAGACGAAAGAAGTTCCCGCAGGGATACAGCAATATACTGGGGCGACTAGCTTTCCCTTACAGCAATCTCCCAACTCTGCTTGCTAAACAGATTTAGTTCCACGACATCCACATGAACCTGAGTGGTGACCTCACTTAACAAAACGGCAACGAGCCCCAAGGCAAACACTTCGTTCATATCCTTTGATATTGCGCTAGCAAATGCCTGAGAACGGCGCTCGTTTGAGAACACAGGCAACCTTGTTGTTCCATCGACTTCCAGTATCCATGGCTCGAACACATCATTGGACATTTGCTCTAAGTCTTTGCGAATCTGCTCCAATAGCTCGGTATCTGAGAATTCCGAGGCGTCGAGAAAACGTCTCGGTCGTTGCGGCACGAATACGGGCCGCTCTTGTAGATATGCGCTCAGTAGGTCAATGTTATTCTTTGCAGCGACTCGTTCTAGGCCGTCTTTCCCCGTTAGTCTCTCAAGGATCTTTGCGAGCATGTGTGCACCCGAGGAAACCCTTCGTTCTTGCGTTCAGTCCACCCGCACCTTCGCCAGATAAATACATGTCTGTCCTTCGTGGGACGAGTAGTAGCTAATCCAGAGGATGTTGTCTTCGAGGACCATGCCGGCGTAGCTGGTGTCGCCGCCGGAGGGGAGCGCTAGCTTCTCGGTTACGGTGCCGGCTTCCGGATCGATTTCGCAGATGGACGTTCGCACCTTTCCGTCGTAAAGGCGAACGGTTGCCAGCAGGCGGCCATCGTCCAGGCGAATCATCTGCGGGCCGCCAACACGCACGCCCAGGTCTTTCCAGGTCCAGGTGTCGTACGGCGGTTGCGCGGTGCCAAGCTGCGCGGTCGAATCGCTGCCGTCGCGGCGCATCAGGCACAAGGCAGTATCATCTGGCTCGAACACCAGACCCACCTCGTTGGAGTACCCCTTGGTGAACAACTCCTCGACCAGCGTATCGAAGTGCATCCCATCTTCGCTGCGGTACATGCGGGTAATCCGCGGTACATCTTTTTGCGTCACGTAACCCACGCCGTAGGCGACGTCGTCCTGCCAGACGACACGCCACAACCAAAAGTTGGGCTCGCCAATCGGTTCCGGATCGCTCCAGTTCGTTCCGTCCTTCGAAAACCACACATACGTCTGGTGGCGAACCGGGTCGGGGTCGTGCAAGGCACCCGCGGCAATCAGCATTAACCGCCCGTCGGGCGTGATCGAGATCTTGGCGTCGCGGAGGTCGGCCGTATCCGAGGTTAGTTTCGCGGCCGACGTCCAGGTCTTCCCGTCGGGCGAGGTCAGGACCCGAATCGCACCGTCGGGCGACACGTGCCCCTGCCCCTCGCGGAACACGCAAATCCACTGATCGTGGTAACGAATCAGATCGGTGAATGCGTTGTGCGGGGCCTTGTCCCAAATCTTGCGAACCTCAAGCAGCTCCAACTGATCGCCACAAGCCGTGGGTGACCCTGTGGGGACAAGACAAACAACGACAGCAAGGTACAACAACATTCGGCAGGAACGCATAATAAGAACTCTCGCAAAGGTGCAGGGTGGCGTTGCAGGGAACGACAGATACGCGATCGAGATAACCCACGCCCGTCGATTCGCGTGGGGTCGAGCGTAGCATGCCAACTAGGGCGACGCAAAACACCCGCCGCGAATCGGTTGCACCCCATGGGGCCGCAACGTATTCTCGATCGCTCGTATCGAGTAACCTCGTAAGAAGTAGGGTATATTTCAAAACCTCGTATCGGCTTCGCTTGCCGGACTCGAAACCGGTTCTGAAGTGCGCTCTAGCGTCCCTCGGGTTTTGGTTCGATCTTGTCTCGCTTGCAACGTGCACCCTCGCCGGGTTGCCTCCACATGTCGCTCGATTCTCCCATCGCACGTGCACCGCTGAGCAGCCGTCTGTGCGATGGCGTGTGTATCGGCGGTGCCCTGTGGACGCTGGCTTGTCACTTCACCGTTGTCACCTCCGGCAACCTGTATGGCCTGATGGTCACGGCAACAGTGCTGGGCATCGGCGGTATCGCCGGGTGGATCATCCTCGGCCGCCGTACCGAGAAGGGATCGACCGCGAGCGCTTCGGCTTCAGAAGAATCGAGCGATGCAAACCGGAACGTTACCAGTAAACTGCGAATCGCGACCGCAATGGCGGGAGTGGTCATCGCCGCGGCTTACGGACTGACCGGAGACATTCGGCAAGGTTGGTGGTTGCTGGCGCCGTGGTTGATGTTCGCATTGTGGCAAAATTGGTCGGCCTACGACCGCCCGGAGGCAGCGCTCGCGTCGAAGACGGCCGAAGCTGCGTTGTGGTTCCTCGCACTCCTCACCGTCGCCGTAACGCTGGTGGCCCATCGCCCGAATATCGACGACTCGTACTATCTGGCGTTGGCCACGGGGGCGGCGGACCACCCTCAGAAACCGATCTACGGGTTCGATCCGATGTTCGGCACCGAGTTCACTGCCATGCGGCCTCCGTATTACCGCGTGCTCTCGATGGAGTTGCTGGCCGCTTCGGTTTCTTGGCTGACCTCGCTGCCTGCCATTTTTCTGATGCACTTTGTCTTTGCCAGCTGCGCGGCGTTGTTGGTTCCATTGGCCGCCGCGCGATTGCTGCGACTGCTCAGCCCTCGGTATTGGCTATGGTGCACCGTCGCATTGATGGCCTTCTTGCTGATGGACGGCGATGCTCCCACCTCTTATGGCAATATGTCGTTGGTTCGCATGCAGCAAGGCAAATCGATGATGCTGATGGTCGCCCTGCCGTTGACGGTGGCTTACTGCCTGGAATTGATGCGCCGTGGGACGGCAAAAGCCTGGTTGCTGTTGGCCGCCAGCGTCATCTTCGGTTTAGGATGCAGCCCCACGGCGATGATTCTATTGCCGGCGGTGAGTGGACTAACGCTGCTCGCCGCCTGGCGACCAACGCGCGTGGCCACCGTGCGGCTGCTCGCAGGGGTGGCGACATCGATCTACCCGGTTGGCGTCGTCTTGATCGTGCTGGCTCTCGCGTCGCAGTTACCCGTGGTCGAAGACAATTGGCGCGAAAGTGCCGGGCAGGCCACGAACTATGCCTACCTGATGAACTATATGTATCGCCAGGTGTTTGGCGCCAGTTGGCTGGGCGTGTTCGTCTTGTGGATCATCGCCGACGGTTGGGCGTTTTTCGAGACGGCGATCGCCCGTCGCGTGGCCATTGTCTTGTCGCTGGGCTGCCTGCTGGTGTTCTTCAATCCCTGGATGTCGATGGTTGCCGCCGAGCACCCTTCGCTGATTGCCACCTATTGGCGGGTGCTATGGATCATTCCCGTGCCCGCGATGGTGGCCATGTTCCTGACGTCCGGTCAATCGTTTCTCGGTTCCAAGGCGACACTCGCCGAGCGAACGGGGGTCTTCGCCGCCGCATTGGTCGTGTTCTTCGTCGCACTTTCCGGCCGCTCAGTGTTAAGCGATGCAAACGGAACCGAAGTGAAAACGCCGGGACTGAAGGTCGACGAGCGATACGCGGTGGCAAAGCGGTTATGCGAAATCGCCAATGAGCCCGAGCAAATCATCGCCCCCGAAGGCGTGGCGGGCTGGGTGACCACGTTTCACCATCATCCGTTCCCCTTGGCGGCACGCATCCGCTACCTGCGGGCCTACGGGGCCTATGTCACTCGCGAGGAGATGTTAGAGCGATACTATCTGCAAGGCTATGTTTCCGGAGAACGGCGGCCCGAACCATCGGATCTCTTCTTTCGCAATTGCCTGCAAGAGTACTCGCAGCTCAAGGCGGTTTGTCTGGCAAACGACATCGAGTGGTTACCGGAAGCGGAAGAGATCCTCCGCGAGTCTGGGTTCGAACCGGCCGATACGCCGGGACCGTATACAATCTGGCAACGCATCGACACGCAGCCGGAGAGCGGCTGAGTTAGGCTTCGAGACTGACCGCGTGATCGACCCCGGGCCGTGTGATATGCTCGATAGTAGTGGGGGTTACCCTCGGTCGAATACCGGAACAAACAGATCAGATCACCTTTTCAGAGGCCGTGGGCGACTTGCAGGCGGAACTTTCATCATCGTCTTCCGGTTCTCATCGCCGGTTGATCTTGTTCGGTATCCTGGCCGTGGCGGTGTTCATCACGTTGCCTCCGCAGTTGTTTCCATCGCAACAGGTGATGAAGAGTTACCGACTGTTGGATACCTCGTGGCAGTTGAGCATGCCGATGGAGTTTAGCGACGGCAAGCTGAGCGGTCGCGACTTCATTTACACCTATGGCCCGATCTACCAGCTCACCCAATCGCTGGGGCTGCTGATTCCCCCGGGCGACCTGGCATCGGTGTCGCGGTTTCGCAGCCTGCCCGGCCAGTTGATCGTATTAGGCGGGCTATGGTGGGCGTTGAGTTTGACCGGTGCGAACGTGCGGTATCGAGGAGCAGTATTCTTGGTATGGTGCGTGATCCTGGCCGCATCGCCGGAGTTCCATGCGCTGGAGATCAAGCCGATGGCCGGGATTCCGGCGGTGGCCTTGTGTGGCATACTGCTGGGACGTGCTCTCTCGCAGACGACGAAACACGCCCGAACATGGTTGTGCATCGTGTGGGGCGCCATCGGACCGCTGCTAACCCTGTACTCATTCGACTTCGGCATCATTGTCTCGGCCGCATTGCTTGGCACGGCGCTTCTTCACGCGGTCGATACCCGCAAGTTGGCCGGTGACGCCCGCAAGCGAAGTCACATCAATGCCCTGATCGCGGCAGGCAGTATCTCGGCCGGCATGTTGCTATTGCTTGGCGGAAGCCAGTTGATTCCTGCCTGGAAGAACTACGCCCCCGACATGTTTGCCCTGGTGATCGCCTATGGAAACGCCATGGCCATGAGCGGCACCACGGGTTGCTTCACGACGCTCGCCATTGCCTTGTGTGCCTCCGCCGCGCTGTTGTTATTCCTCCTGTGGCGATCCCCCGCACAAGCAGACGAGAGGAAGGACGGAGTCTCGCTGCACACCGCCCTCATCGCAATGGCCTGCTTCTCGATGTTGATGGTGCGATACGGGCTGACCCGCACCGACTGGGAGCATGTTTTTACCGCGGTGGTGCCCACGATGTTCGTGTTCGGCTGCTTCCTGCCGGCAATGTTCTATGCGCGCCGTGAAGAGCCGGTCTCCCAGCCCAAGAAGACTAAATCGCAAGGGTCGAAGGGACCGGCGAAACCGTTCGCGCTACTCCAGCATGCCCCCTATGTGTTGCCCGCCGTGGTGTTGGTGGCACCGCTGGTTGCACAACCGTTTGGCGAGGCCTTCATGGCTGGCTGGCAACAACGTCTAACGGCCATGTCGCAGTTCGATTTTAAACCCTCCGAGGTGCGCATAGCCGATCGAACCCTGGCTCAAGCGAAAACCTCAGCCGCTGCGTTACCGGAAACCGCGCTGTTTGTTTGGCCGTACGGTGTGGAAATCAATCTGCTTTCCGGAAAAGAAAATCCCTCCTACACACTGCAGAGCACTGAAGGGGCCATCGGTGCGCTGGAAGTCCCGACCATCGAGCACCTCAAGGAAACCGACGATCTGGCCGGGCTCATCTACCGCGATGCAGGGGCATTAACCCGGGTTTCTCGCACCTCGGAGATCGTCCGCTATCTCCTCGACAATTTCGAATTGTCGTATCGCCCCCAACCGGGCTTCGCGCTGTTGCAGCGGAATCCTGAGCTTCCTCCCTGGACAGTAACCGAGATCGATTTAGGCACGGAACCGATTGTCCTCATACCCGGCGATTCGCGAGCCGTGCAGCTTTCGCTGGAAGGGCAGGACGTGCGTTACTCCGACTTGTTATTGGTGCGCATTCGCGTTTCCAAGACGTCGAATTTCCCGGTCGGCAAATCGGGAACCTGCTTCGCCCGGTTCGTTTCCGACGAGGTGAACCCGATACCTTGCACGCTGTCGGTTCAGCCCGACGGCGAAAGTCACGACATCCTGATGTGCGGACTCGACTTGAGCGACGACCGTTGTCTCTCACACTTCATGCCAGACCGCACGTGGCAAACCACCGAAAAGGTCAAGGCTCTTCAATTCAGTTGGCAACCGTTCGACTTCCTGTCGAAACGCCCGGCTGAAATCGAAATCGAACGTCTTGCCATCTTGCGCCGTCCCAACGCCGAGACCAAAGAATCTCCGATAACCGAGAAGGAGAACCCGCAGCTTTGGCAGTGGTGCTACGGTTCACTGCCTGGCTCGCCGTAGCGACGACTCAACAATCAGCTCAACCGCTACCCGCTCTCTGAGCCTCCAAATCCCACGGTACGCCAGATAGCCCAGCCGCATGTCGGCTGGGTTGCGAAGCAACAAGATGCACTGAAGTGGGCGTTCTCTGCCAAATGAATCGCATCGCTGAAAGAAATTGTGGTGTGGCAGGCTTAACTTCAAGCCCAAACCGTCGCGGTGATGGATTCTTCAATTCAAGGATTCTTGTCGACTGCGTCGACCCAGCCGACATGCGGCTGGGCTATCTTGTCACAAGAAACGACTAGTCAGCCTCGCGGCTCAAACTACCCGTCAGCGCGTCTTCGACATTCAGCTTGATCTCGTCGGAGTTCGCACGCAGCTCGGGGGCATACATCGCGGAACCTTGGGCCGGCAATGCGCTGAACTTCCCGGGCACTTCGGCCCGCAGGCGATAGCGAACGCTGTGCTGACCCCGTTTCAGGTGGTTGACGAAGAAGGCCACGCGTTCGTCGCGGAACTCGACGTAGGCCCCCAAGTCGTTTCCGTTGTAGCCACTACGATTTTCGACAGGCTCGAACCCGGCGGCCTTGTAGTCTTCGAAAATCAGGTACTCGTAATCGTTCTTGCTGTCGATCACCAGCTCGATCTCGATGAGCTGCCCGCTGACCACGCTGGACAAATCGAGCAACGGCTCGCGGCGATACTTTTCAACGTGTTGTTCAAGCGGCTGACCGCGACTTCCCTCGGCTTGCGCGGTGGCCTCAACTTCGACCAGGCGATAGTAACTTCGCTGCACCTTGATCTCCAACCCGGCGGCCTTGATGTTATCCTCCAGCGTGAAATTCGTGGTGTAGGCGTTGAAGTACAGTGGGCCCTTGCCCTGCTTCCGTAGCTCGACCTTGTGCGGTCCGGCGGTCAGTTCGTCGCCGACTAGCACCACACGGTTGTCGAAGTTGAACAAGTTGGCCTTCGTGATCTCCACGGTCTTCATGCGGGCGCCATCGACCCACACCTCGACGGTCATCTCGGGGCTATCTTCACCGCTGGCCCGCATGAACTCGGCCAACGCTTCGATGCTGAGCGCCGTATCGCGCGTGGAATTCCAATAGTTTCCGTTGCGGCGGTTGTTCACCACGTACTTGGCCAATCGGGATGCTACGCGACCCTTGGGGTCGGTCTTCGCGAGCAGTTTCAGGTAGTAGGCATTCGCTTCGGTGCCACTGCCATACCAGTACCACCAGTAGTTGTCCTCGGGCAATTGCAGGTAGGCTGTTTGATTCTCTTCGTCTTCGACCAGAAACTGCGAAATATTCCGAAGCAGCATGTTCAACTCTTCCTGGCGTTGCTGCTTGTGCATGGCCAGGGCGAACATGCATTTGGCATAGACCGAAAGTTTCGTACGGTCGCGGTACAAGAACTTCCGCATCGACTCGCTGGCCACATCGGCGTCGGCCAACACCATGTAAACGAAGGCATCGGTGTTGTCGGCGTGCGACTTGTATCGCTTGTCTTTCTTATCTTTCAGCAAGGCGTTTTGAATCAGCTCGACCTGCTGATCTTGATAGGCTTGCAGCCATGCAATGCCCTGTTCGAGCATCCCTGGGACCAGCGCCACGTCGTTTTGTTTTGCTATCTGCAAACCGTGCACGACATAGGCCGTCGTGTGTGGGTACGAACGCTCGCCCCATCCGGAGAACCACCCCCAACCGCCGTCGCTAAGTTGCATTTCGGTCAGCCGGTCGATTCCCTGGGTGACCATCTCGCGGACCACGGCCTCGTCGAACACGGGGGAGATATCTTTGTCTCGAGGTACCCGTCCCTTGGCCCGTTCGCGATCGTCGCCAATTTGCTGGGCGTTCAAGTTCGTCTGCTTCTGTCGAATCGCATCCAGGTCGAGATCCATTTCCAGCAGGATTCGCTGCGTGATCACCGTCGGCAGGAAACGGCTGAGCGTTTGCTCGGTACAGCCGTAGGGGTAGTTCGCCAAGTACGGTAGGGCGTCGACCATCGCCCCGGCCAACGACGGGGAATAACGTATTTCCAACCGCGACTGCTCGGGACGACGCTCGCTGGGAACTTCAATCGTGAAGCTGGCGTCTGTCTCATCGGGCCGTAATGCCCCGGCCACCGATTCGGTGCGGAGCATGCCATGTACATAAACCGGGAACCGCTTTTCGACCGCGTCCGACTCTTCGTCGCTTCGGGCCAACATCCGGATGACGGCTTCTCCCTCCAATGCGGCTTTCACCCGCCAATCGACCCGCACTTCACCGCCGGCTGGGATGGTTACGTGGCGTACGCTATCTTCGAGAGCTGTGAGTTGCGGACCATCCAGTTCCAGTGAGACCTGAACTTCCTTGTCGCTTTCCAGGTAGTTGTGGACGTTGGCCGAGAGCACCACCTCGTCGCGTTCGACGAAAAACCGCGGGGCCTGCAACCGCACAATCAAATTCTTGCGGGTCACCACTTGGGCCTCGCCCTGGCCGACACGTGTACCGCCACCCACGGTCCACACCTTGACCAGCCAGGCGGTCAAGTTTTCCGGCATGGTGATTTCGACCTCTGCCGTGCCGTCCTCGTTGACATCCACCGCACCAACCCATAGCGCCGAATCGGCGAAGTCACTGCGGACCGTTGGTTCGACGAGCGCTACTTCTCCGTGGGTCGGCTTTCCAAAAACTTGTTCGAATGCCGCCCCATCCGCTGCCGCTTCCGGAGCGGGCATGGCCGCTTTGCCACGAAGCTGGATGTTGGAACTCTCTTCAACGCCTAGAGCTCCCGCGCCGCCTCCGGCAAAATCACCCGCGCCTGGCATCTCTTCGACCACCGTTTCGCCGAAGATGCCGATGTTGTTCATGCCGATCTGTCCTTTGGGCACGAGATTCTGTACGTATCGCACCGTACTATCGACCGTCTGAGGCTGATGACCCCGCCGCCATTTCCAGAAGAACTCTTTGATGTTCGGCACGTTCGAACCGCCGGCGATGGCGTCGAGCGCTTTGTCGTACACACTGAGCACCGTTGACCCTACGAAGGGATTCCCCTCGTCGTCGGTGAACTTCAGGCGAATCGTGCCCTGCTCGCCGGGCAGATACTCTTCGGCAGAAGGAAGCACTTCGACGTTGGCCACCCGACTGATCGGCGGCACCAGGATTTCCTGCACCTCGGTGTAGACATTTCCGTCGGAGACGGTGACCGCTTCGACAAAAAAGTTCGGCATATCCTTCCACGAGAGTTCTAACGGCACCACGGTCGACTTGCCTTCCAACCGCAGCAACTTCGGCTTCGGATAGACTCCCGAAGCAGGCCGAACATACAGCAACACGGTGCTACCCGGGCGATCGGTGTTCAGCAAAAGTTGCACCTTCTCGTCGACGCTGTACTCGCGACGGTCGAGAACCAACTCCAAGTTGTTGAAACGGAAATCACGACCGTCGAAGCCTTCGCCGCGAATGATGAATACGTGCCCGCCTTCGATCGTGTTCCCTTGATCGTCGGTGACTTTCACCGACACGCGATACTGACCCGGCGCGGAAGCCTGCATGCGTTGCAGCCCCCCGCCATCGTCATCGGCGGCCACTTCCCAGGTTCGCACGGGCGTTTCGACCGGATTCCGGTCTTGGTCGTACGTGATTGCCAGCAGCGTCACCTCGGCCTTGCCGGACACCGGACGTCCGTCGAGCGTGCGGGCTGCGAATCGAGCTTCGATGGCTTGCCCGACGTTGTAGTACCCTCGATCGGTCCAAGTGGTCACCGTGAATGGACGTCGCGCGGCCAAAACACTGCCGGCGCCGACAACGGTTCGTCGGGATTGATCGACCACTTCGACGGTAATCTCGTAGCGATGGTCTTCATCGCCGTGCAGTTCCTTAGCCGTGGCCGTGTCGACTTCGACCGTGACGGTTCCGTCGGGACCAATGGCCACTTCTTGCTCGGCAACCAACTCTGGGGCAGCAGAACGATGGAAATCCCACCAAGGCCGCGGCCCGACACAGCCCCAGGTACTCCAACCGGGATACCAGGAATACTTCCCGCCGAATGCCCCGTAACCGCGGCCGTATAGCCAGTCCCAAGGGCCGACGGGATACCAGCGATCGGAGAAGTTCGAGCGGGTGACTTTGTAACGAACCGTGGCCTCGGTGACCGGCGAGCCGAAGTAATAGCGGGCTTCGATCTTCGCCGTAAAGGTATCGCCCAACGCGACGGGTTCCTCCGGAGCGGTAACGGTCACTTCGTACTCGGGCTTCTTGTATTCCTCAACCCGAAAGTGGCTGACATGGCGGCCGTTGACGCGAATGTTGAACTGTCCCAGCTTGGCTGACGAAGGCAACTCGAATTCGCCCGAGACGGCACCGTAGGAGTCTGTCTTGAGCTGCACGGTGTGGATGACATCGCCCGTGGGGTTGCGAACCTCGATCGCCACGTTTTGATTCGCCAGGTTCTCGACCACCACCTCCTCGTAGCTAACGGTGCGTAACCACGTCTTGAAGAAGACCGTTTGGCCGGGACGATAAATGGGGCGGTCGGTCACGGTGTAGACCTTCGCCTCGTCCAACCGCGGGTACTGGTATCTACCAAACCACATGCGGTTGAACCCGAGAAACGCCAACCGCTCGTCGCTGGCCCGCGCGATGCTGAGCCAGGTGAAGTTGTTATCTTTGAGCCGCTTCATCGCCGCGTAGGCGAGACCGTCGTCGTCGGTCTTTTCAGCAAAGTTCTTGGTGTCGATCCAAGTCTTGCGATCTCTGCGTTGTTGGCGATAGCCGAAGAATTCGATGTTGGCACCGCTGATGGGCTCGCCACTGACCGAGTCGGCCAGATAGTACATGCCCTGGGCCGATCCGTTCTTGCGAACCAGGATCATGTCATCGACCCACAACACCATATGACTGACGTTTCCGTCGGCCATTTTTGCGGTAAGCCAGTAAGCACCACCGTTTTGAAGCGGAGTGGTAACCGTGATGCGATCGTCGATGTGCCCTGCTCTTGGTTTGAGATCCTGCGACCAGGAAGCGACCTGACGACCGATATACTTTTGCTGGTCCTTCTCCAGCAGCCGATAACCAATGCGATCGATGTTGACCTCTTCCCACTGAAGCTGTTTAGGCCACTGAAGCTGTTTAGGATTCGACTTTAAGTACGCTTTCACGTCGGAAAGGAGTTGAGCGATGTCGATCTGTTGTGCGGTGAACTCGACGCGTTTGCCATTGCGAAAACGATAATTCACCGTGGCCCCGCGTCCTGCCGGTTGCGAACCCATCGGTTCGAAGCGGCCCCAGTTGCCAACGATTTGGTCGAGACGCTGCTGACGATACTCTTTCTGGGAACCCTGCTCTTCGATGGCCCGCCGCCAGACTTCGGCCGCACGGGAATACTGCCGACGGTTTTCGTAGATGCCGGCCAGACGATCGAAGGCCGTACTGGCGAAGCCCAACTTCGGCTCGGTGGCCAGGCGTTCAAAGATACGAATGTAATTAAACTCCGCAGGCAGCTCGAACCGCCGAATGCCAACGGCCAGGCGAGCGATCGTTTCGTCGTCGGTCAGTGTGTGCAGGGCGTAGGTCCCGCTCTCGTCTTGCTCCTCGCCGTCAGCGTCTGCGTCCTGAGAAATGCCACGCGGAACGTAACCGCCAAACTGACGAAGGGTCTGCACACTGAACTGGTTGTACAGATAAGAGGCAAACTCGTATTCGGCTCGACCGTCGAACTTATCGGAAACTTGGGAAGCTTGATTCAACAACCACCGCCACCGTTGGCCATCGCTGGTTGCGGCCTCGTAGCTCTCGGGGAGTTGTACAAAGATTGGATTGCCCTCTTCGTCGACCGCTGCGCCTTGCGAGCCGCCATACCAATGTCGCATCTCTTCGTAGTCTGGAAGAGTTTCCAGATCGGCCAGCGCGTGCAACCAGGAACCGGGGCGATTCAGCGCGAATACGGTCTGGGCGAACTGCAGATAGAATTCCCCCGTCTCGTTCTCACCTGCCTGCTCATCCACCAAGGGCATCGCCTGTTGGAGTAGCTGCAGCGCCCGGGTTCGATCGCGGAGATCGGCGTCGACTCGTTTTCCCCGACTGCGATCCGCACGGCGAAACTCACCGGCAATCATCACCCCGGAATGGTTCACCTGTTGATACTGTTTGGCGGCGGCGACAAGAATTTGCCACTGACCTTCTCGGGCTTCGATCACTTCTTCGATAAAGCTGTCGAACTCGGTCAATCTACCCAAGGAAGCCAAACACTGGACGGCACTTTGGAGATCGGCAGCCGCATGGCGTGGGTCGCCCTGCGGATCGATGAGCAGGGGGCGGAACGATTCGAACGCCTCCTTGTAATTGCCGGCCTCGAATTGTTTGATTGCCGCGTTACGCATGGCTTCGGCCCCGGGTTGGGAGGAATAGAGCGCTGAGACCGTGAAGGCCAGCACGGTGGCTACGGCCACCAGAAACACGGGCACCAAGCGGCGGGGCATGTTGTAATCTCCTCTGTCCAATCGTCCGAGAGCCTCCGAGCAAAGCGCGGCGAGAGGGCCACGCGCTGGTATTAGATAACAGAGCCCCCTGGGAAGTTCCAAGAAATCGCGGTTTTCCGCAATTGCCAGCCGCCAGATCGGGTTCTGGGCCGTGGAATCGACGTATTTCCGTGCATTTATTGTCTATGGTTGCCCTCCGATGGCCAGACTACGATGGAAGATACCCACACCAGATGTCCTTCCCCACCTTTGAGGCACCTTTCGGCGATGAGTTTTCGTAGCAGCGTTATCTACCGAGTTCCAAGAATCTTGACCCTATTGGTCGTAGCGACAGCAGCAGTGGGTAGTTTCCCACAAGGGGTACCGGCACAAGATCCGCCTGCCGAGACGCAAACGGTGTCGCCACCGATGTCACGGAGCCCGATGACTCCCAGCTTCGCCCGACTGGCCGAACCCGATGTGGCCGATCGCCTGGGGCTTAGCGAAGAACAGCGGGCCCAAATCGACTCGATTCTCGCTCGACGTACCGAAGCCCTCGAAACTGCCGCCGACGATCAACGCCGAGCCATCCTGGAAACCAGCGAAGCTGAGCTGGCCGCGCTGTTAGACGACGACCAACTCGCGCGTTGGGTCGCGCTGGCCGACGAAGTAGTCAACCAGGCCGTCAAGCTGCGATTCAACTTTCGCTTTGCCCCTTGGGCCGATGTGCTGAGCTGGTTTGCCGAACAGGCCGGGTTGTCGTTGGTGCTCGACGCCCCACCTCCTGGAACGTTCAACTACTCCGACACCAAAGATTACACCCCCGCCGAAGCCATCGATCTTCTCAACGGGGTGCTACTGACCAAAGGATACACACTCATTCGTCGCGAGCGAATGCTTCTGGTGGTCGACACGGTCGATGGAATTCCCGAAGAATTGGTGCCCGAGGTCGATATCGAGGAACTCGACAGGCGTGGGCGATTTGAATTCGTTCGCGTTACGTTTCCCCTGGGGAGTCGAGACCCGCAGGCAGTAGAGACCGAAATCAAGGCCCTGCTGGGTGAATTCGGCAAGAGCATCTTATTGCCTCAAACCAAGCAATTGGTGGTGGTCGACACGGCCGGCAAGATGCGGGCAATTCGCGCGGTCATCGAATCGATTCCGGAACCCTCGAAGCCGGCGCCGCAACCACAGAAAGAGGCCGAGAAGCCCACGCTGGTCACGTACCCTTTGAACAATATCGAAGCCTCGGCGGCAATCCAAACGCTGGAGGCGATCTTCGGTGAAGGCAAGTTTGTCCACGAAAGCAAGACGAACCAACTGCTTGCGTACACGGTGCCTTCGCAGCAGGAAGCCGTGCTGAAGACACTCAATCAGATGCAGTCCGAAATTCCCGAGGATCGCAAGTTCGAGCTGCAAATCCACCGACTCACCCCGGGCGATCACGGAGCGTTGCTCGATCTGTTGCGAAATCTTTTCCCTGACTCGCGATTAAGCTTGGACACGGCGACCAGCAACCTGGTGGCCTGGGCCACTCCGCCGGAACAAGAGACCATTCGCCGCACGATTGTCGGGCTGGACGAAGATGGAGCCACTCCCGGTTCGCGGCAACTGAAGGTTTACCGCCTACGAAGGAGCAATCCCACAACGCTCGTCACGCTGTTAACCCCGGTGTTGCCCAGAGCCAACATCACCGCCGACCCCGCATCGAAGAGTATCGCCGTGTTCAGCGACGATACTGGACACGTGACGGTTCAAGCGGCGGTCGACGCCTTGGAAGCCGCACCCGATGACGCCATGCAGGCCAACGTGCAGTTTCATCCGGTACCACGTGAGCAATTGGAAACGCTGCAATCACTGTTGGAATCACTGGTCCCCGAAGCGAAGATTCGCTACGACGATGCCCGGCAATCGCTGGTCGTGGTGGCCATTCCAGAAGATCAGAAGACCGTTGCGGAAACCATCGAAACGGTGGTGACTGATGCACCCGAGGGGGAGAAGCCCCGGTTGCAATCGTACGAGGTCCGGACTCAAAAACGGCCGGCCGCCGAAGCCGCTCTAACCGCGCTGACTTCGGAACTGCCGGGCATCCAGGTTCTTCCCGACAGTGGCGATAATCGCATGCTGATCTGGGCCCGCCCCGAGCAGCATCAGGTGATCAGCGAGTTGTTGGTTCAAGTTACCGAGCAAACCGATCCGGACTCGCAGGCCAAAGTGGTTTCTTACCCGTTGCAGTTCGCGGACGCGGCCAGCATCGTGTCGGTACTGCAGACGTTGGTACCCCAGTCACAATTGGTCGTGGAATCGGCTTCGAATCAGATCGTGGCCTGGGCCATTCAAGAAGACCACGAAAAGCTCGACGCGGCAATCAAGCAGGTTGACGTAGAGGCAACGCCCCGCAAGCGGCTGCGACTCATGGCACATCCGCTCGATAAAGCCGATCAAACGGCGGTGCTTCAAGTACTGCAAACACTGGTGCCTGGGGTGTCCTTCATCCCGAACCCGGCAAACAACACGCTGATCGCGCTGGCCACCGAACCCGATCAGCAGTTGGTTACCGAGACCATTGAACGGATGCAACCCAGCCTCGAACCCGACAAGCAGTACCGCGTTGAAGTCTACAAGCTCCACGAATCCGACCCGCAGGCGTACGTGAATGCCCTCACGCCGACGTTTCCACAAAGCCGCTTCACGGCCGACTTGCCGGGAGAACGCCTGATTGTTTGGGCCACCGCCGAAGATCACGAAACGATCGCCCCACTCGTCAAGCGTTTACAGCAACCGTACGCCGAAGGCGAAGAGCCGGAAGCGGTCGTACACCGCCTGGAGAATATCAGCGCTGCGGTGGCCGTAGCGGCGTTGCAGCCGGTCTTCCCGGAAGCCCGATTGCAGGCAGAACCCACGAATCAAAGTGTGGTGGCCATGGCGACAGCCGGCGACCAAGAGAGCATTCGCACCATGCTGGCCCAACTCGATTTGAAACCGTACGACGGCGATCGTTCGCTGCAGGTCTATTCACTGAATGGGGCCGAACCGACTTCGGCACTTACGCTGGTGCAGTCCGCGTTCGTCAATGCCCGTGTTTCCTCGAACCTCAAGTCCGACAGCCTGCTGGTGTGGGCCACCCCCGACGAACACGAGCAAATCGCCGGCATGATGGAAACACTTCAACTACCTGAAGACGATCGACCGCAACCGGAAGTGCATCGTCTGAAGTACATCACCCCAGGTGTGGCGGTTGCCGCGTTGCAACCCTTGTTTCCGCAGGCGCAGTTGCAGCCGGAAGTACAAAACCAAAGCGTGGTGGTTGTCGCCCGCAGTGCCGATCAACAAGCGATTCGCGCAGCGCTGGAACAGTTGGACGTGAATCAAACGGACGAACGTCGGCAACTCGTGGCCTATCAACTCGACGGCGCCGAACCGACTTCAGCCACCAATCTCGTGCAAACGGCCTTCGTCAACGCTCGGGTTATCGCCGATCCGAAAACCGACAGTCTCCTGGTGTGGGCCGACGCCGAAGATCATGCGTCAATCCGAGAAATGGTCGAGATGTTCGCCCGCGAAGTTCCGGAAGATCGCCAGCGAACGACCCGTGCTTATCCGCTGAAATACACCGATGCGAATGTCGCCCTGGGAGTCGTCAGCCCGTTGGTTCCCACGGCGCTGATGGCGGTCGATCCTCGCGGACGCAAGTTGCTGGTGACCGCGATTCCAGAAGATCACGATCGCGTGCAGGAGGCCATCACCGAATTGGAGACCGGCCCTTCCGACGCGCTTGCTGAGTCGCTGCAGGTTTACGAAGTGGAAAATGCCGACGCCACCGTGGTGTTGACCACGCTGCAACAAATGTACGCCCAACTGCCCGAAGTGCGGCTTTCGCTGGACCCATTGACCAACAAGTTGGCCGCCTGGGCGAATCCCGAGCAGCATAAATCCATCGCGGAAGTGATTTCGAAATTCGACCGGTTGCTCGATCCTTCCGAGGAACTGGTGGTGAAGGTCTATCCCCTCGGCGGTGCCGATGCTCCTTCGATTCGCGATGTGGTCGAAGAGTTGCTCGAACAACATCCCGAGAGCCGTGTCATCACCGACGAGGCGACCGATCAGATCATCGTGCTGGCCCAGGCCGACGAACAGGCAGTGGTGGAGCGAACGCTTGAGCAACTGCAAACCGTAAAACCATCGGTTGATGTAATTCAATTGCGGTTTGTCGAACCCTATTCGGCAGAACTCGCCATCGAGACTTTGTTCGAGACCAATGGTCGAGGACGACGAAGTGATAGTGGTCCCCGCGTCGACTCCGATCCATCGACCGGACAACTCTTCGTTCGCGGAACGCCCGAGCAACTGGCACAGATTCGCGAGCTGCTGGCCAAGATGGGCGAGACGTTTATCTCCGATCAGACGTTGGGCAGCGGTCGCAAACTGCGCGTCATTCCGTTACCCAGCGGTACAATTGGCGAAACCTTGGACGAGGTGCGCCGGTTATGGCCCAAACTGCGAGCCAACCCAATCCGCGTGGTCACCCCGTCTGCAGTCGCACCCACCCTGCGGCAATCGAGCGAAGAACAAGCTGCCCCACCTCGAGGTGATGATGAAAACCAGGGTTCCAACCCGGATGCAGCCAATCCCTCGCCTGAAGACCAGAGCCAAACTGGCGTAAGGATTCCGGCCGACATTCTGGCGCAAGTGGTAGAACTCGCCGACGACAAACAGACCGGGGCCGCTCAACCAAAAGACGAAGCCAGCAGCGAAACAACGGAAGCCGCTGAAGAACCTGAAACAGCACCTCAGGAAACCCCTGAGGCGGAAACCGAAGAAGAAGCGGCGGACGCTCTGCCGATTGTGATTGCGATCAGCGACAACAACATCACCATCGCCTCGGAAGATGTCGAAGCACTCGATCAATTCGAAACGCTTTTGAAGACCATTGTGCAACGCGCACCGGTTGGCGGCCCCGAATTCACCGTCTTCACGCTGAAGAGCGCGAATGCAGCGCTCGTGGCGGAAAGCCTCGAGAAACTGTTCGACGACGGACTGTTCGGCTTGCGCGGCTTGGGCAGCGTTACCATTGTGCCCGACCAACGGCTCAACGCCCTCATCGTGCAGGCCCCCGCATCGGACCTGGTCACCATCGAAGGATTGATCAAGGTTCTCGACACCGACGAGCCGCTCGATTCGCTACTTCGCACCGAGCCACGTGTGATTAAAGTGAACTACGCCCGGGCCATCGACATCGAGGATGTCCTGGAAGACGTCTACAAGACTCAGCTAACTACCGGCGGCAGCCGACCCAACATCGATGCTCCGCGCGGTTCGTCGCGTGAACTACGAGACGTATTCCAGCAGCTCAGCGCGGCATCAGCAGGTCCCGAGATGACACTCAGCGTCGACGTCGAGAGCAACTCGATCATTGTCCTGGCCGCGCAACCATTGTTCGAAGAAGTCCAACAGCTTGTTGAACAATTGGACCAGGCGGCCGACGAACCCAGCCGTGTCGTACGTGTCGTGCCGTTGAAAAAGACGAACTCTGCAACCGTACAAAAAGTGCTCGATTCGCTGCTGAAAGATTCTCAGCGAAACCTGAGACGCAGCCGCTAGGGACCGGCACTTATCTGCTGCGTAGCGCCTACCGCAAAGGCTCGATCGAGGGCTCACTCGAAGCGGCTTGTGCGGCGGCTTCCGCGCTCTCTGCCTGCTGCCGAACCAGTTCGCCTCGGGCACACTCTTTCGCGGTGATGATTCCGTCTCGGTTGTGATCGTACAGGTCGAACTGATCCAACTCGCTGCTCGACCACTTCGCCGAGAACTCGGCCATCGACATTTGAGCATCTCCGTTGCTATCGCCTTCAACAAACCATTCCGGCAGTCCGGAAGGCAATCGGGATGAGCGCACGTAAAACTGACGCGCCCGAGCGAGTCGATCTCGCTCGGCTTGAATTGCAGCGGCATCCGGCTCCGCGGTCGACGCTTGGCCAGTCGACGAGACATCGCTTGTCGTCTCGCTCAACGCGAGCGTTTCGTCCACGCGGCGTTCCGGCATCAAGCGAATGAGTCGGCGGTGACCGTAAACGGCAATGCGAATGGCAAGTTCTTCCGCCGTTAGCATCTCGTCGCCGTTCAAGTCGTCGTTGCGTGGATCGCCCCGCATCTGTAGCCACTCGACGGGTTCCAAGGTTCCGTTGCCGTCCAAGTCGTATCGCGTGACCAGCTTCTGGGCATATCGCCGAACTTTTGCGGGTATATCAACCACTTGAGGCGGGGTACGGGGCGTTGGAACCCGAAAAGCTTCCATAGGAGATTGCGAAGAGCCCGGGCGAGGGGCCGCCGTACCCGCATAATGCGTCGGTAGTCTCTTTCGTTCTGCGTACTCTGTTTCAGCAATCTCCGGCTCACGTTCGCCGGCCACCCGCGGTTCAAGAGGAGGGGTTTCCTCCGAGGATACTTCTTCTTCGTGCGATGAAAGTTCAACAACATCGTCCGCCGCTAACGGTTCGGTCGGCACTTGGTCATCAGATGATGCAGCCGCGTCACTTTCGGATTCGGTAGCGGTTGCCGGTTCGACAATGGAAGGTTCTTGCTCAACTGTCGGAGTGCTCTTCGTGGGAGGAACGGTCTTCGTTGGCTTGGAGAGCTTGACGGGAGTTCCGCCACTGCCACAGCCCGTGAATAGTGCTATCGCGAGAAGCGCAACAAAACATCGGGTGCCGTTCAAAGAGCTTGCGTCAATAGATTTCGCGCGGTGTGACATCGGGTATTGGTATCAGCTAGGCGGGGAGCACTTCAGGCAGGAAAGCAACGTCGGTGCGGCTCGATCGTTCGCCAAACCAGCGGCAAATACCGCGAGCCATGGTGTGTCTCTGATCATATTGTAGGCGAAGCACGCGGAGAACGTGCAGATCGATTTATTGGTCGAGTCAAAAACGCTTCTAGGCGATCCAAATCCCGAAAGAGACCAGAACCGGGGATCCCTCTAGACTCCCCACCTAAGGCGTTATAGAGCAATGGCTTGTAGTGTAACTACCCGTCTAAACCCCAGAACGAGGGACATTCGTTCGCTAGGTAACGATTTTCTGGCCGCGGCTTGAAGCGCTGGCTATGCTTGATGTTTGCATCCAGCGAGGGGGGGGGTAATCTCCCCACCGCAATGTACAGCAGATAGCTGTTTGTATTGACCCCCGTATAATCCATCAATTAGCCTACATACATCGGTCGACGCCCGCTGGAGCAGGCCCGATCGATCCCACCTAACTATCTCGCCACCGAAGCTTTAGGCACACCACCGTGTGGCGATTGAGGCATGCATAGTTTGCCCGGGTCGTGAACGATAACACGGCATGTGAAACCCACTTGCGATGCGCCATGGGTTTCGCGTTGATTCTCGATCACACGCGAGCTGCGTACACCGCTGGTGGACGTTCCTAGTAATTGACGAAGTACAAACTCATAGACGGCATCTCGATGGAAGCAGGCGAAATACTGCTGAACAAAGGCTTGGTTGATGAGCGGCAGCTCACGATCCTGCGCGACTCGGCAACCGATAGTTCCCGTGTCGATCAGGTGGCGGTTCAAATGGGGTTTGTCCGCGAAGACGAAGCCCTCTCCGCGTTGGGCGAACAGTTAGGGCTGGAATACGTCGACCTAACCAAAACTCAGGTCGACTTATCGCTGCTCGAAGAATTCCCGCTGAAGTCGATCTATCGCCATAGTGTCTTTCCGCTGAAGCGCCGCAACGGCACCCTGGTGGTCGCCACCAGCGATCCCTTTGAGCTGTATGCCTTGGATGAAATCAGCTCGACCACGGGGCTGATGGTCGAACCGGTACTGGCATCGGCCGAAGAGATCGACAAGCTGGTTAAAACCCATCTCGGGGTTGGCTCGGAAACCATCGACGGACTCCTCGCTCAACGCGAATCGGAAGACGGCATCGAGTTGGTCGAAGAGTTGGAACTCGACGGCTCCGAGGCATCTGAAGTAGCCCAAGAGGCCTCCGTCGTTCGACTGGTCAACGAGATTCTGGTCGAAGCCATCGAAGCCCGCGCGAGTGATATTCATATCGAGGCACAGGCCAAGGGGTTGCGAATTCGCTATCGCATCGATGGCATCTTGCAAACGCAACCGACGCCGCCGGAGATCAATCACTTTCAAGCGGCCATCGTCAGCCGCTTGAAGATCATGGCTCGGATGAACATCGCCGAGAAGCGATTGCCGCAGGATGGCCGCATCAAGCTGAAAGTGAGCGGGCGCGAAGTCGACGTGCGTGTGTCGATCATCCCCATGCTGCATGGCGAAGGCATCGTCATGCGTGTGCTCGACAAAGATAAGATGAACTTCTCGCTCTCCGGGGTCGGCCTGCCCGAGGACGTCGATCGACAGTTCAACTCGATCATCAATCTCCCGCACGGAATCATTCTGGTAACCGGTCCCACGGGTTCTGGTAAAACCACCACGCTCTATAGCGCCCTGGCCGAAATCCAAGATGACGAGACCAAGATCATCACCACCGAAGACCCGGTGGAATATCAACTGGAAGGCATCAACCAGATTCAGGTGCAGGCCAAAGTGGGGCTCACGTTTGCGGCCTCGCTGAGAGCCATCTTGAGACACGACCCCGACGTGGTGCTGGTGGGTGAAATTCGGGACTTGGAAACGGCCGAAAACGCCATCCAGGCTTCGTTAACCGGTCACTTGGTCTTCAGTACGCTGCATACCAACGACGCCGCGGGCGCCTTCATGCGAATGTGCGACATGGGCGTCGAACCATTCCTGGTTAGCAGCACGGTTGAAGGTGTCCTGGCACAGCGACTTGTTCGAACCTTGTGCCCCGATTGCCGCGAGCCGCTGGACTTGGACTCCGAAGAATTGCCCGACGATTTCCCTCGAGACCGAATCGACAAGAACCACCCCGTGTTCAAAGCGGGCGGGTGTCGTGAGTGTCGCGGCAGTGGCTACCGAGGTCGCGCGGGCATCTTCGAGCTGCTAGCCAACAACGACGACATTCGACAGCTGGCCGTGGAACGAGCCCCCACCCAGGTAATCAAAGCCGCCGCCATCAAGAGTGGCATGCGTACTTTACGACAGGACGGTTGGCGCAACGTGCTCAACGGCCGTACCACCATCGAAGAAGTGATGCGCGTAACCAAATTCGACTGATACGAAAACCTACAAACAAATCCCGCTTGCGGTTTTCTAAAGGGAACTCCGCTTGGCGGAACACCAACCCGAACATCAACCTTGCATGTTCGAAACAATCGAGTGCCCCCGGCCAATTTGCCTGAGGCACTTACCCACCCCAGCGTCCCACCGATAACAACTGAGAGTAACGACAACACGTGACTTTGCGTCGCTTGTGTACCGCATGGTGTGCACCAGCCGTGGCGCATGTCACCAGCGGACTTTCATTCCTTCACTGAATACGTCATGCCTGAATTCGCCTACACCGCCCGCACGTCCAGTGGCGACGAAGTCGCCGGCACGCTGACGGCAACCACGTCGCAAGAGGCGATTGGGATGCTCAGCGAGCGGGACCTGTTCCCCTTGAAGGTCGAAGGCGGTGCCCGTAAATCGCAACCATTGAGCCGCCCCAAGCGAGTCAGCCCTCAAGCACTGGCCACCACCATGGCACAGTTGGGCGATCTGCTGGAAAGCGGTGTGCCGTTATTGCGAGCCTTGGAACTGCTCTCGCGTCAATCGGCCTACCCTCAACTGGCCGAGGTGATGCGAGACGTCCACGATCAGGTGGCCGAAGGTTCCACGCTCGACGAAGCCTTTGCCAAGCATCCCCGCGTGTTCAACGAATTGGCCGTTAGCATGGTTCGTGCCGGCGGCGAAGGCGGCTTTCTGGAAGACGTTCTGCAGCGCACGGCGGCCTTTATCGAGCATCAAGAAGAAATCAAAGGTCGCGTGATCGGGGCGGCGACGTACCCTGCCTTGTTGGCAATTGCCGGTACCATCGCGGTTACCGTGCTGATTGTGTTCTTCGTGCCGAAATTCGCCGAGATGTTCACACGGCTGGAAGAAAAAGGCGAGTTGCCAGGGCTGACCGTTGCCTTGCTGGCACTCAGCGATTTTCTCGGCAGCTACGGCATCTACGTATTGGCCGCCCTCGCTGGCGGATTGTTTTGGCTCGTACACTACTCCAAAACAGAACAAGGCCGCTGGACCATCGATCGTTTGCGATTGAAAGTGCCGTTGGCCGGAAAGATCTACCTAAGCCTGGCCGTCTCACGATTCTGCCGCGTCCTGGGAACCCTGCTGAAAAATGGAGTTCCGATCCTGCGTTCATTGGAAATCAGCAGCGACTCGACCGGAAACAAAGTGCTGGCCGACACCATTCGCCAGGCCAGTGAAAACATCTCCAGCGGAGAGACGCTCGCCGCGCCCTTGCGTGCCTGCGGGCTGTTCCCACAAACCGTGGTCGAAATGATCAGCGTGGCGGAAGAATCGAACACGCTGGAGAAGGTACTGATCAATATCGCCGACGGGATGGACCGCCGCACTGAACGTCAACTCGATCTCGCCGTGCGGTTACTGGAACCCATGATGCTGTTGGTGATGGCCATCGTCATCATGCTGGTGGTGATCGCCCTGCTACTGCCCGTGATTCAAATGAGTACTTCCTTTGCTTAGTTGTCCCATTACTCAATACGTTTTTTTTGAAACTTGAGGAGAATACGAGATGAAAAGAAGACGCAATAATCGACAAGCCCGCGCGGGTTTCACGCTGATGGAACTGATGCTGGTTATGGCCATTTTGGTCATCTTGATCGGCCTCGTCGCACCGCGATTCATGGGTGCTCAGGAAGGAGCGAACATCAGCTCGACGAAGACCCAAATCGGGCTCTTCAAGAGTTCGCTCGACATGTACCGCTTGCACCTCAACGGTTACCCCACCACGGAACAAGGGCTGACTGCCATGATTGAAGAGCCTTCGGACGTGGATGTACCCGATCGTTGGCAGGGACCATATTTGGACAGCGGGTTGCCGATCGATCCTTGGGGCAATGAATACCAATACGAATATCCCCCCTCGCGAAACACGATCGACTTTCCCGATATCTGGTCGATGGGTCCAGATGGCGAAGACGGTACCGACGATGACATCGGCAACTGGCCCGATGAAGACCGGGAAGATGAGCTAGCCGACCTGTAATGCGGCCCGCTCGACAGCAGTCTGCTCGGCGCAAGGGCTTCACGCTGCTGGAGTTGATGTTGGTATTGGGCATCTTGGTGGCGCTGGCCGGAGTTAGCTGGCCAGCGCTTCGCGGCCCGGCTGCCAACGCGCGACTCCGGGACGCGGCACGGAAGTTGCGCGCCGACTGGTCCGCCGCACGGCTCGATGCCATGGAACAGGGAACCACCTTCGCCTGGAGATATGCTCCCGAAGGTTCGCTTTATGCACGGATGCCATATGCGGCTCCTCCCTGGGTCGGTTCGCAGGAAGACAGCGCAGCGCGGAAGAGCAACCAGTCCCCGCGGGGAGAGACCACCATGACCGTCGACGGTCAGTTGCCAGAGAGCGTATCGTTCGCGGGACCGGAGGCCTACGAAGATCTGTACGACGGGCTCTACGAAGAAGACCCGGTTCAGTCGAGCCTCGGCTCGCAGTTGCTCGAAGAATCAGTCCCTTTGGGCGATGGGCAGGGCGACATGGTCGACTGGTCCGATCCGGTCATGTTCTATCCCGACGGGACAACTTCCGATTCGGTGGTCGTACTGCGAGACGAAGGCGGACGTACGATTCGTGTTGAATTAAGGGGAATCACGGGCACCACGACACTGGGTCCGGTTCAGTCCGATTCCGAAGAGGAGCTGTAATGAACTCCCGAGATCGATCAGGCTTTTCACTACTCGAAATCCTGATGGCCACCACGATCTTGTTGGGGGCGATTGTGGTGTTGGGTCAGCTCGCTCAATTAGGGCTTCGTAACGCGCGCGAGGCCAGCAAGATGACCGAGGCGCAGCAGTTGTGTCGCAACAAGTTAGAAGCAATCGCATTGCGGCTCGAGCCAGCAGAGGGCGTCGAGGATGTCCCGCTCGATGAAGCCCCACAGTGGCTGTATTCAATCGAACTGGAACCTGTTGAACGCGAAGGCATGATCGCCGTACGAGTGACGGTCAAGGAAGATCTGCCCGAGCAGTCTCGGCCAACCACCTTCAGTCTGGTTCGCTGGCTGCTCACCAACGATTCCCTGCCCGACGCATCGGGAGCCTCACCCTTGGGTGCGAGCTCGACACCGTAAGACCTTGGTACCGGAGATTCACGGACGACGTCGTTCCTTCTTTGATGACAAACAAGCCATGACCTCACAAGACTTAAAACCGACGGCCTTTACGCTGATCGAAGTCTTGCTCGGCATGGTGTTATCCATCGCGCTGCTCAGTGGGCTCTGGGCATCCCTGAATCTGTACACCAAGATCTTCAGTTCCGGCCATGCCGAAGTCGAGCAGGCGCAACTGATCCAGGGACTTCTATCCAAACTGAGTGTCGAACTTCGGGCGGCGGTTCCTCCACCCAAGCAGGAAGAGATCGCCTTGACCAATTCCGGCGACAACCAGATATCACAGCAGGGTTCGACGTCATTTGAGTCCTCCGGCTGTTGTGGATTAAGAGGTGATGCACATTGGATCGAGATCGATCTTGTGCTGCCTCTTTTAGAAACCGCTCAGAATCAGGAGACCGATGCGACCACCGCAAGCAGTATGAGTACAACTTCCGTTCCTGAACTTGCAACGGTGCGGTACTACATCGCCGAAGCCGATCTGGTTACGCCCATCACGGACGGAGTGAGCACCGGCGAAGCCGCCGGGTTGGTTCGTATTGCCCGACCTTGGGGTGGTCAACCGGGAGCCGAAGAAGCCGCTTCCGCCTCGGCAATCGATTTTGAAAGCCCAAGTGGCTACTCGTCGATGGCCGACCCGTTCGTCGAGGAAGGCAATGCCGCATCTGATTTGTTCATAAACTCAGAGAACCGTCATGCCCCGCAACTACTGGCTTCGGAAGTAACCCAATTGGAGTTCCGGTATTTCAACGGACAGTTTTGGGACTCGCAGTGGGACAGCCGTGCCATGGGCTCGCTTCCACTCGCGGTTGAAGTCGCCGTGGCCATTCCGCGAAAACCACCCACTGCAACAAGTACAACGTCAGGAGATGTCGCAACGGAAGATTCGTTTTCGAGCAACGCAGCTACCGACATGCGGGGCGCTTCGTTATTCGAGAACTCCGACACGTCTTTTCGCAGCAACGTTGAGCAATTGCCCTGGGTCATCAGCCGTCGCCTGGTCGCCCTGCCGCTGGGCACCAAACCGCCCGAAATAGGCTCAAGTTCGACATCTGACGATGATTCATCGCCCATGGAAGACCCCTTGCCAGAAGGCGAATCGACGGAAACCGAAGACGCAAGCGAGGAGGTCGCGCCATGAACGATCTTACTCGACGAGTCTTCCGTGGGAGAATACTGCGACTACGCCAATGCTCGCGAAACGGTCTGGTGCTGGTCCTCGTTTTGGTCGTCGTGGCCATGCTGAGTCTGGCGGGCTACGCCTTCAACGAATTGATGTTCTCGGCCAACCGAGCCAGTCATCTTAGTGGACAACAAGCGCAGGCCACCTATCTGGTCGAGTCGGGCGTGGAGGCGTTGAAACAAGAACTCGCGTCCGCGCACACACTTCGCAGTCAATCATCCGATCCGACACTCCAGCAGAGCTTATACGGCGGAGTCCTCGTTTTCGAAGACCAACGTCAGGGTTGGACGGGACGTTTCAGTGTTGTCACTCCGCTACCCGGGGAGGAGGCCCCGGCCGTGCGATTCGGCGTGACGAACGAATCGGCCAAGCTCAACCTTCCCGCGCTGATCGCCTGGGATGAAAAACAGCCCGGGGTCGCTCGCAACGCATTGCTGCAGTTGCCACAGATGACCAACGAACTGGCCGACTCGCTACTCGATTGGATTGATTCCGATATCCAGCCACGAGAGTTCGGCAGCGAGGTTGACTACTACGCCGGTCTCGATCCACCGTATGAACCACGCAACGGCGTCATCGAGACGATGGAGGAAATGTTGTTGGTCCGTGGGGTCACCCGAGCGTTGTTACTGGGTAATGATGGGAACCGCAACGGTGTGTTCGAACCGATCGAGCTCGCCGACGTTGAAGGCAATGACGGTTCGAGTTCAACGATCGCGGAGGCTTCTCAATCGGCATCGATGCCACACCAGGGCTGGTCTGGCTGGCTGACCCTGTTCAGTGCCGAAGCGAATCTCAACCCCGATGGCCAGCCCAAAACCAATCTCAACGAAAACGACCTGCGAACATTGCATGCAGATCTATTGAAACACTTCGAACAGCCGGTGGCCGACTTCGTCGTGCTGTACCGGCAGTTTGGTACCTCCACCGATACTTCCACCGCCACGGGCACCTCGGGAACCATCGATTGGAACCTGGAACCGAAACATCGATTCACCAGCGAACTCGACATTGCGGGGGCGCGTGTTAGCGCCACGTTCGCGGGCAAGAAGGAATCCACGATGGTCGCCAGCCCCCTGGGTGGCGAAAAAGGCGACTTCGATCAATGGCTGCCCAAGTGGCTCGATTACGTGACCCTCAATTCGGCCAAGGTAATCCCGGGACGTATCAACATTAATTTGGCACCGCAAGAAGTTTTGGCAGGCATCCCTGGGCTCGAAGACGCCGATGTCGATGCGATTGTTTCGCGGCGGAGTACGGGGTCATCCAGCTCCGGAGAGTCGCGCAAGCACGCTACCTGGCTGCTTACCGAGGACATATTGCCTTTGGACAAAATGAAACCGCTGCTGCAGTACGTCACTGCCGGGGGCGATGTCTACCGCGGGCAGGTAATCGGACATTTCGATGACGGCGGCTTTCAAGCCCGTGTAGAATTGGTAGTGGATGCGTCAGTGAAACCACCACGCATCGCGCAGTGGAGAGACCTGGGTCACCAGGGAAGAGCGTATCCGGAGAGCCTGCTCAACGGGGACGCGGGAACGGAACGATGAGTAACAACGCGGCAAGAGTCCGCGAACTGTTTTCGACCGCAGAGGTCGAACATGTGTGAGAGGCAATGTAAATGTCGAAATTGTTAGCGGTTGAGTGGGAACGTCACCAGGCCCGGTACATGGCGGCCACCCTTGTGCGTGGACGCCTTACGATCACCTCGGCCGGCATGGTCACGATGTCTTCCGCCGATCAGGAAGAAGGCAATATCCAGGACGAACTCACTGCACCCTTCGCCCTGGCATTGGACGGCAAACGACCACCGCGCGGTCGCACGATCGTGGGCATCAGTCGCGCGGCCGTTGATCTACGTGAATTGACGTTGCCACCCTGTCCCGACGCCGAACTGCCCTCGATGGTGCAACATCAGGCGTCTCGCCAGTTATCCTCAATGGGCGAAGGTTCGCTGCTCGACTTCGTACCACTGAAGGACGATACGGGCGACTCACGTTCGGTCCTGGCAACCGCGATCGTTCCCGAACAAGTCGAACAAGTCAATCAACTCTGCGAGAAGGTGGGCATTGTTCCGCAACGATTGCTCGTCCGCTCACTGGCAGCCGGCTCGCTGTTCATCTCGCGACACGCGGACGACGATCAGGTCTGCTTGTTCATCGACGTACAGCGCGACGAGGCAGATCTGACGGTCATCAGTGGACAGGAAGTTCGCGTCTCGCGATGTATGCGACTACCGGCCGACGACGACCCGGTACCGCTGCTGGCCGAAATTCGTCGCACGCTGGTCGCCGTGGCCAATCACACCGGTTGTGGTGAAGTGCAACAGATCTACATTTGCGGCACCGACGAAGATCACGAAGATCTTGTCGCGAGGCTCCGCGACGTGCTGGATGTTCCCGTCAACACGTTCGATCCGTTTGATGGTTTCACCCTGGGTGGCGACCTGGTCGAGGGACCACCGGAACGTCGCGGGAAATACACGGCACTGTTAGGGATGATCGCCGACGAGGTCAATCATCACAGCCACGCCGTCGATTTCCTGCACCCCAGGCGCCCGCCGATACCACCCGATCGCCGTAACATGATGGTGGCCGCGGGAACCGTCGTGGCCGCAGCCGCGTTGTACTTCGGATGGTTCACCTGGAGCAGCTTCGCGGAGCTGAACGAAGAAATCGACAAGCTGACCGCGCAGGCCAAAACCCAGGCCAAAGTGGTCAAGGAAGCCCGTAACCAAGAAGCAGCCGTGGCGGCCATCGAACAATGGCAGCAAGGCGATGTTTCGTGGCTGGAAGAACTGCGAGAACTTTCGGCCGAGTTCCCTCCGGCCCGCGATGCCATGCTGGTCCGTCTCACACTCAGCAGGGCCCCGGCAGGTGGCGGAACCATCGAAATGCAGGGACAGGTTCGCGATCCCGCGATTATCGAGCGAATGGAAACCAATCTTCGGGACGAGTTTCACGAAGTGCGTAGTCGTCGCGTTCAGGAAAGCGAGCGAGACCGTGCTCTCACCTGGCAGTTCGAGTCTTCGATGTCGGTCGTCCCTCGCGAGAAAGAGGCTTATCTCGCCATGACCAGGGCTCCGGAAACCGCTGCCTCGACCGACTCAGACGCCTCAGAAATTCAAGACGCACCGCGAGCCGATTCCGAAACCGCGGCTTCGGCACAAAACAACACGGGACGTTCAAGTCAACCCGATCTTACTGGCCAGGAGGAAGACCGATGAAACCTCGCGAGAAGATCCTGGCAGGCGTCGTCGCGGTCATTCTAGTCGGCTGGGGCGGACAGAAGCTCTTTGAATCGATGTTGCAGGCCCCGCTGGATACCAAGCGGCAGAAGATCAAGCGACTGCAAAAAGACATCCGCGATAAAGAGTTGGTTATCGAACAAGCCAAAGACTGGACGGCCAAGCTCAACACATGGCGTTCGCAATCGTTGCCCGCCGACATTGCGCTGGCACGTTCCGCCTATCAGAACTGGCTGTTGGAATTGGTCGAAACCTCCAAGTTCGAACGCTCGAATGTCGATTCGGGCGAAGTGGTTTCCAAAGCCGGCGTGTATCAAAAGCTGCCCTTTTCGGTGCGGGCCCGTACGACATTGCCGCAGCTAACGCAGTTCTTGTACGACTTCTATCAGGCAGATCACTTACACCTGATCCAACGCATCGGCATCACCCCGGTGGCCAATTCCGAGGCGTTGGAAGTATCGCTCGTCATCGAAGCACTGGTGCTTCCGCTGGCCGAACGCCGTGAGCAACTCACCCGACAGGTGTCCGATCGTCTGGTAGGCAATTCCATTGATTATTACGACGAGATTGCCTCTCGCGACCTCTTCGGTGCCGGGGGCGGAACGTTCGACGCTGCCGACTACGCGTACCTCACGGCCATCCTGGATGTTGGTGAGATACCTGAAGTGTGGTTCACCATTCGCACCAGCGGAGAGATCATCAAACTTCGCAATGGACAGAATATCGAGTTCGGCGAATTCCAAGGAGTGATTGTAGAAATCGATACCCAGGATGTCGTGATCGACTCGGGCAACGAACGCTGGTTGTTAACGCTCGGGGAAAACCTCAGCCAGGCCACGTCGTTGCCGCCTGAGTTTTGATCGCAAGTCGCCCAAGTGTTCGCGCCTGGGCCATGGAGACCAAATTTGCCTTGGAATGGGGCCGATTCGGGAAAGTTTTGACAACTTTAACGCGGTGAGGCTAGTCTACGACCAACGGAAGCATCGTTCGTAATCCAGCACGACCTCGAACCCACGAGCTAGTATGCCGGTAAGAACATTTCGAGGGTTAATTCTCTCGGCCCAGGCCACCCGTGCCGAACATTCGGTTTTCGCAACTTCTCCCTCCGGGTGGCGTCGACATCCGCACCGGGGGACCTCTTCTTGGCGATGCGATCGGTCGCCAGCCCTTCGCCATCAGATCAATCGCCGCCGCACCCTGCGGAACCGCTTGCGTCTTCCATCTCGTCGCCCCTAGTGCACGGGAAACTCAATCCAGTACGGCCCGTCGAACTTCGGATGAGCGGCTCTGCGCAAGCATTGCATAGCGGGTATAATCGCCCCATCTGGGGTGATCTTCCAGGGCGTTGTCCCTACGACTGAACAGAAGGAGTTCTCTGATGCGTCTCGTCATCGGACTCATGCTCACGTATTGTTGCTTGTCCTGTGCGGTGGCGATGGCCGCCGAGTGGCAGCCGGCCAAGGGACCGCTCAAGACGAGATGGACCGATCAAATCGACCCACAGCATGTGCACGAAGAATACCCAAGACCCCAGATGACCAGGGACGCGTGGCAAAGCCTCAACGGGTTATGGCAATTCTCTGCCGCTGAAGCATCTGACAAGCCACCGATCGGTCGCGATCTGCCCGAGCAGATACTCGTTCCCTTCCCGGTCGAATCCGCCCTCTCCGGCATCATGCGAATGGAAGATCGCGTCTGGTATCGTCGCACGTTCGATGTGCCTCAAGACTGGAATGGAAACCGAATCCTGCTGCACTTTGGTGCCGTGGACTGGGAAGCAACCGTTTGGGTCAACGGTAAGAAACTTGGCAACCATCGCGGCGGCTACGATCCGTTCTCGTTCGACATCACCGAGGCCCTCAACAACAACGGACCTCAAGAAATCGTCGTCGGTGTCTGGGATCCCAGCGATGATGGCAAACAGCCGCGAGGGAAGCAGGTGCTCGAACCGCGCGGTATCTGGTACACCCCCACCACCGGCATTTGGCAATCGGTTTGGATCGAACCGGTGCCCGAGTCTTATATCGAGCATCTTGAACTCACCCCCGACGTTGACAACAAGCTCGTCCGCGTAAGTGTCCACACAGCAGACAATGCCGATGACACCGACGTCACCGTTACGGCCCTAGAGGGAGACGAAGAACTCGCCACCAGCGAGGGCATTGCGGGTAAGGAACTCACCGTTTCCATTCCACAGCCAAAGCTGTGGACCCCGGACTCTCCGTTTCTCTACAGTCTGCGAGTCGCCCTCCACAAAGACGGGCAACAAGTCGACACCGTCGACAGTTACTTCGGCATGCGGAAGGTTTCCGTGGGTCCCGATACTCAGGGCGTCACGCGCATACTGCTCAATGACGAGTTCGTGTTTCAATACGGCCCCTTGGATCAAGGCTTCTGGCCAGACGGGCTTTATACGGCTCCCAGCGACGAGGCGCTGAAGTACGACTTGGAAATGACCAAGCAGATGGGTTTCAACATGGTTCGCAAGCACGTCAAAGTCGAACCGGCCCGCTGGTACTACTGGTGCGACAAACTGGGGCTGCTGGTATGGCAGGATATGCCCAGCGGCGATGCCTCCGTGGGACGCGGCAAGGGACAAATAACCCGCACCGCCGAATCGGCCGAACAGTTTGAACTCGAGTTGCGCCGGATGATCGACAGCTTCCACAACCACCCGTCGATTGTGATGTGGGTGGTGTTCAACGAAGGTTGGGGGCAATACGACACCGTGCGGCTTACCGATTGGGTGAAGTACTACGACCCGACACGAATTGTCTGCGGTGCCAGTGGGTGGAATGACATGCAGGTGGGCGACGTACACGACATCCACGTCTACCCAGGCCCCAAGTCGCCGCAGCCCGAGTCGAGCCGTGCGGCGGTTCTCGGCGAATACGGGGGGCTGGGTCTCCCGGTCCGCGACCATACCTGGCAAAACGAAAAGAACTGGGGTTACCGAAACCTGAAATCTCCCGAGGAACTGGAAGCCGGCTACCTGCGACTGATCGATTCGTTGCGACCGTTGATCGCAGAACCCGGTTTAACGGCGGCGGTCTACACGCAAACCACCGACGTCGAGGTCGAAGTGAACGGTCTGATGACCTACGATCGCCACCTGATGAAGGTCGACCCCAAGACGCTTGCCGCGGCGCATGCCCCGCTTTACGGTCCGGTGCCCGCAGTGGAAACGGTCGTCGCCACCTCCGAGAGCACACCCCAGTCGTGGCGGATGACCACCAAGAAACCTAAGCGGGGTTGGTACAACGTCGAATTTGATGACACCGGTTGGACGACAGCACCAGGCGGTTTCGGTACTTCGTCCACTCCCGGTTCCGTTGTGAATACAATGTGGAACGGCGAGAATATCTGGCTGCGTCGCGGCTTCGACCTGCCCGAGGGCGATCGCGACTCGCTCTATCTCCGCATTCACTACGACGACGACACCATTGTCTATATCAACGGGGTTCCAGCGTTTGAAGCCAAGGGCTATACCACGCAGTACGGAATTGTTCCGATCAGCCCCGAGGCCAAAGCGGCACTCAAATCCAAAGGCAACGTGTTGGCCGTACATTGCGAACAGTTCGGCGGTGGGCAGTTTATCGACGTGGGCCTTACCGCGATCGGCGCACCCCAAAGTAAGTGATGCCGAAAGGGGCGATCCGCGCATCGCTCATTCGACCACACAAACACGGTTTCATCCGTCCTGCAACCAGCTAACCTGGAGCGAGTCACGCGAGCAAGATGAGCATATTTAAACGATTGGATCACGTATCGATTGGCGTTTCGGATATCGAAAAGGCGGAATCGCTGTTCGTCGACGTACTGGGTGGCGAGCCCATGAAGGACAAGGGCTCGAACCCTGATGAGGGTTTCTCCTGGTTCACCTTCAAGCTTGGCGGCAAGAAGCTGGAACTCGTGGCCCCCACCACCACGGGCGAAGGCGGTGTGGGCCGTTACATCGAAAAAAACGGCGAAGGTTTCCATCACCTGTCGATCAGCGTCGAGAACCTCTCGCAGGCCATCGAGTACTTTCAATCGAAAGGCATCCGGGTGTTGTCCGAGAACACCGATAACCCGCAGTGGAAGCACTGCTACCTGCACCCCAAAGACACGTTCGGAGCACTGATTCAGGTCTTCGAAGAAAACGAGCACACGCTCGCCGACGGTGAGTGAACGCTTTAACGATTAACGTTGCTCTGGACTCTGGACATCCGCCGCGACATTCGCTGAAGAAGCATTTGCTTCGGCCATCAGACGTTCGAGACGATCCGAAGCGGCATCGGCCAGTTCGATAAAGCTGTTCAGAGAACGCATTTTGTTGTCGAGTCGGGCACTCAACTCCCGCTCCGTCTCGTACATCTTCACTTCCCACAGAGCGAGTTTCGCGGGCGATTCTTCCCCCAGGGTTCCCGAAGCTTCGACCCGTTCCTGGCGTTCGATGCTTCGTGCCGAACGAACCGGTTGGTTGCGCGGCTCCACGCGACGATAAGCACGTCGCATGAGCATGACGGTAACGGGTAAAACCACCACCAGCGGCAGCAGCGAACTAAGCTGGAAATCAGCCAAAAGATTCATCGCTGTGGTCCTTCCTTGGACGAAGCATTCCACCCTTCGATGGACTAACCGCCATTCTCCGCATCGAACGCCTTGCACGCGGCGTCATACACGGATCGCAACGGTACATTGTTTTCTAAAGCCACCTGGCTGCACGAGTCATACTCCGGGGCAAAGTTCGCGGCACCGCCCTCGAACCAGCCGAGTTTACCCAACACCTTGCCCCACGGCGTGTCGACTTCATGAGGCTTCCGCTGCAGCTTTCTTCGACTGGCTTGCCAACGCCGCACGCCCAACGTGGTTGTCTCGCGGAATAAGATTGCTTCCATCTCTTGCAATTGCGAGCCCGGGCACAAGATGGTCAGCACCACCCCGGGTCGATTCTTCTTCATTTGGATGGGAGTCGAATACACGTCCAACGCACCCGCATCCCACAGTCGTTCGATGCAATAGCCAATCGATTCGCCGGTCGCGTCGTCCAGGTTGGTTTCCAGCACCCAGATCAAGTCTCTGGTGTCGGCGGCTGTTTCGACCGCTTCACCCAACACCAACCGCAAGACGTTGCCCTGCTCTTCCAGATCCTTCTGCCCCGCTCCCAAGCCGATGCGTTCAATCCGCATCGACGGCATCGGGCCGTATGATTCTGCCATCGCCGAGAGAATCGCAGCCCCGGTAGGCGTGGTGAGTTCACCTTCGATCGGTAGCTCGACCAGCGGAATGCCCTTGAGCAGTTCGGCAGTGGCCGGCGCGGGAACCGAACACCGTCCGTGGGCGATCTTCACGAAGCCCGTCCCGGTGGGGACTGGAGACGCGACGATCTTCTCGACCCCCAGTACGTCCCAACCGATGGCCGAACCGACAATGTCCGCGATGGAATCGACGGCACCCACTTCGTGAAAGTGAACCTTTTCAATCGTCGTACCGTGCACTTTGGCCTCGGCTTCCGCCAGACGTTGAAAGATTCGTTTGGCCAGCGTGCGTTGGCTTTCCGTCAGCGAGCTGCCGTCGATCATCTCGACAATATGATGCAGATGGCGATGCTTGTGCTCGGGCTCGTGTTCCACGGTGATTTGCGTGGCCCGAAATCCCTTCTTTTTCACCTCTTGGGCAACCAGGCGGCAGCCCGGTAAATTCAGCGACGCGATTCCTCGATTAATCACATCGAGATCGACCCCCGCATCGACCAGGGCCCCGAGCGTCATATCGCCGCTGATCCCGCTAACACAATCCAAATACGCGACGCGCATCGACCGCGACCTCCGAGAGAAACAAGCCAGGGCGGCAATTCTAGAACTCGCGGTACGATCCACAAGCCCGATTGCCACAGCAACCGCTAGCATGACGCAGCCAGCAATCCTGGGCAAGCAGTGGATCGTGCCTCGTAACGAGCTAGCTAGTGACCCTACACACGTTTGGGTGCCACCACTGGCTTGTCCTGCGTCGACCCGGGACACTGCCTAGCAATGGGCGGAATTGACCCTGACTGTCGGCTTCGATACAGTACGCCCCGCTCGTCGGAATGTGATTGCCTCGGATGGCCGTCTGCTATCACCTTCATGGAACCGGCGGCAGCCTCAGCCTGGCGGGACAACGCCAGTGGAAAGTCCGCGATGGACCTCATGTCTCAATTTCCCGAAACAGCCACGCAATGTGGCAGCAAAGGATCGCTACCGCCGCGCATTCGCGCGCTGTACGTTTCGGGCCCCCGGCAGACTGGCGGCTGGTTGGCCCACGCGTTTGCGGCGGACAGCGCATCGGAGGTCTTTCTCGAAGAGGTGGTCGGTGGGCAAGCAGGGTTGAAGAAACTCCGCGACGAGGTGTTCGATGCGGTGCTCATCAGCCACGACCCCGGCGAACTCGACGGGTTAGAGCTGGTCGAAGCCTTGCGTGGTAGCGGTTCGGAAGAACCGGTCGTCATCCTGGGTGAGGAAAGCGAACACGAACTATCCGCCTTGGCCTACGAGGCTGGTGCCGACGCCTACGTCTGCGTCAATCTGGCGACGACCCGGGCGCTCATCTGGACAGTCGCCCGGGCCATCCAGCGTCACGCGCTCATCCAAGAAAACCGTCACCTTCGTCAGGCCGAACAACACCGACTGCAGCTCGAGCGAAATGAAGCACAACGTCTGCTCGAACAACAACAGGCGCTGATCGACGACTTGGAATCCCTCCGCAACGGATCGACCAATGGGCAGAAAAACCCTTCGGAGGAGCTACCCCCAACGGCCCCCGTACATTTTACTCCGCCCCCGCAACTGGTGACGCACTATCGCGAACTGCTACGCGCCTACGTCATCATGGGTGCCGGAAACATGGTCGACGAGATCGACGTGCTGGGAAAAATGTTCTGCTCGGCCAACATCAGTGCCGACCAGACGATGCAGCTCCACCTGCTGGCCCTGGAAGAACTGCTACGCGGTTTGGGCAACCGCAGCACCCGGCACGTGATGAATCGGGCGGACATGATGGTCCTGGAAGTGATGCTGCATCTGGCCGAAAGCTATCGCTGCCGCTACCATCGGGCTGTGTCCCGACCCCGGCAGATGCAACTGCCGGGCTTTGATCCTCAGCCCGAGGGTGCGCAGTCCGATGAGTCGACCGGCTGACGAAACGACCACGCTCGCAGAGCTCCGCAACGTCGTTCACACATTCGTCTCCGAACGAAACTGGCAGCAGTTTCATTCGCCGAAGAATCTTTCCATGGCGTTGTCCATCGAAGCCGCTGAGTTGATGGAACACTTTCAGTGGCTCACCCCGGAAGAGTCTCGCAAGCTGGAAGACCCCGCCAAACTCGCCGAAGTGCGGGACGAATTGGCCGACGTCCTGTGCTACACGCTGGCCATCGCCAATGAGCTCGACATCGATGTGACCGAAGCGTTGCTGGCCAAGATGGTGAAGAATCGCCGCAAGTATCCGGTCGACGAGTACCGCGGTCGATTCGGGCCAGACGACCCCAACCCGGTGTCAGAAGCGTAAGCGGAAGACAACCGTCTTACGATTGCTACTCCGAACGATTCGACCCCGGCCAGAAGACACGCCCCGGTCGAAGTCGGTCGGTGGTTGCCAGGCGACGGGGTGCCGCAGATTCTTCGACAAGCTGCAAGTCTTGGGAACTCTCCCGAAGCCTCCAGTATCCATGTGGCCGCGGAACGCCCACGCTATCGAAAGCGGCAGTTGGAAAACAGCCCAAGATGCTGCTGGCGACCGTGGCGTTTAGGTCGGCATTCGGGGATTGCTCTTTGGCCAGGTGGCGGGAACTTGCCCTCACGCCGGCCCCGACCAACGCCGCCGTGGCACTCGAACGCTGGCCGCATCCCAAGCCGAATTCAATGACGCGATTGCGGTCCACGGCAAAGTCGGTGCTGCCGGGTTGCTCGGAGATCAGTCCAATCAGCAAGTCGGTCCAACGATCGGTTTGCAGTCGTACCCGGTTGGCTTGCACGGCCCATCCCAGGTCACTGCCCGAGTGGTCGAGGAGGTAAGTCAACGCCCTATGTCGGGCTTCAAGTTGACCGATCAACACACTTCGGGCCACCGGCTCGACTTCTGAAGTACCTCGATGTCGATCGTGGGCACAGAGCACGGCACTCCATACGCGCGTCAGAACATCGGCCGAGAGAATCTCGATCAACAACGGGCGAAATTCAATCACATGGTTGATTTCGGAAGCCGTCGACTGCTGTAGCTGCTTGAGCGATCTTCCCCAACGATCGAGGCGGCATTTAGACGCGGACCAATAGCGTTCGATGGTGGGCAAGGGAATTTGTGTTCGTGGGATCAGCAGCCCTTGGTGGTGCGTGGCCACCCAAACCGCTAGATCAATCATCTGCCGCGCGTGTACCGTCACGATTCGATCAACTTGGGAAGGGGAAATCTGGATCTGTGCGCGGCGTGTCCGATACCACCGCGGTGTTACCAAACGAAAAGCAAACCGGGTGCCAGCGTGACAGGTGGTTGAAAACCGACCACAACAATGAAACGCAAGTCCCTATTAATTCAAGACTTGTAGCAGATCATCCCGTGATAAGTGTGCGATCGAGGCGGGGGTCCACCGTTGCCTGAAGGCAACACGGAGGCTACAGGCGTGCACCTCGTACAACACTTACAGGCGCTGCGACACGTCTGGATGCCGCTGGGACGCCGACGGCGTCTCGTCAAGCAATCGCCTGTCGGTGGTGGGGTTCTGTCGAAGGTAATGGGGTCCGGCCAGTTGAAGCTCGGTCGCCGCGGGTGACTCTTCTCCGGCAGACATCAGATTTCGAGCCCAAGCGATGGGGGTTTTGAAATGCGCCAGCAGCGGCTCCAGGGCCAGGGCAATCCAGATCAAGGAGAGCGGTTCGATGGCGATGCGAAACCGCACCGAAGTGATGGTCATGGTGTGAAAGAGAGTAACCGCCGCGAAGATCAGGTAGGTGGGCCACAACACTCGCCACTGACCTAGCGTGGCCAACAACCCAACCAACGCCAGCACGAGCCACGTCACGGTGGCCGCACGATACGTTGCGCTGAATGTCTTAGGATTCGTCTCGTCGAATAACATGAAATATCGCAGCCGCTGCGCACAAAGTGCCGCATAGCGTCGAGGCTGTTTGGCGATAAACTGATAGGCCCGATCGGCTAGCAGTTGGCTCCGCTGGGGCTCGGTCAATCCTGCGAATTGCTCGTAACCCTCGGGGGCCAAGACCACATCGTCGATGTATTTCGTTTCCAGTCGGGCCTCACGCAGTGCTTGATGTTGCGAGGCCAAATCGCCCTTCGAGCCTTGCTGAAACTCGGCCCGAGAAACAGTCGGCAGTTTGTCGGTGCCCCAACTGTGTGGGTTGTTGCCTTGCCAGAAGGCGTACCCGAAGGTCGATTTCACGAACACCCACTCACCGTGGACAGCGCGATTCCGTACAATCCACGGCGCGACCACCAGCATGGCGGTGGCCGTCATCATGGCAAGCGCCGTGCTCGCCTTGCGAAGTTTCTCTCCCGCGGCATTCGCGTACTCGACTTTGAACAACAGCATCGCGGCGACCACGACGGCCAAAGCCATGATCGGTTCGGAGAGTATCAGCAGTGCCGCCAGCCCGCCGGCGCAAGCAGCTCGCAGCCACGTTCGCCTTACATTCGTAGCGGCAACCGTGGCCAGCATCAAAACCAGTAGCGTGGTGACCCACGCCACCACTTGAATGTGGGTGACCAGGTAAATATGGGTGGGAAAGAATGTCGCCCCGAGGGCCGCCAGCCAGCCCGCGGCAGGCCGCCTGGGAGCAATCGCCCACACAAATCGCGCTAAGGCGACGACGAGAACGCCCCCAGCGACGCATTGCAGCAGTTGCATCGTCACCAGCGCAGCGCGACTCCCGGTACCGAACACGGCGTACAGCACAGCCAGGGCCGTGGGATAGATCGGGCCTTGCTGAGAGGTGGGACCTTCGACCCCCAGAAAACGGATGCTGAACCCCTTGCCAGCCAACAGGTTCTCGGCGATCACCCCATGCTCGTAGGTGTACGGCATGTCACCGGCAAAAGCCAGCCAGGCGACTAGGGCAGCGCGAAGCAAGAACGCCAGCACGGCCAACGCAATCAGCCCGTAAATTCGCCGAGAAAGCCGCATCGAATCGCCGCGTGTCGGGAAAGGCCCTACGGGCCAGAGAGAACGATCGCAACCAGGTCGACCGCACAAGGGGCCGACACAGGCAAACCAGCGAGGATACTAGCGGCAAGCAGAAGCCGACGACCATAGAGATTCGGCCCTGAGGACGAGAATCGAGGCCGGTTCTCGCCACCAGCAACGGATCCTTTCGCCTTGGAAGATAGAGTCCCGGTCAGCGGCCTGCCATTCACGCAAGATATGGCAGACCGCAGAAGACAGCGTCGCGTCAGTTCGAGACGGTGCGCAGCTTGGGAGTGCATGCACTGGTCCCAATGACTGCATCATTGAGATGAAGCCCTGGCCCAACATGACCATCGTCATTCAAGAATATGTTGTCATTCGATCCACCAGGGACCATGCCATCTTTAAGAAACTCAATATGCCCATCTTCGAACCAAACGTTTTGGCCATACCCGCCGTGATTCGCGCTTTGATGACCCTCACTCTGACGGTTGGGGGTATCCGACATCAGAGCATGGTTCGTGCGATACAGGTTCTGAGGCACATGGTACTTACCGTCGACTTCGTAGCCCAAAGAATAGCCATAGCTGCCGGAGAGCTTGTGCTTCAGATTCTCAAGTTCGGTCGGGGTGGCGTCCGCCAGCTCATCGCAGGAGGGAACCTTCAATTCGCCACTCTCGGCCAATTCCGACGAGGGGCACACAAGCCACTTGGGGCAATCGAGAAAACCACAGTCCAGCAGCTTGGGTGCGAACACGCCGGCCGAAGCAAGCTTGCCGGTCTGAGGAACATCCGGGAAGAAATTCCCGTGTTGCTGACTGTAATGCGTGAGACTGTTGCCGATCATGCGGAGGTTATTCTGACAACCGGCAATCCTGGCTTGAAAACGACTGTGATTCACCGCCGGGAAGAACAACAGCGAAGCGGCGATCACAATGCCCGCAGCGACAAACAAATCCTGCATACTCCAGCCACGAGATCCCCGGGCAGGAGGTTCATGCATCATCGATCGTGGGGTCACGCTCCGTGCACGTTCGGCAACGTGCTGACAGGTACGCTCCGCCAATCCTACAGGAGCATCAATCGGGGCTTTGTCATACGCCAGCAGGACAAGCCCCCGGCGTAGCAACTCCATTTCTTTCTTTAGCCCCTCGTCTTCTTTGAGGCTGGCTTCTACCTGCTCACGCTCTTCAGGCTCTAGCGCGTCGAGCAAGTAGCCATACAGATTCTCGCGCATCGGGTTACGTCTCTCCGGTAGGGTTGGCTTGCTTCCAAGCCTCATTCAGTTTGAGGATGGCACTATGGAGACGGCTCTTTACGGTTCCGACCGGGATCGACAGTGCCTCGGCAGCCTCTCGGTACTTTAACCCCTGATAGTAAATCAAGTTCACTGCGGACTGAAGCGGGTCCGGCAGTGCAGCAACCGACTGGCGAACCCAGTCGCGCCGTTCGGCTGCCTCCAGATCCGCTGCCGGACCCGCCTCATCGTTCTGCAAAAGCGTAATCAAGGCACCCACGTCGTCGTCATCGTTTGTACGTCGATCCAAGCTCACCATGCGATGCCGCTTGTTGCGGCGTTGGGCATCGATCGCTTGATTCGTGGCAATGGTGTAGAGCCACGGACGCACCTTGCGACCCTCTTCAAATTGGTCACACTTTAGGTGCAATTGTAGGAATGTCTGTTGGAATGCATCTTCTGCCATCGCAGCATCGTCCAGGTACCGTCTCAAATAGCTAAACAGCTCTCGCTCGTACCGGTGGACCAGCGCTTCGAATGAACGACGATCGGAGCTCTCTCGGTAACGGAGCAGCAGATCCTCGTCACTCTGTTCGCTAAGCGGCGGGATGACGTTATCAGCCAATTGGTTAGGTTTGGTTGTGCTGTTCATGATTTATTACGTCAGTGGTGCAAGAAGGTTCGGATCGGACAGAAAAGAAAAGGCCCGCAAACCTCCGAGATAAGCTGCATCACGTTACGACTCCGGCAGTGTAACACGATGCATCGAAAAAGGGTTGATTACGCACGAATGAACGCTTTCATGCCAAATTGACAGGTTACGGGGGGGTAACCTAGACTCGCGGCAATAGGGGTTGCAAGTTCCGTGCCTAGGATACGGATATTCACATGTCGCGATATCAATGGGCTGCTACCGGCGACGTTAACGCCTTTTTCGGCTTGATGTTAGATAACATCGCCGTGATGGTCCTCATGGTCAGCCTTCTGGTCGGGGGGTTCGGGTTCGATGCAAATTTTGCTTTGACCTACATGATTCCGGGGACTGCCTTGGGTGTCATGGTTGGCGATTTGGCATTTACCTGGATGGCCTTCCGGCTGGCCAAACGCTCGGGTCGTAACGATATTACGGCCATGCCGCTGGGGCTCGACACGCCCAGCACCTTCGGCAGTGTGCTATTCGTCCTGGGTCCTGCCTTCTCGTGGGCCAGCCAGGAATTTTCCGATCCTCACGATGCCGCGCTGTATGCCTGGCGAATTGGCGTCTGCGCAATGATCGCCAGCGGTATTTTCAAGCTGGCCTGCTCTTTGGGCTCAAATTGGATCCGCCGCGTTATCCCCCGAGCCGGTCTGCTGGGTTCTCTCGCAGCGATTGCCCTGGTGCTTATCAGCTTTATGCCCCTGCTCGAGGTCGCCCATCTGCCGGTGGTCGGCTACACCGTGCTGGCCGTCATTTTGACTACCTTGATTGCCAAGGTCCCCCTGCCAGGCCGGATCCCTGGAGCCCTGGGCGCCCTGCTGGTGGGAATAGTCATATTTTATGCCATGCGATGGACCGGCACTTTGGGCCTCGAAGAGGAACCGCTGGGTGCGGCAGGGTTCGAACCATCGCTGGGCCTGTTGCTACCGAAGCTCTCGCTCGAGTGGGCGAGCGTATTTGGCGAATCGCTGAAGTATCTTCCTGTAGTGATTCCCTTCGCCCTGGGAACTATCGTCGGTGGTATCGACTGCACCGAGAGTGCGGCTACCGCAGGCGACGAGTACGACACCGGCGCAGTCATCGCCACCGAGGGCGTTGCCACCCTGGTCGCCGGATTCTGCGGCGGAGTGATTCAGACTACCCCGTATATCGGGCATCCCGCATACAAGGCCATGGGTGGCCGCGCTGCCTACACTCTGGTAACCGCCATCTTCATCGGCGGAGCGGGCATCTTCGGCTACTTCTCCTACTTCTACGCGGTAATCCCGAAGCCGGCCGTGTTTCCCATTCTTATCTTCATCGGTCTGGAGATTACGGCCCAAAGTTATCAGGCCACACCGAAACGCCATTATTCGGCAGTGGCGCTGGCCTGCGCTCCTGCACTTGCTTATCTGGCCATGGCATTTGTCGACGAAGTGCTGGCCACGGTAAGCGTCACGTTCGACGATCTCCCCATGGGATTAAGCACAAAACTGTATACCCTTCGCATTATCTCGGCCGGGTTCATCGTAACCAGCCTATTGTGGTCTTCGGCATTGGCCCTGTTGATCGATCGCCGGATGATCGCCGCAGCGATCGTGTTCGGTACCGCTTCGGTGTTTAGCCTGTTCGGGGTGATTCATTCGCCGCTGCCGGGCAGCCCGATGATTTTGCCTTGGGGCAACTACGATTGGTCAGCGGGCGTTGCCACACAGACCCCCTTTCACATTGCGGCCGCATACGCACTCGTGGCCATGCTGCTGCTGGTATGGAATAAGGTCATGCCGTCTGAAAGGCTGGCACCAGAACTGTCTGACGAACACTGATTCTCAAACGCCGAAGACGATGCGGTCGGTGCTGGCCTTAGTCTACGGTCGCTGAGCGAAAGCAAGAGTCGAACAGCAGTTGCCATTCCAGTTGTTGCACCTTGAGGCACAATGCCGTGCAGCCATTGTTGCCAAGGCGAGCTTGTTCGCACAGATCGATCCACGCGAAGGGATCCCATTCGGCCTGCGTAGGCAGAAACGACGCAGCATCGTCCCACCCGGGCTTTTGGCTCTTCGTGCTTGCCAATTCGGCAGCGTGCTCCTGTAGTGGAGAAAAAACGGGATGCTGGCCGACCTTGCGAAACCAATACTTGGCGTTCGAGGGATCGGGCTCGCGGCGATGCATGATGCCGTGCCAAAAACTCCCGGTCGACGTGCCGATTTCCTGACTAATCGAATGAGACTCGTCGAGGAAGTTGTGCCACAGCCACAATCCGGCAATGCAGGCTTTGCCCATCTGCTCATCAACCACCCGCTTGGTGCCGAAGAGGGTTTTGGTACTCACCGCGTGCAGTGCCGATTTCGCCGCGGCATTGGGTTTTCCCGGCCCAAGTTCGCTGGAGAGAGGAAAATCCAGCAGTGCAGCGACTGTATTTCCGTAATCTATAGCGTTAAACTCGAACATCGATCAGGTCGCTTTCTCAGGTTCGCGAATTCCTCGACTTTGTGTTCGTCACGCCGCCCCGATGAGTCCAAAACTTGATAGCATATTGAGGGTTCGCTTGGTACCGAATGATCGAGTGCAGCGGCTCTTTTTCTAATGGGTGGGATGCGGTCGGAGTTTCGAGGGTCAATCCAGTTTCCCAGCTTCCTCTCGGCGGAAAATTACTACCTTGTCACCTGAACCATTGTTACACTTAAAGCCGCACTTTTTTTCGGTCAGTCCGTAAGTCTACGAGAAGGGGCCTTTGCGGACCAAGGTTTTTGAGTATTTATGAGTAGCGACGCAAATCAATCAGGGCAGCCGTCCAGCGAACGTTCAGACGCTGACAAAGAATCGGCGCCGACTTCAGATCCCACCGCAGAGCAAACGGCTCAACCGAGTGAGTCTGCATCTAAGACCGGCGAAAGAGAGAGCCGTGAGGCGACTGCGGTGCTGCCGCGAAGCAACCCGCAGACTCCGACCAGCGCGTCGGCATCGGGTGGTGCGATGGACGCGAGTGGTGAATCAAATCCCCCGCTAGGCGAAGGCAGCCCGGGCGCACGAAAAATCAGAATCGGTTCGCAACGAGACACCGAACCGAAGAAGTATTCACCACCCACGCCGGCGTCGTTGCCGAAACAACAAGCTCCCGCTGCAAGCGAGAAGACCGACGGCGACAATTCAACGACTGCAGAATCGGGTGAGGAATTGAAGGCCAAAGATTCTGCTGGGGCCAAGGGTATTCCGGTAACCACCCCCAAACCGATTCCAAAGCCCGTGGGGGCGGCAGCGGCCAACGTCGACGACGAATTTGCCGCGGCGATGGAAGGTGTCTCGCTGGACGAAGCCATTGCCGACAACAAAACAGCCGCGGATGAAACCGAGCTGAAACCGGAAACCCGCATGAAGGCCCGCGTGGTGCGGCTACACCGCGATAACGTCTTTGTCGAGTTGGGCGGACGCCATCAGGGCGTGGTGCCGGGCAAACAATTTAAAGAAGCTCCCGAGGTTGGCAGCGAACTCGACGTCACCATCCATCGCTTCAACGCCGAAGAAGGCCTGTACGAAGTATCGCGGGCCGATGCGATCACCGGCGTGGCCGATTGGTCGCAAGTGGCCGAAGGAATGACGGTCGAGGCCCGGGTGACAGGGCACAACAAGGGTGGCCTCGAAGTGGAGGTGAACAGCCTTCGTGGTTTCATGCCGGCGAGCCAGATCGCGCTATACCGAGTGGAGAATCTGGAAGAGCTGGTCGGTGAGAAATACACCTGCATTGTTACCGAAGTGAAGCCCAAGCGGCGGCGGCTTGTCGTCAGTCGCCGCGCCGTGCTCGAACGAGAACGCAACGAGGCTCGTGAAAAGCTTCGCGCCTCGCTGGCAGCCGGCCAAACCCACGAAGGCGTTGTGCGAAACATCCGCGACTTCGGGGCGTTCATTGACCTGGGTGGTATCGACGGGATGGTGCACGTCAGCCAATTGAGCTGGTCGCGTGTGAATCATCCCAGCGACGTGCTGGAAGTTGGTCAAACGGTCAAAGTCAAAGTAACCAAGATCGACGAGAATACCGGCAAGATCAGCTTGGCCATGAAAGAGCTGACCGCTAACCCTTGGGACGGGGTGGCCGAGAAATACGCCATCAGCAGCAAGATCAAAGGCAAAGTCTCACGTATCGCCGAATTTGGGGCGTTCGTTCAATTGGAACCCGGGGTCGAAGGCCTGATACACATCTCAGAGCTGGCCCATCATCGCGTGGTTCGTGTGAACGATATTTTAAGCGAAGGACAGGAGGTCGAGGCTTCGGTCCTCGCCGTCGATCGAGACAAACAACGTATTGGCCTCTCTCTGAAGGCACTGCAGCCGAAACCAGAACCCGCCGCAGGGAAGCCGAAGCGGCAAGATGCGGAAGAGCCAGAAGTTCCGAAGTACAAGCCGACCAACAAAAACCTCAAAGGCGGGTTGGGCGGTCCCTCGGGCGGCGAACAGTTCGGGCTGAAGTGGTAGCGATCACTGCCGGCGATTCATTGGAACCCGCTCTTCACTCGGGATAGAATCGAGTCGCGGTTCGTTCCGCCATGCTTCCCCCACGGCGTTTTCGATCTGCGATCAAATTCTTGCCCTGCACATCTGTGGAGACTCAACTCATGGCGGCTCTCGATCGACGTACGTTCCTCAGCACGGCCGCGGCAGGCTCCACAATCGCTGCCGCCACACTCGCTTCGAATAGCAACGCGGCCGAAGGCGAAACCACCCCCATTGGCAAGACGCCTCATACGAAGTTCGCGGTGAACATCGAAATGTGGTGGCGAAAGCTACCCGTGCTCGATCGTATTCGCAAGACCGCCGAACTCGGTTTTCCCGCGATTGAGTTCTGGCCCTGGCAGGGAAAACCTCTCGAAGAGATGGCCGACCTCTGCGATTCCCTGAATGTCGACATCGCACAATTTACGGCCTGGGGATTTCGGCCCGGGCTGAACAACCCCCAGAACCACGAACGGTTCATCGAGCAAATTGAAGCAGGGTGCGAGGTGGCCAAAAAAATCAACTGTAAGAAAATGACGGTCGTCGGTGGCGATGATCAAAAGGGTATGACACAGAAGGAAATGCACAACCATATCATCGCCGGCCTGAAGCTGGCCGCGCCGATTGCTGAAGCGAACGACGTGATGTTGATTCTGGAACCCATGAACATCCGAGTCGATCACAAAGGGCATTGCCTGTACGGCAGCCCCGACGCGGTGCACATCTGCGAAGAAGTCGATTCATCGCACGTGAAGATCAACTGGGATCTGTACCACATGCAGATTACCGAGGGAGACCTCTGCCGGCGACTGCGCGAAGGATTCGAACAAGTCGGCTATCTGCAATTGGCCGACAACCCCGGTCGTAATGAACCGGGCACCGGCGAGGTGTATTACAATCGGGTGCTTCAAGAAGCCCTCGATCTGGGTTATCGAGACTATGTCGGACTGGAATGCCGTCCCAAGACCGACGAGCTGACCGCTGCCAGGAATGTGGCTGCTGCCGACGTGTGGTAGACCCCTAGCTGGCTAACCCCTGCCACGCGAAAGGGGGCGAATGCCCTACGGTTCGTCTTCCGCTTCCAGCGCCTGGTACAAGTGCGGCGTCTGCGTCTGGGCGACCCGGATTACGACCAGCTTTTGCTCGGCCTGCTGGGTGGTTGGGTCGGTAAGGAATTGATGTCCCAGGCTGCCGGGATGGTCGATCAAGGGACTCAGCACGAGAAACTGGCCTGACACCAAATCGGCACGCACTTCCAGTTCTTCGAACGTGCGTTTGGGCCGCCCGGTATTGAGGAACATGATGCCGTCGCTGGCCTCATACTGCCGCTTCACTTCGCCGTGTTCCAGTTCCGGAGTTAGGGCCAGCCGTACGCGGGTATCTTCCAGCGGATGACAGGTAAGCACCAACGTAGGTTGGGCTCCATAGTACGTCTGACCGCCGACACCGTCCGCACCCGCGAACAGTACCGAAAGCTTATCGTGCGTTGGGGTGGTTTGAATCTTGGCCATGCGATCGGCCCGCAATTGCAACCGCCGCTTACGAACCATGGGCTGTGCATCGAGCTTCACGACTTGCTCTTCGACCGTATCGGTTGGCTGATCTTCCACTAACCGTAAGAGCTGCTCGAGTTCTTGTGGCATGGGGCCAGAAACGACTCCCGCTCGTAACCCATTGCGATACAGACGGGCCCGCACGGCAGGATCGATTTTCTGTTCGTCGATGGTAGCCCACAGCGCCTGGTCCAACTGCGTGTCGCCGATGGGAATTCGGATGGTGAAAACTTCCAGCACGGTGCTATCAGCCGAGAGCTGCGGTCTGGCCAGGGTCACACTCTCGCCCACCTTGGGAAGGCGCTGACATCCCACGGCAAGTATCACCACGGCGCAGCAGCATCCGATGAGTAGCGACTGGCTTCGCAGGCTACAACGTGCTGCCGTCGTCAAAAGAGGATGTCTCCGCTACGGACAAGATGGCGAACTACGAACATAACGCGAGCCAAGCCACTGCAAGACCATGCAGATTCGACAAGACATTTCTTGGAAGTACGCGATGAGTTCGGTGAATGGGGCCCCGTTCGCAGTGCGGGTTCCGAATCCACCAGGAAGAGATCGTGGTGAGGGAGAATATCGATCGCCACCGTACGTGTCAACGTGACTGACGACTTGCTGTCGCTGCTTGCATCCCGGTCCCGGGTTGAACATGCGGTTGAGCCAGGTTCTCACTCGGCGAGTCGATCAAGGGATACAACTTGGGGGCGGCAATTCGGGTACCGTGCACATGCCCGCAACGGCGACTTAGTTCTTGAAAATTGAGATGCAGGAACGCATGCAGAGGCTCCGGGGGGTCGAGCGACAACCAGGTTTTAGCCATAGCCCACATAGCACGATCGTATTCGTGCTGAGACGAAGTATGCGCGTAACAGCGACCTTCGTGACGACGAACATCGCCGTCGCAGTTAGGGCTGACGTGCCACAGTTCGTGAAAGATGGTCGTCAGTTTTTCTTTGTATGGCGTGTCAAGAAACCGGGGCAAATAGAAGCTCAGGATGTAGAGCATTTCCCGACCGTTGCGGTCCACCACCTTTTGGACCGACCAGCGACGACCGCGTCGCGTTGTATACCGACTGCCTCCTTCGAACCGCAACGGGGTTAGCGCTGCCTGCAGCCCGTAGGCAACCGGTTTGCGACTGCGAGCATACGCAAAGGCCACACGCGATAGATCGATGTGAGCCAGCTCGGGCGATCGGGTGACGATATCCTCGCACAAGCGTCGCATATGCAAGGTGAAATCAAAGCCAGGATTCTTGGTAGAGGCTTTGCGGCGCGCCATCTTCAGGCCTCCATTGCCCGATGAGTCGATGCCTGGGTCCGCCCTACAACCCGATGAAAGCGAATGCTCTGACGAGTCTATTCTTCTTCGGTGGTCGCTTCCGGTTTGGTCGCTTCGGGTTCCGTGGCCACCGCTTCAGGTTGCGAGCTAACTTCATCTTCGGCGGCCGCGTCATCAAATGCCGGGGCTACCGAGCGTTGACTGACGCGATCACGAACTCCAACAAACTCGATAAACGCACGGGTTCCGGCGTCGCCCAAGCGTGGCTTTGCCAAGCGAACGATTCGCGTGTAGCCGCCAGGACGATCGGCGAATCGAGGTGCGACTTCGTCGAACAACACCCGTACAGCGTTTTTGTTCCCCAGCAACTGCAGAACGCGGCGGCGTGCAGTGACCGCAGGCGCCATTGCCTGGGCCCACTGATTCCACTTCTCGCTTTGACGCCAAGCCCGCCAAGGTTCGCTGTGCCGATCTGCATCGACGGCGTATTGCTCGGCATCCTGCATGGCGATCAGGCCCTTGCGAGCGATGGTGATGCATCGTTCGACCAGGGGACGAACCTCTTTGGCCTTCTGTAGCGTAGTGACGACGCGACCTTTGACTTTGGGTTCGTTGTCCTCGTCCTGGAGGTCATCCTCGGTCAAGAACAAGCTGCTGGCCAAATTGCGCAACATGGCCCTTTGGTGGCTGGGGTTGCGTCCCAGGGTTCGACCTCGTCGTCGGTGTCGCATGATCGTCTCGTAGCCGTAAATCGCTAATTGTTGTTAGGAACCGAGCTCCATCGGGCGCCGGGGTCTGTCCCCCCTAGACGGTCGTAGGGGCCGACACACGCATGCCCAAGTGAAGCCCCATCTCGGCGAGTTTTTCGTTCACTTCCTGCAAGGTGGTATCGCCAAAGTTGCGAAGTTCGAGCAGGTGGTCTTCCGTGCAGCTGACCAGGTCCCGAACCGTATTGATGTTCTCCGACTCGAGGCAGTTGGTCGCCCGAACCGAAAGTGACAATTCGGCGAGACTCATATTCAGCATCGCCTCGACTTCTTTTTCCGCTCCAGAAGGACGCCCGGGTGCTTCGGAGTGAACCGAAGCCCCCAAATCGCTGTACTGCATGAATGGATTCAGGTGCTTGCGGAGAATCTTGGCAGCTTCGACCAAGGCCATTTCCGGCCCCACGGTGCCGTCGGTCCAAATCTCCAACGTCAGCTTGTCGTAGTTGGTCTTCTGACCGACACGGGTCTCTTCGACCTCGTATCGCACGCGAACCACGGGGCTGAACACCGCATCGACCGGAATGATGCCGACTTCCTGGTCCATGGTGCTGTGCTCGGTCGAAGGAACGTAACCGCGACCGTTTTCAACGACCATTTCCACGACGAAGGGCACATCTTCGGTAAGGGTCGCCAGAACGTGATCCTTGTTGATCACTTCGACTGATTCATCGGTTTCGACATCGGCCGCCGTAACCACACCCTTGGTGTTCTTTTCAATGCGAAGCACCTTGGTCTGATCGCTGTAATTCTTGACGACCAGTGCTTTCACATTGAGCACGATGTCGGTCATGTCTTCCATCACACCCGGCAGGGTAGTGAATTCGTGCAAGGCATTGTGCACGCGGATTTGCGTGACCGCGCTACCTTCCAGACCGGAAAGCAATACCCGGCGAAGACTGTTTCCAACCGTCGTACCGAAACCGCGCTCAAACGGCTCGGCAACAAACTTCCCGTAGGTCGAAGTAAGGCTCTGTCGATCGCAACTGACTAAACTGGGTAACTCAAGACCGCGCCAACGGATACGCATCGAAAGTCTCCGTGGGTTATGACCATCGGCCGACACAAACTGCAGGTCGACTCAGAGGCGGAGTAACTGGGGGTTCGGCAAGCGAGGGCAATCACTGGCCAGGGTATGGACGCCTCGTCGAGAACCGCTGATCGACTCAGCATTCTCGTCGAAAAAATTACTTGGAACACAACTCAATAATCAATTGGGTATCGACCGGAATCGAAACATCATCTGCACCTGGCAGCCGGACAATGTGACCCTCGGGGATCTGTTCTTCCGCCAGCGATAAAAAGTCGGGCAACGATCGCGAATTCTCCGCGATATTTGCCTGAGCCAACTGCAAGCTTTTGGCTCGATTCTTGATTCGAATCACGTCGCCGATATTGACCAACATGCTGGGTCGGTCGGCACGGTGTCCGTTGATGGTGACATGACCGTGGGCCACCATTTGACGTGCCTGGGCCCGGCTTTGGCCAAACCCCATCCGATGTACGACATTGTCCAGCCGTCGTTCAAGCAGGCTCATGAGAGCCTCGCCCGTGTTTCCACGAGATCGTTCGGCCTTCGAGAAGTAGATGCGGAACTGCTTCTCGAACACGCCGTAATAATGCTTGACCTTCTGCTTTTCACGAAGGTGAATACCGTAGTCCGTAAGCTTGGCTCGCCTCGAGAGCTGCATTCCCGGCGGAGTGTCACGACGCTCGATTGCACACTTAGGGGTGTCGCATCGCGTCCCCTTAAGGAAGAGCTTCATTCGCTCTCGGCGACATAGCCGGCAGACTGGTCCAGTTGTTCTCGCCATAAGTTTCGAATCCGAAAAACGCTATTTGTATGGGTGTAATGTTGGTTGTCGCAAGTGATTTTCAATCGGCTGCTAAACGCGTCGCTTCTTTCGTGGCCGACAACCGTTGTGCGGCAGCGGTGTAATGTCTTCGATCGACTTGATGGTCAGCCCGGCCGACTGCAGGGCGGTAATCGCACTTTCGCGACCGCTTCCGGGACCCTTGACCCGAACTTCAACTTCTTTGATGCCGAACTTTGCTGCTTTGTCGGCACACTGCTTGGCGGCGCTTTGACCGGCAAAGGGCGTGCTCTTACGGCTGCCCTTGAAACCCGCTGTACCGGCGCTGCTCCAACACAGGGCATCGCCTTTTGAATCGGTAATGGTGACGGTCGTATTGTTGAACGTCGCTTTGATGTAAGCGATGCCCGACGTTACGTTACGACGAACCTTACGACGCTTTGACTTAGACACAGATCGAACGCCTCATTTGCACACGAAATTGAATGATGTCTGTGGAGAGTGCCGAACAACCCCCGCTGAGCATGTTCGACCGCCAGGGCACCCCAAGCCCGTAAAAGCAACCGCCCCTATCGAAGATCCTTGACTCCCTTTTTCCCTGCCACGGTCTTCTTGGGCCCCTTCCGCGTACGAGCATTCGTCCGTGTACGTTGCCCGCGAACCGGAAGGCCACGGCGGTGACGTATGCCGCGATAACACCCGATGTCTCTCAAGCGTGAAATATTCTGCGCCAACTGTCGCCGTAGTTGCCCTTCAACGACAAAGTCCTTATCGAGCAAGGTGGCAATGCGGGCCACTTCGTCGTCGGCCAAATCGCGGGCTTTCGTATCCTGCGAGATACCGGCGTCGTGGCACAGTTGCCGAGCAGTCTTGGGACCCACTCCGTATAGATAAGTGAGCGAAACGACGATCGCGCGATCATTCGGAATGTCAACACCAAGCAAACGCGGCATGTACGCAAACTCCTAAATCCACCTGCGGTATCTGCCCTACTTACAAACTCCAATGGGAACAACCCAAACGAGCCTGTCACTTAACGAAACCAGGGTCGAACCCGGGTAACAGGCACAGCACCACACCGACCGTTGGCGAAGCACCGCACATTAGAACCCGAACGCCTAACCCTGACGTTGTTTATGGCGAGGGTTGTTTCGACAGACCACGAACACCACACCACGTCGGCGGACGATCTTGCAATGCTCACAGATGCGTTTAACGCTGGCACGAACCTTCATCACACTCGCCCGGACAATCGTCTCGTTATGACCCAAGCCACATAATATAAGGATGTTGGCCCGATATTAGCAAGGGCCTGCACCCCACAATTTTGCTCATTCTAAACCCAACTCTCGGCCCATCTGGGGGGCCGTGACTCCTACGGGTTTTGGCCCGAAGAATCCGCCATGCGCTTCCCCGCGGTAAACGAGGAAGGCGTGGCAATTAAGCGTATTCCACGGTTAGTTGACCCTCAGGACCCGCGGTGAGGACTTCTGCACCCTTTTCGGTGACGGCCACCGTGTGCTCGAAGTGGGCGCTCGGCTTGCGATCCTCGGTAACCTGGGTCCAATGGTCCGGCATCGCCTCGACAAACTTCGTACCTACGTTGACCATAGGCTCGATCGCAATCACCAGACCGGGCTCCAACCGAAAGTCACCACGGCGGCGAAATTGGCCGCTCACGAAGTTGGGCACCTGCGGATCTTCGTGCATCTCTCGCCCAATTCCGTGGCCGACGAAATTCTCGACCACTGAAAAATTGCCGGCGCGAACGTAGTCCTGCATCTGCTTCGCAACTTCGCTCCAGAGGTCGCAGTGGGCAATCTGGTCGATCGCCAACTTCAACACTCCTTGGGTAACCTCGAGCAACTTCTTCTTCTCATCGTTGATCTCGCCGATTGGATGTGTGAAGGCCGAGTCTCCGCACCAACCGTTTAGCTTGCAGCCCGTATCAATGCTGAGGATGTCCCCCACGGCAAGCGGATGATCGTTGGGGATCCCATGCACGACGGCTTCGTTGACCGACATGCAGGTGACAGCCGGAAATGGAACTTTGCCCGGCACTCCCTTGAACAAGGGGATGGCCCCCTTGCTGAGGAAGTGGTCTTCAACGGCGGCGTCGATTTCGGCCGTGGTGACACCGGGTGCAATCATCTTCGCGGCCAGTTGATGGGCTTCCCAAACGACAAGCCCGGCTTGCCGCATACTGGCGATTTCGCGAGTCGACAGGAGGTTTTGCACGCCAAATTCTCACTTCCTGAGATCCATGATGCCTGGGGCTTCGTCATGAATCCCGAACATCACCGATCAACATACCTTGCGGATTCGCTCGAACACTTCTTCGGGCGTCCCTGTGCCGTCGATCACTCGAAGTATTCCCTGCTTCTGGTAGTACTCGACCAGCGGTTTGGTTGTGTCGTGATAACCTTTGAGTCGCTGCCGGACGACTTCGATGCGATCATCCGATCGGCCGCGCGACATCAAGCGTTGTTCTAATTCTTCGTGGTCTACTTGCAGTTCGAGCACGGCATCCAGCGGCGTGCCACGTTGTTTCAGCGACGCATCCAGCGATTGGGCCTGGCCAATGGTCCGCGGAAAACCATCGAAGAGGCAACCGTTATCGAAATCGCCACGGTCGAGACAATCGCCAACAATTGACAGAATGATCGGGTCCGGCACGAGTTGTCCCGAAGTCATGTAGGCTTCGGCCAGTTTTCCAATCTTCGTGCCTTCGCTGCAGGCCATGCGAAGCATCTCACCGGTCGAGAGGTGAGGGATGTCGAAGTGCTCCGTTAGCTTCTTGGATTGCGTGCCTTTTCCAGCGCCCGGCGGTCCTAAAAAGACAAGCAACATCGTAAGCACTCCAGGCGAATGGCGAGTTTTCCCTAAGGAGCATCCCGCCAGGACACGCCCAGGGGCGCACATTCGTCCGGCCTATTTCTCCAACAGTCCTCGATAATTCCTCATGACCAGGTGGCTGTCAATCTTTTGCACCAGATCAAATGCCACACTCACGGCGATCAGCAGGCCAGTTCCGCCATAGAACATGGCCACCTGCATGTCGATGTTGGCAGCACCAGAGATGATCGTCGGCAACACAGCCACCAGAGCCAGGAAGCCGGCCCCTACATAAGTGATTCGCACCATGACCCGCTCCAGGTAGTCGGCCGTGCGTTTGCCGGGCCGATAGCCGGGAATAAAACTTCCGTAATCCTTCAGATTCTGGGCCATGTCCTTCGGATTGAAGGTAATGGCGGTCCAGAAGTAGCAGAAGAAGTAGATCAGCACCACGTAGAGCAGATTGTATGTAAATGAAGAGTCTCGGCTGAACGCCTGGGCCATGCTCTGCAGCCAACCGGCGTCCGGGTAAGCATTCGCCAGACCCTGCAGAATGAAGAACGGGAACATCAGCAGGCTGCTGGCAAAGATGATCGGCATCACGCCAGCCTGATTGACTCGCAACGGCAGGAACTGGCGACCTCCCCCAAATACGCGGCGGCCACGGACGTGCTTTGCGCTTTGGGTGGGAATACGACGTTGTCCCTGTGTGATGAACACGACACCGACGACCACGCCGATAAACAAGGCAACCAGCACCACCAGCAATTCGACCCCGGTACCACCCGTGCCACCCAGCGTGACGCCGTTCTTGATCATGGGCTCGATCACCGAGAACCCAGCCGAGGGCATACCGGCCAGGATGCCGGCCATGATCAGCAAGCTGATTCCGTTGCCGATTCCGTACTCGTCAATTTGTTCACCCAACCACATCAGGAAGACGGTTCCCGTGGTCATGGTCATTACCGCGGTGAAATGCCAGATCCAACCAAGTTGCCCATCACTGAGGAACTCGGGCTTGATCAATTCGGCACCGGCCATCCACGACACATAGAACCAGCTTTGTGCAAAACAGATGATAACCGTGGCATAACGCGTGTATTCGTTGATCTTCTTTTGGCCGCTTTCGCCTTCCTTTCGCAACCGCTCGAGCGGTTCCCAAACGCTGGAAAGGAGCTGGAAGATAATCGAAGCGGAGATATAGGGCATGATGCCCAATCCAAAGATAGTGCTTTGGCTGAGATTACTGGCACTGAACACGGCCACTTGCTTCAAGACGCTGGTCAGGCCAGAGCTGTCTGAGAACAGTTGCTCCATGGCCGCTTGATCGACGATGGGCAGCGGAATTTGCCAACCAACGCGATAAATGGCCAAAAGACCCAGGGTGAGCAGAATCTTCTGGCGAAGTTCTGGAATCGTAAAAATAACGCGAATCTTTTCCCACATGGCTCGGTCCGTCCTTCCTAGTAGGAAACGCTTAGCGAGGGCGAAGTCAACTGAGCACGTCCTTCCGTGGCAAGGACACAATCGCTCATGCCTGGCTCAGTGAAATCACATTCGACGTTCAAATACGATGGCAACGAATCAGCCTTAATTGGATTTTGCAGACTTGGACTTGCTAGGTTTCACCACCGGGGCAGGTCCCGGCACTTCGACCACTTCTCCGCCAGCTTGCTTGATCTTCTCGGCAGCCGACTTGCTGAAGCGATGTGCCGAGACCTTGAGCTTCTTCTTGATTTCGCCGTCACCCAACACTTTGAAGAGCTCGAAACGGCTGGGCATCAGGTCGCGCTCACGAAGGACCTCCGGAGTCACCTCGGCGCCATCATCGAACAGCTTCTCCAGTTCGCTGACGTTCAACGAAAAGATGGAGCGCGCCCAGCGATTGTTGAACCCTCGCTTGGGAATACGGCGGACCATCGGCATGCGTCCACCCTCGAACACCGGATGCACGCTGTAGCCAGCTCGAGAGCCAGCACCCTTGTGCCCGCGACCACTTGTCTTGCCGTGCCCCGAACCGGGACCGCGACCGAGCCGCTTGCGGGCCTTATTCTTCTTTATGCCTCTGTGGACATCTTCAATATTCATGTCAGGTCCACTCCTCGCAGACGCTCCACTTCATTGCGGGTCCGCAGCTTTTCCAGGCCGTCAATGGTCGCCTTCACCAGGTTGACGGGATTGTTCGAGCCAAAGCTCTTGGTGAGGATATTATGAATCCCCGCTGCTTCGCAAACGGCACGCACACTGGAGCCGGCGATGACCCCCGTACCGGGCGACGCTGGAACCAGCACCACGCGGGCCGCGCCGAAACGCCCTTTGACCAGATGAGGGATCGTTCCACCTTCGTCGATCGACACATCGATCATGCTGCGGGAGCCGTCTTTCACAGCCTTTTCCACACTGGGAGGCACTTCATTCGCTTTGCCATACCCCCAACCGACACGGCCCTTGCCGTTGCCGACCACGACCATGGCGGCGAAGCTGAATCGACGACCACCTTTGACCACCGCGGCACACCGCTTGATCTTGACGACCTTGTCGATTAACTCGCCTCGAGTCGATTCTGTTGCCACGATTCGTGCTACTCCTGAGTCTTGTGCTCTGCTGTTCGTGCCGGCAGGTAACCTATCAGTCGATGTGGCTCTTCATCGCCGGGCACAAGTTGTCTTGAACTAAAACTTCAATCCGCCTTCGCGAGCGGCATCGGCCAGTGCGGCTACACGACCGTGGTACTTATATGGACCGCGATCGAAACGCACCTGGCTGACCCCCGCTGCAATCGCCCGTTCGGCCACGGTCTTGCCTACCAAACCCGCGGCATCGGCATTCCCACCATACCCCTTGGAAAGGACTTCCTTTTCACGGGTGCTGGCCGAAGCCATGGTGCGACCCGACTCGTCGTCGATCACTTGGGCGTACATGTGCTTGTGGCTACGAAAAACGCACAGCCTTGGCCGCTGCGTGTCGCCACGAACTTTCTTCGTGACCCGCCATCGTCGGCGTTGCCGCAGCCTGTAAACATATCGATCGTGATTCATGATTTCACTACGGTCTTAGTAGTCTTCGTGATCCAGCTTCGTAACTTGCAAACAATCTCGAGCCACGAACCGGATAGACGATTCACATCAAACGTTGATTACTTGGTGGTTGCTTTTCCTGCCTTGCGTCGGACCATTTCACCTTCGTATCGAATTCCCTTGCCCTTGTAGGGTTCCGGCTTTCGAACGGCCCGTACTTCCGCGGCAAATTGACCAACCTGCTGCTTGTCGGGGCCGTTGATGACGACGTGATTCTGGTCAGGGCAGGTCACATTCAAGCCCTTTGGGATCTTCTTGTGCACTTCGTTGGCGAAACCGACCCGAAGCTGTAAAGTATCGCCGGCGACGGTACCGAGATAGCCAACGCCGACAATCTCAAGCCGCTTTTCGTAGCCCTCGGTAACTCCGACGACCATGTTCTGAACCAGGGCTCGTGTCAGCCCGTGCAGTGCGCGGGACGTGCGGTTGTCGGCACCCCGAGATACGACTACCTGCTTATTCTCGTCGTCATACGCGATGTCGATTTCAGGGCGACACTCAAAATCGAGCTTGCCCTTAGTGCCTTCGATCGAGATGCGTCGACCACTGACATCCACTTTGACACCAGACGGGACGGCAACGGGTTTTTTTCCGATTCTTGACATGGCCGCAGTTACTATTTGGTCGAGGGTTTATTGGTAAGGCAACAGAGTAGCAGGTGTGGCAACTACCACACTTCGCACAATACCTCTCCGCCTACTTTTCGCTGACGTGCTTCTCGGTCGCTGATCACACCACTACTGGTACTGAGGATCTTGATTCCCAACCCATTGAGTACCGGTCGCAGCGATTCGGCACCGCTGTAGACCCGGCCGCCCGGCTTGCTGACTCGGCGGATGTGACGAATGACACGTTCGCCATTTGGACCGTACTTCAAACTGATTCGCAAACCTCTTGCCGGCTTGGTTTCGAGTTCTTCAAAATCCCAAATGTAGCCTTCCCGCTTGAGCACGTCGGCGACACCCCGCTTGACTTTCGACAAGGGCATGTCGACGGAGGGAAGCTCGACGCGCACCGCGTTTCGGATGCGGGTCAACATATCGGCAATCGGATCGGTCATCATGGTAGAATAAGGGCCTCTTACCAACTCGCCTTCTTGACACCCGGAATCAAACCCTGGTCCGCGAGTTCGCGGAAACAGATACGACAGATTCCAAATTTACGGAACACAGCTCGCGGTCGACCACACAGCCGGCAGCGGGATTCACGGCGCGACGAAAACTTGGGCTTTCGCAGCGCCTTTGCAATTTTTGATTTACTCGCCATAGGGTCTTCCGATCAAAACTCGTAACAGCTTGTATGTAGTGGCTAGCCTGAACCGATCCGTGGCCTTCGACTAGGCGGCACCTTTCTCTTTTTTCTTGTCTTCCGGTTTGCGGAACGGCATCCCCAGCCCCTCGAGCAACTCGTACGACTCCGCATCGTTCTTGCCGGAAATGACCATGGTGATGTCCATTCCCTGCGTTCGCAAAAACTTGTCCGGGTTCAGTTCCGGAAAAACCAGCTGCTCGGACAGGCCCATGCTGTAGTTGCCGTTTCCGTCGAATGACTTGGGGTTGAGCCCGCGGAAGTCACGCACACGAGGAACCGCCAGGGAAACCAGTCGATCCAAAAACTCGTACATCCGCGTTCCGCGAAGCGTTACCTTGCAGCCAATCAGCATGCCCTCGCGAAGCTTGAAACCGGCAATCGACTTTCGGGCCTGCGTAACCGCAGGCTTCTGACCGCTGATTTGAGTCAACGCCTTGGTTGCGTCCTCAAGGTGCTTCTTGTCGGTGATCGACGAGCCAACACCCATGTTGATGACAATCTTCTGCAAGCGTGGGAGCGCGTGAGGATTCGAGCGACCGAGCTTTTCAGCCAGCGCCGGCAACACCTCCTTCTCGTATTTCTCTTTTAAACGAGGAACCATGGTTTTGTCCTGAATCGCATCAATCGCTAAACGTTATTATTTCTTCGCGTGGGCTGCCCGCGGTGGAGCAATTTGGCCCAAGCCCGAACCACATTTCTTACAGAAACGCTCTTTGCTACCGTCATCCAGAAAACGTGCGCCCGTGCGCGTCGGCTGCCCGCAGGCCGTGCAAACCAACATCACGTTGGACATTTGAATGGGCATCTCTTTCGAGAGCCGACCGCCCTGGGGGTTCTTCTGGCTGCGGCGTACATGTTTGTAAACCCGGGCCACACCCTCGACGACAACCTTTCCGGATTGAGGCAGCACCGTAAGCACGCGTGCCCGAGTACCGCGTTCGGCACCAGATGTGACAAGTACGATATCGTCGGTTCGGATATGCATCACACCACCTCGCTCGCCAGGCTAACAATCTTCATGAAGCTGCGCTCGCGAAGCTCGCGGGCCACGGCTCCGAAGATACGTGTACCTCTGGGGTTCTTGTCTTGATCGATGATTACCAAGGCGTTGCGATCGAAGCGTACATAACTGCCATCGGCCCGGCGGGTTGGCTGCTTGCAGCGTACGATGACGCCGCGAACGACCGCCCCCTTCTTGATATCGCTACCGGAAATCACGCTCTTGACGCTGCATACAATGATGTCGCCCAGGCCGGCCGTACGTCGATGCGTTCCGCCCAACACCTTAATGCACATCACTTCCTTGGCACCGGTGTTGTCCGCAACGGCCAGTCGGGTCTGCATCTGAATCATAACTACACTACCTTTGTCTCACTCACACCCTGCGCCAGGTTGTCGCAGGCCACCTTGTTCACTGCCACTGGGCTCACAGCTACTCGCTTGTCGCCTCACCCTCTTGCGCTTGTTCTGCCCGGGCCGCAGCACGCATGGCGGCGATATCAACTTCCTGGCTCTTGGCCACTACCCGTACCAACTCCCAGGTCTTCGACTTCGAGCGGGGACGGCATTCCTTGATCTCGACCGTGTCGCCGAGAGCCGATTCATTGTTTTCATCGTGAACGTGACAAACCGTCTTGCGACGAATCGTCTTACCGTACTTCGGATGGCGAACCGTTCTCTGGATGACCACGCGACGGGTTTTGTCCGCCTTGTCGCTGGCAACCACTCCGGTGTCCACTCGCTTGGGCATACTTAAGGTTCCTCTAAAGCAAAGCTGTGCTGCTACGTTGCCAGGGTTTCTATGTGGCTGTCGAGGCATCCGCAGACGCCTTGGCACGTTCTGTCTGAAGTGTCTTAATGCGAGAGATGAGCCTTCGGTGGCGACGCAATTCGCTGGGAGCATCCAAACGTTCGGTTTGGGCCTGGATCCGCAGGCGAAACAATCGCTCGGTGGCATCTTTCAATGTCACCTGCAACTGCTCGTCGCTCATCTGTCGCAATTCGGCAACCGGAATCATCTCAACACCCTTACTGATATTTCTTTACCACGGCGATGCAGATCGACGCGATTCACAGGCACGATTACTAAGCCCCACGACGACTAACCATTCTCACTTTCACTGGCATCTTGAACGCCAATCGTCGAAAGCAGATTTTCGCCGCCTCTTCGGAAACGCCGCCGATTTCGTACAGCACGGTACCGGGGCGAACCACGGCGGCCCAATAATCCGGCTCTCCTTTACCCTTTCCCATTCGCGTTTCGAGAGGGATCGAGGTTATGGACTTATGAGGGAAAATCCGAATGTACAGTCGCCCTTCGTTGCGGAGGTATTGCTGTGCGGCAATACGTCCCGCCTCGATGGTCGCGGCGCTAATCCAACCCCCCTCCGTCGACTGAAGACCGAAGTCCCCGAATACGACGTGGTTTCCACGGGTTGCATTACCCTTGATTCGACCGCGCTGGTTTTTTCGGTGCTTGACCCTTTTGGGCATTAGCGCCATCAGCCGACTCCTCGTCTGTCAAAAAGTCACCTTGGTTGACCCACACCTGAACCCCAATGTGGCCCTGCGCGGTTTTGGCTTCGGTGAAGCCGTAATCGATCTTGGCACGCAAAGTGGATAGTGGGATCGAACCTGCAATTTGTTTTTCGCGACGGGCCATTTCCGCCCCGCCCAAGCGGCCGGCCAGCTGTACCTTGATGCCCTTCGCACCGGCTTCCATCGTTTGCTCCAGGGCCCGCTTCATCGTGCGACGAAAACTCGAACGACGTGCAAGCTGCTCGGCAATGTCTTCCGCAACCAGTTGAGCGTGAATCTCCGGTCGGGAAATCTCTTCGATCTTGATGTTAATGCGGCGACCCACCAGGTCTTGAAGCTCGCCCTGCAGGGCTTCGACGGCTTGCCCCTTGCGACCGATGATGACACCAGGCCGCGAGGAGAACAGCACAACCTTCACTTCGTCCCGCGTTCGTTCGATTTCAATCTTGGGAATCCCTGCATGCTTGTATTTGTCCTTCACATACCGGCGAATCTTCTGATCTTCGAGCAGTAGATCAGAGAATTCTTTCTTCGAGGCATACCAACGGCTCTTCCAGCCAAGCATGACACCGGTGCGAAAGGAAATAGGATTTACTTTTTGACCCATGATTGATGTCTCTCGATTCTTTCGAATCCAAGTATCTGTTCGTTATTGCGGTGCCACCCTTTGGGCACCTGCAGCAAGCCGCAACTAGGTTACATCCACCTCAACGTGAATATGCGACATCCGCTTGCGAATAATGTGAGCCATACCACGAGCACGAGGACGGACTCGCTTAAACATGGGGCCCCCGTCCACCCGGGCATCGGTTACGACCAACGACGTCAAATTCGCCGCACGCCGATCTTCCGCGTTGCCCAAAGCGCTTCGCAGCACCTTCTCCAACATCCGCGCACCGCGTTGTGGCTGAAATCGCAGTAGGTCCAACGCATCGTCGGCGTACTTTCCGCGAATCATGTCAGCCAAAGGCCGCACTTTACGGGGACTAATTCGGGCAAATCGATGCGAGGCACGGTAGCCCATGACAGTATCCTCATTGGCCGACCCCGAGGAGCCGACTAAACCTGGTCGTGTTATTAACGCTTACCCTTGCCGCCGTGACCGCGGAACGTGCGGGTTGGAGCAAACTCACCTAACTTGTGGCCGACCATATCTTCGGTGACAAACACTTTGATATGCGTCTTGCCGTTGTGCACCATAAACGTGTGCCCAACAAATTCCGGAACGATCGTGCAGGCGCGAGCCCAAGTCTTAATTGGCTCTTTCGCACCCTTTTCATCAAGCCGTTCGACCTTCAGGAACACCTTGGGGTCGACATAAGGGCCCTTCTTTAACGATCTTCCCATTACTGCACTCGTTTCGTTTTCGAAATCACCAGCGGGCCGATGAAGGCAACCGCAGTTGTTTTATCCGCCTAGAGCTTAATCAGACCGTAGCGTCGCGATCGACGGCGACGAATGATCGACGCGTTGGACGGCTTACGCTTGTTTCTTGTTCGACCACCCTTGGCCGGCTTGCCCGTGGGACTGACCGGATGGCGACCACCCTTGGTACGACCTTCACCACCACCATGCGGATGATCGATCGGGTTCATCGCTGTACCGCGAACATGTGGGCGACGCCCCTTCCAACGGTTGCGACCCGCCTTCCCAATCACAATGTTCATGTGATCGGCATTGCCAATCGAGCCGACCGTGGCCCTACAGTTGGCCGGGATGCGGCGGATTTCACCGCTGGGCAAATTGATCTGAGCCCAATCGCCTTCACGGGCTGCAAGTGTGGCACTGGTGCCCGCCGAGCGGCACATCTGACCACCGCGACCAGGCTGCAACTCAACATTGTGCACACTGGTTCCCAGCGGAATGTTCTTCAGCGGAAGGCAATTGCCGACCTCGGCCGGGGCCTCACTACCACTAATGACTTGTGCGCCTTGCTTCAGTTTATTGGGGGCCAGGATGTAGCGCTTCTCGCCATCGACATAGTGCAGCAAAGCAATGCGGGCACTGCGATTGGGGTCGTACTGAATCGACGCAACGCGAGCCGGCACACCGTCCTTGTTACGACGGAAGTCGATCAAGCGATAACGCTGCTTGTGACCACCGCCACGATGACGGGCCGTGATCTTTCCCTGGTTGTTTCGACCACCCGTCTTCTTCTTCGGACGCAGCAGACTCTTTTCCGGCTTGGCACCGGGAGTCAGCTCGGCGAAGTCACTCACCGACGCCCCTCGACGACCTGGTGTAACCGGTTTGTATCGACGAATTCCCACGATGTCACTCTTCGGTTGTTGCGAGTTTAGAAGAAGTTAATGCGGTGTTCGGGATCGAGTTTCACGATCGCTTTCTTCCAGCTCTTCGTATGAGCCTGCTTAAATCGCGTACGACGCGGCTTACCCTTGCGATTCTGCGTGTAGACCTTCACGACCTTGACGTCGAACAACTCTTCGACTGCACGGCGAACATCCGGCTTCGTAGCCAGCGGGCTCACCTCGAAGGCATAGGCGTTGTAACGAGTCGAGCGGTGCATACCCTTTTCAGTGACCAACGGACGAAGGACCACCTGATAGGGTTCCAGCTCGAGCTTCGACTTCGAGCCATTGAGCACCTGGGTTTCAACTTTTGCTGCCATGATTAATCAGACGATGCGTTAGGTTTTGTTGCGAACAGCCAAATTCCAGCGAGAAGAACTATTCCTTCGTTGCCGAGGATTTTGCCGCACGTTCTTTAATCACATCCAGTGCCGCGGTGGTCATCAACACATGCCGCGGTGCCAAGACACTGCGAGCATTCAAGTCGTGCGCTGGCGAGACCGTAACCCCGGCGATATTTCTTGCACTCTTGTACACATTCGCGTCGTGAGCCGCGGTGGCGACCAACAAAGTCTTTCCATCGCACTTCAACGACTTGATAATTTCGGCCATCTGCTTGGTGGCCGGCTGCTCAAACGATAAATCGTCGATCAAGGTGATCTGCTGATCGCGAACCTTGGAAGCCAAAGCCATTCGGGTTGCCATCTGCAAAGCCTTCCGCGGCAATCGGTAAACCCAATTCCGAGGGCGCTTGGCATGAATGTGACCACCACTGCGACGAATACCACTTCGCTTCGAACCAGCCCGAGCGTTTCCAGTACCCTTCTGGCGATACATCTTCTTGGTTGTACCGGCCACTTCTGCCCGATTCTTGGTCTTGGCAGTGCCCTGACGAAGGTTCGACTCGTACATCACCACGGCGTCGTGCAGCAACTGTTTATTGATGCGCGTGGCCAGAGCCGCAGGGTCGATCTCGTACTTACCCACCTCGGCACCGGTGCGGTCATACACTGGCAAACTGGCCATAACACTCATCCTGTCTCAAGCTATTCAGCAACGACACCGACGAACTCTCAACGATGTCGTGAAAATCTTCAACTCGCGTGCAAGCACAAACCGGCCTGCGACCCCACACCCTACAGCTTGTTCGTCTCGCTAATCATCACATATCCGCCATTGGGACCCGGCACAGCTCCCCGAACCAGCAGCAGATTGTTCTCGGCGTCCACTTTGACCAACTGAATGTTTCGCATGGTGCTCTTCTGGCCGCCGTACCGCCCGGCCATCCGCCGACCTTTTACGACCCGGGCAGGATAAGCACTATTACCGATGGAGCCGCAGTGGCGGTGAACTTTCTTCACACCGTGCGTGGCACGCTGCCCGTGAAAGTTGTGCCGCTTCATGACACCGGCCGTACCACGACCCTTGGAAGTTCCCGTGATATCAACCGCCGACACCTCGGCGAATGTGTCGACACCAACCTCTTGGCCAACCTCGACCCCTTCGGTGGGAACCCGGAACTCGCGAACAAACCGTTGCGGCTCACAATCGGGCTTTTCAGAAGGATCGACACCCGCGGCGGCGCGCTTTCGCGAGCGGCGACTATCGAGCTTTGCCACATGACCACGGGCACTTCGAGCGGCGAGACGTCGGGGCTTATCCAGAAAGCCCAACTGAACGGCTTCATAGCCATCCCGATCGACGGTGCGGAGCTGCAACACGCGACAGGGGCCGGCTTCGATAACCGTTACGGGGATCACTTCACCCGACTCTGCATATATCTGTGTCATCCCGACTTTACGGCCGAGTATTCCCATCGCCATCGCTCTACGCCTTGTGGTCTATTGCTGAACCGGAACAAGCGGACCAAGTGGCCGCAAATTACCAGCCCAACTTCCGCGGCATGTATATCCTCTAAGCTTTAACAGCGGACCGAACCATTCGGCCAACGAAACCCTCTGGAAGAATGGACCCGCCGACATTTCACATTGCGAATACTCAAACAGCCAACTCGAACACTTAGCGACTGGTCGCCTTAATCTTGATATCGACGCCAGCCGGCAAGCTCAGCTTGTTTAGAGCCTCGATCGTTTTGGCAGTCGACTGAACGATGTCAATCAACCGCTTATGCGTACGAATCTCGAACTGCTGCCTGGCCTTCTTGTCAACGTGAGGACCTGACAACACCGTGTACCGTTCAATCCGGGTCGGCAACGGAATGGGACCATGAACTTCGGATCCTGTTCGCTTCGCCGTGTCCACGATATCCGCAGCACTTTGGTCTAGAACCGAATGGTCGTACGCCTCCATTCGAATCCTAATGATCTCGTTTGGTGCCGCCACAAATCACCCCGCGATTGATTGAACCCTTGACTTCTCTACCAGCTCGCCGCAATCCAAATCTGCAACGGCTTCACCGTTCGCTTCTCCACCAAAAGGGTTCGGGCGACACAGGCGAACCGAGAAGTTTAAAACCAAATGGATTTAGTGTCAACGGGCCTGAATCGAAATCCAGACCCTCTTTTCAAGATTCCGATGACCGATTGCAACGAGTCCCCCATCTTGCTCCCAAGCGACATCCTGCCGCACCGTAACTCCACCGATTTGCCTCACTGAAAATTCTGCAGCACCTCCGGAGGAGCAGGACCATATTCGGCGGGCTCCATCGAGCAGGTCGCACGACCCTGGCTCATGCTCCGCATGGCAACCGAATACCCAAACAAGCTTGCCAGCGGTGCCAGCCCCTTCAGAATGGTGTTACTGCCACGGTTTGTCGTCCCGGTAATCGTGGCTCGACGCTGCTGGAGATCTGCCACGAAATCGCCCAAGTTCTCCTCGGGTACCGTGATTTCCAGCTTCATGATCGGCTCCAGCAACACGACCCCCGCCCCCAGGAGGGCCTGGTTGAAGGCCTCGGCTGCTGCGTGTCGAAACGCGATCTCGGTCGAATTCGTCTCGTGGACCGTGCCCCCCAAAACGGTCACCTTGATGTCGGTTAGCGGGAACCCCAACGACCCGCCTCCCGCGATCATCTCTTCCAGAACTTCCGTGACGGGTGCCATAAACGGATCGATGATTTGCTCAATCGCTGCCGGGGCGATCGTGACGAACGAACCGGCGCCCAAATCCTGCGGCTCCAAGCGGAGCTTCACTTCAGCAAACAAGGGCTGCCCGGCCACTTGGCGATCGCAAACCCCGGTGGCCTCGGCCGGACTGGCGACGGTCTCGCGATAACTCACACGCGGTTTATGCACACGAACGTTGAGGTTGAAATCTCGCAGGAGCCGATGCTTGATCACCTCCAGATGCAGCTCACCCATGCCGCTGATCAGCGTTTGCCCCGTATCCGGGTTTTCGTCGGCCCTAAACGTAGGGTCCTGGCGATTGAGCATCGTGAGCGTTTCGGAGAGCTTCTTCCGATCGGTCGAACTCTCGGGCTCGATCGCCATCGAGATGACGGTCTCGGGGAATTCGATCGATTCCAACGAAATCGGATCGTGGGTCGAGGTCAGCGTGTCGCCGGTTACGGAATGACGGAGGCCAATGATGCCGATAATGTCACCCGCTTCCACCGAATCGACTTGCTTGCGGCGATCGGCCTGAATGTGCCAGAGCTGAGCCACATTCTCCTTCTTGTTCTCCCGAACGTTGAGTAACCGCGAATTGGATTTGAGCTGCCCGGAATACACCCGCACATAGTGCAGGTCGCCGTGCTTGTCGGCCTGGATTTTGAAGACCAATCCGCAGAATGGATCATCGGGCTTCGCGTTGCGAACCAGCTTCTTGTCCGGTTTCTTCGGGTCGATGCCTTCGACCGGCGGCATATCGGCCGGACTTGGAAGAAAGTCGACCACCGCATCGAGCAACGGTTGAATGCCGATAAAGTCGAGCGCCGAACCACACAACACTGGGACCGCCAGGTTGTGTACGGTGGCATCTCGTAATACACGGCGGACCAGTTCCGGCGGTACTTCCTCTTCGGCCAGATGCAACTCGCCCAACTCGTTGGAAAAGTCGAACAGCGATTCCAACATCTGGTCGCGCCACAGCTCGGCCTCTTCGCGGAAGTCTTCGGGGATCTCCCCCGTGTTGATTTCCTTGCCCTGCCCCTCTTCGGAGAAGGTGAGCAATTTCATGTCGATCAGGTCGACGACCCCTCGAAATGCGTCGTCTTGGTGGGGCGGGCCCGAACCCAAGGGGATTTGAACGGCGATTGGATTCGAGCCCAATCGCTTTCCAATCTCGTCGAGCGTCCCCTCGAAGTCGGCTCCTTCTCGATCCATCTTGTTGATGAACGCCACCCGAGGCACGTGATATTTATCTGCCTGCCGCCAGACGGTTTCGCTTTGCGCTTCGACGCCTTCGCGAGCGCTGAACACCACGACCCCGCCGTCCAACACGCGAAGGCTGCGTTCAACTTCCGCCGTAAAGTCGACGTGCCCGGGGGTATCGATCAAGTTGACGATGGCGTCTCGCCAGGGAAACGTGACACAGGCAGCGATAATGGTGATTCCACGCTGCTGTTCTTCCGGATCGTAATCGGTGACCGTGGTGCCCTTGTCCACGTCGCCCATGCGGTGACTGGCACCCGAATAGAACAACATCCGCTCGGTGACCGTGGTCTTGCCGGCGTCGATGTGGGCAATGATGCCAATATTGCGGAGTTTTTCGAGGTCGCGGGACATAGTAGAGTGTCGTCGCGTTTCACGACGAGCGTTCGCGCGAGCGACCTGTAGCCAATAGCACTCGGAGAGAGATACCGTCCGCAAACGATGCGGCTGGGCGGGTTGGTTACGCGGCCGTGCTACCAGGCAAAGTGAGCAAATGCCTTGTTCGCGTCAGCCATGCGATGGATGTTTTCGCGGCGAGTGAATGCAGCACCCTCACGGTTGTACGCCGAGGTCAACTCGTCGGCCAAAACCTTGTGTATGGCCCGCCCCTTCTTTTCGCGGATGGCCATCAGAATCCAGCGGATGGCCAGCGACTGTTGTCGCACTTTGTTCACCTGCATCGGAACCTGATACGCCGCACCACCGACACGCTTCGAGCGAACTTCAACCGCCGGCTTCACGTTTTCGACAGCCGTGGTGAAGACTTCGAGCGGCTCCTGATCCGGCATCCGCTCTTTGATCAGATCCAGCGCATCGTAGAAGACGCGGCGGGCAGTGGCCTTCTTGCCATCCCACATCAGGCAGTTGATGAACTTGCTGACCAACAGCGAATCGTACCGACTGTCGGGCACCAACTGTTTGCGGCTAGAAGTAATACGTCCCATAGCGTTTCATTCCAAAATGCTGGTCACTGCCCTGCCATTCGCAGCGGCGACTGTTGTTGTGAGCTTGCCAACTGTGCAAGGACAGCTGTGGACCGCCCATGCAAGGATGCTACAAGTGAAATACTAGTTCTTCTTGGCGCCATACAGGCTGCGGGACTGCTTACGCCCTTCGACACCCAAGGTATCGAGAGACCCACGCACCACGTGATAGCGAACACCCGGCAAATCGCGGACACGACCGCCACGCACCAGCACGATCGAGTGCTCCTGCAGGGTATGCCCTTCACCGGGAATATAAACGGTGACTTCCTTGCCGTTGGACAGTCGCACACGAGCCACCTTACGCAGAGCCGAATTCGGCTTCTTGGGCGTCATTGTCTTTACTTGCAGACATACGCCCCGCTTCTGCGGGCATTGGTCCAGCACAGGCGATTTGCTGAACTTCCGCGGTTTGCGGCGGCCTTTTCGGATCAACTGATTGATTGTCGGCACGTTGGAAAGTCCCTGATTGCAATTACTTACGACTCAAGCGGCCGCTGAGACACAGCCCCACCTAGAGCCAGCGAATCTATAAACCTATCGAATACACGAGCGCTGTCAAGTCGTGTAACGACAAACTGTTACCCAATGTTCCCCAAGACAGTTTCTTCCTAGGACCCATCATTGGGTGGATTGTTCTCAGGGCTCCCGCCTAGCAGCGAATCCAACGCGCTTCCGCCAGATTCGATCGCGGCAGAACCTTCGGATGAGGATGCTGATTCTGAGGCGCCTTCATCCGGAGAAAAACTAACCGCATGCTGCCCTTCCGAAGGGCCTGCTTCCTGGCTGCCGTTGCCACCGTCGCCGGTGTCCAGCAAGGGGAAGTGGCGTTCCAAAACACTGTCCTTCTCGGCGGCCAGGGCTTCCAAGGCTTCCGGCCGAATCCGAACTTCCGCATCTTGATGGATGCTGAAGCCTGTACCGGCAGGAATGAGGTGACCCAGGATGACGTTCTCTTTCAGTCCAACCAGGTTGTCCACCTTGCTGGCCAGGGCCGCTTCGGTGAGCACCTTCGTGGTTTCCTGGAAACTAGCCGCGGAAATAAAACTGGAGCTTTGCACCGAGGCCTTGGTGATTCCAAGCAACTGAGTACTGGCCGTGGCCGGCTTGGGCTTGGCACCCTTGGCGACCTCGCCACCCAGGGCTTCGATTTGCGTGTTGACCTGTTCCAACGTTTCCTTCGGAACGATGGAGCCAACTTCGAAATCGCTGTCGCCCTTCTCGGCGATGCGAAGGCACTTAGCAACGGCTTCGTTCGCCGCACGGAAATCCATCCGGTCCAAGATGCTGCCGGGCAGCAGGTCGGTGTCGCCGCCGGTCTCGATCTTCACCTTCCGCAACATTTGAGAAACGATGATCTCGATGTGCTTGTCATCGATCTCCACACGTTGGCTGCGATACACATTTTGGATTTCGCGAACCAGGTAGTCCTGCACGGCTTCTTCGCCGGAGATGCGGAGAATGTCGTGCGGCACCAAAGGCCCGTCGACCAGGGCCTCGCCGGCCCGCACGATGTCTTTCGCGTGCACCCGCAAGTGCTTACCGTGCGAAACCAAGTGCTCTCGCTCGATACCACTTTCGCTACGAACCACGATGGTTCGCTTACCGCGGCGCTTCTCTCCAAGCAACTCGACTTCGCCGTCGATCTCGGCGATAACCGCCGGCTCTTTCGGCTTGCGAGCCTCGAAAATTTCCGTCACCCGAGGCAAACCACCGGTGATGTCCTGCGTACCGGAGACTTCACGTGGCGTCTTGGCCAGCAACGTACCGCCGCTGATCGTGGCGCCTTCTTCGGCCTCGATGAAGGCACGTTCTGGCAAGTAGTAGAAGTCGAGGATCTTACCGCTGGGGTCTTCCAGAATGATCTGCGGATGCAGGTCACCCTTGTGTTCCATAATCGAGCGACGAACGTGACCGCTAGTATCCTTCTCCAGCCGCATCGTTTCGCCTTCGACGATGTCTTCGTAGCGGACCTTACCGCCGACTTCAGCCAGAATCGGAATGCTGTGCGGATCCCAACGGCACAGCACCGTACCGGCTTTCACTTCGGAGTCCTCTTCAACCATCAACGTGGCACCGGCCGGGATCTCATTTTTCTCCAGCTCGCGACCCTTATCGTCGAGCAGTAGAATTTCACCGTTGCGCGTGAGTACCATCAACTCGCCATCTTCGTTCTTCACGACTTTAAGTCGCGTGAACTTGACGGTACCACCCTTCTTGGCGCGAATTTCGCTTTCTTCCACGGCACGGGCCGCAGTTCCACCGATGTGGAACGTACGCATCGTGAGCTGTGTTCCAGGCTCACCAATACTCTGAGCGGCAATGATCCCGACGGCCATGCCCTCCTCGACCAGGTCGCCGGTCGAGAGGTCCATTCCGTAGCACAGCTGGCAAACCCCCAGCGGTGCTTCACACGTCATCGGGCTGCGAACCTGGATCTTCTCCAGACCAAGCTCTTCGATGCGACGGGCAACCGAGCGAGTGATCATTTCGCCTTCGCGAATAACCACCTCGTCGGTAATGGGGTTCACGATATTCGTACGACTCACGCGACCTCGCGTCGAATCGGCCAAACCGACTTCGACCTTTTCGCCGCGATAAATCACACCCTTGGTAATACCCTGGGTGGTCTCGCAATCGTGCATGGTTACCACGACATTCTGGGCCACGTCGGCCAGCTTTCGGGTTAGGTATCCCGAGTCAGCAGTTTTCAACGCCGTATCGGCCAGACCCTTACGAGCACCGTGCGTGGAACTGAAGTACTCGAGCACCGAGAGCCCTTCGCGGAAGTTGGCCTTAATCGGTGTTTCGATAATCTTCCCCGACGGCTTGGCCATCAAACCACGCATCCCGGCCAGCTGGCGAATTTGTTCGACACCACCGCGAGCACCCGAGTGGGCCATCAAGTAGATCGGGTTCACATAGGTCTGTGAACGGCGATCGGTTTCCAACTCGCTCATCATTTCGGAGGTAATCCGCTCGCGAGCGTGCGTCCAGGCGTCAAGCACCTGGTTGTAGCGCTCACCTTCGGTGATGATACCGCGGGTGTATAGCTTCTGAATCTTGATCACCATCTTTTCGGCATCGTTGATGATCTTCACCTTCGTCGGCGGTGTAATCAGATCGTCGGTGGCAAACGACAAACCGCTGCGGGTGCTTTCGCGGAAACCGCATTGGTTGAGTGAATCGAGCAACTTGATCGTGTGCGATCGACCGCTCACCTGATAACAATCGGAAATCACCTTCGACAACTCGCTCGACCGCATGGGGATGTTGTAGTAGGACATCCCTTCCGGCAGGATCGAGTTGAACATGACACGTCCAACCGTGGTGTCGATCAAGGCACCCGGCTCTCGTTCCGATTCATGCTCGGTCTTCACGGCACGATCGGAAGGAAGCTTCAGTTTGATCTTGGCGTGCGTGGCAACCTTGCCCAGCGAGAAGGCCAACTCGACTTCTTGAGTCGAACCGAAGACCATCCCTTCCCCGATCTGGTCGGGCAACTCGGCCGTCATGTAATAGCAACCCATCACCACGTCTTGCGAGGGGCTGATAATCGGGGCACCGTTGGCCGGGCTGAACACGTTGTTGGTCGACATCAACAACGTATGAGCTTCGACTTGAGCCTCGATCGACAACGGCAGGTGAACCGCCATTTGGTCACCGTCGAAGTCGGCGTTGAAGCCCTTACAGACCAGTGGGTGCAACTTGATGGCGTTGCCTTCAACCAAAGTCGGCTCGAAACCTTGAATACCCATTCGGTGCAAGGTAGGAGCACGATTGAGCAGCACAGGATGGTTTTGGATCACTTCTTCCAGGATATCCCAAACCTCTTCGTCCTTGCGCTCGAGCATCTTCTTGGCGCTCTTGATCGTATCGGCGTGACCAAGCTCCTTCAGACGACGAATGATGAAGGGCTGATACAACTCCAATGCGATCTTCTTCGGCAAGCCGCATTGATGCAGGTTAAGCGAAGGACCGACCACGATCACACTTCGGGCCGAGTAATCGACTCGCTTGCCAAGCAGGTTTTCGCGGAAACGACCCTGCTTACCTTTGATCATATCGGTGAGCGACTTCAACGGCCGATTGCTAGAACCGAGCACGGGCCGTTTGCAACGGTTGTTGTCGAACAACGCATCGACCGACTGCTGCAACATTCGCTTTTCGTTGCGGATGATGACTTCCGGAGCATTCAAATCGACCAGCTTCTTCAAGCGGTTGTTTCGATTGATGATCCGGCGATAAAGGTCGTTCAAATCGCTGGTGGCAAAGTTACCGGAGTCCAGCAGCACCAATGGCCGCAGGTCGGGAGGTATGATTGGAATCACATCCAGAATCATCCATTCCGGCTTGTTGTTGCTATCGCGAAGGTTCTCGACAATTTTCAGGCGGTTGACGAGGTCCTTCTGTCGTTGCTTCGAACCGGTGGTCGCCAGATCTTCGCGAAGTTCCTGCGAGAGCTTCACCAGATCAAGATCGGTCAGCAATTTGCGAACCGCCTCGGCACCCATGTCGGCTTCGAACGTTTCACCGTACTGCTCGCGAGCGGCGCGGAACTCCTCTTCGGTGAGCAACTGCTTCGGCTTGAGCGGCGTATCGCCAGGATCGACCACGACATAGTCTTGGAAGTAGATCACCTTTTCCAAGCTGGTGGTCTTCATTTCCAGCAAGTTACCCAAACGACTGGGCATGGCTTTGAAGAACCAGATATGAACGACCGGCGCGGCCAATTCGATGTGGCCCATCCGCTTGCGACGGACACGGCTATGGGTGACTTTCACCCCGCACCGATCGCAGATCATTCCCTTGTACTTCATGCCGCGGTATTTTCCGCATGCGCACTCCCAATCTTTCTCCGGACCGAAGATGCGCTCGCAGAATAGACCGTCTTTCTCCGGACGGTACGTACGATAGTTGATCGTCTCGGGTTTCTTCACTTCGCCGAACGACCAACTGCGAATGTCGTGCGGACGAGCCAGGCTGATCTTTACCGAGGCGTAATCGTTAATGCGGTCGTAAGAGCTTTCGCCGATGCTCACTGTGTTCGCTCCTTGTTGTGGAGGAATCACCTTGCGGTGCGATGTATTGAACAGTTTCGTGGCGGGTCACAGACTACGCCGTGTCGCCAAGCGGGTATTTAAACGCGTCGTTTCTCAAGTTGCATATTCAAAGCCAAACCGCGAATTTCATTGGTAAGCACGTCGAAGCTGGCAGGGGTACCGGCTTCTAGCGTGTTCTCACCCTTCACCATCGACTCGTAGATCTTGGTACGCCCTTCGACGTCGTCGCTCTTCACGGTCAACAACTCCTGCAGGGTGTAAGCCGATCCGTAGGCTTCGAGAGCCCACACTTCCATTTCACCAAACCGCTGCCCACCGAAACGGGCCTTTCCACCCAGGGGCTGTTGCGTAATAAGCGAATAAGGACCCGTCGATCGGGCATGGACTTTGTCATCGACCAGGTGGTGGAGCTTAAGCATGTAGATATAGCCCACCGTGGTTTCCTGCTCCATCGGCTCACCCGAGCGTCCGTCGAACAATCGAGCCTTGCCATTGACCGGCAATCCAGCGTCCGAGAGACACTGCCCGATTTCGCTTTCTTCGGCCCCATTGAACACGGGCGTAATGGCCTGGAATCCAAGCCCTGCGGCAGCCCAGCCAAGATGAGTTTCCAGAATCTGGCCCACGTTCATACGACTCGGCACGCCCAGCGGGTTGAGCATGATTTGAATCGGCGTCCCATCGGGCAGGAAGGGCATGTCTTCGATTGGAAGAATCTTCGAGATGACACCCTTGTTTCCGTGCCGACCGGCCATTTTGTCACCCACTGAGATGACTCGCTTGGCCGCGATGTAGACCTTTACCATCTGGAGCACACCGCTGCGGAGTTCGTCGCCACGCTTCATGGAGTTCAGCTTGCGATCCCGCTCGTCGATCGCCGCTTCGATTTCAGGCCACTTGGCCTTGTAGATCTTTTCGACATCGGCAATCCGCTGTGGACTGCGAAGGTTGAGCGATTCGAGTCTGAAATTCGCGGCCTGCTCGGAAACGAACTTCGGGTCTTGCTCGTGAACCAGCGAGTTGCCGTCGTCGTCGGTGATCTTCTTACCCAGCAACCCTTCCAACTCGGTGACGAAGGCCGTGAACAGCTCGGTAACTTTTGTGGCACCTTCGGCCTCGACCTCTTTGAGTTCCTTCTCGAACGTCTTTCGCTCATCGTCAGAAAGGCTCATACGGCGAGAGAACTTCTGGGTATCGATGACAATGCCTTCGATCCCCGAGGGGACATCCAGCGAATCGTTTTTCACATCTTCACCGGCACGACCGAAGATCGCGTGCAGCAGCTTTTCTTCCGGAGTCAATTCGGTCTTGGACTTCGGCGAAACCTTTCCGACAAGTATATCGCCGGGACGCACGTAGGTACCGATGCGAACAATACCCGTATCGTCGAGGTTGCGGAGAGCCTTCTCGCTGACGTTCGGGATATCGCGAGTGAACTCTTCGCGCCCTAGTTTGGTTTCGCGGATTTCGATATCGAACTCTTCGATGTGAATCGAGGTGTACGTATCGTTGCGAACCAATTCCTCGCTGATGATGATCGCGTCTTCGAAGTTGTATCCGTCCCAGGCCATGAAGCCGACCAACACGTTGCGGCCCAAGGCCAACTCACCTTGGAACGTGGCGGCTCCATCGGCGATGACGTCGCCCTTCTTCACGGTCTGCCCCAGCGAAACCAGTGGCTTCTGGTTCTGGCAAGTCCGCTCATTGAGCCCGACAAACTTCCGTAGGTGATAAACGTCGTCTCCAATTTCAATGCGATTCGCGTCGACATAGTCGACGGTGCCTGCGTTGGCTGCTCGAACCAGCATGCCCGAATTGAGAGCGACCTGCCGTTCCATTCCTGTGGCCACCAATGGTGGTTCGGCAACCAACAACGGCACGGCTTGTCGCTGCATATTCGAACCCATCAACGCACGGTTCGCATCGTCGTGCTCGAGGAAGGGAATCAACGCCGCGGAGACCCCGACCATTTGAGCGGGAGCCACGTCGATGTATTCAATCTTATCGGTCGGGACCATCACGAAGTCAGCACGGTATCGGGCGACCAGCGTATCGCCGCCGAGCCGATCCTCGTCCATCAATGCATCGGCCGGAGCGACATAGGCGCTACTTTCTTCGTCGGCCCGCAGCCAGCAAATTTCGTCGGTGACCTTACCCTTGCTCACCTTGAAATATGGCGTCACCAGGAAGCCGTACTCGTCGACCGCGGAATAGATGGCCAAGCTGGAGATGAGACCGATGTTCGTACCTTCAGGGGTCTCAATCGGGCAAATTCGACCATAGTGGGAAATATGCACATCGCGAACTTCGAAGCCGGCTCGCTTACGATTCAAACCACCAGGACCCAACGCCGAAAGACGCCGTTCGTGCGTGAGCATCGACAACGGGTTCGTCTGGTCGACTACTTGCGATAACTCACCACGACCGAAGAAGTAGTCGATCGAGGCCGAAATGCTTTTCGGATTGATCAGACTGCGAGGGGTCATGTCCTCGACGTCTTTCAGACTCATACGTTCCTGAACCGTACGACGCAACTTGAGGAAGCCCTTGCGAAGTTCATCGCTGGCCAGTTCGTCGATGGTCCGCAGACGGCGGTTACCCAGGTGATCGATATCGTCGACCTGAGCACTATCGTCGCCGGCCCGAAGCTTGAGCAGATACGCGATTGCGGCAATCAGATCTTCCGGCCGCAGCGTCATCTCATCTTCGCTGATCTTCAAGTCGAGCTTGCGATTGATACGAAATCGACCCACGCGACCTAAACGGTAACGGTTGACGTCGAAGAACTTCTCTTTGAACAAGGCGCGGGCCTTCTCCAACTGCGGCGGATTTCCGGGTCGCAGGCGCTGATAGATTTTCAGAAGTGCTTCTTCGTGACTTGCGGTGTTGTCCTCTTCCAGACTGTTGAGGATCAGACGATCCTTGACATCGGGCATTACCTCGACATTGTTGATGCCGGAAGTGCAGATCAGTTCCGCGGTGTTTCGGGAGATGGTCTGGCCACACTCCACGATGATCTCACCAGCCCGATCGCTCTTGGCCGGATAAACGATATCTTCGACAGCGATCTTGTTTTCGATCTTTTGAACGCTGCGACCATCGACGATCTTTTCCTTGCTGGTCGTGTAGAACGTTCGCAGCAGGTCGACGTTTTGACTCAGCTTGGGGCTCATTGCCCGCAGCAGTGTCATTGCCGAAAACTTGCCGCTTTGGTCGATGCGAACGCCGAGATTCTCTTTCTTGAGAACGTTCAGCTCGATCCAACTGCCGCGTTCGGGGATGATGCGACAACTATGCAGGCGGCGGTCGGTGCTTTCGATTTCCATCACGAAATCGACGCCAGGACTGCGGTGAAGCTGGCTCACCACGACTCGTTCAGCACCATTGATGATGAACTCACCGCCACCGAGCATGATGGGCATATCGCCCAGATAGACCGCCTCTTCGACCGGCTGATCTTTCGTGAGCCGCAACCAGACCTTGAACGGCCGACCATACGTCATTCGCAACTGACGACACTCGTCGGGCTCGTAACGAGGCTTGCCCAACTCGTACTTCACATACTCAAGCTGCAACGATTTGTCGTAACTCTCGATGGGGAAAATCTCACGGAGCACCCCCTCGATTCCCTGATCATCTCGTTTCGACGAACTCTTATCGAGTTGAAGAAAATTGGCGTAGCTGCGGGTTTGGATCTCCGTCAGGTCACCGATGGCAGCCAAATCAGACTGACGACCAAAGTTGCGGATTTCCTTGGGTCGTATGCGTCGTTCTGCGGGAGTGGCCATAGTTCTCTGGTGCTCCTTGGATATTTCTTCACGCGTTGAACCAAACCACTACGCTGGTGGCCGGCCGCGGCGTGCGCGCAACTTCACACAGGGTCAGCAACCGGCTGCGAATCGGTTGAGTGTGAAGTCAAACAAGCTCAAACCATGAGGTTGCGGCGTATTCGTTACACCGACGTAGTTGGTAGACGACGTTCGAATAACAACTCGTTTTCGAATTCGGCTACTTGATCGAGACCGTGGCACCGGCTTCTTCAAGTTCCGCCTTCAGTTTCTCGGCATCCTCCTTCGAGACACCCTCCTTGATGGGGCTAGGTACACCTTCGACCAATTCCTTGGCTTCTTTCAGACCCAGCGATGTGGCGCCACGCACGACCTTGATGACACCGATCTTCTTGTCACCAAAGGCCTCGAGAATGACGTCGAATTCGGTCTTTTCTGCGGCGGCTTCGCCACCACCACCGTCTCCGCCGCCACCGCCGGGTGCCATCATCACGGCTCCGCCCGCGGCGGGCTTAATGCCGTGAACGTTTTCCAAGTAGTCGCTCAGCTCTTTGGCTTGCTTCAGGGTCAGCTCAACAATCTTGTCGCCCAATTCCTGGGTATCGGACGAAAACTCTTGGGTTGGGGCGTCGGTCGCCATGGGACTAAACTTCCTTTCTCGAAACTGGTCGTCGATGCCGCCTCAGATATGCTTGCGGGCCAATCGCTGGTCGACATCGCCAAAATTCTTATTTTTAACCTTCGTTCGCCACACACCACGTCATGACGAACGGAAAAATACAAAACGGCTCGTGCCGCGTTATTCGCTTGTCTCCTCGTCGCCTTCTTCGGCCTTCTGTTGAATCTGACTGGCCAATGCACCGCCAACGCTGCCGAGCTGACCGCACAGCGTGGATCCCACCGAGAGGATTTGCCCCGCTACAATGCTGAGCTGCTCCTGCCGCGAAGGCCACTTACTGACCCGAGCAACGTCTTCAGGCGAGAGGACCTCGCCGTCCATGACGCCGCCGCGAGTCTCGAACGGTGCGTATTGTTCGTCCTTGGCGATGCGGGCAATTTCCTTGGCCAGAGAAACGATGTCTTCGCTTCCCCAAACCACGGCCGTGGGCCCGGACATGCCTTCGAATGCCGCCGAAAGCGCGGTGCCTTCGGTGGCGCGTGCGGCCAGGCTATTTTTGACCACCAGCAAGTTGATGTTCTTACTCTGCAAATCGGCACGAAGCCGATTGTTGGCGTTGGCCTCGATCCCCTCGACCTTCACCAGCACCGCATCGCTTACGTCATCGAACCGCCTCCGCAGGTCGTCGATGATCAGGTTCTTAACGAATTTGCTCATTGGTTCGCCGTGTTGTGTTGCAAACTATTTGTAGATGTCGCCTTGGCCGCCACGATCAGAGCGCAATCGGTACCCCAGGGCTCATCGTGGCGCTAACCGCAACCCCCTTGATGTACGATCCCTTGAGGGTCGAAGGCTTCAGCCCGGTTACATAGTTAATGAAGGCCTCGATATTCTCGGCCAACTTCGGGGCATCGAAACTCAGCTTGCCGACCACTCCGTGGACATTGCCATCCTTATCGTTTCGGAACTCGACCTTACCGGCCTTGTATTCGTTGATCGTCTTGGCAAGCTCGGGCGTAACCGTGCCGGCACGCGGCGAGGGCATCAGCCCACGGGGACCCAACACACGACCAAGGGGACCAACCACGCCCATCATGTCGGGCGAAGCGATGCACACGTCGAAATCGGTCCAACCGTCTTTGATTTTCCTGGCCAAGTCTTCGGCACCCACTTCGTCGGCGCCGGCCTCTTTCGCTTCGGCAACCTTGTCACCCTTGGCGAAGACGACGACACGAAGGGTCTTGCCGATGCCATGTGGCAAAACCACAGAACCACGTACCAATTGGTCGGCCTGCTTTGGATCGATGCCTAGCCGCATGGCGACTTCGACAGTCTGATCGAACTTGGTGTTATCGAACTGCTTGACTCGTTCAACGGCCTCTGCCAACGAAACGGGCTCTTTCTCCGCCTGCTTCTCGGCCAACGACCTGAAACGCTTACTGTGCTTGGACATCTGGCGTTAAACCCTTACTTATGCTTCGACCTCAAGACCCATGCTACGGGCCGTGCCTTCGATCATTCGTTTTGCGTGGTCGACATCCATGGCGTTCAAGTCGTCCATCTTCGCTTTCACAATTTCTTCAATTTGTGCGGCGGTGACTTTGCCGACTTTATCTTTGTTCGGAACGCCAGAACCCTTGACGATCCCCGCAGCCTGCTTCAGCAGAGCCGCCGCCGGGGCGCTCTTCGTGACGAAGTCGAAACTGCGATCGTTGTAAACGTTGACGACCACCGGGATCGGAGTTCCTCGGGCATCCTTCGTGCGATCGTTAAACTGCTGCACAAATTGGCCCAGGTTGATTCCGTGCTTACCCAACGAAGTACCAACCGGCGGTGCAGGGGTTGCCTGACCACCAGGGCACTGAAACTTCACACTGGCGACAAGTTGTTTTGCCATGACTCTTGCTTTGTTGCTGGTTTCCGAAGAGCCGCCACCGTGTAACGGCGACCCGATTTGTTAGTTCGTTGCGGCCCCAGGCTATACCGACTCGATCTGCCAGTATTCCAATTCGACCGGGGTTGAACGCCCGAAGATATTGATCATCACGGTCACGCGACCGTTGGCTTCGTCGATCGATTCGACTTCACCGTCAAAATTCTCGAACGTCCCTTCGTTGATCTTCACGCGATCACCAATGCTGAAGGCGATCTTCAGCTTCGGTGCGTCGTCCGTTTTCTCCTCAGCCTTCTGTACGATTCGCGCCACTTCCTGCGGCAACATAGGGCTGGGCTTGCCCGCCGATCCGGTAAAGTCGCCAATGCCCGGCGTCTCGCGAACCAGGAACCAGGTTTCGTCGTTGATCACCATATTCACGACGATATAGCCCGGGTACAGCTTTCGCTTGACGACCCGTTTCTTGCCGCCTTTGAACTCCGTGACCATCTCAATCGGGACGATCGCCTCGCCAAAGTACCGCTCGAGTCCGGCAATTTTCACGCGGCGCATCAGACCATCGCGAATCGAGTCTTCGCGATTGCTTTGCACCTTGAGGATGTACCAATCTCGGTCCGCTTCGGAGTCGTCTTCTTCCGGCGTTTCCTCGATCATTCCCGTGGTGGTATCGTCGGCGGGAAGCTCGACCTCTTCCTCTTCTTCAACGACGAAACTCTCGTCGGCAACGGTCTCCATGGGGCCATCTTCCACGGGCGATTCGGCCGTCTCCGAAGTCTCCTCGGACTCGACCGCCGCTTCCGGCTCGGTCGGCGCGGGTATCTCGGGCGAGGGCGATTCGGGCGATGGAGCAGCGGCAGCATCATCTACCGGATCTACCGCCGCCTGCTCAGCCTCTCCCGAGGCCGGGGGCAGGGACACGTCGCCCGAGAGCGGTTGGTCGATGCTTTCGCGTTGCTCGTCAGACACCTGACTCATCCCCCTAAGTGGCAATTGCCACACGACACCTAATACACACAGCCCGAGGCCACTCACTCAGCCGATGATGCCTATCTGGGTAAGCACCACCTTCCAGAGCAGATCGTATGCAAACAACAACCCGGCCAGGAACAAAATCACAAAGATGACCACGATCGAACTGCGAAACAAAACCGCTCGCGTGGGCCAGGTAACCTTGTTGACCTCAGCCTCAACAGCGATCAAAAAGTCGGCAAACTGCGGCCAATTAACCGCCCTGTAGGCAACCCACAGGCCGACAACCAGCACCAAACCTGACAAACCAAATCGCACCGGAGCGTCCTGCTCCAAGAGGGCGTTACTCATCGAGTAAGCACCCAGCGCGAAGATGATCGCCGCGGCAGCAAACGTTACCTGACGTGCAACCCGCCCCTGCGATCGCTTGTACAGCGAGGCGTCGAACAGATTGCGCAAGAACGGGCTCACCGTGGAGTTCGTTCCTTGTGACATCCCATTCACCTGTCAGTTACTTACCCGCCAGTCGCAATGCGACGGCAATCAAGCCAAAGTCACAACAACACAGTTCATTTCACCGCCGTGCCACGACGGGCCGATTCCCGACCGAGGCATGTAGCGGCAAATGGCAGGGGCGGCGGGAATCGAACTCGCAACCTCTGGTTTTGGAGACCAGCGCTCTGCCAATTGAGCTACGCCCCTATGTTCGCTTTCGCGACTCAACTCACGCTATTCAACAATCTTGGTCACAACGCCGGAACCGACCGTGCGACCGCCTTCGCGAATGGCGAAGCGAACGCCATCGTCCATGGCAATCGGGCTTACCAGCGTTACTTCCAACTTTGCATTGTCGCCGGGCATGCACATTTCAGCGTCGCCCATCAACGTGGCCGAACCCGTGACATCCGTGGTCCGGAAGTAAAACTGCGGGCGATAACCGCTAAAGAACGGAGTATGCCGACCACCTTCATCCTTCGACAGGACGTACACTTCGGCTTCGAACTTCGTGTGCGGCGTAATCGAAGCCGGCTTGGCCAGAACCTGACCACGCTCGATTTCATCTCGCTTCACACCACGCAGCAGACAACCCACATTGTCACCAGCCTGACCGGAATCGAGTGTCTTGTTGAACATTTCAACACCCGTGCAAGTGGTCTTGGCGGGCTTATCGGTGAAGCCAATGATTTCGACTTCTTCACCAACCGTGATCAGCCCACGCTCGATACGACCCGTGGCAACCGTTCCACGACCTTCGATCGAGAACACGTCTTCGATCGCCATCAGGAACGGCTTGTCGACTTCGCGCTCGGGCTGCGGGATATAGCTATCAATCGCTTCCAACAGGTCCGCGATGCACTTGGTTGCCTCCGGATCTTCCGGCGAGTCATAGGCACCTTTGGCCGAACCACGAACGATCGGAATATCGTCGCCAGGAAATCCGTAGTGCGATAGCAATTCGCGAACTTCCAACTCGACCAGTTCCAACAACTCCTCATCGTCGACCAGGTCAACCTTGTTCAAGAACACAACCAGCGCCGGCACACCAACCTGACGAGCCAACAGAATGTGCTCTCGGGTTTGAGGCATCGGGCCATCGGCGGCAGACACGACGAGGATCGCCCCGTCCATCTGGGCCGCACCGGTGATCATGTTCTTAATGAAGTCGGCGTGGCCCGGGCAATCGATATGGGCATAGTGCCGAGCCTCGGACTCATATTCAACGTGACTAACCGCGATAGTCACCGTCTTCGTATCGTCACGCACCGTACCGCCCTTGGCGATATCGGAATACGACTTGAAGTTCGCAAGTCCCTTGGCAGACTGCACGGCCAGTAACGCACCCGTGAGGGTTGTTTTCCCGTGGTCAATATGCCCAATCGTACCTACGTTGCAGTGCGGCTTTGATCGTTCAAATGTTTCCTTGGCCATGCTTTCTCCCGGCGTCTCTTCCTGAACCCACCCCAAACAGGCAGGTCTCTATCTAGATTTGTTTCAACAACACACTGACTAACTAAAAAAGCTGCTGATGGGACTCGGACCCATGACCTCGTCCTTACCAAGGACGCGCTCTACCAACTGAGCTACAGCAGCACCGACTGCTTGTCGCTCGACAGGTTGCGGCTTGCTCATAGCCCGCCGATTCGTCTCCACGATCTTGCATATCCCAACTCACGCGGCGCTGCATTCCATCAGCAAAAAGCGGGTGAAGGGAATCGAACCCTCGTCTTTAGCTTGGAAGGCTATGGCTCTACCATTGAGCTACACCCGCGTTTGATTTGCTTGGCTAGGCGCTATTCAGTAACCAGACGCTTTGCAAACAAGACCACCCGGAAGCCAGCACGCGGCTACGCCAAACCAACAGCCCTCCCTTACGCTCGGTCGCCCGCCAAACACACAAGACAGCCGACCAACAAACTCCAACCAACTTCGCTTACCGACCTTAGGCAAACCACAGGTTTACCACCCTGCCATTTGCCAATCCGTGATTTTGCACATTCGACCCCAGATAGACAATGCAACTCCCCATCAGGATCGCATGCACTCCGGGACCCAGCGGGCTCCAAAAGACCTTCGGGGCTACCAACCACCTGTCGAGACTACGGCTCCTCCTGTCGACGGACCCCAAAATGACTTAAGTGGGGGGTACAGGATTCGAACCTGTGAAGGCAATGCCATCAGATTTACAGTCTGACCCCTTTGACCGCTCGGGAAACCCCCCGCAAATCAACCTCAATTCGTTGCTAACCGCCTGCTGAAAACAGCTTACGGCAACTCACTTCTCACAAACGCTTATTCTTAATCCAGCCCGCGACAGGGTTTCGCAGGCACGAAAGCGGGCCCGAAACGTACCTGACACGAGCTAGCGGAGGGACTTGAACCCACAACCTGCTGATTACAAATCAGCTGCTCTGCCAATTGAGCTACGCTAGCCTGCCTAATTCTTGAAAACCCTTGAATATACCGATTCGACTAAGCACCGCAAGGTCGCGAATCGTAAATCTTTGCGACAATTTGCGGGCACTCTAGAGCGGCAAGAACGCCGCAGCCCGAGCTCGATGCAATGCCTCGCCGAATCTCCGTCAACTGGCAGTGAACAACCAATAAAAAAAGGGAGCCCACGAAAGCCTCTGGAACAACGATGTTCGTCGCCAAGCGAAACAAGTCGGGTAGCCCAACGATGTTGGACCACCACGAATGCGAACGCTTGAGCTGAATCAGTCGTTCCTGAGAACTGCCGTCGTCTCCCTTTTTGCTAGATCCCCTGTCTTGGGGCTCCAATATTCATTCGCCGGGTCTTACAGCCCAGGAATATCGATCTTCTCTTCCTCGGCTGCCTTACGCAGCTTGTTTAAGGCACGGGCTTCGATCTGCCGGATCCGCTCTTTCGTGACGCCCAACTCGGCACCAACCTCTTTGAGCGTCAGCGGCTCGCGATCGTAGTCCAATCCGAATCGGCTGATGATAATCTTTTGCTCGCGGTCGTCAAGCCGATCTAGAATTCGTCCCACGTGCGACTCTCGGATCGATTGGGCCGTTTCCGCCGCATAGTGATCGCTACGAGTGTCTTCGGTGGCCACGAACACCTCTTCGGTACTCGTGCGGAACCGCTCGCGTTGTCGATGCTCGCCGGGAATCGACCGGGCAAAGTTCTTCATGATGGCCCAAGTGGCGTACGTGCTGAACTTGTTGCCACGCCCGTAGTCGAACTTCTCCACGGCTCGCATTAGCGACATGTTGCCGTCGCTGACCAACTCGAAGAAGTTCTCCTGCATCCCGACATGCCGCTTGGCAATCGAAACGACCAGGCGAAGATTGGATCGCACCAAGTGATTCTTGGTGGCGACCGCTTCGTCGTACAACTTTTCGATCGCGTCCATGTCGCTGCTTTTGGCTCGTGCTGGATCGAGGTTTTCGCGCAACTTGTTCGCCTTGTACTTCAGGTAGTTCATACGACGGAACAGGTGTTGCTCTTGCTCACGGGTGAGCAACGGCACCTCGTACAGGCTGGCCAAATACTGCGGCAACCCGCTGGGGCGACGCACTTTGCGAGCCGCCACTTCCGGCTCGGGCATGGGTGCATTCACCAAGCCTTCGATTTTCGCACTGTCGAACTCTTCGTTGTAAATGCAGTCCAACGGCAGATCGAAAATCCGCTTGGCACGCATCTCGTTGATGATGCGATACACACTCGTCTTGTTACGGCAAAACCGCTTGGCCAGGGCCTCGGTCGAGGTACCACGACGATGCTCCTGGTAAATCTTGGCCTTCGCCTCTTCGTCCAGCGGCCCATTCGCATCCGGGAATACGGCCAATTCGGGGTTCTGCTGGTCGAAGTTCTTCAGCGTGTAACGAATCGTTTCGACGCTGCGCCCCAGGCGACGAGCCAGCCGCTTGGTCACGTCGGCCGGGCAACCGCCTGCTCGGGCAAGACGACGGGCTCGTTCCACAATCAGCGCTCGCTCTTCGTCATCCAGTTGGCTGAAGCGGCTACCACGCTTCACGCGGTCGCCATGCTGCTTCACGAATTGCTCGACCGAGCTTTCCAGAAAGCCAACTCGCTTGCGACCATCGAACAGGAAACGACGGCTCACCAAACCCATTTGTCGCCATCGGGAAACGGTCTTCGTCGAAACATTGAACCGCTTGCTCACTTCCTCGACCGTCAACACCGGCTCGGTGGCTGCTTCGGCCTTCAGATCGACCACGTCGGTTAGATCTTCGATCAATAACCGCAGATCGTGTATCGCTTCCTGACCCGTCACCTTCAGATTGGGGTAGGAGTCCGGGCGAAAGTCGGTCACACGATAGCAGACGTAGTCATAGGGATAGACCTTCGACGGCTCCAACTCGCCTAGCAATTGCTCGGCTCGGTCGGCCTGCTCGATCTTCTTCTCGCGCGGCGCGAAACGCACCTGCTGATCGCGAAGCTCGCGTATTCCTGGATTTTGGTAATCGGTATGCATGATCCTACCTCTTCTCCTTGATGGCGAGTTGCCGTCGCCGCCCGGTGGCCAGCTAGGACAAAACGCCTGGTGGGCTGTAATTCGCCGAACGTCGGACGAGTGCCGACGACTCAGCCTGGTCGCTAGCGTGCCATGCTCCCTAAACACGCGATGGGGACCAGCAGTTACGAGATGGCGAATCCAGCCTCTCGAAATGTATCAAACTCACCCCTCGGTCCGCTGCTGAATTTGGTCGAAAAACCGCACCATCCCATGGTTACGCCCGTGAGAGTGTCTCATTTGGGGACACCTGACTCGTTTCGGGACACCCGAAGAGAGGAGCAGTGTTTGGCCTATCAACTGAAGACCGTTATTGAGTTGTTCTTGATACGCAACTAAGTGTCTTTTTGCTCGAAAAAAGTTCGCAAGACCTTTTCGATTGTGTTGGTTCTGATTGTTGGAGGGCCTGGAGACGGTTTCCCGTAGAAACGTAACCTGCATCTATAAAATACTTTACGGTGCATTATCCGGCCCGAAATATCAGCCCTGACCGGTGATCATTCGTATGGTAGATCGCGGTCCATACGCGACCACCGGGCAGGCAATAGACTTTTGTTCGCATTTAACTATGGGGTTGGTTTTGGTCGATCTGACGGATGTGGCTGCGCCGCAAGACCTTCTATTCTCCAGCACACTTGGCAGGGATGCTTTTCATGAGTGCACAGCGTGGACCAAATGGCTTTGTTTCTCTAATTTTCATCGCCCTATACCTCACTGGAGGTATATCCGCAGTGGGCGAAGAGGCCACGCCTGAGACGAGCCCGACGCCCTATTCCTTACGTTCGTTGACCGAAATCGGAAATTTGTCCTCCGTAGAAGTTCTTCTGGAAGTTCGTGGTGACCTCAAATTGAGGGGTGACAAAAAGGTCGAGAAGTTGCCCATGCAAGCCAAGGGCGTGCTCAACTACGACGAACGAGTGCTGCAGCTAGGAGATGAGACCCAGGCCGGGCTCAAAAGCGTCCGCCACTACGATAAGGCCGAAGTTGAAATCCAAGTGCACGGCGATCGATCAAAAAGATCGCTCGGCGAAGATCGTCAACTGGTAGCAGTCCAGCGCAAGCTTGAAAGCACCGATCTCTACAGCATCGAACGCCTGCTCACCCGCGATGATCTCGACCTGATCGAGATCCCATGCAACAGCCTGCTGATCGAAGCCTTGATGCCGGGTCACGAATTGACCGTCGGTTCCTCCTGGCCGCATTCCGACCATCTAATGGCCGCGCTGTTGGGCGTCGATGCGGTAAGTTCCAACGACGTCGAAAGCACCTTCGTTTCCGTCGAAAAGAACGTCGCCAAGATCGAGATGGCCGGCACCGTGCACGGCGCGATCGCCGGGGTGGCCACGGAAATGGACGTGAAAGCCCGCTACCTGTTTGACACGAAGCGAGGTCGCGTCGGCTGGATCGCCATGATCATCAAAGAGGACCGCTCGATCGGCCACGTCTCCCCCGGGCTGGAAGCTGTGGTTCGCCTGCAAATGACCGTGAAACCGGCCAAATCGGTCCCTGAACTAAACGATCAGATCGTTGCCGATCTTCCTGAGACCAATCAAGACCTTCGAGATTTGCTGGTATACGAATCCGAGGAACACGGCTTCGGATTCGCCTACCCTCGCAATTGGCACATTGTCAGCGAGGACGAAAAGCTGGTCGTCATGCGGTTGATCGAACGTGGCGAGCTGATCGCCCAATGCAACGTGTCGCCCCTGGCAAAGCGACCGCCGGAACACCCTTCGAATCTCGATGCCCTGCAACGGGACATCAAGAACTCGCTGGGCGACAACTTTGGATCCTTCGTCCGGGCCGGCGAAAGCAAGACCAGCAGTGGGCTGACCCTCCGGGAAGTGATCGCCCAGGGTACCGCGTCCTCGCAAGACATGCACTGGCACTACTACGTCGTACGTGACGAGAGCGGCAAACGCCTCAGCTTCGCCTTCACGCTGGAAAGCTCGCTGGAGCCGCAATTGGGCGAAATCGATCGCCAGATTGTCAGTAGCGTGCAATTCGTCCCAAGCAAGGCAGAACGGGCCGCTCAATCCGAGGGCGAAGCCACCCGACGCTAGACCCCTCATCCGCCATAACCATCAGAACCAGGGGCCACGCGAATTGGCTCGACTTCGTCCGTCGGGCAGCCTTATTCTTAAGGTTGTGCGCGGCTGAATGAAGTTATCTGAGTTCCTGGCAAACAGGCGGGCGGTGCGATGATCCGGCGGGAGGTTCGAAATTCCGCGGGCGAACCCGCCTGGATGTTGATCACGCAGGTCGACCATGCCCATCTGGCGTGGCAACTGGCCGAGCATTGGGTCGAGCCGATTAGTGCGTCACCTACGGCGAACGCCGATCTACTCGCTGCCATACGCTGCCACGACGACGGTTGGGCCGCATGGGAACGTCACCCGAAGGTCGACCCCGAATCGGGGCATCCGATCGATTTCACCGAAATGAACCAGCTCGAGGCCATCGGCATCTGGCAAGCATCGATCGCCGTGGGAGCGCGCGAATCGCCCTTCACAGCCTGGCTGGTCAGTCGGCACTTCGAGGAACTGCTCCGCCGTTCGCATTGGGCAGAATCGAAAGATGAACAGGTCGTGCACAACGGGGAGGCCTTCCTGCATTCCCAGGTGGAGTCGCAGCACAAGTGGCTCACCCAATGGCAGGCTTCCCAACCGTCGCTGCACACCGAGGCAGTCGCCGCGGCGGGGCTGACCCTGTTGCAACACTTCGACTTGCTCAGCTTGTGGTTTTGCTGCTCAGAAAAGGAACAATTGCTCCGCCTCGAAATGCCCAGTGGTGGGACGCTGAACCTCGAACCCCAACCCCACCATCGCGTCGGCATCCGCCCATGGCGTGCGGACACCGACCCCTACGAGTTATCTATCGCCGGCCGAGTCGTGCCCCAACGACACTACAACGACGACCAAGAACTGGCCAACGCGGCATCCGAACCGGCCACGATTCGCTGGACGCTGGTGCCCCCCGACAATGGCGATATGTCCAGATGAATGCTCGCTAGTTTCATATCCCAGGGTGCTCTTCGCGGCCCCTGGGCTTTGGTGTCATACGTTTTCGGCGTAATGGGCCAGAAATCGCTATCCCCCGAAACTTCGGGTCGTGTCGGGTGGTTGGGTCATGCGGCGCGCCGTGGCGTCCTCGGGACAATTCGGGCACCGGCGGGGTCGAATTCTTGACCCTCTTCCGTAAGCCCAATTACACTAAGAGGTTCGTAGAGGCACGGAGGTCTTTCAGCCCTGGCACTGCCGAATCGGCGGTTCCGTGGATGCTCCAACTGAGTGAGGCCCCGTTGATGCTTAAATCGTTTCAACTTGCCAGCACTTGCGTCGGTGCACTTGCTGCGATGTTGTTGATTCCCGATGTGACCCGAGCACAGGTCGCATCCTCGCTGGTTTCTCCCACGACGCAACCGGCAAACAGCGTGGCAACGAGATTGGTTCGCCAGGAAGAGCGAACCCTGCCGGCTGCCAGCCTGGATCCGAGCAAAGACCCCCGCAGCCAGGACCCGGCGAGAGGGTTGTATCGGGTTCTGGTAACCATCGACCCCGATCAACAGGTCAACGAGAGCTTCAGTCGTCACGACATCGTCGAATTGATCGACGTGGACCCCAACTTCAAATGGGCCGAGAACATTCGGTTCCATCACGACATCTGGTCGCTGGAATTCTCCTTCAAGCCGATGCGGCTGATCGAAGTGGACGTTCCCTTGCCCTCGGGCAAGATGCGGAAAAAGCAGGTCTGGTACATGGTGTACCGCGTATTGAACTTTGGTGAGGTCCCGGTTCCCAACTTCACGCCCATCTTCGAGCTGGTCAGTGACGTCAAAGACAAGAACGGGCACTTCAAGCGGTACATGGACCGCCTCATTCCCGTGGCCAACGACCCCATTGCCGAACGGGAACACTTTCCTCACGGGCTGCTGAACTCGGTGGAAATCAGCGGAGAGATCCCCGTGAGCGAACGGCCAGCCACGGGTGAAGACGGTCGTCCCGCAGGCCCGGGGGTTCTGAACCCGGTATGGGGCGTCGCAACCTGGGAAGATGTCGACCCCCGGACCGATCGCTTCCTGGTCTTCGTGCGAGGGCTGACCAACGCCTACCGCTGGGAAGATACGCCCGAGGGTCGCCGTTTCTCCTACAAAACTCTGAAGCTCAAGTTTTGGCGCCCCGGCGACGACTTACACCAGCACGAGCGTGAATTTCGCTTTGGCGACCCCGATGCGGTTGACTATGAGTGGGTTTATCGGTAGGAAAAAGAATTCGCAGATTCCTACATATTCTTCCCCCCTCGGCTCGGGATACGTTTTTCGACCAGGGTTTGCACGGAGATCAGTGTCATGGCACATAAGAAGGGCCAAGGATCCAGCCGCAACGGTCGCGATTCAAACGCACAACGCCGCGGCGTAAAACGGTTTGGCGGCGAGCAGGTTCAGCCCGGGCACATCATCGTCCGCCAAGTCGGCAACCGTTTTCATGCCGGCAAGGGTGTTGGTCAGGGCAAAGACTACACGCTGTTCGCCCTGGTCGACGGTTATGTGAAGTTCGACCGCAAGGGCCGCAGGGTAAACGTCGTCGAGAGCAACCTCGTCGAAAGCAACTGAATCGAACGGAAAACAACGGTCAGCCTCTGTTTCCAGGCCTGACCACCGGTGATAATCCGAGGGACGGGTCGAATTCGGCCGGTCCCTCTTTTCGTGCCAGGGTCGCGCATGGGGCCCGGCTGCTACCCTCTGATTGCGACTATCATCAACGTTGAACCCACATGTTTGTCGATCGGGCCAAGATATTCGTTGCGGGAGGAAAAGGGGGCGACGGCTGCGTTAGCTTCCGCCGGGAAAAGTACGTACCCCGCGGTGGGCCAAACGGCGGCGATGGAGGCGACGGCGGTAGTGTCATCATCGAAGCCGTGGCCGGGGTCGATTCCCTAACCGCCCTTTCGCACAGGCACCACTGGAATGCCAAAAACGGCGAGCAGGGGCGCGGCGACAATTGCCATGGTGCGAGCGCCAAAGACCTCATCATTCGAGTTCCCCCCGGCACCGTGGTCATCGACGCCGAGGGGGACTTTCGCTTGAAAGATCTGGCCAGCCCTGGCGATCGGGTAACCGCGGCCAAGGGAGGCAAAGGGGGCAAGGGAAACACCCGGTTCAAATCTTCCACGAATCGCGTCCCGCGAGAATTCACACCGGGAGAACCAAGCGAAGAGCGGACGCTAATCCTAGAATTAAAGGTGATCGCCGATGTCGGGCTCATCGGAAAACCGAATGCAGGGAAAAGCACCCTGTTGAGCCGCCTTTCGCGAGCGCGACCCGAGATCGCGGATTATCCGTTTACGACCAAGTTCCCCAACCTGGGCCGCGTTCAAATCGACTTCGATCACGGGTTTATCATGGCCGACATCCCGGGGTTAATCGAAGGAGCTCACGCTGGCGTCGGTCTCGGTCACGAATTCCTGCGGCACGTCGAACGAACTCGCGTGCTGGTACATTTGGTCGAACCTCAGCCCATGGACGAATCCGACCCGCTGGAAAACTATCGAGCCGTTCGCAACGAGCTGAGCCAATACGACAGTGACTTGGCCGAGCGGCCCGAGATTGTCGTGGTGAGCAAGGGCGAATTGCCCGAGGCCCAACAAACCGTAGAACGACTTTCCACTGAACTCGGCACCCCGGTTCTCAAGCTCTCGGCGGTCACCGGCGAAGGGCTCGATAAGCTGCTACACGCCGTGAGTAAACAACTCGTGCAATGTGCTAATCCTTAAGAGCAACGCACCATGTCCGTTTCACTACAAACTCCGCTGCTGGCCGTGGACATTGGAAACAGCCGCATGAAGCTAGGGCTGTTCGAGACACTCGATCGGGGAACCAACCGGCTTCCCGGCCCCAGCAAAACCATGGAGCTGTCCACACTCGACGAGCCGTTCGATGAATTGATCAGTTGGGTACTACCGCATGCCATCGAAACGATCGCCTGGCGGCTGGGTACCGTGAATTTACTCGGCTCCACGCGTCTGATTGCCTGGTTGCGAGAACGCGACGCGACACGGCAATTGACCATGCTCGCCCGCGACGACCTGCCGTTGGAAGTCGATCTGGAACGTCCGGATATGGTGGGGGTCGATCGATTGTTGGCCGCCGTGGCCGTGAATCATCTCCGCAGTGCGAACTCGCCGGCAGTCATTGTCGACATGGGAACCGCCATCACGGTCGATCTGGTGTCGGCTTCCGGGGTGTTTCGTGGCGGTGCGATCTGGCCCGGCATCGGCATGGCTGCCCGCGCGCTGCACGAATTCACCGATCTGCTACCCCACGTGGATATAGCCTCGTTACCCGAAGCCCCCGCGGCTCTTGGCACCTCCACAGTGAACGCGATGCAATCTGGCTTGTACTGGGGAGCCATCGGCGGCGTGAAAGAACTCGTCGCCCGTCTTGCCGAGGAGATTGGACAAACGCCCGAGGTCTTTGTCACCGGCGGTGCCGCGAAAGACATTACCGGGCTGATCAACTCGCAGGCCGAGTACATTCCCAATCTGGTGCTCTCCGGCATCGTGTTGGCCTCTTCCGAATCGTCGCCTTCCTCGAGATGAACGAATCGGCAACCCACGTCGTCGTGCTTACTCCCCGAGGTCGTGGGGCCGTGGCCACCCTGCTGGTCGAAGGCCCGCAGGCCAAGGCATTCGTCTCGCAAAACTTCCACCCCCGAGCAAACCGACCGCTCGAGTCCTTCAACCCCGGGCAGATCGTGTTTGGCAATTGGGCGGCGCACGAAGCAGCAACGAACGATGCGCCGGAACGATCGACCGGGGAAGAACTCGTGGTCTGTTGCCTGGATGGACGACGGGTCGAAGTGCACTGCCATGGCTCCCAGGCCGCAGTGAATCAAATCGTGGACTCACTCACACAACTGGGAGCCATTTCACGATCGTGGCAGGAACATGCCCGGGCGACCGCGTCTGACCCGACCGTGGCCGCGGCCAGCGTGGCGTTGGGTTCCGCCCTCACCGAACGAACCGCGGGCATCCTGCTCGATCAAGCCAAGGGTGCATTGTCCTTGGCGATTCGTGAGATCGACCAGCTGCTCTATGAAGAGCAGCTTACAAGCGCGAATGAGAAATTGCGCGGATTGTGGGAACTCGCACCGCTGGGTCAACATCTGATACGGCCGTGGAAGGTTGTCCTCAGCGGGCCGCCGAATGTGGGAAAGAGTAGCCTGCTGAACAAGCTACTGGGCTTCGAACGGGCCATCGTCTTCGATCAGCCGGGTACCACGCGCGATGTGGTGACCTCGATGACTTCCGTCGAAGGATGGCCCATCGATCTGGCCGATACCGCTGGGCTGCGAGACAGCCGCGATGCGATCGAACATGCGGGCATTCAACACGCGCATCGGCAGTTGGCCGAAGCCGACCTCGTGCTGGAGGTGCACGACGCCTCCACCCAAAGCGATCCCACATTTGTTGAACTGCCCGCGAACACGGCAACGTTGTCCGTATTCAACAAGATCGATCTGCTCGACGAACCCATCGGATCCGGCAAGGCAATCGCAACCAGCGCAGTGACAGGTGAGGGAATCGACGTACTTCGCAAGGCGATCGCGCAGAAACTCGTTCCCACCGTGCCTGAAGTCGGCACTCCGGTGCCGTTTACCACCGACCAGATTCAAACATTGCAGGCCGCGCGCGAACATGTCGAGCAGCGAGACGTCTCAGGTGCCCGAGAAGCGCTGCGTTCATTTACAAAAGGCCACTCTTCACACTGACACTAGCGGCCGACTTGCAAGCACCGATAGCAACGCAAGTACGAATTGATCTTGAAAACAGAGAGAATCCGTGGCACATCTCTCTAGGTGTGATTTGGGGGCCTCGGTATAGTACGCCCCTCGGTCAGCATGCGCCTGCGACGCAATCGATGCGGAGCGGCGTAACGAGGCGCAAGCCTGCCACGAATTTTTTCGAACAGGCACGACGAGACTCTTAGGACAAACCAAGGATTGGTAACAGCACAGGTCACGCGTCGATGGCGCGGGTTCAGGAGGAACACCCGATGCGTTCGGTGAAGCATGCAGAGATCAGTTTGCAACAAAATCTCGTGCGGACCGCGACCCTGATGGTCGTCACCTCGGTAGCACTGTGCTCATGCAGTCCGTTGGCTGCCGACGAACCCGTCTCGGTGAAGATTGTCCAATCCGACGATCAGGGACAACCCGTCGCCACCGAACCAAGCGCAACTACGGATCCGCAGGCGGTCACAACCGACATTACGCCAGCGGCAGAAGAACTGGCCGCAGAAGAAACTGCTGAGCCATCGACGGAAGAGAACACCGACCCCCTGTTGGCCAAGTACAACGTGGAAGCCGCCCGGCTCGGCGGTATTCAGCCCGGCTCCTCAACTGCCGAAGACGCAAACGCCGAATGGGGCGAGCCGGTTAAGGTCGTGCAGAATGAAGGGGTCGAGCAACGGCTCTACTCCGTTGAACCATTTGAACAAGTTGTCACTTCGGTCGAAGACGGGGTGATTGTTTCGATCGTAGTGAATCTCAATCAACCGTTTCCCACGGGTGATGTCGCCAAGCAATTGGCGCTCGACGAGTTTCGCCCCGTGGTCGTTCGCGATGCGCAAGGCACACCACTCGGTCAGGCCTATCCCGAGCGTGGCGTTCTCTTCGGGTTCGATCCCGAAACTGAAGAGCCGGCGGTAATCCAGATCATTCTGGAGCCGATCGATGCCCAAACGTTTATCGCCCGCGCCGAGAATCAGCAGATCGCCAATCCGCGGTCGAGTTTGAATGACTTGGAAGTTGCCGAACACTTGGCACCCGGCGAGGTGAAAACCTTTGAATTAAAGGCCTCGATTCAATACCGAGTCGGCCTGGTTCGAGAAGCCCGCGCGGCGATCAACAAGGCGATCGAACTCGATGCCGAAAACCCAAGTTCTCTGGTGATGCGAAGTAAGGTCGCGATGGAATTGGGCGACTACGAACTGGCCGCCGAAGATCTACAGAAGGCACTCCAACTGGCGGACCAGGGCGGACTGGTTCGCGCTCACGCGATTCTCCAAAAAGGTAATCTCTATGTGCATGGTCCCAATCGGGACTTAAAACAGGCAATCGAATTCCATCTGCAAGCCATCAAGCTGACCGAGCCGCTGTTGGCCGACGAATATCTGGCGGTACAACACGCGGCCGAGGAAGTCTCGATCGAGGCCCACCTGGCCGTGGCGTACGACGTGGCACACGGCAATTGGCGCCGCCAAGCTTCGGTTGTCCCGATGTGGCTCGATCGAGCCACTCAGTTGGCCGACGCCACCTCCACCGGACGGCTTCGCTTGCGTCGCCAGATCACGATCTCGCAAGGTGCCTTGCAGGCATCGCTGGGATTGGGTGGCGAACTCGATCATCAAGGTTACGTCCTGCAATCGCTTAGGGCCGCCAAACAGTTGCTGGTGAACTCCAACGATGAGTTGGATGAACACGCCCTGCAAATGACCATGGGAATCTTGCTCTCCGACGCCGTCCGAATCGCCCAGCTTCGCGGACTGGACGACGAAGCCGTGAAGAACGGCACCGTTTCGGCCGACTATTTCGAACTCGCTCGTTCAACGCTGAGTGAGCAACCGCGATTCTCGTTCCATGAAAGCCAACTTCTCTTCCGCATTGGTTCGGTTTACGCGTTGCAGAAACAGAACCACGCGGTGGCCGTGGAATACTTCGACCGATCGTTCCCGTTGATCAAGGAAGCATTGGCCGAAACCCCTGCTGCCGCAGTCGGCTCGCAAGGCGAGGCGCTGGTGAGCATGGCCGTTTCCTATTGGGAAATCGAAGATCGTGAACTTGCGATGCGATTGACCAACGCGGGAGCCCAACTCATGGAGCAGTCCGTGGGTGCCGGATTGATGGATGTCCAGGCACTCGAAGTTCCCTACACCAACCTGGCCAGCATGCACCGCCACTTGGGCAACGAGGAACAGGCCGCGGAGTTCGAGCAAATGGCCACCCGACCGCAGGCAAGCGAAGCTCGTTAGACGCGAGACTGGTGAACCTGTAGCAGGCTGATGAAGAACTGCTAGGGTCCGAGCGCCATGTTCGGTTCGATGTTGGTTGTGAAGACCGGCTGTGGCCCGATTTCTGGGGGCCGCCGCACCGCGTGAATCCACTCTGTGGTACGATGAGGCCTGGAACTCATCCGGCACAGACGGCAGGTATTCATGGCATCTCAAGATCTTGAGCATCTCGATCTACTAGCTGATGTCGATGCGCTGATGACCGAGCTACGGCTATGGTCGAAGCGTCGCCCCGACTGGGCAGCCGCCCGTTCTTGTGCCGCCAAGGTGCGTCGATTATCCGAGCGTGTCGACACGCTGCGAGTACGTTGGCAGGCGCCCCTGGTTGTGGCCACCCTGGGAGGTACCGGAACCGGCAAAAGCGCCCTGGTGAACGCCCTCGTGGGCGAGGAAGTCAGCCTCACCGGTCGACAACGTCCCACCACGCGACTGGCCACGCTGATCTGCCACCCCGATACAAGCCCCGAGATGCTGGGCATCGATCCTTCGGCAGTTCATCTCGTGCAGCGCGATCTGCCAGCACTTCGCGACCTGGTCCTGTTGGACTGCCCCGACCCCGACACCAGCGAAGGCGATGATGACGGAGAGGTCGGCGGGACAAACCTGGCCCGACTCCGCGAGTTGTTACCGCATTGCGACGTGCTGTTGGTCACCAGCACCCAACAGAAGTACCGCAGTGCCTGCGTTCGCGAAGAGCTGACCGCCGCATCGGCAGGCGCGCAGCTTGTGTTCGTCCAAACACACGCAGACGTGGACGACGATATCCGCAGCGACTGGAGTGAATCGCTGGGTGATGAGTATCAGACCGGCGAGATTTTCTTTGTCGATTCACTGCAAGCATTGGCCGACGCCAGAGCTGGAGACGCCCACCAGGGAGAATTTGCTCGCCTAACCAATCTGCTCACCCGTTCGTTGGCGGGCTCGGCGGCCAAGCGAATCCGTAGGGCGAACTTTCTCGATCTCATACGACGGACGCTCGACGCGTGCGCGGCCGAACTCGACGAGAACATGGTTGCCGTCGAACAGCTCGAGTCGGCCATCACCGAGCAACGTAGCCGCCTGGCGGCAATGCTGGCAGAAACAACGCGAGAAGAATTGCTCCAATCTCGCCGCTCGTGGGAAGAGCGACTGCTGGGCGAAGTGGCTAATCGCTGGGGATTCAGCCCCTTCTCCGCGGTACTGCGTCTCTATCAAGGCCTGGGCAGTCTGATCGGGGGTGCTGCGTTGGCACGCGCCCGCTCGCCCATTCAAGTGGCTCTATGGGGCGCCGCTGCGGGCGGGCGAGCCATTCAGCAGCGACGACGCAAGAGTCAAGCCGCCGCAGGTGTCGCAAGAGCCGTAGCAACGAGCTGGGACGCCGGCGAACTCCGCACGGCGGCGATCATCCTCGACGGATACGCAGGCGAGGCCGGCTTCTCGCACGACGAAACATCTTCGGCCGCCATCCAGGCACAGGCGGTCGAGGCCAGTGCGGCCTTCGTCCCTCAGGCTGCCGCACAACTGCAGAAGGTGATTGCAACGCTGGCCAAGCAACACACCGGCTGGTTCACGCGTGCGCGATATGAATTTCTCCTGTTGGCCATGATCGGCATCATCCTCTATCGCCTAGGAAAGAACTTCTTTTACGATTCGTGGCTGGCCCCCGAACCCACGGCCACCTACGGCTGGGATTTCTTTGTGCATGCAGCTTTCTGGATCGTGGCCTGGTCCGCGCTGCTGCTGTGGATGTTTACCTCCCGCCTGCGGCGAGGGCTGCGAGGGCAGATCAACTCGCTGACCGAAACCTGGAGCCGCGAGTTGCCCGAGATCAACCTGTTCGGCCCATTGGAAGACCGTTGCCGCGCGGTACGACGCTTCCGGCAGGATCTCGACCAGTTGCAACAGCGCGTGGCCACCGTGCGCAAGAAGATCGAGGGCCCGGAGCCGGGAATCGGCCATCGCGTCAGTTGAGCGAGTTGCCCTTCTTGGCAGAAATGCCGCCCGCATTCGCACCGTGACTACTTCTTCCCAAGCTTGCGTTGCTCGCGGAAGAAATCCGTGAGGATGGCTCCGCACGGTTCGGCAAGTACGTCGGAAACGGCCTGCGTCGTATGGTTCAGGCGGCTGTCTTCCAGCAAGCGAAATAGCGAATGAACTGCACCGGCCTTCGGATCGCGAGCCCCGTACACCAACATCGGCACGCGAGCTTGCAGAATCGCACCGGCACACATGGGGCAGGGTTCAAGCGTCACATAGAGCGTACAACCCTCGAGTCGCCAACTGGAAAGTGATTCGGCTGCCTGGGTGATGGCGATCATTTCGGCATGGGCCGTCGGGTCTCGCAGTTGTTCGCGCTGATTATGCGCCGACGCAATCACGCGTTCGTTGTGGGTTACCACGGCCCCCACGGGCACTTCGCCCTCATCGCGAGCAATCTCTGCTTCTTGTAGCGCGATCTGCATAAAAAAATCGTGCATGGATCTTTTGAAATGCTCGAACCTGAGGACCAATGATAACCCGGGGAACTCCCTACGGGTCCATCATAGTCAACGTGTCCAGGTGAGGTAGAGACTCCTCACTCATGCACACGGCCGCGAGAGAGAATCGATCGCGTTGGTCACAGAAGAGTTATCGATTCCCGTGATATCGATTGAAGCCGTGACTATTGGAACTTCAGGTTCGGATAGCGCCGCTCGATTTGCCTCAAGACGCTGTTGAACTCCGCGGTGAGTCTCTCGCCGGCGGTTTGCAGGACCTGGGCTGCAGCGGGAATTTGCCAGATTCGGGCCTTCTCGGCATTCAATGCCGCCTCGGCGAGGCCTGCCTCTTCGATCAGCTCTTCTCCCGCGATGGAACTCGGATCGTCTTCCTGATCCAGAGGAATTTGTAGGTAGTTCCTTGCACACTTGATCTGGCGCACTAAGCAATCGGTATATTCTTTCACCGCGGCTTCGGCGGATTCCGCGTCATCCACTTTGCGGAGCAGCAACACCATCTCGACCGTGATATCACGATGCTCCTCCAGGAATTTCACCTGGGCAATGTCCGCGTTCTCGATCGCCCCCAGCTCCGAAGCGGGAACCGGTTGGGCAATTCCTTTGCCGGCATCCTTCCCGGAAGAGAAACCGATGATGAACACGAACGCCAGAACCACGACCGTGAGCGACGCAATACCGAGTTTGACCCACATGGCGTTATTGTTCTTTCGAACCACGACGGGGCCGGCAACCAGGGTATTGTAAGGCACCCGCAACGACTCTTCTTCCAGCGAATCGGTAACGTCGTTCAACGGGATAGGTTGAACCGAAGTTACCGGGATCTTTCGCGGAGTAGGTCTGCGACGCGGCGGTGGTCCCTGCTCAGCGGGCAGATCATCGGTCTTCGACTCGTCGTCGCCGATGTAGGTGGTTTCCTCATCCGAAGCGGATTTCGGAATCGCAATCTGCCCGTGACAGTGAGGGCAGCCGCCAGTTTTACCAAGATACTTTTCTTTGACGTTGAACGTCTTGTTGCACAGAGGACAAGAAACCAGCAATGCCACGGCAGTTCTCGATTCGTCGATAGAGAAGATTTGCTACCCCAAGCAACACATCGCAATGTGATACGTTCCACACGAGATGTTTGCTCTCCAACTCTATTGCTCTGCACAGCAGCATCATGCAGGGTACGGTCGATTGACCGATCAAAGCAGCCAGCTTTAAGGTACCCCTGAGAATCGCGGAACACAATCGGAAGTTTCGATGAATTCCGAAGCGGAGTGTTAGGAACTGGAAAAGCGCGAAAAACTTTTCCGAAAACGCGGTGCTATCCCGCTAAAACACGGGGGAAAGTGGCAATAAACCGCACTTGACCCCCACGGGCGATTCTCATATTCTCCCCGCCTCGTGAGCGGAACAAGAGACCGCCACAACGTACCGAACGAGTCCAATTGGACGGGCCCGCATCCGGAAATGGCATGGATGCCTTTTCTGCGGGCCACGGAGACTCGGCCGCCAGGCAGGGAAGCCAGCGGCTGACTTCGCAGTCCGGCGATGCGACTTACACGGCGTTGTCGCAATCTTGAAGTTCCGTGAAGCGACGGATCCAATCGCTCCCGGAATCTGGATAAGGTGTCCTTTGCCCCCCTGGGACACTGCCTATTCCGGGGGCTTTTTTTGCGCGCATCGCAAGAAAGTGTTGCGATATCGCGGCGCTCGAGCCGAATCACTTCAAAAAATCAGCCGCGGATTGGTTCGGCTTCCAGAAATTCCTCCACGCCGTCGCCCTTGGCGATCACAACCACACCGTTGTTACTCACGGTAAAACCTCGGGCGCGATCGAATTCGAGATCGTAGCCAATCTCGGCACTCGGTGGGATGACGACCTGTTTGTCGATAATCGCACGGCGAATCTTCGCGTGGCGGCCGACGTTGACGCCTTCGAAAAGAATCGAGTCTTCCACGCTGGCAAAGCTATTCACCCGAACTCGGGGCCCGATGATCGAACGGGAGACTTCGCCGCCGGAAATAATTGAGCCGTGACAGACAATGCTATCCAGCGCCACACCGCGTCGACCACCTTCACGATCTTCGGCAAATACGAACTTGGGCGGCGGCAGATTCGGCTGATAGGTTCGAACGGGCCACACGTCGTCGTACATATTCAATTGTGGATCGACCGAGACCAGATCCATGTTGGCCTCGAAGTATGCATCCAAAGTACCGACATCCCGCCAGTAAGCATCGGCCTTGCGATTCTCGTCGCGGAACGGGTAAGCGAACACGCGATGCGTCTTGATCACCGAGGGGATGATGTCCCGACCAAAGTCGTGGGCGCTGTCTCGCTTGGTGGCATCCAGACACAACTGTTCGAACAAGAAGCGGGCTGTGAAGATGTAGATGCCCATCGAAGCCAACGCGTGGTGGTCATCGCCGGGAATCGTTTTGGGGTTGGCCGGCTTCTCGTCGAAGCCGACGATCCGCCCGTCGGCCTCGGTTTCCATCACGCCAAATTGCTTGGCCGACTCGGTATCGACTCGCAGCGCGGCAATGGTCAGATCAGCGTTCCGCTCGCGATGAAACTCGATGAGCTTCTCGTAGTTCATCTTGTAGATATGATCGCCAGCCAGAATCGCCACCAGGTCGGGGCGTTCGTTCTCCAGCGTGTAGATGTTTTGATAGACCGCATCGGCCGTGCCTTGGTACCAGTTGTCGTCGATGCGTTGCTGCGGGGGGACCACATCGATGAACTCACCAAGCTCGCGGCACAAGTACGATCGCCAACCCAGGTTAATGTGCCGATCGAGGCTCATCGCTTTGTATTGCGTGAAGATCAGGATCTTTCGCAGCCCGCTGTTGATGCAGTTGGACAGTGCAAAATCCAGAATGCGATAGGCGCCGCCGAAGGGCACCGCGGGTTTCGCGCGGTCGCGTGTCAGCGGCTCCAGTCGAGACCCTTTTCCACCTGCCAATACCACGGCGATGACATTCCGCATGCATGCTTCCTTTACATTGCCCAGGTCATAGAACAGCGCCGATCCCGACGACCCCCAAAGTTTAACCTCGCGCGGCCTGCCACGGAACTCGCCGCGAGCGATTCCGGGAAAGACCATCGCGACATTGGGTCGCAATCTCTATCTCTATCCAATCGGTTGCAAGCATCGCCGGTCGATTGGGGATCGCTGGCGAAACCGCAGTGGCGCGATCCGGTTTTCGTATCGCGACCACACGCATGAGTATCGGGTCATTTGGCAGCCGGAATTAGGCTGGATCACCGATCACAGATGCTTCTGGAGACATCGCTTGAACCGGCTGCCGATCACGTGGATTGGAGGCAATCCGAAGTTTGGGTAACTCACAGAACCGCGACTGTGGAACTTGGTCGCATGCTCGAGGAAAGCCCACCTCAATCGATCCATTCGCGCATCCAAAGTTCCAGAAACAACAATGCCCACAGTCGGTAGCCATGATCGAAGAGGCCCTGCTGATGTTCGTCGATCAACCTCTCGACCGCGGTTGCCTGGAAATAGCCGCGACCCGTGGCCCTTAGGTCGAGCAGGATTTCGCGCGTGTAAGCACCGAGGTCTTCCTTGAACCACCTATCCAGAGGTACCCCAAACCCCATCTTTCGACGTTTCAACACCGATGGCGGTAGACGGTGACCGAAGGTGTCCACAAGCAGGCGCTTCGATCTCCGCGCCGTCAACTTCAATCGCAACGGAAGAGCCGCGGCGAATTCGACCAGACGATAGTCGAGCAGCGGCTGGCGACACTCCAGGCCATGTGCCATGGAAGCCACGTCGACTTTGGTCATCAAATCGCATGGCAAATAAGTCACCAGATCGGTCAGCGACGTTGAGGTCACCCGATCGCGCTTGGCCGATCTCGAGAAGGCGCGGCCCAGAAACGTGTAGGGGTCGTGGTCGGGTAAGCTTGTCAAGAACTCGTCGGCGTACAGTTCTGCCCGACGGGCCTCGTTGAAGATGGCAATCCATTCCAGGTAACGTCGTCCCGGAGAAAACGCCAGGCCCTGCAGCAATCGTTTGGCGCGGCGCGAGATTGCCTTCTGTCGGGTACTGCTGGGAATTCGCTGCCAGAGATCCGCAGTGATTGCCCGGCGAACGCCTTGGGGTAGCCGGTCGAACCAGCCTCCCAGTAGAATGGCGCGATATCGGTCGTAGCCGGCAAACAGCTCATCGCCCCCGTCGCCACTCAGCGCGACGGTCACGTGCCGTCGAGCCAACGCCGAGACGATGTACGTTGGAATGGCGGAGCTGTCGGCAAACGGCTCGTCGTAGTGCCAGACGAGTTTCGGCAGCAGATCCAACGCGGTGGGCTCGACACGCAACTCGTGATGCTCGGTCCCCAGATGCTCAGCAACCTCGCGGGCGTATCGGGTCTCGTCGTATTCAGCCACCGAGAAGCCGATCGAGAAGGTTTGCACCGGCCGATCTGATAGCTGCTGCATCTGGCTCACGATGATCGACGAATCGATCCCGCCCGACAGAAACGCCCCCAGCGGTACGTCGCTCTGCATTCGTAGACGAACGGAAGATTCCAACAGCGAAGTGAGTTGTTCGCTGGCCTCGGCCTGGGTGGAATTGGTTTGAAGATTGAAATTCGGTTTCCAATACGGTTTGAACTCCAATCGCCCTTCGCGATAGATGGCCATCTGGCCCGGGGGGAGTTTCTCGACTCCTCTGAAAATGGTCCCTGGATGCGGAACGTATTGATAGGTGAGATACGCATCGAGTGCTGTCGCGTCGATCTCGCGCGGTACCCCCGGCACTTCCAACAGACTTTTGATCTGGCTGGAAAACAACAGCCGCCCGTTCTCTTGGCGATAGACCAGCGGTTTTTGTCCCAGGCGGTCACGTGCGAGTACGAGCTGGCGTTGCCGGGTATCCCACAGCGCGATGGCGAACATACCATTAAAATGCGCGAAGCAATCCGGGCCTTCGTCTTCGTAGAGATGAACGATCACTTCCGTGTCGCTGTCGGTTCGGAAGCGATGGCCCGAGCCTTCGAGACGATGGCGCAATTCTTGGAAGTTGTAGATCTCCCCGTTGAAGATGACCCACACCGATTCGTCTTCGTTGGCCAACGGTTGATGGCCGCAAGCCAGATCGATGATCGATAGCCTGCGATGACCGAGAGCGACGCCGGGAACCTCGTTGTTCTGCGGCGCGAGGTGAACTTCGGAACGGTAGAAACCTTCGTCGTCGGGACCTCGATGTCGCAGGACATCGGTCATGCGTCGCAGCACATCGCCCGGCAATGGTTGCCCTTGAGACGTCCAGATTGCCCCGGCGATTCCGCACATGCTGCGAACCTAATTCGATGGTGACCGGCGGCCGTTGTAAGAGTTTGAATGCAACACGCGATTTCTTTCCTGAACACTATGCAAGTAATTCTTGATAAAGCGCGGTGTGGGCGTGGACCATTTTCTCGATGCTGAAATGTTCCGCGATTCGCTGCTTGCTGGCCTGCCCTAGTTTTTCGGCCAGCTCCGAGTCGTTCAGAATCTGCTGAATTCGTTTGGCAAATTCGCCACGATCGGCCAACGGCACCAGAAAGCCTGTTTCATTGTCGATCACCAGGTCGCGGTTCCCCGAGATGTCGGTGGCGACCACAGGAACTCCAGCGGCCATGGCCTCCATGACCGAATTGGGAAGCCCTTCGTAGCCACTGGCCTGCAGCAAGACGTCGAAGTGCGGCATCAACGCCGGGACATCGGTACGATGCCCGAGAAAGTGAACGTGATCTTCGATTTCAATCACGTGACTGTAGCGTTCCAGCCGCGAGCGTTGCGGACCGTCGCCCACCACCAGCAAGTGCAAGTCGGGGCGAATCACTTTCAAGAGATCGGTGACCCAGATCAAGTCCTTGATTCGCTTTTGCGGCCACAGACGGCCAACCGCCCCCATCAGTCGAGTATCCTGCGGCAAGCCGAGTTGCGACAGGAGTGCTTCTCGCGATAGCGATGATGGCGCAGCCGGCCCAATTCCGTTGTGGATGACAACGAATTTCTCGGCCGGAATTCCATGGGTCACGTAGAAGTCTTGGACCCCGCTACTGTTCACCACGATCTTCGCGGTTCTCTCCGCCAGGTAGCGATCAATCGCAAACTCGTGGCTCACCTTCCACGTATCGACACAGCGTTCGGTGGCCAAGATACACGGCACCCCTGCCCTTATGGCGGCCGTACGACCGTAGCTGTTTCCTGCGAATAACCAGGTGTGCACCAAGTCGGGCTTCAGTCGGCGGATCAGTTGGATGAGCCTTCGCAATGCGAGCGGGTCGACTTTCCATCGTTTATCGATGGGCCAGATCGAAATCCCGGCCTCTTCCAACTCGGCGGCGAGTGGCCCGGTTCGCGTGAGCGCGCAAACATGAGTTTCGAACAACTCACGCTCGAGACCTCGGGCCAACAGCGAGAGTTGTTTCTCGGCACCAGCCTGATCGAGTGTCGGGATGATATGGAGTAGCCGTTTCTTCAAGGTTCTCTATATGCCGTGGCTATGGCCTTCGTCGGTCGATTCGCGGTTCAAGTCTACCGTATCGTCTTGGGGATTTTGCCTGCGATACATTCTTCAGCCTAAGCTGTGGAAGATTCCTTTAATAGTTGTTCAAACAGTTCCAAGTGTTTGTGGGCCATGGTCTCCAAGGAAAACTCTTCGACAACCCGCTTTCTTGCTTCGCCCGCTAATTGCTGGGCGGTCTGCTGATCATCGAAGAGACGAAGGATCGCGGCGGCCAGATGCTGCGAATTGGCCTTGGGAACCAGCAGGCCGTGCTTTTCGTGATCGATGAGATTGCGATTGCCCGCGATATCGGTCGCCACCACCGGAAGCGCAGCAGCCATCGCTTCCAGCAGCGAGATTGACATTCCTTCCTCGTGCGAAGGTAACACAAACAGGTCGGCCGCGGTGAGCAACGTGTCGACCGAGTCGAACGAGCCGGCAAGAATGACCGACTCTTCCAGACCGTGTTGCCGAATCAGGGCAATCAGCTCCGATTGATACTCACCCTCGCCGGCAATCCACAACCTGGCTTCCTGCTTCTCCGCAACGACTAGTTCCCAGGCCCGAACTAAATCGTCGAGGCCCTTGGCGTGGTGCAAGCGACCGGTGTAAACGGCCAACGGCGCCGTGGAAGAAATCCGCAGGTGTGGCGAAGCGGACGCTAAGCCACGACGGGCCTCCTCGCGAGCGTCGCGCATCGCTGGCTCGGACAGGTTCTCCAAATTCGGGACGCTGACTCCATTAGGAAGATAATGGATGCGACTTCGCGGGTACCCGGCAGCGACAATCTCGCGGTGGATGATCTCACTGGGAGCGATAAACGCCGCCGCCTTGAAGCACCGCCGCTTGATGCGACGCCCACCCACGGCGGCCAACTGCCAATGCATGTCGCCGGTAAGCCCTGCCCCTTCGGCGCGAATTGCCACGGGAAATCGCAGCCGCAGCCCTTCGCCCACCGCGGCGTACGCGTCGTGTTTGAACATTGAAACGTAGACGATGTCGAATCGCTGACGGTTATCTCGCAACCAGGCGGCGATCGCCCGCATGTATTGCCAAGTGCCCCACCATCGCTGTGGTGGTTGTGGAAGCCGCACCACGTTGATCCCGCGATGTTGGACCTCGGTTGACCATTGAGGATTGGAATGCGCGGTAAGCAGCGTGACCTCGAGACCTTGTCGTGCGAATTCTTCGCCCAAGTTGGCCATGACCGATTCGGCACCCCCGACCACAGGCCAGAACCGTCGGCTGATGAGAACCACGCGGGGACCGCTCAAGGGGAATGTTCCTCGGCCGTGTCGGTCTTCAGGTCCGCTGGTTCCACCACAGCCAAATGCGGCAGGTTCCGGTAATGGTCGTCGTAATCCAGTCCATACCCCACGACAAATTCATTGGGGATTTCGAATGCCACGTGATCCGGCCGGACTGAAACAGTCTGTCGCCCCTGCTTTCGCAGCAACACGGCCGAACGGATTGAAGCCGGTTTGAGGCTATCGATCTCGTTCAACAGATTCAGCAGCGTGCGACCTGTATCGAAAATGTCGTCCACCAGTAGCACTTGTTCGTCGCGAATGTCCGGCAGCATGTCGACATCGATGACGAGATGCCCCGGCGAGGTTGCTTCCCCGCGATAGCTGCTGGCCCGAACGAACCCGATTCGCAGCGGCATCTCCAACCGGCGAATCAGATCGGCCAAAAGAACAACGGCACCCGACAGCACGGCGACAATCGTAATCGGCTGATCCCCATAATGTTCACGAATCTCGCGGGCCAGGCGTTCGACGCCCTCACAAAGCTCCTCTTCGGTCAATAACGTTCGCAAAACTTCACCTGGACCACACGTGCAACGAAAAGAGAACCAAGCCAACAACATTGCCGCGCAGGGAATGCGGTGTTGTGTGGTCACATTCTAGAAATACGAGGTTTGATTCGATACCCCGAACCGCAACCTGGAGACGACCTGCACCCGGTGAGAACCGCTCACCGTGCAGCGGTTTTCAGGGGCGTCAGGGCGTCGCAGGAATCGAGCGCCATGATGGCCCAGGCGGTGCCGGCGTGGGTGATGAAGTGGTGGTTATCTCGAAACAGCGATCGGGTCCACCAACGACCGCTTTCGCGTTGATTCTCTTTCAGCCACGCGAGTCCTCGCTGGATCGCTGCATGGTCGGAGGGGATGCCTCCGCGTCGCAGAATAAAGATTGCCCAACCGGTTCCGTAGCCGTCGCTGGCCGATACGTCTTGCGGTTCGCCGTCGTGCCGCTCCCAGTTGCCCAAGGAGGGAAGTGCCCAACCGCCGCCGGTTTGTTCCAGCGCGAGCAATTCCTTCACAACAGCGTTACGTTGTTCTTCGGTGATCAATGTGCCGGGTCGATACGAATCGGCCCAAAGGATCCACCCCCGGTGATGCAACGTTGGTGGAGGGTTCGTGACCCAATAGTCGCGCAGTCGAGACATGCCTTGCTTGGCGGCTTCGGTCTCGGCGTATTCGTCGGGCGCGGCAAGTGCGGCGAGCGCGGCCATCCCCGCGCCGAAGTCATCATCTGATTCGTAGGGTGGCCAATCGCAGCTAATCCAGTCGAAGCCACCGTCTTCGCGTTGCAAAGTCCACATGTGGTCCAGCGCCTTGCGAGTCGTGGAATGCAGCGACCCTCCGGTGATGCGATCGCCGTAGGACAGCACTCCGGCGGTCATCACCACTTCGGCATCCCAGCGAGGTCCTTTCTCGGGCCAGCGTTTCTCGACAAGATCTTCCGCGTACCGACGCACCGCCTCATACGCTGGGTCGGTCGTGCCCAAGCCGGGGCGAGCCATCAGGTAGAGATATCCCGTATGACAGGCCATGCACCTCCGCGAGTTTTGCCAATCGACGGCGGCGGAATCGAGAAAGTGTGCGGCCGATTCGGGAGAGAAGCTCTCTCGAATTGGTTCTTCCGCCGTGTTCGCCGAGGGACGCACGACGTTCTCGACCGTGACCGGCTCCGCAGGTTCCGCCGCCCAGGCTGGAAGCACGAGGGTTGCAACGCATACGGTGGGAAGAACTCTCAGAAAGAAGGACATGCACGCTACTCCGGCGTCTGGTAAACATCGCGAACGAAATGCGTGGAATAGCGTAACGCGCGAGAATGCTCGTTACAAAAATTGACTGTCGGGCCAGACAGAGGAACAGATGCCCGAAGAGAAGGCCGCGAGGAGCAAGCGGCAATTACCATTCGTAGTCGCCGGAACCCTTAGCGTTTCCGACGACGATTCTTGCGTTCGGTCTGCTTGATTTGAGAATCGACGTCGTCGATTTGCTCTTGTAGAACATCGATTTCACGCTGTACGAATCTCAGATCGCGTTCGATCATCATTGCAGAGCGGCGTTGCATCAGGATGTTACCGCTTAGATTGGCTTGTTGTCGTTGTCCCAAAACGGGATCAAGTGCTGCGGCTTCTTGCACGCGGACTTGGCGTAGCTCAGCTTCCAGCCGATGGCGGCGTGCATAGAGCGTTCCGCTGGCTGGGGCTTCCGGGTCGCCTTGCTGAGCCTTCAGCACGGCCCTTTGTTGGTACAACTTTTTCGTTGGGCTTTCCATCGACGAGTCATTCAGGAAGGGGTGAGATGGTTGGTGTGGGCTGTTGACACCCGCCATAGCGGGGTCTGAGCCTTCTAATTCTAAGCACCGATTATCTCACCTGCCACCGCCCTTTGGCGGGGTTTCTTCAGAACCGCAGCTAGCATGCGGCTTCAGGCGCCGATCGAACCGCGTGCCGAGACCAACCCGGCAGGCGTCAAACTCGGGCCAATCTTACCCAAACCCAAATCGGTAGAACGTTTGGGGAAATCGCGGTGGCTCTAAGTTCCTGAACGGACTCCCCAAAAACGAGGTCAACACTCGTGGCCAATCTCTCGTTCAGCACGATCTAAACATGAGGATTTTCCACAAATGGTCCGCCTCGACACTCCTTGAGGTACCGCAACGCCCGAACTTGGCCGGTCATTTCCAGCTCGTCGCGATAGACGGGGTCGTGCCAGCCCTCGATATCGATGGTGCCCTGGTACCCGTTTTCTCTAAGGATACTGATGACGTCGTTCCAGTTGGTATCCCCGAAACCCGGGGTTCTGTGCTGAACGTAGGTCTCTCCGCTGCGAATGCCGCGGGTACGAATGACGTCCCACAGCACAGTGGCGTCTTTACCATGGACGTGATACACGCGATCGATCCATTGCCGCAGTTGGGGTAACGGGTCGATCAGGCTGACCATTTGGTGGCACGGTTCCCATTCCAAGCCCAGCGCCGGGCTGGGGACGGCCTCGAACATCATCTCCCAAGCCGAGGGGGCATGGGCGATGTTCCAATCGCCGTGTTCCCAGGTACCGTCCATATTGCAGTTCTCGAAGGCAATCCGCACTCCCCGGTCTTCGGCCTGTTTGGCCAGTGGTTCGAAAACTTTGCGAAAGGCATCGATCGACTCCGAAATGGGCACATCGACAATGCGACCGGCGAAGCCGCAGACCAGCGAACAGCCAAACTTCTCGGCGGCGTCGATCGCCCGGCCTATGTCCGCGGCGGTGCGTTCATCAATGAGCGGATTTCCGTAGACGCCCAGCGAGCTGATGGTTGTGCCATTGCCATCGGCCGCAAGGGCCTCGCCGACCTCATCCGCGAGGCGGTCGGTGTCGATATTGATATGGTGGCCGAAGGTGAGTTCGAAACATTCGAACCCGTGAGGAAGAATCTGCCGAATGTATTCCGCCGTATAAGGTTCGGCGTGAACGATGGTGCCAATTCGGATATCTGAGTGACCACGCATGCTGTTGGTGCCCTATTTTCGCGGGTTTGGGAGATTCTGTGAGGTGCTGAATGTTCACGGGAGATGGCCACCAGGGCCTTCACCCCGGGGGACAGAACACAGCGAACGACCGTGGCGGGGGGAGATTATCCAGGTCAAATCTACCGATTGGCCCCCGTCCCGCAAAGGCGATCGGAGCCCGGTGGCACCAGTTAACACAGTCAGTGGTAGACCTTTGGGGCGATTTTTCCCGGTTGTGTCTTATTGACTTTGGGGGATTCGTTCGTCGATACTACGCGATGCTAGACTATTCGTGCAGGGCCGATTTTCTGGCCCAAAGTCGGTTTTTTAGAATCGTGGTCCCGAGGAGAGTTCAAGATCGAACGTACGCAGAGAATTAACGACCAGATCCGGACAACTCCGGTTCGGGTCATCGGCGCCGATGGCAGCCAATTGGGAGTCATGCCCACCGAAGAGGCCATTAACAAGGCCCTGGAATCTGGTCTGGATTTGGTTGAAGTCGCCCCGAATGGCGAGCCTCCTGTTTGCCGAATCATGGATTTCGGCAAATTCAAGTATCAGCAGAAGAAGCGATCGCAACGCGGGCACGCGCATCACAGCAAAATCAAGGAAATACGCGTGCGTCCCAAGATCGGGCAGCACGACATCGATGTCAAAGTCAATCGCGCAAAGCAATTCTTGGAGCACAAAGACAAGGTGATCATCTCGGTCATTTTCCGTGGCCGAGAACTAGCCCACGTCGACGAAGGCCGCCGCGTGGTCGATGGAATCATCGAGCAACTCGCTGACATTTCCAAGGTTGAGACGCCGCCGATGAAGCAAGGTCGGCGAATCGTGGCCATTCTCTCGCCCAAATAGACCCTGATCTCGCCTCCGCCCCCTCGGGCGCGATAGCTGCCACTAGACCGGGTTGTTTCGACAACCTGAGGTCGCGTTGCAAAATCGCTTCCTAGACGGCCTTTTCAGCATCGTAATAAGCAGTATACTGACGGACTTGCTTTACCTTAACCGATCGCGTCTGTAGCAATTTGGAGTGGAGCGGCAAACATGCCCAAGCAAAAGACCCACAAGGGAACCAAAAAGCGGTTTCGTGTATCGGCCAACGGTAAGGTGAAACACCGCAGCGCGGGCACCAGTCACCGCCAGGTACGTCTTTCGAAGAAACGACGTCGCAACCTGCGTGGTTTGACCACCTGTGCCGAAGTGAACGAGAAGCGAATCATCAACGCCCTGTGCGGCAACAGTTCTTAGTGATTCGCTCTGTGGCGAGTTCGCTGTAGGCACTTCCAGCCTCGCCACCAGGATCCAGCACCCACTGCTGAAGAAGTGAAGCCACAACCATCCGATGTTGTGGATGGTACAGACACCGCGGAACGGGCAATACAACGCGCCTCTCGAAGGCGGGCCTTGAATTCGCGAGAAGGGAAACGAAGACGATGAGAACTACCAAGGGTGCGGCTCGCAATAAAGCCAAACGCCGCCTGTTTCGTAAGGTGAAGGGTTACCGCGGTGGACGTAACAATCTGCTGCGAACTGCCAAAGAGTCGCTTCTCCGCTCCGGGCAGTATGCCTTTCGCGACCGACGTGCCCGTAAGCGAGACTTTCGCCGCTTGTGGATCATCCGTATCAACGCTGCGGTGCGACTGCACGAAATGCGTTACAGCGAATTCATTCACGGGCTTACCAAGGCCGGAATCGAGCTGGATCGCAAGACGCTGTCCGAAATGGCCATTCACGACCCCGACGGCTTTGCGGTTGTCGTAGCCCAAGTCAAAGAGGCGTTGGCTTCCTAGGCCCAGGCGATTTACACGGGTGTGCTTGGAGTCCGCTCTTTTGACAATGACACCTTTTAATGGGTCACCCAGCGGTAATGGCTGTGTGATTTGCGGCTGAACTCGATTCCGAAATTTCGCTGCGGTCCACCACCGACCTCTTGAAGCGGAAAAGGTTTGTTCATCGTGGCGTTAAACGAATTTCTCGATGAACTGGATAAGCTGGCCGATCAGGCGATTTCGCAACTCTCCAAGGTTGCCGACGACGATACGCTCGAAGCGTGCCGCGTAAAGTACCTCGGCGCGAAGCAGGGCCTCCTCAAAGGCATCCAAAAGGGCCTTGCTAAAGTCGAGAAGGCAGACAAACCGCTGGCCGGCAAGCGTTTCAACGAGGTGAAGAACTCGTTGGAAGCCGCTCTGGAAGAAGCCCAAATCCGCTTGAAACGCCAAAGCGGTGGCAAAGCCTCTGGTCCCCGGCTTGATGCCTCGCTGCCCGGAATTCCACGCCGCATCGGGCATCTTCACCCGTTGACGCAAACGGTGGAAGACCTCAAGGAAATCATGGGGCGGCTGGGGTTCACCGCGGTCGAAGGCCCCGAAATTGAAGACGAGTGGCACAATTTCGAAGCCCTGAACATCCCCTCGACTCATCCCGCGCGCGATCCGCTGGAGAACTTCTATCTCGCCACGGCCGAAACCACGGCGGGCCCGATGCTGCTGCGCACACAAACAAGCACCGTGCAAATTCGCGTCATGGAAACCACGAAGCCGCCCGTGCGGATCATTTCGTTGGGGCGTGTCTATCGACCGGACACCCCTGATGCCACGCACTATCCGATGTTCCAGCAGATCGAAGGCTTGCTGGTCGATCGCCATGTGACGATGGCCGACTTGAAGAGCATGCTGCGGCTATTTGCCGGAAGTTATTTCGGGGGCGACGTTCATATCCGCTTTCGACCGTCGTTCTTCCCATTCACTGAACCAAGCGTCGAGGTCGACATGACCTGGGGCGACGGTTGGATGGAAATGGGCGGCGCGGGCATGGTCGACCCACACGTGTTGCGCTCGGTGGGGTACGATCCCGAAGAGTACAGCGGCTTCGCCTTTGGGCTTGGTGTCGAGCGAATCTGTGCCCGACGGCACAACATTACCGATATTCGCGAGTTCTACCGCAACGACGTTCGTTTCTTACATCAGTTCTAAAACCCGGAGGATAGGGGCCACGATCGCCCGCTCGATCGTCTCATCGTCTCATGATTGTTTCCTGGAACTGGCTGAAACAGTACGTCGATCTGAACATGCCGCTGGCCGAACTGGAAAATCGGCTGATGATGGCCGGCCTGAATCACGAAGGCACGGACGACGTGGCTGGCGATATCGCGATCGATCTCGAGGTGACCAGCAACCGCCCCGATTGTTTGGGCCACATCGGCATCGCCCGCGAGGTGGCCGTCCTGTGGGAACAAGCACTGAAGATCCCGGAGGCCACCCCCAAGTCGGGCTCCAGCAATGTCCATGACGTTGCCAAGGTAACGGTCGAGTGCCCCGAGATGTGCCTCCGCTACACGGCCCGAGTGATTCGGGGCGTGAAGGTGGGACCAAGCCCCGACTGGTTGCGGCAACGACTGGCCACCGTGGGCATCGAATCGATCAACAACGTGGTCGATGTATCGAATTATGTGCTGATGGAATGTGGCCAACCGCTGCACACGTTCGATTTGGCCAAACTCGAAGGCGGCCAAATGGTCGTGCGTGAGCCGAAGAAAGACGAAACGCTCGAGGCGATCGACCACAAGACCTATAAGCTCGAACCCGGTATGTGCGTCATCGCTGACGCGAAACAGGCCGTGGGGTTGGGCGGCGTGATGGGTGGCGTGAGCACCGAAGTTACTGATCAAACCACCGACCTGCTGATCGAAGCGGCCGAATTCGATCCGACGGCCATTCGCAATACCGCACGTTCCCTGCATCTGCACAGCGATTCTTCGTATCGCTTCGAGCGCGGGATCGATCCCGAGGGCGTCGATTGGGCCAGCCGCCGCTGCTGCGAATTGATTCTTGAAGTAGCGGGCGGAGAGTTGGCCGAGGGGGTGATCGACGTCGGCCAAAGCCCTGCACCGCGCGAGCCTGTGAAGCTGCGGTACGACCAACTCAAGCGAATCCTGGGAATCGAGATCTCTGGCGACGATTCGAAACGAATTTTGCGGGCGCTGGGAACCACCATCCATCAATCTTCGGCCGAAGACGTGGAAGTTGTGCCACCTAGTTGGCGTCGAGATATCACGCGCGAGGCCGACTTGATCGAAGAAGTCGGACGCATCTACGGGTACGATGCCATCCCGGAAGATGTCAGCGTTCCGATGACGCGTTCGGCTCGCACCGACGAAGATCGCGTCGTCACGCGAGTTCGCGAAGCGCTTGTTGCCTGCGGTTTTGATGAGGCACTGACGGTGAGTGCCGTCGATGAAACGCTTTCGGAAGCATTCAGCCCCTGGAGCAGTCTGCCCGCTCTTTCGACGCAGACACCTGTCTTACGTCGTGCGAATCAACTACGACGAAGCTTGATCCCCAGCCTACTGGAATGCCGACGCACGAACGAGAGTGTGGGCAACGAGCGCATCGAGCTATTCGAGATTGCCAGGGTATATCTCCCCAATAAGGGAGGTCTCCCAGAAGAGCCGGTCTTGTTGGGGCTGAGCAGCGGCGAAGACCTGCTGGCAGTGAAGGGCGTGATCGAAGCAATCCTCGATCGCATCCATTGTTCCCACGTGTTGGAGGTCGCCGACGTCGAACAACCGCTGCTAAGCGGTGGGCAGGCCTGCGAATTGAAGTTGGGCGGCAAACCATTCGGCATCCTGGGCCAAGTCAGCGAAGAAGGTCGAAAACCGTTCCAGTTGCGGGGGCCGACCACGATTGCAGAATTGCGGATGGACGTCTTGTTCGAGCACGCCGAACTGATTCCGCAATACCAGAGCTTGCCCCAGTTCCCGGCCATCACACGTGATTTGAACCTCGAACTTGATGAAGAGGTTCACTGGGCCAGCATTGCAGACCTGGTCCGCAAGCACAGCGGAGACCTGCTGGAAAGGCTGGAGTATCTGGAGACTTATCGCGACGAAAAGCGGCTCGGCAAGGGTCGCAAGAGCCTGTTATTCAAAATCACGCTTCGCGATCACCAGGGCACGCTTACCGGGCAGAAGGCGGATGAAATTCGCGACCATGTTGCCTCGGCCTGCGCCAAGCACCTGGGTGCGACCCTACGCACGTCCTAGAACATATTTCAAAACCTCGTCTCGGCTTCGCTTGCCAGAAGCAGTCCCGAATGCTTTGTCGACCTGCATCGACGAATCTCGTGGGCCTTCTCTTGAATCAGCGACTACGACCGCCCACGGGCGGTGAACTCACTCTTCGAAGCGTAGTATTGTCCGAAGGCCCGCGGTCGGCCGCGTCGCATTGATTCTGTGAATCGCAAGAAAGGGCGCTACCCATGCTTCAGCATTAGCAAATCAGAGCAGCGTATCGAGGGTAGCGCCCTCCCCACGATCTAAGTGTTCGGTTTCCAAAAAAGGCGGCACATCTGCCTCGCCCCAAGCCGTGAGGGCACCAGATGGCCGCCACCGCCCTCCCCGCTTTCAAGCCTCATTCTCCAAAGAGCGTACTGGGAAATCTGCGTTCGACGATGCGTCCGTAGTCATCCGTCGTTCGCCGTTGGCCGACCGCGTGCCATGCATTGACGTCGGCCAACTCAGGCATCAGTTCGATAAGCTGATCGGACAACGTTTGGGCAAGCCGCCGTACCGCAGGCGCGTGCGCACGATCGAGGATCGCAGCAACTGTCTTCATCATTCGCACCATGCGGGCGCGTTGCAGCACGGGTGCCGAAAGCGGTTCTTCACCGTCGACCAGTAATTCAGCAACAGGTACATCAAGCGCCTCTTGCCAGGCAAACAGTTGTGTCAGCGAAATGTCGGCGTTTTCTTCTTCTTGGCGTTTCAATTCGCGAACGCTGACCTTGAGCTGGCGGCTGACTCCGCGTAGCGAAACCCCCTGGCGCCGACGTACTTTTGCAATTTGGTGCACCGGGCGATTTGCCAATGGTGGGCCCTCGACCGCGTCGGTGGAACGTTGAGTAGGAATCTCCAAGGGAATATCTTGTCGATGCAGATGTGAAGTAGACATGGCTCCCGTCCTTCCGGCCGCCAGGTTGAGGTATTGAGGCGGCACTTGAAGTATTCTTTAACTGACCCCAAACAATTGACGCTCGACGGGTACCGTGCCCCATTTGCCTGGTGGGCAAACGCATCACCGTCGTAGGGACTCATGCGCTAAGAGCAACACGTGAGGAGCGTTGACAGGAACATGCGTTCAACCAGAACGGAGGTCGCCCCCACGCGACATCAGGCATTCTGGTGATCGAAAAAAATGTAAAAGACCACACGCAATCAAATCGAACGATTCCTGTCGCTGACAACCTGCAACGTCGTGCAATGTTCGCAGCGCAATGCGTGGCGTTCTCCCTATTTGGGCCGGTAGAATCTCTCGGGAAACGTACTCGGCGTCGCCGACCACGATCCCACGTGACCCAAACGTCCGCCTTGTCCGTCCCTTACCGGCAAGTTGCTTGCTGGTATGCTGCGAGTCAGTGCAGCTGAGTTCGAGATGAGTTGTTTACACCCGCCAAAGATGAGACCCCCACGGCGTGTGCTGAACTCATAATAGCCACCGCCGAATCGACTGACAAGCTGGTCGATACCATTGTTTGATCAGCAGAATACTCATGAAACGGCCGCGAAATCCACCATTTAAGGGGGACAGTATGCCTGTGATTCATGATCCAAATCAGGGGCATCACGCTGATGCAGGTCGGCGTCTGGCGACCAGGAACTGGGCTCGCAGGTTGATAAGTATTTTTACCAAACCAGGACATTCGACGGGGGTTGAGAAGGGGGCTGGGAAGTCGAGCCCAACTGCTTCGGAAAAAAGTGTGCCAAAACAGCATATTTGTGACGCCACCGGCATATCAACCATCGCTTATCGTACACCTGGATGGTAGATAAATCGGCGAGTCCCGTCCCCAGCACCACTGATATATTGTTCCTTGCAGTGGGCAATACACAGAGAACCGAAGCACTGGAGATCCGGCAGGTTTACTTTGTGACAAATGTCACAAGTACCGAACTATTTCGGGTGTTTCTACGTCGTATTGCCGCCAGAGAGCAGCCGATCGCAAAAAAAGAAATGAGAAATTCCCAGGTGGACACTTAGTATTGCGTCGCAACCGCCGGAGGCCGCCAACGGAAGGTTCTGACAAAACCTGCTGGGTTTTGCGTGCAAAACCTCTCGCGCTAATCGATAGCTTGCAAAGCAAATACTTACGAAAGAGATCTTCTCGCGATCCCAGCAAAGCATCTATCCAACCAAGCTTTGCTATTCACCCAAGGCAAAGTCGCGAAGATGCTTCAGATAGTTCGGCTTTCGAACGCTGGATTTGCTCACGGGTGAAGGTTCAATGAGGTTAGGGACGTCAGCCGTCTGAGTTGGAACCATTGATGGCGTCTCGGGCACCGTGGGAATCGTTCCCACTTCGCGCCGCACGGCTTGAATCGAACCCCAGCGATACCCTTTCCTCTCCAGCTCTGCAGTCTGAGCCGTGCGATTGCCGATCGTCCACCGCACTGTTTCGATGGCACGACGGCGAATCATCTGCAAGTCGACCCTGGCGTCTTCGTCTTCGAAGTGCATCCCCTCCAGATCGAGGGTCGGCTTGAAGCGTTGCACCCACTTCGTCCAACCCCGAACCGGCTCTTGATCGGCCAGGGCGAACACGACGTCGAAGTCGGGCAGCTTTCGCCACATCTTGTCGACTTCGCCCAACGACAGCCGGCAGTCTTCATCCCGCACGACCACCACGTCGGCGGTTGCTTCGCAAACGGCCAACCGCATGTTCACGGCACGCCCCAATCGCAGCGGTTGACGCAAAGGGCGAACCTGGGGATATCGCAGGGAAAGCTCGTAGGCGATCTCACTGGTGGCGTCGTCCGATCCGTCGTCGATTACCAGCACCTCGGTCCGGGGTGTGAGGTCAACGGCGATTTCCAAGGCCTCGCGGACCATCCAGTCGATGGTGGCCTGAGCGTTGTGGACGGGAAGGCAAATGGCAAGCGATGACGTCAAGTCGAGACTCCTTCAACTTCGAGCAACCCTGTCTAGCGCAGCTTATGATCGGACAGGCGTCAGCCCGCACTGAAATGCCTTTGACGAGCAGCCTGTTGTACTCATCGTGCTGGCAGAACGGTCAGTCCGTCGTCCGCCCTGGCGTTGCTGGCCACACCCCCCGTGGCAGGTTATGCTGATCGTGTTGATTGAGTCGATGGGCTTGTCGCCCCATCGCGATATCTGCGTTTTCATGCGGTGCGATGGGGACCTGCCCTGGCTTCGATTCGTCGCGGTTGCACCCCCCCAGTAACCCTTCCGCCGGCCTATGTCCTCCGACCAGCAACAACCCGACTTCTCTCGTGGCAACGGTGTATTACCAACGGTGGCCCAAGACGCGGAAACGGGTGAGGTGCTGATGGTGGCCTACATGAACGCCGAGAGTTTCGCCGAAACACTCGCCACGCGACGTGCCGTGTACTTCAGCCGCAGCCGAAATCGTTTGTGGCGAAAGGGCGAAGAAAGCGGCAACATTCAGCACGTGCGACGCGTATTCATCGATTGCGATGCCGACACGATTCTGCTGCACGTCGAACAGGTTGGCGGCGCGGCCTGTCACGAAGGCTATCGAAGCTGCTTTTTTCGCGAGATCACACCCCAGGGCACCGAGATCATCGGCGAACGGGTGTTCGACCCCAAAAAAGTTTACGGCCCCGATTCGTCGCACGACGCCCCGTCCCCGCCCGACACCCACGATCCAACTACCTAGGGAGCCCGGTCATGATTCGCAGTTTTTACCAACGGTACTCACTCGCCTTTGCTCTCGGTTTCACGGCCTTGTTTGTGGGCAGCGTAACTTCGCAGGCGGTGGCCGACGAATTACCAACGGTGTTCGAAGACAACTTCGAGGCAGGGTATGAGCGTTGGGAACCAACCGACGCTAAGGCCTGGCGCATCGATGCGATTGATAAGGGGCACGCCTTCGCGTTGCATCAACAAAGCAAGTACAAGCCGCCCCATCGAAGTCCGGTGAATATTGCGTTGATCTCCGACCTGGTGGTCTCCGATTTCGTGCTCGATGTCGATGTTCACACGACCACCCGAGATTACGGTCATCGGGACATGTGCTTGTTCTTCGGCTACCAAGACCCGGCACACTTTTACTACGTTCACTTGGGACAGAAGACGGATGACCACGCGAACCAAATCTTTATTGTGAACGACGCCCCGCGGACGAAAATCTCGACGAAGACTTCCTCAGGCACGCCCTGGGACGACCAGTGGCATCATGTCCGTATCGTTCGTCAGGCGGACAACGGGTCGATTAAGGTTTACTGGGACAACATGGAGACGCCCGTCATGACGGCGACCAACTCCGTATTTCCCAATGGGCGCATCGGTCTGGGATCCTTTGACGACACCGGTCAATGGGATAACTTGCAGATCCAAGGGCGGCTGGTGGATTGAACCTGCCTGAGTATCGAACGACCTCACCAAACACACTCCGGTTCTCTTGGAACCTCGAAACAATCGAAAACGAACCTTTAGGAGCATATGAAATATGAGCGCGGATGCACGGCTTGCCGAACTTGGATTGGAACTCCCGCCTGCCCCCGCACCGGCCGGCGTGTATAAGCCGCTGGTGATCTCCGGCAAAATGGTCTACGTCTCCGGCCACGGCCCCTTAAAGCCCGATGGCAGCATGATGACCGGGCGAGTGGGTGACGACGTCGACCAACAGCATGGGTACGATGCCGCGCGTCAAACCGGTTTGGCCATTCTCGCGACGCTGAAAGCCGAGTTCGGAACCCTGGATCGCATTGGCCGGGTGGTGAAGAGCCTGGGCATGGTGAACGCCGCACCCGATTTTCAGCAGCATCCGGCCGTAATCAACGGCTACAGCGAACTGCTGGCCGAAGTATTCGGGCCCGAAGGTGGCGTCGCGGCTCGCAGTGCGGTGGGCATGGGGTCGTTGCCCGGCAACATCAGCGTCGAGATCGAAGCGATCTTCGAATTGGCCGACTGATACACCGCTTACAGATTGTCGGTTCCCGCGGGCGACACTCCGGCATCAACAAGATGCTGAATGTGGTTGAACGTCTTCAAACGAAACTCCCCGTCCCATTTGATCTTCGTGATCGATGCATTGTGCAACGAGAATGGATTCAACTCGACGGGGATGCCGAACAGCGCCTTGAAGGCAGCGGACAAGATGGCTCCGTGCGCGACCACCGCCACCTGCTGATGTCCTTGATCGTGAATGTGCTGAAGCACCTCTGCGCCCCGTTGCATGAGCTGTCTTCGCGACTCGCCTTGGGGGATGACATAGTCGGGGTCCTGGGAGGCCCACTTTTCGGCAAAGTCAGGATGTTGTTCTCGAACCTCGGACCACAACATGCCTTGAAAGACGCCGACGTTGATCTCCTTCAATCGTTCGTCGGTCTTGATCTCAAGCCCCAAAGCTTCGGCCAGCGGTTCGGCGGTGGTCCGGGCACGTTCCAGCGGGCTGGCGTAGATCGCCTCGATGGGTAACGCCGCCAGTCGCTGGCTGACAACTTGAGCCTGTTGTCGGCCCAGTTCCGAGAGTGGGGGGTTCTGTTGACCCTGAATTCGCCCCTCCGCATTGAAGACGCTCTCTCCGTGACGCACGCAATACATAATCATCGATTCACTGTTCCGTTCAATGCTACTGGGCAATCGCCGTGCCGCCTCGAGGCTGTGTCCCGCAGACCAACCTGGGGAAAACACCGGATGTGTCGTTCTTTGCACAGCGGGGGCTGATCCGCGGCCCCGTGCCGTACAGAATAACAACGAGTACACACGAGCGTGTGATTAAAACGATTCGGCGGCGGCTGTCAACGCGACCGCACCGGGGAGTGGTGTCCTAACATCAAGTTGATTGCTGCATGAACATGCGGATGCCACCGCTGGCTTGTCCAGCGGTGAAAACTGGACCGGAGAGCAGATCGATTCAAAAAGGCCACTGCATAAACGACTAGGGGGCCCTCAGGCCACGCAACGTAAGCACCGCTGGACAAGCCAGCGGTGGCACCCAATCAATGTACGGGGTCTTGAAATTCGGACACTACCGAGCGAGGACTAGACCGCGATCGTTTTCGATTCCGCACCGAAATCGGGCGGCGTGATCGACGTGGGTTCGCCCTTTTCCAGAACCATGGTGCGGTTGCCCCCTTCGCCGCGGGCTGTTTCCATGGTTTCCATGGCACTAATGGCCAGTGCGTCGATCGCGTCGTCGGGTTCCCCTTCCACCAGTCCGCAACTCGCGGTGACCGAAATGGTGGTGCCCTCGTGCTCAAAGCGCATCGCCTCCAGACTCTGACGCATATGCTCCAGGTAATTGGTGGCCGTGGCGGGCCCCGTCTCCGGGAAAAACAACAGGTACCGGGACCCTGCGTAGTGGCCCAAGCAGTCATCCGAGCGGATGGCTTCCAGTGTCAGATCGGCCACGTGCCCCAAGACTATATCGGCCGTCAAGATACCCAGGGTGTCATTCAGCTCCGGCATGTTGTCGACGCCAATCACGGCCAGGCTATAAGGTCGAGTGCGACTGGCTTCCTTCTCGCGCCATTGGCGAATCTTGAGTTCGATGCCAATCCGATTGAGCACGCCCTTGTGAGAGGAGAGCAGTTCCTCGGGTGACAATTGATCGTGCAGCCCACAATCGAATAACAGTTCGCAGCGGGCACTCTCCAAGCGGTCGCGAATCGCGAAGCACTGATCCGCGCATCGCGACAGCAAGGCGTGCAGGGTTTGTTTCGCCAGCGTGGCATCTTCCAAGGCTTCAAGTCTACCTAGTTCCTCGTCGATCGTCTCCATTTCGTGCTTCAAGCCTCGCAGGTCCGACACAAAGCCCTCGATCGCGTGCTCCGCTTCATCCCAGGAGTCGCGAAGGTCGTCCAGGTCGTTGAGCATCTGGTTGAGATGCCCGTCTACCTCATCGTTAAATCGAACCAGGTCGGTGGCGAGCTTGGTGACTTCGTCCTTCTCAAATCCTTCATCCGACACATGAAGACGATTGTCCATATCGCACAGCAGTCCCCAGTAGCTGTTCACATGTTCGCGACAGTCGTTCAAGGGAATCTCGCAAGCCGATTGCTCACGCTGCGGATTCCTTCTTTCCTTCGAATCGTCTTGAGGAGTCTCGTCCACAGCGGTGACAATTTCCTGATCGATGGGGGTCTCGCCGGCCGGGGGAGCTTCCACTTCCGGGATTTCTGCAACGAACTGTTCTTCGTGCAGTTCCGGCTCCTCGTACTGCTCTTCCGCTTCGCCATGCTCCTCATCGGTTGCGGGCTCGACGGTTATGGTTGGCGCGACCAACTCCAACTCCGTCTCGCGGGCAGGATCGAAATAGATCGCCAGCGCAATCCCCAGGGCGAGATTCACAACGGCAATGATCAGCACGATGAAGAACACGGGCACACTCGGACAGATCCGCACGTGTATGTTCGCGCGGAACGTGAAGGCATTTGGCGGGGATAAACCACATGACACGGCTTTTCGCAGCTATGCGAAATATAGGTCACGCAGGGGCCAAACTACCGACTGAGACCGGGGGAGCTTCGCTTGAACGCTACACTTCCAGCCCGGGCAGACGCTCGGTGCTGTCTCCCAGCGATTCGATGCCGACATCCATGCGGTCGAGCAGGGAGAGATAAAGATTGTTCAACGGGGTGTTCTTAAGGTAACGAATGTGCCGACCGGTGCTGAGACGTCCCCCGGCCGAGCCTGCCACCAGGATGGGCAGATCGTCATGGTTGTGACGATTACCATCCCCAATACCGCTACCGTAGAGCAGCATCGAATGATCCAGCATGCTGCCCTCACCTTCGGCAACCGACTGCATGCGACCGAGGAAATACGAGAACTGCTCCATGTGGAAACGATTGATGCGGCTGATTTTGACCTGCTTCTCTTCATCATTTCCATGGTGGGACAGATCGTGATGCCCCTCGGGAACGTCGATGAACTTGTAACTTCGATTGCTGCCCGCGTTGGCGAACATGAACGTCGAGACCCGCGTCAGGTCGGTCTGGAAAGATAACACTTGTAGGTCGAGCATCAGCCGGATGTGGGCTCCGTAGTCTTTCGGAATGCCGACGGGGGCCGTGATATTCGGCTGGTCGTCGTCCAAGCCAAGTTCGACCCGCGAGATTCGCATCTCGATCTCACGAACCGACGTGAGGTATTCGTCCATTTTCCGCTGATCGCCAGTGGGCAGCTTCTTTCGCAGCCGACTTGCGTCATCCAACACAAAGTCCAGCACGCTTTTCTGAAGACGCTTCCGCTGGTCACGCGACTCGGCAACATCGGTCTTGCCCTGACCTGCGAAGAGCCGTTCGAACACCAAACGGGGATCGACCTCTTTGGCCATGGGCGTACTGGGCGTACGCCACGAGATGTTCGAAGAATACGCACAGCTATAACCCGAGTCGCAGTTGCCCGACTGGGCCCCGCGGTCGCAACCCAATTCCAGCGAAGCGAACCTGGTTTGGTCTCCAATTTGTTGTGCGGCGATCTGATCGACCGAAACGCCAACCTTGATATCAGCACCATTGGTCTTATGCGGTTGGCTGCCGGTCAAGAATACCGACGCCGAACGGGCATGGTCGCCGGGACCGTCACCGTTGGAGCGAGCTTTGTCCTGCGTAAGGCCCGAGAGGATCAACAGATCGTTTTTGAAATCGGCCAGCGATTCGAGCGTGGGGGGCAGTTCGAAATCGGCACCTTCGGCCTCCGGCGTCCAGTGGGGCATGTGCACCCCGTTGGGCACGAAGAAGAAGGCCATGCGTCGAGGCGCCTCGTGGGGAGCCTCGGCCGCTACCGCACGCAGCGGCATCATGGTTTCGAGCATGGGTAATGCGATGGCGGTGCCCATCCCTCGGAGCATGGTGCGTCGGTCGATCATGGCAGTGCGGTTCATCGTTCAGCTCCTGTGGATTGCCCGGGATTGAATGCGTCGCAGCGAACAATCGCCAGCACCAGTTGCGAGAATCGATCGTCACCCTCTCGAAGCGCGGTGACGATTTCATCGACGACACACTCGTCGTTGTGGGTCAAACCCCGCCCGATGGCATAGACGAGCAACTTCTCGGCGATGCAACGGCGGAAATCGTCACCACGTTCCAATAGTATCTGTTTTAGTTCCGCCGGCCCAGCGAAGGTTGCCCCACTAGGCAGTTCGCCGGAGGCGTCGATCGGTAGCCCCTCGTCTTTGGTGCGCCACGCACCCACGGCGTCGAAGTTTTCCAAGCCGAAACCCAGGGGATCCATCTGGGCGTGACAGATGGCACAGGACGGATCGCTGCGATGCTGTTCCATTTTCTGTCGCAGGGTGCCCTCCAACTTGCGACCTGCGTCTTCCAGTTGTGGAACATTCGGAGGGGCTTCCGGTGGCGTCACGGCCAGCAGTTGTTCCATCACCCATTTCCCTCGCTTCACTGGCGATGTGCGGGTGGGGTTCGATGTCACGGTTAGCACACTCGCCTGTGTCAGCACTCCCCCACGAGTTCGATCGGCCAGTTCGACGCGACGAAACGCATCGCCCTCGACCCCGTTGATGCCATAGTGTTTTGCGAGACGTTCATTGAGGAACGTAAAATCGGCGTCGATCATCTCCAGCACACTGCGATCTTCGCGAATCAACGACTCGAAGAACAGCTCGGTTTCCCGTCGCATGGCGGCCCGAAGATCATCGTCAAACCCCGGGAAACGATTCTGGTCGGGATCAACCAAATCCAGGTTGCGAATCTGCAGCCATTGTGCGGCGAAGTTCTCGACCAACGCCACCGAGCGGGGATCGGCCAACATGCGAAGGACTTGTTCCTCCAGCACGTCCGGGTTGTGAAGCTCATCTTCTTCGGCAAGCTCGAACAGTGTGTCGTCGGGCATGCTGCTCCACAGGAAATAGGATAATCGCGTGGCAAGCTGATAGTCGTTCGTCACACGGCCATCATCCACACGCTTATCGGGCAGCTCGGTACGAAACAAGAAATGTGGTGACGCCAGAACAGCTTGCACCACAAGTTGAATCCCTCGCTCGAAGCTGGCCCCTTCCTGCGTGGCGTAGTCAACAAGATTGGCCAGACGAGACACTTCAATCCCCGAAAGCGGGCGGCGGTAAGCTCGTTCTGCAAAGTTGCGAATGATTTCCCGAACGCACTTCGTCCGCGTCTCAGGCGTCGGCTCGCAGATCATGATCCGACGATGCGATTCGGGCAGTGGCATCGGCTCGACATTCAACGGGCCTTCCAACTCCACATAGTCAATCGCCATGTTGCGGTCGCGGGGTTCTCCCTCGGGAGCGCTTTCGTCATAAAAATCATTTGCGAACACCCAGGCCAATCGCACCTTACCAGCGGGCAACTCAACCACGGCACCATAGACTTCCGGCTTCGCCGACGTAGCAGCGACGTCCACAACGTGAACTCGCTCTTCGCCAACGGAGAAGGCCAACTTCACAGGTTCTTCGCCCGCCTGCTCTCCGAACGCTCTGGCTCGCAGCCGGTAATCGCCTGCATGCCCAATTTCGACTTCGGTGAAGACCTCTCCGCCGCTATAGAAATAGAAAAGGCTGTCCAGCGATGCTCCCGCAGGCACTTCTCGCGGCAAGTCTTCGGCTTCGAACCGCACAATGCGCGATCGACGTGGATCGTCGGCTACAATGGCCTGGGCTGCGATCTCTTCGGCCGCAGCCAGGTAACGCTCCATCAAGATCGGTGAAATCGAGAGTACGTCGCCGATGTTGTCGAATCCGTAGCCGACATCGTCCGATGGGAAATCGTCGGCACCTTCATACTCGATGCCCAACAGGTCGCGAATCGTATTGGCATACTCGGCGCGATTCAACCGTCGCAAGGTTGCCGGGCCGGAGTTCTGTGCAGTCTCGCAGTCGATGGCTAGAAATTTCTCACCGATCAGCGAGACAATTTGCTTGCGTTCATCTGGTTCTGGCTGGGCTTCATCTTCGGGAGGCATCATGTCGGCCCGCAGGTACTCGACCACGGTCTCCCATGCCTCGAAGTGATCGGCACCCTGCTCGAAGAGTTCAGAGCGGTCGAGGGAGAATTCTCCCGCGGGTTCCTCACCGCCGTGACACGCCACGCAGTAGGTCGATAGGAACGGCTGCAGATGCCCTTCCACCGTAAATTCGACCTCGTCCGCGACAAGGGGTCCAGGCAGGATGAGCACCAGAAGTGCCATCACGCAGCCTGCTATAAAGCCGTGGAACCATCTGAACATGCGAGTATCCGCAGAATCGTGACTGACCGTTCAATATGTATTGCGGGAGGGGTGAGATCCTCGCGGGGAGGCTCTCGGCGGGATAATTCCATTCTATAAACCACAGCCGATGCATTCCACATTATCTTGGGGGGCAGCGTGCCTTGATTACCCAGACAAGAGCTGTGATTTCAGTCCGAACCAGGGGTCCCCACAGTACGACTCGCACAAGGCCCTTGGATGCCAATCTAATCGCGTTGCCGGAAGAATTCAGTCTTCTTCGCCACTGGCGACAAAACGATAGCCGGCCCCGCGTACGCTGAGGAAATGACGGGGATTCGAGGGGTCGCTTTCGAAGTACTTTCGCAGCCGCATCACGAAATTGTCGACGGTACGGGTTGTAGGACTGCTGGAAATGCCCCACACATGCTCCAGCAAGTCGTCGCGGCTAAGAACGATCCCTTCGTTCTCGACAAAGTACCGCATAAGCTTCAGCTCCATGAAGGTCAACCGTAACGATTCTCCCCCGACGGCGACCTCATGGGTCTTGAAATCGATGTGGATGTTACCGAACTCGAAGTGGGTCATCCCCTCTTGCCGCGGCGGCTGGGCGGCACGCTTGGCAAAACGGTCGAGCAGGCTGCGAGCGCGGCTGAGCAACTCGTCGAGATCGAACGGCTTTTGCAGATACTGGTCGGCACCGACCTCGAACCCTCGGATGCGATCTTCGGCCAATGTGCGGGCACTTAGGATCAGCACCGGAACCATATTCCCCTGTTCGCGTAGCGATTCGCAGACGGCGTATCCGCTCATGCCCGGCAGCATCAAATCCAGAACGATGAGGTCGATTTCGTCCTGCTGTTCTTCGAGCATCTTCAATGCCGCGTGCCCGTCGCCCACGGCAGTGACACGATAGCCTTCGGCTTCGAGGTTGTACTTGATGCCGATCGCCAGATGAGCTTCGTCTTCAACGACCAAGATATGCTTGGCGGTATCCATGGCAGATTGCCCGTCGGCGGCTCGCCGTATACGCGAGGAACGAAAAGCACAGGAAGCAAGTTACGGCAGGTTCACCGCGCGAATGGACGAAGGCATGCCGGGTACTTCCACGCGGTGCGTCGTATCGATGATTCTCTCACCAGCGACGCGAAATATCCAGATCTCTCGCGCAGGGTGACATTGTACGACCAAGTGTTTGCCGTCCGCGGTAAACGCAACGCCTTCGGGAATGCGCCCGATGGGCAGTTGCTGCACGATCTCGAACGTCTTTCCTCGACGCGCCAACAACGTGAGCAGGCCCTGCTCGGTGCGCTGCGGATCGTCCGCCGCAAGGTTCGAACCGTTCATCAGCACGGCGGCCACCAGTCGACCGTCGGGGCTGACTTCAAACGACTCCGGGCCAGAACCGATGGGGACATAATCAACCGTGCGAATCGGGTCGGTCGTTAGATCGACAATGCTCAATGCATCGGTATCGGGTGCACCGCCCACCCCCGAGCCCGCCGTGAGACCCAATTCGCCATCCGGTGTAATTGCGCATCGATACGGAGTTCCGTATACGGAAATCATGCGATCGGTCGCCGAGACCGACTCGCCGTCGATTTCCAATTCACGCAGATGTCCCGCGGCGTTGATGCTGACCAGTGCCGTGCGTCCATCGGGGCTGATCGCGACATCCGACACCTGGTCTTCCGGTTCACCGACGTTCACCTCCTGAAGGTGTTCGACTTTTTTTCCGTCGATGCGAAGGACCGAAACCGTTCCGGCTGCTCGATTGGCCACCAACGCCAACGTTCCATCGGGCGAGATGGACATGCCCGAGGGTTGCAATCCGGCGGTAACCTGCCCGATGACCCGCGGTGGCGATTCGGTCAGGTCCAGGATGTGAATGATGTTGTCGGGAACCAACTCGTCGGGCTGCTGGGGGTCTCGCTTCAGCGAACTGGCGATGAGTGCCAACGAACCGTCAGGCGTGACCGCGATGTTGGACGGTGGACCGATCACCGTGTTGGCAACGCCTTCCAAATGCCGTACTTCGGGCGGGAAGCTGGAGAAATCGAGAACCGAAACCGTGTCAGCCGCCGCGGGGGTGATGACCGCCTGCTCGCCCGACGACAAATCAAGCTTGTTCTCATTGCCCGAGATAATGAGTTGCCCGAGAACAGGCTGACTGAGGATCAGCAGCACGTTGCAAGTGAATAGTCGCAGCATGGAAACGGTCGCCCAATTGAATACGGTAAACACCAAACAGTTCGCCCTATCTTACAAAGCTCAGGGGTCACCATCCACCGCGACGGAATGGCTGAAAAGTTGGACGAACCACCGATACGGATGTACCATCGGCGTGAGTCGTACGACGCGTCCATCGAAACGAAGGAGATAGCGATGTTCCGGCATGACGATACGTGGAGCTTGGGAGTTCTCGCGCTCTTACTGGCGATTGCGTTGCCGGTGGTTGCCGAGGAAGCCGCGGAGACGCAGGTCTACGACAACCGCCTGACGGTGATTGAAAACCCACGTCCGATCCTGGCCGACTTTCCGGAGTTCTGCGAACCGGTCCGCGAGAGTAAACGATTTGCCGCGCCGCCGCTGGTGGTTGAGGAAGACGGGAACCTGAACGTCGATGCCTGGCGGTTTTCGTACAACGCGCGAGGCATCGTCGAGCTGTCCAACAAAATCGACGGCGATGCCACGGCGGTGATTGTCGTACATCCTTGGGGGATTGATGACGGGCAAGGTTGGGACTCTCCAGAGCCCGCGGGTGTGGCGTTCAACTGCACGCCCGAGAAGAATCGGATGTATCACGAGCACGTCGAACGAGTGCTCAACCCCCTGTTGAAACGATTGCGACCGCATGTGCGCGTTGTGGCGTACAGCTTGCCGGGCGGTGAAGATCCCGTGCGGAAGAAGCTGTACCGCTCGTTTCGCGGTAAGCCAACCGCCGAAGAGCGGAAGCAAGGCCAACGCGAACTGGACAAGAAGCTGGCCGACTTCGAATATCGAGGAAATCCGCTCGATACTCAGTTGATGCTTTCGGGTACGAACACGGTGGCCGACTACTTTCGCAAGTTCCCCGGGCTCGATGCTTCGTCGAAATTCAATGGCGAAGGGTTTTGGGACCTGCCGATTCCAGTGGTCAATGCCATTGATGTCGACCCGAATGATGTGGTGATTTACGACGCCGAGGGTTACCCGGCCCTGCGCGACTTTCTTCGAAGTCAGGAGATCCGGCATGTATTGCTCACCGGATACGCGACCGACATGTGCTATTGCAAGACCACGGCCGGGTACGAGAACCTCGACCCAGACTTCAACGTGTTTTTGGTTGGCGACGCCACGGTGGCGACATTCCCGGCGAACAACACACCCCGCTACGCAACCAACGCTTCGCTTTCGTTCGCGTCGCTGCAACATCTCGTTACCCAGAGTTCTTGGATCCGCGTGGCCGTCGACGGGACGACGGATCTCAAGGCTTCGCAATAACGCCGTTAGGACTTCAATGCCGCAGTCCGGTAAACCTGATCGAAGGATCACTCGCCGTCGCGCGATCACCACTGCAGCCACGGCCGCGGTCGCGCATTGGTTGGGATGGCGCATTGGGCGGGGAGAAGAACCGAGCGACGAAGACAACGCTTTCCCGAGACGCATTACGCTGGGGCCCGAGGACCCTGCACATGCCGGGAAGGCTCTCGTGGCGATCACGCTGGACCTGGAGATGAGCCGCAACTTCCCACGGTGGGAGGATACGCACTGGGATTACGAAAAGGGGAATCTCAACGAGCCCACCAAGCGCTACACGACCAAGGCCAGTCAATTGATTGCCGAACATGGTGGGCGGCTACACTGCTTCGTGGTGGGGCGCGTCCTCGAGCAGGCGAATGTCGATTGGCTGCAAGCGATTGCCGAAGCCGGACACCCTTTGGGTAACCACACGTACGACCACGTGAATGTGAGAGCCGAAACCGCCGAAGCCATTCAGTTTCGCTTTCAGCGCTCGCCATGGCTCATCGAAGATCGCACGCCCGAAGAAGTGATCCGAGAGAATATCCGGCTGACCAACGTCGCCTTGAAAGACCGGCTGCTCGTCGAGGCCGAGGGCTTTCGCACGCCAGGTGGATTCAACGATGGGCTTCACTCGCGACCAGATGTGCAAGCCATGCTGCTGGAGTTGGGCTTTCCCTGGGTCAGCAGCGTTTATCCACCGCACAAGTTGCAACCGGCGGACACCCGTCCCGGCAAAGAAGTGATGGATAGCATCGTCACGACGCAGGCGTTGTCGCAACCAACGGTCTACCCCAGCGGGTTGGTTGAGGTGCCGATGAGCGCGCCCAGCGATATTACTGCCTTTCGCGGCGGTCGCTGGCAACTGGACGACTTTCTCCACGCGCTCGATCTGGCGCTGGATTGGGTCATCGAACAACGAGCCGTATTCGATTTCCTCGGGCACCCGTCCTGTCTGTACGTGGTCGACCCGCAGATGAAGGCCATCGAACTTATCTGCCGTAAGGTGAACGAAGCCGGTGATGCGGCCGCGCTGGTCGACTTGCACGCCCTGGCACGGCGCGGGTTGGCGCTCAACGATTCGACGCGAACGTAGCACTCACTGACTCGGGATTCATTAGCGAATTCGAACCGAACACGCTTACGTTCAGTTAACCTGTCGTTTGCGGAGACCTACGACAATCATCCCGATGGCACCGACCGTGAAGAGGACAAAGGTCGAGGGTTCGGGAGTCACGGCGACGATCTGCCCCGCGAGGGTGAGGCTGACGTCGACGTCGAGATGAGAGTCCTCGGTCAACTCGGTGGCCTCGAATGGCAAGGTGAGTTTGAGGATGCCTCCTCCCAAGTCTTCCACGGTTCCCGTCGATATTGCGACACTATCGAATTCACCCGTCAGATCGATCGTGTCAGACACGAGGCCGAAGACCACGAAACCGAATGTGCCGCCTTCGAACGTAAGATTCATTCCTTCCGTGGAGAATTCACCGGAACCAGAAACCGCTTGTGGTGCGTTGATCGCGTCCAGCAACAAGTCTCGCGCTGCCACCAACTCACGATAGCCCAGCCGCATGTCGGCTGGGTCGCCAGAGGCGACAAGATGTCCTGAGTAGCAGTTGCAATCGGAACAAAAGTCCGCGCTTGCCGCACCTTATTTTTGATATTTTCTTTTTTGCCGCGGAGTGATTCGATAAACCCCCAATCGGCTTGTTGCGCGACGTGCTCCTAAGGAGGTCTTGTCGGCAACGCCGACCCCGCCGACATGCGGCTGGGATATCGAGGGTGCGTTGAGTTGCGTCTCTGATGGTTCTGAATCTTTAGAATCGGGGAGAGAGTTCCGGTAGGTTCCGAAGGACCGTTTAAATGCCACCTACGAAGCAGCTTCCCCGGTCGGGCGGACGTAGATCGGGTTCGAAAGAATCCACAGCCGTGGCTCGCCGACGAACTTGAGCCAGGCCTCGGTGCGGTAGACGCCGGGTTCTTCGACATCGAAGCTAAACGACTTGCCGTTCGATTCGTTGATGATCTTGCCGTCTTTCAATAGTTTCCATTCCACCGCCAACGGAGCCTCGGCCTGCAATTGCAACCCGGCGGCGAGCGGAACTTCGCTTCCCATGTTCCATATTTGTGGGGCAGCTTGATCCCCCTCATCGCCCGAGATGGATGCCAGGTAGACGAATCCGCTGGGGTCGGCCATCCAGTCGAACCCCACGTAAGCTCGCCCCGCGGATAGTGCCTCCCATACCGCGTCGCGCGTGATCTCGTTGATGAGCAGGTGCGTGCTCACATGACGAAAGCTGCGTTCGTATGGGTCGAGATCGATTTCCAGCACCTTCGATCCCGGCTCGCGATTGCCCATCAGCAGCTTTACGGGCGCCACCTTCTCGGGATCGAGCTTGGTGACCTGTTCGCCCAGGGCGTCTTCGATGATCAACTGATTGTCATCGGAGACAATCGCGCGATAAGCCTGGTTGTGATGCGAGTCGTTCGCCGCCACCCCGGTATGCGGGGCCCGCTGGCACCAACGATCCCAAGCTTTGAGATAGTCGGTCGGGTAATCCTGAATCGCGGCGAACGTCTCTTGAGGATACCGTTGCAAGGCCGGCAATAGGCGGAACAGAGCCAACGGGTTTTTGAACATCGTGAGAAACCGCTGCTCTTCCATCAGGTCTGCATGCGTGTTGTAGATTTCGTTTCCGGTCAGGTCGTCCAACTCCCAATCCAGACGCTCTTCCAGATGGGAAATAAACGTCAGCCCGCCATCAGCATGCAGTTGATCGACAAACGGTTGCGGCGGGGTTGACGAGTGCCCTTTCATACTGCGGGTTGGATAGACCAACATTCCTCCGGTCTCGGCACCCGGCAACAGCAACACCCCGTCGTGCACACCCTGGTCGGTGTCTTCGAAGTAGTCGTACGTATCGGCCGGATGATTGGAGAACATCACGACCCGCACGTTGGTGGCATGGGCCGCCTCGATAATCTCCTCGATTGTTCCCACGCTGTCGTGTGACAGATAAGAGTGGGCATGCACGATAGCCCGCACGTCGTCGTAACCGCTGTCCAATTCCACCGGAGTCACATTCGCCTGGTAGGCCTCAACCTGTTCGTGCGTCGCCCGCAGCCGTTCCAGCGTGATGCGATCGATGGCGTCGCCCGAGACGGGCAATGTCCACATACCGAGGATTAGCTGGAATAAGGACAGTGTGATCGATCTCATCGAGTGCAGAGACTCCAGAATTGGACGGGGGGCGCACGTGCGTGTGGTCAGCTCCCATTATCTCTGCCTAGTACCAACGGAACAATCGCAGGGCGAGCAGAAATGTGATGATGGTCCACACCGACATCACCGAAAGCTCGGGCACGACCGCCACGATTGAGGCACCTTCATTCATTACGGCCCGAAGAGAATCGTTCAACGGAGTCAGCGGCAGCAACTTGATGAACGGGTGGGCCACTTCCGGGAATCGTTCGTAGGAGAAGAACGTGCCCGAGAGGATCCACATGGGCATCATGGTCAGATTCATCAACCCCGAGACCGTCTCCAGCGTCTTCGCTCGACTGGCGACCAGTAGCCCCAGGCCCGCGAACATCAGGGCTCCCAAGGCGATGATCACGACGGTTGTAATCAGATTGCCTTCAACCCTTACGTCGAACACATAATTGGCGAAGATCAACAGCAGACCAACTTCGGTGACGTTGAAGATGAACCGACTGAGCATCAGGGCCCCCAGAAAATGGGAACGCTTCATGGGCGTGGTGATGAATCGCTTGAGTAGATGCCGCACCCGCATGTCGACGGTGACAAACCCGATGCCGAACAGCCCACCACTCAGCAGGCTAAGACCGATGAGACCGGGAATGAGAAAGTCGATGTAACGACCCCCGGGTTCCACCAGCTCGACGCTGCTCACTAACAGGGGGTCGGTGCGTCCGGCCGCGCGCTGCAACAAGTCATCCACCGCGGCCCGCGCCGTGCGCCCCTCGGGCCGGGTGGGATCGAGCCAGTAGTTGAGCGTGAGTTCTGATAGCGGGGTATCGTCTTGTACCCCGGCATCCGCGGCAATCACCAAACTCGTCTTGCCGGTTCGCAATCGCCGCCGGGCTTCGTCTTCGGTCGAGATACGCACCTTGTAATGAGGTCCCACCGTGGACGCTTCCACACCCTCCGAGGCAGTGTTCACCGATGAGGATAGCGCGGCTTCCAACTTCTCGGCCACTGGCGACGTGACGACATCGACCAAAATTGTTTCGGCGGGCTGATTGCGAAAGGCGATGCCCAGGGCCAACGCCATCAGTAGCGGAAAGCCATAGACCCAAAACAGTGTCTCCGGCTCGCGGTAGAATTCACGAATCCTCGAGAGCACCAACTGCCACAACGGGTTGGGCCCGTGTTCGTCGGCCACAGGGGACGTGGCCTTCGGTGTCTGTGGAACATCACCGTTTGAACTCGATGCTGCGTCCTCGGCGGTGCGTTGATTCATCGGCACGGGGTACTTAACTGGCGGTTGCTGTTTGCAGAGCTGCTTCGTCGTCCAAGTGACGGCCCGTGAGCGAGACGAACACGTCTTCCAGGCTGGCGTGCCGGGTGGCCAGGCTCGTCAACTTGCGATTCGATTGGGTGAAGCGTTCGAGAAGTAGCGGCAGCACAATATGCGGCTGCCCCACGGTCAACTCCACACGACCCGCTTCCCGGCGGACATGCGTCACCGTGGGAAGCTCGTCGAAAGGGTCGTTCGCCGGGTCATCGTCGGTGGCCCCGTCCCAAGCCAGTTCGACGATGTGCTCTCCGCCTAGTCGTTCGATCAGCTCCTGCGGAGAACCTTCGGCGATGACGCGACCGTGATCGACAATGGCAACCCGATCACAAAGACGCTGGGCCTCGTCCATATAGTGTGTGGTAATCATCACACTGCGGCCATCGTCTCGTAGCCGACGGATGATCGACCACAGTTGCCTGCGAGATTGTGGGTCGAGCCCGGTGGTTGGTTCATCCAAGAACAACAAATCGGGCGCTCCGACTAATGCGCAGGCCACGGCGAGCCGCTGCTTTTGACCACCGGAGAGCTTGCGAACCCACGTGCGGGCCTTCTCTTCCAGGGCGACTTGTCGCATCACATCGTCCACGGGGTAGCCGCATCGATAGAAGCTGCGGAAAAGATGGATGGTCTCGCGAACCGTCAGCTTTTCGGGCAATCTGGTTTCTTGCAGCGAGATGCCAATCTGCTGTTTGATTTTATCGTCGCCGCGCCCCCATTCGTGCCCCAGAACTTCGACCTGCCCGCTGGTCGGTTTCAGGAGGCCTTCGAGGATTTCGATGGTGGTCGTCTTCCCGGCACCATTGGGCCCCAGCAGGCCGAAACACTCTCCTCGGTTCACGACCAAATCGATGCCGTTCACCGCGTCGACCGGAGGACGGCCCGGGTATTGCTTGTAAAGTTGTCGGCAAACAATGGCGGGTGGCATGCCGTGGTCGTCACTAGGGAGGCAGGGAGGGTTCAACTCGCATCAATCACGGCCTGTTATAACCGGCTGCGGTCGGGCTTGTCGGTGCTATATCGAGCCGGAAATCGAATACCTTTGCTTTTCCATTTCTTCATGGGGCTGACTTATTGTCGCAGGGGCAAACTCCGTACCACTCTGGATCCGGTGATGGTCAGAGACCCGGTTCGCCAGAATGGTTCACCGAGTAGGCCGATTTCTTGAGATCTATTCCATGCACATCGCTACAAAACGGATTCATGGGGATAAATGCGTGACCAAATCTCGACCTCGACAATGTTGACCCGTCTGGTGAAGAATTGTTGTCATGTCCATTTCGCAATAATCCTTCGATTATTCCTTGACAATCTTGGGACGCAGAGCAGAATATGCCCTATCTTGACTATCCTTTTTACGTAACGTGTTCGTTAAACTCATCGTCTCAGGAAGGGGGGTGCTTTAGTGCGCCAATTCTGGAATGGTTGCCTCGCAATCTGTGTTGTTTCTGTAATTTCTAGCGGAACTGCTTTCGCGGCCAAGAGTTCTGGTCCCTGCTCGAGCGGCTGTGCTCCTGCAGATTGCTGCGCCCCTGCTGATTGTGCCCCGGCCGACTGCGAACCGGTAATGGTCGAGAAGACGATCTACGTCCCCACTTACGAGACGCAAACCAAGACGATTACCGTCACCGAGTGCCGCCCCGAGACGCGCGAACGAACCGTTAAGGTTATGAAGCGTGTCCCGGAGACCAAGACGGTCGAGCAGACCTACACCGTCATGGTTCCCAAGACCGAAACGAAGACCGTGAATTACACGGTGTGCAAGCCGGTCTACGAGACGAAGACCCAAACCTACACGGTTTGTGTTCCTCACGCCGAAACACGTCAGGGAACTCGCACGGTATGCAAGATGGTGCCGACCAAAGAAACGCGCACCGTATGCCGTGACCGCGGTCATTGGGAAGAAAAAGAAATCGCCTGCAATCCTTGCGGTGGTTGTGGTAGCTGCGGCGGATGCGGCGATTGTGCCCCCGCAACCCGCACGTGCCGTGTTTGGGTTCCCAACATCGTGAAGGAAGAAGTGGAAGTCACTTGCATGCGGCTTCACCGCGAGCAGGTTCCTTGCGAATACACTGTGATGGTTCGGGCGATGGAAGAGCGAACCCGCGAGGTGAAGGTTTGCAAAATGGTCCGCGAGCAACACACCAAGGAAGTTGAGTGCACGGTTTGCGTCCCAGAGAAGCGAACCCGCTCCTGCGAAGTGACCACGTACAAGTGCGTTACCGAAGAGAAGACGCAACAGTACACGGTGAACGTGCCGCACAAGGTTGAGAAGGAAGTCGAAGTTAAAGTCTGCAAGATGGTGCCCAAGACCGTTATGGTTCCGGCTGACAGTTGCGGCGATTGCTCGACCACCTGCTGCAAGCCACGTCGTTGTGGACGTCGCTGCCGCTAGTTTCTTCTGCGTTGCATTTCAATCAACAACTCAAACGGTGAGTCGGGATCCTTTGATTCCGGCTCACCGTCATGTTGTTCTGACTGCGCTTGGGGCAGTGCTCAGCAGAAGTACTACGGCTAGTAATAATAGAACAGCATGAAGATGGTCAGGCCGCACAGAATGCCGGCATAAAAGCGGTCTTGCTTCAGCAATGCCATCGCAAACGGCTCCTGGGCCAATGCAGGGTCCTCGGCAATGTTGCGGTGAAGTGTCTTCACACCGGCCAGGCAAAACATGGCGAAGGTCCATGCCCCACCGATTGCTGCACATACGGTCGGCGTCAGCCATCCGCTGATCATCGCCACTGCCAAGGCCGCCAACAAAATGAACGAACCGGCGAAAACTCCAAGTAAACGCCGCACGTCCACTGGTCGGTGACCGCCCAGTTCGGCCCACACCAGCTTCGATTTCTGGTCGTCACCCTGGGACATCAGGCTTACCGTCACGTGAATCAGCACGGCCAAGGGTACGATGACGGCAACGCGATGAAACGTGTTTAGCTGCTCGCCGAAGGTCGCATTGATCTGTGGGATCGCGTGAAGGCTGGTGTCGTAAAGCTTCTGAAACCCATATGAAAGCACCGGGCTGGCGAGAATTGTGACGAACGACCCCAACGCGGTCGCACCACGCCAGGCCATTCCGACGGCAAAGGCCACCAACAGCCCTGGCACCACATGGCTTTGCTGATCGACGATGACGAGGAAGAAATTGCTCTTCGAATTGGGGTCGAGAACTGCAATGGCCATCCAGGCACCAAACCCTACGAAGGCCAGAATCGAAAGCTGCCCAACCCGAATCAACTGCCGGTTGTCGGCCTCGGGATTGATATACCTTCGATAGATATCCATGGTGACGATGGTCGCCGCCGAGTTCATCATCGAATCGATCGAAGACAGGATAGCGCCGATCAACCCCGCGGCGATCACCCCCACAATGCCGTACCCCAGCGGAACGACGATTTTTACCAACTCCGGAAAGGCAGCATCGGGGTCTGGGTTCGAACCGACCGCGGCGAAGAGATAGTACGAAGCGATCCCCGTGCCGATGGCAAAAAAGGGAATCAACAGCTTGAAGAATCCGGCCAGAACGATGCCCAATCGTGCTTCCCCGTCGCTCCTCGCGGCCAGGGCTCGCTGCACGATGAACTGATTCGTACCCCAATAGAAGAAGTGCAAACACATCAAGCCGGTGAACATCCCGGTCCACGGCAACTCGGGGTTGTCCGACGGTAGATACAGGTGCATCTTGTCGGCCCCCTCGGCGTCGAGCGCCAACATGCCGGACCATCCACCAATTGCGCTGTGACCGAATGTAAGCACGGCGACCAAGATACCCGCGGCCAGGAGCAACACCGACTGCAGCACATCGGTCCAAATGACCGCCTTCAAACCGCCGATGATCGTGTACACGGCAGCCACCACGGCCAGCGTGACCACGCCCCACTCGTAACCCAATGCCAGCGAAGTGCCACCGAGCAGCAGGTTCATCGAGCGTGAACCGATATAGAACCCCGGCACCATTTGCACGAAGACCATGATGTAGATCATCGCCACGGCGTACAGCAGTCGACTTCGCTCGTCGTAACGTTGGGCGAGGTACTCCGAGAGGGTGAAGACCTGCAGCTTGCGATAGACCGGCAAAAAGCCGTAGCACAGTAGCATCAGCCCGGCGATGGCTCCCAGCTCGAAGTGGCTTTGGGCGAACCCCACGGCATAGCCGATCCCGACCATACCCACGAGGTGATTCGCGCTGACGTTGCTGCCGAAGATCGACCCGGCAACCTGCCACCACCGAATTCCGCGTCCGGCAAGAAAGTAGTCTTCCGAAGATTCTTCCTTGCGGCCCGCCCACAGGCCGACCCCCATCACAAGAATCAGGGTCCCCAGAAAGACGATGACGTCGAACGTCGTGAAAACGTCGCCCATTCGCACCCCCATTGCAGCTTAATGGTCAGTAAAGAACCCGCGACTATAGGCTTGCTGCGATCGTCAAGCAAGTTTTCCAGGTGTCCACAATCGAACAGGGCATCTCGTTCTAAGTGCGGATGCGACAATGATCTTGGCAGCTTGCTGTGTGATCTTGGAGGAGTCTATCGCAGCGCCGCGCAGTGGTTCACCACAGTGTTCTTGCCCGGGGGCGACCTCGCCGGGGGTTGGTGGTAAAGACAATCACCAATTAGAATCTGCGGTTTATCGCGACGAGGCCGATTAGGCAAACATCATGAAGATCGTTGTATTGGGAGGGGGCACCGTCGGCGGCTCGATTGCCGAATTGCTGTGCCAACGGCGACACGACGTCACCGTGATCGATTCAGATCCGGCTCGCACCAAAGAACTCGACGAGCGACTCGACGCACGTATGGTGACGGGCATCGCTTCGCAGTCGAGTGTACTTTTTCAAGCAGGCGTGCTCGACGCCGATCTGGCATTGGCCGTAACCGGCAACGACGAAGTCAACCTGGTGGCCGCCAGTCTCTGTAAGGAGATGGGAGCACGCCGCTCGCTGGCCCGCATTTACGCGGCCGTTTATCGCGATTTGAGTACCTTCGATTACCAGCGGCACTTCAATATCGACCGCTTGCTGAGCCTCGAACATCTCTCGGCCGTCGAGCTTGCCCGAGGCATCGGGCGGTCGGGGTCCGCCGTCATCGAGCGACTCACCAGGGGCGGCGTGGAGGTCCAGGAGTTCGTCGTCTCGAGCAAGACGCCCTCGGTGGGGGTTCCGCTGAAGAAGCTGCAACTTCCGCGCGGTGTGCGAATCGGATCGATTCTCCGCGAGGGTCACCTTTCCATCGCCGGAGCCGAAGATTGCTTGGAGATCGGCGATCGCGTCACTCTCATTGGTGCTTCAGAAGAGATCATCGAAGTTCGCAATTCGTTTCTTCGCGAGGCCCCGCTGAAACAGAACGTGGTGATCGCCGGCGGCGGTGAAACCGGGTATCACCTGGCCGAAGTCCTGCAGAACTCGGGCTTCCACGTCGTCATCATGGAATTGGACCGGAATCGTTGCGACTACTTGGCCGAACACCTGCTGGAAGTCACCATCGTCAATAGCGACTGCAATGCCCGAGAACATTTGGAGGAAGAGCGTGTCGGTTCCTCGGATGTGTTCATTTCCTGTACGGGCGACGATGAGGCCAACATCATGGCCGCCGTAGAGGCGAAGGAATTGGGGGCCAAGAAAATCATGGCCGTGGTTGGCCGCCCCGATTACGCCAACGTCGTCGGTAAACTGGGCATCGATCACGCGGTAAGCCCACGCGAGGTCATGGCCAAGCAGGTGCTTAGCTATCTGCACACCGGTCCGGTTGTTTCACGGTCTCCGCTGTTCGGCGGGGGGATTGAAATCATCGAAGTCGAAGTCGGTCAGGGGTCGCCCGCTACGCAAACCGCGCTGCGCGAACTTCCGCTGCCACAGCGCACCTTGATTGCCGCCGTGATTCGCGAGGGCTTTGTTCACGTACCGGGCGCGGACGACCACCTTCGCCAGGGCGATACCGTGGTGGCGCTGATTGAAAATCCGTTCTTCGAATCCACGGTGCGGCTATTCGACGCTGAAGGACAAGAACCCTAATCGCCTGCATCGTCTCCGGACGTAATACCAGTTCTATGAACAAACTATTGTTGGCCCGTTTCTTGGGCTTGATCTCGCTGCTGCTCGGCGGCTCGATGGCGTTCAGCTTGCCATGGGCCTTGCCGCCGCTCTCCGGTGGCGAATTCGAGACGCGGGGGTTCTTTGGGCTGTTGGCTTCGATGGTGGTTTGCTTCGCCCTGGGTGGCACTTTGAAGTACCTGGGCCGAGGCCCTCGCACGCGATTGTTCCGCAAAGAAGCAATGGCCATCGTCGGGCTAAGCTGGCTGCTGGCCACCGTGCTGGGTGCCCTGCCCTATTTGTTCAGCGGAACCATGTACGACGCCGAACACCGCGTGACGGTGGCCGACGCCATCTTCGAGTCGCAATCGGGCTTCAGCACCACGGGCGCAACCATTCTAACCAACCTGGATGACCCCGAGCTCGTACCACATTGCATTCTTTTCTGGAGATCGAGCACGCACTTCCTGGGTGGCTTGGGAATCGTCGTGCTGTTTGTGGCCATCCTGGGGCAAGGCTCTGCCGGAAAGGCCATGATGCGGGCCGAAGTGCCGGGCCCCAGTTTCGAAAGCCATCAGGCCCGCGTGCAACATACGGCCTGGATGCTGTGTGTGATTTACTTGTCGCTGAACGCCATTTTGACGGTGCTGCTGTGGATGGAGGGGCTCACCGTCTTCGATGCGCTGTGCCACGCCTTTGGCACCATGGCCACGGGTGGATTCAGCACCCACAACGCCAGCGCGGGTTGGTTCGCCACACAACCGGGGCTCAACGGCCCGCTGATCGAAATGACCCTCACCTTCTTCATGGTGCTGGCTGGCACCAACTTCGTGCTGATCTACTTTGTTGCACTCGGTCAGCCAGGCAGGCTATTTGCTGATATCGAATGGCGGATTTATATCGGCTTCATGGTCGTAGTTACGATCCTGGTGGTCAGCTTTGGTTTATACCGTAGCGACTTCCCTACTCTTCTCGACGCGATTCGGTTTGGTCTGTTTCAGGTGGTGTCGATCATGACCACCACCGGGTACGGAACACATGATTTTGACGAATGGAACAGTTACGGCCGCGGGGTGCTGTTTCTATTGATGTTCGTGGGTGGTTGCGCCGGCAGTACCGGGGGCGGGTTGAAAGTGATTCGCCACGTCCTGCTACTGAAAGTGCTGTTGCTGCAGATCGAACAGGCGTTTCGCCCCTCGGTCGTTCGCCCGGTTCGGCTCAGCGGTCATTCGTTACCCGAGGAATTGCGGACGAGCATTCCCATGTATTTCGCCGCTATCCTGGTCATCTTCGTCTTTAGCTGGATGGCCGTGGTCACCTTCGAACCCGACGCCACGTGGACCGGGCAGGGTCGACCGATTGAAGATAAGCTAATCGATAGCGCATCGGGCGTGGCAGCCACCTTGAATAACATCGGCCCCGGGCTAGGCACCGTGGGGGCGACCCAAAACTACGCCCACTTCAGCCAACTGAGCAAACTGCTGTTCACGTTTCTCATGATGGTTGGCCGCCTGGAAGTGTACGTTATTTTGGTGCTCTTCGTTCCGGCGTTCTGGCGAAGTCGATGAAGGTTCGTATCAGGCCTTGGCTCGTGCGGTCAGTTTTTTGACAACGGCCGAATACTCTTCTCGCGAGGCAGCCAACCCGGCGGGGGTTTTTTCGCCCGAACCGTTCACATAGTCGAGCACGATCTTCTCGGCGTCGACAAACTCACCTGCAATGTCGGCCACGGCCGCGGCGATCTCGGTGGGAATGGACGTCACGCCGTTCGCGTCACCATGTAGCAGATCGCCCTGTTGAACCATCAATCCTCCCACGCGAACGGGTAGCCCCACGTGCAGAATGTGGCAGTAGCCATGCGCGCAGATCGTCGATCCGGTGAAGACGGGATATTTCAGGTCGTGAACCTGCTCCAAGTCGCGACCCGCGCCCGAAGTGATGAGCCCGGTGGAACCAAATCCTTTGTAGGTCGAACACATCACCTCGCCGAACGTGGCGGCCACGGGAGGATCGTCCAAGTCTGCAAACACCACCACTGCCGGGCCCGGCAATTCGGTGAAGGTTTCCACTTGTTTCTCAAGACTTCCATACGCATCACCGCCAGCGGGTGGGGCATCGCTACGGAAGCTGGCCGTGGCGGCAAACCCGACCATGGGCGGCAACTCGGGGAAAGCACACTGGATGCGGTGATCCATGTAACCCCGGTTGCGAGGTCGCACGTCGAACAGCTCAATCACGTTGCAGATGGTTGGGGTATCGAACTCGGCCAGCTTGGCCAGCGTTTGAGCGGTGATCGACATGGGTGATGTCCTATCGGTGCTAGGGAATTGGGCGACCCCGTAAAAAAAGCCGGGCTGGCAAGAAACTACCAGCCCGGCGTCGTAGGTCAAGTCGTTCGCCACCGCGGGAAATCTTGGGGCCCCGTGACGTGCGAGCGGCTTAAATGTCGTAGTACATGCAGAACTCGTAGGGATGCGGACGCAATCGCAGGGCATCCACCTCGTTGGTCATCTTGTAATCGATCCAGGTATCGATCACGTCCTGCGTGAACACGTCGCCTCGCAGCAAGAACTCGTGATCTCGCTTCAGCGCCATCAGTGACTCTTCCAACGAACCACAAGCCTTGGGCACCTCGGCCAATTCTGCGGCCGGCATGTCGTAAATGTCGCGATCGAGCGGCTCACCAGGATCGATCTTGTTCTGGATTCCGTCGATCACGGCCATCAGCATCGCTGAGAAGGCCAGGTAAGGATTGCAACTGGGGTCAGGGCAGCGGAACTCGGCCCGTTTCGATTTCGGGCTCGGGCTGTACATCGGAATACGAACCGCAGCCGAGCGGTTACGCTGCGAGTACGCCAGGTTCACGGGTGCTTCGAAACCAGGCACCAACCGCTTGTAGCTGTTGGTCGTGGGGTTCGTGAACGCCAACACCGACGGTGCATGTTTCAGCAGACCACCGATGCCGTAGAGTGCCGCTTCACTGAGGCCAGCATACTTGCTGCCGGCAAACAGCGGCTCGCCACCCTTCCACAACGAAATGTGGGTGTGCATCCCGGAACCGTTATCTGAAAACAACGGCTTCGGCATGAAGGTGACCGTCTTGCCGTGCTTTCGGGCCACGTTCTTGACGATGTACTTGTACAGGCACATCGAGTCGCCCATCGACACCAAGTCGTTAAACTTGAGATCGATTTCAGCTTGACCACCGGTACCCACTTCGTGGTGCTGGGCTTCGACATCCAACCCACAATCGATCATGATTTGCATCATCTCGTTGCGGATATTCATGAACTGGTCGGCCGGTGGCACGGGAAAGTATCCTTCTTTGTGGCGAAGCTTGTTCCCCAAATTCGGTCCTTCGTCGCGACCACGGTTCCACTCACCTTCGACACTGTCTAGGTGATAGAAACCCTCGTGAGCACGTTGGTCGAACCGAACGTCGTCGAAGATAAAAAACTCGGCTTCCGGCCCGATGTAGCAGATGTCGGCAATCCCTGAACTATTCAAGTAGTTCACCGACTTGCGGGCAACGTTTCGCGGGTCGCGGGTGTAATCCTCACGAGTGATCGGGTCCTGAATGTTGCAGGTCAGCACCAGCGTCGGAAGCTCGGTGAACGGATCGATCACCGCGGTTTCGGTTTGCGGGACCAAAAGCATGTCGCTTTCGTTGATGGCCTGCCAACCACGAATACTGGACCCGTCGAACCCGAGACCGTTCTCGAATACGTCCTCGTCCAGCTTCGAGACGGGAATGGTAAAGTGCTGGGTGAGACCCGGAAAGTCCATAAACCGCAGGTCAACGGACTTAATGTTTTTCTCACGACAAAGTGCCAAAACCTCTTGTGGTGTCACGTTGCTCCCCTTTTCGCCTAGCAACTTACTTGGATGAGTGCTGCCATCGTCCGCCCGCCCGGCGTGCAACAACAAAGAACCGCTTTAAGGCAAAAATCATAACAAACCTGTATTGCAATGCGAGCACCCCCGCAAACATCGGGGCAAAAAGTTTCCGGATTGGTTCCTACCGGTCCTACATCCCGGGGACGAGCCTTGTCACGAGAATCGAAAGTCCCGGCATGAATGGAATAAGAACCGATCGATCCATCGGTGAGGGCCCCGAATCAACACGAGCATGCCGTGGATTCACGGGGGTCGGAACAACGACCGATTGGCGAGTTCAGCGAAGTGACCTGCGGAACGGGATGCTCAACTGCCGGCTCGTTGAGGCTGAGCTGCGTGGGCTTTTGCCGCCGGGGCCGGAATGCCCTCGGGAATAGGAGCGAATTGTTCCTCGGATGCCTCCGAGGCGTACGGATCTTTGACCCCACGCCAACGGTAAAGCAATGCCAGGAAACAAGGCACCAGGATCGGGCGAACCACAAATGTATCGAGGAGTACACCCAGGGAGAGTGCGAAGCCCAGCTCCGACATGGCTCGCAAGGTACCGGTCATCATCGACATGAAGCTGCCGGCCATGATCAACCCGCAACTGGTGATGATCCCACCGGTTTTGGTCACCGCCTGCCGCAACCCTTCGATCAGGCCGTATTGCTGTTGCTCTTCGAAAATTCGGGTCGTGAGGTAGATGTTATAGTCTTCTCCAATCGCGATCAGAATGACGAACAAGAAGATGGGGGCCTTCCAGTCCAGTCCGCTGAAATTGTCGCCATAGACCCAGCCGAACACCAATTCAGTGGCCCCGATTGTCACCAGGTAACTAAACACCACCGAAGCGATCAAGTAGAAGCAGATCAGCGGGCTGCGGAGGATGATGATCAGCACCGTCAACACGGCGATGACCACGAGCTGCTGAATCAACCTCGAGTCGCCGAGCGTGACGGCCTCCAGGTCGCGAACCCCCGCGGTGGTTCCCTGGAATTCGAAGTTCGATCCGTACCACATCGAGTCGGGGTCTTCACTCAAATCGCCGAGGTACTGATCGATGCTGTTAAACAGCGCGACGCTTTTCTTGGAAAAGGGATCTTCGGTCAGAACTAGGTCAAGTCGGGTCACCGTGCCTTCCATGCCCGGCTCTTGCGTCAGATAGATGGCTTTGGTCCGCGGATGGACCTTGATCGTTTGCTTCTGCAATCCTTTGAGCGTCAGCCCTCTCCGCTTGGGAGGATCACCGGTTGGCTGCGTCAAACTACGAACCTTCTTCACGCCGGGGAGTTTTGCCAGGTCGGCTGACAGCCGGGCAATTTTCTTTCGACCATCGACCGAATCGAAGTTGGCGTCTTTCTGATACACCAACACCGTGGTGGGCCCGATGTCACCCGGCTCGTAGTGTCGCTTGAGCGATTTGGCCCCCTGCACACTGGTGCGATCGCTGGATAGATCTCCTAACAGATCGTAACTGATGTCGACTTCGTATCCGGCAATGGCAAATGGCAACATCACCAAAACGCAGCACGTCAAAATTAACCCTGGTCGGGCCGTGATGGCGTGACTGATGCGACCCCAGATTCCGCTGAACAGTGCGCCTTCGGCAATTCTTCTGGCTTTGCCTTGGGCTGGCTTCGTCCCTTCCTGGCCCTTCACTTCCACGCCGAACGGCCAGAAGAGAGCGGTGCCGAACATTCTCAGCAGGGCCGGGGTTAACGTTACGCAGGCCAGCAAGGCCACGGCGAGGCACAGCGCGATGGCTGGCCCGCTATAACGGAACTTGCCAAACGCGGCGAAGGCCATCATGCCCAGCCCGACCATGGTGGTCAGCGCACTTCCCGCCAGGGCGTCGCCGACCCCGACCAAGGCCTTGGCCACGGCGGTCTCTTTGTCGAGACCCTTCTCCAGCTCTTCGCGATAGCGAGAAATGAGGAACAAACAGTAATCGGTGCCTGCCCCGAACAGGATGACGATTACGAAGATCTTGGTCGTCTTGAAGATCTTGAAGCCGAACCAGTCGAGCTGCGTGAGCAAGGCCACCAGGTCGACGGCGACCATCACCGAGATGACCATCGTGGTGAGCGTGACGAAGACCAGCAGCGGCGCTCGATACACGACGATGAGAATGCCGACCACGAGGATCACCGTGGTGAGCTCGATGTTGCTGATACTTTCTTTGGCAGCGTTCAGGGTATCGGCCCCAATGGCTGCCGAACCGGTGACGCCCAATTGCAATCCGCCCGGCTCAAACTCCGGGGCACTTTCCACACGGGCCAACAGGGCCTCGGTGGAATTCAACAAGTTCATATTGGCCGTGGCCATGAATTCGTTGCGAAGCAGCAACAGAACCAGCGCCGCCTGACCGTATTCGTTCTGATCGCTGACCAGCTTCTCGCCAACGACTTCTTCCTTGCGGCTCCAGACTTCGACCAGCGGTAGCTCTGCTTCGCCGCCCGGTCGCCAGGCCTCGACCAGTTGTTGAAGAACCATCCGGTCTGAATCGTCGAGTTCACCGCCAGGATGTCGTACGAGCAACCTGAAGTTCTCGGCGATCAGATTGTTAATCACATCGTCCGATCCGAGAATCGAGTTTCCTCGCGGTTCGGCTAGAAGTTTGAAGATGCTGGCCAGGTGATCGGACAGCGCAAGATCTTCTGCCCGTAGCGGACCATCTCGTCGCTCGACCAGAACTGCAATCTGGCTCTTGGCCTTGTTGTTGGGAAAGGCCTCATCCATCAACTTACGCCCACGCACCGATGTCATGCGGTCGGGCATGTAAGCCAAATCGCCATCGTGGGTGACTTTATCCCACACAGGCGCGAAGTGGTTCGCTCCGTAGACGAGGGCAGCCCAACCAAGAATGACAAACAGCCAGTGTCGGGCGATCAGAGTCGCAAAGCGGTCGTACATGGAGAGGGAAGACCGAGAGAAAGGAAATTCATGTTCTGGTGGAGACCTCTTGCCGCATCCACCAGGGCTTTCGGTTCAAAAACATGCACGCTGCATCCGCCGGTGCGGTAAACTCTTCGGGGGTAAATGGTAACGCAATTCCGGCACACCGCCAAGCCAAGCAGTGTCTTGGCACCGATGGCAGCCATGTCGCGTTGCGACGCCCGCCGAGCTAGTGAATGCGCGGCCGATTTGGAAGCGAGCGCTCGTTCAGCCCCGAAAAACAGGCACTTCACGGTCTTGGCGAGGCTTACAAACCGCGCGAAGGCCAAGTAGCAAACTTGCGGCAGCTTCGCACATTGCCCTATTCCGCACACCTGCTATCACGCGAAACCTTGTACCGCCGCTCGGATGACAACTACCGGGAGACCGCTTCAGGAAGCTCGTAGCAGGCAATCGTACCGTCCTGGGTTCCACACCAGGCACAACGGGACAGCGGGTCGAGCATCAGATCGATCGGCTCTTGATGCAGCTTCTTTTGCCACAGCACCTCGCCATCGGCGGAAAGGAGACTAATCTGCTGGGATAACGAAGCGACCAGCATCCTTTGTCCGTCGGCAGATAGACTCACCCGCCAAGGTACTTCCAGCGAGTGCAAACTTCCCAATGGATGCGCCCTGCGGTCGAAGCGAACCAATCCGTGGGCGAAGGCCGCCACGACAATCAAGTCGCCTGCGTCGTCGACCCCGAAACCGCCTACGCGCGAGGCGATGTTCTCCCGCCAAACGGGGTGACCTCGAAGTTCGTAGCGAGCCACGAGCCCTTGCGCCGAGACCGCCATTAGCTCCGGCTTCTCGGCCAGGAACTGGAATTGTTCGAGCGGATGGGCGGAACGGATGGTGCCGACGTGCCGACCATGACAGTCGAGCACGGCGGCGCGAGAGTTCTTTGCTGAAACCGCCGCATACCAACCGCGTGAATCAAGCTCGACATTCAGAGGCTTGTAGCGAATCTGATCAGAACGATGTACATCCAGCGTTGCATCGAGCCAGGAAAGTTTTCCGGCGGTCGACAATACCGCGATCACGTTGCCATCACCACTGATGGCAGCACCGGCCAGCTTGTCGGGCGACTTCACATGAACGATCAGCCGGCCGCCGGAATCGATGAGGTACAACACGCCGTCGCTGTCCCAAGCCAGCGTGTGTCGCGATTCGCGGGCAACGCTCATCCCGGCAAGTTGCCCGTTGGTGGCAAACGCCCAGTGGCGGTTCCGCGAAGTGTCGGGAGTTACATCCGCCATGGCATCGTCATCGAGCACCGAAGCATTACAGGGCCAGATGACATGGTGCGCTGTGAGGCTCGACCTCGTCAATGTCGAGGTCGGGCCAACTTATTGCCGCCGAGCCAGGTTCTGACGGGCCACGGTGATGGCCGCCGAGATGTACGGATCGTCTACTTCGCTGGTGCTGGCCACAAACTGGTCGCCGCTGGGACGAGCCGTACGTTGCACGACCACATCGGGCTCGACTCCAACCTTGCTGTAAGGATGGCCCGAGGGCGAATAGAACTTGGCCGTGGTCAAACGAAGCCCCGTACCAGGCAGTCCTCGCGTGGGCGCCAAGGGGAAGATCCCCTGCACCGATCCCTTGCCGTAGCTGCGGGTACCGATGATCGTCCCACGACGATGTTCGCGAATGGCACCTGCGAAAATCTCACTGGCACTGGCGCTATCGCCATCGATGAGCACGATGAGCGGAATGTCCCAGGTGCCCGTGCGATGGGCCGAGTAGTTGAAGTCTTCGTGAGGGTTGCGACCTCGGGTGGAAACAATCGTGCCGGATTCGACAAAGCGATCCGAGATCTCGACCGAGCAGGTCAGCAATCCGCCGGGGTTGCCACGCAAGTCCATCACCAGGCACTTCATGCCTTCACGACTCAGTTGCCATAGGGCCTTGTCCAAGTCGCGGGTGGTGGTCTTCTGGAAGCAGGTCATCTTGAGATAACCCACGCCGTTTTCACCTTGCAGCATGTGTACGTCGTCGACGCTGGGTACTTCCACATGCGAGCGGCGGATCGAAACCGTACGCTGCTGGCTATCGGAAGAGAGAATGGTCAATTCGACCAGACTACCTTCTTCGCCTTGCAGCAAGGAAGCGGCCTCATCGGTCGAAAGCTCTTTGGTTGTGCGGCCATCGACGGCAACGATGCGGTCGCCCGCTCGTACGCCACCACGTTCGGCAGGACTGCCCGTGATGATGTTCACGATCAGCAGCGAGCCTTCGTTTGCTTTCAGTTCCACACCAAGACCGACGAAGTTACCGTCGATTTGCGAATAAACGTCTCGCAGTTGGTCAGCAGTGAGATAAGCGGAGTAATCGTCCAGCGAGTTCGTCGCACCGCAGGTGTATTCCATCACGGTGGCCGAAGGGGGCAGTCCCAATTCGTTCTGGGTCATACGTGCAATCGAAGACACCGTGTTGCGTGCCGCCTGGCGTGACTCAATCGACTGATCGCGAACCCAGGCTCGCAAGCGAGCTCGGTAGCCATCGATTGCTTCGACCGTGTAATTCGGCAGGAAGCGAGCCTGAAAATCGGGGTCGGTCAGGGCGACTTCCAAGCTGCTGGTGCCCCATTCGACCAGCCGCTTCCAGTTGGGGCGGTGGACGTAATGCGTTTGAATCTTCATCAGGACTTCGCCGTAAATATCCAGCGAGTCCTCTTGGCCCATGTAGTCAATGCCGTTGCGGAAACTGCGATCGCCGTAACGACGGGCCAGGTCGTAGTGCAACTTGGCCAGCTCGAATCGCTGCCGCAGATCATTCTGTTGCGGGTAATCGCGAAGCGCTTCTTCGTAGTAGGTTAACGCGTCGCCCCAACGATGTTCGCGTTCCAGTTGACCGCCGTGGCGGAGAATGGACTCCAGCGAGAGATCACCTTCGCTGGCCGCCGGTTTCTCGGGCGTGACAATGCGAACCTGGGCAGTGGCTGGAGAAACCAGCAACCCGAACAACAACACAAAATGCAGCACCGATCGGCGCGAAGACAGCCTAAGTTGCATATCAGTCCTCTTCCATCGAGGCCCGGTGCCCGTGTTTTCACGGTCCCTGTTCCGTGGCGAGCGGAACCTGGCACCCCTGGTCGAGCGTCTCAACCGGGGGGTGCTGGGGGGCACCAGTTGGCAATTCCTATTCGCGTGCCGAAAGCTCGGGTCTACTTCCGGTCCGAGCGAGTATAGGTCACGATTTGGGGGTGGTCAAAAAACCAGAACAAAGTTTTTTGACCGTCTTGCGCGTGACCGTTACAGCCGTTGCCACAGGGCTCAGCCTGCGACGTTTGGCCGTATCAGAACGTCAATTAAACTTGTGCCGATCGACGCACCAAGGTCGATCCGTGACGTATAAAGTGGAGGTAGGGGCCACTTCGTTACGGCCGGTGCGATCGCTACAACATGTACGCGCCGCAAGGTGGGAGTCGATGCGTGAGCCGGCCGTGGCCCGGGAAAGAGATCCTTCAAAAGAAACATACGCGGGTCGTTGTCGAAGGGGTCGCGCGGGTTCAGAAATTTGTAGTTGATAGCGAGCGTAAGTTGCTTGGCGAACGCGTTTTGTTGATCGACCGCCCAAGCATCGTCCTTTGCACCATCCCATAGACACTTGGGTACACCCTGCTGGGACCGCCATTGAGAAGATGCTTGCTGGCGGGAGATGACTGAACCAAGGTGACATTACGCGAACCGTGTCTCCTGCCATCTGAGAAACGAAACTGCAACTACGATGAAATCTACTCACAGCTCAACCCGCCGGACCTTCCTTGGTACATCGTTGGCCATGGGAGCCGGAGGACTGTTCTCCGGCGGTGGACTGGCAAGCACTCACCCCGTGAGCGCTGCGGAAGCAGCCGAGAAGAAACGCGCCCTACGCCTGGCGCACATCACCGATATTCACGTGCAGCCAGAACGTGGTGCGGTCGAAGGAATGACTGCCGCGCTGCAGCACTTGCAGGAACTGAACGACCCGCCCCAACTCATCATCAACGGTGGCGACGCGGTGATGGACACCCTGGCCACCGATACCGCGCGAACGGAACTGCAATGGAAACTGTGGAACAACACCTTACGCGATGAATGTTCCTTGCCCGTCGAGCACTGCATTGGTAACCACGACGTCTGGGGGTGGGACAAGAAACCCAGCGGCACCTCGGGGAAGGAAGCCAACTGGGGGAAGCAGCGTGCCCTCGATGCTTATCAACTTCCGAAGCGCTATCGCAGCTTCGATCAAAACGGCTGGCATTTTGTTGTGCTCGACAGCGTATTCCCCGATCAGGAAGACACGTACATTGCCTGCTTGGACGAAGAGCAGTTCGCGTGGTTAGTCGACGACCTGGCAACGTGCGACCCGAACAAGCCCGTCATCATCGTCTCGCATATCCCGATCCTTTCGGTGGCCTACATCGAGTTCGCCGCCGAACTCGCGGCCAAGCCGAGCCGCATCCGCTGCGCGGTGCATACCGACGCCAAACAGATCGTCGATCTCTTGAAGCAACACCCGAACGTGAAGCTCTGCATCAGTGGCCACTTACACCTATTCGAACGCCTGGAATACTCCGGAGTGACTTACCTGTGCAACGGCGCCGTGAGCGGGTATTGGTGGAAAGGCGATTACGCCACCACCGACGAAGGCTACGCGGTCATCGATCTATACGAAGATGGATCGTTCGATCAACAGTACATTTCCTACGGCTGGCAACCGAAATGACATGCACGCGGTAAGGTCTTTCCGATGATTTGCCACCCACGGCTGGCTTTGACGTAAGATAGTCTCTTCACCCCGCATTCATGGGATTCCACACTATTCTTCCAGGTAACTTCTAGAAATCATGTCGATTATCAAACGCACCTTCAAAATCTTGGCCGTGGTGGCGGTCTTGTCGCTACTAGTCAGCGCGGGCATCGTGGCGTGGTTCTACCACCAACTTAGTGGCAGCCTGCCGCAAGTCGATGGTGAAGTCGTCGTCGAAGGCGTCACCTCACCGGTCACCATCGAACGCGACTCGTTGGGCGTACCACGCATCAAAGCCGACAATCGCCTCGACCTGGCGTTCGGCACCGGGTTTGCCCACGGGCAAGACCGTTACTTTCAAATGGATTTGCTGCGACGCAACTCGGCCGGTGAACTGTCTGAACTAATCGGCCCCGCGGCGATCGACCACGACAAAGAGATGCGGCAACATCGCTTTCGCGCAAGGGCCAAAGCCATGGCCGAGGGCTACGACGAAGAACAAACAGCATTGCTGCAAGCGTACACCGACGGCGTGAATGCGGGACTGAACTCGCTTTCGGTCAAACCGCCGGAGTATCTTTTCGTCGCGCTGGACACCGAGCCCGCACCTTGGCAAATCGAAGACTCGGCATTGATCCTGTTCTCGATGTACCTCGACCTGCAATGGGGCGACTTTAAACAGGAATGCCGCTACGGCGTAATGCTGGACACACTGCCCGAGGAGTTGGTCGCGTTTCTCATACCGCCCGGGTCGAAGTGGGATGCCCCGGTCGAGGGTGAAGCTTTGCCTGCGCCCAGTTACCCGGGACCCGATGTGGTGAATCTCCGCACCGAAGAAGCACGCGATACGATTGAAGCGGCGGCTCTCGTAACGCCGGCGCTCGAAGATCTGGCCGCCAGCGAGTATTACGCGGCCTTCTGCCCGGGCAGCAACAATTGGGCCGTGGCCGGTTCGCATACGGCCCACGGCGGGGCCATCGTGGCCGACGATATGCATCTGGGTATCTCGGTGCCCGGCATCTGGTATCGCGCCAGCTTGAGTTGGACCGATGACGAAGATCAGGCGCACGAGGTCACCGGCGTCACCCTGCCCGGCACGCCCGCAATGGTCGTCGGCAGCAACGGGCACATAGCCTGGGCGTTCACCAATAGCGAAGGCGATTGGCTCGACGTGGTCGTGCTGGAGCCCGTCCCCGGAGATGACGATGCGTACCTCACGCCCGATGGTCCGCAGAAGTTCGAACACCACGAGGAAATCATTCGGGTGAACGGCTCGCCCGACGAAACCTTCGAAGTGTTGGAAACCATCTGGGGACCGGTGATCGACACCGACCCCGAAGGACGTCGGCGTGTGGCCCGCTGGGTTGCCCACGACCGCGAGGGCGTGAATCTCAACCTGTTGGAACTCGAGACCTGCCTCAATACAGAAGATGCCCTGACATTGGCAGCCCTCAGCGGTTCGCCGGCGCAGAACTTCGTCGTGGGCGACGATCAAGGCACCATCGCGTGGACCATCCTCGGTCGCATCCCCCGCCGCCCCGAGATCGACGGTCGCATTCCAGCCGCCTGGACCGATGGCCAGCGTCAGTGGCAAGGTTGGCTCGAACCCGAGGATTACCCCCGCATCGTGGCTCCCGAAAGCGGTCGCATCTGGACCGCGAATGCCCGTGTCGTGGGTGGCGACAAGCTGGCCATTCTGCGCGACGGCGGTTACGACCTAGGCGCCCGTGCGGGCCAGATTCGCGATGGTCTGTTCGAGGTCGACAAGGCTACCGAAGCCGACATGTTGGCGATTCAACTCGACGATCGCGCCGTGTTCCTCACGCCGTGGCAAGAACATCTCCTGGAACTGCTCGATGAAGAGGCGATTGCCGACAATCCACTTCGTACTGAGGCCCGTGAGTTCCTGGAGGACTGGGGTGGACGAGCATCCGTCGACTCAGTGGGTTATCGCATCGTGCGAGAATACCGTCTGCAGGTTCTGCAAATGGTTTGCGAGAGCCTGACGGCCCCCTGCCGCGAAAAAGACCCCAGCTTCAAGGTGCCGTGGTCAACCAAGGTTGAAGGCCCCGTATGGCAGTTGATCACCGAACAGCCAGACCATCTGCTCGACCCGAGCTATGAAACCTGGGATGAGTTACTGCTGGCCGCGTTGGACTTTAAACTGGCGGAACTCACCGAAGATGGCAAACCTCTGTCAGCGCAAACCTGGGGCGCTTACAACACGGCACGGATTCAACACCCGTTGAGTCAGGCGGTTCCTGAGTTGGGTGTTTGGCTCGACATGCCCGCCGAGCCCTTGGCCGGAGGTTCGAGCAACATGCCACGCATTCAGCGTCCAAACTCGGGCGCGTCGCAACGCATGGCCGTGTCGCCGGGGCGCGAAGCAGAAGGCTACATGGAAATCCCTTGCGGACAAAGCGGCCACTTCCTTTCACCACACTACGCCGACTCACACCCCGCCTGGACCGGCGGTGAAGCCTCCGCGTTTCTGCCCGGAGAAGCGGTGAATACGTTGGTGTTGAAACCGCAGGGATGATCGGAAAGGTTCCCGTCACACCGCTTCGTACGCCAACACCATGTACCGCAGCTTGCCGCGGCGCATCAGGAATTCGGTCAGCCACATCATGGCGACGGCTTGCCAGTTCAACGGAAACGGAAACCCGCGGCGCAACAATTTGCGGATACCGGGATACGTGGGAATGGTCTGCGCCGTCACATCTTGTTCATGAACGCGGCGGAAGCCAGCCGCCTCGGCCAGTTCGTCGTAGCGAGACAATTTGCACGGTTCCATAAACGGTCCCCAGATGCGACTTTGTCGCCGCGCCTCGCTGTGTGCCTTTGTCTCTTCACTGGCAAAGTGTTCACACAGTGCGAACCGCCCTCCGGTTCGCAACACCCGCCGTGCTTCTTTCAAGAATCCCTCGCGGCTGGGAAAATGAAACGAACACTCCAGGGCCAACAATACGTCGAACGAATCATCGTCCAGTGGCATGTCACAAGCGTCTGCCGTGATGAAGTCCATCGTGTTTCCCGCACGTGGCTGTACGCCGCTGCGTGCAATTTCGAGTTGGCGATCGTCGATGTTCACACCCACCAAATCAATCGGGCTCACGTGGGCATTGATGCTGGCCACCACGGTACCCAACCCACAACCGACATCGAGCACTCGCTTGTTGGCAGCCACTCCACCAGCATCGCAAACCAACTCGCACATGCGTTCGGCGGCCTTGGCATAATCCATTGGAACGCGGTTCGACCAACTGGGGTTATCCCAGCAACCCACGTGAGAGTGCAGCACTTGATAGTCGTACTGCATGTCCTCGTTTTCAAGCTGACGCAGATAGCCGTCCCAATAAGGGAGTTCAACCCCCGAGTCGGGTGAAAGAGTCGATGATTGAGCCATGTCGGCAATCCCACTCGAAGCCATTTCAAACTGCGATTCTCAACAGAATTGTCGAGAACGAAAACCACTACATCAGCCGTTGCGAAGGCGGCTCGCTCCGCAAGACTTACCTCGTCCCCACCGACATTCGGGCGATTCTGACACGCCCTGATGACGATCCGCACATTCTACCATGCCGGGGCGTGCCGTAACGCATCATCTTGGGCACGACGGTCCGAAGTGGTTCAGGACACCCCCCATAACATACCTGATTCCAACATCCCAAGGCGTAACGTTTCGGCCAATGGGGCTGCTTTTCCGGCTATCGAAAGGCCCATTTCAGGGGCACCGGTCGTTCGCATCGGTTGTGTTGCGATGATAAGATATGGGTTCAGCGTGAGGCTGCGGTTTCCCATGTGGGGTGGAGTTCTCTCCTTCTCGAATCTCATCCATCAGGTTGTGGTATGACCAAGACGATCGCCCAGTTTGCGGTCGCGATCACCCTGCTGTTGCTGGCCGGGGATCCATCGACACACGCCGCCGATGCCTCGGAACCCAACAACCAAGGTCCGGACACTCACGTCGAAGGGGTGATCGGGGCCGAAGAATCGCTGGGGATGCAGATCGAGGAGTTCACGCTGCGAGATATCTCGGGCAAAGACTACAGCCTGACCGAATTCGACGGCAACCCAGTGCTGGTGCTCATCTTCATGGGATACGAGTGCCCGCTGGTGAATCTCTATGCCCCGCGTATCGCAAGGTTGGAATCTGAGTTTCGCTCCCAAGGGGTGGCCGTGGTGGCCATCAACTCGAATCAACAGGATTCGATCCTTGAGTTGAAACACTTCGCCCGCAAGCACGGAATCGAGTTTCCGCTGTTGAAAGATCCCGGCAATGTCGTCGCCGATCAGTTCGGCGCGGCACGAACCCCCGAGGTGTACGTGCTCGACGACGAGCGGCGCGTTCGGTACCGCGGCGGGATCGACGATCAGTTCGGCATCGACTTCCGGCGCCCCGAACCGCAGGAACATTACCTTCGCAATGCCATCGAAGATCTGTTGGCCGGCCGCGAAGTAAAGACTCCGCTGAGCACCGTCTGGGGTTGCCACATCGGGCGGGTTCGTGAAGCCAACGAAGATGCCGAGGTAACCTGGAGCAACCAGGTCTCGCGGATGTTCCAGAAACGCTGTCAGGCTTGTCATCGCCCGGGCGAAATTGGCCCCTTCTCTCTGTTGACCTATGAAGACACGGTGGGGTGGCAGGAGATGATTCGCGAGGTGGTCACCAATCGCCGCATGCCCCCCTGGCACGCCAACCCCGAGTACGCCGAGTTCAGCAACGACTCGCGACTCAGCGACGAAGAAATCGCTTTAGTTGAACAGTGGGTTCAAGACGGTGCGCCCGAGGGCGATCCAAAGCAACTGCCACCGCCCCGCAAATGGGTTGAAGGCTGGCCGTTCGGTGAGCCCGATGAAGTGATCGACATGGCCGACGAACCGCATCCGGTTCCGGCCGAAGCGCAGGCCGAATACAAATACTTCTTTGTCGACCCAGGCTGGAAAGAAGGTCGTTGGGTTACGGCCACCTGGTGTCGTCCCGGTAATACCGCCGTGGTGCACCATATCAATGTGTACTTCCGCCCGCCGTGGCAAAGCTGGAGCGAATGGCGCGGTGGCATGGTCAATTTGGTGTCCGGTTTTCTACCGGGACAGAGCACCGAATTGACCGAGTTCAACGGCACCGGTCTGCACATACCCGCCGGCTCGGAGTTGGTCTTCGAACAGCACTACACCCCCAACGGCACCCCGCAGGAAGACCTCAGCTCGCTGGGCCTTCAATTCGCCGACCCAGCCGATATCAAGCGTGAGGCGCTGCACGTGGCGGCTTTCAACGACAAGTTCGTCATTCCCCCCTATGCCGCGAGCCATCCCGTGGAAGCCTCGTACACGTTCGATCGTGATTCGGCCATCGTCTTCTATTGCCCCCACATGCACCTGCGGGGCGATGATTTCACCTACACCGCACACTACCCCGATGGCACCAGCGAAGTGCTGATGGAAATCCTCGGCTACGACTACAACTGGCAAACCGTCTACTGGCTGAAGGAACACAAGCCGATTCCCAAGGGGACGCGGATCGACTGTCTGGCCACGTTCGACAACTCGGAAGAGAACCTCAGCAACCCTGACCCCAGTCGCGAGGTTCGCTGGAGCGGATTCACCGAGGACGAGATGATGGTCGGTGTCCTGGGGCTCGCCATCCCGTTGGTCGATGGCAAACCCCTGGAAGGCACCGCGCCTCCGGGTGCACGGATCATCACGGCCGACGATACCTCGGGCGACCTGGCCTTCGACCGTGGATTCTTTCTGCAGACCCGAACCGACTACCACACAGCGTTCAAGTTCTACCGCACCGCCATCTCCCAGTATTGGGCCAACGGCAATCTGCTGGGGGTGCTGAAAGTTTGTCTCGTCAAGCTCAGCGTGTACCTCGGTCGCTACGGCGGCTTGCTCTTGCTGTACCTGTTCGCAGTGAATGTCGCGGCGCTGGGCCTGTGGGCGTACGCCCGATATGTGCTTCGGTACGACTTGCGGCGTATTCCACGACGCGCGATGCAATTGCTGGCCCTGGCCGGGGCAACCCCCATCGCGTGGTTGGGGCAACTACTCATGCGTCGCAAGACATCGACGGCTCCACGATTGCGGCTCGGTTGGATTGTCACCACGCAACTGGTCACGCTCAGCCTGTTGGTGTGGTTTGTGATGCAACGTACCTGACCCCGACGAACTGCCGATGGTCCCCATCACCAACAACGCAGGTTTACACAAAATCCTTCATCCCAATGCCTAAAGCCACATACCCACGCCGAATGTCACACAGCGCGATGGTGGTTTTCTGCGCCGTGTGCTTCGTGGGAAGCCTGGCCTGGGGTGCTACACCGGAGACCGCGGAAAGCGACCCTGCCAACACCCGCGATCCGGCCGAGGCAGGCATTGGGCGGCAGGTCGAACCGTTCACGCTTCGCGACTATCGCGGTGCGGAACACCGCTACGACGATTTAACCGCCGGGTCCGAGGTGACGGTGGTCATCTTCTTGGGTACCGAATGCCCCCTGGCGAAGGTCTTGGCCCCACGGCTCGCCCGACTGGCCGAGGATTATGGCAGCCAGGGCGTGACGTTCATTGGCATCAACGCCAATCGGCAGGATTCCAACACAGAGATTCTGCACTACTGCCGCGTGTACCAGATCAACTTCCCCATGCTCAAGGATGTGGGTAACGAAGTGGCCGATTCGTTTGAGGCCGAACGAACGCCCGAAGTGTTCGTGCTCGATGCCAACCACACGATTCGTTACCGAGGCGCGATCGACGATCAATACGGCGTCGGCGTGACCCGCGATCATGCGAATAAACACTATCTCAAGGACGCCATCGAACAGCTATTGGCCAAGCAACCGGTAAGCGTCCCGGTGACCGAGGCCCCCGGATGCTGGATCGGTCGCGTACGAGAAACAAACTCCAACGGCGACGTAACCTGGTCGAACCAGATCTCGCGGATATTTCAAGAACATTGCCAGGCATGTCATCGGCCCGGTCAAATTGGGCCCTTTCCGCTGCTCAGCTACGACGACGTGCTGGGCTGGGGCGACATGATCCGCGAAGTGATTCAGCAGGAACGCATGCCACCGTGGCATGCCGACCCGAAGTACGGCGACTTCGTCAACGACGCCCGCATGACCAACGAGGAAAAGGAACTCGTTTACCGCTGGGTGGCCGACGGGCAACCCGAGGGCGACCCGGCAGATCTTCCGCCCCCGCGAGAGTTTGTCGAAGGCTGGCAGATCCCTGACCCCGACCAGATCGTCTACATGCGTGACGAGCCGTTCACCGTTCCGCCGGAGGGGATCGTCGAATATCAATGGTTCGAGGTCGACCCGGGCTTCACCGAAGACAAATGGATCAAAGCCGTGGAGTGCCGGCCCGGCAATCCGGCCGTGGTGCATCACGTTACCGTTTATTACAAGCCGCCGGGTTTTCTTACCTGGAACCTGAAGCTGGGCGAGCGGATCAACATGCTGGGCGGTTTTTCACCCGGTAAGCGGCCCGTCGAACACCCGGGCTGGCAAGGCATGGCCCGTTATCTTCCAGCGGGGACCAAGTTAATCTTCGAGATGCACTACACACCCAATGGCACGGTTCAGACCGACCGCAGTTCGGTGGCCTTGTTGTTTGCCGAACCGGAAGAGGTGAAGAAGCAGCTCTCCGTGGTGGTGGTGGCCAACACCGAGTTCGAGATTCCGCCGGAAGAGCCAGCCCACCGGGTGGAAGCCGAATTCACGTTCGATGAAGACTCGCTGCTGTACGCCATGAGCCCCCACATGCACCTGCGGGGCAGCGCATTCCGGTTCGAGGCGTTTTACCCCAGCGGGGATCGCGAAATTCTGCTGGACGTGCCGAACTTCGACTTCAACTGGCAAACCGATTACCAACTGGTCGACCCCAAGCCAATGCCCAAAGGCACACGGATGCACTGCGTGGCCCACTTCGACAACTCCGAAGACAATCTGGCGAACCCCGACCCTTCGACCACGGTGCGTTGGGGCGATCAAACTTGGGAAGAAATGATGATCGGCGCGCTGGCCATCGCACCGGCCGACCAGGATGTGGCCGCCAGCGGCGGAACCGACATCCGACACTACAACACGGGCTCGTGGACCACCAACGACGCCCTGACCGCGGCAGGCCTGACCACCGCGGTCGTCCTCTGCATCGGCTGCGGCCTCATCATCCGCCGCCGACGATATGCGGAATAATGAAGCACTCTGGTTGGTCTACACGGCGGTCTGGTGTCAGGTGCTGTACCTGCATTGTCTTTCCACGGCAAGTTTGCTTGCTTCGCGAGCCCATCCCGTGCACCATAATAGAAGAGGCGTACGGAAAGCGGAACTGAGAAGAGCTGACATGGGGTTCGACGGCTCGAGGTGGTTCCAATGATGTCTGCTCCGATTTGTCCGCGATGTGAATCGACGTCGCTGCGGAAGCTGAGTGAGATTCCGCAACAAGAAACCTCCGCGGCCAATGCCGGATCTTCCGCATCGCCGCGCGAGTCCCCCTCGTCCACCATGTGGCGTTACCAGTGCAACGATTGCGGTCGCAAGTTCGCCAGTGCCGAAGAACTTGCGTGATTGCCAGGTAATCCTGCTGATCGATCCACGTCCCCACGAGTTCCGAAACGCGGTGTTTCCGTGGACTTGAAGCGGTGAAAATTGGCCACCACGGCAAGATGCTGGTATCTTGTCCGTGCGGCATCCGATTCACCCGATCGACTCACAGCCGCGGGAGCGAACGCCATGCTGACGTTGTGGGATTCTGATCGACGGGGAAGTCGCCGCGACTTCCTGCGGATTGGTAGTCTCTCACTCGGCGGTCTCTCGCTGGCTGGTTTGCCCGCACGGGCCACGCTCGCTGCTTCGACGGCTCCACCGATCACCGGCAAGTCGGTCGTGTTTGTCTTCATGCACGGCGGGCCGAGCCAGATCGAGACCTTCGACCCCAAGATGTCGGCCCCCGTCGGAGTGCGCAGCGCCACGGGTGAAATCTCCACTCGCTTACCGGGCGTGACCTTCGGGTCGACGTTCCCCAAGCTAGCAAACATGGCCAACAAGCTGGCCGTGGTCCGCTCGTTCACCACCGGCGACGGGCGACACGATATCAAGCCTGTTGTCTGCCGACAGACACTCGGGGGAAATCTGGGAACGTTCTACGGTCGGGTTGTCGGGGCCAACGACCCCAAAACCGGGATGCCCACCAACGCCGTCTTGTTTCCGCAAGCGGTCGACGAAAGCACTCAACCGGGAAACACCAACTTTGGCGACCTGCGTTCCACGGCGTCACTCGGTTCGGCATACGCTCCATTTACCCCCGGGGGGAATGCCGAGCTGCAACAAGACATGCAACTCCACTTGCCCCGGCCCCGGCTGGACAATCGTCGCGAATTGCTCGGCCGACTCGACGAGCTGCGGCGAAGCCTCGATGCACATTCACCCGTGGCCGGCGTGAACCGCTTACGCGAGCAGGCCTTTAGCACCATCCTGGGCGGCGCTGCCGGTGCACTCGATCTTTCCAACGAAGACCCCGCCGTGGTTGCACGCTACGACACGGCGCCGCTGGTTCGCCCCGATCAGATCGACAAGCAGTGGAACAACTACAACAACTACGTCGACAACGCCAAGTCGTTGGGCAAGTTGATGTTGTTGGCCCGACGTTTATGCGAGGCCGGTTGTGGGTTTGTCACGGTGACCACCAACTTCGTGTGGGACATGCATGCCGACGTGAACAACGCCACGATGACCGAGGGGATGCAATACATGGCCCCTCCGTTCGATCACGCTGTCTCCACCTTTTTGGAAGATGTTGAACAACGGGGCCTCAGCGATCGCATCTTGTTGGTGGCCTCCGGCGAAATGGGCCGAACCCCCAAGATCAACGACCGCGGTGGTCGCGATCATTGGGGTAACCTGGCTCCGCTACTGTTGGCCGGCGGTGGACTCAAGATGGGGCAAGTGATCGGGCGTTCGAACCGCGACGCGAGCGAACCTGCTTCGAACCCCTACACGATCGATCACCTGGTCTCGACGATCATGCACACCCAGTTCGACCTCGGAACCCTCCGCGTAACCCGGGGGTTACCCAGCGACATGGTCCGCGTGGCAACCGGTGGCTCGCCCATCACAGAACTGTTCTAGGAGCATCTCGATGGATTCCCATCCCGTGGTGTCGGGTGAGCAATGGCTTGCGGCCCGCAAAGCGCTGCTTGAAAAGGAAAAGGCCTTTTCGAAACTTCGCGACGAATTGACCCAACAGCGGCGCGAGTTGCCATGGGAACGCGTGGAAAAGCCCTACGAGTTTGATGGGCCCGACGGAAAAGAAACGCTGGCCGATCTATTCGACGGCTGTAGCCAACTCATTGTGTATCACTTTATGTTCGACCCCGCTTGGGTAGAGGGTTGTAAGGTGTGCTCGATGTTGGGCGATCACTACGATCCGCTGGTCATCCACCTGAAGCATCGCGACGTATCGCTGGTCACCGTCTCCAGGGCGCCGTATCGGGTGCTCGACGCCTACAAACGACGCATGGGTTGGAGCTTCAAGTGGGTCTCCTCGCTCGATAGCGATTTCAATTGGGACTACCGCGTCTCGTTCACGCCTGAGCAGATGGAAGCCGGATTGGCCGATTACAACTACCAGTTGGGCACCAAGTTTCCCTCGACCGAATGCCCTGGGATTAGCTCCTTCTATAAGAACGACTCCGGAGAGGTGTTTCACACTTATTCGGCGTACGCGCGGGGGTTGGAAAACTTCATCGGCATCTACAATTTTCTCGACATTGTCTCCAAGGGTCGCGACGAAGACGCGCTACCCTATGGCATGTCGTGGGTCCGTCACCACGACCGCTACGACGACGAATCGTTTGTCGATCCCTACATCCAGTAGCGTTGCCAGCATTTCTTTCATTCTCGAACCCGAGATCGCGGTCTCGACGTGGCCTACCCCCGGTGGCTAATCTCTGGCGCTTGTAGCTGTAGCGCCGTGCTGCGCGCAGTGGCAAGTGCTAGCACGGTGTCCGCGACCTTCCGACATTCACCCGGTAAACCATGGCTCGTCCCGATCGGTATTTCGACTGGCATCAGGTGCGTGAATACACCTCGCGTGTCGAGATGGCCGCCGATGGGCAACTGCGGTTACGGGTCATCTTGCTCGCGTTCTTTGTTTTGCTCTTCGCGATCCTCGGGCGGCTGCTTCAACTCGAGTATTCGTACGGGGCCGCATACCGTGAAACGGCCTCCAAGCCACAAGAACGCCGCATCGTGCTGCCCGCTCCGCGAGGACGAATTCTCGCTCGCGACGGGTCGGTGTTAGCCGTCGACGAACCCTGCATGGCGCTGGCCGTGCATTACCGATATTTGCAACAACCGCCCGATCCGGGCTGGTTGCGAAGCATCGCGCGGAGACGCCTCTCACGCGATGCGCGGCGTGATGCCGGGCAGGTCTCTCGCAAGCAGGATGAGGTTCGCGTTGAACTGGCCGAACTCCATCGTCGTTTGGCCCGCATGTGTGGGCTTTCGCAAACCGGGTGGGAAGCCCGCACCCATCGCATTCAGCGGCGCGTGGAATCGATCGCCGAGTCGGTGAACGCCCGTCATCAACAAGCCAGGTCAGAAGCGGCGCAGGTGAGCGAACCTCAAACGGTGAACCTGCCGTCGTGGCTGTCCGGGGGTCGTGTGGAACGATGGATCAACCAATTGTCCCGATCCGTGCCGGCGGTCTCAACGGCGCGGATCACCGTGGCCGAAGAGCTCGACTTTCACGTGGTGGCCGACCAGGTCCCACTGGATGTGGTGGTCGAGATCGAATCGAATCCCGTCAAATACCAGGGCGTGCGACTTGTACCGCAACGACGACGGCGCTACCCATCCACGACGCTGGCCGCCCACGTTGTAGGACACGTGGCAACCGCCACCGAAGAAGATCGGGCGGCCTTGGAACAGACTGGTTCGCCGGAAGTTGAAGAAGACTTGCAGGTGGGGCGACTAGGAATCGAGCGGCAATACGAGTCGCTGCTACGCGGCAAACCGGGGCTGCAAACCGAGTGGACCGACTCAAGCGGCACCGTGCTCGAAGTTCGCGGCAAGTCGGAAGCGGTACCCGGTCGCGATCTGGTGCTAACACTCGACCCGACACTGCAACGCACCTGCGAGTCGCTGCTGGCAGCCGCCTTACGTCGGCGACGAATCAACAACTCGGAAAGGTATGCCGCCGGTGGTGGGGCGATAGTCGTGCTCGACGTGCGAACGGGGGAAGTGCTGGCGCTGGCCTCCGCCCCGACGTTCGACCCGAATGCCTTTGTCGATGGTGGCAACGGCGCGGCATCGTATCTGTCCGATGAGAATGCCCCTTTGTTGAGTCGCTCCGTGCAGATGGCGCTCCCGCCGGGTTCGGTGTTCAAGGTGATTTCCTCGGCGGCTTTGCTGGAAGAGGGCGTCATCGACGCCGCGCGTCCGTTCTTCTGTCAGGGGTATCTCGATCGCCCCGATCGCGAGCGGTGCCAAATCTATATCCATCGCGGTGTGGGCCACGGCGAGACGACGCTCAGCGACGCGCTGGTCCGTAGTTGCAACGTCTACTACTTTCACCACGCCACCGACCTGAATCCTGGCTCGCTGGCCGAATGGGCTCGCCGCTTCGGGTTGGGGGCGAAAACCCATATTGACCTCCCCTATGAAGCAGCAGGGCAGGTTCCAACGTTCGATGCAGATGCCGACCCGGCACCTTCCAAACATCAACAGCTTGCCAAAACGCGTGCGCTGGTGATTGGGCAAAGCACGCTCACCACGACACCGTTACAGATGGCGCGAGCGATTGCGGCGGTGGCCAACGACGGGCAACTCGTCACGCCGCGGCTGATTCGCTCGTTCGGCCCGTCGCACATCGAAGACGATGCAAATCAGGATCAGCTCGACAGCACCCCGGCGGCTTCGCGCGTTGAAGGCTTGGACGCCTCGATAGCAGACACCCTCCGCCGCGCGATGCGGCAGGTGGTGGCCGACCGCGAAGGAACGGCGCATGCCACCGTGGACTTCGACGCCGTGTCGATTGCCGGCAAGACTGGCACGGCTCAGGCCGGCGGCAACAGCGAAGATCATGCCTGGTTTGTCGGTTACGCTCCCCACGAACGCCCCAAGGTGGCCTTCGCCGTCGCCCTGGAACACGCCGGCAGCGGCTCTCTGGCTGCCGGCCCCGTAGCAAGAAGGGTCGTCGAGCAGCTCCATCGCCTCGGCTACTTCGACCCGCCCGGCAAACGAATACGCGTCGCTCGGGAGATGAATCGGGACTCATCACGTTGATAGCCCGACCGCATGACGGTCGGGTCGACGCAGTCGACAAGATGCCATGAAGTGCGTTCTCGGGATCAATCTACTTGGATCCTTGAGAAGTGATTCGGGGGCGAATGCTTGCTGTGAACGCGACCTTTCCCGGAATTGTTACTCCTACTCAGGACTTCTCGTCGTCTACGACGACCCGACCGTCATGCGGCTGGGCTATCATTGGGGGGTTAGAATCTAGCTCGACAAAAAAACTAATGGGGTAAAGTATGCGTTTCTCGGTACGGGTGATGTTGGTACTGGTGTTCTTGGCGGGTGTTGGATTCACACTCTGGAATCAACACCGCCGCTTGGAAATCGCGTATTCCGTGCTAGAGGCCAACGGTCTGCGTTGGAACCTGGAACCACTTGATTCAGATTCGTACCGAATCCATGTGCGGAAGATTTTGGACAACTCGAGGGTGCAAGTCCGCGAGGTAACGATACTAACCGATGATGTACCAAGCATTACACTGCCTCAATCTTCATCAAAATCGAATCACATTCATGTTGATGAGACAGCCTCAAAATCTGAGGACGGCCAACTCTGGAGAACTCAGTTTACAATCGTGGCCTACAAAGACCTGATTTCAGTCTCCAGCACCGAGTACACGGAGATTCTGGATGTGAGGGTGCGATTCCATAGCGGCGGTATCACGGGGCCTAGTGTCGTGATATCCAATGCCGAAAACAAACCGGTCCAAATCAGCGACAATCTCGACATCCAGATAACCTCGGGAGATTATCCGCGAGGGAAACCGATCGACATTCTGAAAGTCGAATTTGGAGCTACTCAACCCGAGGTTATCCAGTTGAACGTCAAGTAAAGAATCTGTGTTGATAGCCCGACCGCATGCCGGTCGGGTCGACGCAGTCGAGAAGATGCCATGAAGTGCATTTTGCAAGACTGATCGGAATGGAACCTTGATAAGAGGTCGGTAAGCGAACGCTGGCGGTGAGCATTGTCGTTCTCCGGCTCCGTTCCTTCCACTCAGGGCTACTTGTCGTCTGCAACAACCCAGCCGACATGCGGCTGGGCTATCACGGGGCTAGTTGTCGGAACCTGGTGGCGGGGCTTGGCGTGCTGGGCTAGACTGAATCGTCACAGAAATCAGAAATCGGCGAATCGTCTCTTCATTGTCTCTTCAAGACATTCGACCTCTCAACTCAGCAGTTTTCGCAGGTCGGCACATGCCGCAACAGGTTACCACCAGCCGCCTGGCCAACACGATCAGTCGTGCCATGCGACGAGCGTTCGACCAGTATCAGGCCAATTTCAGGGAAATCACGAGCCGGGCCCGAAATCGCTTCGAACACCGCGACTGGCACGGCATGCAGGCCGATAGTGCCGAGCGCCTCGAGGTGTACGCCAACGCGGTCGATCAGATCGTGGCCCGCATTCATGAACTGCTGGAAGATCGCACCCATTCGCGTCCGGTCTGGATGGCCATCAAGGCTGTTTATTCGGGGCTGATCGACGAGCGAGACGATTGGGAGATTGCCGAGACGTTCTTCAACTCGGTCACACGGCGAATATTCACCACGGTGGGGGTCGATAACGAAATCGAGTTTGTCGATACCGACTACGAAAGCCCGCCCAACCCCGCCAAGCATCTGGCCTACTACACCTACGAACGGGGCGATTCGATCGACTCGCTAGTCTCCCAGGTGTTGGGCGATTTGGAGATGACCCTTCCCGGGGATTCCATCGCTCGTGAGGTGCCCCGTGCGGTGGCCGCGATTCAGCACCGCCTGCAAGGTTTCGGTCCGGGTGCGATGGCTGAAAAGCTGGAAATGATTCGCTCAGTGTTTTACCGCGGGGAGTATGCATACCTGATCGGTCGCATCCATAGCAGCGGGCAAGTGCTGCCGCTGGCCATCTGTCTGAGAAATACCGAGGAGCGAGGGATCGTCGTCGACGCAGTGCTGACCGAGGAAAACGACATTAGCCTGCTGTTCAGCTTCACCCGATCGTATTTTCACGTGCAGGTCGATCGACCGTACGAACTGGTGCGGTTCATCAAGACGATCATCCCACGCAAGCGATCGGCCGAAATTTACATCTCCATCGGCTACAACCGGCACGGCAAGACCGAACTGTTTCGCAACGCCATGCGGCACCTCCGCAAGACCGACGACAAGTATATTCTGGCCCGAGGACAACGGGGCATGGTGATGGTGGTGTTCACCATGCCGTCGTATCCGGTGGTGTTCAAGATCATCAAAGATCGCTTTGACGCCCCCAAGACCTGCACCCGACAGACGGTGATCGATCAGTATCACCTGGTGTTTCGCCACGATCGAGCCGGGCGTTTGATGGACGCCCAGGAATATCACTACATGGAGTTGGCCCGGCACCTGTTCTCCGACGAACTACTGGAGAAGCTGCTGGAGGTTTCAGGCAATACGGTCTTCGTCCGCGAAGATCGCGTGGTCATCAAACACTGTTATGCCGAACGTCGCGTGACACCGCTGAACCTCTACCTGCAAGAAGCCGAACCCCGGGCGGCCCGCGAGGCAGTGATCGACTATGGTCAGACGATCAAGGATCTGGCCCGTACGAATATATTTCCTGGCGACCTGCTGCTCAAGAATTTCGGCGTCACACGTCACGGTCGGGTCGTGTTTTACGACTACGACGAAATCAGCCTGCTGACCGAATGCACCATTCGAGAGTTGCCCGACGACGATGGGCTCTCCGGGTCCGAACCGTGGTACGGCGTTGCCGAGAAGGACATGTTTCCCGAAGAGTTCGGCTATTTTCTGGGGCTGGGGCCCGAGCACAAAGAACTGTTCGTCGAACACCACGGCGATCTGTTGGGGGTCGAGTTCTGGCGGAGCCTGCAAGCCGAACTCCGATCGGGCAGGCTCTACCACATTACGCCTTACGGAGATGACAAGCGGATCGACCATCAGCCAACCACGTATTTCGATGCGGCACCGCGAAGCAATGGCGGACCCGCCACGCGAAGGGTCTGAACAACGGTCATCAATGGACCGAAATCACTCAGAGCCTGCCGCGACGACTTCCTCGAGCCGCGGCCGCAGCAGTTCTGAGTTCAGCAAGGGATTCGTGCGGGCGATCAGAATCGACTGCACCCCATGCTGTAGGGCCGGCCCCACATCGGTCAGTACCGTAATCGAGCTGGGATCGAGCTTGCTCCAAACCGGACTCGCTTGTAACGACTCAATCCGCGAGCGGAGATTGCAGGTTTCGCCCACGTACAGCTTGTGGACGTGGTTCGATACGACGTACACCCCGGGGCGTTCGAATTCTTCAGTCAAACCACGCGAGAGGGGAATCGCTCGAGGTAATTCCCGCTCCATCCACTCCAGGCAGTTCGTTGCTGCTGCTTTCTTGGCGGTGATCGCCCTCTTTCTTACGGCCAGCGCAGCCCAACGATAGTCGAAGCTCGTGTACCCTGGTGCAAAGTCGCCGGCGATTCGATCGAACTCGGAAGCGAACTTGGGCTCGCAGAGAATGTCGTCAATCTTCAAGCCATAGTCGTTGCCCAGCGACTGCATGGCGATCTCGCTGGCGAAGCTGTAGGCATCCATCGATTCGAACGTCCGCACACGGCCCGCCTGGCTGGCTTTTGGCAGTCGTCCGGCTTTCCGCAGCCGGAGTAAAAGGCGATTCCAGACGAAGGCTCCACCGGCGAGCCCCTGTTTCTTGCAAGCGTCCACGAAGGCGGCATTCAATTCCGGATCGCACAACAGAAAGTCAGTCGACTTCCCTTTGGCCGTATTTTGATAAGCGGCGATGATCCCCTTCTCGGTCTCTTCATCGGCATGGGGCACCGCGCGGCCGTTGTGTACGCGAACGTTCTTGCGGCCCTTGGCCGTTGTGGGGGCGCTGGCCACCGGGTCTTCGGGGCCGTCGAGCGGTTCTCCCACGGTGGCCTTATCGAGACGGGCCTTAATTCGCTTTACATAGTCGCGGGAAAGCTCGATGCCCAGCCATTGTCGCCCCAGCTTTTTGGCCACGGTGAGCGTGGTGCCGCTGCCGGAGAACGGGTCGAGCACCACATCCATGGGATTGCTGGAGAAGCGAATGATGCGGCCCAACAACTGCTCGGGCATTTGGCAGCCGTGGAATCCTTCCCGCTCTTTGAACGTACCCGCCACGCGGGCGTAATACCACGTGTCGTGCGAGGGAGCGAATCCACCCGGGGGAGCATCCTGGGGACGCAAAATCCATGTGTTGTCCGGCAGGCGACCCTTGGGATTCGCCCGCGCGTCGCCATAGACCAACTGTCGGGCCGACATCACGCGAACGGCCGGGTTCTCGGCATTGAACGTGAAGTGATTCGGGTCTTTGACGAAGTGAAACAAATGCGTGTGCGAACGACTGAACCCACGCACGCAGTTCACGCCGAAGGTGTAATACCAAATGACCCAACTGCGACAGGTAAACCCCACCTGCTCCTGGGCCCGCACCTTGAGTTCGGCGGCAAACTCATCGCCGATGGCCAGCCAGAAGGTGCCCGAGGGTTTCAGCGCCGAATAGATGGCCGACATCCATTCGGTGGACCAATCCAGATACTCCTTCTGCGAACGACGATCGTCGTACACGTCGTAGTCGTAGCCGATGTTGAAGGGGGGATCGGCAAACGCCAGATCGATGCTTCCCGGCTCGATGTCCCCCAACTTTGCGACACAATCGCCTTGGTGCACGGTATTTAAATTCAGGCTCACGCAAACGACCTCCTATCATCCATATAGTGTACTATTGTACCCTACTCATGTCGGCAGGCACAATACACCGCGTGAAAAGCCAACACCGAAGAACTTGCATTCCTCGAATCTGGCTATCTTATCGCTGGCTTGATCGCCTGAAAACTAAGATAGGCAGCGCTGCGATATCGCGCAAGTACATTACCCAGAATCTGGTTCTTCGTCGTCCTCGACTCGCTCCAGCCAGAATTGAAGGCCGACCTCGGCGTGGGGTTCTCCGTCGATGTCGTGAATTTTTTTGGGGTTATTCAGGTAGGCCTGGAACAGCCAAGATTCATCAGGCGGCGTTTGCCAGGGCGATAACCCTGTCGCCCCTGTTCGAGGCGGTGTGTCGAGAAAGCGACCGTCGAATTTGAACTCAAAGGGCTCCCCATTCCGTTCTAGGAGGAGGATCGAATCGGCACCGTTTTTGATTATCCGTGCACGAAGCAATGTCTCTCCAGGGCCTATTCGAAGGATAGGGATTCCGTTCTTCGGATATCTGGGTTCGCTTGTCGTGGGGATATTTTTGGTTTGTGCAAGTAAACGATACTCGACGCCCTCGGGTACGATCACACGCCATATCCAGCTGTTTTCCTCTAAGACAAAGTCGGCGGTTGCTCGCGAGACGAAGAATTTTCCGGGTACCACGATTTCGGGAAGGCCAAGCTCATCACGCATCGATCGATTATCCTCGCGAAGCTTGGAGTTGATGCTAATCTGGTAAATCAACGCGAAGATCAGCGAGGCTATCAGCACGCCGAGAATCAGGGTCGATACCGAGAAGCGAAGCCGGGGCATGGTTACCTTGATCTTGGGTTGATTCTCGATCACATGAATGCCTGATCGCGATACGGTCCCGCCTCACTCCCCCTCATCAATCGGCGTAGCGCCTGGAGGCGGGGTTCCTCCTCCGGCGCGGATGTACTTGCTGCGGGACTGGGCGTGGGTGGCTGCCGTGGGTTCGTCGGCGGTGGTCTCGCCGCCGGCTGCAGCTTGTTCGAAGTAGAGGGTCAACAGCTTGCGACACCAACCGCAACCGGTCCCCGCGCCGAAACACTCGCTAAGCTGGCCCGCGCGGCGAGGTTTGTTCACGCGGATGAAATTCACCACTTTCCGCTTGGTGACGTGAAAGCAGAGACAAACTTCGTCGTCGAGTTCCACGGTAATCACCCATCCTGCGGTTCGCGAAGTATTCCAGGATAGCATCCCCCACTTCGCGATAGCCCAGCCGCATGCCGGCTGGGTCGCCGCAGGCGACAAGATGCTCTTAAGTGCATGTCATTCTAACGGTTGGGTTGGAGTAATCTCATCTCAGCGCGAATACACCCTGCGAGTGCTCGTGTTCGGCCGAGATTGAGGCTTCGACTTACTACTTCCTGTCGCGCATGGCGACCCAGCCGACACGCGGCTGGGCTGGCCGATGTTGACTGACCGACGTTCCTTGTTGTAGCCCGATGAACTGCAGAGCGGGAGAATATCTTTCTACAGTTCGCCGGTCGCCATGTTCAATCCTATCCGGCAGGCCAGTTGGTACTCGGGCAGGTCGAGTTGTTCGCCCGTGGTATGGGCATTTCGTTGGCCGCAGCCAATGGTCACGGTGGGGATCCCACGAGCCGTCATCCAGTTGGCATCGAGCCCTCCATTGCTGATGGCCCGAAACGGCGTGGCATCGGCTTCTCGCACGGCCTCTTCCGCGGCCAACACGCACGGCTCGTCATCGTCGAGACAGAAGGCGTCGTAATCGAGTCGGCGTTCCAGGTGCATTTTACCCCTTTGACCGTCGACACTACGAACCTCACTGAGGGCCTTTTGAAACGCCTTCTCGATGGCTTCGGCAATCTTCAAGCGAAACTTGGGGTCGTGGCTTCGCGCTTCGGCGCGGATTTCCACGCGGTCGGCCACCACGTTGATTGCCCCACCACCGGAGATAAGACCAAAGTTGCTCGTGCCGTGCTGCTCGTTGCGACGGACATCGCCGTGCCAGCCTTCTCGCTGGAGATCGGCGATGGCCAGGGCAGCGATGGCGATGGCGCTGACCCCTTTCTCCGGCGCCCCACCGGCATGGCTGGCCAGGCCTTGAATCACGATCCTCATGCGATACGAGCCGGTGGCCCCGATGGTAAGCTTCTCTGGCGACCCACCATCGAAGTTAAAGGCCAGCCGGGGTTTGCCCAGCAGTCCGAGTGTGGCGTGGCGAACTCCGTGGAGGCCGACTTCTTCTTGAACCGGCCAGAAGAATGTCAGCGGCGGGTGGGGAATGTCGTTGCGAAGGATCTCCATCGCGGAGTTCAACACCACGGCCGCCCCGGCCCGATTGTCGGCCCCCACGCCTGTCTTGGGGTCGGTGGAATAGATCAGCGAACCGTCGACCGTTGGTTTGGCCCCCACGCACAGTGGCACCGTATCGATATGGGCCATCAACAGTCGGCGGGGTCCGCGGATGGTGCCAGGCAGCTTGCAAACCAGGTTGCCCACCTGGCCGTCGAGCGGTGAGCGGCGATGAGCTTGATCGGTGCTGATCGAATCTTCCGGCACCCCGACGCTCAGCAGGCTCTCGGTGATATACTCCACAGCAAGACCCTCTTGGCCGCTGGTGCCGGGTATCGCCATCAGATCCAACACGAGACTTACTGCCCGCCGCGAAGCAGGGTCCTGTTCGTCCAACCAGGCGCCGTTGGACAACAAACTTTTTTGAATCCGGCCCGAGCCGGGTTTGCGGGTGCGAGTCATCGCGGAAACTCCAGGGCCCCATCAACAGGTTGTTCAGAATGAAGATTTTCCTGGCCGGGATCATGCAGGGTTCGCATACCACGGCGGACATGCACGACCAGAACTATCGCCAACACTTGCGGGAGTTGCTCGAACAGCATTTGCCGCAGGCACAGGTGTACGACCCTTTGGACAATCACAGGCAGTCGCTGGGGTACGAGGATGAACAGGCCCGAGAGGTCTTTATGGAACATAACGCCATGTGTGGCGAGGTCGACGTGGTGATTGCGTTCGTGCCGCAGGCCTCGATGGGGACGGCCATCGAGATGTGGGAGGCCTATCGTGCGGGTCGTATCGTGATTGCGATCAGCGGACTGACGCATAACTGGGCGATTCGATTTTCGAGTCACGCGATCTTCGCCGATCTGAGCGAATTCGAACAGGCTCTCACAAGCGGTCGTCTGACAGGCCAAATCGATCAATTAAGAAACTCTGCGACCACCGCGATGCGGCCCGGGGATTGAAGCCTGGAATTGGTTGGTATTACTCACTTGATCGACTTGATCAACTCGGTGGTGGCCTGCTCGTCGAATTCATCCAACGGCAAGATGCCCCATACGATGGCGGGCCCCTCTGCCCCGGAAAACCCTCCGAGTACTTGAATGTACTCGCGATCATCCTCGATGTCGCGGCCACGGGTGAATTGAAACGTGTTTTCCTCACCGCGGATGGTGATGGGTACCTCTTTCGGCTCCCCGTCGAAGACGATCGTCGAGTCCTGGCTTTGCCGTTGCTGCTCGATGGATTGGCTCAATTGATCCTGCAGGTATTCGACCGAGTTGCCCTCAAAGGCTTTGCCAAACTCGGCGAGAACGAATAGCCCCCCCGCGTCGCCTACTTCGTACAAGGCCCCGCTGACAACGAGCTGGTTCCCAATCAGGTTGATGTCGAATTCGGCTCCCAGGGTTGGTTTGAAGCTTGCAGGCCGATCGAAGGTGGCAATCTTGTCACTAATGGCCACGACCTCGTCAGGCACATCGGTGAACGATTCGTTGAAGAGCGTATACGTTTGATAAGCAAGGACAAAGATTCCGCCGCAGCAGATCAGGATCATCACACCGCAGCCGATGCCACAACCTAATGGCCAGTTGAAGCCCCCTCCGCCACGATCCTGGGGCATCTGCTCGCCGTAGTATTGCTCGAAATTGTCTTGATCGGTCGTGCTCATGAAACTTCCTTGTGTCGCTTGGGTCGTGATTGGTAGCGGTGGGCGACCAAGACGCGGCAATTCGTTAGCATCGAAATTGTCCGCGCATTCTGGTTAGCTCACCCTGCTGTGTCAAATGCTCTTTGCGTAGCACGTTCGGGGCATTCGACCACGCAATTTGCCGGATATCGTCCGATGTCGTGCGGGCAGGTTCATTCCTAAGGCTTGGAAGCCGCGTCTCCACAGGCGACAATCGAAGGTGATCCCGCAATAGCCCATAAACCCGCGTATGGCAGATGTCCATCTGCCGGCAAATCCATCAGCTTAACCGAACAAATCGATGTCATTTCTGCTCGATCCCGTCGAAAAGCCTCTGGAACACTGGCTCGAGAGCCGTGGATTGCCCAGGTACCGGCTTCAGCAGATCCACAAATGGCTGTTCGCTCGCCGGGCGGCAAGCTTTGAGGAAATGACCGACTTGCCGAAATCGTTGCGAGACACGCTCAGCGAGGAACTGCCGTTGTGGTCGACCCACACCGTCAAACAGCACCGCGCAGACGATGCCACCGAGAAGCTATTGCTCGAACTGCACGACTCACAGCGTATCGAGTGTGTACTGATGCGTGAGGGACCGCGACGCACGATCTGCATCAGCACCCAAGTCGGCTGCGGCATGGGCTGCGCCTTCTGTGCCTCGGGCCTGGAGGGGGTCACCCGAAACCTGAGCACCGGCGAAATTGTCGAACAGATGCTCCGACTCAATCAACTGTTAAGCGAGACGGAACGCATCAGCCATATCGTTGTGATGGGCATGGGCGAACCGCTGGCCAATCTGAAAGCACTGCTGCCGGCGTTGGAAATGGCCACATCGAGCGAGGGGCTGGGAATCAGCGCGCGACGAATCACGATCTCCACCGTGGGGCTTCCCCAGGGGATTGATCGACTCGCCAAGAACAAGGTTCCCTACCGGCTGGCCGTATCGCTGCATGCACCCAACGACGCGTTGCGCGACGAGTTGGTCCGCGTGAATCATAAGATCGGCATCGACGCCATTCTGGCGGCCGCGAAGCGTTACTTCGCAGCCACCGGTCGACGGCTGACATTCGAATACGTCCTGCTGGCAGATGTGAATGATCAACCGGAACACGCTTCGGAACTCGCAACCCGGCTGGCTGGTCGTACTGCGTTGCTGAACGTAATCCCCTACAACCCGGTGGCGGGCCTCCCGTATCGCCGGCCCAGCGACGAAGCCCTCAATCGATTCGTATCCATCGTTCGCGCAGCCCAGATCGAAGTTCAGGTTCGCAAGCGAAAGGGCGACGCCATCGACGCCGCATGCGGTCAGTTGCGACGCTCGATGGGCAACATCGTGCAAATCGATTCTGCCAGCAGTTCGGGGAGCCTTGGATGACCCGACTCCGGGACGAAACTTTTTCGCCCTGGGGTGGTTTGATAATTTGAGGCGGACACCTCGGGCCGAGGAGTAGCATTATTGGCGGTAAGTGACTCGACAGCACGCAGGTACGAACTCCGCGATCCCGATGTGCGGTTGATGCTACAGGTACGCGATGGCGACGCCGCCGCTTTTGAAGAATTGGTGCGCCGATACCAATCGCGATTGGTAGGAATCCTCGAACACCTGGTCGGTAGCCGCGATGGGGCCGAAGACCTGGCCCAGGAAGTGTTTCTCCGCGTCTATCGCGCCCGCGATAACTATGAGCCGGGCGCGAAGTTCTCGACCTGGCTGTTCACCATCGCCAACAATGTCGCCTCGAATGCCCGACGTTCGATGTCACGCCGCAAAGAGGTGACCCTCGATGCACGAGCCAGCGGACCTTTGGGCCCGCAGCCCATGGAACAGTTGGCGGCCGCGGCCAGCGGACTGATGCCGACGCGGCAGTTGGACAATGCCGAGATGCGGGACATCGTCCGCGAAGCACTTCAAACATTGAACGAGCGCCAACGAATGGCTGTGTTGCTCAACAAGTTCGAGGGGATGAGTTATGCCGACATCGCCGAAACGATGAACCTTTCGACCATGGCGATCAAGTCGTTGTTGACCCGAGCGCGATTGAACTTGAAGGAAGTGTTGGAACCTTATTTGGATCGCGGTGACAGTCCCGAAAACCGAGATCAGTGACAACAAGATTTAGTCCCCCTTGTTGCCCGGACAAAACAATGAGCAACGAAGCCAACCACGACGCCGATGACCTGGCTCGCGACGAGCGGTTGATTGCGTATCTCGATGGCGAGCTGGATACCGATACGAGCCGCGATGTGGAGCAACAACTTGCCTCCAACGTTGCCGTACGAGAACGGCTGCACGAGCTGGAACGGGCCTGGGATGTACTGAATGAACTTCCGGAGTCCGACGTGAGCCCGCAGTTTGCCAACACCACGTTGGAGATGATTGCCCAGACGGCTGAGAAGGAACAGCGGGGGAACGACTCCTGGCTATTGGCCCCCCGCACGAAACGCAACTTCACCGCTGGCCTGATTCTATTGATTGCCTTCGGGCTGGGGTTCCTGCTGTCGGCCAATCGAGGACGGGCCGCAAACGAACAACTGGTCAACGAGCTACCAATCTTGGACGAACTAGACGCCTACCGTCGAGCGGACAATATCGAATTCCTCCGCATGCTCCGCGATGCCGAGCTATTCCCCGTGGAGGATTCGAATGAAGGCTAAGTGGCCCCAATACGCGGTGATGTTCTTGGCACTCACGCTGATCGCCGGTAGTGCGACTCTGCTGCGTGGACAATCGGATTCCGAAAAAGCACCAGCGGCGGATTCGCCGCCGCCGTTTGATGCCTTGCTGGCCACGCCCAAGCAGCGACGCGATCATATCGCAGGTCTACCCGCAGTCGAAAAAGAGCGTCTTCGCAGACAGTGGGAGCGCTTTCGAGAACTGGACGACGCCGAGCGTGAAGAACTGGTCAAGCTCAAGCAAGACCTGGCCACGGCGCCGGACCGAGAGGAACTCGAAGCCGTGATGCTGGGCTATCACCATTGGCTCGCCGAACTATCGACGGCCGATCGGGCGGAGTTTCTCGAACTGACACCCGAAAAGCGAGTGGATCGCATTCAGAAGCAACGCTACGACGAGCAACGTCGGGCCAATGATCGGGAGGCGATTGCCACCTGGATCGAACAGCGTTTGATTGAACAACTGCCTGAGGACATCCAGCGGCGGTTGGAGAAACTCGATCCCCAACAGCGACGGGTTCGGTTGGCCATCGAGCTGGCCCGACTGCGGAAGCAAAATCGTCGACCCCCCTGGTCGAGAATCTCCGAAGCGGATTTCAAGGAATTGGAAGCTCAACTCAGCGATGAGGCGCAACGCAGACTGAAAGATTTGTCGCTACCCCAGAAGCGCTTTCAGTTAGCCCAATGGATTGGAGAGTTTGCAGCCGAGTACGCAGGCCGGGTCAATCCAGAGAAAATGCGGCGGTTCTTCAGAACCCTTTCCAAGGAAGAACGAGAAGTTTTTGAACGCGACTTCAACCAGCTTTCGCGGGAAGAGATGCAAGAACGAATCGAGGCCCTGTACCTGGAGCGAAACCCCTACAACGAGCGCGACTTCATGGACAACCGCCGCTACAACATGCCAAGACCCCCCGGCGATCGAGCGAGCGGCCGTGGGAAACCTCGCCCGCCACGCGAGCGGCCAGAGGAGAACTGAATTCTAAGTCGTGGCTCGCATGCTCGTCAGCTTCCCGCGTTGATTCTTCATCGGTTGCCATTCACGCCGAGCGGGTGAAAGCTTATCTTTGGGAGACCCTCTGTCTCGCACAGTAGCAGGGATGATCGGTGCCTACCCCAAGGCCTTTGTGGAGATCGGCGTGTGGCTGAAAAACTGATTCGCGATTTTATGATCTTGTTCGCCACGATCGATCCTATCGGCACCCTGTCGATCTTCCTGGCACTCACAGTCCATCTCGGCGCGAAAGAAAAACGACGTATCGCCATTCGCGCAATTACCTACGCCACGGTCATCTTGATCGCGTTCGTGGTGGTGGGACAAATTGTGCTCACGCTGATGGAGATTCGACTTGCGGCGTTCGCCGTGGCCGGCGGTATCATTTTGTTTCTGTTCGGCGTGCAGATGATCTTTGGCAGCGGCCCGACCGATCCTTCTTCCATGACCGACGACCACGATGTGGCCGTGTTCCCCCTGGCGGTTCCTTCACTGGCCAGCCCTGGAGCCATCTTGGCGATTACCCTGCTGACCGACAACGATCAATACAATGTCGCGACCCAATTTGGCACCACGCTGATGATGGTAGCCGTCATGGTGTTCACGTTGCTCGTGCTGATGGTGGCCGATCGTATCCATCGCGTGATCGGTGACCAGGGGGCGCAAATCCTCGTTCGCCTGCTGGGCATGATGCTGGCCGCGCTGGCCGTGGAGATGATCTTCGAAGGCGCCCAGGAACTGGCCGAACAGTGGCCTGGTTAAAACAGCGACCCAGTGAGAAGCCGTGCCATCGCCCTCATCGCGAAAATTTGCAACCGCGGGGGGCCAACACTAACCTAGTTGAATGGGGCCTCGTGAACCTATTGTTGCACAGGAGCCCCGTGAACTGAGCTACCAGTTGAGCAAGCTTCCCATAGGGGTTTTGGCGTGTCGATTCCTGTCCAATGCAAATCTTGCGGACACGCCTTCAAAGCCAAAGAAAAGTACGCCGGTCGCCGTGGTGCCTGTCCGCAGTGTGGGGCAACGGTCTACGTTCCGGCAATTGAACAAGCCTCTGCAACTTCCTCTTCCGGTGAGTCCGGCCTCAGTATTCGGGAAGAGTCTTCCGCGAACAAAGACAAAAGCCCTGCCGTGACGCTAGCCTGCGGCGACTGCGGGCATAGATTCAAAGCACACCTGCAATCCACCGCACGCGATGCCACGTGTCCGGGCTGCGGAGTGGAATTGACGATTCCCGCCAAATCGAAGCCAAAGTCAAAACCTGCTGCGGCGAAGCGACCCGCGGTGAACGAGGATAGCAGGCCCAGTGGAGATCTCTGGGATGACCTGCCCGCACCGAGTGCCGCGGGCGGCAGCGCGACTATTTGGTTTGGTTCCGACAACATGGCTGCCGCGGACTCTGCACTTGCGCCGGCGCCTCAGCTACCCAAAAAGCCTAAGCAGAAGAAAACTAGCAGAGGTCTCTCGTTTGATAATCCAGTCAAACTCACAATGTTCGGTGTCGGCGGCACGCTCGCGGTACTTCTGCTGGGCTACGGTGCAATCTCCGGGAAGTTCCTCATAGCGGTGGAGCTGATAGCGAGGTTTGTGTCATTTGTCTGCTATGTGATCGTCATGGTGCGGATGTTCCAGAACAAACGCACGGGCCTGGCCCTGTTCTCGCTGTTCGGCTGGGTGATCGGTCTAGTGGTCATGGTATTGATGGGAGGCGTCGCCATCGCCACAAGTTCAGAATCGAGCTCGCCGGAAACGGGCATTGCAATGCTACTAGGAGGCATGTTTGTAGGAGTTCTTATTGTCGGCATATCGGTCGCTACGCCCTACTTCCTTGGCTGGGCAAATGTCAACGAATGGGGGTTAGGTGGCGTGATGCTGGCCTGGACCGCTTGCACCGCTCTCTGGATTGTCCTGGGAGTTGCCACCGGTACCAGTGAGCTTACCGACGAGAGTGCGATTGCAGACAGCACCAACGAACCATTCTTGAACCGCGGAGACGGCGACGACGTCGCGACCAACACTGCGAACCTCATAGCTGGACAGCACGCCAAGTTGGGCGACGTTTTTGTTATTCCCCGCGAGCGCGCCCCGGGACAGATCGTTGAGTTCGACGTTCAAGCCGAGTACTCCTTCTCGCCGTCGAAGACCGATCCAAACGCTCAATACTACTTTGTGGTCGAAATTCCCAACACCACCGCCCAAGTTGAATTCACAACACTCGGGCAAGGAACCTTGGCCGCAAGGTTCTCGGGTCCGGGTGCCTTTGCGGGAAGCCCCAGAATCAACATTCGAGAGAGTCGCAATCAATGGATATGCTGGATTGAAATTCAGCCGCGGGATTCCGACAGACCGCGAGAACGAGTTTCTGAACCGGTGAGAATGCATCTCGTCGTACAATTCCCGCCTGCCAGGAAGAATTTTCCGATGACTCCTCAGGGTGTGGCACCTCGATCGGAACTCGATGAAGTGGCCGACGCATCCGAACCACCGTCCAAAACTCCAGCGATGCCCTCTGAACGGGTTCCCAAGAAACCGGAACCCGAGAGGGCTCCCAAAGAACTCGACCTGGACTTAGTGCTGACAATCTTCGAGGAGAACGACGAAGGCGAGGTCAGACGCGCGTTGAGGTGGCTTGATGACCAAAAGGTCGACGAACAGCGGCGGTCTGAAGTTGCAGCGCAACTAGCCGAGTTGATCGACCACTCAGACAACGCCATTCAACGAGAAGCGATGGCTGCGCTGAGTGCCTGGGGTACCGACGAACAGATCCCGGCGTGGATCGAAGTTTTGGAAAACGGGTCCCCCAGTTTGCGAAACAAGGCCCGCGATGCGCTGGCCGCGACGAAGAATCCCCAGGCGGCCGAAGCACTCGCGTTATTGATGGAGAAAGATCGGTTCGGGGCCAGCCGTGCGCTCAAGCAAATGGGACCCGTGGCCGAATCGGCGGTGATCATCATGCTCGAACACCCCGAGCCCTTCATACGGAGCGAAGCCTCCAAGATTCTTGGCGAGATCGGCGGGAAAGATTCGATGCGGGCATTGAAGAAACTAGCACGCGATCCCTCGAGTATCTCTCGCAGCTCGGCCGAGAAGGCCTTCTACCAAATTGAGTTTCGTGAGAAGCAAGCAGAGAGGCGCAAGCCCTCTCCCGTATTGGAACGAGTGGATTAGGCGCACTCGTCTTGCGGAATGCCGCAATTCATTCCCGGTTGCTTTCGGAAATCCGAAGTTCAATACGGGTTTGCTCTCCTACCACAGTGAGAGGGTGCGGAGAGAAAGAAAATCGGCTCCGGCAGAGGGCATTTTTTCTTGACTCGTTGGCGAGCAGAGGGCTACTCTGACTTGCGCTCCTGGGGCAGGTGTTGTGTGATTCTGACTTGCAAAGGTGGGGTAGCCAATGTCTCGTCTCTTCACGTTCCGAAGTCTCTCGATTCAAGCAACTGCGCTAATGGTCGCCGGTGTGTTCGCAGGCTCGAACGTGGCTCCTGCTGCACCTGTCTCGTTGAGTGTCGACTCAACCCTTTCAACGGTCACCTACGATTCGGAGATCGATCTATTCGGCTCACCGATCGCGGCCACCCCCGATACTGCAGACTTGGCCGGCAGCATTGCTGTAGATGTCGATATTTCTCTCGCGGGCGTGATCAGCGGATTGTCACTCACCGGAGGCGACGCCACGGCAACCTCGAACCTGACACAACTGTACGCTATAAGTTTCCTGGGAACCGCCGGCTTCAATGTTATAGATTTGAGTTTAGGCTTAGGAACACCCGGCGTTCCTCCAGGCCCCAATCCCGCTGTGGTGGGTGGGAGTTTTTTCCTGGCCAATCATTCCGTGGCCTTCGATGACGCCTTCGTCGGCCCCACCGGCAGTGGGTTTGGGTTATTGTTGTTTGTCGAGGACTTTCCCGAAGATCCGATGACTCACTTGTTCCTGCCAACGGTCGACTTTGGCGGCTCGGGGACCATCACTGCCTCACCACTAGGTGGTGCCGATTATCTGCTGACGCTGACGATTCCGTTTGCGGAACAGAATACCGAAGACTTAGGCAGCCTGTTCGACTTGAATCCCGGCGAGTTGATCCTCAGCCGGGATATTTCTGGCACCATCGTGGCCACTGGAATCATCACCGTTCCTGAACCCTCGGCCGGGTTACTCATCGCCATCGCCGGCATCGGGTTGGTCATCTGGCGACGGTTTGCTGCGTGAGGCGTTCGCTTGGGCGCATGTCGAATCCCTGGCGGCTTTCAGCAGAATGGTCACCCTCGCGTCTGGCGTACGCGGAAACCTAGCGTTCGCCCAGGTCAGAGATGATCATAATTCTGTGCTCGGATAGCCTCACCTAAGTTCCAAGACCATGTGGTCCTGATCCACAACAGCTGGCCTCATGCGAATTGGCGGTGCTGTAATTCGTCGATTACCGCTTATGTCGTTGCGGTCGTCATGCAGCCCGAGTACTAATAGGGTTACCGAGTCTGGCTTCGATGTGTTGGTATACAACGACCAGCCATGTACTGGCTACCACTTTGTTCGCCACCTTGAACCTATTTCGAAAACCGCGCTTCTATGAGCACGCGCTTGTATCCCGTTTTGCAGTAAGGAAGAAGACAAGTTCCACTGTCCGACTTGTTACAGAACTGTGGATATCTATAAGACTGCCGAAACAAGACCTGGACGATGGACGGCAGGACCCGCCATCGTGATCCTAACCGCCTTAGCGGTCGCAGGCCTTGCTTGGTCGCCTTCTGTCGAAGGCCAAATAAAGACCATTCGCTTCTGTTTTATCGTGGGCGTGGGCGTTTTAGCCTTTGGAGGCTGGTTTCTCGAATCGACGAACATTCCCAGGCGACTTCGGCTGGCCTGCCTAGGGTTTGCCGCGCTATTGTTGGTGGGGATGCTGACCAGTTTGAAATACGATGGAATCGACGGGAACTTTGTGCCCTTTTTTTCCTGGAGTTGGACGCCTGAGGCCTCTCCTCAAGAATGGGTTTCGGAAGAGTCCTCTATTTCGCATCTCCTTCGAAATCGGATCAATCTCCGACAAACCACACCGCAAGACTGGCCCCAGTATCTAGGCCCGCATCGTTTGGGCGTCGTCAAGGACGTGCATCTTTCAAGCAACTGGGAAATGGGGCCGCCTAGAATTGTTTGGAGACAACCCATCGGCGAGGGAATGTCTTCTTTCTCGGTCGTTGGCGACTTTGCCATTACACAGGAGCAGCGAGGTGGGCAGCTCTACGTCGCTTGTTACGAAATTGACAAGGGGCAACCAGCTTGGTCATACCATGTTGGCCCCGGGTACCACCGAGTTCAGGGCGACGGACCGCGAAGTACACCCACTATTTTTGATGGCTACGTCTATGCTCTGGGACCTCAGGGGGCGCTGGTTCGCTTGGACGGCTCGACCGGCAAGCCAGTGTGGCAAGTAAATGTCCTGGAACAGGCACAAGCAGATAACCTCAGTGAGGGCATCGTTTGTTCCCCCTTGATCGTTGATGATCTGGTCGTCGTCTCGACTGGCGACCAAGGGTCCTACGCACTGGTCGCTTACGATCAAAACACCGGACAAACAAGATGGACTGCCGGGGAAGACCATGCCAGCTTTAGCTCACCAACACTCATGACGTTATGCGGGGTGGAACAGATCGTCGTGATGAATGCACGATCGATCTCTGGTCACTCTATCTCGGATGGACGACTGCTGTGGGATCATCCTTGGGGGGTGGGAAGCTACATCGTGTCGCAACCGCTGCAGATCGATCCAGATTCTCTACTGATTTCCAGCGGACAGGGCGTAGGCACGTCACTCTTTGAGGTCGAATGCGGTGTTACTGGCAAGCCATCCTTACGGCCTCAATGGGAGGATAGTCGTACGTTATCGTTGCAGCCCAAGTTCTCTACTCCCATCGTCAAGGATGGCTATGTTTACGGGAATAGCGATCCGGGACTACTCGTTTGTCTCGATCTTGAAACTGGAAAGGCATGTTGGAAGCGGCGTGGCTACGGGCATGCCCAGTTGATACTTGTAGGCGATTTGTTTCTTGTGATGAGCGAAGACGGCAGATTAGCTCTGTTGAATATGACTCCCGAAGAACTCACGGAGTTAGGAAACATCCAACTATTCGAACGTCGAACCTGGAATATTCCGACCATATCAGGCAATCGATTGCTGGCCCGAAATGACCGTGAAGCTGTATGTGTTGAGTTGAACTTGGAGGCAGACTCACGGCAGGACCGTGATCTGATCTTAAAGCAATAGCGCGTTGGCGAGTTGATTCGGTTAGAACCATCTCGCCTGTATTGCATGTTCTTGCGAACTGGCAGGCGAAAGCAAGTATTGTTTCGTTGCGAGAAAATGAAACCGGGGCATTGATGAACCAAGCAGCGCACGTTCACCTGAATAGGCGACGCTGGCCCCCCGTTGCGAGCGGGCTCCCGTACCTAGTGATCGCGTTCGCTGTCTTCCTCGTATTTGGTCAGGCTCGCGATTTCGAATTCCTCGTCTGGGACGAACGGTCACTGATTGTCAGAAACGAATGCCTGAACCCTTTCGATGAGACTGGCTTCGTTTGGATCTGGAGGAATGCCTGGGACAACGTAACCGCTCCGCTTGTCCCGACGATGTGGGGACTCCTCACTGTAGTGACAATCGATGGTCCTTTGCCGGCTTCCGCCGCTCGGGCATCCCCCGAGGTGTTTCATCTCTTGCAATTGACCCTGCATGTGGCCACATCGTGGCTAGTCTTTGCAACACTAAATCACCTGCTTCGCGAACCTGTGGCGGCGCTGTTCGGTAGCCTATTGTTTGCAATTCACCCTCTCCAAACAGCAGCAGTCGTTTGGATTAGCCAGACTTCGTTCACTACCGCTGGTTTTTTTTCTATGGGGGCCATCCTCTGCTTTCTACTTGCAGTCGACGCTACATCGCAGCCAGATGCGCTATCCGCTCAGCGGTCGTTCCGCCCTTCCAAATCAAGGTTTTTTTATGTTCTGGCTACCATCTGCTATGTGGCGGCAGTTCTCTCCAACACGTTTGCGATTGGAATATCGCTGGTTGTGGCCGTGTTGGACATCGGATTGGTTCGGAATTCCTGGAAGAAGGCTGCCCGGTGGCTCTGGCCGTGGTTCGTGGTGTCCATTGCAGTGATCGTGATGGCGAACATCACCGCACCCGAACCGGCCTATCGCGCCGAGAAGTTATGGCTTCGCCCGGTGGTCGTGTTGGACATTTTTGCTTACAGAAGCCTGCATATGTTCGTGCCTGTAACTTGTTGCCCGGACTATGGGTATTCGATCGACGAGATGCTACGGCACGGAACCTTGTATTGGAGCTGGTTTTTCGGCGCGGTGGCGCTGGTCTACGCCGGGACGACCAGGCACCGTCAAGTTGCGCTGACCCTCGTCGCGGTAATGATCCTAAGCGCTCTTCCGCGGATCTTGTTTCTTCCTGCGGCATCGTCACACGCCTCACTCATGGCGGATCAATATGCGTATCTGTGGATGCTGTTCCCCGCCATGGCGCTTGCGTTCTGGCTGGCAACACATACTCAATTACTGATCAAGTTGGTGGGATTGGTTGTCGTTTTGTGGTTGGCCCAGATCAGTTACGGCCGAGCCCCGCATTTCGCAAACGATCAATCGATGTTGATTTATACCCTCGAGAAGACCCCTGAGAGTTCCAAGGGCTACCGCATGGTTGCCCAAACACTGGTGCAAGCGAAACAGTTCGACGCCGCCATTCGCCATTTGAACTGGGCGTTAAGCGCCGAACCGTGGAACTCGCGCGTTCATATGGATCTCGCGTCAGTGCACTTGAGCCAGGGAGACGTTGAGCAGTCGCTGACTCACCTCGAACGAGCGTTGGAACTCGAGCCACACGAGACGGATTATGCGAACGCCCTGGCCTGGTGTTTGGCTACCTCGGCAGATCCTCGTCTTCGAGACGGCCAGCGGGCCGTTCACTTAGCGTGTGAAGCGTGCGAGCAGACCGGGTGGCGTAATACTGGATACATCGACACGTTGGCCGCAGCCTATGCGGAAGCTGGAGACTTCGCTTCCGCAGTGCGCACGGCGCAGATGGCGATCGATCGAAGCCGTTCCGAAGAGGATCGCGCTGTTTACACCCGACGCCTAGATCTCTATCGAGAGAACAAACCGTACCATTTCGAAGGTGCGACGAATGGCTAACCACCTGTAAGGATCCAGACAATTCACTTCGCCAAGAAAGCAATCAGGCTTGGAATTCCAAGCCTAATTGCCGGGCGTCGCGAAGTTGATTCTGAGGTCCGCTGGAATTCTGCGGATGGTTAGCTGTGGGTTCGTACCCATTCGGCCAGATCGTGAGGGGTATCATCACGACGCGGCGCTAGTGGCAAAATCTTTTCCAGGCCAAATCCCGGTTCGCAGAGATCGGCAATCGAGTCGACCACTACGTCGGGGCGGTACGCATATTTTGCCAAGTCCTCGCGGCGCGTTCCGCCGGAGAGAACCAACACGGTGTGGTACCCCATCTGAACGCCACCCAATATGTCGGTGTCCATCGTGTCACCAATCATGATGGTTTCCGAAGTGGCCAACTCGAGCTGCTTACGTGCAGCCCGCATCATCACTGGGCTGGGTTTGCCAACGCTGAACGCTTTGGCTCCCGTGGCGGTTTCCAAGAAGGCCACCGCGGCGCCGCAGCCGGGACGCGTGCCGTGCTTGGTGGGACAGTTCGGGTCGAGATTCGTGGCGATCAGCTTCGCCCCGTCGAGGATCAACTGCACGGCCAGTTCCAGCGACTCGAGCGTTAGCGTACGTCCCTCGCCCACCACCACATAGTCGGGCGAGTGATCGACGATCGAGTAGCCATTGAGGTGCAAAGCGTGCAGCAGACCACCTTCGCCAATGGCGAACGCGGTTCCGCCGGGTTTTTGTTCGGCCAGGAATCGTGCCGTCGCCATGGCACATGTGAAGACGTGCTGCTCTTCGACGATCATCCCCATGCGGGCCAGCTTCGTGACCACGTCGCGATGGGTGCGTTGGCTGTTGTTGGTGAGGAAGACGAATGGAACCTCTCGTTCCAAAAGCATTTCAATAAATTTGAGTGCCCCGGGGATCAGCTCGCTGCCCCGATAAATCACTCCGTCCATATCGATTAAGAAGCCACGTCGCATCGTTCTCTGTTCCTTATTCTTGGGGGGGGTGGCTCTCGAGCAGGATGCTGTCGTTTGGCCACCGATTCTCAAATTGCTGATACATGCAACAACTGTTCCTTCGTGTTTGGGAAAGATCCTGAAATTTCGTCAAGATTCGATGCAGCTTCCACTTGTGTCTGATCCGCTCCAATCTTCTAGCAAGCTAGCAAATCCGCTTCATGCCCAACCATGCGGCACTCGGGACCAACGGAATTGGAAACCGAGGGATTTCCCCCACGATGGGAAATGTGGGAAACCATGCGTCTTTTTCAGTGGAATCCGTTCATCTTGCGGGATGGAGAGAGAAGAATTGCAAGTAGCCGGTGGGGGCGATTCCGCACAATTCAAACCAAGTCTGGGGTACTGTTCCTAATGCACGCCTGGATGGGAATGTTCCGTCGAGCGCTCAGTCTAGTTCCCAATTGTTAGGGATGTGTTAGCAGCGGGAACGATTCAAAAGAAATCCAAGTAGACGTGCCCCTACTTGTGGATCATGTGGTGTCAGGCGAACGAGGATTCCCCACCACTAAGAGTTCCGCCCCATGGCGATCCCGGCGACTAGCGCGGCCAGACCAAAGAAGAGATGCAGGCAGACGTTCGCGGTGGCTTTTAGCAAGCTCGCCGTCGAGGTCTGTTCGCCAGCCAACGCAAGTTCGTAGGTATCGAAGGCGAAGGTGCTGAATGTGGTGAGCCCACCTGCGAAGCCAGTCATCACCACCAACCGTAGCAAACTGACATCGGTGGTTTGGTGCCGCAACATTTCATAAGCCAGGCCGAAACAGAAACAACCCAACATGTTTACCAACAGTGTGCCTAACGGCCAGTGGTCGGTGAGCATGTTCTGACTGAATCGGGTCACTCCCCAACGCAGCACTGCACCCAAGCCGCCTGCCATGGCAACGACCAATATTCTTACAAACAGATTGTCGGCCATGTGAGGTCCGCGGACGCTTAACGTTCGGTTGAGTGGGATACGGTTGGCCTAGCCGCGCGTAGGCTCGTATTGGTCAACCGTGGCGGTCTCATTCCCGCAATCCTGCATAGAATCGCTTCGCGCGGAGGAATAACGCTCCGCAGGATACTACACAGCCGGGGTGAATCGATCCTGCAGGGCCTGCACGGTTGTATCTTGTTCGCGAAGGGCCTCCATCGCGGTGACCGCTGCCTCGGCGGCAGGCATCGTCGTGATGCAGGGAACTCCCCAGGAAACGCCGGCGGCGCGTATTCGACCTTCATCCGTTCGGGCACCCTTCCCGCTGGGTGTGTTGATGATGAGTTGAACCCGCCCATCGACCATATAGTCCAACAAGTTGGGGTGGCCTTGCTGCAGCTTTTTAATGGGTTCAACGTCGACCCCCTCCGCACGAAGCGCCGCCGCGGTGCCCGGGGTGGCCAACAGCGAGTAGCCCATCGCGACGAGACGGCGGCCAAGGTCAACCACGTGTTGCTTGCCACGCTCGGTAACGCTGAGGAAAATACTGCCCGAGGTCGGCAACACCACCCCGGCAGCAAGTTGGCTTTTGGCGAAGGCAATGGAAAAGCGATCGCTAACACCCATCACCTCCCCGGTGCTTTTCATCTCGGGCCCCAGCACGATATCGACACCCTTGAACTTGACGAAGGGGAATACGCTTTCTTTGATCGAAACGTGACTCGGAACGGGGTCGCTCACCAGGCCCTGTTCGCTTAGCGATACGCCCGCCATGACCTTGGCCGCCACGTTTGCCAACGGTACCCCCGTGGCCTTTGATACGAATGGAACGGTACGGCTAGCCCGAGGATTCACTTCCAGGACGTAGATATTGTATTCACCGTCTTCTCGCTTCACGGCGTATTGAATATTCATCAGGCCGCGAACCTGCATATGCTCGGCCAAGGCTTGCGTGCTACGGCGGATTTCTTCAACCACCGGGCCAGGCAAACTATAAGGGGGAATGGCACAGGCCGAATCGCCGGAGTGAACGCCTGCCTCTTCGATGTGTTCCATCACGCCGGCGACCATGGTCCGCTCGCCATCGCAGATGGCATCCACATCGACTTCGGTTGCATCTTCAAGAAAACGATCGACCAGCACCGGTTGACCTTGAGCTACGACGAAAGCCTCGGCTACATAGCGCTCGAACTGCGACAGGTCGTAGCAGATTTCCATCGCCCGACCACCCAGAACGAAACTGGGCCGCACGAGCACGGGATAGCCGATCTTTTCGACTTCCTTTCGGGCTTCGGTCATCGTGCGAGCGATTCCATTGGCAGGCTGCTTCAATCCAAGTCGAGTGAGCAGCGACTGGAACTTCTCACGGTCTTCTGCGTCTTCGATCGTATCGACACTGGTCCCGATGATTGGTACGCCGCTGGTCGCCAAGGCCCGGGCCAGGTTTAGCGGGGTTTGTCCACCGAATTGCACAATGACCCCGTCGGGCTGCATACGATCGCAAATGTTCAAGACGTCTTCGTGAGTCAGCGGCTCGAAGAACAGCACGTCGCTGGTGTCATAATCGGTACTGACGGTTTCGGGGTTCGAGTTGACCATGATCGACTGAACGCCCATGTCGCGCAGCGCGTAACTGGCGTGGCAACAGCAATAGTCGAATTCGATCCCCTGTCCGATGCGATTGGGGCCGCCACCCAAAATCATGATCCGTTTTTGATCCGGCTCGCGTTTGGGAGTCTCGTCCTCGTCTTCGTAGGTCGAGTAGTAGTAAGGCGTGTAGGCTTCGAACTCCGCGGCACAGGTGTCGACTGCTTTGAAGGTGGCCACGATTCCGCGATCTTTCCGCTCGCTACGAACGGTGAACTCCGTTGTGTTCCAAATCGTGGCCAACTGGCGATCCGAAAATCCGAATCGTTTGGCGGTACGTAACAGATCGGTATCGACCGCTTCGATGCTGCCTAACTTGCGCAGCTCATCTTCCATTTCGACAATTTCCAACAGATTGTCCAGGAACCAGGGATCGATCCCGGTGAGTTCGAAGATCTCTTCGAGACTCATGCCCGCCTTAATCGCATACCGGAGGAACCAAATTCGGTCGCAGTTGGGCGTGGCCAGATTGGCGCGAATTTCTTCCACGTCGGGTTGTTGCGGAGTTCCCCAGCGATCTCTCGCATCGCAACCGAATCCAAAACTCCCTACCTCCAAACCGCGGAGTGCTTTCTGTATCGACTCTTTGAAGGTCCGCCCAATGGCCATCGTTTCGCCCACACTCTTCATCTGCGTGGTCAGCGTCGAGTCGGCCTCGGGAAACTTTTCGAATGCGAACCGCGGAATCTTCGTAACCACATAGTCGATGGTCGGTTCAAAGCAGGCTTTTGTTTTTCGCGTAATGTCGTTGGGCAATTCGTGCAGTGTGTAGCCCACGGCCAATTTGGCTGCGATTTTCGCGATCGGGAAACCGGTCGCTTTAGAAGCCAAGGCACTGGAACGACTGACCCGGGGATTCATTTCGATAACGATCATGCGACCCGTACGCGGATCGATGGCAAACTGAATGTTCGAGCCACCAGTTTCGACGCCAATCTCGCGGATCACCGCCAGCGAAGCGTCGCGCATCCGCTGATACTCTTTGTCTGTCAGCGTTTGGGCAGGAGCGACAGTGATCGAGTCGCCCGTGTGAACCCCCATCGGGTCGAAGTTCTCGATGGAACAGATAATGACGACGTTGTCTTCTTTGTCCCGCATCACCTCCATCTCGTATTCTTTCCAGCCGATGATCGATTCTTCGACCAACACCTGGGTGATTGGCGAGGCTTCCAGCCCCCGAGTCACGAGTTGTTCGAACTCTTCGGAATTGAAGGCGATGGAAGAGCCGCTTCCGCCCAGCGTGAAACTGGGACGTACCACGCAGGGCAGTCCTACTTCCTCGACCACGCGATTGGCTTCGACCAGATTCGACACGGTTCGTCCGCGGCACACTTCCAGCCCGATGTTTGCCATGGCCTTTTGAAACTGATCGCGGTTTTCCGCTTTGTCGATGGCCTCGGGTATGGCGCCGATCATTTCCACGCCGTAATCGTCAAGCACCCCCTCGCGATCGAGATCCATGGCCAGGTTCAAACCGGTCTGCCCACCCAAGGTCGGAAGAATGGCGTCGGGTCGCTCTTTCTCAATTACCTTGGCCACGGTTTGCCAGGTGAGTGGCTCGATGTAAGTTCGATCGGCCGTGCCGGGATCGGTCATGATGGTGGCCGGATTGCTGTTGACCAGCACCACCTCGTAATTTTCCTCCCGAAGCGCCTTACAGGCTTGGGTGCCCGAATAATCGAACTCACAGGCCTGACCAATCACGATCGGCCCGGAGCCAATCAGCAAAATCTTCTTGATATCGTCACGACGCGGCACGCGTTTGGACCTCTCCGAAGTACAGACATTGGACAGAATGCGACCCCAGTAGAGCTGCACGATCGGCTATCGGGCGAGCTATTTTCGCGGGCCGGGTAAAATCGCTCGACGATACCACACACAGGGTTTCGCGTTCAAGGAGCGTAAGCGAATTATGCCCTGGAACAACGACCTTAAGTGCTTCCGAGTAGCCACATTCGGTGCAGACCCTTTCGCCGGTCGATCATGCAGGTAAGGTCTCGATTCGATTTCCGTTCCATTCGCCAGCGGAGCTGCCGGATTGGTTGCCGATTGTCAGATTTCGATAAGCCCACGAATTGAGCAGCCCCATTCGGCGGGGTTGTAGCCGGGGCCCTAGAATCGCCATATTCGACTCAACGATTTCGCTAGCCACCCCCGCTGAACTCGCCCGTGCCTGGGTCCATTCGGGTTGAACCTGCCTGGAACGTGGATCGTCTTTCTTCCGTATCGAACTTCCGTGCGAGCAAGAATCGACGGGCTCGTTGACACTCTTTCGTAAGCTGTTTAGAGTGAAAGCTTTGGAACAAATATCTAAGCCTTCCGCGTGTGGTTGCCAACCGTGAGTGAGAAACCCTGGGGCGGTGTCTTCCATGAAGCCACCGACCGCCGAGTCGAACGATTCACCGAGAGTGTGAGCTTCGATCGCCGTCTGTACCGGCACGATATCGAGGGTTCGATCGCTCATGCGAAGATGCTGCAGTCCGCCAAAATGCTCACTGCTGACGAGTGCCAACAAATTGAGCAAACCCTGAATTCCATTCGCCAGGAAATTGAGCAGGGTCAGTTTGAGTACTCCGACGCTCTCGAAGACATCCACATGCACATCGAGCATGCCTTGGTCGACCGAATTGGTGATGTAGGCCGCAAGCTGCACACCGCACGAAGCCGAAATGATCAGGTCTCGACTGACCTCAGGCTGTGGGTTCGCGACTCCATCGATCAGTTGGACGAAAACCTGGAGGTCCTGCAAAAGGCCTTCGTCTCCAGGGCCGATGCCGACGCGGACGTGATTCTGCCCGGCTACACGCATTTGCGGCGTGCACAACCCGTTCTGGCAGCGCACTATTGGTTGGCGTACTGCGAAAAGTTTGATCGCGACCGCGCGCGGTTGGCCGACGGTCGTCGTCGCACAAACGTCTCACCGTTGGGCGCTGCCGCCTGTGCCGGTACTTCGCTTCCGATCGATCGAGATCACACGGCCAGGGCGCTGGGGTTCGAGGGCGTGGCTGCCAACAGTCTCGATGTCTCCAGCGACCGCGACTTTGCCATCGAATTCGTTTTTGATTTGGTGATGATCGCCGAACACCTCAGTGGTTGGGCCGAAGATTGGATCATCTGGTCCACCGTCGAGTTCGATTTCATCAAACTGCCCGAGGCCTTCTGTACCGGCTCCTCGATCATGCCGCAGAAGATCAACCCCGACGTGTTGGAACTCATCCGGGGAAAAACCGCTCGGGTGGTGGGCGACCTCCAGGCGCTGCTGGTCCTGATCCGTGGCCTTCCGTTGGCATACAACCGCGATCTGCAAGAAGACAAGCCACGTGTGTTCGACGCATTCGACACCGTGTTGTCCTGCGTCGAGCTGGCAGCTCCGATCGTTGCCGGGGCGGAATTGAAACGGGATGCCATCGAAGCGCGACTGGAAGAAGGATTTCTCGACGCCACCACGATGATGGAATACATGATCTCCCGTGGCGTACCGCAACGTTCGGCGCATGGGCTTGTCGGACAATTGGTCCGCTTGGCGCTCGATCGCGGCGTTTCTCTGGCCGAATTATCCCTGGAAGAGTTCCAGGCGATTGACGCTCGGTTGGATAAGGGAGTGTACGAAGTTCTTGGGGCAAAACAGGCGGTTTCGGCGTTCGTGAGTTATGGATCCACCTCGCCGAAACAGGTAGCTACTCAGCTCGCGGCATGGAAGACGCGGTTGGAAATGTAGAAGTTTTCACACCCGCGAATTGTTTATAAGGCACGACGAATCATGCCACGATTCTTCCCAGTATCCACGCGGATAGTTGCAGCGCTGTTGCTAGTGCTGGGGTTGACGACTTCAGTACCACTCGCTGCTCAAGACGAAGCGGAAGCGCCTGCCGAGCAACCCGCGGTCACCAGCCCTCTGGTACAGCGGCTGCTGACCGAGACGTTCGATACCCCGGGCGACCGGCTGCGAGCGATCCTGTTGATGATTCAGGCCGATCACGCCTTCGCGGCGCGTCCGTTGATCGAGCAGATGGTTGTCGATCAGCTCGACGATCAGCAACTTGCGGCACTCGAACGGCGGTTCGGTGCGGCGACCATTTTGGAACTCGGTTCTGAAGCAGAATTACAACCGCTGGCCCACGAGTTGGCGCTTCAAATTCTGGCCGCCGCAAAACGGGAGGCGTCCGACCCACAGAAGTTAGCTGCTTTGGTTGATCAGTTACGTCTAGATTCCTTGGGTCAACAACGGGCCGCCATCATCGAGCTTCGCCGAGCTGGACCGGATGCCGTGCTGCCCTTGCTTAGGGTTCTGTCCGATCCTCAGGCAGCGGAAGATCATGACCGAATACTGCTGGGCCTACGATCCCTTGGCGATAACGCAATCGGCCCACTCACGGCCACGCTCGATGCCCCCGATGCGGCCCTGCGGGTCGCGGCGTTACGTACCTTGGGAAGCCTCGGTGAATTCGATGTCGTTCCGCTGATGCTGCGAGCGCTGTACTCCGAACGAGCAGCCCCGGAAGAACACCAGGCCGCGGCACAAGCAATCGCCAGAATCGCTGGCTCGGTACCCAGCATGGGTGAAGCGTTGAAGCTCCTAAAACAACGCATCGCCGAGCTCCAACAGAATGCAACGATCGATCCCTCCACCGTTGCGATTGAAAGCGAACTGTGGCGATGGGACTCCATGGCCGCGGCCCCCGTGGGTGAACTTGCGGATCGTCAATTCGCCACGGCGGTGGAACTCTCGCGCCTTGCAGGCATCGCCTTGGAAATCGATCCCGAGGACCCGGATGTACGGCGAGCGTACTTGGGTTCCACACTCGAGACGGCTGCACTTCTGGGTGGCATGGACGAGTCGCAAGTTGCCTTCTTCATCGACCAGTTTGGAGTCGATGCGTTGGATGACCTGCTGCGCCATTCGCTCGATGGCCCCTTTCTTGCCGGTGCAACGCTGTGCGCACAACTGCTGGGTCAGCATGGCGCCGCTGAACTGGTTTATCGCGACGCACCACAACTCTCCCCGTTGGTGAAGGCTGCCACGGCAGCCGGCGATCGACGTCTTCGTTTTGCGGCGTTGGAAGCCGTGATGCAATTGAACCCGAGCCGGACGTATCCCGGACGTGGGGAGGTGATCAACTCACTTGCCTACTTCGCCGGCGGTTTCGGGAAACCACGTGCGGTGATCGCCACGACCAACGCCTCCAACGGTTACCGTCTGAGCAGCTATCTGTCTCAATTGGGGTTTGCTACCGAAATCTACGGTCACCCCGGCAATTTAGTCCGCAGAGCCTTGGATGACGGCGACTGCGAATTGGCTGTGATCGATGTGGGCTTCGTCCGCATGACGGCAAATGACGCCATTTCGCAACTGCGTGCAGACGCCCGCACCGAGAAGTTGCCGATCGGCGTGTTCTCCTCGGTTGCTTTGGAGCCCAAGGCGCAGCGACTTATTCGCCGCTATCCGTTGGTCGGTCTGGTACTAAACGTCGATGTGGCCGCTACGGTTGGTGAGCAAGTCGAGCGGTTGTTGGCCTCCGCATACCCCCGCCAGGTCACCCAGGATTTGCGGCGAACTCAGGCGCTTGCGGCCCTGGAGTATTTGTTGCGACTCAGTGGCGAAGGTCACCCGCAGGATTTGGCCCGAGTTTCCGAAGTGGTGTTGGCTGCCATGGACGATCCGGAGATGGCCACGGCCGCGGTTTCGATTCTGAAGTCGGTAGGTACGCACGAAGCACAACGTCGACTGGTCGAAGTAGCCAGCCAGACAGGGCGCCCCATCGGCATTCGCAAACAGGCGGCCGCCGCGTTCACGATCAATGTCCTCGATCATGGAACGTTGCTTACCAGCGAAGAGATCCTACGGCAATACGATCGCTATAACGGCAGCCGTAACGAAACCCCTGAAACCCAGCAGGTCTTGGGATCGATCCTGGACGCCATTGAACTTCGCGCAGACCCCATCCCGGAGACGACCAAGGTCGTGCTTGAAGCTCGACAGAAATCGCAAGAGAAGAATCTTCCTTAGTTCAATTTCCCAAAACAACGCAGGACCGAGACGATCCGCCGCACGACACAACCTTGGCTTGAATCTGAGCGGATGAACATTGAAGAGAGCAACGACGAGTTGGTCGACAAGAAACGTAGTTTGATAGCAAGATGACACGCCAGGCTCCATCACTCAACATCGCATCGAGCGGAAGCACCATCCCCGGCATTATCGGATCGAGTGCCGGTATGCAGGAGGTGTATCGCATTACGCGCCAGGTTGCTCCTTCGAATGCCTCGGTCCTGCTGTTGGGCGAAACCGGGACCGGCAAGGAGCTGATCGCCAAAGCGATCCACGACCTGAGCCTCCGCCGCAATGGCCCCTATGTGCGGGTGAATTGCGGGGCACTCAGCGAGAGCCTCTTGGAAAGCGAACTGTTCGGGCACGAAGCCGGGGCCTTCACCGGCGCGTTGAACACTCGCACCGGACGCTTCGAAGCCGCGCACAGCGGAACAATCTTTCTCGACGAAATCAACAGCACGACCGAACACCTGCAAGTCAAACTCTTGCGGGTTCTGCAGGAACGTGAGTTCGAACGTGTGGGTGATACGAAAACCATCGACGTCGACACCCGGGTAGTAGCGGCCAGTAACCGAGACCTGATGGAACAGGTCGAGGCCGAAAAATTCCGCGAGGACCTGTACTACCGTTTGAATGTCGTACCGATCATCTTGCCGCCGCTTCGGGCACGCCGTGACGACATTCTGGACCTGGTAACGCACTTCTTGAACGTCTACAACGAAGAGAACGATCGCTACGTGCTGCATATCGAACATCGCGCGATCGAGGCGCTGCAGGACTACCATTGGCCAGGAAACGTGCGAGAGCTACAAAACTACATAGCTCGGGCCGTGGTGATGGCCCCCGGCGATGAGCTGACCTGCGACTTGCTGCCCGAGGCGGTCGTCGGCGGCGCGGCTCCACGACGACCACGCAATGGGGCGGCCGATGTCGAGACGCTGGCCTACGAACTCGTGGCCCAGGGTCGTGCGACGGCCGGACCGCAAGAAGACAACTTGTATGCCAAAATCGTGAATCGGGTCGAACGTGAACTCATCGCGCAGGTGATGACCGACTGCGACAATGTGCGGATCAAAGCCGCGGCGAAGCTCGGCATCAATCGAAACACCCTGCACAAGAAGCTGAAGGAATTCGACTTGGACGACGAAACCGGCCCCGGAGCCTGATCGTTCATGGGCGGAATCACCGAACGCATCGAGATTCTCTGTTTTGCTGCCAGTTACAGTGTTGCGCTGTTGTTGGCCGTTGCCGCGCCATGGTTGCGCATCAAGTATCGCGCCGCAGTCGAACAAGGGTTTGTCATCGCAGGGCTGTTTGCCCAAACGCTGTACCTGATAGGTCGCACGGCACACGGTGGCGCCACACCACTTTCGAGTAGTTTCGATTGGTACCTGGTGGCGGCCTGGGTTTTGGTCGCGTTCTATCTGTACATCACCTGGCTACATCCCAAGTTCACGTTAGATGTGTTCGTGTTGCCGGTGGTGTTGGTGTTGATCGCGGTGGCCACGTTTCTGACCGATCGAGAGCCATTCCCGGCCGATCGTGCTTCACTGTGGTGGGGGGTATTTCACGGAGCATTTCTGTTGGCGGGCACCGTGGCCGTATTGGTTGGATTTATCTCCGGCATCATGTACCTCGTGCAATCCAACCGCATGAAGCACAAGCGGCCGCCCTCGCAAGGCTTGCAATTGCCAAGCCTTGAATGGCTGCAACGCATCAACACCCGCGCGATTATCCTCTCGATGCTGATGTTGGCCCTGGGATTGCTTTCCGGTTCGGTGCTGAACCTGGTAAACCACGGTGGCGATACCGCCAAGGTTCCATGGACCGACCCGGTGATCTGGAGTTCTGCAATCACCCTGCTGTGGCTATCCGTGGCCTTTGGTTTTGCCACGTTCTACAAGCCGGCCAGACAAGGCCGGAAAGTGGCCTACCTAACTCTGACAAGTTGCGCGTTTCTGGTCTTCTCGCTGGGAGTCGGGCTGTTCTTCACCGAACATCGTGGACCTTCGAACGATAAGCCCGCACCGACAGTCAGTCCACAGCAGCAAGGGCACGCACCCGTTGCGCCACCGGCCGAGTTCCTCGACGATCGCTTCGCCAGCGGCGGAGGGTCCGCATGAAACTGCAAATGGTGGGGTGCGGGCATCACCATTCTCCGGTGGAAGTCCGCGAGCGGCTTGCGTTCAACCCTCAACAGATCGAAGAAGCACTGAGACGATTGCGGGGAAGGTTTCCGGGCTCGGAAGCCGTGTTGCTTTCAACTTGCAACCGTGTTGAGCTGTATACCGCCTCGGAAGAAGAACATGCTCGGCCCTCGCATCACGATGTGGCCGAGTTTCTGGCCGAGTTTCATCATTTACCCGTGGGCGAATTTTTCGACGACCTGCTCGAGCGAACCGGCGAAGATACGGTCCGGCACCTCTTCACCGTGGCGGCTAGTCTCGACAGCATGGTCGTGGGCGAACCGCAGATTCTGTCTCAAGTAAAGCAGGCCTATCAGTTGGCGTCTCAACTCCAGTCGACCGGGCCGCTGACACACCATGTGTTTCAGTCGGCTCTTAAAGTCGCCCGCAGGGTTGCCAACGAAACGTCGATCAACGAACGACGTGTGAGCATCCCGAGTGTGGCCGTTGCAGATTTTGCCCGAAATATCTTCGACACCTTCAACGACAAACGGGTGTTGGTCATCGGCGCTGGCGAGATGGGAGAAGAGACCATCCGCTATCTGCGAGAGGAAGGCGCCGAAGACATCGTGGTGCTCAATCGAAATCCCGGCCGAGCCATGGAGCTAGCCGAAAAGTTTGGCGGCCACACAGGGCCCTGGAGCGCCTTGATGGATGAACTCGTCGCTGCCGACGTGGTGGTCAGCACGACGGGGGCCAGCGAACCTATCGTGCGATTGGATGACTTTCGCAAGATCGCACCACGACGTTATCAGCGCCCGTTGTTTATTCTCGACCTGGCCATTCCCCGCGACTTTGCGCCGGAGATTGAGAACGAACTGAACGTCTACCTGTATTCGATCGACGATCTTCAGGAAACCTGCCGGCTGAACCAGAACCAGCGCGACCGCGAGTTGCCCGCGGCCATCAGCATTGTGGAAGATGAAACCGAACGGTTCATGGCCAACTGGTGGCACCGTTCAACCGGCCCCATCATCGAGCGATTGAAGCAGGGCTGGGAACGACCCAAAGAGGATGAACTACGGCGACTATTGAACAAGTTACCGGAACTGGATGAGCGATCGCAGAACGAGATTCGCATCTCGTTCGATCGCCTGGTCAACAAGCTGCTGCACCCGCCGATGACATCGCTGCGCGACGAAGCCAAACATGGCACACCCCATGGGCTGCTGGAAGCGCTGACGCGGCTGTTTCATCTCAAAGAATAAGTGCAAAAGGGCTACGCATGACGAGACGAGCGAGTCTCAATCCTCGTCTTCCTCCTCCTCTTCTTCATCGTCCTCGTCCCAGTCCTCTTCTTCGTCGTCCTCATCCTCTTCATCTTCATATTCTTCTTCGTCGTCGACTTCTTCCCAGTCTTCGTCGTCTTCTACTTCGTCGTCGTCCAGGTCGTCTTCGTCTTCATCTTCCCACTCTTCATCATCTTCTTCGTCAAAATCTTCGTCGTAGTCGTCGTAGTCTTCGTCTTCTTCGTCCTCGTCTTCGTAGTCGTCCTCTTCGTCTTCGCTTTCATCCTCGATGCTGTCGTGCTCGGGCGCAACATCGGCCACCACCTCAAACGTTGTGGTGGTCGCGTCCTGGGTGTCTTCTACTTCGGTCTCGAGGGTCGAATCGACTGCAACGGTCACGGCTTGCTCCTCCACATGGCCATTGGCGTTTTGGGCTACTTGGTTCGCAACTGTATCGGTATCTGAGTTTGTGATTGGTGAGTTCTCTTTAGCTTCCTGACGTAAGATCTCTGCTCGCGGCAGTTCGTCAAGGTGTCGAAGGCCGAACACCTGAAGAAAGCGTTTGGTGGTTCCGTAAAGGAATGGACGGCCCAACTCTTCCGACCGACCCGCGATGCGGACCAACTCGCGCTCCATCAGTTGTCTCAACATTTCTCCGCATTGCACACCGCGGATCGATTCGATCTGGGCCCTCAATACAGGTTGGCGGTAGGCCACTACGGCCAGGGTCTCCATGGCCGGAGAGGATAATCTCGTTTCTACGGGCGTTTGGTGCAACCGCCTGAGCCAGGGACCATACTTGGGCCGTGACAGCAACTGGAATCCACCGGCCACCTCTTCGGCCCGAAACGCCGTCTGACGCTTGTCGTAAATTCGGTTCAATCGGCCGATTAATGTACGTGCTTCGGTGCCATCCGCCAAGTTCGCAAGTTGGGCCAAACGGCGGGTATTCAGCGGCTCGCGGGCCAAAAACAGCACAGCCTCGATCTGGGCCATTCGGGGTTCGCGTACCCCGGCCGAGTCGTCCCCCGACGGGCTATCATCGGCCGAGGATCTTTGGCCGGCATCCTCCAGTCCTACTAGGATTCCGGGAGCGGATGTCTGCAGGGCCATGAGGGGAGATCGGTAGCGGTAGGCTACGCTGCCCAGTCGAACTTGCGGCGAACGCCTGATTTCCCGCATTACGCCCCCCGATGTTCCCGACGGCGGTATTTCACGGCAATTTTCGGCTCTGGGTTGGGCGGGATGCGTTGGTCGGCGGCCTGAACCGTAAGACTTCCGACCGCACGTGGTGCCGAAACGGTCGAGCAGAAGACCACGGGTTGCCCAAAGGCTATTCCTTTGGCTTGCCGTATGACAAGACCTGAACGCGAAGAATCGTCACCGCTGCTCAATATCGCCGTTTTTCATGCCAGGTTTCCACCTCGCTCAGCACACGGCGCATGGCAACCATGGGATTGGAATCGGTGGCCTCGAATTGTCGGGTGAAATTGGGATTCTCACCGATGGCCATCTTGCAATGAAAGCGATATAGCGCACCGCCCCGACCCCAGGTTTCCAGCAAATAGTACGTCGCACCCAACTGCTCGAGCCTGCGGTGCATCGAATCGAAGTCTGCACTCTCCGGCGAATCGCCCTGTTGCGGTGCCGTTTGCCAGGGTGGACTCTCGATGGCCTGACTTTGGGCGCTTGCCTGCGGGGCCGACTCAGACCAGGCAGGCGTCGAGCCATGGGGACCCGGCAGCAGCCCCGCATCCGAGGGTGGAGCTTGAGCCTGCCCGGAGGCATCGACGGCCGTTTGAGGCGCGCTTTCGGACTGGTTTTTCAGGGCATCGGCTGCCTGTGGACCTTGGCTCTGGTGCGACCAGCTCGCAGTGGGCTGTTCCGCTTTGGATTCCACAGCGGAGGCGTCTGATTTCGCGGCCGATGCAGACGGATGCAGACGCTCGCGAACGAAGTTTCGCAACGGACGATCGAACATGGCGATCGCTGGAATGCTAAATAGCAAACAGAGCATGACCGCCCCTCGAAGCGTGGCTAAGAAAGGCGATGACTTCGGGGCGGATTCGTCCATGAATACAACGTCGGTAAATGCACCCGCCCGGCACGGTCGTCGTTTCGGGACGGAAAGCTGCTCGAAGCCACGCATCGCTAGATGACGGGCGAAGGCGGATCATAATCGGACAATTTCTGCCGCAGCAACCGCAATCATGCTTCGCCACGCCGCTGGGCAAAAAATGTCGATCTGAAAGCACGAATTGCTAGCTGAGACCACAAATCACGGCTCGCGGCCCGATATAATTTGACCATGAACGCGGAAACCATCTACCTGGACGCCAACGCTACCACCGCTCTGGCACCCGAAGTCACGCGAGCGATGATTGAGTGTTATGAGCAATTCGGGGCGAATCCGGATAGTCAGCATCAGCCCGGCCGAGCGGCCCGGCGACGATTGGAAGACGCCCGCGAGGGAATCGCTGACATCTTAGGGGCTCGTTTGAGTGGCCCCCAGGCAGACCAGCTTATCTTCACTTCCGGAGGAACGGAGGCCAACAATCTGGCGATCTTCGGGCTGTGCAGCCCCAGCGACAGTCGCGTGCTGGTTTCCTCGATCGAACATCCTTGTATCGCCAATGCCGCCGAGCAGATCCGCGTCGAGGGGCATGTCGTGAACCACATCCCCGTGGGCCTCTCCGGAGTTGTGGATGCTTCCGACCTCCAACACTTACTTGAGAAGCCGGCTCACCTGGTCAGCGTGATGCTGGCCAACCATGAAACGGGAGCCCTGCAACCGGTAACCCAACTGGCGCGGCTTGCCCACGAACAGGGGGCGCTGGTACATACCGACGCGGTTCAGGTGGTCGGCAAGCTCGAAGTGGACTTTCGGAATTTGGAAGTCGACGCCATGACCGTGGGGGCCCACAAGTGCCACGGTCCCGTAGGAATTGGCGCGTTACTGCTGCGGCATGGAGTGAAACTGCAGCCCAGACTGTTCGGCGGTGCCCAACAGTACGGTCTCCGGCCCGGGACCGAGAACGTGGCATTGGCCGTCGGGATGCACACCGCCCTTTCGCTTGCTCGCCGGGAGGCGGAGGCACGGATCAACCACATGCAACTTCTTCGACACCAGTTCGAAGAGATGTTGCTGAGCGAAATCAATGGTCTATCGATTCATTGTCGCGAGGTTCCGAGGCTTCCTCAGACCTCGAATGTGGCTTTCCCGGGCATCGATCGACAGGCCTTTTTCATGGCGTTGGACATGGCGGGCGTGGCCTGTTCAACCGGCTCTGCCTGCCAAAGTGGGTCCTCGGAACCGTCGCCAACACTGACCGCGATGGGGTGCGAAAAGCATCAAATCGACAGCTCGCTTCGCTTTAGTTTCTCGGCCTCAATCGGGGGCCCGGACATCGAGGAAGCAGCCCGACGTATCATCCGTGTTTATAAGCACTTGCGAAGTCAAAATTGATGGCCCGATTCGGCCGGAAGCGGTCGCAGAACCCGGTCAATTTCTGTATACTGCGGGTCTATTCCAAACTCATTTCGTGCGTAGGAATAGGCGACCTGGGATGAGCTTAACATTCCGGCCTTCGTGCCCGTTTGCTTTCGTGCTCAACGCTTCGTCCCAGACGCTTGGTTCGGGGTTTGAAGCGTCTCGAAAGAGTCGCCGACGAGCCCGATTTCGCGATCGATTTTCAACGTGTGGACGGACCCAATCTACGTGGACGGTGTCTGCTCAATCCCGTTTTCCGCGCATAGCTCGCTAGACGATTCTTCCCGGGCAGCTCCGGAGCTTCGTACGTCGGATGCTGCGCCAGAAGGCACCAGCCTCCGCGATTTCGTGGCTGGTCCGGAAAACGCGGTCGCTGTCGAAGCCGTGCGTGGAGTGCTCTACTCGTCCGACGTTGAATACAGCCCTCTGGTCATCCATGGGCCGACGGGGGTCGGAAAAACCCATCTGGCCAACGGCATTGCCGAGCTTTGGCGTAAACGCCGCTGCGAAGCGAACACCAAGAACACCGCCCTGGTCTGGAACTTCGTTGACTTTGTCCGCCGGCATAAAGAGGCCATCGACACACAAGCCATTGATGAATGGAATGAGCGTCTACAACAGACCACGCTGCTGATTATCGAAGATGTCGATCTACCTAAGACCAAAGATGAACACCAAGAAGAGTTGGTGCGAATCTTGGATTGGTTCACCAGCGAGCGGCGGCAAGTGATTCTGACGGCGAAGAGTTCGCCAAAAAATTTGAAGCGACTTAGCGCCCGCCTTCGCAGCCGGCTCACCTCTGGACTGGCGGTTTGCGTCGCCTCGCCTGGCGTGGCTGCCCGCGAGACGATCATCGAACAGCTTGCCGAGATGTTTGAGATAAAGCTTGGACCTCAAGCCATTGAGTCGTTGGCCAAGCGAACCACAGCGAATTACCCCCAACTACGGGGGATGGTGCTGGAGCTACGAACTTCGATGCGCGACGAGCAAGTGGATGATGTCGTGCTGGAAGATGTCATCCGCAGAGGTTCCAACAACAAAGCGCCGGACATGAAAACTATCGCATCGACCGCGGCCGCTCAGCAGGGTGTGAAACTGGCCGATCTCCGCAGTTCGTCTCGCAGACGGCAAGTCGTGGCTGCCCGAGGAATGGCCATGTTGCTGGCTCGCGAACTGACCGGCGCGAGTTACCAACAGATTGGTGCCTATTTCGGCGGTCGTGACCACACCACGGTATTGCACGGCTGCCGCCAAACGGCGCTGCGTTGCGAGCAAGACGAATTATCCAAGGCTGCCCTGGATGAGTTGCGTGGGGAGCTGACACGAACATGAGTGCAACCCAAACCAGACTGTCACTAAGATTGTGGAAAACATGTCGACAACCTGTCGATCGCTGTTCACAGAATTTCCCGCGATCGACACAGGCTCGCGACGCAGATCATTCTATCGACCAACATCAACAGCCATCAACAATGCTATCGACCGGCAATCAACACGTTTTCCACGAAGATCTCTTCAACATAAACCAAGGTGTTCCAGGCATGTCGGACGAAACAAGTGTAGTTATCGACCGTGCATCGGATCACCTTACTACTAATACACAGATTCAAAGATTAACTAATCGCTTCTTCCTTGAGAGCGATCGCCAAGCGAACAAGAATTTGGAAGGCGGAAGATTACGATGAAGGCAATGTGTAACCGTGAAGCGTTGTTGGCGGCATTTCAAACCGCCGGGTCGGTGGCACCGGCTCGCAGCCCCAAGCCCATCTTGCAGAACGTCAAGATGATTGCCAAAGAGAACGCCGCAATGCTCATCGCGACCGACCTCGAACTCGGCATTCGGGTTGAAGTGGCGGATATCGAAGTGGAAGACGAGGGTGAGCTGATTCTGCCCATCAGTCGCTTCGGTTCGATACTTCGCGAGACGACCGACGAGAAGATTCTGCTGGAAACAGCCGGCACCCAAATTCACGTACGTGGCGATCGCAGTGAGTTCAAACTCACGGCCGAAGACCCGGCCGAGTTTCCGCAAGTCGCAGAATTCGATGCCAAGTCGTTTCACGAGATTCCGGCTCGCCTGTTGAAGGAATTGATTCGCAGAACGGTTTTCGCCACCGATAACGAAAGCAGCCGTTACGCCTTGGGCGGCGTGCTGCTGGAGATGACCGAGAAGGAAATCATCGCCGTGGGAACCGATGGGCGTCGCTTGGCCACGATGAAGGGCCCTGCCAATGCCGTGGAAGGGCATTCAACTGTAGAGAATGCGACGATCGTCCCCTCGAAGGCCATGAGCTTGATCGAGCGTTCGCTATCGGATGCCGACGCCGAAGTGCAAATCTCGGTGCAACCCAACGGGATTCTGATCAAGAGTCCCCGCACGACGATCTACTCGCGATTGGTCGAAGGGCGCTTTCCGAAATGGCGCGATGTATTTCCCGATCGGGCCGGAGTGAAAAAGGTGGAAACGGTCGTTGGCCCCTTCTTCGCCGCGGTACGTCAGGCGGCCGTGGTCACCAGTAGCGAAAGCAGCGGAGTCGACTTCACTTTTGAAACCGGGCAGTTGGTGCTCACCGCGCAAACCCCCGAGGCGGGTGAATCGCGAGTGGAGTTGCCCATTTCGTACGAAGGCGACTCGCTTTCCATCACGTTGAACCCTCGCTATCTCAGCGATTTTCTCAAGGTGCTCGACCCGGAGAAAACGATCACCCTGGAATTGAAAGACGCAGAGAGTGCAGCCGTATGCACTACGGACGACGGGTACGAATATCTGCTGATGCCTCTGTCCCGCGATCGCTAGTCTTGTTGCCAGCGTGGAAGGCCCTGGTGGTTGCAGAGGATAAAGCGTCCGGTGTGTTTTCTCTTTCGAAGTGATCTAAAGAAATAAGCAAAGGAATAACAGTGAAGCAAGGCCAAGGACCACGGCCGATTGGCGATTTGCTGAACGAATTGTTCGCTCGTCGCGGTTATGGACGCCAACAAGCAAACACCAATTATGCCGAAGCATGGCGAGACGCGGCCGGAGGGAGCATCGCCAGTAAAACTCGCGTGGGCAAAGTACAAGGTGGCACGTTCGAAGTGATCGCTTCGAGTTCGATCTTGGTCCAGGAGATGACCTTCCAGAAACAATCGCTACTAAAACAACTCTGCAGTCGCTTGCCCGACGAAGGACTAACGAAATTGAAGTTTCGCGTGGGCAAGGTGCAGTAACTGAAACAATCGCGGCGCCGATCGACAGACGGCCGCACATCGAAACCATCAACACACAGCTTCATAGCAACGGAAACCGAGATGACAGAAGAGCAAAACCCTTCGCCGGAACCACCCGACAACGAACCGGCCAGCCCTGATCTTCCGGAATACAAACGCGTTGAATCGGAGTACGACGTCGAGTCGCTCGAGCACCTCAGTGATTTGGAACACGTGCGCGAACGACCCAGTATGTATATCGGCGACACCGGCACCCGCGGGTTGCACCACATGGTGTACGAAGTCGTCGATAACTCGATCGACGAAGCCATGGCCGGTCACGCCTCGGCGATCACGGTGAAGATCAACAACGACGGTTCGGTCACCGTCGAGGACGATGGACGCGGTATCCCCGTCGACGAACATCCCGATTTGGGTTTCTCCACGCTGCAAGGCGTGATGACCGTGCTCAAGTTCGGCGGGAAGTTCTCCAAGGGGGCTTATCAAACCTCCGGCGGGTTGCACGGCGTGGGTGTCACGGTGGTCAACTTCCTCAGCGAATGGTGCGAGGTTGAGGTCTACCGCAAGGGTCAGGTTTACCAACAAGAGTACGAACGCGGCGTTCCAAAAGACGAAGTCAGTCGCTCGGCCAGCACCACCAAGACGGGCACCAAAACCACGTTCCGCCCCGATCCTCTGATCTTCGGGCAGTCCAAGTTCAGCAGTAATACCCTACAGCGTCGCTTGCAAGAGCTGGCCTTTTTGAACCGCGGGGTGAAGATCGTCTTTGTGGACGAACGCGACGGCACCACCGAAACGTATCAGTACGATCAGGGTCTGTTGGATTTCATCAAGCACCTCAATCGTGCCACGGAGCCCGCGCACGCGGACATCATCTATATCGGTGGCGAATACGAAGGCATTGGTCTTGAGGTTGCCCTGCAATACTCGTCCGACTTCACCGAAAACACGCATTCTTATGTGAACAACATCTGCACGATCGAAGGTGGTACGCATGTCTCCGGCTTTCGCGCGGCGCTAACCCGGGCTTTGAATACCTATGGTAAGCGTGAAAACATATTCAAAGATCTTTCCCCCAGCGGCGACGACTTCCGCGAAGGGCTCACGGCCGTGATCTCGTTAAGGGTGCCCGAGCCACAGTTCGAAGGTCAAACCAAAACCAAGTTGGGCAACGGCGAAATCGAAGGTATCGTCAATTCGGCCGTCGGCGAATATCTCAACAAATACCTGGAAGAAAACCCCAAGACCGCCAAGACTATCGTCAGCAAAGGTATGCTGGCTGCCGAAGCGCGCGAAAGTGCACGCAAGGCTCGGCAACTTATTCGCGAGCGAAAGGGAGCGCTCTCCGGCGGCGGTTTGCCCGGCAAGCTTCGCGATTGCAGCAGCCGCGAAGTCGAACGATGTGAGTTGTACCTGGTCGAAGGTGATTCGGCCGGCGGTAGTGCCGAAGGTGGGCGACTTCGCGAGTATCAGGCCATCCTGCCGCTGCGAGGTAAGATCATCAACGCCTACAAGTCGCGTGACGATAAGGTGCTGGCCAACGAAGAAGTCCGCAGCATGATCGCGGCCATCGGTTCAGGCATCGGGCAGGAAAGCGATCTCGGAAAACGTCGTTACGACAAGATCGTGATCATGACCGATGCCGACGTCGACGGATCGCACATTCGCACCCTGTTGCTCACCTTCTTCTATCGACAGATGTACCAACTGGTTTCAGAAGGGCACGTCTATATCGCCCAGCCACCGCTGTTCCGTGTGAAGGCCAACAAGAAAACGTACTACGTGCAAACCGAAGAAGAGATGCGAAATCAGTTGCTCGATTCCGGGCTGACCGACTCGGTGTTCGAACCGGGTGGAGAGCGTCGCATCGAGGGCGAAGAGATGGCGCGGCTGTGCCAAACCCTGGCCAGCTTGGATGACGCGTTGCTGGCTCTCGAGCGTCGCGGTATCAGTCTCAAACTGCACGCCGAACGGATGAATCGCGAAACCAACAAGCTCCCGGTATTCCATGTCTTCCTGGGTCGAGAAGAGCATTGGTTCACCACCCGTAAGGATCTCGATGAGTTCGTAGCCGAGCAGGAAAAGGCCCAAGGCGAAGAAGTGGCCCTTTCCGATGCACCCGCGCCGGAGACGAACGGCGAAGGCAACGGTTACGATGCGGGCGTGAAGCTGCACGTCGTCGAACTGCACGAAGTTCGCAGCATCAACAAGTATCTGTTAGAACTCCGCGAATTCGGGTTCGACGTCGAGGCGTTGATTCCCCAACAACGCACCGGCACCGAAGAACCGCGTTACGTTTTACGTCGCGGCGAAACGGTCACCCCGCTGGAAGATCTTCGCGGGCTGCTGGCCGCCATTCGTCGGGCGGGGGAAAAAGGCATGCACATCACCCGATTTAAGGGTCTGGGTGAAATGAATGCCGAAGAGCTCCGCGAGACGACACTCGATCCTGATAACCGCACCATGTCGCGGGTTCGCATGGACGATGCGGCGGCGGCTGACGACATCTTCCGCATTCTGATGGGTGACAAAGTCGAACCCCGCCGGGAGTTCATCCAGAAGCACGCCCTGGACGTGCGAAATCTCGACGTGTAGCGAAGTTCGCTACGAATGCCGAAAACTAGAAAACGACCATCAGGCACTCTTGGCCTGGCGGTCGTTTTCGTTCGAGGGGTGGCTGAGGGGACTTGAACCCCCGGCCCCCAGATCCACAATCTGGTGCTCTAACCAACTGAGCTACAGCCACCATCGCTTGCGGCAACCCAACGAACCGATTCCCAAGGCCCAATCGACCGATCACCGCCAAACACTGAAATATAGGGCCACTTCGCCAGGGCGGTCAACCATCGACCGGTGTAGATCACTGCTTTCAAGATGCCAGGGCGGCTTACGGGGTTGGCGTGCCGTAACCCGTTTGCTTGCTTGACGTCTGGGTGCTTGCGGTTGACAATCTAGGGTTGCCTTGCGGCTCGCGACTGAGAGCCGTTTCTTTTCTGGCCAGGTGGCATGGCCCAGGTGGTGTCGAGGAGCCCCAGATCATGAGTACGATTGAACAAGCCGGGTTGTATCAGGAACAGACGGGAAAGGTCACCTCGCACGAAGATATCGACCGCTGTCTGCAAGCGTTGGCCGAAGGGAAGTCGAAGCTTCGCCAAACGTCGATCCCCCGGCTGATCGAACTGGCCCAAGCCTGCCTCGAAGGAACCATGGCTGAGTCGGAAGAGTGGATCCGCCTGGCTTGCGAAGCCAAGGGTCTTCAGCCCGGCACCGCAGAAGAAGCCGAAGACATTTCCAACGGCGTCTTGGGCACCGTGCGGTACCTTCGGCTGATCATCAACTCGCTGTCCGACGTCGAAAAGTACGGCGCTCCCCAATTGCCGGGCGAAGTGGCCGCCGGCCCCAACGGGCAACTCCGCGTGCAGGTGATGCCGAGCAAGGGCCTGTACGACTCCATCGCCTTCAGCGGCTTCAAGGCCCACATCTGGTTGAAGCCGGAAGTCACGCGCGAGAACCTTCCGCAGAACATCGCCAGCTACTATCGCAACGGTCGAAAAGAGGAAGGCATCGCTCTGGTGTTGGGGGCCGGCAACGTATCAAGCATCCCACCCACCGACGCGTTCACGAAGATCTTCCAGGAAGGCACCGTGGTGCTGCTGAAGATGAATCCCGTGAACGAGTATTTGGGTCCCGTCTTCGAACGGGCCTACTCGTCGCTGATCGAAGCCGGGTTCCTCCGTATCATCTACGGTGGGGCGGAAGTTGGTTCCTACGCCACGCATCATGAGCTGGTCGACGAAGTACACATCACCGGCTCGGTACACTCGCACGACACCATCGTGTGGGGTCCTCCCGGACCCGACCGCGACCGCCGCAAGACCGACAACGATCCGCTGTTGAACAAACCGATCTCCAGCGAGCTGGGCAATGTGTCCCCGTGGATCGTAATTCCGGCCAACTACAGCGACAGTCAACTTCGCTTTCAGGCTGAAAACCTGGCCATGTCGATCTTGAACAACTGCTCGTTCAACTGCGTGGCCACCAAGGTCGTGGTTACGCATAAGGACTGGCCTCAGCGGCAACAATTCCTGGACTACGTGCAGGAAGTATTGGACGCCAACCGGCCGCGTAAGGCGTATTACCCCGGGGCCGAAGAACGCTTCCGTCGCTTCAGCGGCGACGAACCCACCGGCTGCCCGACGGGCACCCTACCCTGGACGCTCAAGCGAGATGTCGACCCCAACCAGGGTGGGCAATACTTCGAAGAAGAGTCGTTCGTCTGCGTGTGCGTCGAGACCGGTTTGGAAGCCGCCGACGGGAAAGAATTCCTGTCGAAGGCAGCCGACTTCGCCAACAACCGGCTCTTCGGCACGTTGGGCGCAACGGTCATCGTGCATCCCAGCTTCCGCAAGGAAAACGCCGCGGCGTTCGATCAGTTCGTTGCCGACCTGCGGTATGGCACCGTCGGCATCAATCACTGGTGTGCCCTGTCCTACGGGATGATGACCCCGACCTGGGGCGGTTATCCCGGCGGTTCGATTCACGATCCGGTCAGCGGTATCGGCACCGTGCACAATACCTACATGCTCGACAATGTGGAGAAGTCGGTCATGGAAGGCCCGATCACGGTCTTCCCCAAGCCGGCCTGGTTCCCGTCGTGCAAGAACGCCCATCAGGTCACCCGAGGTGCCGTGCGGCTTTCCGAGAAGCCATCACTCATCCGGCTAGGCGGTGTGATCCTGTCGGCGTTGAAGGGCTAAGACCAGCGCGACGCAGACCAAGAAACCGCGTTGAGTGCGAAGTCGAGCGGGTGCATGAACTACGATCAGTGGCGGGCCGTGCTAAAGGACGAACGACTGCCGGCCGTGGTGGTCGACCTCGACGCCTTCGATAGCAACGTGGCCCAAATTGCGGAGATCGTCCGCCAGGGCGGGCATGGACACCATCTTCGCATGGCCACCAAGAGCGTCCGGGTTCCGGCGCTGATTCGTCGTATTCTCGACTCCGGCGAGCCGTATCGGGGGCTCATGTGTTACGCGGTCGAAGAAGTTTCCGCGCTGGCCGATCAGGGCTTCGACGATTTTCTCGTGGCCTACCCCAGTGTGCAGCCCAGCGATATCAAACGACTGGTCCAACTGACTGCCACGGGAAAAACCGTTCGCCTGGTACTCGACTCGGTCGAGCAAATCGAACGTCTTTCGGCCGCCAATCCAAGTACGGAACATCCGCTGGAGGTGGTACTCGATGTCGACATGTCACTCCGCATGGCGGGTGGTCGCTTGCATTTGGGAGTGCGCCGCTCCCCGTTGCGTTCGCCCGATGATGTGTTTGCGGTGTGCGATGCGGCTGGCAAACTGCCCGGCGTGAAGATCGTGGGCCTGATGGGTTACGAGGCGCAAGTGGCGGGTCTCGGAGACCGCAACCCCTTCAAACGAATGATCAACCCAGTGGCCGCCGCCATACGAAGCCGTTCGAGAAAGCGGGTGGCCGAGCTACGCGAGGAACTTGCCGCAGGGTTTCAGCGTCGTGGGCTCGACCTGCAACTGTTCAACGGCGGCGGAACCGGTTCGGTCAACTTCACCGTCGACGAACCGTGGCTTACCGAACTTACAGCCGGCTCGGGTTTTCTCTGCTCGCATTTGTTCGACTATTTTTCGAACATCCACTTGCAGCCGGCCTGTTTCTTTGCGTTGCAGGCCACACGCAGTTCTGACGAAGGGTACGTCACCTGCGCCGGCGGAGGCTACATCGCCAGCGGAGAACCCGGCTGGGACAAAGTGCCACGGCCCCATTTGCCGCAGGGCCTGGAGTTGGTCTCCACCGAAGGCTGCGGCGAAGTGCAGACGCCACTGCGTTTATCGGGAATCTCCACCCACGATATTTCCGTGGGCGATCCCGTGCTGTTTCGCCATGCCAAGGCGGGAGAGCTGGCCGAACATTTCAACGAATACCTGTTGGTATCCGGCGGGAACATTGTGGAACGCGTTCCCACGTATCGCGGATTAGGTTGCAGCTTCCTCTGAGTCGCTGGGGACGGCCTCTCGCTGATCGACGTCCTCGGTATAGACGGTCACCTCGTAGTCGATCACCTCCAGCGGGCTGCGGCCGGTGTACGCTTTGCCTTTGCGGCCCGAGAAGTACAGCGACATCACGAGTCCTTTGAGCCCCGTCTGCAACAGTCGCAGGACATTGCCGGGCGGGCCGGGTACCTTCGGGGCATATTCCAGCCAGTTCACCAACCAGCGAACCTTGAACTGCGGCGACCACCGCAACAGCCCCAAGAGCGTTACTAACGCTTTGCGGTCATCTTCGGGAAGGAATTCCAACACCTCGTCCGCATGTTCGGCGCAGCCCAACTCCGAGAAGGATGGAAACTCGTCGTTGCCGGGGGCGTAAACGTCGCCCAGTTTCACGAGCCCTCGAAACTGACCAGCGGTGAGGTATTGGGTTGTGTTGACCATGGGCTTTAGTTCGCTGTGCTAGGCATCCAAGAGTTTTTTACTTGCCAGGTAACTCAGCGCCATGATGGTGTACGAAGGATTAATGCCCGGCGCCGAGGGGAAAATACTGGAGTCGGCCGCGATCAGCTTCTTGTGCCCATGCACCTGAAATTCGGGATTGATGACCGAAGTGTTTGGGTCGGCGCCAATAGGGCAGCCACCCATCAAGTGCAGGCCGAATTCTTGTTCGCAGTGGATCACTTCTCGAGCGCCGACCGAGTGGTGCATTTCGGTGGCAATCTCCAATCCTCGCTTGACCTTGGCCCGATCGTCGGCGGTTAGAGTCTTGGCACGAACCAGGTTTCCCTTTCGATCGATGTTGAGTTTTCCCACGGGATCGTCGCGGATGACGACTTCCATCCCCGAAAAGTAACGGTATTTTTTCATCTTCTCGATATGCCCCATTCCGACACCCGGCAACAGCATGCTGGTGGCGATTGGGGGGGCATACACGTTTTCGAGTTTCAGACCTGCTTTGCGGAGCGTATCGTCGTGCGACTCGACCGATTGCAGGGGTCCCTTGTGCGACTCGACCGGCTCCTCGTGTATTCCGTAGGTCATGCGCTGTGGATGACAGGTGAAGCCGGTACCTAGCGCAGGCAACTTGCGACCAATTTCCTGGCAGCGGTGCAACAACGTGGTGTTGCCAAACGATCCGCACGCTAACACCACGCGGGCCGCTTCGACCTCGCGCCGGGTGCCGCGTTGAGTGCCGTGGATTTTCACCGTCGGACCCGAGTCGTCGAGTTGGTCGACTGTGAATTCGGTTTCGATTTTCAGACCTTGTTTACGGGCCGTGGGGATTAGCGTGATCAGCGCGCTCTGCTTCGAGTCGCGCGGGCAACCGCCCAGGCAGACGATGCAATCGCTGCCACGTTCGAACTTGCAGTCGGACTGGGCTCGCACGATGGGTTCCCAGCCGTAGCCGCATTTCTCGAACGACTCAGTAAACAATCTCGCGTTGCGGTTGTAGTGTTCCTTGGGAATTCGATTCGATACGACACGAGCGTCGAGATGATCGTACAGCGGATTCATTTCCTCGGTGTTGAAGTACTCGATTCCGCTGCGGTCGCGCCAATCGTCCCAAGCCAGATCGTCGAAGCGATTCAGGTCGGCCTGATTGACGACCGACGTTCCGCCCAAACACTTACCGCGGAGAAAGCCGAGCTTTCCGTCCTGGCTCACTTCGATGCCGCCGCCCCAGAACATGCGGCCGGTGTAGCCCAATTCGTCGGGCGGGAAACTCTTGCGGTCGTACACTTTGCCGGCTTCAATCATCACGCAGGTGGCCCCGCCGGCGGTTAGTTCGTAGGCGACGCGAGCGCCGGAAACACCTGAACCAATAATCGCGAAGTCGTACATCGTTATGCCGCAACGGATAATGAAGACACGTACTTGGGCCCTGCTCAGTGTCGGTGAACCACGATGCGGCGTCAACTAGAAGCATGTTTACTACAGCCGAGAACTTACTACGTTGAAGGCGAACCTGACGGCAACCATACGAAAGTACCACGGCGATGAAACACGAATCCAATCAGCATTCACCCACCGGCGGCGATTCGCTGGCGCGACAGGTCGGTGTCCTGGGGGCCACCATGATGGGATTGGGGTCGATCCTGGGTACAGGCATCTTCGTCAGTATCGCCGTGGCTGCCGAAGCGTCGGGCCCTGCCGTGTTGTTGGCCATCGCCGTGGCAGCGGTGGTTGCGACGTGCAACGCCCTGAGCAGCGCCCAGCTGGCTGCCAATCATCCCTTGAGTGGTGGCACCTACGAGTATGGATATCGGTGGCTCACACCTGCACTGGGGTTTTTGGCCGGATGGATGTTCCTATGCGCCAAGTCCGCTTCTGCCGCCACCGCGGCGTTGGGGTTCTCCGGCTACACATTGCGGCTGTTGGGTCAGTCGAGCACGAGCCTCACGATCACGGTCGCGATCATCGCGGCCATGGCAGTCACTTTGCTGGTGCTCTCGGGCCTTCGTCGCACCAACACCGCCAATATCTTGATCGTCTCGATCACCGTGTTGTCGCTTGCGGTGTTCGTGTTGGCTGGTATCCCGATGGCCGTTGAAGGTGGCGAAGAGAATCTATCTCCGTTCTTTCTTCCGCCGCAGGCCGGTTCCTCACCGCTTAGCGGATTATTGGAAGCATGCGCGTTGATGTTCGTGGCTTACACCGGGTACGGTCGCATCGCCACATTGGGCGAAGAGATCCACGACCCCCGCCGTAACATTCCCTTGGCCATTATCACGACCCTGTTCGTTTCCACGGCGTTGTATCTACTGGTCGGTTTGATTGCCATCGCCAGCGCGGGTAGCGATTTGTTGGCCACCGCCATCAACGGACCCGCCGCACCCTTGGAGGTGGTGGCCCGGGCTTTCCAACTGCCCGGCGTTGCAGTGGTTGTTTCCGTGGGCGCGATTTGCGCCATGTTGGGTGTGTTGCTGAATCTGGTGTTGGGTCTCTCGCGGGTGCTGTTCGCCATGGCCCGTCGCGGAGACATGCCGGGGGTGTTCTCACGTGTGCGGCAATCAACGCCACTGCCGGCGGTGATCGCCATGGGAGTGGTCATCGCGTTGCTTACGCTCCTGGGCAGCGTCAAAACCACCTGGAGTTTCAGCGCGTTCACCGTGTTGGTGTATTACGCCGTGACGAATCTTTCGGCAATCCGTCTCAGCCCCAGCGAACGCCTCTATCCCCGCTTCATTCCCTGGTTAGGTTTATTCTACTGCCTGTTTCTCGCTTTCTGGGTCGAGCCCGCGGTGTGGATGACCGGGTTGGGCGTGATTGTCGTGGGGTTTGTGGTGAGGTTCGTTGCCAGGCGTGTATCCAAACGGAATCCGTAAGCCTTTTGAAGAAATGCGCTTGGAGCATTTGGTTTCTAACAGACCAGTATTGAATCCCAATCTCGAAGTAGCGTGTCCGTGGCAATCCCCAACGCAGCAAGATTCGGCGTTCTGTCCTCGGTCGCTTATTGCAGTGATACTAATGAGCGATGTTAGTTCTTTGAACAGTTCCGGCAAATGCTCATATGGCGGGCGGTTTGAGTGGAGAATACCGACGTGTCTATTCTTCGAAGATTCAGCCGGTCTGAAATAGTCGTCATTGCTGTGATTGTAGTCATTCTCATTCTCTTGCTCGTTCCCGAGGTGCAGGTTCCCTACAACGCTGGGAATTGTGAACGTATATCTGCGGCTTTAAAAAAGATTTCCATTGCCCTTTGCGATCAGGAACGCAATGCAGAATATACGGAGTACTTTGTTCCCGGAGGAGGCAAGGGCCAATTCGATTCTGGATCATTGTTTGAGAGATTTGGGCTTACACAACGATGGAAGATCGATGAGGATTTCGTTGAATTCCAGTTCTATCCTCTGGCTGTCTCCGAGAAGCTTGTGATTCGTGGGTACAAACCATCGATTCTGCTTGTCATGGTTCCAATACGCGAAGCTGATAAAGAAACGCTCCCGAATCTATATGAGTGCGTCAATTTGAGTCCAGAAGACGCGATGAAGTGTCAGTTGCAAGTGATTTCCAAGCTGCTCGAATCCATGAAGGAGTATGATGTTGCGGGATTGCGCTCAGATGGTTCCGTGCGTTTTCTTTCTGACGATGAACTCGCGAGCGCGGGAATCCATGTGAATCGGCAGGACTAGAGGCTGTCTGTCATTGATAGTTTTTCACAGAGCCCCTCTCGATAGGAAAGTAATGCCGCATGGCAGACAACGTGAAGCATTCAATTCTTGGTATGATCGCTTGCGTTCAATGCCTGCTGTGTTTCTCGACCCAGGCCGATGAAGAATCCACCCCGCCTGCCCGTGGTGTGGTGGCCACGTTTTCCATCGTGGCTTGCGACTTGGAAGCGGGGCAATGGGGCGTGGCGACGCAGTCGCGGGTGTTGGCGGTGGGGTCGATCGTTCCCTTTGCCGAGGCGCAAGTGGGGGCCATTGCCACGCAGTCGTGGGCAAACACTTCGTTCGGTCCCCGAGGTTTGAAGATGCTGGTCGCCGGCGAGTCGGCGCAGGAAACACTCGACGCGCTTCTGGAAAGCGACCGCGGGCGCGAGCATCGACAGGTGGCCATCGTCGATCGAGAGGGTCGTGTGGCGCACTTCACCGGCAACTCTTGTTCTGCCTGGGCGGGTGCCAAGGCGGGCGAACACTTCGTGTGTCTGGGAAACATCCTGACCGGCGAAGCCGTGGTAAACGACATGGCGCAGGCGTTTCAAAAGACCGAGGGTCAACTAGCCGATCGGATGTGGGCCGCACTGCGAGCGGGTCAGGTAGCGGGAGGTGACCGGCGGGGTCGACAGTCGGCTGCCCTGTTGGTTGTCCAAAAAGAAGCCGGCTACAGTGGGTTCGACGATCGCTACATCGATCTGCGAGTGGATGACAACCCCCGCCCCATCGAAGAACTGGGTCGGCTGCTAGATTTGCGGCTGGGCCGAAAAACAACTGATTGAATGCGGTGATGTCCCCAGCGCAGCTTCCCAGCACCCATCGCCGCCATCCCCATTCCCGAGGCATTTGCTTTCATTCGCCGGCCCCGCTCGCTAAGCTCAGTGGTGATCATCATCAGTCGGGGCCAAGCGAGAACGTTGCAGACTCACACCTCCATCGAACCAACGACTTCAAGAGGAACTTCATGAGCACCCCTGTCCATCGCCGTTCGTTTTGTGCCACCAGTGCCAACGCCGTGGGAGCGGTCGCGGCCAGCTTTGGTTTCAATCGTCTAGCCCGCGCCGAAGATACGGACGACGATGAGATGATCACGCAGATCGCCAAATTCAAACTGAACATGAAGAACGAAGAGGAAGCGGTTCAGGCGCTGCAAGAAATGTGTTCCGCGGTCGAAGAGAGCGAACCCGACGTGCTGATCTACATTTGCCACCGTTCGGAAGAGAACCCGGAAGAGGTGGTGTTTTTCGAGGTGTACAAGAACGCCGACGCCTTGAAGGCGCACAGCGCCACACCCCACATGAAGAAACTGGGCGGATCGTTTCTCAAGTACTTCGTGCCGCCGCTGGAAGTGACCCGCTTGGACCGCATCGGCGGCTTCTCGCGGTAGAAGCGGCCTTAAAACCTGATTGGGTGCCACTGCTGGCTTGCCCAGCAGTGAGAACTCCAGAAGAGACACTGCCAGACGAGCTAGCCGTGGCACCCGCGTTCGAGCAGGTTTAGATTTGAAACGGCTTCTGACACACGCTACGAAAGCGTGAACTCGGGCAGTTTCACCAGTTCGCCACCCTTGAGCGCCGACTCGTGCGCGCACAGCCCGACGCACGTCCAGTTGGCCGACTGCACGGCGTTGGGGTAAGGGTCGCGATCTTCGACCAGGGCCGACACAAATTCGTGCACCAGATGCGGATGCGAACCACCGTGGCCCGCACCTTGGGTGAAGGACAAGTGCTGGTGTTCGTCGGAGTCGTACACGCCACGCCCAGTGAAGCCGCGAATTTCCTCGGGCAAACGATCGGCGAAGTCGGGCACTTCAACCCGGGAGGGAATCTCCGGCTCGGGCAACTTGGCCGTATGGATCACGGGGTCTTCGCCTTCGATCAGCGGCCACTCGTAGGTCTTCTTCGTGCCGAACACGTCGAAGCTCTCGCGGTATTGTCGCGCCGTATCGAACAGCGAACGATAAATGCGTGCCGTGAGATCGGAGTTGCGGAATTTGATATGGCACGTTTCCACCGCGAACGGTGAATTGTATTTAGGGATCAACTCCTCGCGAATGGTTCCCGACCCAAAGCAGGAAACATACTCCGCCTCGGCGTTGTCAATTGCCAGACAGGGCCCGACGCAATGCGTGGCGTAGTGCATGGGGGGCAGTCCCGGCCAATAATCGGGCCAGCCGTCCATGTCTTGATGATGGGTTGCCTGCAGGAACTGAAGCTTGCCGAGTTCACCCTGATCGTAGAGCTGCTTGGCGAACAAGTATTCGCGGGCGTACACCACGGTCTCGGCCATCATGTATTTCAGCCCGGTTTCTTTAACCAGCTCGACGATTTGCCGGCACTCTTCAATGGAAGTGGCCATGGGAACCGTGCACATCACGTGCTTGCCGGCTTTCAAGGCGGCGATGGTCATCGGGGCATGGTCGGGAATCGGCGTGTTGATATGCACGAAGTCGACCGAATCGTCGGCGAGCACATCGTCGTAGTCGGCGTATCGCACCTCGACACCGAATTGATCGCCGACTTCTTTCAATTTTGCTTCGTTGCGCTGGCAAATGGCGTACATCGTCGCTTGGGGATGACGTTGGTAAATCGGGATGAACTCGGCCCCGAACCCCAAACCAATGATTGCCACACGCACAGGTTGATCAGCCATGAAGAAAGCCCTTATTCACCGAGACGAAAGCCAGTTCGACCCATGATGGTAACGTTGTCTCAAAGCCGAATCAAAGCGCCATCCATGTCGTGTAACGACCCACCTACCAGATAGCCCAGCCGCATGCCGGCTGGGTCGGCAACGCCGACAAGAAGCCCTGAGCAGGAGTAACGATGTCGACAACGATTGGGTTTACAGCCCGTGTGTGCCTCGGGACCACTTCTCAAGGATCCAAGTCGTTTGATCGCGAGAACGCACTTCATGGCATCTTGTCGCCTCCGGCGACCCAGCCGGCATGCGGCTGGGCTAGCGGAGGATCCGGACGCACGAACGAATCTCAGGGAATCGCCTGCCAGATGTCCGCAGGGTTGGGGACGCTTGCGGGCGGGGCGAAGGTCTCCGGGTAGATCAGGTGGGCCAGAATCTCCAGGCTGTCTACCATCCGCGGGCCCGAGCGATTGAAATAGGCGTTGCCATCGACGGCCGTCACGCGCCCCTGATTCACGGCCGGCAAGGAGTCCCAGCCTTCCCTGGCTTGCAGCAGCGGCACTTCGCTGAGTGTTTGCGGCAAACCGAACCCACACGGCATGACGGCTACCACGTCGGGGGCGAATTCGAGCAACTCTTCCCACTTGGTGTACGTGCTGTGCTGCCCGGCTTCTCGGGGACCGATTCCTCCAGCGGCGGCGATCAACTCCGGCATCCAGTTGGCCGCCAGCATCAGCGGTTCGATCCATTCGATGCAGGCGACCTTTCGGCGCTGTCCTGCGGGAATTGCTGCGGCCCGATCTGCGATGACCTTCACGCGGGCTTTGAGTTCTTCCACATAGGCTTGGGCTTTGTCCTCCACGTCGGCAGCCGCGCCGACCTTCAAGATATCGGTGAAGATATCGTCGAACGTGCGGGGATCGAGATCGACGATCTGTGTGCCGCTTAGTCGTGGCTGGCTGCGAACGGTTTCCACCACGTCGGCATACCGCACCGCGCACACATCGCATTGCGACTGCGTCACGATCAGGTCGGGGGCCAGCTGGGTCAGGGTCTCGACATCGATTTCGTACAAGGCGTCCCCGGCGGTGATTCGCTCGCGAACCTGCCGGTCGATTTCGCCGCTGGCCGCCTGGTGTTCTACGTGAGTAAACGTCACACGCGGTTTGTGGTTGGCGTCTTCCGGGTAATCGCACTCGTGGCTCACGGCCACGACCCGATCGCCCAAGCCCAAGCCGTACAGCATTTCGGTACTGCTGGCCAACAGCGAAGCGATGCGTTGCGGAGGCATGGCGACGACCTTGGGTTATGAAGTGGCTGGAACCTCGGGCTCGCTCAACACGCGATCGGCGGAGAAACAGGAATATACGATCAGCATTTGGGCCGGGCCGTAAGTCAACCATACCAGATCGCCCGCATAGGCCAGCGAACCGCGGAACTGTTCGAACGCCAGCAGCAAGTCGCTAATCAAGAACAGCGCGCCGCCCAGGGCTAGCGGAATGAACCGTTTATCGATCAGGGCCAACCCGCTACACACGCCGGCGGTGCCAGCCAGCAGCATGGAATATGGCAGCGCTGCCCAATGCAGGACGGTTGGCTCCTGGCCGTTCATCACGACGAACCACCACCCGATCAAGGCAAACAGTTGCCACACGCCGACCGCAATCCAAAACTTGGTCGTTCGCTTCCAGTGGGCCGCCTTCATGAACATCATGCAACCGGCGATGTAAGCAATGTGCCCCAACCCGAAGGAGACGATGCCGCCCATCAGGTCTTCGGGAAAGATACCCGGCAGCAACCCGGCATTGAACAGATCTCCGATAAACCCGAGCGTCATGCCCACGGCAATCAGCACGGCGAAGGTGCCGACCGCCCGCGGCCGCAGGAAATACCACCATGTTGCCCCGGCGAGCACCAGTGCGAACGACGAACCCATGCGGCCCACGGTGGGAATGTGCTGCCGCGCATCGTGCTCGCCCGTGATCAAACCGTACAAGAAACCACCCAGCAGCAAGATGGCCCAGGCACCCCACAACACCCACAACGGCATGGGAAATGTTCCGCCTGAAGAAGCCGGGGTTGCCTGCAAGGAAGAGGTTTGTCCGACCGAGTGCGTGTTCATTTCGATTCGCCCTTGTGAATCGGGTATGGTGGTGGAGATGGCGTCCCGCTTCCGACCATCTCGCGCGATTCGAGGATACTCGTTGCCGAGTCACCCGGCAAGCAAACGCCCCTCAGTGTTGTTCCGCCAGCGAATGCCGCATGGCAAAGTCTACCCGTCCGTCAACCAAGCGCATCCAATAGCCGCAATGGAGAAGCTCCCACGATGAAAGCCCATATCAACGGTAACTGGGTTGAAACCAGCAGTACGATCGACGTTCTCAACCCGTTCGATCAATCGGTCGTCGACACCGTACCCAAGTGCGGGCCCGACGATGTCGATCGTGCGATAGCCGGCGCCGTGGAAGGCGCGCGGATCATGAATGCCATCCCCGGCTACGACCGCTGCCAGATGTTGCGTCGCGTGGCCGTGATGATGAACGAGCGTGCAGACGACCTGGCCCGCACCATCAGCATGGAAGAAGGCAAGATCCTGGCCGAGGCTCGCTTCGAAGTTTCGCGGGCTGCCGAGACCATCGATCTTTCGGCCGACGAAGCCCGAAGGCTCGGCGGCGAGGTGTTGCCGTTGGACGGGGCCCCCGGCGGAAGCGGCCGGCTGGGGTTCACCCTGCGGGTGCCCTGCGGGGTGGTTGCCGCCATCACGCCATTTAACTTTCCCTTGAATCTAGTGTGTCACAAAGTCGGCCCTGCCCTGGCCGGTGGGAATGCCGTGGTGTTGAAGCCGGCCAGCGATACGCCCCTTTCGGCGCTGAAGTTTGTCGAGATCCTGCTCGAGTGCGGGTTTCCGCCGCTGGCCATTTCGTGCATGACCGGCTCGGGCTCGGAGGTCGGCGATCCGCTGTGCGCCGACCCTCGCGTTCGCAAGATCAGCTTCACCGGAAGCCGCGACATCGGCGAACACATCTGTCGCACGGCGGGTATGAAAAAGGTGACCATGGAACTGGGCAGCAATAGCCCTTTGATCGTGCTGGACGATGCCGAGCTGGAGAAGGTGGTCGAAGCCACGGTGGCCACCGGGTACGCCAACGCCGGGCAAGTCTGCATCTCCACCCAGCGGTTAATCGCCGTCGATGGTGTGTACGGCGATCTGCTTGATCTCTTGACGCCCAAGGTGGCCGCACTCTCCACGGGCGATCAGCTCAAGGATCAAACCAGCGTGGGACCCATGATTCGAACCTCCGACGCCGAACGTGTGTCTACCTGGATCGACGAAGCCGTTTCCAAGGGTGCCCGAGTCGTGACCGGGGGCGAACGCGACGGGGCCTGTGTCACGCCGATGGTGGTGGCCGACGTGAAGGCCGACATGCGGATCAGCTACGACGAAATTTTCGGTCCCGCGGTGGCCGCTCTGCGAGCCTCGAGCGTCGACGAAGCAATCGCCCTGGCCAACGACAGCCGCTATGGACTGTCGGCCGGCGTGTTCACACGCGACGTGAACCACGCGATGCGGTTCGCCCGCGAAATCGAGTCGGGCAACATCCACATCAACTGGGGCCCCCAATGGCGAGCGGACCTGATGCCCTACGGCGGCCTGAAAGAAAGCGGCATGGGCAAAGAAGGCCCCCGCTACGTCATCGACGAAATGACCGAGATGAAAACCGTCGTGGTGCATCAGGGGTGAGGGGGAGTTGAGACGCACCAAATTAGTCGCGGAAATGAGAGCCAACGACAGCCAGATACGATCCAAGGTGGGCGATGCCTCCATCAGCGGCGAGTGAGTTCAGGGAGCTAATCACAAGGTTCCTAAACCGAGAGATCAGCGCCGTCGAATTCGAAGCCTCGTTCCTACAACGGTTCATAAGCGAAGGCCGTCCCATGTCCGAAAATGTATTCGTCGCGTTGGATGAATTGTTTGGTGACGTAGATTGTTTCTGTGCGAACGAACAACTGCGAGGTGAAGGTGACCTGGACGAAGCAGCGCTTCGGGCTTCATGCGAACGCACGCTAAATGTCGTCAGCAGTCCTTTCAATGCGTGGTAAATTCATGAAAGACATGCTGTCAGAAATCTCGTGGGAAGGCGGGTAGAATTCCTTGGGATGGTCCAGAATGCGTCATGAACGTGCGGACATACCAGTTGATCTTGGCCGGGGGTATCCCCGGCGATTCAGCAAGTAGTGTGCCGTCCAGCGCAGCGCAGACGCACCAAAATGATCGGGGAAGACGAACACCAACAGCCGTTCTTTGCATGGCACGCGATGAATTCATATCCATGTTCATCAACATTAAACGCCATAAATTGATGATCGTAATCTGCGACGCTCGGTTAGATCTGTCAAAAAGGGCAAGCATGTGGTGCGTCTGCGCTTCGCTGGACGGCACCCTACTTGGCTGAGTAGGCTGGAAAAACGGAACTAAGATCAACTGAGCGAAGCCAAGCAGAGTACGTCATACGTAGCGCGGACACGCACGACTTGGCGTCGAGAATCCATGGGCCGGAGTATTATCGATGCGGAAAAGCTCTCAAAAAATGGGCAAGAAAGTCACTTGGTCGTTGGTAATCTGCTTCCTTCTCGTGGGTGGACTTTCAGCGTTTGGAAAAGTGTGGATGGATGATCAGGTCAGGATCTGCGAAGAGGAAACGAAGTGGGCACGTAGTCAATGTCGGCCAGGTGAGCGTTTTGTGCCAAAGATGACGACGATCCACTTCTTCCTCTATTCGAGAACATTACCGTGTGGAGGAGAGTGCAAACCTTGAGGGTAGTGTGCAACGCCGGCGCAACCTTTTCCACTCTCCAATGTCCGAACATCTTAGGTTACCGCAACAGAGTGCATCCGCGCTTCATTTGACGCACCTTATCTGACGGTCGAGTTCCCTGCTGTTTGCTAGGGTACGATGCTCAGCAAACCATGCTCTGTAGAGTTGGCCAAATTGAGTTCCCCAATCCTTACTACGACCGAGACCGACCGTGATGGACGTTACGAAGCACAACCGGGAAGCGTGGGACGCGAACGTCGAGCAAGGGGATCCGTGGACGCTGCCGGTTGGCGCGGAGGCGATCGCTCGGGCCAGGCGGGGCGATTGGGCCATGGTGCTCACGCCCAGCAGGCCGGTTCCGCGTGACTGGTTTCCTCCACTTAAGGGGACGCCGACGCTGTGCCTTGCATCGGGTGGTGGGCAGCAGGCTCCGTTGCTGGCGGCGGCCGGTGCCACGGTGACGGTGGTCGACAACTCGCCCCGCCAGTTAGCGCAGGACCGCTTCGTGGCCCATCGCGATCAACTCGAATTGGAACTCATCGAAGGTGACATGGCGGATCTGTCCATGTTTTCCGACGAGGTGTTCGAGCTGATTGTCCACCCCTGCTCCAACTGCTTCGCCCCGGAGGTTCGCCCGGTATGGAAAGAGTGCCATCGCGTGCTCCGGCCCGGGGGCATGCTGCTGGCGGGGTTCGCGAACCCGTTGCGGTATCTTTTCGACGATGAACGCATGGAGAACGGCAGCTTGGAGGTCCGTCATGAGTTGCCCTACTCGGATCTCACCAGCTTGAGCGATCTGCAGCGGCAGCGAATCATCATCGACCGCAAACGCCCCCTCGAATTCGGCCACACCCTCGACGACCAGATCGGCGGCCAACTCGACGCCGGATTCGCCATCACCGGTTTCTACGAAGACAAATTCGACGATCTCGAACTCGACCCGATTTCCAAGTACATCCCCTCCTTCATCGCCACCCGCGCGGTGAAGGAGTAGCGGGTTGGGAAGCACGTCGACCATGATGCGGTTCTGTAAAGTAGGATGTGCGCAGGCACTTCGGGTGACGAACGCTACTATGAACGACAACCCCCGGGGGAAAGCCATGGAATGGGAAGAGCTGAAAGGCTATTTCACGGGCGAGTGTCACGTAGTCGGTCGGATCGATGTCGCTATGGAGTGCCTATGCGATAAGCTTGGAAGTGATGTCCTGCCAATGAGTGAGAACGTGGACTGGGATTACGTTCGCATTGAAGTTTGGGCAGACTCAGGACGATTCATCGCGTATCCCGCCAAGGCCTCCTCGAAATCCAGAATAGATAAGGCAGGATGCCAGGTTGTGTTCGATGAGTTGGCGTCCCGAATCGCTGAATTGGACAAATTGCTCGAGGAAGGGATGTCCGATGAGCAGTATGAACAGCGATAGCAAGCGTTGATTAAGCAGTGGGCGGAATACTTCTTAACTGCCGTACGAACGAGCAGACTGCAAGGAGTGAGAGTCGTTGTTTTTCCGTATGATGAAAAAAAACCAATTCACGACTTGGTGGTCTGACTGCCTGGGTGCCATATTGATCGGGTTATTAAGCCACCCACGGTTCGCAATGCAACTGTCTGGCGGCAGGAAACGTCATCCGGTCACGTGCTCGAAGGCTTTGAGCCATTGATGAAATTCTCCCTTTTCCATCTCATGGCGATGGTTACTCTCTGTGCCATTCTCTTTGCATTTCGACACGATATTGGAGAGTTCATATCACTGAAGGACATTGTTGTTTGGGTTGTGGGTGTCGCCGAGTTGCTTATTCTTCTGCTGCTCCTGTACGCCTTACTCCGGATTATTCGATGGGCCGTTGTGAAGGGCACGCTCGCATTCTGCTTTCGCAAAGGTCTCCTAAAGTTACTCTCATTATTTGTAGGTGCCCGATATTTGGCACGCAGGTTGAACTCGTGGGGCGTGAAGATCAGTGAGAACCAGTCCACTGAGGTGTTTTCCCAGGCAATGAAGTTCGACGCAGGAGAGCCAATTTACAGAGCGAATCGCGGGATAAGCTTTGTGTTGAGAGACATGTTCGAGGAAGCCCTGGTCGATCTCACCGAGTATCACTGTGAAACCGCAAGCGATTCTGTTATTGCCTACTGTCGTGGAGTAGCACGAGAAGGTGTGCGGGATTGGGCTGGTGCCGCAGATGATTTCGCCTTGGCAACAAATTTGAACCAAGATGAGGCACACTATTGGACTGCTTTGGCTCTGTTACAAGCAAGTTGTCCTCTCGATCAAGCCCGCGACGGTCATCAAGCAATCGAGAACGCTCAGAAAGCTTGCGATTTGACACATTGGCAAGAGTGGAAACCGATAAGCGTCTTGGCAGCTGCTTATGCAGAGGTGGGAGATTTCGATTCCGCCGTTTGCTTTGCTAGGCAAGCGCTTGATCTTGCTCCGGAGGAGGAGAAGCAAACAAGAATCAATCGAATTCAGCAATATGAAAAGGGTATCGCGTTTCGTTATTAGGAGCGCAAACGCGAAAGCTAGCAGTTCTCTTCGAAGGTGCTCGAGGAGAATCTAGGCATGTTCGAATAGGGTGAATTGGCAAATTATGTGAAAGCCGTTCCGACGCCTTGCCTTCCTTCATCCATCGCACAGACTCCACTACAGCTCACCCACAAAGCTTCTTAGCAGCCTCCTCAAGCCAAAAAACAAAATCCTTGTAAGGGATCTGCCGTAGAACATACCGTTCGTCCAACCCTGGTCCAGGTAGCTCTACGACGAGTCGGTTGGGACCATCCTCTTGACTAACTGACGCGATATATTTGCCACCAAGTTGTATCTCCGCAAACACCTTCTCGTGTTCGGGGTCACTTGCGATGATCACTTCGAACTGTGGGTCCATGTTTGATGTTTCCTCGTTTGTTACCTCGTGTCCTGGAAAGCGCCGTCGCAGCAAAATTACGAACTATGTTAGAATATCGCGAACACGCACCCCAATTCCCCCATCCCACAGGAACCTTCCCCATGTTCGAACGTATCTCGAATGGCTGGTCGTTGGCGAAGCAGAGCTTTGCGGTGTTGCGGATGGATAAGGAATTGCTCGTCTTTCCGCTGCTCAGTGGGATTGCCTGTCTGGCGGTGTTGGCGAGCTTTGCGGTGCCGCTGTGGTTTTCCGGCTATGTCGAGACGGTGGCCAACGAGGAGCAGGTGCAGAACAACCCGGTGGCTTATGTCGTGCTGTTTGCGTTTTACACGGTCAACTATTTCGTGATCGTGTTTTTCAACTCGGCGTTGGTGGCCTGCGCGGTCATCCGGTTCAACGGAGGGAACCCCACACTGGGCGATGGCTTGGGGGCCGCCATGGGGCGATTGCCACAGATCCTTGGTTGGGCCCTGGTGGCCGCCACCGTGGGCGTGATTCTGAAGGTGATCGAATCACGCTCGGAACGGTTCGGGCAAATCGTGGCCTCGCTGTTGGGCATGGGCTGGTCGATCATCACGTTTTTTGTGGTACCCGTGATCGTGATCGAAAAGGCCGGGCCGATTGTCGCCGTGCAACGCTCGACGGCCATCTTGCGGAAGGCCTGGGGAGAATCGCTCACGGCCAACTTCGGCATCGGTATCATCACCTTTCTGCTGAACATCCCGGCCATTCTGCTGATCGTCGCCGGAGTGTTCGTCGCCGTAAGTGTCAACGGCATTCTGGGCGGGTCGATCATTGCCCTGGGGGTGCTGGCCATGTTGCTGATCTCGCTGGTTTCGTCGGCTGTCAACGCGATTGTTCTGGCAGCCCTGTATCTGTACGGAGCCACCGACCGCGCTCCGGAGGCGTTCGACGCCGCCCAACTCTCCGCCGCGTTCGGTCACAAGTAGCGTGGCTGCTCGGGCGGAATCTTTTCGGCACCACGGCACATCAACGTTTTCTACACAGTTGGTAAACGATTGTTGTGTTCGACTGCCGGGTGCGACGCCTCCCGTGCCACTTTGCCGGTGACAGGTATTGTCTTCGGCATTGTCCTCAGAACCCCAACGCGCCCGTACCACCGGTATGCTGGTTGAGTTTTCAAGTCGGGGTGAGTTTGCGCCGATGGTAATTTGTACCGGTCATGGACGCTGGGGAATGTGCTCTGTTGGTGCATGCTGTTTCGAGGGATTGAGCTGATGGTTGCTGCGTTCGAAACAGATGTGAGGATTTTGTGGCCAACCCCATTCCGCCCTATCTACGAATCCACCCCGAGAATCCACCGGCGGTCGAGAAACCCAGCGTCGAGGCGATGTCCTCGTTGGAGAACGTCTGCCGCGCCTTTCAGGAAACAACCGGCTGGACTTTACGCTACGTAAACAAGCCGTACAACGAGTCTGATTTCGATTTGCTATGGTCCGCCCCGGTTAATCCGGGCGTTGGAGCTGCTCCCGGTCACCTACGCATCGAAGTCGGACCTTCGCAGAGAATGGACGGCCAGGCAGGTCTCGCGTTGGAGGCCGCCATCGAGATGGCCGAAGCCATCGCCACGATGCTCAGCGATTTGGTGCGAGCCGAGCACGTGTTGTGGCAACGCGAAGCAGAACTGGCTGCGGGTGTCCCGGTGGTCGAACGCGAAGACTGCCAACTGCGGTTGGCCGCACGGTTGGAAGCCGCGCTGAAAGGTGGTGCCGAGGCCGTGGGTTGTCAGGTCGCTGCACTGTACCTGCTCGACACCGATACGACCGTGTTGAAGCTCCGCAGCAGTTGGGGATTGCCCACACGCAAGCTGACCGAACCGGCCCGAGCGCTGGAGACGTCGCTGGCCGATCTCGAAGCCCTGCTGGGGCACGCGGTGGTGTTGGACAACGCCGCAGCCGACCGTCCCTGGAACCCGCCCGAGGAATATCCGGCGGCTGTCTGCGTGCCCGTCTCCACATCCAACGTGCCGTTGGGCACGCTGTGGATGTTCTCGGAGGATGCCCGCGACTTTAACGACAACGAAACGAACATTATCGAATTGGTCGCCGGTCGGATTGCCACGGACCTGGAACGCGAGATGCTTCTGCAAGATCAGCGCGACCGCGGTTCGTTGGAAGACCAGATGCAAGCGGCCGCCAGTTGGCAGCGCGGTCAGCTCCCCTCGATGGCCCCATTGATTGACGGCTGGCAACTTGCGGCCTGGAACGGACCTCATCAATCGCCCAGCGGCGACTTCTACGACTGGTGGTTGGCGAGCGACGACTCGGTCACGGCGACTGTCGGGGACGCACTCAATGGAGGCATGGAAGCCGCCCTGCTGGCTGCGAACATCAAGGGCCTGTTCCGGGCGAGCGACCGCGACGCGTTGGAACCCGACGCGATCATGGCCAATGTTTCCGACGCGGTGTGGACCGCTTCGCAGGGTGACCAATATGCTTCGTGTGCCCTGGTCAATATCGAAGGCGGCTCGGGCCGGGTGCGACTGGCCATCGCGGGCGACGTCACCGTGCTGCGGATTGCGGAAGAACAATGGCAGTCGCTGTCGCAAATTTCTCCGCTGTTGGGAACCGAACCTGACATCGCCTTCGCGGGTCATGAATTTCACCTGCAGCCGGGCGAGCTTCTGGTGATTGCCACCGACGGGGTCTGCACTGCGACCGACGCCGCCGGATGCTGCTGGGGCGAAAAAACCCTGATCGAAAACCTGCAACCGCACCTATCGAAATCGGCAGACAAGCTTGTGGATATGGTCCGCACCAAGCTGGCCGCATACTGTGGGCTTGAGCCCCGCGACGACCAGACCCTGCTGGTTTTGAAGTGGGAAGCCTGAGTCGACGTCGCTGCCCTCGCGTTTCCCGAGAAACGAAGTCGATTATCAGGGTTCTTCCCGGGGGAGATTGACCCTCCACCACGGGCCGTCGAACTGTTAAACTAGCAGTTCGTCCATTTCTGAGCGGGAATGGCGGAATTGGCAGACGCGCCAGGTTGAGGGCCTGGTGGGATTTATATCCCGTGGAGGTTCGAGTCCTCTTTCCCGCACTACGAAGCAAAACCCCGGCACCGCGACCGGGGTTTTTTCGTGGGCGGTTAGTTGGACTTTTGCAGCCATGCAGAGTTCCCACTTTGTTCTTCAGCGTTGGGCAAATCTTCTCCAGGCTACTTTCGTTCTCGCAACGAAGTGTCCCGAGCAAATAGGCTCACGATAGAATCTGCACCCAAATTCATGGTGCCGCAATCGTATGCATCGACGATGACCGCATACCAACATCGAGACATAATCTGCGTAAGTCGAAATAAGCGAAAGAATGACAATGGGACTGTGTGAACGCTTACCGATGCTAATGGAATTGAGGCGGGGAACCCTGCCGGTGCTAGAGGCGAATGCGCAAGATGCAGAGAAAGATCGCAACGGATGCTCGTCGTCTTCGCTAGCTAGTTCGCTCAGATTTCTCGGTGTCGCCGAGTACGTCGTAAACGGCAACATTGATGCTTTTCGAGAACTGCTTGGAGCGGCTGCTGAGCATCGGGATTCTCTACTTAAGCGGTTTCTGAATGGGGAACCGATTGATAGATCGTATGTCACCATGCTTTCGTACATGCATGTCTTGAATGCGTTGGCTGCGAACAAATTGGACGTGGCACACTCAATTGTTATGAAGTTGGGTGGGCGAGATGAAATTGAGAAAGAACAAGACCATCCGTTTGACTTGGCGTTCGGCTATTGCCTCAAGGCAGTCGTGGAGATCAATTCTGCATCGATGGATGAATGGTGTGCTCGTTTTCTGGACGAATGCTCATCTGAGGATAACGCGGATTTTCGTGGTTATGCTCAGGCGTTAGACGCAATTCGACGCCACGATCTGGATGCATTGCACATGGCTTTAGAGAATGTGGTCAATATGCACTCAAACCAATGTAAAGTGGGTGGCGTCTTTCATGGTACGGAAGACGAATGCTTGTGCGTGTGGGGGGTTGCAATTGCAAACTTGGCCAAGGCGAAACAGCTTGCAGTGACCCTAGAATCACCAATTGTTCCGCGAGAGTTAGTGGTGTAGGCCTCCGCAGAAAAGGGCTGCTAACGAAGGGCTTACCGACATCGAAGCAAGGTTCACTCGAAGTAGAATGGCGAGCACGAGGCCAGCGAAATGATGCATCTCGCCGGGCTATGCGGATTCTCGGTCGCACTGCCGCCGTATCGAAGCCAACGCAGGTCTCAGGTCGCCGTAGATGCTTGGCGTCAGATCGAAATCTTCGTAGTGCTCGAGAACATAGTCGGTAAAGCGGACGATCTCAGGGTAGGCATCCGCTATTTCTCGTGCGTCGTGTTGGAGTCGAAACTCGATCACGGAGCACAGAGCGGCAACGATGTCATCGCCCACCGCGGCCGGGCTTACGACATAGTCGACTGCAGCCGGGAAATAGTAACAGAACGCTCGGCAACCCATGAACATGAGGTCTTCTTGGAGCACGAGTCCTTGATCGGCGAATTCTTCCGTAATCTGCTCGCGAGTCTTACCCAGAAAATTCCTGACCGCGTACTGCCCGTCAAAATCTTCCGGGATAGGATTGATCTCTTGAATCGTGGGTAGCCGAATTCCTTTTGCCACGCGATGTTCCCCCTTCATGCAAGCCTGGATCCTTGCATATTTATCAATCGCTACCCCCGCCGCCGCAACTGCTGCAACCGAGTCCTTCTCCGCCATCGCCGCCGCAACTATAGGCACCGCATGAACCGCCGCGCCGCCCGTGGTCATCTCTTCGGCGAAGACTGTAAATGAACAACAGGATGAAGAGGATGGCGGCCACGGAGAAGAAGAAGATGGTCGTCTTGTTGTGGACCAACGCTGCTGCGCCGCCGGCCAGCGGCAACACGGCGGCGGCCGCCAGCATTGCCTGGACACGTCGTCCCGGCTTCGGAATCACCCAGTTGCGCCTGGTGTTGACCCGCTGAAACCGCTGGTCGTTGCCAAAACGCACGTTGGGATCGGGCCAGATATCGGTCGGTGGCGCGACGCCGAAGAACCGCTGGTAGCTATCCCGAGTGGCCTCGTACCAGTCTTGGAATTTGCGAGCTTCGCTGCGACCACCTTTCGTCGGGCCGTGATGAAGCGGACCCCCCAGCACCTCTCCGCAAAGGCGATCCCAATACGATCGCGTGTACGTCAGATGCAGATGCCACACCTGATCGACCTGATCCGAAGGCGTAACCGGGTGCCCCGCCGCGACGGCCAAGAATAGGAAGCGGCGATACTCTTCAATCGCCCGTTGGCTGTAAGAGGCCGTCCAGTCGTTCTCCCGAGCCAGGCGATTCGCAAACGTCAGTTGCTCATCACCCTCGTCGAACGAAAACGCGGAGAGCCTCTCGAATACCGCCCGTTGTTTGTCATTCATGTTGAGGTCTGCCGTCACCTTCTTGTTGCTTCCTGCCATCGAACGAGCAAACATCGAACACCGGCACGCCGTCGATTCTCAGCCGGCAAGTGTCATGTGAATAGTTTCGCGATGCGGGGAATTGGGACGAAGCCGAGTTTGGAAATAGCACGAATGTCAGCAAGGCGTTCACCCTACCGGCTACCTACTTGCACAAGGTGATTAGATGGTGCGCGTGGAGAAACGTAACGCCGAGGATATTGTCGCAGACCTGCGCACAAACACAGAGATTGCCAAAACGGAAATGGAAATGATGGCGAGTACCAAAGAGCCAGGCTCAGGCACCAAGGCAAACACTTTACCTGTGAGACCACCTACAACATAGAGTTCTCCGTTCGACCCAATGACTGGCGCACCGAGCCCGATGAAGCCGTCGCGATCAGGTGCTAAATCAATACTCCAAAGCACATTCCCATCGGGTGAGAGTGAAATTACGAACCCGTCCTCATTTGAGACGAAGAGATTACCATTCGAGTCAATGGTGACTCCCTCTGAATTATAGTAGTCAGTCTTCCCTGTGGCGTAACTCCAGAGTGTGGAGCCGTCTAAGGGGTTCAGCGCGTGCAGGATACCTGTTTCTGGGACGACATAGATTGTCCCATCCGGACCAATAGCTGGAGCTCCATCGAGGTCTGTTCGTGACCAAAGCTCAGTGCCATTAGGATTCAATGCCACAAGGTTCGGATAATTGATCTGACCTGCGAAGATAGTTCCGTCATCCGCAATTGCAGGCGAGAGGTAGGAGGGAAACTTGCCTATGGTTGTAGTTACTGGATGTTGCCACAAGACGCTGCCGTCTGGTGCGACAGCTGAAAGGTTGTTTCCTCCCACAATAATCGTACCGTCAGATGCAATGGCGGGGTTAACATAGTAGCCCGATTCTACCGAAGTCCAGTCAGTCGCTCCGGCACTGTTCATAGCAGTCAGTGAAGCAAAATCGCTAGAGGCGTAGATGTTACCGTCCAGCCCTATCGCGGGTCCGTTTTGTCTTGGAGGCGATCCAGGTAATTGTTGACTCCAGAGAGAATTTCCATCGAAGTCCACACTCCTCAGCGAGGTTGTCGTTCCGCTCCGGACTCCACGAATGGTGTAGATTTGGTTTCCGTCATCTGCCGCCAACCAAGGTCCGAGGCTACTGTCGTCCACTTGCCAACGAAGCGTTCCATCTGGATTTATTGCAACGATTCGATCGTCTGAAGTATCGGCCGTGTTGAGTACAATCGTTCCGTCGGGAAGTAGAATCGGTTGATGGTGTCCCCGATCGAAGACACTTGTCCCAAGCGACTCGAGGTCGAATTCCCAAAGAAGAGCTGGAGAAACCGTGGGTCCTTGATACGGACTGCGGTGTTGGTTCTTGTACCCGCCTCCGTAGTCTGCCCAGGAGGAGTCAGCAAGTTGAGCTTGCGATATTGACGCGGAGAGAACTAGCCATCCGGCGAGGCAGCAGCTTAATCCCTTTTCTAGATGGCACCTCGGAGGAAGGCCCCGGATCAAGTAACCACTGACATTCATCAACGATCTGATTCTGTTGAATCGAAAAGCGGTCACTCCGTTCAGAGAGAGACCTTGCGGAATCGATTGAGTCACTAGCAGCTCCCATGTCGAACTGAAGTCGCTATTACACTATTCAATTTTGTCAGTATGAACGTTAAATGAGCAGATACTCGAAGTCAACGTTGCTTTGTCCTGCCAAACTTTGAAGTACACACGTTAGTGGTATTGAGCGCGGCAACCGCCTGTCTGGCGGGAAGCGATTCAGCACGAAAGCACTCTGCCCTCTAACTGGCGGCCTCGCGGAGCTTGGGTAGGATCTGATCGACGCGTTGACGAATACTAGGCAGGACGTAAGTCGCCTCGGAACCGGTCAGCGGTTCAAGCAATGCGACGGCTTGCCTGGCCAGATCTTTTGTATTGCCACTGAACTTGGTGCGGTCGGAAATCATATCCGCATAGACGCGTGCCAACTGATAACGCCAGTACCACGTTTGGTCGAGTCGATCTTCTAGCTTCAAGGCTTCTTCGAAGTGACGGCGAACCGCCTCGGCTAATTGCCGTGTTGGGTTGAGGCTATATTCTCGTGCTGCGTGCAGCCCGCCAGCAGCCCAGGCTTGCGCTTCTTGAAACGATTCGCCAGAAGCAGCGGCTAGCTCGACGGCCTTTCGAGCACTCGCTTCGCACAGTTCACGATTTTCCGGCCACAATGCTTCGTGAGAGCTTATTTGGCGACTCATGGCGATCAACAGCCCGATGTGAGACGCGTCGGCATCATCCAGATTTTCGGGCAGCGCCTCGCGATAAGTCTTTAGTGATTCGGAATGATTCAATTGCTCCGCATGGCATGCTGCGATGAACATCGTAGCTCTTTGTCGATTGACCGCTGACGCGGTTGCTCCTTCTTCGAGCAGTGCCGCCCCGCGTGATCGGGCCAGCTCGTATTTGGCGTTCACCTCTTCGGCGGGGCGCTTGCGAAGTTTCAGATAGCGTGCGTGGGCCGCCGCAATTTGTGCCCAATCGATTTGATGCGTTGCCCATTCGGGGCTGGTAGGGTCGGCGGTTTCGACGGCCAGTTGTTGTAATCGTTCGGCCTCGTCGTAGTTGTTGTCGAGCACCTGAATCTTCGCTTGCCACGACAGGGCCTTGGCCTGGCTGGCCTCGTCGAGTTGCCCGCTGTCGATTGCCCGTTGCAAGTCACTCATCCCGCGGCGGATCTCTTCGCTGCGCTCGACGCCGCAGCCGTCGAAGGCCGACCACACGTTGAGCATCTTGTAACGGCAACGTCCCGTATTGAGCAGCGATTGGGCCGAGGGCAGCCCCGCATTGTCGGCCGCAATGGTGGCCGCCTCGAACGCGCTGATCGCGGCACAGTAACGTTCGTATTCGGCCAGCAGCCAGCCGAAGTCTTCTTCGGCGTTGCCCAAGGCTTGATAAGCGTATTCGGGGTGCGGGCGGGGATCGATCGCCGCGGCCTGTTCGGCCCACTTGCGGGCATTCTCCAAATAGGTGTGCTGCTGATCGCGGTCTCCCACCGTGTAGTTGGCCAGCGAGACGTTGGTCGTGCTGGCACCAATCAGGCAATTCGCCAAATCGTCACCCCGCAATTCCCCAGTCTTGACGGCCTGCTCGTAATACTGCATCGCGCGTGCGAGAAGCTTCGTGCGATCTTCACGGCTGATCGTACTGTCACTGGACGAACGAACGTATTGGATGCGGGCGTTCAGGAAATAGGCTCCCGCCGGGGGCGTGTCCCCGGAGAGTTCGATGACCGGTTTCAAGTCATCGTTGAGTGCGGCGATGACGTCGGCTTGTCTTTCTTCGTTCGTTCTTCCGGGACGGTCGAAGCGAACCAAGCCTCGGTGTATGCGATAGTCGACATCGTTGGGATCGTAAGCCACGGCAGCATCGTAGGCTTCGAACTCGGCCTGCTTAGGTTCGTCCACACTGCGTGCCGTTTCCGCATCGTTACGCAGCAGGGTCGCTTTGGCGGCCATCAAGCGGGCAATGGCCAAACGAGCTTCTTCCGAAGCTGCTTCAACCTTCGGCAATGCCGATGCCTCGAGCGCCGGTTGGATTAAACGTCGGTAGGTGGCCCCGGAGATGAATTCCGGGTGATCCTCCACGCGTTGTAGGGCTCGATCGTAAAGCAACATGGCTGCCTGGGGATCTGAGGGCTGCAACGCTTGCGCGCGGAGCACGAGAAGCTCGGCGGATTCGTCCGAGCCCGTTAGAAGTTGTTGCGTTAGCTGATCGACAAGCTCAAGCTCTTGTTCTTTCGAATAGTATGCGGCCGCCGCGAGATTCAGCAGCAAGGTTGGATCCGCTTGTTCGGCACTGGTCAATTCTCGTGCTTTCTCGAGCCAGGGAAGTACAACATCCGCGGTACGGGCAACCGGCAAAGGGTCGCGAAGCACATCAAGTTTGGCCGAGTCGGCGGAATCCCATTTGGTATCTTGAACGGCAGCTTGAAGTAATACATCGGCCGCATGATCACGACGATAAGAGGTTTCCAGCATGGCGGTAGGCGCGTCGCCATCGAAGGCCGTTAACATGCACGTAGCCGCGGGGTTGAGACTGCCAACGCGAGGTGCGGTGGCCAGAACCAATCCTTTGACATAGGTGAGGTAGTCGGTCCATGCCTGTTCCGTACCGGTCAATTGGGCCGCCTCGATCAAATCGTTAGCGATCCTCCAGTCTGTTGCCGATACGGATCCTGCCGGCGCGACGAGGGACTCTGCCAGGATGGCTTGCACCAGGGCGTGGGCAGAACCGCCGCTGATGCTCTTGATCTGCTCGTCAGCTTTTTCGGCTGTCCCTCGCAGGGTTGCCCAATCGGGTTCATCGGGGGTGTCGGCCAGTTGCACAACCTGTTGAGCCAGCAGAGCAGCATACGGCGGGCCCATGTCACGACTGATGGCTGGGCGTTCGGCCCGGACAAGCTCGCAGTAGCTTAGTGCCTCGTCCAGAAGCTCTTGCGACGCCACCAAGTCGCTTCGACGGGCGAGCAGCTCGGCCACCTGCACGAGCCCGGGCCCCGAGAGCGTTGCCAAGTCGGTCTCTTGCGACTGCAAACTTCGCAAGGCAGCGATGGCATCTTCTGGTGATGTCTTCTCGTCCAGCAGTATCACACACACCGCAGCCGGAACACGCTTGGAAGCGATGGCACGTCGATCTTGTTCAGAGATCAGCGATTCGAGCGTGGCCACGGCCGCCAGTTGCTGAGAGGCTTCGGCCGAAGTCAGCGATCCATCGCCAACCGCCGAGAACGTTCGCGATGCGATCTCCCGCACGAGATGTTTCGCCAGGGCCGCTTCGCCCTGGAACCAAGACTGCGAGGTAAACTCGGGCGATTCGGCCTGCAGCGTCAGCAAGCGTTGCGTGGTCCCGGCGAGATCGAAGTCCTCGGGAATGTTCGCTTCGGTTGCACCAGCGGCAACGACTGCCTGGAGAGCCAAGTACAGCCCGCGTTCTTGGTCGTCGAGCTGCGCGACGTCGGTTTCGTCCAGCGCCGCTTGAGCTTCCTCCCAATTCGAGGAGTTGGATTCGATTCGCGCGAGCGCCAAGGATAAACGGGAAGCAAGTTTCGCGGGATCGTCGACACTCGTGAGGAAAGATTGGGCGTTGTGGTAGTTGTCCCGAGCTTCGTCAATGCGGGCTTGATCGATGCGGGCGTGCAACCCTTGCAGCAACGTTTCGACGCTTTCGGTGGGGCTCATCGAGTCGGCACGATCGCCCAGCAGTTCGCTCATTTCGGTGGCCAGAGCAGTAACCCGACGGTCGTCGCTGAAACGCCGGTTGAGCCATGACAAGGAACGAGCAGCGTCGCCGGTGCGGCCATTTTCAGCGAAGGCTTCGGCGCGGGCGATCACTTGTGTGATGAGGACATCCTGCAGTTGACGCACGCGGGGGTCGTTGCCAAACGCATTGAAAAAAGTGACGCGAAGTGTTTCACCCCGATCGAGTTCGCCGGCAGACACCAGCGATTCGATCTCGTTCGTTGCCGTGGAGAACAGTTCGTTGGAGTAATCGCTCGTCCGTGGTTGGTCGGGGGCCACCGCGGCCAGCGCCTGGTACTGTTCAATCGATTCGTTCCACTGACCTTCCGCAAGTTGCTCACGGAAGGCCTCGTAACATTGTTGGTCGAGTGCTTCGATCTGGTCGAACCTCGAGGACCAGGGCAACAGCTCTCCCAACAATACCGTTGCATCGGTCATCGCGCCGGAATCGATCTGCACCTTGGCAAGTTGGACACCAGTAGCAGCGACCTGATCATCAAGGGGAACCACCAGCGAATCGTCGGCAAAGTATTCGCGAAGTGCATCGACGGCCGCGACCGCTGACCCAATGAGCGATTGCTCGAGGTGTAGTCGGACCGTATCCGCGCCTTGGCGGACAATCTCACCCCGTAACGAGCCAGCGCTCTCTGCGGCTTCCGCCACGCCCGGTGCATGCCCTGCCGATTGCGTCATCTCACTGGCCAGCAGATTGAATTCGTCGTTCAGCTCGCCCGCCAGTAACAAGTCTTCCGCAGAAACGGGTATTTCTTCCAACAGGCTTTGCGCGAAAGGAATGCCTTGAAGCAAGACATCGTTTCCTAAACCGACGACAACGGCATCTCGCGCGTATCGCTCTGCCAGTTGGCGGCGAATCGCGGCAGCTTCGGCAAATTGCTTGCGACGTACACGCTTCCGACCAGCGTTCACTCCGCTGTCGAAGACATCTTCCGCGATGTCATCGGCATCTCCGCTGGATTCGACTTGCTTGATTTGATCACAAACTCCGAATGCTGCGGCGAAATCTTCCTCTTCAATAGACGAATTCACATCTGCCACCGCGGCGTCGACGATCGATTGTTGCAAGCCGGGTTCATCGACAAAAATCGACTGCAACGGACCTGCGTCAAGAATTGCAACGCCGGCCGCGGCGTATTCGCGCTGCGCAACCAGGGCCTGTACCTGGTCGGCGAGGGTCGCCGCGCTTCGCTGAGCGCTCCAAACCCCCAGCAGAAGTGCGACGGCAAGGACGCCCACCGCACCGCCGGCAATCCACTTGACCGGTAGCTTTCGCTGCGTGGCTGTAGAACTTGGTGTCGGGGTTGGAGCCAATGTGGGCGCAAGGGTCGGAACCGGTGAGTCCGTGTCGCGCGACACCACGGGGTCCTTCAATGTGTCGTCGCTTTGCCCTTCGACATACACTTGGGTCCGGTCGCTCTTGGGATCGAACTCCAGCGAGCCTGCCACCGTGGTGTGCATCCGGGTGGGGTGTCCCTCGGGGCCTGTTGCTAATGTCCGCGCAGCTCGATCGTTCAGCCGGGCTTGTTCCAAAGCGTCGACGAAGGCCTGGCAATCGGGAAATCGGTGCTCAGGGTTGGTCGAGGTTGCTTGGGCAACCACTTGAGCTTCTTCTTTGCCAAGATCGTCCAGCCGCAGAATGCCACGTTGTTTGTCCTGTACCAGGTCGGTTGTCGAGGCCGCCGCATCAAAGGGAGAGCTGCCCGTACGTAATTGCACGTATGAGATGGCGAATGAGTATTGATCGGACCAACGCGTCAAGCGGCCTTCGGCCAGTTCCGGCGCACAAAATGGTTGATCGAGCAGTGCGGCCGCTTCTTCCAGCGTGCCGCTGTCACCCTTGAGAAGTCGGGCTAATGCGAAATTGCCGATTTTTAGACCATCGTCGAACAACATGATGTTGGTGGGACGCAGATTGCAGTGCTGAACCGATACTGAATTCCCGTGACCATCATCATGGGGAGAGTTCAGCGCATCGAGCCCGGAAGCGATGGCCTTCAGAAACCCGGCAAGTTCTTCGCCAGGGATACCAGGGCCGGTAGCCCTTCGACATTCCTCTAACCGCTGTAATAAATTTTTCGGTGCCAGCGACCCTGCGATCACCAGCGTTTGGCCCACCGGCTGCTTTAAGGCTGCGGCCATCTTTTCGGGTGCGATCACCTGCCGCTTCTTGTCCAGCAGCCAGAAGCCCCGCATCTTGGTGAGATGGGGGTGCTCAAACTTGGCGATGTGGGTGAGTGCCCCGAGATCGACGACATCCCGCTTTGGAGATAGTGGTCGCACCAAGACGGCGCAAGGTTTGCCTTTTCCGTCAGTTGCTTCCCATGCATCAACACCCGCGCTGCCTGCGATCCGTTTGACGAGTCGATAACCGGGAACGATCTCCATTCCGGCTTCGGCGAACGAACGCTCGACCGTGGAATGTCTTCGTGCGGCGCCTTCGTAGGCACGACGAAGGGCACGAATCATGTCGATGGTCTTTTCGTATCGTTGCTCCGGTTCCAGCGACGTGGCCCGCGCGATCACGGCCTGTTCATCTTCAGGTAGAGACGAGAAGTCGAGTCGACCCGTGGTGTGGGCCCGCATGATCTGCAACTCGGTGGCGTTCTCGGCATCGACAAACGGCAACCGCCCCGTGCGGGCATGAAAGTAGGTGAGCGCCAGAGAGTATTGGTCGGTACTCGCGCTGGGTTGCTTGTCGAACAGTTCGGGGGCGGCCCAATAAAGCGACAAGCCACCCTGCTGGGTCATCTGCCGATTTCCCAATCGACGGGCGATTCCAAAATCGCAGACTTGTGCCGTATCGCCCACAATCAGGATGTTCTGCGGTTTGATATCACAGTGTTGAATGGCCTGAGGGCCTTCGCCCAGATCGTGGCGGGGGCTGTTGAGGTGGTCGATCGCCCGCGCGGCGGCCTCCATGTACTCGAACAGTTCTTCGGGCGGAATCCCGTCGAAGCCTTCGGCCCGAACTTCGTTCAGCCGGTCGGCCAGCGTCTTCTCGCCCAGCGCCATGGCGATGACCAACTCGACGGGGCGCTTCTGAACCATTTCGTCGCTGGCCAACAGTGTTTCGTCGGTGGACTTGGGCTTCTTGGTATCGGCCAGTCCCTTGAGATCGACAGTATCGTCTTCCAGCACGTTGCCGTTGGCGTCTCGGGCCCAAAGGGCGAAGATGGTGCACAGGTTGGGATGGCGAATCGTCTTCACCAATTCCAGCGACTTCACCTCGCGCAGACCATGATCGCCGTCGAGACGAATGAATTTCAGCGCGACCTCGGTTCCTCCTGGGGCGCTGGACTTCCAGACTTCGCCGAACGCTCCGGAACCCAACGGCGCCAGCAGCCGGTAACCCGGCAAAGGATCGTCGCCAATTTGATGGGTCGAGTTCATTCACGCACGCCGAGACAGGCTGCTACGGGAGGGCATTGTAGATAACGATACCATGGCACCATTTTTTATTGTAAGCCTGGCAGCAGCCGAGGCAAAATGGTGTGTAGACAAAGGTGAAACGGCGAAAGCTCCCGCGGAAATGGATGCCGATGCAAGCAGTTGGGACGCCGCACGAGATACGCCCAGATTCGACTCGGAGTTCACCTTCGAAGAACCACACGGATGTCCCGAGCGATCTGTTCTTGGGCAAGAACGTTTTTGACAGGAATGCCGTCGAACGCGGGTTTCCAGGGTGTCGGGCTGGGGCGACTGGGCCTATGATCGTCATTTGAAGCGGTTAGAGTTGGAATTGAAGGCGGACTCCTGGCGTCCGCTGGAAGCCGCCGGATTCCATTGGACGTGATCAGCCTCATGCCGCCTGCCCGTTCTCGTAGATCAATCCATCGAGATGATTTGATCTCGGCTTTGATCGTCTTCTTTATTTCGTGGCTGGGTGGACTCCTCATTCGGGACTCGTATTCCGACCTTTTCTTTGTATTGGACGATTTCGATATCTTGGCGCAGATAGGGTTGCTGGAAACCGGCAAGCTCTCTTGGAAGTCGTATTTGCTGTGGCCTGTCGGCGCCAATCCGATGCCGGTTTGGAAGTTCGTGGCATATATGGAATGGAAGCTGTTTGGGTTGAACCCCTGGTGGTGGCACCTGTTTATCGGGGGCATTCAGGCGTGTTCCGCGAGCCTTCTATTCTTACTCTTGAGGCACTATCAGCCGAGCCATCCTGGTGCGTGGATTGGCTCGCTGCTATGGGGGCTTTCTGCCATCGGGCAGATGGATAACCCGATGATTCTCCTCTGCTGCGGAAATTTCGTGTTGGCGATCACTTGGTTATTGCTAGCCATGAACTTCGTGCCGCGATTCGTGGCGGATCCGAATTGGAAGCATGCCCTGGTGCTTTTCGGCAGTGTGACAATGAGCTTGATGACCTGGGGAGTGATGGTTGCCCTGGTACCGGTACTGCTGCTTCAATTCGTGTTCTTCGAATGGCGGCCGTTGAAGGACAAACGCACATTTATTTTATGGGTCGCCGCCGGGAGTATTCCGTGTCTGGTGGCATTCGTTGTGCAAGTCAATGCCATGCTGTCGTTCGTTGGAAACGACGACCGTCAACGCGTCTTTGAGCTGGCGAACATGCTGCAGCTTACCGTGGCTCAGTTCGGCGTCAGCTTCAGGCATCTATTCCTGGATTGGGTTCCTATTGCTTCACCTCTGATCATCGGAAGCGCTTCGCTGATTGTGGTCGGTCTGTATTCTCTGGCCAATGTTTTCCGTGTGCCTTTCACCAGACTGATCCTCTTGTTCTTTTACATCGCGGCGACATTCCTGGTACTAACCACCATCGGTGGCATTGAGACCACCTTTTCCAGGGCGCTGAAGATGGGGCACTACCATTACATCCCCATTCTCTTTTGGTGCGTTACCGTGGGAGTAGCCATCGAACAGCTTGCCCTTCGTGTTGGGCCCCGCGAGAAGTGGATCCAATGCGTCTGCGGCACAATCATTCTGCTGGTTTACGCGTTCGGCCAAATCCAGGTTGCACGACGAACGGAAACGGAGTTCAACCATGTCTTCGCGGGCACGATTGCCGATTACAAGGATATGCAACGGTTATTGGAAAACCTCTCGACGGATGCCGATGCTGGGGATCCGTTGCTCATCCCAGATTTTCGCGTTCCGGTTCCAACCAACGACCCGGTGTACTTTCCGTTGTCGGCTTTTGCCAAGGTATCTTTACCACATGAATTGGAGCATGCCCGAGTTTTGCCCTGCAATCAGGTGCCTGGCAACCAGGTCGCCGAGGTCATCGAGCGATTGAAAGACTCTTCCAACCCAGTTGCCGCGGCTTGTCTTGACAATTTGAAACAATCCGTCGAGATGGTGGGCCTTTTGGAATGGCTGTCTGAGTTTGCCGCGCAGCAGAAAACTCAAATAGCCTTGGCCGCGCTCAGCGTCCCGCTGTTGCAGGAAAATACTCGAGGGAACCCTCAATTCTGCTCTTCCCGAATCGCCATGTACGAATTCTACCGCTTCGGGTTTACGGAACCTCCTTCCCATCTCTTATTCACATACGATGCAGAGAGCGACAGTTTCTTGATTCCGTCGGCTGAGCTTGAAAAATTACTCGTTTCTCTGCGAATCAATCCCGATGAAGAAGCGCGGTACTGGGAGGAAAAGTTAGCCAAGCTTCTGCCCGGGGATCGCGCCTAATCGATTTCGCCCATGGCACAAACGTCCGCAAGTAACGTGATTCTTCGTGTCGCGAAGGCAATCAGGCGATGTGCAACGGCGCTTACCGCGGATGAACCGCTTGATACCGCGAAAGGATCGAAGCAGGGATACGCCATATCCCTCCTGCTCGCTCTCGCATGTGGCGCGGTTGCCGTCGCCGGTTTGTGGTCCCATCCCGAGAACCACGGGCGCGAAGACTGGGATCAGATGGCGCAGTTCTCCGAGGCGTGCCGGATCTCGATTCAGGATTTTGGCGAGTTTCCCTGGTGGAATCCCTGGAACTCGGCCGGAATGCCGTTGGCTGCTCATCCGGCCTGCTCGCTTCAAATGCTGCTGCCCGTGGGAAACGATGTCTGGCAACAACTCAAGGTCGTGCTTGCGATGCACATTCTGTTGAGTATTGCCGGGGCTCACGCTTTAACGTGGTCGATCACGGGCAAGCCGTTGGCATCGCTGATTGGCGGTGTTGTCTACGGGCTGAATGGCGCTGCAATTTCCTACGCGTCCGCGGGACATCTTCCTGTGGAGTGTGCCGCCTACTTTCCGTGGGCAGTATTGTTCTTGCGTTGGAGTCGGCAGAACGGTGCCTGGGGATATGGCGTGGGGTTGTGTCTTGCGGCCACGTTGCTGCTGTACATGCACTACTTCGCGGTTTACGCCGTGTTGATCGTCGGTGGCCTGGGGCTCTTTTGGGCAATGGCGGCGCCAAGAAGAGAGCGCCGCGAACTCCTGTTTGCCGGCCTGGCGTGTGTCGCTGTCGTGGTGGCGTTGGCCGGAAATCGTGTGTTGCTCGGCGGTCAACTCATCCTCGAGAACCCAAGAGGGGCCTCCGGGTTGGACGAAATGCGGACGAACATCGGACCCGTGGATTGGGCCAAACTGTTCATCGAACCCGGACTATGGCCGACGCCCGTTTCCAATGAGGACGCGGGAGGCGTTCATGAGGTGAACACCTACGTCGGATTGCCGGCGCTTGCCCTGTTCCTTTTCTCACTGCGTAGAGGCTGGCGATGGTGGCACACGCTGACATGCATCGCGATGCTGCTCGCCGTGGGCAACAGCCATTGGTTTCACCCAAGCGTATGGTTCGAGTCGTTGCCTGTCTTTTCTTCAATGCGGGTTGTCACTCGCTGGCGACTCGTTGCCATGCTGGGGTTGGCAATCGGTTGCGGGGTGGGTGTTGCGTCGATCGAGAAGCGATGGCTGTTGCGGGGTGCCGTGATTCTCGTATTGCTCGTGCCGCTCGATCTTACCTATCAGGCCCATGCCATCTTCGATCGCACGTTCGTAATCCCGAAACAGCAGATCGCGACGGAATCCATCGAAAGCGGCATTGTTCAGATTCTGGATGTAAGCCAAATCGGGCAGACCGCGGTTCCGCCTGGATGCAATTCTGTTCTGTTTCCGTTCACCTCTTTAGGGATCGGAGTGGTGGCCGGCTACGAACCATTTATTGCATCGAAGCAGCGACTGAGCGGCGCCAACGGCATAGGGCATCCGTTTTACGAAGGTGAGTTTGGACCCAAAGATCTCGTGGAGCAGACGCATTGGTCGCCCAACCGTATCGTTCTCTCCGGTCCGCCAGGCACGCAAGCTTGGGTCAATCAGAATCGCGGTTCGTACTGGAACGTGAACGATCAGAGCATTGACGATTCACAATCCGTCGTCGATCGAACCGAGCGACTCGAAGTGAATATTCCGAGTTCGGGAGTCGCTGAGCTAACGGTTGTCCCTCCCCTGTCCCGCATCGGTTGGATGATTCAAGGGATCGCCGCTGTGTTTACGTTGGTGTTGATCGCCTTGCGATTTCTTTCACGCCGAAGACGTCCCGCGAAAGCCTAAGCCACTACTCTCTAGTCCTCGTCTCCCAGATCCAAAGGTAAAGAAACTGCCCGGCCTGATGAGATACTTCGGGCCACCGCCTCGGTGAACTCCATGTAGCCGACCCCCGATTCAAAGTCGGTCAATTCCACAGGGCCTCTTCCGCGGATGGCGTCGATGAAATCTTCTTCCACGCGCCATCCCATGGCTTGTTCCTCGGGAACCGGGATTTCACGGAGACGTTCTTCATCTCGTCGCGCACCCAGCAATCGATCTTCGGGAAGCAATTCGTACTTCAGGGTTCCTTCGCTTCCGTAGAGATGGATCTGCGTGCCGGGGCCAAATCTCGTGACGCCGCTGAATTGATACAGCCCCCGGGCACCACCTTCGTGGACGCTGAAGATCTGCAAGCTGTCGGGAGTTCCCACGCGGCTGCGAACGCCGGTGTTCGGATCGAGACGTTCGGGAACAAAGGCGTGTCCTTGGGCCGTTACGCGAACCACCTCGGGCACCCATCGCGCCAAGGTTTCAAAAACGATTCCCATGGTCAGCATATTCAGGCCGCTTAACCCGCCAACCTGTCGCCAGCCCAGCGGTACATCGTGATCGGCCAACGCGTCGTTGGTTCCCAGCACCACGACTTCACGCAATTCGCCCAGGAAGCCGGATTGAATAAGTTTCGAAATCACACGATGCGCCCGTAGCCCGAAGGGGCTGGGGACAATTTGGCATACCAGCTCCGGTTTTGCCTGGCTGGCTTGCAACATGCGATGGGCTTCAGTCGCATTCATCGCCATGCGGGCTTCGGTCAACACGTGCTTGCCGCTCTCCAGGGCAGCCAGCGTGATGGGACAGTGCAAATAGGGCCATGTGCCGATCAACACGGCATCGATGTCCGGGTCGTCCACCAGCTCTTCCCAGTGGCGATACGTTTTCGGAATATCAAACTCGCGGGCTGCGGCTTTGGTCGATTCCTGGCGGCGATTGCAAACGCCAACGATTTCCACATTGGTACAGCCGCGAAATCCCGCGACGTGTTGCAATCGGGCATTTCCACCCAGTCCGACGATGCCAATGCGAATCGTGTCCATGATCCCTAATTTCACCTCAGCCAATAGATTAGGACGTATCGTTCATTGTAACGGCGTCTGCCGTGCGGATGATTACATTTCGGGCCGCGTGGACGTCGAGAGACCGCGCAACTAGCCTTTAGGGTTGGCCCACCTGATTCCTCAGTCGTAATCTCACCGAGAATAGCTACGATGTCAAAGCTCCTGTGGACGATGCTCGCGGCGACCTTTTGTTTGTGTGCTGATCCTTCAATCGCTCCGGCCCAAGGGCCCATACAACTCGCCCGGAACCCGGCCCTGTCGCCCGATGGTTCCACATTGGCGTTCGCCTGGAACGGGGATATCTGGCTGGTCGATGCTTCCGGCGGTACGCCGCGACAGATAACCACCTCGCCGGCCGAGGACGGCGAGCCGGCTATCTCGCCCGACGGCAAACAGATTGCCTTTACCAGCGACCGCAGCGGCAGCAAGCAGCTTTACATTGTGTCGCTCGACGGGGGATCGCCCCGGCAACTCACGTTTCATACCGAGGGCTCGACGCTTGAAGAATGGTATCCCGACGGGAACTCGCTGCTGGTGAACAGTAACCGAGATCACTTCTGGCGGTACTCCCAGCGCTTCTTTCAGGTGGGCCTCGATCCGGAGAAGTCTGCCGACATTCTGTTCAACGCCTATGGAGACGAGGGCACCATCTCACCTGATGGAACCAAGGTGCTCTTCACCCGGGAAGGGGAACGCTGGTGGCGCAAAGGTTACGTCGGCAGTCGCGGTAGCCAGGTGTGGGTGTATGAGTTCGAGACGAAGCAATTCACGCAACTTGTGGCGCATCCCTCCGGTTGTCGATCGCCCATGTGGCGGGCCGACGGAAGCGGATTCTACTACGTTGGCGCACAAAGCGGGGCCTTCAACATTTGGGATTTCGATTTAGCCTCCGGGCAGGAAACGCAACTCACCACATTTCCGGACGACTCGGTTGTCATGCCGTGCATCTCGCGTGACGGAAACACAATTGTATTTCGGCATCTGTTCGATCTCTATCGTTATCGTCCCGGGCAGGACGAAGCACCGACGGTGATCGAAATCACTCACGGTGGGGACACACCTCGACCCGATGTCGTGCGACGCAATCTTGAGAAGGCCGAACAGGTCTCGTTTTCGAAAGACGGTTTGGAGATCGCGTTCATCGCCGGCAACGATCTGTGGGTGATGGATACGGTGCTTCGCGAACCCAGGCAGGTTACCAACACCACGGTGGCCGAACGCTCCCCCGCGTTTTCCCAAGATGGGTCGACCATCTTCTATATCAGCGACGATAAGGAACAATCGGATATCTACCGCGTCGAGCGTACCGACGCCAATGCTTACTGGTGGCAGAACGATACCTTTATCCATCGCCGATTGACGGAAGATGCCGAAATCGAGCGCGATCTCACGATCAGCCCCACGGGTGAGAAGATCGCCTTCGTTCGAGGGCGGGGCGATCTGTGGACCATGGACCCCGACGGAAAGAATGCCCAGCCGCTGGTGCGTTCTTGGAACCAGCAGCAATACGATTGGTCGCCCGACGGGCGGTGGATTGTTTACGGCCAGAGCGACAGTAATTTCAATCGAGATATCTTCGTGGTGCCCGTGGACCAATCTCGCGAGCCGTTCAACATTTCCCGGCATCCCGACAACGATTTCTCTCCGGTATGGTCGCCCGATGGAAAGGCGATTGCGTTCGTCGGTCGCCGCTTCGCCGACGAGTACGACATCTACTATGTATTTCTTCAGCAACAGGAAGACGAACGCGACAGCCGCGACCGGAAGTTGGAAGAGGCTGTGAAGAAAATGGAGGAGAACCGCAAAGCCGCGGAACCTGAAGAGAAGCCCAAGAAGGACGACGCTGCCGAGGATGAAAAACCTGACGAAGAAGCGACGAAAGAGGAAACGGAAGAGGTAACGGAACAAGAACAACCCGAGGAGGAGAGCAAAGCGGAGGAAGACGCCGAAGAACTGCCCGAGGTGAAAATCGACTTTGAGGGGATCTACGATCGCGTCCGCCGAGTGACGCTGTTGGGTGCCGAAGAGTCGGATCTGTTCTGGTCGCACGATTCGAAACGGCTGGCCTTTCAAGCCACCATCGACGGCAAACAAGGGACGTATACGATCGAGCCCCCCGAGGACTTGAAGCCGAAACGGTTAAGCGAAAAGACGGGCACCTCGGCACGTTGGATCGCCGAAGGTAATCGCATCCTGTGGTTGTCTGACGGGGTGCCGGGCAGTCTATCCGCCGACGGCAAAGCCGAGGCGTACTCGTTTGTCGCGCCCCAAGACATTGACGTGGACGAGAAGCTTTCCGCCGGGTTCGACTTTGCCTGGCGAGCGATGCGGGACGGTTACTACGATGGCGAACTCAACCATCGCAACTGGGATGAAATCCGCCGCAAGTACCAAGTCGCGGCCGAGAGCGCCGTGGACATGAGGGCCTTCGCCGAAGTGGTCAGCCTGATGTTGGGCGAGCTAAACGGTTCGCATTTGGGCTTCTACCCCACTAGCGACCTATTGTTGCATCGGCCCCCCGAAAGCGACTGGCGGCCGGTCACCGCACACCTTGGACTCCGCTTCGATCCCACGCACAACGGTCCGGGGTTACTCGTTCAGGATGTCATCTATCGCAGCCCTGCCGACAAACAGAACAGTAAGATTCTGCCCGGCGAAACGGTACTGGCCATAGACGGCAAAACCGTCGACCCGGGCATGAACCTTGCAAAGGTGCTCAATGGTCGGCTCGACCGTGACATCGTGCTTCAAGTGGCCGACAGCGAAGGTGGCGAGCGACGCGTGGTGATTCGGCCGATTGCGTTCTCCGCAGCCCGAGAGTTGTTGTACGAACAATGGATTCGCAGTAATCGAGAGCAAGTCGAAAAACGGGGCGAAGGAAAACTGGGCTACCTGCACATTCGCGGGATGAATCATCCCAGTTTTCTTCGCTTCGAGCGAGACCTGTACGCGGCGGCCGCGGGGAAAGACGGTTTGGTGATCGACGTTCGCGAGAATGGCGGAGGTTACACGACGGATCATCTGCTCACTTCGCTAACCCAGCCCGAGCATGCCATTACGGTGCCTCGCGGGGGCGAGCCTGGATACCCGCACGACCGCATGGTATACGCCACCTGGAATCGCCCGATAATCGTGCTCTGCAACCAGAATAGCTTCAGCAACGCCGAGATCTTCAGCCACGCCATCAAGACGCTGGAACGTGGGCAGCTTGTCGGCGTGACGACCGCCGGCGGGGTGATCAGCACGGGAGCGGTCAGCGTGCTGGACATCGGTCGGCTACGGATGCCGTTTCGTGGCTGGTTCGTGCTCGAAACTGGCCAAGACATGGAACTAAACGGGGCCGTACCGCATCACATGTTGTGGCCCCAGCCGGGCGAAATTCCCGCGGGCAACGACCGACAGCTCGACAAGGCGATCGAGGTTCTCACGCAAGATGTGCAAATCTGGCGAGAACAGCCCCGCCCCGAGTTGCACAAGGCCAGCTCCCAATTGCGGGAAACCGACGGTTGATGGGCCCGTTGTAACGTGGAACGAAATTCCACGCTTCAACAAGTAAGCCGGCAGGGAAACGCGAGATTCGCCCCTTCGTCGGCTCTACGTTCCCACGCCTACCATCGACCGCCGCAGGAGTTCAGCCATGAAGTTCGCCGTTGCTTTCGCCGCCATCATGTGGTCGTTGGTCGCTCTGAAAGCGATCGACGAAAAAGCCGCCTCCGCGGATGCAGTCCGGCATGTGGTCGTCGCTCAGGCGGCCGAACCAAGCCAGGCGGTTGCAGAAGACGAGCCCAAAACGGCTTCACTTGCTTTCGACATGAAGCACGGCTATCGCCGCGAATGGTTCCCACGCTGACGTTGCTTCCCTATTCGACATGCAACCGTACGCCGATTTCACGCAGGGCATCCAGTTGCTCGCCCTTGGCCGTATCGCTAAGCGGGTTCTCTTCGAGGTACAACCGCAAGTAGGGTGCGAAACGTTTCTTCTCATCCGAACTCGCCCACTCGACCACGGGTGCAAGATCCGAAACGTTGTTGCGGCGAAGTTGTAAGATTCGCATTTCGGTATTGCTCTTCAACGGCGTCAGGTCTTCGATTTGATTGTCGTTCAAATCCAACGCCGACAGCCGGGTCAGCTTTTCAATCGCGCCGATTGATTGCAGCTTGTTTTCCGAGAGATCCAACGAAGATAACCCGGTGAGCGATGCCAGGGGAGATATGTCTTCGACTTTGTTGTTGGCCATGTAAAGCGCCGAGAGGCTCTCGCTACCCGCCAGCGGAGACACGTCGACCACCTGGTTGTTTTCCAGGTTCAAATACTGGAGATGCACCACCTCGGCCAGCGGGGCAAGCTGGGTGACGACGTTGTTCGACAAGTCGAGCCATTGCAGCCGCTTCATGCCCGAGAGCGCGGAAATATCGTCGATTTCGTTTTCCGCCAGATTCAACTGGGCCAGCTGATAGCAGTGCTCGAGACCGGATAGATCTTTGATACCTTTGCCGCGGGCGTTCAGGGCATGGACCTTCTTGAGATCCTCTTTGGTCAGCGGCTCGTCGGCCTTCTTGTACTTCAGTGCGTCGCTACGAATCGCTGCTTCCAGATTCTTATCCGCAATCAATTCATCCCCGTTGGCCACAGAAACGCCTGTTAGCCAACCGGCGGTCATTGCCACTGCCGTCAACGCCAAGACTCTCATGCTGGTTTCGCTCCGCCTGTTTTCGTAACTCTCTGGATGCTGTCTGCCGAAACCTCCATTCTAGACGCAAATCGGCCGGGCCCAAACTTTCTTCCATCGCCGTATTCTTGGTTCTCAGCGCGTGCAACGGGGTTCCGGGGCGGCTATCGTAGGGGGTTTAACGTCTGGCACGTTCCAAATTCCCCCCTCTCACGCGAGGACCCGGTATATGAAGACGATGTCCCCCTGCCACTGGACGACGCACGCGATGGTCGTTGTGCTTCTGGCTTTTGGCCCAAATGCCAACGCCGACGAGAAGGGCTGGATCAAGCTCTTCGACGGCAAGACGCTGAACGGCTGGCACGTCAATCCCGGCCCGATCGGGCACGGCACCGGTGGTCGTTGGGCCGTGGAAGACGGCACCATCGTTGGTGAGCAGGATCCGCCCGGCAGTGGCAACGGTGGCATTCTGCTTACCGACGAAAAGTTCGGCGACTTCGAGTTGCGGATCGATATGAAACCCGACTGGGGCGTGTGCAGCGGGCTCTTCCTTCGCGGTAACGATCGAGGCCAGTGCTTTCAGATGATGGTCGACTATCACGATGCCGGGAACGTGGGACACATCTACGGCGAAGGCACCGGCGGGTTCAACAACCGGCCCTTCGATATCTTCGGCCTCTACGACGACGAAAAGAACCTCACCGGAATCGAAGCGCGTAAGAATGAAAACGAAGTGCCCGAGGCCTACAGCATTTCCACCGACGCCTGGGCGAAGGCCTGGAAAGTAAACGATTGGAACACGGCCCGAGTTCGCGTCGAAGGCACCCCGCCGAAGATCACCACCTGGATCAACGACGTGAAGGTGAGTGAGTTCGATGGCAGCACCTTCGACGCAGCCGGCTACGATGCTGATAGAGTAACCGAACAATTAGGATCCAAAGGAAGCATCGCCGTGCAGGTTCACGGTGGGAAAGGTTGGCCGAAAGGAGCCAAATGCCGATGGCGAAACATCGAGATTCGACCCCTATGAAACAGTTTTTCACTGCCGCGTGCTTCGTTGCCGCGTTCTGCGCCGCGTCCATCACATCGCTTGCTGCAGAAAAAAGCGGCGACCTGCAACCGTTGAAGTATGGTGGTCCCGAATTGGTGGTCGACCTGGGTGTGGGCCTATGGGCATGGCCGGCCCCCATGGATTTCGACGGCGACGGCGACATGGATCTGGTGGTGTCCTGTCCCGATAAGCCTTATCGGGGGCTCTATTATTTCGAGAACCCTGGCAACGAAGTTTTTCTTCCCGCCGTGCGGTTGGGCAACACGTCGAGCAACCTCTGCGTTTCTTATGTTGACGATCAGGTCGAGCTGCTCACCCCGGGTAAGCGGCACCCACAGTTCAAGACCGAGGGCATCGGTAAGGGCGAACCGCTCGCGTTCAAAGGATCGCTGGTCGATAAGTCGCAGCGCACTCGGGCCAATCAATGGAAGCTGGTCGACTACGACGGCGATGGGCTGACCGATCTCATCGTCGGGCTCGGCACCTGGGGCGACTACGGTTGGGACAATGCTTACGACCAGGAAGGCACCTGGACCAACGGCCCCCTGCACGGGCGAGTGCATCTGCTCCGCAATGTTGGCACTGAGTCCAAGCCAGAATACGCCGACCCTCAGCTGCTTGAAGCCGATGGCAATCCGATCGACGTGTACGGGATGCCCTCGCCTTCGCTGGCCGACTTCGACGGCGACGGCGACTTGGACCTCGTCTGCGGCGACTTCATCGATCGGCTGACCTACTTCGAAAATACCGGTACCCGCAACGAACCCTCTTACGCCGCGGGCCGCGATCTATTGACCGAAGACGATCAGGAAATCCGCATGGAGCTGTGCATGATCGTCCCCACGGCCGTCGATTGGGATGGCGACGGCGACGTCGACCTGGTCGTAGGACAGGAAGATGGTCGCGTGGCGGTCGTAGAGAACACGGGTCGGGTGGTCGAGGGCCAGCCACGATGGTTGCCGCCGCGCTTCCTTCATCAACAAGCCGACGAAGTGAAGGTCGGAGCGTTGGTCACCCCCTTCAGTGTCGATTGGGATAACGACGGCGACGAAGATCTTATCTGCGGTGACACGGCCGGGTATGTGAATCTGGTCGAGAACCTGGACGATGGCAACCCGCCCCGCTGGGCGCCTCCGGTGCGTCTGAAAGCCGACGGGGAAACCATCCGCATCGAGGCCGGCCCCAACGGTTCGATTCAGGGTCCCTGCGAAACGAAGTGGGGCTACACCGTCCCCTGCGTCGCCGATTGGGATCACGACGGGCTGCTCGACATCATGATCAACTCGATCTGGGGCGAGGTGCTGTGGTATCGCAACGTTGGGAAGCCCGGCCATCCCGAGCTTGCCGCGTCCTCCCACGTCGACGTGGATTGGCCTTCCGCTCCGCCTAAGCCCGCCTGGAACTGGTGGACCCCGCAAGGCAAACAGCTTGTCACCCAGTGGCGAACCAGCCCGGTGATCCATGACCTGGACGGCGATGGTCTCAACGACCTGGTGATGCTCGACCACGAGGGCTATCTGGCGTTCTTCCAGCGAAAGAAGGAAGGCGATCGCCTGATCCTCGCGGCACCTCAGCGAATCTTCCAAGACGACCAGGGCGAACCGCTGCTTTTGAACGATCGTATCGCCGGAGGAAGCGGACGACGAAAGCTGGCCTTCATGGATTGGGACGCCGACGGCAAGCTCGATCTGATCGTCAACAGCAAGCCCAATGTCGATTGGCTTCGCAACGTCGGTGAAGACGGAACTTGGGTCTTCAAGGACGAAGGGCCGTTAGCCAAACGTGAACTGGCCGGCCATACCACGTGCCCCACCACCGTCGATTGGGACCACGATGGCGAGCGCGAGCTGCTGATCGGCGCCGAAGACGGGCGTTTGTACTACTTCGCAGAATGACACTCCGCGAACCCGGCGGCGTCGAAACTCACCTGCACGATGATCCCTAGCAAGCCTGACAATATGATCCGATCTTTCATCCTTCTGGCATGTTGTTTCACGCTCAGTTCTCTCAGCATGGCCGACGATACTTCGCCGGTGCGGCTGATCTTCGATACTGACATTCAGGGCGACGTGGATGATGTGGGGACGGTGGCCCTGTTGCACGCCCTGGCCGATCTGGGTGAAGTCGAACTGCTGGCCATGGGAGTCTCATGCAAAAACCCCTGGAGCCCGTTGTGTCTCGACGCGATGAACACGTACTTCGGTCGTTCCGAGATGCCTCTGGGTGTAGTTCGCGGAGAGGCGTTCTTGAAGCCGTCGAAGTACGCTCAGCAGATTGCCGAGGAGTTTCCGCATGGACTAACATCGGCCGATGACGCACCCGACGCCGTGGAGGTTTACCGCAAAGCGTTGGCCGCATCGACCGACAAAAGCGTGGTGATGCTGAGCGTGGGACAACTCACCAACTTGGCGAACCTGTTAAAATCGAAACCCGACGGAATCAGCGAACTCTCTGGTAAAGCACTGGTCGAAGCCAAAGTGAAAATCTGGGTTTGCATGGGTTGTAAGTTCCCTTCCGGTCGTGAAGCGAACATCCACCACGATGCATTGCCGGCCCAGTACGCCATCGAGCATTGGCCCACCCCCGTGGTGTTCAGCGGCTTTGAGATTGGCCGTGGCATGCTCACCGGTGGTCGGCTCAAGTCGTTACCCAAGAGCAGCCCGGTGCGCCGCGCTTACGAATTATTCAATGGTATCCAGCCCCACCACAGCTACGACCAAACCGCCGCGTTGTATGCCGCGCGCGGACTCGACGGCGGTCTATCTCATCTATGGGACCTGGAAACCACGGGGCATTGCACGGTGGATGACCAAGGCGTCAACACCTGGCACCCCACCCCCGCCCCGGGCAAGGACCACGCCTACCTCATCCAAAAATCCCCCCAACAGCAAGTTGCCACCATCATCGAAGAGCTGATGATGCACGAGCCGAATTAGGGCGATCATCGCGGGTGTGAATCGACGGAAACAATCACCGCGACGCAACCGCCCCTTCTGCCGTCGGCTCTACCGGTAACCGGTTTCCCGACTCGTCTGCGCGCTTGCGGCCGCGGGCTTGCTCTTTGTGCAAACTGTTCAAAAACGGATCGAAATCGACTTCCATGGTGTGGCGTTTCGATTTCACGTAGCGGCGGAACATCGCTTCGCGTTCTTTGCCCATCTCTTCCAACATGCGTTCTTCCGGGGGCAGCGCGTAGCGGCCACATAGGTATTCGGCGGCCAGCACGGCTTGCTGTTCGGCAATGGGGAAGATTGCACCCAGCGGTTGCACGAGCCCGATGAAGAACAGGTTGTTCATCCCCGGCTTGAACATTCGTTTGAACAGCGGCAAGTCGTTGTCTTTGGCCGCGATGAACGTCTCGTCGAAGAACGGGAATGTGACTTTGTAGCCGGTGCAGAAGATGATGACGTCGGCCTCCTCGATCGATCCGTCGGCAAAGCGGATTCGGTCGCCCTGCAACTCCTCGATATCGTCTTGAGGGGTGATGTCCCCGTGCGCGATGCGATCGAGGATCACCGACGACACACTGGGGTGAGCCTGAAACAACATATGCTCGGGCTTCTTCAACCCGTAGTCTTCCATGCGACCCACTTGCAGCCTCAGCATGAACCCCAACATGTAACGGGCAATCCACCACGGCATCCACGGGATGGCCCATTTGTCCACCGGGCGGCCCAGTAAATACTTCGGCAGAATGTGTGTCCCACGACGATGCGAAAGCAACACCCGTCGGGCCACGTAGCTGCATTCCACGGCGATGTCCATCGCGCTGTTGCCCATCCCCACGGTGACCACATTCTTACCGCGAAACGGCTCGGCGTCGATGTAATCGTGCGCGTGGATCATCGTGCCGTTGAATTCGCCTGGCGGGGCGGGCTCGGGCCAACGGGGATCCCAATGGTGACCGTTGCACACGAACAGGGCGTCGTACTGTCTTTGTTCGCCGTTATCGAGCGTGATCTGCCACCGGCCCTGCTCATCGCGCTCGGCCCGTTCGACCGAGGTATTGAACGTGATGTGCTCGCGAAGACCGAAGTGCTCGGCGTAGTTGCGAAAGTAGGTGAGCACCTGGCTGTGATGGGCGAAGTTCGGGTACTCGTCCGGCATCGGGAAGTCGGAAAACTGCATCCGGGACTTCGACGAATCGATATGCAACATGCGATACGCCGACGAGAGGCCGTTGGGATTCTTGTAATACCAGTTGCCCCCCAGGTCGTCGCTCTTGTCGAAGCAATCGAATGGGATGTCACGCTCCAACAGCGCCTTGCAGGTGGTCAGCCCACACGATCCGGCCCCGATAACGCAGACTTTGGGTAACAAGGCCATCTAGCTTCAACCTCGCCTTTCAAGCAAGAAGGAACGAATTTCGACGCGAACGCATTCAATGTATTTTTGGCGGCGACCTTCCTGTAGGGAACGCTCTCCGTGGCGTTCCGGAATTGCCGGTTGGCTCGGAACGCCACCGAGGGCGTTCCCTACGGGTGGTTTTCTCCCAATTCCCCCGAATTCTTGCTGGGATCTTCGGGGAACAATTGGGCATTCCACAAGTTTGTCAGTATAGTAAATACCCCTGCCGAGAGCGGGCCCCCGCCAGACACGTCCCCCGTTGCCGCAGCATTGCATCCCCGGGCATGGGAACGATCACCATGGATCACCCTTCGCACCACAATCATCTTACCGAACACGCCTTCACCGGGATGAACGCCCACCGGACCGACGGTGTTTCGGTGCTGGGTCGCCGCAGCATGCTGAAAGCTTCGCTGGCCGGGATGGCAGGCGTGAGTTTGCCCGAGCTGATTCGCACCCGTGAGGCCCGCGCGGCGATCGGCGAATCGACCAACCGTCGCAAGAGTGTCATTTTGCTGTGGATGACGGGCGGGCCCAGCCATATCGACACCTGGGACCCCAAGCCGGAGGCCCCCGTCGAGATTCGGGGCCCGTTCGATACCATTCCCACGGCCCTCCCCGGTGTGCGATTGTGCGAGCATTTGCCCAAGCAGGCGGCCATGTTGGATCGCATGACGATCATCCGCGGGGTCGACGCCCTGAAGTCGAATCATCAGCCCAACCAGGTGATGCAAACCGGCAACCGCGAGGCGGCCCCGCGTGTGAATCGCAACGGCGACATGTACCCGGCGATTGGTTCGCTGGTGGCCAAGTATCGGGGGCCCAACGATCCGTCGATGCCGCCGTACGTGGCGCTGAATGTTCGCGACAAAACGCACATCGCCTGGGGTGGCTATCTCGGTAAACAGTACGACCCGTTCGACGGCAGCAAGGTCGGCGATATCTTTCGGTTGCCCGAGGGGTTGATCGAACAGCGGCTGTACACCCGGCAGTCGTTGTTATCGCGGTTGGATCGGCTGCGGCGCGATCTCGATCTCTCCGGTTCAATGTCGGCCTTGGAATCGTTCGAGCAGAAGGCCGTCGACATCGTGGCCGGTTCGAAAGCGCAGGCGGCCTTCGATATTGCCCGCGAACCGCAGGAAACCCGCGATCGGTATGGCGACCACGAGTGGTGCCAACAGGCGTTGCTGGCCCGACGTTTGGTTGAGTCGGGCGTGAACTACGTCACGCTGGTGCTCAGCAACCACCGCAGCTCGGGCACATGGGACACGCACGGCGACAACATCCCGCCGTACGGTGGGATCACCAAGGGGTTAGGTCCGTTGTTGCCCGTGTTCGATCATTTGTTGACCACGCTGGTCGACGATCTGCATCAACGGGGCCTGGCCGACGACGTGTTGGTCATCGCCATGGGTGAATTCGGACGCACACCGCAGATTGGCACCCAAGGCAGTACCGACGGTCGCAATCACTGGCCCTACGTAATGTCGATGACCCTGGCCGGCGGCGGATTGCGGCACGGGCAAATCATCGGCGCTTCGGAACGCGACGGCGGCCATATCAAGAACCGCCCCGTCACGCCCAGCGACTTGGCGGCCACGATCTATCGCCACATGGAAGTCCCGCTGGACACCACCTACCTCGACTTCCGCGGCCGCCCCCGCTACATCATCGAAGACGGCAGCCCCATCGAAGAACTGTTCTGAAAATTGTAGGGTGTTCTGCAAAATGTAGGGTGCCGTCGAGCGCAGCGAAGACGCACCGTTGACTGACTTACTAAAACGCAATCTCATCCGGCACCCGCATCCACACCACCTCGTGCCCTTTGCGATTCACTCCATACATCACACGGTCGGCGTCGTAGTCCCAGGCGATACCTTGCCCTGGGGTTGAGCCGTTGATTTCGGCGATGAGTTCCAGGGTTGAGCCGGCTGTGGGGAGTCGCAGGACGAAGAGCGTGGGAGGGTCGTGACCGGTGATGTAGAGCTTGCCGTCGGGGGACCATGTGCCGCCGGAGGTGCTGTAGGGATGCAGCCGGGCCATCAGCCCGTCGGGGAATACCCACCCGGCCAGGCGACGCCACTTTCGGTCGAACTTGATGAGCGTCGTCCGGCGGTTGTTCGTGTCTTCGGGATCGGTTTTGTCGTTGTAGTGGGCGAAGGCCACCCACCAGGCGTCGTTGTGTAACACGGCCCACGTGCAGGAGCCTTCGTAGATGCCGAAGCTGTGATTGCCCACGTGTTCGAGCGTGGTGGTGTCCCAGATCTCGATGGAACTGGTGGCCGGCTGATGTGGGTAATTCGAATGGGCGCAATACAGTTTTCCCCGGTGGACAAACCCCGAGTTGAGATGTTCCAAGGGGCGTTGCTCGTCGGCTTCCCAACGTGCAATTCGGTGACCGGTCTCTTTGTCGTACTTGGCCACCGTGCGACTGCCGATGGCATACACATACTGTGCGTCGACGGCCACACCTTGATGAGCTTCTTCGGCGGGGAAGTGGCCCAGCACTTCGACGCGTTGCGTGTCGTCGGCCCCGGCGAAGGACGCGTGCATGCAGCAGGCGGTGAAGACTGCACGTAGCAGAAAACGAGTGATACCCGTGCGGGGTTGTTTGTTCGCTACGGGGCGGGTCACTCCAGGATCTCCAACACGACCTCGGGGGGGCGACCCACCCGGGCGGCGCTGCCGCGGACGACAATGGGCCGCTCGATGATCTGAGGGTTGTCCACCATGCGGGCGATCAACTCCGCGGGGTCGTCGGTCTCTTCAAGCCCGAGTGCGCGGTACTCTTTGCGGCGAATCAGTTCCTGAGGTTTCATGCCGAGCTTCTTCAGCAACTGCTTCAAGGTCGCCGCATCAGGTGGGGTCTGCAGGTATTCAATCACCGTTGGCTCGACGTCGTGTTCTTTCAACAATGCAAGCGTTTGCCGGCTCTTCGTGCAGCGGGGATTGTGGTAGATGGTGACCTTGGCGTTTGCTGTTTTCTTGGGGCTCATCGTTCGCATTATGAACAGGCGTGGGCGTGTTAGGGATTGGCTATAAGTATAGCTCCGGCAGCCCGCACGTTTTAGTAGCGGTGAGATGGATCACATCCATCAAATAACCCAGCCGCATGACGGCTGGGTCGCTTTAGCGACAAGATGCCTTGAAGTTTACGTTGCACCACAAGATGGGTTTGGTTCATCCCCTCACTCCGAGTCGTAGAAACTCACGGAGACGGCTGACGCTTCCGGCGATCGAGAGCCGCACCTAAAGCTTCTTGTCGCCTTTGGCGACCCAGCCGTCATGCGGCTGGGCTATCTGGTGTGGAATGGTTGTGGCTTATCCTCAGGGCTGGGTTTCGTCCGCGGCGGGCTTCTCGCTGCGGGTGGGTACATAGGCAATCGAGGCTTGCAGGGCGTGACCACAAGAACAGCCGGCGCTGGTCTCGGGGGCCAACAACACCCCGCCGGTGGGAATCAGGCTGAGCCAGCACCCACCGCGAATGCCATGCATTTCGGTTCGTTCGCCCGTCTGCAAGTCGCGCATGCCGTGGTATTCGTAACGGCGGAACATGGTGTGTAGCGATGCGGAAGTTACGCCGCAGCCGTGCCAGTTGAATTCTGATACGTCCAGCACATCGCCTGTTCGCAGGTCGTAGGTGTGTTTGTTGATGAACAACTGCAGGCCGACAATCGCCGGGTGAGAAAGATGCCCGCTGTGATGCGTCTTCTTCGTGGGGGCGTGATGTTGCCACAGTTCTTCGGCCGCTTCGGTATCGAAGGCGTAGATGTGGAACTGTTTATCTTTGTCGGTTCCGGCGACGACCAAGGTGCCCGGCCCCGCACACATGTAGGTCATGTACTGACAGCGCGAGAAGTCGTACGGCTTTTCCCACACCTGCTCGCCGGTTGCCAGATCGAGGGCGACCAGGAACTGATCTTGTTGCACCTGGTCGAACAACCGACTCGAATCGGAAGCAAGCGCGTCAGCCGCACGGCTTTCGACGAAGTAGATCACGTCGTCGGCGATGGTAATCGTGGAGTTGATAATCGCCCCGCGTTCGTACTTCCAAAGCTGTTCGCCCGTATGGCGGTCTCGCACAAACAGGCGATGGCTGGTCACCCGGGCAACCTGGTTGTCGCGGAAGTCTTCGTACCATTCCCCTTTGTCGCCCAGATACGCGGCCCCCGATTTGGTGGCGGTGCCAATCAGTTGGTCGTCGATACATGCCAGGTAGCCCCAGTCTTGGGGTTCCGAGTCAGCATCGTCCACCGAGAAGAACAACTCGCGGTGGCCCGAGGCTCCCTCGAACCCCACGCAGTGATCGCCAATCGCCACGTACAGGTAGTCGTTGGTGGCGACCATGTTCGAGCCGTCGCGGGGAATGTTGGCCCGACGCATGGTGGCGATTTGTTGAAACCAGCAGATCGTGCCATTGTACGCGTCGATGCCGAATAGCGTGTGATTGCCTTGCACAAACAGCCGACCCGCGGCAGATACCGGCGCGGGGTTGCGTGGTCCACGGTCGGGCATGGCCCGCGAACCGGGGCGTCCCCACCACATGACCGACAGCGGGCCGCGGACCAGATCGTCTTGACTACATGAAGCGTTGTCGGGCGAGGCGTACTGATGGGTCCACTCACCCGCTCCGGGCAATTGGCCACGACGCACGATGGTCCAGGTGTCCGTATCTGCTGGCAATTCAGAAGAAGTGAATTCTTCGCCCGCGGTGCTCAACCACTCGGAGAGACCCTCTTTTCCATTACCGTAAACGAAAAATCCGCCCGAGGGTCGCAGAACTCTGGCCACTTCGTTCATACCGTTCGATGCATAACCCTGGGTGAGCAACTGCTCGCTGAGCACCAGGTTGGCGAAGTAGGGACCGTAGGGCAGCGAGTCGAGTGGACCGTGGTGTACCGAGATACGTGCTGCATACAGTCCGGTCTTGTCGAGCCGCTCTCGTAACTGTGCGACGCGATCGGCGTCGGGCTCGACCACAACCACTTCCAGCCCGCTGTTGCGGGCCAACTCGTAGGCGAGTTGTCCGTCTTCTCCGCCGAGGACCAACGCGAAACCTACCGGGCTGTCTAACTGGCCGACCACGGCTTGAGCCAACGATCGGCAGCGGGCCGAATAGGCATCGTCCGCATAAGGCGTTGGCAGCTCGGGATCGGGGCTGCGGGTGTAGTTCAAGATCCCATCGACGAGGCAAAGTGGAATGAAGTGTTCGCCCTGGTCGTTCACCCCGCCGACACGCAGTTGATACGTTTCCACTTCGGCGGGCCGGGCGATTTCGATGGCGTGATCTTTCGTCGGCTGATCGTCGTTCACTCGCTGTAGCGATGACTCGTCGGTGCCGTATTCGACAATCGAGCTCATCGCCTCTGCGGTTCGCCAGCTTACCCTTAGTTGGTTTCCGGCCACTGCTTCGACAAAGGGGCCAACGAACCCGGGCGTGGGTACGGCCGAAGGATTGACGAAGCGACCTGGCTTGTTGATTTTCGGCGGTGGGACTTTTGCCAACTGCTTGTCGGAATTTTCGTCGGCTTCAAAGCAGTGAATGGTGCCGAGATCGGTGCTGACAAATAGCCGGCCGTTGGCCACCGCCAAACCGTAGGCGTTGCCGGTGACCGGTTTGCTCCAGATGGCGCGACCGGTGGCCGCGTCGTAGGCCGTAACCTTTTCAGATCCTCCGGCGTACAAGGTTTCGCCGGCCAGTACCAATGAAAGCGGACAGTCGCAGTCGATCTTCCAGGGGAAGCAGTCTTTCATTTCCTGCTGGCAGGTCTTCAAGTCTTCTCGTACGCGCTTCAGCGCCGCACTGAGCTTCAAAGCCTCTCCGCCTTTGGCCTTCTTCAAATCCGCGGCCAGATCCTTTTTCTGTTCACCAAGCTCCTGGCTGCGAGTGGTGAGTTCGAGATATCGGCCGCGATCCAGCGCCGTGAGTTCGGTATCGGTATGCAAATATGACATCGACGGGGTAACGATCATGTGGTTGCCGTCGAAGCTGGCGATGTTGTCTCGTTCGCCCTCTTTGAAGGCGGACATCTGCCCGGTCTTGCTGGGTCCGTAGACAAACATATCGCCGGAGATCAGGGCATACGTTCCACCCACGCCGCCGGATACCTGAAACAGCCGCTTGCCCGATTGGCGATCGAAGACCAGGGGTCGATTGCGGCCCGTGGTGACATACAGTCGGGTGGAGGAGGCCAACAGGTAACCTTGCGCCGGGTAGTCGTCCAAGGGTGTCTTCCAAAGCACGTCGCCGGTCGCCGCATCGAGGGCACACACATACACCCGTTCAGAAGGGAACACTCCCCCGCAGCAATACGCCACGCCGTCGTACACGACCACTCCCGCGCGTACGGCCCACAACGAAGCCAGGCGACCGTTTCCCGGAACGCGGCGATCGCGCGGGCCGAGCAATTGTTTCCAGAGTTCTGTGCCTGTGGTGGCGTCGAGACAATACAAATACCCGTCGTCGCTACCGACGTAGACCCGGCCATGATCAACCGTGGGGGCCAAACGCACGGGGCCCTCGGTATAGAACTGCCACCGCAACGAACCATCGGCCGCGTTGAGGCAGTAGACCTTGTCGTCGGACGACGTCGCGAAGTACACCGCGTCGCCCACGGAGGCCACATGAAACGCCTTATCGAAGGTCTGCCGATTCTTCAGACGGAACACCTTGTTGTAGCCATCCCAAGTGGCGGGCTCGTCCCAGGCGGGTCGCGGAGGATAGTGGGAACGAAAGACCCAGGATTCTTTCAACACCGGCGAAAGACTCTCCTCGCTCACCGCAGTGCGGGCCGCGTCGTGATTGAACGTCGGCCAATCGTCAGCACGGGCCGGGACGGTGCCGGCCAGCCACAGCATTGCCAGCAGCAGATATCCGCGGCCGTGCGAAGCACCGTTTCTTAAAGACGTAGAAAACATCAGGTTGTTCCGGGGGCGGGTCGTTTCGGGGAAACGATGTTGGAAGTGTGGAGGGAAGGCTGCTTAAAAGTTATCGCTAGCTTTATAGGCATCGATCACCGCGCGTTCGCCTTCTTTGCCGGGTTTCGAATTTCCGTGTTCCATTCCGACGACACCCTCGAACCCTTTTTCGTGGATGTGCTTGAACACGTTGCGGTAGTTGATTTCGCCGGTGGTGGGCTCTTTGCGGCCCGGGTTATCGCCGACCTGGTAGTAGCCGATTTCCTCCCAGGCACGATCCATGTTTGGAATAAGATTACCCTCGCTAATCTGCTGATGGTAGATGTCGAATAGAATCTTGCACGAAGGGCTGTTAACTGCGCGGCAAATTAGATAAGCCTGCGGAATCTTGTTCAAAAACAGTTCCGGGTGATCGCGCCAGTGGTTCAGCGGTTCCAGCACCATCACCAGTCCGTGGGGTTCGCAGATGTCCGCGCATTGCTTGAGGGTTTCGATCACGTTGGCCGTTTGATAGTCCATCTCTTGGCGATGGTCGATTAGTCCTGGCACTACGGTGCACCATTTGGCGTTGACTCGTTTGGACACTTCAACCGCCTTGCGCATATCGTCGAGAGCTTTGTCGCGCATATCCTTTTTGCCCGAGGCGAACGTCGGACCGCGGAAGCTACCGGTGGCCACGAAGACCCCCATCGTCATGCCTTGCTTCTCCATCTCGGCGGCGATGGCTTCTTGGACTTCGACGGGTCGGCCGGCCATTCCATTATCTTCCAAGGCTGTGAAACCTTCGTCGGCCATGAACTTCACCTGGTCGACCAGATCGTTGCCCGCATGATGACGGAACATGCCGAAGTGCGGGGCGTACTTCAGTTTGAATCCCGATTCAGCGTTGGCCGAGGCGGTTCGCGAAAACCCGGTACCAAGCGTAGCGACTGCCCCGACGGCGGCACACTGTTCCAAGAAAGCTCTTCGATGCATGTTCGATCAACTCCTGGTGCAAATTACGTTGTGCGATCTCAGTGGATAAAGAAAACAGCGGCGGGCGTTACTCGCCCGGATGGTAATGTCGTTGCGCGGCTGAACTGATTTCGGCCCAATCGTACAGCTCCGGTTTAAGCTTCTGTTGCGACATCAGTTCGGTCTGATCCATGAAGTGCGGAGAGTCCGGGTCGCTGCTGGCTCCAAACTGCGTGAGCGTTGCGCCTCGAACCCCGTCGGGCGTGAATTCGAACGTGGCCAGATAGCTGGTACCCACGACACCGTAGTTCTTCTTCACCTGCTTCACAAACGGGATGTTGATCGACGGGGTGTAGAAGTTCGTGAACACGGCGCCCATGGTGCCCGGCACTGCGGCACACGGCACGCTGGGTTTCTTGTCGTCGAACGGGATCAGGAAGAAGTCGGCCACGTCGGGGTGTCGCTGCATGCGGTGAGCATCACCCCAGGGCACTTTCCAATCGCCGAAGGTTCCGCGAAGCTTCGAGGCCGCATCGACCAGTGCCCGAAACTTCTGGTCGGGGTTGTCGATGTACTTTTGCTGCAAGGGCATCTCCGGAGGATAGACGCTGCCGTACAACTCCGAGAACCACGCCTCACATAAGGTCGACTGTGTACAGTCGTGCGAATTGCGGCAGTCCCAATCGAGCAGGTGCTCGAAGTACGGAGCCGCGCGTTCGGCCAGCTTGGGGTCGCGTTCGACTAGTTCTTCGTATTCCCGTTGCAAGTGCGGCAGTTGCGACAGCGGCCAGTACATGCGAGTATCGAAAACCAACTCCTGCAACTGATCCAACGTCAGGTCTTGTACTTCTCGCAAGATCATGCGGCTGACCTTCGATCGCAGCTTGTCGATGTTGCGGTCGTCAGCCATGTACGGGGGAAAGTCGTCGATCAACGGGTTGCCCACATCGGTCGATGTGAACGGCGACGAGTTGCAACTCTGCAGCCAACCGGTGGGCGGGTCGACAATCTGTGGTAGTTCGTCAAAGCTGTGCAGCCCCTGCCACAGGTGATCGGGATTGCTGCCATCGAGTGTCTGCGAGGAATCAACGCCCGGCTTCCGCTTGGGAATCGCCCCGTTATACGCAAAGAAAACATGCCCTTCGCGGTCAGCGTAGATCGTGTTGAAGAACAACAGATCGAGCGATGACATGGCGTCGCGGAATTCGTCGAGATTCTTCGCGCGAACCATCTTGATATGCTGACCGACGAGGTTCGATTCCATCAGGTTGCCAATGTTCATGGCCAGGAAATCGGTCTCATTCAGTTGCGCGATAATCGGGCCTTGCACTGTGCTGCGGAAGGTGTGTTCCTGCTCTTCGAATCGCGAGCCTTTGAGAACCTTGACGGTGCTCGTCCAACGCTCGGCCGTAAGCGTTTCGTCGCCCAAGCGGTATTGGTCAGGGTTGTCGGGGTCGTCGAACTTCACCAGCCAGAAGTCGATGTTGTCGGGGCGATTGACCGTGTGCGACCAACCGAGATGCTGGTTGTGCCCGATGGTGAGCAACGGATAGCCAAAGAACGTGGCACCTGAAAAATCGTACTCATCACCGCTGCGAATGTGAGCTTCATAAAATTGCCCGTAGCCAAATGAAGGTTGGTGCGGGTTGCACATTAACATCGCATTGCCGCTGGCGGTGCGTTCGCCGGAGATGGCCCAGGCGTTGGAGCCCACCGGCGAAGAAATCTTGCGAGGGTCGTCCTCCATGTACTTGTGCGGGATGTACTTCGTGGTCATCAAGAAGTCCATGAACAGATGCCGCTGGAAGGCCAGCATGTGCCAGCCTTCGAACTGCGTGATGAGTCGCGGCTTCGTCTCGGGGTTGGTGGCCAGATAATGATTCAGACCTGCGGCAAATGCATTGCACACGGCGCGGGTTTGGGGATCGAGTTGCTCGAAGTCACCCGGCGAACGCTCCGCGATTCGGAAGGCCCGATTCAGCAAATCGACATGAAGACTGCGGGGGCCATTCACTTCGGCATAACGACCCACGGCTTGAAGATAGCTGTCTTCAATTTGCCAGAAGAAATCTTCCGCTTGGGCATAAGCAAAACCGAACGCGGCTGCCGCATCGTTCTGGGCATCGATATGGGGCACTCCGTAGCCGTCGCGATAGATGGTAACTTGTTCGGCCAACTGTTCGGCGTTGAGTTCGGCCGACCGCGTTGGAACAGCCATGAGGCACGTCGCGGCCAACACCAGACAAATGCGAATCGCCGCTTCATGCCAAGACCCAATGCCGTAGTGATTCACGCTGAAAGTCTCCCGTCGCAGCCAAGGAAAAAGAGAATCCACCCGAGGGCTTTAGTGTAGTCGAAATGGGGACCTCAAACACGGTTTCCGAAGTCTAAGGTGGCCGTGTTTTCCGGTAGGGAATACCCTCCGTGGTATTCCGGACCCACCGTTACGCTCGGAATACCACGGAGGGTATTCCCTACGGGGTGTGAGGATTGGCGAGAATCGTTGTTCAGTGTTCCCGCTATGTTGCGGAATTGCTCGCCCAGTTTTAGGCTGGTGGCCCTGATTTGAGTACGAACGGTTCTCCACTTCCAGGATATGCAGGTAACCTCATGGCCGATGGACAACACAATGCGATTATCACCGGGGGCGCCAGTGGGCTGGGGCGCGCCATCGCACTCCGACTGGCTCGCGATGGGTGGAACATAGCCATTTGCGATATCAACGATGAAGCCGGTGCCCAAGTGGTTGAAGAGGTGAAGGCAGCCGGAGGGGATGCCCGCTTCGAACATCTCGATGTGACCAGCGTCGAACAGTGGGAACAGCTCAGCCACCGCTTGCGTGAAAATTGGCAGACATTGGATCTGCTGGTGAACAACGCCGGCGTGGCGGCCTCGGGAAATATGGGTGAAGCTCCGCTGGAAGACTGGCGGTGGATTGTCGACATCAACTTGTTCAACGGAATCTATGGATGCCACACATTCGTTGATTGGTTGAAAGCGAATCCCCGCGGCTCGCACATCATCAATACGGCTTCACTGGCCGCGATCGCGGTGGCCCCCTCGATGGCGTCTTACAACGTAACCAAGGCGGGGATGTTGGCCCTCTCCGAAACGTTGTATGCCGAACTCAAACAGCACAACGTCGGGGTGACCGTGTTGTGCCCTGCGTTCTTCGCGACGAACCTGTTGAAAGAGGGTCGCTTCCACGAGCAGAAATTGCGTGACGTTGCGGAAAGCGCATTTCGCAAGGCGACGCTCACCGCCGATCAGGTCGCGGACGAGGCAGTTCGCGCCATGCACCGCAAGCAGCTCTATGTAATTTTGCCGCCTAAGGCCCGTTGGTATTGGCGATACAAGCGTTTTGCGCCCCAGCGTTTTCTGGATGCCATCGCCCGCATGTCGCAGAAGGGACCCCGCGATTCGATCTAATCCAACGCTAGTAGTATACCGCCGTACAGATGGTGGGAGTTCATTCCCCAGATGGGTGCTTTGTCGTGCTAATTGTTTGACCTTCTGGATTTGGAGTACGACAATTAAACGCGCGCAATTTAATGCTCGCGGGGGTGCGGCAACTTCTCTTCGAATCGTGCCCTGAAAGGGGCGTTCTCCTCATTCGCGGGAGGTACGTCATGGCAAACAACGATATTGCCCAACAGACGGTTGTTGAGCATGAGGTGCTCGGCCACATCATGGCAAGTTTGCGTTCGATTGTTGAATGGCAAGTGGCAGAGACCGGGGTTACCCGCAAGCTGTCGAGCCTGAGCTTTGTGACCCAAGCGTTTCAGCGCCACTTTGCCCGGCTGATGAAGCTCGAGGAACAAGACGGCTATATGTGCATGGTCACCGCGGAGAACCCTGCCTTAAGCGAAACGGTGGACGAGTTGCGATGCGATCACGAAAAGTTTCGCCACGAGATCGAGTGCTACAATTCTCAGCTCGAGAAAATCGCTAGCGATGAATGCGATCAGCTCGATCGCATCTCGGCCGACTTGCTGTCACTGCTTCAAGAAGTCGACCGACACGGCAGCCGCGAGATCCAACTCATTCAGCAAGCATTGCTGCAAGATGAGGGCGGTGAGGCCTAGTTTCGGCTTCGATTCCTTCGACTCATTACACCAATCTCCCGTTCTCGCCAAAAACGGTGGAGAACTGCGCAAACCTTGCCGAAAATCAGGGTGACGTGAGGTGTGCCGGACAGGACAGAGATGGCACGCGCTGCTAGCGTCGGCTTAGCGGGGGGGAATGCGAAGCCAGGCGTTTCACTAGTGACTTGCTGCTTAGATAAAACAACACCGCGAAAGTCATGTGGCCTACTACTCTTGGCCTGCGTGCTAATAACCACCCCAGTCTGCGCGCAAGATCCCTCCGGATTGCTCTCGTACCCGCTGAAGTATGTCACCCCGGGTCACGTGCATTCGGTGCTTCAGCCCTTATTGCCTAAGGGTGATCAATCGATCCAGGTTGCGGTCGATGAAGCCGGGAAACGGCTGTTGGTTTCCGGGCCACCCCAGGTGCATCAGATGGTTGCCGGGCTGATTCAATCAATGGATCTACCTCCGCGCAATCCGCAGCCGAACCGTGCGCTGCAGATGCAAAGTTACACTTGCCGTCCCGGGGATCTCGACCGCTGGGCCGAAATCATCTCCGGCGATTACGCAAACCGAAGCGATGTTCGCATCAGCGTGGACCGTGCCACTGGGCAACTCATCGTGTTGGCGCCCGAGGAAGTACACCGCGCGGTGAGCGATCGCCTATTCGGTCGAACACTTCCGACTACCGGAACCACGTCACCAACTCCAATGGCGAACCAAGGTTCGGCCAGCTTGACTCCGAGATCCTATCAGCTTCGCAACAGCACGCTGGCTGAAATCGAACCGCTGTTCGTCGGGATGATGGGGCAACGGATTCAATCGCATCTCAATGCGATCGCGGGATTGCCCGGCTACGTGCTATCGGACGCCGGAGGAAATCAAACGGTCATCGGGTTCAGTCACGGGCACGACCGCGTGGTTGTCTCCGGCAGCGAACCGTTGGCCGGACAAATTGTGAGGCTATTCGAAGTTCTCGACGGTCCTCCGCAAAGCAGCGATCGCGCGGTCCGCGTTGTCCCCCTGGGTAAAGCCAAGTTGGGTAAAGTTCGTAGCGCAGTCGACGCCTATCAGAATCAGGGCCGGGAAGGAAACAACCAGTCCCCATCGCAACTCGATAGCGGAACCTCGTCCTGGGAGGCAGGCTCTGAGAAGAGTGCCATCCGCCGCGTGGCGTTCGAGGTTCCCGAAGAGGCCCGGCCCTTTCAGGTGGCCAACCTTATTTTCGCGCAGCAGCCTGTGGCTCCACCAGCCGCCGAACCTCAGGGGGACGAATCTCCCTTGGGCGACTTGAGTCCCGATATCGAGGTCGAAGCACTTCCCGATCTCGATGTGATCATCCTTCGGGGCGACCGGCGCGATGTGGAAGAGGTGCTGCGAATCATCGAAGAGATCGAACGGCTCAGTGCCGAAGACGAGCCCGTGATCGAGGTCTACCCCCTGCGGCACGTTGGTAGTGAGGCCGTGGGCGAGTTGATCGCCAAAATTCAGGAAGCCCTGTTGGCCAGCCAACAAGGTCGTGTCAGCGTAACAGCGCTGGGCAAGCCGAATTCGCTGTTGATCATCGGTCGCGGTGAGGCGGTGGCCCTGGTGAAGGACCTGCTCGAAAAGCTGGACACGCCGGTTTCTCCCGACAGCAACTCCAAAGTGTTTCGCTTGCAGCACGCCGCGGCGAGCACGGTGGCGCAAACCATTGAAGACTTCTTGAACAACCGCGAAGGCTTGGAGACCAACGCCAGGGTCACGCCCGATGTGCGAAGCAACTCGATCGTGGTGCACGCCAGCCCCCGCGATATGCTGGAAATTGAACGGTTGGTGAACCGACTTGATGTTCCCGACAGCCAGGCCGTAAATCAGCTCAAAGTTTTCCGTCTTGCCAACACGCTGGCAGCCGACCTGGGTCCGCTGTTGCAGAACGCCATTACAGGCGCGGCCACGGCCGATCAACGCTCCAGCGTGCTGCAGTTCCTGACGATCGAGCCCGGCGGAGAACGGCTGTTGAAGTCAGGCATCTTGAGCGAGGTAAAGGTTACCCCCGATGCCCGTACGAACACCTTGTTGGTGTCGGCGCCGGCTGAGAGCATGGACTTGATCGGGGCCTTGATCGATCACCTCGATCAACCACCCGCCGCCGTGGTTCAAATCAAAGTATTCAAGGTCGTCAACGGCGAGGCAGCGTCGCTAGTGCAAATGCTGCAGACGTTGCTGGGCACTTCTTCCGGAGTGGGCCCGCAGCTTCCCCGCGCGGAGAGCGAATCGTCGTTGGCCCCATTGCGTTTCTCGGTCGACTCGCGGACCAACAGTATCATCGCCTCGGGTTCGGCGGGCGACTTGACCATTGTCGAAGCAATTCTGTTACGCCTGGACGAAAAGGATATCGAGAATCGCCGCAGTACGATTTTCAGGTTGCGAAATGCTCCCGCGATCGACGTGGCCGTGGCGATCAACGAATTCCTGCGTAGCGAGCGGCAAGTTCAGCAGGCCACCCCGGGCACGATCAGTCCCTTCCGCCAAATCGAATCGGAAGTGGTCGTGGTTCCCGAGCCGGTGAGCAACGCGTTGATTCTGAGTGCAACGCCTCGCTTCTACGACGAGATTGTCAAGCTGGTCGAAGATCTGGACGAGCAGCCTCCGCAGGTGATGATTCAAGTGCTGATTGCCGAAGTGCAGTTGAACAATACCGACGAGTTCGGAATTGAACTGGGGCTGCAAGACTCGATCCTGTTCGACCGTAGCATCCTGGGCGATATCGAAACGATTGTGAATAGCTTCTCGACCCCGGGTACGGGGGTCGTCACGACCAACGATGTCATCGTCTCGGCGACCAACACCCCCGGATTCGCATTCAATAACTCACCCTTGGGTAACTCCGGCGAACCAACCGCATTGGCCAACAGCGGCCGGGTTGGTGCCCAGGGACTTTCAAGCTTTGCCATGGGACGCGTGAACACCGAGTTGGGTTACGGTGGTCTGGTTCTCTCGGCAAGCAGCGACAGTGTGAGTGCGTTGATTCGGGCCCTGCAGGAATCTCGGCGACTCGACGTGCTCAGTCGCCCTCAGGTGATGACCCTCGACAACCAGCCGGCATTCATTCAAGTCGGCCAAAGGGTGCCACGAATTACCGGGACCACCATCAATCAGTTCAGCCAGGTGAATACGATTGATCTGGAGAACGTCGGTCTGATTCTCGGGGTCACGCCGCGTATCAGTCCCGAGGGAATGGTCGTGATGGAGATCGACGCCGAGAAATCGAACTTGGGTCCCGATGCCGAGGGAATTCCGATTTCGATTTCATCCACCGGCGATGTGATTCGTTCGCCGCGTATCAACACCACGCGAGCCCAAACTACGGTCAGCGCTGCAGACGGTCAGACGATTATTTTGGGCGGGTTGATCACCAAAGAAGAAACGAACATCGCGCGCCGCGTTCCCCATCTGTCCAATATCCCAATTCTTGGTCTTTTGTTCCGTTACGATGCTCAAGTTATACGGCGCTCCGAGTTGCTGATTGTACTTACCCCTCATGTAGTGCGAGATGAAGCCGACGCCGAACGTATCCGTCAAATAGAGTCCGCACGTATGCACTGGTGCATGGCCGACGTGGTGAAGCTACACGAGGACGGATCCGTGTGTCACCGCGGCGACTGTGTGCACTGCCAAAACGGCGGTGAGGTGGTTTATCCTGACGGGATGCCGGAAGAAATCATCATGGAGGAAAGTGAATCCTACGAGGTGGTTCCTTCGTCCCCTGTGTTGGGTGATCCTCAGAGTCCGGTGTTACCACCCAACATCATGTCGGCACCCCCCGCGAACGGAACGGGTACCCCCATACCGAATGTTCCGGCGGGAATCGTCGAACCCCAGTCGGCCTCACGGCCCCCGGCAAACGGATCTCCACCAGTTCAACAAGCATCGTATCCCAGAAGCATGCCACCGAGATAATCTACCGCGATCGCGACAAGACGATGGAACCATTCAACTTCAATAACGACGTCCGCTTCCGAATGAATTCGCACTTGGCGAGACTGAACATGCTTCGATCCTCACTGGGGTGGCTGCTTTTCGGCATCATGATGGTCACCACCACGGGCTGTGCTCAACTGGATACCGCGTGGGACGAAATGGCGTCATGGAACGACATCGTGCCCTGGAAAGACGGGGACGAAGACGACGAAGTGAAACTTCCCACGCGGGTCACGGCCGTATGGACCGACAGTGTGATGAGTCGACCCGGGGTGAAGTCCCAACGTGGCTTCGGTGGCCGATTGATGTTCTACGAAAGCCACTCCGAAGACCCCATCAAGGTCGATGGCCAACTGGTGGTCTACATGTTCGATGAGACCAATCGCGATCCCAAGGATTGTGTCCCCGACCGGCGTGTGATCATGACGGCCGAACAGTTCAAATCACACTACAGTAAATCCAGCGTAGGCCATTCCTACAGTGTGTGGGCACCCTGGGGTGACGTGGGCGGCTATAGCAAACAGATCAGCATGGTGGTGCGCTTCGAGCCGACCGAAGGGGGTTCGGTCATGTCGGAGATCACTAAGCAGATCTTGCCCGGCCCTTCCCCGCCCGAAGAGCAAATGGCTCAGGAAACGCCAACATCGCGGGCCGCTGCGGACACGGGAATCCAACCCGCAGCGTATGCGTCTTCGCAAGCCAGTACGACGGCCAGCATGATCCCCGCCACGGTTCCTACAGCCGCCGCGCCAGTGATGCAGACCACGACGATTCCGATTCCCCCCTCTTCGGCGACTATGGTACCTCCGGCGTTGCAGACGGGTGCTACTTCTCCCGTTCAACAGCAGGCCGCCTCGAGCACTCCAAGCACGCAGAACAGTTCCACATCGCTAAGTGCGGTGATTCCACCGGCCCAGCAGCCGGGAACCCAGACCACCGGGCCAATGCCGCCCATGAATGTTCAAGCGACCGGCGAGAACGTCGCGGCGGAAAGCGTTGAAGTTATCGATCAACGCCAGGCGTGGGAAACATATCGTCAGGGAGGTTGGGAAGCGTATCGAAAGCTTCGGCGGGCGGAAGCTCTTCAGCCGACAATTCGCCCGCAATCGTCAGTTCATTCTGTACCTCGGACACACCAGCTTCCAGCATCGTCAATTGCTGAGCCAAGAGTCGCTCGTGCTCCGATGCGACCTCACCCACAAGGATGGCCGTCCGGCCCTGTAGAATCACCCCAATCTCATCCGCCTGCAAATCAGAACGTTGCAGCGCCAGTGCATCCACCAGTCGTTCAGTAATGTCCAAGGCAACCACGCTGGGTGCAATTTCGGGTGGCGTGAATCCCAATTGCAGTCGGGGTGCGTAGGGCAAGTTGGGCCCAGGTTGTTGCGGTTGCGGTTGATTCACATTCGGCTCGCGGGGCGGTCGCAAGTTCGTGATTGCCGATCGAATCGTTCCTCGGCTGCGCCCCTGTTGGATGCCAATGAACAACGGCGTATCGGCTGCGTCAGTGCCCACAAAGTCGCGAATTCCGCGGTTCCCTCGAATGAAGCGTTCCGTACCTCTTAGTTCGCCAACTTCTTCTGCGGCCGCAAGCCCCGGGCTTGGCTGACGGCTGAGTGATTGTCCGAGCACCCGGGGGCCAAATAGCTGTGCACCTGCGTCCTGGCACACGCTTGATACCGCGAAAATGAGAGCGATGGGAAGTAGATAGCGGATCATGGACCGGGGAACCTCGACGTTGGTATCATGAAGGTGGGACCTTCAAGTATACCCCACGTTGTGTGGCAGGTTCAGGCGGATCGGTCCAATCTTCACACCCCCCGGAGTCGCAAAGCGAATGTCGAAACCCATTGAATACGTGATGATTGGGGGATTCCTCGGTGCGGGCAAAACCACCACCATTGCCCGACTTGCGGCGATGTATCAACAGCAGGGGAAGAAGGTCGGGATCGTAACCAACGATCAGGCCACCGATCTGGTCGATACCCAAACCTTACGTTCGCATGGCTATCGCGTGGGTGAAGTCGCCGGCGCCTGCTTCTGCTGCAACTTCGACGAGCTGACCGGTACGATCGAACAACTTTCCGAAGAAGAACGCCCCGACGTACTGCTGGCCGAACCCGTGGGAAGTTGCACCGATTTAGTGGCCACCGTCATCCGACCGTTGGCCAAGCTATACGACGATCAATACGACATTTCGCCCTATGCGGTGATCCTCAAACCGAGTCATGGCCGCAAGATTCTTGAAGGTGGCCAGCAAGCCGGCTTCTCGCCCAAGGCCGAATACATTTTTCGCAAACAACTCGAGGAAGCCGACCTGATTCTGATCAACCGAGTCGACGAGTTAAACAGCGATGAACTCGCGCGGCTGACCGAATTGATCAAGGCCGAGCAGCCCGACATTCCCGTTCTGCAGGTTTCGGCACGCACCGGGCAAGGCTTCGAGGCCCTGCTGGAAATGCTCGATCAACGCGGCAATTTTGGCGGACGCTCTCTGGAGTTGGACTACGACATCTATGCCGAAGGTGAAGCGGAGCTGGGCTGGTTGAACAGCAGCGTGCGGGTGACTGCCGACAAACCGTTCGACCTCGATGCAATGCTCGTGGAGATCGTCACGCGCTTGCAGAAGGTGTTGAATGCCGAGGGGGCCGAAACCGCGCACTTGAAGGCCATCGCCTTGTACGAAGGTTTCTACGGGGTGGCCAATCTCATCGATCGCGATACGGCACCGGAACTGTCGTTGCCTTCGAACTGCCAGGCCAAGGCGGCCGACTTGGTGCTCAATGCACGTGTGGCCATCGACCCGGTTCGCTTGGAAAAGCACGTCGTGCGCGAAGTCGAAGCCGTGGCCGCGGCGCACGGATCTGAACTCAATTGGCGGCAGACTCAGAGCTTTCGCCCAGGTCGCCCCGTACCGACCCATCGACTTGCAGCCGATTAGTAACGCTGCGGTCCAGATGAGCCGGTGGGACACTCGTGGTGGCTTCTTCTGTCGCCGGGCTGACGGCACCGATCATTCGCCATTTCCACAGATGGATTCGGCAGCAGCCGATCGCTACCAGATAGCCCAGAGCAGCGCCTGCAAACACGTCACTCAAGTAGTGTGCCCCGACGCAGACGCGGTGGAGTCCGACAAGTACCGCGAGTGTGAAAAGCAAGCTACGTGCTCGTGGGTAGACTAGCCCCAAGCCCAACGCCAGACCTACCGCGGTGGTGGTGTGGCCCGACGGAAAACTCTGATACGCGCTAGTAAAGGTATTCGACTCCAGCCAGGGCCCAAATGTTTCCAAGACCGGCCCGTCGAATGAATACGACAAGGGGCGCACCCGTACCACACAGACCTTGATCAGGTTGGCCACCATCCCGGCACCCAGCGATGTGGTCACCACAAGCACTAGATCGCGTCGACGAGCCTTGTCTAATAAGAACATGGCAATGCAGATGAACGTCACCCCCAGGCCATTTCCGAAAGGCTCGGCTGCGGACGTCAGCTTGTGAATGAAACCCGGCGCGTTCCCTTCCAAGAACCACTTGGACACTCCAAGATCGAATGGGAACGCCGCGACCATGGCCAAAGAGAACGCCAGGAACGGGCAAATCCATAGCCACCGATGCTCGAGCAGCACCCAAAACGGATCTCGTTGGTAGGGATCTTTGGGGCCCACTTGCGACGCAATGACCGCGTCGCCGGAAATAATTCGTTCTAACAATGGCTTCGATGCACCGTTACTCAAGGCCGTAGTACGCTTTCTTTTTTGGGAATCGCTAGCAGACAGGATTCATGTCACGGACGAATTCCTGATTCCGAAGGAGGCCGAGTTGTAATGGTTGACGCACGCAGCGACCATGCCAACTATCGGCAATCCCTATGTACGGCCATTCATCCGAAGCCTAGCTAGCACCCCCGTGCAGTCACTCGCCACTGGTCTCTCCCGGGGTGATGAGACCCCCGCAACGTATGGAATTCGCTGACTGATGTTGCTTCGCGCGTTCCGATCAATCTAGACTCCCGACCGCGCTTGTCTACACCTGGGAGTACGCGTTCATGCGTCAAACGTTGCGACAACAGCTCTTATTATTCGTCGTTGCCCTGCTTGTGCTGTTTACCAGCCTGGGTGGCGCCTCGCTATTCGACGAAGACGAACCCAAGAACGCGGCCTGCGCGCGCGAGATGCTTGCTCGCAGCGATTGGGTTGTTCCCACGTTCAACTACGAGCTGCGTACCGATAAGCCCATCTTGCTGTACTGGCTGATGATGGGGGCTTACAGCATATTTGGCGTGAACGAGTTTGCCGCCCGCTTCTGGTCTGCTGCCTTGGGAACCGGCACTATCTTCACCGTTTACCACATCGGTCGTTTGTTGTTTCGACCTCGTGTCGGACTGTTGGCCGGTTTGATCATGGCCAGTTGCCTGATGTTCGTCGTCTCGTCGAGGGCCGCTACCCCGGACGGGACATTGATCTTCTTCTCGACGCTGGCCATGTTTCTATATTTGCGAAGCATTGCGCCGCACCCGGCAGAGGATGGCTCCGACTGGCAGGATTCGACATCGGATTCCACTGCGGCTGCACAACTCTCCTTCGAGTCGGTAAGCCCGCGGAAATGGACCGCCCTGCTCCCCTGCTTCGCCGCGATGGGCGTAGCGGTGTTGGGGAAAGGTCCCGTGGGGGTGGTCTTACCGATGGGGGTCATCTCGCTGTTCGTGCTGCTGGCCACATGGAGAGCACCCGCGGCGGTCGCCGTCGAGGGGCGATTCAATCGCGTTTTGGCCTGGTTCCGCCGCACGGCTACCTGCCTGGCACCGATGCACATATTCAAAACACTGCTGGCCGTACGTTTGCCGATTGCCGTGCTGGTGGTTCTGGTCATCGCACTTCCCTGGTATGCCTTGGTGGGGTGGAAGACCGAAGGAGCCTGGCTGGCCGGATTCTTGGGCAACCACAACCTGGGCCGCTTCGTTTCGGCCATGGAAAACCATCGTGGGCCGATCGTGTATTACATTCCGGCCATCATCATCGGCTTCTTTCCCTGGTCGATTTTTCTCACGCTCAGTCTGATCCAACTCGTACGACAACTTCGCAACCGAGAAGCCTGGCGGACCGGACATTTGTTTCTCGCCTGTTGGGCCGGGCTGTGGATCGGCTTCTTTTCGCTGGCCGGCACCAAACTGCCCAGCTACGTCTTGCCCGCCTATCCGGCGCTGGCGCTGCTGACCGCCACGTTCCTCGATCGTTGGATGTTGGAGCCCGCCAAGTTCAGTCAAACGCTGGCCCGAGGGGCCCTGGGTTCGCTCGTATTGGTCGGCGTTGGCATCATGATCGTCATGCCGATCGTGGCGTACTATCTGTTGCCCGGCTATTGGCCGCTGGCCCTGATCGGGCTGGTGCCGCTGCTCGGCGGAATCGGCTGCCTGTGGTTTTTCGAACATGGTCACGTCCCGACAAGCGTGGCGACTTGTGCGGTAACCTCGGTCCTGTTTTGCGTCACGATGTTTGGCGTGGCTGCACCAACGGTCGCCCGCGAGCAGAACAGCCAACCGTTGATCGAGCAGGCCACCGCCCTACAAGGGGGCGCGCCTCGCGTGGCAACGTACGATTACTTTGTGCCCAGTCTGGTCTTCTACGCCCGCAGCCCGGTGGCCCGATACGTACGACCGGAAGACGTGCAGGAGTTTTTCGCCACATCGTCGAACGCTTACCTGGTCACCAGGGCCGACGTTCTCGAAGAAATTCGTCCCATCCTTCCCGACGATGTCGATGTCATTGCCCAACAGCGCCGCTTCCTCCGTCGCGGCGACGTCGTGATGCTGGGGCACACCGTCCCCGCGGTCGCCTACCGAAACAGCAACACCACAACCCACTAATCGCAAGCCAAGCCGATAGCCCGACCGCATGTCGGTCGGGTCGACGTAGTCGACACGATGCCATGAAGTGAATCGTGCATGGCGAGGCGGGCTGGACCACTGGAACGGACACTCACCGAACGGACATCCTGTTCGCTTGAGGTTCCCGGCGAAATCATCTCGGTCGTTGGGGGAGACTCTTTCTCAAGGCTTCTTGTCGTCTTTGACGAACCAGCCGACATGCGGCTGGGCTATCCGAGAGGTAACTAGGCAAGTTTCGGGAATTAGCATCTAATCTGGGGCATTCAGTTCAATGTTGCCATGTCATTTATATCCAACTAAATAGGCAGTCCTGCCATGCGCGAATCAAAGCCGATTCTGTCCACTCCAGCTTCGCGATGGTTTCGTTTCAGCTTGCGTGGCCCGCTGCTTTGTATTCTTGTGCTCGGTGGACTATTCGCTGGGTTAGGGAAGCCCGTATTACGATCCAGGATTGAGCGTTCCGTTATTCGCGAGATTACGGACGCCGGGGGAGTAGTTCACTACAACTATCAATTGAAAGACGGCCAACTCGATCCGGATCAAATACCCCCAGGTCCATCGCACCTACGTTCTATCTTGGGCGACGACACATTCGCCAGCGTAGGAGCTGTCTATTTGTATTCAAGTTTCCCGCCGATGCCGCAGTGCGGCGAGCACAACGTCTCTGACCTTCAGCGACTCACCGACCTGTACTGCGTCAAACTTTCAGGGGAAAAATTTACCGACAACTGTATTGACGATCTTCTTCGCATCAAGAAACTTCGAAGTCTTTCCCTCTTTCGGACTTCTATTTCCGCGAATGGTTTACGCCGTTTGGCGGAGTCGAAGACCATCCTGCATCTCACGCTCAGCGGTTTCGGGAACGATAAAATTCAACTGCTCGAACGGTTGCCCGGCAAACGTCGATTTCGAAAAGCGGTAACAAAAATCACGGACGATTGGATTGCATCCCTGGGATCGTTGAGCAACCTCCGTACCTTGCATATTCTCAATGCTCCAGAGGTCACCGACGCTGGATTTCAGGCTCTCGAGAAATTCTCGCATCTTGAGGAACTCAAGTTGGTGGAAACCGGATTATCCGATCAATCATTGCCAGCAATATCCAAGCTGACCGAGCTCAAGAAGCTTTACTTGTACGAGCACTCAATTTCGGATGCAGGAATCGTTCACCTACAGGCACTATCACATCTTCAATACCTTGATATCCGATCCACGAAGATTACCGATGTTGGCATTGAAGCGCTTGCGTCGATTCCATCACTCAAAGTACTTCATCTTGGCCCATCCGATAGGTTTTCATGGGAGTCGATAGCTGACTTGTCCTCTCAACTTCCACATTGCAGCATATACTCCTGGCCTGGTTCTCCAAGCACAATTGGTGCGCAGATCGCGCATCGGGTCGGGCCAATCATTCAGGCTGGAAAGTGAGTCGATAGCCCGACCGCATGTCGGCTGGGTCGACGCAGTCGACAGGACGCCGTGAAGTGAATCGTGCATGGCGATGCGGGCTGGACCATTGGAACGGACACTCACCGAACTGACATCTTGTTCGGTTGAGGTTCTCGGCGAAAATCGTCTCCGTCGTCGGGCGAGGCTCTTTCTCAAGGCTTCTTGTCGTCTTTGACGACCCAGCCGACATGCGGCTGGGCTATCTGAGGAATCTGTTGCGATCCGGTTACATGGTTTCTGCTCTAGCGGCTGCGTACAATTCTGCCGGGTCGAAACTTCCTCGGCGTGCAGCATTTCTATGGGTGAGACAAATCCGCAGCCGTCTACTGGTATGCCGCGCCGCCGGTTTCGTTTGAGCATCCGTGGCCTGCTGATCAGTTTTCTTGTCCTCGGAGCGTTTCTGGCCTGGCTGGGCAAGCCGCTGTTCCGTTCCAGAATGGAACGCTCGGTCATTCGCGACATCACGGCGGCCGGGGGAGACACTCTGTACAACTACCAACTTGATGCGGGCTGGTACCAGAGCCTTTCCACTCCGCCGGGCAACTGGCTGGCCCGCAATATTCTCGGGGAAGATACCTTCGCCACGGTAGGTACGGTTTTTTTCAACAAAGAACCGATGACCGATGATGATGTCGCGAACCTCCACAAACTGAGCCAATTGCATTACCTCAGTTTGTTTGGTGCCGCGGTCACCGATGGTTGCATTGATGATCTACTCCGTATCAAGAAGTTGAAAGGTCTTTCTTTATCCAACACCTCCATTTCCGCAAAGGGGTTACAACGCTTAACCGAATCGCAAACCCTGCGACAACTGACGCTGGATGGACCGGAGATAACCGACGCGCACCTTGACCAACTTGAGCGATTCTCCAATCTCGAAACACTGCAAATGATCAGAGCATCCGTGACCGACGCGGGAATGGCATCGCTCGGTTCGCTAACCGATCTTCGCCAGCTCCATATCTTCAAAGTGCCCACCGTGACTGACGCGGGATTCAACAAGTTGGGCGACCTGAATCTTCTGGAAGAACTGTATCTCGTGCAGACTGGATTCACGGATCAGTCTCTGTCGACGATTTCTCGGTTATCCGCATTGAAAACGCTGCGACTCCACTGGCATCCCATCACCGATGCAGGGGTGGAATGTTTGGAATCGCTGCGAACATTGCAACATTTGGATCTGGGATTCACCAACATCGGTGACCCAGCGCTAACGACGATCGCGAAGCTGTCGAAGCTAAGGACTCTAAGGGTCGGCGGAACGGCGATTACCGACAAAGGGCTCACCCAGTTGAAATCGCTTCCTCACCTCGAGTTTCTCGATATCAGAGAGACCTCGATTACCGACGCGGGAATGGAATTGCTTGCCGATGTCCCACTTCTAAGAAACCTGGAAGTTTCCAAGAGTCAGGGAATCTCGACGGATGCCATCAACTCCCTAAGGCAGCTCCGGCCTCACTGTACGATTCATGCTTCCGATTAACCCCCCAGGCAGGATCAATGGACGGACTTGAGGCCACAGAACCAACGGAGCGTCTCCTAGCCGATAGCCCGACCGCATGTCGGTCGGGTCGACGCAGTCGAAACGATGCCCTGAAGTGAATCGTGCATGGCGAGGCGGGCTGGACCATTGGAACGGACACTCACTGAACTGACATCCTGTTCGGTTGAGGTTCCCGGCGAAAATCGTCTTGGTCGTTGGGCGAGACTCTTTCTCAAGGCCTCTTGTCGTCTGCAACGACCCAGCCGACATGCGGCTGGGCTATCTGGTGATGGACGACCCTCGTAAGATATGGGTTTGTCTTGTTCGTATTGGGGAGAACCCGTGGCTAGCGTTGTGTTGAAAAACCGCAAGGCGGGACCGTTTTATGGACGGCATCCGTGGGTTCTCGACTCGGCCATCGAGCGAGTCGACGGCGTGCTGGACGACGGGGACGTCGTCGAACTGGTCACCAACAAGGGCGATTGGATCGCACGGGGTGTCTACAACAGCAACAGTCGCATTCGGGTTCGGCTGTATACTTGGCAGCCTGACGAAATGCTCGACGACGCCTTCTGGCGGCAACGCGTCGAGCAAGCCATTGCCCTCAGGCAAGAGTTGCATCTCGATGATCCCGACGGTGCGGCGAGAATCATCTATAGCGAAGCCGACGGACTGAGCGGGTTGGTGGTCGATCGCTATGGCCCCTACCTGGTTGTACAACCGGGGGCCTTGGCCATCGAACAACGGTTGGAGGAGATGATCGAGTTGCTGCGCGAAAAACTCTCACCACGCGGCATCGTCTTGCGCGGCGAAAAGGGAATCGCCGACCGCGAAGGGATCCGTGTTCAGAATGGTCGCTTCTGGGGTGAGGTACCCGAGGGGCCAACGATCATCGACGAACACGGCATTCGCTATGGGGTCGATCTCACGCACGGCCAGAAGACGGGGTTCTTTCTCGACCAACGTGAAAATCGTCGCGTGGCCGCCAAGTTCCTGTCCAACCGCCGCGTGCTCGATCTGTTCTGCTATACCGGTGGGTTTTCGCTGGCCGCACGGAAGCTAGGCGGCGCCCGAAGTGTTTTGGGCATCGACACCAGCGAGTCGGCCATTCGCATCGCACGGGCCAACGCCGACTTGAACGGGATCAAGGACGTGCGCTTCGAAGTCGGGGATGCGAAGCAGTGCTTCAAGCCACTTCGCGAGCGGAACGAATCGTTCGACGCCGTGGTGTTGGATCCTCCGAAGTTCGCCCAGGGTCGTCATTCGGTCGCCGCGGCGATGAGGGCTTACCGGCATATCAATCAGCAGGCCATCGAGATGTTGCCCACGGGCGGGATCCTGGTCACCTGTAGTTGTTCCGGGTATATCACCCGCGAAGACTTCAACATGCTGCTTTCCACGGTGGCCCGTCGCGCGAACCGCCGCATTCAGATCCTGGAATCGCGCGGGGCATCTGCCGATCATCCCGTGAATGTGAACTGCCTGGAAACCGAATATCTCAAGTGCCTCATCTGCCGAGTGGATTAGGCGGATGTTCGTGTGCATGGCCACTTCGGGCCGGCTATAATCGCAGCACGCTAGCTTGGCTGCGTCGATTTCATGGCCGTCAAGTGTTCGACTCGATCCTGCCCCGGAGATCCCGCCGATGAAACGTTTCGCTCCTGTTGTGTTGTTCGCGTTGTTGCTCACCGGGTGGCAAGAGATTGCTTCAGGGCAGATCGAGGTGGCGAATCGACGGGAATTGTTCGTCGACGATTATCTCATCGAATCGCTCGATGGCACCGACCTCAAAATGCACTCACCCCAACTGGAAGGCGTTGCGCTACAGTTCGATCAGCCGTGGGAGGGTGCCTTCTGCGGTTATGTCACGGTGCTACAAGACGGATCGCTGTACCGCATGTATTACCGCGGATTGCCCGAGGCAGGCTCCGACGGTTCCAGCCGCGAAGTAACCTGCTACGCCGAGTCGGAAGACGGGATCAATTGGACCAAGCCCGAGTTGGGGCTGTTCGAGGTGCGCGGCACGCGACAAAACAATGTCATTCTGGCAGATGCTGCTCCCGTGACACACAACTTCTGTCCCTTCCTTGATACGCGCGAAGATGTACCCGAGGACGAACGATACAAGGCACTTGGCGGCACGGCCAAGAGCGGGCTCATCGGGTACAAGTCGCCCGACGGGATTCATTGGACGCGGATGCAGGAAGAACCGCTGTTCCGCGATACCGATTGGGTGTTCGACTCGCAGAACGTACCGTTCTGGTCCGAGGCCGAAGGTCGCTATGTGCTGTACTACCGCAAGAGCCTTAACCGCATTCGTGCCATTGGTCGGGCCACGTCGCCCGACTTCCGCAGTTGGTCGGACCCCGTGCAAATGACGTTCGGCGATACGAAGCCAGAGCACTTGTACACCAACCAAACCCGTCCTTATGTTCGCGCGCCGCATATTTACGTGGGCGTTGCCGCCCGATTCATGCCGGGCCGCCAGGTGCTTACGGCTGAAGAAGCCGAGGCGATTCATGTGAACCCTAAGTACTTCGGCGACATCTCCGATGCGGTGTTGCTCACCACGCGAGGCGGATCGCGGTATCACCGTACTTTCATGGAGTCATTCATCCGCCCGGGACAAGGCATCGAAAATTGGGTCTCGCGGACGAACTATCCCGCACTGGGAATCGTTCCCACCGGCGACGGCCAGCTTTCGATATACGTACAAAAGAACTACGGACAACCGACGGCCCGACTCGATCGTTATACATTGCGGCCTGACGGGTTCATCTCGGTCAACGCGCCGTATGCCGGCGGAGAGATGACGACCAAGACGTTGACCTTTGGCGATGCCGATACACAGGGGCCGCGAGAATTGGCACTCAACTTTGCAACATCGGCCGCCGGCTCCATTCGGGTTGAAGTGCAGGACGCCGAAGGCAACCCCATCGAAGGCTATACGTTGGCCGACTCGCCGGAATTGATTGGCGATGACCTGGGCCGTGTGGTCTCGTGGAAAGGGGGCTCAGATTTGTCTGCCCTGGCCGACCGCGGCATCCGCCTGCGCTTCGTCATGAACGACGCCGACCTGTACGCGATTCAGTTCGAATAGTTCTCGTCGTAGGTGAGTGAACCGCCCCATCATTCCCAGGCAGGCAACATCGTGTGCAGGTAATATGCTTTCGGTGCGCTCAAATCAAGAAGTCGGGCCAAGTCGCTGCGCGGTTGTGTGGTGGCTTGGGAGAGCAAGGGTCCCAAGAAGCCTGCCGGTCGAACATACTCCACGACACGCACTCGGTCGTCGTCCAAACCTGTTAACTCCACAGTTCGTTCGATGGCCGCTTCCAGAAATCCCTCGCGATCGACCAACCCCAACTCGATGGCCTGCTCGGTCGTGAAAATCTGACCGGTGGTCGCCTGTTTGATTTTCTCTTCGTCTCCGGCCAGCTTCGGTCGGCCGGTCAGCACGATTTGTTTGAATCGCTCGAAACTGGTTTCGACCAGCCCCTCGAAGACTTCGCGCTCCTGCTCGGTCATGGGCAGCGTTGGTGAACCCATCTGCTTCAGGGGGCCGCTCTTCACCGAGTCGTCGGCAATCTCCCATGTCTTCATCAGGCCCGAGATATCGAAATGAGGGATGATCACGCCGATCGAGCCACTCCAGGTGGTGGGCTCGGCGTAGATGGTGTCTTCGTCCGCCCCGACGGCCATCGAAAGATAGTACGCTCCGCTGGCGGCCAGCGAGCCCATGCTGACGACCATGGGCAGATCGCGTTCTTCGCGGAGTTCGAGCAGATGATGATAGAGATAGTCGCTAGCAGTGACGGTTCCGCCCGGTGAATTCACCCGCAGCACGATGGCCTTCACGTCTTCGTCTTCACGAATCTGGTCGATCTGCTGCTTGATGAAGCCATCTTGCTCCATGATGGCCCCTTCGACGCTCAGGATGGCAATTTTGTCGTTGGCCATCTTCGACAGCGAGTGATAGCGTTCATCCAACTTGGGCTTCGACTCGTAGTAGCGCATCGCGCTGTTGCGCGAAGACTGAACCACATTCATGGCTAATGAGATGAACAGAATGATCAACAGAAGCCAGGGCCATCGCCGTCGACGCGGGGGTGGCGGGGGGTAACTCCAGCCGGGATGGGGTGGTCGGGACGGAGCCGACGTTGGCTGCTCGGGTTGCGATTCGGATGTCATGCTTTTCTACTCGCTTCAACCGCGACGAGATGGGTGGCCAGGACCGTGGCCCCGCACTATCAGGATTTTACGAACCGCGGGGAAAGGTACAACGACCGATCCAGTGGAGAGACCCTCGGTCAGCCGGTGTTGCCAGAACTTCGAACCTACTGGTAGATTACGGCTTATGAGCAATCGGTCGAGGAGTTTGGAAACTCCGCGGTTGCATTGGTGCATCGAGGAGGAGAAACGGAGTGTTCGTCGCCGCTTCAACGGAGTGTTTTCCGGAGCTGTCACTACCCGAAGTCATTTCGAAACTGGTTGACCTCGAGTTCACCGCCTTCGAACTGGCAGTTCACGAGGGCGGCAACCACCTCAAGCCATCGCAGGTTGCGAGTGACTTCGAGGAAGCCTTCCGAGTCTGTAGCCAAAGCAAGCGGTTGACCCCCGTGGCGTTTTCGGTCGACATCGAAGGTGAGGGACCACAGTATTACGAGCAGTTCATGGCCTGCGCAAAGTTGGCCAAAGCCATGAAAGTGATTTCGATTACGGTGCCAGCCGGTGAACTCGGCACGCCATTCAACGCCGAAATCGAACGGCTCCGCGAGTTGGTGCGGATTGCTGCTATCGAAGGGGTGTTGGTCAGCGTAAAGACCGAAATTGGTCGAATTACGCAGGACCCCGATACGGCAGTCGTGTTGTGCGACAACGTAAAAGGGCTTGGAATCACACTGGACCCCAGCCACTTTATTTGTGGCCCCCACGGCAGCGATGACTTTGAGCAGGTGATGAAGCACGTCTATCACACCCACCTGCGAGATACGAGCAAAGACCAGCTTCAGGTCCGCATCGGGCAAGGCAAAGTCGAATATGGCCGAATTGCCGCGCAACTGAACAAGGTCGGCTATCAACGGGCACTGTGCGTGCACCTGGCCGAAGACAAAGAATCCGACATCGATCACATGGCCGAGATGCGGAAGATTCGCCTGTTGCTCGAAAGCCTGGTCTAAGCGGCACGCTTCCCAAGCCGTGGAATCAAAGCCCTCATTAGCGACATCGCCTGCTGCGCCGTTCGAAGTGATTCATTACCCCTGCTCCTGCGATATACTTGACTTGCACAAGTGTTTGATTTGCATGCAAGTGAGCTGGGGGAATCGCCATGGTCGAGTCTGGGTTTCGCGCGGGCGCGGCGACCAGCAACGTTACGCCGCCGCTGGGGATCTCGTTAAACGGCGGGATGAGCGACCGCACGGCGACCCATATTCACGACGAATTGCATGCCCGTTGCTTTGTGCTCGACGATGGGACCCGCCGCTTGGGCTTTGCCATCTGCGATAGTTGCATGATTCCCCATGCGATTCACGAGGCGGCCAAGCACTTGGCTCACAGTCACGCGAGCCTGCCGCTGGATCACATCACGATCAGCGCCACTCACACGCACAGCGCCGCCACCGTGGCTGGCGTTTTCCAAAGCGAACCGGACCGCGAGTATGCCGACTTTCTTGTCGAACGAATCTCCGACGGTTTGCGGCGGGCGGCAAACAACCTGGAGCCGGCGCGGATCGCCTGGGGGATCGCGCAAGAACCCAGTGAGGTATTCAACCGGCGATGGCGAATGAAACCCGGCACGATTCCGGCAGACCCGTTCGGTCGTACACACGATCAAGCCCAGATGAATCCACCACGAGGCAGCAAGAATCTCATCGAGCCGGCCGGCCCGATCGATCCTGAAATTGTCTTCATCTCCCTGCAAGCAAAAGACGGGCGACCGTTGGGGTTATTGGCCAACTACTCACTGCATTACGTCGGCGGTACAGGGCCCGGGCATGTGTCGGGCGATTACTTTGCCATGTTCGCCGACGCCGTGGCTCGGGGGCTGCAGGCCGAACACTTCGAGGTGCCCTTCGTGGCAGCGATGTGCAACGGAACCAGTGGGAACATCAACAACGTCGACTTCCGAGCCACTGCCCAACGACAACCGCACTACGCCCAAATGCGGCATGTAGCCGGCAAAGTGGCGGACCGCGTCCTGGCAGCGATGCAATCGAGCGAATATCGCGACGAGGTGCAGCTCGACACACGACAGGTCACGCTCGAACTAGGGCGACGCCTTCCAACCCCGGCTGAAGTGGTCCGAGCCAAAACAATTTTGGCCGAAGCCAGCGATATGAGTCTAAGAACGCGCGAGCAAATCTACGCCCGCGAGACCATGCTGATGAAAGATCTTCCGCCGACCAAAGCAACGGTGGTTCAGGCCATCCGCATCGGCGATCTCGGTATTTGTACTTCGCCCTGCGAAACCTTCGTGGAGACGGGCCTGGCCATTAAGGCAGCCAGCCCTCTGAAGCCAACCTTCGTGATTTCTCTGGCCAACGACTACGCCGGGTATCTCCCCACCGCCGAACATCACCGACTAGGCGGCTACGAAACCTGGCGAGCCCGATCGAGCTACCTCACCCCCGACGCGGAAGAAACTGTGCGGGGGAAGTTGATTGCGCTGATGAGTGAATTGGGCTGATGGTGGTGGCTGTGTCCCAAGAATTACTCGTCAAGTCTCTTCTTCAGAGCTTCTTGTTGTTTCTCCGCCCCACTCTTCGATAACCGTGGCAAAATCGCTTGGGCCAATCGGGGCCACAGGTTGGAGAGCTTCGCCAACCAGCCTCGATGACGGGGGACGATTACCTCCACTTGCTTTCGCGCGAGGGCTCGGTCGAGCACGGCGGCCGCCACCTCCTCGGCCGTCAGGGCTCGGGGACCGGAGAAGGTCAGCGCGGCCTCAGGGAAATCAATCTGTTTATCGAGCATGGCCGTTTGCACCGCGTCGGGGCAGACCACGCTTACGTGCACGCCATGCGGGCGAAGTTCTTGGGCCACGGCAAGCGTGAAGGCCCGTACGGCAAACTTCGAGGCGCTGTACAACGAGATGCCGGGAATTGGTGCCAAGGCTGCCATCGAGGCGATGTTGACGATGGCCCCTTCTCCACGTTCGACCAGATGCCGCGCGGCGACTTGCGTACCGTGAAGGACTCCCTTGGTGTTGATGTCGATATGGCGGTCGATCTCGGTCGGGTCTATTTCATGGACCCACCCAGGGTGAACATAACCGGCCACGTTCAGCAACACATCGAGTTTGCCCCAGGTATCAATCACATCCTGCACGGCCTGCTGCCAGTCCTGGGGGTCGCGGACATCGAGTTGCCCAAGTCGCACATTCGGTGACAGCCAGCCCTGAGACTCCGCAGCACGAGTGAGCGATTTCAGGTCGATATCAGTTGCCATGAGGCAATCACCACGACGAACGATTTCGGCGGCCAGAGTATTGCCGATGCCGCCCGCGGCACCCGTGAGCATCACCACTCGGGTCTCGTTCATGGGGAAACCTCAATCGAACGTGTACGTGTTTTGGCGGCTACTGTTGTAGCACACGTCGATCGAAAGCGGCGGAGCGAACCGGCGGGGGACCGAATGCGGTGGGTGCACCTGGCGGGCGGGGTTCGAGGGCCTCGATCGTGACGTCATCGATCCAAACCTCACCCAGGCCGGTCAGTTCGAAGGTGAGATGAATTTGTCCGCTTTGCGAAGTACCGCGGTACATGGTGAATTGCTGCCAGCCTTGGGTCGCTCCGAAGCGTTCGGCCAGCGAGCGGCCCGCTTCGGAGTCGTAGATCATCAACCCATCGACCGTGCCGGTGAGTGGTGCCGGGATGCGCACCCAACCTTGGATACGAACCCACTGGCCCGGGTCGACGGATACCGGCGCCGACGTAACCCACGCTGGAGAGGATTCGACCAACTCGGGCGTGTAGTGTCCTTGGCGAGGGCGGCACTTGATTCTCAACGAGTAGCGTCCCCCGTGTGGTCCCTCGGGCGAGAGACCCGCCTCGGTTTCCACATCGGGCAGCGTTTGCACGACATGCCGCCAACCCAAAGCGAGCAACTCATCGAGATTCTCGAAGTTGGCCCCGGCCAAACGGTTGCCTCCGAAGTTGGAGTGGTTCACGGTGCTCAGCAGTGTCCAATGCGCAGGCAGTGTGCTAAAGCTAACCGTAAACGGGGTTGCCATCGGAGAGCTGGAGGCATTGATGGCCGCCAACCATTGAGTTCGTTCGTACATCCGTAACGGCCGCATCCCGCGGCGGGCGTTCGTATAAGCAGAACCAAATCGCCCGGCCGCCAGATCAGCGTCACTCTGAGCCAGATGTTTTTGAGCGGTCGATAACCATTCACTCTCTGCGGCTTCTCGACGTGCCGTTGGATCGAGGCCCGCCATGATGCTGGTTACGCGTTCCAGCTTTCCAGCCACCAACTCGCGGGAAAGAACGGCGGCACGCTGCTCGGTAGCTCGCAGTCGGGAACGCAAATGTGTCAGCAATCGCGGGTCGTTCTCTTGCACCAGCAAGGCGCACGCCGTGAGGTCGAATTCGTCGAAGGTGACCCGTTTACCGCCGGCGACGCGCGGCGAGTGGATTGGTCGAATCCCCGACGGATCGAGCCAATAAGCTTGATGCGACTCGGGAACCCCGGGAACCAACAGCGAGATGTCCCGCCCGGCCGACTGTCCCGGGACGAACTGAGCCCCGCGATCGATCCATAGCGGAACCAGCAGTCGGGCCCGATTGACCTGCACGATCGAAGCGTGAACCTGCGGTACCGGTCCCGGTACGGTGGTTAGCAACTGACCGGAGGACGCCCACGGCTCGATCAGATCCAGCTCGTGATTAATCAATTCCAGGGTCGCGGCGCGAAGCTTGGTTGCGCTGTCATCCGTATCGAGCCGCGAATACGATTCGAAGCATAGCCCTTGCATTCCCGAGGCCATCGCCGCGTAGGCGAGCAACCGCACCTGTTCGTACGTCGCCGAGGGAGGCACTCCCGTGGCGGCGAATCCCGGCAGTGCGTTGAGTTGCGAGGTAATGTTGGCCGGAAGTTGCGTCTGAATCGCGGTCCAGGTTGGAGTTCCCGGACGTGCCAGCCCGGGTCGTTGTCGCAACCAGGTGACGTAATCATTCAGTTCCAGCGTGGTACCCAAAGGTTGACGTCGGGTGAGCATCACGTCGGTATGCCGGCTGAATCCTCGCAGTCCCGTTTCCGCATGGCAGATCAGCGGCCGCGTTCGTTGCCGGTCGGCACGACGTATCTGTTCTGCCCAGTTGCGAATCGTCGGGAGTTGGTCGGCGATCAAATCGTCGCCCAGGTACCAGGCAAGCACCGGGTCGTATCGCGAACTGATTTCGACTTCGCTCCAGCGGCGACTCTCCTCGGCCGACTCATTCAACGGTCGCCACGGCGGTGGGCAGATCAGCCACATTCCCGCGCGTCGAGCTTCGTCCAGCAGTTCGACCGTCGGAGGATGCGACGTGAGCACCATGTTGAAGCCAAGTTGTCGCAGCCACTCGAGTGGTTCGCCATGATGTCGGATCATCCGCGGAAAGACGGCCCGATTGTCGATCATCAGCGCTGCGCCGTCGAACTCCACGTTCGGTCGACTGCGTCCCGGTTCACCTTGCCAACTGTTCGTTAACATGGCGACCGGTTGTGTCTGTCTTCGTTCACGTGGAAACACGCCGGTCATCTCGAGATCGTCCAACCACACACTGGTCGAACCGGGTCCGCCGTACACATTGACCACAAGTTGATCGATGTAGGCATCGCGCACATCGATGTTCGATCCGTACTCCAGACGCAGTGCCCGAACCTGGCGTGCGAAGAGTGTTGTAATGGAATCGAAACGCAATTGTTGCCAGCCACCAACATTCGAATACGACGGACCTTGCAGGTAAGCAGCAATGGGCTGTCCATCGCGGGGGTGAGGTGCGTTGGGCAAGACCACGCGGGCCATCAGTAGAATGGAGGGGCGATCAGAGCGAAGCCACAGACTGATCCGCAACTCGTCGATGATGCGACTTTCGGGAACCTGATGCACCGCATAGATGAAGGTGCCGTTGTTTGCCGCGACTTCCAACACCTCGCAACCCGACTGGCGATGACCTTCACCCTCTCGCCGACGATGCTGACGCAGGTTGTAGTCTGCGTCGGCGTCGATCAACTTCCAAGTAACTTCCGGCGCTTCGAAGTCTTCCCGAAAGCCCCCTTGCGCGGCCGCGGCGCCGGGCAGCGTGAGGACCACCGCCGCGAAAAGCGTGGTGATGAATGGCGATCTGGTGGCCAAAGCCATGAAAAAGCCCACTGAATAGCAAGTCGTATACGGGCGCACCGGCACCTGAAACAACGGCGTTGCGTTATCTCGACACCTGAGTACGGGATGTTGTTCTTTTCGTAACGCGTGCTTGTAGCAGTATTTGCGTCGAGGGACCAGATCAGCTTGTTGTGCTTTCGCCACCTGCCACTGTGGATGCTGGAGCAGAGCGTTTTCTTTAAGTGATTTGATATCAAGTAGTTGCAGCAAATATCAATTCGTTGCTCGCGATACGGCACACCGTCTGCTATCAAACTAGTCATCACGCCAACGCCGATCAGTGGAGAACACCATGAGCAACGCACCTCGAATCATTAAGCCCAAAAACGACGAGATCCCCCAAGACCTGGAAGACTTGATCGCGATCGTCGAGGGTTTACCCGCTGATCAGCGTGATAAATTGACCCCGGCCGTAACGCGGGTCGTGGAGAGCACCAAACGTCGCCGCCGAATCTTGGGCTTGGTTCAAGACGCCCTGGGTCAACTCCGGCTCGACATGAAATACTTGATGTTCGACCTCGAAGCCACTCGTCGCGAACGCGACGACTACCGTCGGCAACTGGAAGAGGCCTAGTTGTAGCACACCGGCTCGTACGTTTTGTACGAGCCGGGAGCTACGGCTGCTACAACGTACAGAACCCTCCCCCTCTGTAGGCGTATCGCGAAGCGAATGGTTTGCTTTGCGGAATTAAAACCCCGGCCGCTCTCCCCCGGCCGGGGTTCTTTTATCGCCCGAAGCTCCTAAAGAGCTGAAAACCCCACCTGTAGCACAAGGGTCCGATTTCGTATCCAAGATCTGGCCTCGCAGGGCGAACTTTGTCTTGGAACGAGGCGTCCAAACCTCAACCAGAGGAACAGGTTCCGCCTACAGCCAATTGCGAGTCGTGCGAACGTCGAATACGATGAAATGTGGGGTAACTACAGTAGTCAGCTTAGTCTTCGTCCCCAGTAACGGGGGGACTTCGCTGCATGCAGGGAGTCGGGAACGACGTGCCTCCCATGGGTGAACTAACCGCGGAACAGATCGCACAGCGGACGTTGGATCTGAACCTTCTCGACGACCGCCAGCTAACCAGTGTCTGGGGAGACTTTGGTCGTCGGAACGTCACGGCCGACGAGTTTCTAAATGCCCTGGTACGTCGCGAGCTGCTGACCAACTATCAGGTCGAGCGCTTGATCAAGGGCGATCGCTCCGGGTACTTCTACGGCCCCTACAAAGTTCTCTACCGCGTAGCCACGGGTAGCTTCGCCAGGGTCTATCGCGCCGTGGAAGCGGGAACCGGCAAGATCGTGGCCCTGAAGGTGCTTCGATTTCGTTTCAGTGACAAAGAAAAAGAGACCGATCAATTCTACCGCGAAGGCATGATGGGCAAGTCGCTACGGCACCCCAATATCGTGCCGATCTACGATGTTGTATCGCAGGGTACCACTCACTTTATCGTCATGGAGTTTGTCGAGGGCCACAACCTGCGGCTATTCGTCAGAACCCGACGAAAAATCGCGGCCGATGAAGCCACCAAGATCATGATCGACATTGCCAGCGGCATGGCCTACGCCCACGACCATGGCATCTCGCATCGCGATTTAAAGATGACCAACGTGTTGATTTCCAGTCGCGGACAAGCCCGACTAATCGACTTCGGGCTTGCGGGTGCCGAGGACGTGGAAGACGAAGACGCCAACCCCCGCACCATCGATTACGCCGGGCTCGAACGAGCCACGGGGGTGCGCAAAGATGATCCACGCAGCGATATCTATTTCATGGGCTGCATCTATTACAACCTGTTGACGGGGGTGCCCCCGCTGCAGGAAACGAAGGACCGCATTCAGCGTCTCAGTCGTCAACGCTACCTGGAAGTGAAACCCATTCGCGAACACGAAGACAAGCTGCCCAAAGCAGTGATGATGATCGTCGAAAAGGCCATGCAGCTCGACGCCGACAGACGATATCAAACGCCGGCCGAAATGTATGTCGACCTGAGCATTGCGGCTAAAAAGATGGCCGCCGGGGAAGATATTGAAGAGGTTCCCGAGGCCAACGGCGAATCGAAAGAACAACTCGGCTCCGATCGCGAACGCGAACGATGGGCCGCCATGCTCATCCCCGAAGAGAAACGACGTGTGTTGTTGTTCGTCGAGTCGAACCCCCGCATGCAGGATATCTTTCGCGATGGGTTGAAGCGAAGCGGGTATCGCGTCTTGTTAACCAGCGATCCCGAACGTGCCTTGAGTCGTTTCGAGGACAACGAGAACGCCGCGGACTGTGTCATCTTCAGTTCCGGTACCTTGGGCAGCGGGGCTGTAAAGGCTTTCAACGCGTTGGGCAAGAACGAAGCCACCGCCCATATCCCGGCCATCCTGCTGTTGGGCGAAACGCAAAAGTCCTGGAAGAAGAAGGTGAAATTCAACGACCATCGCGTGGCGGTCAGCATGCCGATCAAACTAAGGCAGTTCCGCAGCCTGCTGGCCAAACTGGTTCCGCCTGTGGAAGCCGACGACGCCAGACCGGCTTAGAAATCTCATTGCTGGCCGGCTACTTTCGGGCCCCTTCCACGTCGATGCCCATCGTTGACATCAGGGCTTTCATGTCATCCCACACGTAGCGCTTTGCCGGGGGGTTTCGTAGCAAATAAGCCGGATGATAGGTGCACCACACCGGGATGCCGTTGTAATCGTGAAACGAACCACGGAGCTTTCCGATGGGCGTGGTTGTTTCCAACAACGTGTGGGCGGCTACCGTGCCCAGACAGCAGATGTACTCCGGGCGAATGATCTCCAGTTGTCGGTCGAGAAACCCCCGACAATTGTGCACCTCGGTGGGCAGCGGATTACGGTTGTTGGGCGGGCGGCACTTGAGCACGTTGAGAATGTAAACCTCTTCCCGGCTCAGCGTGCAGGCCTCGATAATCTTGGTGAGCAGTTGACCAGCGCGGCCCACGAAGGGTTCGCCTTGGCGATCTTCATCGGCCCCCGGCGCCTCGCCACAGAAGACGAGACGGGCCTGGGGGTTGCCCACGCCGAACACGGATTGAGTGCGGGTATTCGCCAGTTCCTGGCAACGTTGGCATCCGGCCACTTCGTTGCGAATGATGTCGAGTTCCGCCACGCGGTCCTCCGTTGAGAGTCCACCGTCCGCGGCCGACGGCTGGGTAATGTTTGTCGATTCGGGCGCCTGCGACACGGCTTGCTGATGTGGTTCGGGAATTGCCGGGGAAACGGCTGTGCGGGGCAAAGATTCGTCGATCGCCGACGAATCTACCCCCGAGGCAAGCGATCGGGAGATTTGGCGAACCCCGGCCCTTCGCAGGGTCTCCAACTGTTGCCGCACCGCACGGCGGAGTTGATCGTGAGAAATCGTGGTGACTTCGCCCATGGTTTTCGACTGGTAAGGGTGTCCATTCGTCGGGAAGAAGTCGCAAGTATACCGAGGTTCCTCCCTTTTTCGACTACCGTATCCAATAACCGAGACGTATCCGTCGAGGCTGCCTTCAAGTAACATGAGTACTTAACGCCCCAGGAACCACGGCTTTGAGAGTGGGCCTGAATCGATCGAAGCCGAATGAGTTCTTTCGCGGGCTCAGTACTTTCAGGTGGGTTACTCAAGCCGCCTCGGCGACCAATTGTCTCGCAGGTTGGCGATGCGTAACACGCCGACACAAGGATATTCACGTCATGGGCGTGCCACGCGTCTCGATTGTCGGCCGACCGAATGTTGGCAAATCGAGCATATTCAATTGGCTGTCTCGCAAGCGTCTCGCCATCGTCGATCCCACGGCGGGCGTGACTCGCGATAACGTTGCGCATTTGCTGGAATTCCACGACCGCTATTTCGAACTGATCGATACCGGCGGGATGGGGATCGAAGATCCGGATAATCTGACTTCCCATATCGAAGCCCAAATCCAACAGGCCATCGACTCTTCCGATGTTCTGCTCTTCGTGCTCGACGCCCGCGACGGGCTGACCTCGTTCGACGAGGAAGTCTCCAAGCGACTTCGCTACGTCAAACAGCCAGTAATCTGCGTGGCGAACAAAGTCGATCACAAAGAACTCGACCCCAATGCCGATGAGTTTTACCGCTTGGGCCGAGGCAAGCTGGTCCGCGTGAGTGCGAAAGAAAATCGCGGGCGAGAAGAGCTGTTGGACTTGATTGTCGAACGCCTGCCTGCCGTCAACGACGAAGAGCCGCCCGAAGAACCGGCGATGAAACTGGCCATCGTGGGTCGTCGAAACACCGGGAAGAGCACCTTTGTCAACACGCTGTCCAAAACCGAACGGATGATTGTCAGCGAGGTTGCCGGAACCACGCGAGACAGCGTCGACGTGCGCTTCGAACTCGATGGCAAGTCGTTCATCGCCATCGACACCCCTGGCTTGAAGCGTCGCAAGGGGACCAATACCGATCTCGACTTCTACAGCACACACCGTGCCCAACGGAGTATTCGTCGCGCGGACGTAGTGTTCCTCTTCTTCGACGCTTCGCAGCGGATCAGCAAAGTCGACAAGCAGTTGTGCAGTTATATCTCCGACCAATACAAGCCGTGCATCTTCGTGGTAAACAAGTGGGACTTGATGGCCAAGAGCATGCCCACCGAGAAGTGGGCCACTTATCTCCGCGATACGTTCCGCACGATGTGGTATGTGCCAATTGCCTTCATCACCGGGGAGACCGGGAAAAACATGAAGGCCCTGGTCAATCACGGGCAGATGTTGTTTCGCCAATCGCGTGAACGCGTGTCGACGGCCAAGCTCAACAAACTGGTGCAGGCCGCGACCGCCCATAATCCTCCGCCCATGGACCGAGGACGAAGGCCGAAGATCTACTACGCCACCCAAGTTGGCTCGGAGCCCCCGACGATCGTATTGTTCGTGAGCCATCCCGGTGCATTTCATCACACCTATCGCCGCTATCTTCTAGGGATATTTCGCGATCAACTCAGCTTTGGCGAAGTTCCGATCAAGCTGTATCTTCGCAAGAGTGCCGAAGGTCAAGACCATGCCGAACAGGGTAAGTCGTTCGAACCCCGAGCGAATTCCAACGTAAAAAGGTAGGGTCGATCACGAACGTTCGCTGCCAGGAGCCGTGGCGATGATTGTTGGCGTGCCGAAGGAAATCAAACGAGACGAATACCGCGTGGGTATGTTGCCTGTGGGGGTCGAGGAACTTACCCGCGGCGGACACCGTGTGCTGGTGCAGGCCACCGCGGGACTCGGTTCGGGGATACGCGACGAAGACTATGCGGCCCACGGGGCAACCATTGTCGAGACGGCCGAGCAGATCTTTGCCGAAGCCGACATGATCGTCAAAGTGAAAGAGCCGCAGCCGGAAGAATGGCCGCTGCTGCGCCAGGGCCAAATCGTCTTCACCTATTTTCATTTCGCGGCCAGCCAGGAACTGACCGAAGGGCTGCTCAACTCCGGAGCAACGGCCGTTGCCTACGAAACGCTTCGCGATGGGAACGGCCGCCTTCCGCTGCTGACGCCCATGAGCGAAGTGGCCGGGCGAATGAGTATCCAGGAGGGGGCGAAGTTTCTTGAGCGACCGCAAATGGGCCGCGGAATTCTGCTGGGCGGTGTGCCTGGTGTAGAACCCGCGAACATCACGATTCTGGGCGCCGGTGTCGTTGGTGCGAATGCGGCCAAGATCGCCGCGGGGTTTCAAGCTAACGTCGGACTGCTGGATATCAACATGAACCGGCTCCGCTACCTCGACGACGTGATGCCGCCCAACGTCGATGTCTTGTTCAGCGACCGCCACACGATTCGCGAACAACTTCAACGGGCCGACCTGGTGATTGGGTCGGTGCTCATTCCGGGTGCCAAAGCTCCTCGCCTCATCGATCGCGAAGCGCTGAAGCTGATGAAGCCCGGGGCCGTGATTATCGATGTGGCCATCGACCAGGGCGGCTGCATCGAAACGAGCCGCCCCACGACGCACAGCGAACCGACTTTCATCGTCGAAGAAGTGGTGCACTACTGTGTGACCAACATGCCAGGCGCGGTGGGTCGAACCAGCACCTATGCCCTGTGCAATGTGACGCTTCCCTGGGCGATGCAGATTGCGAACCGTGGTATCGACGCCGCTGCCAGCCAGCTTCCTCCCATTGCGCATGCCATCAATATTATGGATAATCAGGTGACCAACCGCGCAGTGGCCGACGCCTTCGAGATGCCATTCGACAATCGCCTCGAGAAATGAGCGTCGTGCATCCGCGGGACGGTTGATTTCCAATCAGAACCTTCCGACGCCCAGGAAACCCGCGTGATGCAACTCGATCGCTTCCCTCGTCTCAGCCTGGCCCACCTCCCTACTCCGTTGGAACCGCTGCCAAGGCTCAGCGAATATCTCGGCGGCCCGCAGATCTTCGTCAAACGCGACGATTGCACGGGACTGGGCACCGGTGGCAACAAGACTCGCAAGCTCGAGTTCCTCATGGCCGAGGCAATCGAACAGGGTGCCGACACGATCGTCACCGTGGGCGGCCCGCAATCGAATCATGCTCGTCAAACGGCCGCCGCGGCCGCGCGACTGGGACTGGAATGCTTGTTGGTCCTGCCTCACATTTCGCGTTTCGAAAGCCCCACTTACGACGTCAGCGGGAATGTCCTGCTCGATAAGTTATTCGGGGCCACGGTTCATCTGGTAGCCGACGAAGAGGCGGCCGCCGAAAAGCTCGCGGAAGTCGTCATGGGCCTGCACGCCGAAGACCGCAAACCACACTTCATCCCCGCTGGTGGTTCGACGCCCGTTGGTTCGCTGGGGTATGTGGCCGCCGTGGACGAACTGTTACAGCAGGCAGATGCAATCGACCTGAAGATCGACCACATGCTGGTCACCACCGGAAGCTGTTCGACTCATGCCGGCATCGTGGCGGGATTGGCGGCGCTCGAGCGGCCCGAGAAAGTCATTGGCGTCTCGGTGTATCTTCCCGGGGACGAGCCTGTAGCGACCGTAACGCAAAAAGCCCGCGAGACGCTCGACCTGATGGAAATTGAAGACAACTCGGTCGAACAACGGGTTGAGGTGTTGCCAGACTATCGAGGAGACGGTTACGGAGAACCGACCCCGGCCATGATTGAAGCCGTGAAGACCGTTTCCCGGCTTGAAGGACTTTTACTCGACCCGGTCTACACCGGCAAGACCATGAGCGGTCTGATCGACCTGGTACGAAGAGGTAGATTCCAATCCAGCGAGAACATTGTCTTCTGGCACACAGGCGGTACCCCCGCGCTGTTCCCGTATGGCGACCTGTTCGCCGAGTGATTGATCGCGGTCGTTATTGCGGCACTTGCAGAATGTCGACCCGGCGCGGTGCCGTCACGTTCACCTCGCGGGTAACCGTGTTGTATCGGATCAGCTTTGCTTCGGAGGTTTGCCACGGTTTGCCGACATTCTCCCGTACGTACAATTTTGCATCGTTGCGTGAGTTCCCTTCCAGGGTGAGTGTCTCCTTCGCCTGGGCATACGTAATGCGATGCCCGGTCGCCGTATAAAGTTGTGACTCGACTTCGGCATTGCCTTCGGCTTCCAATTCGATGAAGCGTGATTCGCGATCCATGCCGGGCACTTCTGCCAGATTCAGACGATCGCAGTCCAGCAGCACCACCGAGTCGGCCAGTTGCAGCCCCTCGTCCACATCGATCTTGTCTTCCCAAGTTTCCACGGGGCCGTATACCGTTCGCACTTCTTTGTTGAACGACATCTGTCGCCGATTGATGTTGCCGGTAATCGAATCGAGGAATCGCACGTTGAGATAGGTCAGTTGGTCGTCTTTGGCTGGCGGGGCCGCTTGCGGATTGGGAGCACCACGTTGCAGGCCGGTCAACATGCCGGACTGCTGAGGGTTTCCTCGCCGCACGCTGATGACTTCCCCGGGTCCGGTGCATTCCACCTCTCCGCTTCGTTGGTTCAGCAATACCCGATCGACGTGCATGCTGGTGACCGAAATCAACTGGTTGCCGGAGGTTTCGCGACTTTCGAGCAACACGCCGCTGCGGCAGTCGACCGTGGCGACCTCGGGCCGCTGATCGCCCTGAGGGTTGGCGAAATCGACGCGGCGATTGAGCCGGACCTGCATCCATTGTGTGGAAAGCGATTGGGCTTCCGTCCGCGCGACCACCTCTTGCGAGACGATGGCAGCCTGACCATCGAAATCCATCCGCCCGGTCCACACCACGCGCATGGCACCGCTGCCGGCCAACGGGCTGGCTTCACCGGCACGCCCTTCAACGGACATGGCCCCTGGGCCATCGATCCACAAATGGTTTGCCGCTCGGTCGAGTTGAATTTGCCCGCCGTCGAGCCCCATGCCGCCGGCTTCCACGTGTGCCGGTTCGCCTGTCAGGGTGAGCAGCGCTTGTGTCGGATTGGGTTGCCGCAGAAACAAATGATCGCAGGCCACACGTAGCGGGGGACGATCGTCGGAATCTGCTCGCCTCTCACTAAGGGTTACGTTCTGTTCGACCACAAGCTGTGAAAGGCTCGCTTCTCGGCCGCGGAGAATGACCTCGGCCTGTAACTTGCCGCCGGTCAAATGCATCTTTGACGGCGGCTCTTGTTGTGCAGCGGGTTGCGGTGGCCCTTGCTGAATCGGTGCGACTTGCTGCGGTGCCGTTGGGTTCGGTCGTCGAGGATAACCAGCCCGCTGATTGTAGGAAGCTGCGATCACGGGTCGCATTGATTGCCGAACCGTGGCTGTCGTTCGTCCCACGCGATGATCGACCGGGGGGATAGCGTGGACGGTCGCCGGTAGCGGTTCGGCCGAAGCGAACCACATTTCAAGTCGCTGCACATCCGCGGCTAGCTGGGGGGAATCGACGCGTACGTCGCCGATGGCCAGGAGTTTTTCCGGTTGGAAACGGCCTGCGTCGTCCCCGCTTCCTTGCCCATTTGCCGCCGGCTGTGCCATGGCCACAAACTGTTGGTTCTGCTGTTTCTCGGTAACCCAGGCGTACACCTCTTGCCCGTCCAGCGAGCCCAGACCCACGGCCTCGATGTGGCCGTTGCCACGCATGGCCAGCACCAACGTTTCAGGCCGTTCGGGGTCGGGGTACACGCGCAGTTCTTCCGACCAATGGGCCAGCACCCGACGCACGTCGCCTTCGGGTAAGTCGGCACTGAGATGCCCTTTGCCTCGGGCGTAGAAGTTGCCGACGGTGCGGCCTTTCAGCATGCGATACAGGATTTCGGGAGCAACCAACTCGCTTCCGTCGCGGCGAACCAATGCGCCTTGTGTGCCTTTCAAGGTGACCGTCTCGGTCAAGAAGTCGTACTGCAGCAACTCACCCTCGGCATAAGCTCCGGAAGATTGCGCATCCAGAACGACGTGTGGTCCGCGGGCCTCGATTCGTTTGGCGACCAACTTTTGCGAAGCGATCGACTTCCCGTCGGCCACCTGTGCCGGTTCCGGAAGCGCAGTGCCGTCCTCTTCCGCGGTGGTCAGATACAATAATAGTTGTTCACAAGTCAGCCGGTCCGAGGGGGCATTCAGGTTCGCCCGATCGACGACGACTTGCTTCTCGAACTGAATGAGATACTGCTTCATGTCGAACGAGAAGGGACCCTGGCAGACAATCGTCACGGGGGCGGTCTGCTCCGGTTCTTCGGTTTCGGGTTCATCGCCTCCGCGAATCGCATCATCGACGGCGATGTTAAGCGTCATCCGCACGTCACGAAGTAGCGAGAATTTTTCGATGCCGGCAACTTGAGGACCCTTGCTGGGTGCCGCGGTGTCCTCTTCGCCTTCCAGCGTAATTCGCAGTTGTCGACCACCGCCGTGGTTTTCTCCTAACCGAAATTGCACCTCGGCGTCGGTGGCTACCAGTTGTTCGGAGAGTGAAACATCCTGGGTTTCGACCAGCAGGTCGTCGTGTTCGCCGGGTTCGCGATTGTCGCTGCGAATCGTGACCTTGCCTGGGATCGACGCACCAATCAGACGTCCGAACTCGGCCCGACGCAGGTCCAGGTCTTCGTCAAACTGCAACGTCGCTCCGTGCTCGGTTTCAACAACCACGGCCCGACGCGTTCGTTCCACGGGTGATAATTCGGAGTCGGACGGATAGAAGATCATGGTGAAGGGCTTCATTTCAATCAGCCCACCACCCAGGTTTTTGTAGGTGTCGAAGAGAATCTTTCCGCGACTGGTCTGGATGATTTTGGGATTTTTCAACTCCCAGGCATCCTCGGGAAACAACGACTGCATCTCCGCAACTTGGCGGTTGCGAAAGCTTGCCAGGTCGACGCTCCCCAATTCTTCGCCTTTGCTACGGAACCGCTTGGCGGCCGGTTCAATCAACGGGACGGCAACAACGCGATAAGCGCCGAAGGCCACGAGGACCACCAGCAGGCTGATCAGCGAGTTTCGAATCCGTTTGATCACGAGTTGAGTTGTTCTTGAGGTAGGTGGGAACGAGGGGGTTATGGCGGGGTGTTGGAAGGACTCAGTTTTGGAATTTCTCGATCATCTCCGGCCAGCGGCCCTGATGCTTCAGAATCATCTCGATCGCCTCACGGACCGCACCACGACCTCCGTTGGTGGCGGTGATGTGGTCGGCCGCCTCGATCAGCTCCGGACAGGCGTCGGCCACGGCAATCCCCAGCCCGACGAAGTTCACGGTCGATAGGTCGGGCAAATCATCTCCGATGTAGGCGACTTGATTCGGTTCCAGCGATAGCGATTCGATGATCTGATGGACGATCGGCAGCTTGTCTTTCACGCCTTGGCGTACCAATTCGATATCCAGCTCAACGGCACGACGTTGGACAATGCCCGAGGTTCGTCCGGTGACGATGCCGAAATCGTGACCGGCCTTTTGCCAGAGTCGAATTCCCAGCCCGTCGCGGATGTTAAACACTTTGGTTTCGACACCTTCGTTGTCGAACACCACCCCGCCATCGGTCATGACACCATCGATGTCGGACAACAGCAGTCGAATATCCTCGCAGCGTGTTTCCAAGTTCATCTCTTACGTATTCCTGAATTTGTTGGGTCGTCCGGCGTCCGTGATGATTTGATGGTTTTCGTTCATTCGGTGCGTGTTATGCGGGTTGCGTAACCGCGGGGGTTTTGTGCTGTTGCCGCATCCCAGTACATTGGATCCGCAGCGGCATTCGCTAGCAGGCTACTCAAGCAGCTTCTTCCGACATGATGCTGACCAGGTCGGTGATGTCGATTAAACCCACGGGGAATCCCCCCGCGTCGATCACCGGTAATTCACTCAGTTTTCGTTCACTGAGAATGTCCACCGCATCGGAGACCAGTGATCCGCTGGGAACTGTTCGCGGGTTAGAGGTCATCACCTGCCGTACCGGTTGGTCCAAAGCTTCGTCTCGACGGGCTTCGAACAGTCGGGCCAGATCGCTATCGGTGAAGATGCCTTCGAGACGTCCTTCGTGGTCGATCAACAGAATGGCCCCGCTCCGTCGTCCCGGCTGCCCGAGGGTGACGAAGACCTCGCGCACGGTTCGATTGGCTTCGGCAACGCGACACTGATCGAGCGATCGCATGTAGTCGTCCACGGTGCTCAACTTGCGTCCCAGGCTTCCGCCAGGATGGAAAAGGGCGAAGTCTCTGGCGTCGAACCCGCGACGGCGACTGGTTACCAGGGCCAGGGCATCGCCGATTGCCAGCATGGCCGTGGTGCTTGTACTGGGGGCCAAACCAAGACTGCACGCTTCCTGCAGCGGGCCGAGTTCCAATACCACGGTTGATTCACGACCCATCGTGCTCGTGCGGCTGCCGGTCACGGCGATCAGAGGGACTTCGATTCGCTGCAGCGCCGGTAGCAACTGCAAGACTTCTTCCGTTTCACCACTGTTGGAAAGCAGGAGTACGACGTCGTCGCCATGCACCCGCCCCAAGTCGCCATGCACCGCCTCGCTGGGGTGAAGGAAGTGGCTGCGAGTTCCGGTGGAGGCCAACGTGGCCGTAATTTTTTGACCGATGAGCCCTGCCTTGCCGATGCCCGAGACAATCACACTGCCTCGGCAGGCGAAAAGCAGGTCGACCGCCTGAGAGAATTCGTTCCCCAGGCGATTGCCAAGTTGAGTCAAGGCCTCGGCTTCGATGCGAATGATATCCCGCGCGTAGCGGATCTGATCGAGCGGACTGAAATCGTCCAACCGTGTGGCGGCGGTAGCAGACATGCCTTGATCATCCTTGAATGGCGGGGCCGTTTCTCGCCGTTCATCCCGAGCGGCGAGCGATCTTCGATCGGGCTCTCAATAACTTATGGATCTCTCTACACAAGAGAGCGGGGGCGGATTGTAGCGGGCGTGGCTGCCAGCGACAACGCGAACGCGATGGATCCATATGGGAGAAAAAACTCGGGTGCTCAAAAAAAGTCACCAGAGAATGCTTCTCCTTGGACCGATCGTTCAAAAACGATCGAAGATTAGGTAAGCCAACTTGGGGCCAGCACTGCTGAACAAGCCAGCAGTGACACCCGAATTGTTGTGATGCTAATCGGAAACATTGATTGCTAGCGGCACAAGCAATGATAGGGCTCTAGATCTTGACGATGCGTCGGCTGGCCACCGATTGGGTTTGTTTGTGGCATAGCAACAGTGCATCGCGAGCCAACTGGCCACCTAGAATCTCGGAGTCATCTCCAGACTTGATCGAACGACATACTTCGCGGAGTTCGGAGACGAACCCTGCGACCGGGTCACCGTCGGAGAGTTTCGGCTGCACGACCTTTCCGGTGGCATTCAACACCGTGAGCGGCGTCGAATCCAGCGTTCCGTCGCTCATCACCGCCAGTCTAAAAATCAATGTCGCACGCTCGAGATGAATCTCGAAAGCGTGAGTGAATGGGCGGCCCTGCTGTTGGATTACCCCGCACGACATGGAAATAGTCGGGCCACCCTCGGGATAGATCCATTGTGACTCCATGTATTGCACCACGTCGTCCTGCATCCGCCCGATGGAATACACGGACGTTGGCATGCCGCACAGCATGCGCACGAAGTGGGCATCGTGAATGTGCAAGTCGACAACCGGTCCACCCACCGTCTTTGGGTTGTAGAAGTCTTTGATCCATTTCGGGTCGGAAATCACCCGGGTGAAATGTCCCCCCAGCATGCGGCCGTACTTGCCCGAGGTGATCGTCTTCCGCGCGAACTCAAATTCGGGAAAGTATGGCAGCACCTGCGCGATGCACAGCGTTCGTCCTTTGGACTTCGCCTTCTTCACCATCCGCGTGGCCGCGGTTGTTGTCAGTGCGATGGGTTTCTCGCACACCACGTGCTTGCCCGCCTCCAAAGCCGCGATGGTGGCTTCCTCGTGCATCGACGGTGGGAGGCAGATGTCGACCAGATCGATCTGGGGGTCGGCCAGCATTTCGTCAAGGGTTTCGTAGCCCTGGATCCCTCTAAGGTCCATCTTGGTTCCGGGGGGGCCGAAATTGCCTTGGATACCCCGCCAGTCGCCAGCACGCTTCTTGGGGTCACGCGTGCAGATGGCTGTAACTTTCGCTTCGCGGAGCTTGTCATAGGCCAGGTAGTGGATCATGCCCATGAACCCGATGCCGACGACGCCTACGTGAATCATTGTGTGCCTTTTCGATCGAAAAACTGTCGACCAAGTGTCCAGCCTGGTCATTTGGGTGCATTTACCGAGCGATTAGGCTAACCCAGTTCCCCTCCTGGTGAAAGCTGGGAAAGCCCTGCACCTTCGGAGATGGCACCAAAAGCCGGTTCGAACGTGGTTTTCGAGTCGCCACCTCGATGATCTGTTCCGGCTATTTCCGAAGTGTGGGGCATTTCACAGAACCCAGGATCGAGGGCACCGATAATTCTCGCAGTCGTTCGAGGCAACTCGGGCTTCGGGATATGCCCTACGTGGATGTTGGTGTGGACGGTCACACTTGCGAGCCTATCAACGTGGAGACTTCGGCAATCACTCTTTCTCGATTTGGGAGTATCTTGGATGCGAACTGCTAAGCAATGTGCAAACTTGTTAACACTGGCACTCGTCGTTTCGGTGTCCAGTTTGGCGCGAGCCGCCGATGTGCCTTTGGCATTGGAAGGATTCTGCTCTGTTTGCATCACCGAGGCAAACAAATGGGTGCCTGGAAAACCGGAATTCAGCACGGTTTTCGACGGACAGCAGTACAATTTTCCCGGCGATGCACAGCGTCAAATGTTCTTGGCCGATCCGGCCAAGTATGTGCCCGCCTTGGGTGGCGATTGTACCGTGTGCTTCTTGAATGCAGGAAAGCGGACTCCGGGAAATATCCGCTTCGCCGTCAGGCATAACGAGCGGTTGTTCTTGTTCCCCAGCGACGAAATTCGACAGGCATTTAAGGCCGATCCGGTGCGATTCGAGAATGCCGATCTAGCCGCTGCTGGTCAATGCATCGTATGCCAGGTCGAAGCGGGTAAGGCGATGCCCGGCAAGGCTGAGTTCACCGCAATCCATGACGGAATGCGGTATCTGTTCCCCGGTGCCGAGCAACGACAAATGTTCTTGGCGAACCCGGCCAAGTATGTACCCGCTGCTGGAACTAACGAGTCGGCGGCACTCCCCGTGTCGAGCAAGGAGTTGGTCATCTCGGGTACCAGCACGTGTGCCGCCTGTGAGTATGGTGTGCATCCGCTGAAGGCATCCGACACGTTGGGTCTTGCGATCACAGGTGACGATGGGAACGTCTACATCGTGGAAGATGCCCACGAATTGTATCCCCAAGTGTACGAAGACCGCTTTGACAAGTTGAAGCTGAAAGTCCACGGCAAAGTGCTCAAGACTGACGGCAAATTCGTGTGGGTCCAATCGAGAAATCTAGAAACTCTGTAAGGCACCGTGTGCTCATCGCGTCACATGTAAGCAACGCGGCCTAGAACAGGTCTCCATCATCCTCAAACCATGACAGCAACAGCTGTCCAACGGAACAGGTCGTAAGGTCCTGGACCGGCAGTTTCCGCTGACGTTTTACGTGCCTGCGTCAGGGAAGCTGCCGGTTTTTTTGTTCTGCTGATGCCGGAGTGCGAAGACAAACAGGCCTACGAAGCCAACCGACGCCAAGACCATCGAGCTTGGCTCGGGTGTGGCGACGTAGACTGCCGCGTCGAAGCCGATATAGAAATCTCCGATGTCGTCAAACCTGCGGAAAAAGAATGTCGTGTCCGAGATGATCAGACTTGCTTCGGACGCGTTCGTTAACCCACCGGGACCGGAGTCAGCCATTCCGAAAAACTCCCGGTCGGTATCTCCCCAATAGGCGATATGTGGGTCCACGGAATAGTCTTGGAAGAAGAGATCCCCTGTCCCCACCACGTCGGCCAGTGCTCCAGTTGCATTGTCGAGGAGGACGCTTCCGGCGAAAAAAGTCAGCACGACGTTGTCGACAAACGGTGCCGAGTATTCACCAGCGACCACGTCGATTGGCACAGACTCCCAGTTCATTGCGATGTTCTCGGCGGCGTAGTCGAGTGTTCCGAGTGCCCCCAGGTCGAAGGTGCCGCTGAGGTCTTCGAATAAGAGTTGCGAACCCAGAAATTGAAGGGTGCCATTGCCCGAGGCATCTAGATCGAGATCGATCTCTACGCTACCAGTGAGCGCTCCCGGCCCAATGGTCCCCAAAGGCGGTGTTCCCGGATTGTCAGCAGGGTTGCCTAGATAGAGGCTTAATTCCAAGCCGCTGGCCAACGGATGATTATCCAACGAATAGGTCGTGGCGCCGATCACTTCGAAAGAAAGCAGGCCTCCGATCAGCCCGAATAGTATTGCCGTGAATCGATGAACGAGCATGTGTTACCCCATTGGAAGCGGTGTAATGGAATTCGAGCTGCAATAAACGGTCTTAGGCGTTTCTTGTTCGGAGATGTTTTCGCCAACCAAAGGCGGTCAGCCCTACGAAACCCAAGGCCGCCAGCGACAGAGTGCTGGGTTCCGGCACCGCGACGTACACTTCGCCGGAGAGATTCAGAAATAGTTGTCCCACGGTTGGAATGTTGATAATTGGGAATCCCACACCGGGAATCAGTAAGCTGGCTTCGGCCGCTGGCGTGAGTCCACCAATGCCGTCATCGACCATTCCGCTAAAGCCCAAGTTGGCCGTGTTGTTCCATTCGGCGGTGATCGGTTGGATGTCGTAGTTCCGTTGGAAGAGTGTCCCCGTGCCAACTAATCCGGCGAGCGGACCCATCGCGTTATCGATGAGAATGTCTCCGGAAAAGAACGTCAGGTTCACGTCGTCATCAAAGACGCCCGAGTAACTTCCGGCCGAGACGGGAATCGGTAAGGTGTCGAACGTCAGCGTCACGCCTTGGAACGTGTAATCCACACTTCCCAGTGGTCCCAGGTCGAATGTTCCGGCAAAACTCTCGATCTCGAGGGCACTGCCCTGATACTGCAACGTACCATCGGACTGTCCATCGAGCGCGACGTCGATCTCCGCGGTGCCCGTCAATTCGCCGGGCCCGATTGTACCCAACAATGCAGGGATCGGATCAACATTCAAATCCCCAACCAATACGTCGATTTGCAGAAAGCTATCGAGCGGATGCGACGACGTCGAAAATGTGGCCGCACGCAAAGGGCTACTGACAGCCGCGGCAAACAAGAACAACGCAAGAAGAAAGAAACCCCGACGGAAAACAAACATGAAAGCCCTCAACAGAATCAGGAAAGGGTGCCACTGGATGGTTTAAGAAGCGTTCGGAAGATGGAACGAAACCAGTAGCGTGAATCCTGTTGAGAAGAAGTGGCTTACAAAATCGCCGGGGCGAATCAATTTTTAGTATTCTCGGTCCACAACACCTGTACTGTCAAGGAATTGGGCCACGTAGTTTCTCTCGCCCTCTACTTTCCGTGGGCCATTCGATCACGGTTGAAGCATTCCGCTAGGGCTGGGATACTAGATTTCTACCCTAAGTGCCGAGCTGACAGCGGGTTGCCAAATGTCATCTCCCGCGGGAAGCAGTTCGGCGAAAGATTGCACTCGGTATTTGAATGCCTTCTCCCGCCCCTTCTCGCACCACAGCCGAGCCCTGGTCCGTAGCGCTAGATCGGGCCGTTGACGATTGTTTCGAAGAGTTGGTAGCCGTGCGTCGCTATCTGCACGTCCATCCCGAGCCCAGCGGCGCCGAACAGCGAACAATTGCTTATCTCACCGAACGTCTCGTCGAGGCAGGTTTCGCCCCAAAACTGGCCTCGCACGAACGTGGTACCGTTGTAGATTGCGAGGGCGACCCGGCGGGCTCGCGAATCGCCCTGCGAGCCGACGTCGATGCATTAAAAATCGAGGACGCCAAGCAGGTTGAGTATCGCAGCCAGGTCACCAGGGTGATGCACGCCTGCGGGCACGATGCCCATCCCGCCATGCTATTGGGGGCGATTCGGGCATTGAAGGCTGCAGAAGATTCCGGATCGTTGCCCTGGCCGGTGCGCTGGCGAGCTATCTTTCAGCCGGCGGAGGAGTCGAGTCTGGGGGCGAAGGAGATGATCGCGGATGGGGCACTTGATGGCATCGACGCCATCTTTGCCCTACACGTCGATCCGTCGCGCGAAGTCGGAAAAATCGGCACGCGAGTCGGCCCGCTGACTTCGATCACCGATCAACTCAATATCGTGATCCATGGCCGCGGAGGTCATGCGGCTCGTCCACACGAATCCCAAGACCCGATTGCCGCGGCCGCGCAGTTAATCAGTTCGATGTATTTGTTCGTTCCCCGCGCGACCGACAGCCACGATCCCGTAGTCGTAAGCATCGGGCAAATCATTGGCGGCGAGAACGCGAATGTCATTCCCGAAATGATCGAGTTACGCGGAACCTTGCGAACCTTAACGAATCGCGTGCGAGAACGAACACAATCGCACATTCGTCAGCTTGCAAGGGGTTTGGCCGAGTCTTCCGGCACCAACATTCGCGTGGAGTTTCTCGAAGGAACCGGTTCGGTGGACAATGATCGCGAATTGACTGCACTGATACGAGCTGCCGCGGGCAATCTGCTTGGGCCCGAAAATGTCGAAGATATCCAACGTCCCAGTATGGGTGCGGAAGATTTTGCCAATTATCTCTCGCATGTTCCTGGTACGATGTTCCGGCTGGGGGTCACCTCGCCCAAGGTGGGCGGCGCCCCGCTGCACTCACCCTTGTTCGACATCGACGAGCGCGCCATGGCGATTGGCGCGAAGCTATTGGCCCGAGCGGCCGTGATGTGGTTTGATCCGAGTCGGAAACCAAACGGATAACGCGATGGGGAATATCTCGTTCGAATCCAGTCCCGAATCCACCTTGGGCGTCGAAATCGAATTAGCTCTGGTCGACGAACAGACCATGGGCTTGTCGAGTTCCATCGAACAAGTCTTGGCCTCGCTGCCGGAAGAACATCGCGACAGCGTCAAGCCGGAGCTGATGCAGTGCTACCTGGAGATCAACACAGGTGTCTGTCACACAGTAGCCGAGGCCGAAGCCGACCTGAGGGAAAAGATTTCGGCCGTGGAGTCCGTCGTTGATCAACTTGGGCTCCGACTGTATTGGACGGCCACTCACCCTTTCTCAAGGTGGCAGGATCAAAACGTAACCCCCGACGCCCGCTATGAGCGACTGCTGGGAATCCTGCAGGACATGGGTCGGCAGTTGGTTACCTTTGGGCTTCATGTTCACGTGGGGGTGGATTCCGGCGACAAAGCGGTAATGATTTGCGATCGCATGATGCGGCACCTGCCCACGCTGCTGGCCGCCAGTTGCAATAGCCCCTGGTGGAACAATCGCGTCTCGGGCATTCTTTCGCACCGCTCGAAAATCATGGAAGGCCTTCCGACCGCGGGGCTTCCCAGCTTGATGAGGAACTGGAGCGAATACGTATGGCTGGTCAACCACCTAATCGATACGGGGTTCATCAACTCCATTCGAGATATCTGGTGGGATATCCGACCGCATCACAATTTCGGAACGGTCGAAGTTCGCGTATGCGATATGCCGGGTAACCTAACCGACACCATGACATTGGTATCCCTGGTGCACTGTCTGGTGCGTGCTCTTTCCGATGACATTGACGAGGGGGCTTATCAACACGATTGTCACCCGATGATGGTCCGCCAGAACAAATGGCGGGCTGCACGATACGGCATCGACGCGCAGCTTGTCGAATCATTCACACACGAGTTAACCTCGGCGCGAACCGTGTTAACGCAGTTGGCCGAACGCCTGCGGCCCACCGGCGAACAACTCGAGTGCACCGAACATTTGGATCGTGTGCCCGAGCTGGCCGCATCCTCTTCCTGGGCCACCAAGCAACTCGATTTGCTGAACGAAACCCGAGATCCGGCGGCCGTGGTTCGTAAAATGACCGAGCAGTCTCGCATCACAAAACGTGCGGGCGCGGTGTGATTCGTCCTCGAGATCTCAATGGCATGGTAACGGCGAGTGTGTCGTGAAAGTTCTATTTCTACATGGCATGGAAGCTCGCCCAGGCGGGTTCAAGGCTCAGTTTCTTGAGCAACACGGGTTCGATCTGCTCAACCCCGGCTTGCCCGATGAAAGTATGTCGGACTCGATCAGCATCGCTCAGAATGCGTTTGATCTGAACCACCCCGAGGTCGTGGTCGGCTCCAGCCGCGGTGCGGCCGTCGCGATGGGGATCGAATCGGGAGAGGCGCGTCTTGTATTGATCGCTCCCGCATGGCGATTTTGCGGAATCGATCCGGTGGTCAAACCCGCCACCACCATCCTGCACTCACCCCACGATGAACTGATCCCGTTGGAAGACAGCCGGCACCTGGTCGAAGCCAACGAACTGCCGCCCAGCGTATTGATCGAGGTGGGGGAGAGCCATCGCATGAATGATGAGGCCGCATTGGCGGCGCTGTTGCAAGCCGTGCGCGGTCAACTTCGCATCGCGGAAGGAACCTGATCGGACGATTCACCGCTCGGCGAATACGCAAGCCATGGAAAGCGGCTCTTCGCGATGTTCCACACGTACGTGTTCGAACTTCGCCGCAACCAGGGTCTCCAACACCCTCAGCAACTCGGTTTCCGACACGCCGGGACCCTTGAGCATTCCGCCCCGCGATTCTTTCATCCGCAAGGCCAGCATCACGGTACCTCCCACCATTAGTACCCGATGCACCTCTTGCAAACCCTGTTGCGCGGAAGGCCAATGATGAAACGAGTTGATGGCCAGGACCTTGTCGAACGTCTGATCTTCGAATGGTAACGCGACGACGGAACCCAGCCGAAGATCGACTCGCCCATCGGCAATCGCCCGGCGATTGCGCTTCCGGGCCTGGGCAAGCATCACCTCCGATACATCCATTCCGGCCACCTTGCCATCCTTGGCCGCGAGGGCCAGGGCTTCAATGGCCCGACCCGGCCCGTAGCCGATCTCCAGCACGCTGTCCTCGGGCCGAACGCTGCAAATTTCGACGACCGCGCGGCTCATCTCCGCGCCACGCGCGGATAAGAAATATCCGACCAAATGCCCGAGTAGCCCCGTGGGATGGCCGAACTGTTTGGCCAACCGCGACCTGTGCGCCTGCTGCATCACGGGCTGTTCTTCAGCCGTGTTGTCGGCCGAAGTGTTCGTCTCATCGCCCATCACGATTCCACCCTGGGTTACGGGACACCGGAAGAAACTCCCGGCGTAGTTCGCCGAAGGCCCTGGAATCTTGGAGAAAAAAGCGGCTTACACTTCCAACTGCCAGCCGTCGGTCAGTTCGGTCTCGCGGGGGATAACGATCACGCCATCACGAATGACAAACTTCGTGTCATCGTCGCTGGTTTCGACACCACTGGGGTTGGTGATGCGAACACCTCGCCCGATGCGAGCGTTCTTATCGATAATGGCCCCGTCGATGACGGTTTCCGGGCCAATCCCCAGGGGTAAGCGCCGCTCGCTCTCGTTGGCTGCGGTCGATTGCGCGCCTTCGTAGTAGTCGGCTCCCATGATGACCGAATTGCGAATCTGTACCCCCTGCCCGATACGACACCGCAGCCCGATGACGCTGTTTTCGATCACCGCCCCGGCTTCAATCTGGCAACCGTCGGCGATCAAGCTGCGATGAACGGTGACCCCGTCCATCCGCGTCGGCGGCAGGAATCGAGCCCGGGTGTAAATGGGAAAGTCGGCCGAAGAGATTTCGAACGGCGGATCGATCGAGGCCAACTCCAGGTTGGCGTTATAGAACGAACCGATGGTTCCGATGTCCTCCCAGTAACCATCAAACAAGTGACATTGCACCCGTCGGGATCGGATCGAGGCCGGGAAGACCTCTTTCCCGAAGTCGCGATAGTCTGTCTTCTGAAGCGCTTCGACCAGCACATCGCGTTTGAACAGGTAAATCCCCATGCTGGCCAGGCATTCGCGTCCGCGACTATTGATTCCCCGAGCATCAATCCAGGCCGGATCGGTACGCACCAGATCCAGCTCTTCGTCGGTTTGAGGTTTCTCGAGAAAACCTTGCACGCGCCCGGAGTCATCCACACGCATGACCCCCAGGGCCGAAGCCATCGATCGAGGAACTGGCAACGCGGCAATCGTAACATCCGCGTCCGATTCTCGATGCGTCTTGATCATCTTGCGGAAGTCCATGCGATAGAGTTGGTCGCCGGAGAGGATCAGCACCAGCTCAGCATCGTGATCTTGGATGTAGCGAAGGTTTTGTCGAACCGCATCGGCGGTGCCTTGATACCAATCGGAACTATCCAGGGTTTGCTGGGCAGCCAGCACTTCGACAAACCCACGACTGAAGGCATCGAATCCGTACGTGCTGCGAATGTGTTTGTGCAGACTTACCGAGTTGAACTGGGTGAGCACATAGATTCGATTGAGCCCGCTATTGATGCAGTTGGACAGCGGGATATCGATCAGCCGGTACTTGCCCGCCAGCGGAACGGCCGGCTTCGAGCGAAACTTTGTCAGCGGGTAAAGTCGACTGCCTTGCCCGCCGCCAAGTACCAGCGTGATCACCTTCTTCATGTTTTCCCCCAAGCCACAATGAGCGTTTCGGCGAAATGACTCGAACACGCATTGTATCGTTGTTGGCCTGCCCGACTACAGCCTTTGATCGATGCTGGAACAAGGGTTTGATTCTGGCTCTATGCAGGCAGGTGGAAAAACAGGATTCCCAACATGGCGTAGACGACCAGTAGCAGCACGCCCTCGAGCCAGTTGCTTTCCCCATCTCCGGCAATCTGTGCGGTCACCACAACCGCGATTCCCATTGCAACCAGTTCAGGCACAGTGAACACCAGGTCCATCTCTACGCCCAAGGCCATACTCAGCAGCACCAACACGGGGGCTACGAACAACGCGATTTGAATCGATGACCCGATCGCGATCGACAAACTCAGGTCCATGCGATTTCGAAGAGCCACCAACACGGCGGTGCTGTGCTCAGCCGCGTTGCCTACAATGGCCACGACAATCACGCCGACAAACAACTCGGTCAGCCCGAAGGCCTCGCTGGCAAGAGTTACCGAGCCGATCATCAATTCGGCCAAGATGGCGACCCCTACGGTGGCGGCCAACAATACGGCCACGCCCTTCTTGATGCTCCAGGTATCGTGGTGCTCTTCGTCGGTTTCCTTGCGTCGCGGCTTGGCGGCCACGATTCTTGCGGTCGCTTCCTTCGGCACTTCGGCCGGCTCATCGCTCTCGTAAAAGTACGAATGCGTGCTGAGGGTGAACACCAGGCTCAGTCCATAAACCAGCAGCAGCAGAACCGAGATCTCCATGCTCAATTCGTTGATGTGCGATTGTTCATCGTGGATCAAGTACGAAAACATGGCCGGGATGACCATTGCGGCTACGGCCAACATCAGCAAGGTGGCACTAGTGCGGGTGCCCGCCGGATTGAAACGCTGAATACTGAATCGCAGCCCGCCGGCCAGCATGGCTACGCCCATCACCAGTAAGATGTTGCCGATGATCGACCCGGTGAGCGATGCCTTCACCAGGGCGTGCATGGCTTCCATCGTCTCGGGGTTTCGTCGGGCTTCGATCAAGGCCATCACGGCGATAATCAACTCCGCGGCGTTACCGAAGGTGGCGTTCAACAAGCCGCCGACACCTTCGCCCAGATGTTCTGCAAGATGTTCGGTCGCACGTCCCATCCACCCTGCCATGGGAATGATGGCCAGGGCCGCGGCCACGAAAATCCAGGTGGGGGTCGCCCAGGCCACGTGGCGCGCATGGGCAACCTCCAGCACAATGGCCACCGGCAGAAACAGCAGCAACCAGTTCAAACCACCGCGAAATATTCGTTTCAAAGCCGTGCCATTGGATTGAGATGCAGAATGGAAGGACCACTTCCCAGCGAGCGATCAGGCTATCGAACATCACTCGAACTGGCAACTTCGTCGACCAGGATGCCCGCGTTTTCGTTCGGCACGCAGTCGCGAGTCGGTATACGATAAGAAAAGCGTCAAGCCCCCTCCCGCCTGGATTTGCCCGGTGACCGCACCGCTACAACCAACGATCGAACGCCGCACGTTTCTCCGCCGAATGGTGGCCGCAACCGGTCTCGGAATTCCGCTCACGAATCTGCTGTCCGGTGAGGTATGCGGTGGCAATCAAGCCTGGGCCGCAGTTCATGCGACCAAACACGGAAACGATAGTCTTCGCGATCGAATCGCCGGGATGTTGATTGGTTTGCTGATTGGCGATGCGGCGGGTGGGCCGATCGAATTCAAGACGCACGAAGAACTCTCGCAACACGATACCTCGATCAAACGCTGGGCTGCTGAGGAAGTATTGGACGACGACTCCCTGCAAGATCGAGCTACGGCGTTTGAGTTACTTCCCTACGATAAGATCCGTCCCGATACGCATTCTTACGGTCCCTGGACGAAGAGCGGACCCGCAGGCATGCTTACGGACGATTCACGGATGAAGATCATCCTGCTGCGCGCCATGCGGCAGGCCGAAGGGGAAGGTAAGCATCGTGTCACTCGCAAGATCTTCGCCCGAGCGATGATCGCCTATGCCCAGGATGAACGACTGCTGGCTCGGCAAGGGTACCCGGAACTGCTCGAGGATTGGCTCCTGGAGTGGAATCTGGCAGCACGTTGGGTGCTGGGGAACCGTGACCTAAGTGAGGCCCGTCCGCCGGTGCGATTGTGGGGTGGCATCGACACGGTGGCAGGCCAAATGGCGCTGCTGCCGCTCGCTGCCGAGTATGCGGGACGCCCCAAGCAAGCGTATCTAGCCGCTCACCGCATCGGCTTCCTCGACAACGGACAGGCCAAAGACATCACGTCGGCCATTGTGGCAAGTTTGGCAGCGGCATTGGTAACGAAGAACCAAGCCACCGCTCGCAACAGCACTTCCAATCCGCCCGCGGCTTGGGTGACGATGGAGCGAACCATGCGGAAGGTCGACCCGTTTCGTTATGCCGATGTGCCTTTCGTCGGTCGACCCACCACGCGATGGCTCGACTTCGCTGCGGATGCGGCGCGACGGGCCCAACGCAAACCGGCCCGGCTATTCGATATCTTGGAACAGGAACTGGGAGCCCGAACGTGGTGGGAAGGCTATGTGAACTTCACGGTCTGTATGGCGATCGCCCACTTGTGCCGCTACGAACCGTTGGCCTCGATGCAAGTCGCCCTCGAGTTCGGACACGACACCGACTCCTCGGCACAACTGATGGGCGCCCTGATGGGGGCCGTTTACGGAGAATCAATCTTCCCGACGGACCTTTCCCAAACGGTCATCGAGCGATTGCAACTCGATTACGACGAAGACTACAACGAGTGGGTCAACTTCCTACACGCCCGCGCGGTGCGAAACGTCAATTCAGGTCGAAGGGAAGATGTCGCTAACGAGTAGTTGCTCGCTTTGCGGCTTAACCGTAGTTCAGCCGCTTGGGAGTCTCGCGGTGGATCGGTACATCGATCAAGCGAGGCGCATCGGCGGCCAGCGATTCGGATACCGCGTCGCTTAGTTCGTCGGGATGGTCGATTCTCACGGCTTCCACGCCCAGTGATCCGGCCAGCGCGACAAGATCGACTTCTGGTCCGTTGAGATCGAGCCCCACGAACTCGCCTGCCATTGCGTGTGGGAGCCCCATGCCCTGCGCGCCGACCTTGAGAATCTGATACTGGGCGTTGTTGCAGATGACAAAGGTCGCGGGAATCCGGTACTTGGCCGCGGACCACAATCCTTGAATGCCGTACATTGCCGCACCTTCGCCAAGGATGCCCAGCACGGGTCGCTCAGGCCACGCTAGCTGCACGCCGAGAGTACAACCCAACCCCCATCCGAGCGCCCAACCGCGATGGCCAAAGTAACCCGTGGTGTTCCGCAAGGCACCGAGCCGTTCCAGAACTGTATTCGTGGTGGTCACGGCCTCTTCGATCACCGCCACATTCTCGGGAATCACCCGGGCGATACTGTCCATTAAGGTCAGCGGGGTCATCGGTCGCGCGTCGCGTTGTTGTTCGATTTGTTCGCGAAGTTGTGTGCTTGCCGCCTCGTGCTTGGCAATCCGGGCGTCTCTTCGTTGGACCGCCGCGGCTTTCTGCTTTTCGGACATCTCGCTGGCCAGCAGCGTTCCCAGCTCGGCCAGGCTCGGCTTCAAGTGACCGATCACCCCGACTTCCAGCGGATAGTTCTTGCCCAGTTGCCAGGGGTCTTGATCGACTTGCACCAGCCGCAAGTGCTCGGGCATCGCACGGGCCGGCTCGTGGTAGACATACTCGCGAAGCATGTCGAGTCCCGCGACGAACAGCACGTCGAACTCGTTCAAGCGGTCGCGAACTTCCGGCGACCACAGCGGAAGGCCTTGAGCCGTTAAGGGATGATCGGCCGGGAAACTCAATCGACCGTGCGTTGTGCCGGGTTCGGAAATGACCGGTGCACCTAGTGCATCGGCCACGGCGACCATCTCGTCAACCGCGTCACACTCCCGCACGCGACTGCCGACCAAGATGCCCGGGTTCTCCGCCTTGGCGAGAACTTCTGCCGCGAGGCGAATCGCTTCGATCGGTGGTCGAACCTGCGGATCGGGCAACGACGGGGCGGCCAACTCAATCTCCGGTAACTCGGCCACCTCGGCTTGAATGTCGACTGGGATTGAGAGAAATACAGGACCCGTGGGTGGGGTCAGCGCGGTTTGAACCGCGCGGCGAATCGCAGAGGGCAAGTCGTCGATCCGCTGGACTTCAACCGACCACTTCGTCCAGGGCCGGGCCACATCGACCATGTCGCCCCCCAGGATCGGCTCTTGGAACATCAGCCGGCGGTCTTGTTGTCCGGCGGTAACCAGCAGCGGCGTGCCGGCTCGATAGGCGTTGTACAGAATGCCCATCGCGTGACCGAGCCCGCAACTGATGTGCAGGTTCACGAAGCCGATACTTCGCGAGGCTTGCGCATAGCCGTCGGCCATCGCCATGACGGGCACTTCTTGCAGGCCCAAGATGTATTGAATCCGCTGCTCGTCCACCATTGCGTCGATCAGCGGCAGCTCGGTTGTGCCCGGGTTTCCGAACAGGTACCGCACCCCCGCTTCGGCCAATAGGTCGAGCATCAGGTGACTGCCGGTCTTGGGCATGCGATTCACTCCCATTTCAGTCAAAAACGACGGACGAATAGACGGCACCCCCGGCCACTCGACGAGGCTGCCCCGAGTGTACGCAATGCCCGGGACGAATCAATGAGTTGATGGAGCGTCACCGCAGCGCTCGACGAACGTAGAGAATCCGCCACCAAGAACATTTGCCAGAAAGCCAGCCGTCTAAAGTGCCCATCATGCACGTGGAAAAAGTTCCCGTCGCTATGTGTCACGTCTGTGTGACCATCTCGGGAAGTACAAAAAAACCGCCGCGCGATCGGTGAAGATCGCCCGGCGGCCACGGCTGCTTCGCGAGCGGGAATATCATCCCGCGTTGTCTGTAGTGAACCACGCCCTAGCGGTAACGACCGCTGTGGGGTCGGCGAGACTGACTGCCCGGCGGAATGCTCTCGGCGGGTGTCGGTTGTTTCGCAGGAGCCGGTCCGTCGCTCCACACGGCGTCCGAGGGTGGCCCGTAGTTGTGGGGCCCGTAGTGTTGAGGATGATAGTCATGCGGCGGGCCAATGTAATCTCCGTGGCAACCACAGGGCTCGCAATGTGCACGATCGCTGGCACACAAGGCACAAGGGTACGATTCGCAACCCCATCCGCCATGGAAGACACGATCGCCGCAGCCACCACATCCTCCGCACCCGCCGTAGCAGCCACCGTGACACATAAAGAGGCGATCGATCAAGCAGCATCCCGTGCTGGTCGAAATGACCATGCACACTAACCCTGCCAAGGCCAAGCGTTTCATAGTGACAACCTTCCCCCGAAGTTGATTCCATTGAGCGTTCAAGCCCGGCCGTTGCTATCACGGTCGACGCTTGCACGATCGCATGCGTAGACGACCAATCGATCGCCCACATGAACGTCTCTGCCGGATATATCGGCCATGCAGGACGCAGAATCGAGAAAATCCGCGGAATCGGAATAAGCGGAAGGGGGGCAATTGAGACCGGTCTTAATGTGAACCGAGTTCGTTAGAGATTGCAGGCGCCGAGGTTCACGTAGAAGTTTGGCTATTCATTCGAATCAGTTTTTTTCGTCCTGCTCTTCAAGTTCTGCCCGAGTGACATTTGATCGAGCGGGATTACCGTAACGGTTGGCCGTTCGTGTAGGTCAATTGTGGTCCGCATTTCTTGGGAACGTTCGAGTAGTTTTCGGTGGTTTTCTTCGCTTACTTCGACTTCGCGCTGCATGGCCTCGATTTGGACAGACCCGCCTTTCGGGAGTCTCTCTATTTGCTCTTCAATGAACGATAGACGCTGTCCAGCTTCTTCCAGCTCTAATCCGGTCATCGTTATCTGACGTTGAAGTTCCAATAGTTCTTCACCCCCCGCTCGCCGCGAAGCTTCGGCCCGCTGCTTAGCAAGTTCGGCGCGAGCTAGAGAAAGGTCTGTATCGGATTTGAGTACCTCGAAGGGGCCCTCGGCCTGTTTCTTGGAGCGTTCGATCAAAAGCTCTTTCGCCTGCTCACGAAGGCTGACGATATGAGCAAGTTCCTTGACCACGGGATCCTCTTGAACTCGTGTTTGAACTACGTTACTCCTGGCCTCATAACCTTCAGCGGCAACACGAAAGCGTGCCTGGAGTGCTCTTACTTCCAGCTCGATTTCCTGCTTCTGCGAATACAACCGCAGCAACAGCTCTTCCTGGTCACCTCGACTCAAGCCTGAGAAACCGAGGATTTCCATCTGAACAGAAATCTCAGACCGCATCCGCGCGATATTCCGAGATTCTTTGGACGCGATGTCTTCTACTGAGACCAGCTGTTTAACAATGCGTTTCACTGCTGCGTAATCTAGCTGTTTCAAAGTGGACCTGAATGCCTCGATCAGTTCCTGCATCAGTTCATTAGCTGAAACTCGCTCGTCAAATGTCTGCACATCTAGGTGGAAGAGTTGTTCACCTAGATCATTCCACTTCAAGTCGGCCACTATGTGGGGTAACACAATGGGGGGTAAAGTCCGTTCGTCAAAATCTTTGATTTCCTCATTTAGCTCTTCAATGGATAGACCAGCTAATTCCGCAAGGATAGGGTAGAGTCCCATCCTGTTTCTCAGTACCTCCTCCACAACATTTGCGCCATGAAGTTTGGTGCTTCGATCCCAAGTGATATGCAAATAACAGCCAGCCGCACTCGTAGGGAGTGGAGAGTTTCCCGTAAACGTTCCATTGTCTTGTCCGAAAGTCGTTCGGTCGTGCCAAGAGCATGGAAGTAGTAGACAGGCCAAAACTATCCATCGCAGGTGCTTGCGTCTCATGTTCGGTCTCCCATGTCATTTCCGTCCAACCGCTGGCGAGCGACTTCGGCGGTGTGGGTTTTGGGGAACAACTCGATGATGCGGTAGTAGGTTGCTTCGACTTCGGCTTGGGTGTTCGGCTGTTCGCTGAGGCGTTCGGCTTGCATCATCATGCCCAGTGCAGTGCGGTTCTGTTGATCCGCGATCCAAGCCATGGGATCCCCCTTGCGGCGATATTCCTCTAGTTCTTGCAGTGCCCGTTGTCCTGCCAGGGCGGTCTTCATCAACTCGGCCGTACGGGAATGCATCTCTGCTTCGGCGGTAAGTCGTGCGATCTCGGCCCTCACTTCTTCGTGGCTCAGCGTTGGACCGGAAGGTTCTGATTTGGAAGGACTCGTCGTCGCAACCGGTTCCGGCGCGGTTGTGGGAAGGGTTCGCTCGTTAGCGCGCCATGCGGCCAAGGAAACAATGAACAGCATCGCCAACGACCCGACTCCCACGACTCTGCGGCGACGTTGGCGCTGACGCACCAACTGGTGGCGGGCACGCGAGGCAAGCGGAGAGGTGTTGCTCACGCTGGGTTGCGCTTCATCGGCACGGTGTAGTAAATCGGTAAGTGTCTGTTCTTCCACGCGTCCAATTCTCAGGCGAGGTGCTCAAGGCGTTCGGCAAGTTTCTTACGGGCTCGAGTCAACCGCACGTCGACGGCGGCACGGGAAAGACCCAGCAGCTCGGCGACGCGTTCAATGGGTAGTTCTTCCAAATATCGCAACACGACCACCTCGCGGTACTTCACCGGTAACGCACGCACTGCCGTACGAACCTCCACGGCGGTCTCATCGCGGATGGTTTCCTGGCCCGCGGGCAACTGCGATGCTTGTTGGTTGAGTAGGGCCTCACCAATACGGTGTACGTTTCGTCGTAGCCAATTGCGGCGCTGCCAGCTTCGGCAACGATTGATGGTGATGCGTGCGATCCAGGTCCACAGGCTCGAGCGACCTTGAAACGAATCGACTCGGGCCAGCACGGTTACGAATACATCCTGCACCACGTCTTCGGTCTCGTCGGTCCAACCCAACAGGCGATGCGCCATCGCCGCCACGCGGGGCTGGTATTGCTCGACCACCTGATCGAACGCCTGCGGATTACCGCGTACCAGTTGCGCGACCAGTTCACTCTCGTCGAGTTCCGGCGGCTTTGTCGTCATGCGGGGTCGGCTGACGGTCGTAGTCATCAAGCACCAACTTAGACGCTGAAGTCGCCCGCGACTTACAAGTTTTTTTCAAAACACGGCCAGAATTCCTTCGAGCTCCCCCTGTAGGGAATGCCCTCCGTGGCATTCCGGATCCTGCGGTTGGTTTAGTCCTCCGTCTCGACCGGAATGTCACGGAGGGCATTCCCTAAAGGGGGTTGAGGAGAGCAGATTGAGAGTAGGTATTGAAAACGGAGCGGATTGGGCGTGGGGATCGCAAGCAGATGGCTTGTCCGTAGGTATCCAAACCCGCATTGCCTGAGATTCTTCCGTCGGCCACGCAGAGGCGATATATTGGCGGCTCTTTCCTATTTCGCAGCTGGAGCGTGTCTCAAAACCTTGTATCGGCTTCGATTGCCGGGAGTTGCCCCGAATGCTTCGTTGGGCTGCATCGACGAATCTCGTGGATTCGCCTGCTTCGCCCTCCTCGCCTCGGAACAACTCCCAACAATCTTGGGAACGAAACCGGTATTGAGATACGCTCTAGCAATTCAAACTCCGGCATGTTGCCAGATTGGTGGTTGGAAGATGTCGCAAGCCTTGCCTTTGGAATCGGTGAATCACATCGCACGGGCGACCCGTGAGTTGGACAAGCTGCAGGAGACCATCGATTTTTATCGTGACGTGCTGGGGTTCCGCGAGATCCAGCGACCTCCGTTTGATTTTCCGGGGGCGTGGCTTTTCGGCTATGGGGTGCAGATTCACCTGATTATCGACGACGACGCCAACGCTGCCGGGGGGCGTTTGAGCAAACGGGCCGACCACGTCGCGTTTCACACCACTGATGTCGACGCGGTAGCAAAGCGGCTGGATGAATTGGGTATCGAATACGTTAGCAACACCGTGCCCGCCACTGGGGTCACGCAGTTGTTTTTCCACGATCCCAACGGCTACCACATCGAGGTCGGTACCTATCCCGCGGTGGTTGAAAAGTCGCAGTAGTGTGGAAACACACCGCCTGGAGGGAACGCCCTCTCTGGCGTGCAGGATCTTTCGTAGCGCTCGGCACGCCAGAGAGGGCGTTCTCTACCATGGGAATTCATTAGATCGACCGATGCGGTTAGCCGAATGAATTCCGGTCAACCGATGGACTTTCCGGTTGGTAACGGATGCGAGTTGAAACCTCGGCGTATTACAAGCTCCACCCTTTGCGGTACTCGCGGCGGATGAGGGGCTCGGCTTCGGGGCAATTGGTGGCGACCAGGTTATCGGCGTCCCACTCCAGGGGCTTTTGGACGCGGTACGAGACGTTGCCCAGTAGCGCGGCTTCGGCCAAGGCACCGGAGTAATCGAAGTTGCAGGTCGTGGGACCGCGACTCTTGCAGGCGGCAATCCATTCGGCGTGATGCCCGATGGAGTTGGGGATGGGCTCGATCGCTTTCACATCGGCCGGCTTTTCTTTTTCTTCCTGGTAGAGTTTGTGCGTGCCATAGTCGGCCAGGAGTCGACCGTTGGTGCCTTCGAACAGCACGGCGGAACCTTTTTCGTATTGCTCGGCTCCCTCGGGCCGCCACGCACCGTGATACCACGTGAGGTGCACTGGCGGTTGATCGCCGCGGGCGGGGAACTTGTACTCCACCTGCATGTTGGCCGGCACTTCGTTATCGCCATCGTGGGCTTTCTCTCCGGTAGCTGCCACGCTGATGGGATAACGCAAGTCGAGGGCCCAAAACGGGAGGTCCATGTAATGACAGCCGAAGTCGGCCAGCGCCCCACCGCCAAAGTCCCACCAGTACCGCCAATTGAAATGAAAGTGAGAAGGATCGAAAGGACGCATCGGCGCGGGACCGATCCACAGATCGTAGGCAACCCCCTTGGGCGGCATTCCCTGGGCAACTCGCTTGCCGGTGCGTACCGAACCGCCCAACCAAACATGCACGCGTTCGACGGGGCCGATCGCGCCGGCCTTTACCTGTTCGACGACGCGACGGTAATTCTCGCCGGCGTGGATCTGCGTGCCCATTTGCGTCACCGCATTCTCGCGGGCGGCCCACTGGCGCATCTGTCGCACTTCCCACACGCTATGGGCCAGCGGCTTTTCGCAATAGACATCGAGCCCCGCCTCCAGGCCTCGGACGACAGGAATGGCATGGGTGTGATCGGGCGTTGATACCACCAGCGCGTCGAGACCACCATCGTCGATCATGCGGCGATAGTCGGTGTATTGCCGGGCTTTCGGGAATTCGGCGGCGGCCTTCGCCAAGTGGGCGTCATCGATATCGCACAACGCGACAATTGCCTCGCTGCTTACGCCCTTCAAATTGGCATAGGCCCGATTGGCACACCCGACTACGCCGATATTCAATTTTTCGTTAGGCGACGAGGAATCCGTGGGAGCTTCGTCGGCGCGAACCGATGCAGCCATGGGCAACGTCGCCGTGGCGGTACCCGCCAGCATAGCGCGTCGGATGAATTCACGTCTGCTTTGGATATCAAACATCGCTTGGCTCCCCCCTGGCGTTGATCAAGGCTTCCCCACAACAGGACGCATGATGATTCCTCGTGCGCCCGGTTTGCCATGCTAGTCTTCTCCACTTCGGTACGCAAATCTAAGGCGAATGGGTCGATGTGCCTGAAGTTTCTTGCGTTGCTGTGGAGAAGAGCCGGCAGCCGGTGGCATGCACGGTTGGGCGAGCCAACCGTGGCACCCGCGTCTGAACCATTGCATTTGGCCAGAGCGGCTACAAATAAAAAAGGCCGGCTTCGCGTCCCTGTTATGGGGCTTGAAGCCGGCCTTCCCGCATGTTCTCACGACGTAGCGTAGTGCTGCACCGGAAGTCGGTGTCGCGTGACGATTAGCGGGTGGGTCAGAACGTTAGTTCGCCGCGGATGGTCAGACCGTCGAAGGAAAGAATGTTTGCGTCGTCTAGTGGGATGAACGAAGCGCTGGCTGCTTCATAGGCACCCAGGTCCCACCAGGTTTGGAACAACCAGCCGGCCGAGAAGTTCAACCAGCGATTGGGTTGGCAAGCTAAGCCGAGTTCGATCTCGGTAACCGGGATCGTTCGTGTGTGGCCACCATTGGAAGTGGTCAACAACGTCGCACCCGTGGTCGTGGCAAACCTCGTGATGTTGCGTTCCCAATTGCCCACCAGCAACGCTCCTGAACCTTTACCATAAGCGTACCAGAAGCCGTTGGGTCCGAAGAAGCGTCGGCCTTGAATTCCCAATCGCGGGCCGGCCCCGACGAATTTGCCGTCGATCTGTCCGGTCGATTTTTGTGCACCCTGTGCATCGTAAACGGTGGAGCGATACTCGCGATCGATGTCGGCAATTCGCACGCCAAGGGTGAATTCCATGTCCCAACCGGGGCAAGGCACGAAGCAGGGATCACAGCAGCCCGTGTTACAGGGAACCTTGTTGAACGTGACCCGTTTCGAAAAGTCCACGTCGTACACATTCAGGTCGAGCGCCGAGTCGGCGGTCATGATGTCCCCCGGTTCGTCGGCCGCCGTATCGATATTGTTCACATAGGTGATCGGCGGAATAGTTAGACCGTCGGGAATGGCTGGTACCGGCGCTTGGGCCGGTGCATCGGTGTAGAAGTTCATGTTCCAGAAGGTGAAGCGGAGTTCGCTCTGACACTGGTCCAAGCGGAAGCCCATGTACCCACGGAACTGGCTTTCGTAGTCATAATCGAAGTCGACGGACTGCTCGTGGAAGACGAAGTCGTTGGCATTCTGACCGGCGTCGTTACGAATGAAGGCCGTCGAATCGCTGAAATGCGGTCGCAGCAACAGGTATTCGCCACCAATGAAGAACGACTTTCCCCAGCCTCCAATCACGTGTCCTGGTCCGCAACCGGTGTCGCACACACCGGTGCCACACGACGCCGAACCGTAGAAACCCTCGTCGTAGACGCCACCGTCTTCGTAGATCACATCGTCTTCATACATCTCGTAATCGACGTTGCGAACAGGGACGTTGCGAACAGGGCTATCGACCCTGGCATGACTTTTCAGAGGTGATGCGTCCCAACCACTCTCGCGCCGCGCAGGCCGCGCTGGTTCGGGTTCGAGGAAGGCCGTAAGTTCGGCTTCCAAAGCGGCGGCTGGATCAGGTGCTACGGACCGCTGACCGCGCCGAGAATTCGCGTATGGTCCATCTTCGCGGTTCGCGGCCATTTGGGCCTGAACTGCAGTGCCGGACCAAGTTGTAAGCGCCGCCAAACAGACGACGTACCATCTCTGTGTGATTCGTCTCATCGATTCCCCCCCGCCGTGACACTTTGGACATCTCAGACGCCCAACAGAACGGCTGCACCCTGTACAAAACCGTTGCGGCTTTCGGTCACACGCTACCCATGCAGGCGGCAGTACGACCGTTGCAAGCCACAAAGGTTATCGGCGCGGGGCGAATCGATATTTCACGAATTTTTGGTACAAGTCATACAACCTGCAAAGTTTGCCAAGCCAGGCTGCACTTCCCGCGTCGTTTGCGATCGCAGGTAAGTCTTTCGTCGCCGGGACTTACAGCACTCGTTTGGCATAGGGGAGCCGGCGAATAATGTAATGGGCGACAGCAAAGCAGGTGACGATGCCTGCTAGCGTGACGATGACGTATTTCCAAAACGTCGGGATCGGCACCCGATCCAGAGCGTACTGCCATGCCACGATCATGGGTGGATGAAATATATGCACGGCGTACGCACTACCCGCAAGTAAGGTCATCGCTTTGGTTGACCAGTTGAGATTCTCGCGAAACAAACTGATCAAGCCCACGGCAGCGGCCACACAGAAAAAAGACTCCCAGACGCATTTTGCGAAGTTCGGAAGCGTGAACCCGGCACTGTGAGCTTCCGGGCTCAGCAACAGCCACGCTGCTGGTGTGAAGCGAATGACAAAGTTCAGCAGTACCAGGCAGACCGCGACCCGGAACCACAAGCGCCCCGTCGATGCTGGCAATTGGTTCAGCCAATCGTACCGATAGGCGGCCAAGCCCACGAAGAAGAAGGGCAGCCACTGCGGGAAGTGGGACATGTCAATCTGCAACACGCCGAATAGGGCGTACACGCGATCGTACGGGCAGAAGATCCGTACGGCGAACGTTGACAGCGAGATGAACACGGCAAACAGAAAGATCGCCAGATTTCCCGGTGGAGGGCTCGGCGTTTGGATCGATGGCCCCCGTTTGGCGAAGTACTTGCGCCAGATTCCGTATGCCAACGCATACACCAGCAGATGCTCGATGTACCACAGGTGAGCCAGGTTTCGATCGGGCCAGCCGGGGCCATTCCAATCCGCGGGCATCGTGCCAAACCCCAGCCACGCTTCCCAGTAGTATTGCCAAAACGAGCCGTAGCCTGTGTAACCCCAGTGCTTGTGAAACGAAAAGTACTGCAACGCCGGCAGCATGATCATTCCACCAATGACCAACGGGATGCCCAATCGAATGAACTTCTCTCGCACGTAAATCCAGAAGGGTCGACGATCGAACGAGGGCGGTACCAGATAGCCTGAAAAGATCAGCAAGATGGCCATCGTGAAGCTCGGGTTGAGCATAATGCATTGCGCGACCGTCGAACTGATCTGGCTGGGGTCGTTCTGGTAGTACCAGAATCCGTTGCTGGCGTAGGGGTTGCCCGCATGATGGGACAACACACACATGATGATGAACACCCGCAGATTATCGATGAAGTACAGCCTTCGTGTCTCGGGTAACGACACGGCCGTTGATGGCTGCGGTGGGTCGCTTGTCTCAACGGTCGAAGTGGACATAAAGCCGTGAGTAGTCTAGGAGGCGAATCCAGAAGGGACAGGCTGCAATTCCAATGTAGGTGGACTCCGCGCGGCTGACAATCAAGAACCCAAATTGTCTGGATATGATCGTTCAATTCTTGGCGCAGTGTATTCTACCGATGGCGGAAGCGGCGAAATCGCCTTACTCCGGGCTTCTGGCACGATCGCATTTTGCTTGCAGCACGTGCTCGCTGCCCCTATCCTTGCTACCCAGCGCTAGGTTTCCATCGATTCCCCACTCGAACCGCCTCCCATGCAAACATACAACGCCCGAATCGGATTGGTTCTTTTCGGGGTGTACTTGGTGCTGTATAGCGGGTTCGTGTTTCTGAATGCCTTCTCGCCAGACACGATGGAAATTACACCCGTGGCCGGAATAAATCTGGCCATTCTGTACGGATTCGGGCTGATCGCCGCGGCGTGGGTTTTAGCGTTGCTTTACGGGTGGTTGTGCAAAACTCCAGAAAGTGAGCACGAGGGCGGGAGTGATCGAGCGTGATCTATGAGCCTTCGGCCGTTGCGGTTGTTGTTTTCTTCCTGTTTGTCGCTGTTACCCTCGGGCTGAGTTTCTATCTCGGCAGTCGGGCCAAGTCGTCGCAGGGATACTTTGCCGCGCATGGGCAGATTCCCTGGTTCGTCAATGGCGTGGCTTTCGCAGGTGACTACCTCTCGGCCGCGTCGTTCCTGGGCATCTGTGGCATGATCGCCTTCTACGGGTACGACGGCTTCCTGTACTCCATTGGTTACCTGGCCGGCTGGATCGTGGCCCTGTTTTTGGTGGCCGAACCAATGAAGCGGTTTGGCAAGTTCACGTTTGCCGACGCGCTCGATGCAAAGTTCGGTTCGCGCGGCATCAAGTTGGCCGCCGGTATCAGCACGTTGGCCGTAAGCGTGTTCTATCTCATTCCGCAAATGGTCGGGGCGGGCGTTCTTATTCAACCACTGTTGGGCTTTCCGCATTGGGTTGGCGTGCTGTTGGTCGGAACCACCGTGATTATCATCGTGGTTACCGCCGGCATGGTCTCCACAACCTGGGTGCAGTTTCTCAAAGGTTCGCTGCTGGTCATCTTTAGCGCCGTCCTCACGGTGATGATCTTCTCCCGCGGGCTCGAAGTGAAATCCGGTGGTGACGACGGCTATATCTTCAAGACATTAGGGCCCGTGCCCAACGAGGATGCCACAAAGATCGGGTCCCTTGCACCGCAGTACTCCACGCCAGTGGCCGACGGTCCTGAATGGGACCATACGCGTTTCCGCCGCTTTCAAGATGTGTCCACCGGACGCATCTCGGTTTACAGCGTAAGTATCGGAGAGAGCGAAACGACGCTCTACGAAGCGCAGACGGTCACCAAGAAGCCCGATGGCCAAATTCTAGTGAACGGTGAAACCAAGGGCACCCAGAAGGGCGAAGCCGAGCTGCACCCGGTCGGTTTCCTCAGCAAACTTCCCGACGGAAAAGAAAAGACGGGCCCGCTGGGACCGGCGTCATTTCTCAGCACGATGCAAGACAGCGAGGTCGTGCTGTGGGGCTCACAAACCATCACGCGGTACGACGGTTCGGTGACAACGGTTTACTATCAGAAGCCAACTGCCGGAAGTCGTGTCTTGCGCCCCGGTGAACATCCACGTTTTGCCGGCATCCGTAGTGACCAACCTCTCGACAAGTTGAACTTCCTGTCGCTCATGCTTGCCCTGTTCGGCGGTACGGCAGCGCTACCGCACATTCTCATTCGTTACTACACGGTGAAGGATGAAGCTGCTGCCCGCAAAAGCACGATTGTGGGCATCGCCACCATCGGCTTCTTTTATGTGCTCACGCTCTACTTGGGGCTGGGGGCGATGACCAGCGGGGCGCTGGACGTGACGAACAGCAATATGGCCGCGCCATTGTTGGCCAAGAGTATCAGTGAGTGGCTATTCGCGATTATTTCGGCGATCGCGTTTACCACCGTATTGGGAACCGTAAGCGGATTGATCCTCGCCTCCGCGGGTGCGGTAGCACACGACCTGATGGCAAGCGGATTGGGGATGCATCTTTCGGATCACGAGAAGGTCCGTGTGGCGAAAATTGCCTCCGTCCTCGTGGGGGCGGTCGCGATTGTGTTGGGCATCCTGTTCCAGAATTTGAATGTCAGCTATCTCGTTGGCTGGGCGTTCAGTGTGGCAGCATCGGCTAACCTGCCTTCGCTACTGATGATTCTGTATTGGAAGGGCGTAACTAAACAGGGAGTGATCGCGGCGCTGATTGTCGGCATGGTTAGCTCGCTGGGCTGGATCCTGGTCAGCGCCGACACGTTCACCCAGGTCTATGGATTGCCGGCCGAATCGGCGCTGGTCCCCTTCAGCCAACCGGGCATCGTCACCATCCCGTTGGGTTTTGTTACCTTGATCGGCGTCTCGTTGCTGACAAAGCGTCGGAATGCGAATGAAGTTTCCTGAGTGCGACTTGTAGCATCAAATTGGCCGCTATCAATCGCCAACCCCTTTGCCTGAAGCAAGTTGCCTTCGTTTCGCGTCGTAGCTAGCCTGCATCTACAGCGGCAATTCTCCCCCTCTCTGGGGACCGCTTTCGATTCTTCGTCAAGGTCTGGGTTGAGTTTACCGATTGTACTGTCTGTGCCGGATCTTCCGATTGTAGGGTCGGTGCGCGAGGCCATGCTATCGCGCTGGAGAGCTGGCAGACCAGGAGAACATGCGGATGTTCCAGCGTCGAAAAACTCAAACTCGCAGACACTCTGCTGCCCCTGCGCGCCACGTGTCGGTTCGGGGTTTTTTGATCGACGCGCGTTCTCGTCATCGTTGGATTCTGCCGACGTTCGTTTTGGCGTTGGTTCTCTTGCCGGTCATCTCGCTCGCACAGTGGGGACCTTACCCGCAACCGCGACGCTTTCAGCCGAATCGCCGTACGGCCCCCGTACTTCACCAACCAAGGAGTGTGGTGACCGGAGACGTTCATCAGGCTGCCTTTGCAGAGCCCGCGCAAATCGATGACGTGTATGTGACGGACAGCGACGACCGCCTGCGACCGATCCAAGAGGACTCCCGCGAGCCGATCAGATCGCCGGGGGGATTCATTCGCTACGTCTCAGGGAAGTTCCGCTTCGTGCAGGTCGAGCAGCCCGAACAGCCTTTTACACCCGACCCGGGAGCCGCGTCACCCGATCAGCTATCGATGAACACGGCGACGGAACAGCCGTTTCAGCCTTTCACCACCGGGTTCGAATTCGGTGGGCCTCAGTTGTTGCCGGAAGATCGTCAGCCGTTGGCCGAATCCGCCCCCGCAGTCGAAACCGTTACCGGAAACGAAGCCGATGTTCGCACCAGCCCCTACTTAGGTCAGGCACTTTCGGAGTCGACCGATACCGTCAAAGTGCAGCGACGTTCGTCGGCGTTTTTCGATCCGCACATTCGCGGGTTTGCCGGTGGGCAGCTTTATACGTTGACCGACGGTGTGTTCAATGCCTCGGCCCGCCCCGACCTCGATACGATGCTCAGTACGATCGATCCGGACACGATTCAAGACGTGATCGTGGTTCCAGGCCCTTACGGTGTTCGATATGGGCCCGCTTTCGGGTTCATCAACATCGCCCGCACCCCCACGCCGCGCTACGACTGTGGGTTTGAATCTCACGTGCGGATTACAAACAACTATCAGGACAACGGTTCTCAGAACATGGGTCGGGCCGTCGTCTTGGGCGGTGCCGAGAACTGGGGATATCGAATTAGCTACGCAGACCGTCGGGGCAGCGACTATCGTTCTGGCAACAGCACACTCATTCCCGCCAGTTACGGAAACCGAGATGCGCTCGCGGAGTTTGGCTTCGATACATCGGAAGGACAGCGAATCGAGTTCTCGTACTCACGCCTCGATCAAGGTAACACCGAATACGCGGCTCAGTTCTTCGACATCGCCACGCTGGATTACCAGGGCTATAATCTTCGCTTGATTGACGAAGATCCGACCGCGCCCTGGACACGTCTCGTAACGCAAGGTTGGTTCAACGAGACGGCCTACACTGGTGATACCCTCAACCAGTCGAAACGAGACAGTGGAGTGATCGCCCGAGTCGAACGTGCCTTGGCCATGGCACTGGATGAACCCAATCCTTTCTTTCAAGGGTTCACGCAGGGTGACTTGATATCGACTGGAGCCCGTCTCGACATAACTCATGGCGATCTCGAGGGCTTGAACCTAACTTGGGGCCCCGACTTTCGTTTCTTGAGCCAGCAGACGGCCGAATCGTTCTTCATTGGGAATTTGATCCTGCCGGAAGACCCGATCTTTACCAACATGCCGAAGGCATATCTGGTCAATCCAGGTTTCTTTGCCGAGGTTTCCGTCCCGGTACACGAGAGTTGGACAGCGAACATCGGGGCCCGTGTTGATTACGCGAAGACGGGTGCAGATGCCGACCGGCTGCGGATGACCAACGGAAGCTATTCCGGTTCGCTACCCGGGGTGGCCCAGGATGTGGGGGTGCTCGATCAGGACGACTTCCTGTACGCATTCTTCGCCACCAATCGATTGGAATTGAGCGATGCCATGACGGCCAACGTGGGGTTCGGACATGGGCAACGTCCACCGACTCTGTTGGACCGCTACGCAGACGGTGTCTTTTTGGCGATCATTCAGAACGGGTTTAGCCGTGTGGTTGGTGATCCAGATTTGGACGAGGCCCGCAACTGGCAGTTCGACGCCGGGTTGGAAGCCGAAACCGAAGGGTTCCGTGCTCAGGTACGAGGATTTCACGCATGGGTGTTGGACTACATAACCTATCGCGTGAATCCGATTCTCGATCCCACCGGCGCTCGCGTCTTGCTTTCCACGAACACCGACCTGGCTCGTCTGACCGGTGGAGATGCCAGTTGCGAGTTCGATCTCGGCTGCTACCTCACGGCCTTCGGGTCGGTGAGTTACGTATTCGGCGTCGACGAAGTCATCGATCAACCGTTGCCCGCGATTCCGCCTTTGGATTCTCGCGTCGGGCTGCGACTTCATGACGGCGATGGCGGAAATCGATGGGGATTCGAATACGCCGTACGCGTCGTCGACGACCAGGACCGCGTGGGTGCCTTAAGGTTGGGGCTTTCCGACACGTTGGTCTCCACGGTCGAACAAGCCACGCCTGGGTTCACCATCTCTTCGATTCGCGGCTACTATAACGTCAGCGAACGGCTCAACCTGATCGCCGGCATCGAAAACCTGTTTGATCGCAACTACATCGAACACCTCAACATCCGCCTGCCGGAGAATGCGATCTTCCCCGAAGTTGCCGCGCTCAATCCGGGTATCTTCCCGTACCTGGGTGTTCAGTGGAATTACTAGCGGTGCGGGTTGCCGGTAGGTTTGACCGAACGATTCTTGGCCGTTTGCGGAAGGCCACGGAGGGCCTTCCCTGTAGCATGATGCAGTTAATTCGTGACGAAGCCTGCGCTGAGGATAAGACGTAGCAGCAATTGCACGCGAGTCTCACCCTTGCTGAAGCGTTCAAGCCCGGTGGCCAACTCGTCGGGAGTGGGAACACGCCCAGCGGACTGTAAGTACTGCTGGGTGATCACCCTGGCCTGGGCCTCGCCGCTGTTGACGAACAGTGCCGCAATTTCACCGCGTGAAGTTCCAGCATTCAGTGCGGTGGCGAACTGCGAGATCTCGGCCGCACTGCCTGCACGGCCCAACGTGTCCAAGTAAAGAGAGGCCACGTACGCCTGGTTGGTGCCGCCTTGTAGTAGGAAGTACTCTTCGGAGGACAACACGCTCACTTCGAGAGCTTCAACGCGGCCTCCCGTGTTCAGGAATGCCAGACCGAAGTTAAGGCCCGAAGCATCAACGTTGCGATCCAGGAAATCCTGATAAATGCGATTGACCTCGCGTGTGCGATATTCGGTCGAGGACAAAATAGAGAACGCCACCAACTTGCGACTCATGGTGCCGGCAGCCAGCGCGTTGAGCCACGGTGCCAGTTCGGAGGCGAGGGGTTCTCGACCCAGAACAGCGGGGCTGCGATACAGACCGATGACGAACGACACCGTATCTCCGACACCCGCGTCTGAATACTGTTTGCCAGCCGTGGTTGCCGCGCGAAGTTGGCTTTCGGCCTCACCAATGGTCAGGCCGTTGGCAAAGTCGGCCAGAAGAGCCAGACGATCGACGTCGTTCACCCCAGGCGGAGGCTGCACGCCGTTGAACAGGATATCGTCGAGCTGATCGTAGATTTCCCCGATCTGTACATTGCGGGCTTCAGTCGAAACAAGGATCAACAGCGCGACGTCCTGCCGCGAGGCCCCGCTGGCCAACACGCCTAACCATGTGTTGGTCTCGGCTGCCGATGGCGCCCGCACCAGAAGGTCGGCATACAGATTCGCAATGAAACCGGCGTTGGTTGCATTGCCTCCCTTGGCGAAATACTCGGTCGAACCGAGGATCTCACTACGAATCTGTTCGATCGAAGCGCCGCCAATCACTTTGGCCGTGAAGTGCTGCACACCACCGGGATCGAGAGCCGGGTCGCGATCGAGGTAGTCGAAGTAGGCACGTTGCACGAAGAGATCGGGGTCGAAAATGACTCCGCTCAGGTCGACCTCGGGTGGGGGCGGTGGAACTAACGCGGGGTCAGCAATCGAACCGGAGTTCGAGAATGCCAACCCTGCATTCAACAACGCGACGCGCCCCGCGGGGGTGTCGGGAATGAATTGGCCACGCAACCAGGTGATCACATCCTGGATACTACCGGTATCGATCGACTGGCTGATAAACCGCAACAGGTCGCCGAACCCAAGGGCCAGGACCGAGTCGAATCCGTTGCCGCCGTCGATCAGGTCGCCATCGGTGATCTTCTCGACCAGCAAACCGTTGACAATATCGTGGTCGGGATAGAGGAAATCGTCGGAGTCGTTCCCGAATAATTGATCGAGGTCATCGCCCCCGAAAATGGAGTCGATCGAGCTACCGCCTTGCAGCGTGTCGGGGCCATCGCCACCTACGAGGAACGACGGAACGGCCGTGTTGTTGATGAAACGGTCGGGCCCGGCATAGCCGAACATCTGGAGCAGCTCGACTTCCTGAATTTGAATCGGCGAACTGGAACCGAAGTTGCCTACGATGGCTTCATCGGCCACGTTTGCGTTATTGGTGCCGATAACGGTCAACAGGTCCTGGTCGTCGGGTCCGCCTTGGAGGCGGATCAACGCAGGTAGTGGAGCTTGAACCGGCGAGGGAAGCGGCAGCATTAGAACGAATTCATCACGACCTGCACCCAGGAACACATCAAGCTGGTTGATGTTCGAATACGTGATGCCGGTGCCCAAACCCATTCCCGTCAAGCTGGAAGACGTGAGCACGGCTCGGTCGCTAGTCGGGTCGCCCCGATCGTAGACGATCAGCGTATCGTTGCCACCTTCACCATCAATGTGCAAGGGACCGACAATCGGATCGATGGTGCCCAGGTTGAAGGGGGCGTCAGACGCAACGTTGATGATGTCGTTGCCCAACCCACCGTGAACGGCCATGCTGACGAAGCCGGGCACGGTGCGGATATTGAACACATCGGCACTAGCATCGGTGCCCTGGGTATTGCTACCGTCGAGTTCGACGGATGCCAACGGACCGCCAAGCCCCACCGGTTTCGAGGTGTCGATTCCGAAGACGTTAATCGTTTCTGACGAGTCACCGCCGCGAATCTTGAGGAATGTGAAGCCCCCGAAAGTGGTTTCTTCAAATCCACCATCGCCGGTGATGAGCATGAACCCGTCGTCGGGATCCCCGTTGTCGTCGAGCGTCAACACGGAAGTGGCGGGCGTTGCCGTAGCATCGACCAGCAACGAGCCTGTGGCCCCAGAGAGACGCAGGGGGGTCAACCCGTCGAACGACATCGTGTAGTTGTTCAGAACATTGATCACGCCACTGTTCGGCTCATTCGTGTCGCTGAAGTAGGCCACATCTTGTGGCAGGGTGAAGTTGATCGTCATCGCATCGTTGCCTGGGCCCGCTTCGAAGTGGAGCCCCACATTTCCAGGAGCGCGACCACTGGCGGCGAACGCCGCGTTTGTGTGTGAACTGGGAGCGACACTTGTGAAGTTGAATTGGCTGGCAACGGTTTCATTGATCAGCAGGTGGTCATCGTCATCACCCGTCGAAATGTCAAGGAACGGCGTGGTGATCACTCCGTCGAGCTTGACGAGCGAACCGAAGGGGTCGAGATCGTTCACGTCGGCTGCGATAAAGAACGCGCCAGTGGTTTGGATGAGCGTTTCCCGGTGGATGTCGACATCATCACCCGCATTGAGCGAGATGTTGCCCGTGATGGAGCGAATTTCTGCGCGGTTGCCCGTCACCAGGTTTTCGCCGGCAGCGGCGGTTTCGAGGGCGGCGAGCGTAATGTTTCCGGCCGTGGTGACGATGTCTTCCACAATGATCATCGGGCCAGCCGTTTGAATATCGATTTCGCCGGCTGAAGAGACGCCTTCGGTGGCGGAAATCAGCCCAATGATAAGCGTGCCGATGTTGTCGAGGAAGACGCCACCCGTCCCGCCCGCGGCTTCAAGTTGAAAGATGCTCGTCTCCAATGCGTCGACCGCGGTGCCAATCCCGCTGGCGGCCAGCAAAATCGCCGACTGCGACGTGAGGTTTAGCGCGGCCCCGTTTAGATCGGTGGTCGAGGTGCTGGCCGTCAGTTCGATTTGATCGTCTGCGGCGGTCAACGCCCCCGCGCCAATGCTGCCCCCGGTACTCGTAATGCGCAGGTCGCGCGACGCTCCTCCGGCGGTAGCGGATGTGGCCGTAATGTTACCGCCCGCGACGACCTCGACATCCCCGTCGGCAGACTGGACGGGATTGAGGACGACATTGTCAACTTCGTCCAAAGAGATCGCCCCGGTGCCGGAGGTTTGTGCGTTGATGAGTGCAACATCAGTTGCCAGCGCGATGCCGGTGACGGCGGTGGCAATGAGCATGTTCGCCGTAACGTTCGGCGTCGCAGGGTTGATGTCGGTAATGTTGGCCGCCGCTGCGATTGTGACCGTATCGTCCAGAGCATTGATGACGTCGACCGCGATGCCTCCCGCGGTGGTTTGCAGCGAAACATTCTTTGCATTGCCGCCCGCATCGACCAACGTGGCCGTCATTGCTCCGCCGGCGGTGACGTCGATTCCACCATCCACCGTGGTAATGCTATTCAGAATAACATCGTCCAGTTCTCGAAAGACGATAGCACCACTGGTCGTCGACATGGCATCGATCTGATCGACGATGGTATCGAGACTGATGTTGGCGGTGGCCATCGCATCGAGCATGCCGGCCGAGACATTCGGGTTGAGGCCATTTCCATCGGTGATACTCACCGCGGACGTGAGGTGTACGGTATCCTCCAGGGCCGTGACGGTTCCGACCGAAATGTTGCTGACCGTCGTTTCCAAACTGACATCGCGACCATTCCCTCCGGCGACGACATTCAGAGCCGTCATCAATCCGCCGGAAATCACATCGATATTGCCATCTGCGCTGGTGACACTAGTCAACTGCACGGCATCGGCTTCGCGAAGCATGATTAGGCCGGTGGCGGATACGTTGGCCGAGATCGTATCGACGGCCGTATCCAGCTCGATGCCGGTTCCGGCGGTGGCGATCAGGTTCAACGCAGCGACGTTGTTGGCTCCCGCGTTTAGATCGGCGATAGACCCGCCGCCGGAATTCAACGCGACGTTTACACCAGAGATACTGCCGGTCAGGTTGATTTGTTGCGAGGCCAGGTTTACATCGCCCGTGACCACGATGTTGCCATTCACATCGATCTGGTCGGTGCCCGTACCGGTGATGATGGCGAGATTCGCATTTCCATGCGCATTGTCGGCCGAAGTGATGGTAACGGTGTCGTTGCCGTTGTTGGTCGCGGTGTTGATGGAGACCGTTCCATTGTTCCAAACCGCCACGGTCTCGATCGGCACTCCACCAGTGGTGCCCGAGACACGCAGGGCCGGAATCAACCCGGTGGCAAAATCGAAACCGTTGGCAACCGTTAATGCATCGTCCACCCCGGCGGGGTTGATGTTTACGGTGGCCATGCCGGTAATATCGACCGGCTCCAATCCGATGAACGTGACAACGCGACCATCCACATCGACGGTGCCGGCGCCGCTGGTGGTGGCGTCAGGACTATACAACGCCGCATTTCCGGCCCCGTTGAAGGCCAGCCGATCTCCGCCGGGACCTTGTGCCCCGCCATCGAACAGTAGACCGCCGGTGGGGATGGGATTTCCTGCGGCGTAGTTTACCAACAGCGTGTCGTCGCCGCCCCCGGCATTGAATTCGAACGAGGTCGCCGTGGGATACAGCACGTTCGTCACGCCATCGAAGCTGAAACTCGGCACCCCACCGGAATGGCCCAGGGTTAACGTGTCGTCGGTGTTGCCGGCGTTGATGATCACCTTGTCGGCATCGGCAAGTACATCGGATGCAGTGCCCGTTAGTGTCCCGCCAAAAGTGATGGTGCCCGAAGCAACATGGAAGTCGGCCCCGGTTCCTTGAAAGCTAATGGCGTGATTGTAGGTTTGATTCCCGGTGGTGCTGATCGTGATGCCCGAAGCCAACTCAATCGGCATCGCAGCACTGGAAGTGATGCTCGCCAGGGGAAAGATGTTGCCGACATTGGCACCGAATCCGCTCGATCCAGTTCCTGCGTTGATCGTTAACGAACGAGCGGTGGCATTCAGCGAGTCAATCGTGGAGAACAGAACAAAGCCGTTGCTGACGAACTCCACGTCACTTGCCAATACCACGGCGCCGGTATGGGCGTGCGCCCCGGTCGTGGTCACCGTTGGCTGAGCGGTGTCCGCCACGTTGAAAATCGTCTGCAACGTGTTGAGCGTTGAGAACACACTGAGAGGGTTCACCGCCCCGATATAGTCCGCCCCGCCATCGCCAAGCTCGACCGTTCCGGTGGTGTTGACTAACAGCGAGTGTGGGGCTCCATCGCTATCGATCGTGCTCAGAAAGCGGATATCTCCTCCGCCCGTACTCACTATTGAAATGTCACTGGCGACGAAAACTGCATCGGCATACGTCTGTCCGAGCGTCGTGTTCACCGAATTGCCCAGCACGGTTGTGTCGTTGCCTCCCCCGGCATCCACGTTGATGTCATTTATCGCCGTGAACAGGGTCGGTATCATTCCGCTTAGATCAACGTTGTTATCGAAGTCTCCCGTGAAGCCATTGATCTGCACGCTCGTCACGGTGTTGGCCGCAACCGCCGGGCCACCGCCGGGGTTTATCCCGGCCGCACCGTTGACTGAGATGAGCACGTTGACGCCATCGTTAACGATAGCGATATCGTCGGCCGCATCGCTGGAAACACTCAACGTTCCGGCTACAAAGCTGGACGTGACCGTAAGCAATTGCCGCGACTCGAGACCTTCCAGATGACCCCGCGGAAAACGGGTGTGCCTAGAAAATCGCCTCTTGGCCAATCGACGTTTCGCCTTGGTTCCAGCACGCAGCCGCATGGTCCGGATGCCTCTTCACTCGACGGTCCGTAACAATGGCTCCGTGGCCATTGATATTCCGGTGAGGGCACCGGACGGAAAGATGAGAACAGGGGGTATCCGTTCACTTTATGTAGGCCTTCGGGCCGACGCAAACAATTTGTCTTGCCTGGTCGCGCTTAATCAGAATAGCCGTTAGGACCGGTCGTTCGGCCGGAAAATCAGGCTCCCACGAGCCTTCGGGCGATCCGTTCGCGGTGGTAATCGGCATCGCCTAGGAAGATTTCCGATGCCTTGGCTCGCTTGTAGTAAAGCTGCAAGTCGTGCTCCCAGGTGAACCCGATCCCCCCGTGCACCTGCATCCCGTGGTTACACAAGGTTCGGGCGGCGTCGGAGCAGTACGTCTTGGCTATGGAAGTCGCCGCTGACCCCTCCGGGTCGTTTTCCGACAACATCCAAGCGGCGTAGTAGGTTGCCGAACGGGAGCTTTCCAGCAGCAGTAACATGTCGGCACAACGATGTTGCACGGCCTGAAACGACCCGATGGCCTTGTCGAATTGCTTTCGGGTTTGGGCGTACTCCACAGTGGTTTCCAACACCCACTGCATCACTCCCAGCAGCTCGGCACAAGTGGTCACCGTGGCGATGTCACAGGCCTGTTGCCATGCCGTGGTGAAGGCCTCCCCAGCGAGCAGGCAGGAATCTTCGCCGATGCGTACCTGGTCGAAGCAGATCTCGTATAGCTTACGTGTCCGATCCAAGCCGGGGGTCGAAGTCATCTGCAAACCAGGGGTTTCGCGATCGACAGCCAGCAGCGCCGGGCCCTCTTCGGTCCGGACCACGCACAACAGTCGGTTGGCAACCGCGGCGTCGAGCACCAGTTGCTTCGTGCCGTCGAGCACAAAATCGGCCCCGTCGCGTCGGGCTGCAAGTTGGACATCGTTCAGCGACCACAGGCCCGATGCTTCTAGCAAGGCGACGGTCGCAATCGATTCGCCGGTGGCCATTTCCGTAAGCCACGCATCGTGGGCTTGCGAATCGTCACAGGATTGAATCAGCGTGGCGGCCCATACACTCGTCAGCCAAGGTCCGGGCAAACAAGCCCGACCGGTCTCTTCGGCGATCACCGCGACGTCGACAACCCCCAGATCCAAGCCACCGACGCGTTCCGGGAGTATGATTGCCAACCACCCCTGCTCGGCAATTCTCTGCCACAACTCTGGTTCGAAGGCTGTGTCGGTATCCATGATCGATCGTACGCGGGCCGCAGGGCATTCTTTGGTGAGAAAGCTCCGTGCAGCCTGTTGCATCATCTTTTGGGTGTCAGAAAGATCAAACTCCATAACGCATTTCCTGAATATGTCTTGTAGGTCCTCGATTGAGCGGTCGCGGGATATCGAGGGCCATCAATTCCCTGGATTAGTAACTCCGCGGCAAACCGAGCACGCGCTGGGCAATGATATTGCGTTGCACCTCGCTGGTGCCCGCCTCGATGGTGTTGCCGCGAGCGCGGAGGTAGTTGTAGGCCCACTGTCCGTTGTCGAACCCTTCGAGTTGAGCTTGAGGGCCGAGGATCTCCATCGCCGCCTGGCACAAACGCTGGTTGTATTCGCTCCAGAACAACTTCTGAATCGAAGCCTCGGGGCCCGGCATGCCGGTGTTCATCAACTGCGAGAGAGCTCGCAGGTTGTTCAGTCGGAACACCTCGAGATCGACATGCATTTGGGCCAACTTTTGCCGAACGCTGCTGTCTTCCGCCAAGGGGCGCCCGCCACGTTGCATGGTCTTGGCGTGTTCCACCAGTGAGTCGACTGTGCGCCGAAACATGGCGTACAGCCCTGCCCCCAAGTTGGCCCGTTCGTTCATCAAGGCGGTCAGTGCGACCCCCCAGCCCTGGTCGACATCACCGAGGACATTCGCTGCGGGAATTTCGACGTCTGTGAAGAAGACCTCGTTGAACACGGCCTCGCCAGACATCATTCTCAGCGGACGGACCTCGATGCCCGGCGTCTTCATATCGAGCAACAGGCACGTGATGCCCTTGTGTTTGGCCGCCCCTTGATTCGTGCGGACCAGTAGCAAACACCAGTCGGCGATGTGGGCGAAGCTGGTCCACACCTTCTGGCCGTTTACGACAAAGCGGTCGCCATCGCGAACCCCCGCGGTCGATAGCGAGGCCAGGTCGCTGCCGGCGTTGGGTTCCGAAAAGCCCTGGCACCAAATATCTTCGCCGGAAAGGATCTTGGCCAGATGGCGTTCTTTTTGTTCGTTTGTTCCGGCGGCGATGATCGTGGGCCCTACTAACGAAAGGCCGATCACCCCGATTTGCGGCGGGGCGTTCGCGGCCGCCATTTCCTCATGCAGGATGGCTTGCTCGATGTAGCTCGCCCCACGGCCGCCAAACTCCTTAGGCCAGGCAATGCCCGACCATCCCCCGTTGAACACCGTCTTTTGCCAATCGCGCAGGTAGGCGAGATACGCCGGGTCCGTTTCGTTGCCGTCGGTGGATTCCGGCCATGGCTCGGGCAGATTCTCTTTAAGCCAGCCGCGGAGTTGCGTGCGAAATTCTTCTTCGTGAGCTGTGAGCTTCAGGTCCATTGGGAGGTCGTCTTGCGGTGAGCGATATTGCCCGGTGCGTTCTCAAGAATCGATTTGGTTCGCCAAGTCAGGGCATAGTGTAACCCAAGCTGGGGGACTTTGCCCGAGATAGGTCGCGATGGGGGTCGCCGACCCAGGAATACGTCGAGGCGTTTCGGTCTGACAGGTTTATGGAGTGGCACCCTCGGCAGGTGTATATGCCTGGATGAGAGCGTCCTCGATCTGCTGATTTGTGAACGCCGCCGGCTTCATTTCCCCTGCCGCGTATAGCTTGGCTTGATCGTTGAAATGCGGAGACCCGGGTACCTCGCTTTGGCTATACCCGACCACCGTGTAGGCCCGCGGTTCCTCGCCGAATTCGACGACGAATACCCAACTGTCACCTCCGTTGACAACACGTTTGCCGTCTGGGTCGTTGCGAAAGCCCAGCACCCGGAAACACCCCAGGAAGCCACTGCCGCCCGAGACGGGAAGATCGACATCACCTTGCCTCAGGCGATGCACGTCGCCCCAGGCGATATCCCAACGACCATAGCGCTCTTCGACTTCCGCAATGGCTTTGACCAAGGCGTTCATGGCCAGTGTCGGGCTCGCAATTCCTTTCGGCGAAGAAACCGGTTCGTTTGCGTTCCAGGGTTCGGCGAAGCCCTGGAATCGTCCATCGGGTGAGTAGTTCTTCCACCAGGTGGCGAACAGCACCGAGCCGCGGCTATCCGCGGTGGCCGTGTTGTCCCAATCCGATAACAGTTTCACCGCGGCGGCCACTTCACCGGATGGCTGTTGGGCATTGATCGTCTCGATGAGATCATCTTTAAGCCGTTCAGCCAGCAGCATTCGAGGGCTGAACTTGGCGGCAACCAGATCTTCCAGCGAGAATTTCCGTTCGTTGTGTACCAACGACAAACAGTGCTGCGTTCGCAGGCCGAGGTAGTTCCGTGGGAAGTAGCCCGGGAAATTGCCCGGATCGAGCGGTTCGTGCAAGTTCGTAAAGAACGGGGGAGAGTTGCAGTTCTGTACGTATCCGCCGGTGGGGTTCAGCAACTGGGGGAGTTCCGAAACGTCGTGAAACGCCGTCCAAACATCGTCCGAGGTACTCGCGACCACCGCTTCGCTGGTGTGTGAATCATGAGGAAACTCCGGCACCGTACCGTTCCACACAAAGAAGATGTTTCCCTCGCGATCGGCGTAGCAGATGTTGAACATGGGGATCGCCGCGATTCGCAAGGCTTCTTGAAACTCGCTCAAGTTGTTCGCCTGTGCCAGTCGCAACCACTGCTGATAGAAACGAAACTCGTCGTAAGCAGCGGAGCGCAGCACGTAAATCTTCTCGGGCGTGCGATGAATTACCGGTCCTAAAGGGGAGTACCAAAAAGTTGCCTGCCTGGGCTGAATGCTGTGGCGAGACTTCATCTGAACCGTTACTTCCGACTTCTCCAACGGCACCGATCCGCCATCGAACAGGTAATGGTGCGGATGATCGGGATCAACATCCAGGGCGTAGATCTCTTCCAAGTCGGGATAGTTGACCGTGTGTGACCACCCGAGATTGCGATTGAAACCCGTGGTTAGCACCGGGCGACCGACGAACGTCGAACCGTAGAAATCGAGTTGCCCCGGCACCTTGAGGTGTGCTTCATAATAGGTGGCCACTTGCGACCAAGGCTGATGAGGGTTGCCCAGCAGCATGGCATGCCCCGAGGTGGTTCGCGATGGGGCCAACGCGATCATGTTCGATCCGGTTTCCGTCTCGTCGAGCATCGGAAGCCCCGATCGTGTGACCGCCCGTTCTCGCTGTAGAAAGACATCGATGATCCGACCGCGATTGAAAGCGAATCGTGCCACGCCGGTCAGCCCATGTGCTGCGACATCATGGGGTGTCACCGTGGGGATCCATTCCGGCAACTCATCGCGATGTTGGCGAACGTAGTAGTTCAACCCCTCGGCAAACCCAGAGAGCATGCTGCGAAAGTCGGGGTCTAACCGATGAAACGTCGAGACGGCCCGTTCGTGCACTCGAAACTGGCGAACCCACAGGTCGGATCGCACATTGTCTTCGCCACCAAAGGTGACGGCCAGTTCGCCCCGCGCGCGAAGCACACTGTGCATGATGTTCAACAAGTGGTCTTCGGCCTGACAGTAGGCGAACCCGAACGCGACGGCTTCGAGCGTGGGCGCCTCGATATGTGGAACCCCGTACTCGGTTCGGCGGATCTTCACCTCCTCGGCAAGTTCGTCTCCGTGTTCGGCGAACACCGCTGCCGAGAGATTACAAACCGCGAACACGACAACAACAACCAACGACCGCCTGGTGATGCACATCTTTACATCGTTCATCGTTTCGCCCTGGGGACAAGAACGGCCAGTCCGAACTCAATGGGCATTGTGACCGCTACGAATCGCCAATTCCAATCGTTTTGCATCGATTTCCGGCATCTTCGACTGCAAGCGGGCGATAGCGTTGGGTGTGGGAGACTGGGAAAATTCCGGCAGACGGGCCAGCTCATCGGCCGATAAGAAACAGCCGGGTTCCAGTTGCCACCCGGCATCCAAGGCCAACCCGGCATGTTCGAGCACCTGAGCAATCTCGCACTGCCGAATTGCGGCGCACTCGTCGACCTGAAACCCTGCCTGGAAGAGTCGCCATGTCCAGTAGTGAGGGCCCGCGGTTTCACTCGGTTCGGAGCTGGCAGTGGGCTGGGGTTCTGCTTGTTCGAACGGCTCGCCGAAGTCTTCATCCTCCAAGGAAATCGAGGCAAGTGCCTGGGCTTCTTCGAAGTCGCGGATGCTCTTTTCGGCCGAGGGAGACTCTTCTCGAATGGGCGTTCCGAGTGACACTGCAGCTTCCGGCCGAGTGATCTCCTCGGGTGCTTCCTCGGGCTCGACCGTGGTTTCTTCGCAGGGATGCAAAAGCTCCAGCAGTGCATCGCCGTATTGATCGAGTTTGGCGGGCCCTATGCCACTGATCTCGGCCAATTGATCCAGGGTGCTGGGGCGCCGCTGTGCGAGTTCGGTGATCGTGGCGTTGGTAATCACGCGATACGCAGGCACACTCTGCGTTTCGGCCTGATCGCGGCGCCACTTTTGTAAGTGGCCAAATAGCTCGGACTCTTCAAACGTCGAACTGCTACTTTCGCCAGGCTCATCCGGGATATTCGGGTCTCGCGCGATCTTCGAAACCTTCGTGCTCAGCGCGGCGAATCTGGCTGGGATATCGAGCGTGCAACTTCCGGCCTCTCGCAGAACCGCCTTGCCAGAATCGGTCACGCCAAGCACGGGGCGGAATCGTTCGTGCTCGACCTGTTCGACGTAATCGACGCCGATCAGCCAGTCGAGCAATTCGAGGACATCGGTCTGCTTCAGTTCACTCAGCAGGCCGTAAGTGGAAAGACTTTCCAGCCGTAGCTTCTTCATCTTGCTCGATGCCGAACCGCACAGCATTTGGGCAATCACCTGTTTGCCAAATCGCTCCGAGCACCGCGCGACCCCGGAGAGCACCATCCGCAGCAGCTCGACGGCCGCCGGCGAGCTTTCGGCCTTGGCGGTTGGGCCGGACTTCTCGAGCGAACGACAGTTGTCACACCGACCACAATTCGCGGCTTCCGGATCGCCGAAGTATTCCAGCACAATCAGTTGCCGACATTGTCGACTGCGGGCAAACTCCAGCACCCGCCTCAGCTTGTCGTGTTCGGCCAGCCGTCTCGTCTCCAGCGCGGGAAGATCGATGTCGAGATTTTTCAGTGAACGCTCACGCTGCAGAAGTTGGATGGCGCGACCGCGAAACGGAGGGACGTACGAGAAACCGCCTACGTCTCGCAACTCTCGCAGCGTGCGAGACAGCGCCGACGGGGTCATCTCAAGCCGCTCGGCGAGCGATTGAGGGCTGAAGTACACATCCTCGTCACGCCGGGGCCCGATCATTTGCTCGATGGCCTGCATCACTCGCCTTCGTACTTTGGCGGTGCGCGGCAACACATCGACCAACGTGGGGAGCTGGCTATCGATGCGAACCACGGCCATGTTCTGACGCGAGTCGAGTCGTCGCAACGCACCAGCACGTTCGAGGACTTGTTCGCAACTACCGACCGCTTCGGTGCCCAGTTGCAGCCCCAGAACCGACTTGATTTCGTCCTGGGTTTGTTCGATGGGGTCGTCATTCAACGAGCGGAGATAGTCGTAGACCTGCGCCACCACGTCGGCCGGTGGGTAGGAGGTATCGATGAAGAACTCCTGGATATAGCGATCGCCGGCGTTGTACAACATCAGGCATCGCGAGGGGAGCCCGTCGCGACCCGCACGGCCGGCCTCTTGATAGTAGGCCTCGAGCGTGCCCGGCAGGTTGTAATGCACGACGAAGCGTACGTCGGGTTTGTCGATGCCCATTCCGAAGGCCGTGGTGGCCACGACGATTTCAGCACGGGAAGTCATGAAGTCGTCTTGAGCACGCTGGCGAGTTTCGACATCGAGCCCGGCGTGGTAAACCGTAGTCGAACGGTTGGTTTCGGCAGTGACGAGTTCGGCTACCTCCTCGCACCGCTTGCGAGTCGAGGCGTAGATGATTCCCGACCCGGGGGTTTGGCCGAGAAAATCGACCAGATGTGCCTGCTTTTGTGCCAGGCTGCCGGGGGCGGCCACTTCGTAGGAAAGATTCTCCCGGGCGAACCCTGTGATGTAGACGCGCGGTGTCGACAACCGAAGCTGCGCGACAATGTCATCGCGTACGGTTTGTGTGGCGGTGGCCGTCAATGCGATGGTGGCCGGCGAGCCGATCCGCCGCCGCACGTCGCCCAGTCGAGCGTAGTCGGGACGAAAGTCATGTCCCCATTCGCTAATGCAGTGCGCTTCATCGATGGCCAGCCGTCCGACTTTGGCTCGACTTAAAGCCGACAGAAACCGGCTGCTGCGAAAACGCTCGGGTGCGACATACACCAAATCGTATTCGCCGGCCGCAATGCCTTCGAGCCGCTGATCGACTTCGTCGGGGGCCAACATACTGTTGATGCATGTGGCCCGTAGGCCCAACGCCGCAAGTTGATCGACCTGATCCTTCATCAATGCGATGAGCGGTGAGACGACCAAGGTCAGCCCCGCTCCGGCGATGGCGGGCAACTGATAGCAGAGGCTCTTTCCCCCGCCGGTGGGCATGACGCACAGGCAATCTTCGCCCGAGAGAACCGAGTCGATCACCTCGCGCTGACCTGGCCGAAACGCTTGCAGCCCAAACCGTGAAAGAAATTGTTCAGGCGAGGTGGCAGTGGACATTACGCGGCAGCTTCAGAAGACCCCAGTTGAACCCTGCCGCGCATTGTAAGGGGGGTGGGATGTTCGTGCCAAGCAGCGCAAAAACACCTCGGCCAATCGAGTGACTGACCGAGGTGTGATGTTGACGTGATTCGAACAGAGGCCGTTTAAGTTGCGGCCTATTGATCATCCCCCACCAGTTTGGCGATGGGTTCGAGAATCTCGACGGCTGCCGGAGGGAACGCCTCGGGTTCGGTACTCCAGAAGCTCACCACGGCCGGCTTGCCGTCGATGACGACCGGCACGTGCATGCTGGAGCGGAGTCGAGCGGCCATCGCCGACATATCAGCCGAATTCAGGTCACCGACGTTCGAATTGACGATGGTCTCTTGGCCCGTGCAAAAGTCGGCCAACGCCGCGGAGTCCGCAGCAAAGGTGATATCGTCTTTTCTCAAAGCCGCATGCAGCACGGCGGCTTGCGATACACGGAGGAAACTCAAAGTTTCGCCGTCGACCGTTGCCACGCAAATGCGGTCGACCTGAGGAACGATCTTCTGCGTGCGGCTCAAGAACTTGTCGATTTCGGTATCGTTCTTCATCACCCGGGCCGCCGCTCGCTTGAGCAACGAGCTGATTCGCGGTGGGCCTTCAGCCATCGCTTCTTCAAACCGTGTGGACCGCCAATACGAACGATCGAGACTGCCGTAGTCGATGTCGTTCGAATCGTTGAACCAGCCGATCATCATCTCTTCCCACGTCTGATCGCCCCAGGTCACATCGTGGGTCGGATCGGGGTTTGCCAGATTGTCGCTCGAGTTGTCGAAGTGGGCATAGCATTTCAAGGTTGAACCGGCAGGAATGAATTTGGGCTCGGCCAGCGCGTAGACCATTTGCCAATTGAAGTCGTAACGAGGCACGTTGAGCAGCGTCTCGACCGTTCCGTCGGGATATTCAACATCGTAACGGAACGACTTGCCACGCAGATGCATGTGCGGGGCAAAGCTCATAATCAATGTGTCTTCGTTCAGCTTTCGTTCCGAATTGACCGGATGGTTGTTCGCCCCGGCAGGGATGTTAAACGCAAAATTGATTGCCAAGTTGGTCTTTACGCGATGTCGCACGGTTTCGGGGTCGGCATACCGGAAGCCAACGGACGAGCGGTCGGTCACTTCGTGACCAATGGGGGTGTAGTGCATCTGGAACAGCAACTTGGTGCCGGCTTCGACAAACGCTGCCATGCCTTCGATGTGATAGTCCATCGGTGGTGTGCCGGGGGCCGCACCGCCGATCAACTGCGTCAAACCGCCGCTGAAATCAGCGCCTTGACTGCGGGCACCCTCCCAAGGTTCCATCTCCACATCGGGCGGAATCGCGAACACGAAGATGTGATGGACCACCGCGCGATTGTCGATCAGGCATTCCGAAGAGTCGATCCATTTGTCTTCGGTCCAGCCCGGATCGACATAAAAGTACTGGTACTCCACGGTGCCTTCGGCAGGCACGGTGTACGTTTCGGCGCTCATGTGAAATACTTCGTCCGGCTCGCCCGCTTGCCAACCCGTGGGATACACTTTGGGTTCGGGAAGCTGACTGACATCGCCCAACGGGGCACCGTTGGCGACCCAGGTGTACAGGAGTTCTTTTTCTTCGCTGGTCATGCTGCGATCGTTGGCGAAGTGGCCGTATTTCGGGTCGGCGTGCCACGGCGGCATGCGTTGTTGTTCAACAACTTCTTGCATCATCTCGGCCCAACCGACCACTTCTTCGTAGTCGGTCAGCGAGAAGGGAGCGATCTCTCCCTCGCGATGGCACTCGACACAATGTTTTTGCAAGATTCGTGAGATCTGATTGGCATAGGTCACGCTGGTGTCGTCGCTCACCTCACGGATGCGACCGATGATGCAACCAGGCGCCTCGGTCAGCGGTTCGGTTACCGATTTGCCTGCCAACAGTTCGTCGATGGCCTCGGCCAGATGCCGGCGGCGGACCTCTTGATTCGCATATCCGGTGCTGGCTTCGTCGATGCCGTATTGATCGTCGACCCGACCCGCGTATCGCACGACGCGATTCTCATCCAACAGGAAGACTTGCGGAGTTCGTTCGGCGCCGAATTGGTCGGCCACCAGGTTGCCGACATCCTTTAGCAAGGGGAATTCGACATGCAGTACCCGGGCGAAGTTGGCGATTTCGCTGATCGAGTCTTGGCGGTTGGGGTAGATTCCCAGGAACGTGACCCCTTGAGCCTCGTATTCATCGGCCAGTTTCTGAAGACGGGGGCCGTACAGCTTGGCCAACGGGCATTCGGTCCCCAGGAACGCGACGGCCACCAGCTTGCTGTCGGCGAAATCTGTCAGGTTGTGCTGTTCGCCACGGAAGTCTTGCAGTGAAAAGTCGTCGATCTGCTGCCCGACGGTCGCGGTGGTCTCCGTCTTTTCCGCCGCAAAAGCGGGGGTCAGTAGCATCGCTGCAATGATCAACGTGCCGAAGATTCTCATCACCAAGTCTCCTAGACGTTCGCCGTATTGGCTGTAAGTGTTTTTTATGAAACAGCTTGCTGCAATCGTTGGGCAGGCCCACCATCCTGCAGAAGCTTGGTGCGACGAAAAGACGCACTTTCTATTCAATATTGTCTCGAGCACACGTCTCGGGACATATTTCCGTGTGTCTGTTTTTGATACCCCACGAGATGCCCCTGCGATTCATTGCTGGCAATAATTCATTATTGGCGCTGACGGCGCCAAGCACAGCATTTGTTCGAGAAACCGTAGCAAACCCACCGTGCCACGGCAGCGCCAGTCGGACGGTTGATCCTCGACTTGGCAGCTAGCTAGGCAAGCTGGAGAGCCCTGATATCTATAGGTCACGCTCAGTCATGGTCCGTCCAGGGGGCTTGCAGGGCCGCAATTTCTCAGACCTTTTCTTCGACCGCGGTCTCTTTTGACGCTGCCACTTCGCCGTGCCCTCGCCAATGCTGCATGGTGGTGTTCGTGCCGAACAGCTTGCCAATGGAATCGAGCATTCGCGTGGGCAACAGACCCAACATCATGGGGGCCAACCGTGCGAGCATCGGTTCGATCACCATGGGCTTGTTCCGTTTCACTCCGCGGATGATCCGGTCGGTGATTTGCTCGGGCGTAAGCATCTTCATTCCGGTCGGTTCTTTCACGCCGTCGAACATGCCGGTCTTGATGTACCCCGGACAAACTGCGGTGACACCGACATGACCGTGGCCCAACTCGACAAGCTCTTGTCGTATCGACTCGGAGAAGCCAATCACGGCCCATTTGCTCGAAGCGTAGGTCGACCCGAACGGCAGGCCGACGAATCCGCTGACACTGGCAATGTGCACGATGTGTGCTTCGGGGCGAGATATCAAGTCGGGCAGAAAAACATGCGTCACGGCTACGACCGCCAGGGCGTTCACTTCGTAGGTCAGCAAGTGCTTTTCCAGCGGGACGTTGAGAAACGCCCCGCCGCTGACCACGCCGGCATTGTTTACCAGGCAGTCGATCGGTCCCGCGGTACGGTTAACTTCTTCGCGCACCTCGCGGATCTGTTCGTGATCGGTCACGTTTAGCGGGAATGTAAACGGTTCACCTCCGGCTGCCTTGATGTCGTCTGCGAGTTGCGGCAGGGAATCGACGTTCATGTCGGTGCCAATCACGACGGCTCCCTCGCGTGCGAAGGCTAACGCTTGGGTGCGGCCAATTCCATGACCTGCTCCCGTGATGAATACCCGTTTTCCCTTGAGATTCTTCATGTCATTCTCCGGACAGCGTTGGCTGTCGCCTCGGTTTCACACCCCACTACCCACCGTAACGTGTCGATCGTCGAAATTCCTCAATCACCCGGCCGTCTTTTCGCTTTACCAAGGGACTGGCACGGAGTTGATTCGCTAAACGTTTCCGCCGCTGTTCCAGGTCCGAATCGTCGTAGTTGGTGACCATCGACCCGAACTGACTTGTGTGGCAGGCCGCGGCTCTGGCCTTTTGTTCAGCCACCTCGGTAATGTCCACCGTGTAGTTCGGCTGAGCCGAATAATAAAGAAACGCTACCGGCACACTATACGCCTTAAATCCCTCTCGCTCCAATTCTGGGAAGTACAATCGCCAACCGGCGGCCCGCATGGCATCGACCGTGATCAGCGCGCCGGCCCGATGATCGGACTTGTGCCATTGCTCGTACGGGGCGCCGGGGTCGATCGAAAACACCGCATCGGGTCGATGACGACGTATCTCGCGGGCCACCTGCATCGTGAGCTCTCGCTGATCGACATACTCCAGCATGCCATCGTCGTGCCCCAGCCAGGTGATTTTCTTGGGGTCGATGCCCAACACCCTGCAGGCATCTTCCTCTTCCGACTTACGAATCGCGGCCAACCGTTCGCGGGTCATGGTGGGATCATTCGAGCCGGCGTTGTCGGTGGTGTAGATCAAAATCTGGATGTTGTTCCCATTTTCGGCCAACATGGCCAGCGTTCCACCCGCGCTGAAGGTCTCGTCGTCGGGATGCGGAGTGACCACCAGAATCGTCTTGCCCTCCCACTCCTCGATGCGGTCGGTGCCCTTGTATTCCGGCTCGGGCGTGGCGATTTGTGCGGAAGCCCAGTGAGTGCTGGAGCCGTGTAGTAGACACAATGTGCTCACGATGAAGAACAATGGGCGCTTGTTTCCGGTGCGAAACAGCTCGGCGGGGGACGTTTCGGACATGACTTGGATCCTTGGGATTGCTTGAAGCGGCGGCCGCATCCCTCGGATTGTAGTTGACGCCTGCGGTCAATGCCGGGCGTTGTTCCCCTGTCCTTCGGCGACTGCCATAATCGAGGGTGCAACGGACGATCGAGACATCGAACCGGTTTGGGGGAGATTTTTATCGTGCTTTCTCGTCGAGACTTTTTGGGCAGTGCCGTGGCAGCGGGCTTGGGCTCAGCGGCGTTATCACCTCAACGATTGGTTGCCGCGGCCGCTGAGTTGCCACCGGTTCGCACGATCACGCGAGGACCCGGCTTCCACTGGTTTGGCTATTACGACAAGCTGCAGTTCGACCCAACCGGGCGACGCGTGCTGGGGATGGAAGTCGATTTCGAACATCGATCTCCCCGGCCCGACGACGTGATCAAGGTTGGCGTCATCGATCTCGACGACCACGATCGCTGGACCGAACTGGGGACCAGCCGCAGTTGGGGATGGCAACAGGGCTGCATGTTGCAGTGGCGCCCCGGCTCAGAGAGCGAAGTGCTGTGGAACGATCGGCAGGGTGATCGCTTCGTGTGTCACATTCTCGATGTGCAAAGCGGGAAGCGACGCACGATTCCTCACCCCATCTATACCGTTAGCCCCGATGGCCGGACCGCGATCGGGCTCGATTTCCACCGCTTGCAAGCCGTTCGCCCTGGCTATGGTTACGCGGGTCTTGAAGATCCGTATAAAGAAGAACTAGCCCCTAAAGATGCCGGGCTCTACAACATCGATCTCGACAGTGGAGCGTCGCGGTTGATTATCTCGCTAGCCGATATCGTTCGCATCGGGACGATCCCCAAGGCCGACCCGCGGGCGAAACACTATTTGAATCATGTGCTATTCAACACCGACGGCTCACGATTCGAGTTCCTGCATCGCTGGCAATATCCCGACGGGCATCGGCTCACCCGCATGCTTACGGCTGACCCAGATGGCGGGAACATTCGTATGGTCGACGACAACGGGCTGACCTCGCATTTCATCTGGCGCGACCCGCACCATATTCTGGCATTCTCCGAGCAGCCCTCTCACGGGCGGCGGTTTTACCTGTTCGACGAACGAACGGGCGAGGCCGAACCGGTGGGGACCAACGTGATGACACGCGACGGGCATTGCACGTATTTGCCCGGCAGCGAGTGGATCTTGAACGACACTTACCCCGACAATGATCGCAACCAGACGCCGTTCTTATACGAAGTGGCCTCCGACCGCGTCGTACCGCTGGGCCACTTCTACCTGGCCCCCCAATACAAAGGCGAGTGGCGTTGCGATACCCATCCACGCTTCAGCCCCGACGGACGCAGCGTAACGATCGACTCGCCCCACACCGGCCAAGGCCGCCAGATCCACCTGATCGACATCAGCGAGATTGTGGGTTAGCTAGAGCGTATCTCGAAGTCGAAGGCGCTGGCAATCAGGCCCGTCTCTTCTTGGATCGCTTCTTGGCTGTGGTCTCGTTTTCGGCGGCCTCCTTGACCCGAAGCATCGTGTTGGTCCAGTAGGCTTCGTACTTGCTGATCCAACGTTCCAAGATTTGGCGGATTGGCGACACATTCAGCGAGTTGATGCGACGTCGACCTTCAGTACGGGTTTTCACCAAGCCGGCATCCCGCAGAACATCGAGATGCTTCATCACGCCGAACCGGGAAAGCTCGGGAAATCGATCGACAATCTCCGTGGTTTGCCGAGGACCGTCTCGCAACAGATCGAGAATCTCTCGACGAGTTGGGTCGGACAGCGCCTTCCAGATGTGGTCCAGGTCGTTCGGGTTCGCCATTTGCTATCGCTTCACGCTGATTCGGAAAGCCGTTTTACGTCCTTGATGAAATGATCCCAGCCATGCGACACACCCTCGCGGTGGTCATCGGCGATTAATCCTAAGACTTGGTGCCTTAGTAACAACTCCACGCCGCCTGATATCTGGGTGAGTCTGAATTGGACGTGGCCAGCCACTGGGTATGACATGAACATGGGTCCATGGATCTCGATCAATGTCGGAGGCTTGATCACTTGCACAAACCCCCATAGGTGTCCTTGACCGTTCCCCAAATCGCGAAACCAGCGACCACCCGGCCATTCTTCCAGCACCATCGGCATGGGCTTGTTGTCAGGCGTGGAACTCTCATCGGTCAACCGTCTGATTAAAGCCTTGTATGCATCGCCGATCGCTGCATTGATCTCGACGGTCTGCGTGAGATCGAGCGTTAAGTCTTGAGTTTCAGGCATGTTTTCATCCTTTACTGTTTTGCGAGGGCAGACGTATTAGGCTTGCGACGGGCTGCTTGTGCCTCGGTGAGAAAGCTCATATGCATTTCGGCGTGTCGCAGATGGAACTTGGCCCATCCTTCGCGACCGATGCTACCAAACACGGGATGTTCTACCCGTTGTGGTTCCTCATGCTGCCGAGCAATGGCTCGTTTCAGTGATGCCAATCCGTCTGCAGCGCTCGTGGCGTCAGGTTCGTACTGGGCGGTGGTGTTGAAGCCCGGTGGAATTTCTTTTTCCAGGAACTTTCGCTTCATCAGCAGGGTCATCATCCAGCGTACGGGGGCCGGCATGGAAGAGCCTACCCCGTCGATTGATGAATCCAGCGAACGAGCCATGTGCTCGTAGATTTGACCGGGCGACCAGTTTCCCAGCGGTTGCACATCGACGCCCGCCATACGTTCGGCATCGGCGTAGAAATCCTCCAACGATTCGTAACGCACCGATCTTCGTCCGGTGACTTTCTTCGTATTGACCGGCATGGGGTTCTCCCTGTGTTGACGAGAGGCTCTCGGATTGATATGTTTCTGTATAGTAACGTTACTAATAAGTAACGTCAACTCGATTCAGCACTTTTACAGGAGCAAAGCGATGCCTTCTCACGCCAATCCGGTCAACTGGTTCGAGATTCCGGTAAAAAACCTGGCAAATGCCAAGAAGTTCTACGAGTCGGCCTTGGGGGTTGAGATTACCGAGTCGGAGATGGGTCCGAATAAGATGGGATGGTTTCCGATGGAGATGGGCGCCATGGGCTCAGCCGGGACGCTGATTCAGGGGGAAGGGTACGTACCTTCGCGCGAAGGTTCGTTGGTGTATCTGCATGTGGATCAGATTGATCCTACTTTGGAGGCCATCAACGCTGCCGGTGGTAAGACGCTGATGCCGCGCATGAGCATCGGCGAACATGGCTTCATCGCCCACTTCGAAGACACCGAAGGAAATCGAGTCGCCCTGCACGAATCGCCGTGAGTGCCGGAAGGTGAAGTCAAAGGTCTCTGCCGAGAGATCGAATGAAAACGCGGGTGTCGTGCAGCGCGAATGTCCTGCAGCGCTGCATGATTCCCGCTTCTACTTGGCGTGGGTACGAGGTTGCCTACAGCAATTCATCCAGCACGGACTCGAAGACTTCCGCTTCGTTGGTTTCGCCACTCTCGGTGACCAACGAGTTCGCAAGACTTGCTCCCTCGTCGAACTGCAACGTGCGGAAGACTTCGTCGTGGGCATTCGAAGCCGGGGTGGCCGCCGAAGGGCTCGACTTCTTGCCGAAGGTGTTAACTGTCGATTGCACCGCGGCGGGTTGAAGTGGTGCCGTGGTGAGTGTGCTCGGTTGGCTCAGCTGCGGCGGTTGTTGAGCAACCGTCGCTGCGAACGAGAGGGTTTCCAGCGACGTATCCGTAGTGAACGAAGCAAACGAATTGACGGCCGACCCGTCCCAATTGCCGCTGAGTGGAACCCAGCCGGGTATGCCGTATTGGAATGGACTGATGTCTGGCACGCCTCCGAGATTCACGTTTCGCAGGTAGAACGTGGAATCCAGCGGGTTTACGACACCAATCGTATCGATGCCGTCCCCGTCCCAATCGCCGGCTAGCGGCGTCCAGTTTCCACCTCCGAAATTGAACGGGGCTACGTCGGCGACCCCGGAGTTGTTGAGGTTTCGCAGGAAGAACGTCGCGGTTGTCGGACTGAACGCCCCGATGGTGTCGGCACCGTCTCCATTCCAATCGCCCGCTAAGGGAGTCCAATTTGCCCCACCATAGTTGAACGCCCCATCGGCCACGCCGGAGCTATTCGAGTTGCGAAGAAAGAACGTGGCGGTAGCAGGGTTATAGACCCCGATGGTATCGATCCCATCGCTGTTCCAGTCGCCTGCCAACGGAACCCATCCCGCGATGCCGTAGTTGAACACAAAGTCGGCATTGCCCGAGTTGTTAGCGTTACGCAGGAAAAAGGTGGCGGTAGCGGGGTTGTAAACCCCAATCGTATCGACCCCATCGCCGTTCCAGTCTCCGCTGATGGGAACCCAGTTTGCGATGCCGTAATTGAACGGCGGTACATCCGCCACACCGGTACTATTTGAATTCCGCAAGAAAGAGGTCGCCGTCGCCGGGTTGTAAACGCCAATGGTATCGGTGGCCGGTGCCGTGCCCTGTGCCTTGACCGTTCCGTCGATGGAGACTCCCAATCCTGCAAAGACATCGTCCAGCGGGATATTCACTGCATCGAAAGATATCGCCACGCTGGGAGGATTGCCGTTCGCCGTGCCGGTGACACCAAGCCCATCCAAGGCAACCGACACTGGATCGGTTGTGAAGTTGATCATCTCACCCGGCGCGGGAAGCAGATCCAGTAACGGACCGGATGTTCCCACGAGCGTGACCAGGCCCGCATCGAAGGCCAGCATGGCATCCGAACCGTCGAATGCGAATGAACCGTTCGTCGTTGCAATCGGGCTACTCGTCAGGTCGAACATCACCCCTTGCAACGATAGGCTTGCTGTTCCCAAGAAACTGAAATCGACCGAGAAATTTCCACTGGCCAACGCAGCGTCAGCTCCCTCGAAGGCAACCGTTCCGTTCCCGGCGCCGTCTACCAATACATCGGAAGTAATGGTGCCGGTGACTGGAAGGCTCTCGAGACCATCGACCTCGGTTCCCGATAGCGTCACGGCAATCGCAACCGAACTTTCAAAGATCGACAGCGTCGACGCCAACACCAGGCGCGACTCCAGGAACTCCGGCTGAGAAACTTCCGTGCGAAGGGAAGTCTGTCGGTGGTAGCCTCGCCGTTTGCGAGAACGAGTACCCCACAGGGTGTCGAGCATCAGTGGTGCCTCTAAAGCTTTGTCATGGTTATTCCGGGGGTGGTGAAGTAAGTCATCTTACATCAGATCGTGTGAAATGGGATGGAATGGGTCACCAATTTTGTCCATTGAATCCTTGAATCTGATTTGGTTGCTGAAAAAGGAAACAATTCCACTTTTTGGGTCGGAAAAGCACCGGTTTCTCGACGTGTTATGATGAAAGTCCAACCCACGAAAAAAACCCCCACGGAAGCCAGTGCGAACTATAGGTTTCGGCTCGCGGTGTTGCTCCAACTCACATTCTCAACTAGATATCGATACCATGCTACAAACAAAAAGACTTCGGTCACTCATCTTCGTTTCGGCAATCGTCGGTCTCGCTTCCCTCGCCTGCACCAAGGTTTGTTTCGCGGAAGACTCGCGGCCAAATATCCTGTTTGCCTTTGCAGACGACTGGGGTCGTGTGGCGAGTGCCTACAGCCAACTTAACGATAGCAGTGGATTGGATGGCGTGGTCAGCACCCCCAACTTCGACCGCGTGGCTAAGCGAGGCGTATTGTTTCGCAACGCCTTTGTGAATGCCCCCTCCTGTACGCCTTGCCGTAGTTCGCTGTTGTCGGGGCAGTACTTCTGGCGCACCGGCCGAGCAGCCATTTTGCAAGGTGCCCTTTGGGATTCCGCAATTCCGGCCTGGCCGCTGTTGCTGGGTGAGGCCGATTACCATCTTGGCAAAACCTGGAAGGTTTGGAGTCCCGGTAGTCCCGCCGATGCACCGTATGGAGGAAAAGCCTTCGCATACGAAAGTTCCGGCCGCCGATTCAACGGGTTTTCGCAAACGGCCACCAACATGGTCGCGGCAGGCAGCACCGTCGAGCAGGCGAAGCAGGAGCTTCTCGAAGACGTGCGTCAGAACTTCACCGAGTTTCTTGCAGATCGTGGGGAGAAGCCGTTTTCCTATTGGTTCGGTCCCACGAATGTGCATCGCAAGTGGATCAAGGGGTCTGGGCAGAACCTGTGGGGGATTTCGCCCGATTCGCTGCAGGGGTTGCTGCCGCCGTTCTTGCCCGACGTACCCGAAGTGCGGCAGGACATGGCCGACTATCTGGGCGAAGTCCAAGCCTTTGACGCCGCGCTGGGTGTGTTGATCGAAGAACTTGAAAAGGATAACCAGCTCGACAACACCCTGATTGTTGTCAGCGGAGACCACGGCCCCCCAGGCTTTCCGCACGGCAAATGCAATCTCTACGACTTCGGAACCCAAGTCGCGTTGGCCATCGCGGGCCCCAGCGTCAAGGGCGGTCGTGTCGTCGATGACTTGGTCAGTCTGCCTGACCTGGCGCCGACCTTTTTAGAGGCCGGCGAAGTTGATATCCCCGACGTGATGACGGCCCGCAGCTTGTGGCCGGTGCTGACCTCCAATGAAGAAGGCCTTGTCGACCCGCAACGAACCTGGGTTCTGACCGGGCGCGAACGCCATGTGGCCGGTGCCCGGGCAGGACATCTTCCTTATCCACAGCGTGCGATCCGCACTGCCGACTTCGCGTTCATTGCAAATTTCCATCCCGAGCGGTACCCCTTGGGCGATCCGTATCAGCTAGAGGGCGAAAACTCACCCACGATCGAGGCGGTGACCGAAAATACGTTCACCACATTGCCCGACGAGGATGCCGGCCCAACGAAGGCCTGGCTGGTTGATCATCGCAACGATCCTCAGTGGAAACCCTATTTCGACCATGCGTATGGCAAGCGACCGCGAGAAGAACTCTTCGATTTAAAGAAAGACCCCCACCAGATGCACAACGTGGCGGGTGACCCAGAATACGCCGCGGTCGCGGCCGAGCTTCGTAAACAACTCATGGATGAGCTTCGCAGCTCCGGCGACCCTCGCCTGATCGACGATGGTAAATTCTTTGAAACTCCCCCCATGGCAGGCCCGCTGCCGCAAGGGAAAGGGAAACGCCGCGCCAAGCGGAAGTGATTAATTGTCGGACAGTCGTCGCGACGGGCTATGAGCCGAAGAGGTCGGTCTCTTCTTCATCGGTTTCCGGATCGGTCACCAGATCCTCGAAGAAGTTGTAGAGGTACCAATCCAAGTCGTTGTTGCCGGTCAGCGTGCCGGCCGCTGCATCGTCGAACACCGTGACGCCGGGGTTGAGGAACGTGCTGCCGTTGCTGCGAAGTCCGGTACCTGTCCCGGAAAGATTCGCCACCCGGGTGGCGTAGTCGCGGGTTGAAGTCCATTCGGCTTGAATTGCAAAGACGGCCGCCGGGAGGTCAGCAAAGCTGATGCGATCGCTGACGAGTAAGTCCTCCCCATTGCCGCCTTGGAGCAAGTCGGCTCCCAGGTGGCCGAACAACAGATCGCGTCCTTCGCCACCCTGGAGCAGATCCCCACCATCGCTGGCTGCGGTACCGCCTAACAGAATGTCATGCCCCAGCCCGCCGATGAGGGTATCGTTCCCCACACCGCCCACAAGTACATCCGCCCCATCGCCGCCGTGAAACTCGACATCCATTCCCAAGAACTCGGCCACCAGCACATCGCCGCCAGGGCTGTCGTGCGAGTGGGCAATCAATCCTCCGGTGACGCCGTTGACCACATCGAAATCGTAGATTGGCGCCGAGTTCTCGAACGTCGTGATGATCACGACCGTGTTCGGCCCGGCGGGCATGAAGAACACCCCGTCGAAGCCCGGAGTGCCGCTGTACACCAGGTTGGTCAGCGATGGATCGACGTCATCGGGTATCAGGTCGAACGCCACGATGTCTACGGTGGTCTGCACCATGTCACTGGCGGCACTCTCTTGATCAACGGCCCACGCCTGAAACGTGGGTGAGTCGCCATCAAGAAACGTATGCGTCAGGGTAACTTCTGCCCCACCCGTGAAGGTTTCATCGGCGGTGCCATCCAAGTCCCAATCGATGTGCCAGGTGAAGCCAGCTTGCTCGTCGAGGAACGCGTCTGCCGCGCTGAGAGAGATCGTCTGCTCTAACCCCCGCAGGACCGTCGCCTGCGCGGCAACATCAACGACCGGTGCGGAATTCGGAGCACTTGGGTCGTAGCGGAAGAGTTCGTTGCCCACGATTGGGTCGCCGCCATCGTAGTACAAGACATTGTCTAGCGCCACATAATCACCCGACAGTCCTTGAAAGGACGCCCCGGAAACGATGACGTCAATGACTTTAAATGTGCCGGCAGCTGTTCCGTCACTTTGCCAGATGCCGGTATCTCCAGTTGAGGTTTCAACGGGAAAGTACAAAAGCGTGGTGCCGCTGTCATTGATTGAAACAGCTGCTTGTTTCGCATTGACATCGGCTACTATTTCAGTGCCCGCTACGCTTCCATCCGTTTTCCAGATTGCTCCTTGAGCATTGAAAAATGCCTCGTTTCCGATTACCCCGAGTTCCCCGACAGAAGGGCTATACGTTGGTGTGCCGAAATCCTCTAGCAGATAAGTGCCATCACTTGTGCCATCCGATCTCCAGACCTCCCTTTTTCCTGAGGCCCCGGTTGCTTCAATAATTAACAGGCCGTCCAAGACAGCCAGGCCGACAGGGTCCGAGTCCGCGGTCCCGGGTCGGATGTCTTTCACGAAATGCGTCCCGGAAGTCGTCCCATCGCTGACCCAAAGCTCTCTTCCGGTCGAGCTATCGAAGCGGTTGAGGAACAACTGGTTTTCAACGGCATATAGGTAATCAGTGCCCGTTACCACAAGCGAGGTTCCGCCCGTGGTTCCGTCCGTCTTCCAAAGATCGCCTGCGGATACAAAGTAAACTGAGTTGGCAAATTCGGTGAAATAGCGCGCGGGTCCACTGGACGTCCCGGACGGCAAGTCCAGCAAGTGTTGTGTTCCACCGAGCGTCCCATCGCTGATCCATAGTTCGTATCCGGTTCCACTCTCACGATTGCCGAACAGGATCATCTCTTCGTTGACAAAGATGCTCTGCACATCGTTTCCACCGAGCGAGTAGGTTCCCGCACTGGTTCCGTCAGAACGCCAGAGTGTATCCGAGGCGTAGTACAAGATGTCGTCCGGCCCGGGCGTCAGCAAGGTTTCGAAGGAGTTGGGGCTCACGCCATTATCCGGGCCGGGGGCTGAGTCCTGTACGAGATGAGTACCTGCGGTAGTCCCGTCAGATACCCACAGTTCTTTACCGGTGGTCTCCTGCGAAGCGGTGAAGAAGATCCGATCGCCAACCACGGTCAGATCGTTAGGTGATGAATCGCGGGTCCGAACATTGTTGATGTCCTTGACCAGTTGTGTTCCACCTGCGCTTCCGTTGGTGATCCATAGTTCGGACCCGAATATTGGATCGTCAATCGACATCAACAGTTGGTTTTCAATAACACCTAAAGGCAGAGAGAACTGGTTTGCAAGCACCTCCGCACTGGGCGAGGTAACGTCGATAGCAAACAGTTGACTTGGAACTGGGCCGCCGCCGTAGACGAAATTGATGATTAGGTGTCCGTCAATTGCAGTCATGGTGCTGAAATCGAGATAGGCCCAAGGGCTGGTGTCAATTTCAAGCAATCGAACGGTTCCTCCTGCGGTACCATCGGTTCGCCAGATATCGGCATATTCATAGGGATTCGAATCCCTCGTTGCCAAAAAGTAGAGTTCTCCATCGAGTTCGGTCAACTTACCAACGCCGAAGTGTTCACTGGCCTCCGGACCGCTGTCCACGCGCACCGTGCCTGCTTCGGTTCCGTCAGTCATCCACAATTCGCCAACGCCGAATAGTGAGCCACTAGGATCTGTTGCAGCCTCGAAAAACAGCTTGCCCCCCGCTTCAATTAATTCGGGTCGGCTGTATGGACCGTACGTACCATATGCGTAAGGGGTGAATCGTAAACCGTCTGACGCTCCGGGACTGATGTCCTTGACGACTTGTGTTCCCGTTTCCGTTCCGTCACTCTTCCATAACTCGAAACCCTTGTCCGCAGTGCGAGCTGTGAAGAACAAGCTCCCATCAAATCCGACCAGAGTCGGCAAGACCACCGGAATTCCAAAACCCCCGCCGATCTGATTCAAGCTACTGGATGTACCGGGCTCAATGTCCTTGACAAGCGTTGTGCCTGCCTCTGAGCCGTCCGTTTTCCAGAGTTCTTGGCCGTGGACACCATCGTCTGCAATAAAGTAAACATCATCGCCGACAACGGTTAGCTCCGATATGTTGGAACCTCCATCCGGATTGATGTCCTTGATCAAAGACGTGCCAGAAGTGGTTCCATCGGTTCTCCACAGCTCGACTTTGTAAGTGGAATCCCAACCGGCGAAGATCACGACGTTTCCAATCGCAACGCCCTCGAATGGCACAACATCCGCAACATTGAACGTGCCGTTCTCGGTACCATCCGTCCTCCAAAGCGATACCTTGCCGGCGCTGTCATGCGCGGAAAATAGTAGCGTGTCATTCAGCGCACTGATTGGCACAGGACTTGAATCACCATCGCCCAAGGCAATGTCTCGAACTAGCTTAGTGCCAGAATCCGTGCCGTCACTCCGCCATAATTCATTCCCGTGAAACCCATCGTCAGCACTGAAGTACGCGATGTCGTTGATGATCTCTACATCGGGGGGAAAGCTATTCGCGAAATTGCCGATGATGGAACTCAACGTCGATGAATTGATATCCGCGACCAATTCAGGCGAGGCCGCCAGCAGGCGGCGATCTTCCAGGGGCTCCAGCCAGAGGCCGAAACACTGAACTCGGCCATCCTGTCCTGAGATTCGAACAGTGTTGCTCCGGTCGACTTTCGCCCGCCCAGCACCTCGCCGTTTCGCCATATTGCTCGCTCCGCCTATTTCAAGAGATTTCGACGGGTTCCAAGATGGTTTCAGGAATGCGGAATCGACGTATCCACGCCCTGCTACTCAATAGATCAACGTTTGGCTCGAAAAGCGGACACGGAAGGCACCGTTTTCTCGGAGAATTTGGCAAAATCTCAATCAGATCCCTGAGTGAAACAGGCGACGCGAGAATGCACACCTCCGGGCGTTGGCAGCATGTGCCTTATGACTTGTTAGTTGCTCAATTGCTGCAGAATTCGTACCCGTTGCTTGCGATGACCCCATGGAGGTTGCAAGATGGGAGCTGTGTGGTGCCTTGAATTCTGGAGGGAAGTGACGTGACTGCTTCAGACACGCGGGGTCCGAAGGTCGAGACGGTCGAAGATCTCAGCGGCGACCTGGCCGGGACGTTTCGGAAAAAAGAGTTTCGTGCAGCCGAGGAAGTCGACTCAGAGTTGCTTCAACAGCTCTTGGCACAACTAGACTCCGTGGGATACGTGACACTCAGAGGTTTGATCTCTGAAGAGTCAGCGGCGCAGATGAGAGAGGGGCTCCAATCTCTATTGGGCCCGTTGGGGCGAAATAATTTCGAGGGCCACCAGACGCAACGCTCTTACTCCCTGCTGGCTAAGACTCGTGCAGTGGATTCGCTCGTCACGCATCCGCTGATCATGGCCATCTTGCAGTGCAGGATTCCTGAAGCTTTGCTGTCGGCGTGCCAGGCCATCAATATTTGCCCGGGTGAGCAACCCCAATTGCCGCACTGCGACGCCGGGTTTTATCCGAACACCAGACAGCATCCCGACGTTGCCCTGTCGGTGATCTGGGCGATCGATCCTTTCACGGAAGAAAACGGCGCCACCACAGTCTGGCCGGCCAGTCATCTATGGGATGAGGAACGACGCCCGAGTGAATCGGATGAGCATTTTTCGGCAGTCATGCCCGCGGGTTCGGCGATCGTTTTCTCGGGGAAGCTATGGCATGGCGGTGGCAGCAATCGTGCGACGACATCGCGGATGGCCATGACCTCGCAGTATTGTTCGCCTTGGCTGAGAACTCAGGAGAATATGTCGTTGGCCGTGCCACCGGCCACGGTGGCCAAGCTAAGCGAAGAACTGCAGGCGTTGCTCGGCTACAATATTCACCCGCCGTTCATGGGGCATGTCAATGGCATGCACCCCAAGCGTCTGTTGGAAGAGAACGCCTAAGGCGAGCGGAGCGTGACTTAGCTTCCGAGTACTTCCTCGATCGACTCGCCGAGAATGCTCACCATGCGGTCGATGGTCGCTTCTTCCACGGTGAAGCAGGGAGCCAGGTTGTACACATCGCCCCGCAGGCGGGTGAACAGCCCTCGCCTCTGCGTTGCAGCGTGTACCTTGGGTCCGATCTTTTCTTCCGCGGGAAAAGGTGCCTTGGTGGCTTTGTCGGCTACCAGTTCCACAGCGCACATCAACCCCTGACCACGAACGTCGCCCACATTGGGATGTGACTCCAAGGTTCGAAGTCCTTGAAGCAGGCGTTCGCCCATCACTCCGGCTCGTGCCGGCAGGGCTTCTTTTTCGAGTACATCAATCGTGGCCAACGCGATCGCGCAGCCGACCGGGTGCCCTGAATAAGTAAAGGCGTGCATCCACGTTTGCGGGCCCGTGGAACTATCGATGGCCGCTGCAATTTTGTCATTCACGCCGATGCCCCCCAGGGGAAAATACCCGCTGGTGATCCCCTTGGCGTAACACACGATGTCGGGCTCGATGTTGTAACGCAATAGCCCGAACCAATCGCCCGTGCGTCCGAACCCGGTAATGACTTCGTCGGCCATCAGCAGCACGTTGTAGCGATCGCAGATCTCGCGGATCCTCGGCCAGTAATCTTCTTGGGGTACGATCACCCCGCCGGCACCCTGGACCGGTTCTGCCAAGAAGCCTGCCACGGTTTCCGGCCCTTCCCGGAGGATGGCTTCTTCCAGCAAATCGGCCGCGATTTGTCCATCGGTACGTGGGTCGTTGTTGGGAATGTGTGCCGGGCGCTCGAAACGATAGGGATAAGGGCTATCGATATGCACGAATCCCGGGGTGCGCGGTTCGAACATCGGCCAGTACGAAGCAATTCCGGTGGCCGACATGGCGGCCAGCGTCACACCGTGGTAACCCCAGATACGGCTGATGATCTTGGTTTTCTCGGGGGCCCCGGCCGTCTTCCAATAGAAGCGTGCCGTCTTGAATGCCGACTCGTTCGACTCGGCGCCACCTGAGGTGAAGAAGAAACGATTGATACTGGGATAACATAGCGCGGCAAGGCGCTGTCCCAGTTCAATCGAACGACCACTGGTGCTACCTGCATACCCGGTGCAGTAGGCCAACTTCGACATCTGCTCGCCGGCGGCATCGATCAGCTCTTGGCGTCCGTGGCCTAACACCACGTTCCACAATCCGGCCAGACCGTCGATGAACTCGTTGCCATCGGCATCGATCAGCGTCGAGCCCCGGCCTTCATCCCAAACGTGGGCGCTTTCCTGGGCCGCACGTTGGTGCAGGGAGTGGATCAGGCATGCCTGATCGAGTGATCGTTGTTCCGTCTGCGCATCGGATGCCATCGTGGTGCGGTCCTGATTCTTCGTGGAATGGGTGCTGAGAACGCACTCATTCTAGCCAGGGAAAGAACCAGAACAACGCATGCCCCGGAAGGAGGCCTTGCCGCAATGAAGTTCTCTCACGGAGTTTTCACGCGAACTTCACCCATCGAGATTCGTCCGTCGAGGCGGCTGCGTCAGGATTTCGCAGCCACCCCGAAAGACAAAACACCGGGAAGGAGGTCTCGTGTGATTCGTGCTCCGCCGCGATCGAGGGCAGGGTATTCGTGATCGCTAGCGGACGTTCCGTGTGGTTGCCGTCAAGGCAACTGCTTAGAACGTGGGTCCGGGGACGATGGTCTCGCCACCGCCTTGAATGTAAGGCCCACTGCCGTACGCACCTCCGCCGTAAGGCATCGATTCGCAAGGTGTGGGACCGCAGGGATTCGCCGGGGCACAGGGGTTTGCGGGGGCACAGGGGTTCGGTCTTTTGCACAGGCATCGATCCAGCGTCTCGCAGCCGGTCGTTCCAGCCAGCATGATCGTTGCAAACAGTACAGCGAGTAGCCTCTTCATGTTTCCAATCTCCGGACTAATCGACATCAGGACGGGTGTCGAGAATTTGGGTCAGGCAAATCTACAACACTGCGGATGATGTGCAAACGAAACGCGAATATTTTTTTCTTCACCATGTTTCGTTTTCGCTACACAATCGCAAAACAGCGTGTAGAGTTGAGTGTTACCAACACGCTTTAGAACGTGTCTTCAAAATCCATTCCGGCTTCGATCGCGATTGTCGCGGCCGCTTCATCGTTGGGCTGCATCGACGAATCTCCCGAATTCGCCTGCTTCGCCCGCCTTGTGGCGACGCGCGAAATTACGATCTCGGGCCTGGAAGCGATTTTGAAGACACGTTCTTAGGAGCAGCCGTCCACGAAGGAACGGCAGGCGATGGATCGCTACCCGGTACCCAGTGCGGTGCGAAATGCGCCGCTTGCAATTTCATGCACCTCGTCGGTGTAAGAATATTCGCACCAACATGGATGCCCATGGTTCGATCGAGTGCCGCTAATGTTGCCCGACTATCTCGGACTGTGCGTTGTTGCGCACAACGTCTCGGGTTTCATTTCTTATTGGTCTTCGCCATCGGTTCGATGGCTAGCCTGTTCTCCCCTGGGGCTCTTGCTGCCGAGCTTTCCGCGTCGCTCCCCGGCGAACGCGTGCGGCAAGGTGCGGAAACCGTATTCCAGGCGATCCCCGATTTCCAATCGCCGGAACAACTGTTCGATCCACCTCCGTTGGTGGCGACGCCCTCAGAGCGGCAAGCTGCTACCTCCTGCTCGCTGTGGCTCATTAGTTCTCGCTCTGCGGGGTGCAGCCTCGATCTGAAAGACCTCGACCTATACGAATACACACCCAAACAGGGATGGAATGTCCGCAGCCTGAAGGACTTTCATGCCGAAGGTTCCGCGAGCGTACCGACGGTGTTCTTCGTACACGGAAATCGGTATACGGCAAACGATGCCTTGCAAACCGGTGAGACGCTGTTCTACCGTCTCTCCGAACAATCTTCCGCGGAACATGCGGTTCGGTTTGTCATTTGGTCGTGGCCCAGCAGCGAGATTGACGGCGGTCAGGTCAAGGATCTGCGAGTGAAAGCCAACCGTGCCGAATGGCAAGGCGTATTCCTGGCAAAGTTCGTTGCCGCGATGAATCCAAACGTGCCGGTTAGTCTAATTGGACACAGTTATGGCTCGCGGCTCATCTCAAGTTCTCTGCATGTGCTGGGCGGTGGTATCATCGCTGGGCAAGGTTTGGACGAGCCTCTGGAACGCAACCAGCCGTTGCGTGCGGTGTTGCTGGCCGCGGCCATGGGGAATCAATGGTTGCTGCCCGGGAATCGTCATGGGCAGGCGATGAACTCCGTCGATGGCCTTTTGGTGATGGCCAATTCTTCGGACGGAGTCTTGCGGTGGTATCCGCGACTCTTCCCAGGCAAGGGACCCGAGGCCTTAGGTTACTCGGGAATTGCATCACCCAGTCGTCTGGGGCCACACTACGATAAGGTGCAGCAGGTCGATGTGGCTCCCTTGATCGGTAAGGCGCACAATCTGGCTGATTATTTTCACACGCCTGCCATCTGGCACCGCTTCTCGAATTACGCGTTGTTCGCATCTGAGTATTGATGCGATTTGAGCCTGGCCGCAAGGTCTTAGACGCTAAAGCGAATCAGGAAGATGTCGCCGTCGGCCACGACGTAGTCTTTGTGCTCTTGACGATAGAGCCCTTCGGCTTTGACTTCACGTTCGCTGCCTAAGCGGATGAGATCATCGCAGGTCATCGTCTCGGCCCGAATGAAGCCGCGTGCGAGATCCGAGTGGATACCGTCCGCCGCATCGAGCGCCGTCCCGCCGCGGGGCAAGAGCCAGGTGCGAACTTCCTTCTCGCCAGCGGTAAAGTAGAGCAAGTAGCCCGAGACTTCGAGGACGGTCTTCAACAGGTCGTCGCGACGCGAACCGGTGAGCCCCAGTTCATTTTCGAATTCGCTTCGATCCTCGGGCGCCATTTTGGCGAGTTCGAGCTCCAGCGAGATTCTCGCGGCCACGATCTTGCGTGCATCGGTTGCTTGGGCGGTCCAACGTTCGAGTTCTTCATCGTCATCGGCCGCGTTCACGACAATCAGCTTCGGTTTCTCGGTAAGTAGTCGAAACGATCGCGTGGCCTTCTTTTGAGGTTCGCTCAGTTCGACGCTGCTGATTGCGTCGCCGCCTTCCATCACTTCCAGCAGCGGTTCCAGGGCCGCAAGCTCCGCTCGTTCCTCTTCGCGATTGGGTCGTGGTTTCTTGACGGACTCGCGAAGACGTTCAACCCGCCCGGTGACAATCTCCAAGTCGGCCAGCAGGAGATCTTCTTCGAAGCTCTGCAGCTCGGCAATAGGGTCCGAGTCGGCGTACCCGGCGACCACCAAAACCAGGCAGCCAGCCTCTCGAATCATAGCCAAACGGGCGGCATTGCCTTCGTGCGTGCGCGAAAGCCCCGGAGTATCGACCAATTCCAAGGAAGCCAGGGTGACTTTTTTCGGCTGATAGATCTCACACAACGGGGCCACGCGCGAATCGGGCAGCGGAGCCATGGCCGACTGACCGGTGTGCGATGCGGCGGGGTCGGGCGGTACTTCCGTGAGCCACTCGAACAAGGTGCTTTTACCGGAACCCTGATAGCCAACGAGGCCAATTTTCATGATTGTTTTATTTCTTCGGAGGCAGCCAACGCATTTTCAAGAATAAGCAGGGCGTGTTCTACCGCGTCGGCTTCCGACCTGTCTAGAGTCGCTTGTCCAAAGCGAACTCGATAAAACGCCCCGACCACCTGACCAGGCACTCCTGCCACGGCCCGCGTGGCGACATCGTCGGCCAGCTGAGCTCCAACGATCCGTGCGAATTCTCGTTGGGTCTGGTTGGGCTCGCGCTGGATTTTGTGTCGCCTGAGGGTGGTTTCCAGCCGGCGATAAAACTCAATCGGTTGCACGCCATGCTCGCGATCGTCGTCGAATCTTCTGCGAATGCGGCCGAACAACCATCGCACAGGTCGTCGCAGTAGTCGGTAGAATCCGTACGCCAGTGCCGACAAGAACATTGCCACAAGTCCGGCACGCCAATAGAACCATTCGCCTGAAATCCAGCCGCTGGGGCCTATTCCTGTCAGTGCTAAGGCCCGCTCTCCAAGTCTTTTCCATGCTTGCGGGTCTTGTACCAATCGCAGAATTCTTGAAAGTCCCTGGACAAGCGGGGTGTACACGTGCTCTTGCTGTCGGCGGGCATCCATCCCCAAGACATAGTGCGACCATAGGAAATCCAGGTAGTCGCCAAACTGCTGCAGAACGAGCCACCGACTATCACTGCCGGCTTGTTCGACGACGCCCCGGTACTGCGGGGTCGGATCGAGTCGTAACCAGGCGGCCTGCCCTGCCCGTCCGCGGTATTTCAGATCTTTGGGGATCTCATCTGGAGCCAGATACGCTTCGGCCCAGGCATGGGCATGCAGGTGCCTCACCACATAATATCCGCCAATGGGGTTCCATTCACTGGTCTTGTAACCAACCACGATTCGGGAGGGAATCCCGACACTCCGCAGCATGAGCGCGATGGCACTTGCGAAATACTCACAATGGCCTTCCCGAGTGTTCATGACGAAGTCGACAATCGGGTCGATCGTCGTGTCACTGCGGGTTTGTTCCAGCGAATAGGTGAAGACAGTTTGATCTTGCAGGTAGTCTTGGATCGCCCGAATTCTTTGGTAAGTACTTTCTACCGGGATATCCGCAACCAATTGATTGGCTAATTCTCGAATGGGGGCCAGCGGATCATCGCGATCTCCTCGCGGAAATCTCAAGTCGGCGAATCGTCGACCTCGCTCCGCGGGAATCAGCTCCAGTTGCCGGCCTTGATCCAGCGATGTCGTTACGAGTTCGTATGAGAAGCTAACGCCGCGCATTGCGTCGGGTCGTATGAGATGGAAGTTGTTTTCGTCGTAAATTACGTTCGGATTGCTTTCCGTTTTGATCGACGGATGGACACCAAACAAGACATTGGTGTCCAGAGGCTCGAGCGTGATCTCCTGGCGAACGACTTCGCCCGTTACCGGTACCGGCCGGGTCTCCAGCTTCTCGGTTTTGGGCAAGTCCGAATAGTGTGTCCACCTGCCGTCGCGATAGTGAGGCAGGACAACTCCTCGAAAGTAGACTTCGCCTCGAACCTGATAGGGTTCCCCAGTATGGACATCGGAAAACTGCGCCCGCATTACTCCGGCCGGGTTGTCGGAAATTTTGCCAATTCGCCCCAGCGAGACGCTTTCGTTGAAGCCCGAAGTGGCCCCAACCGTGGCGACTTGGGTTCGTTGCCAGGGCTGCCGGCCGACACGAGGAATGCTGACGAAGACCAGCATTGAGAGTACCAGCGAGCCCATGGCCAGCATGATCATTTGCCGGACAAACAGCCAACTGGTCACGTCCTTGCGAATCTGGAGCGTGCCGCGACTGGTAAATATCGGCAATCGAGAAGCATCGCGAGTTTCAGAGAAGAATCTCTGGATGGCGGCAACCTGTTGCGAGACCGATAGAGCCGCATGAGCACTCGAACCGGATTGCTGCCGCAACGTTTCGCGATACAGAAAAAAGATCGTCATCGTGGCCAGCGAGACGAAGACATAGATCAAGAGAAGGAATCCGTACACAAGCTGCAAGTTGAGTGCGGTCGAAACGGCCGTTTGCACGAGGCTCAAGAGTGCCAACAACCAATACGTCCGCACGGTTTTCCGCTGGTACTGCAAAATGAATTGCAGATAAACCAGCAGGTTGGCAACCGAGAGAAGCTTGAGGTCGACCGTGAGCGAACCGAAACCCCACAAAGTCCATGCCATCGCCGATAAAGCAAGTAGGTTCGATGTGGGGTGAGTAAACCGTAACCAACCGCGAATATCGGTGAGGTATACCGAACTGATCGAGACGATGACCGCCAGCACGGGTAACGTAAGGTTCCGCTCCCCCATTCCCAACAATAGCGTGCCCAACGTAGCCATCATGGCGATTCCGATCTGCACGAATCGCTCGGATGGCAACGACAAGGGATCCGGCTGGGTCTCCTTTAATAGACCCCAGCTTGCGAAGGTGGTCATGCGGCTCATGACAGAACCCCCGCCGATTCGGGAACGGAACTGTCTTCAGGAGCGAAGTACGATTCGAACTCCGCGTTCGATGCATCGAGGCAGACGATTTTCCCGGCCCAGCGACGTTGGCGGGGATCTTCCCACAGTTTTACGAAACGCTCGGTATCGGTTAGATCGACATTCCTGGTACTGACCAACAGTACAGAAGTCCGCGGACGAATATGATCCAACGTGCTGGAAAGCAACTCCGGCACGCGATCACCATCGGTTGCTTCGGCCACGGCCAATGCCTCCATGGCGTCTTGCAACAAAGCCATCGAAGCGGGACCGCGAGCCATGGCGATTTCTCGTCCAGCCGTGCTGAGCAATAGTTGCCCACCGCCACGACGACATTGATCGGAAATCACCGTGGCGGCAAAACTCACGACCGACTCGACACGTTCGCGTTGTTCTTTCGTGGGATTGATCGGCTGCCAGAGGTCGACCAACACGGCCATGTCGTCGTCCCGATGTTGCTCGAATTGCCGCACCATCAATTCTCCCAAGCGTGCGGTCGTTCGCCAATGGATCCACCGCTGGGCATCCCCAGATCTCCAATCTCGCAGCCCATGGAAATCGCCTTCCACAAGACCTTGCTGTCGAGATTTTTTGCCCCGCCCCTGGTACGCCTCTTGCCTCAACATGTTCCAGCGACGAGAAAGCCTGCCTTGCCGAGGGTGGACCACGAGGTGATCCGTCGTCTTCGACATGAACCAACTCTGCAAGAGCCCCAAGGGAAATCGGGTGGAAATTCGCATGGGACCCAAACGATAGCGGCCGCGAGAAAGCAGTCGTCCCTCGTAAGTCCGCACGGCACTTTGCCCCGGCTTGATATGCGGGAAGAATAACGAGGCATAGATCTGTTGTCCCTTGTCGGGCCCGGCCTCCTGCTCAATCACATCCGTCGTTGCGATGGCCCAACTGCTACTCTTTCGTTTAGCGTTGGTCACTTGCACATCGACCACGAGTAGCTGCCCGGTTGTAATCGTCTCGGGCAGCCGGCGACGTATGTTTATGTCTCGCAACGAAAGTAAGACCAAACCGAAGCTGAACAAGTAAGGCCCGACCATCAGGCCGAACAGTACCATCAGCAAGTTGATCTCACGCATTGCTGCGCCGGTAAACAAGAAGGCCAGCACGACCATGTATAGCCAGCCTTCATAACAGATGTTGATTTGACGGCGTTTGAACATGCCGATCGGCTACCTTCAGGAACAATCAAACTGTACGCGGTCGTGCCTTGAGAAATCGCACGAGTTCTTTCGTCGTTAGCTTCAACTATCGCGGCACTGGGACGTCGTCCACCAAACGCTGTACGACCGATTCAACCGCGGTCCGTTGACCACCGTGCAAATAGCCTTTGGTAATCACGCGATGCGCCAAAACGGGTACGGCCAACGCTTTCAGATCATCGGGTACGACAAACTCTCGCCCATCGGCCAATGCAAACGCCTGGATCGCGCGATGAAGTGCCAATGCTCCCCGAGTGCTGACGCCCACGTGCAACTCGTCGCTATTGCGCGTCGCCTCGACGATGTCCATCAAGTAAGACTGAATCGACTCATCAACCTTCACCGAGCGAGAAGCCTCCTGCAGGGCCATCACCTGCGAGGCATCCAGCACGGGCCCAAGTTCTTCCACCGGTTCGCGAAGCCGATGACTGTCGATCACTTGCAGTTCAGCCTCCCGATCGGGATATCCGATCTCTGTACGCAGCAAGAACCGATCGAGTTGACTCTCCGGCAATGGGTACGTGCCTTCGAATTCAAAGGGGTTCTGCGTCGCAATCACGATGAACGGAGTGGGCAGCGGGTGTGTCTGACCGTCGATCGAAACCTGGAAGTCGCTCATCGCTTCCAGCAATGCACTTTGCGTTCGCGGTGTGGTGCGATTGATTTCGTCGGCCAGCACGATGTTGGCAAATATCGGCCCGGTCTTGAAGACAAACTCGTTGGTCTTCGAATTGAAAATGCTGCTTCCGATAATGTCGCTGGGCAGCAAGTCGGGCGTGAACTGAATGCGAGAAAACCGACCGCTAATGCTGTTGGCCAAGGCCTTACCTAAAAGTGTCTTCCCCACCCCGGGTACGTCTTCCACCAGGATATGTTCGCCAGCCAATAGCGCTACTACGCACAGCCGCACCACTTCAGGTTTCCCGAGAACAACTCGGGAGATATTGGCTTCCAACTCGCTCACAAGAGAATGAACGTCGGTGCTCATCACGGTTCCTGAATGAAGATCTTCGATCACCGGGGCCCGAGCGACTGGCGATCTGGAATATGTCGGCTCAATCTGTATCACAAGGAATTTGGCCAGCGTCGGCTTAATAGTAGTCGTGCGGTAGCGTATTGGTCCAGTAATTTGAAGCGGTTCGGTAATGGGAACTGGTTGTGCTGAAAGTATTTACAGCATTGTAGGCAATTGCCCAGCGGCGGGCCGAAGAAGTTGCTTTTGGGGACCACTAGCTGGTAAAATCGAGCCCCACAGATGGGTGCTTACCTTTCCGACTTCCCACCTTGGAAGCACCTCCCCCCGTTGTTCCCGCCGAGTAACAAGAAATGCCCCGCCACTTTGCGCCATCGAAGGTTCACGGCTGTCAGTCATTTCGCCAGTCCGCAGAGGTTTCGCGACGTCAGATTCTGCAAGCCGGCACCTTGGGGATGCTGGGATTAGGGCTGGGAGATTTACTCGGAAGTGGCGTTGCTCGCGCCGCCGCCGAACCTTCGGCCGTGGGCCGCGCCAAGTCGTGCATTTTTCTCTTCATGTGGGGTGGTCCGAGTCATCTGGACACCTTCGATATGAAGCCACACGCCCCCGCTGAGATTCGGGGCGATTTCAACCCCATCGCTACGGCCGTGCCGGGGATCGACGTTTGCGAGCACTTCTCGCGGGTGGCGAAACTGACCGACCGGCTTTCGATTGTCCGGTCGTTGCATCACCGCGACCCGGCGCACCTTTCCAGTGCGCATGCCACGCTCACCGGTCACTGGGCTCCGGTCATCAACAGCGATGCCGAGCCACCCAGCCGCCGCGACTCACCGCAGATTGGGTCGATCGTTGCCCGGCATCTGACCAACGAGGGAAGCCTTCCTTCTTCGGTCACCATTCCCTGGATTGTTTCGCACCCTGCCGCTCCCGGTGGACAGGCGCCCGGTCAAACGGGCGGCTGGCTTGGCAAGAGCTACGACCCCTTTGTTGTCAGCGGCGACCCCAGCGAAAAAGATTGGCAAGTGAAGGAACTCAGCTTGCGAAGCGGTTTGTCGATCGATCGCCTGCAGGGCAGGCAGCAACTGTTGGCCAACATCGATGAGCAGCGTGCCGCTCTGGAGCGAACCGCCGAGGCTGGCGAACTCAACGCCCTGCAACAAAAAGCCTTCTCGCTTTTGGCCTCACCCGAGGCTCGCACCGCGTTTGACTTGAAGGCAGAGCCGGACCGTGTTCGCGATCGCTATGGTCGCAATATTCATGGTCAAAGCGTATTGATGGCCCGTCGCCTGGTCGAGAACGGCGTCTCGCTGGTGACGGTTAATTGGCACAACGACGGTCGCAACTTTTGGGACACGCACGGAAACAACTTCAACCGACTGAAAGACGATTTGATTCCGCCGGCCGATCAGGCACTGTCCGCCTTGATCGAAGACCTGGAACAGCGCGGGCTGTTGGACGAAACGCTCATCGTGTGGGTCGGAGAATTCGGACGCAAGCCGATCATCGACAAGGGCAATGCCGGCCGTTCGCACTGGCCGTTCTGCTACAGCGGTCTGCTCGCCGGGGGAGGCATCCGGGGCGGTTCGATTTACGGGGAAAGCGACCCGCATGGGATGCATCCCGCGCAAAACCCGGTAACTCCATTGGATTTTGCAGCCACTATATACGAAGCACTCGGCATTCCAGCGCACCAAACGACGCCCGACAAACTAGGTCGCCCGATTCCTGTGAGTGGCGGCCAACCCATTTTCGAACTGTTCGGCTAGAGCATCCGGCCGAAGAATCGACGCGGATTGTCAGGGCATGTTGTGTGCGAATGCCATAGAATGGGTTCCGCGGTAAATGCGCCCTGTTGGTCAGATAGAACTTCCGATCGGATGGCGGTATGACTTCACGCAATTCGGCCCCGTCGGGGCAGCGGTTCCAAGCACATTCTCTCGCGATTTGGGGCCTGGCTGTTTCAGCTACGTTCGCTCTATCAGGCGCGGCGACAAATGCGACAGCTCAGGACGCCGCTTCCGCTGCGAGTTACGCGACCGCCGTCGAAGAAGACCAACCGATTGCCTGGTGGCGGATGTCGGCTGTGATTGACGGGGTCGTCGCGAACAACGCCACGACACTCGACGACCCAACCCTCTTGGACGCACGGCGCGTCGGTCAACTGGAGGCCAACGTCGCTGGCCCCGTGGGCGAAGAGTTTCCCGACTTCGAAGCTGACAACCTGGCGTTGCGATTTTCTCGCGGGAAGAATTTCTTGCGCGTAACCGATCCAGGTGAGAGTAGCCCCATCGATTTCGACAACGGAGATGCCATCACCATCGAGGCGTGGGTGCAGCCCGACGGGAAGCCCAGCGTTACGTATAGCTACATCGCCGGCAAAGGAAGAACACTGAACGCCGGAGTCGGCGACCGAAACCAAAACTACTCATTTCGACTGGCCAACTCGGGTGGCTCGGCCAGGCTCAGTTTCTTTTTTGTCGATAGCGAAACCAAACCGGGCAATCAGGGCCGAAGCGCCGACGGGCATCGTTGGACCTCGAAACAAAGCGTTTCGCTCGACCGCCGATGGCATCATGTGGCTATGACCTATGTCTTCGGCGAGCCGGAGTCGATTCGTGGTTACATTGATGGTGAAGAAACCAAAGGTGTGTGGGACCTGGCGGGCCCGACTTCCAAACGACCGATTGTCGATGACGACGAGCTATGGATCGGTTCTTCGATGGCCGGTCGCGCGACGTTCCCCGGTGTGCTAGACGAAGTCGCGATCTACCGAACCGCACTAACGCCGGAAGACATTGCCCAGCACGTAAACATTCACCGCCGCAACGAGATCTTGGCCGTGGTGCAGGCGGCCGCCTCTTCCGCGCCCAGCGATCACGTGCAATACGACGTGTTCACCGAGATACCGGATTCTCGCAATTGGGACTTTCTCCCAGCCGGGCGTCGTGGTGCCTATCAATCCGACGTATTCGCCTTGACCGAGTTACCTCGCGACTACGACGATCGGGCCGTCATCGTCGATTGGCCTACTCCGATGATGGTGCACGCCTACGCCCAGGTGAGATTACCGGCCGGCGAGTATCAACTCGCGTTTCGGGCATTGAATTCGGCCCGGCTCTACATTGACGAAAAGCTGGTGACTGAGACGCCGTTTCTCAATCCTTCATCGAATGGGCACGGTGCTGTTTACGAGCTACAGCCATCGCCGCCCGATCGAGTTTCACTGCCGGCGGCACACACTGAACGCTTGATCGATTTCACCTCCGACGGCAAACCGCACCGATTCTCGGTGCTGGCCCTGGCAGGGCTCAAGGGTCGGCCAGCGGAGTTGGGTGAATTGGTACTTGCCTATGCCCCTAAGGGCGAGCCATTTCGATTCATGGTCGCAGGGAATCAGCCATCAAGCGATTCACTCGCCTTCGACGACGAGGGGTGGACTGCATTCCTCGATCGCGACTTGAAGCATCGCCGCCAATGGGAGGCAGATACTCGACTCAGCCGTGGCGAAGCAGAGGTGGCCTACTGGCAAAAGCGACATGCATGGGCGCGTGATCAATACGCAAGCAACCAGCAGCCTTCCGTGCCGGAAGTTGAACACTCTCAACGTGTGAACAATGCAATCGATTCATTCATTGAGGATCGTCTCGGTGGTGAATCGGACGTACCAACCCCGCTGGTCGACGACTGGGAATTCATTCGCCGCGTCTCGTTGGATGTGATCGGTGTGATTCCCACTCCCGAAGCGATCGAACAGTTCTTTGCCGACCCTGCCCCGCTACGGAGGGCAGCCGTGATCGATCGTCTATTGGACGATCCCGGCTGGGCTGACCATTGGGTCGGTTACTGGCAGGATGTCCTGGCTGAAAACCCGGGCCTCACCAAACCCACACTGAACAACAGCGGCCCATTCCGCTGGTATTTGCACGAAGCCTTTCTGGATAACAAGCCTTTCGATCGCATCGTTACCGAGCTGTTAACGATGGAAGGCGGACGTAAGAGCGGAGGCCCCGGTGGCTTCGCCGTAGCGACGAACAACGATGTTCCCATGGCGCACAAAGCTCACATTGTCGGCACCGCCCTGCTGGGTATCGAGATGAAGTGTGCCCGCTGCCACGACGCCCCCACGCACGAATCGACGCAACGCGATCTGTTCGAATTGGCGGCCATGTTGCAACGCAAGCCTGTTGCCGTTCCGAAATCGAGCACGGTGCCCGCCACGCCCGAGCAGTTGGCACACATGGCCATCAAGGTCAGTCTCGAGCCCGGCGTGCCAGTCGATCCCGCGTGGCCGTTCGAACAGTTGAACACCGAAACGCTGGAAGACATTCCCGCGGAACTGAAGCGGAACCAAGACGATTCCCGTTCTCGCTTGGCCTGGTACGTAACGCACCCCGAGAATGAGCGGTTCGCACAAGTTATCGTCAACCGCATGTGGGAGCGTTATCTCGGTCGCGGCTTGTTTCAAACGACGCACGACTGGGAAGGTAGCGACCCTAGTAACCCCGAGTTGCTCAACTATTTGGCCAGTGAGTTGGTCCTGTACGGATACGACCTAAAGCACATCGCTCGGCTCATCCTGAACTCACAAGCCTATCAGCGGCAAATCGATCGCAGCGACGATCACGCGACTCGTGAAGCTCAGTTCGCCTCTCCGACACGACGACGGATGACGGCAGAGCAACTCACCGACTCGGTGTTTCAAGCCGTCGGCAAGCCGTTCGATACGGAAGAACTGTGTGTGAACCCCGATGGAAGGCAATCGGCCGGTAGTTTTTCGAACCTGGGCACCCCGCGACGTGCTTGGGAATTCGCTTGCCCCAGCAACGAGCGGGAACGCCCCTCGATGACCCTGCCCCGTGCACAATCGGTGGTCGACATGCTCATGGCCTATGGCTGGCGGCAAAATCGGCAGGAACCGGTGAATCATCGCGAGGAGTCGGTCACTCCCTTGGCCCCCTTGGTTTTGGCCCATGGTGTGGCAACCAACCGGGCGATCGACCTGGCCGATCACGGTGCCCTGGTCGAACTCTGTCTGGCCGAACAATCGGTCGAGGAACTGGTCACACAGCTCTGGTTGCGGTTCTATAGCCGCACCCCTTCTGCCGAAGAAAAGCTGCGCTACGTAGGCCTCCTTTCCGAAGGTTACCAAGAACGGCGGACCGGCGAACCTCGGATGAAACGTACCGTGGACCGCTCGCCCTTGGCCTGGTCCAACAATCTAGACGCCAAAGCGAACCAAATCGGTGAAGCACGTCAACGAAAAGCCCTTGAAGGCGACGCCCCGACCCGACGACTTACCGAAGACTGGCGACAGCGTGTAGAAGACACGTTGTGGGTGATGGTCAATTCACCGGAGTTTATCTTCGTTCCTTAACACAACATGCAGCTTGGGCAGCTACGCGACACAAGACGAAACAATTACCACCGAAATCTAGGACAGGCCATGGATACGAATCGCCGCCAGTTTCTTGCTTCCACGGCCCGCCTTGGTGTGGGTAGCGCCATCTTGGGGCTTTCGTCGGCCACCCAGCGTGCGGTCGCCTCTCCGGAAACCACGGTCCGAGGTTCTGCCGAACATTGCATCTTGCTGTGGCTTGGAGGCGGCATGGCACAAATCGACACGTTTGACGCCAAACGACAAAGCAGCGACGGTCGCAAAGATCCTGGTTCGGCCTATGCTTCGATTCAGACGGCCATCCCAGAGGTTCGAGTCACCGAGCATCTTTCTCAGATGGCTCCGCTGCTCGATCGCACGGCGATTGTCCGCACATTGCATCACGAAGAAATCGACGAACACTCCGCGGCCTCGTGTCGAATGCACACGGGTCGCCCGACCAGCGGCACCATCGTCTATCCTTCGCTTGGCTCGGTGATCGCTCACCAAAAAGAACCTCTCAGCGATGCCGTGCCAAGTTACGCCTTGATGGGGCATCCCACTCCGGGACGCAGCCCCGGCTTTCTGGGTCCCGATAGCGGGTTCGTCTATCTGAACGACTCCAAGTCGGGTCCCAAGGGTCTGGTGCGACCCCAACGAATCAGCGAACAACGTGATGCCCGAAGGTTGAAGTTGCTGGAAGAAGCCCGCGCAGCCTACGCGACCCGGCATGCGGGCGATGCGGCGATCAACAGTTATGTCCAAACCACGCGCAAAGGCTTCGACCTGGTGGGTCCGGATTTTCTAAGTGCGTTTGAGTTGGATCGCGAACCGGCCGAACTTCGCGAATCGTATGGCGATGAGTTCGGCCAACGATGCCTGTTGGCCCGTCGTTTGGTCGAACGGGGCAGTCGTTTCGTGGAAGTCTCATTCAACATGGGCTTCGTCAATGGAACCGGATGGGACACCCATAATGAAGGGCAACAGAAACAACACATCTTGATCCAAACGCTGGATCGCGCGTTGGCCGCACTGATCACGGATTTGGAATCGAAAAACATGCTCGATAAAACCCTGGTCGTCGTCGCCACCGAGTTCGGGCGCCCCGCCAAATTCGACGCAGGCGGCGGACGCGGGCATCACGCCGAATCTTTTACGGGGGTGTTGGCCGGCGGCGGGTTGCGAACGGGGCAGGCCATCGGTGAAACCGACGAATTGGCCATGAAGGCCCTCGGATTTCGGGTTTCTGTGCCCGACTGGTTTGCCACGATCTACGCCGCATTGGGCATCGATCCCGCCGAAGAGCTGTATGCGGGCGACCGCCCTGTGCCGATTACAGATCGCGGAACCCCTATTGCCCAACTTTTCGCCACAAGTTAGACACTTTGGCGTCCCCGATTTCGCGACTTGCCCTACGAATGGGCCCAGAAAGATTGCGTTGCTGTGGCGGCGACTGCTAAACTTGGCAGTATCTTATCTCGATTCATATCAAGTGTTTCTGCGCCCTTTATTTGACCGGTATCATTGATTCGCCGCCGACTTTTCGGCGAACGCCTCAATGCTCTTGTGTTGGAGAGTGGGACGTGCGGCTTTCGTGAAGGGAACCTCTCGGATTCATGATTGCGTTAATTGGCCCCTGAGGCGGGTGTCCAAACCCTGAAGCGTGGGTTGTAACTCCAGACTGCTAAGAAATCGTGTGGAACAGAGACGGTCGAAAGGGGCCACAGCCGATGGCACAGCCCCCAGTCAACCCAAATTCCCCCAGCGATGATGCGCGCCAAGACGTGTCACTCTCGCCGGAGCCGGGAACTTCGTCTGCGGTGGCTCCTCAGAAAGGGGATCCTTCGGGCGCTGAACCCCCGCCTCCAACGAACGAAATCTCGATCAGGCGCTACGACACTCGAGTCGATCAAGCCCCCGCTGCCGATGGCGACGTTCTCATCCGCGTAACCACCGCACCGGCCGAACGCAGTGCAGCCTCCAAGCTTGGTCAGGATTTCTCCGATTGGTTCGAGCGAGTACGTCGCGCGATCAGTGCTTCGATCAGTCTCATCGTGCACTGCCTGCTGATCATCGCCCTGGCCTTATGGATGCTGTCCGCCGAAGAAGAGCGGCGCCCGTTGATTCTGGCCACAAGTTGGGCGGAAGACGAGGGCGACACAACGGCGCAGCTCGAAGAGTTTGCCCCCGCGGTTGCCATGGAAGATTCCGACGCGTTGGAATCAGAGATCGTGGAGAACGACGATCCTTTCGACGAGAGCGAGATCCCTTCGCCCATCCCCGCCGAACCGATCTTGGGCACCTTGGGGTTTTCCGGCGGAGGGTCGACCGACGATGAAGTCAGCGAGGTGCTGCAAGGTCGGGCTGCCGGAAATCGCGCCGCGCTGGTGTTGAGCGAAGGAGGAAACGAGTTCAGCGAAGAGGCCGTTGCCTTGGGCCTCAAGTGGTTGGCCCGTCATCAACACCGCGACGGGCATTGGAGCCTGAATGAGTTCCATAAGGCGGGCGATTGCAAAGGACGCTGCAAGGATGGCGGCGGCGACAGCGACACGGCGGCCACTGCGTTGGCACTGCTTCCTTTCTTGGGGGCGGGCCAGACACAGCTCGAGGGCGAGTACACCGAAGTCGTCGACAAAGGGTTGCGGTGGCTGGTCGATGCTCAGGAACCCAATGGCGACTTGCAAGGCCCAGGAATCGGTCGCATGTACGCCCACGCACAAGCAGCCATCGCCTTGTGCGAAGCATATGCGATGACCCGCGACCAATTTCTGCGAGACCCGGCTCAGAAAGCCATCGATTTTGTGGTCGAAGCGCAGCACTCGGCCGGCGGATGGCGGTATCGCCCCCGTCAGCCCGGAGATACCAGCGTGTTGGGCTGGCAAATCATGGCGCTGCGCAGTGCTCGGATGGCGTACTTGGAGGTTCCCGAAAAGACGTTCGACATGGCCAACCGCTATCTGGAGCGGGCGCAAACCGACAACTATGGAAGTCGTTATGGCTACATCCCCGGCAGGCGTGCCGAACCTGCCATGACTGCCGAGGCGCTGCTTTGCCGACAGTACGCGGGTTGGCGCGCCGATGAACCCGGGATGGTCGAAGGCGTCGACTATCTGCTGCGAGAGAATCCCCCGGATCCCAATCGCCCGAACATCTACTACTGGTACTACGGCACCCAAATGATGCACCACAATGGCGGACAACCCTGGACCCTGTGGAATGCCATCGTGCGAGATGCGGTAATCAGCTCGCAGAAGAAGAGGGGACACGAAGCAGGAAGTTGGGATCCAGTCGGGCCCCATACCAGCAGCGGTGGTCGACTCTACATGACCGCCATATCGGTCTGCATTCTGGAGGTGTATTACCGACACCTTCCGTTGTATCGCAAGATGGCGGTCGAGCCTTAAGACTGGCGATGGCGCTCATAGCGTCTCGTAACGCAACGCGGGATTATCCTCGCGCTCGACTTCGTCAAGATTCGTCACGGCCAAACGCCCCCGCTGATAGAGATACTCCACGTGGGCGCCGACCTCTTCGATGGCCAGCAACACGTTGAAGCCTTTCACCTTGGGGTACATTTCCTTGGTGATTTCGTCGACGGTGATCGGACGGCCCGAGTCGCGGATTAAATCCAGCATCTTGCCGAGCTTTCGCTCGTGGCTTTCGCGAATCTCATTGATTCGTTTGTAGACATCGTGGACAGGAGCTTCATGTCCACCCAGGGCCAGATCGAAACCGCCCATGGCACCCACGCGATTGAGTGCCTCGAGGTAATGTCCCAACCCGGTATAGGCCGTGATGCTCTCGGGCGCCTGATGCGGGGTGGTCTTCGACAGAATGTGATCGGCGCTGAGCAGGACGTCTCCAATCTGAATGCACACTTGCCCCGGGCAATGTCCTGGGGTGTGGATGAACCGCATGCCATCGAGCTCGTCGCCGTCGTCGAGTGTTCGATCGACCACCACCGAACGTACGTGTTGCTTCGAAAAGCTGTACATGTCCAGCAACGTTTGCTGCTTCTCCGCGTCCACTCCGGCCAGCTGAAGATAAACCCGCAGGGCCTTGGTGGCCACGATGACGCGTTCTTCGTACGCGGTAAGCACTCGGCGATCTAGCTCGTGGATGCAAACCTCGGCATCGATACGTTCGACAAATGAGGAGAGGCCCCCAAAGTGGTCGATGTGGCCGTGGGTGACAATGATCCGCTTGATGTCCTCCAGTTCGAACGGCTCTTTGAATTCCTCCCGAACGGTTTGGAATCCTTTGATCAACTGCTCGGTACAAAAACCATACCCGCTGCCCGTATCCACCAGCGTGGGTGGTCCCGCGTCGAACAAAAGGTAGACGTTTGCGATGAAACCGGGGAACGCCTCGCATGGCACGCTGTAGATGCGAACATTGCTGTTGGAGACGAACTTTTGAACGGCGGGGAGTTCGACCGTACTAGCTGACATGCGTTGACACGGGGGCTGAGTGATGGGTGCGGACGAAGCATTTCTTCGTTCGCAGCTCCAGTTCTAGCAGTAGCCCCAGGGGGTGACAACTGCCTCGCTTGTGGGCCCCCGAATGTTCAAGTGAACAGTTCGGTCACCGGTTCGCCACCTTCGACGATCTGAATGGGCCGCCCGATGGAACTCATGTTCTCGGTCGAGGGGTCGATCCTTAGGCTTTGGCAGTACGATTGGAAAAGGTCGGGCGCGGTCACGGGACGGTCGACCACTTCGGTGCCGGCCGGATTAGTGGCACCAATGACTTGCCCCCCTCGGACGCCACCACCGGCCAACACAACGTTGAAGGCTTTAGGGTAATGATCGCGACCGGCTCGTGGATTGATGCGGGGGGTGCGCCCGAACTCACCCATCCACACGACCAGGGTTGAATCAAGCATGCCTCGCTGGCCGAGATCTCGAATCAATTGGGCGAACGGTTGGTCGACCTGTGCGGCCATCTCCTGGGTCCGCGGGAAGTTCTCGAAGTGAGTGTCCCAGTTGCCAGTGGTCACCTCGACAAAGGTCACGCCAGCTTCGACCAGACGGCGAGCCAACAGACACCCGGAGGCGAACTCTCCCTTGCCGTATGCATCATGCATGGATTCCGGCTCGCGAGAGAGATCGAATGCCTGCATTTCCGCACTGGTGATCATGCGGGCGCTTTTGGCATACAGTTTCTGGTGATCTTCGATTTGCCTTCGCAGATGCTCTTCGGAAGCATGGCCTTCGAGTCGATCGAGCAATCCCAACCGACGTTCAAAGCGTGACGACGAGGTTGTCGGCTGCGAGTTGGCGGGCAACTGCTGCGCGCTTGCCATGACGAACGGATCGTAGTCGCTGCCTAGAAATCCACCACCACCCGCATTGCGAAACCGTTGGCCGATGCGAACAAACGAAGGGAGTTGTCCCGCGGTATCACTGAACTGCTGCGATACAATCGACCCGAAGGCCGGATGTTTTACGCTGGCCGTGGGCGCGTAGCCGGTGTGCAGCATGAAATTGGCTCGTTGGTGATTGCCTTCTTTGGTGGTCATCGAGCGGATGATTGCCATGTGATCCATCACCTGGGCCACGTTCGGAAAGCGATCGGCGATGTGAATGCCGGGTACGCTTGTTTCAATCGCGGTGGTTTCGCCACCGTTTTCATGCTCGGGCTTCGGACTGAACGTTTCGAACTGGCTGGGGCCGCCTTGCATCCACAGCAGGATACAGGCTTTGCCTTGTTTGCGAAGCGGTTCCGACTCGGCCGCCAACGCGTCGCTCCAACTGAGCGAACCGGAAGCCAACGCTGCGGCGGACACCCCTCGGAGAAAGTCGCGGCGTCGAATCGAATTACCACGGCCAATCGAAACGTGGGTTCGACGATGTACGTGCATCGACATGGCGGAGTTCCTTATCGGAGAAGCCTTCAAGGCGGTTAGTCGCGGTAAAGAAATTCGGTGGAGTTAATCAGGGCCCAGAGTATGTCTTCAAACGCCTCGCCACGATCGTCGAGCTGGCCGACGTACTCGAGGCAGGTTTCAATCTCGGCGTCTTCCGGCTCGCGAGCCAAACAGCGAAGATAGAGTTCGACCACGACGGCTTCGTCGTCGTCCGTTTCGGCCAACATACGGCCCAGCATGGTTTGCCCCTTTTCGGCCCGCATGGCCTTGTCCAAGGCCGGAGCGTTCATCAGCATCAGTGCCTGATCGATCGCACCGCTGATTTCGTCGCGAGGGTCGCTGGGATCGAAGCCGAACACACGAGCCATTTCCGCTCGCGGGCCCCGAGCGTAACGAGCGGCCTTGCCTCGCGGAGGCGCCGGGGGCTCCGGCACCTCGAGCGCCGCGTTCAGTGCATTGAACAGTTGATCACTGCGCAGCGGCTGCGGGCAGTTGGCCGCAAAGGGAGTCCCTTCGTAGTTGCGGCGATGTTGGCTGGCTCGTTGATACGTGTCCGTCTGCATGATCGTCGCGTAGAGCCATTTCACATCGTAGGCATGAGCCACGAACTGTTCGGACAACAAGTTCATTGCCTCAGGGGCCGAGCACTCGCGGTCGGGGCCAATGTCGTCGACGGGTTCGTAAAATCCTTCGCCCACCAACTCTGCCCAGACTCGATTGATATAGGCCTTCGCAAACCACGGGTTATTTCGAGAGGTAATCCATTTTGCGATGCGGTCGCGACGTTCGATGTCGGTCATGCCAGGTTTCAGCGTTTGGCCGGTGACAAAGAACTCGGGCTCCATCAAGGTGCCTCGCGACGAGGGATCGGCCAGATCGGGCATGTAGTGTTCGGGGCCAACCTTTTTCTTCACCTTCTTTTTCGGATTCCCCGGAACCGGCCGGTTACGTTCTTGTTCGCGAGATACCAACTGGAATCCGAGCCGCTTGCCGTTTTCGCCTCGAATGCGACGAATGGAGATGCGGGGGAAGAACGCAGCAAAGGTGTGGAACTGTTCACGCTCCCACCGATCGGTCGGATGGTCGTGGCATTGGGCACACTGAATCTGTATGCCCATCAAGATCCGCGACACTTCCGCAGCCGTATCGGGAACTTCACCCCATTGCCCGGCGATGAGTCCTGTGGCCCCTTCCTGCGATACTTCACCCAAGGCGGTGATTAGCTCGCGGGAGATTTCATCCCAAGGTGTGTCTTCGTTGATTTGTTCGGCCATGAACGTGGCGAACGAACGGGCCGCCAACAAGGCTCGTTCGTCGTTGCGGCGGTACATCACCACATCGCGCCAATAGTTGCCCCAGTTTTGGCCGAACCCTTCGTCGGCCAGCAATTCGCTGATGACCTGCGCCCGTTTCTCGGGCGAACCGTCCAAGGCAAACGCCGTGATCGCCTCGGCGGTGGGGAGCTGGCCGATCAGGTCGAGTGAAGCCCTTCGCAGGAAGTTGACATCGTCGGTCAACTCGGCGAGCGATGCCTCCTCGCCAAACACTTCTTCGGCAAGCAAGCGATCGACTTCGGTCGCGACTTCAGCTTCCGGCAACGCTTCCACCCGAGGCACGGGATCGGGCCGCTCGCTGGAACGTTCTGCTGCAAGCAATGGTGAAAGGCAGCAGCTGCTGGCAGCGATCATCGATGCGAGCGTCAACGGCAGATTCAACGATGACTGGCGGGCTGAGAACAGCTTGGGCAACATGCCTGAAATCCTTCTGTGGAGGGGCTTCGCGTCTGTTCCGGATTCGGGGGTGGCTTCAACTATCTGATCGGTGGCAACCGTGGAGTGTCACGAGTTCCAATTCGATTCAGTAGCCAATTAAACCCGAAAGTCCGCGGCAGGTTTCGATTGCAGAAAAGTGTTTTCAAAGCATGGATTTTAGCCCCAGATACCTCGTGGAAAAACGTGGTTTTCTGGCAACCCTGTTTCGTTTTCGCCACTCCCAGGTGGTGCCGGTGCAACCGCGATGGATGGCCTTGTCGCTCGATTCAGGGGCGAATCTGCCGTGATTAACCGCCGTATCTATATGCAGGATTAGCGGTTGCGCTGTCTGGGCACTCTGCCGTCCGAACTCGATCGCAATTCCGGCATGGTGCTTGCAAAAACATCGATTCACGGCCACCGCAGAGGTTTAGGATGAATCTCTGGTCGCGACCTCCCTTACCAAGTCGCCACGCTTCGGGGAATTCACAAGATGAGCAGCGTCCAAGAAATCAACAGTATCGAGGAATTGGCCAACTACCGCTTGCTCTGGAACAGCCTGCTGGCAGAAACCCGCGAAGCTTCGTTTTTCCAATCGCTCGATTGGCTGGAAGTTTACTGGCGGCATTACGGTGGCGATCAAAAGCTGCGAGTTCTCATCGTCTCGTCGGGCGATCGTCCGATTGGGATTCTTCCATTGGTGGTGCGAAAAGAGTCGACTCGAGTTGGCACCGTGAGAGTGATCACTTACCCGTTGTCTGACTGGGGAAGCTTCTACGGTCCAATCGGTCCCAATCCCACGGCCACGCTGATGGCAGGCATGAGTTACATCAGCCGCGGACATCGCGATTGGGACATTGCTGAACTTCGCTGGGTGAACAACGATCGTTGTGACTTTCGGCGTAGCGAACAAGCCATGCGTTGGGCTGGCATCGAAGGCTGCAAGGAAACGTGGCGGCAGGCCGGCATGATCGACCTGGAAGGAACCTGGGACGAATACTTCGCCTCGCGCTCGCGCAGCTGCCGTCGCAAGGTGCGATTGAATCAACGAAGACTAGCTGAGCGTGGAACGGTGGAGTTTGTTCGCTACCGCCCCCAAGGCACGGCCAGCGGAGATGGCGATCCTCGTTGGGATCTGTACGAAATGTGCGAGCAAATCGCCGGGCGAAGTTGGCAAGGGTCCAGCACGACGGGAACCACTATCACCCATGGAGAAGTACGCGGCTTCCTTCGCGACATGCATGTCCGAGCCTGTCATGCCGGGGCCGCGGACTTATGCCTGTTGCTGGTCGATGGAAAGCCGGTGGCCTTCTGGTACGGCTATCACTACCAGGGCTACGTCTTCGGACTACGCATGGGCTTCGACCCTGAGTTCGCTGAGCAAGGTGTTGGCAGCGTACTGACGCGCAGCGTTATCAAAGACAGCTTCGAACGAGGTGATCGCACCATCGACTTCGGCACTGACTACCTGGAATGTAAGCAGAGATGGGTCACATCGATTGCCGGAAGCTATCGCTACTGCCACTATTCAGGCCTGGGCAAAGCCCAAGTTCTACGGGCCAAACGCTACGTGGAAGCGTGGTGGAGAACCGGTCACGAAGCGGCCACCAAACAAGCTTCGGCCTGATCCAGCCGGGCTAGTCGTCGATATACGCCGGCGAGCGCCGACGGAGGCGAACCGTGCGGGTTTCTTCAGCCTCGGTGAGAAAGTGTCCGGCGAACACTTTGTAGAAAGCAAGGTCGCAAACGCCGGCAGATAAAGGACGATCTGGCTGGACAGGGCGACTTGTGCCAAGGACAATCTGGTTACTCGACAGAGCAGTTACCAAATCCGGCGACTGGACGATTAGTAGATTCGCGACCGTTCAGATCTCCACCCAGCAACGGGGGCTGAACATGACGTTCACAAGAATGTTTCCTGCGTTTGCGGCGATGTTCTTATCTGCAGTTTCGCTGGCAGACGGTCCGCAGCCGAAAGTCGTTGAGAACCCCGTCGCGATCGAGGAGGTGACCGGTGAATGGCATGGCAGCAAGGAGGGTGTCGACGTCGTGCTTCGCCAGAGAGGGAAGTATCTGGTGCTCCAGCAACGCCATTCAAAGAGCAGCACCGAGCTGATCCCGGGTAAAGTGAATATCATCGTCAGCGCGGCCCTCGTTCCCGTTGAGAATCGAGAGACGGGAGCGATCGACCTGCGACTCGACTATAAGAATGCCCAAGGCAAGGGATCCGTTATGGCAGCTCGGATCGATCGATTACCGACAGGCAGCCTCTCCATCAGCATCCTGCCAGCTGCCGTAGAACTCAGCTCGAACTATCGAGCCATTGAGAGAATCCCGTTGCGAAAGCAGCCGGCTGCTGAGTAGTGCATCGCGGGCGTTCAGGCGTGGTGGCTGGCATACCGGCTACCAAACAAGCTTCGGCCTGATCCCGTTACGCTAGTCGTCGATATACGCGGGCGATCGACGGAACGAGCGGCGACGGCGGCGAACGGCGCGCGTTTCTTCACCTTCGGTGAAAAAGTGTCCGGCTAATATCTTGTAGAAAAACAAGATGATAAATGCCCCGGCCGTGGCCACAACGAAACCCAATGGACTAACCGGGGTCACACGGGTACCGTCCCAGATGAACATCAATGTTCCCGATCCAACGACACTACCGCCGATACCCATCATTAGCGTGGCGACGGCCCCGCCGGGATCGCGACCCGGCATAATTGCTTTGGCCGCCAGACCGGCCATGGTGCCGAAGCCGATCCAAACCAACACCAAGTGGGCCCATTGTTCTGCTTGAACGATGATGTCCGATTCTTCCATGAATCTGCAACCCTTGGGATCCGGCGTTCTAGAACCGAGTGCTACGCGCCGTCGAGTGGGCACGAGCGCAAATGTTTGCGGGTGTCGGTCCCGCTACAGTTGCATCGGCAAAATCGACCCCTCATCTTCCAATAAGATTGTTAGCAATCGAAAGAAGCGGAGATGTGCTAGCAATCCAAAGCCACGGTTAGAAGACGCAGATCTAGCGTTCTTCCCGCAGTCTTTCAGCGCGATTGGCCTTCAACGCAGCACCCTCGCGAGCAAGCTTGAATTCGGGGCCAGGATTAAAGTATTGGACGTCGTCGGTGAGGTAGTACGCGCTGGGAAGGGTTTGTCCGCCGACATCCACTTGGCAGCCGGTCATGCCAAGGCTTCCGACGCCCAATAGCGCGACAAACATGGTGTTGCGGCCATATTGCTTGAGGGTCTTCCGTGGCATGATCTTGGTTCTCCAGTGGTGCCCGAGGGCAAGTGTTACAATCGCTACATCCCGCACATCCCCTATCGACCGACTGGTTGCCCGAACTTTGGTTTCAATCGGGGAAAACTTGAGTTCAATGTGCGAAACAGCGTTTGGTCGGCGATATCATTGAAGTTATGGCCAGCAGCCAGCAATGTTTCATTCGTGCCAATTCGCCAGATGGGCCTTCGAAAAGACCGCGTTTTCGTGGGCTTTCCCGATCTGCATTGGCTAACTCGGGTGGGAAGTTAGCTTGCCTTGGCCCGCGGCTCCGGTATCTTGAAATGTAGGCAATCCGTTCGGCGGCACCGCTAGCTGGAAAAGACCTCCCACCTCGGGAAGCGTGCTTTCCGGTTAATCAGCTTGCCGGCGGGATTCTTATCAATGCGTGCGACTCGCGCACGGGGGAACAGAACGATGCGGAGATGTCGCCGCTCGATGGTCTTAGCACCAGCTTGGACTCGATGGTGGGTGCGCGGGGCACTCCTGCTGCTGGTCGTGTCGATCAGTATCGAGCACGTTGCCGCGCAGAATGCTCGCCAGAGATACGTCTTCCCCCGCGATAGTTACTACGCGACTTTCCGCGATTACTACGACGGCGATATCAATCAGGCACTTCGACAGTTCAAGGCCGAGGGTCGACGGGGGCTAAGGCTCCCGGGTCAAAGCTGGATCGACTCGATCTGCTATCACACGATGGTCGGCGAGTGCTACTACCAGTTGGGCCAACTCGACGAAGCGCTGCCGCAGTACGAATCCGCGCTGCAATTACTGCTTACGTTTCCCGACTGGATGATCCGCATTCAATTCAAGCCGATTCGGCCTAGTCAACCGGGACAAATCCGTTCGGTCCCCTGGGGCACCTCGCAACGTCGTCCGCAGCATGGAGAATACAAAGATACCTATCTGATTGGTCAAGGACAGCTCAACCCACTGGATGTTGTCAAGCAAGGCGGGGCTCTGCAGACACCGGTATTGTTACAGGTGGGTGTTCCGGAAATCGTGCGCTGCTCGACGATCGCACTACGGCGATGGCGAGAGTTGCTGGGACCCGCTTGCGCGGATCACCGAATCACCAGAGAGTTGATCGCGGCGCTCACGGCCCGCCCCGGCCAACCGAACCACTGGTCGGAAGCCTGGATTGATACCCAGCTGGGTCTGGCTCAACTCGCCGGTGGACGCTACGCACAAGCCAAGACAGCCCTACAACGTGCGTTGTTGGCCAGCGGCCAGTTTGATCATCCGCTAACCAGCACGGTGTTACTCGCCCTGGGAGAAATTGCCCTGGAGGAGGGTGACTTTGCTGCGGCCAGTTCGTTCTTCGCGGAAGCAAGCTATGCGGCCGTACAGTATCCAGACCCCGATATCGTAGGTCAGGCCTTTTCGATGGGCCTCATCACTCACTTGGCCAGCAATACCCCGGGGATCTACCCTCCGCTTCGTCCTGCGTTGCAGTGGACTCGCCCCAACAGCCAGCGTCGCCTCGCCGCGCAACTTTCCATTTTGCTGGCAGATAACTATGTGGCGCTGGGAGATTCACGACAGGCGCAGGCATACCTGTCGGACGCCCGAGCTCTGCTTTCTCGCAAGCGTGAGATGTTGGCCAGTCGGATCGGGGCCCAAATGAATTTCGTGTTGGCCCACGCCCTGTTCCAAGAGGGTTCGTCCGAGGGCCACAATGCATTGCGTGCGGCAATGCAGTATCAGCAGTCCGGATCGTTACGTAATTTTCACATCGATATCGTCGACTTGCTGCTCTCCAAGGGCCAGCTCACCGCGCGTTCCGCGATGGAACTCTACGGCCAAGTGCTGCAAGACCCAAGCGCCGTCGACTGGGCGAACGATCCGTTCGAATCACTGACCCTGCTGATGACGCCGCATACCCGTTCGTTCGACAACTGGTTTGCGGTGGCCCTGGAGCGAAACGCACCCGAGAAGGCACTTGAAATTGCCGACCTGGCACGTCGGCATCGGTTTCATTCCACGTTGGGATTAGGAGGTCGGGCACTTGCGCTGCGCTGGGTATTGGAAGCTCCGCAGGGTTTGCTCGACCCCGAAGCAGTCTTGCAGCGACAGAATCTTCTGGTGCGCTATCCCGCTTATGCGGCATTGTCCAAGCAAACCGAGATGATTCGTGAGCAACTGTCGCAGTTGTCGCCAGCCCCCGCGGCAGGCGACGAATTGGTGAAGGTCAAAACCGCTCTCAGAGAGTTGCAAGGTGTTAGCTCGCAGCAGGAATCGATCTTGCGAGAAATGGCGTTGGCCCGCATGCCTTGCGAGATGGTGTTTCCGCCGTTTCGTACCACCAAGGACATTACCGAATCGCTGCCACCGGGTCAGGCACTTCTGGCGTTCTACGAGACCGGCAGCCAGATGCACGCCTTCCGGATTTCCGGAGAAGGCTATGCTCATTGGAACGTGGGCTCGGTTGGCCAACTGCGAAAACAGATTGAAGGTCTGATGAAAGACCTGGGCAACGTCGACGGCAATCGAGAGATGACCCGCGACGTGTTGGTCGACGAGCGGTGGCGCGACCGCGCAGCCGATCTATTCAACCAGTTGGTGCAAGGTGTGCCGGGAAATTTCCCATCTAGCGCACAAGAGATCGTCATCGTGCCCGATGGCGTGCTATGGTATCTGCCGTTTGAAATTCTGCAGGTGCCCGATGGTGCCCAGGCAGTATCGCTCCTTTCAAGATACCGTGTGCGGTATGCACCCACGGTCTCACTGGCGGTTCCTCTCGAAGGCGCAACTCGTCCCCGCGCCCGTCATACGGCAGTTGTTACCGGCAAGCTCTTCCCACGGGATGACACGTTCGTCTCGGTCGATGAGTTTCAACGGTTGAGTAATACGCTGCCAGGATGCGTCCAGTTACAAGCGCCACTGCCGGGTCCTTCTTCAGACTATGTCTCCATGTTTGATCGCCTCGTGGTATTCGACGATCTCTTGGAAACCGGGCAAGGAGATCCGTACGAGTGGTCACCCATTCCCATCGATCGTACGGCATCGTCCAGCACATTGAGAGGCTGGATGAGTCTGCCGTTTGCAGGGCCGACCGAAGTCTTGCTGCCGGGTTATCACACGGGTGCCGAAAACGGCTTGAAGCGAAACAGCCCTAAGAACGCGGGAGACGAGGTCTTTCTCTCGGTCTGCGGAATGATGGCCTCCGGAGCGCGAACCATCTTGCTAAGCCGCTGGCGTCCCGCGGGACAGGCGAGCTATGACCTTGTCCGCGAGTTTGCCCAGGAGCTGCCTCACACGGACCCGACCGATGCCTGGCAGCGCAGCGTGCAACTAGGGACTCAAACTCCCATCGACCCCGAGGCGGAACCACGCGTAAAAGCCGCGGGGATCGACGAACCGCCCGCCGCGGTGCATCCATTCTTCTGGGCCGGCTACATGCTGGTTGATACGGGTGTGGCCCACCTATCTGACGACGGACCCTAAGGAGTTCGTCGCCAGGCACCCTCTGTGGAGGGGTGTATAGAAGGAGTTCCTGTTGGGGCTGTCCCGTGCTTTGCAAGCCGGCGACCCGTTCGACGATCGCATTTTCTAAGGGATTCGCGACCACAAGGGTTTTATCTTCAGCACGCATTTGCTATTTTGATGGGCTCGGTAGTCCGTTGGATTTGGCCTTCTGCCCTGTGGGGCAGGCTCTTGGCGATTTTGTGGGAGTGTTGACTCGATGGGTAAGAAACGAAAATTTGGTTCGCGGAAGAAGAAAGACCCGATTTTCGTCGATGGTCAACGTCCTCATCCAATGTGGATCGACTACAAGGATCTCGACCTTTTGGGCAAACTTACGACCCGCCATGGCAAAATTACCGGGCGTCGTAAGACCGGTTGCTCAGCCGTTAGCCAACATGCCGTCGGCCAAGCGGTGAAACGCGCCCGATTCATGGCCCTCATGCCCTACGTCTCTGAGTAATCACTCGTTGGCACTGGCGCGCACATTGTGAAACCCTCGTGCGGCCTTGTTCTAATGCGGCTTTGAAAAGTTCGACGGCAACAACTGCCCGTCCAGCGTGGAGAGCTACCCCACTGGTTCTCAGGCGCAGAACACCGTTCAGACGCTCCTTTGTTGATCGTATCAGCCAGCAGTGCATGCTTGTGTGGCCGATTATCCAAGACTTGCAGAGCACCTTCGTCAGTCCTTCCATGCGGCAAGACTAGCAAAACCTCTGACAAGAATTGAATGTTTTTCAAAGGCCTTGCCGGTTAGGGAATCTAGGTAGTGTGTCTTTGCCGGAACGTCCTGGTCGCAACTGCATTGTTTTTAGGGTGTTGCGGCGAAATCGTTCATTTCGCGCCGATCTGAATAGAGTTCTGGCACGGCTTGTGCAATCCCTCCTGGTCAACGACCCAAACCCCGAGCAAACGTTGCGATGGAGGGCACGACTTTGACTCGTCAAGAAAAGTTTTGCTGGATGAAGGACATCCTCGATCACCTAGGCGACTGCTACGAACAGTTGCAGATGGCCGACCCGGACAGCGATCGTTACCTGGCCGAGTCGATTAACCGCGACCTGGAAGAGTTTCGCAGGCTGTGCAACTCGCTTCGGCGAGACAGCCAAGAGGTCGCCTCGCGACACGCCGTGGTCTGACCCTCGGTTCTCGCGACTCCCACCAAGACTCCCGCCCAACGCCCCACCCCACACAGGGCCCAAGCAGCTTCCCGCGCTGCGAGGGCCCTCACGCATGCGCGGATGCCTAATTGAACGGCCCCCTCGCAAACTCACGACGACTTTCCTCGGCCACTCATTAATTCGCCGGTCTCGTCCGCTATCATGGGTTTCGACGAAGTCGCCATTGTGAACGAGCCCGTTCGAGTTGAACGCCATGAAACTTTCTGAAGCGATGCAGGCACTCAAGCAGTCCGGTACGGCACAAAACCGAAAGGTATATCGGCGACACGGTGTGGGTGAGAAACAGTTTGGCGTCAGCTATGCCAACCTTGGCAAACTTCAGAAGTCGATTCGCCAGGATCACGCCTTGGCCCTGGGGCTTTGGGACTCGGGAGTTCACGACGCCCGTGTTCTGGCCACCATGGTTGCCGATCCTCAGCAGATGAAGTCGAGCGACCTGGACCGCTGGAGCAAGGACCTGGACAACTACGTCGTGACCGATGCCTTCGTTAAACTGGCCAGCCAATCGCGTTTTGCCAAAGCGAAGATCAATAAATGGCTTCGCGCTCGCAACGAATGGGTTGCCTCCGCAGGTTGGGGCCTGGTTGCCTGCCTGGGGGACGAAGATGGGGTGCTTACCGATGCGGAAGCAGAGGAGTACCTCAATACGCTCGAACGAGATATTCATCAGCAGAAGAACCGCGTACGCCATACGATGAACATGGCCTTGATCTGCCTTGGGCTTCGCAGCGAGAAGTTCAAGCGGATGGCTGTTTCCGCGGCTTCCCGCATTGGCAAGGTCGAAGTCGATCACGGGGAGACCAACTGCAAGACCCCCGACGCTGCCGCTTATATCGAGAAAACCTGGCAACACCAGCGGCGAAAGCGAGCTGTTTGTTAGAGCTAGCTTCAATCGCGGTGGCAGACAGAAGGGCTCTCTGGCGATAGACTGACGACCACCACAACGACCTCCCCCCTCCACCCTGCTTGCAGATGCGAACATTCATGTCGCAATCCTCCGGCGAAGTATCCAACGACGCGGACTATCAACAGGCCGTCAACTTCCTGCTCGACCGTATCAACTACGAGCGCTCGCAACACATTCCTTACAGTGTTCGATCGTTCAAGCTCGACCGGATGCGACAACTTCTCGAACGCTTGGGTAATCCCCATCTCCCTTTGCGAATCGTGCACGTGGCTGGCACCAAGGGCAAAGGTTCCACGTCGGCCATGATTGCCGCAGCGATGAAGGCCGCCGGGTACAAAGTCGGTTTGTTTACCTCACCGCACCTGTTCCGTTTGGAGGAACGCATCGCCGTTGGAGGCGATCCGTGTCCTCCCGCCGATTTGGTGTCGATGGTCGAAACATTGCGGCGTGAGGTCGATGCGATGGATCGCGCGCCGGGGCCGGACAGTGCCCCCACGTACTTCGAGTTGATCACGGCGTTGGCCCTTCTGCACTTTCGCAATCGACGGGTCGATGTTGCCGTGCTGGAGGTTGGTCTGGGTGGGCGGCTCGATTCGACCAACGTCTGTTTGCCGGAGGTGGCCGTGATCACCAGCATCAGCTACGACCATACGCGTCAGTTGGGCGACACGTTGGCCGAGATCGCCGAAGAGAAAGCAGGCATCATCAAACCCGGGGTGCCCACCATCAGCGGTGTGAAGCAAGCAGCCCCTCGTGAGGTGATCGAACGGGTGTGTGCGACGCGGGGTTCTCGTTTGATCGAAGTCGATCGCGACTTCTCGTTCGAGTACCACCCTCCGAGAGACATTGGTCAAAATAGCGCCCTGGCGCGGTTCGACTATCTGTCTACGGAAGCCGACGATTGCGAATCATGGCGAGACATGGAGTTGGGCCTCCTCGGCAAGCATCAAGCTGCCAATGCCGCGGTGGCGCTGGCAACCCTTCTCGAATTGCGTCATCAAGGCTGGGATCTTCCTGAGACCGCGATCCGCCAAGGCTTCGAGAGCTTGCAGTGGCCGGCACGTGTCGAGGTGATTTCGCGATGGCCCACCGTGGTGCTGGACGCGGCGCACAACGTGGCATCCGCAGAAGCATTGATGCGGACTTTGTCCGAGAGCTTCACGGCAACGCGACGAATTTTGGTCTTCGCCACGGCCCAAGACAAAGATGCCGCCGGCATGCTGCGCGTGCTGCTTCCGCACTTCGATGAATTGATCATCACCAGTTATCGCGACAACCCTCGTGCAATGCCGGCGGGGGAATTGGGTGAGACCGCTCGTCGCGTACTCGAAGAATCGTCGCAGAAAGAAAGTGCCTTGACCATTTGCAACGATCCCTCTGTTGCCTGGGATCACCTGCAAAGCGTGGTCAAGCCGAACGACCTGGTCTGCTGCACCGGCTCTTTCTTCATCGCGGCCGACATGCGACGCGAGTCGGATCGATGTCCCTTGGTCGATTCGGTCTCTCGCGAATCGGCGTGATCGCGATTAGCGAGTCACAGAGTGGACCTTGTGCCGCACGACCACATCGCATCCACGGGAGTCGATCTTTTCGAAGGCCTGGATGCTGCACGTCCATCATAAATCCTTCATAATAAAGTGCTTGTCCCAACTTGTTGTGGACGGGGGCACACGCATTGTTGAGGAACGTTGATGGATTTTGAATTAACCGACGAACAGCGAATGATTCGCGATCTGGCCCGGAACTTTGCTCGGAGGGAAATCGCGCCGGCGGCGCCGGAACTGGATCGCGAAGAGGTGTTCCCTCGCGATCTATACGAAAGGGCGAAGGAACTCGGGCTGCTTAACCTGACGGTTCCGGAGCGATTCGGAGGAGCAGGGTTGGGGGTTGCCGAGTTGGTGATCGTAGCCGAACAACTTGCCTGGGCCTGCATCGGGGTCACCCTGGCACTCGAACTCAATGCGGTCGTGGCCGATGCGTTACTGGTGGGCGGCGAAGAACCCCTGAAGAAGGAATACCTCGGGCGATTAGCCGACGGGCAAATCGGATGCTACGCCCTGACTGAACCGGGAGCCGGTTCCGATGTGGCAGGTATCGAAACCACGGCCATCTTGGAGGGCGATCGATATGTCCTCAACGGATCGAAAACGTGGATCAGTAACGCCACGGAGGCCACCTTCGCTGCCGTATTCGCCAAAAGCGATCCCAATTCGCGCCAACGAGGCATCACCACGCTTATTGTCGAGATGGACACCCCGGGCGTAAGCGTCGGGCAGCGTCTCGATAAACTCGGGCAGCGCGCCTCCCCCGCGGCGGAACTGCGATTCGACGACGTTGAAGTTCCTGTCGATCGCCGCCTGGGTGGTGAGGGCCGTGGGTTCGAAGTGGCCATGAAAGTCTTTGATCGCTCGCGCCCCATGATCGCCGCGCTGGCCCTGGGGCTAACCGAGCGATGTCTCGACGAATCGCTGACCTATGCCACCGAGCGACACACGATGGGGAGGCCAATTATTCGTCATCAGGCCGTGGGACATAAGTTGGCCGATATGGCCATGCGGTTGGAGGCCGGTCGTCTGCTAACCTATCAGGCAGCCTGGATGGCCGACCGGGGAATTCGCAACACCATGCAAGTGGCGTTTTCCAAAACGTTCGCGACCGATACGGCTACCTGGGCGGCCAGCGAGGCCATTCAGATTTTTGGTGGAATGGGGTACAGCCGCGAGTTGCCGCTCGAGAAGCTTTACCGTGATGCGAAAGTGTTGCAGATCTACGAAGGCACCAACGAGATCCAACGCAATATCATGGTTCGCGAGCTGAGCAACCGCTGAGTTGATTCGAGAGTCACGAGGAGTAACGCAGCATGCAAGGGCTAATGATGGACTTCCAACTCACACTACCCGTCATGTTGCGGCGGTGTGAGCAACTGCACGGTCCCAAGAAAATCTACACGCAATTGCCCGCGGGCGATCTGCACGAGTACACCTACGCCGACATGGTGCAGCGCACCAAACAGCTCTGTGTCGCACTGAAGAAGCTGGGCATCCAATCGGGCGACCGAGTCGCCACGCTATGTTGGAATCACTACCAACATCTGGAGGCCTACTTCGCAATTCCTTTGTGCGGAGGCGTACTGCATACGCTGAACTTGCGATTGCATCACACCGACCTGGCGTATATTGCCGGACATGCTGGCGACAAGATTGTGATTGTCGACGAATCGCTGCTTCCGCTGCTCGAACAGTTTCGCAGCGAGGTGAATTTCGAACACATCTTGGTGATTTGCGAGCCCGGTCATCAGCCGCCTAAGGGAATGCTCGACTACGAAGAAGTATTGGCCGACGCCAACGCCGCAGATTTCGAGTATCCCGAGTTCGATGAAGAACAAGCCGCCGCGATGTGCTACACCTCCGGCACCACGGGCCAACCCAAGGGGGTTCTCTACTCGCATCGTGCAATCACACTGCATACCATTGGCACCCTCACCGTCGACGGGCTGGGTGTTCGAGAGTCGGACGTGTGCTTGCCCGTGGTCCCGATGTTTCATGCAAATGCCTGGGGGTTGCCGTTTAGCTGTGTGTTCTCTGGAGCTTCACAGGTTTTCCCCGGCCCGCATTTGCAGCCTGAGAACTTGCTCGAACTTCTCGCCAGGCTCGAGGTAACGCTTACGGCCGGGGTGCCGACTATCTGGCTGGGTATGTTGCAGATTCTCGACGACGATCCCAAGAAATACGATTTGTCGAGTGTGCGGGCCATGGTCGTCGGCGGGTCCGCGGCTCCACAAGCCATGATCGAAGGTTTCCAAACCCGACATGGTCTGAATGTGGTTCATGCCTGGGGAATGACCGAGATGAGTCCCATGGGAACGAATTCACAATTGCCCCAGCGGCTGCTGGATGCCCCTGCGAAAGAACAGTTTGCGTACCGCGCGACGCAAGGACGCCCGACACCGTTGGTCGAAATTCGAGGCTGCAACGAGAACGGACTCATCCCCTGGGATGGGCAAGCGATGGGCGAACTTGAAGTTCGTGGACCGTGGATCGCTCGATCGTACTTCGAAAGTCCCGAGGGCGCGGTTTCCTTCACCGACGATGGCTGGTTTCGCACGGGAGACATCGTGTCGATCTTTCCCGACGGGTCGATGCAATTGCAAGATCGGGCCAAAGACGTCATCAAATCGGGCGGTGAATGGATCAGTTCGGTGGCCCTGGAAAACGCCCTGATGGGGCACCCCGCCGTGGCCGAAGCGGCCGTAATCCAGTGTTTTCACCCGAAATGGCACGAACGCCCGTTGGGGGTGGCCGTGCTAAAGCCAGGTCATCAGGCAACGGCCGAAGAATTAAAGTCGTTCATAGCCCCCAACTTTGCCAAATGGTGGCTTCCCGACGACGTGGTGATGGTCGATGAAATCCCTCGCACATCGGCCGGGAAGTTTCTGAAATCGGCGCTACGCGAGCGGTTTCAGGACTACTATACTGAAGCGGCAAAATAACCGCTCTCTGTGGGGACTTGCTGTTCGACAAGCAGTGGTGAGTCTGAGCGTATTCTGAAATACGGCAAGCGCATTGATGCGCGAGCCAGATCGATACAACACCACCATCGCCGGCAATGCAGCGGCGAATACTATTTTAGGAGATATGACCCATGCCTACTCCCGTGATCGTCGATGCCGTACGCACTCCGTTTGCCCGTCGCGATGGTGCGTTTCGCGAGATTCGTCCCGATGTCCTGCTCTCCCGTTCGTTGAAAGGTCTGGTAGAGCGCGTTGGAATCGACTCAGCAAAAATCGAAGACGTCGTAAACGGGTGTGTCACCCAGGCCGGTGAACAAGGTGCAAACGTTGGTCGACTGGGCGTGTTGTTGGCAGGCTTTCCCGTCGAAGTGCCCGCCGTGTCATTGAACCGCATGTGTGGCTCCAGCCAACAGGCCGTACATTTCGCTGCCCAACAGGTAGCGGCCGGCGACGCCGGTTACAGCATCGCTTCGGGCATTGAGAATATGACCCGGACTCCGATGTTCAGTGATGTGGGAGATCTTTCCAACATCAACCCCGACGTGATGCAACAGTTCGAACTGATTCATCAAGGCGAAAGCGCCGAACGCATGGCCGACAAATGGAAGATCACCCGCGAAGAAGTAGACGACTTTGCCGTCGAAAGTCATCGCAAGGCCAGCGAAGCCGCTCAAGCCGGCCACAACAAAGAGATCATTCCCACCGAAGGTATCGACGGGGAAGGGAACAAGATCACGTTGGAGTCGGACGAAGGAATCCGCCACAAGACCAACCGCGAGAAGATGGCCTCGTTGCCAACCGTGTTTCGCCCCGACGGGGGAGGTGTTGTGACGGCGGCAAATTCGAGTCAGGTCTCCGACGGTTCGGCTGCAATTCTGATCGCGGATGCCGAAGTGGCTTCCAGCGAGGGATTCAAACCCCGCGCTCGATTCGTGGCACGCGTAGCCGTGGGCGACGACCCCACGTTGCAACTGGCCGGGGTGATTCCTGCCACGCAAAAGGCGCTGAAACGGGCCGGCATGACGATCAACGACATCGACTGGATCGAGATCAACGAAGCCTTCGCGACCGTCGTGCTTGGTTGGGCTCGCGAAATCAAGCCCGACATGAGCAAGGTGAACCCCTGGGGCGGAGCCATCTCGCACGGTCACCCCTTGGGAGCCACGGGTGCGGGGTTAATGGCCAAAATGGTCAACGGTTTGGAAGCCACCGGCGGAACGGTTGGCCTGCAAACCATGTGCATCGGTCACGGCATGGCTACCGCAACGATCATCGAACGAATCTAGTCGTATCGAGGAAGACCGCGCGATCGGAATGCGATTGACGACAACTCAATCCATTTTCAGGCGTGTTGCGTTGCGCCATTTGTGGCGGGGAGCTTCTTCGATTGCTTGCCCCATACACAACGATGCTGCGCCATGTGTCTTGCACAAGCCGCACAAGACCTAAACGAACTTACTCAACCGGACAGGACGCATACCACGATGGATATCAAGGGACACACGTTTCTCGTCACGGGCGGTGCCTCGGGACTTGGTGAAGCCACGGTTCGGCACATTGTCGAACGGGGCGGAAAGGCCGTGATTGCCGACTTGAACAAGGAAGCCGGCGAAGCATTGGCTACTGAATTGGGGTCGTCGACGCGATTCTGTGTGACCGACGTTACGAATCCTGAGCAGGTGCAAAACGCCATCGATACGGCTTGCAACGAGTTGGGTGGGCTCCAAGGTGCCATCAATTGCGCGGGAATTGGAACCGCGATGCGCGTGTGTGGCAAGGAAGGCCCGCACGATCTGGAAGTGTTCGGTCTGGTGATTCGCGTGAATCTCATCGGAACTTTCAACGTGATTCGCCTCGCCTGCGGCGTAATGACTGCCGCCGAAGGGATCGGCCCCGATGAGGAACGTGGGGTGATCATCAACACTGCCTCGGTTGCAGCCTTCGACGGTCAGATCGGGCAAGCCGCCTACAGCGCGTCGAAAGGGGGCGTGGTTGGAATGACGCTTCCCATCGCGCGTGAAATGGCCAAGTTCGGCATTCGGGTGGTGACGATCGCCCCCGGCTTGTTCGATACCCCGATGATGGCGATGCTGCCCGAAGAGGCCAAACAATCGCTTGGCCAACAGGTGCCGTTTCCACCCCGCTTGGGCAAACCCGCCGAGTACGCCGCCATGGCCGGGCAAATCATCGAAAACACGATGCTCAACGGCGAAACCATTCGCCTCGACGGTTCGATTCGTATGGCTCCGAAGTAAGCGAAACCTCGGCCGCGTGGAGGCCCAACGTCGATAAAGGAACAACCGGATGGAACCTAGAGTCACGATGCTCACGTTGGGGGTGCGCGATCTTCCGCGGGCGGTTCGTTTCTATCACGACGGGCTAGGATGGCCGCTTTCCAGCGCGAGCAATGAGAACGTCGCGTTTCTTAGAACCGGCGGTGCGGTTCTGGGGTTGTACCCTTGGGACGCGCTGGCCGAAGACGCCACCGTCGATGCGGAAGGCAGTGGATTTCGCGGCGTGGCCATTGCCCACAATGTTGAAGCCCGCGAACAGGTGGCCCTGGTCTTAGAGCAGGCTCGCGCGGCAGGGGCCGAAATCGTCAAGCCGGCCCAAGATGTATTTTGGGGTGGGCACAGCGGATACTTCGCCGACCCCGATGGCCACCTGTGGGAAGTTGCCTGGAATCCCCACGCGCCGCTGGGGCCGCGGGGCGAAATGCAATTGCCCGAATAGAACCGAAACGCGCTGAAGCAGCCTGCTAATTCTCGCCCTCGGCTTCGTCGCCCTCTTCGGCCTTCTTCTTCTTTTTCTTCTTCATGGCCAGCTTGTAGACGCGAACTTTCGGCAGGCCCAACGGGCTGTCGTCGTCGCTCCAGCGCTCGGCTGCCTTCAGACGCAAGATCCGCTCTTCTCGAGTCAGCACACTACGGCTTCCAGCCATGCCTTTGCTCATCCGGAGGCTTTTGTCCATCGACATCGTCTGTTGCTCCCGTCGGAACCAGCAGAACGCCCTACTGAGCGTCGCCGCGGTCGACCTGTAATCGTTCAAACTTTATGGGCGGTTGGTTGTAAACGGATTCGAATGCGCTGGTTGATTTTTGCGGCGAAGATGGCTTTAGCGGCAAGGTTCTTCCGAGCGTAAATGCCAATCCTAATGCCGAAACAATGGCCGCCGCACCCGCGAACGCTCCCCAGGGAGTAACGCTGAGGTGAGACCGGTCAGTTTCATTTACCTGAGCCATGGCCAGATTCGATCAGTCCAAATCCCACCCAGTGGCCACCAAGCTAAGATGCTCCAGAGACCACTGAGCTTTCGCATCTTCCAGCGGTCATGGGACAAGCCCCTGAATATAAAGTGGTCGCACTGCCCCGGCAAGGGCGGCGGGCGACAATTCGTCGACCGGCCCCACGGATGAGGTCCCCCTCAAAATCGTCGGAAACGGTGTCCTGGTAAGTCTTTTCGATGGGGTCGCTTGCTTGCGAATATGGGATCGCTCTTCTATCATGGGCTCTGGCCCGTTTGGGGGTTGCCGCAGGCAGACCCATCCGGGTCCAAGGAACAGGCACCACTGCACCTGGTCGGGCGAAACAACAACCGGCTCTCGGTCGTAAGAGCCGAACATTTAATGCCTTGCCAGCGTAGTGGGGAACTGGGGATCTAGCTGATCGCAATGCACTGCGGCCCGCCCTTTCTTGGTGGCCACAAACATTCGAATCCCTGTACGTCTCAATCACTTTTTTCAGGGTCCATCCGCGGTAAGTCGCTCATCCGTCGAGATTCGCGTCGTTACTTAACTGAGCCCTTCGAGATCAAGTATGGAAAACGACGTCGTTGTTCAGACCCGAAATCTTTCCAAGGTTTATCGCGACTTCTGGGGTCGCCAGAAAGTCAGAGCATTAAAGGCCCTCGACTTGGAAATCCGCCAAGGCGAAATCTTCGGGCTGCTCGGCCCGAACGGTTCCGGCAAGACCACCACCATCAAGCTGCTGCTGGGGTTACTATTCCCTTCCAGCGGCGAAGCCCGCGTGATGGGGAAGCTGGCTTCAGATGTGACCAAGAACGAACGAATCGGATATTTGCCCGAAGAGTCGTACCTCTACCGTTTCTTGAATGCCGAAGAGACACTCGACTTCTATGGCCGGCTGTTCGATATGTCGGCCGCCGAGCGTCGCAAGCGCACCGCCGAACTCATCGAAATGGTCGGGCTGGGCTGGGCCAAACGACGACAGCTCCGCGAATATTCCAAAGGGATGACGCGACGCATCGGCTTTGCTCAGGCGCTGATCAACGATCCTGATCTGATTTTGCTCGACGAACCGACCAGTGGCTTGGACCCGATCGGTACTCGCGAGATGAAGAACCTGATCTTGGAACAGAAGGAAAAAGGTAAGACGGTGGTGATGTCGAGCCATTTGTTGGCCGACGTGCAAACCGTTTGCGATCGCATCGCCATTTTACATCAGGGCGAACTGAAGGAACTCGGTCGCGTGGACGACCTGTTGAAGCTTGAAGATGAAACTGAGATTCGCGCGAAAGGTCTTTCGGAAGATGCCAAACGCGAAATCGAAGCGATCATCGAACGTGATCAGGGGTCGCTGGTCAGCATGAGCCACCCCACTACGACGCTGGAAGATCTGTTCCTTCGTATCGTTCAAGAAAGTGAAGAACGCCCTGGAAAACGGGCCGGCTAATGGTGCTCGTCGCTTCATGTCTCCTGCGTTGCAACTACTCGAACCTCTGATAACGGCACGGCAAAGCTGTCGATGAAAATAGAATCTCCACTCGATCCGTTTTCAAGCTGGTGGGCTGGCGCCTCCCTCACCTGGCTGGCAGTCATCGCAGCCGTAGCGCTGTTTGGATTAATCCTCGGATACATCTTCACCGCCGTACAAGTTGGTCCCATCGCGGCGTTCGGTCGGGTTGGGGCTTTCTTGAGTTCGGCCATCATGGACCTGGTGAGGCTTTCGCCACGTCGCACCTTGGCCATCGCCCGACTGGCCACCATTGAGTCGATTCGACGGATGGTGTTGGCCGTGTTCGTGGTGTTTCTGATCATCTTGTTGTTTGCCGGATGGTATCTCGATCCGACCTCGAATAACCCGGCTCAGCTTTACCTCAGTTTTGTGCTCTCGACCACCAGCTACTTGGTGCTGCTTTTGGCACTGTTTCTGTCGGTGTTTAGCCTGCCGAACGACATTCGCTACAAGACGATCTACACCGTCGTCACCAAGCCCGTGCGTCCCAGCGAAATTGTATTGGGGCGGATCCTGGGCTTTTCTGCCATCGGAACCGTCCTGCTGATAGCCACCGGGCTGATCAGCTACGTCTTCGTCGTTCGCGGATTGAACCACACCCATCAGATCGAAGAGTTTGATTCGGTCACGGTCGCCAGTTCGGGCGAGGTCGACGTAGAGGAGACGCTCCGCACGACGCTGGTCCACAATCATCGACACCCGTATCGCCCCGGCGATACCCGAACAGCGACAGAACAAGGTCACTGGCACCCGGTTGATCCCGAGAGTGGCGACGTCGGCGGGGTTGAAGGCTTGCTGGTCGCTCGCGTGCCCGTGGTGGGCGATCTCACGTTCCTCGACCGTGAGGGAAAGCTAGCCGAGAAGGGCGTTTCGGTGGGGCAGGAGTCTCGATACCGCTCCTGGATTGAAGGTGGCTCGCAAGCGGCCGCCGTGTGGCAATTCGACGGAATTACGGCCGATCAGTATCCCAACGGCCTACCCTTAGAGCTGAACCTTGGGGTGTTTCGCACGCATCAAGGTGACAAAGGAGAACGTGGCATTCTGGGTAGCTTGATACTGCGAAACCCCGACGACCACAGCGTCGTCACGTCTCCCAGAAACTTCATTGCCCAAGAGTATCGCTCGGACTTGAAGCTTATCAACCGTGAACTCTCCGGCGAAGATGGCAAGCAACTCGATCTGTTCGAAGATCTCGCCCCGGATGGGCGACTCGAAGTCATGCTTCTGTGCCTTGAACCGGGACAGTATTACGGCGTCGCTCCCACCGACGTTTACTTGCGGACCCGAGATGCTTCGTTCTTCGCGAATTTCATGAAGGGGTTCTTCGGAATCTGGCTTCAGATGATCATCATCACGACCATCGGCGTGGTGCTCAGTACGTTCTTGAATGCCGCGGTGGCCATGCTTGGAACGCTGGTGTTGATCGTAGCCGGGTTCGCTAGAGCGTTCATCTCCGACGTGGCCGCAGACCGCGTGCTAGGTGGTGGACCAATCGAGTCGCTGATCCGCCTGGTAACGCAGTCGAATGTCAGCACGCCTTTGGAAGCCGGCCTCGGGGGCGACGTGGCAACCACCATCGACGATGCCTACCAAAGCATGCTCGGTGGATTGATTTACCTGATCCCCGATCTGTCCGACTTCAGCGATTCGAATCGGGTTGCCAACGGGTTCGATATCCCGTGGAACGAAATATTTATCCATTCCTATACCGCCTTTGGATACGCGATTCCCGTATTCATAGCAGGTTATCTATTTCTCAAATTGCGTGAGGTGGCCAAATGAGTGGGCAAAGTTCATTCAGACGTAAGGTCGCGTATCTTATCGGCATCGCCGTGTTGATGGTCCCCATCGCACTGCTGGGACAACCCTCGACCCGCGGATCGGCCGAGAAGCCGGGCTCCACCGGAGGTGTGCTCTCGCAGTGGAGAGATGAAGAGGGGTTGAGTCAAGCCAACCTGGGCGAGCTCGACCCGACCACCGAGGCCCTGAAACTGGCCGCACTTGGAATGCGGGGTGTGGCTTCGACCATCCTGTGGACCCGCGCGCAGAACTATCAGCGAGAACAAGATTGGACCGCGCTCTCGGCGGTGAACGAGCAGATCACAAAACTGCAGCCGCATTTCGTTGCCGCCTGGAGGAATCAGGCGTGGAACCTGGCCTACAACGTTTCGATCGAATGGGATAACTACAAAGACCGCTACTTCTGGATAAAGAAAGGCATCGACTTCGCCAAGGAGGGGGTTCGCTACAATGACCGCTCGCCGCTGATGATGTGGGAAACCGGGTGGATCATTTCTCAGAAGATTGGTCGTTCTGACGAACATCGTTTGTTCCGCCAATTGTTCCGCGAGGACGACGATTTCCACGGAGGGCGTCGCACGGGCAATCAACGCGATAACTGGCTAGTCGGCAAAGAGTGGTATCTGGCCGCACAAGACCTGGTGGACAACCAGAATGTTCCGCTGCGTGGCAAGAATCCAATCGTGTTCCATACCCATCCCGCGATGGGGCAAATCAACTATGCCGCGGCCATCGAAGAAGAGGGGACCTTTGGAGAAGTCGCACAGCTCGCTTGGACTCGCGCGCAACAAGATTGGAAAGACTACGGTGAGCGCGAATTCGATATTCAAGGCAACAAGATTCGGTTGGAAGACTTCGACCTGTACTTGAAGCTATATCAAGAGAAGGCCGCAGCCCTCGAAGCACTCCAACCCGGATTGAGAGAGCAGATCTTCAATATGAAGCTCGAGAATCTCTCGGACGAGGAAAAGGCGCTCTTGGAGAAGAATCGAATGACGCTGACCCAGGAGGAAAGGGTGCAGCTTAGTGATCTGGGTCGGCGACTCGATGTTCAACTTCCTGAAGTAGCGGAGAACATTCCTGCGGTGAACCGCGAGGAGGCCCGCGAGTTGGCGAGCGAGGCCATGAACTACTTCAACAAGCTCGATTTTATCGACAATTCGCGGAATCAGGTGAATTACCGCTACTGGAAAGTACGCTGCGAAGCGGAACGCACCGACGACGCATTGACGGCCCGTCGGTTGTTGTACGAAGGCGATGAGGCATACGACGAGGGAGCCGACTTACAGACGGCTCGCGAGAAATACGAAGAAGGGCTCCAGGGTTGGCGAAATGTGTTCGACCAATACCCGATGTTGATCGAGGATAGTATCACCGGCGACGAACTGCTGGCCGTGATCAATCGCTACAAGGAAATCCTGAGGAAGTCCGACGAACCCTTCCCCGAGCCGTTCGTCCTGCAGGATTTGCTGGACTACCACTTCGTTCCCCAGCCGCCGACCGACTGAGCAATCCCGAACGCGACGCCGCATGGTGCTGTTCCGATTTGGGTTGCACCAAGGGACTGCGCGGAGGATTCCGGCCAGACTCACAAGGACTGGGCGCTGATTCCCCCCTGCAGGTGGTCATTTTCTTGACCTGCTGAACCGGCTGCGCTACGATGGCGGGCAGATCACCCACCCAGCGTCGTGCGATTTACCCTGAAGAACAGCATGCGTTCCTCAGGTCGAGCCACCAGATATAGCGACCACCCAGCGTCGCTCCCACCTAACGACTTCGCCACGCCTGATATCGGGATTCAACGATGCCCGAGAACACTCACCACAATGCTATGCTGCTGCGCGGAATCGCCGCGCTGTTGTTCGGCTGCGCGGTGGTGGCATTTCTGTGGCAAGCCCCTACGCTTGCGGCACAGCCGCCGCTAGCCAGTCGCATCGATGATGCCATCGAAACTCCGCTGGAAGTTCCCACGGCGGCGCTCAGCGACGACGCGGAGTTTGTCCGAAGGATCTATCTCGATCTGCTGGGAAGAATCCCTTCGTCTCAAGAAGCGAGATCGTTTCTGGACGATCCGCATACAGAGAAACGACGCGTTCTCATCGACCAGTTGCTGGCCAGCCCCGAGCATGCCCGACGGATGCAAATCTGGTTCGACGTGATGGTGATGGAGCGACGACGGGACGTTCACATTCCTACGCCCCAGTGGCAAGACTATCTCTATCATGCGTTCCTCGAAGACCGTCCTTACAACGAGTTGGTTCGCGAGATCCTGAGTGCCGACGGTACCGATCCTGCCACGCGCCCCGCGGCAAAGTTTTTCCTCGATCGCACGGGTGATGTGGACTTGCTCACCCGCGATATCGGCCGCCTGTTCCTGGGACGCGACTTGCAGTGTTGTCAGTGCCACGATCACCCGTTGATCGGCGACTACCATCAGCAGCACTACTACGGCCTGGTGGCATTTCTAAACCGCAGCGTGCTGTTCACGGCCAAAAACAAGAAGGCCTACGTCGGTGAAAAGGGTGCTTCCGATTTGCAAACCTTCAAGTCCGTGTTCTTCCCCGACGAGACCCATGACACGCCGCCGCGGGTGTTGGACCGAGAGCCGATTGAAGAACCCAAGTTTCCAAAAGACCAGGAACATTTGGTTGCCCCGGCCGATGGCGTGCGACCGGTGCCCAAGTTCAGCCGTCGCGAACAGTTGGCCCTGGACATTACCGCCGCCGACAATCGCGACTTTGCCAAGAACACTGCCAACCGACTGTGGGCCATGATGCTGGGTCGGGGGCTTGTTGAACCCTTGGATCTGCATCACAGCGAGAATCCTCCCTCCCATCCCGAACTTCTCGATCTGTTATCCGCAGCACTGATTGAATCGAACTTCAACCTCAAGGCTGTTGTTCGCGAGATCGCCCTTAGCAACACGTACCAACGTTCGAGCATATTGCCGCCGGGAGTTGACGAAGAGTCGCTAACGCCAGAGAGCTTCGCCGTCGCGGCCCTGCGGCCATTAACGCCCGAACAACTGTGCTTCAGTTTGCTGCAAGGCCTTGGGCTATCCGACGTGCAGCGTTCCGCGGTCGAGAAGCAGTTGCAAACGGCCGACCCCCGCCTGAACGAATTGTTGGCCATCGATCCGCCGCGCGAAGAGTTGCGCGAACAACTTGCGGAGCAGGCCGTTTACGATCGCCTGAAGAAGAACCTCGGAGGGTTCGTAAGCCTCTTCGGCAGCCCCCCGGGCAGTCCCCAGAATCAGGGCGAAACGACCGTGCATCAGGCACTCTTTCTGACCAACAGCGCCACGGCAAATAGTTGGTTGGGCACTGGTGTGGCCGGGCTGGTCCATCGCCTGACAAGCATCAGCGACCCGGCCGCGGTAGCCGACGAGTTGTACATCAGCATTTACTCACGCCGTCCCACGGAACTCGAACGCGGAGAAGTTTCCGGCTTCTTGGCGGCCCGAGCCGATTCGCGTGAAGCTGCCCTGCAGGAAATGGCCTGGGCGCTGTGCGTATCGCCGGAATTTCGCTTTAACCACTAACGTACACCTTCAAGGACAGGTTCCCAGTCGATCCTTTTCAGGAGAGCAGAACCATGAAGTGCAAATACGCTTGCAACTCGGCCGAGCACACCGTCGCCCGACGAGGGTTTCTCGGCACCATGGCTTCCGGATTCGGCGCGATGGCGGGTGGGTTCGGCGGAGCCTTGAGCCCGGCGGCAGCCGCCGAAGTGCAGCAGCAACAGAAGCGCGTGCTGGTGTTTTACCTGGCAGGGGGTGTCAGCCAGTTGGAAACGTGGGATCCCAAGCCGGGCACAGACACCGGCGGACCGTTTCGAACCATTCCCACGTCCGTTCCCGGAATTCACATCAGCGAGTTGTTGCCTTACACCGCGAAGCAAATGCATCACCTGATGTTGGTCCGCGGGGTGAACACGGCCGAAAATGATCACGGTAAAGGTTCCTACTTCATGCATACGGGACGACGGCAGTCCCCCGCGGGCGAGTACCCTCACCTCGGTTCACTGGTGGCCAAGATGGTCGCTCCTGAAGATTCAGCATTGCCGGGTTACATCCACGTCACCCCCGGCGGTGGCGGCAATGTGGGTTCCAAGGAAGCCGCGTTTCTCGGCTCGCGTTATGCTTCGGTAACGTTGGGTAACGGCAAGCCGCCCCAAAATACGATGCGCCCCGAATCGGTATCCGAGTCTTCGTTTCAGGCTCGCAACGCATTCTTTCGTCATGCCAGCGATCGTTTCGCAGAAGGCCGCCGCCGCGCTCAAACCGAGGCGTACACTTCGACCTACGATCAAGCGGCCGCTTTGATGCAGCAACGCGATGTGTTCGACGTGAGCAAGGAACCGGAAGCCGAACAAGAACGCTACGGCAAGCACGAATTCGGCCAACAGTGTCTGCTGGCGCGACGTCTCTTGGAGAACGGTGTGACCTTCGTCAAGGTTTCGCACTCGAACTACGACACGCACCATGAGAATTTCAATTTTCACATCGAGCAACTCGGCGAGTTCGACCAAACCTTCGCCACCACGATCAACGATTTGGCCGAACGTGGGATGCTCGAAAGCACGCTGGTGCTAGTCATGTCGGAGTTTGGCCGCACGCCGCGGATTAATCACCAATTCGGTCGCGACCACTGGGGAAAAGCATGGTCGGTGGCCATGGGTGGTTGCGGACTTCAGGCTGGCGGTGTGGTCGGCAAGACCAACGAAAATGGCACCGAGGTCGTCGAACGCGAGGTCCACGGCGGGCATCTATTCCATACGTACCTTCGGGCCCTTGGCTTGGATCCGCTCGATCAACTCACCATCAACGGTCGCGAGCTACAAATCGCCGACCCAGCGGCCGAAGCGATTGAAGAAGTGCTGGCCTAGTGCGCCAGGCCTAACAATTCCTTGGGTCGTGCAATCCTCAAAAGACAAGGCTGCCCGATGACTGATTCGCCCGCGAAAATTGTTCCGGCCGACGCGCATCAAGTGGCCGAGTACAAGCACGCCAGCCCGTTGGTTTCTTGCCGGATCGACCCGCTGGGGCGTTATCTGTTTGCCGGAGGGCAAATCCCCGCCGTGCAGCGTTGGTCGCTGGATAGCGATGCCACGGTTACCTTCACCGGCCACGATAGTTGGGTCTGGAGTATGGACTTCGACCCTACGGCCGCCACTTTGGTCACGGCCGGTTACGACGGCCGCCTCATCTGGTGGGAGACATCCGCCGAAACACCCCAGCCGCAGCGGATGGTCGACGCCCACGATGGCTGGACTCGCGCCGTGGCGTATTCCCCCGATGGTTTGCTGGTGGCTAGTTGCGGAAACGACAACCTGGTCAAGCTATGGAACGCGGCCGACGGAACCCTCGTTCGACCGCTCGAAGGTCACGCGTGCCATGTTTACAATCTGGCGTTTACTCCCGACGGCAAGTTTCTCGTCTCAGGCGATCTGAAAGGCCGCATCCTGCAATGGGACGTGACCGACGGGAACATGGTTCGGGAACTCGACGCCACGGCCATCTACAAATATGACGGTGGCTTCAAGGCCGACATCGGGGGCGTCCGTGGCATGGCGTTTTCACCCGACGGAAAGCAACTCGCCTGCTGCGGCATCACCAACGTCAGCAACGCCTTCGCCGGGGTCGGCAATCCGGCCGTCGTGATGTTTGATTTCGACAGTGGCGAGTCGCGTGTGCACAAGATCAAAGAAGACCTCAGGGCCGTGTGTTGGGCCGTGGCGTTTCATCCCGACGGGTTTCTGGTCGGGGCCGCCAGTGGTGGTAGCGGTGGTTACCTGGCTTTCTGGCAAGGCGAAGCCGAACACGAGGTGTTCAAGCACAAGCTGCCCAACCGCATTCGTGCCATGTCGCTGCACGCCCCCACCAACCATGTGGCGCTGGCCGGCGACAACAGCATCGTGCGGCTGTACGACCTCGGCCCTAAGCCGCCTGAAGAGAAAGACGCCGCAGCGAAATAACGTCGACATTCCGCTAGCAGGCATCGCATGATCCACAGCCCCGGAATTTGGGGCCCTCAATCGCTCAATGGCTTCCCCGGTATTATCATCTTGCCGGACCGTGGATTTGAAACCCCGCCACGAGTAGGCTGGTACAAGGTGTTGGCCTCGGTCGGGTCTCCCCCGAACTTCTTTGTCCCCAGTAATCCGCCTCCCGCAGGAGCTTTATTCATGCATCTTCGAGCGACCCATGGTTTTGTGATGTTGTTGGCCATCGTCTGTCTTTCGTTCAGCACGACGGCCCTCGCCGCGGATGTGGCCAACATCGACTTCCAAAAAGATGTTGAATACGGCACCGGCGGTGGCGAACCGCTCGTGTTGGATCTAGCCCGACCCGTGGGGCTCGATCAACCCGCTCCCGGGCTGGTTCTGATTCACGGTGGTGGTTGGATGGCCGGCGACAAGCAGATGTACAGCGGGCTGCTGAAACAGTGTGCCGAGCGTGGGTATGTGGCCGTTTCGGTCGGCTATCGCTTCGCCCCCAAACATCGCTTCCCGGCGCAGATTGAAGACGTGAAGTGCGCGACCCGTTGGATGAGGGCTCATGCCGAGGAACTCGGACTGGATGCCGATCACCTGGGCGCGATGGGGCACTCGGCCGGTGCGCATCTTTCGATGATCCTCGGCACGATGGACTCCGGAGACGGGCTCGAAGGCGAAGGCGGCTGGGCCGATCAATCGAGCAAAGTGCAGGCCGTGGTCAGTTATTTCGGTCCCGCGAATCTGGCGATACCCGAAAGCGAGGTCGATCAGTTGGCCGGGCGTGACGTCTTCAACGTGGCCGCCGTGCGTACGATTCTCGACGCCGCGGTGGGCAAGCCTTCGCAAGAGAAAATGGAAGAGCTGAAGCAATGCTCGCCGATGACCTATGTGAACGAAGGCGATGCCCCCATGCTGCTGTTCCAAGGCACGCGTGACGTGCTGGTGCCCTACGATCAAGCGTTCTGGATGGCCGGCGCGCTAACCAAGGCGAAGGTGCCCGGCCGGGTCGAACTGATCTTCGGTGCGGGCCACGGTTTCTCGAAATCTGAAAACGAGCGAACCATGCAGATGGCGTTCGAGTTCTTCGACGAGAAACTCAAGCAGGCCAAGTAACTCGATCGTCGAACGGGCAAGCTTAGGCTTGGGGGTTCGCCTTTCGCTGCCGCAGTGCTTCGTAGAACAACACGGCCGCTGTGGTCGAGACGTTCAGGCTATCGGCACTGCCGTGCATGGGTAGGCCGATGGGAATCACACCGTCGGTGTTCCATTCGGCGGGTAGCCCTCGCGATTCGCTTCCCAAGGCCAGGGCCACCGTACCGCTGAGGTCCACATCGGTGTACATTTCCGTCGCATCGACGCGGGCCGCGCAAATTGTCACATGATTCTCACGCAGCCACGCGAGCGTTTCGGTCGATGTGGCACAACAGACCGGCATCGTGAAGATCGTTCCCAAGCTGGCACGAATAGCGTTGGGGTTGTAGAGATCGGTGGCCCCGTCGGCCACGATCAAAGCCCGTACGCCCGCGGCGTCGGCGCTGCGAACCACCGCACCCACATTGCCGGGCTTTTCCACGCCGACCAGAATGCCGATCGTGCTGCCTTTCGGCCGGGGGAGACGATCGAGCGAGGTGCGGGGCAATTCGGCAACCGCCAGCACGCCTTCGTTTCGGTCTCCGTAGGTCAGTCGCTCGAACACGTCGGCGGCAACCTGGGACGTTTCCAAATCGTGGTCGCTAAGAAAATCCAGCAGGCGCTGCGATTCCGGGTTGTTCGCCTTCGAGGGGCAGACAAACAGTTCCACCAACCGCACGCCAGCTTCGAGCGCGCGTTGGATTTCGCGGGCCCCATCGATCAGGATCCGTTGTTGTCGGTCGCGATGGCGACGACTACGTAACTTGGCGGCGTCCTTCACCCGTTGGTTGTGAAAACTGGTGATGGTTCTGGACACCGAGCAAACTCCGAAATCTCTGTTGATGGAACGAAGCTTAATCGACCGACCAGCGGGCCATGATCCCGCTGGGTAAACGACGCCCCGAGGCGGACTCCAGCACCAGCGGTAGGGCTTCGACCTTCCCACGGGGCAGTGATTCGATGGCCGTTTCGAGGGCCTGCCGCAACTCATCGAGCCCGACCCGGTCGGTATGGCAGGTCAGCAGGATAAACGGTTTCTCTGCCGAACGCAGCAGGCTGGCACAGTCTCGCAACAACACGTGCAGATGATGGCTTAGCTTCCAGACTTCCCCTTTGGGTCCATGTCCATAACTGGGCGGGTCGAGAATGATCCCGTTGTAGCGATTGCCTCGCTTCACTTCTCGGCCGACAAACTTCCGCGCGTCCTCCACAATCCAGCGAATGGGTGCGTCGTCGAGGCCCGAGAGTTCCGCATTGCGACGAGCCCAGGCGACGGTGTTCTGCGCGCCATCGACGTGCACCACTTCGGCCCCGGCCACCGCGGCGGCCAATGTGCTTCCGCCGGTGTAGGCGAACAGGTTGAGCACGGTCGGTGGTTGCTGGTACGCGGTGAGTCGTGTGGTCAGCCACCCCCAGTTGGCAGCCTGCTCGGGAAAGAGACCCACGTGACCAAAATCGGTGGCCTTCAATTCGAACTGCAGATTCGCCGACGTTCCCTCGTCCGACAAGATTGCCGGTTGATATTCGATGGTCCACTTCCCCGGCACCGCATGACTCGGCGACCACACTCCGCGATCGGCGGCACTGCGAACGAACTGCACATTCGAGGTCGACCACAAGCCGTAGTCGCTCAGTGTGTCCGACTCGGCTTCCAAGCAGGGCCGATCGAGAACGAACTCGCCGAATCGTTCCAGCTTGCGACCCCCGCCGAAATCGAGCAGAGCATATTGATCGGGGCTAAACATCTGTGCTGAGACCGTGGGTTTCTGCCGCAGGCCGTGGTGATCATCATCGCCAGATGCATGGCCGGCCTGATCGACTTATCCCACTCTTCTAACCCAGCATTGCCGCCGAGACCAGCCCCGAGAGTGGGCGACCGGCGGTCGTCTCCGCGTCGACGTCACATCGTGGCGACGGTTGACCGGTACGGCGTCGAACTTCTACGATGAGGAGGTGAACGCTGCCGGGAATTCGATTTCCCGGGACATCTCGCCGTCTTGTTCTCCTCGGGCCACGATGAAGCTATGGACCCATTTCGCTTGTGCCTTGCGTTCGGTCCGTTGGCCATTTACCTGTTGGTAATCGGCATCATCAATCTTTCGCGACGACCCATCATTACCAACGGCACCCGCGAAACCATTGCCCTGGGGATGGCCGTTGCGGGGCTGATCCTCATCGGCCCCATGGAACTGTTTCTGCCGGTCGCTTCGGCGGCGTTCTTTGGCCCTTACTTGTACCTGCTGCTGGGCGGTTTTTACAGCATGACGCTGCTGTTCATCGTGTTGGTGCAAAGCCCCCGCATCAACATTTACAACATCAATGCCGAACAACTCCAACATGTATTGCCGGGGCTGGCAGTACAACTCGATTCCGACTCGCGGTTCGCCGGCGATTGCCTGTTGATGCCGCACTTGAAGGTGCAATTGCACGTCGATCGATTTTCACCGCTGCGCAGTATCTCGCTGGTGCCCGTTGGCGACCAGCAAAGTTTCCAGGGCTGGAATACCCTCGAACGTAGCCTGGCCACGGAACTGGCCAAAGTGCCCGTGACCCCCAGCCCACAGGGCGTGCTGTTGCTGATTGTCGCCATAGGCATGCTCGCCATCTTGGGGCAACAACTCGTTGGCGACCCGGTGGCCGTAACCGAAAGCATGCGCGACATGCTGCGGCTGTCGTCCTAGATCGAGGACTCTCACTCGGACGGCGACCGACACGTTCTTCACACGATAGCCCAGCCGCATGTCGGCTGGGTCGACGCAGTCGACAAGATGCCCTGAAGTGCGTATCACACCACCGGTTGGATTCGGTTGATCGAATCACTCTGCGGCAAGAGAGCACAAAGCAAGCCTAGCCTCTTGCCGTGATCGAGACTTCGATACAGAGCATCTTGTCGCCTATGGCGACCCAGCCGACATGCGGCAGGGCTACCCGGGTGAGAGTTTCCCTTGCACGTTAGCGTTACCCTTTTTCCTTGACCACGCTTGGCGGGACAGATAGGGTGCCACGGAGTTGAAGGTCTTCCAAGTGGGGCAAAGGGCAGAACGCCATTGGCTCGAATACGAATTCCCGGCGTTCGCAAGTAAGGGGTAGGCTCATGAATTTGAAGTTCGCAGTCGCGGCGGTCGTGTCCGCCCTGTTTCTCTCTGCATCCCATGCATCGCAAGCCGCGATCCTCTCGCCGGGGGATATTCTGGTGGCTGACTTCGGGCTCAATTCACAGGGAAACGGTCCGCAAGGGCTCTTCAAGGTCGATCCCACCACGGGCGATCGAACAATCATTTCCGGCTCAGGCGTTGGCAGTGGACCTGCTTTCTTTGAACCATTTGGGGTCGCAGTTAGCAACAGCGGAGAGATTTTTGTCAGCGATGGTTTCGGCAGCATACTTCGTGTGGAAATTGCCACTGGCGATCGGACGCTTGTCTCCGGTTACGGCGTGGGTTCAGGGCCTGCATTCGGTGACCTCATAGGCATCGCTCTCGATTCCGGCAATAGGCTTATCGTGACGTCAGCCTTTACCCATAGGGACTCAGGCGTTGATTATGGTGATGTGTATCGTGTCGACCCAGTGACAGGTGATCGAACAACACTTTCCAGTTCGTTTCTTGGAATCGGTACGGGACCGGAACTCTTCGGCCCAGCGGGCGTGGCCATTGATGCGGAAGGTCAAATTCTGGTAAGCGACTTCAGCAATGGGGGCCGGATTTTGACAATCGATCCGTCGACCGGAGACAGAAGCCTCCTGTCAGGCGATCAAGTAGGTACAGCTCCCGACTTTGTTTCTCCTTTCGGGTTGGCAATCGAAGGTAACGGTGACATTCTCGTGGCAGAGTCCGGCCTAAATGCGATCTTGCGCGTGAATCCGGCCACCGGCGATCGTAGCTTTGCAACCGGGAGTGGCATAGGAACTGGGCCGGAGTTACAGATTCCTGGTGGCATTGCCATTCATGACGACGGTCTTATCTTGGCAACCGTTCGTGGCACCAACGCTCTCTATACCATCAATCCGTTTACTGGCGACCGTACTCTCCTCTCGGGAGACGGTGTAGGCCTCGGCCCCGAGTTTTCCACGCCTGGATTGATCACGGTTGTTCCGGTTCCAGAACCCTCTTCGGCGTTACTCTTCATCACGGGAATATTGTTTCTCGTCTTGACGGATCGAAGACGGAGACGCGCGGGAATTGAATTTCGGCAGAATGTTGCGTTGATGGCTACTTGGTCGCTTTTCGCTTGAAAATGGTGACTTTGGGATTTAGTTTGCCGCTTAGGTGGGGGTCGATACAGGCTTTCTATACTAGATGTACGGCGACGTAGGTTTTGACCTCACGATACGGCAACAACGGGCAGGCATTCATGATTAACAAAGGGGTAGGCTCATGAAATTGAAGTTCGCAGTCGCAGCGGCGGTGTCCGCCCTGTTTCTCCACGCATCCCCTGCATCGCAAGCCGTGATTCTCTCGCCGGGGGATATTCTGGTTACGGACATTAGCTCCAATTCACAGGGAGCCGGACCTCTGGGGATCATTAAGGTCGATCCTGCGACAGGAGACCGGACGATTGTCTCCGGGTTCGGGGTCGGCAGTGGGCCTGATATCATTGAGCCTTTTGGTGTTGTAGTAGCCCTCAATGGAGACATTCTTGTCAGTGATCTTTATGGCGAAAGTATCTTCCGTGTCGATCCCACTACAGGTGATCGAACACTCGTCTCCGGTCCCGGCGTCGGTGCGGGTCCAGCATTCGGAGGTGCGGTGGGCATTGCCCTCGGTCCAGGCAATAGCCTCATTGTGACAACGGCGTCTACCCACGAATCTGCGGGTGTTTCTTATGGTGACGTTTATCGAGTTGATTTAGCAACAGGTGACCGAACGACGCTCTCCAGTTCATTTCTCGGAATCGGTACGGGACCGGATATGTACGAGCCTGCGGGCGTTGTCATTGGCGAAAGTGGCGAAGTTCTTGTCGCTGACTTTAGCAACGGTGGACGGATTCTAAGTATCGACGCGTTGACTGGAGATAGAAGCCTCTTGTCAGGCGACCAAGTCGGTACCGGAACGCACTTCAGTGGTCCTATCGGGATGGCACTCGAAGAAGACGGGAGTCTTCTCGTGTCTGATGGTCTCCTGAGTGCCATCTTTCGAGTTGATCCGATCAGCGGCGATCGAACCTTGGCCTCCGGGGGTGCCATAGGCAGTGGTCCCGAATTGCAATCGCCGGTTGACGTTGCCGTGAACCCCGACGGGACGATCTTTGCGACCCTACTGGACGTCAGCGCCCTCTATGCAATCGATCCGATCACAGGTAACCGCGCTCTGCTTTCAGGCGATGGAGTCGGTTTAGGCCCTGACTTCGCCGCACCTTCATTCATCACCGTTGTCCCCGTTCCCGAACCTTCCACGGCATTACTCTTCATCACGGGAATGTTATTTCTAGTCGCGGTCCGCCGACGATCCCACTAGATTTCTCCTATTAATCTCCCATCTGCAGTGAGCATGCTTCGGGGGGAGAGAAGCGGGCAGTATCCAGAATGTGTTGCCGGTTTCGGCAACGACTTTTCCGCGCCTGCCTTCATTGCAGTTGTCCCGGTGCCGGAACCAGCCAGCGTTGTGACTTTCATTTCGGGCCTGTTCTGCCTGATGGTTTGGAAGCATGCGAATCGAAAATAGATCGCATCTACTGCTTCGATTCACCCTTCTCTTCCTCCGACCTTAGCTTGAACACCACGCGGTAGGCTTGGTGGCCGGCGGCTAGTTGGTCGGCGTAGCATTCTTGGAGTTCGGCGCGTAACGCGGCGGCGGTGGGGAATCCGTCGGGCACGGCGTCGGCGTCGGTGAGATCGTCGAGTTGAACTTCTTCCACCGTGGTGACATCGATGTAACCGATGCCCGGGATGTAGCTGCGCTGGCCGGAACGCATGCGGCGGTGCTTCCACAGGCGAATGGTTTGCGTCTTGGTCCCGGCCCGGATGGCGTCGAGGTACTTCTTTTTGAACAACAACATCGTACGCACTGCCCCCCGCGATGAATAACCTGCCCGCAACGTTGAACGCGCGATTTTAGCAGATCGAATGGCAGGTTGAATTCAGCCTAGTCGCCCAGCTAGCGGTGGGAAGCCTGAAAACTTGCTTGCCCCCCTCGGGCAAGTATGCTGGAGGCTTCGGGGGTGTGGGTCGAATACCAGGATGCCGACTGCGGATGAAAGTCGGGATACTCGGTTGCCCAAAGCGTGAACATGCAACTCGCGCCGAAACGGTGCAATCCATACAAACCATCAGGAGACGGAATCATGCGTCGTCGCGATCTGTTGTTGGCCGGTGGAGCTACCGCGTTATCACTTTCGGCCTGGCCCTGGAAAGCGGCCTTGGCCGAGGACCAACCAAAGCGACGGGTTTTGTTTTTCACACGCAGTGCAGGCTTCGAGCACGGTGCGATTCGCGAGAAGGACGGAACACAAGGGCACGCCCAAAAGGTCTTCGCCGAGTTGGGTAAACAGCACAACTTCGACGTGGTCGCCACGAAGGACGGCCGCATCTTCGACGAGGATCTCGATCAGTTCGACGCATTCCTGTTCTATACCACGGGCGATTTGACCCGCGAGAAACGCGGCGAAGAGCCGCCGATGAGCGCCGACGCAAAAAAGAAGTTCCTCGACGCGGTTGCCGGCGGCAAAGCATTCATGGCAACACACAGTGCGGCCGACACATTTCATTCGCCGGATCACGGCGAGGCCCGTTACGAACATCAGGCAGAGATCGACCCGTACATCGCGATGCTGGGGGGCGAGTTCATCAGCCATGGGCCGCAGCAGGAAGCCCGCATGGTGGTGTCGTCTCCCAACTTTCCCTGCACGAAGGATCTGGGCGAGGGCTTCGTGATCAACGACGAATGGTACTCGTTGAAAAACTTTGCCGACGACATGCACGTGATTCTGGTTCAAGACACGCAGGGCATGGAAGGCCGCGACTATCAACGACCGGCTTATCCGGCGACTTGGGCCCGACCGCATCACGATGGTCGCGTGTTTTACACCTCGATGGGTCATCGCGAAGACGTGTGGACCAGTCCCGTGTTCCAGCAGGTGTTGCTAGGCGGAATGCGTTGGGCCACCGGCGACGTGGATGCCGACGTGTCGCCCAATTTCTCGGGCGCGACGCCGGGTGCGCTGGTGTTGCCCAAGGTTTAAACGGCCGCCGGTCTTCAGAGATCGAGTTGCTTGAGGAACTCGTCGGAATCTTCGTCGGCGGAAATCGACGGTGATTCTTCGTCGCCGCTGTCGGCTGCGTCTTCGTCCAGTGCGGCGAAGTCCGGCACTTCGTCTTGATCGTCGGACGACTCGACGAGGAAGGCCATCGCGTCGTCGTCGGACGAATCGGCCGGGGCGACGAACGGATCGTCTTCGTCCTGCGTCTCGAACGCAACCGGTTCTGCTTCGAAGGTGGGCGGTTCGAGATCGCTTTCGGCTTGCAGTTCGGCCGGTTCGTCTTCGGCGGCCCCTTTCGACTTCTTCTTGCTGAAGCCCCAACCGCGTTTCTTTTTGGGGGCCTTGACCTTTTGCTTGGCCGATACGTCCGCGGTTTTCTTCTTCCCAAAGGGCCAGAAGCCACGTTTCGCCTTGGCCGGTGTCTCTTCCGCGATGCTGGTCGAAGGGCTCGCCTCGACCGGCTCTTCTTCGAAAGCGATCTCGGCGACTTCCGCTTCGTCGGCCGCCACGGGCCCGTCTTCGACGGCTTCGAAACTGACGAAGCTATCGTCGTCGTCGAACGAGGGAACTTCCAGGTCGTCGGTTTCGGCCGCTGCGGATGTAACCTCGGCGGCTACATCGTCGTCCGGCTCACCCGCATCCAGGAAGCTGATTTCGTCCAAGTCGTCTTCTGCGTCTTCGTCCTGCGAGGCGGCGGCTGGCTCGGCAGCGGAGGTGGCGTCGTCTTCGAAATCGATATCAATCTCGGCCACACTCGCTTCGTCGTCTGCGGAGGCCTCTTCCTCGCCGGCGTCAAAACTGACAACGCCGGGAGTTTCGTTGTCTTCGAAGTTGGGAAGCTCCAGTTCGCCCGACACATCGGATTCGTCTGACTCGACGGCCTCGAAAATCCCCAGCCCGTCGTCTTCCTCGGCATCTTCGACCGCCGCAGCGATCTCCACGGAGTCCTCGTCTTCGAACGAGAGATCGCCGACAAGATCGCTCGACGGATCATCCTCGGCAACGATTTCCGACGTTGGCAGCTCGAAGCTTACCGGATCCTCGTCGTCCAATGAGATGTCGGCCACCTCCTCCGCTTCGTGTTCGGCGTCGCCTTCACCCAGAAGTACGGCGGCGTCGAATTCTTCCGCATCGTCTTCGAAATCGGCCGCGTCAAGGTTAACGATCTCGTCTTCGGGGACCTCTTCCTCGGCAGCCAGGTCATCGCTCAGTGATGCTTCGAGGGGGGCCTCTTCCTCGGCGGCCTCGACCGTTTCTTGTTTCTTCTTCTTTGCCTTCCGACCAAATGGCCACCAGCCGCGTTTCTTCTTTTTCGGTTCCTCGGCAATCGGTTCTGTCGTAGGTTCGGCTACGTCTTCGGCGTTGCCTGGCAGGTCGAACTCGATTGAAGCGTCTTCCATCGAGAATTCGGAAGACTGGTCTTCGTCCGATCCGAAATCGAACGCCGAGAAGTCATCGGAATCGACATCCGAAGCGGAATCGCTGGGCACTTCGATCGACTCGGGGGCCGCAGCGGCCGCATCGTCATCGATTTCATCGCTCAGTTCCGGCACTTCGAATTCATCGGAGGCTGAGCCCGATTCTTCATCCGTGTTTGATGATAACGCCGATGGGGCATCAAAATCGACTTCCACCGACAGGTCCGATCCCTCCTCTTCCGCATCGATGTCGAGCGAGGGAAGTCCCGCATCGGATTCGGAAGAGTCTTCGGCCGCCTCGAATTCAAACTCGGGCAACTCCAGGTCCGCGGCCTCGACAGATTCGGCTGTTTCTGCCGGATTGTCTTCCGCGACCTCGAAGGCCATGTCGGACAAGTCCAGCGAATCGACTTGCGAATCGGCGTCGTCCGAAAGATCAACGGCCCCCTCTTCCTCCGCATCTTCATCTTCGGAGGAGAAGTCGACTTCATCGATCATCGCGTCGAGTTCGTCTTCATCCATGGACACCGAGTCTGCGTCGTCGGCAACAGGTTCTGGCGAAACCTTGGCCGCTGGCTCGTCGAGTTCGCCCATGGCAAGCTCGGAAAGATCGAGCGAATCTGCGTCGTCCTCGGCTTCTGCCTCGACAACTGGTGAGGTTGCGTCGTCCGTCCTTTCGTCAATCGCTTCGAAGGCCATTTCGGAGAGATCGAGTTGCTCATCTACTTCGTCGGCGTCGTCACCGGATGCAAGACTTAGCGGCTCATCGTTCTCCGAAGATTCGAGCGTTTCGAACGCCATTTGCGACAGGTCGAGGTCCGAAGATTCGCTTTCGGCCGACGGCTCATCCTCGTCTTCGGTCACGGCATCAGGCTCACCCACCGCGTCCAACGCCATCTCAGAAAGATCCAAGTCGACGTCATTTGCTTCTTCGCTGGTTGCATTTGGGTCGGACTCATCTTCTAGCGAGATCTCGGCGTCGGCATCGTCCAGCTCGATCGGATTGTCCAACGCTTCCGGGGCCATCTCCGAGTGTTTCAAGTCGGCTTCGGAATCGCGATCGCTCGCGGCAGCCTCTGCTTCTCGGGCGGCAACCAACTTGGGATCGTTCCATTGCAGCTCGGCGCTGTCGGAGAAATCGTCGAGTTCGTCCGACTCTTCTTCTTCGATCACTGGCAGCTCATCGGCGGATACCTGGATTGACGAGGAATCGTCGTCGGCCAGTTCGAACTCGCCGAGCGATTCGCTGTCCTCCGCCTCCAAGGCGTCGAGGCCAAGATCCAGGTCCGATAGCGAGTCTTCGGCGACCTCTTCGTCGATGTCATTCGTGTTAGATTCACTCGAAGCAATCGCGGCCTCGGGTTCTGCCTGCGCTGCTTCGGCCGCATCGGTGATGTCCGAGAGATCGCCATCGGCCGTATCGTCATCGTCTTCTGACGCAATGTCGAACGATGAAACTTTCGCTTCATCAACCGCCGAGTCTACAGGCAATTCGACCGGTTCCGCCGGGGTGTCTTCGACGTCGAGCAACGCCTCGTCAGATGCTTCGGATGCCTCATCATCCGCGGATGGCTCCGATTCGAGCGATTGTCTCAAGGTGGGGTCCAGCACCGTGGCATCCAGGGCCGGAGACTTCTTCGAGGCCGCTTCTTCGCTTTCCGGTTCTTCCAGCTCCGATTCCACGGAGGCCGGTTCGTCTTCTTCCAGCAGGAATTCGTCGGCCTCCAGAGCAAGATCATCGTCGGACGACTCGATGGCTTCGGCAGCTTCCGCTTCCGGTTCGAGCGTTACCCCCTCTTCCAGATCGAGGCTGAGCGATTCGAGTTCGATCTGATCGTCCGCCTCGGCTTGTGCTTCTTCTTCGACGTCGGAATCTTCGTCGCTCGATTCGATCAGCGGTTCTTCGATCTCGTCGACTGAGAACAGGATTTGAGACGGCATGTCGGCTACCGGTCCGCTGAAATCGCGAACGTTCTCAATTTCCTCGGTCACCGGACGCGGGGTGTCCGGCTCGTCGTCTTCGGCGGCGAGCGACGCCTCTTCTTCCGGCTCTGCCAGGGCGGTCTCAGGCTCAGCCGTGGCGGGAGCTGTTTCCGAATCGAGATTCAGTGCAAAGTCGCTGTCCAACTCCAAGTCGGAGATGGCGTCGGAGTCCGCTTCGATGGTTACGTCGGCATCGTCTTCGATCGATGAGACAGGTTCGTCGCTGAATTTTAGTTCCGGTTTCGATTCTGTTTTCTCTGGTAGCGAGTCGCTGACGACTGGGTCTTCGTCGAGTTCGAAGTCCAGTTCGAACTCGCTCTCTGCATCGCTAGACTCCGGGGCGACTTCCGCCTGCTTGGCTTCAGGCTCCTCGGCTATCTCGAGGGCTTCCTCTTCCGCCACGTCAGCAATCTGATCGGAGGCGGAAGGTTCCGGGAGATCGTCTTCTTCGTCGAACGAGATGGAGAAATCGTCCTCTTCGACCGCCTCGAGTTCCAAAGCAGCCTCGTCAGCTTCGGCCGCTGGCACTGGCGGTTCCTCTGCTTGCACCTCTTGCTTGGGCTCTTCCGTAGCCGGCGGAGTTAAAGAGGTAAAGTCCGGTGTCCCCAGCATGGTGGCGGCCGATGGGTCGGGCGGATCCTTCACCGCGTCGGCCAAGCCGATGTCGCCGTTGCCATTGGTCGAGAGTTCGTAATGAGCCTCGAACGTCAGTGGACCCACCGTGAGCGTATGTCCCGGTTCGAGGACGGCCTCTTTGATCAGCTCGCCGTCGACCAGCGTGCCGTTGGAAGATCCGCAATCGCGGACGACAATTCTGCCGTCCTTCTCGCACAGTTCGCAGTGCTTGCGACTGATGGTGGGATGCTTCAGGCGTAACCAGGCCTTGTCGTCCCGGCCGATCGTAACCGGAAGCTTCAGCTCGATTTCGGACGCAGAAGCCCGTCCTACGACGACACGAAGCTTGGCATGCAACATGGTCCGACCCGTGGTTTTGTTCCGGCTGGTACGACGCGACTTAAAAAGGCCCTTCTCATGCGGGCACTTGGCCTGCAAATGGCTGGAATTCAGCAACTTTTAATCTAAGGTGGGACACTTCTGATAGCAAATAACTTGCCAGTCAAATCGATTAAATGGAGTGTTCAGCGCCCCTGACCACTTTGGAGGGATGACCGCGGCTTCGAATCGAGTCCTGAGAGGTCTCTGGCTGCTAGTTCTGATGTGCCTGGTATCCATGCATGCTGCTAGAAGCGACCGTGTTGTTCACAATCATTTCCGTCAGCAAGGCCGCGCGGCGAGATCCGTCGCAGGTCGCCTGGTTCGCCACATTTTAGTCGCTGTGTCGACGCTGGACTGCCCTTGCAAGGGCATAGCGCGACCCTATAATTTGGAGATTCCGGTTATTCCAGAGGCGGTAGGCAATACCGTTGACGGCTTTTCGACCTGGGATAAAGCGGGTGTAGCTCAGTTGGCTAGAGCACGACGTTGCCAACGTCGTTGTCGTGGGTTCGAATCCCATCACCCGCTCTAGCGGGGTTCGCCGATTTCCATTCCCGTTCGTGGTTGGTAGTTTCGGTACACCATGTGGGTTTGATTTCATTGGATATCCGAATCCACGCATTTGCCTTTTACAGCGAACACGGGAAGGTCTTCCCACCTTGGGACAACGTACAACATGGCAGATGAGATCGAAGACGAGGGCGTAGCCACATCCGAAGCGGACGAGGCCGCCGTTGAAGAACTCGACCTGCAGGTCGACATCAAAGAGGTAGGCGCGTGCCAGCGGCACGTGACCGTCACGGTATCGCGCGCCGATATCGATCGTTATCTCGATAAGTCGTACAGCGAAATGATGGGCACCGCCAACGTGCCCGGGTTCCGCCCCGGTCGAGCACCGCGAAAACTGGTGGAAGCACGCTATCGCAGCGAAGTGATCGATCAGGTGAAGGGCAACCTGCTGGTCGACAGCATGTCGCAGATCACCGAAAAAGAGAATCTGGCTGCCATTAGCGAACCCGATATCGATCCCCTGGCGGTTGAGGTCCCCGAAGAGGGGCCGATGACGTTCGAGTTCGACCTTGAAGTCCGCCCCGACTTCGATATTCCTCAGTGGAAGGGCCTGAAGATCGAGCGTCCCGTCCACGAGTTCGGGGATCAGGATGTCGAGGCACGACTCCAGGAAGTGCTCGCCGAGCAAGGCAAATTGGTGCCCTTCGACGGTGCGGCATCCAACGGAGACTACATCGTCACGAAGCTCATTTTCAGTCACGACGGGAAGGAACTTGCCCGCAGTGACGAGGAAGTCATCAAGATTCGTCCCGAGTTGAGCTTCCGAGACGGCAAGATCGAGAAGTTCGACAAGTTGATCGAGGGGGCGAAAGCCGGCGACACGCGGGTTGGCGAAGCGGTCCTCACGCAAGACGCCCCCAACCAGGCGCTGCGTGGCAAGAAGGTCACCGCCACGTTTGAAATCCTGGAAGTCAAGAAGCTACAACTCCCCGAGTTGACCCCGGCCCTGCTGAGTGAACTCGGCGGGTTCGAATCCGAGGCTGAGTTGAGGGACGCGATCCTCGATTCGCTGAAACGTCAGCTCGATTACGCACAACAGCAACAGGCTCGTCAGCAGATCCTCAGCGTGCTGACCGATGCGGCCGACTGGGAGTTGCCGCCTGAGATGCTAGAGCGTCAGTCGCAACGCGAGCTGCAACGTACCGTGCTTGAGTTGCGTCGCAGTGGTTTCAGCGAAGAACAGATTCGCGCCAGCGAAAACGAACTCCGACAAAACAGCATGGAGTCGACGAAGAAGTCGCTCAAAGAACACTTTGTGCTGGAACGAATTGCCGAAGATCAAAACATTGAGGACGAGCCCGAGGATTACGATAGCGAGATCATGCTCATCGCCAGCCAGACGGGCGAGAGTCCTCGCCGTGTACGGGCTCAAATCGAAAAGGGCGGCATGATGGACGCTCTGAGGAACCAAATCATCGAGCGCAAGACGATTGGTTTGATCCTCGAACATGCCGACTTCAAGGATGTGAAGTATGTGCCACCCGGGTCGTCGGCAACGGCCATCAATCGGGCGGCCGGTGGCGGAGACACGTCGGACATTCCATCGGCCCAAGCCGGGGGAGGCGAGGCGGCGCCACTTCCCGAGCCACCAGAAGAACGAGACTAACGGACTGTCGGTCTACATGCGAAGCGGTGTTACCGTTTTGTATGCCATAGGCTCTCGAATAAAACGAAGGACCATCCATGGGCATTACGCTCCCACCCGGCCTGATCGATCCACAGTTGTCTTACCGCGACTATCAGCGGCAACGGCAAATGACGCTGGGCGATTTGCTGTTGGAAAACCGCATTATCATGCTGCAAGGCGAGATCCACGATCTCAATGCCAACGAGTTGGTGATGAAGCTGCTGTATTTGCAGAGCGAGAATCGCCGCAAGGACATCAACTTCTACATCAATTCGCCCGGCGGCAGCGTCAGCGCCACCCTTGCCATCTACGACACCATGCAGATTCTTAGCTGCAAGGTGGCCACCTATTGCGTCGGTTTGGCTGCCAGCGGCGGGGCTGTGCTCTTGGCCGGCGGTGCCAAGGGTAAACGCTATGTGTTGCCTCACGCCAAGGTCATGATTCACCAGCCCTACGGACAAGTGGGCGGGCAGATTTCCGATATCGAGATTCAGGCGGACGAGATCCTGAAGACGCGTGACGTGCTGAACCAGATTCTGGCCGATCACACCGAACAACCGGTCGAACAAATCGCGAAGGATACCAATCGCGACTTTTACATGACCGCGACCCAGGCCAAGGAATATGGCGTGGTCGACGAAGTGCTGACCAGGCCTCCGATGATGGACGAAGAGGAAGAGAACGACTAACGTCCTCCTCCGTTCGTATCCCATCCACGCGGCTTGAGCACCACATTACCTACAGATTCAAACTTTCAATATCGACGGAGCGTGATTTCCGATGCCCCTGATCCCATATGTGATCGAGAAGAGCGGCCGTGAAGAACGGGCGATGGACATCTACAGCCGGCTGCTGTCGGATCGGATCATCTTCCTGGGCTCCCAGGTCAACGACGAGATGGCCAACGCGATCGTGGCTCAAATGTTGTTCCTGCAGTCGGACGACTCGAAGTCGGACATTCACCTGTACATCAACTCACCCGGCGGTAGCGTCAGTGCCGGATTGGCCATCTACGATACGATGCAATTCGTAACGTGCGACGTGGCCACCTACTGCATCGGGCAAGCCGCTTCGATGGGCGCGGTGCTGCTGACCGCCGGCACCAAGGGCAAGCGACACGCGCTGCCCAACTCGCGGATCATGATCCATCAGCCGCTGGCGGGCATGGAAGGCACCGCTGAAGAAATCATGATCCACGCCACGGAATTCAGGAAAATCAAAGCAAAGCTCAATACCATTCTCCTGCGACACACGGGACACCCGTTGGAGAAGGTCGAAGAGGATACGGACCGCGACCGATTCATGGACGCGGAAGAAGCTCGCGAATATGGTCTGATTGATAAAGTCATCGAACACATGGACGGTGTCAGTTAGGCTGCGCTTCGCAGGCTGATGGTGGCCTCACATCCCGCATACAGGTCGCCGAAGTGGTCTTAGGCCACGCAATGTGCAATTACCCCGGGGGGGACGAAACGTCCGAGACGGCACCGCAACGGCGGTTGGCGTCCGAGGACGAAATACGCTCCGCGCGAGGTTGCTACCATGCGTTGGCTGTCAATTCCCACACTACTGGTGTGCGTTGCGCTTGTTGGATGTCAAAACAACAACGCTGACCGAGCCGTGCTCTATCAGGAAATCCGCGAGCTGGAAGACGAGGTCTACACGCTCGAGGACATGCTCGACCAGTACGAGGCCAAATTGGCTTCCGCTCGAAGGGCCAATCAGGCATTACGGCGTGAGGCTGGCGGGGGCGAGAACAGCGGCGATCCCTCGCGATCCTCCATTCCCCAGACCTTCCAGCCACCGCAAATCGACTTCGTTCGACCAAGTGCCCCAGATTCAGATGCGCCCGCTTACGAACCTTCGCGCGAGTCGCTCCCCGAGCCGCCCAAGACGCAGCCGCTCGATGCACCCAATTTCGAGATGCCAGGGCCCCCGGATGTTGATCCGCTCGGCGATCCGCAGGTGCGTCCCTCGGCTTATTACGAGCTTTACCCGGAAGAAGGTGGCTCGCTTGGAGGCGCGGGTCGATTGCTACAGAGTCGGCGCCGAAATGAAGAGGAGATCACCGATTACATCGTCGATCACATCACGCTGAATCGCCAGTTGACCGGCGCGCACAACCGCGACCGTCATCCGGGCGACGAAGGGGTCTACATCGTGGTCGAACCTCGCAATAAAGCCGAGCAGGTGATCGACGTGCCTGGCAAGTTAACCATCGTGGTCACCGATCCGGGGCAAAGTGGCCCCGAAGGCCGCATCGCTCGCTGGGACTACACCATGGAGGAAGCGGCCGACAGTTTCCGTCAATCGATCTTTGGGCGCGGGATGCATCTCGAGCTTCCGTGGCCCGCCGAGCCGCCTCAATCTGAAGAACTCGATCTCTACGTGCGGTTCATCACCGATGATGGTCGCCGCCTGATCGCGGAAAAGAAGGTTCACGCCGATCCGCTTCCCCCTCAAGACTTCGTCGGGCAAGATCCACCTCCCTGCGAGACCTGTGACAATTCCGAAGCGTCCGGAGACGAAACCTCTCAAGTTGTGGGTTCCTCACAAGACAGTTGGCGACGGCGTACGCGCTCGTTGCGTTCGCTGATTCCCGCCTCCTCGGGCAGAGCGACGACGGCATCGCTCGACACCCTGAGGGAAGCGGAGCCGGCAATCAACATCCCCACGACTGCGGGCACCTCGAATTTTGATGTCCCTGCCCAGGTAGACCTGGCGCCCTCGTCAACCCACGAGGAGGCGCAAGCCGCCAGAATGCTGCCCACCACCGCGGGGCCTGCGAGCGACGAAGCCGAGCAGGTACGGTATGAGTTTGCTCCGCGGGAGCATGACGTATGGCAAAGCGAACCCAGCCCGCGCTCGCAACGTGTAGAGGAAGCCCCGGCTGCAAAGACCGCGCGCAAACGAGTCGAATGGTCGCCCAATCGGTAAGCTCAGCCGATCGCGTTCATTGGAGATACGCAAAAGCTAGCGTCGAACGCCGCCTTAGATCAACGCGTGAACCTTGGAGATGAGGTCCACCGTGCGGCAACTGTAGCCCCACTCGTTGTCGTACCAGCTCACCACCTTGACCATGGTGTCGTCGATCACCTGGGTGAAGTCGGCGGCAAAGATCGAGCTGTGCGGATCACCGATCACGTCGGTGGAGACGATGGGGTCTTCGGTGTACATCAAGATTCCCTTCAAGGCTCCCTCGGCCGCGGCCTTCATTTCAGCATTGATCTTCTCGGCCGTGGCCGCGCTACCAAGGTTCGCGGTGAGATCGACCACGCTCCCGGTTGGCGTCGGCACTCGCATCGCGATACCGGTCAGCTTGCCAACCAAATCGGGAATGACCAGTCCGACGGCTTTTGCGGCGCCGGTGCTGGTGGGAATAATGTTCAGCGCGGCGGCCCTTGCCCGATACAGGTCCTTGTGTGGTTGGTCCTGTACGTTTTGATCGTTGGTGTAGGCGTGCACCGTGGTCATCAAGCCGCGCTCGATACCACCGAACTTTTCGTGCAACACTTTGGCCACCGGTGCCAGGCAGTTGGTCGTACAACTGGCGTTCGAGATGCACTTCATGTCGCCGGTGAGCTTGTCGTCGTTCACACCCAGCACACAGGTGAGATCAGCTCCATCCTTGGCCGGGGCGCTGAGGATGACCCGCTTGGCGCCGGCCTCCAGGTGCGAATCGTAACCGGCCTTTCCACCACCGGCCCGACCGGTGAACACCCCGGTGCTTTCGACCACGATATCGCAGCCCAGGTCGCCCCATGGCAATTGGGCCGGGTCGCGTTCGGCCAAGGCTTTGATCGGTTTGCCGTTGACCACAATGTTTTCTTCATCGAACTCAACCGTGCCGTCGAAGCGACGATGGATACTGTCGTATTTCAACAGCGTGGCCAGGGTGCGATTGTCGGTCAGGTCGTTGATTCCGACGACCTCGAACTCCGACGAGCGAGCCGCCAAGTTGCGAAACACCAAACGACCGATGCGACCAAAACCATTAATACCGACGCGAATAGCCACGATTGAACTCCTTTTTGGTCGCGAGGCACACGGGACGGAAACTCGCGAAACTCGATTACACTCTTGGGCAGGCCGTTTGGGCCATACAGGGACGCAGGATTATACTGACGCCCCCGAACACGAGCAACCACCGCGATGAACCGAGCCGCTGCTTCTCACACACCCGATTGGCGTTTGCCCCGCGGGGTTTCGCGAGGATTGTGGGACTATATTCGCGCGCCGCATATTGCCGATCAGTATGACGAATACTTCGCCTACAACGACTTGTTCGAGTTCGATGAAGCGATCGTAGCGCGGCATTTCACTAAGCCCGGTCGCATCATCGATTTGGGCTGTGGGACCGGACGATTGTTGGTGCCGTTCGCGCGACGAGGCTTCCCCGGGGTGGGGGTCGACCTTTCGCAGCACATGCTGGATATCGTTCGCGAGAAAGCGAGCCTGGAAAACTTGCCCATCTCCTGCGTGTTGGCCAACATCACAGAGCTGGACTGCCTAGCCGATCAGGCGGCCGACTATGCCATGTGCATGTTCAGCACACTGGGGATGATTCGCGGTCGCGAGAATCGACATCAGGTGTTGCGGCACGCCCGTCGAATGCTCAAACCCCAGGGAGTATTTGTCCTGCACGTGCACAATCGCTGGTACAACTTGTTCGACCCACAGGGCCGCCGGTGGTTGTTGCAGAACACCGTGAGTTCAGCATTTCGGGAGGACGTCGAACGCGGCGACAAGATGTACGACTATCGCGGCATCCCGAACATGATCTTGCACACCTTCAGTTTGGGAGAGCTGACGGCTGACTTGAATTCAGCCGGGTTTGCGATCCGCGAGTGCGTTACGCTGGACACCACCCGGCACCGCCCACTGCGTCGACCATGGCTACTGCCCCGCATTCGGGCAAACGGCTGGATCGTGGTTTGCGAAGCGCTGCCCTCTAAGTGACGCATCGCCTTCCACCTCCCGTGCGGTAGCATCACGAAGGGGGTGTTATTTTCGGCAGCTTGTCAGGCAGTGCCTAGCATGCCTATGCTGAGTGAACGGAGAACTTGTCACAATCAACTGCGTCAGGAGTGGGGTTCATGTCCGAGTTGAAAAACCGCATTCGGCGAACGCTGAGCGAACTACACGCCGAGCTGGATAACGTCGATGAGGTTGATCCGGAAATCCGCAGCTTGTTGCTACAGGCTTCCCAGGAGATTGACGACAAAATCGCTGCAGACGCCGCCGAAGAAGAAGGGACCGAGCCCGATTCTCTCAACGATCGCCTGGCCGAGGCGGCCCGGCATTTCGAGGAGTCCCATCCGACGCTTTCCGGCATTATCTCCACACTGGCCAACGGCTTGAGCCAACTCGGGATTTGAGAACGTTAAAGGCCCCATACCGATTTCGCAATCGTCGCAACTTAGTTCAATTGCGATACGGTTTCGAATTTCTCTCCGATTCCTCATCGGAATTTTGTTGACTTTCATCATCGCAGTGCGATAACTTCACGGCTGACGGCAGTGTCCCGGAACCATTGACCGTCGTCTCATGAAATGCCCGTTCTATGGGCCGCGCATTCGACTGCAAATGAAGGGGAGAGCGTCATGTATTCACAACGGTTCATGCTGCGCAGTTCGGTTCTTCTGGTCGCCTTTTGTGTTTCAAGTGGTGGGGTATTCACCACCCGCGCTGACGAATCAGGCTCTGGCTACAACACCACACCGATCCACGGTAACCAACATCCTCGAGAAACCAAGATTCGTGAAACCCTGAATCAGGACACGACACTCGATTTCAAAGACACACCCCTGGAAGATGTCCTCAAGGAAATCGAAACCTCACATCAGCTCCAAATTAGGATCGACCAACGGGCTTTGGACGATATTGGTGTGGATAAGGGCACGCCCATCACGATCAAGCTCAAGGACGTCACTCTCCGATCAGGCCTGGATCTCATCTTGAACGAACTCGACTTGGCCTACTTGGTCGACTCCGAGGTGTTGTTGCTCACCAGTGTCGAAGAGGCAGAAACTCGACTTGAATTAGTCATCTATCCGGTCAACGACCTGTTGCCCGACGGGCCCTTCGACCACAAGGGCTTGATTCAGATGATGCACGTGACCGTCTCACCCCCGAGTTGGGAAGAGTTTGGTGGCCCAGGCTCCGTGGTGGGATTTCGCGATGCGGTCGTTGTGCATCAAACCGAACAAGTGCATGAAGAGATTTACGAGTTTCTGCAAGGGCTCCGCCAACTAACACCCTTTGAAGGACGAGCGCACAGCAAGGCGGCGACCAAAGACTGAGGCAGCTTCTGATTCCAGTTTCGAATACCAGAATGATCTACTTCTTGCGGAGGCCATGACCATGTCACGCCACGTCATGTCTCACTTACTGACCTGCACGGCATTGCTGCTGCCCCTGCTAACCCAGATGAGCAGCAGCGTTGTTGCGCAAGAGTCGTTTGATCCCATCTACACGGGCTCGCCTCTGCAACTTGCCACCGAAGCGAAGATTCGGCTGGAACTTGACGAGCCAACCATCATCGACTTTATCGACACGCCGCTGGAAGATGTGCTGAACTATCTCGAAGATTATCACGTGATCGAGATCGAACTCGACCAAAATGCGTTGGAGCTTAGAGGGATTGATTCCGGAACGCCGGTCAATCGGAATCTATCCGATCTTTCTCTACGCTCGGCACTGTCACATATCCTTTCCGGTTTGGACCTGACCCATCTCGTCGAAGATGAGGTGCTACTAATCACCAGCACCGATATGGCTCGAACCCACTTGCGAACGGTGGTCTATCCAGTGGTCGACTTCTTTACCGCCAACGACGATCCACAGGAGAAGGGAGAAGAGTTGATCGCGGTACTGAAGGCACTGGTCAGCCCAAGCAAGTCATCCAACCCGATTGGGAAGTTTGCCATGTTTGGAAATCACCTCATCATCCAACAACCCGAGGCCGCCCACGAAGAGATTCAAAAAGTTCTCGATGCGCTGCGGCGGGCGAGTTACTGAAATAAGACATGCCGCACGCCCTTCTCAAGATTGGCAACAGCATGCAATTCCAGGCCAAAACTGATCAAGGTAGTTCCCTATGCATGGATACCGATCAAGACTTACTCCCTTTCGTGCGGTATTCGCGTTCGTTTCACTGGTCTTGTTCAGCGATCCATGCACGGCCCAAGAAGACGACGTCACAACGACCGCACGCGCAGTAACCACACCGATTCGGCTTGGCGAAACGCCCGCCGAGCAACGCATTCGCGAGGTTCTCAATGAACCAACGACGCTGGACGTCAGAGAGACCCCTCTTCGAGATGTCCTCGCGTACATTGAGAAACAGTATCACCTCGAAATCGAGCTAGACAGATTCGCTCTCGAAGAATCTCAAATCACGCTCGATACACCCGTCACCAAAGAGTTTATAAACGTCTCGCTTCAGTATGCCCTAAGTTCAATTCTAGATGAACTTGATCTGGAGTTTGCGATTGAGTCCGACGTCATCCTGGTGTCGGCTTATGATTCTGAAGAACCCTTGTTCTGGGTCGTCTATCCAGTGGGCGATTTACTCTCGCCGCCTAAGAACGGAAAACTCCGCCATGATGAACTTAAGCAGGTCCTTGTCGCGATAGTCGACCCATCGAGCTGGGACGATGTTGGTGGTCCCGCTCAACTCCTAGGCTTTCGCAATCTATTAATCATCCAACAAACGGATGATGCTCATCATGACATTGAGTCGCTGTTCAAAGCACTAAGGAGCGTTGGTGAGACAGTGATGCAGAGGTAGATTACGAAAACTCTACTCCTCATCATCCCCCCTGCGGCTCGTACGGCCACGGGTTTTCTTTTCCGGTTCGCCCAAGGGTTCGGCGAGGGTGATGTCGACTTGGGTGGCGATGATCTTTCCGGGGGCGAACAGTTTGCCGAGCACGCGAATATCGTCCCCGGGGCTGGCAAGGCTGTAGTCGGAAACGTGCAGGCTTAGCTCCGCGTCTTCCGCCATGTCGGCCTGCACTTTCTGGCGCCCGGTCGCCATGATCAACTTGCCACGCTTGAACGCAGCGACGCGACCGGCCACCAACACGTCGCTATTCGGATCGGTCGGGTCTTCGGGGAACACTCCAATATCCACGCTCTCGCTGGGCTCGAAAATCTCCAGTTCCGTCACGGGTTCGGTGGCGACGGCGTTCTCGAACTTGCCCGTGAAGCGAATAAACATGCCGCTTCGCAACACGCTGGGCATCGCCGTTCCCGTGACGTAGACCTTGGTGTCTTTCGGATCGATTTTGATCATTCCCTGTTGGTTGTCGCCGTCCACGGCGGTGATTAGCCCGCGCTTAACGTTGACGATCTTTCCACTGACTTCGACCGATTCGAGTTTATCGTTCTTATTCTTTCTGCCCTGGGCGTAAGTGCATTGGGTGCCTGCGAGCACCACGAGAATCAGGGCCATTGCGGTGCACGGTCGAACGAGGTGCTTCATGGGTAAGTGTCCTCCTGCTAGAGAATCGGTGGCCGATTCGCGAACCGCACCGTGGGGCGAACTGTCCCGACTTCTGTGGCAGTGAAATGCCCGTGAAAGGGTCAGAATACACGCCCCCGCGGGTTGTGGCCAGCAAATCGGTAAATGACGAATGTTGGCCCTGCGGTTGTCTTTACCACGCTTCAGCGTCACAATTCGGCACAGTGGGAGACTGTTGACGCGAGAGATTTCATTCCCTTCTGCCAGTCAGGCGAAGATGAGCGAAGAAGCCAATCGAGTGACCGTGCCCAAGTTCGTGGCCATGAAGGCTGCTGGACACAAAATCAGCATGCTTACGGCCTACGATTACACCATGGCCCGCTTGGTGGATGCCGCCGGGGTGGAGTGTATTCTGGTCGGCGACAGCATGTCGATGGTGGTGCAGGGGCACTCCAACACCCTGCACGTCACACTCGATCAGATGATCTACCACGCCGAAATGGTCGGTCGCGGTGCTGAACGAGCCCTGGTGGTGGTGGACATGCCGTTCCCGAGTTTTCACCTGGGAACCTACAAGGCGATCGAGAACGCGGGACGGATCCTCAAGGAGACCAGTTGTCAGGCCGTTAAATTGGAAGGCGGTGCGGAGCAGGCCGATGTCATTGCCGCCTTAGTCGGTGCGGGTATTCCAGTGATGGCCCATTGTGGATTACGACCCCAAAACGTCCATCAGCTTGGCGGATACAAGGTGCAGCGCGACAAGCAGCGGTTGTTGGACGACGCCAAAGCCGCGGAGGCCGCCGGCGCGTTTTCCGTTCTGCTGGAATGTGTGCCGGTCGAGGCCGCCACGGAGATTACCGAAGCGCTGGAAGTGCCCACCATTGGTATCGGCGCTGGCTCTGGCTGCGACGGACAGGTGTTGGTCGTTAACGACATGCTGGGGATCACCAGCGGTTACGTCCCTCGCTTTGTGAAAGCCTATGCCGAACTCGGCAAGAGCATCACCGACGCCGTGGTCGCATATCGTGATGAAGTCCGCAACGGAATATTCCCGGCCAAAGATCAGTCTTTCAAATAACGCGGCGTCGCCAAGCTAATTTCTTCATGCCTTGTGCTTCCCGCGTGACTCCAACCCTCGAAGGCCATCATGCCCAACCGACTCGCGACGGCGAACAGCCCCTACCTGCTGCAACACGCCAACAATCCGGTCGATTGGCAACCTTGGGACGATGCCGCGCTGGCACAAGCCCGGGATGAAGACAAACCGATTTTTCTCTCCATCGGATACTCGGCATGTCATTGGTGCCATGTAATGGAACACGAGAGTTTCGAGAACCCCGACATCGCGAAACTACTGAATGAGAATTACATCAGCATCAAGGTTGATCGCGAAGAACGTCCCGATCTCGACCAGATCTACATGAACGCGGTGCAGATGATGACCGGTCGCGGCGGATGGCCGATGTCGGTATTTCTGACGCCCGAGGGCCACCCGTTTTACGGCGGCACGTACTGGCCACCCCATGCCAAGATGGGCATGCCGGGGTTCGATCAGATTCTGCAAGCCGTCACGGAGGCTTGGGCTAATAAACGAGAGGACGCACTCGAGCAGGCCAAAAATCTCACCGAGCAACTTCAGTCGGTCGGAAGCCAGCAAGCCGAGGCGGGCCCCATCTCTGGCGAGTTGGTCCATGCGGCGGTCGCCCAACTCGAACGCGTTTTCGATTTCTCGCACGGTGGGTTCGGTGGCGCACCGAAGTTCCCCCATCCCATGGATCTCCGCGTGCTGTTGAGAAGCTGGCATCGAGACCGACAGGACGCGGTGTTGAAAATGGTCACGCTAACGCTCGACAAAATGGCGGGCGGCGGGATGTACGACCAATTGGGCGGCGGATTTCATCGCTATTCGGTCGACGATCACTGGCTGGTACCCCACTTCGAGAAGATGCTTTACGACAATGCCTTGTTGGCCGTTTCCTACCTGGAGGGATATCAAGCCACTGGGAACGACGATTACGCTCGCACGGTTCGCGAGACCCTGGATTTCTGGCTGGCCGAGATGACCGATGAGGCCGGCGGTTTCCACAGCACGCTCGACGCAGATAGTGAGGGAGTCGAAGGAAAGTTCTACGTTTGGACACCCGAAGAGGTTGAATCCGTACTCGGTGACGAGGCGGCCCGAACGTTTTGCTATGCCTACGATGTCACCGGCGGGGGGAATTTCGAAGGCCAGAGTATTCTCAATCTGCCGAAAACACTCGCTCAGTGTGCGTCGATTCTCAATCGCGACGTGGACGATCTACGTTCGGAGCTACAAGCTTCGCGGGAAAAGCTCTTGGGCGTCCGCGTGAAACGCATCGCACCGGGCTTGGACGACAAGGTGCTGGTGAGCTGGAACGGCTTGATGATCGACGCCATGGCGCAAGCCAGCGCCGTGTTGGCTGAGCCCCGCTACGAACACGCCGCCATCAAGGCCGCGGAGTTTATTCTGGCGAACATGCAGGATGGCGACGGACGTCTCATGCACAGTTGGCGGCAGGGAACATCCCAGGGTCAGGCTTTCCTCGATGATTACGCTTGCCTGGCCAATGCCTTGGTCACGCTGTATGAGGTCACGTTCGATGGTCGCTGGATCGATGAAGCCATCAGGCTGTGCGACGAACTGCTGAATCGATTCGCCGATCCCGAGGGCACGGGTTTCTTCTACACCTCGGACGAGCATGAACAACTCATTGCCCGTAATAAGGACATCATGGATGCCTCGGTACCCAGTGGGAATGCGATGGCGGCCACCGTGCTGGTGCGTTTGGCCAGCCTGACCGGCTGCGAGGATTACCAGAAGGCCGCCGAAGCAACGCTGGCCGGCTTTGCTTCGCTCATGCAGCGAGCCCCATCGGCCACCGGGCAGATGCTGCTTGCCGTCGATATGTATGTTGGCCCAACACCGCAGGTGGTTGTGCTTGGCCCACGGAGCGAAGCCGACACGGCGGCGGTGCTAAATGATCTCTGGCAGCGATTCGTTCCCAATCGCACGCTGGCCGGAATCGAGCCGGAAGGTGCAACACCCCCGGCAGCATTGGAAAAACTCTTTTCAGGAAAGACGGCCGGCGAAAGTCATCCCGCGGTTTACCTCTGCGAATCGTTTACGTGCGCGGCCCCAGCTTTCGGCAAAGATGCGGCGATTGCCACGTGGGATCGACTGAGCAGCGGGTCGAACGGCTGAGCGTTCGACTCATCATACCGAGACTCTCCCCGGGCGTGCCTAACGCGGGCGATGAGGACCACGCAGCGGGGCTGACGAGCGTGGTGGAATGGCGCGGGCGTCGTCGGAATCGAGAAAGCCTTCCAGCGCGGCTTCCATTCGCTCCGGCGTGTCGTACGTGCCGGCAGCGATCTGCCGACGTATCTCGGCAATTCGTTCGGTTCTTTCGCGAGATCGTTCGTCGGTATTCACGGTTGGCTCGCTTACCTGGTGCAATCATTCCGACAAGGGCCATCAGCCCTTCAGCTTGGCTCTAGTCCAACCTAGCATATGCCCCCCCTGGGCGAAACAAGCTGGCGTCTGATGGCGGGAATCGCCGCGACCGGCTAGCACTGCTTGACCCTCACGATAGGGCCAGTAGTCTCAACTGGAGGCCGAGGCGTTGTCAAAACGCATCACCGTGGCGGAACGGCCACTGGTGGTTCCCGATACCTGGCTGCAAGCGCCTTGGCCACGTTGGAGAATGCGATGGTAGTACGTCGTCGATCGCTGGGATGGCCCATCACGCTGGGCGTGGTGATGATCGTCCTGCTGATCGCGCTGACCGTGGGATGGATTCTGCTCGCGGTGGCCGCCATTCGAGTGGATACGGGGGCGTTCTGGGCGATCCTTACCCTGGGTACGACCTTCCTGGCATTAGTGCTGGTAGGGGTCGTGTTGTATCTGTGGCTGTCGATCAAGGAAATCAATCTCAATCTCCGTCAGGCGAACTTTATTGATAGCGTGACGCACGAGTTGAAGTCGCCTATCGCCTCGCTGAAGTTGTACTTGCAGACCATGCGGCGGCATCCATTGGGCGAAGAAGAACGTGTCGAATTCACCGACTTCATGTTGGAAGATGTCGAACGACTCGACGCGTTGATCACCCATCTGCTCGAAGCGGCTCGACTCGATCAGCAGCCGGTCGAGGACGAATCGGTAGACATCGATCTATCGCAGCTTCTACGTAGTTGTGCGGAGGCAGCCTGCAAACGATATCGTCTGCCGCCGGAAACGATTCAGACGAACCTGGAAGCGGCCGTCGTCCGAGCGGTGCACGTCGATTTGGAGATCATCTTCCGTAATCTGGTCGACAACGCCCTGAAGTATTCGGGGGACGACCCACAGGTCGAGATCGAGTGCCTGATCGACGATGACCAGACGGTGATCACCCGAATCTCCGACAATGGTCCGGGGATTCCGCTGAGTTTCCGGAACAAGATTTTCTGGCGGTTCTACCGCATCGGCAGCGAACTGGAACGATCAAAAAGCGGTACGGGCTTGGGGCTCTACATTGTGCAGACCCTCGTTCGACGCCTGCGGGGAAAGGTGGTCGTATCCGGGCGAGGCTCGCTGCCAGGCACCGTCTTCGAGGTTCGGCTACCCTTGAGCAAAAAGCCGAGGCCTCAGGAAGCGGTGGCTACGAGCTAGTACCCCCCGAAGGTCGGATTATAGGCGTTGCTCGACCTTGCGGAGCCGACTAAGCTCTGAAACTCGATTGGCTGCCAGGGCAAAACGGCGCGAACCGAGCTATGGTTACCCTATGATATTCTCGATCGCGGATTTTCTGATTGTAGGATCAGCCCTGCTGGGCCACGCCTGGGTCGTCATTTTCTTACTGCATCATGTCCATTCGGCTCGGATGCGACGAGGGACGATCGACTTGCTCACCTACATGGCCGAAGCGACATTTCTGGCCGCCATCGTGGGCTGGGGGTATTGGCTCTACGAACACAATTTCACGCTGCTTCAACATGCGCAAGCAAGCGATCTGAACACCTGGCAGATGGCTTACCTGGTTGCCTTTGGCGCTTTAGGGGCCGTGGCCGTGCCGATGTGGGTCGGTCGACGGCTCAACGACAGACCACCCAAGCAGCTTAAGCGACACCATCGAAACACACACGATATTGTCGCGGCGCTGGGTCATTCTCCCGTTGACCCGGGCCATCGAGGGGTGATTGCCAAACTGCCCGGAAATCAAGCGATGAAGCTCGATGTGATCGATCTAACGGTCGAAGTCCCTCGCCTCCACCCTAAGCTGGAACAGCTTTCGATCATTCATCTATCCGATCTGCATTTCGGCCACGGGATTCGCCAGGAGTTTTTTGAAGAGGTCGTGCGCGTGACCAATGACCTCAACGGCGACCTCATCGCCGTGACCGGCGATATCGTGGACGATCGGCATTGCGTGCCGTGGATTCCCGAGACACTTGGAAAGTTGAAAGCCGAACTCGGGGTGTATTCCATCTTCGGAAACCACGATTGGCTGCTGAACGATTTGGAATTGCTCCGAAATGCCGTCGATGAGGCTGGTCACATCTACCTGGGAGGCCGGACGAAAACGGTTCGTTTCCAAGGGCAGGACATCGTGCTGGCGGGCAACGAACTTCCCTGGGTTCCTCCGGCAGCCGATCCTGCGGAGTTGCCTCCTCGAGACGAGTCGGGCTGCCCACTTCGAGTCTTGTTGGCTCACTCTCCCGATCAGTTTGCTTGGGCCCGCCGTAACGATTTCGATTTGATGCTCGCCGGTCACACGCATGGAGGGCAGCTTGCCCTGCCCCGGTTAGGCCCGTTGTTTACGGCCAGCCGCACCGGTACGGCCTATTCGGCGGGCACGTTCTTTCGCGATCCAACGCTGATGCACGTGACTCGTGGTGTCTCGGGCAGTCGCCCCCTGCGGTACAACTGCCCGCCCGAGATCACAAAGATCACGCTTCGCTGTCCTGAAGCCAAGCGTGCCGCGCAGTACGAGCAAACACCTCAAGAGTTGGTTGCCGATCCAGCGGTTTAAGCCCGGTTCATGCCGTACGCCAGTCGTTGCGATTCGTTGACTCGACCCAGTTGCCAAACTACGATGTGCCGTCTTTGGGGAACCCTGGATGACGGCAAGCGGCGAAAACCAATACGTACTGGCTGTCGACCTTGGTGGCGGGGGCCCCAAGGTAGCCCTGGTTTCGCGAAAGGGGCAGTTCATCGCCCGGGCACGTCGGGTGATTGATACTTTCTATTTGCCCGGGGGCGGGGTCGAACAGGATCCCGAGCAATGGTGGCAGTCGATTACCGCCGCCGTGCACGAAGTGCTCTCGGTCGCCAATGTAAATCGCGACAACATCGTCGCCGTGAGCTGCACGGGGCAGTGGTCGGTTACCGTGCCCGTCGACGAGCAAGGGCGACATCTGATGCGAGCTGTGCATTGGATGGACTCGCGTGGTGCACCTTACACACATGCCATAACCGATGGCCTGATCAAAGTGCAAGGCTATGGAATTCACCGGCTGTTCACCTGGCTGCGACTCACCGGTGGGGCCCCGACGCATTCCGGGGCCGACGTGCTCGCCCACATACTGTACATCAAGCATGAACATCCGGAAGTCTACGCGCGAACCCGGGCGTTCCTCGAACCGGCCGACTACATCAACCAGCGTCTGACGGGCCGCTTCGCCGCATCGCACGGTACGATCTTTCCGTACCTGCTCACCGATAATCGAGACAACCTGAACATCGATTACAACGACAAGCTGATCGCCTTTGCGGGGATTGATCGCGAGAAGCTTCCGGAGTTGATCCCGGTTGACGCCGTGCTGGGCCCTCTAACCCCGGCGGCGGCGAACGAATGGGGGTTGAATCCTGAGACGGCCGTAGTGGCGGCAACTTCCGACAGCCAAGCCGCCGTGCTCGGTTCAGGGGCGACCGAAGACTTTGCCGGACATCTGTGCATCGGCAGCTCTTCTTGGTTGACGTGTCACGTGCCGTTCAAGAAAACCGATCTCAGTCGTTACCTGGCCACCATGCCCGCGGCGGTGCGAGGGCGAAACATGGTTGTCGCCGAACAAGGCCCGGCCGGAAAATGTTTGGAGACGATGGTCGAACGGTGGATGCGGAGCAGCAGCGAAGGTAACCGAAAGGAAGCTGAGGACGATCGTTTCCTGGAACTTGCACGCGGCGCGAAAGCGGTGCCCGCCGGAAGCCATGGGCTGCTGTTTCTTCCTTGGCTCAATGGCCCGGGGCCGCCGGTATCAGACAGCTATGTGCGTGGCGGGTTCTTGAATCAATCGCTACAGACCGATGCGGCTCATGCGTATCGGGCAGTGATGGAGGGGGTGGCCAATAATATCCGTTGGATGATCACGCCCATCGAGCGGTTGATCGGCCAGTCATTCGCGTCGTTGAATTTCATTGGTGGCGGAGCCCGATCGGAACTGTGGTGTCAGATCTTCGCCGATGTGCTCGACCGGCCGATTCATCAGGTGGAAGAGCCGACCTGGGCCATCGTGCGCGGCGCGGCGTTCGCGGGTATGCTGGCAATGAAGCAGATTGAGCTCGATCAAATCGCCCAAAACATTGACATTTCAAAGACTTACGCACCCAATGAAGAGAATCGCCAAGTCTACGACGAGATGTTCAAGGTCTTCCTAAAGGCGTATAAAGTGAACGGACCCGTGTTCAAGCGGCTAAATGAAAACAAACGCTGAGTCCTCTTCCGGCGGCCAACCAGCGTTATGCGGCCAACAAACTGTTATGGAGTACCATCAGATGGCGACACGAGACACGACCGAAGAAGACTTGGGCCCCCTGGCGCCCATCGACGCGATGATGCACCCCTATCGCGACGATTTCACAACCCACGATCGTTTACCGTCGGAGGGAATTTCTCGCGAGGATGTGCTCGGCCAGATCCAGCAGTTTCACGATATGGAGTCGGCCCGCTGGAAAGACGGTTACGCCTCGGGCGCGGTCTACCATGGCGATACTGAACACATCGACTTCTTGAACAAGGTTTACGCGATTCAATCGCAGTCGAATCAACTGCATTCCGATCTGTGGCCCAGCGGTGCCAAGTTCGAAGCCGAGATCGTCGCCATGACGGCCCACATGCTTTCGGCAGATAAGACCGGCGAACCGTTCAACTCGAAGCATGGCATCTGCGGTTCGGTCAGCTCCGGCGGTTCGGAAAGCATCTTGCTGGCGATGAAATCTTACCGAGATCGCGCCCGTGAAGAACGGGGCATTACGGAGCCAGAGCTTATCATTCCCCGTTCGGCACATGCTGCCTTCTCGAAGGCGGGCGATTATTTCCGGATCAAAGTGCACGAAGTCCCCTTGGACGACGACTTCCGCGTGGATCTGAATCGCCTGGAAGCGGCGATCAACAAGAACACCATTGCGATCGTCGGATCGGCGATGAATTTCCCATTTGGAACAATCGACTCGATCGAAGGGCTCTCCGAGATCGCATTACGGCACGACATTGGTTTGCATGTCGACTCGTGCCTGGGTGGCTTTCTGTTGCCGTGGGCCGAGAAGCTGGGTGAGCCTGTTCCGCCGTTCGACTTCCGCCTACCTGGCGTCACGTCGATGTCTTGCGATACGCACAAGTACGGGTTCGCGGCCAAGGGGACGTCCGTCGTGCTCTATCGCGGGACCGATCTGCGACGTTATCAGTATTTCACCATCGCCGATTGGCCCGGGGGCTTGTATTACTCGCCCACATTCTCCGGCAGTCGCCCCGGCGGACTGAGCGCCACATGCTGGGCCGCGATGGTTGCAACTGGCGAGAAAGGTTATCTCGATGCAGCGCGAAAGATTCTCGATTCCGTGGCCATCATGCGGAATGGGATCGAGGCGATCCCGGGCCTGCGAATTCTTGGTCAGCCGATTGGCGTGTTTTCATTTGCCTCGGACGATGTCGATATCTATCAAGTCCTCGATCAGATGTCCTATCGACACTGGGCGCTGACCGGGCTGCAACATCCGCCGGCGCTGCACGTGAGCCCCACGCTTCGGAACAGCCAGAATGGCGTCGCGGAGAGGTTCGTGGACGATCTCGCAGAATCCGTCGAATTTGTGCGTGAAAACCCTGATGTCGAAGGCGGGATGGCCCCCATCTATGGCATGGCCGCCACGCTTCCCGACCGCAGCATCGTTCACGACATGCTGCGTCAGGTGATCGACGTCTACTATCGATTGTAATTGAATCAGCAAAGCGAGTAGACCCCGGGAATGCGGGACCGATGCGCAACCTATTTACTTTGTTGCCCGGCGATCGTTCCAAAGAATCGTTCGAGGCGTTGTTGGAAACCGAAGCGATGCGCGTCGAGCGGATCGTTTCCTTCGGTCAAGCGTCGCCGCCGGGGTTCTGGTACGACCAAGAACAAGCCGAATGGGTCGTGGTCCTGCAAGGTTCCGCGCGACTACAGTTTGCCGACCCAGAGCGAACTGTCGAACTGCAGACCGGCGATTGGATCAATCTTGCGGCCGGTGAAAAACACCGCGTGGAATGGACCTCACCCACACAGCCCACCATCTGGCTGGCCATTCACTACCGGGACAACGCCGGCGACCAGGCGTGACACTACGCCGTCTTTTGCTCGGGCGTAGATTCCTCCGGAACATCCAGAAAGCACATCGCGTGCACGAAGCAAAAGACGGATGCAGAGAAGATGATATCGGCGTTGGTGATTTCGAGTACGGATAACAGAAAATACGTCACGAGCCACATCACGGCAATGCCGCACAGCGAACCGATCATGCCGCGTTTGCCGGCCAGGGGATGCAACTCAAAATCAATTGCCAAGGCGATTGCCAGTAAAAAGACTGCCAAACCATCGAACTGATACTTCGCAATGGTTGCCAGCAGCACAAATAGAAACAATCGAGCCGTTCGAGCTTTGTCGAAACCGGCCGCGTAGCAGAAGAGTGCAACTGGAACAGGGATCGGAATCAACTCGGCCAGGAGGTGAGACCATACATGAGATTGCGGCGAGAGAACCCAGTGTCGCAATAGCACGAACGTCACGAGGAAGGCTACTGTGCAGATCGCTGCGCGGCGCATCGCCTCCCTTGTCCAACCATGGGCATAAACGCAAACCGCGATTAGGGCCACCCAGCATCCTGCGGACGCCCAATAGACCGCGTTCATGCCGTCCACGATGAAGAGCTCTCCGCGAGATTCCCAAGGTAACAAGATGAGCGACTAGGCTTCCCCATCGTAATTTAAGGATTGATCCATCTCAACGAACGCCCCCCACGTAATGTGATCACGGTCGGAGTGGTGGGTGCTCGCAAGCCGGAATCTGGGTGACTTAGTATGACCATTCGCTTGAATTGCTTGCGGTAAGCGCAATGCGTCCTCTTGCTGGTCGCTCGGAATGTAGGTGCCGAGCAATGCTCCGTCGCGAATCAAGGCTTTTTTGAGGCTGAAAAACACCTCAAAACCGCCGAATCGCGGCAAGATTGGGGGCTAGCGACGATTTCAGCACTGGGGCCTCGAACAGAGGGAAATCCACCCTCTTCGGCTGAGCGTACCTCTGCTGGCAAGGGGGCTTCGAGGAAAGTGTCAAATCAAAACTAATTGTTGTTTCCAACTTTTTGAGCACCTATACTGTCCGGGAATAGCTTCACATCTCTCGGTTCCTGTGAGAAGTCATTCGCAAATTTCCTGGCCAGAATTACAACGCGACGCTACTTCCTGATTGCGAGCCATCGCCTTTGGTCTTTTCCCAGGGTCGCGTGCGCCTGTTTGGGAATGTCTAGCTGCCTTGTGGAGACTGCTGACTTATGAAGATTGTTCTGATCTATCCACCGGAGATCTTCAGCGTTTCCCAGGTGGCATCTGCTGTGCTTCCTCCACTAGGCATTGCATTCATTGCTGCCAATCTCAAGAAGCATGGTCACGAGGTCATTTTGATTGACGCCATCGGAGAGGAACCAGAGCAATACATCGATTTTGGCAAGCATCGAATCCGGGGGCTTGCCATCGAAGACATTATCGATCGAATCCCTGCCGACGCAGATTGGGTTGGGGTATCCAGTTTGTACAGCTACATGTGGCCCGCTGCAGTGGCTGTCATTCGGGAAACAAAAAAACTTTATCCTGACATGCCGATCGTTGTGGGTGGCCCTCACCCTTCCGCATATCCGGAACTTGTGATGCGGGAGCCAGGAATCGACTTCACCGTCGTCAGCGAAGCGGAGCACTCGGTCCTGGAATTCATTGACGCCCTGGCAGGAAACAGGCCGTTTCGGGATGTCGATGGACTGGTGTGGCGAGAAAACGAGGAGATCTATCGCACTCCCAAGAGACGTTACCTGAGCGCAACAGAGCTGGATGAGCTCCCGTTGCCTTCTCGGGACATGCTCCCCATGGAGAACTACATTCAGTGCAAAGAGGGCCACGGTGCCAATCGTGGCCGGTCGACCACGATTCTTGCCTCACGTGGCTGCCCTTACAAGTGCAGTTTCTGTACGACACCGCAACTGTGGACGACCAAATTCCGTGTTCGCAATGCGAGCAAAGTCGTCGATGAGATCATGTTCTTAAAAGAGACTTACGGAGTAACCGACATCCACTTTGTGGACGACAATCTCACGGTCAGTCGCAAATGGACCAAAGAATTTTGCAGAGAGCTTATTGACCGAAAGGCCAACATTTCTTGGCAACTTAGTACGGGGGTTCGCGTTGAAACGGTCGACCGTCCGACGCTAGATCTGATGAAGGAAAGCGGTTGCGAGAACATCACATTTGCCCCAGAGAGCGGCAACGAACGCGTGCTGCGCGAAATTCTGAACAAAACAATTCGACCAGAGAAGGTGAAAGAGGCTGCCAAAGAAGCAATCGACGCTGGAATGAAAGTCTGTTTGTACTTCATGGTTGGTGCCCCAGGCGAGACCAAAGAAGAGGCAGAAGACACGATCAAGTACGCGGGCGAACTTGCAAAGTTGGGTGTTGATGAAGCTTCGTTCAGCAAGTTCTCGCCGCTACCGGGAACTCAACTATTCCGCATATTGGAAGCCGAAGGCAACGTCAAGATCGATCACGAATTTTACGAAAGTCTCGGTTACCAAAGCGAGCTAGGTCGGGCGTTCTCCTGGAACAAGGAAATGACCAACGAAGTTCTGCGAAAGCTCACCCTGAAGGCCTTTATCTCATTCTACATCACGAGTTTTCTCTGGCACCCATTCAAGGCGATTCGCACGACGCTCAATGTATTTCGCCGTCGTCAAGAAACGAAGCTGGATCGATACGTACAGCGTTCGTTACGGGCGTATCTCCAACGACTTTTCGGAAAAAGCAATCCGAAACAATTCGCGCCACGCGCCTGGCCAGAAGACCCGGCCACGCAAGAGGTTGCTATTAAACAAATGCCTCTGCATTCCAATGTACCCGCAGTCAGTCTAGAAGGCTAATGCCGTCGGCAACTTCTTCTCACGCCGCTGTCAACAGCGATCCGCCTGAAAAGGGTGGTCTATCATCTCCATGGCAATGGATCTTACTTTGCCTGATCGTGTTTGCCTGTTTGGCATTCATGCGACGAGATGTCTTTACTTCGCCCCCTCCACAAGAAAACAGTATGGGACTGTGGATGGAAGCCGATTTCCTCAATCGCACCAACTTCGACTACAGTCGGCTATGGAATGAGGAACCCGATTTTTCGTTGGGGGGGGCGCGAGTCTACCTGACAAGCATACTGCCCACATTCTTGGCTCTTCTGATGCGGTTTTTGCCCAGTGGAATCCCTATTTTTTTTGTGCTGCATCTGGTTTCCATAGTCAGTACGACCATGATATGCGTTGTTTTGTTTCACCTTGTCGCGCAGTACGCCGGCACCCGTGTCGGAGTACTCTCAAGCTTGGCCATGCTGACAACCCCGGTTTTTAGTGCCCAAACATTCATTGTGGGTATGGAACTGCCGATGGCTGCATGCGGGATTCTCGCGGTGTGGTTGCTGTGTGAGCACCGTTGGTATCTTGCGGCATTGTTCGCCGTGGCCGCGTTTCTGATGAAAGCCAGCGGTGTTGTATTCCAACTCGCCATCATCACTTACCTCGTCGCCCTTCTGATGACGGCTGATCGGGAGAAAGACAAGAAACCTTCCTGGCCTGTTCTCCTGTTTCATCTGGCGTGCCTGGGAGCGGCACTGATTGTAATTCAGCAAGCCGGAAGCGTCAGCAATCTCAGAACAGCACGAAACCAACACACAGCCAGTTCGTTGTTTTCGCTACCCGATTGGTCTCCTGAGTGTTTGCTGATGTTTTGCGCTAGCCTGCTAGGCACAGGATTCCTCGTGGTGCGAGCACTGAGCGAGGAACAATCGGCATTGAAGAACCGGAGCGCAATTGCATACTATCGATTTACTTTCGGTCTATTCCTTCGCCGCTATCCGTTTTGGTGTCTGGCCTGGATCGCGCTTTTGGGCGGCCTAGCATCGCTGGCAACGGTCCCTTTCATTCCACGCTACCTGGTCTTCATTCTTCCCTACTTGCTCGCCGTTTTTGTATTCGCATGGGCACGAATTGACTCCCGACAGGTACTCGTCACGTTGTTGCTTGTCGTGTTCATCGGCTTGAACTTGATAAATCGGCATGGCGCGCTCTATCCGAGGCTCATCGACATTTATGGTTTAGAACTCGCTCGCACCGGAGCTGTTATTGGCCGGAGCCATGAACTGATCGACGATCATGAAGCCAATTTGGCAGCTATGAGTGCGCTCGAGAAGTACTCATCGAAGCAACCTGTCATTGCCGCTCGGCCCTTTCTCGATTTCTTGGCAATGCCCGAACTCGGCTACTTCGATAGTCAAGCAATTGTCTTTGGAGCGAATCCCTACCCCGATCGGTTTCCTCGTATCCGCGATATTTCCGATATTTTGGACGACCCTCCGCCGAACCCCATATTCATTGTGGTGGGAAATAGCTGGTTAAGACTCGATGGCCTATTCGACATTCCCCGTCCGCTTGATGAGGATCATGTCATCTATTCCGATCACTTGGCTTCTCCTTTGATCGTTTTCGAAAAACGATGGTCGGGCGAAACTCCTTCGAGGCGAGAGCTTCAAGACTGGTACCTCGACCGCATGTGGCCGCACGAACGTCCCGCCGACAGAGCCAAATTCAAGATTTCTTTTCTTCGCGAACGTGGTGACCTGGATCAGGCCGTGACAGAAGCGTTATTGGCCGAGCGAAAGGACGTCAGAGACTATCACCTGCGGCAACTTACGGCGGCCGTCCTATTCGAAGCGAACCGAGTCGAAGAAGCCATCGAGTTTTGCCTTGGCCTGTCGGATCGCGACCGTGGGCGACGCGAAGCGGATTACAACCCCGTGGTGATGGCCAGGTACGGGCCTGAAGTCGAGCTTGTTCTGTCGGGGGTTCCTGCGGATTCAGCCAGCGAAAGGACGTATCATGATGCGTTACGAAAGCTGTTTGCCGGGGAGTTGGAACAGGCCACCGCCATACTGGAAGCCGGTCTTGAGCAAGACGCGACGTCTACCGACGCGGCATTTGCCCTGGGCATCATTCGTCAGCATCAGGGGCAGCTTGTGCAGGCCAAGGCGTTGTTTCAGAGTATCCTGGAGCAAGAGCCCAAGCATGCGGCTGCCGCGCGACGTATGGCAGAAGTCGCCATGGATGAGGGGAACTTGGACGAAGCCCTCGAATTCGCGAAAGCCAGTGTTCGTGAAGCTCCCGAGAACTGGATGACGCTTCATACGTTGGGAACTGTTCTGGCTCGCCTGCAGGAACACGACTCCGCGGCCCAGGCTTTTGAACGGGCATTGGAATTGAACCCAACCGATGAGGTTGCCAGACGGCACCTCGAACGGATTCGAAGTGAAAACCCACGTCGCGAATCGTTGTAGGACTTTGTTTCCGTCGGTTTCCGCACCACTTGAATTGTCATGACTACCGATTCCGCCGCACCGCCGCCTCATGTTGTTGAACAGGGAGGGGCTCGTTCAACATCTCGATGGTCCTGGTGGGTTGCCTGGCTGGTTCTTACGTTCGCCCTTGCCTTATGGCGAAACGCGGTGATCGATTCGCCACCTTATTGGGACTTCGGTCAGGGTTTATGGACCGAGGCGAATTTTCTCGCTGAGACGAACTTCGACTACCTGCGACTGTGGCACGAAGAACGTCGCCACTGGGAAGGCGGCGCCGATTGCTATCGAACCAGCATTCTGCCAACCGTAGTAGCCCTGCTGATGCGAGTCGCTCCCCCGCCGTTCGCTCAAGTGGCCTATCACCTGTTTACGTTCGCCTGCACGAGCGGCATTCTGCTGCTGGTGTTCGCGATGCTGTACCCGCGCGGAGGAGTGATCGCGGCCACCATCGCTTGCCTTGCTCTGTTGAGCACGCCCCTGTTCGGCGTTCAGGTCGACATGCTCGGCATGGAAATTCCCACGACGCTGTTTGCCCTACTCGCCCTGCGGTGGGTGTTGCATGAGCACTTCGCTCTGGCGGCAATCTCAGGAACATTCGCCTTCCTGATGAAAGCCACCGGGCTGCTGGTCACAGCGACCACCGTTACTTACCTGATTGGTTTTTTGTTGTTGTTCTGGCGGCACAGCAATTCCGCGATCAGAAAACGCTACTCGCTAGGATTGCTGTTCAATGTGCTGGCCTTCGCATTTCAGGCAGCACTGGTGCTTTGGGGCGGGCATATCGAGAATCAGTTGGCCCCCACCCACCGCGCCGGCGGACCCAACCTGCAATTCGTCAGATACCTATGCCCCGATCTATCACTGTTGGCGATGGTGACCGTCTTGGTCGTGATCATTGCATTGATTTCCATTTGGAGGCATCCGGACCGCGAGACCGACGGTGGATTTCTTCAGAACTGCCTGAGTTTCGCACGCCATGTCTACAGGCAGCAACCGCTGGTGCTCTACTCGGCCATTTTGACCGTGGCAGTGCTGTACGCGGTGTCGCGAATCATTTTCCTGCCCCGCTACCTGGTGTTGCTCGTTCCGTTCATGTACCTCACGGCTGGCAGCATTCTGTTCGAGTTGCGTAGACCCCGCCAGATAACCGTGGCTTTCTTGACGGTCGTGATTCTGGCGAATTTGGCGAACAGTTACGGGCGTTTCTTTCCCCCGATCGAAATGATGCTGGCCAACGAATTTGGAGCCGATCCCAAGTTGCTCGCTCGAAGCGGAGCCTTTCTAGAACGAAGTTGGGAATACGAACGCGATCATCTTTCGAATATCCGTGCCTGCAAGAAAATCGAACGACTGTGCCAGGAGGATGTGGTGTTTGCCCCGACGCCGCTGTTGCACTATCTGTGCTTTCCTCGACTAGGTTACGTCGAACAGCCGTTGCACGGCTACGCGGTCAACGAGTTCACTCGGTTTGTCGATCGATTCAAAGATGTCATGCTTCATGCCCCGGTTGATCGACCTACGAATCCGGTCTTTGTCTGGGTCGGCAACACCTTCTCGCAAGTGTCGGCCCGCTTTCGATTGGAACCCTCGAGCGAAGGGGATAAGGTTCTCTACGACGACCAACAGCCTTCTCCGCTAGTCGTCTACCGTCGCCCCCTCGACCGGGAAGTTGGTGACGACCTGGAATTGGAATCGTGGTATCTGTCTCGAATGTGGCCCACGGCGCCACCCCTTTCCAGAGCGATCTATCGTGCAAACTACTATCTGGCCACCGACCGCATGGATGAGGCCCAGGCCGAGATCGAAGCACTGCCCGAAGATGAAGCGACCGGGGACCAGCGAGAAATCCTGCTGGCTGGCCTCGAACTTCGTCGCGGCGATTATTCATCGGCCATGGATCGATTGCACGCCCACAGCCTCAGCGACAATTCGCTCGAAGCATCGTACGCAGCCATGCGGCTGGAGGAACTTCACGAAACACTCGACCCGTTCTCGCTCGCGGACCAAGACGATGCGAATGCTCTCCTAGAGCAAGCAGAAGGCTATTGGCGCCGTGGCTATACTTCAGCCGCGACCCAACTATTGGACCATGCCCTGGAACTCGAAGCAGCCTCTGCAGAAGTCCACTTTCTGCGGGGATTGATCGCTCTGGAGAGATTGCAATTTGCCGACGCTCTATCCGCTTTCGAAGATACGCTCTCCACGGATCCAAGCCATATCGATGCACGCTTATGTATGGGTTGGTTGAGAGTGCACCGTGGGGAATACGAGTTGGCCGAAAACGACTTTCGCAGTGTGCTCAAACAAGATCCTCAGCATGAAGGGGCCAAGCGAGGATTGGGAATTCTGCAGGAAAGTGCCGAAAATGTGCGCCCAACTCTCGACATGCGCGTCGCCTTGGGCGACAACTGAGGCACCATTCTTCATGGCATCGGTGGGGTTGGGGCGGTCGGTGCATTGGCTGTTTAGTTGTATTGCGGAATGCACCGCAGAGATCGCGGCTCGCGCTGGTTCGGAACAACCCCGCGGGCCAGAATCGCGTTTGGAACAGAGAACGAAACCATTCATTTCGACGGAAGAGGTATCTCCATGCACCACGGTTTGGTCTTCATGCTCACCCTGATCGCAGGACTTCTCATGGCACCATCTGCGATCGCCGAGGAAGCACCCGGTTCTCAGCAACCCGTAGAGTTAAACAAGCAAGTGCCCGTGAAAATGAATTACTTGCTGTATCTTCCTGAAAATTACGAGGAGCAGGATGAGTGGCCGCTGATGCTCTTTCTGCATGGTGCTGGCGAACGGGGCGACGACCTCGAGAAAGTGAAAAAGCATGGGCCTCCGAAACTAATCAAACAAGGGAAACAATTTCCCTTTATCGTGGTCTCTCCACAGTGCCCTTCGAATCGCTGGTGGCAGCCGTTCGAGTTGTCGGCGCTGTTGGACGAGGTCATCTCTACCCACAAGGTCGATGACGACCGCGTCTATCTCTCCGGGCTGAGCATGGGGGGCTTTGGTTCGTGGAATCTTGCGGCCTACACGCCGGGTCGGTTTGCCGCGGTGGCTCCCATTTGCGGGGGTGGCGAACCGTTTTGGGCGCGCCTTCTGCGAGATATTCCCTTTTGGGTCTTCCACGGTGCCAAAGACCCGGTCGTACCGCTGGAGCGTTCTCAGGTAATGGTCGACGCCTTGAAGCAGAAGAAAGGTGACGTTCGATTCACCGTTTATCCCGACGCCGGGCACGACTCGTGGACCGAGACCTACGACAACCCCGAATTCTACGAATGGATGCTGGAGCAAGAGCGGCCGAGCCGACATGTTTCCATCCGACGGCTATAATTCAGGCGTTTACCCCGCCGACCGATGGTCATTCACCGGGTAAGCCGGCGCTATTGTTCACGTAAGTGCATAACCATGCAGGACGAAGTATCCTACGTCTGCGATGCGTGCGGTGAGGAGATCGTGATACCGTTGGACTATTCGCAGGGGGCCCGGCAGCATTACGTGGAAGACTGTCCCGTATGTTGTCGTGCAAACGTCATCCACATCGACCTGGATGAAGACGGGCAAGCCAGCGTGTGGGCCGAGGGGGAGTGAAGCACGATATGCAGGAGAGCCTTTGTGAACGTTGTAATAATCGGAGGGAGGTCGTCTCAGGAAAGGGATCCCGTTTTTTGCTTTGTGAACGATCGTTGGAAGACCGTCGTTTCCCGAAATACCCGCCGCAACCGGTTATTCGCTGCGAGGGTTTCGCTGAACAGAAGAGCTGAATCTTCAAAACCCGGTCGAAGTTACCCTGTAACGATCTTTTCGCAGAACGCGCCTTCGTTTTGGGTTGGTCGCTCGGGACGACCCGCATGGTGGTAGGTGAGTCGCATATTGTCGAGACCCATGAGGTGCAGGATCGACGCGTGTAGATCGTGGACATGCAGGCGATTTTCGACAGCGTAGAGCCCGAAATCGTCGGTCGCTCCGATGGTTTGACCGCCTTTCACGCCACCGCCGGCCATCCACATGGTGAAACCGGTGGGGTTGTGGTCACGGCCATCGCCCTTCTCGCTCATCGGCGTGCGACCAAATTCCCCGCCCCATACGACCAGGGTCGAGTCGAGCAGCCCGCGCTGTTTGAGATCGGTGAGCAGCCCCGCCACACACCGATCCATCTCGCGGCACATCTTGGTGTGATTCTTTTCAATCTGCGAGTGCGAATCCCACTTGCTTCCCACGCCATGATAAAGCTGAACGAAACGCACACCGCGCTCGACCAGACGTCGGCCCAGCAAACAATTGCGACCGTATACCTCAGTCTGTTTGTCGTCCATGCCGTACAGCTTCTGCGTGGTGGCCGTTTCTTGCGAAAGGTCGATCGCTTCGGGCGCGGCGGCCTGCATCCGGAAGGCCAACTCGTAACTGAGAATGCGAGCATCCAGTTCCGACTGCTGTTGTCGTGTGGCCGCGTGGCGTCGGTTCAAACGATCGAGCAATGCCAGTTTGCCCTGCTGCTGTTCCTTGCTCACGCCTTTCGGACGATTCAAGTTGCGAATTGGCGGGGTGGCATTCTTTAACGGCGTGCCTTCGTAGGCCGCGGGCATGAACGCGGTGCCCCAGTTGCGAGGCCCGTTGACTACCGAACCGTCGTTGTCTTGCAGGACCACGAACGCCGGCAGGTTCTCGTTCTCGGAACCAAGCCCATACGTAACCCAACTGCCCAGCGATGGTCGACCGGCAAGCGGGGTGCCCGTGTTCATTTGGCAAACCCCTCCGGCGTGATTGATCCCGTTGGTCCAACAGCCACGCAGCACGGCGATGTCGTCGACGCATTGTGCGGTGTGCGGTAACCAATCGGAGACCCAAGTGCCACTCTCGCCGTATTGCTGCCACTTTCGCTTTGATCCCAACAGGGGAGATTCGGTCTCGCCCATGGCGGTGACCGGCCGTTTTAAACTGGAAGGCAACCTCTGGCCCGCATGCTTCTGCAGTTCTGGTTTGGGGTCGAACAAATCGATATGGCTAGGACCGCCTTCCATGAACAGAAAGATGACGCTCTTTGCCGTGGCCTGGTGATGGGGAACTTTGGCCGAGAGCGGGTTTTTCGACGAACCCGATTCGGCGACGGCAGATTGATCGCTGCCGAAGATCCCGGCCAGCATTGCGGCCCCAAAACCTCCGGCCGACTTCATGAGGAATTGGCGACGAGCATGCATTCCTGCTTCGGCGGAATACTGCGAAGGGTATTGGTGCATGCCACTCAATCGACGTAAAGGAAACCGCTGGAATTAAGCAAACCGTGACACAAATCGACCAAGGCCGCGTTACGTGCCTGGGAGCCCGGCTTGCCGGTAGCAATCGCTTGTTGGTTGAGGAACGCGACGAGTTCTGTAACCTCTTCAGGTTCCGGAATTCGGCCAAACGCCGTACGGAAGGCCAGCGTCACGACCGCTTCATCGTCACCGGCCCGTTTTACGCGCTTGGCCATCGCCTGGGCCCGCTTCAACAGCCAGTCGCCATTGATCAACAGCAAGGCCTGGGTTGGAGTGGTGGTCACGTTTCGTTCAGGCGTGCTCTTGATCCCATCGGGCAAGTCGAACGCGGCCAACACGGGATCGCTGCCGTTGCGTTTCACCCGGGTGTAGACACTACGCCTTGGTGTGGATGCCGAAACACTGGGGCCTCCCGCGTCGAGTTGCAGCTCTCCGGATACGGCCAGCGCGGCGTCGCGAATTTGCTCGGCGGATAGACGGCGGATATCACGGCGCCAATGCAGTTTGTTTGTGGGGTCGTTCGTCTCGCCCTTGTCCTTATCCGGGTGGCTGGCCGACTGACGATAGGTGGCCGAATTCATGATCAGCCGGTGCATCGCCTTGAAACTCCAACCGCTTTCCACGAATCGCACCGCTAGCCAATCGAGGAGCTCGGGATGGCTTGGAGGTTGCCCCAGGTGGCCGAAATCGTTGGACGAAGGTACCAGCCCCGTCACGAAATGGTGTTGCCAAATACGGTTGGCGATAACCCGGGTGGTGAGTTGATTGTCGGGGCTGGCAATCCACAGTGCCAACGTGGTGCGACGGCCCGTGGAGTGCTCCACCACCGGATCACGAATGATTTCGGCGGGGCCCGGATCGATAACCGACAGGAAGCCAGGCGGAATTTCCGAGTCACTTGCACTAGCCAAAAGTAACGCTTCGGGCGTCACCGTCGAGACATCCGATACGCTCATCACCGGCGGCAGCGGATTGGGTTTGAGGTGTTCGAACTTGGCCAGCTCTTTATACAAGGCCTGCACCGGTTGCCATTTCTTATCCTTGCTACTTCGCACGCGAGAAAGAAACTGCTTGTGGCTATCTTGCACCTGCCGATCGACCAAATAGGCCAGTTGATGCTCCAATTGCGAGCGCTCTTCGACCGGCTTTGCCATGATGGCCTGGATGTCGGGCGGGAACATGCTGATCTTCGCAGCGGCCTCTTTATCGAGCCCGCTGCGAAGTGCCGCGTCGATCTTCTCGCGAATCGTAGCAGTGGCGCTTTCCCATTCGGAATTGGCGACCTCGTAGGCTTCTCGCTGTTGGGTAGTTGCCGCCACGCGATCGTCACGGGGAAGCAAGGGTGCGAAGAACGCCTGCAGCCGGAAGTAATCGTCTTGCAGAATGGCATCGAACTTGTGGTCGTGGCAGCGGGCACAGCCCATGCCCAGTCCCAGGAACACGTCACCGGTGGTGTCGGTGATGTTGTTGAGTATGTCGTCCCACTGAGTGCGGGCATCTCGTTGGTTGTGCTCGTAGAGATAGTGCCTCAGGTAACCGGTGGCCGCCAACGCCGCCGGGTCATTGGGCGCGATTTCGTCTCCGGCCAACTGCTCCAGCACGAACTGCGGATACGGCTTATCGTTGTTGAATGCATCGATGACGTAGTCGCGATAATGCCAGACATGAGGACGAAAGGCATCTGCCCGAAACCCGTCGCTCTCGGCGTAACGAACCAGGTCGAGCCAATGCCGGGCCCAACGTTCGCCATATTGCGGGCGACTCAACAATTGATCGACCAACTGTGCAAACGCTTCCTCGGTGGGGGCAGGATCTGCGAGGAACGAATCGATCTCCTCCGGTGTGGGCGGCAAACCGATCAAGTCAAAATACGCGCGGCGAATCAGCGTGACGCGGTCTGCCTCGGGGGCCGGTTCGAGACCGTCCTCCTGGAGTCGGTCGTAAATGAACTGATCGATGGGGTTGGTCGACCAGCGAGGATCATTGACGGCAGGCACTGCCCAATTCCGCACCGGTTGAAATGCCCAGAATGAACGATCCTCTTCACTGAACTCCGAACCCCCAGGCAATTGGTTGGGGTTGGGCTTGGGCCACGGGGCCCCCATCGCTATCCACTCAACCAGCACGTTGATCGACTTTTCGTCGAGCTGCCCCGAGGGGGGCATCTCGTAGGATTCGTAACGTACGGCCTCGATCAGCAAACTCTCGTCGACTTCGCCGGGCACAATCGCCGGTCCGCTTCCGCCACCGGCGAGCATCGCATCCAACGAGTCGAGTCTCAGCTCGCCTTCTTGCTTGTTTCGCCCGTGACACTGATTGCAGTGTTCGACCAGCAGCGGCCGCACGTTCGATTCGAAGAATCGCATCTGCGCGTCAGACGGAGTTTCCGTCGCGATCGCTTGCGGTACAACGCTCCCCAGGAGCGCGACCAAGATCGACATTCGCAGTCTGTTCGCCATCAGGATGGGGTTCGCTGGCCAACGAAGCGGGGGGCCTTCTATCATATCGCAATCGTCGCACGATCCCAAATTGGTTGCGAAAATGGATGCCTACCCGGTTTTGATGCCTCCAATCAGCCGTCGACGAACTGAAACGCGTAGAGATCGGCGTCTTTCAGGGCGAATCGCAAGCGAATGGGCCGCCCGTTGAGGGACGAGACATCGTTACCGTTTTTCCAGGCGACGGTGCGCGCGGTCGCGTCGCCGAAAACCTCGGGGCAGTCTTCCAGTGAGAAACCCTTCAGAGATGTTCCGCCAGGATCCTGCAACTCCACACGCACGCCACCGGCGGCCGAAGTGGCGAAGTTCAGTTGGAGCTTGTCGCCTGAGAAGGTTAGCGGTTTGGTGACGACTTCTCCGCCCTGCATGGATCCGCGTATCGAAGCAAACCCGTCGAGGCGAAGCGTGTATCGCCGTAGCGCGCTGCCCTTTCCCGTCCAATAGCTCTCGCCGGCATAGAGGGAAAGCTCGTTGTCCGCACCGGGTAACGATGACTGCGTTTCAACAAGATGCCAGGCGATGTACTGATGACCGTAATTCCAAGAGCCCGGTCGCTGAGGGCCCGGCGGCAGAAACGCTTCGTTCCAGCGATGGAAATGCGTGCCGTCGCGGCTGGACATCAGTAAACCTTCGGTGATGGCCGTGCCGTAGCGCGGAGTGGACGATGCCCGCAACTTGCGATGTTCCAACTCGGGCAACGCCTCCATTGAATCGGACCAGCCACGATCGATATATCGGGTTGGAAACCCGATGAGCAGATGGGGCGCTCGATGGTAGGGTTTGATTTGGTTCGTGTAGAGCTGCTCCGAGGGAGAATCGGCATAAGTCAGGTCGATTGGTTTGCTCCATTGCAGCAAATCGTCGGAAGTGGCCGAGCGAATTGCGCGGTGCCCGGCCGGTTTCCACTCGGCGTCGGTGGTCTTCCCCTCGGTGAAAATGCGCCAGTAGGCGCGGTACTTGCCGATAGTGGGATCCCAGAACGCGAGGTTCTGAGAATCAAACGCTCCCAAGCCTCGCAGGATGGGCTCATCGCTCATGGGCGACCAGTGCAACCCATCTGGCGACTTGAAAGGCAGCAACCCGTTGGGGGAAGAAGAACGGAGGATGGCTTTGTATTTTGCATCCTCGCTTGCCGCAGGGTTTTCGTCTTTGAAAATCGCCGGGTGTCCCGCGTCGACGTTCAGTGTTCCACCGCCGGGCCCGGTTGCGGTGCCGCTGTTGATGACAATGTTGTTTGCCTTGGAACCATCGAATTCGACCAACTGCAAGTTCGGCTTTTCCCACTCGATACCGTCGTCGCTTTCGGCGTAACAGCACAACAGCGGATGGGCTGCGGTGTTGAGTTTGCCTTGCTGCGCATCGAGATGCCACGCCTTGTAATACATGCGGTACTTGTCGCCGTCGCGAAAGACGCTGTGATACCCGCTGCCGGTACCTTCCCAGGGTGCATCGTGGACCAGAGCCAACGCTTTCGGCTGGGGATGATGAAGCTGTCGCGCGGCCTGACCGTCGAGCCGTTCGATCAGCACATCGTCCAGGAACAACTCGCGTCGCGAACCGATCTCGATCGCTCCCGAGGCATTGTCCGCCGCACGCGATGAGCCGGATCCCAGGACCAACATCCCGGCCGCACTCGCCGCTAAAGATTGACCCAAGAACTGTCGTCGCGATTGAACCGGTTGCGGAAATCTCGGAATGCTCATGCCGGCAAACTCCTTGGTTGTCGCAGTTGATCCTTAGGGTCGATCGACAATCGACGGCCGTTTACGCATCGCCCGGGTCCAAGATCGTGGCGATGATTCTGCGGTAGGGATTGTCGTTGGGGTAGAAATAGTACAGCGTGACGATCTTGCCGTCGGGCCGCTGCAGCGTGCGCGGATATCCGAGGTCGCGACCGCCACCGTTGGTTTGCAGCACGAACGGTGCGCTCCAGGTTTGCCCCTCGTCGCTGCTGAACTTGGCTTGCATTTCGAAGGGCGCTTCGCGCACGCCATAGGTCAGACAGAGCCGTCCGTCGGTCAGCTTGATCATGGAAGGTGGATTTCCCTCACCTACATCCGCAACGGCGTCGTTCACGAATTCCCAGCTCTCGCCATTGTCTCGCGAACGCCAGGTATCGATCCAGCGGTGCCTGGCCTCACCTTCGCCTTCGCGACAACGACGGGTCATCAGCAAATGTTCGGGTCCCAGCCGCACGGTGGAAGGCATGATCGAGAACCCGTTGGGTTCAGGGCCGACGAACGAGAGAAACTTCCAACTCAAGCCTCCGTCGGTGGTGCGCCCGCAAAACACGCGTCCTTCTTCTCGATTGGACTTGGAAGCCGTCAGAAACACATGGCAATCATGCGGTCCGTTCACCATGTAATCCGAGCGGGCCATGACACCGGGTTGTCCGAAGTTGGGCACCTGAAAAGGTCCCTTCCAGTTGTGACCCCGATCGTACGAGTAGTACAGCCGCGACTCGCCGCTATGAATGTTGTTGAACCGCATCGTCATGCAAAAATCAGGATGCGTGAACTGAATCGGTTCGCTGATCGGTGTTGGGTCTGGCTCGGTAAGCCGGGGGTCCATGGTGCCGTGTCGCATGCCGCCGTAATTGATGAGCATGCCTTTGTTCGCCGGGTACTCCATGGTCCACGTTTCCCCGCCATCGAGACTGCGGGCCAGCACGTGATGCTCGGGTTTGTCGCGATCGATATTGTGTCGCTCTTCGCCCAGGTCTTGATGAATCCCCGTACTGAAGCCGACCAGGATCTCATTCCCCCACATCCACATGCCGTGGTTGGCGGGCCAGCCGCCGAATTTTCCATCTTCCCCGTAGACCTTCACGTGCTTTACTACGGAAGGCTCGGTCGCAACACTCGAGGAGGAAAATATCGAGACGAGTGCAGCACAAGCAACGAAGCAAGGCAACCGCATGTTGGTGGCTCCTAGGGTGGGTTGAATGTTCACGTTCCAGGAATGTCAGGCCATCGCTTCCGCCAGCCGATGCGATCGAGCACCCAATCGAATTCGCGTCGTTCGACGTCGCTCATGGGCGATGCGGCGGCGGGGGCGATGACCTGGGGACAATCAATCACCCTTCGGGCGTGAAGCATGGCCTTGAGCAATTCCTCAGGGTAATCGAGATAGAACCCCAAGTAGGGGAGAATTTGCTGAAAATAAATCTCCTCGGCTCGGGCCTGGTTTCCTTCGAGGTAGGCCCGCACTGCGGCACCGTGAATCTCGAGAGCTTCGGTCCCAGTCATAAACGACGTAATCCCCAGTCGCAACAAGTGAATCAAGTGCCGCCCGCCCGCACCGCCGATTACAGAGAGTTCACCTGATGAGAGTTCCAGCAAGGCGGCGGTCTTGGTAAGAAATCCGGTTCCCTCGGCCTTGATATGAGCGATTCGCTCAATTTCACGAGCCATTCGCCACAGCAAGTCGGCGGTGAGAATTGTCGAACTGGCCGGAGTATCCTGCACGATGATCGGCAGCGATGTGGCCTGCGACAGGGCTTGATAGTACGCGAACGCGCCCCGAGCGTCAGGCAAGTTCACATACGGAAGCGCCGCCATCACCATGTCGGCACCCAGTTCTTCGGCCAGCCGGGCGTAACCCAGCGAGGTGTCGACCCCCGGCGCCGTGACGCCGATGAACACGGGAACGTTGCCGGCGACTTCATCGACAATAATTTCGATCAGGCGGCGACGATACTCGTCGGATATCTTGTGAAACTCCGAAGCGATTCCAAAGTGCCCGATGGCCACCGCACCGCATCGCAGACAATATTGCACCACGCGGCGCTGACTCGCTTCGTCGAGCTGGCCCGAAGCGTCGATCGCCGTTGGCATGATCGGCATCATGCCCCGAAAGTTAGCCGGGCGATTTGAATCGAGTTCACTGGACGCCATGCTAGTCGGTCCCAAGCGGTGTTTGATGTAATCCTGGGCAAAACGTTCCGCGATTATAGCCCGTCAATTTCACGAATGTGTTTCACCAGGACTGAGACAGCCCAGCCGCATGTCGGCTGGGTCGACGAAGTCGAAAAGATGCCCCGAAGTGCGTTACTCGCTACCTGTTGATTGGAGATTCATATCGGGCATCCCAAGAATAAATTATGCCCACCTCAAACAGAGACTATTTCTCCTAACGAAGCTCTCTATCAAGACATCCTGTCGCTACGCGACCCAGCCGACATGCGGCTGGGCTATCTATGGCGTGCTGTGAACGCTGTGAAATGGTCCACATTCTCAAACAGAATAATGCCATGAGACTCGCTGGGAAGGTAGGATAAGGTCCCTTCGACTGCTCCATAACAATGACCCCGACTGGGAAATAGTCATGCTCGAAATAGCAAAACCGGTTCATGTCGCGGCCTGGTTGATTGCGATGGCCATCGCGGTATCAACGTCGGTCGCTGAGGAACGGTTACCGAACATCGTCGTGATTTATGCCGACGATCTTGGGTATGGCGATGTGTCGTGCTACAACCCTCGGCGGGGAAAGATTCCCACGCCGCATATCGATCGCCTGGCGACCCAGGGGATGCGGTTCAACGATGCACATTCCAGTTCTGGGGTCTGCTCGCCTTCGCGATACACGCTGCTCACCGGTCGTTACCACTGGCGAACCCGATTGCAGTCGGGCATTGTCAATGTATGGGAACGACCGCTGATCGACGAGGATCGGCTGACCGTGGCCGGGCTGCTGAAGCAACATGGTTATCAGACGGCCTGCATTGGGAAATGGCACCTAGGTTGGGATTGGCCGATCACGCCTGCTGAGAAACCGCACTTCAAATCACCCCGAGGGAAAGACAGCGACGACCAGGCAACCGACTCGCAACGAACAGCATGGCGGGCGGTGTTCTCGCAGAAGATTGCCGGAGGGCCGACCACGCGAGGGTTCGACCGCTACTTCGGAACCGATGTGCCGAACTGGCCGCCATTTTGCTTCATCGAAGACGACCGCACCGTGGGGATTCCAAGTGAGTTGCTCCCCCGGCGGTTGTTTCTCAACAATCTGGCCAGCCGCCAGGGTCCGGCACTTGCGGACTGGACGCTGGAACTGATTCTGCCGGCGCTGGGTCGGAGGGCTAGCGAATACATCAACGCGGCGGCGCAGCAGGGTGAGCCTTTCTTTCTCTACATGCCATTGACCGCTCCCCACACACCGTTGGCGGTGAACGAAGCCTGGAAAGGACGCAGCGGGCTGGGGGTGTATGCCGACTTTGTGATGGAAACCGACGCCGTGGTGGGCCGGGTGCTGGAAGCGATCGAGGCATCCGACGCCGGCGACGATACGCTTGTGCTGTTCACCAGCGATAACGGTTGTGCTCCGTACATCGGGGTGCCCGACATGGAAAAACAAGGCCACTACCCCAGCGGTCCGCTACGCGGGTACAAGTCGGACGTTTGGGAAGGGGGGCATCGCGTGCCGTTCATCGTTCGCTGGCCCGGCGTCGTTCAGCCGAATACGGTCTGCACGCAACTCGCCCATCAAGCCGATCTGCTGGCCACTTGCGTAGAGGTTGTGGGAGCGGAGTTGCCCGACAGTGCGGGCGAAGACAGTGTGAGTTTGCTACCGCTGTTGCAAGGCAAAGAGCGGGCCGTACGTGAGACGGCTATCAATCAGTCGAGCCGGGGCTTGCTTGCCCTTCGCAAGGGGCCCTGGAAGCTGATCGTCGGTCCCGGCTCCGGCGGTTGGAGTAAAGGCGAAGACCAGCAGCCGGCACAACTGTATCAACTCGACGATGATCTGGCGGAGACCACAAATCTGTACGCCGAACGCCCAGCAGTCGTGACCGAGATGATGACCCTGTTGCAGCAACAAATCGAACAGGGACGCAGCACGCCGGGCGAGGCTCAGGAAAACGACGTGACGGTGAAGTGGCGGCGGTTCTTGGAAGCAGGTTCGAACTAGCTGAATCGGCTGGGTTCGAGGTGCGGCCCCGTGACCCGTTGCACATCAATCGCTGACGTGTGATGTCCGTTGTGGGCAGGAGAACGTAGTTGTGAAGTTGCCTCGATTTCGATTCAGCATGAAGGCATTGTTTGTCTTGGTCCTTGTCGCCGCTGGGTGCTGTGCTTGGATGGCCCGAGTCCATATCGAGGCCAGGCGGCATCAAAGTGCGATTCACGTGATTCTGCGCAATGGGGGAATAGTAAAGTACGAATCAGGTAAATATGCTCAACGTCCAACGACTGTCTCTGGGCGGACTACGTTTTGGCCCGTTCGCCAGAGTGGACCCGTCGTCGAAGTTTTTTTCCAGAGCGCCACGAACGGCGTTTATTGGCCCGTGAATAACCGCGGAGAAACGGTAACCCTTTCACCTGATTGGTCCCTGGATTGGATGCTGGCCCTCAAGGCGCCACTGGAGTCTTTTGCTCAGCTACGACGCCTCGATTTCTCCAGGACCCCTTTACCACGACACGGCCTCGCGTGTATCGAGAATTTGACGCAGTTGGAAACGCTCTCACTTGAGCAGACTCAGATCACCAGCGCGGACATCGTGCACCTCAAAGACTTGACCAATCTCAGGTGGCTTTCGCTGCGAAGAACCCGGATCGACGATGACTGCTTAGTGCACCTTCAGCGAATGCAGAAACTAGAAACGCTCCAATTGGGAAGCACCCGCATCGGCAACCAAGGCATGAAGTACCTCGTCTGCTTGTCCAGTCTCGAAGATCTATGGCTTGATAACACACGCGTAACGGACGAAGGCTTAGCCCAACTAGCGCGATTGAGTAATTTGAAGAAGCTCAAACTTTCGAATTCAAGAATCACGGACGAAGGTTTACGAAACTTGGAGTCTGCATCGAACCTGGAATCGTTATCGCTCACCAACGAACACGTCACGAAAGCAGGGATCGCTAGGCTTGAGCAACGCCTACCCAACTGCAAGGTATCCCTCATGGGGGCAAGATAAGACCCATTCTCATCTGAAAGCAAGATGCCCAACTCTATGACTCTTTCTGATCGGCATACCCAAAACCCCAGGAACCCGCCGAGTGTCGTTTGATATACAGGGACGAACGTTGATTGTGCTGAACCCGCAGGGTGTCAGTCTGCGGCGGTCGCGGGCTTTGGAGGCGATTGAGTCGCTGAGGAATGAGCCGCTGGTCGAGGTGGTGGAAACCGAGTACGCGGGTCACGCGGGCGACTATTGCCGGGAACGGTCGGGCGAGTTCGACAAGGTGATTGCCGTCGGCGGGGACGGCATGTTGATGGACGTGATCAACGGCGTGGTCGACACCGACGCGGCCGTGGCACCCTATCCGGCAGGCACCGCCTGCGACTTTGTGAAGGCGGCCGCCGGTTACCCGGCCAGTTTACAACAATTGCTCGCCTCCTCGACCACCACGCAGATTGACCTGGGCAAGGTCACGTTTACCGACGATACGTCACAATACTTCGTTACCGAGGCGGGTGTCGGGTTAGACGCGGCCTGCGTACACTACATTCCACCGTGGCTGCGCAAGGTGAGTTCAAAGCGGGCCTACGACGTGAGCGCCGTGCGGGCCGTGATGTGGTATCGCCCTTTTCAGGCGCGAGTGAAGCTGGACGACGAACTGCACGAGTTCGAGAACTTGTACTTGCTGGCGGTGTGTAGTGCCCCTTTCTTTGGCGATGGGATGCCGATCGCGCCGACGGCGAAGATCGACGACGGGCAGTTTCACGTTTACGCGGCAGCGAACATCAATCGCATCGAACTCATTAGCAACTTGACCTCGCTTCGAAAGGGAACGCACATCGACCACCCCAAGTCGCTGTACCGCTCTTGCCAGCGCGTGGAGATCGAAGCCGATCGGTCGCTGGAGATGTGCTTCGATGGCGATCTCGTAACCCGCACCCCACGGACCTGGGAGATTCAACCCGGCCGGTTGAAACTGATCGTACCGGAGTAGATTACCTCAACGAGTCGAGGTGACCTCCATTCTGGATAGCCCAGCCGCATGTCGGCTGGGTCGACAAAGTCGACAGGATGCCTTGAGGTGCGGAGAACATCGCCGGTTGGGTCAGAGTTCTCGCGCAGGAACTCTGGAAGAAAAGTACAACAGGTGAGCGGTAAAACTTACTTTGCTGGACACCTCCTCTTAAGGCATCTTGTCGCTGCGCGACCCAGCCGGTATGCGGCTGGGCTATCTGGATGAGCAGAAGGTTACTCGACGGTCCAGGTTTCGCCGGAGCTGAAGAGTTTCTGCAGGTCGCCCTCTCCGCGTTTCTTGCGATCGAGGTCGACTTGATCGTTCACCCGATCGTTGTAGACAGGAGCGTCGATGTCGCGGAACACTCCGATCGGCTCGGGGAAGTCGGGCTGCCGCATGCGGCTGAGCAGGTAGGCCAGCGACGGCTCGGGGGCCTTTTCGTCGTGGAACAAGAGATCGTCTTCGGTGATGCCCTTGCCCAGTTCGACAATCTCAGGATCCATCCCGTGCAGGCGAATTCCCTTTTGGCCTTCTTTGCCGAACACCAGCGGCTTGCCGTGCTGCAGGTCGAGCACCGTGTCGCTCTTGGTGGCTTTGTCGGTGGCGTACTTGAATGCACCGTCGTTGAAGACGTTGCAGTTTTGGTACACCTCGACGAACGAAGTGCCATGGTGATTGGCGGCCCGAGTCAGCGTGGAGACCAGGTGCTTGGTGTAGGTATCTATACTGCGTGCAACGAAGGTTGCCTCGCACCCCAAGGCGATCGACAGTGGCCGCAGGGGATTGTCGGGCGATCCCATCGGCGAGGTCTTGGTCACTTTGCCCAACGGCGAGGTTGGGGAGTACTGCCCTTTGGTCAGCCCGTAGATGCGATTGTTGAACAGCACGATGTTGATATCGAGGTTGCGCCGCAAGACATGCATCAGGTGGTTGCCGCCAATGCTCAGGGCATCGCCATCGCCGGTGATGACCCACACATCGAGATCGGGACGGCTCACTTTCAGCCCCGTGGCCACTGCCGGTGCGCGACCGTGAATGGAGTGCATGCCGTAGGTGTTCATGTAATACGGAAAGCGGCTCGAGCAACCGATTCCGGAGATGAAGACCGTTTTATCGAGTGGGGCCTCCATCTGCGCGAGGGCCTTCTTCATTTGGGCCAGGATGGAGTAGTCGCCACATCCGGGACACCAGCGAACATCTTGATCGCTGGCGTAGTCGCCGGGTTTCAGAACGTTGAGTTCCGTACGTGTGCTCATGGAATTTAGGCTCGCTGTGGTGTTGTCTTGGACATTGCGTGAAGCAGGTGTTATTGACTCACCAGGCTTTCGATCTTCTGAACGATTTCGCTTACGTGGAATGGACGTCCTTGAACCTTGTTGAGTCCCTCGGCGTCGATGAGGAACTCCGCTCGAATCAAGAGTCGCAACTGGCCCATGTTCAATTCGGGGATCAGTACGCGCTTGTAGTTGCTTAGCACTTCGCCCAAGTTGCGGGGGAAGGGATTCAGGTAACGAAGGTGGGCATGGGCCACCGCATGACCGGCCTGCTGTGCCAAGTGCGCGGCCGTGGCACAGGCCCCGTAGGTTCCACCCCAAGCCAGCACCAATAGATCGCCTTGCTCGGGCCCGTCGACTTCGAGCAAGGGTGCGTATTGGGCCACGTTGGCGACCTTCTTCGCACGCAGATCGGTCATGTGCTGATGGTTGATGGGGTCGTAACTGACGTTGCCGGTGTGGTCCTCTTTTTCCAGACCACCCAAGCGGTGCATCAACCCCGGGGTGCCCGGTACGGCCCACGGTCGACTTAAATCTTCATTCCGCTCGTAAGGCATGAATGCCGCATCACTATTATTTTCTTTGGGATGGGTGACCGGAATCGGTGACAAGTCTGTGATTTCGGGAATCAACCACGGTTCGGCACCGTTGGCCAGGTAGCCATCGGAAAGAATCATGACGGGTGTCATGAACTGCGTGGCAACCTTCCAAGCTTCCTGGGCGATTTCGAAGCAATCGGCCGGGCTCTGCGGAGCAAGAACCGGCATCGGGCATTCTCCGTTGCGACCGAACATGGCCTGCAACAGATCGGATTGTTCCGTCTTCGTGGGCAACCCAGTGCTGGGCCCGCCACGTTGAACCCCGATGATGATCATTGGCAACTCGGTCATCACGGCCAGGCCCATGCCCTCGCCCTTCAGTGCGATGCCCGGACCGCTAGAGCAGGTGACGGCCATCGCCCCGCCGAACGAGGCCCCGATGATGGACGTGATAGCGGCGATTTCGTCTTCGGCCTGAAAGGTTCGCACGCCGAAGTTCTTGTGCTTAGATAATTCGTGCAGAATATCGCTGGCCGGGGTGATGGGATAACCGCCGACAAACATCTCGCAGTTACTTCGCTTGGCGGCAGCGATCAATCCGAAGGCGATGGCCTGATTGCCGGTGATGTTGCGATAATTACCCGCGGGAAGCTTGGCCTTCTTGATACTGTACTGGCTGACAAAGGCTTCGGTGGTATCCCCGTAATTGTAGCCCGCCTGCAGCGTACGACGATTCGCCTCGGCAACTGCCGGCTTGCGACCGAACTTGTCGTCGATGAAACGAATCGTGGGATCAAGTGGTCGATCGTAGAGCCAAAAGATCAGACCCATGGCGAAGAAGTTGCGGCAACGGTCCGATTCTTTGGTTCCCAGCCCCAGGCCTTCGACCGCCGTACGGGTGAGCTTGGTCATTTCGACCGAGAACAATTGATACTTGTCCAGGCTGCCGTCTTCCAGCGGATTGTTCTGGTAGCCGGCCAAACGCAGCCCGTTGCGGTCGAATGCTTCGCTATTGACGATCAACACGCCATTATCGACTAGATCGCTCAGGTTCGTCGACAGGGCCGCCGGATTCATCGCCACGAGCACGTCGACTTGATCGCCTGGGGTAAAAATTTCTTCGCTGGCGAAGTGAATTTGAAAACCGCTCACCCCGGCCTTGGTTCCACGCGGAGCACGAATCTCAGCAGGGAAGTCGGGAAAGGTCGCCACATCGTTGCCGACCAACGCCGAAGTTGATGTGAGTTGCGTTCCGGCAAGTTGCATTCCGTCGCCCGAGTCGCCGCAGAAGCGGACGGTTGCCGAAGGAAGATCGATGACTGATTTCGAAGTTGTGGAGGCCATGCGAGTTACCGGACGTTGTAGTTATTTGGCGGCAAGCGAGTTGCCGTATGTTTGATTTTGTTCGGAACTGGTTGAGTGAATCGCTTTCGTCTTCCAGTGGTTGTCGTGCGAAGAAGTCATTTCAACGGGAGCCAACATTTAATCTAAGAGCAGTCACAATTAAGGTCGTGCAAGCAGTACATTTCAATCGCTTCTGCGGAAGCTAACGCAACGTAAGACGTGGCGATGTTGTTTGTAATACGAGCGACACATTGGCGCAACAAAATCCAACGTGCATGGCGCACAGACCGACGGTGATGACCGCCGATTAGGAGGTCGCATAGACCGTAGGGGCCGGATATTCGCCGGCTGCGAGCGGACCACTTCCTGGCCCGCGAACTCTCCAGATGCCACCGCACCGCCGTCTTTACTGTCGCCGCAGGAGGGTTGCAACGTTGCCGATGATCGCCATCGCGCAGTGCTTGCAACGCGGGGTAGGGTTAACTTAATCCGATTCTAACATCTATATCGGTTCGCGGGCAGTGAGACTCACCGATTTTTGGCCTCGATCGGGCGAATTTCACTGGCCTCATTGTGGAAACCCGAAGCCTTGAATCACGGTGCCGAATCGGGGCCAGGTGGTGACAAATCGGTCCCGTAGAACTGCTCCAAATCGATGCCGCCCCTTCGCTGCTCGTCTTCCAGCAGTTTCAGCCGGCTTTCCAGTCGTTCGAGCCGCCGGGCGAGTGTGGGGACGAGGTCTCGGGTCTCGTCCACGGGCTTGGTACGGGGAACGGCAGGATAGCCTAGCTGTCGTTGCATGGCTGAAAACAGCAGAAGAGGCTCTTTTCCACGGTTCGCCAAGGCGATTTGACCCTCCTTTTGGCCGAAAAGCAGCGCCGTTGCCGCTTCGTGCTCAGTCTGGGTGTGGCCCCGCTGTTCTTGCTTTTGCACGTAGTACTGGCTGCGAACATAGATCAGGCTAGCCAGGTCGATGATGCCGATCTGGCGGCGCACGGTAAGCACCCACTCTTTCCAGTCAGCGTCGAACAACGGATCTTCTGCTAGGGCTGCTAGCCCTCGGTCGTAGCCCAAGCGGTTACGGCACAGGGCTTCGAACTGATACAGAAACACCCCCTGCGGACTGGGGGTTTCGGCCCGATATGCGGCGTCGCTCCGCAGGATGTCGAGACCGATGCGAAAATCGAACTGGCTGCGTTCGTTTTCGGCTTCGGAGATCACATAGGTTTGAAACGCGGTGAAGTAATGGCTCAGCTTTGCCATGGCCGACGCCATTGCACCGGAGTGTCGCAGTTCCGAGGCCAGATAGTCGATGGCCATCGGGAGGCTGGTCGACGCCAGGGCTTCCTCGCGGAGCGATGCGAGAATGTCCTGCGTGGCCATGTTTTGGCCCATCCGCTCCAGCAGAAGGCCAAAGAAGTGAGCCTGTTCGACGTATTCCTCGCGTTCGAGAATCATGCTGCGTGAACCTGAGCAGATTGTCTGGCGTCTGTGAAGCGGGGCTCGCGTGGAGTCGGTCGGTAGTTGTCCGACGGTGAAAAGAACGGTTAGGGCGATTGCAGGCCAGCCAGCCCGATCCGACTCGGTGGCGGGGGTGCACCGCACGTCTATAATAGCGTGCGGCGGGCAATTGCATCACGGCGGTTGTCGTACCGCGGAGGACATCTGATCGACCTCGGTTCGAGCGGCGAACATGGTCGTTCTATATACCCACAGATTCTTTGTATTGAGGAAGGCGGACACTTCGTGCCAGGCGAATTTTCAACGATTGAAGAAGCGGTCGATGCAATTGGCCGCGGGGAAATCGTGATCGTGGTCGACGCTGAAGACCGCGAAAATGAAGGCGACTTCATCTGTGCCGCAGAGAAGACCACTGCCGAGAGCGTGAACTTTATGATCACGCATGGTCGCGGCATGGTATGCATGCCGGTGCTGCCGGACATCGCCTCGCGGCTGAAGCTGACGCCTCCGGTGGAAACGAACACGGCCCCCATGCAAACGCCGTTTACCGTGCAGGTCGACCACCGTTCCTGCAAGACGGGAATCACGGCCGGCGAACGGGCCACCACGATTCGTGCCATTGTGGATCCCAAGAGTAAGCCCAACGACTTCGTTCGCCCGGGACACCTGTTTCCGCTGATTGCCAAAGAAGGCGGCGTCTTGCGCAGGGCTGGTCACACCGAAGCAGCCGTCGATCTGGCCCGCCTGGCGGGGCTCACTCCTGCGGGTGTGCTGTGTGAGATTCTCGATGATACGGGAGATCGCGCGAGCCGCGAGACGCTGTTCGAATTCGCCAGAACATACGATCTGCGGATCGTCACCATCGAAGAGATGATTCGTTTTCGTCGTCAGCGCGAGAAGCTGGTCTTCCGCAAGGCAGAGGCTCTATTGCCCACGCAATACGGCCCCGGGCGCATCATCGCCTACGGCGTGAAGCACGAAGCGCAAGAGCCGTTGGTGCTGGTGCTGGGCGATCCGACTGAAATGGCGGCCCCCTTGGTGCGAATTCACTCGTCTTGCTTTACGGGCGACCTGCTCGATTCGCTTCGCTGCGATTGCGGCGATCAGCTACACATGGCCCTGCGAATGATCCAGGAAGAAGGGGCCGGTGTGCTGGTTTACCTGCCCCAAGAAGGTCGTGGTATCGGGCTGGTGGAAAAGATCAAAGCCTATGCCCTGCAAGACGAGGGCCTGGATACTGTCGAAGCCAATCTCAAACTTGGCTTTAAGGACGACACCCGTGATTACGGGATTGGAATCCAACTTCTCAAAGACCTGGGGCTTTCGAAGATTCGGGTACTGACCAATAACCCCAAGAAGATCGAAGCCTTCATCCAGGGCGGTTTCGACTTACAGGTGGTCGACCAGGTGCCGATTGTCTCCCCGGTTAACGAGCACAATGCCCGTTACATGGCCACGAAGCGCGACAAGATGGGACACCGTTTGCCGTAAGGTCTGAAGTTCCGTCTCGCGGTAAGAGGTCAGTACGTCATGGCAGGAGACGTGAATATCTCGAACTGGTTGCGAGGTATTTTTGGCGCCGTCGTTGGTGCTGCCCTTGGTTATGGCGTGTTCTTCTTTTTGGCGGGGCAGGGTCTGTATGCCTTGGTGATTCCGGGGGCATTGCTAGGGCTGGGCTGCGGCTACCTCTCCGGAACGCCATCTCTCGGCCTTGGCATCCTCTGCGGGTTGTCGGCAATCTTGCTGGGGCTGTTCATCGAATGGCAATTCGCCCCGTTCATCAAAGATGACCGTCTCAGCTACTTCATGACGCACCTGGACGATCTGCGTCCCGTGACGCTGATCATGATCACACTGGGTGGACTCTTCGGATTTTGGTTCGGGAAGGGACGGGAGCGAACGCAAAAACTGCCCGCCAGTGAGAGCTGACGACACTTCGACGGAGTTACGTTCCAGCCGGTAGCAATCGCCCATTCGATCGTGGGAGAAACCTCTGCCGCTGGGCAATCATCCGTTACAAGCAGCACTATCGGTATTCGATCGCCCGCAGAGCTTTCCTAATCGGGTGACTTTTCGCCCCGTGTTGCGTTTTAGCAACCTATATTTTCTACGGCCAACGGGTGTGTGGCGCGGATTCGATATCTTAGCGTCGTCCGCTGGGGGACCTTGTTCATATCGCGGATCGACGGCAATGGTGGCGTTGCGAACTCGTTTTATTTCGATGATCGTCGTGCTGACGATGTGGTGTCCTTATGCGATGGCCGCATCCGATAGCTCGCGCGGGTTCTCGTTGCCCGTTTCCGTCGCCCTGCTCCCTACCGAGGATCTGCATCGGCAGAAATCCGGAGGTGCTCTCGTACCCCACGGGGCATTGGACCGTGCACTGCGGTGGATCGAACTCCGAAATCTGAACCTCGCCAAGTCGACAACGGAAGTGGATTTGTTCCTCGACACGGCGGATGGGATTCTGGACGAGCACCGCTTGATGGAAGCGGCGTTGATTGCCGAAGGAATGCTGGATGCTTCCCAGCGCGATGCGTGCCTCAAAGAGTTCGACGAGGTATTTCGAGAGCTTCACCCAACGATTGATGAGGCAACGAACAAAGAGATACAGGCTGGGGTTCTGCTAGCGGCTCTCCATCGGAAGTTGTTTTCCGGTGGCTATCGGGTCGATTGCACGCGGCTCAGCGAAGTTCTGGAAGTTGGTCAATTCAACTGCGTCAGTGCAACGATCGCATTCTGTGAGTACGCCGCGGAACTCGGGCTGGAAACGGTCGCCATCGAACTGCCCGGACACGTTCTGTGCGGGTTGTCTGTCGACGAACGTCGCATTGATGTAGAGACCACGTGCAGTCACTGGTTGCTAACCGCCAACCGCGAGGCACTCCGCAAGCGATTTGTCCCAAGAACCGGTGAACTCGAATCAGAAGCACTGGCGGGGCTGGATACCGACCGATCTTCGTCGCTTCCTATTTCAGCTCAGGGTTCGCCAGCGTGGCGGCAGGAGATGCCGATTTCGGCGCTGGTGGCCATCGTTTACTACAATCGTGGCCTCGACGAGCTATCGAGGGCCGAGTACGAGGCGGCGGCCATCTCAAATGTGAATGCCTTGCGAATCAATCCTCAGAGCCCTGCGGCCTGGAGTAACTTGCTGGCCACCATCAACAACTGGGCCTTGGCCGCCAATCGGCAGGGCGACTTCAATTTGGCCACCACCCTGCTCCGCGAGGGCATCGAACTGGCGCCCAACCACGCCCTGTTCCAAAGCAACTTGGAAATCGTCAGCCGGCTGTGGGAAAAATCGAAGCCCTAGCGTGCACTGCGACCGACATTGGAGCCCCAGTGTCGAGGCCCCTTCGCTAGAAACCACCTCGTTCGGCAATCTCGAAATCGTACAGCGTGGCGATATCACCGGGCTTCTTGTCGGACATGTCGGTGAACCGCTTGTAGAGCGAGTCGACGTCGTTCACCCCCAGGCCGGCCAATTGTTTGAATTTGTGGGCCAACAGATCGTCCAGCAGCCCGCTGGTGTTGCGGGCGTGTCCGACGGGATACATCACCAGCCCGCTGCTGAGTTCTCCCAGGTCGGCGTGTTCCATGTCGAGCGAAGTGGGAATGCCATCGGGATACTTCTCGTCGTACTCTTTGCCCCCGTGTTGAAATTCAATCCGCTCCATGATGCTCCGCGTGAGCGGATCGATCAGGCTGGTTTCGTTGTAGTCTTCCGGCAGCAGCATTAGCTCCTGCCAACCGGCTTTCTTCAACTGGTAAGCCTTTCTCAGCAGCGTGGCGATAATGTAGACCATCGAGTGATCGGCACTTTGCCGCGTGCGGGGATCGCGTTTGGCCGGATCGCCAATGATGCCGAACGCCGGTTCGTAGATGGTGATGCGAACCTTGCTCAGCTTGCTCTCATCTTCCAGCAGAGCAGGATTCTGGTCGAGCAGGTCCATCAATCCCTGGATGGCCCCGGCCGACTGATGTTCGTAAAGCCCAAGTTTGAAGTGCATGCCCATCACGGCGAAGTCGTCGCCGCTGGTCGCAAAAGCCAGCTCGAAGGGGCTGCTGTCCGCGGTGCCCGGTGGTTCGAACAGGCAGAAGATTGCTTCGGGGTTTCGGAAGATATCCGCCGGGCCCACAAAGCCTCGCATCGCGCGCCGCATCGAGACCACGGCCATTTCGGTGCTGATGGCCGCTGAAGCTCCCTTGGAATCAGATAGCTGCTTGCCGGCACGAATCGCTCGAAACGGAATGTAATGGGCAACGACCATGCCGATGGCCAACTCGATTTGTTCTGCCGTGGCACCCATGGCGGCTCCGTAAACCGCAGCCGAGGCGATCGCCCCGTGAACAACGTGATCGATTTTGTGATTCTTCAGCGCGAAGACTTCCGCCAGGCGACCACGAATCTCGTCCAGCACAATCATGGCCAGCAACGTTTGTCGCCCGTCCCAACCTTGCAACTGAGCCGCGGCCACCGCGACCGAGTAATAGTCGTTGTGCCCGAACTCGCCTTCGGTATGACCTCGGGCCGGGTTGTACCCAAAATTCGTTCCGTTGGAGTCCCACTCCCTTACGGCCGAACTGTTGGCCAACACGGCCTTCTCGGGTTCGACGCGAACCGTGGACCCCAGGCAAGGCACTCCGCCAGTTGCGTCATCGATGCGATACTCCAGAGCTTCTTCCCGTAAGACGTTGGGGGCGTTCGTCCCGCAGGCCAGGGCCGATACTCCACAGGCGATTGAATCGACGTGAAAGCGTTCGACCATGCGGAACACCGACTCGTCGGGCTTGCCGGCCTGACCCGAGAGCATGTCGATTGTGTATTGACCGATTCCGCGAGCTTGGTTCTCGTTGGAAGCGAGAATTCGATAGTCGTTCGCCACGTGCGTTGTTCCTATCCACAAGATATTGTTCGACGTTTGCCAAGGCAGCGATTATCCATCTGCCGAGCGGGTCTCGCAACCGCCCACGGGCCAGGTGCTGGCTGCTGCCGCAGCCGGGCCTTAAGATGAACTGCCAGGCTAGCGTTTCAGGAATCTGCCGGAACTTTGCGATGTCGTTGGAAAAGCTGGGACCCTATAAAATCGGGAAGCAACTCGGCCGCGGTGGCATGGGCACCGTGTACGAATCGGTGCATTCAGAAACACAGCAGTCCGTGGCCGTAAAGGTTCTTTCCGCCCAGTTGGCCGCTGAGGAAGGGTTCCGCGAGCGCTTCGAAAGCGAAATCGAGACACTCCGCAAACTGCGTCACCCCAACATCGTCCGCTTGTTCGGTTTCGGCGAAGAGGACGGGCACCTTTTCTATTCCATGGAACTGGTCCGTGGGCCCAGCTTGGAAGACGAATTACGGTTCGGACGCCGATTCGATTGGCGGGAAGTCATGCCAATCAGCATTCAGATGTGCCGCGCCCTGAAGCACGCCCACGATCACGGCATCGTACACCGCGACATCAAGCCGGCGAACATCATGTTGGCCGACGACGTCAATGTGAAGCTCTCCGACTTCGGCATCGCAAAGCTGTTTGGTGCGGTGGGAATCACCGGGGTTGGCGGGGTTCTGGGCACCGCCGAATACATGGCTCCCGAACAGACCGATGGTCGCCCGATCACGCATCGTTGCGATCTGTATAGCTTGGGAAGTTTGATGTATGCACTACTGGCCGGGCGCCCGCCGTTCGCCGCATCTTCCTTGCCCGAGATGTTGCAGTTGCAACGCTTCGCCGAGCCCGACCCCGTGACGCGTTACGCGCCGGACACTCCTGCCGAACTGGAGTTGGTCATCTCGGAGTTGCTGGAGAAAGACCCCGACAACCGCGTGGCCAACGCTATGGTGCTGGGCCGTCGCCTGGAGGCGATGTATCACGGGTTTGTGGCGCGCGAGGCGAACCGTTCCACCGACGACAGCTCAGACTTTGCCGTGCATTCACCCGGCGCGTCGGATTCCAGCGGTTCGCAGTTCGACGCCACGATTGCGACCCAATCGCCCGTGGGTGGCAAAGAAGGGGTAGAAGACCACATTCAAACGCAGGCCGCCGAAGGAGACTCGTCGCAAGCGCCCGTGACCCCCGGTGCAATCACCGACCGCGTGACGCCGGAATATACCGTGGCCATGGGCGACGAGAGTTCCGACGACGAATTGCCGATTCCCTCGGAACCAGTTACCCGCTTTACGGAAGTTGAGGATGAGGAGCGGGCTTCGTCCGTGGTCGACGAGACCAGTTCCTCGGCGCTAAACTCGCCTCAGACCTGGCTGCTGGTGGCCGCGCTGGCAATGCTTTGTGCGGGTGCCTGGTACCTGGCTCGCCCGCCGTCGGCCGACAAGCTTTACTCGCGCATCGCGCATGCCGCCGATAACGAAGGCGCGAAGGGGCTGGCACTACTGAATGGCGAGATCGACGATTTTCTCGAGCGGTTCCCCGACGACCCCCGCCATGCCGAGATTGCCGATTACCAGCAAGAGATTGAATTGCTGGACTTGCAGCGGAAGTTCGAACGCCAGGCCAAGAATCGAAGCGTCGCCAGAGCGTTACCCGCAGCGGAAGAGGCGTACCTCGAGGCATACTCCTTTGCCGAAAGCGATCCCGACAAGGCCGTCGTGAAATTGCAAGCGATCGTGAACCTGTACGATACCCCGACCCAGGATGACGTTACCCGGCAGTGCGTAGAACTCGCGAAGAGGCAACTCGAGCGATTACGCCCCCGGGTAGAAGCCAGCGCCGCGTCGCACCGGATAGCCATCGATGAACACATGGCCCGAGCCGACCAACTCGCAGAATCCGATCCCGCCGAGGCGCGAGCCATTTGGCGCTCTGTAATCGAGCTGTATCAGGATAAATCGTGGGCACGCCGTCAGGTTGCCGAGGCCGAATCGCGATTGGCCGACGAATCACAGGTCACCAAGGCGGACTCGACGCCGTAGTGAACCTTCGCAACGAATTCCATCTCTTCTTTATTGGCCATGCTGTTCGTGTAGCTCAGCGGTGCTATCTAACATGGGGTCAAATTCGTAAACTAAGGGTTCGCTTCGCCGCGATTGAAAAATGCACGCCGTCGTGGTCTACTCACCGTCTTTCATCGGCGGTGCGTTGCGGCGGCCGAATTTCAGTGCTGGCACTGCACATTCTAGCGTCTCCAACGTCTTGCCCGAGTTTCGTTCTGTATGTTTAAACCACCGCCGAGTAACGTTCGCTTTCCCGAACTCGAATCCGAGATCAGCAAGTTCTGGAACGAGCAGCAGATCTACGAGAAGTCGCTGGAACGCCGCGCAGACGCTCCGCGTTTCGTGTTCTACGAGGGCCCGCCCACGGCAAACGGGTTACCTCACCCGGGACACTGCTTGACCCGGGCGATCAAAGACCTGTTCCCTCGTTATCGCACCATGCGAGGTCAACTCTGCGAACGCAAGGCTGGCTGGGATACCCACGGGCTTCCGGTCGAGGTCGAAGTCTGCAAAGAATTGGGGATCCATTCCAAAGAAGAGATCGAGGCCTACGGCGTCGAACGGTTCATCCACAAGTGTCTGGAGAGTGTGTTCCGCTACACCCAGCAGTGGGAACAACTCACCGAGCGGTTGGGCTTCTGGATCCACATGGACGAAGCCTATGTCACCTATCACCAAAGCTATGTCGAAAGCGTGTGGTGGGCGCTGAAACAACTGTTCGAGCGGGGGCTGTTGTACCAGGGTCATAAAATCGTCTGGTGGTGGGCCCAAGGAGGTACGGCACTGAGCGCTGGGGAAGTTGGCCAAGGCTATCGACAAGTGGCCGATCCCAGCGTGTTCGTCCGCTTTCCATTGCTGGGTGAAGACGGCAACAAGTCGGAAACCTCTCTGTTAGTGTGGACCACCACGCCCTGGACCCTACCCAGCAATCAGTTTGCCGCCGTGCACCCAGAGATCGAATACGCAGTGTGCGCAGTCGATGGCGGGCCCGAGCGGCTGGTAGTTGCTGCCGCGCTGGTTGAAACACTGGCCGAGAAGATGAAGTGCGAACTCGATGTGGTTGAGACCTTCCCCGGTGAGAAACTGGTGGGACGCCGGTATGTGCCGCCGTTCGACTATTACTATGCCACGCAAGGCGATCTGAAAGGTGAGCTTCGCGACGGCGGGTCGCAATATCTTGCCTGGCGCGTGGTGGCTGCCGATTTCGTCACCACGGAAAGCGGCTCGGGAGTTGTGCATCAGGCCCCGGCGTTTGGCGAAGTGGATTACGACGTTCTGCAGGCCGAGATCGATCGCTTCGCTACAGGCCAAGGCCCTGAGCTGATTTGCGCCGTGGGGCCCGACGGACGTTTCACCGCCGAGGTGCCCGATTACGAAGGTCGCTGGGTGAAAGAGGCCGACAAAGACATCACCCGCGAGTTGCGACGTCGCGAGTTGCTGGCGCATCAAGAACAGTATCTGCACGACTATCCCTTCTGCTGGCGGGCCGATGACGACCCGTTGATTCAATACCCGCGGCAGAGCTGGTTCGTGCGGACCACCAAGTTTCGCGATCGCATGTTGGCCAACAACACGAAGATCAATTGGCTGCCCGAGCACATCAAAGATGGGCGGTTCGGCAACTTCCTGGAAAGCAACGTCGACTGGGCCTTGTCTCGCGAACGATATTGGGGCACGCCGCTGCCGATCTGGGTTTGCGAAGAAACCGGCCACATGGAGGCGGTTTGCAGTTATGAAGAACTGCTGGCCAAACCTGGCCTGTCCGGCACGGAAGTTTGGGAAAATGCCAAGGCGGCCCAGCCTGAACTTTCGGATCATCTGAAAGTGCACAAGCCGTATATCGACGAGGTGACCTACGACTCGCCGAAAGCCCCCGGTGCGCGGATGCGACGGGTGCCGGAAGTGATCGACTGCTGGTTCGATAGCGGCGCCATGCCCTTTGCCCAGTGGGGTTACCCACAGCAAGGTGCAGAAAGGTTTGCCCAACAGTTTCCGGCCGACTTCATCAGCGAGGCCATCGATCAAACCCGCGGCTGGTTTTACAGCCAGTTGGCCATCAGCACCTTGTTGTTCGGTCCCAGCGAGGATGGCGAGGTGGCCTCGAACGAATCGGCGCTGCACGATCTCGATTACCCGCACCCGTTCCGCAATTGCATCGTGCTCGGGCTGATGCTGGGCGAAGACAACTCGAAGATGTCGAAGAGCAAGCGGAACTACCGCGAGCCAAACGAGATATTCGACCGCTACGGAGCCGACGCGCTGCGATGGTATTTCTTTGCCAACCAGCCGCCCTGGACCTCGATTCGCTACAGCGAACAGGCCATTCGTGAAAGCATCCCCGAGTTCCTACTCCGCCTGTGGAATACGTACAGTTTCTTCGTGATCTACGCCGACATCGACGGGTTCGATCCCGCCGGGCAACTTGCAAGCAACGTGGGCGAGTTGGGCCCCGAGGTGTTAACGAAGGCGGAAACCTATCGCCCGCTATCCGAGCGGTCGGAACTCGATCGGTGGATCCTCAGCGAACTGCACCGCACGGTGAATGTTGTTACCGAGCGAATGGACGCTTACGACAACTATGCAGCGGCAGGGCAACTCACGTCGTTGCTCGATGCCTTGAGCAATTGGTATGTGCGTCGCAGCCGCGATCGTTACTGGCGCGCTGAGTTTGACGACGACAAGGCCGACGCCTACTGGACGTTGTACGAGTCGCTACTCACCATCAGCAAACTAGTGGCGCCGTTTGTCCCGTTCATTTCAGAAGCGTTGTGGAAGGCGTTGGCCCGCGAACCCTTTGGCGATCGGGTGGCGGAAAGCGTCCACCTGTGCGATTTCCCGAAAGCCGACCCGGCAGCCATCGACGAATCGCTCTCCGAGCAAATGCGGTTGGTCCGCGAGGTGGTTTCCCAGGGTCGCAGTGCCAGGATGCAGGCACAGTTGAAAGTACGACAACCGCTGGACAAAGTGTTTGTCGTGGTGGCCGACCCCACACATCGCACCTGGTTGGAAGACCACGCGAGCCTGATTCTCGAAGAGCTGAACGTCAAAGCAATCGAGTTTCCCACCGAGGCCGAGCAATACATCACCTATTCGGTGCTGCCCGATCTGAAACGGCTGGGCCCGCGTATCGGCAAACAAATTCCGGCGCTCAAGAAAGCCTTGGCGGAAATAGACGCCGCCGCGCTGATGTCCCGTATGGAATCCGATGGCAACGTAACGCTTTCACTTGGCGACTCGGAACTCGAGTTGACGCCCGAGGATCTGCAAATTCGCCTGCAAGCCAAAGCAGGCTGGGCGGCCGCCCAAGGTCGCGAAGCGGTGGTGGTTATTTCCACCGAGCTAACCGATGCGCTGATCGCCGAAGGCTGGGTTCGCGAAGTGATTCACGCCGTGCAGAATCGCCGTAAGGAATTGGGCTGCGAGTACACCGATCGTATTACCATCGGTATCGTCACGTCCGCCGAACCGCTCCGCAAGGCGATTGAAGAACATCAAGCGACGCTGATGAGCGAAACGCTGGCCACCGAAGTACGGTTTGAAACGGTCGCCGATTGCGAAGCAAAATCGTTCGATGTCGAAGGCCATCCGCTGGAGTTGTACGTTCGCGTCACCCCAGCAACCAAGTAACCGAACCCCGCCGATCGAAGCACTGCTGTAATTTGCTTCCCGGGTGCGTTGCAACTACACCAACTTGGATGAGCAAGGATGACGAACACGCCATCATCTTCACCGCTGAAGATCGTCGTGCTCATTTCCGGTGGCGGTACAACGCTGCGGAACTTGCTGGAAAAGATCGATGCAGGCGATTTGGATGTCCAAGTCGTGGGTGTCGTCTCGAGCGCCCCCAAAGCCCGTGGACTAGAGATCGCCGCCGAGGCCGACATTCCGAGTTGCGTGTTCGAGACGAAGTCGTTCGACGGAGTTAGCCCGTTCAGCGAGGCGGTGTTCGAAGCTTGTCGCAGATATCAGGCCGAACTGGTTGTGATGGGGGGATTTCTGAAGCTTGTTGCAATCCCGCCCGATTTTGAAGGTCGCGTCGTCAATATTCACCCGGGGCTAATTCCCGCGTTCTGCGGTCACGGTTTCTACGGGCATCGCGTTCACCAGGCGGTGCTCGACTACGGCGCCAAGGTCTCTGGCTGCACCGTGCACTTTGTCGACGACCACTACGATCACGGGCCTATCATTTTGCAGCGCGTGGTTGAAGTGGGCGAAGACGATACGGCGGATACCCTGGCCAAACGGGTGTTCGAAGCCGAGTGTGAAGCCTATCCCGAGGCCCTACGACTCTACGCCGCAGGAAGACTTCAACTCACAGGCCGCACCGTTCGGGTACTCCCGCCTAAGTGAACGATGCGACCTGACCTAGTACTTACCTAACGAGAACTAGTATTCTCGTCGGGTGTTGATGCCAGGCAGTGGGAATGCGTATTTGCCGTTGTCGGCAACCTGCAGCGGGGCTGGTCCGTTGAGGGTGAGCTTGTCCACTTCGGGGGCAAACTCGTGGTCGCCGTTGAGGATGTCGTCCCACGTGACGATCTGTCCCGTGTGGGCGGCCATGCGACCCATCGACGTGACCAGGCTGGCCTCCACGCCGCGCTTCACCTCGTTGTAAGGCTTGTACTCGCGGATGGCGTCGATCAGGTGATCCCACTCCAATTGATAGGGGCTCTTCTCGGGTTGCGGGAAGGCCCAGGCCAGATTCTTCTTGGTCATGTTGTGACCGTTGTAAATACGGCACTTGGCCGGCGAGTGCGCGGCCGTCGAGATTACCGCGGCTCCCTTGGTACCATGGGCGTAGCTGGCAAACTCCTGGTGGCAGCCGGCCATCGTTCGACCTCTCAGGAACATCTTGGTTCCATCGTCGAACGTGTATTCGACCGAATACGTGTCGAAGTTCTGGTCGATGTTGTCGCCGCGATAGTGACGGGCGCCGGCTCCGTCGGCTTTGACGGGCCAGGCGTTTTTCATCCAGCACGATTCGTCGATGTTGTGGATGAGGAAGTCGCTGAACGCACCACCACTGGCCCACAGGAAGGCGTGGAAGTTGCGGATTTGATATTCCAGCTCGTCTACGCCCTCGGGGCGAGGGCCCGTTGCGGCCGTGCCCGTGGGACCAGCCATGCGGTAAGCCCGAAGTTCGAGAATGTCGCCGATCTCACCGTTCTGGATACGATCGAATAGTTCTTGTCGAGCTTCGCAGTGACGGCACATGAGGCCGACACCCACCTTTAGGTTTTTGGCAACCGACTCTTCACCCAGTTCGAACATCTTGCGCGACGTGGGACCGTCGACCGTGACGGGCTTCTCCATGAACACATTCAAGTTCTTGTCGATGGCGTACTTGAAGTGAACCCAACGGAAGGCAGGGGGAGTAGCAAAGATCGCCACGTCGCCCGGCTTCAAACAGTCCATTGCCTTTTGATAAGCATCGAAGCCAATGAATCGACGATCCTCTGGTACGTCCATCTTGTCGGAGAACTTTTCATGCAACGACTTGTACGAATCGTCGAGACGGTCTTGGAACACGTCAGCCATGGCGACCAACTTGATCGGGCCGTTCTCTACTGAGAGTGCATTCTTCGCGGCCCCGCTACCTCGTCCCCCACATCCGATCAATGCCACATGGATGGTGTTGTCTTCGGCCGCGTGCACTGGGTTCTTTGCGGCGGCGGCCAAGAGTGTCGACGCTGCGGCCACGCGGCCTGTGTTGTTTAAGAACTCGCGTCGGGATGTGGCATCGCGCTCGGATTGGCTCATAAGGGACCTCGGGTTGGGAATCTCTACACAGCCACAGTTGGCTGCGACAAGAAGGTGTGAAGCGGGAGGGATCTCGATGTGCGGCGACAGAAACGTTGAAGGTCGCTCGCAATCATTTGATTATTGCGCAAGCGTCGAGCGAAATCCACAAAATATCACGAGCGCGGGGTGGGAGTATTGCAGCAACCGTCCGCACGTTCGTCATCGATGAACTAGTTTTACTTGAGACTGACGCTTAGTCCGGTCCGGCAGGGAATGGCAATCGAGGGTCCCGGCAGACTTCTCGGTACTCGTATTCCGCTCGATTCTGGGACCCACAGTTATCCTGTCGGGGGCTCGTTTTTATGGCCACCAGGCGAGATGGCGAAGGTCAAGCCAGTAGGGGACTTAGGTCGTCTTTGCGGCCCAGGATCAGCCCGATGTGACCATATGTGGTATCTTTTGATAGATTTCATGCAATATTTATCTTTATTTGTGGCAGTTTGTGCTTGATAATGCTTAATATCGCCGTGATAATCACGGCAAGTTACAGGTCCCTCTTGGTGCACAGGGCGGTGCGAACGTGCTAGCCGAGGAGCGTAGAACTCGACTTCTCGAATTGGTGCGAGCCCGAGGCTTTGCATCGCTGCCGGAATTAGCAGACGAGATGCAGGTCTCTAAGGCCACCATTCGCAGAGACCTCGACCTGCTGGAAGAGGGCGGGAACGCCAAGCGAACACACGGAGGTGTGTTTTATGCGGGTGACGCTCCCAATCTGCCTCATTTTGAAGAACAGCAGCCGGAGCAGTGGGACAAGAAGCAGCAGATTGCGCAAGCGGCTGCGGAGTTGATTGAAGATGGCGACACCGTGCTCCTCGACGGCGGCACGACAACATACGAAGTGGCGCGGCTCTTGGTGGGGCGGCCCATGCAGGTGGTGACCAACAGCCTGCCGGTGGCGAATCTCTTCGCGGCAAGCGCGATGACCGATTTGGTGCTCATCGGAGGTTACGTCTATCCGCGAACGGGTGTGACGTTAGGACCGTACGCCGACGAGATGCTTAGCTCGTTGGGGGTCCAGCGAACGGTGCTCAGCGTGGGTGGGATTACCGACGAGGGATTTTACAACAGCAACTTGCTCCTGGTGCAAACCGAACAAGCCATGATGCGAGCAGCCGACGAAGTGATCGTCGTGGTCGACAGCTCCAAGTTTGGCCGCCGCAGCTTGAGCCCGTTGTGCGAGTTGGGAGACGTCGACCGGATGGTGGTCGACAACGACGTCACGGAAGACTGGCGAAGCAAGATTACCGCGGCCGGCGTGAACCTGGTGGTTGCCGGGCCCACGGATAACGGCTGATTAATACGACCTACGCAAGTCTTCAATCAAAAGCGAACACGCCGCTGGCGTCTCCGAATTCCATGAGCACTGCGACCTCCCTCGACCGAGCGACGATCGAACAGATCGTCCGAGAAATCGTCATCCAGCAATCCGGCACTTCACGCGGTGCGCCCGAGTTGGTCGTCAGCGTTTCGGCCCGGCATGTCCATCTGACCGACGAGCACGTTGAGACACTGTTCGGCCCCGGTCACACGCTGACCCCGATGAAGCCGCTGTACCAGGACGGTTTCTTCGCCGCCGAAGAAACGGTGATGATTGTCGGCCCCCGCAAAAGAATGCTGCCTGCCGTACGGATCCTCGGTCCCACGCGACCGCACAGCCAGGTGGAACTGGCCTTCACCGATGGCATCTCGCTGGGCATCGATATGCCCGTGCGTGCCAGTGGAAAGATCGAAGGCACTCCGGGCTGTGTTCTGGTGGGCCCCCAAGGCGTTGTCGATTTGAGCCAGGGTGTGATCCGTGCCGAACGGCATGTGCATATGAATTTCGAAGACGCCTCATACTACGGCGTGAACAATGGCGACCGCATGAGCCTGCGGATTCACTCAACATGCGGTCTCGTTCTCGAGGACCTTCTGGTGCGGGCCGACGAGACGAGCAAGCTCGAAGTTCACCTCGACACCGACGAAGGAAACGCCAGCGATTTGGACCACGCCACACACGTGGAATTGATCAAGCAATAACGTTTTTTACCTGTTGAATTTGGGAGATAAAGAAATGGCGAAAACGATGGAAGCGTTGGGAATGATCGAGGCCAAAGGCCTGATCACGCTCATCGAGGCCAGCGACGCAATGATCAAAGCTGCCAACGTCGAGTATCTCGGCTGGAGCAAGATCGGCAGCGGGCTGGTCACGGCTTTTGTAACGGGCGATGTTGCCGCCGTGAAAGCAGCCACCGATGCCGGGGCTGCCGCGGGTGGTCGCATTGGCGAAATTTTGGCCGTGCAGGTCATTCCGCGACCGCACGAAGACCTGCAGAACATTCTGCCGTCGAACACGACCCGTACCACCTCCAGCCGTGCGAAGTCTTAGTTTCAAACAAAGAACATTTCATAAAGGGAACCCCTTTCCATGCAAGACGCCATTGGACTCGTTGAAACCAAGGGCCTCGTAGCCCTGATCGAAGCGACCGACACCATGGCCAAGGCCGCGAATGTCGAGATCGTCAAGCAAATTCAAATCGGCGGCGCCTTCGTCACCACCGTGGTTCGTGGCGATGTCGGTAGCGTGCGTGCCGCGGTTGAAGCCGGTGCGGCGACCGCCTCGCAAATTGGTGAACTGGTTGCCAGCCATGTCATTCCGCGACCTTCCGAAGGTTTGATTGCCGCTTACTTGGACTAAGGATTGCCCGAGAGTCACGAACGTATGCCACATCACTCGGCCGAGGAGAAACGCCGATGAAGGTCTTGGTTGCCAACTTAGGATCGACGAGCTTCAAGTACCGCTTGTTCGACATGGAAGACGAGCGCCAACTGGCGCGCGGAGGCACGGAACGGATTGGCGCCGAACAAAGCCGTCAGTTTGTCGAAATTGGTGACCAACGGCGCGAAATGGACGTGCCGGTGCCGGACCATGTCGTGGCCGTACGGTTGTGTCTGGAACAGTTGACCGACCCCGAAATGGGTTGCTTGTCTGATGTCTCCGAAGTGTCGGCCATTGGTTTCAAGGCCGTGCACGCCGGTTCGATAAGCGGCACGCAACTGATCACTCCCAAGGTGTTGGCGGCCATGGAAGCGATGGCCGGCGTGGCACCTGCCCATAACCCACCGTACGTGAAAGCAATGCGATTGCTCGACGAGCGAGTTCCGGAGATCCCCTTGGTGGCCGCGTTTGAAACCGGCTTCCATGCCACGATCCCCGCGCGCAATCGCTACTATGCCGTACCGTACGAATGGGCGGCGGAGCACGACGTCTTGCGATGGGGGTTCCACGGGGCCAGCCATCGTTACATCGCCGAACGCACCGCCGAATTGATGGGACGCAGCGACGCGAGAATCATCTCGTGTCATCTCGGTGGGTCGGCCTCACTGTGTGCAATTCGCGACGGAAAGAGTGTGGCAACCAGTATGGGCATGAGCCCTCAAACCGGGTTGCCGCATAACAATCGCGTGGGTGACTTCGACATTTTCGCTTTGCCCGTGCTGCTGGAGAAGACGGGCAAGTCGTTGGACGAGTTGCTGGTCGAGTTGGCCGAACACAGCGGTCTGTTGGGTCTCAGCGGAATCAGCGGCGACGTTCGAGATCTGGAGGCAGCCGCTGAACAAGGCGACGCCCGGGCAGAACTGGCCATCGACGTGTTCGTTGGAGCGGTTCGCGAGTATCTGGGGGCTTACCTGGTCGAACTGGGTGGCGCGGATGCCATCGTGTTCACCGGTGGAATCGGCGAGCACGGCTCAGCGATTCGCTCCCGCGTGTGTCAGGGGCTCGAAGAGTTGGGCATCGTCCTCGACCAGTTGGCGAACGTCGAAGCCAAGGACGAAGCACGCATCGACGCTACGAACAGCCGGACGCAAATTTGGGTCGTTCCCACCAACGAAGAGTTGGTCGTGGCGCGACAAGTCAAAGCGGTGCTGGAGAACTAAACGTCATGTTTGTCGCCAAGGTAACCGGTCACGTCGTCGCCACGCAGAAGGTCTCGAACATGGTCGGCCAGAAGCTGCTGATCGTCGAGCCTTATCGTGTCGACGAAGACGACCGCACCCGGCTCAAAAGCACGGGCCGCACATTTGTGGCGGTCGATACGGTCGGTGCGGGCGTGGACGAGTTCGTACTTATCGTGCAGGGTTCCAGTGCAAGATTGACGAACGAAACGAAGAACCTGCCGGTGGATGCCGCCATTGTGGGCATCGTCGATAGCGTGCAGGTGCAAACGGCCTGTGTTTACAACCGCGAAGAAGAGCAGGCCTCCTGAACAATGTTGCTGAGCACTCAGCACACGCCGTACATCAACCTAAAAACCATTCCTTAGCAAATAGACCTCACGATCATGCAAACCACCGAGACCTTGATTCGCAGTGTCGTTCAGGAAGTATTGGCTCAAATGCACACCAGTAACCCCGCCACACCCACGGGCCGGGGATATCAAGGAAGACATGGAATCTTCGATTGCGTCGATGAAGCCGTCACGGCGGCCCGTGAGGCGTTCGAGCGTTTGTCCGAGCGAACGATGGACGATCGCCGCCGCATCATCGATCACATCCGCCGCATCTCCATCGATCAGCGCGTCGAGCTGGGTACCATGGAGATGGAAGAGACCAAAATCGGTCGGCTCGAACACAAGATCGAGAAACTCGAAACCCTGGGAAAGAAAACCCCCGGCGTCGAGTTCATGCGAAGCGAGGTCTTCAGCGGCGATCATGGACTGGCCGTAATCGAACACGCCCCCTTTGGCGTTATCGGGGCCATTACCCCGGTCACGCATAGTCTGCCCACCATCACGGGCAACGCTGTAAGCATGATCGCCGGCGGAAACACGTTGGTGGTCAACCCACACCCTTCGGGAAAACGCGTGGCTGCCGAGGGCGTTCGCCGCTTCAACGAAGCGATTTACGCCGACCTGGGCATCGACAATCTCATCTGCGTGATTGCCGAACCGACGCTGGAATCGGCCGAACAGATCTTCAACCACCGCGGCGTGGCGCTCATTTGTGTCACCGGTGGACCGGCCGTCGCACGGGCCGCCATGCAGTGCGGCAAACGGGCTATCGTCGCCGGGCCTGGCAATCCACCCGTGGTGGTCGACGAAACAGCCGACCTCAAACGCGCCGCTGAATCGATCATCCAAGGCGCGTCGTACGACAACAATCTGCTCTGCATCGCGGAGAAAGAAGTATTCGTCGTGGGTAGTGTATTCGACGAGTTCATGAGTTCCATGGAACGTGCCGGTGCGGCGCGGCTCGATGCACGTGAAGTCGACGCCTTGACCCAAGCGGCCATCACCCAAGTGGGCGAAGGCGAGCATTGTCACGACGTGGCCTCGAAAGACTTACTCGGACAAGACGCCACCGTGTTGGCCCGAGCTATCGGCAAGACGGTTCTCCCACAAACCGAGTTGCTGTTCGGCGAGACGGACGAAACCAACCCCTTCGTCCCGGTCGAGCAGATGATGCCCTTCGTGCCCGTGGTGCGATGCAAGAACGTTGATGAAGCGATCGCCAAGGCCCATCACTACGAGCACGGCTTCCGCCACACCAGCATCATCCATTCGAACAACGTACGCAACATGACCAAGATGGGCCGCACCATGGACACCACGCTGTTCGTGAAGAACGGCCCGAGCATGGCCTCGTTGGGGCTGGGGGGCGAAGGCTACATTTCGTTCTCCATCGCCACACCCACGGGCGAAGGCGTAACGACCCCTCTGACGTTTACCCGCGAACGCCGCTGCTCGCTGATCGACGATTTACGAATTTTGGGCAAATAAGCCCTCGCAAAGAGACATTCCCAGCAACGCTGAGCCACCCACCTGGAATTAGAAGAAGCCATGCAACTCGGCCGCATTGTCGGAACGGCAACCTCCACCGTAAAGCATCGTTCGCTCGATGGCTGGCGGTTGGTTATCGTTCAGATGCTGATGGCCGATGGAGAACGATCGGACGGTCCGCCGCAACTGGCCATCGACAACCTGGGAACCGGACGAGGCGATATCGTCATGCTCACCAGCGACGGCAAAGGAACCCGAACGCTAATTGGCGACGACAACACCCCGGTACGTTGGAGCGTAATGGGAATTCGCGACGCTTAACGACGGCAACCACGCACACCTCACGAGCAAGCAGAACCACCGTGACCGCAGAGCTTCACAAACCGTACAACGCCTCGGTGACATCGCCGGTCGATGTCGACGCGGTGGTGCGCGAAGTCCTGCGGCGGTTGAGTTCCGATCGGCCGCTTTCTGGGGAGGTTGCCTCACCCTCACTTGCACCGATTGCACCAGCCCCGCAGGAAGACGGCAACTTAACACTCTCTGGGCGAGTGATTACGCTTGACGACGTCGAAGGTCAGCTCGAAACAGCCACTAAGCTGACCGTTCCCACCGGTGCCGTGGTAACACCTGCAGTTCGCGACGCACTGAAAGAACATCGCGTAACCATGCAGTATGCCGACGAGAACAGCCCTGCAACCAGACAACCGGCAAACATTCTGACAGTCGCCTCGACCGCCGGTACGTACCAGGCAGAACATCTGGCCAAGGCCCTCAGCGGCACGGGGACCATCGTCGAAGAAATCAAGACGAATGACTTGGCAAATACCGTCGCACAACTGGTTGCCGTAGTGACGCGAGACCAGCGGCTCGGCCTGTTGCTCACTGACAAGATTGCCTTGGCCGCTTGTATGGCCAATCGAGACGCGAACGTTCGGGCGGCCGTGGTGGATTCGCTTGCCGAGGTTGCGTCGGTTACAGACTCACTGGGGGCCAACGTTCTCATCGTTGATCCGCAAGCCGTCGGGCTACACACCCTGCGGTCCATCGCAACGACATTCGTGCGTCGGGCAACCGGTGATTGCCCTGCGGAATTGTCCGGCTTCGGTACGTCAGCAAAGGGGTGCGCATGTTCATCGGCGAAGTAATCGGCTCGGTCACACTCAACCGTTGCCATCCAAGTCTGAAGAACGGCACCTTTCGCTTGGTGGTCCCGCAGTCGCTCGAAAATCTGGAAGGCACCTCGGCGGAACGCGCCGAGGCGCTAGTTGTGTTCGACGAACTGTTCGCCGGCGAGGGCTCGCTGGTGGCCGTTAGTCAGGGTGGAGAGGCCGCACAGCCCTTCCAGCCCAAAGTGAAACCGGTGGACGCCTACAACGCGGCCATCCTCGATCATGTTGATTTAGCACCCAAACGGGTCTCGACCGCGTCGAGCGCTCGCTAACCAAATCACTCAAGAATGTCCGAAAGGAACCCCATGAACCTTCATCGCTTGAAACAGGAAATGTGCGAGATCGGTCGCCGCGTCTACAACAAAGGCTTCGCGGCCGCCAACGATGGCAACATCAGTTACCGCCTCAGCGAAAACGAGGTGTTGTGCACGCCAACCATGATCTGCAAGGGCTTCATGAAGCCCGAGGACTTGTGCACGGTCGACATGGAAGGCAACCAACTCTCCGGTCGCCGCAAGCGAACCAGCGAAGTGTTGCTGCACCTGGCCATCATGAAGAAGCGGCCCGAAATCAAAGCATGCGTGCACTGCCATCCGCCACACGCCACCGCGTTCGCCGTGGCTCGCGAACCGATCCCGCAGTGCGTACTGCCCGAGGTGGAAGTCTTCCTGGGCGAAGTGCCGATGACGAAGTACGAGACCCCCGGCGGGCAACACTTTGCCGACACGGTGTTGCCGTTTGTCGAAAAGTCGAACGTCATCATCCTGGCCAATCACGGCACCGTCAGTTACGGCGATACGCTGGAAAGAGCCTACTGGTGGACGGAAATTCTGGACGCCTATTGTCGCATTTTGATGATGGCCCGCGGCCTGGGTCGGGTGAACTACTTCGACCCGCAACAGACCCGCGAGCTGTTGGACTTGAAGTCGCGATTGGGCTTTGCCGATCCGCGTCTCGACAAAGAGATGGAAAACTGCGATCTGTGTGCCAACGACACGTTTCGTAACAGTTGGCACGAGACGGGCGTTCAGGAGTCGGCGTTCCAGGCTCCGGATCACTCGCAAAACGGCAACACCGTGCAGGCCGTCTCGCTTCCCGGAGCGACGGCGCCCGAGGTAACTCGCGGTGGCGATCAGGAAATGCTGGTGCAGACCATCACCGATCGCGTCCTGGCCGCACTGAATAACCGCGCCTAGCAGAAACCATCAATCAACGACAGGCCGAACGATCATCGTCTCGACTATTAGGGAACTTGTTCCATGAAAATCAGTATCATTGGTGGCGGCGGGCTCGTCGGCTCGTGTACCGCCTTCGCATTGCAAACGTCGGGTATCGGGAATCAGATCGCGCTGTTGGACGCCAACGCCGAGATGGCCGCCGGTCAGGCGCTCGATCTGCTGCACGGGTCGACCATTTCGGCCGATCAACAGTTCACCTCCGGCGGGTACGAGCATATCCCCGACAGCGACGTGATTTGCATCACGGCCGGACTGCGACGCAAGCCCGACGAAAGCCGCCTGGACCTGATCAATCGGAACGTCGATCTGTTCGTGGGCATCCTGCAAGACATTCGCAGTGCGGGCACTAAGCCCGGTGCGATTGTGGTGGTGGTTTCCAACCCGGTCGATGTTTTGACGTACCTGGCTGCCGACATGCTCGACTTACCCTCGTCGCAAGTCATCGGGTTGGGTACCGTGTTGGACAGCGTTCGGTTTCGCAGCCTGATTGCCGAACGACTTCAGGTGGCACCGACCCAACTCTCCGCGTTGATTCTTGGCGAACACGGCGACAGCATGGTGCCGATCTGGTCGAGTGCCACCGTGGGCGGAATGCCGCTGGACAAACACCCGGCATGGACCCCAACGCTGGCCAGCGAGTTGTTCACCCGCACCAAGGGCTCGGGTGCGGAAGTCATCAGCCGCAAGGGTGGAGCAGGGTTTGCCGTGGGGTTGGCCATCCGCGATGTGATCGCGGCCGTCGCCGGCGACTTGCAACAGTTGTTGCCGGTCTCCAGCGTTCAGACGGGCGCGTACGGAATTCGCGATGTGGCTCTCTCGCTGCCGACCGTGGTCGGGCGCGAGGGGGTTCTGGCCGTCCACGAGTTCGAATTGTGGCCCAAAGAAATGCAGGGCCTGCGACAAAGCGGTCAGGTGCTTCGAGGCACCGTGGACAACGTGCTCAATCGTATCGGCGCGGCTCGTTAGGACTGGACCCTAAAGAAACATTCGAGATTCGATTCGTCGCGGCGATCGTTATGGACGCCCGACCAGGAATACGCGACGCATGGAAAAATCGCTCGACCGTAAGCTGGCCAACATTCACGCCGATCCCTCGGGCGCGAAAGACTTCATCATCGCCGACGCGAAAGATGCCGACATGGCCTTTGGCATCGGCGCACCCGGGCAATCTCCGGAAATGCATGCCGGGGAAGTACGCTTTCGCACCTTGGCCGAATATCGCGATCAGATTCGCGAGATCGTTCGCCAGGGCGTGGTCGATATCATGCTCATGTCGGCCAGCACCAGCGATCAGTTGACCATTCGCGAGGGGCTGTTCGAGAACAGCCACGTTACCCCGGCGGCCCGGGCAAACGACACCAGCGAAGTCTTCATTGCTCGCGGCTCGAACTACAGCGATCACCCCTCGACCCCCTTTCGCACGGCGACGATCGACCATATTCAATGCGGTCAGGTCGAGTGCGAGCCTTCCGAGCGCAGGCGAGGTGCGGACCTTGGTCTGTACAGCATCACGTTCAACAACCGCCTGGAAGCCGATCTGAAATCACTGGAGCACTACAAACAGTTTCGTCTGGAAGCCGAACGTCGCGGGTTTCGGCATTTCCTCGAAGTATTCGACCCCAACGCACCGCAAGGTTTGTCCGCCGAGCAGATTCCCGACTTTGTAAACGACTGCATCGCCCGCACGCTGGCCGGAGTAACCGTCTCAGGGCGACCGGTGTTTCTCAAGGTTGTGTATCACGGCCCCAAAGCCATGGAAGACCTGGTGGCCTATGACCCGCATTTGATTGTGGGAATCCTCGGCGGTGGAGCCGGCACTACTTACGATGCGTTCAAACTCATCGCCGAAGCCCAACGCTATGGGGCTCGCGTCGCGCTATTTGGCCGCAAGATCAACAACGCCGAAAACCAGTTTGCCTTCGTCGAGTTCCTTCGTCTTATCGTCGACGGCGCGATTTCTCCCGAGGAAGCCGTGAAGGCCTACCACGGAGTTCTGGCCCGACTGAACATCAAGCCCAAACGCTCACTGCAAGACGATCTGCAATTGCAGACCAACGTGATGGGTTACAGCAGCTCATCCGTGACCGTGCCGGCAGGGATTCCAGTGACGAACGATTCCCACGACTGTGGTTGCGGCGGCCCGGATCCCAAGTCGTGCCAGTGCGATGCGACACACAGCGCAGCATCTTGGCCGGCCACTTCCAACGGGCAGCCCGACTTCACCAGGATGACGACCGCCGAGAAGTTGGCCTATAACAAGGCCCGTCGCGACCGCATCTTCGGCTAGGTGGTTACTCGCCGCAGGACTGCGAAAGATCTCGCAAATACTCCAAGGCCTCGTCCAACTCCGGGGCATCGACTCCGGCAACGCGCCCCCCACGGTCGCATTCGGCCAGCAGCATCAGCTCTTCGAAGTCTTCCGAAGCCGCCAATCGTCGTCTCGTTCGGGCTCCTGCACTGCCGTCTATCAAGGCACCCGCGGTCATGTGATGTTCGATGAACCAGGCGATTCGTTCGGAGATCGTCTCTCCCAGGGCTTCCAAACCCGCGGCCACGTGATCGTGCGGATCGATCGCCTTCCCCACGTCGTGTAACAAGGCAGCCAACAAGAATTCCTCGTCGTATGGCAGCTCGTCTCGGGCCAGATCGAACACTTGCAAGCTGTGGTACAGCGCGTCGCCCTCGGGATGCCACTTCGGCGACTGTTTCACTCGTTCCAACGGCAACAACAGCATCTCGTAGATTTGAAACCGGTCGACCGCCTGGCTGATCTCCTCGACCTTTTCTTCCAACTGCACGTTGGGATACTCTCGCAGCAGAAAATCTTCCAACTCACGAATGCTGGCCCGTTCGATTGGCTTTCCAGTAATCGAACTCTTAAACACATAGTGCGCCATGTCGGCAGCATACACGGTCAGTTCAATGGGAAAACGTTCCTGCACGTGAATGTGCGTGAAGGTCGTTTCCGCGCCGTGCTTGCGAACCTGCTTTCGTTCGACGTCGTACACCAGCCCGTCGTGGTCGAGTGCGCCGGTGACCGACTCGATGCTGTGGGTGAAGACGTGGATGTCGATGTCCGATCCGCGTCGCACATGGCCGGTCATCGTGCTACCGATGAGCCGCGGCTTGAACGCTTGCAGCAGCCGCATGATTCGCAACGCCTCGAACCGCATTTCGCGGAGGTTCGCGGTACGATCGTCGCCTTCATGAATTCGGGCAAACGTTTGAATCTGGTCCCGAATCTCCGCATTGCTGGGCAAGTCTCGAGGCTTTACCCAGCCCCGATGCATACGCCGGGCCGCCTTCATCTTGGCCCGATAGTACTCGGATTCCTGCCGCTCATACATCAACCGCGCAGCTTCCCACGCGATCTGCCGCCGCAGCTTTCCAGCTTCCATAAGATCATGCGCCGTAACCAAGCCCATCAACGCGGCGCGGGGCAGAGGGGTTTCACTCGTACCTATTACTATAGGCTGATCGTCAAGGCAGGAGAACCGTGGTCACTGTAGGTTGGCCCGATTTGCGATTTAACTGCTTGAAGGACGCGTGCTATCTGTACTCCACGCTACGCGTCTCAAGATTCGGGCGATTCAACTCCCCGCTCTCGGAAGCCGGGAAAAGTCGTTGCTGAAATCGCAGGGCCACCTTCACCAGGCCGAGGATTTCCAGTCGGGAAAAAGTCGCCCAATCTCTCCTACTTAACGTTACCAAAAAGATCTACCGTGTAAGGAATTGGTCGAGAACCCCCAGTCTTCCGTTCGGGCATCCAACCGACTCGCTTGTTGGGGTAACGCTTCATCCAGGATCGGTACCCTGCAAGGTATTAGGTAACGATGTCACATAGTCGCGGATTTCATCGCGAACTCGGCGATAGTGGGCGAGGCCTTCCTCTTCGTTGGCCGCTTCACGGGCAAGGCGCGGCGGGTCGTCGAAGGGTTGATGAACCACCTTGGCGTTTCCCGAGAACACCGGGCAAGACTTGGCCGCGTTGTCGCACACGGTCACCACATAGTCGAAGTCGATGGTTTTCAATTCATCGACATGCTGAGATTGCTGGCTCGTGATATCAACGCCCGCCTCGGCCATCACGTTGACGGCGTTGGGGTTGAGCCCATGCGTTTCGATTCCAGCGGAATAGGCTTCGATGATGTCGGCCTTGAGATGGCGAGCCCAGCCTTCCGCCATCTGGCTGCGGCAAGAGTTGCCGGTGCATAGAAACAATATTTTCAACACTTGCATTGACTCTGCCGACGGCAGAGCTCCTCCGGTTCAATCTTGAGTAAGGTCTTCAGACCCTCCTGGTCTGCCCTTCTTTGCTGAGCGAGGTGAGGAAGATCTCCGGAACTTCGTGTACAGGTCGCGACGAGGGTACACCTATCCGATAATCATGTCCACAATGAGCAACGCGGGAACCCTACGAAGAACATGACGGTTGTGAGCCCTGACCCGGGCACTTACTGGTCCTCGTGTGCTTCGACAAGCAGTTCCTCGGTGACCAGGTAGAGAGGTGCGGTACATGTAAACGAAGGCAGGGTCTCCATCGATGCAACGGTAGGCTGACTGGCCAGTAGTGCGCCTGCGACGGCTCCCAGAACCGGAAGTACCCCGATGCCGGCGGTGAAGCCAGGTAGCCGGAAGGCGCGATTGACCAGCTTGTGGCCTTTCCCCTTTGAATCGGTCCAGTTGAATTGAGAGAATCGCCGACCGGGCGAAGCTCGGAGAGGATTATCTCAGATGAAGCGAAGCAGACATACGACCGAGCAGATCATTGAGAAGATTCCCGCCGCACGAGCCAGTGGGAAGCCAACCCCTTAAGTTTGTTTATTTGACTGCGGGTAAGCCTCCTGGTTTCTCGGCGTATCTGGCATGGAGATGGTCGTGCCGTCAAACAGGTAGACGTTCCGGTTCCGCCAAATCCACTGCGGGTCAGACGCTTGGTGAAGAGCTCGACCGACACCCCGAGCGATACGTGCGAAGAACTCTTCGGGTAGTCGCTTTGTCGCCTGGCAGGAGGCGCCCGCGTGAGATGAACACTCCCGTTGGCCCTGTGGAACCCGAAGAGCGACGAACCGAGCAACGGCGGCTCGACAAGAATGATCGGCGCTCATAGCTTGCCGAAGGAAGATCCAGAGCGTGACGAGTGGCGTATAGACTCGGTCTTTCCAAACCACGCCAGCCGCTACTAACGCCTCAGCCAAGACGTCGGCTGACAATACATCCGTGAAAGGCAAGTCGCCATTCTGAAGAAACTGACACTGCAAGAGTCTCATTTACTGCCGAAATCGAACGGAATTAGGACTCGCCATGAGAAGGCCACCTTGCGAGATATTGCAAGAAGTTGTGGATGGCTTTTTGATTCAGGCGGCGGTTTTGGACTTGATACCGTCGGTGAATTGTACTCCTTGAATGACGTCGGGCAGCAGTTGGGAACCGTTTAGCAGCCGCCATTTCTTGGAGGCGGACTGCATCAGCTTGAAGACCATGGTCAGGCAGGCGGTTCGGCTGCCGCTTCCCTTGGTCCGTCTATGTCGTAGTCGCACGGTGGCAAACGTGCTCTCGATGGGGTTCGTCGTTCGCAGGTGAATCCAGTGTTCGGCTGGGAAATCGTAAAACGAGAGCAGCACATTGCGATCCTTCGCCAGGCACGTGGTCGCCTTGGGATACTTGGCCTGGTACGTGGCTACGAACAAGTCGAATGCCTGATCAGCATCGGCTTTCGTCGGGGCCATCCAGATCTGGTGCAGCTTCTCCTTGGCCTCGGGCTGTAACCGCTTGGGCAACTTGTCGAGCACGTTGGCCGTCTTGTGCACCCAGCAGCGCTGCTCGCGGGTCTTGGGGAATACTTGTGCAATCGCCTTCCAAAAGCCCAACGCACCATCGCCGGTGGCCAGTTTCGGATCGACGATCAGGCCCCGCGACTTCACGTCCAACAGCAGCGCCTTCCAAGACTGTTCGCTCTCGCGATAACCATCGACCACGGCGATCAGCTCCTTGCGGCCGTCGGCCGTAGCCCCCATTAAAACCAGGATGCACTGCCGATCTTCTTCGAGACGGATGTTGAAATGCACACCGTCGGCCCACAGGTAAACGTACTCTTTCCCGTCCAAAGATCGCTGATTCCATTCCTGGAATTCATCTTCCCAACAGGCTTTCAGTCGCGTGACGGTCGAGGCCGAAAGCCCCGGGCAGTTCGGTCCCACCAGGGCCGTTAGGGCTTCGTTGAAGTCGCCGGTGCTGACGCCCTTCAGGTACAGCCACGGGATCAACTCCTCCAGGCTCTTGGTCTTGCGGAGGTAAGGCGGAAGAATCTTGGACGAAAAAGGTTCTGCTTCGCTCGCGGGCCGTCGATCGAGCACGCGTGGCTGCTCGACCTCGATCGGGCCGACGCCCGTGGTAATCGTGCGTTTGGGCAGATGGCCATTGCGAACCACCTGACGATGGCCTTTCGCGTTCTTCAACTGTGCGTGCGCGTCGATCCATTCGGTCACTTCGGCTTCGATCGCCTGAGCCAGCAGCCGCTGAGCCCCGTCACGAAGAATGTCGGTCAACACGTCACGCGAGGTCGCGACTGGCAAAGACAACGTCGAATTGATACTCTCAGCCATGGTGGCGTACTCCTGGGGAATTGGGTCTCTAAGCAACCAAATTCAAACCCAAGTACGCCGCCTTTTTCAACTAACCCATCCACAACCTTCGGTTATAGCTTAGCACTAGCAACTGGCTTGCTATGAGGAAGAGACCTCAAGGCGGGCTGATCGCATAATTCCGATAGCGAAAAACGTTAGCAAGACTCAGTGCATTAGCGTCAACCTTTATGTGTTCCAGTAAGTAGAGTCCAAAACAGATGTCCTGCCTCAGTCGGAACTGGAATTTCTCTTCGCGGGCGTTAGCATACGTCGAATCGAAGGAGGATTCCATGAAGGGTTCCAGCAACAGTTCCGCCAAGCGTGAACGGCGGCATTTTTCGGGCGAGCAGAAGGTTTTGATCGTCAAGCAGCACTTGGTCGATGGCATTGCCGTTTCCGATCTGTGCGACAAGCATCAGATTCTGCCGACGCAGTTCTATCAGTGGCAGAAACAGTTGTTTGAAGGAGGTGCCGTCGCGTTTGAGCGGAAGGCGAGCGGCAAGTCGACTGCGGAGCGTCGCATCGAGCAACTCCAGGCCAAGCTCTCGACCAAGAATGAAGTGATCGCCGAGTTGATGGAGGAGAACGTCAAAGCAAAAAAAGAGTGTGGGGAACTCTGAATGGACGGTGGGTTTCTCACGACACGCGCGACGAAGTCGTCGATTACGTCCGCCAGTGGAGCGGGCGGACCGAACTGCCCGTCGGGAAACTTCTGCGGTGGGCTGGCATCGGTTGCAGCAAGTTCTACGACTGGAAGCGAAGGTACGGCAAGGTGAACGAACACAACGCGTTGGTGCCGCGGGATCATTGGCTCGAGCAGTGGGAAAAACAGGCGATTATCGCCTTTCATGCGGAACATTCCGACGAAGGCTATCGCCGGCTGGCGTACATGGGCGTACATGATGATGGACGCGGATGTCGTCGCGGTCAGCCCCGCAACGGTCTATCGCGTGCTCAAAGGTGCCGGCTGTTTTGAGCGGTGGAACCGCACCGAAAGCGGCAAAGGCCAGGGGTTTCAGCAACCGATGCAGCCACACGAGCATTGGCATGTCGATATTTCATATGTCAACGTGTGTGGCACTTTTTACTATCTCATCAGCGTGCTGGATGGTTGCAGTCGCTATCTGGTGCACTGGGAACTGCGGGAGAGCATGACTGAACGCGATGTCGAGATCGTGCTGGAGCGTTCCCGCGAACGCTTTCCCGGCGTCTTGCCTCGTATCATCACCGACAATGGCCCGCAGTTCATCGCCAAGGATTTCAAGGAGTTCGTCCGCATGGCTGGCATGACGCACGTCCGCACCAGCCCGTACTATCCGCAGAGCAACGGGAAGATCGAACGTTGGCACGGTTCGCTGAAGAGCGAGTGTATTCGCCCCAACGTACCCCTGTCACTGGAAGATGCCAGAGGGCTCGTCGAGCGATTCGTGGACGACTACAACCATCGAAGGTTGCACAGCGCGATCGGCTACGTCACGCCCGCGAACCGCCTGGCCGGTCGCCAACAGGCGACCTTCGACGAACGCGAGCGAAAACTAGCAGCGGCCAGAACACGACGTGCTCAACGACGCCAAGCCGAACGAGATAACGCAACCGCCGCCTAACAAGAATAGGAGGAGAGGCTAGCCAGGAGTCCAGGGGGCGGCAATGAGCACCCCTGGTCTGCGTGTACGCAATATCAACCCCGCGGCAACAGCCGCTCAACTAGTTAACGCCAGTAAGGTAAAATTCCATTTCACGCTGAACCAGGACACTAACGATGAACGTCTATACCGATCCCAAGCTGCTTGATGTGCAAGGGGCGCTGCAGTCACTGCCAGACCTGGCGATCACTCAACAGGATTCCTGCGTTGTATCGAGCGTTGCACTCAATCCTGGCTATTTGGGTCAAGAAGGGGCAATTGCTGACAAAACCACATCTCAGCATCGCGATGAGCGTGAATCTCCCACCAACGTCGTAAGTGGTTGTAGGGACAAGAACAAACGCCCGCTGTCATCAACTGACAACCGGCGTCAAGAAGTCGGGGCGATAGGATTTGAACCTACGACCTCTGCGTCCCGAACGCAGCGCTCTAGCCAAGCTGAGCTACGCCCCGCAAGGCGGTCAATATAGCTGTGGGGAGAATGGGTGGTCAACGGTGGGTGGCCCTGGATTCAGGCTCATAAACTGCTGCAGTAACGGGGCGACTCAATATAATGATGTTCCCGATCGTTGCCGTTCTCATGATCTCATCGTCGCTCAGGATACCGATCGCCATGAAACTCAGCCCAAACGTTATCTATCTGCCCGAAGTCCCGATCCGTTTTGGCATGCCGGCGACCAATGCCAGATTGCGTTGTGCCATGCTGTTGGCCACGGTGTTGGCTGCGATGGTGATTCAGACGGCCCACGCCCAATCGCTGCGAGAGCCTAATCTGGGCGTTGATCCAGGCTGGGAGGGATATCGGAATCGTCTGTTGCCGGCCGAACGAATGCTGACCCGACAGGACTTCGGCTATCACGCCACGCAACATGCCGGGGGCGATGCCGCGGGAGAGATCGGCGGCTGGGTGCAACGATCGCTCACGCCGGCTAACTACGCTATAAAGCTGCCTCGGGAGCTTTCCCTGGACGATCATTTGGTAGCCTCGGGGAAGATGGCAGTCTCGGAGAATAGCGGGGCTTCTGGGGTGTTGATCGGTTGGTTCCACCGCACGTCGCGAAGCTGGCGGACGACCAACTCGCTGGCATTTCGAGCCGACGGAAACGGCGACACCTATTGGCTATTCGTCGAGTATGGAACCCGCAATGGACGCACCGGTGGTATCGGGGCCTTCGAAGGGGAGCGTTACCAAACCACCAAGACAAAGCCCTTCCCCGCCGATGGCGCCACGCACTCGTGGCACCTGGAGTACGATCCCGACGGAAACGATGGGGCCGGCTCGGTTGAGTTTCGTATCGACGATCGGACCTATGAGTTCGGCGTTCGACCGGAAGACCGAAAAGACGGGGCTTTGTTCGATCGCTTTGGCATCTGGAATCAGGAAACGACCGGCGACGGGATGCGCATCTGGCTGGACGACTTGGTGATCAATGGAACCAAACATTCGTTCGACGATAATCCGCAATGGGAAGCCTTTGGAAATCGGACCGAGTTTTCTGAGGACGTCGTTCGACCCTTCCACGACTTCGGCTTTGTTGCACCCACCGAAGACGGAGCAAATGGTTCTATCGGCGGGATCATCTGGCGAGATGAGCGCCCCAGTTACTACGCAGACCGCGTGGGCCCCATGTCGTTGGACAACGAACTGTACGCCGAGGGCACCGTTCGATTCGTGGCCAGCGGCCCCGACAGCGCGATCTACCTGGGTTGGTTCGATAGCGAGACGAAGCAGAATAAGGTACAGCCGGAATACGAAACCCGGCAGCAGAACTATCTGGGCGTCCTGCTCGAAGGCCCCAGCCGCGTGGGGCACTATTTTCGGCCCGGGTACGGAACCAAGACTGGCGACGGATCGAATGCACCGCGTGGCCCCGTACTCCCGGTGGATAACACCAGGCACAAGTGGACGCTAAGTTACGACCCACATGCCGCCAACGAGCGTGGAGTGATTACCGTAACCCTGGACGATGAGCAGGTCTCGCTCGAGTTGGGCGAAGGCGATCGCGAGCAGGGCGCGACCTTCGATCGCTTCGGTCTTTTCAACATTCAGTCGGGCGGCTGGCATGTGAAGACCTACCTTGACGACTTGCGCTACTCGGCTGCGACCGACACCAAAGGGCTTTAGTCTCTCTACGAATAAAGCTCGGCGATCGGTTGTCGATTCGCATCGACCAGATAGTGAGGACGCCCATTCAGATCGGGGATCTTCACTTCGTTCGTATCGATGCCCAAATTGCGGTAAAGCGTGGCGAAGATCTCTTGCACGTGCACGGGCCGAGAGACGGGGACGCCGCCGTTGCGGTCGGTTTCGCCGACGATCCGGCCGCCTTGCATTCCGCCGCCGGCCATTAGGACCGATTGCGTTCCGGGCCAGTGATCGCGCCCACCCTTGGCATTGATCCGCGGGGTGCGACCGAACTCACCCCAGATAACGACCGAGACTTTTTCCGACAGGCCTCGCTCGTCGAGATCGTTCAGAAACGTTGCCATCGTGTGGTCGAACACCGGCAGGTATTTCTTCGAAAGATGTTCGATCGAGCCCTCGCGGTTGGCGTGCCAGTCCCAAGCTCCAAATGCCACTGTGACGCATCGGACGCCGGCTTCGACCAACCGTCTTGCCAGCAGCAAGTGTTGCGGACTTTGCGGAGCACCGCCGAAACTGGGATCGGTCGCTTGCGCTTCCCCATATTGTTGACGTATCCGAGGGTCCTCAAGATCGAGATCCATCGCATCGGCCAGCCGGTTGGAGGTAAGCACTCCGAATGCCTGTTCTTGGAAGCTGTCGAGACCTTCGGGAATGGCACGGTGACGAAGGTGGCTGAGCGCCGTGAGCAGCCCGCGGCGATTGTTGAGCCGCGTGAGATCGATCTCCTTCAGCACAAGATCGTCCTTCACGTCACCTTCCAGTGCAAAGGGCGTGTGTCGCTGCCCCGTGAACCCGGGCCAGGAGACTTTGCCGGAGGGGTCGTGAACGCCACGATTGTTGTACGGCCGGTAGCTCATCTTCGGCGCGGCATCAACGTAGGGGATCATCCCTTCGCCGGTTGGCCCCAACACGTGTGAAACCACCGAACCGAACGTCGGCCATCCGCCGGGTGGCTCGTTGTCTTCGCTACGACCTCCCGGACGACCGGTATAACACTGGAACGACTCGTGCCGGTTTTCCATGCCGACCAGGGTTCGCACGATCGAAAACTTGTCGGCCATCTGTGCGAGCTTTGGAAGATGCTCTCCGAATTGAATGCCGGGAATATTCGTGTCGATGGCGCTACACGGTCCACGTATTTCACTCGGTGCGTGCGGTTTGGGGTCGAATGTTTCGTGCTGGGTCGGGCCTCCCGGGAGATACACCATGACGACAGCCCGCTGGTCGTCGGCGCTTTGCAGGCGCGATTCGGCCCTGAGCAACCCCGGCAGCGACAACCCGCCCAACCCCAGCGAGCCGATCCGGAGGAAGCTCCTTCGGGAAAGTCCGTCGCAGAACGGATTCTGTTTTCTTCCCCATAAGGTGAGCATTACAGTTCTCGCACGTCGCAGTCTTCACGAGCCGACCGCAATCCGCTGCGGCCGCTGGCGGCAAGCATAGTCTACACGAACCGCATCCCAATCCCGAATGGATTGCGATTCCCGTGAGTTTTCGGCGGCCACATGCGATGGACGTCGCTAGACCGGCTTGCGGAATAAAACAACATCGTTCCCGATGAATTCCACGTCGGCCCCCAGTTCACGGGCCAACCACTGAAAGGTCGCCTCTGAGTAGAAGCAGATGTGGGTGAGGTCCTCTTTGTAATGCCAGGTGGCGAATGCCTTTCGGTCGATGACCCGTTTGGTCATCACTCCCAGCCAGCCCCCAGACTTCAGGCAACTCCACAGCCGCTGAAATTCTGCGCGGGGGTCGCACAAGTGCTCAACCACTTCCGAGGCGGTAATGAAATCGTATTGGTTTTGAAATACCGAAGGGTCATTGGCATATAGCGGATCGTAGATCTTTACCGCATGCCCCGCTTCTTCGAACATGACCGAAAGCGTGGGTCCCGGCCCCGAACCGAAATCGAGCCCCTGGGCAGGCGCAATCAAACGTTCACAAACCGGGGCGTAAAGGCGGCTCAAAAACTGACGATAACCTGGATCCTCCGGGTGGTTTTCGTGCAGATCATAAACCGCCTTCTCCTCTTCTAAGGACAAGAAGTGCCCCGGCGGGACGAACACCAAGTTGCAGACCGCGCAGCGGAAGTAAAGTCGCTTGTCCTGAAAGTAATCCTCGCCGTGAAGACATCGGCACAGCGGACAAGTTCGCTCGCTTGGTTCGGGAGGCAATGGGATACTCGGAATTGGCAATATGCTCTATCGAGCGATTCACGACGCCCCGGGCAACTCTGACCAAAGTTGTGCCCAATTGAACTCAATTCTTGCAACGCTATGTTTGAGGGCTCGACATCCGTCAAAGGAAGCCCCACTCTATCACGGTGCAGAAACCTTTCACAGTTTGGCAGATCCAATCGAAAAAAAGACGCAGCACCAAGCGTGGTTATCCGAAATCGTTTTCTTCTAAGTAACCGTACCTATCACGTAGCGGGAGTAGTGTGGTGCACACTCGGGATGGTAATTAAGATGTCACGTAGGTTCCGTGCCCTTTGTGTGTCAGTTTCACCATCCATCGTGCGAGGATTACGGGGTGATCTCATCTGCGGTTATTGAGGGTTGTCGACGTGCTCGATGGCAGCGGTTACGCATGCAGCATTTTGCTCGAACACCGATAGTAAGATCAACGATTTTCGGCATGGCCTTCTGGAGGCTCTCAATACTGATCCACTCGGTTCAGACGGGGAGTAACTAGATGAGAATGGTGCGGAGATAATTATGCTTCGATTCGTTTACGTACTATTTTTTCTGCTCGCTATAAGCGCTCCGCTTCTCGCTCAAGACGATGTTGCCACGCTGAAGAACCGCATAGCGGAGCTAGAAGCGGAAAACAGCGATCTTTACGAACTTGTCACGATGCTCGAATACTCGCTCAAGGTACAGCACGGAGTTGAGGATGAAACCTCGATTGGCGACGGCAGAACGGCTCGCTTGGTTGTAGCACCCGAGGGTTGGGGGGACTGCAGTCCGGAAGAGATAATGGTCGTCTGCCAGTCATGCGCTGAAACTGTTTTCCAGGCGATTCGTCCAGAAAAGGGTCGCGAACTCACGATCCTTGTGATTCCAGACGATCATGGACCGATGGTATTATCGCAGCGCGGTACGAACGGCGAATATCTCGTTCTACTCAACAGTGGCGACCGTTATTGGGCACAAGTGTCCTATCAGTTTTCTCACGAACTGGGGCATATCCTTTGCGGCGACCTATCACTTCAAATGCCCCAACGCTGGTTTGAGGAGGCCTTTTGCGAGTCACTGTCGCTCTGGACTTTGGACAATATGGGAGTCTCTTGGAAGACCAAGCCACCGTTCGAGACCTGGAAGTCATATGCGCCCAGGATCACAGAGTTTATCAACGAAGTACGCGATCGTGTTCCGAGCCCAACAAGTTTATCAGACTGGTACCGCAACCATCGTATGCACCTGGGTGGTGAACCTTACGATCGTGACAAAAACCTGGCCCTTGCAAAGTACTTGGCCGATGAGGCCCACAAGGATCCAGCCTTCTTCCAAGCGTTTTATTACCTTCGTCACAACAACATCACATCCGACGATTCCATTGAAAAACTGCTCGCGGACTGGATGGCCGAATGTCCGGAAGAACTTCAGCATGCACCCCAGGCAATCGCCGACACTCTGGGATTAACTCTGCAGAAGTAGCCGCTAGGAACAATCTGCTGTGCTAGAGATTATCGACCTCGATGTGGATTGAACGTATCCACTTGGTTCGAATAGTGCGAAGAGAAGAGTGAATAGATCGGAGTTCAGCCTTTGACAAGCACCACGCAAACCCTCTCCCCGCCGAAAGCCAGTTGGCAGGTGGCGGCCATTGTCTTTGCGATTGTCTTCCCATCGATCGGGACATGGCTCTATTTTGTAAGCCTTTCTGACCACAGTGCCGTAGGTGTGGTGTATGCGGTTAGCAAAGTGGTGCAATTCGGCTTTCCGTTGGTGTGGGTATTGGGCGTTGAACGGGAACGCCTCCGACTTCAGTTCCCCAATGGACGTGGCATGGTGTTCGGCCTGGTGTTTGGCTTGGCGGTGATGCTTGGCATGCTGGGGTTGTACTTCAGTTTCTTCAGCGAAAGCAGTTACGCCGAAGAGGGTCGAGAGGTGATGATGACCAAACTATCCGGGTTTGGGATCACGACACCGCTGGCGTTTCTGGGGATGGCTGTCTTCTACAGCCTCTTTCACTCGTTTATGGAAGAGTACTACTGGCGGTGGTTTGTCTTCGGCCGCCTCCGTAAACTCACGGGCCTGTGGACTGCCGTGGTCATATCGAGCCTGGGATTCATGGCCCATCATGTTATTGTGCTGGCTCAATATCTGGACGACTACCTGGCGCTAGGTTTCTTGTCCCTCTCGGTAGCCGTTGGCGGTGCAGTGTGGGCGTGGTTGTATGACCGCTGTGGATCGCTTTACGCACCATGGGTTAGTCACATGCTGGTCGATGCGGGCATCATGCTGGTCGGTTACCAGTTGGCCTTTGGTGGTTGATGTAGCCGCCCGTGCGTTGCTCATGATTCGCGCTGGTACAACGTCACACTGTCTTCCAGGCGTGTTCCATGGTGGTCGGTAATGGCAAACTGTTTGGGACCCCACATCGCAACGCCCGCATGTTCGCCGGCCTTGTTCAACAGGTAGAACTGCAAGTTAAAGTTCGGGCGGCCTTCGTCGTCGCGGAGTCGTGGCTCGGTATGTTTCGCCACGCGACGCAACACTTCCAGGCCCGCTTCTTGTGGCGACATACCACCTCGCATCAGTTCCACACCGGCAAAGCTGCAGAGGTTCTGTAGGTTCGCTTCCCCACGGCCCGTGCTACCGCAAGAACCAATCTCGTTGTCGACGTATAATCCGGCCCCGATGATCGGCGAATCGCCGACGCGGCCGGGCAGTTTGAATGCCAAACCACTAGTCGTCGTTGTGCAAGAAATATCGCCCGCGGCGTTGATCCCCGCACAGTGAATGGTACCGGTGGGTCGCTCGAAAAATGCGCGGACTTCCGGGTCGAGCTTGTCTTTGGGCGGCGGAAGCCAGTCGTCGTTTTCAGAACGGGTTTGTCGCCAATACAGCCAAATCTTGCGAGCGCGTTCGGTGAGCAGGTTTTCTTCTTTAAACCCTTGCGCTCTCGCGAACTGCAACGCTCCCTTGCCCACCAGCAAGACATGATCGGTTTGTTCCATCACCAGTTGCGCCATTCGGGCGGCGCTGCGAACATTGCGAAGTGCGGCGACCCCACCAGCGCGATGCGTGGGCCCGTGCATTACGGCCGCGTCAAGTTCGACGATGCCGTCTTCGTTGGGGAGCCCGCCGAGCCCCACGCTGGTGTCGTTCGGATCGTCTTCGACCAACCCCACGCCGGCAACGACCGCGTCGAGCGTATCTTGCCCGTCGACCATCATTTCGTAAGCCCGACGGGTGGCCTCGAGTCCGTTCTTTGACGAGATAGCTTTCACAACCTGGTTTCCTTGCTGGATGGCCTTCGCCTGTGCCATGGATGTTGTCGAGATCGATGCCGTACCGGCCACGACGGAAGCCGTCCCGGCAAGAAAGCTGCGGCGAGATGCGATGGACGGATCGGATAGGTGTTTCGGCATGCCAACTCACCGGTGTGGAACAAATTGATGCGGTCGTCGTCATCCGCTCGGGACGTAGTTCGAGTCTTGGCTGCCCCGCGCTGGAAGTCAAGCATGGGTTTCGCCAGACATCGACCGTTCGATTTCTTCCCGAGTTGCCAACGACGGTTGCGCTCCCTGTCGGGTGACGGAAATTGCCGCCGCATGCGTGGCCCAGCGCACGGCATCTTGCAGCGACTTTCCTTCGGCCAGAGAAACCGCCAACGAACCATTGAACGCATCGCCGGCAGCCGTGGTATCCACCGCCTCGGCTTTCGCGGCCGGCACATGGATGGCCGATTCTTCCACCACCAACACGCCCGAGGCCCCTCGCGTTATCACCACGGTATTCACACCCAGTGTCTGTAACTCCAGGGCGATCTCCACGACGGCGTCATCGGACAGTGCAGGGTCGACCGGTTTCCCCAAAAACATGGCCGCTTCCCCTGCATTCGGCGTGAGCACATCGACGAACTTCAACAACTCCAACTGTCCAACCAGTGGGCCCGCAGGGGCGGGGTTCAGAATCGTGGTGAGTCCCGCCTCGCGCGCCCGCCGTAACCCACAGGCAACCGTTTCCAATGGGGATTCGAGGCAGGCCAAAAAGACCTTCGCCTGCCGGAATACTTCTTCCGGCACCGCCTCGACATCCTCGGTGCTCAGTTCCATGTTGGCCCCCGAAGCGACGGCAATGGAATTTTCGCCTTGATTGTCGACCAGGATCAGCGCTACGCCTGAGCTGGCGTTTGGGACAACCCGGATGAATTGCCTGTGAAGGTTTTCTTGTTCGAATCCTTCGAGCGATTGGCGACCAAAGGCATCGTCGCCGACGGCCGCGATGAAGGTGACCGGTTCCCGAGCAGCCCTGGCGGCGGCTACCGCCTGATTGGCCCCCTTGCCGCCGGCGGCCCGATAAAAATCCCCCCCCAACACCGTTTCTCCCGGCAGAGGAATCCGATCACCGCGAATCACCAGATCGGTATTCACCGAGCCCAGTACAATAACTTTCGAATGGGACATGGCGAGGGGTTCTTGCGGTCGGATCTCAGGTTCAAACTGAACGTTGGGTTATCCTCGAGAATGAGGTCTTATCTTAAAACGCAGCCGATGCTAGCACCATCACCCTGTAGGGAATGCCCTCCGTGGCATTCCGTGCACAACGGCAATTCCGGAATGCCACGGAAGGCATTCCCTACGGTGCGCGAAGCAACCTTCCTTAATGTGGGGCGCGCTTTCGCGAACTGCACTTGACCCGTGGTGCAAGCAGGCGGACACTCCGCGGGTTAAGTTCACTCAGCCCAGGCAGGGATCCGCCATGTCGATTGATGCATCGGACGCGTCGAGTTTCGAGCAAGTCCAGGACCAATACGAGTCGTTCCCTTATCCGCCACGCGACCCGGAGGATGAGCGGAAGCGGCTCAAGCGGACATATATCGACTCGTTGGAAGTGATCAATCACTACGGGTTTCAGGGGCGCCGCGACATGCGGCAGGGGTTACGCGTGCTGGTCGCCGGCGGCGGCACGGGCGACGCCGCGATTCATCTGGCTGAACAACTTCGCGCCACACCGCAGCGAGTAACTTATCTCGACATCAGCAGTGCCTCGATGGACATCGCCCGACGCAGGGCCGACATTCGGGGGCTGACGAACATCGATTGGGTGCAATCGTCGTTGCTCGAACTGCCCGAACTCGGCTTAGGCCCCTTCGACTACATCGACTGCGCAGGAGTCTTACACCACTTACCCGAACCAGAAGCGGGGCTTGCAGCCCTGTGTGATGTGTTGGCTGACGACGGGGTGATGGGCCTGATGTTGTACGCCAAATACGGGCGGACCGGCATCTATCAGATGCAGGAGATGCTGCGGTTGATGAATCGCTTTGAGACCACGGCCACGGCACGCATTGAAAACGCCCGAAGGGCACTTCGCAGCTTGCCCGAGACCAATTGGTTCAAGAAGGGCGGAGAGTTTTTCATCGAGGACGATCAGTCTTCCGACGCGGACATCTACGACCTGTTGTTGCACTCCACCGATCAAGCTTACAGCGTGCCGGAATTACACGCCCTGCTGGGAACCTGCGGACTACATCTGATTGAATACAATCCTGAACTTCGGGCACGGTATCGCCCCAAGTTCGTGGTATCGGACCCTGAGTTGTTGGCCAAGGTGCTGCAACTACCCTTGCCGGAACAACAAGCGGTGGCCGAGTTGTACAACGGGTCGATCACCCGACACGAGTTCTTCGCATCGCGGCAGCCCGACTCGGCAGCCAGCTTCGATTGCCTGGAGAACGTTCCCTTCTTCGGCATTGCCACGGCTGCGATGGGCACCGAGCTGACCGATCAACTGTGGGACATTCGCTTCACGCAAGCGGTGAGAATTCGCGTGCAACCCAGCCCCCTGGCCGCCGCGTTTGTAAAACTAGTCGACGGACAACGCACGCTGGCCGAAATCCTGGAAACACTCACCACCACAACCACTGGTGGCACCACGACCGAAATCTACAACGCCATGCGAGAAGCCTACGAGCTGCTCAACCTGGCCGACGTGCTGCTGCTACGCCATCAGTCGGTAGAGCTCTATCGCCCGCTGGAAGAGCGGGGGATTTGAGGTTTTGTTCCATGTAGCAACTCGCCGCCTACCATTCGTCGATCAGAATCAGAATCTCTAGCTCGCCATTCGGTTTCTCAAATGAGAATGCGCGGAATCTTCCTTCGATTGTTCCGATGCTATAACTAAAATCGAAATGCTTTAGATCTCTGCTGTCGCCAAGTGTGCCAGTATCGTGAATGTTGCCGCCGCAGTCCTTGATCCTTTGCTCGACTTGCCCGAAGAACTTTGGCAACACGATAGAGCGGCATTCTTGTACGCTAAGGGGAGATATCGTGAAGCATAATACCGTTTCGCGTTGCTGACCATTCAAATAGCTATATCGTTTTGTTGTAAGGTTCAACTCAATCTTTTCGCTAGTCGAGATTTGGTTCAGCAGGGCCTCAGTGGTTGTGATATTGAAATCTGAGATGAATTTCGATGCTGAGTGAGAGCGGTTTGTCACGAGAAGTGCCGCAATTGCAGACACGGCAAGCATCGCAAGAAGAATCTCTCTCACGGAAAACTGCCACCATCGATGACCATATTGTGTTTCGGTAGTCACTTACTGAAAGCCTAAGAGTCTGTGAATCGAAGCCATCTAGGTCCGCACATGTCGCGATGTGGGTTATCGTAGTGCTTTGTCGACGATGCCTGTTGCCATCGGTATCGCCCGATTGGGGATATCGCCGGGAGCCATTGTAATGTGTGGCGACACGCCAATCGAAAGCGTGATTGCTGCATTCGCTCAAAGTTCTGACTAGACTGGGGCGAGCAGACTCTCACTCTGCGGCACCCGTACTGAATAACAACCCTAGTATTACGGAACACGACCAACATGCGCGCTCTCGTCTTCATTTTTACAGGCACCCTGGCACTCTGTCTTGGAGTGTACTCGACCTCCCAGGCAGCACCCCCGCGGCCGAATATTATTTTGATGATGGCCGACGACTTGGGGTATGAGACGGTCAGCGCGAATGGGGGCGCGCCTTATCAGACTCCGGTGTTGGATCGATTGGCGGCCGAAGGATTGCGGTTCACCAACTGTGTCGCGCAACCGTTGTGTACGCCGACGCGGGTGAAGCTGATGACCGGTCGGTACAACTTTCGTAACTACGCCACGTTCGGCATTCTCGACCCGCGGGAGACGACCTTCGGCAATGTGATGCGGGCCGCGGGGTACGCCACGTGCATCACCGGCAAGTGGCAACTGGGGCGAGACCGGGAACTCATCGATCACTTCGGCTTCGATGAGCATTGCCTGTGGTGGTTGGAGAATAAGTCGCCTCGCTACAACAACGTGGGCGAACTGATTCGAAACGGCGAAGTGCTACCGGGCAACCAGGGCGAGTATGGTCCCGATGTGGTGAGCAACTTCTTGCTCGACTTTATCACCCGTCACAAAGACGGACCGTTCTTTTGTTACTACCCGATGATGTTGACCCACGCCCCCTTCGAAGTAACCCCCGATGCACCGCCGGGGATGACGAAGAAGTCACCGCCAATCGATCGCCTGGCCGGGATGGTGGCTTACACCGACAAGATTGTAGGCCGCGTGATCGACCACCTCGATTCGCTCGGCATTCGCGACAACACCGTCATTCTGTTTACCGGCGACAACGGTACGGACCGCAGCATCAAGGGCGGTACGGTCGGCGAACACGATTGGCCGGGCAACAAGGGGAACAACCTCATCGAGATGGGCACGCGGGTGCCCCTGATCGTGAACTACCCGGCTGGCGGAGTTCAGGGAGCCGTGTTCGATGATCCGGTGGATTTGACCGACTTCTTGCCGACGTTTGCCGAACTGGCCACCGTCGATCTGCCCAATGGCATGCCGACCGACGGTCACAGTTTCGCCGGGCGAATCACAGGCGATGCCGACTACGAACCGCATTCCTGGGCCTACGTGGGTTACTACGGCAAATCGCGAGGCGAGATGACACACTTCGCCCGCGATACACGGTACAAGCTCTACGAGGGTGGTTACTTCTACGACTTCATCGAGGATCCCTCGCACACCAGCCCGATCGATATCGAGACGGCGAGCGAGGAAGCTCGGGCATCCTATGCCATGCTCAGCGAGGTGCTGGAAGACCTGAAGTCGCAATTCGACGCCGGTGATCAGTACACCGGAAAAACCACGGTGCTGCTATCGACAGAACCTGGGTCGCAGGACAATAAACGCAAGGCAAAGCGTAAAGCCGCAAGGTAGACGCCTGTAACGCGGACATTGTTTGGACGCAACCCAGACGGTGAGTACACTTGCATTAACGTCGATTCGATTTCGCGGCAGTTTTCTTCCAAGTGGGACACGTCATGGTTGATTTTCTTTTGAGCGGACGGCGACTTTGTGTGTTGTTGGTGCTTGCTTGCTGCGGGCAAGTGGCGTGGGCTGCTGAACCCGAATCGGACTATTACGACCTGGGTGGGTTGCACTACGGGGTGACGACCGACTCGGAAGAGGCTCAGACGTGGTTCGACCGTGGCCTGGCGATGTGCTACGGATTTAATCACGAAGAGGCTGTTCGTTGCTTCGAGAAAGCCCTGGCTGCTGATCCTGGCATGGCGATGGCCTTATGGGGAATGGCCTACGCTTGGGGCCCCAACATGAACAACATGTTGATCGAGCCCACGCAACTCACCAAGGCCGAACTGGCCATCCAACTGGCCGCACTACAAAGTGCCTCCTGCACCGATCTGGAAAAAGAACTGATCGCCGCGCTTGCGACGCGTTATACAACGCCGGTTCCGGAAGACCGCGACCCGTTGAATCAAGCGTATTCCGAGGCGATGCGTGCGGTTTATGAAAAGCACGCCGACGATCCCCTGGTGGTCACGTTGTTTGCCGAATCGATGATGAATCTGCAACCATGGCTACATTGGAGCCCCGAAGGCGAAGCGGCGGAACATACAACCGAGATTATGGAGGTGTTGGAGAAAGGACTGAAGCAGTGGCCGGAGTATCCGGCGTTATGCCATTTGTACATCCACACCATGGAAGCATCACCCACGCCCGAGAAGGCATTGCCGGCGGCCAATGCATTACGCTTGTTTATGCCGGGCCAAGGCCATCTGCTGCACATGCCCACGCATATCGATATCTGGGTTGGCGATTACGCGAACGTGGTCGACTCGAATAAACGGGCCATCGTCGCCGACGAAGAATTCCTACGTCGCGAGGGACCGCTGAACTTCTACTCACTCTATCGCATCCACAACTACCACTTCCTGGTTTACGGCGCCATGTTCGATGGCCAGAGTGAGGTTGCCCTGGAAGCGGCCCGGGCGATTCCCAAGCAAGTGCCTGAAGAAATGCTGAAGGCACAGACCGATTTTCTCGATGCGTTCATGCCAACCGAATTGCATGTGTTGGTCCGGTTTGGGCGTTGGGAGGATATTCTCGAGTATCCCGAGCCGGCGGATTATCTCCCGGTGACCCAGTCGGTTTGGCATTACGCACGGGCCTTGGCCTACGCATCCACCAATCGGGTTCCCGAAGCCGAAGCCGAGCAGGCGTTGTTTGCCGAAACCAAGTCGACGGTTCCGGATACCAGCTTTTTGTTTCAGAATCCCTCGCTGGAAATCCTGGGCGTGGCCGAGGAGATGATTGCCGGCGAGATAGCCTACCGCAAGGGAGAATACAAACAGGCCTTCGAACATCTACGGGAAGCCGTTCGCCGCGACGACGCATTGAACTACGACGAGCCCTGGGGATGGATGCAGCCGGCCCGACATGCGTTGGGCGCATTGCTCTTGGAGCAGGGCGAACTCGAAGAAGCGGAAGCCGTTTACCGCGAGGACCTGAAACGCCATCCCAAGAACCCTTGGGCATTGCACGGGTTGGCCGATTGCCTTGCCAAGCTCGGCAAACCAGACGAATCGGCCAAGTTCCGCCGGCAGTTCGCCGCGGCCTGCCAGCGTAGCGATGTGGATATCGATCGATCGTGCTACTGCAAGTTGGGCAAGGAAGAATAGCAGCAGGACCCGCGAGAAAATGGGGCGACATCACGCTTGGCGATATCGCTTCCATCCGTGGGCGCAGACAAACGCCTGACCCAGCCCCATCCAGCCGATCATCAGGCAGACAACGACGGTGGCTGCCGCGCTCCACCACTGAAGTTTCGAACCCAGGCGGTCCAAGCGAGATTTCAGTCCGGATATCGCTTCCAGCGTCGAACCAAGTCGAGCGTCGATGTTGCTCAAGGTCGCCACGATTCCCACCACCAACTGGGCAGCCTCATTTTTTTCGCCCTCTTGATCCGCAGGCCCCGTCCATCGACGGACTTCGCCTACCTGTTCGATCGCATCGGCGAGCTTGGATCGCATTTCCACAAGCTCGGCTTCCAGTGGTTCTAGGCGACTGGGATCGGTCGACAGACCTAATGTTTGACCCAACTCCAGTAGTTCTTGGATATCGTCGCTCGCAACGGCGGCCCTGGCCAGCAATTGATCGGCCTGTTGGAAGGCCTGCGAGATGTGGGTCGTTTTTCCTTCCAGGTCCAACCGGTCTACAATTTCCTCGCGGGCCTCTCGTTTCGTGAATTCGTGCAGCCCCTCGTTGAGCCGTTCGGCGGTAAGCTTCGACTGATCGAGCACCTGTTGCGCGTCGAGCACCTTATTACTGGCGACTTCCATGAATTCGTCGAGGCGACTGAATAGAGATGCGTTGGTTTGCTGCAATCGAGTTCCGGCGAAGGCCACTATGACGATTGAGATTACGCAAACAATTGAGCCTATTGATCCCAGAAGGAGGAATGCAAGAGCAGTAGAGCGTGGGGTCAGCATGGTAATAGGTTAACGTGAAAACAGCTCTTTTCGATAAGTGTCGCTGTGCAAGCAACCATCTTGGAATGATGGAGAGTTTATCTTCACCCAATCTGCGTCAGGATGGTTTTGTCGGTAATCTTCTTGTCATCGGCCAGCATCATTGCTTTGCTAAGAATCACAGAAAGTCGTTGGTCACCCTCGAACGGTAGAAAGACTTTGTCTCCGGGGCCGGCCCCGCGTCCGGGCACGATGCACAAGTACTGGTCGTTCGGTTCCATCAAGATGTTCGATGAACCCATGTGAATCTTGTACGTTCGTCGATCACCTCGGACGATCAGGAATTTATCATCGAACGAGCAGCGGTCGGCAATCTTGAGTTTCGGTATCAAGCGTTCCAGGATTTCACGTCGTGTTTTCGCGGTGGCCGAGAGGTCGCCAAACGAATAGGTGGCCCAGTATTCTCGGTGGCGTCCCTGAGGGCCTCCGTCTTCCCAACTCGGATCGTTCCCCACGCTGGAAACACCAACGAACAGATCCACGTCTCGCATGACTTCGGAAAACACCAGCGCCGGAATCTGATCCAGCGGCAGTGGATCGGGCGCTTCGCCCTGGCGCCAGCCGCCCCAGCTGTAGCCGCCACCCGAAGCGTGTGCCGTTAGCTGTTGGGAATCGATTGAGTAGAACCGGACTTGATCGGTGGCCAGATAGTTGTACACGCCCGTTTCGTTGGTATCGATTCCGTATTCATCCCCGCTGCCTTCCACCCAAAACTCGGCCCGCAAGTTCCATTCGGGCAGATTGAGCGAACTTGGTGCATACTCGTCATCGACGCAAAGGCGCAAGGAGTTGTTCCAACCTCGTACGCCGCACAAGGCGTTGTATTGATGTTGTTTGAGAACGTGGGACGCATAGCGATTCGAGTACGTGCCCGTGTTGCGTTCCGCGTCGGTCAATAAATAGACTTCACGGTGCGCCTGCTTGAACGGCTGTCTGATTTCTCGATCTTCGAAAAATCGTCTCCAGGCAAGTACCTCTTGTTCAGGTCGCCCAACCGGATGCCATAGAGAAACCGTCGAGTCGGTATCGACCTGCACCGATTCACCTGCGGCGTCGACCAGCTGGTCGTCGAGCCAGGTCGCCGCCTGGCTACCATCTGGGCCGAATGACCAGATCAAGCGGCGGGCAAGAGTCCCGACCAATGGATGATTCAAATAGCGTTCTGCCCAGGTTGCGTGTGTCCACGTCTTCCCTTTTAGATGCACCAGATCAATGCGATCTCGCTGTGAGGGCAAGAACTTTTTGATGTCCTTATCTGCGGTCTTCAGCTCTTTGAGGCCATCTGCATATTCGTCTTTGACCGACTTGGGCACCGACTTCTGCGGCTTGCCATCGGGTTTAATCCACTTGAGTTCGGTTGTTGTGGTGCCGGTGATGTGCAATACGGCGGTGAAGTCGCCGAATTGCTCAGTGCGTTTTCCCACCTCGGTCAGTCCGTATGTGGGAACCGCCATTTCCTCGACTTCATCGGCGGGTACCTGCAACCGCTCGGCAACCGTTTGGATCGCTTTGTCGATAACTTTCTGCGTTGCCTTGTTCGTGATTTTCGATCGCATGATCGCTAACTGGCCGATCGCCAAAGGACGATCGATTTGGCTCAGCGCCCAGACGGCGGCATTGGAGACCTTGGCACTTCGTGGCCCAAGTCCCGGAATTTTCTTTTGTCCGGAAAGGCCCGCCAAGCTGATCGCCCGCACAAGATCGTCATCCGCGTACCTCGAAGCGAGCCAGATCATTCCCTTCATCATGTCTGCGTTCTTTTCGACCACCAGCCACGGGCTACGTGTGTAATGGTTAGGGTTCTCTTGTGCCCGGGGTTGTTCGAACGCTGAAATCCACACGGTGAGACAAGCGCGAATCAGTTCCCCATCCAAGTCAGCGGCCAGCGCATCCGCCTGCTTGAGCCACTTGGTGGACGGTTTGCTGCCGTTAGCCTTACCCAGGTGTGCGACAAGTTTTTGCACTGGCAAGACAATGGAGTCCTCCAATTGGGCGAGGTCTTCGAAGAGGCGAATCACCCAGGGGTCGTTGTCATCGAGATCGATTCTCTCTTCAATGATCTCGCCTTTGAGTGCCCCGATCCGGGTAAACAGCCTCTGCTGTTCCTGGTTCGACAACCATCCTTCTCGGACATACTCTGCAAGACGGTCGAGTACCGATTGAAGTGTTTTACTCATCGCGTGACCCTTGGCGTAGCGCTCGATTGCAGTCAATGTGTGCGCTGCGCTCCAGCGAACATCGATGGTTATGTCCACGAGCATCTTAAGGTCTGCTTCGACCAAAGGAAGTTTGCGCCTTAGCAGACGTTCGGAGACTTCGACGACGGTCTGATCAACGATGGTCGAATGAGTCAGGCCTTGCCTGATTGCTTCAAGGGTCAACAAGAGAGTTTCTCGTTGCACTTCAGGATCGCTGGAAAAGATTGCCTCGGCCTGTGGGAACTCGCTTAGCTTTTGCCCCCATCGTCTGCCCTTGGTTTCGTCGAGCAACTGACTTAGCAACGCTTTGGCTTTTCTGCCCGCTTCCGTGGTCATCACCTCAACCTCCAACTAAAGGGACGAGCTTTAGGAACGAGACCGCCGTATCGGGTCTGATGGTTACTTCCTCATCCAGCGACTCGGCCTGTCGATCGTTGACGAGCACCAGAATGCGGCCTGCTTGGAATCCTTCGATGGCCTTGTCGTATTGCTGCTGCCATTCAATCTTGCGAGGCGTCTTCATCTTGTAACCGTTGAGCGTTTTCTCGGCATCGGTCGGCTGCACCAGGCCGCGAAAGACCGCCTTTTGGGCTTTCTGCACGTTGTAGTCCTGCACTTCCTGATACACGCGTTGGCGGATCAGTTCGCGAATGGTGATGTGCTCGGTCAGAAACTCCAGCACAATCGGCTCGCCGCGATCTCCGGTAGTCGACTCGTCATAAACGGTTAAGGTGGTGGACATGGCAGAAATCTCCGTAAGGTTCAGGGATTGCTATGAGTGATTTTCGCCCCAACGGAGACAGATGACAACTAGACCGCAAGAACCTTCAATATCAGCGTCCCGCTTGCTCGTGGGTGAAGCACGTCAGTATGCTGGGGCCATAAATAATTTTACTTCTTTGTTTTGAGGGCAGGAATGCATTCCGCAGCGGACGCCGAAAACTCCCAGGAAGAACAACCCGATGCGCCGGCTCAACGGGAGCGGCAGGTGCGTTTCGAGCACTCCAAGAGTCTCGTGCCGGCGCTCACGCAGTTGGGGGGCACACTGCTCATCTCCACTTATCAGGCGGGCAAGCTGGTGGTGGTTGCCGTGCGGCAGGGGAAGCTGGATCTCTCGTTTCACAACTTCGACCGCGTGATGGGAGTTGCCATCGGTGCCGACCGCATTGCGGTCGGGGTTCGCGAGCAACTGTGGATGTTGATCAATGCCCCCGAGATTGCTCCGCAACTCGAACCGAAGGGCGAGCACGACGCTTGCTATCTGGCTCGACAATCATTATTCACCGGCGAGATCCAAGTTCACGATTTGGCATGGGGGCGGCAGGGGCTCTATATCGTCAACACGCTGTTCTCCTGTATCTGCCAACCGCACGACCGATTTAGTTTTGTGCCGATCTGGAAGCCGCCGTTTATCTCTGCATTAGCCAGCGAAGACCGCTGCCATCTCAATGGAATTGCCATGCATGAAGGCGAAATCAAGTATGCCACCGTGCTGGGTCAAACCGACAAGCCGCAAGGCTGGAGAGATGACAAAGCCACGGGGGGATGCCTGTTGGAAGTACCCAGCGGTCGTGTCATCACTTCGGGGCTGTGCATGCCACACTCACCCCGACTGCATGCGGGCCGGCTGTGGATGTTGAACTCCGGGATGGGAACGCTCGTCGAAGTGAATCGCGACAATGGCACGCAGTCGGTCGTTTCTGACTTGCCCGGATATACACGCGGCATGGCGTGCCTGGGACCGGTTGCGGCGGTGGGGCTTTCCAAGATACGCGAGACCAGCACATTCGGCGGGCTGCCTATCTCGGAACATCGCGAGTCGCTCCGTTGCGGTGTGGCGCTGGTCGAACTGGGCACCGGCAAGACCCTCGCCACGCTCGAATTCAGTGAAGGTGTGGAAGAAATCTACGACGTGCAGTGGATTCCCGGAATCCGTTGCCCAAGATTCTCAGGCCCCCACGCACTGGCCGAAGGCGGGAAAACCATCTGGTCGGTCCCCCAGCCTCAAGCGGGACCCGGCAACGGAGATTCTTGAGGAGTGGGGCTTAAAGCAGCATTGAGCGCCGAGGCGTCAAGCCTTGCGGCAGATTCGTAATTTTGACGGGCTTAGCCTGCTCGTTCCATAGTCGAGTCCGGATCCCGCGGACAAACGAATCTACTCGGCAAAACATTTCGGCCATGTGAAACGTCCTTGGCTCGCTCGATTTGAAGCGCGCGGCTGGACGCCTGGATAACCGAGCCACAGAGAACAAGCGGCAATCGAATTCCAGGAATCACCATCCGCCGAACATTGCATTCACAATCTTCCTCAGACGCTTCTGCCTCGCAAGAATGCAAAGAAGCCGAGGGCAGCCAGCAAGATCAATACAATGCCAGATGGTTCAGGTACGACGTATGTGTAAGACCCCGTTGCCACGATCACACCCGTCCCGGTCCATTCATTAGGCGGCGGAGGGCCTATCGACGTATCAAGGGGCAACGTTTCGTCAAAGGAAATTGGTATCGATACCAAAACATCGACATCGTATGTACTTATCCCTCCACTGATTCCTACCAACGTCTCGCTTTGATCAAACGAGGCCAATCCTGGAAAGTCGATCGCCACCGGGTCGCTGGCAAAGTCGATGGTCCCGTCGGTGTAGAGAGCCCCGAACGTACCTGTTGTCGTATGCGAAATCGATCCCGTGTTGAGCGACCATGATGTTGGGCTCCCCGCAGCAGGGTCGAAAAAATCACTACTGATCGGAATGAATGGCGGAGCGTTGGTACTTATGTCACTGAAACCCAATCCGGAAGCGTCGAGTTCAATCTCGCCAAAAATTACCAGATCTATTGATAGTTGGGTGCCAATATCTTCAAAGGCGATGGTGCCGTCTGTTATGCCGATGCCAGAGGCCGGAGGTGAGCCATCATTCTGGAACAACTCAACATCGAGCGTGCCGCTTAAAGCAGCGGTTGCGGTTGATGTAATTTCGTTTACCGGGTCCCCTCTGAAAAAAAAGGTCGTTAGCTCGATTGACGAATCAGTCGTCAGCGTGAGTTGAACGGGCGTCGGTGCCGCTTGGCTCATGGCCGAACAATAGATCAAACTAGCGGTGGCGCAGACCGTCGACAGAAATGCCTTGGAGAATCGTCTCACTAGCCTACCCCCCTTTGAATTGAAGAAATGAGTATGCGGTTCTCAATTGGACGTGCCCAGGTACCATCCCCCACATGCTACTGAGCATTGGCACCTATGCAGGGGAGTGAAGTGTAACGGCATGCCCACCAAATATCCACGAAATTCCGATGTTTTTCAAATTTTGCGCTTACGCATGGGGGCACGTTCAAGACGTCTAGCAAGATTCATTTACCGATGTAAGTAAGTCAATAGGGACTATGCGGAGGAGGTTCTCGCATGGTTTATTGACTCGGAACGCGGAACAAGCGATGCCTCTAACCCATCGTCGCGGGTCGCGCGACGGGCTCGTGTTCCAACGGTGGCGTGTACGAATCTTCTTCGAGCGTTTCGCTGTCTTCGCTAATCAACGTCTCGGCACCCAAGAGTCTCAGCCGCATCTCGTAGAGCAGGCTGAACAGCAGTGGTACAAGAAACAGTGTGAAGAGCGTCGACACGATCAATCCGCCAAGCACGACGCTACCCAGCCCTCGGTAAAGTTCGCTTCCGGCACCGGGGAAGATGACCAGGGGAAACATGCCCAGGCACGTGGTGGCGGTGGTCATGAAGATGGGCCGGATTCGTTGGCGTACGCTTTGCAACACGGCCGATTGATGATCGAGCCCCTGGTGGCGAATGAGTTGTAGTGCCCGTTCGATAATCAGAATGGCGTTGTTGACCACGGTACCGATCAGAATGATGAAGCCCAACATGGTGAGGATGTCGAGTCGTTGCGTGGTGAACAGGTTCAACAATCGCAGGCCGGCGAACCCACCCACCGCCGCCAGCGGAACACTGATCATGATCGCCAGGGGGTACAAGAACGATTCGTAAAGGGCGGCAATCAACAGGAACGTGATGAATACGGCCATCGCGATTCGCCAGCTCAGCACGGATCGCATCTGTCGCAAGTCGTCGGCTGTTCCGGCCAAGCGGAACTGGTAGAGCCCACCGACATCGGCACCTTCGGCCCGCAGCGGATCGATCACTTCGTTTTCAATCCGCAACATCGTGCTTTCCAGAGAAATGCCCGGCCCAGGACGAACCTGAATAGTAATCGAGCGTTGGCGATCGATGCGATTGATTTGTTCGGGACCTGCGGAAAGGACCACGTCGGCTACATCTCCCAGGGCGACCAGTTCGCCCGTGGGTGCGCCGACGGGCAACTGCTCGATGTCCTGAGTACGCGTGCTGAAGTCCTCGGCACCAAAGATCACCAAGTCAATTTCCTTACCCTGGTGCCAGTAGGTTCCGGCGTAGGCCCCGTCGATCAGGGCGTTGACAGTGTAGCCCAAGTCGTCGGTGGTCACACCTCGTTGTGCGGCCTTGTCCGCGTTGCGGCGGATGTGCAATTCGCTGCTGCCCAAGTCGAGGCTCGGTCTGGCGCGGACCTGGGTCTCGGTAGATGGGGGAAAGATCGTTTGAACTTCCTTTTGGATTCGCCCGCCCAGTTCGACCAGCTTGGAGATGTCCGGCCCGACGATTTCGACGTCGATCGAGCGGCCTTCGGAAAGGTTGCGCTCGAACAAGCTGGATTGATTGACGAACGAGTTTACGCCCGGCAGTCCGGCGGTGGCTCTTTCTAGAAGGGGCACCAGTTCGTGAGCGCGACTGGGGTCGGTCGTGCGGCCACCCATGAACACCGACGTACCACGAGCGACGAGGAAGAAGTTATCGATCACGGGGCCGTCCAAGGCGACTGCTTCCGGCGTGCCGGGTCGAGCTTCCCAATAGGGTGCGAGCCGCGATTCGATTGTCTTGCCTAGCGATTCGAGTTGTTCGATGTTGTATCCCGGCGGCGGCTGAAGTTGTGCGAAGACAAGATTCTTGTTCCCCTCGGGCAGGTACTCGGCATCGGGCATCAGCGTCCAACTCAGCCCCAGGGCTAACACAATGATGGTCATCACAATTGCCAACCGTGGGCGGAGCTGAGCAAATGGCATGAATGCTGCTGCAAGAACGATGACGATCGCAAGCGATATCCAGGAGGACGTGGGATACCAGTAAGGCCAGAATTCAATTCGGTGATACTCGACCGGAATCAGGCCCAGCAGGCCGATCGCAAACGCCACGGCAATCAAGAATCTCAGAAAGGTACTGAGGTCTGCTGTCAGCAATCGTCGATTGATCGCCACGACTCGATCGCTGAAGTTGCCGGCAAATCGGTCGAGTGAGTCGAGTACTCCCGGCAAGTGTTTCACGTTGGCGGCCAATGATTTGTTTTCGCCTCGCCGGTCGCGGAGTAATCGCGCACTGGCCGTGGGAATGACCGTAAGCGACACAACCAGGCTAAGCGCGACCCCGGCGGTGATGGCAATGGCGATATCGCGAAATAACTGGCCCGCCTCCTCCTGAATGAAGATCACCGGCAGAAAGACCGCTGCGGTGGTCAGCGTGCTGGCTAGAATCGCGCCCCAAACCTCGCTGGTCCCGCGGCTGGCAGCGGTCCAGGCGGAATCGCCGCGTTGGAAATGGCGATCGATGTTCTCCAGCACGACGATGGCGCTATCCAACACCATGCCTACGGCAAAGGCCATTCCGGCAAGACTGATCACGTTGATCGAGCGACCAGTGAGTTTGACGATTAGACAGGTACCGATGGCACAGATTGGAATTGCCAGAGCGATGACCAGTGTGGAACGAGTGTTGCGCAAGAAGAGCAGCAGCACCACGATAGCTAATAATCCCCCGACAATGAGATTGTTGGTCACCAGTTGGGTCGCCGACTCGATATAGACCGTTTCGTCGTAGCTCTGCATCAGATAGAGCCCTTTGGCCTTAAGGACCCCGTCGTTGAGTTCATTCACGGCTTCCTTGACGCCCGCCATCACATCGAGAACGTTCGCACCCTGCTCTCGTTTGACCGCCGTCGTGAGCATATCGACACCGCGTTGGTGCCCGACGCCCAGCGACTTGCTGCTGGTGAGGTTTACCTCTGCCAAATCGCGAACATAAACCGGGGCCCCGTCTCGGTGAGCCACGATCGTGTTGGCAACGTGCTCCGGCGATTGAAACTGCCCCAGCGTTCGCACCACGTAACGGCGTTTGCCTTCCCAGATGTCACCGCCCGAGATGTTGTGATTCTCTTGGGTAAGCGCGTCGCGGAGCTGGGGGATCGTAATTTGATAGGCCGCCAGCTTGGCGGGATTGATTACCACACGCAGTTCGTCTTCGCTACCACCATAGGTATCGCAGTCACCAACGCCTTCGACCCGTTGGATCCTCGCGGCGATGACATCTTCGGAAAACGTGCGCAGAGATAGTACGTCGGGCGAACCGACCGTGAGCTCTTTCAACTCAGGAAAATCTCGAGCCAGCCGATTGAAGGTCGGCATATCGACCACTTCCGACTCGAAGAGAATTGCACATGGTTCAGAAAGTGAGGGGTGGTCTTCCAGAAAGTCGCGCAGTTGCTGATGCGAAGGAGGACGGGCTACCAGACTGAAGTAGGCAATCGAACTACTGTTGGCCCCCACCGTTCGCAGAACTGGTTCGTCGGCATCTTCCGGGTAGTCGCGGACCTGATCGAGCTTGTTGGCCACCTTCAGCAAGGTGCTTTCCATGGGAGTGCCGACGGCAAACTCCATTTCTATCTCACCAGAGCCCGCCATGCACTGGCTCTTGAAATCGATCATCCCCTCGACATCCTGCAGTTGTTCTTCCTGCTTGGAGATGATTTCCGATTCGACTTCCTGTGGGCTGGCTCCCGGCCAGTATGTTCTCACCGAAACGACCGGACGAACCACCTCGGGAGTGAGTTGCACCGGAATCGCGAACAACGAGACCAGTCCAAAGGTGCAGACAAGAATAACAACGACGGCCACCTTGACGGGATTTCGGATGGAGAAGTCGCTGATCTGCATGGCAATGGTCTAGTTGCGTTGGGGCCGTGCGGATACGGACCGCTGCCCTGATTCATGAAGTGGTTTCTCAGCCGCCACCCGAGGTATCGGGTTGCTGGGTGTTGGTTGGCTCCACGGCTAACTGCGAAGCATCATCGTCCGAGGCATTGAGCACATTGACACGGTCAAAAGGCCGAACCCGTTCGGCGCCTTCGACCACGAGTAATTCTCCATCGGAAACCTCTCCGAAGATCTCAATGAAGGCCCCTTCACTGATTCCTTCCGTGACGAGAACCCCGCGTACCTTCTTATCTGGACCAACCACGTACACCGTGGGGCGGCCGCTTGAGCGAACAATGGCGTCCTTATGGGCCAACAATGCTTCGTGTGGCGTACCGCTAAACGTGATCCGGGCGATCATGCCTTCTTTGATCCGGGGATTGTCGCCCACATATTCATTGTCAAGCCGCACGATGACCGGGAAGCTGCGGCTACCCTCTTGCCAGTTCGAGCGGGGAACGATGGCCTGGATCGTCCCTTCATAGGGCTCTGTTCCCAGTGCGTCTATGTGTACGTCGACTCTTTCCCCGACACGGATCTGGTCGATGTGTTTCTCATCGACTTGCACTTCGACTTCAACGACGTCCAGTCGCGCGACGGTGGCCACCTGGCCACCTTCACCGACCCATTCACCAACCTCGGTGTTCTTTTCGACCAGGTAACCATCGAAGGGAGCACGGATCGTACGCTTGCGAAATTCCTCTTCGAGCTTGGCGATCTCTTGTTCCTGAACCGCAACGGCAGCACGGGCGGCTTCGATGTCTTCTTCTCGATAACCGGCCCGCTTCATTTCGAAATCGGAAGTCGACTCGGCATAGAGCTGTTCGTTTTGGGTTGCGGTATACGTGGCATCGTCGAGTTCATCGTCGGTAATGGACCCCTGTTCGTGCAACAGTTGGCGACGTTCCAAGACTGCAACCGCGCGACGATACATGGCTTCGGCCGCCAGCATGCGAGCCTCGGCCTGGGCGATTTCCTCGCTGCGGTAACCGGCCTCCTGGAGAGCTAGCTCGTGCTGCCTTTCTTTGAGCAATGCCCGGGCCGCTTCCAGTTCGATATCAACGGACTCGGTCTGCAATTCGGCCAGGACATCGTTGGCCTTGATCTTGGCGCCTTCGCGGAAGGGGAAGCTCTTGACTCGACCGTTTCCTCGGGCGGCGACCCTACTGACTTCAATGGGTACGACGGTTCCCACCGAAGAAACTTGCACCGAGATATTGCCCCTGCGCACTTTGGCCACGGTAACGTCGGTTGGCGGTCTTTCGCCTCGTTCGGCGGGTGGTCCGCCACACCCAACGGCAATCAACAACGGTACCAGCAACAACGTACCGAAGCGCAGCGGTCGACAATGGGCAAAGGCGATCTTCATGTCACCATTATAGGTTGGACGGAACCCCACGTGGGGCCGTTGCCAGGCTGGTTACCGCGGCTTCTGACATTACCGCAGCAAGGGAACACCTGTGGGAGGTGTTAGGCGGGAATGTCAGTTGGGATCCCTGGGGGGGTCTTCTTGCTGGTGGGCCCTGAGGCCAGGTTGTCGCGCATCGTCGAGAGCATATCTCGTAGCAGGCTTAGTTGTTCTTCGCTGAGTCCTGCGGTGGCTTTCGCGCGGACGTTTAATCCGGCTTCAACCATCTTGGTCCATACGGGCTCGACACGTTCGGTGGGGTGAATGATCTTCTTACGGCGGTCCGTGTCGCTGGGAACGCGCTTGATCCACTCGTCGCGTTCCATCCGGTCGAGCACACCCACCAAAGTTGGCGACTCAATCCCCATCCGCTCAGCCAACTCGGTCTGCGAGAGCTCACCCTCAAACGAAAGCCAAGCCAATACTTCCCATTGCCGATGCGTGATGCCTAATTCCTGCAGATGCTCGTTCATGGCGCAGGCCAACTGGTGTGCCGTAGCGAAGATCCAGTAGCCAACGCTGTTTTCAAAATCGAACTGTAACATGTGTTTTCTCGTTCTCTTGCTCCATAGGTGCCGTACGGCGAACACTACATTGTACCTGCCGTATCGCGTGACACAAGTTTAGCAAAGACTGCGGGTTACGTAGAATAGCACGATGACGATCCCGCAATGATGTCGGCATGTCGGGGGGGATGGTGCGTGTCGAGATCCTAGATCGGTCCCGATGCGAGATCTTAATACAACGCGATACGCGGTGAGCTCCGCGAAAGCAACATGCCACTTCAATCCTCCTGCATTCGCAGGTAGCATCTTGCAAGAACGAGCGAGAACCCCGGTGGAACCAACCATGTTGAATCCTGAAAGCAAACAGACATTCTCCGTACGCCGCTACGTGATGTTCAGCGGGCTCATCTTCTGCGCGGCAACTGGCATATCCCAAGCGGAAGACCCGCCGCGGAGTTCAGTCTATCAAGACGACGTGGCATTTCTCGCTCGACACACGCAAGTGATGGAGCTGACAAACGATGAGGGCGCCCGCGTCGCGGTCTGTCCCGAGCTTCAAGGTCGGGTGATGACTAGCACCTGCGAGGGGCCACAAGGATTGAGCCTGGGGTGGATCAACCGTGCGTTCATCAAAGCCGGAATGAACGACCCTCATTTCAATAATTACGGTGGTGAAGACCGTTTTTGGCTGGGACCCGAAGGTGGACAGTTCGCCCTGTGGTTTGCCGATGGGGCTGAGCAAAGCCTGGAAAACTGGCTGACCCCGCCCGCATTCAACACGGGGCCCTTTGAGAGAGTTGGAAACTCGAACGTGCCGGGCTATCGCTTTCGGCGTCAGATGCAGATCACCAACGCTTCGAGCACCGAGTTTGTTTTGAGTATTGAACGGTATGTGCGATTGTTAAACGCGGGAGCATTCGGAGTCAGTTTCGGGGCCGACGCTGAAAAGCACTTGGGCACAGGTACCGCCAAGATGGTCGGCTTCGAGACGCAGAACAAAGTCACCAATCAGGGAGCAGCCCACTCAAAAACCTCCGGTTTGATCTCGATATGGATCTTGGGCATGTTCCCTCCGGGGGAAGAGACCATTATCATCGCCCCCTATCGAACGGGATCGGAAGAAGAACTCGGCCCCATCGTCAATGCCGATTACTTCGGTCCCGTGCCGGACGATCGGCTCGTAGTAAGCAGCAACGCCGTATTGTTTCGCGGCGACGGAAACTATCGATCGAAGATTGGTCTCACTCCCGCACGAGCGAAACCGGTCGTGGGATCGATCGACTTCACGCGGGGCGTTCTGACGCTCGTTCATTACACGATGCCCGAAAACCCCAGCAGCAAGGCTTACGTGAACAACACTTGGGTTCTCCCGCAGCCGGCTCCTTTTTCCGGCGACGCGCTGAACAGCTACAACGATGGACCACCCGAGCCGGGCGCGAAAAGCCTGGGCGGCTTCTACGAATTGGAAACCCTTTCGCCGGCAAAAGAGCTTGCCACCGGCGACGCCATGACGCATATCCATCAGACATTCCATATTCGAGGCACTCTCGACGAACTTGCGGCATTGGCGAAGCTGACCCTCGGTGTTGAGCTGAATGAGGTCCGCAAGGCGATGCAGTTGCATTGAACGTGGGAGTGGCGAACGCGAACCGAACTTCGATCTCTCTCGGGCGGTACATACATCATGCTGGAAAGAACGCTTGAACCCGAGGCGATGGACGACCTGGCCGACGCGCTCGAGTACGACGTGATGGATCACGCCGAAGTGAATCGCTTGTTTGTAGATGATCTTCTGACCAGTGGTGGCATTTCCGGAGAGGTACTTGATGTGGGCACGGGTACCGCCTTGATTCCCTTGGAGCTATCTCGTCGCCACACCAGCATTCGCACCGTGGGAGTCGATCTCTCCCCGGCCATGCTCGACTTGGGGATGGCGAACGTAGTTCAGGCGGGATTCCAGGCCCGAATCACCTTGCAGCATACCGATGCCAACGGTCTGCCTTTTGAGGATGACCGGTTCCACGCGGTTATGTCCAACAGCATCGTACATCACGTTCCCAAGCCGTCGGGTGTGCTGCAGGAAGTGTGGCGCGTATTGAAGCCGGGAGGACGCATCTTCGTTCGCGACCTGATGCGCCCCAAAGACGTGGTGCGGCTGGAATGGCTGGTCGAGACGTACGCTGGCGATGGCACGCCGCGGCAGCGAGAATTGTTCTCCGACTCGTTGCATGCTGCCCTGCGATTGGACGAAATTCGGGAATTGATCGCGGAGTTGGGGGTTTCGACCGAAACCGTCGCGGCCACCAGCGATCGGCACTGGACTTGGTCAGCGATCAAGCCATAGGCCACAATGGAAGCTGAAGCGCACCTTGCCGCGCTGCTCACTTACAACCACTGTATTCTTGTCATGCGATAACTCAGTGCACGAACCAACCCCCAACAATCCAGAAGACGCTTCCCAGATCGATTCGGACGAGCAACCCGAACGGTCTACCGATCAGGAAACCGCGGAAGACGCGACTTCCTTTTCCGATGCTGAAGAGCTTGGCCGAGAAATGACGGCCGAAGAGTTGGACGAGGCTCGACGATACGGCCGCGTACAACTCGTTTTGACGCTCGTCGATCATGCGGTCGACCTCGTGTACCTCGGGCTGATGGCGTTCGTGTTCGCGGTTCCCCTTACCAGTTGGATTCAAGGCTTCGAACGCAGTACGACGTTGGAGTTGCTTACGCTTTTTGTGATCGTCTTCACCATCCACGTGCTGATTTCGCTACCAATCTCATTTGTTTCCGGATGGTGGGTCGAATCGAAGTTCGATCTTTCCAATCAGACCGCGTTTCGATGGTTTCGAAGATACCTGGAACGCATGGTACTTGGGTTGGTATTCGGAATGGCCGTGTTTACCCTTCTGTTTTGGATCATTTGGCTCACCGGCAGCTACTGGTGGTTGGTCGCAGCGGGGGCCTTCTTCGTGCTCAACGTACTCATCGGTCAATTGGTTCCCGTGCTGATCCTCCCGATGCAGTTCAAGATCGAGAAGCTCGAACGTGAAGACCTCTCCGAGCGAATGGCACGATTGACCGAGGGTACAGGCCTTTCCATCGAAGGGATCTATCGCATGGGGCTCAGCCAGGAAACCAAGAAGGCCAACGCCATGCTGGCCGGACTGGGGCATACCCGACGTGTGTTGATTGGCGATACGTTGCTCAGTGGGTTCTCGCCCGATGAAATCGAAGTGATCTTCGCCCACGAGGTGGGGCATCACGTACACCGCCACATTGTGAAGTTGATTGTCATCGGCGCGGTGTTCAGCGCGGTGAGCTTCTGGTGCTACGACCGCATTGCCACTGCCTGGGTTGGTGTCGAAAGCTTCGACCAGGCGCCGATTCCCGTGGTTGCGCTGCCCTTGTTGATGTTTCTGACCAAGGCTTTCACGTTGCTGGCCGAACCGCTGCAGAACGCCATCATGCGGCACTTCGAGCGGCAGTGTGATGCGTACGCGTTGGAACGAACGCAGATGCAAGAGGCCTATCAGTCGGCCTTCCGCAAGTTGGCCGTGCTCAACAAAGACGATCCCGATCCCCATCCGCTGGAAGTATTCCTCTTCCACAGCCACCCACCCATCAGCGAACGGCTGGCCATGGCCGAGCGTTAGCCTGGGGTGTTGTTTTCCCTGCCACCAGAAACGTGAAAACCAACCCATGTAGGGAACGCCACCGACAGTAGTTCCGTTTTTTGCTTTTTTGGGGGGTGAATTGGGATAGGTGAACGCAGGCCCCCTGTTGAAAATGACTTGTGATCAAGCCAGTCGTTTCCAAGGAGGGAGCCATGCGTTCACGGAAAGAGCTTACCATTTCGTCGTCTGCGGTACACCAACTGGCGGCAGCATTGCTGCAACAGCATTTGGGACTGAAAGACCAAGGGTACAAATGTCGAGTGAAGGTGATTGTCTCCGTGCTGCTGTTTGCCGCCTCGCGAATCACCTCGATCTGCGAAGCTTGTATGCGGCTACGCAACGCGCCGGGCGACGACGCGGTACGCAAGGCGCTGCACAAGTCACTGCCCGACATGCCGGGCTTGGAACGTCGCCTCAATGCCGCGTTGAGCGACCGCTTGCCGAAGCGTTTGCGGCGTCGGTCGCTGCGGATCGCAATCGATATCACCGAGATCCCGTATCATGGAAAGCCGCATCGCGAGGCTCGCGAGATCTGTCGGCGAAGACCACGTGCGGGCACGTCGCATTTCCATTGCTACGCCACGGCCTATGTCGTCGAACAGGGAGAACGGTTCACGCTGGCGTTAACCTACGTCTGGGCCGACGACTCGAAGCGTGCCATCGTCCAGCGACTACTACGGCAGGTGCGTCGACAGAAGCTGAACGTGCGTTATTTACTGCTCGATCGAGGGTTTTACGCCGTCGATGTGGTTCGTTACCTGCAAGCGGCTCGCTGTCCGTTCCTCATGCCGGTGATCCATTGCGGAGGACGGGCGTCGAAGCCCAATCAGAGTCGCGGTACGAATCGATTTTTAGTCTGCCAGCGAAGCCGTCGGGCAACGCACACCATGAGCAACAAGAAGCGTGCGGCGACCGTTCAGATTGCGGTCGCGTGCGACGATTGGAATGGACGTCGAGGCAAGCATGGACGTCGAGTCTTGGTGTTCGCGTATTGGGGGTTTCAGCCTTCGTCCCCGGCTTGGGTGCGGGAGGAATATCGCAAACGATTCGGCATCGAGACCAGCTACCGACAAATGAATCAGGCCCGCATTCGAACGTGCACGGCTCAACCCAGGATGCGTCTGTTGATGATCGGCCTCGCGTTGCTGTTACGCAATCTGTGGGTTTGGATTCACCTGAGCCATCTATCGAGAATCACGCCAAGCGGACGAATCCGACTCCGCCTGAGGATGCTTCGATTCCGTCACATGCTCCACAGCCTCGAACAAGCCGTCTACGAACGACTCGGCGAACCAACCCACAACAACCCCATCAAAAATCACGACTTGCAGCCAACCCCTAAAACAACCCAAAATCGGAACTACTGACCGAGGGCGTTCCCTACAATGTGTTGTCCTGCAGCGTTGGATGCAGCACAGAGCGCAGTCCCACGCTCACTACGGTTGTACTTCCACCCGGACGATGTCCCAAAACAGACCGTCGTCACCACTGCCTGGAATGTAGATCGTTTCGTTGGGGTCGGGGCGCTTCCAGTGATAGGTGGCAGGTTCGGTGTCCTGCTTCAACGTTACCTTTGGCTGGGGATAGAAGTTTACCCCTTCCAACCACAGCGGGAAGTACTGACCGGAACCATATCCCGGTGCCGAAAATCCAAAAATCCAGTGCCATAGTCCCCAGTTCGAAGAGGTCCACTCAGTGCGCGGTTCCATGAAAAACTTCGGTGTGATCAAGTGCCCGTTGAAATCGAGGGTCGTGTCGTAGGTGCCTTCCTCCACTACGAACTCGTCCCACAATGCGACGAGCCCAAAAACGGCCGATGTGCTGCCGCTTTCCACCTCCAGGTTCTTTGCCAGTATGGTCGGTAAGCGTATCGGTTCCGTGGTTCCGTGCAGTGGCAGCAATTCCACAGGGCTAATTTCGATACTCGTCCCCCGCAGAGTGAGGTTGTTGTGCACGATTAGAGTGCCCCGTACTGATGCACCATTATCGATGAACGTATTTCCACTCTGCTTATGGATCCCCAAAGGGTTTGCGGTTGGGTCAGGATCAATGCTCCCGCTCAACGATCCACTCAGAGACGGAATGGTGTAGGTCGGCCCACCGGGATAAATCTGATAGGTCGAAAAACCGCTCGGCAACGGCTGCGTTGTCCAATCCGAGGGCATCGCCGCGGCTGCCGTGTCGATGAGAGGAATTCCCAGTTTCACCGCAACGTCGTCGAGCTGGTCACTGTCTTGCTCGGCAATCGGGAGACTCACCGGCCCCTCGAATGGACGATAGTCGGCATATCCATCCAACTGGGCACCGTTGAGGTCCTCGAGGTATTGGGTGCGCCCATCCTCGTCATTGGCCGAGTTCGGGAGCACGCTGAGTTTTTCCTGCAATCGCACCGGCCCCTCAATACGGCACGGTAATTCGACGAGGACCTCATTCTCTTCAGTTTGGTACAACGTGTATTGAAGCACATCGCTCCAGTTGGTCAGCTCTGCGGGCACTGCCCTGGGCACCAGTTGTACGACGGCGCGAATGTTGGACACCGCGATATTGTTCGCGACCATCGAGTCGGCCGACCTTCCTTCTACGTCGATGGTTACCCGGTACGGATACATTTCCCAATCATCGTCGGTATCCGTCAGATCGGGGTCGCCTGCCGAGTAGGTGGCCGAAAAACTGTCGGTCGCATTCAGTGTTTGGTTGTAGGTTGTCGCGACGCCGCCCCATTCGGCACTCTGGTGCATCTGCCGAATCGCCATGGCAATCCCGGTCTCTGCGGCTTGTCGTGCCGCCGCCGCGCGATTGGTGTTGCGGCTGATCTGGACCGACATCACCTGCCCTTTGAGCATGGCATACGTCATCACGACCGCCACGGACAAGATTGCCATGACCGCAATGACCGAGAAACCCCGGCTCTTGGTTCGCATGTTTCGCAAGGTCTTCGCCACGTTGCTCAACCGATGGGACGCGTGATTGTGTGGAGTGACTATTGGAATGCCACGGATGCTATTTAAACCGTACGTCGAGCACCCCTTCGAGCCTGACCCGCGAGTAGGAGTGGGTCTGAAGAAACGGGTCCGACAGTGAGGGTTGTACGCATTGCGACGCCCTCGCGGCAGAAATCCAAAGTCAGACTAGATTCTTACCACCTGATTGCCACTCGTGCGGTCGATCAGCCGCCGCATTTCGAGAACGCTGAGCGTGGCCAGCACCTGCGATACAGGGACACCCAAGCGGGCCTGGATTCCATCGATGGAGGTGGGTTCGGTGTCGATCGACTCCAGCACCCGGCGTTCCATTTCGTTGAGTTTCAGTTCGGCCGGATGTCGTAAGGTGCGTCCCTCGTCCAGGGCCGCGGGTTCGACCAGGGGACCGAGTTCTTCTAGCACATCGTCCACGCTTTCAACCAGTTTCGCACCGTCGCGAATCAGTTGATGGCAGCCCCGCGACATGCGGCTATCCACGCGGCCGGGCACGGCGAACACCTCGCGGCCCTGTTCCATGGCGTGTCTCGCCGTGATGAGTGCACCGCTTCGCAGCGCGGCTTCAACGACGATGGTGCCGAGGGTCATGCCACTGATGAGCCGATTCCGCTGAGGGAACGTCCCGCTCATGGCCCCGAACTCCAGGGGAAGTTCGCTAATCACGGCGCCGCTCGCTGCAACTTCGTCCGCCAGTTGCACGTGCTCCGGCGGATAAATGCGCAGCAGTCCGCTGCCGAGCACTGCAATCGTACGCCCGCCGGCGGCCAACGCCCCTCGGTGCGCGGCCGCATCGATGCCACGTGCCAGCCCGCTGATGACGGTCACTCCTGCTCGGGCCAAACTTCCTGCGAGTCGCTCGGCCTGTTCGAGGCCATAACGTGTGCTGTGTCGGGAGCCAACGATCGCTACCGCCACGGCATCTTGGGGAAGCAAATCTCCGTGCACAAAAAGCACACAGGGAGGGTCGGGAACTTCGCGCAACAATCGAGGGTAATCCTGGTCCTCATCACCCACGATGCGGATGTTGTTCTCTGCCGCCAGCGCAATCTCGTTTCGGGCAGCTTCTGAATCGCGGGCCGCCACAATCCGCTGAGCAAGCTTGTCTCCGATGCCCGCAACGGCACGCAGTTGATCGTCGCGTGCCAATAACACTTCGCTGGGTGAGCCAAAGTGGTCGAGCAATGCTTGCCGCAGACGAGGCCCGACACCTGAAATGAGCGAGAGGCGCAATTTGTCGAGCAGCGTGTCTTCCACGTGGGCGAGCTTTCACAGACGACGGAGACTTGATCGCGAGGGCGACCCGCATCCGCCGCCCCAGCCGATTAGTCTATCACCTGGGCGAGCTCACGCAGAACGAAATCCGGCGGGGGTGATTTTGTAGAGCGTATTTCAAAACCTCGTTTCGGCTTCGCTTGCCAGGAGCAGCCCCGAATGCTTTGTCGGCCTGCATCGACGAATCTCGTGGATTCGCCTGCTTCGCCCTCCGCGCCTCGGTGCTACTCTCGACAACCTCGGGCACGAAACCGGTTTTCAAATGCGCTCTAGTGAATCATGAACCCGGTCGTGACCGCGGAACCACGCCTTCGATGGGGCAGCCAATTGCTTCGGTCGTTTCCGTGTTCAACTCCTTGCCCTCGACCAGATCCTCGAGCACGTCGTTCAATTCGTTCGTGGTGGCAACGGCCCGTGTTGTTCCGAAATCAGCGAACAAGTTGTCGATGCGGCCCCGGTAGACCATGCGCAAGTCTGAGTCGATGACGGCGGCCTCGGGCGTAACGATCGCCCCAGTCAACTTGGCAAGGGTCTTGTTCGGATCACGGACCGCCATGCAGGGGTAGCTAAACTCGACCAGATGCCGACGAATCCTGTCTGGGGTTTCGTCGGCATGCGAGTAGACCAACACGAAGTCGATTCCTTTAGGGTGAAACCGTTTGTACAACCGGCTTACCTTCGGGGCATATCGATTTGAGATCGGGCAATCGATTCCCGCAAACAAGAATACCTTGGTACGTGGCTCCGGCTCGCTCCAGGCATCAAAGGGTTGTCCGTCCAGGTCCTCGAGCTGAAGCCGCTTGAGGTCGTCTTGAGGAAACTCCACGTTCTCATTCTGCGCGACCACGCCACAGCCGCCAAGCAACGTGAGAGAAAGGCACACGACTGGGAACAGACAGAGATCCGCGCCGTGGTTGCGAACGCTCGTTGAACGCAACGTACATGCCAGCTTCATGCGATGGCGAAAGGCTGTTTCGATCATGTACCCATTGTACCAGCTCGGCCTTCGGGATTCTTAGGCAGCGAGACTTGTCCAGGCGGCTCATTGCCCGATCCAGCGTCCATTGCTACAGTCGAAGCTTTCACAGCGCTACGGTTGAATTTCTTGAGTCCGTCACAAAGCTCCGATGTACCAGAAGCTGCGTTACTTGTTGTTGCAAGTTCGTAATCCGGATGATCCCATGCGCGAGGCGGAGGGCCGCTCATTTGCCCGCGAATTGAACGCGGATGCAGGGCAGATCGAAGTGTGTGATCTGCTTTCGGAGATTCCCTCACCACGACGACTGGCCCAAGTCGACGTGGCTCTGTTGGGTGGTAGTGGAGATTACTCGGCCACCGATCAGGGGCCCTGGATCGAGCCCGTGCTGGAATGCATGCGCGAGCTCTGCCGCGAGTCGAAGCCGACGTTTGCCTCGTGCTGGGGATTTCAAGCGTTGGCCCGCGCCATGGGCGGAACCGTGGTTCACGACGAGCATCGCGCCGAAGTGGGAACTTTGCCGCTGCGAGTTTCCGAAGCCGGGATGCGCGATCCCGTGTTCGGGAAGGCTGGCCACTCATTCAGCGGGCATATGGGCCATGAAGATTGCGTCGACCAATTGCCCCCGGGTGCTACGCTGTTGGCTTCTTCAGACAAGGTGGTCAATCAAGCGTATTGTTTCGATGGAAAGCCGATTTATTGTACGCAGTTTCATCCCGAGTTATCCCGAGACGATCTATTGGATCGGCTACGTGCTTATCCCCGCTACGTAGAGCGCATCGCAGGTGTTCCCCTGGACGAAGTGGCCCAGCGTTGCACCGAAACTCAGATCGCGGCACAATTGCTGCGCAACTTCGTCCAGCATGTCTTCGGATAGGATCGAACCCGATCGTCACGAGCCGTGTTCTCGATGGCTCACAACTATGCTGATGCTACGAGTTTGCCGGTGGGTGAGAGTCCGGCCTCTTTCCACACTTTGTCGAGCGCGTCGCCCAGCACCTGTACGACCTTGTCTCGGCCTTGGGCCTCGATGGACGAAGCCGCTGCCAACAGGGTGACCGGCCCGTCGTACCCGGAGTTCGCCAAGGCGGTCAGAACGGCCACCGCGTCGATCTGCCCGCTTTCTCCGGGCAAGAGACGGTCGTTCGCCGTGAGCTCTTCCGCAGCGGTTTCGGCAGGCACGTCGCTCAGGATCACGTTGGCGATCTTTTCGCCGCCCAACTTGCCGATGGCATCCACGATGTCGTCGCCGGATACATGAAGTTGCCACGTATCGAGCACCGCACCGACGTTATCTGCGCCAATCGTGCTCAGCAGCATCTGCAGCGGCTCAAACTGGTGGATGAACTCAAAGGCCTTGTCAGCCCGTAACGAGCTGGCTGCCTGGTAACCGACACCCAGTTTCATATCGAATTGGGCCAATTGGTTTGCAACGTCGGTCAGCCGCGAACGATGCAACTCGAAGTTCTCGTGATATGGTCGCAAGTCGGTCGCCGGTGCGATCGTGGTTTCGGCCTGCTTGCAGCCCAAGTCTTTGGCCACTTCGAACGACTTCTGCAGGTCCTTGATTGCGGCCGCATAAGCTTCGTCGTCGGCGTCCCACTCCATATCTAACCGAAAACTGCTTACGGTCAGCTTCGCGCTTTCGATCAACCGCTTGCTGTAAGACAGGGCGTCCGCGTTTGTCTGTTCGGCGTAGTCGCCGATGGGAAGTTCAAAGCCTCGAAACCTGTGTGACAATGCTAATTCGTTCAATTCACTCTGTGTGGCCGAGAGGTCCAATGCCACGAGACTCAGGTTTCGATACATGAATCGCTCCAAGGGGTTTGCTCTTCTCTGTTTGATTCACGCCCTCGAAGGCGTGCAACACTCGGATTATCGCCAATTCCTGTTGTTCAGCAACGGGGGCAATCATTGCGTGCCAACCCTTCGCAAGAAAGTGTGACACAATGGAACAACTTTGGCGGTCGGTTGACCATGCGTGCTCAAAGGCGTAAACCATGGTCTTCGCTGGCACATGGACTTGCCACGGAACATCACTTTGTGCGGACTCAAATCATGACCTCTCCCCCAATAAGTCGGGCCCTGATTAGCGTAAGTGACAAGACAGGTTTGCTGGAGTTCGCCAAAGGGCTAACGAAGGCAGGCGTGGAAATCTACAGCACGGGGGGGACCCGCAAGCACTTGGAAGATGCCGGCCTAAACGTGTGCGATGTCGCCGAGTACACCGGTTTTCCCGAAATGCTTGAAGGTCGTGTGAAGACCCTGCACCCGAAAGTGCACGGAGGAATCCTTTGCCGCCACGATCGGGAGGACGACCGCCAAGCGCTGGCCAATGCGGAAATCGTTACCTTCGAATTGGTGGTGGTGAATCTCTATCCCTTCGAAGAGACGATTGCCCGCGAAGGCGTCACCGACGAAGAAGCGGTTGAAAACATCGATATCGGCGGGCCGAGCATGGTTCGGGCTGCCGCAAAGAATCATCCCTTCGTCACCATCGTAACAAGTTCTTCACAATACGCCGACGTGCTAGCGGCCATCACCGCCGATGACTGTACATCGTACGAGCTGCGAAGACAGTTGGCTGGTGAAGCATTCGAGCACACCGCCCGATACGATCGGGCGATCTCAAACTACTTTGCCCAAGCCGCCAACGCTGATCAGGCGGCGACCGAAGATCTGCCTGGCTCCATTGATTTGCACCTGGAACGGCGGGCCGTGTTGCGATACGGCGAAAACCCCCATCAACGGGCGGGGCTGTACGCCGAAGCGGGCGCTTCGTCTGCGGGCCTGATCAATGCCCAGCAGCTCAACGGAAAAGAGCTCTCCTACAACAATCTGCTTGATCTGGAGAGTGCCCTGGCAATCGTGCGGGGGCTCGCCTCACCGGCCGTTTCGGTCATCAAACACAACAACCCCTGCGGGGCAGCCGCCGCCGAAACGTTGAGCGAAGCGGCGGGAAGAGCCATGCAGGGCGATCCGCTCAGTGCGTTTGGATCGGTGCTGGCTTTGAATCGACCGGTCGATCGAGCGACCGCCGAGGTGCTCACCGAGCCAGGCCTGTTCATCGAGGCCATTGCGGCCCCCGGGTTCGAGCCTGAAGCTGTGGAGATCTTTACAACCCGGCCGAAGTGGAAAGCCAACGTTCGCCTAATGGATGTGGGACTACTTCGTGCATCCGATGGCTATTGGGATTATCGTCGCTTGGAAGGTGGGTTCCTCCGCCAGGAAGCCGATGTGTTGGCCGACCCCGAGGGTGACTGGAAAGTCGTCACCGAGCGGCAGCCCACCGACGCCGAGTTGGCCGACCTGCGTTTCGCTTGGACCATGGTACGTTTCGTGAAATCAAACGCGATTGTCATCTGTCGTGAACAGGCCCTGTGGGGCGCCGGCGCCGGTCAGATGAGCCGCGTCGATTCGGTCGAGATCGCCATTGCCAAATCGGCCGAGCGAGCCAAGGGGGGCGCGCTCGGGTCCGATGCATTCTTCCCATTTCCCGATTCCATCGATCTGGCTGCCGCAGCCGGGGTCGCTGCCTTGATTCAGCCCGGCGGGTCTCGCAAGGATGAGGAAGTGATCGATGCCTGCAACAAGCACGGCCTGGCGATGATCTTTACCGGTCGCCGACACTTCAAACATTAGAAACCACGGCGGAACTCTCGGGATGGGAACCATTCTGGACAAGATCGTCGCCACCAAGCGGCAGGAAATCGAAGCGGCGAAAGCCAAAGTCAGCGAAGACGTGCTTCGAAAACATTTGGAGTCGGCCCCCGAGCCACGTGATTTCTTTGCCGCCTTATCGGTCCCCGGCACGGTGCGGTTGATTGCCGAAGTGAAGAAGGCGAGCCCTTCACGCGGCGTCATTCGAGAAGACTTCGACCCGGTCGCCATCGCCACCGCCTACGAACAACACGGTGCGGCTTGCATCAGCGTGCTGACTGACGAGCAATACTTTCAAGGCAGCATCGAATACCTTAAGCAAGTCCGCGCAGCCGTCTGCATTCCCGTGCTCTGCAAGGAATTCATTCTCGATCCTTACCAACTGTTGCAGGCCCGGTCCGCGGGGGCCGACGGTGTGTTGCTAATCGCCGAGTGCCTCGACGATGCGGAACTCAAAAGCTTGCATGACGGAGTGCTGCAGTTGGGCATGACGCCGCTGGTGGAATTCTACGAAACAGACAATCTGCCCCGGGTGTTGGATATCGGGGCGAAGCTCATCGGCATCAATAACCGCAATCTGAAGACATTCGAGACGGATTTGAACCATACGATCGAACTCCGTTCCCAAATCCCCTCCGATTGCGCCGTGGTCGGCGAAAGCGGCATTCGTACCCGCGAAGATGTCGAGCGACTCGGGAGAGCGGGCGTGCAGGCCATTCTGGTGGGCGAGACATTCATGGTTAGCCCCGACATTGGTTCGGCCGTCGACGCCTTGCTGGGCAACTGAGTGTCGCAGACGGAATTGGATCCCAATCTCCGCGCGTGGTTGCTTGAACCTTCCATTCCGCGGCGTGCGAAGCTGTGCCGGTTGCAACGGTTCTCGTGCGTCGGTAAGCGAGTCTTACCCGAGAAGCGTCCCGCTACCGCTTGTAGCGGATATCCGTTTTCGGCACGGGCCGATGCGACCCTCCGGATCCTCTTTTCCCTCAGCGCCGATACAACGGTTCGACGATCGGTGTAGTGTGCGCTGGCATGGATTGCCCTGCGCCACGGGTGCATGACGCGGTTATACGGATCACGGAAGATGAATCACTTGAGTACCGCAAAGAGAACCACCGCGGCAGTACCTCTTCTGGCACTGCTGTTTCTTGGCGGAAGTTCGCCTCACGCGGAGGACACATTTGCCGAGGGTCGTCCAGGCGAGCCCGCACCCGTCATTCAATGCCGGGTTACCGTACCGGTTCCTCAGCATGAACCCTCTCGATTGGCCATGTTCGGGCCGCCTCCGACGGGACGTCCGGCCATCTCAACGCAGCGCGTGCAACAGCAACTCATGCAACACAGCCCCACTCTGCCTGGACCGCACGCCAACGCCAGTAAGAGCTCAGATGTGGTAACCGATTCGGACCAGCTGGTTCTCGATGGCCAGGACACGGGGCCGATCGAGTCCGATGTCCACGCGTCGGACCAGGTGACCGTGGAAGAACTTCCAGCGGAAGCTCCGCTGCTCGAAGTCGAGGAATGGGAACCCGAGACTTCAGCGGGCGACGCCACGGTTGATGCTCCAGCACAGGATGTGTGGGGCCAGATCGTTGAGACCGATCTGCCCGCTGAGGACACAAGTTCTGACGTGAATGCACCGGGCATCGATCCGTTCCCTATCGCAGAGATCAATCGACCTTCGGACACGGTATGGCCAACCCCGGATGCCGAGTTCCAAGAGAGTCCGCTGCCGGAGCCTCCGAGACCAACGGACCTCGCAGAGCAGCCTCAACCAGCCGCAATCGCCGTAGAGCAAGTCGCACCGTGGCTGGAGCGCAATCGATATCTGCCGGGTCCGAATGCACATAAGAAACAGCTCGAAACGCCTGACGTCCCACAGGCGGTGGAGTTGCCCGCCGAACCGCGTTTAGCTGAGCAAAGCGAACCGCTTCGCGAACCGCCCGCCGTTCCACTTCCGGCGGCCGATGCGAACATGCTTTCCGATCAAGTGGAACCCCCGGTCGGGTCGGCGTCCGAGGGTCGAAGTCGCGAACTTGAAATTGTGGCGAGAAACGCGGATATCCTCTCGCAAAGCGCGTTCGAGTTAGCGGGTAAACGAGCCTACTACTCGGCCCGAACCGAGTTCATCAAGGCACTCCGCTTGTTAACCGAAGCGCTCGATGCCCACTACAGCACCCAAAGCCATGGATTCGCTCTCGCCGCCGGATTACAGGCGCTCAAGGAATCCGATGAATTCATTCCTCATGGGGCCAATCTGGAAGCCGACATCAACGTGCCGCTGATTGCCAGTGGACACTCGACACCCGTTTTAAGGGACGCCAACGACCCCTCGATCAGCCCGCTTGAAGCGCGGCAGATGTATTACACCTATGCTCAAGAGCAACTGGCCTTTGCGATTCGTGACGAGTTCGCCGGTTCCATCGCACTGTACGGAATGGGAAAACTCCACACCGTAATGGGTGACCAGGGTGCTGCAACTGTTCCGGCTGCCGAGTCGAAGGCTGTCGTCTTTCATCAAGCGGCGCTCATGGCCGTACCCGAGAATGCAATGGCCGCCAACGAAGTGGGGGTATTGCTGGCACAGATGGGCCGCCTGGAACCCTCGCGTGATGTTCTGTTGCACAGTCTGCGTGTCGCCCCGATGCCTGCCACTTGGCACAACTTGTCGGTGGTCCATGCTCGACTGGGAGAACACAATTTAGCCCAGATGGCCCGCAACGAACATTTGAACGCCAAACATCTTGCAATGGCGCGTCGTGGCAACCCCGCGGCCGGCGAATCGGTTGCGAACTTGCCCGTGCAATGGGTCGACCCTGAAGTTCTCGCTCAAGCCTCGGCTCATGACAGTTTGGCGCGAGTGCCGAACGAAAACCGTCGTGAGCCACCCCCTGCCGCGCGGGAATCGGATTCCGCTGGCGAAACTCATTGGTGGTCGCGCTTACCGCTGATCAATCGCAAGTAACCTCCAACACAAACAAACCCGGTAATCTATGCGAAGCCTTCTGCCCCGCCTGATACTCGCCGTTGTTGTCGCAGCGCCAATGATTGCCGGTGCGTGGTGGTTCAACTCGAAGGAACCGCAACACGTCGTCGCGAAAATAGACGCACCGCATCGCGCTGAGCCAGAAGTGGCCACACTCGAGACAGAACCGTTGACGTCGCCTCCCTGTGCCACGGTGCCGTCGCCTCCTCGTGCCACGGTGATTCACGACTCACGATTTCAACCGGTACAGGCCTTGGGCCCCGCGGCACCCTATTGCATCTGGGGCATCGATGGCGCGAATACCGATGGTTGCGGCGAGCTGAATTGGCGACAGGATCGAGCCATGTTTTGGCAGTCGTATGCCCAGGGCGAGTACGTGGGACACTACCGAACCCGGCACGTTGGAGTGTATCGACTCCGGGTCGATGATCTCATGGAGATGGTGTTTCGCAACACCCGCGTCGAAACCACCAAGCCTTACGAGTTCAACGTCGGTGACGAAGTTCGCGTTGAATCGTTCACCGACCCTTCGCTCAATCGAGACTTGGTCGTGCAGCCCGATGGAACGATCACCGTTCGGTTACTGGGTCAAGTTCGCGCTGCCAACAAGACGGTGACCGGGCTGCGCGACGAGATCGAAGAGCGGTACCGCAAGTACTATCCCGATCCGGCAATCTCGGTGATCCCGTTGAAAGTGAATACGAAGTTGCTCGATATCCTGGCCACCGTGGACAGCCGCTATGGCTTCACCGGAGGTCAGGGACGTCAGGCCAGGGTTACCCCGGATGGGACGATTGCCTTGCCGGCGATTGGGTCGGTGCCCGCTCAGGGGATGACGCTGGACGAGTTAAAAACCGAAGTCGATCAACGCTATGCCCAGATCGTCGAGGGGATCGAGGTGACCCCGGTCCTGATCGAGCGGGCCCCACGGTATGTGTATGTGTTGGGAGAAGTTGCCGAGCCGGGGCGGTTTGTTCTGGAAGGGCCCACCACGGCGATGCAAGCCATTGCCATGGCCGGAGGATGGACGGTGGGTGGCAATTTGCGACAAATCGTTGTCTTTCGTCGCGGCAACGACTGGCGACTGATGGCTACGAAGCTCGACCTCCGCGGTGCCCTGCTCGGAAAACGGCCGACCCCCTCGGACGAAATTTGGCTGAACGACTCGGATATCGTTGTCGTGCCAAAGATGCCGATCCTGGTCATCGACGAAGCGATCGAATTGGTTTTTCAGCGCGGCATCTATGGCGTGCTGCCCATGCAGGGTATCAGCATCAACTTTGCCAAACTGGGATCACTGTAAGTCAGGCGAATCAATGAGTTCTTCGCCGTCGTCATCAACCCCTGCCTTGTATGCTTCATAGGCCACGCGCCAGGGGCGGCTGATGCGCACACAGCCATAGGCCACGGCGGCGGTGGTAATCACCACCACCGTACACCACAGAGTTGTCGACCAAAAACCTCCGGACAATCCCAACGCGTTTCCCTGCCGCAATATCAGGCTCAGTACGATACCGACCAGATGCGTGGCGGAAGATAGCCCGAAGACCAGGCAGCCGAACCAGACGGTGCTCCAATCGGGAAGGGCAACCACCCACATGACATAGGCCGACTGCAGGGCAACCATCAACAACAGCACCCAGGCCCAGGGGGGAGCCCCACGCAGCCCCAAGTGTTCGAGCGCAGGAATGGCGATGAGCAGCGTGATGGCCGCTTCGACCAGCGCCCAGATATACACCTTCCGCAAACTGGCGTCGTCCAGCCTGAAGCCGCTTCCATCGCGAAGCTCCTGAGCTTCCGTCGGCAAATCAACCACGGGCGGACTTGGCTGTACCGCCGGGGGTTGAACAAAAGGCGGTGCCTTAGCTGGCGGCGGGTCGCTCTTCCCCGCTCCCTTGGCAAAGTCGGCCGGACTCAGTGGCTCGAGAAGTTCATCGGTTGAACCTTTGCCCGAGGCTTGTTTCGCGGCAAAGTCGGCCGGGCTTAATGGCTCGGCAAGTTCCGCCATCGCCACGTCGTCATCCTCAACATGAACGGCCACGCCCGATGCACGCTTTGGGTTCGACTTGTCTTCGAATTCCACTTCTTGCCAATCAGAACGATTCTCGGACAGAGGAACATCACCCGGCACGTCGTCTTGCATCGGTACAAGCAGTGGGCGTCTACATCGCGGGCAAGTTCCGCGCAATCCGGCCCGCTCTTCGGGGGCGGTCACTAGATGACCTTGCGGACAAGTAAAACGTATCGCCATGTGGCGCCGTATCGAGAAAGGCTCTGTTCCGGGAGCAACGCGTTGGACAGCGGAAAGATGATATTTTCCCCGCGTCGCGCAGGAGCGTCAAGCGAGGGAGCCGATCGCGACAGAGGTACCAGCTCTCGCGAGAAAATTCTGTAGGGAACGCCCCCTGCGGCGTTCGTTGCGTCACCGGCTCGTGATGATCTCTCGCCCGGTTTGCTTCTATAGGGAACGCCCTCTGTGGCGTTCCTTCTGTCACCGGTTGACGATGGGCAATCGCCAGGTTAGCGGAACACCACGGAGGGTGTTCCCTACAGGTGCCTGGGCACGATGCTATTCGACTGAATAGACCCGTGTGCTTTCTTCCTTCGTCACGGGCAATTCCATATCATCGGTCAACACTTGCACACGAACGCGAGCGTCACCGGCCTGGAGGGCTTTGACTTTGACCAGATACGTCGCGTCTGCCTTCGGAGCAAGTTGCGGCAAGGGGTCGAACAATACCCGCTGGCTCTCGGCGGGCTGATCGATGATGTGTCGGGTTGGTCCCTCAGCAGAAACAGCCTGCAAGTGCTGAGGCACCAGGGCGACCAAACGGACGTTCGTGGCTGCCTTGGAGCCTTGATTCACGACGCGGATTTCATAGCCCGTCTCGCCGTTTACTTCGATGGGGTCTTCCAGGTCGACTAACTGAAACAAGATTGCCGCCACGCCTTCGACGGTGACGTCTTGCGAACTCTGGTCGGTCAAACCGCTGGAAGTATTTCCTTCCACGCGAAGATTCTGCTGGCCTGGTTCGACGGCCACGGTGGTCAGGGTCACTGTACCGGTTTCACCAGGGGGAAGTTCTTCCAGCAGCCAATGCACGGTGCCGGCCTGCTCGTCGTATTCACCGAAGTTGTCGGCTTCGACAAATTTCATTCCCTCCGGAACGTAAGCGACCAATTCAACCTCTTTGGCAGGAGCGGTGCCGGGGTTGGCGACCGATACGTTGTAGCTTGCCTTCTTCTCGAGATAACGATGTTTCGGCCCGTCGATGTTCACAGCCAACGCGGGCGCGATGATTTCCGATTCCCAGATGCCTTGGGCCTCTGCCTGTCCGTCGCCTTGTACGGAAATCACATTCCGCACGGGCCCTGCTTGGGCAGCGGTTAGCGAGAGTTCCAAGGTACGCGATTCCTGCGGCTCCAGCGTTCCGATCTCGTATTCCAACGCATTGCCTGCCGGATGGTTCAGACTTGGAGGCAAGTTGCTGGCCAGAAACACTCCGGTGGCTGCTCCGGTTCCTTGATTCGTGAGTTCCAGCTTGATGGTGGTGGTTTCATTGATGTTTACTCGCGGAGGTCCCACCACGTTCAGGACCAACTCGGGGCGAGTGGCTACAGTGCGTGCCGACGCGGCGGCGCTCAACAATACAACCGCCACACTTCCGATTTCACCTTCGACCAACGGCAGCAATTCCACTTCGAGTTGTGCATCCGCTCCCGGTTCCATGGCCCCTAGCGACCAAACCAACTCGCCTTGAGGGGTCCGCTGCGCCGGTGGCGTGGTGCTGAGAAGTTGCGTTCCTTTGGGGATCTCGTCTCGCACCTCGACCTGCTCGACCATGACCGAACCGTTGTTCTTGACATCGATAACAAACGTCGCCGGCTTCCCGACTTGAATCTCCTCGGGAGCGGTCTTTCGAATGGTGACGCTGGGTGCTTGTTGGCCTTCCAAATCGCCCGGCCCGGGGAGCCCCGTTCCTTCGCCTGTGGGCATGGCCGTTGCTTGATTGCTAGCCGGATAGCCCGCATCAGCGGGGGCCGAAAACTGGTTGGGAGTTTCCTGGGCTGGCAGCCCCATATTGCCGGGCGGCAAACCGGCGGGTGGGCTTGCATCGAAGGCACCCGTGTCAGCTGGCTGTGGCTGAAACTCGGCTGGCTCACTGGCCGGGGTTGGGAAACCTGCGGGGGGCTCTGCGAATTCCCCGGCTGGCGGACCGCCGAATGCTTCGCCCGGGGGAAGTTCATCCATGGGTGTTTCTTCTTGATAGAACTCGGCCGCCGCCGCGGGCGCCGGTTCTGGAAACGAATCGGGCTGCTCCGGAGCCAACGTTGGAGTGGGCTCTTCTGTGTATTGTGCAAAACGAGCCGGCACCTGGCCGTCGGCGGGCACGTCGCCTAAAGCCTCGTCGGCCGTTGGAAACGAGTCGCCAACTTCAACCGCGGTTACATGTCGACGGGGCGATTCCTGCAACGGCGCATTGCCCTCGGGCAGCGCTTGATAGTTTTCCGTTTCGGCCTGCGCGGGCGTGGCCTGCGTCAGCGCGGACGAACGAAATGGGTTCGTCGCGGGTTCTGCCGAGGTTGATTCGCTGCCACCGGTTGGAATGGGGTCCAATGACTGTTCCGTCAGTTCAACTCTGTTCTCAGCGCCGGCCTCTGCTTCGTCGCTCGAACGGAAGGCCCGTTGTGCCTGGGCGATGGTGATGAAGCCCAACACGACGACTCCGGCCAGAACCGAGACCCGAATCAAAATGCGTTTCATGGGAAGAACTCGCTGGGAAGAACAGCAACAATTCGTCAAACCGCAACAAACCGGTTCCGCATTGGAGAAGAGCCAACCAAAGCCCTGGGGGCATCCTTTGCCACCGTTTTCCCCCAAACAGACACCTTGCGGGCCCAGCTAATTAGCAAATTGAGGGTTTTGGAGAAAGATCAGTTGGCCCGTGGTAGCAAGCGTGCTGGCACACAGTGTTCAGCTAGCTGCGTGTGCCGCGGAGGCGGGGATCGGTGGTTTCTTGAATGCCTTCTCCCACCAGATTGTATGCCAGCACGGCGAGGAAGATGGCCGCACCGGGGAAGACAACCAACCACCAGAGTTGCAGGTTACTGCGACCTGCGTTCAGCAGCGTACCCCAACTGGGGTTAGGCGGCGGGGCCCCGAACCCCAGGAAGCTCAGCCCACTCTCGATCAAGATGGCGCCCGCGATGCCGAAGGTGATGGGCACCAACACCGGGGCCAAGGCGTTGGGCAGAATGTAGCGAAACATGATGCGGAGTTGGCCCACACCGATCGCACGGGCGGCGATGATGAAATCGCTATCGCGGAGCTTGATGAACTCGGCACGTGCCAGCCGCGCGATATCGGTCCACCGCGTGCAGCCCAACACGGCCATCATGTGCCAAATGCTGGGTTTTTCGATCACCGCGATGATGGCCAGAATCAAAACCAACGGCGGTATGCAGATCACAACTTCGATCAAACGGCTAAGCGCAATATCGATCCAACCGCCGGCGTAACCGGCCACCGCGCCCACGGTGATTCCGATGAACGAAGCGATGCCCATCGAGACGAACCCGACCAAGAGCGCGACCGTGGTTCCGTGCACCATTTGCGCGAACACGTCGACCCCGGCTTGATTGGTCCCGAAGATGTTGTAGCGGTTCGGGTGCCCTTCATCGCGGCGCGGGTTTCCCGGCATCCCTTCCCATTCCCCTTCGCGAACGCGACGGTAGGGGTCTTGATACACCAGCGGCCAGATGGCCCAACTCTCGGGATCTTTCTCCTTGAGATTCTGCGGGTACTCGCGACGAAATTTGTCTTTGTAGAAGATCGGGTTTTCCCATTTGCTGTTGAAATAGCCCATCGCGGGAAAATAGATCTTCCCTTTGTAGCGGCAGACGATTGGCTTGGTGCCTGCGATCGCTGGCGCAAAGACCGCCACGAAGACCATGAAGCCGATATAAACCAGGGCGATCATGGCCAGCTTGCGGCGCCGGAAGCGGCTCCAGACTTCTGCCCAATAACCACGCGACGGAGCATCGCCGGGTGGCGGCTCTACAGCGGGCGAGGGTGAAGCACTGGCGGTCGACATAGCAAGTTAAAAGTTGAATCCAGGGTGCTATCGGTAGCTCACGCGTGGATCGACCACGGCGTACAGGAAGTCGGCCAGCATCTGTCCCAGCAGCGTTAGCACCGAGAACATCAGCGTCAGACCCATAATCGTCGGGTAATCGCGGGCCGAGATCGACTCAAAGAACAGTCGCCCCATGCCGGGCCAACTGAAGATCTGTTCCAGGATGATGCTGCCACTGAGCAGCGAGGGGAGCGTCAGCCCGATCAACGTTACTAACGGGATGAGCGTATTACGAAACGCGTGATGGAAGATCACGCGCACTTCTCCCACTCCTTTGGCGCGTGCCGTGCGGATGTAGTCCTGCTGGATCACTTCCAGCATGTTCGAACGAATGAAACGGCTGTAATACGCCAGCGAAGCATACGTGTAGCAGGTGACTGGCATGATGGCGTGCAGAAACAGGTCCCATATCTTTTCGCCGAAGCTCATCGAATTGAACCCGTCGCCGTACATCCCCAGCAGGGGAAGCCAACCCAGCCGTACGGCAAACACGATCTGCAAAAGCAACGCCGCAACAAACGACGGGAACGAATAGAGCATGTACAGGATCGTGCTCATCACCCTTTCGTCGGTTTTGCCCGATCGAACCGAGGCGTATAGCCCCATGGGGATCGAAAGCAGATAGGCCAGAAACAACGAGGCGACCGAGAGCATCAATGTGGGGCCCATTCGCTCGACAATCAGATTGGCCACGGGCTGTTTTTGATGCAGCGAACGGCCCAGATCGAACTGCAAGAGATTGGTGAGCCAAACGCCGTAGGCCTCGTACCATGGTTTGTCCAGCCCGAAGGCTTTCTCCATCCGTGCGATATCGGCCGGATCGAGACGACGGCTGGGGTCCATCATCTCGCCGGTAAGCGGAGAGCCGGGCATCGCGCGGATCAGCCCGTAAATCAAAAAAGTAATCAGCACCAGCGTGAGCAGGGCGATCAGCGTTCGCCGAACAAAGTAACTAATCATGGCGTTGGCAGCATGACGCAGCAGCACCTCAGGAGCAAGGGCACTTCCGTGACGTTGCGGAAGTCTGAGCGAATTGCAAAGTCACGCCGGGGAGGCACCTCGGCAATCATTTTGCGCGCCAGATGCTGCTGAAGCCCGGGCTGTAGCTGTAAGGACCACGGGGGCTGAACATATACCCGCGGAGATCCTTGTTGAAGGCGTAAAACGAACTCTGATGATAGAGGAACGTGTAGGGCTGGTCTTCGTAGATCAGCCGGTCGATCTCGGCGTACATTTCACCGCGCTTTTCGCGGTCGAACTCTCGCTTGGCTTCTTCGAATAGCCGGTCCACCTCGGGGTTTGAGTAGTTGATCGAGTTGCGGGCTTCGCCGGTGCCCCAAATGTTCACGCTGGTGTCGGGATCGGCCCCGGTCCCCCAACCACCAAAGCAAGCCTGCAATCGCTTGTTGAGCATCGCGTCTTGCCAAACAGTGAACTCCATGGGGCTCACGTCGCAGACCACGCCGATGCGGTCGAGGCTTTCGCGAAGCAGATTGCAGATGGCCACCCGCAAGGGCACGTTGCTGGTGATGATCTTGAATTGAAACGGCACCAGCCGACCATTGATCTCCTTATCGCGAATGCCATCGCCGTCGTGGTCGATCCACCCGGCCTCATCGAGGAGATCTTCAGCGCGATCGAGATCTTGGGTGTAAGGCACCAAGGCAGGCTCCGGGGCCATCCAGGCCGTGGGATGAAAAATGCCCGCACACGGTTCGTACAAGCCGTAACACAAGGTCTCCAGCATCTCCTGGTGATCGAAGGCGTAACCCATGGCCTGCCGAACACGCGCGTCGCAAAAGAACGGCGCGAGTTGCGGGTCTTCGTTCCAGCCGAAGTAGAAGAAGGTCCAAGCGCGACCGGTGACTTTCGTGTTTTTCTTGTAGAAGTCATCGTCGTTGGTTTGGGTACGCCATTGCTCGGGGGTAAGTTCGAGCTCTTCGATGTTGCCCGACTTGACAGCCAACAGAGCCGTGTTGGAATCTTCGATGATGCGGAAGCGTATCTTGTTGAAGTAAGGCTTGTCACGAACCTGCTTTCCATCGTGCATATAGTATTCTTCGCGGCGCTCAAGCATGATTTCCTGGCCACGGGTGCGGCTCACGATGCGATAGGGTCCACCCACCACCGGATCGTTTTCGTAGCGAACGTGGTAATCGCTGTCCTGCATGGTGATGTCATCTTTCAGCGAGTTCTCGTAGATGTGCTTGGGGAGGATCGGAAAGTTGATATTCCAAACGTTTGTCGCCAATGCATCGCGGTGCACATAAAGAATGGTGTAGTCGTCGTAGGCTTCGACCCAAGCAATTTCGTCGGTACCCGAACGAACCGCGGGAATCGGGATCTTAGGGTTCATGATCGTCTGGTACGAAAAGACCACGTCGTGAGCGGTAATCGGCTTGCCGTCCGACCAGGTGAGATCGTCGCGCATCACGACCTTGTCGTACATCTTGTCGTCGCTAGCCTGCCAGCTCACGACCAGGTCCGAGCTGGCAAAGGGGTTCATTTCCCAGTCGAATCCAAAAAAGCCAACTCCCGTGAGACCGTTCACTTCAAACTCGGAAGTGGAGCTGATCATGATCGGGTTAGTACTCTTCACATCTGCCCGTGTGTGACGAATGATGGTGGCTTCTTCATCGACGCCTGCATTGTCCGGCGGCGGTAACCGCCCAAGGATGCTGAGAATCTTGGCGTTGTCTTCCTCCGAGTTGTTCCGCAACTGGAGTGCCTCCTCCACGGTCGCCAGCACCGGCTCGGTCTCTTCCAGCTCGCGAAGCAACGCCAGGGCGTCGATCACTGGTTGGTCTTCCCACTGGATTTCGGTATTCAAGGCTTGCAGCGTCTCGGGCAATCCCTCCGGACGAACCAAAGGCCATTCGTACTTCGGTTCCGTAGTAACCGTAGGAGAAGCGTCGGCGGCATCGGTGGAATTGGGGTCCAACTCGTCGCGTTGCCCGGAAGTGCAGGCCGGCAGGGCGAGCAACAAGAACAGCAAAACAAGCCAATTGAAGAAGCGGCCGACCATTTTCTTGTATCCTCCGGAGCTGTGATGTTGGTGCTAGCACGTTGACCTTGTCTATCGACGTAAGCGCACCGTACTGAATGGGTTGTGGATGGTCAACGCGCTGCACGATCGCACGATAGATGACCACATCCCGTCCCGGCGGTTGTCTGTTGCCTTGGGTTGACGGCTAATGCTAATCTAACGCCACAAACAGGGTTACGTTACTTGTTGACACTTTGTGCGACTTCGGCACACGACCATCACCTTCGAGTTGTCCGGCGGTGATGTATTTCAATAATTCGGTGGGCGGTCTCTCAACCCTCGGCAAAGGGTTGGGCAACACGCTGAAATTGATCAAACCAGGAGAGTTCGGTAATGGTCGCGAATGTGGTCCTCCCTCTTGACATCCGTACGTTGATCGCTTGCCTGCTACTGGCAATCAGTTCCGATCTCTTCGATAGCAAGGCACTGGCAGCCGACTCGGGAGAGGCCCAATGGATTTGGGTTGATGACGACAAGCCCTCTTCGGTTCCCGTCTGTTACTTCCGCAAGACGTTCAGCATGGGCGACGTCGAACGGGCGGAACTCAAGATCACCGGCGACGATAAGTACGAACTTTATGTTAATGGGCGCCGCGTGGGCACCGGCAGCGACTGGCAACAACTCAAGTCGTTCGACCTTCGAAGTTACCTCGTCAAAGGGCGGAATGTTGTCGCGGTGAAGTGTGACAACGAGCCGGGTACTCCCGCGGGTTTGGTCGCACAGCTTTCAGTGATGAATCGGGGCAACACCGATGTCTCGCATTCGACCGACAGTTCCTGGCGCGTGAACACTAAAAAAGCATCGAACTGGAACCTGGCGAAATTCGACGACTCAAAATGGCAGCCTGCCACCGTACTTGGCGAACTCGGCAGCACCCCACCCTGGAACGATCGCGTGCAGATCGCCGGCGGGAACTCTTCCGGCCGATTCAAATTGCCGGTCGACTTCCAGGTCGAAAGGGTGATCTCACCTGAGGACAGCGGTTCGATCATCGCGATGACATTCAATGAGCGTGGTGACATCATCGCGTCGCGCGAGCGAGGTCCCCTGGTCCGCATCTTTGATGAAGACCGCAACGGAATCGTGGAAACCGTGGAGACATTCTGTGAGGACATGGAAAACTGTCAAGGCATTCTTGCCCTGAACGGCGATGTGTTCGCCGTTGGCGATGGCCCCGATGGCACCGGCTTGTATCGCCTTTCGGACGAGGACGGCGACCGCAAAGCGGAATCGATCACGCAGTTGCTCAAGTTTTCCGGTGGCGTTGGAGAGCATGGCCCGCATGCCCCCGTTTTGGGGCCCGACGGATTGATCTACATCGTCCTGGGGAACCATTCGTTCGTCGAAGGCGACATCTCACCTACCAGCCCTCATCACGATTACTACGAAGGTGACTTGGTACGTCCACGTTATGAAGACGCCGGTGGTCACGCCGATGGCGTGAAGGTCCCCGGCGGTACGGTGATTCGCACGGACATCAACGGCAGCTTCGTCGAACTCTATGCCGGCGGCTTCCGCAACGCCTACGACATTGCGTTTAACAAACAGGGTGACCTGTTCACGTTCGATTCGGATATGGAATGGGACGAAGGGCTGCCGTGGTATCGCCCGACGCGGATCGTGCACACCGTGCCAGGTGCGGAGTACGGGTGGCGCAGCGGTTGGGCCAAGTGGCCGTCGTATTACATCGATAGTTTGCCAGCCACGGTGAATATCGGTCGCGGTTCACCGACGGGCGTGGAATTCTACAACCACCACAAGTATCCGGTTCGCTACCACAACGCGTTGTTTGCCGCCGACTGGTCGATGGGTCGGATTCTGGTCGTGGACTTGAAAAATTCTGAAGGTACCTATCGCGGTCGCTCAGAAGTGTTCCTCGAAGGTCGCCCATTGAACGTGACCGATCTTTCCGTGGGTCCCGACGGTTGGTTGTATTTTTCGACGGGCGGACGCGATACCGAAGGCGGTATCTATCGCGTGGTTTGGGAAGGAAAGGCGCCTCCCAGAAGCCAGCCCGATGGAATCGCACAGGCGATTCTCGAGCCCCAGCTATACAGTGCCGTGGGCCGCAACAACATTGCCAAAGTGAAACAGGCGTTGGGTGAAGAATGGACGCCCAAGTTGAGCGAAGTGGCCGACAATACGGCGAACCCCATCCCGACGCGAATTCGCGCGATGGACGTGATGCAACTGGTTGGACCGCCACCTTCCACACGGTTCCTGGTCAAACTTTCACGCGACGAGAGCCCTCAAGTTCGCGCGAAGGCCACGTACCTGATGGGGATTCACTTCGACGAACAGACCCATCCGCGATTGATCGAGCTGTTGGACGACCCCGATCCGACCGTTCGCAGAAAGGCCTGCGAATCGATCGTTCGCAGCGACCAGGATGCACCGGTCGGAAAACTCTTGGAACTGCTGGACGACCCATACGATTTTGTCCGCTGGTCTGCCGGTCGAGCGTTACAAGGCGTATCTCGCGATCGCTGGCAGGCTCGCGTTCTTGCCCACGACGACATCCGGGTATTTCTCGAAGGTTCCACAGCGTTGCTGGTTCTCAGCCCCGACCGCGCCGTCGTTGATTCGATCCTTGACCGAGCCGGTCGTACCCTGAAGGGCGACATCAGCGATGCTGACTTCATCGACCTGTTACGTGTTGTGCAGCTCGCGCTTCTGCAAGGTGAAGTTACCGGCGATGAGATCCCGGAGTTCCGTGCCCAGTTGGCCGAAGAGTATCCGGCATTTGAAAATCGCATGAACCGCGAGTTGGTACGACTGCTGGTCTATCTGCAAGATACAAGTTTTCTGCCAAGGGCCATCGACGAACTTAGCGGCGACAGCCCGATTCAAGAACGGCTGCACCTGGCCGCGCACCTTCGCTACTTGAAGGAAGGCTGGACGCCCGAGTGGCAGTTGGCATTACTGCAATTTTTCGAGCAAGCCCGAGAGGTTGAAGGCGGGCATAGTTACGCACGTTATCTGGACAATTTGACGCGAGACTTCTTCGCCACGCTGCCTGCCAGTTTGCATGGCGAGATTCTCGCACTCGGCGAGACGCTCCCCTCGGCGGCGATTCAGGTTTTGCCTAGCCTGCCCGAGCAGTTGGACGAAGCTTCGGTTAGCGGTTTGGTCGAGTTGGATCGTCGACTACAACGTGCAGGCACCGAGGCCGCCGACAAGCTTTCGCTGGGGGTCATCGCCGTATTGGGTCGCAGTAAGCATCCCGCGGCAATGGAGTACCTGCGAGAGTCGTACGAAGCACAGCCTGAACGGCGGATGTTGCTGGCCATGGGCATGGCCCAAGTTCCCGACGGCGAAAACTGGCCCGTGCTGGTCAGTTCGTTTCCGGTACTCGAAGGGCCCGCCGCAGTAGAAGTGGCCGTGAAGCTGCAAGATGTCGATCGATCGCCGGAAGATCCCGAGGCCATCCGCCAAGCCATCTTGCTGGCCCTGCGAACCGGCGAAGATGGGGCACCCTTCATCATCGATCTGCTGGAGAAGTGGACCGACGAACAGCTCGGCGCTCCCGAGGCCGCCTGGGAAGAAAAACTCGCGGCCTGGCAAGATTGGTTTGCTACAAACAATCCCACACTGCCGCCGGCCACCTTGCCCCAACCGCCGGAGGGAACTCGCTGGACCGAAGGTGTACTGCTGGACTTCTTATCGTCTACGGAAGGGCATGCCGGCGAAATTCGCCGCGGGGCCCAGGTGTTTGAAAAGGCTCAGTGTGTAAAATGTCACCGCTGTGGAGGCACCGGTGAAGGAATTGGGCCCGATCTTTCAAACGTCATGCGACGTTTCCAAACCAAAGAAGTCGTACAGTCGGTGTTGTACCCCTCGCAAGTGATCTCCGATCAATACGCGAGCAAGACGATCATCACCGACGACGGTCGTACCTTCACCGGAATTGTCGGGGCCGCAGGGGCCGACGCGATTGTGGTGTTACAATCCAATGGCGAGAAAGTAACTCTGGCCAAAGACGACATCGACGATGTGGCTCCCAGCTCCAAGAGTGCGATGCCCGACAAATTGTTCGAGAATCTCACCCTGGAAGAAATCGCCGACTTGTTCGCATTCCTTCGTTCCGGGGAAACCCAACAACGAAGTGCAAAGCGGTAGAAACCCTACCGGCTTGTCCACCGCTCGAATCGGGCATTTGCCCTCCACTTGGGGGGTAATCCTGCTAGATTGTCAATTGTCCTGCTGTTTTGAGATGCGTAGTATTCATCAGCTAGAATTTTCGCACTTTTCCTAGGCGGTTCCTTTCCACCATGCAACATTCACCCCGCACTGTGCTCGTTCGGCTGGTGGCAATCGCCGCCGCGGTGGCGACCACGTTCACGCATGTGCATGCGTGTTGCTGTGTTGTTGTTGAAGAGTATGGTCTTGAACATGGCCAGTGCGAGGGGTGTCCCTGCCAAGCGGGCTTGGATGCCTCGCAGTCTGTTCCAAGTGACTCAACCACCGGGGCTTGCACTCTCTTCGGAACCAATGCCACCGGATGTTGTAAGGGTGAGGCTTGCGAATCGTGCGGCTGTGAACCTGGACCGCAGCCCACCGAAGCGGTGATCTCCGAGTTTACTATTTCGATCGACGACCTCGTTACGTCAAACGAATCGTTGGAGCTGCCAGCCACCTTGCACCATCGGCAAGAGTCGTGTGCCGATTGGCAACTGGCCCGAGGCGACCTTCTTTCTGCCGCGCCACAATCACTCTTCTGTGTGTGGATCAATTGATTAAGCAGCGTTGCAACCACTTTGCATAGCGATGTGCTTAATGTGTGCGCCACATGTTTTTTCGGCGTACTTCCACAACACTTTTTCACCGAGGAGTGATTTACGATGTCTACGATTCTTAAGCTTTCCGCGGTACTCGGGCTATTCGCACTGGGAATGACCGCGGTTCAAACGAACGCTACGGATATTGCCACGCAGACCAACACTTGTTGCTGTGGTGAAAGCTGCCCTTGCGAAACATGCAACTGCACCCCCGACGGCTGCACCGATTGCGAATGCGTCGGCTGCGTCTGCGAAGAGGAGTGTGGTTGTGACGCGGAATGCGGTCAGAACGCTTGCTGCGTTGTTACGGCCAGCGTCGCAACACAAACGGTCGCGGCTTGCTGCTGTGGGACGGATTGCGGTTGCGAGATCTGCGACTGCGATGGTCAGTGCAATACGTCGTGCGAGTGCCTTTTCTGCGATTGCTAACGCTTCGAATGCATCACTGCGTGGTCGTGCGGTAATGTGACCGCATGCGATTGCGGTGTTCGACGAAGCAACACTTTCGAATTGGCCCCTCGGAGATCAATCTCTTCGAGGGGCCTTTTTGTGTTGTACACTCGGCACTTTACGAACCTTACAATAAGCCGGGCCGAATTTTCATTGCTGCTAAACCGCAGCCACTTCCGGCTTGTCCGCAGCGTTGCTGGCCCACCATTCTCGGGCGTCCTGCTCGCTCCACATGTCGGCCACGCACGTCATGCTGAGAGCGACTTCGAGTTCCTCGGCCGATTGGAATCGATCGCCGGGGCTTTTCGCCAAACATCGCACCACAATCTGCTCCAGATCTTGTGGGATGCCGCTCACATATCGTGAAGGAGGCACCACTTCGTCACGGGCATGTGCGATTAAGATCTCCAGCGGTTTCTCGCCGTCGAAAGGAGGATGCCCACTGAGCATGAAGTAGGCCACCGCACCCAGGCTGTAGATATCGCTCCGCGCGTCAGGCTCGGTCTTCCCGGAGGCCTGCTCGGGCGACATGTAATGAGGCGACCCCGAAATGGAGCCGTCTTGCGTCAGATCGTCGACCTGGCCGCCTGTAATCGTCTTTACCAACCCGAAATCGAGCAGCTTAGCCACATCGTACAGTCCTCCGCGATGCGCGGCGAAGATGTTGCCGGGCTTGATATCACGATGAATCAAGTTTGCATCGTGGGCTTCACGCAATGCGCTGCACGTTTGCCGCAACAGGTACACAACCCGTTCCGCGGACATTGGCCCATGCTGCCGCACGATATCGCTGATGCTCAGTCCGGGAAGATATTCCATCACGTAATAGAACGTGCCGTCGTCGGTTCGACCGTAGTCGAAGATCTCGACGCTATTCCAGTGTGAAAGTTGCGCCGTGGCCTTCACTTCGCGTTCGAATCGGGCCATGGCCAAGGGGTCGGTCGCCCGCCCGGGGCGAATTAATTTGATAGCACAGGGTCGCTTCAACAATTGATGTTCAGCCAAGAACACTTCGCCCATTCCGCCGGCGCCGATCTGCTTGCCCAGCGTGTACTGCCCTAGCTGCTTGGCCTCGAATACTTCGGTCCGCAATGAATGCACGGTGTATGTCCCGTACACGGCGACCAGACAGGCGATAAACATCGTTATCCCCATGGCGGTTACATCGAACGACGGAATCGCTTCGGCGACCAGCGGCTCGTTGTTGCGAAGAATGGCAATAATCGCCACAGGGATAATCCCCATGGGAACGACCACTGCCGCCGCACGTTTCCACGTATTGGGGACGAACATCCCGTACACAACAATCAAGAACAACCAATCGGCAATCGTCCGATACGAGGCCGCTAACATGTTATGCGAATCGTTGGTCTGGCAGCACAACGAAATATCCGTCATGGTCAGCGTGGCGAAGAAGGCGGCCGGCATCCCGAAGATGATCACCTCGAAGACACGCAGCCAGCGAGAAGACATGCAGACGCGACTGAAGAGGATGAGGGCACACGCTCCCTCGACGACAGTCAGCGCAATATGAAACAGATGCCGCGTCCAAGTGGTTTCAGAGTAAATCTGGGATAGTGCCGGAACCACCGCCAGAAAAACCCAGGCCAGAAACAGTCCCGACCCGATAAACAACAACAAGGAGGCAGACAGCAGTCGACTACGCAGCAGCGTCTGCGTTTCGGCAGTCATGTGCTTGCCGGTTCCCTCCACAACGCGACACCACCGCGAGCGTTCCTGCGGAGAATCAGGTGCAAGATCGATGGTGGGATCGGTCGGCGAGTAGAAGCGGCCTGAGGATTCTTCAACGCTCATGGTGTGTGACCTTGCGGTTCTTGCAGGGTAGGCCCACTACGAAGGTTTGCAGATGGCACAAGTTCAGTGGGTGCGAAACAGGTATGAGGCCCTATCTCAGGCCCGTCGCTGACCCCCGAAGCGAATCAATCCATCCGCAAACACATCTGCATCTAGTGCTTCTGATTCTCCATCATACGCCTTTCGCCGCGGTGGGGGGAGTCGACTGACCGGCGGTTCTTGTCAATTTCTGCCCTGAAACTCGATCCGCTGGCACTCCAGCGGCCGAGGTCGAGAGTTCCAACTCCATCGCCAACGAAATACGCTTAACACGCAAAGTATGCGAAGCAAGCGAGCATCTCATCGATCGCAACCCTTGATATTTTCAGTGCTTGTGAAGCGAGCGCTGCCCCGCGAGCATTGTATGCAATGGGAAAGATATATGGTCCCACAAAAGAATTTCCTATCGCGCAAAGCCTCTCCCGAGTGCATTCGCATCCTGAAATCGATTCTTGCCATTAAAATCTAGGAACTCGTTTGGCCCCTTGGTAAGGCAGTAAGATTCAAGAAATACGACTGCTACTGGCATCCTGTCGCATCATGGAGTTGTGTTCTGGTGCAATCACACCACTGCGGAGTAGAATTCGTTTTAGTGAGGTGCAACCTCACACCGATCGAGTAATCCAGCACACTCTTTCGATCGACTCCGATCATTGCAATCATTGGCCTAGCTCGAGAGCAATCCCATGCGGAAGCTTGTCAACGGTATCCACCACTTCCAAAGCGACGTCTTTAGCGAACAACAACGGTTATTCGAAAAGCTGGTCGAGGGACAAAGTCCTCTGGCGCTGTTCATCACTTGCTCCGATTCTCGCATCGATCCCAGCCTCCTCACGCAAACGGAACCGGGCGAACTCTTCATTCTTCGCAATGCTGGCAACATCGTGCCGTCATACGGTGCCGTAGAAGGTGGAGAAGCCGCGACCATTGAGTACGCCGTGAATGTGCTGGGCGTGAAAGACATTATCATCTGCGGGCACTCGCACTGCGGGGCCATGGCCGGCTTGCTCGATCAATCGCAGCTCGAGAAACTCCCGGCGGTTCGTTCCTGGTTAAAACACGCTGAGTCAACTCATCGAATCGTTGAAGAAAATTATGGTCATATCACCGAGCCTGCCGCGCGGTTGACCGCCACCGTCGAAGAAAACGTGCTCGTTCAGCTAGAGCAGCTTCGTACTCACCCCAGCGTAGCCGCGGCACTTGGTCGCAAGGCGCTCAATCTTCACGGTTGGGTCTACAAATTCGAGACGGGCCAGGTGTTCGGTTTCGATCCGGTCGAGTGCCAATTCCTCCCGTTGCAAGATGCAAGCCTTGCGACTCCGGCCCCGTTGCGAGGATTGCCCCAAGTTTGATCACTTTCTCGGCCGCACGACGGTGTCTAATCCCGCGCCATGTTGACTCGCTGACTTCCACCGGCGGGTGAGTTTTCCGGTTCGTAATAAAGAACCGGGCGTGCTACGATGGCAAGCCTCAGAGCCCTCGCGCTCTCTCGGTTGGAGACGTCGAAGCAGTATCGGTTTCGCTTGGGTGAGAGTGAGGTATACCCTTCGACTTCGGTGACCTTTCGCGCACCCCGCACTTCGTCTGTTGCTTGAAAACCATGAACTCGAACTGTCCGTGTGAGAACCCCAGTGGTATCGTTCGCACCGACGAGCCTAATAGGACCTCTTGCTGATGAACCTGACTGCCAAATCTCCTCCGGCCACGTTGCACTGGGTTGGTGATATTGACGGACACTTGGTCATGATCGACCAGACCCTGCTCCCTGGTGAGTTCAAGGAAATCGACTGTCGCGATGTGGAGACCGTGTGGGAAGCGATCAAGTCACTGCGGGTTCGTGGGGCCCCGGCCATTGGCATCTCCGCCGGATATGGAGTTTGCGTAGCCCTGCAAACCGTCGCGGGCGGGGACGAGCAACAGTTTTACAAACGTCTGGATGAGGCTTGCGAGTATCTCGCCAGCAGTCGCCCCACGGCCGTGAATTTGTTTTGGGCGCTGGACCGGATGCGCAAGAAAGCAGAATCGCTGAAAGGGACCGGCACGCCGGAGGAAATCGCAAAGGCCTTACTACAAGAGGCACGCGATATCCACGAAGAAGACCGCCAGATGTGTCGGGCCATCGGTCGCCACGGGGCCGCGTTGCTTACCAGCGGGCAAGGTGTCCTCACTCACTGCAACGCAGGTGGGCTTGCCACGGCCGACTACGGAACCGCGCTGGCCGTGTTCTTTTCCGCTCACGAACACGGTAAACAGTTGCACGTGTACGTCGACGAAACTCGTCCGCTGCTGCAAGGTGCAAGGCTTACGGCCTGGGAACTATCCCAGCGAGACATCAACGCCACGCTCATCTGCGATAACATGGCAGCCCAAGTCATGCGAGAGGGGCGCGTGCAGGCCGTAGTGACCGGTGCCGATCGCATCGCCGCCAACGGCGACGCAGCCAACAAGATAGGCACCTACGGTGTCGCGCTGCTGGCAAAGGCCCACAACATTCCGTTCTACGTCGCCGCACCGTCAAGCACCTTCGATCTCACGCTGGCCACCGGCGACGAAATACCCATCGAACTTCGCGATCCAAAAGAAGTGACGCACGGCTTCGGATCTTCGACGGCTCCCGAGGGAGTGGATGTCTATAATCCTGCCTTCGATGTCACTCCTGCCGAGTTGATTCGTGCCATCATCTGCGAACACGGGGTGATCGAACCCGTGACGACCGAGCGAATCGCCGAAGTCGTTGGGAAACCTGATTGATCCACGTTGGTGTGGCGTAGCAATAACAATTTGGCGTCAACCGCTAACACTTCGTCGAAGGGCTGCTGACTTCGTTTGCGCACGTTCCATCGTTTTCGATGTCGGCCAGGTTTTGCAGCGTCGTTTCGGCGATGCAGGCCAGCGCTTCCTCGGTAAAGAACGCCTGATGGCCCGTGATGAGCACATTGGGAAATGTCAAAAGCCGAGAGAGCGTGTCGTCGGGAATCACCACGTTGGAGAGGTCTTCGAAGAACACGTCGGCCTCTTCTTCGTAAACATCGAGTCCCAGGTGGCCGATCTTGCCCCGCTTCAAGCCGTCGATGACCGCTCGGGTATCGATCACCGCCCCGCGGCTGGTGTTGATGATCATCACACCGTCCTTCATCGCCGCGATCGAGTCGGCATTGATCAAGTGATGCGTTTCCGGCGTTAACGGGCAATGCAACGAGACGATGTCCGCCTCGGCAAACAATTGTGGCAGTTCGACATACTCGACCCCCAATTCTCGGCATACGTCGTTGGGGAACTTGTCGTAACCCAACACGCGACACCCGAACCCGCGCATGATTCGGGTAAACGCGGTTCCGATTTCTCCAGTGCCAATGACGCCCACGGTTCGTTCGTGCAAATCGAACCCCAGTAGGCCATTCAACAAAAAATTGCCTTCACGCACTCGGGAATAAGCCCGATGAATGTGGCGATTGAGGGCCAGAATCAAACACACGGTATGTTCGGCCACCGCGTACGGCGAATAGGCCGGAACACGAACCACGCGAATTCCCTGTTCTTTCGCCGCTTTCAGATCCACGTTGTTGAAACCCGCACAGCGAAGCGCGACGATCTGCGTACCCTGGGCTGCCAGGGCTTCCAACACCGGGGCGTCCAATTGATCGTTCACGAAGACGCAGACCGCCGCGAACCCTTGAGCAAGCTCAGCGGTCTCTATCGTCAGCCGCGGTTCCAGAAATTTCAATTCGTGGGAGAACCCCGAGCCAGCCGACTCGAAAAACTTGCGATCGTAAGGCTTGGTGCTAAACAAGACCGTATTCATGGAGATGCTCTGCGTATCTACTTGGTTGTGTTGGTGAGTATCGTCCGAAGCCTGGGTGCCCCGACTGGCTCACCCAGTCGTGCGAATCTCAGGAGGAACATGATTTTAACGAAAAGCGTGATGTCGCGTTGGCCCCGATTGCTTCTACTGCGTTAACGCCAGGTGATCGCGAGCAGGTGACGGACCGACAAGCCACCAACACTTTCATTTGTGAATTCTCAGCTTTATAAGCACTAGGGAGTACGGAGCGATGGACACAGTGACCCTCGTCAGACGCCTGCATGAACACCGCAACTGGGTGAACCAGAAGTTATTGGCTGCCGCCGCCGACTTGAACGACGAGCAGCTACTTCGAACCTTGCCGATTGGGCAGGGAAGTGTGTGGAGTTCTTTGCTTCATCTGTACGCCGCCGAATATGTGTGGCTCGGTACCTTGCTGGGCGATTCGGCGGCCAGTTGCCCGGGCGATGAGGTAGGAAAACTGCCTGGCAACCAACAGGGGGAAGATGGGATCCAGACATTGCCGGCACTCGTCAAGCGATGGCAATCCTTAAACACCCGCTGGAGCGATCATCTGAACACGCTCACTGCTGCGGATCTGGACAAGACCATCTACCGCGTGAGCACCAGTTCCAACGGCGGTCAGAAGCGAGCGACCTATCAGAGCGACATCCTGCTGCATGTATGCACGCACGCCCACTATACGACCGCCCAAGTGATCAACATGTTGCGGCAACTCGGCATTACGAATCTCCCCGACCCCATGCTCATCTCCATGGCCCGCAGCCAGCATCCCGAAAACGCATGATCCATGTTGCTATCCAGGCCAGGATTGCGACCATTTACCACCTGTAGGGAACGCCCTCCGTGGCGTTCCTGATCTTCCGTTTCGCTCGGAACGCCGCAGAGGGCGTTCCCTAATAGGGAAAAAGGTTCATTAGGGGTTTTCCCGGCCTCACGACATCGAGTCCGCGCGACATCGTGGTAGAATGGAATCACAGCATCGGCCGAAATGCAGGCCCGGCATCACCTCGGCCATGCATTCCGTGCTCCCGCCTCGTAGTAGATCAGACAACCAACCACCCATTCAGTTCTTTCTCCCCACCAAATGAGTTCTTCGAAGACCAATCGCGTTGTGGACCGGCTTACCTTCAGTTTGGCAGTCTGGCTCTCCGTATTCGGATTGCTCGGGCTGTGGTCATTGCCGGCGAAAGCCCAGGAACTCGATTTCCGTCGCGACATTCGTCCGCTGCTGTCCAATGCCTGCTTCGAGTGCCATGGTCCCGACGAGGGAACTCGCGAAGCCGACCTCCGTTTGGACTCGCAGACCGATGCGTTCGCCGATCGAGGTGGCTATGCCGCATTCGTTGTCGGAGATGTCGAAGCAAGTGAAGCACTCTTGCGCATGACCAGTGAAGATCCCGACGAGCGGATGCCGCCGCCCGACTCGGGTCGTCAACTTACGCCCGAACAAGTCGAGCTGATTCGCACCTGGGTCGTACAAGGAGCCCCTTGGTCGGAACATTGGGCCTTCGTTCCTCCTCAGCGTCCGCCCATCCCCCAGGTTGCCGACGCAGACTGGGTCCACAACCCGATCGATGCCTTCATATTGAATCGATTGGAAACCGAAGGGCTGAATCCTTCGCCCGAGGCAGATCGCACGACACTCATTCGGCGACTGAGTCTCGACCTGTTGGGACTGCCGCCGAGCATCGCCGAGGTGGACGCGTTTGTCGACTCGCAAAGTGATCAGGCATACGACCAGCTTGTCGAACGGCTGTTGTCATCGCCTCACTATGGCGAACGTTGGGGACGACACTGGTTGGATGCGGCCCGCTATGCGGACTCCGATGGCTACGAAAAAGATAAGGCTCGCAGCGTATGGTTCTATCGCGATTGGGTCGTCTCGGCCCTGAATCGCGACTTGCCCTACGACCAGTTCATCGTCGAACAAATCGCCGGCGATTTGCTACCGGGTGCCACGCAAGATCAACTCGTCGCCACGGGCTTTCTTCGCAATTCGATGATCAACGAAGAAGGCGGCATCGACCCTGAGCAATTCCGCATGGAAGCGATGTTCGACCGCATGGACGCCATTGGCAAGGGCATCCTGGGGCTAACCATTCAGTGCAGCCAATGTCACAGCCACAAATACGACCCGCTGACTCAGGAAGAGTACTACCGGATGTTCGCCTTCCTGAACAATTGCCACGAGGCCAACATCGCCGTCTATACGCTCGCCGAGCAAGAGAAGCGAGATAGACTCTTCGCCGAGATGAAAGCGATCGAAGAGGAACTCCGCGGGCAGTATCCCGACTGGCCCCAACGCATGGCGGCCTGGGAAGAAGCGACTCGAAACGATCAGCCGCAGTGGACCGTCATTCAGGCCGAACCCGAGGGAGTGCCGACAGGCGGCCAGAAGTATGAACTGCTGGATGATGGTTCGATTTTGGCCCAAGGTTACGCACCCACCAAGCACGAAGCCCGCTTCACCATTCGCGCCGATTTACCCCGCATCACGGCCTTTCGTCTGGAACTGTTGAACGATCCCAGTCTTCCGCTGGGTGGCCCGGGCCGTTCGATTCAAGGCACCAGCGCCCTGACCGAGTTCCACGTTGAAGCCGCTTCTGCAGACGCGCCGGACAATCGCACCAAGATCAGGCTCACCGCCGCAACTTCCGATGTCGCACTACCTGAGAAACCGCTGGAAGCGATCTACGACGACAAGGCGGATTCGAAGCGCGTGACCGGCCCGGCCGAGTTTGCCATTGACGGAAAAGTGGAAACCGCCTGGGGAATCGACGCCGGACCCGAGCGCCGCAACCTACCGCGAAAGATTGTCTTCACGGCCGAAAACCCCGTCGAGAACCCCAACGGGACGATGCTCACATTCAATCTGGTGCAAAAGCACGGCGGTTGGAACAGTGACGACAATCAAAACCACAACCTGGGTCGCTTTCGGTTTTCTGTCACGTCGGAGCCCAATCCAGCGGCAGATCCATTGCCACAGGAAATCAGAGACCTGGTCGCCGCCGGTCCCGAAGGTCGCACGACGGCCGACACCGAAAAGATTTTCAGCTATTGGCGTACCACGGTGCCGGAATGGGAAGAGGCCAACGCTCGGATCGAGGCCCTGTGGCAGCAACATCCACCCGGATCTTCGCAGTTAGTGCTCCAAGCCATGGAAGCTCCCCGCGAAACGCATCTATTGGAGCGGGGGGAATTTCTCAAACCGCGGGAGCAAGTCGAGCCCGGCACACCGGCATTCCTGCATGCCATGGAACCCGGCGACGAGATGCCACGATTGGCGTTCGCTCGGTGGCTGGTCGACCGTGGTTCGCCGACCACGGCGAGGGCAATTGTCAACCGTGTTTGGCAGGCCTACTTCGGCACGGGTTTGGTCAGCACTAGCGTCGACCTGGGATCGCAATCAGAAGCCCCTTCACACCCTGAACTCCTCGATTGGCTGGCCGTGGAGTTCATGGACAAGGGTTGGAGCTTCAAAAAGCTACACCACCTTATCACCACCTCGGCCACGTACCGGCAATCGTCGCACGTGACACCCGAATTGCTGGAACGCGATCCGTACAACCGCTTGCTGGCCCGAGGGGCCCGAGTCCGGGTGGAAGGAGAAGTGGTGCGAGACATTTCGTTGGCGGCCAGCGGACTTTTGAACCCCGACTTGGGCGGACCAAGTGTTTATCCTCCGGCGCCCGAGTTCCTGTTCCAGCCACCGGCCAGCTACGGACCCAAAGTATGGAATGTCTCGACCGACGACCAGCGGTATCGGCGTGGTCTCTACACGTTTCGCTTTCGGTCGGTTCCCTATCCCCCGCTGCAAGCGTTCGACACACCCAACGGCGATGCCTCCTGCGTACGTCGCAGTCGCTCGAATACTCCCCTTCAAGCGTTGACCACGTTGAACGAACCACTGTTTCTTGAGTGCGCCCAGGCGTTGGCCCTCAGAACCCTTCAAGACGGTAGCTCCGACGATGCAGGGCGGATCACCTTCGCGTTTCGCTGTTGTGTGTCCCGCCCGCCGGACCCGCAGGAGCGTGACGTTTTGCTGGGGTTGCTCGCGAAACAACTCGCACGATTCGAGAACGGCGAATTAGATCCCGCTGAACTCGTCTCAGCCGACGTGGCATTACCCGAGGAAAGCACTACGACACATCTGGCGGCCTGGACTGCTGTCTCTCGAGTGCTGCTGAATTTAGATGAGACGATCACGAAACAGTAGGTGGCGCCAACTCTACGACCAAGCAACTAACGGTGCGAGATCGCACGACACATTTGGGAACGCAACGATGACATCCGAACCTCGATCACCACAATACCCAGCAGCCCAGATGGCGGCCCGCCGTTGGTTCCTGAGACAGTGCGGTGTGGGCTTGGGAGCGATGGGGCTCGGATCGTTGCTCGGCAGTCAGGTCTTCGCGGCACCCTCGGAAGCGACCGGGCCGTTGGCACCGAAGCCGCCGCACCATGCTGCCAAAGCGAAGAACATCATCTTTCTGTTCATGGCCGGTGGGCCAAGTCATCTCGAGTTATTCGAAAACAAACCGCAGTTGGCCAAGTTCGATGGTACCTTGCCGCCGCCGGAATTGATCGAAGGCTATCGTGCCGCGTTCATCAGCCCCAACTCGAAGCTGCTGGGCCCCAAGTTCAAGTTCGCCCGTCATGGCAACAGTGGCACCGAACTCTCCGAGTTGTTACCGCATTTGGCCGAAGTGGTCGATGACATCGCCATCGTCAAAGGAATGGTCACCGATGCGTTCAATCATGCTCCCAGCCAGATTCTGATGAATACCGGCTCGCAACAGTTTGGCCGCCCCAGCCTCGGGGCGTGGTTGCTATACGGGCTCGGCAGCGAGACCCAAGAACTGCCCGGGTTCATCGTGTTTAGCTCGGGCAAGAAAGGACCCAGCGGGGGAAACTCGAACTGGGGAAGCGGATTTCTGCCAACCGTTTATCAAGGCGTTCAATTCCGCGGGCAGGGCGATCCCGTGCTCTATCTCTCCAACCCCAGGGGGGTCGACGATCAACTTCAACGCGACTCGCTCGACAGTCTGCGGGAGTTGAACGAGATGCGTCTCGACGTGGTGGGCGACCCCGAGATCGCCACGCGGATCAACTCCTTCGAAATGGCCTTTCGGATGCAAACTAGCGCACCTGAGTTAATGGACCTGAGCCAAGAGCCACAGCATATATTGGACATGTACGGGGCCGAACCCGCCGGGTCGTCGTTCGCCAACAACTGTTTGCTGGCCCGGCGAATGGTGGAGCGGGGCGTGCGTTGCGTGCAGCTATTCCACGAGGCCTGGGATCAGCACGGCGGATTGGTTCGCGACTTGAAAAAGAATTGCGAAGACACCGACCAGGCCTGCGCGGCACTGGTCAAAGACCTGAAGCAACGCGGAATGTTGGACGACACCATCGTGGTCTGGGGCGGTGAATTCGGACGCACCCCCATGGTCCAAGGCGGTAGCGACGGTCGCGACCATCACCCCAACGCATTCACCATGTGGTTGGCCGGCGGTGGGGTTCGCCCGGGCATTACCTACGGGGCCAGCGACGAATTCGGGTTCAACGTGGTGGAAGACAAAGTTCACGTCCACGACTTGAATGCCACCCTGCTACATTTGATGGGGCTCGACCATTTACGGTTGACCTACCGCTTCCAGGGCCGCGATTTCCGCCTGACCGATGTCCACGGTAAACTGGTGGAAGGCCTGCTGGCCTGATTCGCGTCCTGCGGCGATTCGCGGAGTTGCGCAACGACTTCGCCCCACCTCACGCCGCGGCTCGCGAGTTCTCTTTCGCAATCATGTACGAGATAGCATGTTCGACCAGTTACAACATTTGCGAACAATATCCTTCGCGGCGATGGCGATTGTGTCCACCACCGTGGTTCATTCTACGTTGGCCGACGAGATTCGATTCAATCGCGATGTGCGTCCAATCCTCTCGAACAACTGTTTCAAGTGCCATGGACCTGACAGTGCTGCCCGAGAAGCCGACTTGAGACTCGATCGTCGTGAGGATGCCATCGACTATGGCGCGATTGTGCCAGGCGACGTTGAGAGTGAAGTGCTGGCCCGCATCTTCAGCGCAGATGAAGACCTGCGGATGCCGCCCCCCTCTTCACACAAAGAACTGAAGCCTTCGGAAAAAGAACTGTTGCGACGGTGGATCGCCGATGGCGCACCGTATGAAGCCCACTGGGCGTTCATTCCCGTTCCGCAGGAAGTTCCCGTGCCTGAGGTCGAAGACTCCGAAGCGGTAATCAACAACCCAATCGATGCCTTTATCGTGGCTCGACTGCAATCGACGGAATATGACTCGGCCCCTGCCGCGGCCCGGGAAACGTGGCTTCGCCGGGTGAGCTTCGACCTGACCGGACTTCCACCCACCTTGGCCGAGTTGGATGAATTCTTGGCGGACGATTCGCCGGATGCATTCGAAACGGTTGTCGACCGCTTGTTGGACTCGCAGACCTACGGCGAGCACATGGCCAGCGACTGGCTCGACGTGGCCCGCTATGCCGACACGTTCGGCTATCAGGCAGATCGCGAGATGCACGTTTGGCCGTGGCGCGACTGGGTGATCGAGGCTTTCAACAAGAACCTGCATTACGACAAGTTCATCATGTGTCAGATTGCCGGTGACCTGCTACCGGAGGCGACCGACGAACAGCGTTTGGCCACCGCTTTCAATCGTTTGCATCGGCAAACCAACGAGGGCGGTAGCGTGCCCGAGGAGTTTCGTGTGGCGTACGTCGCCGATCGCGTCAACACGATTGGTACCGCCTTCCTGGGACTCTCGCTGGAGTGTGCGAGTTGTCATGACCACAAGTACGACCCGATCGCTCAGCGGGAATACTACGAACTGAGCGCGTTCGTGAACAACATCGACGAGCATGGGATGTATTCTCATTTTACCGAAACGGCGGCCACCCCCGCCATGCTGTTGTACAAGCCGGGTGACAAGGCAGAACACCAGCGGCTGCAGGCCGTCGTGGCCGCCTCCGAAGTTGAGTTGGACCAGGTTCGGCAGGAATCGCAATCGAACTTCGCTACCTGGCAAGAGGGCTTCGTTGGCGCGATCGATCCCCCTTCGCCAAGTGCCCAATTCTCCTTTGACGATGCTGAAGGGAATGGTGCCAATGAGTCGATCGAGGGAGTTCAGGGCAAAGCGATTCGTTTCACCGGCGATGACCAGTTTGTTTGCAAAGACGCCGGAGTGTTCGGCCGCACCACGCCCTTCAGCGTGGCCTTATGGGTGAATCCCCACGTACATCAACCGCGAATGGTTGTCTTGCACCGCTCTCGGGCCGCCGAAGACTCTGCCTTCCGCGGATACTCGCTGGTGCTGGATGATGGGAAGCCAACGTTCTCACTCATTCACTTCTGGCCAGGCAATGCCATTCGCGTGCAGGGCGTGGAAAGTTTACCGCTGGATGCGTGGACTCATGTAACGGTCACCTACGACGGAAGTAGCCACGCCGCGGGAGTGCAGATCTACATCAATGGAATACGGGCAGAATTGGATGTGATCCGCGACAAACTCACCCGCGACATCACGCACCGCTCGGAATGGGGCGATGCGGCCGTGAAGCAAGTGCATCTAACCCTGGGGGCCCGATTTCGCGATGTGGGGTTCAAGGATGGCGCGGTCGACGAACTGCAGCTGTTCGATCACGAGCTAACCCCCCCGGAGATCGCCGCGGTTGCAGGGACCGACGGCGGTCTGGACGAAGTCGGACTGTTGCAGCACTACCTCGCGCGTCACGACGACAACTATCAACAGGCACTCACCAAGCTACGGGAAGCTCGCACGGCGGAGAATGACTTCGTTTCCAAAGTGCGTCAAATCATGGTCATGGAGGAACTATCCCAACGGCGCCCAACTTACGTGCTCCAGCGCGGAGCTTATGACGCCCGCGATGCCGAGGTGCAACCGGCCACGCCTCGCGAGATTTTTGCCTTTCCGGAAGAATTCCCCGACAACCGGTTGGGGTTGGCCATGTGGTTGGTCGATGACCGGAATCCGCTCACCGCGAGAGTTGCCGTGAACCGGCTCTGGCAACGCTTCTTCGGACGTGGCATTGTCGCCACACCGGAAGATTTTGGCGGGCAAGGGCAACCCCCTTCGCACCCCCAGCTATTGGACTGGCTAGCCCGACACTTCATGAAAAACGGTTGGGATACAAAGGCGTTGTGCCGTTTGATCGTTTTGTCGGCCACCTACAGGCAGTCTTCGTTGCCGAGCGACCCCCGGCTGTATGAGGCAGACCCGGACAATCAATTGCTGGCCCGAGGACCACGGCACCGCCTGCGGGGAGAGCAGATTCGCGACAATGCGTTGGCCGTGAGCGGATTGCTGGTTCCCACGATTGGCGGACCCAGCGTCAAACCGTATCAGCCCGCGGGCTTGTGGGCCGAATCGGGCACGGGAAAGACCTACGTGCCGGACGAAGGCGACGGTTTGTATCGCCGCAGTATGTACACGTTCTGGCGACGCACGGCTCCCCCGCCCAGCATGATGGCCTTCGATGCCACGAGCCGTGAAGTCTGCACGGCCCGTCGCGAAAGGACCACCACCCCGCTACAGGCGTTGGCCCTGTTGAACGACCCACAGATGATCGAAGCCAGCCGGATGCTGGCCCAGCGGCTGATTCAAGAACATCCCGATGAGATTGCGGCCCGTTTGTCCATGGCATTCCGGCTGCTAACCAGCCGTACGCCAACCGAGAAAGAGACGGAAATTCTACAGCGGATGTACGAAGAGCAGCGCGAGCACTTCGCTGCCGCCACGGAAGATGCGCTTGCTCTACTTGAGACCGGGGCATCACCACGCGACGAAGCCCTGTCCGCGGAAGATCACGCAGCCATGACCGTGGTGGTGGAAGCCTTGATGAACTTTGATGAGAGCATGACCAAACACTGACGATTCCAAATCGGACTCGAAACCACACGGCCTCTGCAGCCAATTTTCTTTTCATCGAACACGACGACAGAAGACCCATGAAACGCACGCCTTGCACCGCATCCATGCCATCGTTGGGGCTCTCGCGCCGGCAGTTGCTCGCCCGCTTTGGACTGGGCCTGGGTGGCATCGCGCTGGCAGATTTGCTGGGGGGAAATTCAGCAACAGCCCGAGCGGAGGCAATCCCCGGGATATTGTCACAACCGCACTTCGCCCCGCGTGCCAAACGCGTGATCTACCTGTTTCAAAGTGGTGGGCCTTCTCAGTTGGAGACCTTCGACTACAAGCCCCTGCTGAACGAACAGCAGGGACAGCAACTGCCCGACGATGTGCGGCAGGGCCAACGACTCACCGGGATGTCGGCCAATCAATCCTCGCTGCCCATCGCCGGGTCGGCGTTCGAATTCAAACAACATGGCGAATGCGGCGCGTGGGTTAGTGAACTGTTGCCACACACTGCGAAAGTCGTCGACGATCTCTGTATTGTTCGCTCGATGCATACCGAGGCGATCAATCACGACCCCGCCATTACGTTCCTGCAAACCGGTTCGCAAATCGCCGGTCGACCCAGCTTCGGGGCATGGCTCAACTACGGGCTGGGCAGCGACAACGAGAATCTTCCTGCGTTCGTTGTACTCATTACCAAAGGGCAAGGTGGCCAACCGCTCTATTCGCGCCTGTGGGGTTCCGGCTTTCTCCCCACCCGGTACCAGGGGGTTCAGTTCCGCTCCGGACAAGACCCGGTGTTGTACCTCAGCAATCCCAACGGGGTGGATCGTGATAGTCGCCGCAAAATGTTGAATCGACTTCGCGAGTTGCACGAGGTTCAACTCGCCGCTACCGGCGATGCTGAACTCAACACCCGCATTGCTCAATACGAAATGGCGTTTCGCATGCAGTCCAGCGTGCCAGACGTCACCAACATTTCCGACGAACCCGAGCATGTGCTGGATCTCTACGGCCCCGAGGCCAAAAAGCCGGGCACTTACGCTGCGAATTGTTTGCTGGCCCGTCGATTGGTCGAACGGGGAGTGAAGTTCGTACAACTTTATCATCAAGGATGGGATCAACACGGCGGCTTACCCTCGGGCATCAGCAACCAGTGCAAGACCACCGATCAACCTTCCGCGGGCCTGCTGCAAGACCTGAAGCAACGCGGCATGCTCGACGATACCCTGGTGATCTGGGGTGGCGAGTTCGGAAGAACCAACTACTCGCAGGGAAAACTCACGGCCAACAATTATGGTCGCGACCATCATCCGCGGTGTTTTTCCATGTGGCTGGCCGGCGGCGGTGCAAAGCCCGGTGTGGTGTACGGCGAGACATGCCCCTACGGGTACAACATTGTCGAGAACCCCGTTCATGTGCACGACCTGCATGCCACGCTACTGTATTTACTGGGAATCGATCACGAGCGGCTCACGTACCGTTACCAGGGCCGCGATTTCCGCCTGACCGACGTGCACGGCCATGTTGTGCAAGAAATCGTCGCCTGATGAGACGCGATTCAGTGAACAACTGGACGCAGTGACTTGATTTGTGAAGTCACTCATCCAGGTCGCTGCGAAAGATTTCTTCTTCTCGACGATAGGCCGTGATGAGTTGCGCCAGTTCGGGGACCGAGTCGATTCCCATCTTGTTTAAGACACTTCGTCGGCGCCGATCGATGGTTCTCATGCTCACGTCCAGGCTCTGAGCAATCGTTTTGTTGGGCTTTCCATCGAGCATCAGGTTCATGACCTGTACTTCGCCCACGGTGAGATGATTCAATCGGTCAGCGACTTCTCGCTTCCAGACCTCTTGTCGAATTCGCTCCTCGTCGAGCGTGAGCGCCTCGCGAATCGCGGTGATTAAGTCATCCAGGTCGTACGGCTTCTGCAGGACGGTCAGCGCACCGTTTCGCATCACGCGCACGGTAGTCCGCACGTCGGCGATACCGGTGAAGAAGATGAAGGGAGTGAGGTTCCCATCGGTGACCATCTGCCGCTGCAATTCTTCACCGCCGGTTCCGTCATTCTGCAAGTCGATCAGGACACAGCCAGGTCGCCTAGGTTCGAAATCCTGACGAAACGACTCGGGCGTCGCGAATGCTGCTAATTCGAACCCTTGCGAATGTACAAACGTCGCGAGCGAATCGCGTTCTGTAGCATCGGTTTCAACGATATAGACCCGAGATTTCACTATGATCCTGCCTGGTGCCCCTAAACACGCGGCCCAACACCGGTGCTTGCAACTCTAAAGATGTGGCGCGTTAAACCTTCCAGATACTTCGTCATTTGCGCGGCTCGAAATGCAGACCCCCTTGGGCATTCGCAGTACGGCGAAACAAAACCCCATATTTTCATGCAATTAACGACATGGCGTTTTTCCGCCAAGATCGGTTGCGTGCATTCATTACCGCCTCCGCCTGGCGGGATTGCGACATGGACCACGATTGGCGCATTCATGATGAGTGAACGCGTAGCCTCACCTTGAACTGGGAATTACTGGAAGAGTAGACTCGCACGGCGAGAGAACCACCCAGAAGCGGTCCAGATTAGTCGTCGTCCTCGACCATCGCCCCGATCAATTCCCGACGAAGTCTGCCGACACTGGAATCCGCAACCGTTGTACGGCTTTGAAGGCGATCGAGTTCGTTTAGAGCGAGTTCAAAGTTGCCGTCCGCGTAATATGCTTTCGCGAGGATGATTCTCAGCGACGCTTCCTGGGGCGCTGCATCGCACAGAGCCTTGAGTTCATCGAGAGCGGTGCCCAGGTTGCCGGTCCACCATTGCACGTAGATGCTGGCCAGCGCATAGCACCGCTGATCGATTCCTTCACAGTCACTTGCACGTTGCTGCAAGAAATCTCTCAACAAAAAAACTCGACTGGCAGCGTCGCAATGTTGGTAGACACGTTCGAGAACGGCCAGACGGTGCTCGTCGAGAAAAACAGAAACCGGAGGAAATCTGGCATCTTCATGGCGGCCCGCGTTGTTGCCGCGATTCACGCCATCGGTTCGCATGGTAGCCGCTTTCGGCTGCGTTTCGCGGAAATAGCGGTCCATCACCGCGATCATCGAGCCGACGTATTGCTCGTCATCGGCATACAAGAACTTTGCTTCGAGCATCCGCCGCAGGGGCTCGACAGCCTCGGGTGAGTCTTGCTCAACCAGCGGCAAATCAACCGCCTGTTCGAAAACTCGCTGCTGCAGGGCAAGTTGCCCCACGCGAGCGGCCAACGTGGATAACGCAGGAAGCTCGCGAATGTCCGCGGCGGTTTCAATCGCGGAATGCAATTCGGCTTCCGCTCGCTGATTTGATTGCAGGTTCAGTAAGGCGTTCAGATAGAGAGGTCTCAACGGCACGGTCCAGGCCGGACGGTGACGCCTCACCCACGCAAAGCTGTCTTCCACGGCAGAACGTGCGGTCTCTCGCTGCGAATCCGATAGTTCGGTAACTGGTCCGGAAGTTTGGGTTGCGAGCAAACGCAACACATGAGGTACCGGGCTTTTCGGATCTTGTGAGCTTAGCTCCGTGAGGATGTCTTGGCCGTGCTCGAATTGCTCGTCCGCAAAAGCAACCATGGCCAGATGGGCCAAATTTCGGGGATTATTGATCGTCCGTAGTTTTCTGTACCAATAATCCGAATCGCCTCGAGGGCGGGACGTTTCCAACATCCCACACAAAGCCATGAGCTTCGCCGGGCCAAGTTTCTCGGGAAGGTTGAACTGTTCGGCGACTTTCCGCTGTTGAGTGGCCCGTTGGTGCTGCAGCAGATGTTCGTAAGCTTCTTCCTGACTTTTTGTGCCCCTTCGCTTTGACAGGATCTGCTTCTGGCGCTTAGCGAGATCGGCAACCCAGCGTTGTTGCTTCAATAGCTCCACCGCATCGTACGCGACTTGAAGTTCGAGAGCCTCGGGAACCTGATCCAACAGATCGGCTGGAAGTTCGACCGAACCAGCAAGCTGCGCGGAACTACCGGAACGCTTGGTTTCTTCGTTGCCATCATCTGTCTTCTCGGGCAATGCCCACACGGCAACGAAGTGCTCGCTTGCCGATTCGTTATCTCCTTCCAACAGGGCCACGTGGGCGGCCCGCAGCAGAACCCGCCAGTCCTCGGGATACTCTTCAACACCAATCTTCAGCAGATACTTCGCGTTGGCCAACTCACCTCGCCGTATTTCCACGTCGACCATCTCGATCAAGGCTTGTGGGTTACCCATGTCACGAACGATCTGGCGCCACGCCCGAGAGGCACCATCCATGTCGCCCGCTGCCAGGTGACATTCGGCCAGCTTTTCCAAGGCGGGCCGATCCGGGGAAAGCCGAACGACACGTCGCTGAAAATCCACGGCTTGTTGATGTTCGGACAACGCATGGGCCAACGAAACCGCCAGGCTGAGCGCCTCACGCTGATTGCCGTTTCGGGCGAGGACCGACTTTACCTCCTGCAGTGCACCTCCCAGGTCGCCCGCTGCTCGGCGGGCCTCGACGACCAATAGTGGAGCTTCCGAGGTTGCGTCTCGCTGGCGTTCCATGCTTCGCAGCCGCTCCAAGAGGCGTGGATATTCGTTGAGCCGTTGCGCCAGGGGCACCATGATGGAGATCAGGTGCATTCGCTCGGGAACAGAGTCAACCAATTCAAACGCTCGCCAATAGTGTTCCAGTGATTCCTTGTTTTGGCCACGTCGTTCCAGCAACTCGGCCAGCTGTTGGCGTGCCATGGGGTCCGCGGGAGAAACTTCCACCGCACGGCGAACGGCAGCCAATCGCTCGGCGGCAACTCCCGTGAACGCAGCCACTTCCGCCAACATGCGGTAGCCCGTTGGATTACTGGGATGTTTGCCGACCATTGTTTCGGCAATGCGACGAGCCGCGTCGGCGTCTCCGTTCATCAAGTGCAATCGGGCCACCTGCGCAAGGTGCACCGTGGCAAGCTGCGGCTGCAGGAGAGCGAGCTCTTCATACACCTCGATCGCCCGGGCATGTTCACCCGCCCTGTTGGCGATACTGGCCACCGCTTCCAGAAGCGGTACGTTTTGCGGCTGCTCTGAAAGGGCAAGTTCGATCTGCTCCAGGGCCGCCAGATGTTCACGATTCTCTGCAAACAACAGCGCCAACATCCAATGACCATGGGCTGTCGCCGGTGTGGTCGCAAGTTGATCTTGCAACTGCACGATGCTCTCAGGGACACGCTCTGCCGACCGTAGAACATCGAGACGCAGTTGAAGAAGCTCGGCCGTTTCGTCGTTGGTTTCCGCCAACTCGTCGAGCTGATCGAGTTCGGTTAGCGCTGCGTCGAATGCTTGCTCATTCATCAGCAACCGCGCCAGTTGCCTTCTGGGTTCCTTGCGAGAGGGATCATGAGCAATCGCGCGACGGAATGCCGTGGCTGCTTCTTCGAAGAATTCATATCGTTTCAATACTTCTGCCAATTGCAGGCACATTTCCGCCGTGTCACGCGACTCCGTAGCGATCATCTTCCATGCGTCCACGGCCGCGTTGGAATCGCCCTGGCGGTGCAGGAAGGCCCCCGATTGTTCGTGAAAAGCAACTCGTTCCGGATCACGGCGAACCGCTTCGCGATAGAGTGCTTCTGCTGTGTCGAACAACGGTTCCACATCGAGCCCTTCGGCAGGGTTAGGCTCGGATCCTGCGTCCGCCGCGAACAACATTGCACGACGCGCTGCGGATTCGCACGCAACGGCCGATGAGAGGGCCAAGGCCGCATCGTCTGCTCGGACCGAAGCCAATTGTTCGTAGTGGCGAGCCGCATCCACCAACAACGTGGCGTTGCGACCAACGGTAGCGACCTCGACTTCGAGATCGGCCAGTCGCTTGATTCCTTCGACGTAGTTCGGGCTGCGTTTGATGAACGCACGAGCAACTTGCAGGGCTTCTTCATGGTTGCCAAGCCTACTCAACTGCGCGATCAACTGTTGCTGAACATCTTCACGATCGGGGGCGCGTTCAACCGCGTCTTTCAACAGTGCCAGCGATTCCTCGCGGACACCCAAATCAGAAAGTACCGCGGCCAGAGCCAGCATGGTGCCAAGTTCGTTGCGCGTTTCCAGACGCTTGCGATAAAAGGCTGCCAGTTCTTCCTGCTCCCCTGATTCGCTGAATACCGCCTCAATCTGCCGACGGACTTCTGCCGCCAACCAACCTTCGGGCTCCAGGCGATTCAGGAGTTTGTCCAATCGTTCGACCGCCGCCGATCGTCGACCGGCGCGGACCTCTAGCTGAGCAATCTTGCGTTCCGCTTCGACCGCTCGATTGCGATCGTCTTTTGAATGGGCGGCAACTTGTTCCCAACGTGCGATTGCCTCGTCGTATTGACGCTCGGCGGTCAGCAGCTCGGCCATCTCTTGCAGAATCGGCACGTCGTCTGGAAACTGCTCGGCCACCTTGGCCCACGTGTCTAATGCTTCGAAGCGTTGCCCGGCACGAAGCTGTACGCGGCCCAACTCTTCGTGGATTTCCAACCACTCCGCGCGGGGTGGACTGAGTTCCGCCGCGTGGAGAAGCGCCGCAGATGCATCGTCCAACATTCCGCGACGCGCTGCTAATGACCCCAGGGCGTAATGAGCGTAGTAATCACTGTCGGGTAAACTCGCCGCCGCCTTCAACGCCGCGTGGGCCGCTTCGAAATCTCCACGTTGCTCCAGCAATAACCCCAATAGCAATTGCACCGGAGCGTTTTCCGCATCAGCCGCAGTCTCAGTATGCACCCGTTCGAGCAATTCGTCGGAACGTCCCGCACCGGACCACAGTCGATACCACCGCTCGAGCGCTGTTCCCTTGCGTGGTCTCGCAACCAATATCTTCCAATACCGCGCATCAAGCTTCTCGAAACGCTGCTCACCCCCAGCAGGCTGAGCGTGGACGGGAGGCACCCCAACGCTGAAGCAGCAGAACACCAGAACCGGCACAACAACGCGAAACGGTCGCCGGGTAAGACAAGGGTGAAAAGACCGCATCGTTTGGGACATCAGGCCAGACATGCAACATCCAAATAAATCAATGGAAAATGCAATTATGGATGTTGTCGTGATTTCACCCAAGTACACAAGGACAACAACGCCGGAAAGAACCGATGCTCACGAAAATCGCACTCACTGTGGGCATGGTTCGGCGTCCAGCCCCTATGTCACTTTCATTTCCTTCACCAGTTGCGACTCATACGCTCGGGTTGAAAACTCGGCCAGCACGTCGCGGTCGTCGTTGGTATAGGTGGGATCACCGGTGATGGTGACAAGATTGTTGTCGATGTCCGAGGGTATCGAAACGCCAATATTGAGCATCGAAACCCGTTCGTCGCGAAGCACCCAACGGATTGCGGCCGGGGGCACTTTGGCCAGCTCGGCTTCGTCGAAATCGGCCACCACGTTCTTGACGTTGTGGCTCATGATGTTCGCCCCCAACACTTTCATCGCCACGATGGCCATCTTCTGGTCGTGGGCCTTGGCCAGGCATTGTTCGCGAAGCTCGATGTTCTTGTTGGAAAGCATGGTGTCCATGCCCTTGCGGAAATAACCGTAGGCCAGCAACACCTGATCGAAACCGCCGGTCTCGATCATCTTCAGCACCGTTTCGAACGCCACATGGGTGGTCAGCCCGATGTATTTCAGCAGACCTTCGTCGCGCAGTTTGACCAGTTCGGCGTGGATTTTCATCGCCCCGTCGAAACCGACCCGTTCGATAGCGGGGCTGTGGATTTGCACGCAGTCGACATAATCCATGTCGAGTTGCTCGAGCGATTTCTCGACGCTTTGGCGGGTCATCTTCGCATCGGGGAAGTGAACCTTGGTGGCCACGTAGCAGTTCTCGCGTACGCCCTTCAGCCCGCCGCCCATGATCGATTCGCTCTCGCCATACACACGGGCCGTATCGAAATAGCGGATGCCCGAATCGTAGGCGTGACGAACCATGGCCTTCCGCTCGTCCATCGAGAGCAGTTCGGCACCATATGCATTGATAAACAGTCGCACCATGGCCGAGCCGCCCATGCCCAGGATGGGTAGCGTTCGTCCCGTGTTGCCAAAGGCGCGGGTTGGGATCGCCGAAGGGTTGTCACCGGTTTGCTGATCGGCATTCGGTGCCGCTTCAGCCGAACGACTGGAAATGGATTGCGTGATGCCCGTGGCGCCGGCGGCCAACAAGCTCGACTTCAGAAACGCTCGACGGCGGAGATGGTGTAGTTCTTCTTGCACGACGAATGCCTTTCGCAGAAGTACCGCAGAATAGCCCCCCAGGCCCCCCACCTACTAATTCAAATGATATGGCATCCGCGTCACGGGAGTCCAATAAAATCCATGATTATCGTGGCAGAAGTGCCATCGCTTCAGCACGGCCCGTTGATGAAGCAATTTTGCCTTGAATCGCAGTTAGGCGAGACCCTAGAAGAGTTCGAGTAGCGGTCGACCCTCGGGCATCAATTGCAGGGGACGGCCTTGGCGGTCGGTGGTGGTCAAGTCGTCGATGCCCATGGCATGGTAGATCGTATGGGCGATATGTTCGGGAGCCACCGGGCGATTGGCCGGGTATTCTCCCACGCGGTCCGACGAGCCGTAAACTTGCCCGCCACGGATACCGCCGCCGGCCATTAGAACGCTCATGCAGTGGGTCCAGTGATCTCGCCCCGCCCCGCTGACGCCGCCGGATCGAACGTCGCCGATTTGCGGTTTGCGGCCCATCTCGCTGTTGACCACCAGCAGCGTGTCGTCCAGGCGGCCCCGTTGATCGAGATCTTCAATCAATGTCGAAAACGCTTGATCGAACTCGGGCAGCAACCGTTCGCGAAGACAAGCGAAGTTGTTGCCGTGGGTGTCCCAGCCGCCAGCGCTCCTGCACTGCTTGGCGAACTTCATGTTCTCTTTCCAGAACACGGTGATGAAAGGAACTTCGGCCTCGACAAGTCGCCTGGCCATCAGCATACTCATTCCGTTGACGGTCTGGCCGTACTTTTCGCGAAGTGCCTCGGGCTCTTCGGCCACGTTGAATGCCTGCTTGGCTTTGGCCGAGGTGAGCAGCGAGAAGGCTTTTTGCTGTTGTTTCGAGTAGGTGACGCTTCCGGTGGTCTTATCGAAGGCCCGTTCGGCGGCGTCGATCCCGTCGAGCAGCGACCGCCGGGCGGCCACACGCTCGGGCGAGAGATCGCCACGCAGTTCGAGTGCAGGGACGGAGAATTCCATCGGCTTTTCAAGATTGCCGTCGACATACAACGGATCGTGCTCCACGCCTAATAGCGCGGCGAACTGGCCCGGGCGAGTGTACGGCAGCCGGCTCGGTTTGTGCGGCAGCGAGATGGCGTTCGGCAAATATGGATGCGGCGAACGTTTGGCTCCCACGACGCAACCGACGTATGGCCAATCGGTTGGCCGAGGGCGGCGATCGTTGGCCAGCGTGCGGAACGTAACGTCCGGGGCGTGACCGGTCAGGTTGTAGTAGTAGCCCGCATGATGATCACCCGTGCCACGTCCGTAGTGCCCCAACGAACGAACGATCGCCAGGTGATGCGCCTGTTTGGCCAGGCCCGGCAGATGTTCGCAAAGTTGAATGTCTGGCGCACTGGTGGCGATGGGATTGAATTCACCGCGATACTCCACGGCGGCTTCGGGCTTCATGTCCCAGGTATCGATGTGCGACGAGCCACCGCACAGGAAGAACAAGATGGTGGACTTCGCCCGACCCCCGGACGATTGCAGGTGAGCCCCACCCTGTGCCAGCTCCGGTAAATTCAAACCGGCGAAGCCCAACCCACCGGCAACCAGAAACGTGCGTCGCTTGATGGCACGACTGACGAGATCATGCGTGGCACGATCCGCCTGGTTCACGATTCGATCGACATCGTGCGACATGACAAGCTCCCGCGAATGGAACGATCTCGCGTAGAGGGTGGGAAAGTGGGGCAGGTTGCACCCACAACCTTAGTGCTTGGAGGGAGGGATCGCAAGAAGAATGGTGGGCGTGGCTGTGAGAATCGATGTGCATCGAGAGCCGGTTGCAGCTTTTCAAGGTTTCTCGGAAAGAGCAGCTCCGTTGCCCCCGCCATTATGAGGCCGTTTTTGACGCTTTTTCGGACACCTGCTACGCTTGATTAGATGGATGGGTTCAGCAGCGAAAGGCTCTCCAATGGCAGACAATGTTGGTAGCGATCTCGAAGCATTTGTTCGATTCGCTGAAGGGGCAATCGGCAGCCAGGATGCCGAACTGACTCCCGAACAGTGTTTGGCACTTTTTCGAGCCAATCATCCAACGCCCAGCGAACTGCTCGATGGAGTCGCAGCGGTGGAGGAAGCCCTGGATGCCATGCAGGACGGTGATGCTGGACAGCCGCTAGAAGCGTTCGATCGCAAATTCCGTCAGCGAAACAACCTCTCGAACGATGGTTGAGACGTACCGTGTCGCAATTCTCACGCTGGCGGACCGCGACATCCAAGAACAATTCGACTACCTGAAACAGCGATCGCCACCTGGCGCCGCGGCTTGGTACGAAGAATTGCTTAGTGCCTTGCAAGGCTTGAGCCACAGTCCTCTTGTGCACGCACCTGCGCCCGAGAACGCTCATGTCGCAGCGGACATTCGCCAAGCCCTATTCAAGACAAGGCGTGGCCTTCCATATCGGATTCTTTTCACAATTCTCGATCGGGAAGTTCGAGTCCTGCGCGTCAGGGGACCGGGGCAGGATTTGCTGGATCAGTCCCAGTTGTTCTAACCGCCGCAAGTTGTTGCAAATACCGGGGATTACCGCGGTCTTTTGGCCCATGGAAGCTTCCCACTGGAAGTCCCGTTCTGTGTCGAAAACGCTTTCATGTGCGGACGGTTGGCCACTATAATGCCGGGATATCCCCCCTGGCTTCCTTCCTGCCGACACAGAGTACACGTCCTGTACGTGGAAAGGTTGGTTCGTCTTGTTCAAACCCCTTGTGATCGTGCTCGCGGCAACGCTTGCTTCCGCAGGCATGGCTTCCGCGGATGAGATCGGCTTCGTGCGCGACGTGCGACCCATCTTCGAGGCGCATTGCGTTCAATGCCATGGCGCGGCCGATCAACAAGGTGGACTGCGATTCGATCACCGCGAAAGCGTTCTCCGCGGGGGAGATTCCGGGCCGACCTACGTGGTCGGCGACAGTGCGGTCAGCACGCTGATCGCGCGCGTGACGGCAGACGACGATGAACGAATGCCGCCCCCGTACGAAGAGGATGTTACGGCGCTCAGCGAGTCGCAGATCGAAACGCTTCGCCGCTGGATCGATGCCGGTGCCGTGTGGCCCGACGCCGTACAGGGCGATGGGCATATCGAGTCCGATCACTGGTCTTATCAGCCCATCCTTCGCGATGCCCCACCAACCGTGCAAAACGCCGCTTGGGTTCGCAATCCGATCGATGCCTATGTACTGGCGAAGCTGGAGTCCGAAGGTATCGAACCTTCGCCGGAAGCCGATCGCTACACGTTGATCAAACGCCTGTACTACGACCTGCTCGGGTTGCCCCCCACCCCGACCGAGGTTGACGCGTTTGTGAACGACACCTCCGATCAGGCTTATGAGCAACTGGTCGATCGATTGCTGCGGTCCCCGCATTACGGCGAACGATGGGGTCGGCACTGGATGGACAAGGCCCGTTACGCAGACTCCGACGGGTACGAAAAGGATCGACCTCGCCCCAATGCGTGGCGATTTCGAGATTGGGTGATCGACGCGGTGAACAGCGACATGCCGTTCGATCAATTCACCATCGAGCAGATGGCCGGCGATCTGTTGCCAGATGCCACACCCATGCAACGCCTCGCCACCGCATTCCACCGGCAGACACTCACCAATACCGAAGGCGGGACCGACCAGGAAGAATTCCGCGTGGCGGCGATTGTCGACCGCATTGCCACGACCGGTTCCGTGTGGCTGGGTCTCACGGTGGCCTGCGCGCAGTGTCATACCCACAAGTACGACAAGATCACTCAGGCGGAGTACTACCAACTGTTCGCCTTCTTCAACAACGGCGACGAAACACAAACCCAGGTGCCCATCTCCGAAGAGGCCCTCGACCAGTACGAGGTGCAAATCGCCCATCACCGTGCCGCCGAAGAACTCTTGCAAGCAAAACTTGCAAGTTTGCGAACCGAATTGGCTGCCACCGTAGGGCAATGGGAGACTGAGGCCCAAGCGAAACTTGCCGAGGCAGCCAAGAACCCGCCCGAGCTAATCCCGTTGGATATCGTCCGTGTGAACTCATCGGGCGGCGCCACGTTCGAGCGGCTGGACGATGGTTCGTATCTCGCCAGCGGCAACAACCCAGATCGCGACAACTTAACCGTGTTGGCCAAGTCGTCCACGTCGGACATCCGCAGCTTCCGCCTCGAGACGCTGACTCATCATTCGTTACCCAGCAATGGCCCGGGCCGTGTGGCGCACGGCAATTTCGTGTTGAACGAGCTGAGCGCCTTCGCCGGTCCTACGGAAGAACTCGGCGAAGAGCATCAGCTCAGCTTCACTTCGGCGAAGGCCGATCACTCGCAGGACAAGTTTCCGGTGGCCAACGCCATCGACGGAGAAGCCAAAACCGGTTGGGCCGTTGGCAAGCAGTACGGACAAGATCATTGGGCCGAGTTCGCCTTGGCCGATCGACTCGCGGTCGAAGGCGATCCTCTTTGGATCAAATTGCAGCTCGAACAGAACCACGGCACGCAACACACCATCGGTCGTCTGCGCGTTCTGGCCAACACCGGCGACGACCCGAACGCGGGCATGCCGGAAGAGGTGGTGAACGCGCTGCGCGTGGCGACCGCAGATCGAACCGAAGACCAGCACACGACGATCCTCGACTTCTACCTCTCTGCGCATCCACGCGGTGCGAAATTGCTGGCTCGCTTGGAGGAGCATGCCAAAAAAGAGCCCAAGAAACCGGTGATGGACGTACGGGTTATCGCTCATCGCGAGAAGGAACCCCGCACGACGCGCTTACTCAGGCGAGGCGATTTCCTCCAACCGCAGGGTGACGGCATCCAACCCAACACGCTGGCCGTGTTGCATCCGCTTGAGGCCGCTGATCCGCAGAATCCCAATCGACTCGATCTAGCCTACTGGCTTGTCGACAGTCGCAACCCGTTGACGCCCCGCGTGGTGGTCAACGAAATGTGGTCGCACCTCTTCGGGCGCGGTTTGGTCGAAACGATGGACGACTTCGGCATACGTGGCGCCGAGCCAACCCATCCGAAATTGCTCAATTGGCTGGCCCTGGAGTTCATCGATCAAGGTTGGAGTCGTAAGGCGATGATCCGCCGCATCGTCACTTCGGCCACCTACCGGCAGTCTTCGGCTCACCGCCCGCAATTGGCCGAGATCGACCCGCGAAATGAATTGCTCTATCGCCAGAATCGTTTTCGCGTGGAGGCCGAGATTGTTCGCGACCTTCATCTGGCCTCCAGCGGATTGCTGTCCGAAAAGATCGGTGGCCCCAGCGTGTTTCCTCCCATGCCACCCGATGTTGCGGCGCTGAGTTACGCCGGCAGTTTCAAGTGGGAAGAAAGTAAAGGCGAACAGCGGTATCGTCGCGCGATGTACACCTTCTTCAAACGCACGGCTCCGCACCCCAACCTGACTACCTTCGATTGCCCCGATTCGAATACCACCTGTATCGAACGCCGACCTTCGAACACACCATTGCAAGCCCTAACCACGTTGAACAATGTTGTGTTTGTCGAGGCTTCCCGGGCGATGGCCCAGCGTGCGTTGGAAGAAGCAGGGAATGACGACGGCGATCGTTTAACGTTCATCTTCCGCCACTGTGTCGCGCGGCTACCCAGCGACGTGGAATTGGCTGAGGCGACGGAGCTGCTTTCGACAGCCCGCGGCTGGTACGTTGACCACGAAAACGATGCGAAACAGCTCGTGGGCGACTACCGTGCGAAGGACCAAACGCTTGCCGAGAGTGCCGCCTGGGTTGCCACGGCCCGCATCTTTATGAATCTCGATGAGTTCATCACCCGGGAGTGAACAGAGACTGACATGCATCCATACGCCGAACAAGTTCGCCGCACTCGCCGCGAGTTCTTCAACACCACCGCCAGCGGTCTGGGTATGGCGGCGTTGGGTTCCATGCTCACCGCCGACGGCATCCTGGGCCCTGCGAACTCACTGGCGGCAGAGACGACCTCTCCGGCGGCGACTGACCCGTTGGCTCCCAAGCTGTCGCACTTTGCTCCCCGGGCGAAGTCTTGCATTTTCATTTTCATGGCCGGGGCCGCCAGTCAGCTCGATCTGTTCGACCCCAAACCGAAACTGAACGAGCTGAACGGGCAGAAGCTGCCCGACTCGATGACCGAGAACGTGCGGTTCGCCTTCATCCAAAAAGAAACCGCCACGCTGTTGGGCTCGAATCAAAAGTTCCGCAAGTATGGCGAATGCGGAATGGAGCTTTCCGAGTTGTTGCCGCATCTCGGCTCGGTGGCCGACGACCTGTTGCTGGTCCGCAGTATGCACTCCGATCAGTTCAACCATCACCCGGGCCAGCTACTCATGCAGTGCGGTCGCGGTGTGTTTGGTCTGCCCACGATGGGCTCCTGGCTTACCTACGGGCTGGGTAGCGAATCGCGAAATCTGCCCGGCTACGTGGTGCTTACCGCCGGACGCGGTTCCAGCGGCGGCACGACGCTGTGGCAAAGCGGCTTTCTACCGACCGTCTACGCGGGCGTGCGGTTTCGCAGCAACGGCGAGGCGGTGCTCAACCTGCAGAACCCGCCCGGGTTGCCGCCCGTGTTGCAGCGCAAAGGGCTCGACGTACTGCGGCAATCGAACGAGCGCCGCTACGAGGCCGTGCACGACCCGGAGATTGCCAGCCGGATTGCCAGCTACGAATTGGCCTACCGCATGCAGGCTGCCGCACCCGAGTTGATCGATCTCTCGGGCGAAACACGGCAAACTCTCGACGCTTACGGAGTCGATCGCAAAACGCCCGAGCTGAAAGGCAACCGAGGCGGAGGGCCGGAGATCTATCCCAGCTTCGCGACCAACTGTCTCTTATCACGACGACTGGTCGAACGTGGCGTGCGATTCGTGAACCTGATTCACGCATCGTGGGATCATCACTCGAACCTGGACGCACAACTATCGGTAAACGCCGGCATGGCTGACCAGCCCGTGGCCGCGCTGATTAACGATCTCAAACAACGAGGGTTGCTCGACGAAACGCTGGTTGTCATGGCCTCCGAATTCGGCCGCACCCCACTGGGCGAAAATCGGGGTGGCAGCCGAGAGACAAATACCGGCCGCGATCATCACCCCTTCGCCTTCAGCCTGTTGATGGCCGGCGGAGGGATCAAAGGTGGTCAGGTGTATGGCGAGACGGACGAAATCGGTTGGTCCCCCGTGGTCGACCCGGTGCACATCAACGACTTCCACGCCACCATTCTGCACCTATTCGGGCTCGACCATCTCAAGCTTACCCATCGTTTCCAGGGCCGCGACTATCGCTTGACCGACTTGGCCGGCGAAGTCATCCCCCGCTGGATTGCCTGACCTCTCTTTCGCTTGAGTAACTGATGACCGATCACAAATCGACGGATCATTCGAACACCGGGGTCACCGTCCGTTGTGAAATTCGCTGGGGCGATATGGACGCCCTGGGGCATGTCAACAACATTATCTACTTCCAATACTGCGAAACGGCACGCATCGCCTACTTTGAACGCCTTGAGCCCCAACGATTCCGCAAGCATGAACGCGAGGGGCCGGGCATGGTGGCGGCCAACTTGAACTTTCGCAAGCAACTGGCCTATCCCGGGGCGGTTGACGTCACCGCGCACGTTACGTCGATCAGTGGCAAGTCCTTCTCGCTGGCATACGAAATCTACGAAGCCGCCACCGGGGCATTAGCCGCCGACGGCTCGAGCGTGTGCCTGTGGGTCGACTATGCCCAGGCCAAAGCGCAGCCGCTCCCCGAAGAACTGGTCGCGGGCATCATCGACATCGAGCAAAACCCGACGCTCGCCGAACAAGGCAATTCCTAAGTCATTCGCCGCGGGTCCGTGACAACCAGTGCAGATCAGCGGCCTCAGAGCCCGCACCTCGTTGCGATGCCCGATGGTTTGGCTATGTTATAGGCCACTTGACGGTTTGGGGTTCCGTCAGATGTTCGCTCCTTCTGGAAAAAGATTGACCTATGACGACCGAAAGCGACCAGGTGGTGGCTGTCTCGCAGCAACGTGTCGAGGCCGACCGGCAAATGATCCAAGAGGCGCGTGCACGCGGCCCGTTTGCGCTGTTGGGCGCGTTCACCAAGCTCTCGGGGCCCGGCTGGTTGCAAAGTGCCATCACACTGGGTGGCGGTTCGTTGGCCGGGGCGCTTTACCTGGGCGTGGTCGGCGGATACAGCCTGCTGTGGGTGCAGTTGGTGGCCATTATTTTCGGTGTCATCATGCTGTGCGCCATTTCCTACGCTTCGCTTTCAACCGGCGAGCGACCTTTCAAATCCATCAAGCAGCACATCAACCCGGTGCTGGCCTGGGGATGGGCTTTGGCCACGTTGGCGGCCAACATGGTGTGGAGCCTGCCACAGTTCAGCCTGGCCACCGCGGTCGTGCAGCAGAACTTGCTTCCCGGTACCGTCGGTGCCGACAGTGCGATGGGCGACTCGATGGGAAAAGCCGTCGTCTGCGGGTTCATCCTGATCATCGCCGTTTCGATCGTCTGGGTTTACGACAGTGGCGGGCGCGGCATCCGTATCTTTGACACCGTGTTGAAGTTGATGGTGGCGATGATCGTGCTTAGCTTCTTTGGCGTGGTCATCCAGCTCAGCCTTTCGAAGGAAGGGCTGCCGTGGGGCGAAATCGCCACCGGCTTTGTGCCCGACTTAACGCAGTGGTCTCATCCGGCCGATTCGTTCGAGCCCTACATCGCCGCGGCCGGGGAGGCTTACCGTTCCTTCTGGAATGACCAGATCGTTACCTTGCAGCGGAATGTCATGATCGCCGCCATCGCCACGGCGGTCGGCATCAACATGACGTTTCTGTTACCCTACTCGATGCTCAACCGCGGATGGGATCGCGAGTTTCGCGGTATGGCCATCTTCGATCTCTCGACTGGGATGGCGGTTCCCTTCGTGATTGTGACCAGTTGCGTGGTCATCGCGTCGGCCAGCCAGTTTCATACCAAGGCCGACGAAAGCCTGATGTCCATGAGTGAGAAAGTCCCTGCCGGACAGTTGGGTAGCTACGAAGGCACGCTCAAGAAGCGTATCGAGGCCGAAGTGGGGCCCGAGGAATTCGCCACGCTGGCGACCGATCCCGAGAAGTTGCAACAGGCCATGCAGGACTTGCCCCAGAGCGACAAGCAACTGGCTGCCATGATCGTCAAACGCGACGCGTTCGCACTGGCCCAGTCGTTGAAGCCTCTGACGGGAGAGGCGATCGCCAACGTGATCTTCGGCGTGGGTGTGCTGGGCATGGCCGTTTCGACCATCATCATCCTGATGTTGATTAGCGGATTTGTGATCTGCGAGATGCTCAATTTACCCCAAGGCGGCATGGCGCACCGCTTGGGATGCATGGCCGCCACGGTGGGTGTGCTGGGCCCCTTCGTGTGGCAAGGAGAAACGCAGTTCTGGCTGGCCGTGCCGACTTCGGTGTTCGGCATGGCGTTGTTACCCATCGCCTACATCACATTCCTGCTGATGATGAACTCGCAAAGCCTGTTGGGTAGCGAACGTCCTCATGGGATGAAACGCGCGTGGTGGAATCTGTGCATGATCGTGGCCACCGGCTTTGCCACGGCAGCCGCCTCGTGGAGCGTGTGGAGTTCGGCCGGGTGGTATGGCGTGGGAGGCGTGGTCGTGTTCATCGTGCTGGCACTCATCGCCAAGGCAAGCGAACGGGCGACGGCCTAGCAGCATTTCCATGGCATACTACGCTACCGCCGATTCCCAGGGGCCTTGCAACACGGCGGCCCCACCGACGGCACCGTCGACCGCGATGGGCGGGCAAACGATCGCCCGACGTGGTTCGGCCGGTTGCTCTGGCTCGAAGCGAACCGTGGGTGTCTCGGCCGGATCGGTTTCCGGGTCGAAGTTGGCAGCCGCAGGAGCGGCATCGAGATAACGACAATACCGCACTAAAGTGGTTTCCTCGGTTGCTTCGCCATACGCCCCTTGCACGCTGATGCGGGCAACTCCCTGCGGCAACGCGTCGGTCGAGAGCACAACCTCCCGATCGGGATGACATTGTCGCAACTCGTGCAACAGTTCACCAACAGTACTCTGCCCAATGGTCGAAAGCGGACGGAAGTTAGAGGCGGCCATGATCAAATTCTCCGGTTGATATCTCCGGCATCAGGACCTCATTTCCCGCCGCCGGCATGTTGCTGTCTTTTCAGAGAGCCCATCCTGACCGCTCCCATGTGCGTCTAATACGTAGAGGCGTGAATCAGCAGGAAATGTGGCAGCAAATCCTCAGAAAGTTCGCGGGTGGAGGCTCAAATTCCAAATTGCCCGACGAAAGCCGTTCTAGGGAAACCACTTGGGGCATTGTTTGGGGCGACGTCCCGAGGGGGCTACATCCCCACGCCCACTTCTTCGATCACCTGACGGCATTCGGGCAGGGATTCCAGCAGGAGCTTGCCATAGCTTTTGGTGAGCACGCGGGGGTCGAGGATCACGACGCTGCCCGAGTCGCGGGCCGTGCGGATGAGGCGGCCGAAGCCTTGTTTGAGTTTCAACGCGGTTTCGGGCAACTGATAGTCGCGGAACGGGTTGCCGCCCCCGGCGCGGATGGCTTCCATGCGGGCCTCGAACAAAGGGCGATCGGGAACACTGAAGGGAAGCCGGGTGATGATCACAGTTCGCAAGGCGTCGCCGGGGATGTCGACCCCCTGCCAGAAACTGTCGGTGCCCAGCAGTACCCCGCGAGGGTTGGCTTTGAACTGCTCGACCATGCGACTGCGGGGCACTCCCTCGGCCTGCGAATACAACGCCAGATCGTGCTGAGCCAACCACGGTGTGAGCTGCGTGGCGGCGCGGCTGAGCATGTCGTAGCTGGTGAACAACGCAAACGAATGGCCATCGCTACGGGCAATGTACCGCTTGAGCATCTCGACCACGTCGCGCTGAAAGCCGTCTTTGTCGAGGCTGGGGTCGGCCATGCCGCGAACTAAAACCAACTCGGCCTGACGTTCGTAATCGAAGGGGCTTCCCAGCGAGATGGCGTCGGACTGCGGAAGCCCGATCCGCGATTTGAAAAAGTCGAATTCCTGCTTCTTACCGACCGAGAGCGTGGCGCTGGTCATGATGACGCTTTCGACACGCTCGAACAGATCGTTCCGCAGGGCGGGCCCGATGTCCAGGGGCGCGGCGGCCAACGTCGTGCGACGATTGCGCCCGGCGGTGTTTTCGACCCAATAGACGCAGTCTTCCAGCGATTGTTTGCGCCACAGCTCAATCTCTTCGCCGAAGGCCCTCAAGCGATTGGCGGCCGCCACAAAATCCTGACGTTGCTCGGGCGTTTCGATCACTTTGGCGTGTTCGGAAATCTTCCGAGCAAGGTGCATCAGCGCAGGGCTCAAAGGGTTTTCGACAATGTCCAACTGGTGCACGCGCCCGTTGGAGCCGCCGGAGTGGTCTCGCCAATAGCCGACATCGTCGAAGAAATCGATGGCTCGGAACCGGCATTCGTCAACCAGCCGCTGCAAGTCGACCAGCTTCTGGTGCACCAGCAACCCCCGTTGTGTGCGATCGTTGTAGAGACGATTCAATTGATAGGCGATCTGGCTCGAAGAAACACGGGCCCCCAGATGATCGGCCGCCACGGATTCCAGGTTGTGGGCCTCGTCGAAGATGGCCACGTCGTAGTCGGGTAGAATGCTGGCCCCGTTGCGGCGCAGGGCCAAGTCGCTAAAGAACAAGGCGTGGTTTACGACCAGAATCTGCGCGTGCTGCACGCGGCGGCGGGCTCGGTAATAGAAGCAGGTCTTGTAGGTGGGGCAATTGCGGCCCATGCAGTTTCCGTGGTCGCTGGCCACTTCGTCCCACACTTCGTTCGAAGGTCGAGTTTCCAAATCGCTGCGCGACCCGTCGTGGCTATCGTCGGCCCAGGCGGCCAAATGTTGCAGTTCTTCGACGAACTCGTCTTTGAAGAACAGGGAAGAAGCACGCTTTTGGGCATTGTGTAAGCGGCGCTGACTGAGATAGTTGCCGCGACCTTTGACCAATACGGCCGAGAATTCCAACGGGATCACCGCCGAGAGTAGCGGCAGGTCTTTCTGCATGAGCTGTTCTTGCAGGCTGATGGTGTGGGTCGAGATCACCACACGCCGCACGGCCGGTTCACCGTCTTCGGTGTCTGCTGCCGAGGCCAAGATGGCGGGCACCAGATAGGCGAAACTTTTTCCGACACCCGTACCAGCCTCGACAATGAGGTGCTTGTGTCGTTCGATGGCATTACTGACGGCCTGGGCCATTTCGAGCTGCTGAGGTCGCAACTCGTAATGATCGAGCCGCGCGGCAACGCGACCGTCGGGGCCAAGAATATCCGCCGGAGTGAGCTTCAATGCGAAATCTCTCGGGGGAGAAACTGGCGCGTGCATCACGCGCGAGCCGGTGGTAAACGCTTCCTTGGTTATTGGCTCTTGGCCGCGGCTACAACGCCCTCGGTGGGGCTGCTTGCCGTGGCATACAACCGCTTGGGGATTCGACCCGCATGGTAGGCTAGTCGCCCCGACTCCACGGCCCCGCGCATGGCGCGAGCCATGGCTAAGGGGTCGGCGGCATGGGCAATGCCGGTATTCAGCAGCACTCCGTCGACGCCCAGCTCCATGGCGATCGTGACGTCGCTGGCGGTGCCCACCCCCGCGTCGACAATCACCGGGTAATCGGGGTCGCCTTCTTTGAGATACTCCAAGCAAATGCGGATGTTGTTGGGATTGAGGATCCCTTGTCCCGAGCCTATGGGACTGCCGGCAGGCATGACGCTGGAGGCGCCGGCCTCTTTCAGACGTTTCGCCGTCACCGGGTCATCGGTGGTATAGCAGAGTACGTCGAAACCCTCTTCGACAAGCTGCCGCGTGGCTTCCACCGTGGCCACCGGGTCGGGCAGCAACGTTCGGGTGTCGCCCAATACTTCGAGCTTCACCCAATCGGCCCCGGGGTTTTCCAGCCCACGTAGAATCTCGCGGCCAAGGCGTGCGACGCGAACCGCATCTTCGGCCGAGAAGCAACCGGCCGTATTCGGCAGAATCGTATATCGCGACAGGTCGATGAAGTCGAGGATGTTACGCCCGTCTCGATCGACCAATCGTTCACGGCGAACCGCGACCGTGATGCAATCGGCCCCGGAGAGCTCGAGTGCTTCGGCCATTTGTTCGTAAGTGTCGTACTTGCCGGTCCCGACGATGAGACGACTGGACAACTGATGGTTGCCAATGGTCAGTGAATCGGGGGCCGCCGTTTGCGTGCTCATCTGATTAGCCTCCTCCAACCAGCGTGACGACTTCCAATTGGTCGCCGTCTTGCAGTTGGTGGTCGTGATGCTGTTCGCGGGGAATCAATTCCAGGTTCACTTCGACACCCACGTACCGAGGTTGCAGTCCAAGTTCGTCGATTACCGTAGCGATGGTCGCTCCGTCGGCGATCGACTTTCGTTCTCCATTCACGATGATCTGGGCGGACATTGTTTCCTTCTCTTGAGCATCAATCACGATAGTGTGGCAAGCTGCCAGGCACTCGAGCAAATCTCAAAGCCAGGGTCACCATTGTTAACGACCTCGAATGGCGGTCGTACGAAACTGGCGGATGTCCAACGGAATAATATCTCCTTGATATGTCTTGCCGGAGTTGATGGTCTGTACGAGGTAAGGCGTCATGTAGGCGGCCACTTTTCCAGACGTGAGCTCGGCAACATAGACCACCGCCGAACTCGGTTGTTCGCGGGAACCCTGTCGACGAAGATTTACACGGCCGGTCACCATGAGATAGCGAGGGTTCTTCGACGCGTCGACTTCCAGGTCTTTCAAGACGTTGTGCTCGTAGAAGCTGTTGAACTTGCCGGTCTGCAAACTCAGCGCCGCAGCTTTCAAGTCGCCGGTGAGGAAATCGAGGAAGTAAATCGCTTCAATATCGTTGTCCAGGCTGCCGGTGGCGATGGCGAAGTTTTCGTAGCGATCGGTTGCCGTGGCATGTGCGAATTGAGGGCCGAATGGATTTTCAGCCAGAATCCGAGATTCTTCACTCGATCCGATGCTCAGCGCACCCAGGGTCAATCCACCCAGCACCAAACCGACTGATAACCCGACGATCAACATCAATACATGAGAGAGGGCAAATCGCTTCTTCCACATAGTTTACTCCTCGTTCCTGTCGCCTTAAGCCCACCGCCAGCCCGGAAAAGTTTTGTCGTTGCAGGCTACCTAAGAGGCAGCGTTCACCGTATCGTACTTGGTTCGTTTCTCACTGACCAGCGTGTGCGGCACCCAATACCAGGTTGTCGGGAGAGCCTGCTGCGAAAGCCCGTTTGATGTGATACAAGTAAGGCCTTCGCCTGGGGGGCGTTTCCGCCCCGTTGAATTCGCCTTCTTCGAGAAAATGAACAGGAGTTCGCAACGATGTCCACGAATCCTCCGCTCAATCGCAAGCTACGCATGGCCCTGGTCGGCGGTGGACAGGGTTCGTTCATCGGACGCGTCCACTGCACGGCCGCCGTGCTCGACAATCGGGCCGCACTGGTGGCCGGGGCGTTATCTTCCAATCCCGAGCGGGCCAAGGCCTCGGCCGCCGACTACGACATCCCCGCCGAACGGGCATACGGCTCGGTTCGCGAAATGCTGGATTCCGAAAGCAAGCTTCCCGTCGACGAGCGCATCGACTTCGTGTCGATTGCCACACCCAACCATACCCATTTCGACATCGCCAAGGCGGCGGTCGAAGCCGGCTTCAACGTCATGTGCGACAAGCCGATGACGTTCGATCTGGAGCAAGCCGAGACGTTGGCTGACGCAGTCGATAAGTCGGGCGTGGTGTTTGCCGTTACGCACAACTACACCGGTTACCCGCTGGTGCGCCAGGCCCGCGAGATGATCCTTTCGGGTGAGCTGGGAGAGATCAATGCCATTCGTTCCAACTATCTCCAAGGCTGGTTGCGAAAGCGAATCGAAGACGAAGATCAGAAACAAGCCGCATGGCGCACCGACCCCAGCAAGAGCGGGGCCGCCGGCTGTTTCGGAGACATCGGAACGCACGCCTACAACCTGGCCCGCTACATGACCGGACTGCTGCCGACGGAGATTTCCTGTCATCTCCGCACCTTCGAAAGTGGTCGCAAGCTGGACGATTATGGGCACGCCATGATCCGGTTCGATAACGGCGCGTTGGGCACCGTGACGGCTTCGCAAATCAGCCATGGCCGGGAGAACGATCTGTTCATCGAGATCGACGGTACCGAAGGTTCATTGCAATGGCGACAAGAGGAACCCAACACCATGGTCTACCGCCGCAACGGTCACCCGCATGCGTTGTACACCCGCGATCCGAATGCCCCCTACATGAACGAAAGCGGCGCGGCGGCTTGTCGGCTGCCGAGCGGGCATCCCGAGGCGTTCTTCGAAGCGTTTGCCAACGTCTATCGAGCCACCTTCGACAACATGGCGTTGCGAGCTGCCGGGAAGACGTTCGAGTCGGTTGACACCGTCTACCCCAACATCAACGACGGGGTCGAAGGGATGTACTTCATTCAACAGTCGGTCGCCAGCAGCAAAGATGGTGGGGCATGGTTGCCCCTGCGGCACGAACGGGCTCGCAAGTAACCATCGCCATGTTCCTGGGTGCTTTCCCCGCGAAACGGAAGGCATTGAAACCGTTGCAGCGTGGTCGCAGTGTGTACCCGCAACGTGGGCTTCGTGAATTGTCGGGTGTATCTGCTGGTGGCGAGAGATAAACTGGAATGAGACCCCGAGGGTTTCTCCAGTTCCTCTCTGTACACAGGTAGGTCGGAACGGCTGCGGTATGTCATCTGGTTCCCCGTCTTCATCCCAGGCTCATCGCACGTACGCCCGGTTGCTGCTGTTTGTCGTCGTAGCTGCACTTCCTGTCACATTGCGGCTACTCGAGGTCAGCCCGCTGTCGTTTTGGCTGGTGATGGAAGACGGGATCTACGAAAGCCTGGGCGCGCTGAGTTGCCTGGCCGCCGGGTTGCTGTTTCTGTTTGCGGCCACACGCATCGCTCGAAGCAGAAAGCCGGTAACGTCTCCGCTGGCTTGGGTGAGCGCCGTATTCTTGGGGCTGATGTGCGTCCTGATGTTTGGCGAAGAGACAAGTTGGGGCCAGCGGATCTTCGAATTCTCTACGCCCTCCTCGATTGCAAAAATCAACTATCAGAATGAGTTAACGATCCACAATCTGGTCTACTTTCAGCCGGTTGCGGGTTTCAACTCGTTGATTCTGGTCGGTACCACCGCGTTAGGGCTGATGATTCTCGTACTGCCACGCTTGGAGTCACGATCGCAATCGATCGCTCGCATCGTCCGGTGGCTGGGAATCCCCATGGCTTCTCCGCAGCTGGGTTGGCTATTCTTGGCCGCCCCGTTAGCAGGGATTCTTGTGGCCAGAATCTTGTGGGACCGATCGGAAATGGCGGCCCAATACGGTTGCGAGACGTTCGAGCTGCTGTTGGAACTTACCCTTCTGTTCTTGGCGATCGACGTGTTTCTGACGGTCGGAGGGCGATTCAATCGACCGATCTTCCTTCGCCTGGCCTTCGTGCTGCTTCCGGTTGCGGCGTTGCTGGGCTATCAATTCTCTCGTTTCACGCACCAGACCGAAGCCTTTGTGTTGGGTGAAATCGACGCCGGCCCCTATCCTACTGACGCCACGCCCGAGCAGTTGAAAAGAATCAGCAGGCAACTAAGCAACGCATTGCTCGAAGACCCGACGAATGCCACGCTGTATTATCAACTGGCGCAAATCTACATGGCTCAACGAGAATACCGCCGCGCAGTTCGCCACTATGAGCAGGCCCTGCAATACGAGCCCTACCATGCGGCGGCGCGCAAGGGTCTGCAGGCAGCTCAAGATCTCGTGGCTGCGGAAGAAGCCAAGGCGGGTGATCGTCGATGAATGAGTCTCTGGAAGCAAATCCCGGCAGCGAGAAATCGCGAAACACGGTATCCGAAAGTGATACGCGTCCGAAGAAGAAAACCTCCGCGTTCGGTGAAATGTGTGGTGTGTTGCTGCTCACCTGCGGGCTGAGCATCTTTGTCCGGCTGCCCTACTTTCCCATGTTCTTTGCCTCCGACGATATGGACTTTCTGGTACAGATCGGGCTGTACGAGGCCGGGCGGATCAATTTCGTGGAATACTGCATCTTCCCGCAAGGTGCCCATACGATGATGCTTTGGAAGGCGATCTTCCTAGGCGAATGGAAACTCTTTGGTCTCGACCCGAATGCGTGGCACCTGCTGTTGGCCATCGTGCAGGGGTTTTCAGCCACCGCCCTTTATTTCTGTGCGCGGGCATGGTCAATCAATCGTATCGGTGCAGTCACCATGGCGTTGATTTGGGCGGGCGCTGCCATCGGAGGTTGGGATAACCCTACCTTGTGGCTCATGTGTGGCATGGCGCCCCTGGCATGGTTCTTCTTCATTCTCGTCCTCCGAGAGATCGCCATTGTCGGGAAGAAGGGTGCCACCCCGCGCGCTTCACGTTGGGCTGCCCTCCGCATGTCTGCCTTATATTTCCTGTCGATTCTCGTCTGGAGCGACATGTTGCTCATGGCGCCAATCGCAGGATTGGCTTTACTTTGGCGAGGCATCACTCGACAGCCCTGGAATGTGATTGCGTCGTGGGTAGCCGCCTGGGCCGCGCCGTTGATTCTTCTGGGTCCCATCAATGTGATGCTTATTCTGCCCACCATTGGCAGTGGAGGAAGATTGGAAGAGCGAACGCCTTGGACCGTCGCCAGTCGGACCGCAGGACAGTTTGGTGTTTCCATCGGAACGCTAATCTACGGGGATGTGGCGTACCCCGAGGTTCTCGACACGGAAGCCTATCCCGATTGCCACGCGTTTACACATCCAGAACCTGTGTTGCCAAAACTTCTGATGGCGTTCGTCTTGCTGCTGTTGGCAGGCGTTGCGAGTCGAGGTGAAACACGACGTTTCTTAGTCGTCATCGCAATCGCCGTGGTTATCTACCTGTTGGCCGCCAATGCCGGGGGTATCTCACTCACTTTTCGCGACGCCCTCAATCACGGCCACTACCTGTACTTTCCTACCATCTTCTGGGCCGTGGTGTTAGGGACCATCGCCTCACGACTGGGTTCAGGAAAACCGAGTATTCGCTTGCTGACTATTGTCTCGATACCTCTGCTCGTGGCCTTCGCGGCGCACCAACGTTCGGTGGCCGCGAACACTGCTGAGATTCAGCACTTCATGTTTGCAGTGCCGACCGAGAGATTCAAAACGACTCAGGCGATCCTCCACAATTTGTCTCTTGTGGCGGATCGAGAGGGAACCTCGATCGAACTTCCGGACACACCACTGCCCCTGAATTCCGACTCGTGTCCTTATTGGCCGCTGCAGGCGTTTGTCATCGTGACCTATCCGAATGGTCTTCCGGGTGTGGAAATTATTTCTCCGGAGGATGTGGTCGAGCAGCAGATGGTCGACGCGGCAGAGTTCCTGGAGGCCGAAGGTGAACCACAGGCGGATCTGTGGGCATCGCGGATGCAGGAAATCTACCCTACGCTCTCAGCACTGAGCTGGTTAATCGAGAAAGCTGCCGATCAACCCCAGGGAATCGTTTGTCCCAACGTGCGAATCGACATGTGGGGATCGGATGTTCCATTAAGGCAGTTATTGCGCCACGGGTTTACCAAAGGAACAGGTTTGGAGCAACATTTGCGAGACGATTCGCACCAACCCAGGCGAGACGAATATCCCACGCTGTGGGAACTTCTGGACACATCGAATCGAGAGGAGGCCAAGGTCTTGCGAAAGCTGTTCGGCTGGGAGAATTGAATCTATAAGACGAACGATTGTAGTCTACTTTCCACCCCTGCTTTGGCCGGCAATGGCATCCACGACGTCCCGGATTCGGTCTTTCAATTGTCGCGTCGGAAGATAGCCCAACGTCTGTGTTGCGCGCGTGATGTCCGGAACGGAATAGCGCAATTCGACGGAGGACGCCTCCGCGTGTGCAATCGATCCGCTGAGAGCCTCGATGATCCACTCTGCCAGGGTTTTCACGGAGGTTGAAACCCCAGTTCCGATGTTGAAAGTCTGCCCGGCGGCTTGTGGTGTCGTGCCGGCCAGGCAAAACGCCTGGGTCACATCTTCCACCGCTACGAAATCGCGACATTGTTGCCCGTCTCCGAATATGGTGCAGGGAAGCCCTTGCAGGCAGCGATTGACGAAGATTGTGATCACACCCACATAAGGCGTGTACTGTTGGCGCGGCCCATAGGTATTGAACAGCCGCAAGATTACGTGCTCGATCCCATGCGTCTCGCACAGCACACGGACATAATGTTCGGCCGCAAGCTTGCCAACTCCATAGGGACTTAGCGGAACCGCCGGATAATCTTCAGCGATGAGCGTGTTGGGGCTCGATTCTGAGTAGACCGCCATCGAGCTGGCAAGCACCACGCGACGCACCCTGGATTGTCGCGCCGCGTCGAGAAGTCGCAACGTTCCCACCACGTTCGTGTCACAGTCTTCAAAGCAGGCTTCTGCGGAACTCCGCACTGCGACCCGAGCTGCCAGGTGATAGACAACATCAATGTCCTGACATGCTGCCAGACATGCGGCGGAATCACGCACATCGCCCTCGATCACTTCGGTTTCGGCAGTGAGATAATCTCGTCGCCCAACCGAGAAGTCGTCGAGAACGCGAACATCGAGGCCTTGTTCCTGGAGATTCGCCACCAGGTGCGAACCGATAAACCCTGCGCCGCCCGTGACCAATGCCTTCTGCATTATGACTGCTCATCTCCCAGCGATGGGCTTACCGGACAGATTCCCTCGGGCGATACGATGGCTCGCGAGATGTTCATGCCTCCGGGAATCACCACGTCGGGAAACAAAACGCACTGCCGTAGTTTGCAGCCGTTTCCGATTTTTACACCCTCGCCGGCGATCACCTCGCTGAGCGACGCCGTGTCGGAAACAAGTTTTGGTGAGAGGACAAAATTCTCTTGCTCAGCGTCGCGAAGCATCAACAAATTCACGTCCAGCAAGTCGGCAGGAAACGTGACATTCGTATCCACGGTGACGCAAGAGCTGGTCGTGACACGGTGCCCGTTGTCGATGAAGAGCTGAATGCTGTCGGTGATCTCATATTCGTTCCGCATCGCGGTGCGTGGGGTTCTCCGCACGGCGTCGAAGAACGTCGGACGAAATAGATAGGCCCCGATGCCTTTCACGCGACTCAATGGAAGCGTTGGCTTTTCCATCACGCGTTGCACGTCGCCAGTTGATTCGTCGGCAACGATGCAGAAATTGCGGGACATCCGCTCGCGGTTTGTCTCTTCGTTGGAAAGCAACACCGCCTGCGCGTCGCCTTCTTGCAACTTGGCGATGGCCTGATCGAGCTTGAGTTGGTGAAAAAAGATGTCGCCCAGCAGCAACAGAAAGGGCGAATCGATGCAATCCCGCAAGGTGGCCACGGCATGAGCGGTGCCCAGCGGCTCGGGCTGCTCGATGTAATCGATCGTTAGCTCGGGATTGGCCGACCGTTCCAGGTGGCGAACGATTTCAACACCCTGGTGATTCACGACGATGAACACGCGGCGTATGCCGTATTGCTTCATCAATTCAAGTTGATGCTGCAGAATCGGCTTGCCCATCACCGGGAGCAACGGCTTAGGCAGCGGCGTCGGCAAAGGAGCCATCCGTGTGCCCTTACCGGCGGCGAGAATCACGCCCACAAGTTCTTCTTTGCTGGGCCTCGCCCCCATGAACTAGCTCCGTAGAGAAGTGAACGGTCAACAGTCCGGTGAACGTCGATTCTGCAAAATGCCTCGGCGACGGAGCCGGAATTCTCGTCGCAGGTACAACAGAAAGCTTAGCATGCGGAGTCCCGTCGACCATACGGCCAGCTTGCTTTCCCCGGCCAAACGCTCTCGGTGCAGAATCGTTGTTTCGATCAGCCGCGCGTTCGCCTCTTCCAGACGAAGACAGATTTCCGTCGGCAGCGGGAACCCGGAAGCCAGGAGTTCGAGCGACTGAAGCTTCGAGCGCTCGATGAGCTTCAAGGCGCAATTCGTATCTCGCAAGCGTGTTCCAAAGAGCAGGCGAACGATCAAATTCAAAGCCCGATCGGCCGCCACGCGAAGCCAGGTGTCATTCTTCTTGTCGCGAATTCCATTGACCCCATCGGCTTTTTGCTCGACCAATAGCCTGTGCATCGAGGCGATGTCGCAAGGGTCGAATTGGCCATCGGAATCGATGGTCGCGATGTACCGACCGCGACATGCGGCGATAGCCGTGGAGACGGCGGATCCATATCCACGATTAGTGGCGCCGCCGACCGCTCGCAATTCCGGAACATCGTTGCGCAGCCGCTCGAGAACCTCATCGGTGCCATCGCTACTGCCGTCGTTGCAGATCACAACCTCGAAGGCGAAATCTTTTCCACGCAGCACCTCGCACCATTCCCTTACGACCGCCTCGATGCCTTCTGCCTCGTTGTACGCCGGCGCGGCGATCGATATCTCGGGGATCGGTGTCTCAAACTCGGGCATGCAAACAATGGTCGCTTCGAAGTTCGTTACGAACGCGGACATCCGCTGAGATCACGAAGCACCATTATAGCCAGGAACGCATACCGCGTTGTAAGCTCGGGAAAGCATCGGGCCGAAGCCGACCACTGCGGCTATCTACTGATATGGCTTAGTCGCGACTGCCACCGGTGAAGATCATGATGTAGTACAGCAGCGTCAGGACGGATTGCAGTGTGCCGGCAACATAAGTTAGTGCGGCGGCACTAAGCACCTTGCGGACGTAAACCAAGCCATTGGCGTCGATGACCCCCAGTTCCACAAGTTGCTCTTTCGCACGCGAGCTGGCGTTGAACTCGACCGGCAGGTTCACGAGCTGAAAGAACACCACGCAGCCGAAAAGTACGATACCGGCCAGCAGCAACGGCTTGATGGACATGATCATGCCCAGCACCAAAAGTATCATGCTGGCCCCACCGCCGAAACTCGCAGCAGGTACGGCGGCATTGCGAATCACCAGCGGAGCGTATCCGACCCCGTCTTGAATGGCGTGCCCCGCTTCGTGAGCAGCAATACCTACGGCCGCCAGCGAGCGGCTGGAATAGACCTCAGGGCTGAGCCTGAGGACCTTGTCTCGCGGATCGTAGTGGTCGCTGAGGTGTCCCGGCACTTGTTCGATGGCCACATCCTGGAGATCGGCCGAATCGAGGATCAGCCTGGCTGCACCGGCTCCGCTCAGGGGGGCCGGCATCTGCTGGGCCTTGGCGTACGTCGATTTCAGCTTCATCTGGGCCCAGAATGCCAAGATCAAAGCCGGGGCAATTATCACGAAGTACCATGGATCGAAAAACATCGTTTCGCCCTAATTCATATCAAAACAGTTTGCTTGTTAATGGAGGGGACCGTCGAACATGCTTAGCACTTCGTCGACGACCGCTACATTATTGTGTATTACGTAGAATAAGGGCAGTCGGTTCTTGATCGGATTGCCCGTTTTTATCGCCATAAGTCGCGTGGCAGCATTCTGATTGAAGCAATTTGCCATCTTGCAACGGGCATGCCGGTCCCCAATTCGGGTGGCCTCAGATTGGGCAATCTTCTGGAAAACTCGTCGCAGGAGCTTCCGTCGTGGTCTTTCGAGCCATTACCGGAGTTGGAATCGATTGGTGATCGGTTGAGCTGCCCGGGGAAACTGATTTCGAACTCGCTGCCTCGTCCTCTTTGTCGTCGGTAATCGGAACGCCCAGTGTGAAGTAGAACGTCGTGCCCACGCCGGGCTGCGACTCCAGCCAGATTCGGCCTTGGTGCCCGTCGATAATCTTGCGAACGATGGAAAGCCCGGCTCCGGTGCCTTCGTAGCGTTGGCGAGCGTGCAGCCGGCGAAACATTTCGAAGATGGATTCGTGGTGCTCCCTCGAGATGCCGATCCCGTTGTCCCTCACGAACAGCACAGGCTGCGGGCGATCGAGGAAGCCGATCCGTACTTCCGGCTGACGCCGATTAAATTTCATGGCGTTTACGATCAGATTGCGAAACACTTCGCCGACCAGCGTGGGATCGCAGGAAACCACAGGAAGCGGTGCGACTCGAATCCTGGCTCGTCGTCGTTCGATTGTCGGCCTCAAGGTGGCCAGCACATCTTGGATCTCATCGTCTAGTGCCACCGTTTCGCAGTTCGGGCGGCAGAAACCAACCCGGGTGTAGCGCAACAGGTCGTCGATCAGCCGCTCCAATCGCCCGCACAATCGGACCAGCGTATCCAACCGTTCCTTGCCTTCTTCGTCGAGTTCGGTGTGATAGTCTTCGTGGAGAATTTCGCAGTAGGCACCAATCCCCCGCAGCGGTTCCTTAAGATCGTGTGAAGCAAGGTAAGTGAATTCCTCAAGTTCCTGGTTGATGTTCTTCAGTTCGTTACTTTTGGCCTCCAGCTTGGCGTAACTTTCGCGGAGCAATTTCACGTGGTGCTGCAGCTTCTGGTCAGACTGTTGGCGTTTCGTAACATCGCGAATCACCAGGGCAACCAAGGCCGGATTACCCGTGGCCATGGGGTTAATCGACATTTCCAAAGGGAAGGTCTCGCCATTGCGGCGGCGCCCGATCGTCTCGCACCACGAGCTTTGCTTGGCGGCCTTTTGAGATGAAAACAGTGTCGAAAGCAGCTTTTCCACGGGGTGGTCGGCGTCGCTAGGTACTAGCAGCTTCAAGGGCCCACCCACGACATCTGCCGCTGCATAGCCAAAGATCGCCTGGCAGGCGGGGTTGAAGGACTGGATCAACTGCTCGGCATTGATGATCAGAATTCCTTCGGCCACATTAGACACGACCGCTTCGGTCCATGCCTCGCTGGTGACCGTACGACGCCACAGCGGGCCGATAATCCGCAGCAGCATCGCGCAACCACCGATGACCAATACCAATGCGGTGGCAATGGCCAGGCTGATGGCTACACTGAGCCGGTCGCGGAACTCCGGCGGGAAGCTCATCGTGTCGCCACGAGAGAGGGTCAGCAACGAAGTATCGAAGGCACGATTCAACAGAAAGATTGCGACCGCTGCCGCGGTGGCGCCGACAACCGCCATCAACGCGTTCGAGAGTACCAAGACCCGCATGCGATCACCCATTCCCGCTGTTCCCTCCTGCGTGCCAGAAAACTGCTCGCCGCGACCGGGGCGAGGAATCACTCCGATTAAGATCGACTTCCGGCAGGCGGTGCTGGCAATGAGTTGGCTCAATCTTCCGCAGGATTGAAAATCAAGCCTCGCGCAATCGGCTCAGGGCGATCAAGCCGTAACCGGAGATGTGAAGCGTCCCGTCTGGCACGGACCACAGCCAATACAATCCCTGTAACTGGCATGGGACCCATATATTTCCCACGGGCCCTAAAACCCCTAATCCACTGGATGCCTCAGGTTTGCCATGTTATCTTCCGAAGATAGTCCGTGCACGACGTCCTTTGCTGCTCCCCACCGCCGCGCGGCGATATGTCTAGGCATTTGATTGAGTTTCTCCCCACCGGACCACGGTCTCTGAGATGAAGTACGCAGCCCGATTAAGAGTTGCCTCCGTTCTTTCGGCGGCCTTCCTGAGCACGCTGATCTTTGCGACTTCTGGTTGCAATCGCAGCGGCAGCGAAGAAGTGGCCCTGGTGGTTGATCCCCCTGAGTTCATAGCGTCCGACTTGCCGTCGGACGATGCCTTACGCGATCGGATCGATGAGGTGTTGGATTTCACCGAGGCCCGCCATTTGGTCGCGAACCAACACGCGGCATGGCAGATCGTGCACGGCATCTTGGCCTTCGGACCAAACCTGCGCATCGATGTCGATGGTGAGTTGGTCCCCGCGCTCGATTGGCTGGTCAACGGCGGGCATCTCACCGGCTGGAACCTTCGCCCTACAGAACATGGCTTGGAAGCGCCGCTGGAGGCCGGATCGCAAACCGGCCAGGGGCACGAAGACCAATGGCTGGGCTACCTTTGCCAATGCGATCTGCCTCCCGATCAGGAGATTATCTACCGGGGCAAATCGTATCCGCTGACCGACTTGGCGCGGCAGGCACAATGGGACATGCGCGAAGGCATGGAAGCGAGCTGGACCCTGATGGGCCTGAGCACCTTCCTCCCGCTCGACACCACTTGGACGGCCAGCAGCGGCGAAGAGTGGTCGATCGAACGCATCGTGCAGATGGAACTCGATCAACGATTGGAAGAAAGCCCCTGCGGCGGGACACACCGATTGGTCGGCATTACGATGGCCTTGAACCGCCACCTGGCCGAGGGTGGAGAACTGGTCGGTGTGTGGAAGGAGGCCAACGATCGCGTGAAAATGGCGCTGGAAAAAGCGCCGCTGTACCAACAGCCAGACGGATCGTTTTCGGCCAACTATTTCGAGCGTCCGGCTTCGACCCAAAACATGGGCGACCATATCAACAGCATGGGGCACACACTCGAGTTCATCACCTACGCCATCGAACAGGACCGCCTGTCCGAGCCCTGGCTGGTGAAGGGTGTCTTGAAACTGTGCGATCTGATGGAGATCACCCGCAACGAGTCGGTGGAGTGCGGGGCGCTGTATCATGCGGCCCACGGACTGGTGCTCTACCGACATCGCCGCTTCGGTCCCCGTGAATATGGGACCACGGAAGCAAAAGCCGAATTGACCGAGGCTGCCGACGATTCGAGCACGGTGCAGTAATCGACCTGACCGAGTGGCGTAACTTCGGGCTTGGTCTCCAGCGAAGCGTCTACATGCTCGCAACGCACCATGCGAGCAACATCTACTCGATGTTCGTTGATTCTTCGGCCGGTTCTTCCGGTGCGGGTTGTCCGTTCTCTGCTGCTGGTTGTTCAGCAGGTTCGTGAGAACTCTCTGCTTCCGTGGTTGTACCGTCTTGCGTAGACGCCGGATCGATTGTTTCGTCTGCAGGTGGCGGCAGATCGGGAAGCCGCAGCCCCAGCATGCCAAAGCGATGCCCGTCGGCGTCGTAACGAACGATGGAACCACTGCCTTCGCCGTTGTGTTCGACGAACACCAGTGGCTGGTCGTTTGCTGTGAACGTGGCCAGCGCGCCGCCATCTTTCAGCGAGGTAATCTTGACGCGAACCTGACCATCGGCGTTGTACAGGTCGATCACACCCGCCCCGGTCGCCTTGTTGGCCCCCAGCGCGACGACCGAACTCCCATTTTGCCCCAACACGTGGATCTGGCCAGAACGATTCGAGGCGTCGGAAATCACCACCCGGGCCTTCCCGTCGGTACCGCGAATCAAGATCGATTCGCCCACCTCGAGGTTGTCGCACCGAATGGTCCCGCTTTCAAAATCGCCGGCATGCATGTGGTTGAATGCCGGGTAGATTTGTGTCCGGAGCGACGCTCCTAATGCAAGAACCAATAACGGGTAAAGAATCCAGCGTTCTCGATTGGACATGCTTTTCCTCGACAGATGCTTTGGAACGACTCGCGATTGGTTCACGCACACTCTGGCGTTTCGCTTCACTCCCCGCGTCCTGCGGTCAAAGTCACTACGCCCGGCGCTGGTTCAACCCACCATGCAGCGGGACACAGCCTTTTGGGGTATGCAGAAGACTCGTCGGGCAACCCGCGATTCTCTCGGGTAAGTCCGTCGGGTTCGCAGGGCCGAGGGTGCGAAACCGAGAGCGGATTGTCCCACACAGCGACTGGCGGTCAAGCAGCCGCCGGTCGTGCTGATGGACAGACAGTGGACCGATCCAAATGACGAAGCCCGTCTGGGGGCTTTAGAGCCAATTTCACTGCCTTGTTCCGGCTTCGATTGTTGATGGCTTTGTCGGTCTACATCGACGAAACCCGTGCATTCGCCTGCTTCGCATTCCGCGCCCCGGAACAAACGCCAACCTTCTCGGGCACGAAACCGGGATTGAAACCTGCTCTAGTGAGTCATCGAAGGTGAGGAGTGCGGCATGGGGAATGCGTGGGGACCACCGTATTCTTTGGCCAGCACCTCGTCGACGGCCGAACCCAGCAGGTCTTGTCCGTCGGGAGATTCATCAACCAGGGCAGCCGTGAATTCGGCACGCAACGTCAAGGCTCGATTCTGCAGCAAGCGGATTCGTTCTTCGAGCGTATTCAACTGTGAAACGAGATTGGCCAAGTCGTTCGGATTGTCCACAGTTCAACTCCTGTACTCGGCGGGGGCAAGCGGTTCATCGTCCGGCGTGGCAATGCTTCCAACACGGCCGAATCAATGGACGTTTGCCAGGGCGGGGAGAGTCTCTAAGGATACGTTTCGGTAGGGTGGCTTACCGCGGGGGCTATTGCGGCGGGGCCGAGCAAGACCGACTTTGGACAGCCTGGGAGGACGGTACACGATCTCGCTGATACAAACGTACCTGTTAGATTCGTGGTAAGCGGATTCGGAAGACCACGAATTGCAGGTCCCAAGGCAACCTCAGGTGCTACGACCGCCACATCCGGAGATTTCCGAAGCGGTCCACCAGAAGCACGCGATACGGCGATCTGGCCGTGATGCGTGTCGCAGTCAAAAGAGGGGGAGAATCGGTTCACCCAAGCAACGAGCGAATACTCAAGCGGATTGGAACGCAACGCTTGGCGGTTCCCAACTAGCAGCCTGTTGAAGAACTGATTTGAAAGCGAGACCGAGAGTGTTTCATCGAGATCAAGGAACAGAATCGCAGTCGAATCGGAAGATTCGCCGAGATTCTGTGACGTGGAGGCTCGATGAAATAGACCGGTCGGAGCCGAATTGAGTATTTCAACAGGCTGCTAGGCCCGGCTTACCACGATGGCGGCCGCCATGCCCTGGGGCATGTGGTTGATTGACACACACGCGTCTTTGTTGGTGAGTGTCGGAGGCCCTGCAACGACGTTTACCGGACATGCCGGGTCGGGCGACTCGTAGTTGAGCGTGCCGGGAACCAGACCACGGTCCATGCCCATCACGCTGGCAGCCAACTCCACCGAGCCACCGGCGGCCCCCAGATCGCCAAAGTAACTTTTGGGTGCCGTAACCGGGGCATCTGGCAACAACGTGCTCAACGCCTGCGACTCGACTTGATCGTCGACGATGGTGCTTAACCCATGCGCGTTGACGTGACCAAGGTCTTCCAGCGACAGCTCCGCCCTATGCGCGGCGGTCTCGATGGCCCGCTGGATGGCCTTGCCCCCTGTAGATGAATTCTTACTTGGGGGTTCGAACGTGGAGGCTGAACCGGCGATGCGAGCTAGTATCGGTGCCCCTCTCGATACGGCATGTTCTCGACGTTCGAGAATGAAGATCCCCGCTCCCTCGCCGATGACGCCGCCATCGCGCTGCGAATCGAATGGGCGAGATGCTTCGCCGGGGCTATCGGTTCGCCGCGAGAGTTCCTTGGTCAAGCAATCGCGAATCCAATCCACCGGTTGAACCCGGGCACTGGCCGCGCCGCAGATCATGATGTCGGCATGTCCACGCTCGATGATGCTGGTCGCCTCGGAAATGGCTACCAGCGAGGACAACTCGTTGTGGTGAATCGTGTTATTCGGGCCCCGAGCGTCCCATAGGATCGAAATGTGCGAGGCCAACATGTTCGGCAGAACCTTGAGGAACCCTAACGGGAACGCCTCGTGCATCCCATGGCTACCCCAACGCGCGAACTTGAATTCGCCATTCTCGAGACACGCGCGGTACGTGCTTTCCGATTCTTCCAGGGTGTTGCGAATGCGGTCGGCACCTAGCACGACGCCAAACCGTGTGGAATCCACGGAGCCAACCTCGATCTTCGCCTGTTCGCAGGCCAAGCCGGCGGCGGCGACGGCGAACTGAGAATCGCGGGCCATCAGCTTCAGCGACTTACGTGGCCTGACGAATTGCTTGGGGTCGAAGTCGAGCACTTCGCCCCCGATACGCACGGGCATATCGCAGGTATCGAACGATTCGATGGGCCGGATCCCGCTGCGACCTTCCTGCAATGAATTCCAGAAGGTCTCGCTGCCGATGCCGATGGGGCTGATGATGCCCACGCCGGTTACGACCACTTCAGGTTTTGAAAGCTCACAGCTCATAATGATTCACGTAGGTATCGTTCAAATTTACGATCGCGCGCAGCGTCTACGGCGAAGTTTGCTTGAAGACCACGCCCCCGCCAGGCGTAGTGGTTGGTCTCAATTCTCGGCCGTACCAGCATCCTTGCGATTGGAAACCAATCGTGTCGTCAGCCGTTTTTCAAGTGTTTTGGACGCACCACGCCCTTGGCCAAGCCCACCAACTGTAAAAGCTGAATCGTGATATAGGTCACGTCGAATTCCCACCAACGGTGGCCATGTGCCGCGCTGCGTTGGTCGGCGTGATGGTTATTGTGCCAACCCTCACCGTTACTAATCAGTCCGATGATCCAGTTGTTCTTGCTGTTCTCACCGGTGTCGTAGTTTTGGTAACCCCAGATATGGGTCACCGAGTTCACGCTCCAGGTAATGTGCCAGACGGCGATGGTTCTAAGGACGACTCCCCACATCACGAGGCTCAGCCCGAATTGAACCCCACCCATCACGGTGCCGGTCATCCACCAGCCGGCTGCAAAACCGCCCAGGTAAAACACGGCGGCATGGGCCAGATAGATCCAGAACCACGCCAGGTGTTTTTCCAGCCGAAAGTAGAACCGGTCGCGAAGGATGTCGCGAGCATACTTGTCGTAAGTGTTCAGGCTATTCACGCCCCGGTTTTCAACCATCAGCCAGCCACAGTGTCCCCAGAAGAAGTTTACCAAGGGGCTGTGAGGGTCTTCCTGCTCGTCAGAATCTTTGTGGTGCAGTCGGTGAATCGCCACCCAACGGGCTGGGGTATCTTCCAGGCAGCACACGCCCAAGATGGCAAAGGTATGTTCCAGCCACTTGGGCACCACCGCGCTGGTGTGAGTCAGCAAGCGGTGATAACAAAGATTAATTCCCAGGGTGCCGAACACATACAGCCCGAACAGAAACAAGACTACACCTGTCCAACTGAACAAGTAGCTGAACACCGGCGGGATGAGGATCGTCAGCCCGATGACGTGCAGTGTGGTGATCGAAATCAAATACGGCCACAGGAACTTGACCGGTTGGGTTTCCGGTGGATAGTCGAGGTGCAGCGAGGCAGCTCCTCCGGAGATGCGACGACCGTGTCGCTTCTTCTTGGGTGCTTCAACGGTCTGAGTGCCGGCTTGCGATTTCGTTTCAGTGGGCGTTTTGGCGTCGGTAGCCATGATGATTCTGCTTGCTCGAAGGGTTGAATTTCTAGAAATCAGCGATCACGACGGTTGTCTGGACGACAAATCCTCAGCGCTAGCATGCCTATTCGACTCTACGCATTGTGACGATCGGCCAATCTGCCATGCTGCTGTATGTTTTTCACAGGCAAGCCGCAACGCTTCGGTATTGACCACCGCAAATCGCGTTCCGGTCGGTCAACGCCTTTTCTAGAAGCTTCGCAGCTTGCCAAGATCGACCATCTAACGGTGTAAGTCAAGCCCGACGGCAATTAGGGCCCGATCGAATCATCCAAGGCGAGCTTTCAGGCTCATGACCGCTCGATCAGTCTGAGCCATCTCAGCACGCCGAAGTGGCCCGGGTGCACTTCGCAGAACCCCGTCCATTGTCTAAGAGGTCGAGCGTATGCAGTAACTGCGATGTTACAGATTTGTTGTTTCACGAACGCCCTGCATGGAAAGCAAAAGCATTCGTGCTACCACGGCATGTGCGCAGCCGCGTCAATTCGCCACAGCCAAAAGACCAGCATGCAGCGCGGCCTCAATGCCTGCCTGCGACTCGATCCCCACAGAAAGCCGAATCATTCCGTCGTCGATTCCCAGGGCCACCCGATCCTCGGTACTCATCCCGCGGTGACTGGTGGTTGCCGGATGGCTGAGCGTGGTCGACAAGTCTCCCAGTGAAGGGCTCAACGGAATGTCACGGGCTGCCGCGATGAATCGTTCGACGGCCTCACGACCACCCGGTAATGAGAAGGTGACCATCGAACCGTATAAGCCTGTGAAAAGTTGTTTTGCAATCGCGTGTTCCGGGTGCGCGGTCAGGCCCGGGTAAATCACACGCTCGACACGTTCGTCGGACGCCAGTCGCTCGGCGATGGCCAGCGCATTCTCACTCGCCCGCCCGGCACGAAGCGCGAGGGTTCCAATCCCGCGGGCCGCCAACCAACAATCCAAGGGGGCCGGTGAGAATCCCCACGTGACAATCACCTCGGCGATTCGGTCCCAGTCTTTCTCATGCCCACACAACAGCCCTAGCAGCACGTCGCTGTGCCCGTTCATGATCTTCGTCAGGCTTTCCATCACCATGTCTGCACCATGATCGAGCGGTCGACACACGATGGGCGAAGCAAAAGTATTGTCGACCAGCAGCGTGACGTCCCGCGCTTTGCACATCTCCGAGAGCCTTGAAATGTCCGCAACTCGTAGGGTGGGGTTGGAAATGGTCTCCACGACGAGGATGGCCGGCTGCTCCTCGAGTGATGCGGCCACCGCCTTGAAATCACACGTGTCGACGGCGGTGGTTTCGATCCCCAGACGCGCCGCCTCTTCACCGAAGAGTCGCATCGTGCGACCGTAGAGCCGCTTGCTGATCACCGCTCGGTCGCCCGCGCGTAGTCGGGCCAGCAACGCCGTGGATAGCGCGGCCATGCCGGAAGCACACACGGCCGCCCGCTCGGCTCCGTGCAATTCGCCGCACTTCCGGGCCAGCAGGTCGGCATTGGGTTGCCCATCGCGACGATAGACATAGCCCCCGCCCTCGCCGAGCAATTGATCCACCTGAGTGAGATCGTCGCAAGCGTAGACCGCCGCGGGAAAAATCCCCGGGGCCATTGGTCGTGTCGACTCGGCAGGCACCTGTTGCGGGCGCGGGCACACATCTTCCGGGCGTTCGTTCATCGTCGTTGTTCCGTCAGGCTGCGAAGCGTGTGGCCGTTGGCCATCGGATATCACCGTCGCAATATACTCCTACCCCATCGCGCCAGCGACGTACGAGCTAGAGTGGCGCGTGTCTCATTGTTATGCTTGAGCAAATGCCACAACAGGTCGAAACGATGGCGGAAACCGCCCAACATGCTACGCTCCGCCCCGTACTTGGCCCTTTTGCGGCCGCCGCTATTGTTGTGGGCGGGGTGATCGGTTCTGGCATCTTTCTCAAGCCGCAAGAAATCGCGGCCACCACGGGTGGCTTCCTCGGCTTCATTCTTCTGCTGTGGGCTGTTTGCGGATTGGTAAACCTCTGCGGAGCACTGGCTCTGGCCGAACTGTCGGCCATGATGCCGCATGCCGGTGGTACCTATGTCTTTCTCCGAGAGGCGTACGGTCGACTGTGGGCTTTTCTGTGGGGTTGGGCTGAATTCTGGGTCATCCGCAGCGGCGCCATCGCGGCTCTGGCGGTCGCCCTGGCGGGCATTGTGTACGACATGCTCGGGCAGTGGTCTCTCGTCGACTCCCAACAATACGAAGTGCTCTTCGAGGTGCTGTTCTCCATCGGGACGATCGTAGGGCTGACCACCATCAACATCCTGGGGACTCGTTGGGGTGGCGCCACGCAGAACATCACGACCATCATCAAAGCCGGCTTTGTTGGCTTCCTGGCCCTGTTGCCGTTCTTGGCGACGGGCACCGAATCGGTCGACGTACACCCTCTGTGGCCTTCACAGGTCGATACGGGTTTACTCGCGGCCACCGGAGCAGCGCTGGCGGCCATCATGTGGGCTTACGATGGTTGGGGTATGGTCACGGTCGTCGCTGAAGAGATTCACGAGCCGGCCAGGAACGTGCCCTTGGCCCTGATCGGTGGTGTTCTGTTCTTAATCGTGTTGTATGTCGCGGCCAACCTGGCCTACCACCTGACGCTCCCTTCGTCGGTGATTGCCGAACCCGTGAACAACAACACGGCCATGGTCGTCACCGAAAAACTGCTGGGACCCTTCGGCACGCAGCTGGTTTTGGCCATGACCATGGTTTCGATCTTCGGTGCCCTCAACGGAAACATTCTGGTTGGGCCTCGGGTGGCGTTTGCCGTGGCTCGCGATCACAAGATGTATGAACCATTAAGAAGGGTCGATCCCCGCTTCGGCACGCCCGCCCTATCGATCGCCGCACTGTCGGTGTGGTCATGTAGCTTGATTCTGGCCAACCATGTCATCCCTGTGGCCGAGACGTCTCTGTTTACGCTGCTGACCAACTATGTCGTATTCGGCGGTTCCGTGTTTTACTTCTCTGCCGTGTTGGCGGTGTTTGTGTTGCGGAAGAAGTTGCCCAACGCCGAGCGACCCTATCGCACCTGGGGCTATCCATGGGTGCCGCTGGTGTTCGTGGTCTTCTACGTCTATTTCCTGTTTGCCATGTTTTGGGCCCGCCCCAACGAGTGTCTGCGGGGACTCGTGCTGATCGCCCTGGGGGGCATCTGGTACTTCACGGCCAAATCGATCTGGCCCGGTTCTCACGGCGATCCTGCCGAAACGGCCTCCGAATCCCTCTGAGTTGGGCTCCCGCGTAACTGGTCCGGGCTGCTGCACAGGCCCGGGACCCGAACGCGGTGCAACGCTGGGCCAGCATCGCCATCAGGCGACCACCCGGAAAAGGATGAAATTTCATGTGGAATTAAGCATTTTCGTTGTTCGCCGGGTGGGATTCGGTGCGAAGAAGTAATGAGGGATTTTCCAGTCGTGACGATTGCGAGGTGTTTTCGGCCCTAGAACTGCGAAGTGTCTCACTCCGATAATCGCCCCAAGCTATTCTTCTGACTGAAGTTGTTGCCGGGCGGATGACGGATTTCTGCCGGGGGCAGCATCGCCTCCCCTATTTTTTGAAGGAAACCCGGGAGCAAGGCACGAAGTGTCACTTCGTCCGATTCTGAAGACTGAATCGTGGACCGAAGCATCGGAAACCACTAAATTGATGAATCGAAAAGGTTTGCGACGTTGATTGATCGTTCAGCTAAGGTACGATTAACGATAAGTTCACCGGCCTGCGGTCGATCCGGGTCGGTCGATGCGACCATTTCGGGGGCAGGAAACAGCATGACGAAAGGGCGCTACCTCACGGGGTGCGGTATCGCTATTCCGCGGCGGCAAGCTCATTTCAGGCACGTCGCAAACGATATAAGAATCCCTTGCGTACAGATGCTATCGGTCCGGCGAAAGCGGTCCGCTCTTACAACGACTTCACACCGTAAGTTGTCCGCAGCATGAGCACTGAACAATCGATTGATCCTCAACTACTCGAAGATACCAAGCAGCAAATTCGCGGCCTGGTCAACGAGATCGCGCAGCTTTCGCGCAGTGAGGTGTCGCCGCAGGACTACTACGACCAATTCCTGAATCGTGTCGTGCAAGCCCTTGCTGCTGTTGGCGGTGCCGTGTGGATTATCGGCGAGAACAACTCGCTGGAACTGCAATACCAAATCAACCTGCAACAGACGGGTCTCGCGAAGGACGTCGAAGGACAACAACGTCACGGTCGCCTTCTCCATCAAGTGATGCAGGCAGGCGAAGGTCGCATGGTGCCTCCGAATGCGGGTTCCGGCGACAATGACGATGCGGCCAACACGACGGACTTCCTGCTGGTGTTGGGTCCCCTGCACAGCGGTCAGGAAGTTCAGGGCGTCGTCGAGATCTTCCAACGACCCGGCGGTCAACCGAATACACAGCGCGGCTACCTGAAGTTTCTGCTGCGAATGTGCGAGTTGGCCAGCGACTATCTGAAGACTCGCAAGCTGCAACACCTTGGCGATCGCCAGGCCATGTGGGGGCAGCTCGAGGCGTTCACCCGCTCGGTCCACTCCAGCCTGGATCCGCGAGAGACAGCGTACACCCTGGCCAACGAAGGCCGTCGCCTGATTCAGTGCGACCGCGTCAGCGTGGCCATTCGCCATGGTCGCAAGTGCAAGATCGAAGCGATCAGCGGACAAGACACTTTCGACAAGCGGTCGAATATCGTCGTGCTGCTCAATCAGCTGGCCACCGCCGTCGCCAAGACGGGTGAGGCGATGTGGTACACGGGTGACACCAGCAACCTGGCACCCCAGGTCGAGATGGCCCTCGAGGAATACCTCGACGAAGCCCACTCCAAAACCGTGGCCGTACTGCCGCTGAAGCGACAGCCCGATGACCAAAACGACGAGCAAGCCGTTGGCGAGACCATCGGTGCGGTCATCGTCGAGCAAATCGAAGATGCTCGCCTACGGGACGGCATGTTGCAGCGAGTTGAAGTGGTCAACGATCACGCTTCGGCCGCCATGGCCAACTCCTTGCAGTACAACAGTCTATTCCTGATGCCGCTGTGGCGGTCGATCGGAAAGATGAAGTGGCTGATCCAGGCCCAAACACTACCCAAAACGCTGCTTGCCCTCGGAGCGGTCTTGGTGCTGATCATGGCGATGGTCTTTGTACCTTGGGACTTCAACCTAGAAGGCAAAGGTACCCTGCAACCTTCGATTCGCCGAGAAGTCTTCGCCAAGGTCAACGGCACCGTAAGCAATGTGCTGGTAAAACACCGCAGCGAAGTGAAGGAAGGTGAAGTCTTACTCGAGTTGAAGAATCCGAAACTCTCTGAAGATTGGCAACGTCATCACAAGGAATTGAATGCCACGAATCAGAGCGTGAGTAGTAATACGCGGCGGCTCAAAGAGCGTTTGCCCGCTGACGAGGAGGCAAAATTACTCAGCCAACTCCTGAAAGAGAAAGTTCAAGCGGAAGGCCTGGAACGGCAACTTGAAATTTTCGATCAACAAATGGACGATCTTCAGGTTCGCTCACCGACGGATGGAATTGTGATCAGTTGGGATGTCGAAGACATGTTGCGGGGGCGACCGGTCCAGGCCGGCAACGCGGTGATGACCATCGCCGATCCGTCGGGCCCCTGGGAACTCGAAGTACTGATGCCCGAAGATCGCATGGGTTTCATCGCCGAAGCCCAGAAAGAGATGGGCAAGGAACTGCCGGTCGAGTTCATCATGGCCAGCGACCCCGCCAAAACATTGCACGGTACGATCGACCGTATTCACGAAGCGGCTGAAGTCCGCGGCGAAGAGGGCAGCACGGTACTGATCGTGGTGAAAATCAATAAAGAAGACATCAAGGACCTGCGCCCCGGAGCCGGGCTGACGGCCCATGTGGTCTGCGGGCAGCGCTCATTGGGGTATGTCTTGTTTCACGATCTCGTGGCATGGATTCAGTCGCGGGTTATTTTCAGTTGGTTTTAGAAGAAGCTGAATTGAACGGAACCGGGATCGCGGGTGTACAAGTCATCACGTCGGCGTCCGCGACCTGAACCAGCAAGACAGAAAAACACGCAATTTAACGATCAACGAATCACTGAAGAGGCCATCCGATGAACGCCGCGACGCTGTTGTTGTCCACCATCCTAGCCCTGGGTGGCCCCCAGGATGAAGTTGCCCGTAACAACGCGCCAGGCCAGTTGTCACTCGATTCATGTTTGATCGACATCGTGGACGAACGCGATGTGCCCGCACTCGATGCGGGTAGGCTGCAAACGGTCGAGTATCGCGAAGGTGACATCGTCGACCTGGGTGATCTGCTGGCCACCATCGATCAACGCGAAGCCGAGGCGCGCCGCGAACAGGCGATGCACGAACGCGATGCGGCCAAAGAAAAGGCCACGAACGAGGTGAATAAGGACTTCGCCGTAGCTTCGCAAAAGGTGGCCTGGTTCGAGTATCAAGTCTCTCTGGAGGCCAACAAAAAACACCCGGGCACCATTTCGAAGACCGAGATGGCGAAGTTTTGGTTCCAGCACGAACGTGCCCGCTATCAAATCAAGCAGGCCGAACATGAGATGGACATCAGCAAGATCGAGGTCCTAGCCGCGGAAGCACGGTTGCACGAGGCTGACCTAGCACTTGAGCGCCGCCAGATTGTGGCCCCCATCAGCGGAGTTGTCGTCGAGTTGTATCACAAAGATGGCGACTGGGTCGAACCGGGCGAACCGGTCATGCACCTGGTATTTCTCGAACGTTTGCGCGTCAAAGGTACCGTTGATGCCAAGCAGTTTGCTCCCTCGGAGCTGGACAACAAGCCGGTTTCGGTCGACGTTGAGCTTTCTCGTGGCCGGACGGAAACCTTCGATGGAAAAATTGTCTTCGTCGATCCCCAAATCGATCAGCGTGGGCACTTCAACGTTTGGGCCGAGGTCAACAATCGGGTGGAAGATGGCCACTGGATTCTGCAACCGGGGCGCGAAGGCACCATGACCATTAATCTCGGACTGGGCAACGACAATCAAGTTGGGCAGTTCCCCGAGGCCAACACCACGGTCCGCTAAGCCGCTCGGATGGCCACCGTCTGACGAACAGTATTCACCATGCCCTCGCTTGCCGACAGCCTTGTTTCCAGCTCCGCACGCCGGCTGTCGATCCGTAGAAGGGCCGATCTTTCTGCTAAACGGCAACGCTACCAGGGCCGCGTCTACTGGGTCGTCAAAGAACCCATCGGCTTGAACTACTTCCGCTTTCAGGAAGAAGAGTTCGCCATTCTGCAGATGCTCGACGGCGAAATCAGCCTGGACGAGATCAAAGAACAGTTCGAAGCCGAATTCCCGCCGCAGAAGATCACCGTTGAAGAGATTCAACAGTTTCTTGGCACCCTGCACCGCAGTGGGTTGGTGGTGATCGACGTTCCGGGGCAAGGCCATCAGCTACACGAACGACGAGACGAGCGGAAGCGCAAAGAGTTCTTCTCCACGATGTCCAACGTGTTGGCCATCCGCTTCAAGGGCATCGACCCGGAACGTCTGCTGGAACGGCTCTACCCCTGGGTCGGATGGTTGTTTCATCGCTACGCGGTTATGTTTTTTCTGACGCTGGGGATCGTGGCAGCGTTGTTGGTCACGGTGAAGTTCGAAGAGTTTCAGTCGCGGCTGCCGGCATTCCACCAGTTTTTCACGGTGTCGAACTTCTTTTATCTTTCCATCACCTTGGGGCTGACCAAGGTCTTGCACGAATTTGGCCACGGGCTTTCGTGTAAGCATTTCGGCGGCGAATGTCACGAAATGGGTGTCATGATATTGGTCCTTACCCCTTGCCTGTATTGCAACGTTTCCGACTCGTGGATGTTGCCCAATAAATGGCATCGGGCCGCGATCGGCGCGGCGGGAATGTACGTGGAAGTGGTAATCGCCACCATCGCAACGTATATCTGGTGGTTCACCGAACCGGGCATGCTCAACCATTTGGCACTGAGCACCATGTTCGTGTGCTCGGTTAGCACGATCTTGTTCAACGGTAACCCGTTGCTGCGATACGACGGTTACTACATTCTTTCGGACATTGTCGAAATCCCGAATCTGCGACAAAAGTCCAGCAGTATTCTCAACCGCACCTTGGGCAAGTGGTGCTTGGGGATCGACCCACCCGACGATCCCTTCTTGCCCGAGCGGAACCAGATTTTCTTCGCAATGTATACGGTCGCCGCGGCGGCCTACCGCTGGGTGATCGTGCTGTCGATCGTGATTTTTCTGCACAAAGTTTTCGAGCCGTATCGATTGGAGATTATTGGTCAAATCATTGCCATGTCGGCGTTGTACGGGTTATTGATTCAACCGCTCTGGAAGCTCGGCAAGTTTTTGTATGTACCGGGGAGAATGGCCAAAGTGAAAAAGCTCAATTTGCTCATCACAACCGCGATCGTCGGGGCCGTGTTTGCGGCCATCGCCTACATCCCACTGCCGTATCGCGTGGTTTGCACGTTCGAGGTTCAACCTCGCGATGCCACTTCAATCTACGTGGACGCCCCCGGCATCTTGGAAGAAGTCCGCGTGAAACCTGGCGAAAAGGTGGAGGCCGGTACGCTGCTGGCCATGCTCAGCAACAAACAGCTCGAAATCGAACTGGTGGGCATGGAGTCGGAGCTATTACAGTTGGAAACGCAACTCGAATCGTTAGAGTTTCAAGCAAGGAACGGTGACCCGTCGATTTCAGGTGAGATCCCACCGACACAGAGCTTGATCGAAGGCGTCAAGAAACAACTCGCCGAAAGAAAACTGGAACGAGACAATCTCGCCCTGGTGGCCAAAGTTCAGGGCACCGTGCTTCCCCCGCCCGAGGTGAACGACCAATCGGGCGGGCGTGGGCAGTTGCCAACCTGGTCGGGTACCCCGCTGGATGAAAAGAACCTGGGCTGCCTGATGACCGAGAGTTCGTTGTTCTGCCAAATCGGCGATCCCGAGAAGATGGAAGCTATCCTGGTGATCGATCAATCCGACATGCTCATGGTTCGCGAGGGTCAACGCGTCGAACTGTTGCTCGACGAACTTCCCTTCGAGCCGTTCGAGTCCACCATCAGCGATATCTCGAACATGGATCTTCAGGTCAGCCCCCGCAGCCTCTCGAACAAGTCCGGCGGAGAACTGGTAACCGAAACCGATGAATCGGGCGTCGAACGACCGCAGCGGCCTTCGTATCAAGCCCGGGCCGACTTGGACGCTTCCTCGGGTTTGTTGCGTCGCGGCCTACGTGGTCGGGCGAAGATCTACGTCGAACCGCTCACATTGGGCCAACGCATTTGGCGGTACGCCGCGCAGACCTTCAACTTCGAACTCTAAAAAACGCGTCTTCAAAATCGCGAACCTTTCTTCGATGGCGTACGACGAACAACTTGCCGAGCGGGTTCGCAAGCTGCTCAAGCGTCGCAAAGGGTTTTCAGAACGAAAGATGTTTGGCGGCATCTGCTTCATGCTGCACGGCAACATGTGCTGTGGCGTAATCCAATGCAATCTCATGCTGCGGTTGGGCCCGGAACTAGCCCCGCACGCCCTGAAGCAGCCCCACGCCCGAGAGATGGATTTCACGGGCCGCCCCATGAAGGGCATGGTCTACATCGAGCCGGCCGGCTACGAAGAAGACGATGACCTGAAAAACTGGGTCACCCAAGCCGCCGCATTTGCTTCGTCGCTGCCGCCCAAGTAGTAGCCGTTTTCTGGCTGAAGCTCTAAACCGTACACAGTGTCGGTTCGAAATCGACGATGTCACCATCGCTGTTGAACTGAATTTCGCGAGGTTCGGTCAGTATTTCGAGATCGTCCCGCTGTCGGGCTTCATGCAGGTACGGCAACGAGCACTCGACTTCGGCCAGGTGTAGCGTATTGCGGATCCAAAGGATCTTTGTGTCTTGAGGTTCTGCCAGGCCAACCGTCGACAGGGCCGATTCGAGCACTTCGCGTTCGGTGTCGTAGTTCACCGGAATCATCGCCCCCGAAGGGTGCCCACCTGTTAGGCAGTTGATCTTGGTGATGTGCATGTTGGTTTTTTCGACGACCCTTCGCGAGCAGAACTCGGCGATACCAAGGCCCGCGGCATTTCCCTTCGTCTCGTCGGTCAAATCGCGAATCATGATACGCGACACCTTGGGGAACTCGTCCTCGGCCGCTTTATGATCGCTGAACTTGCGGCCCACGATATTGGTGTCGAGGCCCGATCCGCTGATGTTCTTGCCGATTTGATCAAGAATGAGCAAACCAACCCGATCGAAGGGCAACCGGGGCATCCACTGTTTGGCCTGTTTCAATAGTTCCTTTTCGCGCAGCTCGAATTCCTCCGGGGCAACGGCCTTGATCTTGGCGGTTTGGTCGTAGGCATTCTCCACGATGCCGACCCCTGCCACGATGCCACATTGCTCGAGAACGCGATTGGCCACGCTGCGTACGATTTGACCGAAGCTGTAATCCAGGATGGCTCGATGGTAGATCTTCGCCCCGGCGTGTTTTCCCAGGCCGATCAGCATCATCTTCATCAGCCCGCTCTCGATATCGCCGACGAAGTTGGTATGCGGCTTCACACGCCCACTGACCACGACGTGATCGGCTTCGTAGGCGTACCGGTCGAAGTGAACCGGGAAGCCCTCTGCGGTCTCGCAAATGGTCACCGTATCCATGGTGGCGCGAATCGGGCAGCCGACGAATGCTTCGGTGATGCCGTAACCTTCGACAATTTTTTGTTGCCCCTCCGCGGTTCCACCACCATGACTACCCATGGCCGGCACGATGAATGGCTTGGCACCTAGCTGTTTCATGTGGTCCACGATGGCTTTCGTAATCCGATCGATGTTCATGATGCCTCGACTGCCAACCGTGATAGCAACCGATTCGCCGGGCTTGATCCGCTTTTCGAGTTGTAGCGATGCTAGCTCGGATGTGGTCTCGCCTTCGATATCTTCCACGCGAGGGCTCTCGAAGTGCTGTCGAACACGAAACATGGTGGGAAACGCGGACATGGATAATCTCTCAGGGTAAGGGCGAATCAGCTCGTCCAATTCTAGCGGTCGGCAGGTTCTTGGTCGAATGCAGCTATCGCGAATTCAGGGCCAGCACGGAGGACCCAAAATCGGCCTAGGTCTGCCCGCGGCAGCAACTTACAATCTGCGGCCCGATTGGTCGGCAAGGGCAAGGTGTGTCCTCCGGCCACCGTCAACGAAGCCCAGGACCGAGGGTTACACCATGGCTACCGTTTCGCGCGAGTCGCGACGTCGCGTGCGTCGCCAGCTCATCGACGCCGAAGGAAATGAATACGCAGCCCCCCGCCGCTCGAAGAGTCGTCTGCTGTGGGTCTCGCTGCTTAGCGTCGGCCTGTTGTGGTTTGCCCCCACCATTGTCGCCAAGACCTGGCTCCTGGGATTCGTGGTCAATGCAGAGACCTTCAACGTCGATGGTACGCTCGATGTACGCACCGCGTCCTTGGGGTGGCTTTCGCCGATCACCCTGTGGGATGTGGAGGTCCGTGACCCCGAAGGCGGACTGCTGGTTCGCTTACCCAAGGTGGTTGGCGAACAGACGCTGCTCAAGTTTCTGTTCAATACCAACAACTGGGGAAGCGTGCGGTTCGAAGAGCCAACGGTTCGTCTGGTACTGGACGAAAACGGGAGCAATGCCCAGAAAGTATTCGCGCCCTGGCTGGAATCCGAAGACAACCGATCGCTTGAATCCACGGCAATGAATCTGCGGATCGTGGACGCTCAGGCCACCGTGATGGACGAATCGCGGAATCTCAGCTGGCGGGTGGAGAACATCCAGTTTGCCGCCGAGGTGCCGCCACATTTGTCTCAGCCCACGCAGGTCACCATGTCGGCCGATGTTGACGCCGAAGCAGAACGCGGTCGCATCGAAGTTACGGCCGACATGCGGTGGAACGAACTGAACCACGCGGAACCCGCCAGCAGCGGGAAAGTGTCGCTGGTCGCTCGGGGACTACCCTTGGAAATGGCTGCCTATTGGGTCGATCAACTGGCCCCGGGTACCGAACTTTCAGGTCGAGCCACGTCGACACTGCACTGCGAGTGGACGCCCAAAGGGGTTGGAGCGGAACCGAAAACAAAAATCGAAGGCAATGTGCATGCCGACGACTTCGTGCTGGCTGGCCCCTGGTTGGGTAACGATCGCGTGCAACTGGCCAGTCTCGATGTACCCTGCCAGATTTCGCAAGCTGGTTCGCAGGTGGAAGTCTCGCAGCTCGATATGAACTGTGACGTCGGGAATTTGAAGTATCACGGCGCGATCGATACTTCGGCCGGAGTGCTGGCTTCGCTGGGCAGCGAAGACTACGAACTCGATGGCAAGCTGGATCTCGCTCGTCTGTCGCAGATGTTGCCGGAAACGTTGCGCGTGCGCAAGGGTACGAGAATCACCGAAGGCGAAGTCACCATCAACCTGGCCAGCACCCATGAGAAAGAAGCAGGCACCTGGAACGGAAGCATCGAAACGAGCAAGCTCATCGCGGTCAACGGTGGCCGGCAAATCACTTGGGACGACCCTTTGCAGGTCAATTTCGATGCCAGACAGGGAGATCAAGGCCTGATTATCGACGAGTTACGATGTGACTCGAGTTTCCTGGAACTCGAAGCGGCGGGCGAGCCCAACTACTTCGCCGTCTCGGCGAGCTACAACTTGGAGAAACTCTCCGAAGAACTGCGGCAGTTCTTCGATTTGCGCGACGTTCAACTCTCCGGCGATGGCTGGTCTTACGTCAATTGGCAGCGCAACGCCGACGGAAGCTTCAAGGCCGACGGAGAGACCCAAGTTCGCGACCTGGTGGTTGTCTTCCCTGGACATCGACCCTTACGCGAGGCCAACTTGATCGCACTGGTCGAATCAACGGGACAGGCCAAGTCGATTGACGAATTCACGCAACTTGCCACCGCATCGCTGCGGATGGACAGCGGGCTGGACCGAGTGACGATGAAGCTCACGCAACCGGTCAGCAACCCTCGAGAGGCCAGGCAATGGCCCATTGCGGTTGAGGCTCGCGGACAACTGGCCAACTGGGTGCCCCGCGTCGAACCGTTGGTCGGCCCGTTGGAGGGTTGGAACGTTGCCGGTCAGGCACAAATGCAAGCCGCGGGTTCCTATTCCAGCGACCGTCTCGTGCTGACATCGTCGAATGTGGCCGTGAACAATCTCCACCTCAACGGGCACGGTGTGATCATTGACGAACCGCAGCTCACGGCTACAGTCGCCGGAGAGATGGAACGCGACGGGCACCTCCGACTTGCCGGCGCCACATTGAACAGCTCGACGCTGGCACTCTCTTCAAACAACCTGGCAGCCCTGATCGAGAACGAGAGCATGTCGGAGATCAGCGGCGACCTGGCCTATCGGGGTGACCTGCGTTTGTTGCAGAGCTGGCTCAGCGATCCGGCTTCACCATCGGCCTGGAAAACCGGGGGCAGCCTCAACGGAACATTGAACATTCTGCGTAACGGCCCCACGACCGAAGTGATTTGGGCTTCGCATATCGAAAACCTCGTCGCGCACCAGACCGGCGGCGACCTGTGGCATCAACAACACGTTCAATGCGACGGAGAATGTCAATTCAACACCACGGTCGACCGGCTTTCGATTCGAAACATGTTGTTGCGATGCGACGCCATGACCTGCAACGCCAGCGGAACGATCGACCACCTGGCCGAGCAGCGCGACATGAAGCTGCAAGGCGAAGTGGATTATGACCTGGCGAAAGTCGCGACCTTACTGCGACCTTACATCGGCGAAAACGTTCAACTCGTCGGAAAACAACGAAGGAACTTCACGCTCGACGGACCATTGAACGCCCCCGCAGAAGCCACCCCCGGAACATTGGAAGCCTCGCTGGTGGGTCGCCTCGAGGGAGAAACCTCCGTCGGCTGGGAAAGCGGCAATCTGTACGGATTCCAACTCGGTACCGGCAACCTCGACGGCAAACTCTCCGGCGGGCGATTGAAGGTCTCCGCTCTCGATGTACCGCTAAGTGGAGGTCGCTTGAACGCGAACCCGTTGTTTGTGCTCGCTCCCGGTACGGCAGAAATGTATCTCGACTCCGGCCCCCTGCTCACGCGGGTGAACCTTACCCCGGAGATGTGTCGTGAAACCTTGATGTTCATCGCCCCCGTGTTTGCGGATGTTGCCCAGGCGCAAGGAAACTTTTCCATCGATCTGAATGGAGGTCGCGTTCCCTTGGCAACACCGTCCGAAGGCGATCTGGCCGGTCAGTTCACGATTCACAACGTCGAAATTGCCGGTGGACCTTTGGTTCGCGAACTGGGCGTTCTATTGCAGCGACCAAGTACCGCGAGTCTTGCTCGCGAGTCGAAGGTTGCCTTCCGTATGGTGGGTGGCAGAATCTACCACCGTGACCTGGAGTTGGTCTTTCCGGAGTTGACGATTCGCACCCACGGCTCCGTGGGTCTCGACCACTCGCTGGCACTCATGGCTGAAATGCCGGTGCCGCCGAAGTGGCTCGGCAACAATACGTTGGGCAACGCCATGCGAAATCAAATCATCCAACTCCCCATCGGGGGAACATTGGAACAGCCCAAGATCGATCAACGGGCGATGCAACAAGCTAGCGCCCAGTTCATTCGCAACACGGCATCCAATGCCATCATGAACGAGTTGAATAACCAGTTCGATCGAATCCTGCGACGCGCGCCGTAGGCCCGTTGCTGTCGACGCGGCAAGCATCCATGCATGCTGTCGGCGCGCACTGTCGCAGGCACGGGATTCATCTTGACCCCGCATACGGTAAATCTTAATGTTCGCCACCCATCTGGATTTCATCCAAGCTGGGTTCCCTTCGGACAAGTCGCAGGAGGCCTCGCGCCACCCGCAACCGTACATCACATGCTTGCTGTAGCTTGCGCTTCCCGATCAGGATGATCGGCCGTCGCAGGTGAATTACCTTTCTGGAATGGAATCCTCAAATGTCCAATGCAGCTCGGGATAATGGATCTAAGTCCTCGGAATCGAAGCCTTCGTCGTTCGACACCCAATCGGTTCCTTTCTTCGATCTTTCGCGGCAATCGAAGCCGTTGCGCGGGAAAATTGTGAAAGCGCTTTCTCGCGTCTGCGATTCCGGTCAGTTCGTGCTCGGGCCAGAGTGCCAAAAGCTTGAGGATTCCCTCTCCGAATACTGTGAGTCGAAGAACGCGGTGGCCTGTGCCTCGGGTAGCGATGCCCTGCTGCTGGCGCTGATGGCGTGCGGTGTCGAACCGGCAGACGAAGTTCTGATGCCAAGCTACACATTTTTCGCCACGGCGGGCGCCGTTTGGCGAATGGGGGCGCGTCCCGTGTTCGTGGATATCGACCCCAATACCTATTGCATCGATCCGAAGGTGGTCGAGTCGCACATTACGTCACGCACCAGGGCCATCATCCCGGTGCATCTCTATGGCCAATGTGCCGACATGCGGGCGCTGAACGCGATCGCGCAACAAAACGATCTCGTAGTGATCGAAGACGCTGCCCAGGCCATCGGCGCCGAATTCGAAGGTGGCCGTGCTGGTTCGTTGGGTGACGTGGGTTGTTTCAGCTTCTATCCCACGAAGAATCTGGGTGCCTATGGCGATGGTGGTTTCTTGACCACCGACGACGACGACATGGCAAAGCGCCTCAAGATGCTTCGCGTGCATGGCGAAACCAAGCAGTACCATCACCAGATTGTCGGTTTCAACAGTCGGTTAGACGCTTTCCAATCGGCGGTTTTGAATGCAAAGCTGCCGCATCTGGAGCATTGGATTACCCGTCGTCAGGCGAATGCCCGTTACTACGATCGGCTGTTCCACGAATGTGGTTTGCAAGATGTAATAGGGTTGCCCCAGGTGGCCGAGAATCGTCGCCACGTCTGGAACCAATACGTAGTTCGGGTACCCGACGGACAACGCGATGCGTTGAAGGAACATCTGGCCGAACGAAACGTTGGCACCGCGATTTACTACCCTGTCCCCATGCACGAGCAACCGTGCTTCTCCAGCTTGGAGTATGTGTTGGGCAACTTGCCGGAAACGGAAGCCGCAGCACGCGAGACACTGGCGCTGCCGGTCTTCCCGGAATTGACAGCGCACGAGCAGCAAAAAGTTGTTGCCGAAATTGCCGCCTTCTTCGGAATCGGTCAACGTCCGACCGGCGGGCACGGGATCAAGGCGCCGAAGTTTCTCTCCAAGCAAGCGAGTGAGAGCCGCAGCGAGATCCGATTGCCGCGAGAGTAGTTCACGTCTTGCGGTGAAAAGCGGCAGGAATTTCTTTGCCGACTACTTCTTCAGGGGAAGGTCGTCCTGGCGTTGACCGGGGCGACATATGGCCAATAATCCCAACCCCACGGCGCTGACCACCAGACTGTAGGGAATGACCCAGGATTTTGTCTCTTCCTCTTCTTCCTTGGCTCCTTGAGCCTGGACAAGGCTTGGGAGAAACAGAACTTGCGTTGCCGCCAAAAGCATCGCAAAGACCAACGGGCGTAACCAGGTTGCCAGGGTACGACGCTGTTTCTTACTCATTTCGTTTCCCGATCCCGTTGCTTTCGTGCGAACTTGGGGGCCCCAGCTTGGTCCTAGGGTGTAGATGAGTTCACATTCTAACCTGGGCCATGGAGCACGCGAACCCATGGGGCCCAAAAACCGAAAGACTCGCATTTTAGCCATTTGACGGCCACAGTCTGGCTTGCCCGCTCGGCCAACCGGCAACTATGATCGTCCCTGACACGCCCGATGCGAACGGAGATTTGCGGCAATCGTTACTGAAAACGCTCCACCGACCATCCCGAGTGGCATCGGCACAGATCAAATGCGGCGAGTCCCCCACACCGGGTGATTCGAACCTTGGCGAGCTGCGGGTTGATTGACCTTCGCATCGTCCGTTGCGCACCTTGCGAGGCCTGCGATGACACCCGAACAGATCTTCGCCACCGTGGTTGTCGTGCTCGTGTTTGCGTTGTTGGCGGGCACGCGTTTGGGCCCCGACCTCGTTCTGGTGGGCGGACTGACCATCTTGCTGCTCTCCGGCATTCTGCCAGCTAGCCAGTTACTGGCGGGTCTTTCGAACGAAGGGATCGTTGCGATCGGTGCGCTGTACGTCGTTGCCGCAGGCATCCGCGAGACCGGCGGGATTCACTGGATTGCCACGATCATTTTGGGGCGCCCGAATACACCACGCACGGCCATCGCCCGGCTCACGGCCCCCGTGGCGATGATGAGTGCCTTTCTGAACAACACACCGTTGGTGGCGATGATGATCCCTGCGGTGAACGACTGGGCGCGGCGACATCAGTTGAGCGTCTCGCATTTACTGATGCCGCTTAGTTTCGCGGCCATCCTGGGTGGAACTTGTACACTCATCGGGACCAGCACCAACCTCATCGTCGATGACTTGCTTTCCGCCAGCGACAACATGCAGAGGCTGGGGTTGTTCGACATCGCCTGGGTCGGGCTACCTGCCACGGTGGTTGGATTGGGATATTTGATCTGCTTCGGTCCCTGGCTCATTCCAGTGCGTCGACCCGCGCGCAGCGAGTTTGAGAACCCGCGCGAGTACAGTGTGGAAATGCTGGTTGAACCGGACAGTCCCCTGGTCGGTAAGACCATCGAGAACGCCGGACTGCGACACTTGCCCGGTACGTTCCTGGCGGAGATCGACCGCAACGGAATGGTGCTACCTGCGGTGGGTCCTGAAGTGCAACTCAACGCCGGCGACCGACTCGTGTTCGTCGGAATTGTCGAATCGGTAGTCGATCTACAGAAAATTCGAGGTCTCATCCCGGCGACCGACGAGGTATTCAAGCTCGAGTCACCCCGGGCAACGCGGTGCATGATCGAAGCCGTGGCCTCGAACGTCGCACCCATGGTCGGCAAAACGATTCGCGATGCCCGTTTTCGTTCGGTCTATAAAGCCGTGGTGTTGGCCGTGGCTCGAAATGGCCAGCGAATCGACAAGAAGATCGGTGACATTGTCATTCAACCGGGCGATACGTTGCTGCTGGAAGCTCATCCAACCTTTGTCGATGAGCAACGCAACAGCCGGGATTTTCTATTGGTGAGTCGCCTGGAGGACTCGAACCCTCCTCAGCACGATCGGGCTTTGGTAGCCTTTGCCATTCTGCTGGGGATGGTGCTGGTCAAGGTCATCGTCGGCCTGTCGATCTTGAAGGTCGCCTTGCTGGCCGGGGCGTTGATGGTCATCACCGGATGCTGCTCTCCCACGGTGGCACGTCGCAGCATCGACTGGCAGGTGCTGCTCGCTATTGCAGCCGCAGTGGGGATTGGCGCGGCAATGGACAAGACCGGGGCCGCGAAAGTCATCGCCGATGTACCGATTTGGCTGGCCGGGGGAAATCCCTGGGTCACACTGGCCGTGGTCTACCTGGTCACCATGCTGGCCACCGAATTCATTACCAACGTCGCGGCAGCGGCACTGATGTTTCCGTTGGCGATGAGTGCGGCCGCGGGACTGGATGTGAATCACATGCCGTTTGTGATCGCCGTGATGATGGCCGCCTCGGCCAGCTTCTCGACCCCCATCGGCTATCAAACCAACCTGATGGTCTACGGACCAGGCGGGTATCGATTTACCGATTACCTGCGTGTCGGTCTTCCACTGGGGCTTCTTGTGTGGTTGATCACCGTACTCGTTGCCCCCGCCGTGTGGCCGTTCTAGGGTCTCACTGCAAAGGCAGTGGTTTTGCTCCTCGTTCAAGTTGAGGTCAGTCGGTCGTGATGACCTATGTGTTGTTTGCCGTGGGGTTTTATCTGCTGATCAAAGGTGCAGATCTGCTGGTGGGCGGCGCTTCGTCGATCGCGGGAAGAATGCGGGTATCGAGCCTGGTCATCGGGCTCACTGTGGTTGCGTTTGGTACTTCGCTACCCGAGCTGGTGGTGAACCTGTTCGCCAGTTTCGAGGGAAATGCCGATCTGGCCATCGCCAACGTGCTGGGTAGCAACATCGCCAATATCTTGTTGATCGTGGGGATTGCCGCGGTGATCAGCCCACTGCCGATTCAAGAGAATACGGCCCGACATGAGATTCCCCTGTCGATCCTGGCGGTAATCGTTTTAGCACTTCTTGCGAGTGATTCGCGATGGTTGGGGCGCGAAGTGTCGGAGTTAACACGCAGCGATGGCTTGGTATTGCTGTGCTTCTTGGCCATTTTCATGCACTACACGTTTAGCCTGATTCGTTCGCAGCGAGACATCCACGTGCCGGAGATTGAAACCACTTCGATGGTGAAATCAATCGGCAAAATCGCCCTGGGGCTGGTCGGGCTCACCCTGGGTGGAAAGTGGATCGTCGATGGTGCCATCGCGGTGGCGATCGGCCTGGGAATGAGTGAGACCCTGGTCGGGCTCACGATTGTGGCCATTGGAACCTCATTACCCGAGTTGGCCACTTCGGTTGCGGCGGCCTGGCGAGGTCAGGCCGGAATGGCCATCGGCAACGTGATCGGCTCCAACATCTTCAACATCTTTTGGATCTTGGGAATCAGCTCAGTCGTCAACCCTTTGCCGTTCGATGCGGCGAACGAACCGGCCATCGTCGTCACGTTGGTGGCGACCCTGTTGCTGCAATTGTTTGTGATTACCGGCGTAAGAAACCGCGTCGATCGCTGGGAAGGTTGGCTGCTGTTGGCGCTCTACGTTCTCTTCATGGGCTACTCGGTGTACGCCAACTTTACCGAGAATAAAGAGCCGCCTCAAAGTGTGTTCAGATCTCAAGAATCACGCGAGGCGCAGATCGGTCCTGCCTCCGTTACACACTGCGGAAGAATTTCTTCAGCGTCGCCTCTTCCGGAGGTTGCGTGAGCAACGACACCACGACCAACGCCCCGGTCGAAGCGGCCATCATCGTCGCCACGGGCATCATTCCCAAGAATACATAATCCGTATTCAAGGCAAACCCGGACTGCTGGAAAAGAACAAACCAGCTTCCCGCGGCCACCAATACCGAGGCATACGCTCCGGCTTTGGTCAGACGTTTCCAAAACACGGCGGCGAAGACCAAGGGAAACAGGCTCGAAAAGCCGCTGAAACACCAGACGCCCAGCGTAAAGACCCGCCGCGGTTCGGCCAGGCTGAAGGCGAAGGTAACCGCCACGACCGCCACGACAAACATTCGGGCGATGGCGACGGTTTGCTTGTCGGTGAAGCGGTCTTTGCCCGCGTAGTGCACGACAATGTCGTTGGTGAACATCGAGCCGATACAGAGAAATTGGCTGTCCAACGACGACATGATGGCGGCCAGAATGCCGGCCGTAAGCAGGCCCCCCAGGATACCCCCCGCGAATTTTGCTACCAGAAAGGAGAGCACCTGATTGGGTCTGACCGTGGGAGGTATGCCCGCCAAATCGGTGGTGGCCCAAACTCCCACCAACACGCACGGCACCCAGACGATCATGATAAAGATCGGGTGCGCGACGATCGGCAACTTGAAACTGCTCGCGCTTCGTGCGGTTAGCCAATGCTGAAACAAGTGCGGAAACATCCCGACGGAAAACGGCACCAGCATATAGGTGAGAAACACGAGTTTCGTCATGTGCGCTTCGCGGATCAGCATCGATTCATTTACGGCCCCGCTGGCCACGCGAAGGTTGTCTATCAGGCCGTCTTGCTGGCCCAATTCCTTGGCAATGATAAAGAACGTCACGACGCCCATCACCATGAACACAATGGTCTGAAAGGCATTCGCCCACGCGGTGCCCCGCATGCCGCCGAAAAACACATACAGCAACACAACAACGCAGATCACCAACTTGGCCAACCAACCGGGAACCCCGTAGCCATAGGATTCGAACAAGCCATATTCGGCGAAGGCCCCTCGGGTAACACCATTAATGACACCGCCGGCACCGATCACACCGATCAGCAAGTAAGGGATGATCAGCGCGACCAGAATCGGAAACAAAATCAGGCCGATTTTGTCACTGTTCAGCCGGTCGCGAAAGAATTGAATTTGGGTTCGATAACCGTGTCTCTTTCCGAATGACCACAGCCGGATTCCGATCACGAAGAAACATAGCGAGTGGATGATCCCGCTCGAGGAAGCCAGCAGACCGTAAACGCCGACGCCTTCCGTGTAAGCCTCGCCCGTCGAACCGATGAGCGCGAAGGCGGTCATCGTCGTACCGAACAGCGACATCAACAGCAGGAAAGGACCAATCGAATGGCTGGCCAGCATGTAGTCGGAGCTTGTGCCACGAAACAAACGACTCGCCACGCCGCCCAGCGCCAACAGCATTCCCAAGTAGATAATGATGATGACCAGTTGGGTCATGCTTGCGGCTCCTCAGATGTTGCCTCGATGACGCTCTCTTCCAAATCGTCGGGCCAGCAAAACTGCGTGGCCAGGTACCATACCACGCCGGCCGATAGCGAGATGCCGGCATGAAACAGCAGCGTGATTGGCATGAAGCCAAAGACCAAAGTTGGGTCGTCCCACAACCAAAAGTCTTGGTGCACAATCACCAACAGCACGACGAGACCCCAAACGACGTAACGCATAGTTCGAATCACTCAGCCGGGTTGCACGGTTCACGGTTTCCACACACGGGTCAAACTCAGCCCGTGATATAAGTCTGGGAGCTTAGCACGCCGCGCGACGCTAAGAAAGCCTACGGGCAGAATTCGTTGCCGCCGCCGCATGCGCTGCGATGAATGAATCGTCTGAAACGTTTCGCCTTGTACTTACGCCTCGCGTTTGATTCGCCGGGCTTCTTCACGACTCATACGGTCGGCCCAATAGATAGGCTCGGGCAATTTTCGCCCTAGCAACGTGAGCATGACGGCCTGGCGTGCATACTCCACGTCGGCCAAATGACCGGGCGAGACATAAATCAACGCATCGCGGCTTGAAACCGGGCGCATTGCCCAACCCAGCGAAATCCGTTCGTGTCTCATCTCGACCACGGGGTCACTCTCCGACGGCGGCTCTTGCATCGTCCCATGCAGCAACGTCTTGGTAACACCAACGGTGGGAAGCTTCGTTAGCACACCCAGGTGCGTTGCCACGCCGGCACCACGGGGATGCATGATGCCGGAGCCGTCGACCAGCACGACGTCCGCCATGCGATTCGCCTTTCGCACGCGCTCAAGCAGCCACAGCAAGAGCGGCAACTCGCGAAACGAAAGGTAGCCCGAGACATAAGGGAACCGCACCTTGCGGCAGAGCATGGTGGACCAGACGACTTCTTGTTGACGAACATCAAACAACACATACGCTGCCACCCCGCGTCGTGGCGAAACGTATGAAATGTCCACCCCGGCGATCAGCTCAGGCCCCCGCAAGGGTGAGGACAGATTCCGTCGTGTCAGTAGTCGTCTCTGCATCGCCTGCAAGCGAGCCAGGGGACGCGACGAGTTCAGCTGGACTACGCGGTGAGCTTTGAGATCAACGATGCCGTCTTTCACAACCACTCCCTCGTGCTGCAATGTGGCCAGCTTCAACGCCGGATTGCCCAAGATATAGGAGCCCAACTCGCCGGTCATGCGGACCACCCGATGGCAGCGGCAGCGCCGGCCGTGACGATGATCCAACAGATACTGGGCGACCCATCTCGCGGCCGTGCGATCGCCCAACGCGGTTGCCAGATCGCCATAGGTGGCTACCTGTCCTCGGGGGATTTGCCGCAGTAGATGCCGTAAATCGGCCTCCAGGTCAGGAATCTGATCGAGCAGCCGCTGGGTTTTCGAGTGCATGGGTCCCTCAGGTGGTTGAAGGGACCGGTCATCATCCAGGCTACGGTTGCTGGGGGCAATGTGCTACTTGACCAATTCTGCCCGTCCCGTGGCCGCCCGCTTGCTGGTTGGGCCCTTGGGTTGTGCTACGATGAATTACTCTCTGAAATCTTCCCGCACAGCTCCAAGAGTTCTTCTTCGAAGAGGTCTCATCCATGGCGTTCCAGCGAGTGTTACGAGAAACGGTATCAGCATCGACCACTCTTTTCATATGCGGGCTTCTCGTTTCGATTTGTCATGGGCAGAGCGACGAGCTGCGACCTGGGTTCCACGGGCGCGTCTTCGCTATCGAGAATGCCCAAGTAACGATCGAGCCTGGACGTGTCTTGGAGAAGGCAACGGTCATCCTCCGCGATGGAGCAATCGTCGAGGTGGGCTCGGCGGAGGATGTTGACATTCCGGCGGAAGCCGAGCGAATCGATGCCGAGGGCATGTTTGTCTATCCCGGATTCATCGATTCCTACACGAATGACGGGATCGATGACGATGCTCCGCGATCGCGCACGGGCAGCGGACGATCGATCGACTATTCCAGCTTCGCACTTGCTGCTACCCCACCCGACAACCGCTCCGGCTTAACGCCCGAGTTCGAAGTTGGTGACGCGCTATCGCTTGACGAGAAGAAGACCAAGGCCCGCCGCGCGGCCGGGTTCACGGCAATGTTGGCGGCGCCCTCGGGAGGAATAGCCGTTGGCCAAAGTGCGTTGGCCAGCCTGAGCGGTTTACCCCGCCGGGAAATCATCTTGGCCAGCCCCGTGGCGATGCATGTTGCGTTGTCCTCGCCGGCGTCACGCGGCTACCCCTCCACGTTGATGGGCTGCGTGGCTCACCTGCGGCAAGCGATGTTGGACGCGACGCATTACGAAAACCAATGGAACTACTTCCGGCAGCATGGCGGCGGGCGCCCTCCCATGGACCCGACCCTTGAAGCCCTGCGTGTTGTGCAGCAGCGCCAGCAGCGAATGTTCTGGCGAGCCGACACCCGCGATGAGATCCATCGTGCACTCGATTTGGCCGACGAGTTTGGCGTAAGCATCGTGATTGTCGGCGGGACTGAAGCGTGGAAAGTTGCCGATCGTCTGGCGGCCGCCGATGTGCCCGTGGTGTTGACGATCGACTTCCCCGAAGAACCCAAGGCGGGTGGTTCGTCGAAGGCGGTCGATCCTTTGTTGGCCGAATACTCACTCGATCAACTGAAAGAAGGCCTGAAGCGTGATGATCTCTCAGAAGACATTCTCGCGAGGATTCGAGCACGCATCGACCAACTTACCAACCCTCAAGAGTCAGAGACCGAAGAGAAAGAGGACGACGAGAAGAAAGCTGCCGACAAGTACCGATTACCTGAGTCGCCAAGAGTTGTTGCCGAGAAAAAGCGGCTGTGGGATGAGCGCGTCAACGGTGCCAAGGTACTCATCGAGCATGGGGTCAAGGTTTGCCTCAGCACGCACGGTATCTCCTCGCCGGAGAAATTCATCGGAAACCTGCGAGAAATGATCGAACAGGGTTTGCCCGAGGAAGCCGCCCTCGCCGCACTCACCACGCACGCCGTGGAGGTACTGAACGTCGACAAGAACCTGGGGCAAGTCGCACCCGGTTACTTGGCTCACGTGGTGGTGTTCGACAAGCCGCTTTCGGACAAGAAAGCGAAATTACGCTTTGCGTTTGTCGATAGTCAGAAATTCGAACTGAACAAACCCAAGGCGACCGAAGAGGACAAAGACAAACCGGAAGAAGCAGCAGGAGACAAAGAAGAGGCCGAAGAAACGCCGGATGACGAATCTGGCGAGGAAGAACCTGCGGACCCGGAAGAGTCCGAGGTCGAGAAATCTTCCAGCGAAGAATCGCCTGAGCTGGTCGACGTGGAGCCCTATCCAACCGAGATCGAGTCGGATCGCAAACCGGTCACACAAACCGGCGGCAATGCAGTGATTCGCGGCGCCACGGTGTTGACTGTAACGCAAGGCACGCTGGCTGACGCCAGTATTGTGATTCGAGACGGCAAGATCGCCGAAGTGGGCACCGACTTGGAGACCCCCGAGGGCTTCGTCGAGATCGATGCCACGGGCCTGTACGTGATGCCGGGCATCATCGATTGCCACGTCCACTTCGCGATTACCCGGGGGATCAACGAGGCCACCGTTTCAGTCACGCCGGAGGTTCGCATTCGCGACGTGATCAATGGCGATGACATCACTATCTATCGCTCCTTGGCGGGCGGGGTAACCTGCGGTCGCGTGCTGCACGGATCGGCCAACGCCATTGGTGGTCAGGATGCCGTGATCAAACTGCGATGGGGGAAGCCGGGGCGAGATTTGATTTTGCACGACGCGCCACGCGGCGTGAAGTTTGCCCTGGGCGAAAACCCCAAACGCAGCTCCAAGCGCTTCCCCGACACGCGACTGGGGGTCGAGTCGACCATCCGCCGTTCGTTCGACGAAGGGCAAATGTATCACCGGCTGTGGCAGGCGTATGCCGATGCCAAAGCTCGCGGCGAAAACGTGCCCGAGCCGCGTCGCGACTTACGACTCGAGGCACTGGCCGACATGCTCGACAGTCGACTGCGGATCCATTCGCACTGCTATCGGGCTGACGAAATCCTGATGTTACTGCGAATGGCCGAGAGCTACGGCATTCGCATTCGTTCGTTGCAACATGTGTTGGAAGGTTACAAAATTGCCCCCGAAATCGCGGCCCACGGGGCTAGTTGCTCGGCGTTTGCCGACTGGTGGGCTTACAAAATCGAAGCCTACGATGCGATTCCCCACAACACGCCGTTGCTCATCGAGGCGGGCGCCACCGCCACGCTGAAGTCGGACGACTGGGAACTGGTCCGCCATCTGTATCAAGAGGCGGCCAAGATGCTGAAATATGGAAATCTGACAGAGGATGAGGCCCTGGCGTTGATCACCATCAACGGGGCCAAACAACTCGGGCTCGACGACCGCATCGGCTCGATCGAGGTTGGGAAAGACGCCGACCTGGCCATCTTCAATGGGCATCCTCTCAACGGATTCTCCCGCTGCGAAATGACCTTGGTCGACGGTGAAGTCTACTTCGAGCGCGACGGGTCGCATGAACCCGCGGGGTACGAGAGTCCCCTAGCAACCGATGCTCGCCGAAATCGCACGATCTTTGTCGACGAATCCGAGAACGGAAGCTACTTGCTGAAGGGTGGCCGAATTGTTCCGGTCGACGGAGACCCCATCGAAAATGGTTCGGTGCTTATCGTCGATGGGCGAATTCAAGCCATTGGTTCTTCGGAGCTTTCCGCGCCGGAAGGTTCGTTGACGGTCGATCTGGCAGGGCTATCGGTATATCCCGGCATGATCAATGCCGGCGGGGCGTTGGGGCTGGTCGAGATCGGTTCGGTTCGTGAAACGCATGACTACAGCGAATCGGGTACCTACAACGCCGATCTGCGAGCAGCCGTTGCGGTGCACGCCGATAGCGAGTTGATCCCGGTGACGCGAGTGAACGGAATTCTCTCCGTGCTAAGCCAACCCACCGGGGGCACGATTAGCGGCCAGAGCGTCTTGATGAACCTGCACGGTTGGATCCCGCCCGAAATGGCCGTGGTCGATCCGGCCGCGCTGCATGTGAACTTCCCACGAGGTCGTTATCGGTTGGGAGGGAAGAAGGAAACCGACGACCAAAAGGAAGCTATCGAGAAGATTACGGAACTGAAAGAGCAGTTCCAGCAGGCCCTGAAGTATGCCGAACTTAGCCGACAGGCGAACGAGGCCAATCGCCCCGGTCCCGCACCCGATCCACACCTGGAAGCGTTGGTGCCTTATGCGGCGGGAGAGCAACTTGTCATCATTCACGCCAACAACCATGGCGATATCCTGGCAGCCATCGAGTTCGCCGAAGAACTCCAACTGAACTGGGTCTTGAGCGATGCGGCCGAAGCCTGGAAGTGCGTCGACACACTGAAGGAACATGGCGTCTACGTCATCTTGGGTCCCAGTATGCAACTGCCCGGCGACGAGAACGATCCGTACGATGCACCCTACAGCAACGCCGCCCGGCTTCACGAGGCGGGTATTCCATTCGCCATCAAAGCCGTGGATAGCGGGCCGGGCTCGGCCACCAGCGGTCGCAACTTACCGTATCAAGCTGCCATGGCCGCGTCGTATGGATTGCCGGTCGACGAGGCCCTGAAGGCGGTCACACTCTATCCCGCCCATATTCTGGGTGTGGGAGATGAACTCGGCTCGATCACCGTTGGCAAGCAAGCCAATCTGGTCATTACCGATGGCAACCCCTTGCAACCTGCCACGCGGGTGAAGTGGCTGTTCATCGCCGGCCGACCGGTCTCGCCAGAGAGCAAGCACACGAAGCTGTACGCGCAATACCGCAAACGTTTGCAGGAAGTTCGCGAGGGCAAGGTGATGCTTGGCGTCGAGGCAAGCCGCACGAACGAGGAGTCTTCCGCGGAGGCCGGTCAGTAGCGTTATGGCCCTAAGCGGCTCGACTCTGTCCTTCCATGGAAGTGGTAGCCGCAGCAGTGATCGACTCGGGATGCAGGGCCCAATGTTGGCCATAGAGATTCAGTTGGCTGCTCAACAACAGCATGTCGACCGACTCGGGTTGGTTGGCTTCTGGACCCGTCACAATCAGACGGCAAGTCACTCCTTCGTCAGTTGGAAACCCAAGGCTCAGTGCCCAGGCGGCCTGTTCATTCAGAGTGACTTGTCCCGATTCGCATTCGGCTAGTGCCACGCGCGCGTGTTCTTTGCTGCCGCGAATAGTTTCCAGTCGGGGAGAACTCCAGGCCCCTTGAATCGGTTGCGGCTTACTCTGCTGAAGCGGATGGATACTCGACTCCCACACGTGGTGACGACTACCCGCGGGCTCCTCGCTCACAAGGTTCAATTCAACCCGTTGCACGCCGTACCGCTGCATCTCTTCAATCAGCATCGACCACACCCGCTCGAAAGGCAACTTGGCCAAGCTGCTGCGTTTGGCTAACAATCCTTGCGAGCGATGCGCGGCGGCCCAACGTCCAACCCAACCGGCCAAAATCTGGGCGACCGATACTTTTGCCAGTGAAAGTTCGTAGTGCCCGAACATGCGGGTGATGACCAGTAGCACAATCAGAGTGATGGCCGTTATCCAGGCCAGTCCATCGTTCTGGAAGATGGTCGAAGCCGTGGCCGCGGTGCCGGTCATGAGGCACAAGGCCCCAATCACGCACAGCGATTGCCAGGTGCTCAGTCCCCGATCGAGAAGTCGGTGGTGAATGTGTCCGCGGTCGGCCGCATCGATGGGTTGTCCGCTTAGCTTGCGGCGGATGATGGCCATCACGATGTCGAGCATCGGGATGCTCATGATGATTGCCGGAGCCGTTAGCGACAGGGTGGCCGTGGTCTTAAGCGATCCTTGCATGCCCAGGATTCCGACGACCAGGCCAATGACCATACTGCCGGAGTCGCCCAGGTAGATGCTGGCAGGCGGCAGGTTGAATACGAGAAAGCCGGCCAATGCCCCGGCAAGCACCAAGGCAATCATGGCCACGTGCGGGTGTCCGCTGATGGTGGCAATCATGGCCATCATCATGGCCGTGGTTAGCCCGACGACGGAGGCTAAGCCATCCATGCCGTCGAGAAGATTCAGCGCGTTGATCGACCCCACCAGCCAACAGACGGTCAGCGGAATGCCCAAGTAGCCGAGTTCAATCGGGTAGCCGAACACCACCAGCCGATCGACCCAATAGCCAGTGGCCACCACGATTAGCGACGCGCCGACCTGTAATAGCAGCTTGAACCGCGGGGCCAGGTCCCAAAAGTCGTCCACGCACCCGATTGCACACACCAGGCCAGCCACGACAAGAACCACCGCCGCAAGACGAGCATGCGGGTCGACCGCCGTGAGCAGCCCGTTGGTCGTGAGAAACAGCCCGAAGACCATGGCCAAATAGACGGCCACGCCACCGAACATTGGAACGGGACGCTCATGCAATTTGCGTCGACCGTCGGGCTTATCGATGGCCCCCAGCCGCTGCGCGAGCGCTCGGGCAACCGGCGTCAGTACGACGGCGCACCCAAACGCGATTAGAAATCGCCACAAAGGCGTTTGCATCCTTGCAACCCGAGATCAATGCATCCGGGGAGTAGTGAATGCTAGCACCAAGCAGAGATGCCACCCTTCACCAGACCGGTGTTGTCATTAAGTTTGACGACCATCTAACAAGTCGCGGCCATCATCATGATCCGTGCCTTGGAAAATGGACGGCGTATTCTATGGCTTTCCCGATCTGACGCAACGTCCAGTCTGGCATATTCTTGAGAACCAACGCGGCGAATGATCGGTTCGCCATTGCGAAGGCTGATCGGTCTGATCGCGAAGCGATCAAGCAGGCCAATCGACCAGCCGTGGAGACGGTTGCAGAAGCACGAGGTTGCCCATGGATTGGTTGCAATCTGAGGAGTGAGGAATCCACGACGTCGTACCGCAATCTCACCACGCACAGCCCTGAGGCCATTGCAGTTGGTTCTGCGAACCGGGAGCGCTCCTCATCAACTGTCCTTGCACCACCTTGGCGATGGCACCGCTGGCTACGCAAGCGAGGGTTTACCCAACAGGCGGCGTGTTACCTGTTTGAGTCGGTACATACACCAGGGCAATCGACCCAGTGGGCGGATCAGCTCCCGGGCATTGCGCGCGAAGTCCGCGTCAACGCGACTGCTACTGAACCCGTCTTCGTTGTATTCGGCGATCACGGTGTCGAGATACTCGGGCTGCGTCTGTGGGTCCGCAAAGCAATGTAGATTGAAAGCCCAATCGGCCCATACGCGATATTGCTTCTCGAATGGCCCGATGCTCTGGAACAATGCTTTCGAGTAGAAAATGCCCTGCTGGCAAATGTTCCGGAGACTCAAGTTCACCTTGGAGAACTCTCCTCCGTAACGGCGTCGACTACGTTGCAGGAAAACATCTCCGTATAGCATCTTGCCCGCATGCGGTACCGAAAAGACTCGCTGCAGGACGCCACTTTCCGCGAATGTATCTCCGGCGCCCAGGAAATAGATCCACTCCCCGGTAGCGCTACGGATACCTTTGTTGAAGGCATCGTAGATCCCGTCGTCGGGTTCGCTACACCAATAGTCGATTTTGGAATCGGAGTTTTGAATCAACTCCAGCGTCCCGTCGCTTGACCCGCCATCGATGATGAGCAGCTCGCGGTTGCGATACGTCTGTTCGGCTATGCTCTTCAGCGAGATCGGCAGACCGTCCCACGCGTTGTAGGTGGCGATGATGATCGACACACGCGGATTCGAGAAAGACGTTTCCGCCGGGGGATGCAGGACCCGCCGACGAGATGTTGTCGATTGCAGCCGCGTCATGCAGCTCGTTCCTCATCAGGGGACACCGTTACAGGCATCAGGCTGCTTTGGCCGCTTCAACCCCACGTCGATACTTTTCGTACCAGGCGATGGTCTCTCGCAGACCGTCATCGAGTGTCGTCTCGGCGGAAAAGCCGAATTGCTCGCGTGCTCGGGTTGTATCGAGGCACCGTCGCGGCTGGCCGTCGGGTTTGGTCGCATCCCATTTGATGCGGCCCTGAAAACCGCAGTGCTCGCAGATTTTGGTAACCAGATCCTTGATGCTGATTTCTTGTCCCGAGCCGATATTCACGGGTTCGGCGCCGTCGTAATGTTCGGTGGCCAGGGCGATGGCCCGAGCGGCGTCGCGAACGAAGAGAAATTCCCGCGACGCGGAACCGGTGCCCCACACTTCCAGGTCATCGCTACCCGCGGTCTGGGCTTCAGACACCTTGCGAATCAGTGCCGGAATGACATGGCTTGATGCAGGGTCAAAATTGTCGCCAGGTCCATACAAGTTCACGGGAAGCAGTGTGATGGCGTTTGTCCCATATTGTTGCCGGTAGGCTTGTGACTGAACGAGCAACATCTTTTTTGCCAGGCCATACGGCGCGTTGGTTTCCTCGGGATACCCATTCCACAGGTCATCTTCGCGGAAGGGAACCGGCGTGTGCTTGGGGTACGAACAGATGGTGCCGACGGTGACGAATTTTTTCACGCCCGCGCGACGGGCAAACTCCAACAACTGAATGCCCATGATGGCGTTGTCGTAGAAGTAGAGTCCCGGATTCTTTCGATTGGCGCCGATGCCACCCACGTGACCAGCCAGATGCAGAATCACCTCGGGTTGAGCGTCGTCGAGCAACCGTTCAATCGCGGCTTCGGTACGCAGATCGTACTTCGCGCTGCGGGGTACGAATAGAGACTCGGGTTGGTAGGCCGCCAAGGCCTGGCAAACGGCCTGACCTAAGAACCCGGCTCCTCCGGTAACGACAACGCGGCGTCCCTGCAACAAACTCATTGCACAGCTTTCTTTTCCAGTGCCCCCGCCGGGGAGATGATACTCGCGGCTTTTTCGAGAGGCGGCATCGTACCTGAACAGCAAGCCTGGACAAGATCAGTATCGCTAGCAGGTCCCGCTAGCAGGAACTAAAGGCCAGGCTCGAACCTTAACTTGGGCGCAATGATATCACTGGGCTCCACCTCTTTGACCATTCTTCCGCAAAACTGCACTGTTCTGAAGAACCAATCGAAGGTTAGGTTGTGACAACACGTTGTCCTGCCGAGCGAGCTTGTCGGAACGGTCATGTCCCACCCACACATTCAGAAATCCGCGGCTGCGAAGTCGGCCTCGCACGGCTTGCCGCCATCAACGCATGCGGATTTTGTGAAAGCGGACCCGACGAACTTCGAGCAGATGAACCGCTCACCGTATCCACCGCGAACAATAGCGATTGACCTCACTCGTCTTCAGCCTGGAGGGGTGAGTGGTGGTGTCCGGGTTGTCAGTATCGAGCTTGTCCAGCAACTAGCCGCGGAGGCGCCCCACTGGAATTTCTTGGTGCTGACCGCGGCCCGCAGCCATGAAGAGCTAGCAGTGCTGGATCGAACGAACGTGCGAAGAGTTTGTCTCGGTCCCACGCAGTCGAACGCGACGGAAGGTACTCCGCTCCGATTCAGTCCCAAGGAACTGGTTCGCCATTGTCTGAGGCATCGTCATCTGGCATTCGTCCGATCGATCGCGTGGCGATATCTCTGGCGACCACGGCGGTTGGAATTGCTGGAAGCCGAACAGGTTGATGCGCTGCTGTTGCCGCTGACGACACCGTCGTTCCATTCGCCCAAGGTGCCCACGGTGGCCGTGGTCTACGATCTGCAACACGTCGATTATCCGGAGTTCTTCAGGCGAGACGATCGTACTGCCCGAGATGTACATCTTGCTACCTTGATCAAGTTTGACGCCAAGCTGATTTGTATCTCGGAGCACACGCGGTGCGCATTTGAAAAACACCTTGGGCTTAAGCCGTATCAGGCGACAACAATTCACTTCGGACTACGGGCCGAGTTTCCGAAGGAGATACCCAACAACGTTGAACGAACGGTTGCGAATTATGGCTTAGAGCCCGGCGATTACTGGTTCTACCCGGCCAATTCCTGGCCCCACAAGAATCACGTGAGGCTCTTCGAGGCCTTCGCTGCATACGTGCAGTGCCATGAATCCAAGACCACAAAGCTCGTATGCTGTGGCGCCGATACCGGAGGTCACGCGGAACTGCGACGAACGATTCGGCGGCTGCAACTTGAAGGCTCCGTGCAGATGATCGGTTACGTACCCGACGATGCGTTGATCGATCTCATGTCTGGTAGTCGAGGGGTTGTATTCCCTTCGCTCTACGAAGGCTTCGGGATGCCGGTGCTCGAAGCGATGGCTTGCGGGGTTCCCGTGGCGTGCAGCAATGTGACCAGCTTACCGGAAGTGGTCGGGGACGCTGCTTTGTTGTTCGATCCGAAGCAGATTGCATCGATCACTGGCGCGCTAGAACAGTTGGATAACCCCGAAGTTGCATCCAATTTGGTGACCGCTGGGCGCCAAAGAGCGGCCCAATTCGACACCGTCGCTGCGATGGCCCGGCGATTTCTCGACGTGCTGGAAGAAGCTTGCGGTGGCGGGAAAGAGCCACTGCATGCGATATCCTCCCATTGCCGTGCCAAATAGCACGCCTGGGCACATTCTCAAGTGAGTTCCGGTTCGAACGATCGTGCTGATCGTCGGCGGTGAAATCTACCTCACGTGTCCACAATACCCTCAATAGTCTGACGTCCCGTACTGCATTGCTGCTGGTGCCACATCGACTAGTGGGCGAAGTCGACACGTCGTTCGTGAACTAATCGCTGCTGTCCAACTTGTCGACCGAATCGTCGTACACGCTGTCAGCGTCGCGCGATCCTTGAAGTTTCGGAGATTCTGTCAATTGGCTGAATTGAGGATTTTTGGGGCTCTAGCTAGCCTGGAGGAATCGAGGGATGTGCGGCAAGTCTAGTGATGTAGTTGACTGCCATCGGTGCCACGGCGGGCCAATTTGCCATTGGAACGAAGGGGTGTCGCCGCCGTGTCTGGACGATCTGCTTGGTCTTCTCGTCGCCGTCAACGATTCACACGTTTAGGTTCCTCCGACTCAACACCACTGCAATACACGGCCGGTGCACACCCCGCTGAAATGCTCGAACCGAGAGCGATGCTGGCCGTGGGGTTCCCTGCCGGCTTTCAAGAATCGGTGGTTTCCACCGGGCTTTCCGCACCAACAGACATGTTGTTTGCTCCCGACGGCCGGCTTTTCGTGGCCGAAAAATCGGGACGCGTCAGGGTGATCGAAGATGGCGTCTTACTCGAAGATCCCTTCCTCGAAGTAGCAGCCGACCCGCAGGGACACCATGGTCTATTGTCGCTGGTCTTCGATCCAAACTTCGAGAACAACGGTTATATCTACGTCTTTTACACGGTTGCCGAGGGCGACCCGGCCGTTCGTCTCAGTCGTTTCCAGGTTAGCAACACCGATCCAAATGTTGCCGATCCCAACAGCGAAACGCTGATGATTGATGACATCGTCATGCCGATCGACATCCACGACGGCGGTGGGATGAAGTTCGGTACCGACGGCATGTTGTACGTGGGCATCGGCGATGGCGGAATCGCCGAATCGGCCCAAGATATGACGTCGCTGCAGGGCAAGCTCTTGCGGCTCGATGTAACGAACTTTCCCAACGTGATCCCCGCAGACAATCCCTACGTGGGCGTGCCGGGGGTTCGCGAAGAGATCTACGCGGCCGGTCTGCGAAACCCCTTCAAATTGGACGTCGATCCGGTCAACGACCGGATTTGGATCACGAACACCGGCGATGATTCATTCGAAGAAATCAACGAAGCACACCCGGGTGCAAACTACGGATTTCCCTACTACGAAGGGCCTTCGAACGACCCCGACTACGATGACCCGATCTATTCGTACGCTCACGACACGATCGGCGGGGCGATCACCGCGGGTACGTTCTACTACGGAAACGCTTTCCCAACCGAGTACAACGGCGACTTCTTCTTCGCCGACTTCTCGCACCAGTCGATTCGTCGACTCGACCTTAGTGACCCCCATGCACACGATGAAGGTCACGAGCACGAACATGAGCATGAACACGAGTTAACGTCGACGGACTTCGCGATTGGAATCCCAGGCCCCGTGGACATCGAGGTTGGCCCGGACGGTGCGCTGCACTACCTGGATATCTGGACCGGCACGGTGTTCCGCGTTGACTTCGTTGGTGGCGACAATCGTGCCCCCGAGGCCGTTGCCACATCGGATGTTGGGTTCGGCGATTCGCCTTTGGAAGTAACGTTCGACGGCTCGTTGAGCAGCGACCCGGACGAAGACGAGCTGACCTATTCGTGGGATTTTGGCGACGGATCTTCGGGCGAAGGCGCGACGGTGGTCCATACCTATGCAACTTCCGGCATCTATCAAGCTCGCCTGACCGTGATGGATACCAGCGGCGCGTTTGATGTCTCGGACACGATCACGATCGCCGTGGATGAACATCCGCCTACCGCGGAAATCGAAGTATTTCCGGAGCATGAATTCTATCGAGGTGGTGACACCATCAGCTTCTCGGGCGCGGGTTTCGATATCGAAGATGGAACCCTCGATCCGTCGGCGTTGAAGTGGAACGTGATGTTCCATCACCACACGCACACCCACCCTGTATTTGAACTGGACGGCGTAACGGCAGGGTCGTTTGTCGTACCGGTCGTTGGTGAAACATCACCCGACGTGTGGTATCGCATTACGTTGACGGTGACTGATTCGGCCGGCCTGACCGATTCCATGTTCGTCGATGTGTACCCGCACCTTACTTCAATCGCGCTGGATACGAATGTCGATCTGTCGTTTATCACGCTGGACGGGGCCACGGTCTCAAGTCCGACCGTCTTCGACGGCGTCGCGGGAGTCATGCGTTCGATTGAAGCCCCACTACTTCAGCAAAAGGGTGGAAAGACGTATCTCTTCGACTCCTGGTCCGATGGCGGGTTCCTGGAACACACCATCCAGACCCCGCTCGCGGCAACTACCTATACCGCAAACTACGTGTTGGTTGCCCCAGACCGTGTGGCGGCAAGTTACTATGTCGCGGGGTTGTACGAACAACTGCTGGGTCGGGTGGCCGAACCAGACGGGTTGGTGTATCACGTCGATCAACTCATGGCAGGCGAGTCGCCCAACGTGCTCATTGAGTCGCTGTGGAACTCGCCCGAGCACCGAGCTCTGCAGGTATACGAGACATACAGCGAGTTCTTCGATCGCATTCCAGCTCCCGATGAAACCGCCTATTGGGTCGATCAACTCTCTTCAGGGGTCACTGAAATTCAATTTGCTCGCACATTGCTCACCTCCAGTGAGTTCATCACGCTGAACCGCAATATTCCCTTCCATTACATCGACGATCTATACAAGCTGGTTCTCAAACGAACGGGAACGCCCGAAGAAATTCAGTACTGGGTCAATCTCTTGAACAACGGAGTGGCGCACTACGACATTGCCCAGGCATTCTTGACCACGGGTGAACGGTTCAACGTCTTGCTGAATCGATATTTCAACGCCTTCCTCGATCGACCCATCGAGCCATCGGAAGCCGTCGGTGACTTGTTCGCACAAACTTCAGCCTCCGTTCAGCTGGTTGGCACCAAGGTGTTGGGATCCTCCGAATTCCTGACCAAGCAGGCCGCGCGGCCCGTAATCGTGGCCTTGTACGACAACGTATTGCATCGTGCGGCTGCCGACGGTGAAATCGAAGATTGGGTCAATCAGCTTCGCACCGGGTTGCCCCGCGAAGTAGTGGCTTCGGCGTTCCAGCAATCTCCCGAAGGATTGTCGCATTTTGTGAAGGGCGCCTATGCGATGATTCTCGATCGCTCAGCATCAGACTTAGAAGTTAGCTACTGGGTCGGCCAGATGACCGGTGGAATGAGCGAACAGGATGTTCAGCAGGCCTTCTACGCATCGGGCGAATTTCAGGCGCTGCATCCCGAGGATGGCGACTTTGTTGAAAGCCTCTACTTGAGGATTCTTGGTCGGGAAGTCGAAGCGTCGGAGTTGTCCAGTTGGGTGGATGCCATTCAGTCCGGAGTGCCTCGTGCCACCGTTGTCTCCTCGCTATTCGCAACCGACGAGTACCGCTCGCATGTCATTGCCGGTGTATACGCCGAATTTCTGGGTCGCGAGCCGGTGGCCAACGAGACAGAATTCTGGACAAACAACTTGCCGTTCGACGGAACGATGGCCGCGGTGATGCGAACCTCGGTGCTTTCCTCCGACGAGTATTACCGCACCGCGGAAGTGCACACGCTCTTCGCCCACGAACTGCAAAACGAATCATTTGTCGCGGCGCTCTACGACGACATTCTGCAGCGTGCGGCCTCGCAGTTCGAAATCGGTATCTGGACAGACGTGCTCGATGCGGGAGCTTCTAGAACCACCGTGGCCGGGTACATTTGGGATTCGGTCGAACACGCCACGCTGGTCGCCAACCAACTGTACGCCGATTTCCTGGAACGGGCACCGACGTCGCAGGAAGTAGACGACATCATCACTTTGGTTGGAAGCAGCGGCCAATCGGTCGCCGCATATAGCTTGCTCACAACCGTTGAGTACAGCACGCTCTACAGCTCGAACACGTCCTTCGTGGAAGCACTGTACAAGGGCGTGTTGAATCGGACGGCCAGCCCATTCGAAGTCCAATTCTGGACCGATGATCTCGATGGCGGTCTGTCTCGGTCGGCCGCCGCGGCGGTGTTCCTGAATTCGGTGGAAGCACGAAACAACCTGGTAGACGCTACCTACAACAACTATTTGGGAGAAGATCCCGCAGACGAAGTGGTCGACACCTGGCTCGCACTGTTTGAAACTGGGCAAACGGAACGCGATCTGGCCCTGTCGATTCTAGGTGGGGAAGATTACTACGATCAGCAAAGCCAGTAGGCAAGCGGCTCGTCGTGGAGAAGACTCGTCAAACTTGCGATCAACAGGGTCGACCGCTCTTAGGCCGCATCGCGATTGGCTCGCCGCCCGCGAGAAAGATAGGGGCGATCCTTGCGGCGATTCCCACGAATGGTCGGCTCGGTTGGCAGGGACATCAACTCAACCGATTCGCGAAGTGACTCGACTTGGTGTCGCAGCATCGAGATATCACGCAGGGCATCGTCCAATCGATCATCGATCTCTCGCGTCAGCGCCGAACTGGACAGCTTCAATTGAACGCTGTGCAGGTTGGAGTTGAGAGTTCCCACGTGCGTCATCATTTCGTCGCGCACCGCTACGAGATGAGAGAGCTGCGCCACGCGATGGTCCATACGTTCGTGCAACACTTGGGCGAACAAGGCTGCCATATGATGATCAAAACGCGCAACCAGAGGTCTCAATAGCCGCTTGATCACCCGCCAGAAAGGCCGGGCGGACCACTTCACCGCGCGGATGATGATCGATCGCCTTGGTGCCACGGCCACCGGTATCTCGACCGGCGCGATGGCTGGTTCCATAACGGGCTCGATTCCCTCGGAGGCAGCTTCCCAGTCCCGATCAAAGTATAGCTGGCTCGCAATCACTTCGGGGGCGTGCCGCAATTCGGGGCGCCCGGCACTGTTTACCGCGTGAGCGTACAGTTTGGCGGCGAATTCGAACGACGAATTGCGATGAACGAAATCGTTGGCGTTCTGGCCCAATTGTCGGCGAACCACCGGATCTCGAATCAAGCGTTCGAGATAGGCCACGAGTTGCGGGACTTCGAGTTCATCGGTGTCTGCTTTCCAACAAACATCGTTGGGCAACTCGGCATACTGCTGGTAGTTGCTCACAACGCAGGCTTTGCCCTGTGAGAATGCACGCAACAGCGTTCCCGACGATTCACCAAGGTTGGGACAGCGAAGATTCACCACGACATCGCTCAAGGCGATTGCGGCATCGAGATCCTCATCGCTTAGATAACCTGTGATCGTGACGCACGATTCTAGTCCCAGTTCGCGAATCTGTTTCTCGATGCCCAGCGAAGGTTCGACAATGGCCCCGGCAATGACAAATCGAATCGGAAGGCCGTGGTCCACCAGCGTCTTCACGGCTTGCAGAACGACGTCAACCCGTTTTAATCGATGCACGAAGCCAGGGGTGAGTACAACGAACTCTTTGGGGTCGATATCAAGCCGCTCCCGCAGTGGACCGACATCGATCGGGCGATGATCAAGGGCGTGGTTGGCGCTGCCATGGGGAACCACGTGTACGTTTGTCGCGTCGCAAAGCTGATCGCGAACCCAGGAACTGTGAACGATGGTGGCGTGGCTTCGTTTTGCCAGGGCCAAGCTCATGGGAAATTCGAATGTATCGAGCCCCTGTGGAGGGATCGAGTCACGCGTGATTCCATAGGCCTCCAGGGCCGCCGCGTAGTACAGGTAATCTTGTTCTGTTCCCAGGAATGCATCGGCCAGGAACGGGTTCAGATTGTAGTCGTGCAGATCGACCACACCGGGAATCTCCCACGCCAACTGGTAAATGGCGCGGTGAAATTGGGTGTTATTCCCAATGTGATAGAAAATTGTATCGTATTGTTCGGCCTCCGCGGGAAGGCTAGTTAGCGAGCGTGCCTCCATACCATGCAGTGGTGGGGCAATGTCGCTGGGATCTTCGACGTACAGCGTCAACTCCGCGTACTCAGAGAGGTGGTAAGCCATCTCCTGGGCGTAGTTGGCCACTCCGGTCCGTTGAGGCGGCCACGGCGTCACGTAGGCCACTCGCGGTCGTCTCGCAGAGTTTTCCGCGACACACTCGATATAGCCATCGACGAAAATTCGCGAGTACTCGGCCGCCGTGTTCGACCAGGTAAAGTTCTGTGAGTAGTCCAGAGCCGCGGAACAACGTACGTTGACTTCCGTGTCCGTCAATGCCCGATGTAGAGCATCGGCCATATCCCTGACATCGTCCGGCGAACAATAGTACGCATAAGACCCGGCCACCTGCGGCAACGATGAAGTGTCGGAAGTGACCACGGGTGTGCCACAGGCCATGGCCTCGAGTACGGGCAACCCGAATCCTTCATAGTGAGAAGGAAAGAAGAACACGCTGGCCCGTTGATACAAGGATGCCAACTGCGAATCGGATACATAGCCAGGCATGACGAGCCGATCGGCGATTCCCAGTTCGCGGGCGCTCTGCTCCAGCGGGGCAATGTCTTCCGGCGCGGCAGAGCAAACGATGCAGAGCTTCATGTCCCCAAACTGTTGGGGGTCGCTTTTCACGAGACGTGCGAAGGCCTTCAATGCGCCATGCATGTTCTTGCGAGGATCGAATCCTCCGGTATACAGCACGAACGGGTCGCGATGCCGCAGCGGGCTGCCGTTAAGCGGAATGAACCTCGTGTGATCGGCCGCCAAGGAAACCACGCTCGATTTGTCGGCAACCGATTCGTCGAGTTTGATGTAGTCGTCTCGAGAGTTGTCCGACGGGAATATGAGATGGTCGATGCAAGTTGGCAACGCCTTGAGCCGACGCAGATACTCCTGCTGCAAGTGTTGCGGCCAGCGGTCGAGATAACGGCCTCGCATCACCCAGGGAATCAGATCGTAGACCGTGGCAAAACTGGTTACGCCCTCTAGCCTTCCCGCCAGAAGTACATTGATCATCAACGGGTTAGGGTTCCAATAGGCGTCGATGCGATAATGGCTGACGACCTCTTGGAGAAGGGAAGTATATTGTCGCGTAGCGACTTGAAAATCGCCCTCTTTGTAAACCTCTGGCAATTCAATTGGTGTCAGGTGGCCACGAATCTCCGCGTGGAAGCTCTCGAGGTCTGATTCGTTACAGACGCTAATGTACCATTCTTTGGTTGAGTCATAGCGTACGGTGTTCTCGACGATCATTCGCGTAGCTACGCCAATGCCGCGATTCGCTTCAGGAGTTCTAAATGTTTGGCCGTCGAGCAATACTCTCATGGTCAGGCGGCCCCTCGGAGTAGTCGATCGATCACGGAATCCCAGGAATAATGCTTTCGGGCGTATCGCTTGCCTGCGGCACCTAAAGCTTGTCGCAACGGCTCCGATTCGAGAGTTCGGATAATCGTGACGAATTCAGTCTGACTTTTTATGGCCACGCCACCCCCGCTCTTCAGGCAGTGTGCCGTGGTGATTTCACAATTGGCTGAGACCACAACGGGAACTCCGCACAGCCACGCTTCCATGATGGCCAGCGAAAAACTCTCATTGTCAGAGAGATTGATCAGACCTCTGGACCGGGCCAGGACGGAAAACTTCTGCTTCTCAGAAAGGTACCCCAAGTCGCGAATACCAATTTCGCTGGGAACCAGTTCCCCCACGCCGCCCCCAAGAAAGAGCAGATGGGCCTGACCTCCTTGGGCACGGTATGCCTTGAAGTTCTGCACAAGCAGCGGCACGTTTTTCCCGACGTCTTTTCTTCCAAGATAGACGAAGTAGTTGGGCGGCAAGCTGAGATGTTCAACCTGTGCATCGACTTGCGAATCGTGCGAGAGCAGCTCTTCAATCCCGTCGGGCAACTCGGTGCCCACGCCGATCACGGGTGACTCGACCAACGGGCGTCCCGTGGTGGAGCCGTAATGCCGGATGGCAAGCGATTTCTCTTCTTCGGTGAGGTAAAGAAGCCGCCGACTGGCAGCCAGCATCTTGCCGGTGGTCGACCAATAGAATTGCGGTTCGTCGTGCAAACACGACATGACGCACACGCGACCTTCCAGCTCGGTAACCAGGGAGTGTACGAGGCCCTGGTTGTAAGGCAACGCGATGACGACTTTTCCGGCCGTATGTTTGTAGGCGTATTCAATCAGTGCTCGGCTATTGATTGAATTGACAACAAATGAATTCTGTTCAGCCGCATCGGACAAGCCAAGCGAGTTGTTCTTGACGCTGAGCTCGTGAAATGGATTTTCGCCCTCGGGGTTTACCGGGAAGCGTCGCACGGTAACCCCGTTGAGTTGCTCGACCCCCGGGGAAACCGCATCTTGCCACCAACTGGCATAAGGGTCGCGGCAACAGGTGGTCAGCACTTCGACATTCCAACCGCGTCGTACCAACTGTTCGGCGAACGACCGTACGGCTGCTTCCGCTCCGCCAGCGAATTCGCCATACCAGGGAGTAACGAAGAATATCTCCGGCTCGACGTCCGAGTGAATATCGTCCTCGGTGGAATCCGAAGACGAAGCCTGAGCAGGGTCGCTAGGGTCTTGGTGACCGGTTCGCTCGGAACCTAGTTCGAGCTGAAGCGGTTGTTCCTCGTGTTGGTCGCCGACGTAGAGTTCGCTCCAGCGTGTGAGCGAAACATTCGGTAGACGACTGCACGCCACTTCCTGGCGAAGCTCCGCCATGATTTCGGCGGTGTCGATCAGCGGATTGAAGACCGTGAGGGGAGTGCCCATCGAATTGTCGAACGTCCTGTTCTCGGCGTGGCTCACGCGGCAGATAGGTTTGGCATGGCCTCGGGCTGAGGACCCATATCCTGCATGAACTCGGTGTAAGCGTTGGCTACCTCATCGGCTGGCCCGATTTGGCGGACTTGCCCGTGGTCTAGCCACACAATCTTGTCACACATCGATTTGATGGCAGCCATGTCGTGACTGACCACGGCCAACACTCGGGCTTTCGAAACAATCTCTCGAATTCGCTCACGGACCTTTCGCTGGAAAGCGATATCACCTGCCCCGAGCGCTTCGTCGACGAGCAGAATTTCCGGTTCGATCGCGGTGGCAATCGAGAACGCCAGGCGGACAAACATTCCGCTGGAATAGTATCGGACGGGCATATCGAGAAATTCGCCCAGTTCGCTGAACTCGGCAATGGCCTGCATCTTGGGGCGAATCGACTTCGGTGTTTCACCTTGCAGGTAGCTTCGATAGGCAATGTTTTGCCAGCCGGTGGCCTCCAACTCGAAGCCCAAGGAAATATCGAAGAGTGAACTGATCCGTCCCTGAACGCGCCGTTTGCCGGTCGTCGGCTCGTAGATTCCGGCCAACACTTTCAGCAGACTGCTTTTTCCCGCGCCGTTGTGCCCGATGATGCCGATGCGATCGCCGTCGGAGAGATTCAGGCTGATGTTCGAGAGTGCGTTGACCTGAATGATGGGGCTCGTTTGACGCCGCAGAAACAGGTTTAAGACATATTCTTTCAGAGGTACCCGACCGCCATGACGGACGCGAAACGTAAGTCCGACATTTTCGAGTTGGAGCCTGGCCATGTGGTCGTCCGTTACTGTAGTTACTTTGAGCCGTGTATTCGGGATGCTGGGCCTTGGTAAATGCTCGGCCCCTCGGGTGTTGTTGGGTTGCTGAATTCAAGGTTTAGAAGTGGAAGATCAACCGCCGTTCGAGCCGCGACAGCGCGAACGCCGCACATCCGGCGGTCATCATCGTCAAGATGGTGGCAACCAGAAACGTCTCTGCACTTGGGAATGTCGCTTCCTGCAGTGGTTGCCGTAACAGCACCACGAATGCTCCCAACGGATTGGCGTTGATGATCCATACGGCAATGTTCCCAACGGCATTCGCTTTTTGTTCGAGCATGTCGGGCAAATAGATAATGGGGGTCGCGTAGAACAAGATCTGCAGTACCACTTCGGCCAGGTGCTGGGTGTCGTGAAAATACACGTTGGCCAGTCCCATCAGCGCCGCCATCGACCAGCCAAACACCAGCAACAACAACATGGTTGGAATGAGCGATGTGAGTGCCAGTAAGTTGTCGAACCCGTACAGGCACCAACACATGACAATCAGAAAGGCTAAGGCAACCGAGAAGTGAATCGCGGCCCCCAGTACGGTTCGTAGGGGGTAGATTGCCATCGGTGCAGGATACTGGCGGATATACGACTCGCCGGCCAACATGCTGATGCAGCCGAGATTGGTCACGCCGCTAAGATAGTTCCAGAAGCACAACCCGATGATGAGATAGACACCGAACGATTTGGGATCGAGACCGAAAACCCCGGAGAACACGGTAGCCAACACAAAGGCCATGGCAAGCGGTTGCAGCAACGACCAGCCCAAGCCCAGCATCGACCGTCGATACTTAGCCCTTAAATCGTTCCGCACGAGCGACAGCCAGAAGAAACGGCACTGCCACATAGCGAAGATGTACGCCATGAAGCCTTTGCGTTCGACAAATGGCTCTTCCATTTGTAGCGGCTCTTCAACGGGAACATTTAATTCGCTTGTGTTTTCTTCGCTCATTCGCTCTCTCGCGCCCCGGGAGAATCCGGATGGGTGATCGCTCGCGACATTGAACTACGCCGCTATCGCAACTTTCGTCTTCGAGGGTGCCAACAATGCCAAGTCAGAGGCAACCATCTGTTCGACCAACTGCTCGAACGATGTCCAAGGTTCCCAGCTAAGCTGCTGCTTGGCATGGCTCGGGTCGGCCAACAGGAGGTCGACTTCCGCGGGACGGTAAAACTCGGGATCGATCACCACATACTTTTCCCAATCCAGCTCGGCAGCTTCGAATGCTAGCTGGACGAAGTCTTGCACGCGGTGCGTCTCGCCCGTTCCGATTACGTAATCTTCGGGCTGATCTTGTTGGAGCATGAGCCACATCGCGCGAACATAATCTCCTGCGAAACCCCAGTCTCGCTTGGCTTCCAGGTTGCCCAGCCTTAACTCCTTGGCCAGACCTCGCTTGATTTGCGCCACGCCGTGAGAGATCTTCCGGGTGACGAACTCCAACCCGCGTCGAGGCGATTCGTGATTGAACAGAATGCCGGAGCAGGCAAACATGTCGTAGCTCTCACGGTAGTTGATCGTGAGGTAGTGCCCGTAAACCTTGGCCACGCCGTAAGGGCTGCGAGGGTACAACGGCGTGCTTTCGCGTTGTGGCGTTTCAACGACCTTGCCAAACATTTCGCTGGAACTGGCCTGATAAAAGCGAATGTTGGGGTCCACGATGCGAACCGCTTCCAGCATTCGCGCCACACCCAGTGCCGTAACGTCTCCGGTGAGTAGCGGTTGGTGCCAGCTTGCTGGCACAAAGCTTTGAGCCGCGAGGTTGTAAACTTCCTGTGGTCGCACGGTCGAAAGTGTTCGGATCAGCGAGGCGTCGTCAGACAAATCGGCCGAATGCAATGTGATACGATCGGTCAGATGTTCGATGCGTTCCAGCAAAGGGGTGCTTCCACGACGAACGATGCCGTGGACGTCGTATCCCTGTTCGAGAAGAAACTCTGCCAGGTAAGAACCGTCCTGGCCAGTGATGCCCGTGATCAACGCTGTTTTCGACATGCGACGTTTGCCCGTGATAGATGAGTGTGAAGATTGAGTTCGCTAGAAACCGTGATCTCGACAGGCAATGCCGCAAGAGTTGGATTGCAACGCTCGTTAGGCAATCGACCGAATCGCGTCGCTCATGGATCAGCTTCGAAAGAGCTGCCCACGGTGCGCAGAGCGATGGTTGAGTAACGGGTTACAACAAGCCAACCGAGGCGATCCGTGCCGGGAGTATGGCTCAAAGCGGGGGGAATATACGGGCCGCTTCACAACAGTGTCAAGACAAAATGGGTACGTAAGTCGACGTCTTTCACCCGTTCCGTGGCAACCACTTACGTTTACCCACCAGGCACACGATTTTGCCCTTTGCCGAGTCTTCACATTGCAGGACGCGACGACGATTTTCACACGGAGGTGGCAGCAACACCTGCAACGATAGATGTGCCATCAACACACGTTTGATGGACGTAAGTTGTGCTCGAATGTCGCCACATTCATCCGTCGCCTTAAGCAGCGCGACGTATCTCTTGGTCTTCTTGTCGTGACACAACGGCTAGTCGCTGGGCCACGGTTTCTGCTAGCACGTCGGCGTACAGGCGAGCCGAAAGTTCGTAAGAGGAGAATTGCTTGACGAAGCGTTGGGCATTCGCCGCAAGGGCCTGACGCAACTCGGGGTCATGCATCAATTGTGCAACCGCTGCCACGAGTTGATCGCTCTCTAGCTCGTCGACGTCGATCTTCCAACACGCATCATCCGGCAGCTCGGCAAACTGGGCATAGTTGCTGACAATGCACGGTTTTCCTCGCGCCATCGATTTGTACAGCGTGCCGGAAGATTCACCCATGCTGGGGAACCGCAGGTTGAGGATTGCATCGCTGAGCTGGATCACCCCTTCGAACTCGTCGTCGGACAAGTAACCGGTAATGGTCACCGCTTCTTGTAGTTGCAATTCGACGATTTGCTGCACGAGCCAATCTTGCTGATCGGTGAGCGTACCTCCGATGATCAACCGCACCGGATAGCCAAGCTTTCGCAGCTTCGAAACGGCCTCCACGATGACCGGTACTCGCTTCAATCGGTTTACGTAACCCATGGTCGAGACGACGAACTCGTTCTTTCCAATGCCCAGCCGCTTCCGCAGACCGGCGATCACCCCGGCATCACAGCTTCGCGATTCTGAGATGGAACCGTGCGGAATGACATGCACCGCATCGATTCCTTCGAGATGCTGACGGGCCCAACGATTGTGAACGATGGTCGCCAGGCTACGCTGGGCGATGGCTCGACACATCGGGTAGTCGTATAGATTCAGGCTCGTTGGTTCACACTCGCCTTTTGCAATTCCGTAACCTTCTTCCAGGGCTTCGAAGTACAGGTGCTCTTCTTTCGAGTCGAGGAATGCCCCCATGATAAAGCCGTGAATGTTCGTATCGTGAATCACCGCCACGCCGGGGCGTTCCCAAGCCTGCATGTAGATGGCCCGATGAAACTCCACGTTGTTACCAATGTGATAGATCACCGCATCGAAGCGATCGTACAACTCGGGCAACGCATCCAGCGGCTGAATGGGCAGGTCGTCTTGAGGCCTGCTCGCCGACACTTCCGCCTCGGTAAAAAGCGTTAGATCGACATGCGTGGCGAGTTTCTCTGTAAGCGATGCGCTGTAGTCTGCCACGCCCGTTCGCTGTGGAGACCACGGCGAAGCATACGCAACACACAATCGGGAGGAACTGGCAACAATCCGCACTCGGCCACAGCGTTCGAACCACCCCACATGAGCCGCCGCGGCGCTGTCCCAGGCGCGTCCTTCAAGACCGGAACCGAATACCTTTGTCTTGCTGTTCGTTGCCCAATCCGCAGCCAAGGCAGTTTGCAGTGCCTGTTGAAGCGACTCCGGATTGTCTGCTTCGTAGAAGCAGCCCACACCTGTGGTCAGTTCGCGAAGTTCAGAGTGGTTCGGCAATACGCGTGGTACACATCCGGATACTGCCAGCGACAACAGCTCAAGCGAAACCTCGCCGTGGGGCTCCACGAACAACAGATCGCAACCACGCCCGACCTCATTCATCGTCTCGATACTGTGATGGGCCTCGATCATGAGGCCGTGGTCGTCACGGGTATTCCAAGCACTCAGCAGTCGCTCACGGACCGGACCATCGTAGTGCCCGACCACGACCAGGGTTGTTTGGCATTCCGTTTCCAGTTGGGTGAGCGCATCGCCCAGGAAACAACCGGCATGCAGTAGTGTTTTCTCGTGAGGTAATTCATGCCCTAACAGGACTCGCAACGGACCCTGCAACGGATATCGTTCGGGAAGCAGCTTTGAACTCGATGCCTGCATTGATGGCTCGACAACGACCGTATCGCGTACGGATTCTACGCCTAGCTCTTCGGTCATCTTGCGGTGTGCATCGTGAGTTTCAAAGCACAGCGAATCGGCCCAATGCTTGAAGACTTCGCGGCGACGCAATAGTGTTTCGCGAACCAGGGGCGGAAGCTTTTCGTGGGATGCGCCGAACGCCCGCAGGTCAGACGACGCGATGGAGAGGCACACATGCACACCTTCAAGTCCCAGTGGGACAGGAACCTCGGGCTCGAGTGCCGCGGGATGCCAGTACAGATCGATGTCGTGCCGATCCACCAGACGCTGCAGTTCGCGTTGGTAGGAGTCGTCGCGGCTGACAAGATCGTGACCCGTGCTCGACGGATCGATCGTAAGTACCGTCGCGAATTGATCGAAACCGGGTTCAATGGATAGCGGTTCAGGAGTCCCACCCAGGCAGATGAACCACTCGTGAGCCTGATCGTCCCAGACAATCTGTTGCAGCAAGCGCCGAAACCGAAGCCCCGCGGAGCGGTTTTTCTGGGGCGAGTAAAGCAGTGAACCGTCGACTAAGATGCGCATGACTGGGCTACCCCCAGAATCAGGCGATCGATGATGCAATCCCATTGCCGTCGATCTTCCGCAGAGCCAGAGCGAGAAGCCGCGCCCAGGCTGCCATCATCGAAGAGTGGGCCCAAAACCGACGACGAAATCAGTCTTGGTCCCAAGTCATGCCCGTAGTGTTGAATCGCTAGTTGGCGATCGTCTTCGTTCCAAAACAGAATTCTTCCCGCCGCCGCCAAGATTTTGCGAGATGTCTCCCAGCCAGGCGAGGGTTCGGCGATGGGGCCCGCGATCAGGATCGAATGCCCATCGAGCGCGTGAACCAAATCGTAGCTAAGCCCATGGACCGAACCGATGCATACCACGGCGGTCTCTGCCACTCTCCCGCGAGCGTACTGTACCAGGGCGTCGCTGTTGATTCCGCATCGCAGCAACTCGGCCTGCTGTTCTGAGTCGAGTCGTTGTTCTTCGCGTGCGATGTTCGCAAGCTGGTGATAACGTTCCTCGCCATCGTCGTTCACGCCAAAGCGATGCACGAGAACGCCATCGTGGTATTCCGTGCCAATGGGCAGTTCGTTCACCCACCAATTCGACTCGGGGTCGCGAACGCAGGTGGTCAGCATTTCGACTTGATAGCCCCGTTGAGCGAGGTTTCTTGCCAGGTGGTCCGGCAGCCAACGCCACCACTGATCGGCCGTGGCTTTGGTCGTATCGGGCCAGGCCATGCAGTCGTACCAGGGGGCAACCAATGTGACGCGGGTGGTTACGCCGCCGGCCTGGTATAATTTGGGTTTCGAATTCTCGTCTTCCAAGCCGGCAATATGTCGTGGGGCGATCAACCTCGCCATGGAATGTTCCAACACGCGGATTCGCTTGCGATTCTTCGATATCGAAGCGTGATGGCGAGCGGCCACATGACGTAGATCCCTGGCTTCCTGCAGCACTCGTCGTTGGGATCGCTGACGAAGCAGCTCGACGTGACGACGAACATTCACCGCCCTAGTCATTCGTCGCAACTGTCGACCGAACCAGGAATGCGGTCGATCGACTCGACGTTCGACGTGCCGCGACGAAAGATTCAGCGATTCAGTCTCATCGGCAGACGCAGGAGAGAACAGCGGTAACTGCTCAGTCGCTTTCGGAGAGGTGACCGCCCCGCCGCCCAAAATGCGGCTACGGCGACTGACGACGTCGCGCAGTTTCGCGATCCGACGGGCCGGCTGATTCTCGAAGCGTGGAGATTGTGCCATAAGTCTCTGGCATGCTGGAGGGGCCCTGTCGCCGGATGCTACGCAGCCAGGCGGTTGCCATTGCCGGTGGAAATCGACAGCGAGGCCAGATCGTTATCGACCATCATCGTTACCAAGTCTTCGAAACCGACATCCAGCTTCCAACCCAACTGACGCTGGGCCTTGGACGGGTCGCCCAACAGCAGGTCGACTTCGGCAGGACGATAGAATTTCGGGTCGATCACCACGTACTGCCGCCAGTCGAGCCCAACATAGTCGAAGGCGATCTGTACGAACTCTTCGACGCTGTGCGTCTCGCCCGTGCCGATCACATAGTCTTCAGCCTCATCTTGTTGCAGCATCAACCACATGGCTCGCACGTAGTCGCCGGCGAAACCCCAGTCTCGCTTGGCTTCCAGGTTGCCCAAACGCAACTCAGAATCGAGACCCAACTTGATGCGGGCCACGCCATGGGTAATCTTTCGCGTGACGAATTCCAGCCCGCGACGAGGCGATTCGTGATTAAACAGAATGCCCGAGCAGGCGTACATGTCGTAGCTCTCACGGTAGTTGATCGTGAGATAGTGTCCGTAAACCTTGGCTACGCCGTAAGGGCTGCGAGGATACAGCGGTGTGGTCTCGCGCTGGGGCGTTTCCTGCACCTTGCCGAACATCTCACTCGAACTCGCCTGGTAGAAGCGAATCTCGGGATCGACCAGGCGAATGGCTTCCAGTGCGCGGGCAACGCCCAGCCCGGTGACGTCGCCGGTCATGATGGGTTCGTGCCAACTGGTCGGTACAAAGCTTTGAGCGGCGAGGTTGTAAAACTCGGTTGGACGAATCTCCTGGACCAGTCGCACGAGCGACGACAAGTCGGAGAGATCGGCCTGATGCAGCGTCACCTTGTCTTGCAGGTGGCTGATGCGTTCGGTCGGTTCGGTGCTAGCCCGGCGGACGATGCCATGGACGCGATAGCCGTGTCCCAACAAGAACTCGGCCAAGTAAGAGCCGTCTTGGCCCGTGATTCCCGTAATGAGTGCGGTTCCCGGCATGGTTGACATTCTTCCTTGAACTGACCATGGGTGAGCGGGTAGTCGCGTCCAGACATTCGGCGCGCTGATGCCGTAACCATCGGCAAATCGCGAGACGGATCTGAGCGCACTGGTAGAAGTTTCTCAAATTCCCTAATGCGTACTAGCGATGCTTGCAGATCGCTACCGACCAGATGCAAATTGCCGTGTCATCCATGGATGATGCGAACAATTCGCACCAGTTGGCCAACCACACAAACATTCGGCGTCGGCACTAGCGGGGGGAGTATAGAAGCCATCGAAAAAATGTGTCAACGCTGATCGAGAACGCAACGACGAACAACACATCGCGGATTGACCCAGGACCACGGAACGGTTAGATGATCGTTCGCCGACAACCGTTCATGCGCTTCAAGATAGTGTCCAACGAGCGCTGGCCCCTTCGGGAATACAAGGATGTATCGCCGTCACGGTCAAAAGCTGTCACTCGTGTTTCTCGCCACCGATCTGGTGGTGACTTCGCTGGCCTGGTTTGTGGCCTATTGGTTGCGATTCACGCTACTACCGGCGCATCATGGCGTGCCCGACTTCGTGCTGGTCGTCGAGGGATTGCCCTTTGTGTTATTGATGGCGGCCATCGCCTACCGGGTATGCGGTCTCTATGAAATCCATCGCCTGCGGCAACTGCCGCGCGAACTTGGCGAAGTTTGTAAGGCCGGCGGACTGCTGTTTCTGCTATCAATCGCTTCGGCGTTCTACCGTCGCGATATGTATGAGTCGCGGTTGGCACTGGGGCTGTTTCCGTTGATCGATGTCGCGCTGCTCGTCTTGGTTCGCCGTGTTCTGTGGAGCGCTCTGACACACTTCCGCAGCCGCGGACTCAATCGTGCCCGCGCGTTGATCGTCGGCAACGGACGTCTCGGAAGAATGGTCGCGGAGACGATATCCAATCACGCCTGGACGGCACTGGAAGTCGTGGGCTACGTCGATCACCCAACCACGACCGACGGAGAATCACGCCGCAGTCTGGGCGATCTTGATCAACTGGCCGAAGTGATCGCGCGTCATGACGTCGATCATGTGTTCGTGGCGCTGCCCTTGTCGCGATACGGCGAGTTACCGGCGGTCTATCGCGCGCTCAGTGATATGCTGGTCGAGGTGCAACTGGTTCCCGAGGTTCCGCAACTGGCCGGCATGCGTCTGCGGACCTTGGAAATCGACGAGCTGGCGTTTCTCAGCTTGCGGGCCAATCCTCACCAGGGATGGCACAAGTTCATTAAACGGGGAACTGATTTGGTCGTCGGCACCGCGGCACTGGTTTTCTTTGCACCCGTCATGGCATTGCTGGCCATGCTGATCAAACTTACCAGTCGCGGACCAGTGCTCTATCGTCAGCCACGTACCGGTTTGGGGGGCAAGAAATTCAACATGCTGAAGTTTCGTTCGATGCAGATCGATGCCGAGCAGGCAACGGGCCCGGTGTGGGCATCTTCGGAGGACCCTCGTTGTACTTCACTGGGGCGATTCATGCGGGCTCATAGTCTCGACGAATTACCGCAGTTGTTCAACGTGATTGCCGGCAACATGAGCCTCGTGGGTCCACGCCCGGAACGGGGTGTGTTCGTCGAGCAGTTCCGCAATGAAATGCCAAACTACTTCCAGCGCCACCAGGTGAAAGCCGGCATGACCGGTTGGGCCCAGGTCAATGGCTGGCGGGGGAACTCCTCGTTGCGGCGAAGGCTTCAATTCGACCTGTACTACGTGGCCCACTGGTCTTGGTGGTTCGACCTGAAGATTCTGTGGCTCACCATCTGGTGCGGCTTCGGCAACCGTCACGCCTATTGATGCCGCGGGCGAGTCCAACGGCTATCGGATCGCGTTGCGGTTCACTTGCAGTTTGGAATCCACCAGGTGTTGACGAACTTCGTCGCTTTGGTGTTCGAGGGTACGCAAGGCCTCGGCCATGGTCGGCGTATGCTGACTTTCGACCGCTTCATCCAGCACGTGGTAGACGTATTGGTCGCGTCCTAAGACTTCAGCCACCGCGCGGCGCAGGTCGAGCAGTTCTTCCAGGAGTCTCTCGGCTTGGGTGTCGACGTCGACGCTCGGTTTACTTTGCATTGCTCGGCCCTTTCCGCACGTAATTCAGCACGCCAGCCAAATGCGTGTAATGGATCCACGCATTCGCCATGCTTTCGACAGGGCCACGCTAACGGCCCTCTATAACAAAGACTAGCACTGCGCATCGTTAGGATCGGCCAACTTTGGCCAGGCTTTTGACGCTAAGCCGACCGCACGGCACAGTCGCCACGATCGCTATCATCCGTGTACGAGAGATTCATGGATGCTTCATGTCAGACACGATCGAGCGTACTGCTAGCGTCCGACTGGGGTTGACATCCCCCCAAAGTAAGCGGTAGAAGTGGTTCGCGCTATTGTCCATTTATTGTGCGTCTGCAAAAATGAACCTCCTACCGATTAGCACGCAAACTGTTGGCATACAATTGGTTACCATTTGCGTTCCTTGGCTCGATCATGGTAGAACCACGGCTGAAGCGGGTAACTTTCAAGCGAAATGTGAAACAAAAAATAGTTTCGAGCGTATAAATACTTACACAGCAACGGACCGCAAGAGGCGGCTCACCCTTTGTCAGTGGCATAGATTGGCACCACAAGGAGGTACTGGCACAGTTTTCCGTCCACGCAAAGGGCTGTAGTTTCGAAGCGAAGAGGCTCGGATAGTCCCCGGAACGGCCTGGAACGCCGTTTCAAGCGGGGTGGATTGTCCGATTTGACTACAGTTTACCCCGGCTTCGCCGGCGCAGTGCGCGTGCCTGCACGAGCGGAGCTTCAGTTTGCAGATCGCGGGAGGCGATCATGAAGCTGGACAGGACATCAGCAGTGGTAGATTTTCAACTATTGGCCCAATTCCAACGACTCCGCGATTCGTTACTCGACGAGCGATTCGCATCTCATTGGGAGCGGCCGCTTGCCTACTGGGCTTTGCCCAACGATCGCCGGCTTCCGCTGGCCTTCATGGATCGTTCGATTCGTAGCCTGCTCGAAACCCCCTTCGATGAATTGCACAGCACCCCTGGTGTTGGGCAAAAGAAAATTCGCTCGATGGTCGAGTTGCTCGGTCGAGCCGTCAGCGACGAACCGCACGATAGTCCTGCGGAAAACGTAGCTCCTCAACCTGCGGCCAATGCGGCGGCACCAGTTGGAGAGAGTTTCGATCCCGCGACGGTTTCCGAATCGACCTGGGCCGAATGGCGCGAGTCGATCAAACGAAACGAACTCGAAACCGCCCCGTTGGGTCGGTTCGCCCGCTCCTTGCTCGATCTTCCCAAGGTGCTCTGGCAAACCGATCTGGGCACCTACACCGAATTGACCCTCGGTGAAATCCGTCGCCTGAAGACGCATGGCGAGAAACGCGTGCATGTATTGCTGGAGATCTTCCACGATCTGCATCGCGTGGTTTCGATGATTGGTCCTCAAACCGAGTTGACCGTTTCCATTCGTCCGCGCTTTGCAAGTCAACTAGAGTCTTGGATCGCCTCGGCACTAATCTCGGATGATCCACCCAGCCCTAGTGACCTGCACGAGAACTTCATTCTGCCCATGATCTCCCAGACGCGAATCGATGCCGGCGAATCGATGGCCGAGCTCGTTGAGTTACGGCTTGGGATCAAGGGCGAACTTCTCAGTGTTCGACAGGTTGCCGATCATCTCGGTCTAACCCGCGCTCGGGTGTATCAGATGATGGCCGATCTTGCGGCCGCGATGCAGGTTCGCTGGCCGGAAGGTCAATCACTGGTGCACGAAATGGTGCTGTGGTTGAACGCCGTGAAGCCGGAAGGCGACTATCGTTCATTCCTGGCCCTGGCCGAAGTGTTTTTCCCCGCGAAGCGATCGCACGAAGAACCACTGGATGTGGATGGCGGTCCCGATGTTCCTTACCACGACTCGGAACACCGTCGGGCCGGATAGACTTCGGTCGAGTAATTCCTGCTTCTCATTGCAGTTGGTCTGACGGTTCGTCTTCATTTCGAGCTAAGTACCGCCTCGGTTTGCTTGCATTCCGCATGGCATCACCTAAGATGCGTCGCATCACTGTGGGGTGACATTGCCGGCGGATTTCTGACGGTAGCAGTGCGACCCCTCCGACTGTTACGAACTCTCGCCAGGTCTCGAATTCTTCGTTCAGCGACCGGCGATCGAAGCATCTTCAAAGGGAGCATGGTCGTGGGCTATCACCAAACCGTGGGACATCGATCGGGCAAGCATTCATACCACCAAATCGGCCTCGTACGCGGGCAGTTTGGCAATGTGCCCGAGACGCAATGGCTGGACTGGATCGCGGATACCGGCTTCGACGGATGGGAGGAAGCCTCCTGGGAGCTGGATCTGAGCCGAGCTGCCGACGACGCCGGGGCGGAAGCATACGCCAAGGAGCGAGTAGCGCTGGCCAAAGACCGCGGGATGGAAATCTTCTCGCTGGCGGCGCATCTCCAGGGCCAGGCCCTGGGCGACGAACCGAGTGCCAAGACGTTGCAATTTCTCGGAGGTGAAGCCGTCGAGGCTTACTCGGCGTGGCGAGCGGCCGGGAATGAACCGCCGCGAACCGATCCCTTCTACGTTCCGCCCGAGGTTGCCGAACTCGCACAACGGCAAGCCGCCGAGGCATTGGTGAACACCGTTCGCCTGGCACACTTCGTCGGTAAGCTGCAAGACCGCACGGTTCCGGTTTCCGGCTTTGTCGGTTCGCCAGCACACTGTTGGAGCCATTGGTTCCTCTTCCCGCCACTTCCCGACTCGTTGGGTGGCCACTCGATCCCCAATGTGTACGAGGTGAGCCTCGAATTGTTGGTCGAGCGTTTCTCGCCTGTGTTCCAAGCCTGTTTGGACTATGGCACCACATACGACCTGGAATGTCATCCCAGCGAACGTGCGATGGGCGACATTCAAAGTGCGACCGACTATCTGGCCGCCACTGACGCGGCAGGCTTCGAAAAGGCCGTCGGTTTCAACTTCGATTGCTCGCACATGCAATGGCAAGGTGTCTCCGGCGTTGACTTTATTCGCGAACACGGCGAACGAATCCACTGTGCCCATATCAAGGGCGTGCAAGTCGTGCCGCGATTCACGCGCAACGGGCTACTTGGCGGGCATCAGCCTATGGGTGACCGTCACAACGGCTGGAACTTTGTCACCGCAGGGACCGTGCGAGACGCCACGAACACCGAAGAGCTGATCGTCGAATTGAACCGCGCCGGCTACTCCGGAGCCCTTTCTATCGAATGGGAAGACAACGACGTCGAACAACACGCCGGGGCGAAAGCCTCGCTGGCCAACGTCCACCAAGCCGACCAGCCGCCGAGCATGATGCGACACGATGAGCAATTGAAGGCTTGAATTTCATGTCGGCTACCTCTGGTCCCTCAAGTCGGTGACGCGATTGTAGAGACGAGTCATGGACGCAACCTGGCAGGCGCAAATTGAACGAGAAGGATATGCGATCCTGCAAGGCGTGTTCTCCGACGAGGATTGCGATTCGCTAATCGATCGCTTGTCGGAGGCAATCGACCGTCCCGCGGATACCGAGGCCATACGCAGTCGCCAGGGAAGCGTCTACGCTGCCAGAAATGTTCTCGCGCTGTTGCCTGCCGTCCAATCCCTGTGGCAACGGGCACCTTTGGAGAACCTGCTGAATTCGGTTCTGGGGTCCGGGTTCGGTTTGGTGCGAGGTCTGTACTTCGACAAACCGCCGGAGCGAAGTTGGTCGCTGCCGTGGCACAAGGATCGCACGATCGCCGTTGTGCGAAACGATCTGCCGTCGACGCATTTCACCAACCCCACGCGTAAGGCTGGGGTACATCACGTCATCGCACCGAATTGGCTATTGGAATCGATGCTCACGTTGCGCATTCACCTGGATGCGGTTACTGTAGAGAATGGCCCACTGGTCGTCATGCCGGGCTCGCACCACGAGAACGATGGCGAGAATCGCCATCTCACCTCGCAAACCATCTTCACGGGCCGCGGCGATGTATTGGCCATGCGTCCCTTGCTCTCGCACAGCAGCTTGAACTCCACCCCAGGAACGACCATGCATCGACGAACCCTGCACCTGGAGTTTGCCGCCGGGTGCCCGTTGCCGGATGGTTATCAGTGGCACGACTTTCTTGGTGCGGATGCCACGATTTGTTTGAGAAGAACCAATCTTGAGGACCACGTGTCGTGAACACCGCCATTCAAACCGTGTTGGATACATTCAACAAATTGGGCAGCGATAAATACGGCCGTGAGAACGTAACCCAGTTGGAACATGCCCTGCAGGCGGCGACCTTGGCCAGGGAGGAAGGGGCGGAGGTCTCATTGATTGCAGCCGCCTTGCTGCACGACATCGGCCATCTGCTCGACGCCGACGTATTGCCGAAAGACAACGAGCAGAACTTGGACGACGCACACGAACACCGCGGACATGCTTGGGTGTTCGAGCACTTCGGCGCGGCGGTCGCCGACCCGGTGCGTTTGCATGTGCTGGCCAAGCGCTACTTGTGCAGCACAGACGCGGCCTACGAACGGGTGCTTTCGCCCACCTCTTACAAGAGCTACCTCGATCAAGGTGGCCCTATGAACGCCGAGGAAATTGCCGCGTTCGAAGCCGAACCGTTCTATCAGCCGGCATTGCGACTGCGTCGCTGGGACGATCTGGCGAAAGATCCTTCGAAAAGCACCCCGGGCATCGAAGACTTCATTCTGGAGATGGAAGCCTGCCTGGTTTCCAAGTAACCGGCCCCGCGGCTAGTGCGACATGAAGCACTAAGCCGAGCGTCGCGTTGGTACAGGGGCGTCGGGGTTGCCTGCGGTTTCGATCCCGCGATCGAAAGGCAACGTGATCGGTTCATCACACGAAGTTACCGCAGGGCTCATCGCGACAACGGCCGGTTCGACCGAAAGCCACGTCGAGGCACGTCCCAAGATTCTTCCCACCGAGGTTCCCAGTGGCAGGCGCGGCCACATTTCACCAGCCACCACCAACGCGTGTCGGGCGAGCGAGTTGAGCCAGCCGTGTTGTAGGGCGTGCCGGCGGAAAAGTCGTTCCGCGTAGCGACCGCTCGTCCAGGTTCCCGCGCCATGAGTAGGCATGCCTTCCATCGACACTCGACACGACGGTTCGAGGACGCCGCGATATCCGGCCTGAGCGCATCGCAGGGCAAGATCCACGTCGGTCAGTAAGTCGCCAACTCGAGAAGAAAAACCCTGGGCATCGTGAAACAACTCGCGACGATAGAAACCGGCCACGAAAGTGGGGCCGATCGGTTTGATACTTTGTGCTTCAATCTGATCGGCGGACTCGCCTCGCCCCAGCACGCGACGTCGCCCCCCCAATTCGTATGCCACGCCGGCCGAACGGACTACGTCGGCTGCTTCGGCTTCGACCACCAGCGGCGTAACCGTGGCAACTTGTGGGTCTTCGAAGTGGGGCAACACATGATCGGTCCAGCCTTCTTCAACGGTCGTACCGCAGGCCAGCAGATGTACGATCGGGGCCCGACATTCGCCGATGGCTTGGTTTGCGCAGTCAGCCCAACTCGACTTTGGAGGAGCGTGAACAAACCGGACTTCGTCCTCCAGGGCGTACGGATCGTCGTAGGGACGATTAAACGCCAGAAGCACTTCGGTGGATTTGTCCCGGCACTGTAGTACCGAAATCAGGCTACGCTCAAGCTCGTCGACTGTGCCGAGCACAGGAACGACGATCGAAAGCCGCGGTTCGTTGGGAACCATTGCTTAGCGACTCACTCGTCTAGAGGAGAGAAGCTGCTTGCCGTGCCACGTCGAACGCTCTCAGCAATGCCCAAGTTCGCACTTCGCGGCCAAAGCATTCAGCAAGAGGAGTGTTCGTCAGGTCGGCCCGTTGGATAGGCTGCACGCAATGTCGTCGCTGCTATCCAATTGTGTATGTCGGCTCGCAACTCGCCGTTGGTTGACCCAAGCTGGGTGCTTTGCCAGAAATCCGCGGAACCTGCAAGTGCCCTCATTGCTAGCGAGTGCTTGTGCTAGCGGGCGAAGTGTGTTGGAGGCAATGAGGTTTCCGAACCTGGTGCCCCATCTGGTACGCTTCACGTTCCAGTGAGTGCATGCTAGCGTGATATCCCCTTGAGAGCACCATGAGTAAGTCCAAGTACTTCGTTTTCGATATCGAAACCGTCGCCGATGGTGAGTTAGTAAATCGCTTACGGTATGGGGGTGAGCAGCCCACCGCGGAAGCAGCCGTGCGTCACTATCGCGACGAACTGCTCGAGAAACACGGTAGCGACTTTATCCCCTACACGTTTCAAGTCCCGCTATCCGTCGCGGTGGCCAAGGTGGCCGAAGACTACACCCTGTTCGACCTCGTTACCTTGGACGAACCGGAATACCGTTCGCACATTATTACCGAGCATTTCTGGCGCGGGTGGGATAAATATGGTCGGCCTACCTTCGTGAGTTTCAATGGCCGTACGTTCGATCTGCCGTTGATGGAACTCGCGGCGTTTCGCTATGGCGTGTCGGTTCCGGCCTGGTTCAATGCGGGCGGGCGCTCGTACGATCAACCCCGCAATCGATTTAACCTCGCCGCGCACATCGATCTGCAGGAACTGCTCACCAACTTCGGTTCGACACGTTTCACCGGCGGGTTGAATCTGGCGGCTAACCTGCTGGGAAAGCCCGGGAAGATGGACGTGCAGGGCGATATGGTCCAAGACCTGTACGAAGCGGGACAGGTCCAACAAATCAACGACTATTGCCGCTGCGATGTGCTGGATACCTACTTCGTTTTCCTAAGGACGCGTGTATTGCTCGGCGAACTGCAGTTGGAGGATGAGCAACGCATCATCGCTCAGACAAAGACGTGGCTCGAAGAACAGGCCGAAGCAGTCGAAGCCTACCGTTTGTATCTCGAACGGTGGGGCGACTGGTCTGATCCTTGGAAGGATTAGAGACCGCGGATCATCCGGCTTCCCGTTGCTGGGGCAAGTTGGCCACGTATCTGGCGGCGACCGTTTGACCGGGAGTCAGGTCACCCTGGTATTGCACTGCTACACACACGCCCACTGCCCAAACGTTCTTTGGCTTGGAAAGCATCGCCTGGTTGAAGCTCTGGATATAGACCGCGGCTTGCTCCGACGTCATGCAACCAGGTTCTGCCGGGCGAATGGCAACGGAGCGGGGAGGCACATCGCTCCACGACGTGGGCTCCCAATCAACGTATCCGGTGAGCCAAACTCGGTACACTTCGGTGGCCTGCGCGGTCGGGCTGCCCATCGATTTCTCCTCGACCTGGGGTCGAGCCGCGAATCATCACATCTACCGTCCGTGACGATGGTGGGCTGCGACCTCGTTCATGGAATATGACCAAGTGCCGCCTAAGGCCGACGTCGCCCACGCCCGCTTCGGGCTGAAACTCCGCTCGATGCGAACTCTATCCCTGGCAGGTGGCCGATTCCAGTCCAAATCGACGACTCGGCGATTGATCTCTCACGCTAGCAATAGTATACTTTTGTTCACTATCTGTCAACACAAAAGGTGCCACCCAAGTGAATTAGATCATGGACCATAATTGCAGCCTGCGTGACAACACGCTCGGAGAAAATCTTCGCCGTCTTATGGCTCGCGAGGGGCTGACCACGTTGCAGCTAGTAGAACGTTCCGGGCTCGATCATCGCACGATCAAACGAATGCTGCGGAGCGATCAGCGCCCACAGCCGCGCACCCTTCACAGGCTCGCCCAAGCGCTTGCTGTGGATGCCGACGAGTTATTTCAGAACCCCTCATTGCTCGCTCAGAAACGATTCAATCGGGCCACGAATCCCGCGGTGGACGAAGTGACGAGCCGCCATCCGCGGCTTTTCATCAACTGGACCAACGCAGACTTCGACGAGCTTTACAGTCGGGTCGGCACCGGCGGGGGAATGACCACGGAAGGTGCCTTGCAGGCCGTGAACGATATGAATCGCAAGCGCGAAGTCCTGCACCAAGTGGCCGTCGTCCTGGAAACCGAAGAGGCAGAACTTCTCCAAAAAATGGTCGAAGCTCTCTACGAACGCGTTGCTGTAACGGAGTAGGACACAGTTCGTGACGCAATCGAGGTTGTCGAGGAAGTCTCACCAAGAAGACCACCGGGGCCGGTTCTTCTTATTGTTTTTCGTCGGTTGATTTCTCTTCGGATTGGCCTGTTGGCACAAACGTCATCGCCGCGGAGTTCATGCAATAGCGCAGTCCCGTAGGTTGAGGCCCATCGCCGAATACATGTCCCAAATGTCCTTCACAACGGCTGCAAGTAACCTCGGTGCGGGTGTCGAAAATGCTTTCCTCGGGGATTTCCAGCACCGCGCCTTCTTTGATGGGAGCATAGAAACTAGGCCAGCCGGTACCGGAATCGTATTTCGTTTCAGAGGAATACAACTCGTTTCCACAGCCTGCGCAAACATACTTGCCGGCGGCCTTGTTGTCGAAATAAGCGTTGGAGAATGGCCGTTCGGTGCCGGCCTGACGAAGCACATAAAACTGATCTTCTGTGAGTTGGGCCCGCCACTGGGAATCTGTCTTCACAACCTTCGAATCCAAGGACATCTCTTGCTCCAGAGCAACGTCAGTAGTTGCACGATCGATATTCGAGTCCGCCGTGGGAGTGTCGGTCGAAGGTTGATTTACTCGTGCCACAAACAGGGCCAACACGACGAGCAGCAACATGCAGCCGAGCCCCGACAGAATCCACACCAAGTGCCCTTTGGTCCTATTGGATAACGGACTGCGTTGGGCACCAGTTGCTGCTTCTTGCAAGTCGCTTGCTTTAGCAAGGGGATCAACTTTGTCACGCATGCTCGATTCTCTCTAACTTTTGTCACTGCATGGGCTTCGATTGACGGTGAACCAAATTCTCCAGCCGTAGCGAACCGAGAAATCGAACCGCATCTCCCGAGTACTCGGCATTGGAGGGCATGCAGAGCAGTTCGTCTCGTGCCAGCTCGAGGTTCATAGCATTTTGACCATCCATGCGGGTGCCATCTTACGTATGCCGTGTGACATGCACGTGCCTGGATTGTTAGCAGGGGTGCCTGCATTCAATGCGAAGTTTCGATGAACTGAGCTCGTCTCGGGTATGTGTTTGAACCAATGATAGCATGGCAAGTAGTTTGTCTTCAACGCCTTAGGGTGATTCGCCAAGGTCGGTCGTGCTCTCTGGCACACAAGTTGCTTTCTCTAGCCGCTCTATGCGTATTGCGCAGCTTCGCAGCGTGTGGGCTGCGAGGGACGACTGCGTAAAAACTGTATTTCGATTCGATCCTTCTGGAAAGGCGGTGTAATGATGCCGTTTGGTGAAAAGTTGCTCACCCTTGGGGTGTGCCTCGCTCTTTGTTGCGTCGTGACGCTGATGCCCGGCGGAGCATCACTCGCGTATGCACAAGAAGAAAGTCCCGGCGCGGAGGCCGCCGACGAAACAGCACCGGCAGAGGATGCCGAGGCTCCTGTAGCGGAGACCGAAGAAGTAGCGGAAGAGGAAGTTACCGAAGAGGGTTCCGAGGAGCCGGCTGAAGAGGAGGAGGAAGAAGCGGTTCCTCCTTCGCTGGAAGAGGTTTCCTACGCGATCGACAACATGATCTTGTTCATCGCGGCGGTGCTCGTCCTCTTCATGCAGGCCGGCTTCGCCATGGTCGAAGTTGGCTTCAATGAAGCCAAGAACGCCGTGAACATCCTGTTCAAGAACATCATGGACCTGGGTGTCGGGGTTCTGCTGTATTTCCTCGTGGGTTACGGGTTGATGTACCCGGGCGACGCGATGGATGCCGCCGGTTACTTCGGCTTCGCCGGCGTGGGAATCGGCTCGACCACAACCGACCCAGTCCCTGGTGCGTTGAACCCACAGGTCGACTGGTTGTTCCAAGTTGCGTTTGCTGCAACGGCCGCCACGATTGTTTCCGGTGCGGTTGCCGGTCGTATGCGGTTTGTTTCCTACCTGGTTTACAGTGCCGTGCTGACGGGCTTCATTTACCCGATCAGTGGTGCCTGGAAATGGGGTGGTGGTTTCCTCGATCAGATGGGCTTCTATGACTTTGCCGGTTCGATCGTGGTGCACGCTGTCGGTGGTTTCGCCGGCTTGGCTGGTGCCATCGTGTTGGGTCCACGTATCGGTCGCTACTCGGCCGAAGGCAAGTCGTTGCCGATTCTGCCACATAGCCTGCCCTTGGCAGCCCTTGGTGTGTTCATCCTCTGGATTGGGTGGTACGGATTTAACCCCGGTAGCCAATTGGCTTTCTCCGGTGCCGCGAACACCGACGCAACAGTATTGATCGCTGCGAACACAACCTTGGCCGCCGGTGCTGGCGTGCTGCTAGCGATGATCACGGGTTGGTTCATGTTCGGTAAACCCGATCTTTCCATGGCCCTCAACGGTGCTTTGGCAGGTCTGGTCGGTATCACGGCCAACTGTGATTCGGTGACGAACGTGGAAGCGATCGTGATTGGTGCCGTGGCTGGAATTCTGGTTGTGATCGGAATCGTAGCACTCGACAAGATGAAGATTGACGATCCCGTTGGTGCGTTCCCCGTGCACGGACTCTGTGGTGTTTGGGGCGGCGTCGCCACCGGAATCTTTGGCGACTACGACCTTGGAGTTCAGATTATTGGCTCTATCGTGATTCCTGCCTGGGCGTTCGTCACCATGATGGTCTTGTTCTACATCCTCAAGGGAGCCGGCATCTTGCGGGTGACACCTGAGGAGGAGAAAGAAGGCCTCGATGTGACCGAACACGGCATGCACGCGTACGGTCAGCCCATGTAAGAGATGTTTTGCAAGTGCCACAGGGTGTTCTTGTCAGCGTCCAGGAGACATGAAGCCCACTGGCCCTCTGCTTGATCGAATCGACGCCACGCGACCTGGGTGAGTTTATCTCACCCAGGTCCACGGCTTCGAGATAGATCGGCCGAGGGGAGGATTGCTAGAAACACAAAGTCAATCAATCGCCGCGTGGGGTGGCAACAACGGTGCTGCCCGCGGCCAAGAATTCAAAAGGGAATCTCAGTCATGAAACAAATCGAGGCCATCATTCGAACCCACAAGCTCGACGACGTGAAAGAGTCGTTGACCCAGGAAGGGTTTCCCGGAATGACCGTGACCGAAGTCCGCGGATTCGGACGTCAGAAAGGTCACAAGGAAACGTACCGTGGCACCGAGTATGAAGTCGACTTCGTACCGAAACTGAAGGTTGAAGTCGTTGTCGCGGATGCCGATGCGGACAAGGCAGTCGACGCGGTGATTAAGGCGTCGCAGACCGGTACGATTGGCGATGGAAAGATCTTCATCCACGAAATCGCCGATGTGGTTCGCATCCGCACCGGAGAAAAGGGTGACGCCGCGCTATAGTACCGCGTGGCTTTGAGTCTAATTTCAGCCTCAGCGCTTTATTCGTACGTGTTCCACGGAAGGACATCAGCGACGGCACGGAGAGCGTCGCGTGTGAATGGGCATTACGCCCCCGCCCACCCCAGTGGGACGGGGGCATTTTCATGCGCTGCTGCAACCCAACAGATAGCCCAGCCGCACGTCGGCTGGGTCGCGCAGCGACAAGATGCTTTGAGAGAAACTCTCATGAGAGATATGACTTTGGGATTGCGCTCGGCAATGTAGCTAGATCGACCCTATCTGTGAAGTATGACTTCGGGATTCAGGGGGTCTAATACGCTCGATTCGTACCGTTTGCGAAGATTGAGTTGAAAAACGAGACACACCGCACCAAGGGCATCGTGTCGACTTCGTCGACCCAGCCGACATGCGGCTGGGCTATCTAGGATTTTCGTGAGACTTAACGTGGTGCGATCAGGGCTTGCGCTTCGGTATTAGCCAGATCATGAACCCACGAGCGTCGCCTTGGGGAGGCACATTCCATGAGTCGTACATTCGGCGTCGATATAGAATGATGGGATCGTCATATTCAAACGCTTGGGCGCCCTCAGATCCAGTAGTATATGATGAATGAGACCCCCTGAACCATTCGCCCAAAGGAAGCTGCATACTCGTACGCTCGATATAAAGACTTCCCAGCCCCAAAACTAAATCGTGACCTCCGTCGTCTTCGGGGATGATCTCGAAGGTAAACAGTACTCCGCTCTCGATTGGTTTGATTACTAGCCCTTCCCCTCCTGAATAACGTTTAGGAAGGCCTCGCTCCGGGATGTCGTTGATTGCGAGTCCATAGTCGAACACCGTGCCGGGCGGAGCGTAGATTCTCCATTGAAACAGCATGGGGTCGCTCGATGGCACCTCGATGACATTCACTCGCCGCTTGTCGACGGGAACCAGATGTCCACCTTCTATCCGCAACTGCAAGACCTCGGCTTCCAACTTCCAGTACCTGCATTGCAGCGTCCCGTACGCCAACAACAAAGCCAGAACGATAATCGCCACGAGGAAAGTTTTCAGCGAGAAACTTCGCATTTGCTGCCCCGAGGGAGTATCGGACTGCGAATTTTTGGCAATCAGATCGATCGGCAAACCACACTGCGAACGCTGCACAACACCAGCGGAGAATAGACCGTTCGCCACGGCTAGAATTGTACTCCGCGAGATTCAAACCAACTCGTGAATCGGCATGCGGTGGTCGAGCAGGTATTGGGGGCGGCCGGCTTGGTCCTCGATGGTCGTGTTTTCGACATCGATTCCCAGGTTGTGGTACACCGTGGCCAGCACTTCCTGCATGTGCACCGGGCGATCCTTGGGTACTTCGCCCAGGCGATTGGTCGAGCCGATGACTTGCCCGGTCTTCATCCCGCCGCCGGCCATTAAGGCACAAGAGACGCGCGGCCAGTGATCGCGCCCGGCACCCTTGTTGATACGTGGTGTTCGGCCAAACTCGCCCCACACCAGCACAGTCACGTCGTCCAGCATGTCGCGGCGTTCCAGGTCTTCGACCAATGCCGAGGTGGCCTGATCGAGCATCGGCATGTCGGTCCGTGCTCGGCCGAAGTTGTTGCCGTGCCAGTCCCAACGACTGAAGGCCAGCGTCACGCACCGCACCCCGGCGGAAACCAGACGGCGGGCGATCAAAAAATTGTCCAGCAGATGCGGACCGCCGTCGGCGATGTTCTTGTTTTCGCCGCGACCGTAACGGTCTCGCAGCGCGACGTCTTCGCGTTCGATATCGAGTGCTTCCAGTAACTTGCTATCGCTCAACACGCCGAAGGCTCTTTGATTGAAGGCGTCCATCCCCTCCATCATCCCCGTGGCGTCGGCTTCGCGACGGAAGCGGTCGAAGCTGTTCAACAAGGCTTTGCGATCGCCCATGCGATCCAGCGTGATGCCGTTGAGCACCATGTCGGCCATGCCGGCACCTTGCGGTTGGAATGGCGAATGGGCTTTGCCCAAGAACCCCGGCTGGCCTGGGTCGGCCCATTCCATATGTCCCATCTTGGGTGCAAGGCCCACGAACGGGGGCAGCGCACGATCAACCGGTCCTTGCAGCTTCGACAATACCGATCCCACGCTGGGGTGAATGAAGTCGGCCCCGCGATTCGGCCAGCCGCTGTTGCATTGATACGAATCGTGCCCGCCGGCGCAGCCGTAGACCGAGCGGATGGGAACAAACTTGTCCATCATGCCCGCAATCCGCGGAAACAGTTCGCAGATCTCAACCCCCGGCACGTTCGTCGCGATCGGGTTGAATTCACCGCGAATCTCACTGGGGGCGTCGACCTTGATGTCCCACATGTCTTGGTGAGGGGGCCCACCCGGCAGGAAGATCATGATGCAGGCTTTATGCGACTTCTTCGGAGTTGTTTCCGTCGAGCCGGCTGCCTCGGCCTGCAGAATTTGTGGCAGCGACAGGCCGCCCATACCCAACGCACCGATCTTCAGAAAATTGCGTCGGCTGACACCGTCACAAAAACGATTTCGTTCACCAAGAATCGTGAGCATCGGAGAGGGCCTCCTGGGGTGGCAGCCTGGCTTGCCGCATGCTTTCTGGCCGCCGCACATTCGGCGACTAGGGGTGGGTTGTATGTAGGTGGGGGCGCCCAGTGACGAACATCGTGGTTCGACCGCTGAAGCCAGCTTTGTAGGTAGCCACACTATACCAAAACCCACGGGGGGAATCCTAGCAATGATTGGCTTTTTCCCTGCTTCAGTGTGCCCACTTGCTCGGTGTAATCAGGCTCGTTCCAAACACCGCTGACCGACGACCAGGATCTGTGGGCCGCTTGTTGGTCGCCGGGGGCTTCGCTACGCTACGTGGCAGTCATCCTTCTGGATTTGACCTGGCCGATCTGCGGTAAATCTCGACCTCATCGGTCGTTACGAACAGCGGGCCTGCCGCAGGTCTACGATTTCGATCACCGATAGCCTCACGCCGTGTCGTCCGTCTCGTCACGGAGTTAGACCCAACCTCAGAGCTAGCATGAGATGAGCGACCCGTACTTTCAGCAAATGTTTGCCGATCGCATTGGTGGAGCCAACTACGGCAAAGGCACCGCCATTTACAAGTTTGAAAAGATCAAAAGGGCCAAACGCAAAGCCCTGGCAGAACACCCCGAGCGATCGCTCATCGACTTCGGCATCGGCGAGAACGACGAAATGGCGCCCGAGAGCGTTCGGGTGGCCATGGCCCGCGAGATCAATCAGCCCGAGAACCGAGGCTACGCCGACAATGGCATTGCCGAGTTTAAGGAAGCGGCTGCCCGATACATGAACCGTTGGTTCGGTGTCGAGCTTGATCCTGCCACTGAAGTGAATCACGCCATCGGTTCGAAGCCCGCGTTGGCGATGTTGCCGGCCGTGTTCATCAACCCCGGCGATGTCACATTGATGACCGTGCCCGGTTACCCGGTGGCAGGGACGCACACGCAGTACTACGGCGGCGAAGTACATCGCCTGCCGCTGCTGCCCGAGAACGGATTCTTCCCCGACTTGGAAGGCATCGACGCCGAGACGCGACAAAGGGCCAAGCTGTTGGTGATCAATTATCCCAACAGTCCCACGGGTAAGGTCGCCACGTCCGACTTCTACGCGAGGGTTGTCGATTTCGCTCGCGAGAGCAACATCGTCGTCGTGCAAGACGCGGCCCATGCGATGCTCAACTTCAAAGACAAACCCACCAGCTTCCTCAGCACACCCGGTGCGAGAGAGGTCGGCGTCGAAGTACACAGCCTTTCCAAGGGGCACGACATGATCGGCTGGCGGATCGGCTTTGTCTGCGGCCACCCGCTTATCGTGCAGGCCTTTGCCGACGTGAAAGACAATACCGACTCGGGACAATTCATCGCCATTCAAAAGGCCGCCGCGTCGGCGCTCGACGACGACAGTATCCCTCGACATACCTGCGCGAAGTATCGTCGTCGGATGGAGAAGCTCGTCGCCATGCTCAATGGCTGCGGGTTCGACTGCAAAATGCCCGAGGGCACCTACTTCCTCTACACCCGCACTCCCCGCGGGATTGAAGGCGGACTGACGTTCGATTCGGCGGAAGCCGCGAGCCAGTACCTGATCACCGAGCACTCGATTTGCACGGTGCCCTGGGACGATGCGGGTGCGTACTTGCGGTTCTCGGTCACCTACGAAGCCGCCGACGAACAAGCCGAAGATGCCCTGATGCAAGAAACCGCAGCCAGGCTGAGCAAGATTAAACCCGTGTTCTAAACGCGGCTTGTTCCAGCCAGGATACGTCGACGGCTCTTACGAATCACCGAATCTGGGACAGTTGCGTTGCAGCAGAACACCTAGCACGGTTCATATAAGAGGTGACGGGCAATCCCGGAAAACTGCTCAGCAACCTCCTCCCTGGCCGAACGGAAAGCGTTCGATGGGTTATCGTACCCTGCGGAAATGCGTCGATGATTTAGAGGCCGCTGGCCAACTGGTGCGGATCGAACAGGAAGTCGACCCTCGTCTCGAGGTTGCTGAAATCCAGCGCCGCGTTTATCACGCGGGTGGGCCGGCCATTTACTATGCGAACGCCAAAGGGTGCGAGTTCCCTCTGGTCAGCAATCTGTTCGGAACGCTGGAGCGTACCAAGTTCATCTTCCGCGATACGCTCGACGCGGTGCGAGAATTGGTGCAACTGAAGATCGACCCCAGCGTGGCGATGTCGGCGCCCTGGAAGCACCTTCGCGCCGCGCGGGCGGCGCTGCACATGTTGCCGCGCAAAGTACGTCGCGGCGCGGTGCTGGCCAACCAAACGCAAGTCTCCAAGCTGCCGCAGATCGTCTCCTGGCCCGACGATGGTGGGGCCTTCATTACGCTACCGCAAGTCTACACCGAACACCCAGACGACCCGAGCCTGAAGAACTCGAACCTGGGAATGTATCGCTCGCAACTCTCGGGCAATGAGTACCAGCCTGACGCTGAGGTTGGGCTGCACTATCAAATTCATCGTGGCATCGGGGTGCATCACACGGCCGCGATTCGCAAAGGGGAACCCCTGCGGGTGAATATCTTTGTCGGAGGCCCGCCCTGCATGAGTGTGTCGGCGGTGATGCCGTTGCCCGAAGGGCTTTCGGAACTCTCCTTTGCCGGCGCATTAGGCGGCCGCCGCGTAAAGATGGTTGTAGGTCACACGCCGTTGCCGATGCCAGCGGAGGCCGATTTCTGCATCGTCGGTACCGTTGACCCCCAGCGGCAATTGCCCGAAGGCCCCTTCGGCGATCACCTGGGTTATTACAGCCTGGCTCACGACTTCCCGGTGTTGCGTGTCGAGCAGGTCTATCATCGCAAGGACGCCATCTGGCCGTTCACCACGGTGGGCCGCCCGCCCCAGGAGGACACGGCCTTTGGCCAATTGATCCACGAAATAACCGGTCCGTTGATTCCAACCGTGGTACCGGGGGTTCGGGCAGTGAATGCGGTCGATGCCGCGGGGGTTCATCCACTGCTGTTGGCCATCGGCAGCGAGCGCTACGTGCCATACACCGAGCGAACCCGACCGCAGGAGCTGCTCACGCAAAGCAACGCCATTCTGGGTCAGGGACAAATGTCGTTGGCCAAGTATTTGCTGATCGTCTCCGAGCAAGATGATCCAGAACTCGATATCGAAGACGAGGCCGCCTTCTTCAAGCATCTATTGGCCAGGATCGATTTCCAGCGAGACTTGCACTTCCAAACCCGTACCACCATCGACACGCTCGACTATTCAGGAGACGGGTTTAATGAGGGTTCGAAACTGGTGATGGCCGCCGTCGGGCCGCCACGTCGCGAGTTGCCCACGGCATTTGACTCATCGATCGTGCTGCCGAAGGATTTTTGCAGTCCGCGAGTTTGTATTCCGGGTGTGTTGGCCGTGAAGGGGCCGGAGTATTATCCGGACAATGGTCATCGCAATACGGCCATTCAGCGTTTTGTCGAGCAGTTCGATGCGAAGAGCACCATCAATCGCTTTCCCTTGATCGTGATCGTCGATGACAGCGAGTTCACGGCTCACACGCTAAACAACTTCCTGTGGACCACGTTTACCCGTAGTAACCCGGCAGCCGACGTGTATGGCATCGATTCGTTCATCGATCAGAAGCACTGGGGCTGCCGTGGATCGCTGGTGATCGATGCCCGCATCAAGCCGTATCATGCGCCGCCGCTCATCGAAGATCCTGCCGTAACGCGACGCGTTAACGAACTGGCTGTGCGTGGCGGCCCGCTGCACGGTATCATTTGAAGTCGACAGGCACATTTCACGGAAGATCGACGCACCGCCCGGTGTGTTGCGACCCAAGCGGGGCTCAGCAGGTTGCTCTCCATCGATAACTCTGCGGTTCAGATTTTGCTTCTGCTTTGGATGCTGGCCTTTGGCGGGGCCATCGGCAGTTTTCTGAATGTGGTCGTCTATCGCTGCCCGCGAGGTCTCAGCATCGTGCACCCCGGCTCGCAGTGCCCACACTGCGGACACGCAATTCGCGCCCGGGATAACATTCCCGTGTTGGCTTGGATATGGCTGCGAGGTCGCTGCCGCGATTGTCAATCGCCGATCTCAGCCCGATATCCAACGATCGAGTTGGTCGTAGCGTTGTTGTTCGCATCGCTTGGCTGGGTGGAGGTGATCCAAACCGGCGGAGCGGTGGCGGTTTCGGGTGTTGATTCATTGCCTACTGACGAGTGGCCCTTCGAGTGGCGCTGCGGGATTTGGGCGTTTCATCTACTGCTGCTGTGCACGGTATTGGTCGTGGGGTTGATTCAATTCGATGGATTGTCGGTGCCCCGCGGCATCTGGTATCTCGCGCTGGTGGCTGGTGTAGCTGCACCCATCGTGTGGCCCTGGTTGCTTCCGGCCACACCGCGTGAGGGCGGTTCTCCGCTGGCCACCCTTGAGCGATTTCAACCTGCCATCGGTGCTGCGATGGTAGCGGCGATCGCCCTTCTTGTTCATTCCCTCGTCCGGCGACTAAAGCCCTCGAGCGGCACTTCAGGGCGGTCAGCACTCGAGACGATGTTCTTGACGCTTGGCATCTCGTTCTATCTCGGACCACGAGCCGGGGTTGCCATTGTTCTCGCGTCGTTGCTTCTCTGCCTGGGAAGCGGACTGCTCCTGAAACACATGATTCCTGCCGCCTTGATTTCCGTCGTGATCGCCTGGGGATGGCTGCTTGTTTGGCCAGCGTTGTGCGATTCGCTCCCCCTTTGGGGGCCCGGAGCGACCCTCAGACAATCGCTATTGCTTGCAGGCAGCGGGGCAGTTGGGATAGGACTACTGGCTTCATTTCCAAAGCACGCCGCCAAACCGTGAGACCCTGCGGCGATACATACACATTTCGAACGTTCTTCTCCGAGTCCCGATCATTGTATTGGAATAACCCAGCCTACCTGTTTCTCCACCCCATAAGCAAGTGAAGTACGCGAGAGATCTGTGACTTCGCCTTGTATCCCAATTTCTTGGCTTGGTCGAAATCCGCGTTGGCGTTAGCTTCGGCGCCTTTCTGCCTGTACGAATAGCCCCGAGCGTAGAATGCGCACCCTTCTTTCGGGTTTATCTGAATCATTGCTGTATAGTCAGCAATCGCCTTATCGTGCTCACCTTTTTCGAAGTAGCTGATGCCACGATTGAAGTACGCCTCGGCATAATTCGGATTGAGTCGAATCACTGCTGTATAGTCAGCAATCGCCTTATCGTGCTCACCTTTTTCGAAGTAGCTGATGCCACGACTGAAGTACGCCTCGGCATAATTCGGATTGAGTCGAATGGCCTCGGTGTAGTCAGCAATCGCCTTATCGTGCTCACCTTTTTCGTCGTAGCTGATGCCACGAGTGAAGTACGCCTCGGCATAATTCGGATTGAGTCGAATGGCCTCGGTGTAGTCAGCAATCGCCTCGTTGTGCTCACCCACGTTCGAGTAGGAACAACCCCGCCCATAATGTAACTCGCCTTGTTTTGGGTGAAGTCTAACAGCCTCATCGTAGTCTGCAGTGGCCTTGTCAAACTTGCCCTTTTCTTCATAGTCAGTGCCCCCCCCATAGGCGTTAACACATTGTGGGTTGAGTCGAATGGCCTCGGTGTAGTCAGCAATCGCCTTGTTGTGCTCACCCTTATCGGAGTAGGTACAGCCACGATTGTAGTACGCCTCGGCATCCTTTGGATTGAGTCGAATAGCCTCAGTGAAATCGGCAATCGCCTTATCGAAATCACCCTTCTTGGCGTAGGACAAGCCACGATTGTAGTACGTTAATGCTTGTTTCGGATCGAGTCTGACGGACTCATCATAGTCAGCAATGGCTTTATCGAACTCACCCTGCTTATGATAAGCATGGGCTCGCCCACAATAGACTCCGGCATGTCGTGAATCGAGCCGAATGGCCTCGGTGTAGTCAGCAATCGCCTTGTCAAACTCTCTCTTCATATCGCAAATCTTGGCTCGCACCCGAAATGCTTCGGACAACTTTGGGGCAAGGCGAATAGCCTGTGCGCAGTCATCAATTGCCTTGTCGAGATCACCGTTCATGCCATGGCATCTACCAAGCGTGCAATAGGCCTCAGGCAGCGTTGGATCAAGCTGGATGGCCCTGTTAGAGTCGATGATGGCCTTGTCCAGTTCGCCTTTTCGCAAGTAAGCTTGACCCCGGCTAGAATACAGTTGAGCATTTTGTGGATTCCAACCAATACCCTTGGTGTATGCCGCTATCGCTCCATCAAAATCGCCTCTGTCTTGCAGCAAATTGCCTTGCTTTGTGGCTTCATCTTCTAGGCTACTCACGATGAGTCCTTCTTCTTAAAGCAGGAACTGTTGACTATTTCCAATAGTGTAAAGTGGCGTCAATGATTTGAGGGCCTAAAGTATTGTCCAAAAACGGATTCTGGACTCATGTTCTTCGTTTCGAACGGTTTGAATTGCAGGAAAGCTGATGGCGAAACTCACGTTTCATGGTGCTGCAGGAACCGTTACGGGATCGAAGTACCTGCTCGAAGTCGACGGGGCCAAGATGCTCGTCGATTGTGGACTGTTCCAAGGGTTGAAAAAGTTGCGGCTCATGAACTGGGACCCGCTGCCCCTGGATGTCTCGACCATCGACGCGGTGGTGCTGACCCATGCCCATCTCGATCACGTGGGATACCTGCCACGTCTGGTCAAGCTTGGATTCAACGGTCCCATCTATTGCACCAGCCCCACGGCCGATTTAGCCGAGTTGATTCTGTTTGATTCGGCCAAGATTCAAGAGGACGACGCTGAGTACGCAAACCGCAAAGGGTACTCCAAGCACAAGCCGGCGCTACCGCTGTACACCACCCACGACGTTACCAAGGTCTTGAAGCTGATCGAAACGGTGAAGCTCGACACCTGGTTCAATCCCACGGGCGCCATCTGGTGTCGTCACGAGGACGTGGGTCACCTGTTGGGTTCCGGTTTCGTGGAAGTCGAACTCCGCACCGGAAGCCGTCCGACTAGGATTGTGTTTTCAGGTGATGTGGGCCGGTATAACGCTCCGTTGTATCACGATCCCACACCACCGCCGGCCTGCGATTACTTGATCTGCGAGAGCACTTACGGCGACCGGGACCACCCGGAGGCCAATCTGCTGGACGAATTGTGCGATGTTGTCTTGGAATCGATCCGCCGAGGTGGTGTGATGCTAGTCGCTTCTTTCGCCGTGGGCCGTGCTCAGCAGTTGCTTTATCTGCTGCATGTGTTGATGAAGAAAAATCGCATTCCTGAACTACCAGTGTTCATCGACAGCCCGATGGCAGTCGACGCGACCCACATCTACCACGATCATCATGACCAGCATGACTTGACGGAATACGATCTCTCACCCGAGGAACATGTCTTCACCGGGCGAAATGTTCACTTGTCGCGGACGGTCAACGAATCGAAACGCATTAACGAGGTGCCGGGACCTGCGGTGATTATTTCATCCTCGGGCATGATGACCGCCGGCCGCATATTGCACCACTTGCGTAAGCGATTGCCCGACGAACGAAATACGATCGTGTTGGGCGGTTTCATGGCCGCGGGAACTCGCGGTCGTAAGCTGAAGGACGGTACAGAAGTATTGCGAATGCACGGTCGCGACGTCCCCGTGAAAGCCCATGTCGCGGAAATTTCCGGGCTCAGCGGGCATGCTGGGCGCAGCGAACTGCTGCGATGGTTATCACAACTGCCTGCACCGAAGCGAACCTTCATCACCCACGGTGAACCCGATGCGGCTGCAAGCCTGTCCAAGGAGCTCGAGCAACTGCATGGCTGGAACGTTCACGTACCGAAGTTGGGTGAAAGTGTTGACTTGGAGATCGAAGCGTGACCGACGAAGCACAACGCAAACTTGCCGAGCGGAACCTCGAAGCGATCCTCAACTCGCCCAGCTACGAGTTGGCCGAGCGCGACGAACTGCTGCTGGCCCGCCCTGAATTACGCCCGGTCCGCATGCAGCTCGAACTACTCAAACCCGAGTTGGCGTTTCACGATCATCAAGTCAGCTCCACGATTGTTGTTTTCGGCAGCACGCAGATCTGTGAGAAGTCGCAAGCGGAAGCACGACTCTCCACAGCGGCAGCCGCGCTGAGCGAATCGCCAGAAGACCCAGGTTGTTTACGCGAGGTTGAGATTGCCCGTCGGCAGCTAGATATTTGTGGCTACTACGATGCGGCTCGCGAGTTCGGTCGAATCGTTTCCTCGGCGTGCCAGGTGGACGGCGATTGCGACTACGTGATCGTCACCGGCGGAGGGCCCGGCCTGATGGAAGCTGCCAATCGCGGGGCTTTCGACATTGGCGCCAAATCGATCGGGCTCAATATCACGCTTCCCATGGAACAAGGCCCGAACCCCTACATCACGCCCGAGCTTTGCTTTCAGTTTCACTACTTCGCATTGCGGAAGTTGCACTTCCTGATGAGAGCGAAGGCGTTGGTGGTATTCCCCGGTGGGTTTGGAACCCTGGATGAACTCTTCGACGCCCTCACGCTACGCCAGACGCAACGGATGCAAGAGATTCCGATTGTGCTATACAGCCGCGAGTATTGGGAACGGGTGATCGATTTTCAGTTTCTGGCCGACCAAGGGATGATTGCTGACGAGCATCTGGAACTGATTCAGTTCGCCGAAACGCCGCAGGAAGCCTGGAACCTTGTCGAGGACTTTCACCAACGCCGGGAAAGCTGAAGCTGGCTCACTGTCTTCAATTTCCCACCAAAACAGGTACTTCACTCGCGATCGCAGCCGCCAATTAGGGGGTATTTCGAACTTACTCGCCCTACGGTGCGTACTTGCTCACAATAGTTGGACGCCCAGAACCCTAGTTTCGGCAGGGCTTATTCGCTAGGGCGGTGGACGACCTGGGCTCACCACCTAGAATCAACCGCTGAACGATACGTGGGCAAACGCCTCGCCAGGCATCGCGGGCAAATCGTAAACAAGGCAGACTTTCCCGACTTGGGTTTCCGTTTTTCAAAGAGGTTTCGGCTATGTCAGGTTTTGTACCCAAGGCGGTTGTCAGCGTATTGCTAATCGGAGCGGTGATTGCAGGGGTGGTTTACTCACAAAGTCCGCCAGTAGAGACCGCCAGCGAAGCGGCCCCACCTGCGAGTGCCGAGGCATCCTCAGCAGAACAACCCGGTGCTGAAAAGCCGACCGTGAGCGTGACGGCCCCCGTTGTGGCGGCCGACGTTGCGATCGATCCGAACGAACCGATCGTCGTCCCCGAGGGCTCTCCCGAAGAATTGCTGGCCTTTGTTTCCAAGCTGGAAATGAGCGAAGCCCAAGCCCGTCAACAAGGGCAGGAAGTTTACTTCCCATTCCTCCGCCAATCGAAACTGGCCTCGCTGCAGGTCGCAGACACGATCTTGCAGAGCGATGCCGAGGAAGAAACGCTTACCAAGGCGATCGACATCAAGCTTCAAGCGATGCGTACGCTGGGGCTGATGAACGAATTACTTGGCGATGGCGACGGCGTCGACTATTGGAATCAGTCCGTCGCATTCATCGACGAAGTTGTCGCAGACCATCCCGAGTTGGCTACCGAGGATCTGAAGAACTTCAAGATTTACGCACAGTGCTTCCTGGTAAAAGACATGACCCCGAAAGAAGCCGAGGCGTTGGTCCAGGAAATCAAAGCCCAGATGCTTGAAGGGGTCGTCGACGAAACCGATGTTTCGCTTGCCCGAACGCTCTGCTCGATGCTGGAAATGCCCGGCAAGTTCGAGCTGGCAGCTCAAACCAATCGGGATTTTGCCAAGCTGTTTCGCGACCATGGCAACGCCGCCGTTGCAGACATGGGCGACATGTTTGAAGGCGCCGCCCGACTGCTTGCGTTGATCGGCACCGAAGCCGACATCTCGGGCATCGCGGTCGATGGATCCGAGGTGGACATCGCCGATTACCGGGGCAAGGTCGTCCTGGTCGATTTCTGGGCCACGTGGTGTGGACCATGTCTGGATGAGTTGCCCAACGTCCTGCAAAACTATGAAGCGTTCCACGATCAAGGATTCGACGTGATCGGCATCAGTTTGGACGACAGCAAAGAGGTGGTCGAACGGTTCCTGGAAACCAACAAACTGCCTTGGGTAACGCTGGTCAGCGATTCCGCCGGGGGTTCGGGCTTCAGCAATTCGCTCGCCAGGCAGTACGAAGTCGAAGCCATTCCCTTCACGATGCTGGTCGACCGCGAAGGCAAGATCTTCAGCGTTCGCGTTCGTGGGGAAGAACTTCAGCGGCAGCTCGAAGTCCTGATGGGCGACGCAGAGGAAACGGCATCTACTGAATCTTGAGCATTTACCCACGGTGCAGGATGGAAATGCACGTCTTCAGGCCGATTGCCGCCATTGCTCTGGGAACGGTGTTGCTCGTGGGGGTTATTCGCGGCGAGCAGGGCGCCGCTCCGCTAGCAGAGAACAATCCCTATCGCGCCCCCGATGGGCTTTCCCCCGACGAACTGCACGATTACGTCGCCCGCATGCTCAAGCGCCCCGATACGGTACGAGCACGTCCCGCATTCGTAGCGGCGGTCGTCGCTGCGACCAATCGTATTCTGGCGGCCGAGGTCGATGATTCGCAACGCTGTCAGGCCATCGTGGCGCAGTTGGCCGTGTTGCACTTTGCCGCGTGCAGCGGAGACACCGCGGCCGACAATCGCTTGGAGGAGCTTGCACCACAGTACGAACAAGATGCTTGTCCCGATGTGGCCCGAGCGGCGCGACAGTACGTGTTGGAATACACGGCGCTGAACGCCGAGTCGGACGATGAGGAGACCATCAAGCAATTCCTCACCGATAGCGAGCAGTTGCTTTCCGAGTCAACCCCGGGTCCGCAGCACGCACGCCTGCTCACGCTCGTGTTGAAAGCCACGCGACTGGTCGAAGACGAAACCTTGGTACGCACCCTCAGCAGCTCGATGGCCGATCACCTACAGGGGTGCAACGAACTCGAAGTGGTTCGCCTTCGCAAGGCACTGACCAAAGTGGCCGAGTCAGAAACGAAAGAGCCAGCCGAAGATTTAGTTGGCAAGCCACTGGAGATAGAGGGCACGACACTCGACGGCCTGGATTTCGACTGGAGCACCTACCAGGGTCGCGTGGTGCTGGTCGACTTCTGGGCAACCTGGTGTGGTCCTTGCGTAAGAGAAGTTCCCAACATTCAGACTCAGTATGAAGAATTCCACGCTCAGGGGTTCGAGGTGGTCGGGATCAGCCTCGACCGCGATCGCGAGGCGCTGGAGAAGTTCCTGACCGAGCATCAGATCCCCTGGGTCACCTTGTTCGAGGGGGAGGACACCCCCAACCCCGTGGCCATTCGCTACGGCGTACACGCCATTCCCATGCCCATTCTCGTGGGTCGCGACGGGCTGGTGATCAGCACCACCGCCCGGGGCGAAGAACTCGGCCGTCTGCTATCCGAGCAATTCAAAGCCAAGTGATACAGATTTAAGCCAGGAAGTCCCCCAATACATACCGGGCGGGGATAAAACCGCCGCAAGATGGTAAATGGTGGGTCAGCAAGTTCCTCCGTTTTGGGATGCAACCACACCCCTGCGGAGGGCCCAGATTTTCCGCACGCCGGGGCCAACTCGGGATTGGACTCGCGGTCGAATCGTTGCGACAATCATGGGCTGCCACCATGCTTTCGCCACGCTCTTTCGGGGTCGCATTCCGTCTATCCGAGGGCATGGCGTCAACTTCTTTCAGCCGCAAGCGTTCTCATGATTCGCAAGAGCAAATGGATCGAAGAAGCCACGCCCTCGCACCAAGCGAGCGAAGTGGCCACGCTTGCGCTTCGCGGTCGGCTCGATGTCGTAGCTCACTATCTGCCCTTGGCGGCGAAGCGTAGCGAGGAAGATGTTGAATACGTTCACCAGCTCCGCGTGGCGACACGCCGTGCGATGGCCGCCATCGAGGTATTCTCCCCCCTGCTATCGGAAGAACTCGCCAAAAAGATGTTCAAGCGGTTGCGAAAGATACGCCGCGCCGGGGGAGATGCGCGAGACAACGACGTTTTGGCGATCCGAATCAAATCGCTCGCCAGGCAATGCGACGATGTTGCCTGGGATGAGTTGATCGAGTGGGTACAGGAACAACGCGCGAAGGCTCAAAAGCCATTGCGAAAGATTTCCGACAAGTTTCCACCCGAGCGGCTGGAACGCAAGATCACGGCTCTGTTGAATTCGGTGCACGACCCCCCACCGGTGGACATGCCCCAGGGTCACACCAACGGCAAAAGCGACCACCGATTCGAGACGTTCGCGCAGCACCAGCTCAAAGTGGTGCTCGACCGGTTTTTCGAAATCGCGGCTTCCGATCTATCCGCCATCGAAGCCCTGCATGCCTTTCGTATCGAAGGCAAGAATCTGCGCTATTCGATGGAACTGCTCGCCCCGGCGTTCGATGCTTCGTTTCGCAAAGACCACTACGCGGATGTTTCGACCATTCAGCAGTTTCTGGGCGAGATCAACGATCACGCCAACGCGATTCGTACGTTCGAAGCCCTGCAGGAAGAAACCTCTCGCAAGCGACTCAAAAAGCACCTGCAGAAACTAGCCGTGGAAGAACGCGAGGCATTAAGTCTCTCTCGCGAAAAGTTCGCCCAATGGTGGACATCCCAGCGTGCCGATGCGCTACGCGAACAACTCTATGGGTTGATCGATCAGAACTTGGTCATGTAGCCGCCGTGTGAACCACATGCTCGTCCGCAAAGGCAAAGCGTTCTCTACGCTTGCGAGGCGAGTGGCGAGTCAACCATCTGAATGAACTTGCCGCCGCTTTCGTACCAGCCGTAGCGGGAAAACCGGCACCAGCTCAAGTCCATCACAAACGCCGTCCATCCTCCCTCGGGCGTTTCTAACGAAGCGATCACCTGCCGATAGGGAAGCGGCGTTGGATGAAAGAAGCCTAGCCCCGATTCGGAAAGATGTTTACCGGCCACCACCACGGTCTCGTCGGTGGGGGTCTGGTCATCTGCAGCCAGCGGGGTGAGTACGATCAAGTGTGGATAGGCGTAACGCTGTTCTTTGCGCCGCTCGACCTGCTTCCGCTCGGGGAACAACCGGCTGAGCAATCGCCGTGCATTCTCGCGAACCGCGGTCTCACTAACTCCGGAAGGGACCCCTGTGGTGTGCGAAGTCGAATCGGCTACCATCGCGTTCATGCGTTTCTCCACTTCGGTTTGCACGGTTGCCGAGTTGACCAACACACGCGATCATCGCGTGTGGCTACTTCACCTGGCCGACCCGGGGGAGATTTGTCGTGTCCGCGGTACCGAATGAACTTCCGGAGGATAAGGTTTAGGGCATCGCTTGCTAACGCGGGGTGCGGACACAATGCCTACATGATACTTAGGACACGAACCGTCCAGGGTCAAGCAAATGCAGCGGGGATTGGAACAAATCGGTGAATCGATAGCCGCACGAACTGAAGATCCACTTTCAAGTTTGCAACGGGTCCAGCTTACGTATCCCGCGGTCTCGTAGTACGACCGTTACAAAAGTCTTGAACCCACGTGTTCTTCTTTGAACCTAGGAACCATCATCGTTGTCGAATTGCGGATTGCTGAACCTGGATAAGCCCGGCGGTGTCACGTCGCGAGACGTGGTGAACGTGGTGCAAAAGATTGCCCGACCCGCCAAGGTAGGACACGCGGGAACGCTCGACCCCCTGGCTTCGGGTGTGTTGGTAGTTTGCGTTGGTTGGGCAACGCGATTAATCGAGTACGTCCAACGGATGCCGAAGCACTATCGAGCGACCTTCATACTGGGGCAAAGCAGCCCCACCGATGACGTCGAGGGTGAGGTCACGCAACTGGTCGATCCACCGATCCCAACACCGCAAGAAGTATCCGCCGCGTTGCCGGACTTTCTCGGCCAGATCATGCAGCGTCCCCCGGCCTATTCGGCCGTCAAAGTGAAAGGCCGTCGGGCCTACGATCTGGCCCGCCGTGGAAAATTGCCCGAACTCAAAGAACGTCCGGTCACTGTCTATCACCTGGAGATCCTGCGCTACGAATACCCGGAACTGCAACTCGCCATTCGCTGCGGATCGGGCACCTACGTGCGTTCGCTGGGCCGCGACCTTGCCGAACGATTGGGTACCGCCGCCGTGATGTCAGCGTTACAACGGACATCCATCGGAGCGTTTACGGTCGCGGAGGCGTGCTCACCCGATCAGATTTCGCGAGATTCGCTCCAGGATTTGCTCTTACCACCGGTGCGAGCTGTCGAAATGCTCCCTCGAGTCCAGCTCAACGCCACGCAGTTGGAAGAAGTCAGCCACGGGCGAGCAATTGAGCTCGAGCCAGGTTATCCAACCGATGAGTCGGACGAAATTGCTGCCGTTGATGCCGCGGGCCAATTGGCGGCGATTTTGAGGCCGGCAGGTGGACCGGACTGGCGCCCGCTACGGAATTTTCTTGGCGCAGGCGAGACTGCCTCTTGAATCACACGCGGACGCAACGAGTGCCGAAGGGCCTTGCTTCCAAACTCAATCGGGTAACCCCATGGCTTTGCGTCCGGCGTCCGTCAATCTTGATGCGTCCCAGCCGGGGTTCCAGGTCTGGTCGACGATTACATCGCGAACACCGGGAAGCGCTTTCACTCGCTCGTAGATACCCTCCTCAACTCGTCCTCCCCCGGCGGTAACAAGAAAATCATGCACGGGCCTTCCCCGATGCGGCATCGTCACCAGTAAGCTCACCACACCATCTCGTACCCGCACATCGCAGACGTAGCCCATATCAACCACATTCGCATCGGCGTGGTAGAGCTGTTCATCGCGGACTTCCCGCAGTGCGTTCCATATCGCGGGCTTCAGTGGTGCCGTCGCGGCGCTCTCTCCGTGGCGAGCCAGGTTCCCACTCGCCTTGGGCATCGGAGGTGTGGGCAAATCTCCGGGCCGGCGTTCGAGCGGGTGTGTCAGTTGATGTCGCAGCCGTTCGATATCCGCCCCAGGTTGTTCTTCGGAAAAAGGCAACATCGAGTACGCGTTCTTCTGTCGCAGCGACGCCCCGGCTTTCAGCCGGGTGGTTTCTGCCGGATAGCGGCTCCAAAGCTGCCCATGTCCTGCGTAGTCGAGCGTGGGGGCTCCACCATGTTGCAGGCCGGTGAAGTTTTCGGCCGCGTGCTCCAGCCACAATGCGACAAAGGCATCGCGGCTATCGCGGTGATAGAATCCCACGCCCCACAGATCAGTCGCATGCTCGGCGGGCACTGCGCCCTCGTGCAACTTGCCTTGCCCGTCGAACCACAGCGTTTCGGTGAATGAGTAGCCCGAGAACACCCATTCGTCATCGCGCATGGCCGCGATCGAGACGTCCTTCACGGCATCGATCTGTCCCTGTTTCAAGAAGTACGGAGCTCCCGCGTAGAACTCATACGTCTGATCCATGTGGATGCGGCTGGGGGTGAACAACGGGTGCACGGGACTATGAGGAAATCCCCATCGCCGCACCTTTACACACAGCGGTCCCCGCACCACCTCATAGTTTTCGCAACGCGGCCAGTTGCGCATCCGCAGCTTCTGAAAATGTTCTTCGTCCACGTAGTCGTGAGCCCAATCGATGTTCGGCGGCTCTCCATGGCCTTTGCCGCCCGCGTACAGTTCCAGGCCGTGCTGACGCTTGTAAATCAGGCGATCGAGCTGCCCCATTTGTGGTGATAGTCGCGCGACGAAGTGATGGTTCTCGACGTCCAGCGCGTACTCCTCGCCTACGATCCGCAGGTCGGTCGGATAGTCGGGCCGTTCGGCGAATTCGTTGCCGAAGAACACCAGGTAACTAGCCTGCTCGTGCGCGGGCACGTCTGCCAGCCACATCACCTGGCATTGATGTTCGTCACCCATGCGCCGATCGCCGAATGTTTGGCTGCGAATTTCGCGGAGCGTTCCGTCCCGCGAATCGATCTCCGCCACCCTGAACTCGCGACTGGTGTCGGAGACCTGCGCGGTGGGAAACGCAAAACCGAATTCGACCGGCTCGCCCACGCGCTCGATGCCCACGGTCTCATACAGGTTCACCACATGGCAATGACTCCACCCTCGCGCCCAGGATGCCCACGGTCGAGGTAAATCGGCCACGGCGATGGCGTTTTCCGCCGCCACATCGATCGGTGCGGCGGCAACAGTCTTCCTCTCGAACCGTAGGGTTTCCTTCATTGAGTCGGCCAGCGACATGGCCACATCGAGATCTCCCGCAGCGTAGGCCGACTGAAACAGCTGCAACTTCTCGTCTACCGAGTCGGTTCGATCGTGGTAGGAAAGCTTGGCCATGGGAGGTTCTCACTGGGGTGCAAAGGAGTTCGCTCAGAGGCTGCCGAGGATTCTCAGTGTTCGATAGCTACTGGCTCACACACGCAAAGTCAATTTTTTCGGCACCATTTGTCCCTGGCTATCCCGCCTAACCCGCAGGGGTAATCATCCGGTTTGGGGGCGAACTCCTTCGCCTGTCCGCCGCTTGACGACCCCAGTGCGGCGGTCTTACGATGGCGGGTTCGTTCAACGTGCACAACGACTTACGTGCGGAAGCTGGCGGGGATGGATAAGACCAAAGTTGCGATCGTCGGAATGGGCACCGTGGGCTCGGGCGTGGCCCGATTGCTTCTGGACTACGGTGATCGCACGGCGCGTCATGCCGGCCAAACCTTGTGGCTCGAAAAGGTCGTGGTCCGCGATCTCAAGAAGGCTCGTCAGGCCGAATTGCCCGAGGGGTTGCTCACCGACGATCTCTCGCTGGTGACCGATAATCCCGAAATCACCACGGTCGCCCAACTGGTCGGCGGGTTGGAGCCGGCGCGAACCATCATGTTGAAACTGCTGGAAAGCGGGAAAGACGTGATCACCGCCAACAAGGCTCTACTGGCCGAACATGGCCCGGAGCTGTTCGATCGCGCCCGCGAGTTGGGCCGCTCGATTGCCTTCGAGGCTTCCGTGGCCGGTGGCGTTCCGATCATTACGAACGTGAGCCAATGTCTGTCGGCAAATCAGATCGAGCTGCTGCACGGAATCCTCAACGGTACGAGCAACTTTATTCTCTCGCAGATGGAAGAGAAGGGAGCCAGCTACGACGAGGCCGTGGCCGAAGCCCAACGCCTGGGCTATGCCGAGGCCGACCCTTCGATGGACGTCGACGGAACCGATGCCGCGCAGAAGCTGGCCATCCTGGCTCATCTGGCTTTCGGTGCTCGTGTTCACTGGAATGACATCCCCTGCTGGGGCATCGATACGCTGGAACTTGCAGATCTGCGGTACGCTGGCGAACTCGGTTACCGTATCAAGCTCCTGGCTGTGGCCGAGTTGGTGCCCGAGGGGTTGGAACTGCATGTCTCGCCCACGCTCGTGAAGATCGGCACCCCGTTGGCCGAAGTTCGCGGAGCATTCAACGCGATCAGTGTGGTTGGCGATGCCGTGGGACCGGTCTTCTTCCATGGCTTGGGTGCGGGGCAAATGCCGACCGCTTCGGCCGTGGTGGCCGACATGATTGACACCGTGGTTGGGCGAACCCGGCTGACGTTTCAAACGTTGGAGTTGTGGTCCCGTCGCGAAGCGCGTGTCACCCCTCGCGAACATGCGAAAGTGCCCGGGCGGTTCTATCTGCGATTCGACGTGGACGATCACCCTGGTGTGATGGCCGACATCACGGCGGTATTGGGTCGGCAGAAAGTTTCCATCGCTTCGGTGATTCAGCATGCGGCCAGCGAAGACTCCGCCGGAGTGGTACCCCTGGTGATCATGACACACAACACCACCGAAGGTGCCACGCTGCAAGCGGTTACCGAAATCGATCAACTGGATTGCGTTCGCTCACGCAGTGTTCGCATGCGGGTTCGCGACTAAACCCCTCACATCGGGGCAGAGGAATTTTCATGAAATACGCCATCGTGATCCCCGACGGATGTGCGGACGAACCGCAAGAGTCGCTGGGAGGGCGCAGCCCCCTGGCCGCCGCGAACTTGCCGAACATCGACGCGGTGACAACCGCCGGTCGGATCGGACGAGCGAACAACGTACCGCCATCGCTTCCGGCCGGTTCCGACGTGGCCACGCTCAGCCTGCTGGGCTACGACCCCATGACCCACTACACGGGTCGTGCCCCTTTGGAAGCAGCCGCTCAAGGCATCAAGCTGGGGCCGAACGATTGGGCCATCCGCTGCAATCTGGTGACCATTGAAAACCAGGAAATGAAGAGCTTCACCGCAGGGCAGATTTCCTCGGCCGAAGCGCGAGGCCTGTTGACCACCGCTCAGGAGGAACTGGGCACCGCGAACCTCGAGTTCCGCCCAGGGGTGAGCTATCGCAACTTACTGATCTATCGGGCCGGCGAAGGCGCGGTTCCGTTCACGGTCGACACCCGCACGACACCCCCGCACGATCTCACCGATAAGTCGGTGTTGGACGACTACCCTCGGGGGCCGGGGGGAGAACTGCTGAATGAACTGATGAGCGAAACGGTCAAGCTGTTCGCCGAACACCCGGTCAACGTGGCCCGTCGACAACGAGGCGAGCCCGTGGCAACCAATGTCTGGCTGTGGGGACAAGGAAGCGTTCCCTCGTTGGTGCCCTTCCAAGAGCTGCACGGCAAGCGGGGTGTGATGATCACGGCCGTCGATTTGTTGCGAGGTTTGGCCACACTGCTGGGATGGAGACGTCTGGAAGTCGAAGGGGCCACCGGCTATCTCGATACCGATTACGCCGCCAAAGGCCGAGCGGCCATCGAGGTGCTGGACGATACGGACCTGGTCTGTGTTCACATCGAGGCCCCCGACGAGGCCTCGCACGAAGGCGACACCGAGGCCAAAATCGAGGCCCTGCAGCAAATCGACGAGCACATCGTCGGCCCGCTGCACGAGGCGCTCAAGGCTCACGGCGATTACCGCATCTTGGTCAGCCCCGATCACCCCACCCCATTGCGAACCAAGACCCACAGCCATGGTTTCGTTCCCTTCGCCATGGCGGGAACGGGCATCGAAGCCGATGCCGCTTCGACCTACGATGAAGAGACGGCCGGTAAGTCCGATCTGGCCTTTGCTGAAGGTTGGCAGCTGATGAAGACGTTCTTGCAAGGCTCGCCGTAATCGGCGTCGGATGAATCTGGGGAATTCGTAGCGTATCTCGATGGTCACTCTGATGGTTAGGAAGTGTGCATGCCTTTAGTCGTGCAAAAATTCGGCGGTACCAGCGTTGCCGACAGCGAGAAGATTCTTTCGGCAGCCCGTAAGGCGATTCGAGCCCACCAACAGGGTAACCGCGTGGTGATGGTGGTCAGTGCCATGGGCAAGAACACCGATCAACTTGTCGCGTTGGCCGGTGAAATCAACGAACGCCCGCAGGCCCGTGAGATGGACATGTTGCTTTCCACGGGAGAACAAGTCAGCGTCGCTCTGATGGCCATGGCCATCGACGCCCTAGGTGGTAAGGCCGTTAGTCTCACCGGCACACAGATCGGCATCAAAACCGACAGCACGCACACCAAGGCCCGCATCCTTTCGATTTCGACCGAACGGATGCAGCGGTTGCTGGACGAAGGCAACATTGTCATCGCGGCCGGGTTTCAAGGCACCGACGAAGACATGAACATTACCACCTTGGGTCGCGGTGGCAGCGATACCACGGCTGTTGCGCTGGCGGCCGTCTTGCAGGCAGACGCTTGCGAAATCTACACCGATGTCGACGGTGTCTACACCACCGATCCCCGCCATCTCCCGGAAGCCCGCATGGTGCGGCAGGTGAGCTACGACGAGATGCTGGAGCTGGCCAGCCTTGGTGCGGGCGTGATGCACAGCCGCTCGATTGAGTTTGCCAAGAAGTTCTCGGTGCCGATTCACGTACGCAGCAGCTTCAGCGATCGGCCCGGTACGCTGATCGTTACCGAACCAGAATCGGCCGACCGCCCGGTAAGCGGCGCGGCACTAGTCAAGAACGAAGCTCGCATCACTCTTCGAGGCGTACCCGATCGTCCCGGGATGAGCCTGGTGGTCTTCTCCAAGCTTGCCGAACAGAACGTGACCATCGACATGATCGTGCAGAATGTCGGGGCCGAAGGTAAAGCCGACATTTCGTTCACGGTTATCGAAAACGAACTTCCCCAAACCCTTAAGGCGGTCGAAACGGCTGCCCAGGAGTTAGGCGCGGAAAGTTTCGTGCATGACGAACACGTGGCCAAGATGTCGGTCGTGGGCCTTGGTATGGCTACACAGACCGGCGTGGCCGAGAAGATGTTCGAGACCCTTTCCGAGGCCGGCATCAACATCCTTTCAATCACCACCAGCGAGATCAAGATCTCGGTCCTGGTCGAACGAGACCGCGGGCTCGACGCCTTGCGCCTGGTCCATCAAGTATTCGAACTCGACAAAGACCCGGATCCCCAGTCAGCCTCCAAACCTGTAAGCACGAAAGTCGCGCCTTCGACGACAGAGCCGCTCGATGTGGTCGCCCGACTCGATCGACTGACGCGGATGGAAGACCTGACGATCGACGATATCTCGCTGGACGATACCCAGGGGTTGATCACGCTCAGTGGCGTGCCCGATGAACCCGGCATTGCCGCCGGGGTGTTCAAAGACGTGGCCAAGGGTGGGATCCTAGTCGACATGATCGTGCAGGGCTACGGGGTTAGCGGTCGTGCAAACCTCAGTTTCACGGTCCCCCGCGATGATGTTGAACGAGGCGCGGAACTCGTCAAAGAGGTCTCCGGCGCCCGTGGGTGCGGACCGGTCACCAGCAGCCCCGCCGTGGGCAAGCTTTCCGTTTCGGGGATTGGAATGCGGAGCCACACCAGTGTCGGCATTCGCATGTTCACGGCCCTGGCCCGAGCCGGGATCAACGTCGAGATGATCAGCACCAGCGAAGTTCGGGTCAACGTGGCCGTCGAGGGTGGCAAAGGCCGACAAGCACTTGAAGTGCTGCAAGAAGAATTCGCCGACGTGCAGAACTAGTTTTCGAACTGGCTTGACCGGCGAGTTCTCGAAGCGACGTCTCATGCGCTTCAGGCGTTACGGCCCGGCGATCAAATCGTAGTAGCGGCCCATCCAGTAAGGCAACAACCAGTAGACCGAACTACTTTCAACCGCTGCCCCAGCGCCGCGGAGGGCGGCAAACGGATTGCGGTCCCAACGCGAAACGGCCCGTTCGCTGGCCGGCAACAAGCGATCGGTCTGCCACAACTCGCTGGACGGAAGTCGCACCAGTCGAAGGTCTTCTCGCTGCCGGTTGTCGATCGTCCATTCAATCATGTCCAGCGGTAACTCTCGCAAAAAGGCCACGCAGGCTTGCGGCCGAAAGTCGCCCTGCCCTCCCAGAGCCTTGTACGTGTATGCATAGAAGGGGCTGGCCTCGTTCCGTACGGGCGAGAACCAAGTTTCGAAGCTTTGCTGATACACCTTCTTTCGTTCGGGATCCACCGCGTACTTCAGCAGGCCGTGATAAGCCATGGCCAGCAACTCGAAATCGATATGCGTGAACGAGCCGGGATCCAACTGTTGCGGTTCGAGAATGTTCTCGCGGTATCCGTGGTCGTCGTACAGTCTTTCGAGTTCGTCGAGATACTTCTTGTCACCCGTCATGTGATGGGCTGTGAGGAGGAAGGAAAGAATCTCCACGGAGTTGATCCCGCGATCGAGACGCCAGTTGGGGTCTTGGTTCAATTTCTCTGGCGACCACACACCCCAGCGAGTGGCTGCACCGTCTTGATCGCGAAGAACAAATCCCCCAGAGATGATGTAATCGGTCAAGCGACGTACAAGTTCCGCGGCCCGCTTCTTTTCATTTTCGTCGGCGACCAGTTCGTGGTAAATCGCGAAGGCGTAGTAGTGCCCCGTCACTTCGTCCGAACTGGTGTCGCCCTTCCACAGCCACTTGCCATCGGAACTAGGTCTCCAGCGGACCTCTACCCGTTTGAAACGCGGTTCGTCGACGCGTGCTTCGGCGATTTCAACGGGGGTGTAGGTACGGTTCATGTCGGCCACGTGTTCCCAGGTGGAAGGGACGACCGTCCGCGCAAAGAACCCGTCGGATTCGGTAACGTTGTGCAGAAATTCCAACGCGTTGAAGGATTCGGTGGCATTGTTGCGTGCGTCTTCCGCCCCGGTAACGGCGTAGCGGTATGCTTCGGCAGCCACGTACATGCCCGTGTAACTTCCGTCGTTATCGGTGTCCATATCCTCGAACGATGACAGATCGCCGGGGGTGGCGAGACGGCATTTTTCGACCAATCCCGGGGGACGCACGTGCCGAGCACGCACGAGCCGCTGGTAGTGCGCGGCCTTGTCCTGAAGCGTCATCGGTTTATAGGCCAGCGCGGAAAGCCCGCCCGAGGTGGCAATCCATGCAGCTCCTTTTGGAGAGAACGCCACATCACGTACCTCGTCGCTTGGCACCCACCGGCGGCTGTGTCGCAACGTCCACTTCCCCTGGCTGCCGCGCGCCACGCCGAGACTGGTGCCGACCCAGGCGTTGCCAGAGTCATCAAACGCGATGCACTTCACGTCGGCACAAGGCAACCCCTCGGCTCCCGTGATGCTGCGAACGCGTTGACCCTGCTTGTAGACATCGATCCCGGCGGCAGTCCCAATCCACAGTTCGCCGTCTGCATTGAGGGCGACGCTGCGGACATCGCTACTGAGAATCTCGTCTGCCCCGGCAATCCGTCGCACCTTGTCACCATCGACGAGGTAAAGGCCAATACCAGTCGCCACAGCGAGTGAGGACTCTTCCGCAGACTTCCCCCCGGCTTCTCCCAAGTACAGTAGGTCGCGAATCGATGTCGCGACTAGCGCGGGATGCTGCTTCCAGTGATCATCCTCTAAGTAGAAGATCCCGTCCGGGCCTGCCGCAATGATCCCGGTTGGAGATTCTTCCAGCACGGTAATCGGGCCCGGCAGCTCGCCGATCCGCTGGAATCTTCCATCGTTCTGACGATAGACACCATCCCAGGCGGCAACCCACGGGATTTGTTTCCTATCGATCAGTACGTCGTACGATGGGCCCTCGATCCCTTCCGCGGTCCGAGGAGATGACGATTCGCCTTCGATTGAATACACGCCCGCCCCGGAGGCGACCCAGACCTTTCCTTGCTTCGAAACGGCTACTGCTCGGATGTCATTCTGCGGCGCTTTGGACGAACGTACTTCGGTTAGCTGGTATTCCTGTTCAAACGGGGTGTCGGCCGCCGGACCTGATTGCTCTGCGGCGAGCGAACCCGCAATTAAGGACAGGGGAAGAAACAGGAGACTTGCCTGGCAGACGGATTTTATTCGGATCATGAATACACACACTTTTTTACTGGAGATTACCGGTTGGCAATCGGACACGGTCTCGGAGGGATTCACACGGCGGGATGATTGCAGCTGCTTGGCTGGCAGAATCACTCGTGTCATAGTAATCCAAAGGCGAACCTGGTGCAGAATTTCGTTCGCCAAGCATGAACCCAAACAAACAACGTGAGTTCCAATCGATGCATTCGACGACGAAATTCGAGAGCAGTTTCCCAATCGTTTTCCGCTTGGCGGCATGGGTCTGGCTGGTACTTGCGGTCGTTTGTTTGCCCTCCGTGGCAGTGGCCCAGGAGGAGAGTGTCAAACCGGGAATCAACAAATCGTTTGACGACCCGGACGTTGACCGCTTCATCAAGCTCTTTGAAGTCGAGAGCCGCGAAGTCTATCGATATCGCGATGCCATCATTGCGGTGCTAGGGATTGAGCCCGGGATGCACGTGGCCGATGTGGGTGCCGGGACGGGGCTGTTCACGCGCCTGATGGCCCCGCAAGTTGGACCGGAAGGTCGGGTCTACGCCGTGGACATCGCGACCAAGTTTCTCGACCACATCGAAACCATGAATCAGGAAGCCGGTATCGAGAACGTGGTCAGCGTGCAATGCGATCAGCACTCGACCAACCTGGCTCCCGAATCGGTGGACCGCGTTTTCGTATGCGATACCTATCACCACTTCGAGTACCCGCACGCGACGCTGAGTTCGATTCACCGTGCCTTGCGGCCCGATGGACGATTGATGCTTGTCGATTTCGAGCGGGTGCGAGGGGTCAGCAAGCCTTTTGTGATGGGGCACGTGCGCTGCGGCAAAGGAACCGTGACCGACGAGGTTCGCGACGCAGGGTTCTCGCTGCTTGCAGAAATTCCGCTGATGAAAGAACAGTATGTTCTGGTGTTCGAAAAGCGACCGCCGCAGGATCCCGCGTCCGAGGCAGAGGCGGCTTTGAACGATCCGCCCAAAAAATCCGAGGCGCACAGCGGTGGGTGATGGATCACTCCCCCAATACTTCGCCCAACACTTCTTCGTTGACGTAGATGTCCAGCGGCGGGTCGCACGTGACCGCGACCGCGATCGCGTCCGACGGTCTCGAATCGATCTCGAATAGCTCGCCTTCGTGTCGAATGCGAAGCAGGGCGTAGTACGTGCGATCTCGCAGTTCCGTAATCACCACGTCCTGGAACTCAGCGCCGAGTTGCTCGACCATGTTCACAATCAGCGAATGGGTCAACGGGCGCGGCATCTCGTGCCCCTTCACTTTCCGGTCGATGCTCGTGGCCTCGAAAATGCCGATCACGATGGGAAAGGTCCGGTCACCATCAATCTCTTTCAGATAGATAACTTGTTGGTCGTTGATCTCACTGATGATGATCCGCGACAACTCCATACGCACGGGCATGAAAGTCCATCCTCTTGGCAAGTCGCTACTGGGAAACACGGTGGCCGATACTGGGGATGCCTCAATTATAAGGTTTGTCTCTGGGCATAAACCAGTACCGAGGGAAACTCGATGTTCGGCAGCTTCCGTTCGCGGTAAACCTTGAATCAGGGCGCCACGCAGAAGGAACTATTGGAGACTTCTGGAGCAGAGGCTTTCTACGTGCAACACGGTCGGCTGCGTGCGTGCGATCCGCAGCCGTTCCCCAGATTTCGATGAACCCCACCCAATCGGCCCAATTCCAATTGGCGCCATGCCAACTTGCCCAGGAGTAAAGAACGTGGAAGACTGCGAGCGACTCTTGAAACGGTAGACGCCACTTGACATTGGATCATGCCAAACTCTTGAGCTCTGCCAGGGCGGCTTCGCTTTTTTCGACCCGTTGCCGGAGTTCGTCTAGGTTCTCACGTTCTTTCTGCACCACGTCCGCAGGGGCACGATCGACGAAGTTCTTGTTGGAGAGCTTCTTCTCTTTTCCCGCGATCAGCGATTCGAGCTTCGAAAGCTCTTTCTGTGTTCGGTCGATCTCTGCGGATACGTCGATCAGTCCCTTCAGATCCACATAGACATCGATACCTGTCAGATTGAAGGTGGCATTGGGCGTGGGGGCCTCGACATCCATGCCCCAAGCCGTGGCTTTGGCGTTGGCCAGCGATTCGAAGTAACTGGCCATCGGCTGCAGCAAGGCCACCGTGTCGGCATCGGTACGCACGCTGAATTCGATGTGCACCTTGGGGGCGATGTTCTGCCGACTGCGAATCTCGCGCAGCCCCTTGAGTACCTCGGAAAAACGCGCGAAACGAGCTTCGATTTCCGAATCTTCATGCGACGCGTTGGCCACTGGCCAGGCAGCGATCATCGCGCTCTCCGCCGCTGCCGCCGGGTTGTCGATCCCGCGCTCTGCGGCCACGTCGGCCAGCAAATGCCAAACCTCTTCGGTAATGAACGGAATCATCGGGTGCAGCAACCTCAACAAACTGTCCAAGGTATGAGCCAGAACGCGTTGGGCAACCACCCGTTGGTCATCGTCCTGCAGTCGCGTCTTCACCATCTCCAGATAGAAGCTGCAGAACTCGTCCCAGGCGAAGTCGTACAACTCACGGGCCGCTTCGGCGTAGTGGTACTGATCGAGCGCCTCAGTCACCTTGCGAGTGACCGTCGATAGCCGGCTCAAGATCCAGCGATCTTCCACCGCCATCTCTTGGATCGAAACCTGGCCGGGGGTGTACCCGCTGAGGTTCATCATCGCGAACCGCGAGGCATTCCACAGCTTATTGCAGAAGTTGCGAGCCAGCTCGAACCGTTCGCTAACCACGGCAGCTCGTGGAAGGGCCTGGTCTGCTTCGCTGTTGGCCCATTGTGTCGAAAAGTCGGCCTTGCAGTGCGGGCATTTGATTCGCGGCAGAATGCGATTCTTACGGGTTTGCTCAACATGATCTCCGCAATGCGGGCACTCGAACTCTACCGGCATTCGTACGTCTTGCGTTTCGGTGGTGAGGTACGCCAACGCGAACCGTAGCGAGTCGGCCCCGAACTTTTCAATCACATCCAGCGGATCGACGCCGTTGCCCTTCGACTTGGACATGGTTTCGCCGAAGCCGTCGAGGATCTTGGGATGGATGAACACATCGCGAAACGGAACGTCGCCCACGTTGAACAATCCGGTGAGCACCATACGCGCCACCCACAACGTGATGATGTCCCTGCTGGTGATGAGCACGCTCGTGGGATAGTAGTATTCCAACTCCGGTGATTTCTCGGGCCAGCCCAATGTAGAGTGCGGCCACAGTGCAGAACTGAACCAAGTGTCGAGCACGTCCATCTCACGCTCGATCTTGTGCCCGGGGATCGCATCCTCGGCCAGATCTCCATCCCGTGCGCAGATGAGCCACTGTTCATGATCTTCGTCTCGTTGCCATGTGATGCCTTCGCGGCCGGCAAAGGCTTTCTTGAGGTCCGCTTCGCTGGCGGTTGGCGCGTACCAAATCGGAATCTGGTGTCCCCACCACAGTTGGCGGCTTACCGGCCAATCGCGCTTTTCGCTCAGCCAATCGAGATAACCCTTGGCGTAGCGGGCGGGCCGAATGTTTACCCGCTCGTCAGTCACGGCATCCATCGCGCTTTGGGCCAGATCGTCCATCTTCACGAACCACTGATCGGCCAGCTTGGGTTCGATGGGGGTTTTCGAGCGATCCGAGTGCGCAAGTTCGATCTCGCGATCCTCAACCTCGGCCACAAGGTCCTTTGCTTCCAGGTCGGCCAACACCCGCTTTCGCGCGTCCTTCATCGTCATCTTGGCGTAGGGCCCGGCGTTGTCGTTCAATCGACCATCTTCGTGCAAGATGTTGATCATCGGGAGCGACTGGCGCAGGCCAACTTCATAATCGTTCGGGTCGTGGGCGGGCGTAATTTTTACGCAACCGCTGCCCATCTCGGGTTTGGCCCATTGGTCGGCCACCAGCGGAATCTCTCGATCGACCAGAGGCAACAGCACCTTGCGACCATCGTTCGCCATGTCGCGCAACTGGTTTAGTGATGCGAGCATCGTCTTGCGACGTTCGGCCAAAGCGTCGAGTTCCTTCTGAACGTCCGGCTTTTGTTTTGCGGGCGCAGCAGCGAGTTTCTCCTGCAGCGCCGCTTCCACTTTGTCCAGCGCACCCGCGGGGTCGGGGTGCACCGCAACGGCCGTATCGCCGAGCATCGTTTCCGGGCGGGTTGTGGCCAGCACGACGAATGCAGGTTCGCCCTGCTTGGGGTCGATCACCGGGTAACGTAGGTGCCAGAAGTGCCCTTTGATCGACTCGTGAAACACCTCGTCGTCGCTAACGGCGGTCTGCAAGAAAGTGTCCCAGTTAACCAACCGCTGTCCACGGTAGATCAGCTTTTGTTCGAACATGCGGAAAAACGTATGTCGCACCGCGCGGGCACACGTGTCGTCGAGCGTGAAGCGAGTTCGCTCCCAATCGCAACTGCAGCCCATGGCCTTGAGCTGACCCAGAATGCGTTCTTCGTAGGCGTGTTTCCAGTTCCAGATACGCTCGATTAGTGCTTCGCGACCCACGTCGTGGCGGCTTTTGCCTTCCTCTTCCAGCAATCGCCGCTCGACCACGGCCTGGGTGGCGATGCCTGCATGATCGGTACCGGGCATCCACAATGTATTGATTCCCTGCATCCGCTTCATGCGAATCAACGTATCTTGCAGGGTGTTGTTCAGGGCGTGACCCAGATGCAGGGCGCCGGTCACATTCGGTGGGGGGATCACAATGCAGAACGACTCACGGCCGGGGTCGGGTTCGCTGTGCCCGTAGGCGTGCTGTTCCCAATGTTGCGACCACCGCTGTTGCGCGGGGCCGTGGTCGTATTGTTTCGGTAGCTCTTGTGATTCGGACTCGGTCGCCATGGTGATCGCTACTATTGCATCTTCGAAAATGAACGGGGGAATGGACCGGTTGCACCAGCGGAAATCCGAGGGATGGCCCTTGCAGAAACATACGCAGGCCGACGGAAAGACACAACGCCGCCGGCGATGTTCGCCGAGAATGAGCCGCTAGCTGGTGGTCGAGGGGGCCAATTGGGCCCGCTGGGCCTTCGCTTCATCTTTGTAAAGCTTGTACTCGATGCTGTCGACCAGAGCGATCCAACTGGCTTCGATGATGTTCTCGCTGACTCCGATGGTGCCCCAGACGTCGTCCTCGTCGCGGCTTTCGATCACCACCCGCACCACGGCCGCGGTGCCCGCCTCGCAGTTGATGACCCGCACCCGATAGTCGACCAGATGCATCTCCAGCAGACCCGGGAAAAAACCGTTGAGGGCCTTTCGTAGAGCTCCGTCCAAGGCATTGATGGGGCCATCGCCCTCGGCCACTTCATGCCGAATCTTGTCGCCCAGGCGGACCTTTACGGTGGCCTCCGTCACCACTTCACCCGAGCGATCGGTTTCCACGCTCACGTGATAGCTCAGTCGCTCGAACAGCGGTCTATAGGTGCCGGCGCACTTCTTCACCAGCAGGTCGAAGGAGGCCTCGGCGGCCTCGAACTGGTAGCCTTCGTTCTCCAGCGAGACCACTCGCGTCAGGATCTTGTCCATTAGCTCCTTGTCCTGCTCGATGTTGTGCTTGGTGGTCATGGCCACGATGTTCGAGCGGCCCGAGAGTTCGCTGACCAGCACTCGGCGTTCGTTTCCGACCTTCTCCGGGTCGATGTGTTCGTAGCTGCTGGCCACCCGGTTCACGGCGTGCACATGCATCCCGCCTTTATGGGCGAACGCACTTTGACCGACGAACGGTTGGTTGGAACGCCAATTCCAATTCACCATTTCATAGACGTACCGCGAAAGCTCGGTCAGGCACTCCACCCCATCGGCCTGCAGCACTTCGTAGCCTTGCTTCTTGAGCGCCAGGTTGGCCGCGACCGAAATCAGGTCGGCGTTCCCGCAACGTTCGCCGAAGCCGTTGATGGTGCCTTGCACGTGAACCGCGCCCACGTCAACGGCCGCCAACGAGTTGGCCACGGCCAGCTCGCAATCGTTGTGGCAGTGAATTCCCACGGGGACGTCGACCGCCGCCTTGGCTGCGGCGGTGAGTTCGGCAATCTCCTCGGGCATGCTGCCGCCGTTGGTGTCGCACAGTACGATCAGCCCGGCGCCGGCTTCGGCAGCGGCCTGGATGGTTTGTCGCGCGTAGTCGGAATTCGATTTCCAACCATCGAAAAAGTGCTCGGCGTCGTAGATCACTTCCCGGCCGCTCTCCCGCAGAAAGCGAACGCTGTCGGCGATCATGGCCAGGTTTTCTTCCAGGCTCACGCGCAAGACTTCCTTAGCGTGAAAGTCGGAGGTTTTGCCGACCAGCGTGATCACTTCAGCCTGAGAATCGATCAGTGCCTGCATTCCCGGGTCGTCGGCCGCCTCGACACCTTTGCGGCGAGTCATGCCGAAGGCACAGATCTTCGCGTGCTGAAGATCCAGCTCGCGAACGCGGCGGAAGAACTGTTCGTCTTTATCGTTGGAGAGAGGGTACCCGCCTTCGATGTAGTCGAAGCCCATCGAATCGAGCCGCTTGGCGAGGAGCAGCTTGTCTTCGAGGGAGAAATTGACGCCTTCACCTTGGCTGCCGTCGCGGAGCGTGGTGTCGTAGATCTGGATGTGCCGCATGGTGCGGAGCCCTTGTGGTTATGTGTTTCTCTTAGCCGGGTGACCTTCGAACCGGCGATATACAACAACTTGGTGGTTTCAAGCAAGTCGGTTGAGACCCAAAGCAAACAGCCCTGCGACCACTTGGGCCTCAGGGCTGTTGAAGATCAGTTGGATCCGTTGCCGCCCTTAAGGCCTCCGCTCGGTAATAATTGCAATGATCGCGACCTCAGCGTTGAGCCGAACGTTGGCGATGTCCGAATTAGGACGCGAAATCGAATCGGAGACGAATGATGTCATTGCACAATCAGGGGCAAACGAACGTACTTGTATGAACCAAACCATACGTTAGCCCACCGCAGAAGTCAATTGTTCGGTTGTCGGCTGCAACGCGTTTGCGGGCCCCGATTTCCTAGCCTTTTTGGGCGAAAGTGCCGCTTATCAGGCCCGTTTTCGCCGCCGTTGAATGGTACGGCGAACCTGTTGATCCTCTTCCGGATCGGCGACTTCCTCCTCGTCCTCGTCGTACTCATCTTCCTCGTACTCGGCCTCGGCTTCGTCCTCTTCTTCCCACTCCTCGTCGTCTTCCTCCGACTCATCTTCGTATTCTTCTTCCTCGTACTCCGCTTCCGGGTCCTCTTCCTCCTCCTCTTCTTCCTCGTACTCTTCTTCTGCTTCGGCTTCTTCCCAGGGGGCGAGATCCTCCGCGTCTTCCTCGCCCTCTTCGTACTCTTCCTCTTCGGCGTCGACCTCAAGCTCGTCTTCCAGCTCAGCGTCTTCGTCTTCTTCCTCGACTTTCAATTTGGCGGCCCGAGAAGGATTCTTTTTGCTGGTGCTCTTCACGGTGAGGGTCTTACTCTTGGGCGAGGGTACCGTCGCCACCGGGGGCCCCGACCCGCCGGAGTTCTGCATCTCGTCCCACTGTTCCGGAGTGAGCATTACTTCGCGGGCCTGCGAGCCGTTGTATTGCCCGACGAACCCGTCTTCGGCCATGTAGTCGATCAGTCGAGCGGCCCGCCCATAACCGATGCCCAACGCACGTTGCAGCAGCGAAACACTTCCCCGCCCTTCGCGGACCACCACATCGACGGCGGCTTCGTACAGTTCATCGCGATCTTTGAAGCTGCCGACGCCTGCGCCACCTTCTCCGCCGGCTGGCAATTGCACCAGTTCGCGTACGAATTGCGGTTCGTTGGTGCCGACGTAATCGATGACGGAGTTGATTTCGTCGTCGCTAATGTATGTGCATTGACCACGCAATAACGTGCTGGTTCCGGGCCACAAGAACAGCATGTCGCCATTGCCCAACAACTTGTCGGCACCCATCTCGTCCAAAACCACGCGGCTATCGGTACGGCTGGCCACCTGGAACGAGATACGGGCCGGCAGGTTCGACTTGATCAACCCGGTGATGACGTCCACGGTTGGTTTCTGCGTGGCCAACACGAGGTGGATTCCAACCGCCCGGCTCTTCTGTGCCAGACGAATAATATGCTGTTCGACTTCCTTTGCCGCAGTCATCATCAAGTCGGCAATTTCGTCGGCCACCACCACGATGTAGGGTAGGTGTTTGGGGATCTGGTCCCATTCTTCTTCCGATTCCAGCTCCAATCGATCGCGAAGTTCTTCTTCGCCCAACTGGTTGTAGACACTCAAGTGACGCACGCCCGCCCGGGCCAACAGGGCGTAACGCTCTTCCATCTTTTCCACGGCCCAAGCCAGTATGGCTTCGGCCTTGCCCATGTCGGTCACCACCGGGTGCATCAAGTGCGGCAGCGTCTTGTAGCCGCTCAGTTCGACCATTTTGGGGTCGATCAGCAGAAGCTTCACCTCGTCGGGGCGACGGGTCATCAGTAGCGAGTTGATCACCGTGTTCAAGCAGACACTTTTTCCCGTGCCTGTGCGTCCGGCGATGAGCAAGTGGGGCAGGCTCGCCAAATCGGCCACCAAGGCGCGACCGGCCACGTCTTTGCCCAAGAACAGTGGCAACGCCATCTTGGACACCTTGTTGCTCGACTCCTCCATCACTTCCCGCATGCGGACCAGTTGCCGCTCGTTGTTGGGTACTTCGATGCCCACGGTGTTTTTGCCGGGAATCGGCGCCACGATGCGCACGCTGGGCACTCTCAGGGCAATCGCCAAGTCGTCGGCCAAACCGGTGATCTTGCTGAGCCGCAGCCCGGCTTCGAGTTCGACCTCGAACTGCGCGATGACGGGACCGGATTCGATTTCCACCACTCGCACCTGGAAACCGAAGTTGGCGAACGTCTTTTCCAGAATCCTGGCTTTGCGGCGGACGTCTTTGCGTTGCTTCTCGAAGGAGAAGTCCTCGCCTTCCAGCAGCAAGTCCAATGGCGGCAGTTCGTAGTCTTCGTCATCCTCCTGGCGGCTGGCCGCTTCGAGCTCTTCGAGCACCTCTTCCCGCTCGCCGCGATCCTTGGGGCCCTTGATCCGCAGGGCTGAGGCAAGGCGGCGGGCAACGCCCTTCTGGGGTTTGGGCTCCTCGGCGGCTTCGACCTCTTCTTCTTCGTACTCGTCTTCCTCCTCTTCGTATTCCTCTTCTTCCTCTTCGCCGGCAATGCGAACTTCGGGCTCGTCTACCTCTTCGTATTCTTCTTCCTCGTCCTCCAGTTCGTCTTCCAATGGGGCAGCCTTCTTGGTCTTGGTGGCGGTCTCGCCCACGGTGGCTTTGCGATCGCGATAGGCCTTGCCGGCCTTGACCAAACCGCGCCCGACGCCGACGGTGGGTTTGCCCAACACCACGGCCGCCAAGTGAATCAGTACATAGTCGGTGCACAACAACAGCCCACCGGCCACCAGGCTGGCGGCCAGCACATAAGCACCCACGTGGGCGAAGTGCGGCTTGAGCAATCCTTGAGCAGCCGCCCCCAGGTAGCCCCCGGCTCCGATCACGGGGCCCGGCGAAAGCCACGGGGCGGCCATGGCGGCCAAGGTGGTGATACCGACCAGCGAGACGATCCAGCCGATGGCTCTCAGCCACGGTTCGCTCACCCCTCGGCGAACCAGCAGTACGGCGTCCAGCACGATCAGTGAGGTCAGCACATAGTATGCGCCCAGCCCCAACGCGGTGAACGAGGCAGACGCCACGTAAGCCCCCGCGTGACCGCAGACATTGGCCACGTGTTCACGCTGTGGGTACACAATCGTACTGGGCGGATCGGCCGGATCGTAGGTGGCCAACGCCAGTGCGAAAAAGATGCACAAGACCAACAGGCCCAATGCAACGAGATCAACCTTCAGACTTCGCTCTTCGAGCATCGGCACGCGCAACTCTATGGTGGATTAACATGACGCGCGCACCACACAACGGGGCGACGTCACAACCAAGGGCGCATCCGTGCCCGACGGCAGTCCGTACGGCTATGGAGTTCTTTCGACCATCGACCTACGAGCACACCAGTTTCCGCCTGGTGGCCGTCGCCCCTTACCTGGGGCTCATCAGAAGTGCAATCAACGCGGCAGGCAAAATCGGCAGGATGTGTTCACAAGAGATGCAATGCAGGCCGTCGGAAGTCTAGCATTCCCCGGTGGCGAGAGATCCCTCGCAGTGGGTGAAAGACACGTGAAGTTGTAGAATCGTGGCGCGGAGATAAGGGTTGTAGTAGCTATGATAGTTATTGTGATGTCTGCTCCCTTGGGAAGACAACAGACTGTTTGACTACGATCAAATACAGGCCAGCTGCCCAAAGGAGGAGATGCGTGTCTTGTCGAGCATGGTTACTTGCACTGGCGGCGCTCGCTTGCCTAAAAACTGAAATCGCTAGCTCGAATGAGCCCGTTGAGAGAAGTGCAAGGGCCGATGCTTGGCGTGAAGTTCTTGCTGGTAGGCAGTTTCACCTCTCGGTAGAGAGTTTGGGCATAAAGCGTAATCTAAGACATTACTCAGCAGATTCGAAGCTTCGAATAGTTTTTGATCCAGCACGCAGGAGCGGATTGGAGTTTGTTTTCTCGTGCAAGAATGACGACGAAATCCAGATTGATGGGCATGTCAACTCAGCTTTCGCCTCAGTGAGCGATCGATTGTATTTTGGGAAATACCGTCCGAATCTACCCGGCTGCACGGTCATTGCCTATAACCTGAATACAGGCGAAAAGTTGTGGGAGACTGCCTTGCATCACGCTCAGCCCGGAGGGGCTACTTCATACGCCAATTTTGTAAAGTTGAGGATGAGTAACGCTGGAGAGATTCGTGGAGGCATCGCAGGGGATGCGATTATCGTCAGCGGGAGTGAGTCTTTCTGTGACTACACAGAAGTACTTGACAGTCACACCGGCGAATCACTGGCGCTCAAGAACTATCGGGTTGGTTTCGGCGGTCCCGAGCGAAACACCAAGTAGTGTGACAAGATTGGCTAATACTCTTGGCTGCTATTACGATCATTCCAAGTGCTGTGACGCATACGTTATTACAATCTCAATCCCGTTGTGGCCCGTCCCACTCCAGTGCCTCTCGATCCCAGGCGGCTTTCTCGGCGGCGGCTTCGTAGGTGCTTTGGAAGAAGGCTAGCAGGTCTTCATCGGGCGTGGCCGACGATTGCACCGCGGCGTAGGGCAGGACAAACTCGCCCATCTCTTGTGGGAAGGACGCCGCCGCGGGTTGAACCGGATACTCGGCGTAGCCTTCCGGTTGTGGGTAGGCGTAGGAATAGAAGAACGCCTCTTGATCGCCACCGCCGGGCCAGAAACCGGCGCTGGAGACTTCGTGCGAGTAGGCTTCCCGCGTGATCCAGTCCGGCATATTCGGAAAACCTCCGGGATGCTCCGGCGCGGTTCGGCCGGAGAACCGCGTCACGGCCAGATCGAAACTACCCCAGAAGAAATGCACTGGGCTGACCTTACCCCGGAAGCCGGCTCGGAACTGTTGCATCACCCGATCGGTTTGAACCAGCGCCTGATGCAGGCGCCCCATCGCTTCGGCATCATAAGACTTATGTTCCACATCGCTGGCGAAGGGGATGCTGGGATCCACTTCGTTAGGTTGGCCATGAATCTGAACCGGCAGATTCATGCCGTTCAGTGCGACGGTCACCTGTTTGTAGAAACCGGCAACCGTCATGGGTGCCAGGTTGATCGACTGCTGCGCTCCATCGTTGGATTGGATCAACAACCGATGATCAATGAAGTCGAAGTCGATTTGGAACGACCGCTGTCCGTGCGGCATGGACAGGGTGGTTAACCCACGGGGCGTCACATACAAGGTGCAATGCCAGGAATGGTTGATCCATGGCATCTGCACCGTGCGGATTTTTCCGACGATCTGCGTCCACATATGCACCGTGGCGCAGGTCTCATTCCAGTCGGCAATCCGCAATTCGGGCCACGCCGCTGATCCATCCATGATTCACTCCTGTCGAAAATCAAACGTCCCCACTACCGGATTACTCGGCGCCGTGTTGGTGACCTCCGTGATGACCCTGAAAGTAGGCGTGCTTCACATTGCCTCGTGCTGCAATGTAGGCGATCAGGTCGAGGATCTCCTCCTGGGTCAACTTATCGAGCAGGCCCTTGGGCATGATCGAGATGTTTGACTTGGCCCGTTCGTCGATTTCTGATTGTTGCAGCACGACCGGTTCGGCCTTATTCAACGGATTCTCGATTACCTTCACGGTGTCGTCGGTCTCCTCCATAATGAGGCCGGTTACCACGGCGCCCGCATCGGTGACAAAGGTCCAGGTCTGGAACTTCTCGTTGATGCGCGCAGAAGGTTCGAGCAATTCTCGGAGAATGTCGAGCGGTTTGTACTTTTCGTCCAACTTGGCAAGGTCGGGCCCGACTTCCTGGCCGGTGCCGTTGAGGCGATGACAGGCCACGCAATTGGCTGCCTTGAACATCTGCTTCGCATTGCCCAAAGAGCGACCTTCTTCCAGCGTACCCACTTGGGCGGCCAGATCGTCGAACTTCCATTCGGTGCGGGGGCGATGATCCTTCAGCAACTCGTCCTGGATCGGCAACGGGTTGGCCGCTAAATATCCTTCGGGGTCTGCCAGATATGCATCGAGATCGGCCACCACATATAGTGCTCCGTACATCCGTCGCCAATGGCCCGGGTAGGTGCAGACATAGGGATAAACTCCCGGCTGGGCGGGGGCGGTGAAGCTGAGCTTCTGCGACTGGCTGGCGTGGAGCAACTGGCTGCTTAGCAACAGGCGATCCGACGGCGGGATGTAATGCCGCCGGAGGGCGCCTGGTTGTTGGGCGGTGGATTCGGCCAGGAGTCCTACCTCTTCTAACGCGCCCGGTTCGGTGATGACGAAGTTGTGCGGCATCAAGTCGTCGTTCTGCAGCACGAACTCCACCGGCTTGCCGGCCGCCACGGCGATCAATTCTTTGTCGTACGCCATGCGTTCGGGTAAGGTGCCGATGCGAATCACGCGTACGCCCAGATCTCGCAGCCGGCTACGAACGCTTCGGGCTTGTTCCACCGGGAGCAGAGACGCTAGATTGTCGGACAACTCCATCACATCGAGCGTGGCCTGCGAGGTGCGATCCGCGGTGGGAGTGTTACGAATGTGATCGATCATCACCGCCAACAACGGTTCGGTATGTTCGACACTCCAGTAGTCAGGGGCGATTCGCTGGATGGCTCGCACGGCCGCCAAACTATCGGCATCCAACGTTTCGGCAGTTCCGCGTTGTTCGCTTTGTTTACGGATGAACGTGGCCAGTGTGTCGTAGGTGGCGGTTTCCTTGCCACGAACTTGTGTCATGGCCGCCATGGCAGCCCGTCGCACGCGCGAGGCCGAGCCGCCGCCTTCGAGCATGAATTCTGCTTTGACTTTCGGTGCCGCGATCCCTTCCTGGCGGAAGACTTCTCCTCGACGTCGGTCGAGCACGGTGAGTGTGAACCCATCGAGACGCTTACCCAGCGAACCCTCGGTGCGGTTGTAAACCACGATGCGGTCGATGGGAAACTCTTCGCCAAGATCGACTTCCCACCAAGGGTTCGAGGTGCGTTCATCCGTGTGGGTTTGGCTTCCCGAACTGTAGGAACCGTTGGTATTGCCGTCGATGGCTCGCCGTGCTTCACCTCCATGCGAGGTGTTCTTCTGCGAGGCCTTTCCCTTTCGAGCCACATTCCGCTCGTCGCTGTAAACTTCGACTTCAGCCAGCGTGAGCGTGCCCTTGTTCGGGAGACGAATTCGCACATAACGACCCATGGGCCCATCGCCCACATTCGAGACGGCCGACAGGAGACCCGGCAGCTTTTCGAGAAGGGGCTCCAGCTTGGGATATAGCATCCCCCGCAACGAAGGATTGGAAACCCACGGTGTTGCATTTACCAGGTCGTACAGCCCGGTGACCGATTGGATGGCTAGCTTCCAGGCCGCGTCGATCGAACCATCGACTTCGATCATCGTGGCGAAGGCGATCTCGCGGACCACGCGTTGTTCGGCTTTCGTGGCCAGCCGCTCGATCTCTTCGCGGGCCTGCGAGAGTTCGTTCGTTGGTCGCATGGCCAGGAGATGCACCAAATCGACAATCACGGTGTTGTCGACATCGTTGTCGTCATCCACTTCGTTAATGAGTTCCAACAGCAGGGCCAACTCTTCACGATCGTTGGATTCGGCCAGACCCGTTAGTGCCTCCTGGCGCAGATCGCCCTGCACCCCCGGGCGCCGCAACAGTTCGCGATACTCAATTGGCGTTCTCTCGCGGGAGAGCAACTGGTCGAGGCTGAGCTTGCCCACCAGAAACCGCTTGCCGGCGTCGGTGGACATGGCAATGGTGTCACCGGCATCGAGCGCCCGTTGCAGATGCGGTTCCAGCGTACGCATCGTTTCTTTGTGGGTGTATCTCAGGAATTGATCGCTCGGCAGTTCAGCGGCGATCATCGGGATTTCTACGGCCTCGGGTGCGGTGAAAAAACTTGCCGCACGCACGGCTTCCAGTCGAACCCTGGGGTGTTCATCCGTGGCCAGCGCGCGAAGCAGTTCCAGCGAACTGGGAACGCGATCGCGCCAGTAGCACAGCACACGCGTGGCAGCCGCCCGGGCGCGGAAATCGGTGGCGTTGAGTAGTCGCATCAAAAGCGATTGATTCACCACGTTGTGGTGCTGATGCACCCACAGGCCTTCCAGCAGGTGATGTTCCACTTCGGGGCTGTCGCCCAAGCCATCGACCCAGCGACCAACCGCCGCGATTACTTCATCGGTATCGCGTCCGCTCAACTCGATGCGGGTGCGGTAGCGAACTCGATTATCCGAGGCTTTGAGCAACTCCAGCAGTGCCTCGATCGGTTCGCCTGCGATGGCTGCGGGCTTCGTCAACGGACGCCCTTTGCACGTCACGCGGTAGACGCGCCCATGGACTTGGTCGCGGCTGGGGTCCCGCAGATTGTGCTGCATATGGCCGATCACGGGATTTTGCCAATCGGTGAAGTACAGTGCCCCGTCGGAACCGACCTCGATATCGGCAGGCCGGAAGTTTGGATCGGAGGAGAACACGATTGGTTCCACTTCCTTGCCAGTTAGGCAGGCGGCGCTGTCATCCAGCTTGTATTGCAAGATGCCTTGAAACCCGATGACGTTGCCGACCAACAAGTTTCCTTGGTTTTCTTCGGGGAAGTGCTTGCTGGAGAGGATCTCGGTTGCCGGACAAGGGCGCGTCCGTTGCCGGTAAACCTGCGGCGCGCCGGGGTGTTTGTGAGGGAATTCAATATGCCCGGAGAATACGGCACCCGGGTATGCTTGTGCCCCGGTGCCGTCGTGCACGATGTCCTCGCCCCAGGCATCGAACACGTGACCGTGCGGGTTTGCGAATCCGTAAGCGGCGTACCGCTGTAGGTTAGCCGTGCGGGGATTGAATCGCCACACGCAGGCGTCGGTGTTTCGCACGGGGCCATAAGGTGTTTCAACCTGTGTGCGATGGAAGACGCCTTCTTGGAAGTAAAGTGCTCCACCCGGGTCGAGGGTGAAGCTGTTGGCCGTATGATGCGTATCTGCAGAATCGAGCCCGTGCAAAATGCGTTGCCGAACGTCAGCCTTGCCATCGCCATCGGTATCTTTCAAGAACAACAAATCGGGTGCCATGGCCACCAGAACGCCTCCGCCCCAGAACTCGAAGCCGGTGGGGTTGTGCAGCCCTCCGGCAAAGGTGTCGCAGCGATCTGCTTTCCCGTCACCGTCGGTGTCGCGAAGAATGACCAACCGGTCATTCATCTCGGTTTTCGGCTTCCAGTGCGGGTAACTGGGCCAGGTGGCGACCCACAAGTCGCCATTCGTATCGACAGCCATCTGCACCGGATTGATCAGCTCGGGGAACATCTCTTCGGAGGCGAAGAGGTTCACCTCCATCCCCTCGGCTACGGTCATCTTCGAAATGGCCTCTTCGCCACTTAGGTACACATGTTCCCCGTTGGGACCGGTACCGGGTTTGTTCGTCTTCACGGGGATGAACGGAGGCGTTTCGTCGAGGTTACCGTCCAGTTTTTTCCCTTGGGCGGCCGCCCAAATCACGGGATCGCGGTTGTCGGCCAGGCGTACGATGATCTCCAGTTCCCGCATCATCACTTCGCGGTTGGTCTGGTCGTCGACAAACTTCAGATACGAACGCCCGCCGTAGCTCGAATACCCGTCGGTCGCGCGGTAGCGGTGATACCAATAGAAGTTCTTGTCCAACACGGCCTGGCGAATCGCTTCCAAGGTGTCCGCATCGCCCTGCTTCGATTCCTCACCGAACAGCGACGTATCGATCGCATGGGCCAGCAGCCGGTTGCCTTGTTCGTTGAGATGAATGCCGTTGAACGTCAGCGAGTCATCCGTCTCGTCGTAGAGCTGTTGGCTGATGCTGTAAAGATCAACTAGCGGCACCTCATGTGCCTTGGCCACGTCGATCATCGCCGCGGTGTAGAGGGCCAAATTCTCGTTCACTTCCTCCCCATCCGGGAGATTCGGCGAGTGCAGATTCTCAAACGCGATGGGAGTGAACAGGACCAGGCGTGGGGCCGATTTACCGTTGTATTTCTGTTCGCGCGTGTGCTTAATGAAATCGGTGAGATCTTGCTTGAACTTGTCCACGCCAGCGGATCCGGCGAACGATTCGTTGAAACCCCAGAATGCGAACACCACATCGGCTCCGGTGTTGGTTAGCCATTCGTCGGGCGTGCCAAACCCGGCCGAGCGTTGCCGCACGGTCAGCTCGTCGGCCGAAAAAGCCATGTTCCGCAAGACCAGCTCGTGCTCCGGAAAGCGGTGTTGCAGCAGGGTCTCCAGCCACCCGTCGTGTTGCATCCGCTCGCCCAGCGTGTTGCCGACGATGCCAATGTGATCGCCCGGTTGCAGGGCCAGTTCCGCGGACCATTCGGTGTTGGAGTCTTCATACGAGTCCGCGGCGGCGACTTGCGTCGTATCCATCGCATGATCACTGGGCTTCACACCTTTCTTGAAACCGTTGAATCCATACGGAGAAGGTGAAAACTCTCCCACGATTTCGACGTTGGTTCCCGACTCGGGGATTTGATCTTCCATCCCCAGGATCCAATAGACCGAATTGACCAACATCCTCCGGGTGCCTTCGGCCACCAGGTCCGATGCCGCACCCATCGTGGTGTTGAATGCCTGGCCTTGTTTGGCTTCCGGCAATTGGTAGCTCTTGGTCCACGCCACCGGCATCATGGGATCGTTCTTCTTGCCCTGCACCGGCGGGTCGTCCATGTTCATTCCGGTCAGTACCTGGCCTAAGACAATTGCCTCGCTATCGCCGGGCAGCGGGAGCCGTACCCCGTACACATCCGTGTCGCCCCAGATCGATCCCGGTTCGATGCCACGCACGATGGGATGACCTTCTTCCCCCTTGGCTATCAGCCCTCGTGTCGATTCTTTTTTGTGGTGGCCATGGTGGCTAATCCACTTTTCGCCCAGCACCAGGCGCCCGAAGCCGCCTTGCCATGCCTTTTTCTTACCACCGTAACCGTTGCTGTAATGTTCCCACTGTGGATTTTTGGTGTTGAAGGCATGGGTCGAAGTCCGCATCCCAATCACTGGACGACCCGAGCGAAGATACGCATCGACATGCCGCATCTGATCGTCGGGCAAGTGACGAAACCGAGTCAGGATGATCATCAGGTCCGCATCATCCAACGCTTCGATCCCCGGGATGTTGTCACCGCGATTGGGGTCGATTTCTCCCGTCTCGGGATCGACCGCGAACAGCACGGTGCAGTCGAAGCCGTGCCGCGCGGCAAGGATCTTACCCAACTGCGGTAAGCCTTCCTCCGAGCGATACTCTTCATCGCCACTGACCAGCACAATGTGCTTTCCGGCGCCCGGCCCCTCGCCCCCCTTGTAAGTGACCCAGGCCTCATCGGCATGCGCCGCAATTCCAAAGCCCCCCACGACCAACGTAACGATGAGAACGAAGCACTGCCGAAGCATGCGGATTGCCTTTAGCTGAAGGAGAAAAAATGGAGGAAGGACTACAGGTAGGGATGCCCATTAATCACCCACCGAGCAAACACCCAGTATGGCCTAAGTCCCCACGGCGGACCACCACTTTGCCTTCGTCCCAGAAGTACGATTTCGTTACCTTGGCACGGGGGAACCATTCGCCCAGAGGGGCCGGGAATCGTGGCACCTTCGAAATTCGGGGGGACTTTTGCCGGGCCACCTCAGTCCGAACCAGCATCGGACCGGTCGCTAGGGTCTCGATTGCGTGGGCTACCCCAGTGCTGCGTGAAGACGTCGCTACGCCGTCGCGGGCGGGTTGAGAACGTCGGTCGGAATTAGAATCCCGGGGCGGTGATCGCTTCCAGAAACTTGCAGCCGATCACGACCAGGCCGTCCGCTTGGCGTTTGGTGTGCCGAATCTCTGCCAGCATCTCGATCGTCTCGGCACCTTCCCTGGGCTCAAACGAGACCACGATATAGTCGCCCGTGCTGAAGTCCGCGGGGCTGACCAGGCAGATACCCCACATACAGATATTCCGGCCTTTGGTTCTGATCGTAGGGCCCACACGCTCGGCATACTTATCCAAGGCCTGGACCATCACCTGTCGCTTGAAGGGGAACCGAGGATTCTGGCGGCTATTGGCCGGCTCTTGCTGCTTGCCCGGGTCCTGCAGGTGCCCCAAACCCTCGATGGTTGTGGAGGATGAATCGAGATTCGTTGACATCTTGCTGTGTTCTCACCGGAAATTAGTAGAAGTTTTTCCTGCCCTGCCCAATGCGGTGCCGGCACGCAAGTATAGGACTCATCAGTCCGCGAACGGCCGATTTGCGACAGAATGGGATCAGACGGCGGGAAGAAACAACGCCCCCCCTATGAGAACCGTGAATACCCCTACGATCCTTCCCCAAGATCCCCCCGAACATTCGGGGGCCAATGGTGTCCAATTCGTGGAACCTCCTGCACAGCCTGGTTTCTGTCGATGAAAGGCACGTGCGAAGGTTGAACAACTTGTTATCACGACATAGATTAGAGCGGTTGATCCTGTCTCGGACTCGCAACGCTTCTCCTGCAAACCCTCGACGAAGATTGCTTGACGATGTGCATTGGTTATGCGCCAGCCGTGGGGGCTGGGCTCTCCTGACGAGACGCAATTTCTGAGAACAATTTCTTTTCCTTTCTGTGGAGGCTGTTTGCCGTGGCTACCACCCCCCGCTCGACCGAAGCAACTGACCTGATGTCCGGCGCCGACATTGTCGTCGAATCGCTTGTAAGACACGGGGTCGAGGTCGTATTCGCATATCCGGGCGGGGCCAGTATGCCGATGCATCAGGCACTCACTCGCTACAAGGAGAACATACGCACCATTCTTCCACGGCACGAACAAGGTGGCAGCTTTGCCGCCCAGGGGCTTTCCCGCAGTACCGGCAAGCCGGGTGTCTGTATGGCAACCAGTGGTCCGGGGGCCACGAACCTGGTCACCGCGATTGCCGACGCCAAGTTGGACAGCATTCCACTCATCGCGCTTACCGGGCAGGTTCCGACCAAGGTGATTGGCAGCGACGCCTTTCAGGAAACGCCCATTATCGAAGTCTGCCGTGGGATCACCAAGCACCACTGTTTGGTAACCGATGTCGAAGATGTTGCCCGCGTGATGAAAGAGGCCTTTCACGTGGCCACCACCGGGAGACCCGGTCCGGTGATTGTCGATTTGCCCAAGGACATTCAAGTTGCCCAGACGACTCCCGACTTCGATGTGGCGATGAATCTCCCGGGGTATCGGGTTGTCTCACGGCACGCCCAGCCAGAGCAACTGGCCCAAGTGGCAGCCGCCATCAAACGAGCCAAGCGACCGGTCGTATACGCCGGCGGTGGCATCATTGCCTCGGAAGCTTCCCGCGAGCTGACCGAGTTCGCCCACAAGACGGGCATTCCGGTCACGACCACGGTGATGGGCTTGGGCGCTTTCCCGGGCGACGATCCGCAGTCGCTGCATTTCCTCGGCATGCACGGAAGCGTATACGCCAACTACGCGGTTGAAGGTTGCGACCTGCTGTTGGCCTTTGGCGTGCGTTTCGACGATCGCGTGACTGGCAAGCTTTCAGAGTTTGCCAAAGGCGCAAAGATCGTCCACATCGACGTTGACCCTTCGGAAATCAACAAGAACAAGGCTGCCCACATCCCGATTGTCAGCGATATCAAATACTCCCTGGGCGAACTCAACAAGTTGGTCGAGCCCTGCGACGATTTGAACGACTGGTACACCCAAATCGAGAAGTGGAAAGAAGCCGACCCCATGACGTACGACAAGGACTTCCCCGGCATTCTTCCTCAACATGCCATCGACGTGCTGTGGCAGAAGACCCGCGATCTCGATCCCGTGGTGGCCGTAGGCGTGGGCCAGCATCAGATGTGGGCCGCCCAGTTCTACAAGTTCCGTTCGCCCCGCACGTGGATGTCCAGCTCCGGGTTGGGCACCATGGGCTTTGGGCTTCCGGCCGCGATGGGTGCGCAAGCTGCGTTCCCGGATCGATTGGTCATCGATATCGATGGCGACGGCAGCTTCCAGATGAACATTCAGGAGCTGGCAACCTGCTTCTGCGAGAAACTTCCCGTTAAGGTGTTCTTGCTGAACAACCAGCACCTGGGCATGGTCGTGCAGTGGGAAGATCGATTCCACGCCGGCAACCGCGCCCACACGTATCTAGGTCCGGTCCATCACCCCGAAGCCGTAGGCGAAGGCGACGGGATGGGTCCCGAAGAGCGCTATCCCGACGTGGTGGCCATCGCCAAAGGTTATGGTGCCGGTGGGGCACACGTGAGCAACAAAGCCGACCTGTCCGACGCCATTCAGGAGATGCTCGACTTCCCGGGGGCTTACGTCCTGGATGTCCAGGTGCCCTACATGGAACACGTACTGCCCATGATTCCCACGGGAATGACCGCACGGGATATCATCAAGAAGTAACCCGTTGTCTCAAGAGGGCGCATCAGTGGCTGTCGATCCGATTCCGAAAGACCATTCCCGAGTTTCGCCGTATCTCACCGTACGCGGCGTAGCGTCGCTGCTCGAATTCGTAAAGCATGTGTTCGACGCCCAAGAGGTCCACAGCATGCAGGGCCAGGACGGCACCATCGTGCACGCCGAAGTCACCATCGGCGGCGAGGCGGTCATGATGGGCGAAGCTCACGGCGACTGGCAGCCCACTCCGGGTTCGATCTACATCTACGTCGAAGACGCCGACGCCACCTACCAACGCGCGATGGATGCTGGCGCCACCTCGCTGATGGAACCGGCCGATCAGTTCCACGGCGACCGCTACGGCGGCGTGAAAGACCCCTGCGGCAACCAATGGTGGATCGCCACCCACATCGAAGACGTCCCCCCCGACGAACTCGAACGCCGCAACGAAGAATACATGCGGCAGAATCAGCAGCAGTAGGGTGCTGAGGGTCCGCTGCGCGGATCGACCGTGAACTTACGACTCGAGTTCGTGGGATTCGCTCTGTGTGACACTTCCATGCGATAATCGAAACGGGGAAACGGATTCGACGTCTCCCTGGCTGCCTACAATTCTGAAGGCAAGTTTATTGCGACAAGGCGGGACCTATGTCGAACGAACGATTCTGGAATTTAGCGGCGGTTGCTTTGGTTGGACTTCTTGCGCTGAAGTTCGCCACGCCGATTGTGGCGATCGTCCTAATCCATTTCCAACACGGCCCCGCGATGGAGCAGTTCCCGAAGCGGCACCTGGAGGCCACCACCCTGATTGAACGTACCTATGCTCATTTCGATCGCTTCGGCACTTGGCCCAATCAAGAAGAGCTAGACGCGATTAGCAGGGAAACCCTACCGTCGGATTGGATTTGTCAGTCTAGTCCAGAGCATGAGCGTGCCGTGATCATACTCGACGGACCATACCACTTCATTCTCTTGTATTCGTTTGAGCCACCCGAAGAAGGGGGCATCAGTCGTGAATGGACATTTTCAAACGAGGGGAGCAAATCGAAGTTCCAGTCGTCGGTGGCTTACTCCGTTGAAAATGTGAGCGCAACTGAAGACTCGGCAGACGCCACTACGAGCAGCTCGCAATAGCCTTGCAGAGTCCGCTGTGCGGACCGACCATGAACCTACTGAGTTGCATCTTCGCGGCAAAGAAGGATGTGCCGCCGGGGATGAGGGGGCGATCGCTAAACCTCCGTGCAAGGTGCCCGGAAGTCGTCGGTCCGCACCCGGACCTTACTCGCTACCGCTGGGCATCCACCAACTCTCGGAACTGTTGGAACAGGTAGTGGCTGTCGTGGGGGCCGGCGGAGGCTTCCGGGTGGTATTGCACGCTGAACGCCGGGACCGACTTGTGGCGCACGCCTTCGATCGTGTTGTCGTTCAGGTTGTAGTGCGTCACTTCCAGGTCGCTTGATAGCCCGTCTTCGTCGACCGCGAAGCCGTGGTTCTGGGAGGTGATTTCGACCCGCTTGGAATCCATGTTCAGCACGGGCTGGTTGGCCCCGCGATGTCCGAATTTGAGCTTGAATGTCTTCGCCCCGGAGGCCAGCGACAGTAGTTGATGTCCCAAGCAGATGCCGAAGATGGGTTTCTTACCCAGCAACCCGCGAATGGTCTTCACGGCGTATTCAATTGGCTCGGGGTCGCCTGGCCCGTTGGAGAGAAACACCCCGTCGGGTGCATGGGCCAACACATCGTCGGCGGTTGCGGTGCCGGGCAAAACGGTGACTTTGCAGCCAATGTTGTACAGGTGCCGGGCAATGTTCCATTTCATCCCGTAATCCAAGGCCACCACATGCGGTGCGTCGCTGCCGGGGGCCTCTGCCGGTTCGGGATCATTCGAGAGATGCACCCAACGGCTCACGTGTTCGTTCCAATTGCGTGGCTCCTCGGGGATCACCTCTTTCACCAAATCGCGACCAACCAGGCCCTTACTGCCTTTGGCCTTGGCAACCAGGCTGGCGTCATCGAGATCGGTGCTCGACAGCACCCCCTTCATCGCGCCTTCGATGCGAATGCGTCGCACCAGTGCTCGCGTGTCGACGCCCGCAATGCCGACCACGCCCCACCGGTCGAGAAAGCTATGCAGATCGCCATCAGAGCGAAAGTTGCTATGCCGCCGGCTGCTCTCGCGGACAATAAACCCGGCCAGATGTGGCTTGCCGCTCTCGAAGTCTTCGTCGTTGACGCCATAGTTCCCGATTTCGGGATAGGTCATCGTGACGATCTGTCCGCGATAACTCGGATCGGTCAAGATTTCCTGATATCCGGTCATCGAGGTGTTAAAGCAGACCTCACCGTCGACTTCCCCTTCGCTGCCGAATGAAAAACCCGTCAAAACGGTACCGTCTTCCAGCGCTAACTTGGCAGGTTTCGTCATGAATTCCGTTCTCGTCTGAATGAGAGGGCAGCTTTGATTACGTGAAACGCGCGTCGCTCAAGTCGGTGCCGCGGTTCGCCGATATGCTAGTTACGGCTGAGGGTCTCCGAGCAACGCGATTCCGTGCCTCGTTTGGACAGCCATTCGAATTGAGGGTCCTTGATCTGGCGAACAAGGACCCTCATTTTTTTGTTGGTATCGAATTGGGCTGACCAAGCGTACGCGGCAGCCCCTATACCATACCGACACATCGCCGGTATGCCTAGAATGCCCCGGGTCGATCAAATCGGGTTGAGCAATTAGCTCTCCTGGTGAGCCAAGTCGGGCGATGTGGTGAGCCTTGTTTCGACGATCCCCGTGTCCGCGTCCTCGGTCGAAGATGTGGCGGCTTTTCCGCGGCATTGCAGCACGGCGATCAAGCTCACGCCCCGGCGATATCCGCGTCGGGGCTGGCCCTGCAAAATGTTCATCAGCCGGCCGGATTCCCCCGCGAAGACCCGCGTGAGCAGCCGATTGAGCGGTGCGGGGGGAATGGCGAAATCGGTACCCGCGGCCCCCAGTGCTTTCCCCCTGATTCTGGTCCAGGTACGTACGGCACGCACGGGCAGATAGAGCCGGGTGTTGAAGTGCGAGACGAGCCGTACATCGACGTTGAGCTCTCTCCATACGCTTCCCAGCCGGGTTTGCGTGTAGCGGCGGAAGTGGCCGAAGCTCACGTCGTGCTCGCTCCACAGCTTTCGATCGGCCGGCACGGTCAGCAGCAGATAGGCACCCGGACGCATCGAGGCCACGAGACTCCGCAGTAACCGGAAGTCGTCTTCAACGTGCTCCAGTACATCGTTGAGCATTACGAGGTCGGCTTCCCCCATCGCGTCGAAAATATCTCCCGGTGCGAAGCCCTGCACGAATTGCACCTTGGGAAACCGCTGGGCGGCCCACTGGATGGCATCGGTCGATGTGTCGATTCCCAGGCAATCGTAATCCTCGGCGAAACCACCGATATTGCCCCCTGTACCACAGCCCACGTCGATCAACTTGGCCTTCGGCAACGGGGGGACCAGATGTTCGACCAGCCGCCTTAAGATCTGCCGGCGGGCGACAAACCACCAGTGTTGGTCTTCGATTTCGGCATGCAGACGGAATTGTTCTTCGTTCACGATGGAATGGCCAAGCGAAGGAACTAGGGATGTGTGCCGAAGCGGCCCTTGCGGAGGTCAAAGGACGAGAAACAGGCCGCTGCGAAAACATACCCCGAGCAGAGGTGTTTCGAGCAGAAACCTAGAAACGGCGGGCCTAAAGTGACTTCGAATGTCCAATCGCCCAGGGTTTGGCTGCCGGACGCCCCGAAAACAGCGAAGGTCCTAACGAACGAACCGGTTCCAGGGATTGTAGGTGTCGCCGGGCGATGATGAAGTGAGGCTTACTGCGAGGCCGGCTGCGATTCGGCTTCGGAGGTAGCCGTCGCCCCCAGGCAGCGACCGATTTGTCGCACGGCTTGCCGCAGACGATTCTCGTTTTCGACCAACGCCATCCGGAGATAACCTTCGCCGGCGGGTCCGAAACCGCCGCCGGGTGCCGCGGCGACGTCGCCTTCTTCGAGTAGCTTCATGGCAAAGTCGAGAGAGTTCATCTTCTCTTGCCAGATTTCGGGGATCTTCGCCCACACGAACATCCCGGCGCGGGGGCGAGTGATGTCCCAGCCGATGCGAGTTAACCCGTCGCACAAGACATCGCGACGATGCTGGTAGAGTTCCGATTGCGCTTCCACGGCCGCTTCGGTATCACGCAGGGCAACAATCGAGGCGATTTGAATCGGGCGAAACATCCCGTAATCGTAGTACCCCTTGATCGTGCTGAGCGCCTTGACCATTTCGGCGTTGCCCGCGCAGAACCCCACGCGCCAACCGGCCATGTTGTAGCCCTTGCTCATCGTGGTGAATTCGACACCCACCTCGAGCGCTCCCGGCGAGGCCAGAAAACTCGGCGGCTTGTAACCGTCGAAGGCGATGTCCGAATAGGCCAGGTCGCTGATGACCATGAACCCGTATCGCTTGGCCAGCTTCACCACTTCGACGTAGAACTCCGGTTCGACCGTGACCGCCGAAGGGTTGTGCGGGTAGTTGATAATCAGCACTTTCGGACGCGGGTACAGATGCTGACAAACGTAGGCGATGTTCGAGAGATATTTCTCGGTATTCATCACCTCCAGCGAGATGGCATTCGCCGCCGATAGAGCGACTCCGTACAGATGAGCCGGGTAAGAAGGGGCTGGAACGATGGCCGAATCGCCGGGCCCCAGCAATGCCAGGCACATGTGGCTGAAGCCCTCTTTCGACCCCAGGCACACAACCACTTCAGACTCGGGATCGAGTCGACAGCCGTAACGCTTGAGGTATTTCGAGGTGACCTCGCGGCGAAGGTTCTTTAGCCCCTGCGACTCGCTGTAACCGTGGCTACGCGGGTCGCGAGCAGCTTCGCAAAGTTTGTCAATCACCACATCCGCAGGCGGATCGGACGGGTTGCCCATCCCCAGGTCGATGACGTCGTCTCCCGCTCGCCGCTTCCGCATCTTCAATGCGTTGATCCGCGCGAACAGATAGGGCGGCAGTCGATCGACTCGTGAGGCCACACGGATCTCGAACGGCTCCGAGGTGCCTTCTGGCTCGTTATTGTGGGGACCGTTACTCATGCGGTGTTTGTTGTCTCGATCTAAGGACGATGCGCTTTCTGATTCCCGCTGGGCACGATGCCTCGGGGGGCACCCATCCTGCGAAAGCGTATTCCCCTATGCTATGTTGGCAACGCGGGTTTGGCCACCCAGTTGTCACGAGGTTCGACGAGGCAACCAAAGGTCCCACTAGCCTTTACATCGCAGTTTACCAGCCGAAACTTCGGCGATTCTGCTGCCCCGAGCCAATCCCTTGGTCGGCAAACTCAGCCCATTCTGCAATGGTCGACGTTCCCGTACATGAAGTGGGTCGTGGCGAAAAGGTTCGCCCACGGCCCGCCGTGGCGATGGTGCGGCTCTGCCACCGCACGGGCGGTGCCTTTACAATCCACCGCACCGATGGGTTGATGGTCTTAAGTTTCGCGACACTTGTACTGCCAGGTTGGAGAAACATACGACGATGTTTGAAGAATTACGTGGCCGAGTCGCGTTGATCACGGGGGCAGCCAAAGGCCAGGGACGCGCCACCGCATTGGAATTGGCCCGGCAAGGAGTCCATATCGCCGCACTCGATGTGGCTCGTGAAGTGGCTTACCCCGGTTACGCACAGGGCTCGGCTGATGATCTCACATCGCTCGTGGAAGAATGCCAAACAATCGGCGTCCAAGCCCAGGCGATTGTGGCCGACGTGCGAGACAACGAAACGGTCTCCGAGGGCATTCAAGAAGTGTCCAAGCGCTTCGGAACGATCGATATCTTATTTAATAACGCCGGAATCTGTGCCTATGGATTGGCTCACGAGCTGAGCGAAGAAGCATGGGATGCCATGCTGGATATCAACTTGAAGGGCGCCTGGATCATGGGGCGGCATGTCATTCCGCGCATGATCAAGCAGCAGTCCGGCGTGATCATCAACAATTCATCGATCGCCGGGCTGCGGGGCATGGGGCGGCTCAGTCATTACGCGGCCTCGAAGTGGGGACTCACCGGACTGACCAAGTCCTGGGCCATCGAGCTGGCGCCCTATGGAATTCGGGTTGTTTCAATTCATCCCACCGGTGTCAACACACCAATGAATGACGGTCTAGCCGCGATGGAAGGCGCCACCACCCAGGAAATCGCCGAACGCTCTGCCGGCAACCTAATGGATGTTCCCTGGATCGAGCCCGAGGATGTGGCCAAATCGGTCGCGTTTCTGGTCTCCGACGCGGCCCGATTTGTGACAGGGTCTCAATATGTGATCGATGCAGGGCTCCTGAGTAAGTGATTGGATATCAGGAATCGGGTGCCAGAGTTCATTGGGGCGTGCTATCGACCGCGCAGCGTTAACGAGTCGTTTTTTCGACGGGAGATCGATTTTCTGACCCTTGCCGAGATCGTTTGTCCCCTGAAACCTCTGGCTCGACAACGTGGTATAACAGGTATTACGTTGCCGGTGGTGGGAAGGTTTGGATCGGCTTTGACCCAAGTCTATAATTTCGTCGGCTCGGGCTGGCGCTTGGAATGGCGTTGGCTACCGTATTTCTCGTGCGGGCTTGTTCCCGCTTGAACCAACACATCTCACGGAAGCTTTCTCGAAGCAGCCGACAAGGAGCGTACTTCCATGTGGATTCCGAAATGGGTAAGAGATCGCAAGCAAGGCGTTGATGCCGCCATGCCCACACAAGTCGTGTCTAACGAAGAGTTCGTTCCGCGACCGCAAAACAAACAACAAAAGCAGGTCGAGCGGCTGATCAAATCCATGTCGGAGGAAAAGTCCAAGAAGTTGGGAATGGATCGCCGTGCGTTTGCTGCCAGCACCATGGGACTGGCGACCGCCTTTTGGGCCAACAACCAGGTCTACGGCAACTATTGGGATGTCGACGAAGTCGAGACCATGGAGCCAGGCGCCTACGAAGACAAGTGGCCGAAAAGCGAATACTTCATCATCGATGTTCAGTCCCACTTTACCAACGGACTGGCCATCGGTTTCCGCAATATGCAGATGTTCAAGAACCAGGAGTTCGTCAAGAACATGGGCTTCAAGCTGGAGAATACTCCCGAAGCGTATGCCTTCCCGAACTTCGTCAAGGAAATGTTCTTCGACAGCGAAACCGCCATGCTGGTTATCTCCGGTGTGCCGGGTAAAGAACGCAACATCGACAAGAAGGGGAACGTGGTTGAAGGTCCCAAGCGGTTCGGGGGTGTGCTGCCAAGTTGGCTGATGTCGCTGCGAAAAAATGACATCAACGAAATCGCCGGATCGCAACGAGCCCTGTGCCAGGGCAACTGTGCCCCCAACCATTACTGGGATAAGAAAACGAATTCCCAAGATAAAGCTGCTCTGTTCGAGCAGATGGAGCGCGAAGTCAATAAGTACGGCATCGACTCCTGGAAGTGGTACTGCCATACTGATCCGGGTCGCTCGGGCGATGGCTTTCAACTCGATGACGAAAAGTTGGCTTACCCGTTCTACGAGAAGTCGAGAGAACTGGGTATCAAGCTGGTCAGTTGCCATAAGGGCTTCTCGTACCAGTCTCGAACGCTCGGCCACCTGGCCAATCCCAAGGATGTGGAGAAGGCCGCTCTGGATCACCCCGACTTCACCTTCGTCATCTATCACTCGGCGCTTCAGCATGCTCCGATCATGCCGGGCTGGAACGAGTCGTACGATCCGACGACCGGCGATTTCAGTTGGCACGACGTGCTGATCAAGATCAAGGAGCGAAATCCGGAGATGAACAACGTTTATCCCGAGATCGGCTCCTCGTTCGGCGCGCTGGCCATCGATCATCCCGAGGCTTGCCAACACCTGATCGGCAAGAACATTCAGACCTATGGTGCCGACCATGTGATTTGGGGAACCGATTGCCTGTGGTGGGGTTCACCGCAATGGGTGATCGACGCCTTCAAGCGGTTCCAGATTTCCGACGAATTGTGCGAGAAATTTGGCTACGCCAAGGTCACCAAAGAGGACAAGGCGAAGATTTTTGGGCTTAACGCCGCGAAGCTATACAATGTTGACGTGGAAGCCCAACGCAACAACATTCCAAAGGATGGGTTGTCCAAGTTGCAAGCTTCCTATCACGATGCTGGCGGGCATCGTGAAAATGCTGCTTACGGTTGGGTGCGGGACGACACAGGCACCGCCTAGTGTAGAAATCCCGACCGGGCAGCCCCCGGTTGTGACACGGATGTGACATGGAACCGAAACGACGAATAGAGCCGGAGCCCGATTCGAATGCCGAAGGGGTTCCGGCTCGTCGTTTAGAGTCACCTCGTCCACCCCAAGAGCCGGTGACACCTCGACGCAAGGCCAGCTCCACATCTTCGGCCAGCGGGCCGCTCTCGGCCGCGGAGCTAAGCGCCGCCTTTGCATCACTGACTGGAACCGACGAGACACCAACGCAGCGCTCCGAGGAAGCATCGCTTGAAGCTGCCCGGTCGGAGCCGGGGTCGCAAGAGCAATCAGAGCAAGCGTCCTCAGGGTCAACGCCACAGGACCAGGCCGACGCACAAACTGCGGAAGCGCTGCCCATTGATAACGGCGATGTCACCCCTCTGGGAATCATCGAAGCGGTTCTGTTCACCGGCGATCCTGGCGAGGCGGTGCTCGACAGTGAACGCATTGCGAGTCTTATCCGCGGGGTTGAGTCACCCGAGGTCGAAGGACTGGTGGATACGCTCAATCAACAGTACCAGCAGGAATGTCGCCCTTACCGAATCGTCAGCCAGAAGGGAGGCTATCGCATGACTTTGCTCGAAGAGTTCCATCGTGTCCGCGATCGCTTTTACGGTCGCGTTCGCGAGGCCCGGCTGTCGCAGGCAGCCGTCGAGGTGCTGGCCGCCGTGGCGTACAACCAGCCGATGACCTCGGAGCAAATCAAGAAACTTCGCGGAACCGCAAGCGGCCCGGTGCTCAATCAATTAGTGCGTCGCAAGCTGCTTCGTGTGGAACGAACCGACGAGAAACCGAGGAAGACTGAGTACTACGTCACGCAGCGGTTTCTCGACCTGTTCGGGCTCGGCAGCCTTGGTGACTTGCCACGCAGCGAAGATCTCAATCAGAAATAGGCGCTGTGGCAGCGTCCCACAGTTTGGTGATCGCAGCCACAACCTTTTCCGCGTCTCCGTCCTGCAAGCAAAACGGGTCGATGCCGGTGAATCCTTCGCGAGCCTGACCCTCGATGAGATAGATCGCAGGTTCGCCACGTTGCAGTGCCAGTACAAGGTCCAGAGCGGTCACGCCAGCGGAATCGGCATCTACCTGCAATTCAACGGTTGGCCAGGATCCTTCGTTTTCAACGAGCATGACCCGTAGGCCGTCGAGTTCGCGAAGTTGCTTGGCGATCTGGGTTGCCATCTTTGTTAGTCGATCGATCAGTGCTCGCTCGTCTTGTTCGACAAAGCGGTCCAATGCTGTCATCAGTCCCACGATCTGTTCTTTGCCAACTTTCATAGCGCGACCGATACCGTGATTCGGTACGCCATGCTGTGCAAGATCCCGGTCGATCAGGCTCGAAGGCGGGTTCCAACTTTCGACCAAGACATCGAGATCCCACGATTGGAGCGCGGCCGAAGCAATCAATTCGCGTTTTCCGCATAAAATGCCCGAGGCTTGAGGGCCGGCGATTGCCTTTCCTCCGCTGAATACCACCAGGTCGGCGCCCGCGTCGATGAACGTTCGCAGATTGCGTTTGGGCGGCAGTGTCGCCGCCGCGTCGACGATCACCGGCAACTCGTTTTGCTCGGCTATGTCGAGCACAATTTGCAGGTCCAGGTGTGAAAAGCCGACCCCGAAATACAATGCCGCCGTGCGAGGTCCGATGGCCGCTTCGATTTCCCAGCCCTGCGGGTCTCGGGTTCGTTCTGCCACCCCGACTTCGACTAAGGTTGCCCCCGCGGCCCTCAGGGCATGGTCGTACCCATTGCGATGCGAGCGAGGGATGATGATCTCGTTGGCCAACGTGGTGGTGTCGGGCAATTGGTCCATGGCGGCAAAATCGAGCCCGGCAATGCACGCCGCGGCGGCGAGCGTAAGTCCCGCGGCAGCCCCCGCCGTGACCATGCCAGCCTCGGCGCCGGTGTACTGGGCAATTTTCTTGCTGGCCGCCGCTTGCAGTTGGTCGATTCGCACGAAGCTACTGGCCGCGTCCGCCATGGCCTGGGTGGTTTCGGGGGCCATGATCGAGCCACTGAGCCGGGTAAGCGTTCCCGCGGCATTAATCAGGGGTTTCACACCCAGAGAACGATAAACGCCGGTCATGGCAGTGGTTCCAGGAGAAAGTGGGATTGCTTCCATGGCGTCGAAAGCCGGCCGCCAAGAATTGCGGGCCTCTCAGACGAGCCCAATTCTCAAGTCGCCGCACGATCCGTGCAAGCCAGTGGGCCGCTTGGAGGCATGATACAAGCTACTTTGGGGTTACAGCGGCCAAAACTGACGAATATCTCGAAACCTGCCCCTTTCCCTGAAGGTACAATCCGGAGGTAGCGAACAGGATGGGACGCCGGCCGACGGTCTATTCTCAGACCGGCCGTGAATCGCTGTCTGCGGTGGGGAGTTGGTGGGCTTGCCGCATCAGAATAGAATGCCTGCGATCTTCCGCTGTGGCTTGTTGCAGCGGGTCGTTGCGGGAATTATTCTTCACGGGTACAGAATTCCGCCTATTTTGCGACCAGAAACCTGACACATATCGGCATTCGCTTTGTGCGATGTTCACTCCGATGAAAGCAGCGTGCTGGTCTTCGGACACTTAGAGAAAAAAGGTGAACTGAATGAAGGTCCTTGTTGCCACACGCACCGCTTTGGTACTTGCTGCAGCGGCTGTATTTGCATGGGCGAGTGTTAGCCCCGCCGCGGCCGGCGAAGAATTGGCCTGGAAGTTTGAGACAGGTGAAGAACTGCAGTATGCGACGCTGCAGAAAATGGAAGTTGCCGTCGATGCCGGTGGAATTGAAATTATCTTCGAAGTCGATCAGGCGTTGGATCTGACCTGGAAAGTAAAATCGGTGAACGACGATGGCAGTGCCACGCTGACCCAATCGATCGATCGTCTTCAGTTCCGCATGAACTCCGGTTTCACCGGCGAATTCGCCTATGATTCCAGTGCCGGTGAAGAAGGCGAAGGCATGATCTGGGAACGCATGGGCCCCATTCTTTCGGGGCTGACCACGGGCACGACCGAAGTGACCATCTCGCCCACGGGTGAAATCAAGGACGTCGTACTCTCCGAGGAACTGACCGACGCCTTCAAGGCAGCCGAAGAAGGTCAAGACGGCGCCGCGGGTGGCTTGTTCGCTTTGTTGGGTATCGGGATGGATGCTGAAACGGTGAAGCTGGCCATTGCCGATTCGGTCATTCAACTGCCCGCCGAAGCGAAAGATGCTGGTGGAACGTGGACCAACACCACCGAGTTGGAAATGGGCCCCGCCAAACAAGTAACCGAGAAGACCTTCACCTTCGAAGGAACTGAAGAGCGAGACGGGAAGAAGTTGGCCAAGATTGCACTGGCCAGCGAAATGATGCTCGAGATCGACGAAGACAACGAAGCTGAAGTCGAACTCGAAATCACCGAACAAGAATCGTCCGGTTCGCTGTACTTCGATATCACTGCCGGGAAGACGGTTGATTCTTCGACCGAGACGTTGCTCACGCTGGAAGGTGAGTCGCCCATGGGCGAAATCATCATGGAGCGAACGGTGATCGCTTCGCTCAAGCAGGGCGTCAATGACGACCTGATTGAGCCAGAACCGGAAGTCGAAGACGAATCGGCAGACGATGACTCCGATGATGATGAGTCGGAGAACTAAGCCGCAGTGATTACAGACCCGATTCTTTCAGGTAACACATGCTGTTGAATTTGCGCTAGCCCAGGAGTGATCCTCCTGGGCTAGTTCGCTTTCCGCCCACAGCAGAGGTGGGATGCTGCTTGCAAGTCTTTGATGGAACATGACTTGCAGACAGCTAGTCCCGAGGGGTGGGCTCGCGGTGGTGCGAGGGTGGCCTTGGTCTGGGGCGACGCCCAGTGCGAGTTGTGCTAGGCTATCCACATCGTATTCGTGGTAACGAAGCCCGTGGCGTTTGGTCCGTAGAGAAAGCTCTTCGATCCCATTGTTTCACACACCTTATCGACATTGCGAGCGTCAATATCTGACAGGACGACTGCCTGACCGGTCGTCTGGTTGCCATCGCGGCATTTATTGTTCACCGCCAGCCGTCGTTTGACTATGCGTGCCGATCTCGGCACGACCTCACTATGTCCTCGGATGATCCTCTTCAACGATTGCGCGCCGCTGCACCGGCAGTTTTGCCCTCGATGCTGATGTGCGATTTCGCCAATTTAGAGCGCGAAGTTCGACAACTCGAAGAGGCGGGTGTCGCCGGGCTGCATCTGGACGTGATGGACGGCAACTTCGTTCCCAATATCACCTACGGACTGCCCATCGTCTCCGCAATACGTGGGCTGACCTCATTGGCGATCGACGTCCACTTGATGATCTCCGACCCGGCAACCTATGCACCGCAATTCAGAGACGCGGGGGCCGATGTGATCACGTTCCACGCCGAAGCAGTCGAGGAACCCCGCGACGTGCTGGAAATCATCAAACGCTCCGGAGCCAGTGCAGGCGTTGCTATCAATCCGCCAACTCCGCTAGCAACGATTGAGTCAAGCATTGAACTATGTGACCTGATTTTGGTCATGAGTGTGATGCCAGGTTTCGGAGGACAATCGTTCGAACCTGTTGCGCTCGACAAGCTTAAGCAACTTAGCCTGCGAGACGATTGCGAAGCACTGCTGGAAATCGATGGTGGTGTCAACGATACCACCATTGCCGCCTGTGCCGAGGCGGGTGCAGAATTGTTTGTAGTTGGCTCCGGGATCTTTCGATCCAACGATTATCGAGATCGCGTGCAAACACTGAACCGTGAGCTGCGATCCAAAGTAGGTTAGGAAAAAGGTAGCCATCGCATGTTGCGAATTGTGTTGATACGCCCAGGCACGACCGACTACGTCGATCAGGCTCGCGTTCACGGTACGCTCGACATCCCACTGAACCAGCGCGGGGCGGACGAAGTTGCCAAGACGGCCGAAGAACTTCGAGACCTGAACATTCGAGCTGTTTTCAGTTCCGATGCAGAACCGGCGCTTTCCACGGCCAAGACACTGGCCGCCGCGCTCGACGTTCGCTGTCGCAAACTCGATCACCTGCAGAACCTCGATCACGGGTTGTGGCAAGGCATGTCGGTCGAAGAGATCAAGCGCAAGCATCCCAAGGTATATCGCCAGTGGCAGGAAAACCCCGATTGCGTATGCCCGCCGTCAGGCGAGGCGCTCAGCGATGCGAGAGCCCGTGTTCAATCCGTGCTGAAGAAGTTGCTAAAGAAACAAAAAGAGGGCACGATCGCTTTAGTAGTATCCGAGCCGCTGACGTCGCTGGTTCGCTGCGAATTACAACCGTGTAAACTCGGCGATCTGTGGAAGTCCTACACCGAACCCAGCGGCTGGCAAGTAATCGATACCGAATTGGCTCCGGCTACATCGTGAGAACAAAGGTGAACGCATGAGCGTCGGCAACACAGATTCAAAATCGCCACGTCGTCCCAAACGCGGGGTGCCCGAAGGGTTGTGGAAGCGTTGTCCCGGCTGTCGGGCCACCATCTTCCGCAAAGAAGCCGAAAAACGTCTGGGGGTATGCCCCGAGTGCGACTACCACTGGTACGTCTCGGCGCGCGACCGTATCAATCAACTGCTCGACGAGGGCACCTTCGAAGAGTGGGATAGCGAACTGGAACCAGTTGACGTTCTCTCATTCAGCGACAAGAAAGCCTATCGCGATCGTTTGGTCGAAGAGCAGGCACGCACCGGGTTGCGCGATGCCGCGATCGTGGGGACCGGAATGATCCGTGCCCGCCGCGTGGCTTTCGGCGTGACCGATTCAGCTTTCATCATGGGAAGCATGGGCGCGGTGGTCGGCGAAAAACTAACGCGACTGGTCGAACGGGCCACCGAGCAAAACCTGCCGCTGATCATCATCAGCGGTTCTGGCGGGGGTGCCCGTATGCACGAAGGGATTCTCTCGCTGATGCAAATGGCAAAAGTCTCGGCGGCTTTGGCACGCTACGATGAGGCCGGGGGGCTATTCATCTCCGTACTGACCAATCCGACCATGGGTGGTGTCGCCGCGAGTTTTGCCTCGCTGGGCGATGTGATCTTCGCCGAACCCAGGGCCCTGGTCGGATTCGCCGGGCCCAGAACCATCAAGGCCACGATTCGCATCGAACTGCCCAAGGGATTCCAAACCAGCGAGTTCCTGCTCGAGCACGGCTTCGTCGATCGCATCGTCTCTCGAGCAAACCTCAAGAGCGAAATCGCCCGCACGATCGATTACTGCGGGAAGTAGGCGGCGTGTGTTTTGCCAGCAGTGATGTTTGAGTGAGTCTTAGAAGTATTTCGGAATCTATGTTGCTCAGAAAACGATGTTGTGCGGCTTGGGGTCCAGGTAGTACAGCTGAAAGCTTTCGAGTGCATCTATCAACGACAGCACTTTAGGCCAGTTTTTCCGAATAGATCACGACCTTGCTCCTCGTTTTCTAAAAGGGTCTGCTCTGGGAAGTCGGGAGGCCTATCAATTCTCGTCTTCGCGAAATCGATCACGTACGGTCGAGCTTGAATGATGTCGATCTCTACAACCATTAAATGGTCATCCCACTTGTGAATTGCAGGGACATAAAACCCCGCGATTCGATCGGTGACACCGAACTCTGCCAATCGCAGGTAGCTATCTCGTTCATTCAGGTATCCTTGTGATCGCTCTAATACTTTGATCGCAGTATTTCGCGTAGTTTGCCATACAGCCCCATCGGTACCGTGTCCCAGCATCGCGCTGAGCTTTTCTCCATGTGCGTGTTTGCTAAGATAAGTTTCGGCACGCATTTTAAGTTCAGAGAGGGTTGCCATGGGCTACTACCACGAAGACGGGTATTCGTCTGAGGTTGAAGGCTATTTGGTGATCAACGGTCGACGAATTCGACTGGCGAAAACGAACGGCAGGACGCTGCTTCTTGCTGAGCCATGCGAATTGGCGCCCGGAACCGAAGGTGAGTTGCTGGTCATTGTGGATGGGAAACGAAGCTCTCGCCGTATCACCCTGCCCATGGGTGTTGTTGGCAGCGAGAAGAACGTGGCGTATGAAGTCGTGGCCCCATTCTAACGCTCCTTGGGTCACGACCCTAAATAGTTTCTTACTTGCACCAACCGCTCCGCAGCGCTACAGTGAACCGCTAGAGGACCCCTGGTTGGCCAACTTTCTGGCGACCGGGTTTGGACGAGAAGAGACCGCTCACCAGCGCTCTGTGGTGATTGCCAAAGAGGACGCCCGCGATGGGGCTGCTCGACAACTTCAAGACAATGCTTCGCGGCAAGTCCGACGTTAGCAGCCGCTACGAATACATGCGCGACGCGATCTCCGGCACCATGTCGGAACTCCACATGGCGCGCGATCGCAATGACGGTCGCATCGTGGCACTCAAGATTCTGGATGCCGAGAAGACGGCTTTCTTCGAGTCGCGTTTCAAAGGATTGAAGAAACCGGTCGAAGGCGAAATCGCCATGGCCATGGACCACTCCCACATCGTCAAAACCTTCGAGCACGGCAAAACACCCTCGGGCCAGCAATACCTCGTGATGGAGTTTCTGGAAGGGCCCGGGCTGAACTCCCTGATTATCGGTCGCGACAACGTACTCGATGGCAAACGACTCAAGCTCATCCGTCAGGCGGCCCAGGCATTGCAGGCGGTTCACGCGGCCGGTTATATCCACCGCGATGTTTGCCCGCGGAACCTGATGTGCACGTCCAACGAAGCCGATAATCTCAAGCTAATCGACTTCGGGCTAACGGTTCCTGCCACGCCCCCGTTCATGCAGCCGGGCAATCGTACCGGGACACCCAACTACATGGCTCCCGAGTTGGTGAAGCGCCAGAAGACCGACCAGCGGCTCGACGTGTTTGCGTTTGGCGTCACAGCCTACGAAATCCTCACGTTCGAACTCCCCTGGGAACGTGGTACCGATGGTCGCGCGGCCATGAACCATGCCATGCATCAGCACACCGACATCACGAAGTACCGCCCCCAAATCGATCCCAGACTGGCCAAAGCCATTGCCAGTTGTCTCCGCCGCGACCCTGCGAAACGCTGCCCTTCGATGGACGCGTTTCTCACCTCCATCGCCGGCATCAAGACGGAAGACGCGGCCGCAAAGTAACCGTCGCTTGCTTTCTGAAAATTGGCGTTTCCAAGGCTTGCCTCACGCAGTCCGGACGGCCTACGATAACAGTTTACGAATCGCGCAGATTCCCTCCGCGGTTCAGCTCGCTCGGGCGAGCCTTCTTTTCGATGATCGAATCGTACTGCGTGAGGTGAGGAACGAATGAGCGACGACCAACCGATCAAGACGCCCCATCGTCGAGACATGCTCCGGTGGATGACCACCGGAACCGCAATGGGCTGGGGTGCGGCCATGGGTGGATGTTCGTCCTCCACACCACAAGTTACGGCCAACGTCAACGGTCAGCGTCCGCTGCGGGCCGCCTTCTCCAACGCGGGTCTGCAAAGCACCTGGTGTAAGCTCGGCAAAGAAACAGCGGAACTGTGGGGCAACCTGTTGGGTGTGGAAGTGGTGTGGTTCGACGGGGAGTTCGACTCGCAAAAGCAACGCGAAAAAATCGACCTCATGGTCGACGACGATTGGGACTTCTGTTGCTTTCAGGCCGTGCAGATCGACTCGCTTGCCGAGCCGGTGCGAATGCTCAACAAGCGTGGTATTCCGGTCATCTCGATGGACACGCAACTCGTCGCCCCGGAAAAGCAGCACGAATCCGGCGTGTGGGTTCAAGTGCAACCCGACCAGGTCTTCATGGGCGAGACAAGCACCCGCTACCTCATGGACAAAATCGGTGGTCGCGGCAAAGTGATTCACATCGGCGGCAAAGATGCCCACAGCGGCGCACGCGGTCGCCGTGAAGGTTTCGACAACGTCGTGGCAGCCTACCCCGAAGTCGAGGTCCTCGGCGGTGGCGTTCGCTGGTGCGATTGGGAGAAGGCCAAAGCCCGCAACACCTTCGAGTCCCTGCTCGACCAGAGCAGTGAACCGATTGCCGGTGCGTTTTTCCACAGCGACGACATGGCCCTGGCCTGCGTTCCGGCCCTGCGTGGTACGCCTCACGAGAACATGACCATCACTGCGGTCGATGGTCAAAAGGAAGGGCTGGCCGCCGTCCGCGACGGTCAGATAGCGGCCACCACGGTGAACCCCGTCTGTCTCATTCATAAGACCGCGCTGGAAATCGGGCAGTTCATCTGTCGCAACGACGAGAAGCTCGAAGACATGCCCAAGGAGATCATCACCCCGGGCCCCTTGGTATCGCTCGACACGAACAATCTCGATGCGATGTTCTTCCTCGCCGATCCACGTCACTGCCTGGTGTAATACGACGTGTCGACAGCCGCGAGTCCGACCAACCCGACTTCCGCACAAGCGGTGCTCGAATGCCGCCGCATCGGCAAGCGGTTTGGCGGTGAGGTGGCGTTGGCCGATGTCGAGTTCTCGCTTGTCGCGGGCGAAGTGCACGGATTGGTCGGAAGCAACGGCGCGGGCAAAAGCACGCTCGTGCGGATTCTCGCCGGGGCCCTGCCCGATTACGAGGGAGAGGTCCAAATCGATGGCCAACCTGTTCATCTCAGTTCACCACAAGCGGCCATGTCCTTGGGCATCGCCATGGTCTATCAGGAACTCTCGGGCATTGACAGCTTATCGGTTGCCGAAAACTTGTTCCTCGGCCGGCAGCCCATTACCCGCATGGGGCGCATCGACTGGAAGACCATGCGTCGCAAAGCCAAGGAGTATCTAACCGAGCTCGGCATCGAGATCGACGTTCGCCGCCGCCTGGACAGTTACCCTTTGGTGATTCGACAGATGGTCGAAATTGCACGGGGACTACATAGCGGCGCCCGCGTGTTGATCCTCGACGAGCCGACCAGCGCGTTGAGCCCGCCGGAAACCAGGCGGCTGTTCGAGATGATTGCCGAGCTGAGCCATCGCGGGGTGGCCGTGATTTTCATTAGTCACTTTATCGAAGACGTGCTGCAAATCTGCGATCGTGTCACCATCCTTCGCGATGGACAACGGGTGGAAACCAGGTCGGTCGCCGAAGTCGACAAGCACACGGTCATTCACACCATGTTGGGGCACGCGCTCGACGTGGCCGAAGCCGGCTACGAGACCGCCACAAAACTCCCCCCGAGGCGCGAGGAAGCACCCGTGCTGCGCGTGAAGAATCTTTCGTTGTCGGGACATTTCAACAACGTGAGCTTCGACGTGGCTCCCGGGGAATGCGTCGGACTATACGGCTTTGTCGGTGCGGGGCATCAAGACTTGGTGCACGCCGTGGCCGGAGCATTGCGTCCCAACACGGGAAGCGTCACCGTGGACGGGGTTTCGCTCAAGCCGGGGAGCCCTTCCGACGCGGTCAATCACCAAGTGGTGTTGGTGGCCGCCGACCGAGCACAGTCGCTATATCACAAAGCTGAAATCTACAAAAACGCCACGCTAACCCATCTCCGCACGGCGGTTGGCCGTTGGCTCACTCGCAGGGCGGAAGTGCGTACCACCGAGCCGCTGCTTCAACGTGTGGGCTGTCGTCCGCCAGAGCCGCGACTTGCCGTGGGCAACCTCTCCGGCGGAAACCAACAAAAGGTCGTGCTTGCCAAGTGGCTTCTCGGGCCGATTCGCGTATTGATTCTCGAAGAGCCAACCCGTGGGATGGACGTGCACGCCAAGGACGAAATCCTCAAAATCGTGGCCGATCTCCGCGCCCAGGGCGTGGCAGTTGTGCTGGCTTCGATCGAACCCGAGTTGTTGCTCCGTGAGGCGGATCGCATTCTGGTGATGCGACGCGGAGAGCTAACCCACGAATTCGTTGATACCGAGTTGGATAAAACGACTCTGCTGCAATATGCCTGAACCCAGCACACACACATAAGAAACACAAGCTTGCAATGGGAGAAACCGTTCCTTGCCGCAGACTGAACCTACCGTAACTCGTTCGCGGTGGACGCCGCGTGATGTGGCACCGTTCGTCAGCCTGATGATCCTGCTGATAATCTTCACGCTGGCCACCGGCGGAGACTTCATCAGGATCGCCACCTTCGTGCAGGTATTGCGCCAAGGTGCAATTCTAGGCATCGTGGCCGTAGGCCTGACGTTCGTGTTGCTGTGCGGCGAAATCGATCTGTCGGTTGGGATGGTCGCGCTGTGGGCCGCCAGCTTCTCCGGCTGGCTGTATCATGCCCTGGTGCTCGATGGCTGGACAAGCGGCGAGACCGTGCTCTTCGAACCGCTGGGGGTCGAAGGTGCCGGAGCCGGGTGGATCTTACTGATCATCGCCTTACCGCTGCTTTCGTGTTTGCTGCTAGGGCTGATCTCCGGATGGTTAACCGTTTGGGCTGCCCTGCCCAGCTTTATTATCACGCTGGCCATGATGAACATCGCCGACGGCCTCGCGGCGCACCTCACGCAAAGCGCCGCCTTGAATGTGCCGGAGGTTCTCAAAACGATCGGCAACCGAGGTATCCCCATCACCGAGGTGCGGGAAATTCCATACAGCGCGCTGGTCGCCATCGCGGTCTTCTTCCTGGGGCACCTGGTGTTGGAACACACACGCTTCGGGCGCTATGTCTTCATGACCGGCGGCAATCGCGAAGCGGCCCGACTTGCCGGCGTGCGAACCGGGGCCGTCATCGTGACCTGCCTGGCCATCTCGGCACTCACCGCGGGACTAGGTGGGCTTATTGTGGCCGGCAAGCTGGCCAACGTAAGCCAGGACCAAAACGCAGCCCTTCTGCTGGAAGCCGTGGCCTGCGTGGTGCTGGGAGGCACGAGTCTCTTTGGTGGCGAAGGCAGCATGGCAAAAACCGCCATCGGGGTGCTAACTTTCAGCGTGTTGGCTGTCGGGCTGAATCAGATTTCCTGGGTTCCCGACCTGTTGCGGCCTTTTGTGATGGGCGTGGTGCTGATGGTCGCCTTGGTCGTGAACGGAGTTTTGGCAAAACGAGGATGAGTGCCTCATGAGTTCTTCTGCCCCACGCCGCAGCGAAGCACAACTTCGCAAAGACGCGATGTCCATCTGGAAAGCAGGCGTCGACGCGGTTCGCAGCGACCGGCTCGTACGCGATGCGGTGCAAGTCGAGGGCCGGCAGATGAGGTTGGCCGATCTTTTCGTCGACTTGGATCGCGTGGGTCGCATTGTCGTCGTGGGGGCGGGAAAAGCCGGCGCCGGCATGGCCGCAGGGTTAGAGCAAGCTCTGGGCCCCGAGATTCTCGCCGAGAAGCAGGTCACGGGGTGGATCAATGTTCCGGCCGACTGTGTCAGGCGGCTTCAAGCGATCACACTCCACCCCGGACGACCAGCGGGCTTGAACGAACCGACCGAAGACGGGGTCGCCGGGGCGGAGCGCATCTTGCAGATGGTTGAAGCCCTGGGGGAAGACGACCTGTGCGTGTGCCTTCTCTCCGGGGGCGCTTCCGCCTTGCTGCCTGCTCCGGCCAGCGGCGTTTCACTGGCCGACAAACAACAGGTCACCCGCTTGCTAAGTTCGCAAGGGGCGAATATCGAAGAACTGAACACCGTCCGCAAACAACTCAGCCGCATCAAAGGGGGTGGGCTTGCGCGAGCATGTCGCGCGGGGCAGCTCGTCACCCTGGTCATCTCCGACGTGATCGGCGATCGTCTCGACATCATCGGCTCGGGACCCACGGTCGAAGACCCGTCGACTCCCCAAGAGGCCCTGGACATTCTCCAACGCTTCGCGGACCAGGAGAGCGACATTCCGCCGGCGGTTCTCGAACACTTGAGGGGGCGCGTGGCCCTAGGTGAGAACCACCCGGTGAACACACCCGTCACGGCGACGTTGAACACGACGATCATCGGCAACAACGCTCGGGCCGTAGACGCGGCGGGTGTGGAGGCCGTGCGGTTGGGATACGCCTACGTGATGTCTTCGGCCAACACCGACGAAGGCGAGGCCGAGGATGTCGGCCGGCAACTCGCCACACACGCCCTGCTGATGCGCGACCAGCCGGGCCCCGATTGCATGATCAGCGGCGGCGAGCCCGTCGTGCGTTTGGTCGCCAGCGAAAAGCGAGGCCTAGGTGGCCGCAATCAGCAACTCGTCCTCGCCGCGCTGCTTAAGTTTCTAGACGAGCGCGGTACGAGCGACGTTGCTTCGGCTCAGGCCCTCGAATCGTTGCTGGGAATTGTCCTGCTCTCCGGCGGTACCGACGGCGAAGACGGGCCCACCGACGCAGCCGGGGCCATCATCTGCGGCTGCGAAACCATCCGCCAAATCCAGCAACAGAACCTCGACCCGGCCAGGTATCTCCAGACCAACGATGCCTACCACTTCTTCGAGCCGCTGGACGCCCTGATCAAAACAGGCCCCACCAACACCAACGTCTGCGACCTGCGTGTGGTGTTGGTAGACCGCGTGGCGAACTGATTCGCTTAGCCACTAACGCCCGAGTAGGCGGCTCATCGTTTTGAAGACCATCAACACGATGCTGGAGACCATTACCCATACCAGTCCAACGACTGCCACTAGAATTCCGCCCACGGACGCGATAAGGAGCCCCTTTATCACTGGGACGAATCGAGGTGCAATCGGACCGACATCTGCATAGCCGAACGATGTGACGAAGTCCAATGCATTGGAAAAAGTGGCGCCGTTCACTACACAGAACACAAACAGCGTCGACACAGAAAGAGCGCTAATGAGCAAACCCAGGAGCACAGTTGATTTTCCGGCCATTGAGATACCTTACAAGGGATGTTCCCAATCGCGAACAGAACACCTTTGCCTTGCATGAAAATCGAATGCGAAAAGATTCAAAGTCACACCGCCCTAATTCTACGGGCCAAACCGTTCGGCGTGCAAATTGACGACGTCTGAGGGACCCGAAATCAATTGGCAATCCACTACCGCTTGGACCACAATCGAGAAATACCGTCTGCCGCTGAAATCCTCCACCATCCTACCCTCAGGAATACCACACATGGCCATGCCGCGCAGGGATTTCTTGGGGGCGGCTGCGGGCGCGACTCTGTTGGGTGGGATGAGGGTCGAGGCGTCGCTGACCGAGCACAAGCCGCCGCTGAAGTTGTATTGGGGAGATCTGCATAACCACAACGCAGTGGGTTATGGAAAAGGCTCGCTGCAGCGATCGATCGACAACGCCCGCGAACATCTCGATTTCGTCGCCTTCACCGGTCACGCCTCGTGGCACGACCTGCCGCAGATGCCGGGCAATCGACATCAGAAGTGGATCGACGGTTTCAAGGTGCACCGCGATCACTGGCCGCGAACCCGCAAGTTGATTCACGAAGCCAACACCGAAGACTTCGTCGCCCTGCTGGGTTATGAGTGGCACTCCAGCCGATTTGGGGACTACTGTTTGTTGTTCCCAGAGGATCAGCCCGATCTGTACCTGCCCGACCACGTGGAGAAGTTGCTGGACTTTGCCGAGGAGAAGAAGGCCTTGGCCATCCCGCATCATGTGGCGTACAAGCAGGGGTGGCGAGGGGCGAACTTCGCCCACTTCCGCGAATCGACCACGCCCTTCGTCGAGATCTTCTCGGAACACGGTTGCAGCATGACCGATCAATCGCCGTTCCCATACATCCGCCACAGCATGTCGGGTCGCGACACGGCCAACACCATCCATCACCAGATGCAGCGGGGACTGCGGTTCGGGTTTGTGGCCTCCAGCGACGACCATCAGGGTTATCCCGGGGCCTATGGCATGGGCGTTGTCGGCGTGTGGGCAGAAGATCTCTCGGCGGCGAGTCTCTTCGAAGCCTTCCGTGCACGGCGAACCTATGCGGCCACCGGCGATCGCATGGCCTTGGAAGTGGCGCTGAACGGGCGTCCCATGGGTAGCCACTTGAAAGCAGTGGCCGATCGACAGTTCGATATTCGCGTCGAAGGCCAGGACTCGCTGGCCAGCGTGGAGTTGATTCGCAACGGGCGCGTGATCGATCGCTATTTCCCAGAAGACCATGTCGAGGAACCGGCCGCTCTTCCCGGGCGTGGCAAGTGTCGCGTGCAATACGGATGGGGTCCCTGGGGACAGTTGGACCTGGCGACCATCTGCGATTGGGATTTTTCGCTGCGGGTCGAGGGCGGACGTTTCCTGCAGGCCTGGAGTTGTTTCCAGTCATCCCCCTTTGCAGAAGACCGCCGCGACAGCCTTCGGGTGGTCAACGACCGTGAGATTCGACTGAGGTCGGCCACTTCGCGAAACGGCTGCTTCGCTGAAGACCCCACCAAGGGCTTGGTCTGCGATTTGGAAGCACGGCCGGAGTCGACGCTGATAGTCGAGCTGCGAAAGCCGATCGCAAAGACGTACCGCATTCCTGTTACCGAGCTGATGGCCACCAATCGTGTGGAGTTCGTCGGCGAGTTCACCTCTGAGAGCTTCATCGTGCATCGACTTGTTTCGCCGCAAGAAACAGCCGCTACCGTGCGGATGCACGATCGCCGCAAGGTGGGAGACGGGCCCGACTGGTATTACGTGCGGGCCGTGCAGCACAACGGCCAGCTCGCCTGGTGCAGTCCGTTTTGGGTTGGTTGAATCACCTCGATGGTCGATGCACCATGACGCCACTTCGATTGTCCCTGCCGTGCCTGTTCTTGCTAGTCGTAAGTACCGCCTGCGCGGACGATGCGCGGTTGACGGAACCGGCCGTTCGCTTTCATCTCACGGCCCGCCCATGGACGCCGCTAGACGTTTCGCGCAACGATTATCTCGATACGGTCGAAGCCTTGTGTCGCTACACCGCGCAGCATCAGGATGAACGGGGAGCGATCATCGACCCCGTTCTTGGTCGAGAGCACCAGTACGCGACACCCTACTTCGCGTACGCCGTGGGGGTGTTGGTCGATGCGGGGAAGGCCTCTGACCTATTGCCCCATGGGGTTCAAGCGATGGATTCCGCGACCGAATGTTTCTCTCAAGGTGCGGACGGAATCCCCGACCGTCATGGCGAGTTCTTCCTCACCCCGCTGGCTGCTGCCTTGCAGCACTATGAGCCCCACGTGGATGAAACGGTGATCGATCGTTGGACGCAGCGTCTCAGCAAGCCGCGCGTAGACGTGCTGCAAGATGGTGGTGCTCGCAACAACAACTGGCGCACCTATGCCATGCGCGGTGAATGGACTCGGGCGCAAGCGGGACTTGTCCCCATGGATGATGCGGTCGGGTTCATCAATGACGCCTGGCGACTCGGCAGCCAACGCGATCGCATCGCACCCGATCGACTGAATTTCTATCAAGATTGGAGCAGCGATCCCCAGTCGCTGGCCGTCGAAGCCGTAGGGCGAGTGAATCTCTTGGCCATGATCGCAGCCGGTTACGACGCTACTGAAACGGGGAAAGAAATGGCCCCCATCGTCGAACGGGGAACGCGGATGAGCCTGCTGTGGCAAGATCCCACGGGCCAATGTCCCCCGAACGGGCGCACCGACAATCATGTGTTTAACGATGTGTTGTATCAACTCGGGTTCGAGTTGTTGGCTGAACGTGCCCGACAACGCGGAGAACAGCGTTTGGCCTCACAGGCCCGTCGGGCCGCCCGGCTTGGTTTTCAGTCGATCGCGCGATGGCAACGCGATGACGACCCGTGGAAAGGATCGTTCTACGTAACCAAGAACCACTTCGATCCTCAAGACCGCGTGGGATATCAGCCGGCCAGTCAGTATTCGAACTATAACGGCGCGGTTATGTTGCATCTGGCCGAGGCATACGAAACGGCCAGCGATGAGATCGAGCCGCAGCCCGCGCCATGCGAGATCGGTGGATATGCGGTCGAGGCCGACCCTCGCTTCGGCAGCCTGGTGGCGAATGCGGGTGGGATGCAGCTGCAAATCAATCTGCGGGGCGACAGCGTGCCGAAGTACGGCCAGTATTGGACGCCGCTGGGGCTGGTGCGGTTTAGCCGCGTGGGATGGGACAGCAGACTGGGACCATCGGACGGAGCTCGCGAAAGACGGGCCACCGGTTCTGCGGTAAGCTTCGCACCGACTTGGAAGCAGGGCAAACACTGGGTACGGCTGGCCGATCTTGCGGAACACTATCGGGGTACCTGGACCACCACCTTCGAACATCCGTTGCTGGTGCAGGGCCACGTGCTGTATCACTCGGCAACCGGCGTCGGGGGACCGATCTTTCGACACGAGTTCACGATTACTCCCGACGGAGTACTGACCACATTGAATTGTGAAGACGACTCGCAAGCCTTCGGTCTTACCGTTCCATTGCTCGAAGACGACGGGCGCCCGCTGGAAGTGAACACCGAACCACCCATCTTGAGCACCGGGTACCCGGGTGCCGACGATCGTCAGAACTTCCTGTGCATGAATGAGGGGGTGACGGCCACTTCCGGTTCCAAGATCCTCAGCAGCTACGGCTATTTGCGTCCCGTTCGGGTGACCAGCGACGATGACCTCTTGACCGTCTTCGTCTACCCCAGCGGGGTTGAAGACCCAAATGCGAATGAAGTGCGAGCGAGCTTTCGCAGTACGCCCGAGGGGTTTGGAAGCGTGTTAGTTAGCGTGCAAGGCACGATCTACCGAGGACGTTTTTCCGCTGGTGGTTTCGGTAGTTCGCTCGATCTGGACGATGATGGGCGCCCGGAAGTCCAGCTAAGTGAAGCGTGCAACTTCATCGTTCAGCTCAAGGCCGGCGCGATCACCGCGATTGAAGTCGACCGGTCGGTGGAAGCCACACTCGCTGGAAAGCAAATCAGCCTGGTATCGTTCACGCCCGTCGCGATTCGTTCAGATTGAATCGCTCGGCTTCCCGAGGTCAAAGTCGGCCATCACGATATCATCCGCGTCTTCCACACCCCCGGCCACTTCGTACAGGCGTCGAGCCGCCTTGTTATGTTTCTCCGTGGCAACCCAGGCATGATGGCAGCCGTGTGACTTGGCGTGTTCAAAGAGTGCGGCCAGCAAGCGGCGACCAATACCCCGGTTTTGGAACGCATCGTCGACGCCCACTTCGTTGACCCAAAAGTCCGCCTCTTTGTCGGGATGCACGTAGTGCAACGCGGAGGCGAAACCGACCACTTGCCCATCGATGATCGCCACCACGATATGATGCCGAGGGTCGGCAAGAAACTCCCGGGCACAATGCATCTTGATGGGGTTGTCGAACACGCCTGCGGCCACGTTCGCCAGAACTGCTTCTTCTCCCTGTCCGAGCAAACGAATGTTGACGGAGTCCTCAGGCATAGACGGCATGGAAAGCCCTTTCGTCCCTGTGATCAAGAAAGGCGAAAACCTTTGAGCAGACAGAAGCTTGCCAGAAAAGGTTCGCAGCAACGTAGGTGAACCTGAAGTACGAGAGTCCTTACTGCAATCGTGGCGCGGTGGACGGCAAGATGAACGGCAGGCATCGTGGCAGCACTTCGAAGTGAAACGTGGTGTCTAGGATGGGCTCGCCATCCAGGTTCATGTGCATCACTTCATCGGTTTCGATGGTGAACTCGGACAGTTGATCGTACGACACGTAGCGATTGTCGCTGCTTCCCAGGTTCAGTAGTTCATTGAGCACGGTGCCGAGCTTGGTGATTTCGGCATCGTGTACCACCATCAGGTCCAGCAGGCCGTCGTTCAGCATGGCCAGCGGGGTGACCTGGAAGCCTCCGCCACATTGGCGACCGTTACCCACGGCCATCATCAGCAGATCTCCCTCGTTCTGCGAATCGGGGGTGATCAGCCGTGCATGGTAGGGCGACATTTTGGCGGCCGTCACCACGCCCATCAGCGAATAAGCCGCGCCGCCCAACACCCGTTTCATTTCTGGTGGGGTCTGGGCTGTTACCTGGGCGCCGAAGCCGCCGCTGGTGACGTTGATGAAGTACCCGTCGTTCACCTTGCCCACGTCGATGGGGATTGGAACGCCGTCGATAATCAACTGCAACGCTTCGGTAGGGTTACCCTTGGGGATTCCGCAGCCGGTTGCGAAATCGTTCGCGGTGCCGTAGGGCAAAACGCCAACGGCGATGCGGGGTGAGGTGGTCACTCCCAGAATGCCGTTGACCACCTCGTTGATCGTCCCATCCCCACCGGCTGCGACGATAACATCGCAGCCTTCTTCGGTAGCTTCCGCCGCGAATCGGGCAGCATCACCGCTTTCCCAAGTCACCCGAACTTCAAGGTCGATGCCTTGGTCGCGCACGGCCTCCAGCGCCGGACGCAACGGTTCATCGGCGGCGGCCTTGCCATTGACCACCACGCGCATGCGTCGCTCGATTGGGTCGGTCATCGTTCGCTTTGAAGCCCTAGGATTCGATTGCCGCAAACCACGTCGGTTGCCGGTCATGCGCTTATCTTAGCAAAGGACTTCGCTGGTTACTTTGCCTTCTCGATCAGGCTCTTCAAGGCGACCTGATCTGCTTCCAGCAACTTGGCAACCCCCTTTGCATCCACATCGGCCACGATGATTTCGCCGACTTCATGCGTTACGTCCGAGAAGATTCCCAGGTCCTTCATGCGATCGGTCTGCAACTGGTTGTCTTCGTTGGGGCTGACGTAGTGCACCGTTTCGGCCCGATAGCGATGGATGAGGAACAGGTGCAGCAACGCCATCAAACGTCGTTTGCGGAAGCTGAGTTCGTAGGTGTTCTGATCGCGAATCGAGAGGATCGAACGACCGCGGCGATCTTTCATGGTGGCGAAGACCACGTTGGCCAACTTCTTGTCGCCCTTGTCCTGCACGCTCAACTCGAGCAGGTCGGAACCGGCACGATTGGGTCTCAACCGCACGCGAAGTGGCTGCGAGTAATCGTAGTGGGCCGACCAGATCGATAGCCAGTCGCCCAGCAGGCTGGGGGGCACTTCGGTCTGCACCAGATGTTGGAACTGCGTCGAACCTTGGCCCATGGCCTTGGTCGTGGCGGTGCGACCCGAGGATGCAGACAACGCCGCGTCCAGTCGAGGTCCACCCACCAGAGTTTGCGGCGTCTTGTACGGCGACTCCACCAGGCGGAACTTTCGCTGCAGTCGGGCCAGTGCCAACATGCCTTCCTGCCGCAGGGCCGCGGCAAATTCTTCACTGGCCAACCCGTCGATTTGGTGACCGCCGTAGGTGATGAAGTTGAAAACGAAGCCCAACTTGCCGAGTTCCTCGGGGAAGGCTCGCATCTCGTCCTCGGTCATGCCCGTGGTGTCCCAACTGAACGATGGCGAAAGGTTGTAGGCCAACATTTGGTTGGGGAATTCGGCGTGAATCGCCTCGGCGAATTCCTTGGCGTCTTTGAGATCGGCCGTCTTGGTTTCCATCCACAGGATGTCCGCGAAGGGTGCGGCGGCCAGCGACTTGGCGATGGCGTATTCGATGCCACCTTCGATTTGGAAGTAGCCCTCGGGCGTGCGTGCTCGTTCGGCGTCCCAGGTGATTTGCAGGCCCATCGACTTGGCCTTGGCTTTGGCGGCAAATAACGACGCCTTCTTGGCGTATGCGGTCCACTCTTCGACGCTCATGTCGTAGGTTTCGCCTTCGTCCATCCGGCTTTGCATCGTGTCGGCCACCGCGCGGGCGTAGGTCTTCAACCCTGCGGCTGTCTGCCAGGCTTCGACCAGAGAATTGACCACTTCGTCGAGCATCGCTTCCACGTTGGTGTCTGGATTCTTCTTGTAAACAGCCGCGCTCTCTTCCAGCATCTTGGTGACGCCGGCACGCTTGAGCCACTGGAAGGTTTCGGCGTACTCTTCGTCCGACACCGCGTACAACAGGTGACCGTTCAGCTCTTCGACACCCGCCTCGTAGAACTTCTTCAACACGGCCAGGTAAGCCGCCTTATAGGTCGGCAGGTCGACGTTCGTAGCTCCCAGGATGAACGGTTGATCGCGTTCGTCGCCGTTGCCTTCCAGCAGGGTAGCCGATTCCGCATCGGTGCGGGCGACGATGATCCCGCCTACGCCCATGATGTCCAATTGGAAACGGGCCGCGTTGAGACGCTTGATCTGTTCGTCTTCGGGCACCAGAACCTTACCGCCCTGATGGCCGCACTTTTTCGATCCGGGTCGTTGGTCTTCGATGTGATAACCGGGTACACCGACTTCCACGAAGCGACGAATCAGGTTTCGAACGTGGGCGTCGCCACCGTGGCCCGTGTCGGCATCGGCCACGATGAAGGGGCGGAAATCGAACTCGGGAGACGCATCGCGTTGCTCGGCCGTCATCCGTGACCGCATGTAGGTCTGGTTTTTATCGGCCGTCAGCAGTGCTCGCACCAAAACGGCGGCCTCGTCGGGTACCTGACTCAGGGGATAGCTGGCCAAGTCGGGGCCAGGGTCTTCGTTGATCGACCCCTTGGCCGAAGTGGCCCATCCGCCGAGGTAAATTCCTTCGATGCCCATGCGCTTCATCGCCACGCCCTGACCCGGCGAGTAGGGACCGAACGTGGTGATCGACTTGCCGGTTTCGAAAAGTTTTCGCAGGTGTGCGTAGAACTCTTCAGCGGCCCGTTCGGCAATGGGATAGGCGTTGGGGATTGAACCTCGCTGCTGCACAACTTGCGGCGCCGAATACAGACGGGTGATTTCTTTGAACCGGGGGCTCGACATCCACTTCTGTGCTTCGGTGACTTGGCTTTCGAACGAACTCATGATCACGCTCCTACGGACGGTGTGGTTGATTTGTTGAGACGATCTTGATCCGACCGACGGAGGTCTGGCGAACAAGAGGTTGGGTCAATATGAAAGCAACGTTGGCAACAGAATTTGCCGTGTTCTCCGGATTGAAGCGCTTTGCCGTAGCGACTCTCGATGAAGTGGCTACTACGCAAAGTCGAGGTTCTTGGTAATCCGGGTGCCGTCTTGGCGGAAGGCTTCCACGTATTGTTCGATGCGATCTTTCGCGGTCGATAGATCGTCGTTATTCAGGTTGATGTTCAGCAGGTCGATATACCAGGGAACCTTCACGTCCTCGGTGACGTAGGTTGCGACAATCTCTCTGGCGATCGGCAGTGTGGTCTTCTTCGAGTCGTCGTGGACGTCTCGGTTACCCGCGGCCAGCAGTTTCTCATATTCCTCGACCAGCAACTGCTCAAACCGTTGTGCGGTGAATACGTCGCCTTTGTTGACCCCGGAGCGCACATCGTCTGCGGTCATGGTGCCGCCCTTGTGCAACCATTCCCAGAGGATGCTCAGCCGGATTTCGCCGGTGGCCATGTCTTCCATCAGGTACAGCACGTCGTCGTTGCCAAAGTAATCGGCCGGCTTCAACGCCGCGGCTTGAAATCCTTGGGCGAACGCATTGCCGTACTGCAAGGCAACACTCAATAAGTCTCGGGCACCATCCACGGTTCGCGGCGCCGGTTCCAACTCAATCAACCCAGCCGCGTCGTCTGCCGTGTATGTGAGCCGCGGGAATTCACGCCCCAGTTGGTTTGCTTCGCCGACTTTCTCCCACACGGGTCGCACGATGTGAACCATCTTCCAGTGGGCAACCCACTTGCCGCTGGCCCCCTCGCGTTGTTCTCGCTCTCCTCCGGCGGTGGCTTTTTTCATCCCGGCGGTCACACCCTCGGTCGAGCCGACGGGAATGTTCGGTTCCATGCCGCCTTGCCACAGGGCACAGTTGCCTTCAAGGTCGGGCGTGTTTACAGCCCGGCGGACTCGGTCTTCGTAGTTCCGCATGTAGCCGTAGGTCATGGTGATGGCGTCGATGTTGGGGTTTACGAACCCTTCGTCCCACGCCATCGCGTCGGCCACACTGTTGATGTAATCCCAGCGGCCCGTGTTGTACCCGACGAAGTGTTTGCCCAGCGCGGCGCGAATCTCCATCAGTTGGTACGATGCTTCCAACTGCTCGACCAGCACATAGGCTTTCACCGTACCAATCGGCAGTCCGAGATGCGTCTCCAGGGCTGAGATCATATCGCTCCACAGGGCGGCTTCTTCGGCCCTTTGGATTTTCGGCAAGTACAACACCACGGTGTTGCCGCCATCGCGAATGGCCTGATGGTTGTTCACCACGTAGAGACACATATCGACGATCGAAGCGGAGAAGCCAGTGCCATCCGGTTCGCTCACGTGGCGATCGTCAAGATGCAACCCTCGGGCACGGAAGATCTTGGTCGTAAAGTCGAGCTGCTTATTCCAGTCGTCGATGATGGAGCGGCCGAAGAAGTCTTGCCCCCAGGCGTTCATCTCGTTGGCGACCTGTTCGGCCACTTTCAGGAACAGGGGGTCCTTATCGATGGCCAGCTTCAAATTGCGCTGGTTGTCCAGCGACATGGTCTGCACTTGCCCCAAGGCGTCTTCGCCATCGAACATCCAGCCGTCGGCGCCCGAGAGGAGTGCGTACGCCACATTGCGAATGCTCTTCTCCGTGGGGGTGTTGGGTCGCGACGCGGGCCCGGTGCCTTGGATCCACTGGCGTTGCAGGTCGTGCGGAATCTCGCTGCCGACGAAGTTTCCATCGCGGGCGTCTTGCACGGTGATTTTGGTGCGGCCAATGGTCGATGCCGGATCGAGGAATTCGATCCGTTGCTTTTTTTCCGCACGCTCTTTGCGACGCTGGGTGCGAATCGTCATCAATTCGCGGCGATCGTCGTTAAAGCTGGCCAACGCCGACATGGCAGCCTTGGCGGCATCGGTATAGATGTCGCTGTATTGGCTTTCAACTCCGCTGCGGATCTTTAGGTCACGGCTCTCTCGGGACGGGCTCGGGGCATCTGCACCCATGTGCACGGATCTCCTGTTTGTCGATTCGCCCAAGATGGGCACCAATGCACGAAACACGCCGCCGAGGGACGCCATCACCAACCACAATGGAAATGCCACGCATATCGGTTGCCCGGGCAGCGAGGCGATTGACCAGATCGCCCTCGGGCAAACAACGACACAATGGCAAGTGGCAGCGGTAGTTAGGTAGCAGACCTCAACGAAGCCCGAACCAGCACGCCCTCGCACACCCCAGTGCGAAGACACGCATTTCGCCAGAAGCCCTTACTATCTCGCCGCCAGCGGTCGTAGTCAAGCGGGTGCTTTTCGTTTTGCAGGGGTTTCGATCCAATTCCAACCCTGGTTTCAAAGCGCAACTCTGGCGGCGAATCTCCCGTTTGGAACTTCGGATTGGCATCGTAAAAGCTTGATTCACGCTATCGGCACCTTTAAAGTACGACTTGAAAAGAGCATTTACATACACGCGCGGGATCGCTACTGAAACCAGCATTCTATCGACTCCTCGGAAGCTTCTGTCGAGTATCTGGGCTCCGCTGGTGATTTTCAGGTCGGCGCGATTCTCTTTCGGTCTCCCGTTTTCTGCCGGCTCGGTCTTTGTCCAGATCTCCGCTTGATACGTCCATGGGATCCGCGGCGAACGCGACTTGCGGATTATTCACCCAGTGTATCGCATCGAGTTTGCTGCCAGACCGGAGTTGCTTTCATGAGCCCGTGGAATGCCTGGTCCTTCTCAACTTCGAAAACTTCAACAGGGGTAGAAATCACGATGCACGTATTCACCTTGTCTTGCTCCTCACAATTCAAAGCAGCTTTCTCCAAACTGGCTCTGTCCTCTCTGACGTTGCTCTGCGTGATCATCACAAAACCGGCCTATGCTGGGCCGCTGTTTGTTGATCCTCTCTACGGGGTGAGTACCACCTCGAACGTACAATACGGAGCCAACGTCAACGGATTCGGTAGCAACGTTTCGCTGACGCTAGATATCTACCGCCCTACCGAACAGGTCGCGGGTTCTCCATTACCTGCGGAGCTGCCCGCCATTGCGCTGATGCACGGAGGGTACTTTGCCTTCGGCGACAGCAAAACTTCGAATATGGTCAATCTGGCAACGCAGTTCGCCAAGCGGGGGTACGTTGCCGTGTCTATCAACTATCGAAAGGTAGGCGACTTGCCTCCGCCGCCGGGGGATTCACCGGTTCCGATTGCAAGTCGGATTCCAAATTGGTTGTCTGCGGAACTCGTATCCTATGGAGTCACGCTGCAACAATACGTTGACACGATCGCGGCTGCTACAGAAGATCAGGCTGCCGCAGTGAACTGGCTCGTGGACAACGCGGCGACCTACGACATCAATCCCGATTGGATTGCCGCAGGCGGATACTCAGCCGGAGCCGTGAGTTCGCTTCTGTTGGGGGCCGGCGCAATCGATGGGGTTTCCGCCGATATTGGAGCCGTTTTCTCGATGGCAGGTGGCATGTTTGGATACGAATCGTACTTCGATTCCAATGAACCGGGCGTATTCATGCTGCACGGAACCAGCGACACGACGGTCCCATATTCTGAAGTCCCATTCCTGCAGTCGGCACTCTCTGCGGCTGGCGTACCGTATGAATCGCTGATCCTCTCTGGCGCTGGCCATTCGTCCAGCACGTTGAGGAATGCACTCTTGGCGAATCCCGATCCGTTCTTCGAGTTCATGAGCACCCAACTCGTGCCCGAGCCGTCCACGTGGATGCTCGCTGCAACAGGACTTCTGGGATTGGTCCCCTTGACGAGACGCGCGAGAAGAAAGATCTAAGGCCAGGCCGATTACGCATCGGACGAGTTAGCTCAAGTCCTTGCTCGAATGTCCGGCTTGTTTCGCGAATCGGTGCGAGCGCACCGAGGCGTTGCCAGGCGGAGACTGCCCTAGTCCCACCACCATTGACCGTCGGCTAGATCCACGGTGGTCGAATTGCGGGCTTCGGCCACTTCGCCGTCGGTGTCTTCGGAGACGTGATCGTAGTCCAACGCCATGTGGGCTTGGATATTCACGCCGCCGCCGACGGGGGTCATCAACTGGCCCCGCTTCCAAACCGAGGTGACGACCGTCTCGACGTGGGCCGGGGCACCGTAGGTTTCGACGGAGTAGACCGCTTCGTCGCCCAGGGTCTTCAGCTCCCAATCGGCCTTCCCGTAATAGTCTTCCTGCTGAATGTAGGCCGCGGCAACGGCCATGTCGATGAGGTTGCGAAGCTGAGCGTAGACCGGCGATTTATCGGCCAACTGCGGGTACTTCTTGGTGAACGCCGTGACGAAAAGCTGGCTCGCACGGTCGCTGCTATCGGTTCGGGCACGACGTCCATCGCCGCCGACAAACTCGTCTTGCCCGATCAGCTTAACCCCTTCGCCCATCAGGTGCATGGCGAGACCATCGTTGGTAACTTGTACGCAGTCATAGTCTGGGGTGAAGTACCAGCGTTGCAGGGCATTGCGAGCCACTTCGCCTGGGATGGCTTTGTCGACATAGCTAGCCATGCGGATCGGCGGCTTTTCCAGCCCGATGCCAATCAGTTTCATACGATAATCGGCTTCGACCATCACGTGGGCAAAGTGCGTTTCGCTGGGCACGCCCAACACCGAAACGGTTTGCAGCCCCATGCTGTTGCGAAGACCATTCACGACATATTCCGCGAATTCCGGTGTCGGCTGGGCGCGACGATGGGCCTCGGCCAGGAACGTCTGCATTTGGGCCAGACCTTCCTGCGTCGGATCGATCGAGCAACCAATCACCGGTTGGTTCTGCTGCTCGGGTCCATACAGTCGCAGGGCGACCGCCATGTCTTGCAGTTCGAGCACGGGGCGGCCCGATTCCATGCCGCGAACGCGACCGCTCAGGTCGGTGGTCCAACCTTCGGCCGGACCGGCGATCACGACATCACCCGAGTCGGGATACAGAAAGACGTAGCTCAGTCGGGTCAGACCGGCCAGATATTGCATTTTAAACGTGGGGGGCAATCCTTCCGCCAGACGCTTGGCCAACTCGGCCTCCAGCCGGGTCAGCGACACCTTTCGCATCGGGCTGGGCTTCGAGATGTCGGCATCCAGATCGGCGCGGGAAGCCCGAATCCGCTCCTGCATCAACTGCCCGGAGGGGTCCTCGAAGACGCGTTTTCGCAGAACGCCCTCGGAGTCGACGTAAACGCCGGCCAACTGTTGGGCGTTTGCCGCTTCGGCGGCCAGCAGTGCCCCCGCAAACAAAGCCACCACGGGTAACCAATGGACGCGATTGAACGAACGCATCGAGGGCCTCTCCTAATGCGAAGTTGTCCGATACGCCCCCACCACATGGCGAAATACCACGTGCGTGGTAAACCGCAACGGCGGTGGGAGCGTGTGAGTGATAGATCGAAAACGCTTAGACAGGAACGACTAACAGTCACCCCCGATGATAATTGGGCGATTTAGGCAAGGCAAGAAATTCAGGCGCCCATTTTGCCGCCTGCCCCCACCCCCGGCAAAAGCCGCCAGACACCCCAAACCCGGCGAAAACAGGCCTGAAGTCGTCGTTGCAAGGGCACGAATCATCCACCCACAGTGGCGGATCGTAACGAGCATGCCGGATCTGACGGCCGATGACGTGAGTCCCGCCGTGCGGACCGATGGCTCTGGAGAATAGGTTGGACGGACCCTACTTGGTGAGGTGTTCCAGGGTACGAGAACTTCAGGCTATCCGGTAAGCGCGACTGCGCTAAAACAGTCATATCGTAGAATCAGCGTTGCGACAAATTCGAATGTTGGGTTGCTCACCACGGGACAGCGTACGCGGCAACATGAGATGAGAGCACCTTCACGATGAGTTCACGTTCTGACGCTCGGGATGGTTGATTCATGGACACGCCGATCGTTCTTATCCACGGTACCAATGCCGGGCCTTGGACTTTGGCGAACTTTGCCGAGTTCTTTGCGGAAAAGGAGTTCGCTTGTCATAGCCCTGCCTATCGCCATCACGACCCGACGCCCTTGCCGGAACGGGCAGAGCTTCTCAAGGGGTTGAGCATTGCAGACTATGTGGAGGATATCGCGTCATTTGTTGGGACGCTGAACACCCGGCCGGTACTCGTTGGCCACTCACTCGGTGGCATTGTCGCCCAGAAGCTCGCGAGTCGCGGTATGGCCCGTGGTATCGTGTTGCTCAACGGCAGTGTCAACTGGGGAATCTTGCCCACGACGGATCAAGAGCGGGAATTAGCCAGGCTGTTCATCTCCAGCGGCGCGTTCTGGGATGAGACGCTGCTTCCCGACTTCGAAACCATGTCGCGTTATGGTCTCAACAAACTCGATCGAAAGGAGCAGCGGCGTGTGTTCAATCGGCTGGGACCGGAGTCGGGGCGGGTCATGTTCGAACTGTTTTTCTGGATGTTCGACGACAACCAGACGACGCGGATCGACTATGACGCCATTACCTGTCCGGTGCTGATGGTCTCAGGAACCGACGATCTTGCCGTCCCACCGTCGACGTCGCGGCTGATCGCCGAGCGTCACGGCGAGCGCGCCACATTTCTTGAAGCCCCCGGGTTCGGCCACTATCTGACTCTGGAACCGGCCTGGAAGGAGATCGCCGAACTGTGCATAGACTGGATTCGTCGGTACTTGTGAGAGGATCGCCAAGTGGGGTCCACTGTGCGAAGCAAAGACACATTAGAATAGGTTTTCACGTTGATGGTCTACTGGGCTGAAGAAATGGAATACGCAATCAACGCCTGGATGCAACGTCGCAACAACGACCGACTAGGCGCCAACTGGCACTTCAAAACCGACAACGCACGCGTCAAACTGAAACGTCTCTACCGCATTCAGACAGACGAATAGCAATAGACGAAACAGTACGTTCTGGTACTCAATCTGCAAATTGGGGTGCGTAGGCCTGCTTCACGGCTTCGATGCCAAGCTTCTGGCATAGGACGTCGCCGCCGAAGATCATGAGTTGGCAGCCGTTTTCTACCGCGCGGCTGGCAAACTCGGGATTCACCGAGATGGTGCCCCAATGTTTACCGTGCTTCTTGCAGGCCGACCACACGGCACCGATGGCGTCCCATACTTCTTCGTGGCTCAACTGCCCCAGGTGTCCCAGGGCCTGCGAAAGATCGGCCGGACCGACGAACAGCAGATCCACTCCGTCGATGGCCGCGATTTGATCGACTTCTTTCAGGGCCCCGACGGTTTCAATCTGAATCGCCACGAAGTGGTCGCGATTGGCGGCTTCGGCGAAGTCTTTGGGGGCCACGTGGGTGTACCCGGCATCCCAGCCGCTGGTGTTCATGCCCCGCATGCCGCGAGGACCGAACTTGGCCCACTGCACGAATTCCTCAGCGTCGGCTGCAGACTCAACACGGGCCGCCATCACCCCGCCGGCACCCGCCTCGAAGTTCTGGGTCACCAGTGCGTAACTCGTGGTGGCCATCCTCACGAAGCAGTCGAAGTTGTTCGCCCTCGCGCAGACCGAAGCCAGATTGATCTGGTCGTAAGTCAGCCCACCATGTTCCTGGTCGAGCCAGAAACCGTCGTAACCGCCCGCCAGACCGAACATATCGATCATGACCGGGTGGATGATCCGCCCCATGGAGAACAGGCGAACGAAACGGTCTTCGGCGAGCAGTTGCTTGAAGTTCTTGGCCATGGGGCCTCCCGATGTATTGGTCCGCCGGGGGGCGGAAAACTGGGTCGATTCGAGTAAAGGAGCTTCAAAGCCCCAGTCGGTGCTAGCAAGGACCAGAGCGTACCACAGGAATTCCCGAAATCCAGACAGTTCTCAAGGGGGGATCGATGGCCAAAAAGCACCTACGAAACCGACAAAACTGTCGATCGAAAAAAATCGTAGAGAGGTTGTGAACCTTTTGGCCGATGGTGCGTCTATAGTGGCAGCGACGGCCATGCGTTGTTTCGCAGTCACTCGGGGTGCTTCGCAAGCTACCCCAGGAAAGCTTGACCTTAGCAAACCGTCGTGTCAGGCTAATGATGGTGTGCGGTGCTGTGGATTGGTGGTCCCCAGGCCGTTGCACTGCTCAGTTTGTTTTTGAAGTTTCCTGTTTCTCTCCAGCCGCGCTACTGGCGCAAGGGGACAACAATGCGTAAGTCAGTCCACTCGATCACGAAAATCGTCGCCTTTGTCATAAGCAAAGTACGCGTCGTCGTGAGTCGTAATGTGGATTCGCATGTTGGCTCTATTGCGCACCTCATTACGTATTTGCGCGGCCAGGCGACTACCACTGAGACGGCGGGGCGTGAAAACGCACCCGCGTTCGGCGGGCGCCTGCAGCTACCAGGTATGTGGCTATCGGCACGACCGGCAATGTGTCCGGCGTGGCGGCCATCGCCTCGAACTACGCAAACCCACACGGGTTAGCGTCGAGATCGAAACCACCGGCTAAGTCCGGCGAACTCGATTTCAATTCGAAGCGTTGCCTGGTAAGTCCGGCCCGAATTCGCACGTAGTTGCGTTTTCAATTTCGCCGGTTCTTCGTAGCAAACCAAGGCTGACATCGCACGATGCGGCCATCTTGTGGAGAGAAAACAATGGTGGTTTTAGAACTGGAAAACGAGCTTACCGAAGAGCAGCAGGAGCTGTGCTTGCTGGTTGAAGAAGCACAGCAGGGCGATCGAGTTGCTTTCGGTCAACTGGTAGAGCGCTACGAACGATCGGTGTACGCCACGGCCATGCGTCGTCTGGGTAACGAAGCCGAAGCCCAGGAACTGGTGCAGGAGGTTTTCGTTCAAGCCCTGCGTAAGATCGACCAGCTTCGCGACCCGTTGCGGTTCGGTGGCTGGTTGCGATCGATCACGCAACGGATGGCGATCAACCGGGCCGCACGTTCGCGACCGGTGATCAGTGCCGATCCGGAAGTGCTCGAAGCAACTTGCGTCGAGAGCAACACGCCGATGAACCTGGCCATCCAAGCCGAACGGCGAACCCAGGTTCACGCCGGTTTGCGTCGACTGCGAGAACTGGATCGTGATACGCTGTTGGCGTTTTACGTTGAAGGTCAATCGCTGATCGAGATGAGCGACGCGTTCGACTCGCCGGTCGGCACGATTAAGCGACGGCTGCACGTCGCCCGAAAGCGATTGGCCAAGGAATTGGAGACCATGGTCTCCGCATAGCGAGTGATGCCTACCCAGCCAGCCCGGGGTGCGCGAACTGCGTACCTCGGGCTGAGTTTTATTGGGGGATGATGTACCGTCGCGCAGTGGTCGCGAAAATCTGTTGAAACGTTAGACCGCATCCTGGCGGTTCCTGAGATGCTCGAGAATGTGTTCCGCGGCCAGCTCGCCACTGTGGACGCAATGCGGAATGCCGACTCCGCGATAGGCGTTGCCGGCCAGGGCCAATCCTGGGAGTTGTTCGACCTGGGCGTCGATGGCGTCGACGATTGCTAGGTGGCCCAGATGGTATTGCGGCATCGCTCGATGGTAGCGGTGCACCCGAGATACCACCGGCTCGCCGTGCAAGCCGATCAACGCGCCGAGTTCTTCTCGTGCGATGGTCACGAGTTCCTCGTCCGAACGATCAAGGTACTCCGGCTGGCAGGCACCCCCGATGAACGCACGGACCACCACATGATCTTCCGGGGCGCGACCATCGTACTTGATACTCGAAAAGCTGGCCGACAGGATGCGGCGTTTTTCGGCCAGCGGGACGACGAAGCCGAATCCGTCGAGGGGATGCTCGATCTGATCTCGCCGCACTCCCAAAGCGATCACCGCGGCCCCCGCGTAGGGGATGCGTGCAAGTAGACTGCTCAACTCGGAGGAAGTTTCCGTCAACTGCTCGGCCGCGACGAACGCCGGCGTGGCAATCACGACCGCGTCCACGGTCTGTTCCCTGGGGTGATCTCCAACGACGGAGAGCGACCAGCGATCGTCAGCGAGCTTGGTGATTCGCTCGACGGGGGTATTAAGCCGGATTGAACCAGGGGGGAGTCGATCGGCCAGCGCCGTGTTCAGCGTGCTCATCCCACCTTTCAATGCGACGAACATGCTGTAGCGACTGCCGCTGCTCGATCGGTCGGCCGCAGGCTTGGCGGCGTTTCTGGCTCGCGACGCACGAATCAGGCTACCGTGTTCGGCCTCCATATCGAGGAATCGCCGTAACGTGGCTTTCAGACTGAGCTTCTCGGCGTCGGCCGTATAGATACCGCTGACCAGCGGCTGAATGAGCCGCTCGAACGTCTCCCGACCAAAGCGGCGGACCGCGAACGAGGCCAGGCTTTCGTCCTCGTCGGGATTGCTGCGTTTGGGGATGAAGTACTCCGCGGCCAGGCGAAGTTTGCCCCAGGGACTCAGAATGGGTGTCGTGAGCACCGGCCAGATCTTACTGGGGGCCATGATCAAAAAGCCCTCGGGGATCTGGTATAGCTGCCCCTTGCGGACCACCGCGGCCTTGCGGAACTGGTCGTTGGTCCGCAGCAGTTGATCTTCAATGCCCAGACGACGGCACAAGTCGATGGCCCACGGCACGTCGGTGATGAAGTTGTCTGCCCCACCTTCCAGTAGGAAGGGGCCTTCGTGAAAGGTCTCAATCGCCCCACCCACACGCGACTGAGCCTCAAACAGCACGACTTCCAGAGACGCATCCAGTTCCAGCAGCCGGTGAGCGGCAGCCAGGCCCGAGATTCCACCCCCGACCACTGCCACGCGAAGGCGGTTCGAACCTGTGGTGCCTGAATCAGTGTGCTGGTTGTCTTGCTTCACGTTGGATCCATCAAACCGAGTGGCGTTGATTGCCGAAGGGCGATCCTGCCCGGGAATTCTATACACCCCAGGATACGTGGCATCGAGAAGTAAGTCGCTGCGCGACCAAACGTGGGTTGCTCTTGTTCCGTTCTGCGGAGTTAAATCCTGGAATCTTGAAAATACGGTGGTCAGGAGCTTGACTGCTTATTGAGATCATGTATCATCGTTCTTGCAATCCAGTGTTGATACAGCGTCTCATTTTTTATCGCGGTGCCGAACAGCCGTTGAACCCAGGTTCTTCGGTGATTCGGACCCCCCCGACCAAAGAAGAGGCAACTGGATCGCTCACGTACCAAAGGGCTCGAATGCCTCCGCCCTGCGGTTGCAGAAGTCAATGCGCCAGTATGCTCGACGAGCGAACGCCAAGTGCAAAGAGACCACCGGTTGGGACGCCAAGGGGTCTTGTTCGCAAAACTACTGGGGCTATTGCCTCGACTTCTGCGGAGCGACCAAGCGGCATCCGACTTGCCGCGTCCAGACGGGCAATCGATTCCAGCCCCATCACCTTCACGACGGGGCTGGAATTCGACGCCCAACTGCAACTGGGTTGCCAATCCTAAGCTTAGAAATCGCATGGCGGCGTCGAGGACGAACCTTGACTTCTCGAATTTGGGAGCCTGGATACCCGAACCAGTGACTGTTTAACCAACGGGAGGAGAGACGGCGGATGGTGTCCGCCAGTGGATCGCTCCCAGGAGAAAGCCAGCCCGGAGGTACGAATCAGAACGATTCGCCCAGGAATGGATTCGACGCTGCGACGATTGCTCTGCCGGATACGATCGATTACAAAATTATTCCACGTGCCTGAGCCAAGCAGATTGGTTCAAAAGGCTTGCCTGTACCTGGATGGAAGATGTTTGGTCGTTTGTCACTTGAGCTTGCTTCAGCTCGTTCATTCCTGAATCGGGTTCGGCAAACTTCAAGTCCGGCCCAGAAATAGTGGACGAAACATTTCCCTCCCCTTTGAGAAAGAGTCACGCGAAGGGGTCGGCATCCAACGATTGCAGAACCGAAACTCGCGTCGTTCAATCACCGAACGCGAAGTGACTCCCCACAAGAGCAGCAAACAACATCCAACCTGTTGATTACAAAACATGCACGGTGCTCATGGCTGAAGCCACGGCCCCGGGGGTTTTGAATCCGATCTGACAACGAAAACACAACTGAAACACAATCGTCCAAAATACCTGTCCAGGAGATATTCGATGAAGACGTTGGCTAAGCTCTTAGTTCTGGCGGTGGTCGCCCTTGTGGTACCCGCTGCTCAGGCTCATTTCGTGTGGGTCGACCTTGATAATTCGGATGCGAACCAGGCAGAAGCCCGCTTCTATTTTTCGGAAGCCGCGGAACCTGGTAGCGCTGAGCTGGTCGATCGCATGGACCCCATGGTGGCCTGGGTGCTTACGAAGAACAACGAACCGCTGGAACTTAAGCTGTCCACATGGACCGATGATGAAGAAGGCATCGGTGCGATGGTGGCCCCCGTATCGGCCAGCGATTCGTGCAGCGTGGAAGCCAACTGCTGCTACGGCGTGTTCGCCCGCGGCAACACAAGCATGTTGCTGAACTACTACGCGAAGCACCTGCACCTGGTTTCGCTCGGCGACCTGGAAGGTCTGGCTTCGACCGAAAAGCTGGCCTTGGATATCCGCCCCAGCATGACCGATGGCACGTTGCTGCTGACGGTGACTTACCAGGGTGAACCGGTAAACAAGGCCAGCGTCGTGGTGACCGACCCCAAGGGTGAAGAGCACGAATTGGAAACCGACTCGCAAGGTGAGGTCGCCGTACCGAACGCCGCTGCGGGACGATACGAAATTCGCAGCACGTTCATTCAACCCGAAGCATCAGGCGAATACGAAGGCGAAACCTACGCCCAAACGTGGCACATTGCGACGCTGACCATGATGCTCACTGCCTCCGGAGAAGCTACTTCGGAAGAGATCTCTGCCACCGACCTGCTCACCCAAGCCCGTGCGTCTCGCGCGGTATGGGAAGGGTTCGCCGGCATGAAGGCCAATTTGACGCTGGAGGTGGACGACCAAGTTGCCAGCGGTACCATCACCATCGACGAAAGCGGGACATCAACGCTGGAAGGCTTTGGCGATCTGGCCGACCACTTTGTGCAGCAACAACTCGATTCGATGATCATGCACCGCATGGACAGCTCGACCGTGGTCGACGAGGGGGCCGATTACGAACCGGAAACCGGCACCCACGTCTTGGGCACGAAAGTGCGTCTGGTCGACGAGCGGATGGGCAGCATTTACCGCATCAAAGACGGGGTCATCACCGAAGTGAACCGCAACATGGGTCCGCTTCACTTCACCATTAGCGTGTTGAACGTCGAACGCAACAAAGAGGACTATTATCTGCCCTCGGTGTTCACCGTGAGCTTCTGGAACAAGGACTCCGGCGAGGTGCATTCGACCCACACGTACACCCACAGTTGGAAACGAGTCGGCCCCTACGATTTGCCTGAAACGCTCACCATCGTTTCGGCCGAAAAGGGCACCCGCCGCGTCGTGCGAATGAACTTCTCGGATCAAGAGCTGCTGAAAGACGAAGGGTAGCGGTCTCTTGGTTCCGCCCAGCGTAGACGGGTCACTTCGCCGAACCCAGAGCTGTTAGGCGAAACACGGAATTCGATACTCAAGTCCGTCACCTGCCTACGCTTGCTTTGGCACGCCCCAGTGGCCTTCCTTGCGGTAAGCGCGAGTTAGCAGGGCACTGGCTTCGGGGTCGCCGATGATTTGCTCGTTTTCGATGTCGAAGCTGAGCGTGCGGTTCACCCGGGTGGCAATGTTGCCCAGGTGGACGCTCGTGGCGGTCCGGTGCGCAATGGCGATGTCGGCGTTGGGATGCTCGCCAGAGCGAATACAGTCGAACCAGTTCTGCTGATGGGCGGCGACCGAAGGGGTCGTGCTTTCGGTGAGCTTGGTATCGACCGGTTGATTTCGCTCGGCAAGAATCTGGAACTTGCCCCGTTTGCTGAGGAACATGCGTCCCTTGGTGCCGAAGAACTCCGCGCCCGCGTCGACATTGAACGGATAATTGGTCGACCACAACCGCTGCTCGTAGACCAACATCTTGCGTTTGCCAACTTCGTCGCCCTCGCCGGCGAATTCGAAGCTGACTTGCTGCATGTCGGGAAACTCTTGATCGTCCTCGAAGTAATACTTGTTGCCCACCGCGGAGATGGTCGTGGGGTTAGTCGACACACCCAGGCCCCACAGGGTGTAGTCGAGTTCGTGAATGCCGTCGTTGCCGATCCCTCCGCAGCCAAAGTTGTGCCACCAGTGCCAGTTGTAGTGAAAACGATTGGCCTGAAACGGCACCATCTCGGCGGGGCCAACCCACAGGTCGTAGTCGACTCCGGCCGGCGGAGCACTGGGCGTGGCGTGACCGATATCGTTGCGGCGCTGCCAATTCCAACAACGAGCCAGCAGCACATCGCCGATCGCACCGTTGTGCAACATCTCGACCGCGGCCCGAATCCCGGGGCTGGTGCGCGACTGCGTACCGTGTTGCACCACTTTGTTGTTCTTTCGGGCAGCGTCCAGCAGCATCCGCCCTTCGCGAATGTTGTGTGAACAGGGCTTCTCGACGTAGACATGCTTGCCGGCTTCAATGGCCAACAACGCGGCCGGGGCGTGCCAATGATCGGGCGTGGCGATCGTCACCGCTTCGATCGAAGGATCGTCGAGAATGGTTCGAAGGTCTTCAACACCCTTAGCCCCGCCCGACATCGCGACGGCCTTCTCGCGTCGCTCGGCGTCCACATCGCACACGTAGACCAAATCGGCGTCATCGAGTGAGACCAGCGAATTGATGTGCGCCTTGCCCTGACCACCACAACCGATAACCCCCACGCGAACCCGTTCGTTCGCTCCCGCGGCCCGCGAAGCGGATGAAGTCAGGGCCGTGGTCGCTGCTACGCCGGCAGCGGTCTTTGCCAGGAAACTGCGACGGGTCGATTCGGGCATGCTCGTGCTCCAAGGGTTTGGGCGTGGTTTTACAACGCTTAAGAAACGATCTACATCGGATCAATTTTTCTCGATCGGCAGGGCGAAAGCAACTGATTGGTCGTGGCACGGGCGTGAATGCCGTGATGTTGTTTGCGAAAAGACCGCAAATAGTTTGCTTGACTTACTATTTAGACAGACATAATAATGAGCCCATTGACATAGCAACGCTCGATTGGCGCCCTGAGGTTCAGCATGCCCGATATATCCGGCGACTCCGTGCGGGGTCATCTCAATACGATGATCCTCTCCGTCCTTGAGGCGGGACCGGCCCACGGGTTTGAGATTCTCAAGCGATTTGAAGCCGAGGGGAACGGGCACCTCAAGCTAAAAGAAGGATCGGTCTATCCGGCCTTGTACCGACTGGAATCCGCAGGGTTGGTGAAGGCCACTTGGGAGGCGACCACCGTCAAACGTCGCGGACCGCGGCGGCGAATCTATCAATTGACTCGCAAGGGAAGGGGTCGCCTGGCAGAAGGGCGACGGCAGTGGACCGCGTTTGTCGGCATCGTTGGCCCCATTATTGGAGCACCCGCATGAACGATTACGATCCGGCTCTGATGATCGCCGTCGAACGCATCGTGCGGCCCGTGTTCGCACACTTCAACACCAAACTGCGGATGCGAGAAGAACTGTACGGTCTGCTCAGCGAAATCTACAACGAAGAGGCCGCCCGGGCTGTTTCGCCGGAAGAAGCACTGCGGGAATCGATCCGTCGGCTGGGTGATGCTGAATCGCTAACTAGTGAATTGCAGGCCAGTGTCCCTTGGCATAACTTTCCCGTGGTTCGCAAGTTGCCTTTCATCTCGAATCGTGGTGAAGGCACGCACCGAATGTCGGACGGGCGGTTGTCGCTGGCGGTTGCTGTCTTCTCCTTCTGTCTCTTCATTCCGGTGATCGGGCTGGTCGGATTGTTCGCACCCACCGACAAGCTGGCCCGAGTTAGCAACTTGCTATTGCTGCTTACAGCATTCCAGTTTCTAGGGCCGCTCTGTTTCACGCTGCTCGTTCGCCGAACCATGGCATGCTTCGAACTGCAAGGCAAAATCGAACGCTTGGAGGCATGCGCTGTCGTAGCGATCGTGGCCACCGCGCTAACATTCGTCGGGCTGACCAGCCTGTTCTATGTCAGCTTGTGGAATCTGGCCGATTCGTTGGCTGCGGCGTCTGACCACTTGCTGGCTGTCACGGCCGCAGGCGGGATTGTCCTCCTGGTTGGCTGGGCGACCCACGCGGAGCATGCGAAGCTGCGACCTTGGCTCGATTTGGATATCGAGCATCAGCCTGAGGCCACGACTTGCTAGGCTTCGTCTCGCGACCCCATGTCGATGCCCAACTGCCGCATCTTTCGATAGAGGTTCGAACGATGCAGGCCCAGCCGCTTGGCTGCTTCGCTCATGTTCCCGCGGGCGCGATCGATGGCCGTTTGGATGTGTTCGGCCTGAAAACGATCGGTCGCCTCGGACAGCGCCAACTCGAGTTCATCGCCATCGACCGCCTTGTCGGTGGGCGACAGGATAAACGCCAGGTCGTCGCCGTCGACGCGATCGTGGGTTTGCAAGAAACACAACCGCTCGATCAGGTTGCGCAGCTCGCGAACGTTACCCGGCCAGGTGTGACGTTGCAGGCGGCGGCGCGCTTCGGCTGCAAAGCTCAGCGTGGGACGACGGGCTTTGCGGCAGAACGATTCGACAAAGTGCTCGGCCAACAGCATCACGTCCGAGGGGCGATCGCGTAGTGCGGGCATATCGAGCGTCACCACGTTCAAGCGGAAGTACAGGTCCTCGCGAAACTTCTTGTTGCGAACCATCGTGGTCAGGTCCTGGTTCGTTGCGGCGATCACCCGGGCATCGACGGGAATGGGCGTCGATCCACCAACCCGAATGACGGTTTTCTCTTCGAGCACACGCAGCAGCTTGGCCTGGCCCGCCAGACTCAGATCGCCGATTTCGTCGAGAAACAACGTGCCGCCGGAGGCCAGTTCGAACTTTCCGACTCTCGTCTCTCGGGCGTCGGTGAAGGCTCCCTTTTCGTGACCGAACAGTTCACTTTCGATGAGCGTCTCGCTGATGGCAGCACAGTTCACCGCGATGAAGGGCTCTTCGCGTCGCCGGCTGAGGTAGTGCACCATTTGGCTAACCACTTCTTTGCCCGTACCGTTTTCGCCGAGGATTAATACCGCGAGGTCGGTATCGGCCACGCGACTCACGGTTGACCGCAGCGCCTCGATCGCGGGACTCTCGCCGATCAGTTGCACGCGACCCGCGGCATCGTCCGTCATTTGTTGACGGCTTTTCAGCAGTTGCTGCCTCTCTTGGGTGTTCTCCAGCGAAGTGGCCGCGTGTTGGGCCAACTCGACGAGCATCACCTCGTCCTCATCGGTGAATTCTCCTTCATGACGATTGATGACTTCGAACACGCCCATCATCTTTCCGTCCCGACCGCGCATCGGAACGCAGAGGATGGTCTCGGTCCGATAACCCAACTGATCGTCGACGCTGCGGTTGATCTGATCGCCGCCTCCGATTCGCCCGATCCGAACGGGGACCTCCGTGCGGAGCACTTCGCCCACCACACCGGCGTCATCGGGCACGCGAAGTTCTCCGTCTTCAATCCCCAGAGCGGGACGCCCGATGAGCGTGTGATTGCTGCGATCCCAGAGAAAGATGCTGGCCCGATCGGCATCCAATAGTTTGGTGGCGGCCTGGGCCATTTGCTCCAAGAGGGCCTCGATATCTTTGGCGCGGTACCAGTTGCTCGACATCGCAAGCATGGCTTCGAGCCGTTGGATCCGCTGACCACGTTGTTCGCCCGAGGTCACCACTTCGACCGCTTGATCGACGACGGACGCCAACGAAGCGACTTGCCCCAACGTGCGGCTTTCCTTTTCCTGCACCTCGGTGCGAATCACCAGGAGTCTCTGTTTATCGGAAGCAGGGCGCAACGGCGCCGCGAACCAGGGTGCCTCGCTCTGGGGAGTTTCCCGATCCAGTGTTTCCGCTAGCAGTGCTGTCGGAAGGTCGGAGGGTTCACCCGCTTCTGCCACGGAGGTCCAGTTTCCCGAGTCAGGATGCATCATCGCGACATAGTCGGCCCCCAGCGATTCGGCTATCTCGGTGACTAACCATTCTTGAAAATCATCCGAGGGCAGTGGAAATGTGGCCTGCCACAAGATGCGCCCATACAAACCCACCATCGCAGGTGCCGCTGCAATGGAAGTCTGCAGCCAGGGCGGGACGGGGGTGGTATCGATCGAGTGCAAAGTCGTCGTAGACATGAATCACCGTGAATACGCGCTGCCACCATTGATGTTCGATACGATACACCATGTAGTATCTATTGTGCAACATAATAGTATCAGTGTGTATCGTTTTGACAACACCTGTGTTATCAATCCGCTCAAATGCCTCCCCCAAGTTGGCCGCCGAGGGCCTGAATCGCACGCCGTAGTCAGCCTGGAATGCATCGAATTACGGCTGAAATTGACATTCCGCAGTTGAGGGTTCGTAACAGAGGCGGTACGCTTCTCGCTGTGTATGACGACCGCCTCCATGTTCTGGAGTGGGTCACTTGGTGCATAATCAACGTGTGGCACCCATCTGCGGAGGGGTCACGATCGGAGGCTGGTATGGGGATGTTCGACGGTAAAAAGGGACTGATACTGGGCGTGGCCAATGCGCATTCCATTGCCTGGTCGATCGCGGAGTTCGTAATGAGTGAGGGGGCCGAATGCGGATTCACGCATTTACCCGACCGCGAGGACGATGCTCGGCAGCGGAATCGCCGCCGGGTGGCTCAATTGACCGATGAAGCCCCCAACGCGAAGTTCCTCGAACCGCTGAACGTGAATGACGATCAGCAGATTGCCGAGGTGATGGAAACCGCGGCCAAACACTTTGGAAAGATCGACTTCCTGGTGCACTCGATTGCCCACGCACCACTGGAAGATCTGAAGTGCCCGACCATCGAAGCCAGCCGAGCCGGCTTCATGAGCGCGATGGAGATCAGTGCTTATAGCCTAATTGCCCTTTCCAACGCCGCGGCACCCATCATGAACGATGGTGGTAGCATTGTGGCCATGACATACTTCGGGGGCGAGAAGGCGGTACCCGGCTACAACCTGATGGGAGTCTGCAAGGCCACGCTGGATGCGGCGATGCGTTATCTGGCGTTCGATCTGGGGCCTCGCGAGATTCGCGTGAACGCCGTTAGCGCCGGACCGCTCCGCACGCTGGCTGGGCGTGGTGCAGGTGTCGACGACATGCTGGTGCTGTACGAAAAGATGTCGCCCATAGGACGCAACATCACCCATGAAGAAGTCGGCCAGGCCGCGGGATTCTTGCTGTCCGATCTTTCGAAGAGCATCACGGGCGAGATCCTGCACGTCGACGGGGGCTACAACATCATGGGCTCCCCGGGCCGCATGGTCGACGAGTATCGTGACGACGGGTAAACATGGTGCAGCCCTCGGAACGACAACAAATCGCCATTGCGGTTGTACAGCACCACATGAAGTACTTGGTGGGGCAACGTCCCCCGGGTGTTCCGCTGGCGGGCTACTGGGAATTTCCCGGCGGCAAACTCCTCGACGGCGAAGCGGCCGCCGAGGCCGCCATTCGAGAGTGTTCCGAAGAGACCGGGCTCGAAGTCGAGGTCATCGAACCTCTGAGCACCGTGAACCATCTGTACGAACATGGCGAGTTGGTGCTGCAGTTCTTCTTGTGCCGTGTGTGTGATGCGGGCAACGCTTCACCGCGCGCGCCGTTTGATTGGGTTCCCACTAGCAAGCTAGCACAGCTTGAATTCCCTCCGGCCAATCGAACGGTGATTGAGATTTTATTGCGAACTGACTCCCAGTAGTCACCGTAATTTACTCTGCGTAGCGTCTGTATGCGCACCGATTGTGCTTGCGCTGCATGCGGAAGTTCCTGCAGTCGCACAGCAAACCGGTCTAGGTAGATCGCCCGAGCCTGGGTACTCTCTTGCAATCCTTACAAGGTGGGAAGCCTCGAGTGAATTTTTTGGTCACGACCCCCGGGTAGACCAACCCTAGTTGACCTCAGAGTTTGGCAACGCTGTCGACCGACGACTTGAGTTTTTCTTCATCGGTTGGCAGGCCGTTTGCACGGCTCGCCCCGCCAAGCTGATGCATGTCAGGATGCGTGCATCGCCTACCCGCACATCCGATAGAGGATATTGAGCATGGAAGCTCGTACGCAACGGACCACGTTGCTGGTCCTTCTTCTTGCCGCGTCGATGGGCGCGAGTTACCGCACGAAAAACTTCATCGTCAACGCTCCTTCGCAGGAGTTTGCGAAACAGGTCGGCGACATGGCGGAAATGTACCGCCGCGAGTTGGCGATCGCCTGGCTGGGAAAAGCCATGCCGAACTGGGCAGAGCCTTGTCCCATTCGAGTTGAACCCGGCGGAGGCGCCGGCGGTGCGACTAGTTTCATGTTCCACCAAGGCGAAGTGTTTGGATGGCAGATGCAGATCCAGGGTTCGCCTCAGCGGATTCTCGATTCGGTGTTGCCTCACGAGGTGACGCATACCGTTTTTGCCACGCACTTTCGTCAGCCGCTTCCGCGGTGGGCCGATGAAGGCGCTTGCACCACCGTGGAACACGAAAGCGAACGTATGAAACAGCAGCGGATGCTCGTGCAATTTCTACGCACGGGTCGCGGCATCGCGTTCAATCGCATGTTCGCCATGAAAGAGTACCCGTCGGACATCATGCCGCTGTATTCGCAGGGTCACTCGCTGGCCAGCTTCCTCTTGCACCAGGGTGGGCGCCAGAAGTTCATGCAGTACGTCCGAGATGGACTCGATGCGAACGGGGCCTGGTCGAAAGTGACAGCCAACCATTATGGATTCAGAGACCTGGGACATTTGCAGCAAACCTGGCTCGAATGGGTCCGTCAGGGAAGCCCCTCGCCGATCCCGTTGGCGATGCTGCCCAAGGGAAACGATCCGAACGTCGCGCTGGCCCAAGCGACGCAAGAACGATCGTCTGGCGACATTACCGTTCGCGGGCAAAGTGTTGACCCCGAACCGCAGGCCAATAATACCGCTCAACCTTCGGTCTACAAGCGTCGCGGTCCGGTCGCAACGCCGGTATCGCAGTCGGTGCGTGCCGATCGCTCGCCGGAATCCCCTTCAGGTAGTGACCGCCGCCTGGTGCCCGTCGTGAAGCCCGGCGACAACAAACCGGACGACAGTGCCTCACGGGCCATCGAGACAACCAGCGACATGACGCTTCCCGCGTCACGTGCCGCGGGTGGAAACACGCAAGTTGCCACGTCCGATTCGAAGATTGGTTCACCCGGAAGTGCGCTGACGGATCGCGAGATGGACGCCCCTTCGCGGCCTGCTCCGGCGGTTCCGATGACTGCTTCATTAGCCTCCCCGGCTGCAACCAGTCCCTCTTCGGAATCTACTGCTGGCAGTGAAGATGCCCGAGATCGGAACGTCTTGGTGGAATGGAATCGCAAAGCCGATGGGGCCGATCCTCCACGATCACCGTCGATCGACCGTGAGCATTGGGATGCCCGCTCTCTTGAGGCACCCGGGGCTACGATTCGCCGATGACGGTTTCATCGCGTCGGCGGCTATAGCCCGCCGGCGTAAACCAGAAATCGCGTAAAGTGGAAGAACACCGGCGCGGCGAAGCAAATTGAATCGATTCGATCGAGGACGCCGCCGTGACCGGTAACCAGCGTGCCGTAGTCACTCACACCGCGGTCGCGCTTGATGGCCGACATGGTCATTGCTCCGGCGAAACCCATGAAGGCGATCACTGCCGAAAGGCCCGCTGCCATCCAGGGCGGAAACGGCGTGGCCCAAAACAGAGCCCCGCCAATCAACGAGCAGGTGCCCATCGAACCAATCAGGCTTTCCCAGGTGCGGTTGGGGTTAATCAATGGTGCGATGATCCGCTTGCCGGCCATCCGCTGCCAGAAGTACTCGGTTAATTCGCTGAGCTGCGCGATAAGCACGAAGAAGAACAACAGTCGTGCTCGATCCCAACTGTCTTGATAGCCCTCAATTTCCAGGCTCATCAACGCGGGGGCGTAGCTCAAGCAGTACACGCAGACCATCAGCCCGGCCTGAATCTTGGCAGAGCGCTCCAGAAACCGTTTCGCATCGCCGGAGAACGCAATGCGGATCGGAATAAACAGGAACGCGTAGACCGGGATCAATATGCTGTAGAGCTGATACGCATCGCGTCCCAGGCCGACCAAAAAAAACTGCAGCGGCGTGATCACGAAAAATACCCAGAACAGCGCCCGATGATCACCGGGTCGGGTGGGGGTCAGCGTGATGAATTCTCGCAATGCCCAAAACGATATCAGGCCGAACACCAACACGGTGACCCACTGCGGAAACAGGAATGCAAACGCCAACACCGAGCTGATGAGCCACCAGGAGCGTATCCGCAGATTGAAATCGCTGACCACCGACGAATTCAAGTCGCCCGTGCGACTGCGGAAGCGGAGGTATTGTCCGATTCCCGTCGCCACAGCCAAGATTGCAATCACACCGCCAACGAGCAGCCATGTTCGAGAGATTGGATCGATCATCCGTTCCGAGCCGTCTCCCGCAATCGAATCACGGCATCGCGTGCTCGCTTAAGAAACACGGGCTTCGGTTCCTTGTCCTCCAACCACATCGGCGGGCCGAACGTAATGCAGGTCAGCAGCGGCACCGGCAGGTACTCGCCTCGTGGCAACACGCGGTTCACGTTGTCGATGTACACCGGAATCAATTCCAGGTCGGGACGCTTCTTGCAGAGGTGATATAACCCGCTCTTGAATTCGTCCAACTCGTCGGCTGTGTTGCGATGCCCCTCGGGGAACACGATTAACGAGGAGTGGGTCCCGATCGCATCGAGCATGATTTTGATCGGGCTGTTGTGCACCTTGATGTTCTCGCGATCGATCAACAGCGCGTCGAACACTTCTTCGGCGATGTAGCGTCGCAGCCAGGTTTTTTCCCAATAGTCCTTCGCCGCCACCGGCCGGGTAATCAGGCGAACTTCCTGAGGCAACGCAGACCACAGCACCAGCGGATCGAGATGGCTGGTGTGGTTGGCGAAATATATCCGCTGAGCCGTATCGGGTTGCGAGTCGATCCAGCGCACGCTGGAACCGCTGAGGAACCGCGCAACGCCAGAGAGGAAATGTGCCGTCAGGCTAAGTTTCTCGCGCGGCTTGGTCGGTTCTGCCGGCGGATCGGAATCTCGGCGCATACTGCGACGTCTACGCTCGGCGGGCGGCCGATCGCTGGGAACGTCGCTCGTGACTATTCCGCTGTCAGACATCGAATCGCGAACTCGGGTATGCTTAGCGCAAACTTCATAAATTATAGCCCCGTATGGTATCGCGACGAAATCTACGTGCAAAGCCCGCAAATGGCCACTTCAACGCTCCTGCGGTCGCTTGTCCCTTCTACCTCAGGAACTTATAACGCTGGGCTCGTGCGATTGTCGCAGATCGACTCCATGGACGGCATGGCAAGGACTCCTATTCATACCACGTAATTTCGGGCGGGGAGATGAAGATTCAGCCAGTATTGATTGACGGTCGGTGGCGTCAGGCGACCGCCGAGAAACAGTTTCAGGTGGTGGATCCCGACACGGGCGAACTGCAGGCGGACGGTTATCCCGTGAGCACCTGGAAGGATCTAGATGCTGCCCTGGCGGCAGCAAGCACCGCGGCGAACACCCTGCGAGATTTGCCCGGGGAGCAGATTGCTGAGTTCCTGGAGCAGTATGCTACAGCGATTGAAGAATCTGCCGAAGAGATCGTGGCGCTCGCGCATCGCGAAACGGCGCTGCCAGTCAGCCCGCGATTGAACGATGTGGAATTGCCACGCACCACCGGGCAACTTCGTCAAGCGGCGGCCGCGGCACGACAGGGCTCTTGGCGTTCGGCCACCATCGATACGGCAGTAAACATCCGTTCCCAGTTCGCGCCACTAGGACCCGTCTGCATCTTCGGGCCGAACAACTTTCCTCTGGCATTCAACGCCGTTTCGGGTGGAGACTTCGCAGCGGCCATCGCCGCGGGGAATCCGGTCATCGCCAAGGCCCACCCCGATCATCCCGGCACGACTCGCTTGTTGGCCGCAGCAGCGAAACAAGCGCTACAAAAAACCGAACTGCCCGCGGCCACCGTACAAATGATTTATCACATGGCCTATGCCGACGGAGATCGTCTGGTGGCCGACCCGCGCGTCGGAGCGACGGCGTACACCGGCAGCCGAGCCGGGGGATTGAAACTGAAATCGGTTGCCGATCTCGCCGGACGCCCAATCTATCTGGAACTTTCCAGTGTGAACCCGGTGTTCATGCTGCCTGGCGCGCTCCATGAACGTGGCGAGGCACTTGCCGAAGAGTTCACGGGCAGTTGTCTGATGGCAGCCGGGCAGTTCTGCACCAACCCTGGCATGGTGTTCTTGATCGACGGGCCGGATACCGAGGCGTTCATTGAGAAAGTGACTCAGGCATTTGGCGCTGCGGAGCCTGGACCGTTGCTCTCCGGCGGCGTCCGCGAAACGTTGACCAAAGGAATCACGGCGCTCAAATCAGCCGGCGCCGAGGTGCTTACCGGCGACCAGGATGTTGCGACCGACGGATTCCGTTATGCCAACACACTGCTTCGCGTCGCGGGCAAGACTTTCTTACAGCGTCCGAACGAGTTGCAAACCGAAGCCTTCGGCAACGAATCGTTGTTCGTTGTCGCATCTGACGCCGCAGAACTTCTCAAGTTGATCGAGAAGTTGGAAGGCAACCTCACCGGCTGCATCTATTCAGACACCGACGGTGCCGATGATGCACTGTACGATCAAGTGGCTCATCAACTTCGGCCACGCGTAGGGCGTTTATTGAACGACAAGATGCCAACCGGGGTTGCCGTGAGCCCTGCCATGCAACACGGTGGGCCTTTCCCAGCCAGTGGGCATCCCGGCTTTACGGCCGTGGGCATTCCGGCCTCGCTCAAACGGTTTGCCATGCTCGAGTGCTACGACAATGTTCGCCCACACCGCTTGCCGTGCGGTCTGCAAGACGAAAACCCCAACGGCAAGATGTGGCGGCTCATCGATGGGGCCTGGACCCAGGGCGATGTCGGGGCGTAAGGATTGCCTGGGCGATGCCGTACAGGCTGACCGAAATAAGCTAGGCGTTGAGCGCGACCGGCTCGACTTCGGTCGATGAGTCGTCTACTGCTTCAACTCTTCCCGATGGTCGCATCCCGCCGCGTTTTTGGCGGTAGATGTTGGTGATGAGGTCTTCGTAGCCCTGCACCATTCGGTCCAACGACCAGTGATCGACGACGTGCTCGCGAGCTTGACGGCCCAGCAGTTCGTTGAGGTCGCGATCCGCGAACAGGACTTCAATCCGTTGAGCCAGGGCTTCCGGATCATCGGGCGGAACCAGGAACCCACAGGTTCCGTCGATGACGGTCTCGGGAATCGATCCCACTCGGGTTGCAATCACCGGCGTGGCCGTAGCCATGGCTTCAAGCAATGAGACGGGGTTGGCTTCCATCTTCGAAGTGAGGACGGCAACCGTGCTCAGCGACAGCAGTTTGGCAACGTCGGAGCGAACGCCGAGAAAGCGAACCGTATTTTGCAGCTTGAGTGAAGTACAAAGGGATTCCAGTTCCGCGCGACATGGGCCATCGCCCACGATGAGGAATTTGGCTTCCGGTACCGATGCGTGTACTCGGGCTGCCGCCTTCAGGAACAGGGCGTGATTTTTTTCCGGTCGCAAGGCGGCCACGATGGTGGCCACTGGTTGATGTTCCTGCAGCCCCAGCCCGCAACAAAGTTGTCTCTCGGGTGGTTGCGGAGCGAACGTGTCGGTATTCACCCCGTTGGGTACGACGAAGACTTTGTTCTCAGGACAACCTTCGGCTTCTGCCAGGTACCTTCCGTGCGAGTCGGCCACGGCGATGAAGCCATCGGTCCAGCGTGCCAACAACCGGTTGGGGCGTTCCACGCGATCGGGCAACCCGGTGGAGTGCAACGCGGAGAGGACCACGGGAACTCCCGCTCGCCAGGCGGCGAGACGTCCCCAGAACATTTTGTCGCCGCCCGTGCCCACGGTAACGACCGCATCGATCTTTCGTTCTCGCATTAGTTTGGCCAGCCGCCCGACGACGAATACGTCTTTCTTGCTGTGCAACAGGTGGCTAAACGCGGGAACTTCAGCGGCCAACGCTTCGCCCAACGGGCCAAGGTGCTTCAGACAACACAACTCGGGTGCGAAGCGGTCGCGGTCCATCCGGCGGATGAGGTTGACCAACAGGGTCTCGGCACCGCCGACCGATAGATGGGTGTTGATGAACATCACCCGCAATGGCTCGTCATCACTAGGTTGTTCTTGCTGGAACATGCTGGAACCCACCGCCAATCATTTTGAATGTTGAGATGTATTTACGCAGGTCGCTTCAGGTTGGCGCGAATGTCGTTGATCTTTCGCATGTACTCGCGACCGGCAATCATCAACTGGTCCTTCTCTTCTTCATCGAGCAGTTGGTTGGTTGAGAACATTAGCGCGAGCAGTACGACCAACCCTGACAGGGCTGCCCACGCTGGTAGAAACAGCAACAGGGGAGCCACGGAAATGATCACCAGACCCCGATCGAGCACCAAACCTTGGACTCGACAGAACTGGTACAAAATGACCAGCGTGATGGCGTTGGCCGCCGAAGTGGCCAGAACCGCACCTTGCAGTTCCAGCCGCGGCAACAGCACCAGATTCAAACAGATATTCACGGCCAGCCCCAAGGCCAGGGCCACGCTACCGAGACGTGCACGTTCTGCACACCACAGGTAAATCTGAACCATAGTGACCATGCTGAACCATGTGCAGTACATCAAGGTACCGGGCAGTACGGAGAGCCCGAGGCCGAACTTTCCGGCGAAAGCATGTTGAAACAGCATCGGAGCAATCAGGTAGATACCGCATGCCGCCCCCAGCACGCAGATGCCCAGCAGTTTCATCGTGAGTTGCATGCGACGGGCAACCACTTCACGACGTCCGGCTTCCCAGTCGTGACTGAGATGCGGAATGATCATCGTGGATAGCATCCCGGTGATTGATACCAGCAACACGGGAAGTATTCGCGAGCTGTGATATTGCCCAACCAATTGCAACGAGGTGTCGGCGTCCAATCCGCTGAAGTGCACGATCATGTAACGATCGGTAATGACAAACAGGTTGGTGAGCCAATTGCCAAGCCAAATCCAGATTGCAAACGGAACCAACTTCGACCACAAGCTGCGATGCGACAGCGACTGGGTGGTCGGAGGAATCGACTTCCAAATCGATCGAAAGAATAGAATCGCCGCCAGCGAACACAAGGCGGAGCCAGCACCGTAGGCCAACACGACGCTCGATGCATCCAACCGCCAGGCGGCCAGCAACCCAACGCCCAAGGCGGCAAACAGCACGCCGTTGGCGAATTGCATGAGCGAGGACACCCGGAACATTCGCAGGGCCGCGAACAACTCGCAAAAGAAGTTGTGCAGAATCACCGCACCCAAGGACATGGCCACCAGGTAGATCAGATCAACCTGACTACTGTCGCCGAATACCAGTTTCGAGAACCACTCGGCCTGGGTGAACACCACCGTGATGGCCACGATGGCAAGCATCGCACTGCTGGCCGTGGTTCGTCTTAAAAATGTGCGGAGTTGGCCCTGCTGGCGATAGTGTTCGACATATCGCCCGAAAGAACCCGGGATGCCGAGCACCGCCACGGGGGCGGCCAATTCGAGAAACGCCAGGACGAGATCCCACTCTCCCAAATCGGCCGGATCGAGCCAGCGGCAGAACAGCACGCTACGCACAAAGCCGACCAACCGTTGCACGACGGTCAGTGCAAGCAGCACCACGACACTGCTAGCCAGCGTATCGGTGCGCAATTGGGCAACCGGCGGACTTTCGACCGGTTCCAACTCAGGTTCTGGCTCTGAGACAAGCGTCGTGCTCAATGGACCAACAATTCCTTGACGGGGGCGGGAGCAAGATCGCCGTAGTAGAACCGGCGGACGCTGCGAAGCTTGCGAGGATCGACGGTGGTCCAGTTCTTCAGACGCAGGAAACTCTCGTCCGCGGGAATGCGCTGGATGTGGAATGCGTCGTCGCCCGGGAAGTTGTAACCCCCGTATGCAGAACACATCGCCAGGTATCCGCTACGACGACCCAAGTGAAAGGCCGGAGCCGAAAGCCTGCGGTGCTGACCGAATGGGAAGGCAAAATAGCGAATGGGATATCCCAGTGCGGTTTGCAGTTCATCTCGTGCGACGACCAGCTCGTCGAACAATTCATCCGGGTCGGTCACGGTGCCGATGTCGACGTGGGTTCGGGTGTGAGCCCCGATTTCGATTCCGGCGCCTGCCAGGGCTTTCAGTTGTTCCAGCGTGTTGGGTTCAAAGCGGTTGCCCATTGCCAGGTCGTGCTTGAAGGGGCCCCCGGTCAAGGCTGATTCGGTCGTGACAAAGTAGGTGCAGGGGATACGCTCGCGAACCAGCATCGGCAGTGCGTGTTGACAGTTCACGGCGTACCCGTCGTCGAACGTGATGGCGACGCACGGTTCTTCATTGCGATCGCTGCTGATTCGCTTTTGGGCTTCGGAAAGCGACACGATGTCGAAGTTACGGCGAAGCCAATCGATTTGTTTGAAGAACATCTCGTTGGACATGGTCCACGCGTTGGCCCCATCGTCGGCAATGCGGTGATACAACAGCACGATGATGGGCGCACGTCCATCTTCAGCCGCGGCTAGATTGCGACGCGTGCGATAGGGCCGCGACAGATGGTAATAGCCAAACAGTAGTAGGCTTTTCCAGAGTGGCATGGTTGTTCCCCTTGCGGTTCCCCGAGTTCGGTCCGCGTGACCCCGTGTTCACGAACGGTGTAATCGTTGTTTCAAGAAGTCCTTGGTGGTTCGAATGGTACGTCGAATGCGGCGTCGAAGCTGGGCTCCCGGGTTGCGGGCGGTAATCTGTACGGTTTGCATCGCGACCGGCTCTCCCCGAAGCGTCGCTTTGTAAGGTTCGTCGCCCCGGAGGAAATCGAAACTCGCGAATCCACCATCCAGTGTCGAACGAATCGAGGCAATCGCGCTGAGCCACCCCGGGCTGTGGTCCATGGCCTCGGGATCAATTCCGGTCTGGTAGACATAGACGGTTTCTGCCCCGATCAAGTCGTATTCAACGGCGATCGGTGCACCGTCCATTTCAATCCAATGAATCCGCGCCCGACCTTCGGCCGCGAGTCGATGGAGCATCTCGCGATGAAACTCGGTGAAGGTGCTCGAAGCGAAGCAGCCGTCTTCTTCCAGCGAGTTTCTTCGCCGCTGGTGAAGATCGATCAGGATCTCGTAACCCCGGGCGACTTCGTCATCAGTTTGCGCCAGTTGCCAGGTGGCAACGTTCGAGTCGAACATGCGACGCACGAACGAACGTACGCGTTCGCGACGCTTGCGAGACAAGCGGCTGAGATACTCGTCCCAGTTGGCCGGGAATTCAATTCGCCAGCATTGTTGGGCCGACAGATGATCGATCGAAGCGCCGGCGGATTCTAAATGAGCTGCCAACGTGGAAATGGTCGGATCGTCTTGCGTTACGCCGTCCAACTCGATGGCATCCCACGCTCCTCGGTAGTCTTCGTTTAGCCAGTTGGCAATTCGGTGGGCAACCGCCTCACGGGAATCCGCGGAACTGAGAATGGTCACGTAGTCGGAGCACACTTCTCCCGAACCCAGGAAGCGTATGACACGGCCATCGCGTCGGGTTCGACCTTGATACCAGGGTGCCAGCCCAATCAGCCGCCCGGTTTCATCTTCGACGGCGAGGATGAGCAACGAGGCATGCGTGGTGTGATAATGTCGCCACCAGGCTTCGCACCACTGGGGGCGACGAAACGGAATGCCGCCTGAGAGTTGCTCCCAACCTTCGGCCAACTCATCGAACGCCTCTGCGGAGGTCAGGCACCGGACGTCGAGTTGCGAGGCCGTCAGCCCGGATGCGGGCGTGGCAGCACCAGGCGGCGAGACGATGTCTGTCGCGATCGGGCCTTCACCGGCAGGTGTTGTTTCGGCGGTTGTACTCATACTCAACTGTCCTTCTATGGTCTAGCGAGTGATCACCGGTTGGCTTTGAAGTAGTCCAGCCCGGTCTTCACCAGCTCACGGATTCGGTTCTGGGTGAGCCAGGCGTGGTGTCGTAGTTGTGCGGTGGTGTGATCGTTGACGATACGCACTTCCATGGCTGCCCTTGGTCGGGCTCCCCAACGGGCCTTGTAGGGTTCGTCGCCGCGGAGAAAGTCAATGGCCTGGTAGCCGTGCTTCATGGCCCAATGCATGCCGGCCACAATTGCCAGGCGGCCCGGCTCCAGCGCGAGGAACTGCGGATCGAGCCCACCTTGATATAGATAGACGACATCGTCGCCCAACAATTGGTATTCCGAGGCGATGGGTTGCCCTTGGTATTCGATCCAGAACAACCGCAGTTTGCCTTGTTCCAGCAAATCCGCGGCAACGTCGTGATGGAAGTTGAGGAATGCTTCGGACGCGAAGCAGCCCGTCAACCCTCGTTCTTGCCAGCGGGCCTGGTGCAACGAAGTGAGAATCTCAAAGCCGCGTTCGAAGTTCTCGGGAGACTCGACAGAACAGACGCGGAAGAGATTGGTGTCCTTTAGTCGCTCGTTAGCTCGGCGCAGATGTTTTCGTTGCGACTTGGGGGCGCATCTTACGATGGCATCCCAGGTCTCCGGCAACGGCAGTCGCCAGCAGCTATTTTCGATGCTCTGCTCGACGGTCTTGCCGCGTTGTTTCATCGCGGTGGCGAACTGATTGACGACGTGATCCTTCGCATCCACCCCCTCGAGTTGCAGCAAGTCCCAGCGGGGTACGTCTTCGCCTTCGAGCCAATCGTTCAGCGATGGTCGATCGTGACATATATAATCGGCCAACAGTCGGGCGACGTCCTGCTCGCGTTCGGGTTGGCAAAGAATACTGAGATAATCGGAGCAAACCTCCCCTGAGCCGAGAAACCGCATCACGCGACCTTGGCTGGCCGACTGTTCTACAAACCAAGGAGCCACGGCGATCAAACCGCCATCGTCGTCATGAACACTGACGACATACAGATCGCGGGGTGTGGTCCGATGACCGCTACCTTCGCCATAGACCTTCCACCAGTTCGAGCACCACTCGTAGCCAAGGAACGGCACGCCACGACTCAAGTCGCGCCATTGCTCGGCCCAGATGGCCATGTCATCGAACGATTGATAGGCAATGACGTGCATGGAACCGCCTGGGTGCTGAAGCTCTCAACGTGGTGTCGATCGAATGGTGCGTCCGTACAAACGGTCCCTGCGCGCTATCGGTGCGCAAAGCGAGACGATTTGTTCCTGCTCAAATCTCGGTCACGCACCGCTATAAGCAAGTCGAATCAGAGGGACATTGCTGACCGTTTCGATCGCATCCGAGACACGAGCAGACGTTGTGTGTCGTACAACCGGAACAACAGTTCCAAGCCGGGGGTGCGTCAGTTTCCTGAGGCGTTGCAGCGCGATGTTGTGTGGAACAAACGGCGTGTTGCCTTCGGGAAACATTTCTGACGGCGTGTAGAACATTGCTGGCCAGAGTCGCTTCATTGACGTACGCCGTAAGTCTAGAAAAGATCCAGACTTGCACACTCGAGGCGAGATAGACTGGGACCCAGCGAAAGTTTCGGCATCGACTTTGCTTCTTAGCACCAGCACTCAGAGCAACTCGACCGCAACACCACCCAGGACTCGCAACTATGTCAAACGCTCAGCAGAACAATCATGTTACTCCCAGCGATGTCGCTCGTTCGCTTCGCGAATACCCGACACGGTGGGTGGTCCCCGCTGTCCTTGTCACGACCTTGGCCGTGGCATACGCCTTCTTTGGCCCCCAGAAATGGTCGGCCACGCAGGCCTTGATTGTCCGTAGCGATGCCGTGGCCGATGTGGCCAACCCTGGCGAATTTCGCCACGACGACACCATGAAGGTGACCCAAGAAACCATCATGGAAGTGCTCAAGAGCCAGAGCGTCGTCTCGGCGGCGTTGAAGGAAGTCGGTCCTCCCGCGGAATACGCCCAGCCTGAGGCGTGGCCCACCATGGATGACGTCAACGAACTGCGTGCCGACATCAAGCTTTCGGCCCCCAACGGTGCTGAGTTCGGTCAGACCGAGGTCTTCTACCTCAAGGTCAAATCGCCTTCGCCCGAGCGTTCGGTGGAGTTGACCGTGGCCTTGACCGACGCCGTGAAAGAACGTTTTCGTCAGCTTCGCGACGATCGGGCCCAAAGCCTGAGTGCTGAACTCGAACAACGCGTGGCAATCGCCCAGGAAGACGTTGCCAAGGCCACCACGAAACTGGCCAAATTGGAGCAATCGGTTGGTAGCGATCTTGGCGAACTGCGAAGCCTGCACGGGTCGCCCAGCAGCCACAGTGAGTTGCGACAGCGAATCGTCGAACTCGAAAAAGAGCTGCGAATCGCTGAATCCGATCTTCAAACCAACACCGAACTGCTGAAGCTTCTGCGTTCTTCGGAAGGTGACGCCGGACGTCTGTTGGCCACCCCGAATCGTCTGCTCCAAAGTCAACCTGCCCTTCGTCGCCTGAAGGAAGGCCTGATCGACGCTCAGTTGCAAACCTCGAATTTGACCGGTCAAATGACGACCGAGCACCCGAAGGTGAAGGCTGCGATTCGAGCCGAGAAGGAAATCAGCGACAACATGCACAAAGAGCTGGCCGTCGCCATCCGCGGTGTCGAACTCGACCTGCGGTTGACCGAAGATCGACTCGAATCGTTACAAGAGGAACTCAGCAATACGAGCAAGCGACTGAACCACATCGCTTCGCTTCGAGCTGAGTACACCAACCTGGTGGCTGAAGTTGAGCACTTCCAGGTTGTTCTGGCCAACAGCACCCGCGACCTGTCGATGGTGCGAGCCAGCCACGCAACCGCCGAGAACACCAGCCTGATCTCGACCGTCGATGCCCCCGAAGTGAGCACAAAGCCCTTGGGTCCGCAAAAGGCTATCGTGATCCTGGTCGGTATGGTTGGAGGTTTGGCGATTGGTCTGGGCGTCCTGTTTCTAACGGTTCCGCCGGTCCCGCAACACGGACATCGTGTACTGACGCAAGTTCCTTCGCAAACGACCACGACTTCCCAAGAAGAAGAAAACAAGGAAGCCCTGGTCGGCAGCGGCAGCGTATCCTTCTAGTGAACGGTCGCGGCGGTTGCAATCCTGAGTAACTCCGACACCGCCCGGCTCGTGACATTCGCGAGCCGGGCGTAGTCGATTGATGAGAGGTCGCCCGCACATCCAGGCCCGCGTATCCAGGACTGCCCTGGAGCCAGGCTCTGCAGCGAATGATGTGACCCTGTTTCGGAAGAAACGCGGCCCCTGAAGCGAATACACATCGAGTTTCCCTAGCCAGACGCTCACCTCAACATTACGTCGAGAGCAACCCAATGGAATTCCTGTTTCTGATCGCCGCCGTCGCCGCGATGCTCTGGGGCACCGTATTCGTCCTCCGCGGATCGCTCTTCGTGGGACTCATCCTGATGCTCGTGGTGGGATCCTGCTTCGGGCACCAGTACACACACTTCGACGTCGGCCCGATTACGTTGACCCTCGACCGAATCGCGATTGTAGGGATTGCAGGGGCTTATTTGTTTCAACGACTTACGGGGCGCTTGGAGCCCAGGCCGTTCACCACGCAGGATTACGTGCTGTTCGCCTTCCTGGGCATTCTTTCGGTTAGTACCGTTTACGGACTGGCAATCGGCGAAGGGCAGGAAGGGGTTCCCGCTGCTTGGCGTTTGATCGCCGGATACTTCATTCCGGCCACCATCTATTGGATCGCACGAGAACTTCCTTCGAGTCGGGATCGATGGACCCTGTTGCTGGGTTCGTTGACCTGTTTTGGCGTGTATCTGGGGCTCACAGGCATCGCAGAACACACGCAACAGTGGTGGGCCGTATTCCCCAAGAATATCGCCGACCCAACCGTGGGCCTGCACTTTGGGCGTGCTCGCGGACCGATGCTGCAGTTGCCCACTTACGGCGTGTATCTGGCCGTTTGTATGTTGGCCGCGTGGTTATGGTTGCCACGATTGAATCGGTTCGGCCAGTTGGCCGTATTTTGCACGCTGCCGGTGATGATGGCCGGGATCGCTTTCAGCATGACGCGAAGTGTCTGGCTTGGTGCCGGCCTGGGTTCGGTCATCGTGCTGGTTCTCTCCCTGCAGGGCTCGTGGCGAAAGATGGTCATCGGCAGTGTCGTCGCGGCCACCCTGCTGGTCGGCCTGACCCAAGCGGACAATCTGCTGAAGCTCAAACGCGATGAGACGGCCGCGGAAGCCGAAATGTCGGCCCGATCGCGTGTGAGCTTTGCCTATGTTTCGTGGCAGATGTTCTTGGATCGCCCACTGATGGGCTGTGGATTCGGCAACTTCCCGACGGCCGTGCTTCCTTACCTGGACGATCGCAGTGTCGATCTGCCGCTGCACCGGCTTCGTGGTCTTTCGCACCACAATACGCTGCTAAGCCTGTTGTGCGAGACCGGCATCATTGGCCTCTCGGCTTTTTGCACCTTGTTGTTCTTTTGGGCCCGCACTGCCTGGAAAGTTTTCCGCGATAGTAGCATCCCCGATTGGGGTCGATCGCAGGGCGTATTGATGCTGGGTGCCTTGGGCGTCTACGTGGCTCAGCTTCTGTTCCACGACTTGACCTATACGCCGATGGAAAACTCGCTGATGTACCTCCTGGCGGGACTGACGCTGGCCGTGCAGTTCAAGCAGACCGATCGGGACATCTTCGCCGAACGTTGGACATTCGTCCCCGCGGACCAGATGCTGCCCGAGTTGGCTCCCGAGATCGAGAAGCCTGCCGGATCGGTTTAGTGGGTTGAACTCGTGAATCGTTAGGTCGCGGAAGAGACCAGTTCGCCGGGTTCCCCCAACTCGGGCACATGCTCGGTCGGGAATTGATTCTCGGGATGGCTCCACATTCCTAACAGGGCATCGTATTCCTGAAGAATGCGTTCCCAGGTGAATTGCTCGGCATGTCTGGCGCGAGCCGCCGCACGGAGGCGCTGGAGTTGTGCATCGTCGTTCAACAGTCGATCGAGATGCGCCGTGCATTGCTGAACGTCGCTGAAGTATCGGGCTGCCTCGCCCGCGACCCAGCGGTTGAATTGATTGTCGTGAGCTAGCACGGGTGACCCGGCCCCAAGGGCTTCAACCAGCGTGGGGTTCGTTCCACCCACCGTGTGACCGTGGATGAAGAGCCGGCAGTGCAGCCGCAAGGCATCGATCACTTCACGATCGTAAATGGCTCCCGGAAAGAGAACTTCTTCGCTGGCGGCTTCCATCACGCGTCGGTGATAGTCGCATTGCTGGGGTCGCAACGTGCCGAGCACGACTAAACGGACTCCCCGAGTCCGCGCGGAAAAGGCTTCAACGATCTCCAACAGCGAGTTTTCCGGTTCCGCTCTGGCGATCACCGCGGCATACGAGTCGGGTTCCAGACCCAACCGATACAAGTGTTTGGGGTCTGCTTCCGTGACCCGATCGGCTCCGTAAGGGATAACCGTAATCTTTTCGAAGGGTGCCCGTGTGAGGAGATGGTTTTTGATTTCCGGATGATCGGCCACCAGATGCGTGGCCCACCAACTGGCAAACCGCTCGTTTAAGTAGAGCCAGGCCTTCTCGGGGAGCCGCCACTTCTGCCGCTTCCATTCGAGGCCGTCCATGTTGATCAGATTGACCACGTTCCGCATACGCGGCAGTGCCGCGAACAGGCCGGTGTTGTATCCCAGGGTAAGCAGCGTTCCATGCTCGCGTGTGGCCAGCCGGGTTGAATGCCAGTCGAAGATGATGGTTCCCAGGGCGTCGTCGCGAGACACCGGTACATTCACCAAACGAACCCCGCGCCATTCTCGCTCGCCGGGTTTGCTATCGCCGTCGCCCTGGCAATACACGGTCACCCGAGAGCCTTGCTCGGTCATGTAGAGCGCCAGTCGTTCGGCAAAGGTTTCGAAGCCACCATGCGCGGCAGGGATGCCACGGGTACCCAGGATGCTGAGTTCCTTGCAGCGGGGCATGCGGAACTTGCGGTTCTTGCCGGAGGCAACAGAAGATGCTTGTAGCGTGTCCATGGGGAATCGTCGTCAGTGTGTTGTCGTTGGTTCAGGACTTCGCGATGTGTGGTACAAGCGTGCGATACACGTCCGCGATCCGCTTGTAGTGAATTTCTGAATTGAATCGGGCGACGACCTTGTCGCGACCATGTAGCCCCATCTCCGCGACTTCAGTGCGGTGGTTCCACATCCAGTCCATGCGTTCGGCCAGATCTTCGCCATCGCCGGGAGTGACCAGGAATCCGTCCTGGGTATCGTCCACCAACTCGGGGATGCCGCCGATACGCGAACCGATGACGGCTTTGCCCATGCCTAGCGATTCGAGCACGGCCATGGGACAGTTGTCGTAACCCTCGGATGGCAACACGGTCGCCAGGCTACCGCGAATCAACTGCTTGAGTTCGTCGCCTTGGGCAAAGCCGCGGAGTTCGACGTTGTCGAGGCCCTGCTCGCGAATCATTTCGGTGACTTCTTCGTGGGCATCGCCTTCGCCCACGAGAATCAACTTCACCTCGGGTGCGCGTCGCGCGGCGTCGAGCAGCGTGTAGACACCTTTGAGGCGTTCGATGCGACCGAAGTACAGGATGTAGTCGCCGGGGGTTGGTTCCGGCTGCTGCGGGTCGACCTCGATGAAATTGTGCACGACGGTGATCTTCTCGGCCGGCACGCCTAGTTCTACGAGCTTGTCGCGCTGGAAATTGCTGACCGAGATGAAGTGGTCGACATCGTCGACGGCACCCAACCAACGGGAGACGTACGACTCCGTAACGCTCAGTGCCGAACGGGCGAGCGAGCCCCGGTTACAGCGTTTGACGATGCCCTTCCAGAAGTGTTTTCCCTGACACGCCTCACAGATATTGCCGTGCGACATGAGAGAATAGACGGGGCAAACCAACTTGAAGTCGTGAATGGTCTGCACGATAGGCACACCCGCCTGACGAAGCGGCCCCAGAATCGACGCGGTGAGTTGCCCGTAATAGATCTGCAAGTGCGCGATGTCGACGGGATGATCGAGCAGCAGTCGATCGATCGCATGGGCGGCACGGCGCGAGTAGATGAACCGCCCGAGATCGAGTGGCGAAGGAGATTGAAACTTGATCCCCTCGGGGAAGTACTCCGACCAGGGCGTCGCCTGGTCATTTTCTTGCTTGGCTGCGAATGGAATCACCCGATGCCCGTGCTTTTCGAGCAGTTCGCCCATCACGAAGAAGTAACGATCGGATCCGCCACGGACGTGATAGTTCTGTGAGATGTTCAGCACCGTCAACGACGAATCGGTACCTTCAACATGCGGCTGCGATACGGAAGCTATGCTGTTGTCGAGTAAGGATGCCGTGGGTGTTTCGGCTGGCTGCGTGTTCATGGCGTCTCTCGATTCTCTTGTTCAGGTGCGTCCAGCATCGGGTCAATCCACTTGGCCAACGCTTCGCCAACGGCTCGGTGCGCGGCGGCGTTGTAGTGGGTGTCAACGGGAAAGACGTGCGACTGGCCCGTCTCTTCGACCAATGCCACGAGCGTGTCGGTTAGGTCGAGGTAGGGGATGCCCAACCGACGGGCGATGGGCTCTAGCTGCTCTCGCCCCATCTCGAACAGGCGACTTCCCAGACAGTAGGGGTCGTCCTCCACTGGCAACTTCTCCGGGGCTTCGCCGCCGAGGGCGGCTTCAATTTCGGGCAGATGGCCACGGTAGGCGAGCACGAACTCGGCTCCGTGTTCCCGGCAAAGGTCGCGACAGGCTTCCAGCGTTTTTTCGATCAACAGCCAGGTCCGCTGCTGACGTTCCTCCATGGTCAGCGATTCGAACTCCGGGACGTCGTGCCCTACGGAGGCGAATGCACCGGCGCGTCGCTGGATACCCAAGTCTTCTACTTCGCTTTGCGGTAGACGGGGCATCCAACCCTTCTGCAGGGTCAGATAGCGCACCGCGGCAGATTGAACCGCCAGGCGTTTCAGGGCGCTTCGTTCCCAATATTGCGGAGCCCGCAGCTCGAGTTCGTCGTTGGAATCCAAGGCATACGTGGCAACGTAAGGCTCGATGGGCCCCAAGTATGGGGAGCTATCGAAGGGATCGTTCTCCACGAACAGCATGGCCACCACATCGGGGTGGTAGTCGAGCACATAGTGGCGGATAACCTCCAAAAGCTGCGTGGTTCCCCAGCCCGAGATCGCAAACGGATACCACTGCACGGGCCGCTCGGGGCGGCTCATTCGCTGTGCGGCGATGAAGGAGAGCGATTCGTTCGGATTGACTTGCAGGGCTTCGACAAACGAATCGCCGACGATGCAAACTCGCCTGGTGTTCGCGGGCTTGGCGACGGTATAGTCCTCGGGAAAATTCCAACCTTGCGCGTTGAAACGATAGTTCGTATTGATGTGGTTTCCGCTGACGTAATGGCCCGCGGTGTTCGGTTGGCGGCGAGGCCCGACGACAGGGTCCCAGAAATAATAGGGAATCCCGGTAATTGGCACAGTTAAGCGGAGCCCGACTTCTACCGCGAGGACTGCTATCGCCAACGAAACGACAAGCAGACTGATTTTGAGCAACAAAGAATGCCGCTTATGCGGTTTGGACGCACGTTTCGGCGCCGCGGTCTCCAACTTTGAATGTTCTTCTGGTGCTTCGAGAACGGTAGCCACGCCACTTCTCCACGAACGGGCCTGCAAAGACTCTTGCGATCGTTTCAGAAAACCGGCCTTTCGGGCCGCAAAGCGTTATACTGAGCAACTGTAGCTTTCTCGCTACACAGGGGTGTTGAGTATTTTCCGCACCCTCACTTGCGCTCTCGTTCTCCTGGGCTATTTGCGTGGGCTATAGTTTGTCGTTTGGAATTCGTACCGGAATTCACACGATAGGTTTCGATCCATGACGGCGATTTTGGGGATTTCCGCGTTCTATCACGACTCGGCGGCGGCGCTGGTGGTCGACGGTCAGGTTGTGGCGGCTGCGCAGGAAGAACGGTTTACGCGAAAGAAGCACGACTTCAACTTTCCGGTTCAGGCCATCGAGTATTGCCTGGAAGAAGCAGGGCTGAAGCCGGGCGACTTGGATTGGGTCGGCTTCTACGACAAACCGCTGCTGAAGTTCGAACGCCTGCTGGAAACCTATCTGGCTTACGCCCCCCGTGGCTTCCGCTCGTTTTTGAAAGCCATTCCGTTGTGGGCCACCGAAAAGCTGTGGCTGCCCCGCGAAATGTCGAAGGGGCTCAATCACGAATACAAGCGGCGTTTTGTGTTCGTCGAACATCACGAATCACACGCCGCGAGTGCCTTCTTCCCCTCGCCCTTTGAAGAAGCGGCCATCCTCACCCTGGACGGCGTGGGCGAATGGGCCACGGCCAGCTTCGGCCGCGGGGAAGGAAACCGCATTCAGCTAACCCATCAACTCAGCTTTCCGCATTCTCTGGGTCTGCTGTATTCGGCGTTCACCTACTACACCGGCTTCAAAGTAAACAGTGGCGAATACAAGCTGATGGGTCTGGCGCCCTACGGCGAGCCGAAGTACGTCGATCAGATCTTCGAACATCTGTTGGACGTGAAGGACGATGGTTCGTTCCGCATGGACCAGTCCTACTTCAACTACTGCCAGGGGCTGACGATGACGAGTGACAAGTTTCACCGTCTGTTTGGCGCCCCGCCCCGCGAGCCGGAATCTCGTATCACGCAGCGGGAGATGGACCTGGCGGCCAGTGTGCAGGAAGCCACCGAGCAAATCATGCTCAAGATCGCCCACCATGTGCACAAGGAAACCGGCAGCAAGAACCTGTGCCTGGCCGGTGGTGTCGCACTGAATTGCGTGGGCAACGGTCGTATCTTACGCGAGGGTCCGTTCGACAAAGTTTGGATCCAACCGGCCGCCGGCGATGCGGGCGGAGCGTTGGGCGTGGCCGAGTTCATTCATTACCAACTGCTGGACAACCCGCGCACGATCGACCCCAGCGTGGAAGACAAGCAACAGGGTTCGCTGTTGGGGCCTCGGTTCACCGATCGGCAAATTCGCACCTTCCTCGATTCGGTCGGCGCGAAGTACACGCATTACGAAAACGAATCTGACTTGCTCGATGCCGTCTCGGGCAATCTGGCCGAAGAGAAAGTGGTCGGCTGGTTCTGCGGCCGTATGGAATTTGGTCCGCGAGCATTGGGTGCTCGCAGTATCTTGGGGGACGCTCGCAGCACCGCGATGCAGTCGACGATGAACTTGAAGATCAAGTTCCGCGAGTCGTTCCGACCCTTCGCCCCGGCCGTACTGAGAAATCGGGTCGACGAGTTCTTTCAAATGCGTCCCAACGAAGACAGCCCCTACATGTTGTTGGTGGCTCCCGTGAAGGACGAAAAGCGATTGCACGTCAACGGTCAGGCCGACGGGCTGGAAGGCATCGAGAAGTTGAAGGTGCCCCGCAGTGTGGTGCCGGCCATCACGCACGTCGATTATTCGGCCCGCGTGCAAACCGTCGACCCCCAACGTCACGGGCGATACCACGAGTTGCTTCGCAGCTTCGAAGAAAAGACCGGTTCACCCGTGCTGATCAACACCAGCTTCAACGTTCGCGGTGAACCAATTGTGTGCACACCGGAAGACGCGTACCGCTGCTTCCGGGGCTCGAACATGGATGTGCTGGTGCTGGAGAACTTTGTCTTGGATAAATCCGAGCAGGAATCGCTCAGTGAAGAAGAAGCCGAACAGTACCTGGCGCAATTCCAACTCGACTGAACAGGCTGCGAGCTGCTGCGACAACTTCCGAACGAACAACCAACGTACTAACCATCAACCGAGGATCATCGGCCATGGCCGTCGCGAAGATCAACTTGAACCCCAACGAAAAAGTGCTGGGGCAATTTGCCGAGTTCGGGATGTTCTTTCTGGGGCTCGTTGCCGCGCCGCTGATGGTCTATCGCGAACGTATGACGCTGGCCATTGTTTTTTGGGCCGCCGCCATCTTGCTGCGGTTGATCTCCCTGGTAAAACCGTCGTGGGTTAAACCGATCTTTATCACACTTTCGGTGATTACCTTTCCGATCGGGTGGGCGATTTCGCACCTGGCCCTGGCCCTCATTTATTACGGAGTTTTCACGCCGATTGCCCTCTTTTTTCGGCTGACGGGTCGCGATGCCCTGAATCGCAAGTTCGACCCGGATGCAGAAACCTATTGGGAACCGTACAATCCAGATAGTGGGCCCGCGCGATACTTGCGACAGTTCTAACTCAGTAAACGATTCCCACGTCCGCCGGGTTGATCGATCATCCCGGGCGGTGTGAAGCAGCTTTCAACTTCGACGAAGAGAGATCGAATCCTGCCATGAGTACCGATAGCGACAAGCAGCAGTTCGAGCAAATGGCCGAAGAGGCGCAACCCAGCCTGGCAGCCGAGTTCATCGACTTCTTGAAACACAACAAGAAGTGGTGGCTGCTGCCGATCTTGTTGGTGGTGGGTTTCGTCGGATTCCTGGCCATGTTCGCCGGCAGTGGCGCCGCCCCGTTCATCTACACGCTGTTTTAACAGACGTAGCAGAACGATCCCGGCAACACACCACCCGGTTCCCCGGAACGGTCGCGGTACGGATTGCGTTGGCCTCGGATTACTCCTCGGCGTCTAACGCTGCAAACGCCAGGTCGGCGACCAACGCAAAGTTTGCGCCCGCCGGGTCATAGTCGCCACCGTAAATGGCGAAGTCGTGGATCTCGCCTTGGAAGTAATCTCTGAGGTTGGCTTTCTCCCCATTGCGACTCTGAGCGCCGGCTCCGATGACCAATGGGTTGTCATTCGCCTCGATGCCCTGAGTGAACTCGGCTTTAGAGGCGACCAGTTCGCCATCGACATAAAGGCGAAGACCGCCCTCGCCGAATTGCACAGCTATTTCGTACGTCTGCCCGGCAACGATCGATCCTTCGGGCGAGTAGATCTTCTTGCTGGTGCTGTCACTCTGCAATCGAACTTCGATGCGCCCTTCGACAACCTGAACGGTGAGGTGCCCACCCTGTTGGTAGTCGACGTGATCCTTGCTGAACAGAGTTTGACGGCCGCTCACATCGTCGGTGGTGAATGACAGGGCCACGGTTCCGCTGGGCAATGCCAACGCGTCGCTATGGGCGACTTGGATGTACTCTTCCTCCTCCACGTTGAACTCCAACGGTTGGCCCACGGCGAAGATCGCCCCGCTGGGCAACGGGGCCTCGTCGATCTCGTCCATCAGCCACCGCGAGACACCATCGCTGACCACAGGGTCGCCGTATCGCGCGGCCAGGGCTTCGCCCAGCTCGCCAATGGTTTCCACGATTCCCAGATTGGCGTGGGCGTGAACCGTATAGTCCGACTCGCGAATCAAATCGCCGTAGACGGTGACGGTGCCCAGTTTGTCTTTGTTGTGGGCACCGGCGTTGCCCTGATTCGATTGGAGGTGCAGAACCGACGAGTCCAAGACACCATCGCCGTCGGAATCGTGATGAGTGACCTTGTAGACGTCGACCGTGTGGCCCACGATTTCGATCGTGTCCCCTTCGTCGCGGTTGAAATCGAGGATCACTTCGTCGCCAATCCGTTCGACCCAATGGTCGTGTACCAGGCGGTTTTCGCCAGTGACTCCGGCCCAATCGATCGTGCCGTCGTCGTTGACGTGCTTGAAGAGAATGCGTTCCTTGGCATTGATCAGGATTTCGAAGCGGAACGTATCGGCGCCATCGCCGCCGTGGAACATGTCGTCGGAGGCAATCGGTTGATCGGAGTAGAGTGTTCGCGTCAGCGGGTCGACCTCGCCATAGGGATCGTCGTCGGCGTCGTACAGCTGATCGATCACCGGTTCTCGACCATCGCTACGGCTGATAAGAATATCGTCACCACCGCCGCCGCTTACGATGTCCTCACCGTGACCTCCATCCAGTCGCTCGGAAGCGCTTAGTCCATACACAATGTCGTTTCCGTAACTGGCATTCACCTGATCATTGGTAGCGATCAGGAACTCCGCCTTGTCCTTGCCGACCAGCACGCCGTCAATCATGGTCTGTGAAGATGGCGGTGTGAGATCCAGTCCCGCGATTTCCGCAACTTCGGTCAGCGAGAGTTGCTCGTCGTAGATGGAAAACTCGTGGATCAATCCCTGGAAGAACTCTCGCAGGTTGGCCTTTTCACCGTTGCGGCTTTGGGCTCCCGCACCAATGACCAACGGATTGTCGTTGGGGTCGATGCCTTGGGTGAAATCGACATCCGCATCGGCAATGAGACCATCGACGAACAAGCGAACACCATCGGCGCCAAAGCTGACCGCCACGTGATGTTCTTGCCCCGCGACAATCGACCCCACGGCCGAATAGAGTTTTTCGCTTTCGCTGTCACTCTGCAATCGAACTTCGATGCGCCCTTCGACAACCTGAACGGTGAGGTGCCCACCCTGTTGGTAGTCGACGTGATCCTTGCTGAACAGAGTTTGACGGCCGCTCACATCGTCGGTGGTGAATGACAGGGCCACGGTTCCGCTGGGCAATGCCAACGCGTCGCTATGGGCGACTTGGATGTACTCTTCCTCCTCCACGTTGAACTCCAACGGTTGGCCCACGGCGAAGATCGCCCCGCTGGGCAACGGGGCCTCGTCGATCTCGTCCATCAGCCACCGCGAGACACCATCGCTGACCACAGGGTCGCCGTATCGCGCGGCCAGGGCTTCGCCCAGCTCGCCAATGGTTTCCACGATTCCCAGATTGGCGTGGGCGTGAACCGTATAGTCCGACTCGCGAATCAAATCGCCGTAGACGGTGACGGTGCCCAGTTTGTCTTTGTTGTGGGCACCGGCGTTGCCCTGATTCGATTGGAGGTGCAGAACCGACGAGTCCAAGACACCATCGCCGTCGGAATCGTGATGAGTGACCTTGTAGACGTCGACCGTGTGGCCCACGATTTCGATCGTGTCCCCTTCGTCGCGGTTGAAATCGAGGATCACTTCGTCGCCAATCCGTTCGACCCAATGGTCGTGTACCAGGCGGTTTTCGCCAGTGACTCCGGCCCAATCGATCGTGCCGTCGTCGTTGACGTGCTTGAAGAGAATGCGTTCCTTGGCATTGATGAGGATTTCGAAGCGGAACGTATCGGCGCCATCGCCGCCGTGGAACATGTCGTCGGAGGCAATCGGTTGATCGGAGTAGAGTGTTCGCGTCAGCGGGTCGACCTCGCCATAGGGATCGTCTTCGGCGTCGTACAGCTGATCGATTACCGGTTCTCGACCATCGCTACGGCTGATAAGAATATCGTCACCACCACCGCCGCTTACGATGTCCTCACCGTGACCTCCGGCAAGGATCTCGTTGGCACCCATGCCGTACACGATGTCGTCGCTGTAGCCTCCTTCGACTTGTGTGCCGGGAGAAATCAAGAGTTCGCCCCCGTCGGTGCCGAACAGCACACCATCAATGGTTACGGGCGACGCGGGAGGAGTCAGATCGAGGCCGGCCATCTCGGCCATTTGGTCCAAGTCGTATTGACCTGCGTAAACGGTGAAGTCTTCCACCGTGCCTTCCAGGAAGTTGCGGAGGTAAGCATGTTCACCGTCACGAGCCCAGGCGTTGGCGCCGATGACCAGAGGGTTTTCGTTCAGTTCGATTCCCTGCGTGAAGTCGACCTCCGCGTCGGCGATCAGTCCGTCGACATAGAGGCGAAATCCGTTTTCGCCAAACCCGATGGCGACGTGATGTTCCTGCCCCGCGACGATCGATCCATCGGCCGAATGTAGTTGCACGCTTTCATTGTCGCTTTGTAGGCGAACCTCAATGCGGCCGTCATGTAAGAACGCCGTTAGGTGACCGCCCTGCTGGTATCCGGTGTGATCTTTGCTGAACAATCCCTGCTTTTCGGTGACGGAATCGGCCGTGAACGAAAATGCCACCGTGCCGTCGGCCAACTCCATCGACTCTGTGTGTTCGTAATCAGGATACGCTCCGCCGGAGCCCGAGAAATCCAGCTCGTCGGGGGCTTCAAACGCAATCGCCGCGGCGAACGCCGCATCGCTGGTCGACGCGGAAAGAACTTGCCGCCGTTCGAGTGCTTCCAATTGTGGATGCGAGATAAATCGGGTCGCCGTGCGACGGCCAAGGAAACGCTTGTTCCAGAAATACCCTACACCCGACAGAAGATTCGTTGATAAATGAAAGGCACGTGAAGCGCGGTGACTCCGTGACATGCGATCCCTCAATAAGCAGGAGCCCCCGCTGAGGCAAAGTAATACCTAACGAGTGGATAATGTCAACCACCTTTTTCGATACCGGAATCACCCGGTGACAAACTTGCGTTTGAATTCTGCGCGGCATCAACATCGACTTATATAAGTCGATATGAAAACGTTGTGCGAAGGAAGATTCATTCGATCATGCGATGTGATTGCCACAACAACCGTTACGTCATTGAGCAACACGTTCGCCTTGCTGGAATAGCCCTGACTCCCAACCATGTCGGAGCCCGGGATTGCTGGAATATCAACGGCTGTCGATCGTCGTTTTTTTCTCAACACTCGGTCCGGGAAGACAAACTCTACAACCGTGGGAAGATCCCACAGCTGGGCTGAGGATATCGATTCGAGTCTAAAGCCCAGTTGATAGCGGATTGAAAGCCGAGATGGTGAAGCCTAAAGCCTCACAGAATTTTGCTCACTCCCGGTTGGCGGGAGCCAGGGAGAGCTGCTTGCCCGATGAATCTGCGATGCAGTACAGATACTTCTCAGATCGCACGAACAACTCTCCGTCGCTGGCCGCGGGCGTGGCGCTGAAGGCCGAATCGTCGTCCTCGAAAGCCGCGTTGTGCCCGATCATCTGAAACTCTGGGCCCGGCTGGATGACGTAGCTCTCACCATTTCGAGTAAAGAAAACGATCTTCCCGCCGACTGCGATGGGGGAAGAATAGTCTGCGTTCGGAAAGCCACCCGTGGGTCCACCGATGCGCGGCAATCTCTCTTTGTACACGTACTCACCATCTTCTAGGGTGGCAGCGAAGAAAATACCGCCGGTACTCCAGTACATTTGGTCCCCAACGATCACCGGCGTACAGATTCCCGATCGCAGCCGAGTCTTCCACAGCGTGTTGGTGGACGAGACGTCGCCGCTGCCGCCGCACTTCAGTGCCAGCGCATGACCGGCGCGACTTCCCATCAGATAAGCATGGTCATTCTTGATAATGATGCTGCCGCAGGTCGAATCGTCGAGTGGAGATTCGGCCGTCCACAGTTTCTCACCCGAACTTGGACGAACCGCGATTACTTTCAGGGGCACCTGAAAAAGAAGTTCATCGCCGTTGGCGGTTTCCACCACCGTGGGAGTTGACCAGCAGTTCGTGAACGATTCATCCTCAACCGACCACGCGATTTCCCCGTTCGACTTATCGATGGCGATGAATTGGTGACCGAGTATTCCCGCATTCACGATCACCAGGTTGTCGTAAACGATCGGGCTCGTACCGTCGCCCCACTTGGCCGGATCGGACTGTGTTCCCAGGCTCGTATGCCAGAGTTGATTTCCATCGCGATCGTAGGCGAACAGTCCGGACTTGCCGAATAAGACGAACACATGTTCGCCGTCAGTGGTTGGTGTGCTACTGGCGTAGCCGTGTTGTTGAATGAAACCACGGTAAGGATCTTCGTCTCCGCTAGAAGGTACGGATGCTCGCCAAAGTTCTTCGCCGGTTTTCCGGTCGAACGCGAGCAGGTGTCGAACCAAGTCTTCTGGATTGCCGGGCTCCTCGGCACTCAATCCGTAGCCGGTATAGCAGGTGACATAAACACGATCTCCCGTAACGATGGGCGACGAAGTGCCTTTGCCCGGTAAGCCAGCCTTCCACTTCAGGTTCTTTTCGGCGGACCATTCGGTGGGAATCGCGGGACCAGAAACCGTCCCGGAACCGTTCGGGCCACGAAATCGCGCCCATTCATCCGCGCCCGCTAATGACACGTGCAAGCCGAGGAAAGATAAGGCAACCAGTGTGTGTTTCATTTCATGCACGCATTTCAAATTGAGAGACTCTTACCGACTCCACCATAGGACCATAGGTGCGCGGTTACCCCCTCTGTCAGAGGATACGAAGCCCGACCGATTCCGTGGAGATGATCCCATCGCTTCTGGCCAAAACTCCTCGCACATCGCGTAGCGGGATTCCTTCTCAGGAATCGCCGAAGTTGCGTCTGGAAATGAAGGAGTGCGCAGTCAGTTCGACGCTGCCCAACTCAACCTGGTAAGGAATCTACGGTCAGCCCGTGAACATGCCGTAGCTTGGGCGTGGCGAATCTCGATCAGTCGTGCGGAATATGCGTAAAATTATCTACCGCAAGGGGTTGAGAACCGTGAAATCCAGAGAATCCCCTTGCTTGACCCTAGCCTTGGGGGCATGTTATAAGTGCTGAATGGCGCTGCATTTGCGAATGCTATCGGCCGCATAGTTTACGAACAGGGATAACCGGCGATCTCCCACCCGATGGCTCAGATTACGCTACAAGTGATTGACGGTGCCGACCGGGGAAAAGTCTATGGCGACCTTTCCACGCCGGTCACGATTGGTCGTGAGGAGGGCAACTCGATTCAGCTCAACGACGAGCGGATCAGTCGCTTTCATCTCAAGATTCAAGACGACCAAAACAAGCTGGTGCTCACCGATCTCGAAAGCACCAACGGCACCAAGGTCAACGGCGAGGATATCTCGCTGCGAATTCTCCGTTTCGGAGACATGATCTCCCTGGGCTGCTCGGTTCTGGTATTTGGCTCGCAGTCGCAAATTGCCGAACGGCTGGCCGCGCTGAGAAACGACGCGTCGCCCGTCGACCGCACGCTAAGCCCCGAAGAGCTAGAGAACCTTCCCGATGAAGGCTCGTTAGACTTTGAGCTGAACCTTGATCATCCCAGCGAAGCCGAGAAGACGTTACACGCGATGGTGCCACCGGAGCTGCCCCAAGGGCTGAGTCCCGGTCAAGCCGCACAACTCTCCGAGTTGCTAGAGTACTTGCATGTCCGCATTCGTCAAATGCTCGAAGTCGTGAAGTGTGATGATGATGCCGAGGAAGTTGCGTTGAACATGGCAGCGTGGCAAGACCTGCTCGATCTTCAAACTCGACTGGGCAGATACCTGCGGCTAATCGGTCATCCGGACGAGAACTCGCCGTAACATTCTTGCCTTCTTCTGCGGCCTGGTCATTTTGCGCCTAACTTTTCTGCCGCGTTTCCAAGCCTATCTTTCTGTGGTCGTCGTTTTGTTGTTGACCCGCGCAGGCATGATACAATCACCAGCTAGCAAGTTGTCGCTATCGAATTGTTTGAGTTGTCTGAGGGATCGACCGCGTGTGTGGTTCTGGCTGCTGGCCAGGCCTGACGCCCGGAGAGGAGTTCCATGTCTGCCACCCGTCCATTTGTGCATCTGCATTGCCACAGCCACTACAGCCTGTTGGACGGCGCTAGCCCCATCGACAAGCTCGTCAATCGAGCCGCCGAGTTGGGGATGAACTCGCTGGCACTTACCGACCACGGCAACTTGCACGGGGCCTTGGAGTTCTATCAGAAGGCCCACAAGGCAGGCGTGAACCCGATCATCGGCTACGAAGCCTATGTCGCGCCGGGCAGTCGAAAAACGAAAACGGCCGATGGCAATCACGAAGGCACCTATCACCTCACGCTGCTGGCCCAAAACAAAGCCGGTTTCAAAAACCTACTGAAGATGGCGTCGTCCGCGTACCTCGAAGGGTTCTATCGCAAACCCCGTATCGATCGCGAACTGCTCGAGCACCATAACGAGGGCATCATTTGCCTCAGCGGTTGCGTCTCCGGTGAGTTCAGTCGAGCCATCCTGCAAGGCCAGGGCAACATCGAGGCGGAACTGGACAAGGCGATGGACGTCGCCAACTGGTTCCACAAACTCTTTGGCGACCGCTACTTCATTGAAATCCAGAACAACAACCTGGAAATTCAGCAGCAAGCAATGGAAGGCGCTGTCGATGTAGCTCGCCGCATGGGGCTGCCGTTGGTGGCCACCAGCGATGCGCACTATGTGAATCGTGAGGACGCCGAAGCCCAAGACGTGCTGTTGTGCATCAACACCGGCAAGTTTCGCACTGACACCAATCGCATGCGGATGGACGGCGATGAGTTTTATCTCCGTGGTCCCGAGGAGATGTACGATTCGTTCCCGGGCTTGGACGAGGCAGTGAAGCAAAGCCAATTGATTGCCGACACGGTCGACATTCAGCTCGACCTGGGTCAGCGTCACTTCCCTGTGTTCACCCCGCCGGAAGGCGAAGCGTCTTCGGATTATCTCCGCCGATTATGCCTGGAAGGTCTGAGAGAACGATACGCCGATCAGCCCGATCGTTGGGAAGGCGACTCGCTATCCACCGAGGTGATGCAGCGATTGGATCGCGAGTTGGGCGTGATCAACAAGTTGGGCTTCCCGAACTACTTTCTCATCGTGTGGGACTTCGTTCGCTTTGCCGACGAACAGGACATTCCGACCACGGCCCGTGGTTCGGGCGTCGGTTCGCTGGTGTCGTACGCCTTGCACTTCAGTCATGTTTGTCCCCTAAGGTACGACTTGCTGTTCGAGCGGTTTTTGGACGAAAGTCGCGAGGAAGCCCCCGATATCGACATCGACTTTTGCAAGGATCGCCGTGGTGAGGTGATTCAATATGTGAAAGACAAGTACGGCGATGAGAACGTCGCCCAGATTGGCACCTTCGGCACGTTGGCAGCCAGGGCCGCCATTCGCGACGTGGGCAGGGCCGTCGGGATGCCCATCTCAAAGGTCGATTCGATCGTGGCCATGGTTCCCGACAAGCTGGGAATCAAACTCGGGGAAGCACTCGAAGAAAGCGCCGAACTCAAACAGGTTTATCAAAACGAGCCCGAGGTCGCCGAGCTGCTGGACCTGGCCCAGAAGATCGAAGGCCTTGCCCGTAATGTCGGCACGCACGCCGCCGCGGTGGTGATCGGCGATCGCCCCCTGGTTGAATACGTTCCGTTGTGCCGGGTGCGGGACAAGGAGGAGACCATCACCCAATGGTCGATGAACGACGTGGAAAGCGCCGGCTTGCTGAAGATGGATTTCCTGGGGCTGCGGAACCTGACCATCCTGTCGAAAGCGGTTAACCTCATCGAACAAACCACGGGGAACAAGGTCGACCCTTACAAGTTCCCGTTGGACGACGAAGACACCTTCGCGTTGCTGTGCCGAGGCGAGACGAAGGGGATCTTCCAGTTGGAAAGCGGCGGCATTCGCGACCTTCTGCAAAAGATGAAGCCCGACTGCTTCCACGACATCATCGCCACCAATGCCCTCTATCGCCCGGGCCCTTTGGAAGGCGGGATGGTCGACGACTACATCCAGGTGAAACACGGTCGCAAGAAGGCCGAGTACAAACACGAAGTGATGGAGGAAATCCTCGAAGAAACCCACGGCGTGATGGTCTACCAGGAACAGGTCATGCGGATCCTGAACCGCCTGGGTGGTATCAAGCTGGCCAACGCCTACAAGTGCATTAAGGCCATCAGCAAGAAGAAGCTGCCGATCATCGCCAAGTTCTACGAGGAGTTCCTGGCCGGCGCCACGGAACAAGGGCTGAGCAAAAAGGACGCCGAAGAACTGTTCGGCATGATCGAAAAGTTTGCCGGCTACGGGTTCAACAAAAGCCACTCGACGGCCTACGCCCTGATCGCGTACATGACGGCTTATCTCAAAGCCCACTACCCGGTCGAGTTCATGGCGGCGCTGCTCTCCGGCGACATCCCTGGCCGCAACTTCAAAAAGAAAGACTCCCTGGTCGAACATCTGGAAGATTGCATCCGCATGAACATCGAGGTGGTTCCCCCCGATGTAAACACCTCGGGAGTCGACTTCACGGTGGCCGACGGGAAGATCTTCTTCGGGCTCTCGGCCATCAAAGCCTGTGGCGGCCCAGCAGCCACGGCGATTGAAACCGCCCGAAACAAGGACGGCGCGTTCAGAAACCTGTTCGAGTTCTGCGAACGCGTCGATTCGAGCCAGTGCAACCGTTCGACGATCGAAACCTTGATTCGCGCGGGGGCGATGGACTCCTTCAGTGCGAGACGTTCGCAACTCACGGCCGCCATCGAGCGTGCAATTCAAGCCGGGGCGGCAGTGCACGCCGATCGTCGTGCCGGACAGATGGGCTTGTTCGACGATGTGGCCGAAGAAACCAGCGACGACGCGGCGGCCAATCTGCCCGACATTGCCGAATGGGACGAGCGACAAAAGCTGGCCGCTGAAAAAGAAGTGTTGGGCTACTACCTGTCGAGCCACCCTCTGGATGAATTCAAGGATGTATTGCAGACGTACGCCACGCACACAGCGCAACAAGCCGCCGCACTGCCGAACAAAACCGAGGTGGTCCTCGGCGGCATGCTCTCGGCCATCAAACACTCGAATACGAAGAACCCCCGCCCCGGCAGTAATGTCACTCGCTACGCCATGTTCGACTTGGAAGATCTGGTCGGACCCATGCGTTGTATTCTGTGGCCGGAAGAGTTCACCGAGAGTGGCCACTTTGTGCAGCCCGACGCGATCCTCTTCGCCCGCGGGCAAATCGATAAACGACCCGGCAGCGACGAGGCCAACGTGGTGGTCAAGGAACTCATCCCATTGGAAGAAGCCGAACAACGCTTCACCCGCGGGATCATGATTCGTGTCTCGCAACCGAAGCATGGGATCGAATCGCTGGACAATCTTCAGGAGATCCTCCGCGGCTACCCCGGCAACTGCTCGGTCGATCTCATCCTCTGTCTCGACGACGGCACCAAGGTGAGTTGCCGCTGCCAGTCGGTCAAGGTCGGCCCCAACGTCGAACTCCGCCGCCGCGTCGACGACCTCCTCGGCCCCGGCAACTTCCGCATGGTCGGCTCCGTTCCCACCAAACGCACCAACAGCTCAAACGGCAACGGCGCCCATCGCAACGGGTATCAGCGGAACGGGGCGTAGAGGACGTTGGGGTGAGTGGACTTGGCGCTAACCTTTTTTACCAATGCTGCGTGCAATCCGCACCGATGTTTCACGCTCGTGCAGATTGCAAAAGTCCGCAGTGTGCGTCGGACATATAGCCCGATGGGACTTATTGGAGCCTCAATTCTGGCCAAGGTCGATGCTCCTGCGTTGATAAAACTCTTCGGTAAAGGCTACCCGGGGTGGAATAGCGGATCGCTCCCAAAGTAGCTAGATTGCTGAAATGGTACAAAGTAGTCACCGCCGAAAACTGCAGTTCTCGCTGCTAAACCTGCTGTTTCTCTGCACGACTATAGGTGCGATTGCAGGACTATATAGCTCTTGGCAAAGGAACCGACAGCTGACTGAAAGCCGTCGGTTGATTCTCGCTGAGAATGCGGAATTGCGTGCTGAACAGGGAGTTTTAACGATCGAGGACTCAACGAAAGTGCATGCGATCCAGATCGCCGATCCACGTGACGGTGTTTGGAGCTATCGGGTGTACCTACCCCCTGGACATCGATACTACCTCGCGGGCCAAGCAAACAACTTACCCCTAAACCATGAACAGCCCCGATTTGGTCCAGATGCTCCGCCAGGGCTGTCTACGACCAAAAGTGGCCGTTCGGATCGTGGCGGTGCAATCGCCGCGGAAGGCTGCTCTCACGGAGAGCATCTGGTTTCGATTGCCCTGTCAAGAAATGATCGGGGAGAGAAAGTTTTTCGGGCAACAATGACCCCAACGACGCCAGGGTCAGACGGTGCCTTTATCGGTATGGGAATCCTTGAAGAGCCAGGCAAGTGGCCAGCGATCGAGCTAGCCCCCCCTGATCGATCAAAGCCTCCGCTAGGCCAAATGCTGACTGGCATACCCGTTCGCACTCAGACAGTTGTGTCGACTGACTCAGGTCCGATTGTGTTGCTTGAGATGCGATTCATGCACGGCAACATTACCAGTTCAGCCGATTCCGATGAGGGCTTGATCGTCTGGATTGGCGTCACCGATGAAGATCAAAGAACGGACAACTCAGGATCTTAAACTGGAGTAATCGCCTGGTATTGGCTGCCTAGAAAAGGCTAGTGGTTGCACGCCCAAGTTCCCTCGATGGGACCCAAAAGGTTGCGACTACCTTTTCGCCAAGTGCGTAAGGAGCGACCCTCCTGAGGGACGAGCCGATGCCGCCAACTCGCGTCGGCTTCATCGACCGAAGGCAATTGCTAGGTACCCCAAGCCGAGTAGGGTCAGCTGTGCGGACCGGTTATAAACGTACAAACGGATTCACCTGCTTCGCTCACCCGTGCGGCTGATGTTGGCTTGCAATCACCACATCCCCAGAGCCATTGGTCCGCACAGCGGAGCCTGCTTAGCCACTTAGCTGTCAACTTACACTTGCCGACGAATCCAGTCTGTGCAAATCTCGGCGATCTCCTTCCAGGCCGGTTCCAGAGTCAGATAGTGGCCGAAGCCAAGCAGGCTCCGCTGATCAGACCAACGGCTCTGCCCGATTGAGTGGCCACACTCCTTATTTCAACGCCCGAGTTCGGCCGGCGTTTAACCGCAGGGATGCGGTGATTGCGAACCAACGTCAGCCGCACGGGTGAACGAAGCTGGGGAATAGGCTTTACGTACATGGTCGGTTTGCACGGCGGACCCTGCCGGGCTGTAAACATGTGGTGATCAGACCCTCGGCAAACTTTCAAGGGGCGAAACGCCGAGGGGGAGTTAAGAATGACACAGGAAGATGAAGACGAAGCCGAAGCCAATTGGCGAACTGTTTTCGTGGGGTCAGCGTCCCACCTTGGTCGCGGCTTTTCTGTCCCAGGTATCGTCGGCTGTCCATGAGGGCATCCTCATCTTCTCACACGGTGAGCTCCCAAGCACCACTCTCCAGCCCCAAAAACCTCGCCATCGATTCCACCTCTATCTCCGCAAGCAGACGAAATGCCTTCGCCCTAGGTCGCTTTCCCGTATATCCCAATTCCACTTTCAAGTGTTCATTTTCCACTTTCGCATTCGTCCAACCGACCACCTCATCTCGCCAAAGAACCGGCATCGCATAATATCCCCGCTCCCGTTTCGCCTCCGGAACATATGCCTCGAAACGGTAAGTCCACCCCCAAAGCTGCACGAATCTCTCCCGGTCGCGCACCAAAGGATCAAAGGGGGCCAAAATTCGAACTCGCTCCGGAACCTCCGCCGACGACCAATCTTTTTGTGCCCAAAGATAAGTGACACCAGCCACTTCGACCTCCGCCAGTTTCCCAGTCTCGACCAAGGATTCTACAGCCGACAGTCGGTCCCCTCGGGCGGGCAACAGATGGTTGTGGCTCCGCAATTCCGAAACCAAAAAACGCTTCGTCGTCGGACCAAACACAAGGGCAGTCGTTAGGGCGAGAAAACTATATCGCTCCCAAGGGTCTACTGTTCCCTCACGGCAATCCTTGGGAACCTGATAGACGCGAATTCCTTTTTCGCGGCGACTCACCCGCAAATATCCATGATGATGAAGTTTATCTAAAACTCGTTTTGTTTCTTGGGACTTACCACCCCAAAAATTCTCCACCGACTTCAGACCGAACTGCTCGTCCAATCCACGTGGATGAACCTCGCCCAGTTCAGCCACTGCTTCGAGCACCGTGCGCTCTAGCTTCTTCAATTTGCGATGCGGACGCCAACGAAGGGCCCGCCAAACCTCTGGCGTCATAAACCCATAGGCGAAAAGATAGCCTTCCTCCACTTCCAGGTCTGGAAACTTCGCCTCCAATTCTCCCGCGACGTATCCGGCAATACGTTGCCGTAGCATCAAATCTTGAGCTCTCGCTGGCGACCGAATTGGGTCGGCTTGCACAAACTGCATCCCTCTCAATGCATCGGATAAACGCAAGAAATCCGGAAAGGAATCAGCAACGACGCGTCTCTTGAATTCCCTCAAACCCAGCTGCTCAACCATATCCGAATGTTAGCGGATTCTGCGATTTCTGTCTCGGGTGGCACCACGCACCTGCGTGGAACGCCGAAGCAGTCTTCTTGCTCCGCATGCTTCATGCCACGTTGTTGGTTGACGGCCGGCAGATTCGCTTTGTCATTTCCCCGGAAATCCTCAGCCGCACCGAACACGAGCCGCAATGTAATCCGTGAACGAGATGTGGTCCGATTCGGCGACGGGAGCAGCAAGCTGTTGATTTGTATGAGCCAAGTAGCGTCCTCTATGCGGACCAACGGCGCTGCCCGGTCGACTGGCCGTATTCCTCATGTCATTGCCCGGGTAGGTGTTTATCCGCAGAACTCGGGATGTGGCGATCGTGAAAGAACATCAGCTTTACGGTTCAACCAAGCTCGGGAATCGCTTTGACGTTGATGGGCGGTCCGCACAGCGAATCCTGCGTGGCTTACAGAAGACACCTGTTAGTATTCGATCCTGCATTTCGGATGCAGAATCTGAAACTGATGTACGGCCTCCTTCGTGACGTTACTTCGATTGAGCCGTACGACACCGAGACTTGTATTCTTTGCGAGTAATCCAAGATCTTCGTCCGTGCAACCTGAATTGTTCAGACCCAGAGAAATAAGAGTCGGAATCTGGATTAATTCTCGGTAACCAGTGGGGGTTAAATTGCAACCGTTGAGTTCCAGCATCATGAGGTGCTTGTGAGAGCCAAGGTGATCAAGTCCAGAACCGGAGACGTTCGTCCCATCGAGGTATACCCATATCAAGTGAGGCATTGCTGCTAGTAGCTTCAGCCCATCATCGGTGACTGCCGTCCCACTGAGGTCGATTCCCTTCAGGTTCTTGAGTTGGCCAAGTCGAGCCAGGCCTGCATCGGTGATACTATTCTGAGGGCGGTTAGGAATCACTTCGCCGGTGAGATAGGTCTCGTTCGATAGCGATAGAAACTCTAGATCAGTAAGCCCCTTAATGCGTCCAAGATCTGTATCAGTTATTCCTGTGTTCGCTAGATTCAGCCAGCACACCGACGAAGGAGCCAACGTTTCCAAATGGAGTAAGTCCTCCTTCGAGATCGGGTGTTCGAGGCCATGGTATTCAAGGGAGTAGCGAGACTTCCACAGTCCCCAAGGAAAATCACTTCGCCGGTCCGTGACGACTAACCGCCCGCCACCGTTTTCGATAGCTGACAATGCCCGATTCAATTCTGCATCTCGATTTAGCTTCAGACCAAGCCAAATACCGAAGACCGTCATTACTAGAAAGAGTGTTCGCAGACTGAATCGGTACCGCCTGACGACCAATGCAAGGATGAGAGCGCCCGCGATCACACCAAACAATGCCGCAGGAGGTCCAAAAGCTATTCGAAGCATTCCCAACAAGAGAACTATGCCAAGCCCAGCGGCAGGCAACAAGAAAGAAACCCAGAGAGAGTTCCTATCGGGAATCCGCTGCCGGTGATCTACGTTGCTCGCATCGGGCATGTTTGGCACTGCATTCTTCGTTGTTTCGGCAGAGACTAACCCGGAATCCAAATTCAGAAGTCAGAACCCTTACTATAGCCAATAAACACCCTGTTACGTTAGCACTGGAATCTGCGGGCGAACGCGATGCGGTCCAAATCGGGATCCAATTCGGTGATGACGATAGCAACCCGTCGATCTACACGCGGGTGTGTCGATTTCAGACCGCATACGGAGGGGTCGAATAACTCTAGCCGTGCCCACTCGCCCCTCAGCCCAGCCCGTTTGCCTAGCGGTCGGGGGGATGGTACTCTGCCCGATCTCATCGGGGTTGGTTTTCATTCGGTGTTCTTAGGCAGGTGAGGCGATGTCAGGCAGCTACAAAGAGAAGTTCGACCTCTCGGGCAAGGTGGCGATTGTTACGGGGGCCAGCAAGGGAATCGGCGAGGGTACGGCTCGGGCGTTGGCCGAGTTCGGGGCCAAGGTGGTGGTCAGCAGTCGCAAACAAGAAGCGGTGGACGAGGTGGCGGCTTCGATCGGTGAAGCAGGCGGCGAGGCGATCGGCGTGGCGTGTCACGTGGGCGACCTCGAACAACTCGATCAATTGGTTGCCCGAACGATGGAAGCCTTTGGCGGAGTAGACATCCTGGTGAACAACGCCGCCGCGAATCCGGCATTCGGCCCTTCGCTGAATACCGATGTCCCGGCGTTCGACAAAATCATCAACGTCAACCTGCGGGCGCCCTTCGAGCTTTCCAAACGGGTGTTCGAAAGCATGAGCGAACGGGGCGGAGGATCGATCGTCAACATCAGCAGTATCGGCGGGCTCAGCCCCGAGCCGGGCTTGGGCATCTACAGCGTGAGCAAGGCCGCGCTGATTAGCCTCAGTAAAGTGCTGGCCACCGAATGGGGCGCGGCCAAGGTTCGTGTGAACGCTGTTTGCCCGGGCCTGGTAAAAACCAAGTTCAGCGCGGCGCTGTGGCAAAGCGATGAGATTCTTAAACGATTCACCGAGCACCTGCCGTTGGGGTACATGGCCGAGCCGGAAGAAATCGTGCCGCTGATTCTATTCCTGGCAAGTCCCGCCTCCGGCTACTGCACCGGCGGTGTGTATACGGTCGACGCCGGTCATACGATCTAAGGGGCGTGGCCCGGGGCGCAAATTTCTTTCGGTAATGTGAGCAACTCGGAACATGGCCACACTGTTTGTCATTCGTCACGGTCAGGCGTCGTTCTTGTCCGACGATTACGATCGACTTTCTGAACTGGGTCAGCAGCAGTCGAAATTGTTGGGCGAGTATTGGGCCTCTCGGGGGATTGGCTTCGACGAGGTTTACACCGGACCCCGCCGCAGGCAGATCGACACGGCAGCCCTGGCAGGGGAGGCCTATCGAGCGGCTGGAGTCGAATGGCCGGAACCGCAGACCATCCCGGAATTCGACGAATACGACGCCGAGACGGTGATGAAGATCGCGGTGCCGAAATTGATGGAAGAGTCGGACGAAATCCGTACACTGCTACATACGTTCAAGGCCGCCGAAGAACACGCCGAACAGTTGCGAACCTTTCAACGGCTGTACGAGGCCGTGATCCTGCGATGGATTCATGGCGAGATCACTATCGATGGTGTTGAAACGTGGGATGCCTTTTGCAAGCGAGTGCACGAGGGCTTGGATCGCATCACGCAAACCGATAAGAGCCGGCGTAGAATCGCGGTGTTCACCTCCGGGGGTCCGATCGGAATCACGATGCAACGCGCGCTGGAAGCCTCGCATGTAACGACCCTGCAATTGGCCTGGATGGTGCGCAACGCCAGCTATAGCGAGTTTCTGTTCTCCGGAGACCGCTTCACGCTCAGCGCGTTTAACGCGTTGCCTCATTTGGACGACCCCGAACTGCATTCGTATCGCTAACAACGAACCAATCCTTTTAGAACGAGTGGCCGAACATGGACTTTGCGATACCGTCAGAAACACAAGCGATGCTGCAACGCATGGGCGAGATTCTGGAAACGGAAATCCTTCCGTTGGAAAAGCACGCCGCCGAACACGGTTTTCGTGCTACGGTGCCGCAATTGAAAGCCGTGCGGGAAAAGGTGAAACAGGCGGGGCTATGGCTACCGCAGATCTCGAAGGAGTACGGTGGTCTCGGGCTTTCGCTGTTGGACCACGGGTTGGTGAGTGCCGTGTTGGGGCAAAGCACGCTGGGGCATTACTGCTTCAATTGCCAGGCCCCCGATGCCGGCAACATGGAAATTCTGATTGAGTACGGGACCGACGAGCAGAAGAAGAATTATTTGAAACCGCTGCTGGCCGGAGAAATCCGCAGTTGTTTTTCGATGACCGAACCGGAACGCCCCGGCTCGAACCCGACCTGGATGGATACCATGGCTGTGAAGGATGGTGACGACTACGTCATCAATGGCCGCAAGTGGTTCACCTCTTCGGCCGACGGAGCTACGTTCGCCATCGTGATGGCCGTGACCGATCCCGACGCACCGCGACACGGTCGGGCAAGCCAGATCATCGTCCCGTTGGACAATCCGGGATTCAAGATGGTGCGAAACGTTCCCATCATGGGGCACCCCGGCGACGACTACGACAGCCACGCGGAAGTGGTGTACGAAGACTGTCGCGTTCCGCAATCCAACTGTCTGGGTCCCGAGGGTGCGGGGTTCCTCATTGCTCAGCAGCGTTTGGGACCCGGGCGGATTCATCACTGCATGCGGTGGATTGGAATCTGCGAACGCTCGTTTGCCCTGATGTGCCAACGGGCCGCCGAACGTGAGATGTCGCCGGGCAAACCACTGGGCACGAAACAAATTGTGCAAAGCTGGATCGCCGAAAGTCGCGCTGAGATCAATGCCGCTCGGCTGATGGTGTTGCAGGCGGCCTGGAAGATCGACAACGAGGGTCTCGAAAACGCCCGCGAGGAAGTCTCCTGCATCAAGTTTTATGTGGCCGACGTTTTGCTGAAGGTGATCGATCGCGCGATTCAAACATTCGGTGCCATGGGAGTGACCGACGATACGCCGCTGGCCACCTTCCTGCGAAACGAACGCGGGGCGCGGATTTACGACGGAGCCGACGAGGTGCATAAGGTCGTCGTTGCCCGACGGATTCTCAGCAAATACAACATCGATGTCCGCCAGTAGAGATTGAGATCATCTCCGCTGCGTAACCAATAACGAAGCCCGACGGTAGGGTGCCATGCCAAGCGAGTTTCTCGATAAGACCCGCGACGTTCGTTCCGGGGAAGAACTGGATGCCGATAAACTGGCGGCGTACCTTCGCGAACAATTGCCCCAGTTCGATGGTCCACTAACCATCGAGCAGTTTCCCGCGGGTCACTCGAACCTGACCTATTGCGTTCGCATCGGTGAGCATCCGTTCGTGCTACGTCGCCCGCCGTTTGGAAGCAAAGTGAAATCGGCCCACGACATGGGGCGCGAGTATCGGGTGCTATCCAAACTGCACGCGGCTTATGGTCCGGCCCCCGAACCGTTGGTGTACTGCGAAGACGACGACGTGATCGGCGCCCCGTTCTACTTGATGCGGAGGATCGAGGGCGTGATCCTCCGCAAAGACTTGCCCTCGGGCATGGAGATCTCGCCGGAGTTGGCCCGTGCGATGAGCGAATCGTTCATCGATAACCTGGCGGCCCTACACGCATTGAACTACGAAGAAATCGGGCTGGCCGATCTTGGTAAGCCCGAAGGTTATGTCGAGCGGCAAGTCTCGGGCTGGACCAAGCGTTATTACGGCTCGCAAACCGACGAAATTGCCGAAGTCGAACCAGTGGCCAAGTGGCTGAGCGAAAACATGCCCACCGATGGGGCCGCCTCGCTGATTCACAACGATTACAAATACGACAACGTCGTGCTCGCTGCCGACGACCTGACGAACATCGTGGGCGTGCTGGATTGGGAGATGGCCACCCTGGGCGATTCGTTGATGGACCTCGGCACGGCCATCAGTTATTGGATCGACCCCGACGATCCCGACGACTTGCAGCTCATTCGCTGGGGGCCCACCACGTTGCCGGGCTGCATGAATCGCCAGCAGCTTGTCGATTACTACGCGCAGCAAACGGGGCGCGACACCTCGCAGATGGTGTTCTACCTGGCCTTCGCGTTCTTCAAAACCGCGGTGATCGCGCAACAGATTTACTATCGCTACCACCAGGGCCTCACCCAAGACGAGCGTTTCGCGTTCTTCATCGAAGCCACCCGAATTTTGACACGGGCCGCTTTGCGAACGATCGAGACCGGGAAGGTCTGAACGGGCGGAGATTGCCTCATGCATTCACGTTCGCTGATGCTTGAGAAGAATCGCCACTTCGCACGGATTGTTTGCTATACTGTGAACTCCACTTATCTATCTGCGAGCACAGAAACAACCGGAAAACTGATCCAGACAAATCTTTGAGACAGCACGATTAAGGGGTAGGCAAATGCAGTGTTCTCAACTGGCAATCCGTACGGCATGCTCGCTTCTGCTGGCAACGACGCTCAGCACCGCGACGTTGGCTGAAACCATCACGTTAACGGTTTCGGCGGAAAGCTTCGTAGCGGATTCCGGAGCCTCCTATGATCCAATTGGCGGCCCGCTTCGCCTTATCCTGGAGGACAAGTCTCCTGAAGAGCAGCAGGAATTTCTCAATGCTCTCGGGTATGACGACTTCCCCCCTTTCGTCAGTACACCAAGTGGTATTGTTGGTCTATCGGGTTCGATCGATATCGAGCTAACACCGCCCGGGGCAGGGAGTAATCCTTCCATCGCGTTCCTGGGAAGCACTATCCTTGCTGATGGGGTCCTGCAAAACCAAGGATCGCTCGGTTTTTTGGGCAGTCTGCTCAGTCGAATTGACGATGCGGTTCTTGGCATTGGAACCTCAGGGGGACCACCCCCACCGGGCATCGAAATCAACAACGACGGTACTTTTGCTCTCACACCCCACCAATTTTCTCTGATCGGCGGCATCTCGACCATCGAAGGGGTGGGACCTCTTGCAGGTGTAGTCAATGATGATCCGCTGAACGTCCCCTTGGATCTCAGCACCTCGCCCATCGACTTGGTGTATGGACGCCCGGATAGCAGCGATGCACAAGTACTTGAACCGCTGGAACTGAATGCCATCTTGAGTGGGAGCAGCAATCTCAACGGCACGAACGAAGTCGAACTTTATATCCCCTTTACCCTTGCCTACTCACTGCACCAGGTAGGCGGAGAAATTGGGAACGGCTTTTTGAACGCGAATGATCGCTGGGTGAGTCTGGATGGGGTGATCGTCGCCACCGGCACATCGTCGTTTCCCATTCCGCAGTCCAGCTTGCTGGTCGTGCCCGAGCCTTCGACATTGCTAATGGCGATGATCGGCGTACCTCTGTTCGCGGTGGCTTTCTTTCGCAGCTACAGGCGAACCCCGAGATAGCCCGACTCTGAAGAGAAAAAGTTCAAGCACGAACACGGCGAAAATCCAAACAATCGCAAGAGGGCTAGATCGATGAGAAATGTTTTCGCGCCAACTCAGTCAATACTCGCGCTGTTACTGGCAACGACGCTCACCACCGCGACGCGGGCTGAGACCATCACGCTAACGGTTTCGGCAGAGAGCTTTGTGGCAGATACCGGAGCCTTGTATGATCCCGTTCTCGTCTTTCGCCATGCAATGTCGAACATGTCCCCTGAGGAGCAACTGGAATATCTCAATGGTTTCGGATTTGAATATGAGGAAGTCCCTGCCGTCGTCACTGTGCCAAGTGGCATGGTTGGGCTATCGGGTTCGATCGATATCGAACTAACACCGCCCGGGGCAGGCAGCAATCCCTCCTTCGCGATCCTGGGAAGCAGTATCCTTGCCGATGGGGTGCTGGAGAACCAAGGATATTTAGGTTTCTTTGGCAGTGTGCTGAATCAAATTGAAGATGCGGTTTTTAGTATTGGAACCTTAGGGGGATCGCCGGCCCCAGGCATCGAACTCAACAACGACGGTACTTTTGCTCTCACACCCCACCAGTTCTCTTTGATTGGCGGCATCTCGACCCTCGAAGGGGTGGGAGCTCTTGCATCTTTTGTCAATGATGATCCGCTGAATGTTCCCTTGGATGTCAGCACGGCACCCTTCGACTTGGTACAAGGAGGCGTTGGCAACAGTTACCACGAGATTATACCGTTGTCGCTGAACGCCATTCTGAGTGGCAGCAGCAATCTGGATGGTAGCCACACAGTCGAACTCTATATTCCTTTTTCGCTTGCGTACAATCTTAAACAAGTAGGCCTTGATGAACTGGGGGGCGACACATTTAACTTAATTTCCCCAGCGACAGCTTTCGACGGAGTGATCGTCGCCACCGGCACATCGTCGTTTGCGATTCCTCAATCCAGCCTGCTGGTCGTGCCCGAACCTTCCACATGGCTCATGGCGATGATCGGCGCACCGCTGTTCGCAGTGGCCGTGCTGCGGAACCGAAAGCGGGCGTCGCAAAACATCTAGAGTGATACTCCCTGCTGAAGATCTGCGGCCCAGCCGAAGATCGATTCGGTTTTTCATCGTCCGTGGGTAAACTGCGATTCTTCGGTCGAATCGGAGTCCGGCTCGACAGATTGTCGCAGCCACGGTGGCCTGGCACTTGCCATCTCGCAAATTTCCGCCGTTTTAGCGAACTTGCGCCCACCCCACAGAGGTTCGTTCTGGTCGGGGTTGGCCGCCCCGTGCTAGACTTCTGACCTTGCCCGGCTTTGGCCCCCAGTTCATCGGGCATCATGGGACGAGAGGAACGTCGACGTGCGCTTTAATGGTTTCGCCGAATGGTTTGCTCGGCACCGCATGCTGCTCGTCGTATTCGTCGTCACCATGACGGTCATGGCCGTGGTCGGCCTGCTACGTGTCGGTTTCGACGATCTACCGCTGAACATCTTCAAGTCGGATCAGGCCGACTTCGAGTTGCTGCAGGAGTTGTTCGCCGACTTCGGATCGGACGACGGCGAATGCATCGTTGTGGTCGAGAGCGACCAACTCTTCTCTCCTCAAGGCGTGAAGCTGTTGCGTGCGCTGACCGAAGAGATCGCCAAGATCGATCAAATTGAAAGCGTCCGTAGTATGGACGACGTGGTGGTGGTGCGACCGGGCCGCCCCTTGGAATCGATTCTTCCCGGGGACAACGCCACGCCGGAAGAGTACGCCCAGGCTCGAGATGACGTGCTGGCCCATCCGATGTTGGGCGGTCATCTGATATCCAACGATGGTCACACCACCCTCATCATGGCACGGATTCGAGGCAACTCGCTTTCCATCAGCGAAATCAAACCCACGGTGGCGGCCGTGCGTGAGGCAATCGCCAGTGTGAACGTTCCCGAGGACTTCGCCCGCGTGCGGTTAACGGGCGTTCCTCCGATTCGGTATGAGATTTTCAGTTCGATTCGCCGCGATAGTTCGCGGTTCATGATCATCGGCACGTTTCTGGCCTTTATCATGGCCACGGTGCTGTTTCGCCGGTTTTGGGCCGTCATGACGGTAGCGATCCCACCCCTGTTGGCCGCGATGTGGACCATTGGGTTGTTGGGCCTGAGCGGCGAGAAGTTCAACGTCATCAACACCATTTTGCCGGTGCTGGTGATGATTGTCGGCTTCACCGATTCGGTGCACCTGATGATGGACATCCGCCACTCGTTGGCCCGGGGGCTGGCACCCCTGGATGCGGCCAAGAGTGCCATCGAGCACTTGGGAATTGCCTGCGCGATCACCTCCTTCACCACGGCCATCGGGTTCGCGTCGCTGATGGTGACCAACGTCGAAGTGATTCGCAAACTGGGCATCGTGTGCGCCATCGGGGCCGTGCTGGCGTTCACCTCGACCATCACCCTGGTGCCGTTGCTGGCCAGTTCGCCAATTGGGCGCCACTTGGCCTACCGCCCCAGTGGTGGACGCATCTCCAACGCTATCTCCTCGTTCACCGGCTGGGTCCGGCGTCTCAGTGAACTGGCCATCGACTGGGTCATCGGCCATGCGGGTTTTGTGACCATTGCCGGGATCACCACGGTCTGTGTGCTCGGTGGTCTCGTCACACAACTCGAACCGAACAACCGACTCACCGAAAGCATCCCCGACGGCAACGAATCGGCCCAGGCTTTGTTTCACCTGGACGACGTGTTCGGTGGCATGTTGTCCTCATTCGTGTTGGTCGATTGGGACGAGAATCAAGACCTCGGTTCGGTGGAAGTGTTAGCAGCTGTCGACGAAGTGCAGCAGATGATCGAGAAGCACCCTGGGGCGAGTCATCCTATCTCGATCTTGAACGTGTTGAAATCGCTGCCCGGTCCCGAGGGGGACCTGTCGTCGAAGGTCCCGCTGCTTGGACTGGTGCCTCCTGAGGTCGTGCGGCGGTTTGCGTTGCCCGAGCGACGACGAACGGCCGTGGTGTTTTACCTGGAAGATGTCGGCACGGGAGTGCACGAACCGACGTTTCGCGATATCGAGCAGTCGATCGCAGAGATTCAAAGCCGCCACGATGGGTTAACGCTGAATCTAACCGGCACGGTCGTGGTGGCCAGCCGCAACATCAACCAGATGATTACCGATCTGGCGAAGAGCCTTGGCCTGGCCACGATCGTGATCTTTATCACCCTCGGCATCGTGTTCCGTTCGTGGAAGCTGGGGCTGATCAGCATCGTGCCGAATGCGTTCCCTTTGGCTGCTACCGCTTCGTGGTTGGTGATCACCGGTCAGCCTTTGCAGTTGACCAGCGTCATCGTGTTCAGCATTTGCCTGGGCATCGCGGTCGATGATACGATCCACGTGATCAATCGTTTTCAGCGCGAGCTTGCCGTGGATGGAGATGTCCCGGCGGCGATCAAGCGTACCTTCCTGGCGGTCGGTTCGGCGCTGGCGACGACCACTGTGGTGCTGGTGGTCGGGTTTGTCAGCGTGGCGATGAGTGAGATGCCCCCCAGCCAAATCTTCGCCAAGTTGGGTAGCATTGCGATTTTCTCGGCCCTGCTCGGCGACCTGATCATTCTGCCCGCCATGCTGGTGTTCTTCCTGGGTCGCACCTGGAGCGGCACCCCAAGGGCCGCCATGCCGGACGGCGGAGAAGAGTCCATAACGGACGGGCTTCCCGCGGCCGCAACACACAAGCCCAACGAGTTGCCGGCGTAAGCAGTCGCTCGGCTCAGACTGACCACGACGATTTCATCGCCACCAAGCAGTGAATCTAGAACGCGGCCAAGGGGAATTGCTCATCCATGACGTATCCGGTTCAGGAAGGCGCATAGCATGTCTAACCGTCCTCCATTGCCCACGTAGTAGCTCACATTCGCTAACAGAACCCCTTCTTGTGATCCATTGAAAACATTTGGTAGCCTCGCTTTGCAATGCAATCGCGAGGAGTAGTGAACAGTCGTTGGCGACGTATTCGAGGACCTTTTCCGTCTGGCCATCCGCCCATAGCTTCGGAGCCATCTTGCCATCGATTCCGGATGTCTTGCCTTGAAAACCGATAGCCTTCGAAGCCGGCTCCAACCCAACCGGAAACCCTTTCATGCAGAAGACATGAAACATCGCGTCCACATGATCAATTGAGAGATGCTGGCAGTCCTCTAGCCGGCCAGATTCCTCAGCAAGGATATCAAAGTCAAAGAATAGACCGTTCCAGGTAAGGATCGTGTAGCCGTTTGCAACCTGACCCTTGAGAAAATCAACCATATCTATAAGGTCATCTCGACGCATCTTCGGAGAGGCAGTCCCCTCTGAGTCTGTCGAATACCAAAGATGTGGTTGATCTTCGTCTTCGCCCAGCATTGCCGCGCATGTTATTCCCAGAGGGCGATGCTTTTTGAGGTCGTCCGCATCATCTGGAAGCACCTTGGCGATTTCTAGATCAAAAGCCAGAAACTTTCGTTGCATCCCCGCCCCCCATCTTCAGGTTTTCTGGAAATCGCAGAGCCAACTTAGTAGATCAGCGTAAACTTCCGACAAAGCATGATCGAGCGAGAGACGAGGATCAACAACTTGACCCACGTATCTGTAAAAGGCCCTACGGGAGGCATTCCCCTGTCAGCAACACCTGTTGGGGGTTACGGAAAGCGTTCGGAGGGCAGAAACCGCTCCAAACTGGATCCAGGCGTGGCCTTGCTTGACCACCCCTGAACGCCCCCCTACGATCATTTCAGGCGGGGGGCACAATATAGTTTCTCAGTGATCAATTTCGGAACTAGATAGAGATGGTGATCTCCATGCGGATGGCAATCGCAACCTTGGTCGGAATTTGTGCCTTTTCGATGAGCGTGGGTGCGGAAGAAGTTTGGCCTCAGTTTCGTGGCGTGGGTTCCAGCGGGGTCGGCGAAGGTGAGAACCTGCCGGTAACGTGGAGCACCACCGAGAACGTCGCCTGGAAAACCGATATCCCCGGCATGGGATGGTCTTCGCCGATCGTGTGGGGCGACAAAGTGTTTGTCACCTCCGTCGTCGATACGGGTACGTCACCCGAGCCGAAAAAGGGGCTCTACTTCGGCGGCGAACAGGAGAAACCTTCCGACGCCGAACACATCTGGAAAGTTTTCTGTCTCAACCTGGAAACCGGCGAGATCGAATGGGAACGCACGGCCCACAAGGGATTGCCACCGTCGACCCGCCATCGCAAGAACAGTTACGCATCCGCAACCCCCGTGACCGACGGCGAACGGGTGTACGTCTACTTCGGCAACCTGGGGTTATTCTGCTATTCGATGGACGGCGAGCCGCTGTGGAAAGAGGAGATCGGGCCATTCAAAACCCGGCTTGGCTGGGGTGCCGGTGCTTCGCCCATCGTTTACAAAGACCGGCTGTATCTGTGCAACGATAACGAAGTCGATTCGTTTCTGGTGGCCATAGACGTGCATAGCGGCGAGGAGTTGTGGCGCGTACCACGCGACGAGAAGAGCAACTGGTCGACCCCGTTCGTATGGGAAAACGAACTTCGCACCGAGATCATAACGCCCGGCAGCAAGCTGATTCGATCTTATGATCTGGAAGGTAACCTGCTGTGGCAACTCGGCGGAGCTTCCAGCATCACGATTTGCACCCCCTCGTCAGAACACGGATTGCTGTACGTCGGCAGCGGGTACGTGGCCGACCGGAAGCGACCTCTGTTCGCCATCAAACCGGGGGCCAGTGGTGACATCACTTTGGAAGACGAAGAGGACAGCAACGAATTCGTCGAGTGGTGCCAACGCCGAGCCGCGCCTTACAACACCAGCCCGTTGGTTTACGGCGACTATGTTTACGTGTGCCTCGATCAGGGCATCATGGCCTGCTACGACGCCCGCACAGGTGAAGTTGCTTATGAAAAGAAACGCATGCCCGAGCGGCAGTTCACGTCTTCACCCTGGGCATACGACGATAAAATCTTCTGTCTGAGCGAGGCGGGGAAGACGTTCGTATTGAAGGCCGGACCGGAGTTCGAAGTTCTGCACACCAACGAACTCGATCCCGAGTTTATGTGCCTGGCCACCCCGGCGATTGTGGGCGATAGACTGCTGATCCGCACCGATCGTGCACTGTACTGCCTCAAAGAGGGTGCCTTTCGCGAAGCGGATCCCGAGGAAGAAGCGGAAGCCGCCGACGAATCCGAAGCTGAGAATTGAACCGGGCAACAAGAACGCTCGAGGAAACGGGAAGTACCAGATCGTGAACACTGCGAGTAGCTCAAACTCGATAATTGGGTGCCACCGCTGGCTTGCCCAGCGGTGCCCGACGAGATCGATCTGAAAGGTCGCTTGCGTCTGCGAGTTGAAATTCTACTGGCCAAATAAGGCACCGCTGGGCAAGCCAGCGGTGGCACCTGCGTTCTCCTGCCTGAAGCAACGCAGTATTGGAACACTATCAGCAAACGCTCACGGAGTCGCACTCTTGCTATTGCTGCTATATTCTAGGGCTCTCGTCGTCGGCCCGTGCAGCAGGGGTGCATCATGATTCGGATTGGGATTGTCGGATGCGGTCGAATTCTGGCCGCTCATCTTCGCGGGTACCGTTTGTTGCGAGAGGCGGGCATTGATGACTTTCGCATCACGGCCTTGTGTGCTCGTAAGGAAGACGACGCACGGATGTATATTCGTCGCGGGCAGGGGCCATCGCAACGCCCCGCGGTGAGCCACATCGAAGGCGACCCGTTGGCGATCGGCGACGAATACCTGTCCGACTTTCAGGACGATGTGGACGTGGAAGTCTACACCGACTATCGGCAGATGATCGCCCAAGCACCGATCGATGCCGTGAACGATTTCACGACCCACGCCCTGCATCATCAGGTGGCCGAATGTGCATTGTCGCATGGCAAGCATCTGATGACCCAAAAACCGCTGGCCGCTACGATGGCCGCCGGGCGGCAAATGTGTGTGCAAGCCCGCGAGCAGGGCCTGGTGTTCGGCGTGTTCGAAAACTTCCGACACGAACCCATCACCCGGCATCTACGGTGGGCTTTCGAATCGGAAAGGTGCGGCAAACCGCAACTCGTGTTGGTTGGCTATGTGGCCGCATGGTGGGCCCCCGACTTGATAGTGGCCGAGACCCCATGGCGACATAAACTCGTTGAAGGAGGCGGAATCAGCCTCGACCTGGGCGTGCACTTCTTCGATCAGATTCGTCACGTCGTCGGCGAGATCGAAACCATCTCGGCAACCACGTCCATCGTCGAACCACGTCGCTTCATGCGCGATGCACGGGGAGCAACCATCCAAGAGATCGACTGCGATGCCGACGATTCGGTTGCCGCACAAGCCATCGCCGGCGAGGGAGTGCTGGTGAATCTATGTGCCAGTTGGGCAGGGCACGGAGAGCCGACCGTGGTGGGCAGCGGGGCCGTTTACTACGGATCGAAGGCCAAGGTGGACGGCGATCGGGTCACCTTCGACAACGGTCAACAATGCTCGTTGGCCGAATTATACGCTGCAGAAGCCCCCCCGGAGGTACAGCAGAGGGATTTCCCTCATGGACTTTCCAACGGATTTGCACTTAGCCAGCTCGATTGGATACGGGCCATCGCGGAAAACCGATCACCCGAGACCGATGGCGAAGAGGGGCTCAAAGACCTGGCCGCCGCGTATTCTCTGCTGGAATCGCACCTGGCGGGTTGTCGCGTGCGGGTTGCCGACGTGCTCGAGGGACGCATTCGGGAGTATCAACGCCCGATTGATGCCTACTTTGGCATCGGCTAGTTGCTTGCCCCTGTCAGATTCGGCTCGTAGGATAAAAGAAGGCGACGACTCACCCGTGGTGAATGGGAGGACCTTGCGATGTCCTTACGAGCTTCTGCTTTTCTCGCGATGATCTTCTCTTCGATGCTGTGTCTTCCTGCCGCAGCCGCCGAACCTGTGGCAGAACCACCAATTGTTGGGACGCCTGCGGCACCTCCACAGGCGTACTCCGGAGATGAGCTTTCGCGGGCAAGTTCAACATCACCCACCGTTCGACTGGCGGGGGCGGGCTACTACGGTTTTCCTGGGCGCTCGTACTACGGCAGATACGGATTTCGTGGGCCGGGTCTGTACTACCGTAGCAACAGGCTTTACGCCTACGGAAACCCATACCTGTATCGCGGCGGAGCGTATCTGGGATACGGCTACACGACTGCGTATCGACCTTACCTGTATGCACCCAGCATCTACGGCAGCTATGGATATGGCTACTATCGGCCCTACTTGTATCCGCCCTATCGCTACACCACACCGCTGTCGCTCTACGGTGTGTACTACGCGCCATCCTACGGGTATGGCGGTGGGGTGCCCGTTTCTTACGGTGGCTGTTACTACTGGTAATGCCGCCTCGTTCTACGCCGCGACAATTTCCAGACAGCCCAGCCGCATGCCGGCTGGGTCGCCAAGGGCGACAAGCTGCCCTGAGTAGAAGTCTCGGACGGGGCAAACGCCAGGGCTCGCGGATTCTGCCCTCTCGCTGTTGAGCGTTTTCTGAACCCTGTTCAAATTGTTACGTGATGCGTACCTAAATGCGTCCTATCGCCTGCGGCGATCCAGCCGACGTGCGGTTGGGCTATCGGATGTGTGGCTCTCTTTCCTCGTCCTCTAGCACATCGGCTTAACGGCCGAATCCGACGAAGAAGCTGAAGTTGCGGATGTCGTCCGTGTCGGCTCGTGCCACTGGGAAGGCAAGATCCAACGCGATTGGTGCCGGACCCAATGCGGGCACACTAATCCGCAAACCAAAACCGGGTGCCACGCGGTAGGTATCCGCATCCAGCGAGATGCTCTTCTCGACTGTACCCGTGTCACAGAACACGACGCCTCGCAGCATGTCGTTGGCCGTCAACGGGAACAGGTATTCGGCCGATGCCAACAGGAGGAACTCACCACCGACGAATACGCCTAGTTCGTTTGGCGATGCTCCGCGGAAGTCGAAACCGCGAATGGTTGAAAAACCACCGGCGAAGAAGTTCTCGTAAATCGGCGTATCGCTTCCGGCAAATCCGGCCCTTCCGTTGAGCGTTAGCACGTGACGTCCTGAACCGTCGGGACGTTGACGGATGAGGAAGTGTTGCCGTGCATCAATACCAGCCCTTGGGAATTCATACGTTCCGAACGCTTGTTCCAGCGTGACCTCGATCAAGTGACCTTCGGTCGGCAGGAAATTGTTATCGCGCGTGTTGTGGGATAGCGTCACACCACCCATGAACAAACTACTATCCCCGGCCGCGGCTGCCAGGTCGGGCGGCGTGGGCACCGCAATGTCGGTGATGTTGACATTCTCTCCACGGAAGAACACCGAGCCGGAAAGGTCCGGGGCGAACTGATAGCCCAACGTAACGCGACCACCCAGGCGTTGTTCGTCCCAATCGACAAAACGTCGATCAAACAGGAATGCACTCAGCCCTAGCTGCACGTTGGTATCGAACAGATACGGCTCGCGGAAGTTAAACATGTACCGCTGCAACTCGGTACCGGGAACGGCTTCGATACGGAACTGCTGGCCGGCACCACGGAATGCCGTGCCGTTGCGGATATCCTCGAAGCTTCGCGGCGGACGGAACAAGTCGAAGTTCTGTTCGTCCAAAACGATGTTACCGACCACGCCGGCGTCGGAGTTGATACCGGCACCAAACATGAATCGGCCCGTCTGCGTCTCTTGGACGTAGGCGTCGATATCCACCGTGGGGTCGTCCATCGTGGGATCGAGATAATCGTATCCACCAGGCGGGAAGAGTTCATCGCTGGCCGAGGCACCGCCGCGTGGCAATGTTTGCACCTGGGGTGCCCGTTGCCGGTTGATGTAATTTTGTTGCTGCGGGGAAAGGTAGCCCGGCGCGGGGTAACCCGGGCCCGGATATGACGGTGGGTACGTTGTCGCCGGAGGTGCGGCAAAGCCCACCCCACCACCGCCTTGGGGTGTGGTTTGCTGCGGGTAGTTGGTCGGCGGCTGCTGACCAGCATTCCACGGAGCGACCGCGGCCGGAGCTTGGGCCGGCGCGGTGTTCACTGGCGGATAGTTCACTACCGGCGGGTTATTGTTCGGCGTGTATTGCTGCTGGGGATAGTTGTAGTTCGTCGCCGGAGGATAATTCCCCACCTGCGACGAGGTGTTGGGTACCAACGGCGCCGCGTTGGGCATCAAACGCCCCGTACCGGGTGACTGACCTCGCACAACCGGCTGATGCTGGTCTTTGCCCTGCCCCGTGGTGATGCGTTTGGGGTTCTCTGCCGGTGCAGGACGCTGTGTGGCGTGGGGTTGGTAATTCGGATCGGGGCTCTGGTACCGGGGGCTCGCACCACCGCTGTTGTCTGCAATATTGCTGCTCGAACCATCCAGATTCGGTGTGCCGAAGGCAATCCGCGGTGCGGGACCCTGGGCAGGATTCGTATTGAAGATCTGTGCCGACGTCAGGCGACGTTCGCTATCGCGAATCTCACGGGTACTGGCAATATCACCGGTATGTAGCGACAAGCGATTCAAGACGGTCGTAATCCGTGTGTGAGGGTGGTCACCCGAGATGTGGACATTCACGTCGCCGATCCGAAACCGCTTTCCTTCCTCGATCACATAGACGATGTCGAGGGTGCCGGGCTCCTCCAAAAAGCGAGGATCGGCATTGGTGTCCGAATAGATGTATCCCCGGCTGCCGTATTCGTCCTGAATACGGGTCAGGTCGCGGTTGAGCTTTCCCTGGTCGAAGAATTCACCGGCTTCGACTTCCATGTCGGCTCGCAGTTGTTCCTCGCTGAGCACCTCGTTCCCGATAAACTTCACGTTCCGAACGGTGTAGCGAGGGCCTTCTTCGATGACGAAGGTGAGGTTTGCCCAGTTCTGATTTTCGTTGAACTCAACCTCTCGACCGACTTTTGCCCGAAAGAAGCCCAGGCTGCGGTAGTACTTGGTGAGCCGATCGACATCTCCTTCGATCTGCTCTTCGTCAAAGTACCCTTTAATGACCCAACCAATCGGGGGTTTCGATTCGATTTGAGTTCGCAGGCGGCTGTCTGAAGCGATTTCGTTCCCTTCGAAGGATACCCAGCGGACTCGCTGGCGGGGGCCTTCGTTGATTTCGAAAACGGCACCCTTGTCGCCAAGTTTTCCGCCCTCGACCAGCGTGACTCGAGACTCACGGAACCCCTTCTCGTGATAGAAGTCGGACACTCGTCGCCGAGCTTCGTCGATGGTGAAGGGATCGAGTGTTTCACCTTCCTTGAGTTCCGACTTCTTCAGGAGCGTTTTGTCTTTGACTACTTTGTTGCCGACAAAGCGGATGTACTGAACGGTGGGCCGTTCTCTCACTTGGAAAATGACGACCACGCCCTGGGGAGTTCGCTCGTATAGGGGGCGAACATGAACGAACATTCGCGTATTGGTCAACGCACGGACGTCTTGCTCGACCAATTCGACATCGAAACTTCGGTCGGGGCGAGTACGAATGTGGGGCTTGATTTTGCCCGAGGGAATGGAGTCGTTGCCCACAATCCGCACGTCGACAATCATATCGGCGGAGGTCGGTGTGGTTGAGACGCCTTGAGCGTTTGGGATCTGCGCCGCGACCGTACCGGTTGCGCATGCGAGAGCCAAAACACACAGTACCGCCTTTGCTGCGCGGTCGCTTATCAGGCGACGGAGACGAACTCCACGCATGAAGTATCTTCCTTGATGGGATGATCGCGCGAGGTGGCGTGGCCTTGCGGTCAGCGACCGGTCAGGCAGTGGAGTAAAAGACGAGCTACTCCGACGTGCACGGACACCTTCGGTTTCCGAAATGGAGGGCTAGAAATACAGAAACCGTATTCTCGCGGCAAGGTGAATTCACAAGATCGACACAGCCACCGGGAAATTTGGCTAGACCGCGCACTCGAGGCAGCGCATCAACGCTAGCACTAGCTGGCCCTAAAAGGGGTCGACCTGATGACTCATGGCCAACGACTCGAAACGAGTGACGTCGCTCCGCCAAACAAGATTCACATCGCCGACCGGGCCGTTACGGTTCTTGGCCACGATCACGACAGCTTTGCCAGCGAGTTCGCGGGCTTCCACCTCGTCGGGAGAATGGTAGACCTCTTCGCGATGAATAAATAGCACCGAGTCGGCGTCTTGTTCGATAGCACCCGATTCGCGGAGATGGCTCAATCGAGGGCGATTGTCTTTCGTAGCCTCGGCTTGACGATTGAGCTGGGCCAGGCACAGCACCGGCACATGCAGTTCGCGGGCCAGAATCTTCAAGCGTCGGGCGATCTTTGCCACCTGCTCTTGCCGGGGATCGCGCGAGTTGTCCGGTTCGATCAATTGCAGGTAATCGACGATGATCAGCCCCAGATCATCTTTTCGTTTCAGACGCCGGGCGATGGCAGCGATTTCAACCATCGAGCGGCTCGGCGTATCGTCGATTACCAGTGGAGCAGCGTGCATGGTGGTCGACGTTCGCACCAATTCTGCGCGTTCGGCCTCGGAAATGGAATTGTCACGAAGCTTGTGTCCGTTGATACCCGCCCTTGAGTAGAGCAAGCGATTGGTCACCTCGAGACTGTCCATTTCGAGGCTGACAAACAACGTGCCAACATTTGAATCCACAGCGACGTGTTCGGCGATGTTACAGGCCAGGGCCGTTTTTCCCATACTTGGCCGAGCGGCCAAAATGATCAACTGGGCCGGCTGAAAGCCACCAGTTAGGTCGTCGAGATCGGCAAAGTGCGTTTCCAGCCCTCGAATGGCTTTGCCGGTCTTCATGGCCTCGTCGATGCGGAGCATCACCTCCACAAGCGCATCGCGCAAGACCGTAACTTCGCCGGTGCCACGACGTTCGAGAATCGAGAAGATCTTCTCTTCCGCCGAACTTAACAGCTCTCTGGATTCGACCTGGGCTTCGTGGGCATTTTGAAGAATTTCGCCGCTAGCGTAGATCAGTGCCCGCTTCATGGAAATTTCGCTGACAATGTTGGCGTAGTAACCAACATTCGCGGCATGCGGGACGTCACCCACCAGCTCGGCGATAGCCAGGGCACCGCCAACCGCTTCGAAATCGCCGGTCTTTCGTAGGCGATCGACTAACAGCGTGGTATCGATATGAACGCCGTCATCATTCATATCAATGAGATGCCTATACAGCTTTTGATGGCGGTCGCTGTAGAAATCTTCGGGGCGGAGCTTTAGGGCCACTTCGTCGCAACAACGTGGATCGAGCAGGATGCTACCCAGGACAGCACGCTCTGAGTCCATGTCGCAAGGCGGCTGACGCCCTACTATGTCGGCCGTTAGACGAGGCTTCGCGGGTTGGTCGACGCGACTTGAACGCGATGTGCCGGAGTCTGCCATGTTGGAAAAACCTCCCTGTCAGTCACCGCGGAATGGATCCCTCGACCACGCGAGGCGCGGTGGGACAGGATGATACCGCAAGGCACCTGAACCGCAAACTTTGGCCGAAAATGTTCTCGAAATATTCGAGCCTACGCGGCAAATAACGGCATTTGGTGCGCACATCTCGAGTTGTGGATACGGTTGCCAAAATGGTGTGCGCATTGTAGACAACGCGAAAACGACCCTGGGCGGCGCGGTGCCTGAACATCAGCGTTTGGAATCGAGCGTTCGCGGCTTAGGAGGCCGCTTCGGCTGCTTCGCTTCCCACCGAGGGTACGACCCACACTTTGAGTTCGGCGTCGACGTCTTGACCCAAGTGGATTTTAACCGTGTACAGGCCAAGTTCTTTGAGCGGGCCTTCCAGTCGCACCTGGTCGGGCGTGATGGAAATATCCGCCTGCTTCAAACCGCTGACAATTTCGGGGGCGCCAACCGAACCGTAGAGATGCCCCTCGTCGTTGGCGTTGGCTTCGATGGTGATGCTTTGCTTACTCAGCTCGGCTGCTTGGGTACGCAATCCTGCCACGCGTGCCTTCTGGATCTCCAGCAGCTTGGCCTTGTGCTTTTCGACCATCCGCTTGTGATGATCGGTGGCAATCGCGGCCAGCCCCTGGGGGATGAGATAGTTCAGGGCGTAACCACGCTTTACCTCGACCACTTCACCCTGTTCGCCGAGTTGGTCTACCGAGTGGATCAATAGTAGTTCGATACCACCATGCGGCCCGATGGGCATTTTGATGGCCTTGGGACGAGTGCGGCTACGACGAACTGATTTTTGCTTCGGCATGCTAAGTCTCGAAATTATCTAGCTTGTGATTAGGGCACTTGGCCACGAGCGGCGAATGTGCCTGGAATTTGAATTGATTTGGTTGCTATCAGCCTAGAACGGAATGTCCGAATCGCCAGAGTCTCCTGGGGGAGGGCCGTAGTCGCCTGCGGGTGCATCCGCGTAGCTATCTCCACCGCGACCTCCCTGCTGAGAGCCGCCGCTTCGACCACCACCTCCTCCACCACCACCGCGTCCCCCGAGCATCTGCATGCGTTCTCCTACAACATGCAGCTTCGATCGCTTCTGGCCTTCTTTGGTCTCCCAGGTGTCCAGCTTCAGGCGACCTTCGATCAGGACCGGTGACCCCTTGCTGAGGTATTCGTTGGCAACCTCGGCCTGACGAGCCCACAAGGTGACATCAACGAAGGTGGTTTCGTCTTGCCACTCGCCACTGGCTGTCTTCCGTCGATCGTTCACGGCCAAGCCGACATCGGTGACTGCTGTACCACCCGATGTGTAGCGCAGCTCCGGGTCTCGCGTCAGGTTGCCGACCAGAATGACTCGATTGAAGCTGGCCATGGCACCGAACTCCTTTGCTTCCTCAAATTAGCGAGATTGGAAAACGCCGTATCCTGGTGAATCGATCAGATAATTCTCTGGAAAGATATCCTGAACACTTGTACCGTACTGAACTTCTTCCCGGACGGCAAGCGATTCCCTCGCCGAACGATTGGTTACTTCACCCACTAAGATTTGACGGCCGTTTCTTCACTCTCGACGTCCGTCTCGGTAGCCGCATCATCTTCGGCGTCGCTGGAGTCAGTTTCGCCATCCACCACTTCGGGAGTCGGCTTGGCAGGCTCGGGCTTGGCGCTGGCGTGAGCAACCAGGGTATCCAAGATCCGAGGATCGACCTTCAATACGAGCGAGCGGAGAATGGAGTCAGAAAGCTCGAACTTTCGGTTGATGTTCTGGATTTCCAAGCTATCTAGCTTGAAATAGGTCAACCAATAGGTGCCTTTGCGTTGCCGCTTGATGGGGTAAGCCAAGCGACGTTCTTCCCAAAGCCGCGAGGCCAAGACTTCACCGCCGGCCTCGGTAATGACAGTCTCAAGCTGACCCGAGATCCCAGCGGGGTCTCTTCCATAGCGATTGGAATCGAAGATGAATAAGCCCTCGTAAGCGTTGACTGCCAAGATCTCACTCCTCGGATGGTTTTTGATTGAATTGATTCATGCAGGTTTCGAGCCCGTCCCGGGCCCACACCTCGACCGCGTCGGCTGCCCGCCCAACGGCGAGTTCTACGTCCGAGCGATCGTTCTTGTTGAATTTGCTAAGTACAAAGTCGGCCGCGTTCCACGCCGGAGGCGGAGAACCCACACCGAATCGCAGCCGAGGTACTTGGTCTGACCCCAGGCAACGAATCACATCTGCCAATCCGTTCTGCCCGCCTGCCGACCCCCCGCCCCGCACTCGCAATCGTGCCAGTGGGAGATTGAAATCGTCGCAAACGATCAGGACATCTTCCAATTCCAGCTTATAGAAATCGGAGGCAGCCAGCACGCTGGCTCCGCTACGGTTCATGTAAGTGTGAGGGCACAGTAACAAGGCAGACGTACCGCCGAGGCCGGCCTCAACCACTTCTCCGCGAAACCGAGTCTTCGGATTCGCCGTCGCATGACGTCGGGCCACTTCGGCCAGTACGTCCCATCCGATATTGTGTCGCGTTCCAACGTACTTTTGGCCCGGATTTCCGAGTCCGACGACCAGCTTCATGGCGGCGTTCCCAAACAATCAATGTCCGTGGTCACGCGCGTCAATAACGCGGTCCGCGAAAGTATTTGTCTCGATGAAAGCCGGAGTGACTCGCTGGAACTGAAGATCGCTTCAGCATTACGAATCGTCGCCAGCACCCTCCTCCTCTTTCTTCTCACCAATGATCTCGGGTTCGGCGCCAGATTCGGCCCCTTCTTCCGCCTCTTCGACAACCTCGACGGGCTCGTTGCACTGCACCATCACGGTGTCGCCCGGGGAAACCAGCTTGACCCCTTCTGGCATCTCAATGTCACTGGCCGATAGCGATTCATTCAAATTCAGCTCGTTCACGCTCAAGGTGAGCGCCTCGGGAATCGCGACGGCGGCACATTCGATATCAACTTCGTGCGTGACTTGCTGGAGGATGCCACCTTCTTTGGTTCCGGGGGCTTCGCCCCGTATGCTGACCGCCAAGGTGATTTGCACTCGCTCGTCCGCCGAGACTCGGGTGAAGTCGACATGAAGGATGTCGGTACCGAACACGTCGTACTGGACTTCTCGGATCAAGGCCTTCTCTTTGAGGCTTCCGGTCAGGTCGACCACATGGCTGCCGTGCCGCAACACTGCGGCAAGTTGATCGGTGGGGATCTTCAGGCTAACCGGATCCGTACCGTGTCCGTACAGAACAGCAGGTACCGAACCTGCCGCACGAAGCCGACGATTATTTCGTTTGCCAATCGCGTCGCGCGATTGGACCTCTAATGCTTCAGACATGCGTCTTCCTTCTACGATTTGCTTCGCCACGCCGGTGCGCAACGGAATTGCCGCGACCGGTAAGTCGAGAGAACCCCCTCAGCAGCCGGCGCATGATGCAACATCCAGAATCCCGCTATTGTGCTGTAGTTAGCCACGATTTCAAGCCCATGCGAGACAAGAATTGCACCAGTTGGGCTGAGGTGCCGGCAATCAGATCAATTGCATCGAGTGCACAAAATGCGGCAAACAGGGTAATACATGAGAAATTAGCCGCCGGAGATTGGAAAATCGGGCACCGACCGAAGAAATTCCCGCTACCGAGAAGCCGGGGCTTCCCGAGAGAATTGGCCTTAATTCGCCACAAATAGCCTGCTGATGGACTCATTGCGGTGGATTCTCTTGACCGCCTCGCCAAGCAATTTGGCAACCGAGAGGACTTCGATCTTGTCCGAAGCCTCGTGGCTGCTGCGGGGAATGGTGTCGGTGATGATCACGCTATCGATGGGCGAATTATTCAGTCGCTCGACCGCCCCGCCGCACAGAACTCCGTGGGTTGCGGCAACGTGGATCTCGCGGACCCCCGACTCGTGCAGCACCTTGGCGGCTCCGCAAATCGATCCCGCCGTGCTGATCATGTCGTCGAACATCAACGCGATCCGCCCTTCGACGGGCCCACCAATAATGTTTTCCTGCTTGGTTTCCTCGGCGCTGGTTCGTCGCTTGTCGACAATGGCCAGCTTCCCCCCCAAACGCTTGGAGTGCCCCAGGGCTCGCTTGATGCTGCCCTCGTCGGGGCTGACGATCACGAGATCTTCCGACTCATAGCCCTTGTCGACAAAGTAATCGTTCAGCACGGGGGCGCCGTAGAGGTGATCGACCGGAACGTCAAAGAAACCCTGAATCTGAGCGGCGTGCAGATCCATGGTCAGCACGCGATCGGCACCGGCGCGGGTAATGATGTCCGCCGCCAACTTGGCGGTAATCGGAACTCGACCCGCGTCTTTGCGATCCTGGCGTGCGTATCCGAAATAGGGAACCACGGCCGTGATTCGCTCGGCGCTGGCTCGCTTGCAACAGTCGATCATGATCAACAACTCGATCAAGTTGTCGTTCACCGGCGGACAGGTCGGTTGCACGAGGAAGATGTCTCGCCCGCGAATGTCCTCTTCGACTTTGCAGGAGATTTCTCCATCGGGAAAGTCGCCCAAAGAGATTTGCCCTAGCCGTAGCCCCAGGTATTCGCAGAGTTTTCGCGAAAGATCGTAGTTCGCACGACCGCTGAAGATGACCAGATCATTCATACGATTAGGAGTCCGTGGCTGTCCGCATTTCCCGCATGGTGGCTTCGACGACCGCCAGTTGATCGACGGTGTTGATGCTCAAAGCCTCGCAGGCCTGGAGCACATCGGCCGCTCTGACGGATTTGCCCTGATTCATCATGATGCCGGGACAATCCGTCACATAATACTCGCCCTGAGCGTTTTCCGGTGAAAGTTCGTCCAGGGCCTTTAGCAGCTCCTGGCTATTGAAGATGTAACAGCTCAGATTCACTTCGTTGATCTTTCTCTGTTCGTCGGTGGCGTCCTTTTCCTCGACGATGCCCACGAATTGTCCCTGGTCGTCTCGAATCACTCGACCCAGACCAAAGGGATTGTCGGTGTATCCGGTACCCAGCAGGCAAGCCGGTTGTTCTTTTTCGAACTCGGCCAGCAGCGCGGAGATCGAGCTACTCTGCATCAAGGGTGAATCTCCGGCCACGACCAGCACGGCTCCATCGTGGTCGGCCAACTCGTCGCGACACATCATCACGGCGTGACCGGTTCCAAGCTGTTCTTCCTGTAGGCAGAAGATCAGTTCGGTACGGTGAGCCAGGGTTTGCTTCACCAGATCGGCCTGATACCCAACCACTACCACAATCTGATCGACACCGCCGGCGATCAATGCGTCGAGTACGTATTCGATCATCGGTCGACCGTTGACTTCGACCAGCACCTTCGGCAAGTCGGACTTCATCCGGGTGCCTTTCCCGGCCGCCATCACCACCGCAACGCTCTTACTCATTGTGCCCTTCCACCAAATCGAGGCCGCCACAGCGCAGGCGGACATTCTTCATAAGACCCTCACGCGAAACGAAAAGTCTATCTTGCCACGAAACTCAGGTGGGTTCCAGTGTGAGCACTTGGTTCGTGGTGAGCCCGTGGGAACCGTGCTAGTCTGAACGGAACAACTGATACCACACGCACGATGGGATCCCCGCCACCATGATTCGCACCGCCCAAGTCCTCATGCTGCTGGCACTGGTCTCCCCGAAGAATGCGGCGTCGGCAGCCGAAGTGGTTCTGCCGAATACGTACGAACTGGCCATCGACGGCGAGGTGTTCGAGCTTGAGCTGGGCAATGTCGCCACGGTGACGAGTAAGGAAGACCCGGACGTCAAATATCGACTCTCGCTGCGTGTGGCGCGCGAGCAGCATCTGAAGCTCAACACCGTACAGCTCAGCTACGACCGTGGCTGCCATGTGGTCGATGACGCCCAGCCGGGCAACAGGACCATCACCCTGGCCAACAGCGCGGGCTTCACCATGATCGTCAGCGACTTGGGCGGAGCCATCGACCTGGACGATCGCCCCAAGGTGTTGCGGTTGCTGGTGGACAACATGGTGAAGTCGTTCCGCCCGCAGGCTGAAGAAGAACCGACGGTATCGAAAGTCGGTCGGGCCGCGTTCGCAGGGATGACCGGTCGGTTCATCTCGATTCAATACCGCGATCAGGAAGGGTTCGATCGTACCTGTGTCGTATACCTTTTGGTCGATGACGATCACGCGGTGTCGTGCATCGTGCAGTACCTCGACGAGGACACGGCCGAGATCGCCCCGTTGGTGAAGCAGACGCTCGATTCGATCAAGCCTCTCTAATCGCCAGGAATCTGCGAGCAGCCTCGATTCGGTCTCCTGCGATACGACGACGGCGTGGGTCAATCATGCTTCCCGTTGCTATGCCGCTCTCGATATCGGGCAAGTTGGGCTTCCAACTCGGCGCGCTTGATCCGGTGCTCGCGATTCAGTTGATTCACATACGCTCGGGAGTGCGACATGTCGGCCAATGCCAGCAGGGCAATCCAGAACGTGACCAGGATCACCAGCAGCCAGTAGAACGCGAAGGCCAGTGGCCAGCGCTGCCAGGGAATGGCCATCCCGGCGGCGATGGCGATGCCCAACAGTCCGATCATTGCGCTGGCTTGCAACCTGCGACGAAGTTGACGCCGGTGAAAGTGCTTCTGGTCGTCATCCTCCGCCACTTCATCGAGTCGTCGCCATTTGCGAATGTGCAGCCCCAGAAGCGCGGCTGAGAGCACGACCAAACAAACCGGAAAGAGATAAGCCAAAGGCTGCTGCACGGTACTGTCTCTTGCCGGATGCAAACGACCGAGAGATTGCGGTATTCGGTGTTATTGCGTGGTGGCGAGCCACTCGCGAATCACCCAACCGACCTTGGCGAGACTGAGCGGCGAACACTTATCCGGCGTGTCTTCGGTGGTGTGCCAGTAGGGATAGTCGAAATCGATAATGTCGCAGCTTGGGATCCGGGCCGTATTGTGCAGCGGCAGATGGTCGTCGCGAATGCGATGTTCGCCACGCGGGACGAATTCCGTAATCCCCAAGCGATTCGCCGTGGCCCAAATCTCTTCGACCAAGGGTCGCGAATCCCGCCACGACAACGAATTACGTTCATAGTAAATCTGAAGGTCCGCGTCGCCAATCATGTCCAGCAAGACGGCCCAACGGTATTCGTAACCCCGGTTACCAGCACGATAGTCGCGCGAGAAATACTCGGAACCCAGGAAGTAGCGATCGCGTTGCTGATCGAACACGAACTCCTCGGCGTCGAAGAACACAAAATCAACGCCATAGCGAGACTTCAACGTGGACATGGTATTGCCCAGTTCCATCAATACCGCGACCCCGCTGGCACCGTCGTTGGCCCCAACGAACAACCCGCGTGGAGTCTCCGGATCACGATCGGGATAGGGCCGGGTATCGTAATGGGCGGCCAGCAGCACCCGATCTTTGATCTGCGGATGCCATCGAACGATGATGTTGGTTAGTTCGACCGCAGAGCCGTCCAGTGGGTGGCGAATCCGCCAGCTTTGCCGCTCGACTTTGGCGCCCAGCTTTTCGAAGTGGGAAATGATCAGGGCCTGCTGTTTCCTCATTCCCTCCGAGCCGCTGTACCTGCGGCCCAGCGCGCACAGTTGTTCGAGGTAGCTATAGGCTCGGTTCCCGTCGAAAGGGATCTGTTCCAAGGTGAAATCGGAAGGACGGGCCGTACCCGGGGTGTCGCCACCGTAGGTTGCGATAAAGAAACCGGCAGCCAAACATCCGGCCACGACAACCACGGCGGACAGCAGAATGATTCGTTGTGTCGAGGACTTGGGCATCGCGGAATCCGGGAGAGCGGTGATCTCTTCATTGTAAGACTCACCCCGAGCCGGCCCAACGGATCGTGCCAGCAAACCAAAATCACGGGGTTTGGGCCCGGTACGGCGATTGGACAGATCGCGAGTTGGTCGTGTTTCAACCAGCATGACGGGTCCGCGAGGGGAAGGTCTGGCTCAGCGTCGCGTCCAACGCCGCCCAGACGCGATCGGGGGTTAGTTCATCTCGACAATGCATGGTGGGGCATACCTTCAAGTAGCTTGCCGCGCAGGACACGCATGTTGCCACGATTCGGTGTCCCTCGCCGTGCGGACCTGCCCGCTGGGGGCTGGTGCAAGTGAAGACCGCTACGGTCCGCGTGCCCATCGCGGCCGCAAGGTGCATGGGACCTGTATCGCCCGAGAGAAACACGTCGGCTTTGGCCGAAACCGCGGACAGCTTCGTGAGGCTGGTCTTCCCGGCAAGGTTAACGTGCGGGATCGAGCCACCGCCGGACGCGAACCCCTGTAGCTGTTGTTCAAACGCACCGCACAACTCGGTTTCGTCGGGACCACCGAGAATGATCGTGCTGGCGCCGTATTGCTTGAAGGCCCGGTGAGCCACGGCGGCGAATCGTTCGACCCCCCAGCGTTTGGTTTCCCACTGGGCGCCCGGGTGAATGGCAATCCAGGGCCGCGGCAAGGGGGAGAGGTACCGTTGGGTTTCGGCCCAATCTTCGTCAGAAGGTTGCGGGGCCAACGCCGGGGGTTCGCCCTGACATCCCAACGCAGTCGCCAATCGCCAGTAGCGATGCACCGCGGGCATGTCGCGGGGAACATCGATGGCATGGGTGTACGCGGCAGTTGCTCCCTCGCGGGCGTTCTTCGTTCCAATCCGCGTGGCTGCGGCGGTGGCCCAAGTCATGAGACCGCTACGCATCAGTCCCTGTAGATCGAGCACCAGGTCGAAACGATTGTCCCGCAATTCACGCCACAGCCGGAAATACGACCCGGGGCGTTTGCCCAGCGGCAAGTGGCGATCGAAGGGGATCACCGCATCCAACTCGTCAATGCTCGCCAGCAACGGGCTCAACGGTCGGTTGACGACCCAAGCGATGTGCGCCTCGGGCCAGCGCGCGCGAAGCCCCGCCAGGGTGGGCAGAGTCTGCACCACATCTCCCAAAGCACTCGGTTTCACGAGGCAGATGCGCCGGGGTTGGAGTTCGTCGAGCGGCAGTTGTCGATTTTTAGGCATAGCGACCGGTTTTCGGGGCGGGTTGGGGGCGTGTATAGTAATGCGATGGGGGAAACGCGGGAACACGAACCCCCATGGCCCTCGAACTACCTCCCACCTGATTGCGAGCGACTCTCATGATGCGACGTGCCACCGGTCTCTTTCTCGGCTTCCTCTTCCTGTTGAGCTATCACTCGACGCTAGCACAAGCGGAAGTGATCACCGGGGAAATCGAATACGCCGAGGCCGAAAACGAAGACATCGTGCCCGAGCACTTCCATCTGGATGCGCATACGTTTCCCTACGAGCAGTCACCCATTCCGACCGTGTCCGAGCAGATTAACATCTGGGAGGTCACGTTCCCCTCGCCGGTCGAAACCGAATACGAGAACAACAACACGGTGCATTGCGAGTACTTCCAGCCCAAGGGCGAAGGACCCTTTCCGGGCGTGGTCGTGCTGCATATTCTGGGTGGCGACTTCGACTTGTCGCGGCTGATGTGTCGCCAGTTCTCTTACAACGGCATCGCATCGCTCTTCGTCAAGCTGCCGTACTACGGCCCCCGAGGTACCGACGGGGTTGATCGTGAGATGATCTCGGTCGATCCTCACGAGACCGTCGAGGGGATGACGCAGGGCGTACTCGACATTCGCCGCGCGGCCGCCTGGTTGGGATCGCAAAAAGAAGTCGACGCCGCGCAACTCGGCATCACGGGCATCAGCCTGGGCGGCATCACCAGCGCTTTGGCTGCGTCGGCGGAACCTCGCTTCAAGAAGGTTGGCCTTCTGCTGGCGGGTGGTGACCTTGGGCAAATTGGCTTCGAGGCCGAAGAGTTTGCCGAGATTGCCCAGGGTTGGCTGGAAAAGGGGGGCAGCCAGGAAGAACTCATCGAACTGGTTCGTCCCGTGGATCCCGTCACCTATGCCGAGAACGTACGCGGGCGTAAGATTATCATGTTCAACGCACTCAGCGACGAATTGATTCCGAAGGCTTGCACCGAGTCTTTGTGGAAGGCACTCGGCGAACCGGAAATCATCTGGTGGGCCGGGGGACACTACACTGCCGGTCGCTTTATCTTCGATGGGCTCGGAAGACTGGTCGTGTTCTTCCAGCCTGACGAATCGTAGTGACAGGCCCCGGTTTGCACTTCCGTGTAACCCGTCGCCTAAGCAACTCCTCTGGCAGCCAAGGTTATTCCCATGATGAATGAGCTGCCGATTCTCGACATGGCTTCGAGTAGCCAACCGCCGACGGTAGCTGCCCCCGTGGCAGCCACACCGCTACCCATGTCGCGTGAAGAGATGCTCGAGCGTGGCTGGGACGAAGTCGACATCGTGTTCGTCACCGGCGACGCCTACGTCGATCACCCCAGCTTCGCGATGGCGCTGCTGGGAAGACTGCTGGAGAGCGAAGGATTTCGAGTCGCCATCCTCAGCCAGCCCGACTGGCGTTCGTGCGATGCCTGGCGCACTTTTGGCCAGCCGCGACTGATGTTTGCCATCAGCGCCGGCAACATGGACTCGATGATCAACCACTACACGGCGAATCGAAAAGTCCGCAACGACGATGCTTATAGCCCGGGTGGGCAGATCAATCGCCGTCCCGATCGTGCGACGCTGGCCTACTGCCAGCGCGCCCGCGAGGCATACAAGGGTGTACCGGTGGTGGCCGGCGGAGTCGAAGCCAGCCTGCGAAGAATCGCCCACTACGACTATTGGAGCGACAAGCTCAAACGGTCCATTCTTTTGGATTGCAAGGCTGATCTCCTGGTGTTCGGTATGGGTGAGCGACCGATCGTCGACATCGCCCGCGCGCTGCAGGCCGGAAAGTCACCGCGCGAGTTACGCGACCTTCGCGGGGTAGCCTATCGTCTGGGAGCCAGCGAAGAGCCGCCAACGGAAGATGTGGTCGAGTTGCCCAGCTTCGAAACGGTGCAGGCCGACAAACGCGAGTTTGCCCGGATGACCAAGCTGGCCCACTTGGAAACCAACCCCCACAACGCCAAGCGGTTAGTACAGCGCTTCGATCGCGAAGCGGTCGTGGTCAATCCGGCTTCCTACCCGTTGTCGCAAGCCGAGATGGATCGCGTGTACGGGCTCCCCTTCACCCGGCGGCCGCACCCCAGTTACGGCAAGCAGACGATCCCCGCGTTCGAAGTGGTGCGGCACTCGGTGCAAATCATGCGGGGCTGCTTCGGCGGGTGCACGTTCTGTTCGATCACCGCTCACGAGGGGCGCATCATCCAAAGCCGCTCGCAGGACTCGGTCATCAACGAAATCAAACAAATGACCCAAGACCCCGATTTCAAAGGGGTGATCAGCGATATTGGCGGCCCTACGGCCAACATGTATGAGATGAAGTGCACACGGCCTGAGATCGAGGCCATTTGTCGACGGCAAAGCTGTGTGCATCCCAAAATCTGCAAACTACTGGGCACCGATCATGGTCCGTTGCTCGAATTGATGAAGCGTGCCCGCGACGAACCGGGAGTGCGAAAGGTGCTGATCGCCTCGGGCATTCGCATGGACCTGGCTCATCGCAGCCCGGAGTACATGCAGGAGCTGACCGAACATCATGTGGGCGGGCACCTCAAAGTCGCCCCCGAGCACGTCGACCCGAACGTGCTGGAGCTAATGAAGAAACCAGGGAAAAGCGACTTCATCGAGTTCGGTCGCGAGTTCAAGGAAGCCTCGCAACGGGCCGGCAAGAAGCAGTACCTTGTGCCCTACTTCATCGCCAGCCACCCGGGCAGCGATCTGCACTCGATGATCGACCTGGCCGTATTTTTGAAACAGAACGGATACAAGCCCGATCAGGTGCAGGACTTCATCCCCAGCCCCTTCGACGTGGCCGCATGCATGTACTACACGGGTCTCGACCCGATGACGATGAAGCCCGTCCATATCGCACGGCATCTGCGAGATCGCAAACTGCAACGGGCCCTGTTGCAATTCTTCAAGCCGGAAAACTATTTCGAAGTCCGCCGAGCCCTGAAGCAGGCCGGGCGAGAGGACCTGATCGGCGAAGGCTGCGATTGCCTGATCCCCTCGCGAGCCCCCAAGGAAGCATTGCGTGAGAATCGAAATCCGCCCTCGGGTCGCCGTTCGGGCGGCAACACCAAAGGCGAACGCCCCAAGAAAAAGAAAGCCGGCTACCGCCCGGGCAGAAAAACCGCCCGCCGCCGCAAATAGCGACAAAATGTCGCAGGCACCTGCTCAGATTCCCTCCTGAACAGATCCGCTCCTAAGACTATATTGACGTGTCAGCCAAACCAACGATCAGCGATTTCCAAAGCACGTAGGGAACGCCCTCCGTGGCGTTCCGAACTCACCAGTTCGCCCCAAGTACTTAACCCACTTCCCAGGAAAACCACACAACCATGAGCGATCCCAACGAAACCTTGCCCGAGAACTATGCAGCCCAGGCCATGAAGCAAGGTCTGTACGCCGTCCTGCTCGCCGTGCTGGTCTACGGCTCGATCCTGATGGTGATGTACGGTTGCATTCGTCTGTTGGAAGGTTCGGTCTAGCGATCCAGGTCGCCGTTCGAACTCCCGCGAAGCACGAACCAAGCCGAGGTGAACCGCGTGGAGACGGGCTTTCTATCACGCAGCTATCACGATGACGAAGGCGTCGAGCAACGCTACACCGTTTTCGTCCCGGCGGCGTACGACGCCGTTGAGAGCTGGCCGGCCATCTTCTTCATGCACGGCGCCGGCGAACGTGGTACCGACAATCACTTGCAGTTGGAAGTCGGCCTGGGACCCGTCGTCAAACGACAGGCCGACACGTTCCCGGCATTTACGTTCTTCCCCCAAGCACGATTCGACTGGTCGCAAGATCGCCCCGACTTGCCGCGGGCACTCTCTGAATTCGGGCAGGTCGAACAAGAATTCAACATCGATCCCACGCGGGTCTATGTAACCGGTATCTCAATGGGTGGGCACGGCACCTGGGACGCCGTGCAACTCTGCCCGGAGCGCTTCGCCGCGGCCGTACCGGTGTGCGGATTCTTCGATAATCGCATTGAACCGTTTCTCAAGCTGCCGAGTTGGTTCTTCCACGGGGCCCGAGATTCGGTGGTTCCGGTCAGGCACTCCCGTATGGCAGTCGAGGCCATTCGCAACGTCGGCGGCGACGTGCAGTACACCGAGTTTCCAGACGTCGAGCACGACAGTTGGATACCAACGTACGACACCCCCGAACTCTACACCTGGCTATTCGCCCAGCGCCGAAGACCTCCGGCCGGCAAATCGTGGTAAATACCCGATAGCCCAGCCGCATGTCGGCTGGGTCGCTGAAAGCGACAAGATGCTGTGAGCGAGAGTCTCATTCAGAGTTGGCTCGTCTGCTTCCTCGTGATTCCTGAACGAGAACCCGGCGGCCAGGGTTAAACCGCACAGGCGGCGAAGTCCGAACTTCAGGGCGTCTTGTCGCCTGCGGCGACCCAGCCGACATGCGGCTGGGCTATCCGCGGTGTCTGGGTCTCTGATGACCTAGCGGGATTTCATTCGAGAGCCGCGATGGCTTCGAGCACGGCTTCATCGTGACCGTCGACTTTGACGCGTTTCCAAACTTTGGCCACCTTGCCGTCGGCGTCGATGAGGAATGTGGATCGTTGGATGCCCATCGACTTCTTGCCGTACATGTTTTTTTCTCGCCAGGCACCGTACTTGTCGGCCACCTTGTGCCCCAGGTCAGCCAGCAGCGGGAAGTTCAAATCGAACTTATCGCGAAACTTTGCGTGGCTTGCCACATCGTCAGGACTCACTCCTAGGACCTTAGCGCCGGCTTTCTTCAACGCAGCCTTTTGATCGCGGAATGCACAGGCTTCTTTCGTGCAGCCGGGGGTGTCGTCTTTGGGATAGAAGTACAACACCACGGGCGCGCCTTGCAGCGAAGATAGCTTGATCTTTTCGCCCGCATCGGTGGCCAGGGTGAAATCCGGGGCTTTCTTCCCTTCTTCAATCCAATCGCCCATGTTGAGTACTCCACTAGGGTTAGAGCAAACTGTCGCGTATGTGCCATCGGCAAGGTTGCCGAGCGGATCGATCATGGTCACCCTAGTTATAGCCGTCTGGGTGAACTTGCCCAGGCGACGAAGTGTCTAGTTTGCAGCGATGCATTGCGACCCCGAAGCGACCCCAGATTCGCACTTGCAGATGTGACACTCAGGGTACAATTGGAGGTGTCGAGGAAACGCATCCTCAACGCACGCTTCGATGAACAAACAGGAGGCCATGGTCATTAGCACAACCGTCCCTTCCCCGCGGCCAGCCGAACGGGCTCTGGAACTAGCCCTGGCCGCCGCCCGCACCGCGTATGACAACCGCGGTCGGGACATTGTCATTTTGGACATGCGTGAAATGACGACGATGTGCGATTACTTCCTCATCGTCTCAGGGTCCAGTCGCCGTCAATTGCATGCCATCAGCGAAGAGATCGACCACTGTCTCGAAGACGATATGGGAGATCATCGTCTCGGCATCGAAGGCTATCAGAACACCGGCTGGATTCTGCTGGACTACGGATCGCTGGTCATTCACATTTTCGAAGACGAAACGCGCGAGTACTTCGATCTCGAAAATCTGTGGACCGGCGCCAAACGTGTGCCGTTGCCATTCGACACCGAAACGGAACTTCCGTAGGTCCTCGCATTCGGCGAGCGTACACGACGCGGCTGTTTCTCAAGGACCACACTGGCGTTGCAGGCCTTGCGATTCAGTGGTGCTTCGTGGCACACTGTGACCGCTGTCTCTCCCCTTCCACCGGTCGCAGGAACCCGTGTACGCCATGAATGTTGTTGCCGAATTAAGCGAGCGCCTGCAGGCCGCACTCACTGGGATTGTCGACGACCCCAGCGAACCGGCATCCATGGTCCGTCGCAGCCAGGACGAACGATTCGGCGATTATCAGGCCAACTGTGCGATGCCGCTGGGCAAGCAACTCGGTCGCCAGCCCCGCGACGTGGCCGCCGAGATTGTCGAACGCTTGGACGTGGCCGAACTGTGCGACGCTCCCGAGATCGCCGGCCCGGGATTCATCAACTTCCGTCTCCGCGACGATTGGCTCATCGCCCAACTCACCACCGCCGTTACGGACGAGCGACTGGGAATCGCCCCCACCGCGCATCCCCGCACATATGTCATCGACTATTCCGCGCCCAACGTGGCCAAGCCGATGCACGTGGGACACATTCGCTCCACGGTGATTGGAGACAGCTTGTACCGCACGTTGAAATTTCTCGGACATCGCGTGATCAGCGACAATCACATTGGCGACTGGGGCACCCAGTTCGGCATGATCCTGTTCGGCTACCACCACTTTCTCGATCCCGCGGCCTACGAACGAGAGCCGGTAACTGAGCTCTCGCGGCTGTATCGCCTGGTAAGCCAGATGGTGGACTACCACGCCACGAAAGCTCAGCGGCCCGCGCTTCTTCAGAAGATCGAGCAAGCGGAAACCAAGATCGCCACCGCACAAGCCGAGGTCGATGCGGCCGAGGCGTCGGGTCAGAAGTTGACCTCCGAACAGAAGAAGGCCACCAAAGCCCACAAACGTTCGGTTCAACAACTAGCTGAGATGCGAAGCGAACTGGCGGCATTGGACTCCAAGCTGAAATCGCTGGAAGAGGATCCCGATCGCGGACCGCTGATCGCGAAGTACCCCAACATTGGTACCGAAGTTCTCGCGGAAACCGCGGCATTGCACGCTGGCGATACCGAGCGAAAGGCGCTGTGGGACGATTTTTTGCCAGCGTGCCAACAGGAGATCGACAAGGTTTATCAGCGGCTGGGCGTTTCGTTCGATCACACCCTCGGCGAGAGCTTCTATCACGATCGTCTTGGCAGCGTGGTGGAAGAGCTTCGCAAGCAGGAACTCGCTACCGACAGCGACGGGGCGGTCTGCGTGTTTCTCGAAGGGTATGACACCCCGATGATCGTACAGAAGAAAGACGGGGCCTACCTCTACGCCACCACCGATCTGGCCACGATTCAATATCGCATGGAACATTGGAAACCCGATGCCATGCTGTATGTGGTCGATCACCGACAGAGCTTGCACTTCGAACAACTCTTCGCCACCGCACGCAAATGGGGCTACGACGATGTCGAACTCGCGCATGTCAGTTTCGGCACGGTGTTGGGCGAAGACGGCCGCCCGTTCAAAACCCGTTCGGGCGACACCGTCGGGTTGGAGAGCCTGCTCGATGAAGCCATCCGTCGGGCCGGCGAAAAAATTGACGAGACTTCGCCGGAAGATTCGATCGACGGAGCCGATGCGGAGAAGCGTCAGCAAGTGGCCCAATCGATTGGGATCGCGGCGTTGAAGTACGCCGACCTATCGCACAACCGCACCAGCGATTATGTGTTCAGCTACGACAAGATGCTGGCGCTCAATGGAAACACGGCCACCTACATGCAATATGCTTACGCCCGGGTGCGGAGCATCTTTGGCAAAAGTGGTGTCGACCTGGAAGCGTTGCGAAAGTCCGGGGCGAAGATCCGGATCGATGAACCGGCCGAACGTTCGCTGGCCGTGGCGTTGGTCCGCTTCGAAGAAGCCCTGGTGACGATGGTCGAAGACTATCGCCCCAACCATCTGACCGGTTACCTGTTCGAGCTGGCGGGCAACTACTCGACCTTTTTCGAACAGTGCCCGGTGATCAAAGCCGCGGACACGGATACTCGCGACAGCAGGCTTCTGTTGTGCGATCTGACAGCACGCACGTTGAAGACCGGACTTTCCCTGCTCGGCATCGACGTGGTCGAGCGAATGTAAGAGACGCCCCGGCAGTCAGCGATTGGCGGGCTTCGCCGCGCTGGGTTCATCGGCCATTTCATATTTGGCGAAGATCATCCGCCCGGCGCTGGTCTGCAGGACGTTGTTCACTGTAACGGCAATCGTCTTCGACACATGATCGCGGGCGTTTTCAATCACCACCATGGTGCCGTCGTCCAGGTAACCGACGCCTTGGCCGAATTCTTCACCCGGCTTGACGACCTTCACTTCCATCACTTCGCCAGGCAGGCAGACCGGTTTCAGGGCGTTGGCCAGATCGTTGAGATTGATGACCCCGACGCCCTGCAGCTTGGCGACTTTGTTCAGGTTAAAGTCGTTGGTCAGGATCTTGCCTTCGAGATGTTTGGCCAGCATCACCAGCTTTAGATCGACTGGTTGCCCGACGAATTCCGGAAGTTCTCGATCGTAAATGTGCAGTTCCACCTCACCTCCCGAGCGCAGGCGGTTGAGCATGTCGAGCCCTCGTCTGCCTCGACCACGGCGAAGCTTATCGGAACTGTCGGCAATGGCCTGCAGTTCGGTGAGCACGAAGCGCGGCATGATCAGTTGCGAATCGAAGATCTTCGTCTCCAGCACGTCGGCGATGCGACCATCGATAATCACGCTGGTATCCAAGATGTACGGCTTTTGTCCCTTCACTTCTTTCGAAAACTCGACGAAAGGAATGATGAAACGGAAGTCGTCCCGCGTTTGCATCAACAAACTGATACAGAGATAACACAACACCAGCGCGAGAATTAGCTGCAAGGACTCCCGCTGTTGTTCCGGGATGGGTAGCGGCACGAGGGCCAACCCCACGACATACGCCAGGAATAACCCCACAACGGTGCCAAAGTACACCGACGTGATCATGTCCAGCCGTTTGTGACGAATGAGGATGTCGACCGCGATGACACCGCAGGCCAGCAACAACATCCCCGCCAGCACAAACCAGGAAAACGGCAGTAGCTCATCTTGCGATCGAAAGACGAATACGCCCAATCCGGCGGCGATGACGATGAACATCAAGCGAAGGAGCAGCAGCGGCATAACCGTTCAGCCTTCCTGTTGGCGTTTTCCCTGCACCCGACGAGGGATGCCCCATATGCAGGTCTGAGGTCTTCGAACAAACGCCAGAAATTGTTAACTGCTAATATCTTATCAACCATGGGAATGATTGTCAGTGCCGCTTCGCCGTGGGGAAAAGTCTCGCATGTTCTTGCTGCGCAAAGCGATCGGTCATTCCGCCCAAATAATCGCCAACCGTCCGGGCGACCCCTTCCAGGGGGCACCTGGATTGAAACCACGCCGGCAAAGCTCCCGCGTTCGACGTGTAGCATGCGAACATTTCACGTAAGTAGGCTTGCGCACGTTGACGCATCTCCAGCACTCTGGGGTGCCGGTAAACGTGCTCGTACAAGAATGATTCCATCTCCCGTTTCTGCTGGGCGATGTCGGAAGAAGCCTGCACCAGGCGGGGAAGTTGCTTCACTTTCTCTACATTGCCAACATCTTCCGAGTTCAGATTGGCCGTCGTCTGCTGAAACAGGTTGCTAACCTGCCATTCGATCAACTCGTGGAGCACGGCCCGTTTCAGCTCGTCGCCGTCGAGCGCCGCATACGTCGCACGAACCCTATGGTGAGCCTCATTCCACAGGGCCACCTCGAACAATTGTCCCAATTCAAGCAAACCCACCTTCAGGGCATCGTCCACGTCGTGGGTGTTGTATGTCACGCTGTCGGCCGCATCGACAACCTGAACTTCCAGCGTGGGGCTGCCCGTGGGTTTCGCGTCGCGAACTCTCGTGGCTTGTCCGGCGAGGACTTCGTACGAGAGGTTCAATCCAGGGAACTCGGGATACCTCGTCTCGAGGTTTTCGACAATCCGCAATGCCTGGGCGTTGTGATTGAATCCACCCTCGGCCGTAAGGCACTCGTTCAATGCATCTTCGCCGGCGTGCCCGAACGGGGGATGCCCGATATCGTGCAACAAGGCCAAGGCCTCGATGAGGTCCTCGTTCAACCGCAGCGCTCGGCCCAACGAACGGGCGATCGAGGCCACTTCCTGAGTGTGCGTCAGCCGTGTGCGATGATAGTCGCCCATCTCCCCGGTAAACACCTGCGTCTTACCGGCCAGCCGCCGATAGGCGGCACTGTGAATGATGCGATCGCGATCGCGCTGAAACGGTCCACGATACGGGTGCAGGGTCTCTGGGTGTTTGCGGCCCGAGGTCTCGCTGCTGTGCATGGCGTACGGCGCGAGTAGGCATGCCTCGCGATCGACGACTAGTTGCGAGACGTTCGCGGCGGACTCATTCTCTGAATCGGTCATGGTGTTCTACACCTACCAAGAACTGCCCCGAGAGCCGAGTCATCGCAGGTGATCAACTGCTGCCCTCTTCGGTACCCGTCGTCAGTAGTTCCCACAGCGATTCGAGTGACTGCGGGATGGTTTTGATGCCGGCCAGCACCGGCATGAAGTTCGTGTCACCGCTCCATCTGGGAACAATGTGCCAATGTAAATGGCCCGGCAAGCCTGCACCCGCGATGTGCCCCAAGTTTAGCCCCACATTAAACCCCTGAGCATTAATGGTCCGCTCGAGTTGTACGACCAGTCGCGCAATTTCGCGCTGGCAATCGAGATGCTCTTCGTCGGTTAGATCGCGAACGTGTCCCTTGTGATTCAAGGGCGAGATCAACACATGACCGTTGTTGTAGGGATAGCGATTCAGGATCGAGATGCAGTGATCGTGTCGTGCGACCACCAAGTTCTGCTCGTCGCGATCTTGCGCTACTGCCTGACAGATGAAGCAATCAACGTCCGCCCCGGCAAGTAGTTTGTCTTGGGGAAGGGTCACCTTCTCGGGCGGTGGATCGTCGCCGGCGATATAGGACAACCGCCAGGGAGCCCAAAGCTGTTCGTGCGACAAGGGGATGTACTCCACCGTGGGTTACGATGCTTGATCCGATCGTGCGGGTTCGCTGCGAATTGCCAACTCGCAATCAACTGCCCTGTGCGAAGAACGAATTCCCACTTCCACTGGACACGACCGGACGGGCACTCTTCAATTGGAGGAGTGAGCCACGCGACGGATGTGGCTGCAAGCCTCGAGAAATGACCCTGCTGGCCGAAGTCTATCGGTATCTCCAAACACGCTCAAGGCGAGCTAATGCGCGAATTACTGACTATTTCCCTGCTGTTGGCCGCCGTTTTACTGGTGCCGGTGATTCCTTTTCTGGCGGTGGGCGAACAACTCGAAGCAGAAGTAACGACGTGGTTCGACGAAACCCTCACGCCAACATCGACCGCGCTGTTGATCGCGGGCGTGTTGGCCACGGATATCCTGTTGCCGGTTCCCTCGAGCTTCGTCAGCACCTTTGGCGGAGCACAACTGGGCGTTCTGCTGGCAATTATGGCCTCGTGGGTTGGAATGACGTTCGGCGGAATGCTAGGGTTCGCGCTGGCTCGCTGGGGTGGTCGACCGTTGGCCAATCGTTTGACGGCCGCAGGAGACTTGCGACACACCGAGCAGCTTGCTGCACGCTTTGGTCCGCAATTGATTGTGCTCACGCGAGCCGTGCCCGTGTTGGCGGAAGCCAGTGTGTTGTTGATGGGCGCGACCGGGCTGTCGTGGCGAAGATTTCTGGTACCACTGGTGCTCAGCAACCTCGGTATCGCGGTGGCCTATTCGGTCTTCGGCCGATACGCGGCCCAATACGATGCGCTGTTGCCGGCGCTGGTGGCGTCGATTGCCGTACCGCTGTTGGCCACCGTGTTCTTTCGTCTGTGGACGCCGAAGTTGGCCAACGTCGAAACGTAATATCTGCTAGCCGGGAAGCCTGCTATGCTGAGTTGCCCAGTCGCCCTCCCGGCACGGCGCTGCCTCGCAATAAGTTCTCCCGTGGGTATTCCTGATGAGCAACGGCATCTCGACCGAGCAGCTTCTCGACAGTCAAGACGAATCGATCTTCGAGGTCATCACCACCGCGGCAGGTCAGCAGGGCTCGCTTCCGTTGACCGATACCATGCTTCGCGACTGGCCTTCCGGCGATCTGTTCGGGCTGTCGCAGAACGCGGGGATGGGATGGTCGCCCAAAGAAATGCTGGGCCCTCAGTTCCTGATCCTCAGCACCCAAGGCGGGCTGCGGAACCCCGACGGAACTCCAGCCGCACTGGGTTATCACACGGGTCACTGGGAAGTCGGGCTGTTGGTTCAGGCGGCAGCCGAACAGATTCGCACGGCCGGAGGCGTGCCGTTTTCTGCGTATTGCTCCGACCCTTGCGATGGACGCACCCAGGGTACGGCCGGCATGTTCGACAGTCTTCCGTACCGCAACGATGCGGCGATGGTGCTGCGCCGATTGATTCGTTCGCTGCCAACCCGACGCGGAGTGATCGGTGTGGCAACCTGCGACAAGGGGTTGCCGGCCATGATGATGGCGCTGGCCGGCTCGCGCGATTTACCAAGCGTGCTGGTTCCCGGCGGCGTAACCTTGCCGCCCACTCAGGGAGAAGATGCGGGCAAAATCCAATCGATTGGTGCCCGATACGCACACGATGAAATCACGCTGCAGGAAGCCGCCGAAATGGGCTGTCGCGCGTGTGCATCACCCGGCGGGGGTTGCCAATTCCTGGGCACCGCGGCCAGCGCGCAAGTGGTCGCCGAGGCACTGGGCATGGCGTTGCCGCATTCGGCGCTGGCCCCCTCGGGTCAACCCATCTGGTTAGACGCGGCCCGGCGGAGTGCTGCCGCGGTTTCAGCCATGGCAGCAAGTGGACAAACCTCCCGAGATATCCTCAGCGACGCCTCGATTCGCAACGCGATGGTCGTGCACGCGGCCTTTGGTGGTTCGACCAACCTATTGCTGCACATCCCGGCGATCGCGCATGCGGCGAAACTGAATCGCCCCTCGGTGGACGACTGGACGGAGATCAACACTCGCGTGCCGCGACTGGTCGATGCCTTGCCCAACGGACCGGTGGGGCATCCGACAGTTCAGGTGTTTCTTGCCGGAGGGGTGCCCGAGGTGATGTTGCACCTGCGGGAGTTGGACCTTCTCGAACTCGACGTGCTCACTGCGGCCGGCATCACCTTGGGCAAGGTGCTTTCCTGGTGGGAAAATTCTGAGCGTCGTCAGCGCTTGCAGCAGTTGTTAACCGAACGCGACAGTGTCGATGCCGGTGATGTGATCTTCAACCCAGAGGGTGCGAAACGAAAAGGACTGACCAGCACGGTTTGCTTCCCCCGTGGGAACATCGCACCGCACGGTTCGGTGATCAAAAGCACCTCGATCGATCCTGAGGTTGTCGATGAGGACGGGGTCTATCGCAAGACCGGCCCGGCCAAGGTGTTCGTCAGCGAGCGGGACGCGGTCGCGGCCATCAAAGGCAAAGGCGAACGGCGGGTCGTCGCCGGCGACGTGTTGGTGTTGATGGGTCGTGGACCACAGGGCACGGGGATGGAAGAAATCTACCAGGTGACTTCCGCTCTGAAGCACCTCCCATGGGGACGCGAAGTGGCCGTCGTGACGGACGCTAGATTTTCTGGCGTGAGCACTGGAGCTTGCATCGGACATGCTGGACCCGAAGCCCTGGCCGGCGGTCCTTTGGGTTCGGTTCGAGACGGTGACATTGTCCGGATCGAGATCGACCGCAGCCGGCTCCATGGAACCGTGGACGTGGTGGGGGCTGCCGAAGACGACGCCGAGGCGTATTCGATCGACCGGGGAAGCCAACTTCTGCGGAGTCGTGGGCCGCATCCCGAGCTGTGTGCGGACGAACGCCTGCCGGACGACACCCGATTGTGGGCGGCTCTGCAACAGGTGGGCGGCGGCATCTGGGGGGGTGCTGTTTACGACGTAGATGCCATCATTGCGGCCCTCGAGCGGGGCAGCCGCGAGTAACCTCGGCTCTCGGGACGATCTCGAACCGCGATGCGCGGACTCCGCTGCCAAAATGGCAGAATCCTGGGCCGATCATCCGGAAAACTGCCAGTTGGGGCTGGTGTCTGCGGAAGGCCCCACGGCGGCTGTTCGTCAGAAGTGCTTACCGGGCAATACCTTGGAAAAGTGTTCTCCGATTGGCGCGCCTCTTGCTTACCAAGGGGCTGCTACGCATGAGAAATGCGCAGAATTGGCAGCCATAGCGGCCGATCTTCTCGCTCTGATCGGCCTTTACGATCCATTGTATTCAAAAGTGTTTTCGCGGAGGCGAAGAGTCATGTCGACAGCGACCAAGTCTAAGAAGAAAGCCGCCGGTAAAGTTCGGCTTCAGCCCCTGGGTGATCGCGTAGTTGTGGAGCGCGAAGAATCAGAAGATGTAACCGCTGGCGGGATCGTGCTGCCCGACTCGGCCAAGGACAAGCCCGCACGGGGCACCGTGGTCAGCGTTGGCGATGGACGCCTCTTGGACGACGGAACTCGTCACGCACTACAGATCAAGCCGGGCGAACGCGTCCTGTTCACCTCGTACGCCGGCGAAGCCATCAAGATCGGCGATCAAGAGCTGCTTCTGATGCGGGAAGACGACATTCTCGCCATCATCGAGTAAGCCGACCGTGCGACGCCAGAAGCAACGCGTCGCTGGAAAATAGACCACCAACCACGGATTGCTGTTTGAACGCGATCCGGTAGTTTCCCAGGAGACAACGACTGATGTCCAAGATAATTGCCTTCGATCAAGATGCCCGCGACGCCCTGAAGCGCGGCGTGTCGAAGTTGGCCAGGGCCGTGAAAGTCACGCTCGGTCCTAAAGGCCGCAATGTAATTCTGCAGAAGAGCTTTGGCTCGCCCACCGTCACTAAGGACGGTGTCACGGTCGCCAAGGAAATCGACCTGGAAGACGTTTACGAAAACATGGGCGCCCGCATGGTTCGCGAAGTTGCTTCGAAAACCAGCGACGTGGCCGGCGACGGCACCACGACCGCCACCGTGATGGCCGAAGCGATCTTCAACGAAGGCCTCAAGGCCGTGGTCTCGGGGGTCAACCCGGTTCAATTGAAGCAGGGAATCGAGAAGGCCGTGGCGGACATTCGCGCCAAGCTGGAAAGCTCTTCGATTGCCATCAAGAGCCGCAAGGAAATGGCCCACGTGGGTGCTGTGGCAAGCAACAACGATCCGGAGATCGGCGACCTGCTGGCCGAAGCCATGGAGAAGGTCGGTAAGGATGGCGTGATTACCGTCGACGAAGGCAAGAGCCTGTCCACGGAAGTCGAATGGGTCGAAGGCATGCAGTTCGACCGCGGCTACCTTTCGCCTTACTTCGTAAGCGATCCCCAGGCGATGGAATGCGTTTTGGAAGATCCTTACATCCTGGTGTTCGAAAAGAAGATCACCAACGTCAAGGAAATGGTCCCCGTTCTGGAAGCGGTCGTGAATGCGAATCGCCCGCTGTTGATCATCGCCGAAGACGTCGAAGGCGAAGCCCTGGCCACGTTGGTCATCAATCGCCTCCGCGGCACGTTCAAGTGCTGTGCGGTGAAGGCACCCGGTTACGGCGATCGTCGTAAGGCCATGCTCGAAGACATTGCCATCCTCACCGGTGGCACGGCGGTGTTCGAGAATCTCGGCCTGAACCTGGAAACCCTGCCGCTGACCGATCTCGGTCGGGCCAAGAAGGTGATTGTCGACAAGGACAACACCACCATCATCGAAGGTGCCGGTTCGAGTGCCGACATCAAGTCGCGCATCGATCAGATCCGTCGCGAGATCGAAAACGCCACCAGCGATTACGATCGCGAAAAGCTGGAAGAGCGGCTCGCGAAGCTCTCCGGCGGGGTGGCCAAGGTCAACGTGGGTGCGGCGACCGAAAGCGAGATGAAAGAGAAGAAGGCTCGCGTCGAAGACGCCCTGCACGCCACGCGTGCCGCGGTTGCCGAAGGCATTCTGCCCGGCGGTGGCGTGGCCATCTTGCGAGCGGCCAACTCGGTGAAGCCGCGTGGTTTGTCGCACGACGAAGAGATTGGCTACAACATCATCCTGCGTGCCTGCCGTGCCCCGCTGACGCAAATCGCCAGCAACGCCGGCCAAGACGGCGGGATCATCTGCGAGAAGGTCCTCGAGTCGGAAGGCAACTTCGGCTACAACGCCGCGACCGACAAGTTCGAAGATCTGGTCAAGGCCGGGATCATCGACCCAACCAAGGTCACCCGAACCGCGCTGCAGAACGCTTCCAGCGTGTCGATCCTGCTGCTGACCAGCGATGCCCTGATCGCTGACAAGCCCAAGGATGCGAAGAAGGGTGGCGGTCACGGTGGCGACCAGGACCTGTACTAGTCAACCACGATACACTTCTGGAACGAAGTAAGGCATGTTTCGAATAAAACCGTCGGTCTTCCTCGCGAAGACCGGCGGTTTTTTTGTTTGCTACCCGTGCAATAACACCCAGATAGCCCAGCCGCATGTCGGCTGGGTCGCCAAAGGCGACACGAAGCCCTTAGCAAGAGAATCAATCGCAGAGCAAGTCAGGGTTCACCGTGAGTTCTCGTGCGGCAGGGTCATTCAGAAGACTCGACCCGTCCGGTCGAATAACACCCATTTCAGAGCATCTTGTCGGCTACGCCGACCCAGCCGACATGCGGCTGGGCTATCTGGCGTAGATCGTGATCGAGTCTGGTGTTGATCTCAGTCGGCCGCCACGGTCTCGCGGATGAACTTCACCTTGGGCTTACCGCCGGCACCGGTGAGATATTCGGACACATAACGCTGTGCCTCGCGAGGGCGATCCTTGTCGCGGAAGTTGTCGCCCTTTTGCAGAATGGGTCGTGTCTCGTGCATCTCGCCGAACGCCCGTGATCCGGCTGCCTGGCAGGGGAACCATCCGCCGTTCCCCTCGGAGTCTTGCAGATAGAACTCCGGATAACAGTGCCCGGGCACCCACACCGTGCGTGCTGGAATGCCCTCGGCGCGGCACATGGCAATGAACAGCGAGCTGAGTTCTTCGCAGTCGCCGTAACCATCTTTCAATGCCCGCAACGCGCCTCGGAACGGTCCCTCGCGATATTCGACATGCTCGCGGACCCAATCGTAGATGGCCTCGACTTGTTGCCAGGCCCCTTCTTTCTCGGCCACCACTTCGCTGGCCAGTTCTTTAATGCGGCGATTGGTACTTTCAATTCCTTTGCTGGGGGTCAAATAAACCGAGGTGTCGCGGTCGAGTTGCCGACGGTTGGCGATGATAAAATCGCTGGTATCCTCCGGTGCATGGAGCGACCGGCGGCGGATCTCCAGCGTGACGATGGCTTGGGCCTCCGACCCTCTTGGTAGTTGCCGGATCGAGACGACCATTTGTTTCACGGTACCGGAAAGTACCCGATAACTGACTCGATCGACGAACGGCGAGAAGTCTTCTTCTAGCACTTGCACTTCCTGCTCGGGCCACTCGATGGGGATCGGCGTGGTGCCTACGATGCCGCGACAGGGCCCCAAGTCGGCCGTGACGACGATGCCGACCCGAAGTTGTTTCACATCCTCGTCGCCCAGAACGGGACCGCGCGCCGTTTCGGAAGTGTCTTGCCCAACCGCGGTCGCCGCAGTGAGTGCCAAGAGAAGTGGGATCGAATGCAAGAAACCAACCAGACGAAAGGAGTACAAGAGAAGTCCTCGAATCGCTGCAGCACCGCCGCGGTTCCGGTCGCCAGCGTGATGCATTCTGAGTCGGGCGACGCCAACCGTGTCGCCAAAGAAAAGCCTCAGCAGCGCGAACTGCTACGATTCATTGTAATTGCCGTCACGGCACTGCACACAACTTGCGTGGGAAACGGCAATCCCAGACCCACGAGGTGCAGGTTATGACGACGATTGGGATCGTAGCGAAAGGCTATTCACCCTCGGCCAGGGCTTGGAAGAGATCTTGAAAGCCATCTTGGCTGCCGGTGACCCAGCGGCGGGTGCCTTCGAGGCGCATGATCTCCGCGGTTTGAGGATCTTCGGCGTCCATGGCCAGCATCAACTCGGTAAATCGGGCGGCCCGCTTCGCGTCGAAGTCGGCCGCGGCCGTGAAGGCGCAGTGGCTGAATTCCGGCGATCGCCATACCTCGACGAGTTGCTCTGCCTCGGTGCCGCCGTCGGCTTCGATGCGTTCCCAAAGGTAACGCCCGATGATGCCGACTTCGCCCTCGCCGGCGGTGAGTGCCGTCAACACATGCCGCTCACTGCAACATGGGTTGCCCTTGAGATCGACCCGCTGGTCAAGCTCGAGGAGCTTCAAGCTGTCGACGTTGGTGCCTTGCGCAGCCAAGAAGTGCAACGGCAGCACGGTTGCCTCGGCGGCGTCTCGGCTGCCCAACACCAGCGTTTGACTATTCAGATCGTCCAGGGAACGAATGTTCGCGTCGCGACGGGCCACCAACACCGAGTAGAAGCCACAGTCGACATCCCGCATGACCAGAGCCTGGCTTTCACCACCCGCGGCCACATGATACTGGGCATGGGCCAACGGGGTGTTCCAGGCCACATCAACTTCGCCCCGTTGCAGGGCGGCCACCAGGGCGTCGTAGTTGGAGTACAGCACATAGTCGATCGGAAACTCGTGCTTCACGAAGTATCGCCGAATGCCTTCGAAGATGGTCACTGCGCTGGGGGCGTAAGCCACCGCGCCAATCTTCATCTTGGTTGCCGAGCAGCATGCGACACATTGGCCAGCCGAATCTTTGCATGGCTCGCACTCGTCGCAGCAAGTCTTGCCTTCCCTCACGTTGGTCTCATCCGCCACACCAACGTAGGACATGAATGCCAGTACGGTACCCACGCCGAAGACTCGCAAGAGCACCAATCGAAGCGTAGTATTCATCCGAACTCTCCCCATTTCCTTTGTGTGTATCGTGACGTCAGATGGACCGATCTCATTCGCGAGAGAGCCAAGTTTAGCATGGCAAGCCTACAGATCACTACTTGCTGTCGTGTGCCCGCGCTTGTCGGTAAGATTCATCGAGGGTAGACATAGAGATTCCCCGAATCGGGTGGAGGCTTTCCTAAGGAACACTGAAGGGCCGGTCCCTGTGGCATCATGGCGCTGATTGAACTACGCGACATTACCAAGATCTACGACCTGGGTGAGGTGAAGGTCACGGCCCTGGGGGGTGTGAGCTTGTCGGTCGAACAGGGCGAGTACGTGGCCCTGATTGGGGCCTCTGGCTCGGGGAAATCGACCCTGATGAATACGCTGGGCTGCCTCGATCGCCCTACAAGCGGAAGCTATCTGCTGGCCGGCGAGGAAATCGCCACCATGTCGCGCAACGAAAGGGCCGTGATCCGCAACAAACGGATCGGCTTCGTGTTTCAGAACTTCAACCTGCTGGCCCGTACTCCGGCGGTGGAAAACGTTGAGTTACCGCTGCTGTACAGTCGCGGCATATCGGCCCGCGAGCGACGGCAACGGGCCGTTAAGCTGCTGGAACAGCTTGGCCTGGGCGACCGCATCGATCATCACTCGGGCCAACTTTCCGGCGGCCAACAGCAGCGCGTGGCCATCGCCCGGGCGTTGGTGAACGAACCTTCGATCCTGATGGCCGACGAACCGACGGGAAATCTCGATTCGAAAACCAGTCGCGAAATGATCGAGCTGTTTCGCTTCCTGAACGAAGAAAAGGGGCTGACCGTGATCCTGGTGACCCACGATCAGGACATCGCACGTAACGCCCGTCGGAACATCGTCATGCGGGACGGCCACCTGGTCTGCGACACGACCGACTTTGCCGAGGCGGTCGAAATTCTGCATGCACCGCAGCCGGAGTGACCGGCCCGATGGTGCCGCGTTCCGCAATCTCCATGCGGCTACAGTCCGTTCGATGAATTTTCTGGGAATTCACCGCACGCTAGCGGTCCGCTTTTAACGGTTGTGCCGACCGAGCCCGGGCCAGTCGATTGTTCGTTACGTTCGGTCGAACACGATTAAGTATGTCTGTCGACAAAACCGGTACAGCTCGACCCCGCTCGAAGGTCAACCGATCACGAAGAGCAGGGGGTTGCGGTGCATGGTCCTGGCGAAAACTTCTCGCTGGTGCCGTGGTCGTGGTCTGCTGCGCGGTTCCGCTGCTATTGCTAGCGGGAGAGAACGACGCCGGCGTGCTGCCTCTGATCAAGCAGGAGCAGTTGAAAATTCGCTATCGCAACCCGGCGAGTCTTCCTTCGGTCTATATTCCACCCACTGCGCCGCCACCCACCGTGGGTCATGAACTGCCCCAGGTCGACGACCGTCCGCTTTCGCTCGACGATGCGATTCGCATCGCGCTGGGTGATTCGGAAGTGGTAAGGGTGTTGGCCGGCACGTTGGCGGTCTCCAGTGGAAACACGATTTACGACCCTGCCATCGCCAACACGGCAGTCGACCAGCAGCGAGCCGTGTTCGACCCCTCGGTCGATGCGTTCAACACGTGGACGCAAACCGAAACGCCATTCGCCATCATCGACCCCTTGGACCCCAACCGGGCGTTGCTGGGGGCCAACAAAGTAGAGAACCATAACTTTGCGTTTGACCTGGCCCAGTCGAATCTCTCCGGCGGACGGGCCGCCTTGGGGTTCGGCAACGACGCCTCGCGGTTCTCGCCAGGCATTTTTCCGTTGAACCCCCAGAACCGCTATGCGACCACGCTGAGTTACACACAGCCTTTGCTGCAAGGCCGCGGCGTGTTGGCCAATCGCGTGCCGATTGTGCTGGCCCGCATCGACACCGAGCGTTCGTTTTTTCAGCTCAACGACAGCGTGCAAGAACTGGTGCGGGGCGTGATCGAAGCCTATTGGGCCGTGGTGTTTGCCCGGACCGACGTGTGGGCGCGAAGGCAACAAGTGAAACAGGCTGAGTTTGCGTATGACCTCTCAACGGCGCGTAAGGCGGTCGGATTCATAGAAGCCGGCGAAGTGGCACAAACGAATGCCGCCTTGGCAGGGTTTCGGGCGAACCTGATCGCCTCGGAGGCGAATCTGCTGAATCGCGAAGCAGCATTGCTGAATATCCTGGGTATCCCGCCCACAGTGCCCTTTAATTTCGTACCCTACACACCGCCGACTAGAGAGCGAATCGCGTTTGACTGGAATCTGGTGAATCTGGTTGCCGAAGAGCGAAGGCCCGACCTGATTGAATTGAAATTGGTGTTAGAGGCCGACCAGCAACGGCTCTTACTGGCAGACAACCAAGCCCAACCCAATCTTGATTTGATCGGACTCTATCGCTGGAACGGCCTGGAAGGACGGACCCCCGGTGGCGAACGCATCGGAACCGTGGGCAACGAAGCCACCGATTGGACCCTGGGTGTGAACTTCTCGGTTCCGTTGTTTCTGAGGGCCGAACGGGCCAGCGTACGATCCTCCGAACTGCTGGTGGCCCGCGATCGAGCCGTGTTGCAACAGGGAATACACGCGATGCGGCATATTTTGGCCGCCGATTTCCGTAACTTGGAACAATTTTACGAGCAGTACGGAGCATTTCGCGAAGCGCGCGCGGCCAACCGCGAGAACTTGCAACAGCAGTTTGCGGAATACCGTATTGGACGTGAGGTTCTCTTCTTGAACGTGTTGCAAGCCATCAGCGAGTGGGGCAACTCGGTCAGTCAGGAAGCCCAGGCCCTGGCCCAATACAACACCGAGTTGGCCAATTTGGAACGCGATACCGGCACGATTCTGGAAACGCACGGCGTGTTCTTCTATGAAGACCGCTTCTGCGCGTTGGGCCCCCTGTGGATGTTCCCACGCCTGGGGCGGCTCTATCCACGTGACGTGCGCCCCAGCGAAAACGCCGATCGTTATCCGACCGGGAACGAGCCTGCGGAGAATATCTTCGACCTGGACGACTATCCACAGCGGTTGCCGTCGAACACTCCCGAGGACCGAAACTACCGGCCCGCGATCGACATTCCCGAAGCGGTGTTACCCGGCCTCGACGATCCGAGCGGGACATTGCCGAGCCCGTAGCGAACAAGTCAACTCACCGCGTCTAGCCGTGCCACCGTACTCGGGACAGCCCAACCGCATGTCGGCTGGGTCGCGAAGCAACAAGATGCCATGAGGTCCGTGCTGATCATGCCGTTGAGATGGAGGCCTCATCCCGAGCGCTGCGGGGGACGCTTTGTTGTTGGCCCAAGCTACTACCGCGTCTGAACCTTCGCCTCAGGGCTTCTTGTCACCTGCGGTGACCCAGCCGACATGCGGCTGGGCTATCGATTGGGTGCGAAGGGCGTGTGCGGTGGTCTCGATCTTCAGTCGGCGGCTTGCGGGGCGTCTTTGGAGTTCTGAATGCAATACATGCGGGCAGCCGTGCGGATCAGGAGGCGATCGCCCACAATCACGGGGGTGGCCATGCACATGTCGTCTTCTTGAAGTTCGTTGGTGTAGAGAACTTCGAAATCGGGGCCCAGTTTGATGGCGAAGGTTACCCCGTCTTCATTGATGCAGTACAGGTTCTTACCATCGCTCCAGGGCGAGCAGGTGAACGCACGCCCCTTGGGAATGCGGCGTTTGCTATAGATCTCTTCGCCCGTCTCGGGGTTGTACGACGTCATGAACCCGCGATCGAGGAGCACGTACATCTGATCGTCCACGATCAGCGGTGTGGGGTGATACGGTCCGGCATCAGGCTGATACCAGGCAATGTATTCGCTGGAGGTTTCATCCTCGCCCAGCGTAATGTCACCCGAGGCACCGGGGCGAATAGCGTACATGGGGTTCTCGCCCCACACCACATGACCGGAGGTTAAGTGCAGCAGGCCGCCGTGCTCTTGTGGGGTGGGGATGGCGAGGATCGACTTGCCTTTGAGCTGCCACAGCAGATTGCCATCGAGATCGTACGAACGGGCATACCCGATGGCCGAGATAACTAACTCGGTGCGTTGGTCGTTCTCCCAAATGTAGGGCGTCGAATAGTTCGTCTTCTCGTCTCTTTCGACGCGCCAGATTTCTTCACCGGTACTCGCGTCCAATGCAGAAAGGAACGACTCTTCCTGATTGTCGTTGACCAGGTAGACCCGACCGTCGTGCACAATGGGTGATTGGGAAGTGCCCCAGCCGTAATGGGTGTCGCGCGGGGTATCGAGCTTCTTCCACAGCAGGTTGCCATCCATGTCGTAGCAGAACAAGCCGCAGTTGCCGAAGCGGGCGTAGACGCGCTGGCCGTCGGTCGTTGCCGTTTCGGAGGCCAGCGTGTTTTTGATGTGATACGGCTTGGGTGGAATGCCTTCGTGCGCGAGATGTTCCCACACAATCTCACCACTGTTCAGGTCGAGGCAATAGACCTTCCAAAGATGTTTATCTTCAGTTTTGTATTTCGTGGCATCGAGGTCTTCCAGATACAGACCTTTGCGCGGAGAGCGGCCTTCGCCCGTGTTGACGCAGGTGGTGACGAAGATGCGATCGCCCCAGACGACAGGCGACGACCAGCCCAGCCCCGGAAGATCGGTGGACCAAGCGACGTTTTCGGTGGCGGACCAATGTTGTGGCACATTGGCGTCCGCGACCGGCAAGCGACCGGTGAGGAACCGTGGCACGTTGTTCGAAGTTCGCTCGTTGGCTTCCGCAGACAGGGCCTGATGGGGTGTTGCGAGAACGAACACTCCGAGCATCAGCATGACCGGCGCACACGACGAAACGTACTTCATTGCAGTCTCCCTTGAATGTCCCAAATTGGTGGGCTGTTCTCTTGCTTCCACAAAGGCGGCATTTGCCAATGCATACGCGCCGCCGACGCTTCTCGATTTATACTACGATTTCTTCCCGTTCGTTTCGCCCTTCTGCTGGCATTTCACGAGTATATTGCCCGAAGCAGGTCACCAGGGGACCGCGATTGCCGAGTTCGTCTTCGGGCGAAATCCGATGCGTCTCCCCCGGCGAGACCCACCCGGCGGCTGAACACGATCCCCCGTTTGAGTGGAACGGGACCCCGATTTGCTTGCATCTTGCCTGGTACTGCTGATATAAGCGCTTTAGTGGGCTGAAACTTAGGGACGATTTCAAGAGTAATACTATTACCCGGTGGGTTCCGCCGCGGGATTTCTGATTCGGTGGGAAAGCGAAGTCACGGTGCCGCACTCGCGGGACTCTTTCGAAAGGTGCCATACGATGCGATTTCTGTATGCAACCGCCCTCGTTGCTTCTCTGGTGTTGGCTTCCGGGTTGTCCGCTTCGGCCGAAGAAACCCAATCGCTGATCGGTCGACAGATCGACGGGTTCGAACTGAAAGACTTCCGCGGCGAAACGCACCAATTATCCGACTACGCCGATAGCAAACTGGTGGTCGTGGCGTTCCTCGGCACCGAATGCCCTTTGGCCAAACTGTATGGCCCCCGTATACAGAAGCTGAACGAGGAGTTTGCTTCGCAGGGCGTCACATTCCTCGGCATCAACTCCAATCGGCAGGATTCCATCACCGAGATGGCCAACCATGCCCGAATTCACAACATGGAATTTCCGTTCCTGAAAGATGTCGGCAATCATGTGGCCGATCAGTTCGGTGCCACGCGGACGCCGCAGATTTTCGTTCTCGATGAAGACCGCGCGATTCGCTACCACGGGCGGATTGACGGGCAATACAGCTTCGGCGCGGGGGTCGGATACGCGGCGCCTAAGCTTCAGCGACGCGACCTGGCCGAGGCCTTGGAAGAATTGCTGGCCGGATCAGAAGTGACAGTGGCCGTGACCGAAGCCAAGGGCTGCTTGATCGGTCGGGTTCGCGATGTGAATGATGAGTCGGAAGTGACCTACTCGAATCAGATCGCGCGCATCTTTCAGGATCGCTGCGTGCAGTGTCACCGCGAAGGGCAGATCGCTCCGTTCGCCATGACGACCTACGAAGAAGTGGCCGGCTGGGGTGAGATGATCGCCGAAGTGGTTAGCGAAAATCGCATGCCACCCTGGCACGCCGACCCGCAGCACGGCGTGTTCTCGAACGATACACGCCTCAGCGATGACGAACAGGCCTTGATCTTCGATTGGGTGGCCAACGGTTGCCCCGAGGGCGATGTGGCCAATTTGCCGGAACCCCGCGAGTATCCCGAGCAATGGATGATGCCCCGCGAGCCAGATCAGGTGATCCATTTCGGCGACAAGCCCGTCTCCATCAAGGCCGAGGGGGTCGAAGCGTACCGGCATTACATCGTCGACCCGGGCTTCACCGAAGACAAATGGGTTACCTGGGCCGAGTGCATGCCGGGCAATCGCCAGGTGGTGCATCACATTATCGTGTTCATTCGCCCGCCGGGGCTTAAAGGGCGAAGCGAAGACCCCGATATCCGCGGGTTCGGGTTCCTGGCCGGGTTTGCCCCCGGGACTCGACCGGTGGAATTTCCCGCAGGCATGGCGAAGAAGATTCCAGCCGGTTCGAAGCTGGTGTTCCAGATGCATTACACCCCCTGTGGTTCGCCTCAGGAAGACCTCAGCAGCATCGGGTTGATCTTTGCCGACCCCGAGGAAGTGACGCATCAGGTGGCGACCACGGCCACCTCGAATCACGCATTTGCGATCCCACCTGGGGCCTTCAATCACAAGGTCGAAGCCACGCACAAGTTCTCGCGTGATACGACGCTGCTCTCGATGTTCCCCCACATGCACGTCCGAGGGAAAGCCTTCCGCTACGAGGCCACTTATCCCGACGGTTCACACGAAGTGCTGCTCGACGTCCCGCGGTACGACTTCAATTGGCAGAACAGCTTTATCCTGGCCGAGCCGAAGTCGATTCCCGAGGGCACCGAGATCCACTGCACGGCATGGTACGACAACTCGACCGATAACCCCAACAATCCCGACCCCACCGAGGAAGTCCGCTGGGGTCCCCAAACCTGGCACGAGATGATGATCGGCTGGTACGACATCGCCTTCCCCGTCGCCCAGGCCGACACCATCACCAAGAAGGCGGTCGAGCAAGAAGGGTTGGATAAAGAGCAGCCCGAGGAATCGGGTTCAGACTGAGCCAGCTTCTCCCGCGTACAATCTCATGAAAGCCCAGCCGCATGTCGGCTGGGTCGCGAAGCGACAGGATGCTTTGAAGTTCGTTCTCTTGGGCAGATTAGTTCGACACTGCATACACGCGTCGCCGTGAGAACATTTGCTGTCAGGGGCACCAATCATGTCCAACATCTGGACAGATGAACAACGTGAGGTTCTTTCAAGGAAGGAGGAAGAACTCCTTGAACTGAAGACTCGCTTACTTCCCAAGGAACAAGTTGCGCCTCCGCAGCCGGTTTCGCAGATCTCACTGCGGGAGAAGTACCGTAGCCATCAGCGGTTCGGGTTTGGTTGCTTGGTGGCCTACAATATCATGTTCCTCTTGGGAACGACCATCCACGTCTTCACGGTTCCGGAGAGTGCCAAGTTACTTCTTGATGCGGATCGGGTTCGACCGATAAGCGGCGAGGAAAATGCGATCGACTTCTACGAAGTTGACGTACCGCTCAGGGAATTTCCCTTCGAGAGTCAGCTTCACCGGTACAGCCGCTTCGAACTTGTAAGCACGGCCGTGGTGAACCTTCTACTGCTGGGCGCGATCGGTCATGCCTACTGGAACGAATCGCAGCTCGAGGCTGATGATGTGGGTGCCTAAGGGCGTCACCCAACCGGTAGGGGCGAAGGGTTCTTAAGGAAAGTCAGTCGCGATGGGTTCGCATCGAACTTGTAACGCAACAACTGAATTGCGCACTAGATGAACCGTGCCCGCCCGGTTGACTTACGAGCACTTCAAGGCATCTTGTCGCTTCGCGACCCAGCCGGCATGCGGCTGGGCTATCTGCTGGTTGGGTGAGCAGGGCCGTGACTGGTCTTAGCTCATGAACCGGGGTTCGCCTTGCAGGCTTTCGGCCAGCTTGCCGAGGGCCTCGGTCTCGATCTGTCGGACGCGTTCACGGGTCAGGCCGAGCGACTCGCCAATTTCTTTCAGCGTGCGAGGCTCTTGGTCGTTGAGCCCGAACCGCATCCGCAGCACGGTGGCGGTCCGCTGGTCCATCGTGTCGAGCAATCGCAGCACCTCGCGAAGGGCATCGGCTTCCAGCATCTCGTCTTCGGGACTTTTGGCCGTCTCGTCCATGACCATTTCGCCCAGGGTCCACCCGGCCTCGGCTTGATCGGTCTGGGGAGTCGAATTGTAGATGCGGATGGCTTTCTTGATGATCGGCAGCTTCTTCTTCGGCAGGCCCAACACCCGGGCGATCTCCTCGGGGGTGGGGGTGCGGCCAAGCTCTTCGTTCAGCCGAATGCTGGCCCGACGCCACTTGCTGAGCAGTTCGACCATGTAGGCCGGGATGCGGATCGTTTTGGCGCTGTTAATCAGGGCGCGCTTGATCGACTGCTTGATCCAGTAGCTGGCGTAAGTGCTGAACCGGGTACCGACCGAAGGGTCGAAACCTTCGACGGCCCGTAGTAGGCCGAGGTTACCCTCTTCGATCAGGTCCTGCAGGCCTAGTCCCTTGCCGGTGTACCCTCGGGCAATGTTGACCACCAGCCGCAGGTTTGCGCGGACCATTCGGTCGCGGGCTTCGGTGTTGCCCTGCGCAATCTCTTCGGCCAGTTGCCGCTCGTCTGCCGCGGTGAGCAGGGCGGTTTCATTGATCTCGCGGAGGTACGTTTCCAGGGGTGACTGGACCGCGGATGTTGATCGTCGTCGTGTGTCGGTCATTGATGTGTTCGTCTGGAGGCGCGAAACGCAAGCCACTATGGTGGACAAACACAGCTATCGACGACAGCAAGGGCAATTCTCCAACTGCGAAGCAACGTGCACAGGTAAGCTGAATGTAGGCAGCGTTCGGACCGTAACGAACGAAACGGCGCGCACGATATTGCACAACGATCGCGGATACATCCGCGCGAATCTCCCCTAGAACCCTCGCACGCGAGTTTATTGGGCCGCTTCGAACGGAGCCGCCGGAGTAACCTTACCCGGCAGATTCTTCCGTTCTTTCGGCCTCTTCCTCGTCGCCTGATTCGGCTTCAGCCGTGGCGTCGCCGGCCGCTTCTTCCGGGGCTGGCTCTTCCGCGGATGCTTCAGGCTCGGCAGGTGCTTCTTCGGGAGCAGCTTCAGGCTCGGGGGTTTTGATCAGCGGACCACTGTCTCCGCCGACGCCACCCTTGAGTTCCGCGGTCGATGCACTGCCGGCGGCCGCGGCCTTGGCGGCTTCTTCCTCTTCCTTTAGCGCCTGGGCTTCGTCTTCCTCGGCCCATTCAACACGCTTGCGAGAGAGGCCGATCTTGCGATCGTCCGTATCGACGCGAAGAATCTTGACTTCGATCTCGTCGCCGACCTTGCAGACCTCTTCGGGGTTTTCGACCTTGTGATCGGCCAATTCGGAAATGTGGAGCAATCCCTCCAGACCGTCTTCCAGCCCGACGAACACGCCGAAGTTGGTCAGCTTGGTCACGCTACCGTGCACAACCTGGCCGGGCTGGTAGCGATTGGGAATGTCGGTGGCCCAGGGATCTTCGTCCATTTGTTTCAGACCCAGGGCGATACGACGCCGGTTTTGATCGACCGAGATCACCTTGCACTCGATTTCCTGACCTTTCTCGACCACTTCGCTGGGGTGACCGATTTTGCGGGTCCAGGACATATCGCTGACGTGCAGCAAGCCGTCGATGCCTTCTTCGATTTCGATGAAAGCCCCGTAGTTGGTCAGGTTGCGAACCACCCCGGTGACCGAAGTTCCCGGTGGGTAGCGTTCGGCGACCTTCTCCCATGGGTTGTCCAGCGTTTGCTTCATACCCAGCGAGATTTCCTGCTTGTCTTTGTTGATACCCAGCACGACGACTTCCACTTCGTCGTCGATGTGCACCAACTCGCTGGGGTGGCTGATTCGCTTGGTCCAGGACATCTCGCTGATGTGGACCAGACCCTCGATCCCTTCTTCCAGCTTCACGAAGGCTCCGTAGGTCATCACGTTGACCACGGTACCCTTCACGCGGCTGCCGACGGGGTACTTGTCTTCGACCTGTTCCCAAGGGCTGGCCGACTTCTGTTTGAGACCCAGGGCGATCTTTTCTTTGTCGAGGTCGACGTTCAGAATCTGGACTTCGATTTCCTGGTCGATCGAGACCATCTCGGAGGGGTGACCGATGCGGCCCCAACTCATGTCGGTGATGTGCAGCAAGCCGTCGATTCCACCCAGGTCGACGAAGGCACCGAAGTCGGCGATGTTCTTGACCACACCCTTGCGAAGTTGGCCAACCTCGAGGGTCTGCAGCAGTTGCGACTTCTTCTCGTTTCGCTCGGCTTCGATCAGCGAGCGGCGGCTCACCACGATGTTTCGTCGCGATTCGTCGATCTTCAGCACCAGACACTGAATGGTGCGACCGATGTAATCGCCAATGTCGTGTGGTCGGCGAATATCCACTTGGCTGGCCGGTAAGAAGACATTCACGCCGATGTCGACCAGCAAGCCGCCTTTGATTTTTCGGGTAACCGTACCGGTGACAATGTCGTCTTCGTGGACGGTCTCCATCACCTTCAGCCAGGCTTCGATCTTCTCAGCCTTGCGCTTGCTAAGGGCGATCATCCCGGCACTGTCGGCCGCGCGACCGAAGGGGTCTTCGACGTCCTCGACCAGCACCTTGAAAACTTGACCGGGTTCCGGCTGCTCTTCTTCTTCATCCCATTCGTTCAGCGGAATGAGACCTTCACTTTTGTAGCCAACGTCGACCAGCACGTGGTCGCCTTCGATCCGCAATACTTTGCCTTCGACGATTTGGTTGACATCAACCTCTTCACTACCCCAATCGATCTCGTCAGGATCGGCACCCTCCATGGCCTCTGCCAGGACGGTATTCCACTCATCTTCAGAAACATCAAAATTGCGAATCAGATTCCGATTGACCATCGTGTTTGTAAGCCGTAACCGTTCGGTGGCAACCACACAGCGCGACGCGGTTGCAAACGCGAACCCTAAAAAAGAGTTAAGCAATCCCGCCTGCCAAGCCGGCATCGTGACACCACGAACCTCATTGGGGAACTCGGAGACGAACCCGAAAATATATCACAGCCAGCAAAACCCAACAATTGGGGTCTAGGTAGTTTACCGACCCTGGGAAGACACCTGCCAGTGGCCGCCGAAGCCACCTGCAGTCTGAAAACTGGGCTTACCCGCCAGAGATCACGCGGAAACCTGCGTCCCGCGGAAAGACGACCGTTCGCCAGGCTTCAATCAAGCGAACTTCAATCGACGTCGCCCAACTACTTCGTCGTGCTGGGCACTCGAGCAGTAGCATTCAGTCGGGCTTCGGCATCGGTGAGGTGCTGGCGGAATTTATCCGGGGGCAGGTAGCCCTTCATCCGATCGAGCACCTTGGACTGCGGAGAGATTACCAGCGTGGTGGGGTAGGCCCGGATCTTGAAGTCTTTGGCGAACCCGGCCCGTTGCTTTGGGTCGATGATCAGTGCTACGTAAGACTCGTTGATCTCGTTGGCCACTTGTGCGTCGGCGTAGGTCTTGGCCTTCATCTGGTCGCAAAACGTGCAGCCATCGCGAACCACGAACATCAACAGCGGACGCTGTTCGGCTCGGGCCTGGATCCAAGCTTTGTTCAGGTCGGTGTGCCAGGCGATATCCTCTGCAGAGGCGGATGCAGCCCCAAGCCCCGCCAACAGGCACATGCCCGCGACCCAGATCTTACCACGCATGAAACCACTCCCCTGAACTGCTGGAAATCCTCTTCCGCAAGAGTCGGAAGGAAACGTCCTCCGTGCCGTTACGAGCCCTACGGTTTCCCGTCGTAACGACGCAGACGGCGTTGCCCACCGTGATTGATGAATTAAGTCGTGTTCAAACCACGTTCGTGTTGTACGTGTTGTGTCTATTTATCGGCTCTCACCAGCGGAACCTGTGTAACGAGCCGCACAATCGGACGTTATCTTGGCCATCCCACGGTGTGGTCCTAACGACCATGCGGGCTGTACCGGTTGCAGGGCAAGGCGGCCCGGGTGCTGGCATGCACGGCCGGGCGCTGTTCAGGAGAATCTCCCATCTTCATCCCTGGGTACATCGAAAACCGGGGCGATTTTTCGCGAGAACCGGCTCCGGGCAGCGAATAGCGAATCGAGTTTCGATGGCATGGCTCATGCAGTACGGAGGACCAATTCAAAGCCGGATGGGAGGGAACAGCGGTGATCGATGTTGTGGGAGTGACCCAGCATTACGGTGTTCGTCCTGTCTTGCGTGACGTGTCGCTACGAGTCGAAGGGGGCGAGTTAGTCGCCTTGATGGGCCCCAACGGCATGGGCAAGAGCACGCTGCTGGGGGTGATGGCTGGCATCCTGGCACCGCAACGCGGGCACGTTGTCATCGACGGTATGCGAAGGCGTTCGAGTAGCGAGGCCGAATTGGAGATTCGCCGCCGGGTGGTTTACTTGCCCGACCAACCGTGGCTGCCGAAAGATCGCACAGGTCGCGAGTTCGTACTGGCCGTGGGGCGAATCTACGGAATTGAAGACGAGCGGCTGCTGGATCATAGCCATCGTCTGTTCGAGCTATTCCACCTCGAAGAACAGGCCGATGCGCCGATTCGCACCTACTCCACCGGCCAACGCAAAAAGGCTGCTCTGTGCGGCACCCTGGTTACCGATGCGCCCATCCTGCTGTTGGACGAACCGTTTTCCGGCGGGCTCGATCCCTCTGGTTTGTTGGCTCTGAAGCGAGTACTGGGGCGACTGGCTCAACGCAAAGACGTGACCATCGTCGTCGCGACACCAGTCCCGGAACTGATGGAGGAGATATCGCACCGCATGGTCGTGCTGCGTGGCGGTGAGGTTGCAGCGTACGACACGGCCGACGGTCTACGACAACTTACCGGTTGCCAGGGCCCCTTGGAAGAAGTGCTTGGTCGCTTGCTGGACCCGAACACACTGGAGGCCATCGATCGTTATTTCGAAGGGCAGCCAGGATGATCGCAGCACGATTACGAACGTCGTTCAGAACACTGTGGCGAGTGTGGCCGCAACCGTGGATTGTGTTGGGGGTCTTTGGAGCGATGGGCCTGCTGGTGATGTGGCAGCATACGTTTGCCAAGTTCTTCCCCATCGGCTTCGTGCTGACGGCTATTGCGGCTGCTCTTTACGGCATCTATCGTGTTGCGTGGTTTCACCCGCTGGCTTCCAAGGAGTATCAGCAATTCCTTGCGTTGTCTCCTTGGACGGGGTACGAGCCCTTGCCGCAAGGGCCCATCCACTTGGTGTGGCAAGACATCTTATTGCTCTTGTTGCTGACCATCGCCACATGGTTTGCTGTGTTTGCAACGCCAATCATGGTCGCGGTGATTCCGCTCATCTTTGCGTTCACCTATCTGATTAGCTTGTGTTACTACCTATGGCACGGTAAACGAATCGTGGAATGTTTTCTACTGGTGGCGGGCATGGCGCTCGCTGTCCGTATGATGCTCCACCCTGTTGCGATGGTAATAACGATAGCCGCACTCTATGCCGTCGCTTACAACGGGATCCGGCGACAGCTAGTCACTCTCGCAAACGAAGATCCAGCAGATACTTTTTCCAAGTCAGACGACTTCTCGATCACCAAGAAGGTGGAAACCCTGGCATGGCCGTGGAAACAATTGTTTCCGGAGAGTTCCTCCCCTTGGCCCACAAGGTCGATGACGCTGGCCATCGCCTGCCTGTTGGGTTGGTCGTTCCATGTCGTCATGTGGATTCCAGTAGGGGTCGCAACGCTCAAATCCTTTCGACACTCGGATCATATGCTCCTCGAAGATTCAGACAACAACCTGGTTCAGTTCCGTGAAGAAGTGATCGAGCAACTTCTCGGAGATGCGGTTCCGGGATTTTATGTTCTCCTGGTGATGGTCGGCCTATTTTGGCACCTGGCACACTTCCTGGGCCCGTACCGCGCTCCGATCAATCCCTTGGGGCGGTTGCTGACAGGCCGCTGGGTGATTCCCGGGTATGACCGGGTATTTTTGGCACCGTTGGCCGCAACCGCAGTTACTGTACTACTTCCGCCATTGCTCGGTTGGTACGGAGTACCGCTGTTGTGGCGATATCCGCTTGCTCTGACCGTGGTCGTATTGGCACTACGAAATGTCGGCCCGGAGCTTTCTGACTGGCACCTCACTGGCGAACACCGGCTGACCCCTGGTATGTTCGTATCGCGGGATCAATTCCTGCGGGGATGATGTTCGCGGTGTCTGAAGACATTGGTCCTTCGACATGTGAGCAGTCCCTCGGCGGTACTCTTTTTTTCTTACATGCGAGGTGTGTCTTGTCAGCGACAGGCTGGATTGTTTGCGGGGCTGTTGTGGGTGCGCTTGGCGTAGGGATTGGGGCCTTCGGGGCACACTGGTTGGGACCGCACTTGGAAAAGACGAACGAAGCAACCGATGTAGCACGATTACTCGCCACCTTCGAGACGGGTGCCCGATATCAGATGTACCATGCCCCCATGCTGGTGCTGGTCGGGCTGCTGCTCGCGCGCGGCCCATGCACGGGTCTGCAAATCGCCGGCGTTTGCTTCCTGCTCGGTGTGGTAATCTTCTCGGGGATGCTCTATTTGTTGGTGCTCAGCGGTATGAAGTTCCTGGGCGGAATCGTCCCTATCGGCGGAACTCTGTTCATCGCCGGTTGGGTGGCACTGGCCGTATCCGTTTGGCTCCGCCCAATCGAAGCAGCGGGAGCTTAGTCGAGGGTCAGAACTAGAAACTCTGTCGAGCGTGCGGCGGACATTCACCTTTCATAAGAGGTTAAGTGATCTCCAACCATGTATCAGCAGAACACGAGCAAGTTACAATTCGCGCACACCTGCGCGCCCCGGACGGTAGTTCAATGCGGAAAGCAACCCGATGAAACTAGTCATCTATCCAGCCGTTGAGCCCGAACGACTACAGGCCATCGCGGCGGTTGCCTCAGGTTGGGACATTGCCAACGTGGCCAGCGAAGCAGAGGCCCAAGATGCGATCGTCGACGCCGATGCGCTGTTCGGTCGGGTGACCGCGCCCATGTTGAAAGAAGCAACGCGGCTGCGATGGGTGCAAACCCCGACGGTCAGTCTGGAACACTATATGTTTCCGGAACTGGTCGAGCACGACTGCGTGCTGACGAATATGCGGGGTCTGTTTTCCGACATCATCGCCGATCACGTGATGGGTTTTGTGATTTGCTTCGCGCGGAATCTACATACCTATATCCGCCAGCAGGTGCGTTCGCACTGGGAACCGGTCGGTGGTGAGTCGGGACGTTCGACGTTTCTCGCCGGCCCGGCCACCGTGAGTTCGATCGATCGAGCACACCGGCACCTGTGCGATGAGACGGTGGGAATCATCGGGCTAGGGAGCATCGGTCGCGAGTTGGCCAAAAGAGCTACAGCCGCTCACATGAGAGTCATTGCAGTCGACGCACAGCCAACAGACAAACCTGGGGAGGTCGCATCGCTGGAAGACCTAGCCGGGTTGGATCGGCTGTTGGCCGAAAGCCACTACGTGGTGGTGTGCGCCCCGCACACGCCGGAAACGGTCGGCTCGTACAACCGGGCCACGTTTCAGAAGATGCGCAGCGACGGTTATTTTATCAACATTGGTCGCGGAGCCACCGTGGTGCTCGACGACCTATGCGCCGCACTCGAGGCCGGGGATATCGCCGGAGCGGCCTTGGATGTCTATGAGACCGAGCCGCTTCCGCCGGAACATCCCTTGTGGAAGTTCGAAAACGTCATTCTCACACCACACGTCGCCGGGTACGGCAAACATATCGCCGAACGTCATCTGAATGTGGTGCTCGATAACTTAGGACGTTTCTCACGCAACGAACCGCTGACTAACGTCGTCAACAAGGAGGCCTGGTACTAGAGTCAGGCAGTGCAACTCGCAACATCGAGACCCGAACGGGTAATCAAGAAGCTGCCTTCATACGCCGCGTGGGCATCGGCAGGGTTCCGTGAGTGGGCACGCTCGGGAAGCGTTCGCTGTCGATCTCAGCCAGCCGGTTGGCGATGCGTCGCCCGATGGCTTCGTTGGAAAGTTGGGCGCGCATTTGCTGCTGGGCCAAGCGACCAATCTCGGCGGCTTTCTCAGGGTTCTTGTAAATCTTGCGCATCAAACTCGCGGCGTGGTCCACCGAGGCGTCGGCCCATCGATTGCCCGGCTTGTAGAAAGGTAGTCCGTCGGGCACGTCGATCAGTTGATACTCCACCGGCAAGCTATTCTTCGCCGTCATGAAGTCCATGTTCCCGGAATACCCGGTGGCGATGACCGGCTTCCCCAGCAACATCGACTCGGCCAGCGACAGCCCGAAGCCTTCGCTGCGGTGCAGCGACACATAGCAATCGGCCGTTTCCATCAGGCCATTGCATCTTGCCCGACTGAGCGGCGAGGTAAACAGGTGGATGGAATGGTTGGCCGTTTGTTGCCGAAGATGGGCAAAGCTAAGTGCGTCGTAGTCCGAACGCCCGACCTTAAGGACCAGCGAAGCCTTGTCGCCAAGGGAGAACGCTTTTTTGAAGGCTCGGACCACTGCCATGGGATTCTTGCGTTCCATCACGCTGCTGATGTCGAACATGAACAGGAACATGAAGTGGTCTTCCGGCACCCCCAGCAGGCGACGATCGATCGGCTCGATTTCACCTAGTTCGACACTGTAGGGAATCGTGCGGACGGGCAATTCGGTGCTGCGCCGAACGGCCTGCGTGACAAAGTCGCTGGGAGTCCACACTTCGTCGACCCGTTCGAAACCGGCGGTCCATGTGTCGGGTACGTTTTCCAGTTCCCAGGTCCACATACCGATGTGATAGCCTTCTCGGTTGTAGGTGGTGCCGCACCCGCTGAGATGATAATCGAGTGCATCGGGCTGCAAGACCATCAGTGTCTTGTCGTAGAGATCAACGCCCATGGTCTCCGACCCCAGCACTTTATCGGCCCCGATCGTGTGGGGCACATTTCTCGCTGAGACGGGGATACCGGTGGTGTTGAGTGCCGCCAGTAGCCCACGGGCGGCTTCACCTAGTCCCGCGCCGTAACCGAGGTAGCCGGCGAAGTTGATTCCACGACGCGCGAGTTTGCCCTCCGCAACATCCGCATCGAACTGGGCAAGCCATTTAGAACCTAGATGGAAAGCACGACGCCCCGGCCCATGCACCCAACGGGCGATGTCTCGTGCGGCGTTTGGATTGCAACCCACACGCGAGAGAAGCTGCCCAACCTCGGGGTGAACTTTGCCCAGGCGATAGAGTTGTTCAACCGACGTGAACACCTCGGGACGAGGTACCTTGCTGGCAAGTTCCGGGGGTAACTGGCTCTCGATCCATTTGGGAAATCGATCGCGGTCGAAGACGGTGAACGCCAAGGGATAAGTTTGCTGCCATTGAGGGTTCTGCAAGTAAGAAATGGCCAAATCTTCGGGTGTCTGTTGATGAACCCTGACTTCGATTTTCTCGAACGTCGATTCGCTGAATTTGCCGTATTCGTTGGGTCCGTACATATCGAGCCATCGCCGAAAGTTGCGCCACCCCATGGGGAGCAGGGCATCGGGATAGTGATATCGGATATCCGTGCGATGTTGCCAAATCTGATGGATCGGCGAGTCGTCCGAGACTTCTTCTTCGGAGTGACCAACCGATTCGATCCGTCTCCGTACCACATCCGCCGACGATTGATCGCTGTGCAGGCGCATGCCTCCATCGTTCGAGAACGCATTGATCATTTCAGAGTAGTACGGATCGCGAATGTAGCCGTTTGTTTCGAGCAGTTGCGAGAACAACCGCTCATCTTCTTGCGGTACGTGGCCCACTCGGGTTGAACATTCGTGATGAATCAATCGCGCGTAGGGTGTGTAAACATTGCGGTATCCGGCATTGATTGCCTCCAGGCACAGCGCGCAATCGCTGTAGGCCAGCTCGTACGTTTCGTCGTAGCCACCCAGTGATTCGAACAATTCGCGACGGATCACGTGGCAAGCACCCGTCAGCACCGAAAGGTTACGGTACTGGTTTGGTATGCCGAACAGATTCCCGCAGGTTTCTTCCATGCCGTAGAAGGGGTGACCGCAGAGAGCCATGTGGCCCACCGCCATGCCGGCGTGCTGAATGGTACCGTCGGGGAAGAGCAATTTCGCACCGACGACTCCTACGCCCGGCAGCATGACCCATCGCACGAGTTCATCGAGCCAATCCTCGTCAACCACTTCGGTGTCGTTGTTCAGGAAGACAAGGATGTCGCCTTTCGCGGCCCGGGCCCCTGTGTTGCAGGCGGCCGAGTAATTGAAGGGCCGGTTGAAGGGAACGATTCTCGCGATGTTGTTTCTCTTGAGATATTCGTAGTACTTCAGCGTATCGGGGTTGGTACTGGCGTTATCGACAACAATGATGTCGCAACGGCCATAGTCCGTGCGGTCGACAATTCCCGAGATACACTGCCGCAAGAATCGCGGTTGGTTGCGATTGGGGATAATGACGGAAACGCGTGGCCTGGTCTTGAGCTTCCAGGTAACGTGCTGCAGTTCGTTGGGCAACGTTTCGACATCGGCGTCGATCCCGCGCCGCTTCAGATGATCGGTCACGGCACGTTGCTGAGCCGCTACGGCATACGGCTTGGCACCAATCCCTGAGGCGCACGACTCGGGCAATGCTCGCCAGTGATAGAGAATCTTGGAAATGTGGCGGATGTTGTTCGTGCGTTCAGTTATCCGAAAGAATAAGTCCCAGTCCTGGGCCCCGTCGTATTCCGAGCGAAATCCACCGACCTCATCGACGATGGTCTTCCGCATCGCCGCCAGGTGGCAAATGTAGTTGTGCCCCAGAAACATCTCCGGCGACCAGTCGGGTTTGGCAACCGGTCCGTACCGCACACGGCCGTCGGCCGTGAGATGGTCTTCGTCGGAGTATATGAAGTCACTGCTGGGGTCTTCATCCAGAACGTGAGCCACTTCGTACAGAGCGTGCGGCGGAAGCAGGTCGTCGTGATCGAGAATCACCACGAAGTCGCCTTTGGCGACTTCCAAGGCGGCATTGCTATGACAACTGATTCCTTCGTTTTTGGCCGTGGAGGCCACGGTGATACGAGGCTCTAGACGTGCCAGGCGAGCGACGAACTGCTTCAATTCGCGAGATTCGTCCCGGGCCAAGGCGATGCACCATTGCCAATGAGGATAGGTCTGCTGCTGCAGACTTCGCAAACACTCGTCGAGCACATTCAAGGGAGTGCGGTACGTCGGCGTGATCAGGCTGATCAGCGCCGGGGCATGCCGCTTGGACCACGCTCGCTGGGCTTCCAGGTCTTCTGGAGTAGGCTCGTTTTCGGCGATCCATTGATGATAGTCGCCTTCGGCGTATCGAACGATTTCCCTCTCAGAATGATCGCCTGGCTGCATGCTTACCGTCCGTGGTAATACGTCGACATTACGGTCCGCCCCGGCATCGAGAGAATGCGTGGTCGAAGAAGTGCGTAACTTGATCGACAAGCGCAAAAAGACCGTGCCTTCTTACGCGGGGGCACATGTATATCGATTAGCGGTACAAGGAGGCAAGAGAGCCTTCGCGCTGATATCAGTGCTGTCGGTCCTGCGGAAAAAACTATGGGTGACCTCGCCGTTCTGCAATTGACCGAAAGGATCGAAAAACGACACAATCCCGGCCCAACATTTCTCGGCCTGCCAAGCACCTGCTTATGAACGACCCACCGACCGAAAGTGCGCCGCTCCCCTTAGTCGTCATTGCGGGCATGCACCGCAGCGGCACCTCGTATGTGGCGCAGGTGCTCAACGCCGCCGGATTCAATCTGGGCGACGACGTTCAGAAGGATCGGGCCAGCGACAATCTCTGCGGGCATTGGGAGTCGGTATCGGCCGTTACGATCAACGAGCAGATTCTGGACGACTCCGGCGGATCTTGGTGCGAGTTGCCTGACAGTTTGTTCGCAAAGCTAACAACTCGCTCCTGCATCGAGCGCTATTTGGATTGGGTGGGTCGCGGGAAGCTGCCGGCATTCAAGGATCCTCGGCTGACCATCACCTTGCCGGTGTGGCGTGACTATCTCCAAAACTACCGCCTTATCGGCTGTTTGCGACATCCGGTTGCGGTTGCACACAGCTTGCAAGTTCGCCAGGGGTGGAGCGTTGCGCGAGGTTTGGGCCTGTGGCTCGACTACAATCGGCGACTGCTCGACACGGTGAAGACCGATCCGACCGCACTCGTGTTCGACTACGACGCGGATCCGAAACAGATCGATCTTTGGTTTGTGCATTGTTTTGAACAGTTTGGCTTATCGATCCGAACTTCCGCTTTACGGTCGTGGAAACCGCTGCTGAGACATCACGAATCCAATGAGGTTATTTCCGACCCGGAGATCAGAGATCTGTACGATGAGTTGAAGGCGATAACCCAGTTTTCCACGGAACCAACTCACCGCCTGCACATCTATGAGAGTCAGTTTGACGGAACGGCAAGTACGCTTTCGCAAGGCAAAGTCGATCCTGGCGAAACGGGCGGCGACGTACTTGGAATGAATCAAGAGGGCTCGGAATCCATGCTGTTTAGTGATCTTGTGGAAGTTCATCGCGAGCACGACCAGATCATTCAACAGCTCGATCGGCGCACTCGTGATGCGGAAGCCGAAGGATTGCGGCACTTTCAGCAACAGAAGACGGAACTACGTGCATTGGAACGTTGGACGCACCAATGCTATCAGCGGCTCGCCTCGGAGTTTGCCGACGATCACGCTCGATCGAAAGCCGCCTACAACAGACTCAGCCGCATCGCCGAAGACCATGAAGCAATTCTGAACCGAATCAACGTCTTGAACCGTCGCTGTGACAAGATCGAGAAAACCTTCGTCACGAAGTTCGAACAATTCACGAATATGCTCGATGAAGTGAGCGGCCATCTGGCAACTTGCAATCAGGCCTTCACCGCAATCAACAACTGGTTACCACTAAGAGCCTGGCGAGGATTGCGGAAAACCATCAACGCAGTTCTTTCGAAGGTGCGGCCGGAACAGCCTGAGCGCCCTGCGAAGTCGCACGACACACCTCCGCCGCATTGGATTGATCGCGAAGCGACTTCCGACGAGAAGGTCACTTCCTTTACTCAACGCGATTTGTGATCCCACCACCAGCGGTCAGAGCTAGCGAGTGCCTTATCGCGAAGCGCGGCGAGCTTGGTGTCGACTTCGGTGTCGTGGGCAACCTGCCAGGAGTTGATCGCGACTCCGCCAGAGGCACTCACGATGTAGTCGCCACGTCGTTTGATGATGCTGGCCTGGGTATCCACTTGCCGCGGGGCATGCATGCGGGCCACCTGCAACTCCGTGGGGTCGAGCAGTAGCGGCAGGCTGTAGCCCGACCTGGCCGGCAGATTCTCCTTCACGATCAACGCCGAGACGATGGCCATATCCATCACTGCACGAAGTTGACCGAAAACCGGTTCGGCGACGACCAGTTCGTCGTATTTCTTGGTCATGTTGTCGGCCCAGCGTTGGGCCATGGGACTGGTTCCAACGCCGCGTTCGATTTGCCCGTTGCTGCGAAGCATGTCCTCTTGGCTCATGGCCTTCACGCCAGGTCCGCGGAGTTGCCACGCCAGACCCTCTTCGTCACGCAGTAGCGATTCGTAATCGGTGGCCAGCCACCAACGGGGCAGGGCGTTCTTTGCCAGGGCCCGACTGCTGCGGATCATCGACAAATAGCTGGGCAACCCACGAACGGGAGACTCCTCCAGGCCCATGGCCAGGCGTTTCATACGGTAGTCGGCCGCCACCAGTACGTTGGCGAAGTGCGAATTGGCCGGAACGCCGGTCACGGTGATTTTTTGGGGGCCGAGGCTTTGCTCCACCCCGGCGATGGTGTTGGGGCCGATGCGGCGACCGGGGCCAGCAAAGAATTGTTGCAGCCGCTGAAGGCCTTCCGGCGTGGGATCGATCGAACAAGTGATGCCGCCCTGGGCCGCAACCCTGGCGGTTCGCAGGGCAACCAATAGATCGTCAAGCCACAGTGTGGGCATGCCAGAAGAGACGCCGACCACGTTGCCACGCTCGTCGAGTGTCCAGCCTTCAGCCGGACCGGCCAGAATAATGTCTTGACGTTCGGGATCGACAAAGACGTAACGGATGCGCTGAAGACCTGCTAGGTGCACGATATCGTCGCTCAGCGGTTTACCTTCGTCGATCAACTTGCCGATGGCGGATTCCAACCGTCGTAAGGAAACCAGTCGCATGTCCGACCACGTCGAAACATCCTCGGGCACTTCCTGCCATAGCTCCAGACGCATCTCACGCAGGCGACCTAGTTGATCGACGGTGGAGTTTGCCAACACCCCGTCCGCATCGATCGAAACACCCCCAACCGCACCGTTGCGGATGCCAAACGGAGGAATCGGAATTGGCGTAGGATCACCACCGCCGGAGTCGTCATCATCATCGTCTCCGCCACCACCACCACCGCCACCGCCGCCTCCACCATTACCTCCGCCTCCTCCACCGCCACCACCGCCGCCGGCGCCGTCATCGCCATCGTCGCGGGGATCGTCTTGGGCAAACGTGGTTGAAGAGGAGCCAGCGAGGACGCTGAGGATCGATGAGCCACCAGGCAAAAGGATCAGGGAGAACGTCAACACGCCAACCAATGTCAGTGGGGCCATACGCATGAGCATACTCCCTGAAATCAACAGGCCGAGATAGTCACTCACCGAACGCCGGCTCGTGACGGATGAAACAGAAGGCTCGAATGTCAACTATGTAGAGACTTAAGCCAGAAGGCAGTGTTGTGAGCCGAAGGAAATAGCCCCGAATGCCCCAGGGTAAGCCAGCCTCTAAAAATAGTTGCTCGCAAAGTGGAAATCAAGAAACGGTTTACAAACGGCCTCGATTCTTTCCGCGCCGCACGCCTTTTTGCTTGTCTACCGGTTCTCGGCCAGATTAAATTGAAATTCCCACCTTTATCGGGCACAGCGAATGATTCGCTTCACCATGACACAGCAAGAAGTTGTGGTCTTCTGGGCAATTGATCATGACACGATTGAAGCAAGTCTGCGGACGGCGTCGACGCGGGAGCACGGGGCATCGGAGTTCGATTGACCTGCATTACCGAACGTGCAGCCTAGATCCACTCGAGGCACGGACTTTACTTACGGCAGTCTTAACCGGCCCCACCATCGGAACGTCGCCAAACAATATTCAAAACTCCAATTTCTTCCCAGGGATTGAAACTTTCGATCAACGCGATATCCAAGTCGCCAAGATCTCTAGCGACGACCCCTCGCTGAATGGCGACTTTGTCGTGGTATGGCAGGATGAATTTCTGTCGCCCGACCGCACCGACACAGACATTTACTACCGTCTGTTCGAAGCGAACGGAACATCGAAGACAATCGCAGCCCCAATTAACCTGGTTCCGGTGAACGATGAGCAGGACCCTCGGGTGGCCATTGCCGACGACGGATCGTTCGTTGTTACCTGGGAGGTCCTGAACGACTCTGGCAATTTCGACGTGATGCACCGTCGATTCGATCCCTCCGGAACACCACTGGCAGAAGAAACCTTGGTGCACGAGGACAATGGCTTCGATCAGCGAAACCCTGACGTGGCTGTTTACGCCAACGGCGACTACGTCATCGCCTGGCAGCATGAACCAGCGGATGGTACCGACGACATTCAGGTCCGAAGGTACCTGGCAGACGGCACGCCGATTGATGCCCAGCCCATTGATGTGGCCGACACCGATCGGGTGGAATCACTACCTCGCATCGCCGTACCGAAAGGTGTTGGAGCTACCACGTTCATTATCACCTGGACCGACGTATCGGGACGCGGGGATTTCGACGTATGGCGTGATGTGCGCTCTCGAGCAAACGGAACAACCATCTCCGACCCTGCAATCGTAAACGACGAGCCGGCGGCCGTGCTGGACCGCGAGCAATTGCAAGGCGCAGTCGATGCGGACACCGCGGGTAATTTCGTGGTGGTGTTTTATGAAGAAGTAAGCGATACGAATAGCGATGTTTATTTTCGTCGTTACGACGCCGCTGGAAATCCACTCGATGTCATGCGACTCCCCGTCGATGAAGATCCCGACATTGACGCAGAAGAGCACGCCGTCGCGGTCGCGGGAAATGGAAGTTTCATCGTGACTTATGAGGTTTCCAATGGCATCAGCGGGACGCAGGATGTGAAGTTTCTGTTCTTCGGCGCCGACGGCGAGCGACGAGGCCTGCCCCACGATCCTGCGAATTTCCCCGCCACTCCTGTCGATTCCCCGTACCCCACTCCTCCGCCGGCAACGACACCTCCGCAGGAGCCAGCGGAACAAGAGAATCCGGAGATCCACGCGAACCGGTCGGGCGAGTTCACCATTGTGTGGCACGACGATTTCTTCACGACCACCGGCGAAGATGTGTTCGCGCTGAACTTCCGCCACGATGTCGAGACCGTGGGTCTGTATAGCCCGGATACCGCACAGTTCTTCCTGCGTAACGACAATTCATCGGGTGTCGCCGATATCGAATTCCGTTTCGGCTATGTCCCCAGCGGAGTTCTCCCGAGGTTGATTCCCATCGAGGGTGATTGGGAGGGCGACGGCATTACAACGATCGCGCTGTACGACCCAAGCTCCGCAGTGTTCTACATGCGCAGCGACAATATCGCTGACTCCACCACGCAGATCACAGCTTTTCAGTATGGCCAACCGGGGTGGATCCCTGTGGCAGGCGACTTTGATGGCGATGGTATCGACTCGATCGGGGCCTATGATCCCAACACGGCATTCTTCTATCTTAGAAACGCCAACGAGTTGCGAGACGCCTCTGACCTGGGTGCCGCCGATATCACTCCGTTCCGCTATGGCAGTGGAAATCCCGGGCAGATTCCGATCATCGGAGACTGGGACGGCGACGGAGTCGACACCATTGGCTTGTACAACTCCACTTTGGACACGCAAGGAATAGGCCGCTTCTTTCTGCGAAACACCAATACCACCGGAAGCCACGACATTCTGATTGACTACGACATCCATGGGATGCTGCCCGTGTCGGGAGACTGGGACCGCGATGGAGTCGACACCATCGGCATCTACGATCCCACCCTCGCGCACTTCCGATTAAGAAACTCGAACACGCCTGGCCTGGCGGACATCGCGTTCCACTACGGGCCAATCGTACCTGTCGGGACAACCACTTGGGTTCCGTTGATGGGCGATTGGGACGGCCCTGGGGCCGACGCGCTGCACGCGGCGTCAAGTATTCCCGCCGGTACCAACGAGGTCGTGCCGTTGGAGATGGCCGAAGTCCAGTCGGTTTTGGATGTGGCGATCGGAGCTTGGGTTTCGGTGGGGCTGGATGCACATCGTGCCGCAAGCTTGGGGCAGGTCAATATCTCGGTAGTCGATTTGCCAGGATCCCTTCTGGGGCTGGCCGAGGGCTATTCGATCCAGTTGGACGAAGATGCCGCCGGGTACGGATGGTTTGTCGACCCCACGCCATCCGACAACGAAGAGTTCGCACAGCAAACCGCATCCCAGTGGCTGGCCAATGGCGATGGTGCTGCGGCCTCCCGTTACGATCTGCTCACAACGGTGATCCACGAACTTGGCCATGTGCTCGGATTCGAGGACGGTACCGACGCCGATGTGATGAACGGAGTCCTCGAGCTTGGGATGCGACGTCAACCCAATGCCGATGCGGTCGACAGCCTGCTTGGGCTGTAAAGTTTCATCCCACGCTTCGAGGGAGAGTTGGCGCCGAACCAGTCGCGTTAGGCTCCGACCAGGGCGGCACGTTTCTCGGCAATCAACGCAATCAGACCCTTCTGAGGATCGGCAAACTTCTTGAGCCCTTCTTCCATCAGGAATTGCTCTAGTTTTTCCATGTCGACCTCCCGATCAATCTCCTCGAGAACCTCTGGCGAGGGCAACTCCTCAACCATTCGCTTCGCCGTGCGACCACTCGCCTGATATGCGGCGTTTGTGGCCGGCGGATTCGTTTCGATGTCGCTGCCGGCGAATGCCTCGACGTACTTCCAGGCGTCGTCCTCGGGGTTCTTCGTACCCGTGCTGGCGAAGACGATCTCGTGATCGAGCGTGACCGCCTTGTCCGACCAGAAGGCTGCGTTTTCTTGCCAGATTCGCTTGGCGTTCACAATGCCAACTTGCCCTTGCGCGGCGGCCGATAGTTGAGGTACTTGTTTTTGGGTGTACACGTCGAGCCGCGAGACAAAAATGCTGTACACGCTCTTGAACAACTGGGGGTGGGGGCACCGTTGGGCTCCCCGCCACACGGCATCTCGCGCAGCCTGATACTGGCGGCTGGAAAAGATGAGCGTCACATTCAGAGGTACCCCGGCCGCCGACAATGCTTCCAGCGATTCAATTCCTGCAGGCGTGGCTGGAACCTTGATGAGGCGATTCTTATGCCCTTGAGCCCACTTCTTGCCAAGTTCGATGTATTGCTCCACACGCGAGTCGTGGGGGGGCGCAAACTCGAGATCCTCGAGCAGTGGATCGAGTTCGAAGCTGACGTAGCCGTCGTTTCCTGATGTCTGCTCCCAAACCGGCAGAAACACCTCTTGGGCGTTACGGACCAACGAGTCGGTCATCGACCAGGCGATCGAGGCGTCGTCCGACTCCTGCCGCATCAGGTCTTCCAGGTCCCGATCGAAACGACCGCTGCGGATCAGATCGGCAACGATGATCGGATTCGACGTGGCACCCGTGGCGCCCAAGGCTCGCTCGCGTTCGACGAGTTCGGGGTCGATGGAATCGAGCCACAACTTAGTGCCGCACTCGACGAGCGATTCGAGCGGTGATGCCATGGAGTCGGTCTCCTGATATTGTTAGGTAAGGTTGATTTGAGCGTGCTAGCGATGGTATTCGCTCAACGATCTTATTCCCTGGAACGTGATCCACACAATCCTCAAGTGTGGTGATGGCGCCTCCACGCTAGCAGTTCACCATACGGATGACCCGGCGTTAATGTGAAGCATTTACGCGAACTACGCCATATTATCCGATTTCATCGACTCTGACGATTCTGCAAAGTCTGCCGGTTATTTCTGTTGAAGTGGCCGGAAGATTGCCGATTAGGCACTTCGAACACGATCTTTCTCCCAGAACCGGGATGAAGGTCTCCCAAACCATGACGGCTGTCGCGAGGAGGCGACCCCCGTGAAAATGCCCATTTGGCAAACCATTGTGATGCTGACAGTGCTGGTCGGACTCGGTGTGCGAGGGGCCGCTGCCCAACCTCCGGTCTTCGAGCGGGATCAGGGTCTCGATGCGCCACAAGACGGCTACGTGGATCCGAATAGTGTGCAATGGGAGGATCAGGCCGCCGAACCGGAAATGCTGCAAGAGCTACCGCCGGGTGAAATCACGGCGATTGAAGAGGAGAAATCACCGTTCGCCGACGCCTTCGACCAACGGCAGTTCTGGTACGACGCATTCGGCTACTACGGCACGCACGCCGACGAGTACTTCGAGCCCGGCATGTGCGCTGCTTGTGGTGGTGGCACCTGTGAGTTCTGCGGTGCCGGCTGGTACACCGATGTCGATTTTCAGATGCTGAAGCGCAACCGTGCCAAGCGTACTACGTTGACGCGCGGTGCACTTACCGTTGAGACCGACCCCAATACCGGTGAGGACGTCGTCGATTTCATCCCCGGACCGTTCTTCAATACCGATGCCGCGGAATTCGATGCCGAACCGGGAGCTCGTCTTACGCTCGGCAAGTTCTTGGGACTCGACGAGAAGGACCGCAGCCACTCGGTCGAAGCGATGTACTACGGCTTGCAGGAATGGGAAACCCAGTCGGCCAAACAAGGTGAGACCCGCGACCAGTTTGTTACCACCGACGGGAATGGAGCCGTCATTCTGGTCGAAGCCGGGCAGTTGATCAGCGACTTCCCGCTCGATGTTGGCGGCTTCAATCGCGCCGACCTGCATGCCTTCACTTACTCGTCCAACTTTCATTCGGCCGAGCTGAACTACAACATTCGCTGGCTCTATCGACCGCACCGGCTATCGCCCGAGTGTGACGGAAGATGGGACAAAGAGCAGGATACGGCTTGGCTACCGAATGTCTTCGTAGGACTGCGTTACCACCACATCGACGAATCATTTGCCTTTCTAAGTCGCGGCCTCATCAATGTGAACGGGGTCGGCATGCCGATCAGTGGCGATTGGAACGTGAAGACACAGAATGATCTCTTCGGCCCACAAATCGGTGGTGGGCTAAGCCGGAAGACCAGACGCTGGGACTGCGGGGTCGAAGGCAAACTGGGCTTGCTGATTAACTCGGCGACGCTCGACGGAAGCATCATGGTCAGCGACCCTGTGTTCCCGTTGGACCGTTTCCCCCCGGTGACGAATCCCAACAATTCATTCACCTACAGCAGCGACACGGTTTCGTTGGCCGGTGATTTTCACGTGAACTTGAGCTACCGCCTGACCCCGGACACCACCTTACGCGTGGCCTATGATCTGATCTGGATTGGTGGTCTGGCCCTGGCACCCGAGCAATTCGGGCAGGCAACCGTCTTCGGTCCAGGGGAAATCAGTAATCAAGGCATCACGACGTTCAGCGGACCTTCGGTGGGGTTCGAAACCGTCTGGTAAATCTCCCGACGGGCCACTCTTGGCAAACGGCTAGCGCGCATTTCAAAAACGGTTTCGTGCCCGAGGTTGTCGGAAGTTGCTCCGAGGCGCGGAAGGCGAAGCCAGGCGAATCCACGAGATTCGTCGATGCAGGCCGACAAAGCAATCGCGGCTGCTCTTGGCAACCGAAGCCGGATCGAGGTTGTGAAATACGCTCTAGTGAAAACCGTACTGAGGGTTGTTCGTATCGAAGTCCGCATCAGTCAGCTTGCGGTTCAGTTTGAGATCCGTGTAGGAATACTCTTCGATCAGCACCGGTTGACCGCCTGGTTGCTGTGGCCAGGAGAAGGCTTCGCATCGAATCGGAATCTTGTATTCCTGATCGTAGTACACGCGAAGCATGTAGAACTTGAAGTTTCTCCGCGGTACCGGATGGACGACTTGCACACAGGTGCAGGGTCGACCGTCGACTTTCACTTCAGGATAGATATCCACCTCGCACTCGCCGAAACGCGATTCGTATTCATGGAAGTTGATCAACTTGCGCAACAAGTTCTGCATGCCAATATTGGTCATGGGGTAAAGGTTGTTCTCCATCAGCCTGGGGCTGGTGGGCTGTAGCGCAACCGTGCCGGCGATGCGATCGCGAATGCCCGAGGTGTGGGCCAGCACCATGCCGTTGTTTTGTCCTTCCACGTAGATGGCTTCATCGCCGCGCTTGCGATGCGGACCCAGGGCATACAAGTAGACGCTGAACGGCTCGTGCCGAATCTTGAGAAACAGGAACTCGTGTGGCACCAGCTTGCCATCGATTCGCTCCCGCTTCACAAAGCGGCAACTGTAATCTTGGATCGCGGACATTTGGTCCCACGCCTCATAGGCGTAGTCGAGAGATTCACGAAGCGGATGATCGGGCGGGCAAACGCTTAGGTCGCGCGAGATGCGACCGTCCGTCGTGGCGTTGCTTCCCGAGTTCAAGGCGACCCGGTCGGATGCCCCTGTTCGCCCGGGAATCCTGGCTCCAGACGACGGAGCTTGTGCCTGAATCGAATGTGGCACGCAGGCAACGAGGATCGTTGCCAGTAAAGGCGCAGTCAGCTTGTGAAGTTTTTGCGTCCGTGCATTCATGGTCTCTGTTTCCATCATCCGTCGACACACTTCGAGGTGCCGATCGTTACGCCCCTGACAATCTCGTTCTCGGAAATCGCACAAGAACTACCGAAGCAACCAGCATGCCAAGAGTGTGAAACCGCCGGGTGCAAGCTGCCAGAGATTGCCAACGAGAACCTATTCATGGTGGTCGGAATCTCCAACACCACCAAATCAGCAAATGTCGGGGCACCACGGAGATTGGGAAGCCTTGACAAAGCCTGTGTAAATTTGGGTAGGTGCTAGCTGCCACCAGAAATGATCATCGCCGCGGCCTGACCGGTGGGGGCATGATTCAAGACCATGGCCACCGGAGGTGCGCCCAGCAGCGGTTCGCCGTGAATTACGTTTACCGGGCAATCCTTGTCCTCATGTTCGTAATTCAGCGTGTACGGCACGATACCTTCCTGCAGCGCCAGAATGCTGGCTACCAACTCCACCGCGCCACCGCCGGCCCCCAGGCTTCCGAAGTAACTCTTGGGGGCAAACACCGGGATTTCGCCCAACGTGGCGCGAATGGCTTTTGCCTCGATCTGGTCGTCCCAAGTGGTACTCAGCCCGTGGGCATTCACGTGCCCGATCTCGCTGGGAGAAAGCTCGGCCGAAGCGAGGGTGGATTGAATCGCCCTGGCAATGGAGTCGCCCTTCAACGGTCGATTCGGCATCCATGGCTCGAAGCAAGATGCGGTTGCGCGAACGTGAGCAATAATCTTCGCACCGCGGGCTTGGGCATGTTCCAAGCGTTCCAACACCACGGCGGCCGCGCCTTCGCCGTTGACCAAACCGTCTCGATCGCGATCGAACGGGCGACACGCCTGCGATGGACTTTCAATGCGGTGGGAAACTTGCCCCAGAAAGCTCCGCACCCACATCGTCGGGTGCAGTTTCGAGCCGGTTCCGCCGGCGATCATGACGTCGGCTTGTCCACGGCGAATCACATGCACGGCTTCGTCGATGGCTGACAGGCTGGAAACGTCGCCGAGCGTGACCGAGTTGTTCGGACCGCGCGCGTCGATGGCAATACCAATGTGGCAGGCCGGCATGTTGGGCAAATACTTAAGCATCCACAACGGATGAATGAGTTCGAGCGCGTCTCCCCATTTTTCAAATGCGAATCGATCCCCTTCGCGACATGCCGCGAACGCGGGCGTGGCCTCTGGTAATTCGCAGTGTAGGAAGTCCGACCCATAGACAACGCCCTGACGTTCCGGATCAACGCTTTCCCCGGAGAGCTCTGCTTCGGCCGAAGCCATCGCGGCGGCTGCGAAGGCAAGCTGAATCTCTCGGGACATCACCTTCAAGCTTTTTCGCGGGGTGACATGCACCTTCGGATCGAAATCGGTGACCGCTCCGCCGAAGTGCAGGGGAAGATCTTCCCCGTCGAACATCTCCAGGTTTTGTATTCCGCTGTGGCCCTGGCGAATGGCTTCGTAGAACTTGTCCGTACCGGTACCCAAGGGGCTGACGACCCCCACGCCCGTGATGACAACCTCGTCGAAGCTCGACATCTGTTTAGCCAGCGAATGGGTACAGAATTGTTGATAAGAATCGATGCTAGCTGGGTATTTGGGCCTTCACAAGCAAACGATATTTCGGATGAAGAACTTGACGTGCAGGAGCGAACGATCAGTCCGATTGGGTGAATTGTGCGTGGCAGCAACCGGGGACGTGCGACGTCTTGTCACCCCTGTCCCCACCTGAGAAGGATGCAAAACGATGCGGGTTGCCCGGCTTCGAATTCGTTAGGCGAAGATTTTCATGGAGGGTGAAAAACAATCCGATTTCTTAAGTGGAGAACGCCATCCGATTGAATCCGTTCTAGATTTCATTCGACTTGGCGAGGTCGCCTATGCTGAAGCGTATTGCACAAGAACCACAACTCTCGATCGGTGAGGCACGGCAGATCGTTCGTGATCTGTTCGAACCCGATCCCCGCATCTATTGGGCAGATCTCCTGCTGTCCGCTTCCGTGGGAACGGGCGCCTTTTTCGCTCCGCTGTTCATCGAAATGTCGTGGCCTCTTTGCGGCTGTCTGTTCGTCGTCTGTGTTCTTACCTATTACCGGGCCGCGCTGTTTACGCACGAGCTGACGCATCTTCGGCGGGCTAGTTTTAGGATCTTCCGCATCGCGTGGAATCTTGTGTTTGGCATTCCGTTCTGCATGCCCTCGTTCATGTATCACATCCACGTCGCTCATCACGCCAGGCGACATTATGGAACCGACGACGATGGCGAATACATCCCGTTTGTGCATAAACCTGCTCGGCACATCCTGTTTTACTTGAGCCAAAGCCTGATTCTGCCTCTGCTGGGTGTGCTTCGCTTCGCCGTGATCGGGCCGATGACCTGGATCAGCCCTCGGTTTCGTGATTGGGCGGCCCAGCGATTTTCGTCGATGGTTATCGACCCCAGTTTCGTGCGACCCTTGCCTACTTACGAAGAGCGACGGATATGGCGACTGCAGGAAGCCGCTTGTTTCGTGACGCTGATCGGAGCCGTCGTGATGATGGCTTCGGGGATTCTGCCATGGGCGTTTGTTCCCCATTCCTACTGTGTGTCGGTGGCCGTCATCACGCTGAACGCCGTGCGGACTCTGGCTGCCCATCGCTATTTACTCGACGGGACCGAGCAGGTTCCGTTTGCCGAGCAGCTTCTCGATTCGGTGAATGTCCCTCACCCGGCGTTGATCGCAGGATTGTGGGCGCCGGTCGGGCTGCGGTTTCATGCCCTGCACCACCTGTTCCCTTCGATGCCTTACCATCGTCTGCCGGAGGCACACCGCCGGCTGATGGCCGAATTGCCGGAAGATTCGCCGTATCGTCAGGTGAATTACCCCAACCTTCGATCGGTTCTGGCCGCCCTATGGCGAAACAGCATTGCAACTTCCGGGTTCTAGCTCGGCGGGCAGGAGCACCACCTGCGATTAGCCGAAGCAGAGGAAGTAGTCCAGCGACAACCCCAGCAGCATGTGCTGGAGCACGCACGGCCAGATTGATCGCGTGCGGTAGGCGAGGAACCCCCAGATTGCTCCGATCAAAATCGACCCGATAAGTTCGGTATCGGGACGATCGGCGTGAGCCAGGCTCGATGCCAACGTCTGCACCGCAATGGCACCCAAGACACCTAGTCGCGGTACAAGCGACGATTGCAGGAAGCCTCGGAATAGAAATTCCCAGGCGACGTAGAAGCAGGCCATGACCGCGATGTGAAACAGGAATACCGAGAGCGAACGGTCGGCCAGACCAGGGGTTTGAGGGTAAAAGGCCTGGTACTCGGCGCGCTGTGCACCTAGATAGGCGAAGACCACTAACACCGGGGTGGCCAGCATCAGCAGGGGTGCTCGAGTCCACTGCCCGATGCCGAAACCGTACTCGGTGAGCGATTGGCGAAATACCAGGCGGATGATCACCGCGATGGCGAGGATCAACATCAGGCTTCCCGCCGCTCGAAAGATTTCGGCATCGATCACCAGATCGCCGGTGAAGGAGAGCCACGAGGAGCAATGATCGATGTAGAAGCGCGGATCGAAGACGACCTTCCACAAGCAGAATCCGAAGGCGGTCGCAAACGCGGCGATGGCCGGTCGATATTCCTCCTGAGCATATCGTGGCTGACTACCTATCTCGCTCACACCGATCTCCTCAGTCGCGCTGCTCGACGAGCCACTGGTAGGTAATCCGCATGGCTTCATCGAAGGACATCGGTCGGTAACCTAGCTGCTCTTCTGCCTTTGCCGAGGAATAGGCCCATTCGGACATGAACGTTCTGACCCACGGTGGTGTGACCAGGGGATAAATGCCGAACAATTCGGCTCGCCACTTCAAGAAGTACGCAATGCTAAGCGATAGGGGCCAACGCACAGTCATGCGGAAATGGCGTTTGCCGCTGAGTTGGTCGACCATATCGAAGAACTCTCGCAGCGATTTATTCTCTCCACCCAGTATGTATCGTTCTCCGGAACGTCCATGCTGCATGGCCAGCAACATACCCTCGACCACGTCTTGGACATACACGTAATTGCCAACATTCCGACCACTGTTTAACAGGAACGGGGCTTTGCCATGATCGTAATCGTCGATGATCTTCGACAGGGCGTTACCTTCGGTTAGCAGCCCAGGGCCAAACACCCGTGTTGGATTCACGGTGACCACCTCGAGATCGAACTGCTCGGCATACGATCGGGCCAACTTTTCGGCGTCCATCTTACTGGCTTCGTAGTGCGTGTAGCACGGACGCTCGGGGCGTTCGTAAGTTTCGTCGCACACCGTTCCCGGCGGCGTTGGGCCAAGAGTCATGAAGGAAGAGGTCCACACCACGCGACGCACACCCGACGCTCGGGCCGCATCCAACACGTTCTTCAGCCCACCGACGTTGATCTTCCAGTAAGTCTGCGGGTCGCGAGCCCAGTTCTTGGCATACCCGGCGAGATGAAACACTTGGGTACAGCCATCCATCGCACTGCGAAGCGAGTCTGCATCGAGAATGTCTCCCCGCTTTTCGACAGCCAGGCCGTCTTTAGGGTAGCGGTCCGCAGGCGCAGGCGAACGATGCAGCCCGCGAACTTGCTGTCCCTGGGAGGCCAGCCGGTCCACCAGGTTCGAGCCAATGAACCCGCTGGCACCGGTCACCAAACTTACTTCCGATTGATCCATGGAAACGCCGGCGTTCGAGATATTCGTGATAGCACTGGCCCAAGGTTGCCTTGCGGGGGCGCCCAATTGTAGCGAAAGCCGTGCAGCATGTGACGCGAGATTGAATCCCGTGGGAGCGACATACGGGCATGCACTCTCCCTTATGATCTTCCAGCGCAAATCGGGCTTCGTTTGTGACGCGCATTGCGTAAATCGGCGGTAGAACGGCTCATCGGCAGAGTGGGCTTCGCGTGACGGCGGCCATTCGGATAGGCTAGAGATACACCCTGTTCGTGTCTCCCAGCCCTCGTTCGATTTCGGTCCCAGCAAGCAATGAACTTTCGAGTCGATCTCGATATCTTCCGAGGTCCATTGGACCTATTGCTCTACCTGGTGCGAAAGCACGAGTTGGAGATCGTCGATATTCCGATCGCGCTGATCACCGATCAGTATCTCGAACACATGGAGGTACTGGAGTTCCTGGACGTCAATTCGGTGGGTGATTTCCTGGCGATGGCCTCGATGTTGGTCGAGATCAAATCGAAATCGCTGTTGCCTCGAGACGATGACGAAGAGGATCAACCTCTGGAAGATCCGCGGAAGGAACTCGTTCGGCAACTGCTGGAGTACAAGAAGTTCAAAGACGCGGCCAGCATTCTGGAAGACCGAAGCCGCAGTTGGCAGGAGCGGTTCCCCCGGCTGGAGAACGATCTCCCACCTCGCGAACGCAACCTGGCAGACGAGCCGATCCACGATATTGAACTGTGGGATCTGGTCAGCGCCTTGGGGCGAATGGTCCGCGAAAGCAAGATTTCGAAGCCGTCGAACATCGTCTACGACGACACGCCGATCCACGTATACATGGAGAGAATTCACTCGCGACTACTCAAGGAGGGTCGCATCGCCTTGGCGGATTTGGTGGCGATGCCGGCACATCGCTCGACTATCGTGAGCATGGTGTTGGCCATTCTGGAACTCACGCGACACCACAACGTTCGGGCGGAGCAGAACGACTTGTTTGGCGAGATCTGGATCTTCCCCGGCGAGGGCATGTCCCCGTCGCTGAGCCTGACTCAAATCGACACCTACGAACATCCCCAGCAGGAAGAATCAGAGGGTTCTGGCGGCGACCCTCCCTCAAAAGACGATGCAGAGAATCCGACTTCCGAGTGAATCCTCGGTTCGCGGGCGAACGTGCAAGCTGGCAGTTTTGAAAAAGGTTCCACAGCACGCCGACAGCTTGCAAGCACCTGCCGAGAGACTGGGAAATGTGCGGCGCGCCCACAATCCAGAACGAGTTTAACGGTTCGTCTGCAAGGTGTTGCAGCCGTGCGAGTTCCGTGAAATCGCATCTTTTTGAGCGTGGCTTCTGTCCAATGGCACGGACATTGCTGTTGACTCCCGTACGTTCCGCACGGCTGTTCTGGTCGGCGTTTAGTTAGTCCCATCGGTTCTGCCCAACGCAGGCCGTCTCATCGCAAGGGAACGCTGAATCATGTCTAACCCAACCATTCGTTGTACCGTTGTAACCAGTGAAGAAGGCGATGCCTCCCGACCGTGGCCGCGCTATCGCAAGGTATCTCCCATGTCCGATCCGTGGATCGCCCAATTCATTCTCGCCCGGGCAAGTGGGAAGCAAATGGACGTGAAAACCGCCGAAGAAACACTGCCCGCGAAGACCACGATGCGAAACTCACGCTTCCTGCAGCCCACGTGCGAATTGCCGCCGCCGCTGGACGATGGCTCCATCGACCCTTGGAAAGGCATGCCCCGACAGGGAGAAGAACTCGACGAAGATATATCCGGGGTCGGCTCGCAAGGATACGACGGGTCACTCGACGAACGATTGGAGGACGAAGGAGAGTAGCCTCGGACATACGATATTTCGAGACCATCGCTAGTCGGAAAGCAAACGGAGCTTCCTTTCCAAAAGGGCCTTTTCATGTGGAGCAACCGTTTTCGATAGCGCCGTCAGGTAGCAGTCGATGGCATCTTCGGTGCGACCTTCCAGTTCGTGAATCCTGGCGAACGCACAGTTCAACAGAAGATAGTTCTCCAGGTCTTTCCGGTCTTTCAGCAATTGCAGTTGCGACATCGCTTCAGCAGTATCTCCCGCCTGTGCCAGGGCAATCGCTCGGTTGAGAGCATAGATTGGCGACTCTCGCAATTGCAGAAGCCGAGTGTAAAGCCGCACGATCGTGTCCCAGTCAGTCGCTTCGACGCTGGGGGCAATGCAGTGCTGCATTACGACGGCAGCTTCCAGATGAAACGTCGTTGGCTGATCTGTCTTCGATTTGGCTAGCCAACCTTGAGCGATACCGATTAAACGGCAGTCCCACTTCGATCGATCCTGATCCTCTAGTAGGATCACAGCTCCCGCTTCATCGATTCGGGCCTCGAGTCGAGCCGCGTGGAATAACAACAGTGCCAACAGGGCATTTGTCGCGGCCGACGCGCAGGGACTCTCACACAGGATGTGACACAATCGAACGGCTTCCTCGCAGATATCATCTCGAATTGGCGCGGTACCGTGCGATGTGCTGTAGCCTTCGTTGAACATCAAGTAGAGAACGTCATGCACAACGTTTCGTCGTTGGTCCAATTCATTTCGCGGGGGAAGCTCCAGATCCACATTTGCCGTGGCCAGTTTCTTTTTTGCCCGTTGAATGCGTTTCTTGATGGTCTCATCCGCCAGCAGCAGGCCTCTGGCAATCTCAGAGAAACCGAAACCACAAAGCGTTTTCAAGGTCAGCGCGATCTGCGTCTTACGCTCCAGCGACGGATGACAACAGACGAACATCATTCTCAAGAGACTGTCGGGTAGATGCTTCTCATCCAGCCACTTCTCGACGATCGATTCCTGATAGCCCATTGATTGGCCGGAGAGGGCAAGGGCTTTTTCATGCGTCTTCTCGCGTCGCAGCGCATCCAGGATACGGTTCTTCGCCACGCGGTGAATCCAGGCGGCAGGGTTCTCGGGCACGCCGCGCTGTTTCCAAGAGTGCATGGCCTCAAGCATCGCGACTTGGACCATATCTTCCACCAGATCGATGCGACGAAACCCAAAGGCACGAGTCAGCACCGCTACTAGGTTTGCTGACTCGTGCCGAAAGAAGTGCTCGACCAGTTGGTTGGTCGTCGTCATTCGTCCTGCTTTCCAACGTTGGCCAATTGGCGAACCTCGACCGTTCCGCCCGACTTGGTCATAGGTGAATCTTTCGCTAGCTCGATCGCTGCCGTCAGGTCGGCGGCTTCGACCATCGAGTATCCACCGACCAGTTCCTTCGATTCGGCGAATGGGCCGTCTGTTATAGAGAGGTCCGGGTTTACAACGGCCCCTTCCGGTTTGAGTCCGTCACCTCCATCCAACATCCAGCCGGCATCGGTACCGCCTTGAATCCAATCCATCCACATTTGCATTACTTGCTGCATTTGCTCGGGCGAGGCGTCTTCCATCCCTTCGTGACCACCGCGATAGACAAACATGAATTTCGGCATTTCGTAGCTCCCAATGAATGCAAGTGTTCTGATTTGTGCCGACACCGAAGTCGGCTGTCATAGGACTGGCGAATTGCCGGAGGCCTTTGGGACACTGATTTCCGAAAGGCCGGAGACATTCTTCATTCACCGAGGTTGGCGAACTCGCGGACTTCGATTTTGCCACCACCTGCAAGCTTGATAATTTCCTTCGCTCGTTCACAGGCGGCAGCCAAGTCGGGGACTTCGACGATGGTGTAGCCACCCACCAACTCTTTCGATTCTGCGAACGGGCCATCGATCACGGTCGAATCGGGCTGCACCACGGCCCCCGTACCATGCAGCGGACTTCCGGGGTCCAGAAGCCAGCCCGCTTGCGTGCCGGTTTGGGCCCACTCCATCCAGACCTTCATTCCGGCTTCCATCTGCTCGGGTGTCATCTGCGGCCGCTCTTCACAATTTCCACGCTGCAGAAACATAAACTTGGGCATTAATGTGGTCCTTTCCTGGGTAGCTATGTCTTGTCGATGAAATCCGATCACTCGAGAAGGTGACGAATGAGCGAGCACATAAGGGACAGGATTTCCCAAAAGTTCCCTATATATTTCCTGCGAATTCTGCTGGTACGTCATCCGATGCACCGAGATCGCACCCGGGTCTAGCGGTTTTCATCGACGCTCGGACCATAGAAGGCCTCTGCGGGCAGCTTGGTTTGGGTACGAACCCGATATACGATCGAATCGACTTCTTCTTTGGCCAGCGGCGTCACGATCGATTCGGCGGGCAATCTGGCCACGGTGTAGATTTGCACCAGCTTGATGGTACCGCCGGACGCCACGATCTCGTCCAAGCGGTCGCAGAACTCTTCGATCTCTTCGGCCGCGGGCGGTTGATCGTTAATCCGCATGAACAGCGACTGGATGACCAGCGGTCGCACACGCGCGGCTTCCGCGATGTTATCCAGAACTTGTTGGAAGTGGATCCTGGTGCGATCGACCTTCTGGTAGTACGCATCGGTCCCGGCATCGAGTTTGGCCCAAATTTCGCCGTTGTTGCGGTCGAGCATCTCCAATCCGCGACGAACCACGGGACGATGGAACATGCTGGCGTTGGTGATCAACACCATCTTCACGTTGCCCAAACCCAATCGAGATTTGATCGCGGCACACTGCTCGATGATTTCATCGAAGTTGCGATACGTGGTCGGCTCGCCGTCGCCGCTGAACGCGATGTCGTTCAGTCTCCGCAGCGGCGCGGGGGTCGAACTGAACTGGGCGTCTTCGTAAATTTCGCCGCTGCTGACGAGACGTAACGTATCTTCCAACTCGGCCAGTAAGGCATCGGTTTCGACAAACCGTGTTTCACTGTTGCTCACCCGTTCGACCTGGCAGTAGATGCAGTCGAAATTGCAGACTTTGTCCGGGTTGAGATTCACCCCGATGGAGACCCCCCCGGAGCGACGGCTGACCACCGGATAGACGAACCGCTGGTTGGCGAACTTCCGCGAGTGGCGGGTGAACAGTGCCGCGGCATCTTGGGACGACGGTTGAGTCATGAAAAAGCCGGAGGCTGATTACGAGTGCGTCGAACGCAGCGACTCGTCAAACGCGTTTCAGCACCGTGAACTCATCCATCGTCACGGAGGTCAGTTCGCCATCTTCGAGCCGCAGAATAATGTGATCGGTGTACACCTTGTCGTCGTTGGCACGTTGGTAGTGCAGCCCGTTACGCTGGCGCTCGGTTCGCACGACCGTACCGGTGATATCTTTGTGCCAGGAACTCAAGCCAACCTTGATGGTGTGGTCGACGTGCACTTTGTCCCCGGGCTGCAACTCGGTGAACAGCTTTCTCGATTCGGCTTCCGTCTCGGTAAGGGGCATCGCTCAGCCTACCTTCGCGAACATGATCCGACGGGCCGCCAAACGACGGCCTCGACAAGCGCGCTCGATACCATTTTCCCGGGGAAGTCGACTTCTGACAAGTCACTTCACCGACGTGTGTCCTTGGATTCAGACCTCTTTCGAGTCGATCCAGGACATCAGGCTGCGTAGCTTGCGACCAACTTCTTCGATGCCGTGGTCGCGTTCGAGCCGGCGGGTGGCCTTGAACGCCGGGGCATTCGCCTTGTTTTCCAGGATCCACTCACGGGCGAACTGCCCAGTTTGGATCTCTTTCAGAATCTTCTTCATCTCGGCCTTGGTCTCGTCGGTCACAATTCGTGGACCACGGGTGTAATCGCCAAACTCGGCGGTATTCGAGATACTGTAACGCATGTAGCTCAGCCCACCTTGATAGAACAGGTCGACGATCAGCTTCAGTTCGTGCAAGCACTCGAAGTAAGCCATCTCGGGCTGATAGCCGGCTTCGACCAGCGTTTCGTAGCCTGCTTTGACCAGGGCACTCACCCCACCGCAGAGCACGACTTGCTCGCCGAACAGATCGGTTTCAGTCTCTTCGGCAAACGTAGTCTCGATGACACCACCGCGGGTACCGCCGATTCCCTTGGCGTAGGCCAAGCCAAGTTGACGCGACTCGTCGCTGGCCCCTTCGCTGAGAGCGATGAGGCAGGGTACTCCGGCACCTCGCTCGAATTCCGCACGTACCAAATGCCCCGGTCCCTTGGGAGCCACGAGCACGGTATCGACCCCTTCGGGGGCGACGACCTGACCGAAGTGAACGTTGAACCCGTGCGAACACATCAGAATGTTGCCGGGCTTCAAATGGCCGCGAATGTGATCGCGATAGATATCCGCTTGCACTTCGTCGGGCAGCAGAACATTGACCATATCGGCCTGCTCGGTGGCCTCTTCGAGGCTGAGCGGTTTGAAGCCGTGTTCGATGGCCAGGTCGTAGTTCGGTCCGCCGGGTCGTTGGCCAACGACAACGTTGCAGCCGCTATCTCGTAGGCTCAGGGCATGAGCATGTCCTTGAGAACCAAAACCCAGGATGGCGATGGTTTTGTTCTTCAGCAGTGAGAGGTCCGCGTCGTTGTCGTAGTAGATGGTTACCGGCATGTGCTGTTTCCCCGCTTGAATCGATCTCGAATGGTTCGGTATGGAAGAATATGGTTTCTATGCGGCTCGGCGTCTTTTCCCGTGATGACCGGCAAATCGCCAACAGCGTGCTTGGCTGGAGAAGATCGACGGTGCATGTGGACCGCTAGGGCGACGCCTCGACCGGTGGGCTGTTTTCTGTGGTGGCTATTTCGCAGCCGCTGCGTACGAGCGCGATCCGTCCCGTGCGAGCCAGCTCGCGAATTCCAAAGGGGCGCATAAGGTCGATAAATGCGTTGATCTTCTTTTCTTCGCCCGAGATTTCGACGATGAGTTCGTCTCGACTGATATCGACAATGCGGCCGCGGAAGATCTCAGTCAGTTCCTTGACCGAACTACGCTGCTCTCCGTAGGGAGCGGCGATTTTGATCAGCATCAGATCGCGCTCGACAAAGTCTTGCGAGCTGATGTCCTGTACGCCGACTACGGTAACAATCTTTTCTAGCTGCTTGCGGATCTGCTCCAGTAAGGCAACATCGCCTTCCAGGACAAACGTCATTCGCGAAAGATCGGGCGTCTCAGTCTCGCCGACAGCCAGACTATCGATGTTGTATCCCCGAGATGCCAACATCCCTGAAATGTGGGCCAAAACACCCGGGACATTCTGCACGAGTGCTGAAAGCACATGCCGCATGTTCAAACTCCCCAAAAAACTGGTAATCCGTGATCTTAGCCCCCCCCAACAGCACCGACAAGTACCGACAGAGGGCCATCAGAGAAGGTTCACACTGGCTCGCGGCCGTTTGAAGCAGTCAGCTCGCCCCAGCGAAGTCCCCGGAAAAAAACGAACGCCGGCAGCAAATCCGCTGAGGACCGCTGCCGGCGTTCGAAGCTTACTGAGTGGTAGAACCTTTACGGGTGGATTCAATAGATCTGAATCACGTAGGGGCCATCGGGCAACGCCATCACACCCCAGGTTTGATCGGCCTCGATTTCCAACGTGTCTTCGACGGGCTCTTTGCCCTCGCGAATGAGCTTCACGGCGTATTTTCCGGGTTCCAGGTTGGTCGTCGGTCCGTCTGGTTTTTCCAAGCCTTCCTGGGGACCAGCCTTGAGTTCAATATCGCCGATGGCGATCGTCACATTCGTATCGAGCTGATTTCCTACGATCACCCGACCTTTACCTTTCTCGGGAAGAATTCCCATGGCTTCCGCCGCCGCCGGCCGCTTCAGGTCCATCTTGATGCGAGTTTCCGCGCCGAACTTCTCGAGCGTCAGCGTCAGCAGTTCGTCATCGCTGGAGAACTTCATCACGGCCTTTTCTTCGCTGGTTTCCCCCGCATCGTCCGGCAGAAAACCGCGATCGACCAGTTCGCTGACGTAAAACGCAATCATGTCGGCCAGGTCGCTACGGACGGAAGTCTCGATGGTCTTGGCGAACTGGGTACCGACGGTCGAGGTGCTATCGCGATTGGGCGGAAGCGGGAGCCCTTCGACTTCTTCCACTTCAGCCATCTCGCGGCTGCGAGCTTCCTCCTCGCCTTCTTCTGCCATCTCTTCGAACTCTTCGGCCTCAAAGCCGTCGGAGTATGGCGAAGCGGCCAAATCGGCCACGGGATCTTCTGCATCGGGATGCTCAAGGGCTGCCTGCACGTCCCATAACCTCACAAGCCCGTCGTCGGCGCCGGTGGCCAGTTGGGAACCTTCGGTTGAGAAAGCCAAGTCGTTCACGCTTTGGGCATGACCGCTCAGTACGCGTAGCCGTTTACCGGTGGCTGCATCCCAAAGCACCACGTCGAAGCCCCAACTGCCGCTGGCCAGAAGCTTGCCATCGGGCGAATAGGCCACGGCGGCGACCGGCTCGTTGTGGTCCTCCATCACGAGCTTTCGTTTGCCTTCGGTGGCATCCCAAACTTCGATGGTCGTATCAAACCCGGCCACGGCCAGAAGCTTGCCATCGGGAGAGAAGGCGATATCGCCAATGATGGAGCCTTCGGGATCCTTGAATTTGGCCACCAACTCACCGCTTTCGACATCCCAGATCCGCACGTCCGAACGGGCCGTGGCAATCCGCTTCCCGTCGGGAGAAAAAGCAAGACCGTTGTATCGGCCTTCGTGCACGTTGCGCGTCGCGATCAGCTCGCCGTCTTCGGCATTCAATAATGTCAAATCACCGTGTGTGTCGGCGACGGCCAGCATCTTGCCATCGGGTGAAAAACTCAAACGCTCGATCGAGTAATCACCGCCTTCGAATTCGTACAGCGCCTCGTTGGCGTCCATGTCCCACACGATCAAGCCACCATCGGAGAGGCCAAGGGCCAGAAGCTTACTATCGGGTGAGAACGTGGTGGCGTTCGTATCGCTGAATGGCTCGGGGCCCTCAATGCGTTCGCCCGAGTTGGTGTCGTACGCAATGAACGAATACCCTCCGGTGGCGAGAACCTTTCCGTCGGGCGAAAGGGCCAACGATTTGACGCTACCGTCGTTGTCGCCAAATGTCCGCAACACGGCCGGATGTTTGGGGAATTCTTCGGCCTCGGACATTTCTTCCAGGTCCATGTCCAGGTTCGCTGCTGGTTCGATATCCTTGATGTCCTGCATTTCTTCTTCCGTCGGTTCGCTGGCACTATCCGCAAGGTCGCCGGTGGGGTCGATGTCTTCGTCCGACAGCGGTTGCAGGTGCACGCCGGTACCACCGTCTTTGGCGGTCAACTCCACAAGGATCACCGACTTGACGGGTGCCGTATCCGAGGCGGTATGGAAAACCAGGGTCGACTTCTCATCCCCCGCGCGACTCAGGTTGTCCACGAATTCATACCCCACGTCCGTATAGGCATCGCGATAGAACTTCGCGGTGGATTCTATGTTCTGCGGAGCGAGGCACTGCAACTCCGGGGTGGATGAGGTGAGCTTTACATCCGTCGCGCCTGGGGGAATCGGGACATCGTGCGCCATGATCGTGAAGGCGTATTGCACGGTCGTCTTCCCGTCTTGAGCCGGCGCGACGCTGACGTAGGCCAGCAAGTCGATTCCGTTCTTCACGAAATTGATTACGGCCATTTCCGGCGTGGACGACTGCAAGAAGTTGTGTTCGATCCAGCCTTCGTCGGCCACCAACTCGCGAATCGCAGCCGCGACTTCCTTCACGGGAGCTTCACTGACCAACATGGTTGAGCTCTGCGAGGCATACAGTTGTTCGCACCCGTCGGGACACGGCAGGTTGCGAGCATCGATGTTCGGAAAGGTCTGCAGCGTGATGTTGACTTGCCCGGGTTTCTCCTCGTCGTTCGACAGTACGAAGAAAGCCAGGTAACCATCTTTCTCGAAGGACATCTGGCTGCTGAGTTCGTTGACGATCTTCCCGCCCATTTCCTGCGAGGGCTTCCAGCCCGCATCGGCGAATAGCTTCTCGTAGAAACTTGCAGCCGTTTCCATATCGCTCTTGGCGACGTAATACATCGAGCCGACTTGCTGGTCGTACGAATCGACCACCTCCAGGCGGGGCCACTTGCGAAGATCGATGGCCTTGGAAATCTCGTAGACCGTCGGCGGTTCGGTAGCCAACGCGGGTTTGGAACCGGTTTCAGGTTCATCAGCAGTGTCCGCAGCCGAGTCGCTGGCGGTCGAACCAGTGCTTGTTGACTCGGAAGCTTGTGAGGAAGGAGCGGACGTAGCATTGTCTTGGGAGGCGGATCCCTGGGGTTCGGACTCGGTACAACCGGTACATGCGAATACCAAGGTGGACAGCAGCAACGGAATCGCGATCCGACACATCGACAGAAGTAGTACGTGCACAGACATCCGACCTGTTCCTTTCTTGTGGGGCTTCCAATCACCGTTTGGCACGCCCACCCGGCTAAACCGCCGAATAACAGACGCGCCCAGATTTAAACGGTTGGTGGACCTAAACGCAAACATTTCTGAGGGTTAACATTGTCGACCAAGTGAGAATTTGCCCAGATTGGGTTCCCCAAGTGGGGCACTCTATGAATTCCGCCGCGTTGTCAGTCATGAGGAGCTTTGGTAGCCTCGCGGTATTTCGAATTCCGCCCCGAAGATAAGCAGGGTGGGCGATGTATAGACAGGTTCCATTCTCACCAGCGTAAAAGGCCCCCCGGGTGCAACAAACAAGAAGCCCGAAATCGCAGATTGAAGATTGTTCCGCGGAAATGCTCTCGATCCGTGGGGCCCGGATGCACAATTTGAAGAATGTCGATCTCGATATTCCCCGCGACAAAATGGTCGTGCTCACCGGGTTAAGCGGTTCGGGCAAGAGTTCGCTGGCGTTCGACACGATTTTCGCCGAGGGTCAGCGACAGTACATCGAGAGCCTATCGACGTACGCCCGGCAGTTCATCAGTCAGATGGAACGCCCCGACGTGGACCAGATTGACGGTCTACAGCCCACGGTCTGCATCGATCAGCGCTCCGGCAGTCACAACCCTCGCAGTACCGTGGCCACGGTGACGGAGATTTACGATTACCTCCGGCTGCTGATGGCTCGCGTCGGGCAACCGCATTGCCCAGCCTGTGGAGAACCGATCCAGCAGCAGCACCCCGAGCAGATTCTGGAAGAACTGCTCGAATTGCCCGAAGGTACCAAGGCAATGATCCTGGCTCCCATCGTCCGCGGTCGCAAAGGGATGCACCGCGAAGCGCTCGATTCAATTCGCAAGAACGGCTTCGTTCGCGCGAGAATCGACGGCGAGGTCCACGATATTGAGCAACTGCCGGAGCTCGTGCGGCAGAAGAAGCACGACATTGAAGCGGTAATCGACCGAATTGTGATTCGCCCGGCGGCAAGATCGCGGGTGGCCGAATCGATTCAACTAGCGGTGAAACACTCCGGCGGCCCGATGGTGGTTTGCTATCTGGACAAGGAAAACGGGGCCAACACGTGGCGAGATCGGCTATTCAGTACCGAGTTCGCGTGCCCAAGCTGCCGGGAGAGTTTCGAGGAGATCGAACCGCGAAGCTTCAGCTTCAACAGCCCTTATGGGGCTTGCCCGACGTGCGAAGGTCTGGGGACCCGGGTGGAGTTTGATACGGATCTGGTGGTCCCTAACCGTGAATTGTCTCTTGCTGCCGGGGCGGTCGTACCTTGGAAGGGTGGAACAGCCAAGGCAACCGAGCGGCGGAAGGGCCAGCTAGAAGACTTTATGGCCAAGGCGGGGATGGACTGGGAAACGCCCTTAGCAGAGCTCACGGCTGCCAACTTCGAGAAGCTGCTGCAGGGTGACGATCGTGGGTTTCCCGGCGTGCTGGCAATTCTCGAAGAAGAATACGAAAAGGCTCGTCGAGAGTCGGTGCGAGAGAAACTCGATGCGCTACGCGGCGATGTCATCTGCAGCGCTTGCGGAGGGGCACGACTGCGGGAGGAAGCCCGCGCGGTGCGGCTGAATGGACATGCCATTCACGAATTGACCGCCCTGGCGGTGGATGATGCCGTGGAAGTATTCGCAGGTTTAAGCGTACCGGAGCGGCTTGAGTCCGTGGCCGGCCCTTTGCTGGAAGAGATACGAGGTCGGCTGAGTTTCATGCAGCAGGTCGGGCTGGGTTACCTCACGCTCGACCGTGGAGCGGCAACGCTAAGCGGAGGCGAGTCGCAGCGAATTCGCCTCGCCGCGAGCATCGGTTCCGGACTGGTCGGTGTGTGTTATGTCCTGGACGAACCTTCGATTGGGCTGCATCAGCGAGACAACGACCAACTGATCGCGGCCCTGCGCGACCTTCAACAGCAAGGTAATACGGTGCTGGTAGTCGAACACGATGAGGCCATGATGAATCAGGCCGACCACCTGATCGATCTAGGCCCCGGTGCGGGACATCATGGCGGACGGGTTGTAGCAGCCGGCACCCCGGATGAGGTGAAGCTCTGTTCGTCCTCGAAGACGGGACAATACTTGTCAGCCCAATTGAAGATTGAAGTACCGGAAAAGCGCCGCCGTACTTCCCAGCGTCGATCGATCCGCTTGGAAGGCGTAACGACCAACAATCTCAAACAGGTCGACGTGAGTTTCCCGCTGGGGGTGTTGGCCTGCGTGACCGGTGTCAGCGGATCAGGGAAGAGTTCTCTGGTGAACGAGACCCTGTCGCGTGCGGTAGCGCGGCGGCTGGGACAGGCTGCACCGAAGCCGGGGCCTCATGTCAGTCTGCGTGGGCTGAGCCAACTCGACAAGCTTATCGAGATCGATCAATCGCCGATCGGACGTACGCCGCGCAGCAACCCGGCGACGTACTCGGGGGTTTTCGACGAGATTCGCACCGTGTTCGCCGGCACCCGGGATGCCAAGCTACGTGGCTACAAGTCCGGGCGTTTCAGCTTCAACGTGAAGGGCGGGCGCTGCGAAACGTGTCAGGGGCAGGGTGTGCAGAAGATCGAGATGAACTTCCTACCCGATCTCCACGTGCCTTGTGCTGAATGCGGTGGAGCGCGATTCGGACGCCAGACGCTCGAGATTCGCTATCGAGGACACACGATCGCCGATGTGCTCGAAATGTGCATCGAAGCCGCGGTGCAGTTCTTTGAAAACTTTCCCGTAATCGCCCGAATGTTGCAGAGCCTGAACGACGTTGGCCTGGGTTACCTGGCCCTGGGGCAGGCATCGACGACTCTCTCCGGGGGAGAGGCTCAACGAATCAAGCTGGCCACTGAGTTGGGCAGGGTGAGCACCGGAACCACGCTGTATATCCTGGACGAACCTACCACGGGTTTGCACGTGGACGACGTTCGCCGGCTGCTGAACGTCCTGCAGGGGCTCGTGGAGATGGGCAACACCGTGATTGTCATTGAGCATCATCTCGATGTGATCAAGTCGGCCGACTGGGTCATCGACGTCGGGCCCGAAGGTGGCAGCGGCGGTGGCCAGATCGTGGCCGAAGGAACCCCGGAAGACGTGGCGGCAAGCGGTGCGAGCCACACCGGGCGGTATCTGTCGCAGTTGCTCAGCGACAATTGAGTTTCACCTGGCTGCCAACATCCAGGCGGGAAGAGTCTCGTCACAGCGGTCTTAGCCCGGTGGCAAAATCTCGGATTGGCTAGCTGTACACAAAAAAAGCGACCAGCTTTCCGGTGAAGGAAAGCTGGTCGCAGAGGAACCACTGTAACGGTTGCTATTAAAGAGCCTTACTTAGCTCTTGCGTCGCTTTTTCACAGCAACGATCGGCATCAGGGCAACCAAGCCCATGACAACCAACATGATGCTGCTCGGCTCTGGTACGAGCAGATCAGCCACGACCTCATCTTCCAGTCCGTACTGGAGATTGGACAAGGCGATGCTGGTGTCCAGGTTGTAGTTCAGTTGACCTGAAATCGTGATCGGGACATCTAGCGTAAAGAGCCCAAAATCGAGCGGGACGTCGAAGGAGGTTGCCGGCAACGGAACGACGCCTGCATCGTCGAAATCGAAGCTAAGCGGGCCAGCCAAGTCGAAGTTACCATCGATATCCACGTTCACATCACGCGGAGCGCCGAACAAAGTAGGCTCAAGGTCGGTGAGGAACATATCGAAAAGTAATGCGAATACGTCGACTGGTACCGTGTCGTCAACCACGTTCGTGGTTGGCAGGCTTCCACCAAAGCTACCGAGGAAACCGAGGTCAATATTGATATCACCTGCAACGTTCGCCTCGGCTCCCAGAGAAGCCGTACCGCCGGAGATCACACCACCGGTCAGCGGGCCGGGGATTTCATAGGCGGTAGTGATACTTCCAGGAGGACTTCCTGGCGGAGGACCGTTGGGGTTGGTCACGGTACCGGGGCCCATCAAAGCTCCACCAACTTGGCTGTAAATTACGTTCTTCAGAATGCCTTCCACATCCAGATTGGCTTGCAACGGAGCGTTCACGTCCGTAATGCCAAGGATGTCGATCGTTGCCGAGCCGGTGATGGTTTCGCTAACGTTCAGAATATTCAAACCCGTGTTGTCAACCAGTGACACGTCGAGTTGAGGAATGCCGGCCGAGGTCAACGCACCTGCCAAGTTGGGATACGTTCCACCAAAAGTTTCCGTGGTGTCGGGCAGCACCAAGGTCATGTTGCCCGTGGGGGTCGAGTTGACCGTAGCGGCTTCATTGATGTTGAACGACTGCACCGGGATGTTGACCGTAGAATTGACGACGGTACCCAACCCGATGTCGATGTTTGCCGAGGCACTCAGAACCAGTGCACCCGTAGCCGAAAGATCGGCCGAGAAAAACGTGCCGGCACTGCCGGGATCAAAGTTGACCGTTCGCGAGACTGTGGCTGCATTTGCTTGGGATACCAAGACCAATGCGGCGCACGCGAGCGCAGTAAAGGAAGATAAAACTCTACGATGTGGCGTCATTAGCGGCTCCTCATTTGCTACCGCGACTTGCCATTGGCAGTCGAGCGTACAGCACCCGATTGCACCATATGGCCGGTATTTACAGTGGTTTCTTGACTAAAAAATCCTTCCAAGCAGCCAGAATGCACACTCCTTCCCTTCCTGAGAGCACTGGACTACTTGTTGGCATAGTCTCGCAGAAATGACGGTGGTGTCAAGAAAATTATTGGAATTATCCTTGCAATTCTTGGAATAGCGAAAAACCCGCTTTTTCCCTTTGTTCACGGGCTTCGCTAATTGCTAGGTGAAAAATGGCAAATAGTTTTTTCGAGAAAATTGTCCCTGAGCAAACCGGAAGCCAAATTCACACTATCGACCAGTCTCCCATCCCCCTGAATGTGCTGAAAAAGGGCCGCGATTCGTGACTGCAGCGCGGCTCGCGGAGATCACCGGAGTATCCCTGGAGCATCAAGGCTACACCCCAGGCACACAATCCTTCTGTGGGTCGATGCATTTGAAAGCTCACTCCATGGATACTCACGCACCCTGCCCTGGACCCTTGTGAGGGGGCTTACTGCCAACGAAATGTATTTTTGATATACAGGGCAATTGGACACGGTGTTTGCTCCAAATGGCAGGAGTGGCGGCAATTCCCGGCCATCTTCATCGCGAGCGCGAATCCTCAAGTTTGCCGTTTCTTGCTCGCCTCCCCTTAGAATCACAGGCTCTCATCGAATTCAAACCCAAGGAATCTCTTCGTGTCGCACGAGCTTCGCCAGCGGCTGTTCCAGGCATTGGATGAACTGGAAATTGTCGACCCCCACACGCATATCAACCCGCTGCGACCGGCGGCCGCCACGTTGGCCGACATCCTCGGCTATCACTACTACACCGAGCTGGCCCACTCGGCAGGGGTTCCGCGAATGCAGATCGAGGAACCAGGTCTCGAACCAAAAGAGAAGGTGGCCCGCATTGTCGCCGGCTTGGGGCCCCTGGAAAACACGATTCAATATAGCTGGCTGATCGAAATGCTCGGGCGGCTCTTCGATTTCGATTCCGAAACCCTCACCACGGACAATTGGGAAGCCATTTACTACCGCTGCGAGCAGAACATGGCTCGTCCGGATTGGTCGCAGGAGGTACTTCGTAAAAGCCGACTAAAAGCCGTCTTCCTTACGAACGACTTTGACGACGACCTAAAAGGTTTCGATACCAATGTGTACGTACCCTGCCTGCGTACCGACGAGTTGGTATTCCACCTGGGGCGCGACCAGGTACGACAGCGACTCGAGGCATCCTCCGGGGTCTCGGTCAACGATGTGACGACTCTGCGATTGGCGATCGCCGCACGATTCGAACATTTCGTTTCGCGGGGAGCGCGTGCGTGCGCGATCTCGCTACCGCCCGATTTCGAGCCGGATCGCGTGGAAGCAGGCGCCGCCGAAACGGCATTGCAGGGTGTGCTGGCTGCCGGAGAGAAAGCCGACCTGCCAAGAAAACGTGTTTGCAGTCAGACGGTGTTCTGGATGCTGGCCGAATTGTGTGCCGAGTACCGGTTGCCATTCGACCTGATGATCGGGGTGAATCGGGCCGTCTATCCAGAAGGAGTGTTCCAAGGGCAAGATCTCTACGACAGCCGGGTCTCACTCATTCAGTACCAACCCCTGTTTAATGCGTTTCCGCAAGTCACGTTCCCTGTCTCGGTGTTGGCTAGTGTCACCAACCAGGAATTGACCAGCTACAGTTGGATCTTTCCCAACGTGCTGACCAGTGGGCACTGGTGGTATTCCAACACCCCGACCTTCATCGAACACGATCTCTCCGCCCGACTCGAAGCGGTGCCCCGCACGAAGCAAATTGGCTACTACAGCGACATGTACAAGCTGGAGTTCGCGCTGCCCAAGTTTGCGATGTACAAACGCATTTTGGCCAAAGTGCTGGCCGAACGGTTCGTGATCGACCGCAGTTGGAGCGAGGAACGCGCGATTGCGCTGGGCACCCAAATTCTTCGCGACAATACCGAGCAGGTCTTCTACCAGCAGTAGCGATTATTCCGCTTATCGAAGCGAAAGTTCCTGCGCGTCGCGTTTCACTCGGATGAGGTGGCCCCGTTTGCCGAATCGATCTCACGCCGCAGGGGCAAGATCCATTCGTTGTGCGATAGCGCTCGCAACGGGACGGCCGCCATGTCTACGCGAGAATCAAAAGCAGGCTGCATTTTGTAGGGCGAAAGTGCTGCGTCCAAGTGCGTGTACACCCTGGGCCGCTGGCCGGTTCTTTCTTCCCACCAATCGGCAATATGCTGTGCATACTGGTGACACATGAAGGGCCGCGCCGTCATGGTCATTCTTTGGTGCGGTCGCAGTTCGAAGTATTGATTCCAGATCAATCGTTCCGAACCGTCGGGGTCGACGCGAAGTACCAGCAAGGGAAATGCGGGCCACTCCCGTTGGGTCATCCAAAGCATGTTTGCATAGACCGAGTCGTTTGCTTCCGTGGCCGGCTTCCATTTCGATCGGTCGATCACGGTGTAGCCCCTTTGAGCCTCGGGTAGAAACAACTCCGGATCGTCGACCACCAACAGTGGGCCAGCGGGTAACCCTGCTCCTTCGGTGGCGAAGGGGTGCGATTGTGCCACGGCCTTTTGAATCAGGTTGCCCAACGCCTGGTTATCGGAAGAAACCAGCTCGAACAGTCGCTCTCGCAACGCGGCGACTAGCGTCTGCCGTGCATCAGAGTCCGTGGTTTCCGAGGCCAGACTGGCGGCCAACTGCTTGGCGGCAAGCAATGCTCGTCGTTGTTCGTCGGAAAGCTCAGCGGAAGGGATTCGAGATTCGACGGCTTGTAGCACATCGGTCAGCGGAAACGTCTTGTGCACTTTCGGCAGTCGTCCGTAGGTGGCCCGCCAGTAGCGATTCACTCGGTTGACTGCCTCGTCCAAAGACCTTGGCAAGCCATCGGATGTTTGGAACGGGTTGTAAATCACACGTTCGCCATAAAACGGCTGAAACTGAATGAACAGTTCCGGCAAAGCCTGATAATCAATCTGGTCGGCCGGCACATGGCGATAGACCTTTGGTGCTTGCCCGAGCGAATTCCAGTCAAACTGCCCGGGCGATCCATCCGAGTTCAGCGGTGGTTCGATGACAATCTCCATCCGCTTGGCTTGTTTCAGTCCCGCCTTCATCCGCCAACTGAAGCGCGCCCCTTCGGCCGTCCAATCGACATTGCCTGGAATGAAGAAGTGTCGCAATGGCAGCACAAGCTGCATGAGGGCGTAGGCACAAACCAACGTGAACGGAAGCCATGGGAGTGGGCGGGATGGTGTTTCCTCGGGCTGGCGCGACGGGGCGAACTTCCATCCCAGCAATGCGCCCACGGGTGGGAGACAGATCAACCCGGCAGTGAACCAACCCCAGTCGGGTCGATTGACCGTGGGTCGTTTGAGCCACGCCAGCAGACGTCGCGGCCAGTCGGGTTCGAGGAAGATCGTGATTCCGGCCATGGCCATCACGGGAAACCACCCAATGTTGTCGAACAGCAGCCAGTGATTCGTGGCGTGAAACCCCAGGCACAGTACCATCGCCATTAGTCGTGTCCGCCGAATGAGCAACAACGGGACAATCAACAGATCGAACAGCATGCCGCTCCAGGAAAGGAAATACGCCATCTCGGTCGAGCGGACAATGGCTAAAACTTCAGGATACAGGCTCGTCGGTGAATAGTGCCGCACGACCGTTTCAATACGCGGCTCGTGAAGCCAAGCGCGGATCGGCTGGGCATGAACCATCCATGGAATGGACATCTTGGTCACGGCTCCGTAGCCATAGACCATGAGCCATTGAAAGCGGAGCAGGAAGAGGGGCCAAAAGGGTATGGTGCCTTCACCTGCCGCTGCCCTTGATCGGCGCTGCAGCAAGCGGTCGACACTCAAGCACCGGGCGGAAGGTGCAAGGACCATCATCCCGGTGATGAGCACCGCGAGATAGAAGTGATTGTTGTAGCGACTGGCTTCCAACAAGAAGATATACGTGTACGCCAGGAAGACAATCGTCGAAGCCCCGCGAGTAAACAGGCCGATCGCCATCGCCAGGGCCGCGATTCCGTATACGACAAACACCCCGGTGAACCACGGTTCCGGCAGCGGTTGCACCCACTCGAAGCCGGCATAGGGAAACAGCCAGGCGTTCGACTCCGGGGAGAACTGATAGGTGAGGTAGTTCCCGATACCCTCACGAGGCCACAAAAAGTCGATGGCGTCGTAGGCCAACACCAATCCCAGACTGATGCGAAACACGGCCAACGACAGACCGGAAACGCGATGGCCAAGAAGATATCGAAACCGTGGCAGCATGCGACGGGCACCCGCGAGGATGAGTGAGAATTCTGGTGACGAGAAACGGATTGCCGACTTCTATTCGATCGTAACACACACGAAGATGTGAACGGGGGACGCCCCACTTCCGTCACCGGTATCTGTGTCGTGGCCGGAATACCATGAATCAGGGGGTTCACAGACCGTTTTGGTCTCGCCCCCCGGTGCCATCGTGGGAAGTCACACTAGAAAGACCCTCTTGCTGGGAACTCTCCGCGGTCTGCATTTTCAGAATCCACGGGTTGTGACGATAGATAGTCAACGGTGCGCTAGCCAGGTCGACTTCGGGATCGATGATCAACTGCATCGGATGGTGATTCAGTTTCACATAGTTGTTCACGAAGATCTGAGGTCGGCGACCATAGCTCTCCTGCCAATCGTCGGCCACATGATGCACGTAACGGTGCAGAATAGTCGGCATCATGGTCACGAAGGTCGATTGGTAAAAATGCAGGTCGTGCGTGTAGTTCCAAACCAACACCGGGCGACCATCCAAATCGTGAAAGGCAAGGCAACGAGGCAGATTGGAAAGCTCGTCGAAGGTGTAGGTCCACAAGTCGATCAGTGTCGAATGGGGGCCTTTCCATTCATCGCGATTCACCAACGGGAGTGTCCCCTTGCCGCTGCTCATCAACGGTTGATCGATGACCACATAGAATTGTTCGTCGCGCGAGCCCTCACCAAGGCCATCCAACGGGGCCGACTTGTAGTAAAACAACTTGCTGAAGTGCGGCCCGAAAGCCGGATTCTTGCGCAACGTCTGAAACGCTTCCTGAAGCTTCATGTTGAACGAACGCTTTTGAAGCTCCGTATAACTCGAGTTGCGACGGTGATTGTCGATGAGTCGTGCATACGCGATGGCTTCAAGCTGGGCCTTTACCACCAATGGTGTGACCTTTGATTTTGCCTGATTCACGTAGTCTTCATGGACATCGAGCAATTTTGCGACCGAGTGGGTTTGATGCACCAGCGCAGGCTCGCGACCATAGATCCGTCTCCAATGCTGTCGAACAAGGCCTTCGGGGTCGCCCCGCAGCGCCTCTGGTGACAGAGGGTTGTAAATCACACGTTCGCCGAGCAGCGGCTCTTCCACAATCACAAACTGCGGCAGCGTTTCCCAGGGCACCTTGCCGGTGGCGACTTGTCGATATGGAACCAACGGCACGTCATCCGCAGGCAGCCGCCAATCGGTGATGGGGCCGGCGTCGCTCTGCACCACAGGCAATTCTGGATCATCGATTTCAATCTGGCAAAGACCAAGCTGCTTGGTGCGGAGCATCATGTGCCAACTGAACATCGTGCCTTCTTCGGTCCAGTTGGAATATCCTTCGATGAAGAAGTGCCGCAGCGGAGCGGCACACTGCACAACGAGCCAACAAGCGATGAGCGCCGTGGTCCAGGGGGCAATTCGTTGTCTGCGGTATTCGGTCGACGGCGTTGGCTTGGTTTTCCAGCCTAACGCGGCACCAACCACGGGTACGACCAATGCCCCGCCGATTAGCCATTTCCAGTCTGGCTTGCTGAATTTCGGAAGACTGATCCAGTTCCAGAGTCGATCGGGCCAATCGGGCTCGAAAAAGATCGTGGTCAGGCAGACCGCCATGATCGGGAACACCCCGATCTTGAACTGGAAGTTATTGAATGTGTGGAATCCCAGCATGAGCAAGAAACCCAGCAGTCGGGTACGCCGAAACACCAGCAGAAAACCAATCCCAAGATCGAAGATCATCCCTCCGTAAGCCACAATCCAAGCACTGGCCTCTTGCGCCAGCAACGTGCGGAGCGGTTGGAGGATCGACATTGGAAGCCAGGGTTCGAGTTTCACAAGCGTACGTGGTTGCTGTAACCACATGCGAATGGGCTCCCCGGCTAGCCAATCCATATTGATCTTGGCCACGCCCGCATAGAAGTAGACGATGAACATCTGTGCTCGAAGCAAAAAGATGGTCCAAAACGGGACTTCGCCTTTTCCGGCAACGCCCGAGGCTCGGGCCAGGATGCGCCACAGCGTAAAGCGACGATCGGCCGGCATGAAAGCCAACAGCAAAGCCACGATGCAAGCCAGATAGTGATGGTTCAGATAGGTCCAGACATCTATCAGGTTGAGATACGAGAACCCCAAAAACACGGCAATGATGGCAAACCGGTAGAACACGCCGATCGTCACCAACAGCGCGGCGATCGTAAAAGCCACACAGGCAGCCGTCATCAGGGGTTCCGGCAACGGCTTCACCCAGGAAAAGCCCGGGTAGTACACATTCCAGACGATGTGTTTCCCTGTGTAGAAGGCGTCGAGGTAATTCGTCGTCGTGGGGTTATTCCAGGTGAGCCCCAGGTAATACAACCCCTCGTAGAACATGACGGCGCCAAACGCCATGCGAAAGAAGCCCAGCGAGGCACCGCTGACCGAGCGCGACATCAACTGATTGAAGCGGTTCCACATGGCGTCGGTTGCCTGGCTCAGCGATCAGTCAAGAGGAACACGCATCGAGAAGTTCACCATAACCCCAAGTTAAATCTGCGACATTCAGCGGTCAAGCTAGCTACAAACAATGCATTCTAGTCATAGCTAGACCCATAGGCCCTAATCCCCACTACTACTGCGTTATGTTGGCAGATCACGTTCGCAGTTTCCCCGGAAAACCAATGTTCGTCTTTTCCGTGAACTGTGCATGAATGGTTTGCGATTGACTCTTAAATCAGCAAAAATGGTAGCTTGTGTCGTTCGGCACCGGTATGAAGACTCAATTGGGCAGGTTCTAGTCAAGGGGTAGGAGAACAATGCTAGTGATGAATCTCAAGACAATCACGTGCATCGGAATCGTTTTAGCTTTTTCATGTATGCCCGTGCAGGCGGGCCCCAGCTTTTCAAGCATAAGTGAGTGGACGGGTGACAGTTCTTTCGTGTTCAGTTCGGGGATGTCGTCTGATGCTTCCGTGCTCGTGGCAACTCGCAACACGATCGGGGGTCGCGAGGGGGTCCGGTGGAGTCGTCAAGGTGGAACCGTCGGACTGGGGGATCTACCGGGGGGAGATTTCAATAGTACCGTGAGTGAGGTTTCCGCCGACGGGTCGGTGATCGTCGGTGTAGGTAAGTCTGCTGGGGGAAATCAGGCCTTCATGTGGACAGAGGCTGATGGAATGATTGGATTGGGCTTCTACGATGATGGAAGAGAATTCAGCGTTTCCACTGCCGTGTCTGCTGATGGTACAGTCGTCGTCGGATCAGCCGCAGAATCAGGCTACGAACCCAGTTCAACCGCCTTCCGATGGACTGCCGCCGAAGGAATGGTTTCTCTTGGAATCCTTCCTTTCGATGACTCCTATAGCAGAGCGCAGGATGTATCCGCAGATGGCTCGGTGGTAGTGGGCATTAGCGATAACTCTACTTCCGACAAAGAAGGTGAAGCATTTCGCTGGACCGCCGAAGACGGAATGGTGGGGTTGGGCAATCTTGGTGGCACGAATGTTGGCAGCAGTGCGAATGCCGTCTCGGCTGACGGAAATGTCATCGTGGGGTGGGTTCAAGGTTCGGTCGAGATCCCAGGAATTCAAGCCTTCCGTTGGACCGAGGAAACGGGAATGGTCGGGCTAGGATTCGCCCCTAACCAGCACTATAGCGAAGCTTATGCCGTTTCGGGCAATGGTTCAGTGATCGTCGGTGGTGGTTCTGACACAAGTGGTGCCTTCATATGGGACGAAGTGCACGGCATGCGTAACCTTGAGGACTATTTGAGCAATGACTTAGGTATCGATCTGGCTGGTTGGAGGTTGACGAGAGCAACAGAGATCTCCCCTGATGGCCGCATCATTACCGGGTGGGGCTACGATCCGGACGGAGATCGCGTGGGATGGATCGCGGTTGTTCCAGAGCCTTCAACGATGACGCTCTCAGCGATCGCAATTCTTCTGGGTGCCGCCTGTACCATTCGGAGAACCGTGAGAAGAAGTTCACCGTAACCAACAACGATTGTGAGCTCTTCTGATACGACTCGAGAGACATACGCCCATGTCTGCCGTTCATGAGCTCAGTCAAGTCTGCTGTGCGGACCGACGATGAACGCCAAACCTATGCTCCGTCGACTTCCACCCGCACGGCTGAACTAAGTTCGCGATCACCAAATCCCCGCTTTTTCGGATAAACACCTGCCCGAACCCGGGCGATGGAATGGGAAGTGTGGACAGTCAACCGGACAGCGTCATTCGTTTGCAACTTGGCTACGGTTTCAGCCATAGTCCTTGCGACTTGATGATACTGTGGGGGACAACGGTGGACAGAGCAAGCGGAACGAACGCGGCGATGCCGATCACGAACGCCGTGACCTTGATCACTGACTTATAGAGGGTGCCGGCATTGCTGAGGCGTAACTTGTTGATTGCCGCGCGCAGAACTGCTGCGGTCAGTAGCGGTGTCCCGAGACCACAAAACAGGATCATGAGCGGCAAGCCCATCGGGCGAATGCCTGTACCATTGGGGACGCTACGCAAATCGGATATGAAAATCAGTGGTCCGGACGAGCCGAATGCCACAATGAGTAACGCGATGGCCAACAGCCAATGCGCCTTAAGGCCAGTTGAAGCGGGTGAAAGAGTTGGCGGGGCGATCTTATTCATGTAAGCCGCCGTGAGACAATTCGTTTGCTGTGCCGCAACGGAGTGAACAGCGAGGGCGTACCGGACAGGAGACGCTACCACTCGATCGTGCAGTATTGGCCATCAGGCATAGTGTAAAGCTTCACCTCGCACGGGCCAACGACGTTGTGATGGCTGATTCTCGCAGCACCCATGATGTGGAGCAGCCGATGGTTCCCCGCCGGGTTGTTCATTGCCATGCATGGTGCTCCGTCTTGTATATCTCAATCGCCGTGGTCAGTAGCTGTAGCAACTCGTCAAAGCTAACGTTCAGCGTGTTCGAGGAAATGTTGATTGGACTCCCCATGAATCTAAGATTCGCAGCATTCAGCATCCGCTTGAGCGACCCTCCCCGGTCAACATACCTCTGCGGGTCAATGACATAGATGACCACAAAACGTTGCCTGCCATTCCCGCCAACCGCAAAACCATTGATCTCATCCCAAGGAATCCGACCGGCGGCGACGCCGCTTGAGTTGTCAACAATTCCTTCTTTGTCAATGATTAATCCAGGCTTGCCGTCAAATATCTTCATGCACGAGTAAAACCCACACAGTCCGAAAAAGATTGCTCCAGCGACGGCAATGGCCTTGCAGAAAAGGGGGTTAAAACGCGGCTGCGCATCCGCGATCGACCAAATCCAGTAGCTTCCCGCTACAAATGCAAAGGAGCAAAGACACAACAGAGTGATCTTGGTCTTGCTGAGAGCGATCACTACTTCGTCTGATTTGGGCGACTCCATAGCTGGCTCGTATGCCGCATAACTTGGTTCTAGGATGGTCAGTGCATTACTTGTAGGCTGCTTATCGTCGTAAGGCGCATGATAGTCGCTGGTTACTTCTCTGTCATGTTTGAAGCCGAGTGAGAGGCTGTTTGCGCCCAACACTCGTCGTGTTTACAGGTCAGTCCATCGGCCGGGCTGCGAACTCCGCGGCCACCGCTGTTGAGTCCAGTAGGGTCCGCTGTGCGGACCGACGATGAACGCACACACCTCTTCCCCGGCTTCACCCGCACTGCCGATGTTCGTTCGCGACCAACGCATCCTCAGTTCTACGGATAGGCGCATGCCCGAACTTGGGCGATGAACTGAGAACTGCGGCCATTGGACCGAGCAGTGCCATTGGTCCGCACAGCGGACCCTACTTGGCTTTCGGGTTCCGGGTTGCATCGGGTTCAACACCCGCTGACCGAAGCCCGGACTTCCACGCAGCATGTATCAGGTAAAGCATTGCGATTTGGGGCGTCCAAGAACAGGCGGTCCCAGGTATAACTCTGATCGCTAACCCCGGAGACCACAGAATAGCAGCAACGGAAAACTCAACGCAAATCATGCCGATCAAGACAACAGCAGCAATGCGGTACCGAATTTTGTGCTTCTTGCCGTAACGGGAAAGTCCGAAGGCAATCACAGGTCCGAAGAAATAGGTGGTTGCAAGAGTGACTAAAATCCCTGGTAGACCGAGTATTCGGGCAAACGCGAACACGGTTGCAAGAACTGTCGTTGCAGCAAACAGATGACTAATACGAAATTGAGTCGGTTGGACAGAGGGTTCGTTCAGCGTAGTCCTTCAGTTGGCGAACTTGGATTCAGGATGGTCAGCGCATTACTTGTAGGCTGCTTGTCGTCGTAAGGCGCATGATAGTCGCTGGTTACTTCTCTGTCATGTTTGAAGCCGAGTGAGAGGCTGTTTGCGCCCAACACTCGTCGTGTTTACAGGTCAGTCCATCGGCTGGGCTGCGAACTCCGCGACCACCGCGGTTGAGCACAGTAGGGTCCGCTGTGCGGACCGACGATGAACGCACACACCTCTTCCCCGACTTCACCCGCACTGCCGATGTTCGTTCGCGACCAACGCATCCTCAGTTCTACGGATAGGCGCATGCCCGAACTTGGGCGATGAACTGAGAACTGCGGCCATTGGACCGAGCAGTGCCATTGGTCCGCACAGCGGACCCTACTTGGCTCGGTCATACTCTTCCGGGGTGTCGTTCATGGTGGACCATCAACTACTTTCATTTGCTCATAGGTTGAGCGGTGGGGTGCACTGAGTATAGCCTCCACTGTCGGATACACTAAAAGTTAGCAGCCTCGGCTTCATCGATCTACGCAGCTTCCAGCTAGCGTAGTTGTTTCACATCGAACGCGGTTCGCCAATGTTCATTCAGCCCAGTAGGGTCCGCTACTGGCTTGGCTCGGAAAGAAGTATAGCGGTCGGCGCAGCCAAGGTTGTCTACAAGCAGCGAGACATACAGTGACCCCTCCTGCTGCTGTGGGCGGTTTCCTGTTAAAACTATGCCATGGAACACATTCGGAATTTCTGCATTATTGCCCATATCGACCACGGGAAGTCGACGCTGGCCGACCGGCTGATCCAAACGTGCGATGGAATCGCGCAACGCGATCTGCATGAGCAGATGTTGGATTCGATGGACATCGAACGCGAACGCGGGATCACCATCAAGAGCAACACGATCACGCTCGACTATCGTGCCCCCGACGGGAAAGACTATCTGCTGAACCTGATCGACACGCCTGGCCATGTCGACTTTTCGCATGAAGTCCGACGCTCGCTGATGGCGTGCGAAGGTGCGTTGATCATTGTCGATGCCTCGCAGGGGGTCGAGGCGCAGACGGTGGCCAATCTGTACATGGCATTGGAACACAATCTAGAACTGCTGCCGATCATCAATAAGATCGATTTGCCCTCGGCGGATATCGAGCGAGCTCAAGAAGCGATCGATGCCGAGTTGGGACTCGATCCGTTCGAAGCGATCGCGATTTCCGCGAAGAACGGCATCAACATCGAGGAGGTATTGGTGGGCATCGTCGAGAAGTTGCCACCTCCCAATGGTGATCCCGCCGCTCCGCTGAAAGCCCTGGTGTTTGATGCCCATTTCGACAAGTTTCGTGGCGTGATCCTGCAATGCCGTGTGATGGAGGGAACACTCAAGCCGCGCGATACGATTCACTTCATGCACGCGAATCGCGACTTCAAGGTGGAGGAAGTTGGCTACAACCAGTTTCAACTCAATCCCCGCAAGCAACTCAGCGCGGGCGAAGTCGGCTACATCGTTGCCGGGGTCAAGAGTGTGCAGGATATCGAAGTCGGCGATACGATCACGCTCCTCGATCGACCGGCAGACGAACCGGTCCCCGGCTACCAGGAAGCCCGGCAGGTGGTCTTCTCTTCCATCTATCCCATGGATACCGGCGAGTATCAGGAACTGACAAAGGCTCTGGAAAAACTCGCGATCAACGACGCAGCGCTGACATTCGAGAAAGACAATTCGGCGGCGCTGGGGTTCGGCTTCCGTTGTGGGTTTCTTGGCCTGTTGCACCTGGATGTCATTCAAGAACGCCTGAAGCGAGAGTTCGATATCGGCCTGGTGATCTCCGCACCGTCGGTGAAGTACAAACTGGCATTGAGAGATGGTTCGGAGATCGAGGTGGATAACCCCAGCTACTGGCCCGATCCGATGTCCATCGAGGCGGCCAGTGAGCCGTATATCAAGGCAACGATTATCACTCCCGAAGAGTATGTCGGCGGGGTCATGGAGCTGTGCCGCGAGCATCGCTCCGAGAGTCAGACGATGGACTACTTGTCGGCCAAACGGCTGGAAGTGACCAGCATCATGCCGCTTGGGGAAGTGCTGTTCGACTTCTACGGCAAGTTGAAAATGCTGACCCGAGGATACGGATCGTTCGACTACGAGCCGATCGAGTACCGCAAAACCGACGTCGTCAAAGTCGACATTCTGGTCAACAAAGAGCCGGTCGATACGCTTTCCTACCTGGTCCACCGCGACAAAGCACGCACAAGGGCATTGCACTACTGCGAACAGTTAGCCAAAGAGATTCCGCGACATCAATTCAAGATCCCGATTCAGGGCGCGATCGGTGGCGAGATTATCGCGCGAACCACGGTCGCTCCCTATCGAAAGGACGTCACCGAGAAGCTCTACGGCGGCGATGTGACGCGTAAGAAGAAGCTGCTCGAGAAGCAGAAGAAGGGGAAAGCCAAGATGAAACAATTCGGCAACGTGAATATCCCACAAAAGGCCTTCGTCTCCGTCCTCCGCGCGGACGATGATTAGCGCCCGTCTCAAAATCGGTTTCGGCTTCGATCACTTCTTGTCGATCCGAATGCATAGATGCGAATGACCGATGCAGATCCAGCAATGGTCGAACTGCCTTCGAAGTTTCACACTTGTTCTCGTTCGGCGAACTGCAGTTGGCGATAAAATCGGTGATATGTAGGCTACAATTTCGCATAGCATCAATGTAAGAAATGGCGGTAATTCCCTCTGGAGTAGAATCTTAAGATGTCTGAACACAGCACAGCCAAGGAGCGAGTTGAGTACGGACTAAGTACCATTCCTAAAGACCGAAGCGTTGTCGTATCGCTTCGCGATTTGATGTACGTACACCAAACGCTGGCGGAATTCGTTCGGTTCTTCCATCAACCGATGCACTATCCCGACTTGAGGTCGGTCCAGAAATTTCTTGGAAGCCGTAACTCAGGGGATGCGATAGATGTGCTGTGCGAGTCTCTTTACAACCGTATGCGGGAAATGGTGCCGCAGGATATAGAAGATGCTCTCGGAGACGGAGAGCGATTCGAACACCCGAAATCTCCCAACTATTTCGAACCTTCCTAACGTCAGAGCCCGCTACCTCGCTCTGAATCGGGCTTTGTCTCTACGAGGCCTTAAGCTGCTTCGAATTCATCGTTCGAATCAGTTTCTGCTAGCGCCATTGTTTCACGCCGAACGCAAGAAGCTAATGTCCGAAACAGAGTCGGTCTCTTGCGCATGTGCAGGTTAGCGACTGGGCATCTTGTGGTCGGGTGGTCCAAATTCGGCATCGAGCAGGACAATCGCAGGTTCAGGAGGTCGAGATCCTGCGTAACCGGGAACTCTTGCGATCGATTGTCATCGCAATATGAAGTTGCGTCGCTGTTCGAGTATCAGAAGGTGTGGCCGATGTGACATACTTGCATCCTGCTCACCGCGGTGGCGCTGGTCTGCTTTTGCGGTTTTCTGCGGCGACCAATTGGCTACGTGTCCTGGTTCAGCGTGAAATGGAATTTTACCTTACTGGCGTTAACTAGTTGAGCGGCTGTTGCCGCGGGGTTGATATTGCGTACACGCAGACCAGGGGTGCTCATTGCCGCCCCCTGGACTCCTGGCTAGCCTCTCCTCCTATTCTTGTTAGGCGGCGGTTGCGTTATCTCGTTCGGCTTGGCGTCGTTGAGCACGTCGTGTTCTGGCCGCTGCTAGTTTTCGCTCGCGTTCGTCGAAGGTCGCCTGTTGGCGACCGGCCAGGCGGTTCGCGGGCGTGACGTAGCCGATCGCGCTGTGCAACCTTCGATGGTTGTAGTCGTCCACGAATCGCTCGACGAGCCCTCTGGCATCTTCCAGTGACAGGGGTACGTTGGGGCGAATACACTCGCTCTTCAGCGAACCGTGCCAACGTTCGATCTTCCCGTTGCTCTGCGGATAGTACGGGCTGGTGCGGACGTGCGTCATGCCAGCCATGCGGACGAACTCCTTGAAATCCTTGGCGATGAACTGCGGGCCATTGTCGGTGATGATACGAGGCAAGACGCCGGGAAAGCGTTCGCGGGAACGCTCCAGCACGATCTCGACATCGCGTTCAGTCATGCTCTCCCGCAGTTCCCAGTGCACCAGATAGCGACTGCAACCATCCAGCACGCTGATGAGATAGTAAAAAGTGCCACACACGTTGACATATGAAATATCGACATGCCAATGCTCGTGCGGCACAAGCGGTTGCTGAAAACCCTGGCCTTTGCCGCTTTCGGTGCGGTTCCATCGCTCGAAACAGCCCGACTGCTTGAGCACGCGATAGACCGTTGCGGGGCTGACCGCGACGACATCCGCGTCCATCATCATGTACGCCAGCCGGCGATAGCCTTCGTCGGAATGTTCCGCATGGAAGGCGATAATCGCCTGTTTTTCCCACTGCTCGAGCCAATGATCCCGCAGCACCAACGCGTTGTGTTCGTTCACCTTGCCGTACCTTCGCTTCCAGTCGTAGAACTTGCTGCAACCGATGCCAGCCCACCGCAGAAGTTTCCCGACGGGCAGTTCGGTCCGCCCGCTCCACTGGCGGACGTAATCGACGACTTCGTCGCGCGTGTCGTGAGAAACCCACCGTCCATTCAGAGTTCCCCACACTCTTTTTTTGCTTTGACGTTCTCCTCCATCAACTCGGCGATCACTTCATTCTTGGTCGAGAGCTTGGCCTGGAGTTGCTCGATGCGACGCTCCGCAGTCGACTTGCCGCTCGCCTTCCGCTCAAACGCGACGGCACCTCCTTCAAACAACTGTTTCTGCCATTGATAGAACTGCGTCGGCAGAATCTGATGCTTGTCGCACAGATCGGAAACGGCAATGCCATCGACCAAGTGCTGCTTGACGATCAAAACCTTCTGCTCGCCCGAAAAATGCCGCCGTTCACGTCTGGCGGAACTGTTGCTTGAACCCTTCATGGAATCCTCCTTCGATTCGACGTATGCTAACGCCCGCGATGAGAAATTCCAGTTCCGACTGAGGCAGGACATACGAGGTCCGTTATTCGTTCTGCGTTGTTCTTACGATCCGTGGGTGTAAAATCATTCGATCCAATTCGTCCCTCGCTTGGACCCAGCTCTGGAGTTCCTGGCGGGTATGCAAATTGTCGAAGAACTCCGATGAGGCCGAAAATACGCCGTGTTTCGGCGCTCACTGTGCGGTCTTGCCACGACGAAGATACATCGGCCTAATCAGCGAGATTGACTCCGTGTGAAACGTATTTCGTGTCAGGAGCACTAATGGCCAAGTCGTTGAATGTTGGCATCGTTGGTGGATCCATTGCCGGGTGTTCGGCCGCTATCTGGCTGAGCCGAGCCGGACATAACGTATCCATCTTCGAACGCACAACAGGAAAGCTGCAAGGTAGGGGTGGAGGAATTGCCACGCCGATGTCAACCTTCAGATCTCTTGTCGAAGACGATATCATCGACGCCGATTTCCCCCATACTATCGTCCGAGAAATGCCATTTATCGGACGCGTGTCGATCGATGACCGCTTGGGACGCACTGCCTGGACATTGCCCGTTGACCTAGCTTGCTTTCACTGGGGAACCCTTTGGGAGAACCTAAGAAAACGAGTTGCTGACGATGCATATATGAACGGACGATGTGTCAGTGACGCTACCATGCATGGCACGGACACCGTTATCCTAGAACTAGAAGACGGATCGACACAAGAATTTGATCTAGTACTCTTCGCCGACGGCTATCGCTCTCTTGGGCGGCGTCTTCAGGAGCCGGACTCGAAGTTATGTTATCGGGGTTACATATTGTGGCGAGGTTTACTTCCTGAGGGGAGCATGCGAGACAACCGCCCAATTGCCGGGAAGATGCCTCGTCTTTCCTATGCCCACCTGGATGGGCATTTGGTCATCTATATAGTTCCCGGACTGCATGGATCTACGACGGAAGGAGAGCGACTGTATAATTGGGGCGCGTACATCCCTGTTGGTGATGACGAGCTGCCCGAGTTCATGATCGATCGCCACGGTTCATCCCATATCGGGTCCTTGCCGCCGGGTTCAATGCGCATTGAAAACGAAAAGCGTCTCCAGGACCTGATGGCGGCAAATCTACCGAGGTACTTTGCCGAGATCACCGCAAAAACAGAGAATACCTACGTCCAGTTGATCTATACGGCAGACTTAAAGGCATACGCTCGAGGTCGCATCGGCCTTCTTGGGGATGCAGGCGATGTAGTCCAGCCTTTCACAACTTCTGGCGTCTTCAAAGGTTTCAATAATGCCAGGGATCTGGCTGTCGCATTAAGTGCTCAAGTGAGCGTCGACGACGCCGTAGCGCAATGGAGTGAAGCACAATGGCAACGCAGCAAACGAATACTCACTTTGGGCGAGCAAATGGAGCAAGCGTTCATATGGAACTCGCTAGATTTTGCTTCCGCAGACGCCGCCACCACCGAGGCCTGGTGGAGGTCATTGGTTGATATGGATGAGAGTTTTACGTACGAGGATAGAAACATAGGTCGCCGAGGCGACAGCCAACTCGGCTCGTGATTCACGATATTGCAGGAGTAGCTGCCAAAGATCGCGGGCAAATGTCGCTGTTGACAGCACGCTGAAGCGTTCGGGAGCTGCGGCGGTCCGAACTCCTCTGCGACCTCGGCACATTGCTTCAACACATCGGCTTCATCGGCCGACGTAGGAAACGCCGAGTGGCGATGTTCATTCGATATGTACACCGAAGCAGACGCGGCCAGACGTTCGCAGCCGAGAAGGGTCCGCTGTGCGGACCGAACATGAACCAACCAACTTATTCCACAGCTTCCTGTACCCGCACGGCTGATGTTGGTTCGCAATCTACGCATCGCCAGTTCTGCGGATAAACGCCTGTCCGAACCAGGGCGATACAATGAGGAATACGGTCAGTCGATCGGGCAGAGCCATTGTTCCGCACAGCGGACATTATTTGGCTTCGATAGCTTGACCGTCGGCGAGTCGAAGAGGTCGGGCATCTGAATTGCGATACCAGAACTGACCCAGGTCAGCAAAGAGTTTGTCGTTTGATTGGTCCGCCTTTCGAAAGTCTATGTCAGTGATTCGCCAGTTCCCGGCGTCTAAACTAGCCTGTAAAACCAGATTCCCTTGCTGGCCTTTGATGAGCGTTAACGAGGAGATACCAATAGCCCTTTTCTTGCTCGCGTAGATGGCTATGACACGGATGTCTTTGAGGTTTGTGACCTGTTGAACCTCTGCAATTATCCGTTCACCTTGCCGTTGGTTGAGATGATTCATGAGATCAAGTGCTTGTTTACCTCGACCGGCAATCAAGTGATCAAGGAATTTGTCGAATGTCACTTCTACCTTCGGTTTTTGGACTTCCGCACAGGGAGCGGCGAAAAGAAATGTCGTTGCGGCAATCGTGATAGTGATCGCGGGTAGCATAGCGATTGCTCTGAACATTGTTTCCTCCACAAAACACGAACGTTGAAGGCGGGAACTCTGGAACCTCATGGTACTATTCTGCACGGTCAGATTGTATCTTATTCTGGCCTTCAGAATGAATGTCTTCCCAAGAGACCATCACTGCTGAACCGCAGGGCATCACACTCACCATGGCAACTTCTGCGCAGGACGAAACGAACGGCCCATCGTCCTGGCTGCCCCGTTGGTGTCCAGCGTGGCTGGTGTGCGGTCTGCTGTTGATCATGTTGGTTACCATCACCTTCGGGCCGATCGTCTCGTACGGATTCTTGACCTATGACGATGATGTGCTTGTCTACAAGAATCCGTTGGTAGACCCCGCGGATGGCCCGCAGTGGGGACGAATGTGGACCGAAGCGTACGAACGGGTCTATATCCCTCTCACCCTCTCATTCTTCGCGGTCGAAGCGAAACTCGGTTCGCTGCTGTCCGGGGAATCTGAACTGTTCGATCCGCACGCCTTTCGCATCGGCAGTCTCGCCTTGCACATGGCTTGCGTGATGCTGGCCTTTGCGTTGTTGAGGCAACTCATACCGAACGAGTTCGCAGCACTTTTCGGGGCGGCGGTGTTCGCGGTTCATCCGTTGCAGGTGGAGTCGGTAGCCTGGATCAGCGAAACCAAGGGGCTCTTGAGCAGCTTCTGGGGACTGGTATCGCTGGTGACTTACTGCCGCTTCGTGTCACAACGCATCGAGTACTCAGAAAGAGCCTCGCAAGGAGACGCATCATCAACTGCCTTATCCCGGGTGGCGTATCTTGTAGCAATCGTGGCCTTTGCACTGGCGCTCTTGGCAAAGAGTTCCTCTGTTTCGCTTGTTCTGGTCGCTGCGATTCTGGACTACGGCTGGTATCGTCGAGGTGCGGTGGTCGTAGCCCGATCGTTGCTTCCCTGGGTGGTTGTGGCAATCGTTGCGGCAATCGTCGCCACTTCGGCACAATCGATGGCTTCCGTCGAAGACCCTGGGACGCTGGCGAGGATTCCGCTTGCCGCACGTTCGCTTGCGTCGTACCTGCGGAACCTGCTTGTACCCTTGGGCTTGAGCCCGATTTACGATGCCAGACTGGACGATGTCTTGCATGCTCGGTGGATTGCCTGGGCGTGGACGATTCCCATAGTCAGCGTCGTCGTGTTGAGCCTTCTTCCGCATCGTCGCGTGTGGTTGGTCGCTCTGGCGATTTTCGTGGCGGTTCCCTTGCCGCTGCTGGGACTCGTGCCGTTCGATTTCCAGCGGATCTCAATCGTTGCCGACCGCTACATGTATTTGGCAATGTTGGGCCCGGCGATTGCCGTGGCGTACCTGACGACGCTCGTGCCAACCAGAGTTGCAGTCCCTGCGGCGGCCGTGCTCGTTCTCGTGTTGGCTTCGCTGTCGCGATGGCAGAGTACGCATTGGGAAGACGATCAGGCGGTGTTTACTCGGGCCACGCAAATCGCGCCGCACAGTGCGTACGCCTGGAATAACCTAGGTACCGATGCATTTCGCCGACAACAGCTCGCCGAGGCCCAACGCTACTACTCCCGGGCCGTGAAACTTGACCCCCAGTATGCCCTGGCCCACAGCAACTTGGGTTCCACGTTGGCTTCCCAAGGAGACATGCAGGCCGCGATTACAGAATTCCGCCGTTCCCTGGAATTAAATCCCGAACAACACGATACACAATACATTTTGGCCCGCGCACTGGTTAGCGTTGGGGAGTTTGACGAAGCGGAGACCGCGTATCGCGAGGTAATTCCGCATGCACCACAGCCACTCGACCTGTTCCGCGAATTCGGCGTCGCGTTGTTAAACGCCAGTCGATTCGAGAAAGCGGAAGGCTGGTACCGCGAAGCAGCCCAACATTACCCTCAGTGGCCACATGCACACGCCAATCTGTCCGTCGCTCTGGCCGGTCAAGGTAAACTACCCGAGGCCGAAGCGGCCGCGCTCGAGGCTCTGCGGTTGGACCCCAATCTGACTGATACCAGGCGTAACCTGAAACTCATTCGCCAGCAGATAGAGGACCAGTAGCCGCACGCTTTGTTCGCCGCATATGGTAGGATTGCTCTCGATTCCTGTTTCAAGAAAATGCCAACCGTAGAATCCGAGCTCCATGGAACCCCTCCCTACCACTAAAGTTGCTGCCATTCATGCGGCCCCCGTGTTTCTCGAACTTGACGCGACGGTGGACAAAACATGTTCACTGATTGCCGAAGCTGCTCGAAATGGGGCACAGCTTGTGGCATTCCCAGAGACCTTTATCCCGGCGTTTCCCGTATGGAGTGCATTGCGTTCGCCCATTTACAACCACGATTTGTTCTGCAGGCTGGCAGCGAATTCGGTCGGGGTTCCCGGGCTTGAAGTCGGTCGCATCTGCGAGACGGCCCGAGAACATGGGGTGTTCGTTTCGATCGGCCTAAACGAACGAGCGGAATCCAGCCTGGGTTGCATCTTCAATAGCAATTTGTTGATTGGCGATGACGGTGTTGTGCTGAACCACCATCGCAAGCTCGTTCCAACGTTCTACGAGAAGCTCAGTTGGGCAGCCGGGGATGGAGCGGGCCTTCGCGTGTGCGACACTCGATGCGGACGAATCGGCATGTTGATATGCGGAGAGAATACGAACCCGCTCGCACGCTACACCATGATGGCCCAAGGCGAACAAATCCACATTTCCAGTTACCCGCCAGTCTGGCCGGCGCATGGGCCGGAAGAGAGTGAGAAGTACGATTTGACTCACGCCATTCGGCTTCGGGCTGGTGCCCATTCGTTTGAAGCAAAGGCCTTCAACGTTGTTTCATCGGGATACATGGACAAGGCCATGTTCGACTTCCTGGCGAAACTTCATCCCGATGCCGCTCTCATTCTCGAATCGAGCCCACGCGGCGTATCGATGGTTACCGGCCCGTCAGGCGAGACAGTCAGTGACACGCTGAGCGACGAAGAGGGCATCCTGTACGTCGACATCGATATTTCAGATTGCGTTGCTCCGAAGCAGATTCACGACATTTCCGGGGGCTACAACCGATTCGATGTCTTTCAACTCACCGTCAACCGCAGAGCCAATCGACCGGTTACTTTTCGGCAACCCGATATGCAAGAAACCGATATGCAAGAAAACGGTACTACCGAGCGATTCGGTGACATCGACGTGTCAAACTCGAATGACTCAGCATGAAGAATCCAGCAGCGACTCGGGCGCATCGCGGGCAGGCGATCACTCGCCACTGCGACGAAAACATGATCTGAATTCTTCAGGATGCGGGGTATCGTTCCATGAATGAAGCTGATCCAACTAGTATCGAACCCGACCCATTTCGTCGTGGATTGATGGTGCTACTGGTCCTGTCGGTTTTCGGTCTGGCCATCGAGATTCGTCGCACGGCTCTGGAACCGCTGCCCACGCGCTTTCACCCGGTGCGGTACTACGTCGGTGCGGTGCACGCACGCAGGGTCAATCTAACGCTGTTGCGGACCGAAGATCTGCAACCCTGGAAGCAGGCATGGCTGCAGTCGGATCTCAAGCCCATTCTCGAACCGCCCGTTTTGGAATGCCTTACCATTCTGACATGGCTTCCCGATGGGCAGGAAAGGTTATGGGTTGCCGCCGTGATCAACAGTGTTCTATGGATTATCGGTGGCGGAATTCTGATGGACATCGTCCGTCGGCTCACCGAGTCATGGCTCGCCGGGATCATTGCGGCGGGCTTCTTCTTGCACTGCCCCCTTGGCGTCATGATCAGTATGTCGTTTCAGCCAGAAACACTGGCGGTGGTTGGTTTTCTGTCGGCGTTATGGTTGATGGTTCTTTGGCCGCCGGCGGAGAGTTGGTTTCGTACGATCGTACTGGGCTTGATCGCCGGAGCCTGCCTGATGTTTAAGCCCGGTACCATGTTCCTGCCCTTCGTCGGCGCAGCGATCGGATTGCGGTGGGGACAAATAAGCTTTCGCCAGCGATTTACCGACATTCGTACCCTGGCCTTCATCGTCATTGCCATCGCACCAAGTGTTCTCTACGCGATGGCGAGGCTGAATCATAGGACGGCCGATCTGTTTACGCCAGAACTGCTGACCAGTGCCAGCTCCTACATGCGTTGGTTTCGCAATGTGGACCTGAGTGTCGGTTGGGTGAGCGTCCTGGCCGCCTTGCTCGGCGCCGTGGCCCTGGCCTGGAAGTTTAACCAATACATTGGTGTTGGCCTGCTGCTGGGCTATCTGGGTTACAGTTTTGCCTTCTTCTATTTCGCGGTGACCCACGATTACTACCAGACACCGCTCACGGCGATCGCCGCGGTCTGCCTGGGTGGTCTCGTCGGAGCTGTCAGCGGAGCACATTTCGTTCGTAATTGTCCGCGGTGGCTGCTGTCGATACTTGCCATCGGCGTCGTGTGTGGCTTTTATTTTTTGCCACGACATGCCCGCGAAGTCGTGGCGGCTGAGAATCGCGTAGATTTCGCGGAGCTTCTACATCTCGAAGAGATCGGCGAGCTACTGCCCAAGGGGACTCCGGTGATCGCAGTCGACCCGCTCAGTTCATACCCGCTGATTTATCACAATTGGTTGTTGGCCCACACCTGGCCCCGGTATGCAGATTATGCCAAGGAACAAGTAACGACCGGCACCATCGTTCCCGTTCCCGAGCGTTTGGCATCCCTGATCGACGAGTACGGCTGCCAGTTCTTCCTGGTGATCGATTCGAAGTTCAAGAAGATTCATTGGCGCGTACATGGGGAACTTTCCCACATGACTGCCGAAGAGATCTTGCCTCACGTCCAGAATACCGACTTCTACGATGTGCAGCTCCTGTTGTATCTGCGCGACAACTATCCCGTGTATCACGCAGACGATCACTACATCATCTACGACCTGAGAAGCGAGCTTCCCGGGCAGAGCAAGGCGTCACTTCACCAACTCCAGTGATGCCCACAGGCTGGGGTCCTCAGCCATCGGCAAAGTGGCCGGGCAACTCAGCGTTTGATCGCCCAGTTCGCTATCGTGCACCTGATAGGTAAACCCAAGCCGTGGATGTTCCGCGGGCTCGAATCCAGTCAGTGCCTGCTGCGGAATACAGCCTTCGAGCACGTAGCCATCGACACGCCGTTCGCTGCGAATGTGCAGCGCGCCCAGGGGGACCGGCTTGGGGTTCTCCCGGGCGCGATTGATTGGCTCGAAATCCGCGAACGCCTGCGTGTACTTCGGGCCCGAGCCGGCAGGCAGGAAGGCAAAGCGATGACAAAATCGTGACGCACGGTGGATGTTTTGCGTGTCGCGGGTGTCCACCCATACGTGCAGACCGTCGCTGTCGGTGGGTCTCGAGTCGCGACACCATGGCTGACGGCGTTTGCCGGTGACGCGAACGTTGAACACCAGCCCTCGTTCGTTCCAAGCCATGCGGACGTCGGCGAACTCGTTCTGGCCTTCGAGTGTGCCCAACGACAACAAGCGATACTTCGGCTCGAGCTGGCATCCCTGCGGAGACCAGATGTCCTTACGCCACAAGCATGGCACGTCGAAGTGGAACAACAAGCGTTGCGGGATGAGCGATTCGTGTGCGGTATCGGTCATACGGTCTGCTCCGCGTTGCTGAAAGTAGCTACGTGCTCACGGAGGAATTCGCTTAGGTTCCCACGGTGTAGATCTTCGCAGGTTAGGAAGCTGAGCTTGATCACATCCTTGTCGGGATGCGTGGCCACGAACTCACGCGCGCGGCCCAGCTTGGCGATCCGCCCCAGGGCGAAATGTCCCTTGGGTCCTGTCAGTTGAAGTTCGAGTGACGACCAACGCTTGGTTTGCATGGTGGCCCAGGGCTCCCGTTGACCCTTGACACACAAATGCACGACCTGTTGCGAATTCCACAAGAACTGCCCCTTGGGAGCCGCTTCGGTCAGCATCTCGCAAAGCTCCTCCAGGGCTTCAGTCTCCCAGCGGATGGTCTTCCCGGGCGAGAACCCCTTGCGGGCGAAATGCCATTTACGCCCCAGCACCTTCCAGGGCATCACATCCTCCGGCGATTGCTGCTTGCGTGTGGCAAACTTCTGAAAGCCCGCGACGGCTTTTTCAAGAAACTGCCAGAACTCGGGACGATCGATCTCGTCGTAGCCGTGTACCTGTAGCTGCACTTCCTGCCAGGGACCACGCAATTGCCGGCATTTGATTCGCGGTTGATTGCCGTACACCGGCAGATCATGCATCTCGTTCAGCGGCTTCAAGTCGAGTTGCGAGATGAGCTGGCCCCGCTCGAATGTTCGCTTCGCCACACGGAACTTCAAAGTCAGTAGCCAGGGATGACCGGTCAGGGCATGAAAGAACCAGCCATCGCTCTTCTTTTCAGCTGCGATCTCCACGGTGGTGCGGTGGTCGTAGTTCGTCGCGCCGAATTCGCCCAGCTTCTGTATGCGATCGATGATTTCCGAAAGTACACGCCCATCCCATCGGCACGCCTCGCCGTTGCGACCGACGCGATCTTCGGTGTGCCATTTGCGCCCGTCCGACTGCCAGGGCATTTTGGCGTCGCGTCCCACGTCGGCCAGCTCCAAGTCGCTCTCGCGCTTGGCCTCCATGGCGGCAAAGTCGAATACCTCTCGCTCGACATACTTGGCCGTGGCGAACACGTCCTTGAGCAACTCGCCCGTATAACACCGCAGCAGGCTACCATTGGCCTTGCCGTTGCTGCTGGCTTTCTTCGTGCTGCGATACTTCGCCGCGTGCGATACAATCTGTTCCGGCGTACCCTGAGCGACCAGATGCCCGCCACCTTCGCCCGCTTCTGGGCCCATGTCGATCAGATAGTCGGCTGTTTTGATGACATCCAAGTTGTGTTCGATGACCACGACTGTATTGCCAAGGTCGACCAGGCGGTTCATCACATCGAGCAGCTTCACCAGGTCGTCGAAGTGCAACCCCGTGGTTGGTTCGTCGAGCAGGTACAACGTTCGACCTGTGTCGGGGCGAGCCAACTCGGCGGCCAACTTCACACGTTGTGCTTCCCCGCCGGAGAGTGTGGGGGCCGACTGACCTAATGTGAGGTAGTCGAGCCCCACATCGCACAGCATCTCCAGAATGCGACGAACTTTGGGAATATTCTCGAACAGCTTGGCCGCTTCGCCGCACGAAAGATTCAGTACATCGGCAATATTGTAGCCGTGATACCGCACGGCCAGCGTCTCGGGATTGTATCGTTGGCCTTTGCATGTTTCGCACTCAACCCACACGTCGGGCAGGAAGTGCATTTCGATGCACTGCTGACCGTAGCCGTCGCAACTTTCGCAGCGCCCACCCGGAACATTGAAGCTGAATCGACGGGCTGTGTAGCCCCGCAGTTTCGACTCGGGCATTTGTGAGAACAACGTGCGAATCAAATCGAAAAGCCCGGTGTAGGTCGCCGGGTTCGAACTGGGCGTGTTGCCAAGCGGTTGCTGATCGACCTGAATCACCTTGTTGATTAGTTCCACACCCCGTAGTGCATCATGTGCCCCCGGCACTGTCCGGGCCCGATGCAGCGTACGGGCAAGTGACGCGGCCAGCACGTCGTCAATCAGGGAGCTCTTGCCCGATCCGCTAACCCCCGTAACCACGGTGAAAGTACCCAGCGGGATCCGCACATCGACATTGTGCAGATTGTTGTGCCGTGCCCCGATAATTTCCAACCAACCACCCCCGGGCGGTTCGATCAGCGGAACATCTGCCAGATCGCCGACACTTGCCCGTTTGGAAGTCGACTTCGCCGCAGCGGCTTTCTTCGTCTTGCGGCGTTTGGTTGGCTTTCCGTTGTTTGGTACCTCCTGCGGCTGCATGCGGCGATTCAAGGGGACTGGAATCGAACTCTTCTCGCTCAGATAGGGCCCCGTTACGGAAGTTTTCCGCCGCGCTACTTGCGCCGGAGTGCCGGAAGCCACGATCTGCCCACCATGTCGACCCGCTCCCGGGCCAAAGTCCAATAACTGATCGGCCGCACGGATGACTTCTCGATCGTGTTCGACCAGCAGCAAGGTGTTGCCCAAGTCACGCAGTTTGGCCAACGCTCCCAGCAAACGATCGTTGTCACGGGGATGCAGTCCGATGGTCGGTTCGTCCAGCACGTACAGCACGCCAGTCAGGCCGCTGCCGACTTGCGAGGCGAGACGAATCCGCTGCGCCTCACCGCCGGAGAGCGTCGCCGCCGGACGGGACAGCGTCAGGTAGTCCAAGCCCACGTCGACCAGGAACTCCAACCGGTTGCGAATCTCGCGGAGCAGTTCACCGGCCACCTTGCGTTGCGATCCGCGGAGCTTCCAGCTTTTGGTCAGTTCGGACAATTGCCCCAGCGACAAGCGGCATAGATGATCGAGCGAATGGTCCTTAAACCGAACCGCGGCCGCATCTTCCCGCAGACGACTTCCCCCGCAGGCCGAACACTCGACCTCGTCGACCAGATGATCGAGCTTGGAACGCAATGAGACCGACAGCCGGGCCGCCTCGTCCAAGGCCGGGTACAGCCCTTTGTATTGAAAGCGAAACAGCGGGCGCTTCGACTTCCCGCGGCGATTGTCGGCCACCTCGATCCAATCATCGCCGCAGCCATACAACACGATCCGTCGCTGTCGCGCGTCCAACTCATCGAACGGGACATCGATTGACAAGTCGGCATGCGTAGCCAACGCCGCCAGCATCGCCTGCGAGATGGGTTCTTTCACATCGGGCCAAAGTGCCACGGCCCCGTCGGCCAGCGAGAGTTTGGGGTCGTGCAGCAAGGCGGCCGGATTCGCTCCGGTCTGGGTGCCCAGGCCTTCGCACGATTCGCACCAGCCAAGGTAACTGTTGAACGAGAAGCTGTGTGGAGTGAGCGGTTCAAAGCTTCGCCCGCAGCGATCGCAGGCAAAGTGCTGACTGTGCGTTCGCGTTCGCCAACGCGTCTCGGGCACCTCGTCGTTGGCGTAGGCCACGCGCAACACACCGCGCCCCAGGGACAATGCACTTTCGACACTGTCCGCGATGCGGCTGCGAGACTTTTTGCGAATCGCGATGCGGTCCACCACCACTTCCACCGTGTGGCGTCGTCGCCGGTCGATCGTCGGCGGGTCATCAATCGTGTGAGTCTTGCCGTCGATGCGAATCCGCTGAAAGCCCCGCCCGCGCAAGTCGTCCCACAGCGTCTCATACTTTTCGCCGACTTGAATCTCCAAGGGGGCCAACAGGTACAGCTTCGTTCCCTCGGGATCCTCCATCAGCTTGTCGACGATCTCGTCGGCGGTTTGCGTGCCGATGGCGATGTTGCAAGTGGGGCAATGCGGCGTACCGAGCCGCGCGAACAGGATGCGGAAGTAATCGTAAATTTCCGTTACCGTTCCTACGGTCGAACGCGGGGTGTTCCCGAGGTTCTTCTGCTCGATGGCCACCGCGGGTGACAGCCCGCTAATATGATCGAGCCGAGGCTTTTGCATTTGCCCCACAAACTGACGGGCATACGCGCTCAAGCTTTCGACATAGCGTCGCTGACCTTCGGCATACACCGTGTCCATGGCCAGCGAACTCTTGCCCGATCCGCTCAGCCCGCAGCAGACGGTCATCTTGTCTCGTGGGATTTCGACATCGATACCCTTCAAGTTGTGTTGCTGCGCGCCTTGCACCACGATCGACTTGATGGCCCCGTTCCCATTTCGGCTTGCGGTCGTCTTGGTTTTTTTTGGCGCGAGGCGACCGTTGGTTCGTTTCTTCGAGCTCGCGCGGTCGCGCTCTAGAATCGGCTTCAAGGCCCGCCCGGTGTACGATTCGGCACAGTCGACGATTTGCTCGGGGGTGCCCGTGCCGATGACTCGTCCACCGTTTTCGCCGCCCTCGGGTCCGAGATCGATGATCCAGTCGGCCGTCTTCACCACGTCCAGGTTGTGCTCCACCACCAGTACGGTGTTGCCGGCATCGACAAAGCTCTGCAACACTTTCATCAACAGTTCGATATCGGCGAAGTGCAACCCGGTGGTCGGTTCGTCCAGCAAGTACAGCGTTTGGCCGGTGCTCTTCTTCACCAGCTCTCGGGCCAACTTGATGCGTTGTGCTTCACCCCCGGAGAGTGTCGGCGACGGCTGCCCCAGCTTGAGGTAATCGAGTCCCACGTCGTGCAGCGTTTGCAGCTTGCGATGAATGGCCGGAATGTTTTCGAAGTGTTCCAACGCTTGCTGGATGTCCATCTCCAGTACGTCGGCAATTGACTTGCCTTTGAACAGCACTTGTAGCGTTTCGCGATTGAAGCGGTGCCCTTCGCACACAGGGCAGGTAACCCAAACGTCGGCCAGAAAGTCCATTTCCAATCGCTTCGAGCCGTTCCCTTCGCAGGCCTCGCAACGACCGCCGGCAACATTGAAACTGAACCGACCCACCTGATAGCCTCGGGTCTTCGAGTCGGCAAGTTGGGCGTACAGCTTGCGAATGTCGTCGAACACTTTGATGTAGGTGGCCGGGTTCGATCGCGGCGTGCGACCGATGGGCGATTGATCGATGGCGATCAACTTGTCGAGATGATCCAGGCCTTCGATCCGTTCGTGTTCGCCGGGGTCCCCTTCGCCGTTGTTCAGATCGCGACGCAGGGCCTCTACCAGAATGTCGGACACCAGCGAACTCTTACCCGAGCCGCTTACGCCTGTCACGCAAACAAACTTGCCAATGGGGATACTGATGTCGACGTCGGTGAGGTTGTTGTGCTTCGCACCCACCACCGTGAGCCATCGGTCGTCGGGCTCGCGGCGCTGCGCGGGGATTTCGATCTTTCGTTTCCCGGAGAGGTATTGCCCGGTAACGCTTCGTGGTTTGCGGACCACGTCGTCGTACGAGCCGGCAACCACCACTTCGCCGCCACGTACCCCGGGCCCGGGACCAAAGTCGATCAAGTGATCGGAGGCCAACATGGTGTCTTCGTCGTGTTCGACCACCACCACGGTGTTGCCCATGTCGCGAAGTCGGGTCAGCGATTCGATCAGCCGATCGTTATCGCGAGGATGCAGACCGATGGAGGGCTCGTCGAGGATATACAACACGCCGACCAGCCCCGAACCGATTTGTCCGGCGAGCCGAATTCGCTGCGACTCGCCGCCAGAGAGCGTGGGGGCCGTGCGATCCAGCGTCAGATAATCGAGACCTACGTTAAGTAAGAAGCCCAACCGGCCCCGAATTTCCTTGAGCACTTCTTCGGCAATGTGCTGCCGTACGGCGTCCAGTTCCAAATCGCTGAAGAACATGGCCGCTTCGGCCACCGACAGGGCACACACTTCCGGCAGACTTAGCTTCGGATTCTCGGCGAAGCGTTCGTGCCGGGTCGTCATCGTCACTGCGGCGGCCTGCTCGTTCAGCCGATTGCCGTGGCACGACTCGCAATCCAGCACGCTCATGTACTTTTCGAGCTGTCGCCGCTGCATGCCGCTTTTCGTGGTGCCGTAGCGAGAGAGCAGATCGGGAATGATGCCTTCGTAATGCCCGCCGTATTTGTGGCCGCGAGAGCCTTGTCGCCAGGTGAACGTAATGTGCATCTCGTCGGTGCCCCACAGCAGATACTCCTGCAACTCGGGGCTCAACTCGTTCCACGGCGTGGTGAGAATCGAATCGGGTTCCAACTCGAAGCGATGTTCCAGCGTCTCCGCCACGCCGGCGTAGATGTGTCGTCGCCAGCGACCCAAGTCCCGCCAGCGACCGATCAGTTCAAAACAGCCCTGCTTGAACGAGAGCGATTCGTCGGGGATGAGCAGTGCGGTGTCGAAGCTGTACACCTCGCCCAACCCATCGCATTCGACGCACATCCCCTGGGGGCTGTTGAAGCTGAACAGTTGTGGGCTGGGGGGCGTGAAGCTCAGCGAGCAGTCGGTGCAGGCGTAGTGCGATGAGAGATGCAAGTCATCGCCCGCCTTCGGACGTCGACCCTTCGTTCGACGGCGCCGTTTTGGGGCCGGCTTGCCGTCTGCTTCGGCCGCTTCTTCCGTCTTCCCCTCCGGCGTTTTGTTTGCAGCCTTGGCATCTTGGGCGACAATCAGGCTGCCCTTGCCAAGCTTCAGTGCCAGGTCGACCGCTTCGGCCAAACGCGGTCGTACGGCCGCATTGCACACCAGTCGGTCGACCACCACTTCGATGTCGTGTCGCATCTGCCGATCGAGTTGTAACTCGTCGCTGAGTTGAACCACTTCACCGTCGACGCGAGCACGAACAAAACCCTGCTTCAACAAGTCGACGAACAGATCGCGGAACGCTCCTTTCTGACGCACGACAATCGGGGCGAGTACCAGAATCCGTGTTTCGTCCGGCAGGGAGGAAATCTGCTCGAGAATCTGTTCCCGGCTTTGAGCCGTGATCGGCTTGCCGCATGAAGGGCAGTGCCCCTGTCCCGTGCGTGCGTACAGCACCCGCAGATAATCGTAGATCTCGGTGATCGTCCCGACGGTCGAGCGAGGGTTGTTCCCGCTGGATTTCTGCGAGATTGAGATCGAAGGACTCAGCCCCTCGATCAGATCGACCTCGGGCTTGGGAAGCTGGCCCACGAACTGTCGCGCGAACGTAGACAGGCTCTCGATGTATCGCCGCTGTCCCTCGGCGTACAGCGTGTCGAATGCCAGCGAGCTCTTCCCGGATCCGCTGACTCCGGTGAGGCAAATCAGTTGGTTTCGTGGGAGGCGAAGCGAGATATCCCGCAAATTGTGCTCGCGGGCACCCTGAATGACAATCTCCGAAGCTGGCATTGCGGGTCTTCGACTATTCCAAAAAGGTGTCCGTACCGGGGTAAACCTGAAATTCTAGGACATCGCACTTTATGGGTACAAGAACCCCCGTCGGAAGTTTCCCAGAACCGCGATTGGGCGACGAACGATATACTGAATGTGGGCAACGTGTTGCGAACACGACACTTGTCATGGGCGGACGATCGGAATTTCCTCACGCGCGGCAGTATGCAAAACAGCGAAGCAATCGAACATCTCGAAGCCACCGGCGGTTGGGCCGAGCAGTTGAAGGTTCTGCATGGTGCACTGCTGGAGTTGGAAACCCCGGCGTCCGCGTTGGGGGTTCCGCATCCCCACGGTCATGAGTGGTATGAGCTTCTGATTCATAAACTGCTGCCGCAGGCCGAAACCCAGCCCTGGCTGGTGGTTGCCGTGGTGGGCGGGACGAACATCGGGAAGTCGGTCGTGTTCAATCACTTGGCAGGCGAAGCGGCCAGCAGTGCCAGCCCCTTGGCCGCCGGAACGAAACACCCGGTATGTCTGGTTCCCGAGGCCTTTGCGGACAGCGACCGTTTGGCCACGTTGTTCGAAGGCTTTGACCTGGAGCAGTGGCACAGCAGTGACGACCCGTTGTCCGATACTCCCGAGAACAAACTCTTCTGGCGGGCCAGTTCGAGTGTTCCTCCGCGACTGATGCTACTCGACACGCCGGACATCGATTCCGACGTACAGGTGAACTGGGAACGGGCCGACGCCATTCGCCAGGCGGCCGATGTACTGATTGCCGTGCTGACCCAACAGAAATACAACGACGCGGCGGTGAAGCAGTTCTTCCGTCAGGCCGCCGCCGCGGACAAGGCCGTGATCGTGGTTTTCAACCAGGTCCACCTGCGAGAAGACCGCGAGTATTGGCCGCAATGGTTGGCCACCTTCACCGACGAGACCGGCGTACAACCCGAGCTGGTGTACGTAGTGCCTTCCGATCGCTCGGCCGTGGGTACGCTCTCGCTTCCCTTCCACATGGTGGGCCGGGACGGGAAGTCTCCGCCGTCAGAATCCGCCTCGCTGAGCGACGAGTTGGCCGCGCTGCACTTCGACGCCATCAAGGTTCGAACGCTGCGTGGTGCCTTGCGACGGGTGATCGACCCCGGTGAGGGTGTGCCGGCCTATTTACGAAGCATTCGCCAGGCCAGCGATGAGTTTGGCTCGGCGCTGAGCGTGTTGCAATCGGCCAATGTGTCGAAGGTCGACTGGCCCTCGTTACCGCCGCGGATTCTGGTGGAAGAGATTTCGCAGTGGTGGAATGAACGGCGTAGCGGTTGGTCTCGTAGCATCCACGGTGCGTATCGCACGGTTTGGGACGGGGTCACCTGGCCCATTCGCAAAGGGTGGCAGGCCATGAACCCGCCGGCACCCGACGTGATGGAACAGTTTCACAACCAAGAGAGTGAAGCCATCGCTAAGTCGGTCGAGCGGCTGTTGGCCGAGTTGGACCGGTTGGCCACCGTGGGAAACGATACCCTCCGCCCTCGAATGCAAGCCTTGCTCGGTGGCGAAGCGAGGTCCCAGTTACTCAACACGCTTCGCACGCGACATGACCAGTTGCCACCCATCGGGGACGACTATCGCAAGTACCTCCGCACGGAACTCGAAGCCTGGGTCACCGAGCATCCCAAGTCGGCCCGTTGGCTTCAGTCGGCCGATCACGTGGCCGCCATCGCCCGACCTGCGATGAGTGTCACGCTGTTTTTCGGAGGCATGATGATGATTGACGGTGTGGCCGCTCAGGCCGCCGGACAAGCCGCCACGCAATTGGCCACCGAGGTGACCGTCGCCAGCGGGATCACCGGCGGAGGGGACGCCGTGGTGGCTGCGTCGGGTTCGGGGGTTGCCCGGGCCGCCGGGCGCCTGTTCGGCAATTTGCAACGAGGCTATGCCGAACTACGGGTTCGCTGGTTCTACGAAACCCTGCAGGATGTCCTGTTGGGCGATGTGATCGCTGAACTGCAGCATGGGGCCGAAACTCCCGGGAGTGCAGCATTCCTGGAAGTCGAGCGTGTGCTTGGCGAACTCGAAGCCCTGGCAAACAAGTCGCTGACCACAGATGGGGTTTGACATCGGGGGGAACGGCCATCGCCGGAGGTTGAGTCTTCTCCGTAACGCGACAGCCCTACCGGTCCTATCGGTCGTACTCACGGCCAACCCAATTCATTTGGCGATCTTCACCCCGACCACGCGGCGTTGGCCCTTCGTACGGCCGATAGCATACAATGCGGCCATCGAGGGCCGCGGGGTTTAGATCAGGATGGTGAGGCTGGCATGTTGAAGTCGATTGAAGTCGTGAGCAACCTGTTGCGGACCGTTCTAGGGCTGGCAATCGTTGGCCTGTTGGGCGGTGGGGCCTGGTACGGCTATCAAATCTACAACGCTCGCGAGATCACCGAACAGCAGTTGGCCGCCCGCGAACGCGAACTGGCCGACCGCCAGCGCGAGTTGGCAGCCTCGCAGGCCGAAGTCGCACAGCTCAGCGACACGGTGGCCGAGCAATCGCAACACATCGACCGGCTCGATACGGCCGTCCGCCTGCTGAAGGTCGATCACCGCGTGGCCCAAATCGTCGTGGTCGCTCAAGAGAAGGACGACGAAGGTGAAGTGGTCAGCACCACGTTCAACTTCGTGGAAGTCGACAACGATCAGAATGCTCTGGAGCAGCCCCGCACGTTCACCATCGAAGGTGATCTGCTGTACGTCGATACCTGGGTCGCCAAGTTCGAAGACGAACTGGTAGAAAACGGCGACCCGTTGCGCTCGACGTCCATCTGCCTGTTCAAGCGACTGTTCAGCGAGAATCAGGCCCCCATTGATGGATTCGAGCTCGACCCCATCGGTACCCGCCCGGTGGCCTACAGCCGTGGCAGCGAGATGTCCGATCTGGAGCGAGATCTGTGGACGAACTTTTGGGACTACGCGAACGATCCCGAACGAGCCGCCGCCGCGGGCATCCGCTCGGTACACGGCGAAGCCCCTTCGATCGAACTCCGCCGGGGCAACGTCTACAAGCTCACGCTCCGCGCCTCCGGCGGCCTCTCCATAAACGCCGAACCCCTCCCCGCCGGCTTGCAGCCGTTTGGGATTTGAGAGATGGGTTTAGGTGCTCTGCGGCTGCATGGTTCAGTTCCGCTGCTATGCCGATCAAGGTTGAAGGTTGATCTTGCAGTTAGGCAGTGCGGATTGTAGTTCACTTACTGTCGACGACTTCGTGTTCTTTGGTAACGTCAACTCCTGCAGTGTGCTCATCTCGCCAAGGCTTAGCAGAGAGCTTTCACTGACGCTTGCTCCGCTCAGATTGAGTTGTTCAAGATTCTGAAATTGAAGGATACCCACGATGCCGGCGTCGTTAATTGGTGTTCTTTGTAAATCGAGACTTGTCAGTGTTTCCGTGCAGCTTAGTTGTTGAAGACCTATGCCCGTGACAGAACTCTTTCGTAGTGCCAGGTGCTTCATCGCACTCAAGTTCTTGAGATGGGTCAGCCCTTCGTCAGTGAGTTGCCGACCGGAAAGCATGAGCATTTTCAAGTTCCGCAGCGAGGCGATGCAAGATAGCTCATCGTTCGTAATACTAGTCTCTTGCAGATCGAGTCTTTCCAGCTTCTGCAGATCCGCGATGGTCTCGAGACACGCTGGGGTCAATCGGTTGAACTCCAAATCTAAGCGTGTCAGGTGCTTCAACGATCGGAGGGCGGCTAGATCCGAGATGGAGACGTTCTCACCGTCGAGGTTCACGCCCACGATGTCGTGAAACGCAGCGGGGCCCGTCAGGTTCAGCAGCATTCCGGGCACAAATGATTCAGCATTCGGAATCGGTTGACCGTGCTCGTCGAATTGGTAGTCGAATTCAACAAGAACACGGGTAGCTCCCGGCGATAGCTTCATCACCGCCTCGATCGCACGCTGGCGATCGGCAACCCGCTTCAAGAACAGTCCCAGCAGGACACCGCAAAGGGTTGACACGAGCAGAAAGCCACGCAGACTCCAACGCAGACGGCGAGGTTGGGCTTGAGTGCTCATTGGCTGGTCCTGACAATTCAATCCTTTCCCGGAACCCTATCCTTCAACATCCCCCGCAGATACACATCTCCCCCAATCTGTTCATGCGTTGGATCGTCCAGTTCCCATGCGGCGGACATTAGCTCCAGGCCCGTCCCACCGACGGGCGAAGGGGCCTCGCTGGAACCGATGAGTTTGGGGGCGATGAAGACGTGGACCTCGTCGACAAGTTGTTCGTCGAACAATGCACCGAGCACCGTTTGCCCGCCTTCGACCAGCACGTTGGTCATGTTGCGGCAGCCCAATTCGTCGAGCATTTCGGCCAACTGTTCGGCGTGCGTGTCTCCCTTGCAAACGAAGGTCTCGCAACCGCTACGTTGTAGCCGTTCAAGTTCCGCGGGGTGGGCGTCGGCGCCGGCAATGACCAGCACGGGGGCCTCGGCCGTGGTTTGGGCCAGTTGACTCATGCTGGAAAGGGAAGCCTGGCTGTCCAACACAACCCGGGTTGCCGTGCGTGCTCCGGCAGGGCGAGCCGTTAGCAGAGGATCGTCCGCCGCCGCCGTGCCTCGCCCAACGATGATCGCGTCGACGCGACCTCGCAGGGCATGAACCAGTTCGCGGGAAGCCTTCGATGAGATCCAACGACTGTCACCCGTGCGAGTGGCAATCTTGCCGTCCAGTGTCATGGCCCACTTGGCAATCACCCACGGGCGCCCCGTCGTGACACGTTTGAGGTAGGGGGCATTCTGCTTGCGGGCTTCCGCTTCACACACCCCGCGAATCACCTCTACGCCGGAGCCCCGTAGCTGTTCGAACCCTCGGCCGGCCACCTCGTCGAACGGATCGTCGAGCGCCACGACCACCCGTCGCACTCCGGCGGCTATCACGGCGGGGGCGCAGGGTGGTGTCTTCCCCTGGTGCGAACAAGGCTCCAGCGTCACGTACATGGTGCTGCCCTCGGCCCTAGGGCCGGCCATTGTCAGGGCTTCGACTTCGGCGTGTGGCCCACCGTAGTGGCGATGCCACCCCTCGGCGATGACTTCCGCCCCACGGACGATGACACAGCCAACCAAAGGGTTGGGCTCGACGTAGCCTTGCCCGCGAGCCGCAAGCTCGAGGGCTCGCAGCATGTGCCAGGAATCCAGCTCGGACTGCTGCATGTTCGCCACGATTGCTCAACAAGGACTGGTGGATTGTTTTCGCTGGCTCAGTCCATTCCCGGAGTCCACAGGGCCGACTTCTCTTTGGGGCCTTGCTCTGCATCGGGGGTCCAGATCTTGCCCGACTCGCCGCTCTCTTCGGCCGCTGCCACTTCCGCGGGCTCGGCTTCGGTCGGCTGGGGGCGCATCTGCCCGTCGGGACCCAGCACGCCAATGTTCGTTAAGAACTGCACCACGGCTTGTCGCACGCCCGGCTCGTTGATGTGTTCGGCAGAGATATGATCCAGCAGTCGCTTCACTTCGTCGGGTTGGCCGATCTCGCTACGCAGGGTTAGCTCCTGAAGATCCCAGGGGGCCGAAGACTGTCCGGCGGCTTCGGCCAACTCTCGCCCGCGATCGAGATATTCCAACGCGTGTGAGGGGTCGGTCTCCAATCGCGACAACTCGCCATATACCGCCGACTTGTTCAGCTTGTCGTCGAGGCTGGGGCGATGGATGGCCTCCAACGCCAACAGCCGCCCACAACGGGCAGCCCGCAGGTGCAACGCCGTGCCCATCAGTTGTGCCAGTGCTTCGTCGGCGAGCTTCTCGACCTCCAAACGATGCCAACGACACATGGGCAGAGCCGTCAGGTCGACAGTCGTGGAGTCGATGGCCTCCATCTTTGGCAGGCCCAACTTCTCGCGGAGTTGATTGAAATCGAACTTTTCCGTGTGTTCGGCCGTGGTCAATTCGGAGATCAGCAGTTGAGCCAGCACGCGAATCTTCAGGCGATCGTCCTTGGCCGCTTCGATGGGCGTCTTTTCTTCCAGGGCATGGGTGGCCGTCTTGGGCCAGCGATTCATCAGGGCATCGGTGCCATGTTCGATCACCAGGGCGTGTGCCGCCTCGCGTGTGGTGCCCTCGGGCAATTGCCAACGCGGGTCGAAGTTGCCACGCATGGCAGCAAAGGCGTGTAATACATCCGGCTCGGTGGGTTCGCCCAAGTCGTCGCCGGCGATTTCTTTCACCAGTGCCTCGGCCGCATCGAAAGTTTCACCCTGGATGCCGACCACTTCGACGCGGGCAGCACGGTCGGTTTGTTTCCCGAACAGCGATGCTTGCCCGATGATGTTGGGCATCGTATCGAGCGAGAGTTTCTCGGCGTTGGGCAATTGAGGGCGATCCAATAACCGGAACACGGCCGTCGGCGGTGGGCCATCGTCTTCGGTGGAGGGAGACTCGACCGGCAGCTTCCACGCCTGCTTGTTCGACAGCAGCAACTCCAGCAACCGCTGCGGGTCTTCGATGTCGTGCGATACCCGAATCGCGGGTTGTCGATCTTCCTCAGCGATGGGGCCCAACATTTGAGCGAGGGCTTCGGCTTCCACCGCGTCTTCCAGCGGTACGCCATCAATCAGCGAGTATTTGCGAAATGCTTCGACCGCGCCCTCGTTGTTCGCCAGCCAGCCACGAATGAGCGCCAGATTGAACCATAGTTCTGGTACCTCGGGGGTCGCTTCCGCCAAACGGGAGAAGTAGCGTTCGGCCACCAACCAGCGACCGACGCGGGCCAGCCATAGCCCCTCTTCGAAGTCGTCCGACTCGGCGAACCCTTCGGGACACGGCATCAAGTTCGGGTCGTCTTTCAGCAGCAGAGGCACTTCCAGCGATCGATCAATCTGTTGCAGGAAGTTGTTCACCTCCGCGTCTTCGGGGTCCGATGCCAGGGTGAGCTGCAAGTGGGCTCGGGCCGCCATGGGGAGTTGGGCCGCCGTTAGCATCTTGGCCAACATCTCCAGCGAGTCGAACACATCGCCGGGCATGGGGTCGCGCCCGGCAGCCAACGCCAATTGCAGGTCGGTAATGGCTTCGGGAATTTGCCTTAGCATCAGCTTCAATGTCGAGCGATGAGCCAAGGCCGTTGTGTTCTGGGGCTCTTGTTCCAGCACGGCGTCAAAGAGCTTCAAGGCCTCCTCATGTTCCTTCATATAGAGATGCAGGCGCCCCTTGATCACCAACAGCCCGACGCGATTGGGAAAGTTCTTTTCGAGCTTCTCGGCATGTTCGAGGCAGGCACGGTACTGCTCGCCCTCGATCATGCGTTCCATTTTCTCAAGCTCGGGGGCCAGATCGCGGCAACAGAACTTGAGTTTCTTACCCGAACCACAGGGACAAAATGCGTACGGGTCGAGAGCCATTGCTGCCTACTTCCTGTGCGGAGCGACGAGAGTGAGATCAATCGGAGTCAAGCTGAAACAGGGCGATTCGCCCCGGTGAGTGCCCCGGCCAAAGACGAACGCCAACTGGCGATCCTAACAAACTACGGCATCGTTGACGAGTCGACAGACGCGGACCTGAACAGCTTCTAAGGATCGTGTGCGGGCGGAGAAAAGCACGAAAACGTGCGGCGAACAGGGGGGAAGTCATGAAAACGCACCGCTAGCCTTGCACGCGTTTCCATTCGGCTCCGAATCGTAGCCCGAGATTCAGAATGCGCTGCAGCAGAGCTTCGTACGAGATGCCTTCGCGTTCGGCCGACTCGGCGAAATCCTCGCCGTATGCGAGATTCGGATTGGGGTTGGCTTCCAATACATAGACCTCCCCCTCGGGTGTTAAACGCAAATCCATGCGGGCATACCCGGTCAGCCCGAGGACGTGGTAAATGCGTTTGCACAGCCGCTGGATCTTTCCGACGGTCGCTTCAGGGATATCTTCAGCGGCGGCCGTATCGATTCCCATTTTCTTTTGATACGCCGAGTCCCACTTCACTTTGGCCGTAGCGATATGGGCCACGTTCTCCGGCATGTTGCGAAACAGCATTTCCCAAATCGGGAACACCTGCAGCCGATGATTGCCGATGACGCCCACATACAATTCGCGGCCCTCGATGTATTGCTCGACCAACGCGTCGGTGCCGATGTGATTGTGTATGAACTCGACCCGTTCCCGTAGCTTCTCGTCGTTCGAAACGATCGAAGCCTGGGAGATGCCCAGCGAAGCCTCTTCGATGGCCGACTTGACCAGCAGCGGAAATTCCAGCCGCTTGGGGCGGCGAATCTTGCGCCCTTTGGCGAATACTGCGAAGGTTGGCACACTGATCCGGTGAAACGAAAGAATCTTCTTCGAAAGCGGCTTGTCGTGGGCCAGCATTAGCCCGCGAGGGTTGCAGCCGGTGTAGGCTTTCCGCATGAGTTCCAGATAACTGACTACGTGATGATCGTAGACGGCGACGCCGTGGAACTCTTCCAATAGATTGAATGTGATGTGGGGCTTCCACTCCTCGATGGCGCTGCGAATTACCCCGAGGTCGCTGCTAACCCCCAGCGGTTTAACCTCGTGACCCAGATTGTGAAGCCCGGCACAGACATCGTACTCGGTCTTCCAGTCGGCCATCTCCTCATCAGTGATACCCTCAATCGACGCGGGAGGCACTAACGCTTCGTGCATCAGGACCAACACCCGCAGTTTTCTCATAGCGACATCTCGCGATGACCGTCGTGAAGGTATTTCATGGTATGTACCGCCAACAAGATCGTGGCATCTTGCTTACTGCGCCGCTGGGAAAGGTGTCGTCGCAGCTTGAGACGATTGCACCGTGTCATCATCTCCTGCAGTACTTGATCGATGGTGTATTGGAACTCTCCCGACCAGTGTGCCACCTGGCGTCTCAACTCAGGGCGGACCCGGCGCAAGAACGCGGCACCCGACTCACAGCGGTTGTGTTTCGGATCGTCGGAAAACAGTTTTCGTAGATCGGAATCAAAAAGCTCCGGTTCGTCGATGCCGTATCGAGTCTGGCGTTCTTTGTAGTGCGTGCGTAGTGTTTTTCGCAGTCGCGGCAAGGTGCCGATGCGTTGCCGGGATGTAACTCGCGGCAGCTCATCGGCGATGTTCTCCATCAGCTCATCGACCAGTTGCAGTTTCTTCAGCGCGGGCCAACCTTGGTACTGTTGGCGCCATCGCGATCCGGGGTTCAACCACACGGCGAACGTCTCGGCAAAATCTTCACTCGGATGGCTTTGAGCGTACCAGGCTTCCAGGTGCTGCACATAACTCTTGCTATAGGGCCGGGGTCGGTACTGTTCCGGGTAGGCCTGAGAAGCCAGACCAAACACCTGCTGCCATCTGCGACGGCGGTGTAGTCGAAACGCCGTATCGACGCAGTGCCCTGCTTCGTGACGCAGGATCTGCATGCACCAACGGTGAGTGCCGCCTTCCACCTCGTGCATCATCCGGCGTTCAAGTCGCACCAACCGAGGATGTGCCAGATAGAACGGTACCGCAATGCCGGGGATATCGTCGGGCGAAAACCATTCGTCCGAGAGCCAGCAATGCGGACGAATTCTGATGTGTCGACGCTCGAGTTGCCGGTGCAGCAGGGCGATGCGGTCTTCCAGCTTGCTGCCCTCGATCTTGATCCCAAGATCGCAAAACCGCAGATCGAGTAGTTCTTCGTCCGGCATGCTCGCCCAGTCGGGCTGCTTTTTGGTTGGCGCGGACTTCGCCCGGCGAGTGCTTTTCGGTTTCTTATTCCTGGCTGCTGCCGGCATCGATCCGTTTTCTTATCCGCGCGCTACAAAGCTGTGCTTGATGGTTTCTCGACCTGAGGGTCCCAGAAAATATAGACGATTTACCAGCAAAAGTTTTCGCGGAGTCGCAAAAAACTGTAATTCATTTGCCAAAAACTAACGACGCCTTTCGGCGGACACAAGAGCAACCAACAGCCACCCCACGGAAGAAAACCATCCCACTGCGCTTCCTCGCATGGGACTGGCCACGAGCAACCGTCATTCGTCGATGGTCGACGCCGCTTGTCGGGTTGCATGCTGCGGAGGGACGACATCTTCCCGTTCGGCGGTCGAGTCTTCGCTGGCAGCCGTCGGTTGTGGCGTAAAGCAGGCCAGAATAGCCGGCAGAATCAGCAGATCGCCCACCAGGGCGGCTGCAATCGTAGCGCATGCCATGCCGGCGAATACCTGATGTCCCGGGAGCTGACTGGTAAGCACCGTGGCGAACCCCGAAACCAGCACCACCGAAGACAGGATCAGCGCCGTACCCACGCGGATGAAACTCCGCTGAATGGCCGCGTTAACGTCCCCATCGACCGCCAATTCGTAGCGGAAACGAGAGAGAAAGTGGATCGTATCGTCCACGGCAATGCCCAGGCAGATGGTGAATGCACAGACACTAGTGATCTCCAGGGGACGACCCAATAGGACTAGCAGGGTGGCCGTAACTGCCAGTGGGAACAGGTTGGGCACCACGCACATCAGCCCCACGCGTAGCGAGCGATATGCCACGCCCATCACGATCAGGATAATCCCTGCCGCCAGACTCAAACTGCCGGAGAGATCGTAGATGATCTCGTGCAGCCCACGGCCCCGTACCACTGGGTCTCCGGTAAGTCGAAGCCCAAAGCCGGGATGTGCCTCTCCGATTTCTGCGAGCCGAATCTCCAGATCCTCAAAGACACTTACGTAGCGGGCACTTCCATAATCACGAATTCGGGCGATGATGATCGCTCGATTCAAGTCGGTCCGCAGCACGCGGCCTATGAACTGACGGGCCTGAGGCACCGAGCTGGCGAAGAAGTTCAATGTGGCCAAGTTGCTCGCCGCTTCCGGCAACGCATCGGCCACATTCAGAATCGATAGCGGGTGGCTGATCAACGGCTCGTCGTCGATCGCGGCCACCACCTCGCGGAGGGTCTGTTCCACTTCGCCGGAGCCCAATTTCAAGTCTTTGGGCCAATCGACGGCCACTTGAATCAATTCAACTCCGCCGAACGTTTCGTCAACGTGTTCCAAGGCTGCATAGGCTTTGCTATTCCGCGGAAAATCGTTCTTCAACGTGCTGTCCGGTCGAAGTGTCAGGCCCGTGGCGACCATGGCGATGGTGGCCACGATCGAGATCGCGGTAATCACTCGGGCGTGGCGGATGATGAAGTGGATGAGCCCTTCGAAGAACGTCAGGTTTTTGTTGATGATGTCGTGTTCGTGACCCTTGTGAACGCGTCGCCCCATCCAGGTGCTACTCATCAGGGGGATGACGGTCAGCACGGCTACGAAAACCAGGGCCACACCGATCATGCAGTCGAGGCCGAAGTCGCGGATCAGCTCCGCTCGCGCGACCATGAGCGAGCCGAACCCAATGGCGGTGGTCAGTGTGGTTAACGCGCAAGCCACGGCCAGATGGCGGATCGAGTCTTGCGCAGCCTCCAGCGGTTCAGCCCCCATGGCCCGCGAACGGCGGATATCGACCATCAAGTGCACGCCGTTGGTGAAGCCGATCATCACCACGAGCACGGGCAAGATGATCTGCACCAGAGGGTTGTGTCCTTGATCCAGGAAGCCCAAGAATCCCAGCGTCCAATACAGCCCCAGCGATGGCGCCCCGGCCACGATCAGTACGGCGGAGACGCCACGAAACATGACGATCGCCAGCAGGAACACGATCGAGTACGCGATGATCTGAAACCGGATGTGCTCGCTGTCGAACGCTTCGGACTGTTCTCGTCGTAGCGGCAACAGACCCGTGCGGGTTACCGATAGGTCGGCCCCCTTTGCCGCCTCGACCGCCGTGGCCGTGACCTCGTCGACGAGTTCTCCCAAGTTGGTGTCGAAGCCCACCTTCACAACATCGGGGATGACGGGCATCAGCAGGGTCTTCCCGTCGGGCGAAAGCAATTGCCCCAGGACCAGCGGATGTTCCAAAGCCGACTTGCCGGCCGCGGCGAACTCTTCTGGCGAGGCATCGTTCTCGGGAATCAGCGGATCGACCACCGGGAACGTCTTGAGCTGAGGCACATTGTCCAGTTGGACAACTCCGGCCACGGTATCCAGCTCGGTGACGTTCGTCGCAACACGCCGCACGGCAGCCATGGTTTCAGGAGTGAACAGTGTTTCGGAATCGAGCACCAGCAAGATTCCACTGGATCCGGCCCCGAATTGAGATTCGATTTGGTTTTTGAATTCGGCTTCTGCGCTGGTCTTACGTTTCTTGAAACCGATGCCGGCCCCTGAGAAGTGATTGCCCCACACGGCTAACGCGGTGATGGCCGCGACCAGCAGGGCCACGAACCAGCGATGTCGACCGAAGCTCTCTGCCAGCCAATTCGTCATCCGCGTATCAACCTGCTGGGCAGGAGAATCGCCGTGAATGGTCCCGGCGAGGAGACAGCCGACGGTGTTCCGTACGAACGTCGGGGACCGCCATTGTTAACGAGGCACGGGAAATCGTCCAGCCGAGTAGTCGGCAGCCCCTCATGCGTGGGCTGTCACTTGTTCACGTTTTCTTGACTTGCGTGCGAGTTTGGCTGCGTCGTCTTCTAGTCGGAAGGCCAGTCGCCCCAGCAGGCGTGGCAATATTAGGCAAGTGGCCCCCAGGATGGGCGCCGAAACGATTGCCGCGAGGAATTCTTGTCCTTGCGAAACCATGCTGACGGGGACGGCCGCCGTGGTTAGCAACAATGCTGTGCTAAGCAGATAGTACGCCGCCCAGGAGAACAGCGAACGCCACAGGCTGGTCAACAAGGGAACGGAAAAAAGCGAGAAGGGATGTCCCGTTTCCAGTGTGGATAGCAATAGAAAGGGAGTGAGCAACACGATGGCGATCGTCTCGGGCAATCCCGTCGGTATGCCCTGGGCGACCCATTGCACGGGATGTCCGATCGCTGCCGCGACGCTGCCGATGAACAACAGGTAAACCATGGGGTAGACCCAGTTTCGCCAATTGCCTGCGGGCCACTCGTCGATGTCGATCGCACCCGCGGCGGTGTCTCGCAATATCGACCAGGCACACGACACGGTGTAGGAGGCCGTGAGAAACGATATCCAAAAGAAGGCGAATGCACAGACACCGACCACCCCGGCGCCGACGGACGTTCCGCCTGCCAGCAAGGCGGTGATCAGCCCCGACAGCAGCCCTACCACCATCAGACCGACGGAAATGTAGAGCCACTGCGCAACCACGTCACGTTGCCACGGGAAGAGAAACACGCCGGAGAAAAACGATCGCCGGGACCTGAGTGCCTCGGCCTTCGATTCGCCGCCAAACGCCGGTTCTTCAGTCCACTGTTTCATGGCCGGCAGTTGACGTTCTTGCGGCTCGACCGTGACTTCGCCTACTCCGTACACCCCCTGCTCGGTGACGCGAACCACCTTTCGGTTCTTCTGCGGATCGAATTTAGGAACGACTACCAAGGTGTTGCAGTCCGGACACTTGGCTTGTCGCCCCTGGTGTTTGGCGGCGAAATGCATCCGTGTTCCGCATAGCGGGCAGGCAACAAAGATCAACTCAGCCGCTGGTTTCTTGGCTGCATTGGGTTCGTCGGGCGACGGTTCCTTCGACTCGTCTTCAGGCGGAGCGTCTTCTGCCACGCCGTACGACTTGTGCACCACTCGCTTACGTTCGGGTGCAGCGTCGGCCCGCGGGCGTACGATCGTCTCGACATGACAATCCGGGCAGCGAACCTTCGTACCGATTTGCTTCGGTTCGGCGTACATCCGTGTGTTACACAGCCGACAAATCACCGGAATCAACTCCGGGGTTCTCGGAGTCGGCCTGGACTCTGCTTCCGGCGGAGACGTCTGCTTTGGTGGGGCTTCCGGCAGGATCAGCGGTTGCTTGCAGTGAGGACAGGTGATGCGCTTCCCGCATAGGTCAGCACGAGGCGTCAAACGAACCTTGCAATGAGGGCAAAGTACGACCCCTGTGCCGTCGCCGACCCCCATTGGAATGGCAGGTTTCATGCCTCTCACCCCTGCTTGCCCGTGCGGACGAACCCGGCCTCACCGCGTAGGCGCTGGTCGCCATCGACTTCGGTGCCGCGGTCAGCTTCCTCGGTTCCTTGTGCGTGCTGCCGCAGCTAGCCTCATTCTAGCGGAATTTCACCCCCCGTAGTCGTGGCGATTCCGTAAAAACAGGGCCGTCCCGACAGCGAGACGCTTGCAGACGCGTTCCGACGGAGCGTACGATGGTGCAATTAAGCGGTACTTTCCAGGAGTCGCCCGGACTCACTGCGACTTCTTTTCTTGTACAAATCCTTGCTTCAAAGGTGGCCCTCTTATGTTGTGTTGTTCGATGCGTTGCCGAGGCACGCGGTTGTTTGCAATGTTGTCCGTACTGGTGCTGTTCGTGCCTGCTGCCACCGCGGAAGAAAATCAACCTTCCGCCATCGATCCCCAGGCCTTGGCCGACAGTGTAACGATCTATCGGGACGCTTACGGCTCGCCGCACATCGACGGACCGACCGACGCCAGCGTGGTGTTTGGCTTCGCCTACTGCCAGGCCGAAGATTACTTCTGGCAACTCGAAGACTCTTACGTCATGGGCATGGGGCGCTACGCCGAACTGTACGGGGAAGATGGCCTGAAGGTCGACCTGATCAATCGCGCATTTCAGGTCCCGCAGCGTTCGCAGGAAGATGTCGAGAAGCTCGACCCCAACGCAAGAATGCTGGTCGAGGCATTCACCGCCGGCATCAACTATTATCTGGATACTCATCCCGAAGTTGAACCACGGTTGATCAAGCGGTTCGAGCCCTGGCATATGCTGGCCTTCGGGCGACAAGTCATTTTAGAGATGGGTTGGGGCAAGACGGGTGTCTCTCGCGATTCGGTACCTACGGCCTACGAAGAGATCACTGCCGCGCAAGGCTCCAACGCCTGGGCCATCTCGCCGGAGAAGACTGCCTCGGGCAACGCCATGTTGTTCTGCAATCCTCATCAGCCTTACTACGGCTTCGGGCAGTTCTACGAAGCCCACATGCGTAGTGGCGAAGGTTGGAATTTCTCTGGTGCTACGTTCTTCGGAAGCCCTCTGCCCACCATTGGCCACAACGAACACGTCGGCTGGTCGTTCACCGTGAACGAGCCGAAGATTGGTAACGCCTGGAAAGTTACCTTCGACGATCCCGAGAACCCGTTGAACTACCGATACGACGGCGGATACCGCGAAGCAGAGGAGTGGACCGACACGATCAAGGTGAAGAAGCGCCGCAAGCTCGAGACCCGTGAGGTCACGTTTCGCAAGACCCACCATGGACCCGTGGTGAAGAAGCTCAGCGATACCGAGTACTTGGTGGGCAATATTGGCAAGTTCTACACCGCGTTCGCCAGCCGCCAGAGCCTGCAAATGCTGCGGGCGAAGAATCTCGACGAGTTTCTCGAATCGATGTCGATGATGGAGCTGCACATCTTCAACACGGTGTACGCCGATCGCGACGGCAACATCATGTATCTCTACAACGGCATCATCCCCAAGCGCGATATCAGCTTCGACTGGAGCAAGCCGGTCGATGGCAGCAATCCCAAGGCCGATTGGCAGGGGATTCATCCCTTGTCCGATTTGCCCAAGACCATCAACCCGGCTTCGCAGTTTGTGCAGAACTGCAACCAGTCGCCGTTCACGGTGACCGATGTCGGTAACCCTTCGATGAAAGACTTCCCCGACTACATGGTCGGTGAAAAGCACGACGACAAGCGACGGGCCAAGGTCTCGCGTATGTTGCTACGCGACCTGGAAGACGTAACATTCGACGATTGGCAGCGACTTACGTTCGATACCAAGATGTACTGGCCGCTGGTCGAGTTGCCCAAGTACGAGCGTCAGTACAAAAAGCTGCAGGAAACCGATCCCGAGGCCGCCAAGAAGGTCGCCCCCTATATCGAACATCTGTTGGATTGGGATTGCCGGTGCACGGTCGATTCGACCCAGGCCACGCTCTGTTTGGCCTGGTACGAAGAGTTGTATGGTGACATGTACCGTTCCGAAAACATGCAGCGGAAGTACGTCGAGAATCCCGATAAACGTTTCGATGCCCTGGTGATTGGTGCCGACAAGATCAAGGAAACGTTTGGCGATTGGAAGATGCCCTATGGCGAAGTCAATCGCATTCAGCGTCACGCCAATGTGGCCGACTTGTTCAAGATCCCCTTCGACGACCAAAAGCCCAGTTTGCCGGCTTATGGAATGGTGGGCCCGATCGGGACGGCGTTCAATATGTACTTCACGCCCTCGATCGAAATTCCCTTGATCCGCCGCATGAAAAAGCATTACGCCGTGGTGGGTGCCAGTTATGTGTCGACGATCGAGTTCGGCGACCGCATCGAGGCCGGCAGTCAACTGCAATACGGCAGCAGTGGCGATCCCGATTCACCTCACTTCGACGATCAGGCCGAGTTCCTCTCGAAAGGAACCTACCGCAAGCAGTTGTTCTACTGGGACGACGTGAAAGCCGGCGCGACTCGGGTTTACCACCCGGGTGAAGAAACCGCGGTGGCCACCACTCAGGCGGGCGACTGAGACGGCCCTGCGTTAGACCCAGTGAGTTTCTTCTTGGTCCGGTTCCTCTTCGGCGTCGAGCGCTGCCAGGTGCTCGGGGTCGAAGTAGCGACCGGCCCAGAATCGCACGGGTACCAGCAGCACCAGGAATAGCGGAAACAGCATGCCGGCCGGAGTGACTTCCACAATGGCCAATACGGCAAGGCAACTCAGTTGCAATAGCGTGAACATGTGGATTGTGCCCATCGGCACGCGTCGAATGTAGTGCGTGGCCGGGTACAGGTCCGGATCCGTAAGCCACAAACTCAACCGCCCCACAAACTGGTTGCCGCTTAGCGAGACGATTCCCATGAAGAAGAACAGGCCGTACAGCACGGCCATGGGAATCGCGGCCAGCAGCGGCAAGGCGAATACCGAAAGCCCCAGCAGCAGGTGAATGGCCGTCCCGGTGACGCGCGTTTCCCGGACGTGGATCACTCGTTCGCTAACGTCTCCGCCCTTGGAAACCACTTCTTCCAGCGTGGCCAAGCTACGGACATGGTTCAGCGAGCGAACCGTGGCCGCCACCAGCCAAGGCAAGCCAAACAGCGAACAGACGCCGATCAACAACCCGACAATCAGTAAGTCGTAGTGATAAGACTCGCCCTTTTGCAACTTGTGGTCCCGGCTATTCACCAATCGCGCCGTGATGTTTTGGTCCACGTAAACCAACACGGCGACCAATAGCGCTGGCCCCAACGAGGCAATCCAAATCCAACGCGGTGCATCGAGCGGATTCACAAACCAGCCGCGATCCGTTGTGGGGCGAATGGAATCGGGAACAGGCAAACGCGCCATGTCGACATCATAGAACCACGTGACAGCCACGATGGTCATGGTGGCCAGGGCGATCGCGGGGCCGAAATCTGCCAGAAACTCGCGCATTTGTGGCAGCAGGTACCGACTGCGTCGAAACCGCGACAATGAGATCGCGATGTAAAACGTGCCGGCGACCAGCACCAAAGGCACGAGCGCCTCGTCGTGACTCACTTCTTCCTGGGCATAAACCTCCTGAAAGATGTGCAGCACGGCTTCGACCGAGGCATAGATGAAGATCATCGAGATCAGCGCCGCGAAGATTTCGTCGGTGAAGCGCGTGAAGTACCGTACCAAACTACTGGAATCGGTCGCCGCCAAAATCACTAACAACAGCGCCGACCACATCCCGACCCAGGCCCACACTTCGAGAAAGTACTCGTCGATTCCCAGTTTTCCGCAGAAGACATACAGCATCCACGTAAAAATCAGCAGCGGTCCCGTACCACCGAGTATGATCAGTGGCTGTCCGGCGAATAGCGCGTAAATCACCCCACAGAACGCCGAGGCGACGATCATTTCCACGGCACCGATATTGTTATTGGTCAGCTCGGCCATGATGCCGCCGAACGTCACGGCGGGGGCAAGGCAGGCGAAGAACAAAAAGAGCGTTGATGCTACGCTCTTCGTGTGCAGCCCGTCGGTAAAATCGCTGACATACCAAGGCCAGCGGCGGCGTATATCCTGTATCACGCCGCCAAACAGACGCCCGGTGTATTCCAGCGATTGGGGAATTGCTGCCTGCGTCGGAATTGGTTCCGGCGTGGTGCGGTCGATGAAGTGCTTCAGGGCAGCCAGCAAGTCGAGCTGTGTACGGGCGTGACGCGCCTCGTAACGGAATTCGTCGTCGACCATCAGCCGTGCGATGTTGGCCAGTGCGTCAAGATGGCGACCAACCGCACTCGTCGGGCCCAGTAGCACGAACACGAATCGAGTTGGAACGTTATCCGGAGCCCCCAAGTTGATCGGGTGGGCCAAGCGCACGAACACGATTACGGGTTCTTTGAACACATCCAGATAGGCATGAGGGATGGCCGCCGCGTTCCCGATCGCCGTGGAAGCTTGCGCTTCGCGTTCCATCAACGCTTCTAGAACTTCATCCCGCTTATCTGCCGGAAGAAGGTCACGAGCCACCACATAGTTGAGCGTATGCTCCAAGATCGAACGCATGTCATGCGCTTCGATATCGAGCAGAAACGAGCCTTCCAGCAGCGCTTTTTGCAGGACTTTCATGCGATCTGTGTGTGCCGTTTCGTTTTTCGTGAAACCAGTTTCGGGTCATCGCATCTTCGAAAAGCATAGTCGCCACGTCGGTGACGTCTACGCCAATCTTGAGATGATCGGGATGCAGAAGGCGATCGGCTGATGACAGTCGTTGTGAGAAGGGGCAGAAATTCACTCGAAACGGCTATTCGAACGTGGGCCCCAGCGAGTTGGTTAGATGAGCGATGATCGCGGCTACGGCGCCCTGGCGTTTGCTACCGCGGGCCCGTGTGATGCGACAATCGGCCATCGACGGACGCAGAGCCCTGCGATGCGTGAGTTCGATGAGCCGCTCGAATAATCCACGGTTCGCGTCGAAGAAACGCCCATAGACGAACAGCGAGGCGGGATTGAAGAGGTTGATCACGGCCGCGACGCCAATCGAGAGATATTCCAAGGTCGTGGATAGTTCCTCTTCGATGCAAAGCTCGCCCGATTGCACGCGTTCGATGACCTGCTCAATGTTCACATCGCGACCGATCGACTTGGAGACCGCGGCCGCCAGCGATGTATCGGTGGCCACCGTTTCCAGGCAGCCATGATTTCCACAACCGCAAGGCTTCCCGTCGGGCACCACGGTGATGTGGCCCAATTCGCCGCCGAACCCACTATGGCCACGCAGAATGCGCCCACCGCTCATCACGCTCAGCCCTAACCCGGCGCTGAGGTCGAGCATGGCAAAGTCGTCCATGCCTTTGGCCGCCCCGTACATCGATTCGGAAAGGCACAAGGCGTGCGATTCCTGCACCATCACGGTTTCGATACCCAACCGCTGTGCAAGATCTTTCGCAGGGCTTCGACCATCGGTGTGGTGCAAGTTGGGCGAGAAGACAACCTGCTGTTGGCGATCGTTGATTTGTCCCGGTACGCTGATGCCGATTCCACGCGTCTTCATCAGTGGGTCGTCGGTGAACTTTTTTACCCCGTCGGCCAGGGTATCGATGAGCCACTCGTAGTTGTCGGGTGTGGGCAAACACAGCATCCGCTCGGAAGACAATCGGCCGTCGATTCCGCAAGAAACGATCCAGCACTGGCGCGTATCGATGACGATCCCCAACACCTGGGCCGTGCGGGTCGAGAGTTGCAGGGTCGTGCTCGGGCGGCCCAGCACACCTTCGCGGGCATTGCGTTCGCACTCCTCCAACAAACCGATGTCAAGCAGCTTGGCCACGGCCTTCGAGATGGTGGGGGCGCTGATGTCGGTGGCTCTCGTGAGATCGGCGCGCGACAAAGGGCCATTCTCGCGCAGGATTTCGAGCACCTTCCGCTCGTTCATCTTGCGTAATAATTCAGGCCGAGCACGAACGGTCATCGATTACTCTTCGTTTGGTGCAGCGAACGCGGCAGATGGTTTCTTAGGCGATGATGTCGGTGATCACGCGGCCATGCACATCGGTGAGGCTCTCCTCACGCCCCTGATGGAAGTACGTGAGGCGTTCGTGATCGAGCCCCAACAGGTGCAAGATGGTGGCGTGAATGTCGTGCACGTGGGCTTTGTCTTCAACGGCCTCGAAACCGAACTCGTCGGTTGCGCCGTATGCCATGCCGCCGCGAACGCCACCGCCGGCCATCCACATCGAAAAGCCGTAGGGGTTGTGGTTGCGACCCGGCTCGCCCTGCCCTTCGCTAAATGGCATGCGACCGAACTCTCCGCCCCAAACCACCAACGTGCTCTCGAGCAGCCCCCGCTCTTCGAGATCGGTCAACAATGCGGCGATGGGCTGATCGGTTTCGCCGGCGTGCTGCCCGTGGTTGGCTTCGATGCTCTTGTGGGCATCCCAGGTGTCTTCCAGATGTCCGCCACCGGAGTAGAGTTGCACGAACCGCACACCACGCTCGACAAGTCGCCGGGCCACGACGCAGTTGCGACCAAACTCGTCGGTCGGTTCTTTGCCAACCCCGTAGGCGTCCAACGTGTTCTGGCTCTCGCTCGATAAGTCCACTGCCTCGGGGGCTTCGGCCTGCATGCGAAACGCGAGTTCGTAGCTGTTGATCCGGGCGGCAAGCTCGCTGCCCCCCTTGCGCTGCCGCAGGTGTTCGTCGTTGATTTGCGCCAGCAGGTCGAGTTGTTCTCGTTGTGCCCTGCGATCGAGATACTTGGGGCCGCGGAGATCAAGGATCGGATCGCCGACCGGGCGAAACAAGGTGCCCTGGTACGTGGCTGGCATGAAGCCGCTGGACCAGTTGGGCTGACCACTAATCGGACCGCCGCGTTTGTCGAGAATCGTTACGTAGGCCGGCAAGTCCTGGTTTTCGGTTCCCAACCCATAGCCGCACCAGCTACCCAGCGAGGGTCTGCCAATAAAAGGGCTGCCGGTGTTGATCTGCACCAACGCCGAGCCGTGAGCGTGACTGTCGGCATGGCACGATCGAATCACGGCCAGCTTGTCGGCGTGCTCGCGTGTGTGCGGGAAGTAATCGGATATGAGCAGCCCGCTCTCGCCACCGGGGCGAAACTCGCGGAACGCCGGCGTCAGAAAGCCAACCTTCCGGCCTCCCGAGTTGATGTATTCCTTGTCTTCAGGAAGCGGCTGCCCGGCATACTTTGCCAAGTCGGGCTTGTAGTCGAACGTATCGACCTGGCTGGGAGCACCGTTCATTAACAGGAAGATCACACTCTTGGCTTTCGCCGGAAAGTGGGGGGACTTCGCCGCCAGCGGACTGTCGACCGCGGTTGTCTCTGCCGCGATAGCGTTTCGATCGAAAAAGCCGTCTCGCACCAACAAATCGGACAAGGCCAGCCCTACGAAGCCGGCACCCATCTGCCACACGCATTCACGACGAGTAACGCCACATGGGAAACGACGCGTTGGATCGTGCCTGGCGGTCATGGGAGATTCTACGTGTGAAAAATAAGGTTGGTCGGCGGTTGTCAGTCGACGTAGATAAACTCGTTGGTGTTCAGCAGTACGTGGCACAGGGACTTGAGGGCCAGCTTCTGCGGGGGTGTTTCATCCGCCGCAGCGGTATCGCCAAACAGGGTCGCTTGCGCCTCGAGGTGGTTCATCGCGGCATCCCGTTCGCTGGACGACGGCGGTCGGCCCAGTGCCAATTCCCAGGCCCGATTCACACGCTGATACGGATCTTCCGTTTCTCGCATGACACGTTCGGCAAGAGCGGCACTCATGTCGTGTACGAACTCGTTGTTCAGCAGCGCGAGCGCTTGGGTCGGCACCGTTGTCACATCGCGCTGCCCGCACGGTTGCGTGGTGTCGCAGAAATCGAACGTCGTCATCAGCGGCGGCAACAACGCACGCTTGGTAAACATGTAGATGCTCCGCCGCCAACGTTCTTCCGGCGGAGACTCTTGCCAGGCTTCGTCCTTCTTGGAGAGGCCTTCGAGTGCCTCTGGGCTGATGTGCGGATGGAAGCTCGGCCCGCCCATCCGCTCGTCCAACAGCCCGCCCACGCTTAGCATGGTGTCTCGAATTGCTTCAGCATCCAGGCGACGTCGATTCGACCTCCACCAGAATCGGTTGGCCGAATCGGTTTCCTCGTAAGCTTCCTGCAGCGGGTGTTGGGAGGCTTGCCTGTATGTGGAGGACAGCATCAACATTTTGTGCAGTGGTTTCAGTTTCCAATCATGGCGAATGAGTTCGTCGGCCAGAAAATCCAATAAGGCGGCGTGCGTCGGTAGTTCGCCGGTGAACCCGAAGTTGTTCGGCGTGCGGACGATGCCGGCCCCAAAGTGATGCTGCCACAAGCGATTGACCGTGACACGAGATGTGAGCGGATTGCCGGCGTCGGTGATCCACTTGGCCAGTTGAAGTCGTCGTTGCGACGTGGTCGAACCTTCCGGGGCGGGCTCGATGGTTTGATCGAGCCCCGAGATCATCGAAAGGCAGCCCGGCTCGACTTCCGGTCCCGGCTGACGAGGATTGCCTTTAATCAGCAGGTTCAAGGGCTTGGGTGCGTTGGTCGAGTCAGTCCAACCAAAGGCCTCGTAGCCTAACGTTTCGGGGCTCGGCCCGCCCAAGTAATCGCGCGAACCGGGTTCGATGTAGCCAGCCCAAAAGATGCTGGCCATGCGGTAGTAGTCGACTTGAGGGATCGGGTCGAACTTGTGGTCGTGACATCGGGCGCACTTCACCGTGACCCCGAGAAACGCCGTGCTCGTGGCGTGCACCATGTCGTCGAGTCGTTCGAACTTGTACTCGAATGGGTCGTTCGGCTCGTCGTTCCAAGTACCTACGCGGAGAAAACCAGTCGCGATCACCGACTCCTCGGAACGATCGGGCAGTTCGTCGCCGGCAAGTTGTTCTTGCACGAAGCGATCGTACGGTTTGTCTTCGTTCAGCGAGTTGATCACCCAATCGCGATACTTCCACACGTTGGGCTTGAGCTGGTCGCGTTCGTAGCCACAGGTTTCGGCATACCGCACAAGGTCTAACCAGTACCGCGCCCAACGTTCGCCATATTGTGGTGACTTTAGAAGACGATCGATCAGGTTCTCGTACGCTGCCGGCGAATCGTCCGCGGCAAAGGCTTCGATTTCTTCGTACGTGGGAGGGAGCCCGAGCAGATCGAAGTAGGTTCGACGGATCAAGTCGCGACGTGTTGCGGGGGGAGCAAGCGTCAGGCCTTCCGTTTCGAGCTTCCGGAGGATGAAGGCATCGATCGGATTACCGACGCGATCGTCGGTTTCGACATCGGGGATGTCTGGTCGCTGAACAGGTTGAAACGACCACCAGTCGAGCCCACCGCGAACGTCGCTGGTGGCCTCGTAAAGATCTAGTTCACGACCTCGCGGCCAGGGAGCACCGTTGCCCACCCATGAGACGAGCCGATCGATTTCATCTTGCGGCAGTGGTTGGGGCTGACCATTTTTTTCCGGAGGCATCTCACCCGAGAGGATGCGCTCCAAGAAATAGCTCTCCAGCGGTTCGTCCGAGAGAATCGCCGGTCCGCTGGCTCCACCTTGTGCGAATGTCGCGTGAGAAGTGAGTATCAACTCGCCCGCTGCTTCCGTGGCGTTGTGGCACTCGAGACATCGCTTCACAAGCAGCGGCGCGATGTTGCGTTCGAAGTCGGCTTCCCCTTCCTCTCCTGCCCGCGCGGATGATGCACCGGCCGTAAGTGCTGCGCAGCAAGAGATGGCAATTGCTCGCCATCGCCATGCTGTTGAGGTTGATCGCATCGAGGACATCATCTTGCAGTGCGCGTGCCACCAGGGCGAGAACCGGACAGAATCCACGGGTTCTGATTTTATTAACAATGTTAAGTAAATCAAGAAAAATCTGCGAAGTCACGCTTTCGGTTGTTATCGGAGACTTTCCCCGAGGAATTTTCCGGTGGACAGCACCCTGGGGGAGCCTGGCCGAAGAAGGTGGTCAGCGAGCGCTAGATCTCTCAGTCGTCCAGCGTGATGGTGTGCCCGGTCACCCGGATGTCTGGTGGCTCGATCGGCTCGGGGCCTTCACCCAAGTCGAGGAACGTTCGGTTCCGACCTGCTGCTTGAGCGGCCGCCGCGGCTTTGCCGGCCCGGCGGAAAACTTCCTTGGTCGATTCTTCCGGGCGTAGTTCGGTGACGCCACAGGAGAGAGTCACTTCGATATCATCGCCTTGGAACACGAACGTGCTTTCTTCGATGGTCAGTCGGGTACGTTCCGCGGCGCTGGTGGCGTTTCGGGGTCCGGTGTCTCCGAAGAACAGCAAGAAGCGTTGGCCATCGAAACGTGAAGCAACGTCGAAGCCTCGTTTCTTGCGCATCGTCTTGGCGATCGTTCGGCCACAGGCTTCGATCAGTTGATCGCCGAATCGTGGTCCGTGAGTACGATTCATTGCAGCCAGCCCATCGATATCGAACATGGCCACGCTGGCCACGCGTTGTTGTCGTGGGCCGGATGCACGAAAGCTTTCGATCACCACTTCCAAGCCGGTGAGGTTTGCCAGTCCGGTCAGATCGTCGGTCCGTAGATCGGCGCTCAATGAACCTAATCGTTCTTCTGCGATGACCACGGTCAGCAGGGCTTCGTGCATCTGATCACGCAGCGCGTGACAACTATGTAGTAGCTTGTCGACTTCCTTGAGCAATCGTCGGCATCCCTCGCTGATATCGCTGTTAAAGTCGAGCACGTCAATGTTGCTCACGGCCGTCTCGATTTGAGCGGCCTGCTCCAGCAGAACATCTTCGAGTTGTGTTCCCATCTTAGACAGGTCGCCCAGTTCTGCTTGTTTGTCGGTCAGGTGCGAGCGGGCATCGTCCTGCCGAGACAAGTACGACTCGTTGGAGTTCTTTAGTTCATCCAGACACATACCTAGCAGCGTTTCATCGGGGTCCGCGATGCATTTGCGGACCTTTTCGTCGATGGCAATCAACTCGTCGCGGTATTTCCCCAGTTCCAGCTTGAAGACATGCACGGCGGCTTCGACGAAGGTGGCCGTCTCGTCGACGTCCTCCAGCATATCGAGCCATTTCGAGGGAAGTTCATGACTTTCCTCCTGAACCGGCACGACAATCGACTCGGGACCTTCGGCTTCGTCGTCCGCGGGTACCGCAACATCTTTGTCAGCGACCAGGTTCAAACGGGTCGCTCCACCCACGGCGTTGCGCCAATAGACCCCGACGGCATATCCGATGCCGATGTTCAGCAGGGCAATGGCTAGCACAAAATAGAGCATCGTTTCGCCGTACGACCTTGAGAACGAACGCTTCCGGTTCCGAGTGTGTCACGAGACCATGTCAGGTCGCTCGCGGGGCAAAACTAACCTCGCCCCAGCCAGCGTCCCTGTCAGGCTGCTGAAGTGGGTACGCTGGGCGGTTGCGCCGAGACTTCCAATACTGGTCCAAGCAAACATAGATTGGGCTGCACCGCGGGGAGAAACTTGACGTGGTGCCTCACAACGGGCATGGTTGCTGGTGATACGATTGAACGGTTTATGCCGAATATGGCCCTCAATTCAGTGCGGTGATCGCGTGAAGAAACGTCTCTTGTTCATCAGTTCGTTGGTGCTCGTCGTCGCGCAATCGGTAGCTTGCTGGGCCGAGAACTGGAACCTGTGGCGAGGACCTCGAGGGGACGGAACCAGTCTCGAGACCAACATTCCGACAACCTGGGGGCCCGATGCGAACATTGCGTGGAAAGTCGATGTCCCAGGCGTCGGCCATGCTTCGCCCATCGTCTGGGAAGACCAGATCTTTCTGGTGAGTTGCCTGGAAGAGACGCAACAGCGGACGCTGCTCTGCCTCGACCGTGGCGACGGTAACGAGCGATGGCGGCGCATTGTGCTAGAGGCCCCGCTGGAGCAGAAACACCCGCTGAACAGTTATGCGTCGAGTACCCCGGCAACCGACGGCGAGCAAGTCTACGTCACGTTTCTCGACGGTCATGAAATGGTGGTGGCCGCCTACACGCTCGACGGCGAGCGTCTCTGGGAGGTGCGGCCCGGCGATTTTTCGAGCAAACATGGTTTCTGCAGTTGCCCCGTGCTGTTCGAAGACACGGTCATCATTAACGGCGATCACGACGGCGAAGCCTACATCGTGGCTTTGAATCGCGAAGAAGGTTCGACGCGTTGGAAGATCGACCGACCGAACCAAACCCGCAGCTATTCAACGCCGTTAATTCGTGAGATTGATGGCCGTACGCAGATGATTCTCTCGGGCAACAAGTGTGTGGCCAGCTACGATCCCCACGATGGCTCGCAGCACTGGATCATCGACGGCCCCACCGAACAGTACGTGGCGTCCATCGTGTTCAATGGAACGCTGCTGTTCATGACCTGCGGGTTTCCCGACCATCATATGCTGGCCATCGAACCCGATGGGCGGGGTAATGTTACCGATACGCATATTGCCTGGCGAACCAGTCGCGGGGCATCGTACGTGCCCTCGCCCATCGCGGCTGGGGATTACTTTTTGGTCGTTTCCGACAACGGAATTGCCAGTTGTTTCGACGCCACCTCCGGACATCGGCATTGGATGCAGCGGATTGGCCGAGGCTATAGTGCGTCGACGGTTTCCGCCGAAGGGCTGGTTTACTTCCTGTCCGACGACGGCGTAACCACCGTCATCCGACCGGGGGCCGAATTCGACGAGGTGGCCTCCAACGAACTGGGAGAAGCCACATTTGCCTCTCCGGCCATCAGCGACGGGCAACTCTTTATTCGCGGCGAAGAGCATCTATTCTGCATCGGCAAATAGATTGGGCTGACCTTGGAGAAGACAAACCAAGTGGGACGGTACCATTCTGGGTTTCCGGCCTGAATCTGCGGAATGACGCCTCGCGCTGCGAACCTTTTTTTGTCGACACTGTCGATTGTCGTGGTGCGTTGGGGTTTTTTGTTGCCGGTCAGGGATGAAACGCGATGGATTCGTTGGAACTGCGGTCACTGGGCTGGAAGCCATGCTTTCGGAGCCAGCTAACCGACGACGACTCGGGCTGCCTAATTGCACGGGTTGCCGCGCACTTCGGCAGCCAGGTACGGTGCCTGAGTGAATCGGGCGAGTTGGATGTGCCCACTTCCCTGTTGGAACCCTGCGGTGAGATAGCCGTGGGTGACTGGCTGCTGCTCGATCCAGAAACTCACCGCGGGCTGCGGCGGCTCGAACGCGAGTCGCTTCTGCTGCGTAAGGCGGCCGGCGAGAAACTACAGTCGCAACTGATTGCCGCCAACCTCGATACGTTGTTCATCGTCTGCTCGTGTAACCACGATTTCAATCTCTCGCGGTTGGAACGTTACCTGGCGTTGGCGCTTGAAGCCGGGGTTACCCCGGTTGTGGTGCTTACGAAGGCGGACCTGTGCGACGACCCGGATGCGTTGCGACAACAGGCTCGCCAGATTAAGCGAGACTTGATCGTCGAGATGCTCGATGCACGGGATGAAGGGCAGACCACGGTCTTGGAAGACTGGTGTCGCGAGGGACAAACCGTGGGGCTTGTTGGTTCCTCGGGCGTCGGAAAATCGACCTTGGCCATGACGCTGGGGGCCGGCCATCTCCAGACACAAGGAATCCGAGAAGACGATTCCAAAGGTCGACATACCACCACGTCGCGACACATCCATCGTCTGCACGGCGGCGGAATGCTCATCGACACGCCGGGCATGCGCGAGTTGCAATTGACCGACTGTGATGAAGGTGTCGCCGAGGTGTTTGACGACATCATCGCGTTATCGCAAGCGTGCCGCTTCCGCGATTGCACCCATCGAAACGAGCCCGGTTGCGGGGTCCGATCCGCGATTGACTCCGGCCAGCTTGAAGAACGCCGCCTGACGAACTACCACAAGCTAGAAGCTGAACAAGCACGCAACGCGAAGTCGCTTAGCCAACTGCGGGACGACTCTCGCAAGCTTGGAAAACTTTATAAATCGGTTCTGAGCGAAAAGCGGAATCGGCGAGATCGAGCCTGACTCCCCTGCCGGTCGTTCGCCGCACTCACCATCTTGGCGTGAATGCGTGAGTTCGGTGCCGTGGCTATTGCTCCTGGTTGGGGCTTTTCTCGACGATCCAGATGTTCCGAAACTGCACGGGGCAGAGATGAAACTGCAGTTGCAGCGGGCCTACTTGCTGCGACTCGTTTGCGGCTCCGGGGCTGGCGTCGGGGAGTTCGACGTCGTCGTGGATGGTCACCCCGTTGTGTTTTACGGTGATTCGCGCGTTGGCGTCGGGGCGGGCCGCGAGGAATTCGACATCGTACGTTTGCCAGGCCAAGGGCGGAAAGCACATGTTCACATCCGGCTTGCGGTAGGAATACAGCCCACCACACTCGTTGTCCTTGCTTTCGAGTCCGAAGGAATCGAGGACTTGGACCTCATAGCGGTTCTGGATGTAGACGCCGCTGTTGCCTCGATCTTGCCCGCGGGCGAACGGCATGAACGGGGTTCGGAACTCCAGGTGCAGCGTGCAGTCGCCGAACGAACGATTGGAAACGGTGCCAGCCATCAACAGATGATCGCGGAGGGTGGCTCGCTTGAATTCTTCTTTGCTGGTCCCGTCGAACAGCACCAGAGCATCGTCGGGAGCTGCGAGACCCAGCGTGGGGCTTTCTCGCTCAACCCGATTGAGTAGTCCGATTTCCTGACCGTCGACATCCAGCACGCGCATTTGTCCGTTGGTGATGATCGCCGAGCCGTGTTCGTGACGGAGCGTGGTGACGCCATCGATGGTTTCACCCTCGGCGTGAACGACGCTTACGTTCTCGGCACCCGCACCGGGTAGTCCACCATAGTAGGCCGTGGCACGAAACGTACCGTCGCCTTGCGCGTAGACCTGAACACCGACGGTTCCGCTGGAGTCGAGTTCTCCGACATACTCTCCCTGCACGGCGAAGTCAGGTCCCGCTTTGGCCGCGTCGATCGCCACGCGAACAGGACGGTCGGCGCCGTAGGTGGTCTGCGTGTTCGTATGAAAAACGAAGGGGAACAACACCAGAAAGCAAGCTGTGCTGCACGAAAACGGTGAAACGCGAGAAGTTTGGTTCAACACTTCAGGGCCTCGTGAGGGATCTCGCCGTCGGTACGCCAACCGTGGTTCCGCAGCGATGTCGATGATGGGCAGATACACAAAAAAACCCGCCGTAGGTGCATTGTAGTACCTACGGCGGGTGAAGGATGTTTCTGGGGAGGTGAGCAGTATTACTTTTCCATAACCCAAATGTTGCGATAGACCACCGGGTTGCCGTGATCCTGAAGCAGAATTCCCCCTGCGGCGGCACCCTCGGGTTGGCCTCCGGGGGTTTCGTTTTTCAACTCGAAGTTTTCATGCACTGGCACCCCGTTGTGTTTGACGGTGATGGTGGCATTGGCTGTTTTGTTGCCTTCGTCATCGAACTTGGCTGCGGTAAAGTCGATGTCGTAGGTTTGCCATACCAGGGGTGGGAAGCACATATTCTCGTTAGGGTCGTGCAGGGAGTAGATGCCGCCGCACTCGTTGTGCAGACCTTCCAGCCCGAATGAATCGAGGATTTGAACTTCGTAACGCCCCTGCAAGTACACGCCGCTGTTCCCACGCTGCTGGCTGCGAGCAGCGGGCATGAACGGGGTGCGGAATTCAATGTGCAATGTAAAGTCGTCGAACGACTGCTTGCTCTTGCAACCAGACTGCAGGAACTCCTCCTCGGTCATCTTGCCACCTTCGAAATTCTCGGAGGTGGTGCCGTCGAATAGTACGACGGCTCCTTCGGGCGGCTTCATGCCCAGGGTGGGGCTCTTTCGTTCGACTCGCTCCAGCGTTCCCAACTCTTCACCATCGGCCGACTTGACGATGATCTTGCCATCTTGGACGGTGGCGCTACCTTCGGCAGCTTCGAGGACAACTTTATCTCCGTCTCGTGTGCCTTCGGCTTCGAGTTTGGTGAACCCATCCCAGCCTTCGCCGGGCAGTCCGCCCATCATGGCGATGCCGAGAAACTCATCTTCTCCAAGTGCAATGACTTGGAACCCGACCTGGGTTTCTTCGCCGTTTATTTCGAAGGTTCCGAGGTATTCGCCCTGCACCGGATAATCGGTGCCGGCCTCGGAGACATCGGTGAACGTGGTTGGCTTGGTATCACCATCGTCTGCCATAACCGGCGCGAGGACCCCAAGGCAGAGAACGAGCGACAAACAAAAACAGCAGCATCTGGACATGGCTTTCAATTCCCGGATTTGATTGGACCAACAGCGGCTTTGCCGAAGCAATCTGGTATTTTGGCCCAAGTGCCATGTGTTCGCAAGCTGCGCAATCTTCCAGCTTTCAAGTTGCAGAGAGGGACCATGACTGCTAGCAGAATGCTCGCTGAGCGATGCGAAAGGCGGGTGGGGAAGCTGCTTCGCGAGCCATGCCCGTTGCCCGCTAAGCCCAACGAATCACACAAGTTCCGAGCGGCCACCCGAGGCTCGGTCCCCCAAAACAGCGGTTAGCTGAGCAGGCCAGTTAGCGCGGTACCTTTGACCAACTCGCGGGGCTGATTCAGATGGTTGTACATGATCGTGTCCGGAGCAATTCCCAGGCTGTGGTAGATCGTGGCCAGCAGGTCCGTTGGGTGAACGGGTGAATCGAGCGGAGCCGAGGCCGTGGCGTCCGAGGCACCGTAGGTGAACCCTCGCTTGACGCCAGCGCCGGCCAGAACCGCCGTGTAGCAGTAGGGCCAATGATCGCGACCGTCGTCGGAGTTGCTGTTGCCCGAAGTGCTGACACCACGTTTGGGGCTGCGGCCGAATTCGCCGACGGCTACCACCAAGGTCTCGTCGAGCATGCCACGCTGATCGAGGTCCGCGATCAATGCAGCCAGCCCGGTATCGAGCATGGGGGCAATCCAGGTTTTCATCCGCTGGGTCAGACCTGTGTGAACGTCCATCGAGTGCTTGTCGCTGTTGGCGATCTTTGGCCAGTTCACTTCGACAAACCGCGTGCCGGCTTCGACCAACCGCCGCGCCAAGAGGCAACACTGGCCAAACGTGTTGCGACCTTTTTCGCCGTAAGGATTCAATCCGTAGCTGTCGCGAACGGCGTCAGGTTCTTTGGAGAGATCGAATGCCTCGCGGGCGCGACCCGACGCAATGAGATTGAGTGCCTGCTGGTAATAAGCGTCCACGTCGTACTTGGCCACCGCTTCTTCGATCGAGGGCATGCCTTCGGTGATCAGGTCGCGGAGCCTGGCCCTGCGCTGCAACCGCGCGGTGGAGACTTCCGGGCGAAGCTGCAAGTCGTCGACCTTGATGCCTTCCATCTTGGCCATGTTCAGGTCGTCGCCCGAAGGAAACAAGTAATACGGATCGTAGGCGCGGCCGAGGAAACCTGCGGTGCCGGCCTTGTTAACCACATTGCTTTCCTGCAACGGGCGGGGCATCATCACAAAAGGCAACATCGGTTCGGTCGGCGGTTTCAGCTTCGCGACCAGCGAGCCGACGTTGGGGAAGTCTTTCGGGCTGGGCGGTTCTAACTGGCCCGAGGGGCTCACTTTGTCGGCCGTGTAACCGGTGAGCATCTGATAGATGGCGGCCGTATGGTTGAACAGGCCGACTGGCGTGTAGCTCATTGATCGGATAAACGAGACCTTGTCGGTCACCTGTGCCAAGTTCGGCATCAACTCGGTGACCTGAACGCCGGGCGTCTTGGTATCGATTGGCGAGAAGACGCTCTTTACGTTGTCGGGCACATTCGGTTTTGGATCCCACAAGTCGAGGTGGCTTGGTCCACCTTGCAGGTATACCAAGATCACGCTTTTGGCCTTGTTCCAACCCGGTCCTCCTGCGGCATCGTTGGCTTGAGCCTCTTGCAACTGCAACATGTTGGCAAGGCTAAGGCCGAACATTGCCGAACCGCCGACGCGCAACAGTTCACGGCGTGTGACACCATCACAAGTGTCTTTGCTCTTCGGACCTGGAATCACAAGCACGGCAGACACCTCCCGCGGGATCAGTGCACAGCGCCAAATGGCCAACGGCGCAAGCCAAGGTGGGAACTCGAACCCCCTGAGTCTAGTGGTTCGAATTGGGCACTGTCAAATAATTGCCCCACGAAACAACCACCGCGCAGGGCTCTCCCATCGAGGCGATTGGCCGTACGGACGGCGCAATCTCCATGAAGCGGATAACCCGCGAGAGGTACGATCGACGATTCGCCCGTAACCGCGGGAGATTAGAAGATTCCGTAGGCTTCCAGGCTGAAGCGGACCACCAAACCGGCCACGATCACAGCCACCATGCTCATCAACTTGATGAGAATGTTCAGGCTCGGACCGCTGGTGTCTTTGAAGGGGTCACCGACCGTGTCACCGACCACCGCAGCCTTGTGAGCTTCGGTGCCTTTTCCGCCGTGTGCACCGGCTTCGATGAACTTCTTGGCGTTGTCCCAGGCACCACCGGAGTTGGCCATGAAGATAGCCAGGCAGACGCCCGCACTCAGGGCACCGACCAACAGGCCCATGGTGCCTCCGACTCCCAAAGTAAGACCAACCACGACCGGTAAGAATAAGGCCAGCAACGAGGGAATGATCATCTCGCGTTGGGCGCTAAGCGTGCTAATAGCTACGGGACGTTCGTAGTCGGGCTTCTCGTCGCCCGTCATGATGCCCGGCATCTCGCGGAACTGCCGCCGTACTTCTTCCACCATTTCTTTGGCGGCCCGACCGACGGCTTGCATGGTGAGTGCACAGAATACGAAGGTGGCCATGGCCCCGATCAGAATGCCAACCAGGGTCTTGGGATTCATGACCGTAACATTGAAGTAGGTCATGAATGCCGGCAGGGTTGCCGCATTAAGGTTCAGTAGCGGACGCTGTGGTCCGATGAACATCATTTCTTCGCCGACCCGACCAATAAGTTCTGGTGGGATTTGCGAAGTACCATCGGTCAGTTCGATGTCTTTCCACTCATCCTTGGCCGCGTCGGTGGAGTAGACGAGCCACTTGTTCATTTCGATGGCGGCCACATCGTCGGACTCAGATTCGACGACTTCCACGAGCAATTGAGGCGATACCTTGTAGAGCCCCGGTTCAGCTTCCTGCGAAACAACCGTGTCGCCCCAGCGATCGAGACCGTGGCGAACCTCTTCGACGTAGGCCGCTAACAGGGCCAAGGCGGTGAGTGCCGCGGAGCCGATGGCAAAACCCTTGCCCGTGGCGGCCGTGGTGTTCCCCAGGCTGTCGAGTGCATCGGTTCGTTGTCGCACCACCGGGTCGAGGCCCGACATTTCGGCGTTACCGCCGGCGTTGTCGGCGATGGGGCCGTAGGCGTCGGTGGCCAGAGTGATTCCCAGCGTGCTGAGCATGCCGACCGCGGCAATTCCCACGCCGTAGAGCCCGAGGCCGAATGCCGAAGGATCGGTGAAGTCACCCCCGTTGGCGGCGCCGAATGCCAGCAGGGTCGCGGCACCGACGATCATGATCGGGACCCATACGCTGTACATACCGTCGGCGATCCCGCCAATGATGATGGTGGCCGGGCCTGTTTGAGCCTGGTCGGCCAGATTCTTGGTCGGTGCAAACTCATCGCTGGTGGAATACTCGGTCCACTTTCCAATGGCCCAACCCGAGACTAAACCAACGACGACGCTCAGCCCGAGCAATGGCGAACTGGGCAGCAACAAATAGCACAGGGCAACCGAGGTGATGCCGACGAGTACGGTCGACACGTTGATGCCCTTGGCCAGCGCGGCCAGCAGGGTTTTTTGTGTGGCGTTTTCATCGGTGCTGACCAAGAAGATACCGACGATCGAAAGTACGATTCCCAGGGCAGCAATCAGCATGGGGAGAAAGACGGCGTTGAGCTGCAATTCCGGTTGGCTGACGAACGCGGCGGCGCCAAGCGTCATCGAAGCCAGAATCGAACCTGCGTAGGACTCGAACAAGTCGGCACCCATGCCGGCCACGTCGCCCACATTGTCGCCGACGTTGTCGGCGATGGTGGCGGGGTTGCGAGGATCATCTTCAGGGATGCTCTGCTCGACTTTGCCCACCAGGTCGGCCCCGACGTCGGCAGCCTTGGTGAAGATGCCACCCCCGACGCGAGCAAACAGTGCCTGGCAGCTAGCTCCCATCCCGAAGCAAAGCATCGTCACGGTGATGTGTTCCAGGTCCATGGTTTCAAATCCCATGACTGGCAATCCCCAGTACAACACCGCAAACCAAATGGTGGTGTGAATCAGCGCCAGCCCCACGGTGACCAGTCCCATAACCGCACCCGAGCGAAAGGCGATTTGCAGCCCTTGGTTCAAAGACTTTTCAGCGGCCGCGGCCGTACGGTTGCTGGCCAGCGTGGCGGTTTTCATTCCGAACCAACCCGCCAAGCCGGAGAACAAACCACCGGTCATAAACGCGAACGGCACCCAACGATCTTGGGCCCCAAGCACAAAGGCGGCCACGCACAACAGGGCGAAGATGACAATGAAGACCAGGAACACCACTTTGTATTGCTGGTTCAGATAGGCGTTTGCTCCCAGGCGGACGTGGCTGGCTATTTCAACCATGGTGGGTGTACCGCCATCGGCGGCCCGCATCTTCTGGAAGAAGCCGTACGCGAAGAACAATGCGACGAGCGAGGCCAACGTGGTGAGCACCCACAGAACGACGGGCAGCGTCGAGCCTAATCCCGTCACGGCGGCCGACGCGGCTTCCCCTTCTTCAACCACTTCGTCGATCACTTCATCGGCGGCATTTTGAGCAACCGCGACACACGACCATGTACAGCTTGCTCCCAACACACACAACAGCAAGGCAAGTTGTTTAACCAAACGTGAACTCTCGGACCAGCCACAACAAAAGATCTTCATACCTGTACGCTCTCCCAACATTGAATCAATAGGGCGGGTCGGAAACCGAGGGATTCTGAGGCCGCTGAACTTAATTCGCCGCGACGAACATTTCCGCGCGGCGTGAAGTGATAAACCTGGTAAGGCGTTGCATCCTTGGCTGCGCGAATCGCACGGTAGCGGTGAACGCTTGTCGCACGGATCGGAAACCTCGGACACAACTGAATTCGCCTTCTTCGGTGCTTGTGCGGTTAGCCTTCTCGACCTGATCCGACAGAGGAGGCCCACTCGAAATCGCCTATGGCCCGCCGATTGATGGCCTTTGGAAGGCGTGACGAAGAAAGACCTTGGAGCACCGCTACTTAGCTAATGGGGAAATCGCAGAGTGTAATTCATGGGCTCTCGAAGTGTCAATTGCGTGCTTTATATAGAAGCCCCCAAGCTCAACCGCGGTTCGAGCGTGAACCGCTGCGATCTGAGCGGCCGCGACTCGTCTCCGTTCTTGAACCGTCGATCGCTCGCACCGGCACCTGAAATTCACTTCTCCCGCGGCTAGCGGGCAGCGGTTGGAGCCCGAAATTGGATCGAAAACGCGATTGATTTCGAGTTGCTGCATTAAACTACCTCAAGTGGGTGCGGCAACGTGTCGCGGAGGACTCCTTCGCTCATCAGAAGACCGACACGCTGCCACGAGCGTTGGTACCATCAAGGTCAGCTCCGCGATGACAAGAATCCTCATTCCAGGTGGAAGACAACCAATGGAACCATGCTGGGCCATTCACGTGCGTTCGATGCTGCTGGGCTTTCTCGCAGTCGGTGGTCTGGGATTCGGGGCACGCGAGTCCTCGGCAGAAGAATGGCCTCGCTGGCGAGGACCTCGTGGAGACGGAACCTGGCAGGCCCCCAAGCTGCCCGATGCTTGGCCGGCCGAAGGGCTTCCCGTTCGCTGGCGACAACCCATATCAGGCGGATACGCCGGCGTGGTCGTTTCCGAGGGTCGTGTCTATGTGATGGATCGCCTGGCTCCGGAGGAAGGCACTGCCGGGGAAGAAGTCGAGCGGTTGCACTGTTATTCGGCAGCCGACGGGGAAGAGCTGTGGGTACACAAGTATCCCGTCGCCTATGGCGATCTCGACTATGGAAGTGGTCCCCGTGCGGCCCCCACGGTATTCGATGGCCGCATATACACGCTCGGGGCGATGGGTCACCTGTGGTGTCTGGATGCGGACAGCGGTGAACCGCTGTGGTCGCATGACCTGGTTGAGCAAGGGCTGGCGAAGATTCCGGAGTGGGGCCTGGCGGCCTCGCCGGTGATCTGGAGCGATCTAGTCATCGTGCATCCTGGGGGACAGGCGGATGCTTGCTTCACGGCCTTCAACCGTATCACCGGCGAATTGGTGTGGAACTCCGGCACCGATCCGGCCGGATACGCGACCCCGATTCTGATCGGCGACGGACTCCAGCAACAATTGGTCTGTTGGTCTCCCCTGAATGTTCTTGGTCTTGCCCCCGCAGACGGCAGCATTCTTTGGAGCATTCCGTATGAAGTGACCTACGGTGTTTCCATCGCCACGCCCATCTACCATCGGGGGCTGGTGTTTGTGTCTGGTTACTGGGAAGGTTCAAAGGCCATCGAGCCCGGGTTGGGTGGTGAGGGGGCTCAACTCGCCTGGGAAGATCGCCGCTCGCTGCGAGGGCTGATGTCGCAACCGCTCTCCCGCGATGGGTACGTCTATCTGCTCGACAAGTCGCTCGGGCTGACTTGTTTCGAGATCGAAACCGGTGAAATCCAATGGGACGACCGCAAACACCAGATGACACCACGCGGCCGCAACCCCCAGGCCACGTTGGTTTGGACGGGAGACGAGGATCGCGTTCTGATCCTCAACTCGGAAGGCGAATTGATTCTCGCCCGATTGAACCCCCAGGGGTATCACGAACAGTCGAGGACCAAGATCATTGGTCCCACGTGGGCCCATCCGGCCTATGCAGAGTCATCGGTTTACGCCCGCGACGACAACGAAATCGTGGCCGTGTCGTTGTCCGCTGATCATTGAGCGGCGTAGAACGCTCGCCGAGTACGGAACCCATTCAAGTCATTGAAAAAAGAAAAGCCGAGGGTCGAACATGAACCAATCACAGGACTCGCCGCGTGCGGCAACGGTTGAGCTCGTTGAGGAATCGCAGGCCTCGCCCGAGGTGAAAGCGATCTACGAAGATATCAAGGCCACGAAGGAGATCGACTTCGTCCCGAACTTTTGGAAGACGTTGGCGACCCATCCCCCGCTGTTGCAAGAGACCTGGACTCGGCTCAAGGCGGTCATGGCCCCCGGGCATCTCGACCCGTTGACCAAGGAGATGATTGCCGTGGCGGTATCGGCGACCAACGGGTGTCGTTACTGCATCAATTCGCATACGGCGGCGGTGAAGAAATTGGGGCTCAGCGACGAGGCCCTGGGCGAATTGATGGCGGTGGTGTCCTTATTCAACGGCACGAATGCCCTGGCCGACGGCTATCAGATCGAGCCGGACGTGCGGCCCTGAGCTGAGATGCAGCCCGGCCGAAATTGCCCAAATCGGGTGATATTTCCCCGGTTCCCCGCCGCAGGGCCGGTTTTTGCTTGGTCCGGTGGCAGCGAGGAATTACTGTAAAGGAAGTCGATTGTCGCGGCTAACGCTGCGCGATGGCTGTGCCCGGTCGTGTATACGATCGCTCGGCAAAAACCCGTCGGAACGCGGAAGCGGACAGTTGCGGAGGTTGCGAATCATGAAAAGGCCTTGGCTCATGCGAAATCGAGTAGCGATAGGATTCTGTAGTACGACCCTGGTCTTGTGCATCTCGGTAGGCTTTGTTCTCGCAGGAGAACGGTCTGCCGACAAAGCTTCCAACGCGAACGAAGAAGCGATCGAGCTGTTCGATGCCATCGATGCCGGGCTGGTCGACGTGAAATTCATTCCCCGTAACGACGAGCAGGCACGAATCCTGGTCGAAAACAAGACCAAGCAACCGCTCGATGTACGTCTGCCCGACGCATTCGCCGGTGTGCCCGTTCTGGCCCAAGGTGGGTTTGGCGGCGGCGGAGGTGGCGGCGGTGGACAAGGTGTTGGCGGCGGCGGTGGTGGTGGTGGACGCGGCGGAGGGAATTTCAACATTCCACCCGAGAAGATTGGCAACATCAAAGTGGCCACCGTCTGTCTCGAGCATGGCAAGCCCGATCCTCGCCCGGCCATGGAATATGAGATCCGCCGCTTGGAGAACTTCACCACGAAGCCGGGCGTCCGCGAGTTGCTCGAATTGCTGGGTCGCGGAGAGGTTGATCGTCGCGTGGCGCAGGTTGCCGCATGGCACCTGAACAACGACATGTCCTGGGAAGAGCTGGCCGCGAAAGAGATTCATCGTGCGAACGGACAGCGATACCCTTATTTCTCGCAACGAGAACTGAAAGCCGCAGTGGCGGTAGTGAAGCACGTCCAACAGGTGGCGGCTGAGCGAGAGCCCGTGGTGACCAGCCCCGGGGATAACCCACCACCGGTCGAGTAGCTAAGGGAGCCGGTTCGGCCATCTGGCTGCGTATTGCGAGTAGCAGCGGCTTAGCAGCCTGTTGAAAAACTCAATTCGGCTCCGACCGGTCTATTTCATCGAGCCTCCACGTCACAGAATCTCGGCGAATCTTCGGATTCGACTGCGATTCTGTTCCTTGATCTCGATGAAACATTCTCGGTCTCGCTTTCGAAGCAGTTCTTCAACAGGCTGCTAGGAGGCAGCGACCGTGCTGGCTCGAAGTTGCCGCATGAGGCTTTGCACCTGATCCTGCAGAGCGAGACGTTCGCAGGTCCAGTCGTGCTGTAAGTGCTCGATGGCCTGCTGTTGCTCTTGAAGCTTGAACTGTCGGGCCGTGATAGAATTCGTACGGTCGTCCAGTTCTTTTGTGCGTCGATCGACCCACGCTTGATGATCGCGTTTCTTCTGGTCCAACCGGGCGTGCTGCTCGATGAGTTGATCGCGAAGCACTTCCAGTTTCTGGCGGTGTTCCAGTAGTTCCTGTCGAACCTGTCGGTCGTGATCGGCCAACTGAGCACGGATTTGCCCCAGAGAACCGGTTAATGCCGGGGCGGGGAACTTGGTGACCAACTGATTCCAGAGTTCTTCGGTGGCCAGTCGCAATTCCAGACTTTCTCGCTGCGACTTACCGAGCGTCTCGCGTAGCTGGTCCAACGCTGCCTGACGGGCATCCAGCTCGCTCTCGCGTTTCTGGAACTTCTCATGCATCTGCTTGTTGCGTAGCTCGAGTTGCTGCTCTTGGGTTAACAGTTGCTGCCGATCACGGCGCAATTGCCGCAATTGGGCGTCGGCGCGCTCCTTGAGCTGCACTTCCAGGTCTTCGAGGGCACTGCGTCGATGGTCGATGAGCTCGAATCCCTCTTCGACCAGCCGCTCACGACGTTCCAGGTCGGCCGGACCCTCCGACGGTGCATGTGGACGCTGCTGTTCCTCGTTCTGTAATCGCTTCCGCAACGCTTCCGCCTGGACGGCCTGTTGTTCGACTTCTTGCCGGCGACTCTCCAGGCCTTCCAGCCCAAGGCGAATCATTTGCAGCGAGGATTCGCGACGCGTTTCGATTCGTTGTTTCTCTTCGGTGCTCTTGGCGTCGAACGCTTCACGGGCCCCTTCCAACTCGGCCTGGGCGGTTTCGAGTGCTGCATCGCGCAGTGCCAACTCGTGTTCGCGCTTTTCGATTTCGGCAAGCCGACGATCGAGTACGGCCTGCTGTTTTTGTACGTAGCGTTGGGCTTCGCTCTGTGACGATTCTTGAAACGCTTCGGCCGCGATGATCTGCGAGCTGCGGTCTTCGACGTCCCGTTCGCGACGCAGCAGCGCCTTTTCTCGCTCGTCCAGCTCCTGCTGGCGCTCGACGAGCCACATCCGTAGCCCTCGCGCTTCGTTGTCCTGTTCCGCATCGCGGGCATTCAGCCGCGACTCGCGACGATCAAGTTGATCACGGCGACGCTGCAGCTCTGCGGCCAACTGTTCGCTCTGCAAGCGAAGCTGTTCGGCGAGATCGTCGCTGAGTTCTTCGGCCGGCGATGAGAATTCGAGCGGTTGCTGAGCGTCTTTGGATGCCGCATCCTCATTGGCAGTGGGATGCGCAGGATCGATCCTTGCCCCCGAGGGCATGTTTCCCTGGGATGCAGGACCGTAAGTGCTCGACTGCCTGGTTCCTGATTGAGCCATAACCGCGCGTGAACCCGGGAACAACGTGCTAGCTGCCGAGCGTGACGCAGCGCCACAATCGACAAAGTCCCCCCAGTCCACTTCATCGGCAAACTTTACGGTGGAGTTCAGCCCAATGTGCACTACTCGCGAAGCCCGGATGCATGCAATGCCATGACGAAGGCCCAGGGATCGAACAATCGCCCGGGACCGATTGTCTTACGGCTTCCAGCCCAGGTGCCACGGACTGCTTGTCTGTCCGTGAGGGTGACTGGTTCCAGGCATGCTCCGACGGTCGATGCCGAATGCCCGAGGCACGGACTGACGAGCAGTCCGTGGCACCCTGTTGTTCGCGGGCGCGCAGCGCAAAGGGATGTTGCCGCAAACATCGATACGTTGCCAGCACGGCTGGCAGTGGCGGTGGAAACCCGATCTGTGGATCAGGCTTTGGCGGAATCGATGGCCTCTTGAAGTTCCCGCTTGTCCTTCAGTCCGACGAAGGTGTTCACGACTTCACCACCCTTGAACAAGATGAGCGTGGGGATACTGCTGACGCCATAGGCGGCCGCTGAACTAGGGCTGTCGTCCACGTTCAGCTTGCCAATTTTCACCGAGCCGGCATTTTCGCTGGCTAGCTCTTCGACCACCGGGGCGATCATGCGGCAGGGACCGCACCAGGGGGCCCAGAAATCGACCAGAACAGGCTCATTCGACCCAATGACTTCGCTTTCGAAATTTTGGTCCGTAAAGTCGGCAACATTTCCCATGGCCTGTTCTCCTCTGGTGATCGTTTGACGTCCTGGCGGGACGCGGTGTGTGACAATCGAATGAACTGGCCTTGGCAACCAGATTCAGGAAACTTCTCGGTACTGCGGCACGGGTTTTTTGAGCCGCGCTTCACAAATGGAAGGTGCCGCCGGGCGAACCCACGAACCTGCGGCTGGTTGGAGGTTTGTAACGCTTCGAGGTTCTGGCGAATTATAGGTAGCGCGAAAAGAGTGTCAACGTGAGCTGATGGGGGCCAGAAACCTCCGTTCCAATGAATAACAATCGGCGGAATGGACCTACCTCATTACGGTGACTTCGGTTGCAAACTTGTCGTGTGCCGCCTAACTTGTCCGCGGACAGCCGTTTTCGTCCTGTTCCAGGCATCATGGGAGAGGTGCTGGGTTGCTGCCACCACTGAATGTGGGGGGGTGACACGAACCCCATTGCCTGGTTGAAGTAGTTCTCGGTGCCAACACGAATCGCTCGTCTTAACTAAAGGTTCATCCATGGATATCTCCGACTTTCGCTGCTACCTGGTCAATCGCGACGAAGATAAGCAGGTGACCAATTCGATTGCGAGCCAGGGCATCGACGATTTGCTGCCCGGCGAAGTGTTGATTCGTGTGGCCTATTCTTCGCTGAACTACAAAGACGCGTTGGCTGCCACGGGGCACCCTGGCGTGGTGCGAAACTTTCCGCATGTGCCAGGCATCGACGCGGCTGGCACCGTGGAACACAGCGGCGTGCCGGAGTTCTCAACGGGCGACAAGGTGTTGGTCACCGGGTTCGACATGGGTGCCGCCAGTTGGGGCGGGTACTCCGAATTTGTCCGCGTGCCGGCCGGTTGGGTTGTTCCTTTGCCAAAAGAACTGACGCTGCGCGAAAGTATGATCTTCGGCACGGCCGGGTTCACTGCCGCGCAGTCGATCGCCGCACTGCAGCTCAATGGGGTCGGCCCTGATGATGGCGAGATACTTGTTACCGGCGCAAGCGGTGGCGTGGGTAGTTTGGCCGTGGCGATTTTGGTCAAGCTGGGCTACACGGTCGTGGCCGCCACAGGAAAGCCCGCGGGAAAAGAGCTGGTCGAGAAACTCGGCGCGGCTCGAGTGATTGGTCGCGAAGAGTTGGTCGATACGAGCAGTCGACCTTTGCTCTCGGCGAAATGGGCGGGCAGTGTCGATACCGTCGGAGGCGATGTGCTGGCTACCACGCTTCGTTCGACCAACGTTGGAGGATGTGTAACTGCTTGTGGAATGGTTGCAGGAAACGATTTATCGTTGAGCGTGTTTCCATTCATACTCCGCGGCGTCACGTTGGCGGGAATCGATTCGGCCACGTGCCCCATCGAGGAACGTCCCACGTTGTGGGCCAACATGGCTGGGCCGTGGCGTCCGGCCGATCTCGAAGCATTAGTCGCCGAGGTCGTCACGCTGGACACATTGAACCCCGCGATCGAGCAGATTCTCGACGCACAGATCGCCGGTCGCGTATTGGTCGAGGTGGGAGGGGAACCGGGCTGAGTGGCTGAAGACCAGGTGCGGTCGTGGTCAGTCGTAGCCAACTTCGGTCAGGTCTTCTTCGCTCATGCCGAAGTGATGCCCGACTTCGTGCAAGATGGTTCGTCGAATCTGGTTTCGCAATTCGGCATCGCTGGGGCCGGCAATCGAACGGGCCAAAGAGAGGATGCCGAGGCGATAGATCGAGATCTTGTCGGGCATCTCACCCGAGGAGCTAACGCTTCGCTCGTTGAGCGGCACGCCGGTGTACAGGCCGCACAGATTGCGTGGGTCTCGAATGCCCAGGCTGTGCAGCATTTTCGGCGAAGCCTGATCGTCGACGATCAGGGGAACGGTGTCGAGCAATTCCAACACCGACGGAGGCAGCTCTTGCATGACTTGCTCTAGCTGCTGGTCGAAATAATTCCGCGTTCTGTCATTCACCGGCGACGGTCACTATTCGGCTGGGGCATCGCTGTAGGAGTTATCTCGCAGGGCTTGGATGAGTTCCGGGATTGCCGGGTACGCGCCAGGGCCGATCTGACCCAGGGCTCGCGCGGCGCCTCGCCGGACCACGACGCTTTCGTCCTGCAAGGCCTCGATCAGTTGCGGCACGGCGGCTTCAGCTTCGGGCCCGATGAACGCCAGGGCCGAGGTGATCTGATATCGCACGTTGGGGTCGTTGCTGCGTTGCAGTTCAATGGCCAGGGGTTGAACGGCCGCGAAGCCGATGCGGCCCAATGCCATGGCAGCGGTTTCGTTGACTTGTGGTTCGCGAAAAGCAGTCGGGGAAACGATCCCTTCGACCTGTCTCATCAGGTTGGCCTGGCGTTGAATCCTGCCACGGACCTCGTCGATTTCCTGCATGGTTGGTTCCGACACGTTGGACTGTGCCTGGGCCGCCTGAGGTGCGAAACCCCAGCCGGCGAACCAAGCCAAACCGCCCAGTACGGCGACCGTTCCCAGTAACGCGGTTGCGACACGAATCATCTTAGACCACCGTCTTTTGCAAATGCCCTGCCGTGCAAGCCAACTCCATACTACGACTATTGCTTACGTGATCCGACCGCGATTGGTTCCAGTGGCAAGATTGAATCCCGATTCAAGACAATACTGTCGCGAAATTGCGACAGATGGTGGGTTGATCGAACCCAACAGGCATGCTTGATGGATAAATGCCAAAAAACGGCATGGGTATTATAAGTCATTTCATATTATTGTCTTATGGATAGTTGGTGCGTGGCGAACATCCCTCGGGGTATCTACGTCGGCACAGGCGTTGCTTTTCTATCAACGCAGAAGGGGGTCGAACCGCACTTGGCCCTCGGTTGAAATGTAAAGGAGCGACCCAAATGCCCGTATTCGACTTCTTGGTGATGATTGGTGGGATGACGTGGATGGCAACGATCGCGCTATGTGTTGCAGTTCAGCCCTGGCCTGGTCGTGGGCCCAGCGGTCGGGCTTAGAGCCGCTGCTGGTGTCGAAGCGCAGAGGGAGGAGACTCTGTTACGACAGGCCGAGTACTCACCATTTGATTTGGGCCTAGAACCGGACGCTCACCCGAGGGCCTGGATGGTAGTGATAGTGGGGTCGGCAATGATAGCGTGGCCAGTAACCGTAATGGTAAACCGGTCGCGGGGTGACGATGACCGTGGAGGGAACCGCTTCGGTGACAATCGTCGGTGCCGGCGCGGAGGCATAGTTCCGTGCCAAATTTTGGGCGTTGATTAGCACCCGATCCGATACGCCATTCTCTTTCAGCGCGATGAGGCCTTCAGGACTCAGATCGAGTCGTGCTCCACGGCTTTGCAGGGCACTGATGATGACATCTTCGTTGACGCCGGCCTGGGTCATTCGGATGAGGTCGTAATTGGTTACGGCCTGGGCCGCCACGGCCTGATTGGCCCTTGCGACGCTCGCGGCGCCTGCGGCTGCCCTGGCTTCGTCGGCCCGGTCTTTATTGCGACCTAAAACGTTTCCGGTAATGGCACCCACACCTGCACCGATTAGGGCGCCTTCGGCGCGTTTGCTCTTTCCGCCAACGATGGCCCCTGTGATGGCTCCGAGTGCTCCACCCACAACGGTGCCGCCGGCGGTGTCGTTGTGGTAGTAGTCGCGCGAGGGCACGTATTGATATTGGGCCGAGGCGGATTGCACGGCACTCAGTAGCATGGTCATTGCTAGAAAGGCGACCAAGAGATGCGATCCGGTGCGCTGACAATTGGGTGTTGTCGCCATGATGCTGCTCCTCCGTGGGCAATTCAACGTCCGCGCTGGCCGACGTGTCCAGCCACCTCGTGTGACTGGCGCGATAACGCTGCATAGTCTCTATCGGCATTCCACGATCACGGCAATGTGGGATTTTTGCCACAACTGCTGTGAAGGCGCAGCCCGCTAGCAAGTGTTTCGCAGAGCAAGTTGCTTACTGTTTTGAGCTTGTGGATTTCGCGCAGCACCCAAGCGGAATCGCAAGGCATTTCAGATTCATCAAAGTGATACACCTCGTGTGGTGCCAGGCCACGTCGCTAGCTCAGTCTTCTGACAGCGGTGCGCCGGCAGCTTCGTACACGATGCGGCGGAAATCACGATCGTATGCGTTGGCCAAGGGCATGTGCTGGGTCAAAGCAATCCCGATCAGGTCGAGCTCGGGCACGATCCAGAAGTTCGTGCTCGCGGCGCCACCCCAACTGTATTCGCCAACGGCCTCCGGGGGCTCGCCGGAAGTGGCTTCGACGCGGACCGCGAAACCAAGCCCGAAGCCTACGCCCGAGCGGCGGATAAACCCGAACCCGATGGGCATGATTTCTTCGGGCAGGTGATTCGAGGACATCAGGGCAACGGTCTCCGGCTTGAGAATCTGCGCATCGTCGAGCTGACCCCCGTTGAGCAGCATCTGACAGAACCGCATGTAGTCGCGGGCTGTGGAGACCAACCCACCACCGCCAGAAAAGAACTTCGGTGAGTAACGATAGTCGCTCGAATCGGGGGCGTCGATCACGCTCAGGCTGCCATCCACGGTGCCGTAGTTGGTGGCGAAACGGTCCAGCTTTTCGGCGGGAACGAAGAACGCGGTGTCCTTCATGTCCAGCGGTTCGAAGATGTGTTCGGCAAAGTATGTATCGAGGGGTTCGCCCGAGAGGACTTCAACCAGCCGACCCTGGACGTCGACCGACACGCTGTAGTTCCATTGTCCCCCGGGTTGAAACAGCAGGGGCACGGTGGTCAGCTTTTCGATGAATTCATCCAGGGGAGCGTCGCGATTCAGTAGATTGAGCTCGCGATACTTGCGATCGATCGCACTGTTGCCGAATAGGCCGTACGTCAATCCGGACGTATGACGCAGTAGGTCGCGAATCGTCATGGGCCGTTCGGTATCCAACAGCGGGGCGTTCTCATCCGATGGGTCGCTGGTGACTTGGATTCCTTCGAAGGCGGGCAGGTACTTCTCCACCGGGTCATCGAGTTGAAACTTGCCCTGCTCGTACAACTGCATCAGCGCGACGCTGGTCACGGGCTTGGTCATTGAGTAGATGCGAACGATCGTGTCCGGCTGCATCGGTTTCTTGGCCGCGATGTCTCGCAGGCCGAAGCTCTTGAAGTGGGCGATCTTGCCATTTCGGGCGACCATGGTGGTGATGCCCGAGAGCTTTCCTTCGTCGATATACGCCTGCATGGCCGGATCGATCCGATCGAGGACTTCGCTCGATAGTCCCAGGTCTTCGGGCGATGCAAGCGGCAACTCCTCGGCGAACAAGGGAGATACAAACCAGAGGCCCAAGACCAACGACGTCAGTCGCCACATGAGAGTTGCTCCTAAACAGACGGAACCGCGATCGGTGCGGAGGACGAGAGTTGAGACTTACAGTATTTGCCTGGTGCAGTGCCGTGGCAAGCAATTTTCAGTGGTGTTCCAACTCCGGGTTTCTTGATGAGACAGTAAGCGGGTGCCACCGTTGGCTTGCCCAGCGGTGCCAGCACGGCGTGCTCAGAAGAATGCAAAAACCGTTGCGTCGAAGTCCTTCCCGTAACGATCCCCTCTTACACCCGAAACTCGCACCGCTGGGCAAGCCAGCGGTGGCACCAAAGATGGAGTGTAGGTCGCCAGACAAACGCAATTCAACCACTACGGAACGATTGTGCACGCATCAGATTTTTACCCGGATGCTTGCACTTTCGATTGCAGTGCAGCGAGTAGGTTTTCGGGGTCGTCGGTCCCAATGCGGATGTTTGATTTCTCGGTGTGGATGACCACACAGCCGAAGCCCCACAGGTTGTACGTCCAGCCTCTACCGGGAATGTAATGCACGCCCCACCCATCGATGATCGAGGTGCGTCCCAGTTCTGCCTGGGTGATTTCCGCATATTCGATCGATCTCTGAAAAAACGGGAGCGGGCCGAACTTGATGTGCAGATGGTCAGCGTCGGTTGAGACCGTCAACGATGCGAAACAGAACGCAAGTAACGCACTCAGGGCAGCCGTAACCGCGAAGCCCGTCGCGATGGCGGGTTCGCCAGCGAACGCGACGGCACCGGCAACCAAACCGGCGGCCACCGCAAACAGCAAATAGTGCAGCGGACTGCGTTGTGTGTGCGTGTAGGTCATCTCTCATCTTTCGCTGAGTGCCCGCAAAATTATTCGCCGTTCGGTACGCGAGATTCGGAAAAAACGGCTACATTTTGCGAAGAATCGAATCTCACTGGTTGCGGTTCCAATGGTTTGCACTCCAGGCACGTCGGTCCATCTTTCCCTGAGCATACCGCAAGATCGATATGTCCGCGCTAATCGGAGTGTGGTGAAGCAGTCCCACGGAGAATTCATTTCCGTGTCGTCAGGAGCGAGGAATGTGACCAATACTTTTGGGGGAAGGGATAGAATCTCGCGACACTCGTGCACAGGGGGCCTCGAGCGTGACTGAATTACAGACGACTGCGACCAGCACCGCGAAGGACGTGATGCGAACCAATGTCGTTACGTTGTCGCCCGAGCAGAATCTGGCCCAGGCGTTGGACACGCTGTTGCGGAATCAGGTCAGCGGTGTCCCAGTCACCGACCCGGACGGTCGTGTGTTGGGCATCATCACCGAGTTTGCGATGCTCGATCTTTTGTTCGACCCGAGTTACCGCGAAAAGCAGGTCTCCGAGTTCATGACGACCGAGGTGCATACGGTGGATGAATCGGAGCCGGCCCACAGGTTGGCTCACATGTTCGCCTTGTATCGCATCCGCCGAGTGCCGGTGGTGCGAGACGGAGTTCTGGTCGGCATGGTCTCGCGGCGCGACCTGCTACGGCATTCCTTAGATGCGAACGTCATGATCGCTACTCCTTATGCCCAGTCGTTCTCGGTCGATCTTGAAGACCGTGAATTGGAAAGTTGATCGATATAGGCTCACTTGATGAACTGACCAGAACACGGGGCAGACAGTTATTCGATGACGACCGTTGCTGAACAACCCATCGCGCCTCGTTTGAGCAACCTCGTACCGTTGCAGTTGGCGACGTTGCGCGTGTTCGATCAATTCGACTGCGATTTGTATCTGAACGATGCCAAGCATGGGCCGAGGTTATATCGCAGAAAGGGGATTTCCATTTCCCCGTCCGATTTGGACGCACTCCGCGATCGTGGGATTACGGTGCTCTTCGCCGACGAATTCGAGTCGCGGCAAATTCAAAAGCAGATCCGTGAAGAACTCGAAACGATTCTGAAGAATGAGGGCATCTCGCGGCAGGACCGATTCGGCATGCTGCAAACGGCGGTCTCGGCCGAAATTCATCAGGCGTTTCGATTGATCAACGTCAACGCCGCCGTGGAGCGGTCTCTGGATATCGGCGAAAAGATTGCGGAACTGCTGGGCGGTGGAGAAACGCTGCCCGGCGACTTGTTCAATGTCGTGCAGCACGACTTCTATACGTTCACACACGTAACCAACGTTGCAGGTTACGCAGTGCTTCTGGCTGAAAAAGTGGGCATCAGCGACCCCAAGGAGCTGAACGCCATCGCCACCGGGGCGTTATTGCACGACTTGGGCAAGCGAATGATCTCGCCTACGATCCTCAACAAGCACGGGCGGTTATCCGACGACGACTGGAACGTGATCAGGTCGCACCCACAGCGTGGATACGAGGAGCTACACGATCGCGGGGATCTGACCCACGGGCAACTAATGATGGTTTATCAGCATCACGAGAAGCTCGACGGCTCGGGGTATCCCGTACGAGCGTTCGGTGATGATATTCATCCCTGGGCTCGCTTGTGTACGATCGTCGACATTTTCGACGCGATGTCGTGCCAGCGTCCCTATCGCAAGGCCATCGAACTGTCTGCCGTGTTGAATCGATTGGAACGGATGGCGGCCACGCAGCTCGATCGAGATATGGTTTCATGCTGGGTATCGACCATGAGAGCGATCAAGTGATTAACGCGTTTGATGTGCTTCAGTGCAAAGTTCAGTTGCCCGAGGAGTGGGACGATTTCTTCTCAGTCTCGGGGAATCTAGCGGTGCACTTTGAGGATAACCGTAAATACAACCGCCACTATCTTCGCCGAAAAGCCGTACTGCAGCGGGGCGACACGTACCACGTCGTCTACACGAAAGATATTTCCCGATTCGGCATCGCATTGCTCTACCACGAACAGCTCTTTCCGTGCGAGAAGGTAACGCTCTGGTTGCCACGACAGAAGCAGAGCTACAACCTTCGCGTCACCCGTTGTTTGCGACTGCAAGAGAACTGCTACGAATGCGGCGCGAACTTCGACATCTAGCGGCGCGAGTGTGTTGGCACGCTGCTAACCTGGAATCATAATGCGTCGTGACACGGCTACGTGATTGCGTGACCACGACCGATCACTCGATTCCCGGAGAAGCTCAATGCGATATCTTGTTGCGGTGGCTCTGTTGATCTTCGCTCCACTGATCGGCGTGGCGGCAGAGCCTGCGGGGGTCGATCTGCCCAGCAAGGATCAATTTCATTTGTTCCTACTGATCGGGCAATCGAATATGGCCGGGCGAGGCAAAGTGGCAGCGGAAGATCGGGTTCCGCACCCTCGCGTGTGGATGCTCAACCAACAACGACAATGGGTCCCGGCGGTTGATCCGCTGCACTTTGATAAACCGAAAGTGGTTGGGGTGGGGTTGGGGCGTGCGTTTGGGATCGCCGTGGCGGAAGCGAACCCGGAGATCACGGTGGGGCTGGTCCCCTGTGCCGTGGGAGGCTCGCCGATTTCAAGCTGGGAGCCCGGCGGGTATCACGCCTCGACGAAGACGTACCCCTACGACGAAGCGATCCTCCGCGTGAAGGCCGCCCTGGAATCGGGAACGATCAAAGGCATTCTATGGCACCAGGGCGAGTCGGACGCCAAGCCCGGGCTTGCCGAGCAGCACGAAGAGAAACTACAAGCCTTGATCAACCGGTTTCGCACCTCGATCGATTCTCCGGAGTTACCCTTCATCGCCGGACAAATGGGGCAGTTCGAAGAGATGCCCTGGACGGACGCCAAGAAGCAGGTCGATTCGGCTCAGCAAAATCTCATGAAGCACGTACCACACTGTGCGTTCGTTAGATCCGACGGGTTGAGCCACAAGGGCGACGAAGTCCACTTCGACGCGGCGTCTTATCGAGAACTTGGCAAGCGTTACGCCGAGGCTTACTTGAAGTTGCGGAAAACCGACTGAGGGGTTCGCGTTTCGTTCTATCCTCTACTCGAATGCTCGCGTGGCTTCAATGTCGTTGCGAACAGTGGTTTGCGGTGATGGCTCGGTTTGCCCTCGTTCGTGACGGCCCCACCAGGCGTCGGCCTGGTCGACCGACCAATCAGCTTTGGCGGCACAGCGTGACAACAGGTTCGACAAGTCGCGAGCTGTTTGAGGACGCTTGGAACGCGACTTCTCCAAGCAGGCCAGGATGGCGTTCTCGAGTTCGTACGGGATTTGTTTTCCGAGTACGTCTGAAGGGGGCTTCGGGGGCTCGGAAGCTTGCAACTCGTATAGTTCAGCGAGGTCTTTGGCGTCGAACACCGGTTTGCCCGTGAGCAGAAAGTAACCGACCGCGCCGACCGCGTAGAGATCACTGCAAGCATCTACCGAGTTCGGCATCTGAAACGCCTCGGGTGACATGTACAGTGGGGTGCCCGCCATCGATCCTTTGCCCGAAGAAGCGTTGCTGGGATCCTGGCGAGCCATGACGAGGCCGAAGTCGAGCACCTTCACGACATCCCCTTCTCCACCTCGGCGATTCAACATGACGTTGGCGGGCTTGATGTCGCGGTGCACCAGACCCATCGAATGGGCTTCGTACAGGGAACCGCAAATCTGCGTGAGGATATAGATCACGCGACCAGGTGGTTGTGGCCCATACTTTTCGACGAGGCTTTGCAGATCGATACCGTCGAGATATTCCATGGCATAATAGAAGACACCTTCGGGCGTCCGCCCGAAATCGTAGATGGCGATTGTGTTCGGATGATTCAGGCGGCTGGTGGTTTGCACCTCGGTTTCAAAGCGCGCGATCGAAGTATCGGTGACCTTGTCGGCGTCGAGCAGTTTGATGGCGGTCGGGCGCCTCAACATGGCATGGCGACCTCGGTAGACAACGCCCATCGCGCCCTTGCCAATTTCTTCTTCCAGTTTGTACTGACCGAGTTGACGCGCTTCGATGGCCGCGTTGCGGGCCTGGCGTTGCAGGCGTGCCAAGGCGATGGTGAAGACGAATATTGCCACGGAACTCGCGGTTAGCAGGCCAAGCAATCCCCAGAACGTGCGTTTGAGAATGGTGAGCGGGCGAAACGCCTCGGCGTGGTCCACTTCGGTCGTGATGCCAATCGCATAGTCGTCGAGCCAGGTCCATGCTCCCACGACTTCAACTCCGCGATAGTCACGATATCCAATCACGTCGACGTCCGACTTGCCAGAGGCGGCCGACTGGACCATGACGGTCATCGGTAGTTCGCTACGTCGGACTTCGGGCCGAAACCCGGAGGTCATGTCTCCCCCAGGGTCGCGAATGAGCAAGTGTAAGATCGACTTTGCGTTTGGCTGGTCTGGTAGTAAACCGAGCAGAATCAGTTCGTTGTCGAACCGACTATTGGACAGCATGAGTCCTTGGCGATCGAACGCGTATGTCTCTCCTGATTCGCCAAGACGACCCAGTTGTAGTATGCGGGTGAATTCTCGCTCGGGGCGAATTTGCAGCCCCAGCACGGCGATCACTTGCAGGTGTTCGTCCACGATGGGTGCCAATGCATACATGACGGGTACGCCCGTGCGCTGTTTACCCTCGGCATCGGGTAACGGTAGCATGCTGGGGAAAGGTGCGATTACCTTCGCTTCGTGATCATAGACTGCTTCAAAGGCCTCGGCGAACTCGCGGGGTATTTCCAACCCAATGGCGCCTTGGATGTTGGAGGCCCGAATCTTACTTCGATCTGCGATGAAGAACGCATCGTAGTCGTGCGAGTTCATTGCCGGGGCCAACACCTCGGTGAGATGGGCCGAATCGGCAGCTTTTTCTGCAGCATCGTCGCTGGTGGTATCGTCAGCGATTAGAGCTTGCACCAGCTTGCGTACGTCGGAATCGCCAGCGACGCCTGAGGCGTTGTTTTCATGTGCCGTGAGCCAGGTGCGAAGCATCGCGACTTCAACATCCAGCAATGTTTGTAACTGCGAGCGAAGATTCGCTTCCATCGTTCGTTCGATGGCTCCGTGCACAGCGAATCCGATGATGAGCAGCAAAGTGATGGCAATGATGGGCCATACCCAGAACCTGCGACCGAGAAAATCCTTGGTCTTGGCCACGGTTCCCGAGATCGAGCGAGATGCCCATGTCATGTGAGCAGCCGGTGAGCGCGAATTCGACTTCGATTGGAACGAAGTCTTCAATTTGCTCATGGAAATACTCCGAGAAAGACCGTGTCACGAGACCCCGGCGACCGGGAAAAAAGGGCACATCATGTGCTCGCCAGGTTCCCAGTATAATTGGAGCCCTTGCCCATGCGCTCTGGTGAAACAGGCAATGACTGGCCCGGAGTAAGGATTGCACGGGTTATGCAGGCTGGTGTTCCTCGGTCTCCCCGTTCTTCTGGGCCTTGCAGGTCGGCAATCAACTTCCATCGCGTTTCAGAGAGTGCCCCAAACAATATGCTCGAAACACTACATCACCCGGCCGCTTGGCGCGGCGATGAACTGTTGACGAAAGCCGATTGGCAGCGTGCGCTGACGCCCGCGGAGGTGTCGGAGATTTCTGGTCTGAGCGACGTCGTCTTGAACCATTCTGGCGATGGGGAGTTTGATGCTCGACGGATTACTGCGCTACCCAATTTGGCTTCGAAATTGAAGCAGATTCAAAACGACCTGGAGCATGGCAGCGGGGGGTGTCTGGTTCGGGGATTTCCGGTCGATGCGTTCGACGACGAGACGGCCCGGGCGGCATTCGAGGTGATTGCCCGGCACATTGGAACACCCGTGTCTCAGAGTGCCGCAGGCGAGACGATCTTCAGTGTCCGCGATGCGGGGTTTCAAGTGGGTCACCCGCAGGCTCGCGGTCCGAATACGAAAAAGCGGCTCAGCTTTCACACGGATCGCTGCGACGTGATCGGGTTTCTGTGTCTTCAACCTGCCAAGTCGGGCGGTGGGAACCAGTTGGTCAGTTCGATGACGGTGTACAACGAGATGTTGGCCCGACGTCCGGATCTGGTCGAAGTGTTGATGCGGCCGTTTTATTCGCGTCGGCACAACGTCGATAGGGGCAATCAGCGGCCTTGGTGCGAACAGCCGGTGTTTTCGTTTTGCGAAGAACATTTTGCGGCCAGCTACCTACGGGTGTTGATTGATCGAGCGTACGAGATGCCGGAGCTACCGGACATGACCGCCGAGCAGCGAGAAGCACTCGACATGATCGAATCGATCGCAGCCGAACCCGAGTTGCATGTTTCGTTCGACCTCGAACGCGGCGACATGCTTTTCCTGAACAATTGGGTTACCCTGCACCGGCGAGAGGAGTTCGAGGACTACGAGGAGCCAGGTAAGCGTCGCCATTTGTTGCGAGTTTGGTTAGCGGTGCCGAACAGTCGCCCCATCGATTCCCGTTTTGCTGCAAACTTCGGCGCTACGGCGGCTGGCGCGGTACGTGGCGGGATGCCGGCGGCGGAATAGTAGTTTCCGCCGGTCGATCTCTGGGGGTTTTCTCCGTCTTCTTTTTTTGATCCACACACGATTGTTCGGATGGTATGTTAAGGCTCGGCATCCGTGGGCAGTCTTTCCATCGGTTGACTGCAAGTGGCTGATGGCCGAACGGTGGGACGACGAATTTTTTTCTTAGCGAGGATCGATGGGACTTCTCGACCCGATCGCACCCCCTTACGATCCACTGGAGTGGGCGAAGAAACCGTTTCCTGAAAAGGCCCGCATGGTGTGCGAGTCTTGGGCCTTGCAGGGATACGGTGCCCCGATCACGGGTCTGCTGTTCTACGGACTGAAGATTGCCTTCTACATCGGCATGTGGGCTGTGTTTTGTCAGTTCTCGGCCGGCGTCGAGTCGTTCGCCTCGATTGGGTCTTGGTGGCTGGAGCCCATCGCGTTTCAAAAGGCAGTGGCGTGGAGCATGCTGTTCGAAGTGCTGGGCCTCGGTTGTGGAAGTGGCCCGTTGACGGGGCGCTATTTCCCTCCGTTCGGCGGTGCGTTGCACTTCTTGCGACCCGGCACGACGAAACTGTCTCTCTTCCCAAAGCTTCCGTTGTTAGGAGGACTGCGGCGCAACTGGCTCGACGTCGTGTTGTATCTGGGGTTGCTGGCCAGTTTGCTGCGGGTTCTTGTGGCTCCAACGATCAGTTTCGAGTTGCTGCTGCCGGTTGCCATTCTGATTCCCATCGCGGGTATTGCCGACAAGACGGTGTTTCTGGCGGCGCGCAGCGAACACTACTGGGTGCTGTTCGTTTGCTTTGCATTTGCCACCGATTGGATTCCGGCGGCCAAGAGCGTGCAGGCCGCCTTGTGGTTCTGGGCCGGATTTTCGAAGCTGAATCACCACTTTCCCTGTGTGGTGTGCGTGATGACCAGCAATGGGCCATTCACCCGATTTGAATGGCTCCGCCGACGGATGTACCGCGACTATCCCACCGATCTTCGTCCCTCGCGGTTGGCCGTGATGATGTCCCATGCGGGAACGGCCTTGGAATTCTCGGTTCCGATCGTGCTGCTGTTGGGCAACGGAGGCTGGGTCACCACGGTGGGGCTTGTGCTGATGTTGATGTTACATGTCTACATCACCAGCAACGTGCCGATGGGTGTGCCGTTGGAGTGGAACTTCATGGTGGTGTACGGCGGCTTCTTCCTGTTTTGGAAACACGCCGACGTGAGCCTGATGAGTGTGGCCCCGCCGTGGATCGCCGTGTTCCTGGTGTTAGCGCTGATTGTGGTGCCGCTGTTGGGCAACCTGTTTCCGGCCCGAGTTTCGTTTCTTCCTTCGATGCGATATTATGCCGGCAACTGGGCCTACAGCGTGTGGCTGTTTCGCGGCGAGTCGTACAAGAAGCTCGAGGTGCTCAAGAAAAGTGCCCCTTGGGTTTACGACCAACTCGACCGCTTTTACAACCGTGGACAGGCAGTGGGGCTTGTGGGCAAGGTGATTGGATTTCGGCTGATGCACCTGCACGGTCGGGCTCTCACGTTTCTTGTGCCCAAGGCGATCGAACGCTTCGAAGACTACGAGTGGCTCGATGGCGAGTTGGTGGCCGGCATGGCGCTGGGGTGGAACTTTGGTGACGGACACCTGCACGATGAGCAACTGTTGAGCAATCTGCAACAACAGTGCGGCTTCGAAGAGGGTGAAGTCCGGTGCATCTTTGTCGAGTCGCAGCCGGTCTGCAGTTCGCAACTGCAGTGGCGAATCGCCGACGCCAAAACCGGTCAGCTCGACTCCGGAGCGATTGACGTGAAGACGCTCCGCGCGATTCAGCCCTGGTCGATCGAAGAGGCCACGCACGTGGTATCCGCCGCGACTTGATCGAACACCAGTCGTTGGGCGGCGATTTAGCTCGTTAATGCCGTCAGATTCGTCACAGCCCACATCACCGGGGGCGATGCACCGGCGGCGACGTAGGCTTTCTTAGCTGTAATCCCTGTCGAGATTACGCATCGATGCCATGACGCGGACCGCGTGCCGCACGGAATCGCCGACGATGAGTGTTGCTACCTTCGAAGAAACGACCGAGGGCCCGTTAAGCCGTCACCATCACGAAGAACTGGCGCAGGCCAACCAACGGGCGAAGAAAGTGCGTCGCGCCGCCAGCGTGGCTGCGTTCAACGGTTGGGCGGCAGGAATCTTCGCCCTGTTGTCGGCACCGTTCGCGATGTTCAGCATCGAAGGTTTTCTAATCACTGCGGGCCTCGCACTGATCGCGGCCAACGAGTTTCGTGGGCGACGCGGCCTGTTGCGGTTCGAGCCGGAATCCACCGCGGTGCTCGGTTGGAACCAGATTGCCCTCGGCGGTTTGATCGTTCTCTACAGTGCCTGGATGCTATACACGAACCTGAGTGCGGGCGGTCCGTTTGCCAGCGAGCTGCAGGATCATCCTGAGCTGGCCTCGTCATTGCATTCGCTGGAGGGATTCGACGATCTCTTTGCGACGATAGTGCTCGCCGTCTACGGCTCGGTGATTGTGCTCAGTATTGTGTTTCAAGGCGGTAACGCATTTTACTATTTCACGCGACGCGGTCACGTTGATGCCTACCTGAGTGAAACGCCCGATTGGGTTGTCGAGCTGCAGCGATCGGAAGGGTAGCGCGAAATTCCTGAGGGAGGCACTTGCTTCAGGGTCACTCAATTCGCGTGACCGACCCTCCAAAAAACCGCACGGGACCTTCGGTGGTTGAGAGGATCAATGCGCCCTCCTCATCGATGCCTTGGCAGGGCCCTTCCCTGCGTTCCGTTCCCGAGGTGACTTCCACGACTTTTCCATTGAGGGCGCATCGCCTCTGCCACTCGGAAGGCAAGGCGGGATCGCCCTGTGCCAATCGTGAAAAGTGATGCTCTAGTTGTTGCAGGATGGCAATCAAGACATTGGTGCGATTGTTTTCTCGTCCCGTGATATCGATCAATGAAGTGGCACGTTCTCGCAGTTCCGGCGGGGCTGCGGCAAGCGAGTTGTTCACGTTCACGCCAATCCCGATTACCAGTCTTCCGGAGGAGCGTGGCCCTACTTCGATCAGCACGCCGCCGATTTTTCGACCTTGCAGGTAAACATCGTTGGGCCACTTCAGAGCGACGGGTTCCCGGTCTTCCAGCGATTCGATGGCCGAACAGATCGAGAGCCCTGTGGTGAGCGACGCTTGGGGCCACGTCTCTTGCGGTAGACCAAACTCCGGGGCGTTCAGCACGAACGAAAAGGCCAGCGAGCCCTCGCCAGACCACCAAACGTTTGCACCTCGTCCGCGACCGGCCGTTTGTCGTGCCGTGAGCACCAGCAGCGAATTCGGCGCACCATCGGCCTGACACAGCTCCAGTGCAGCGTTGTTGGTCGAATCGATTTCCTCATGAAACACCACGTCGGCCGCGAAAGTTTCGCGGACAATTCGATCGAGTTCGAAATTGTGCTGCTTGGGGCGTGGTTCGGTCATGGGGTGCGACCAAGTGAGGAATCGTGAGACGAAACATAGCGCATGGTTGCGCATGTTCAGGAGGCGATTGTAGCAGCCAGGTGATGCGCCTAAAGGTCTGCCCGTAAGACATACTGCTCCGGCCGATTGGGCAGCCAGGATCTCGCGTTGCGGTGTGTGAGCTGTTCGATTTAGCGAGCAATGAGCCGGCCTTCAGCGGTTTCCATATCGCTGCGCATCCGTTCGTAGGTGGCCTCTTCGGTCTGTGGTTGCATGTTCCGCATCATGCCGTCCACGACAAGGTTTCGCGTTGATATCGGGCAGCCCGAGAATGCCAACAGTAGCGGTCCGCAGAATAGGGCCGCGAAGAGAGGGTTTCGGCGTTGTTTTTGGCTAGAAGAAATGGCGCGCATGATCCCGTTCGTCCGTGTAATGACAAAAAGAACATCGACCTGTCGCCGGGGTTCCTTTAGCCCTTGTCGCTAGCCCCAGGTTGCTGGCACTGGGCTGACACCGATGACAAGTACAGCGGCGGGAAGCTATTGCGGGCGACGCGAGCAGTACGGGCACATGCGGGGGTTCAGATTCTCGGTCTCCGGATCGGGTTCGTCGGAGCGAAAGGCTTTGGTGTCGCGAAAGCCGCAGTCGGGGCATTTGTGTTCCCACGAATCGATCGTCAACCCGTCGTTCTCGAAGTGGTTGTAGGAACAGGATAGATTGTCGCCCAAGCACTTCGGGCAGTGGCCGATGATCAAGCGGTCTTTAGGCATGGGAATCGCCTGGTCAAGCGAGTGAATCGTCGGAGGGATTTCCGCAGTGACGTTAGCTATTGGCTGGAGACGATGCACGATCGATGTTGGCAAACACCTTGCGATAGTTCTCCAAGGCAACACCGCCAAGATAGGTGGCCATGTTTTGATAAGCTTCTAAGCGGTAGTCCCACATCTTGCTACGTTCGACCTGTTCGAGCCAATCGCAAAGATGGATGGTTACCAGATCGTTGAAGTCTTGCTCGGATAGTTCGACCGATTGGGTGGTCAAGCGATCTTGGAATTGGAAGGGAGCCTGGCCTCGATGCACGGCCGCGTCGAACGTCGCGCGGTCCATCGCACAATTCAAATAGGCCAGCCTCTCGGCGCGTTCGCCGATCAACTGGCGAACTTCATCGCGACGTTCCAGGGGTAACGTGAAGTCCTGGAACAACTCGGTGCCGTAGATGGAGTGAAACATCCCTGCTCGACAGACATCTTGATTGCACCCCCACTCCCGCAAGTCGTTGTGCACGCCGATGGCGTGGGCCAGATAAACGCCCTCGGTATGCGCGACCTTGTCGGTGCCTAATGCCACGAGAAAATCGGTGAGCTGCTTGAAGGTGGTTTCCATATGTCCGCTCCCTATCGCACGGGTCACAAGCCGCGTGAATGTTCTTCAGGAGAGCGTAATATATCGCGCCGCCGCAATCGGGGCATACTTTGGCGGTTTGTTCGCGATGTTTTCCCGTTATGGAATCGAAGATGGCAATAACCGAGTGATCCACGGGAGTTACTCGATCTTCTTATCCAGGGGCCAATGCTCGCTCAAGCAGCGCTTGGGTGTGGTCCAGGCAAACATTGAGATCATCGTAAGGATCAATCGTGACGAGAGTGGCGGCCTGCCATCTTCGACCACACCCTTGAGCGTTTTTACGATGAAAGCACCCCCTTGACGCATTTGCTTCTCGGTCTTGGTGCCGCCGGGAATGGCTTCTGCCGTCAAGGTGTAGATCACGCCATCGGCGGTTTCTTCCAACTCGTGGGTGATCTTGCAGGGCGGGTCGTCGTAGTTGGTGAACTTGAGCGTGGTGACGTAACGGTGCGGCGGATCGATCTCCAGCACTTCGCCCACCACGCCGGTGTACTTCCCGTCGGGCGAGCGCATTCGCATGGGGGCCCCTGGCGCCAGGGTTGTGGTATGCAATACGGAGTTGAAGAAGAACGGCTGCACCTCACCCGCCTTGGTCAGCGTGTCCCAAACCTCATGTATCGAGGCGTTGATCGTAATGCGATTGACGATCTTCGTGGTCTGAGGTTCATTTGTCTCGGGCATGGCTTCGCTTTTTGGCTTCGGCTTTGAATTTGATATCGGTGACGTGGCTGGCCCAGAACGCGCTGTATTCGGTGGTCCAACGGTCGTAGATCAACTGGATAGGCGCCGCGTTGAAGTACAGTTCCCGCGAACGGCCTGCCTTCTGAGAGATGATCAGGTCCGCCTGTTCGAGCACACCCAAGTGCTTCATCACCGCGATGCGGCTCATGTCGAAGTACTTGCAAATGTCGTTCACATTACAACCCGGCATTCCCTTGACGATGTCAAGAATTTTGCGGCGGCTCTGATGGGCCAGGGCCTGAAAAACATGATCCATGGTCTCGGGCTTCATAGGTAACCAAAAGGTTACATATAGTTTGCCGGCAAGTCAACTAGTTTTTCGAAGTTGGCCATGAAGGCGGCGGCTGACAAGGAAGTCGGGAGATTCGGGCATATCATGTAGTACGCCGAATAAACTTCTCGAAGAACGTGCGACACCTGGCGAATACCCCATGCCGGTTCGGTTTGTCACTTCTGATCTTGTCGATGGAGGGTGCCATGAACGACACACTCGTCCGCGTTCGAAGCTTCCACCTTCGTGGCGAAGCGGAACTCTGTCGCATCATGCTCGAGCAGGAGGGCATCAAAGCCTTTCTCGATGGTGAGCACTTCTCGGGCGTCAACTGGCTGTGGACCAATGCCGGCGGGGGGATCAAGGTCATGGTCAGCAAGGCGGATGAAACTCGGGCGAAGGAGATTGTCGGAGAGCAAACGTTCACCGACGGACGATCCAATATGCTTGTAAAGCTGGTCGCCCTGTGCATTCTGATCGGCTATCCAGTCTTCTGGCTACTGACCTACCTGCTGGTTGAGCCCAGGTAGGCGCATCGCTTTCTGCCCAAAGCCCCTATTGTCAACGACTTTCTCAGCGTTCCGTGAGCACCGGAAATTCCACCGTGCGGCGAAAGAAAGCCGCGCTAGCCGGCGTCAGAAGCACAGGGATTTGGCAGTGTCCACTTTCCGCGTTCTCGAATCTGGAATAAGTGTCTCAATATAGGACACTTCTCGCCGAATCGGATGCTCGCGGGAATGGTGGACCAATTGTCTGCTTCTGCATAAGTCATTGTGCAAAAACAGGTTGAGAGTTGAATTGCTGCCTGCTCGGTTTTTCTGGCACGGTAGTTGTTACTAATGTTCTCGCGTTACGCCAGTAACAACAGGACACCCCAACGAGACAAGAGTTTTCGGAGAGACGGAATCATGAAACGCTCGGCCACCTTTACCGCGATGACACTCCTGCTGGTTCTGTTCTCCGCCGAGGTAGTCCAGGCACAGACAACCCCCGTCGCCACGGGCGTGGTGGTTGGTCGAAACTACGGTCGCGGCTGGGGTGGCGGCTTTTATCGACCCTATCCATACGGCGGAGGCACGGTCTACGGTAGCTACCTGCGTGGTCGGGCAGCGGTGATTCGAGCTCAAGGGGAGTTCAACCTGAACACCTCGGCTGCTGCGATCAACTTTGAAGAGGCCCGCAGTTTGAACTTGGACAACCAGGTCAAATATGTGGAAACGTTTTTCGAAAAGCGACGCATCAACAGCAGCGAACGGGCTTCGGAACGTCGACCGCACGCCACGCCGGAACAAATCGCACGCTGGAACGAAAAGGCCCGACCCGAGCGTCTGCCAGAGATGGAACTGGCGTTCGCCGCGGACGATATTCGCTGGCCGAACATCCTGATGGAAGACACGTTCGCCAACGATCGCGAAACCATCGAAGCGGCGATCGCCGAGCAAACCGTTGAAAACTCTGGTCTTGGCAGCGAGAGCTTCCGAACGATCACCAACACGGTCGAGATCATGCGGGCGAAACTCAAGAATCAGATTCGCGAGATGTCTCCGGCCGAATACCTGGCCGCAACCAAGTTTCTGGAAAGCATGGGATACGAGGCACGCTTTGAGGTCCAACCCTTTGGTTTGGCCTCGAATGCAAAGTGAACAAAGAAGACTCTAAGTCGTGGGGGTGTCTCTGGCACCAGGAACAGTGCGAGGCCCCGAAAACGGGTGTCACCCATGGTGGTTGGCACCCGTTTATTTTTTGATGAACCCCGAGGTTGTGTCGGCCATTGCCTTGTCTCGGTGCTGGCGTTCTGATTCAATACCCCGGTATTCGTTCTCTGCGTTGCGTACTCAGGAAGAGAAACGTCTCCGGTCATGAAGAAACGTTGGCGCATCCGTCCCCATGATCCTCACCGCATCGAAGCGCTGCGTCGCGCCATCGACGTGCCGGCTTTTGTGGCACAATTGCTTATCGCCCGAGGGCTTCAAGAGCCGAATCAGGCTCGCAGCTTCTTGGACGCTCGCTTGAGTGGTCTACGCGATCCCAACGATTTGCCTGGCATGCCCGGAGCGGTCGATGCAATCTTCAGCGCGATCGCTGCCAAGAAACGGATCGTGGTCTATGGCGACTACGACGTCGACGGCATGACGGGGACCGCGCTGCTGTGGGAATGCCTGAAGATGCTGGACGCCGACGTGGGATACTATGTTCCGCATCGTCTTGAGGAAGGTTATGGACTCAATGCAGATGCCCTGAAATCGCTGGCGGAAAAAGGCACCAAGTTGATCGTGACGGTCGACTGTGGGATTGCCAGTGTCGAGGAAGCAGAAACGGCGGCCCAATTGGGCATTGAACTGGTGGTGACCGACCATCACCAAATGAGAGACACGCTGCCCAACGCCAAGGCCATCGTTCATCCGCGCTTGCCGGGCAGCAGCTACCCGTTCGGTGAATTAAGCGGAGCCGGCGTGGCGTTCAAGCTGGCGTGGGCGCTGTGCCAACGCGCTTGCGACGCCCAAAAGGTTAGCCAGCGGATGAAGAACTTCCTCATGCGATCAGTTTCCCTGGCTGCCATGGGAACGGTGGCCGACGTCGTCCCGCTGGTCGACGAGAACCGGATCATCGTACGCCATGGTTTGGTTGGCCTGAAGGAACGCCCGACGTTGGGCCTGGCCACCATGATGCGTGTTTGCGGAATTGCCGACAAGCAAAGCTTCGACAGCGAAGACATTGGGTTCATGTTGGGTCCCCGGTTGAATGCCTCCGGTCGATTGGGTCAGGCACAGTTGGCCGTGGAGTTGTTGACCACCCAATCGCATGAACGTGCGGATTCGCTTGCGGAATATATCGAGGAACTGAACAACAGTCGACAAAGCCTGGAACGCAGCATTTTTTTGGCGGCGAACAAGCAAGCCAAAGAGCAGTTGGATTCACCTGATAACGCCGCGCTGGTGCTGGCCGGACGAGGTTGGCATGCTGGCGTGATCGGTATCATCGCGGGGCGACTGGCCGAAAAATATCATCGCCCCGTGGTGATGATCTCCATCGACGAGCTAGGCATCAAACCGGCGGCTGGGTCGGCACGCAGCGTGCCGGGGTTCGATCTCTGTCAGGCGCTGGCCCATTGCGACGAGCACTTGATCAGCCACGGCGGACATGCGGCGGCGGCGGGGTTGAAAATCGCCCCGGATAACATCGAGGCGTTCCGCGAAGACTTCAACGAACAAGTGGCCGCCGAAATCACCTCCGAGCAACAGGTGGCCGACCTGTGGATCGACGCTGAAGCGCCGCTGAGCGCGTTCACGCTGAGTTCCGTCACCCAGATCGAACAACTCGCTCCCTTCGGGCAAGGGAACGGTCGACCCATGCTGTGTGCGACGGGGGTTGATTTGGCCGAGGCCCCCAAGCGAATCGGAGGCGGCGGGCGGCACTTGGCCCTGAAGTTCTCGCAGCATGGCATGCAAATGCGAGGGGTCGCATTCGGCGGGGGCGATTGGGCCGATGAAATGACGGCCGTCGGGCAACCATTGAAGATTGCCTTTCGCCCTTACATCAACGAGTTTCGAGGACGTCGGACCGTCGAACTGCAACTTGCCGATTGGCGCGCGGCCAACGACAGCGACTGACCGTATCCGAGTTTAGGCGGCCTCCTCCCGTCGCTGTGGCACCTCGGAAGGTCCCGGCAGACTCAAGGACTTTTGCATGGCTTGGGGCATGGTTCGGACATGCAAGTCGCACTGCGGGAAGGCGATTTCGATCCCGTGCTTCTTGAAGGCATCGTCGATGGCCATGTGTAGCTCGTGGCGAAGCCGGCGATACATCGTCAAGTCGGAAACGAACAACCGCAATTCGAAGTTCAGACTGCTATCGCCGAATTCGTTGAAGACGACGACGGGTTCCGGCTCGGCAAGCACATGCGGACTTTCTTCCGCAACCTGGTAGAGCAATTCGGTCGCCAGACGAGTATCACTGCCATAGGCCACGCCAACTTTGATCACCAATCGCAAGTTGGCATTCGACAAGGTCCAGTTGACGAGGTTTCCGGTGACGAATTCCCGGTTGGGCACAATGAGTTCCTTGTTGTCCCAATCGAGAATCGTGGTGGCGCGAATGCGGATTTTGGTGACCGTTCCGGTAATCGACCCGATGGTGACCGTATCGCCGACGCGAGCAGGACGCTCAAACAACAAGATGATACCGGAGACAAAGTTGGCAAAGATCTCCTGCAGGCCGAAACCGAGACCCACGGTCATCGCGGCAACCAGCCACTGCACGCTGTGCCAGCCGATACCAATCTGGCGCATGCCCAATGCCACGCCGACCACCATGATCAGGTAGCAAGTAATCGAACTGGCTGCATATCGAGCACCCGCATCCAGCGGTAAGCGTTGGAGAATCGCGATTTCCAAGAGCCCCGGCAGGTTGCGGGCGGCGAAGACCGTCAGCGCGAAGATGGCGCCTGTCCAGAATACGTCGAGCAAGGTGATCATGACCGGTCCGGCGTCGGGGTCGGAAGAAACCAGCCCACTGGTCCACAGTCCAACGCGGCTGAAGATACCCAGTGCAGGAAGTACGTCGCTCCACACGAACCACATCGAGGCCACGAATGCCAACGCGGCACCGACGGCCACCAGTTTTTTGGCCTGTTGATTGATGTTGCTCAAGCTGACATGTTCTTCGACTTCCACAACCGGGTTCTCGGCCGCTGTGTTTTCCTGGGCTTCGAGCATGGCCTGACGTTTTTCTCGGGCGCGATGCATGGCGGCCCTGCGATAGGAGACCAGCAACCACCGCATGAGTAACGAACGCAACGCCAAGCAGGCGAACACAAAGACGCAGGTGACAAAGATTCTCCGCGTTAACTGCACGGAGGTGTAGTGATACCCAATGGCCGAACCGACGATGAGCCCCAACGCCGTAATCGTGACAAGTGGGGCAAGGATCCGAACGGCGCGAGCGCTCCAGGAGTTTTTCGCACTGGCGGCCAACGCGATGGCCAGGGGGCCCTTCTGGCGAAACAGTCGAATGGAAACCCCGCTGAGAATGAGCAGAGAAGTGATCAGTGAGATTCGCCCAATGGCGTTCACGGTGGCTTGATCGTGGGCGATTTCAACGCCAACGGCCAGTGCCAAAGGGGGCAACACCAAGAACTGCAGCCAACGGGTCGTTCGACCGACTTCGGTTAGCCCCTTGGCATCCCAACCAAAGTGACATGCGCACAGCCCGTCGCGGCGTGAGGCAAGTCGCACCACGTTCAACATGGCGTACACGCCGGCATACAACAACAAGGCCCAGCCCGTGGCGTAACCCAGGCTGCTTGGGGATTGGTACAGTCTCCAACCGACGAACCCCACCAGGATAGGCGCGGGTAGCGCCAGAAAGGCGGTGGCCAGCGTCGCTTCAACCGTTGGGCGAAACAAGGTGGCCGTGGGTTTGGCTGCCACTTCGCCGCGGCTCTTGAGGATGGATCTTGCTTTTCGGAATCCCGCGAGCAAGAGGACGAACAAGATGGTTGCCAAACCCCATCGCGCCGGATGCTCGTAGAAATCGTTCTTCAGGAGTTCTGCCAGCGAAGCGACCTGGTTCCTGCGACCATCGATATTCGTGGTGAAGCTCTGCGTGTATTGCAATTCTGCGACAGAGAACGTAGGGGCACTACGCACCCAGAACACTTGTTCGGCAATGAACGCGGCCAGCGCTTCGGTGGATTCAACCACCCCTTTCTCGGCGGTTTCGAGTTCTTCTAGGTGAGCCATGTAGTCATTGGCGTTGCTGATCAACTCGGCCAAAATGTCGGCTTTGTCATCCAGCACCCGACGAAGTTCGGCCTCGACATACTCGTGCATCGATTCTTCGTGGGCAGCTTCCATTTTCAGAAGCGCCATTTCGACCGCCTTGTCCACATGCAGCACTTCGCTGCGTGATAATTCCCATTCGTAGATGTCGAGAGAGAGTTGTGAAGTTTCCACCGGGCGGTTGCGTAGACGAAGGCGATAGGGCCCCAGTCCCGGGAGTTGATCCTGCTGGCTGCGCAACATGGCCCCGATGGCGGGCATGTTTTTTGCCGCCGCAGCCCGCTTGGTCACGTCTTGCAGCCGTTGTTTCATGGTCCGCTCCAGCTCATGGGCTTCCGCCAGGCGGATCTGGACTTGCTGCGTGCGGTAAACAACTGCTTGGTTTTTTTCTGCTAGTTTGGCACTGTCGGCGGCGGCCTCTTTGACGGCCGGATGTGCGTTCGCAGCAGCCATGCGAGCCTCTCGAGCCTGCTGGGCTGCCTCCTCCTGTTGCGCCTTTGCGGCCAGCCCAGTCACTCGATTGAGCTTCTCGGTGGCCGTGGCCAATTGCTTGTCTGCCTCGTCGCGTCGGGCCAACCACAACCGCGATGTGGCCTCGAAGGTTCGCGACTGTTGATTGATCAGCAGTAGCTCTTTATTGAGCGCTTCGTTGCGGGCCAGGTGATAGAACCTGCGGGCTTCGACCAGCAGCGACGCATCGCCATCGAGGGGTTGCTTCAGCGTCTCCTGCACCTTGGCGAGCTGCTCACGACAATGCGCCAACGCCTCGGGCAACGCCTTGCGACGCTCGGCCCGGCGTTCGATTTCGGCAGAAATACTCTTCATCCGCTCCCGTGCTGCTCCCACCTCCTGATCCGTTGCGGAGAGCAACGCCCGAACTTCGTCGGGATTGAGGTTGTCGACCGAGACTGCCTCGGTGGCCGTTGCCGTGCTAGTCTCTTCCGCTTCTTCCGCCGCATTGGTCGCCTGGTTTAGTTCTTCCTGCAACGCTGCGGTTTTTGCGGCCATCGCCTCGGCTTCTTTCAGGCTGGCCAATGCTTTGTCACACAGTTCGTTGATTTGTGATAACGTCTCTTCGTCAAGCTGTACTTCTTCGGCGGCGTCGCTTTTGACTTTCTCGATGGCCGCAACGGAAAGCTCAAGTGAGCCGACCGGTTCCGTGCTGGCTTCGGTGGGATTTGTTTCAGCGTCTCGCGATCGCTGAAGGTTATTGGCTTCCAACACTTCGGCGATTACTGGCAACGCACCAGCACACGTGAAGGCCATGGCCACGAACAAAGCAATCGGCAGTCGAATCTTCATCGAGAGACGTCTTCCAGAAAGGTCCTTGCGCTCGGCTCGACAGACCAGAATGGTGTCGCGAGAGCTACCTGAAATCAGGCCGTTTGTGAAAAGCGGTCGCGGAGAGTATCAGACAGATAGTTCTGATTGAACTGCAGGTTTTTCCTGCCTCTCCGGAAGGGGTGTGGCAGCAAGCCAGCAGGGCGTGCTGTCGTTCGCCGGCGAGTCTCGCTCGGCGTGCGTCACCGTAGGTGAGTACGGTCGCTTGCACGGCCCAACAGTCGGAACGGGGCGAGCAGATTATCCTTCCAGCGAACCCCTCGATCGGTTGCACGACACAGCATGAAGGTGGTGTCCGCCAGATTGGCAGATCGGTTGCCGTGATCGGTGAGAAGTGAAGCGAGACTCGAGACGATCGCGTCCGGATCGGATGAGCCGAGTTGCTCTAGGGTGTTGAGAAGTCCCGTCACTCCCAAGGTGGGTGCATTGTTCGGTCGACATTCCGCGAGGGAGTTGCCATAGTTCAGCACCATGTCTCCCGAGTCGAGTCGAATGGTGAACTGCTGGTACTCGTTCTCGTCGAGGACACCCGAGGCGTTGTCTGCATCGGATGTCGGAGCATCGCAGGCCGACGGTTTCAAGAGGGTCCAAGATTTGGTTGACGATCGATATACCAGTGGCGTCGGATACCCCGCATTGCAAAGACTAAACGACCGAGTCGGTGCAAAAAAAGTGCTGATTTGTGCCGCAGCATAGGCGCCCTGGTCTGCGTAGCGATGCAATTCGGCATGCATTTCGCGAATGAAGCGAGTCTGCGTGATGGTGTTGACGTTGTGTAGCATCAAGTCGCGAAGCTGCGAGGACAGATCGACGAATACGGCTCCGGGGGCACAAATGTCGGCCAGCAACATGCGGGTAATTCGTCCCGAGGCACAAGACGAGAGGAAATGAATGTCCCCACCATCCACCGCCGAGTTTCCCTGCGGCCGGCTAAAGACCCAAGTGTCGAGGCCGGGCATGGTGAAGTGTTTCTCGACATCGCCATTGCCTCCGCAGACCTCCATGCACGGCATGCGAGTCGCAGCGTGTGCGGTCTTCTTCGCTTCTAGCACGGCCATTTGGTTTCTCCCGAGATCGACGATCGATGCGTGGCAGATTTACTCGACGGAAGCGGTTCCTTGATCGGAACTCGGCGTATCCTCCCAACGATACACGGCGATTGCTCGCAGGCTACGGATGAAAACTTCATCGTCGCAAACAGCTAAGTGGGCCCATGTCGACTCGTCGCTGACTTGCAGGCGATCGATCAGCTCGAACTCCTGCGGATTGGCGCGTATGAGCAGGAGTTCACCGCGTTCATCCAGTGCCAGAATTCGATCGCCGTTGACCACCATGCTCCAGTACTTTCCGAAAGGGGTGGTGGTCCACATCGATTCGCCGGTCGAAAGCTCGATGCAGGTGAAGCGTTGATTGCGGAGGTGCAGGTACACGTAGTCGCCCACGATCACCGGCGATGACATGTATCCCTGGCTCTTGTTGTTCCACGTTTCGACCACTTCGGCAGGCTCCGCATCGGAGGCGGGTGTTTCGAAGAGGAACGTGCGACCGCCGTAGCTGCTGGTGAGCACCGAATTGCCCACGACGGTGGGAGGCAAAATGTTCATGCCTCGAAACGACGGGATCTCTCGCGACCACAGTTCCTCGCCGGAATCCGGCTGCACGCCCGCCAGCTTGCCGCGAGTTTGAACGAGTAATTCTGGCTGGCCGTTGATGGTGGCCATCACAGGCGACGAGAACGCACTCCCCATCATGCCGCCACCGTCTTCGAGGGCTCGCCAGATTATTTCGCCGGTGAGCTTGTCGAGCTTGATGAATGAGGCCCCGGCTTGAACGTAGACGTAATCGCCCACCACTAGGGGAGAACAGACAAACCCGAAATCAGGAACCTTCGTGCCGAGCTGTTCGACGAAGTCAACCTTCCAGATTTCGTCTCCGGTTTGGGCGTCGAGACATACCAACACGTCTCGCATGCCCGCCACGTACAGACGTCCGTCGTCGTAAGCGGGGGTCGAGCGAATCCAGTCGCCGTTTTCTTTGGCAAAGAAAGGAACCTTGATAGCACCGGTCCATTGGGTGGACCAAAGTTCTTCACCAGTCTCGCGATCCAATGCTCTTACGACCTCGTCCTGCTCGTCCACGGTTTCAGTGACGAATACGCGGTCCTTCGTCACGATGGGGCCCGAGTAGCTCGGGCCGAGGGTTTGCGACCAGATCTCGTGAAAATCTTGCTCGTTCAATCGCTCGGGCCACGTGGTGGGTGCAAGCTGCCCATCGCGGTTGGGCCCTCGCCACTGTGGCCACGTGTAGATGGGGGCGTCGTCCGCTGAAGCGGCATACGCAGTTAGAAGCAATGTCGACAAAACGCATGCTAGCGACAAGAAACGAGGTACCTGCATGGGGGTATTCCGTTGGCTGCGCAGAAAAAGCGGGAAACAGCATCTATGTTCTTTACTTTAGATGGCGGCAGGGGTTCGCCAACCCCCCGACGAGCAGCAAGCTGGAAGTTTGCCGTGGGAAGAAAAGCCGCCCATTTGAGAGGGATTTATGCCCCGGCCTGATCGAATGCCTTGCGAATGGCTTCAATCCGCTTTCGGTTGACGTCGAAGTCGGAGTAGCCGACTCGGGACGCCGAGCGAACTTGGATAACCTGCTGGGTCGGGGCTACCAAGAATTCGACGTCGTCGACGAAGCGGAAAAGCCCGCTGGTTGCTTCGGCGTGGATGTAGCCATCGTCATCGCTGATGATCACGGTACGAGGCTGATCGGCGACGACAGTTCGCAAGCGTTCAAGGGCCGCATCGGGAGTTCCTTCGAAGGCGATCGGTTCGATCGCGTGCACGGAATCGTCACATTGCGAGCAGACGCAGTTCGGCTTGTTGGGGCATTCGGCAAGTCGACCGTCATGGACGCCCAAGTTATCGGGTCTGCTTCCGAAAATACTCATCATGGCAAGTGCGACCGGAGGTAAGGCCAAGATGGCTACAACCACAGCGATGATGATCCGACGCTTCGTTGAAGCGGACATACTCAAGATTGATTCCCTGCAAGGTCAGTTCATTGTGATCGGGTTTTGCCTATAAGCAACTTGCGCACAGTATACGACGATGCGGGAACGATTGCCTATGGCGTTCGTCTCGAACCGTGAGCGATTGAATTATGTCGGTGCCGGTTGCCGAGGTGGTCTTGGGAAGAATGCACTGGTCCGGGCAATGTATTCTTCATATCCCGTTCTGTTTTTCTTCAAGGAACGTTCCAGCAGCGTTACTCCCGAGACCCTCATGAGAAGGACGGACATGGCAATCGGGCTGAAGACGGTCCACCAGGCCCCCGCGGCGGCGGCGATGAAATAGATACCCCACCAGACCATGAAGTCGCCAAAGTAGTTGGGGTGTCGGGTATAGCGCCACAGCCCTCGATCCATCACCTTGCCTTGGTTCGAAGGATCGGCCTTGAACTTTGCGAGCTGCCAGTCGCCGACCGACTCGAATAGAAACCCGGTGGCCCAGAAGCACACGCCAACGACGTCGACAAACCACAGGGGATTGGATTCGAGTGCGGAGGCCTGGATCGGAATCGCGACGATCCACATGATGAGCGCCTGAAACCAAAACACGATGAACAGACTGAGAACCGGGAAACGTTTGCCGAAGCGTGCTCGCATGGCTTGGTATCGATAGTCCTCGCCACTGCCGAGATTTCGCCAGGCAAGGTAGCCCGTTAGACGCAAACCCCAGACGGTCACGAGCAGCGTGATGAGCAAGCCTCTAGCACCACCCAAGCCGGCCGCGAGATAAGAGGCCCAAGCGATCACGACAAAACCAAAGCCCCAGAAGATGTCGACGATGCTCGCGTCACGCATCCAGAGACTCACCAGCCACAGACCAAACGCGAGTGCCGCGACCAGCAGCAGATTCGCCAGCAGTAGGTCGGTCAGGCTCATGCTTCCTCTAGCGTCTATGGCCCTGAGAGTTCATCCAGGCGGGCCGTGAATAGGTTCAGGTTACCAGGGTTTTCAAATCACCTGCCCCCCTCAATCATGCTAGTAGGTTGCCAAGTGGATTGACCTGTTGAGGGCTTTGGAAATGTTGAGGAACTTTTTGATCCTGCTGTTCACGCTGATCTTGCTTGCCATGCTCATCGGCAGCCTGCGGGCATCACTCGATCGTGGGATCACCGACGTTGGCAGCGAGTTGCTTGCCGACCGTTGGTTTCAAGTTACGCTGCTCGATGCCTACTGCGGGTTCATTACGTTCTATGTCTGGGTGGCCTACAAAGAAACGACCCCCTGGAGTCGACTCCTGTGGTTCGTGCTTATCATGGGGCTGGGGAACATCGCGATGTCCGTTTACATGTTGGTTCAACTTGTCCGCCTTCCCAACGATGCGCCGATTAGTACGTTACTTTTGCGAAAATTCTAGCACAACGTAATGCGACAATCCGCAGATTCAGGCCAGCCTGGTGCGATCGGACACCGGCCTGAAGAGACGGAATGGAGCCAGTAGATTCTCCTTGAATGAAGGCCCTTCCCCGGTGGCTTGGCACAGCAACAAGGTAACGTCATCCTGCTTGAGGTTTTCGTCCGATAGGTTCGAAATCTGCTGCACCAGCGAGGGGATCATCTCATCGGGGCTCGCGACATCCAGGGCGCGAATCATCTCCGAGATGCCTTGCGAACCAAGTGGCGTTCCTGCCCCGTCGATTGAGTCGGTCAACGCATCACTAAAGCTGAGCACCATGTCGCCGGGGCTTAGCTTCACATCGAGCTGGCAATAGTTTGCCTCGTCGATTACGCCTAGCGGAGTATTGGACAGCCCTTCACTGGGTTGCGAGTTGTTCGTCAATTCCGTCCAAGCAGAAGTGTCCTGGCGATAAACCAGGGGCGCGGGATGGCCCGCATTGCAAAGTGTGAAGGTCTGGGTTGGTGCAAAGAACGTGCTGACCAGCGCCGTCGCGAAACCGTCTTGCTTGCATGACTCATTGAATTGCTGATTCATGGCCCGGACAAATCGGGTTTGCTTGATGAAGTTGATGTTCCGCCGCATCAAGTCTCGCAGTCCGACGGCGATCCGCGAGACGGTTTCGCCATGCCCACTGACGTCGGCCAGCAGCATTCGGGTGATTCGTCCCGAGGCGCACGAGGAGAGATAGTACACGTCGCCTCCGCCGGCGGCTTGCCCATAGGGACGGCTGTAAATCCAAATCTTCAGCCCCGGTGTTTGGAAATCGCGCTGGGTTGCCTGGTTGCCTCCCCAAACTTCCATGCATTCCATGCGATCGGGAGTCGATTGATTCATCACGTCACTTCAGAAAGGGAATTGCGGGCGGGTGATTCCTGCATTTCGATCGCAGCCGCGGATTCCGCGGCCCGAGCGATGTTGCGAAGCATGCCGGCAAAAATGAACTGATGCAGCGGGTAGAGAGCATACCAATACGCAAGGCCACCAAGGCCCACGGGATCGAACGTGGCCGTTTGGCAAATGACGCTCGAGTTCTCCTCGGGGGTAACTTCGAATTCCAACCACGCCCGTCCCGGAACTTTCATTTCGGCCCGTAAGATGAGTCTACGATTCGGCTCGAACTTTTCCACACGCCAAAAATCGAGTGCATCGCCAATTCGGAGACTCTCGGGATCTCTTCGACCCCGGCGTACACCCACCCCGCCGACAAGCAAGTCGAAGAACCCACGAATCTGCCACAGCCAATCGCCATAGTACCAGCCGGTATCGCCACCGATTTTGCGAATGGGCGCAAATGCCTCTTTCGCGGGCACCGAAATACGAGCTGTTCGCGTGTCCAGGATCCGCGAACGAAACCGGATGCCACCCCAGGACTTGATTGGGCCCGACGAGGAGAGCGCGTCGGACCAGCGGGTTTCTGCAATCTCGCTATCTTCTCGCATCAGCGCCGGTTTGATTGCGTCGGCCAGACCCCGGGGCCGAACTTCAAACATCGTGTTGGCCGAATCGCTGGTGACTAACGTTTGGTTGCGAAGACTCTCGACCAGCTTTCTGCCGATCCTGGCGTAGACCGGAGTGACGAGCCCTAGCCATAGACTGGAGAGGTACGGCGTGAGCACGGGCACGGGAATCATCCATCGCCGTAGTCCGCGCTGTCGGGCGTACTCCTGCATGATGTCGCCGTAGGAGACCTGATCGGGCCCTCCGATTTCTACAATTTGCGACTCACCGGGTGGCAGGTCGAGCGCTTCGAGCAGGTAGGCCAACACGTCGTCGATGGCGATTGGCTGAGCCTTTACGCTCACCCAGCGGGGGCAGATCATCACCGGCAGGCGTTCGACCAGTGCCCGAATCAATTCGAAGGATAGGCTGCCAGATCCGATGATGATCGAGGCCCGAAACTCGATGACTTGCGCTTGTGAGCTACGCAGAATGTCGCCCGTCTCCTGACGGCTACGAAGGTGTTTCGAGAGCCCCTCGTCCTGGTGCCCCAATCCGCCCAGGTAGATGATTCGACGAACGCCAGCCTTGTCGGCTGCCGCAGCGAAATTCACGGCCGCTTCGCGGTCTTCCTGTTCGAAGTCGACTGTGGCACCCATCGAGTGAACGAAGTAGTAGGCCGTATCGACCCCCTGCATCGCTTCCCCAAGGGTATCGGGTTGAAGCAGATCACCGCAGAAGACCTCGGTCGATTTGGCGACCCGGTCTGCCAGAACTTCCGGCTTACGAGTCAGGCAGCGCACGCGGTTCCCGGCATCCTCCAGGCGTGGCAAGAGTCGTCCGCCGACGTACCCGGTTGCCCCCGTCAGCAGCACGGTTCGGTGTTCGCACATTTCTTATTCCACGATGCACTGGTGAAATGTTCGCAAACAGGCCTGCGACCCGCTACAGGTGGGGTTGCTAGACTCCCACAATCTTTCGTGGCCGCTGTTACTAGTCTTACCCGTTTTGCGATTTTGAACAGGTTCTCTTCTGGTGAGGGAAATTCGACTTTGATCACGGTTCCAGAAATCCGTATTCGGCCGGTGAATCGCTCGCAGATGCGGCCCGACGGTGACTATGTCCTTTATTGGATGGTTGCGAACCGGCGAGGAGGATGGAACTTCAGCCTGCAGCGAGCCGTGCAATGGGCAGAAGAGTTGAACAAGCCCCTGGTGGTGTTCGAGGCCTTGCGGGCCGGGTACCGCTGGGCCAGCGATCGACTGCATTCTTTCATCATTCAGGGGATGGCTGATAACGCGGCACATTTCCACGCGAAGCCGGTTCTGTATTACCCTTACCTTGAACCATCTCCCGGGGACGATAAGGGGTTGCTTGGCGAGTTGGCCAAGCGGGCCTGCGTGGTGGTTAGCGATGATTTCCCCTGCTTTTTTCTGCCCCGCATGTTGCAGGCCGCCGAGGCGCAGATTCCAGTTCGTTTCGAGTTGATCGATTCAAACGGTCTGCTCCCCATGCGTGCGGCCGAGAAAGTTTTCCTGCGAGCGTACGATTTTCGCCGCTTTCTGCAAAAGAAACTGCGGCCCCATTTATCTGAGTTTCCCGAGGCAGATCCATTGCAAGGGGTGAAGTTGCCGGAACTCGAAGGGCTTCCGTCGGAGATTACACAGAAGTGGCCCGTGGCCGATGTTGAGGCGTTGGCCAGTAACCCTGACTTGTTATCCGAGTTTCCGATCGATCATGAAGTCCGCGTGGCGGCAACTCGTGGCGGCACGCAGGCGGCCTCAAAACGATTGGCGTCTTTCTTGGATGGCAAACTCGATAACTACGAGTTGCGAAATCAACCGGAAGAAGACGTCGCCAGCAGACTGTCTCCCTACCTGCACTTCGGGCACATTTCCGCCCATCAGGTCTTTGCCAGGACGGTCGCCGTGGAAGATTGGAACGTGGATCAGATCGCGGAGAAGGCCACTGGGAGCTCGCGAGGCTGGTGGGGCTTGAGTGAGCCGGTCGAATCGTTCTTGGACGAACTCATCACATGGCGTGAGCTTGGCTACAACATGTGCAGTTTGCGAGACGATTACGACCAGTTCGAATCGCTGCCCGACTGGGCACTCGAAACGCTGGAGGAACATGAGCGGGACCCGCGAGAGCACGTCTACACGTTGGAAGAGTTCGAGTTTGCCGAGACGTATGACGAGCTGTGGAACGCCGCGCAGCGAGAACTGCTGCAGGAAGGTCGCATGCATAACTATCTGCGTATGTTGTGGGGAAAGAAGATCCTGGAATGGACCGAAACGCCACGCGATGCGCTGGAGATCATGATCGAGTTGAACAACAAGTACGCGTTGGACGGTCGCAACCCCAATAGCTACAGCGGCATCTTTTGGGTGCTGGGGCGGTACGATCGAGCGTGGGGTCCGGAGCGACCGATTTTCGGTAAGATTCGCTACATGAGCAGCGAGAACACGGCCCGCAAGGTTCGCGTGAGAGACTATCTGCAGCAGTATGGTCGACAAGCTTCGCTGGAATTCGAGGGATAAGGGTCGGCTCGCTGAAACTGCGTCGACAACTCACAACCGCCCGGGTGACTGCCGGTACGGACAGTTCTCCAGGTCTTGACAGGTGACGTCCCGAAGTTACAAAAAACGATAGTCACTATCAAAAAAACCCAGAGGACGTCATGAGCACATTGGTTCAACAACCGGCCCCCGATTTCAAAGCCCAAGCGGTCATGCCCGACGGTTCGTTTCGTGAACTGACCATGTCGGAATACAAGGGCAAGTACGTTGTCTTATTCTTCTATCCGCTCGATTTCACATTTGTCTGCCCCACCGAAATCATCGCATTTTCAGATAGCATCGCGCAATTCAAAGAGCGTGGCGTGGAAGTGTTGGGAGCATCGATCGACAGTCACTTTTCGCACCTGGCGTGGCGAAATACCCCCCGCAGCGAAGGTGGCATTGGTGACATCCAGTACCCCTTGATCGCCGACTTGAACAAGAGCATCGCACATGACTACGACGTGCTGTTGCCGGGTGGGATCGCCCTGCGAGGTCTGTTCTTGATTGATCAAGAAGGCATCGTGCGTCATCAGGTGATCAACGATCTTCCCCTGGGCCGTAGTGTGGACGAAGCCCTGCGGATGGTCGACGCCTTGCAGTACTTCGAGAAGAACGGCGAAGTCTGTCCCGCCAACTGGAAGCCGGGCGAACTGACGATCAAGCCGACACCGGACGACAGCAAAGAGTACTTTGAGGCCAGCAACGCCTAGCGTGGAACACTCGCCAGAGTTTCAGGCACGCTTTCGTGGTCGATGGGACCGCGAAAGCGTGCTTTCTTGTGCGCGCAGGACTTGGCCGCTACACCTGGCACAACGTGCAGGCGTAGATGGTGCGGGATCCCAAGTCCCAGTTCTCGACGCCTGATCCGCACTCGGGGCAATGCTGCTTCTTGTAGATCAGCAGCCGCTCATTGCGGTTCATTCGCCCCCTGGTTTTCCCGATGAATGCGGGGTCTGCCGTGATGATGCGGTTGTACTTCACACCATACCGCATCAACGTCACGAGCAGCTCCCACAGCGAATCGAACTCTTTGCGGCTTAGCGAGTTGCTTGGGCGTTCCGGATCGATCTTCAGGATGAACAACACTTCTGCCCGATAGACATTGCCCACACCTGCCAGCACCGACTGGTTGAGTAAAAGCGTTCCGATCGGAGCCTTGCTTCGCGAGACCCGCTGCCAGACGCGTTCCGGATCGGCATCCTGCCGCAATGGGTCGGGACCCAGCCGAGATTGAATGGCTTGCTGTTGTTTTTCGCTAAGCAGCTCGCATCGATTGGGTCCGTTTAGATCGAAGGCATCATCCTTGCCGACGACGCGCAGGCGAACGGCACCTCGCGGCTCTGGCGGTGGATTGCGATGCTTGCGGAACTTGCCGTACAGCCCCAAATGTACGTGCAGCGTGGCGCCTTCCCACTCGTAGAACAGGTGTTTGCCGTGTGCCTCGACCCCCTGCAAGCGTTTGCGATGGAGCTTTTTCGCCCCCGTCTGAAAGCGACCTTGGGGCGAGGAGACGCTCAGGGTTTCTCCCACAAATAATCGCTGATGATCGCGGGCGATACGGTGAACAGTATGACCTTCAGGCACGTTAAACCCCGCCAATGAGTTGCTGAAACAAGTCGGTACTTTAGTACCCGGGTGGTCACTCGCCAAGCCGCGGAAAACACATGTTTTCTGGTTCCGAAATTCGTCTTGTCGAAGCCTGCGGCAGCGCTAGGGTGCCAGTGTTAGACAGCTCTCGGCCGAGCCGCCTGTACCTCTCTCGCAACTAGAACACTTTTCGTAAAGATTCAGGAAACCTGGAGAAAACTCATGCGTCTGCTCCGCTTAAAACACACGGCCTTCGTGGCCATCGCGTCACTTTTGGTTGCTGCAGCGACCCACGCTCGGGCTGCTGACGACATTGTCGACACCGCCGTCAACGCTGGCTCGTTCAAGACCTTGGCCGCCGCCCTGCAGGCTGCCGATCTTGTGGACGCCTTGAAGAGTGAGGGGCCGTTCACTGTATTTGCACCGACCGACGATGCTTTCGCGAAACTGCCGGAAGGCACGGTGGAGACATTGCTGAAACCTGAAAATAAGGATCAGCTCGTGGCCGTGCTCACCTACCACGTGGTCGCGGGCAAAGTGCCAGCCGCTGAGGTTGTGAACCTCACGGGAGCCACAACGTTGAATGGCCAACAGGTTGATATCAAAACTGCCGACGGTGGAGTGACCGTGGATGGTGCGAATGTCGTGAAAACCGACATCGAGTGCAGTAACGGCATCATTCACGTCATCGACAGCGTGATACTCCCTGCATCGGACAACATTCCAACGACAGCCGAAAAGGCCGGTAGTTTCAACACCTTGTTGGCCGCCGTTGGGGCTGCCGGCTTAGGCGAAGCTCTCTCGGGTGAGGGTCCATTCACCGTTTTCGCACCAACCGATGATGCCTTCGCCGCGTTGCCGGAAGGAACGGTTGAGACGCTACTGAAGCCCGAAAACAAAGAACAACTGGTTTCCATTCTGAAGTACCACGTTGTGCCCGGCCGCGTTTACTCGACCGATGCACTGAAAGCCAAGAAGGCTGAGACCCTGCAGGGCGATGAGATTCAAATTTCGGTCGTCGACGGAAAAGCTAAAGTGAACAAGGCAAACCTGGTGGCGACCGACGTGGATGCCTCGAACGGGGTGATTCATGTGATCGATGCAGTGTTGCTTCCACCGGAAAAGAAGCTGAGTGCGACTGAAGCTCGTGATATGATTCGGGACGCGGTCAGTCAGGGTTCGCAGCTATATAACCATGGGCACCATCAGAAGTGTGCCCATCTCTATATGTCGACAGCTCGACAGATGGTGGATTACGGTCAGTCGTTGCCGCAACATGCGGTGGCCAGTTTGTCCGCATCCTTGAGCGAAGCCGAAGATTGTAGCTGTCCCATGGCCCAGTCCTGGGCGCTTCGAGGCGGGCTGGATGCAGCCTACGCCGCGATGCGGAAATAGTCGCGCAGTGCCTTTTGTTTGTGGCGTAGTTTCGATCCTCGGAACCGGCTTCGACCTGCCCCGGAAGCTGGAACCGAGGATCGCTTTTTCATCGATAGATCTGTGATTCAGAGTTAGACTCTGCACGAACCGTGTCGATACGAAACCTCATCATCGTGCTTGGCGATCAGCTTGATCGCGGCTCCGCAGCGCTGGACGGCTTCGACCGGAAGAAAGATCTCGTGTGGATGGTCGAAGTCGAGTCCGAAGCCAAGCACGTGTGGACGCACAAAGCTCGCATCGCGATGTTTCTTTCCGCGATGCGGCACTTTCGGGACGAACTACTCAACGACGACGTGCAGGTCGACTATCGACAGCTCGACAATCCGGGTTGCCAGGGCGATTTCGCTAGTGAGCTGGGGGTGGCGGTTCGCAAGCACAACCCGAAACGATTGGTCGTGGTCGAGCCGGGTGAGTGGCGCGTCATGGCTCTCTTCAAAGAGGCCGCAGAAAGTTTGGGGGCTGAGCTAGAGATTCGCCCGGACCGCCACTTCTTTGCCTCGCACGAGGAGTTCCGGGAACACGCCGCCGGGCGGAAGCAATTGCGTCTGGAATACTTCTATCGCGCGATGCGGCGGAAGCATCAGGTGCTGCTCGATCATGAGGGGCCTGTGGGCGGGAAATGGAACTTTGACTCGGACAACCGCGGTTCGTTCTCTAAGGCCGGTCCGGACGAAATGCGGCCACCTCGGAGTTTTCGGCCCGACGTCATTACCAAAGAAGTATTCGAACTGATCGAACGGCGATTTCCCAACCATCCGGGCGAGTTGCAGCACTTCGATTGGCCGGTGACTGCCCGAGATGCCAAGCTGGCTCTCGACGACTTTATCGAGCATCGGCTTGCTGAGTTTGGGACGTATCAAGATGCCATGTGGACCGGGGAACCGTACCTGTATCACTCACGAATCTCGGCGGCGATGAATCTCAAGCTGCTCGACCCACGGGAAGTTGTTGAAGCGGCGGAGAATGCCTACCGAACGAAGCAAGCGCCGCTGAACGCCGTGGAAGGTTTCATTCGTCAGGTGCTGGGTTGGCGGCAGTTCGTGCGAGGCGTGTACTGGCTGCACATGCCGGAATATCTGGAGCGAAATGAATTGAAGGTGGATCGACCGTTGCCCGATTTCTATTGGACGGGCCAGACCGAGATGCATTGCTTGCAGCAAGCGATCGGACAAACGTTGAAGTACGGTTATGCTCATCACATTCAACGGCTGATGGTCACCGGGTTGTTCGCCATGTTGTTGGGAGTCGACCCCAAGGCGGTTCATGAATGGTATCTGGCCGTGTATGTTGATGCCGTGGAATGGGTGGAGCTGCCCAATTCGTTAGGTATGTCGCAGTACGCCGATGGTGGCGTGATGGCCTCGAAACCCTATGCGGCTTCGGGGAAGTATATTCAGCGGATGAGCAACTATTGTGATGCGTGTGGCTTCGACCCCGCGCGTGCCACTGGAGAGAATGCTTGTCCATTCACCACGCTGTACTGGGACTTCCTGATGCGAAATCGACGCAGACTCGCGAGCAACCAGCGGATGGCGTTACAGTTGAAGAATATCGACCGCAAGAGCCCGGAGGAACGCCGCGAGATCCAGCGGCAGGCCGGTCGTCTGCAAGCCGAGTTGACCAGCAAAGCTTAGTTCCGTTCCATATCACGAAGGTATGCGATCTATGCCAGCCTACGATGCCATTCTGGTTGTTTCTTTCGGGGGGCCCGAGAAACGCGAGGATGTGATGCCGTTCTTGGAAAACGTCTTGCGAGGTAAGCCGGTTCCCCGGGAGCGGATGCTTGAAGTGGCCGAGCACTACTATGAGTTCGGTGGAGCCAGCCCTATCAACGAGCAGAACCGACAGTTAATCGCCGCACTGGAAGAGGAACTGGAGACGCATGGGCCGCAGTTGCCCATCTATTGGGGTAACCGCAATTGGCACCCCATGCTGGCAGACACGTTGCGCCAAATGCGGGACGACGGCATCAAGAACGCCGTGGCCCTCTTCACTTCTGCATTCAGTTCGTACTCCGGGTGTCGCCAATACCGTGAGAATATTCAGCAAGCTCAAGAGGAGGTGGGCGAAGGGGCGCCCAGCGTGCAGAAGATACGGATGTTTTTCAATCATCCCGGTTTCATCGAAGCGATGGCGGGCCGAGTGCAATCCGCGTTGGACGAGATTCCCGAAGAGAGACACCCTACAACGCAGATCGTCTTCACGGCGCACAGCATTCCCAAGGCGATGGCCGCCGGTTGCAAATATGAACTTCAACTCCGCGATGCGGCCGCTCTGGTGAGCAACGCGGTGTCGCACGACAACTGGGAGTTGGTCTATCAAAGCCGCAGCGGACCACCTTCCCAGCCTTGGCTGGAACCCGACGTGCTCGATTACCTCAAGCAGGTGCACGCTGAAGGGAAGATTACGGATGTGATCATTTCGCCCATCGGATTTATCTCGGACCATATGGAAGTCATTTACGATCTCGATACGGAGGCCCACGACCTCTGCGAAGAGCTGGGGCTAAACATGGTCCGCGCGAAGACGGTGAACGGCCACCCCCGCTTCACCACGATGTTGCGCGAGTTGATCGAGGAACGCCTCAGCGGCGCGACGGAACGCCCTGCCCTGGGGGCTCTGGGGCCAAGCCACGATGTGTGTCCGGTGGACTGCTGCTTATCGGGCCGTCCGCGACCGAGCACTTGAGGAGAGACCGTTGGTTGCGAAATGGCTGGCAAGGCGAACCGTGGTGGAATGAATCGCCACGGTTTGAGAAACATCTTCGGCGTAACCTCCGGCCATAACGACGACGACTGGAATCCCCAGATCGCGGCACTTCTCGAAGACCATCCGATCGCGCTGGGCGAGTCCTTGTGGAGATATCTTCAGCCGCCCGAGTCGGTCGTGTTCGTAAGCGTCGGCACCCGCGAGATAGTAAACGCAATTGGCCTCGGCCAACGGCAGTTCCTGGTCGAGGGCCGTTTGTAGCAGATTCAAGTACTCGGCATCCGCCGTACCGTCGGGCATCGCGATATCCAAATCACTGGGCACTTTGCTGAACGGGAAATTGCGGTCGCCGTGCATCGAAAAGGTAAACACGCTCGGGTCTTCCGCGAACACCGCGGCGGTACCGTTTCCCTGATGCACGTCGCAGTCGATCACCACGGCTCGCTGGAGGGCGTTGTCTGCTTGCAGTACACGAATCGAGACGGCTACGTCGTTGAAGACGCAATAGCCTTGTCCGCGATCTGCGAAAGCGTGGTGGGTTCCGCCTGCCAGGTTCACGGCCACCCCATCTTTCAGTGCTGCCCGTGAAGCGGTGATGGTAGCCCCGGTGGATCTCCGTGAGCGTTCGACAAGTTGGGGTGACCAGGGGAAGCCAATTCGACGGACTTCCAAATCGCTCAACTCGCCCGCGACGACGCGGCGAAAATATTCAGCATCGTGGACAAGCATGATTTGATCGTCGCTGGCCGGTTCGGCCGGAGAGATTTCAATCCCGTGTTCTTCCGCGAACTCAACCACGCTTTCGTGGAGCAGCCGATACTTGACCATCGGGAAGCGATGCCCTGGTCGTAGAGGAAGCTCGAAGACGTCGCTGAAGAAGACTTGCATCGGGAGGTCGAGAGCCTAGGGAGAATTCAGTGTTCTGTTCCTTATAGGAAGATTCTAGTCGAAAGCGTGATTGCGACCACGGGTGAACGTCGGCAAAACAACATCACCGTATTGGCTCTACTGCATCCGCAAGACAACCACTGAAATCTGGCTTGTTCGGGCATGCTGAAGTGCTTCAGCGATCATCCAGCACACTAGAAATCCACGGGCGGTCCATCCTATCGTGCGGAGCCAGTTCGATTGAACCAGCCAGCGGTGCACGTTTTCGCTGAATGCCATCCCAAGTTTGGCATGCGCCGGAATCTGCCAAAAGAATGTCGAAAGCCACACTATCACCAGGAGAACGGCGCCCAGGAGAATGGGTTCATATGAAACTCCTGCGGGACGCAGCACGAGAAGAGCCGCGGCCGTTGCTGCTTCGACCAACATGGTAGGTGCCACGACCCACGTTGTTCGCGTTTGGTGGATGCGCTCGTAGGACGTAAAGACTTCTCTCCCGACGTTCGCGAACATGGGATAATGCACGATCTGCACAAACCAGATCAACCCAACCATGGCTAACGTGGAAGCCGCTTGCAGCAGTAATACAAGTTCGGACATGAGAAGAAGGTGCCTCAAGTACTACCCTCGGCAGATTCAACCGCTGACTCCTGAGGTGCATCGGCCGCATAACTACAAGTGGCGTCTGCCGCTTGACTATTAGGAATGCATGACAGACTTACTAAATCTGGCTGATCTGATGCGTTCTGTGCGCGAAATGATTGCAGGATGCGACCGTCTTGAAGAAGAAAGGCACCGTGCATGCGAAAGCCATCGCCGACGGGCAGGCCAAGACCATGGCGTCGGATTATTCCAGCGACAGCCCCTCGCCACCAACTTTGCGGCCCGAATAGATTTCCGAAACTGCCGCGACGCAACTCGAATGCTCGATAAAGCTGGCACAGCGGATCGCTGAACCAGTGCAGGTCTTCCAGCCCGTAGCGGGCGAACGTCTGTGCTGCGTTCTGAGGCGGGCTCATGTGTACCAACGCGATCTTCACTCCTTGGGCTTCAATTTCCTTCCGGTGCTCGGCCAATCGGGCCATTGCCTCTCGACAAAACGTGCAGCCCGAGTGTCGAAAGAACAGTACTAGAAGTGGCTGGCCCAATGATAATTCGCCGAGGGTTGCTCCCTGTTGGTTCTTGAATTGGCTGAGGGCGGTTGAAAGATCGATCGGATCGCCGCCCCCCGTCGTGTCTGCATGGAAGCGAAAAGACGCATAGAGGATACCCGTAAAGGGAATCCACCAGATTAGGTCGTTCGTGAGAATGGTGATACCCCAAGACCATGGTAGCTCGTCTTGAAACACCGCCAACAGAAAGCCGATGGGGCCGAAGATCTTTCCCAACAACGCGACCAGCACAATTGGCCAGTGTCGCAATGGGTCGCGGGCTGCAATTAGAAATCCGATGCCATAAACACCTACGATCAAGCCGACACATTGCCAGATTTGCGGGTATATGGGCGGCTGCATGTCGATCAAGCGAAAGAACGCGTGTGGGAACAAAACCGTGATGGTTCCCCACAGCAGATTGTAGATGCCTGCAAGGATCAGTGAAATTGGCATCCAACGCGGCACGCACGGATGGCTGCTCATGACTAACAACCCAACATGAAACGAAGGGCTTCTTCAAGGCGACTATGTCGGAATTCGTAACCGCTCTCCTCTAGCTTGCGAGGCTCGACCCTTGCACTGGCCAGCAGCAGCTCATCGGCCATCTCGCCGAGTGCCAGCCTGGCAGCGGAAGCGGGCAGGGGCACGAAGGTTGGTCTCGACAGCACCTTGCCGAGCGTTTTTGTGAACTCCTTATTGGTAACCGCATTGGGGGTGACCGCATTCACAGGGCCAGACAATGAATTGGTCATCAGGGCGTGGTGGATCGCTCCCACGACATCGTCGATCGCAATCCAGGACCAGTACTGTTGCCCGCTGCCGACGATACCGCCGCTTCCCAGTTTGAATGGGATGAGCATTTTGGCCAACGCACCATCTTGAGGAGTCAGAATCATCGCGAACCGCAGGTTGACCACGCGAATTCCGGCTTCGACCGCGGGCTGAGTCGCGGCTTCCCATTTTTGGGCCACCTCGGCCAGAAAGCCCGATCCGGGTCCGCTTGACTCGTCCAAAATTTCTTCGCCCCGATCACCGAAAAAACCCACGGCAGAAGCGGCGACCAGAACCCGCGGTGGGTTTTGCATTTGTGCCAGTCCTTCGCACAGCAGGCGTGTGCCTTCGACGCGACTTTGTTCGATCCTGTTTTTGCGTTGGTCGTTCCAGCGTCCTGCCGCGATGTTCTCTCCGGCCAGGTGAACCACCGCGTCGACTCCATCGAGTTGGCTGGCATCGAACTGCCCCTTGGCGGGGTCCCAGCAAGCCGTGCCATTTCCGCCAGATCCGCGGACGACTCGGGTGACGTGATGTCCGCCGGTCGTGAGAAACGGAATGAGTTCGGAACCGACCAGACCCGAAGACCCAGTGATGGCAACGTGCAATTCTCCATTTTCGCTATGTTTTGCGTGCGCGGTCAGGTCATCCACGGTCGTCTTGTGACGAAATGTAAACATCTTGTCCAGTTTCTCACGTACAAATGCCGAGCCCAGGACCCGGCCGAGAGGACCCCCGGGAAGGCGATACTCGACATGGTCCGTCATGACACAGGTGTCATTTCCCCCCGGGCGAAAGGAATGCCGATGATCCCAATAGGCGAATGGGCCGCTCTTCTGCAGATCGCGAAACTGACGGTTGGCTTGATAGTCGTAGTGTTCGGCGATCCATCGAACTCGCATAGGGCCAATCTTGTTTCGCAATACAACCCGGGCGCCATCGTGAACGCCGTCGGAACGCTCCTCGATGGTTACGTTCTCCCAAGGCGGAATGAGCCGATCGAGCGCACCGGGACGCTCGTGCCACGCAAAGGCCTCTTCAACCGTTACCGGCAGGGTGACTTCACGAGTGAAGGTTTCAGGTGCCATGGCGTTGTCTTCAGCGGGCTGGGATGAAGTGCGATGGTTGCTGTCTTCAACGATCACACTGTAGCCAAATCCGAGAAGATGATCAGCACGTGTCCGCGACAACAACCAAAAGGTCTTCGTTTCCCACTTAGCTAAAGACCGGGCTGGCCAGTTCATCGGTCGGTTCTTCGGCGGCGAACGCTTGAAGCTTAGCGACGGCACGCTGTTCGAGTTGCCTTACGCGTTCCTTCGATACGCCCAGCTTGTCGGCCAGGCATTGGAACGTGCGAACCTTGCGATGGGCACCCAGGGCATACCGGCTGCGGATAATGAAGCGTTCTCGGCGGTCGAGGCGGTCCATCATTTGACCCAACAGCCCGCGGAGCCGGTCCCAGGCCTCGTCGTAGACGCTCGAAGAACTGCTTTCGTCGGCCGCGCCCAGAACGGCCTCTTCGGAATTCAACGCACAGCGTGCATTTTCCTTCTGGCGGTCGTTGATCTTGCGATAGGTGTTTCTGGCGATGGCTCGGTAGGCATAGGTGCTGAAACGGAACCCACGGTCGTAGTCGAACTTCTCAGCAGCTTGCATCAGTGAGAAAATCCCATCGCTGAGTAATTCGTCGAACGATTGCTGAGGAGTAACGAATTTCTTGACCACGGACATGACCAGTCGCGTATTCGATTGCAGGATGCGATCCCGGATCGCTGCCGCTTCGCTCAGAGCCTCTTCCGCCTGCTGAATCTTTTTCAAACCGGGCCGACTTGGATTGAGCTGCTCGCGAATCGTCGATGCCTTGTATTTCAGATAGTTCATGCGGCGAAACAACCGCAATTCTTCATCGGCAGACAGCAGCGGCGCTTCGCACAATCGGGCCAAGTGACCCGGGAGACTTCGCAGATCTTTGGCGCTGGTCGACGGACCCTCCGTAAGCAATGCATCTTCTCGACCAATCTCGGTTTCGGATGATGGCGATTGAAACGATTCGTTCGGGATGAAATCGATCTCCGTCTCAAGCAGCCGCTGGAAGCGTAGGGCAGTGACGCTAGCTTGTCGCGACTGTTTCTTGGAGCCACGCTGGCGATTCGCAGCAGAAGTTCGTCGGGATTTGACTGGACGGGTTTCGGTGAGTGTAGCCATGATCTCTCCTGCGAAAAAACGGTCAAATCGTTCACTATTATATACCGGGAGAGGCAGTGGGAGACAACCAATAAAATCGTTCAATTCGTTCACTTGACAATTCTCGCCACATAAGTCAAATATCCACAATGGTTTGCGATTATGGGCTTTTCTGATTGAAGTTGCGCGATAAGCTATCTGTAGGACTTACCTTGCGATTAATTCGAGCAAATCGGCCACTGCGATGAATGAATTCGTGACCCCCAAGCAGGTTTCTCGCGCCATCCAGGTCAGCGAGTCCTCCGTCAAACGCTGGTGTGACAAGGGAGCCATTCCCTCGCAGAAGACGGCCGGGGGACATCGACGGATTCCGTTGACCGGACTGCTGGAGTTTTTGCGCGACAGCAAGCAGGCGTTGGTCCGCCCCGAGCTAATCGGGTTGCCTGCCACGACCGGACAATCGCACCGCGTCGTTGATCGCGCGGCCCTACAGATTACCGAAGCATTGATTCGGGGTGATGACGAACAATGCCGGAGCATTACGTTGGATCTTTTTCTGGCCGAACACAGTCTGAGCACAATTTGCGATCACGTCTTTGTCCCGGCCTTCGTAGAGATCGGCGATCGATGGGAGTGCAAGGAAGCCGAGGTGTATCAAGAACGACGAGGTTGTTCGATCGCGCTTCGCGTGCTGCACGAACTGCGGTCGCTCGTTCCTGCTCCGCCTGAAAATGCACCGGTCGCCATTGGCGGGGCGGTCGCAGGTGATCAATACATATTGCCGACCACAATGGTCGAGATTGTGCTTCGCGACGCCAAATGGAACGCCGTATCGCTGGGCAGCAACTTGCCTTTCCCAACGTTAGGGGAAGCGATCAAGACGCATCGACCTCAAATGTTTTGGATCAGCACATCCCACATCGTGGACGAATCGCGGTTCCTAAAAGAGTACGCCGAGTTTTACGAGGAATTCGGGATGAACGTCGCCATCGTCGTAGGAGGTCGGGCACTCACCGAACCACTGCGGCAGCAAATGAAGTACGCCGCATTCTGCGACAATATGCAGCACCTCGAATCATTCGCCCAAACTCTGCAGGGCGCATCGGAACGCAGCGGGAAGTGATTCTACTCGAAAGCACGCAGAGTCTGCCGCCAACCAGCACGGTGAGGCTTCCGAGAATCACTATTGCGAATGGCTCGTTGGACAGCGCTCACCCGGAGAGTTGATCCGCGGCGAGCAAGTCCAGCAATTCGCCTGACTCATCCTCAGGCTCGATCTCGGGTGCGACATAGGTCAGATTCGAGATGGAGATCGAACCTGCGGGTGCCGTGGATTCAGTAAGCAGTTCCAACTCGTCAATAACCGACGCTGTTTCCTCAGCGAGCACTGCACTTGCGGCCTCGGCGGCAATGGCTTCTTTCAACCCGGCACTGTCGCCTTTCAGGTACTCATCAATGTAGTTGCCCCCGAAGACGAGATCGAATGGGGGCGGCTCGGGTATCCCAGGACTGCTAATGATCACGCCTCGGTGAAAGGGGAGATTCGAATAAGCCGCACCGCTTGAATTCCAATCTCCAACAATAGGTTGCCAGCCAGGCATTCCGAAGGTGAATGGTTCGATATCTGCGATACCACTGGAATTAGAATTACGAAGAAAAAAAGTAGCACTAGTGGGATCATAAATACCAATAGAATCAATATAGTTGTCGTCCCAATCTCCTGACAACGGTGTCATATTGGGCATGCCGTAATTGAACGGAGCAATGTCTGGACTTCCTGCCGAAAGGCTGTTCTTAAGGTAAAACGTCGCTGTAGCCGGGTCGTATACGCCAACTCCAGCATAGCCATCGCCATCCCAGTCACCGGCGATGGGAATCCAGCCGGGCCGCCCGAATGTAAACTGAGCCGCATCGGCTACCCCGGAATCGTTAGAGTTCCGCAAGTAGAAGCTTGCAGTCGTTGAATCGAAGACCCCGACTGTCTCAACACCATCCCAGTTCCAGTCACCCGCTATCGGTACGAAGCCCTTTCCACCAAAGAGGAAAGTAGCCAAATCGTCATCTGCTATGCTTCGATTTGTGTTCTTCAGGCTAAACAGCCCCGAAGCGGCATCGTAGTAGCCGACCCCGTCGTAGCCACTGTTGTTCCAGTCTCCCGCGATGGCTTTTGAGCCAGAAAGGCCATAATGAAATGCGGCCCATGAGGTACCCGTTCGATGCGTCGAGGAAAGATAGGTAGAGCTTGCTGTTGGTTCGTAAACACCTATATCATCTCGGTAGCCGGGTCTAGAATCCCTCAGACCGAGTGAGCCGTGTTCGATGAAAAGGTAGTCGCTTACGTGTTGTCCGATTTCTACGGCAATGTTGTCGACACGATTCGTTGAGGACACACCACCGAATCCACCGATCGACTGGGTTCCTGAACTATAACCAAGAGGTTGTTCTTGGATAAGTGAATACGTTCCGGGTTGCAATTCCGAGAATTCGTACTTGCCCTGGTAATCCGTGCTCGTGACTCGGGACACTTGGTTTCCGAAAACATCTGTTCCCTCAAGGGTCATCTCTACTTGGGAGAGGGTCCGTTCTCTTGGCTCAAGCAGGCCATTGCCGTTCGGATCCACAAAGACCTGTCCCCCTACCGACGCACTAGGAATCAATACCTGCTCGGGAGAGAAAATGCTCTGGGCTTGATAAATCTTAGCTGCTGCTATTTCTGCCGGAGTGAATTCTTCGCCTACTCTTGCTGCGAGGATATAGGAACCAGGTCCGAATCCCGGAAGCTTGTAGTTAGCAGCACTGTCGGAAATGTCTGCAGCCAATAGCGTATCGCTCTTTGGATCGAATACGCCATCTCCGTTGTCTCGAAACAACTCTACTGCAATGCCTGCAAAAGAGAGCTCTTTTGAACCGGCGATTCTGGAAGTATCAATGGCCTCTTCTATCGATCTGCTGAAGAAAGCTGCGAAGTCAATGTGGATTGTTTCGCCGATGCCAACATCGAAGTCTCGAACAAGAGGTTCCTTAGAATGAAGCGTAAAGCGATCGCCTTCCACCACCAGTTCGGCACGGTATGATCCAGGCAAGAGATTTTCCGCTACATATTCATAATAGGTACGCTCACGATATTCGGCGACTAATTCAATCGATCGTCCGTCAAGTGTTTGACCAGTGATCTTGATCGACGCGTCCATCCGGGAGAGGGCCTCCGTCCGATCATCACTGGTTCGTCCGTCCCCCGTTTGATCAGAGAATACTACGGCCCGAATTGTTGCCCCAGGGACCACACCGAATTCGACTGTCGAGTGAGTCATTGGCTCGTAATTCACTTGGACCGGGTCCGCAGTAGTTGCAACAAGACCATCCTCTCGCTGCTTCCCAATCGAATAGATTCTTCCCCCGGTCCCTCGCTCCCATAGCCGATCCGTCACGCCGTCTGTTAAGTCTAAGGTCCAAGGCGTTCCGCCTTCGACCCAGCCGACATTAATCGTCGTAGTTCCAGGTCTCAACGGCTCATTGGCGTCACGGACACCGTTCGCGTTGGTGTCGTTGAATACAGAAAATGTCGCGGTTCCGGTAGACCACCAGCCGAAGCTCACTATTCCGCTTGGTGATTCGGAGGTGAGGTCCACCACCTGAATGGGAGGGGTTGTTAAGACCCTTGTTTGGGACGTCGGATTGTTCTTTACGACAAAGTATCGACCGTATGGGAGGTTGGCATACCGGTCACCGTAGAATTTCTTCCCGGTGAGTCGGTCGTAGCGGTCGTCTTCAGAAGGACGATCGATCTTTGCGTCAACCTCGGTATCAAGCACTCCGTCGCCGTCATCTTGATAAACGCTAGCGTTCGGATAGGCGTGTAGAGAATCTGGATCCGCCTGATACACACCGTCACCGTTGTTGTCAGAGAACGACTCGACGAAGATGCTACCGCGACCACCCGTTAACAGCCTTCGCTCTTCCAACAACTCGGGGGCACGCGTTCTACGGTGACGTTTTGCTCGGTGCAATTGGAGTGAGCGGGGGTCGCGTGGCATCTAGCGTGCTCTTAATGTGCGAAACATTGGTGAGAGTGATGCGGATGCTTGGCTGCTGCTTCAGTCGCGCAGCCTTCATGCCTGCCCTATGTCCGAATCGTTAGCAAGAATTGATGCCCAGCGAGCGAAGCCTGCCTACGCGTCAGTTTAGACCCACTCATGTTACCACACCCGATATCAGTGTCCAGCAAGACCTAAATCGATGAAAATATGCTGTAAAATGTAGCAAGTTCGGGAAAACGCACATTGCAGAACGCACGGCCCTCTCACCTCCTTTTGGGTATTTCCAGACGATCATCGAATATCATCTTGGATTGGCACAAAAGGGAAGTCCGTCATTGGGTCTCACCACAGCGCCGGTGTCCGTGTTGCATGATGGTGATGAATTTGTGGTGGTCTTGCAGCAGGGCGATATTGCTGACGACATCGCCGTCGACGACGAGGATGTCGGCCAGTTTGCCGGCTTCGAGGGTGCCGAGTTCGTCGCCCTGGCCGAGAATTTCGGCCCCGGTTTTCGTGGCGCAGGTGATTACCTGCAAGGGGTCTAGACCGACATAGTTTACGAAGAACTCCAATTCGCGGGCGTAGTCACCGTGTGGGTTCCAGGCAAAACCGTAATCGCCCCCCATGCCCAAGCGTCCGCCGGCCTGCAGGATGCGGCGCGCACTCTCTGCCCCGCCTTCGAGCGTTTCCTGATGACCATCGATCACATTTTGCGGCAATCCAAATTCCGGGCCACGTTCGACGCTCACTTGCTCGAAGTACAACGCCGGAACCACGGGGACGTCTCTCTCTAGCAGCAGGTCTAACGTTTCGTCGTCAATAAATGTACCGTGTTCGAGAGTGTCATAGCCCGCCAACAGGGCGTTCTTGATTCCTGCGGTGGCCCGACAATGGCCGGTGACTTTCAGCCCATGGTTGTGTGCGGTGTTCACCACGGCATGCATTTCATCGAAGGTCATGCACAGCGTGTGATGATCGTTGGCGTCAGGCGCGGCCGCGTCACCGGTGGGATAAGTCTTGACCCATTGCACGCCGTCTTTCACCAACTTGCGTACCGCCGAGCGCGCCTCGTCGGGTCCGTTGACTAGTAACACGAGGCCTTCCATGCCAATTTTTCGAAAGTCGGGGTTCCAGTCCATCAACCCACCCACTCCGCAGATTTCGCGTCCGCTGCTGGCCAGGTTGGGACCCGGGATCAGGCCTTCCTCGATCGCTTTCTTGAGCCACACATCGATGTTGAACAAACTTCCGCCGCTCCGGGCCGACGTGTAACCGCATTCCAGGGCCAGCTTCGCGTTGCACGCCGCGAGAATCGTGACGAATTCGACGGGATACTTCGTGTCGAGATCTTCCAGCGTGCTGACGTTGAAATACGTGGGATGGAAATGGGCTTCGACCAGGCCCGGCATGATCGTCCCACCGCGTGCATCAATTGTTTCAGCATCGGTTGCTTGAGGAGGCAGATCAACTTCACGGCCGACGAACGTGATGTGTCCGTCGTCCACCAGCAACGCTCCGTCGGCGATAGGGGCGGCCCCGGTGCCATCGACAATCTGACCGTTTCGAATCAGAGTACGTCCGCCTGCCGTTTGCATGTCGGTCACCTTGGTTGTTCAGCGTTGGTTGAAGGGGCTAGCTGGTTGCCTCAAATCGACTCGATGAACGGAAGGACCAGGTTCAACACCCGTTCACTCGACGTCCAATGTACGTTATGGCCGATGCCCGGGACCTTGATGCGAGTTAAATCGGGGGCGATTGATTCCACTTCCGTCGCGTCTTCGTCCGTTAACATGCCGCCGTATTCGACGTCTGCCTGGATGAGCAGTGTCGGACATTCAAGGCGTTGATAGATCGTGGCGATGTCGTAACGTTCGAGCCAGCGCCCCTCGACGATGGGCGTCAGCACGTTGGGGTCGACGTCGCGAAGACAGCTTGCCATGAACCGGAGAGTGACCGGGTCGCGGGTCGTGGCGAGTAACGTCTCGGTTCCGGTGATCGGGTCGCGTAGAACAATTTGGCCCAAGTCGTGGGCAATCTCTTGAACGTCGCGTGTGTCGCCAACGAAGGGCTGGATTCCAGTAAAGAGGCTGTGGAACGTGGTCTCGGTGATTTTGGGACCCAGCATGTTGAGCGGCGGGTCTTCCAACACCACGGCTCGCACGCGTTCCGGCACTTCTGCAGCAACCGCCGGGGCGACCATGGCCCCGAGTGAGTGTCCGTAGATGACGGCAGGCTCGTCGAGTTCGTGGAGTACCGCAACCGCATCGCGGACGTAATCGACTATCAAATACCCGTCATCCGCCGGCGAAGAGGCCCCGTGCCCGCGAAAGTCGAGCCCGTGGATTTGCCATCGCATTATGAGGGTGGGAAACATTGGCAAGAAGGTTTGCCACTTTTGCGTTACGCCGTGCAGCATGACCAATGGTGGGCCCGAGGGCGGACCCTTGGCAACGTTCAAGGTGTGAGAGCCGAGCTGGAGTTTTGATTCAGCGAACAAGGGTGCACTCCGCGCTTGTAATCTGGTTAGAATCGCTTATTGTGAATTCTGCATGCATTATGCAGAGTGTACCCGTCCGCCGTTTGGCGTCAAATCTTTCCGGTAAGAACAAGGACCGTCTTTTATGGCCGTGACCAAGCTCAAGACGCCCATTCAACGTCCCTCACTGGTTGACAGTGTCTACGAGACGCTGCTGGAAGCCATCGTTTCCGGACAACTTGCTCCGGGATCGGAATTGAACAGCGTGATGTTAGCCGAACAGTTGGACGTGAGCCGGACCCCGGTGACCGAAGCAATCAAACTGTTGGCCCACGATGGGGTCGTGGAGCAGATCAACCACCGCCGCGCCCGGGTGGCCAGGCTCTCGCGAGAGGAACTGACCGAGATCTACGAAGTGCGCAATGTGCTCGAGACGGCGGCCGCCGAACGCGCAGCCCGGCAAATCGACACCGAAGTGCTGGATGCCTTGGAGAACGAGGCCGTGCAAATTGAACAATCGCGTGGCGAGGTGGGTTGGTCGGCCAGCGCTTTGGCATTTGATATTCGTTTTCACGATGCGATCGCTGCCGCCTGCGGGAACAAGCGTTTGCAGAAGGAAATCGGTCACTATCGCCTGTTGGTGCGTGCCTTTTGCCGGGCGACCAGCGACGAGGCGATTCTTCTGACCGCGCTGACAGAACATCGAGCAATTCTCGAGGCACTTCGAACGCGGAAACCCACGGCAGCAAGAGCGGCCATGGCAAAGCACATTGCCAACCGCCTGAACGCGGTCTTGCAGGCAGTGTACAGCGAAGCGGCCAGTGCCGGTACATGAGTCGTTCAGTCGACCCTGGAACATCTTCGGTATTTCATTGTCTGCACTGCGAATCAATTCCTCCCGCTTGGAGTCATCGATGCACCGCCAACTCGGCATAGTGTTCCTGGCACTGTTCTTGGGCGCTTTTTCCATAGCATTGTCCGCGGCAGAACCGACCGAAGACGATGCGTCGCCTGAGGCGAAGTTGTTCGCCCGCGAGAACCTCGTGGCGTGGTGTATCGTTCCGTTCGACGCGAAGAAACGTGGCCCCCAGGCGCGGGCTGAAATGTTGAATCGCCTGGGGATTGAGAGGTTGGCCTACGACTATCGTGCGGAACATATTCCGACGTTCGACGAGGAACTGCGGGCCCTCAAGGAACATGACATCGAACTTACTGCGTGGTGGTTTCCCACGACGCTCAACGACGAAGCCCGTCACATCCTGGATGTTCTCAAGCGACACGACGTACAAACGCAGCTTTGGGTCACCGGGGCCGGGGAACCGGGTTCTGAAGCGGAAACGGAAGCGTGGATTGCTCGCGAGGTGGATCGCATTCGACCAATCGCCGAGGCGGCCGCCGAGATTGGGTGCAGCGTGGGGCTTTACAATCATGGCGGCTGGTTTGGCGAGCCCGAGAATCAGATCAAGATCATCAAGCGGCTCGATCTGCCGAACGTGGGGATCGTCTACAACCTGCATCACGGACATGCGCATGTCGAGCGGTTTTCGGAGCTGATGCAGGAGATGTTGCCGTATCTGTTGGCGGTGAATCTCAACGGAATGTCGCCCGAAGGGGATCAGCATGGCAACAAGATTTTGCCGTTGGGTGCAGGCGAGCTCGACTTGGAGTTACTCCGTACGATCCGAGATAGTGGGTACGTCGGGCCGATTGGAATTCTGAATCACACCGACCAAGACGCCGAAGCCCGATTGCGGGATAACCTGGATGGATTGTCCTGGTTAACGCCTCAGCTGGCCGGACATCCTGCGGGCAAGAAACCTGAGTACCGCAGTTGGAAACCATCGCCCCCGCACGACGCATCCGCGGCTTCTGTACACACGGGAAACGCCGCGTACCGAACCCCGCCACTTACGGTCGAGTGTGTGGCCACGCTTTGGCGCGAAGACACCCACAACATTCTGGTGGCCAGCGACACGAAGCAATCACCCGCACACTGGGAAGTGTTCTCGATGGTGGGCAACGGGTTTCTCACGGCCTACTTGCCGGGCTATCAGCCCGATCATGTGCGTTCGACGGTCAGCATCTGCGATAACCGGCCTCACCACATTGCCATGGTGTTCGAGCCGTCCCGAGTGCAGTTGTTTCTCGATGGGCAGCGCGTGGCGGATCAAGCAGTTACCTTCTCAAGGCAAGCAGCCGTTCCAGGCGGATTGGCCATTGGTCGGCTGGTCGAAGGAGGGATCGGGTGCCATGGCAATATCGATTGGGTGAGGATTTCACAGGGCGTGCGACAACAATCCGCGGCAACATCCACCTCGCTGCCAGAAAAAGACGACGCAACGCTGGGGCTGTGGATACGCAAGAAGCAACATGATCATCCGGCGGAAAACTCATCCTCCTCGGGCGCGCCAACCTCGGCGGTCGCTCCGCCGTACAGCAAGCAATTGGTTGACGAAACGGCACATGCGGCGCTCGAAACGGGCGATGCGGCCCAGGGTGTGGCGGTGTTTGCCGCGGCCAAGTTTGCGTGCCTTTCCTGTCACAAGATCGGCAACCATGGCGGTTCGGTTGGTCCCGAGTTAACCGCGATCGGGAAAGAACGCAGCATCGAACAGATCATTGAGTCGCTTTATTGGCCGAAGCGTGAAGTGAAGCCGGAGTTCGACTCGCTGACGATCCTCACCGACGACGGAAATCTTCACCAGGGCTATCAAGTCCGCTCCGACGAGCAGGAACTGGTGCTGCTCGATCCGGCCACTGGAAGGACGCAAAACATTCCCCACGATGAGATCGACGACGCGGTCTCCGGCGGAACATTGATGCCCGATGGCCTGGCATCGGCCATGTCGACCCAGCAGCAGGCCGACTTGGTTTGCTTTCTTTCCAAGCTCGGGCGGGAAGACTCACTTCCCCTGAAGTCGATCGAGTCGGTGCTCGCGCACTCCCATTCGCACGCCCCGGCGGAGTTTCCTTTCGAGCGGGCGCCGCTTCAACCAGAGCAGTGGCCGAGTTGGCAACAAACGGTGAATCGGGATCGCATCTACGACTATTACACCAAGGAAGCAGAATACTTTCGCACGCAAGATCATGTTCCGCCGCTGCTACCGGAGTTTCCCGGGCTCGACGGTGGGACGCTGGGTCACTGGGGGAATCAAGACGAAGAAACCTGGGCCGATGATCGGTGGAACGAGACCGATCTCGGGTCGTTGCAGTGCGGCATCTTTCATGGGGCCGGCCTCACGATACCTCGCGCCGTGTGCGTGCGGTTGGGTGATGACGGGGAATTGTCCGCGTGTTTCAATCCCGACACGTTGCGATTCGAAGCGGTTTGGTCAAAGGGGTTCGTCAAGTTCTCCAGCGTGCGGCATGGCTTTCTCAGCGGGATTTCCATGGCAGGGGAGCCGATGGACTTTCCGAAACAAGCGCCTCCTGGCCAGCCCTTCGAATACCACGGCTTCTATCGGTATGGCCCTCGCGTTGTGTTCGCGTATCGCATTGGCGAAACCGAGTATCTCGATGCGCCTTGGGCGGAAGATGGAACGTTTGTGCGGACCGTGGCCCCTGCCGACGAACACCCGTTGCGGCACCTGACCGAAGGCGGACCCGCACAGTGGCCGCAAGCAATGGAAACGCAGGTGCATCGCGGCTCCGGTGGACCTTATGTGGTCGATACGTTCGAGGTGCCGGTGGACAACCCTTGGAAGGCACTCGTGTTCTGCGGTGGGCATGACTTCTTGCCCGATGGCAATGGGTTGGTGTGCACCATGCAAGGCGACGTGTGGCACGTGGGAGACCTCACCGCGACTTCACAACAACGAGCTGCTGGTACCGTGACATGGCGGCGATTCGCATCGGGGTTACACCACGCGCTGGGCATGGTCATCAACAAAGACGGCATCTTCGTGCAGTGCCGCGATCAGTTGATGCGGCTGCACGACTTGAATGACGATGGGGAGGCCGACTTCTACGAGTGTTTCAGCAACGCATTCGAAACGTCCGCGGCCGGACATGATTTTATCTGCGGGCTGGAGCGAGATCCGCAGGGCAACTTCTACATGGTTTCTGGAAACCAAGGTCTCGTACGCATCTCGCCCGATGGTAAACGTGTTGACGTAATGGCCGAGGGGTTTCGCAATGCCGATGGGGTGGGGATTCTGTCCGATGGAACGATTACCGTGCCTTGCTCGGAAGGCGGATGGACCCCCGCTTCGATGATTTGTGCCGTGCGGGATGAGTCGGTTGCGAACGACGTGAACGATGCATCGCAGTCTGCAAATAGAGCCGTGCCCTTCTTCGGATATGGGGGCCCGCGTGATGGTAATCCGCCGGAGTTACCGCTGGCTTACATCCCTCGGGGGTTGGATAACTCCAGTGGCGGGCAAACGTTTGTTTCCAGCGGGCGTTGGGGTCCACTAAGCGATCAACTCATTCATTTCTCTTTTGGGACGGGGGCTCACTTCCTTGTGCTTCGCGACGAAGTGGACGATCAACTGCAGGGGGCCATCGTGCCGCTGCCGGGTGAGTTTCGCTCGGGTGCCCATCGCGGGCGGATTAATCCTGCGGACGGGCAACTGTATGTCAGCGGGATGGCCGGCTGGGGGAGTTACACACCCGACGATGGCTGCTTTCAACGGGTTCGCTATACGGGCAAGCGAGCACAACTGCCCTTGGGATTTCACGTTTATGAGAACGGCATCTCGATTACTTTTTCCGAACCTGTCGATCCCGTGGTCGCCGCATTACCGGAGAGTCACTTCGCCCAGATGTGGAACTATCGTTACAGCTCGGCGTACGGCTCTCCGGAGTATTCGACGAGCCACTTCGGTACCCCAGGGCACGATCCGTTAGCTATTCGCTCGGCCCATGTTTCGACCGATCGTCGAACGCTGTTCATCGAACTGCCCGAGTTACAGCCGGTGAACCAGTTGCACTTGCGGTTGCGGACCAATGTCGAGGACGCGCACGATTTGTTCGTTACCGTGCACAAGCTGGATGCTCCGTACACCGATCTGGACGGTTACGAACCAGCGGAGAAGACCATCGCCGCACACCCGATTCTGGCGGACCTGGCGCTGGCGACGATTCAGGTGCCGAACCCTTGGCAAAAACGGATCAAAGGGGCCCGCAAGGTTGTCCTTCAAACCGGCAAGAACCTAACCTTTGCCGAGCGGACCATTCGGGTGAAGGCGGGTGAACTGCTTGAGTTCACGCTTTCGAACCCCGACGTCGTTCCACACAACTGGGCCTTGGTGCAGCCCGGCACGTTGCGACGAGTGGGCGAGATGTCGAACCGCCTGGTTGCAGATCCCGAGGCTGCCGCAAGGCATTACATTCCGCACACCAGTGATGTGCTGTACTACACCGATGTAGTGCCACCGCATGGAGAGTTCACCATCTATTTCCGTGTACCCGAGGAGCCGGGGCGTTATCCATACCTGTGTACATTCCCTGGACATTGGATGGTGATGAACGGGGAATTCATCGTCGAGTGACGAAGCGATCCATCGAAGTTCGGCGGTTGAGTTCGTTGCCGCGCTATTGAGTCGAGGCCGCCGCTCTTTTGGGAATGAGTTGGCGAATGTTGCGATTTGCCTCGGCGATCGCATGGCGCATGGATACGGCGATTCGTGCGCTTCGACGCACGGCACCCGCGGCCGTGCGGCTGGGCATCATCATCGAATCGACCACCGTATAGCATTGTGTTGTCCAACGCTCGGTAGCTGGTGTCAGAGGGCCCCAGAAGTTCACCAGGCTGGGGCCTGCGGTTTCGTGGAATTGTTTTAACAACTCGTGCCGTAGCAGTTGGCCGGGACTGAATCGCGCGAACGCCTCGTCGTAGCCAACCTTTGGGGAGAAGTACGTGTCCTTGGCGTGCCATCCGTACTCAAACGCAATCGGTTTGCCGTCGAGATCCAGAAACACCAGCCACAGATGGTCATGCCGGGACAGGGCCTCGGCCTGATGGCAGAAGAACTGGAAGATCTCAGGGTTGCGAAGGACCGAGGTGCCGGCGCTACCTTTCCAGCTATGATCTTCGACCTCGAACCCTCGTCGTAGCAATTCCTCGATTTCAGTGGACCCACGAGGCTTCTCGATCGTGAGAGTGAGTTCACCTTGTTCGCCGATGCGGCGAAGGTGTTTCCTGATTTGCTGGCGATGGTTTCTCGAACGCGACGCCATATAGCTTTCCCAGGTGCCCTTGATGCTTACGCAACCGACCTTACAGAAAGGACGGTAACGCCAGAAGAGATGTTGCGAGGCCAGACGTTTGAATAGCGGCCTCCATTGCGTGCTGTGTGCATTTACCTTCCCCAGATTGAGGCTGACACACCCCAGGTTTTTCAGGGCCACGATCATCGGTCCCAGGGTTGCTTCGTCGACGCAGGAGGGATCGATTAGCAGTTCACCGGCTGTCGACCAACCGTTTTGTGTAAGTCGGCCTATGGGGATGCAGCCCATGCGGCGCTGGATGTACAGGGGCAATGCTGCAACAAGCTTGCCCCCATCGTGCACCACGATTGCACGGAACGCCTTGGGGTGCGAAAAGTTCTCCAGCCAGATTGCAAGCGGCGCGGCTCGCGCGACGGGGGTTACCGCGAAACTGCGTTGCCACAGGGCATCCCAATCGTCCGCATGGGTGCGCAGATGTTCCAGAGAATTCCAAAGTTCAACGTTCACGTTGCGGCTCATCAAGGTCGACTTATCGAGTCGAGATCGCGGTCGATGCGATTCTCAGCCAAACAATACCTTTCGTTTCCGCAGGGTCGTGTACGCTCCGCGCGAACCCTCACGATCGCTACAATCTGAGTTTGCCGCGATCGAATCGCAGCATTCTCTCGCCTCGGATCCTGTATGAACATCCTTTGTCTCGCCATCGACGGCCTGCATATCGGCCAACTGGGCTGTTACGGCAGCGATGCGGTGCCTACGCCGGCGTTTGATCGGTTGGCAAGCGAGTCGTTCGTGCTCGATCAATACGTACTCGACTCGCCTGCTCTGAAGACGGTTTATCGTTCATCGTGGCAAGGGGTTCACGCGCTCAACAAGTCGGCCGACCGCGCGTCGATCTTCGAGCGTCTGGCAGCGGTCGACTGGCGATGTTCGTTGATGAGCGACGATGCCGCACTGTTCGAAGATTTCACAAGGACGGGCCTGCACGAAGTCAATCTTCTGCCACCCTCTGCAGAGCAGACCGCCGAGAGCCCATCCGAGACGGGGTTTGCCCGATTCTTTGAGGCAGCCGTCGACATGGCGGCAGGGCTCGAGAATTCAAATTTACTGTGGTTGCACAGCCGAGGGCTGACGGCTCCCTGGGACGCTCCCTATTCGTATCGAGAAGAACTCGTGGAAGACGAGGAGGAACCGTCTCCGCCTTCGATGTCTGCTGTTCCGGCTGTGGCGGATTGTAGTGAAATGGATCCCGACGAATTATTGGGAATTCGACGGGCCTATGGCGGGCAGATCAAATTGTTCGACGAATGCCTGGCAGCGTTTCTCGAATTGTTCGCAGCGAGCGGTTTGCAAGACGACACCCTGCTGGTGCTGATGGGCACGCGGGGCTTTCCATTGGGTGAGCATGCCGCGATTGGACACGCCGGTGAGCGATTGCACGAAGAGTTAATCCACGTGCCTTGCCTGCTGCAATTTCCCGATGGCTTGGGAGCGAACGAACGGGCCAGCGGGCTGGCGCAACCGACTGATCTGGCGGCCACCATCCTGGACTGGGCAGAGTGCGACCACTCGGCGTTCGATGGTGAGAGCTTGCTACCGTTGCTGAAAGGGGAATGCACGAGTATTCGCGATCGAGCATGCAGCGTGGCCTATCATTCTGCCTTGCCCCTTGGCACCATGCCGAGCGAACTGGCAATTCGCACGCGGTACTGGCACCTGCGGCTCGATCTGCAATCCACCCCCGATGACGAAGACTCGCTAGCAGTGCAGCCATCGTTGTATGTCAAACCCGATGATCGTTGGGAGCAGAACGAGATTTCTTCCCGGTGTCCCGACCAGGTCGAAGCGCTGCGAACCGCCATCGACGACCTGGAATCGTGGCTGGAAAACGGGGAAGGCGGCTTCTTGGAACCGCTCGACGAATGCCTTCGGGAGCATCCGGGTTGAAGCTTGCCTTGCATTCAAGGGCTTGCTGTCGGTAGCAACGGGCCTGGCCACGATTCTGACCTTAAAGCGTTCACGACGTAACCCTATAATCGCCCACCTTTTCAGTGGGTCATACACCCTGATTCCATTCTCCCCAAGACCATGATCGCATGATGCTCGGACAAGGACGTCCGAATCAGCAGCGCTCGCCTTGCGTGTTCGTGCTGCGTACATGGTGCGTCGTGGCGGTTAGTTACGTGGTACTGACGGGTTCGCTCGTTGGTATTCATGTGACCGCCGCGGACGTAGCGCCTTCGGTGCGCCTCCGCATTGCCTGGGGCGGTGGTGAATCTCGACAGTGGGGAGGCACTGTTCGCCTCGATCAAGGCGCGGTGATCGGAGTCGAGTCGCTGGGGATCGAGCCCGATCAACCAGGTTCGAGCTGGGTTCTCGATGGTGCCGCCGTGCATCAATCTCGCTCGCCATCGACCTTCGGCGGGCTCGACATCGAACTGAACGCGCCGCTTACGGCCGTGGTCGAGGTTCAACTCCAAGCGACAGGGCAGACGGCCATCGCGCCGGTTCGAGTGACGGTATCCGACCTGATCGGCCAGGACTTCAACCAAACGTTGGACGATACCGGCAACCGGCTTTCCATTCGCCGGACACCGGGAGATCAAATACGGGTAAAGCTCGATCGGGAGTCGCTGGTATTTGCTCCCGGAGAAGCGTGGCGAGTGGAGGTCATGCCGTGGCTGTTGGACGTTGAACCCGGAAGAAAGCTCCTTCTGCGGCTGGCTTTGGTTGCCAGCGAGAATGGGCGCGAGGAATGGTCTCAAGATCGCGAACATACGACAGGTTCCCCCGGCCAACCGAGCAGTCCCATCGTCTTGGAGACCACAGCCCCAGAGCGAGAAGGGGTGTACGAACTACGGATTCTTGCCAAGCAACAAGGACTGCGATCTCGGTTGACCCTGCAATCGGAGATTGCCGAGCGTGTGGTTCAGTTCGTGGTCCTCGACCCTTTGAAGGAGAGCGAAGACACGGCACAACCGTTCAAAACCGTGGTCGATATCGATCCCACCCATCCCCGGTGGTGGGAGCGGTTGACCAACATTCGCTGGATTCCGGCGCCTCGCCGTGGTCCGCTCAATAGCAACAACAGCCAGCCCCTTGAGCACGAATTGGGCATCCTGGTGCAACTCGCGCCACGGGAGGAGCGGCGACAGGCCAGCTGGGAAGCTTATCCGTTGCCGATCGAGAATCCGGGACGACCTCATATTCTGGAGATCGAATACCCCAGCAACGTGCCGCAGTCGTTGGGCGTGAGCATTATCGAACCCAACGCCGCCGGTGAAGTGGTTCCTATCGGGTTGGACTCGGGCGTCGTGGTCGATAACGAGGCCAGCGACCAGCCGGCAGAATGGGCGCGGCATCGTCTTGTGTTTTGGCCTAAAACGGAAAGCCCCTTGGTTCTGTTGACCAATCAACGGAACGATACGGCTGCCGTTTACGGTAAGATTCGGGTACTGGGCGGGCCAACTCGATTGCCCTCGCGACGTGCCGCGGTAAATGCCTCAACCAGTGGGCGATTATGGGCCGCCTACATGGATCGTCCACTGCTGCCTGAGAATTTTTCGACGGTGCAGAAGGTTGATCGTTGGAGCGGACGTTGCCTCGACGATTGGACCACGTTCTATCAATCTGCAACGCGAACCGCTGACTACTTGGAATACGCCGGGTTCAACGCCTTGGTGCTTACGGTGGCCGGCGAGGGAAGCTCGCTATACCCGAGCAACGTTCTGGACCCAACACCGCGCCATGATACGGGCGTGTTCTTCAACACCGCGTTGGACCCGGTTCGTAAGGACGTGTTGGAGTTGATAGCCCAGGAATTCGATCGACGAGAGCTGTCGCTCATTCCGGCCGTCCAATTCAACACGCCTCTTCCCAAAATTGAAGCCCTGCTTCGCGGCGGAACCGATACCGTTGGGTTGCAGCTTGTCGGCCCCGATGGACGTCGTTATCGGCCCGGCCACGGCAGGTTGGGGGCCTGGACCCCCAACTACAATCCGCTCGATCCTCGCGTGCAGGGGGCCATGCTCGAAGTGGTGAGCGAGTTGGTCACACGGATAGGCGATCATCCAAGTTTCAAAGGTCTGGCCCTCGACCTCTCGGCCGATGGTTTTGCTCAGTTACCCGGACCAAACTGGGGACTCGACGATCGCACCATCGCTCGCTTCGCCGAAGAAACCGGATTGCAACCGCCGGGGACGGGGCCCGACCGTTTCGCCAGACGCGCCTCCTTCCTAGCCCAACATCAAGTCGCCTGGTTGCAGTGGCGGGCATCGGTCTTAACGACGTTCTATCAGCGTCTGATTGACGAGGTTCGCAGCAAAAGCCCGAATGCAAGTCTATTGCTGTGTGGAACCCGACTCTTCGAATCGCCCCAGTTGATGGCAGCGTTGCGGCCGGCGTTGCCTCGTCGGCAAGCGCCGGAACAGGTGTTGCTGGCCGCCGGAATCGACGTGTCGAGGTGTCGTGATATTGAGGGGCTGATTGTGTTGCGGCCCAGTTTGGGTGGTCACGACGATTCGTCCCACTTCCAAGCCGCCGCCTTGTCATGGGGCGAATCGGCCACGGTCGATCGGTTATTTGCTACAGCGAAACACCCGGCCAGCTTGTTCTTTCATCCGCCTCACCAAATGCGTCTTTCGTCGTTTGACGACAAGAGCCCGTTTGGATCGACTTATACCTGGCTGGTCACTCAGTCTTCTCCCTCGGGTTGGGCCAACCGTCAGCGGTTTGCTCATTCCATCGCGCGCGCCGATACACAACTCATGGTCGATGGCGGGTGGCTGTTGCCCATGGGGCAGGAAGCAGCGTTGGTGGACATGGCTGCCACGTTCCAGCAATTGCCCGCCAAGCGGTTTGAGACCTTTGAAGAGGCACCTCAACCGGTCACCTTGCGTTATCTTGTGGAGAATGGTCGAACGTACATCTACGCCCTCAACGATTCACCCTGGCAAGCCCCGTTGTCGGTTGGCTTGAACCTTTCGGGCAACGTTGCGGTGACCGACCTTGCTTCTGGAGAAGCGATTGAATTGAGGCGTTCTGGTAGCCAGGCTCTGTGGGAATGCGAACTGCAGCCCTACGAGCTGAGAGCACTCCGCTTCGAGTCTGACCAGGTATCGATCGCGGGAGTCAACGTGCAGTTGCCCGAGGACTTGCGGCAGGCATTGCAAAATCGAATTCAAAACCTGGCCAATCAGGCGGCGGTTTTGGGGCAACAACCGGCCATCCAATTGTTGACGAACCCCAACTTCGAGACGCCTCCCCGCGAGGATGGTTCGATCGAAGGTTGGATCACGTCGACGAATTCTCCCCAGAAGCCGCCCTTGAAGTTGGTTGCCATCGAAAACAGTGCCCACGAAGGGGAACGGTGCCTGCAACTTGAAAGCGACACGGCAGGGTTGCGTTTGACGAGTCCCGCGATCGAGCGCCCCACGAGCGGTCGATTGAGCGTCTCTGTGTGGTTGCGTGTTGAAGACCCGAAACAGCAACCGACCATGCGCCTGGCACTGATCGGAACGTATCGCGGACAGGAATACTTCCGCTACGCCGAGCTTGGACCGCGTTCCAACGTGGCACGGTTGTCCGATTCATGGTCGCAATTTCTTTTTCCTGTGACGGACTTGCCTCTGGAAGGACTGACGGACCTTCGCGTTCAATTCGAACTGATCGATGCGGGCAAAGTGTGGATCGATCATGTCGAATTATTCGACTTGTGGTTTACCGAAAGCGAACGGGTCGAGTTACTCAAATTGGTAACCACCGCCGGACTGCGATTGGAGAACCGGCAATACGCCGACTGCCTGCAGTTACTCGAAGGATACTGGCCCCGCTTCCTCGACGAGCACATCACGCTGCCCGAGGGAACCACCGTGCAGGCGGCCCCGCAGCGCAATCCTCGCGAAGCCCGGCTACCCGATCAGGCCGAACCGAAAGGATTTCGCGATCGAGTCTACGATATGCTGCCGGAATCGCTGCGACTGTTTTAGGCTCGGGCCGGAATCCAGGCAAAATCTTTCGTATAATGTCATCGTGAAGCCTCCGGATTCTCTTTCCTAATGATCTCGGGCACTATGGATAAGAGCCTGACGACAGGCGCAGCTTGCTTATCGATTGACACAACGAACGAAATGAATGGGGTAAGGATGAGTCTTTTTATTCGCGTAACGCTTTGCTTTCAACTCGGTGGTATGGTCGTCTTCGCGGCCACCGAGAGCTTTGGCCAGACTCCGGTCGACATACGCTTTAAACTCTCGGAGCCGGGCGAAGTTGATGCCCATTATGTGGTTTGGAAAAGTCCGGAAGGACTAGAGATTGGCGAGGTCTTCTATGGGCAGAAACTGACCGTCGAGGGGAATGCTTCGGGCAACTACTCCGACGAGATAAGTGGGAGGCCGGCGCGAACTACGGGACTTGCGGTCCTTGTTATGCAAGACATCTATACAGAGGAGGCGTCATGCCCGGATTGCCCCAACGTCAAGAAAGAAGTGTTCGAAGAGATTCACAATTTCGATCTCCAGCCGCTTTCCTCGAAAACAGATGAGGTATACGGCGCGCTGAGACTTCGATCACGAGGCTATTACCGCCCTCTCGCTGGAGCAGGATCGTTTTTGCTTCCCGTAACTTGTAGCAAAGTGGAAGTTCATTACGATGAGGCGAATGTCGGAACGATCGTAAGAGTTGTCGGTTTCGAGCGGTGTTCACAACAAACGACTGAAGAAGAGATATTCGAACTGAACGAACAGCACGGCACTTGCGAATTGAATGGAATCGACAACAAAGGGGTTCGCGGGTTCAATTGGGACCCGGAGGGGAGAGGTCCACGCATCACGATGATTCGTTATTGGCCGGAGGCCGAATAGGCTTGCGCTTTCGACTCATGTACGTCGGGGACAGTAAATCTCTCTGCGGAGATGTGGGACGTCATGCGAGTGAGATCCGAACAGGATTACCCCGGGGGCCAGCCCATGCCGCGGCCGCCCATGATGTGGAGGTGCAGGTGGTCGACGGTTTGGCCTCCGTCGGCACCACAGTTGATCACCACGCGATAGCCATCGGCCAGGCCAAGTTCGCCGGCGACATGTTTGGCGATCAGTAGTAAGTGGCCTGCAAGATTCTTGTCCTCGTCGGTCAGACCGTCGATCGAGGGAATCTCTTTCTTGGGAATCACAAGCACGTGGGTCGGTGCCTTGGGAGCCACATCGCGAAACGCCAGGCAGAGGTCGTCCTCGTAGACGATTTCGGCAGGGATTTCCTTGTCGATGATGCGTTTGAAGATGGTCTTTTCGCCCATCGGAAAACTCCAACTGCGGTACGGAGAGTGAACTCCAAGATCGTGGCTTGCGGCCAATCGATCAGAGCTTATCCAACGAAATCGACTCGTCGGTCAGCAGCACCGGCAGGTCGTCGATGATGGGGTACAACACCTGGCCGTCTTCTCGAACCAGTCCGCTGGTGAGTGGCTCGGCTAGCTTCACGCCCGACTGATTGGTGACGTTACCCGCCGAGATGGCTGCGTTGAGCCGGTCCAGCAGCGCGGCATCGGCCAGATGGAGCCGCGTCTTGTTTTGCGGGCAGCGCAGGATTTCCAGCAGATCTTCGCCGATCATCAACCCTTACTCCTGAAACGTGGTGATTTAATTCAGATTCGATTGTTTGCCCGTTAGCGTGGCCGATCTGCTAGCGTTTTGCAAGATGTTCGCTGCGACCGATTTGCGCGTCAGGACAACAGCAATGCTGGCAAACCTCACGATCGGGCTAATCCCGATCTGCCTCGCGCGCCGAAAAAAAGAGACGTGGAGCCGTCATGCAGGTGCCGGCTGTGATATCGAGGGCTTGATGTCACGCGGCTACAGTGGCTCCCCAGGGGTAACAAGGACGTCGATTCGGAGGGAACCGATGACCCAACGCATCTTACTACTCGCCACGACCGCGCTAATCGCCGCGGCCGTAACCAATCTGCGGGCCGACGAAGTCCGTTATTACCAGGGCGACGACGGGCGCACCTATCGCGAGACTCGTCGGGTGGTGCAACGCCCCGTTAGCGAAACGCGCATCGAGGAACGTCACGTTCCAATCTATCGCGAACAGCTTACCACGGAGTATCTCGATTCGCACCGTACCTACGTCACGCCCGTGACGGAGTATCACTGGGAAGCACAGATGAAGGGTCGCTGGAATCCCTTGGTAACTCCCTATTACGAGCAGCGGCTTGTTCCGCGAACTCGTTGGGAGACCCGGATTCAGCCGACGCAGATTCCAGTGGTTCGTCGCCAGATGGTTGCCGACTCGCGTATCGAGCGGACCCCCGTCACAACCCGACGGATGGTGCAAGAAGAACAGATCAGTCGCGTAGCCGTAAGCGATGGAGCTACGTCGAGCGATCCGTTCGCTTCTCCGACATCGGTTGCTCGTCGTCAGGGCATCGGCGGAGTGAAGCTGGACAACGACCCGCCACGACAGGGTGCCAGTTCCGACTACCAAATGTCGCGTCGGTAAAAGCACGTCGGTCAGCACACCGGCAAACTAAAGAAGACGCTCTCGCGAGCCTTGCGCGATACGCGCTTATCACCGATTCGGTGTTGCGGCTGCGTGACAGCGTCTTCTGTGTTTACCTGGACGGATGACTGAAGACGCGCGTCCACTTTAAGAGGATCGTGCGCGGCGGCGTGAACGCGACTTCGGTTTGGGAGCTGAACTGCCCCACTCTTTGGTCAGCGATTCGAACACTTCCGGCGACTCATAGCGGACGACGTCGTTGCCGTCGGGCATGGGGCCAATCAGCCCCCGGAATACGGGCATTCCGCGGAGCCCCAAATCGGTGCTGCAATCGTCGACGCCGATTTGCGTGTGCAATCGCTGCAACGATTCGGCGCGAACGTAATCTTTGATGCGGATTTTTCCATCAGATGCGCGGGTGACCACGCGAAAAACTTCTTTTGCCATAGCAGGTGGTTCCTCGAAGGGCAGGCTCGTGAAGCTGGGCGAGCTATGCCTTGATATCGGCCACCTGATAGCATCAAACGCAAGCAAATGACTCGGCATGCCATATCGCGGAGAGCCGCAAGAATCGGCACAGCTAGAGCGTCTGTGAGGTCCGTTACCAGTAGCCGCTTCGAGTTCCTGCTGCGACGGTCGAAGCGAGTTTAAGAGACCGAATCAGCCCCGACGGCCTCTTCAACCTGTGCTGAAGGCCAAGTCCGAGAAAGCAGATAATCCAGCACAATGTGCAAATCGGTATTAGTAATAATCCCGACCAATGCGCCGTCGGCCATCAATACCGGTAAGCAACTGATGCCGTGACTGACCATGATCGAGGCCGCTCGCTGCAGGGATTCGTGTGGACCGATGCTGATCACGTCGGTGCTCATGATTTGCCCGGTGGTGATCTCCCGCAGCAGCTCTTCGTCGGGATATTCGTCCGGACCAAAGCAGCGAATCACATCGCGATCGCTGATCACTCCCTGCAATTGTCCCGCGGCATTGGTCACCAGGACATGACGTGCACCACGAGAATGGATCAATCGTGCCAGCTCGAGCACCGTCATATCGTCGGGTACGGCAAGCGGGGCGGGCGTCATCACATGGGCCACTTCGGGGCCTTTTTTCTTGGACGTAAGCCCGAGGGAATCGAGCGTGTGATGAACGATCGCGAACTTCGCCTCTAGTCGATCCACAGTGCAATATCCTTTCAGCCGGTCCGATCTATTGTCTGGATGGTTGGCAACCAACGAAGCCTCGAGACGACCTCTCGGCGACGTACCGCAGGCGATAGCAGATTGCGCGACGCCTCGTGCCACGGACGCTACAAAGCGTCGACCGCACAGAACGAACGTACCGTAACGCTAGGTCATGTAAGGCATCTGGGCAAACGTCTGACGATCGCAAGGAGCACCCCAAGCCACCAACGACGGCCGATCATAAGCATGTGGCCTGATATCTGGTTTCGCATGTCTGTCAGAGGGGGCAGCGACACAATCGGCTCAGACGACCCGATCCGCAGGACATGCTCGACACTTCGAACCCCCAGCCGCCGCGGCGTGTCTCGCTTGTCAGGGCAGGCTTCAAAAAGTAGATTGGTCGACACGCCCCGGAGGGTATGCGAATTGGCTAGCGGCCTGACTCGAAATCAGGTGTCCCGCAAGGGATTGGGGGTTCGAGTCCCCTGCCCTCCGCTTTCTTGGAAGCCCTTGCTTGGTATGCATTTGCGAATTGACGGTGGGGTTGGTTGGGTTCGCATATCTCAGGCAATTTTCTCTCAAATGTAGCCACGGTGTAGCCATTCAGGCTCCTGTTGCTCGAAATAGCCTGTCGATCGTTGCCGCGGCGTCTTTCTGCATGGTGGGTAGTACGTGCGAGTAGATGTCCAGCGTAACGCTAATCTGAGAGTGCCCTAGTCGCTCCTGGACGACCTTCGCGTGGATACCCTCTGTCAGCATGAGCGTGGCAGCGGTGTGCCGAAGGTCATGAAATCGAATCGCAGGCAATCCGGCCAGCTCGAGGAGTGGCTTGAAGCTACGTCGATGCAAGTGGCTTCGTCGGAGTGGGGTTCCTTGGGTGTTGCAGAACACAAAAGAGCTGGACCCATGCCCCTCTGCGAGCTGTATGCGCTTATGCTCCCACAAGGCATCGATCGCAACCTTGGGAAGATCGATGCTCCGTCGACTTTTCGCTGTTTTGGGCTCTGCGAGGGTCAGAATGCCATCAACCTCGACCAGCGTGTGGCAAACGGCAAGTGTGCCCTTTTTCAGATTGGTATTCGACCACTGAAGACCGAGCAATTCGCCAAGCCTCATCCCGGTTGTGACAGCCAGAGCATAGAGTGCTTGAAGCCGGTCACCTTCGGCAGCCTTCAGTAGTAGTCCGGCTTGTTCGGCAGTTAGTGGATTGATGTCCTTCCGTGCTATTCGTGGGGGATCCACTGCGTCGCAAACATTCCGTGGAACCATATTCCAGCGAACCGCCTGCTTGAGGGCTCGGCGCAGCGTCGCGTGGACCAACTGCCGAAGCCGCGGGGAGGACCCGTTTCTTTCCATGGCCGAATACATCCCCTGAACGTGAGCCGGAGTCAGTTTCGACAGGACGATCTTTCCGATTCGCGGTTGAAGGTGGTTCCGGATGACACCTCCGTAGCTGGCATACGTAGTCTGTCTAATCGTCGGCCTGGCAGCATCTTCCAACCAGTGATCAAGGAAATCCGAGACGGTGAGCTTGCTCGGCTCGCAGAGCATTCCATCAAGCTTGAGCGATTGAAGCCGGGCGAGCTTCTCCTGGGCTTCGCGCTTGGTTTTGCCATAGACGGTTTGCCTCTTTCGTTTGCCATTGGTTGAGTAAGCCAGCGAGATCGTAGCGCACCACCGGCCGTCGGACCGTTGGTAGATGGATCCTTCGCCGTTGCCTCGTCTTCTGGTTTGCTTGGTTGCCATCTGTGGTCTCTCCTATCTGGGTTGCGAAACACTGGAAACGTAAGGTTGGTTCTCTCCCCTGCGCAGCAACAAAAAAGGCCGTCAGCGGGGGGCTGGCGGCCGGTGGAATGAATTGGTAATGGGATTTGGTTCTATTCATCTCTTGCCGAAAAGGTCTTAGGTTGTTCCAGGGCAATTTCATCATGGCTGAAGTTGATGTCGGCAATTTGCGTAGGGCAGTGTCTTGAATAGATTCGAGCTCGAATCTTCAGCTCAACCAAGTCTGGAATGCGCCGGTCCTCTTCCATCTGCCAAGTTTCGATTACTCCCGCTTCAATGCTGAACGCGGGAAGTAGGACCTCCTGCCCGGGATGCAACGGCTTCTTGTACATGACTTCGTACTTGAATGGCTCCGTGATTATTTCAGTCCACTTGTAGCTTGATTGCCAAGCACCCTGAATATCGGGAAACAGCTGGATTACAATATCTTCTGCCGTGCCTGATCCCGCGTTCTGCATATTCAAGTGGCAGGAAGTACGAGATTTCTCTTTCGTAATCTCGAAGCAGACCTTCGCGTACAGTCCGTATCGGGGTTGGACTCTCGGATAGAACAGTAAGGCCAGCAAAGGTCGACTAGCCACCAGGAACGAGTCGCCCGCACGGTGATAGTATTGCCTATCAGCTGACTCCGCTCTGTACGGTTGTTGGGTTCCCGCGGGAATCAAGCATGCCAAGTAGCCCCCGCCTGTGGACTTGTCGTCGACCACAGAGATCATCTCCACACCGGCCACAGGTGGATCCGTGGCGAACGGGTGCAGCTCCTGCAAGCGAGAGCGAATCACATCTGGATTCGGGAGCAGGCACTTGCCTATCGCAGCGTCTACCTGCGTTCCGTCATCGCGAGTTTCCTTCCTCGCATCGATGCCCCAGATGAGTACGCCGCCGCCTGTGTTGGCGAAACCGGACAGTGCCTTGCTCCACATTTCTTTGAGCTTCTTGTTCGCCTGCTTTTCGCTTAGGCTCGGATCTTCTTGCCCTGGATGGCATTTGAAATCCAGCCACTCGGTCTCGAATGTTGGCGGATCGGAGTTGATGAGGTTCGACAGGAATTCTGCTGGATAATCGGCACTTCGGATTTGTTCGAAGAAGGCTTCGGCTTGAGAGCGACCGGCAGGCATTGTGCGAGTCCACAGAGTTGAAAGGAGTTCGCGAAGCTGTAACTTTCCCCTCGGCTAACGAAAAAGCGCGCCAGGCTTGCCTCTCCTCATCTTGGCTCTAGGTGAACCAATTGTAATGGATCGAGAAAGCCGGTTGGTTCACCAATGTTATTTGAGATCCATCTTGCTTGACAGGAGAACCAAGAATTTCTCTGCTTCCTCGATCAGCTTTTTGTGAATGTGAAAGAAGTGCTCGGACTTTGTGGGGTGTTGTTCCAAGCCAAGCCACCGGAAGCTAGTAGCTAGGTTGCTCCATGAACTGCTAATGCCTGAAGGCTGACCGTGATCAACATCATGACGAAGCCATTTGTTGCGAAGAGTCTTAAGGTTCCAGATGAATTCGCATTCAGCGTTGTCGAGTGGTCCTCCATGTTCAGTTAAGAACCGCAAGCTGACTGCCCCAGCGCACTCGTAGAAGATGTAGTACAGGCAATCTACTAGCTCACCGAGTTGCAGTTGGTTTGTGGATCTTATCCACTCTAGCCGCGCATAGGCCACGAGCATCCGGGTCGTAGGTTTGAAGATATCTCGACCTATCGAGGAAACATGTGCCGCTTCGTTGCAGGTCGCCACCAGGCGCATCACCCGAGAAGCTTGTCTTGCAACTTGTGCAGTAGGTGATGCTGCCTCCAGGGAGGTGATGTCATCTTCGTCAATTACCAACTCTGTCGAAAGAATTTCTTCCTGTTGCGCGAAAGGGACATCTAGTGTTTGTGGGGAGGGCAGTGTTTCGCTGTCGCTAGGGGTCGCGATAATGGTGTTCACGCAGTCTGATATGCCAAGGAACTGTGAGGCGGCCAGATTGAGGCTGCCCCTGAGTCCGGAAAGCACGTTCGGCGCAAGCCCTTCGTCTAGTCGGGCGGTCGTGTGCTTGACAAAGTCAGTGTAAGCGGCTGGAACTTCAAGCAAGCTCTTGGCGAGAGCCTGGTGTTGATCGAAAAAACCGATGTCACACATGCGGGCTGTAATGCCTGCTGATGCAGCTTCCCAGTTCCGAATACATCTTGAAATATCTAGGACTCTCGTATTCAGAGACCCCATCGTTTTGAGTGAATCGAGCAGTCCAATTTGTCGCTGAATTTCCCCAACGTACAGGTCGCTCGTAATCTTCGCTTCGGAGAAAATAGAGTTCAGCTCCGTAATCCGCTGGTTGATTTTCGCAAAATCAATTGGCTGCGAAAGCTCTAGGGCCTTAGCAAGAATTTCTGGGGCGAAGGCCTGCTTGTCCAGGACTTGCAGCGCTTCGATGTATTTCTGCATTGAGCGGCTGGGCTCAAAGAGCTGTCGGATTTCTTCGATATCGGCCATTCGTATTGCCCCCTGAAGAAAGCACTCGCCACCATTTGACATTCTTGGCACAACTGTATAAGATCACCTTACATCGGTCAACATCCAATCGTCTGGCAGGGATCTCCAACGTGAAACTACCCCAAATCACACATCTCCAATTCCATGTGCTTGATGCGCTCGTGAGCGGCCCCAAGAAAGGCCGGGAGCTGCGAGAGTCGCTAGCGAAGGCCGGATATAGCAAGAGTCTTGCCGCTTTTTACCAGCTCATGGCGAGGCTTGAGGACGACAAGCTTGTGAAGGGCACATATCGCAAGCGCAACATTGATGGGACGCTTGCGACCGAGGCTGAATACCGGGTACTCAAGTCGGGCGAGCGAGCTCGACAGCAGTCACTTGAATATTACGTCGAGCGAGCGCTAGAGCAGGGCCTAGCGGCACCCATCCGGTTCATATAGTTCTACTGATGGCCATAAAGGAAAACGAAAATATGGCGAGAACCAATATTACCTTTTTTGGACCAGCAACCGAGATCGCCATTAACGATTTCACGGATGAGGATTTCCAGCATCTTCTCCACCTCCAGTCTTGGCTTGCGACAATGCCAGACAAGGTTATTGCAGAGTCGGAAGTGCGCAAGTATTTACGATCACTTGGAGTCGGGTTCTGGACACGGATTCGCCTACTGTTTCTGTTTTCGTCAGGCGAGACTCTATCGTTTGTCAGCGTACATGGTGTTGCAAGTATAAAGCTTGCTCGCTACCCATTCTTTGACGATAGGATGATCGAGACCCTCATTTCCAAAATTCTTGAAAGAAGCAGAAGTCCAGGCAGTCCCAATAACACAAGACGCTCCTCGGTCACAAAGCTGATTGAGTTGGCTTTTTCGTTGATGGGATACCTTCTCCCCCGTTCAACGCGCGAGAGAGTCTACAGTCCGGCTGCTAGTGAGATCATTCTCGAAATCAAGGACTCTCTTCAATACCGTTCGAAGTTGGCCCGTCTATGGTTGAGTCTCTGCTTCTTGCTGCGTATCTGCGAACTTTGGATATGCTGCCTCTGGGAATGGTTCTGTGACCGCACTAGCCGACTTTTTCGCTGGTCTGTGTTTGCTGCCTTTCTTCGGTGGTTACTCAACTAGCAAGATGCCATGCCCCACTCGCGCATCATCCTCATTAGCTACGAATTTTCTTGACACGCCAGACGCACGGCTTAGGATGTTCTCAGCTCTGAAAACTACCCCTTTCTGAGCAACCGGCCTCGTGGTCTACCTGCCCCAGACCACGGGGCCATCTTTTTGGGTCAGTCGATCGCAGGGACAATTGATATGCCACGATCTCGCGTGCTTCTCATCGCCCTCGTTACCGCAGCCCTAGGCTTTACCGCTGGCCTGTTCTCGCAGTTCGGTGGCGCTCAAGACGTGACCAACTCGCCCAAGTACCAGGAAGTCGAGGACCTGTTTAACGAGACCAACCAGCGGTTCTTGCAGGTGCAGAAGGAGAACGAGAACTTACGCGGGCAGATCGGAGTGTTGGAGCAGATGGTTGAAACGCTTAATGCGGAGATTGAGGAGATTAACGCGGTGATGGATAGGCCGCCCCAGAGTTAGGAAGGGCCCGCTGCTGGAATGCTCAGATGACACTGACACTCGCCCACAAGAAACGCCGATTACAATTTTCGCTTCGGACGTTTCTGCTCCTGGCTATCTTCGTTGCGATCGGCATCGGATTTCTCTTTTAACCACTAAATTGGATTCGCCATAGGCACAACGTGTTAAGCCGGTCGGACATCGAGCATCAGATTCTTCCGTACCATCAAGAACCAGCTCGCGTAGCTCCATGGCAACTGAGGGTGTTCGGTGAGACTGGGTATCGAAGTGTGACACTGGTAATTGTGGACGAGACGAGGGTCAAGCTGGCGCACGGTAGGTTCGAATTGAGTTCAGCGATTGATGACGAAAGACTCACGGCCGATGAGGTTCAAACATTGAAAAGCATCAGCTCGCTGTTTCCAGAAGCTGATATTTCGGCCCGCATCACTGCAAAAGAAAGATCAGAGGCCACGACCTCTCTCCCGCTCATAATCCAAGACTCTCCGGGCAAGCCGATGTAGCTGATCTCGAGGAGTAGTTCGAGTCTCCTGATGATGGGATGATGGCTCAGGTTGCCGAAAATATCGCGTGATGAACCCAACGCGGTGATGGATCGGCCGGGCAGGGGTTAGATCCTGGCAGTTTAGACCCGAGTCAGATGAAAGATCGATTCGAATGAATGCTATTTGCGACACTCTTGCCGCCCGCGGACGATCAGCAGCGTGAACGCCGCCAATGATGCGAGAACAATCGAGGAGGGTTCAGGTATCAAGTGGATATCAAGTCCCAAGACATTACCTGATGTTTGACCTATATCATATCGGAACTGTGCGATGTCTCCGCCGCCCGCGTCGGAACTCCAGATCTGATCCTTGCCTGAGGTCCGGCTCGTCCAGTAAAGGCGATTATTCACAGAGTTGTATGTGAGCGTGCCCACATTGTGCCGGTATGTTGAGTCAACCGGTGTTACGTCTGATTCCAGGATCAGGTCGACAAGGTTTCCGCCGTCTACGTCGAGCGCTTCGATCCGACTGCGAATATCTACTGAATCAAAGGTGCTTGCATAGAGACGATCTGATTCACGATCGAGAGTTAGTAGAAAGTATCGCTTGGGCTCAACCGTCAATTTTGTCTGCTCAGTGCCATCGAGGTTAGCACTATACACACCTTTTCCATCACCATCAGAGACAGTCCAATAGATCTTCCCGTCTTCGGGGTCAATAGCCAAGCTGGAGGCTCTCGGTGCGGATAGCGAGAGAATCGTTTGCATATTCGAGCCATCTAGATCCATCCGAATGATGGTCGCACCGATCGATGGACCGAAGATTGACGAATAGATGTGACCACGCCCTTCATCTATCACGAAATCCTGAAAGTCATTGGCCCCCACTGACGCGAATTCGATGATTTTCTCAGGGTTTTCCCCGTTCAAATCTGACCTAATTAGTCCAAAATCTCTTCCTATGTCACCAAACCAGTAGAGCTGCCTGTTTCCTTGATGTACTCGAACTTCTCTGATTTGTAGAGGGTCCTCGTGAATTAGTACGGACTCACTTCCGTCGAGTCCGGTTCTCCATATCTTCCTCCCCTGCGAAAAGTAGATCTGTTCGGCGTTCGAGTTGGATGCGACACATGAAACTAGAATCGAGCTTGCCGCGGCACCTATAAAGACTTTGACTGATGAGTTCATTATTCTGACGTCTCCAGTTGTTCGAAGTCGATCGTAGAGGTCCGTAGCGCACTTCTATGGTTCACCTGTACATGGGACGGTAGGCATTTTGCGTGCCGCAGCGATAATGCTCATTCATGGGTCGCCTAAGTGACTCGCGATCCACTGCTTGTCACACGTCTCGTTACTCAAGAACATTGACGTGCGATTAGACTTGTGATGCGATCTCGCGACACCTGTCGTCAATTCGAGTACAAGAAGTGAGAGGAAGCTCTCTGGCAACGATGCGTTTTTAGAACGGGACCATGTGCAACCGCTTCACCCAAGCCGCCACCGCTGAGGAGTACCGCGAACACTTCCGGCTGGCCAAGATCGTTGCCGATCTCAGCGACACCCGCGACCGATACCCGCTCTACGATATCGCTGTGATCCGTCTCAACGAATCCGGCGAACGCGAACTGGTCCCCATGCAATGGGGCCTGCTGCCAAGCTGGTGGAAGCCCTCCAAGAAAACCAAGTCCCGAAAGTCATTCCAGCGGATGACCTACAACGCCCGTAGCGAGACGATCGGCAGCAAGCCATCCTATCGCCATGCGTTCAAGCACAATCGAGTGCTGATTCCTGCCACGCAGTTCTATGAGCACGGGTTCTATTTCCGCGTGAGGCATTCACCGCTGTTTGCAATCGCTGGACTAGCCGAGCGCTGGACCGATGGAACCGAGACCATTGAGTCTTGCACAATGGTGACCACAGAGGCAAACGAGATGGTCGGCAAGGTTCACCCTCGCAAGCGGATGCCGGTGATCCTGGATGGTGAGGCGGCCTGTGCTCGGTGGTTGAATCCGGAGTTGCCTGGGCGTGGGGCGCTGGAGGAATTGTTCGTGCCGTATGAGGATGGCTTGATGGGTCAGGTAACGGCCACCGAATGATGCTTAGCTCAATGCGGTGATGGATCGGCCTGGGAAGGGTAGCTTCAAGCTGAATACCGCAATCCACCGTCTCTTCGGATTGAACCTAGAAACGCAGCTTCGATTGTCTAGCCCATGGATGTCGAAAAGTTAGCTGGCCTCGGTGATGGGCAAGCTGCTCAGGCCGATGAAGCCGATGGCTCTTCACGACTTTCGCGTCCAAGCTCGATCTGCCCCCCAACCGCATTGGGCAGTCTAACTAAGGCCCGAACAAATACCCCATTGAAGACCTGATAGAATCTGCCTGGGTCCAATTAGGTTCGGCACCTGATCTGCACTTCGGAGAAAATATATTGCACGACGAATCATCCGCCCGACTCCGTCTAAAGGGACTGGTTGTCGCCCAGTTGTTTCTCGGCATGGCCCCACTAGGTACGGCTTTGCTTCCAACACACGGTGCCTGGGTCATGGCGGGGATTTGGGCTATCTCTGCGGTGAGTCTCGCTCAGCTGATGCTACTGTCTTTTTGGGTAGGGATGGGAGGTAATGCCGTCATAGTACGAGTCCTTGGAGGGATAGTCGGCACCGCCTACATAACAACCTGGGCGATAGCAGCCTATTCCTATTCTGTGTCCCTTCTCGACGCGCAATACGACTCACAGACTCTCGTGAAAGGATTCTTAACGACGTTCTTACCTTATGCAGCGTCCGTTCTTTTGTCGTCGGGGTGCTTCCTGTTATTGCGACGAAGGTGCACTGAGCTAGTACATTTCTCGGAAAGTTCTGCGAAGGTCGCACATTCTCGAGTGAGGTTTTCGATCTTTCACCTGCTCATACTCATATCTACTTGCTCGCTATTGCTTAGCCTGATGAGGATAGCTCGGCCTTCTTACGAAACAATTACGGAACATGACATGATCTCCTTCGCAGCGCTCTATATCCTCACGTTACTCGTTAGAACCATCAACTCTCTCTGTGCTGCTTGGGCCTCACTAAGCTTGAGTTCGCCATGGGCAAGAATCATAATTGCTATTTGCATCGCTTTTGTGCTTGGAACAGTAGAAGCGTTCTCATTGGGTCATGATGTCTTCTCATGGTGGATCGTTATATCCGCGTGTCTGGATTCTGTACTTTCGACTGCCATCGTCATTGCGTCACTTCTAGTAGTCCGTTCGTGTGGTTATCGGCTTATCCCAAAGGGTGAGCAGCAAGCCGCTCCCTCAACACCAGCCTAAACAGCTACGTTCAACCAGTAGGGCACCTCGACTCACAGCCGAATCAAACTGAATCTTCGACGTGTCAGAGTGAAACCCTGAGGGGCTTCAAGGTAGCAACAGGACGATGAAGCCGAAGCAGTTTCAGACGGAAGGCTTGGAACAGCTTACCGGAAGGTCAATGTACTCCGATACGTGGAAACAAGCACTCGATGGTATGGCAGATCGCACTTCCGTTAATCAAACCGGTTCGGAGCGTCGTCTTTCTTGGGGGCGACGAAGGGTGAGGCCGGCGTTCAACAAGACCTGTGACCAGCATCTTTTCGGATCCCGATTCCTGCTTTGTGGCAGGACGCAACATCTCTTCCGTTAGGACGGCAACGTATCTAATTCTTCGACCAGTTCATCGATCGCCTTGTCGGTTAGCACATCTTCGATCGTGGGATCGAGATCGGCGAAGTAGAAGTCGTCGCCGGATCCTCCAGTAATGGAGTCGATCTCACTATCGTCGAAGACGGAGACGCCGTCCGCGAGTTGATCGGCGGAGGGCAGGGGGTCGGGTGCTCCACTGGCTCCGATGATGTTGTCCACACGATCTTCGTAGGTCTTGGCGGCAAGCCACTCACTGAAGACGGCCAGATGCGGTTCGATTTGATTCGAAATACCGTAGTCTGTTGCACCGGCGATGATCAGGTCGTCACCGGCTAGACCCTGAATCGTATCGGCTCCCGCGCCACCAATTAAAAAATCTCGATTCGCGGTTGCCGATGATGAATCGCCAAATAGCTGATCGTCGCCGCCGTGACCGACAAGAACATTATCGCGGCTGTTACCGGTGAGGGTGTCATCAAAGTCAACTGAACCGGAGGCGATCTCGACCACGTCGCTGCCATTGAGATCGATCGACAACTCGCTGTGAACTTCCTGTTCCGAGGCGTCACTAAGATCGACGTCGACGGCGGCACCGAAATCTTCGAAGATCAGAATGTCGAAGGGATCATTGTCGGCTCCTGTTTCTTCGACGACTTGATCGGTGCCGAGGTCTTCCGTACCGCTGCGTTCGAAGATGTAGACATCATTTCCGTCGCCGCCGACCAGAGAGTCGTCACCTTGGCCCCCAATGATGAAATCCTGGCCGTTATCACCTTCGATCGTATCGTTGCCTTCGCCCCCCGTTAGAAAGTCGTCGCCGCCGGCGACACCTTCAGCACCATCACCGCCAACCAGAAGGTCGTTTCCATCGCCTCCATCGATCTGGTCGTCTCCTGGACCCCCGTTAATCGTATCGTCGCCGTCTTCGCCCAGGAGGAGATCGGCCGCACCCTCGTTTTCGAGCTCTGGATCTCCGTCTCCATAGATCATGTCATTGCCGGATCCACCGTGAACGGTGTCGGTGCCTTTGTCTCCGGAGAGGGTGTCGTTTCCGAGACCGCCAAAGATCTGGTCGCTGTCGTCGAGTGGTCCACCTTCACCGCCGTCGAAGCCCGCGATGTGGTCGTTGCCATCATTTCCATAAAGCTTGTCATCGCCAGCCAGCCCAAGGATTGTGTCGGCCGCATCACCACCATAGATCGTGTCGTGTCCGAGGCCACCGATCAGCGTTGCGCTGATGTTGGTCAGTCCATCGACTCCGCCGGCGTCGATGATGTCGTCACTGTCACCCCCGAATGCAATGACTCGCCCGGTAACACTGCCAAAGGTCTGTGTCTCGCTGACCACGACGCCATTTAACAAGGTAGCGCGGATCTCAACCGTTTGGGAAGCGGTTTCTTCGAATTCGACCGCATCCTCTCCGGCCGTTCCGCCCCAAACCAGGTCACCCCCTTGCATCTCTATCCTGGCGATGTTGACCGCATGAGTGCTCACATCGCTGACCGCGTTGAATTGATCACGGGCGGTGACTTTGACCGTTTTGGCGCCGACCGAATTGTACGCGTGGGTGACCTGTGTGCCGCTAAGGCCGATGACCGTCTGGTCGACCTCATCATCACCATCCCAATCGATATCAAAGAAGAATCCGGCTGCCTGGTCTGCAGGGGAGGAGTCGGTCGCGGTCAGCGTGAAGGTGCGATCTTGGAAAGGAACTCCGCTCGACGGTCCAGTGATCGACGCCGTGGGCGCGGAATTCGTACCCGTGATCGTAATCGTGATCAGTTCGATATCGCTTAGCGGGATCGCGTCGTCGTCGGTCGCCCCGACCGTGTAAGTCAGTACCAACGTCTGGCCTAGCAGCATGTAATTGAAATGCTCGCTGCCGCTGTTGAAATTCCAACTCAGAGTGTCGCTGTTTTCCGTCCCATCCAAAATGTCGGTCGGTGTGACCGACAACATCGACAGCAGTTGAGTGTCGCTGGGAGCCATCGGATCAAGCCGATCAGACGTTCCGCTAATCACCAGCGAATCAACCGAAGCGGTGACCACATCGCTCGTATCCACATCACTGATGGTCAGAGTCCCGGTAGCACTCAACATTGAATCGGATACATCGAAATCGGCACTGTCCGGTCCATCGCTGATTATCGGAGCATCATTCACACCGTTAATCGTAATGGTCACCGTTGCGGTATCGTCTTCACCATCGGCGTCTTTAATGCGATATTCAAAGAATACAATCTCGGAGGAACCGGCGGCGAGATAGTCGAAGGTTCCGTTGGGGTCATAGGTGAATGTGCCGTCGTTGTTGTTGATCAGAGTACCAAGCCCGGGAGAGCTGAGGTTGACGGTTTCTGTGGGATCGATATTCCATTCGGCGTCAAAGTCAGGACCGTTGCCATTGTCGGCTAACACATTGATCAGGATCGCATCATCTTCGCTGGTCGAAACAAGATCATCGACAGCGATCGGCGCCGTATTGGCATACCAAACACCCCAGGATTCGTTGGCCTGCTGTAGGTCCCAGAGGTCCGGGTCAGAATTTGTGAGTTGATATTCCTTGTCGGTGTTGGGGTTGACCCACCATTGAAACTCGTGCCCTGGGTTTAGGTTGTCAAAATCCCAAAGCAGACTCAACTGCACGTTTTCGTCCATCAGCGCCTGCATCAATCGATGGAATGTGGTTCTTTCCCCCGTGGTCGTCCCGTCACCAATGGCGCCGAATTCACCAACAAAGAGAGGTTGGCCAAGACTAGCGGACTCGGACTCGAAAAATTCCAGCAGTCCTGCGTAGTCGCCGGTTTCCCAAGCAATCGAGACCTGCGGCGAATCCTCAAAGTAAGTTTCATTATTATCTGCATAGAGATGAAAGCTAACCGAATCGTACGGATTCGGGTTGTCGATGGGCAACACCTGTGCCAGCTCGGTGCGTGTGTCAAGAGTCCATGAATGTTCTTGCCAGTTGTGGTACGCATACGGACGAGGCCTCGAATCACCAGTTGATAAGAATCGCCACGGATCAATCGCCCGCACCGTGTTTGCAAAGTTCACCTTCGCAACGTCAACGTCAGCTCGAGTGAAGTCGTCCGGACTTGTGTACGCGGGTATCATTTTGTCGTCTCTCGACAGGTTCATTCCCAGCACTGGGTGTTCTTTCGGTCGCCACATGTTGATATTCGGTAGATCAACCGTGTTGTTGATCTCGTTCGAGAACTCCCAGCCCCAGATCGCTGGTGAATCCTGATACCGCGATACAACCTCGTTCGTATAGTACGTGATAAACGCATTGCTGCCGCTGTCGGCGCGACCAAGAGCCGTGAGGTATTCAGCGTAGGTATCATTGCCCTGCGTGTCGGTGTTGAGCGTACTGAGGGGCGTAAAGTCGACTCCCGGGGTGAGGTACCCAGCAGCGACGGCGTCGTCGACCAGCTCACCCACCGTGGGGATATGGAAGAACAGCGATGGGATCAGCCCGATGCCGCGTTGTTCGGCCGTTGCGACAAAATCGTCAAATCGCTGGTAGTATTCCGACTTGTCACTGAAATATAGGGACCATTCGCTCGGCCAGTATCCACCGGCCATGACGCGGGCCACAGGAATACTGTGCTCTGCAAGGTAGTCAAACCCTTCTTCGAAGCTGCGGTCATTGATGTCCTGTAGATATCGATCAAAGGCGTCGTAATAGTTGACACCGAACGCCTGCACCTGAACGGAATCGCCGACCGCGTTGTATCGCGTTAGCCGCCCGGCATTCGGCCCACTCGATGGTACAATGAGGCCCATCGGCGCGAACACGTCGAACTGTACGTCGTCGAAAAACGTCGTTCGGTCACCGGAAAGGTTGCCTTCGTCATTGTCGGAATCTATCGTCAAAACATAGGAAGATTTTGTCGCCATGAACGTTGGACTGGAAATTTCCGTGAACGCGCTGAATGTAACCTCTGGAATGTCAATCAATGAGATTTCCGAGGCCAGCCCCAGGTCCAAAATGACTTCCAGGTCGCTGCCCCCATCCCCGTATTGGCGAGCCATCGTTAACAGACTCAGTGAGTACTCGCGACCTACGACGAATCCCGACACGGTCTGCTGAAAGCTACCAGAATTCTCGATCAGTCCGTGCTGATCACCTTCGGGAGCCGGGATGTTACCGCTTTGAAACGGACTTAAGTTGCGTGTAATCCCCGCACCATCGCTGATCGTCCACTGCGCACCGATCAGCGAACCAGTACCCGCTCCTTGCGCCTGCTTGAACGCATTGTCTGGCTGTACAGGAAATTCCAGCCCACCATCGAGCAGAACCGGCCCTTCAACGGAAAGTAAACGACGTGACTCGAGCGTTTCGCAAAGAAGTGGGCGCGCTAAGCGAGGCAGGCGGCTACTTCGCACTTGAGGTGAATTGTTGTTTCGCATCATCGTCCCTTATTCAGGAATAAACTGACCTAAGCGAAGCAGGGCGCCGCAAAAGAATCACTCGAGTGCGACGATCGTGAAGATTCCGCCCAACGACGGGAAGGCCGAACATTCTATCGCTAAAAAAGAAGTAGAGGAAAGCTTCACTGGAAGAATGTGTGTATATACGTTTGTTCATGCAAGGGGCCTTGTAGAGCACCAAATAGCGTCGGTGTGAAACTCCCAAGTCCCGCAGGATGACGAGTCTGCCGCGAATCGCAGGCCAAGAGTGCGGTAAATCGAACGGGAAGTACGGGCTTGGTGGCGGAAGTCCATTCTATACCCCTTCACCCGAAGCCCACCCCGCCTTCTGCGGAGAAAGAACGAAGGCGACTGCGCTGATTGACAGGTGAATTACGCATACATGAGCACAAGCCAAAATGTAAGTACGGAGAGAAATAGAACAAGCGAACCGGCAATCCAACGCTTAAGTAGCAAGGCCTGAATACCGCCGCCCACACAACCGCCGTAAGCGCCGCAAGCGAACGCTGCTTCGAAGTATTGGGGTTCGGAGTGGCCCCACCCAATCAGGAAGGCATGTCCCAACATGTAGCCAGCAAGAAAGCCTATGGTCGAACCAATCGCAGACCAGCCACGAGTTTGTTGTCCGAGTACAACCAATATTGTCACGGGAATTAAAGTTACCCACCCATACGGAAGGCAGAGCCAGCGCACTCCCCCAAGAAAGCACAGGGCGACAAAAACCAGGACGAAGAGAGAGCGACTCGTGAATTGAAACCGCCGCTGTGGAAGAGTCGGCTTTTTCGTATGGCTATCGGCCAGATCGGAGGGTGGCTTGGATGGACTCTCACCAATGAAGTTTCTTGCCACGAGAAGCTCAGAACGGCTACCAGGTCATACGGTCAATCGCCAATGATTCCGTCGCATTGTCAGTAATCGGGTTCGTGGTCGCAAGCTACTACGGTCGTCCTTGGGCGACGAAGGTAGAGGTACGGGCCCGGTCCGCTCGTCACCTGCTAGGTTGATAAACAACGCAGTTGATCGAATCGCTCCCTGCAAGCCAGCCTTTGTTGGTTAGCAACTCGTGCCACCACCCGTACCATCCCGTCAAGCGGCTTCGCCATTCCGCCCCTAACTCCCTCCCCGCTGGTGGGCAGCAAAACTCGCTTCTGGCCATGAATTCTGGGGGGAGAAAATTTGAGTTGGACTCGAAGGTTGGTCAGAATCAGAGACGTTGCGGCTCGGCGGCGTAGCCGAGTCGGCCGTTTAGGGGTCATATGGGGAATCCCAGCTAAACACTGGAACAGCCGGTGCCACTCGGTCGGAGTGCATGAAGCGATCTCATGTTGGGTAGAGCCGTGCGTTGTTGCACTCTACATTTGGCTTTGTAGACGGGTGCCGGGTATATTTGCCCAGGGGCAAGCTCCATTAAGAGACGTGCCAAGGTCTTCGTTCGTGTTACATTTGGGGAGGGCAGCCAATGAACGCCACGCTCAGGATTGCACTGTTGTTGTTCTTGTCCTGCTGCGTATCGATCGCTGCTGCCGACAGCTTTGGCACGGGGGCCAATACCTTCGACATCGAATTCGTCACGATTGGCAACCCGGGCAACCCGGACGATGACGTTAGTACAACTTCGGCTTTCGGCGGTGCGGATTTCGTCGGCTCGGTGGACTATTTGTATCGCATCGGCAAGTTTGAAATCTCCGAGGACATGATTGCCAAGGCCAACACACTGGGAGGCCTCGGTATCACGCAATTCGTCCGCGGCGCCAACAAGCCGGCGAGCGCAATCAGTTGGTTCGAGGCGGCCCAGTTTGTTAACTGGCTCAACACGAGCACGGGTGCCCGACCGGCCTACAAGTTCGACGTCGCTGGCAACTTTCAACTCTGGGAGCCGGGCGACGCTGGGTACGATCCCAATAATCTCTACCGTAATGGCCTGGCGAGGTATTTCCTGCCCAGCGTAGATGAGTGGCACAAAGCGGCATACTACGACCCGATTGCAGATGTCTACTACAATTACCCGACTGGCAGCGACACGTTGCCCACCCCCGTGTCGAGCGGCACGGCGGCAGATACCGCTGTGTACGGCCATAAGACAGCTTCAGACGGGCCCGCGGACATCATGATGGCCGGCGGTCTGAGTCCCTACGGAACGATGGCCCAGGGCGGCAATGTCTGGGAGTGGGAAGAGACGGATTTTGATCTGGTGAACGACTCTACATCCTCTGACCGTGGTTCCCGGGGTGGCAGTTGGGCCAGCATCCCCAGCGGTTTGCATGAAAGGATCAGGTTTGACGTCGATCCGACGAGCGAGTTCAGCAGCGTCGGTATTCGCGTTGCAAGCGTACCCGAGCCAAGCACGCTTGTCTTGGCATGCGTGGGAGTAGTTGGTGGCTTGATAATCTTCGCAAAAGGCAAACGCCATACAGTCAAGCGATCGAGGTAGGCCTTCAGGCCCCGCTCTGCCGGTCTCGCTAGATTGTCAAAGATCAGTCAGGCACTAGCAGCCAGTGCCCGTAGTTTTCGCCATTCCCGTCGAGCCGTGATGTGCAGCAGCTTGGCGACGAATCGCCCTGCTTGGTCGTGGTTGCCGACCAGAGCGAACGGAATCTCTAACGCCATCCAGCCCGTGACACTCGACGTGACAACCTCGGGGGACATTACGATTCGCTCTTGAGCATGCATTCTGGACGAAGGATTTGCGTCTGACTCGAAACTTGGTCAGAATCGGGACATCTCTCGCTCGGCGGTGGAGCCGGGCGGGCGAATCACGACCCAAATGGGAAATCCCGGCTTACCGAAACCATCGACGTTCGTACTGCTCGGCATCGTCCTGGTGGCGTTATTCCCATTAAGGCAGCGGTTGTTGGGGAAATAGTTACACGAAAAGACGCGACATATGTTGGACTCTGACATAGCCGAAACCTGGAGTAGCTCATGAAAAAGCATGTGATCGTAGTTCTTGCTCTCACGGCATGCTTTGGCGTAGGTCAATCGTCACACGCCGATCCGGTCGCAACTACATTAACGCTTACTGGTGCATCCGAGGCCAACCTTTTCATCTCAGCACTCTCGGGGAGTGTCACCGCTGAGATTCCATTTGAAATTGAGGGCACGATCGACGTTTCGTTTTCCAATGCAATCGACGATTCCTTATCTGGTCTCGTCACGACGAGCGTTTCTCTCGATGGCGCCGAGATAAGCCTGTCCGACGAGTCGATCAATCTCAATCTTGGTTTTCTGGGTAATGTTTCGGGTGCGATCACCGGCGCGGACATCAACACGTTGGACAGCAATGGATACATTGACTTAACGGTCACCAACCCAGTGGACCCCTTCGAGTACACCTTCGATCCTGGTGCAGGATCACCCACTGAACTGTCCATTGACCAGGGACTATTCACCTACAATGGTACGGGGCCCATTGGGGGTCTCCTTGGGTCGGGTACCCTCGATTTTAGTTCCGACCCCGTCAGTGCGACGCTCGACCAGGTTGGGCAAATCGGCCTCGTCACACAGAATGTGGTGACCCAGATCGCTAGCGTGACAACGGTCGAAGTCGTCGTCTCGGCGCCGTTGGAATTTACCGACACAATCCTGACCGACCCGATTGTCGTCAATTTGGATCTTTCTGGCGCACTATACGCGACTGGGTTCTACACCATTGTTCCAGAGCCCTCGACCGTAGTTCTGCTCGGCCTGGCCCTGGTGGTGTTGATCCCGCTAAGGCGGCAAATCTTGAATCGTTGGAACTAGCCGTTTGATGTCCCATTTCAACTGTCCATCTTCCCCTCATCCAGGTGCATGGGGCTGCAGGGTAGCGGAAGTTGGCCGGACGGAAGACGAAAGGATATGCCACCGATCACGAAGCAAGCCAAATACAACAAAGCACATTCCCACAGCCAGGGTGCAGCTAGACTCTGCGGTGAACCTTATGCGGCACTAATCCTCAAACGGACCAATGAATTCTGCAAGCAAAAGGATTCGCCCACACAACCCGACTTCGACACCATCATCGCGCAGTCGCGAAGATTGGCTGCAATCATCCGGGCTATCTTCTATGCTTCACGCGCCGCCAGGGTCCATCCGAATGTAGCCCCTTTGATCTGGAAGGCCACCAAAGACTTCTCAGACTCTTCGCCGCTTTCGAAAGAGACAGCAATAACGTCCTAGACACTCACTGCTGACATCATGCACATTCAGTTTCACGCGACATGATCAACAACGAGCACTGCAACTACCAACTCTCCCAAAGGTAACAGCTACAACTCTCTTTGTAGCGTTCACGCAGAGCAGGTGGCTCATTGCAGCCTCCCTTCGGTCCCGCTTGCGACTGGGGGCAAACTTACCGATGCTTCTCAAAGCGTGATGTACGATTTCTCGGGATTACGTCAATCGTCAGTTAGTCGCTTCGCGAGGTGCAATCCAAATAAGAATTCCGTCACGTTTAACGTCGGGTGGTTCTGAACTCACCTGATTCGAGTTTTCTGTGGGACCAAACTCGCGCTGCCTTAATAGAACTAAGGGTTCAGATGTCGAGCTTGTAACCTGCCGATCTAGCCGCTCAGAAACGTCAGCGAAGTACCCACCTCGTTGCTCGGTGAACCAGGGCTGACAGCCTGAAGGAAGCGACACGCTGGTCCTGCTACCGTTTATAGACGACTGACATACGAGCAACCAATCTCCGTCACGAGGATCCTTGCGAATAGCACACGTCAAGACCTGATCACCCTCATCCAGATGGGCGCCCACTTTCGTATATTCTGCGTGCAGTCCTTCGTTTGCGATTTCATCGAAACCCCAGTTCAGTACAAGGCCAGCACCAGGTGGAACGTAAATGCGCCACCGCCATGTCAATGGTTCTAGGCCAGGTTGGAGGGCAATCGCGTGCATTCTGGTCGTGTCGTCGCCGATATCCAGATAGCCTATCTCTTGGCGGAGCACGTCGCGATCGTACATCAAGCGGATATTTTCCTCGCGAACTTGAGCCAGCCGATGGTTCGCAGACCACAAGCTGGCCACCAAGCCAGCGAAAACCACGACTGCAAACAAAGTAGCTAGAGAAAAGCGACCGAGTTTCACCAAATGTCTCCGTATCGGGAATGGGGCGGTGACGATAGATCATAATCACGAGACGACTCCCTCCACCAGCCTTCCGCGGAGCACAAGCACACATTGCAAGGTGAAAGGCAATAAACTGTGAACATCAGAGCCGGGTTTCTACCATAAGATTAAAGCTTGCAAGTTGAGCACGGCAGCCCCAGACGACGAAGGTAGCCTTTTCCAGGCCCGCTCTGCTCGTCGCCGTTAAGTTGTCAAAGATCAGTCGGCTGCCGACCGGATGGCCCCCATCCCCTGGCCGTGGTCGGTGGCAGCCAAGAGGGCAAGTAAATTCATCACTCTTGGCTGGCTGCAAACGCCTCGATCGCACTGGCCATCTCACGCAACCCTTGGGCGAGAACGGCGCCTTCCTTGCCAAGGGCGTGGGCAATTGCACCCAAGGGGTTGGCAGCAATGGGCCCAAGTAGTTCTTGTGCTTCAGTGGTCGCGCTGGCATCGGCTGGGTTCAGCTGCGCAAAGAGGTTGGCAAGCTGATCCAGTTCTTCCACAGGTGGTGGCAGCTGCGATTGGTGACTGGATGCAGTCGCACCGATTTCGACGAGGGGCGGGATCTCACATCTGTGCACAACAGCCCGGGCTCCATCGGTATTCACCAGCCCGTTGAAGTGGTTGGCGACCTTGTGAGCATCGCCTCGCCTGAGCGTAACGACAGGATACCGCGGCTCATCACCACCGATGATCTCCACGAGGTAGATGGGCGGCGGGTTTACAGGATGACCGGTGGCCGTTGGGTCGGGGAGGGGAGGCGGATCGGTGCCTCCTCCATTTGTGGATATGCTGACCATGCGTGGTGACTGCCTTTCATATTCTTGTACATAGTTGCGTTGGTTCATTCACTCGATGGGATTGTCGGGGCAGGTATCACGATGGCGTATTGCCCCGTGCCACCCTGTGGCGTTGCTGCTGCCTCGCGCTCTTTCTTATTCCAGCGCTTAGCCATCCGCCGGGCTGTTTTTTCTGACACCTGCCACTTGACTTCGAGGGAAGCAAACCGAATCGTTCGCCCTTGTGAGTCACACAACGGCTTAACTAGTACAACCAGGTGATCACAAAACTCCTCATCGGAAGCTGGCAGGAGGTTGCTGGGCAACTCATCGCTTTCAGTTACCGGGCGAGCTATTGCCCACAGGCCAGCGTTCTCGTCGAGCTCCTGGCCGTTGAACTGGTCGACGAATGCCTTGGCTGAGACCAGATTGTCGGTCTGAAAATCGGCATCGCTCAGCAGCGCGGCCCCCAGAGGGTTGCCGAACTCATCCTCCAGTTGCTCGACGAGATCAACGCGATAGGACTGAGGCTGGTCAACGGTGTCGGCTCGCGTGTCCGCTTCCTGGTTGGCGGGTGCGTCCAAGGTCGTGATGGTGGTTGTTGCGATGGTCATCTTTATCGTGCTCCGTGTTTTGCTATCCACAGGTGCGTGGAGTGATTGCCTTGTAACAATCCACCCGCGAGGGCAGGGACTGAACGGGGTAGAACAGTGTGCCCGTGCTGGTGGAGAAGGAATGCGAAGGTGCTTAGCCGACGATTGACAACGGCGGCTGAGCGTCGACCGGCTGGGCAACGACGAAGCTGCACCGCACGGCGCCCTTGGCTGTAGTCCGCTTGGTCGATCGGAGAGCAGCCAACACTTGGTCGGCTTGATGAACGATCAACTCGTCCACTTCTGGCAAGTCGCTGTTGCTGCCTGTGGACGCAAACCGGGCGAATGCCGTGGGTAACTCGGCGAGCACTTTCTTCCTGGTCGCTTCGTTGAGCTTTTCCACGACCACCGCCAACACGTGCGCCGGCGCCGGGTTCCGACTGGAAGCTTTCTTTACATCGCAGCCTACCGAGAGCACTCCGGACACAGACTGTGACACCGGCGTGCCATCCACGTGACCTGTGACGTTGAGAGCAAACTGCTGCTTGCTCCCAGGGCGCAGGTCGTCGCGGACCGATTCCTTGTCGCTGACCTTGTTGAGAGCTGCCCAGGCGGCTGAGAGGGCTTGCTGGGAGACGGTCTGGGGTGAATTGACCGTATTGAGAGGGGGGGATAACGTAGGCATTGTCGACCTCCAGGCTAAATGGGGGTTGGCCACGGCCTCCGGTAGCGCCAACTACGCGGGGGCCACTTTTCGTTTTACAGCTAGCTATTCGCCAGCCATCGAATATTATTTTATCAAATTTTTGACAATCTGACAAATGGATCGGACGAATGGCAAAGCGCGAACATGACGAATCGGTGACACTCTCTGACCAGCTACGATCTGCTGTCGACCAAGCTATTGAGGATGGATTCAGCCGACACGCAATCTCACAGATGGCTGGAATGAGACCTAACGGATTCGTTCGCTGGTATGATGGTGGCGAAGGGATTCGGCTGGCGTCGGCTGATAGCCTAGCTAAGCTGTTTGGAATGCGACTAACAAAGCCCAAACGGCTCAGGCTGCCAACCAAGTGAACAAGCACAAGAGGGTAAGAATGAACGCGATTGAGAGAATTGAACGGGTAGAGAATCGCCTCAAAACCGTGGAAAGTACTGCGAACAGGTGGAGGGCCGCTACCATTTGCGCCCTGTCGCTTCTGGTGGCAACCTGGGTGATGGGAGCAGCTAAGCAGGAAGAACGCATTCTGTCCGTGGAAGGCATCCAGATAGTCGACAGCAGAGGTAACCAACGGGGTTACTTTGGAACAGAGCAAGAAGGTCAAGCGGACAGGTCCGTCTTGCGTTTGTTTGACAACGAAGAGAAACTCCGCGCGAACATGCAAGTGTCCGATGATGAGTCTCGGTTGATCCTGATGAACGACCAAGACAAGGGGCTTGCGCTCTTGCTCGCCCTGAACGGTCGAGGCGGATTGTTTACCGTGCTGGACACCGAAGGCAAACCGCATTTTGTCGCAAAGCCCGACAGCTAAACCGATATGCATTAGTACCCCCCCGCAAACCGACGGCTGGCATTTTGCGTGCGATTGTTCGTTTCGAGCTGTTTCATCTTGTTATTTAAGGCTTTCTCGAATGCCTCCATTTTCTGGTCTTGGAGTTGGTCGAGCGCTTCAAAGAACATTTTTGTTATTCCCTCTCGGTTCTCACTTATTTTGATTTGCAAATCGGTTTGGGCGGTTACCTGGATAGCAAGTTTCTCTGCCTTGGCTTCTTGCTCTCGGATTTGTTTGTTTCCCTGTTCGAGCAGGTAGTCAGGCACCATTGCCCTGCCTTGCCTGAGGAGCTCCTCGCCCGCCATCTCCGCTGGCCCCACCAAGTTGGTATTAATTAGTCCCTGAAGTTGTTGCGGACGGAGGGGGCCACCCTGTTGCAGGGTGAGATAGTCTTGCTTGATATCCGCGCGCTCCCTTGGGTTCATCAGGGCGAACCTTCTGATGGCAGCGTCCTGTCTGTCCTGCATCGACTTGGCGAGATCGAGCGCTTTCTCTCGCTCGCCCTTGAGTATGTTTATTGTTTCTTCTGTGGTGCGAAGTCGCTCGTCAGAGATCTGCTGTTGGTATTGAAGATCTTGCGCCATGAGGCTTTGCATCTGGCCGAATACCTCGGCTCTCTGCTGCTCGATTATTGCCCGCTTCCCCGCGCCTCCCGGACCGGCAAAGTTGTTGTCGAGGTCGGCGAGCTGTCTATTCAGATGGGTCATCTTGCTGTCAGCGATGGTCTGTTGACGAAAGATTGGCGAACCTAACGGGTCGAGCTGATCTTTCATCGCAGCCAGGTCGTGCCTCATTCCAAAACGAACGTTGTTGTCGTTCGTGGATTGCTGGAACCCGGCAACGGCGTCCTGCTCGGCCTTGAGCCTACCTTCGGCGAACTGGGTGAATTGCTTTTGGGCCTCGGCCGCCTTGTTTGTCCAGCCAATCAGTTCAAACAAGCCCTCCCGGTATTCTTGGTTGACTGCCGCCCACGTCCCGACGACCCCTATTAGCCCACCAATAACTGCACCTCCGCGTGGAGCCTGAGTTAAAGCGCCTCTAGCAAGATGACCAGCGCCCCGGCTGATCGCTCCTCCTGCACGGGCAAGCATGCCGCGCTTGGCACCACCCCGTATTAACCGACCGCCGATAGCTCCGCCTGCGACGTCTCCAACAAGACTGCCAAAGCCGGATGAGCCACCACCGGAATGTGGCATGGAGAGAGACTGGACGGCTTTGAGTGCAGCCTGTGCTGCGGTGACTGCTTCGATGGATCTACGCCAGGCGTCGTATGCGCGGATAACCCCTTGAACGGTTTGCGCGGTGCCACGAACAATGTCAACTGTACCCTGGAATCGGGCGAGCATGCGGACCGCCTTCTCCATGTTCTCCTCGGACGCGATGCCCAACTCGACGAATCCGCGTCCCACTCTGATCGCACCGAGGGCAGTCCGTCCAAGCTCGCTGCGGAATTCCGCAACTGATCCGCTCAGTCTAATTACGCTGTGCTCGTAGTCGACTGCGGAGTCAAGCATTTCTCCGAATGCAGTCGTCGCAGCGATCTTTTGTTGATTGAGCCCCTGGACGATTGATGCAGTGCTAGACCGATGGATCTTCTGGGTCGTCTCGGCCGTGGTCTGAAATGTTTTAGCGTTCCTGGGATCGCTCTCAACGCGCAGCCGAATCACAACTTCCCTGAAGGTTTCTCCGCTTGTGCTCATCGTATTACCTCACGGTTTTGCAATGAGGGCCTTAAGCAGACCCGTGTGAACATTTCGGTCGTGGGTGGATATGATCGATTCAATCAGGCCGATGTTTCTCGCAAATATCGGATCCTGCACGACTTGCTCGGGCAGAGCCCGCCCCCCACTCGCTCTTAGCTGCATATAAAGCAGGAACGTGCGAACATTACGGGCGCTCAACGTCGCCTTTCTGCCTGTGGTGGGATCCTTTACCTTCTCGCCATCGCATTTGGGGCACCGGTCACATGGAGTCGGGCTGTTCACCGGCCGCTTTATCGGCTCACCGGCGAACAGGATCTTTCTGCCCGACTCCAATTCGATCATCCAATCCTGGCAGTCGTCACAACTAAGTCCGACTACTTCTGGATGATTTAAAATAAGCGATAACCCCTTTGTCAGTTTTTTGAGTTGGCTTCCTCCCTGGCTTGACCAGGCGTAGTGTTGTCGGAAACCGATTGCCATTCCGTTTCTGCTATCTCATCTTTGGTGCCTTCATCCCAGCCGGGATCGTGGTCGGTTGCACCTGTGCCGAGGATGATCTCGAAAAGGCGGCTGAACGTGCTGGTGCCGAGTTCAAGAACGCTTTCAATGCAGATCTCCATAGGCTCACCCTTGTGGTCCACAAGATCCCATTCGATGAGTCTCGCGGCCATCATGGAAGCGCACTTGCGCTCATAAGAAAGCCTCGTCATCTTGCTAAAACTGTCTTGGAGCTCGATCACGTCGAGATGCGGTAACGGCCGATACGTGAAACGAAGCGGTCGATTGAAGACATCTGGAATCGCTCGCAGGTAGCCCTGGACGGTGTACCCATCGGCTGGAAATACACGGACGTCGTTGCGAGCGGTTGATGTGGTAGTCATTTCTCGGAATCTCCTGAGTGAAAAAAGAAAACTGGAAAGAACGCTGCTTGTCGAACTACACAAACGGTCGCTGCGGAATCCCTCCTGCATATGAAGGAACGGGTTGGTGGAAGCGTGGATATCGCTCGCCTAGTTCTCGGAGGACATCCGCAGTGGATAACGGCCAGGGCGTGCGGAGCTGGAGGAGTATCTCCCTGCAGGATGGGAGGAACCGCGGTCCGATTTCGGCAAGGGCCTCTCTGGCGGGATCCGCATGCCATCGTCCCACTAGCCGACGATGCCGTTCCAGGGCTGTGAGAGCGGACCTGTACCCGATTTCCATCCCATCCCCTGGAAGGCCATCCACAGGTCGTATGGTGAGCCCTCTGGTTGCCTCCTGTCGCTGGCGGTTCATCTCCCCGGCGATCCCCCGAGGTGATTGGGAGTACGCCTTCCGGGCGATACTCGAGGCGGTGGGGATGGATCCTGCGATTTCTGCTGCTGATGTTGTCATTGAGACTTCTCCTTTTCAGGTCCGAAAAAAATTCTTTGTCCTGCTGCCTAAAAATTTTCTTGCCCGCACTCGCGGCCGTATTTTTTCAGGGGCGATTCCCGCCTCCTGTTTTTTTCTCCCGCGGCGGCGCGATGACCACGCGGATTGTGTACCCGGGGCACCACCACGAATTGGCAGAAATCCACCAAGTGCAATCGATCGCTTTTGCAATGGTTGCGATTTGTTCAATGGCCTCAGGCGGCAGGTTGTATGGCTCTGAGACGAAAACACGTTGGCCATCAACTAGGGTGCTACCCCAATGGTCGAGCCACTCGGAACCGCCTGTGGAGCCCGCTACGTGGTGCAAGACGCTGTGACCGTCCGTCATGCGGTCACGGGCCCCGTACGCCTCTAGTAGCCGCCTGCGCAACCATGAGGGCACATGATGGAGGCGAACCGGCGAGGGCTTGAGGGCCTTTCTGGACCGTCGGATATGTTCCTCCATCTTCTTGTTGGACCGTTCAACTACTGGCATCCCACCGGGGGGTCCACAGGGTGGCGTGGGTACGGCTGGCGATGGCTGGGACATCAGCTGCCAAACACAGGAATCATTCGGAATTGACGGTGATGTGATCATTTTCTTGGGCTCATGGTTGTTGGTTGTTGTGGTGCGATTCTGGTTTGGCCGCTACGACGGTTAACGGTTTGCGCTGCCAAGGGCCGATCAAAATCGTCGTGGGAGTGGATCAAAATAGTCACGGATCCTTGCTCCCTTCTTCCCTGGACGGCTTCCCGTGCCATCGGGTGAAACAGATGAAGCGCCTGCAAACGGCACAGTCCCTTCGCACCGACTGCCCATGGTGGATCGGGAAGTCCTGCCAGGTTGCCGAACCGCATCGGCATACGGGCTTGGGTGGTGGGTCCTTCAGCGCCGCGATGATCTCGAGCTTGTGAGACTGAAGCTGTTGCCGCATGGCTGGGGTGACGAGTGCCGCTGGGCAGAACTGAAGCTGCTCACCGTCGGCTTGCAGGTGGACGCCCAAGCGGTTGAGATCGGCGAGGATGGTGGTTGCCGTGGTCATACCGATCCCCAATCCCGCGTGTCTTCGAACAACACACCATTCACAGGATTCACAGCTTTTGCCCTATTTTCTTTCTCCCCGTTACTACTACCCCCATCTCCCTCCTTCGCGTGCGTAACCTTAATAGGAGGGTTATGTTGTGAATGTTGTGAATGGTGTGAGTCATCTGGTTGGTCGCTTAGTAGGCCAAGCCCGATGTAACACCAAGTCACCTTTCCGTTTATGGTCTTTTGGCCACTTTTTACGTGCTGCCTGACACGATTTATTGTCTGGGTGAGCGATTTTTTTGTGACCGAAGGGCGTCCCTCTTTTTTCGCGAATTGGTTGAAGGTTGAATGCAACACATCTCGTGAAACGAATGCGTCGGAATCTTCGATTGTGTGTTGCTCGATCCATCCCGAAACGGGATCTGTGGTTGACCGAAAATCTTCTGCAGCTTCATTCATTGACTCGGAGACGCTGAAATCGCCCTGGGTGTTGAGCAGGTCCCATGCGTCAATTGCTTTGTTCAAAAGCCCAGACAATTCCTCTGGCTTCGAGAGTGATGCATCCAGCTCATCGGCCGGAATCGCGTTCTTGCCGGTGAATGAGCGATCGAACGGGATGACGTGCCAACGTCGATAGAAACCGGAAGAACTGTCGCCTGAACGCGGAGGGTAATTGGTTGAGAACAGCAGTTTTGCAAAAAAGTAAATCTCGAAGCTGTTTCCGAACTTGTATTCCGCCTCTAGTGGATCGCCACCTGTGATGGCCTTGAAAACTGAAGTGCTCTTCAGGTCTCGCTCTGGTAGGTCTGCACTAATGTTCGCCAGTTTTCCCGTCAATCGAGCAAGGGCGAACTTGTCATCTTCGAGCCTGTGAAGGCTGTGGCTGCTTACGTTATTCGTCCCAAGAAAGGAGCGGATCAAGTAGAGAGTTCTACTCTTTCCGTTACTGCCCTCGCCCACGAGAAGTACAGACTTTTGGATGGATCGGCTCGGCGTCATCACCCAAGCAACGAGCTCGTAGAACACGTGAGTCGAGTCTTCGGGAAACACCTGTTTGATGAACGTGGTGATTGCATCGCATGTAGCAGTGGGATCGTACTTCACTGGCAACTGGATTGCTGACAGAAATTCCGAGCTGTGTGGCCGAAGACTCTTGGAAGGCAAGTGTAGAAGTCCGTTTTGAACATTCAGTGTGTCGGCTGGCGGTTCGTCCCATAGCTGTTTGGCGTCGGTCTTGATGTACTCGACGACTTCCGCGGAGAGCCTTGATCGCCAAGAATCCAGCTCATCCCATTTCCGAAGAGTTTCCTTTACTCTTCGTTTTAGAAACGATTCGCCGTCACCCAGGTAATGCCCTTTGGTGTATCGATACAGCTTCTCTCCTCGGTCCAGTGCAAAATCGTGCGTCTCTGACAGGTAATCTCCAAGGCGAACAATGAGGCTGTCTCTTGCTTTCCCTGATGCAGGTTTTTGATCCTTCTGCCAAGATTCAATATCTTGCTCGGAGATGGGAATGGATGTGCGAATCAGCTCTTGAAAATCAGCGACTGCATGACCGTCAAGGAAGTAGTCGCGCAGGTCTCGGCCGTGGGATTTAGCAACGGGGTAGGGGAGTTGAACAATTCGAATCTCTTTCGCACCGGCCGTCAGGAAATTCGCCGCGTGCAATTTGGCGCCATCTTGCCCTGGGCGATCAGCATCGTGGATGACAACGCACTGGTGCCCGTTGGCGAAAGAGTAGTCGAGACCCTTGGTCGATTTGGCTCCGCAGGCGTTCGTGACAACCAACCAGCTTTGAGGCAGGTCGGGACACGACAACAAGGCAAGTGCATCTGATGGGCCCTCAACCTTGATGATCACTAGCTCTTCTTTGGTGTGGTCGATCGACTTACTGGCAATCCAACCGTCGGAAGACTTTCCAACCAAATGAGTCTTGCGTTCAGCCAGCTCATCCGTCGCGGGAAAAGGCTTGCCGTCCACTCGGACCAAAAGGAGTGAGTCCGGCTCGTCATTGTGGTCTTGGATCGATTGCCACCCTTGGAAAGCAAGGCAATGCATCGGTGCAGGGGAGCCGGCCGGGAAGCTGCACGGGATCGGATTCAGTCTTTCGATGCCAGCCCTAATGATCGGCGGTTTCGCTTCTGCGAATTCCTCAAGGCGGCGCATCCGGAGGAATTCGAGCCCCGGATGATTTTTGAGCGGGTCAATCGAATCGAGAAGAGAAACGGACTTCGTTTTCTTCTTCCTGGTTGGTGTTTGCACACTCAGGTATTGGCTCGCCGCTTCGATGGCCTGTCGGAAACTCCAGCCCTGAAACCATTGGATGGCCGCTATCCAGTCGCCATTACCGCTCGAGAAACACTCGTTGCAAATCACCGCGCCTGCATCGCGATCCAGCAGGCGGAATCGATCTTTTCCGCCGCATTCTCCCTTAGGACACGGGCCGTGCTTGCCGGTCAATGATGTGGATGGGATCCCGCCAACATTGGTGAGCAGCTCGACAGCGCGGCCTTGGGAGGCCTGTTTGACCGCCGCGACGTAGCCGTCCCAGGCTTGCTTTTTATCGCGAGACGGCTTACCCTTATTTGAACTTCGATCTCCGTCCGAGATCTGATTCACTTGGCCAGCCTTTTCGCCGGGGCTGGCCTTTTTTTGTAGATGCATTATGTGTTCCTCCTTACCGAACTCCGGCTTTTAAGCTTCTTTTGTTCGATCTCTCGCTTTCGGTTCAGTTCTCGTCGAATCGCTCTAACACTCGGGGAATGCTCTCCTGTTGATCGCACCGTCGCGACCAAGATTCGTTCCAAGTCAACAAGTGGGAGGTCAATGAGTTTTGGCATGAGCGGCTTTTACTCCGTTCGTCCATCTTGATGTTGCCAATACCCGCTGGTTTCCAACTAGTAGGTTCAGCAACTGGTTGTTCTTGAGTGACTTACGACTCTTGTTTTTCTGCCAATGCCCGTTCGACGCCCGAAGCGGGCATCGTCATCTTGCGTACCAGCTCGATGGCTGAAGAAACCAAATACAAATACCGGGGCTCTCTATTTCCTGGGTTGCTGACTTCTAGCCATTCCACTTTGTTTGCCTGACGCGCGCGATCTAACCGCTTCCGAAGTGCTCCCGGATTTACGCTCGACCGCTTCGCCAGATCAGAACAGGAAAGAAAGGCGTTGGGATCGATGCCTATCGAATCGATGAAATCAGCGTTGTCGTCGATCGATGTGCTTGCAGATGAAAGCAGAATGCTTGCGGCGAGTTTAGATGCGGTTGCCGCGGGAAAGATCACACTGGTGTATGTCTTGTGTTCACCGTCTCCATCAACGACTGACCCCAACTGATCGTCAACGATCGCATCACGGATCAGCTGCAGGACCACCAAGAACCAAAAGACGTCATCACCTGAGCTGTGACACGGATCCTCACGGATGACTTCCTTGGCAGGAGCCAATCGAGTAGCGATTCCAGCACGACGAGCGTTCGCCAGGAGTGTTTCACAATGTGAACGGCTAAGTATTCCGTTGTGCGCAGAGACAGTAACCCAAGCCTGACGAGAGCACAAAACTCGGGTCACCTCAACTTCGAACCCGACTTTTTCGAGCTTCTCGAATTCAGTCTTTGCTTCCTGCAATTCTTTGCGCCAATGCGCTGTCGCCGCCATGCTCTCCGCCCTTTTGTCCAACCGAGTTCGCCGTCTCGGTACCTTCTATTGCCCATCCGCCGGTTTTCCGGCTGGCCACAAACTCCTCAAGATCGCTCACTGCAATCCTTCGAGATCTCCCCAGCTTGATATAGGGGAGATTGCCCTTGTCCATCTGGCTGTAAAGAAACGATCGGCTCATCGAGCACAGTTCTGACGAACGATCGACCGTTAAGAGCCCTGACGCCAAGACTGAAGATCTCGGAGCGTCAACACAAGATTCGTCCGGACTTCTGTTAGCCGTGGCCATGCTCAATCCTCCTTGCCTGATGCACCGGAGGAACTTGAAAGCAGAAACTCGTGAAAGTCCCTGCCAAGAACAAAAGCGCGGGCACCAGAACGGCGCACAATCAGGCCGCGCCGCCGGGCTGTTCGCAAAGCACGATCGCTCATGCCGGCAATGCGCTTGAAAAAAGGAAGGGGGTAAGCAGAGTCGGCACGAATCTCGCCGAGAAGAGTAACGTCGTATTTAGTTCGCTTTGCCACGCCGATCAGCCTCCCATGTTGTTTAGCAGTAAAACAACGAACGTTCCCCGGAACTGAGTCCAGAAAACGCCGGGATGGCCTCGACTAAAAAGCCCTGACGTTAACCAAGACGCAGCACAAACATGTCTGACCTCTGCACCTCCAACAGGAAATGAGAGATCACTAAAGGCCAGACTTTGGTGCTCCGTTAAACCTGCAAAAAACCACGCTACGTGCAGGTCGATCGCAGGGCGTTGATAGGCACTCCTTTCCACCGTGCGATCTACTCAGATAGTACACGGATCGCTTTCTAGTTCAACCCAACTTCATCATCATTCCATCACGCTCCCAAACCGCCACAACCCACGCGCCACGGACAGTGACGCGCAGGTCGTAGCTAGGTAAGTGCGAAGTGTAGCCAAAGTGTAGCCATACCCATGTACAACCACGGAATTCACGGACAGTCACGGAAACAAAAAAACACAACGTGTACGCCAATGGACACTGACGGAAACCACCGCCCACAACTCGAAATCAGGTGTCCCGCAAGGGATTGGGGGTTCGAGTCCCCTGCCCTCCGCTTTCTAAGTCTTTGGCTCACAGGAATCTTTGTGGGCTGCACGTGTGCGGGCCGCACTTGATCTGGGGTGCGGCAACGGGGTCTGGCGCCACCCGATTGCGACGCCTGCAGCGTGCTTATGCTTTTTGCTTGGAGGGCTTCCCCAGGAACGCGACGATTCGTGGCAATAGCCACTCTGGTCGCCGAGTCTGACATTCCCAGGCAACGAAGACTTCCCAGCCTCGTTTCCTGAGATCTATACGGTTTCGACGATCTCGCTCTCGATTTGCAGTTAATTTCTGGCTCCAGAATTTGCGTCTTGTTTTAGGCACCACTCTTCCATACCGGCAATTATGGCGGTGCCAGAAGCAGCCGTGTACGAAGATCACTTTGCGGCGCGAAGGGAGGACGATATCCGGCGAGCCAGGGAGGGCACGTGAGTGTAGCCGGTATCTATACCCTATTGAGTGAAGGAGTTTCCTTACCACGAGCTCAGGCTTAGTATCACTGCTCTTGATGCGGGACATGCAGTATTTACGTTGTAGCGATGAGAGAGTGTCTGCCACGTGTTCACCCTAGTTATCTGACAGCAAGGTAGCCGGGCCGGGCCGCATGTGCCGCGAACCACGATTGTATGTCGCTGACCACTTGAGAGCGAAGCCTGCATCTAGGCTGGACCAAAATTGTTCGTGAAGGATTGCGAACGCTATAGAGGAGGCGGGCGCTCAGGATGAGATGATATTCGTCTACTTGATTTGGAATCAAGATCCCCTCTAGGGATTTGAGGTACATGCGATGTTGTGGCTTGACTGGAAAGATATCCTTGTGCCGACTAGGCACGAGCACAGCACCAATAAACCTTGCAACTTGCTGCTTGCCCTGAGAAAAGTCGCACGCAGGAGAAAGCTCCAATGCCGCCGGGATACATTCCGAGCGGATGACCTCCTTTCTTTCTTCCAACTGCCCCGCAATTTCTTCAATCGACGTGTTATCACGCGTCCCTGATTTCTGATTCTGTGACTGTGCGCGATTCAACTGAGAGTAATCCGCATCTTTCTTCCATGCTGGCTCCAAGACGCTAAAGATGTCATGGGCCGTTATCTTGAAACGGACAACGGGGCATCGCTTACCCTTTTCATGACACTCTAGGTAGAGATTCCCCGGCCTTACTCGCCTGTCACCTGCCGCGACGCCAGAAGTCAACAGCCGGGAATTCAAGTCTACTCTCGCTGACGCAGTCAGGTTGGGGACACTCTTCCCCAAGAGTTTTCCTGCCTTCTGGAAAGGCAGGACGCGTTCTTCGTGTTCGAGATGATCGAGGTGTAGTGAACTCAAGCATTCAAGAAGGGTGGTCATCGCATCGTCGCCCTCGACGGTCTTACCCCCTCCAGCGCGCACCATAGCAGTAAGTACAGATTTGGTAGATCGCTTCCACCGATCGATCGCATTTCCACTACCAGTTAACGCGTGTTTGGATACAGAACCAGATATTGTTTCTGTCGTAGAAGTTGCGGCATTGTGAGCTCGTTGCTCCCAGGCGAAAAGAACTTCGAGCGGCCATATTTCATCGAGGCACGATGAAATCTCTTTGGCAACACGACCGATATCGAACGAAGGCGGCTTCTCCATAGTCTTTATGACGCCCGGCTGGAGGCCCGGAAGATGCTCGTTCAACAACATCTTGAATTCGTCAATGTAGTTTTGGTGCTTCGTCCAAGCAATGATTATGCAGGGTGATCCCTCCGCAGACAAAACCCGCTCCAACACTTTGATTGTCTTACCAACAACCTGTTTCGGAGGACCTTCGATATCGAGTTTCATGTCCACAAATGCCAGACGGATACCGCGAATAGGTTTTCGCGGCAATTCTTCTAGCTTGTCACCAGGAAGATATATTGCCCCAATTCCAAGTCTTCCTAGAGCTTTGATTATTGGAAGTGCTTCGCGTTCATCATCGTCGATGACTATTGCACGAGCTGTTTGTAGGCCTATCATGCCTCACCCGAAAACTCTAAAGCTACTACAGCACCTGTAAACTCTTTCGGTAGTGTTACATCGCCCGGCTCCGGAAACACAAGCCGTCCTTGGTGAATCTTCGCCACTTCATTTGCGAAATGTAGCCCCAATCCCATTCCATCAGTCTTTCGCGTGAAAAATGGCTCGACCAAGTATTCCGGAGGATCAACGAACCCCGGACCGTTGTCAGCCACAACTATACAGGGCTTATTAGCTAGTTCGAACGTAGTGCCCACGTAGAGCATCTTCTTGCGAATCCGTCGGTTATGAGTCCAATATATTGAATTGTCGACCAAGTTCATGAGGGTCGAGATGACAAGTCGGCGAACGCAACTCACCACGAAGTCTGGATCGCCTTCAGTCATTCCATTAACCGCCGTTATTTTGTGTGCCTTGAGCCTGTATTCGACGTTGAAGAATGTCTGTTCAAGCAAAGTCGACGCGTGCTCTTTGCCTTTTCCCGACTTTCGCACGAGAAACCCAAGTCCGTCGACCATTTCGGCCAAATGTTCCACAAGTCCCTTGACCTGATCTCGCGTTGCTCTGCCTCGTATAGCAGCCGATATTTCCTTGATGATTTTCTCAACTTCATGAATCACCGTAGTTAGGGTGAGCCCCGCGCCCGCTGCAGTCATAAGGCGTTCACGGACTTCGACGAATTGAGTCTCGATCCGATTCACATAGGCGCCCAGTTCATTCACGAGATTGCGTTTCTCGATTTCCTCACGCAGCTCCGATAGATCTTGGAGCACAGGTTCCTTGTTCCTTTTCCGCGAATATTGCTCCCTCAGCCGCTGTTTGTCTATCTTCCGCTCTGCTTCGATTTGGGTGACAGCATACAAGACGGCGTCGCGAAATGCGTGATAAGCGTCATTCTCAATGAATCCTTCTCGATTGGTCTTCTCGATCAAGTCTTGACTTGCATCGGCCTCTAACGACACTGCACCAAGTACTTGATTATTGCTAATGCGTACGGTGGGAATATTGACTCGTCGGCTACCAAGATCAAGCCAGTCGTTGCCTGGTTCACCGAAGTCATATACACGAACGCCGTCTCGGTACACGCGTATGCCGCCGTTTTGGTCAAGGAAACCTTTCAGTCCTGCCTTGTCCGAAGTCGTGAGGCTAAGAACCATCGGTTCCCTGTCATAAACGCTAAAGTCAAAACCAATATTGCCGATAGCCCATTCTGTTAGATCCAGAGGTTCGCCTTTCCGTACTACGCTCCATAGATCCTGTTGTTCATGTGCAACCTTGCGGCCTTCAATACGGCCCTTCATGTCCTCCGACGGTCTGAATTCATAGCTATAACTCAATCCATTTCCGGAAATGCTTCCTCGAACGCGAAACAATGCGAGTGTGAGAATCTGGTTTACGTCCGTTAAGCCATCAAGCCAATCGGGCGAAGACTCTAGAACCAAAGTCGCAGAAAAATCGTCAGGTTCACTGAACGGCGAACATATTGCCGTGATCGCTCGATGAAGATTTCGAATCTTTCCTCGCGTCCATTTCGTATCACGTAACTCAGTGATAACTATGCGAGTTCCAGTAGCCTTGCCTCGGAAAACTTCCGGAGGTCGACTCTCGATAGCCACCGGTACATCTTCCAAATATTTGCTCTTCTCAAAATCGACCCAATTTATTGTCACGACAACTTCATCGTTGTGGGCGGCTCTCGAGACCAATGTTATCTGCTTCCCGAGCTTATGAACAGCAAACCGCCCTACACCTTTCTCGCCCAAGGGCAATCGTTTGAATTTGCGGGTCCGTTGACCGGATGCTCGTTGTTTAGCCTTGTGATCTGTCCCGGGTTCCAGCCACACTCCCGTGACTGTCTCCCAGGTCATTCCTTCGCCGTTGTCCTCGATGACAATCGAGGACGACTTGTGACTCGCAATGTCATGCATCCGCACGGTGCATTCAGTGGCGTCAGCATCATAGGCATTTTTCACAAGCTCGAAGACTGCTACACCAGAGTCGCGGATCAACTGATCACCGAGTAGAACAAGAAGCCGTGCTCTCGGGCGAAACGGGAGATGTCTGGATTTTCGACGTGTGGTCATCGGTGGATCAATTGTTCGTCGTCAGTGTTCGCACTACTGCCCTCATGACAGGAGGACAAACTGCGTTTCCGAGAAGTCGAATGCTATCGCGTCGGCTGTTGGTCTCAACGTCCAGGCATTGTGGCATACCCATGGCCGCCTTCAACTCCGGAACTTGCAGCATTCGCATCACATGTTGGCCTCTGTGACGCTTCACGAACGCGAATCGATCCAGAGTGGTTATCGTTCGAAGCGGTCGGCTGAGTCGTTGCCAGCCTCCTGCCTTATCAGACCCATAATAAACAAGCAAGAATGGTTGATGTTCGCCCAGCTCCCCAATCGCTCGTTCGGCACGTAGAAGGGTGGCTTTGGCCCGTGCCTGGCGGCGGAGTGGTGTAAAGGGATATCCTCCATTCTTGTCTACGATGCTGGAAGCAGGTGTCGACCTCACGCATGTCGGCTTCACTTCCGCAGGGGTTGCTGCACGGTCGCAAAGCAAGAACATTCGACGTCGCGACTGCGGGACGCCGAAGTCCGTTGCGTTCAGAACTTGAGGGGAGACTGCATAGTCAAGCTCTTCAATCGCGGCAACGAACTCACCGTAGCGAGTCCAATTCTTCATGTTGACCACGTTCTCAATGACAATCCACCGAGGGTGGAAAGCTTTGGCGAAACGAATTACTTGAAAAGCTGTGTCTTTACTCTTCTCGCAGCGAGGCCCTTTTCCCTTGGCTACGCTGTGATTGGTGCATTCAGGCGAGGCGAGCAAAAGATCGATCCTTCCGAGATCCTTTGATATCTGCTTGGGTTTGCACTCCTCCAGATACCCTTCGTAGAACCAAGCGTCAGGAAAGTTCCGCGTATAAGTATCACCTGCAGTTTCACTGGCGTCGAATCCCGCTACTATGTTAGCACCTGCTAGCTTTGCACCCCAGCTACTTCCGCCTGCACCGCAGAAAAGGTCGATTGCGTTGATCTTCGGATCTCTCATAGATCTTCCATTCGATATTTGCCTTCGAAAGTAGTATCAACAAATTAATATCGGCATTCTGAACGTGCAGCATCAGGCACATTCCATCGCATTGGCACTGTCGATCAAATCGATCAAAAAGATGAATTCTTCAGGAATCGATGATGCCAAGCGATCTGCAGCAGCCAATAAAGAATGCGGGGGTTGGCTCGTCCCGCAGAAACCAGGGCTCGATTAGATCTCGCGGCCGAATGCTGCTGCCGCCTGTGGGCATTAGACGAGAAGTTCGTCGATGGCGTGATGCTCTTCGACGCCGGTGAGTCGGAAATTGAGTCCCTGGAGTTTGAAGCTCAATCGCTGGTGATCGATGCCCAGGCATTTCAGGATGGTGGCCTGAACGTCATGCACATGCGCAGGACGATCGACGACGTGGAACCCCAGATCGTCGGTGGATCCCAGAGTGATGCCGGGCCGAATTCCGCCGCCGGCGAACCACATGGTGAATGCCTGCGGGTGGTGGTCACGGCCCATGCTTCGCCCCAACGCAGCGCTGGCTTCGACCATCGGCGTGCGGCCGAACTCACCGCCCCAGACAACCAAGGTGTCGTCCAGCATACCGCGCTGCTCCAAATCGGAGATGAGCGCGGCAGCGGCCTGGTCGGTCTGCGCCGCTTGTTGCTTGATGCCACCTTCGACGTTGCTGTGGTGGTCCCAGCCTGCGTGATAGACCTGAATGAAGCGAACCCCGCGCTCGGCGAGTCTTCGTGCCAGCAGGCAGTTGTTCGCGAACGCCACATTGGGATCGCTCGGTTGCGCCCCGTAGGCTTGCAGGGTGGCGGCGCTCTCCTGGCTAAAATCCATGAGTTCAGGGGCACGCATCTGCATGCGGTACGCCATCTCGTAGGCGTTGATGCGCGTTTCGATCTCCGGGTCGCCGGCGACTGTGAGTTGTTGTTCGTTCAACTGGCGGATGAGGTCGATCGATTCCCGTTGGGATCGATTGTCGTACCCAGGCGGCGTCGAGACGTGCAGGATAGGATCGCCCTGGCTGCGGAACGGTACACCTTGATGGGTTGACGGCAGAAAACCGGCGCTCCACATGGCGGCGCCGCCGCTGAGACTGCCCCCGCTTTTGAGCACGACGAACGAAGGCAAGTCGTCGGCTTCGCTGCCGATCCCGTAACTGAGCCATGACCCCATGCTTGGTCGCCCGGGTATGCTATTCCCTGTGTTCACGAAGAGTTGTGCGGGTGCGTGATTGAAGAAGTCGGTGTGAACCGAGCGGAGCACCGCGATCTCGTCGACGACGCTGGCCAGGTGCGGTAGTGCGTTGGACAGCTCCGTCCCACTTTCGCCGTGCTTTGCAAATGTGAACCGTGGCCCGAGCACGGCGGCATCTGGTTGAATGAATGCGTATCGCTGCCCCTGGATCACGGACGGCGGGATTGGCTTGCCCTCCAACTCGGCGAGTTTCGGTTTGTAATCGAACAAGTCGAGCTGACTGGGGGCACCGGCCATAAAGAGGAAGATGACCCGTTTGGCGCGTGGCGCGAAGTGCGCGGGTTTGGGCTCGGTGGGACGTGCGACCTCCTCGGCACGCAATAGGTTGCTGCGTGACAACGGCTCGGACAGCAGAGTCGCCAAGGCGATCTTCCCAATACCGACACCACAATCGCGGAAGAAGTGCCGTCGCGTCGAGCGAATACGAACGTCGTGCTGGGTGGGCTCGGTCATCGTCAATTAGTACTTCGTGATTGTTTCGTCCAGGTTCATGACCGCGCGGGCCACCATCACCCAAGAAGCCAGTTCGGCATCGGCAGGTCTGGCGTCGGCGATGGCCTCCGCGTCGAGTTCTCCCGCCTCGAGTCGCGTGAACTGAGCACTTCGGAACTGGAGCAAGCTTGATAATTCCGATTCCGTAGGCGGCCGTGTTAGCAGGCGACGGAAGATTTGCGTAGCCCGATCCGCTTCGGTAAGTCCGTCGATGTCGCACACTTCGCGAGCGAGGGCCTGGGCCATCTCGACAAACATCCCGTCGTTCAGCAGGGTCAGGGCCTGCAGCGGGCTGTTGCTGCGATCGCGGCGGGCCTGACATATTTCGCCCGAGGGAGCATCGAACACAGCGTAGCCGGCGAATGGCGTTGTGCGCTTGCTGAAGGTGTAAAGCGATCGCCGATAGCGGTCCTCTCCCTTCGAAGGGGTCCATTTCGTGTTCCCGTAGGCAAGCTCAGTCACACTCGAAGGTTGCGGTGGGTAAACGCCCGGGCCGCCGAGCTTGGTCGATAGTAGGCCGCTTGCTCGCAGCATGATGTCCCGCACCACCTCGGCGTCGACGCGGTACCGCGGTCCGCGGCTCAGCAGTCGATTGTGAGGGTCGCGGGCAATGGCATCAGGCGACGCGTGAGAACGCTGCCGGTACGTCGCGCTGGTGACAATCAGGCGGTGTAGCTGCTTGAGCGACCAGCCTCGATCGACGAGTTCGCAGGCCAACCAATCCAGCAGCTCCGGGTGTGTCGGCGGCTCCGACTGGGTACCGAAATCTGCGTTGGTTCGAACCAGCCCCGCACCAAACAGCGCCCGCCAGCTTCGATTGACCGTCACTCGGGCGACGAGCGGATTCTTGTCGCTCACCAACCACTGGGCGAATTCAAGGCGATTCGCTGGCTGCGAGGCTTCAGCAAACACGCTCGGCACACCCGGCGTCACTTCCTCGCGGGGAGAGAGATACTCGCCCCGATGATGACGGAACGTGTGCCGTGGGTTGTCCGCAGGTCGCTCTTGCATGACCATCGTCTTGGGCAGCGTCGGCAGTTCTTCTCGCAATGCGTCGATTTCTTCGCGTGCGGACTGAAGCTCGGGTGCAATCCGCAGATAGTGCCGCATAAGCGTGGCCCGATCGGCGTCCGACCACGTTTCGGGCGATCGTACGAGCAGCGCTTCCAGGTGAGTGGATAGGCTGGTTGCCTGACACTCCCCTTCGTCGGCGGTGACCGAGATGCGAAAACGTCCGAGGCTGGCGGCGAAGTGGCGTTCGAAGAGAAGCTCGATCTTGAGTTCCCCTTCGCCGGCCAGTGGCTCGGCCAAGTTCAACACCAGTTGATGGGGTTCGCCCTCGCGCTGGGCAGTGGACCAGCCGGTGGACCCGTCGCCGTCGTACACGTTGGCCGCTTCGGCGTTCCCGCTTCCGATACTGATTTTGCCATAGCTGTGCGACGCACCTGAGAACCGCACGGGGTTACCGTTGAACGTTGCGTTGAATTCGCTGAGGAAGAAGTCGCCTTTGCGTCCTTCGTAAAACGCACGTCCCGGTCCACTGTCGGGCAATCGCTCGTCGGGAAGGGCTTCGAGGCGAATGGCCGTGACAGGTTGTTGATCGCTTCCCAGGCGAAAGCCGAGCCGAAACACGTCGCGCTTGGTGATGTCGCCCGAAGAGAAGACCGAGTCATCCGCAAGAACTTCCAGCTTTGGCAGGTTCGACTCCATCGCATGAGGGCGTAACGCCGTCCATGGAACGGCCACACGTCGCGCTTCTTCCAGCCAATGGTTGAAGTGTTGTTGAAGATTGGCCGCCCGGCGCTCGTCGATCGGGCCATCGCCTTCGGCGGGTGGGAAATACTCGGGCAGCTTGGACTCGAGGACCGCGATCTCCTCTTCGATCGCTTGACGTCGGGCCACCGTGTCGGGCTCGCTGACCACGAGGTCGGGCTCGTCGGCGTTATTCAGCAGCGCCAGCATGCGGTAAAAGTCGGAATGCGATATGGGATCGTACTTGTGCGAATGGCACTGGGCACAGCCAACGGTAAGCCCCAGCCACACGGCCCCGGTTGTCGCCACACGATCGACCATGGCGTAGAAGCGAAACTCCAGAGGGTCGATGCCGCCCTCTTCGTTGAGCATGGTGTTGCGGTGGAAGCCGGTGGCGATTCGGGAGCGCTCCGTTGCATCGGGCAGCATATCGCCGGCCAACTGTTCGATGGTGAACCGATCGAAAGGCATGTCATCGTTCAGCGCGTCGACGACCCAATCGCGGTACTTCCAGATGGTTCGGGGACGGTCTTTCTCGTAGCCGTTGGTATCGGAGTAACGGGCCAGATCCAGCCACGACCGCGCCCAACGTTCACCGTAGTGTTCCGAGTTGAGCAGCCGATCCACCATTTGCTCGTACGCGTCAGGGCTTGAATCGTTGACAAATGCGTCGGCCTCCTGCGGTGTCGGCGGCAGCCCGACGAGATCCAGATAAACTCTCCGTACGAGCGCGTAACGATCCGCCTCGGGGGAAGGACGGAGACCATTCGCGCGGAGCCGCGCCAGGACGAAGTGATCGATTTCATTGCGAGGCCAATCGTCGCCGCTGGTACCTGGCATTTGAGGTTTCACCGGTGCGACGAACGCCCAATGCGGACTGTATTCGGCGCCCCCGGCGATCCAATCGCGCAGGATCTTTTGTTCCTGGTCGCTGAGCGCCTCGTCGGCCTCCGGCGGCGGCATCCGCTCGTCAGGGTCATTTGATAGAACACGTCGAAGCAGTTCGCTTTCGTCCGGCTCGCCGGGCACGATGAGCCCGTTGTCGATGATCGACTCCAACGAATCGATCCGCAGATCTGCTTCCCGGTTCTCTTCATCGGGGCCGTGACAGGCGAAGCAGCGGCGAGCCAGAATCGGTTGCACATCGCGGCCGAATGCAATCGATTCGTCTGCCGCCGTAGACTCGGACGGCGCAGCCATCACGCTGCTCAAGGACAACAGCGCGACCTTGGCTACGTGACGATGCCAGCGATGACGGCGACTGAGAGCCAACCGCCCGACCTCCCGGTGTGAGTGACGACTTGCCGCCGCGGTTGGAAGCCTCGCCCCAACCGTGAGCGACACCCATACAGAATACCATGGATCGGACTGCTGTTCCGAGGCACCGTCCATCAAAGCCCCGGCTGCGAGGCTTTCAGCATCGTGTCATTTCGCGATGGCTCGTTGCCTGGAAAATCCTGGAAGTCTCTATTCTGGATTAGCAAAACCTTGTCGGGGCGGGGTGTAGTATCACGACCGGTTTCGAGCCCGTCTCCTCGGCCCTCGGCTTGTAGGATTTTCGCTACACACGATTTGGCCCTCTAGCGACAGCATTCTAGGACAGCAGAGCTAGACTAAATGAACTCTTCATTGCTCCCCGCTTTCGAGCGGGAGCAATCGTGGCTGCCGTGACAGAGATTTAGTAGGCAGAGGAAAATCCAACGAGGCAAAGGGGCAGTTGCCTCGTTGAACAAAACTGTCTTCGTCCACCGGGCGGTGTGCTTTGTCCGTTGTCACGAATGGTTGTAATGAGGCGGTTGATACTGCAAAGTTGATGATGAGCAATAAGGAAGCCTCGATGAATCAAATTGGGACGGCCGAAGAGCCTGTACTTGGCGAAGTGCTGTCCAATCCCAAGGGCTCGAAGCAGGTTCTGAGAGCGTCCCCGACACTTGGTCAGGTGACCGGTATATCACAGTCCGCACCTTCGACGACTTTCCTGCGTTTGTCTGTCGGCACGGTTTACTTCTTTTTCGGCTTCGTGAAGTTCTTTCCTGACCTCAGCCCGGCCGAGGTGATCGCCAGTCAAACGGTGATGCGGCTCTCATTTGGCATCTTCGATGCACAGATGGCGTTGTTCCTGCTGGCCATCATGGAATGCACGATCGGCATTTGCTTCTTGTTCAACCTGTTTCCAAAGTGGCTGTTCCTCGTGTTTATGTTCCACCAGATCAGCACCTTCACACCTCTATTTTTGTACCCCGAACTTTGCTTCAAGTTTGCTCCCTTCGCGCCGACGATGGAGGGGCAATACATCCTGAAGAATCTGGTTTTCGTCGCCGCTGGATGGACGATTCTGTTGCCCTCGATGAAGGCTAGTTGGGCGAAGTGGCACCAAGACCGCCAGCTTCGCAGGAGCAGTCGAGGCCTGCGCGTCGATCCCCTAGCGCTCGAAGGATAACGAACACGATGACTTGGCAGAACATCAAGGGTTATCGTACCCACTTCATCGCGGTGGTCATCGCCTTGGGCCTGGGAACAGGCATCAGCATGACCTATGCGAAGTATCGTGGTACCGAACTGAGTCGCGTGCCGGCACTTCCTGCGGACGTGAATCAGGACGCGGAAGGATACGACGCTTATCCGGATCCATATAGCTCGCAGCCTTCCACCGGCGAGTTGATGATTTATCCCAGCTTGCAAAAGGGCATGCGAACTCCGTTCGATCTCTGGCGATACTACGGGCGAGGCGTTACTTCGTTTAGCTCGCCGGTGCTGCCCATGCGGTTCGAACAGTGGTTAGCGTTTCACCGCAAACAGAAGCCCCAGCTGATGAAGGATGTACGGACCTACATGAATGGCCGCTATAACTTTTCGGGCGAGGCAATCGAAGGGCAAACCATGTCGGGAGGAAAGCCCATCATGAAGGGCCCCGTGGCCCGCTTGCCCAAAGGGATCGATTCCTTCGAAGAGCTGGCGAAACTCAGCCCGGAGGAAATCGAAGAGCGGGACATTTTCCCATACAAACCGCTTGCGCACCCGTTGCAATCTTCGGCCCACATGGTGTTTCCCGATCAGTGGGTAAGCGTTCACCCCGAGCATAAGCGGATTGACGTGGACATGGATTTTCCGACGGCTTACCTGCCGGAATTCCCCCCTCCCCTGTTTCTAACGACCCACAAAGAGTTGGGCGATGTCACCAACGGTCAGGAAGTCACGCTGGAAAACTTCTATTCGATCTTCGATGGGCTGCTGACCCCCGAACAGATGGAGGGTTTGAAAGAACTGCTACGGCCTTCACCCACCACGTGGTTCAACCACACCGATCATCGCGTCACGGAAGAAGCCTCGAAAGGGGTTGCCTGCTTGGACTGTCACGTAAACGGTCATACCAACGGAGCATTCGAGCTGGCGCCCGACTCGCGACCCAACATGGCGCGGCTACGGGTCGATACTCCAACGATGCGGGGCAATTACAACCTGATGCAGCTTTCTTCGAAGCGATCGGTGCGAAGCATGGATCATTTCTCGGAGATTGAAGAGTATTTCGATGGCGATCCCGGCATGCAGCAAGCGATTGGCCCGCGAGCGGTGAAACGTGAAGTGACCAATCGCATGGCCGATTTCAACGCCATCATCGACAACCCGCCGGCGCCGAAGCTCGATCCGCTGATGCGGCTAATTCCCTCGAAGTGCACGGAATCGGAACTGCGTGGCGAAGCGCTGTTTCACGGGAAGGCCCAATGTGCGAAGTGCCACTACGGGGCCGCCTTTGTCGACGACAGTATGTACGACCTGTTGGTCGAACGATTTTATTTGGGGAGACCGGAAGGTCCGATCAAGACCTTCCCGTTGCGGGGCATCAAAGACTCGCCCCCCTACTTGCACGACGGTCGCTGCCCGACGCTTCACGACTCGGTCGAGTTCTTCAACCTTGTCTTGGAACTCAACCTAACGAAACAAGAGAAAGAGGATTTAGTGGCCTACATGCTGTGTCTGTAACGGTTTGGCTCATTGCAAATGATTGCCTGCGAAACCGTGCAGGCCCGTCTCACGAATGAGTTTGATTGGCGTGCGGCATGATGTGACCCGCGTGCCTGGACATGGCAGGTGTAGCGCTTTCGGCAAGTTCGAGGCTCATCTGTACCGACGATCACCCTGTCGCTGGCCTCAGAAATCGAAACCGGACTGCCCTGGGTGGTGGGCATTCTCGCTGCCGCACCACCCTGGGGTCAGTCTCGATTGATTTCCATTTGCGAATCGAACTTACAGCTTGCTGCGGAGGTCCGACAGCTTGTTCATCAGTTCATCAACCTTGGGCTTGATAACGTCGGAGACACCTGGGATGGCGAGGGCCTTGTCGCCCAGCGCTTTGAGGCCTTCAGTGCCCTTGTCGACGACGGTGGCAAGGGCCGACTTGGCTTCCTCGGGAAGGTCGGCAACCGAGTCGCCGATCTTATCGAGCATGGCACCCACTTCGTCGAACTTCGACTTGGCTGCATTGGCGGTATCGCCATCGGTGATGCCGCTCATCGCCGAACCGGCCGAACTGAAGAAGCCGGTGACATTCTTCAATACGTCGGATCCACCATCAAACTTATCCAGTTCCGCGGAGGCCTTATCGGCGGCGTCTTTCACGGCCGACATCAATCCTTCGGCAGCGTCCTTAGCGGCATCGACGGCGTCGCTGGCAGCATCACCCGCTGCATCAACGGCGTCTCCGGCTGCATCTCCGGTTGCATCCACCGCGTCGCCCGCCGCATCCATGGTTTCGCCGGCTGCATCGCCAGCCGCATCCATGGCCTCGCCGGCTGCATCGCCCGCCTTGTCCATCGCGTCGGCTGCGGCATTGCCTGCTTCTTCTGTCGCCGACTTCACGTCTTCGGTTGCTTGCGTGCAGCCGAAGGTCACCAATGCAATGCCTACTACGACCATCGAATAGAGTGATTTCATCGTTCTTCCCACCTTTTCCAGAGTCCACCGAGAGTTTGGTTTGTTACCCGGCTGGTCAGCCGTCGAGCCAATCGTCCACACATCTTGACGATCAGAGAACGCGGATGCAATCAGCCAAGTTCGTCCGCCGAAAATATTTGCCTAAAAGGGTCAAGCGACTGTGAGCGCTGGGTATCCCTGGAGAGTTTAGCACGAAAATTGGGGCCGATATTCGTCCAGTGATTGCGGTCCGACCGCGGTTGCGCCATGCTAGATGGTGCTCAGAATGCCCAGTAAAACATAGCTGGGAATCGTTCGTATCAGATCCATGCAACGGTGCGAGTTTGCGCGCCTTGCCAAAGCCTGTCCCCCGGATTTTTCGGGAATGGCCGTTTTTTCAATTGGGAGAACAGAAGTGAAGTACTTGGCTGGGAATTTGACTTTAACGATTGTGGCAATTGCGGTGCTTGTGCCGTCGGTGGCTCGGTGCGAGAAGCCCTCGAAAGACGGACCGCTGCATGCCTATGTTGCTAGAGAAGATGACACCTATCAATGGAAAGAGCGCCAGGCGGGCGAGGTAGCCGGGGTCGAGTTTGTCGAACTGACCCTCTACAGCCAAACCTGGCGAGACATTGTCTGGAAGCACCAACTGTTCATCATGAAGCCCAAAGAGATCACCTCGCCACATCAAGCGATCATGCTCATCTCGGGCGGTGGGTGGAAGCCGGAACTGGAACAGCCCGTCGAGGGCAAACCCCAGTTGCCCGGCGAGGCAACCGTATTGGCCCAGGCGGCCAAGGCATCTGGTTCGGTGGTTGCCCTCCTGACTCATGTGCCGATGCAACCGATCTTCGATGGCAAGGTGGAAGATCAGATTATTGCGTACACATTCGAGCAGGCGATGAAGACCGGCGATTATGAATGGCCGTTGCTGCTGCCTATGGCGAAGAGTGCCGTTCGTGCGATGGATGCCGTGCAGGAGTTCGCCAGCCAGCAGTGGGATATGGATATCGAGAACTTCACGGTCACCGGCGCTTCGAAGCGAGGATGGACGACCTGGCTGACCGGGGCCGTCGACTCGCGGGTGAATGCCATCGCGCCGATTGTGATCGACGTACTGAACATGGATGCCCAGATGGTCCATCAACTGGAAACCTGGGGAGAGTATTCCGAACAGATTCAGGACTATACGGATCGAGATATCCAAGCCAATGCCAAGACGGAAGCGGGGAAGAAGGTCAACCAGATTGTTGACCCTTACAACTATCGTGACCTGGTCGATGAACCGAAGTTGATCATCATCGGCACCAACGATCGGTACTGGGTTCTCGACGCCTTGAATATCTATTGGGACGATCTAGTTGGTGAAAAGAATATTCTCTATGTGCCGAACAATGGCCACGGTGTGAATGATTTCCGTCGACTGCTGGGTTCCATCAGCGCGCTCAATCAACGAGCCGCGGGTACCATTTCTTGGCCGAACCTGACTTGGAAGCTCGATGAGTCGAACGAGGGTTTGACGCTGAATGTCGATCCGGATCTCGAAGCCAAAAAAGTGGTCGCCTGGATCGCCACCAGCCCGACCCGGGATTTTCGAGAAGTGAAATGGAGTTCGACGCCCGCGACCAAGCAGGAAGATGGCACGTACACCTATGCGTTGCCTCGTCCCGAGGAAGGCTACGCCGCCATGTTTGGCGAAGCGGTGTACCAAGGACCGAAGATGCCGTACTTCCTGTCGACCCAGGTTCGGGTGATCGGAGATTTGTCCAGCGATAAACCAGCTAGCGACAAGCCGGCAGTCCCGGCGGCGAACTGAACACGATCGCGACTTGAGGAATCCAACGCTGTCCTGGCAAGACGAACGCCAGGGCAGCGTTTTCTTTTTTGAGAGTCCACCCAATCCTTAGAATGCGTATGATGAAACAGCAGCGCGTGCATCACCGGTTGCCCCTTGTTCCCGCCCGCTCAGATATCATGACCCTGCGTCCAGCGGTTCATCAATGTCGTTCAATGCACGGCCTTAAAAACACACGCTAACTCGAACGACGAACCTTGGTTTTCTGCGCTTTCCATCACGACCTTTGCGACCCATTGTGCTCACACCGATCCAACAGCGATCATTCCCGAAACCGTACTCACCCGGCAAATGCCACTTGAGCCCTGCCCCTGCAAGCTCGCTTTCCTGTGATCCGGCACGTATCTCATTACCAAATAGATCGATCACGCCTGAAAACTCTTGTTCGATCGGAAACGGGCTGTCTCTTACGTCAAGAACGAAATTGATCGATTCGATCATTCGCGACGAATGGTGTTCTGTTAAGTAGAATCCAAATCGGTCAAACACATGGACTTGATTGTTGCGGTGCCCGTAGGGCGCCGGAGAGCCTTCTTCGATTGTGCGGTCGGGATTGCCCAGCGTTTGTGCGTAGGCATAAAGCGGTCGCTTTTCCTGATACCGCTGTTCCCAGAACAATAGCCCACGGGCATCAATCTTGGCCGTCACCGTATTCATGATCTGAATGTGTTGTCCCCTGAGGACTAGTCTTCAAATTGTTTGAAATGATAAATAGTCTTTACAGCTGCGGGCTTGGTTCTCAAGTGAAGGGAGCCATAGGCGTTACGATGAGCAGGAATTATCACAGCGATCTTACTGACGGACAATGGATTTTGGTCAGGCCGCTATTCAAGACTTGCTAAGTGCGGCCGGCCTCGCATCGATCGTTGCCGAATCAGCAATGCGATCATGTATGCCACCCGTGCCAGTTTTCTGTGGTGGCAACTGCCAAACGTTTTTCCAAGCAGGAAGATGGCACTTGCACGTATGCCCTGCTTCAACCCGAGGAAGGCTACGCCGCCATGTTTGGCGAAGCGGTGTACCAAGGACCGAAGATGCCGTACTTCCTGTCGACCCAGGTTCGGGTGATCGGAGATTTGTCGAGCGATAAGCCCGCAAGCGATAAGTCGGCAGTTCCGGCGGCGAACTGATCGCCAGCGTGCATCGCAAAATCAAACGCTGTCCTGGCAAAACGAACGCCAGGGCAGCGTTTTCTTTATTGAGGGTGATTCTGTCGGCGGTTATGCCCAAGCACTGCTGGGTTCTGCGCAGGCGGCCGGAATTTCTTTGGGGCGAATATCGCCGAAGGCCCACAGGGCTGCGTTGAGGAAGACCGCCTTGTTGACCAGGCCACTGAATTTGTGACCGCAGTTGGGCACTTCGACGTACTCCCGCGATGCGGCACTCTCAGCCTGCTCGTAGAACCAAAACGCTTGCTGAGGTAACACGGTTAGATCGGAGTCGCCAACCATCACCCTGACATCGCCCTCGAACTTGCGATACGAGTCCACGATGCGGTCTCTTGGGACATCGCAAGAGGGCGCAATAAGAAGCAGTGTATCGATGTTGGGGTAGTCCGAAGCCAACGCAGCAGCAGCCCCGGCACTGGAGGAATAAGCCATGATCTTCAATTTGGGACGATCGGTCGAACAGAATTGCGATGCCGATGAGAGCGTAAGTTCGATGATTCGGCGTGTCTTTTCCAGCAGGAAGTCGGCGTAATCTTTTTGCATGTCGTAGGGATCGTTATAGCGAACCACGGCACCAAGCTCGGCCTCGACGATTGTCTCTGCCACCGCGGCATAGGGGACCACGCGACCTTCAAGCGCTTCGCAGGCACCCGGGCAAACCAAGATCACGGTGTCCGACGGCTGTTCGTGTAGGGCTACGTCCAACTCGACGATCTGGTCGCCGGTGGGAATCGACAGTGAAGTAATCCCGTAGGGACGACGCCATTCCTTGTGCGTTTGCTGGGGAGGGGCCGCGGGAAGTGCTTTACACGGCTGCGAGCGGTTCGCCCGCTTGCGGAGCGAGATGTCGATCGACTTTCGTGGAAGCTCCCACGGTTGTTTTCCAATGGAACCGTAATGCGAAGCGACATAGGCGCGCTTCGAATTGTCCATGTGTCCGAATTCAAAGCCCCGCTTGAATAAGGAGAAGGCCTGCAATAGATGGCCGAACGAGATCGGCTGCCGACGGGTCTTCTTAAATCGAACGTGGCCAAATTCGGCCAGGATCGCGCAATCGTCGTCGTCGCTAAAGTACGGCACCGTGCGGTAATTCATCGGGCAGATTTGATCATTGGCCTCCAACTCGCCAACGAACTCGGCGAATCGCTGATTGCCGTCGACTTCGTTTTGAGACAGTGCCTCGGGGGATTCGCCCAACCGAACCAGGTAGCCGGGGAAATGCAGGAATGCTTTGCCACCATCGTACAGAAGCTCGTTGTGGATACGTTCCAACGCCTCCAGCTTGTGCCACAAATATTGGAACGCAAACACGGAGAACACCAGGTGGAACTGCGCTCCTTGAAAATCGTGGGAATTCAAACCGCCCAGGATGAAGCGATCGTCCGCGATGCACATATCGTCGTAGCGGTTGATTCCCATGCCCCAGAATTCAAAGTCGGCGGGGTCAAGTGATCGATTGGCCAGTTGTTGAGAGAGTTGGGCCAATGCCCGCCCATTGCCGCAGCCAATATCGAGAATGCGAATCGGGGGCTCGAAATGAGAATGGAGCGATTTGCAAACCTTAACCAGGTCGATATCCAGGATGGCGTGGTACCCGTAATTCGAGGTCAACCCACGCCCATAAGTCGTGTGACGGTTGTACTCAACGACCCAATCCCATAGCTCAATTTCTGTCTTCGGCATGCGGCCAGTTTAGTCACCCAAGTATGTCTGGCAATCCTGAGCGAGGTTGACCCGGGGTTGGCGGCCGTAGCCGACGATCCTCGGTGGGGAGATCAGCACCCGGATTGCGTTCGCGCTCGGAATGATCCTTTCGGTTTGATGCGGCACTTGGCGAACTGTAGCGATTCGCTCGGCTTTAGGGGCTTACCAATGGCAAACCAATCTGGGTCGCAGTTCGGCCTGGTAGGGCTCTAGGTTTTGTTGCCTGCCAAATACGGCAATCTCCCATTCCACCCTGCCTTGGCAGCCAATTTGGATGCTGTATGCTTTTAGCTTACCAGAGTTTAGGCAAGGCCACGGGGACCTGCCTGAGATGCTTGAGATAGCCGCAGGCAGAGGGGACATCGATTATCGGGGACTGCCCCGGTATCCAAGGAACTGCATATGGGTTTTCAGAACATTACGGACGCCGACGGCTATGTAATTGCCGGGGTTGGGATGACGATCGTCTTCGTCGCCTTGATCCTGATTAGCCTCTTCATTACGGTGCTTCCCCGCATCCTCCAGGCACTTGCCGCCTACCTGCCGCCCGAGACCTCGATTCATCAGGCCACCCCCAGTGCTCGTCCCAGCGACGACGCCGTGATTGCCGCCATTGCCTGGGCCATGCAGCAGCGAACCGGTGACTCGAGCGGCAACCCCGGTTCTTCGTAAAGTCCTCACTTCTTTTCTCCATTTCCCCTCACCGTGCGGTCCTAATAGCGAATCGTCGATGGATATACTCTCCAGCTTTTTCGAGACAACGGCCTTTGCCAACATGACGCTTGGCAATTTCGTCATGCTATTGATCGGAATGCTGTTCGTCGGGCTGGCGATTCGAAAGCACTACGAACCGCTGCTGCTGGTGCCGATTGGTTTTGGGGTCATCGTGGGGAATATCCCTCCGGTCGAAGGGATGACGCTAAGTGTCTACGACGAAGGCAGCGTGCTGTACTACATCTATTTCGGGGTCAGTCAGGGTGTGTTTCCCCCGCTCATTTTTCTCGGCATCGGGGCGATGACCGACTTCTCAACAATGCTCTCCAATCCCAAGCTGGTGTTGTTGGGTGCGGCAGCGCAGGTGGGTGTCTTTCTGACATTCCTCGGTTCGCTCTACCTGGGGTTTACCCCAGCAGAGTCCGGCGCGATTGGCATCATTGGAGGTGCGGACGGTCCCACGGCCATTTTCCTCTCGGCCAAACTTGCTCCGCATTTGTTGGGGGCCATCGCGATCGCAGCCTACTCCTACATGGCGCTGGTGCCTGTGATTCAGCCGCCGATTATGAAACTGCTTACCACCCGCGAAGAGCGGCTCATCAAGATGAAGCCCCCGCGGCAAGTCTCTCAACGGGAGAAGATGATCTTCCCAATCGCGGCATTTTTGATCTGTACGATGATCGCCCCGGGCGCCATCGTGCTGATCGGCATGTTGTTCTTCGGCAACCTGTTGAAAGAAAGCCTGGTGACCGATCGGCTGGCCAACACGGCCCGAACCGCCATGATTGACATCGTTACGATTCTGCTCGGTTTCTCAGTCGGGGCGAGCACGCAGGCACAAACCTTCTTGCGACCGCAGTCACTCAAGATTTTCGGGCTGGGTGCCTTGTCGTTTGCGATTGCTACGGCCGGTGGGCTGCTGTTCGCCAAATTCATGAACTTGTTTTTGAAAGAAAAAATCAATCCGCTGGTCGGTGCCGCCGGCGTTTCGGCCGTGCCCGATTCGGCCCGTGTGGTTCAGATGGTGGGACAAGAGGAAGATCCGCACAATCACCTGCTGATGCACGCCATGGCCCCGAATGTGGCCGGCGTGATTGGTTCGGCCGTGGCGGCTGGAATCTTGTGGTCGGTGCTGGTCAACTAAGCGTCATCGTAATGCAGTTCGACTGCAAATGAGGAAAGGGAGCACTCGTGCCGAAAAAAGTATCCTTCATGTGCACGGCTTTTCGTGACGGCTTTCAGTCGGTGTATGGAGCCAGAGTCGCGACAAAAGACTTTCTGCCAGCGCTCGAGGCCGCCCGTGATGCGGGCATTACTTACTTCGAGGCTGGGGGTGGGGCTCGTTTTCAGTCGCTCTATTTCTATTGCAACGAAGATGCGTTTGACATGATGGACGCCTTCCGCGAGACGGCAGGCCCGGATGCGAACCTGCAGACTCTGGCCCGCGGGGTGAACGTGGTGGGGCTCGATTCGCAATCGAGTGACATCGTTCGCCTGCATGCCAAGATGTTCAAGAAGCACGGTATCACCACGATCCGCAACTTCGACGCACTGAACGACGTCGAGAACCTGATCTATAGCGGGCGATGCATCGTCGAAGAAGGGCTGAAACATCAGGTCTGTGTGACCTTGATGGAACTTCCACCCGGATGCAGTGGTGCTCACACGCCGGAGTTTTACGAGGAGACTCTGCGGAAGATCCTCGATGCCGAGATTCCCTACGACGCGGTCTGTTTCAAAGATGCCTCGGGGACGGCGGTGCCTTCGAAGGTTTATGAAACGATTCGCCGGGCTCGCAAGATGTTGCCCGAGAGAACGTTTATCCACTTTCACACTCACGAGACCGCGGGCATCGGGACCACGGCCAACAAGGCCGCTCTCGATGCTGGCGCCGACGCGATCGATGTCTCTCTGGCACCCTGTTCGGGCGGAACGTGTCAGCCCGATTTGCTGGTCATGTGGCACGCCCTCCGTGGTACCGACTACGAACTGGACGTCGACGTCGACAAGGTGATTCAGGCGGAAGAAGTGTTCAAGGATTGCATGCGCGATTACTTCCTGCCGCCGGAAGCGACGGCCGTGGAACCGTTAATTCCTTGGAGCCCCATGCCCGGCGGAGCGTTGACCGCCAACACCCAGATGCTTCGGGATAACAATCTCATGGAGAAGTATCCCGATGTGATCAAGGCCATGAGCGATGTCGTGCGACGCGGAGGGTTTGGCACGTCAGTAACCCCCGTATCTCAGTTCTACTTCCAACAGGCCTTCAACAATGTGATGTTCGGACCTTGGGAGAAAATTGCCGATAGTTACGGCAAGATGGTATTGGGTTACTTCGGTCATACACCCGTGCCGCCCGATCCGGATGTGGTTAAGCTGGCCTCCGAGCAATTGAACCTGGAGCCCACGACTCGGGCGCCGCTCGAGATGAACGACGAGGATCCCAACAAAGGGATCGAGCCAGCCCGAAAGGAATTGCAAGCCGAAGGTCTGGAGGAGACCGAAGAGAATATTTTCATTGCGGCCACCTGTAAGGAGAAGGGGATCGCCTTCCTTAAAGGCGAAGCACAACTCGGCATTCGCAAAGTCGAGCCAGAGGCAAAGTCGGCCGCAGCGCCGGCCCCCGGCGGCTCCTCTGAATTCCAGCTTACCGTCGATGGTCGGGCCTATCAGCTAGCCGTCAATGGAGATCGCGTTACAGTCAATGGCAAGAGCTATCAGGTTGCCATGGCACAACAAGCGGCCTCCGGTCAGAAGTCCTCCTCGTCGCCGGCAGGCGGTGACGGGGCGGAAGAAACCGAAGTCGCTGCCCCCATGCCCGGACTAGTGCTTCGCGTTCATTGCGACGTCGGCGATCATGTCGAGGCGGGCGAAACGATCCTGATCCTCGAAGCGATGAAGATGGAAACGCCAATCAACGCTCCCGCGGCCGGCACGGTGACCCAGGTAGCGGTTGCCCCCGGCGATCAAGTCAGCGGCGGTCAATTACTGGCTACCGTTGGTTAACCGAAGCCGAAACGAGGTTTTGAAATTCGCTCTAGCAACCTACCGCCGAGATTTTCTAAGCGGTCGCCTGGGCGATCAAATTCTTCTACTTGTCGATGAGCAGGGAGAAGATCTGTGGCTTTCGGAAGGCGATGCCGAACCACATAAAGACCCCAATCAGGATCGGAACGAAGAAAGGTTCGCCCACGCGAACATGGGTTGCGGTGGCACCGCCCAGATACCCGGTTAGTAGGATGGCCGCCAGAAAGCCCGTCCTGGGAAGTACCAACATGATTGCCAGCGTAAGTTCCACCACGCCAATTTTGTTCATCACTTCGATGCTGTAACCGAGTTGCCCAAAGGCGTCTTTTTTCCCCTCCCAGTCGCTGAACTTTGCTACGGAGCTAGAGATCAACAACAACGTGACCAACCCGCTCATCACCCAACCTGCGATCCGCAGTTTCTTCGATTCCATGACAAGGTTTCTCCTCGATCGCATTTGTTCGGCAAGTGGCCGCCGCAGCGATCGACTGAGTTAAGCAGCACGATACGGTCTTCTGGCAGTTGCCCGGAATTATGACCGATCGACTTGATATCAGCCATGGCCATTCGCTCCCTTTTGAACGAACCTCGGCGTTGAAATCATTGTCCGGTAAGATGTCACCGTACTGGAGAATCATAGCGATTGCCACGGAACGTATGCATGGTGAAACACCTCTCATTCAGTGAACTCAATGCCGGCGTACCAGAAATTCTAAAGTCACCGCAAAACCCTGGCGTTCTGGAAGCGATTGCGATTCGACCGCGGACCGATGAGCGGCAGTCGCTTGAGACGTGCCAGTTGAGTCCCAAACTCGGGGTGCATGGCGACAATTGGGCCGACGGTTGTTGGAAATCGCTTCCCGACGGCAGCCCTGACCCCGACGTGCAAGTGGCAATCATGAACGCCCGGGCGATTGATCTGATTGCGGTTGAGCGTGAGCGATGGGAACTGGCCGGTGACAATTTGTTTATCGACATGGATCTCCGCAAAAAGAACCTTCCCGTGGGTCAACGTTTGCAGGTAGGAACCGCCATGCTGGAGATCACGAGTGAACCCCATAACGGCTGCAAGAAGTTCGCCACCCGATTTGGCACCGACGCTGTAAAATTCGTAAACTCCCCCGAAGGAAAGAAACTACACCTCAGGGGCATCTACGCCAAGATCGTTCAGGCCGGCGTGATCAGCGTTGGGGATACGGTTGAGAAGGTGTAAATAAGAAAGTGCGTCGTGAATCGCGATCGGATAGAGTTTACAATCTCAAAGACATATTCTCATAGCCAATCATCGATCGCTGCACCACTGACATGCCGGCACCCATTATTGGAATTGATTTAGGCACGACGAACTCGCTGTGTGCCGTGTTTGAAGGGGGCCGACCGAAGCTCATCCCCAATTCTCTCGGAGAGTTGCTCACACCTTCGGTGGTGGGAGTGCTCGAAGATGGCCATTTGGTCATCGGCGCGGCAGCCAAAGAACTCCAGGTGACCCGACCGGAACGTTGCATCTCGCGATTCAAACGATTGATGGGTAGCGACCAGAAGACGGAACTTCCGGGGCACACCTTCACCGCTCCGGAACTCTCGAGTCTTATTCTGAAATCACTCCACGAGGACGCCGCAACTTATCTTGGCGATGAGGTCACCGATGCGGTCATTACGGTGCCCGCCTACTTCAACGATCATCAACGCCAGGCGACCCGTCTGGCCGGAGAGCTTGCCGGATTGAATGTCCGTCGCATCGTGAACGAGCCAACCGCCGCTGCGCTCACCTATGGTTTCCACGACAGGCAAGCGGAGAAGATGCTGCTGGTGTTGGATTTGGGTGGCGGAACGTTTGACGTAACGCTCATGGAAGTGTTTGAAGGGACGCTGGAGATCCTTTCGACCGCGGGCGAAAGTTTTCTAGGCGGAGAGGATTTCACGGATCGCATCGTCGCCTCGCTTTTGAATAGATCGAACTTGCAGCTTGAAAAGGCGGAACTGCAGCAACCCTTCATGGTAGCGCGGCTTCGTCAACAATGCGAAATGGCCAAGAGGGAGCTAAGCGACTCCGACGAGGTCGCCATCGCGATCCCCGCTGCGGACGGACGCATCGACGAGGATGATCCGAAAGCCAAATTGACGGCCGCGGACTATGCGAAAGTTGTTCGACCGTTGCTCGACCGATTGAAAGCACCCATCCAGAAGGCACTTCGCGATGGCGACTGCTCACCGGAACGCCTCGAAGACGTGATTCTGGTTGGTGGTGCTACTCGGATGCCGGTGCTGCGCACATATGTGTCGGACTTTTTGCAGTGCAGTCCCCTGTGCCAGCACGATCCCGATCATGTGGTCGCCATGGGCGCCGCGGTGCAGGCCGCACTCATCGCAGATGATCGGGCGGTTGACGAGATGGTCATGACCGATGTCTGCCCATTTACCTTGGGCGTGGACACCGCGAAGCAAATGGGTATCCAGATCAAGAGTGGTTATTTTACGCCCATCATTCATCGCAACACGACGATTCCGGTTTCCAAAGAGCAGGTGTTCTCGACAATTGTTCCCAATCAAACGGAAGTGAGAATCGACGTTTATCAAGGTGAGCATCGCAAGGTCGAGCAGAATCTGAAGCTTGGAGAGCTAATCGTACAGGGCGTCCCCCCGGGCCCTGCGGGTCAAGAAATCTATATTCGCTTTACCTACGACCTGAATGGAATCCTCGAAGTGGAGGCCTACGTTGTCGGAAGTGAAAAGAAGTTTCGCACGGTATTGACCCAGCATGCGGCGAACCTGTCTCAAGCTGAGATTCGAGAAGCGAGCAAGCGACTGCAGCGATTGAAATACTATCCTCGTGAAGATATGGCGAATCAACGATTGCTCCGCTATAGCGAGCGTGTCGTAGGAGAGATTGCCGCGTTTCATCGTGCGTCGCTCGAAGAGGCAATCGACTCGTTCGAAGCGGCGATGAACATGGCGGATCGTGAGATTGTCGAAAGCGCCAGGCTAACACTAGAACAAACGCTGTCACTGCACGGCTTCTCACTCCCCGAGCCAGATCAAGATGACTGAACAAGAATCGAATGACGGTGAAGTTCGTGCGGACGCGGCAGCCTATCTCGCCTCGGCCTTGCAGATGGATCCGATGAACGAGAGTCACCAGATTGTCGCTCTCCGTTCGCAGGTATTTGGTTTGCACGAAGAGGGGAACGTCTCGACCGCTGAGCTCGATGAAGAGAATCATCGTGCTGCGGCACTCGAAAAGCTACAGGCGATCCGAGGTAATCTCTGGACGGAGCCTTTGGAGTCGCTCACGGCACAGTTGGACGAACTCAATACGCAGGAGTTCCCTGAACTGAGGGAACCAGTTCACCGCATCAGGCTTGTTCTTCGCAATCGTGAGAAGATTCTCAATCTCGACGTTCCCGATCGTTTTGCCGAAGATTTTATGAGGCATCTCAAGGATTTGCTCGCCGCTTCGCCGAGAGATTCCGCGGTTCTCCGTGAGCAGTTGCTGGTGGCTTTTCGTAATCGAAAGAATCGCAAGCAGGGCAAACCGTTCGTGGAACGTCTGAGGAGAGAACTGCCCGAGGTCTATACGTTGGAGAAGACCTTTCTGGAAGATCTCTCAACTCAACGAGCACGCAGGACAGTGAACGGGGTTCCGAAGGCCGAGGGCCGCTCAACCTGGTGGTGGTGGATCGTGGCCTTTATTGGCTTCCGAATTCTGGTGAACGCCATAGGAGGTTCGAGCGACTGATGGACACGGGGGCAACACCACCAGACTGGGAATTGCTGCGTCGAGATCCGCAGCAGTTCTTTGAACTACCAGAAGAGTTCGACCACAAAGAGTTGAAGCGGAGCTATAACCGCTGGATTCGGCGATTCAAACCCGAGGCCCATCCGCAGGAGTTCCAGCTCATTCGTCGAGCTTACGAAGAGCTAGATCGATGGCTTCGCTACGGTACGATGCAGTTTTCCGGAACCTTCACCAGCGACCTGAACGCACCCATTGATCGGTCGGATGCGACAACACGGGAGAATGATGACGTCCCCGTGTTCGCGACCGACTCCGAATCGGAATTCTCGCGGCTTCACAAACGAATTCGCGAGAGTTCACCCCTGGAGCTTTACGCGGACCTTCAGGCCAAACCCAAGAAGACAGCATACGAGTATTACGCGCTGGCGGTCTTGTCCGACATCTGTGATCCGTCGGAGCATGTTCAGTTTGCTCGTTGGTTGTTGGCCGGCATCCAGGAATACTCGCACGATACCGGGTTGCTTCGACTGCTGCAGGCATACTTCCAAGGTCCCTTGCCGGAAACGGGGCTGCCGGAACTGCTGATCGACGCTGCAAAGGCAATCGGTGGCGACGCCTTCTATCCTCTTACGGAAGCTGGGTGGGAGCATCTGCTGCGAAACCGTTCTCTCGACGTCTTTGTCACCACGCTAAGGGAGTGTGAACGACATCTTCGGGCGATCAACATCACCGGCAGAATCGCGTTCGTGATTCGAATCTTGCGAGCGGCGCTTTGGAAGACCGAAAACGCTTCGAAAGATTCCATGGATTGGATTTCCGAAGCGATGCTGTTTGTCGAAACAAACTTCAATGAAATCCCCTACCACGCCGACTTCGATCTGGAGCTTCTCTCTCTGGCCCACGACTATTTGGGTTTCCGTAGAGATTTCGTCGACGGGGGAGTTCTCCACGCAAGACTGGACCGAACGCTGGAGATCTATTTCACGGAAAATCAAACGACCAGCGATCCCGCGATCGTCTTGCAGCAACTCCAACTTGCCCGAGACGTCATGGCAGTGCTAGAAGCTTTTCCCATCCAGGATGAGAACCCTTCAGTGCAAGCATTCTACCCAGTGTGGGAACTGGTGAGTCACGATGTGGCGAGCCGCTACGGCGTGGTCGAGCAGGTACAGCCCGATGTTGCATTATGGGCAAACCGAGCACAGACGTTTCTGGCTCAGTTGGAGAGCAAATCTTACAAGTCTTATCAGGGAAGATATTGGGAGATCGTTGATTTGCTGGGGGTATTTGCAAAATGGGTCATCTACGCCGTTGTATGGATCCTCATCTTTTTTCCGCTGCTGACTCTTATGTTCTTCGTTCCAAATGCCGTAGGAGAAGGTGGAATGGCTCTAATCGTAACCGGCATCGTGATCGCTACCGTGGTGGCGACCAGGTATGCCGGGCGATGGGTGTTGGAAAAGACTCTGGGCAGATGGTTCTACCCCTACAGTGCGAGACTAGCCACACGAACTTACAACAACCTGTGGCGTCGCGACGCAGCAGAGCTGCTGGAAAGGTCGCGAATGCCCTTCCATTTATTCAACGATCTTACGGCTCAGCAGGCATCGATCCGATCGAAGCGGGCCGCCTGGATTAGCAACCACATTTCCAGAGACTATGGCCTGGCCATCTATTCACTGGCGTTACGGCACGTTGTCTGACGGTGGCCGAACTCTGCAGCGTAAACGCAGGGCGATTAGAATCTCGGTGTGCTTCGCAGAAAGATTTGCAGCCCGTGACTCAGCTCAAACCGGGCAACGGGCCGTCGACGCAAAGCTCGGGTTTGCCGAACGTTTCGGTGGGGTGGCCCATGGCTTCGCAGAGGCTTAGCAGCAGGCGGTTGTGGTGGGCGTTCTTGAAGTCAAGCGCGCGACCCGTCTTGTAACGCAGACCGCCGCCGACCATGACAAAGGGGATGTTATTGCGGGTGTGCGAGTTGCCTTTGCCCAGTTCATTCGTCCAGACGATGGTGGTGTTGTCCAGCATCGAGCCTTCGCCGCCGGGTTCGGGGGTGGCGGCCAGCCGCTTGGCCAGGTAGGCAACCTGTTCGCAGTACCAGGTGTTGATCTTGATCAGCTTCTCGTAAGCTTCCTCGTTGCTGTCTGGCTCGTGGGAGAGTTGATGGTGTCCCTCTTCGATGCCCAACCATCGCATGCGGGGTTGCCCGACGCTGTTGGTGATTTGGAACGTGGCCACCCGGGCGAAGTCGGCCGAAAAACTGTTGACCATCAGGTCCATCTGCATCTTGGTGATCAACGGAATATTTTCGTTCTGCTCGTCCACGTTCGGGGGCAGTTCCGGTACGGCATGACCCGCATCGGGGTTGCTGTAGTGGGCCGCCAGCTCCGTTCGTAGTTCCTTTTCCACCTTGCGCACCATGTCGAGGTGCTCGTCCAGCAGGCGGCGGTCTTCCGAGGCGACCATCTGTTTCACCTTGCGGAAGTCGTCACCCAGGTCGTCCAGCACGCTGGCCAGCAGTTCGCGATTCTGCGTCGCGCCGTACAGCTTGTCGAACATTTGATAAGGGTTATCGATGGGGGCCACTGGTTGATTAGGCCCTGCGTACGACATCCGCGTCCACGTGTCGGCCCGATCGGGAACCATCACGCCGAATTCGAGCGATCCAAAACGCGTGCGGGTGTTGGGGTCGGCTTGCAGACGGTTCTTGATGTGTTGATCGACGGAGATACCCTGCGACCAACCGGCGGGTGTATCCGAACCGCCTTGAATATCGCCGGGGAACAGCTCGATGCCGGTCAGCAGGCAACCCATGCCCCGCATGTGTCCGTCGCCATCGCCGCGAATTTTATTGTGCAGCCCGTGCAGGGTTAGCACTTGTTGTTTGAGATCGGCCAAGGGTTCGAGGATTCGCTTCAGCTTGAAGTCCTCGCCCACCTCATCGGGCCAGAAGTGTTTGGGGATCACACCGTTGGGGCTGAAGATAAACACCAAACGCTGCTTGGCAGCAGGATCGGAGCCGGCGGCCCGTGCAAGGCTGGGTAAACCCATTGCCATGTTGGCGGCGGCCAGGCTGATGCCAGAACGAAGAAGGAATTCGCGTCGATTCGTTTGGTGCATGATCAACCTTCTCTTGTGCTGTTGTCGGGCCGATGATGGGCCGCAACGACTGCAATCTCTATCAACAGTTCTCGAATGTTATAGCCGGATGCCTTGAACGATTCCAACAGCAGCTCGATGGTTTCAGGACCATAAGCGGCTGCCGGCTGCTTCACAAAGTGCTGAAATGCCCGCTCGACAAAGGCCCGTTGGGCATCTTCGCTGGAGGCCAGAAACTGGGCAAGCTCGCCAGGGCCCGAAAAGATTGCCGTGTCGGCACCTCGGGTGACATAGCTACCGGTTGCATCGATTGGCTTATCGCGTTCGGCCGTGCGATATCGTCCGACCGCGTCGAAATTCTCGAGGACAAAGCCCAAGGCATTGATGCGAGCATGGCAAATCTGGCAGCTTTCCGCACTGGTCTGCAGCGCAACCCGTTCTCGTGTCGTTAAATCGGGCTCAAGATCGGGGCTCAGCGGTGTGAAGGCCTCGTTCGGCGGTCGCAATACTCTACCGAGCAGGTAGCGAATGAGAAACACGCCGCGATGAATGGGGGAGGTTGAATCCTGATAGGCCAGGTGACCCATCAAGTAGGGGTGCGTGAGTAACCCGAAGCGATACTCCGGGTCGGCAATGCTGGGCCGCAGCCCGGTGCCGTCGACGGAAGCCGGTTGCCACGAACGACCGTAATAGCTGGCGAGTTGTTCGTTGGTGTATGCCCAATCGGCTAGAAACAATTGCCGGAAGTCACTCGCTTCGCTCCAGACGACATGCTCCAAGAAGGCATCAAGCGAGGCTCGCAAGTCGGCCACTAACCCTGCGTCGAACTCAGGAAACAGTTCCCCATTCTTTACCAATTCTGCATCATCTTGCAGGTTGAGCCACTGCAGCATCAGTTCGTGTGTTTTGGCCCGTGATCGCAAATCGCCCACCATGCGGCTGGCGGCGGCGCGAATCTGTTCCGGAGAGTCGAGTTGGTTCTGTGCAGCAAGGTCCCGCAGCCAGCGTTCGCTAGGCAGCGAATCGTACAGGGTCAGCGCCAGGCGATTGGCAGCCTGTTGAGATGGGGTTCGATCGAGATCGAGCGTGGGATAAAGAAACCGCGGTGACTTCAGGGCGATGAGCAGCGAACGCTTAATCGCCTCGCCGTCGTCTTCAGTCGCATCGACTTGCAAATCGATGTAAAGCTGTCGCAAGTTTTCGTCCAACGGGCCACGGAATGCAGCTTCAGCCGCGGCAGCGAGGAACCCGCGCATTTGGGCGCGGTTTTCGTTGTTGTCGTCCTTGTGGCTTTGCTGATAACGGGGCCACAGTTCGTCGATGGCTGCTTGGGCGAACTCGAGTGCCGCGGCCGTGGTCGATTCATCCCAACTGCGGTCCACGGCGATGCCGCGTTCGTAGCCATAGCTGCGATCGTCCGGCGGCAACGTGGCTTGCAGTGCAAATACCGGGGCATGGCGGCTCGTCAGCATGTTTCTCGCTGGAACAAGTTGCTCGACCCCGCCGGGCGGAATCCAGGAAAACGAAACCCATGCCGGGGGTTGATCCTTCTTGCGTTTGCGTTGAAGCAGATCGATTCGGATCGGGTATGCCTGGCCTGCTGAGAGTTGGATCGAACGGCGGAACTCCTTTTTCTCACCCGACTGTGTGTAGTTGTTGATGAACTCTCGATCGTCTGCCCCCAGGTAACACACAAACGCGCAACTGCTGCGGATGATGAATTCATACCGTCCGGTGTTCTCGACACGCAGAGCACCACGCCACCGCACCGAGAAGTCATCGCCGCTGATCCCTTCCCCGGGGCCATCGGTTCCCCAATCGAAATCGATCACGGCGTCGACGCGATCGATCTTCTTGTTCTCACCATTCGGGCGAGCGCCGGTGAAGTACTCGCCTTGAATCCCTTCCGATCCCAACGCGGCACTGGCCCCCGAGTAACTGGCATAAATATCGGCCAGACTTTGTCGCAACTGATTCGCCGTCAGCCTCGCCAGTACAACCCGCGGTGGGCGATTTCTTATGCGGGCAGCTTCACTATAAAACGTCTCGAACACATAGGCGGCCACGGCGGCTGCGTCCTCACCGACGCAGGTTTCGGCCTCATCCTGGGGCATGGTTTCGGCGATGAGCGAGGTCAACTCGGCCACTGCCAAGTCGCCTTCGAGTGGCTCTTCATAGGCGCCCGCCACCCCGGCCCCATCCTCACCGTGACAAGCTGCACAACGTTCAGCGTAGATTGCCTGACCTTGCTTCAGGATTGCTTCGGAGGAAGTTTCGCCGGCGGGTTCTTCGGCCCGGCTATCAAGCGGGCAACTCAATACCGCAACGAACAGCAAGATTGCCGTGAATCGCCATGTCGATATTCGCGAAACGAATCGAAGAAGCATTGTGGTGGGTTGGGCGGTGAAAGGACACAGGACTGGGTGTGCTTGGACCCTGCGAGCCGTGTTGATTCTGGAATTGGGTGGGCAGCACGTGAGTGGTTCACGAACTGATGCTTCAGGTAGGGCGCTTCCATCGAACGGTACTGGAGTTCAGCCGACGATGTTCACACTTCAACATTATACCCTCTGCCGACATGAGGGACATGCGCGGGGACCCGGTCTGTGGCCAATCCCCGCCATAACAGCCCTCAATTCGGGGCGGTATTGGGGCCATTTTCTAATTTGGTGCTTCAAATCCTGGCGTCTGGCCAATCGCAAGCAGTTCTTCGGGTTATGAGTTGGGCAGTTCGAACCCCTCGCGGCGTGGGCGATCGAGATAGGTGTTGGCTTCCTCGTCGTTGACAAACTTCTCCTCGGCTGGATCCCATTGCAACGGCCGACCCGCGGCGCGCGTAATGTTGACCAAATGACAGACGCTGACCGAGCGATGCCCGATCTCTACGTCGGCCACAGGTAATTCTCGCGAGCGGATACAGTCGAGCCAGTCTTGCAGGTGCCAGCGCGCTTGCCATAGGGCGACTTCGTCGCTCCACTTTCGTTCTTCTTCGGCGACGTCGAGATTCGCGCGGAGTTGCTCCGCGATCTCTGGCGGATTGGAAACAAACTTGTTGCGATTGATTTCCAGCTTGCCTCTTTCGCACGTGAACACGGCTCCACCCATGGGACCATGGCCCGGTTCCAGAACGAATTTCACTTCCACTCCACTGGCATACCGCATGCCGACCTGACCGTTGGGGCCTTCGGACAACGGCCATAGTTCCGTGGGACCGGTGCCATCTGTGCCGAGTGCCCATTGAATTTGGTCGACGCCGTGCGCACCCCAGTTGGTCATTTCCCCGCCGGCGAAGTCACGCCATCGCATCCAGCCCATCCAGTCGCCGTGATAGGGTCGGAAGGCGGCCTGGTTCAGCCACATGTTCCAGTCGAGTCCCTCGGGTACCGGTTGTCCCTCGGGATGCTCGGCCGGCGATGCTTCGGAACCGCCGTAGTTCATGGCGCGAACTTCGAGTACTTTTCCCAGCCCACCGTTGCGAATGAGTTCGCAAGCCACGCGGTTGATTTCCATCGACCGCTGCTGGGTTCCCACTTGCAGAATGCGGTTGTTGTCTCGTACCGCGTTGACCAGCGCGCGGCCTTCGTTCAGGTACAGCGTGAGCGGCTTCTCTGCGTAGATGTCCTTTCCGGCCTGCGCGGCATGGATGCATGGTAGAACTCGCTGGAACTCGCCGGTGCCCACGATCACGGCATCGATGTCCTGGCGATCCAGCAGTTCGCGATAGTCCTGATAGACGGGCCAGTCGCCACCGGCTTTGTTCTTGAAGTCTTCCGCACGAGGAAGATTGCAATCGCACAGCGCCACGATCTCCGCCGACTCGGGCAACTGCTCCAACAGCAGGCTGGCTCGTCCGCCGACCCCAATCGCGCCGACGGTGATGCGATCGTTGGGGGCCGTCTCACCTGGGGCCGCCGGCGCGCTGCGGGAGATGATCGTCGGCGCGGCGATGGCCCCAGCGGCCAGAGAACTTGCCGTCTTCAAGAACTCACGGCGATTGGATTGTGGATTGTGTTGGGACATGAAGCGTATTCACCCCGTCGTTGCTGGGAACGGTTTATCTGCAAGTTCAGTAGTTTCGACGCATTGAAGAAACCATCCGATCAGTATACCAGGGCGAGTTCGGGAACCGAGAACTGGGTCGATTCCCACATGGATTCCCGCGGACGTTGGCTGCGTCATTTGTGCTAGGATGCAAGCGGAGGTGGGCGGCACGCTGCAATGCCTTTTGAACACCATGCGGACTTTCCCGGGATTTGTATCGAGATGTTCAACGTACGATCCTTTACCACGGCAATTGCTCTGGCGTCTAGCGTTGCCGTTGGGATGGCCGACGAAATCCCCAATCGGGATGCCGTCGATATGGAAAGCGTGCCGGCCGATTTGGTAGTGCCTGAGATGACTGCGGGAGACCCGGCACCGGGGATGCGCGTCCGACAAACAACCAAGGGCTACGACAACTCGGCGGTTTACCACACACTGTATCTACCCAGCGATTGGAACCCGGGCGAGACGTACCCGGTGTTGGTGGAGTACGCCGGCAACAAAACCCAGACACTTCCCGGCACGGTTGAAAGCAGCAACCTGGGCTACGGAGTCTCTGGTGGAAAACGATTCATTTGGCTGTGCTTGCCCTATTTGAGTGGGGACGGCACCACGAACATGACGAACTGGTGGGGGGACCCCGGCACCTATCAAGTGCAGCCGACGATTGACTACTGCAAGCAAACGGTCCGCGAAGTTTGTCAGCAGTTTGGTGGCGATCTTCAGAGGGTCGTCTTATGCGGCTTTTCGCGAGGCTCCATTGCCTGTAACTACATCGGATTGCACGATGATGAGATCGCCAGGCTGTGGCGTGCCTTTATCTGTTATTCTCATTACGATGGGCAGCGAGAAGGATGGCCGTATCCTTATGCAAGCCGCGAAGACGCAGGCGCGAGGTTGAAACGACTCCAGGGGCGCCCTCAGTTTCTTTGTTCGGAACCAGCACCCGAGGGAAAACCAACGAATCCATACCCGGGTCTCGAAGGCCTGAAGCGGTACCTCGAATCAACCGGTGAGCAAGCATCGTGGACCCTGATGTACACCGGCTTTCGGCAGCACGACGATGCGTGGATCTTGCGGCCCAGCGCGACACGCCAGGCGTTGCGAATCTGGCTAGATGAGGTGCTACAGGAACCCATTGGAACGTGAACACCGTTTCGCCCTGAACCACGGTTATTTTTTATTTCGCAGAGGCCCAAGAGAACCGCATCGTGAGATCATTCAACCAGGTCTATCTTCGCGGATGGTTCGTCATCGGTTTGTTGGGGCAACTGTCGCCGCTGGCGCTATCGCATGGCGAAGAGCCAGACGCCGACAAGGCCACTAGCCCTAGCGCGACCTCTGCTGGGGCGAACTTCGAGAAGCGGGTCCTGACACGGAACTACTACTGCGATGGGATCCACACGGGCGACATCAATCGCGATGGTCATTCCGATGTCGTGGCAGGACCTTATTGGTATACGGGCCCCGAATTCACGGCATCGCACACGTTCTACCCGGCGGTTGCCCTGGTACCGGAGAAGAGCCCTTCGAACAGCATGTTCTCGTTCGTGCACGACTTCAGCGGCGATGGATGGCCCGACATTCTGGTGCTCGGCCGCGTCCACTTGCACGAGGCCTACTGGTACGAAAACCCTGGCGAGTCGGTTAATGAGACGGACGCGAGGTGGTCGAAGCACTACGCCTTTCAACGCGTGCAAGGCGAGTCGCCCACCTTGATCGATCTCGATGGCGATGGCCGACCGCAACTGATCTGCCATTGGGAAGGCCGCTGGGGATGGATCGAACCCGATTGGGATTCGCCGAGCGAGCCGTGGCGATTTGTACCGCTCTCGGACCCCGGCACTTGGAAAGAGTTTTATCACGGTACCGGCGTCGGTGATTTGAATGGCGATGGTCGGCTGGACCTGGTGATTAACGATGGCTGGTTCATTCAGCCCGAGTTGCCCGACCGTGTTTGGGAGTGGCATCCCTACCGCTTTTCCTCCGATCGAGGTGGGGCACAGATGTTTGTTGCCGATGTCGACGAAGACGGGGACGCCGATGTGATTACTAGCCTCAACGCGCACGGGTGGGGGCTCGCCTGGTTCGAACAATTCGAAGAAGCCGGGGAGGTGGCATTTCGCATGCACCAGATGATGGGCACACGGGAGGAAGTCGAGAAGTATGGGGTCGCGTTCACCCAGCCACATGCCCTTGATCTAGGTGACATCAACGGCGACGGGCTCCCTGACCTGGTCGTGGGTAAACGAATGTGGGCCCACGGGCCAGACGGCGATATCGAGCCTGGCGCGGCGCCAGTGCTCTACTGGTTCGAGTTGAGTCGAGAATCAGAGCAACCCCGTTTCATCCCGCACATGGTCGATGACCACAGTGGGGTTGGAGTACAGGTGACCATTGCCGACGTGAACGGCGACGGAAAGAACGACATCCTTACTGCGTCGAAGCTCGGAAGCTTCGCGTTCCTGAACCGCCTACCGGATTAAACGTGTTTGTCACGGTGACACCGGCCAGCGGCTTTTCTTTGCGGCTGGCGTCTGGTCTGCCTTGGCGTCGGCCGTCGAGATCCCTTCCGCATAGGCTAGACGTCCCGTGTACCCGTCGTGAAAGCGAACCACCACTTGCGGTTCGTCGTAGCTGATGAACTGATAGCCGCCCCCCTCGGGTTTCGCGTTTAGGAGGATATTGTTCACCTGCACGACCGCATAGTACGTATTGCGGTTCCGGCTGTAGTGCACGTTGTCGGGAAAGCCGGGCGTCCATTTGATCTTCACCGTGCGTCCCTCGCTGTCGAACCAGCCTCCCAGCGGCGGTAATCCTGCGGTCCCGATGGGATGGCCCGACGAGTTCATCGGCCCGCACATGAACTCCCACACGTTGTCCGTAATCTGCACGGCAAACGAATTGTGCACGTCGCCGGTGAAAACCAGCACCGGCTTTTCGAGCTTGTCGAGACGCGGGATGAGCATTTCTCGTTCGTGAACGTATCCGCAGAAACCGTCGCCCTTGGAATCGGTGCCTTGCTCGGGTCGCACGTGGTAGCCGGAGTGGTAGATGACCCAGGGGTCGGGCGAGATGACAAAGATGAACTCTGCCGGGCTGTTTTCCACGGTGTTCAGAAACCAGTTGCGTTGGGTATCGCCGAGGATGAAGCGATCTTCGTCGTGGGACTTTTTCGGGCCGAGAAACCGGGAGCGTTCTCCCCGGGTATCGAGGAAAACGAAATGGCAATTGGCCACCAGTCGATCGAAGTAGTGGTGCGTGCCGATGCTGTAAGGCACATTGCCCGTACTGCGAAACGGCGGGCGGATGCGCAAACGATGACGATCGAGCACTTCGACTGGGGCATAGACCCCGATGCTCGACCCGCCGCGTAGTTTCTTCGAGCGACCATCGCCCTGAATGTAGTGGCCCACGTGAATCGAACTGACTTGTTCGAGGTCGAGCGTCGAAAAGTCGGCCGACGGGTCAACCAGTACGTCGCTATCCTGCTCGATTTGCGCGGTGCCGAAACGGATGGGCGTTTTTTGGGGCGATGGTCCGTTTGCCCAGCCCGCGTAGTCCTGCCATACGCGTAGCGCGGGATCTCGCTTTAGAAAGTTTCCGTCTCCCACGCCAATTTCGCCGGCACCGTCGAGATTCGAATTCACCTCATGATCGTCGTACATGGTCATCAGCGGCGTGTATCGAAACAGGTTGGCCACGTTGCGGCCACGGCTCAAATACAGTTGGTAATTCGCCGCGTATCCGTTGGGGGTTCCGTCGAGAACCTCCTCGTATGTAAAGTCGCCATTGACGATGTGGAATGCGATCTCGTCCGCGTGCTGTTGGTACAGGGTGAGGAACGAGGGCGGGTTGCCATAGATACCGAACTTCTCGGGGTCCGTCGGCGCTTTTTGCCGGGCGCCGCACCCGATGGAGAAAGCAAAGTTGAACAGCCCCTGTTCGTTGTTCAGGGGATCGGCATAACTCGAGTGATCGGGCAACGTGCGAAACGAAGGCCAGGGGCGATCGAATTCCATGCGGGTATCGATGAGCCCGGTGGAAGTAACCACGCCGTAATAATAGGTGGTGTTGGGCTGTAGATCGGTGAGGTCGACAAAGCCGGTGTTGTCGGTCGCGGCTAGTGTTTCTCCGTCGACGCCGGGGCTTTCGGGCGTGAGTGGGAGACGGACGTCGTAGACCACGCGAAACGTGGCGGGCTCCGCGGTGCGAATCCAGACTCGCATCGACTCGGAAGTCGGCCAGCCCAACATCGGTCCGTGCGTGAGCCCGCTGGTGTGATAGGGCATCACATCGTGCGCCACGGGGTCGGGCCATTCATCCCCGCGTGTGGTTGAACTAACCAACATACAGCCGATGAGTGTCAAAGCGAGGAATTGTTGTTGGTTGAACATCGGCGAGTCTTTCAGGTTACTGTGGTTGACGACGGATGTGTTATTGCGTGTTGCTTTCTGAATTGGGTGTCCACCATGCGTCGAGCATTTGCCGCAGTTCCGCGACGTGCTCCGAATACGCGGCATCTTCGATCAAGTTGTGCTGCTCGGTCGGATCGGCGACGAGATCGTAAAGGGCATCACTTGCAAGGTATCCACCCCAAGGAGGTTTTCCGCCGTGGTGATGTGGTACGATTAGTTTCAACCGTCCCTGGCGAACCCAACGATAGGCAATGTCTTCTGCCGGATTCTCCAACGAGTTTGCATCACCTGGATAGATGTCGCCGAAGATCGCCCGATCCTGTGGGAGCGGTTCATTTCCGCTGGCGTGATCCAGAAGGTTGATCCCGGGCAGTTCAGTTGCTGCGTCCTGCAGCCCTGCGGCGGCGAGCAGCGTGGGCATGATATCGATACTCTTGACCAACTCTTCATGCGTGGCAGGCGCGACGTGATGATCCCAGCGAATCAAGATCGGCGTTCTTAACCCGTCATCAAACGGGGCCCGTTTGCTGCGGTCGGTGTGTTCGTAATCGCTGGGGTGAGAGGGTGCCCTGCGACTGCTGGGGCGCCATCCGTTGTCGACCACAAACACAAAGATGGTATTCTCGGCCAGCTTTCGTTCTTCGAAGAACGCCATCAACTGGCCAACCGTGTGGTCGAAAAAGTTAACCGATGCAAGATAGGGTACCTCGTGTCGAGGAACTTCAGGACGGTCGCGAAAACGTTTCAAGAATGGTTCCGGCGGGTCGTGAGGACGGTGCGGCAAGAACGGGGCGTACCAAATCAAGAACGGTTCTTGCCCGCACTGCTCGACAAAGTCGAAGATCGGCTGCATCGTTTCCCGGCCAATTGCCAGACCTCGATCGCCATTGCCGTGGGCGACAATCTCACCATTAGCCAGCACACGTTTGCCGTGCGTGTCGCTCTCGGCGGAGTCGAAGACGGTCATGCCCTCGGTGAACCCGGCATTCGCGTAGTGTCCTTCCCAGAACTTTCCGGTTTGGAAGCTGCGATACCCTAATTCGTCTCGCAGTAGTCGCGGGAGCGTATCGACCGAGCGAATCAATTCGAACGAGCGACTCCGCGTCTGCAAGTAATCCGACTTCGAGTTCATTCGGTTGTAGGCCGAGTTCCCAGGCGGCGAGTGGTTGAAATGAATCTTGTGCTGAAACGGATACAGTCCCGTAAGAATGGAAGCCAGCGAGGGGCGACACACACTGCTGGGTACATACCCGTTCACATAGCGGGCCGACTGTGCGGCGAGGCGGTCGAGATGAGGTGTCTCGGCAAAGCGACTGCCCATGAAGCCGAAATCGGTGTAGGTCTGATCATCGGAAACAATCAGCACGATATTCGGTAGACGTTCCGCAGGAGCATTCGCGATGGCGATCGAGCACGCTACGAGGAGGAGCGCAAATGGTCCCCCCACGACCATCCATGCAAGACTCGTTCGTCCCCGGTGGAAATTGCGTGCTCGATAGGTATCCACACTACGTCTCCGCATTCTGATGGCGCCGAGAAGTCGATCATCGTCCCGCAATGCTGGTGGGTCAACAATTCGCAAGAACAGACAATGCCGAGGAACCGATATTCTCAGCGCGGGTAGGGAGCGAATCCTGGAAGATTCCGCGAAGGTTCCTTTTTCTGCGGTCCAAAACGCTCAAAACTGCCCTGTCGATCTGGTATCATTTCTGGATGCGAGACGATTGGCATCTCGCATGCTGCCCACCTAAATTTTCGATGGTTGAACGTCATTGATGCCAAGGCGAATTCACAGCTCCACGGCGGTTCTCGCGAGGAAGCAAGTTGGCCGGATCGCATTGCGCTGCATGGCCATCGTTCTTCTCGGTACTTCCGCTGCGCTGGCGGGTGAGCAAGCCGACGTGGATTTTGCAAGCGACATCTACCCGATACTTCGCCGCGCGTGCTTCGAGTGCCATGGTGGCGAAAAACAGGAAGGTGGTTTGCGGCTGGACCATCGCGCGGCCGCCTTGGAAACAGCCTTTGAAAGCGAGTTGATCGTTCCGTCGAAGCCGGAAGAAAGTGAATTCCTGCGGCGTATTTCGCTACCCAAGGCCAACGACGAAGTCATGCCCGCACTGGGCGAACCTTTGTCAGCGGCGCAGGTCGAAACGATTCGCCGCTGGATTGAAGCGGGGGCTGTTTGGCCCGAGAATATCGAGCTATCGAAGCACTGGTCGTATGAGGTTCCCGTGCGACCCTTCGTTCCTCGGGAGAGCGACGGCGACTGGCAACGCAATGCGATCGACTTCTTCGTGCAGCGTCGACTGCAAGAAGAGGGGCTGGAGCCATCTGCGGAATCCGATCCGGCAAAACTGGTGCGAAGACTCTCGTTAGACCTAGTTGGCTTGCCCCCCACCCCCGAACAAGTGGACGCGTTTCTGGCGGACAACTCGGGCGACGCCTACGAGCGACTGATCGATCGGATGTTGAACAGCCCCCAGTTCGGCGAACGATGGGCTCGCCCTTGGCTCGATTTGGCCAGATACGCCGACTCGCATGGCTTCCAACGCGATAACTTTCGCGATATTTGGGCCTATCGCGATTGGGTGATCGGGGCCTTGAACGCAGACATGCCGTTCGATCAGTTCACCATCGAGCAAATCGCCGGTGACCTGCTGCCAGATGCCACCGAGTCGCAAAAGATCGCGACCGGGTTTCATCGTTGTGCGCCCACCAATGTCGAGGCCGGCTCGCTACCTGAAGAAACGCGGATCGAACAAGTCATCGATCGGGTGAACACCACGGGAGCCGTGTGGCTGGGCACCACATTGGAATGCTGCCAGTGTCACGATCACAAGTACGATCCATTCAGTCAGCAAGACTATTACCGGCTGCTGGCCTACTACAACAACACCGAGGCCGAAGCAGATCGAGCCAACCCGAAGGTGCCCAGTTCGATTGCGTTTCTGGGACCGACGATGAACCTTTCGGACAGCACCCGCGACCGCCGTCGTGATGAACTGCAAGCAGAAACCGCCCGGGTCGAACAACGCTTGGCCGATCGACGCGAGCAAATTGAAGCCGAGCTACCTTCGCGTGCTTCGGAACTGGCCGCGCAGGCGACCAATTCACCGCAGACGCATGAGTTGGCCATCACCAGTTTCACGTCTGCCGGCGAGACCGATTCGTACGAGATATTAGACGACGGTTCCGTGTTGCTGGTGGGGGACGACCCTCCTGAGCGTGACACGTATTACCTTACGTTGCGAACCAACGTCACCGGCATCCGTGGGCTGAAGCTTGAGGCCCTGGTTCACGACTCGCTGCCCGGCAAAGGCCCCGGGCGGGGCGATCCCCAGCGGACGAACTTCGTGCTGAACACGTTCGCCGCCAACGTGCGTTCCAGCGGCAGTAACGAATCACCCACGCCGGTTGAATTTGTGAACGCGAAGGCCAGTTTCTCGCAACAGAACTGGGACGTGAGCGGCGCGTTGGATGACAACCCCAAAACGGGTTGGGCCATCGCCCCAAAATTCGGTCAATCGCACTGGGCCGAGTTCGAAACGGCAAGCCCCATCGGTTCCGAGGGTGGGACGGAAATTGCCGTTTCGCTGGTCCATGACTTCGGTGGGGCCCGATCCATCGGGCGGGTCAAAATATCTGCCATCACGGGAGAGTTCGGGCAAGAGGAAATGCCGGCCGACGTGATCCGGTTGGTGGATATGTCTCCGGAGCAATGGAAACCCAAACAACGGCGACGGGTGCTGGACTATTGCGTATCGACAGATCGTACGGCCCAACAGCTCAAGCGGCAGATGGCTCGCTTGAACAAGCAAATTGCCGAAGTCGCTCCCGATACCACGCTGGTGATGAACGAACTGGCCGAACCGCGGATGGCCGCTGTTTTCGAACGGGGCGATTATCGCAACCCGGGCGAAGCGGTAAGCCCAGGGACCCCGGCAATTCTGCACACCCAACGCACAGGACCCCCGAACCGCCTTTCGTTGGCCCATTGGTTGGTCGACGAGCGAAACCCCTTGGTCGCCCGCGTGACCGTGAACCGCTGGTGGGCCGAGATCTTCGGGCGAGGCATCGTGACCACGGTCGAAGACTTCGGCCTCAAGGGCGAACCGCCCACGCATCCGGAGTTGCTCGATTGGCTGGCCGTCGAGTTCACCGAGAGTGGCTGGTCGATGAAGCACATTCTGAAAACCATCGTTATGTCGTCGACCTATCGGCAATCGTCGAACGTCACCTCGGAGCTATACGACCGAGACGATCAGAATACTCTGTACGCTCGTGGACCGCGTTTTCGTATGGACGCGGAAATGATTCGGGATAACGCCCTGAGCATCGCAGGGCTGCTCAGTCTCAAACAAGGCGGTCCATCGATTCGTCCCTATCAACCCGAGGGCGTGTGGTCCAAAGTGGGTGGCGACCGCTATGACTACGAGGTGAGTCCCGGCGAGGGACAATATCGACGTGGCGTGTATGTCGTGCTGAAGCGCGGGGCACCTTATCCGAGCTTTGTGAACTTTGATGCCACGGCACGCTTGGCGTGTGTCGTTCAGCGATCGCGAACGAACACCCCGTTGCAAGCGTTGACGTTGTTGAACGATCCCGTGTATGTCGAAGCCGCCACGGGGCTGGCAAAACGCGTGCTCGCCAGCAGACCGGACAATCTCGAGGATCGCCTGACGTATGCGTTTCAACTCTGCACGGCTCGCGCGCCAGCGCCTGCGGAATTAGACACTTTGAGGAAACTGTACGAGCAGCAGCTCGAAGCGAATCGCGGGGACGATGCTGCGGCCAACGCGACAAGTCTCCCGGCCGGGATTGATCCGGCTGAATTCGCTGCGTGGCAAGCGGTGGCCACCACGTTGCTTAACCTGCACGAGACCATCACCAAGGGCTAAGGGTTATCGGAGAAGTCGCATGTCGCAACAAGAATCCTTCTGCCGCAATATCTCGCGCCGTACGTTTCTCAACAGCGGTGGGTTGGGGTTGGGGAGTATTGCCCTGGCAGGGCTGTTGCACGGCGAACAAGTTCATGCCGCTCCGGCAAACGAAAATCCATTGGCCGCCAAGAAGCCTCATTTCAGCCCGCGGGCCAAGCATGTGATTTATCTGCACATGATCGGGGCCCCCTCGCATCTCGACCTGTTCGACGAAAAACCGGAGTTAGTCAAGTACGACGGCAAGCCATGCCCGCCGGAGGTTACCAAGGGCCGCGATTTTGCTTTCATCGGGAAGACCTCCACGCTGGCCGCGTCGCAGTGGGAGTTTTCTCGCCATGGTGAAAGCGGGCAAACCATGTCCGAATTGCTGCCGCACCTGGCGGGCGTGGCCGACGAGCTCGCCGTGATTCGTTCGTTGCATAGCGAAGAGATCAACCATGCCCCGGCGCAAATGTTCCTGCATTCGGGCTTCGGGCGCGGCGGACGACCCAGCTTCGGGTCTTGGGTTACCTATGGCTTGGGTTCCGAAAACGAAGACCTGCCGGCCTACGTGGTGCTGGTCAGCGGGCCCAAGGGCGGCGCGGGAACCAGCCTGTGGTCCACCGGGTTTCTACCCAGCATCTACCAAGGCATTCAGTTTCGCTCGCAGGGCGATCCCGTGTTGTTTCTTTCCAGCCCACAGGGACAAAGTCGAGAAGATCGCCGCCGCCTGCTCGACGCGCTAGGCGAACTGAATCAGCAGCGACAACAAGCCACCGGCGATCCCGAAATCGCGACGCGTATCAGCCAATACGAGATGGCCTACCGGATGCAGGCTTCGGTGCCCGAACTCATGAACATCGGGCAAGAAACGCAGGAGACCATCGATCTGTACGGTGCCAAGCCGGGAGAGGAATCGTTCGCCAACAACTGTCTGTTGGCTCGCCGCCTGGTAGAACGGGGCATTCGCCTGGTGGAACTTTACGACTCCGGTTGGGATCATCACAACGGCCTGGCGAAGCGATTGCCGGAGAAATGCAAAGAGACCGATCGTCCGATTGCGGCGCTCATTCAAGACTTGCGACAACGCGGCCTGCTGGATGACACGCTGATTGTTTGGGGCTCGGAGTTCGGACGCACGCCGTTGCAGCAGAACGATCGCGATACCGCGGGCCGCGACCATCACAAAGACGCCTTCACCATGTGGATGGCCGGCGGTGGTGTGAAGGGCGGCATCAGCTACGGCCAATCCGACGATTTCGGCATGGACATTGCCGAAAACCCCTTCCACGTCCACGATTTGAACGCCACGGTCTTACACCTGCTGGGGCTGGATCATGAACGTCTCACCTATCGCTACCAAGGTCGCGAGTTCCGCCTGACCGACGTGCATGGCAACGTGGCACACGAGTTGTTTGCTTAGCGACTCAGTTCAGTAATCCCGAAACGGCCCTCTCGGCTCGGCGGCGTCCATGGCAGCTTGCCATTGTTGAAAGCGGTCTTTCAGTTCGGCGAGCTTCTGGGGGTGGCTTTCGGACAGGTCGGTTGTTTCGCCGATGTCTTTCGACAGGTCGAACAGCCCGTTGCCGCGGTCGGACTCGACCCATTTCCAGTGTCCGACTCGGGCGGCCTTATCACCGCGGCGTTGCCAGAACATCTCGTTACGCGGTGAAGAGGCATCGGCAGCCAACACCGGAAGCATATCGTAACCATCGAGCACCACTCCGTCCGGCGCACTCACCTCGCATAGATTGAGCAGCGTTGGGACGATTTCCAGCGAGGTGAGAAACTCATCGGAAGTTTGGGCTGCCGCGATTCGTGGTGGATAGCGAACGATACACGGTACCCGAACACCACCCTCGAACATCTGTGACTTTCGCCCACGTAGCGGTGAGTTGTCGCCGCTCCTCGAACCCCCATTGTCGGAGAAAAAGATGACGATGGTGTTGTCGGCGATTTCGTATTCGTCGAGCAGCTCGAGCACTTCACCAATTGCCGCGTCCATGCTGGTGATGCTGGCTACGTATTCCAACCTGCTTGAGGCCGTGTTACGAACTTTTGCGTTCTTCTCGTAGCGAAAGTCTCGACGTACGTAGCCCGCTTTGGCTTCGAGCTGGGGGTACATGGCCCGATACTCGGCCGTCGATTGGGCCCCCGTGCGAATCCTCGGGTCGAGGTTCGAGGCCCCATGCGGCGCATTGAACGGCAAGTACATGAAGAATGGTCGCTCGTGATTCTCATTCAAGAACCGCACCGCTTCGCGACGAAAGAGATCGGTGCTGTAGGTGCCTTTGTCTTCAGTGGTGGGCTGCAGGTCGCGGAACATCGACGGCACGCCGTATCGCTCGTGCGTGAAGTAATCGATTCCTGTATTGGCAAATCCATAGAATTCGTCGAAGCCCCGCGAGACGGGCAAGAATCGTCGCAAGGAACCGAGATCCCACTTGCCAAAAATCCCGGTCGCATAGCCAGCCTGGTTGAGCATATGCGAGACGAGGACTTCTCGCGTATCCATGCCCCCGATGCGTTCGAAGGTTACGGAATATTCTTCTGGCTCGTATTCGCGACCGTAGTCGGGGGCTTCATTCCGAATCATGTCGTACGTGCCGTTGCGTTGTGGGTAGCGGCCCGTCAACAAACTTCCTCGGCTGGGGGTGCAGGCCGGCCAGGTCACGTAGAAGCTGGTGAGTTTCACGCCTCCGGCGGCCAGTTGGTCGAGGTGCGGAGTGAGTACTTCGTCGCTGCCAAAGCATCCCAGGTCGTGATATCCCTGGTCGTCGCTTACAATCATCACCACGTTGGGTGGTGAAGCCAGCGAGGAATGACAACAGCAGAACGACACCAGCAGCAAGATACAGGCTCTCATCGCATCCTCTCGTTGCAGAAACAGGGTATGTGCGTTTTCGATTCTAACTGCTGAACCCCCAGCCTGCTGGTGGCTACAATGAATCGCGAAACGGAGGGCCTTGGGAATCCGTTTTCATCGGGTAAAAATTCACCGTTTATCACAAACACAGAACCATCATCGAGCACGGGAGCCGACCGGGATGAGGACTCGCCTAATTGCAATCGCGGCATTCACACTAAGTTACGCAGCCACGGCCGAGGCGGAAACGAAACCGTACGGAGGGAAGCCACAAGTAATTCCCGGCACGGTTGAGGCAGAACACTACGACGAAGGACCCCCCGGGGTGGCCTATCAAGATGATGACGAAGAGAATCTCGGGGCCGACTACCGGAAGGATACGCAGGTCGATATCGAGAAACGCCCCGACGCGTCCAACGGACATGGCGTGGGTTGGACCCGCGAGGGAGAGTGGATCGTCTACACCGTCGATGTGCAGGAAGCGGGAACGTACAAACTCGAAATCCCCGTGGCCTCAAACAAGCTGGGTGGCAAGTTCCATCTGGAATTCGATGGCAAAGACGTCACTGGGCCGATTCAAGTGCCCGACACCGGTGGGTGGCAGAAGCTGAAGTTAATCACCAAGGACGGCGTGCAACTCGAAAAGGGGCGATTCACCATGAAGGTTGTGATGGACAGCGAAGGCCCCTCCGGCAGCATCGGCGATATCGACCTGATTCGGTTCGTCAAGCAGAAGTGAATGCGAAGCGTCGATTCGGTCCATACGCCGAAACGCGAAACGTGGGATGCATCGCGTGGAACGTTTCACTATGTGGAATATTTCCCTGTAGGGAATGCCCTCCGTGGCATTCCGCGCGTAATATGGTGTTTGGAACGACACAGAGACAGAGGTCGTTCCCTACATTCCGGGTGTGAGTTGAACCTGGTAATTTGTGCCGCAACCATCTGGAATCGTGTCTTGCTGCCCTACTTCAAATGTTCGTCGAACCACTCGAGCGACATCTGCTCGGCTTCGGCTTTCTTGGCGAAGTAGATTCCGTAATGGGTGATGCCGGGAATGGTGATTAGCCTTTTAGGACCCTTTGCCCTGGCGTGGGCCTTGATGGCGTGCTCTTCATTGTCGAAGAGCTCTTCGTTCTCGGCGATGATGAATAACATCGCGCACTGCGAGGCTTCTTCCACATCTTCGACGGGAGCATACCGCATCAGTTTCTCTCGAATGGGGGCTCCCTTCAGATTTCCTATCACGCGGGCACCGGGCTCGGGATATCCGATCTCGCCGCGTGCGCGTTGCGTGGCTTCGCGGTAGGTCTGCTCGAGTTCGGCTTCCGTGGCGATCACGAATCGTGAATCCAGCGCCGGTACCTGGCTCACGGTGGCCTTTACCCGGGGGTCGTGCGCGGCCGCGTAGACGACGTGTCCTCCGGAGTAGCTGGACCCCCACAGTCCGATTCTTTCGGTGTCGCAACGCGGTTCGGCTTGAATCCAATGCAACACATTCAGCAGGTCGGTGGTTTGATCCAAAGGATCGACCACCTCGCGGATCTCGATCACCTCGGCCGTGAATCGGTTTCCCGATCGGTCTTCGGGTGCGGGCGCGGCCAGGATGACGCGACCATCGCTGGCCCCCCATCCTCGATAGTCGAACGTGAGAACCAGGTAGCCCGCTTGGGCAAAAGAGATGGCCTCGCTGCGCAACTGACCCGCCACCCCACCCCAGCCGTGCGACATGATAATGGTCGGCAGGCGTTCTTCCTCGGAGCCCTCAGCCCAAAACAAATCGCCGGCCAACTGGGTGCCTTCGCTGACGATTGTGACCGCACGATGCCCAATGCCCTCGGGCGGGTTGTAACCCGATGTTCGCGGTGCTGCTGTCGCGACCCCCACACTCAAAAGTACGACGGTATAGACTCCGGTTGCTGATAGAAAGCTGCGCATGATGGGGAACCTCTATCCGAGTAGCCAGGTTGCCTGAAATACCGACACGCGATTTTCAGGGCGATTGATGCATGGAATAAACCTGCCATGAAGCTACTCCGTGCCGGATACTGCCGCAACTTTTCTGTGTGGGAGCGACTTCCGGTAATAGGCACCTTCCAGCGCGAGATTAACCCACGGTCTGCGAGGGAGGTTATCCCGTGGTACAATCGGGCGACCGGTTCTACCGGTCACACGCTGCCCCCCGACACGGCGGATGTCGTCATTCGCCCCCTGCCTTGTCATCATTCCCGGGTGACCGAATGAATATGCACGTTGGTTGTCGTAAGCAACATTCAAGTGGCTTTCGTTCCGCAAGAATCTTCGGCGTGCCATTGCTTGTGTCGTTGTTGTACCTGGCACCCATGTCCTGTCTCGCGGAGCAGGGAGATGAGTTTGCGGAGTTGGGTAACCAATACGCGCGGCAAATCCAACCGCTGGTGGCTCAGTACTGCGTCGACTGTCACTCCAGCGAGGCCAAAGAAGGCGAGTTGGACCTGGAGCGGTTTCCGACCTTTGCAGATGTCCGGCACGATGCGGCAGCCTGGCAGAAGGTGCACGAGATGCTGGCCAACGGAGAGATGCCACCGGAGGACAGCGAACAGCTAACCGCCGACGAGCGAACGACACTGCGGTCGTGGGTTCGCAGCTATCTCGATGCCGAGGCGCTGAATCTGGCCGGCGACCCGGGGCCCGTGGTGTTGCGCCGATTGAACAACGCTGAATACACCTACACGATTCGCGATCTGACGGGAGTGGATCTCGACCCTGCGGCGGAATTCCCCGTGGATAGCGCCGCCGGCGAGGGCTTCACCAACACGGGCAGCGCCCTGGTGATGTCGCCATCGCTGGTGAGCAAGTACCTCGACGCTGCCAAAGATATCGCGTCGCATGTCGTGCTGTTGCCCGACGGCATTCGCTTTTCCAGCAGCACCACTCGTCGTGACTGGACGAACGAGACGCTGGCCGCCATCCGCGAGATTTACGTTCGTTATACCGGACGTGTGGGCGATGCGAACTCTTTGAACCGTTGGGACGTAACCGACCCGACACAGCTGACCAACGAAGATGGACGCGTCGACCTCCAGCGGTATTTCGAATTGCTGATAGAGAACCGCCAGGCGATTGAAGAAGACGTTTCCGTAGTGGAGACGATTGCCGCCGAGGAGAAACTTAGCCCCAAGTACATGCGGTTGCTGGCCGAGATGCTGAGTGGTGACGATTCGTCCTCGGTGTTGTTCGAGGCACTTCGACAGCAGTGGCGAACGGGGGACGTAGCCCAGGCCGCCGCCATGGCCGCTGCCGTGAGAGCGTGGCAACAACAACTATGGACGTTCAACCCCGTTGGTCACTTCGGGCAGGTGAAGGGTTGGCAAGAACCGGTTACTCCGCTGAGCACTCAACAAAGCTTTCGAGTTCCTCCCACCGAGGGGCAAGACGGGGACGTGACGTTGTATCTCGTTGCCGGGTCTGCGGGACACGAAAGTGACGGCGACGTGGTCGTGTGGCAGTCTCCCCGCATCGAACGGCCAGGGCGTCCACCATTGTTGCTCCGCGACCTGCGGGCAACATCGGCCGTGATGAAGACCAAGCAAGAGGAAACGCTACAACATACGGCCGGCTATCTAGCCGCGGCACTCGACGTTAAAAATGGCGAGCAGGATCGCGAGCTGGCGATGATCGCCAAGCAACACGAAGTGGACCCCGTCATGCTGCGACCGTGGTTGTCGTTGTTGGGGATTTCGCACGCGGGCGAAGTGGTCATCAGGGAGTACCTGCACGAACCCCTCACTCAAGTGACTGGTCGTCCATTCCTGAATGGTTGGACGTTTCCCGGGGCGGCCAGTTTGTCGTTGGTTGCGAATTCATCCGACGAGCAAGTGAATATTCCCGGCACCGTGCGGCCACACACCATCGTCGTTCACCCTCGCCCCGAGCGATGGGTCGCCGTGGGGTGGCGCGCTCCGGCAGAGGGACGATACCGGTTGACACCCAGTGTGAAGGATGCCCATGACAACTGCGGAAACGGCATCCAATGGTCGTTCGAGTTGCGTCGTGCGAATCATCGCCGGGTGTTGGGCTCGGGAACGGTCGATCTGGGCGGCGTGGCAGAGATCGAACCGATCAAAGAGCTGTCGCTCGAGCAGGGTGATCTACTATCGCTGGTGATTTCAGCCCGCGATCAAAACCACGGCTGTGACCTGACCGAAATCGACCTGTATATCGAAGCGTTGGACGGCGATCAACAGTCCTGGTCGCTGAAGAGGGACTGTGCGGACGACATCGCGGCGAGCAATCCGCATCCCGACCAACTCGGGAATCCCCAGGTCTGGCACTTCTACACCGGTTTGGATTCGGGGGCCGAGCAAACGCCGGCGATCCCCACCGGATCTTTCTTGTCGCGTTGGTTGGAGAGTTCCGATCCGGTGGAAGCGGCCCAGCTTGCCGCGCAGCTCGAATCGTTTGTTACAAACCCGTTGCCCGAGGGTCTCGCGGAAGCAGACACAAAGCTGCACCAGTTGTTGACTTCGACAGATGGCCCACTGTTTTCTCAAGTCGATACCGCGGCGCTCGTCGACTCGGTTGCACCAGAAGCCCTGGAAGGGGTGCTCTATGGCCTCGATCCCGGTCAGTTCGGTCGGCTTCCCAATGGATCTTCAATCGGCAGCGAACACCTTGCGGTTACGGCTCCTGCGGTCGTTGAAGTTCGCATCCCACGGGAATACATCGCCGACGGTGAGTTGGTCGTGACCGGGACGCTTGGCGAATCGTCCGACACCGATGCGGCCGTGCAACTGGCGGTCACCGCAGAGAAGCCCGAGTGGATCGACCTCATCCCAGGCACGCCCGTGGTGGTTCGGGCTGGCGGCGAAGCAGAAGCGAGGTTTCAGAACACGTTCGGCCAGTTCCATGAACTATTTCCTGTCGCTATGTGCTATCCGCGAATTGTGCCGGTCGACGTGGTGGTGACACTGGTTCTATTCCACCGCGAAGATCATCAACTTTCTCGCCTGATGCTCAACGACGAGGAAGCGGCAACGCTTGATCGGTTGTGGGATGAGTTGCACTACGTGAGCCAGGACGCGTTGACCATCGTGACCGGCTTCGAGCAACTTTTGGAGTTTGCATCGCAGGACGATGACCCGAACAAGTACATCTCGCTCGGCGAGGAGATCAATCGTCGGGCCGATGGGTTTCGGCAACGGTTGGTGGATACCGAGCCCGAGCATATGGCGGCGCTGCTCGACTTGTCACCTCGCATTTATCGTCGGACTTTGAGTGATGATGAACGCAGCAGCATCGAGATGCTTTACGCCAACTTGCGTGCGGAAGAGCTTTCGCATGAAGAAGCGTTTCGGCTGACGATGGCCCGCATGTTTGCATCACCCGTGTTTTTGTATCGTGTGGAAACGCCAGGCGATGGCGAAGCACGCAGCCCTGTTTCCGACTGGGAACTGGCCAGTCGATTGAGCTATTTCCTGTGGTCGTCCTCTCCGGATGCGGCGTTGTATGAGCTTGCCGCACAGGGAAGCCTTCACGATCCACAAACATTACGTTCGCAGATGCAGCGAATGTTAGGCGACGAGCGAACGCGGAGGATGGCCATCGAGTTCGCCTGCCAGTGGCTGCACGTTCGCGACTTCGACCAGCGGAGTGAAAAGAGCGAGCGTCACTTTCCCACGTTCGCCGAATTACGAGACGAAATGTACGAAGAAACCGTACTCTTCTTCTCGGACATGTTTCAGAACGACGGCTCGCTGCTGAGTATGCTCGACGCCGATCATACTTTTTTGAACGAGGCCCTGGCGAATCACTACGGGGTGCCGGGGGTCTCGGGTGAGGCATGGCGGCGGGTGGACGGCACCCGTGATCATTCGCGGGGTGGGATTCTGACCTTGGCCACCACACTGGCCCAACAATCGGGGGCATCGCGTACGAGCCCCATTCTGCGGGGCAATTGGATCTCCGAGACGTTACTTGGCGAACGCTTGCCGCGCCCGCCGAAAGATGTGCCAGTGCTGCCGGAGACCGTGCCGCCGGGATTGAGTGAGCGTCAGTTGATCGAGCGGCATAGTTCGGACAAGGCCTGTGCGAAATGTCACGCCCGTATCGACCCCTACGGATTCGCCTTGGAAAACTTCGACGCCATTGGGCGATATCGCGAACAGGATACCGAAGGGCACCCGATCGATACCAAAACCACGTTGGTCGACGGCCAATCGATTGAGGGGCTCGACGGGCTGCGAAACTACCTGTTGAACGATCGCCGGGAGACGTTCATCAAGCATTTCTGCCGCAAACTGCTGGGCTACGCACTAGGCCGCGGCGTGCAGCTTTCTGATGAGCCGCTGTTGCAGAAGATGGTGACCCAGTTGGCCGAAAACGATTATCGCTTTTCTACTGCGGTGGAAACGATCATACTGAGTGACCAGTTTCGCATGATTCGCGATCGCGAGTTTCGCGACGTGGTGCAGACGGAACATGCCGAGTAGACGGACGCATGGCGTGAGTAACGGTACCCACCTGCTGCGATGGCCAAAGAAAGAGAGACCGTACGATGAATAATGTTTCGAGACGGATATTTCTCCGCGGTGTCGGGGTCTCGATGGCGCTGCCATGGCTCGAATCAGTGAAAGTCTTCGGCGAAGTGCCGGATTCGGATGCTCCCAGTGGCGAAGCACCGCAACGGTTCGGCGTGCTCTTCTGCGGCAACGGTTTCCATCGCAACGAGTGGTGGGCCAAAGGGAGCGGTCGCGAACTGGAATTCGGCCGCGTGCTGGAACCGCTGGCCGATCTGCGTGAGAAGACGGTCTTTATCCAAGGCCTGTACAACGAAGAAGCCTTGAAAGGAAACATCCACAGTTCGCAGACGGGCAATCTGCTTTCCGGCGCTCCGTTGGCATCCGGCGGAGAGATCCGCTCGGGCACCAGCGTCGATCAGGTGTTGGCCGGCAGCTACGGCCGCGGAACCAAGGTCCCCAGCCTGGTACTGGGCTGCGAGAAGGCCAACCCTTCGGTTCACAAGAACTACTCGATGCTGTATAGCTCGCATATTTCCTGGAACTCGCCGACCACGCCGACACCCTTGGAGGTGTACCCGGCGCTGGCCTTCGATCGCTTGTTCAAAGATTCGACCGAGGCGGGGGATAAGAGCGTTCTGGATGCGGTGCTATCCGACGCGGGCGACCTGCGGCAGAAAATCAGCACGGCGGACAAACGCAAGCTTGACGAGTATCTGGATTCGGTCCGCGAAGTCGAACGCCGCATCGAAGGAGCGGGCAAACGAGGTGAATTGCAGGGATGGCGACCCACGCTTGTCGAACCCGACATGGCACGCCCCGGCGACGGCATACCGCAGGATATCGGCGAACACATGCGGCTGATGTGCGACATCCTGGTGTTAGCGTTCCGCACTGACACCACGCGGATTTGCACGTTGAAGCTGAACAACGATCATTCGTCGCTGCGGTTTTCGAATCTGGGCATCGACTACATGATTCACCACTTGTTGTCCCACCAGGAGTCGGAGGATTGGCTCCGGGTGAACCAGTTCTTTGTCGAGCAATTGGCCTACATCGCCGGGCGGTTGGACGAAGTGCAGGAGGGCGAGCGAACCGCGCTGGATAACACCGTCCTGATGTTCTGCTCCAGCATGCTCACCGGTGGCCATATCGCCACTCAGCTTCCCGTTGTGTTAGTCGGTGGTGCGGGCGGAAAGTTGGAAACGGGTCGTGTGCTCGACTACCGCGAGGCCGAGAACCGAAAGATGTGCAGCCTGTACCTGTCGCTGATGGACAAGTTCGGCGTGCAACTCGACAGCTTCGGCGATTCTCAAGAACGGCTGGCGGACGTGTAACTTGCCCTCCGGGGCCTTACTCGAAGTCTTGCCGCGGGGCTTCTGCCATCGCTGATGGGACGATCGTTTTCCGATTTTGGCCGGGTGCCCTCGTTTCGTCGTGTTCCTCGTGTTGCCTTGCCTTCGCGTAGAATGAATCGTGGGCGAGGACGGCGATTGGTTGCCTCGAAGCCTTCACATGGTTTGCAAAGTTGTGAGAGATGATGCACCGAAACCGCATGCTTTGTCGCTATCTCATACCGAGTGTGATTATTTTTGCCAGATTGATTCTGGGGTTCGATGCTCCTGCCGTGTCCGCTTCGACGGCCGAGTTGAGCCTGGACGGCTATGACCAGAACTGTGGGATCGAGATCTCTCAGCAAGCCGAATTGATTCGCGTATCGTGGCCGATTCAGGATCGAGGTGTCGGACAACTCACGTTCAATCTCTCGGACGATCTACCACTGATTCATTCGATGGCGATCTCTTCTGCGGAAAGCAGTTCGCCAAAAGTGATCGCCGAAGCTCTCGACCCGGTGTATCTGCTGCGGGTCGGCAAACGCGATCTGGCCAAGCGAGATGGTTGGACGATCTTTTTCGATCGCATGCAAGAGAAACCCCATAGATTGTACGAAGCCGTTATCGAGCGCAAGTATGCCCGCGCCACGAGTAGGGGAAATCGTGCCGCGGTGGTCTTCGGTGATGTGACCGCCGGTCCGTTTGCGGGCGAGCTACAATGGACGTTCTTTTCCGGCAGCCCGTTCGTGCTCCAAGAGATGGTTCTTTCCACCTCGAATAACGCCGTGGCATACCTCTACGACACCGGGTTGATCTGCCGGAACTCATCGCCCAAGCAAATGGTTTGGCAGAATACGGAAGGGAACATTCAAACCCGGCGCGTTTCGGAAATCCAGCGAAGCGAGAATATACCCGTGCATGGCAGGGCTGTTTGTGCGGAATACGATGACGGTTCCATTGCCCTCTTTCCACCTCCGCACCGCTATTTCTATCCGCTCGACTTTTCGGACAATCAGAAGAACATTTGGGTCGGCCCCGGCTATGCCGAGCAACAAATACCGTTCGGATTCGGGATTCGCCATAACCCCCGCGGTGACAATCGGTTCGTTCCCTGGTTCAACGCACCTCCTGATACTCAACAATCGTTAGGTGTATTTCTACAGCTGTGCGAACAGTCGCCGGAAGTTTGCCTTGCGGAAGTCGCGGCGTTGACTCGCGATGACGAGTTCAAACCGCTGCCGGGTTACAAGGTGTTCTCCAGTCACTTCCACGTCGAACACACCCAGGATGTGTTGGGGGCCCAGAAATCGTTGTCGCATGTCGATCGCGAAGGTGCGCATCGCATCAACACACCCTCTGGCGATACTTATCAGATTTCCCAATCGTTGGAATCCCCCGGATTCGTGCGTGTGCTTCGCGGGATGGGGATTAACGCGGTGCACTTGGCCGAATTTCACTTTGGACACACCCCACGCATGAACACGGCTGAACGAATGAGACATCTCGATGTCTTACACGCAGAATGCCGTCGGTTGAGCAGCGAGGACTTCTTGCTGCTGCCTGGAGAAGAGCCGAACGTCCACTTCGGGGGGCACTGGATCAGCTTCTTTCCCCAACCAGTGCATTGGGTGTTGAACCGACCCAAGGGTACGTCACTGGTTAGCGAGCACCCGAAGTACGGAAAGGTGTATCACGTTGGGAGCAAGGCCGACGTCCTGCAGTTGCTGAAAGCGGAACGGGGGCTGGCGTGGACGGCGCATCCACGGATCAAGGGTTCGACCGGCTTCCCGGACAACTACCGTCAGCAGTTGTTCTTCACTTCGGACCGATTCCTAGGGGGGGCCTGGAAAGCAATGCCGGCCGATTTATCGCAGCCACGGCTTGGCTCTCGAGTTCTCGATCTGCTGGATGACATGGCCAACTGGGGCGATCCCAAATATGCCCTGGGCGAAGTCGACGTCTTCAAGATCGAACCCGACCACGAGTTGTATGGCCACATGAACGTCAACTACCTGCGACTCGATCAACTGCCCAGGTTCGACGACGGTTGGCAGCCCATTCTGGATGCACTTCGCGAGGGCCGGTTTTTCGTGACCACCGGCGAGGTGCTCATTCCCGAATTCACCGTGAACGGAATGTCCTCGGGAGAAGTGGCCCAGGTCGATCCGTCAGGTATCCTTACGGTGAGTGTGGACTTGCAGTGGACGTTCCCCCTGGATCGAGTGGAGATCATCAGCGGCGATGGTCGTCAAGTTAATCGGCAGCAAGTCGATCTATCGAACACGGAGGCATTCGGGACAGATTCGCTGACGCTCGAGGTGGATCTCGATGGAGCCCGCTGGATTCGCGTCGAGGTGTGGGACGTAGCCACCAACGGTGCGTTCACGCAACCAGTGTGGCTGGAAGTTCCTCGCCCTTGAGGAGGTTTCGTTCAAAGCCCGCATTCACCCGGCCATGCGGATACGTCTGGCCCTTAGTTTGGATAGGGCCATGCTCCCAGGACGGTGCATTGTTTCGCTTGTGGGGCGATGCGTGGGCAGGGGGATTGGCTTCTCGGCACTCGGCATCGCCGGGAGGTGGGCCCACACGTCATCGTGCGACATGATGCGGCGGTCGACGAGTTGTTGGGCGAGCATCAGCAGCAACAACACATCCGCGGCGCAGTAACGCAACAGGTGGTCGCGTGCACCGCGGTCTTGCCGGGCCACCCAGGCATTCCACAAACTGATGGCCAGCGCCCCATCGGTATCTTGCAGATCATGCGGTCGCTCGATTCCCAAGCGAGCAGCGATGCGTTTGAGGCTGCCGCGTAACCCCTGGTGATAACAAAGCCATCGCAAATCGAGGTGCGGGCACGGCAGCTTGGGGATATGAAAATTGTCGAGCACGCGAGGGACATCGAACGAGCTGCCGTTGAACGAAGCCAAAAGCGTGATGTCGTCGAGCAGGGTGAGGAACTCGTCCAGGTTTTCATGTTCGACAAAGTTATGTAGTTGCCCCTTGTGCCAACATGAGATGACCGTGATTGGAGCGTCGCACTCCAGCCCCTGCGTTTCGATATCGAAGTAGGAGGTCTCCTCGAGCAAGTGCGAAAGGATTCGCCACTTGTCGGTCGGAGCCAGTCGTTCGACCAGATAGTGGATGTCGCCTCCCGATAACGCTTGCAAACAACGATCACATTCTTCGACTAACTTCGAGCGTAAGCTGGAGGGAACCCGATTGGGATCCTGCACGACATCGTTCCAGGAGCGCATCCCCAGAGCGTGCAGTTGTTTCAGCCGCACGGGGCCCACTCCCGGACAGTGCTGCAGGGCTTCGGTGATCAATGCACGCGGGCTCGCTTATCTTTCAGAATCTTGCTGGCCTGGGACATGCGTTGTTTCATGCGGAGCATCGCTTCGTCCGGCTCCGCGGGCTCGATTGGCAGCCCCGGCACCAACTCGTGGAAGCTGATCTCCGGGTCGACCACTTCGCCCGTAAGTAACGCGGTGAGCAAACTGCGGGTGCAAGACACCGCTGCGTTCGACTCAACCAGCAACGATTCCAATGCTTCGTCGTCAACTCCCGGCGGGACTGCCGTAACGCACGACGGGCAACCCGCCGCACAGGGGCATTCTTCGATGATCGCCATGCAGAGCTGCAGCGCATCGGGGAAGATCTCGAAGATTTTTTCCGCGTAACCGACTCCACCTTCGATGGTGTCGTATAGATAGAGCGCGCTGAGCCACTCGCCGCGTTCGACCTCGGTCAGAGAGACATCGGTTTCGATGTTTTCTACATCGCCCAAACACAGGCTCGGCGCGGTGCGTTTGAGGATGTAGCTCAGACCATACAAGGCCGCGCCGATGTGGCGTTTGTCGTTTTGTTCCATTCTCTGTCGCCATGCTGCGGGGGGCAGCACGCTAAGCCCCGTGGTGTCGTAGATGAACGGATCGAGTGTGATCGGGCCGTAGCCGACATTCTCGAAGGTCCGCTCTCGGATCTTCTTGTAGAGCTTCGGTTGGCGGTTCACGTTTACAAACCCGAAGCTAAGAGCCGCCGTGTGCAACGCGGCCTGATCGAGCGATTCCGTCAGCGTGATGCGGCTTTCCCACACGGCTTCGGTGTAGTAGTCCACGTCGACCGGTTCCACGCGGCAGAGCTTCTTTTCCAGGTCGAGCTCCATCGACATGTAGCGTTTGCCGAGGTGCTGGTAGATGGCATCCTTGTAGAGCGTGCCCCGCGCGCCGATGGGGTCGAGCTCGCCGATGACTTCGGTACCGCAGTAGATTTCGACGTTGTAGTCGGTCATTCCCCGCAGATTCACACCCTTGGCCGGATAATCGCGTAGTGCGTAACGATAGTTGCCGTGATACTCGGCAAGGCTGCCGTCTTCCTTGAGCATCTCCACTGCCGCGGGATATGCCGGCTCGTTGAAGTTCGGTTCCTCTTCGCGCAACGGATGCTCATGCGCCGCGCATGGAAGATGTTGAAGCAGAATATAAGGGTTTTCGGCGTTCAGCCATGCGCGTTCGATGGGCGTGGACGATACGAACTCGGGATGATGCACCAGGTATTGGTCGATGGGAGTATCCCGAGCGATATAGACAATCACGGCCCTCGATCCGCGTCGCCCGACACGCCCGGCCTGTTGCCAAAAACTGGCCATCGAGCCCGGATACCCGCTGAGCAGGCATAGGTCGAGATCGCCAATGTCGATGCCCAACTCCAAGGCGTTGGTACTGATAATGGTCGTTACGCGGCCCGTGGCCAAATCGCGTTCGAGCTGCCGCCGCTCGTTGGGCAATAGCCCGCCACGATATGGTTTTACCTTGGTTTTCAACTCGGGTTGCCCATCGGTCACCGCCCGACACAGACGTTCAACTTGTTGGCGTGCCCGACAGAAACAAATCGTGCGAACTCCTCTTCGCGTGGCTTCTCGAATCAGCGGAACACTCACCGAGCCCGGGCCCTTGCGATAGAGCGCGTGGCCGTGACTCTGAACCACTGGTGGATTGATGAGGTACAAGTCTCGCTCAGGCCGAGGTGACCCATCGTTGGTAATCGTGCGGAAGGGGCGCTGAAACAGAGCCTCGACATGTTCGCTGGGGTTTCCGATGGTAGCCGACGAGCAGACGAACGTAGGGCGACTTCCGTGCATCTCGCACACCCGCAGCAAGCGACGCATGACATTCGCCACGTGCGACCCAAAGGCGCCTCGGTACGTGTGCACTTCGTCGACCACGATGTAACGCAACCGCGAGAGAAAGGTCCGCCAGCGGCGATTGTGATTGGGCAGGATCCCGGCATGCAGCATGTCGGGATTGGTAATCATGAAATCGGCCTGCGCCTGAATCCGCGTTCGCTCTTCGCGGGGCGTATCGCCATCGAAGGTGCCCAGGCGAACATCGGTACCCGTGGCTCGCAACAGCTTGCCGAGCGTTCCTTCCTGATCTCGGGAAAGTGCCTTGGTGGGGTACAACAGCATCACGCCGAAAGGAGCCTCGGCCTTCAGGTAGTTGTGTAGAATGGGTAGCAGGAACGAGAGCGTCTTGCCGCTGGCGGTTCGCGAAACCAGCACGGTGTCTTGTCCCTGCCGAATGCTGTCGAAGGCCATGCCCTGATGCGAGTAGAGCCGTGTCAGTCCCCCGGATCGCAATGCCTCTGCCAGGCGAGGATCGAGGGTTGCCGGGAATTCGGCGAACTGGCCATCGGAAGGTTCGAGTGTCGAGCGAGATGCGATCTGCTGCGAGAACCGATGTTCCAGGAAATCGAGAAAAGCCTGCATGCCCATCGCCGTAACCCATCCTTGTCGGCAGCCCCAAAAGCCTGATCATCCGTCCAGCAAGAATAGCACGATGCCCCAAATTGACAAATGTCAGCTAGCGTCGAATTTGCCGAGCTTAACGAACCGATCGCTTTGCCTGCGTGCCCCGGGGAAACTAGGCTTTGAGAAATCAGTATTCTTCGCTTTTTGGACAACCCAGTGAATCTGCTTGCTTTAGGTAAGGCCCGCCGCCCTATGAATCGACTATCACGCTGGCTGTTCGTATGGAGCCTCGTTCTGCTTGCCGCCCCCACGATTTCGATGGCCGACCCGGTGGCGTTTGTCGGCGCCAAGTTGCTTCCGGTCGACGGAACACCGATCGAGAAAGGCGTTCTCGTCATCGATGGGAAGAAGATTGTCGCCATCGGCCCTCTTGGCGAAACCGACGTGCCCGAGGGTGCGCGGAAGGTGGATGTTGCGGGGCGTTGGATCATGCCGGGCCTGGTTTGCACCCATAGCCATATCGGAGGCATTGGCGGTGCCGACGGAAGTGGGCCGATCCAGCCGGGCGTGAGAGTTTACGATTCGCTGAACGTGCTTGACTCGGGATTCAAACGGGCGCTGGCCGGTGGACTTACCACGCTCAATATCATGCCCGGGTCCGGTCACCTGATCAGCGGGCAAACGGTGTACGTCAAGCTACGATTCGCCACCACGCCGAATCGCATCGAGGATCTGTTTATCCTGAATGACGAAGGACGACCGACCGGCGGCCTGAAGATGGCCAACGGCACCAACTCGATGCGCGATCCTCCTTTCCCGGGCACGCGCGGCAAAAGTGCCTTCCTGGTCCGCGAACAATACATCAAGGCTCGGGAGTACGCTGCCAAGAAGGCCAAGGCCGAAGGCGACCCGGAGAAGATGCCCGCGGTGGATCTGGACCTGGAAGCCCTGGTCGAAGCGATGCAGGGCAAGCGGATGGTGCATCATCATACGCATCGCCATGACGACATCATTACGGTATTGCGACTGGCCCAGGAATTCGGCTTCCGCGTGGTGCTGCACCACATTAGCGATGGTTGGAAGGTGCCGGATGAAATCGCGGCGGCCGGTGCACCCTGTTCGATCATTTTGCTGGACTCTCCCGGCGGAAAACTCGAGGCGATGGACGTGGCCTTCAAGACGGCCGGGGTTCTCGAACGGGCGGGAGTCAAAACCGCATTTCATACCGACGACTGGATCACCGACTCGCGAATCTTTTTCCGCATGGCCGCATTCGGTGTACGGCACGGCATGTCGCGGCCGGCGGCCGTACGAGGTCTGACGCTCTCGGGTGCCGAAATGCTCGATCTGGGTGAACAAATCGGCTCGTTGACTCCGGGGAAAGACGCCGACTTTGTGATTCTCGATGGAGATCCGTTGAGCGTGTACACGAAAGTGCTGGAAACCTGGGTTGAGGGCAACAAGGCATTCGACCGCAGCGATCCTCAAGATCGGTTGTATGCCGTGGGAGGGTTCGGCGCCGGCCACGATCAGCAGCCGTATCTGTGCTGCTTCGGACAGGAGGCCCAGCAGTGAGCAAAACTCGAATGAGCAGAATTCGAACGGTCCTTGCTTGTCTGTCGGTTGTCGCGTCGCTCTCTTCGGTGAGTGTTGAAGCTCAGGTTGCCGTGCGGGGCAAGGTGATTCACACGATGGCGGGTGAGCCGATTCAGGAGGGCGTGATTGTCGTCCGCGATGGAAAGATTTCCGCGATTGGGGCTGCCGACCAGATCAACATCCCCGATGGGTTTCAGGTGTTGGAAGCCAACGTGGTCACTCCGGGACTGATCGACGCGCATAGCGTGGTCGGGTTGGCCGGTGCGTACAACTACGATCACGATCAGGATCAGCTTGAACGTTCGACAGCAATGCAACCGCAGTTGCGAGCGATCGACGCATACAATACCCGCGAAGTGTTGGTCGAGTGGATTCGCAGTTTTGGCGTGACGACCGTGCACACCGGTCATGCCCCGGGGGAATTGATTTCGGGTCAAACGATGATCGTCAAAACCACCGGCAACACGATCGATGATGCCGTGATCACTCCGGTTTGCGCGGTGGCCGTCACGTTGAGCCCCCTGGCGGAGAAGTCCGCCGGAAATTCACCCGGCACCCGCGCCAAGATGATGGGCATGCTGCGAGGGTTGCTGATTCAAGCTCGCGAATATCGCGACAAGCGAAACGCGGCACGGAAAGTCGAAGGCGATGCTGAGCCGGATGAAAAGGACAGTAAGCCTGCTTCCGAACCGCCAAGGGACTTGAAGCTGGAAGTGATGGCCGACATGTTGGACCGCAAGCTTCCCCTTCTAGTCACGGCGAATCGCTCGCAGGACATCGCCAATGCCCTGCGGTTGGCCGATGAATTCGACTTCGAATTGTGGTTGGACAGCGCCGCGGAATCGTACCTGTTGATCGACGAGATCAAGTCCGCCGGGGTTCCGGTCATCATTCATCCCACCATGGCGAGGGCGTTCGATGAGAAGGAAAACCTCAGCTTCGAGACGGCATCGACTCTGGTCAATGCGGGCATCCCGGTGGTGCTGCAAAGTGGTTTCGAAGCGTACGTGCCCAAGACGCGCGTCGTGTTGTTCGAAGCGGCGATGGCTGCGGCCAATGGTCTAACGTTCGAACAAGCCCTGGCGACGATCACCCGCGATGCGGCGAAACTGCTGGGCATCGACGATCGAGTTGGCGCACTGGAAGTTGGGAAGGACGGAGACCTGGCCCTCTTCGACGGCGACCCCTTCGAATACACTACGCACTGCACCGGGGTGGTGATCGAAGGTGAAGTGGTGAGCGACAAGGTTCAGTAACGCTCTGCCGCCTCAGCGTAAGATGTATTGAAACGGCGAATCGCCGATCATGTCGGTGCTGAGCAGTAGGAAGAGGTAAAACACGGCCACCAGCAGCACGGGGGCCAGCCACCACCATTTGTACTCCCAGCACACACTCCAGAACGAGCGTGGCGGAGGCGTTTCTTCTTCAGTTGGTGCTGGGTTCTTCATGGTCGGAGTCGTGTGGATTGGACTTTTCGCCTGCTAACCGGTGCAGTTCATCGCCAAAGCGATTGTAGAGCGCCTCGGCAAGAATAGCATGACCTTTGGCGTTGGGGTGTGCATCCTGCCGCGAAACCCACAATGTCGGTGGATCTTCGCCCGTAAACGCTGAAGTGGCGTCCAGGACTTCAACCGGTTGCTCGTCGAAGATCGTGGCAACCTTTTGGTGGACATCGGCGAAGGGGTAGTCTTCTCCCAATTGATGAAGCTCGGGAATGAGCATCACCAACAACGGGATGTCACGCTCCTGGCAGATGGTGGACAGCTCTCGCAGTGCTGTCTGGCAGTCAACCCAGCCGGGATTCGACTCGTCGTACAAGCTGCTGTAGTAGTCTCGCCAGTCGCCGCGTCCGAAAAACTGCCGCGAAACGGCGTCGAAGCCCGCGGCGGCGAATACGTATAGATACGAATGTTCGGCCAGGAAACCTTTCGTGGGGGTTGGAAGCGGTTCCGCGTCGTTCAAAAAGAATCCCAAGATCACCACGTCGGGATCGAGCTGCAATCCTCGTTCGGCCAGGTAGGATACTTCCATCACGGAATTGTAATTGCCAACCCCCGAGCTGATCACTTCGAATTGCGTGCCTTCGGCGCCGGCTTCCTCATTCAGTTTTCGCTCGAGCACCTTTGAGTAAGTGTCCTCGAGATCGGCGCCCCACCCGAAGGTGATGGAGTCTCCTAACACGAGCACTCGTAGAACCCCCGGGTCCTTCTCGACGGGGTATTCGTGGTCGCGCAGTCCTAGCGAATTGATCTTCACGTCGGTGCCCATCAGTCGGGCTTCGATGCCGGGGATGTGTTCGTGTCCCGCGCCGTCGATTCGAGCGTCGCGCTTCATGATCTTGGCGTACTTCCACATTTCGATGGCAAAGTGCATGCCGTTGTTGTCGAAGACCATTCGTGTCAGGAATTCCAACACAAACAACATCAGCACCAGTGCCGCGGTGGCCAAGGCAATCTTCGCAGCCAGTGTCTTCGCCTTGGATGCCCCGCTCATGCGCCACTCCCTACGTGCGACCTTTCGAGCACCGGTTTCAGCAGGTCAGCAATCACGCGATGACCTTGCGGCGACATGTGTACATCGAGGGGAAGAAAGACGAGTTGTCCAGCACTGGCCGCATCGCGTAGTGCCGGGGTGGCATCGATATAGGGCACCTTGAGTTCCTCGCACAATGCGGCCAAATGTACGGACAGCGTATCCTGCTCGGCAAGGTCCCAGTCCCGTCCAATCTCATCGAGGGTCGATGGTGACAGTTCGGTAGCGTGCCCAATGGCTCGCAGCTTGATTGGCAGTAACAGCACGATGAGATCAATGCCTTGCTCGTCTAGCAGCGCTTTACCCTTCTCGATGGCTTCGGCAAAGGGTTGCCAGCCCGCGTGATTGCGTGGCGAATGTTCGGGCCCCGGCACGCTGAGAAATGCCACGGGATGTTGAACTCCGTTGGCGTCCACAAAGATGCCACTGGTGGGCCATTGCGGGGTCGATCGCAGGTAGTTGAACAGACGATACGACAACGAGCGGTGCTTCCAGATGTCGATTGGTTCAAGAGTCTTGCTTTCGTCGACCATGGGGGGACGGCCCTGGGCGATCCACTCCAGGGTATGAACCGCCTCGGCCAGATCGGTCGATTCCGAGATCTGCCACACCACGGTCTTAGGCTTACAAGGCAGTCCGTAATCTTCCAGTACGATGACTTCTTCCAGGGTCGTATACCCGGTTCGTCCCATGTTGCGAACCGAACAACCCAATTGCTGGCCAGCCAGTTGGACAAAGGTTTGCGGTTCGGGAATGTTGCCCGCCTCGGTGGCCGAATCGCCAATGAAGATCAGGTCGGCTTGTTTCAGGTCTTCGCTATTGCGGAACCCTTCGTGGTCGGTGCGAAACGTCACTCGCTGAGCATCGGGGTCGTGCGCCCCCATCATCATGGCGATATCACCCCGCGAGACGCCGGTCCACTCGACATGTGGCGGTCGGACAAATGGCAGCTTCTGCGAAGCCTTCATCGCTGCCTCGCCGGTCATGTACCACGGGTTGTTCAACGCTTGTCGAACCGGTAACCACAAGGCCAAAGCTTCGCTGCCAGCCAGGGCAACCAAGGCGCCCAGCCAGAGTAGTCCCAGCCTTAGCCCGACCCCGCGACGCGACTTCGGGGGACTGAACAGCAATACGACGAGTGAGATAAACGCTCCGGAGAGAATCAATGCCAGGACCAATTGCGGATAATTCAATCGCCCGAAGACACCGCCTTGTTTCGCGGCAGGCAAGAACCACGCGGCCAGGCAAGCCAATGCAGCAAGGACTGTGATGACGGAGAGCGTCCAGGCAAATCGGCGACTCGACATCAACACACCAAGCAGGGGCCGCAAAAAAGCGAGTATAGACCCACACATTCTGGGGAGCAAATTCAAGAAAGCTTGCTTGGGCACTCCCGCAGGCAAGGCAATTTTGGGGCGAACTGGTCGACGGCTGGTATGATGGCGAGACTGGCTGGGCACGTTTAGAGTTTCGACGAACTGCTCGACACCGTTCTATGAGGATATGCAGATGGATGTTCACTTCGCTTCTGGAGACGAGGATCCCACTGAGTCGGCCAAGGCCATGCGCGACGTGCTAGGCCCCCAAGCCGTAGACCAACTAATTCGACAAGCTATAGCTACATGCTGGATGATGCTCCCAGAGTCAAACAAGTGTGTGGCATCTGTAGAAGCGGAAATTCGCCGCGTTGTGGATCGCGCGATTGCCAATTTCAAAGATGACGCCAGCACATTCGGAATGGGGGAATAACCGTGAGAGCATGCCTGCCACACTCTCTTTGGGCACGACCGATGTTCAGGGAAGCGTTGCTGGCATCCGAGCATCTTGTTGAATGAAGCGGGAGTATGTGGGTGCTGCCGCTAGTAACCAGGTTTCTTCACACGTCCGGCCGCCCATGCGCGAAGGTTTTCTCGGTTCTGCAGTCCCTTAAAGAAATACAGAGAATCGAGTGAGGCCAGGTGTTGGTCGTAGCTGTGCTGACGACGTTTTCCCCAGGATGAGTCGGGGTTCACCACATCCCAGGCGACCAGACGCTCGGCAATCGCGTCGGCAAGTCTCTGATGTCCGGTGACGGATGGATGAACATGGTCGACCAGAACATCGTCGCCGGGGATTTCGTCGGCGCTTAGCTGACGGAATAGTTCTCGGGCGTCGAGCAGCGGAGTCTCCGTTTCTTGGGCCACATCAAGTAGCGTTGTGTGCAGCACTTCGGTCATGCGCAGCGGACAAACGTCGAGTTCCATCGCCTGCCGGTAGGCTTTCTCCGCCTTGCGAGGCATTAGCAGCGCATCGTAACAGCGGCCGAGTTGGTAGTACGTACCGGCGTAAAGATCGTCGATTGCGATGGCAGCAAGTAATTCATCCAATGCGCCGCGCGGATTGCTGGCCATCAAGCTCGTTGCGTTCGTTCGATGCCGCTGCCATTGCTGTAGTTGATCCTCGCTGAGACCTTCGCGATGCTCGCTCTTGAACGGTGGACAATCTCGGAGGTTCTCGGTTGGGTTGATCAGCAGCACGGGAACACCCGCGGCATTTGCGGCTACAATCATCCGGGTGAGGCTCAAGCGATAGTGACGAACGATATCGGCCTGCCACGTTGGGTCGCGATGGTATGCTTTCAGCCCGCCAGGATGATCGAGGCGGGTGGTGACTTCCGTTTGCAGGGGTTCACCGACGCCGGGCCTCGCAGGCTGCCCGCGATCGTCTGCCGCCAGCGCGTCGATCCGCCAATCGCGAATGAGGTGATAGAAGTTGAATCGGCTTGCCACGCGATGAGCCAGGATTTCTGCTTCCGACGCTTCTTTGATCTCGCGGTAGGTTCGATCTTCCAAGAACTCGTTGTGTCCCGTGTAGAGAACGATCAGGTTGGGGTCGTAGCCCAACACTTCTTCCAGAATGGGGACGAGTCGATAGCTGGCATAGGAGATACCGCCGCAGTTGACGATTTCGAATTCTCGCGAGGGATCCGCCGCCGCGAGCGCCAACTCGAGCCATGTGGTGAAGGATGTCTCGATGGAGAACGGGCGTCCCTGGACGGTCGAGCCGCCCAGGCAGAACACGCGGTAGGCGTTCGCAGGCTTCTCGATCTTGAACGCGTCGGAACGGAAATAGGCCTGGCGATCCTTCGCCGTTTCATACTGTCCGGAGGATTCGTTTCGCACGAACAGCGGGCGGATCGCGTGGAATTCTACAAAGGCGTCCGGAACATTCACGGCTCGCGGCGGTAGCCAGAGCCCGAGGATTCGGTCGAAGAAGATCAGCGAACTAATGCCCAAGCCGATCGCTGCCAGACGAAACGCAACGGACCGATACAGGCCGGGACGCGGTGTGCCAATCGGATTGAAAGTGGTTCGCATACGAACTCTCTTGGGACGAGCCACGGAATTCTGTCTGCGGGATGAACTCATTCCCACGGGCCCGGCGCGACGCTTCGGCAGGACCTTGATTGAGAACCGCGTGGTTGCCTCCACCCTTCAGACCATTATCGACTCGCAGAATGCGCACGTCTAACAACTTTCCTTAGGACGAATTATGGGTTTTCAATACGATGGGTACGCGTAGATCATCATGGGTCGGGTGTTGGTGGAACGGGCCGACATTCCTGATGTTCGTAGACAATCGAGGGGACAAGGTGTGCAAGTTGGCCCATGATATGTCCGTGCGAACTTCCCTTGCTCACTCGAATTCCGCTTCGCGGAACCACGATCATCGCGATGCGTGCGCAAGCGATCACCATGAATTCCTGGTTATAGAGTTGTGTAATGGGCGCAGGATCGTCAGAATAAGCGGGCTCGTGGTTTGGCCACGATGTTGAATCGGGATACTCAAGATGCGAATGGAAGCTCTCGACGAACTCGTGACCGACAACGACCCGAATTTTCGCTAGAGGTGATAAGCCGGACAACTCGTAGAGTAGAAGCCAAGCACCATGTTTCCTGTGCTCCAGCCAGAATCTCCGCAGGCGCAGGCGATTTTCGATCTCTTCATGTGGGTGCTGCTGATTAGTGCCATCATCTTCGTCATTGTGACGGGACTGATCGTGATTGCGCTTTGGAGGGGGCGGGCAAAGACCGATTTGCCTGTTCAAGACTTCGGCAGCCATCGATCGGAAATCTACTGGATGGTGGGCCCCACGATTGTCGTGATCTGGCTTGCCGCCATCACCGCAAAACTGGTGCTTACGACAAGCGCCGTCCCGCTTGCTCATCCGCCGCGAGATCAAAAGGCAGACGAGGAAATCACCGTGATCGGCCATCAATGGTGGTGGGAGGTGCGCTACAACGGCACTAAAATCACCGCAGCCAACGAGGTTCACATCCCCGTCGGGAAGAAAATCCGCGTCAAACTCGAATCGGCCGACGTTATCCACTGCTTCTGGGTGGCTCAACTCGCAAGAAAAATGGATGTTATCCCCGGTCGGGAGAACTACATCTGGCTCGAAGCAAGCAAAACGGGTGTCTTCCAAGGTCGATGTGCCGAGTACTGCGGGACGCAACATGCCTGGATGGATTTCCAGGTCTACGTCTGGGAGGAAGAAGAACTGACCAAGTGGAAGGCTGCGCAAGAAGTGGTTCCTCCCTCGCCGACCGAAGCGGATGCTGTCGCGGGTGAGAAGATCTTCTTTGAGCAAACCTGCCAGAACTGCCACACGATTGCGGGCACCGCCGCCGAGGCTTCGATTGGGCCCGATTTGACGTACGTCAGCCGCCGCAACATTTTGGCCGGGGGCGCGATTGAGAATAGCACCGAGAACCTGAAGACCTGGATGAAAAACCCACAGGCGATCAAACCCGGGTGCAAGATGCCCAACTTCAATTTCAGCGATACCGAGGTGCGGCAGATCGTGGCGTACCTGGAGTCATTCAATTGAGCACCGAAATCGTCGGACAACCCGCGAAAACAACCACACTGGAATCCCCGTGGGGGTTACTGTCGTGGGTGGCATCGGTCGATCACAAACGTGTTGGGCTGATGTACATCTTGCTGGCGGTCTTCTTTTTGGTCGTCGGCGGATGTGAAGCTCTGTTGATTCGCGTGCAGTTGGCGGTTCCCAACGGCACGTTTCTTTCGCCCCAGATGTTCAATCAACTGTTCACCATGCATGGCACGACCATGGTATTTCTGGTGGGCATGCCGGTGTTCACCGGGTTTTCCAACTTCATGGTTCCCCTGATGATCGGCGCCAAAGACGTCGCCTTCCCGAGGCTCAATGCGATGAGTTTCTGGATGTTGCCGTTCGGGGCGGTGTTGCTTTATTTCAGCTTCCTGACCGGTTCGGCACCCGACGCCGGCTGGTTCTCGTATGCTCCCCTTTCGACCAAGCCATACAGTTTATTGCCGGGTGTCGACTGCTGGATCTTGGGGCTGGCGGTGATGGGAATCGGGTCGATTGCGGGGGCCATTAATATTGTGGCCACCGTGATTTGCTGTCGTGCTCCCGGGATGAGCCTGCAACGCGTTCCACTGTTCGTGTGGATTATGTTCATGCAGGCCATTCTGATCGTGATTACGATTCCGCCGTTGAACTCGGCGCTGGCCCTGCTGTTAATCGATCGTTGGCTGGAAGGCTCGTTTTTCGAGCCGGCTCGCGGCGGATCGGCCGTGCTGTGGCAGCATTTCTTTTGGATGTTTGGCCACCCTGAGGTGTACGTATTCGCGCTGCCGGCCTTCGCCATGATCTCAGAAGTTATCCCCGTCTTCTCCCGCAAGCCGATTTACGGATATGCGTTCGTCGCTGGTTCTTCCACGGTGATTGTCCTGTTGAGCTACACCGTTTGGGCTCATCATATGTTTGCCGTGGGGCTGGGGATGGGGGCGAATATTTTCTTTGCGACGGCCACCCTGTTGATTGCCCTGCCGACCGGCATCAAAGTCTTCAACTGGACGGCTACGTTATGGGGCGGTTCGATTCAATTCACCGCGGCGATGATGTTCGCCATCGCCTTTCTTGTGCAATTCGTGATTGGCGGACTGACGGGCATCATGTTCGCCGCGGTACCGATCGACTGGCAACTGACCGATACCTATTTCGTCGTGGCCCATTTTCATTACGTGCTGGTGGGTGGCATCGTCTTTGCGTTATTCGCGGCGACCTATTACTGGTTCCCGAAGATGACCGGTCGCATGCTGGACGAGCGGTTGGGAAAGTGGCAGTTCTGGTTGTGGGTGATTGGTTTCAACACCACGTTTGGTATTCAGCACGTCTTGGGCATCATGGGCATGCCCCGTCGTGTCTATACGTATGCCGACAATCCCGGCTGGGCGCTGCTGAATGGCATTTCTTCGGCCGGGGCGATATTCATGGCCGCGGGTACCTTGGTGATGGTGTGGAACATCATCAAGAGCCTGCTACGAGGAGAGATCGCCGGTAACAACCCCTGGGGTGCCTTTACCCTGGAATGGGCCACGTCTTCCCCACCGCCGGTCGAAAACTTCGACAAGGTGCCAGAGATCAAGAGCCGGCGACCGGTTTGGGACCTTGATCACCCAGAGTTTGCCGACTGGAAGACCGCCAAGACTCCCGAGGATAGTGGGCACCGTACCCGGCGCGAGAAAGTCGCGGCCTGGTCGTTCGTGATATCCGAAGCGATCTTTTTCATCCTGCTGCTGGTCACGTACGTCGTGTTCAACACAGAACACTCCGATGATGGGCCCACCGCCGCAACGGCGCTGAATGTACCGAGAACCGGCTTGTTCAGCCTGTTTTTGTTAGGCAGTAGCCTTACGTTTTGGATCGCGGAACGTAACTTGCGCAAGGGAGATCAGGCAGGCTTCATCAAGTGGCTCGACTTCACCGTCCTGCTTGGAATCGTCTTTCTTTGTGGGCAGGCCTGGGAGTATGCGGGGCTGCTGTCCAGCGATATCAAGATCAGCACCAATCTATTTGCCTCAACATTTTTCACGGTTACCGGCTTCCATGGCCTTCACGTCACCGGCGGGATCGTCGCGCTGGTGATCATGTTAACCATGGGGCGCAAAGGATACATGACCTCCAAACGTGCGTCCGTCTTCAGTTCGGTTGGAGTCTATTGGCATTTCGTGGATATCGTTTGGATCTTCGTGTTTTCGATCATCTATCTGGGGTTCTTGCAGTGAGTAGGTCCCCCTGGGTTGAACTTGACGGAATCCTCCGCGCCCCACACGTGTATTCCCGTCGCAAGGAAGTTACTCGAACTCGCATGGTTCCCGCACGAGAAACGATCAAATGATGTCGAACGGCGAATTGTGGAATTGGACATCGCCCGCATGGTTGGTTGCCCTCGCGATTTTGGGTGCGTACCTATTCGCATTTCGTCGCGCAGAACGCCGCCGAGTATGGGTGCTTGGCATCGGTCTGGCTCTGTTCGTGCTGGCCTTCGCATCGCCGCTTGGTCCGCTGTCCGACGGTTATTTGTTCAGCGCTCACATGGTGCAGCACTTACTCATGCTGCTGGTCGTTCCGCTTTGTTTCATCCTGTCCCTACCAGCTCAGTCTTCGAGTGCCGGCTTCGCCCAATCGCAGCCCCAAGGCGGCAATGGGCCCTGGTTGCCGTTGGTCATTGCCGCTTGGATTGGCGGAGTCGGGGCGATGTGGTTCTGGCACGTGCCGACGTTGTGTAGCGCGTCGACGCAAAGCCAGAGTCTTGGCGCGGTGCGTGATACCTCGTTTATTGCGGCAGGGATGGTGTTCTGGTGGCCCATCTATGCCCCGGTCCTTCGACACCGTTTGCCCCCATTGAACGGGATTCTGTACCTGTTTACCGCGTGTTTGGGTTGCACGTTGCTGGGGATCTATATCACGTTTACCAGCATCACCGTTTGCCCCGCGTTCGCCAGCAATGTCGACCGCCTCGGAATCATGAACGGTCTTCGCGAAATGGGGCTGACCCCGGGGGTGGATCAAAACCTGGGCGGGCTGCTCATGTGGGTACCACCCTGCACGTTGTATGTGGCGGCCATCATTAGTTTGCTCTGTCGCTGGTATACCACCGAAGAAACCTCTCAAATCGTCGGTATCAACAAGCCCTACTACGAAGTGAATGCCGAAACGGAAACCAAAGTGGCTACCTGAAATGAATGACGAATCACAACAGGCAACCGAAACCGAAGAGGTCACCCCCCGGCCCACTTACGCGCCCATCGCGATGTCCATGGGAATCATGATGTTGGCTTGGGGCATTCTAACGCACTGGACGATTTCGCTGGCCGGCGCCGTGATCTTTGCCTGGGCGCTGTGGAATTGGATGGACGAAATCACGACGGCATGGGGAAAAGAGTCATGAACAACGAGCAGCCGGAAGCGGCTGATGTCTGTCCGGAGGAAGCCGCGCGGCGATCGTTCTTTGCCAAGCTCTCCATCGGCCTGTCTGGGGTGATTGGTGCCATCATGGTGTTGCCGGGCCTCGGGTACATTCTGGCGCCCATCTTCCGCGCTCCGCCTCGAAAATGGCGAAAGGTTGGCAAGGTCGATCAGTTCAAAGTCGGCTCGACGATATTGGTCACCTACGAAGATTCCTCGCCAGAACCATGGGCCGGAGTGACGGCAAGAACCGGGGCATGGTTGCGACGAACCACGGAAACCGATTTCATTGCCTTCTCCATTAACTGCCGACACCTTGGCTGTCCCGTGCGTTGGGTGGATGATGCGGGGCTGTTCATGTGTCCGTGTCATGGTGGGGTTTACTACAGCGACGGAACGGTCGCCGGGGGACCCCCTCCGAAACCACTGGAACGCCTCTCCGTTCGCGTGAAAGGTGGCGAGGTTGAGATTGAGACCGGGGCCATACCGCTGACACTAACCGAGGTATGAGCGCCCGATGGGCAACTCGACCAAACATCCGGCAACCTCTTTATCGCGGGAGAGCGAACGGCGACCTTGCGAAGCCAACCGCAGGGCGTAGGACCTCCCAGAGCACTAGTAAGACCACGTATGAAAAAGATTTTCAAAGACGTCTGGAATTGGATCGACGATCGCTCGGGCTACTCCGATTACGTGCTCCCTTTGGTGACGCATATCGTTCCTCGTGATGCGCGATGGTGGTATGTGTTTGGCAGTGCGACCCTGACCTCTTTTATCGTGCAGGTGATCACCGGCATCGCCTTGGCCATGTCGTATGTCCCTGGTGGCGATGAGGCCTACCAGAGTTTGGTATTCATCACCCAGCAGGCACCGTTCGGAAGTGTGGTTCGCGGGATGCACTTCTATGGTGCCTCGGCCATGGTCACTCTGGCGGTGATTCACATGGTGCAGGTGTATCTGCATGCCACGTACAAGTTTCCTCGCGAAATGAACTGGATGAGCGGCGTTGTCTTGCTGTTCGTCATCTTGGGAATGGCCTTCACCGGGCAGTTATTACGCTGGGATGCGAACGGTGTGTGGTCCGTAACGGTTGCTGCCGAGATGGCCGGGCGAACCCCCATCATCGGTTCCACGCTTGCGCATTTCATCCTGGGTGGCGAAACGGTAGGCGGTTCGACGCTGACGCGATTTTTCGTGTTTCACGTGTTCGTCATGCCCGGCATTATTTTCGCCGCGGTGGGTCTGCACATGGTGTTGTTGTTCAGACATGGTATCTCCGAGATGCCGAATCCCGAGCAGCCCGTCGATCCGGAGACCTACCGAGAAGAATATGAAGGCCGGCTCAAGAAAACGGGTGTTCCGTTCTGGCCTACGGCGATGTGGCGCGATGTGGTGTTTTCGACGTTCGTGGTGAGCATCATCCTGGGATGTGCCGTGTTTATCGGGCCTCCCAAGTTGGAAAGCGCGCCCAATCCCAGCAGCATCCAGGCCGACCCGATGCCCGACTGGTATTTCTGGTGTTATTTCACGGTGTTGTCTCTGTCTCCGCCGGCTTTGGAAACCTGGATTATTCTCGGTGTGCCGGTGTTGGGGTTCCTATTCCTGTTCATCGTGCCTTTGTTGTCGAACAAGGGTCACCGTGCCCCCAGTAAACGCCCTTGGGCCGTGATGATCGTTGTCGGTGGTTTCGCCATCTTTGTTGCGTTGACCATTGTTGGGTACTACGAACCCTGGTCGCCCGACTTCGGAGTCAAGCCATTGCCGGAGAGCGTCGTTAGCAACGTGTCGAGCACCGCGGCCGAAGGAGCAAAGTTGATGCATTCCAAAGGCTGCTTGTATTGCCATAACATCGACGGAATCGGCGGGCATCGAGGCCCTTCGCTTTCAGAAATTGGAATCAAACTCACCAAACAAGATATGATCATTCGGATCAACAACGGCGGCTACAATATGCCGTCGTTCGCGGGCTCGGTATCGGCAGACGAGCTATCGCTCATTGTGGAGTTCTTGCAGACGCGAACAGAATACGTGGATGCGGTACCCGATGAAACTTGATCCCGAAGGGGACGTAGAACGAAACCGTCGATACGGATGCGATGGAGTCTGATGCAGCCGCTTCGGCTGTGCGACCAGGGATGCGGGCTGCATCGCGATTCTCTCGTTACGTTACAAATACTTCGCGAAGGGTAAGGAAATGCGGTTCGGAGCATTTTTTGCGGTGGTCGTGTTGGCGGTGATATTCGTCGCCCTGGGGGTGTCGTTAAGTTACTGGTGGTTGATGGGTGCCGCGATCTTCGTCCCGCTTGCATTACTGGGTCTATACGACATCGTGCAGGTGCACCACAGTGTTACGCGAAACTACCCGCTGCTGGGGCACATGAGATTCGCGCTGGAGTTCATCAGCCCGGAGCTTCGTCAGTATTTTTTGGAAACCGACATCAGCGGTCGTCCGTTCAGCCGCGATCAACGGTCGCTAATTTACGAACGGGCGAAAAATATCGAAGGCTTAAAGCCGTTCGGCACCGAGTTGGACGTCTACTCCGAAGAGTACGAGTGGTGCACGCATTCGATCTCGCCTCGGCCCAAGAGCGAAGAACCGTTTCGGGTCATGGTCGGAGGAGCCGACTGCACGAAGCCATATTCATGTTCGCTCTACAATGTCTCATCGATGAGCTTTGGTGCGATCAGCCCTCATGCGATTCTCGCGCTCAACGAAGGCGCCAAAAAGGCCGGCTTCGCACACTGGACCGGTGAGGGAGGGTATAGCCCCTATCACAAGAAACCGGGTGGCGATATCGTCTGGCAGATCGGCACCGGCTACTTCGGCTGCCGCAACAGCGACGGTACCTTCAATCCCGACCTCTTCGCCGAGCAGGCCGTAGAAGATCAGGTCAAGATGATCGAGATCAAAATCTCTCAGGGTGCCAAGCCGGGCCATGGCGGTGTGCTACCGGCGGCGAAGATTACCCCCGAGATCGCAGAAACGCGGAAAGTACCCATGGGAGAAGATTGCCTATCGCCCCCGGGGCACACGGCATTTACCACGCCCCGCGAGTTGTGCACGTGGATCAAGCAGCTTCGCGAACTGTGCGGCGGTAAGCCGGTGGGCTTCAAGCTGTGTGTTGGCATGCCGCATGAATTTTTGGCCATTTGCAAGGCCATGCTGGAGACCGGCATTCTTCCCGACTTCATCAATATTGATGGCGGTGAAGGAGGCACCGGCGCGGCCCCTCCGGAATTCTCCAACAGCGTTGGCGCGCCGTTGGTCGAAGGGCTGGTGTTTGCTCACAACGCGTTGGTGGGATGCGACCTACGAGACAAGATCCGCGTGTGTTGCGCCGGCAAAGTAACCTCAGCTGCCGGCATCATCCGAAACGTGGCGATTGGAGCCGACTGGTGCAACGCAGCGCGCGGCTTCATGATGGCGGTCGGTTGCATTCAGGCCCAAAAGTGCCACACGAACGAATGCCCCGTTGGCGTGGCAACGCAGAATCCCGACCGTTACCGCGCCTTACACGTGGGAAACAAAGCCGAACGGGTGTACCAGTTTCACGCCAACACGATGGAATCGCTGTCTGAACTGGTCGCCGCGATCGGAGTCGATAGCCCCGACCAACTGCAACCGTATCATGTATCGAAGTGTGTGGCGCCGAATAAAGTCGTTACTTACGAAGAGGCCTACCACTTTCTGAAACCGGGAACGCTGCTCGATGGTCACTGCGGTCTACCGCTTTTTGATAAGAGTTGGGCACAAGCCTCCCCGGACACGTTCCAGAGACAGGTTGCCGCGGCAAGTACCTAGGATAACGAGAATCAATTCCTCGGGGCTGCTGACGGTTTCGTGCTTGCACACCAGATAACACCTATACGCAGGAACTACCATGAGTAAGAAATCTGTTAGCGAGTCGCTGCTCGACATTCTTGCCGATGCCGGGGCGCGAGACATCTTTGGCGTTACGGGCGACGCACTCAATCCGCTGCTTGAATCGATTCGCACCGATGAACGTTTTCGTTGGATTGGGGTCCGCCACGAAGAACACGCCGGCTACGCGGCCCACGCCCAATCGGAGATCACCGGCGGCATTGGTGTTTGCGCCGGAACGACGGGGCCAGGGGCTTTACACTTAATCAACGGCCTGTACAACGCCAAGAAAGACGGCAGCGGCGTGGTGGCCATCACCGGGCAGGTTCCTCGTTCGGAGCGAGGCAGCGATTTCCATAAGGAAGTCGATCTTTCGAAGATGTTTGATGACATCTGCGCTTACCAGGCGGTCATCAACTCGCCGGCTCAAATGCCGCGAATGGCTGAAATCGCCGTGCAGAAAGCCCTCATTGAACGATGTGTGGTGCGTATCGAATTGCCGGCTGACGTGATCGGACTGCAGGTGCCCAACGAACACTTCGCCCATCCGCTGTTGCATAGTCATTCGTCGATCCTGCCGCCCAAGTCTGAAATGGAAAAAGCCGCGGAGATCATCAATCAAGGCAAACGGGTTACGCTATTCTGCGGCATCGGTTGTCGTGCGGCAAAGGACGAAGTGCTGGCGCTGGCCAAGCAACTGAAGGCACCCATCGCCCACACATTGCGTGCGAAAGACTTGTTCGACTACGAAGAGCCGAATGTGGTCGGCATGACCGGCCTCATCGGTAACCCTTCCGGCTATCACGCCGTGTGGGACTGCGACGTGTTGGTCATGCTGGGGACCGACTTCCCATACGACCAGTTCATCCCTTCGGGCAAGAAGATTATCCAGATCGATCAGAAGGTTGAGAACATCGGTCGCCGAGCACCGGTGACCTTGGGGCTCATCGGCACCGTAAAAGAAACCTTGGATGCCCTCAACCCTTTGATCAAAGCGGGGACGTCAGAACACTTCCTGAAACATCTCGGCGTACTTCGCGACAAGTGGCTCAAGCAGATGGACGAACAAGCCGACCTGTCGCGGACCGACGAGCCATTGCACCCGCAGTTGTTTGCCAAGGCGATCAACGATCGAGCGGACGACGACGCATTCTTTGCCATGGACGTGGGAGAGTGCACGATCTGGGTGGCTCGTCAGATGAGAATGCAAAACGGTCGGCGGATGGGCAGTTCTTTCAATCACGGGTCGATTGGATGCGGCTTGCCTATTGCGATGGGGGCGATCGCGTTGGACCCAACCCGTCAGGTGTGGGCGCTGTGCGGCGATGGCGGATTCGGCATGTCGATGAGCGAATTCGTCACGGCCGTGCGATTCAACTGGCCGCTGAAAGTAATCGTCTTCAACAACAGCGAGCTGAGCTTCGTGAAAATGGAGATGGAAGTCGCCGGGTTGCCGGTCTACCCGGAGGCGACCGGGCTGGAGAACCCGAACTTTGCCGAATACGCTCGCTCCTGCGGAGGCGACGGGGTTCGCGTGGAACATGCCAAGGACATCGTCCCCGCGGTCGAGCAGGCAATCGCCTCTGACAAGCCCTTCATTATCGACGCCATCGTCAGCCCCGGCGAACTTGCCATGCCCCCGCACATCGAAGTTCAAGAAGCGTGGGGATTTGGTCTATCCAAAATCAAGGAAGGCATGCTCGGACTCAAAGGCGACCACGACCAATGGAAAGTGTGGCGCGACGAGTTCATGGCCAACTTGCACAAGTAGACGATGCAGGAGTCTTCGTATCCTGCGAGCACGCACTAAAACGGTTTGGGGATCTCGCCATCCGCACGATTGCCAAGCTGCTTCAATACTTTGGGATCGATGTCGTTGCTGAGGAAACGTGTAGAGCCGTCGGCCAGGTTGATGTTGATTCCGCCCGGGTGAGCGCTGCCCAGCCCTCCGACGAAGAGCGGATCCAAGTCGGCCTCAGCTTCCGGTTGCGGTTCGGGGGCTCCGTGCCTGTAGGGGCGAGGTTTTTCAATCACGCTCGTGTTTCGCAGGGTTGCTCGGGTTCCGGACATCCAGCCAAGTCCCTCGGGGTTGGTGAGTGCTTCGGCAACCAGAATCGTATTGGAACTTCCGTCGTAGATATCTGCGAAGCGAACCTTGCTGTTCAGAAACAAAAGCCCGTTATTGTCGACATCAATCGGTACCTCCGAGGCGTCGTAGCAGCCTACGTAGCTAGTTCGTGCTACCGTTCCCATCTCATTGAGAAAGGGCCTGCCGTCCGAGGGGCATTGCAGCGCGGGGATCATCACCGCGCGGGCTACGGCATTCACTTCGGCGTAGGCTCCGGCAGCAGGGTCCATATGATCGTACAAAGCTCTCCCTTCCATATACGGAAGCATTTGCGCGATCCAGCTCAGTTGAATCCCCTCCGGCACGCTGAGGATGGGGCCTTCCGGGTTGATGGAACCCGAAGGTAAGGATTCGAACTGAAATTCGTAACCGTGGATCGCCAGACCGAGCTGAGACATGTTGTTCAGGCAACTGGCCCGTCGGGCCGCCTCGCGAGATGCCTGTACGGCTGGAAGCAACAGCGCGATCAGAATCCCGATGATGGCAATCACGACGAGTAATTCCACCAGCGTGAATCCAGGGTAGCGCTGATAGGTGTATCGATTCATGGAGAATGAGCGTATTTGGTGCATGATGGATTACTCCTGATCGGGAGGTGTGGTTGTCTGATAAAGAAATGTTCGCGAGCGCCGAACGGAGTGTTCGCTGCCGCCGGGGTATTCGGCGACGATGTGAACACTCCACGGCTTTGTGTCCGAGTCGCGAGCCGCCTCAATCGTGACCTGACCTTGTCCCGGCAAATCTTCGAGAGCGGGTTCCCAGGTTTCTCCCTGGTAGTCCGCCTCGTTATCCAGTCGAAAGGCAGCGCGATCGGTGGCGGCCTGTAAGAGCAGCTCGGTTTGACGCAGATTCCGCTCGGCGTGCAGTTGCCTGCGGGCACGGATGGCGGCTTCCAACATCGTGCCGATCATCGCCATCACGACGAGCAGGCAGACCAAAGCCGTAACCATCACGGCGCCGCTTCGTTCACGTGGAGCATTGCGAGAGATTCCGAAAGCAATTCGTCGCTGCAATGGGCCTGTCATTCCGTTTTCTCCATGCTTGTGGCTGCGATTGGGCGTGGCCAATCGCGTCCGAGGCAAGCTTCTACCTGAAAACAAACCGGAATGGACAGCAGAGATGCGGACCTCAACGCATTCCGAGGGGCACCGGCCTTTTGCGGAACAGGATCCTGTACCTGGTTGTCCAAAGAAATCACGAAGCGACGGGGGTTCTTCTGCTCTTCGATCGTCCACCGGGTGTCGGTCGGAAACGCGAACGACTCTCGTGCCACAATGTCACCGTTGTTAATGAGCAGTCGCACGACGTTCGCCTCCGCACGTTCATAGCGCACGGTCTGATCGTCAACCAGTTGCAGTGTGAGGACGGTCTCGTTGTCTTCGACCTGAAGTGAGGCATCGGTTGCCGCATGAACGTCGTTGCGGAATTGTGAACCCAGGCGTAGCGCGCTACGTTCCACGTCGAAGAACTCGTAGGCACTCGACTGCACGCGCATGATGCGGTGAATCATCACCGCGCTCATCGACAGAACGATCGTCGCGGACGACATGACCACGACCAATTCGACTAGCATGATTCCACGTCGTCTATTGCCTGAGTAACGCGACTTCATTGGGGAATCTCCGTCGATGGTTGGGCCGAGTTCCATTGAGGTCGTGGGAATGCCCACCCCACCAGCGTTAAGGGCGCTTGCCGGTGAGCGCCGTCCCAGGAGATGTGAAGTACGATTCGCTGCCCGATGTCTTCGGCTGCCACCTCGGCGCTAAGTCTTGCCCCCGGTAGCCTGCGTGCCGCCAACTCCGAGGGATTCAGCTCTTCCAAGGCGGCCTGCAATTCGTCCTCCGGCAGCATCGTTAGGCGATCGAGTTGATTCGACAGTTCGTCCATTGCCAACCGATAGCTGCGGTGATCCGCCAGAATCTGTCGGTGACGCACCACCAGGGGTATCGCTGCCGACAAGACCGTGGACAAAAGCGTGAATGCGACGATGACTTCAATCGTGGTAATTCCACGTCGGTCAGCACACGCCCGTGGGCGCCGCCGGAACGTGCCGTGGCACGGCTGCGAGCACGACCTTCGCAAAGATCTGCTGAGTGGTGGCATGTCGATTCCTTCCATCTAGGTCACGCCAATTCGATGAGGAATTGCGTGATGGTGAGAAATACGATGAGTGCCTGGTAGAGGACGAACACGGCAACCAGAAGCACCAATAACGGAGTCACCGCGACGCACATCGATTCCAGACGTCGCGAAATGCGGCGTTTCTTGACAAGTGCCAGTTGTTTCAGGACCCAGGCACGGTTGTCTAACCGCTCCGCGGTTTCCAACGCGGCCACTTCCGGGGCGGCTAGCAACTTCACCGCCTCCATGCTTCGCCAGACGTCGGCGCCTTGTTCCACTTCGTTGCGAACGAACAACAGCTTGTGTCGAACTGATCGATCGAAGTGGTACCGGGCCAGCGTCGATACGGCGCCCGGGATGGGGCGCCCGGCGCCGCTGGACATGGCGAGCTTCTGAATCACTTCCGATTCGCACCACGCCTGTAGCGGACCAAAGAAACTTCCGGCCAGCTTCCGACGGATCGATCGACCGGGGCTTACGGAAAAAACCAACCACAGCACCAGAGAAAACGCAACCACACCCAACCACCAATACCGGGCGATGAACCCTGAGATTTCCTGCGATTGGCTCAGTACGGGCGTGGGTTCCAAGGAGAAGTCGCTAGAGATCTTCTCGAACGCCGGGACAATCTTGAGCTGAAGAAACGTGGCCGCATAAACACCAACGGCGATCATCACACAAAGGTACGCGATTGCCCTGCGGAGCTCGGTCGCGGTCGCGGCTGAAAGCAAGGTCGGCTTGCCGAGCGAATCGCGAATGGCCGGGGCCAGCATTCCGGATTCGGCCCCAAAGCGGATGGTGAGAACGTCCTCGTCTGAAAGCACCCCGGGCACCTGTTCGACGGCGTCCGGCAACGAGGCCCCTTGTTTTAACACGGTCACAAGTCGCTTCAGCCTCTGCTTCTGCACTCCGCGCTCATCCTCGGTCCACGCTTCGAGCAAGGGGATCAGTGGCAATCGTTCTTCCGTGGCTGTTGCGATCAAACGGAGCAAGGCATTCCGCTGGGCAGCCGTTGTGTACCGAGGCCAGATTGGTGCGAACGGAAGGGCAATATCGCCATTCCAGATGCGTCGAAATGTTGGAAATTGAAGTTCCATCGAACAGGCGGCCCCGGTGAAAATCAGGTCAAGACGTCTATGAGACTGATCATCGGCAGAAAGAGGGCGAACACAGTCCAGGCGACGAAAAGCCCAATGACACAAATTGCTATCGGTCCGACAACACCTCCGGACCACAACTGACGACTCTTCGCGCATTCGACGTGGCATTGACCGATTTGTTTCAACAGTTGAACTCGGGATGACAAGTCCATGTCAGCCCGAATGGCGTGCTCGAACGAAGCCGTCAGGCGTTGTAGCGGTGCCTGGTTTTGGGGAACCAATGGAGCGTTGTATGTGCTGGCCAGATTGGAAGTCGCACTCCGCACGTTTCGTCGATCGATGCCGAGCGCGGCGACTCGCAACGCGTCGGGGATGCTGAAACCAGCGTCGAGCAGAGTGGCGGTGAACTGTGCTAACTTTCCGATCAACAGCGCTCGGGCAGGCCGCATGGGGAACAGTCGGTCGAGTTTCGAGTTGACGAAGTTCGGTATGGCTCGCGGAGCCCGTCGCAAGAAGATCACCATGGCCAATAACGCAACGGCGATGACGATGGCCCAACCGCCACTTAACAGCTTGGGTAAGGAGACAAGCACTCGTGTCGTAGTAGGCAGGGGCGCATCGAACGCGTTAAAGATGCCATCAAAGGTCGGTAAGACGAAGAACATGAGTACGAAGATTACCACGGCCGCGACACCTGCAACGAAGGTTGGATAGGCCAACGCCTTCCACCAATCCTTCGGAGTTACGTATTGCCTCCGCGATCGATCGACAAATTCGAGCAAGAAAGAGCCGGGCTCTTGGGACGTTTCTACGGCAGCGAGTAGGGGGATCCACTCCTCCGCATGCTCGGGAAACGTTTTGGTTGCCTCCGTAACGTCGCCGGCTTCGATGGTTCGTATTAGTGATCGCATGCGTCGTTGGCGAGCCTGGGACGGCAGTTCTTCCGCATATAGACGCAATGCGGGAAGAAAGGCTTTGTCCCCATCAAGAATCTTCTTGATCCGCGGGTACAGGGCCGCCTGGGCCAGATCGACTTCGATCGGCTCGGAAGTTGGCTTCGCCGGGATCTCCAGTTCTGAAGCGACCGAGCCGGAAGAATCGCCAGTTACACCCTCGGGAAGTTGACCGATCGACTGCACGGTGAGCCCGCGGGCTTCCAGTTCAGTGATGGCCTGCAAGACCGTCTCGGCCTGGATGTCGCCCGTGGCGATCTGTTGCTCTTGATTCAACGCTTGGTATCGAAAGCTTGCCATGTCGGGCCATCAAACGGTGAAATTGGATGTAACGCTACTCGGGAGTCGAAGAAGTTCACGACCCGATCGATTTCAACAACTCCACCACGGGGAAGAACAAAGCCAGTCCGTACAACAAAACAGCCCCGCCCCCGACAACGATGCAAATCAACCTCGGTGCCACTAGCTCCAATCGATGCGTGCGGGACTCGGCCGCCTCGCGGTAGACGTTGGCGACCGCGCGAAGTGCGTTAGTCCGCTGTCCTGCGGCCTCGGGGGAGAAGAGAGCCCAGTGCAGCAGCGGTGGCAGTTCCTCGGCGAATCGCGTTTCCGAAGACTCCTTAGGATCGTCTTGTGATACTGATCCCTCCGCACGAGCGGTCTCGAGAAGTGCGTTATTCCCTGAGGCCCCTGCGGCGATGACCAGGCTGTCGTCTAGTGGTGTGCCCAAGTCGAGCAGTTCGGCCAGCATCTCGGCAAAGTCGGCGAGTTGCCTTCGGGAGGAAGCAAGCGAGACCCCGAAGAGCCTGTCGATACCGGGCAATCCCCGCGGGCGTCGCGACCTAGTCCACCACCTCCTGGTTAGGAAGAACACCAAGATCAGGGGCGGAATCGCGACCCAATAGGGCAGGGTCGCTCGCAACCACATAAGCGTGCTCAGCCCGCGACCAGGCGCAACCCAGAGACTTTCTTGCATCGACGCCAAAGTAGGCACCAAGTAGATGCAGAAGCCGACCAACCCGACATACACCATGCAGCAGATCAGCAGCGGGTACAAAAAACTCGCACGTACGATGTGTCGAGTATCGTCGTTGGAAGTTGCGGTGCTGGAAAAGCGGTCCAGTTCTGCAGTCAGGTCTCCGCTGCGTAGGCCCATCATCATCATGCAACGGTAAGCGACCGGCATCGATTGGCTACCATCGTGCAATGCTTCGTCGAGAGTAGATCCTCGGCTAACCTGTCGGGCAACCGCGGCGTTGATTCGTTCCAGGTCGGTAACGGGGCCGTTTGCTCGTGGTTCCAGGCCAAGGTTGAGAATGACGTCCGCCGCGCTGAGAGCCGCCAGTTCTTCGTTTAACGCCATGAAATTGTCGAGTTCTGAAGATTCCATCACATCATGGTGCCGGGCCCAAAAAACCTAGAAGAGACTGTTCCGAATGACCGGCTGCTTGGAAGAAAAGAAGTACCAAGCAACGGCCGTCCAAATGACTAGATGCGCGAAGCCGGTCGATTTGTTTAGAGAATGCGAAAAGAATTCCGCGCTGCTATTTGCAGTTGGCGAATATCAGCCTGCCGGGCGGAACGAATTTGCCTGACGACGCCGCAAATCGGTGAACGCTTCCACCATGCCCCAGGTGAAATCGACGTCGCCGCGGACGCTCTTTGCTTCGGCGAGCGAGAAGACTCCATCGGCGTCCATGAGAAGGGGATTGCTCGCATGCGTGGCGGAAACCAGCATTCGATCTCCGGCGACACTGATGAATAACGCCAATACGAAGGCGATACAGGCCATCTTGCCGATGCGGCATCTGGCCCGCTGCTCACCGCGCACAAGGCGGGAAGTCTCCAACACGCGCGGGCGCAAATCATCCGATACCTGGACGAATCCGCCGGCTTCGCGAACGGCCGCTTCAATCAGTTCGAGGGCTTCGCTGCTTTCCCAAGATTCAGTCACAAGGAACCTTCCCATGTTGTTTGGTCAGACGCACGGCGAGCTTCTTCATCGCGTACTGATATCGACTGGCGACCGTATTGAGCGGGGTATCGAGTAACCGACCGATCTGTGCGAAGGTCATTTCCTCCCAGATCTTCAACACAACAACTTCCGTCTGTTCGGGCGGCAACGATCGCAGTGCCGTCCAGATGGCGTCGTTCGTCTCATTGCGTTCGAGTTCGTCCACGCGACGAAAGGTGATGAGCTTGGTGAGATTGCCCGCCGACATCCAACGCCGTTTCTTGCGACCGATCGACAGGGCCTCGTTACGAACCATCCTCAATAAGTAGGCCCAGGGGCAAGCGGCCGCCTCGAGCAACTTTGGTTGGCTGGCAACCCGAACCAAGACGGCCTGCACCGCATCTTCGGCATCGTGCTGATTGCCGATCACGGCAATGGCCAACCGCAACAGCCGCTGCGAGGTGAGGTCGAACAGTGCGCCCAAAACGTCCACGTCGGCATCGCCAAGCTGGTCGATGCAGTCCTGCACACGTCGGGAGAACTCTCGTTGCGTTAACACAACCAGTAAGATGCGCGAAAGGCACCCTTTTGTGCAAAGAATCTGAAAAAACTTTCCCAGCCCGAATCCAAAGCGGGTGCGTAGTGGCCGAGGGATCCGATTCTCTGTTGGAGTCCTTTGGCCGGATGGTGTGTTGAATCCATTAGCTGGCAATGGGTTATGTCGATAGTGGGCCACCACGAAGTTAAGATGCCGTTCTAGGACGTCTTGACCAAACACCGGTCAAGTAATTGCGTGCTATGCGCAAGGCTCTGCCCGCGACGTAGGATCGATGCAGAATCCATTGCATGGCTACGTACCCGATTCTGGCCAGCCAGGCCATGTTCCAAGATAGACAGAGCATGGCGAGGGTATTTCCGGTCAACCGCGCACTAGAGCCGCCATCCCAATAAGCCGAGAAAACCGGGAGATAGGGCGCGGGACTCATGTAATAGATGCTGGGCAAAAATTTTGAGATGGCGAAAAGGTAGTACCAGGTGACAATCGCAAAAGTTGCCCAGAATACGCGGAGGGACCCTTGGCGGTAGATCGCTCCTAGCAGAGCCAGGTAGAACAGCGCATTCGTTGCGTGTATCAGAGATACCGCAAATTTCGTAGAAGAGTTTTCAATGAACCAAGGGGCTGTGGCCAGAATCACAATGGTAGGCAATGCCCAAGCAATCAGGCTCTGTGAGAACTGCGATCGTTTCATTCCGCAGTGCGGCGGCATCGATCGCATGTACCATCCAGCAAGCCCGCCTACTAATCCTATGGTCACGGCCAGTAAGCAGTGGTGAATGACATGCGTGAAGCCGTGGTAAATACAAAGGTACATCTGCGGCGGAAACCGCATCTCATAGTGCTGAGCAAGATAACCGCCAGCGGCGAGTACGAAGCCCACATGAAACGCGCGTCCCGGGCCCTTTAGAGCAAAGATCAGACCACTGCTTATCGCAAGCAGCGTCACGACGAACCCCAACGCGATGTTCGATTCGACTTCGCTAATCTCGGTCTCCAGCGTGGCCCGTGTCGCCATGGAATACGAAACCGCCGCCATCGCGGCTGAGACAATTGCCATCGCGAGGAAGGCTTGGGTCAGCGAGAACTTTGGCATCGTTCGTGCAGCCTTGTACCAGGTACTTTACGGGCGGGGGGCAGAACTGGACACGTCCACGGCCCCGGTGCCCTAGGACACCGCAAGAAGTTCTGCGGGACTGGTTGAGCCCCTTGGCGAGTGTGGTTGCTAACTGAAGGGTTTCATGCCCCGGGTACGACGGGTGATCAGTTTAAAATAATTGCCGGGCTTGAAGATGAGTTCACGGTAACTGGCCCCGCCGGCGATGACTTCGGTGACGCCTTCGCAGAGAAGTTGCCCTCTGCGCTGAAAGACCCAATTCCGCATTTTGGGGGCGGAGTACAGCCATCGGGCCAGCATTCGTGCCAGTTTCAGGTCGCTGAGCAGTCGCTGTTGGAGCGTCTCGAGGTATTGTCGAGCGGCGGTTCGCGCATCGCCTGAAGAAGTCAAAATTGCTTCGGCGGCCAGGCGTCCGCTGAGAATGGCCGGCGAGATTCCTTCACCGGTGATTGGGTCTGCCAGCCCGGCGGCATCTCCGGCCAACAACACTCGGCCTTTGGCCAACCCCTCGGCGCGAGGCTGCAAAGGACAGTAGTAGCCGTGCTGCGTGAGATGCTCGATGGGGCCCAGCCCGATGCGTTCGAAGTACGCCGCCACGGCTTGCTTCAGATTGCCCGCGGGAGGCTGCATGGCAACGACCCCGGCCGATAAATGATTACGTTTTGGAAAGACCCAACCGTAGCCGGTCACCCCGACATCGAAGTCGAAGCGTGCACAGTCGTCGAAACGTTCAAAGACATCGTCGGAAACGGTGACTTCGCACTCCACGGCGGGCGCCAGTCTGGGGCGTGTGGTCCAGCCGGCCGTCTTGGCCACCTGGCTGTTGGCTCCGTCGGCAGCAACCACGAAGTCGGCCTGGATGGTACCTTGGTCGGTTTCGATCTCGACCCCGGATGACTTCTGAGTGACACCCTTTACCGCGCGTGGGGCCAGTAACTGTGCCCCGGCGTCGACGGCGGTCTGTGCTAAGTGGCCATCGAACTGATCCCGCATCACCATCCACACCAGCGGATCGTCACGGTGGACTTTGTACGAGAGTTGAGCGTCCAGAAAGTTCATCGAAGCCGCATGCAGCGAGCGTTCAACTTGCAGCGGATGGTCTTGAGGAAGCCAATTGGCGGCTCGTCGCACGAGCCCCCCGCCGCAGGTCTTGTAGCGCGGCGGAGCGGACTTGTCGATCAATGCCACCCGGGCTCCGCCTCGTGCCAGAAATAGGGCGGCAGTCGAACCGGCAGGGCCAGCCCCCACCACGGCGACAGCGACGCGATCTGGCGAGCGGGAGTTTGAGCTGACAATCATCATTTACCGCCCTGAGACAAGCGAGAGGCCCGAAACGATGCTCAATATACACCATCCAGCCCCAGCTCGACTTGCCCCCAATGGTTCAAACCGTTTTGATACATACCCTGCATGAATTTTACGCAAACCGCGATGTCTCGTCCTCTCAGTGCTGAGGAATCATAATAGCCATGAATGTGGCGATCGTGCATTACCATTTCAACCGCGGTGGGGTCACGCAAGTCGTGACGAACCACCTTCGGGCGCTGGATGCCACGCGAGACGCATCCACCCCGTTGCGTGTCGCGTTGCTGTACGGCGGTCGGCATGAGGGTGCTGCGGAGGAATTACTTTCAGGGTTTGAACATCTCGCCCCGGCTCGGGTAGTCGTCGAAGCTCTGGACTACGATCTGAACTCGCCGTGCGATCCTGCCACGTTGCATCAAGCAATGCGCGCGGCACTTGCCGGCATCGACTTTGCGCCGGAAGAAACCGTGCTCCATGTTCACAATCATGGGTTAGGCAAGAATCTGGCCGTACCAGGTGTGCTGGCCGATCTGGCCCGTGAGGGCTTCGGGCTGCTGCTGCACATCCATGACTTTGCGGAAGACTTCCGGCCCGACAACTACGCGCGAACGGTTGAATCGGCCGGCGGAAATGCGGAGCATGTCCCGGCGATCCTGTATCCTCAATCCACCCGCATTCATTACGCCGTGCTCAACGGGCGCGATCGGGGCGTGCTGGAACACGCGGGCGTTCCAGAAAACCGGCTGCACGATCTCCCGAATCCCGTGTCCGAGTTCGCAGGGCTACCGAACGCCGAAGAGGCGAAAGCACGCTTCGCTTCGCAGTTCGATTTCGACCCAAAGCGGAAGTTGGTGCTTTACCCGGTGCGTGGAATCCGTCGAAAAAACCTCGGCGAGATTCTGATGTGGTCGGCCCTGGCCGGCGAGCAATCAGTGTTCGCCGTCACACTAGCGCCCATGAATCCAGACGAGCTGCCCAGCCACGAGGCGTGGCAACAACTTGCAGATCGACTTGCATTGCCTTGCTTGTTCGATGTTGGCCACAGCGGTGGTTTTACCTTCTTCGAGAGTCTGGCGGCGTGCGACCAGATTGTTACCACCAGTGTGGCCGAAGGATTCGGCATGGTGTTTCTTGAGGCCTGGTTCGCTGCTCGCCCACTCATGGGCCGCGACTTGCCGGAGATCACCGCCGACTTCGTAAAGGCAGGAGTGCGATTTGACCACCTGCAACCGACCATGCAAGTTCCCGTGGATTTGGTCGGGAAAGACGTGTTGATCGAGAAGCTACAGCTTGTCTACTCGAAGGTGCTGGCGGCCTATGATCTCGATCCACCAGGCTCCTCGATTATGAAACGGCAATTCGAGGAACTCATCGTCGATGGCAACATCGACTTCGCCATTCTTCCGCGCGAGCTGCAGGCCAGCGTCGTCGAAAACGTTGCAAACCGAGCGGCAATCCGCCGACGGGTGCTTGACTTAAATGTCTGGATCTCAGCCGCGCTGGACGCCGACATAAGATCCGAGGCCGATACGATTTCGCATAACGCCTCGGTGGTGCGTGAGAGTTATTCGCTAGCCGAATGCGGACATCGACTGCGGCGTGTCTATGGAGACGTGTTGAACTCTCCGGCCGAAGCAGAGATCCATCCACCGGCTGCTGGTGAGAAGGTGTTGGCCAGTTTCCTGGCGCCCGTCCGACTGCACTGCATACGATTGGAATCATGAATCCCGATCTCCAGGAAGTCCTTCGTCAGCGGTGTCACCCGTTAGATCCCAAGCCCACGCACGAGGTTGCGAGCTTGGCTCCCGTGGCAGATATCCGAGCCGTGCTGTTCGATATCTATGGCACGCTCTTCATCTCTGCTAGCGGCGACATCGGGCTGGCCGATAACACCATACGAGGGGACGCCGCCACGGAGGCTTTGGAGGCCGTAGGGCTGAAGTTGCACGTCGACGGTCACGTGGTGGTCGAACGGTTGCACGAGATAATTCGAGAAGATCACGAAGCCGCTCGAAGGCGGGGGATCGAATACCCGGAAGTGGATATTCGCGAGATCTGGAAAGCCACACTCGCCGGGCTCCACGCAGCAGGTCAGATCGAAGGCGAACCGCAGGTGGATCTGGAACGATTATCCGTGGAGTATGAAGCGCGGACCAATCCCGTGTGGCCCATGCCCGGGCTGCTGGATTGCCTGCAGCAGTGCCGCTCGCGAGGCCTGGTACTGGGGATCATCAGCAATGCCCAGTTCTTCACACCTGGTTTGTTTGACGCTCTGTTGGATTCGTCGTTAGACGACCTAGGCTTCGACCCTGAGCTTCGATATTATTCCTATGAGTACCGGCACGCGAAGCCAGGCACAGTTCTATACGAAGAAGCTGCACAAATCCTGAAATCTCGAGGGATTTCCGCTCCTCAGACCCTATATTTGGGAAATGATATGCGGAACGACATTTATCCCGCCCAAATGGTAGGCTTTCGAACGGCACTCTTCGCCGGAGATGCACGAAGCCTGCGACTACGCCAAGAAGACCCCCAAATCTCAGCGATCCAGCCGGATCTAAAAATCCTTTCGTTGTCAGACTTGCCATCTTGTCTCGACACGCCACCCTCAACCTAGAAGCATGAAGTAGCAATGGGTCATCGCATCGGATTTATCGGTACCCGTTTCGCCGGGACCGACGGGGTTTCTCAAGAAAGCGCGAAATGGGCTCAAGTCCTCTGGGATCATCAGCACATCAGTTTTTGGTATGCCGGCAAGCTCGATCGCGATCCGGGCACCAGCATGCTCGTCGAAGAGGCCTATTTCGGGCATCCCGACAATACATGGATTAATGAGAATGTGTGGGGAAAACTCCGGCGTGACCCCACAGTAACGCGACGAATTTACGAAATTGCCGCCCATCTCAAGGAAAGTCTGTACAGTTTTGTCGAGCGATTCGAGATCGAATTTTTGATGATCGAAAACGCGCTCAGCATTCCAATGCATCTTCCGCTGGGAATTGCACTGACCCATTTTCTCGCCGAAACCAACATTCCTTCAATCGCGCATCACCATGACTTCTATTGGGAGCGAAGTCGCTTCTCGGTGAGTAACGCGGGTGACATCCTTTCGATGGCTTTTCCGCCTTCGCTGCCATCGATTCAACACGTCACCATCAACTCATTTGCTCAGCAGGATCTTTCCTGGCGGCGCGGGGCGTCGTCGGTTTTGGTGCCCAATGTGCTCGACTTTGAACAACCGCCCGAGGAACCCGAGGAAGAAGCCTCGCAATTTCGCACCGACTTGGGGCTCGCCGATGACGACATTGTGTTCCTGCAACCCACCCGAGTTGTTCCGCGTAAGGGCATCGAGCACTCGATTGCCTTACTGGCGCAACTTAACGATCCGCGATGCAAACTATTAGTAAGTCATGAAGCAGGCGACGAAGGCCCCGACTACATGATGGCTCTGCAGGACATGGCCGAACAGGAAGGTGTCGATATGCGGTTCATCGATACCTGGGTCGGAGACTTTCGCCGCCAATCCGGCAATGGCAACGGAGAACAAAATTCCAAGAAGTACACGCTGGGCGACGCCTATGCCTATGCTGACTTCATCACCTATCCCAGTTTGTACGAAGGATTTGGAAACGCTCTGCTGGAAGCGTTCTATTACCGAAAACCCGTTTTGGTGAATCGCTACTCGATTTTCATCAATGATATCGAGCCCAAAGACTTCCAGGTAATCACCATGGACGGATATCTAACGCGGGAGACGGTTGCCAAAGTACGGCGAGTTGTCGATGATGCGAACTACCGGGAAGAAATGGTGACCAGGAATTACGAGCTAGGGAAGGCGTTCTTCAGTTACTCGGTCCTGCGACGCAAGCTTCGAGCGTTGATCACCAACTTCTCAGGTTTGGATAACCTTTAGTCTCGCAGATTCAGGGCGACCGCCATGTTGCTGGACGCACAAGCGATCACCCGGCTTCGTTCGCATCTGGAACATCTCTACGGCGATCAGGCCCCCAGTACGCTGGCTTCTCTCACCGAAGTGCTCGAGCGGTACGGCACGATTACCCGGGCGGATGAATCGACAAGCTGGGACCAGCAGGACGCGGCATTGATCACCTACGGCGATCAGATTCACGCCCCCGGTGAAAACCCGCTGGCCACATTGGGAGGGTTTCTCGATGACTCGGGCGTCAAGGAATTACTGAATACGGTGCACTTGCTGCCGTTCTACCCCTACTCGTCCGACGACGGGTTTTCGGTGATCGACTACCGCCAAGTCAATCCGCAGGCCGGCTCCTGGGACGACATCGACCGGCTTGGAGATACGTACCGCCTGGCCTTCGATCTCGTACTGAATCACTGCTCGCGCGAGAGTCAGTGGTTCAAGGGCTATCTCACAGGAAAGCAGCCGTACGACGAGTACTTTGTAGAAGCGGATCCCACGGCCGATTTATCGGCAGTGACCCGACCTCGCAGTCTGCCGCTGCTGACAGAGTTCGAAACCAGCCGTGGAACGCGGCATGTGTGGACCACATTCAGCGACGATCAGATTGACTTGAACTTTGCCTCACCGCGGCTGCTGGTTGAGATGATCGACGTGCTGTTGTTCTACGTGCAGCATGGGGCGCGGGTCATTCGCCTGGATGCGATCGCGTACCTGTGGAAAGAGCCGGGCACGACTTGCATTCACCTCCCGAAGACTCATACCGTGGTGAAGTTGATGCGGGACGTTTTGGCCATGGTCGCTCCCGGGGTGTGGCTGCTCACGGAGACCAACGTTCCGCATCAAGAGAACATCAGCTACTTCGGCGCCGGGGACGAAGCGCAGATGGTCTACCAGTTCAGCCTGCCGCCTCTGCTGCTGGATGCCTTCTTAAACGAGGACGCGGGTCCACTCTCGGCGTGGCTTCCGGAGGTGTGCGAGACCCCGCCCGGTACGACCTTCTTCAATTTCACTGCGTCGCACGATGGCGTCGGTGTACGCCCACTCGAAGGGCTCGTCTCACCGGAACGAATCGACAAGCTGGTCGACGCCGTTCGACAACGCGGCGGTGCGGTAAGCATGCGGAAGCAGCCAGACGGATCGGAGTCGCCCTACGAACTGAACATTTCCTATCTATCGGCCTTGGGTGATCCTGAGAATCCCGATCCGCAATCGCACGCCGCGCGTTTTCTCGCTACGCAGGCGATCATGCTCGCCCTACGAGGAATTCCGGGAATCTACTTCCATAGCCTGGTGGGCACCCCCAACGATGTGGATGGCTGGAAACAATCGGGGATCCCCCGAAGAATTAATCGCCGCCGTTACAATCAGGGAGAGCTCCAAGAAATACTCTCCGACCCGAATGGTATTCAGGCGATGGTGTTGGAGGGCTACCGCCGCCTACTCGCGATACGCAGAAAGCAGCCGGCGTTTCATCCCGAGGCCCTGCAGCAACCGCTGAGTTTTTCTGACTCCGGAGTTTTCGGTTTCCTGCGACGAAGTCTAGATGACCAACAACAAATTGTCGTTATGGCGAACGTGACAAGTACGTCTCGTGAGGTGGATCTCTCCCAGATTACGGACGCGACACTATCACACGATTTGTTCTCGCAACAGACAATAGTAGATCAACATCGCTTCCTGCTTGAGCCCTTCCAAGTGGTGTGGTTGGTGAATCAAAGCACATAATCAGTGGCATGTTACCACCGTATCGTTCTCAGGAATCGGCCTTTTTTCATGTCTTCGTTGAACCCTCGCAAGATCGAGAATATCGGTTTCGTTTCTTGCCGCATCTCGGGCACCGATGGCGTGAGTCTCGAAATAGGGAAATGGGCCGAGATTCTCGAACAGATGGGGTACCAGTGCTTTTACGTGGCGGGCTATTCCGATCGATCAGTGGGACAAACGCGAATCATCGAGCTGGCTGACTTTCGCCATGCCATCATTCGTGAGATCTCCAACGTAGCATTCTCGCAACGGCTTCGTTCTCGCGAAACGACCCAGGAAGTGCATGACGCCAAGAACATCATCAAGCAGGAGCTCTATGCCGCGATCAAGGCGTTCGACCTGCATTTGTTGATCGCGGAGAATGTACTCACGATTCCCATGAACATTCCCCTGGGGTTGGCCTTGGTCGAAGTGATCATGGAGACGGGCATTCCTTGCATCGCACATCACCACGATTTCGTCTGGGAACGCGAGCGATTCCTGGTCAACTCGGTGGAAGACTATCTCATGACGGCCTTCCCACCCACGGTGAGTTCCATTGAACACGTGGTTATCAACTCTATTGCAGGCGGCGAATTCAGTCGACGCACGGGGCTGTCGTTTCACACGATTCCGAATGTGATGGATTTCGATTGTCCACCAGAGCCACTGGATGACTACGGGCGAGGGTTTCGCCAAGACATCGGGCTCGATGACGATGACCTGTTGATTCTGCAACCGACCCGTGTCGTGAGCAGAAAGGGCATCGAACACTCCATCGAACTCGCCCGCCGCGTCGATCACCCCAGGGCAAAGTTGGTCATCACCCACGGAATGCACGACGAAGGCGACGGATATCTACGTCGTATTCAAGACTACGCAAAACTGATGGGAGTCGATTTGATTCTGGCCGGCTCACAGGTGGCTGCCGGGAGAGGCACCGGGCTCGACGGCCGCCGAGTGTACGGTGTTTGGGACGCTTACCAAAATGCAAATCTCATCACGTACCCCTCGACCTACGAGGGGTTCGGGAACGCGTTTCTGGAAACGGTCTATTACAAGAAACCGATCGTTTGCAATCGGTATTCAATCTACCGCACCGACATCGAACCGTGTGGGTTTCGTACGATCATCATGGACGGCTATCCAAGCGAACGAGTCCTGAAGGAAATGAACGAAGTACTCTCCAACGAAACGCTGCGGCAAGGGATGGTCGAGCACAACTATCGTGTTGCCAGCGAGTATTTCTCCTACGCTCGCGCAGCAAACGAGCTGTCGGCGATCCTCAACCGACCACAGCCTCGCAGCGCGCTGAATTAACCTGTTGGCATCGCTTGAATACGCCGGCACAGCGAGGCTGCATCCGCCCCCACCACATCTGAGGGCAGTCGCCGATTTTGCCCTGGTTCGTTACAATCGCAGCAGCCGAGGGACGGCGACCAATAATGATTGGCTGGTTGCACAGCACGAGTTGACGGAGCACGCGCATGGCAGATTTTCACCAACACGGACCGATCACCACATTACACGACCTGCATACAGTCGACCTGGAACGACTCGAATCGGTGCTGACCAAGGCCTGCCGCGACTATCGCATCGGGCTGATTCTCCCGACCACCGCTTCGGATATGAGAGCGGCGCCCTTTGCAAACATCGTCAGTCAATTGGTGGAAGCGAAGTATATTCACCACATCATTGTTGTCCTCGGCATGGCCCCAGCTGCTGAAGACTACTACGAGACGCGCAGAATCGTCGAGCAATTGGGCGATCGGGCACAAATCTTGTGGACTGACGGGAAACGAACTCAGGACCTCTACTCAACGCTCGAGTCCGCCGAGATCGTACTCGGAGCTCCCGGCAAAGGCCGCGCTGTGTGGACCGCGTTTGGCTACCTGGCAGCCGACCCGACACTGAATGCCTACGTGCTGCAAGACTGCGACATCGTTTCCTACGATCGCACGATGCTGGCTCGACTTTGTTTGCCGATGGCGCACCCGAGTCTCGATTTCGAATTCTGCAAGGCGTATTACGCGCGGACCACCGATCGACTCCATGGTCGCGTCGTGCGGCTGCTCGTTTCTCCGCTGATCGAAGCTTTGATTGCGGTATTGGGACACAGCCCGTTCCTGTCGTTCATCGAGAGCTTTCGTTATCCGTTGGCCGGTGAGTTCGCGCTTTCGTCGACACTGGCCCGGTCAAATCGAATTCCCAGCGATTGGGGCCTGGAAGTCGGCACCCTGGCCGAAGTGTTTCGCAATCTTTCACCGAAGAAAGTTTGCCAGGTCGACTTGTGCTGCCAGTACGAGCACAAGCACCAGGATCTGTCGTTGGGCGACCCGAACAAGGGTCTCATGAAGATGGCGCGTGATATTTTGACCACCGTTTTCCGGACGTTGGCCAGTATGGGAATCGTGTTGGAATCAGGCCACTTCAACACGATCCGCTCTGCATACGTGCGAGCTGCACAGGACGCGATACGCCAGTACCATGCCGATGCATTGATCAACGGATTGGAGCTTGCTCGTCACACTGAAGAACACGCGGTGGATGGGTTTGCCGAGCAGATCATGGTTGCCGGGGAAGCCTATGAAAGCGACCCTGCCGGCAATGCGGCCATTCCCAATTGGGCACGCATCGTATCGCTTTTCCCCGACTTCCCGCAGCGTCTCCGCCAGGCGGCCGAAGATGACGCCCGGGAACTAATTGGCTAACCAAGCCCAGTTGGCCCGTCACCATTGACAAACGCCGCCCGGTGTCACAAGTTTAGAGCTTCTACACCAGCCGGAGTGGCGGAATTGGCAGACGCGCTGGATTCAAAATCCAGTGTCCGCAAGGACGTGTGGGTTCGAGTCCCACCTCCGGTATCTTGGCAAGGCAACGACTTACGTCGATTCTTTGGCTGGGAGATCTTTCTCAGATTCGCGACTGTTACCTGAAGTGTTACCATTTGCCTGCGCATGTGCCTTCCACAGCACATCTGCGGTCGCTTTGGCGTCATGTCCGACGTAAAACTGCATCGTCGTGCTGATGTCTTCGTGACGCATCAGTTCCTTCAATGTCGCTGGCATCACTCGCTGCGACCACCGGAACCCAAACCCGCGGCGTAGATCGTGGGCGGTGGCGTATTTTGGCCGCCCCTTCGATCGGGCATTCTGATCCGAGACCTTCACCCCAGCAGCTATGCCGATTTCGCCGATGGTCTTTTTGACGGTGTTCAGGGTCACTTCGTCCACAGTTCCACCGAAACCCACCGGAGAAAAGACTCTGCCGGTTCGCTCAACCTCTGGAACGTCGGCCAGTAATTCGGCAAATTCAGGAGCGATCGCTAGTAGCCGATCTCGATTCCCTTTCTCCAGTTCGGCGGGAATGAACATCACCGGACGCTCACCCGTCATGTCCACGCATAGGCGGTCTCGGTGGTCCCAATAGAGGTTCAGGGATTCGCCAATGCGGAGACCAGACCACCACAATCCCCTGAGTAGAAACTGCCACGATGGTGCCCTCTTGGCCCCCACGACTGCTACCGTCTTGTCGAGCATCCGATCGAATTCCTCACCGGTGATTGGTCGCCCTCGCATCATGCGTTTATTACGCGATCGCTTCGGCAACGCCACTTTGGGTACCGAGGCGACGAGACCGATCTTTACAGCCCAATTGAGGGCTGCACGAAGGTGTGGCACGTAGCTGCGAATCGTGTGTTCGGACAATTTGCTCTTGCGAAGTGAGGTTTGCCAGTGGCTAATACGCTCAGCCGAAACATCCCGCAAGCGTTGGGGATTGCAACAATTCTCGAATAGGTCGAGCACTGTTTCCGCCTTGCTGGCCGTTGTCGCAGCGAGGGCGGTGAGGTGGTCGGTCGAGTACCTGTCCCTGAATTCCTCCCAAGTGATCTTGCCCGGAGGTTGGTATCGACCTTCGCGGAGCTCTTGCTCCCATTTGGCCGCTTCGCGTTCAGCCAGTCGTTTACTGATCTGGCCGGTCGATCGCGTCGATTTGCGACCCGTTATCGGGTCGCGATACTGCATCTGCAGGTGCCGACGGTCGGCGAATGCCGACGGTCGGCGAACCTGACAACGCTGACTTTGATGTCGTTCATTTCGAGTCTCTCCTATCTGGGTTGCGAAACACTGGAAACGTAAGGTTGGTTCTCTCCTCTGCGCAGCAACGAAAAAGGCCGTCAGCTGGGTGGGCTGGCGGCCGGGGAACAGTTCGGCGTTGAATCCTAGTGGTGATTATTTCTCTTTGGACTTATTCCTTCGCTGTGGAGCGGCTTTCTTCACCGTGTAGCGGATTCGTTTTTGGTTGCCAATGCCGACGTCGGCTATGCTCAACGTGAACGTCATTTTCGGTGGGTGACAGGGTTTCGACTCGACAGCTAATTCTGCTTGGATGTTAGTGGGTCACACTATGCGCCCTAGCGACAGTTGACGAACGACTGTCGTAGAACACCTCGATGGATACCCCAGTTGAATGACAGAGAAGCAGCGTAGTGGAATCGTTGTCGGGTATGTAGTGTGCATGGTATTCGTAACGTTAGCGTTAGCCATCGCCACAGAAGTCAGTGGTGCAACTTCTCTACGCGACACAATGCTGGGATCTCTTTGCATCTCGCTAGGGCTCAGCCAGGTATGCCTTTCGGGTGCGTGGCTCACGTTCGGCCGATCTCGTTTCACAATCCGGCTCTTAACAACGGTTGCGATCATTGTTGTCTGGAGCTGGCTCTTTGATCGGAATACTATAGAAAGGTTCGAAGGTACTTGCGCCGCCTTCATCCTGATGACTGGATTTACAGTCTCGACACTCCTGCTGGCTCAACTCTTGAGCATTCAGTTGACACGGCTATCGGGTCGAAGGACTGAGTCCGAACCGGATGTTCAATACTCGTTGCGCGAAATGTTTGGCTGGGTGCTTCTAGCCGCCATCGCGTCAGTCTTTATCCGGCAAGGAATCGGCACAGCGGAAGAGGCCAAAGAAATCATCCTTTTTGTGGCTGTATTCTCGATTTCCTCGAGTGCGTTGACCTGGGTAATATTCAGTGAAGAGCACCTGACAATGTCCGTCGAGTGCTTCACCTTTGTGTTTCTATGTGTCATGCTGGCGATCGACTACTGGACACTCTCTCTCGGGGATCCGTCTGACCAAATCTGGGAAATTGTAAAATTCAATGCAATCGTGTGTAGCATTGTCGGAGCATCGCTGATGATATTCCGAGGGCTGGGGTATCGACTTGACCAAGCTGGTGTTCTCTTTCTGTCAAAAGTTGACTGAGAATGAGCAGTAAATAATGAAGTCGAAAGAGGCACCCAATGCCCAACAACAACTTCGCCATGAAGTCAGTTGGTCCACCGTCTTTGGTAGGCATCGTTACGACTGTGGCCATCATGTTGTGGACCTTGAACGATGTCAGCCTTCACTTCCTTATTGATACTTCAACGATGCTCTTGTTGCTCCTGGCCGTGATCCCGACCGGGGAATACGCAGTTCGACTATTCATGCAGGAGCCTCCAGGACCTAACGAATCTCCCAATATCTCAATGCCCCATTGGAGATGGCTGGTACTTCCAGTCGCATCACTACTCGTCTTCACGACGATTTTGAGCGGCTGGCCAATGTATCTTCGTTTTATGGCAAGCAAGCCCAGCTTTGAGAGAGTCATTGAGCAGCGACTGCGCGGTGAGTTTGTTGAGACACCTACTTGGATCGGTTCCTTCTGGGTGGAGAGTATATCCATAGGTGAGAACAACGAAGTTCACTTCACCACAGGGCGCGCAGTCACAGACCCTGTCGGGCTCTCTTACGACCAAACCAATCCAAAATCGGTTTCAGTCTATGTGCAACTTTGTCCAGATTGGTACGGCGGATGGACGTACTAGAACGCCTCTACGCTTTCGCCTTGTCGTTTCCTCGTCTTCACTCGCATTTCTTGACACCCCACCCACCCAGCCTAAAATAAACCCTGCTCTAAGGCTCTGCCCTTGGAGCGTCGGCCCCTCAGCCTTTCTGCCCCTGGCTGTGGGGGCTTTTTGTTGGGTCGAGAAGTGAACGAAGCTCGGTCGATGCCGCTGCCTCATACCTGTTCGCTGTCGTCGCGATCTCGGCTGAAGAGCTCTCCCCGCAGGTAGGTACCGGCAGCAGAAACATGTGAAAGTGCCTCGTTGGGGAGTCTTGAATTCGTTTGTGGATTCGGAACTACCCTAACCAAAGGAAGCGTAACGCGCACGCTCAGTAGCTTGTAGTGTTTTTTCTTGACTTTGGGCTGAAACGCTCAGACAATCTAGTCTTCTACAGTTAGTTGTGAGGTTGCTACTGAAACGCCGTTCACTTGCACGTCTTCCGATACCGTTTTCGCGGTGGGGGGAGGTGCAATTGAGCGGCGTTTTTTTATGCCGTCATTAATCATCGAAGGACATCCGGCGAGAATTTATCAATGAGCAAGCACCCGTTAGACTTCATGCACTTCCGTCCTGCAGCAAGCTCTCTCTTCTGCCTTGTTCTCTCTCTGGCTTTCTGGGGGAGGGGTGATGTTCGGGCAGGAATACTAGACACTCAAGTGAATCCTACCAACGGGCATACTTATCACCTTCTCGAGGCGGCCACGTGGACGAATTCAGAGGCGGAAGCCGTAACACTTGGTGGCCACCTAGTTACTATCAATGACGCTGAAGAAAACACTTGGGTATTCGATACTTTTGCGAACTTTGGCGGCGAGGCAAAAGACCTTTGGATTGGCTTAAATGACGTCCAAAGCGAAGGCGACTTTGTGTGGTCGAGTGGTGAGACCTCTTTATTCACGAACTGGCAAACTGGACAACCTGACGGTGGGCCTGGCAACGATGAGCATTACGCCCAAATTTATGCTGGAGGTACTCCAATCCATTTTGCTGGCTGGGTGCCTGGGCGCTGGAACGACTTTAATGGCAGCCCTTCGTATACACACAGAGGCGGTTTTACTCGCACGCTCCACGGTGTAGTTGAAGTCGTCCCCGAACCAAGTGCATTCGCCCTGGCCTGCATGGCATTGGTTGGTGGATTGTTCGTCTGGAGAGTTCGTGTTTGTCGGTAAGTGGCTGCACCCCCATGCACCAATCCCGCACCATCTTCATCGCATTGGTGAATTCTTTGTTTCATCTGTTTCTGTGTGAACACAAGAGAGGAGATGAGGTATGATGAGGAAATCCCAAACTCAAGCTTCGGAGCGTTTATCCCATGAATAGGAGTCCACGCGCATTTGTTCTGTGGAGCGGTGCCATCGTTGCATTGATTTGCATAGCAATCGTATTCGCCTTGAACATGACATCTACGTCGGTAGTGCATGCCGACGCGAGCCCGTTTGAGAATTCGTTTGAATTCCCAGACACTGAGGAAGAGCGGCAGCAGGTGCGTGAATTTGAAGAATCGCTGCAGCGGCCCTATGTACAAGCCAATACGCTGCAGCAGGGAATCGACGCTCTGAAGCGTGAACTGAAAAGACAGAACCTAGGCGAGTACGATCCGCTGTTCACTGTGGACAGCGTGCGTCAGGCGATTGAATGTGGGCTCGACTATTTCGAGGCGGAGTATCGAAGTACTCTGAAGAAAGCTGTAGACAAAAAACAGGTTGCAGCCGCGGAAGAAAACCTCAAGCATTTTCAAGAGAACGTCAAGCCCGTGTATACCCAGATCATCGAGAAAAAGATTTGGCCGCCTAAAAGTTTCTTCAATTTCATGCCGCATAAACCGCTATCAGTGGACCTGCATATCGTCACCAAACCACTTGAGATGGGGCCCGGATTCTCATTGACGGGGTTCTCGCTGCCGATCGTTAAAGAAGGTCAGTTGTGGAAGCATCGCCGGGCACCTTCAGACGCAGACTCCGACGTGTTCACGGGAGCGTCTGTCTCCTTCGAAAACTAGGAAGACTAGAAGGTCGCGTGGTACGCTATGGCAAGATCGCCATCGCTGGTTCTTAAAGAGTGGCTCGGTGCCCATTGAATGCCGGGTTATCCATTTGCAATTGGATCGACACCCGTCACCAGGTGAGTCAGCCTGCTGCACAGAAATGTGAGATCGACAAAGCCCGGGTCAAGCAGCAGATTGAAGTCCTCGAACAGAAGGTAGCCACCCAAGAGGTCCAACTGGATGAGATCAACGCGGTTATCGGTCCACAAGGGTTCGGCGAACTTGACCTGGATTCAATTCAGCTAGAAGTGACGACCGAGCCGCGCGGGGCAGCTGAGCTTCCACCGCGCTACGATCTGATCGATGTGGTGGATGAGCAATCCGAGGCGCCCCATGAGTAAGAGTAGATTCCAGTTCGGTGTCCGTGGGCTGTTAGTGCTCACCCTAGCCATTGCCTGCTTCCTTGGGGGATGGATAGCCATCGATCGCATGTATCGGACTGAAGCAGAATTTCTAAGGCAAGAAGTTGAATTCTACCAAATGATGAACAAGGAAATACTGCGGGCCTCGGAGAAGCATGCTAGCGAATACACAGACCGAGCGAGCAAAGCTGAGGCCGAGAACATTCGCCTTAAACAAAAGATCGGCGTCCTGGAGTACATTGTTGAGCAGCAGAAGGGTGAGATCGAGGAGATTAACGCGGTGATGGACAGGCCGCCCCAGAGTTAGGAAGCGCCCGCTGCTGGAATGCTCAGATGACACTCACTCGCAAGAAGCGCCGATTACAGCTTTCGCTTCGGACGTTTCTGCTCCTGGATATCTTCGTTGCGATCGTCGTTGGATTGCTCTCGTACCCACTGATCTGGATTCGCCAAAGGCATAACTTGTTAATCAGATCGGATATCGAGCATCGGATTGCTCCGTACCACCAAGAAGCACCTCGTGTAGCTCCATGGCAGCTGAGGGTGTTCGGGGAGACGGGGTATCGACGTGTGATACTGGTAATTGCAGACGAGAACCGAGTCAAGCTGGCTCACAGTAGGTTCGAACAGGGTTCAGGGATTGGTAGCGAATGGTTAACTACCGATGAGGTTTTCACATTGCAGCGGATCAGCTCGCTCTTTCCGGAAGCTAGTGCTTGCGTCCAGATCGGCACTCAAAGAATTGAGCAGGCCCCAGCCTCTATCCCGCCTGATAGTACAGAACTTTCCGGGCAAGCCGATGTAACTGATCTGGAGGAGTAGTTCGTGTCTCGTGATGATGGGATGATGGCTCAGGTTGCCGAGGATATCGCGTGATGAACCCAACGCGGTGGTGGATCGGCCACAGTCGAATCAGTAGCGGCTTCACCTAATCCGATGAGGAATAAGCAAGAGGGCCATAATGGACGGTGCAAGTGATCGCCGCTGGTTTCAATTTTCGCTGAGAACACTGTTGGTGCTGTCGACGATAGTGGGGCCGGGCCTCGGCTGGGTTAGCTACAATCTGAACTGGATTCGACAACGCAATGAAGTCTTGAAATCCAAGTATGTCGCTAGACAGGTCGCACCCTGGAACTTAATTCAGGCACCAGGGGCGCTTGGGTTATTCGGTGAGAACGGACGTCGGCGGATCAGGTGTTACATCCGACAAGATGGAGCGATGTGCGACTTATGGGGCAACCCTGTAGAGCTCCAACGACAAAAGATAGCGAGGATGCGAGAACTATTTCCCGAGGCAATTATCGATGTGAGCGTCGAGGTCGGGGGAACTACTTACACAGGCCGTCAACCTCCATGACCCATTTCTCTTCAGGCCAACGCGGTGATGAATCGGTCGGGGAAGGGTTAGAATCAAGGTGGATACTGCATGCCACCGTCTCAGTCGATGGCCCTAGAAACGCGGCTGCGATTTCGTGTGCCAGGGATGGTAAACAGCCTAAACGTCAATTGGCCTCGGAGATAGTTAACCTGCTCAGGACGATGAAACCGAAGCAGTTTCCTAAGTCTCGGTTGAATAGCCAACTGTCGGTTCGAGCGGGACATCGATGTGGCCGCTGGAAGGAATCTAGTTGCGGCAGAAACCGGGCCAAGTTTCTCTACGATTCGTTAATCCAGAACACTTCCTCAACACTCTTCTCAAAGAGGCGAGATACTCTCAGGGCTAAAGCTAGCGAAGGCGTGTACGCTCCGGCTTCTAGGGCAACAATAGTTTGCCTCGTGACACCAACCTGGTCTGCGAGTGTTTGTTGCGTCATGCCTTCCTCTGCGACACGTAGCTCCCTAATGCAGTTATCTAGGTCTGGCTCTCGCTTACGCGGCACGGTCTTGCCTCCTGTAAGCAAGGACGGCGACTAATCCTTTGACGCAGTAGCAGATCGCAAATTGCAACCAAACAAGCCAAGTCAACATCCACGTCGGGACTATTTTATCATTCGCATAGCTAGACCACAGAACAATTGCGATTAGTGCGAGAAACAGCAGCATCCAGGCTGATTCGACACCTCGACGGGTCGACATCCGTTCAATCTCGCGGTCTCTCTCGTCGACAACCACTGACTTCCCACGGGTTCTGACAAACCAGAAGCCACATACCAGTAGGCCAAGTAGCCCAAAGGCCCCCGATGCACCGTGTCCAAGCCACGGTAACAACACTGCGGCGATTACTAGAGTCGTCGTAGAAACCAGCAACTCTGTCCAAGCCACCTTTTCCATAGCAGTCATGTCTAGACCTCTCAAAACGTAGACCAGTGACACTTGAAATGTAAAATAAACCAGTCACGTCGGAATGTCAAGTTTATTTGACAATTTCCCGCAGGGCTACTGACAGCGGGTCCGTGGAACGAGAATATCGTGGCGGTATGGGCTCTATGAGAACTGAGGCCAGCACTCGCGTTTCGAGCAGTTGGCGTGACGCCTCCCGCAGAAACTGCACTTGCCTAACTGCCCCAGGACACATCGACCTTGGGACATAAACAGATGCTTCCACGACGCGTCGGCGTGAAACTCCCAAGTCCCGCAGGGTGACGAGTCTGCCGCGAATCGCAGGCCAAGAGTGCGGGAAGTCGAACGGGAAGTACGGGCTTGGTGGCGGAAGTCCATTCTATACCCCTTCACCCGAAGCCCACCGCGACGAAGGCAAGTCTTCTGACCCCGGCGCCCGATGGCCTCCAGCAACGGGGGTAACCATTCCGAGTGGGTTGAGTCGAATAGTCAGACCTACCTCGACGCGCGACTAGAAGGAACTGGAGAAGCGAAAGAGCGTCTTGCCGTCATTCCGGTGAAAGGCGTGTACATAAACGCCTTGGAACGATTTTCCATATAGAATTACCCGATCATCGTGAGTGACAACGGATACCCACGCGTTCCTAAAGTCCATTCTAGCGATAGTATCCCAGAAGCAGCCACATGCATGCGCTTCCCACAAGACTTTCCCAGAAACCCGGTCAATGCAGGCGACCCTGGGCGCATACCCAATATCGTCGTGTAGGGTCAGAAAACAGCGGCCCTTAGTAAACGCGGCACTAAGGTTGTGGAAAGTTCCACCGGCCCAGTGAGTTAAGCGATAGCCGAAGAATGTCGCGAAGCTGGTGGGAACCTCAATCACGTCATTGCCCGAGGTGAGCGTGATGGTTTTGGATTCGGCTTGAAGCGTCACTCCTCTCGGAGATTCCACAGCCAACAGCCCTGATTTGTGATAGGGAGACTCCGTTGGATCGCCTGGCTGGACAAAGTCTCGACCGAACCACTTTGCATCCTGAACAACCTCCGCCCACCACGTTGGTGTCTTTGTGGAGAGGCGTGATTCGAGAAATTGAACAAACAGTGCCAGCTTTTCCTTCTCGGGTCGAAAGACCGGTGCATCTTCCGAATCTGGAACAGTTCGTTTTACTTCTTCCCAAGCAGCTTGAACCGCGATTGAATCTGCTTCTGAAGCCTTCAGCCTTGCCAGTCCACCTTCACCCACAAGTGCGAACAATTGTCTGTAGCAAGCACTCGCGCGGCTCAAGTTCTCTGCACCATTTGTTTTCTCAATCGCATCATCGATCCTGCGAAGAAGCGCACGACGTTTTGTTTCCACCATGACGCCGAAGACAATTGCCGCGAGGAGAACAACGAGCAGAATTGCTCCGAGGCTGTACTGCAGCCACCGTCGCTGTCGTTTCGCTGGAGTTGTCTGCCCATCGTGTGGTACAGCGTTCTCATTTGATAGCTCTTGAGGTGGAACGAGTTGGTTCTCAGCGCCCATGTTCTGGTAATGCCTATCTGCTACTTCCGGTGGCGGAATTCGCCTCATAGCACAATTGTTGTGCACGCTCAATGAAAGCTTCAGGATCACCTTCGGAGACTGATCGCTTCGGAATTACGTGTGCCGCCATCGACGATACGTAGATGAAGGCATGCTTCTCTGTTTCTGCGATTCGTTCCACTCCCCGCCATGAATTTCGCGTTTCATTGTACTTTGTTCGTTCTACGATCCCGTCATCATCAATTTCGAGTTCGTGCTGACCAAAGGTACCTCGGTTCATTCCTTCCCCGTAAAGGCGACGCGCTTGGCGTTCCAAAGCCGCGACAAAGAAGTAGTTGAAAGCAACTGCGGACAGGCCAGAGAATACCACCGCACTGACGACTACGAACGAACGAGAAACTTCTCCAGGCAGCGGAACGAGCAACGAGCCAAAGATCAGGAGGGCCGCCATCAGTATCACCGACAGGAGCTTTATCTTCCTTATATAGGGAGAGTTTGCACTATGGTAGCGATTGAATGCGACCACGTCTTCCAGGGTGGTGTCGTATTTCAGAATCATTGGCTCACAAAGAGATTGCCAGCAGGGATCAGTATGTATTCCTCCAATGCGAGGTTCGTGGCAAACGAACACCCCGCCTGGAACCTATAGGCAGTCATTCGCTAATAAGGCGGCACTGGCCGCGTGTTGTGTCTCACCGTCACTCACGGCGAAGAGAGGTCCGGGATATCCTCTGCCGGTTTCGCCGTGAGAACCAAGTCGTAGTCGTATAGCCTGTTATCATCATGGCTGCGAAATTGCAGAAGGCACAATTCCCCATCTTTCCACGTATGGTGCGATCCTAACGAGTAACCATCGATGATCCCGAGAACTGTGTCGCACCCCGTGCTTAGCCTAGAGGAGGACCCATAGTATTGAAGCCCGCCAAACATCCGCAAAGGATTTTCCAATTCCTCGTTGGCTAAGTAATCTTCTAAGTCGATGATTTGAAATGCGACCGTTGCTTCTCGCATTAGCGAAGTACCCTGGCCGATATATGCTGTAGAAAACACTGCCTCAGCTTCCTCTTGGCTCAACCAAGGGCTGCGAGGGCTAATGGCTATCCCCTCGTTTGGGTCGTGAGGTACAGAAGAGCGTCTGACCTGAAGGCCTACGAAATCATCTTTGGAAATATTGCTAGGTAGCTTGACTGAGAAATGCCACTGCTGGCCATTGGGTAGCAGCGGGGAGTTCGCTGGTGGTAATCGCTTTACTGTATTGCCTAGACGTTCGGCCAGTACCGCGTAGGCAACAGCTCCTCCTGCGAACAATACCAAGCAACCAATGAGGACTCTACGTTTCATGCGATTCCTCCATTGTTTCGAAGAGGCTTGGATCAGGACGCTGTTTCCGGTCGGTCCTGATGCAAGCCTGAAAGCTACGATAGAGCCTCACGACACACCAACGAGCACCGTCATCGCTTCATCTTTAATGTAGCAAGCATCATAACATGCTACTTGCTTCAGGTAGCGCCCCTCTAGCCGGCGATGGCAGGTCAACTGACCCCGCTTGCGACTGGCAAAGACAACGTCGAATTGATACTCTCAGCCATGGTGGCGTACTCCTGGGGAATTGGGTCTCTAAGCAACCAAATTCAAACCCAAGTACGCCGCCTTTTTCAACTAACCCATCCACAACCTTCGGTTATAGCTCCAAGTCGTAGTAATACCTGACATACACGGAGACGATATGAATTACGTGTTGTAGGCCGAACACGACGAAGTGGTTGAGCGCCTCGTCTTTCAGGCTTTGAATCCATCGCTCGACGAAGGCGTTCAGATTGGGCGCCTGAGGGCCCACCGGCTTTACTTGGATCGACCGATTCGTGAATGCCCGATCGAACTCAAAGGAATATTTACCGTCGAGATCACGCATGGCGATGGTGCAGCCCAGCCGCTGTTCTTTGGTATGCCGGAGAAAGTCTGCCGCTTGCCGTTTCATCCAAGTCGCCTCTGGCCTGAATGTTGCTGGAGTAACGAACACCTTCCGTGTAGCCACATGAATGAAGGCCATGGCGAAGACCTGACGTGGTCCGTGTTTTGTCCAGATCCGTTTACTGAAGAAATCGACTTACCACAGTGTGTCGGCGTGGAGTTTGAGAAACTCACACCAGCTTCCGCTCTTTTTGTATCCAGGTGCAGGCCGATGACCAGCAGTAAACGGCCTTGAGCACCCGCGACCGATTCCCTCCACGGCAGAGTACCCGTCATCGATTGCCCGGCTGCTTGGCTCAGGCAAAAAAGTGAGAGCGCTCTCGTGCCCTCAATCCGCTGTTAACCGGTTGGCAATTTTTCGAAGAGCGTTTGTTTCCCTCAGCACGACCGAAAGGGACTCGAACTCAGCAAGTCCCGTAATTCCAACCACTTCCAGAAAGCGCTCTCGCGAGTGGTTATTAAGAGGGTCCTTTCCGGGGAGGACACCTTGCTTTCTGCAGAGGTGAACCCGACCTCGCTTTGTTTGCTCGAGGGGAAAGGTGCTGAGGCTGGAGCACCACGTGCTACTTCCGGCGCCGTCGCAAGTGCAGCGGTGTCTCATCCGCGGGGACACCTCTTTCAGTTCGTCCGCAGCCTAAGTCGCACGTGCCGATGCATCTTCGGCGCGCTACAGCAGCAAGAAATTGCAGGCGGTGTCGGACTAGAGGTATTTCCTAACTGAACTAGGTCGGAATCACCTCCGCCAGGCTCGGACTTCATTTCAAGCGACTCATACCTAGTTTTGGGCGGGCTTTCCATTGTTTCTGGCAGTAGCGTAACGTCACATCATCCGTTTTGCATGACGAGTCCTTCACAAGAGGAAGGAATCACAGGGATTGTTGCCTCTGCATCACAATCGAACGATAATAATGCCGACGGGTGGTCTGGGAAGAAGCCATTCCTGGCGACATGGCACTTCAGGGCAGGGCTCGCAGTAGCTGATTTTGAGCGTTGGCCTTTCTCCGCCTTTTCGTGATCCTCAACTACGCGCAATGGGGCAGATCCATGAACTTGCGGTTGCATTCAACGCCGACATCGATTGGTTTAGTTGCAGTCTTTTGCTGCTTACTCACGTTAACCTTTCCGACTCGGTCTTCCTTCGCTGACGAGTTGCGAAGACTCGCAATTCTTCCGGTGGAACTTGAATTCGAGCACTGGCAACATTCCGATCGGGCGAACGGCTTGATCGAACTGCTTCAGGCAGAGTTAGAGAAGCGTTCACCGCATTGGGAATGGGTCGAACGACGAGAGATCGATGCCGTATTGCAAGAGCAATGGCGGCACTTGGCATCGGGACGTGGATCGAACTTGGCGGTCGGGCGGTTGCTTGGTGCCGACTTGCTGATACGCCCAAGCCTTCAATGGGACTCTGATCAATGGACACTCCAGTTGTCGATTGTCGACCCTCAAAGGGCCGATGAATTAAGTTCCATTCATCGGAATGTAGATGGCGATCCAAAGCAGGGTCCGTCGCATTTCAATGTGGCTGAACTTGCGCAAGAACTCGATGGGCATCTCGTTATGTCCGTTAAACGACTTGCTCTCACGGCTGATTGGATCACTGTGGGAGTTCTCTTCTGCGGCAATCTGACGGAGTCGAACAGCCGCTTAGATGACTATGGTCCGCAATTACTCGATGCAGTCGCGCAGAAATCGGTCGAGGGTGTTCGAACGGTCCGGTTTCCTGCGGTTGGCGTAGCGCGGGGTGAGCAGGAGCTGTCTCTGGCAAGGTTGCTTAATGCGGAAGACTCTTGGAATGACCTCGCAGATTTGTGGGTCTGGGGTGAGTATCGCGAAACCGACTGGGAAGGGAGAGCCTTTGAAGATGCCACAATCGAAGTAACCCTGTTTGTTTGGAACGGGCAGGGGGAGCCCACAAGAATCGTTGAACGAGGGAAGGTAGGGCAGCGCGCAGAACTTGCGAATCTGATCGCAAATATGGTTGCCGAAACTGTCCAGACTCCGGTAGATCGGACTGAATCGGCTACGAGCGATCGTATGGTCCACCAGTTAATGGCTCGAGCTTTAGATTTGCAGGAACGAAATCTCGAAGGCAACAACGCTGTGAATGATGTTTGGTTGAACCGCTGGCGACAAACCTATCGTCTCTTCGACTTGGCTCGATTCATTGATCCAGAGAACAAACAACCAAGCTTTGAATACCTTTTGTCTCGCTATCGAATCGACATGACAATTGCAACGGGGCCAGCTTCGGGAGTTCAATACCTGGACGTCCCTTCGAACCTCTGGTACTTACAAAGAGCCGTGGCCTGGGGGCAATATGGAGATCGGTTCGGATTTGGCGACCGCTGGCCCCGTAGCTGGCCGAGGCGTCTCCATCTGACCGACAACCGCATCCGCTGGCGTCGGGGAGATCTAGCATACATTCTTACTGCGTTCGAGGTGCTTAGGCGTCTCCCTTCAAGTTCGTCTAGTCGGCGACATAACTGGCCACTGGCGGACGAGCAAGTTGGAGACTTGGCGACCTATTGGTCAGATGAATTCGTTCGCCGCGTCGACATGGTTACCAATGAAATTCACCAGGATGATCTTGAAGAGGTAATCGGCAGCATCTTTGGGAACCTTAGATCGCTCCACGCTTATCCCAACGTTTGTAAGAAAGTAGTCGATTTACTCCTTGCGCAAGCCAGCGAAGAGCTAAAGGAAAGCGTGTTGGCCAAGCAGGAAGAAGAGATCCGCAGAATAGCCAAGCGGATAGGAGATGAAGCCTGGGCAGCCGCGCTCGTGGGCACCTCGCCAGAGAAGCAGCGCATGTCAGTAGTTCGCACGTTGCCATCCAAACCCCCAACGCAACCGATGACCCAGCCTGAACCCTGGGCGGGACTATCGTTCGGCAGACGTTATCGTGGAAGTACCGTCCGTGCGATCGCCGCGTGGAACGGCGCATGGATTGCCGCCAGTCATGGGCAAGACCTGGGTTTATCCGGTTTTCCGGGAACCAACTTCTTATTCATGCACGTGCCTAAGGATGGCGAAAAGAATCGCCGCATCGAGCAATCACTTGGCCTGACTGCTGGCGTGACCTCGATGGTACGTGATGGGCCTCGCGTGTGGATGGCCAGCTACGGCAACGGCATTGCTTGGATTCGCCTTGACACTACCGATTGGAAGCGGTTCAAGCTCGCATCTGGCTTACCGGTTGAGCAATTCATCGATCTTGATTTGAACCCTACCGGAGCTGTCGTGGCGGTAAGTGGCCAAGACACGTTTCCGCCAGTTGTTGCCTATGTCGAGAAGGGTAAGTGGACAGGGCAGAAAGTAGACACATTTCCAAGTCGGGAATTGGAAGGCGGCCTGGAGCAACGACCTTATGGCAAGCGGGTCGCAGCAAGCGCGTCGGCGTTTGTTGTTCTGGGAGATTTTCACGGAATTTGCCCGTTCATCTCACTATGGCTTCGTGACTCCAAGCAATGGGTTGACCTGCGAACGAGTCTCCTCACACATCTTGACGAAATAGGTCTAGACATTCACTCCGGGCGATTTGGTGGTGACCGATTCAATGCGGCAGATGTTGTCGCACTTCCGGTTGGTGGGTTCGGGTTGGTTCATCCCCTCGGAATCAGTCGAATCGATGATCGTGGGCACTTCATCGCCACGGAGCAGTGGCCGGAGAATGTCAATAGGCGGGATCTCATCTGCCAGGCAATCGTCTCGGACGATGGCCGCGAAATCTACTGCACAACTGGAGTCAGAAACGAGCGTGATACGTACGACCTTGAAGTATTCGCAATTCCCCTGGAAGAAGCTCAAGCAGGGTCGAGAATCACACTTCCATATCAAACATCAAGCGAATCCACAATTGCTCAAGACGGCGACCGACTACTGATATCGACGAAGCAAGCAGATCCGCCCATTATCTTTTTGCCGGTGGAGAAATTTGGGCAAGAGGCGAACTGAGATAGGCCCTGCAACGTTCTGCAAACGACGAGAGCTGCTATGTTCACATTCAAACGAGCCTTATACGCACTACGCGGCGCGCTGTTCCCGCTTTTGCTCCTTCTAGCCAACAATGATAGAGCATCAGTCGCCGACGAAGTTACGATACGCCGCGCAGAATCGTGGACAAACGTCTTCGCGTCACGACCCTTTACGCTTAACTTTTTGGTCGATTCTCAAGGGTCGACGGACGGGCACGCGGCTTGGCGGATGTCAATCGGTGACAGGACGGTTTCAAGAGGGCAGGTAAAGATCCAGGAATCAGCAGGTCCAACAATCTCAATTCCTATTACGTTGACGGCGCCCAGCGTGAAGCCTGGGGTTATCCTCGCTTCGAAGGTGGAATTTGGTGTCATGATCGATGGCAAGACGCTCTCCGCTCCAGCTGCTGACCTTTGGGTGTTTCCTGAAGATGCTTTCGCTGATCGAACCGAGTTCCTACGGTCACTGGAACTATCCCTGTACGACCCTCTTGGGAAGACCGTAGAATTATTCAGTAACACAGGCATTCCCTTTCAACGATTGCTAAACCTTGATGCCGCGGAAGAGATGGTCTCTGGCCCGCTACTTGTCGGCGAAGGAATCAACTGGCTTGAGCATCCATCCTTGTCACAGCTGGTGTGGAAGTTGGCCGCGAACAAGACTCCGGTCGTTTGTTTTGCTCCCGCTTCGGCCCGCCTAGATTGGATTGACGACCGACAGCAAAATTTGCCAAAGCCCATGCGGCAGGCATTTCGATCTGCTGATGCCATCACGTCACTCGATGCCCGGCTAGATGGCGTATCGTGGCAGGGCGTTGCTTCACCATCACTTTGCACATGGTGCCCCGAAGTGGACCGAGGTCAACTCGTGCTGCGGGCCAATTCCGACTCCGATGGTTGGATTTGGTTCGAGGCAGATTTCCATCCCACGGGACATCGTCTACTGCTGTGTGGGATGGGGATCGTCGAACAATGGGATATTTCGCCGACGCCACGATACTTATTGCTACGTTTGCTCGAAAGCTTGGCACCCAACCACGGGGTGGGCGATGATTGACTCACGCTGATCCAATCTCGGATCGTAAAATATTATGTATCTGACGGAAAGCGATGTAAAATCTAGGCTCACAAGTTACAAGGAGACGTTTGATGCAGCGATTAGCTCAGTTTAAAGCCGTATTGGTCACGTTGTTATCGCTATCCGCCATGGCTCCTATTTCACAGGCAGCTGATGAGATTTGTCCAATCGCGATTTTGGCCTTCCAAGAACGTGGCGCGGGGGTAGCGGGACAGGGTGAAAAAGTTGCCGATCTGTTGTTTGCCAACTTGGCTGGCAGCCCCGAACTTTACCTGGTTGATCGTGAAGACTTATCGAAATTACTTGAAGAGCAGCAGCTGGGTATTAGTGGCGCGGTACGCCCCGGGGAGGCCTCCGAGGTAGGGCATTTAACCGGTGCCAAGCTGCTCATCACTGGTTCCGTGATCGAGAGCGACACCCATTTGTACCTCGTCGGAAAAATCATCGGTACCGAAACCAGTCGTGTCGTGGGTGCTACCGTCAAAGGAAAGGTCGACAACGAGCTATCGGAATTGGTCGAGCAACTTGCCAAGCAAGTAGTAGAGACCATCGATGACCGTCAAAGTGAACTACTACCAGCGAAACGCGAAGATCAAGACTTGATTGCCGATCTGCAGAGTGAGTTGAGTGATGCCAAGCGACCTTCGGTTAGGATCGAAGCCGAAGAGGAGCATATCGGTCAATCGACCATTGACCCTGCGACGGAAACCGAAATGGCAATGATCTGCCAAGAGACCGGATTTGATGTAATCGACCCTAAGACCCGTCAACGATCGGAAGTTGTCATTCGTCTTAGTGGCTTCAGCGAGTTTGCCGGACGCCTAGGCGAAATGGTGGTTGTTAAAGCACGTGTGGAAGTCCAGGTAGTGGATAACCGGACCGACCGTCTGCTCGTCGCTGACCGCCAAACTGTGGTGGTCGTTGATCTGGCTGAGAACATCGCCGGTAGAACTGCACTGCAACAAGCGACGTTGGAGTTGGCAAGTCGAGCATTGCCCAAGTTGGTAGTACGCCCCTAGCCGATTTGTTCTTCGATCCACACTGCACTCCGTCCTTGGGAGTCGGTGCTTACTATGGTTTTCAGGCGACTTGCTTCGATCGTGGCGTTGGGAATTATTGCGTACTTCGCACAACTGGCTTCATGCCAAGATACTGCACCGCCACAAGAATCGAACGCCGCGCAGCGCGATCAGCTTGTAGCTTTCCTTAATCTTGATGACTCGAAGTTTGGCGGGGTGCTGGAGGCGAAGCTGCTGACTCAAGCAGAGGTCGACTGGGTAGGGCGAGAGCAGATCAATGCCGTTCTAAACGAGAAGCAGCTTATCTCCAGCGTGGCTGATTCACTCCAGGATCGTGTGCGTCTGGGGGTTCAGTTAAACGCTGATATTCTTACGATTGTCCGCCGCATACCCGATCGGACAAATGGCACATCGAACCACGTCGAGATTGTAGTCTGTGAGACTCGCCAGGGTTTAAGGTTGTGGCATTCCACGCTCGACGAATCACAAGATCACGATGAGCAAGCTACGGAGGTCACAAAGCTCATCGTCGAAACGCTGCGTCGGCCACTCAATGACAATCTTATAGTCGTTGCTGTACCTCCCTTCTATAGTGAGGACCTTCTATATGATTTCGACTACCTCAAATCAACGTATGCACGTGTACTGGAAGGGTTTCTGGCAACCCAACCCCGAGTGGTTGCCGTATCACTCCAGGAGGCGGAATCGCTCGCCCGCGAAGTCACGTTAGATGAACAGGGTTTTCTCGAACGTTCTCTGCCGTATTACGTTCTTGGAACATTTCATCATCGAGGTCACGCCGATGCACGTCGGGTAACCTTGAACCTAACCGTTAAGCACGGCAATCTCGAAATCTCTCGCCGGGACAGCGGCCCAATGCTTCCTTCCTGCGCCGCCGGCTGGTTGCGCAAAGAATCACGTCACATTCTAGAGAAGTTCGAATCCTCCGTGGAGATTCTAGAGCGAGACGCAGAGGAAGCAGACCAATTGCTCGAACAAGCGCTGGCGTTTAAACGTGTTGGCAATTGGGACGAGTTTTACTTGTTGGTAGAAAGCGGTCTACTCCTCGATCCGGATCACGTGCAACTTTGCCGCGAAGGCGTAACTGCCCGCCTGGAATACTTCGACAAACTCTTGAAAGCATCGCGGCGAAACCCTGAAGAACTCGATCGGGCAATCGCTGTCTATCGTCAGGCAGTGGATCTGTACGAGACCGTTCTTCGCGATGATCTTCCCCGTCCCAAGCAGTCCCGAATGCCATGGTATAAGAGCGGTGACATCGGTTCCTCGGGGCGTGCGCTGCTCAAACAATTGGCAATCGCCAACGAACGACCAGAGTTTGACACAGTAAGCGATGAAGTGCGACGATCGCTCTTGCGCATTTGCAAATTCCAAGCGATGGGCGGCTGGAAGAACTACTCCAACTATCTCGAGGCTGCCGTTGTCGGGTTGCCTGAGAAGGAAAAGCACGTTTGCATCTATGATTTCATCCTGGAGTTTAAGGATCATCCGGAGGCAACCCGCATCGCTGCGAAATTGTCCAAGCGTTACTTCACGATCGCAATTCTCGATCATCCGGAAGGTGAAGCTCTCATTTCTCTCTTGCTCACCACAGACAATGAAAGGATCAAAGCTGCTGGTCGAGAGTTGCAGCAAGAGCTTGCTGACCATCGCTTCCAGCCAGATAAGGAGACCGTGGCGGCACCACCCCAGAAACCTCGCATCTCGAGAATCAAAGTTGAGCCGGTCGTCTGGAAAGAGAATCCACCATCGCGTGGCGGCCACCGACTGACAAGCATCAATGGCTGCATTCCTATGCCAGGTCAAGGCGATTTGATTTACGGAACGATGGGCGTGTACGTAATGCGCGAGCGTGGCACGTTATCTCAACTGTGGTACGGCGACAAACTAAATGAACGTGTCCAGGCAGTGTGCTATGACGGACATTTTGTGTGGGTCGTAGTTCAACCATCATCGAAACCGCAAGCTGCGTACGCGGTGATGTGCGATCCCACGAATGGCAGGACCCGAAGGATTACTTCCACAGATGGTTTTCCGGCAGCCGATCAGGTCCCTACGAATTTCGCTTTAGGGCTGCATCATTCAATAGTTCCAATCGAACCTGGCCGTGTCTTGGTAGCCGGTGACATTGGGCGGACTTGGGTTGGAGTGATCTCGGCTGAATTCGATGGACCTGTCGATTTCCAACTGATTCATCAAGCCCGCGACTTGCAAGAAGATCCGTTCGATGAGAATTCTTGGAAAAGCTCTACGAACTATTTCGACCCGGTATGGATGAGCTCATTTCGGGTCGCTGGCGATTGCCGAGCACTGCTATGTCGGGGCGGAAATGGCGGCGGAAGGTTGTATCAGCATCCATTGATAATCGATGTAGAGCAGGACAGGGTCGAAATCGTGAAGGCAAGAGTCCCTTGCATTCACCCTCAGGGATACGTCCGCTATGACACCACAAAGACGGCCTGGATTGCCTGCGGACGCCTCGACAACTTTGGTACCCATGGACTGGTTCGCCTGGAGTTTCCCAAATTCAAGCCGGAGATCATCCATCGAGGAACCCCGACAGGGGCTGTCTTCATTACCGACGGCTACCTGCATGTGATCGGCACAGAGTGGTGGACCGCCCGCTTCGATGGTCGCAAACTTTCGGATCGCAAATTCAGCCTAATGGCGACGGATCTCCCGTTCAAGGCCGACCGGTCCTTCGGTCCCCAAGCTTTTCACAGTGAGCTTTACGGTGTGACCATCGATGGCTACGCCCCGACCGACCTACCAGTGCTCTCAGCGACGGAAGAAACGAACTAAAACTCTTCATGTGAACCGAAGTCAACTGCTTTTGGACCGTTTAGGGAGAGTTGTGGAAGGTCTATGGTGTGGATCGCTTCTCGGAAAAGGGATTCATCGTGAGAACTTGCGCGATTCCTAATCCGGCCTTTTTCTTGTTAGGCAGCTGGGTTTGGCCATCCCAAATCACCTTTCCTAGGCTCGTCCAATCTGCAGTATTCGAGTGGTATTTATACGTCCCGGATCAGCAGATCGGGCTTGAGGTACTTGGCCATCACACGCTCGTGTCCTTCAAAGGCCTCATCGTGCAGGAAGTCACGCACGCAGTCGAAGATGCTGCGATCAAAGACCGTGTAGCCGGCGCGAATCATGTCGAGTCCGATGCTCTGCACGATGTGGTTCTTGCCCACCCCCGGCGGGCCGACCATTTCTAATCGAAATCATATTGCGTTTTCTGGTCTCGAAAGGTGGCCGCTTTGGTGCGGCGGGCGATGAACCGGTCATGATGGACGGTAATTTCGTTCTGAAGGATAAGCTCCAGAAACTCGGCATCGCTCAGCCGTGATGCGGTCGCCTCTTGCAGACGAACCTACAACAATTTGGCCAATCCACTCAGCGGCAGTCGATGGGCACCATACGCTACGGCTGTTTGGCAAACCTGCTCCATCGCCCGGCTGTCTTGGCTCAGGCAACGGAAGCAGGTGCTTCGTCAGTCAGCCAACTTCGGTAACGGCCGACGGACCGCTGCCGGACCTTCGTCGGACCGTAGAATCGCCAAAGTAGGACAACATCGGTCAGCTGCCGGGCATGCACGCCGCAGACCGTGGCGGACACTTTTGGTTATGCATCAACAGTGTAACGTGAAAACGCTGCTAGATTTAGCCCGGGTCTGACTGAACCCTTGCGACCAAGGGGTGTGTCCAAAAAACGCATTACAGCTGCTATGGTCGGAATACCGCAGTGAGTTTGGTTCGCCCTAGACTCGCTGCAGTTGGACCAGCCGACCTGGGTTACGGTTTGTCGAAACGGATGGAGGTGGCGACGACCGAAAGCACTAAAGCAGGCCTTGTGGATTATCTCCGCCTAGTGGCGTAGCGCCATTTCGGGCTGTTGCGACCGAGACTTCTTGCACAGCAAGCGAAGCTGGATCTGTGTGCGTAGGTGGTCGAGGTCGGTCCAGGGGTTTCGTTGAGAAGCGTCTTCTGATCCGCTGACCCACAGCCGTCAGTACGCTGCGTCATCCTTGGCAGACTTCCCTGGCCCCTTTACCAGTAGGAGACGCTACTGATGATGGGCCGCACGCTTTTTTTCTCGTCGTTCTGGCTGGCCCTTTGACCCCTCACCTTAAAGCCAGCCCTTACCACTTCACGCAGGTCTGCTCTGGCACGGCGGGACCGAGCAGATAGTGCTGAACGGTGGTGGAGAGGGCATTTACGTGGCGACTCCGGTGCCGGAACCGAGTACGTTTGCCCTTGGCATCGTCGGACTAGGTGTTCTGGGGTTTCTCAGACTGCGAGAGATCGTCCAGCGGAGGGATGCGTCGGTTGTCGGGTGCATCCCCAGGAATTCGTAGGCGGCGGGCTAACATCTTATTCGATGTCCGATCAGACAGTCAGTGCCAGTCATAGGATTGTGACCATTGGTAGCCGACTCCCCACAACACAACGAGAACTGGTTTGGGTGGTTTCTTCTGACCGCCTGGGCCATTGGAGCCGTGCTGGTCTTCATGCTCGCATTAGGAGAGGGGTGGGAGTCATTCACCCCTTTCCTGATTGTGAGGGTGATTCTCGGCGGGATATTCTTCACCCCAGCCACCGCCGTTCTCCTGTTCTTGGTGCTCGCGATGTCCAAGGGATGATGTTGACAGGCTTCCGCACTGTCGTGCCCACACTTGGGCTGTCGACGGGTACGTTTGACCGACCATCGACAGCGATTCACCCGATGCGGTTCCGTTGAAACCCAGGTTTACATTTGCATCGCCCGGGTCGCCTGTTTCGGATCGAAGTGTTCGGGATCAAACGGCCCCCGCCACTCGAATAGTTCTTTGTGTTGCTCGTGTTTTAGATCGGTCAAGGCCTCGAGGTACTCTGGGTAGCCCCACGGCCCACCCACGTCCTCAGGGGGGCAGGCACGTTCGCCTTCGAGGCACAGCGGGTACTTGGTGTTCTTCGCAGGCGACGGGTAGCCCTCGAATAACAGTTCGTGTCGCCAGTTGTCGCCGAAGTCGTATACGTATACCCACCGAGTGCGTTGCCCCGATTTGGGGAGCAGTTGGCTCAGCGCCACTTCGTCCTCGTCGGTCATTTCCAGGTCGAAGCCGAAGTCGTCGTCGGAACACTGGCCGTATCGCTTCCCATCGATCAAAAACTGGTGCATGTGGTAGTTCTCCCACCCCATCGCCACTTGGATGTGTTCGTGCAACTGCCCGAGTGTTCCGTCGTGCACTTGGATTCGTCGCCAGATGGTTGGTTTGATGTCCAGTAGGGTGATTTTGAACTGGAACAGCAGGTCAGCCTTCGTGGTTGGCCGTCGCCGCTTCTTCGGTCGCTCGATGCCGAACGCCTCCTGCTGCAACTCGTCCCAGGATGCCCGCCACTTTCCTCTGCACCGCGACGACCCGCTTCTTGTGTGGGCTGGGGACGTAAACAGCTGCCTCGCCCAGTTCGTCGAACATGTGGTCGAGTTCCTGCTCTGTGAACTCGATGGTATGCGTGCCGTCGGAGGCTTGCTCGAGTCGGTTCTTAATCTTGCGATTCAGTTGGGTGCAGGAGATCAGGGACTCCCGCTGGAGCGACGTCAGCTTGATCAGGTACTTCGCTGTCTGTTGGTGTTTCGGGGTTTTCAGTTGGAAAGAGATGACGCCTGGATCTTTTCCGGTCGCGAAGTCGGCGATGGCCTTGCTGAGTAGATTTCCGACTTGGTCTGCCGAAATTGCCTCGTCGTCTTGGTCGGTGTACGTGTTAAGCAGGCGGTCGATCTTGTCCAGGATTCTGTCGCACGTCTGTCGCGTTCGCCTGTTGGAGCAGTAATTGGCGGTCGAGGCGACGCACCCACCCAGACCGTCTAGCTCGTCGAGCGTCAACATCACGGGCTTGCCTTCGGGTGTGTCCATCACGGCACGTTCGAGGGCCCCTTCTAGGACGAGCAGGTCGTTGAGAACGAGCTTCCTTTGTGCCGGCGTCAGCTTCAGGCCGACTCGTTCACTCGGTTGGATGCGTTTCATCCACGTCATGATGGACCCTCCTTGTTGTGCGCGTTCGAGGAGGGTCCATTATAGCGGTGGTGAAAACGCGAGGACACGGGCTATTTCCCGCCATGGTCGTGCCAGGGATGGAAAGTCTACGCGGCTTGTGGAGGAACTCTAGTTGATTGGCGGATTCTTCGTTACCGGTTTCGTGTGTAGGCCACAGACAGACATTCATTGATTCGGCGGGTTATCAGGGTGTCACGTTGCACTGAACCGCTACTTTCTCTGAAGAGTTAGACGATGTGAGTGGAGATACGGCGGGATAAAGAAACTGAAACTGATGACGATTCTCTACGCCGTCGCTCCGAAACGTCGTTGAGGGTTGCGCCCGCCTGGTTCACCAGGTCGTGATTAGGACGTGCTTCGACGGTTAGGATCTCGTAAAGTTGGGCAGCTGCTGGAATCTGTCCAACTGCTGTCAGCTGCGAACCCTGCCAACTCGCGTCGATCGATGAAGCCGACGCCTCTTCGGAGCTTCCATATTCAAGGTCAGTCTGGCTTCCAACCGCAATTAGCAGCCCGCCAAAACCTGAAAGAATGCCCTGCAGAATGCCTGATACAATCAGCCAGTATCCATGCGGATTCTGCACATGCCCTGCAGTTTGGAGAAGAAGTATTGCACAACGAAGAATCAGCTCGACTACGTCTAAGGGTACTGATTATCGTCCAGCTGATCTTCAGTATGGGTCCACTAGTGACTGCCTGGATTTCAGCGCAGGGTGACTGGATCATGCCGGTGATGTGTGCACTCCCTGCCGTTAATCTCTCTCAACTGACACTACTATCTTTTTGGGTTGGTATGGGAGGTAATTCCGTCATAGTACGAGCTCTTGGAGTGTTAGTCGGCTCTGCTTACATTGCTATCTGGCCAATAGCAGCCAAGGTTGCGTCCCTTCCCTTCGTTAATCTCGACTTATGGCTCCTCGTGAGCGAATTTCTAATAGCCTTCTCGGCGTCTGCGGCGTTCGTTTCTTTTCTGTCGGGCTGCTTCGTGGTATGGCGACGAAAGTGCACAGAACTAGTACATCTCTCGGAAAGTTCTGCGAACTTCGCAGATCTTCGAGTGAGATATTCAATCTTTCACCTACTGATATTCATATCTGCTTGCTCTCTTTTGCTTGGCCTGATGAGGATTGCTCGTCTTTCCGACGAAACAGACATTGGAAATGAGGTTGTGCCACTCGCTGCTTTCTCAACCATCATGTTGCTCGGTCATGTCATCAACTCAATCTGTGCCTCATGGGCCCCACTTAGCCGGAATCCACCTTGGTCAAGAATCGCACTTGCTGTCGTCGTCGCTTTTTTGCTTGGAGCCGCACAATCGTTTTCATCCGGTCTAGATGCATTCTCATGGCGGATGGTTATTTCCACGTGTCTGATTCCTGTCTTGTCGACCGCCATCGTCATAGCTTCACTACTAGTAGTCCGTTCGTGTGGTTATCGGCTTATCCCGAAGGAACCGCCTCAAACGGGTCCGTAAAGACCAGCCCAACAGTTACGTTGAACCAGTCGGGCACCTCAACCACAAGCCGAATGAGACTGAGTCTTCAACGCACAGGTGTGAAACGCCGAGGGCAGTTTCACCCAGCCCACACAGCAGGACGTTGTACGACGACCAGCACCCACAAGATCGTCTCTTGAAGTAGCTGTGGATCTTAGTGACCGTAGTCGGAAACAGCAAAAGAGCCTTCACACGGAGAACATCTCGTTGCTGGTGGAGGTCAGTGTTCGTAGCCATGGACGAAGAATGGGGGGCAGGCCATTGATTGATTTAGCGAACCGATCATGGCCGAAACAAAGTGGTTTCGGCCAATCGAACTCGGAGATAAAGCAACGGGGTACACAAACGTCATCGAGATGTCAGGCTATTGGATCGCTTGAAGGGGCGGCTATCCGTCTTCAGCTGGTCGAAAAGCAAATTGCGTCGGCTTGGTCCTACACGATCGAGTTAGCAAGTCACGTAATCTGCGGAGATCTCCACCGTAAGAAGACATCTCCATCAGTTTGCCGAGATACGCAGACCAACGAGTCGACGCATCCGCCGCAGGAACCAAACTCTCAGAGGGACCGAAGTGGTGGCACTGACAGAAGTTGCGGCACATCGAAAAATCCGCGTGGAATCAATACGCTCAGTAAGGCTAGACTGGCTGCTGGGCTCTATCGATCGGGTTGAATTCAGTGGCTGACGAAGGGATGCACATCAGTTTCGCTTTCCTGTTCACAGACGCGGATCGACCGGCTCGCTCTCTAGGGCCAATACGCCGAAAACACACTCGTGCACTCGCCGGAGAGGTTCGCGTCGAACGAATCGCTCTAAGGACTCGATGCCGAGGGCGAACTCTCGAAGGGCAAGCGAACGCTTGGCCCCAAGACCACGATTTCGGAGACGGGTCAGATTGTGCTCGGCCGTGTAGTCAGGGCCATAGATGATGCGGAGGTATTCCCGACCGCGGCACTTCACGGCAGGTTGCAGCAGGCCTTTCTTGCCCTTGGTGATGAAGTCGAGCGGCTTCACAACCATTCCTTCCCCTCCTTTCTCTGTCAGCTCAGTCCACCAATCGGTGGCAGATGCAACTTGGTCAAGGTCCGTAACATCTATCGTGCGGTGCGGCGTGGCGAGCAGGACCTGCGGGTCATGCTCACAGACCTTCTCCAGGGTCTGCATGTGCCATTCGTGATTCCGCTGAACATGTACGCGGCCCTCCGTCGCTAGAATGTGGAACGGAGCGAGCTTGAAGTCGTAAATCGACACGACCGTCCAGCAGTAGTTGCGGTAGGCGTCGACGAACCGCCGAGCGGATTGGCCGCGTCGCTCGAAGTCTTCTATGAGACCTTCAATCAGGTCGGACTCTTCGCCATTTAGACGTGACTTGGTCTTGGCTAGACGATCGATCACGATCGGCAATGCGGCGTTTGCTGCCGAACCAACTGCGGCATACTGCGACTTGAGCAACTCCTGGGCCTTCGCCGACCATGGCATCAGCTCACAATCGAGTACTACCCAGTCCGTACTGAACTCTTCCCAAAATCCGCTCGCGGTTAGTGCGTTCCGGACTCGTTCGAGCAATGCTGCTTCGAATTCGATGTCGCTAAAGAACCGTCGTCCTGTGCGTGTGGTGATGATTCCGTCTTCGCCTTGAACACCAAATCGCTTCCTGGCCGTTTCTTCGTTGCGACAGACGACCACTACCGCCCGCGAGCCCATGTGTTTCTCTTCGCACACGACCTTCGGCACGCCTTGGCTACGGAAGTAGGCAAATGCCTCTTCGGGGTGTTCGAGGTAGCCGTCCTTGGTGCTGGTCTCCGATGGCGACATGGTTGGCGGTAGGTACACCAGCCACTTTGGATTCGCGGCAAAGCGGCTCATCACCTCCAGAGCAGCCGTGCCGTTCTCTTCGCGGATGGTCACGTTGTGACGCAGACGCGTCGAGACAATTCGCTTTCCAGTCACATCGGCCAGATCCAAAAGGTCGTCGTGCTCGTGCTGCGTGGAAAGCGACGGCGACTTCTGGTCGTCTTCCAGGAATGGCCGAGCCGGTTCGCAGTAGGTCTGCTTCGCTTTGACCGATACCGTTTCCAGTTCCGGATAGCGTAGAGCAGTCAACGCTCCGCCGAACACGCAGCCGGTGTCGATGTTGATAGTCTTGTTAAGCCAGTCCGGTTCCGGCACGGGCGTGTGACCGTAGACAACCATCGCGTTTCCGCGATATTCGCTCGCCCAAGGGTAGCGGACCGGAAGGCCGAACTCGTCAGTCTCGCCGGTCGTCTCACCATAGAGGGCAAACTCGCGGACCTTTCCCGACCCGCGTCCTTGCATCGACTCCTTCATACCAGCGTGAGCGACAACGATCTTGCCGTCGTCGAGTACATAATGGCTGACGAGACCATCGATGAAGTTTGCCAGTTGCTGGCAGAACACCTCCCGTTGTTCGTCGGGAACAGTCTCGATCTCCGCGAGTGTACTTGCCAGACCGTGTGCGATCCGAACGTTCTTCCCGCGAAGCTTGCGAAGCAGTTTGATGTCATGGTTGCCGGGTACGCAGAGAGCATTCCCAGTAGCAACCATGTTCCTCACAAGGCTCAGCGAATCCACGACTCGTGGGCCACGGTCGACAAGGTCACCCACAAAAACTGCCTTGCGGCCGTTGGGATGGGTGTAGTGGCAATTCGACCACCCGGGGCCAGGATCCTCAACCGGCCTCGCTTCATAGCCGAGGCTTGTAAGCAACTCTTCCAACTCATCACAGCAGCCGTGTACGTCGCCGATGAAATCGAATGGACCGTGCTCGTCTCGCTTGTCGTTCCACAGCGGAGTCCGTTCGATGGTGGCGGAGTCGACCTCTGCGGGCGATTCCATCACAAAGACGTGGCGAAAGCCCTCACGCTTCAATCCCTTGATGGACCGGCGTAACTGCGACCGATGCTGCCGAACGACATGAGGGCCAAACTCACGGTCAGAGCGGTCGCGATTCCGCTCTTGGCAAATGTCTTCGGGAAGGTTGAAGACGATAGCCACAGGTAGAGTGTGGTACTCGCGGGCCAGCTTCACAAGAGGCTGCCGAGCTTCCCGCTGCACGTTTGTGGCATCGACCACCGTCAGCCGACCCGCAGCCAACCGCTTGGCGGCGATGTAATTCAGCACGTCGAAAGCTTCCTTCGTGGCTGCCTGGTTGTTCTCGTCGTCGCTGACCAAGCCACGGCAATAATCGCTCGACAGCACTTCAGTTGGCAAAAAATGCTTACGTGCAAACGTACTCTTACCGGAACCGCTAGGCCCAATGAGCACGACGAGCGACAGATTGGGGATTGAGAACTCAGCCATCTTGCGTTGCGTCTCCAATCAATCCCGCGACGAAGTCGCTATACTCATCTCGCATCGGTAGGTCCAAGACTCGCTTGATACGACGACGGTTTGCCGTATGGATGGACGTCAATTTAACGTTGCATCTTGTCGTAGACGATGGTTTGTGCATTCACGATTTGCCCCTACTTGCAGCGTCGGCATTCTTCATCTCGCGGCCTGGTGGGCTAACCAGCTCAACGATATGGCCGTCGAAATCTTTGACGACAGCACGACGACCCCACTCTGTGTTGGTGGGTTCGGTCACTACCGTCGCATTCGATTCTCTCAGCATCTCTACTAGGCTGTCGACGTCATGCACACTGAAACCGATGCGAGTTCGCTGCGTATCGTCTTTCTCGTTTTTCTTTGGGTATATCTCAAAGACAAAGCCTGCCACATCCGAAGCGTAGTGTTCTGGACCTGTGCCATGAGAATGTAAGTCAAAGTGCATTCCCATGGTCCGGTAGAACTCTACCGCCCGATGGATATCGCCTGACCGGAGAACAAGCAGATTCGCAGTAGGGGGTGCTTCGTATATGTCAGTCACAGTAACTCCTCCGCCACGGCCAGACGTCGTGCCTTTTCCAAAAACTCATTCGCTCGCTCACACTCGGGACGTTCTGGAGATTCGATCTCTTCCAACGCCCGGACGAATTCTGCGGGCAATTGCATCACAAAGACGTGGCGAAAGCCCTCACGCTTCAATCCCTTGATGGACCGGCGTAACTGCGACCGCTGCTGTCGAACGACATGAGGGCCAAACTCGCGGTCAGAGCGATCGCGATTCCGCTCTTGGCAAATGTCTTCGGGAAGGTTGAAGACGATAGCCACAGGTAGCGTGTGGTACTCGCGGGCCAGCTTCACAAGAGGCTGCCGAGCTTCCCGTTGCACGTTTGTTGCATCGACCACCGTCAGCCGACCCGCAGCCAGCCGCTTGGCGGCGATGTAATTCAGCACGTCGAAAGCATCCTTCGTGGCTGCCTGGTTGTTTTCGTCATCGCTGACCAAGCCACGGCAATAGTCGCTCGACAGCACTTCCGTTGGCAGAAAGTGCCTGCGTGCGAATGTACTCTTACCGGAACCGCTAGGTCCAATGAGTACGACGAGCGACAGATTGGGGATTGAGAACTCAGCCATCTTGCGTTGCGTCTCCAATCAATCCCGCGACGAAGTCGCTATACTCATCTCGCATCGGTAGGTCCAAGACTCGCTTGATACGACGACGGTTTGCCGTAACGGGTTCACCCGTCTTCTCGTTCACGGCTTCTTTCTCGTACCTTTCCCAGATGACTCCGATGCCCCGCTTCTGCCAACTCGGGAGATGATTGAAGTTAACGCCTCTCTGAAAGAGCAATTCGTTCTTGTCAGCAATTGACAAACCGAGCAGGGCTTTGGTCGCCTGATTGGCGTCCTGCCCCTCTTTGCGAAGGGACCAGTAGCAGTGAGCATTAAGAGCGTTGCGATTCGCGTCTTCGCTTCGCCACCGAAAGTAGTCCAGAACGTCGCTTACGCTTGGAAGCTGAGATATTCGACAGTCGAAGCAGCCAACGTCTCCCAGCAGCAGGGAGAATTTGGCACTCGCCTCCCCAGCGAGGATTGAGTTGAGCTTGCGAGTCTTTCTCGCGAATGCGTTTTCACCGCGGTCTAGTAGCAATGATATCTCGTCACTCTCGGTATATCCGTATGTCACTCGGAATCCGCAGTCCATCAGGTGCTCGACCGTTTGGACCATAGCGTCGCGGAATCGATCATCAAATGAGGATTCGAAGTCGTGCAACTCTTTCGTGAGTCGGGTAAAGTTCCGTCCGTCTAGGCGAGCAACGATGTGAATGCCCGGCAGCACGCAGTGGTCGTGCCCGGTCTCAAAAATCCGCATTTTGTTGTCTAGTTCATCGAACTTCATCGACCCACTCGCTTACTGAGAACATTCCCTCGCCACAAATCGATACGTAGTACAACTCGTCGAACCCCTCATCCCACACAGGCAACTGGAGCTTCCCGTAGGTTCCAAGGATTCCTTCAATGGGAACGGAGTGCTCCGCTGATCGCTTGCTGTTCCGAATCTTGCAAGCGTGGATATTCGATGCAAAGTAATAGCCAATAACGCGAAATCCTGAATCCTTCGCCCCATGGATATAGCCGACACGATCATCACGTGTTGGGTTCGTGTTGTCGACGACGTAAGGCTGCTTGGCTTCATGGCACGAGTCGATCAGCAACTTCTCACGATGCCGGGTCCGAAGCATGTCCAGATTGATACGAACGTGGGAGTCAAACAATCGCTCTCGGCAGAACGAAGACTTGCCTGAAGCTTGTAGGCCAATGAGAATTATTGTCTCCATGAGTCAAATACGCTTTCCGGTCTTACTCCGACAGAGAATCATTAAGCAAATCGGCCAAGGCTTCTATTGTTGAGTACTCGGCAGCGTTCTCGCTGCTATACGGATAGATGTAAACGCGATGCTCTGAGTTATATGCCACGCATTCGTGCAGGTTTAGTCGGTACACGATCCAGATCCGATGACCTGCCCGTTCCGGCTTTTCCAACTGACTCTGCTTCAGCAGTCGCTTCGCCAGGGAATCGGGAAGGTCTCTTCGGGCAGCCTGAATAACAACGGAGACACTGGAGGGTTGGTCGAAGTCTGGATTCGCCTCATTCCAACGAGCTTCTGCAGCTCGGCAATCGGGGCAGTAATGCACCTTTGCCTCACGTCGGTCTCCAACGCGACACCCGCCCAAAACAAACAACCATGAGTTGGGAAATCCTAGTTTTTTCGCGTTCAGATAGCTTGGTCGCGGTCGTATCAGCCCATAACGAACTGGTGCTGTTCCTTCTTCCAGCATTTTTCCATGAACCTTGCATCGCTTGTCACCAAAGAGTCGGCCCAACATTCGAAAGATCTCCGGTGCTTATTCCCCAGCGGTACGAACAAGGCAATCCTCGCTGCCTAAGAACTTGCCCGCTCGGGGATGGTCAGTTTCTCGATCGCCGCTCATTTTGCAGCCGACTGAACTTCACAACCAAGGCAATCATTGGGTGCGAAGCTGTTGCGTTGAATGCTCGCAACCACTGAACGCATGGACCAGTTCCCCCACCGGGTAGATAAAGATCGGGCGGTTTTGGATGCGAGATTTCATTCTGCACGCGGTTCTTCTAGTCTTCCAATGAAGTGCACGAGACCAGTCGCGGTGTCGCGAATAAGAAAGATGAAGGGATGGTCTGCCTTGAATTCAACGGGAGGCGGTGGTGGCCCGGCAGCTCCACCAGCCGCGAAGACTGCGGTCGCTGCAGCGGCTTCGGTACCTTCTTCATTCACGTCGACAAACGCCTTGTGTGCCACTTCTGATAAAAAGAGTCCCTCTGGGTCATCGGACATGGCGGTAAAGTCCGCGTCATCAACTGAGAATGCGTCGCGGACTCCAAGAGCCTTCAGCGTTTCACCCAATAGGAGAGGACACTCGATGCGGTACTTTGGCAAGTAGATGCGAACTTCCCGAAAGGTTGACGATGGCAATCCCGCTAATCCCTCTGAGGCAAGGAGCTGTGCAATTGCGAACACACTGCTCCCCGCAGCAGGAAGGAGTATTTCCATGCAGAAATCGCTCCCCTCTTCCTCGACAGGATACGGCTCTTCGTAAGACTCACCGTGCACCTCACGTTTGCGAAGCTCAATTCCATAGCTTCTATATGGTAGCTGAAGCACCTTTAGCGTGTCAGACTCCGCATAGCTGAATTGGCCGGATTGATGCATGGTAGGAACAGGGACATTACTACCATCAGTCTGAATGAAGTCCACATCATTCGTGCTCTCTTTTTCAAATGGCGACTCCCAGTTACCCAAGAAGTAGACCGCATTAACCAGCACAAGGCGGGTCATCGCGTCAAGACACCCCGGCGGCACAGCCTGTTGGATGCGATTGGCAGTTTGTTCCTCAATCCAAGCATTGATTTCTCGACGAGCTGCATCTACGTCGTTCTCGAAATCCACCGCAGCCAACTCCGCACCAAAGTCCTCTCGCGTCGCCCGTAGGAAGTCGTCGAGAAAGTGATATGAAGCTTGAGCCCAAAGACGATTCGCAGACCGAAACTCGACCCCACCAGTTCGCGTGGCCTCCGCGAGCTCTCGGAATGCCTCGCGTCGCTTCTCTTCAGGCATCGAATAGCCCAAAAGCGAGGCCAGCTCGTCCTCGGTCTTTCCGTTTGTCCCAAGATGAGTCATCGCGAGTGCAATGGCAACGCTGGAAGGCGAGAGAAACAGGTTCCCTTCGGGCTGCTCCTCGCATAGCTGCTGGAACAGTCGGAACGCAAAGCGATTCAAGCCGCCAACCAGGCGGATGCGGTTGCCTGGGTATTTCCGGGCTTTTTGATCGTTCGCCATCATTCAATGTGCGAGACTTCTCCAGCCACGCTTCTCCAATTTGCGAAAGTCAGATTCCTTCGATATCGATTGCAGGTACTTCAACAGTCTCGAGAGCTCTTCGTCAACTTCTTGCCCCTCGAACGGTTGCACATAGATGGCATTGCCGTAGTTGCGTGCCACTTTTGCGGGAGTGTCATCGACGAACAGAATGCGTTCGAGCGAGTAGCCGAGTCGCTTCACTTTCCTGAGGTCCTTGATGTACACCATTTCCATCGTCTCTGCGTTCATGCGAGGCGTGCAACGGTCGCGTGCCCAAACAAACTTCCATTTGAAACCATCAGGGAGAATCTCTGCTGCAATCTCGCCGACATAGTCGCTCGTCGCCGATGACCAGATTGCCAGGTCGAAGGTGCCCGCAACGCCCGCCATGAATTCAGCGAGACCCGGCCGACGATAAACATGGTAAGGGCCAACCCGAAAATCCGCTTTTCGATGCAATACAGTTTCCGAACCATAAATGAGGCTCTCATCCAGGTCCAGAATCAGCAAGGCACGTTGTGGGACCATGTCCGTCATTAGACTCCCAAAAACTCTCTGGCTGCATTCTCAGCCGCCTTGCGTGCATCTTCACCGGACTCATAACGTTGTCCATGGCGGCTCGACGAATTGATTTCAATCTGCGTCCGCAAGTCCGAGACTGACCACCACCAGTTAGTCCCGTCCATCCATTCAGCTCGAAGGCACAATCCGGCCCACTCTGCCTTACAATCGTCGGAGAAGTCACCGGCCCACTTCGGTGTTGTTTCTCTAGCAGCCAACTGCTGCCAATCTTCGATTCGAAGTTCCTCGCTTCGCTCACTCATTGCTCAACTCAAACACCGCCATCTGCGAAGGTGCTCCCACTTCTGTCTCTTCCGGGCCGACCGGAAGATAGCGGACGGAGTATCCGAATCGCTCTGCTACTTCACCTGCCCACGTCTCAAACTCTGCCCGCGACCACTCGAAGCGATGGTCTCCATGCCGCAACTCTCCGGCGGGGAGCGACTCCCAAACGACGTTGTACTCGCGGTTGGGTGTGGTGAGCACCACGGTTCGAGGCCGTGCATGCTCGAATACCACCCGCTCGAACGCCGCGAGTCGGGCCGGATCGAGGTGCTCAATGACTTCGACAATGGCAGCCGCGTCAAAGTTCGCCAGTCGTTCGTCGCGATAGGTCAGGGCCCCGTGAATGAGCCGAATTCGCTCCCGCTGCCTCTCGGGGAGCCGGTCCAGCTTCAGCCGCCGGTGGGCAATCTCCAGCGACCGGACCGACACGTCCATACCAAGAATCTCGGTGAACTGCTGGTCGCCGAGCAACTCGCGAAGCAGTTTGCCTTCGCCGCAACCCAAGTCAACCACTCGCTTCGCTCCTGAGGCACGAATCGCGGCCAGCACTGCACCGAGCCGCTGCTCATGCAGGCTCAAATCACGTTCCGTTTGTGGAGCCGGAGCCGCATCGACCATGGCTTCTTCATCGCCGGATTCGATGACTTCTTCCTCTGCAAGGCGAGCCAACGCCTGGCGGATTAGGCTTTGCCGCTTCGACAGGTACCGTCGGGTGATGGTCGCCTTCTCCGGATGATCACTGAGCCACGACTCGCCCTTGGAAAGGAGCTTGTCGACCTCATCTGGCCCGATGTAGTAGTGCTTCTTGCCGTCGAATACCGGAATCAGAACGTAAAGGTGCTGTATGAGCTTCGCGACAGTTGTCGATTTTTCCAGCTCGACAGAGAAATATGGACTCTCGCCCCACTCGGGAAATTTCTCATCCAGCGGATGCCGCGTTGCGGTTATTTCGTAGCCAAGCGGGCTGAACATCCGCTCCAGCATCGCTTCCCCACCCCGCACTGGAAGCACGTCGATACGAGCCGTGAGTGGAATCTCTTGATCGACAAGCCCTTCCCGCTCCTTCGACTTCCCTGCCATTGCCGACCCGAATACCTTCGAAATTGCCACGCTCATCAGCGACGATGCGACAAACGGTCGGTCGTTCACGTACTGGTCAAGCAACCCGTCCTTCCAGTTCCCCTTACCACGCACCAGACCGACCGGATCGACGTCGAGCAGCAGGCACGCAATGCACCGCTCTTCGTTCGCTTCCGGATAGAACACGTGAGCCTTGCCAAATGTCAGACCGAACGTCTGACACCGGTCCGGGTGCTTATGCAGCAGGTAACCGAGGTCGGTCGCTGGCTGATGAGTTGTGGAGATGGTTAGCAACATTGATTGGCATCCTTGCTTAGACAAGGCTTCAATTCACATCAGCCAGTGACGCGAGTTTGACCACGCGAGAAACTGTCGTCCTTCGTTTCTGTTCACGTCAACATGGGCTGGCGTCCGCCCTTGGGCTGCAGCCACCAATCCGTCGAATGCCGGCCGGAACCGATTCTGAAACTCCGGTTGCTGAATGGAGAGATGGCTACTCGCCCAATCAATGAATTCGCGAACCTCCTCACCCTCGATGAACGACAGATAGAACACCATCTGCCGCCATGCGTAGGCCGAGTTCTTGACCATAATGAGGCGGGCGTGCCACTCAGGGTCGTTCACTTGGAGCCGACGGCAGACCCACTCAAAACATCGACGAACCATGTCTGGCAGATGCGGACGCAAGGTGTCTTCAAGCCCCATCCCCGAGAACGACGTCGCCAGGTTCTGCGTCGTCAGAATCTGCTGTTGCTCAATAATCATGCCGTTCGTGGCTGGGTCCCAGCCACTGTAATTGACGCCTGCCCGTTGGCAGCAGAGCGTGGCAAACTCATCGAGCATCGGCGTTGAGCCGTAGAACCAAGAGCGAGACCTCCTCTTGGCCGGTGCCGACAATCGCATTACCGACTCGGTCTCGATTCCGTAGTACGTTTGGTACAAGCGACCGTCAAGCAACTTCGCCGACTGCTTGGCGGCTTGCACAAACTTCCCAGAGAACTGCCCCATGAAGATGTCGACTGCCAGTTCGTCTACCAGCGGCACATCAAGTCCGGCTCCCTTGACCAGCGCACGCAGTTCCTGGAGGAGCTTGTTCGGCAGGATGGCTTGTGGGAAGGAAACGAGCGTCAAGCTCACCACTTCCTCTAGCGTCTGTCGATTCAGCTCCTTCGTCGACAGGTCGTCCGACCGATAATCCTCGATCGCAGCCACCCACGGCAACTCCTCGATTTTGACTTGGCTCTGCAAGTCAAGCAGCAGCAGCGACCGACGCCGACGAAACGCACGGTAAATCGCGGCGTAGAGCTGCCGAAGCGACGGGTCGGTGATGCCAGCCGCACGAAGCCCCGATGTCAACTGAGGGAGCACGTTCGCCAACACATCACCCGACGAAATGAGGCCTCGCTCGACGAGAACATCGATAGACTCACAAAGGCACCGTTCGATTCTTCTGCGAATCGTGTCAGGCAACTCCCGCCCGCTTTCTAGCCCGCACAGCGTCGATTCCGCGTCCGTCACCGGCATTGTCACTGGCGACAGGTCTCCAATACCCTCCTTCCCGGGGTAGGCTTGAAGCCGTGGAACGACTGCTGCCGCAACCTTGTGGTACATCGGGGTCTGTGCCTGTTTGTGCTGCCGTTCGCGAATCGACTTGCACCGGCTTGAGTCGGGCAATCCACGCTTCGCGACGTATCGAGCAAGCATCAGACGGACTCGACCTACTTCGCGTCCGGAAAGCGATGCGGGGTCGCTGAGACACTTCTCCAAATAAGGTGACAGTTGGGCAAGGCTCGACTTGCGGTGCCACGGCTTAGAACTGAGCTTGTGCTCGCTCTTTTGTGTTTCGAAACGCTGCAACCACGCCGTCGCACGACTGCTCCAGTCGTCAGCGAATGCATTGCAGGGCCAGCCTCCCTCGACCTGAAACTTGCCGTCTTCGCGTGGCAATACCTCTCCATCAGAACCGCGGGCCAAACCTGGCGGCGGACCATCGACCGTTTCAAGGAAAAGGCCAACGAGTTCGTCGTAGAGCGGCGTCCATACGTCGATTGCTTCATTCTGCGTGGAAATGGACTGATTCGGTCGAATCGAACGCAGGCTCCTAATCGTCGCGGTCACATCTTGGACAAAGACTTGCGACCCGAATCGTTGCGGTCGTTCGGTGGCCTGTGGGTAAAACCGAAGACGGGAGAAGAGAGGCCCAATCTCATCGAGCAGTTGGCGGGCCTTTTCACCGTGCCCATTCTTGATTAGCCAGGCAACTACCAACAAGGCCCCTTCTTCGGGAATGCTTACCTCGTAAGTTCCGTCCTGAAGTCGACTCTGCAGTTCCTCCAGACCTTCCTCTGAAAGGAAGTAGCGATTCAAGGCGAGTCGGTCTTCCCCAGAAACAGATAGCCCATGCTTTGAGGCAAGAGCACGTTCATGGTCAAGCAGCGCACCTCCGGCCAAGAGCGAGCCAGTGGCGAATCCGCCGGTTACTACTTCCAGAGTGACCCAGGTTGGGACATCCTGCAAAGGAATCCGCGACCCCACATGCAGCGATCCGTCCATCATTTGCGTGAAGACACGGACCCACTTGTCAGCCTTCCGCTTGGCACGCTCGCGAGTAGCCGCGTCGTCATGTTCTTCCGCTGTTGTCAGAGCCTTCGCGAGCTGGAAGACAGAGTAGCCTGGATTCGCGGAGTGAGGTCCGGAGGTTGGACTCGAACCAACACCCTCTCGGTCCGAAGCCGAGCGTTCTGCCATTGAACTTCTCCGGAATACATTGCTGTTGATTTGCTACATAGACCTTCTCCTCTGCCTTACATCGGCAGGGCCACGTAGCGAACAAAGTCCGGAGGCTGGATTCGAACCAGCACCCACCCGGTTATGAGCCAGGTGTTCTCCCATTGAACTACTCCGGAACAAGGAACGACAATCCGCCGTCGGCGACACCGTGTGCGGGGACTATTTAATTCCCAAAAGTAGTGGTTTCGCAGCGAGCCGTCAAAAAGCAACCCTTGCTGAGGCAGCACCGCTTGAAGCGTTTGCGGCTCCCGGACGGGCACAGGTCATTCCGTCCGAGCTTTTCTTCCAGCAGTTTTTGCCGTGGACGACCCCAAACTCTGACTTTGACGTTCGTCTCAGACGGGTATCCCCGGCGACACTTGCTCAACTTGCTCATCGGTTCGAAAGGACTGATCTTCGATGATGGGGTGGCTCATGACACACTTCCTTCCTGCTCCCTGATGAGTAGCCGGACATCGTGGTGAGACACAAGCGGCCCGCAGGAGGTTCGCTGCTTTGCAGCAAACACTCGGTTTTGACTCTGCAGAGAAGCATCAGTTGCCAATAGACAGCTGCGATTTCTTCCGAGAAGAAATCTGCGTCGGCTGGACCCGCCTCAGCCCCTTCCCTCTTCAACAATCAGAGCGAGTTCGAATTCACCTCTGTAGAGCGTAAGATGCCACCTGTACCTTTGCTTGGTGGTTGCTGGACTATTACAAATCGGCACGGGACCGACACGCCAACCACAGATGAACTTAGATCGAATACGGTTGAAGTGACTATTGGTTCGAGCGGACAGGTCAGTCAAGCGAGGTTTTACTCATCTACGAATATGTCTGAAGCCTATCAATCGTCCGCAACTGCCTGCCGAGCGACGCAAACCTTGCACAAAGGCAGGGCGAACCCATCCGTTCTTCAAATCCACGGGGCAAATGAAGGTTTTTTGAGGCCAGGATGCGTTGAAGGGCACGCACACGACCTCAAGGTCGTCAAAGCGAGCCGGAGCGAAAATCCGCCCTGAAAAAATGAATTTGCCCCAGCAGGATTCAACAGGGCTTTCAGCGTGGAAACAGATTGGTTCTCTTACTTGCGAAAACGGACATTCGGCACTCTCTGTACGTGAAAGCATTCGGGATGTCAGGGAATTGGCTCGTCCGAAGCAGAAACACTTGGTGTGAAGATTGCCGATCTTTGGTTGAAACTCTTGAGTGGCCAGCCAATGCCCTGCGGTGAGAATGTCAAGAACCATCTGCCCTTTAGTTTTCGCCACGGTGATCTTTACCACGAATCGTGACAATTACCCCATCATGGTCGCTGAGCCGCAGTCCGTCGTCAGTACGCCGCGAAAACCCCACCACTTTCTCCGCGTTCAATCTATCGTTCAAGGCTACATGGTCGATCACCGGCGATTCAATGCCCGGCACAAACCCGTCCGTAACGATGTCCCAACCACGAAACGCCTGGGCCAGCTTTTGGTAGACATTCAATGGTGAACGCTTTCTCGGAACTCGTTGATTGAAGTCGCCCACCACGACCGTCGGCACGCTGGAATCCAGGGTGGAAAGCACAACCTTGAGCCCATCGAGGTAAGCGACGTGATCTTCCCAGCGAATGCGGTCGCGTCGTCCCGTCCTTAGGTGGGCGTCTGCCCAGGAGATGCAAACTCCGATAATTCGCACCGGCCCTACAGCCGTGATTATGATGCCTGAGACGAATCGCCCGGTGGGAATGCTCGGGTCACCAATGCGGTCGACATCTTGCCAGCGTTCTCGGCTCCAGAGCACCACCTTCCGGCGATCGCCCTTGATCGGATTGAAGTGGAACCCGATGTTTGGACAGCCAACGGGGTTGTTTAAGCGTTGGTTGGTTGTGGTTAGCGGCCCGTGAGACCTCTCATGGGTCTCACGCGGACGCTACAGCTGCTTGTTGCCTTGGGTTAGAGAGGATTCTCTGCCCAGAGCCGCGAGATTTCGTGTTGTTTTTCCTGGTGGCTGTTCTGCCGGCCTTTGCTTCCGACATGATACACGCTGGCTGGCGTGCGGTAGCCGAGCGATTGATGAATACGCTGGTGGCAATAGAAGCGGAAGTACCCGGCCAATGAATCCTCCGCTTCCCAGCCGTCGGCATAGTCCTTGAGGTACACCTCTTCGTACTTCACGCTTCGCCACAGCCGCTCGACAAACACGTTGTCCAACGCTCGGCCGCGACCGTCCATGCTGATCGCCACGCCGTGGGTTTGCAAGCGGGCCGTGAACGCCGCCGCGGTGAACTGCGAACCTTGATCGGTGTTGAAGATCTCCGGTCGCCCGCAACTCAACGCTTCGTCGAGGGCTTCGATGCAGAAGCTTCCCTCCAGTGTGTTGGATAGCCGCCAGGCCAACACGTAGCGACTGTACCAATCCATTACCGCCGCCAAATACAAAAATCCATGACGCAGCGGCACGTACGTTATGTCGCTGGACCACACTTGGTCGGGCCGCTCGATCGTCACATTTCGCAGTAAATAAGGGTAAATCTTGTGACCGACCGCCGGCCGTGTGGTGCGTCGTTTGGGATAAATTGCCTCGATGCCCATCACCCGCATTAGGCGTTGCACCCGTTTGCGATTGACCGACAACACCCGTGCTATGCGACGACTGCCATAGAACGGCGTACGAAGATACTGCTCGTCGATCGAGCGCATCAACGCTAGGTTCTCTGCCGTCTCGCCCGCCGGCGCGTAGTACCACGTCGAACGTGGTAGGCCCAGCAGTTCGCACTGTCGGGCGATGCTCAAGAAAAGGTGATGGGGTTCGATGCATCGACGAAGCTCCTCAGCCGAGCTCGGCAGATTTTTTTTTCAACCACTCGACTTCCATCTTCAAGCGGCCGATCTGCTCGTACAGCTCCACTTCCTCGGCAGAGCGATCCTCCTCGCCTCGTCGACGCCCGTCTTCGAACAAGCCGGCTGCCTGCGACAGCAACTGCTTCTTCCAGGCCGTAACCTGGCTCGTGTGAACACTGAACTGCAAAGCCAACTGAGCCGTCGTACGATCGCCTCGCACGGCCGCCAGAGCCACCTTCGACTTGAACGAAGACCCAAATACCCGACGCTTTCTCACCATGACAGACACCTCCTGATTAGTGCCTCCCTAGAGGGGAGACTACACCTTATCAGGCTGTCCAAACATCGGGGTCCATTTCAGATAGCCATAGTCCGGCTCGCTGTCGATTAGGTGGCCGTTTTCGGGTAACACGCTCGCACGTGCCTCGGTGAGGCAAATGATGTCGGGATCCGGTTCAAGAATCCGATGTTGAGCGGCCGCGAAGCGTTTGGAGCTTGGCTTCAGCCACTCAACGTTCCAGTTCAAGAGCGTGAAGTATCTGCCGGACAATGGTCTACACTTGATGCAGTTCCATGATAAGGATCGCTAAACACTAAATCGTCCGTACCATTCTAGGCGGTTAGTCACTATGTTCTCAGACGATAAAAAAAGCCGCCCTACCTTGCGGCATTGCGGCTGGTCGCTCCGTAGAGCGTTGCCTGCGAATTTTTCTTCTTGTTACGAAAAGATTCGCGGGCCAAGATCGATTACACTGTTGGTCAATTTACATACTCTTTACGGGCAATACAAGCACTTTTTTCACGAGCGGGCGTAGCAAAGCTGTGGGGTAGCATCATGGCGGTAAACTTAGTTCTCGGATTGGATCTGGGGCCGAATTCCATCGGGTGGGCACTCGTTCGAGATGACCAGGAGAACTCCGAGAGGGCAAGCTTAATCGACATTGGTGTCCGAGTTTTTCCCGAGGGTGTCGACGCTTACGACACAGGTAAGGAAAAGCCCCTGAATGAGAGTCGGCGTGAAGCTCGCGGCATGAGGAGGCAGGTTCGCCGAAGATCGCGACGAAAGCGACAACTTCGCAATGCTTTGATCGCTTCCGGCTTATGGCCAAGCGACGTTGATGATCAGGACAAGCTTCTGAATCAAGATCCGTATGAGTTGCGCCGAAACGCTCTATCCCAGAAGATTTCCCTATATGAGTTGGGGAGAGTGCTTATCCACCTGAATCAGCGACGCGGATTTCTTAGCAATCGAAAGTCCGATCGTGGCGATTCCGAGGTTCAAGGAATGATCGCCGAAATCAAAGCGAACGAACAAGCCCAACAGAAGGGAGGATTCCAGACCGTAGGAGACTTTCTCTTCGAAAAGAAGAGCCAACGCGATCATCGAGCCCGCCAAGAAGACGATCACGTAAGGAATCGACACCTTTCTCGACAGCAGATGGTCGATGAGTTTAACGCCATCTGGGATACTCAAGCGAAGCACTATCCAGACATACTCACAGGCCGGCTGCGAATCGGATCGCACGGCGATGGGATCTCGCCTCGCAGTTCGTTGGCCAAGTCTGATCGAGGTCGACTGGGAGAGAGCGATCTCGAAGCGTTTGGGCTTTTCGGAATGATATTCTTTCAACGGAAGGTTTACTGGCCGAAATCCGTGGTGGGTCTCTGCGAGCTCGAACCCAAGGAAAAGCGGTGTCCCAGGGCAGATCGTCGAGTCGAACAGTTTCGAATCTGGCAGGAGATCAACAATCTTCGCTATAGCAACCCTGAAACTGAGGAAGAGGAACAACTCAGCGACGGACAACGTCAGATGTTGTTCGAATATCTGGCAACGCGCGACAAGGCGACCTTCGATCAGCTTCGCAAGAAGCTAGGCTTCGACAATTCGGTCCGCTTCAATTTGGAACGGGGAAAGCGACCTTCGATCAAGGGAATGGTCACCGATCATAAGATCGCCAAACTCATCGGCAAGAGCTGGCATGGCTGGGACGAACTCGAAAAAAATTCCATCGTTCGCACGCTAATTCACGTTGAAGACGAGCACCGGCTCTTACGGAAACTCACCGATGAGTTTTCCTTCAGTGCGGAGCAAGCAGAGGCACTCATGGACCTCGACTTTCCTCCCGGGTACTCCAATCTCTCACTTAAAGCCATCGACCGACTGCTGCCCTTCTTGGAAAAGGGCTTGGTGTATCAAAGCACAAGCGATCCGGAGGCCAGCGCGTTACATGCCGCCGGCTATCTGCGTCGCGACGAGTTACGTCGCAGGCTATTCGATAAATTGCCGGATCTTGCCAGAATTCCGGCTACCGATTGCCGACTGGGAGACATCCCCAACCCCGTGGTGAAGCGAGCGTTGGTCGAGTTACGAAAAGTCGTCAACGCCATCATTCGCGAGCACGGCCGCCCCGACGCGGTTCATGTCGAAATGACCCGTAGCCTGCAAATGGGCAAGGAGCGTCGCGTTCAAATGAATCGCATGATGCGGGAACGCGAGGCCCAGCGAGACCGTGCCGCCTCGGAAGTGCGTAACCTCGGTCAGGCTGTCCGAAGAGAAAAGATCAACCAGTTCCTCATCTGGGAACAACAGGCGGGTGAGTGTATCTACTGTGGAAAGACGATCAGCCTGGCTCAGTTGTTTGGTGACGCAATTGACGTGGACCACATTCTGCCCAAATCGCGTTCATTGGATGACTCCCAGATGAACAAGGTCGTGTGTCATACGAAATGCAACCACGACAAGGGGCAACAGACACCGTACGAATGGCTGGCCGCCAGCGTCCCCGATCGTTACGCGGAGGTTTGCCAGCGTGTGGGTTCTCTGATGAGGCGAGGACTTTTTCCCTACCCCAAGTACAAACGCTTCCTGCAAAAGGAACTCAAGTTAGACAACTTCATCAATCGCCAGTTGACCGATACGAGCTACATCACTCGGGCGACCGTCGAGTACCTGAAGTTACTCTTCGAGAATGAACATGCCGTTTTGGGCCTCAAGGGGCAATTGACGGCTGAACTTCGCTGGCACTGGGGTTTAAGCACCGTTCTGGAAGAGCTGCCGGACAGCCCGGCATGGCAGCAGGCGAACTTGCTGCGACCAGGAGAGAAGAATCGGGCCGACCATCGCCACCATGCCGTGGATGCCTTGGTAATCGCTTTGACCAATCGCAGTCGTTTGCGATTACTCGCGGATATCGTTCGCCGAGGAGGCGCTGCCACCCATGGCGAGGTACTCATCGATCCATGGCCTGAGTTTCGAGCCGATGTATCGCAACACATCAGTCGAATCAAGGTCTCGCATCGTGTCAACCGAAAGATCCAAGGCGCGCTGCACGAAGAAACGCTGTATGGCCCCACGCCAGATCCTGAGCTGTGGGTGGTTAGAAAACCGATCAGTGAACTGTCAGCCAGTGAAATTCCTCGCATTCGAGACGAGGGAATCAAGCGAATTGTCGTTCAAGCCTTGAAGAAAAACGGGTTGGAGTATGGGCGCGGAAAGAAACCCAATGCCAAGAAAATGAAGGAAGCGCTCGCAACCCTGGCCATGCCTTCGGGGGTGCCCATCAAGCGCGTTCGTCTCTTCAAGCCAGAGAGGACGATTGCTCCCCTCCGTTCCGCGAATGCAAGGGCACGAGCTTTCGTTAAACCGGGTAACACGCACCATGTTTGCATCTTCGAGTATGAAGAACGCGGTAAGCGAAAGCGCGAGCCGGTTTTCGTGACCATGCTTGAAGCAATCCAGCGACAGAAAGACCATCAACCGCTCATCCAGAGAACCCACCCTCACCGACCACAGGCGAAGTTCGTCATGTCGCTGGCGTCTGGAGAACTCGTATTAGTGAGAATTGACGGCCAAGATAGACTGCTCGTTTTCAAAACGGCTGTCGCGACAACTGGTCAATTACGTTTCGTCGACCATCTCGATGCCAGGCGTAGCGCTGATCAGAAACTGATTAGTTTCTCGGCCAACACACTTTGTGAATCGCAGGCTCGAAAAGTCACGGTCGACCCGCTAGGGCGGATTCGTTGGGCGAACGACTGAGTTGCGAACTACTGTACGCTTGTTCCGCAAGTGTTGAGCCATTGCAAATGAAGTCGTACCGTGAGTCGGTTTCCGATGGAAGTGCCCGATTGATCGAAATACAATGTGTGAAATGATTCAGGATTGCACTCCGGTGCTATGCCAGGGAGGGTTCTCGCGAACACCCTTCGGCGTAGGACCCAACTGTGATTAAACACACGATAGAAATCTCTCGTGAGCCAGCTCACCTATCGATTCGCAACCGGCAACTCGTCCTGAAGCGCGACGGAGACATCGTTGGAGAGATACCCTGCGAAGACATCGGTGTCCTGCTGGTCGACCACCCTCAGACGACCTACACGCACTCGGCGCTGACCCATCTTGCTCAGTCGAATGCCGCGATTGTCATTTGCGGGGCCGATCATTTGCCCGCCGCGATGGTGCTGCCGGTTTCGGAACATTCCCAAGTGGTGTGGCGGCAGAACGACCAGATTGCCGCCAAACGCCCACTGTTGAAACAACTATGGAAACAGATTGTGGTGGCCAAGATACAGGGCCAGGCTGCCAATCTCCCACAGAATACGTCCACCCACCGCAAACTACTCGCCCTCTCGAATGAAGTCCGTTCGGGAGATCCGGCTAACGTCGAAGCTCGCGCCGCCAAAGTCTATTGGGCCCACTGGCTGGGAGAGCATGAGTTTCGTCGAGATACGAATGGCGATGGCATCAATGCGTTTCTGAATTACGGGTACGCCATTGTCCGGGCCGCCGTTGGCAGAGCCGTGGTCTCCGCCGGATTGCTACCAAGCATCGGGATTCATCACTGTAATCGTGCCAACACCTTCTGTTTGGCGGACGACCTCGTGGAACCATTCCGTCCTTTGGTTGATGATCAAGTCCGCAATATGGTCGATCTAGGGTACGACGATTTGAATCAACCGGCAAAAGCACAATTGTTGGAGCTGCTTACCCATCCGATGCAACTGGACGACGAAACCGGCCCCCTGATGGTCATGTTGCATCGAATGGTCGCTTCACTTGTTCAGTGCTACGCCGGCGAGTCACGAACCTTGAGAATTCCCAAAGCATGTTAATCAGCGGATACCGGTGCATGTGGGTTCTGGCAATGTTCGATCTGCCGACCAAGACAAGTCGCGAACGCAAAGAGTACGCCCTGTTCCGAAAGGCCCTGCTTCTTGACGGCTTCCGCCAAATGCAGTACTCAGTCTACATGCGCCATTGTTCGAGCCGCGAAAATGCGACGGTGCACGTCGAGCGCGTCCAGCGAAGCATACCTCCGCGAGGGGAGGTCCGCATCCTGGTCATTACAGACAAACAATTCGAGCGGATGAAGATTTTTTGGGGAGAATCCAGCAAACAACCCGAGCAATCACCGTGTCAACTTCAGCTTTTTTAACGCTCCTTTCTTCGCAAGTCGCCGTTCAACGGTCACTTAGGCGAGATGGAGTGTAATCGATCTCAGCCCGCGACCAATCCGCAACCAACCGATCCAGTACCTCCTCGCGATGGATAGTGTAATCGATCTCAGCCCGCGACCAATCCGCAACAACGCTTAGAGACCATGAATAAGATTGATTAGTGTAATCGATCTCAGCCCGCGACCAATCCGCAACAATATCCTCGTGCATCAACCAGATGAAAAAAGTGTAATCGATCTCAGCCCGCGACCAATCCGCAACAGACGTTTAAGGGTGGGCTTCCACTTCTTGAGTGTAATCGATCTCAGCCCGCGACCAATCCGCAACCCAGCGGTGTCCGTGTCATACGGGCTACCCAGTGTAATCGATCTCAGCCCGCGACCAATCCGCAACACCAGCCAGACGATCAGTAACATGCTTGGCAGTGTAATCGATCTCAGCCCGCGACCAATCCGCAACAGATGCCGGCCACACCGGGGTTTGTGCTGCAGTGTAATCGATCTCAGCCCGCGACCAATCCGCAACAGCACTTCAGCAGCCCGCTCCTTGACCGTTAGTGTAATCGATCTCAGCCCGCGACCAATCCGCAACACGTAGTGCGAGCGGCGTGCGGGCCGAACCAGTGTAATCGATCTCAGCCCGCGACCAATCCGCAACGGGCCACACACATCGTGAATATCTGCCGTGAGTGTAATCGATCTCAGCCCGCGACCAATCCGCAACCCAACGAATCGCCGCCCGAATCGACGTTGCAGTGTAATCGATCTCAGCCCGCGACCAATCCGCAACCATCGAACGGGCGGAACCTGGAGGGGAAAAGTGTAATCGATCTCAGCCTGCGACCAATCCGCAACTGGAACAACGTGCAGTAATATTCCTCGATGAAGCATTATCTTCAGGTCACCGATGGGCACTTCGCGAGAGCGCTGCAAAATGCGCTGCAGTACCCGTCGGAATCGACGAGAAAGGAGGTGCAAGAGAAAAACGGCTCCGAGCAAGAAACCCCGAATTACCCGAGGATTCCGTCTGGATCCACTCCTTACTTGTTACTTGTCCTCTGAAAAACAAGGAGTGGGCGATACTGGACTCGAACCAGTGACCCCTAGCTTGTCGAGCAACCCGGATGACTCGCTCAAACAGCACGAAAGCTCTTTCGCTTTCTAAAGCTACGGCAACGCTTAGAGTTTTGCAAGGCGTCGCCATTTTGATCGAGACTATTCAACTTAGAGCGGTACAAATCGGCAAAAACGGTACGGTACCGTCGTGCGGCTAGGGGTCATCTCCTGATCCGTCGAGACATCGCCATTGAGTTGTCAGATCTCGTATTTTGGAACGCTACGGCGATGACGCCGCAGAACTAGCCGCCGCGTTTCTCGATCCATTTCTGAATCGTTCGACGCGAGACATTCACATCCCAGTCCGACCACAGCACATCGGATATGGTTGCGATCGAAAGGCCCCGCTTGTGGAGTGAGATCGCTTTGGCGACTACGGCGCGTGAGAAACGCGACCGTGGTTCGGCCCACTCCTTTATCCGATCTTCCGCGCTCTCATGGATACAGAGTCGACCGCATTCTCTGCACTGAAGCTGAGCGTAGGTGAGTTCGAGGATTTCTCCAAAATCGGCGACTGTGCGTTTGAGCACCCGCTTTCTGTATGCATTTCCGCCACAGAAGGGACATCTTCGCCGGCGCCAATTGGCGCTGTATCGGAGCGTCTTGACTCGGGCCATCTAATCACCTTCTTGCACCGTCCACTGTGTTGTTCCTTCTTCATAGTACTGCCCGGCGGCAATTTTAGCACCAGATTACCCGTAAAAAGGCACACGAGCCGTTTGCTGTGTCGGCTAGGGACGCCCACACAGATGATGTCGACCTCAATTTGAGCCAAGTTGTCCATATTACCGGGAATTCGGAGGATGATTGTGTTGGACACAAATCTGAGGCAGTAACAGGGAACCGAATGCGGTGCCAAGCCGAGTCCGCGACGAGAAAATGCTGACCTTGAAAGAAGCAGCGAAACAACTGCCCCATCTTCGTAAGAACCGGCCGGTACACGTCTCGACCATCCGGCGCTGGAAAGATCGCGGGCTTCGTGGAGTCAAGCTGGAATGCGCGAAGATCGGTGGTCAGTGGGTGACTTCCGCGGAGGCACTCGGACGCTTCTTCGACGCCCAAGAAGACCTTAGCCGGGGATCGAATCAATCGAATTCTGACAGGCCACGAACGGCAAGAGATACGAAAGATGCGCCGCGTCAGATCAAGGGCCAACGCCAGGACGATGTCGCAGAAGAACTTCGGCGTCGATTTGGAATGTGATGGCAGCTGAACAAGCTAACCAAAACCCCGATCCTCTCGTAGGAAGCCTCTCCGACTCGCACCGCGACTTGATCTCGAGTTCAGGCATCACCGATGAGGTTTGCCAGGCTCGGGGGTACCGGACAGCGACGACTGAAGCAGAGCTGGGAAACTACGAATTTGCCACCACTCAGAGGATCGTCCCGGCGTTGGTGATGCCAATCCGTTCGATCGACGGCAAGGTGGTGTCCTACCAAATTCGCCCAGATCAGCCGCGAACTTGCCGAGGACAAGTAGCCAAATACGAGGTGCCGCACGGGTCGAAGTTGCCCATCGACGTGCCGCCGTCGTGCCGCGACCGGCTGCTCGAAGGCGATGATGCAATCTACATCGTCGAGGGCGTACGACAAGCAGATGCCGCAGCAAGCCACGGGTTGTGCTGCATCAACACGCTCGGCGCCGGCATTCATCCCGGTTCGAATACTAAGGAAGCGAAAAACCTCCTTGCACGAGAAGAGTGGAACAACATACCCTTAAGTGGTCGGCAGGTCATTCTCGCGTTTTCTTCCGTCGTAACGTCGGACTCACACCGACTCACCGCACTACGACGTTTGGCAGAATTTCTTCAGGAACGCGGGGCGATCGTGAAGGTCATCGAGTTCGAGTCGGAGGCCGATGGCTCGCCGGTCGGGCTCGATGATTATCTTGCCGCCGGCCACGGTATCGATGATCTGCTCGCGTTGGCGAAAGATCTCGCGGAGTTTGGTCAAGATGGCCGAAACGAGTGCCCGTATGTCGAGAAGGATGGCGGAATCTGGTGGCTCCGGCCGAGCAAAGAAGGCTTTGAGGAGGTCCCGCTAACCAATTTCACGGCGCGGATCGTCGCCGAGTTGACGCTGACTGACGGCGTGGACGAGCACAAGGAATTCGAGATGGAGGCCACAGTTGCTGGCCAGAGGCAAGAGTTTGTGGTCCCAGCTGGGGAGTTTCGAAGCTTGAACTGGGTTCACTCTAAGGTGGGCGCACGAGCATCAATCTTTGCCGGCCATGGTAATGATGAACGAGTTCGCGACGCGATCCAGAGAATTTCTATGCCAATACGGTTGGTCGACGTTAAGAACCATCTTGGTTGGTTCGAACAAGACGGGGTGAAGATGTTCGCCCACGGTGGCGGTCTCATTATGCCGACTGCGATGGTCGAGACGTCAGCTCCGCCTCGCTTCAAAGAAAGTGACTCAAGAGGGAGGCCAAATCCTGCGGTCGATGACGACTGCAAGGCCGATGTGGCCGCAGTAAGGCCGCAAGACAAGTACCAGCGGCCTGTAGCAAACGCTTTACCAGATGGGACTTCGGACACAACAAGGCCGCAAGCGCAGGTTTTGGTTCCAGAACATAGTCCACGAGAGGTCCGATCGATCGCGCCAACAGGGTTCGAGGGTTTCAACCTGCCCGAGCCGCCGATGGAAGAGGAACTCCCTGGATTAGTCACCTCAGTCCTTCAATTAATCGAGCTTGGACCGGACGACGTGATGATTCCATTGTTGTCTGGGGTTTTCGCGGCCCCCATCATGGCAACGAATTTCACGTTGTTCCTGGACGGCCCCACGGAGTCGCAAAAGACCACACGCGCGGCACTGATACAACAATTCTTCAGACAACATGACCCCAACCAGCCTCTCCCCGGCTCCTTCGATTCAACGGCCAACGCTCTGGCAGCCCAACTTTTCTGCGCAAAAGATGTCGTCTTCGTCGTTGATGACTGGCGTCTCGGTGCAACTCGTGGTGAGCGAACTGATTTCGCTCGAAAGGCCGACTTCTTAATTCGTGCTCAGGCCAATCAACAAGCTCGTTCGCGCGCCCGCGGAGATGGAAGCTTGCGTGAAGGAAAGCCGCCGAGGGGACTACTCACTTGCACTGGTGAAGCGATGCCGCCAGGGGACTCTCTCGGCCGCCGCATGCTGCGGCTGGATTGTACTGGCCACGGGCTTCTCGTGCCTCCAACGCTCAAGCAACGGTTAGACCAATGCCAAGCTGCTGCCGCCCGCGGTGACTATGCCAAGGTGATAGCAGCATTTATCCAGTACTGGGCTGATCATCCACACCTTGGAGAATCCCTTGATGCCTTACGAATAGCTAGACAACAAAAATTCTTGGATGAGGTTAGTCTGCCGAGACAAACCGACACGGTTGCGCGTCTCTTCGTCGCAATGGAAATGTTCTTGGACTTTGGCAAATATGTTATGGCGTTAGATTCGGAAACGGTTACCGACTTGCTAATCAGAGTTCGCAGGACTTTCATTGATCTCCTCCACCGTCAGAGGCGAGACAACATCGACGTCGCCCCAGGCACGCGCGTGTGTCAACTCATAGCTACAGCGTTACTCTCCGGCGAAGCGTATCTTGAGGGACTGCCAGAACGAGTGCCAGACAATGCAGAGGAGTGGGGATGGCGAGTACTTGAGCGTAACGATTCGAAATCGACATCCGAGCCTGGTTGCGATGAACGCAAGGGCAGTGACGCTACTGATGAAGGCGGGCATGGCAAAGATCGCTTGGTATCGATTCCCCAAGGCCAACACATCGGTTATATCGACCAACCAAATGTCTACCTGCTCCCAGAAAAGACTCTAGGGGTTGTTCTCCGTATGGCTCGAGTTGCCAACGAAGATATCGAGATCAACACCAAGACTCTTGGCCGAGCACTCGAAGATCGGGGATATCTACTAGAGCACCGGAGCAAGCGACTAACCACTCGCCAGTATGTTGGTGGAAAACAGGTTAATTGCTACTTAGTCAGATCCGAATCCATCGAAAACGCATTTGGAGACTTGGATCGTGAGGCTGAGGAAGCGCGACTGGCAGATCTCAATGCACTTATTGCATAGCGTTGATACAAAATAGCCGGCGCGACACAAGGCGGAATTAACTACCACCAATCGAGTCCTTGGACGACAGGTTTCGATCGTGCATGGCCTTGTCCACATCGGCGAATAGCTTCCCCGGCATCGAGAGTCGATTGCAGTGGGTAGTAAGCTCGGCCATCCTCGGCGCACCCACCTCGGTAAAGCGGCCATCAACGACTCAGAGGGCGCGTGAGATTAGACGTACTACCATGCAAGGGAACGGACCCTGCTTTATGGTAACTGGAGGTCTAAGTGGGGCTCCACCGTAGCGAAAAGCAGGTGCTGCAACGAATCGATTGGTTCCGCAGAACATCTGAACTCAGCCAGACCCGAAGGCTAAAACTTGGGCGGGCCGTTAGGCCAAAATCACAATCACGAGAATAGAGAAGCTAGCAAAGGAACCGCAAGAGAATGTCATTTCGACCCGCCATAAACGTGATGCCTATACCACATCCAATGATGAGACAGACAATACAACCGAAAAGACGCCTCTCAAGACAACTACCACACTAGTAGAAGACAACATCCCAGAAGACACCGATCGAATCAGAACAAACGACCACACATCCATTCCCGAAACTGCGATCGACGAAGTCGAAGGCACGGACAAGGAACTGCATCTGAAACTACGAAGTGAAGGACCTGGTGACCCTTGATCCTCCCCCCTTGACCACCATGAAAGGAACGAACCTACGGACCGATCTCTCACCACCAATGATCTCAACCATACCGAATAGGACTTTCCCATGACCAACCACTCCAAGGCCTGGCGATCGAACCCATCCCGGGCTCGTCCGGTGGTCGCTACCCCGACCACCAGCGGCAGCGCCGCAAGGCGGCCGGCCGAGGGGCCACCGCCGGCACCGGACAAGCCCCGAACGACCGCACCCGCACCAACCATGAACCCTGCCCCTAATCAACCCGACCACGACCTGGTCCAAAAACGTCACCAGCACGACCGGCCCACACGGGGCATCCACGTCCGCCGCGTGCCGGCCGACGTCTGGCGACGGGCCCGTGAGAATGCCCTCCGCAGCGGTGTTCCATTCCGCGAATTCGTGATCGCCGTCCTGGCCCGATGCGAGCCGTTGGAACCTCACCGCTAGCCGTCGCCCGTGCGTGCGTCGCACCACCGCGATCAACCGTCCCCTTCACCCCTGATAGCGGCACGGTAACACCACAAACTTCACCCCGAAAAGTAACCAATGATTCGGTGGCCCCGGGGTGGGAACCCTAACGATTTCCCCGTCCCTCTCCCAGCGATGCCCATCAACACCGACCCCCAATGAATCACCCACCGATCCCAACAACTCCTACCCAACGGTCCACCAAGTCTAAGCACCGCGTGCTCAACGCGGTCGTGTCCCAAGAAGCACTCACCCAAGCACGGCTCGCGGCCCTGCAATCGGACATGAAGTTCAAGGCCTACCTGGACCAACTCCTACGCCAGGCGAAGCCGTTCAACACGCCCCACGTGAACGACCACCTGGGGAGCGCCACCTAGCTCCGAGAGTTTTTTCACCGGAGTTAGAGAACCACCACCACCGGGCGTAACCTCTCAAAGTAACTCTGCTATTCAACCCCATCCCGAAGGAGGCCATCATGGCACGTCTTCAACTACGTCAACGAACCGGGGTCGTCTCGAACGATCTCCACTGCTACCTGATGCATGAAAACCAAGACAACCCGTGGAACAGGAAGGTGCTGTGCGGCGATTTGGACGCTCAGATCCGTGTCGACTACCAGAACCACGGCGACGTCAACCACCGTTTCTGCAAGATCGGCGTGACGGTTGCCAACTCCAACCCGGGAGAGTTTCAACTCAAGCTAACGAACACCCCGATGACCGAGGACCTGCGTGAGTTGATCGAAGATCACGGCGGAGAGGTCGTCGACGATGACGACGAGATCACTGCCACGGTCGACACCTCCATCAAGCAGGTGACCTACCTCCGTAACCTGGCCAACCAATACCGCCGCACGGTGGGGCGCGGGGCGGAAGAATACGCCGACCGCAACTGGAAGTGGATCTGTCGCCGCACAGCCAGGGCGTTGGACCACCTGGCCGACAACATTACCGGATTCCGCAAATTTCACCGCCACGGCTGAATACACCCGGGAAAACCTACGGCACTCAACGACCACCCACCATGTCAGCAAGCGACACCGAACGCTACGACCCGTCGGGCCCCGCCGCACCACTCGCCTGGTACGGCGGCAAGGGGCGGTTGGCGCGGTGGATCATCGAGCAGATGCCAGCGCACCGAACCTACGTCGAGCCCTTCGGTGGGATGGCCAACGTGCTCCTTAAGAAACAGCCCAGCGAAATAGAAGTCTTCAACGACCGCGACGGGCGGGTCGTCAACTTATTCCGCGTCATCCGGGACCCCACCGGTCTGGCCGAACTAAAGCGGCGGTGCGAACTCACTCCCTACGCGCGCCGTGAGTTCGCCGCATGCTGCCAGTCGCCGGAACCCAGCGATCCGGTCGAACGGGCTCACTGGTTCTTCGTGCGATGCAGGCAGGCCCGCGGTGGGCTCGGGGCGTCAGAGATCGCACCGAATGCCTGGGCAACCAGCACCCGGACCCGACGCAAGATGCCAGAGCCCGTTTCAAAGTACCTCTTTGCCATCGACGGCCTCGAAGCAGTCGCCGAGCGCTTCCGCCAAATCATGATCGAGGAACTGCCCGCAAGCGACCTGATCAAGAAATACGACAAACCGGACGTGCTCTTTTACTGTGACCCACCCTATCCCGCTCACACTCGTAGTGGACGGCAAGCAAAGGCATACGCACACGAGTTGTCCGATGCAGGCCACCAAGAGTTGCTAGCCACCCTAACAGCATGCAAGGGGCGGGTGATGATCAGCAGCTACCCGTCGGCCCCGTACGACCGCGAGCTACGCGAGTGGCGGCGGCTCGAAAAACCAACTAACGTACAACTATCGAACTCGGGCGGTGCCCGCACCGAAGTGCTGTGGCTGAACTACTAGGTCACCGATTGGTGCGATCTCCGATGAGCCGAAAAACCACCCTCGCTGAAAGGCGTGGCATACGCACAGTACTAAGTTCCCGGGACCGAACTGACGAGGTGGTCGGAACGAATCGCATCCGACGCCGGCAACCGACGCACCATGATCCGAATGCGCAAGCCAAGTCCTGGCTCGCTTCGCAACGGTTGATCGTGCCGGGCGAGCAAGGCCCGGGAAGCAGAGGAAATCGTCGCGATCAAATACGCACCACACTGGGAACCCACCGCAGAGTGATCGGTACTCTTGCAAATGGTGACGCACGTCCACACCCCCAACCATTGTCGCTGCCAGGACGAGTTCAAGGGCGAATCACTCAGCAGGGCGGCGCCCCACTTCGGCGGGAGTCACGACCTATGTCCGTCGCCGCGATCTACGCCGCGGGGGAGACACGAGCCAGAGACACCGAACGATCGAAAGTAACGAATCACAGTTGAGCTATGTGCGCCTGAGCATCCACCAAAATCTCAACGGAGAACCCGATGTACGAACCCGCCCGAACGAACAGATCGTCGCAACCCGAAGACATCGAACCGAAAGAAGGTCTCATAAACAACCTTGAATCGTCAACGATCCCTACGGCACCGGTCACGGACGCAGCGCACTTCGAAGTCAAACGACCGAAGGATGCCGCATACTGGCTTGAGGCTACCCTCGAAGAGCGCCTGCTCCACTCTGAACTCGCCTTCACCCTAGCCGCCTCCCGTCGGGCGATAACGGCCGCCAGGGAGCTACCGTCCGACGAGGACCTCTTATACGAGTGCTATCTCGAGCGGGCACACGCCATTCACGACAAGGTCGCCGCCTTTTGGAAATCTGATTTCTCAGTGGGAGACGGCTGCCATGAGGTGCTCTATGAGCTGGATCGGGCCCTCAAACTCCGTCCCGAAAGGCCGGAAGCTCAATGGTGGAAACTGTACTACCTGCGACCGGAACTCAGTGACGCCGATGTCACCGATGTGGAAGACGTGGAGCGGCTGGGCCTAGACGATGGCTGGTACCATGCGTTGCTCGCCTGCTGGCGACGTCACCTGGGCGACGATCACGCCGCGTACGAGTCCGCGCGTCGGGCCGTCGACGCTGACTCCGACCTAGCCCAAAGCTGGCTACAGCGAGGCAGAGCGGCGGAAGCGGTCGGCAACGAGGACGAGGCGGCGGCGGACTACGGTGAGTACCTCAAGCGGTGCGGTCCCTACCGCGAGATGGTGCCCCGGGGACAAGGCAACCCGCCGGAAAGTTATGACGGCTACTTCGTCTCAGCCTGCTACATCACTTGGTCCCACGGGGAGCGGCAGATGCACGAGTTGACGGTCGCAGGCTTCGAGTGCACGGTGCAAGGGCGCACGGACGCGATGACGTTCGCGTACCACCTCGCGGAAAGCGATCTACTCAAGCGAGTCGCGGCCATCCAGTCCAACGAGTGCTGTTTTAATATTCACCAGATGTACAACGCCAACTGGCAGTTAATCGACTGCGTTGCCGACCGACGCCAGGACTAACGCAGAAACCATCATCCGCTGGTCCTCACATCAGTCGACCGGTCCGGCCCCATCAAGGTTTCATCCATCCCCCAATGTTTCGTGGTCTCGGCCGGGCACATCCTGATTCAGAGGGACCCCACCCCAATCGGTAGGTCACGGAGGTGAGATAAGTGAGTCCAGTATCTCACTCGTTCGTCCACCGAGACCGTAGGACAGGAGACAACAGCCATGGCGACATCGCAAGAGAGTCGAGAATGTCCTGAACAAGCTACCAACAGCAGTCAAACGGAACTGCCGCGCAAGAGAGCAATCAACATCCGCGGCGTGCCCGACGCCGTCTGGTGTCGAGCTCGCATGAACGCCCTGGAGTCAAGACTGCCCTTGAAAGACTACGTAATCCAGTTGTTGTCCCAGAGCGAACCGTTATAGCGTCCAGTGAGTCGATGTTGTGGAACCTAGACTGATTCCGCAGACGACACTGAAGCGCCGCGTTCACGTCACGTCATATCCCAAATTTGTTACATGAGTCAGACGGGGAACAGATCGTACCGTAGTGAGCAAAAAGTGAGGTTCGTCGATCACTCCCGATCCGGCCCCTAACAAAGAGTCCGATTTCCTTCTGTCAAGCCAGGGTAATAATATGCCATCCATGCCATTCGACGACGATTTCGACGACTCGTTCTCTAGAAACGACGAAGACACGGACGCTGAAGTATCAGAGATCCCGCTCTCCGAACGCACCGCTGTCTACCGCAGGCTACAAGAGGAGGCAGCAGACGGTACCAGTGCCTACGCTTGTGCCTGGGATGCGACCACCCGATCAGAGAATGACTACCGGCTAACGATCAGACTCGGCCTCGATGAGCAAGCCAAATCAGCAGCGTTTGAAACGGCCAGAGATTGGCACGGCGAATGTCGCGACAATCCTATATGCCATGAACAGGTACGCGTGTTCCGTCTACAAGAGGGAGAGGTATATCATGTAGCGTGCTTTTCCGGTGGCCACGAGTATATGGACGACGACTTTCGAGATGATGGTCACAATGGCGCCCGCACGTATTCATTCAAGGTCGGCCCGAACGAGGCTGCCTGTACGATGACCTTCCACGAAAACCCTCAACCAGTATTGGAGCCCATCGCAGGTGACCTGTCGGACGACATGCTCATTGGTGAATACTGCGTCATCGTGCCCGTCAGGTTTGCCATCACCCCGCCGAGCTCATCAGGTGTCCCACCATTCCAGTTCGACAGCCGAGTCAGATGGTGTCAGCGCATCACGGTTTGTGGTTCTGATGTTGATCTCCGTTTCCGCATCGTCCGCTACATCGGTCACACTTGGCTCCGGCGAAAGAGATATCCCGTGTTCGAGGACGGCCGTTCGCGTCGCTCACTCCGCTTTCTGATCCGAAGACATTGGCCGACGTTCTCAGACAAAGAGTTCTCTCGTAGCCTCGAACACCAAATCGGGGGCGCAATCCGGGAGTGGCTCTACCGGACTACCTACGACCGACCGATAGGAACGTACTGCCCGACGGTCAACGATGGTCCGTACGATCGCATTGATTCACGAGGACTATCACTGTGCGGGATGAGGGAACTCAAGCTCTCCGGGGGCTTCGAGATCTCTTGAAGCCATGAAGCGGTCGTTATTCGTGGAGGCTGGCGACTGTCGCACAGCGCTCTGCTGCGACTCGAGCGCGGGACAATACCTTGGCAACCAGAAAGGCAATAGGTTCGGGCTCACATTCGATGCGGCTAACGACGCATGTAAGCCGTGGCCTCACCCCTGGGCCAGCCAACACGAATACACTGGCGAACTCCCTGCTGACAAAGCCGCGTCGATCGGGTGATATCTGTTCGGAAAGCGCGGCATCCGTCTCGTGCCTCCAACACAGTATCAGATCAAACGCGTCGAGGAGTCCGGCGAAAAGTTTTCACTCATCCACCTCGAGGGCAAGACCATTCCAGCACAAGCCACCGAGCGAGATCCGTGAACCGCATTCCGCCTCCCATGACAGAGAGAGAACGTCGAATACAATCAACCAGTTCGCCTTCCAGTAGAATCTATTGGAACTCGTGACCAAGAATCCGCCGAACTGTTAGGGATCCTACACGAGCAGCGTAGGCTCTCGTTTCTTCGGCTCGATGCTCGGACTAACGCTTATTTGAACCAATTCCGAAAGTACCCATGATCGCTCTGAACCGGTCACTGCTATCCGCCATCACCATCGACGCCGAGGTGTTGGAACAAACGCACCTCCTCGCCGCCGGCTACATCGTTCGGGGTCGGCGGTACCTGGAGCTCGGCATGATCACCGAAGCCATCGGCGACCTCACTACGGCTATCAAACTCGATCCCACCAGCGTTGAGGCACATGAGCAGCGTGCCAGAGCCCATCACGAACTCGCCGATGTCCGGAACCGAGAGATCGACCTACGCCGGGCCGACGAACTCCGCGAACTATGCGATGGCTTTCAACTCGAAGACTGGAGCTTCACCGCGGGCTACGAACTTGCGGTCCGGCACCCTGATGGCAGTGAGCAAGTCCTCCGCACCTACTCCCTCACCCTCCACGACCGCGACGACGCCCTGCTAGATGCAGACTTTGTCTTCAGCCGCCAAGATTCGCGGTACAAATCGTCCCACCAGCGATTTACACCGGTGGTCTACGAAGTCCTGTCTCTGTGTCGGGAGATCTCCCCGGACCCGGCGTTCGATTGAGCCCGGGAACAGGACCTCCGGCGGCCACAGAAAGCCAGCAGACCGACCCCAATACCCGCCAACGCGATGGCACTCGGCTCCGGAACGGTCACAGTCAGCTGCATGTAGTCGACCCCCGTTTCGTCTCCAACAATCGCATCAAGGGACCCGTGACGATTCAACTCGGGAAGAAGATCCAGCGTTCTACCGTCAGCTAGCGGCAAGTTCGCAAGATCAAGTGAGAACGTCGCTTCGTCTCCGATCGACCACGCATCGTTCGTCAACAGCCCCGGGTCGGGATTCGAAAAATGATTCGTGGCCTGATTCAGGGCTCCGAATGATCGGGAAAAGACCATGGCGTCGAGGTAGCTCGTCGTTGACGCATCGACGAACGACAGCATCACCCCATCGGTGAACACGCCACCATTGATGCCGGCCCGGACGCGAAGCGTCAGGGTAGCACCGACGACTCCCGTGGGAAGTCCGGTGAACGTGTGTCCCACCCAGGTATTTCCCGTACCCCCGTTCACGCCGGCAATCAAATCAAAGTCCTGCGACGGACCGCCGACCAATCCTGGGTCAATTGCCACCAACTCGGCACTGGGCGAAGACGGATCAGCGGGCAGGGCAAAACCATCAACCGAGCCGGCCTGAAAGACCACGATACTCCCGCGGGCAAGCGTAGACGAAAGGCACATCACCAGGAGGGTAGCGGTTCTTATTGCTGCGTTCATCGTGAGCTCCTCACTGCGTCAAGGCATTTGAAGTAGCGGTAGAGACGGCGAGCTACATCATCCCAAGCGAGTCTGACAACAGTGGGTCTGCGGAAATGGAGATCCCTACGATTTGGAAGAGTGTCCTGGACAAGGCTGAATTACTGCCACAATCCGTCCACCGGCGTAGCTCCTCATGTGGACTAACCATATCGACGACGAGGAACTGACGATGGCAGCGTACATCAAAAGCACGAACGGTCTTTCAGGTCGTGCTGAACCAACAGGCCCACACACCGACTACCGACCCACTGAGCTGGTCGAACTCAGTGCCCAACAGCTCGCGGATCTGAACGACGCAGGCAAACAAGCTGAGTACCACCAAGCCTACCTGTTGCAACTACAGCGACAGGCATGCACTGGTTGTGGTGATGATTTCGTGGTCTTGGCGAGTAACCAGCCCAGCACTTACCGCGCCGAAAGTACAAGTGACCAAATCGATGAGGTCGTCCCGCTGAACCTGCAAATGCGAACAGATCGTGCTCGGTGAAATTGACTGCGGATAACTCACTCCATTCAATCTCAACCAACCAGTTCGCCGTCCAGTACAATCTATTGGAACCCGAGACCAAAAATCCGCTGATCTATTAGGACGCTTCCCACGATCCGCGTAGACATTCCATACTCTCCGTGAGTGAATAATTGCCATAAAAAAACTCGCCTATGGCTGGCATCGACGACTTAGGGCGTGTGATCATCTGTAAGAAATCTACGTGAATTTGTTCTTGTGCGACTTCTTCTCACCAATAGCACATACTGCGACCCATCAAGATGTGGCGGTCCAGCACCGACGGAGTTAAATTAGCAGAGATTACAAAGTCGCTCGTCAAAGACTCTGGGGCAGTACCACGACGGAAGAGGCACGCAGATGGCGGCCTACCGATCGCTTGAATACAGGTCGTATCTCGACTTGCATGACGCATCCAGTCACTAGGGCCTGATTGAAGAGTCGGGTGCTACACACTGGTTGTTGAATCAGGCAGCCTGTCTGCACGGAGTGAAAGCTTTTCTCGAAGAGACAGCATTCCAGTTCGGAGAATTTGATGACTTCCATTGAAACATTAGCAGTGGGTCACAACGTAGACTCGGAGAAACCATCATCAAAGCCGAATCCTGCACTTTCTATGAATGTGCCCTTCACTGACACCGCAGCCCAGGTGAATGAAAGGCTATGGCGCCGTCTTCCTTTTTACCTGGCACTTCTCGCCGGGTTCCTGGCCATGGGTGCAATTGAAGCACTGCTCACCTACCCCTTAGAAACTGCAGTAATCCCGATGCTCGCGAGCGCGCCTGTGTGCGTGAGCGTGACTTGGCTCGCAATCGCGCGGTGGCGTTCCGAACAATCGCCATCGGGCCTTGCTTACTGGATGATTGGGATTGTGTTGTGTTATCTCGCTCAACTCTTGGTTGTACTGCTAATTTTTCACGACGATCGCGCTTACGGTGGAATGATTGTCCTTATCTTGTTCGCTGCCTGCGTGCTCACGACGAGAACTGCTTACGTCTCAATTGTTTTGATTGCGTTCACCCTATTTGCTCCGACTGTGCCGTGGTTTAACGCTGGTCGCGGAACTTTAACGTTAATCGCATTTGTGTTCTGGCCATTGGTCGGCTATCTGATCATCTTCCTTCGCTTGCGGAACGAAAGCCTGGTCGACAGGCTTACTTCCAACGACAAGAAGCTTAGCAGGGCTTTGCAGAAGACGATCAGACGACTGCGTTGCGAAGTCCAAGAGCGCACTGTCGCGGAAGCAGATTTGCGTACCAGTGAACTAAGGTACCAATCGATATTCGACAATGCGATCGTCGGAGCTTACCGCTGCACTGCTGACGGAAGATTCACCTTGGTAAATAAGACACTGGTACAGATGCTAGTCCTCTCCTCAGAGAAGGAACTCACGAAGGGTGCCGGAATTGGCGCTGTACCGTGCTCAGTCGTGAGCACATTCAGCCAAGAGGTGATTCGTGCAGCTAATCAGCACTCTCGTGCCGGTAAGAAGGTTCGATTGAAGAGAGCGAACGGCGAAACAATCATAGCAATTCTCTACGCGAGTCGCATCACGGATGTAGATCGAGCCTCGGGCATGATCGAAGGGCTAGTTGTCGATGTCACCGAACGGGAAGGAGCAGAATCTAGACTGCGTCATCTTAATGAGCGGCTTAGACAAGCCTCTCGAGCGGCGGCATTCGGGGAGGTATTCGCAGCGATTTCGCACGAAGTGTGTCAACCGCTGTTTGCCATCTCAAATTTCGCCAGCGCCTCGGCGAATGCTCTCGAGTCTAAGAACCCACCTCCGTTGGGTGAAATTGTCACCTGGAATCGAGAGATCGCCTCGCAGGCGCACAGAGGCAGCGAAATCATTCGCAGGATGCGGCGCTTGGTCAGTCACAACAGGCCTGTACAGAGTTGCACTTCATGGTCGCACATCATGAGCGAAGCTTCCGCGCTGATTGCTCCTGTGCTTGAGGAGCATGGTGTTGAACTCGTACTACAGGTCGAGTCTCAAATACCTGACTTACTAGTCGATGAGTTATTGGTCGAGCAGGTGTTGTTCAACCTGATTCAAAACGCATGTCATGCCATGAACATGTGTGCTCTTACAGATCGAATCCTCACGCTAAGCGTGGTGAACGAGCAAGATATGGTCAAGATATCCGTGGAGGACTCCGGAACTGAGGCCTTGCCAGAAAACACCGAGGACGTCTTTCAGCCGTTTTTTACAACGAAAACTGAAGGGCTTGGAATTGGGCTCGCAGTATGTCGTACGATCGTGAAGGCTCATGGCGGACGTATCTGGGCAGTGCAGAATGCTATTCGAGGGGCTACGCTCCATCTCACGCTTCCTGTAGCGAAAGGAGAACTCGTTTGAGCGCAATAGAGCATCCAACAATCTACGTCGTTGATGATGACGAGGCAGTGCGTACCTCTATGGCTGTCGTCGTACAATCGATGGGACTGCGTGTTGGTCTGTTTTCTTCCGCTGATAAGTTTTTGCAGGCATATGATCCTGACGAACCGTGTTGCCTGATTACCGATGAACGCATGCCCGGCATGAGCGGACTCGATTTGCTTCGGAACTTCCGCAGGCTCGCGCCACGAGCACCGATGATTCTTGTAACTGCCTACGCTGATGTGTCGCTAGCCGTGGAGGCCATGCGTTACAGGGCCATAACGGTGCTTGAGAAGCCCTGTCAACCTCATGAGCTTCGCAAGGCGATCCGTGTCGCCCTAAGACGCGACCAAAGCAGAAGACCCAGCATGAACAAACAGCGACTGATTGACTCTCGAATCGGCTCCCTTTCCGATCAGGAGCAAGAGGTGATGTCAGGACTTCTCGAAGGGAAGCCGAATAAGGCAATCGCAAGCGAATTGGACATCGGCGTTCGCACCGTTGAGAAGCGACGCCATGATGTGCTAAAGAAGATGAAGGTTGCGTCAGTGAGTGAATTAGCTTTCGTTGTGGGTCGATACACGAAGCTGACTCCAAGATTTCGAAAAATCTAGGCGCGATCGATAGGCGAGCCCATTCGTGGTATCTCGAACACCTGAAAGTTTGAAAGCAGTCGCTGTAGTGAACGTCGCCCCGGAATGTTCTCGGGGCTATCGATTGCGGAAAATGCAGGTCACGTGTGATGATTGCGCGTGAACGCTCGACTACCTGCAGGTGCTTCCGACCAAAAAGCGCAGTGCTGGTTCGGTCATGAACTAGGAGACGGCCGCGAAATTGACTGTTGTTCACTTCATTCGAGACTCTGCAGACGCATGATTCCTTCGAAATAGGAACACCGCCGATTCTGCCCGGCTTGCGCAGGCGTTCGAGGGATTCTGCGCTGTCTCAGAAGTAACCACTGAGTATGCATGCACCGGTACAACCACATCAAAAAACGCATGCCAATCTTTCGGCTCTCGACCTTCTAGCTAAGACCCGCATCGTTTTGCGGCTATCCGCATGAAGCGGCGGACATTCGCAGTGGCGATTTCTAGCGCGTTTGTCAATCTAACCTACGGCAGACAATTCAAGTTCCAAGGCCTTGCTGAGTTGGTGTTCGCTACGCCTTCAAACTGGTTGTTGCTAACGGGGGAATGCCCACCCCCTTCCTGTCTTTTGTCTACCAAGTCGCTCAGAAATCTCGTTGGGGCAGGGAGCAATTGTAATGGCATCTCGAAAAGCAAGCCGCTGGTCACTATTGAAATCAAATTCTCGCAGGCGAAGTTCCATCCTCACCACGGGTGCCCCACGACACAAACGTGCCATTCATCTGGAACCACTCGAAGATCGCCAGATGCTCACATTGTCGCTGCCAGGGCTGCTCGAGTTCGAAGCAGGTCCTTCTGGAGTCACACTTCCAAGTGGTGTCGATCCCTTCGACCTGACGGTTACCGGCACGACACTGGACAGCAACGCACCCGATTTCGGCGAATGGACTCGCATTGCCGGCCCAGACGAGACCATCGCTATCACGGGTGACGATTTCCACCACGATACGATTTTTAAAGTCTACGGCGAAAACAGCGGGGGATCTGTTCAATCAACCGTCAGCGATCCGATTTTAAGCGGTGACAATCGTGCCCTAGTAACGCTCCCTGCTGGGCTACCCGGCGATTCGATGTACGTGGTGTGGGCCGAGAACGGTACCGACGTCAGCAATGCGGTAGCCGTCAATCGGACGGAAACATGGTGGATCGGTCCCAACATGCCCCACGCCGGGCAAGAGATTGCCATCTTTGGCCAAAACTTGACGAAAGGCAACGCCGATTGGGATGGAACCGGCAGTGAAAAATCGTGGGTGTGGGTGGAAAAGATCGACGGTACCTCCGGCCAGTGGGCCACGGTCAACGAGGCCAATCCGTACCGCGTCGACTTCGAGGTACCAAACACTTTCTCTGTTGGAGACACCTACAAGGCTTGGGTCCACAACGGCCATGGTGGCGAATTCGGATGGTCGGCTCCCGTGGAATTCACCGTCCGCACCGCCGATCAAAACAATATGGGTTGGGATGATTCGACGGACATCATCGACGTTACCACGCATGGAGCAAACGGAGATGACACGCTAGACGATCTGGCGGCGTTCCAAGCCGCGTTTGCGGCGGCGAAAGATCTTGGCCTGGTCTACCCGACGGTCTACGTACCTGAGGGTACGTATTACGTGAGTGGGACGCTCAGTCTCCCGTCGAACGTTCGTCTCCAGGGGGCCGGATCCGGGCTCGTGACCATTCGCCCAACCGAGAGCGGCTTCCAGGGTTCAACGCTTTTTATCGGAAATGATTCCAAGCCTTCCAGCAATGTCACTTTTGAAGGGATAACATTCCACAGCGGATATGATGCTCTGGGATCGAGCGATTCCTACACGGGTGGATTGGACTTGCTGTTCAACTATAACAATCAGCAAGACGTTCGCTTCGACAATGTGGTGCTCGAAAAGCGAACGAGCGAAGCCATGGTGTACTTCGCGGATGGTGAACGATTCTCGATCACGAATAGCGAATCTTACGGACATGAAATTTGGGTACTACGCAGCAGCCAGGTATTCATTGACAACCTGGACAGCTTTGGAACGAATGAAGCTACCGAACTGATTCGTACGAACTTTGCATCAGAAGTGTCGGTCACCAATTCCACGGGCCAAAGCGTTAGCACACTCGATAGCACTCGTGGCGCCGATTGGGCAGCCCGTTGGTTCACCAACAGCGACGGCGCGACTGGTATCTACACCGCTGACAATACGGTTTCCAATGTCGGCTGGCGCGATGGGCATCAGAAGAATCAAGGCGAGCAGATCCTGTTCCACGTCGGGGCCACCCACGATCCGGGTCAGCTGACATCGTCTACGGCCACCACGTTGACATTTGCCGGGCTCGACGAGTCACTCTACGAGTCGTCCTTCGAACTTTGGGTCACGGTCGTATCGGGTACCGGTCTCGGTCAGACGCGGCTTATCTCCGACTACGACGACGATACCCTGGTTCTTTCCGATCCGTTAAACGTGGAACTCGACGCTACCAGCGTTGTTCACGTCTATGAGGGCTTCGACAAGCTTGCGGTCTATCGCAATAATGTCAGCGGATTGCAGGCCAACGTCGATGAACTCATCCCTTCGCCGATTGGCGGAGTCTGGCTTTGGGGCGGTACTTCGAACGCGGTCGTCGACAAGAACGTTATTTCATCGGTTCGGTATCCCATCACGGTGTGGGGCCTCTCCAACGGCAATCTGGAAGCCGATCAGGCGACCTACCCGTCCTCATTCGTAACGATCAAGAACAATACTGTCTCGAACACGCGGTACGGCATCGAGATCTTCACCCGCAGCCACAATCAGATCGTTCCAGAATACGAAGGCGCGGCCGAATTCAACGTCTACGGAGCGGTGTTCCGCAACAATACCATCAGTGACGTGCAGAATGCCGGATTCGGCGTGGTGTCAACGGCCAACAAATCGGCACTGTCCAACCACGGCGAGCGCGTAGAGGGCATCGTATTCGAGCACAACCTCGTGCAAGATGTTCCCGTTGGAGTCGACCTCACCGTTTCGACGGAGACGACGACCAGGGCGCTACCCTTTGGGAGCCCCATCGCGGAGAGTATCCTTCTCTACAAAAACACTTTTGATCATGATTCGTCGTCCACTCCCGTCACCGAACTGGGCTCAAAAGGGATCATCTACGGCGGTAGCCAGTTGCCGACGCTTATCGGCAATGACTTCGGGACGGAATTCGAAGTCACCTTCTCCGGTGACGCCCCCGTGTACGCTGAAGAGATCGCGAACAACGAGTTCCAGTTTGTCATCACTGGCCGGGACGTCGATCGGCGACTAAGCTTCGATGAATTTGGCGTCGGTGAATTCAAATACTTCATCGACTATGACAACAACGGAATGTTTGAGGTCAACAACGTTGCCGGTGGACCGGTCGAGACCTTTACCCACTCCTATGCAACCGAGGACATCTACACCGCCCGCATCAGGGTGGACGGCCCCAGCTCCAACGATAATAGCGAGTGGTTTGTGACGGTCGATACCTCGCTGAGCGAACCAATCGTTCAAATGTCCCCGCTATCGGTTGCCGCCGTCGCGGGTCCGAGTGCTTCCGATCCGCTAGCCTACGAGTTGCACCTGTGGGCGACCGACTTGACCGGACTGTCAGGCACCGGCGATTACACGTTCGAAATCGACTGGGGGGCTGGAAGCACGGTCGTTGCCAGCGGTCATGCCATCTTCTTGATCGACACGGTGACGGCCGGAGCGCACACCGTGAACTATACGGTGTCGCGTGGGGGCGAATCGGTCCGTGGTACGATCAACATCGAATCATCCGCCACGGTGCGGAACCTGTTCTTCGAAGGCAGCGACCGCGCGGACAATGTCGTTTTCGAGGAAAGTGGTGGCGACGTTACGGTGCGATTGCCACGCATCGGTGGATTAGCCATGAACACCGCTGTCATGGTGTTCGAGTCTATCGACGGAGACGTCACGGCGTTCGGCAACGATGGGCACGACTCGATCTCGGCCGCCGATCTTCCAGCCACGATCGATGCCTTCCTCTATGGCGGCAAGTCATCGGACACGCTCGTGGGGGGAAGTGGCAACGATCACCTCGACGGTGGCGACTTCTACAGTGACGCATTACCCCCGGCAACCAGTGACATCGATCGGGCCGGAGACTCGCTGGTCGGTGGTGCGGGTGACGACGTGCTAAAAGGGCACGAGGGAGGCGATACGCTACGTGGCGGCGCGGGTGATGATACCATCGAAGGAGGTGCACATGCCGACTTGATTGTCTTCTCTGATAGCGATGGCGGCGACGACAACGTCGATGGAGGTACTGGTAACAACGATCTCTTGTATTTCTCCAACTACAATCAGGGTGTCGAGGTCAATCTTAGCCTCGACACGATGGAGCCGGTGTCTACGCAGAACTCGCTGCGATTGATGCTCTCCGATGTCGAAGGCGTCGTGGGAAGTGCGTTCGACGACACGATCACGGGCGACGATGCCGCCGATATCATCTACGGACGCGGTGGAAACGACACGATTGATGGTGGTGATGGGAATGACTCGATCTGGGGAGGAAGCGGCACTGATTCCTTAATAGGTGGAGAGGGTAACGACACGCTCGATGGCGGGGCCGGCAACGACACTCTGGCCGGTGGCAACGACAACGACAACCTGGTTGGCGGCGAGGGTGACGACTCGCTCCGTGGCGAGGCTGGCGACGATGATGTTTTCGGAGAGGATGGGAACGACACCATCGTGGTCGGGCTGGGTGACAATACTCTAACCGGCGGTGCTGGAGACGACACCTTTGTTTTTAGTGACTCCGACAATGGCAAGAATGTGGTCTCGGAAGCTGGAGTCGTGGATTCCGACACGTTGGACTTCAGCACGTTCACATCGGTAATCGTATTCAATCTAGATACCAAGGACCCGCAAACGGTGGTTTCCGGTCAGCCCTTGGAAGTGACACTCGAATTCGGACAGAGTATCGAAAACTTCCTGAGCGGTTCCGGTAATGATTCGATCAACGGGAATGGTCGCGACAACCTAATCAAGGGCGGCGCCGGGAACGATACGATCGCCGGTGCGAACGGCAATGACTCGCTCATCGGAGGAGACGGCGACGATTCCCTCACCGGAGGCAATAACGACGATACGCTCCGCGGTGGTGGGGGTAACGATGTTCTAAATGGCGGCTGGAACAGCGATACGTACTCCTACGTCGATAGCGACGATGGTGATGACATCATTATCGAGGACGTCTTCTATGCCGACACGCTTTCCTTCGATGAATACGACCACGCAATCAGTATCGATCTTGCTTACGACGCGCTGCAAGATGTCTACATGGGCGGAGGAACCACACTTCGAATCGACCTTCCCGTTGGCGGGGGCGTGGATGTAGAAAATGTAATCGGCAGTAAGTTCAATGATGTTATCAAGGGAAGCTCTCTCGCGAATGAAATCACCGGTGGCCTGGGCAATGACACATTGGAAGGACGCGGAGGAAATGACGTCTATCGGTTTGATCGGAAAATCGCCACCGATAACCTGGGTACCGATGAGATCAAAGAATCGGTTAGCGGAGGGGGCGCAGAAGATGTTTTGGATTTCTCCGGTTATCTCGAGGGGCTCGACATAGATCTGGCGGACTCCGGTGGAGTAGTCGTCAACGAATCCAACTTGAATCTCACGATTCTTGATGGTACGGGCAATGCCGCGGGAATTGAGTGGGTGATCGGGTCCTCCGGAAACGACACCATCACCGGAAACACTCAGGCCAACGTGCTGGAAGGTGGCGATGGCGACGACGTATTGCGGGGAGGCGTCGGCAACGACTCCCTCATCGGTGGTGTCGGTGACGACACACTGGCTGGTGGGTTGGGAAACGATTCCCTCGAGGGTAGTGACGGCAACGATCGATATACGTTTGACCGCTCATCGGATACCGTTGTGCTAGGCACCGACACACTCGTCGAAGGTACCGCTACCGCGGAGAATGGCGAGGACACGATCGCCTTCGACGGTTATCTCGAAGCCGTCACGGTGGACCTCGCCGATGCCAGCCCGACCGGTCAGGATGTTGGTGGTGACGGGGACCTTACCATCGTGCTCAACGACGCCTCGGCCTTTGAAGGCCTGGTGGGAAGCGCGTTCAACGACACGTTGACTGGCAACGACCAAAACAACATCCTCGAAGGAGGCGAAGGTGACGACGCTCTCACCGGCGGTAATGGAGTCGATACCCTCGAAGGAGGCGAAGGCAACGACACCCTTACCGGAGGCGACGGTGGCGATGTATACGCCTATGCAGGCACCGTTGACTTAGGAACTGATGAAATCACCGATTCATTGCCGGGAGGCGGCGATGGCAATATTCTCGACCTCCGCGAATTCAACGCCAGCGTCGGCGCCACCGTCGATCTCACCTGGCCCACCGGAACCGACCAACCGGTCAACAGCAATCTAGAATTGAATTTCTCCGATACCCAGAGTGTTTCCCTGATATGGGGAACCAAGTATGACGACAACTTCACCGGGAACGACTACGACAATACTTTCATCGGTAACACTGGCGACGACACGCTCACCGGAGGCGGTGGCGACGATGTCTATGTCTTCAGCAATTCCTCGACGCACGACACCGACACCCTCTCCGATACGGCGGGGACCGATGTGCTGTACTTCAACGATCTGGGGGGACTACTCGACAACTTGTCCCAGGCGGTGAGCATTGATCTTTCCACCAGTGGTGTTCAGACGGTTGCCTCAGGTGTCTCAGGTGTCTCAGGCAAACTGGATCTGGATTTCGATGGAAGTGAGTTTGAGACAGTCGTTGGTACCGACTTTAGCGATACACTCACCGGTGGCAGCCAAGCGGAACGGCTCGAAGGACGGGCCGGCCACGACGTACTGATCGGTTCCGCCGGCAACGACACGCTCGACGGGGGCACCGGCAACGATTCGTTGCGCGGTGGCACCGGACACGATTCGTTGGTCGGCGGCGATGGCAACGACCAGTACGAATTCGGTGGAACGGTTGACCTGGGCAACGACACCATCGTTGAAGGAAACGATGGCGGCACCGACATTTTCAACTTCTCGCTGATCACCGATCTATTCAAGGGCGCCGTTGATCTGGATCTCACCACCAATGGCACTCAAACGGTTAGTTCCGGCTTGTTGCAGTTGACGATGGATAGCAAGAGCGTGGCGAATATCGAAAACGTGGTGGCCAACCTCATCGACAGCTACAACCATCGCATCGTGGGCAACGCCGCCGACAACATGCTGATTGGCGGACCCGGGAACGATACCCTCGAGGGCGGTGCTGGTGATGACTCGCTCACCGGATTCGCAGGAAGCGATAGCCTCCTCGGCGGCGCCGGCGACGACACATTAGACGGCTTGGCGGACAACGATGTGTTGGCCGGCGGTAAAGGGAACGACTCTTTGACCGGCGGAACTGGGGACGACACCTATCAGTTCTATGGACACGCGAATCTCGGGAACGACACCATTGTCGAGGCGGCGAGCCAAGGAAACGACAGCCTGAATTTTGGCTTTTTCTCTCCGGCCTTCTTTGGAGCGATTGCCCTGGACCTGAATGTCTCCGGCACCCAGATTGTCAACGAAAGTCTGCTCTCACTCACGATGTCCAGTGATAGTGCCGCGAACATCGAGAACGTGGCTGCCAATGCAGCCGCCAGTTTCGCGAATCGCATTTCCGGCAACGCCGCCGACAACGTCATTACCGGTGGTGCCGGCGATGACACGATCTTCGGCGGCGGCGGAAATGACGCCGTGGTAGCCGGGAACGGAAACGATGTGTTGAGCGGCGGGACGGGCGATGACAGTTTAACCGGGGGCAGCGGCGTTGATGTCTATGTCTATTCAGGCACTGCCGATTTGGGAATCGATGATATCGTCGATACGTATCCCGGCGGCGATGACGGTAACATACTTGACCTCCGCGACTTCGACGCTGGCGTCGGCGCCACCGTCGATCTCAGCGCGACCCCAGGAACCGATCAAACGGTCAACAGTAAATTGAAATTGAATTTCTCCGATGCCCAGAGCGTCTCCTTGATTCTGGGGACTGTTTACGACGACGACCTCACCGGGAATATCTACGACAATACCTTCATCGGGAACTTGGGCGATGACACGCTCACCGGTGGTGCCGGCGACGATCTGTACGTATTCAGTGACTCGACCACACTCGAAACCGATACTCTGGCCGATTCCTCCGGCTTCGACCTGCTGTACTTCAACAATCTCGAAGGTTTGTTGACGCCCATGAACGAGGCGGTGACCGTCGATCTGTCGACCGGCGGGTTGCGGAACGTCGCCTCCGGTAAGTTGTCACTCGACTTTGCCGCCAACACTTTCGAAGGAGTGATCGGCACCGACTTGGACGACACCTTGACCGGAAGCAGCAGCGGCGACTACTTGGACGGCCGCGGCGGAAACGACACCCTCAGTGGCGGCGCTGGCAACGACACGCTCGATGGCGGCGCCGGCAACGACACACTGTACGGTGGGACGGGCAACGACTCGCTCATCGGCGGCGCCGGGAACGACACGCTGGCGGGCGGGGCAGGAGACGATTCCCTGGAAGGTGGTGACGGCAACGATCGATTCACGTTTGACCGCTCGTCGACGACCGAAGTGCTGGGCACCGATACGCTCGTCGAAGGGGTCGCACCGCAGGAGAATGGCGAGGACACGATCGCCTTCGACGGCTATCTCGAAGCCGTCACGGTGGACCTGGCCGATGCGAGCCCGACCGGTCAGGATGTTGGTGGTGACGGGGACCTTACCATCGTGCTCAACGACGCCTCGGCCTTTGAAGGCCTAGTGGGAAGCGCACTCGACGACACGTTGGCTGGCAACGACCAAAACAACATCCTCGAAGGAGGCGAAGGTGACGACGCTCTCACCGGCGGCAACGGAGCCGATGTATACGTCTATCTGGGCACCGCCGACTTGGGCACCGATGACATCGTCGATACGCATCCCGGTGGGGACGAAGGCAACATTCTCGACCTCCGCACCTTCGACGCCGGCGTCGGCGCCACCGTCGATCTCAGCGCGACTCCTGGAACCGACCAAACGGTCAACAGCAAATTGAAGTTGAATTTCTCCGATGCCCAGAGTGTCTCCCTGATCATGGGGACGGTGTACGACGACGACTTCACCGGGAACACTTACGACAATACCTTCATCGGAAACTTGGGCGACGACACCCTCACCGGAGGTGCTGGCGACGATTTTTACGTCTTCAGCGATTCCGCGACGCTTGAAACCGACACCCTCTCCGATTCGGCGGGCACCGACACGCTGTACTTCAACGATCTGGGGGGACTGCTGACGCCCATTTCACTAGCCGTGACCATCGATCTATCAACCGGCGGGTTGCGGAACGTCGCCTCCGGTAAGTTGTCACTCGACTTTGCCGCCAACACTTTCGAAGGAGTGATCGGCACCGACTTGGACGACACCTTGACCGGAAGCAGCAGCGGCGACTACTTGGACGGCCGCGGCGGAAACGACACCCTCAGCGGTGGCGGCGGTAACGACATCCTCCACGGCGGCGCCGGCAAAGACACGCTCGACGGCGGGCTTGGCGATGACTCGCTAGAAGGCGCTACCGGTGACGATTCACTACTGGGTGGGGACGGGAACGATCAATACGCCTTCGGCGGAAAGTTTGACCTGGGCAGCGACACCGTCGTCGAAACAGCCAGCGGCGGCACGGACCTGTTCAACTTCTCGCAACTGTCGAACCTTTTCAAGGGCCCGGTCCATCTCAATCTCACCACAGTCGGCCCGCAGACGGTCAGTCCCGGCCTGTTGCAGTTGACGATGGATAGTACGAGTGTGGCCAACATCGAAAACGTGGTAGCCAACCTCATCGATGGCTACGACGACAACATCGTCGGCAATGCGGCCGCGAACTCGCTGTCCGGCGGACCCGGCAACGACACGCTCGCCGGAGGCGGCGGCGACGATTCGCTATTCGGCTTTGCCGGCGACGACCATCTCGATGGTGGGGCTGGCAACGACAGCCTCGATGGTGGCGGCGGAAACGATCTCCTCGAGGGTGCCGCGGGCAACGACACCCTGGTTGGCGGGGTCGGCAACGACCAATACGCCTTCGGCGGAACGACCGACCTGGGTAACGACACGGTCGTAGAAACGGCCAACGGCGGAACGGATGTGCTTACCTTCTCGCGATTGTCGAACCTTTTCAAAAGTACTGTCGATCTCGATCTTACTACCACCGGCATGCAGACGGTCAGTCCCGGCCTGTTGCAGTTGACGATGGATAGTACGAGTGTGGCCAACATCGAAAACGTGGTAGCCAACCTCATCGACAGCTACGACGACGACATCGTCGGAAATGCGGCCGCGAACTCGCTGTCCGGCGGACCCGGCAACGACATCCTCAACGGTGGCGGTGGCGGCGACATCCTCGACGGTGGTGTCGGTGACGACACGTTGTCTGGTGGATTGGAAGACGACACACTCGACGGTGGCGCCGGCAACGACACACTGTCCGGTGGGGCGGGCAACGACTCGCTCATCGGCGACGGCGGGAACGACACGCTGGCGGGCGGGGCAGGAGACGATTCCCTGGAAGGTGGTGACGGCAACGATCGATTCACGTTTGACCGCTCGTCGACGACCGAAGTGCTGGGCACCGACACGCTCGTGGAAGGATCCGCGCTCGTGGAGAATGGCGTGGACACGATCACCTTCGATAGTTATCTCGAAGCCGTCACGGTGGACCTCGCCGATGCGAGCCCAACCGGTCAGGATGTTGGTGGTGACGGGGACCTTACCATCGTGCTCAATGACGCCACGGCCTTCGAAGGCCTGGTAGGAAGCGCACTCGACGACACGTTGGACGGCAACGACCAAAACAACATCCTCGAAGGAGGTGAAGGCGACGATACCCTTACCGGCGGGAATGGTGCCGATGTCTATGTCTACGCAGGCACCGCCGACTTGGGAACCGATGACATCGTCGATACGCATCCCGGTGGGGACGAAGGCAACATTCTCGACCTCCGCTCCTTCGACGCCGGCGTCGGCGCCACCGTCGATCTCAGCGCGACCCCGGGCGTCGATCAAACGGTCAACAGCAAGCTGAAGTTGAATTTCTCCGATGCCCAGAGTGTTTCCCTGATCATAGGAACGGAGTACGACGACGACTTCACCGGAAACACTTACGACAATACCTTCATCGGAAACTTGGGCGACGACACGCTCACCGGAGGTGCTGGCGACGACATTTATATGTTCAGCGATTCCCCGACGCTCGAAACCGACACCCTCTCCGATTCGGCGGGCTCGGATGTGCTGTACTTCAACGATCTGGGAGGGCTACTCGACAACTTGTCCCAGGCGGTAAGCGTTGATCTTTCCACCAGTGGCCTTCAAACGGTTGCCTCCGGCAAACTCGCACTGGACTTCGATGGAAGCGAATTCGAGACGGTCGTTGGGACCGACCTTGACGATACCCTCACCGGTGGCAGCCAAGCGGAACGACTCGAAGGACGGGCCGGCAACGACGTGCTGATCGGTGCCGCCGGCAACGACACGCTCGATGGCGGACTCGGTAACGACACGCTCGACGGCGGCACTGGAGACGATACCTTCGAAGGAGGTTCCGGCAACGATCTCTACAGTTTTGAACGGGGTAACGATACTGTCGATCTCGGCTCGGACACTGTGATCGAGGATACGGCCAGCGCCGGCGGGTCGCTTGATATGTTGGTGTTCAGCGACTTCCAGGAGGGCGTCAGCGTTGACCTCTCGGATGCTAATGGGGTCGTTGTCAACATGTCCGGCGAGTTGGTGCTTACCGTCAGGGATACCTCCTTGAGCGGTGACGCAAGCGGTATCGAAGCTGTGGTAGGATCAGAACACGATGACATCATCGTCGGTGGAAGCGGTGGAAATATTCTGGCGGGCTCCGGCGGTGATGATCTAATCACCGGGGGAAATGGCCCGAATATCCTGCTGGGAGAGGCCGGAATCGATACGTTGCAAGGCGGAAGCGGCAGTGACCTCTTGATAGGGGGTGGAGTTGATTTTGGTGGAAATGAATTGCTCGCCATCCTTGCAATTTTCAACGAGTGGAAAAGCAACAACAGCTACTCAGAACGTGTTGATCACATCATGGGCATTTCGAATGGTGGGTTGAATGCCCCGTACTTTCTCGACTCCATGACTCTGACGAATGATGGCGACGCCGACACGCTTGACGGAGACCCCGGTACCTCCTCGGATGTAAATGATTGGTTCATTTACGATGATGTCGACGACTCAGTGGTCGACGCCGCAACTGGAGAGGAGGAAACCGACCATTGGCCTTGATGTATTCGAAAACGTCGTCTTTCTTCGGAACAACTCGATTTTGGTAAACTGATGACTGACTTGAAGTCAATGTTGATGCAGTTGCCGCTTGATTATCCTTATGCACCGGGTCGCCATGCTATTCTCTCAACTCAGAAAGGTGCGACTCACTCATATGAAAAGGTCAGCCCACTGGCTTCCTACAATCAGATCGATGTTATGGACGAACAATTAGAGAGCGATCATTGCGCAACGAACGAATTCAGTCAAAAACGCTATTTCGCCGGATTTCAATTGAAGATATGTCACCAAGAGTAACCCTGTGCGCATGATGTAGCACGCTCCGGAGTAGGGATGCTTATTCTTCTAGGGAGAGGTAAAGCTCATGAATCGTGCTGGAATGTTCCTCTTTGGGATACTGGCGTCATTTGGCACCGCGACAGCAACGTCCGCTCCACTGACGCTCGCCATCGATCCCGGTCAAAGCACCATCGCATTCCCAGACTTATTTGCCGGTGTCAGCGGAAGCGGCTTAAGGTTCTTGGATACCGTCTTGCTTCCCGATCCGGAAGAACAGGAGCCGGGATCTTCCGAGACAACGCTTTCGGGTTTTCTAGAGGTTGATCTTGACCTGGGAGCAGAAACACTTGCGTTTATCGGCGGAAGCGAGATTGATGCAGCCGTGACTGGAACAAATCTTGTTACCGATGATACTGGCAATCAAGGCGAAGCCGACATGGCGATTCAGATCGACGGGTTTAGTCTTCAGAGAACGTATATTAGCCTCACGAATCTCATCCTCGACGTCGAGCAGGCTTCGATGGCGTTGGTCGACGGTGGCGGTTTCTTTACGGTGGCAGATGGACAGAGCTTCGATGTTTCGAACGGCGAACTGAATGTCTTTACTGGGTTGGATTTCTTCCCAGCAGGATCTTTTGTCCAAACTGACATCACAGCGTTGTCGAGTGACAACCTGGCAAGCAGTGCCTTACTGACCGTCACAGGAACGGATGTTGAACTCATTCTGCCATTTGAACTTGAAGTCCAAGCAGTAGTCGAGGGATTCCCGGAAGGCGGGATTGTCTTGGAAGGTCAGATCGTTGCCACGGGGATCGTGCCGGAACCTACCTCGGGCATTCTACTTGCGACGGCCACGCTTCTTCTCTTCCCTCTGGTTTTCAGACAGTACGAGCATGGTTGGCGCCGATAGATACCTGAACATGCCGGCACTCGCCATGAAATACAACGAAAGGGACATCACGCCGACTTCCGACCCTCGGAGAAGCGAGTCCCCACGTGCGTTCCGTTTGCAGCTCGACCGCAGTAGCTGTTTCCGCACGGCCGACAATTATGGAGCCTTTCCGCGGTTCGTATCTGGAACTGTTCGCAATGAACAGAAGACGCTCTCGCTGGAGAACTCGTCTGCCTGCTAGTAGAATCATGTCACCGCTGCATTGGTTAGGTTCTCGGAGCGAATACAGGGCTCATTTCGACCAGGTCGTCCCGCGTGGATTGCGTTCGATTCGAGGCGGCGGGGAAATCGCCCGCCGCAGCTTAGTAACTTGCGTTTTGAGCGTTAGGACGGCTCCACCGAATACAGGTAGGCCACTTACATTTCAACGGCTTCTTGGGTAGTCCGCGAGGGCTTGTTAACCCGATCGGTGTTTTGGCGTGTTTGGTGAACCGGCAGGTCTGGGTTCCAGCAGCGCGATGACTGAGCTACGGTCTTCACCGGCGTACTTCCTTGTGAGGGAACAACTGTTCGTTTCACAAGGAACCGCACATGGCACACGAACTAGCGACCACCAACGGCCAGACGGCGATGGCCTACTTCGGCGAGGTGCCCTGGCATCGGCTGGGGACACGACTCGATGAACCGGCAACCGCTGAGGAAGCGATTGATGCGGCCGGGCTCAACTATCGAGTCGGGCTCTGTCCGCTGAAGACGATCTACGGTGAACCGGTCACCGGCCGACGGGCGGTGATCCGAGAGGACACGAGAACGGTCCTCGGCGTGGTCGGCGACAGCTACGTGCCGATCCAGAACCGGGAGTGCTTTAAATTTCTCGACGCCGTGGTCGACGACGAAGGACTTCGCTACCACACGGCCGGGGCCCTCGGTCTAGGCGAGCGAATTTGGCTACTGTCCAAGCTCCCCGACACCATCCGGGTGAAGAACTCCGACGACGTAACCGAGCAGTTCCTGCTGTTGTCCAACTCTCACAACGGCAGTTCGTCACTGCGTGTCTACTTCACCCCAATCCGGGTCGTATGTGCCAACACACTGGCTGTCGCCGATCGAACTAGCCACGGTCGTGGAGTGGCGATCCGTCACGCGGGCGATCTGACCGCGAAGATCAGCCAAGCACGCGAAGTCCTCGGGTTGGCCCGGGTGTTCTACGACGACCTCGCCCTAAAGATCGATCGACTGGCGGGCTACTACCCGAGCGTCGACCAACTGCAGAGTTACTTCCGCTCGCTCTACCCAGATCCGGAGACGGGGAACAAGACACGTTCCCGAAACACTCGCGAGCATCTACTGCGGTTGTTCGAATCGGGCCGCGGGCAGGACCTGCCCGAGATCAAACACACCGCCTGGGCGGCGGTCAACGCCGTGACCGAATACGTCGACCACGAACGGCCCACCCGTGGTCACACACCAGAGAAACTGGCCGAGCGTCGACTGCGATCGCAGTGGTTCGGCTCCGGGGCCCGGCTCAAGCAGCGGGCCTGGCAGCTCGCCCTGCAGATGGTCGATTGCAACTGACCGCTCCGACCGTTTCAACCTCCTATGTCGAAATCACGCTACCCGTACGCACCTACAGAAAGGAACCCATCATGCTCAAAGCCAACGTAGGTCTCAGCCACAAGGCCTCGAAGAACTACCAATCCACTGGTTTCTCGGTGAACCTCGAAGGCGAGGTGACTGCCTCAGTCTCCGATCCGAACGCGGTCATCGAGCAAGTCAAGGAGCTCTTCGACCTGGCCGAAGAAGCCCTCGATCAACAGATCGACCGATCACGGGGCATCGATGCCGTCGCCGGACGCGACGAGGACACATCACACAACCGCCAAAACGGGTCAGCCTCAAATGGCTCGAACGGTTCGCAGCAGGACGAGCCCGCGACCGAGAAGCAGATCGACTTCCTCCTCAAGATCGGCAAACAGGAACGGCTGACCGCCGCCAGGCTTGAAGCCAAGGTAGCCGAAATCCTCGGCTACGAAGTCGGAATCTACGATCTCTCGAAACGACAAGCCGGCCAAGTCTTGGACGAGCTGACCAAGAACGGACGTCAACCCGCGGGTCGACGACACTAAGCCGATTCGGGGCCATCGCTGTACACATCTAGGAACCAGCCGACCAGGGCAAGGGAGTGCCCGGTCGGCTCCGGCTTTGGGGGCTCGTCGTGCTGACGGAACTGTACGGAAAAGCGGGACGAGTCTGTCAACCGGCACGTGAAGGCCAACTCCGCTGTCCATTGATTGTGCGGCCGACGAGTGAAGACGTGATCACCGGATACCTCTGTTCGACCCTGCGAACGCTGAATCCACGGTGGTGGTTGCCCGACCTGTTGAACACAGCACTGGGGTCGCAGCGGTTTCGGCGGCAGGTGTTCCGACGACTGGTCATCGAACCCTGGCAAAACCAACGACCGTACCCCAGCGACCTGCTGCCGTGGAGCGAGGGCTCAACCCAGGTCGACCTAACACTCCGTTGGGAGAATCCGCCCACGACCGTTTTCATCGAGATGAAGTACTTCGCTCAGCCATCGGCGAGTGTCAGCAGTGACAACGGTGGTCATGGCTTCCCATCGGACCAGATCATCCGCAACATTCGCGTGGGGCTGCAGGATGCGGGCCGATTCCAGCCGGGTCGAATGTTTCAGCGGCGACCGAGGGACTTCGTCTTCATCCTGCTAGTAGCAACGGCGGGCGAGCGGCTGATCCATCGGTATCGCAGTTCCCGGGAAGTGATGCGGGCGATTCCTCACAGCGAACGACTGATCGGGCTGCCGCGGACGCCGTTCGTCGGCGAACTCACCTTCCGCGATGTGGGACAGATACTACAAAACCAACTCACACGATACACGCGACCGGAACGGGAGGTCGTCGGGATGCTGATCGACTATCTCCACAAGAAGCAGGCGAAGTCAGCAGGCCCGAGCAGCCGACAACGGGCACTGCCCGGGCTCGAACAAGAGAGGGGCCAAAAGGAATTCACAGATTTCTAAGAGGGGTATGACCCACTGCTGTCAGAGGGCTGTGGTCCTATATCGAGAAAAGCACTTGGACAACAGACACAGGAGACCACATGCCCAACAACCGACTCCCCTATGGCACCCGTGAACTCGTCGAAGTGGCTGACTTGGTACGCGAGGCCCCCAAGACCGTTCGCTGTTTCGTACGTGGCTGCCAGCACGAACTGCGAGCCCCCACCCGACTCAGCCCAGGCGAAGTCTGCCCCGACCACGGCATCCGCTGTCACTATTCTCGCTCCAATTCAACCTATTCATACACCGACGTGCGGAGAAACATCATCGCCTCTGATGAACTGTTCGCGACGCGTATCGTTCGACACCCGTTCAAGTACGAGTCGCACCGCCTCGGCCTGGAACGATCGGAAGACGCACTCTCGTGGAACGTGTTCCGCAGCCTGCAAGAAGCGGGGCGTCTGAAACAACTCGCCGCCCTGATCACCGGTGAAAACCTGCCGTACGAACCCCATCTCTATCTATGGGGCATCTGCACGACGGACGATTCCCTAGAGCCGTGGGATCTTTTGATCTCAGCACGGGAGCGGTTCGAGAGCAACCTGCCGGTGGACCGCCCAAAGACGGAACCTGACATCGCCCTGCACCTGCCGGGACGATACCTGATCCTCATCGAAGCCAAGTTCTGCAGCCCAAACACGTTCTACGAGCGGGGTCGAAGGAAAGACAAACAGTCACTCACCCTCGACGAACTGCTGGGCATCTATGCCGACGATCGGCTCCAACTCTTGAACCGAGCAAAGGCGGAGTCCGCTTCACGGGTGGCCTACCAACTCTGGAGGAACGTGACATTCGCCGAATGGATGTCGGCCGACGACCACCCCAGCACGAGGGCCTACCACGTGAACCTAGTCCGCAGCGGCTACGAACGCGACACGGCTGGGGAGTTCGGAGAACTCATCGCAGATAGCTACAAGGATCGCTTCCGGCGACTGACCTGGGAGCAGATCTGTCGCAGATTCGAGGGTGACGAGCGACTGGGAACCCTGCGTCGTTACATGCGAACGAAGACCGCCGGACTGACGAAGGCGTTCCAAATATGAAATGTGAACACCCAGCAGTTCGAGAGCTCCGCAACCAGCTGGCCTCTGCCCCTGCCACCTACGTCGAGCGTGAACAACACGTCGTCGAGGGGTTCGAGCAGCGTGGGGCTACGCCGCGGCGACGGCCGATTCGCGATTGCCGCGGTAACCTACTCGACGCATGCAACATCGAGGTCACCATTCCAGGAGATTCGGAGCTACCACCGATCTACCTGACGGCCCACCACGACCATGTCCCAGCCGGGCACGGCGTGGTTGATAACTGGTCTGGAGTCGTGGCTCTCTTCAACTTGTTCGAACGGTTCCGCTCGGACCCACTCGGGTGTCCCCTGATCCTGGTGAGTTTCGCACTGGAGGAATACAACCGCGGCCGATCGTTGACGGGTTCACGGCACTACGTACGAAACCTGGACGGCCAACCGATCCACGCCAACGTCAACCTTGAATGTTTAGGGCCAGGGCCGCTGCACTACTGGACGTATGGCCGATCCAAGATCGCGGGCCCCATCGACGTTCCCGAGGCTCACTACAGCGATGATCTAGTCTCCGATGCCCAGAGTTTCCACCGGCAGGCGGGTTGCCCGGCGATCGTTTTCGATGGCATCGCCGGGGTCCGGAAGCCGATCATCCACACCGAACGGGACCGGATCGAAGCGATCAACATGAACCACTATGCCCGCTCGCTCGTCCAAATCGAGATGTACGTGCGTGCCCTCGCATCCTGTAGGGTCTCACGACGAATCGGCGACCGGGTAATCAACCCCGTCCAATCACACGGAGCTAAGTGTCCAACCAGATGGCGAACACTACGTGTTCGAAGTCAATCACCCTGGCCGGCCCGGTAGAATCAGGGCGATCTGTTTTTGACGACCAAGGAACACACGGGGCATCGACATGAAGAAACGAGCCAAGGCGGCATCCGGCAAGAAAGACTTCCAAGAACGGCCGGATACAGAACGTCGCCTCAGACAAAACACACGTCTCGCCAGGGCCATCAGGATTCTTGAGCTCATCCAAGGCCGTGGCCGTTGGAATGTTGAGGAACTCTCCAAAGAGATCGAAGCATCCGAGCGAACGATCTACCGGGACCTCGCGGCACTCGAACTCGCCGGCGTGCCCTACTACTTCGACGAGGAACAGCAGTGCTACCGCGTACGGAACGAGTACCAATTTCCGACAATGAATCTCACGACCGATGAGCTCCTGGACCAACAGACGGCGACGACCGTCGCCCAGGCTCACGCCCTCACGGTGGCCGGGGCACAATCCGCAACGGCCAAGCTCAAGTCCGCCGGCTCGGAACAGCATGCGAAGCTACTCGACGAAGCGGAACAACTGACGGCGGTACTCGACCTCAAACTGGCGGACCACTCCAAGCACCAAGAGTCTATCAAGACGATTCAGTGGGCACTGTTGAAGCGGGTGCAGGTGAACGGTCAATACGCCAGCCCCTACCAGGACAAGCCGATTCGACTGCATCTGCATCCCTATCGGCTCTGCTTCGCCGGACAAAGCTGGTACTTGATCGCTCGACCAACGGACGAAGACCGACCCAAGACCTACCGCGTGCCGAGGTTCCTGTCGCTGCGGTCGCTCCAACGTGCGGTCGAGGTCCCCGAAGCATTTGACCTCCACCACTACTTCGGCAACGCGTGGGCTGTCTACCGCGGCAACGAGACTTACAACATCGAGCTTGAGTTCACCGCGGATGCCGCACCGTTGGTGCTCGAAACGAAATGGCATCTCTCGCAGCAAGTGAAGAGGAACTATAAGGACGGACGCATCGTCTTGGGGTTCACCGTCGACGGCCTGGAGGAGATCGTCTGGTGGGTCCTGGGCTGGTCCGGACGGGTCACCGTGCGGAAACCCAAAGAGCTGAGACAAATGGTCGTCAAGCAGCTTGAGCAAGCACTGCAAATCAACGGAGGGTAACGCACAGAGATGCCGAACCCATTACCTCCATTCGACCTCAGATTCAACCGCTGCGCCTTCAAGGCACGAACTGAGCGTGACGATGGCAACATCCAGCGGGCTGAAGCAGTAGTGACGGCTGAGGTACTCGGAAGAACTGAATTGGTCACCGCTCATATGACATATGAAGGCACCTGTACGGCCAACTGCGAGCTTCAACTTCGGGCTTCGGACACCGGTGTCATGCTCATGGGGCTACTGAATCTCTGGAACACAGACTTCAATTTCGATCGACAAACCGACGTCAAAGGTGTCGAGCTGGAGAGGTGCCTCCAACACGAGTTCGTCATGCGAGCAAAACTCGTCAACGCGATGACCGACTACCTGCTAGCCAGCAGATTCATCGGTCGGGACATAAGGCTCTTGTGCCCCACGATAGGTATTCTCGACGAGGACTGAACCGGCTTCTGGGTTCGCCATGTGACGAACGAAGCGAGGTCCGCATGAGATCAGTCGAGAGATTCACGGCAACGATTCGCAGAAGATGGCGATAACAACCATGGACTCCACTACCTGGACCGTTCAGATCAAGACCCTCAACGCCGAGATCTACCGTAATCTCACGTCCCAGAACGCCTACGACGTGATGGTCACCCTGGATGGCAGTGCGGAGATGGATCTTGATTTTACCACGGCTTCACAGCTCTGCAGTCAGAGGTACACCGGGTTCTACAAGACGCGATCCCTAATCAAGAACGAGCTAAACAGCGACGGAGGCTTCCACGTTCTAGATATTAAGGTCCTAGAGATCGGTCGCTTTGTGCTCCGGGTGGAGTCTGGCTGCACTACAACCAACGCACCACCGGACGCGGCCTTCTCCGTCACACGCTTAGATTCAGTGATCCTCCACCAAGTGCAGGCCTATGTCACAAAGCACTACGCGAACCGCGACCTTCTCGATCTGCTGCCAGGGTTCGACATCCAACGCTGGATCGACTACCAGCAAGACAGGGCGAGCCAACGAAGCTGGCTCACCGATCTTCTGAACGGCAAAGCGGATCAGGACGAAGCCGACTGGTGGAAACGTGGCGAAAATCCACCTTGCTGATGCCACGGCGACGATATGCGTATTCGCTCATGGAGAACGCACCAGTTTGGTCTCTAGTCGAATCTGTTGGGAACCCGCGATCAAAAATCCGCTGATCATTTACAGGCGTCTCCAGTGGCGAATCTCATGGCGTTACTCACGGCACTGAACCAATCGGACTACAACCGGTCACCTCGGCCGTTCAAGCAACCAGAGGAGAATTGATTATGACAAGGCGGTTTCTAGTTCCGGGCGACGGCAAAGATGAAGATGGGCAGTCAAAAGGTCTCGTGCCAACAGGAAGCACGAACAGGCCGACGGCACCAAGTCGCAATGGACGCAACGACTCTTCCTGGACAACCATTGACGCCGATTTTTGGCCGACGAATCGTCGGGAAAACGTTGATCTCAAGCGTGCTCTCTACCCGTTCGTGGCGGGGCTGCGGGAAATCATATTGGGCATCCTGCAGATGGTCGTCGGCGGGATAATCGGTCTCGCTCTGGACCTCTGGATCATGGTGACACCAAAAGGGAATGCCACAAAACAAGTACCCACCTCAAAACAGGAGGAGTGGCGTTGGAATTGATCGTCACTGATCGAGCCTCGATCGAAGCGGGCATCGTGGTCCACGGCCTCTACGTCGTGATCTCGATCCACGACCCCAATAAGCCACATCCCAAGATTCGAAAGACGATTGGTTTAGTCGATGTTCTCTACCTTGCCTTCCACAATGCCGAGCCAAGTCCGCAGTTCAAGCTCCCGGCACACATCCACCTGATGACCTTAGCCACGCCAGCGAGATCTGGAACTTCGTGCAACAGTACCAGGACCACATCGACGCCATCGTCTGCCACAGCGAGCAGGGTATGAGCCGCAGTCCCGCCCTGGCGGCGGCCTTGGCTGACCTCCTAGGTGAAGACAGCTTACTGTTATTCCAAGACTACCAGCCGAACTTGTAGCTCGGCGGATTGGTGGAAGCATGCGGGGGAATCAGAAGTAGATAGGATCGATGGCAACCAATGCTCAGTGGTACCGTGGCAACTCGAGTTCCTGCCTCAGCACTCGGGCTCCGCCCAGCAGCAAACACTTCTATCGCTTACACTAAGTGATGAAAGCTGTTCTCTAGATCGACGAGGTGGACGGCTTCAATCCCGTGGCCTTGGTGATCCGCGTCCCACTCTCGAATGGCGTCAACCATCGTCATGGCGCTCTGTTCGTCGCACCTGGGTGATGGCCTGCTTCGATCAGCTGGACAATAGGGAATGTGAATCAAGCCAACGCTCTTTACCCCTTCGTGTTGAGCGGCAGCCAGAAACCGATGCACTGCTTCAGTGACTTCGTGGAGCTGTGCGTACCCCGTTCCGTCATCAGGGTTTGAGAACACGTAGATCGTTCTGAGTGTCCCCACGTGACCATCGACATCAATAACCTGGTCCTCTGGAGACTGCCAGGGGAATTCAAGGTCTAGGCTGGCAGTACGTGGCACTAGGGCCGAAAGTTCGCGGAAGTTTCGCCACGTTGGAAATCGGGCGTTGAATCCACGTCGAATCCACAGGCCAACGAACTGAACGTGATCTGGTGCCCATACACCGATATCGGCACAGATAGCTCTCAAGTGAATTGGCATAGTTTCAATGCTCAGCACTTTACGGAATTTCACCTGAAACGCAGAAGGATTTAGCCCTGCAGAAAGAGGGGCACTAGCCTCCTTCAAGCCCAAGGGGGGCTGCAACGAAACAAGGCTCCTCACTAAAAGGATGAACCCAAAAATCGATATCGATAGTTCGAGGCGATTTTGGCCAAATCCTGTCAGAAAGCAGGTGCCAGCCCTGTTCAACTCCGTGAGAATCGAGCCGGTGCAACTCGTAATACTCCTGCGGTGCCAACACGACGACCGCGTGTTTTGCAGATTGGACTGGGGCAACATCATGAAACGCATCGGGAGTAAGCGATCGAACGTCGGAAATGCCGTGCTTGGCTCGCCACTCATCCAGGCCTTCAGAGAATCGGTCGAAGTTATCGTCGATAAGCAAATGGCTTAGATAGTCGAGTCCTTCGAAGAGCCCCACTAGGGGCGAATCACTTCTGTTACCCCCCACTTTGCACTCGAAGACGACGATAGAACCGTCTGTCCTTATGCCAACTAAGTCTGCACGTCGGCCCCTAAAGCGTTCCTGGTTGGGCACTTGGAGTGTCACCAACCACACCTGGTCTCCTTCTACCGCAAGAGCACCGTCGTTTTCCTCATGCACCTGTCGATACACGCGATAAGCGGACAGCTCCTCTAAGTGTTGATCGGGACGGTCTACATACGGACCCCAAGCAAGATCGCCGCGATCGATGAATACGTTCTGACCTTGGTAAGGCCCCTCTTCGTGTTTAACCCTCCCCACTTCCTCATAGAACATTTGTCGCAGGAGCTGCGGCCATTCGATTCTTCGACCAGGCAACGGACGGAGGAAGTCTTCAAACCAGTGCCGAAATTTGCTTGCCATAGAGAGGGTCCCCAATACAAAAGGAGCGTCGAAACCAAGACCGCTCCTCCAGCCCCCGCCAAGGGGCATCCAGAACAGCACAAGGCCCGACGCTCCCTTTCGGGAGCGTGGGTCCAAGCACTGCTTCTGGATTTCGAGGGCCGAAGCCCAAGTTGGCGGTATTGGAGGAAGCAGAAACCGGGACGCACACGCGTCTCGTATCAAATTGTCTTTAAGGCCACGGTGGGCCCTTAGCTTTACATAAGGTCTAACCTCTGCTGAAATCTTCGATGGACAAAGAGTCTCGCAATATTCATTGAATTCGCGACGACCTTTTCATGGATTCAACCTCTTGTTATCGCGTCTTATCACAGATCAATCAAGCTCGCACGGTGTTCCACACGGAGGGGACCCAGGATCTATTCGGCCACCTCTACGATGCCCGCTTCGGCTGTCACCGCTGATTCACCGGTGAATACTGGCAAACCAGATCACAGATGAGCGTGGGATTCCCTGCTAGGTTCGTAGAGGTCACAATCTTGGTCATAAGCCACGAGGAGAAGACGATCGGGACGAACCAATTTTAAGCCAACCTCTTCGGGAGAACGTGCGCGGATGATTTGAAACTAGTCTCTTTTGGCGCGACACCAAATCATTCGACCTTTTGATAAGCAGTGAAACGCTTCGGCGTGTCGGACCTATGCAATCAATTGACTGGCCCAAATATCGTTCGGAGGAGAAGTTGCCGTCCACGGGACAAGCCGACCTCGAAGACTAATCCCATACCTCAGCTAGCGTTTGCCGATGCACGCCCTGCAGACCTTTAAATGCACTTCCGGCGGCGATCACTTGAGCATGCTTATAGTCGTCTTGCCTGCAAAGTGATACGAACGGTTCAATGACAAAATTCTCGTGGTCGGCAACCTTTTCGCCCTCGATCTCGGGTGGGAAGTCGATGATGAGAAAAGGAGGGAATCGACTCTCAGGCAGAGCCGATAGCTTCAGAAGAGCGTAGTGATAGGCCAGGAAGAAGTAGATGGTCATGGTACCGCCAAGCTGACTTGACCACTTTTGCCGGCCCACCCGAACGCTGAAAGCGTCCTTTTTTACGCTGAACTGAATCTCCTTCTGGGTCCACATCTGCTTGCCATCAAACATGAGCTGGCTTACATACTCATTCATGCCGTCGGAGATGATGTCGCCAGCTGACTCAAAGTCGAGCCCGCCAGTCTGCTTCTCAACTTCGGCCTTTAGCTCTGCCACCTGCGATTGAATCTTGAGGATCTCGGCAGCGATCTTCTCTCGTCGTGCGAGCGCCTCGCGAATTCGGCTTAGCTGGTCTACCCGCTCTACTCGACGCCCGATCTCCATCTCGATCTCCGCTACTTCTGGCGGAATGATTGCAGCTGTGGCGACCCGCATGGGCTTAAGCATTTCTGCCAACCGCCCGCACTTGTTACGGGTCTCGCGAATGTTCATTACGTATTCGCGCTTCTTGGCAGATAGCGACTCAACTAGGTCTGCAATTTCCTTCTTCTCGCCTTTGAGCTGGTCCAGTTCAAACTCTACGCGTTTCAGAGGCTCGCTTGCTGATTCTCCATTCACCTCCAGCGGTTGGTGGCAAAGGAAACACTCGCTCTTGTCTTCGTTGTCTGGTTGCTTAACTGCCTGATCGCAAACAGGGCAGTGAGTGGCCTTCAGGTTCGTCATTACGTCACCAGCCTTGATCGCCCTCCCTAGGCGGCTGATTTCCGCGCCAACGCGGTTCTGAAAATTGTGCAATTCTGTCAGTCTGCCGTTGACTCGCTCCAACTCGACGGTGTACTTCTGTTCCAGCTGCTTAAGGCCCGCAAACTCTTCCGTCATCTTGCTAACCGCATCCGTGGAAAGCTCACCGTTCTGTTCCGATGCAGCCGCGATAGCTACCCCGACGAGCTCATCTCTATTTCGGTTAAGCGCGTTGATTTCAGCATCCAGACGTGCTGTGGCCTGTGAGATTGCGTCTGGCGTTACTGCCACACCCAGTTCGGTCTCGGAAACGATCTCTCGCGATATTTCGTTCAATGTGGACTGAAACGAATCTCTCTTCGCCTCTAGTTCGGCGATGAGCCTTTCGGCTTTGACTAGATCTCCATACTCCTGGGAGTAAAGCTTCTCTGCCATTCCAAGGAACTGCAGAACGCTGGCGTGTTGTTCACTAGTGATTTGCTGATCGACAAGATCACCCCAAAATCGCTGACGCCGGTACCAGTGTCGTGCTAGGCTGCGAAGGCCTAGCTCTGGCCAGGTCCGAGGCCCATACGGGTTACCTTGTGGATAGTGCAAAGATGGAATGCCGAGCTCGTCAAGGATCAGCTGCCGAAACTCTGGAATGCTAAGAGGTGCCTCATCCACGAAAATCTTTGTCTTAACGCCCGGATCGCGCCAACGCCGCTGAACGGTGAGTTTCTTCTCGGCGATTTGCAGCTCGACGGTCGCACTTGCGTACTTGTTCATGAGGACCTCTCCGAGCTTCTCTTCGGCCGTACCGTCGTCACCCATGACGAAATCCAGCATCTCAAGCCACCGAGTTTTGCCAGTGTTTGGCTCGCCAACGATCACATTGACGCCTTGCTTGAAATAAACCGTCTCCGGAACGCCATCACGTCCAACTCGATTTACGAAGTGAATCATCAAGCTGCTTGTGCTCACAAGATTGACTCCCCGAGTTTTCGCTCAACGACTTCTTCTCCGAAGACCTCGTAGATGGTCTCTTTGAGCTTGCTGCCGGTGAATTTGCCGACTAATCCCTTGACCTGTTTGATGTGCGTCGTTAGGTCGCCAAATGCCTCTTCCTGTGAGAGCCTGATGGCGATCTCGGTGCCAGCACTCGAGAGGCCGAAACGAAATGTCGCTCCGACCTTGTCTACAGTCAGCAGGCCACGAGATTCTAGGTATCCGAGAATGTGATAATAGCGATTGTCCCAAGGTCCATAGTGAAAGCGGACCATGCTCGACTCGACGTAACGCAAGGACGCCTTGCTCTGTACGCCGAGATGTTCAGCAAGCTTTTCGTAGAAACCCGGATATCGGGTCAGGAAGTCCAGTTTCGCAAGCTTGGTGAGGCCGTCCAACCGAGCTAGACCCGTGTCCCTCTTCTTCACCCCACAGATTGAGATGAGAAGAACGATCCGAGCCGCATGTAGTTCTAGAATATCGTCGGCAAGCAGTGGCTCGCCAGCGGGCTGATGCCCAAGATTCGCAACAGACTTCATGACCTAGCCCTCACAAATCGATGCGTACAACGATCTGCCAAGTCGTACATATAGCCATAGAGGTTCTCGGCGGGTGGCCGTTCGCTTGCGTTGTGCGACTCCCGAACTCCGTTGATCTCGTTGATGCACATCGCATGGAACGCAACGCCGTCCACATCTATCAGCTTGCCATCAAGGTTCGCACGCAAGGTCATCAACCGCGCGCGAATCTGCGCTTCGGCATCGCTGCGTGCCTCGGATGCATACTTAGGGGTCAGTCGCTCCAGCCGATAGCGATGGCGCATCTCAGCAACCGCTTCGTATTGGTCAGGGTCAATCCCGGCGTCGCGGAGCTTATCTTCGAGTCTCTTCCCAGTTCCGTGCTGACCGGGATGTACCGCATCATGAACGGCTGCATCAAACCAAGCGAGCAGTTCAGCGCGAATGATCTTTTTCTTGGCGGCCTCTGTATCCCATCGAGCGAGGCCGCCGTCATATACCTTTGTAAGGAATCGCTGGTACAGTTCCTCGATCTGGTCGCGAGCGAGAAACTGGCCCGAATTCTCGACTAACGCACTCAGTCGCCAAAGATTCGCCTGACGAACGGCGTCAAGAGAATGGACGCAAGTCCAAAAGGTTCGGTCGATCCAAAACGTGTAGTCGTTGCCATTGGCCGACTTGAAATGCTCGATCTTCTCTTTCAGCTTCTTGGAGAGGTTTAGGTAAGCGTCCTTGGTTTTATCGCGATGCGGAGAGCCAACGGGATAAGTCAGAAAGTTGAGCTCATCCTTGACCGGTCGAGCAGTCAGGATGCGAAAGCGAACTGGTTCTCTGCAGCGGTCGTACTGCAGCGACTTCTCAAGGATGCAGTGCCCGTCCTTTTTTCTGCGCTTGGATTTGCTGGACTCATCGGTATTGCCGTCTGTGGCAAAGCAAATCCTGTCGTCATCTGCCTCATCTTCCTGCGCTGCCTCAACCTTCTCCTTCTCAAGGAGCTTGGCTATCGTCCAAAGCTGATTGAACTCGTGAGCATTAACTTGAACAAACTCGACCTCCTCGCCAGCCCCGTTCACCCAAAGGAGGGTCACATCATCCTGCGTCTCGCACCACACCTGGGAGAGTGCGGGATTCTCAAGCATATTGAGGCAATGTTCCGCAGCTACATGGTCCTGAACGGCGAAGCCACGGCGCGCAGTGGATCCACCGATCTCAAACGGAGGAAGGTCGTGAATGGATTGAGACGAACCGCTCAATTCAATTGCAACCCTGCAGCGGCCATGGGAGGGGAAAAGAGTGTCTGCAGAATACCCCGTACGAGGGAGAGAATCAATCTGTTGTTGAGACGCGCAACCGCAAAATATGCCCGACGAGTGACAATCTTATGTCTCTGGCAAAGCTTGCGGTCCCTAGCAATTGCGTGCGCGAGGGTGAGGAGTTTCAATCCGGCGATTAACTCGATACTTTGCCTACCGTCTCAGCGTGGCACCTCTGCGACTTTAATACTACCAATCGCTGATTCGGTAACATTGTCTGATACTGCTCCGAACCTGCGTCGGTCGTAAACGCTGACGCTCCGGACGGCGGTTATGCTGACGGTGTTGAACACATTGCCCTAGGTTATTCTCCTTCGAGTAATCAGTTCATGTAGTACGTCGATGTGCCATGAATCGCTGGCCTAATTGGGATGGGCCGTGGCAAAGCTCAACCCATCTCACGCATCACCTCGATGGCCCGATTGAAGTCGGCTTCCGCATAGATCTCTGTCGTTACCCCGTGCCGATGTCCGAGGACGATTGTCGCTGAATCGAGACCAAATCGTTGACGAACTTTGGTTGCACACGTGTGACGAAGCTGGTGTGGGTGCCAATCCGCAACACCTGCTCGTTCCGCTGCTCGGGCTATCGCACGTCGATAGGATGCGGTGGTGTACTGGTCGCGTGGCGGTCGCTTGAGCGCCTCCAGACGTTTTTTCTTGTGGCCACTTCGGTTGGTGGTTCGAGGACTACCGTTACGCCGCATTTTTCTTCGAGCTTCTGCCGCATCTTTCGGGCTAAACACAAAAACTTCGGGATTCGTCGGTTTCAAGAATGGCTCGAGGTGAAGTTGGGCACGAGGGCCGATCGCCACGCGGCGTGTGTGACCGTGGTGCTCGGTCTTGTGGGTCCAGCAGGTGTAGACCCAGACGTCCCGAGTTTGATCGAGATCACAGGTTCTCAGGTTGCGGACATCTTGGGGACGCATTCCCGTGAGCAACTGAACCTGCACCATGGCCGCCACTACTGGATTCAGTTTATCGATGGTCGCGAAGACGATTTCCTCCGGCACTGGCTCCACAGGAGCCGTTTCCCTCGCGTTTGTGCGACCCGCCTTCAGGCCTGCAACAGCACCGAGCCCATGATAGACTCCGCCAGAAATTAGTTCTTCTTCGGTTGCCCACCGAAACATCCGGCGAATGCGGCTAACCCGATTGTTGATTGTGTTGCGTGCCAAGCCGCTTTCAATCATGGCATCGCGCACGACTTTGAGTGAACGAGGGTTGAACTCTGCGGCGACCGTTCGACCGTACAATTGCTTCACCGGTCGAAGCGAACAGCGGATGTTGACGAACTCATCGGAGGGTTTGCCGTGTTTTCGATAGTACCCCTCGGCATGATCTAGATAGCGCAAAATGAGTTCGTTGATTGTGAATTCTTTCGGCTCAGGGGGCAGCGGGAGACGCCTCGCCTCGCAAGCGACTGAACGATGGCTCCATTCGGCGATCAAGCGGCTGTACTTCTCGTGACTTTCAGGTGAACCATAGCGCCCCAAGTAGTGGTTTTTGCCGTCGATGGTGACGACGCCGCAGTTGCGGGCTTTGTGGAGTCGATACTTCGGTGGACTGTTTTTTCGTGGCATGGTGCGGATCCAAAGGCTTAAAACGGTACATGTACCGTTTTGGAAAAGCCTCCGTACCGCACTGCCGACCGTCGACAGGTACGCCAAGATGAGCGTTCGGTGGGAGTTATGACAATGGGCGATACTGGACTCGAACCAGTGACCCCTAGCTTGTCGAGCTAGTGCTCTAACCAACTGAGCTAATCGCCCTGAGGAGTTGTGGGGGGTGGTCGCGGATTGCAGGGATATGGTCGGCCCAGTGCGTTTGGCGGCACCCGATTCGCCACAACACGGCAAATCTGACGCGCCGTGCCGGTCGCGTCAAGTGGGTTCCGGCGAACCTCATCGCTCGGAAGTGGCTCCTCCCTCTATACTTAGCCTCCGAGAATTCGATAGACTTGTCGTCCCGGGACGCTGCGGGGAACCACCTTCGGGGGCGGTTTATCCGTTAATCTGGGCCACCTCGGGATCATACGGATTGATACACTCCTGCGTGATCGCGGTCCGGGGCCTAGTAATTCTCGCTACTCAAGGATATTGGCAAACATCTCAGAGAATCTGGGACAACTTTAGTTCGCACAATTGAATCTGGTTAGGAATAACACGGGGTCGCGGAGCTACCATGCTGAAAGTGAATCTGCCGGACGGGAGCCAACGCCAATACTCACAGGCGGTCTCTCCCCTGGACATTGCCAACGAAATCGGCTCGCGGCTGGGAAAAGCCACGCTGGCAGCCGAGGTCGATGGACAGATAGTCACTGCGAACGTCCCTTTGCCCAGCGAGGGTGAAGTTTCCCTCCGACTGCTCACCAAGGCAGATCCCGAAGCTCTGGGGGTGATGCGACACTCTTGTGCCCATGTGATGGCGAGGGCCGTAATGCGACTGTTCGACGGCGTGCAGCTCGCCTTTGGGCCGACCATCGAGAACGGCTTCTACTACGACTTCGAGCTTCCGCACGCGCTGAGCGACGATGATTTCCAGACCATCGAGAAAGAGATGGCGAAGATCGTCAAAGAAGATGAGCCTTTCGAGCGGTTCATGGAATCGCGAGAAGGAGCACTGGAGCTGGTCGGCGATCTGAAGCAACCGTTGAAAGTCGAACACATCGATACCGGATTGAAAGACCACAACGAACTATCGTTCTACCGGCAGGGAGAATTTGTGGATCTCTGCCGAGGTCCCCATGTGCCTAGTGCGGGCAAGATTGGCACCTTCAAGATACTTTCGGTCGCCGGGGCTTATTGGAAAGGCGATTCTTCGCGGCAGCAACTACAGCGTCTCTATGCCACGGCCTTCTTTGACAAGAAGGAACTGGCCGCTCACCTGGAACGGGTCGAAGAGGCGAAACGCCGCGATCACCGAGTATTGGGCAAGCAACTCGAATTGTTTTCCATCAACCCTCTGGTTGGCTCAGGGCTGGTGTTGTGGTTGCCCAAGGGGGCCGTCGTGCGGGGTGTGCTCGAGAACTTCATTCGCGACGAACTGATTCGCCGCAATTACGAACCGGTGTATACCCCGAACATCGGCAAGGTCGAACTCTACGAAACCTCAGGGCACTTCCCCTACTACGCTGAGAGCCAGTTCCCGCCGATCACGATGAAGGACGGCGAACGGTACTTGCTCAAGCCGATGAACTGCCCGCACCACATCATGATCTACAAGTCGAAGCCTCGCAGCTATCGCGACTTACCCGTGCGTTTGGCCGAGTTCGGCACGGTCTACCGTTTCGAGCAGTCGGGCGAGCTTAACGGCATGACTCGCGTGCGTGGGTTCACCCAGGACGATGCCCATTTGTTCTGCAGCGAAGATCAGGTTGCCGACGAGTTCCGCGGCTGCCTGGAAATGACTCAATTCGTGCTGAAGAGCCTAGGGCTAGAGGACTATCGTGTTCGCCTGGGTTTCCGCGATCCGGACAGTACCAAGTATGTAGGCGATTCGGCCCTATGGGACCGTGCCGAGCAGTCGTTGGAAGCCGTCTGCCGCGAGATGGACTTGCCGCAGTTGTCCATCGAACCCGGCGAGGCGGCGTTCTACGGGCCGAAGGCCGATTTCGTGGTGACCGATTGTTTGGGACGCGAGTGGCAGCTTGGTACCGTGCAACTCGATTACAACTTGCCCAGCGCCGAACGTTTCGATCTCGAATACACCGGAACCGACAACAAGCCGCACAAGCCGGTCATGATCCACCGGGCCCCGCTGGGCTCGATGGAACGCTTTATCGGCGTCTTGATTGAACACTACGCGGGTGCCTTTCCCCTGTGGCTGGCACCCGAGCAGGTGCGTGTGCTCTCCATCAGCGAGAAGGCCGAGGAATATGGCCGCTCGGTCGAAGCGCGACTGCGCAAAGCCGGCATGCGGGTCACCGGCGACTATCGGGCGGAAAAAATCGGGGCCAAGGTACGTGACGCACGGCTGCAACTCATCCCCTACCTGCTGGTCGTGGGCGAAGTCGAAGCCCAGGATGATAGCGTCGATGTTCGCGACCGCATCGACGGTCGGCTTGGAGTGATGAAATTCAGTGAAGCGCTCGACAAACTCCAGGTCGAAATCGCAGAGCGACGAGTCCGACAGGTTGTCACCACGTCAGCAGGCCTGGTCGCTCATGGCAGCGAGAACGAATACTAAGGGCGATTTTCGGGTGCCTCTTCGATGCTCGGTATGCCTGCTGAAAGCCACCAACTTTGTATCGCAGGCGTGGTAGCCGTTATGCTATGGGCTACGCCATTCTGCCAAGTTTTCCATTCCGCCTACATAGCTTGTATGGAACGCGCTCGACCTTGCGATCATCGAAACATTCATTCCGCATACCCTCTGAAGCCAGCCTGAAATGACCACGCTCTACATCCCTGAAGAAGAAGCCCAGCAGCTTCGCGATCAGCATTACAACGCAGCGATTTCGAGCATCAAACAAATCCACGAAGACCTGTGGTTGTTTCGCGTCCGACCCGACGAAGCGATCGGCACCTTCGATGCAGGACAATACACGTCGCTGGGGCTAGGTCATTGGGAGCCACGGCTCGAGGGCACGCAGCCCGAGGACGTCAAAGAGAAATTGCATCGCAAGGTGGTGAAGCGAGCTTATTCGATCAGTTGTCCGATTCTGGATGAGGGCCAAAAGCTGGTACAAGCAGACGAAGGGGAGAGCCTGGAGTTCTACATTGTGCTTGTTCGCGAGAACGAGGGAGATGCCCCGGCGCTGACACCGCGGTTGTTTTCCCTGGGTGAAGGTGACCGCTTGTGGATCGGTCGCAAGGTGACGGGCCATTACAATCTATCGGCCGTTTCGCCGGACGACAATGTGATCTTCGTGGCCACCGGAACCGGGGAAGCACCTCACAATGCAATGGTGGCCGAACTTCTGTCGAAAGGGCACCGCGGTCGATTGATCTCAATTGTTTGTGTTCGCCAAAGGCGCGACTTGGGTTACCTGGAAACGCACGAGCAATTGGAGAAGCAGTATGCCCAGTACCGTTTTGTACCGCTGACAACAAGAGAGCCGGAGAACCTCGACCCCAATGCTCCCAATTACGTCGGCAAGATCTATGTGCAGCAATATTTCGAATCTGGGCAATTCGAAGAGCAAATGGGCTGCCCCCTGGATCCGGATAAGACCCACGTCTATTTGTGCGGAAACCCGGACATGATCAGCGCCCCGCTCAAGGGCAAACACGCCACGAATACCGACGGGCCAACATTCCCCGAGAAACGTGGCATGTGTCAGATGTTGCACGAACGCGGCTTCACGTTCGACTCAAAAGAGGGCCACGGCACAATCCACTACGAAGAGTACTGGTAAGCGACCAATTCTGCGAAATCTCGGCCCGCTGCATCGCTGCGGCAATACCTTGACCGGGCTCTCTTCACCGGCGACAGTAACAGTTAATCGAAGCGGCTTTATTGTGGCCGCCGAAGCTCCCGCCCGTGTGAGTTCGAACTTCGCATCACAGAATCCCTCCTCGTCGGAATGACTGCCATGCCTTCTTCATTCAACGCCCCCTTTTTGCGACGTGCTTTCCTTGCTCTTGCCGTATTGTTTGTCTGTGGCAACGTTGCGAGGGCGGAAAACTGGCCCTCGTGGCGCGGCCCGCGTGAAGATGGGACGAGCCAGGAGAAGAACGTGCCCACCACGTGGAGCGATACCGAAAACGTTGTGTGGAAAGCGCCGCTTCCCGGTCCCGCGGGGGCAACTCCTGTGGTGTGGGGAGACCGCATCTTTCTCACCTCATTGGCCGGCGAGGGCGACCTGGTGCTAATGTGCTTCAATACAGATGGAGAACTATTGTGGCAAGACACCATGGCCTCCGGCAATAAAGATGTCCGCGGCGATGAAGGGAACTCTGCCTCGCCATCGCCCAGTACCGATGGCGAACACGTGTGGGCCATGATGGGCACCGGTCACCTGGCCTGCTACGACATGGACGGCAAGAAGGTCTGGAGCCTGTACCTTCCCGATCGGTTCGGGGAATTCCAGATTCAGTTCGGCATGACTTCAACGCCGCTGCTACATGGCGATCACTTGTACCTGCAACTCATTCACAGTGGCGGCGCTCGCATCGTCGCCTTGGACAAGCTGACCGGCGAAACGGTGTGGAACCACGAGCGTGCCAGCGACGCGTATGCAGAGTGTGAACACTCATACGCCTCGCCTGTTTTGTATCAAGATGACGAACGGACTTATCTGCTGTCACACGGGGCCGACTACGTGGTCGCCCATCGTCTGGAGGATGGCAAAGAGATTTGGCGTTGCGGAGGGTTGAATCCGCGAGGCAATTACAATCCCACGTTGCGGTTTGTGGCTTCCCCCGTCGCAGTCGATGGCCTGATTGTCGTTCCTTCGGCCAAGAACGGTCCCGTGCTGGGGCTCGATCCGGCGTCCACTGGCGACGTTAGTGAGAACGCCTCGGCGCATCATTGGACGCGGGAGAACAACACGCCCGATGTCCCTTCGCCTTTGGTGCACGATGGGCTAGTTTACCTGTGTCGTGAAAATGGCGATTTGATTTGCCTCGAAGCAAAAACGGGAAGCGAGTTGTACTACGAGCGTACCCATCGCCAGCGACATCGAGCTTCGCCCACGTACGCCGACGGGAAGATCTACTTGTTGTCTCGCGATGGAGTTGTTTCGGTGATTCGCGCCGGCAAGGAGTTCGAAATCCTGGCCCAAAACGAAATGGGCGAATCGATCTCCGCATCGCCGGTCTTCTCGGACGGTCGCCTCTACATTCGCACCTTTGAAAACCTGTTCTGTATCGAAGAGAACTAACCGCATGACTTTCGCTCGCCGTGTGCTGGGGACTCCATCGATAGGGTTGGTACTTGCCGCCGTGTTGCTGGCTACTCTGTCGATCATCAACGCGTCCGCTTGCCGTGCGGCCGATGCGTCTGCGAACATTGGTGATGCGGGCCCATTCGCGGCTCACAATGCGTATCCGTATCGGCTGTACGCTCCCAAGCGGTTCGAGCGGGCGCTCGACGCAGGTTTGAAATACGTTGAGTTGGACATCACCTACGATCCGAAGAGAAAGGTCGCGGTGGTCACGCACGACGGAACGCCGCGGGGTGGCGAAACCGAGCTTTCCACCATGCTCGACCAGCTCTGGTCGCGTTGGATGGACGCCCCGGAAGGCGACTACACGGTGATCCTCGATTTCAAAACGTCTTCTCCCGAGTTGGTGCAAGCCGTTCAGGATCTGCTGACTCCGCAGGCCGAGCATCTCTCGAAGATGAAGAAGGAGGCTGGCGCGAAATTTCAGCCTGGGGAAATCACCGTCTGCCTGACCGGTGATAAAGGTGCGCACCGGATATTCGAAGAAGCCGTGGCCGACGGAGACGACTACCTTGCCTTTGGAGATGGTGGCGCTGGTGGGTGGCTGGAAAATGCCAGCGATCATGTACCCGATGAGCCTGCCGGCTTTGTCAGGTTCCTCACCTATCATTTTTCGGCCTTCGCCGAAGCACCCAAAGCACGGGGTCTCGAACACTTCTCGGAAGAACGAGCCCGTGAGGTTATGGAGAAGGCCAACGCGGGAGACTATCGGGTGCGCATCTACACGCTCAATCCACCTCGCGGTGAAGACCGACAGCGAGACTACCAATCGTGGGAGCGATGCGTCAACGCAGGCGTGCATATGATTGCAACAGATAACTACGCCGATGCACGTAAGTGGTGGGAAGCAAGAAACAGCCAGTAGCGTCTTCTGATTACCCGCTCGGGTTCGTTTATTCATGCAGCGCTGCACGCAGATTTATCTTTGCCGCTTTTACGGCAATGCTTATGTCATCGCTACTGCACCAATACGGTGTCTTCTCGGCCCGGGGTGTGAAAGACCGCTTATCCACTAGGTGGTGTTAACCTGCACTCCATGTGGCGGGTACACGCGGCGCGTAGGCAACCATTAAGATCGCGGCAGTGGATTGGCGCCGCTGATCTTCCCTCACCTGAGTGTCTTCTCGGCGCACATGTCACATTTTGCTCGTCCCGAAATTTGGGATTCTACAGGCAGTTCGAACGTGAGCTGTTTCGGAGTCTTCTCGTCGTACGAGCGTTGATACCAGGGGGCAGGCATATGGCAAACGTTCTAGTTGTCGATGACGAATTCTCATATTGCGAATCGATCGCGCAGCAGTTGGCCGATGATGGGCATACAACAAAATTCGCAACCACTGCGCCCGAAGCACTCGACCTCGGTAACCGGTTTGCTCCCGATCTGTTGCTCATCGAATGGAACATGCGAGACACGCAGGGCGGCCTCTCGGTTGCCAAGAAAATTCAACAGGCAAATCCTGCGCTTCGCATCATTTTGATGACCGGTTTCCCCCTCGAAGTGAGCGAGCAGGAGTTGGCCCTGGCGCGCAACATCGATCAAGTGGTGACCAAACCGTTCACACTTCAGCAGATCTCGCGGGCCGTCTCCCAAAGCCTCGCGAAGCTCGATTGAAAACCATGAGAGCGGGCCGCCTCACGATAGCCAGAACAGCCCCCCGCAAAGGGGGCCATTTCTCCTCGTTGGGCTTCACACCTGAACCGCAAGTGACCAAAAGACATAGGCTTCCTAGAGCCAGTTATAATTCCTGGTTTGGGTTTCGATCGTTGCTGGTTGCCCCGACTGCATGGTCGGTCTACATCGACGAATCTCGTGGATTCGCCAGCTTCGACCTCCGAGCTACTCCCGACAATCTCGGGCACGAAACCGGTATTGAAACTGGCTCTAGCGGCATAAGACACTTCCCACGTCACGAATAATTTGCGTGTTTTTTTCTTGACCGCAACGTCGACCCGATGGATGATCGGAATGGGGCCGCTGTAAACAGGCTGTTTACATGTGAACGACCGTAGGAGAACATCTTCATCTGCTGGTCCATTCTTCGTTGATGCTAATGAACACCGAGTGGGAGTCTCCGTCGCGAATTTGTGCACGGTTTGACATTCGGTTGTACGTCTCTTGGCATCGTAGTAGCTAGCTCTTAGCCTGCTGCATTCAATTACGGCGACCGGGTGCATCGTGTTTCGTATGCATCGCGCGACGCGGACCGTGGCTTGAATCAACTGCTTGATTCGATGCCTCTTTCGGTCGTTCGACTTCTTCTCGTCTTCTGCCCTCGACTCGTGGGCCCCAATCCCCCGTCTCCTTGATGCGTGCATGCGCTGCGCACTCGGACGCGACGGACTGTGGCTTGAGTCTTCCTCTACGGAGTTGTTCGTACTATGCGGCGATTGAATCGAATTGCGATTTCGAAATGCGTTCTAGCGCTGGCGTGCCTGGGGGTGGTCTGCGAGTGGATCGATCACTCTGCAACGGCCGCGCCTTTGGTCGGCTACAAACTGCGGATGTCCAGCGACCCGCGACTACTCGCGGCGCCAAACGATCCGACCGTACGCATGTTGGTTTCCAAGAAAACCAAATACGATCTGATGATCGATCGGATGATGCCGTACTTCGAACTACAAAACACCTCGGATGAAGAGTCTCTAGAAAGCTGGCAATTCTCTGTCGGGCAAACGGATTACAATTTCCAAAACTTGGAAGTCTTGGAGATGTCTTCGGGAAGTGGGGGTGCGGCCTCCGCGCAGTCGATGCTGCCACTCGGGACGGCATCGGCCGACTTACTGGCCATGAATTTCTCGGGTCTTACCCCAGGCCAATCGGTCGTCGGGCGCATCACTTTAGGGGCCGACAATCAATCGATCATGCAGGTTCCGGACTTCCGCAGCGTGTTATTTCAGATGGATAGTACCGAAGCTCCGGAGGTGACCCAGAATGCCGTGATTCAAACCTCCTTCTCCGATGGCTCGGTCCTCGAAGGCATCTTGCCGAATTTCACGCACGATGAAGCGGCACTGGGAATGGCCTTGATCCCGTGCAGCAATGAGTCGTTTTTCGAGCAGGAAGTATTTGAGTTCGAACAACAAGGCGATGCCATCGTGCCCACCGAGCCCATGGAACCCGAAGATCCGATGGAACCCATGGAGCCCGAGCTGCCGGAGGTGGTTCCGGAGCCGGGATCGATGATGCTGCTGGCCATCGGGATGGCCTGCTTGTTCGGCGGTTGGCTGATTCGACGAGGCTCTTGAGACCCTGCTTAGTCCGTGCTTGTCACTACAGGACTCGCCGTCGCACACAGGAGTAAGCGCTTTGGGGATTGATTCATCTCGAACCGCTTGGTTCTGTTCGACTCATGAAAAACCCCCGATAGAAGACTGCTTCTACCGGGGGTTTTTGTTTTCTGATTGTGTCGCCTCAGCCTTGGCTGAAACGAATTAGATCGCCGAGAGTACGGCCATCAGCAGCGGCAAGCTGGCCAAGCTAATGGCACCGCCAACCCAACGCACAGCATTGCTCTGGGCCAGGTGCATGATGCCAAATCCAGCGGCAACGCCACAGGCGTGCAACATGGCCGTGGCAGCAAGAAATCCTGCTGCGTATGTCCCAAGGCCACCTTCTAGCACGTGGGCATAGCCATGGAAAATGGCGAAACCACCAACCACCGCTGCGGCGGCGAGCGTCGATAAACGAAATGCGGATGTGATCAACAACCCCAACACCAACACCGAGGCAGCAATCACAGGCTCAACCAAGGGTAGCGAGACCCCAAACTGACTGAGCAGGCCACCAACAAACATCGCGCCGACGAAAACCGCCGGAAGGACCCATGCAGTACGGCGACCGAGTTGTACGGCCAGCAATCCCACGGCGACCATGGCCAATAGGTGATCCCAACCCAAGGGGTGAGCAAGACCGTCGATGAAATGGTGACCGCCATGCCCGGGGTGTGCCAATGCGGGCTGAGCCATCGTACCCAAGAACAACCACGCACCGGCGGTGCATGCAACTTTGCGTGACATGAAAGCGATCTCCCTGGCTTGTGAGCGATTCGAAGAAATCTGGATCCGCAGGGTTACTCGACGGCATTTGCCTTGGGTAACCCGTTTGTTGAATTCGCCCCCACGCCGCATATGTTACCCGCCCCCCCGCTGAGAGTCCACTATTCCCAACGATTCGGGCCTGTCAGGTCCCAAGAGAGGCCAGGCGGGCAGACCCCGCCAATGGGGAATTCCGCTCGGACAATCGTTGTCATCCAACCCGCTGTTGTAATCGGGCCGTTGGCCAGGCGCACCGACGGACTTGCATGCAGGTGTTTGAATCCTCACCGAGGGAATCTGCCACAGCATTCGAGAGGCCGAGAGGGCCACCTCGGTCGCTTGAGGCCAACGCTCAGTGGAGCAGCCCTCCACGGCAACAAGGTTACAGCCAGCAGAGATACCTTAGCCATGCAACATCTCAAGCGCGTATCAAACGCTTCACATTCCCGGGAGAAATTCGGCTGGGCTCTCAGATGTGATCAAAGCCGCAATTTTTTCGTTCGGCTTGCCCCTTAGATCGTGGCCGCTCTACGCAGACCATGGCCCTGGGCTGTTCTCCAACGTACAAAACGTGCGTGCAATTCGCGAGCCACGTTGACCATTTCGTTCTGATCCAAAGGTTTCACCAGGTAGTCGCTGGCCCCTATTTCAAGGGCTTCTGAGATCATCTGCGGAGACGTGCTCTGAGCAAGAAAGACGACCTGGGTCCATGGATTGCGCGATTTGGAGAGTCGCAGCATTTCCAGCCCGTCGATCGCGGACAAGTGCAAATCCGTAATCAGTACGTCGCAGCCATGCTGATCGATCCACCGTCGGGCATCATAAGGATCGATGAAGTCGATCGTCTCGACATGCTCACCGAGTGCCCGATTGACCACTCGTGTCACCGTTCGAACGATTGCCGGGTCGTCGTCAATCACCACGAGTTGTAGTTTGGTCTGATGGGTCCGGCTGATCATCGTCTGACCTTCCAGTGGAACTCGAACCAGGGCTGAGCATTAGCCACGTGTCGAATTCGGGGTGGTTGGGCGTTGGGTCGTCGCTCTCCTGCAACTTGCTGCCCTGTTGTAAGGATAGCTCACGCTGAGGAACCGGTCGGATTCGCAGCGGTAACGCCAAAATATTGAGCGAATCGCAACCTACTATTTAACATGGCTTTACAGCCTAGGATCGTGGTCTGAAGCCGATCGAATCCGGGTGAGTTGTGACCGTTTGGGCCCTGGCGGTTACTAACAACATGTAGTCCAGCCGTGACGGCGGTGACGGGAGAATCGAGGTGATGGCCGTCGTGGAAACGACAACGCCGACCGACGAACAATTGCTCGCAGCAGCGGCACGTGAGGACTCCGATGGTCCGGCGTTCGTCGAGTTGGTCGCCCGCTATCAACAACGTGTGTGGTCGATTTGCTTCCGCCTACTGAACAACGAACACGATGCGGCCGATGCCGCTCAAGAAGTATTCGTCAGAGTATTTGTCAATCGGGCGAAATTCGCCGGGCGCTCGGCGTTTTCAACCTGGTTGCATGGCATTGCAGTTCGTACCTGTCTAACACTTCGAAGGAGTCGAGGTAGAAGGCAGCGGCACGAGCAAGCCGCATGGTCTGATGCAAGTAAACAGAGCGACAGATCGGCCAACGAATCAGCCGCCAAGAGCGATGTCATGCAGATGCTCGATATTCTGGGGGACGAGGATCGGGCTATGCTGATCTTGAAATACGCCGAGGGGAACACGTTTGAAGAGTTGGCCGAAATCTTCGAACTCTCCGTAAGTGCTTGCAAGATGCGCGTCACCCGCGCGAGAGAAAAACTCAGAGAACGCTTTGACAAAGCGTTCTAGCCAGAGGGTATCGCCCATCACGAGGCGTGATTGAAGATGACCGAGGACAAAAGTTCGATGTCTGATGAACTGTTACAGCAACTGGCCGATGACGAGATTCCGCCAGTGCCCGAGACGTTCGACGAGAAACTGCACGGCCGCGTGAATCGAACCCTGCTGACACGAGACCTGTTCGATTTCGGGGTTCGGGCAACTCCCTGGGCTATGGGAATCTTCGGCCAGGCCTTGATCGACCTGCTGGGCTTTACCGTCAGTGGGCGGTTGCAGAATGAACGCCCAAGACGAAACCGCTGAACTGCCGATCGCCGCATTCATCTTCACGAACATACTTAGCAACATCTGACCGAAAGCGAGATCAACCATGTTTGCAGTATTCGCACAAACCGACTCCAAACCTGCAACGGATGCACTGATCACGATGGATACGGTGGCCGATTGGAAACAGGCCTTTGTAGGCAGCTTTTCCCAGGCAATCGGCGAACTGGGGGCCATCATTCCCAATACGGCCGCCATGCTGGTGGTGCTGGTTATCGGCTTCGTCGTAGCGAAAATCTTGAGCCGCGCGACCGCGGCGGTATGCGACGCCGTGGGGCTACCCGCGGCCACAGAACGTAGTGGCCTCGCCGACTCGATGAAGCAAGTTGGAATTACCAAGGGGGTCGCCGACATCGTCGGTCAAATCGTGTTCTGGTTGACGATGTGTGTATTCCTCTCGACCGGGTTCAATATCCTCGGGTTGGATGCCCTCTCCGAAGCGATGTCTCAAATCGTGGCGTACATCCCCAAATTGCTCATCGCTACGGTGGTCGTCGTTGTGGGCCTCTTGGTAGCTGCCTTCCTGCGAGGTGTTGTGGCCACGGGAGCTGACCGTGTTGGGCTCTCTTATGCAGAACATCTTGCAAACGGATGTTACTACGTCCTGGCTCTTATGACATTCATGGCCGCGTTCGATCAGTTGGGAATCGAATTCGCCCTGTTCCGCGAGATCATCCTGATCGCGTTCGGAGCCGTTGCGGTGGGATTCTGCCTGGCCTTCGGCTTGGGTGGCCGCGACGTGATGGCGGGTATCCTTGCCGGGTACTATACGCGGCAGCGATTGCATGCCGGGGATCAAGTGCACGTGGCCGATATGCATGGAACGGTACGTGAAGTCGGCCCGGTGGCCACCGTGATTGAAACCGAGGAAGATGGGCTCTTGCATCGCCACAGCGTCCCCAACACCAAGATGCTCAACGAAGCAGTTCGGTAGTCACGAAGCAATCCACCCCGATTCCCCCGGGTGTGAATTTCCTGCGAGACGGCCACGTGCGAGCTCTCCGAAATCAACACTCGGGCAATCGTGCGTGGCCGTTATGGCAGGAAAGGCAAAGCCGTTCACTTCACCTGGGCGAGGCGATAAGCCTTCAAGCAACGCGCAATCACCACTCAACATCTCACACTGCCGGCAATGCCCCAAAAACTGATCATTCGTTCGCAGAGGCCCAACGATACCGAGGCCGTGCGTCAGGTGTACGAGCAGGCGTTTGAACAACGCGATGAGGCTGATTTGGTCGACGCCCTGATCTCCCAGGACTACGCCCGAATCGCGCTGGTTGCCCAGCTTGATGACAACATCGTGGGTGCCATCCTTTTCAGCGACTTGCCGATCGAAACGCCCCAGGGCACGTTCGACGCACTCGCACTAGCTCCCTTGGCGGTCATCCCGGACAAACAGAACAAAGGCATCGGGTCTGAACTCGTAAGGGCTGGGTTGTCCGCCTGCCGAGAAGGGGATCATCGCGTGGTCATTGTACTTGGAGACCCCAACTACTACGGCCGCTTCGGCTTTTCTGCGGAGCTTGCCAGAGGTCTGCAATCTCCCTTTCCGAGAGACGCATTCCAAGCGCTCGAGCTGGTCGAGCATGTACTTCAAGGGGTGCAAGGGCAGGTCAAATACCCACCTCCATTCGGCATCGAGTAACCGCCTTTCGACCATATGGCCACAAGCTGGCCACCTGCGGATCAAAAGCGACACCTTCGAGCACGGTTGCCGAAATCGTCGCCTAGATGAACTTCCAAGTCAGGCAGAATGAAACGGTGAGCACCGTGGTTCCGATGAGTCGAACGTATCGTTGCAGATACTGGTCGATTTCAATTGTGCGATCCAGAAATTCCTGCAGCTTCGAAGTATCGACGGAATGATCGAGCCGACTTTCAATCCGGCGAAATCAGCCGGGGCTGACCATCGCAACGAAACCAAAGATCGCCAGGAAGAGCAACACGAGAATACACGCGCTTTGTAAGTAAGTCTCGGGTGCAGCCGCAAGGATGTCCATCGAGCAATCTCCGAATGCAAACTGGAAATGATTCTCTCAAGACTCTAGCTCCTGCCTTTTTGTTTGGACGAAACCGACTCACCATTGATCAGCCCGAAGAAACAATTGTTCCCGTGGAAGCGGAAGGAACCGCACTATTCACAGCGCACCAACTCACGTTGTATGAAGCCGCACCCAAAGAACTGTAGACCAGGGCTACCCCGCAATAGGGTCAGCGAGACTATCTCGACCGATAGCCGCACTGCCCACAATGCATCACGTACCCCGCAAGACCAGAACCGCCGCGAGCCTTCATCTGTAGAGGAGTTCCGCATTTCGGGCAATAGTCCGCCTCCGCGGGGCCAGCCCCCGCTTCGTCACTTTGCTGACAAGCGACACAGGTTTTCGTATCCGGCATGATCTCCAAGCGTTCTCGCGGAATCGGCTGACCGCAAGCTTCGCATCGCACGGCTTGTGGCCAATCCGCTTCGTCCTCGACCTGCTGCCGAATGACTAGCGGTAGCTCCGCACACTCGGGGCACGCCAGTCGCTCGGCGGCAACCGGTAACAACTCGCGAATCTCGTCTTCGGTTGAATCACCCTTGGCCCCCATCAGCTTGGCTTGACGGAGCCAGTACACGGCCCTGGTTATTCCCAGTACTTCGCTCCAACCGCAGCTTGGACAGTGAATTTCTTGGTTGGAAAATGTTGCAGCCATGATGGGATTTCTGCTCAACAAGAAGAAAGGTGGGGCTCACCGGCCGTGCTTTGACCGCGCTACGGGGTCTCGGTAGATTTGATGCTCACCATGAGAATCCACTACCACTCAAGATGAATCTATCCCATGACCACAGATTTATCACAACATCATCATCCGTTGGGCAACCTATTTCATTGGCCTACCACGGCTGAGGAGTGGGAGCCCTACTGGCTGACCGACGAACAACTGGCATTCTACGACGCCCATGGATACCTCACCGGAGTTCGCATCTTTACGGATGAGCAATGCGATGTGTTGTGCGAGCAGCTCGAACCACTGCTCGATCCGGGGCACCCCGGGAACGGTTTGTTCCACGAGTACCATTCCAACGAATCTTCAACCCCCGATACGGTACTGTTTCATGCCTTAGGGGCCTGGCGAGTAACCGAGGGGTTTCACGACATATTGTGGAATCCTGCTTTTCTGGCTCCCGCATCTCAACTTCTGGGTGGCAGCGTCCGCTTTTGGCACGACCAGCTTTTCTGCAAGCCGGCCCGACACGGGGGTGTGGTCGCCTGGCATCAGGACTATTCGTATTGGACGCGGACAAAACCCGTCGGGCATTTAACATGCTGGATCGGTCTCGATCCTTCCAGTAAGGACAACGGCGCCGTGCACTACATCACCGGCAGTCATCGCTGGGACCTGCTTCCCATCACGGGACTTGCCGGCGACATGGAGGCCATCAACAAAGTGCTAACGCCCGAGCAACAAGCCGCTTTTGCCCAACCCGCCGTCGCTGAATTGAAACGTGGATGTTGCTCGTTCCATCACCCATTGATGATCCACGGCTCGTTCGAAAATCGCACCGACGGCCCACGTCGCGCAACAGTGATTAACGCCATGCGTGATGGCACCTACAGCGATTCACCAGAACCGCTGCTGCAAGGCGTCCCACCTATCCCCCCCGGCGAAAAGGTCGACGGCCAGTTCTTTCCACTGCTGTTCGATCCCGACAGCTTAGGCTGAATGCTACATTTGCAACCAATTCGCCCACACGTAGCGTCCCTAGGTGAGGCGGCGGCCAAGTAGCCGGTGGACATATGTTCGCAGTTTCATTGTCTATGCAAAGTCGCTAACCCACAGCAGTCCTGGCCGGCAAAGCCCGCACCGTGAGTAGCGAGGGGAGCAAGAAGGGACCACCCAAGAGCCAGAAGATCCCAGAGAAACAGCACTGACCGTACCAAGAAAACCTCGCTGCAGTGCATTGAAGTCGAATACCGGAGCTGAGACTCGAACCCACCCGCCCTTGCGGACACTGGAGTTTGAATCCGCCTCCGCGTTGGCGACGAAAGAATCCAGAGACAAGAGCTTCGTTTCACTCCATGACGTTACCACCCTGGTCGAACGTGCCATGGGGACTGGCGGATGCGGTATACGAGCCGACAATCTCGCTCCGCTGCGCGATAAAGACCGAGTACTCCGATGCACTCGAAGCATTACGTCCTCGGTCCCACGAGGCTTTGCCAACCCATCGTTCGCGGATCATAATTGCAGAGGTGTACCATCGTTCGCCGGCCGACGACGCGATGCCGCGCGAGACGATCGCGCCTACCGACGGAAGGGCTACCATCAGACTGACACGCACAGGAATCAGACGCAGTATGAACTTTAAACGCCAACCGACACATCAAATCACCTTAACGCTTGTCCTCGTGCTCACGGCTGCGCATTTTGCGGTGGGCGACTCTCCAGCGGACAAGCCGAAGGGGCGAAAGGCAAAGCGACCGACTTCCGTTGGGCCTGCGATCGGCGAGAACACCGCGACACCGATCGACCGACTCACCGTCGCGGAAGGGTTTCACGTCGAGTTGCTCTACTCCGTGCCCGGCGAAGATCAAGGATCTTGGGTGAATCTTTGCACTGATGACAAGGGGCGGCTGCTGGTGAGCGACCAGTTTGGAGGGCTCTACCGATTCACGCCGCCGCCTACGGGGATGACGCTACGCCAAGAGGATGTTGAAGCCGTGCCTGCCGACATCCGCGCCGTCAACGGAATGGTCTGGGCGTTCGGCGCTCTCTATGTTGGCGTCAACGACTATGAGCAGAAGATTGCCAGCGGATTGTATCGGCTCAGCGATAGCGACGGTGACGATCAGCTTGACCACGTCGAACTGTTGCGTGAGGTCCAGTCCAGGGGAGATCACGGCGTCCATGCCGTGGTGCCCACGCCCGACGGCGAGGCGCTCTACCTCGTAACAGGGAACAACACCAAGCCTGCGGACGTGGACCCCAATTCTCCGGTCCGCCCGGTCTGGGGTGAAGATCATCTTCTTCCAAGCATGCCTGATGGCCGCGGTCACAATCGCGGCGTGTTGGCTCCCGGTGGAATCATCTACCGGGTTTCGCCCGACGGCCAAAGATTCGAGGCATACGCGTCGGGCTTCCGCAACGTCTTCGATGCCGCGGTCAACCGCGATGGCGAACTGTTCACGTACGATGCCGACATGGAGTACGACTTCAACACGCCATGGTATCGCCCAACGCGCATCTGTCACGTCGTCAGCGGCGCCGAGTTTGGCTGGCGCAACGGTGCCGGAAAGCGGCCGGCGTTCTACGAAGATAATCTACCGGCCGTGCTGGATATCGGCCCCGGCTCGCCTACGGGAATGACGTTTGGGTACGGCGCGAAGTTCCCTGAGAAGTACCAAAATGCCCTGTTTGCGCTTGATTGGAGCTGGGGAAAACTCTACGCGATCCATCTCGAACCCAATGGGGCCAGCTACACGGCCACGAAAGAGGAGTTTCTCACCGGTGCACCGCTGCCGATCACCGATGCAATCATTCATCCGGGCGACGGCGCGATGTACTTCACGATCGGCGGGCGCCGCGTACAGTCGGGACTTTACCGCGTGACTTACCAGGGAAAAGAGTCAACTGAACCGGCAGTCGCGCAGCCATCGGTAAGCGCTGCACGAGACAGGCGACATCTGCTCGAATCATTTCATGTTAAGCAAGACGACCAGGCAATCGCAACGGCATGGCCTGACCTCGAAAGTGACGATCGTTTCATTCGCTGGGCCGCACGCGTGGCCATTGAGAATCAACCGATGGAGTCCTGGGCTGACAACGCACTGAACGACCCCAACGCAGCCACCCAAGTCGAGGCCCTCATGGCGCTGGCACGCGTTGCCGGCGTCTGCCCCCAACATCGCAGCGAGGACACTCCGCCGGTTGACTCGGAAATGAGGGCCAAGCTTATAGGCGCGATGCTCTCCTTGGACTTGGACGAACTCGATCAACAGCAGCAACTGACGTTTCTTAGAACGCTGCAGATCATCCTGAATCGCTTTGAACGACCCGACGACACCACGGTGACGAAGCTGGTCGAGAAACTCGATCCACTGTTCCCGTCCGCAAACCTCGAATTGAACTGGTTACTGTGTGAGACCTTGGCCGGATTGGAATCTCCAACGGTTGCGGCGAAGGCGATGGCCCTGATCGAGGCGGCCCCGACTCAGGAAGAGCAACTTCAATATGCACGTTCATTGCGGATGTTGAAGGCCGGCTGGACGACCGAATTGCGAACGGCCTATTTCGAATGGTTTCTGAAGGCGGCAAGTTATCGCGGAGGGGCGAGCTTCGATCGCTTCATCGAGTTCATTCGAGAGGACGCCGTCGCCTCGTTGAGTGAAACAGAGAAAGAGGAGCTGGCAACTCTACTGGCAAAGAAACCGGAGCGAAAATCGGCCCTGGAGAACTTGGGGAGTATCTTCGAAGGACGGGCCACGACCGATTGGACGCTCGAAGAGCTTTCCCGCTTGGCCAGCGATGGCTTGACAAGTCGCAGTTTTCCGCGCGGTCGACAGATGTTTGCGGCCTCAGGCTGCTACGCCTGCCACCGCTTTAGCAACCAGGGCGGGATCACCGGCCCCGACCTCACATCGGCTGGACGTCGGTATTCGCCACACGACCTGCTCGACCAAATCATCAACCCAAGTAAAGTGATCAACGATCAATTCTCGGCAGTGACCGTCGTAACTGACGACGGACTTAGTCACACCGGGGTTGTTGTCAATCTGAATGGCGACGAATTGACGTTGAACACCGACCTGACCGACCCCAACCAGACCGTCAGAATCGATCGGAAAGAGATCGACGAGATGATCATCTCCAAAGCATCCCCGATGCCCACCGGTCTGCTGAACCGTATGGAGAAGGACGAGATTCTCGACCTCATCGCCTACATCATCAGCGGTGGCGATCCGAAGCACGAAGTCTTTGAGAATTGACGTCCGCCCGAATCGAGTTCACCTTCCCGGGCTTCTCTCCAAGCCGGTACACATCGCGTTTGTCGACGGGTTGTCCGTAGCAGAAACTGGTTTGCGGCTAGGACACTGCATTTGACTACCGCGAGTAGTGACGTTGTGGGTTCTGGTACGTACACTCGGCTGAAGGGTTCGGCTGCGGGACCATCGATTGGATCATGTCGCATGGTGCTGACCATGGTTACTAGGCTGTTGCTGAGCTCTACCTGTTGGAACAACGGGTTGTTTCGGTCTTCGATGACCAGGCTTCCAAGTTGTGCCGCGATCACTAGGGTCTCGGAGAACTCCCATGCGAAGAACCCGCTGGCTTCGATTGAACCGATGGCACCGCTCCGCTGGTCACAGACCGACGGCCCGATGAGCGGCAGTATTGTCGTTGCCGGCTTAGGAATTGCCCAAGTGGGATGAGGACTTGCGGCGAGTTTTTATTGTCGGTTCTTGGTCTTTTCGTATTCATCAGGAAGCTCTGATACCCAAGCATTCAACGTCTTGGACAAGCGTTTCACAACGTCCGGGTATTCCCCCCCTACGTTTTGGCTCTCGCTGGGATCGGACGAAAGATCGTAGAGTTCGACTTGTTCACGATTCCTGCGACCAGAAAGATGCAGTTTCCACTGCCCATCGCGAATCGCTGCCGCGGCGCCGCGAGCACTGGGTCTCCAGAATAGCGGCTTCTCGCGCTTTCGCTCCGCTCCAAACCAAATATCGGAGACATCGTCTCCGTCAAGTCCCGCGGGGATTTGGTTGATTCCCGCGATCGCACAAATCGTAGGCAACCAATCAACGAAGCTGCAGACACTTACCGTGTCTATACGGCCTGCTTTCACGTGTCCAGGCCAGCGAATGATGAAAGGCACGCGCGTACCACCTTCGTATTGCGAGTGCTTGCCACCGCGATAAATGCCCGCTGATCCGAGCATGTTTTTGGAGAATTCCCGAATTCGTTTACTCTTCAGAATGACTGGCGCAGGGCCGTGATCGCTGGAGAACACCACAATCGTATTGTCCCGCAGGCCGAGATCGTCGATGACCTTCAACACACGTCCGGCATTCACATCGATCTGATGCACATCGCCCAGGTACTGCCGCATCGATTCATCAAGATCGCCACCGGCTCGCAAACATTCGTCGAACTTGTGCTGCATGGTTGCCGGGAAATCGTCCCGGTTGACTTTGACGTCCTTGACTTTCGCAACCAACTCCGAGGGTGTGTTGACAGGGAAGTGCGTGGCGTGCCCCCAAATGTTGACGTAGAACGGTTTGTCCTTGTTCGCTCGGACAAAGTCGATCGCTGCCGAGTACAGGTCGTCATCGCGACCGGCCGACTTGTCGCGGCTCTTGCCTATCGTCCTGACCGTATCGATGCCGTAGGTCCCGTCTGCATCGTCTGGACCAAGATGCCATTTGCCAAAGTGGCCAATCTGATAACCACGTGATTTCAGCAGTTCGGTTACGGTGGCGCGATCGCCGAAACCGAAGTCGGCCGCATACTTCGGAAACCGAGCCGGAAACAGCCCTGTCATCAGGCCCGTGCGGCTCGGGTTGCACGTCACACCCGTCACGTAGAATTGCGTGAACCGCGTCCCCTCGCTGGCTAGCTTGTCAAGCGTGGGAGTCTTCGCGTAAGGATGCCCGTAGCAACCAAGATCGCCGTACCCAAGGTCATCTGCGAACATGAAGACAATGTTGGGAGGCCGATCAGAATCCGCCGGGGAAGCCAGAGAACTCGTATCAGAGACGATAAGGAACGCAAACACGAATGCCAGGTTGACGGTTGCCAGGAACCAACATCTAGTCCTTTGTTTCATCACTTTTTTCAACCTGTGGCAAGATTAGTGTGGCGTCGGCGTAGGGCCGAGTATAGCAGACGGTGGAGTGGAGCTTCAGGCAAGCGCAGCGACAGGCAACATCCTGAAGAAGTCGCGCCACTGACCTCAGTTTGGTGACTCGCGAACTCAGTGACGATGCATCGTTCTCGTGGAGTAAGCTCGATCGTTTTGACGCAGTTTCCTCCACATCTCGGACCATATTCTGGTGAAGTGTGCACTCGAACACCGGCAAACTTCGGGCGGTGGTCCTCTCCTCGCGAAACGGATGCGACTAGAGATCTTGTCTTCGTGACCAAATCTACATTTCGATCTCGAAGCCTTTGCGGCTTTCGCGTGAGAGGAACGCGTTAGCTTCGTCATCACCAACGATTTCTCTTTTCGTCGGATCCCAGTTCAGCTTACGTCCAAGTCGGATGGCAATGTTCGCCAAGTGGCATGTCTCGAGCATGCGGTTATGCGACCACACGTCGGAGATCGGTTGCGCTCGCGATTGCATCGCTGCGATCAAGTTGGCCGTGTGATTCTCACTCACCGGTCCACCATATACTTCCTCTACCGCACCTTCGGGTAAGGGATTGTTTTCCAGATCTTCAACCGGTTTGCCGGATAACCGTCCGCGATTCACGAAGAAACGCCCCTTGTTACCCTCAAACAAGATGCCGTTCTCGCCTTCGCTGGTGATGATGAGTGGGATATCACCAGGCATGTTCGCGTGGATCTCGAACTTTGTCGGCGTGTTGTATTGATCATCAACGGTTGGATAGCCATCTTTGTATTCGACCGGAAGCGAATAGCTCACGGGCGTGACTGTGCTTGGCCCGGAATCTTCGGCTCCCAATGCCCAAGTGGCAATGTCGACGTGATGAGCGCCCCAGTCGTTCATTTGCCCGCCGGAGTATTCGTACCAGTTGCGCCATGCATAGTGACAATTGGTGTAAAGCGGAACGCCACCACCATAGCCTTTGCGCATCTCCGGTAGAGCTCGGTAAGGCGTCTTTGGGGCTGGGCCTAGCCACATGTCCCATGCAAGCCCCTCGGGAACGTCGATGGCCGGGATCACCGGTGAACCTGTGGCATCACCGATTCCACAAGTGACCTTGCGGATATCCCCGATCCGATCCGCACGGATCAGCGCAATGGCCTTCAAGAAACGTCGGCCGTTCTCGGTTCGCTGCATGGTGCCGACCTGGAAGACGCGGCCCGTTTGCTTAACGACCTTTTCAATCAGCTTGCCCTCGGCGATCGTCAGCGTTAGCGGCTTTTCACAGTAGACATCCTTTCCAGCCAACATCGCTTCGACAGAAATCTTCGTATGCCAGTGATCTGGTGTCGCAATCATGACCGCGTCGATATCGTCGCGATCCAAGATTTGTCGATAGTCACCGTAGCCGTCGGCCGCCTTGCCTGTTTTCTTTTTCAGCTGTTCATTGACCGCTCCAAGAACATTTGCGTCAGCATCAGCGAAGGCAGCAAAGTCTGCAAACTTGGTTGACTTGTTTGTGATCGCCCAGCCCTGGTTTCGCAGTCCGATGGTGGCGAAGACGGGACGCTCATTGGGTGAATCCTGGGCGACCGAGATACCACTTGTGCCGGCAAACACTCCGGCCACCGTTGCTGCAGAAGTCGTCCGCAAGAAATGGCGTCGGTTCAAACGAGTCGAATTGGTCATGCATAGCCTCTTGAGTCGATACGGACAAAGAAACGTTGGAGTGGTAAGTGATTAAGGATAGTTGGATTGGTTCGTGATTTGGAGTTATTTTCCCCCGATCTGCGAATCATTCACAGGACTGACTCCGACCACGCTCAACAAGACCCCTCCGAGCTGTCGCGGTGCGAGAGACAGTACGCATCGGAGGACTCTGCCAGTGTCGCGGTCGTGCAAGCTCGAACCATCGATGGCACCAAGGCTGTCGGCGCAGCCGGCATTTGACCGGCATTCTCAATAACCCGCTTCTGTACTGATCATGGGAGATCTTCCCGCCATCAGCATCCAAGAGATGCCTTTGTTTTCGTGCTGGCGGTTGCATCGGCTCGTGCGGCTGCGGACCCCGGCGACCTTTACGAGGTGTCGTCTCGGACGGGACACCGCGGCGCTTTCACCAATGCCGGAAGTCGCATGTGGTGTTCCAACTTCGGGCGGTTCGTGAAACCGGAATCTGGAGAAGGTTGAATTCACCGACTGCAAGCTCATCCTAGTGCCTGAGATCTAAGGGGCAGGGCAATACGAACTACTGATACCGAACTGAGGCCCATCGCGGCGGCGGTGATCATCGTGCTGATAAGGACGCCGAAGATGGAGTAAAGCGCCTGTGGCGATCGAAAAGCCGAGTGCATTGTAGACGAATGCGAAGAACAGGTTCTGGCGGATGTTACGCATGAGGTGGCGGCTGAGCCGGACCGATTCAAAGGGGTAAGGCCATTGGCGTCTCAGGCAAAATTGGGTTCCACATTTCAAGGCTCCATGGATGACCACCGGGCCTGCTGATTGATCCGCACCGAGAAGCCCAGTCGCCAATGAAAATCCGAAAGTTTTGGTGACTCAGTTGCCAGCACCGATCGCATCGGTCTGTTCACGTTCACGATTCCGCCCCCAAACGGTGAGAGTAAACCGGCCGCATGGTGGGAGCATGTCGACAGACTCCGGTAAATGCGTCACAGACCTACTCCGCCGAGTCCAATCGGGCGATTCGGAAGCAAACTATACTTCGCACTCAGACTCGTGCGCGATGATTGGGAGTCTTCGAACTCCCTTTATGCCTTCGAGAGTTCGCGTGCAGACGCCATCGAATACGTCCGGCGGTCGCGCTCCCTCGTATATGGCGAGACGATCCTTCATGACTCTCCAGTTGGAAGAGCACTGAATTGAAGGTCGCCAGGTTGAGTATCACGTGTGTGGTTGTCCAATACTCCGAGCGAAATTCTCTTGGCTACTCGGTGGAGGTGAGCAGCTTGGCACTCTTACTTTTTAGTAATCGACTGACGCAGCTCTCTGGGAGAGGCTTGCAGTACCTCCAAGTTCCAGAAGAAGAAACGGTTTGAGAGGTCCCCATCGACCGAAGGCCCCCCAATCCCAGCCGATGCCAACCACCCAAAGCGAGGAGAGAATCTACTCGTTTTACCCCCCTCGTTTCGTGGCTGGGCAAACGTCAACTCGCTAAACCATTCCCATTTCCGGCTGGACCCCCTCGTCGCAACGTGGAACTTTTGATATGGTCGCTGGCTGGTGGGTTTTGTGAATATTTTCACAGGAAAAGTTGTGTCAAAAAACATAGCTATTTCGAGGGGGTTGGAGATCCCGGTTGCCGGGGCTCCCGAGCAACAGGTCCAAGATGGGCCCGTCATCAGGACGGTTGCGATGCTGGGCGACGATTACATCGGCATGAAGCCGACCATGGAGGTCAGCGAGGGTGACCAGGTCAAAGTAGGGCAATCCCTATTTCAAGATCGAAAAATTCCTGGCGTGGTTTTTACCTCGCCGGCTGCTGGTCGCGTTGTCGCGATTAATCGTGGAGCCAAGAGGAAATTCCACTCGGTAGTGATCGAGGTCGATGGCGAAGCCGCAGAGGAGTTCGTCGCTTACCCGGATCACAACTTGGGTCAGCTTCCTCGCGAGAGCGTCATTGAGAATCTGTTGAAGTCCGGACTTTGGACTTCACTGCGGACGCGACCTTACGGCAAGGTGCCCTCGCCGGAGAGTCCGCCAAAGTCGATATTCGTCACCGCCATCGATACGAATCCGTTGGCCGCCGACCCCTCCGTCGTGCTCCGCGAGTTCGAATACGACCGGTTCTTCAAGTATGGTCTCCAGACATTGACCACACTTACCGATGGTGAGGTTTTCCTTTGCGTGGGAGCCAATAGTGAAATCCCAGGGAAGGATGAGAACGGTATTACCACGGTCGAGTTTGCTGGCCCCCATCCGGCGGGTCTAGCGGGTACCCACATTCACTTTCTCGATCCGGTCAACGAATCGAAGACGGTATGGCATGTTGGCTATCAGGACGTGGTGGCGATTGGGTGTCTTTTCCTGACCGGGAAGTTGATGACCGATCGAGTGATTTCGCTGGCCGGGCCTGCCGTTGAGAACCCGAGGCTGGTGCGGACGCGGCTCGGTGCTTCTCTGGCGGATCTGACTACTGGACTTGATACGACGGGTTGCCGAGTGATCTCGGGATCGGTTCTTGCCGGGCGAAGTGGTATTGCGCCGAACGAGTACCTGGGCCGTTATCACATACAAGTCTCAATACTGAAAGACATGGTCGAGCGTGAGTTGATGGGTTGGGCAGTACCCGGTTTTACCAAGTTTTCCGCGACACGCGCTTTCGCATCTGCTTTCTTCAAGCCTTCGCAGGGAGGTAAGCCGTTCACGACTTCCACCCAAGGTAGTGTTCGAGCCCTGGTGCCCATTGGAAGCTATCAGGACGTGATGCCCTTGGACATCATCGCCATGCCGCTGTTGAAGGCGTTGCTTGTTCAAGACACAGATACGGCCCAGGCGTTGGGGTGTCTCGAGCTGGACGAAGAAGATCTCGCGCTGTGCACGTTTGTTTGTCCGGGAAAGAACAATTATGGACCGCTCTTGCGTCAGAGCCTACAAACCATCGAGCGTGAAGGGTGATGCCTAAATGAAGCTGCTACGCCAACTGCTCGATCGCGTCGAACCAACGTTCTCAGAAGGCAAGTTGAAGACGCTGTATCCATTGTACGAAGCAATCGATACGTTTCTGTTCACCCCCGGTGATTCGACCAAGACTGCTTCACACATTCGCGACTCGATTGATCTCAAGCGAATGATGAGCATTGTCCTGGTGTCGTTGATGCCGTGTATTTTCATGGCGTTGTACAACACGGGACGGCAAGCCAACCTTGCCATTGCCGGCTCGGCGGACATTAAGCCGATTCCGGGGTGGCGTACTCAGCTGCTCGACCGTATCGATTTTGCTTACGACCCGTCGAGCTTGGCGGACAACTTTTTGTTTGGAGCTCTTTACTTCTTGCCGGTCTACCTCGTCACCGTCGCTGTTGGTGGTGCGTGGGAATTCTTGTTCGTGATCGTGCGAAAGCATGAAATCAACGAAGGCTTTCTGGTGACCAGTATCCTGTTCCCGCTTACCTTGCCGCCTACGATACCACTGTGGCAGGTTGCGATGGGTATTTCGTTCGGTGTCGTGATTGGAAAGGAAGTTTTCGGAGGCACCGGTAAGAATATCTGGAACCCGGCACTGACCGCCCGAGCTTTTCTGTATTTTGCTTACCCTGCCTACATTACGGGGAATACGGTTTGGACCGCGGCGGATGGATTCAGTGGGGCTACGCCGCTGGGTGCGTTGGCTGATGCTAAGGTCGACCAAGGTATGAACGTGGTTGATGTTTCGTGGATGCAAGCTTTTCTGGGGAACATGCAAGGTTCGATGGGTGAAACATCGACGTTGGCTTGTCTCATCGGAGCGGCGATTCTCATCGGCACCGGCATCGGGTCTTGGCGAATCATGAGTGCCGTCACGCTGGGCGCGATCGCAACGTCGATGCTGTTCTGGCTCATCCCTCATGGTGGTGGACCGCTGCTGCACTTGCCTCCTTGGTGGCATCTGGTGATTGGCGGTTTCGCCTTTGGAACGGTCTTTATGGCAACCGACCCAGTCTCCGCCGCGTTGACACACACGGGCCAATGGATCTACGGCGTTCTCATCGGCGTCGTGACCATACTCATTCGCGTGATCAACCCGGCCTACCCCGAGGGGATCATGCTGGCGATTCTGTTTGGCAATACGATGGCACCGCTGATCGATTACTACGTAATCCAAGCGAACATCCGACGCAGAAAGGTCCGCTATGCATCGTGATAGCGTGCTAGGAACGATCCTTGTTGCCACGGCGCTTTGCGTGGTTTGTTCGGTGCTTGTTTCGGCCGCCGCGGTCGGTTTGCGTTCGCAGCAGATTACCAACAAGCAACTCTTTCAGAAGAAGAACATTCTTCTTGCGGCAGGGCTTATCCAAGACGGAGAACCGGTCTCGACCGAGAAGATCAATCAGCTTTTCGAAAACATCGAAACGATCGTGGTCGATCTGGATACCGGTCAAACCACTGACGAGATAGACATCGAAATCTACGATCAAAAACTGGCGGCCCGCGATCCCAAGCTTTCGGTACCAACGGAGGGATTAAGTGGTTTTCAGAGGCGCGAAAAGTACAGCCTCGTGTACCTGCTGAAGGAAGATGGTGAGATTCAAAAGATCATCTTGCCTGTCTACGGCAAGGGGCTCTGGTCAACCCTGTATGGTTATCTGGCAATCGAGAGCGACAAGAATACTATCGCCGGGCTGACCTTTTACGAGCACAAGGAAACGCCGGGGTTGGGAGGGGAAGTTGATAACCCGGTTTGGAAGGCCCAGTGGATCGGCAAGAAGGTCAGCAACGACGAAGACGAAATCGTGATCGAGGTCGTCAAGGGCAAGGTCGATCCGACCAGTGACTCTGCCCAGCATAAAATCGACGGACTATCGGGCGCCACGATCACCAGTCGAGGCGTGTCTAATCTGGCCCAGTATTGGATGTCTCCCAAGGGATTTGGCCTGTATCTGGAGCAAATGTGATGTCGAAGGAAAACTCGTCCGAGACACTGTTCGGTCCGATCTTCAACAACAATCCGATTGCCTTACAGGTGCTCGGCATCTGCTCGGCTCTAGCGGTGACCACGAAGCTATCGACCTCGGTGACCATGTGCCTGGCGGTGATCAGCGTTTTGGCACTCTCGAACGCGGCGGTGAGCCTCATACGGTCGTTCATCCCGACCAATATTCGCATCATCGTGCAGATGACGATCATCGCGACGCTGGTGATCTGTGTCGATGAGATTCTCAAGGCCTATGCCTACGAAATCAGCACGACCATGTCGGTCTTCGTTGGCTTGATTATCACCAACTGCATCGTCATGGGCCGCGCTGAAGCGTTCGCGATGAAGAACCCCCCGGGAATTAGCATTCTCGACGGGATCGGCAACGGCCTTGGTTACAGCTTTATTCTGATCGTGGTCGGTTTCTTCCGCGAGCTTTTCGGTTCGGGTGAATTGTTCGGTTACAAGGTACTCCCGGTTTATCAAGCCGCGACCGCGACGAGCGAGGCCAGCGGTTGGTTTGTACCCAACGGCCTGATGCTCTTGCCCCCAAGCGCTTTCTTCATCATTGCCATGAGCATTTGGGCAATTCGCACGTGGAAGCCCGAACAAATGGAGGCAGCATAATGGACTCCCATTTAAACATCGCCCTGTCATCGATTTTCAGCGAGAACCTTGCCCTGGCATACTTCCTGGGGATGTGCACATTTCTTGCGGTTTCGAAAGACGTCAAAACGGCCACTGGGCTGGGGATTGCGGTCATCGTCGTCATGGGGATCACCATCCCTGCGAATAACCTGATCTATCAGTATTTGCTCAAGGGTGGTCCACAGAGCGTGCTGCGGTACATCAACCCTTCCTATACTCAGTACGACCTGACATTCCTCGGTCTCATCAGCTACATCGGTGTGATCGCCGCGATGGTGCAGATTTTGGAAATGATGCTCGATCGATTCTTCCCACCGTTGTACAACGCGCTGGGGATTTTTCTGCCCTTGATCACGGTCAACTGTGCGATCCTTGGTGGATCCTTATTCATGGTGGAACGAGACTACGACTTCCTGCAAAGCGTCAATTACGGATTCAGCGCCGGCATCGGCTGGGCCATCGCCATCATGGCACTGGCGGGGATTCGTGAAAAAATGAAGTACAGCGATGTGCCCCCTGGGTTGCGCGGCCTGGGTATTACGTTCGTGGTGGTCGGATTGATGGCCATGGCATTCATGTCGTTCGGTGGAATGTAGAGGCTAAGTAACGAGGCAAACTACGATGACGGAGATCTTTCTCGGCGTTGCCATGTTCACTTCGGTCGTTCTGGCCTTGGTGGTCATTATTCTGGTTGCCAAGCGCGGTCTGGTCGCTTCCGGAAATATCGCCATCGACATCAACGAGCAGAAGACCATCGAAGTCCCCACCGGAGGAAAACTGCTGGGCGCGCTTTCGGACCAAGGGATCTTCGTCTCCTCGGCATGCGGCGGTGGTGGCACCTGTGCACAATGTATCGTGAAGGTTCTCGATGGCGGCGGAGACATCCTGCCCACCGAGCGCTCGCATATCAACAAGCGCGAAGCTCGCGACGGTTATCGACTTTCCTGTCAGGTAGCCGTCAAGCAGGACATGAAGGTCGAGGTGCCGGAAGAGGCGCTCGAAACCAAGCAATGGAAATGCAAGGTTCGGTCCAATCACAATGTCGCCACATTCATCAAGGAGTTCGTGCTGGAATTGCCCCCCGGAGAGCAGGTGAACTTCAAGCCCGGCGGTTACATCCAGATTGAAGTGCCACCGCACGAACTTGAATACAAAGATTTCGATATTGAAGAGGAGTATCACGAGGATTGGGACAAGTTCGAAGTCTGGCGGTACAGGTCGCTTGTCACCGAACCCGTGGTGCGAGCTTATTCGATGGCGAACTACCCGGGCGAAGAAGGCATTATCATGCTGAACGTCCGAATAGCCTCGCCCCCTCCGCGAGCCCCGGAAGACGTTCCGCCGGGTAAGGTCTCGTCCTATATCTTCAACTGCAAGCCCGGCGACGAAGTTACCATCTCTGGTCCCTACGGCGAATTCTTCATCAAAGATACTGATGCCGAGATGGTCTATATTGGTGGTGGTGCGGGAATGGCACCGCTACGCAGTCATACGTTCGAACTGTTCAAAAACCGAAAGACCGACCGAAAAGTCTCGTATTGGTATGGTGGACGAAGCCTGCGGGAGTTGTTCTACATTGACGAGTTCCGTGAGATTGAGAAGGAATTTCCGAACTTCAAGTTCAACATTGCGCTGTCCGATCCTTTGCCGGAAGACAACTGGACCGGCTATACAGGCTTCATCCATCAGGTGCTGCTGGACAACTACTTGAAGGATCATCCCGCACCCGAAGATATTGAGTACTACATCTGCGGTCCGCCAATGATGAACTCGGCGGTGTTTAAAATGCTGGATGATTTGGGCGTGGAGCCCGATAACATCGCGTTCGACGACTTTGGCGGCTAATAAGCCTCCAAAAAGTCAACCGGTTCGGGTTGATGTGGTTGGCCACGATTCCGGAACTCCTGCGGTTCGCGAACAGCCACACGTGAATCGCGGACCGGGTATTCGCGTTTGTCGCTGGCCAAGATCATGGGAGGGTAATCGATTGCAGATTCAATTCGCTCGACTTGCCATCTTCTTAGTGGTCCTTGTTGCAACCCGGGCATGCTGCGCAGACGAGCAGCTTACCGAGATTAGCGGCCCCACAATGGGCACCTCTTATCACATCAAGCTCCTGGATGTGCGCGATCCCTCCGCGATTCAATCGCAAGTTGATGAACGACTGGCTGAAATCAACGCGCTGATGTCAACCTATATCAGTGACTCGGAGGTTTCGAGATTCAATCGGGCAGCAGCCGATCAGTGGTTTTCGATATCCGCAGAAACTCTGAAGGTTATAGAACTCGCTCAGAGCATCTCACGTCAGACTCAGGGAGCCTTTGATATCACGGTCGGACCACTTGTGCGATTGTGGAACTTCGGCTCGCACGCCGAACCAGAGACATTCTCTCCCCCCGACGAAAAAGTGATTCGTGCGGTCCTGCAAGCCGTCGGCTACGAAAAGCTTGAGATCCAGCAAGACCCCCCGGCGCTGCGCAAATCTATCGACGGATTGGAAATCGATTTGTCAGCGATCGCCAAGGGGTACGCCGTCGACCAGATCGCTGAATTGCTGCTCGGTCAGCAGGTCACTGATTTCATGGTCGAAATAGGTGGCGAAGTTCGGGTCGCCGGGCTACGGCCCGACGGCAACCGATGGCGGATAGGAATCGAGTCGCCCGAGGTTGCCACGCGCCGTGTGGAGACCGTGTTAGGCTTGGATGACCAGGCCCTTGCATCCTCAGGCGATTATCGAAATTATCACGAACACGCCGGAAAGCGATACTCCCACACGATCGACCCACGGACCGGAAGGCCCGCCGAACACGAATTGGCATCCGCGAGTGTCGTATCAGACAACTGCGCTACTGCGGATGCACTGGCGACGGCGCTCGTCGTGATGGGACCCAACGAAGGTATCGCTTGGGCTGAGCAACATGACGTTGCTTCGTTGCTCATTTCCAGAGGTGAGAGTGGTTTCGAGTATGACCAGACGAGCCACTTAGATGCGCCTATTGGGGATCTCGCCACTACAGAGCCGACCGAGGGGTTTGGCGGCATCTTTGTTGCGTCGGTCATCCTGTTCTTGATTGCCTTATCCGCGATGTCCGTTGGCGTTATGTTCGGTAGAAAGAGGATCCAGGGAAGTTGCGGCGGACTGGCTGGCTTAAAAAACGAGCGCGGAGAGACCCTATGCCAGGCCTGCAGCAATCCCTCACCTACCTGCCGAAATGAGCCGTCGGGCGCCGATCGTCAAGCGATCGGTGCATCCTCTGGTGGAACCAGCGAACTCAAGTAAAGCAGTCTCGCGTGGTGTGTGTGACCTTCTTTCCCTTCCACCGAGTTGACCGCCCTCAAGATATCACGACGGCTAATCTGCCCGACCAACTTGCCGTCTCGCACAACCGGCAAACGCCGAAACGGATTCTGAAGGAAAAGTTGCGCGATCGTCAGAAGGTCGGTGTCTTCTTCAACGGTTTTGCAGTCGGTTTCCAGGAACGCGTAGATCCGCGTCGTTGGTAACTGCTCGTAGGCCGCGTTCACCAAGACGCGTAGGCAGTCCTTCTCGCTAAAGATTCCGATCAACCGATGATCCTCATCGACGACCGGCGCACCGGAGATTTCGTTTCGCAACAGTAAATCAATCGCATCAAAGAGGTCCATCTGCTGGTCGAGCGTGACCAAATCAGTGACCATCACATCACGAGCAACTTCGTGACCTTGCATCGCAACCCTCCTTAGAGAAAAGGGGGAACATGAGGAGCGCGGCTGCTAAGACGAGAGCTAAGGTAAGGTTAGTGGAGCCAGAAGCAGAAGTCGAGCAAATTTTTGGTCGACTTCATCCCGGAGGCTGGAAAGTGCCTTGCCCTCTGGTTTTACGGTGGGTTACGGACTCTGCGACGCCCCCACAGCGATCCAGACACTTGCCATAATACCGACAACCTGTACGGGTTGGAACGAGCGTTCTGTTTGGGGGGGCCTGCCAGGCGCCTATCTTGCACCGGTGCTCAGGGCAGCCCGGTTAGATCTTCTTGAATTACCGGGCAACCGGGAAGACAGAAGCCGGTCGATTCGTAGGTGCGACGGGCCGGCTCATGGCCGAGGTCGACACATGTCTCCACCATGGCGAAGGACATACCGGCCTTCTTGAACTCTGCGAAAGCGTGCTGGTCGAGGGCCGTTGCGATGCCGCGGCGGTGGAAATCAGGGTCGACCGCGATCATGTAGGTTTAACCAAACCGATCGCCGGTGTGTAGCTTCAGCTCGGCAAACCCTACGAAGCACCCGTCTTCGATCGCTATCAGGGATTAATCTGCGATCAAGCAGGTGGCAGTGGACCACCTAGGCAAGCGATCTACATGGTGGGCCATGGACTTCCGCGAAACCTGTCGGCCAACGTCGCAGACAGAACGACTGGGGTGTTTGCGCCGATTTGGATGTCGTTACAATGCCGCAGCTTTTCCACAGATTGGGTGTCCAGTCCAACCAGGAGAAGTAGTTGCTACTTGCCTGTGTCGTACTCACCGATGGCGGAACGGATGGTCTCGCAACTGGTCTTCCTGGACACTCCTGCGCTTGCAGAGACCGCCACAGGGGAAGCCTCACCCGATAGTGTTCGGTTGAGGACATCAAGGTCCTCGCGTGAAAGAGTGGCTGACTGATGGGCGCAAAACGTCCTCAATGAAAAGACACGTTCGCTACTCGTTGAATTGGGCAGTGGCCAGCCCGTGGAATCAACTATCTGTATCGCCGGAGAGAAGGACGGCCAGCCATTTGAGATCGCCGCTGTTCTCCAGGAGTATCTTCGCGAACATGGTGAGTGGCACTGATAGGAACATGCCGACGGGGCCCCATACCCAACCCCAGAAGCACAACGATAGGAACACAACTAAGGTTGAGAGGCCCAGGCGTCTTCCCATCAGGCGTGGCTCGATCAAGTTACCAATGACCATGTTGATGGCCAGGTAGCCAACGACCACGACGGCCGCCGTGCCAAACCCGAACTGCACCATGGCCAACAACACCGGTGGAATCGCGGCCATGATCGAACCGATGTTAGGGATGTAATTCAGCAGGAATGTCAGAAATCCCCACAAGATGAAGAAGTCGATCCCTAGCGTCGCCAGGAAGGTTCCGGCCACGAAACCGGTGGCCAGACTGATGATTGTCTTGAGCCCAAAATACGATTGTACCTCGTGCGTGATGGACGCCACTTGTTGTATGCCTTCCAGATCGTGTCCGAATGCTTGACGCAACTTGTCGGGAAACCCGGAGGCTTCCATCAGAACGAACGCAACCGTTAGCAGGACGAGCGTGAGATTGGATAGCAGCACCGTTGCGCTGGACAGCACCGTGCCGATGTAGCCCATCAACAGGCCAGGGCTGAATCGTATCTCATGCATCCATTCGGCCGTGTCGATGTCCCACTCATCGCCCCACGCAACAAGCTGATCACGGGCACCTGCGGTGAGTTGATCGAGCCGTTCTTGGTAGGCCGGGATTGTGGCAGAAAACTGGTTCAGCGAACCACCAACCAGGCTGCCAACAGCGAACAGGGTGAACAGAATCACCATGATCGTCAGTGGCACGGCCAGCCAGTTGGGAATGTTTCTGGTACGCAGCCAAGTGAGAAGTGGAGCACTGAGAATGCTCAGAAATAGGGCCATCATGAAGGGCACTAACAACGTGGCCGCCGCTCTCATTCCGGCCACAATGATGACGAAGCATGCAGTGGCGACCAAAAACCGAATTCCATGCCCCTGCGTTTCAGGTTCCACCGAAATATCCCGTTCTTATTGATGAACGTAGGCCTCCAGTTACGCGGCTGGATCGGCAAGCCGTCTATTTTTGACGGCACAAGCCCAATAGGCAAACGGCCATGGTGGCAGGGATCCGATCGCTTCGCTACGGCATACGATGACCCAGGCTGTTGTTATTGAGCGATCGGTCGTTTTAGGCCGCTTGACCACTGCCGTCCGACATCTGCACAGAAATCGCGGGCAAGGCAAAGGGGATTTGCTCGGACTCCAAGTGTTCCAGGATTTCGAGATTCACGCGCTCGCTGAACGCCAGAAAATCCCAGTAGTTGGGCGGGTGGTACCAGTAGATGAAAAAGATCCCCACGGACGATTCCTTCAAATCGCGCAGGTAAACGTGAGGAGGAAAGTCGCCATGCATGCCTTCATGGTTCTCCAATGCGGCACGCACGATCTCCAAAGCCCGCTTGATCTTGTCCACGGAAGTTGCCGCGGGAATCTCCAACACCGCCGTGCGGCGAATATGCTGGCGACGTCCTACGTTTTCGATATCCGTTCTGGCTAGCTCGTCGTTGGGGAGAATCACCTGATGCCCTGTCAGCAGTCGTACCTTGGTCGACCGCAACCCGATGTCCTCCACCACGCCATCGTAATTCTTGAACAGGATTCGTTCGCCAACGCGAAACGGCTTGTCTGTCAGCAACATGATCGTACCGAACAAGTTCTTCAGTGTGTCTTGAGCGGCGAGCGCGACTGCCAAACCACCAATTCCCGCGCTGGCCAGAAGGGTTGAAATGGGAATCCCCAGGTAGCGTCCTCCTTCGAGGAAGATGATCGAAGATGCCAGGATGCTCAATATCCTTGACAAGATTCGTATGAATTGGGCATCTAGCCCTTGCGGATTGATTTGAGGGGAAGCGATGATCAAGGCTGCGATTCGATTGCCGGTGCCGAATACCACGACGATGGATGCAAGTAGCGCTACCAGGTTCGCAATGAAACTAATGACATAGAGTTGGTCTCCCCGCACGGTCAGATAATCCGTCGCAACCGTTTTGAAGCCAATCGGAATCAGCATGGCGGCGATCGGAAAGACGATGGTTAAGAAATAGCGTCCGGGAGAAGTATGGCGATAGCGGCCGGCGTAGTGGGTGTGCAACCAGTAAGCGAGGCCAATCAGCCCGCCGGCAATAACGATAGCGATGACAAGCCCGACCCATTTCCAGTGGGCCAGCCCAAGGGAACGCTCGCGAAACCAATCGGGGAGCCGGTCGACAATTCGCCCAATCGTAGGATTCCCCGGTGCGGTCATGAACCAGGTGTATAGCCCGGGCGAAGTTACCCGATCGGTCGTGAGGTAGGGTAGCGACTCCAGGTCTTCATAGTATTCAACAGCCCTGCCCACGGTCCCCGGAGAGAACAGGTACTCGTGTCGCTGGGGACCCTCTTCAACACGGGCGATGGTGATTCTTGTTCCGGGGATCGTCCAACGAGCGAACTTCTCGATGCCTCCCGCAGCTTCAATCATGTCTACATCAGGGATTTCGTTTTCCGGGGGTAGCTCTATCCGGTCCAGAATCTCCTTAAGGCAAACGGCCGCTTCTCCGGCGATTTCATAGCGCTCGAATTCCGGCAGCTCTCGGGTATCCAGGCAGTCGAGAATCCGTTTGGCCAGTGGCCGATGTTCGCTCGAATTGCGATCCAGATAGCGTTCTTCCTGGATCAAACTGAACATCTCGTTGCAGGAATCGATGAAGCTGTTTAGCGTCGCGCGAGGGCTCGATGTATCGGCCGGCGGCACGAATACTTCCGCCGCTACGGCCCAGCTGGCGCAACTTGTCCCCAAAACTATGGTCAGCAACAAGACCCCGAAGCATGGGCACCTGTCGGGCGATCGCACACCCCCAACTGCTAGCGGAGTCGAACCAGGATCGGTGGCGTGCGTCTTCGCAATTCCGTGCGTACTCATCTTGCTCCGATACAATCGGTGGTTTTCTCGGTGCGCATCGAACCTTAACTCAGATCGGAACTGCCCGGACACCGCTTGCAGAAACCTGACGTGAAGTGGTCACGTTTCGTATCCTGCCCAGATTCTGGAGAGCCCGAGTCTCAGAACCCTCTGGCACACACTATTCTGCTCGGTTCTACCAAGAAGGCATTCAAAGCGGTGCTATCAAGAAACGCGAGGCATCGCCGCTATCGTTCGGCAGACGGATCGGTTGGAATCGCACTCGCAGAGCGAGATGACGCATCGTCGGTCGTGGCGGCTGGTGTTTCCGTAGCCTCGGGGGCGGCCAAGGCTTGCTCGGGGTCGTCTAGCCGCGCGTTCGCTTTTTCAACGTAGACCCGTAACTCTCGGTTTCCGTTGTAAAGCCGGACGATGCTTCTCCATTTGTCTTTTGCCTCGACTTCAAATCCGCCGCGGTAAAGATCATCGCCTTCGGCCAGCACGGCGTCGAGCAACGCGCGGCGGTCGGTGCCTCCCAGGCCCGAGTCACGAAGCGCGGCCGCCTGCCGTTGGGCGAGGTGAATGAAGGGGCGGTTCTCTACGGCGTTCTCTTCATCGCTGCGCAACAACACAATCATGCTCTCGTATGCTTCCAGGGCCGTAACGCGATCGCCGAACTGTTCGTAGTCCCAGGCCTGGGCGTATAACCGCTCTGCCTCGCTTTCGGGTTGGCGACCGAATCGACGGTTGGCTTGAAAGCGGCGTTCGGTCGAACGCATCACGATGCGATCGATGTAACCGTTTACTTCGGCGATGTGTTCACCCTCGGGAAAACGCTCTAGGTATGGTTCCAGGTATCGCTTCTGTGCATCTTTCCAAACAATGGGGTCGTCGCTCTCCATCATTTCGGCCGCCCGGCGGTAGAGCTCGGCTTCGCCCAGTGGCCATATGGCCCAAGTCACGACGGCGGCCAACAACAGCAGGCACGCGGCCAGGAACCAGGTCCGTTCGAGCAACGGAACCTCTTTTTTATTCTTGCGCTTCTTCTTGGGGCGACCCATCGCAGCGACGGCTTCGTTGCGGTCGCCGCTGGTTTGAATGATCGACGGCATGCCGCTCATCGAGTGTTCCAGCACGCTGCTCTGCGAAGCCACCTTTTCTTGCACCTCGATCAAAGCGTGCCGCACCACACCCGCATCCAGGGGGCGCTCTGACGGGTCTTTCGCAAGCAATTGCGCGACGAGGGCCTCGAGCCAGATGGGGCAATCCATGGCCAGCGTGCGGACCGCGGGGGGGGTCTGCTCTAAGTGTTGGTAGAACACCTCGGCGTGCGTCCGGGCTTCGAAGGGCCGTCTCCCGGTGATCATCTCGAATAGTACACAGCCGAAGGAATACAAATCGCTGCGGTGCGAAACGTCCGGGCGACCGCGAATCAACTCCGGCGCCGTATAGCTACAGGTACCCACCGCCCGACCCGCCACCGTCAACGCCGTGGCATCGGTGTATCGGGCGAGTCCAAAGTCGCTCAGCTTCAGTCGTCCGCTGCGTTTGCTGATGAGTAGATTCGAAGGCTTGATGTCCCGATGAATCACCGAATGTTGATGGGCACACTCCAGGGCCTCGCAGATCTGAATGCCGAACTTCACCGAGCGTTCCCAAGAAAGTCGCCCGCGCTGCTTGAGAAGTTGGGCCAGCGAGCCGCCTTCGACGAGTTGCATGGCGCAGTACATCGTGTCGTCTTGTACGGCGCCGCCGTAACAGCGAACGATGTGCTTGTGGCGCAGCTTCTTGAGAATCCGCACCTCGCGAGCGAATCGCTTGGCCACGCGGGGATTGTCCATGAGATCGGCCCGAACGACCTTCAGGGCAACCTCCTTGCCCGTATCCACGTGCCGGGCACGATAGACCTCTCCCATGCCGCCGGCACCGAGGCGGTCGCTCAACTCAAACGGACCCAAACGGCGCGGAGGCATCGTCGTTCGTATCGCTCCAAATAGCCCACAGGTTCACCTGGCCACGATGTGTCCTGCCGGCTGATAGTTCGGGAAAGCTGCCCAGAGAAGTACCCCCCGAACGGTCTATTCTGACTGGCGGGCCAAGTCGGTGCAATCCCGATGGATAGGCAGCTTCGACGGGGAGAATTCGATGCTATGGGTTCAGCATACCGTACTCTTCAATCTCTCTCGTCCGCCGCTCGATCCACGATTCGATTCCCGAGGACGTGGGGAAATGCAACAGAATGCCTATTAATGCCAGAACCGCGGCCGGCACGGGGATGAAGGTTTCCTCCAGCATGTAACTGATCAAGGCAAAGAATCCTGCCCCTTCCAGGAACGCGACTCCGATGATCGTCTTGGTCTGATACAGGCTGACCAAGCGATCTTTCAGCGTCTCTGGCGATTTGGATTCTCTCGAACTGGCTAGCTGTCGTACTTGGCTGCTGACGACCAACCGCGGGACAACCAAGGCTGCTCCGATGGCTGCGGCCAATAGTATGTAGGCACCGTACGACAAAAACGGGTGCGCGGCAGCCGGATCGGGTTGTTCGTCGCCGGTCGTTGAGACCACGGTGGCAACCACGCCAAAGAAGATCATCCCGGCGGCCATCGAGAAAACGATGAGCTGCAGCGTCATTAGGACTTGGGAGAATGTTTGCGGCTTCGGCGACGTCGACATCGTGGTTCGACCTTCCGTGTGAACGATGCAATTAAAAATAAGACGGCGCTCCCAACGCTTACTTCAACTCGCGGAGACGCACATTCTGAAACTGTATATCGCGACCGCCGTAGTTTTGTAAACCGATGTATCCCGTGCTGCGCTTCAACCCGGGGTGTTCATGGTCTCGATCGGGATAGGCGTCCAGGTCGGCCTCGACGATCTTCGTGCCGTTCAACCAGATGGTCAACTGTCGACCTTCCGCCCGCATGCGGATGGTTTGCCATGCTCCGGCCGCCGTGAACGCATCCACGGTTGGTTCCTGCACGTGATACAAGGCCCCCGTGCGTTGCCACCCCTTCAAGTCGGCATACATTTCGGCCCCCTCGTCGATCAACTGAATCTCCATCCCCGTTCGCGACGTGCGACCCTCGTGCGGAGCCCTCAGGAACACACCACTGTTGCTGCCGGGCGCCAGCATGAACTCCAGTTCCAACTCGAAGTCGTCGTACTCATCGACGGTCGACAGCCAGCCACCTTTCTTCGTGGGATGCAGAACCCCGTCGGTCACCGCCCAACAGTCAACAGGTTCGCCGACCACCTGCCAGCCCGAAAGATCGGTGCCGTTGAACAGCGGATGCCAAGTGGGCTGGAGATCGTCAGCCAGGGCACTGTGAGCACATAGCACAAACACAACACATTTGTACGCACATCGACTCGCGGTGGTGATTTTCATGGATGGTTTTGGAAATAGCGTTAGCGCGAGGGATGTAGAAAAAAATTCCAAAGTGGCAATCGATTCACTTCAGGGGGCACACTGCATGTGCGCAACTCGCAAATTGATTTCCGCAGCCGACAAGCATACCATGCCCCCTTGTCGTAGAGAAAGTTTCGTGGCTTCCTAAGTGGTTGCCGCTGACATTCAGTTAATTCGAACCTCCAGGGATTCGATATGGGGCTATCCGTCATTGATCCTGTCTCGCTGGCGATCGAGCGAACCAAGCAGATTCTGTTTCGCCCTTTCGACATTGGAAAGTGGTTGAGGCTTGGCTTCTGCGCTTTCGTCATGGGACTTGGCAGCGGTGGCGGTGGCGGAGGAGGTGGGGGCGGCGGAGGCTCCAGCAATACAGAGATGGTCGATGCAAATCCGGAACCGTTCATTCCATGGGTCCGCGATGAACTGCCCGTGATCCTCTGATCGCAGCGATCGCAATCTCAGTGATCATTCTCATCCTCTTGCTAGTTATCTGGCTAAGCAGCCGCGGCTATTTCATGTTCCTCGATGGCGTTGTCCGAAATCGGGGCGCAGTGGTCGAACCGTGGCGAGAGTTTCGCAGAGAAGGCAACTCGTTAATGTGGTTTCGAATGTGGCTTGGGTTCGTGGCCCTGATTACGTTTCTGGTGTTCGTTGGCTTCTTCGTGGTATTGGCCTTGCCAGACATCATGGAGAACCGATTCGAAACCCGCGCTATCATGGCCATGGTGTTCGCGATATGCACACTAGTTCCATATTGCATCATCTTGGGGGCGACTGTCATGATGCTGGGCGACTTTGTCGTACCCATCATGTACATGCGGAGGATAGGCGTGCTCGAAGCGTGGCGGGTTTGGTTCCGAGAGATGCTCTCCGGAAATCTCGGCACGTTCGTTTTGTACTTTCTCTTCAAGATCGTCATTCTCATGTCCGTGACGGCATTAACGCTCGTGGCGTTGTGCGGCACTTGCTGTCTGATACTGATTCCCTATGTCGGAGCCGTTATTCTCTTGCCGCTGTCCGTCTTCACGCGCTGCTATTCTCTGTGCTTCATCGAGCAATTCGGAGACAACTGGGTCGTGTACCCACCCCTTGAGCCTACTGCGCAGGGTCAAGACACCAAGTAAATCGCGTAGTCGGCTGCGACCAGCCTCTCACACTCGACTTCCAATCGCCGTTTTCAATCGAGTTGCTTGGGTGAGAAGCAAGCATCTTGGCGGGATTTGACTTTTCGGTCGACAGTTAGACGTTTAAGCAGGGTGAAGCCATGCGATTCTCTACTCGGGATTTGTTGTTTGCCGTTGGAGGTTTGGCATTACTCTTCGGTGGATACCGAACACTCGGTTTGTCCGGAGCGGCGATGGTCATGCTTTTCGTTGGCGTTGTACTCTTTGTTCGCGGGCGAATGGCCAACAAGGCCTGGATCTCTAGAAGTGGAATCGGACTCTCCGTTTTTTCGCTCATCGTGCTTTGCTTCGTCATGCTGGTACGCTGGCAGTTTGGTATCGGGCCGGTTTATTCTGCGTCAAACTACCCTCCTCAATTCACTGGAATGGTCGAGACACTCAAGGCTAATCCGGCTGATGCCAAGATTTCATGTATTGCTCGTTTTATCGACTCCGAGCACGTATGGCGATTAACGCTTACCCCCGAGCAATGGGAGCGGGCGATTGATAGCTATGGGCTTGCAGAAATCACTGTGGACAATGTGCCCGGCAGATTCTGGCGGGTATTCCCTTTTTTCTGGCAGCCCACTCATCGCGATCAGTGCCGCTACTTCTCCACACCAAATTTCCCCGCACAGGTACGTGGTCCGGACGGCGATCATTGCCTTGCCATGTATGACCACACCGAAAAACGATTGTATGTCTGGTGGAAGTTCAATTTTTGATACATGGCCCTAACCTCGCGATTGCGACTCTTTGTAAAGCTCCCGTTCGCCGCTACGATGCACGGTCCACTTCCACGTAAGGTCATGCTCTATTGATTGTCCCCATGACCCCTGCCGGCGAACCACCTGATGAACACTACGAGGTCATCGTGCTCGGCGCGGGTGCGGCGGGGTTGATGGCGGCTACGCGGTTGGGGGAACTGGGGCAGCGGACGCTGCTGTTGGAGAAGAAACGCAAGCCGGGCGTGAAGATTCTCATCTCCGGCGGTACGCGCTGTAACCTGACGCACGATTGCGACGAGCGGGGTATCATCGCGGCGTTTGGTTCCGCGGGAAAGTTTCTCCACTCACCGTTGGCTGCGCTGGGGCCGCGAGAACTGGTGGCCTTCTTTGAAGCTGAGGGGCTTCCAACCCACGTCGAAGCGGGTACCGGCAAGGTGTTCCCTCGAAGCGAACGAGCATTGGACGTCGTTTCTGCCCTCATGCGACGTTTGAATCGCAGCGGGGCTAAACTCGCCTTGGACGAGCCGGCCCTCGACGCGCAACGCATCGACCAGGGGTTTCAGGTCGTTACACCCCGGCGAACCCTCACCTGTACCAAGCTGTTGGTAACCGTCGGTGGTAAGAGCTATCCCGGGTGTGGGACCACCGGCGACGGCTATGCGTGGCTGGCGGCCATGGGCCATACGATTCGCACGCCGCGTCCGGCCCTGGTGCCGCTCATTTCCGATGAAGTGTGGGTTCGCGAGTTGACGGGAATCGCTTTGCCCGACGTGTTCGTGCGGGTGATCGATCCCGAACTCGCCGCAACAGAAAGCCCGGGCGTGGCTCGCCGTCGTGGATTACCGCCGGGGGTGTTAATCGAACGCCGCACCGCGTTGCTATTCACGCACTTCGGCCTCTCCGGTCCGGCGGCGCTCGACGTGAGTCGCGCCGTAACCGGCGTGGCCGATCCTCGTCGCTTGCGATTGCACGTTGATTGTCTCCCGGACGTGCCCGCGACCGCTTTGGAGGAACGACTTCGCGCGGCGATCGCCAGCGACGGTCGCCTCAAAGCGGTGAGTGTCTTTGAGGGGGATTTCCCCCGTCGCGTGGCCGAAGCAATCTTCGCCCAGGCCGGGGTTCCGATGACGCGCCGCCTGGCGGAACTCTCGAAGAAGGAACGCCCCGCCCTGGTCGAGGCGGCGAAAGCGCTCACAATCCGCGTCAGCGGAAGTCGTGGCTTCAAAAAGGCCGAAGTCACCGCCGGGGGCGTTGCCCTGAACGAAGTCGATTCGCGGACCATGCAGAGCAAGCTGGTCCCGAACCTCTACCTGGCAGGCGAAATTCTCGATTTCGACGGCTTCATCGGCGGCTACAACTTCCAAGCCGCCTTCAGCACCGCCTGGCTCGCTGCGGAGTCGATGTCGCGGGGGTAGCCGGTGCTGGCCGAGCATGAACTCAGGTGCTTGCAGGATAAGTTCCGTCGAGTTTTCGTCTTGAATGGCCCCTCGATCGTCGGTCGGTTACGATGGTTCTTTCGCCGGTGGTTGGTGGCGAGGTATTCACGTTCGGCTGGGGGAGCCGTGGCTCGTAAGAGAGAGAAGGAACCATGTATCGCACGATGAATTGGATGTTGATGGTGGCGGTGTGCTTGTTGCCCGGGGTCACCTTGGCGGCACCTCCTGCTACGGAAGAAGCGACCACGACGGCCAGGGAAACCAAACCCATCGATATCAGTTCGGGACTGATTCGCGGATTGATCGAAGGGGAAGATGGCGATCTGTTTGTGTTTCGTGGCATCCCCTTCGCCGCGCCACCGGTTGGCGAACTTCGCTGGAAACCACCGCAACCGGTCAAAGCGTGGGAAGGCACCTTGAATTGTTTCGAATTCGGGAATGCCTCGGCACAAAAGCCCAGTCCGTTAACCGGTTCGTTCCCCGGGATGGCCCTCGATGCGGATACCAGCGAAGACTGTCTGTACCTGAACGTGTGGGCGCCGTCGAATACTGCCGACGAGCCACTTCCCGTGATGGTTTGGATTCACGGCGGCGGCTACGAAATGGGTGCCGGCTCGCAAGGTCTGTACAACGGCGCCAACCTGGCACGCAAGGGTGTCGTGGTGGTCACCATCAACTATCGGCTCGGAGCGATGGGCTATCTGGCCCACCCGGCGCTCAGTCGCGAATCGTCCAACGGCACCTCGGGCAACTACGGAGTGTTGGATCAAATCGAGGCCTTGAAGTGGGTGAAGGAGAACATTGCTGTTTTCGGAGGCGACCCGAATCGTGTGACGATCTTCGGCGAATCTGCCGGTGGTGGTAGTGTGTTCGCCCTGATGTGCTCACCGTTGGCCAAGGGCTTGTTTCATCGGGCCATTAGCGAGAGCGGACCTGTCTTGAATTGGTCGCATCTCAATGAGTCGAAGTTCGGCTATCCCTCGGCTGAAGAGGCTGGCGCCGAAATGGCCGAAAGCCTGGGCATTGAAGACGGCGATGGTGCTGCCGCGGCGTTGCGTTCGCAAGACGTCGACACGTTGCTGGAAATGACCGCCAATAACGAACGGCCGACCAAAGTCGATTTCCGTTCGGTAGCTCTACGGATGGCCCCCATTGTCGATGGTTGGGTCATTCCCGACGACCCGATGACGATCTTCGAAGAGGGTAATCAGAATGACGTGCCATTGATCGTAGGCTGCAACGGCGACGAGGCCACGATGTTCACGATGATGGCCAAGCTGCCAACCACGGTCGATGCACTGAGCGAGGAGGTGGTGTCCCAATTTGGCGAACACGCCGAGGCCTTCACCGCGGCCTACCCGGTGGCTGAACGGAAAGAGATTCGCAAGGCGGTAAACGCCCTGTTCGGCGATTTGATTTTCGTGGCACCCGCCAGGTTCGTGGCCAGAAATATGGGGAATGTTCCTTCGCCGGCCTACGCGTATCACTTCACGAAGATCCCGCCGGGGACCTCTGGCATGATGTTGGGCTCGCATCACGGCGCGGAGATTCCGTATGTGTTCGGCCAGATGCACCTGGCGCCCAAGGTGAGCGATGCGGATGTGGACATCTCCAACGCCATGATGGATTACTGGGTGCAGTTTGCAGCCACGGGTAACCCCAATGCCGAAGGGCTGCCCGAGTGGCCGGCCTACGATGCCGACAGCGACAGTTGGTTGGTTGTCGGTAGCCAGGACGTGGAGATTGGCACGGAGGTTCGCAAGCAGCAACTCGACGTCATTGACGCCTTCATGAATAAGTGGCGCGAACAGTAGAGTCCCGCTGTGCATGAACCCCAAGTGTTGATGTCTCATTTGCTTCTCATTCGCCGCGCGATTAGCACGTCCCTTGCCGTGCTGATCGCGGCGGTGTTTTGGGGGCAGCACGTCGCGGCTGAAGACACGACCGAAAAATCCGTCACGATCGTGGCGTTCGGCGATTCGACCACCGCGCTTCGATCGACGGTGAAGCAGGTCTACGCCGATCGTTTGCCGAAGTTGCTCGAGGTGTGCGGTATATCGTCCGTGGTGATCAACTCCGGTGTCGGCGGAAGCCACACGGGCCATCTCGAAGACAATGCCCTGCACAAGCAGAAGCACGCGTTGGACCGGTTTCAAACGGCGGTTCGCGACCATCGCCCGCAAATCGTGATCATTCAGTTCGGTTGGAACGATTCCTGGGTCGATACGGGCGGTGAAGAAGCCGCATCGCGAATCTCGCTGGAGGCGTACCGCGAGAATCTGAACTCGATGATCGACACGCTACACGAAGACGGGGCGAAGGTGATTCTGATGACGCCCAATCGCCCCCGAAACACCATGGAGACGTGGCGGGTGCAGCGGACCGAGAGCTACGTCGATGCGGTGCGAATGTTGGCCAGCAAACTGAAGATTCCGCTGGTCGACGTATGGGCGGCCTACGCCGCGTACGATGCGGTCGATGATCAATCGATTGACGACTTGCTGGTCGACGAGGTTCATCCAGGCGATGAAGGTCATGCCCTGGTTGCCCGACAACTGGCCATCATCATTCCAAGTCTCCTTCCCTAGTGATTCGCGCTTTGTGTGGATTCGCATCTGTAAAGACTCGCATCCTTGTGGTTGCTTGGTAAAGTAGCGGCTTCTCGCCGTGTCGACTTGCGCGGTCGGCTGATCCTCCAAGCACTTAGTGAGTCGCTCATGACGCTACGTCGTGTCCATCGAAAACTACTCGTCTGTCTTCTCGTGGGCATGGCAGCGATCATGCAGCATTCGCAAGCGTTGGCCGGGGAGCGCGAGCAACTCTCTTGGAGCCTGTTCCCCGAGTTACCCAATGACCTGGGGCTGGGTGGTCCTTACGCGGGAAACGACCATGGCGTACTCATCGTCGCCGGTGGGGCGAATTTTCCCGATGGATTCCCGTGGGACGATCCGCCCGGGGAAAAAGTGTGGCACGGCGAGGTCTATGTTTATGACCAAAGCAACGAATCGTGGCTCTCCACGTCGCAACTCGCAAACCCCTTTCGTCTACCAAAACGCCTGGCATATGGCGTTTCGATCTCTACGGAAAATGGTCTTTTTTTGATCGGCGGCGAAGAAGATGGTGAACCGGTGGCCGACGTGCTGCGGCTTCGCTGGGATGCCGAACGGCAACAGATGGATCTCGACGAGTTGCCGTCACTGCCCACGCCCAGCAGCTATCTGGCCGGTGGGATGATCGGATCGACAGTCTACATTGCCGCTTCGCATCGCAGTGAGGGAGCCGACCGGCTCGATACCAAATCGTTCTGGGCGCTGGATCTCTCGCGCGAAGGGGAGGAACTGCGATGGAAGTCCCTTCCAACCTGGTCTGGCGAGCCACGAATCAAGGCCATCGCCGCCGTACAAGCCGCCGGGGGTGACCAGAAGTTCTTCTATCTCTTTGGAGGTGAGAATCCCGCGTTCGACACGGCCGGAGAGCCGGCGCTCGACCGCTTCGAGTATTTCAACGACGCCTATCGATTCGACCCGAAGGATAACACGTGGAAGGAGATGACCGGAACGGGCGACTACGGAGCCATTGCGGCTGCGGCATCGATGGAAGTTGGTCAGTCGCACATCCTCGTCTTCAGCGGTGCAGACGGTGAAGGCATCGAGTTGCCACCGCAGGAGAGACCTCCATTTCCCAAGCACGTGTTAGCCTACCACACGATCACCGACACCTGGACCCTGGTTGGCGAAATGCCACAAGAAGTCGTCACCACCACGGCGGTTCGCTGGAACGATCAGATCATCATCCTCAGTGGCGAAGTCCGACCTGGGATTCGCACCGCATTGGTTCAAGCAGTTCGCGTCCAAAACGAGTCGCTGGGGTTCGGGGCCGTGAACTACGCGGTATTGATCGCGTATCTGGTGGCCCTGGTCGCGATGGGGATCTATTTTTCGCGTCGAGAGAAGGGCACTTCGGATTACTTTCTGGCCGGTAAACGCATCCCCTGGTGGGCCGCGGGGCTGAGTATTTATGCCACACAGCTCAGTGCAATTACCTTCGTCTCCATCCCCGCGGTGGCCTACGCCAGCAACTGGCTGGTTTACCCTGGGCAGATCACCATCTTCTTAATGGCCCCCGTGGTGGTGACGTTCTATTTGCCGTTCTTTCGTCGGTTGAATGTCACGACGGCCTACGAATATCTCGAACGTCGCTTCAGCTTGGCAGTACGGCTGTTCGGCAGTCTGTCGTTTGTGGTCTTTCAACTCGGGCGGATGTCGGTGGTGGTTTACCTTCCTGCACTGACTCTTTCCGCGGTTACGGGAATCGACAAATACACCTGCATCGCCACCATGGGCGTGCTGGCCACGCTGTACACCGTGTTGGGTGGCATGGAAGCCGTGATTTGGACCGATGTCTTGCAGGTGATCGTGCTGTGGGGAGGGATCTGTCTCTCGATGGTCATCATTCTGCTGGATGGCGGTGGGCTGGGAACCGTGTTTCAGACGGCGAACCAGTACGAAAAGCTGTGGATGATCAACTGGACGTGGGACACGTCCCAGGCGGCCACGTGGTTGATACTCATTGGCTCGTTCGCATTGCAGTTTGGCCCCTACACCACCGATCAGGCGGTTGTGCAGCGCTACATGACCACCAAAGACGAGCAGTCCGCCGCACGAAGCATCTGGTTGAACGGGGCGTTGGCAATTCCGTTCAGCTTGGTCTTCTTTGGGCTGGGAACGTGCCTCTTCGTGTTCTTTCACCAACACCCGGAACTGCTGTCGGTGGGGATGGAAAACGACAATATCTTCCCCCTGTTCATGGCCACTCAGTTGCCAGTGGGGCTCTCGGGATTGGTCATCGCCGGTGTGTTTGCCGCATCGATGTCCAGCTTGGATAGCAGCATGCATAGCGTGGCCACCGCGCTGACGACCGACTTTTACCGACGCTTGAACCCAGGGGTCGACGACCACCGCTGTCTGCGACTGGCACGAATCCTTACGGTCACGGTCGGTGGATTGGGCACTGCGGTCGCCTTGCTGTTGGCGAGCTTCGATATCAGTTCGCTGTTCTTCTTGTTTCAGAAGTTGCTGGGCTTGATTAGCAGCGGGCTCGTCGGTGTCTTCATCCTTGGAATCTTCACGCAGCGCAGCCACTCGCTGGGGGTCTTGATCGGAGCAGCAGCAAGTTTCTGCGTGCTGTTCTTCGTGACGACATTCTCCCACATCCATTTCTATCTGTACGCCGTCATCGGGATTACGACGAGTGTGGTGGTGGGATACCTTGCGAGCTGCCTGCTTCCGTCCTCGAACCCAGACCAGGCAGGGCTCACTTGGGCCACGTTGAATCAGTCCGTCAGCGAAAACTAAAAGGATCGCCGCCGCATTCGCACCAATCCCAGCAACGCCAGCCCACTCGCGCAAAGTACCAGGGTCGATGGTTCGGGTACCAACCCGAAGCGCGGGTTGGTCTTGAGGATCGGCGTTGACCAGCGGAACGCGAATTCGCTTTCAGCGTATTGTGGCACCGGGTTGTCCGTCACGCTCAACGGAGTGTGCGGCGTGCCGTCGGGCCAGTTACCCATGAAGATTTGCTCCGCCGAACCATTCCCCAGCGCCACGTTCTTGCCGTCGAGGCTGCCGTTGAACGTGTAATCGGCCAGAGCATCAAGCTGGCGATGAATGCCGTAGAAGTCGAGGCCATCGAAGTCGGTTAACCCGCTGGGTCCTCCACCGTTGGGTGTGAAGTGGTCGGCACTCTGCGTCATCCCATCGTTGGTATCGCTATAGACCGTGATGAAGTCTTTTTCACTGTCGGCGATGTTGATATTTTCGAAAATATCGATTGCCATGCGATGATCGTTGACGCGGTCGTCGTCGTAGATCTGCATGATCATCTTCACGTGATCGGGGAATGTTTCTAGTTGCTGTTGACTGATTTCGTAGCTGTACCAAGGGGCCATCGCAAACATGAATGCCGCGTTCGATCCCCAGCCTTCGTCGACAATGCCTTGATAAGTCAACGCCGGCACGGCACCCCCACCCAGCGAATGGCCCACAACCCCGATGCGTGATGAATCGAGCTGAGCCGGGTAATCCGCAAACGCCTTCTTGAAGCCCGCTCCCATCTGCAGGTAACGAAGCGATTGGTTCGATCCAATGTTTGTGTACGGCGAGAAAACAACGCCGTATCCCTGCGATGTCAGGTTGTTGAGGATTCCCAAATATGCATCGGTCTCTTCACCGTTGAATCCGTGAGCGAACAGGATCGTCGGGACGGGACCCACTGCTCCATCAGGGAGAAAAACAGACACATCACTGCCCGGCAGTAACGGGCTAGCGAACGTTTCCACGTTCACGCCGTAAGGACCAGTCGCTCCATAGCCCGAGGCCGGAGGAGGAACGGTTGCACCCTGAAGCGAATTACCTCCTCCGAACATGAGGATCACTGCGCAAACAGTCAGCCAACTCATTCGCTGCTTAACTAGCCGCAGCCGGTTACTGAAGCCACTGGGTTTCATCCCAACTTCCTGACGATGGTCGTTCATCCTGCCCTCTTCGTTACGGGGTGTTGAATTAAGACTTCACGCTCGATTTCTGCTCGGCTGCCACTGCGCAGCCGCACGCGCATTACGTTGCGCTCGACGTGCAGACGGTTCGCCATGCCATTGGCATAGCGCCGGCGCACGCCTCAACGTTCATTGCATGACCCTGTCGTCGCTTTCTCGATGCGCGCAGGGACATCCGGATGTTCTGAAGGTCTATTGCACATCGCGCGCCACTGGGGTGTTTGGGGTACACCGCAAGGCAGGCACGGTGGTGTCGTGACTGGTTGTTCGCGCGGGAAAAGACCGGTCCGCCGGCGGCCCGCAGCAGGCTAAGACGAGTTAGGCAAAGGCTTTGCGATAGTGACCCGCGGGCAGGGAGGAGTCGGCTGTTTTTCCTGGTGCACGAGCCGACGGTTGTTGGTCAGGTTCTAGGGACCTCGAGAATCCATCCCCGTTGTGGTGGCGATTCCTCGGTGTGGTGAAAGTCGCCGCAAGTCTTTGTGAGGCAGTTAGTTATGTCGGTGGTGTGAGTTAGGCATCACGATTGTGGTGAATGATTCTCCAGGGCAGTGATCGTGTGCATCACACGGCGATGGATACGTAAGTTCTTTCCCAGACGGGCCTTCCGGGCCGGCTTTTTTCCAGGTCCTGCTTCGGCACGGTCATTGCTTTTCCCTCCCCGCACAGACGATCCCCATCGGGAGTGAGCCGTTCCGGCGAGCAGCGTGGGTGCATCACGAGTTGGGTGATGGTAACTGCGGAACCGTCCCTCAAGTAGTGAGCCCTCAGGTTGTGAACTCGGCTTCGGTTCGAGTCCGGAGGTGGGCGCGTTTTGCTCGTTGTTGCGATGCGACGGCTAGTGGGTTTGTCGCGAGTTCTTCCGAGTTGGAAGACGTAGTGAACGCACTGACACGTACTGGGTCCGCAACTGTGGCCGAATGCCATGGTCTCAGGACATGTCGCTTCATGGAGGTCAACAGCAAGGATTTTCTGGCACGAGGCAGGGGCCTGGTACGGGGCTAAAGCGAATCTAGCACGCGCGGATGAACGTGGTAGCTCCACTGAATAGAACGAACAAAGGAAAAATAATGAATCGCATTTTTTGCGCAGCGTTGGTGTTGTTGGTATGGACTGGATCGACATCGGCGGCGCCTATAACGCCGGTGATCGACGCACACCTGATTAACTTTGCAACCGATTTAACCTATAGCACGAATGGTGTTGACCCTGACACGCTGATCTCGACAGACGATGGCTCCGGCGGTGAAGCAACCGCATGGTGGCCAGGTTGGCCCACCCCTGGGGCGCCAACCGCTCTTACATTCGATACCGGTGTTGCCGGGCCGATCTTCGGCGGCGAAGTCGAAATGGCGATCCAGTTCGACAAGACGGACTTCGTTCCCGATTTCTTGCCATTCCCACAAGTCAGTTTGACGGGTACTGGTTTGGCCCCCAAGGGTGTCTCTGACTTTACCGTTATCGGCACCGTCGGCGGAGCTGGCGGCCCGAACGTCCCACTTTGGGAGGTCGATGTCGCCTTTGCAACGCTCTATGGCTATTCCGACTTCGGCACCTATACGTTTGAAGCTTTGGGCACGATCGTCGGCGGGTTGATTCCATCGCAACAAGATATCGAGATTGGATCGCAGGCGGTGATTCGCGGTTTCGTCACCCTTGCCGACTTGGCCTTTGAAGAAGGCTATTCGCCGGAAGATCTGATCGACCTCGGTGTATCCCCTGGAGTGATCGCTGGCCAGACCGGCCTGGGATTCGTTCCGCCCGGTGCAACGGTACCGGAACCTTCTTCGTTCGTGCTTCTGCTCACTGCCATGGCAGGCATGGGTCTGGTCGCGGTGCGACGAAGAAAGCAAGCAGCTTGAATAGACGGGCCATCGTCTCGACCGGAGACTGACGCCGACAAACAGTCGGCGTCAGTTCCGGACGAGCGATAAGAACAACACGGTAATGACATGATCAACAACTCCGAGAGACCACTTATGGCTTCAGCATCTCAGCCAGCTTCGGCTGCACAAATCAAACGGGGCAAGTTTGAAGTGATGCCTGCGACTGGTTTGCTGCATTGTCTGGTAGTCTCGGGCGACTCCGACCGCAGAGAAGCTTTTTCTCTGGCCGCTTCGCAGGGTGGGTGGAAGACGGTTCCATGCTCCGATGTGCCAACGGCCGAGGATTGCTTTCGCCGCATGTTTTTGCAGCTGGCTGTGGTCGATCTGCAACGGTCGCAACTAGTACCTCTTGAGCATCTCGAAAACCTGATTGAGAACATGGCTCGCTCCGGCAACACGTTGCTGGTGGTCTGTGGGGACGAGGGAAATTTAGAACAAGAGATCTGGGCTCGTCAGGTTGGTGTCTGGATGTTCGTTCCGGGTATCGAAGACGGCTCTGAACTGAAAACGCTTTTGGGCGAAGCACATTGCTTGGCCCAGCAGATGGGTTTGCCCACCGGGGGAAGCGAACTCGGTGGTCCGGCCAACAATTTTGGATACGGGAATGAAGGCCGTTCGTCGTCACGCAAGCCGTTCCGCAGACGGAAGGCGCAACGACCCAAACGTCTTGGATGATGCATCTGGCAGGCAGGATGCAACAACCGATTTTGTCAGGATGACTCGCCACTAACTTTTGGAAAGGAACATGCAAATGGCAACCGCCACGACATTTGATTTCAATATGGATTCCAATTCCTTCGCCGAAGAGAACACGGTTTCTTACCGCCGAACTCGCACGCCAGAACGCAGCCGCGGACGCCGGCCCAAGTATTCGCGGTCGGGAAGCTCTTCGAGCAACGGGCCTTCCAACGGGTTCCATCGCCGTCGTTCGAAGAAGTGGGCGTGGTAAGCGTCTGCGGTTGAACGTGGCAAGATCCCGGGCGGAAGAGGCACTCCCTGCAGGTGGATCACAACACGATTGCTGACAATTACCGAGGGAGTGAAGGGCTGGCCTCAACTGATGGTGGGGCCAGTCGGATGGTCTACCAAGCTACTGGGTTGGGTGGGAAAAGTGAGGAACTGTGAATCTGAATGACCAGATCAAACCTTTGGCGAGCGAGTAATTCGAGCAGCAACTCCTTGCTCGCCGAGGATCAGCCTCAGGCCGCCCGGGCGGTCGCAACCGAAAGGATCGAAGGATGCGTACCAACAAGAACGATATTGAATACCATGATGATGGCGAAGAAACTCGCGCGGAATTTCGTGCTCGAGCAATGAAGCCATCTCGCACACGCTCGAAGTGGAATTATCACTCGAACAAGAAGCGCCCGACCGCGATCAACGGCATCCAACGACGCCGTAACAAGCGTTCCTTCTAGATGGACCTTACGGCTTGGCGCGATGCGGGTTTCCGGTTCGCTACTGAGCTGCGTCGAATATCTTGCTGGCCAGTGCAGCTATGTTCGAGAAGCTGCATCAGGGTGGCGAAGCCCGCTTTGGGGTTCTGTCACCCGGCGTCGGCGGAAGACACCGCGTCGGGCAGGTTCTTCTTCATCGAGGTTTTCCTGCCCCGTTTCGATCGAGGCGTCCTCATCGCCCGATGGCGGTGCGACTTGCTCTGGGGGAGTCTCGATAGGCTCCAACGACGGGTCGTCGATGTTATAAGGCTCGCGTCTTCGAAGTCTCAGACGATCGAGCAAGCGGCCGCTGGGATTCGTTCCACCATCATCATCAGGAACCGCACTGTCTGTCCGCTGCTGTCGCCACTGCTGCCACAGATCGAGTATCTGTCCCTCGCCAAGTACGGGGTCATCCTCCGGGGAACCCTCGACGTCAGCATCACCACGGCCACCCAACAGACCGCCTCCCAATAGCCCGGTAGCTTCGAGAATTTCCAAGACACTGGCTTCATCGGTCGATTCTTCGCCGGCCAGCGCGTCGAGCGCACCGAGTACGGCGTCCAGGCTCGAACGGCCCAGTGCTTGCGCATCGATCTGCGGTTCTTCGAATGTCCCCCCGATCGGCAGCACAATGGTTTTGCTGGCCAAGGCCTGCAGGAAAGGACGATCCGTCAACGCATCGCCCGGTAATTCGATCTCTGCCACGATGTCGATCGTTTGATCCAGACCCACCGACCCGTGGGTTCGCAAGCGGAAGTTCCCCAGACCCAACTCGAACCCTTCATGGTAAACGCGGCCATCTTGCATTTCGAATTGTACGACCGAGTCGCGAGCCAGCTCGAAACTAAGCGGAACATCAGCGGCAGCGTCTGCTGTAGCGGGGTCTTTCATCATCAACAGCCGCACCGTGGCCAGAATCGATTCGAGCATCGGCCCAGGACCGACTTCGATGCGATGAATGTTGAATCGCCCTCCCATCTCACCGGCCTGGGGCTGATCGAGCGGAAGTCGCCAACGATCAAGTTCGATCGAGAACTCCCCTCGGGCCATCGTTGCGCCAGAGAGCGCGGGCGCGGCGTACTTCAGTACATCGTCGCACATTGCCGGGGTAACGGTTGCCCTTTGTAGGAGGGTTCCTGGTTCGACGACCAACACAGGTGCGGCGTCGGGAATATCGGTTCTTCGCTGCAGGCCGACTTGGATTTGAATCCCGCCAACGTCCCAGGGCGTCGACTTGGGCCCCTGCCAGGAAACCTCTCCGTTGAATAGGGCTACGTTGACAGCGACTCGAATTGCAGAGAGTTGCTCCGGAGTGGGAGGCTCGATTTCTTTGTCAGGGTCTGGTGGAGGGAACAACTCCTGGATGTTTGCTCCCGATTCATTCACCAAAACGTGCAGATGCGGTTTGTCGAGCGTGAATTCTCCCAACTGACCACCGCCAAGTAGCAGACGCCACAAGGGAACGTCGCCCTCGAACGAAGCGACGTTCATCACCGGCGGGCCTTCCGGTGGAAGTACTTCGATGTCGTACAAACGCACTGGGCTGAACCAACCCAGCGGGGCACTGCCAACGTTCACCTTGCCTTTGAAGTCGGTCATGGTCGATCGCATGACCAGATTCCGCACGGCCGCAATTCGAAAGAGGTAGGGTGCGATCAGGACGAGAACCAACACAACCGCTACGGCACCTAGCGCCCATCGGACCCAGCGACGGCGGGTTGTTGGATTTTCGGATCCAGTGGCAGCCGGTTCCGGTTTCTCAAGTTCGGCAGGCGATTCGGTCATGTCCGCATTCCAGGTGCCAGGGGCCAAGCACTTAGCCTACCGATTGGTGGACCAGCAACGCAATCGGTGCGAGGCACACATTTGCCCTAATTTGCAATGCCTGGATGCAAGCAACCAGTGGCTATGATATATAGGATAGTGGTTTCGGTGCCGGCGAATTCCGCGGGTGTAGCTCAATGGTAGAGCATCGGCTTCCCAAGCCGACTACGAGGGTTCGATTCCCTTCACCCGCTTTTCTTGAAAGGGGCTTCTGTCTCACCCCGAGGCAGGATTCATTTCGAAGCGAGTTTCTTGCGGTTTCTCGATGGTCCCGACGCATCGGTCGGGACCGAAACCTCTCCCGAATCTTGTCCCAATCCCCCGGCGGCATACAGTGGCAGTATGAGAAAATTCATTGCCATCGGAGGTGAATTTGCCGACGCCGGAAGCCCGGCGGTTGATCGGGAAGTGGTGCAATTTGCCGGCCGACCAGATCCGCAGGTGGTTTTGTTGGCCGAACCATATGAGTTGGCGATCTTGGAGCCGCGCTTCGAGGAAGTGTACGCAGGTCGCTTGAACTGCAAGGTCGGCTCGATTCCCGATTGTGATGAACACCACTTGGGTGACGCAGAGCGAGAACTTCTCTCGGACGCCGATATCGTCTGTTGCAGTTCCAGCAATGCCGTGGAGGCCATTGAGCGTTGGCGGAGAAACTCGCTGGACGAAGCATTGTTCGCGGCCGCTGCAGCAGGCAGGGTGATTGCTGCAGCAGGTGAAGCCGCAGGCTGTTTGTTTCGCTATGGGTTCAGCGACGGATGGCGAAATCGATCGCCTGACGAATGGGACTACCTACGTTTTCGAGGGCTGGGCTTCATCGACGTACTCGGTTCTCCACATTTCGAAGGTGGCGAACGCCAGGAAGCCCTCAAGAATCTCATCGCACGCTTCGGCGGACTGGCCCTTGGCATCGAACAGCATACGGCACTGTTGATTCGCGATGATACGTTTCGCGTCATCGCCCCGGTGGCTCGCTCAGGCGTGCATCGTGTGCTGAAGTCGTTCGATCGCGTGGTTGTCGAATCGGTCGCGGCCCGTCCTCATTTGGCTCCGCTCTCTCGTTTACTTTATCAACGCAGCATCAACGTTTGAGCATGCGTTGATCAACGCTTGTTCGTCGTATTCTCGGGTCTCGATGAATACTGCAGTGCGAAGCATCTGTTTCGCAGAGTCGTTTTCTCCCGGTCGTACGATCTGGATCGAACGATCTTCCCGGCTCATTTTCAAAGAGAAGCGTTGAATTCGCGATCGTCTTTGACCATGATGGTGAAAACATCGTAGTTGCTGCCCATGCGGGGATTCCGATGATCGACAGATTTCACTTGCCATTTCGGCCTCATCCGTTGCTTCGTAGCGGTCATACCCAGACCCTCGCCGGTTGGTTGCTCTCCCAAAGCAACGAACCCTACTCAGCCAGACAGCACAAGGTCGTGCTCGACGATTACGATCGTCTTCTGTTGCATGACGATTGTCCCGACTCTTGGCAACCGGGTGATCGCAATGCATTGCTCATTCACGGTCTGGGTGGAAGTCACCAGAGCTGTTACCTGGTGCGCACCGCCGCCAAGCTGAACCGCCTGGGCATCCGCACTTTTCGCCTGGATATGCGCGGAGCTGGCGCGGGAATGGGGTTGGCCCGCAAGGTCTATCACGCAGGCCGGTCCGACGATATTGTCAGGGCTCTCGAAGCCGTGGCAAGAATCTGCCCTCAATCCCCAACGGCCCTGGTGGGGTTCTCTCTTGGAGGGGCGATCTCGCTGAAGATGCTGGGTGAATGCGGTGAGCACCCGCCGGGGAAAGTCGATCGAGCCGTGGTGGTTTGCCCGCCATTGGATATGAAGCTCTGCGCCGACTCGATCAGCCGACCCCGCATGCACATGTACGAGCGCTACTTTGTAACCGGACTGATGCAGCAGGTATCGCAGCAGAGAATCAAAGTCTCGGACAGTGCGTTGGTCGAGCCTCGAAATCGAATTCGGGGGATTTGGCAATTCGACGACGAAGTCACCGCTCCCTCTTGCGGATTCGAATCGGCCGAAGACTACTACCGCCGCTGCAGTAGCGGGCCCTATGTGCCGAAGATTCGTGTACCCACCCTGATTCTGACCTCCCAGGACGATCCCCTGGTGCCTTCAACTCAATTCGATGGCATTCAGCTTTCCAGTTGCGTCAAACTGGAGATCACCGAACGCGGGGGGCACCTCGGGTATATCTGCTCGTCGAAGCATGTTCCCGATCGCCGTTGGATGGATGAGCGCGTGATTACGGCGATCAGCTACGACGAATCGCGGCGAGAATCCAGGCAACTAATCCTGACCGACAATTAGTTACCGACGATGTCGCGAGTTGCAGGTTCAAGTTGGAAGAAGGGCTAGCCTGCCTCGCGTAATCGTACACGCTGCGGTTTTCGGTCTTCGGTCGAACCAATCGTCGTAGAGACGATCCAGCGGGGTCGATTGCGGACCTCATCGTAGATCCGATTGAGATATTCCCCGACGACGCCCAGAAAGACCAACTGCACGCCCCCGATGAACCAGGTGCCGAGGGTCCCCAGGGGAAAACTCATGCTTGTTTGGGGCGCCACAAGACTACTCGCAATCGAAATTGCCGCGAGCAGCGACGAGACGATCAATACCGTTGCCCCGCTGTACAGCGAGAGCCTAAGGGGCAGCGTCGAGAACGACAATAATCCGTCGCAGGCCAGTCGCAGCGATTTGAAAAAGCTGTATTTGGCTTCACCTTCGATACGCGGCGGGCGATCGTACAACACGGCCGTCTGACGTCCGCCGGTCCAAGACCGTAACCCCCGCCAATAGATGGCGTGTTCGTTCATCGCGACCAGTTGTTCGACGACTTGGGCGTCCATCAGGGCGAAATCGCCTGTGTCGCGGGGAATGTCGACGTTGCTGGCCCAGGACAAGAGCCGGTAATAGGCATAGGCCGTGAATCGCTTGAGAAGCGTTTCTCCTTCTCGTCGCCGACGTTGCGCATAGACCACTTCGTTGCCTTCTCGCCAACGTTGTAGCATTTCGGCGATCAACTCAGGTGGGTCTTGCAGATCGGCGTCCAGCACGACCACCGCGTCGCCCTGCGCCTGTTCGAGACCCGCCCCCACGGCAGCCTGGTGGCCGAAGTTTCGCGCGAGGCGAATTCCCTGTACACATGGATCATGCTCGGCAAGATCTCGGATGTAATCCCATGTGTCATCGCGTGAGCCGTCATCGATCAGCAGCAGCTCGAACGAGTCGTTCCAGGCCGTAGCGGCCTCACGGACCGCGCCGTGAACCAGGCGAACAACCGGCCCTTCGTTATAGCAGGGGATTACGACCGAAATCATGAAGCTGTCCCTAGCGATAGATTCGCAGCGAACCTGCGTCGGCAGTCAATTCGCGATCGATGCGGAACAGAGTAATACGATCGTCTAGCTGATCGTGACGGCGAATCGAGTCGCACTGGTCCACCGCGTACACACGGCCCGATTCGGAGAGCTGCCGGCCAATATTCTCGGGGGCCAGCACATACCAGGGGCCACTACCCACTTGGGTGTTTGGCAACTCGTCGGCCTGATCGACCCGTACCACCGGGGTGTCGAGATAATACGTGATCTGATTTTCCACCAACCCAACGACATAAAGCGGAGTCTGGTCGCTTAGGATCGCATTCGCTCGTTCTGCCAGATCCGTCGCATCCTGATACGAATCGTGATGTCGGGCGACCAGGTACAAACTACCACTGCACAAGATCCACGTTGCAACGGCCATCACGGTCAGTTCGGCCCGTAGTTGGGCGCGAATCTCGCAGAAGATCATCACCAGCAACGCACCTCCAAGAGCAGCGCACATGCCTGCAATCAGGGCGTAGCCTTCCGGTTGAAGCTTGACGATAGCAAATGCACCCCCCGCCGCACCTGCAATGCAGGCGATTACGGCCGCCGCGTGCCACCGCCAGGTGGACGTTTGACGCCACTGGAAATACCGCATCAGCGTCACGGCCCCGATCAAGATCAGCGGGGTCATCAACGGTGCCGGGTAGTGTTTGCTTTTGAACTCGCTGATACACAGCACAACCAGCCCCGGAATGATCCAGCACAGGGCCAATTGCCACAGAGCCCGGGGGAACCAGCCACTTCGCGCTGCGAGCACGATGCCTGCCAGGCAGAACGGCGTCCAAGGTAGGAGGATCAACGGGATGGAATACAGATAGAACAACGGGTTCTTTTCTCCCTGCAATTCACCCTGCATTCGCCCTACGTGATGAATGATCTGATCGTGGAGAATCGGTGGATATTGACTGTAGGCCAACACCAACCAAGTGGCAGGAACCAGCACGACCATGGCCACACCGACCGGGTTGAGGATAAACTTCAACACCCGCATATCGCGAGTCACGAGCAAGTACAACCCGCAGCCACCCAGTGTGAAGACTGGGCCGACCAACCCCTTGAAGAAGAACGAGAGCGTTACGCACGCATAGAAAAGCCACGGCAACCAACGTGCATCCGATCGGCCGCGTGGGCTTTCCACATTGGCCACGGCAAAGACGTACAGAGCCCCCGAAGTCGCAGCCAGAAGAAAGATATCGCACTCGGCCAGCCGCCCCAGTTGAAGAACGTAAAACGTGGTGGCCTGCATCACGCCTGCTACGATTCCGGTAAGTGTCCCGAACCAGCGTGCCGTCAGTGCCGCGATCAGCAGGGCTGAGATCGCGCCGGCGATGGCCGAAGGGAGCCGCACGACCCACTCCGCATCACTCCCCGTCAGCCCCATCGCAGCGGCCAACACCCAGTTCGTGCCCGGCGGCTTGTGGGTGCAGGGTACTCCGGCAAACTTGGGCAAGATCCAATTCCCGGTGGCCAGCATTTCTTTTGCCGGCTGAGCGAACATCACTTCATGATGGGTCAGCGCACGCGTGGGGCCAAAGTTTGTGATCAGCAGTCCGCCAGCGAAAATAGCGACTAGTGCGGTAGCCCCCAGCGTGAATCCGCTTTGCGACGTGGCCTTGGTTTGGGTTGTGCAAACGGTTTTCGGCTCGGGTGTGGAAGCGTTCATGGCCGAGGATCTCTCGTCAGCGTTTGCTTTTGAAGAGTTTCAAGAATGTAAGTCGCGTCCGTTGGCCACGATTGCCAGAGTGAACGGCACGCCAACGGACTACTGGGTATTTCGCGAACCGCCCGCAGCGGCCGTTCGGTTGCGATCGACGCGGAACAGCGTGATGCGATCTTCCGGGCCCTCACCGCGGCGAATCGAGGCACAGCGATCCACGATCTCCACGCGGCCCTGGTTGGCCAGCAACGGGGCAACTTTTTCCTGTGCAATCACATACCATGGCCCATCGCCGGTTTGAGTTCGCACGAACTCAGCCGGTTGATCAACCCGGTCGACGGGGGAATCCAAGTAGAAAGTAATCTGGTTTTCCGAAAGCCCTACGATGTAAGCAGGTTCGTCCGTGGGAATGATCTGATTGGCCCGTTTGGCCAACAGCGTCGGGTCGCGATACGAGTCGTGATCCATGGATACCAGGGTCAATGCACCCAGGCACACGATCCAAGCCGCGGTAAACAGCGTCACAAGTTCGGCGCGCAGCTGTCCGCGGTATTCGAAGTAAATCATGCAGACTTGTGTCATGCCGATAACGGCCACCAATGCGGCAATCAGTCCGTAGCTTTCGGGCTTGAAGTAGAGGATGGCGGCAATTCCCGCAACGTTTCCAACGACACAGGCCACGGCTGCCACCACGTGCCACTTCAGTTCCGAGAGATGTCGCCAGCGGAAATAGCGGATCATGGCCACGGCGGCGATCATCGTAAGCGGGGGCATCAACGGTGCCGGATAATGCTTGCTTTTGAATTCACTGAGGCTCAAGACGAGCAAGCCCGGAATCAGTGCACACACGGCCCATTGCCACAGCGGTTTGGGGAAAGTCTTGCAGCGGGTAGCCCACACCAGGCCCACCAAACAAAACGGTGTCCAGGGCAGAAGAATGAATGGAATCGTATAGAGATAGAATAGCGAGTTCTTGCCGCCTTCCATCTCGCCCTGAAACCGTCCGACGTGATTCAGGATCTGGTCGCTGATGATCCTCGGATAATCGAGGTAGGCCATCGTCAGCCACCCGACCGAGCAGGTCAAGAAGATCGCGATGCCCACCGGGTTAAGCAGAAACTTCAACACCCGAAGTTCGCGGCGCGTGACCAGATACAATCCGCACGCACCCAGCGTGAAGACCGGACCCACGAGCCCTTTGAACAGATAAGACATTCCCACGCATGCGTAGAACAACCAGGGCAGCCAACGAGCTTCGACTCGCCCACGTGGGCTATCGATGTTTCCAGCGGCAAATGAAAAGAACGCCCCCGTGGCACAAGCAATCAAAAAGACGTCGCATTCGGCCAGGCGCCCCAACTGAAGCACGTAGTACAGGGTTACTTGCATCAGTCCTGCTACCACACCAGTGAGCATGCCAAACCAACGTGCGGTCATCGCGGCGACGAGAATTGCGGTGATCACGATCGCGATCGCGGAGGGCACTCGTATCACCCACTCAGATTCACTACCGGAGATTGCCATGGTGGCCGCCAAAACCCAGTGCGTACCAGGCGGTTTGTAGGTGCTGGGGATTCCAGAGAACCTTGGCACGAACCAATTTCCCGTGGCCAACATTTCCTTGGCCGGTTGGGCGAATAGAACCTCGTGGTGTGTTAGCGTGCGCGTGGGACCGATTTGCGTGAACATCAAACTGCCGGCAAACAAGGCAACCAGCGCCATCGCGGGCCATGTGAGTTTGTATTCGGTGGTTGGCAATTCTGTTTCAATCGAAGTGGTCATCTGCAACGCGCCCATGAGTTACCGGTCGCCGTAAGCCCTTCTCGATATCGAGTCCAGCGCAGCGACGTGCGTATCACACACTGGTGATGGAACTGCCCCCGGAGGCGGACTTTAGTAGCTTCCAGAACAGCGACCAAGACCAATCGGCCGCTGTCGGCCTGCGACCGGGTGCAATCAAGCTGTGATAGCGGTAGAATCAGCCCCTTCAACGGTCGGGACGGCTGCGCAGAATAACGAGATCCCGGCCCGAATTGTTTCGTATTGCGGTGAGGCGACTCCCACTGATGGCCACATATGTAACTCACTTGGAAAGCGCGATTGATGGCACCCATTTACCCGCCGGGCAGTTGCAGACCATGCATGCCGATCGTCCCCTGTGGGTACGCTACGATCTGGAAGCCATTGGGAAAGCGGTCGACCGCGAGCAGTTGGTGTCACGCGAACCGACCATGTGGCGATATCGAGAGTTGCTACCACCGGAGCACGATGAGTCGATCGTCACCTTCGGCGAGGGGATGAGCCCTACGCTCCCCTGTCCCAGGTTGGGAGAACGTCTCGGGCTGCGGGACTTGTGGATCAAGGACGAATCGCAACTTCCAACCGGCAGCTTCAAATCGCGTGGGCAAACGGCGGCCATCACCATGTGCCGGGAGTTTGGCGTCAAGCGCGTGGCGATTCCCACCGCGGGCAATGCCGGGGGTGCCATGGCTGCCTACGCCGCCCGAGCCGGGATCGAAGCATTTGTATTCATGCCCGAAGACACCCCGGTCATCAACCAATTGGAATGTCACCTGGCGGGTGCGAAGACCTATCTGGTCAACGGGCTGATCAACGACTGCGGTCGAATCGTCCGCGAGGGGAAAGAGACCATGGGATGGTTCGACATCTCCACGCTGAAAGAGCCCTATCGTATCGAAGGCAAGAAAACGATGGGCCTGGAACTGGCCGAGCAATTCGGTTGGACGTTGCCCGATGTGATCCTCTATCCCACCGGCGGCGGCACCGGGTTAATCGGCATGTGGAAGGCCTTTGCCGAGTTGGCCACGCTGGGTTGGTTGAACAGCGTCAAACGCCCTCGCATGGTGGCCGTGCAGTCTGACGGATGTGCCCCCATTGCCACGGCCTATGAGTCGGGCGAGCGATTCGCAGAACTCTTTCCGGATGCCCACACGATTGCCAGTGGGATACGTGTCCCGATGGCGGTCGGCGATTTCATGATTTTGGACGCTGTCCGCGAAAGCCAGGGTCTTGCCTTGGCCGTGCCCGAAGAACATCTTCAAGACTGGATGAAGTTGGGTGTTTCGAGCGAGGGGATCTCGATTTGTCCCGAGACGGCCGCCTGCATAGGGGCTGCAGAGAAGCTAGCCAAAGATGAATGGATTCGCCCCGACGAACGGGTCGTGATCTTCAATACGGGTGCCTCGCAAAAGTATCCCGAGGCGATGGCAGCCGAGTTACCCATGCTGGATCAAACAAAGCCGCTCGATTGGGAGCGAATCGCACTAGGCGTTTAATCCGATACTCTGCAAGGAAATATCAAGCAAACACCACCATCAAGCAAAACACTTATACGCGAGGAGTGACACGATATGAGTAGTGACGTAAGCCGCGAGATTCGACTCCGCGAACATCCAGTGGGAACCCCCACGGCTGAGACTTTCGAACTGGCCGAAGTATCCGTACCAAAGCCCGGCGAAGATGAATTCCTGGTGCGGAACATCTGGATGTCGGTCGACCCGTACATGCGGGGCCGAATGATGGGTTTGAAAACCTATGTCGACCCGTTTCAAATTGGCGAGCCGCTCAACGGGGGTTGCGTGGGTCAGGTCGTCGAATCGAATCACAGCGACTACGCCGTCGGCGACTATGTGATGGGCATGCTCGGTTGGCGAGAGCACTGGGTTTCCAATGGTCGCGAAGTGCGGAAGATCGATCCCTCGCTCGCGCCAATCCAGTCGTTCTTGGGCGTGCTCGGCATGCCTGGGATGACGGCATATGCGGGATTGGTCCGCGTGGGAAAGGTTGCCGAAGGCGATACAGTTTTTGTGTCTGCCGCGGCCGGTGCGGTGGGGTCGGTGGTTTGCCAAATTGCCAAGGTCAAAGGTTGCCGTGTTGTGGGCAGTGCCGGGTCGCAAGAGAAGATCGAATGGCTGCGCGAAGAAGCCGGCGTGGACTATGTCTTCAACTACAAAGAAGTCGACGACATCTCTAAGGAGTTAGGTAAGGCCTGCCCCGACGGGATCGACTTGTATTTCGAGAACGTGGGCGGTGACCACCTTGAAGCGGCGCTGGCCCGCATGAATGACTTCGGTCGTGTCGTGGTTTGCGGACTGATCGACCAGTACAACGCGCCCACGCCGCCCCCGGGGCCACGAAGCTTCGTGAACATCATCCCCAAGCGTTTGCGGATCGAGGGGTTCATCGTGACCGACCATCTCGATATCACGCCCCAGTTCTTCGCCGACATGGGGTCCTGGATCGCCGCTGGCAAACTGAAGTGGAGGGAGACCGTAGTCGAGGGCTTGGAGAACGCCCCCAGCGCGTTTCTCGGGCTATTCAAAGGCGAGAACATCGGCAAGATGCTTGTGAAGGTTGGCCCTGATCCGGCCGTGTAAGTGAATTCACAAAGACAAACGCGTTCGGGAAAATAGCCATGAGCAATGAATCCCCCCTCGATAAATCGCTGGAAGAGTTCCAAGACATCATCGATCGAATCGGCTCCTCGAAGTCGCCGGTCGGCATCGATGCCAAGATCACGCACGCGATAATCATTGACTATCTGAGGCAGATCTCAGACCGGCTCGCGGCAATCGAACGCCGTCTCGACCAGAACGAGGCGTAGTTTCCCACAAAAGCGGGGCTAGTCCCGGTTCGAGGCTCTGGTCAATTTCTTTCTTGACCGTCTGGTAAATGGTATAATCGAACTGGGTTAAGCCCCTGCTCAGGAGAATGTGACCCACTTCGAAGATACCTTCGAATCGATGGCCGGATGCGCGGAACACATCCGACCATTTCCAATCTCTCAGTCGCTCTTGTCGCTAGGGAAGAGAGTAGAACGATGGCTCAAGCGATCGTCGATCCGGCCGAACTACGCCGATTTGCCCAAAGTCTGAAACGTTTCAACAACGAACTGCAACAGCACGGCTCGTCGCTGAACAGTCAGCTCAACACGCTTGGCAGTACCTGGCGCGACCAGGAACATACCAAGTTTGTTGAGGAGTTCGAGCAACACCTGAAAGTGTTGGCCCGGTTCACCGAAGCTTCGGACCAGTACATTCCATACCTGTTGCGTAAAGCCCAGCGGATCGAAGAGTATCTCCAGCAACGGTAGGGCCAGGTCATGAACAGATCGGCCCGGGTCGAATCGATCGACGCTGTGGGTGCCATGCGTGTTGCGTTGACGCGCTTCCAGGAGGAAGCCGGCGATGCGCTCTCGTCGCTCGAGCATCAAATCAATCGCTTTCTCGATTGGTTGGAACACGACCAGTTGCAATATTGGCAACACCAGATGCGCCGCGCCAGCGAGCGAGTGGCCGAAGCCCGCGCAAATCTAGAGCGGAAGCAGGTCATGACCGTGGGAGGCGAAACACCGCCCTGCTACGACGAGAAGCAGGCGCTGGCCCGCGCCAAGCAACGATATCGCTTCGCCGAAGAGAAAGTGGCCCTGGTGCGACGATTGCGGCGTGAAGTGGAGCACGAAGTGAATGAGGTCCAAAGTCGGCTCAGTACTTTGGGCGACGCCTTGACGACTGATGTACCCAATGCCGCGGCCATGTTGGAACGGGCCATCAAGTCGTTACACGCCTATGCGGAGTTGGGCCGCGATCCCGTGGGGCAGAATTCCAACACCGCGTCCAACGGCGACGACAAGTCGAAGACCGGTTCCGGTGACAATCAACCTGCAGTGGAAGAATAGGTGCTATCGATGCGAGCATGCGATTTGGAGACGGGAACCGGAAAATTGAGACATGCGTTCCGCTCGCTGGAGCAAGTTCGCACCGCAACCGAAGAACATTGGAAGGACGCCATCGGTCGAGAGTTTTTCGAGAATCATCTCAATCCGCTCGAACCTAAGTGCAATGCGGCGCTGAATGCGGTCAGCAAATTGTCACAGGTCTTCGCCAAGATCGAACAGGCATGCCGCGATACGGAGTAGTTTGGGGGCCGAATCGTAGGAACACTCGGTGAAGACCAAGGCCGACTCGTTGGATCGGAACGAGCATGAGACCGGAAATCGAACAGAGTATTGAGGCGGAATGAGCCAGCCACTTTCGATCGATCGCCAGCGCGAGTTGCTTGCCGACTTGCAACACTCGATTGCCGAGCGGGCAGAGCTCGAAAAGCATCTCAAACGACAGCGGGACGAAGCCCTGCAGGCCGAAGAACGTCGTTGTCAAAAGGCGGCCGATGAACTGGTTCATCGTTTTCAAAGTGTGAAGCTGGCCACGCAAGCCGAGTACGACACCGTATTGAGAAAAGCGGCTTCCCGCATTGAGGCCGAATTTCAGACGATCGATCGCGAATTTCAAACCACCCGCTCGCGAACGATCAAGCGGCTCAAACAGGAAAAGTCCGACGCCAAGCAACGGCTGCAAGAAGCACGCTGGGAAGCGGCCACGCTGTACGAGGCCAACAAGCCACGGCCGCGTAAAGAACTTGCCGCAAAGATGTCCAAGCTGTCTGCGGCGTCCCGCCAGGGGGACGAACTGCGGGAGATGGGCATCTCCTGCCTGAAGCAACGCCGAATGTGGTCCCCGAAACTCGAAGGGCTTTCTGCAGAAGAAGTGCTACCGGGCGCCGACGATGATAGCGCTTCGCTCGATGGATTGCTGACGGCGGCCGGCGATCAACTCGAACGGCTGCGGGCGCAACGCCTGCCACGGCTCTTCTCTGGAAGTATCCCGATTGTTTTTGTGTTGATCCTGTGGGTTCTGTTCGCGGTTGCCTGCGGATCGGTGTTGGGCTGGGCGAACTTGAATTGGGCACTCATCAGCGGCGGCGCCTCGTTGCTGGTGACCATTGCTGTGGGCTTGCTAGGTTTCCCTCCGGCCAGACGACAGTCGGCGACCCTGTTCGAAGCGTTGCACCAATCGTTGTTGCAACTGAAAGCACTCATTCGCGAGACGGCCACCCATGCAGAAGAAGAATGCCGCAACCAGGAAGAGGGGATACGCAAACGCCGCGACGACGCCGTTTCAGAAGCGGAAGAAGCCTATGCTCATGTGAAGTCCACGCTCGAATATCAGCAGCAGAGTGCGTTGCAGAAGGCCGACGACGCGCGACATTCTCGAATGGCCGAATCCAAACGCAGCGCAGAACAAAACCGTCGTGATGGCGAATCGAAATACCCCCAGCTGCTACGGGAAATCGAAGAGCGACGGATCGTCGAGATCGAAGCGTGCGAGCGCTCGCATCAACAGCGGTTGGGACAGATCCAAGAACACTTTGAAGAGCACTGGAGCCAACTGCGTCAAACTTGGCAGGCCGCGATCGAACGGTTTCGTTCGGGCGTCGCGGATATGCACCAAGTGGATCAACAGGCATTTTACGAATGGGGCAGCGAGAAGCCGTGGGTACCGTCAACGGACTACCCGCCAGCATTCAAGTTCGGCAATCTCCTGGTTGACTTGTCGAGAATGCGAGAGGGAATACCCGACGATCCTAGCCTGAAGCCTGAGATCACACAGGCGACGATCCCGGCGGTCGTTCCGTTTCCCGAGCGGCCTTCGATCCTGTTGCGGTGTCACGACGACGGGCGAGCGGCTGCCGTGGCCGCGCTACAAGCGATGATGCTGCGCTTGCTGACGTCGATACCACCGGCCCAACTACGGTTCACGGTGATCGACCCCGTTGGTTTGGGCGACAACTTCTCGGCCTTCATGCATTTGGCCGACTTCGACGAGAAGCTGATCAACAACAACATTTGGGTTGAATCGACGCATATCGATCAACGTCTGGCCGACCTCACCGATCATATTTCCAGTGTCATTCAGAAATATTTGCGGAGCGAGTTTCGTACGATTCAGCAGTACAACGAGCAGGCAGGCGAAGTGGCCGAACCGTATCGTGTGTTGGTGGTGGCGAATTTCCCGGCGCACTTTACCGAAGCTTCGGCCCGTCGCCTGGTGAGCATTGCTAATAGTGGGGCCAGATGTGGTGTGTTCACCCTTGTCAGCGTCGATACGAAGCAGCAGATGCCGCATAACTTCTCGCTAGAAGACCTGCAATCGCAGGCCGCTTGCCTGACTTGGGATGGCCATCAATTCCAATGGCCACAGCGGGGTCTCGAGGGGTTCCCCCTGCAACTCGATGCTCCACCTGAGCCCGAGGAAATGGTCAAGCTGATTCGCACCGTGGGCGAAGTGGCCGAGCAAGCCGGACGTGTTGAAGTGCCCTTCGACGTCGTGGTGCCCGCCGAAAAAGAGGTGTGGTCGCGCGACGCCGGCGCAGGAATCGATGTCCCGTTGGGCCGTGCAGGAGCAGCGAAACTGCAACACATGCGGCTTGGCCAAGGCACATCGCAGCATGTGCTCATAGCCGGGAAGACGGGCTCGGGTAAGTCGACGTTACTGCACGCCATGATCACCAATGCGGCGTTGTACTACAGCCCCGACGAGGTTGAGTTGTACCTGGTCGACTTCAAAAAGGGGGTCGAGTTCAAGGCCTACGCCACGAACCAGTTGCCGCACGCCCGGGTGATTGCGATTGAGAGTGAACGCGAGTTCGGCCTGAGCGTGCTGCAGCGACTCGACATGGAACTCCAGCAGCGGGGCGATCGTTTCCGCGAACTCGGAGTGCAGGATCTGAAAGCATTCCGGGCCGCGAGTCCGCAGGAACGCATGCCCCGCATCATGTTGATCATCGACGAATTCCAAGAGCTATTCGTCGAAGACGACCGGCTTGCCCAGGAGGCCTCGTTGTTGCTCGACCGTCTGGTTCGTCAGGGTCGAGCGTTCGGAATTCACATCCTATTGGGTTCGCAAACACTGGCAGGAGCCTACTCGCTGGCTCGCAGCACGCTGGGACAAATGGCCGTTCGGGTGGCGTTGCAGTGTAGCGACGCCGATGCTCACTTGATTCTCAGCGAAGATAACACGGCGGCCCGGCTGCTTAGTCGCCCTGGCGAGGCGATCTACAACGATGCCAACGGGTTGTTCGAAGGAAATCATCCGTTTCAAGTCGTTTGGCTCTCGGACGAGCGTCGCGATCATTATCTAAAGCTGGTTCGCGAGAAGGTGCAGTCGCAGGCCGTGGACGAAATGCCATGTGTCGTGTTCGAAGGGAACATACCCGCGGACATCGAAAGTAACACTTGGCTGCAGGCGTCATTTGATGAACGGGAAGCGGCGGCGGTCAATCATGTTCCCACGGTTTGGCTTGGAGATGCCGTGGCGATCAAGGACCCCACATCCGTGGAATTCGCGCGGCAGGGTGGCAGCAACCTGTTGATGGTTGGCCAACATCCCGAAGCGGCATTGGGGGTGATGATGGCAGCCGGAATTTCGTTGGCGGCCAGAGGTGAATCGTCGAATCGGCTGTTCATCTTGGACGGTGGCCGACCCGATTCAGTGGATTCTTCGGAGATGTTTCGAACCTTCGCCGAGTGCTTTCCTCAAAACACGAGCGTCGTATCGCCGCGCGCGTGTCGTGACTCGATTGCGGAGGTGGCCGAGATATTGAAGAGCCGTCAGGAGGGCGAGGCTCAAGATGCCCCTTCCATCTTTGTGATCATTCACGATCTGGCTCGCTTTCGAGACCTCCGCAAGGAAGAAGACGATTTTAGTTTTTCGTCGCTCGACGAAGACAAGCCGGCCAGTGCGGCGAAGCTGTTCGCTGACATTCTCCGTGAGGGAGCACCACTGGGGATCCATGTGTTGGTCTGGTGTGATTCGTACAACAACCTGACTCGGTGGCTCGATCGCGGAGTGCTTCGCGAATTCGAATTCCTGGTCGCGTTGCAGATGAGCCCGAACGATTCGAGCAACTTGATCGACACCCCCGCTGCCAGCATGTTGGGCGTGAACCGTGGACTACTGGCCGACATGAGTCAGGGGCGATTGGAAAAGTTCCGCCCGTACGGCCTGCCGTCGGTCGAATGGATGCGGAGGTGCGGCGAACGCATGGACGCACGTCGCAAGCAGGCTGCGGACTGACCTCGGATTCGAAGGCAACCAACTCACGGCTTAGCGTGGCTGTGGTGGGGCCTCAAGAGCTTCTGGCTCTTCGCCGCGGCTCTCGAACTCGTCGTCCTTCATTTTGTTGACGAGCCGGGTCATGGTGTTGGCATGCACGCCCAGCAACTGCGAAGCCCTTCCCATGTGACCGGAGGTGGCCGCCAGGGCCTGACGCACGGCTTCGTTGCGAAGGCGGTTCAAATTCAGGTGTGGCAACGCGGTGCGATGCAGACGCGATCGATGCCGCTCCGGGACGCTTGGCTCGCAATCGAGGATGTAGGCCTGCTCGATGACGTGGGCCAATTCGCGGATATTGCCCGGCCAGGGATACTCACAGAACTGCGCGAGCGATTCGGCGTCCGGCTCCCACGGTTCGCGGTTGTATTGGTTGGCGAACATCTCGGAGAAAAACGAGATGAATTCGGCGATGTCTTCCACCCGTTCGCGGAGAGGTGGAATGACGAACTCGACCATGCTAAGTCGGTAGTAGAGGTCTTCGCGAAACCGTCCTTCGGCGACTTCCTCTTCCAGGTTGCGATTGGTGGCTGCAACCACCTGGACATCGACCGTCTGCGGGTTCGAAGAACCGACCGGGGTGACTTCATGTTCTTGCAGTACACGAAGCAGCTTCGGTTGTAGCTCGAGCGGCATCTCGCCGATTTCGTCGAGAAACACGATACCGCCTTCAGCTGCACGGAACACACCCAACGAGCTTCCGGCTGCGCCCGTAAATGCGCCCTTTTCGTGACCGAACAACTGACTCTCGGCCAGCGTAACGGATAGAGCAGCGCAGTTGACCGGGATCAACGGTCGCGACTTACGGGTACTGCAACTGTGAACCAGGCGAGCCCACACTTCTTTACCAACACCCGTCTCTCCGGAGACAAGCACGGTACAGGGGAACTCAGCGACACGGCGAACATGAGCCGCGATACGACGAATAGCAGGACTATTGCCCATCACCCAGCTACCGGGCATATCCGGAGTAGGTGTGAGTCCTTCATCGGACTTCGACAACGGTCGGCGCACCTGGGTGGGGTGCGGTTGTTCTAATTTAGACATAAGTCGGGCCTCTGGTGTCGAACGGTGTAGCCCCTACGTGCGGCACCGTTGTCCTTCTCTGTTCTCACGACCGTCATGTGGCATCTGGCCCACACATGCCGGTCGCTATCCAATCATTAGCGGTATGACTCTAACTTGTTGAGGAACACGATCCCTCTTGGTGACTCGTCGTGGTGCCTCGGCCACAACTCGCCTCGGTACGATGAACATTGGCCCGACGCCGATTCATTGCACACGTCAACCTTCGTTTGGATTTCGCCATTGCTGCATCGTGCAGAGACGGTTCCCAACCGCCGATTACCAAGGCGAACCGATCGTCGAGCATCACACAGTGCCAGACAAGAAAGCCATTCCTGTCGGGCCGCGTTCCGTCCGCCCATCGTTCCAAACATCGAATTTCCAAACGTTACATCGAACGCAACCTATACGTCCGTCACATCCACTGTAACTTGGAACCATGGTAGACGAGGGTGATGCTCGACGCAATCATCCTGTCTGGAATTGCGAACTCGCAACTACCACTTCAGGGGTACCGCAAGTGGTTGTCTGTTTGATACTTACGCTGCTTCTTCTGAGCGCGCTAAGCAACCACGTACTCGTCAGGTGCGTGATTCGCGAGAACTCAAAAACGTCCTGGTTTTTCGGGAAACAAAAGACAGGTGTCCGGTAGCATACGATGCATAATTGGTAAGCCCAGCAAACGTTTAGGTCGCCAGCAAACGCCCAAATAGTAGGGAATTCTGCGACGGATTGTCGCAGTCATCTGATGCGCCGGGCCCTTCGCTTGTAGTAAGAAAACTACATAAAAAATTTCGAAAAGAGGGCGTGGTAATTGCGGACCGACTGGTCCGTCTTGCTCTCGCCTTTCGATTTTACTTTTCGTCCTACAACCAGAATAAGTTGGCCGGCCTTGCAGAGTCGCGTGCCTGGCGAGTGGATTCGATCTCCACACGAGTCGCTTGAAGGCCGCCGACGGATGGTCTTACTGAGTTGCTTCATCTGCCACAAAGAACATCACGTGCTGCCAAGGCAACTCGTCATATTCTTCGACCAGTCGGAAGCCGTTGGGAAGGTACTCCTTGAGCATCTGTTTCTTGCTCATCTTATGCAGTGGCTTGATGGGTACCGAAGGGTCTTCTTCCCGATACTCGACCAGTGCGATTCGGCCTCCGGGGGCAAGGCTCTCTCGCATCGCGCGCAGCATGTGTTCCGGATGCGAGAACTCGTGATAAACGTCGACAAGCAAGATCAAGTCGACGCCCTTGGCCGGTAAGCCCGGGTCGATGACGCTCGATAGAATCGGTTCCACGTTGGAGACGTCTTCCTCTTTGGCTCGCTCTCTCAGCAGGGTCAGCATCTCCGGCTGAATATCAACCGCGAGCACCTTGCCATCTTCTCCGACTAACTCGGCGAGTTTCAGCGTGTAGAAACCGTTACCACAACCAATATCGCAGGCAACTTGACCCGCCTGAACGTTCAACGCCTTCAACAACTCGCTGCACGACTCTTCTTTTTCGCGAGTCGCGCGGGTCAACCATGCGGCTCCCCGGTAACTCATGGTCTGAGCGATGCGACGTCCCTTGTATTCGGTGAGCGGTTCCGGGAGCGGCTCACCATCGATCACCACCGCGTTTTGTTCCGAAGTGCCGGGCTCAGCAAACACAAGGTTGGCCGCGAAGGCTTTGCACAATGCGAACAGGCAGAGCAACGCCAACAGACTTGCGACACCAGGCCTACCCACGGCGCACCGGCTGCTTCGATTCAGAGGGCGTGTTGTTCGCATGGCAGAAAGTCTCTGGGATGAAGTTGCAGTCGCCACTCGGTCCGCGATGCTGGCAAGACTCGAATCCGCGAGCGACCTACTACAACTTATAGTCCGAAAGCTGCCCGCAGGCGACTGTCGAGTGCATCGACGGCCGCCACAAAGGAGTCTTGCTTCTGTATGTCCTTGGTGGCCCCGGTACGAAATTCAAATCGCCGCCCATTTCTCGCCATGTAGAGAGCTTTGACGAGAAGTTGTGCTTCATCGCGCGTCAATTCCAGAGCGGCGGTAGCATTGGCTGCCGTGTCATCTTGAGTCGCCATCGAGCACCTTATTTATCCGCCGATGAGGTTACGTTTCGCAGACTTTGAATTTGTTGCCCCACTTTGGCCTGGCGCGTTGTAGTCCGCTTCGCCAAAAGATTCTTGATATCTTCACAATGATAGCCGAGATGGGGCGAGGGGCCAATTCCTCGCAAGTGGCCATCATGAGGGCATCCTGGCTGAGAATTCGTTGGGGGAAAGTGTTGGAACAGGCTCTCAATTGAAGTTGCAGTGTGCCGAGTCTAGGTCTCAGGCTGCGGCGGCATCGTTTTGCTTGTTCGTTTGGGACTCATCGTCCAGAGCGATGATCGAAATCCGATGTCGCTGGGCGAAATCGAGCACCTTGGCCTCATCGACGATGATGGTCCGTCCCGCTTCGATGGCCAGCACACGTCCACCAGCTTCGGCGATGGCCTCCATGGTTCCCATGCCGATGGTGGGTACGTCGAACCGCATGTCTTGCTGCGGCTTGGCGACTTTGACCACCGTGAACCCACCGGCTCGGCAAAGCTGGCCCGCCCGAAGAATGCATTTGTCGGTGCCTTCGATGGCCTCGACGGCGATCACCGCACGGCCTTTGATGACGACGCTTTGCCCAATGTCCATGGCCCCGATTTGCTTGGCGATGTGCCAGCCGAATTCGATGTCTTTGCGTTCGTTCGAAGAGGGGCCCTGTCGCGTTAGTGTTCCACCCTTCACGAGCAACTCCGGAACAAAATCGGTAGGCGGTTCGAAGTGAATGCCATCGAGAGCAAACTCGGCGATGACCTCGTTCACCATCGTGTCGTCACGACGATCTTTGCGATTGAACAAGAACATGGCATAAAAGCGTCGAATGGCTCGCCAATCGGGAAGGTGTTTGAACCACACCCAGGGTTGGTACAGCAGAACCTTGTGGACTTTGCCCGCCATCGTGACGCGGCGTACGTCCCGTTCTCGGAAGTACCGGATGGCAAACCCAAGCTTAGCCAGGCCGACCCATTCGAAGTCGACGCAGATGTCGGCCAGGGCTTCATCGGCATGGTCTTTGATCCCCAGGCCGTAAACGTCGTAGCCTTGGTCGCGCAGTGCTTTGGCGATCAATAGAGGATATCGTCCCCAACCGGCCAGAAGGCCGATTTTCGGCTTTGCCGCTTCACGGGGGTTGATCGGAAGGGTCGTCTGTTTCGAGGGCGTGTTCACGTCGATCGCCATTCTGTCTCTACGGCACGTTGAATTCTTGGGGACTGAATACTCAGGCAGCTTCCGTGCGGCCCTGTTCGGTCGACTCGTCGAGCCACTCCGGTGGCAGGGCCGCTTGCTCGGCCTGCTGCACGAGCTCTTCGACCTGTTTCTTGAGTTGTTTGAACTGTCGTCGCAATTCGGGAAGCTTGGTGAGCGCGACCTGCTTGACCTTTTGCTCTTTGGCGGGGGTTGCCGGGATGCCCATCATCATGCTTCCCTCGGGCACGTGATTCATGATGCCGCCCATGGCCCCGATAGTCGATTTCGCTCCGATATGTACGTGGTCTCGCACACCGACCTGGCCGCCCATCACCACATAGTCGCCCGTGGTGGTGCTGCCGGCGATTCCCACTTGTGAGCAAAGCAGGTTGTGTCGCCCTATGCGGCAGTTGTGGCCGATCTGCACTTGGTTATCGAGCTTCGTCCCGTTACCGATGATCGTGGCACCGTAGGTACCGCGATCGATGGTGGTGTTCGCGCCGATCTCGACGTCTTCACCAATCTGTACGTAGCCTAATTGCTGAGAGAGCACGTGCTGGCCTTCTCGGAAGTCGTAACCGAAACCGTTCGCACCCAGGACGGCTCCGGAGTGAATGATCGCACGCGCCCCCACCTGCGTGTCTTCGTACAGGATAGCGCCGGGATAAATCGTTACGTCAGCGCTGATGGTGCACCCCGCCATGATGTGCACCCCGGAGTGAATCGTGACGTGATCTCCGATGGTTACATCTTCTCCAATCACCACGCCTGGGTGCACGGTTACGTTGTTGCCCAGCTTGGCCGTCGGGCTGACCGTGGCCAAAGGGCTGATCCCCATTTCGCGCTGAACGCGGCGGGGTCGAAAATGCAGCACCAGTGCCGTGAACGCTGCGTGCACATCGTCGACTTCGATGGCCGGCAAATCGGCACTGGCAACGTTAGGCGAAACCACCACCGCGGCGGCGGACGAGTCGTCCAGCAGTTTGGACTTATGTTCTTGATCGATGAACGTGATATCTCCCGCGCCGGCTTCGTAGAAAGGCGCGGCACGATTGATGGTAATTTGGCCGTCGCCACGCAGGCGACCGCCAACCAAAGAGGCTAATTCTGCCAGCCGTGTTGGCATGTATTGCAGTCCTTTGCATCTGCTCAGGGTCGATCGACGGATGAGTGATCGGAATCTAACCGCTGGTCCAATTTTCAGGCAAGATCAGAGCGCGAGCAAAGTAGTTATTCTGATGCTCGCGCTCATGTGAGATAGGCGGTCACCTCGCTCAGACATTCCACGCGGGCCTCAACGTCTGGCCGTGGTTCATAGGGGGTTGCGGCACTTCCTCGATCATTTCGATGCAGCAGAATCGCCTGCCAGCCCGAATGGGTTGCCCCGTAATAATCGTTTTGCAGGTCGTCGCCCACGATCAATAATTTCGATGCAGGCAGTGCCAGCACCTTCTCGATGGACTCGAAGAATTCCGCGCGCGGCTTCCGCCAGCCAACTTCCGACGAGATGAACAGAGTGCATTCCCTTAGAGCTGGGAACGCATTCACAATGGTTTGCAATCGACTGTCGAAGTTCGAAGCCACTCCGACGACCCTGCCGCTGGCGCGGATTTCTGAAATCACTTGCTCTGCCTTGGGGTCCAGGGTCCAGGCCTCGGGCTGCTCGAAGTGGTTCCACAGGTCTTCAAACAGCGACGGCAAGTTCGGCGACGGCCCAAACACGGCGGAGACGATGTCCTCCCAGCGTTGTACTTCCCGCGCTTCGCTGGTTTGCCCACCCGCGGTGGAGGCGTCGTGTTGTTCCTGCTGGGCAAACGCCTTCCGAAAGCGGACGTTGATTTCGTCGTGCGGCAGGTCGATGCCATGCCGACGTGCCGCGAGGCCGTAGGTTTCGGCAATCGATTGCGTAGGACGAATTAACGTACCCACGGCGTCGAAAAGCACCGCCGCAACATGGTCAAACGATTTCGATGGGGGTTCGTTTTCGCCCATGACGCAGTGGATCGGTATGGAAGGAGGCTACACGAGCCCTCAGTTAAACCGCGATATGAGTCCGAAATCGAGCGCGAGCACGAAGGCCATCAAGCTGACGATGAACAGGAAGCCTGCGGTCTGAAACCCGACCAGCACCTTCTCGCCAACCGGTTTACCGCGGATCCCCTCTAGTGCGAGGAAGACCATGTGGCCACCGTCCAGCACCGGGATAGGCAGGAAGTTGATCACCGCCAGGTTGGCACTTAGCATCGCCACGAAAATCAACAGGTCGGACAGGCCATCGTCGGCAGACTGTTTGGCCACCTTGAAAATTGTGACGGGTCCGCCGAGCATGCGGGGCGATATCTGACCTTCGAACTGTTTTTGCAAGAAGCTAAACACCATCAGCAAAGCCTCTTTGGTTTCCTGGGCGCCCAGCTCCATGGCCTGGGCAACCGAAGTGGCTTTGAGCTTGCCTTCCATCGGTTGCGTAATCAGGAGACGGTCGGGGTTGAACCAGCCCTGGGCTATTTGAGATTCAATGCTTACGGTCTGCGTCTCGCCGCCTTCTTCCTCCCGGCCAAGGGTGAGTTCCACGGTTGAGTTGACCGGATATTCCTGGATCGCACCTAAAAGAGCCGGGAAGTTGGCCTGCTCGTCCTTGTCGGTGAACTCGAATGAAACCTCCTTGAAGAGGCCTTGAGGTTGGGCGTCTTGGGGGGGAATGATCTTCGCGCCCACGATGACTTGGCCGGGGGATACTTTCCCGGCGGCAGGTCCGTCGGGGTCGACCGCTTCCACACGGTTCAGGACGCGATTGGCGATTCCCAATGCCGGCACCACGACGGGTTGGCCTTTGATCAGGGACGGGTTCAACAACTGGCTCAAGCTGGCCATTTCCGTGGTTGGACGCAGCTCGACATTCTCGATCGTCTCTTCTTCGTCGCTTCCCTCCCGTTTGATAGTCAACGATACGCTTTGTCCGGCACGTGTTCTCAGTTCTTCGGCCAGAAGGAGGGGATCGGCCACGGGCTTACCATCGATCGCCACCAACCGGTCACCCGGCTTCAAGCCTGCCATGGCTGCCGGCGATTCTTGTTGAACCGCCGTGATTGGCCCCATCTCCATGGCCAACCCCAACGTACGCATGGGCCGCGGTGCAACTTCAACCGTGATCCGCTCGCCATCGTCTTTCTTGGTCTTCCCGCGTAGCACTTCGATGGACAAGGGCTTGTCGGCATTCAATGCCATGGCATGTGCCAAATCGCCGTAAGATTCAGTCGGTTGTCCATCGACGGAGACAATGACATCGCCGTCTTCCAGCGGCGGTTCGCTCTGGAGCTGCACCCCGCTAAACTCCCCATCGCGTTCGGGGACGAACACCTCCAACGTGCGAGGACCCGAGAGCCCGATCATGGCGAATGGCCCACGCGAATCGGGGATGATGTTGATGGTCTCCGTCATGCCGGTATCGGCTCGCACAATAGTCGTGTTTACACCCGATTCAATGTCACCGAGCGTGACAGCGTTTCGCAGCTCGCGGAACTGAGGGTTCTTCACATCGCCGATCTGAATCACTTCGTCGTCCGGCTGCAGCGATGCTTGCCAGGCTGGGCTTCCGGGCGATGTTCCGCCGACGACCACCGGAGCATAGTCCGGCCCCAACACTCCTATCCAATAAGCGATGCTGGCCACGATGAAGGCGAAGATCACGTTCATCACCACGCCCGCCGAAATGATGGCCATCCGCTGCGGAACGCTCTTGGCCATGTAGCTTCGTGGGTTGTAGATCGGCTGTCCCGAGGCATCGAACCCCTGAACCCCAACGTCGGCCAGGTGATGTTCGCGCTCGGCTTCTTCGGCGGCCTCGCGTTCAGCTTCCGCAGGGTCGTCGGGTAGAGAGGCCCCCGGTTGATGCGCCATCTTCGCCCGTTCCAACTCCTCGGCCACGCGAGCTGGGTTGTCTTCTTGGCCCAGCATTTTGACGTAGCCACCCAGGGGCAGAATTCCGATGCCGTATTCCGTTTCGCCATAGGTGAACTTGGCCAGCTTCAGACCGTAGATGTCGAAGCCGAGATAGAATTTTTCGCACTTCACCCCACACATTTTCGCCACAGCGAAATGCCCCAACTCGTGCACGAAGATGACCAGCCCCAAGGCGATGGCCACTTCGACCACAGAGACGATGAACGGAATCGCATCACCGAAAAGAATACCTGCTATGAAGTACATACCCACCGCGTTATCTCCTTGCGTGCCCAGCGATCGAGCTCGAGCAGCGTTTCTAATGAAGGATTGGATTCGAAGTTATGGTGTTCTAGCACGCCTCGGCAGGCGGCCACAATCTCGGTAAACGCTAGCTCGCCGGCCAGAAATGCTGCCACGGCAGCTTCGTTGGCGGCGTTGAGCACGGCGCCGGTTGTTCCGCCGCGGCTGGCGGCCTCCATTCCCAGTCGCAAAGCGCCGAATCGCTCGTAGTCGGGCGGCTCGAATTCCAATTGGAACGCTTGCGACCAGTCCACCACGTCGGCCACACCCGACCATCGCTCGGGATAGCTAAACGCGTATTGAATCGGCAGTTTCATGTCCGGGGGGCTCATTTGAGCGAGCACCGAGCCATCGACGAATTCGACCATCGAATGCACGATCGATTGTGGGTGGATCACCACGTCGATCTTTTCTGCCGGCATGTCGAACAACCATCGCGCCTCGATAATCTCCAGCGCCTTGTTCATCATGGTGGCCGAGTCGATCGTGATTTTGGGGCCCATATCCCAGGTTGGGTGGTTCAGGGCATCCTCAATCGTCACATGCTGCATCTGTTCGAGGCTGAACGTACGAAACGGCCCGCCGCTGGCGGTGAGCACGATTCGCTTCACATCTTTTCTGCGTCCGGCTTCCAGCGCCTGAAAGATGGCGCAATGTTCGCTGTCGACGGGAAGGATTGCTGCTCCCCGTTCCGCGGCCAACTCGGTGGCCAGCGAACCCGCCATGACGAGGGTTTCTTTATTGGCCAGTGCCACGGTTTTCCCGGCGTCCAGTGCAGCCCAGGTGCTTCGTAGCCCTGCGCTTCCGACAATGGCGGCCAACACGATCTCGACGTCGTCCCGGCGTACGGCCTGTTCCAGCGAGTCTTGTCCCGTGAGCCGCTCGATGCCAGAAGGGAGTGAACTCCAGTCGTGTTCTTTTGCCGCGTCCGCGTCTGTCACCGCGATCCAGTCGGGCTGCATCTGTCGAGCCTGGCACTCCAAGTCGCTCGTTCTGCGATGCGCCGAGAGTCCAGACGCTCGAAGCCTCCCTTGCGATCCGCCGATCACGTCCAGGGCACTGGTGCCGATGCTACCCGTGGAGCCGAGAACGGCGATGTTTTTTGGGGTGGCGGTCATGACTAGCTGGGATTGCCGTTTAAAACAGAATCAAAGTATTGCTGAGAAACCGCTCACTGCTGGGGGCCGACTCCCCCCGAAACCATAGAGAATGAATTGTGATTCGAGCAAGACGCGACAAAATCCCACTAACCGATATAGTCCTCAAACCATCACATCCAGTGACGATCGACCAAGCCAGCCGCTCTTTGGCCTAAGGTGTCTGGCTTGCCGAACCTTTAGCGTAGGCGCCGACGGGCAGAAAGAGGATAAAGCCCGACTGGTAAAAGCTTTCCGTATACTGCCAGTATTCTAGCGCTGTCCAACAACCCACAACAAGCCGGAAATAACCAATCTCCATACGGGGAAGTTGTTCACTTCCCTGTTGGCTCCTACGATGAGATAAGGCGGTCAGTTCGCGGGAAGTTCTCCCTTGTGGGGATCCCGGGTAATTCAGCAAGCTATTTCAGAGCCACAAACTGAGCCGATTCCCTGGGCCTGAACTGAGCCTGTGGGAAGCATATCACGGAAATCCAGTCTTATGGGTGACTCACCTCGCGACGACTCCAACCAGCGCTCCAGCGACAAGAAGCCAAACCCGCTTGGGAATAATGCCATTTGGTATCTGGCGGGAGTCGGCATTCTGACCGTGGTGCTGATCAGCATCCTGACCAACGGCTCGCAAAACGAAATCGCATATGGCGATTTCTTGCGGATCGTCGAACTGGGCAACCCAGCCGATCAGAGCGAGACGAAATCGATCACCATCGAGAAGGGAAACGCGGCCGCGAAGCAGATCGTCGAGTATTCCAATCTCTCTGATCAGGATCTCACGGTTGGACCGCACCGCATTACCGGCCGCATCACCAAGCATGTGCTGAACGACGGAACCGGGCAAGCTGGCGACCCCAAGGAAGTCAGCTTCTTCACCGACCGCTACGGCGTTGCGCAAGACAACGGCCAGTTGGTGAATATCCTCCGCGATAACGGTTTCGAGCACTTCAGCGCCGATCGGGCTGAGAATCGCTGGAATTCTTACTTCGCCATGCTCGGCATCACCGCGCTGATCCTGTTCTTTCTCTTCATCATGATGCGTCGCCTGGGCGGTGCCGGATCGCCCATGGCGTTTGCCCGTAGTCGCGGCAAGATGTACGCCCAAGAGGACATCGGGGTCACCTTCGAAGATGTAGCCGGCATCGACGAAGCTGTCGAAGAGCTGCGCGAAGTGGTCGAGTTCCTCCGCACCCCCGAGAAATATCAACTGCTGGGCGGGCGCATTCCCAAGGGTGTCTTGCTTGTCGGCCCTCCAGGAACCGGGAAGACATTATTGGCCAAGGCCATCGCCGGAGAGGCTGGTGTTCCGTTCTTCGGGCTCTCAGGTTCCGATTTCGTGGAGATGTTTGTCGGTGTCGGGGCCGCCCGGGTCCGCGACATGTTTCAACAAGCTGAATCAAAGTCGCCGTGCATCATTTTCATCGACGAACTCGATGCCTTGGGAAAAACACGGGGCTCGAGCGTGGTCGGCGGACACGACGAGCGCGAGCAGACGCTCAACGCCTTGCTGGTCGAGATGGACGGCTTTGATACGAATAGTGGTGTAATCGTGCTGGCCGCAACGAACCGTCCTGAGACGCTGGACCCGGCCTTGCTGCGTCCTGGTCGATTTGATCGCCATGTGCTGGTCGATCGACCCGACGTGTTGGGGCGCGAGGATATCCTCAAGGTCCACATCCAAAACGTAAAGCTGGCCGACGATCTGAATCTGAAGCATATCGCGGCGATTACCTCCGGTTTTGTCGGTGCCGATTTGGCCAACCTGGTGAACGAAGCCGCCTTATTGGCCGCCCGAAAGGGAAAAGATGCCGTCGACATGGAGGAATTCAACGAAGGCGTCGAACGCGTGACCACTGGCTTGGAAAAGAAGCAGCGGATCATGCACGAAGACGAGAAACAACGGGTTGCCTACCACGAAAGCGGGCACGCCCTGGTGGCCTACTCGCTGCCCAATACCGATGCCGTGCACAAGGTGTCGATCATCCCCCGTGGCCTTGGTGCTCTGGGGTACGTATTGCAACGTCCCGAGGGTGATCGCTATCTGATGACTCAGGCTGAGTTGGAAAGCCGTATTCAGGTGTTACTGGCCGGAACCATCTCGGAGGAAATCACGTTCAACGACGTATCGACCGGTGCTCAAAACGACTTGGAGCGGGCCAGCGAATTGGCGCGGAGCATGGTCATGGACTACGGCATGAGTCGCCTGGGTCGCGTGAACTATCGAGAGAGTAACGGCAGCCAGTTTCTCGCCGGCGGCGGGGGCGAACCTCCTCGCGAGCGAAGCCATAGCGAGAAGACAGCCCGGGAAATCGATCAAGAGGTCCGACGAATCATCGACGAGGGGATCGAAAAAGTTCGCCACATCCTGGAATCGAGGCGAGACTCGCTCGAAGCGTTGGCCAAACGGCTGATTGAAAAAGAAGTGGTCGACGCCGACGAACTGAAAACGATCATCGAGGAGAGCTCAGCCAGCCCCGTCATCGTGCCCGGCACGCTGAGTGAACCAAAACGCCCTGCGACCGAGGCCTCTCAACAGCCACCCCAGGCTGGAGAGGCAACTTGAGAGAAGTGTTCTGCCGTTAGTACTACGCCAAGTTTAGTCGTCGCTGCGGTCTAGTTGCGACGCAGCAGCAGCGGCCAGTTATAGGTCCCCAGCAGCGCCAGGTTGACGATCGTCGTAATCTGCCGTCGGGTAACGGGCTTGGGCAGCACGGAGAATGTTTGAATCCGAAGTGCTTGCCGCACGAGCTTTGCGTCGGCATTTGCCGATAGAAGAATGCAAGGCAGTACGGCCTTCATGGCCTTCACGCGGCGGATCGTTTCCAGGCCTGTCAGCTTCGGCATATGCATGTCCGAAAGCAGCAAGTGCACTTCTTGCTTCTGAATGATGTCCAAGGCCTCTTCGCCGTCGCTCGCCAGAACCGTTTGCAACCCCTCGGGTTCGAGAACCGAGCGCAACGTCTCTCGGAATCCGAGATCGTCGTCGGTGATCAGTACGGTTGGTGGTGTGATGAGCATGAAGCCCTCTCCCCCGCCGATTGCAATTCGATGCTTACCCAGCCGAATCTGCCGACGGAACACCCTGGTATATAGCAACTCAAATGCCAAGTAGGCGGTCGGTTTGCCGCTTCAATATCGACAACCTATAAGTATTTGTGGCTATTAATCTTATAGCATGGAGCCGAAACCGCCGGAAGAAAAGTTGGCATAATTGCGAAGACTGGGATGACAGTTGCCCAGGTTGCTGCCTGCCAGAACGGCAGAGGAAGCCCATAAATGGCACCAAATTCGCTATGGCAAGGGGCTTCGCTCCGGGAGAAATGCCGTACCGCTATTCGGTCCACCATTGCACGTTGGCGTTGCTCTCGATGGCAATTCCCAGCACCCGATTCGGCCCCAGGGCGTGGTGCGTTTTCACCAGGACCACGTTGCGACCCTCGTGAAGCTGTACAGGAATACGTTCCACCGAATCTGGCGATATGCGTTGCTTACGAGCGTGCACGGTCTCGCCGCCTAACACGACGCTGATTGGGTCACCGCCGGCCACCAGCAGCGTTGCTTCCTGTTCTGCCGAACTGTCGGCGAACCCAGCGGCATAGATCACCACGTTCTCCCGCGGGCCGCCCTGAGACCGGCAGAACCTGTCGAGGTCGATGACGTTGAGCGATTCACGGCCAGGGTTTTCGCTCCGGGTGGCCTCGAGCAGTTGCCATTGCCGAGGTCGGTTCTTGTCATTGTAGCTGGCTGCCAGGTCGATGCGGTCGGGGTTGCTCTCCGGGCCGAAATCTTTGCTGAGCCCATGCTCTTTCCCGACCGCGAACGGGCCGAGCATCCGCAGGCGGCCGGCGTGTTGGACGGAGTTTTGCAATGAAGACAGGAAGGCGAGCAAGTCGGCCGCGTCTAGGGCAGTCACATCGCGAAGAACCAGCTCCGGCATTAACGACTTGGTCTGTGGTTCCAGGGCCACCACGTCTTCGGTTGCCGTACGAATCAGTTGCCCCCGGGCATCTTTCAGCACCAGGACCTCGTCCGACTGTTCGACAATGAACCCGACGAACACCTGGCCGGCGTCGGTCTCCAGCAGGTGCGCGACATACTCTGGCCCGATGGCTTTCGATGGTTCCAGAATGGTCTCTAACATCACGGCCGGTTCGTATTTTCGGCCGATCTGACTCAGGTCGGGGCCCACAGTTCCTCCCACGCCATCGATAGCATGGCACGTGTTGCACTGTGCGGCGGTGCTCCGGAAAAAGATTTCACGGCCACGGTCGATATCGCCTTTGAGCGCCAGGATCTTCTCCGGTTCGATGGCGCTGCCAAGTCGCACCGGGCGCTGGTCTTCCGGCAAGAATGCTTCGAACAGAATTCGCACATTCGAATCCGGGTGCGTGACGGCTCGGGTGATTGCCGTGTCTCGCAGCTTCCCGCTCAGTCGCTCGTTTTTCACTAACTGTAGCAGCACCAACGCGCCGTCGGTGGTCTCCAGCAGCGTGTCGACTACCGCGGATTGTAAGTCGTCGCTCGAATCGCTTGCGGTGGCGAACAGGTTCTCCACTTCTGGCCACGCCTGGAGACGAACCAAGCCGCGAGCTGCCGCATGTCGCAGCGATGGCTCTTCCTCTGTCCGCACGAGCACCGGGAGGACCTCGTTGGCAGTACTCAGTTGCAATCTGACTGCGGTTTCGATGGCCTTCGCCCGTACCGCCGTATCGGCATGGCGATTGCGACATAGTTTGAGAACATCGTCTCCGCATCCGCCAAGCTTATGGGCAGCGATGAGATCGAGAGCCGTTTGTTGTTCGGCATCTTCAGTCAACATGTTGCGCAATGCTTGCCATAGTTGTTCGTTCTCTCGCAGCGAGCCCCAGCCCTCGCTCAAGTTGCGGTCCAAAGCCTCCAGCGCGCGTTTGCGGACTGGCGGATTGTCATCCTCCAGCAAGCCAAGCACGGCTTCCCCGGCCTCGGGGTTGGACATGGTGGCCAGTGCATCGATGATGGCCAATCGCTGCTGGGCCCGAAGCGTTTGCTTTTTTACGGCGGCCAAGAGCAAGGTGCTTGCTTGCTTTGGGTCCAGGAGCCTCAATAGTTGAATTTTGCCGGGTGCATAGTCGCCTTGTTGGGACAGTTGCTCGAAGAGTTCTTCTCGGCGATTGCCCGCGGCGATATTGATCGTCTCGAGCATGTAGCGGTCGCTTAGATCTTCGGCGGTCACCATGGCAACCAGCGTTGCCGTGCCCGCCTCGCCTTCAATCGAAGGCAATGCCAACAGGACTTCGCGACGTACTTCCACCGCCGGGTCGTTGGCCATACGGAGAATCTCGGAGGCGTACTCGCTGCCATGTCGCCGCAAGATTCTTATGGCCAGCGCTCGGAATCCAGGCGATTCATCGGATAGTCGCTCCTCAACCCTCCGTCGGGCGTTCCCGCCAATTCGATCGACCACCCATAGCGCCCGAGCCACATAGTTTGGATCGTCAGAGTTCAATAGCCCGTCGAGAGCCGCGACCGCCGGCTCGCCCTCGGCCAGTAGCCGCTCGCGGGCCAGGTACTGCGTGGCCAGGTTGGGGCTCTGCAGGCCCAAAATCGCATCTTTCACGTTGTCGTAGGGGCCAGGCTTCTCGCGGCGTTTCAGATTGGCCCCCCGCGGTGTGAGGCGGTAGATGCGACCTTGCTTCGGGTTATTGTAGGCATGTCCGCCGACGGTTCCGTCGTACCAGTCGGCAATCAGCAGGCTGCCGTCGGGAGCGGTGCAGACGTCGTCGGGGCGGAAGTAGTCGTCCCCCTCGCTGGAGACCACCACGCGACTGCTGGCCCGCATGCCGGCTCCCTGCGGTTCGTGTGGATAGAGCCGCACTTCGCGGGGACCCGCGTCGGTGTGGATGGGGGTGTTCTTCCACTCGGGACCGAACGCGTCGCCTTCGTAGAAACAGATCCCACAGGGAGAACCAAACCCGGTGACCAGCGTGCCAGGGACAAAGCCTGGAACGTGGGCGCGAAAGTGCCAGCCTTCGGAGTAGGGAATGGCCGCATCCACTTTAGCCGGCGGTCGACCGAACCAACCGTAGTTTCCTCCGTCCAGAATCCAGCAAATGCGGGTGCTGAAGTTGCCGTCGTTGTCATTGTCACTCAAGAACGATTCGCCGAACGAGCTGACACAAACCTCGTAAGGATTGCGAAAGTTGAGCGCGACGGTTTCGAGTTCGCTGCCGTCCAACTCGCCACGAAGCACCGCTCCCCACTGATACTTGATATGCGACCCGTCGGTGCCCCTGACATCAAAGCCCCGGTCGCCGTGCGACATCCACCACTTGTGGTCGGGGCCCAATACGAGACTGTGTGCCCCGTGGTCGTGGTTTCGACCGCCGAAGCCGGTGAGTAGTTTTTTCGGTGGCCCGTCGGCGCGAAGGTCACCGTCGGCGTCTTCGTACAGCCACAGGTCGGGGCTCGTCGCGACATAGACCTTGGGGCCCGCGACGCAGATGCTCATGGGGCTGAAAGCCCCGTCGGCGAACACGGTCACGCGATCGGCGCGGCCGTCGCCGTCGGTGTCTTCGAGGACCTTGATCTTGTCGGCCCCGTCTTCTCGAGGCGGTTTGCGATAGTGCTGGATCTCGGCGACCCAGACGCGTCCCTGCGTATCGATATCGATGGCCGCGGGGTTCGTGATCAGCGGTTCAGCAGCATACAGCGAGATTTCAACGTCATCCGGTGTGCGAAGCGCAGCGACCGTCTCTTCAGGTGGCAACTGGCCGAAAGTTGGTTGAGCCAAGAGGGCAACGAAGAACAGTCCTACCCAGGAACGGAACGACCCCCACAGCTCAGCGCGCACCATTTGATCTCGCCCTTGAAGAATACCCGGTCCAGTGTGACCTGTAATGATAGCTGGCCCGTGGACGGGGAACCACTTTTGGGGCGATGCGTTGGGGGCTACTCGGCACCCATCTGCATGCTGAATTGCACGACGTCGATGTGTCCCACGCGGAAGTGGTGAGCCGATTGGGTCAGGTAACGCATGTATTGATCGAACACCGTTTGGGACGTCATTTCGATCGCCTGATCCTTTGCCGCTTCAAGGTTCTCGGCCCAATGGTCCAGGGTCCGCGCGTAATGCAGTTGAAGCGATTGCAGCTTGGTGACTTCAAACTTCTGCCCGCGGGCCGTATTGATGATTGTCTCGCGAGGCGGAACTTGCCCGCCGGGAAAGATCAGCTTCTTGACGAACCGCATGTAGTCCAGGAATGGCTCGTCCAGGGCCTGTTCGCCGGGCGCCAAGGTCTCTTCGGTACCGTGCACGATCGAGTGGACCATCATCTTTCCATCGGGCGGCAGCACCGAACGGCACCGTTCGAAGAACGACTCATAGCGTTCGATGCGAAAGTGCTCAAGGGCCCCGATACTGACGATGCGGTCGACCGGCTCATCGAAGTCTTCCCACCCCTGCAGGCGGAATTCCATGTTTGGGTTGCCCTCGGCTCGCTCAACGGCCAGGGCGTGTTGGTTCTTGCTGAGGGTGAGTCCCACGACTTTCACGCCGTATTTTTCTACGGCTCGGCGGGCAGTTGCTCCCCAACCGCAGCCCACATCCAGCAGCCGCATGCCGGGTTCGAGATCGCACTTTCCCAGTGAAAGGTCAATCTTGGCGATCTGTGCTTCTTCTAGGGTCATGTCGTCGCGCTCGAAGTACGAGCAGCTATACGTCATCGTCGGATCGAGAAACAGCCGGTAAAATTCGTTTGACAGGTCGTAGTGAGCCTGTACGTCTTCATAGAACGGACGAAGTTTGGCCATGGATATCTCTCGGGCTTGGGGGACGCGACGTGGTTTCCGCAAGTTGTTGGTGATGAAATAGGTTGAACTTGTTAGCACAACGCTCGCCGGACGATGCGTCAATATGCAAAACAGGCCCTGACCCGATTAGCGTAGAAGGCCCGGTTGGTGTTTCAACCGTTTTGACGATTGGGACGCCATAAGTCGCATGGCTGGGAACTTTCTGGAGTCCTTGGGCGTCGGAGAACATGTGAGCAGGCAATCCCGCTCAATTCAATGTGTTATCAATTAGATTCAATAATGATGTCATAATGATATCATATTGAGTTCTATTTTGCACTTTTTGGCAGTCGTGTCTGCTCTGGAGAAAACGCTGTAACCTGTTTTATTGCATTGGTTTATTGTGTTTTATTCCCGTGTTGCACCCATCCCCCTGGCATCTTCGGCACGCTGATAGCGATGGAATGATTCCAACGCAGCGGAAGCAGCTTCCGCCGGAATCACCAGCGCTAGCAACTGTCGAGGGGGAAATCTGATGCAACGCAATTTCACACAACCCAACCAAATCACCAGCCGTGCCACCAAGCTCGTTCGCCGTTTCGCACTTGGGTTCGGCTTCGCTTTAGCCGCCAGTTCACTCCTGTTCGTGTCCACCGAGGCCAACGCACAGGGCTCGCGTTACTTTGGCCGTTCGCTGGGGAACGCCGCGCAGAGCTTTCAGCAGCATGCCGCCAACCAAATCAACTCGGTGCGGCAGATTGCAGACTCGCGAGCGGCCCAGGCTTATGTCCAGAACCGCGCGGGCAACGCCTTGTACCCAGCGTCTCGAGCCGGCGTACAAGTTGTATCTCCCGCCGTTCCGGCGGTTGTCCATCGTGGGCCCGCGTACGTCGCTCCTAGCCGCGGCTACGGACACCGCTGCCGTGTGATTCACGTTCACGAACTCGGCTTCGATGCCACGCCGATTCATGGACACGGTCTGCGAATCGTCCACGTCTCGTGGCACGGAATCGCCGGCGATATCGGGCTCGACTGCGGCGATCTGCTGCTGCAAATCAACGGTCACCACGTTTGCAGCCGCGATGCTGTTTACTACGCGATCCGCCATGCACATCACGGTGACTTGGAATTCGTCTTCCGTGACGCTCGCACCGGACGGATCAAGGTCCGCACGGCCTGTTTGCACTAAGGCACCCTGCCAGGCGGAATGCCCACCGCCAGCCAGCTATCTGAATGCTCTCCGGCACCGGCGACGACATCCCACCTCGGGTAATGTTGCTGTCGGTGCTTTTTCGTGCGCCAAGAGAAACTTTGCATCCGGGAATGATCGGGCCTTACAATCAGGGCAGATTCATCGGGTGTGGGGCGCTCTTCCAATAGGACAACAATCATGAAACAGTGTGTCTTCTCTGTCGTAGCCGCATTCACCTGGTTCACATTGACGGCGGTCTCGATCCATGCGGCCGACAAGCTCCAGTCGCAATTCTTCGATTCTGACGGGACGAAGATTCACTACGTCGTTGTCGGCGAAGGCGAACCGGTGGTGTTGATCCACGGCTTCTCGGCCAACCTGCAGCAGAACTGGAAGATGCCGGGCATCATCGACGCACTGAAAGACGACTTTCAAGTCATCGCCATCGACAACCGTGGGCACGGCCGCAGTGACAAGCCGCACGATGTTGAGCAGTACGGCATGGAGATGATCGAAGATCCGATCCGACTGCTCGATCACTTGGGCATCGAGAAAGCGCACTTCGTCGGCTACTCGCTGGGAGGTTTCATTACCGGAAAAATCCTGACGACATTTCCGGAGCGAGTCATCACCGCCACACTGGGTGGTGCCGGTTGGGATGACCCGGCTGGAGAACGGATGGAATTCATGAACGAATTGGCCGCATCGCTGGAAGCCGGCGAAGGGATCACTCCGTTGATCAAGATGTTGAACCCACCCGGCAATCCCGAGCCGACCGCTGATCAGATCAAGACGATGAACACCATGGTCATGCTAATGAACGACCCTAAAGCACTGGCCGCGGTAATTCGAGGTGCCGCGCAATGGAAAGTGCCCGAAGAGGACATTCGTGCCAGCGAAGTTCCCACGATGGCGTTGATCGGAGAAGTCGATCCCTTGAAGGAAGGAGTCGATGCACTCAAAGAAGTGATGCCTGAGTTGAAGATGGTTGTCATTCCAGGGGCCGATCACATGAATGCCATGAGCCATCCCGTGTTCAAAGAATCATTGCTCGAATTCCTGCGCGAGCATGCGGCCCAAGCGGTACCCGTGGGGGCAGGAAACTGAGTTCGGTTTGTTCTCATACTTCGCAGACAGTATTCTGACTTCAGCATGATTGAATTCGAGCAACAAGATTCGGTTGGCATTCTGAAGATGGTTCGCGGAAAGGGGAACTCTCTGAATATCGAGTTCACCCAAGCGCTGACGGAGGCGCTCGACGAAGCCGAGGCCAGCGCCGCTTCGGCGATCGTGCTCACCGGCGAAGGTAAGGTGTTCTCCGCGGGAGTCGATCTTGTAGCCCTAACTTCTGGCGGGCCAGAGGCCATCGAGACGTTTCTTCACGAGTTGACCCGATTCTTGCGGCGAATGGCTACGTTTCCCAAACCGATCATCGCCGCGGTAAACGGACATGCGATCGCAGGCGGTTGTGTGGCCTTGCTGGCTTGCGACTATCGCATCATGGCCCAGGGTACTTCACGCATCGGGGTTACCGAGTTGCTGGTCGGGGTGCCGTTCCCCACTTGGGCTTTCGAGATCGTGCGGTTTGGAATCCCTTCGGCACACTTGGCCGACCTGTGCTACAGCGGGAGAACCGTGGAGCCCGACGAGGCATTGCGGCTAGGGCTAATCGACGAAGTGACCGCCCCCGACGCGCTGCTCGGGCGGGCCTGCAAGGTTGCTGGCAAGCTGGGCCGCGTCCCGGGCGAAGTGTTCGCCCTCACCAAGCAGCAGCTAAGGCGTCCCATGTTAGTAGCTGCGGAACAACGGGCACCCCTGGACGATGCGGGAATCATGAAGATTTGGAGCAAAGATTCGACCCAAGCCCGAATTCAAGAGTTCGTCGCCCAAACCGTGAAGCGGTCGTGAGGCCCGCGGCGGGGGCCGTTCCAGTCAAAGCTATCGTTCGTGCGGGTTTTCGCGACGAAATGAAACAATCGCCCTCACGTGGTAGAATGGCGGTCGTGTCGAATTTCGTTACCGAGTCTCCCCCCGGCGGCGGTTCATGAGTAGTGCAACCGACTACGATCACATTCTGGTAGAACGCATCCGTCGCGGCGAAAGTCAGGCTTGGGACGAGTTGATCGGTCGGTTCGACGGGCGACTTCTGGCCTTCGTCGAAAGCCGGCTTCGCAATCGGGCCGTGAGCGAAGATGTCGTGCAAGAGACCTTCATCGGGTTTCTGACCAGTTTGCCGAATTACGACGTGAGTCGCTCGCTGGAGAGCTACTTATTCTCGATTGCGGCCCACAAGCTCACCGATCATCTGCGTCGCGAAGGTCGACGCCCCACGGTTCCGCTTTCGGCAGGCGACAGCTCAGGCGGTTCCTGGGAACTTCCGGGGGCGGCCCGACCGGCCAGCAGCATGGCTCGCAGCCGAGAGCGTCGCCAACTGGAGGAGACCTCGCTGGTCGAAGCCATTGGCCAGCATCTCGATCGCTGGCGGCAGCGGGGCGATTGGAACAAGGTGAAATGCACCGAGTTGCTTTTCGTGCGAGGTTGGGCGAATAAAGATGTCGCCACTTCGTTGGGGATTACCGAGCAAACGGTGGCCAACTACAAGTTCGATTTCTTGGCGAAACTTCGCACGACGATTCGCAAACAAGGGCTTTCGAACGATGTATTCCCCGAGTTGTTCGAGGAAGAGAAGTCCTAGTATTCGGCAAGCTGAGCAAATGTCATGAGCGAACGGTTCAAGAACAGCGATCTGGAAGCCTATCTCGATGAGGCGCTGCCTGTGGGCGAAGCGGCGGAAATCGAGGAAGCGGCTCGGGCCGACGAGACGCTGGCGAGGCGCCTGGTGATGATCAACTCGCGCCGCGATGCGGGAGTTCATTCGCTGGGAGAGATCTGGCGACGAAATCGTTTGAGTTGCCCCGCGCGTGAAGATCTGGGGAGCTTTCTGTTAGGAACCCTCGCCGAGGATCATGCCGACTACATTACGTTTCATTTGGAATCGGTCGGCTGCCGGTATTGCCAGGCAAATTTAGACGATTTGCGGGAAAGCCAGTCGCAGTCAGGTGGGAACCTGGAGAAACGTCGCCACCGCTATTTTCAGTCGAGCGCCGGACTGTTGCGCAAGGACTAGCGAGTACGTTGGTGCCCAGGTGCGGGTTTCCGTTTCCCTCGCAATAGGCTTCTATGGACTGGTCTTTTGGCAGATTTTCGCCTCGTTGACGGATCAATTTCACCCCGATAAACTCGCCGCGAGCGAGCTGTTTTGAATTTTCACCGCTCGCCACTCCTTTCTCCATCTACTAGCACTCATCCAACGGAACGTACGCATGGCGGTTTCCACATCGGGTATCGAACAAATCTCGATCAACACGATTCGCACGTTGGCGATGGATGCGGTTCAGGCAGCCGGCAGCGGACACCCCGGCGCGCCCATGTCGCTGGCGCCGGTAGCCTACACGTTGTGGACCAAGCAACTGAATTACGATCCGAAACATCCCCATTGGCCGGGCCGCGATCGGTTTGTGTTGTCGGCCGGTCATGCCTCGATGTTGCTGTATGCCACGCTGCATTTGGCCGGTGTGCGCAAAGCCGACGACGCGGAAGAGCTTTCGATCACGCTGGACGATATCCGTAACTTCCGGCAATGGGGTAGCCCCTGTGCTGGGCATCCCGAGCATGGAGAAGCCGCGGGAATCGAAACCACGACCGGACCGCTGGGCCAGGGTGTGAGTAACAGTGTCGGTATGGCGATCGCCGCCCGGTGGTATGCGGCCAAATTCAATAAGCCTGGATTCGAGTTGTTTGACCACAACGTATACGCCATCTGTAGCGACGGCGACTTGATGGAGGGCATCAGCAACGAAGTTGCATCCCTGGCCGGGCACCTGAAGCTCTCGAACCTGTGCTGGATTTACGACGACAACAACATCACGATCGAAGGCGCGACGTCCCTTGCCTTCAGCGAGGATGTTCCCGCCCGTTTCAAAGCCCTGGGCTGGCACGTGATTTCGGTCGACGACGCCAACGACGTGGTGGCCATCGAAAACGCGTTGTCCCAGTTCGGCGATGTGGACGACCGCCCCACACTGATCGTGGTTCATAGCGAAATCGCCTGGGGGTCGCCAAATAAGCAAGGCACCAGCAAGGCACATGGTTCGGCGCTAGGAGAAGACGAAGTTCGCTTGACGAAGGCGGCCTACGACTGGCCCGAGGATGAGAAGTTCCTGGTGCCTGATGGGGTTCGCGAGAACTTCGACGAGCAGCTTGGCCACCGTGGCTCGGAAAGTTACGCCGAGTGGACCGCGAAATTCGCTGAGTACGAACAGGCGTTTCCCGCGCTGGCCGCCGAGTGGCAGCAGATCATCAGTGGCGAATTGCCGAAAGACTGGGACGCCGAGATCCCAGAGTTTGAGGCCGATGCGAAGGGGCTCGCTAGTCGAGTGTCATCGGGAAAAGTACTGCAGGCGGTTGCGAAAAACGTCCCGTCGCTGCTGGGCGGGTCCGCCGATTTGGCGCCGTCGACGATGACCCTACTGGAATTCGACGGGGCGGGCACGTACGGGCCGCAAAACTACGGGGGCCGCAACTTCCACTTCGGCATCCGCGAACATGCCATGGCGGCCGTGCTCAACGGGATGGCGCTCTCGGGGTTACGGCCCTATGGCGCGACATTCCTGGTATTCAGCGACTATGCCCGCGGCGCCTTGCGGTTGAGTGCCGTGATGGGGCTGCCGGCAATTTACATCTTTACCCACGACTCGATCGGGGTGGGCGAAGATGGACCCACGCATCAGCCAGTCGAACATTTGGCCGCGCTTCGGGCTATTCCGAACATGGTTACGATCCGCCCGGGAGACGCCAACGAAGCGGCCGAACTGTGGCGAGTAGTGATGCCGATGCGAAACCGACCGGTATCCTTTGTGCTCTCGCGGCAAAACCTTCCCACGTTGGATCGAACCCGCTTTGCTTCGGCCGCGGGTGCTCGACGTGGCGCTTACGTGTTGGCCGACCCTGCCAAGGGCCATCCGCAGGTGATTCTGATTGGCACCGGAAGTGAACTTTCAACCTGCATGGAAGCCTACGAGCGGCTGACCGAAGAGGGCGTGGCGACCCGAGTTGTTAGCATGCCGTCGTGGGAGTTGTTCGAGGATCAGGACGAAGCCTACCGCGAAAGCGTTCTTCCCCCGGGAATCTCGGCGAGAGTGGCTGTGGAGGCCGCCTGCGATCAAGGCTGGGCCAAGTACCTTGGCACTCAAGGAAAGTTCATCGGGATGAAAGGCTTTGGAGCGTCCGCTCCCTTCGCCGAACTGCTGAAACAATTCGGGATCAACACGGACCAAGTAGTCGCTACGGCCAAGTCGCTACTCAAGTAAGCGCGTCGCCCAGTTGTTCGAGCTTTTCGACGTTGATTCGAAGGCTACAGGACCAATTCGTCCATCGACGGTCGCCACAGCGGGAGGGCGGGGAACAACGCTGCCGCGATTTGCGTTGCCACTTGTGTTGAAGCCTCGATACGCCCGGACTCCAGCGCCTCTTCGATGTTCATGTGCCCCATGACCAACCGTGTGAAGTCGGCAATGTTGCACGTGAGATGGCTGCGACCAATCTTGTCGTTTGTGATCCGCACGCCGCGTCGATTGATCTTTAGCGACAACTTCTGTCCATCGAGAACCAGGCCCAATTCCGCCGGTCGGTTCAGTCGGGCTGCGGTCGCGCGATGATGAAGAATCGGGTTGATGCGGCGGAGGAACGCGGCCGGGTCAAACAGCTTCACCATGGTGACTTCGCCGTTGTAAGACTCGTGACAGCGGCGCGTTCCACCTGCCGTTTGGAAGATACCATGCACCGGATCGTTAGGCGAACCGTGGTAGACCAAATGGTGGAAGTCGTGCTCGATGGCGTCGCTGCACCCGCGAGCCAGTAGTTGATGAACCGCCTCGGGGTGATCGGGGGCGGCGAACAGCTCCAGGATATGATCGCCCTTGGTGATCATGTAGCCCGCGATGCGAGCCATGCCCTCGTCGATATCCAGCCGATCGGGGCCTGCAATGGCAACGATGAGTTGGTCGAATCCTTTGCGACTGACCAGCCAGCGCCAATAGGCTTCGGTTCGTTCCACCGGGCCAAACGTGCCGCCGGTGTTTTGGCGGAACACTCGCATCACGCCCGGTAATTCAACCTGTCGCCAGGGACGAATGCTCAACTGACGGGCTCGCCGACGATCGTGTTCGGTAAGCTGGGCCAGCAAATCGCGGGTGCATCCGGACGAATAGCAGTGGCGCCCGCATAGTGCCCAACCCTCGCTGCGGAAGAAGTGCGGTTCGCTGGTGCTCAGCATCGCGAGAACCGAGCCGTCTTCAACCATCAGATCGTGAGCGGCTTTCAACAGACTGCGTGCGAAACCGCGACCGCGAAACTCGGGCGATGTGGCCAACCAGTGCAGTCCGGCTACGGGAATGGTGATCTCACCAAAGTTGATCACGCGTTTCGAGACGTGGGCATGCGCCAGCAGACGATGACCGCTTTTGATCAGCAGCCGATCCGTGGGCTCATAGAAGGGATCGTCCAGCGTTGCCAGGAACGCTTCGCGCGGCGGCCCTTGAAACACGGTTGTGAGGAAGTTGTACACGGCCGCATGATCGCCAGGCGTGGCGTACTGAATGCGGGGTTCCTTCTCGGAAGTCTCGGTACCTGCTCCAAGGGGAATCGTAGAGAGCGACACCGGCTTCTTCTTGGAAGCCTGTTGAGGCGGTGTCGCGGAGCGGGAAGCCCCTGGGTTCGGCGCACGCTCAAAACTAGTGCGTGGATCGTCGAGAGATACGCCCGAGCCATTTTCGGCAGGTGGAGCGCTGCCTACGTCGACGGCGTGACCATTGTCGGTGCGGCAATCAGCACCTTGACGCGCGTCCGGCGTTCGCTTGAGAGGTTCTGTTTTTTCGCTCTTCCGAGTGCCTACAACAACCGTAGGCGCCGACTCCGAAGCATGTGTGCTCATCGGCCTTGGTCCCATCCCTGGTGGAGAATCCGTTCAGGTAGCGCATAGCCTATAGGGTATCTGCATGAAATTCCAGCATAAAATCCTGCAACATCTTGTTTGGAAAGAGACAAAATGCATATTCGCGCGACGCCAAGATGTTCTCGGCGCGCAGGCGAGTTGTCAATGCGCTACGATCTCGCTGAAGTTCGTCTCGCAGCGATGCGACGTTCGGCTGCAACATGGCGTTGGCTTCGGTGATCGCCGCGTGACGCTGTGCGGCGTTGTTTTTTGTCTTCGGCGTCGCGATCCAGCGGCGCTTTTCCGCGATGGCATGACGCAATACGTCGTCTAATTCTGCACTTTCAGAAAGAATTTGCTCCGGATGATAGGTCAAATCGCGAAGTTGCCGATCGAGCCGATGGGCATCCTCCTGGCTGGCTCCTGAGCGTGGAATGGGCAGCAGCAAGGTGGCGGAGACGACGATGATGCCCGGCGCTGGCATCGCGAAGAACCTCTTGATAAGCATATCCGTCAGCTCATCGTACTTCGCACCGCCGATCCCGTGGATGAATGCGTCGGCCAACATCAGCCGGGAAAAAAGTGTCGTCGTGAGGGCCCGAGTGCGAATTTTGATGCCCTCGCGCTCCCAACGGGCGAGTTCCGCGACCGCATCTTCGGCCGAGCCGTTTGCCGGAAGTGGCAGGTTCCGCACCAGATCTTGCCGGTCGGTTAACTCGATTTCACCGGCCTGACTTCGTGCAAACAGCCGTCGTCGACGTGGATTGTCGTCCGTCCAAACCCAGAATGGGGCTTCCAGCCACTCTCCATGGCGGATGAGTTCCGGCACGGGGTGATTTGCACTGCGAATGCGGTGCAGCCGGCGATACTCAGCCAGGGCCACGTTATGCACGCCGTGGAACCGCGATAGTTGGGCAAGGATGTGCGTGAAGAACCAGCGGAACGAATCCAATCCACAGACGGCACTTTGAGGCAACTCGAGGTTCGACAGTCCCCAGGAACTCTCTAGTTGGTGCCGCGCTTGCGAGATGCAGTTCCCGACAAGCTCGGTGTGGCGAGAGCGGGCGATGACTTGTGGCCAGTATTCCTTCAGCAGCGGCTCGCTGACAAACGGGGCTATTTGCTCGGCAACCCGTGTGTCGAAGCTCTCGAAACATTCGCGATCGACAATCTTCCGCTGCTCGAACGGGATTTCGGCATCCGCGGCGTCGAAGGGGATCTGACGAGCCGTGGGAGACTCGACCGAGCCGCCCGGGACACGAATCGAAGGGCCCTTGAGCGTGTCGTTGTCAATCTGCAAGTTAACCCCGACGGCCGAGTGCTGACGGGCAAGGCGATCGAGGGCTGCATTCTTCAGCCACACGCCCGGGTGAAACAAGCCCGGCTGATGTCCAGCCACGAGTAGACGTGGGTAGTCGGTACCTCGCGATGGTTCAAGATACGTCGAAGAATAGTCGTTCGCCGCGGAGATGAATTCTTGTCGTGCTTGTTGTCGCAACTCGCCCAACGATCGGCCTTGCAAATCGATCTGGGCGTTTGCCAATAGCTGAACGTTCGACTCGATGAGCGCGGAGAGTTCGTCACCGGAGGGTTCGAGAAGCACCGCACCGTCTTCGCGAGGTGCTTGGAAACGCTGCCGCGGGGATTTCGGTTCGGCCACCGTCATCCGGCCAATTCTCCACACAGCGTACCGACCCACGGGCGACCACAAGGCGTTTCGACCATCGCCATACTGTGGTCGAGCACTAGGTGGTAATACTGTAATCGCTTTGCGGAATCGTCGAGGGCCCCGCCGAACGATCGCTTTTCGTCGAGATAAATCAGCGGAACCGGCAACTCAATAATTCGCAACCCTGCGGCCGCGGCTTGAACCCACAACTCCAGGGGCATCGCGTAACCGTTGTCGGTCAACGTGAGCTTGGCCAGGGCATCGACTCGGTAGGCCTTGAAACCACAGAAGGCGTCCGTGAGTTTCAAGCCCAGACGGCGGTTCACTTCCGAAGTGACCTGGTGATTGATCCGCCTCCGCTCTTCCGGCGGTTTACTATCCTGATCGTAACGTCGCAGGTAGCGGCTTCCCGAAACGATGTCCGCCTGGCTGCACGCAGCAACAAAGCGCGGAATCCGTTGCGGTTCGTGCTGCCCATCGCAATCGATGGTGACGATGATCTCGTACTCGTTTTCGATCGCGTAGTCGAAGGCCGATCGCAGCGCGGCACCGTAACCAAGATTGGTGGCGTGCGTGACCTGAAGGATGTCGCTTCGCTGGGCGAGCCGCTCGGAGGTACCGTCGGTCGACCCGTCGTCCACCACCAATACGTCGCTGCTGTAACGCAGGGCCTCATCGAGCACGGAATCGACGTGAAGGACTTCGTTGAAGATAGGTAAGGCAGTCAGTGCACGGGGAGGCATAAGCTGGGCCAATAGGAAAGGTCGGGAGGCCGGAATCTCCGGCGAACGTGGGGACGAGCCCATTATTAGAGTGCGATATCGCCAAGTCAACGAGCGGCGATTTCGTCCGATGGCATAACAACTTACGACTTAGACACCTCGCCGAGACGGATTTCGGCAGCCTGCCCGGCCTGGTAAACTTCTGATCGGCCGCCGCCTGCTCGAGCACCGCGTATCGCTAGGTTGGCGGTTCCAGGAACCGGCGAAGCACATTTGCGGTGATCTGCGAAACCGCGTCATCGACCAACAACGACGAGACCCAGTTGATGGACCCGGCCGAGAAAACTCCACCTCCGCTGGAAGTGTGGTGAACGACCAGTTCCGCGCCGCCGCCATCGATATTGAGCCCTTGGGCCAACAGTTGGGTCCCCGGAGGCGAACTGGCCGAACGCTTGTCGGTCTCGTGCCCCGATGCACCTCCCGGCACACGTTCGTGCAACGATTCGCGACCGAAGGTATCGCCGTTGGCCAGCCCTGTGTCGGCAAACGCCCAGTGCTCGGCATCTACGACACGATAGGGAGCGGCCGTCATGATGCCGCGTTCGTCGTAGACCACTCCCAACAGGTTGGCTTCCGATTCGTGCCGCAGATGAAAGCGGCTTTCGGACGGCGTGTTGTTATCCCTCAGTCTTCTTGTGTCCTCGTTGCGATAGATGCAGCGAGTGTCGTCGAGGAACTCCACGTCGCAGTTCAACCCGTTGCCGCCTAGATAAAGTAGATGTCCACCCCGCTCGAAGACCCACTGTTTCACGCGATCGTACATCTTGGCCGACCAATACTCGGGATGCGTACTGATGGCCAGCACTCGATATTGGTCGAGGTCGAGCTGATCGAAATGTAGATGCGTCTCGGCGTAGTAGTCGTAGTCAAAGCACTGACGTTCCAGCCATGCCAGCAAACGCCATTCGGCGGGCGCCAAGTGGCAGGCCGCCCGTCCGGCAATCGGGTCGCAGGCCTGCGTGCTCTCGGGAATGTGATTGATCGGCTCGGGACGATCGAACGAAAGGGGGTCGTAGTCGGCACGGTCGTAGTCGATGTGCGACGGATCGGTATACCGCCGTGCTTCGAGTCGGGCATTGACCAGGGGCCGCTGCGGAAGTGCATCGGGATGAATGTAGTTGCTGCGCCCGCCGAAGTTGTTGTAGGCGTTCCAGGTGATGTTCGAAGCCAACACCGCCAACGACGCCTGAGGCCGCTTGGGAGCAACGATCCAGGGGAACGCGAAGAACTCGCCGGACTCACCCTTGGCATGAAAGTAATACAGTCCCGATCGCTCGGGCGCGGTGATCCATTGCTTGTGGTGGGGGCTGGTGTAGCCGAATTTGTTCCAGCACACACCCTGCTGGGTATAGTCGCCGTCTGGCGTGATCTGAACGGTGGCCCGAGGCCCGTGTTCATCGAACCAACCGATGGGCCGCACACATTGCTTTTGCAGCCCGTATCGCCACAGCGAAAGATAGTACGCCTCGGCTGAATGGACGCGGAACTCTGATGGCTCGCCACCGCGAACCCATTTCGGCCAGGCATAGCCAAGCAATCCGTCGGCTAGCATCCGGAATTGATACGGTTGATCGGAAGGGAGATCCAGGTCGATCAGCTTCGATCCATACCCGTCTTTGGCCAGATAGACACGGTAACGGCCGGCCGCGAGGTCGGCACTTACCGCACCGTTGGCTGCACTGCGGACGTCGACCTGGCTGTCTCCGAATTGGAACGTTACCAGGACATCACTCATGGCCAGATGTCGTTCGTCGCTGACATAGCCAATCAACACGAGGCAGCTCTCCGGCGGAGATTCACTTGGGAGACTAGAGCCCGTACCTTAGAAACCACGAGGGCAGATCACAAGCGGCCAACGCACCCGTTTCTGGAAGACGTCCCCAGATCGTATCGACAAAGCTCCCGGCAATCGCGGAGAATGCGACGACTGATGTGCACCAACCGAAATCAATCGATCTTCAGGAGGATAATCGATGCCCCTCTATCTATTCGCACAAGATCAGGCCAAGGCCGCGGTGAGCGAGCAAGCGACTCACTTCGAGAAGATCTGGGATCAGGTCCAGGTGTTCGTCTACGAGCAAGGCTTCACATTGGCGATGAACCTGCTGGCCGCGGTGGCCATCTTCGTACTGGGTCGCTGGGCAGCCAAATTGATTCTGGGAATCACGCAACGCATGATGCAGCGGGCAAAGGTTGATGAGACCCTGACCACGTTTCTGACGAACATCGTCTACTATCTGGCGCTGGCCTTCGTGTTTGTGGCGGTGCTCGACCAATTGGGCGTAAACACAACTTCCTTCGCGGCGATCATCGCCTCGGCCGGGTTGGCCGTCGGGTTGGCCTTGCAGGGTTCACTCTCGAACTTCGCCGCGGGCGTTCTGATGATCCTGTTTCGGCCATTCGGCGTCGGCGACTTTGTCGATGCGGGCGGCGTCGCAGGCATTGTCGAAGAGATCCGTATCTTCAATACCCTGATCCGCACGGGCGACAACGTACAGATCGTGGTGCCCAATGGTCAGATTACTTCGGGTGCCATCAAGAACTTCTCGGCCAAAGCGACGCGTCGCATCGACCTGGTGGTCGGTTGCGGCTACTCCGACGACTTGCGAGCGGTGAAACAGTTCCTCGAAGACTTGATTGCCGACGAGCCGCGAATTCTCGCCGACCCCGAACCGGTTGTCGCCGTGAACGAACTCGGGGACAGTAGCATCAATTTCGTCGTTCGCCCCTGGGTGAATGCGGCCGACTATTGGGCAGTTCGTTGGGACCTCAATGAGAAGATCAAGCTCGGCTTCGACGAGCAAGGCTTCAACATCCCGTTCCCCAGCCGCGATGTGTACATGCATCAAGTTGAGGACTAAGCCGTGTTCCCAGCTACCCGAAGTAGCGAATCCTTGTCGTGAAAATTGCGTCAGTCTTCCTCCGTGGCACCGACGAGCGGCACGAACGCACACTGGCACAGCACTTTGGACCTGGGGTGTCCTTCGACTTTGCGGATTTGTGTCAGCACCTGGGTTTCGTCCTGCTTGAGCGGGATAACCATCAGCCCACCTTCGCGCAATTGAGCGAAGAGCTTCGGCGGTATCGCATCGGCCGCGGCCGTGACCATGATGCGGTCGTACGGGGCTCGCTTGGGCCATCCGGCTGTGCCGTCATTCACGGCGAACTCGATGTTCTTATAGCCCAGGGCTGAAAGCCGCTGGACCGCATCGATGGTGAGATCGGAGTGCCGCTCCAAGGTGACAACTTCCGCAACCACTTCAGCCAAGATGGCGGCTTGGTATCCGCTACCGGTGCCAATTTCCAGTACCGTTTCACTGCCCGTCAGTTCCAACGCTTCGGTCATCAAGGCGACAATGTAAGGTTGGCTGATGGTTTGATCGCAGTCGATCGGCAACGCGCAATCTTCGTAAGCGCGATCTTGAAGTTCGGCGGGTACAAACACTTCTCGGGGCACGCGCTGCATGGCGTCGAGGACCCTTTGTGAACTGATCCTCCGGGCAACAAGCTGGGTGTCCACCATCTCTCGCCGGAGTGCGGCGAAACGTGAATTATCCTCGGGTTGATCGCGTGTCTCGGAATTCATGGCATCGCTGAAGGGTTCGCAGTACCTGCATCGATTGGCCGCTGAAATGAGAAGAAAAGCGTCTAGACGGCCGGTTGACTGCTGTTCCGAACTTATCGCTGCCGGAAACCAGTGTCAATCAAACGGCCAGGCCCGCAGGATTGCTGCCGCGCAACGGGACAGTAAATTGATTGCTCCTCTGGCCGCCGCGGGCGAGGGTCGGCCAGGAGGTTATGCAGAGTCTTGCTGTGCTTTATGTTCTCGTTAGAGACATGACAGGCATTTCGTCGCGAATGTGTGGCGGGCCCGTTCACGATCAGGCCGTACGATTGCCGTAAGCGCAAGTAGAATGAGGATCCCATGCCGGACTCAGGTGGCGTTCATCTAAAAGATTGGCTTTGCGAACCGGGGAACTTTCCCTCGCCAACCACCCAGGTCGAACTGAAGCAGACACACATCTCGTGGGTCTTCCTGGCTGACGACCATGTCTACAAGCTGAAGAAGCCGGTTAAGTTTGAGTTCCTGGACTTCAGCACGGTTGAGCAGCGACGGCAGGCCTGCGAAGACGAGTTGCGATTGAATCGCCGTCTGGCGGCCGACATCTATCTCGATGTGTTGCCGTTGTATGCCAAGCAAAGCGGAGAACCGACCTGGGAACCCTCGGGCGAGCCGATCGACTGGGTCGTTCATATGCGGCGGATGCCGGACGACCGCATGATGGACTCTTTGATGGAAAGAGACACCGTCACGCAGGCAGACATCGTTGCCGTGGCTAAGCTGCTGGCAGGGTTCTACTGCTCGCTGCCTGCCTTGAAAATCGAACCGCGAGCATATCGGCAACGGATTGAAGCTCATGTGCGTTCGAACCACCAAGACATGATCGACAAGCATCAGCAGTTGCCGGCTGATGTGGTGAGGCGCATCACGTCGTCGCTACTGAGAATGCTGCTCCGGGAGTCCACAATATTTGACCGACGTGTGTCGGCCGGTCGTGTGATCGAAGGGCATGGCGACCTGCGGCCCGAACACGTTTGTCTAACCGAGCTGCCGGCGATTTTCGATTGCGTCGAGTTCAGTGCCGACTTTCGCACGCTAGACATCGCCGACGAGTTGAGTTTCTTTGCCATGGAGTGTGACTATCTTGGCGTCAATGCCATTGGGCAAGCGATCATCGAACAGTGCACCACGGCATTGAAGGACGACGTTCCTGCTCAACTCATCAATTTCTACAAGTCGTATCGTGCTTGCGTGCGATCGAAGGTCGCCGCGCTGCGAAGTGTTCAACTCGAAGGCCATGCGGCACTAGACGCGCATCGGCAAGCCGAAGGATATCTTCAGTTGGCCGATTGCTGCGCGAAAGGCCTTACGAAACCATTGGTGTTGATGGTCGCCGGCTTGATGGGCACCGGAAAATCAACGCTCGCCCACACCCTGGCACAGGAACTGGTTGCTGATGTGGTGCAGACCGACGCGCTGCGCCGCGAGATGTTTGGCGCAAGCGACAAGCCGGCCGAATACGGCGAGGCGATTTACTCTGACGAAAACCGAGCCCGTGTGTACCAAGAAGTGGGGCGGCTGGTTTCCGCCAGTGTGAGGAACGGGATGACATCGATCGCCGACGGAACCTTCATCTCACATTCATCGCGAGAAGTAGTCCTTGGCGCGGCAAAGGCATCCGGGGCCGACGTGGTTGTGGTCCACTGCACATGTCCCCGTGATGTGGCCCTTGCCCGGATCGCCGATCGGCAGCAGCAGGGGGGCAGTCTTTCCGAAGCCCGGCCCGCGCTATTGGATCATCAGGAGTTCGAGCCACCGGAATCGAGTGACCAGGACCCCTGGATCGACATCGACACGAGTGCCCCGATCGAGGAGCAGGTTGAAGCTGTAAGCACTTTCTTAAAAAGTGTTTAGGTGAATGTTGCCGCCTAGTCCCACGGCTTCAAAACTCTAGATTCGTCGTGCTCCGTGGCGGGTTTGCCTGAGTTGGCCTAGGGGTGAAACGAATCCGGCCGTATTCCGCCATCTCAAGTAGGAATTATCCACTTGACACGGAAAATGCTGTCTCTAGACTAGGCTCAGTGGGGAAATTGAGAATCATTCTCAATCAGCGATTGGTCTTCTGCTCTCGGTTGGTTGAACAGCGACGAAGGCAACGATGAGTCCCGTAAATCGTCTCAAGCAGCGAATGATCTGTCACTGCCTGCAGGTGAGTGAAGCTTCGCTAGATTCCGCAGCCGGCAAAGCTCCGTTTCAATCGGTCAAGGAAGTTACCTGCCGAACGGGAGCCGGCGATGGTTGCACGTCGTGTCACCGGCGGATCCTTCGATATCTGCAAGAGCAACAGTAACGGCTGCCAGAAGAAACTTTCTGGAGTTTCGTTCGCGTTACCCTCTGGCGCCGACGTACGGTGCAGCGCCGTCACTTCAAGTTGCGCCGGAATGCTACCCGTGGTCGGGACCTTCGCCCATCTGCGATTGCAGATAGTTTTCTATCCCGATGGCTTTGATCAGGTCGAGTTGCTCTTCCAGCCAGTCGACATGTTCTTCTGAGTCGACCAAAATGCGTTCCATCAGTTCGCGGCTTCCTGCATCCTTGACGTCGAGTGCCAAAGCGATGGCGGCGTTGTAAGCGTTTACGCCGCTCGATTCCAAGGCCAGGTCCTTTTCGAATTGATCCTTCACGTCGGTTCCGACCCGAATGGTGTCGTAGCGGGCAATCTCGGGGACGCCTTCGAGGAACAAAATCCGCTCGATGAGCATTTCAGCGTGTTTCATTTCGCCCATCGACTCTTCGTAGTGTTTGGCTCCCAGTTTATGGTATCCCCAATTCATGCACATCTTAGCCTGGCAGAAGTACTGATTGATGGCCGTTAGTTCGATGGTTAGCGCGCCGTTCAGAGCGTCGATGATGTCCGGGTTGCCTTGCATGGCGGTGTTGTCCTTTCGCAAATTCGTTTCGCAATCGAATTCGACCTTCGTAAAGAAGTCGATCGAGCTGTGTTTCGAGGTTCGTTATTCCTGAAGCATGCCGCCCAACGCGTAATGCGTCAATACGGCTCTGCCCGCTGGAACCTATTCCTGCAGAGTCGTGCCATGATGCTGAGACTCAATCACAGCCCCGCTGGCAACGTGAATGAAGACCCGGTCTCAACCTTTGTTCGCTTTGCGTTCGACTTCCTGAAACAGGTCCGCGTTATTGAGGTTGACCATGTCCGGCTTCCACTGCACAACGCGGCGAAAGCCGTCGGCATCTTTCTGCGGGTGATAAATCATCAGTTTCACGCCCAGTTCCTGGCAAACATCGACCATTTCGTCCGACATGTTGTCCAGCCCCACTTCCACGATGTCCGCACCCAATCGCTCCCGCACGCGGCGAACCTCCTCGGGACTGCGGGCGTTAACCTTCAGAGCCAATTCCGAATCGAGCCTGCGAAATTTGGTGGCCTGCAACGGATTGCCAAACCAGAAGAAACAATCGTTTTCCATCCCCAGTTCATAAACCAGCGGAATCAGCTCCTCGAGATCGGCGTCCTTCACGTCGAAATAGACTTTGGCTTTTCCTTTGATCCATTGAAGGTAAGGCTTCAGTCGGGGGACCTTTTGCCCGGCGAATTTCGGATTGAACCAACTGCCCGCATCAAGCTGATCGATTTCCTCGGAAGTCAGGTCGCGGAGCTTGCCGGTTCCGTTGGTGGTTCGGTTGACGGTCGCATCGTGCAGGATGTACATCACGCCGTCCTTGCTCGTGCGGACGTCGATCTCCACATAGGCAACTCCCCATTCGATGCACAACTCGGCGGCGGCCTGCGTGTTTTCCGGGGTGAATTCGTTGGCCCCGCGATGGCATACCAGCTCGATCGGTTCCGCGGAGAATGCGTGCGAAGAAGTGACCAGGCACAGGGCCAGGATCAGGATTGAGAATTGTGTGCGAACCTCTCGCATCGTCGTTGTCTCCCACAAGTGAAGGGTTAGTCGATGCGTAGCATTGTGAAGTGGCGAACGCCCCGGTTCAACACCCAGGCAGTTCGTCTGCCAACCGTGGTCGATTGGGTATGGCGGAGGTAGAATCAACGGTTGAACCGATTGGCGGCCTCGGCCAATGCCCCGTTTGCGATCCATTTCCAGGGATGATCGCAGGAAGAGATCCCTCGATGAGCAGAGATCAGTCAACCACGTCCATTCCCGAATTGAGCCCGACGCTCGAGCCGAAGCAGCGGCTCGAACTGATCATCGAGACCATGCGGGAGATGAGCACCCATTCGGACCCCCAAGAGATGGTCCGTGCCTACGGGAAACGGATGCGGCATCTTTTTCCACGCGATGGCATGATTTCGGTCAGCCGTCGAGATATGCAGCAGCCCAACTTTCGCATCACTCGGGCCAGCCGCTGGGAAGAGGAGATCGACCCCTGGAAACAGAAGGACCGTCTGCCGGAGTTTTCAGGTGGCATCATCAGCGAGCTGATCTATTCCGATCGACCGAGGATCATCAACGATTTCGAAGTGGATGCTGACGACCCGGGCCGAGAGTTTTTGGAAGGGTACGGTTCGTTGATGTCGGTGCCCCTGTACGATCAGGGCGTCGCGCTGAACATGGTGGTGTTCCTTCAGATTCAGCCCGACTATTTCAGCTTCGATCAACTTCCCGAGTTGGTCTGGATGAGCAATCTGTTTGGACGCGCCACGCACAACCTGGTGCTTTCCGGTCAGCTCCAAGAGGCTTACCAGGAAGTCGACAGCGAGTTGGAACGAGTTGCCGCCATTCAACGTTCGCTGCTACCGGCCGGGTTGCCACAAATCCCTTCGATGCAGTTGGCCGTGTACTACAAGACGTCGCGCCGGGCCGGGGGTGACTACTACGATTTCTTTCCGCTAGGCGATGACAAGTGGGCCATTGCCATTGCCGACGTAAGCGGTCATGGCACGCCCGCCGCGGTGTTGATGGCCATCACGCACTCGTTGTTGCACGCCAGCGATGTGCCGATGAACCGGCCCGGCAAGGTGCTGGAAAGTTTGAACCGGCAATTGATTCGCCGGTACACCGCCGACAACGGCACCTTCGTCACAGCCTTCTTCGCTGTCTACGATGCGCCTACTCGCAAGATGCGCTACGCCAGCGCCGGCCATCACCCTCCGACCATCAAGCAGTGCTGCGATCAATCGATCAAAGGGTTGCGCGACGTGGGTGGGTTGCCTCTGGGGGTGGTCGAGGACGAGCAATTCAAGGAGGCCGAATACCAGTTCGAAGTTGGCGATCAGGTCGTGTTCTATACCGACGGGATTACTGAGTCGGAAAACCCTGAAGGCACGCCCTTCGGCGTCCAACGACTGGAGGCGGCTTTGGGCAACTGCCACGATTCCGCCGAAAATATTGTTGCAGGGGTGTTGGGGAGCCTCGACGAGTTCACCGCCGGGGCCGCCGCGGATGACGATCGCACCTTGCTGGTCGGTCGGGTTACTTAGGCCCCCGCTTCGCGACCGATTCTTCTGCTTGCCGGACCCAGGCTGAATGCCCCACCGAATAAGGACTTGGGGTCAGCCGTAGCTTAGTGCTTTCAGGGCAGCTCGGGCTCTGATTTCTGTCCCCGGAAGACGGTCGAGGGACAATAGAGTGTTAGAAACCCACAATACATGGCGAATGAATGAGCCCCAAGGACTTATTCGAGATTCTGGTGCGTGAGCACGCGGACATGCTGACCGCGTATTTGCGATGCGCGGTGCGTGACCCCGTATTGGCCGACGATTTGTTTCAAGAGGCCATGCTTGTGGCGTGGCGGAATCTGGACCGTTTCGATCGCAGCCGTCCGTTTGGACCCTGGCTGAGGGGAATTGCCGCCAAGTTGATCTTGGCCCACCACCGCAAGGCCGCCAAATCGATGCTGTTGTGCGACGAGCGGATCCTTGAGCATCTCGACCGCCGACACGAGGAACTGACCCAACTGGCCGGCGATACGTTGGACGAAAAACTCGACAGCTTACGAGAGTGCGTGGCCGAATTGCCCGAGCATTATCGAAAGGCGGTCGAATTGCGATATAACGAGGAACTGCAAGGCCCGCGTTTGGCGGACGAACTGAGCATTTCCGTCGAAGCAGTCAAGAAGCGATTACAACGTGGACGGGCGCGATTGCTCGACTGCCTGCAACGAAAGTTAGCCACTGCCGGGGCACTCTCATGACAAAACCACAACAACCCGCGAACAATGGCCGCGTCTCTGCCGCTGACGAGGCAGCGGATCGCTGGGCCACCGCGGACTGCCAGGACATGCTCAGTGATGCCCAGCCCGCTTTGCCCACGGGCATCGACACGCGAATGCGTGCAGCGGATCTCCGATTCCTGCACGTAATGCTCGAGCAAATTTACGACTGCGACGAAGCCGGAAGTGAATACCGCATTCAACGTGTATTGTCGGCCCTCGACGATCAGCCAGGCGAGGTCGTTCCTCGGATGTGCGATCTCACTCCGGAACCAGATTCGATATCTCGCGCTGCTACTTCCCGGTTCCCGTTCCAAACACGCTGGGTGACCTCCGCGTTGACCTTAGCCGCAAGCGTATTGGTGTTGGCCATGATTTGGGCCGGGCACAACGGGGCCGAAGTCTCCGCATACGCCGCAGTCGAGCAGGTCTACACGGCTGCCACTTCCATGCAGGACCGTGAATATCGGGTTGTTTCTGAGGTGAATAAGCCGGACGAAGTGGTTCAGATCGAGTCAACCCTCTTTGTTCGTGGCGGAGAGAAATACAGCATCCGCCATCCGTTTGTATTGGGGGAAATTTGGATTGGCAATAACGGACACCAGGCGTGGCTCGTCCCACCGGTGGGCGTTGCCATTACGCGGGAAGAATCGCACGACAACCCGCAATATATCCGGCGGTGGGCAAACGATGCGGGTTTCGTCATTCCGGAGCTGCAGCTTACCGCGCTCATTGCACACCTCCGCGATCAGTATGAGTTGGAACTGCTGCCCAGCGAGCCGCTTTCGACAACGTCGGAAGCCCTGGTTGCAGCCGCGGCTCAGACATTGGACTCTGAGCAACTCGCTCGCACTGAAGTGATGTGGCGTCGCATTCGCGGCACGCTGAATGTCGGCCCGCCAGGCCGCCCGACGGTGGTCGACGTGTGGTGTCATCCTGAGACAGGAGTCGCGCGAAGGATCGACTTGGTCTGGCGACGCGATACCGAGCCGGCATCCGGTGCGGGGCTTCAGCGGATGACGGTGGACCTGGTTCGCGATCATGTGTTGGACGAGAGCTGGTACGAAGCCGCTGGACACCCCCAGAAAAATGCTGCTTCGTCCGACGTCGAATAAACTGCCGAGCAAGTTCCCGCTCGAGGTTGCTGGCAGCCCGCGTGCATCTGCAGATTGGTTTGCCAGAAAAGTCTTCCGATTCTGCTTAACCTCTACGATCCGGATGGTCGATAGAAGTTCCTGTCAGCAGTAACACGATCTTCACACCGCAAACGAGCAACCATGTCAGCACGAGATCACATCGCTCGATCTTATTGCGGTCAATTCTCCAGCAATGCTATCAACGCGACGAGTCTTCGAAGACCGAAGCTCGATCCACGAATCATGACGCAGCCCGCCACGTTGTTCCGATAGCACTCTGCTATTACGGCACCCGGCGTCCGGTATCACGGAGGGCCGATTCTCGCCATCAAATTCGGTGGCGGGCGTCGGCCCTGTGCTTTTTTACCGGGTCTCGATCGCGATGCTTTCAACCTGCTGGCCAGTCTCAGAGAGTCTGTCGAACAGCAGCAGGGAATCAATAGCCTGCCGCCTGCGTTCTGTTCCCGTTGGCAACCGGTCTCTGATGTGTGGTCGCCGTCCGGGGTCCCCGGACATTGAGCGAAGTCAGATGACGAGCATCCTGCGCCCGTTGTTCCCCGGCTAGCTTCTCTAGAAACTCGGGTGAGGCACTATCGAGGATGATGATCTCGCTCTTGGAGTTTGGTTCGTCTAACGAGCGAATCACGCAAACGACTTCTGCCCGGTCCGAGCGGTTCTGGATTTCTGCCAACGCCGCCTTCTCTTTCGAGGTTAGTCCCGAGGTTCGGGACGAAGCGAGCTGAACGGGTGGTTGATTCGACCGGGGTGACCGCTTCGAAACTTCATGCGGTCCGGGCGCCGCGGTAGCAAGGCCCGGCAGATTGCCCGCACCGAGCATCGAGAACTGCCGATCGTTGCCATTCGCCGGTGTTTGCGTCGGCGAGTTGGATGCCTGGTGCGATGCTAGCAATTCGCCATCCGTCGCAGGTTTGGCAGATCGATAGATATCACTGAGAAACGCGTTATCCAACTGACGGTGCACCGACGGCAGGGCGGCATACAGGCCCTGGTTGTCTGCCGGATCGGCCGCATTGCAGACTCCGACGACCAGCCCGTCACTGGAAAACAGCCCGCCGCCGCTTCTGCCTTGCACTGGCTGACCGGCTACTTGCAGATTCGCGGGCCCGAGGAATTTATTCAGCGAGAGAACATGGCTGCGAATCGCCGTCGGATCGGCCCCATGATTGCAACCGATGCTAGTCACTTGATCGTTCTCCCGTACCGCATAGCCGGCGGGTGCCACTTTGGCGACGACCACCGGCACGGGTGGGCGAAAGCTGATCAATCCCAGGTCGAGGTCCAAATCGTAAGCGATCAACTGTGCCGGCACGTCTTTAACCTTGCGGGGCCAGAACATGTCGACCGTGATAGCTCCTTTTCCCTTGGAGTCGCGAAATACATGCCCGCAGGTGAGGATCAGCGCTTCGCCTTCGCGAGCGTCGATGATCGTACCCGAGCCGACCGAGTGGCCGTCGCCATCGTCGATTCGCAACCTTACGCTGGAGGCCATGAGTTGGTCTTGCAGGTTGTTCGGCTTCGTCGCCCCCGGCCGCGTGGCTGTTGTCGCAGAAGGCAAGCTTGCCTCCGGAGACTGACCCGCGACGCGAGACGGAGCTCCGGGTGGCTCGATCGCTGGGTTGCTGACGTTGGATGCCGCAGCCGGATTGAATGGCGGTGCTTCGGTTAGCTGTGGGGCTGTTTCAGCAGCCGATTTTTCTCGACCGAAGCCGAACCCGCCGTTGCGGATGCGATCGATCGCGTTGCGTAGAATGCCGCCTTTTTGTTGGTCATTGCTCGCGGTCTTCGTGGGCGTGGATTCGCGATTCGGATCGATGCCGGCTTTGTGAAACAGGGCCTGCAGTTCGGTTGGCGAAGTTGCGCCCACGATACGGCCGGCTTCCTTGCCGTCGACGACCAGCACGAAACAGGGGATGCCTTGAACGCCATACTGCGATGCCATGTCGCGGTGTTGATCGATATTGATCTTACGAATGGGGTAGCCCGACTGGGCGAGTTGGTCGACGACGGGGGCCATCTGACGACAAGGGCCACACCAATCGGCCGTGAAATCGTACAGAACGGCGTCCCCCGCGGCGGCGGTAGACAATGCTAGAAAAGCAATTTGCAACGAGACCATCACTTCCCTCCCTGGATGTGAGTTGGTCGATCCGAATTGGAATTTCAGAACGTGTTGAGGAGAAACTGGTCGACGAGACTGTCGCTTCGTGAAGAGTTCAGAATGTCCGTGGTATGTTGGCCACCGGTTGCTCAAATGTCAGGTGTGCTTCCTGCATGCCAGACATTTGTTGGCCAGGCACCATGGGGTGCGCAGCCGGCAACGGTCAGGGTGGGGTTCTAAAACGTGGGGGAAGTTTCGAGGTGTGTCGAGCGACCAGCCAGGCCCGTCGCCCAGATTGCAGGGGCAGATATTGACCAGAGTTGGAAATTCTTACAACGCCAACTTTGAATTTCATGTGCTGTCATCCCGGACATGCCTTGGATTGGTCGTGTTTCGCGACCAATGTGTCGCTGCCCTTGGGAACCCAAGAGCCGTGCAGTCGTCGAGTGCAGATTGCGTGCCAAGGGCGATGCTTCGAGAAGATCGCTACTTTTCGCAGGTCGTTCAGCGGTGAACCAAGGGTCGATTCGCCGCCTCACGTTTGGTAGCACAACAAGTGTAAAGCCCGTGAAACTTGCCCAATGTGCCTGCCTCAACTTCCGGGGCTTCGTTACAATGCTCGCACTTTGGTGGGGCAGAAGGCCCTTGCCCGGGTATTTTTCAGTCGAATTTTCAAGCATCTTTCCGTAACTCAGCCGAGCCATGCCACGCGGATCGTTCTACCTTACGACGGCCATCGATTACCCCAACAGCCGCCCTCATATCGGGACTGCCTTCGAGAAAATCGGGGCAGACATCCAGGCCCGATATCGCCGTCAGCAGGGTTGGGACGTCCATTTCCAGATGGGCAACGACGAGAACACCATCAAGGTCGTCGAGCGTGCCGACGAACTGGACCTGGATCCGAAGGTTTACGTCGATCGCATGGCTGCGGAATTCCGCGAGGTCTGGGATGCGCTGGATGTCTCGTGCGACGGGTTCATTCAAACGAGCGAAGCTCGACATGCCGAGGGTTGCCAGAAGTTCATCCAGAAGGTTTACGACGCCGGCGACATCTACAAGCGGAACTACGAAGCCCTGTATTGCGAGGGATGTGAAGAGTTCAAAACCACGTCGCAACTGACCGAAGACGGTCATTGCCCCAATCACCCGAACCGCGAACTGCGGCACGTCCAGGAAGAGAATTACTTCTTCCGTCTTTCGGCCTACGGTGATCGGCTGTTGAAACTGTACGAGCAACGGCCCGAGTTCATTCAGCCCGAGGCCCGTCGCAACGAGATCATCAGCCTTGTGCGCGGCGGCTTGGAAGATGTTTCGATCAGTCGTCGCGACTTCACATGGGGGATCGATATTCCCTGGGACGCCGAGCACAAGATTTATGTCTGGTTCGATGCGCTGCTCAACTACATCACCGGGATTGGCTATGGTACCGACGACGCGGCCTTTGCCAGTCGATGGCCGGCCGACGTGCATTTCATCGGCAAGGATATCACACGGTTTCATTGTGCCCTGTGGCCGGCCATGTTGTGGAGCGCCGGCATCGAATTGCCAAAGACCGTTTTCGCGCACGGGTTTGTCTATCTTAAGGACGAGACGACCGACGAAGTGCAGAAGATCTCCAAATCGCTCGGCAATGTGATCGAGCCGATGGACATCATTCGTGCATTCTCCAGCGATGCGTTCCGTTTTTATTTCATGCGGGAGTGCCCCTTCGGCGGCGATGGCGAGTTCAGCTATGGCCGCTTTGCGAATTGCTATAACTCCGATCTGGCTAACAACCTGGGCAACCTTTTCAGTCGCACATTGAGTATGGCGCTAAGGTACTTCGATGGGACATTGCCCAACTCGAAGTCGATGGACCCCAGCGAGGTGTTCGACGACATCGACTTGGTTGCAACCGTCGAGAAGGTGGCCGGTGATGTCGAAGCCTGTCGATACAATCTCGCACTGGAATCCATCTGGCGCGACGTGCTGGATCGGGGGAATCAATACATCGAGCAACAAAAACCCTGGCAGTTGGCGAACGAAAAGAAACCGGAATACGACTTAGCAGCTTGCGGTAAGGTGTTAACGAACCTGGCCGAATCGCTACGAGTGGCCGCGATCTTGCTCAAGCCCTTTCTTCCGGAGGCCAGCCAGAGCATCTACGCGGGATTCAACTATCCCACGCCATGGGAGGAGGCCGACTTCGACAAGATCGCCAGCCGGCCTCCGCAGAATGAAGACCTCAAGGTCACCGCTCCTTTGAACGAGGACGGCAAGATCGAACCGTTGTTCCCGAAGATCGATCCGGGCAAAGGAAGTTAGGGTCGAACGACAAGTTCCAACAAACTAAAACCGCCGGGCGTTTCAAGGATGGAGTGCCACAGATGGTTACGTTCAAGCCGATTTCAAAGTGGTCGGCCAAGTTGATCGCCAGGCTCGCGCTGGCTTTATTCCTGGTGATCTCGCTCGTATGCGTTGAGGCATGGGGCGCGGACACGAACTCACGCACGTCGCTCTCGCCGAACCACAAGGCGATGCTCGAAGACGCCGAACTCAGCGACGTGTTCTTCCTGGACCCGATGCGCGGTTGGGCCGTGGGCGATCGCGGCGTAATTTGGCAAACCGTTGACGGCGGACGTCACTGGCGATTGCAGCAGGCTAAAGCGAATTGCCGGCTGGAGTCCATCTCCTTCGGCGATGATCTCCACGGGTGGATTGCCGGGGGGTGGACCGAGCCGTTCACGGGAGTTTCGCGCGGCGTGCTGTTGCGTACCGCCGATGGCGGAAAGCACTGGCATCCCGAACACATCGACACCATTCCGAAGTTGCATCAGGTCAAGTTCTTCGACGCAAATCGCGGGGCCGCCATCGCGGAACCCTCAGCGATGTATCCTTCGGGGGTGTTCATCACTGACAACGGTGGACGAGGGTGGACGCCGCTTCCCACCGAGGTTCTGCAGCGCTGGACGTGCGGCGACTTTCTCGATCCGTCGATCGGTGCGCTGGCGGGTGAAAACGCAAAGCTGGGGACCGTGCGGCACCGCTCGATCGTTTCAAGCACCAGTCCCAACGCCGGTTTGCGGGGGCTGGCTTCGTTGCAACTCGACCGCCAAGGAGGTGGCTGGCTGGTTGGCGAGGGAGGGCTCGTTTTCCACACCACCAATCTCGGTCAGTCGTGGCAACTGCCTGCGGGTGAATTGCCTGCCGATGTACGGGCTGGCTTCGACTGGGCGGCGGTTACGGCGATTGATTCGCAAGTGTGGATTGTCGGCTCGCCTGGCTCACGGGTACTGCACAGTCCCGACGGCGGAGCAAGCTGGATCGCACAAGACACGGGGCAAAGTTTGCCACTGCATGATGTCACTTTCGTCGACAAACAGCACGGGACCGCAGTCGGAGCGCTGGGTACGATTATCACCACGCAAGACGGCGGCCGCTCCTGGCAGCTGAGCCGCAACGGCGGGACGCGGGCCGCCTTTCTCTGTCTGGTTGGCGAAGCCGAGCAAATACCTTGGGAACTGCTGGCCCAACTTTCCGGTGAAGACGGATACTTGGGTGCGTTGGCGCTACTCAATCGGCGAGTTTCGACGGACGAAACACGCGTGACGGCCGGAGCCCGGCAAATCCACGAAGCTGCGGTCGCCGTCGGAGCCTCCGCGGGCGGAACTTCGTGGCAGTTTCCGCTGGGTGAGCGTGGTGTCGACTTGGGGACCGAACGGTTGCTGCAGGCTTGGAACGAGGCTCACGACGGGAATGCCCTGGAGGAATTGGAACGGCACATTGTAGGCCAGATTCGCATGTGGCGGCCTGAAATTGTTTTCACCCATGCGCCCTCGACCAACAATGACGACCCGGTGGATCATCTGCTGAACCAAGTGACCCTAAGCGCCATCGAGGCGGCTGCCGATCCAACTCGTTTTTCGGATCAAATCACCCACACAGGACTGTCGCCGTGGCGTGTGAAGAAGGTGGTCGCTCCCGTGCAGCAGGGGCAGCAAGGTACGCTGCAGGTGATCAAGTCGACCTTCGGTCCAAGGTTGGGCTGTACGCTGGCGACCCAGAGCCTAAACCCGCGGGGCATTCTTTCGTTGCCGACGGATGATACGCCCGAGATGCTCGGGTTCTGGTTGCTCGTCGACCATATTCCACAACAGCGAGGTCGGCGAGGTTTTTTCAGCGGGATCACGCTGCACCCCGGCGGGGAGGCCCGGCGAACACTCAGCCCCGTTGTCTCTCAAACCGACCAAGTGCAACAGGCGGCCAATCGGCACCGCAATCTGAAGGCTATTCTCGAACGCGCCGACGAAGAACCCGAAGCCACGGAACGACTCTTGGGAGGACTTCAACCGCTGCTTGCCGACCTGGATCCGCAGAATGCGGCCGAAGTACTCTACCGGTTGGCCGAGAAGTACCATCACACGGGCCGTTGGACACTGGCCGCAGAGAGCTATGCTTTGTTGGCCGACCAAACGCCGGACCACCCCTTGGCGAATGAGGCCCTTGTTTGGCTGCTGCACTATTGGTCCAGCGGCGAAGCGGCATTTCGCGTTGACGGCGACACGCCACAATCTGCCCGTACCGATCCTTTGTTAGCTTCCGCAACATTACGGCAGGTGTTGCCTGAGGCTGAAGTGGGTGCGCCGCCTGCCACGAAGCCTTTGGCTCGCATCGAACCCAGCAGTGCGATGGATAATTCGATGGTGCTACCCGGAGAGCGAGCCAATCGGGCAGCGGAAGTCGGGGAGCGAATCATGGGGCGCGACCCCGCCTTGTATGAACAACCCCGAGTACGGTTTCCATTGGCCGTGGCGCATCGTAAGCAAGGCTACCCACGACAGGCGGAACGCTATTATCTGGCAACACGCCGAGGGAGACCGCGCGACGTTTGGTGGAGTTGTGCTCAGTGCGAGCATTGGCTGACCGAGCCACAAGCATTGTCACCTAAGCAGGTGTGGAATTGTCGTGTTGCGGTCGGCAAGCCTCGCTTGGACGGGATGATCAACGACCCCATGTGGTATCAAGCCGAGGAAGTCCCCATGACAAGCCCGCTAGGTGACGATGCCTCGTGGCCGGCCGTGGTTCGCGTGGCTTACGATCAGGAGTTTCTATACGTGGCGGCGAGCTGCCGTGAAGTGCCGGGTCTTCACTACGAAGATGCCGCGGGTCCTCGACCCCGTGACCCCGATCTTTCGAAGCAAGATCGGGTCGAGTTGTATCTCGACCTGGACCGCGATTGGGCCACCGCGTATCGATTGGTGATCGACCATCGTGGTTGGGTTGCAGAAGACTGCTGGGGAGACACAACCTGGAACCCCACCTGGTACGTTGCTACCTTCAAGGATGAAGGGAACTGGCACGTTGAGGCTGCCATTGCCTGGGACCAGCTGACGGCCGATCCGCCTCAGTCTCGTGATGTATGGGCCGTGGGTGCCCAACGCATCATGCCAGGAGTCGGTTTCCAATCTTGGAACGAGCCGGCCGCTCCAGAAGTTATTCTCGAGGGGCTGGGGATTCTGATCTTCGAATAGCTCGGCTTAGTCCACCCGAATTGTTTCGATGCGCGTCTGTGATGATTCAGACGCTTGCGATCGATCACGTCGCACGGCTATCCTGTCCGAATTCAAGAACCGACAGGAGCAGGCGTGGCGTACGTCATTGGTACAGACGAAGCTGGCTATGGCCCGAATTTAGGGCCCCTGGTGATTGGTGCGACCCTGTGGCATTTGGCCGACGATGTACCACCAGCCCAGTTCGATGCACGCCTCAGGCAGACCATTGACTGCGACGCTCGGCTTCAGGGGAATGGACAATCCACGGGCCGTTTCGTTATCGGCGATTCGAAAAAGTTGTATCAAGGAGGCGGTACGCTTGGACCGCTTGAGGACGGCGTCTTGTCCGCGATTGCTTCCTGCGGGGATCTCCCGAGGACTTCGATTGAACTGTGGTCTGCTTTGGCTGCTGACTCGTTGTCTCAAATCGCGGAGCTTCCTTGTCGGCCGCTGTTCGATATCGAGCTGCCGAGGGATGCGGATACTGAAAGTATTCAGCAGCACGCCGCCGGACTTCGGAATGTTTATCCCCGGGCCGAAATTCAACTGCTACGCATCGCGGCGACGGCTTTGTTTCCGGCCGAATTCAATCGGCGCACGGACCAATGGGGGTCCAAGGGAACGGTGCTTTCTCAGGCCACGATCGCGTTGATTGCAGACTTGCTGGCGACCATCGATGCGGGGCCCGTCACCATTGTGTGTGATAAGCATGGCGGCCGGAATCGATACGGTGATTTGTTGCAGCGACAATTTCCGGATGAGTGGATTCAGGTCGTCGAGGAAGGTCGTCCCGCAAGTGTGTATCGGTTTGGATCATCGACACGACGGATAGAAATCTGTTTTCGCACCTCCGGCGAGGAGCACGCGGCACCCGCGTTGGCCTCGATGACGGCAAAATATCTGCGTGAGCTGTCCATGGCGGCGTTCAACCAGTTCTGGCAGCAACACATCCCCGACTTACGTCCAACGGCCGGTTACCCAGTCGACGCGGTGCGATTCAAGGCGGAAATCGCCACTGTCCAGCAATCGCTGGGAATCGACGATTCCCTTCTCTGGCGAACAAAATGAACTCGCGCCAGGGAGCTGGATTATCTGCATGCCGCAACTACATTAGGAAACAACGCGCATGTCCTGCGGGCTTGGTGCGGGTGATCTTGGGAATACTTGGGAGAGGGCCGAATGCTTTACATCGTGCGGCATGCCTGGGCGGGACACTTCGGCGACCCCGATTATCCAGACGATCGTTTGCGTCCGTTGACCGAAGAGGGTCGCGAGCGGTTTCGCCAGATGGTCGATATCTTGGCCGATCGGGGTTTTCAACCCAAGGTGATTGCCACCAGTCCGCTCGTGCGATGCCGGGAAACGGCCGACCTGATTTACCAGCTCGTCCGCGGCAACCCGAAGGTGATCGAGATCGACGCACTGCGACCGGGCTCGGACCTGGAAGAGCTGCTGCGGTGGACCAATCGGCAAGAATCCAGCGAAGTGGCCTGGGTCGGACACGCACCCGACGTGGGCCGCATGACGGGCGAGTTGATTAGCGACGGCAACACCGACATTCGGTTTGCCAAAGGGGCGGTCGCCGGTCTTCGCTTTGGCGGCAAAGTCGACAAGCACGCGGGGGAACTCCGCTGGCTATTGACCGCCAAAATGTTGGGCTGCTAAGGCGTCGGTTCTTCAAGTGTTTCGGGCAGCTCGGGGAGTTCATCCTCCGGCACAGCGTCGCTCTCGGGCAGCAGGTCGACTGTCGGTTCTTCTTCGAGACTCGCATCGTTGCCGGCAGGTATCTCGAACGTTACGCCCTGAGAGACGTCTTCCACCGGGTTGTCTTCCCGCCAGGGTTTGTCCTCGTCATAGCTGGCCGCCTCCTTGTCGATTTCTTCGGCAAGGCGCTCGGGGCTGATCTCCTTCGCTTTGGCGATCCACTTTCGCGCCCCTTCGAAATCCCCCAATTCCGCATACGCCGCAGCAAGCGTGCTGAGGATGAACGCTTCTTTGTACTCAGTTACCTCGCAGGCTTCGGTGGCCAACTCCAGGGATTTTTCGCCGTCGCGAATCGAATCGTTTACCGAGGTGGCCAATAGCCAGGCCATGTTGTTGAGAACGACCGCCACTTTTGGGTTGATTGCCAGGGCTTTGTCGTACTCTTCCATGGCTTCGGCCTGTTTCCCGATCGACATGAGTGCATCGGCTCGTGCCTGATAGGCGGCCACCATGCTGTCGTCCAATTCCAACGCCGCCGAGAAGGCGGCAATGGCGTCATTCACTCGATTTGCCTGACGATACAATGCCCCGAGCTGTACGAGGATCTCTGCATTGTTGGGAATGCGCTGCTGTAAAACCTCAACGACCCCCAAGGCCTCTTCCAGGTTGCCGGAGGCCAATAACAGGTTAGCTTCCATTTGAATGGCTGGGAGAAAGTTCGGTTGCAGCTTCAGCGCCCGCCGCACATCGGTCAGCGCGCGTTCGGGATCGTCGAGTGCCTGGTAGCAGGTTGCTCGCAAGACCAGGGCTAACGGGTTGGTGGCGACCACAAGAATAGACTTGTCCAGGTCGTTGATGGCTTCTTTGTACTGTTGCTGCTTGATCAGCAGTCGCGCCCGATGAATGTAGGCGGTTGCAAAGCGGGGTTGGATTTCGATCGCCTTGCCGAGTGCCTCCATCGCTTCTTCATGACGCCCGAGCATACCCAAGGCCACGCCACGGGCCTCCAAGGTTTCCGGGTCGTCGGGGCTAATCTCCAAGGACGCGTCGAAATCGACCAGCCCTGCTTCGGGGTCGCCAGTTTCAACATAGGCTTGCCCGCGATGTCTGAGGGCCAGCAGCAGGGTGGGGTCGATCTCCAAGGCTTGATCGTAGTCGGCGATGCGGGCATCGTGATCATCTTGAACGTCGCCGCGCGAAGTTAGAATTTTCGCCCGTTGATCGTCGATTTCGGCAAGTTCTAACGCGACCGTGAGGGCCTCTCGCGAAGCTTCTCGATCGCCCCCGGGGAGACCAAGAATTCGTCCCAGCAGGTAATGGGCTTCCATCTGCGTGGCGTCCAATTCGATGATCGTACGCACATCGGAAAGGGCCACCTGGATCAGTCGCGGAAGTTGTTGGGCCACTTGCGGGTTGGTGCCAGCAGACTGGAAGATGGCCGCGCCCAACACGTTGGCCCGTTGCGTGAGAGCCGAGACCAGCAGCGCTTCGGCAAACTCGGTATTCTCTTCGTCCAAGCCGGCTTCGAGTGCTTTCTGAGCCAGTTCGATCACCTTACCCAACTCGGGCAAGGATTCAGCCGAAAGTTTTGCCTCGATGGCCTGGTCCAGGAATTCGGCGCCCTCGTTTTCCGCATGGGCGGGCAGGGGCACCATCGCGATGGCGACAGCTAGCAGGATTAAGCGAAGCAACATGACGGCCTCTCATTCTTGCAAGGTATGCAGATCCGCAAATAATTGCGGAAGCTGGATGGTGGTTGAAAAGGGGAGCTTAGCTTTCTTCAAGGCCATTATGACGTTCGAGTCCGCAAAAAACCACGCGGATCGTTTACTCCGTCAAATGGGGGCCGGTAAGTCGCGGCGAGTAAACACCACCGCCGCAACGACATAGGCCAAGATGCCAAGGGCCAGTAGGATGCTGTTGTATCCTAAGGTCGTCATCCAGGCATCGGTGGTGTCTTGCAGGGTATACGTAATGAGTTTCTGAGGTTCGTACGCGCCCAGGAAGGTGAAGAAGCGGAGGAACTCCAACTGTTCGGTTGTCCGAGACATGACCTTAAGGACCAGGCCCAGGACGTAAAATCCGCCAACCAGCCCGATGGTTCGCCAGCGATAGCTATCCATGGCCGATGCCATGGTGGCCGCCCCGGAGATAAAAAACGTAAGCGAAAACAAATTGGTAGCCGCCGGCAGGAAGGCGAATGGGCTGACTTCTTCGCCCAGGTCGATCGTTAGTACGCCCGCACTGGTACCCAACCACGCTGCGGCTGCTAGCAGCGAGGCTCCGATAATCGTTACCGTGGCGTGCGTGAACAGAACCGACACCCGGCGAATCGGCAGCGCCAGCAGCATCTCCATCGAACCCCGGCTGATCTCGCCCGACACGACGTCGGATCCTCGGGAGATGCCCCAGACAGCAGACGTGAAGATGATGACCGGGTCGACAAAGCCGAGGCCAATCCGCCCCGCCACGGTTGCCACTTCGTCGATGGGGGCCCCGATGGCGGCGCTCATATTCGGCGGCAATGATTCCAGGAACGTATACAACGCGTCGAGCTTCACCAGACTGGTGATCCAGACGAAGATCCACATGAAGGTGAACAGTAACAGGGCGGCCGCGGCGAATAAAAATCGCGCTTCGATAATGGCCTTGTTCCACAACGTTCCGTTCATTCGAAGGCCCGAGGGTGAAAGCGGTCGTAAACGGCCTGTAGGCCAACCGGCTCGATGCAGACTTCTTCCAAGGGCAGCGTGGCGAGCCAGCCCAACAGCGGGGAAAGTTCGCCTGGGGTGAGGATAATGACTTGCCCGTTGTCCAGCGTCTTGATCTCCAGCCCTTCGGCAATGTCCGGCGGTGGCGAGGTCATGGGCCCGATGAGTTGACCTCGAATGCGATGCTGTCGCCGCAGGTCGCTCATGAGTTGCGTCTGTACCAATTCGCCACTTCGTAAAATGGAAACGCGATCGCAGACCAATTCGATTTCCGAAAGCACATGGGACGAGAGAATAATGGTTTGCCCGGTGGCCGCCGCATCCCGAACCAAATCGAGAACCGTTCCTCGTACGGTGGGATCGAGGTTGGCCGTTGGCTCGTCCAGGATCATCAGCGGGCATTCAACCGCCATCACAACGGCCAATGCCAGCTTGTGCCGCATTCCCGTCGAACAGTTGGCCACCGATCTGTCGAGGTCGAGTTCGAGACGGTCGGCCAGCTCCAGCGAGCGTTTCAAGTTGCCGTTTGGACGCGCGTTGGCAAAAAACCGCAGCACTTCACGGCCCCGCATCTGCCGAAACAGTCGGGCCTCGCCCGGGAGATAGGCTACCTGTTCATGGACGGCCAGCGACTGCGAGTAACAATCAAGGCCCAAGATAGATGCCGAGCCATGGGTTGGGTGCAGGAAGCCCATCAGTAGCCGAATGAGCGTTGTCTTGCCTGCGCCGTTTGGCCCCAAGAGGCCAAAAACTTCGCCGTGATAAACCTGCAGGGTGCAGTCCTTGAGGGCTGCAAACCCGTCGTATGTCTTTCCCAGCGAAACCGTTTCTACGAGCGGTTTCTTCGCGCTTCGCGAGCTGGCCTGTGGATCGTCTTTTGTTGCGGTTTCCGTCGACATTACTTAGCACTATAGCCGGCTGCCAATCGTGACAACGTGGGCTGCGAGGGATTGCTTCCATCCTTGTCTGTCAGAAGTCGAGCCACAGGCGAGTCTTTTTCCGCCAACTGTTTTCACCAACGGCGGGAATTGCAACCCGGCTCGGCAGAAAACTCGTTGCTAGCTTTGCCCAACACTTTGTTTCATGAGAGCCAGACCCGTTTTGGCGACTTCCATGGGATCTTGTTTCCAGTAGGTGGGATTGAATAGCTCCAACGACAAGCACCCATTCCATTGCTTGGCGCTCAACTGGTCGGCAATTGCCTGCAGGTCCATGATTCCTTTGCCGCAGTGCACACGATCGGCATCGGTTTGTTGGGCTCGAGGCGGCTCGGGCGGGGCGTCGTTCCAGTGGAAGCACGAAATATGGTCGGCGGGAATGCTGTCCAATGTCTCGGGCTTCGTTCCACCTCGGAACATGTGCCAAACATCGGGAGTCACCGTGCCTTCCGAGCGGGCTGCTCCCGCGCAGATGGCCCAAGCGGTTTCCAGGTTGTTGATGCCATCGACGAATCCCAAGAACTCGACCGATGCGGGTACTCCTCGATTGACGCTCAGTTCGAGGAGTTCGCTGTAGCGATCCACCGCCACATCAAGGGGAATGACTTCTCGCGGCGGGCTGGCGACGATTCTGCGGATGCCAAGCTTGCGAGCGATGTCCAGTCGACGTCTGGCCTCTTCCATGGCCGCCTCGAACCGTTGATCGTCGGCATCGCACCAACCGCGCAGGGTGATCATGCTGGGACGATCGAGCCCCTGATCTTCGAGCGCCTTGACCACATCGTTCAGCGGATGACCGGCTTCCAGGTATTCTTCCACATCGGTTATCCACAACTCGATGGCGTCGTAACCGGCCTCGCCGGCGATGCGAATCTTGTCCATCAGGCTCGACGGACGGATTGTGCTGGTGTTCAGTCCAAAGGTGAAGTTAGCCATGAAGTGATCTCGGGTGCGGTTGGAAATGGCAAGGGAATCTCTATTCCGTGCAGGTGCTTCTATTCTCTGGCAGCCAACAGCGGTTGACAACCCGCGGCGGGGGAGCCGGCTGCTGGGGGTCGAATGTCAGGCAGAAAGGTGTATTTTTGCCAAGTTTCCCTGGGCTTTCAGTTTGACGGATGCTCATCGTGCGAAGCAGGCCACACCCGCATCAATCCGGGGGAGGAAAACACCTTGTAATAGCCGAAATCGGCCGCCAGCGGCAACGATCGCAAGGCTTCTTCCGAGAGCCCCGTCTGCATCTTCACCCGATCGAAGTTAGGCCGTGGCGGCAGTACCAGAAAAACTCGGGCCACCGTCTCGCCCTGGGGGGTATCCATCAATCGAGCAGTCGTTACGTTTTCCTGGGCGAGATACCACCGCACATTCAACATGTCTGCATCCTCGAAAGCGATGATGTACGGCAGATCCGGGGAGACTCGACTTCGGAGGTAAGCGGCCACCTGCGAGGGCGAGTAGTTGGCCGAGTAGTAGTTGAAGTAACCATCCTGAGCAAAGCGTTTGGCGGTTGCGGCCTCCAGTCGCTGTGGGTAGGTGATTAGCCAGGGAAGTGTTGCGAGCACCATGAGGAAGACACCGACTGCAGTCACAACACCGGTTCCAGGATTGGGCCGGCCTTTTCGCTGTGCCCAGCAAGCCAGGGCGGTCTGCGTGGCTTCGATGGCGCCCCAGCCGAGCAATACCCCGATGAACGGAAGTAGTGGGCAAAACACTCGCTCAAACGGCGACAGCTTGAGCATGGCCGTCAAGAGAAACGGCAGCGAGAGCACGATGAGGCAAAGCCACAGGACTGAGGATTTCGCGACGTGGTGTCCGACCTCCTCCGGCGGTTGTGGATCGGCTGGCCGGAGACGGAGCGAATCTTTTAGCAGTTTCCAAATCCCGAACAGAGTGAACGGCGCGAGAAACACGTAGTCGTGCAGTGCTGCCCAATAGAAATGACCAATCAGTCGTAGCGTTCCGGCCCAGGAGCCTTCGACAGCGCTGGATCGAGCTGCCATGACCTGATCGTAGATCGGCGAATAAAGCAGGGCAGCCAGTGCCGCTGCGGCAGCCCAGGTTGCGGCCTCGAGTAGCGCGACCTTCCAAGAGCGGGTGAAAATCCAGCGCAGCGCGATCGCTGCTACCGCCAGGCTTCCCGCGACAATCGTGTTGGTTGGGATCGTGTACATCATTGCCGCGGCCAACAGAATAATGGACGTGGCCCGAACCCAGGATCGGGACTCAACTTTTACCGCCAGCAACCCCAAGGCAGCGGCCAGGGCCATCGATAGCGAGTAGCCACGTACTTGCATCGCGTGGCCGAGAAACATCTGGTTCAGCCCTAGCCCCAACACTGCGGCGATTGCAGTGGGAACTCCGCCGGCCCTTCGTCCCAGATAGAATACGCAAGTCAACGTGGCGATGGTGCATGCAAACGACGGTAGTCGAAGCACCGCATCGCTCGAAGCGACCATAAAGAAAGGTCGCAGCAACACAGTGAACAACACGTGGTTGTTGGGCGCCGAGTAATCTTCGACGATTGCGGTGACTGGTTGTTCGGCAAAGGAGAGTGTGTAGATCTCGTCGTACCACAAGTCGTCGTTCAGCTTGGCGAGACACAAAGCGACCGGCAGCATGCAGCCAAGTATCAACCAGCCGACCGCATGCTTCTTTAGAAATAGCATCGCCGACGACGAAAGTGGACCAGCCGCAGTGATGGTTGACGCAGGGTGCGGCTTTTCCGCGACACGCGTCGGCGAGGGATGGGAAGAAGATGGTCGACCGCGACGTTTGGCCATGGCCATCCTATTGCAGACGTGGTTACCGGCAAGATTTTCTTACCGGCCCGCGATATTTGAGAGTTGAGAATCGTGTGAATGGATTAGTGATTGAACAAGAACGCGGGACTGTTGAGCAATGCCCAAGCGAGGTCCTGCGTACCTTCCAAGCGGTTTTCGTTTTCGCGGATGGCGGTTACTCCTGTCTCGATCTCTTGCTCATTGGGGAAACGACACAGGATTGAAAGGAAGAGTTCTTCCACCACGCGGGCGTCGTCTTCGTGCTCGGCGACCACCTTGGCTATACGATTGTTGGGCGCCGTAATGGCATCGGAAATCACGGGACCGTTGATGAGCGTGAGTGCCTGCGAGAGCATCATTCCGCCCGAGCGCTCGCATTCGCACGCGCTTTCGCGCGGGGGACGCCCGAATAAATCGAGAAACCCGCCGGGTAGTTTCGTCGATGAGTCGGCCAACTGCACGGCCCGATAACCGCTGGGCACGCCCGGCAATTTTCCGTTGGCACCCGTTGCCAGTTGAATGGCGTCATAAAGAGTTTCAGCCGGCAAACGACGAACGATGGCATGGGCGTAATTGATGTCGTCGTCCTTGTTCCACTCGTTGGTTTCGACGGCATGTTGATACGTGTGCGACTTGCAAATCGTACGAACCAACTCCTCCACGTTGAACTCGTTGGCAACAAACCGCCGTGTCAATTCGTTCAACAACTCTGGATTGGTTGGTGGGTTGCCCGCACGGATGTCGTCGACTGGTTCGATGATGCCGACGCCCAGCAAGTAGCTCCACATGCGATTGACGAAACTGGTTGCGAAATACTGGTTATCGGCCGAGGTGACCCACTGCGCGAACTGCACCCGCCGATTCGAACCCTCGGGCGCCAAATCGTCGTGCATGTAGGGGAACGATGGAACCACGTGGGCACCCGTGATCGGCGAGGTCACTTCTCCCCGTCCCACTCGGTCGTACACAATTTCTTCGTCGGGATTGACACCCTTTTTCCGACCGATCTGCGCGAAGTACGCCGAAAGGTCGTAGTACTGTTTTTGGGTCCAGCGTTCGAACGGATGATCGTGGCACTTGTTGCAATTGAACCGCACGCCCAGGAACAGTTGCGTCGAATTCTCCATCGTTTCTTCTGGTTCGCGCAGTGTTCGATAATACGAGGCGGGCGGATTCAGATACGTTGAACCGCTGGCCGTGAGGACTTCGTAGGCGAAATCATCGTAAGGCATGTTGGTGGCCACCGCTTCGCGGATCCAGCGCCGCAGCCCCCAGGCCCCTTTTTCCTTGAGGAACTTGCGATTGACCATCAGCAAGTCCGACCATTTGTTGGTCCAGTGCTCGATGTACTCTTCACTGCCGACGAGCTGATCAACCAACTCGTCGCGCTTGATTTGTGATTCGCGATCGTCGGTGAGAAACGCCCGAACCTGGTCTGCATTAGGAGGGAGCCCGGTCAGGTCTAGATACAGCCGTCGTATGAAAGTTGCATCGCTGCAGGTGGGGCTGGGGCGAACTTTTACCTGCTTCAGTTTGTTGTGCACCAGCTTGTCGATGAAGTTGTACTCGGGAACACTTTCCCAAACGAAGCCGCTACGGTCGCCCATCACGGTTACCGTGGTCGAAGCGTAGGCGCCTTCGTAACGGGCCAGAACGGGGGCTTCACCCCGTCGCAATGCTCGCACCACGCCGTTGCCATCGGCCTCCAACACTTCGATTTGGCCGCTTTCGATAAACGCCTCTGCGGTGACGTCGCGTGTGGTGCCATCGCTATACTTGGCCATCACGATCATCTGCTGGGCCATATCAGGCATGGCGATTACCGGGTTCTTGGGTTGCAGTTCGATCCCGGTGACACGCGGACCGTCGAGTTTGATTCGTACACCACTGGCGATCCATTCCCGCAGTATCGCGTAGTAGGGCTCGCCTTCGCGGGTTCGCACCCCACCGACATGCGGCACTTTGCCTGCCGCCTTGAGCAGCATCAGGCTTTCGTCGGGGGCTGCTCGATTGAATCGGCGCCCGGATAGGTCATCGGTCAGTGCTCGGTGGTCGTATTGCGGGTCATATCCTCGCAGTGACAGTTTGAAGCCGTTCTTTCCGTCTTTCGCACCGTGGCAGGTTCCCGAGTTGCACCCCATTTTCGAAAGCACCGGCATCACGTCGCCCACGAAGTCGACTTCGTAGGGGGCCTCCACACCGCTCACCTCCAGTGGTACGGAAACGGTGAGTCCCGAGAGGCTAACCGCAATCTCACCGGTACCCGAGAGTGCCGCGCGGACGTGACCGTGCTGCGAGATGTTCACCAATTCCGGCGTCTGATGAAGCGTAACCATCCGCGTAACGTCGATTCGTTCGCCGGTGGTCAATTCGCCGAAGACCAGCATCTGGGCATCGTCGAAACGATGTTGCAGCGAGATCGAGGCCGGGTAGACATCGAGCCGAAGCACCTGCACCCCGGCCGGAAGTTGCTCAAGAGATTCCGCCTGGCCTGCGGTTGCGATGGACGAAAGCCACCATGTTGCCACGGCAATCACCATGGCTCGTAGACACATGATCGGCAACCTACGCATGATCGATCCCTCTGGATGGTTTCTGCTTGATGGTTTCTAGTTGGTGGTCTGTGCAACCGCTTCGGGGGCCATCGGTACCGGCACGAACTCGGTAACCAGCGCCCCGGTGGCCGCATCGTTGAGCCGAACCTTTCCGTCGAAGCCTGCCGAGGCAACCAGTTTGCCTTCGGGATGAAAGCGAACGGCATACACGGAACCGTTTTGCCCTTCGCACTTGGCGACGAGCTTTCCTTCGTCGGTATGGTACACGCGAACCTCACCCTTGCGGTCCGCGCTCGAGGCGGCCACCAGGTGAGAGCCATCGCGACTAAACGCCACATCGAAGATCCGCCCGGGCATCGCTTCGTATTCTCGAATGCGATTGTAGTCGTCGCCAATCTTGCGGTCCTTCGTGCGATACATCTGATACAGCTTCGGCACACCGTCGGCACCACCAATCAGCAGTTCGTCCTTCTCGGGTCTGCGGTCCACGGCCAACAGGCCACCTTTCAACGCACCCGGGGTAATGCTGGTGATGTTGTCGACGAATCGCTCGGTGGCGACCTCGGTCAACTTCATCGATCGGTCCCGACTCACCGAAACCAGGTGGGAACCATCGGAGGAAAAGACCGTGTCCAGAACCCAGTCGGCATGCGCTCCCTGAAAGAGAACTTCGGTGCCGGTTTCCGACTCGACGGCACGAATCGTATTGTCGGCACATCCCAGGGCGATCAGCTTACGGTCGGGCGACCAGCTGGCGCCGTAGATGGTGTCGAACGTGATGGAGACCGAATACAACAGCGCCTGCTCGGCGATGTCCCAAACCTGTAACTCACCGAAACGTCCCGGCGAACCACCAGTGACGGCTAAACGTTTCCCGTCGGGCGAGAATGCCAGCGATTCGATTCGGGACGAAAGCCCGATCAACCGGCCGACCAACTCAGAACCGTCAGCCTTGTGCAACAGCACTTCATGATTGCCGGAGACGGCCAACAAGCTGCCATCGGGCGAAAAATCCAGGGCCGTAACCACCGGCAGTTGGGTGTACACCGGTGGATGCTCTGCATCGACAACCACTTTGGCCGATTCCGGCGAATCGTCTTCGGCACCTTCGCTAATCCACCGGCGAAGCAGTTCGATCTGTTCCGCGGGCAGTGGATCGGCTTCCTGCGGCATCAAAGGTTCTTCGCCGCTGATCTGCGCGATGAGTAAGCTCTCGTCTGGTTTGCCTGGGACAAACAGTGGTTCGTCGCTGTCGCCTGGCACAAGCATCGAACTGTAATGGGTCAGCACCATGCCGCCGCCGGCCCGGGCTGGCTGATGACAACCTTGGCAGGCCTCCTGTATGATCGGCCTGATCTGGTTGTAGTAGCTCACCTTGCCCACGGGTTCCCCGTTGGCGGGCTCTTCGGCTACAACCGCAACGTGGAGGTGCAGAGTTATCGCGAAGGCAATCAACGCAGCGAACTTCTTCATGTTCGTTTTACTCGGTTGCGGTTGCTCGGACTTGCTGGATCTCAACGGCAATATTCGCGACCGGTGAGAGGTTCACCATCGCCAATTGGCCACCACCGATTGAGTTCATCGCGCTGCATGTAGTTCGGTGAGCCAGGCAGGGTTTGGCTCCAGGAGTGTTCGCCTCGGCGACATGAACGATGACCTTCCAAGCTGCATTTCACAAACGACTTGGAGACCACGGTTCATAGTTCCCATGATGCCAGAAGCGGGGGGCAATGACAAGTTTTTAAACCCCACAAATCTTCGTAAACCGCTGCCGTTATGGGCCTTTGGCGGTTTGCGTCGCCCATTCGGGTAATTGGTGAGGATCGATCCCCAAAACGGCTGATCCCAACGTGAACAGGACCAAAACCACCAAGACCACGCCGATCAGATTCATGATGAAACCGGCCTTCACCATATCGGCCAGTCGGATCTTTCCCGAGGCGTAGACAATGGCGTTCGGCGGCGTCGCCACCGGCAGCATGAACGCACAGCTCGCCGAGATCGTGGCGGCAATCATAAGTAATCGTGGGTCGCAGCCTACGTTCACCGCTACGGTGGCCAGAATCGGCAAACTCATCGTAGTGGATGCCAGGTTGCTGGTCAGCTCCGTGAGAAACGTCATGGAAAAGGCCGTGGCGGCGGTCATTACCAGCGGGGATACGCCTTGCAGTTCCTGGCCAAAGCGTTCACCTAGGAATGCCGCCAGCCCGCTGGAACTCATTCCTTTAGCCAATGCCAAGCCGCCGCCGAACATCAGCAGTACTCCCCATGGAACTCGGGCGGCCGTTTCCCAATCCATCAGCCGTGGTCCACCGCGCTTCCCAGCCGGAATGACGAAACACAGAATCGCCATGGCCATGGCAACGGTGGAGTCGTCGACCAAGCGCGTTTCGTCGCTTTGGCGTCCCAAGTCCAACAGCGGAGCCCAGCCCACGCCGGAGACCGGCTCTCGCGAGATCCACAGCAGCGCCGTGACAAGAAAGATCAGCCCGGCGCGAAGTTCGTCGATTCGCAATGGGCCAAGCTCGCGTTGCTGATCGGCGATGGCGGTTCCCCCACCCAGCAGCGATCCCTTTTGCAACGGAAACAATACCCGAGTGAGCACCAACCAACCCATCAAAAGCATCGCCAGCGAGAGCGGAACAGTCATCAGCATCCATCCGCCAAACGAAATATCTGCCGCCTGGGGTCCGAACTGTTCCATGTAGATCTGTTTAAAGACCACGTTCGGAGGCGTGCCGATGAGTGTGGCAAACCCGCCCGTATTGGCACCATACGCAATGCCCAGCATGAGCGCCGCAGCAAACGAATTGACCTGGCGTTCGTCGAACCTCTGGCGGGCCTGGCCAATCACGCTCAAGCCAATGGGCAACATCATCATGGCTGTGGCGGTATTCGACATCCACATCGAAAGCGCGGCCGTGGCCAGCATGAACCCTAAGACCAGTTGACGCGGACTGTCTCCGACTACGCTCACGATGCCCAGCGCGATGCGGCGTTCCAGTCCGCTACGTTCGATACAGAGAGCAATGATGAAACCTCCCAAAAAGAGGAAGATCATGCTGTCGCCGTACGAGGCCGCCACACTGACGATGCCCGCGGTGCCGCGAGCAGGCGCAAGTTTGAGCAACGGCAGCAGCACCAGAGGCAGCAAGCCCGTGACCGCCGGTGGTACGGCTTCAGTCAGCCACCAGGCCGCCATCCATACGACGACCCCGGCCATGTAGTTGAGCTCGGGCTGTGAATCGTCGAGCGAGATGCCGAGAGTAGGCCCCAAGCACAGTGCCAGCGCCGCCAACGGGCCGATGTAGAGTCCCACGGTTTCCGCGACAGACCGTTTGGCAGCGTCTTGCTTGGTCAACGGCTTTACCCCATTCTGTGGTCAGTCCAGCGTGCCGATCATCATCCTTATTCAACGGCGCTTGAACGTTCCTTTGATTTCAACGGACAGCTTTCCCGCATTGTCTGCGGTATCGCTATCGTACATCCGCAGTAAAAGCCGTCCTGAGATGGGGGCATCAAACGCGAACTTCGAGCCAATCAAGAAAGGTTCGGCCGCTTCCTCGTTGTCTTCGTCGATCTCCTTCGGGTTGTCGGGATCGATCACGCCCACCAGGGCCCCTAAATTGAAATCGCGGAGTTTCTCGGGAATCTCCACTCCGTCGGCCGGCAATTTATAAGTCATGCGAAAGGTCCATTCGCCGCGGGCTTGAATGCGCACTGGTTTGCCTTGGATGACACTGATGCCGGTATCCTGCCATTCCCGATCGGCGAACACATCGACCACCACGCGCTCGGCCGTGGCAAGTTGCTCATGGAGCTTGTTCATCTTCTCCACGGCCGGAGTATACGTGGGAACCAGCCGCAGGACTTCGATGTAAACGTCCCGGGCCTTGTCGTACTCGCCTGCCTTTTCGTACTCGGCGGCCAATCGATCGGCCTTCCGGACAAACTCGCGATGAATATCCAGCAACCGCGGATCGGTGGGAAGTGGAGCCGGGGGTTCCTCCTCTTCTTCCTCGTCGGTGGTTTCGTCGTCGTCTTTCTGTTGATCTCTCTCGGTGCTGCGATTTTGGTTTCGCCGTTGGCCGCGCTGTTGCCCCCAGGCCTCCGTGAGGCTGGTTGCTGCGATCGTCATCGCCAACAGAAATATAAGTAGCTGCGTTCGACGCATTACGTGGACCTTCTTCCGCCAAAGAGATAAGAGGCTTTCGAGGGCTCGATCTCTGCAACCCCGATGCAACCTGCATTGTACACCGGGGTTTCGCTTACAACGACCTGCGACACGCGGAGCCGGGGGATAGATTCGTTGGAATCGATACAAGCGGCGAGTCTTATAGTTCTGGAGTAGGGCCACGACCTTTGGTGTTCAGCCACGCGTCGTCGATCAGCAGGTCTTCCAGCACGTTTCCCTGTTCGACTGTCTGCTCGACAATTCGCGGAACGTCTTCCAGGCGAACACCTCCGTACCAAATGGCCTGCGGATAGATCACCACGGCGGGACCCAGTTCGCATTGTTCGAGACACCCACTGAAGTTGGCCCGCACCAGGGGTTTCAACCCTCGTTTTTCGAGTTCGACTTTGAAGGCGCTCCGCAGCGCTTCGCTGCCTGCGGGGTCGCAACTCCCCCGAGGGTGTCCTTCGCTGCGGCGATTGCAGCATACAAAAATGTGATGCGTGAACTTCGGCATGTTCGGACAACTCGCGTTGAAAGGGAACGCCTGCACAGGGCCAGACCAACGGGGCGGCGTGTCTAGCCTACCAGCGATCCGGAATCTGGACGAGTGCCTAAAGCACGGCACTTAATCTTCGTTGAAGAATCGCTCGTCGAGCCGTTGCCTACCGAGGTCGATGTAGTAAGTCACCAGTTCAATGCGCAGTTGTCGCGGCGATAGCTCTCCTGAATTCCAACGTTGCAGCAAGTCTGCGTGACGCTGCCTTAGGGCGGCCAGCTGCTCGCTGTTGGCCGGCTGTTGCGAGGTGCCCTCGGCGGCCAGATCTTCCTCGCTAAATTGGATCGCCTGCCGGGCGTCCAGAAACTCACCGCTGGCACCGTACGCAACTTCGTCCAGCGTCTCCACCACGGCGGCGGCTCGTGCGGCGGCGACCAGATCGGTTTCCGCGCCGACTCCCGCCGCCTTGGCCAATGCCTTGGAGAGTAGAGAATTCGTGCTGGACATCTGCGCCACCCGTAGACGCAACGACTGGTATAGGTCGCTGGAAGGTGTGAGGGTGCGCGTGTCGAGGCTCGACGCGAAGTGATCGTAGATCGCTTGTTCGACCTCGCGTCTTGGGTCATACATCGGTTCCGAACGACCGACGACCGTTAGTCGCGGGGAGAAGAGCGCGCCGGTGGGGGAGACGAAGTTTTCTCCGATGGACAACCCCAGCGTTGCCAGATTGTCCAGCAATCGACCGTCGGCAGGATACTCGGGAAGCGGGAAGAACGCTTCACGCGGGTGATCGGTTTCCTGGGCACACAACAGCAACAGTCCGGCGCAATACCCTTTGATTTGCCGATCTTCGAGTGGCTCGCCTTTCAGGGCGGCGATGTGATCGGAACGAAAGTTGAGATCGAATTGCACGGGGTTACCGATCACCGATGCGGCCACGTCGCCCATCGTATCGGCAGCGTGTTCGTCTCCGTCTCGCAGGAATACGTAATCGAGCGTACGCAGCACGAACAGATCGACGTTCGTCGAAGGCATGTGCGTACCACGTTCCGGTAAGTCGACAATGACCATCCGCTGCACACCATCGGGACCTTGTTCCATCGCCACAACGCCGACGTGGGTGTAGAGCCCTGGCGCCAAATCGGTGAACAGGTTGTACGGCGAAGGGTTTCGCATCAGCAACCAATCGCCCGGTCGAACTTCATAAGTGCCCAGCCGATAGCTGTTCTCGGTTAGTCCCTGGTTGATGCGAACATCAAGCCAATCGAGCAGGGCTGCCCTTTGTTGATATTCGGCGGCACTCAGCGCTGCGGTCGGAACCTCACGCAGGATGGTTCGAAGCTTGGTGGGGGTAATGTACGGGCGTGGTAGCGTTGGATCCTGATTGGGCGCTGGCTCTTGAGGTAACCCCAACTGCCGGATCGTCGCCGCGGTTTCGATGACCAGCGAAGGAGTCGTCGTGTCGCTTTCGAGAAACTCGACCAGGCGTAGCAAGCCCGACGTTGGTGCGGTCTCCCCGACTACTTTCAGGATGTGCGATTTGGTGTCGGCCGATACGGCAACTTCCTCGCCATCGGTGGTCTGACCCAACAACGGGTAAACCAGACTCTTGGCCGCGATCGATGAGCCAACGCTGCAATCGGTCTCTGCAAACAAGTCGAGCAACTCGTTGTATCGCTGCGGGAACTCAACCAGTTCCCATTCGATATAGTCCAGCGTGTCGGGGTCGAACAGCAAGTAACGGAACCGACCCGCGAGATCGGTCATCGTCGCGGTAACCGTAAGAAACTGCCGAGCCTGATCCCGACGTTGCTCGTTCGCGGGCAAGTCAGCAAACCCCGTGCGGATCTCGATCGTTTCTTCACAGAGTTTGCGGATTCGCTGATTCGCATGTGCAAGGATCGAAGCATAACCCAAGAGTTTCTCGGGCGAGATACCATCGTCGAAACGATTCACGGCCACGGCGGCTTCGATTACGTTGTTGGCCGCTTGGCTGACCCGATCTGCGGTGTTCGCCGCAAATTCATCAGGAGATTTTGGCAACGCGCGTTCCAGGGCCTTCAGCGACTCTTCCAACTGCGCTTCGGCCGATGGGAGAATCTGGGTCGTGGGAACCTTGTCGGGGGTGGTGTTGTCGTCAACGCCGACCGCAACGAGCGATATAAGAACGCAAAGCGAGGAAAACACAGGCAGGCTCGGGGAGTACGAGGAAGGGACGGATATTCGACGGAAACCCGTTCCTATAACCTACGTTCCTCTTAGTTGCCGCAGGTTTCCGGTATTGCCGATTCTACCAAATAGGAGGCCGGAAACATCCCCGTAATGAGCACGCAAGGCATCCCGCGGCTAGAGCCCCCAGGCGACCAGGGAGAGCAACCCATAGATGATCGCCATGAAGACGACGATCCAGATCCCGGTTCGCAGGGCGTGGGTGAGAATGAGCTTCGTGTCCTCGAACCGAGTGCCGGAATAGACCAGGCTGACCGCCACGACCAGGGGCAGCGCGTACAGAATGTCGTTGCCGACGGCAAACAAGGCGAGGCAAATTAGCACAGGTGGAGACATGTCTGAGGCGGCTCTACTAGAAGCTGTTCAGGGTCAAACGCAGGATGGTTGAGGAGCGGTATCACCGACGTTGTTGCGATTCGTCTGTCCCTCAGTCGGGCGGGCGATCGGGTTCCTTGGCAGGTCCGTCGCCGGAATCACCCTCAGCAGATGGTTCCTCTTCCTCGATGTAAGCAGGGCCACCCCATGCATCCCAAATCACCAGGATGTTGAGCAACCCGGCGATCATGGTGTAGACGGTTCCCAATTCCAGGTAGCGATGATACCTGCGATGCAGTTCGTCCAATTCGCCCTGGTTGCCGGGTGGGACGTACCATCCGCCGAACAGAGACGCCTTTTCTTGGGCCTTGCCGCCCTCCCTTAATACCGGGGTTTCCTTGCGGCGGGCTTCGACTAAAGCCGGAAGCGCCGGCAATCCCGTAGCGACCTGGCACAAATAGGGATACCGTTTGTGGTCAGGTCGCCAGGAGGCATAAACCGCGCGTCCGTCGGAGATGGCCATCCCATAGAAGAAGGTGATAAGGATGCAGCTCATGAATAGCGCACCCTTGGCGTAACGTCGTTGATAGAGATGCCCGGCCCCCGGCCAGAGCCACGCCAGGAAAGCGGCCAGCGCAGGGTCTCGAAGTTCGATATGCTCAGCGGTTTTCGGGGAAGCCGTTTGCCGTTGCACGTCGCTTGCCATTCCTCTTATTTTTCTATACGTCGAACTACCGCCGAGGGCCTTCTGGCCGAGCTTGCCAAGAGAACGCCTCGCTACTTACACATTCTTCGTCGATGCAGGGCGAATCTTCCGGCTAAAGGCAGTTCGCACAGCAGCGTCGCATCGAAGTGCGAAAATTCCTATCCCGACGAGGCTTGCGCCAGGCGGCAGCCGATCCTCTCGCTGGGCCAATTCTATCCCGATGGCCATGATTTGCCACCCCGAAACAACGACTGCGAAACAGGTTGCGACTACCTCACAAAAATACGAGACCATTTCGTGTGGGCACATATGGCTTAGAATCTGACGCGACCCTGAAACGAGTCTTGTGGAGTGTGCTTGATGACAGACCGGTTTTACGCCGATACCCCGATTTCGGGAGACCAGGCCGAGCTTCATGGCCCGGAGGCTCATCATGCCATGCACGTCATGAGGCTGGAGGTGGGAGACTCGATCACCCTGTTCGACGGCGGCGGAGCGGAATTCTCTGCCCGGGTCGAAAAGATCGATCGGCGAAGTTTGCAGTTATCGATCCTTGAACGCCACCCAATCGACCGGGAGTTGCCTTTTCAGCTATCACTGGCGGTTTCATTACCCAAAGGAGACCGGCAGCGGTGGCTGGTCGAAAAGGCGACCGAACTGGGAGTGACACGGATCGTTCCGCTGATAACCGCCCGGAGCGTGGGTCGTGTGAGTTCCTCGACGATCAAGAAACTCGAACGCGCGGTGATCGAAGCTTCCAAGCAATGCGGTCGCAACGTGCTGCTGGGTATCGAGGAGCCAGTCCCCTGGGCATCCTTCGCAGCCGAGTGCGATTCGTCAGCGCAACGCTGGATTGCTCACCCGGTGTCTGCCGATGCGAGTTTGGCTGAAGCGGGCCAGGCCCGTTCTGTTACCGACAATTTGATCGTGGCCATCGGGCCCGAGGGTGGGTTCGACGAGGCGGAAGTTGCCCTGGCCAGGGAGGCTGGCTGGAAGTCGATCTCCCTTGGACCGCGCATCTTGCGAATCGAGACGGCGGCACTCGCGGTTGCGGCGACCGCCATTTCCAAATGAACGACTACGGGTTGCTATTGGTTCCTTCTTCACCAATTTCAATGGTGTCGCCAAGCAGGTCCTGGAAGAAGTCGTAGAAGAACCAATCGAGTTCGCCCAGACCGCCGATCAACAAGTCTGCCGCGCCGTCGGTCGCCACGGTGACGTTGGCACCGAGAATGGAACCTTGGTTTACCCCCGTGGAAGTGATGCCCAGGATGTTGCTCATTCGTTCGGCGTAGGGCCTCGACGAGCGCCATTCGTTGGCGATGCGTTGAACAGCTTGGGGCACATCGTTGAAAGCGAAACGGTCGCTGATCAGCAGGTCTTCGCCCCCGCCGCCATCAAGCGTGTCGGCCCCGTAGTGGCCGAACAGAGTATCCTTGCCTTCTCCACCCAAGATCAAATCGTTGCCGTCGATTTCTCGCGAGCCGCCGAGGATTACGTCGTTGCCGGCATCGCCGAAGAGTTCGTCCCCCAGAAAGCCGGCCACGATCACGTCGTCGCCTCCGCCACCGTGGATTTCCAGTACATTGCCCTTGGCGAACTCGCCCACCAGAACATCGGCAAACCCATACCCGTGCAGGATGATCTTGCCGGTCACTGCGGTACCGAAAGACTCCAAGCGATTGACCAGTTGCAACCCTTCGAACTGAACGAACAGGGATAGAGCAGGACCCTGACCAGACACATAAACGGCGTCCAGCAGCGGAGTTCCGCCCCAGATCAAGTCGGTATTGCCTTGGCCATCGTCGCGCAAGACGTGGGGGCTGACCGTGATGGGCAAATGGCTGAAGCTGCCTGTTGCCCCGTCTTTGTCGGTCGCCTTCACCTGAATGTCGTTAGCGCCGAGTGACGAGAACGTGTGCTGGAACGTGGCCCCGTCTGGGACATCGTTCAACGTCACGTCGATGGTTCCGTTGCCATCGATGTCGATTTCAAAGGTGAATAAACCAGCCTGATCGATCGACGAAGGATCGCTTGCATTCAACGTGAACGTAACGGTCTCGCCACGGTAAATCTCAGTCAATCCTGAAATCGAAGCCGTAGGCGCGACGTTGTTTACGGTGACCGTCGTGGTGTCGGTTGACACGCCGTCGACCCGTAGTCCGATTGGGTAGACCCCGTCGTCCGGGGCGACGAAGTCGATCGTTTCTCCGGTAGCGTCGTCGTACAGCCCATCGTTGTCGAGATCCCACTCGAATAGCGAGGCTTTTTCACTGGCTAAGGCCGAGAGGACGATGGTGGAGCCTTCGTCGCTGGAGTATGGCCCCCCCGCGTCGGCTACAGGTGCAATCGCCAGGTCGACGACCCATAGTTGCCGGCCGTTGATTCCATCGTCGGCCGAGAAGTAAAGCTTGCCATCGAAATAGGCAAGGTCTTTCGGGTTCGAGCCGCTGCTTCCTGCTCGCAGATCGGTCACCATGGAGGTGCCCTCTGCGGAACCATCGCTGACCCACAGTTCAGTACCGTTGACTCCATCGTTGGCAACAAACGCGACGCCCCCAACGATTGGCGTCAGGTAGTTGGGGAACGATGCATCGCTGCCAGGGCGGATGTCGGCCACCAGCACCGTGCCCGCCTCGCTCCCGTCCGACTTCCACAGCTCATGGTCTCCTTCGTTACCGGCCGAGTAGAAGAGAGTCCCGTTCGAAGCGGCAATCTCTGTCGGTTCCGGAGAAACTCCATTGTATGGGTTGCTCGCGAAATACTCCTTAACGAGAACCGTTCCGACCTCGGTACCGTCTGATCGCCAGAGATCGAAACTTGGTCCGTAGAAGTCATCGTATCCATCAAACGCGAAAAAGAGCAACGTGTCGTTTAGGGGCGTAAACAATACCGGATAGGACGGATTGTCTCCGGGATGAATATCCTTAACGAGCACCGTTCCGGCCTCGGTGCCATCGGACTTCCAGAGTTCGTAATCGGATTCACCCCCGTCGCCCGTGAAAAACAGTGTTCCGTTGACGTCGGTTGGCCCCCAGATGTCCGTAAAACCTGAAATGATAGAACTAACGTCGGTGCCTGGATGAATGTCCTTCACCAAAACGGTTCCCTGCTCCGTCCCATCGGTTTTCCAGAGTTCGAAGCCCTCAGTCGCGGTATATGCGGCAAAGAAAAGGGAATCCCCACTTGTGGCAAACCCACCATCGAACAAGCTGTATGGGCCGTCCGGTAGGTCCTGACCCCCGGGCAACGAAGGACCATCAGGGTTGATGTCTTTCACCAAGACCGTACCGCTCTCGGTGCCATCGGTCTTCCACAGTTCAGCCCCGAGCAAACCATTGTCGGCTGCGAAATACAACTCGCCCTGATATTCAGTGAATGGAGCGCGCGGAAATATTAGAGGAGACGCATCAGATGTGCCAACGAAGTCTGTGTAATTTAGAGACGAGCCAGTGGGATTGATGTCCTTGATCCGCATGGTGCCAGCCGCGGTACCATCGGAGATCCAAGGTTCTAGCCCCGAACTGCCATCGTCGGCGGCAAAGATCAGCTTGCCGTTGAATTCGGTTGGGTGAATCGTGCTAGCATAGGTTGCGTCGGCGGCGATGTCGGCGAGGTGCATCGTTCCTGCAGGAGTGCCGTCGGTATGCCAAAGTTTGATTCCCTCGGTCCACGATGCGGTAGTGAAATAGACTTCATCACCGACTTGGACAAATTGACCCGGATCTGAATCTGCGCCGAGGTCGAGCAGTATCTGCGGCGTGACCGAGAGCATCTGCCGACACTCGAGTGCTTCAAGTGTCTGTCGAACACTGAATTTAGAAATGCTCTGCGAAGTGGAAGTCTTGCTTCGATTCTGAGGTGAATGATCTTTCAGAAATCGTTCGCGCAATAGCCCCAATCTTGACATGTTCGGCCTACCCCGTTGCGTGTGTGGTTATGTTGCTAGTGAGGTGCCCCGCTCACCAGTCCTGCCCTTCCCAGCACGTAGCGGCATTATGAGGTGCCCAGGAATCGATTGCAATAAGCAACTAGAATACGGTGCGACGTGGCTTCCATGCGAAACCGGATCTTGCCCAAGCAGAATACGACAAAGTAACGGATCGCTGTTGGTTTCGTCTTCGCCGATCTCAATCGTGTCGCCGAGCAGGTCTTAGCCGAAGTCGTAGAAGAACCAATCGAGTTAGCCTGCATGTCGCGAGACCTGATCCAAGCCACGAGAATGTGCAGAGCAACGGGCGACACACGAAGGTTCTTCGTGAACTTGCCGCATGACCAGGAACGTTGAGAATCGTGGCATCTTGGTCTGCTGTGTAAAAATAGGGCCATCGAACGGTTCTCATTCTGCGGCCGTATCGTCTTGCGGATCCCCATTTTTTTCGATTCGCCCGAACATGTGACCGCCGTGATCCGCGCCGCTCCAGGTTCCGGCGTAGCGGCCATCGTAAAAGATGACCCGGGCACTGAAGGTTCCGAGTTCCGGGATCGGGATCTTGTTCAGCGTGATCATGGGGGTGTCGCCGGCCCACTTCACTTCCAAGGGCATGCCCATTTCCACGTCGCGACCACCATATTGAATCTTTGCGCGAAACACCCAGTAGTCGTTTTTACCTTTGGTCACACTCTCGATCACGTAACGATCTTCCTTCAGGTCTTGAGCTTCGGCATTCGAGTCGGTGAAGAAACCGACCAGTGTGACGTTCTGCATCGACTCCTCAAATTTCCGTTCCAGTTCCGCTTGATGCGAATCGTCGGTTGCGGGCGTTTCGGTGTCGGCAGATTCATCAGCCAGGGCAACGCTGCATGGGGAAGAGATGATCGTCAGCGATAACAGCAGTGTGCAGAACCCTGTGATGATTCTCATGATGAAGATCCTCTCGATCGCATGGCTTGGTGATAGAACGAAATTCGATTGGGGGTCGAAGCTGGTGGTCCCAACTCTCGCTGGGATATTATACGCTCGCACAGAGGAATGTCGTGCCAACCCCGTCGGGTGGCTAGCGATTCACGCTTCGCAGAAACTGGACGGCTTCGCCGAATTCAATTTCCGCATTGGGTGAATCGTCCCTCACGATGGTGAATCTCCCCCGGTACGGATACTCTTCCAGGGCGCCTAACAGGGCCGGGTAGTCGACACTTCCCCGCCCAAGTTGCGCGGAGAGCCCACGACCTCGGGCAAGATCACGCACGGCATCGTTCGCCCAGACGTGGCTGATGTCGCCTCCAACTTGGGAAATCACTTCCATGGGAGACAGCCCGTTGGCGATCAACCCTCCGGGATTGAGATCAATGCCAAGCGTACCCGACGGCAGGGCGTCGAGCAGATAACGCAGGTCGGCGGCATCTTCAGCACCCGTGGTGGTGGCCAACATCACACCGCAATGGTGCCCGAAGTTGCCCAGGTCGCGAAGCACCTCAAGTAGGAGTTCCCAAGATTGCCCCTCCGCATTCTCCGAGAATCGGCCCACCTGGTTCACGAGTAAATTCGAACCCAACGAGTAGGCGAATTGCATGGCGTTCTTCGTGGCTTCAACCCGGGCGTCGAGATCTTCGGTGACGTCGTACCCCCGCCGGGTACGAAATTCTACGACGGATACCTTCAGTCGATGCTCTTCCAAGGTGCGTCGTAGCTGCCGCAGACCTGTTTGCGAAAGCTCTTTCGGTTTTAGATCCACCCGTGCATCGATGCCCACACAGCTAGCCTCCAACCTGGCAGCGGTCGCGATTGCCTTAGCTAGCGGTTGCCGCAAGCAACGTAGCTGGATTCCGACATCAGCTTGCATCGTTCATACGTCCTCTATTTCGAAGGTTCCAACGGCGGCAATCGCCGGGATTCAAATCAATTTGGTTTTCGCAAGGCAGCGGTGCAAGCACTTCGGGCGACGTCCTTCAAGCTGTGACGGTTAATCCACCTGTAGTTGAGCCACACGCATGCGGTGACCGAAGGATATCGAAGGATTGCCGCAACTCTTGCCTATTCTGGATCCGCGATGAATCTCGCCGCCCTGGCCATTCTGATTGTAGCGGCCGACCTACGCGCGCCTATCGACACTCGCCCTTCGGGGGCAGTGCCCATCTATACCTGCGACTTCGAAACCGACACCGACATCAACTACGATCAGTGGCCCGACCGCTGGACGCGCCACCGCGGGGAAGGGTATCCGCACTATCTCAAGATTGAAGTGCGTCCCGATCAATCGGCCACCGGCAAGCAGGCCTTGCATGTCGAACTCGATGGCGGGGCTGCCGCAGCGATGAGCCCGCCGATAGAAGCCAGCGAGAAGTATGCCTACTGGCTCGAAGGCCGCATCCGTACCGAAGGTCTCGTGAACGACGAAGCCTATCTTTCGCTGACGTTTCTCGACGACACCGATTCGGTAGTGCGAAGGCACTTCTCTCAGACGTTTCGCTGGACCGATGGATGGGAGAATGTTCGCATCGGGCCGATCGGACCCAACGGCGACCGCGTGCGCTGGGTGGTCATCGGCGTTCATGTCGAACCGTTCGGCGCAGAAGCGGATCTGCGGGGCCTGGTGGCCTTCGACGATTTGTGGTTGGGTCGCGTCCCCAGACTTCGCGTGGCCTGTACGGCCAGGCACAACTTGTACACCGATCCCCGAGCGGTCAGCATCGATGGTTCGCTTACCGGTGCCACCACCGACGAGGTGCGAGTCACATTCGAGTTGTACGACGCGTTGGGACGTCGCACGCTGGTTCAAGACCAACGACTTCTCCTGCAACCACTTGCCATCGACGAGCAATCGTCCGCAAATGGCGAAGAAATCCAAGAAGAGTTCGAAGGCGAATTCAGTTGGCGGCCCAGGATTCGCAAGCCGGGTTTCTTTGTCGTGCGGACCACCATCCAGGGGCCTGAAGGACCAATGCACGCGGACGAAATGCCCTTGGCCATTGTCGAACCGGTGGCGACCCACAGTCGGGGGCCATTTGGTTGGAGTATGCCGCGCGGAGCAGGGGAAATTCCCGATCGTGAGCTGCCCGAACTTCTATCGCACGTCGGGATCAACCGTTTGAAATACCCGTTGTGGTTTTCTGAGGAACGACCGGCCGAAGTCGAACAATTGGTCCAACTCGTCGAGAACCTATCGCGAGAACAGATCGAGGTCATCGGGCTGCTGAACAATCCCCCGGAAGCGGTCCGCAGTCAGTTCAGCGGCGGCAGCCAATATCTATACGCCACCGACGTTTTCACCCGCGTCCCCGAAGTGTGGTACCCATCGCTGGAACCGGTGATGACTCGGTTTCTCATGCGTACCCGCATGTGGCAATTGGGAGACGACCACGATTGGAGTTTCACCGGTGATTCACGGTTGGCCGAAGATGTCGCAAGGGTCAAGCAAGAACTCGATGTGATTGGGCAGGATTTGCAGATCGGATTGCCATGGCGCTGGGATGATCAACTGCCCGAAGTGGACGAGCCGCCGTGGCGGTTTGTGTCTTTGTCTTCCCGACCTGCCTTGAACAAGGACGAACTGCAGGAGTACCTCGCATCGACCGAAGGGTCCGCGGTGCAACGATGGGTGAATATCGAACCGCTTGCCAAGAGCCAGTATTCAACATCCACCCGAGTCAAGGACCTCGTTGAGCGAATGGTGGCGGCGAAGATCGGTGGGGCAGAAGGGATCTTTATCGTCGACCCCTTCGATCCCGAGCACGGACTCATGGAACGAGATGGTCGGCCCGGGGAACTTTTGTTGCCTTGGCGAACCACTGCGCTGTTGTTGGCCGACGCGAAGTACGCCGGGCAGATTCTTCTGCCGGGCGGGGCAACCAACGAGGTGTTCCTACGCGATGGTGAAGCCATGATGGTGGTTTCGCATCCCACGCATCATCGCGAGGCGATCACCCTCGGCACACAAAGCAGGCAGGTCGATGTGTGGGGTGAGTCCTCGAAGTTGCCCTACTCCGGATACAAACAATTGATCGCAGTGGACCGTCTTCCGTCGTTCATCGTCGGAATCGATGAGGCGGTTACTCGTTGGCGGCAGACCGTGCACTTTGGCGAGGACCACATCCCCTCCATCTTCGGACGGCAACTGGGCAATTCACTGTGGGTTCGCAATACGTTCCCCCAGGGAGTCAGCGGTCATGTGACCATCGTTCCGCCCCCGGAGTGGAAAATGCCGCAGAACACCTTCGAAATTGAGATGCCAATCGCGGGTGAAGTCGAAATCCCCTTCGAAGTGGTCCTCCCCCTGGAGGCTAACACCGGGATCCAGCCTTTGGAAATCCGGTTCGATGTCGTGGCCGACCGTCGTTATCAGTTCAGCGCGTATCCGACGCTCTCGGTGGGCAACGGCGACGTGACCATGGAACTTTCAAGCTATCTGGACAACGACGGGGCGCTCATCGTCACACAACGGACGATCAACCGCGTTGAGGAACCAATCACGCTGAAGTGCCACCTGTTTTCCCAAGACCGGCTGCCCATTCGCAAACAAGTCGTTAAATTGTCCAATGGTTCAGATTTCCAGACTTACCGAATCGAGGACGGCGCCAGTCTCCTCGGCAGCGAATTGTCCCTTCGCGCCCAAGAGATCGAAGGCCCCCGGCTGTTTCACTACACCATCGTTGCGGAGCCCTAAGCTTATGCCCACCGTGGCCGACATCGCAGCCTTCCTGGAAGACTTTGCCCCCGGTAGTCTGGCGGCCGATTGGGACAACGTAGGGCTGCTGGTCGGCGACAACTCTCTCCGCGTTAGCAAGGTAATGACCTGTCTCACGGTCACCCCCGACAGTGCGGAGGAGGCCGTTGACGAAGGCGCCGAGTTGATTGTGACCCATCACCCCTTGCCATTCCGTGGGGTGCGACGCATCACGGCCGACTCACACGACGGTCGACTGCTGTGGAAGCTGATTCGTGCCGGGGTCTCCGTATACAGCCCTCATACCGCATTCGATTCGGCGGTCGACGGCATCAACCAGCAGTTGGCCGCGCACCTTGGCATGAAGCAAACCCAAGCCTTGATGCCGGCTTCTGAATCGATCCAGGCCGCAACGCAATCCCCGGGCACGGGCCGATACGGCACGCTACCTGAACCGGTTAAGCTGGCGACGTGGGTGGAAACCATCAAGCAAGCGTTGAAACTGGAGGCCCTGCAATATGTCGGGCAACCCGACCAACAGGTCACACGCGTCGGAATCGGTTGTGGTTCCGCGGGTGAGTTTCTTACAACGGCCTCTGAACAAGGGTGCGATACGTTCTTGACCGGTGAGATGCGTTTTCACGACTGTCTCCATGCAGAGGCTGAGGGGATGGCCGTCATCTTGTTAGGCCACTATGCCAGCGAACGGTTTGCCGTGGAGTACTTGGCCACCGTGCTGGCCAAGCAGTTTTCCGACTGTCAGGTCTGGCCCAGCCAACGGGAAGCCGACCCTATTCGCTTTGCCTAAAAACGAAGAGCTGTGTGGCCATGGATCGTGTGGATGTATTCGAGTTCGAAGATGCGGCCTGGTTTCCGTCGTGGCTGAGAACCTCGATGACCAACATGATCGTGGTTGTCAGTCGTGTGCTTGGCGTGACTCCGGTTTTGGCAGCGTTGACTTCCCGAGTGCTTCGCGAGCACAAGATTGATCGCATCGTCGATCTCGGAACGGGTGCCGGTGGCGTAATGCCCGAGGTGCTCAAGTTACTGAGAGAACAACCGGAAACGGGGGAGACTCGCCTGTTGATGACCGACCGTTTTCCGAATTCCGATGCGGTGGCCGCCTTCAACGACCCACAACGCGATTACATACGGTACGAAAGCGAATCGGTTGATGCCACCGATCCGGCCTCGGTCCCCAGCGGATTGAAAACGATGGTCAACTGCTTCCATCACATGCGTCCCGAACAGGCGCGAAGCATCCTCGAGTCGGCGCAGAAGAGCGGCGAGCCACTGTTGATTTACGAGATGGGTGAAAACCTGGGCTCGTTTCTGCTATGGCTGCTGCTGCTTCCCATTTCGTTGCCCGTAATGTTTGTCATGTGCTGCATTCTGACACCCCTGGCTCGGCCGCTCACGGCCCGCCAGCTTGTGTTTACGTATCTCATACCGTTGATCCCCCTGTTCTTCGCCTGGGATGGCCAGGCAACCATGCCGCGACTCTATACGTTCGCCGACTACGATGTATTACTCCAGGGCCTGGGCTCGTCGAGCTACCATTGGGAAAAGGGGCACGGTAGAAAACCAAACGGGAAGAAGCTTGGAACTTATCTTCTCGGGATGCCTGTCCCGGCGAACACCTAGACATTGCCCCTCTTCGAAGATCGACTTCCTTCGTTCTGATGCTCTGCAGCCTCCTTCTTGAATGATCTCGGGTTCGGCGCTTGTGCCATCGGGTTGCCCACCGATAATGGTCACTCGTGAAACTAACTTGAGATGGGAGAACTCCGCGATGAGTGATTTGCGATTCGATAATCGGGTGGCCGTCATCACCGGTGCCGGTGGCGGGCTTGGTCGGGCTTACGCCTTGTTGTTGGCCGAGCGTGGTGCCAAGGTGGTGATCAACGACTTGGGCGGGGGTGTCGACGGAAGCGGTTCTGGCAGTGCCATGGCCGACCAGGTGGTTCAAGAAATCAAAGCCGCCGGCGGCGAAGCGGTGGCCAACTACGATTCGGTGGCCACGGTCGAAGGCGGAAATGCCATGATTCAGACCGCACTGGATAACTTCGGTCAAATCGACATCGTGATCAACAACGCGGGAATCCTGCGCGACAAAAGCTTCGTCAAGATGACGCCGGAAGAAGTTGCCGCCGTGCTCGACGTACACCTGGTGGGTGCGTTCAACGTCACCCGTTCGGCGTTTGCGTTCATGAAGGACGCCGCCTACGGACGGTTGTTGTTCACCACTTCGGCCGCCGGGCTGTTTGGCAACTTCGGACAGGCCAATTATGCCGCCGCGAAGATGGGGCTGGTGGGGCTCTCCAACGTGCTGGCCATTGAAGGCGAGAAGTACAACATCAAGTCGAATGTCATCGCCCCCGTCGCCAAAACCCGGCTCAGCGAGCACGTGCTCAGTGCGTTTGGCGATGCGCTCGATATCGACTACGTAAAGCCCTTGGCCGCCTATCTTGTTTCAGAAGAGTGTTCGCTGACCCACGAGGTGATTTCGGTCGGCGGCGGGCGTTATGCTCGCGTGTTCGTGGGTGAGGCTCCCGGTTGGAACGCCCCCAAGGGAGAGATTCCATCGCCCGAGGCCGTCCTCGAGAATCTCGACACCGTGATGAACACCGACGGGTTTACCATTCCACGCAGTGCCACCGATGAGATCATGGCGCTGGTCGCCCAATTGCAGCAATAGGTTGAAGCAAACGCTCACGTGGGGTCAACGTTCATAGCAAGGAGCCATTCATGCCCATCGATCCATCCCGCGCGCTCGGCGCGGAACTGCCCGGCGACGATTTCACTTGGGACGAAGATCAAGTCATTCTCTACCAACTCGGGCTAGGCTGCGGGGTGCCCTGCACCGATCCCCAGGAGTTGGCCTACACCTACGAGGGCGCCCTGCGGGTATTGCCCACCTGGGGTGTCATTCCCGTGCATCACATGATGGCCCACGTGCTTGAAATTCCCGGCATGGAGTTCAATCCCTTCATGCTGCTGCATGGCGAACAGGAATTGGAAGTGCACAAGCCGATTCCCACGGCGGCCACCGTTTCCAACAGCGGGCGAGTCGCGGAAATCTACGACAAACAAAAGGCTGCCCTGGTCATCTTCGAAACCACCTCGAAGGACGAAAGCGGAGACCCGCTGTTTACCAATCGCTTTTCGATGTTCATGCGGGGCGAGGGCGGGTTCGGCGGGCCCGGCGGTCCCAAGCCCGGTAACGAACCCCCGTCGCGCGATCCCGACCTGGTGGTTGAGACGAAAACGTTCCCACAACAGGCCCTCTTGTATCGCTTGAACGGCGACAAGAACCCGCTGCATGCCGATCCCGAGTTTGCCAAGGTGGCCGGTTTCGAGCGGCCGATTCTGCATGGTCTGTGCACGTACGGTATTGTCTGCAAGCAAGTGGTCGACTCCTTGCTCGATGGCAACACCAACCGTGTGGCCAAGTATCAAGTTCGCTTCCGTGGCGTGGTGTTCCCCGGCGATACGATCGTGACGTCGATGTGGAAGGAAGACGATCGCATCGTGATCACCGCCGACAACAAAGAGCAGGGGCACACGGTCATCTCGAATGCGGCGATCACGCTACGAGATTGAGTGCTGCCGGCCTCGTATCGACGGACCGTAGGGTTCTGCTGTTCGTGACGAATAATCACAGGCAGATTACACCGTATACTTTGGTAGTATCCTACGGGACGGGCATGCTGCTTTCGCGCAGCTCGTCATTCTCTCCTTCTACCGGAGACTCCCAGTTATGATGTCGTCGATTCTGTTGCTCTGCGCCGGACTCATTGCAATCTCGCCCAACCAAAGCCCTGCGACTGACGTCAACAAGGTGGCCGAGCAAACTCTGGCCAGGCTTCCAGGTCATACGGCATTTCTGTTCACGGCGATCGAGGGCGATACGCCGAAGGTTTTGTACTCCGTGCGAGATGACGAACGGTTCGCCGTCGGATCCAGCTTCAAGCTCTTTATCCTGGGCACGCTGGCCGCTGAAGTGAACGCCGACCGCAGCGGCTTGGACAACGTCATGCGTCTTGAGAGTAACCTGGTCGGCCCGCCGCACAGCGAGTTGGCCTCGTGGCCGATGGGTTCGCCAGTCACACTGCAAACCCTGGCGCTCAAGATGATTTCGATCAGCGATAACACGGCCACCGATCACCTGCTGCACCTGCTTGGTCGGCAGAACATCGAAGCGCAAATGGTGACCATGGGCGATAAAGACGCCCAGTGGAACATCCCGCTGCTTTCGACCCGTGAGATGACCATGCTTCGCGACAAGAGCGAGGGTATGCCGGCACGAGCGTATCAGCAGCTCGACGAAGCGGGAAAGAGAAAGTTCTTGGACGATCTTTCCCAAGGACAACCCAACTACGACGACCTCGACTTCGATACCGCTGCTTACAATCTGGCTGAGTGGTACGCCAACCCGCTAGATATGGCGAATGCAATGGTCTGGCTGAAGCAGAACACCACGCCCGATCATGCTGCCTATCCCTTGCGGGCCGTCATGGCTGTGGAAACGAAGCTTCCGCACGATTCCGAGCAATGGCCTTATGTCGGGTTCAAAGGTGGTTCGGAAGACCAGCTTATTGCCGGCAACTGGCTGCTGCAGAATCGCAATGGCAACTGGTACACGCTGCACATCTACTGGAATAATCCAGAAGCTAAGCTCGACCAACAACAAATGGTCGACGCCATCAGCACCATCTTCCAGGCCATCAACGAGGCGGTGCAATAAAGCCCACGAGGTTTGATCCTTGTCCTTGGGTTTCTCAGATGCCAATCAACTAAGATTTCCGCGTGTTTTAGTCCCGCACAACGGGCTGATACACTGAGGGCTAAGTGCGGTCCCCGTCTGCATGGTCGCTGGGGTGGATCGCCACTGGTGAAGCACCTCCAAGCTCAGCCCGGGGAATCCTCATGACGTTTGCACGAGTACAGCTTTATTTACGCAGTTGCATGGTGATGCTTCTGATTGCCACTTCGCTCTGCGCAACCGTGGTAAGAGCCGAGGATGCCGCATCGGATTGGACACCGCTGTTCGATGGCAGAACGTTCGACGGGTGGAATGGCAACCTCGATTGGTTTCGGATCAAAGACGGGGCGATCGTCGCCGGTACGCTCAAGCGGCCGATTCCTCGCAATGAGTTTCTGGCGACCGATGAGGAGTACGGCGACTTCGAGGTGAAATTGAAATTCAAGCTGATTGGCAAGTTCACCAACGCCGGGGTGCAAATCCGCAGCCGCAGGATTCCCGACGACTCGGAAATGATTGGCTACCAGGCCGACTTGGGCAACGGCTGGTGGGGCTCGCTGTACGACGAATCGCGACGACGAAAAATGCTGGTCCAGGCCGACGAACAGAAGCTGAATGAAGTCCTACGTCCCGACGACTGGAACGAATATCGCATTCGCTGCCAAGGTCGCCGCGTGCAACTCTGGATCAACGATCATCAAACCGTCGACTACACCGAGCCGGACGAGTCGCTCGAACAACAGGGACTCATTGGGCTGCAAATCCACGCCGGTCGTCCGGGCGAGGCCTGGTATAAAGACATAGTGCTACGGAAGTTGTAGTCCGTCCTCTCAACATCGGTCGCCCACCGATTCACAGTCGGCGTCTCAAGCAGTATGCTGAACACCTGGACAGAGGTTTCGTCGATTTCGCTGTGAAGGCTGCCGATGAGCTTGGCCAATTTTCATCCGCTGATCGAACGTTGGTTCGCCACTCGGTTTGGGCAGCCCACCGAACCTCAGCGCCTCGGCTGGCCGGAGATTCAATCCGGCAACGACACACTGATCGCCGCACCGACCGGTTCCGGAAAAACGTTGGCGGCGTTTTTGGTTTGCATCGATCGTCTTCTGCGACAATCGCTCCAAGAAACTCTGGAGAGCGGAACCCAGGTGATTTACGTTTCGCCGCTGAAAGCCCTCAGCAACGACGTGCATCGAAACCTGGAGACACCTCTGGAGGAGATCAACGCGGCGGCCTTGGAAGCACATCCCGCCCTCGACCCCATCAAGGTCGGGCTGCGAACCGGCGACACGCCGAACTCCCAACGACAGTCGATGGTGCGGCGCCCGCCTCATATCCTGGTGACCACGCCCGAGTCGTTGTACTTGTTGCTCACTTCTCCCAAGGCACGCGAAATTCTCCGCACCGTGAATACGGTGATCGTCGATGAGATTCATGCCCTGGCCCGCGACAAACGAGGCTCGCACCTAACGCTTTCCCTCGAACGGCTCGATGTCCTCTGCGACCAGCGGCCCACCAGGATCGGGCTCTCTGCCACGCAACGCCCCCTGGAGCGAATCGCCCAGTTCCTGGTCGGCGAATCCGATGCGACCCGGATTCGTGAACGTTGCCGGATGGTCGACGTGGGGCATCTTCGCAAGTTGGATTTGGACGTCGAAGTTCCCCCCAGCGAACTTTCCGCCGTCTGTTCCAACGAGCAATGGGACGAAGTGTACGCCCGCCTGGTCGAGTTGATCTCAACGCACCGCAGCACGCTCATCTTTGTCAACACCCGCAGGCTTGCTGAACGGGTCGCACACCGCTTAAGCGAAACGTTGGGTCCGGAGGCCGTCGCAAGTCATCACGGCAGCCTGGCGCGCGAAATCCGTCTGAATGCCGAGCAACGTCTGAAGTCCGGTGAACTTCGGGTCATCGTGGCGACCGCTTCGTTGGAACTCGGCATTGACGTCGGCTATATCGACCTGGTCTGTCAGGTCGGCTCGCCACGTTCGATCGCAACGCTGCTGCAACGAGTTGGTCGGGCTGGGCACTCCCTGGGCGCGCTGCCCAAGGGGCGGCTGTTCCCACTGACTAGGGATGACCTGCTCGAAGGACTTGCCTTGCTACGTGCCGTTCGCACCGGACAGCTCGACCAGGTCGAGATCCCTGAGAAGCCGCTGGACATTCTGGCCCAACAAATCGTGGCGGCGGTGGCGGTCGACGAATGGGACGAGGATGAACTATACAATCTGTGCCGGCGTGGTTTTCCATTTCGCGAAGTCACGCGATCGCAGTTCGACTCCATCCTCACGATGCTTAGCGAAGGGATTGAAGGCAGTCGTCGATACGGCGCCTATCTCCACCGCGATCGCATCAACGGAAAGCTTCGCGCGCGGCGCGGTGCACGAATCGCCGCCGCAACTTCCGGCGGGGCAATCCCCGACAATGCCGACTACTTTGTGTATACCGAAGGCGATCGCACGTTGGTCGGTACGGTCAACGAAGACTTCGCCATCGAAAGTATGGCTGGCGACATCTTCCTGCTGGGCAACACCTCGTGGCAAATCCGCTCGGTCCGCGGGGGCGAGGTCACCGTTCGCGACGCTCAAGGTGCTCCGGCCAATGTCCCATTCTGGTTCGGCGAAGCACCCGGGCGCACGGACGAACTCTCGACGCAAGTCTCCGAGTTGCGCGTCGAGCTGGCCGACCGTTTGAAGCAGGGACTCGACAACCCGCAGACCCAACAAGCCGCGCTGCAGTGGTTGTGCGAGTCTTGCGGTTGCGGCGAACATGCCGCTCGCCAGGCCGTGGGATATGTTGCGGCTCAACTCGCGGCGATTGAGGTGGTCCCCAGCCGACGTCAAATCGTCTTCGAGCGGTTCTTCGATGAGTCGGGCGGAATGCAACTGGTCATTCACGCTCCGCTGGGTGCCCGCATCAATCGGGCCTGGGGGCTGGCGCTACGCAAGCGGTTCTGTCGGTCGTTCAACTTCGAACTTCAAGCCTCGGCCGACGATAACGGCATCGTGCTTTCGCTGGGGCCGCAGCATAGTTTCGTGCTCGACGACATGTTCCGGATGGTCAATCCCACCAACGCCGAACATATCCTGAAACAGGCCATGTTGGACTCGCCAATGTTTCTCGTTCGCTGGCGATGGAATGCCACCCGGGCGTTGGCCGTGCTGCGACGCGATGCGGGGAAGAAGGTGCCCTCGCCCTTGCAGCGTTTCCGCGCCGACGACATTCTCACGGCCGTGTTTCCCAGTAGCACGGCTTGCCTGGAGAACGTGGTCGGCGACATCGAGATTCCCGAACACCCATTGGTCGACCAAACCGTGTACGACTGCCTGCACGAAGCGATGGACTTGCCGCGATGGTTGGAGTTGTTGCGTGAGATCGAGCAGGGCTCCGTCACGTTGCTGGCCCGCGACACGCGAGAGCCATCGCCGTTCAGCCATGAGCTGCTGAACGCGAACCCTTACGCTTTCCTGGACGATGCCCCGTTGGAAGAACGTCGCGCCCGCGCGGTGGCGACCCGCCGATCGTTCTCCCCTGAAGATGTCCGCGACCTGGCCAAGCTCGACCCGGAGGCCATCGCACAAGTTCGCCGCGAAGCCTGGCCCCTGGTACGGGACGCCGACGAATTGCACGACGCCCTGCTGTCGATGATTGCCCTCTCTGCGGAAGAAGGCCAGCCCTGGCGAGCGTGGCTCGAAGAACTCTGCAGTTCAGGCCGCGCGTGCGAAGTCACACTCGACAACGGGCGAGCCATGTGGGTTGCCGCCGAACGCCTGGCGACCGTGCAGGCCGTCTATCCACGAACAACAGCGCAGCCCAACCTCAGCTTGCCTGAGTATCTGCGGCAGCTTCCCGAAGAGTCGACCGCCACCACCGATCTCGTCCGTGGCCACATCGAAGTTCGCGGACCGATCACCGTCGCCCGGATTGTGAACGACCTGTCTCTGGCACCCACCGCGGTGCAAAAGGCCCTGGCCACGTTGGAAGTCAGCGGTCAGGCAATGCAGGGGTCGTTCGAAACGCTGCCCGGCTCGGCAGAAACAACGAACGGCAATCCCACAGACGCCCAGCAGTGGTGCGAACGCCGCTTGTTGTCTCGCATCCATCGACTCACGTTGTCGAGTGCCCGCCAGCGAGTGCGGCCCGTTGAGCCACGCGTGTTCCTGCGATTCTTATGCGAACACCAGCACCTGAGTGATGGCAGCCGACTCGAAGGTCGGCATTCGCTGACCGAAGTGATCTGGCAGCTTCAAGGCTTCGAGTTGGCCGCCGCCGCGTGGGAAGCGGACATCGTTCCCGCCCGACTGCAAGATTACGATCCGCAGTGGTTGGACGAACTGACCATGCATGGTGAAGTCGTATGGGGTCGGCTGAAAGGGCCGCAATCTGCCGAAGAAGCCCCACGCCGGTCGATGCTCACCCCCGCGGTTCCCTTGAGCTTCGTCCCCCGCAGTGAGTGGCGTCGTTTGCTGCCAGAGGTTTCGGAGTCGACCGCCAACGGCTCCGGCACGGCGCTCGATGTGCTGGAAACGCTTCGAAGCTGCGGAGCCCAATTCACCGACGATTTGCTCACCGCAACAGGGCTGCTCCCCGCCCAACTCGATGACGCCCTGGCGGAACTCATCGGCTTGGGGCTGGTCACCGCCGATGGTTTGGGCGCAATCCGAAAGCGAATCACTCCCGACGCCCGTCGCCGTGCCCGAGCGAGCCGGCTGCGAAATCGAAGCGGGCATCGTCCCATGCGATCTACCAGTTCCGCCGGTCGCTGGTCGGTCTTGCCGCGCCGCGGAACGGCTCAATCGCATACCGAACGGGCCGAAGCTTGGGCCAAGGTCCTGCTGGCTCGTTACGGGGTTGTATTCCGCGATCTGCTCACTCGTGAGTCGGCAGCGCCACCCTGGAGCCAGATCGTTCCCGTGCTGCGCCGCATGGAAGTGCGTGGAGAAGTGTTGGGCGGACGTTTCGTCGGCGAAGTCTCTGGCGAACAGTACGCGCTCTCCAGTGCGGTTGAACACCTACGTCGCTTGCGCGAGCAACCCCCCAGTGGCAAGCCCGTGGTGGTCTCGGCGGTTGATCCCATCAATCTGCTCGGCATCATCACGGCCGACGCTCGCATCCCCGCGAAACGATCGAATACCCTCGCCCTGGTCGATGGCGTTCTGATCGCGACCAGAATCGCCGAGGAGATCGTGTTCCATCAAGAAGTCGAAATCGAACAGCGACAGAAGATCGAACGAGCGCTCCGCGTCAACGGCATCGTCCGCGCTGCGGATGCCCTGGCCGAAAACGAGAAGTTGGAAACGACAGCCGTCGTGAATTAGCTTTTACAACACGATCTGTGGGGAACGCCCTCCGTCAGTAGTTCCGATTTTGGGTTGTTTTAGGGGTTGGCTGCAAGTCGTGATTTTTGATGGGGTTGTTGTGTGTTGTGGGTTGGTTCGCCGAGTCGTTCGAAGACGGCTTGTTCGAGGCTGTGGAGCATGTGACGGAATCGAAGCATCCTCAGGCGGAGTCGGATTCGTCCGCTTGGCGTGATTCTCGATAGATGGCTCAGGTGAATCCAAACCCACAGATTGCGTAACAGCAACGCGAGGCCGATCATCAACAGACGCATCCTGGGTTGAGTCGTGCACGTTCGAATGCGGGCCTGATTCATTTGTCGGTAGCTGGTCTCGATGCCGAATCGTTTGCGATATTCCTCCCGCACCCAAGCCGGGGACGAAGGCTGAAACCCCCAATACGCGAACACCAAGACTCGACGTCCATGCTTGCCTCGACGTCCATTCCAATCGTCGCACGCGACCGCAATCTGAACGGTCGCCGCACGCTTCTTGTTGCTCATGGTGTGCGTTGCCCGACGGCTTCGCTGGCAGACTAAAAATCGATTCGTACCGCGACTCTGATTGGGCTTCGACGCCCGTCCTCCGCAATGGATCACCGGCATGAGGAACGGACAGCGAGCCGCTTGCAGGTAACGAACCACATCGACGGCGTAAAACCCTCGATCGAGCAGTAAATAACGCACGTTCAGCTTCTGTCGACGCACCTGCCGTAGTAGTCGCTGGACGATGGCACGCTTCGAGTCGTCGGCCCAGACGTAGGTTAACGCCAGCGTGAACCGTTCTCCCTGTTCGACGACATAGGCCGTGGCGTAGCAATGGAAATGCGACGTGCCCGCACGTGGTCTTCGCCGACAGATCTCGCGAGCCTCGCGATGCGGCTTTCCATGATACGGGATCTCGGTGATATCGATTGCGATCCGCAGCGACCGACGCCGCAAACGCTTCGGCAAGCGGTCGCTCAACGCGGCATTGAGGCGACGTTCCAAGCCCGGCATGTCGGGCAGTGACTTGTGCAGCGCCTTGCGTACCGCGTCGTCGCCCGGCGCGTTGCGTAGCCGCATACAAGCTTCGCAGATCGAGGTGATTCGCGAGGCGGCAAACAGCAGCACGGAGACAATCACCTTCACTCGACATTTGTACCCTTGGTCTTTCAGTCCCAAATGCTGTTGCAGCAATGCTGCCGCCAGTTGGTGTACCGCAGACGACGAAATGGTAAGCTCTTTCCGTGAACGCATGGCTCCCTCCTTGGAAACGACTGGCTTGATCACAAGTCATTTTCAACAGGGGGCCTGCGTTCACCTATCCCAATTCACCCCCCAAAAAAGCAAAAAACGGAACTACTGTCCGTGGCGTTCCGAACTCGGCAAAGGGCTCGGAACGCCACGGAGGGCGTTCCCTACAGACGTGAAAAATGAGAACAGATCTTACCCTGGAGAGAATCGATGCCCATGCGTTTGGCTATGATGGGAATGGATCACCCACACGCCGAGGGTCTCGTACGGCAGATCGCGGCACACCCGAAAGAGTTTCTGCTCGTCGGCGGCTACGACTCCAACGAAGCGGCCGCGAGCGGTTGTGCCAAGCGTTGGGCCGAAATGCTGGGTAGCTTTCAGCAGTTCTCTTCGGCCGATGCGGTGCTGAAAGAAGAACTCGACGGCGTCATCGTGGAAGGCGCGGCCGAGAATCTACTCCCCTGGGCAAGACAAGCCCTGGAGGCCGGCTTCCCGGTAATGATCGAGAAACCGGCCGGGACCGATTTGGCCGAACATCAAACGTTGATCGAGCTGGCCCGCGCGAAGCACCTTCATGTGCAGATGATCTACCTGTTTCGCTACATGTCGGCCGTGCTCGAAATGTTGCGGCTTGCCCGCGAAGGGCACCTTGGCGAAATCTACGAATTTCGGGCACGCTTACCGAAGGACTTCAAGCTCTACGACCATCACCGTGAGGCGTACGCCAGATATGCCGGTGGGATCTACTTCGAAATGGCAGGCCACATCATCGACATGATGGTGTCCATCCTCGGCAAGCCCACCAACGTCACGCCGTTTCTGGGGCATCATCACCACTCGGACGACACGTTCATCGACAACGGTTTGGCCGTGTTCGAGTATGATCGGGCCTGGGGAGTCGTCGAGGTCTCGACGTTGGAGCCGGTGGAAGGATCGCGCCGATTCGAAGTGTACGGCACCCAGGGGGCCTGCGCGATTCCACACTTGGGCAGTGGACATCTAGCGAACACGACAACCCAGCCCCTCGACGTGCAACTCGAAGGCGACGACGATTGGCGGCGGCTCGATCTGCCTGCGGCCACGCTTCAATTGCCCGACCTCCGCGAGTTCGCCGCCTGCGTGCTGAACAAGAAGCAGCCGGAGTATTCAATGGAACACGACCTGATCGTGCAAGAAGCTCTATTGCGTTCCAGCGGGGCAATTTGATCGAAGACTGATCAACGCCCACTTCACTAGGCAAGAATCTCTTCAATCACATGGCCGTGCACGTCGGTCAGGCGGCGGCGTATCCCGTTGTGGTAAAAGGTGAGCCGCTGATGATCGAGCCCCAGGATGTGCAGAATCGTGGCATGTAAATCGTAAACAGGGGCCACCTTCTCGACGGCTTGATATCCGAACTCGTCGGTTGCCCCGTACGAGTAAGGGGCCTTCACGCCAGCCCCGGCCAGCAAACACGTAAAGCCCGAGGGGTTGTGATCCCGGCCCGAGGCACCTTTCTGGAACGTCGGCATCCGCCCGAACTCGGTACAGATGACCACCAGCGTATCTTCCAGCAGACCGCGCTGGCGAAGATCGGAAATCAACGCCGCGGCCGGTTGATCGAGAATCGGCCCGTGAATGTCGTATTGTTTCTTTAGTGTCTTGTGGCCGTCCCAGTTCCCCACGCCTTCGCCCATGGCGTAGGCCCCGTTGAATAGCTGAACGAAACGGACACCCCGTTCGACTAGTCGTCGGGCCATGATGCAATTGCGCGCGAAGCCGGCTTTGAGTTTGTTCTCGGCATCGTCGGCACCATAGAGTTTCAGCAGGTGTGCCGGTTCCGTCGAAAGGTCGCTGACTTCCGGCACCGAGAGTTGCATCCGCGCGGCCAGCTCATAGCTGGCGATGCGTGCGGCCAGTTCGGTATCGCCGGCGAAGTTCTCCAGGTGGCGGCGGTTGAGTCGTCCCAGCAACTCGCGCGAGGCGACGTCGGTACGCTGGTCGATCGATGTGGGCCGCGCGAGGTTTCTTACCGGGCTGTTGGCCCCCAATGGGGTCCCTTGAAACACGGCCGGCAGAAAGCCGGGGCCCCAGTTGTTCACGCTCGATTGTGGAACCCCGCGTGGGTCGGGAATGGCGACGAAAGCCGGCAACTCCTGGCTTTCGGAACCCAGGGCGTAAGTGACCCAGGCCCCCATGCTGGGAAAGCCGTCGAGCGTGAAGCCGGTCGACATGAAGTTTTCGCCGGGACCATGGGTGTTGGTCTTACTGGTCAGCGAGTGGATGAAACACATCTCATCCGCCAACTCGCCCAGACGTGGCAGCAGATCGGAGGTCATCTTGCCGCTTTGCCCACGCGGCTTGAATGCGTAGGGGCTTTGCGTCAGTGCCCCTTGTTCGCCCTGAAAGGTGATCAGTTCGTCGCTGCCGGGCATCGGTTGCCCGTGACGGCTGATCAACTCCGGCTTGTAGTCGAATGTGTCGACGTGGCTCAGCGCCCCCGAGCAAAACAGCACCACCACATTCTTCGCCCGAGGCTTGAAGTGCGGTTCTCGCGGTGCATAAGGGCGGCTAGGATCAACCTTGGGTTCGATCGACTGGTGACTATTCTCCGTGGTCGTTTCGTTGGCCAGAAGCCCCTGTTGCTGTAACAGGCAAGCGAGCGCAATTCCACCGAGCCCTGTTGCCGTGTGCCCGACGAAGCGGCGACGGTCCAACAAGTCGGAAGCGGCCGGGGTTAATTTGCCAGATGGTTTGGTCATGGGAAGTGGTTGCCGGCCTGCTAAGGCAAAAACAAGAATTCGTTCAGATTAAAAGCAACACGACAGAAAGCCTCGAGCGAATGTTGTTCGATCAGCGTTACCGCAGCGTTGCTTTCTTCGTCGTCGGGCACTCGCCCGGTGGTCAGCAGAAATGCCATGCGAACTTGATCGGCCGGATCGGGTCCGGCTTCCGCGCGTAACCGCTCGGCGAAATGCTCGGCTTGATCGGTGATGAAGGTGCTGTTGAGCAGGTTCAGCGCTTGCAGCGGCGTGGTCGATCGCGAACGCTGAGGGCAGACCTGGGCCGCGTCAGGCGAATCGAACGCGCCGAATACCGCGTCGCGTTCCATGCGAACTTTCGTCATGTAGACCATCCGCCGCCACTGCGGTACGTCGAACTGTTCGCGTGGCGTATAGACGCGAACATAGTTTTCGTTCGGCTCGAACGCGCTGTAACCGGGGCCGCCGACCTCCAGGTTCAACGTTCCGGAAACGGCCAACACACTGTCGCGGATGGCTTCGGCCTCCAGACGACGTGGCGGGAATCGCCACAACAATCGGGAGCCGGCATCCATTTCCAGGGCATGCTCGCGGGGCCGGTTGGATTGCCGGTAGGTGTTCGAGAGCAGAATCTGACGGTGCAACGGTTTGAGCTTCCACCCGCCCTCAATCAACTCGCTGGCCAGCCAATCGAGAAGTTCTGGATGGCTCGGCGGAGAACCTGCAGCACCAAAGTCGCTGGGGGTGGAGACGATGCCACGCCCAAAGTGATAGTGCCATACCCGGTTTGCCATAACCCGGGCCGATAGCCAGCTGCCGGGGCCGACAATCCAGCGAGCCAACGCCAGCCGCCGCTCTTGTTCGGGGGCTTCCAACGGGAGGCCCAGCGAACCCATCACCGAAAGCGTATCGGGCGCGACCGCCTCGCGGGCTTGCATAGGGTCGCCACGGTAGAGCCGGTGCGTGGTCTTCGGTTGTTTGAACTTGCCCCCGTAAACCATGGCCGGCTTGCTTAGTTCGGCCAAACGCTTCGCCAGTGCGGCGTGTTGCTGCTGCAACGTTTCGATTTGCTTTCCCGCCGCCATCGATTCCGGGGAAGCTGGTAGGGCCTCTTCAAGAGGCTGGTCGCTTTCCGTGGCCCGATCGGTGTGGTCGGCCACCACCACCCATTGCTCGGTCGTGTTCGATACCTCGATGCGGTATTCGACCGCCAGGCGATCGACGAAATTACTTTGGCGATCGCGGCCCCACACGACGTGATCGATCTCAACCGGCTCGGGCAACTCTAACTCAACCCAACCGCGACCGGTGGTATTCGAAATCCAACTGCGCGAGTTGCCGTATTGCCCGTCGTTGAGATGCGCGAGCTGGTGCTTGGCGTTCCCGCTGTAATCGCCAGAACTCGTGACTACGGGACCCTCTCGATCGATCGCCACGTTTCGTGGTGGTGTGCCCGTGGTGTAGATTTCGAGTTCGTCGATACACGGTTCGCTGTTGCCATCGGTGGCCAGCGCGGTGAAGCGAACGCGCTTGGCCAAGACCGGGCTGAATCGATCGACGTTGCGACGCGGATTCACCGCGGGACGTACTGTTGTACCGACAGCATCGGTGCTCGTTTCGGAGACACTCGGGTGTGCCAAGGGTTCTGTCGCGTCGAGTTGCCCCTCCGCTTCGGCTAGTTGAATCTCCAGCGATTCCAGTTCGCGCTTTACTTCCTTGGCCTTTAATTCTCGTGCCGTGTTATCGGCACCGCGAAGTTTGCGTTCGCCATGCCGGACACCCGCTAAGGCCGCCTGCAGGGCGTAGTAGTCTTTTTGCAGCACGGGGTCGAACTTGTGGTTGTGGCAGCGAGCACACCCCATCGTGACCCCCAGCAGCGCCGTACCGGTGGTATTGACCATGTCGGCCAACTCATCTTGCCGCTGCATCAATGTGAGATTGATGTCGGGGCTCTTCACCGTGTCGTAGGGCCCGCCGACCAAGAACCCCGTTGCGGCATCGACTCCCAATGCATCGCCGGCCAACTGTTCGACAACGAATTGATCGTAGGGCTTGTCTTCGTTCAGCGACTGGATGACATAATCGCGATACGGCCACGCGTTGGGCCTGGGGGTGTTGGTTTCGAAACCGTTCGTTTCGGCGAAACGCACCACATCGAGCCAGTGTCGCCCCCAACGTTCGCCGTATCGAGGGCTGGCCAGCGCCTGGCGTACGAGCTGTTCGTAGGCGTCTTCTCGCGTATCGCCGACGAACGCGGCCACCTGCTTGGGTGTGGGGGGAAGCCCATGCATGTCGAGATAGAGCCGGCGAATCAGCGTGACCCGATCGGCCTCGGGCGAAGGTTTCAATTCCGCTGATTGAAGTTTGTCGAAGATGAAGGCGTCGATGGGACCGGCGACCCAGTCGGATTCGAGCTTGGGTACCTCAGGCCGAGTCAATTCCTGAAACGACCAATGATCCGTCGTGATTGCATCAACGTCAGCATGACCGGCCGGCAACTGTGGCCATGTGGCTCCCTGGTCGATCCAGGCGCGTAGGATCCCGATTTCCTCGGCGCTCAGAGGCGGTCCCTCGGGCGGCATCTCAACATCGATCCCGGCAGCATAGCGAACCACGGGGCTCTCGGCACTGTTGCCCGGCACGATGGCCGGTTCGCCGAAGTCACCCCCCTGCTTGGCCGCCTTTTCGAGATCGAGGCGAAAGTTGCTTTCGCGTTTTTCGGCGCCATGGCAGCCTATGCAATGCTTGGCGAAGATCGGTTCGACATCCGTGCGATAGTCGACTTCGCGCTCGGCGGCCGGAGGGAGTTCACTGCCCTCGTCTGCGATCGTAATGTCGTTCCACCCCACGCATAGAACGCACACCAGTAGCGTGGTGGCGAAGCGCAAGAATTGGTGGTTTCGAAATCGCATATCACCCACAACCCGACCAACTGCGGTGCAACCAACGCGGTGACTGAGTATAAACCCCACGGTGGGTAGGGGACAAATTTTGCTCGGCGGCGGCTCAGTCGGTGTACGGTTTGACGAGAATATCGTCGAGACAGTCGAGTAGCTCGTCACAGACGTCTTCGTCGTGGGCCAGGGAAAGGTAGAGCTTGGTTCCCATGGGGTTGAGGAAGATGCCGCGATGGAAAAGGCCCAGCATCAGATGGCGGGCGCGGTACGTGTCGAGGTGTCGCGAAGAACGATAGTCCTTCACGACTTCCTTCGTGAGCACGATCTGCGCGAGCGGGCCATCGCCTATGACCTGTCCCTCGACACCGCGGTTTTCCAGCACGGTTCGCATTCCTTCGCGAAGGTAGTTTCCCAAGGCATGTAACCGGGGGTAAATATCTTCTCCAGAGAACACGCCAAGCGCCGCGCGGGCCGCTGCCGTTGAGATGGGGTTCCCACCCAACGTGGAAGCGACCCATACGTAATCGTCCTGGCCAAGTTGATCTTCGCGAACGATGTTCATCACATCGGCTCGACCGCCAAAGGCGCCAATCGGGTAGCCTCCCCCGAGTGCCTTTCCGTAGGCCACCAGGTCGGGGACGACACCGTAGTATTCTTGTGCTCCACCGTACGCCAGACGAAAGCCCGTCACCACTTCGTCGAACAGCAGCAACACCTCGTGGTTTTGAGTCAGCTCGCGAAGACCTTCCAGAAAACCGGGGACCGGTGGCACACAGCGCTGCAGTGGCTCGACAATCACCGCGGCCAACTCATCGACGTATTGCTCGACAATGGCCGTGGTCTGTTCCAGGTCGTTGAAGGGCGCGATCAACACTTCGTCGGCCACCAGTCGGGTGATTCCGGCGCTAGTGGGGTCGGGCGTCGGGAACGGAGGCGGGTTGCTGGGGAACAGGCTCGTGACACCGATTTCATTGGCGCCGTGGTAAGCGCCTTCGAATTTGAGGATCTTTGGTTTCCGCGTGAACGCCCGGGCAAGACGTTGGCAGTACATCGTGGCCTCGGTGCCCGAAGCGCAGAAACGCAGAGTTTCACAAGCGGGACTCAGCCGTACCAGTTCCTCGGCTAACAATAGCGATTGCTCGTTGACGTAGGCGAAGTTCGACCCGAGTGGTGCCTGACGAGTTACGGCACTGACCACTTCGGGGCGAGCATGCCCTACGAGCACCGACCCCCAGCCCATCGAAAAGTCGTAGAAGTGCTTACCTTCGGTATCCCACAGCTCGCAGCCTTCGCCGCGCTGGATGACGATGGCCAAGTCTTCCGGCAAATCGAATTCGCCATTGGAGCCAGCCGGAAATACGGCAAACGAACGATCGACATCTGAGCCCACGTGCAGTCCACCTGAATGAGATACCACCGAAATCTCGAACCGTTTGGGCAAAGCCAAAACGTGACGTTGACGCCATCGTCGAGGATTCACCGCGGCGAGGCAAGTGTTGACCGACCGAGCATCGACTACTCAAGGCGATACACGCGGCGTGCGTTGTTGGTCAGAAAGTCTTCCCTCACCGCCGAAGGAAGATCGAGCTGTTTGACTTGATCGACGCACCGCTTGAATTCGAGCATGGGATAATTCGTGGCAAAGAGGACCTTCTTCTGCCCGAGGTGCCTCATGAATTCGAGCAGCACCGGCGGATAGTACCGCGGCATGTGAGCGGAGGTGTCGATGTACACGTTGGGGTAGGTCGAGGCCAGCGCTATCATTTCATCGACCCAGGGATAGCCGAGATGCCCGCCGACGATGGAAAGATCGGGGAAATCATGGGCCACTTCTTCCAGATACGGAATCGGGCGGCCGGTCTCCGAAGGGGCCAAGGGGCCGGTATGACCAACTTGGGTGCAGACGGGGATGCCGAGTTCGACACACACTGCGTAAAGTGGGTAGTACCGCTTATCGTTGGGCGGGCGGTTCCACAGCCAAGGCACCAATCGCATGGCCCGAAACCCCCAGACTTCGACGGCACGACGCAAATTATCAACGGCCCGGTGGGGATGATACAGATCGACCGCGGCGACTCCGACGATGCGATCGGGAAATTGGTGCACGACCTTGTGGACTTCCAGATCGCTAGACTTCCAGCTTTCGCCCTGATGCCAGACAGTGACCAAGGCTTGCCGTACGCCGGCCTGGTCCATCGAGCGAATCATGTTCTCGGGGTCGACGCCTGCTCGAAGCACATCGGCTCGGCCGGACTGTTGGAACAGCCTCGCGATACCCCCGGAGTCGTCCAGCGCGCCCGGCGGAGCAATATTGGCCCAGGCGTCGATGATCGCGGGTGGCGCCATGGGGCGTGCCATTCTGTTGCAGCGGCGCGCGGCATCCCCCTCGCTGTCGATCGCCGGAAGGTAAGTGCCCGCTATTTCCTGTTGGAGGCGACGGCCAACGCGGTGACTGGCCGTTTGAACAGGGTCGTCAAGCCGGGATACGCGACACCTCGGGTGGCAAAGACATAGATGCCGAACAAGAGCGAGGTCCACATCAAGTCACCGACGACCGTGTACTTCAAGAAGGGAAGTGCGGCCACGAAGCATTTTGTAAGACCTGCCCAATCCTGAGTGTAGAACCCACTGAAGGCCCACACGGCGAAGTTCGTCGCGGCGAAAAAGATGAGCGAAGAGGCGACCGTCGAGACGCCGAGTCGGGCCAGATTGAACTTGGCACGCACGAAGCGGCTCAGCAATACCGGCACCAGCAGGGCAGTATATACGGTCAACATTACAGGAAGATTGTAGGTGCCGATCCAGGCATCGCTGATTGCCATCGCGCTCAGCGGAACGGCGATCGCCAGGGCCCGGCTCGACAAAATAACACCGGCCAGCAGCGCGGCAGCTGCGACGGGAGCGGCATTGGGGGGCAGCGGGAGCAAGCCTTCAAACGCCCCAATGCGGATGCCCGCGCTCAAGGCGACCAGTAGTCCGGCGATGGCCCAGGCGGTTGAGTTGATTCGCTTCATAGTCGGCATGCTCCCGGCATTCTCTTCTTGGTGTTCAGGCAGTGTATTTAGGGATTCGGCATAAAGAGGCCGAACTTCCAGACAATTAAGTCGCCCCGCTTGGGCTCATATATACCAAAACTCTTCTCGGCTAGCTCGTCGTTTACAGAAAACGACCAGTTGCGGCTGTCTAGGCCTCCGCCTTCATTCTTTAAATCGTCAATCTTCATCAAAAACGCCGTCTCACCCTTACCACGATAATCGAAGGTGATCCCCCGTTTGGATCGCTTAGCCTGTTCCATAACATCCAGCACGGTCATCCCCGGTTTCCAAGCAATACGGGTGAAGTGCTTTTCCACGCCGTCGCCATAATCGATGACGAGTCGAACGGTGTCGGCTTTGGTCTCCGCAGCGACCAATTCACTTGGTGCTGACCAAACGTCCAGGGTGACCAACATTGCTGCCAACAGCAGGCAGACGGCCGAAACGGGCCATTTCTTTAGGGCCAACTGGCCTTGGGTGTCGGTAGAAATCATGTCGATACAGCTCTTCCGAATCGGAGAGGTTGCGAGCGAGGGAAGCCATCGTTCTCGGTTGGCCAGTATTCTAAGCCCCCAAATCACCCAAACAAGGTAATCGCTACTACAGCCTCCACGGCGCCTTTCCTCTGGCAATTTGTTGTATCTGGTCATGGGGTAGGCAATCAGAGGGGACGCCGCCAGCATTTTGGTCGCTCGATTTACCGTCTGCGAGCCGATGAGAAGCGGTCTGAGCCGGTGCTTGCATCTTTGAAGCAACGGGAGAGAATCCCCAAGATCATTGGCAGTCTTAATGCTTAGTATAGACAGAATTGGTGAGCAAAGGGGTGCTTGTCAAGGCCTTCTGTGATACAAAATATACTCTCGGTGGCGGGCCTGCAGCGAAGTTGGTGTGGGACGTCGAATTCTTTTGGGGGGCGGTCTGCTCTCGTATCTTTTGCACGCGAAGGTGTTGTGGAATGGCTGATGCACCGACTATCAAGCTCTCGATGGCCGAACCGGACATTGCGGTGCTTACTTTCGACGCCCCGGGGAAAAGCACGAATGTGTTTTCCCGACATGTGCTCGAGGAGCTCGACGCACATCTCAACGAACTAGAAAAACGGACCGATCTGGCGGGGCTGATCATCACCTCGGGGAAACCCGGCCAGTTCATCGCCGGGGCCGATATTACCGAATTCGCCGCGGCAGGCGATGTTCCGAAAGAACAAATTGTCGACCTCTGCACGCGGGGGCGAAAGCTCTTCCAGCGTCTGTCGACCTGCCCCTTCGTCACTGTGGCGGCCATCGACGGCATTGCCATGGGTGGTGGTGCTGAAATCGCCGTGTGGTGCGATCGCCGTGTGCTGACGAATAACCGAAAAACACAAATCGGCTTCCCGGAAATCAAGATCGGCATCATCCCCGGCTGGGGTGGAACGGCCCGTACGCCTCGTATGATTAGCTTGGCCAACGCCATCGAGATGGTCTCCAGCGGCGAAGCGATTCGCCCCGACAAGGCCGTCAAGTTCGGTCTGGTCGAAGACGTGGTCGATCCCGAGAAGCTGCAATCGGCCGCGATCAGCATGGTTCGGGCCGAGCAGGCCAGTGGTGCCTACAAGTGCGATCGTGAGAAGTGGTCCCAGCCGATGACCGCCATCGACGACACGGAACTCACGTTCCTCATCGTTACGGCCACCGGATATATCAAGCAGCAAACCAAGGGTCAGTACCCGGCTCCGCTGAAGGCAGTCGAGGTGATGACCAACGCGGCCCGACTGGATCTGGAAGCCGCCTGTCAGGCTGAAGCCGAAGGCATGGCCGAGCTGTTCGGCAGTGATATCAATAAGTCGTTGATTAACGTCTTCTTCCTCATGGACCGCAACAAGAAGGATCCGGGGATCGAAGATGAGAGCATCAAGCCTGCCGATGTGAAGTCGCTGGGCGTAATTGGCGCGGGGATCATGGGGGCGGGCATCGCCGCCGCTGGGGTCCGTCGCAGCATTCCCGTGGCATTCACCGATGCATTCCCCGAAGCCCTTGCCAAGGGCGTTCAGGACGTGCTTTCCGAGGTTTCCTTCGATCGCTCGAAGAAGGGCCCCGACGGCCAGAAGGCCCTGAAGAATGCACCGTTGCTGAATGCCACCTCCTCAGACAGCGAGTTCTCTGGTTGCGACATCGTCATCGAGGCGATCGTCGAGAATCCCGAGATCAAGCAAGAGCTTTATGCTCGGATCGAAAGCCAGTTGGGCGACGACGCCATTTTGGCCAGTAACACGTCGACCATTCCGATCACCCGTCTGGCCGAGGGGCTGAAGAAGCCCGAGCGTTTCTGCGGGATTCACTTCTTCAATCCGGTTCGCAAAATGCCGCTGGTCGAGGTGATTCGCGGCAAGCACACCAGCGATCAAACGGTGGCCACCGCCGTGGCGTTTGCCAAGTCGATTGGCAAATCGCCCATCGTGGTGAACGACGGCCCAGGGTTCCTGGTGAACCGCCTGTTGCTGCCCTACATGAACGAAGCTCTGGAGTTGATTCTCGACGGGGCCCAAATCAAGGATGTGGAAAAGGCCGCCAAGAAGTTCGGCATGCCGATGGGGCCAATCACACTCTACGACGTGGTAGGCATGGATACGGCTTACTTTGCCGGGGCCGTGATGAAGCAGGCCTTCCCCGAGCGATGTGTCGAGTCGCCCATCCTGGGTGCCATGGTCGAAGCCAAACGTCTGGGCCAAAAGACGGGCGTCGGTTTCTTCAAATACGACAAGAAGGGCAAAGGTGTGCCCGATCCCGAATTGGACAACCTTATCAAGCCCTTGATCCGCGGCAACGAGTCGTTCACCGAGGAGCAGATCATCTCGCGATTGTTCCTGCCGATGGTGCTCGAAGCGACCCGGATTCTGGACGAAAAGATTGTTCGTGACCCCCGCGATGTGGACCTGGGCCTCATCTTCGGAACCGGCTTCCCGCCGTTCAAGGGTGGGCTGTTGTTCTGGGCCGACACGCTGGGTGCCAAGAAAATTATCGAAATGCTCAAGCCTCTGGATTCGCTGGGAGAGCGTGCCAAACCGACACCGATGGTGGAGGAAATGGCAAAAAGTGGACGTGGATTTTACGGTTAATTAAACCCGAGCTAGGGTCCGAGTTTTCCGCGGCAACACGCCGCCCAGGAGATAGACCACATGAAACAAGCCGTCATCGTAGATTGCGTGCGGACTCCCGTAGGCCGGGCACACAAAGACAAAGGCGTCTTTCGCGACGTCCGATCAGACGATCTGGCCGTAAGCTGCATTCGAGCCCTGGTTGAACGATCGGGCATCGACCCTGAAATTGTCGAAGACGTCGTGATGGGCAACACGCAGCAGACGGGCGAGCAAGGGATGAACGCCGCTCGCTGCATTGGCCTGATGGCCGGGCTGCCGATCGAATCGGGCGGGACTACCGTGAACCGTCTCTGCGGATCCAGCCTGCAGGCAGTGAATCAAGCCGCGCACGCCGTGGCTGCCGGTTCGGAAGACGTTCAAATTGTCGGCGGGCTGGAGCACATGCTTCACTTCCCCATGGAAAAGGGTGCCGACCCGAATCCCAAGTTGTTCCACCGCACCTCGTTGGCTGCATTGAACATGGGATTCACGGCGGAATTCCTCGCCATGTCCCAAGGAATCGATCGCGAGAAGCAGGATGCCTTCGCCTTGAAGAGCCACCAGAAGGCTGCCGCTGCAACTGCCGCCGGTGAGTTCAAACGGGAAGTTGTCCCCATCTACGGTAAGGACGAAGAGGGGAACCGGATTCTGGTCGAGACCGATCAGTGCATTCGTCCCGACGGAAGCATTGAGGCACTCGCGGCCTTGAAACCGGCCTTCATGCCCGGCGTCGGAACCGTAACTGCGGGCAATAGCTCGCCGCTGAACGACGGTGCCGCGGCCATGCTGTTGATGTCCGAAGACCGTGCCAAAGAGCTGGGCTTGAAGCCCCTGGTGCGCGTGAAGGCTACGGCCATCGCCGGTGTCGATCCGGCTGTTATGGGAAGCGGTCCGGTTCCGGCTACTAAGAAGGTGCTGAAGCGAGCCGGCATGGAGCTTTCGGACATCGAGGCGATCGAACTGAACGAAGCGTTTGCCGCTCAGGCCTTGGCATGCATTCAAATGCTGGGCATGGATGAAGAGAAGGTAAACCTACGCGGCGGAGCCGTGGCCATCGGTCACCCCCTGGGTGCCAGCGGTGCACGAATCGCCACAACGCTGATCAACAATATGATTGACCGCGATTTGAACATCGGCCTGGCTACGATGTGCATTGGAGTCGGCCAGGGAATCGCGACCATTTTTGAGCGTGTCTAACGGATTGAAGTCTCGCTGCGTCAACTACTAGTCGTGGATTGCCGCAGCAAGGCAGGTAAGTTTTTTAGTAGTGCGATAAGTCATGGAGCTTACAATCAGGTTGTAATGCCTGTTTCTTACGTTCGTTGAGGCTTACCGGCCAGCTATTGTGTCAGTAGGCAATCGATCTTTTCTTATAAGGTGGTGAAGCATGAAGACCGACGTAGCCGAACAAGACGTCGAAGTTAAATCCACAAATGGCTCGAGCTCCGGTGAGGCGTCGTTCGCCGAAACGGCCTTAACGCTCGCTGGTAAGAGCGCTGACGAAGCCCGTCGTACCGGTGCCATCGACAAAGCGGATGACGACGTCGATACGATGTTCAAGTTCCGCACGTCGGCCAGCCCCGTGCACCGTGCGATTTGGGATCGCGAAGTTCCCGTTGAATTGTTCTCGCGTCCAGTCACCAAGATTGACGACAGCGTTCAGACGGTGATGGACGATTCGGTTTCGGTGGTTCAACGCCACCGTGACGCCGGCACCTTGTACAACGACGAAGGGAAGATCACCACCGAATGCCTGGGCGATCTTGGTGGTGCCGGGTACTGGGGCCTCTTGGTCGACAAGCAATACGGCGGTGCGGGTTGCCCGTTTTCGGCATTCGCTCCCTACCTGACTCGCATGGCCATGGTTGAGGGTACCGTCGCCGGTCTGGCGAGCGTGCACGGTTGTATCGGTGCCGTCGATCCGGTTCGCACCTTCGGCAACGAAGAGCAAAAGCAGGAGTACCTGCCCAAGCTGGCCAGCGGTGAGCGGCTTTCCGCTTTCGCCCTGACCGAGCCCAACGCCGGCTCTGACCTGACCAACCTCGCCACGCGTGCCGAACTGCAAGGCGACGAGTATGTGGTTAACGGCGAAAAGCTGTTTATCACCAATGTCGTTCCTGGCCGCACCATTGGTTTGGTCTGCTTGATCGAAGATCGCCCCGCCGTGCTGGTGGTCGATCTTCCCAACGAAGAAAACGAAAACTTCCAACTCAAGAAGTACGGTCTGTACGCCATCAAGGGCGCCTACAACCGCGGTATTATCTTCAAGGACTTCCGCGTTCCGGCCAAGAACCTGCTCGACCCGGGCCGTGGCGATGGTCTGACCATTGCTTACCACGGTTTGAACCTGGGTCGCGTCTCGCTGTGTGCCAACGCAGCCGGCATGATGCGGGTGATGATGGCCAACATGATTCCATGGGCCAAGTTCCGCGTGACTTACTCGATGCCGATTGCCCAGCGTGAGTTGGTTCAGCGTCGCCTGGGTGCCACGGCCGGTTTGGTCGTTGCCAGCGACGCCCTGGTTCGCTGGTGCGGTGGTCTGCTGGAAGATGGGTACCGCGGCGAGATGGAATGCATTATTGCCAAGATCTTCGGCAGCGAATCGCAGAAGCATGCCGCGATCGAGTACTTCATGAAGACGCATGGTGGACGCTCGTTCCTGCACGGTCACGTCTTCGGCGATTCGGTCCACGAATTCCTGGCCCCTTGCATCTACGAGGGCGAAGGCGAAATGCTCGGCATGGCGTTCTTCAAGTCGCTTGTCAAAGAGCACGGTGTGAAGTTCTTCGAGCCGATCGGCAAGGCCCTGCAAAAGATGGGCGTCAAGAAGCCCAATCTGGCCAACCCGAGCCACATCATGGCTCTGGCCGGACCTGGTTCGGCTTACGCCAAGTGGAAGATGGGCTTCATGCTCAGCAGTGCTCAATACAAGTTGCCTGCCATGCCGTCGAACTTGAAAGAGCACGCAGAGTTTGCCGCGAACTTCCTGCAACGTTCGCCTGGCGACATCAGTGGTATGATGGTCAAGCATCAACTGTCGTTGGCCGATCGTCAGTGCCGCATGTCGGAACTGTCGGGTCGACTGCAGGATGCGACCACCATCCTCGTCACCGCGTTGTACGGTGCTTCGCAGGAGGACGAATTAGTTCGCGAAGCGGCCGACATCGCTTGCCAGGACCTCACCCGCAAGCTTAACGGAAGTCGTCCTTCGGACGCCTACTTCCGTCAGGTCACCAAGCTTGGTGAGGCCATTGCCGATGGGCAGTTCAAGTCCATCGAGCAGGTGAAGCCCGAAGAGATCTTGATGCCTTACGACAAGTAATTGCTTCCGGATCAATGCCGCGATCCCAGGATGGCGATTGTGGACAACGGTTTGTGAAAGACGGCACGCCCGGGTTAATTTTCCCGGGCGTGTCTTTTTCAAAAGTTTGCGTGTTGTTTTCCAGATAGATCCCAGCGAGCGATTCCTTCCGATGAAGATTATTGCCACGGTCAAGCGAACCCCGCAGCGCGACACCAAGATGAAGTTGGCCTCCGACGCCTCGATCGTCACCGACGGCGTCCAATACGAGGTCAATCCGTTCGACGAGTTGGCCATCGAAGAGGCCCTGGTCATCCGCGATAAATTTGGCGGCGAGGTGATCGCCCTGGCCGTCGGGCCAGAATCCGTAGCCGAGCAACTTCAAACCGCCCTGGCCATGGGCGCCGATCGCGCCTTGCGTGTCGACTGCGATCAGCCGCTGGACCCATTGAAAACCGCGAAGGCGCTGGCCTCTGCCATCGAAGGCGAACAACCCGACTTGGTGCTTACCGGGAAACTGGCGATTGACGCCGAGTACGGTCAGGTGCCGTTGATGCTGGCCGAGTTGCTCGATTGGCCGCACGCCTCGTTTGCTTCGGAAATCGCGTTTAACGACGAGGGCACTTCGGCCACCGTAACATGCGAAGTGGACGGCGGGCTGGAAGTGGTCGAGGTTGGTTTACCGGCGTTGATCACCACCGACCTGCGACTCAACGAGCCGCGCTACGCTTCGTTGCCCGGAATTCTCAAGGCCAAGAAGAAGCCCTCCGATGTCGTTCCGGCGCCGGAGTTGGAAACCCAATCCTCGCTCACGGTTTCCAGCTACAGCACGTTGCCGCCCAGGCAGCAGGGCGAGATGGTCGAGTCGGCAGAAGAGCTGGCCGAAAAGCTCATCGCCAAGAACCTGATTTAATCGATTCTCACAGGTGGATACAAAACCATGTCCGACGTGCTAGCCGTGATTGTCTCCGGTGGACCCACACTCTCGCGCAGCGACGAAGCTGCCATCGGGTTCGCTTGCCAGGTTGCCGAAGGGCTATCCTCGGCCTGCGATGTCCTGATACTAGGTAGCGACGTTTCGGCTGCCGCCGAGAAAGCGGCCACATTCACCGTTCGCAAGGTGCTGGTAGCCGAGCATCCAGAGTTGACGGCTGCCACCGGAGAATCGCGTTCTGCAGCAATCTGCTCCGTGGCCGAAAAGGGCACCTATCGACTCATCTCGGCCGCCTCGACCACATTCAGCCGCGACTGTCTGCCCCGTGTTGCTGCCCGACTGGGCGCAGCCATGGCATCCGACGTGCTCTCGATCGTCAGCGTCACTCCCGAATCGCTGGGATTCACCAAGCCCTGTTTCTCAGGCAATCTAATCCAGCACATCGAGCTAACCGGTAACGTGGGTGTGGCAACCGCTCGCGCATCATCGTTCGAGGCACCCGGAGAAGGTGATGCTCCAGCTTCGATCGAAAAGGTCGAGCTACCCGAGCAACTGGGGCATCCTCGCAAACGATTTGTGAAGCTCGACAAGACGGAACTCGATCGCCCCGAACTCACCGAAGCCGATGTCGTGGTTTCCGGTGGTCGTGGAACCCGCGGGACCGAAGGGTTTGTCCTGCTCGAAGAACTGGCCGACCTTCTTGGTGCAGCGGTTGGGGCAAGTCGGGCCGTGGTCGATGCCGGCTGGATGCCCAACGATTTTCAAGTCGGGCAAACCGGCAAGGTCATTGCCCCCAAGCTGTATCTCTGTGCCGGTCTCAGCGGTGCCATTCAGCATCTGGCCGGCATGCGCAATTCGAAGACCATCGTGGCCATTAACAAAGACGCCAATGCCCCCATCTTCGAAGTGGCCGATATTGGTCTGGTGGCCGACTTGTTCGACGCCGTCCCCAAGCTCACCGCCGCCATTCGAACCGCCCGCCAAGAAGCCTAGCCCAGCGGTCGGCAACGGCATTCTCGGGTTATCAGAAGGTGGGACATTCCCCTCAGCGCCCGCGGGCATGAGGGAAGATGATTTCACCCTCCAATGAGGTATGTGATTTGCCGGTGCGGAAGCGACTTGAAGCTCCTATTTGGTTTTCTACTCCCACAGTAGAGATTCTCTCATAAAGAGTTGTCGCTATCCGGCTGGATCCCATCGTGAACAACCGCTGCAACGGTTGCTCATTGCCGGGGGTCTCCAGTCTACCTCGGCGGGGTGTGGTGGATGGTGTTTTTCGTAACTTATTTGAAAATATGATCTTGCGATCCTCGTTCTGGGCCGTCTTCGATGCCATCCGCCTTGTAAAGAACGCAAGAAACTGGCCGCTAGCTGCTTGACTAAGGGTCGTGAACTTTTTAGGCTTTTATCTTCTCTTCAAATGGTGTGTCAGCGCTCTATTTGATTTGCTGATCCAATTCTCAGGCCCTACGGCGACCGAAGAACGTGCAGATAAAGTCCCTAAAGGTGTTCTGCGACATCGTGCGCAGGCGAAGTTTTTCTCGTGCTGCCAGCGAGAACGATATCTCGCAATCTGGTGCCAGCCAGCTTGTGCATCAGCTGGAAGACGAAGTTGGGGTGAAGCTGATTGACCGCTCGAAACGACCGCTGGTGCTCACCCCCGAAGGCGAAGTCTATTACGATGGCTGCCGCGAGCTCATCGAGCGTTATTTCGCCCTCGAAGATCGCGTCCGCTCATTGCATCAGGAGGTTGCGGGTCGTCTCCGCGTGGGGTCGATTTACTCCGTCGGTTTGCACCACATGGATCTCTACCAGCAGGAGTTCCTGTCTCGGTATCCCAAAGCGAAGTTGCGGATCGAGTATCTCCACCCGCAACACGTCCGCGAATCGATCGAGCAGCATCGAGCCGACCTTGGCCTGATCAGCTATCCCAAGTCATCCCGCTCGATCAAGATGATCAAATGGCGTGAAGAGCCCATGGTTCTGGTGTGTGCTCCGGAGCACCCCCTGGCGAACCAGACGGAAGCCGATCTCTCCGACTTGGACGGCTACGACATGATCGGGTTTGATGCGGGGCTTACGATTCGTCGGGAGACCGATCGCGTACTGCACCTGCACAATGTCGACGTGCATGTCGCGATGGAGTTCGACAACATCGAAACGCTCAAGCGAGCGATTGAAATCAACGCAGGGGTTGGTCTTTTGCCCGAGCCCACCGTGGTCCGCGAGGTGAAAGACGGAACCCTGCGAGCAATTCAGTTGACGACCGACGAGCTGGTTCGTCCGCTGGGGATCATTTATCGACGCGGGTTGGAACTTAGTCCAACCGCCGAGCGGTTTATCGAATTGCTGCTCGAGCGTGATCAGTTGGACGAAGTCGGCGCGGCGCTGGCCGCCAGTCGTTCCGCGTATTCAGGGACTTCGACACCAGAGAATTCCGCATCTGTTCGTGACACGATGTCGGCCAACGGCCATACCCACGAAGCATCGCTGGCCACCGCCGCGGCAAGTACGAAGGAGAATGGCAGATGAACCACTCCCACACGGGTCCCATTCGTCGACTGCGCGAGCAAGGTTTATATCACCCATCGCAAGAGCACGATGCGTGCGGAGTCGGCTTCGTCGTCGATATGCATGGCCGTGCCAGTCACGACATCGTCAGTCATGGGATCGAAATTCTGGCGAACATTACTCACCGTGGCGCTGCCGGCTGCGATCCTTGTACAGGTGACGGTGCCGGGCTGCTGATGCAGATGCCCGATGAGTTTTACCGCACCGTGGCTGCGGAGTTGAGCATCAAGCTACCGGCGTTGGGCGACTATGCCTCGGGAATGGTATTTCTCCCGACCAGGGATGATGAGCGAGAACTCTGCGAATCTCGTTTGGAAGCTCTAATCAAAGAAGAGGGACAAGAGTTCTTGGGCTGGCGCGATGTACCGGTCGACAACCGCGAAATTGGCCGTGTAGCGCGTGCCGTCGAGCCGGTCATTCGTCAGGTATTTGTTGCCCGCGGCGATTCGACCTCTGCCGATATGTTCGAGTGGAAGCTGTTCGTTATCCGCAAGCGACTGGAAATCGAAATCCGTAACAGCAGCCTTCGGCAAAGCGAGTACTTTTACGTCCCGAGCCTCTCGTCTCGGGTGATGATCTACAAGGGCTTGCTGCTCGCGCATCAAGTCGACCAGTTCTATACCGATTTGGTCGACGAACGAGTGAAATCGGCCCTGGCACTGGTGCATCAGCGTTACAGTACGAATACATTCCCCACCTGGGATTTGGCCCAACCGTTCCGTTTTCTGGCCCACAACGGCGAAATCAACACACTCCGCGGAAACGTCAACTGGATGCACGCTCGCGAGAGCATGCTGGCCAGCGAACGTTACGGGGCCGACTTACAGAAGATTTTGCCGATCTGTACTCCAGATGCCAGCGACTCGTCCATTTTCGACAACGCGCTGGAACTACTCATCATCACGGGGCGTTCGCTAGCCGAAGCCATGTCGATGTTGATTCCCGAGCCTTGGGCCAATCACGAGAGTATGTCGGATGAAAAGAAGGCCTACTACGAGTACCAGGCCTGTTTGATGGAACCGTGGGATGGCCCCGCTTCGATGGCCTTCACCGATGGTACCTGTATCGGCGCGGTTCTCGATCGCAACGGGCTTCGCCCCAGCCGCTACTGGGTTACCAAGGGCGGGCTCGTGGTTATGGCCTCGGAAGCAGGTGTGCTTAGCATCGAGCCTTCGGAAGTTGAATCCAAAGGTCGCTTGCAACCGGGGCGCATGTTCCTGGTCGACACCTCGCAAGGCCGAATCATCGCCGACGAGGAAATCAAAAGCGGATTGGCCGCAAAGCAGCCATATCGCAAGTGGCTCGACAAAAACCAACTGCGGCTCGATCAACTGCCAGAGCTTCCAACCAACGGGCAAGCCACGAACGGTTCGAAGGAATCCTCTCGGCTGGAGTTGCAACGTGCATTCGGCTACACGCTGGAAGATCTACGCATCATCATGGAACCGATGGTGGTCGACGCGAAAGAACCGTTGGGTTCGATGGGCAACGACACGCCTTTGGCCGTCCTCTCCGAGCGTCCGCAGGTTCTGTACAACTACTTCAAGCAACTCTTCGCCCAGGTTACCAATCCTCCATTGGATGCCATCCGCGAGGAACTGGTAACCTCACTCATCACCACCATCGGTTCCGAAGGTAACCTGCTGGCGGAAACCCCGGAGCAATGCCGTTTACTGCGGCTCGATCAACCGGTGATTACCGATGCTGAGCTAAAGAAGATCAAATCGCTCGACCAACCGGGGCTGAAGTCGCGGACTCTCTCGATCCTGTTCGAACGGGAAGAGGGCCCCGCCGGCATGCGAAAGCGGTTGGACGCGCTGCGAAAGGAAGCAACCCAGGCGGTTGAAGATGGTATCACGATCATCATTCTCTCGGACCGTGGATTAAGCCGACAGCATGCGGCCATTCCCGCATTGTTGGCCGTTAGCGGCGTGCATCACCACCTGATTCGCGAAGGCACTCGCACGCATTGCGGTCTGGTTATTGAAACCGGCGAGGCACGCGAGGTGCATCACTTCGCCTTGCTCACCGGATACGGAGCGGGGGCCGTTAACCCCTATTTGGCATTCGCCACGATCCGGCAGTTGCAACACGAGGGATACATTCCGGAGAAATTCTCCGACGAACAACTCGATGCTCGCTACATCAACGCCATCAACAAGGGCCTGCTGAAAGTAATGTCGAAGATGGGCATTTCGACTCAGCAGAGTTACCGCGGGGCTCAAATTTACGAAGCCATTGGGTTAAACCAGGAATTCATCGACGAATTCTTTAGCTGGACGCCCAGCCGTATTTCCGGCATCGGGTTGGAAGGAGTGGCCGAAGAGTCCCTGCAGCGTCACGACCACGCATTCCCACCAAAGAACGTGCCGGAAGTGCTAGGTCTCGACGTAGGTGGGCAGTATCAGTGGCGTCGCAAGGGCGAAGCCCACGTGATGAGCCCCGAGGTGGTTGCCAAGCTGCAGGAATCCAGTCGGCTCAACGATCCTCGGAAGTTCAGTGAGTTCTCCGCTCTGATCGACAAGCAGGACAAGCGCCTGCTGACCCTGCGAGGGTTACTCAAGTTCAAGACCACGGCCGAGCCGGTTCCTTTGGAAGAGGTTGAGCCGGCGTCCGAAATCGTGAAGCGATTCGCCACCGGTGCCATGTCCTACGGGTCGATTTCGCGCGAAGCCCACGAAACGTTGGCCATTGCGATGAATCGTATCGGTGCCAAGAGCAACACCGGGGAAGGTGGCGAAGATCCCATTCGCTTCAAGGTCGATCCCAACGGCGATCTCCGTCGCAGTGCAATCAAGCAGGTGGCCAGCGGTCGCTTCGGAGTAACCAGCGAATATCTGGTCAATGCCGACGAATTGCAGATCAAGATGGCGCAGGGTGCCAAGCCTGGTGAAGGCGGGCAGTTGCCGGGTCATAAAGTCGACAAGGAAATCGGTCGTATCCGCAACAGTACACCGGGCGTGGGGCTCATCTCGCCCCCGCCTCACCACGATATCTATTCCATCGAAGATCTGGCCCAACTGATCCACGATTTGAAGAACTCTAATCGTGATGCAAGGGTCAGCGTCAAACTCGTGGCCGAAGTTGGTGTCGGTACCGTGGCCGCGGGCGTATCGAAAGGAAAGTCCGACGTCGTGCTCATTAGCGGCTACGACGGAGGGACGGGGGCCAGCCCGCAAACTTCGATCAAGCATGCCGGGTTGCCCTGGGAATTGGGTCTCGCGGAAACCCATCAAGTGCTGGTAATGAACGACCTCCGCGGACGCATCGTCGTTCAGACCGATGGTCTGATTCGCACCGGTCGCGACGTTGCCATTGCCACGCTGCTGGGCGCCGAAGAGTGGGGCGTCGCTTCCGCCGCGTTGGTCGTAGTTGGTTGCATCATGATGCGAAAGTGCCACGAGAATACCTGCCCCGTGGGCATTGCCACGCAAAACGCCGCACTGCGAAAGAAATTTGCCGGCGATCCGGCATGGGTGGTGAACTACTTCCACATGATGGCTGAAGAACTCCGCGAGATCATGGCTTCACTAGGTTTCCGTACCATCAACGAGATGGTGGGGCGAGTCGATATGCTCGATGCTCGCGAAGCCATCGACCATCACAAAGCGCGAGGTTTGGATTTCTCAACGATCCTGCACAAACCTCAAGTGCCCGAGAACGTGAAGACCTACTGCTCTGAGAAGCAAGATCACGGAATCGCTGAATCGCTCGACATGAAGGTGCTGCTGAAGGAATGCGAGCCGGCCCTGGTTCACCGTAAACCGGTTCAGTTCAGCACCGCAATTCGCAACATCAATCGTACGGTCGGCACCATCCTCTCCAGCGAGGTGACCAGACGATACGGTTCCGAAGGGTTGCCAGAGGACACCATTCAATTGAAGTTCACCGGTTCCGCCGGACAAAGCCTGATGGCCTTCGGAGCCCCGGGCATCACCGTGCGAGTGGAAGGCGACGTGAACGACTACTGCGGCAAGGGACTCTCTGGCGGAAAGGTGATTGTCTACCCCTCGCCCGAGTCTAGTTTCGTCCCTGAAAAGAACATCATCGCCGGGAACGTCATCCTTTACGGGGCGACCTCCGGCGAAGTGTATCTCCGCGGCATCGTGGGCGAACGATTCTGCGTTCGCAACAGCGGTGCCTCGGCCGTGGTCGAAGGAGTCGGCGACCACGGATGCGAATACATGACCGGCGGATACGCGGTCATCCTCGGTGCCACCGGGCGCAACTTCGCGGCCGGCATGAGTGGTGGTATCGCTTACGTGTTGGATGAAGCGGGAGACTTCGCCAATCACGTCAATATGGAAATGGTTGAATTAGAAGGCATGGGTGATGTTGAAGACCAGCAACGGGTCCGAAAACTCATCCAGCAACATGTCGAATACACAGGTAGCACGCGAGGACAAAGCGTCTTGGATAATTGGGAACAATCGCTCGATAAGTTCGTGAAGGTCATGCCCACCGATTACAAGCGGGCACTGGCAGAACTCCGCAAGGAAAAAGAGAAAGTGGCCGCACCACTTCAGGAGGTGAGCCATGGGTGAGCCAGGTGGATTCATGAAGCACGAGCGGGTGAAGGTTCCCAAGCAACCGCCCGCGGAGCGTCTGAATCATTACAACGAATTCCTGCAAGTGCTCTCGGAAGACGAGATGTCAACGCAGGGCGCTCGTTGCATGGATTGTGGAGTACCGTTTTGCCACACCGGGTGTCCGCTGGGAAATATCATTCCCGATTGGAACGACCTGGTTTACCGCCATCGCTGGAAAGACGCCCTGGAGCGATTGCACGCCACGAACAACTTTCCAGAGTTCACCGGGCGTATCTGTCCCGCACCGTGTGAAGCGGCCTGCGTGTTGGGAATTAACGAAGACCCGGTTTCGATCAAACAAATCGAAGTATCGATCGCCGATCGTGGTTTCGAAGAAGGTTGGATTCAACCCCAGCCTCCCGAGACGCGATCCGGGAAGAAAGTGGCCGTCGTGGGTAGCGGACCCGCAGGCATGGCCGCCGCGCAACAACTGAACCGGGCAGGCCACAGCGTAACGCTCTTCGAGCGAGATGATCGTCCCGGCGGTTTGTTGATGTACGGCATTCCGGATTTCAAGCTCGAGAAGTTGCGCGTGTGGCGACGTATCAAGCAAATGGAAGACGAAGGTGTCGAAATCCGTTGCAGCGTGAACGTCGGCAAAGACGTCACCATGGCCGACTTGCAGAAGGACTTTGACGCCGTGTTGCTCTGTCTTGGTTCGACGCAGCCGAGAGATCTGCCGATCCCGGGTCGCGAACTCGACGGTGTACACTTCGCCATGGAGTTCTTGCCACAGCAGAACAAGCGAAATCAAGGTGACGTGCTTCCCGATGATGTAACCATCTCCGCAGCGGGCAAAGATGTGATCATCATCGGCGGTGGCGATACCGGCAGCGACTGTACGGGAACATCCAACCGCCAAAAAGCCAACAGTGTTACCCAGTTCGAGTTGTTACCCAAGCCGCCCGATGTTGGTGAGTACCCCCGGGCGGAAGAACGGCCCGTGAATACCCCGTGGCCTTCGTGGCCTGTCATCCTGCGTACCAGCACCTCGCATGAAGAGGGCTGCGACCGGCACTGGAGCCTGTTGACCAAAGAGTTTGTCGCAGACGATAAGGGAGGCGTGAAAAGCCTGATTACCGTCGAGATCGAATGGGCTCCTGACGAAACCGGCCGCATGGGTTTTCAAGAAGTCGAAGGCACGACAAAAGAGTGGCCCTGTCAGCTCGTTCTGTTGGCCATGGGCTTCGTTGGTCCTCAACGTTCCGGACCAATCGAAGAAACCAAGGTCGATCTGGACCCCCGCGGTAACATCCAGGCCGACGAAAACTATCAATCCAGTGTCGAAGGAGTGTTCGTTGCCGGAGATGCACGTCGTGGGCAATCGTTGGTGGTGTGGGCCATTCACGAAGGTCGCGAAGCGGCCCGAGCGGTGGACCACTATCTGATGGGTGTCAGTAACCTGCCCAGCGTGAATGCCGGCGACTTTGCCTGGCACTAATTGCTCCGGTTCGCGTATTGGCTGCAGACCTGTGCATCGCTATTGCCAGGCTGTTCGAGCCGGGGCTGCTAGCAGTTCTGGCTAGATAGCGTGTGGATCGGCAGGCTTTTCTTAAGCGGCACAATCGTTGCAACCGATGCCATTACAGGGGGGCTCTACGAATTCGTGGAGCACACAGCTTGTGCAGAGGTCACTCTGCCGGCAATTCAGGATCGCGCTTCGAGAAACAAGCGAAGCCGATCAATGTGGCACCGGATTCTTAGAGCAGCACGCATGAATGTGTGGTGGATCAGTTTGCTCAGCTTTCTGGCGGGGTTCGCCATCTGCATGGCGATTGCCGGTTGGCTGGTTGTCTGGCACCTATGGAACAGGCCTCCGCTGCACGACAGCCGACTGAAGCTGGCACTCTACGATCCGGAACTGCACGATCTGGATGATCCAGACAAGCCGTGTCGCACCACGACCAGTTCCCTCCCATCCCTTGAAGAAGACCGCACCGTTCATTCGGGAATTGCGACGCTCTCTCGCGAAGCGATCCCGGTCGGACAGCATCTGGTGCAGCATGTCTTCGAAGAAAACATTGCGTTGCGAGAGAGCTTGAACCCGCCATCGAACCGTTCATCCGGATGAACTCGTAGCGAACTCAGCAGTTCATACGTAGTGAGTGGCAGGTCAGCTCCTCAGGGCTTGGAGAGATCGGAAGTATGCACAGCGAAGCCGTGTACGTTGGTTTGGACATAGGCGCACACAAGACGTCGGTTGTCTCGTCTCAGGGGCACCGCGCCGTGTTTGGCAGCGCGGTTGGCTGGAGCAAGGGTTGTGTTGGGCCAACTGCAGTTGAGCAGAACGTTGTATTTGGAGAACACGCGATTGCCCAAGGGCACGCGTTGCAGGTGGTGAAGCCGTTTGCCGAAGAATTCGTGGTCTCGAGCACGACGCGTAACTCGGTGCGAAGTGTGACCGAGCATCAGCAAGTTCAGAACGCGGCTCGATGGCTCATCGAACATGGCGTCTCGCAAGTACACGCATCTTCGTCGCTTCCGGTTTTCGGCACGCTCGGCGTTTCTGCACGAGCCAGCCAGGCGTTCAAGCTCGCCATGTTAGAGGCCTGCACCGCGGCGTTCGCCACCACGCTCCTCGTTCCGGCACCGCTTGCCGTGGCGTATAGCTTGCAACACGTAGACGGAACACTCGTGGTCGACATCGGCGAGGACGTCACTTCGCTGTACGCGGTGCCCGAGGCATGTCTGCGAGAAGAGTCTCAGGTGTTTCTGCCAATCGGTGGTCGTACCTTAGACGAACGTATTATCGAACAGGTGAGAAGCGACTATCCCGATGCAGAGATCAACCATGCAATCGCTCGCGAAATAAAAGAGAGATTCGGATACCAGGGAGACCAGCAGCGGCGTGTCGTGGTCATGCTGAACTCGAGCAATGGGTGCCACGAGCACGACCTCACCGAAGCATTGAACAATGCGTGCCGGTCCTTCGCAGAGTTGCTCGCCGAGAGCATCTTGGAAGAGACGGCCAAGTTGGGGATTCTCCCGTCACGAGCCCGGGAGGACCATCTCCTGCTGGCTGGAGGTGGAAGTCGACTTCGAGGGATCGATACTCTGCTTGAGGGCGGAATTTCAAAGAAGTGTCCCGTGCGTGTTTCTCGGGTGCAGGACGGCGTGTTCGCAGCCGCCACCGGAGCACTTCAACTGGCGATGGACGCACCGCACGACTGTTGGGCAGCCCTGCATCAACTCGACCGGGACTGCTTCGCCGCTTGAATCGATGCCATCAAGGGTGGACCGCACGATCAAGTCTTCATGCGTCCACTGCTGACCGCGCTGCTCTCGCGATTGATGTCTTCTCCGCTGTTCACTTCTCGGCGGCGCTTGGTTTTCCAAGGCGATTGCCTAAAATTACATTTGAGGTTTCTATTTCAAAATCCGACCACCGGATTACCGCGTTCAAAGGTGGAAACAATGAAGACTCAAACTCCAGATCAACTCGTCACGAAGAAGTGTCTTCCCTGTGAAGGGGGTGTCGATCCCTGCTCGTTGGAAGAAGCCACCGATCAACTCACCAAGCTCTCTGGCTGGCGGTCGACGCATCAAGGCCAACGCATTCGCAAGGATTGGACGGTCAAGAATTTCATGGCCGCCATCGACTTCTTCAATCGTGTAGCCGAAGTTGCCGAATCCGAAGGCCATCACCCAGACCTGCATGTCGAGGGCTATCGCAACGTGTCCATCGAAATCTGGACGCATGCCATCGGGGGGCTATCGGAAAACGACTTCATTCTGGCCGCCAAGATCGATGAACTGCCGGTCGAACTGAAGTCGTAATTCTCGGGTGGATAGCGATTTCAAGCGAGCCGGCGGAGTGCTAGCAGTGCGGCTGGGGATTGGACTTTTGCTGTCCAAGCCCGGGCTTCTATAATGCCCGCCCTTTACCGCCCGATGAACGCACGCGCCGGTTGCTTCGTAAAGGGTTTTGAAGCGAAGCCGTCCGTAGTGCAGGAATGATCACATGGAGGTGATCGATATGTATGCTCGCTCGCGCCTGATTTCTGCGATCGTCCCGCTCGCCATCATTTGTCTCGCAACGTTCGCGTCTCGTGCGAATGCGGAAGACGAGCAACCGTCCGCCGTTTCGAAATCCGCTCACCTTTCGATTACCGTCCAGGATCGAAGTCGCCTCATCCTTTCTCCCGGCTTTCGATTTAAGCAGATTCCTACCACCACTTCGGGCAAACACCTGGCCGAACTGCACCTGGAAGATGACCGCGTGTACGGCGGGCAGAACCTGTTTCGCTCGAACCAGCCGCCCTTGTTGTTGAAGACGGCAGCTTATGGATTAAGCCAAGCCGTGAAGCTGGCCGACCACAAGATCTCAGAGCGTCCTCGCCCGATGTTGATCGATGCCATGACGAGCCGAGACGCATCATTGAATAGCCTGGAAGACCGGACTGCAGCATGCAAGTATTGCCGTCGTGAGCATACGGTTGCCCAAGCCTCGACGGCGAACCAGGCAGATCGTGAATGCCCGACCCACTGTCAGAACAATACAGTCCTCGACTCAACGGGCACTGAATCGAAGACCGTGCAAGAGCTGGTTGACCTGATGGAATCGCTTGGCCCGGGGGTTTTGGAAGGCAGCGTGTTCAGCCCGGGCGACTTGGTCGATGGCCGCTTCGATGAACGGCAAGCGTTGATTCACAACCTGGATGTTCTCGATGCTCAAAACCGAAAGACAAGTGCTTGCCAACAGTGTGCAAGCCGTGTGGTCGATGGGGTCGCTTCTTCGGAAGCGGATTCACCGAACCCGTGGTTCGACGCCGACCCAGAAGCATTGAGCCCGCTGGCAGAGGGCCGCGAGACGACCACAAGTGTGATTGTGCGCATCGAGGCGTTGCGTAGTTCCGCTGAACAACTTGACGAGGCGGCCAATCAATTGGAACGACAAGACCTCTTCTATCAAAGCGACCAACTCCGCGAGTTGGCCTCCGAACTCAGGGCAGACGCCCGTGATGCTCGTGTTGCGTTGATGGCCCAACCCGGGACAGAAGCGGAAGTACAGGAACTGGACCGGCCGGAAGAAAGCCCGGAAGATTTTCGGCCAGTTACTTACAGCCACATCCAGTTTCTGGAAGCTCAGCTAGAACACTTGCGACGAGCGTTGCAGGAAGACCCCGGCAGCCGTCGTCGCTAGCTCGCTTTTCCCAGAAGGCTTGAATCTCAGCCTGAATCGGCTTTCGTCAGTCGCCGAACCGGATTCAAGGCTGCGCGAAATCTGCCGTTGCAGCCCATGGGAAAGCGCCATCCGGTAGCGCCTCCGCGCTTTTCCAGAAGCTCTAGCTAAACGGCGGTGCTCCTTGGTTGACAAGGGTTTAGGGCGTTATTAGCTTGTAGATAGCCTGGGGAGATTGCGGCAAAAGGCATCGATTCTTCGTATTCGAGTGCTCCTCTGCGGTACCGTGCAGCTCCCTGCTCTTTGCGCTCAGCCGGACGTTTGACCCCCGCGGTCTCGTCTAGCTTTTCAGCATCAGTGCGATTCAGGCGAATTCGATCAGGAACAGACAATCAGGCCGTCGGCCAACACCCCGGAAGAGGGTCGTAGCATGGCGAGTGAAAAAATGGTGACAGAGAAGTATGCCGAAATCCTAGTTAGCCAGGGAGTTATCAGCGGCGATCAGTTGGCCGAGGCCGATCAGCTGGCCCGTGCCCAGAATGTCTCTGTCGGCGAGTCGCTGACCCGGCTGGGCTACGCCTCGGGCGACGAGGTGATGCGGGCCATTGCTCAAGAGCATGGTCTGGACTTCATCAATCTGAGTGAAGTTATTGTCCCACCGGCGATTATTGAACTCGTGCCCGAGTCGGTCGTTCGCGAAAACGCGATTCTGCCTCTGTCTGAAGAGGGAGATGCTCTGAAAGTCGTCGTGAGCGACCCCTTGGACCTCGACACCTTGGATAAGCTGCGGTTTATTCTGAATCGCAAGATTGAGATCGCGTTGGCCCCTCGCGAGAGCATTCAGGAGTCCATCAACCGGCATTACGGCCAAACCGAAGGTGAGAGTGCCGACTCGATGCTACAGGAGTTTACGGACACGGCCATCGATTTCACCGAGACCGAGGATGACACCGGCGGTGAAGAAGATGTCGTCGACGAAACCAGCGCACCCATCGTGCGGCTGGTGCAGCTGATCATCACCGAGGCCGTCCAGCTTCGGGCTTCCGATATTCACATCGAGCCATTCGAAGACCGTGTGCGCGTGCGATACCGCGTGGATGGCGTCTTGGTCGAACGCGACAGCCCCCCCCGCCGGTTGTTGGGGGCCCTGCTGTCTCGGGTAAAGATTATGGCCAAGATGGACATTGCAGAGCGGCGGCGTGCCCAGGATGGTCGTATTAAGGTCACCGCCGGCAGCAAGGAGCTCGACCTGCGTGTCAGCGTGTTGCCGACGAACCACGGTCAGTCGGTGGTCATGCGGCTTTTGGACAAGGACAGCATTCGAGTGGGCGTGCGTCAGTTGGGCATGGCCGACGACGACTATCGGACGTTCAAGGGCCTCATCCGGCGGCCCAACGGCATCATCTTGGTTACTGGCCCAACTGGGTCGGGGAAGACCACCACGCTGTACGCCGGGCTGAATGAGCTGAACCGGCCCGATCGCAAAATCATCACGGCCGAAGACCCTGTGGAGTACTATCTGCCCGGGATCAATCAGGTGGAAGTAAAGCACAGTATCGGGCTGGATTTTGCTCGTATTATCCGCTCCATGTTGCGGCAGGCACCGAATGTGATCCTAGTCGGCGAGATGCGGGATCAGGAAACTGCAGAGATGGGAATCCAAGCTTCTCTTACTGGACACTTGGTATTCAGTACACTACATACGAACGATGCGCCCGGTGCTATTACACGCATGGTGGACATGGGAGTTCCCGCATACCTGGTCGCCAGCAGCGTTATTGCAGTGCTCGCCCAACGGCTGGTCCGGGTGGTTTGCACCAAATGTAAACAACCGTACATGCCGAGCGATGCGCAATTGGAGGCCGCCGGGATCACTCCCGAGATGGCCAGCAAGGCGACATTCATGCGGGGCAAAGGGTGCGGAAACTGTGGTCGCGGCGGCTATCGAGGCCGTCAAGGAATCTTCGAGTTGATGCTGCTTACGGCCAAAATCAGAGAGCTGACTTTCAAGGGTGCTTCGACTCAGGAAATTCGTAAAGTCGCCCTGTCACAGGGGATGCATACGCTTTACGAAGACGGAATCGCGAAAGCAATGAAGGGAGTCACCACGCTGGACGAAGTGTTCCGGGTTGCGAAGCTCGATAGCTAACGCGTACGCAACAGTCGACCAATCATCGAGTTGGTCACCTAACCTTCCTTCAGTTGAGGGCCTAAGAATTGGCCAGTTCTCAGAACCCTATTCTGGGGCTGCAGTTCACGTTTTCAAGGCTGCCAGGTTTGTGTCTTAGGTAAGAGGTCATTGTTGCACGGTGCTTTCCGTGCGGTGTACGCATGGCCATTAGTTGAGGTGTGGATTGCAACAATTGGAACGATTTACTTGAGCATTGGGATGCGTTTACGAATAATCGCCTGCTGGAGCCGGAGTTCTGGTTTAGAATCCAAGTTGGCTCTTGTGGGGAATGGGCCGCTCAATCTCCAGCGGGATTGAGCCGAGGTAGCTTGGCCAACTGGGAGTTCGGGCCGGGCGACAAGGTGGGGCTTCCGGAACAGCAGAAAGTTAGAAGAGGACCTCGGCAGTCCGCTCGCGTGGGGGCCATGCAGCGGTCGAGCCAGAGGTGATCAACGTCCATGGGAACGATTCTTGTAGACAAACTGCTGCAGACGGTCATCAATCAAGGTGCCAGCGATCTGCACATTGCCGTCGGACAACCGCCGGTCATTCGTCTACACGGCCACCTCCGCAAGCTCGATACCAAGTCGCTCGAGCCGGAAGACACCGTGGCCCTGATGAAGAGTATCGCCCCCGAGCGATGCCAGCAGGAACTGCAGGAGGTCGGCGGGACCGACTTCGGGTTCGCCTTTGGCGAGGCGGCCCGATTCCGCGTCGCCGTGTTCAAGCAGCGCGGCAACGTGGGCATGGTGTTGCGGCAGATCCCCAACAACTTCATGTCCATGGACCAGTTGGGATTGCCCTGGCCCTGCAAAGAACTCTGTATGCGGCCGCGCGGTTTGTTTCTGGTCACCGGGCCAACGGGCTCGGGCAAGAGCACCACGCTGGCCAGCATGATCAATCACATCAATACGACGATCGATCATCACATCATCACGATCGAAGATCCGATCGAGTTCTATCATTATCACAAGAAGTCGACCGTCAATCAGCGAGAGATTGGCGTCGATGTGCCATCCTTCCCGGAGGCCATTCGCCGAGCCTTGCGGATGGACCCTGACGTGATTCTGGTCGGCGAAATGCGCGACTTGGAAACGATCGAAGCCGCTATCACCGCCGCGGAAACGGGTCACATTGTGTTCGGCACCCTGCACACCACGGGTGCCGAAGGAACGGTGAACCGCATCATCGACGTGTTCCCTTCCAGCCAACAAGATCAGATTCGCGTGCAGTTATCCACTTCGATTATCGGCGTGCTTTCGCAGGCATTGCTGCCGAAGGTTAGCGGCGGTCGTGTCGCGGCTCACGAAATGCTCGTGGTCACTCCGGCCATTGCAAACCTGATTCGAGAAAACAAAACCTTCCGTATCACGTCATCCATTCAAACCGGTGCCAAGTACGGCATGCAATTGCTGGACGACGCGCTGTACCAGCTCTGGCGAAGTGGTACCTGCATTAAAGATGACGTGATGCTCAAGGCGAACAATCCAGATGAACTGTCGGCCCGTATCGCACGGGCTGAAAGCGGCATGGGCGAAGAAGATGACGAGGAAGAGGAAGGTTGATTCCTTGCGATCCTGGTCTTCTTTAGCTCGCGCGGCGGGCCACCAACAATTCGAATTCCTTTTCCTATCAGGTCAATCGTCGATCGGCAGTCGGCGAAGGTGGTCCTGGAGAATGATATGTTGTGCCGACGTATCCGGACGCTGAAGTTACGTGCCATGGCAATCTGCCTCGGTTCGCCGTGGTCGATCGTCGAGCACCCCCGGTTGATCGAGCTTAGCCGTTCGTTTTCATGTAGCCATGGCCTTAGTTAGTCACAGCACCAGAGAAAGTTTGACATGGCAATTCGACGTTTAGGTCAAATCATGGTCGATCTCGGGTTCATCACCGACGATCAGCTCGAGATGTTGTTGGAAGAACAACAGAATCGTCCCGGCGAGTTGATCGGTCAGGTCGCCGAGAGCATGAGCATGATCACCGACGACCAGCTCGCCCAAGCGCTGGCCGAGCAGATGAACATGCGGACCATCTCGTTGGCCGACGCCACCATCTCCCAGGAAGTGTTGGGCTACGTGACCGAGCCCATGGCCATGCTGTATCGCATCGTGCCGGTCAGCTTCAAAGACGGCGTGCTTACCATCGCCATGTGCGACCCTCAGAAGCTGCAGATTATCGACGAGCTGCGCAACTTCTTGGGCTACGAGGTCCGCGCGGTGGTCGCGACCGAGACTGATGTGCTAAGTGCTCTGGATCGTTACTACTCGGCCACCGGCGAAAGCGTCGAGACGTTGGTCTCCGACATGGAAGACGACTCCGACTTGCAGAAAGTGGCCGAGTCGATCAGCGAAGACGGGCCCATCGATCTCACCAGTGTCGAGGCCCTGGCTGACAGCGCCCCCGTGCGAAAGCTGCTGAACATGGTGCTGTTGCTGGCCATTAAAGACCACGCCAGCGATTTACACTTCGAGCCGTTCGAAGACGAATTCAAAATCCGTATCAAGGCCGACGGCGTGCTGTACGAAATGGTTCCGCCGCCGCGTCACTTGGCGTTTGCAATCACGACGCGTATCAAGGTGATGGCCAACCTCGACATCGCCGAACGGCGGTTGCCGCAGGACGGGCGAATTGAACTCACCGTGGGCGGTCACCCGGTCGATCTTCGTGTGAGCGTGTTGCCCACGATGTTCGGCGAAAGCGTCGTCATGCGGGTGCTCGATCGCTCGGTAGTCTCGCTCGACCTGAACAAGGTCGGCATGAACGCGGATACCTTGAAGGGGTTCCGCGAAGTCATCAAAAAGCCCAACGGCATCATCCTTGTCACGGGGCCCACGGGCTCGGGTAAAACCACCACGCTTTACTCGGCACTCAGCGAACTCAACGAGATCACCGAAAAGCTCATTACGACCGAGGACCCCATCGAGTACGACATCGACGGAATCGTGCAGGTACCCATCGATTCCTCGATCGGCAATACCTTCGCTTCGTGTCTGCGAGCCATCTTGCGGCAAGACCCGGACAAGATCCTGGTGGGTGAGATTCGAGATACCGAGACCGCCGAAATCGCGGTGCAGGCTTCACTCACGGGTCATACCGTATTCAGTACGTTGCACACCAACGATGCCCCGGCCACGGTTACTCGACTGATGGACATGGGCGTTGCGCCGTTTCTTATTACCGCCACGGTCGAAGCCATATTGGCCCAACGGCTTGTGCGACGAGTTTGCAGCCAGTGCCGGGAAGAAACCCGTCCCAGTGCCGAGTCTTTGGCCGACTTGGGGATCTCGCCTGACGATGTGGCCGACAAGAAGTTCTATCGCGGTGCCGGCTGCGAGGCCTGCAACAACACGGGCTTCAAGGGCCGTGTGGGCTTGTTCGAGTTGATGATCATGAACGACGATCTTCGCGACATGGTCGTTCAAGGTCGCAGTACCGAAGAGCTTCGCGATACCGCCCGCCACTTCGGCATGGTCACCTTGCGGGATGCAGGGATGGACGCCGTTTACGAAGGAACCACCACCGTCGAGGAAATTGTTCGCGAAACGGTGCTCGAGGCCTAAACAAATCAGTAGCAAACAACCCGGGCTGTTGCCCGAAACGCAGTTAACCAACACCAACCACATTCAATCGACCAGGTAAAGGTTCGACCATCGGCCGCGAGGGATCGGCCGGGGTCGCACGTGATCAGGAGCGACGATCATGCCGACGTTTCAATTCGAAGCGATGGACGCCACGGGCAACGAGATCAAAGATGTGATCGAGGCTGCCAGCGAAGACGAAGCGCAGGCCACGATACGCCAGCGCGGCTACTTCGTTACCAAGATCTCAGCCAAAAAGTCGCGTCAAAAGGCCGAGAAGAAAAAGGGCGCCAAAGGGAAGACGTTCGCCATCGGCTCGGTCAGCGGCAAGGTGCTTACCACCTTCACGCGGCAGTTGTCCATCCTGCAAGACGCCGGCTTGCCGATTCTGCGAAGCTTGCGAATTCTGGAACAACAGTCGAAGCCCGGGCGGCTGAAAAACTCGCTGATGGATGTCTGCGACGAAATCGAAGCGGGGGCCACCCTTTCCGAGGCCATGGCCAAAAGCCCCAAGGCCTTCGATCGGCTGTACGTCAACATGATCAAAGCCGGCGAAGCGGGTGGTGCTTTGGAAGTTATTCTTCGCCGTCTGGCCGAGTTCAAAGAACGGGCCGAATCGCTCAAGCGGAAAGTCAAAGGCGCGCTCATTTACCCCATCGTCGTCGTCTCGGTGGCGATCGGCATTTTGGTATTCATCATGTTGAAAATCGTGCCGGCGTTCCGCAAGATTTTCGAAGACTTCGATACCGAACTGCCGGCCATGACCGAGTTGCTCATCACCATGTCGAATTGGGTGGGCAGCTACTGGTTTCTTATTCCGGCCATCCCTATTGGTATCTGGTTGACCGTCAAGCTTATCTGCAAATTCAAAGTCGGCCGCTTTGGTTGGGACTTGTTTACCATTCAAGTGCCGGTGTTCGGGCAATTGCTCGAAAAGAACACCATGGCCCGTACCAGCCGAACTCTGGGAACGCTGGTTGCATCCGGGGTTCCGATTCTAGAGGCTCTCAACATCACCCGCGAAACGGCCGGCAACGCGGTGTTCGAGTTCATGTACGGCAAGATCTACGACTCGATTCGCGAGGGTGAATCGATTGCCCAGCCGATGAAAGAATACTCCAAGCCGAAGTTCAACGCGGTTACCGTGCTCTTCTGGTTTGCGTTCGTAGGCGGGCCCATCGGCGTGTTGATGTACCTCTTGAAACTAAACAATCGCATCGTCGACGACCTGGTGGTCAATATGGTCGACGTGGGCGAAGAAACCGGCGAACTCGACACGATGCTCTACAAGGTGGCCGACACCTACGACGAAGAGGTCACGGTGCTTACCGAAAGCCTGGTCAGCTTGCTCGAGCCGTTGATGATCATCATCCTCGGCGGCATGGTCGGGTTCATTGTTATTGCCTTGTTCTTGCCGTTGATCGACCTGATTCAAACCCTTAGCGGTTAGTTCCGCCCAGGCAGCCATACATCCCCGGAAGGAGAAGCGACCCATGCAACCCCACAGCCCCACACCCCGGCCCGGCTTTACGCTGGTCGAGCTGCTGATGGTGATCGTCATCATCGGGATCCTGGCCGGACTCCTCATCGTCGCCGTCGGCCCGGCCATCGGCACCGCCAAAACTGCCGTCGTGAAAACTGAAATCAATCAGTTAGATGTTGCGTTGAACAACTATCGCGATACCTACGGGTCGCTGCCGCCAACGATGTTTACTAAAGATGGGGCTTACGCCACCAGTGGAACCGCTGAAAATGAGAAGGAGGTAACCAAACTTAAGCGGTTCGATCGGCATATGCGTAAATCATTTCCGCGTTTTAGGCTCTCCGGAGACTACAATGGCGACTCGAGTACCGATGAAAATGACATACGTGAGGAATACACCGATTTATTGTCGACTGCAACCGACTTTTCTGGTGTCGCCAACTATGGTGGGGTTACGAGTTGTGATCTGAGCACCATGGATCCTGCGGAAGCGTTAGTGTTTTGGCTTGGTGGAATTCCAAAAATCTGGAAGGCCGACCTCAGTACCGGTGAGTACGAAGTTGAGCTAACCGGATTTTCCAAGAACCCAACGGACCCGCTGTTACAGGAATACCCTCCAACCGGTGGCGGTACCGCCGGGGTGGATTACCAATCTGAACGTACACCTACACTGTTCGAGTTTGACACTCGCCGTTTGGTCGACGTCGATCGTGATGGCTGGCCCGAGTACATCCCGGATACCGGCGCTGGACTTGATACGCCACCTCTGACTTACTTCGACGCCGGCTCGTACGGGGTAGCTCCCTACTTCCCATACGATAGTCACCCCAATATCAATCAGTGGGGCATCACAAGGCCGTACCTCATTCGGTATACCTCTGCGGCAGCCGACGACCCATTGCAGTCGAGCTTTGCAAATTCGGAATCGTTTCAGATTTTGTGCGCAGGTTCTGACAACGTTTATTCGGCCCTGACAGCTTCCGACTCGTCGACAACCTTTGGCGATACAAACAACGACCTAACGCTCACGGCGACCGAGATAGATCAGCTTGTGTTGCTTTTGCCTGTGTATCCAGAGGGTCTGTTCTATAGCTTAAATAGCGATCCCCGGACGACAGGGTCCATCGACGCTCCTCAATTCGACAACCTCACCAACTTCGCAGAATCCAAACTCGAAAACGATTTCAATTCAGGCAACTGATGAACACGCTACCGGCACCAACGCGAGCGGCGCGAATGACACTGGAGGTACCAGTGCGTGGTGGGGATACTCCATCATCGCAATCCCGTCGCCCTCGGGTTGCGTTCACGCTGGTTGAGGTGCTGGTGGTTGTCGTCATCTTGGGGTTGGTCTTCGGTCTGATCATTGGCGGCTTGGGGGCGGTAAGCGGTTCCGTCCGAAACGCCACGGTTGAAAACGAACTGCAACGCCTCGACGCGGCATTGCAGCAATACAGTAATCAGTATGGCGAACTGCCGCCGACTATGCTTTCCAGCTATACGGCTGCTTCGCCTTCGTTCGACCACACGCAATTCCTCCGGCAGGTGTTCACCCGCCACGTGCGACGCATGTTCCCTCGCTACAACGGGTACTACGACGATATCGAGACGGCCATCAATCATGCCACCGTTCCCGACAACCCGGGCTACGTTCCCGCGGCGGGGTGCGATGTGCAGAACCTCGATGCGGCCGAATCGCTGGTGTTCTGGTTGGGTGGGTTGCCCCGCATTGTGTGGGCCACCGCAGAACGCTACGAGGTCGAACTGACCGGGTTCGCCGCCGACCCCGTGGCACCGCTGTTGCCCCAGGCCGATCAGCCCCAGCGAACCAAAATGCTGTTTGAATTCGATCCTCGTCGTCTCGTCGACTCCGACATGGACGGATGGCCCGAGTATGTGCCCGACTTCGACCTGGCCGGTGCAGACACACCGCCTTATGTCTACTTCGATGCGGGCAGTTACACCTGGTTGCCCAGCTATCCCATGCAGTGGCATCCCGCATTGGCCTCTGCGGGTGTGAATTGGGGGTTGGCCCGACCGTATCTCAAAACGTACACGCCCAATGATGCCGAACAACATCCGTTGGCGACCGACTTCGCCGCTGCGGACCGTTTCCAGTTGATTTGTGCCGGCGTGGATCAGAAGTACAGCCAGCTCAGCTCGACGACGGCACTGGCGATCAACGAAGCGAAGAATGAATTGACCGTTTACCCACGGGGGCAATTCACCGTCCGTGGAAGTACGACATGGCAGCCCATCGCCGCGGCCCACTACGACAACCTGGCGAACTTCCTCGACTCGACGCTGGAACACGCCCTGGGAGCGCCGCAATGATCCGCCACATACCACAAATCTGTAGGGAATATTCTCCGCGGCATTCCGCCCGATCGCCGGTAGTGCGAACCCACAACAGCCGCAACCAAAACAGCGAGGCCGGTTTCACGCTGGTCGAACTGCTGGTCGTCATCACCATCATCGCCATCCTGGCCGGAATGGTTTTAGGCGCGTTGTACACCTCCCAAGAATCCGCCCGCCGCCGCCGCACCGAAGCCCTCATCCGCAAACTCCACGACCAAATGGCAGTCATCTGGGAGTCGTATCAGACCAGACGATTGCCGATTGATCCGACGGATGGCTCGCTTAGTTGGGGGCCGTATCCGACTTACATTGACAGCAACTTTGAAGTGCCGGGTTCACCAAGTCAGGCGGAACATATAGCGGCACGGACTCTTCTTGCAAGACGTGAACTGATGCGTTTAGAGTTGCCCGATAGATACGAAGATCTTAACCCGGCACTCATACCAGACTTTATCAAGGACTCTAGCGGCTCTCCACTTTATCCATCGATCTGGCGTTCTTATTCCCGCCGAATAGCCCGTGTGCTCAACAAACCCAACTGGGATTATGCAGACACTGCTGGCTTGCGACAGGACTACGCGCCTGCAGAGTGCTTGTATTTGATCATGACCAGCGGCCTGGGGAGTGACGGAGGGGCCGTCTTCTCCGAAAGGGACTCTGGCGACGTTGACGGAGATGGAATGCCGGAATTCGTCGACGCCTGGGGAAGACCCATTGAGTGGATTCGGTGGCCCGCAGGTTTCATTTCAGATTTGCAGCCAGGCGTTGAGAATCTTACAGATAAACGAATTGACCGAGGGCATCTCTCGAATCCAAATCCATTCGATGTCACTCGCCTTGATCCAAAGCCTAATCTATTCGACCCATTCCGACCCCGCGGCTATCAACTATTTCCTCTTATCTTCTCTGCGGGTCCCGATGCAGAGCTAGGAGTCGTCTTTGGTTTCACTGACCCAGCCGACCCAGATGATCCGTACACATTTAGCCCCACGACTGGTGAGGAACAAAGACAACGCGGTGAGTCGCTACGTTATCTGCGAGATGAAACTTCTTTTGAAATTAGAAACAACGATCTCTCGGGCGATGCCGGCTACAACGGGTACGAATTAGACAACGTCCACAATCACCAAATCAATAACTAACATGCACACGGCCCGACACAATGCGAAGCGTCCGCGTCGCGGCTTGACGTTGATCGAGCTGTTGGTGGTGGTGTTTATTATTCTGGCGGTCAGCGCTGCGATCGTTCCTGTGATTGCCCCCACAGCCGCGGGGCGACGGCAGCGAGAAGCGGCCCGCGCGGTGAGCACGATGCTGAGTAGTGCCAAGTCGCGAGCCATTGAAACGGGCCGTCTTGCAGGCGTGTGGCTACAAGGCATCGATGGCGAGCGTGGTACGGTGCTGACACTTTCGCATTGCGAAGTGCCCCCTTCATTTTCTGGTCTGACACTTAATGCGACCGTAACCATCGAAAACAGAACCTTCGATCACGACGGAGACATGGGCACGCCGGACATTACCCGTTCTTTCGTCATCGGCATGACGACTCCATACCCAATAGGCATGATCCGAGAGGGGGACTTGATCAAGCTCGGGTACGGCTCCTCGGTTTTTACGATCTACGAGGGCACCTACGATACAATGAACTTTGATGAGGAAGAACGCCTACTTGCGGCTCCAACGGCGGCGGATCCCTGGCGTCTGGAACAGGTCCTCACGACGGCCCCGGCGACCATCTCTGGTGAATCTCCTGGTGTACCTTACGCCTTCGAGATTATTCGTCAGCCGCGAAAGAGCGCGGCCTCGTCGGTCGAACTTCCACCCGGCACGGCGATCGACTTGTATTTCTCCGGTGACGACTTGCGTTCGCTTCTGCCACGTAGCGAGAACGTTCAAAATTACTATTCCGGCGATGACGTCGCGTTGGGCGAAACTTCCGGGAGTGGAATTGTCGGACACAACGAGCCGGTTATTATTCTCTTCGCCGCCAACGGTACGCCAGACAGTGTATTCCGCCTAAGCGTCGTCGATAACATGATGGATGAATTCGGCCACTTGAGTTGGGGCGGAACGGCGTTCACGCGCCCGCTCTACTTGTTGGTGGGGAAGGTCGAGAAAATCGACGGGACTGCCGACGCTCTGCTAAACGCTGATGATGACCTTTCTTCGAACCTCGTCGACCTGGACAACTACTGGGTATCCATCAATCCCGGTACGGGAACCATCACCACCGATCCCGTAGGCGCGGTCGACGGGGCAACCGTCTGGGAACGCGTTCAAGACTCGCGGGCCTTCGCGATTGAGAAGTTGGGGATCGGAGGACGCTAAGCCATGAACCATTCACACACATTGTCATCGGTAGCGCGGCGGGGGATCTCGCTGCTGGAGGTGCTGATCTCGGCATTTGTTCTGAGCGTCGGCATGTTGGGTCTGCTGTCGTTGGTGCCCCTGGGCGGATATCGCATGGGGCAGGTCAACCAATTCGACCGCGCCGCCGCTACCGGCCGCCATGCCTTCCGAGAATTCAAAACCCGCGACATGCTGGAACCGAACCGGTGGATGGCGATGGACTTCGCAGGTGGGACCAGCAACATCATGCGAACCTGGAGAATACCGAATCCTTGGGACCTTGGCAGTCCTTCGACTTCGACTCCGCTTGGTGGTCCGGAGGGGCCGGGGGTAGACGATGGCGATATTGCCCGCCGAAATGTCGACGACTGGGCTGAGACCTTCTGTATCGATCCCTTGTTCATTGCCAGAGCCAACGACACCCTGTCAACGGTTCCAACCAACTGGCCAGGGCGCACTTTCCCCTACGATTTGCAAACTACAAGTGTGCCGAACCTGAGGACTGGACCCGGAATAATCGCCAGCCATGACAATGCACCCCGCATGCCGCGGGCAACGCTAAGTATGTCAGAAGACTTTACGGCCCTGTTCTCCGCTACTCCTCCACCAAGTCCCAATCCACCGGACGCCAATCTTATGACCTCCAGCGTTGCCGAACGCATCTTCATGTCACAGAACGAGGGAATCTACAGTTTGCCCACCGATGAGAGTGAGACACCGATCCGTCTGTACTCCGGAGGCAATACGATCGAGCAATTCGAAGGCAGCTACAGTTGGATGGCCATGGTCAGCCGAGCTCCGCATGAAGTTCTTGCAGTGGACGATGGCGGAATTTACTACGATATCTCCCCCGCCATTCGAAACGAATACCAGGTGTCGATCATCGTATTTGCGAAACGCAATCTCGACGTTGATGTCCAAGCTGGCGAGGCAAATCCCGCCGACGCTTTAGCCAGTGAACGTGTTTGTGGAATTGAGTTCGTGAACGGCCTAGGACTGGGTGGTGGCGACGTCATTATCAGCGGCGGCCCCGTGGCAGACATGACTTCTGACGAAGCCCGTGAATATCTGGCCGTGAAACCGAACCAGTGGATCATGGTCAGCGGTTGGGCACCACGACCGAGTCTTCCGGTGCCAGCCCCTGGCATCTATCCGCCTATCTATGGACAGGATCGGTTGGCACGCCCCGTCTACCGATGGTACCGCGTGGTGGCAACGGACAACGCGCCGGAAGTACTCGAAGTTAGTGGAACCGACTATTGGGTTCGTTACCTAACACTCGATGGACCTGACTGGAATCCTAACGAGTTTTGCAACTTAAATGAAACGTCGGTCACTCTGGGGAATCTCACCGACACCTATGCCGTACTCGTTGACGGCGTGGTAGCAGTATTCGAGCGGACGATGCGGCGGCAGGAATAGACTGAGATTGAGTGAAGGAAGTTAAGAGAACTGGAGGACCGCTCGTGGCCGTGGGGCCCGGGCGGAAAACGGAACAGGCAACCCGATACCTTCGAAGCGGGCCAGGGCAAATGTAACGCTTCGCAAGGAGAGACCGCAATGTTATTTCAACGACGTAACCCCCGCCGTGGCGTGCTGCTGCTGGTGGTGATGGCCCTGTTGGCCCTGATGGCCACCGTGACGATGACCTTCGTCCTGGTCAGCGGCATCCAAATGCGCTCTGCCCGCAGCACCGCACTGGCCGATTTGGAAAGCGACTCCCACGAGCAACTCCTCGACGCAGCCATGGACCAAGTGCTGCGCGGAGCCGAAGACCCCAGTTCCCCCATCTGGACCCACAGCCTGCTGGAAGACTTCTATGGCCACGATACAAGGCTGGGGCCTCTAACTGGGACAGTATCTGCTACTCCGATGGCCCCCAGACTTCAGGAGAACGGGACGTTTGTCGAACTCTCGCTCGATTTCGACAACAAGCGTATCGACCCGATGAAGCCGTCGTTACACCCGAATCAGAGTCCCGGGTTTTACGATGGTCGATTATTGACAATGCTCAGTGGCCCCACCGCACTCGTAACGCGACGTATTGTGCGGTCTCAGCCGACGGGCGTCGGAAACGTGGTAACTTTCCAGGTGATGAGTTTTGGAGGTGGCCTGCCGGAAGCTGGCGACAAGTTCATCATCAATGACCGCCCCTTCGATGGCACCGGCTTTGGGTTGGGTCTGAAGGCGGCATTAACCCCTGGTCAAGCGGTCGCCGACGTAGCAGTTGACGGCACGATTGACCACGAGCTCACTCTACTTGATACAGTTGCCCGCGCACGAGCTCTCCTCCCCAATCATGGGCGGACTGCAAACAGCGATGCCGAACTGTTTGATGCCACGTATCCCGATCCTGCCGGAGTGGGTGGCGCGGACGAAGACTACGATGCCCCCGACTATCAGAACTTGCACCTAGCGGTGATGGTCGCCGATCCAGCAGCCCCGATTTCGGGTACCAAGGTCATCAAGCCTTCGTTTCTCGATCCGGCATTGCTCAATCATTTCTTGGGGACGGGAGCCGTAAACCGCCCGGCGGCGGACAGTGCAGCCGAACGCGACTTGGCTCGGAAATTACTCTTCCGTCCCTTGCTGAGTGATCATCCGGATTTCATCTCTGCCAACCCGGCCTTTGATACGCAGGATTGGTACAAGCAAGGCCCCTGGGATGTCGACAATGACGGTAATGGTGACCCTGATAGCATCTGGATCGACCTTGGTTCGTCCGTACAGACCGACGCCAACGGGCGGCAATACAAGCCGCTATACGCGATTCTTTGCGTTGACCTCGATGGGCGTCTCAACCTCAACGCCCACGGCAGCCCCATGCACTTGGTGCGGACGGGTAACACATGGCCACCATTGCAGCAGTTCGTCGGTCCGTTTGCCAACACAACCGGTTTGGCACAATTGCCTCTGGGGCAAGGTTACGGTCCGGCCGATATCATGTTGAACATTAAAGACACGACGAATACCGACCTCTTTCGCTCAGGGAGTCCGGCGGTCAGTATTCCGAATATGCCCCATGACCTGTTCTACCTGTTTCACGGTAACCCAGATCGGTACAAGGACAGCAGCTATGTAAGGGCTTCGGGTCGATACGGTGAATCGCAGTTGTTCGATACTACGGATGCCACCACCCTTGCCGTCTCCCTGGGAAGACCGCCCATGCCGGGGAGAACTTCTCAATGGACCAAAGCAGGCACCACTTGGGGAGTTGACGATCGTGATAACGACCTCGACGGTACGACGGACGGCTTCTCTGATAAGGGGCTTCTTGAAGCAAAAGATGGACTATCCGGCGGAATGTACGACGACAACTTTCCCTCACCACCGATTGGTGAATCCAATCCGCTCAGCCTAAGAGCCAATGTGGGCAACTTTCGTGGGGACGCCATGGCAGCGCTCACCTCCGACGACACCGATCCTCGCGGTGCGTATGGAACTCCTGGAGATATCGATGGCGATGGATCAGTAGCCTTGGACCTACGCGGGAACCCTATCTACGCATCGCACGGAGAAGGTGACGATGCGGTCGATGATCCCTACGAAATGGAACTCTTACGCAACGGTGCACAGCGTCGACGAGCGACGGTCGATGGAAGTGCGGGGGTTGCCGATGTCGATGCGCCATTTTCACCGGCCGACCTGGAAGTGCTGTTGCGAATCTACGATGCTGATGCGGGTACGCTTTCGAGTCGGTTGCTTGCCTTGGCCGAAGACACTTTTGTAAATCAGTCCGCCAATCGTCGAGAGTTTCTGCGTGGTATCTTCACAACTGAAAGTTGGGACTCACCCACGGCTAGCACCATGGTGGGAATTCCAGAGTTGGCCTCGTCTTATTCGCCCTTCCTACTACGCGGGGCTACGTTCTTGGATACCGTGCTCGACCAGAGTGGAGTCCCTGCTACTGATAGACCGAACGAATTGAGAAAAGATCTTTTCCCCAGATTCTTCGATGGCCTGAAGTTGAATCTAAACCGACCGTTCGGAAACTTGGTTGATGATGACAATGACGGCGTGGTCGACGAGCCGGGCGAGTTAGACCCCTTGTGGAAAGGTGATCTCGGCGGTGCTACTACGACCATCGCCTTTGATTTCGACAACGATAGCTATGCGGACAGTGCGGCAACGCCTGCCCATTTGATTCAGCAGGGCAATTTGGCGCGTCAAGCGATGGCCCGACATCTGTATATGTTGGCCATGTTGTATCGCAATTTGACTGCACCAGGCTTGGGAAACGTAAGGATTACGGAACGGGAGTTGGCGCAATGGGCGATCAACGCGGTTGATTTCCGAGACCGTGACTCGATCATGACGGCGTTCGAGTATGACACGAATCCTTACGATGGATGGAATGTCGATGGCGATCTGACGACAACCACCGGAGAAACGGACCGCGCCGTCGTCTGGGGTGTCGAACGACCCGAATTGCTGATTACCGAGACCCTGGCCGGTCATGATCGGGGTACGGATGACGACGCAAATGGCGGTATGACAACAGACATGGGTAATCCCGACGACGATTATGATCAAGTCGCTCGACCTGATGGCTGGGTGATGATCGAACTTTATAATCCGCAAAAGAGGACAGCCACTCCGTCGAGGCCGGCAGCGGCGCAGATGTTCACTCCGGCTACTCCACCGGCAGAGCTATACGACAGGACGGGAACAACTGGTGATGGTCTTTGGTTGAGTCGAGAGGCCCCCAGCAATTCTCCTATTTGGCGAATCGCGGTTGGCCAGCCGAACACGAATCCTCATCCGGCACCGACCGACGACGAGCGTAAAGATCCCGTTCTTGATTCGACAGATATTGAGCGAACGATTTATCTCAAGCAGCCAGGTGCCGGGATTACCGACGGGGGATCGGTACAATACTACCCGTCGTCTACTGGGACCACGGAGGTTAGTGTCAATCCGGGCAGCTATGTAGTACTCGGTTCGCAAGGGGTTACTCTGGAAGGCGCTACGACCAGTGTCACCGAGATCGGTCGCGGACTGGGTGCGATGGACCAACCTAAGATCGACCTGCAGGTTTCACCACCAACTCCTACCGATGCGACCAGGCCACTGATTCATGGTGGCTTGCAATCGATGGACGTGGCCGATGATGGCATGGCAACACCCTATCCAACACTATCTTCGGGCGACCCTTCGGAAACCGATGAAGAGATCATCCCGCCGGTAGCGGTTCAAATTGATATGCCACGCCGTATGAGTATCTCTGAACCGGTGGATGGATATGGGATTCCATTTGTCATCGGAGATATCTCAACCGCTCCGTATGACGTGCCTTGGGACAAGGATGAAAACGAGCCATGGTTTGGTGAAGTGCAAGAAGGCACAACGGACGAGGCTCAAACCTACAAAATCGTCGGCTACAACCGAGTTTACTTGCAGCGTTTGGCCAATCCAACCTTGGCGTGGAACCAGGATACGAATCCGTATCTTACCGTCGACAGCATGCCGATCGATTTGTGGGTTTACAATAGCTCGGCCGATGCCGACGGCTTGACCGCAAGAACACCCGCCCCGATTCGTTCTCGCGAACGGCTTGGCAATGCCCACGATGATATGGGCATGCCTCGAAACGACGAGGATGAAACGGACACAGAATTCAATATCTGGCGACAATGGTCTGGTGATGTTACTCCAGGAGTAGTCGATTCCAGCGATGCAAACGGCCCAACTCCCGATTTGGATACACATGCGGGTCTCAAGTTGCAGCACACGCTCGGCTATTTGAATTCAGTATGGCACGCTGGCCCTGACCATCGTTGGTGGACTGCCGCTGAGTTTGCAAAGCCAGAGAACCTCGAAACACTTGGCGATGGTGTTACTACTGCCGAGGCTCGCTTATACGACCAAGCTTATTACATCGGTTCACCGCTTACCCCGTTTCCATGGCTTACGTGGAACGACCGCCCTTACGCGAGCAAGTACGAATTGATGCTCGTTCCCAAAAGCAGTCCTTCGGAGTTGTTCGCGGAGTACTCGACGCTGAATGCTGGTGCTCAGTCCTATGATACAAATGAAGAGGGTGAGTACAGCAGGACGTACGATCCTGCGGGGGGTGGAGATTCAAAGAGCCATCTCTTGAACTTCTTCTATCACAGCGATAAAGCTGGAAACGTCACTCCACGCAACGACCTGTATCGCATCTTCGAGTTTGTTGATGTGCCGTCGCGGTTCTCAGGACTGGAAGAGATGCTCGCCCCGACATCATTCGAAGCAGGAACAATGGCTCCTGCGGGAAATACCATTTTCGGCTGGGGTTCCGAGACCAATCCGAAACGCCAATTCGCTCCGCCATACAACTACCTCTCGAAGTACCGTGAGCCGGGCAAGGTAAATATCAACACCGTCTTTGACGACGGTTCGACATGGCGAGCAATTCTGGGTGGTTTCGATGGCTACGCTGGCGCCCCGACGTGGGACGACATTATTGACACCCGTCGAGGTTACTCATTCGGCTCACCCCTCATTGATACAATGACGGGTAATCCGGTATTGGATTTGTCGCAACCAACTTTCATGGCTCGTCCATTCCGGTCGTTCAGTGGAGGTTACTTTACACCTACGGATGCGTTGCGGCACGAGGGAATTGAATCGACCCTGTTGCGGAGTGATCCTAACCTCACTCCGAAGGAACCCTTGTTCGCTTTGGATTCAACATCGCCCAATACCAATACCGACAAAAACCCCTACTTCCGCTACCAATTGATCAACCGCCTGTCGAACATGGTCACCACGCGTTCAAACGTGTATGCGGTATGGATTACGGTGGGATACTTTGAAGTGGAACCGATTGATCGAGATGAATATTTGAACTTGCCCGCGCCAGCCACGTACACCAACGAAGAAATCGACCGGGTCTTTCCGGATGGGTATCGGTTGAAGGGGGAGTTGGGGGCGGATACGGGTGAGGTGGAGCGGCATCGGGCGTTTTATATGGTCGATCGATTGGTGCCGGTCGCCTTCGAGCGGGGGAAGACGCATAACACCCGTAAGACCATTCGCCTGAGGACGATCATCGAATAGCCCGAGGTCGGCTCGGGGTAGGCGATCGGTGTGCGAGGCTCGATTGCGACCGTGGTGCAGATGAGCGAACCGATTGCCTACTTCAACGGAGAGATGGTCCCCAGCTCGCAGGCCGCGGTACCGATATACGATGCCGGGTTTGTGTTGGGGGCCGCCGTCACCGAGCAACTGCGCACCTTTGGCGGGAAGTTATTCCGCCCCGCGGAGCATTGGCGGCGGCTTGGTCGCTCGCTGGAGATCGTGGGGGTCGACCCGGGTGTCTCTTCCGCCGAGTTGGATGAGATCGCTGCAGACCTAATCGAGCAGAACTTGTGCTTCGACCCGCCGGGGGGTGAATTGGGGTTGGGCGTGTTCGTTACGCCCGGGCCATACGCCACCTTGGCCGGTGATGCACCGCAACGACCCACGGTCTGCGCGTACACGTATCACTTGCCGTTTCAACGTTGGGCCGGTGCATACGAACAGGGCGTGGTCGCTGTAACTTCGCCCGTGCGTCAGGTACCCAACGATTGTTGGCCGGCCGAGCTGAAATGCCGCAGCCGAATGCACTATTACCTGGCCGATCGTCACGCGGCCGAGCAGCACCCGGGGGCCAGGGCCATTGTGTTAGATCGCAATGGCTGCATTTCCGAGACGTCAACGGCCAACATCCTGCTCTATCGGGAAGGCGAAGGACTCATCTCCCCGCCCGAAGATGTGAGCCTGCCGGGCATCACACTTGGGTTGCTATCAGAGTTGGCCGGCGGGTTGGGTATCTTGATGAAACGTCGGCCTATCCCCGCAGAGGAAATTGAAGCGGCCGAAGAAGTCATGTTGGCCAGCACACCCTCGGGCATTCTGCCGGTTGTGCAATGCAATGGCCGGCCCATTGGCGGTGGCAAGCCGGGACCGGTCTATCAGCGATTGCTGGCGGCGTTCGGCGAGAATGTTGGCGTCGACCTCCAGCGGCAGGCGTTGGATGCGGTGGGCTAAGACGTCGGCAGCCTGATTGGGAAAGCACTCACGGGCAAACGGTCCGTGGCACGCAAATTCGTTCGTCCGAACGGCACCGGCAGAATTCTGTTTTCGGGCCGTGGTAGTGAGTGCGGCGCAAAAAAAGCGGCCGCCCGTCGCCAAGAAATTTCCTAGCAACGAGCGACCGGTTGGTTCAGAGAGAGGCCGGTGGGAGTCGAACCCACTTTGACCGGGTTGCAGCCGGTTGCCTGGCCGTCTGGCTCCAGCCTCTTGCGTGGTTTGGTGTGACTACGCCGTGCGATGTCCACAGCCTATTCCATCGGTAAAGGCGGTTGTGACACTTGAGCGGGAATCGACGTTGGATTTCATCGGTTTTCTCCCCACCTATGGAGTTTGTCGGAAGGGTTGAGTTTGACGATTGCTGCTTCGAAACGCACGTTTTAGCAGGCCTGAACCCCGTTCAACGGAAGTATTTCACCGAGTTGCAGATCATGAATCGTCGAACCTTCCCCCAAAAACGCCGCGGAGCGACTCTGGTACTTGTCGCTTTGCTGATGGTCGCGTTGTTGGGCATGCTCGCCTTTGCTACGGACATCGGATACATCGTTCTGGTTCGCACCCAATTGCAAGTTGCTGCCGATTCGGCTGCCGTGGCTGCCGGCAGTGTGATGGGAGGCGAGAAGGATGAAATCATCGCGGTCGCTAGACGGTACGCAGAGAGCAATATGGCCGGAGGAACTCAGGTCGCGCTGGTCGACTCCGATGTGGAATTCGGCACATGGGATGCCGATCGCCGCGAATTCAATCCCACGGGCGAAGTGGGCAACGCCGTGCGTGTCACCTGCCGTCGCGACGCCACGAACCCCAACGGGACTTGTCCGCTATTCTTTGCACGGATTTTCGGTAATCAGGAGTTCTCGATGGAGGCCGAGGCCGTGGCGATGGCCAACCCTCGAGACATTGCCTTCGTAGTCGATCTGTCGGGCTCGATGAATGACGACACCGAACCTTCCTGGGCGGTTGACGCCATCAACTCCGAGTTTTCCGGCGAGGGATACGGCAGTGTTGGCAACTCGCTAGCTCAGCAGTTCTACGACGACTTCTCGTTTGGACCATTTCCCGGCAAGATGGAATACATTGGCGACCCGCTCGGGATTGCCCACAACAAGTGGGCGTACGCCGAGATGACTAAGGACAAAGGGCCGCTAAGCAAGCGATCGATTCCGTCGAGCTATCGTATTCGCAGCAGCGATAACGAAGCCACACGGAAACAAAAGGCCTATCGCTGGATGATCGATCATCAGATCGCCAAGATGATGCCGGCGGTTGTTCCCGTGCCAAACAGCAAGACACACTATGAGTATTGGGAGAAGTACCTCGACTACATTCTGCTGTCGGTGAAAATCGCCCCGCCGAAACCGCCGAAAAGTGGCGGAGGGGGTGGCGGTGGAGGAAACGGCGGCGGAGGAGGTGGAGGTGGAAGTGGTGGGCCGAAGGCTCCTCCGATCGGGAAGCTACAAACCTCCGGCGACCGGGTCGATTGGATCGCCTTGTGGGTTGCGCCGCGTCGATCGACGCCGGATCAGTCCTTCATGTTTGCGGCTGCTCCGAGTACTTCGTTTGGAATCGCATTAAACCACTTGGGGTTGCTGGCGACACGCGGGGCGCCCCCGGAGAACCGTGGCCGCATCCCGCCCAGCCAGGACGGCGATCGAATCAACAAGTTCAACAACCCCAACAAAACCACGTTTCCCAAGGCCAAGAGCCCCAACAAGTACCGCAACTGGATTGGCTACTACACTTACACGCAGTTTATGTTGGACCACGGACGCGATTTGCGTCCCGTGGGAAAGCAATACGTTCCGCTGTCGATCAACAGCAACGATTGCCCTTACCACGCCGAAGAGACGGCCGGAGGCACGTTCGACTTTCCGCCTCGCGAGCAGCCGACCCACGCTGCCCGTCGTGCGTTGATCGCGGCCATTGAGGTCGTGCGAGATCGGAACTCGAGCTTGCCCGATGCGAATCAGGGCGACCAGGTGGCGGTCATCAGTTTCGATACGCTCTCGGGTTCTGGCCCGGTAGTTGAGCAACCGCTAACGGCCAACTTCAAGGAAGCGATGCAGTCTTGTACCGAGTTGCAGGCAGCTGGAGATAAAGGGGCAACCACCGCAACGGAAGCGGGTTTGGAACTAGCCCGAAAGCACTTGGCCGCAAAAGACGAGGGCGGGATGGGCCGCGACTTCACGAACAAGATCGTCGTTTTGCTGACCGATGGTGTGCCGAACCTGTACGCCAGTGCCGAATCGACCATCAACGCATTCATCGCCGAGCATCCCAACGTCGATTTCTACAACGACGGCGCCTACTGGTATGACGCCGCGTTGATGCAGGCGTCGATCATGAAGCAACAGCGCTGGGATGTCTATCCCGTGGGGGTTGGCTTGGGAACCGATTACGACTTCATGGACCGCTTGGCACGCATGGGAAACACGGCGACCGACTCGGGGCAAAGCGCCCGAGGGAGCGGAAACCCGGCAGAATACGAGCAGCGACTGACCGAGATTTTCGAAGAGATCATCACGAATCCGCGAGCAAGACTCGTCAAGTAGGCGACGCAATGTCCGCGTCAGCGGGACGTGGAATCTCTGGATGCAGGTACACTGCTGGCGAAAAGGTTTCCGATTACCAGTCACCGCCGGCAAGGATTTCGTCCACTTCCGAAGCCGATGGTGCCCGTCGTTCGCCGCGCGTGATGCTCTCGTACATCAGATCATCGGGATCTCCTGCATGATCGTCGAGCCCCAACAGGTGTCCGAATTCGTGCTCGACGACACTGAGCAGATCGATTCCTTCCGCGGCGGCCCCGTTGCTGGCCTTGAGGGCGTCGGAGGCGAGCAACTCGTACTCCTCATCCGCGGAAGGTGTTGGGTCGACAAACCAACCGTGCCCCGCCGCGTTCAGATCGAGGTAGAGACGGTTATTCACAACCAGGCCCAGCGTTGCGCCGGGGAGATCGGTAATGTGAACTTCAGCCGAGGTAAGCAAATCGACCCCGGCTGCATCGAGCCCGGCGGCTGCCCACTTCCCGGCGGCCTCGCTAAGAATGGTCTGCAGTTGAGCGGTGCTTAATGTAGGTACGCCCGAGTCTAATTCGTTCACCCCGGCAGCCGCCACGAGTGGCTGGACGTTGTCGGTCCACTTGCCGACGATCGGAACCCAGCCGGCTATGCCGTAGTTGAACGCCGGAACGTCAGCCACGCCGGAGTCGTTCGAATTCCGCAGGAATGAAGTTGCCGTGGCGGGATTATGTACACCCACGGTGTCGGTCCCGTTGTTGTCCCAATCGCCAACCAACGGACTCCAACCGGCAATTCCGTAATTGAAGGCCGGAATGTCGGCCATACCCGAGGTATTCGAATTTCGCAGGAAGAACGTGGCTGTAGCGGAATTGTAGGCCCCGATGGTGTCGGTGCCATTGCCATCCCAATCGCCTGCGATGGGGGTCCATCCGGGCATGCCGTAGTTGAACGCCGGGATGTCGCCAGCTCCGCCTGTGTTACTGTTTTTCAGGAAATACGTGGCCGTGGCCGGATTGTAGACCCCGATGGTGTCGATGCCGTCGCCGTTCCAATCGCCCGCAATCGGCACCCAGCCGGGTAGACCAAAGCTGAACACGGTATCGACAACGTTGCCGGAGTGGTCGTTGATGAGACGGAACTCTGCTGTTCCAGGATTGTAGATCCCTACGGTGTCCACGCCATCGCCGTTCCAGTCGCCAACAATGGGGATGTCGGCGAACGTGGGACCGGCGAGTTGGTTGACGGCAGCGCCACCGGCAAGATTAAAGGGATCAATGTCTGCATTGCCGGAGTCATTCGAATTGCGGAGGAAGAAGGTGCCTGTTTCGGCATTGAATGCACCGATGGTGTTGCCGAATCCGGGACCACCTTGCCCGTTCAAGGGCTGGGTCGTGATGATGACACTATCGAAATCGACCAATTCGCCGCGGTTGCTGTTGTTGTTTTCGTTGGACTCCGCGACAGCCCCCCCTGCATCCACGATCATCCCGATGAAGTAGGTGTCGTCACCATTGCCATAAAAAATCTGATCGGTTGGCAAGGTCAAGTTTATCGAGTTGGCTTGAGAGCTGTTCCCTGCCAGCCCTGTGAAGTCGAACTGTCCAAGCTGGTGATCCGAGGTGCTGATCAGGCTGTTAGAACTGAGGAAGAATCTGACGGAAAACGGACCCGCGTTTCCGGTAGCCGCATTCTCGACAGTGAATAACAGGTCGAAGTTGTCGCCCGCCTGAAGCGGTTCCTGCACGACGTTAAACGCCGTTCCGCGTAAATCAGCCGGTACCTCGGGCACGATTATCGTGAGATCATCTTTGTCGAGTAGCAATCCTCGGTTGCTGTTGTTCGATTCGTTGCTCTCGACAATGTTGTCGTCACGATCGATGATCATGCCAACGTGGTAGGTGCCGGTGCCATTCCAGAATTCGTTGTCCGCGGCCGGCAGATTCAAGATCTGAGTCAGGATCCCTGTGGTTAGTCCGGTATCGATCCCGGAGACAATTCGCTGACCCAAGAAAAAGTCATCGGTCGTGATGGTGCTGTTGGTACTCAAGTAGAAGTCGACGGTGAACTGGCCTGCGTCCGTGGCGCCGTTGTTCTCCACGATGAAGTCGACAACTACATTCTCGCCGGCGGTGGCCGGGTCGTTGAACGCTCCGAATACCAGTCCACGCATGTCCGGATCGGGGCCCGGCGGGGGATTGATGTCGGAGACCGTCACATCGATCATATCGAAATCGATTCCCAGACCGAGGCTATTGTTGTTCAGTTCGCTTGCTTCGAATACTTGATCGTTGGCATCGGAAAAGACGCCAATAAAATAGTCACCCGATCCAAATAATGACCAGATTGGGTGGTTTACCTCGGGAAGTGTAAAGGTCCTGGTGACAAGGTCAGAATCCGTGTTGCGGTCGAGTCCGTCGAACGAGACCGAGCCCAGAATGAAATCTCCGGGGCCAATTTGGTTGTCGCGACTCAGTAAGACGTCGACTTGGAAGTCGCCGGCCGGACCTTGACCGAGATTCGAGATGTCGAACGTGACGGTGATCTCTTGCCCAGAGGTTGCCTCGGCTTCGGCAATGTCGAAGCTACTTCCGGCCAAATCGGGTGGCAACGGGATCGGAGAGATGAAGACCGTTTCGAAGTCGAAAAGCTCCCCAACCCCGGCGTTATTGAATTCATTGTGCTCAAAGAGATCGGCATTTGGATCGATCACCATCCCGATCTTGTAATTCGTCAAGCCTGAATAAACACCAGAGAATGCTGGTAATCTGAGGCTCGTGCTAAAGATCTGGGTTGTGTCCGAAGGCAGCAGCCCCTCGAAGGGAAATTCTCCGATCTCATCGATGCCAAAAAAATCGAACTCCTGGTAATTGCGCCCATTGAGATCAATGGTGTCATCAATGAGGTAGAAGCCGACATCGAAGGGGCCGGCGATACCCTCGCCAAGGTTTCGGATACTGAACTCGACGTCGATCACTTCGCCAGCCTGTAGCGGAACGTCCCCGACAACCTGAAAGAAATCACCCACCAAGTCGGACGTGGGGTTGGCGGCAATGTCCCAGCCGATAAGATCCAGCACCCTCCAGTCCGGTCTTCCGAAGACTTCGAACGTATTGAACTCTTCTCCGAAAAAGCCGAATTCCATCAGGCCAATCGGATCCTGTCCGCCAAGGCCAAAGAAGTCACTATCAAACAAAGATCCGAGTAGGAAGGTATTCTCAAAGACGACATCCGACTCGAGGGCCCATTCGTTTTGCAGGTCATCGAAAATGTGATCGCTTTCCGGAGTCAGTTGCCGGGGGAAGGTGGCAAATTCTTCCGGAGTCGAAGGGTCGAACCCAATCGCGGTGTTTTCAAAACGAAACAGATCCATTGGAGTCGGAGTGATGACATCTTGCTGGAGCTCAAACAGATTGTTACCAACAACGTCGATTGACGACACGAATCCCAGGGCATGTCCGATGATTTGGGCTACTTCCGCCGTGAAGCTAATACCAGTAGTGCTGAATGGATTGCTGATCCCATCTCGTTCGTCAAAGTCCCAAGGTACGCCGCCATCGTCGTCGATGTCTTCGAGGGCTCGATCGTATGTGATTGATAAGTCCACTTCGCCAAATTGTTCATCCAGCCCCGGAATGCCCAGGGCTTTGGCATTCGCCTTCGTAAATACAAGCTGGTTGGGGGCCACCGAAAAGTCGGCTGGTAGATTGAATGTTAGATCAGAAGCTTCGGGAAGCGAGAGAAGTATGTCATCGTCACCTTCGCCGATTCCATCAGCAATTAGAGCGCTGCGTGCCGTATTGTAAGTGAGCGGGACAAGCGTAGGTTGTTCAATGACGGCAAAGGCATCCATATCCTGGATGTCAATTTCGATCGTGACGGTGATCGGATCACGAATCACGCTTTCCCAAAGATTGACTGCGCGGTCGATGGCCGCCAGGGCTTCGGGGTAGTGCACCTGATCGTTATCAAGTAAACCCGGACCCGGGATGATTTGAATGTTGAAGCCTGATTGGAACGGTTCGATGGCCAGTAGGCGTCGGTCCTCAAGTGGCTCGACGAATCGGCTTCGGCGAAGGTTACTTCTACGTTTGTTCCGCATCATTAACTGCCCTGGTGGTGCCCGTGCAGGTGGGGAGTAAGCGGCGCGACGTTATCTGGCCGAAGTCGAAAAAGAACTCGCCTGAACGTAAGGGATGGCGAGTGCTAAGATTCTCGCTCCGCCCGTCGCATGCCGCCTGGTCAGTGCCTCTGAATCTCTAACTAATCGATTGTCCTTTGACGGTCTGTAGGGGTCAAACGAAAAGGTCGGTATGGTGCGATTTTCTGTGCAAAAAGCAGTGTTTTGTTGTTGCGTACGACGTCAGGTATCGTCGATGAATGGGTAACGTCCGTGGAGGCTCTTTAAGCAAATGCAAGACGCCTTTTGGTGGGGAAGGATTCAAGGTAGGTGTATGCAGAGCAATAAGGAACCCCCCGAGACGAGTCGAGTTTGCAGGTGCGTTCCGCGAGCGGAAATGCATTAGAGTCCTGATCCAAAAGCTGCGTCAGCCTCTGCAGCAGTCGGCAAGCGACGTACCCCTTCGGCAAGGCTCTCTGTCATCACAGCGTCGTCGTCGTTGGCAAGGTCAGGTAGCCCCATCACGTGCCCGAGTTCGTGTGCCAACACGGTAAGCAAGTCGATACGACCGGCAGCGTTGCTGTTGGCGTTGGCCAGGAGGCCGTCGGCGGCGAGTTCCGTGAACTCATCGTCGTCGCCCAAGGTCGGATCGACAAACCAGCCGTGTCCGGCGGCATCTACGTCCAGCAAAATACGATTGCCCGCGGCTCGTCCAAGTTGCGCTCCGTCTAAGTCAACAATTTGTACATCGACCGTGGATAACAGTTCAGCCCCGCGGGGGTCGACACCTGCTGCAATCCAGCGGCCAATCGCTTCGTTTAGAACTGGCAAGACGGCATCGAGGGACAGCTGTTCGCTGACGTCAGAGCTTTGAGCCTCGCCGGCGGCCGCCACCAGGGACGCGCCGTCGTGCATCCAGTTGCCCACCAAGGGAAGCCATCCCGCTTGCCCGAAGTTAATCGGGTCCACATCCGCCACGCCGCTCGTATTCGAGTTGCGAAGGAAATACGTTGCCGTGGAAGAATTGTACGCTCCGACCGTGTCGGTGCCGTCGCCGTCCCAGTCGCCGGCGATGGGCGTCCAGCCGGCCAGCCCATAGTTGAACGCAGGGACATCGGCCACACCGCTGGTGTTGCTGTTTCTCAAGAAGAATGTGGCAGTGGCTGCGTTGTAGGCTCCCACCGTATCGGTGCCATTTCCATCCCAATCACCAGTGATGGGTGTCCAGCCTGGCATCCCATAATTGAATGCCGGAACGTCTGCCACACCGCTGCTGTTCGCATTGCGAAGGAAATACGTTGCCGTTGCCGGATTGTATACGCCGATGGTGTCGATTCCGTCTCCGTTCCAATCGCCCGTGATTGGAACCCAGCCGGGCTGACCAAAGGTGAACTGGCCGGCGTCCGGAGTACCGGATTCGTTGGAGTTGCGGAGATAGAATGTCGAACTTGCCGGATCGTAGACACCGGGCGAGTCGATCCCGTCTCCATTCCAGTCGCCAACGAGCGGGACCCAGTTGGCCTGCCCGGCACCGTAGTTGAACGGCGAGGCGTCGGCTACGCCGGTGTCGTTGGAGTATCGCAGAAAGAAGGTCGCCGTGGTGGGGTTGTGAGTGCCAATGCTGTCTTCCATGTCGACCGGCATCACCGTGGCCTGCGGCACAGTGTTTAACGCCGACAGATTCACGTTCGGGTTGGAACCCGAGAGTTGAATGACGTAAGGTGTGCCAACATTGTTCGCGGCGTGAATGAACTCGTTTCCGGTGTTGGTGGCAGACGTCTGAACGGGATTCAGATTGGCGTCCAGCAAGGTCATCGAGACGTTTCCGATCGCTGGATTGTAGGCTGCCGAGAGGTCCAGCGTCCCATCCCATCCGTTGTCCAAGGCGAACCACATGTCCCCTGCGGCCAGATTGATATTCGAGGGTGAGCCACCCATGACATCAAGACCTTGAGGGGTCACCGTGCTGGCGAAGAAACGACCGGAAAGCGCGGGGTTGAAGAATGCCAGCGCCAAACCACGTTCGCCAAAGTTGTAGCCCGACGCATTGACCCCCGAGGGGATGGTGATCAGCGAAAACTGGTCGTTGACCACTGGCCCCGAGGGAGGTGGGAAACCGGGCGATTCTTTTCCATCCAGAAACTGAATGGGCTGTGTCTCGCGGATCGTGTACACACCGCCGGGAAGTGAACCGAATTCGGAAGAAGAATTCAGGAAGTAGTTACCGTTGGCGTCGGTGAACACAACCTCGGTAAAGGTAGCCGGACCATCAACTTTGTCGATGGTGATCTGGACGTTCGGAATTCCAGTTTCGCCAGGTTCGCGAAACCCGTTGTCGTTCGCGTCGAGGTACACGGAACCCGAAATCGTGATCGATTCACCCACGCGAATGTCAACGGTTGCCAGGTTGGACAGCGCGCCTTCGTTGTCGCGAACGCGGAAAGTGAACTGATCGATGCCACCGAAACCAGGGTTGGGGACATACGTCAAATCGCCGTTCGTGTTGTTGATCAACAGGTTGCCGTTGGTCACGTTCTGCACGATCGAAATTGTGCTGAAGTCCAGCACCCCGTCCACGTCGAAGCCGAGCGCGGAGACCGGAATGACAATCGGCGTATTCACCGGCGTAACGACTGAGTCATCAAACAGCACTGGCAGATCGTTCACGCCTTGAACCGTGATCGATACGGTGGCCACGTTCGTGAAGCCACCGTCGTTGTCTTGCACGCGATAGCTGAATCCATCGATCCCGTTGAAGTTGGCATCAGGCGTGTAGGTAACTACGCCCGTGACGGGATTGACGGCCAGCGAGCCATTTTGGGTGGTGCTTTGGAGCACAACCGTGGTCGGATCGATCGTACCATTGGGGTCGAAATCGTTGCTCAAGATGTTGATGGCCAACGGGCCGCCGTCTTCCACCATGAAGGCCAAGTCGTTGGCGGCAACGGGTAGGTCGTTGACTTCAATCACTTCAATCGACAAGGTTGCCGGGTTGGAAGCCAGGCCGCTCTCGTCCCGCACAGCGTAGATCAGCGAGTCGTTACCAAAGAAACCAGGATTCGGCGTGTAGAAGATGTGTCCGCTCACGGGATCAACCGCCGCGATCCCATTGGTTGGCCCCGAGAAAATCGTCACACTGGTGGGGTCGATCTGACTGTCGGCGTCGAAATCGTTGGCCAGCACGTCGAACACACTCTGCGTGTCTTCGAACAATTGCACCGAGTCATTCACGGCCACCGGAGCGTCATTCTCCGGCACCACAAAGATATTCACCGTAGCCGGTAACGAGAAGATTCCATCTTCTTGAGCAACGATGTACGTGAATGAATCGGCGCCGTTGAAGTTGGGATTCGGAGAGTAGGCAACTACGCCCCCACTAATCAGGACGCTACCGTTGGTAGGGAAATCAACGATCCTCAGCGTGCCCGGATCGATAGCTGGATCATTGAGATCAGGAACAGAATCATTTTCCAGAACGTCGATGGGCATGCCCACGCTGTCTTCCGGCACAACCGCAACATCGTCGAAAGTTTGCGGTGGGTCCGTCACGGGAATCACTCCGATACCCACGTTCGCGATATTCGATACCTGTCCCGCGGCATTGCGGACCCGATAGGTGAAGAAATCGGACCCCGATGTGTTGGCATTTGGGTTGTATGTGACAACGCCGGTTGCTCCATTGACGACCAACGAACCGTTTGCGGGATCCGCCATGATTTCCACCGTTGCCGGATCGATGGGCGACCCGAAGGCCAAGTCGTTGGCCAGGATATCGATCACCAGCGGTGTATCTTCTTGGGTCCCGGTTAGGTCGTCTTGTGCTATGGGGGCCGCTGCGCCCGCCAAGACGTCGATGGCCAGGGAAGCGACGTTCGACAAATCGCCGGAATTGTCGCGGACGGTGTACAGAATGGTTTCTTGGCCCACGAACCCGGCGTTTGGCGTATAGACAATCTGCCCGTTCACCGGATTGATAGCTGCCAACCCGTTCGAGGGGCCGCTAATCAGGGCGACCGTGGTCGGGTCGATTGTGCCGTCGGGGTCAATATCGTTGGCCAGCACGTTCACTGGCACGGTGGTATTCAACAGCGTGGTGGCCGTATCGCTCACCGCAATCGGGGCCGCCGAGAGCATCTGCCGCTGTTCGAGGGGTTCGTTACGAAGCGTGCGGTGGGAGTTTCCCGAAAGTCGGGCCCACCCGCTAAACGGAGACGCAAGTCTCGAACGGCGAGTGTGAAATCTGGACCCGCGCCGGGATGGAGAAGACTTCTTCACGATCTGCACCTCTTACTGCGATGTTCCAAAGCGCAACAAGACTCTCTGCGAGAATGCGATCCATGCACGGCGGGCGCTCGTTGTCGGCCGTGGTTTTATCCGTCGTGGCGTCCGGCCGAGAGCCAAATCCGCCCCAACGATCGTCCTTGCCCTGAAACCACAAGCCCCCAAAACGAGGCCTTTTCCCTTCAGAGTGAGAAGAACTAGCGTGGTATCTATAGGACGCTGATCGCCTGACCTCTGAACCATCGATTATGTTTGGAGGTAGGGTACCCGTCAAGAAAATCGAACAGCGGAAATAGGCAGTTTGGCGACAAAAATCCCGAGATATTGAGAATCATGGCCCCCGCGTGGAGACCGAAACCCTTGTTTCATCAAGATCTCCCGCTCAACCCGCTCGCACTACGCGTGTCGCAGCGGAACGGTTTACGGGCATCACAATGAACACGGTCTGCTCGGCGGCTTGGGTTGAGGGCGAGCCACGGACCGAGAAATCTTTGGGTCCGATAATCGTTATAAGCTGCCAATGCCTGACAAACCGGCGTAGACATCCGTGATGCTCAAAATGGGAATAGATCTTCCACAACCCAAACACCTTCCAATCTAGAGATGCACTGCCTGGTTAGAGAGGATCAATGATGCTCTCACTTTAGTGTGGATCTGGATCAAACTTCCACGAACTGCGGTATCGCGGTACGCTTGTGCGACAAGGTCACGGCAGTGTGGGTGTTCTCCCGACTCAGCACAAAGGGTTCTCATGGCGTCTATCTCTCCCGAGCAATACGAGCGGCTTGGTGCCTTCTACTTGGGGCGTGGGTACGATCTGGCGTCGCGCGCCTTGGGTGACGACCTGACGATGTACGACTCGAAGGATCTCACTACCCATGCGCTGTGCGTCGGGATGACTGGCAGCGGGAAAACCGGGCTCTGTATTTCTCTGCTCGAAGAGGCCGCCATTGATGGCATCCCTGCACTGGTGATCGATCCCAAAGGCGACCTGGCCAATCTGTTGTTGACGTTTCCCAATTTGGAACCCAGCGATTTGCGGCCGTGGTTGGAGGCCGACGCCGCGGCACGCGCCGGTCTCACGCTGGATGAACTCGCCGAACAAGAAGCCACTAAGTGGCGCGAAGGGCTTGCCGATTGGGGCATGTCGACCGAGAGAATCGCCGCCCTGCGAGAAGCAGCGGATGTGACCGTTTACACCCCCGGTAGCGACGCCGGATTGCCGCTGTCCGTGCTGGCATCGTTTAGCGCCCCGTCCGCGGAAATGATGGACGACGCCGATCTGATGCGAGATCGCATCGGCACCACGGCCTCGAGTTTACTCGCGCTGTTGGGGATTGATGCCGACCCGATTCGCTCGCGGGAGCACATCCTGCTCTCAACCATTCTCGATGATCAATGGCGGCAAGGTCGCGACTTGGAATTGGGCGACTTGATTCGGCTGGTGCAGCAACCGCCCATCGATCGAATCGGGGTGCTCGATCTCGATTCGTTCTATCCCGAGAAAGATCGTTTCGAACTGGCCATGTCGTTGAACAATTTGTTGGCCGCCCCCGGGTTTTCCAGTTGGTTGCAGGGCGAACCGCTCGATGTGGATCAACTGCTCTACACGCCAGAAGGGAAGCCGCGGATCACGATCCTTTCGATTGCCCATCTCTCGGACGCCGAACGGATGTTCTTCGTTTCGCTGCTATTGAACGAAACAATCGGGTGGATGCGTTCGCGGCCCGGTACGACCAGCCTACGGGCCATCGTATACATGGACGAAATCCACGGCTACATGCCGCCAGTGGCCGAGCCCGCCTCGAAAAAACCGTTGCTCACACTGCTAAAGCAAGCCCGTGCGTTTGGCGTGGGGGTCGTGCTGGCCACTCAGAACCCGGTCGACTTGGACTACAAGGGGCTCTCAAACATCGGCACCTGGTTTCTCGGGCGTCTACAGACCGAACGCGACAAAGCCCGAGTGCTCGATGGACTGGAAGGCGGAGCCAACAGCACGGGCGAACAGTTCAACCGCAGTGTCATGGAGCGGACTCTAGCCGCACTAGGCAAACGTGTGTTTCTTCTGCACAACGTGCACGACAACGAGCCCGTGGTGTTTCACACCCGTTGGGCCCTCTCCTATCTCCGCGGTCCGCTCACCCGCGATCAGATTCGCACCCTGATGGCTGAACGGAAAGCCGAGATGGTGGGTGAAACGGCCGAAGATGCAACGAGCGAAGATGCCGAGCTTGAAGCATCGACCGAGGCGGAGGAGTCTTTGCCATCCAATTCCACCACGGCCGATGGTCAACGCCCCGTTCTGCCGCCCGAGATCGAAGAAGTGTTCGTGGTCGAAAATGGTGGTGAAGCGGAAGAGCAGGATCATACGCTGAGGCCCTATTTGTTGGGTAAGGCCACGGTGCATTTCGTCGATACCCGCAGAGGGCTTGAAGCCGACGAGAGGATTGCCTTGATGTTTCCGCTGAACGATGGGGTGCGAACCATCGATTGGTCGACGGCCAAGGTATACCCCGATGGCGAACTGCAGTGGAACCAAGAAGCCATCGAGGACGGGGTGTATGCCAAGTTGCCCTCGGTGGCAGTATCGCCCAAACGCTATCCCGTGTGGCGAAAGTCGTTAGCCGGACACTTGTACCGCAAACGCCGGTTCGAGTTGCTGAAGAGCCCGGCCCTGAAGGAGATTTCGAAGCCGGGCGAAAGCGAACGCGATTTTCGCATTCGCCTTTCCGATTTGGCGCACGCCGAACGCGACAGGCGGGTGGCCCGCGCGCGGGAGAAGAAGACTCCGCAATTTACGCGGTTGCGAGAGAAAATTGATCAGGCACAGGCCACCGTAGAACGCGAGCAGCAGGAGGCCAATCGCTCGACCATCGATTCGGTGATCAGCATCGGCACCACGATTCTGTCGACGATGCTGGGGCGAAAGAAACTCTCGGCCTCCACGGCCAGCAAGGCAGGTACCTCCGCGCGAAGTGTCACGCGGGCCAGCAAGCAACGTCAGGACGTGAAGGACGCCGAGCAAAAACTGGCCAAGTACCAAGAAGAGTGGACGAAGCTAGACGAATCGTTCCAGGCCGCTCTTGAGAAGATCAGGCTGGAATACGATCCGCAACACATCGAACTTGAGACACTGACACTGAAACCCCGCAAGACGGACATCGACATCAAGTTGCTGGCCATCGCCTGGAAACAAGTGTGACTTGCCTGGGTTGATACGAACCCCTTACGACCCACGCTCTTCTTCCAGGGTTTTCAATCGTTCTTCGAGTTCCTGGTTTGTCTTGCGCAGCGAATCGAGTTCATCGCGAAGCTTGCCGACTGGGGAATCGCCGCGGAGTTTCTTCACGGCGTCGTCGATGGCGCTCTGCATCCGCGAGGATCGCTCTTTACCTCGTTGGGCCAAGAGGACCGCGATGGCCTCACTATCACCGGTCTCTCCCAAGGCCGCGACGGCATCCCCCCGCACCGAGCGGCGTTCGTCGTCTAGTTGTTCTGCCAGGGTGGTCGTCACCCGATCTTGTCCTTCGCCCAGTTTGGCCAACGCGCGGAACACGGCCCGGCGGCGGTCCGGATGCGATGGTGGTTCGATGATGTCCAGCAATTGGTCGATCACCGAGGTGTCGCCCAATTCGGCCAAACCGTCGCAGGCCGCTCGGAGCACCATTTCGTTGTGGCTAGGCATGCTCATCGCTTGGGCCAGGTCTTCTTTGGCCTCGTCACCCGCGACTTTTACCAGGGCTTTCAACGCGGCGGCGATGGCATAGTACGACTTATCTTCGGCGATGACCGTTCGCAAACAGGCGACCGTCTCGTCTGAAGGGTATTCGTCCAGGGCCGCGATTGCCTCGCGCCGCACGGCCGACTTTTCATCGCTGGTGGCTGCTTCGATCAGCGCCGCCTGGGCGGTTTCTCCGCCAAATGGCCCCAGGGCTTTCACGGCGGTTTGACGTACGGCCCAGAACGAGTCGGAAGCAGCGGCTGCAACCAACGCGTCGCGTGCATCGGCATCGGGTTTGAACCGGCCCAGTTGTTGTGCCGCGCGTACACGGGGAATAATCTCCTCTTCGTTGGCCAACTGCTCCATCCACTCCTGCTTCGACTTGTCGAAGGAAAGCTTCTTCAGAATCCAATCCTTCGGGTCGAATACCACCCGTGTCGGGCGCTGCGGGAGCGAAATGCTGAATGTTTCTTCGGCTTTGGAAATCTTGATCCGGCGTGTGACGGTCTCCTCGGGCATCACCACTTTGATCTCCACGGGCACCCGAAACAGCGGAGTGAGCTCGGTAACTTTTTGTGTTTGCCGCACGGTCAGCCTGAGGAGCTGCTCATCGTGATCCCACCGGTATTCGGCCTCAAATTCGGGATGTCCCCCATGGTGAATCCATTGGTCGAAGAACCAGTTCAATCCCCGGCCCGACGATTCTTCGATGGCCGTTCGCAGGTCGGAAGTTTCCACCACGCCGTACTCGTGACTCAACGCGTAGTGACGCAGGGCTGCCCAAAACACTTCGTCGCCTAACTCGTTTCGGAGCATGTGCAACACCCGTCCCCCTTTGGGATACGAGTGGCGATCAAACATTTCACTGGGGTTCTTGAAGCGATAGCTCACGATTGGGCGTCGATAACGATTTTCGTCTTCGTCGAAGTACGACTCCGCTTCTCGATAGCGAGCCCAAGTGGCTTCGTCCCAACCCTCGTCGTGTTCCTTCCACAACGAGGCGAAGTACGTGGCAAAACTCTCGTTGAGCCATAGCTCGCCCCAATCTTTACAGGTGAGCAAATCGCCCCACCACTGATGGGCCAATTCGTGCGCCACGAGGTTCTCGCTCGATACATCCAGTTCCGCCCGGGCATCGTGCAACGTGCGGGTCGTAAGCGTGGTGGCCGACGTGTGCTCCATGCCCCCGGCGACATACTCGTCGACGCAAATCTGGGCGTACTTGGGCCAGGGGTAACGATAGCCGATCAATTCGCAGAACAACTCCATCATCTCCGGCGTTTGCCCGAACGAGCGTTCGGCCTCTTCCATGCGGCCTGTCGGAACATATGAGATGATCGGGATATTGTTCCACGATTGTTCCAGAGGTTCGAACTCGCCCGCTACGACCGAGAATAGATACGGCGAATGCGATTGTTCCTGTGACCAATGCCATCGCTTGCGATCGCCGCCAACTTCTTCGGTGCCGAGCAGCACCCCATTGGACAACACATAGTATGTGTCCGGCACCGTGGCGATGATCTCGCTGGTGCAGCGTTCGTTGGGAGAATCGAAGGTGGGGAACCAATACCGGGCGTCGGCCGGTTGGCACTGCGTCCATGCCATGCGGGCCTGTTGTGGTTCGTTTTCGTCGGGGTTTACAAAGTAAAAGCCGCGCTGCGGTTGCGAAATGCGGTAGGTGATCGCCACGGTCAGTTCGTCCGACTCGTCGTACGGTTGGTCGAGTAGCACCACTAGCGTCTCGGGCAATGTCTCGAACTTTAACGCGACGTGGCTTGCAGGAGATTCCTTCGATAAGAGCGTCACCTCTTCAACGTCCAGATCGACCGCATCGAAACGAAGTTCTTCCAGTTCTTCGAAGGGGGTTAATTTCGAAGTGGTCGTCGCCCGAACGACTTCTTTGTCCCAATCGATGTCCATTTCGATGCGGACGTGCTGCAAGTCGAACGTTCGATCGCGAACCGAATGCGGCGGCTCGACAAAGGGGCCCAGTCGTTCTTCGGCACTAGCCAGCCCAATCGATGTGCAGAAGGAAAGCAATGTAATGACGGTAAGTCGCAAGAGAGTCATGCGTGGCCAATCTCGAAGAAGGTTCTTGGGTTACATCACGCCAGATACCTATGGTCGCCGAAGAATGAGTCCAGCTCAAGAAGGCGGGGCTTTGGTTTTCAGCCGCCAGATTCGATAGTCTGGAGAGTTGAACTAACTGGCTTCAGGAGACCGGAGAGAGTAGCAGCATGTTAACCGAGAGATTCGAACGGGCCTTGATTTACGCCACCCGCTTGCATGCCAACCAAACCCGCAAGGTGAGCGGAGTGCCCTACATATCGCACTTATTGGGCGTGACCAGCATCGCTATGGAACATGGGGCCGACGAAGACGAATCGATCGCAGCGCTGTTGCACGACGCGGTCGAGGATCAGGGGGGCGCCCCGACATTGGCCGTGATCGAGCAGGAGTACGGCCCTCGCGTAGCCGCGATTGTCGACGGATGTACCGATACCGATCAGACGCCCAAGCCGCCCTGGCAACAGCGGAAAGAGGCATACATCGCTCGCGTGAAAGCCGGGGAGGAAGAACACGGTGCTTCGATACGCTTAGTCAGTTGCGCGGACAAGATTTACAACGCGCGTACGATTCTCGCCGACCACCATCGTCTGGGCGGGAAAATTTGGGAACGGTTCGCCGGCGGCAAGCAGGGCACCTTGTGGTATTATCGTACGCTTCACGAAGCGTACTCCCGCTTCGGAGCCACCCCACTCACCGATGAACTCGATCGCGTGGTAAGCTTGCTAGAAGAGAGGGCTGCCACGGAAGCGTAGGGACGAAGCAGTGCGATTTCGTTGAAGGAAGCACTGCCAATCAACGAGGCGGCCTGCTGTCTGGCGAGGTTCCGCCCAGGGGAACCGGTGCCGGACAACAGGCCGAATCCACCGACATGCTTCCGTCGTGTTCTACGGTTGCTGCCAAGCCTGGCCAACTGCTCGGCGGAGGTTTTCGACCATCGCCCGCAGTTGACCCGAGCCAGCCGATCCGTCGGCGAGCGACTTGGCGTATGCCCGAGCCGCGTCGAACGGACGACCGAGTTCTTCATACTCTTCGGCTAGCTCTTGGTAGCTGAAAGCCACCGGTGCCTTGTGTGCGACCGCCTGATCGAGATGTGCTTCTGCCAACTCCATTTGGCCTCGATCAAGGAACATCGTTCCCAAGATGCTGTGGCTCATCCCCTCGAAACGATGCGCGCCCACCGCACGCAGAAGATCGTCAACCGATGGGCGGAGAACCGGTTCGTGGGTCCATGTGGTTGGTACAAGTAGCTCGCCACGCTCGATGTTCGGGGCCAGCTCCAGGGCTTCTTCGAACTGTTGCATGGCTGCCAGTTGATAGGTGCTCTCTGAGTTGGGTGTTACGGTCGGTCGCGAGGTGAATCGAAACGCATCGGGGGTCCAGGCGTCCAGCCATTCATGCGACCGTCGAGCCGCGTTCAGATTCCAAAGGGCCGTGTAATATTGAACCACGGCATTGTCGCGATCGACATCCCAGGCGGCATCCAGCGCGATCGATGCTTCTTCATGACGATCAAGCTCCAGCAAGGCCGCCGCGGTGGCAACGTGCCTCCATACTTCGGCCTGCTCGGGCAGTGGTACTTCCTGCCAACCGTCGATCGCATCGACCAGGTTGCCTTGGGCGTGGGTTACCAGCACGTTCCAAACGCTCAGTCCGGCGTCCTGACGAGGATCTTCGATTCCGTACTCGCTCAGGCCATTTGCCGCGTCGGCGAAGCACTCAACGGCGACGTCGAATTTTCCGCCACGGAACTGCGATACGGCCTCGGCCCAACTTTCGGTGGCGCTTTGTGCCGGGGGTGCTGGATCGTTGGAAACATCGTTTCCGTACAGAGGGGTGTTCGCCATGAGCAGCGTCAGCAGAGCCGCCAGGGCCATCAGAAACATCCACCAAAGCATCTCAGAATGTGCATGTCGTGCAGCAAACATGAGCCACCTCCTTTTCGTTCGCGGTGGTCACCTCGTCTGGGCGAAATTGCCCGGTTCCGACTGCAATGTGTCGCAAAAAGGATGCCGATTTGCCGAGCCGGTCCCAATTAGTATCGCATGCCCCATCTGGGGGAAACGTCGTAGCGACTACGAAAACCTTACGGGTGTCGCACATGAATAGGCCCCAGATGGCTGACGGCCAAGACGTGCATCGGTGCACAACCAACGCACACCAGTGCGCTCATCCGGTCCATGGGTTATGCTCCGTGGTGGGACCTCCGAAGAGCCCGGGAGCCACCAACAAAAGACGGGCCTGATCGGAAAGAATGCGCCGCCCGGCAGACGCCAGCGGTTGCAAGCATGATCCAAAGTCTGTGAAACTCTACGGTCTGAATCAGCCCACCCAAACCGGACTCCAGCTTTTATCGCGGACCATCCCTTGAGTGCCGACTCCCGTCGAAGGAACTTCAGCGAGGTTTTTACGGATGCGGTCGTGCTTGCCATGGCTGTTTGGACTGTCAGTTGCCATGGGGTTGTCCTCACCGGTGGCAACCTGCTGGATCTCCGCCTGGTTGCCTGCTTGGGACTGGGCATGCTGGCGAGTCTGCTCCTCGCCCGACGCCAAAAATTCTGCTCTGCTCGAACTGCTGAAGACCCACAATCACTGCAAGCGGATCCGGGGCATGCGCTGCCTGCAAGGTTCATCATTCTGACGTGGGTTCTGGCTGCGAGCATCTTCGCCTTGGCGCTTGCCGGCTGGATTGTACTGGCCTGGGTGTTTGCCGTAGCGTGGCTGGCAGGTGCACTTTGCCTGTTGCGCGGTGAATCGTACGACTGGCGAGTTCCCGCAGCAAATTCGTCGACCGCGATCATCCTTGGATTGTTGGCGGTGTTATGTTCCGTGTGGACTTTGTTCATACACCGAGCAGATATGGGAGACGACCCGTTCTTCGTCAATTTGGCCGTGGCCGCTGCGGATGAACCTGAGAAACCTCTCTTGGTGGAAGACACCATGTACGGAATTCCCGGTGCGCCCATTCGGGGTCCGTATTACCGTGTGCATTCCATCGAAATGTTGGCTGCCACGATCTCTAACACGTGTGGCGTCCCAGCAATCCATGTGAGTCACTGGGGCTTCGCTGCGGTGGCCGGCTTCCTGCTGCCCTTGGTAGCGGCAAGGTTGTTTCGTCTCCTTGCTCCCGCACGATGGTTGTTTAGCCTGATCGCGCTGCTGGTGGTTTTAGTGACGACGGCTGGGGCTAGTGATGGCTATGCCAACTATGCTTTCGTGCGGCTTTATCAAGGCAAGGCAATCTTCGCTTCGGTCATGGTGCCATTGATTTTTGCATATGTGATCGAGTTCACTTCAACGCCTCGCATACAGACCTGGCTCATGTTGGCTGCCGCGCAAGTGGCCGCCCTGGGATTGACGTCCACGGCATTGTGGGCCTCACCCGCCACAACGTTACTGGGCATAGTCGCCGCACAACGGAACATTGACCTCCGGGGAATTCAGCGTGCAACGATTGGTCTGCTCACTTGCAGTTACGTGATCGTGTTTGCCTATTTCATACAGCGAACCACGTTGTCGACGGCAATCGGATCGATACCGCGTTTAGCGAAAGGCGATGACTTGCCATCCACCGCGGAAGGGATGTTGACCCAGGCGTTCGACATGAACCTGGGGGACCACCGCTTCGCCTTGTTTGCCACGGGATGTGTACTGGCAGGTTGGTCCATTCAGAAGCTGCCAGCAAGGCAATGGACCCTCCGCTGTGTATTGCTGTGGTTGGTAGTGTTTTACAATCCCTTCCTACAACCCTTCCTGGCCGGGAATGTTACGGGCTTGAGTACCTGGTGGCGCGTGGGTTGGATTCTGCCGGTTCCCGTACTGGTGGCGCTGGTGCTGAGCAGCCCCATGGAGCTTGCCAAGGAACGTTTCTCGCGTGGGGAATTGGTTGTGGTGTTTCTTGCGATCTGTCTTGTGTACACGGGGTTGATTCCTGCGCGCTATACCTTCAGCCCTAATAACCATGCAACCGTGAAGCGGCCCTCGCTGAAGGTGAGCCCGGAGCATGAGGTTGCCATGCTTCTCAACCAAGAAGCCGGGCCTCGCCAGCGGGTAGCCGCGCCCATGCTGGTGGCAGGCTTCGTGGTGACATTTCATGACCACGCCTATCCACTAGTTGCCCGAAGGACGCATTTGGGCGCGTTTCAAGCGCAACTCAGCGAGGACGATATCAATACGCGGATTCTGCTGCAGAGCTACATCAGCGGCGATGCAAACTGGGAAGGGGCCGAGGAACTGCTTCGTCAGAGTTTAAGTCGGTATGAGCTGGCCGCACTCTGTATCCGTCGAGACGCGGAATGGTACGACACGATCTCTGAGGTACTGCAGGAAGAGCAGTTCGAGCGAAAACATGAACTGCATGGCTTTGAGATTTGGTCGCGAAAAAAAACGACTCACGGTGCGGAGAACGAGACGTCCACACCGTGAGTCGATGTATGCTCAGGCCGATGCTTGAGGCGGAGCCAAAACTATTTCTTCAGCACGACGCTTTGCAGCTTCATGACGTCGCCCATGTTGCCTTTGACCTTGAGCTTGCCCAAGGTGAACGCGGTCATGGGGTTCACGGTGCCTTCGACCAGACCAATCCACGTCTCGTCGGACGTGGTGATCGTGCACTTGGCATCGTCGGCCGTACCCTCGGTTACGTCGACCTCCCCGCCAGCAACGCTGACGGTCCAGTCGCCGCCTTTGTCTCCCGAGATGTTGAATTGGATCTTAGTTTCCCAATCGCCAGCGGCTTCTTTGTTGAACCGGTTGGGGAACTCTTCGAAAATCTGCTTACAGTGTTCAATCGCCATCGAAAATTGTCTCCTGGCGGAATCATATCGTCCGCAACTAGGGCCTTGAAACAGTACCGTGGTGACAGCCTGCGCTATAACTTTCACACTCGACAGAACGCAGTGTGCTGACACCCCTCGTGGCGACAGGCCCTCGACCGGCAGCTGGCGTCTGTCGGCCTGTCGAAGACCCACCAATTTGCCAGCGCGTTAGTTACTTGTCAAACGCTTTGAGGGTTCAAAATCACCACATTTTCCACTGAAACAAAGAATTGGTGACTCTGCGCTGCCGGGGATAGAATCGCTAACCTCGTAATGAGGTAACGAACCGTCTCCTCTTAGTTGTCGACAGGAGTTCAGCGAGATCATGTTGCCAGCCCCCCCAACGGCTCCAGGTCGATTTGCCCTTCGCAATGCACTCGGCACTATGTTGCTCATCGTTTTCTGCTTCATGGTTTCCCACGGCGCCTGCGCCGCAGAAAAGCGGCTGCTGCTGGTTTATCAAGGGCCCGATGGTCATCCGGCCTCGACCCACGAGTACAAGGCCGGCCTTCGGGTGTTGGAGGGTTGCCTCCAGGGTGTTCCGGACCTCGATGTTCAGGCCGTCGCAGGCGACGGCGATTGGATCCTGGGGCCGCAGATGCTTGCTGAAGCCGATGGTGCGGTGTTGTTTGTATCGCAGGGGGCCAAGTGGATTGCTGATCACCCACGGTTGCAGGACGCATTTTCTCAGTTGGCCCAGCGGGGAGGAGGATTGGGGGTTTTGCACTGGGCCACGGGGACAAAAACGGCCGAGCCGATCGCCGGCTTCGTCAACCTCTTCGGAGGGTGCCACGGTGGACCGGACCGAAAGTACGCCGTGGTGGAAACTGATTTTACGCCCGCCACCACGGGGCACGAAATTCTGCGTGGTGTCGCACCGTTGCGGGTCCGCGACGAGTTCTATTACCGCTTGAAGTTTCCGCTCCCCGAATTGCCCGGCGATGGCAGCGACACGAAAGCATACGGGCTGGCCACCGATGAACAACTAGCAGACGTCGGGATTCATCCGCTGATCAAGGTTGATATCAAAGGCGACCGCCACACGGTTGCTTGGGCATGGGAACGGCCCGACGGGGGGCGCTCCTTCGGCTTCACCGGGCTGCACTTTCATAAGAACTGGCAGCACGAGTCTTACCGCCGCTTCGTGACTCAAGCCACGCTGTGGAGCTTGGGGCTACCCATTCCCGCCGAAGGGGTCGATGTCGCCGTGTCCCAAGAGTTGCTGTCGCTCTCTGAGTGAACCGACGAACGCGATCGACTGACTGCCGGGATGGTCAGCAACACGGCCATTGCCAGGAGAACGGTACCCCACAGTCGATCGCCCGCCGCATGCAGCGGCTCAATCGGCCAGGGGCCGCTGCTGGGTAACGAACTCAAGACCCAACCCGCGATCAAGAGACCGATCCGCAAGCGGCGATAAGGACCGCCTTCGGCAATGCCGTACAGTATCAGGAAGTACGGGAAAAGCATTGCCACGAAATTGTATCGCCAGGCCAACGGATTGAAGATTGTCATGAAGATGAGCAACAAAGCCAGGTAAATCCCTGGATGGATAGCCGCAGTTTTTTTTCTTTCCGCGATCCAAATTCCCGCGTACAAGACCGCAGCCGTCGCGCAGCTTAGCGCCAACCACAACACGCGGATTTCGTTACGGGGCAACGTGGCAAGCTGACAACCGTGTTCCGAAGGCGCCAGCAGTCGCGAGAGCTGCGCGTAGACTGATTGGTTTTGCACCCGCCAAATCTGGTGCGGTGTTTCACTAGAGTTGAGATGTTGCGGCCATTGGGCATGTACGTTGAAGTTCTCGCTCCATCCGAGTGACGCCGCCGGCGCCAGGAACATGACGCCCGCAGCAATCCCCAACCCGGCGAATGCCCGCCAAGGGCGTTTTTGAAACAATATGTACGGAACGAAGCACACGGGCACCAGCTTCCAGGCCACCGCCGCAGCCAGCACACTGCCCCCCGCGAGCATGCGTCGTCTTTGCATGAGGTAAAACGCACCCAAGATGAGTGCCACCCAGAGCGTGGCGGTCGATCCGGCGTGAATCTGGTTCATGATGTACCGCAGCGTTAACCCGACGGCTCCCAAGGCGAGCCACCAGATTCTCTCGCGAATGCGATCCTCTCCCACCGCGATGCGAATGCTTAGGTAGACAATCAGCCCCACCAGGGCGACATCGAAGAGACACCACAGGCACCGAGCGACAACAGGTGGCAGCAGCGCCATGGGGGTGATCGCCATCGCCACGATGGGTGCGTTCTTGAACGTCAAATACGGGCCAAAATCCATGGAGTAAGGCGAGTAGCCATGCAGCAATGCCTGGCCCGCGCGGTAGTAAACGCTCCAGTCGCCTTCCAGCACTCTCATGGTCTGTCTCGCGACTCGAACCAGGAAGTAGCCGGTGAATAGGGCAGTGGCTACGGTGAAGCCAATGATGGCCTGACGTCGACGAAGCGCATCTTTGCTCGAACCTTCACTGGTCGTGTGCGAAGGGACCAATGCTGGGGCAATATCTCGCCAGTGCGCGGTGGTTCGCTGGTCGGCATCCACGGCTTTGGTCGGCAACTCGGGCGAATCAATTGCGTCGAGTCGATTCGTGTGCCTGCTCATCCCGGCATCCCTGCCACTTGGAGAATTCCTGTTTGCAGAAATCGAAACACGCTATCGTTGCCATCAGGCAAGCGTTGCGTTACTCAGAAGACATCGCGAGCGCCACTGTACCCAACCTGGAAGGACACGCCCAGACCGGTGGTTTGCTACCGGGTAGGCTTGCTTTTCTTGCCAAGAAAGATGGTACCCAACGCATAGAAGTACCACTTCAGGTACTTAGGTAACCACTGCCAGAGTTTGAATCGCGACTCTCCGGCCGTGCGATCGCGCCAGGTGCAGGGCACCTCGGCAATCCGAACTCCCTGGCGATGCGCTTTGGCGGTGAGTTCCAAGGCTAGCTCGAAGCCGCCGCTGCTTTCGATGCCGAGTTCATTGACCAGGCCGGCGTCGTACAGGCGGAAATTGTTCGTGGCGTCATGCGTCGGAAGACCGGCAAACCAGTAAAGGGTGAGTCCCGCCACTCGGCTCATGGTTCGCTTGAGCAAAGGTCCGCCGATTTGCTTGCCGCCCCGTACGTAACGGCTGGGACATACCACTCGATACCCTTCGTCGTACAACTCCAACATGCGGGGGACGATGCTCAAGTCGTCGGACAGGTCTGCCATAACGACCAGTGCTGGCCCCGAGCCGACCGCTTCGAACCCGGCCCGAAGTGCATAGACTACCCCGCGACCCAAGTCATTTTTTACCAGCTTCAGCCAGAGCCGCGACTCGGCCAACCGTTTGACGACGGGAACCGTGGTGTCTTCTTCGAAGTCGTAGACGATATTCGCGACAAACGGCTCCGGAATGTGCTTTTCGACTTCGGCGATCAGTGCTTCGACATTCTCGGCCTCGTTATAGACTGGGATGATGAGCGATAACTTGCCGCCCGGGATTCGTTGCGGCCGCTGTGTCGAAGGATTTGCCATCGCGGTCTTCTCGGACATTAGATCGTCCCCAATTCGATCTGCTGCTCGATCCAGGGGATCACTTCGTCGAGCACTTCGCTGAGTTCCGTCTCGGCTCGAAAGCCCATCAGGTTTGCCGCTTTCTCGACCGAGGGGACACGATGCTGAACGTCATACGGGAACGGGTCGTCGGACACATAGTTGAAGGGCTTGGCGTCGCCATGCACCTTTCGCCACACCAGTTCGGCCAGCTCGAGCACATTGGTTGCGGTGGCGATCGAGAGGTTGAAGTCTTCGTTCAAGGCGGCCGGGTGTTCGATGCAGGCGCGAATTCCCTTGGCGAGATCGCCGCCGTACGTGTAACACCGCACCTGGCGACCCTCACCCAGGATATGTAGGGGGTCTTGGCCCTTGAGAACTTTCTGCACCAAATCCGGCACCACGTGGCTCATGGCGAGCTTCACATTCCCGGAGAGTAACTCAACATCGCCCACGGCTCTACGTTCACCGATACCCACGCAGTTGAACGGTCGGGCGATGGTGAATGGCAACCCGAACTGTTCGTGGGCGCCTTGCGCGAAATACTCGACGGCCAACTTTTGGAAACCATAGGTCGAGGCCGGCGGCGGACAGGTCCGTTGCGTTCCTTCGACGGTCGGGAACTCGGTGGCGTTCTCGTAGACCATCGACGAAGAGACGATCGTGATCTTTTGCAGCTTCGCTTCGCGATGGGCCCACAACGCTGCGTCGAATGTGGCGGCCGTGATTCGTTCGTTTTCGGCCAGCAGATCGTAAGCGTACTCGTGGAAGTACGAAATGCCTCCGATCCGCGCGGCACCCGCGACGAGATGATCGCAGTCGGCCAGCAGCTCCTTCATCAAAGCGACATCTTTGGCATCGCCGGTCACCAGTCGGTAACCAGAGTCCGATTCGCTGGCTTGGCTTAGCTCGCCATACTTCGAGAAGTTGTCGATCCCCACTACTTCATATCCGGCGTTGAGCAGCTCACGGACGAGGTATCCGCCAATGAAGCCAGCCGATCCGGTCACCAGGACTTTCATCCGCATGACTCCCTTGCAAAGTTAAATACGTCGACAATCGGTTTGTTGGTTTTCAAGTTCTTGTACTCATCGTGGCAACAGCCGATGAACAGAATGTCCGCTTCTTCGAGACATTGTTCCAACGGCACAAAACTCTCATCTTGAATGTAGGGGTCGCTGCACAACACCTTCGGGCATTCAAGCGTCAACACCTTGCGAAGCTTGTACGAGAGCGAGGCGCGGGGATCATCCGAGTTGCCCTTGAATGCCATCCCCAGAATCGCGACGGTCTTGCCCTCGAGCCCTTCTTTTTGCTTCACGGCCTGCACCAAGGTGCTGGGGAGACCCTCGTTGACCATCATCGCGGCCTGCCCCAACGCGAAACTATTGTGGTTGAACGCGGCCAACTGCATGGTGTCTTTCAACAGGCATGGTCCCCCGGCGAAGCCCGCGGTGGCAAAACCCGCCAGTCGCGGATACTCGGCCGTGACCACCTTGTGAATGCGATTGAAATCGGCGTCGAATCTCTCGGCGATCATGTAGAACTGATTTGAGATTGCGAAGTTGATGTATCGATAGGCGTTAGAAAACAGCTTGGCCAACTCAGCCTCAGTTGGGGTTAGCTCCATCGTGCGGGCACCCAACATCTGGAATAGCCGAGATGCTCGCTCGGTGGCATCTGGGCTGGTGCCCCCGACGATTTGGGGCAGCTTGCACAATTCGTCTAACGCATACCCCTGTGCGATTCTCTCGGGACAGTACGCCAGATCGATTTCCAGTCCTCGCCGTTGGATCTGTTCAGCAAGCCGCGAGGTGATCCCCGGGAAGACCGTACTACGGAGCACGAGCATTTGCCCGGCTCGCATCCTATCGAGAACAGACGTCAACGAACTGTCGAACGTACCCACGCCGGGGTCCAGGAATTCATCCACCGGCGTTCCAATGGTCACGATCACCACGTCGACTTCGGAAATCGAATCGTTCGAGGTGGTGGCCTTCAGCTTGCCGCTTTCCAACACGGGACCAATCGCCTCGTCCGATCCTCGTTCCAGAAACGGCATCTTTCCGGCGGCAACCTCTGCAACCCTGCCGGGATGCAAATCGAGTAAAGTCACATCAGCGCCGGCTTGGGCAAACGCGATCCCAAGCGGTAGCCCCACGTGCCCGCACCCGCCGACAACAGTAATCGACTTTAAGTCCTGGTCTATGTCTGTTGAGTTCTCAGTCGCGTTGGTCATCACGAGAGCATTTTCACCGTTGAGAGTGCAGGAAGAGAGGGTGTCGCCAAGCCACGGATCGACGTGGCCTTTCCTCTTGAAAGCCGCAATCAGTTGCTTGCGCTGGCAGCTTACACTGTCTTCAATACAGCTAAATCGCCCGTAAAGCTACTGCAAATTGCCCAACTGCGGAAGGTAGATCGTCGAGGTGTTGCAGGTAGTTTTCCGCTAATTGTCGCCATGCTCGGGGAAGTCGCGCTGATACCTCCTCAGCAGGGCGGGTAGATCGGCATCTACCAGGTACAGTTTCCCCCGCGCCGTCTTGGTTTCGCCGGGCAACAAGCCGCCGATGCGAAAGTCGGAATGTAAGCAGACAATTACTCCCTGGAATAGCTCTTGGTAAGGTTCCCATGCGGTTGCCAGCACTTTTTCTCCGTCGCCACTGAAACAGCCGATAATCCCATTGCTGGGAACTAGCTTGCTCAGCGGGCGGGGATTCACATCGTTGCGATGAACATGCCGCGGACACCATACCTGCCCGGGTGTGTATCGGGCCTGGGTCGCCCACGGTTCGCAGGGCATTCTTGTCAGATTGCCGTCGATGAAGACAAAGCACTTCTCCAAGTAATCTTGCTGTTCACGGCCAGTAAACTTGTCCACACGAATGCATGGTTGGCCCCAATGCACAGCCGAGGTTTTCTTGGCGGGATTATGTGCTGTTAACTGGAAGTTGACGGTGTCGGAACCGGCAGTGATGACGTGCTTCACCGTTACGCCATCTTCGAGACGCGAGAGCAATTCGATTCTTTGTCCGTTCTCATCGGCCGATATCAGTTCTGTATGGTGGGGGATGACGGTCTGGTACCAGTCGCGATCGGTGGAACCGTTACGACAATATGCCTCGATGTACCAGATTTCTATATTGCCGCCAGGTACGTCTTCGCCAGAAACCTTAAGAAATTCTTTGTCCCAATGCAGACGCAGGGGGGCAGGAATCTCGTCAGCAAAGTTTTCGTTTGGAAGGATGCAGAACGCGCAGAGACCAATCGCGAATATACCAAAGCGGATGATGTTCTTCCTGTTCATAAAACACTCACCATACAAAGCAACTAGTTTTTCTGACGGTTCATGCGCTTCAGACCGTCGGACGCGACTTGCTGTTGCGGATCGATTTCCAGCGCCCGACGATAGTGTATGGTGGCCTCTTCCGTTTCGCCCATCTTTTCGAGAACTTTGCCCAACGCGACGTGAGCGGGAGCGAACCGTGGGGCCAGATTGACAGCCCGCCGGAAGGCCGTTGCTGCCTGCGGCAGTTGCCCTAGTTCGAGCAACACGCTGGCCAAACTCAGTTGGGCCTTCAAGTAATTCGGCCGTGTTTCCAGTGCCCGTGCGTAATGCTCGGCGGCGAGTTCCAGTTGTCCTTGGAGCCTTACGCCATTGGCCAAATTGAAGTTCGCCTCAGCGTCGCCGGGTGCGAATTCCAGAACCCTGCGGTATTCTTCCATGGCCGCGGGGATGTTCCCTTCGCGATAGTATGTATTGCCGAGATTCGTCCTCGCCTCGGGGTATGTTTCGTCGAGCTTCAACGCTTCGAGGTACTGCTGCCTGGCTGCTTTGCCTTGGCCCCGAGATTCCAGGAAATAGCCGAGATTGTTTCGGGCCAGCGCACTGCGGGGGCTGATTTCAACGGTGTGCTGCCACAGCGTCCCGTCATTCTGCCAGTGCGGAAGCTGCGCGATGCTGATCCCCGCCAACGCAATCAGGATCCCAGCCACTGCGCCGCGAACCACGTTCGTGCGGTATTGATCGAGAACGTACGCCAACAGGAGCGCGGGCCCCAGCAGAGCGAGGTACGCATAACGGTCGGCGACGGTCGAGTACCGCTGAAACGCGAAAGGAACCAGCCCTAGAACCACCGACAGCGGAATCAGAAACAGCAGCCACGCGGCGAACGTGGTACGTCGATGCACGGTCCACAAACTTAATATCGTCACCGCTGCAGGAACCAGCCAGGCAAACCACACCCACGACGATTGAACCACGTACAGCGGAGTTCGGGTGTAGTCCGCGCATAGCCCCCAGGGAACGATGAGTTTGTACAGATAGAAGGTCACCGCGTCGGCGGCCACCAGCACTCGTTCGAATAGCGTGGGGATGTAATCCAGCGGCGCATCGACTTGTGCAGAACGGTTCACAAGCGCTACCCCTACGGCAATCAGTGACCAGCCGACGAACACACCGATCGTTTGCCGCCGCAGTTTTCTTTGGACGAGTGAGTCAATCACCAACAGCAGCAGTGGCGTGACCACCGCCGATGGTTTGGCGAACATGGCCAGGAAGTATGCTACGCTTGCCGCTAAGATATAGACCATGGTGCGATCCGTGCGGCGATGGTGAGCCGAGCCGGGTCCCGCTTCGTTGGCTTGCAAATACAGCAGAACGGCCGACAACACGAAGGCAGCGGATAACAGATCCTTCGTCCCGGTAACCCAAGCCACGGGTTCAACGTGAAGCGGGTGCAGCGCGAAGAACAATGCTCCGGCCGCGGCTGCGAGGTCGTTATTCAAGATTCGCAACAACAACACGAAGACGAGCCAGACGCAAACGGCATGTAGCGCGATGCCGGTGGCATGAAAAACTCGCGGATCGAGACCATCGGGATCCTCTGCCGTTGCCGGTCGATCGGCGAAGTGGGCCTCCAGGGCGAACAGGTTGTAAGTGGCGGGAACGTATAGCCCACCGTAGGGGGTTCGCCATCCTTGCCAGAACCATGCCAGGTTCTCCAGCGAGAGAGGGCGCAGCCTGGGATTGGCCGAAACGTTCAGTTCGTCGTCCCAGTTCAGCAACCCATGACCGATGGCCGGAGAGAACACCGCCAGCGTCACGCACACGATTAGCAGAGACCAGACGCTAGAGCGACCTCGACCTTGTCGATTTCCGACATCACATGCCTCCTCGGTCCTCGTGTCTTTCGGTCTCTTCGCAGGAATTCTAGGCATAGCGGCCATTTTGCGTGGTCGGCCCTATCCCGGTCCAGAACAAATCTCCCGGGCGAGGCGGTCCAGGTGAGGGAGGCTGTTCCGCAAGATGTACGATCAGATGGTGATGGTTTACACCACGGCTTGGTCTTTGTCTCGGTGGCGAGGCCCAGCCGAGTTTATTGCGCCCGTCGAAGATGAACGGCAATGGTCCCATCATTGTCCGCGATGCGATTCCATTTATCGCCGCAGCGGAGATAGAGATCGCCGTCTTGCGGCGCTTTGAACTTACCTCGCGTACCGAGCCTAAACGGCACGCTCAATTTGAAGTCTTGCATGACGACGCCCATGAGTTTTCCGAGTCCGTCGCCATCGCCGTCGGCGTCGACTTCGGTGGTGTCGGAGAGCTTCCAGTTGCCCTTGGCGGCGTACTCATATATTTCATTGGCACTCACCCGTAGGCTGCTGGCCTGCCACCCTCGCTGTGCGTTCACCTTGGCCGTGACATGCCGTTTGCCTGTGACCGGCTTGAACGTTCGGTCCCACTGCCAGGCACACAAGTCGGTGCGATATCCATTATCTACATGTTGAATGAACTGGTCGTATTCAAAGGAGATTTCTCTGGCGACCGGTCCATAGACACTTTCGAAGGAAACACCCGGTTTCTCGGCCATCAGTGCCAACCCCAGGCCTTTGAAGCGGTCGGAGTAGTTCGGGTTGAAGGCCAGCAAATGGCATAGCGCCCATCGCCACTGATAGGCCTGCCACGAGTCGCCTGTGATCTGATTCGCGGCCACGATGTCGAGCAAGTGTTTCGGCGGGGTGTTTCTCAGGTGCAAGATCGCGGCCGGGTCGACATCGACGGCCAACTGTCCTTGCTTCCAATAGTTACCCAATTCAGCCATCCCTTCGGAGTACCAAGTGGGGCCCGTACTACCGAAGGTTTGATTGCAGTATGCATGTACGGCCTCGTGCTGGGCCACTCCATGATCGTCGCACGAATAGACAATCGAACTCACCTCGTTTTTTAATCGCCGAGAAATCGTAACCCCGGCCGGCTCAGCAATCTTTATTGCTGCGTCTTCCTCGAACGTATCCTCCGGCCACAGACTCATGTCCCGGACCACATAGCAGGGGATTATTCCCTTTGGTCGCCGCCCATAGTATTGGCTGACCAGCGATATCATCGTCTCGAGCTTGTCGAGTAGAATGTAGGCACTGCGTTCCGAGATATCCGTGTGCAAATAGAAATTTGCCGAACGAAGTTCTCGCGGCTGCCCCGGCTCATCGGAGTACTTGGCGAACCGGCCGAGGTTCTCACCGGCCACCGCGGCTTCTGAACGCTCTTCGCCTTCGGCGATCTTGACAGTGAGCCGGTCGATGACGACGTCTCCCGTGGAGATGCTCGCGGCCCGCAGCGCGACGACTTCGTCGCCCGGCTTTGCCCGAAGGTAGTCATTGCTCTCCAGCGAAATGGCCACATCGTCGGCCAGCTTAAAGACCAAACGTTCCTTTCTCACGTAATCGTTTTCGGGAATGCCAACGGTCAATCGGCCTCTTCGTACCGAAACGACCTTGCCGGTGATTTGGCAGGTGCCAAAATCACCCGCTTTTTCTGGGGGCGAAGTGACCTTGATTCCTGGGGGATATTGCTTCTCGGCGAACATCACCAATTGATCGACATCGCCGTCGGTTCGACCCAGGCGATTCAATAGCGCGGTGAATCGCACGGAGGTGCCGGATACCAGTGCCTTCTTGTCGAGCGTTCCGCCGACGCTCACGGTCGCGGGAAAGTCGACCAAGGCCGCTGCCCCGCCCAGTTGGATACCTTGGTCATTTTTTTGAATGGCGAACTTCCGGTCTTTTCCTTTGGTGTCCGTCACCACGACCTCGCCGGGGCGGACGGTCTTGATGGTTCCCTGCGCCTCGACGTACCCCAGGATTGTCGGCCTTTGAGCTTCAACTTGAATGGCTGGAACAAAGGACAAGGCCACGAAGAGGCCGGACAACCATCGCGTCGTGCGGGTACCTATTGTGCGGATCATCGCAGTGCTGCCCCATGTCGGAGAGTCGCGGATGCTTGCAAACGACGTGTGGCGTGGCATGGAGAATAGCCATGCCCTCATTCATTCTGACACAACTTCCGACAGAATCACACCAAGTAGCTGGCCGACTTGCAGAGATTCGTCGACTTCAACCGTGGTTTCAATCAACTGTCCAGTGGCCGGCGCGGGCAAATCGACCGTGACGCTGCCCGAGTGGACTTCGAGAATCCGGTCTCCCACGGTCACCGAGTGCCCGGCTTCGACGAGCCACATGCTGGCCGTGATTTGCTCGTCGCCTAATCCCAGCTCGGGCAATCTCAGTTCGATGCGTTCGCCCGAGGGGTTGCTCGACATGATGTGTTACGTACCCGCCGTGGCCATGTCACGTGCGTGATAGCTGGAGCGAACAAATGGTCCGCTGGCGACTTCTCGAAAGCCCATGCTTCGCGCGAGCGTGCCCAACTCTTCGAACTCTTCCGGCGGAACGTAGCGCTGCACCGGCAGGTACTCGGCTGAAGGGCGTAGATATTGCCCCAGCGTGAGCAAGTCGCAATCGATTTCGCGGAGATCGCTGAGCACTTCCAACAGTTCGTCTCGGGTTTCGCCCAGCCCGAGCATCAGGCCGCTTTTGGTCAGAATGTTCTTGCCGTGCTGTTTAACGTACTTCAGCAATTCAAGCGTCTTGGCATACTTCGATTTGCGTCCTCGAACTTCGCGATACAGTCGGGGTATCGTCTCGACGTTGTGATTGAAGACCTCGGGCGCCGATTCGAGCACGCGGTCCAGTGCGGCGAAATCGTAACCGAAATCGGGGGTTAACACTTCGACGGCTGCGCCCGTTGTCTTGCGAACTTCGAGCACGCAACGATAGAAGTGATCGGCTCCCCCGTCGGGCAGATCATCGCGGGTGACGGACGTGATCACCACGTGTTCCAGTCCCAGGCGGCGGCTGGCTTCTGCCAGGCGTTGTGGCTCATCCTCTTCTACGCGTTGTGTCTTGCCGTGGTCGACCGCACAGAACCCACAGGGTCGCGTGCATACGTTGCCCAGAATCATGAACGTGGCGGTGTTTTGCGAATAACACTCCATGCGGTTGGGGCAGCGGGCATTGTCGCAAACGGTTTCCAACCGCAACTCGTCGAGCAGTCGGGCCGTGTAGTGATTCTTGTTTCCCTTCGGCACATTGCGACGCAGCCATGCCGGCAAGCGCTCGTGCGAGGCAGGTGGCTCGATCGGTGGGTCGATGATCGGCAGGCTATCCAACATCCGCGGTGGTTATCTTTCGTTCGACGGGCAATGACCGCAACAGCGGGTGACCTGTGTATAGGTGATATCGCTCGCAACCAAAGGCCTCGGCCAATTGGCGAATGAGTGCCGTGCGAACGGATGTGATCTTAACCGCATGCTTCGGTCGTTCTGCAACCAGCGAACTCATCGCCGTGCGGCCTTTCGGATCGGTCTTCAAATTGCGCCAAGGTTTGAGATAGGGGGCCACGTTGATGAACGCACCGTGGTAGGTGGTCCAGCTCTTTACGGCCACGCCCATGCTCACGAGTTGCCCGCCGCGGCCCCAGATTCCATCCAGTCCGCGGGTGGTCAATCCATGGAATCGTAGTTCTTCCAGGGTTGCTCGAACACCCGTCTGCAGGCGAGTTAGATACTCGCCGACGGTAAATCCATGCCAGCTAAGCGGCACAATCGGGTACACGGCCAACTGTCCAGGCACATGAGCCACGCAGCCACCCCCTCGATTGACCCAGCGAATGTCGAGTTTGCGTCGCTTCAGTTCGGCGGCACTCCAGGGAATATCCCAACGTGAACCCTGGCGACCGATGGTGAGCGTGGTGGGATGCTCGCAGATGATCAGATCGATACGTCCGTCACAGCGTCCGGTACTTTCGTACACCAGCCGCTGCTGCAGCGCCAGACACTGGTCGAAATCGAGCCGGCCCAGCAGGTAGGCTTCGACCGAAGGTCGTGTCTGATCGGAATGGACGACCGGGGCTAACAAAGCTGCGAATTCCTCGGCACATTGTTCGGGTTTGCTTGGAACAGTCTTGCCCGGGGATACAAATCCATGGGATTCGCTGGCAATTGCCGTTGCTGGCGGCGTTATTCAAATCCCTCGACATCGCTTTCCCCTTGGGCGACCGCTGGATAGATTAACTTTACCAGTCGGCTCGACGGCGACAAATACGTATCACCCCACGGGGAGCCCTCCCACGAGCAAGTCGAAAAAAAACAAGTCCAAGGAATCCGCTGCCGCCAAGCAGCCTGGCGCGGCCGACAAGGTCGTTGCGCAGAACCGGCGTGCGCGGCACAACTACGAGATACTCGATACTTTGGAATGCGGTTTGCAGCTTGTTGGTAGCGAAGTAAAGAGCCTGCGCAACGGGAAGGTCTCGCTCGACGAAGCCTACGGACGGGTGAAGGGCGGCGAAGTCTTTCTGATGGGCTGCGATATCGCAGAATACACCGAGGCCAACCGCTTTAACCACGATCCGCGTCGACCTCGCAAGCTGCTGCTCCATAAGCGTGAGATTCAGAAGTTCGCCAATCTGGCGCTCGAAAAAGGCCTGACGCTGGTGCCGCTGAAGATGTATTTCAAGAATGGTCGCGGCAAGGTCCTGATGGGTATCGGTCGGGGTCGCAAGACCTATGACAAACGAGAAGCACTCAAGAAGGCCGACAGCGAGCGACAGATGCGTCGGGTCATGCGGCAACGATAGCTGCTCGTGGGGTCCCAATACAGGGCGATCCATTCCCCTGGCACCACCGTACAGAATTGGTGCTCCTTCCCAGTCATCTTGAGGCATTGAGCCATTAATGGCCTAATGGTTATCTTCAGTCATCTGGGTTGGGGACCAGATGCCCATGGTGCGTACGTCGACCGACCCTCCCCGGAACATCGAAGCAAGAGGTTGCAACTCCACGATGTTGTTGCTCTCCGAGATTCAAAAGTCGTTCGTCAATGCCGACGGTACACGACTGCCGATTCTGGATATCCCAGAGTTTCGCGTGTCTGCCGGCGAGGAAGTGGTGCTTCGAGGACGAAGCGGATGCGGTAAGACCACGCTGCTACACATCATCGCTGGGATCAGCCTGCCCGATCGCGGCAAGGTGGAAGTCGACGGGACGAACATCTCTGCGCTGAGTGAGGCTGCCCGTGATAACTATCGGGCTGCCAAGATTGGCTATGTTTTTCAAACGTTCAATCTGTTGGACGGGTTCACGGCCCTGGAGAACGTGGAACTGGCCATGGCATTTACCGGTCGCCGTGTGGAACGCGATCGTTCGCAGGCATTGTTGGAACGCGTAGGGCTTGGGCATCGGCTGAAGCACAAGCCGTCGACACTTTCCGTGGGCGAACAACAACGTGTCGCGGTGGCTCGCGCTTTGGCCAATCGTCCTCAGCTTCTCTTGGCCGACGAACCCACGGCCAACGTCGATACGGGACATCAGCAGCAGGTTGTCGACCTGCTGCGTGAAACATGTCGCGAAGAGAACGTGGCTCTGCTGATGGTAACGCACACTCCGGAAGTCGCCAATCAATTCGAACGAATCGAAAACCTCGAAGAACTCAACCAGGTGGTGAACGCGACATGAGCTTGCTGAAGATTGCTTGGCGAAGCTTGGAACAGCGCCGCTTATCGTCGCTGCTCACCGGGCTCTCAATCGCCCTGGGCGTGGCACTGGTGGTGGCCGTACTGGTGATTTATTCGGTGGTCGAAAACACTTTCGAGCGATCGGCCAACGGTTACAACATGATTGTCGGTGCCAAGGGCGGCAAATTGCAGCTTGTGCTGAACACGGTGTTTCACCTCAGTCAGCCCATCGAGAATCTTCCCTGGTCGTTCTACAAGGAATTCACCGACGGGAAGTACAGTAGTGTCGTGGAAGTGGCGATCCCCTGTTGCATGGGCGACAACTACAAGGGCTACCGTGTGGTGGGAACCACGCCGCAGCTATTCGAAGACATTGAATACGCTCCCGGCCAGCCTTACGAATTCTCCTCCGGGAGAAACTTCGAAAGCGAACATTTCTTCGAAGCCGTTATCGGACACATGGTGGCCCGGAAGACGGGGCTCAAGGTGGGCGACGAATTCGAGCCCACGCATGGCGTGACCACCGAAGAAGAACAAGGTCACAAGCACGATGCCTTCAAGGTCGTGGGCATTCTGGCACCCACCGGAACCCCCAACGATCGGGCCCTGTTCGTCAACATCGAAGGGTTCCTGTTGCTCGAGGGACACGCCAAGGAAGTGCGCGGCGACTCGCACGAAGACGAGCATGCCAGCGATGACCATGAGCATGGTGACGATCACGACCACGCAGCCGGTGAACACGAGGATGAACACGCCGGGCACGACCATGACGAAGAAGATCACACCGACCATGCGGAAGAACATGCCGAGCATGATCATGACGAGGAAGGCCACGATCATACCCGCGAAGAGCACGGCGATCACAGTCATGACGATCATGGCCACGAAGATCACGCGCACGACGACCATGACCACGATCACGGACATCACCACCATCAAGAGCCGTTGCCCGAGGATCAGCGGGAAGTGACGGCCATCCTGTTGCGAACCGATCCCGTGCGGGGAATGCAACTACCAACCCTGGTGAACGAGGGGCAAGTGGCCCAGATCGTGCTGCCCATAGGAGAGATCACAAAACTCTTCACGGGGCTCGTGGGACCGGTGCGGTGGCTGATCCTGATGTTGGCCATTCTTGTGGTCATCGAAGCCGGCATTGGCATGATGGTGGCCATCTATAACACCATGAGCGAACGTCGACGAGAAATCGCCGTGATGCGGGCCCTGGGGGCGCAACGCCGCACGATATTGACGATCGTCCTACTTGAGTCGATCCTGCTATCGCTGCTCGGCGGGCTCGCCGGTCTGGCCCTGGGGCATGGGCTGGTGGCGTTGGCCAGCCCGTTGGTCGTCTCGTATGCGGGCATCTCGGTAGGTGCCTTCGCATTTGATATAATGGAGGTGTACTTGGTGCCAGGGCTGATCCTTCTGGCCGCCGTGGTAGGATTTTTGCCTGCGATGGCAGCGTACCGCACGGATGTGGCCAAGACGCTAAGCGCGGCTCCCTAGTAATTGGGAAGCTGCCCAACTTATTCGTGCCAAAGGCAGGAGTCTCTGTGATGATCTCCGATCGTGCGATTCTTCGTCGTCATTTCGCGTTGGTGCTTTCCGTCGCATTGCTCGCCCTAGTCGCGGTCGTGTCAACTCCGGCATTACTGGCTTGCCCGTTCTGTAGTGCGGTCTCTCTGACGTTCAGCGAAGAGATGGGCGCTTCCGACGTCGTGGTCATCGCCAAGGTTGTCGAACGGCCGAAACAGGATGACCAGAGCGCAACCGCTACGACCGACGCGTCGATGTCGGGCTTCGAGATCGTTCACGTGCTCAAGGGCGAGGACACCCTTGGCGAAGAGAAGAAGTTCAAGGCCTTCTACTTCGGCGAAGACCCCGCAGAGACACACTTCCTACTGATGGGTACGGCTCAGCCCGATCTGGCATGGTCCACTCCCATCGCGCTGAACGAGCGCACCGAAGATTACATGCTCAAGCTGCCCGACTTGCCGGAGAACGGGGCCGACCGTTTGGCGTTCTTTCAAGAATACTTCGAAGATGATGAAGACCTGCTGGCTCGCGACGCCTATGACGAATTTGCCAAAGCCCCCTACATCGAACTCAAGCAACTCAAAGAGCGAATGCCTCATGACCAACTGCTGAGTTGGATTAGCGACCCCAATGTCACCACAACCCATCGACGGCTGTATCTCACCATGTTGGGCGTGTGCGGCACCGAGGACGATGTGCCGTTCTTGGAAGAGCTAGTCACTTCGGAAGATCGGGAAGCGCGTTCGGCGCTCGATGCATTGATCGCTTGCTATCTCACATTGAAGGGGCCCGAAGGTATGCCCCTGATTGAAGAGAACTTCCTGAAGAATCCGGATGCCGAATACACCGACACCTATTCGGCCATCATGGCGATTCGCTTTCATGGTCAAGAAGGGGACACGATTCCTCAAGAACGACTGGTCGCCGCGTTGCGGCATATGCTTGACCGCCCCGAGTTAGCCGACCTTGTGATTCCGGATTTGGCTCGTTGGGAAGACTGGTCGGTGATGGATCGGCTGGTCGAGTTGTTCAAGAACGCCGACGAAACGTCCTCGTGGGTTCGAGTTCCGGTGATCAACTTCCTGCGAGCCTGTCCCGACCCGCAGGCTGAGGCGTATATCGCAGAGTTGGCCGAGATTGACCCCGACGCCGTGAAGCGAGCCAGCCACTTTTTCCCGGTCGCCGGAGTAGAGCCCGCCGATGACTCGGATTCGGGGGAAAGTGAGGTCGATCCCGAAATGGCGGAAGAAGATACCGGGCAGCCCAGTCTCTCCGAAAAGCTAGCCGCCGAGGAGGAGGCCGCGGCCACCGAATCGGAAGAGAGTACGGAAACGGTCGAGGAGGTTGCCGAAGTCAATTCCGGAGGTGGAGAGATGCAGGCATTCGACGAGACCGTGGAGGTCGCCGCCGAGCAAGAAGAACAAGCGCCCGAGGAAGCTTCGCAAGTGGACGAAGAAACGGAAGTCGCCGTGACCGTTACTCCGGGTTCTGACAATACGCCAACTTCTGGCGGGACTGGCCCTTCTGCAAGTACAAGAGTGTTGGTTGTTGGCGTGCCGATCCTCTTGGGTGGGATCCTGTTTGCCACATTCTGGGGGTTGCTTCGCGCGAACCGACGTGAGGCGGCAACGTAGAATACCTTGATCTCGAGTTTACGGAGATTTCCCCACGGGTTATGTCCGGATACCCCGCCCAATCGAACCGCACGCCACACCCAAGTGAGTCCTGGTCGCAATGAGTACCACCGCCGAAATCGAGCCAGCCGCCAGTCAATCGCCCGAGTTCGAATATCGAGCCCTCTCTTCGCTGGCCGTATTCAGCCTTGCCTGTGGCTTCTTTTCGTTCCTGGCACTGTTCGACCTGTCGCTGGGATTGATTCCGCTGGTAGGCGTGCTGACCGGCATTCGGGCCCTGCGGAAAATCTCGCGTTCGCCACAAGACCTGACCGGCGCGGGGATCGCCAGGGCGGGCGTCGTACTTTGCCTGTTGCTGCTATTCACGGGTTGGGCCCGCATCGGGTACATCTACGCCACGGAAGTGCCCGAGGGGTATGTTCGTGTTTCGTACCAGCAGCTGCAGTCCCAGGAGAAAGGGGACTTGGTTCCGCAATCGGCCATGGATCTAGATGGTGAACGAGTTTTCATCAAGGGCTATGTCTATCCGGGCGCTCAGAAGACCGGCATTACACAATTTGTACTCTGTCGCGACAATGGCGACTGTTGCTTCGGTGGCGAACCGAAGCTGACCGACATGATCCAAGTTAATCTGGTCGAGCCGCTCTCGATGGACTATACCACCAACTTGCGACGGTTGGCCGGTACGTTCCATGTGAAAAAGACAGAAGCCAGCGATCAACGTGGATCCGTGCTCTACCAACTCGAGGCAGACTACTTGAAATGATGCAGCGATCTCTATCTATCGCGACCATCGTCTGCCTCATGGCGTTGCCGCTCGTATCTGGCTGCGATGACGGGTCCGAGAGCCGAGTGAGCAAGTCGCCGGATGCAGATGCGAGCACGGTAACTCCTTCACCGGCTCAACAAGATTCAGCGAAAGTTGCAGAAGAAGAGCAAGTCTCCGCACCTGAGGAATCAGCTTCGAGCCAGGCGGGGCAGCCTGCAGGCGAGAAGAAGACCGCGGACTCCGAGTCCGGCAACGGAGCTGCTCCCAACGGCGAAGGTTCACCCGGAGAATCAGCAGAAGATTCTGCCGAGGAGCCGAATGACGTTCCGCCGATGAGGCGACCCTTTCGTCGGCCTCCGCTCCCCAACGAAACCGTTCCGCCGCCGCAACCCAGAGTGGTTCGCCCCAGTTCCACGGGTGCAGCATCTTCGGGTGGGGTGGCCGAGATTACTTTCGACACAATCAAATTCGATATCGAGCCGGGCGACCCGTTCGAACCGGAGATGTTGACCGAGGACATCGAGAAGCTGTTCGGCAAAAAGGTCCGCATTCGCGGTTACATCTACCCGCCGTTTCAACAGACGGGCATCAAGCAGTTCGTTCTGGTACGCGACAACATGGAGTGCTGCTTCGGACCCGGGGCCGCCCTATACGATTGCGTGGCGGTCGATATGGTCGACGACAAGACGGTCGATTACACCGTCCGCCCCGTTGCCGTGGAGGGGACGTTTCGCTTGAACGAAGTCCTCGGCCTGGGAGGGGAGCACCTCTCCGTCTTTCATCTCGACGGGATTCGCGTTCAGTAGTCGGGAGATCAAACGTCGCGGGTGTTCAGGAGTGATTCGTCATGCCAAACCAGTGCGTTGAATTCGGCGGACGGATCGATCGCAGACTGACTCCAATCGGGCGATCGTCTTCCCCTCGCCGTAGCATACTCGCTTCGATGCTGCTTACGTTCTGCCTGCTCGCTTGGGCACCCGTCGCAATTGGCTGCCCTTTCTGCGTGGCGGTCAAGCCGACGCTCGCACAGCAACGGGCTTCGTCCGATATCGTTCTCTTCGCGGAACTGATCGATACCCAAGAAGACTTGCAGCACTATCGCATTCATCATGTCCTCAAGGGCGAGGAACTTGTTACGGGTGCAGATTCGCTAACGTTGCCGGCTGACATGGCTCGCGAAAACGGAACCCTGACGATCTTGTTCGGCAGTACCGGCGGGGGCGACATACTCGAAGACACCCGCTGGACTGTAACCCCCGTGAATGAAACCAGCTTGGGGTACTTCGCGCAAGCCCCTCCCAATCGAGCTTCGCCGCGAGAGCGACTGGGCTACTATGCTCGCTTTCTGCAACATCGAGATCCCGTCATTGCGGAAGATGCCTATCTCGAGTTCGCTCACGCGCCGTTCTCCGATGTCGTGCAAGTGGCCGACAAGTTACCCAGCGACGACTTAAGGGCTTGGGTTACGGACCTCAACGTCCCTCAAGAACGAAAGGGCTTCTTCGCCCTCGCCCTGGGGTTTCCTCGTTCGCATGAAGAAGCCGACGCCAACGCAGCCTTTCTTCGCGAGATCATCCTCGCACCCGCCAGCGATTTTCGGGCCGGGTTCGATGGCGTGATCGGTGGGTACCTTCTCGTGGCAGGCGTTCCCGGACTCGAGCTGATCGAGCATAAGATTCTGAAAAATCCCGATGCGGCCGAAGGCGACTTGAGACACGTGGCCAATGCACTTCGGGCCTACTATGAGTTTGGTCAGAACATCCCCCCGGAGCGTCTCGCTGAAAGCGTGCGGTTTCTACTGAGCCGTCCATCGCTGGCCGCCACGTCGGTCGTCGATCTCAGTCGCTGGGGCGATTGGGGCGCGCTGCCGGAAGTTGTGAAGCTCTACGACACGGATAACCGCCCCTCGGTCGCCCTCCGCCGAGCCATCGTCGGCTACCTGATGGCGTGCCCGATGAAAGAAGCGGAAACGGCGTTGGCAACACTCCGCGAAGCCGATCCCCAGGGCGTCGCCGAAGCCGAGCGTTTCATCCAGGCCACCAGCGGTGGGCGATCTTCGTCGTAGTTGCCCCGTTTGGCGGTGAATATTCCGACGAAAAACGGGAGAGTAACCAAGCGATTACCCTCCCGTTTCGGTGAATTTCAGATACCGCTGAAGCGGCTACCATCCCATTTCTACGCGAGCCGTGAGGCCATCGAAGGTGATGGTGTCTTTGACATCGGTGAAGTTGTCGGTTTGAACCGCGTCGATCCAACCGGGGGTGGTTACCGCATTCAGCCAGGCAGCCATGTAGTAGCCGGCCGACAGGCGGAACAAACCTCCGGGACTTTGCCAACCCAGGCCCAGTTCGTACTCGAGGATCGGCGAGATGCGATCATCCGACCAACTGGTTTGTGCTTGGACGGTGGCGAACGTGTTGGTCTGCACGTAGGTCGACTCGTACGAACCAACCAGGAAGCTCGCCGCCCCGCGTCCGTATAGGAAGATTCCGGGACGACAACATCGGCGTTCGCCATCGAGACCTAGACGAAGACCGTACCCGTTGAAACTGGTATCTGTCTGGACCGTTGTCTCACCCGGCGATGCCTGCTGGGTCGAGCTGAACTTCTGGTCGAGATTTCCGTATCGGGCACCCACGATGTAATTGAAGGCGGTCTTGTTCGTGCTGAAAAGACGAGAGCGGTAGTCGAGATCGGCCAATTGAAAGTCGACGTCGTACTGTGCGTTGGCAAGCAAGCTGTTCGAAGCCGCGGTGAAGGTGCCGGGATAAATGATCAGCGAGTACAGCGAGTTCGGCACGTCGGTCGTAATCTGGTCCTCGGTGCTGCTCTCGTACCACGTATAGGTACCCACAATGCTCGTGCAGGAATCCAACGCGTACGAGCCTCCGATGCGGGCCCCGGAACTGTAATCTAAATCGGCAACACCAACGGCCCCGACAGGAACCGAAGTGTTCGGGTCCAACCCGTCGCGAGGTTGGGCATAGGCCACGTCGGCGCCGGAGACCTGCAAGAATAAATACTCGCCGAACACACCAGTGCGATGAGGATAGAGACACTCAGGCTTGCACGCTGCAGGCGGATAGCAGGGGCTATCGCCCGGGTAAGGGCCGAAGCTGGAATACGATGAGTCATAAGGTCCGTCAACGATGGGACCGTCATAGGATGAGCTATAGGGTCCGGTTGTGATCGGAGAACGATGGATGATTTCTCCGTGTACCGCTTCTGGATCGGGAACTATCTCGAATGACTCGCTCGACGCGTAGCTTCCTCGGCGAGTAGCCTGGTTCTCATTCCAGGCATCAAGATCCAGCGTGTACCCGGAATACCATTCAGCACTTCGATAACCAGGTTCCCGATCCGCAAGTCGATGTTCATACGCCGGGGTGTTATGTCGGCTCCTTGGTTGCCAACTCAAGTAACTGGGGTTCGCCTGCGTAACCATCAGTGATGCAATGAGCAACGCGCCTGCTGATCCCATGTGTTTGCCTCGGAAATTTGCTGTTCTGCGGTGAATTTGGGGGGGCTAAGTATCATTTCCCTTGGAGTGAAACAAGATCAGATTCCTGGCATCAATAGGCGGAGCTTGCCGGTCTTGGCCCCCCTTCGTTGGCAGAATTCTCCGTTTAGATTCTCCAGATCGTGAACTGGTCAGAGGTTAGTGCGCGCCGCTAGCATTCGGTTCCCGGCCAGACGGATCGATTGCGAGGGTCAGCAGAGAGGGGCTAGCATCGAAACCTTGTGGATCGGCCGGGCCATGGAAGCCACCAGAACGACCTGGCCTGGTCGTAACAATGGCAATGGTTATTGGCTCACGGATCGTCTTCAAGGTGGGCGCGTAACGTAACACGAACGGGGGATTGGTGACCTGAACCTCGCCAGACTTTGCCGCGTGTGGGCTCGCCGATATACTGGCGGACTGATGGGAATTCTAGAGTAGCTCATACAGCTTTTCTTCCCCGGAACGCTGTCAGCAATAACCGGGGATTCGAGGCTTCGATGCCACGATATATTGTCCGCTGTGGTTCCATGCGCCGGTTGGGTACGTTTTCAACCAGCCGCGGAGAGACGTTTCCACGTTCCGCACGAGTGATTGCGCGAACAGACCGGGGGCTGGAAGTTGGCGAGGTATTGTGTGAGGCCACCGACGAAGCCTTGAAGCAGATGCCCTCGGGTTCTGGGAAGGGGCAAATTCTGCGAAGCACGTCGCACGACGACCAGAACGAGATCAATCGTCTGCGAGCCGACCAGCGCCGCGAGTTTGAGATCGGCAAGAAACATATCGCCGAATCTGGCTTGGAAATGCAGTTGGTCGATGTCGAACATCTGTTCGGCGGCGAGCGGATCATCTTCTATTACCTGGCCGAAAATCGAGTCGATTTCCGCGAGCTGGTGAAGAAACTGGCCAGCGAATTCCAGACCCGGATCGAGATGCGACAGATCGGTGTCCGCGACGAGGCGAAACTCCTCGCCGATTATGGAGATTGCGGCAAAGTGGTGTGCTGTAACACGCACCTATCAGAGATGCCGCCCGTGTCGATGAAGATGGCCAAGGTGCAGAAATCGACGCTCGACCCGACGAAGATCTCGGGTCGTTGCGGTCGACTGAAATGCTGTTTACGGTATGAATACTCGACTTACGAAAGTTTGCGCAAAGAATTACCGCCGGTCGGATCGAACATTGTGACCGAACAGGGAAAGGGTCGGGTCTTGGCGCAAGAGATTCTGGCCAGTCAGGTCCTGGTGGAAATGGAAGACCACCGGCGGGTTCTGATCGATGGTAATGAAGTATTGACGGTCTTGAAGAAGGGAAGCGAAGCTCGGAAATGAACCACTCATTAGGAATGTTCTCCGCCGTCATGGCCGGTTCTTCTCAGAGATTCGATGTTCGAGGCGATCGTCGATGATTCAACCCGGTACAGAAATGGCCCAGCTTCTTCAAGAAGACAGGCGGTATCGCTTTGAAGCGTACCTGTTTGTCTTCGAGGCGCTTACCTACGCGCAGACTGTATTGGGGTTGGGGGCCGAAGCCGAAAGCGAACCCCTTGATGAAGATATCGAGTTCGACGAAGAAGACCCGGAAGACGGTGGGCCTCAGTCTCACGTGACCGGCCAGCAACTGTGCATGGCGATCCGAAGTTATGCCCACGAACAGTACGGGTACATGGCCAAGGCCGTACTCAATAGTTGGGGTGTGCAATGCACAGGGGACTTCGGCGAAATCGTATTCAACCTGATCCGCATCGGTCGCATGCGAAAGACCCCGCACGATCAACGGTCCGACTTCGACGATGTCTACGATTTCGATACGGCCCTGTGCGAAGACTACCGAATTGATCTTTCGGAATAAGACCGTGGATGCACTACAGGCCTGGTATGATGGCCGGTTTCGGTGGCAATCCATGGTGCTGCAATCCAGCCGTGCTTCGCAGCAAGAGAGCAGTCGCCCTCCCAAGAAATCCGCCGCTGCCAGCCAGCGAACGCCAAAACGGCAACGCCCCGAGTACCGACGCCTTCCTCCGCCGAGTCCCCGGCAAAAAATTCTGTTTCTTGCGGCCGGATTGTTGCTTGCCGCCTGGCTTGGTTTTTTGCTGATGATGGGACTTGGGCAGTGATATCTCTTGCGCGACTAGAGCCGACTATTGTACCCCCCGCCGTGGCGTGTAAGAATCGTGGCGAATGAAACGTGATCGCCACACAACTTTTCGGCCTGGGCGAATGAGTCATCGGGCCACCTACTTCGAGCACGGGAAGTGTGATGAGATTAGTACCCTTGGGTGAAAACATTGTCGTCAAACGGATCGAAGCCGAGGAAATGACTGCTGGCGGCATCGTTCTCCCTGACGCGGCGAAAGAAAAACCCAGCGAAGGACGCGTGCTTTCCGTGGGCGATGGGCGCCTGCTGAAGGATGGGACCCGGGCCAAATCGCAGATCAGCGATGGCGATCGTGTCATCTTCTCCAGCTACGCCGGCAACGAAGTGTCGATCGACGGCGAGGAGCTGCTCATTATGGCCGAAGGCGACATTTTGGCGGTTCTCAAGTAGCTCGTAGCGTCGTTCCCGGGCACTTTATCGGCGGGACCCCGATAATCGGCCTGACATTCTCGCGGCGCCTGCAATAATTACCCCTGGTCGAGCGTTGCTTATCGAGGCGGCAGCGCGATCGACCACCGCTGACCTACGATTCCGGCAGCGCCTGCCGCCGCACCATTGGAGACAGAGAATGAAACTCAGGACTCATGCTCACCGCCTGTTGGGCCTTTTGCTTGCCGCGTCGATTACCTTTCTTTCGATTTCGTCGGCCCGAGCAGACAATACTAAAGCCGCCACGGGGCCGGATCCAGAAGCCTATGCGAGCATGGTCGATTCGGCGGTCGACTACCTGCGGACATCAGGGCAAGCTCCCGACGGTTCCTATTCCGGGACCTCGAGCCCTGCAGTCACTGCGCTCGTCACCACGGCTCTGTTGCGACATGGCCGCTCGGTGGACGATCCCATGATCTCCAAAGCGCTGAGCTACCTGGAAGGTTTCGTTCAAGAAGACGGTGGCATCTACAACCCGGGCGGGAACTATCGCAACTACGAAACCTGCCTGGCCATGCTCTGTTTCACCGAAGCCAACCGTGACGGGAAATACGACTCAATTGTAAAGGGTGGTGATCACTTCGTACGTGGTCTTCAATGGGACTCGGACGAAGGAAGCGATGAATCGGATGTCAGTTACGGTGGGGGTGGATACGGCAGACACAAGCGACCCGACTTATCGAACACTGGTTTTCTAATCGAGGCGCTCGTTGCTTCCGGAGCAGGGCCCGACGACCCGGCGATTCAGAAGGCGCTGGTCTTCGTTTCGCGATGCCAGAATCTGGAATCCCCGTACAACACCACCCCCTTCGCGGCGAAAGTAAACGATGGCGGGTTCTACTACACCATCGCTGCAGGGGGTAGCAGCCAGGCGGGCGAGACCGCAGACGGCGGGCTCCGCAGTTATGCCTCGATGACGTACAACGGGCTGAAGAGCATGATCTATGCAGGCGTTGGGCCGGATGATCCTCGCGTGAAGGCGGCTTACGACTGGATCACCAAGCACTACACCTTGAACGACAACCCCGGGATGGGTGCAGCCGGACTGTACTACTACTATCACACGTTCGCCAAAGCCCTTGAAGCGCTGGGGAATCCCATCGTGACGGATGCCGAAGGGAATGAGCACGACTGGAGCCGCGAGTTGGCCGAGTCATTGGCCAAGCAGCAACAGTCCAACGGCTCGTGGATCAACGAGGAGAATTCCCGTTGGCTCGAAGGCGATCCTAATCTCGTGACCGGGTACGCCTTGATGGCCCTCAGTTATTGCCAGCCGGAAAAAACCAAGTAAGCCGTGGGTCTATGCAACTTGGGCCAGCACGTAGGGGCCCTTGGGTATCACGGCGATCTTTGCCCCAGGGCCGTGCGCCGAGAGAGCATCGGCCACGGCCTGTTCCACTGTCGCGACCGGCTCGACGAAGAGTTCTTTGAGCCGTTCCGCGGCGATCCCGTCGCTGACGACCTTTACGCTGGCCTTGCGGCAGACCTTGGCCAGTTCCTCGACTTGCCACTGGTCCATAACGAAGTAGTCCTTGCCAAGGATGCGCTGAACGAACCCTTCGAGCGTGGCGTTCTCTTCGAAGACCTGGCAAAATTCTGGGCTGCCCACTCCTTCGCTTAGCCCTGCGGCCATGATGATCGTGCCGCCTTGCTTCACGACGGGCAGAGCGCCCACCAGCCCCTTTACCGACTGATAGAAGGTTGCGTCCAACGGGTAGCCGGCCGAAGAGGTAACGACGATGTCGACCGGTTCCTGGACCGTGTCGCGAACGATGTCCCGCACAAAATCGACCCCCTTGTGAAACGCTTGTTCCATGTCGCCGGCCACGAAATGAAGCGGGCGTTTCTCGGCATCGATCACGGCATTGACGATGAAGTCGCAGCCCGTGTGTTTGGCGATCCAGGTGTTCTCTTCATGGACGGGGTTACCTTCGAGAATCCCACAGTCGGCGTTGGGGTGTTCCAGGAAATCTGGCCCGTGCCAGACGCGTACGGTTTCCAATGCCGCCAGCCCAGGGCAGATCAGTTTCCGTCCACCCGAGTACCCCGCCATGAGATGCGGCTCGATCAACCCCGTGGTGATTTTCAAGTCGGCCTCGACATAACGCTTGTCGATCCAGATCGGTACCCCGCGGGGGCTTTCGCCGAGGTATGCGTGTTCGTCCAGGATCTGGCCATGATGGTTCTCGATACGGTAGCGATCGACGATCTCTTGCCCGACCATCTCGACCAACTCCTCGCCTTCGTTGGGTCGATGCAAACCGGTCGCGTTGAGGATCAGAATCTTGTCTCGAGGAATGCCGGCCGCTTCAAGGGTGCCGAGTACTTGGGGGAGAATCGCTTGATTGGGGACCGGCCGGGTGAAGTCGCTAATCACCACGCAAGCGTCGCGGCGACCACGGGCCAGTTCAGACAACGGAGGTGAAGCGGTTGGTTCGGTCAACACCTGCCGGATGGCGGCATCCACGTCGGGCAGGGGCTCCGTCTGACGATAGCCCAGGGCTTGCACCACACGATCGTCGGGAAGTTCGACTTCCAACCCGTGTCGTCCGTAGTCCAGTTTCACGCGCATATCAGTTGCTTTCCGTGGGGGTTGTGTTTGGGAAGGTGCTGGGCTTCCGCGGTGGTACGTTGGCTGGAGAATTGCTGACTATTCTAATCATCCAGCAATACGACGTTTTCTTCCAGTGCATCGCGTGACTGGCGGGTACGGTTGGCCGGCACCGCGGGATCTTCGTACCCGAAGGAGACCCCACACAGAATTCGCAGGTCGTCTGGGATATTCAAAATCGGGCGAATGATTTGCGGGTACTGCCGCAGACTCGCCTGCGCACACGAGGCCACTCCCCGGGCCCATAGGGCCAGCATGAATGTTTGCACCCACATTCCCACATCGAGGGCCACCCCTACGCCGAACGATTTCTGCATGCAAACGATGGCCACATGCGGGGCATCGAACATTTCGAAGTTTCGCAGCATTGCCTTTGCCCGACCAGCGTGGTCGCCGCGCTCGATGCCCATCTCGTTGTAGAGCGCGACAGCGCAATCGACTTGTAGCCTCCGATAGGGTGGCGGAAACGTGTCTTGCTCGTCCTCGGGTTGCGGTGGTTCGCCACCGGTGATGCCGTCGATTAATGCGTTCCTCAGCCGTTCGCATCGTGCGGCCGAGGCGACGAAAACCCGCCATGGCTGAACGTTGCAATTCGACGGGGCCCGTTGGGCGAGTTCCAACGCCTCGCGAATCCTTTCGCTTGAAACCGGACGATCCGGAATGAATCCGCGAACCGAACGGCGCTCGAGAACAGTCTGATCGAGATCGAACATGGATGCAGGCACTTCACTTGTGGGAAGGGATATGGTTGACCAGACGCCGGGAACTACAGCCCGTAGCGTTCGTGCAGCACACACGCGCTCAGCACGGTCGTCAGTATGTAAGATACGCCGGATCGTTTGCTGTCGTCCAATTCGGGGAGACGATCCAGAAGCGTCACGACCACATCCTGATCGTAGAAAGGCATGTCTTTCAAGGCGGGCCCTCGGAGAACATCCTGCATCAATTCGTTCAGGCGGCCTTTCGGCTCGAGCCCAGCGGGCGGGGCCAAAAATGGGTGCTTCTGGCGTCGATAGACGGTGTCGGTCAGCACATCACGTACGGCTTCGCGGAGAACATACTTCTCAGTCATTCCGTGGATCTTCATGGTGACCGGCATGCTGCAGACGCTTTCCACCACCTTGTGATCGAGGAACGGAACTCGCCCTTCGATCGAATGCGCCATTTCCATGCGGTCGCCCAGGAAATTCAGCAGGTAGTTGGGCAACATCGACTTCGACCACAAGTACAGCGACTGATTGACGGGATCGCGTCCCGTGAGCTGGTCGCGAACGTTGATCCGGTCCAAGAAAATCCGGAAGGCGTCCCGGTGGGCGAACTCTTCGGTGAACTCTGGTTTGAAGAGCCGCCGATAGCGAATGCTGTTGGCCGAACGGGTTTCGATCCACGACGGCACATAACCCAATTTCCGGCGGACACTATCCAGCGGAGGGCTCGACCCCGTGGGAAGCAGAATGCCGCGGGAGACCTTGTTGGCCTCTTCCAGTTCGGCCAGAAGTTGTTCCACTTCCTTCGGGTCTTGTTGTTGCGAATTGTACAGCAGCATGTCACGACGGAAGTGCGCGTAGCCGCCAAGGATTTCGTCGGAACCTTCGCCAGTCAACACAACCTTGTAGCCAAAGTCTCGGACCTGCTCGCTGAGTAGATACTTGGCCACTCCGTGCCCGTTCGCAGTGAGTGTTTCGCTGTGCCATACGGCGTCTGAAAAATTGTCGGCCAGTTGTGCTTGCCGGATTTGCAACGGGTTGAAGGTTGCCCCGGCCTTTGCGGCCATCTCTTCGGCCACGTGTTGTTCGTTGTAGTCGGCGTCGTCGAAGCATAGCGTGAACGCCTGGATGGGCCCGTTGTGGTACTTCGCCGCAAGCCCCAGCAAAGCACACGAGTCGATGCCGCCGCTGAGGTAACAGCCCACAGGTACATCGGAGCGTAGCCGCAGCCGTACCGCGTTTTCCAGTTCCTCGCGCATGCGATCGATGTGATCCTGGGGCGAGTGCTTATCGGAGAGCAACGCATCCTGCATGGGGTAGTCGAAGTCCCAATAGGGAACCAATTGCACACGCTGCTCGGTCGCAATGAGCATGTGCCCTGGCGGTACCTGGTAAACCCCCTCGAACAGCGAGCGGTCTTGATCGAAATACACGTGGGCCGCTTGATGAAACGACTCATGGTCCCAACGGGCTTCGACCCCCGCGGCGAACAGGGCCTTGGCCTCGGAGGCCAGATACAGCGTGTCGCCGACCTGGGAGTAGTACAGCGGCTTGATTCCAAAGCGATCGCGGGCCGCAACCAGCATCTGGTTGGCTTCGTCCCACAACGCAATGGCGAACTCGCCTCGCAGGTGTTCGAGAAACTGGGCACCGTATTCCTCGAACAGGTGTAGCGCGATCTCACTGTCGGAATGCGTGCGGAAGCGGTGACCTTTCCGCTCCAACTCTTCGCGAATGCGCTCGAAGTCGTACATCTCGCCGTTGGCGACCAGGTGAATCGTTTCGTCTTCGTTCACCAGGGGTTGGTCGCCGGTCTGCAAATCGATGATGCTCAGTCGCGCGTGGCCCAGGCCAACTTTCTTGTGAGGGGCAATCCATTGGCGCTGTGCGTCGGGCCCTCGATGTTGCAGTTGTTTCGTGGCGCGACGCAGCGCTTCGTCGGATACGGGCCGGCTTGGCGAGAAGACCGCAACAATTCCACACATCCGATAAAGATCTCCTTTGGGCCGTCGAAACCGGCAACGCTGAGAGAGAAATAACCACCAAGAGAGCCAGGCCCCGCAGCTTGGGGCCGTTCATCATCATGCCTCACGGGTTGCGCGGCAACCGTTGAGAAACCGACTAATTTTGCGCCCACTGCGAACCCTGTTCCACCGGCCCGGCTCCACGAGTTGACTCCACGTTCTTACCCAAGTCAAGTTTTGGAGTTCGCGGCCATAATGCCGGTGGCTACAACCATCCGGCGGCTCGATACCAATCCGCGGTTTGCCGTAGGCGTTCGTCGAGGGTGAACTGAGGATGAAAGCCCAGTTGCTCTTTGGCGGCCTCTCCGGAACAGGTCCAATCGCCGGCGCTGCCTTCGCGGATCTTGTCCAGATTAACGATCGAAGGCTGCTTCCTGAATCGAGCGATCACTTCCAGCGCGCTGATGACGACTAGGGAAATTGGTTTTGGAACGCGAATCACGAAGATCCGCCCTTTGCCCAGTGCCTTGCCAATCATTCGTCCCAAGTCGACATAGGTTGGTTGCAGGTCGTCCGCGGCGAGATAACGCCCCGTGGTTTCGAGGGCCCCGTTGGTATCTGTCTCCACCCGTTGGCCACGTTCCGCGGCCGCGATTAACAGGCTAACAAGCTCTTCTGCATGGATCAGTGAATACCGATAATCGGCCAGGGTCGGCGAAACATGTAAATTCCAACGCTCGATGGGGCGAAACATTTCCAGCGTCAAGGCGTCACCGTCGCCAAAGACGATGCCCGGCCGCACGATGGTAAGTGGCACGCGATTGGCCCACTTCGCCGCGGCGAGTTCTCCGGCCAGCTTGCTGCGACCGTAGTTCGAAACCGGTGTGGCTGGATCGGACTCCCGACGCGGAGCATCTTCGGGTGAGGGGCCCGCGGCTGCCAGCGAAGAGACAACGACCAGCGTAGGTGGCTTTTCGCAGCCCGCACAGACCTCGGCCAGCATACCGGTGCCTTCCGCATTGACCTTGTGAAACTCTTCGTAATGAAGTGCTTTCGTGACGCCGGCCAAATGGAACACCACGTCCATGTCCGCAACGGCCGCGACAAGACTATCGCGGTCGTTGACGTCGCCGTACACGAACTCGGGTTCCAGCGGTTGCAGACGTTCGAGCACGGAAGTGCGTCGCACCAGACACCGCACCTGGTAACCGGCCTGTTGCAGCCGCTCGACGAGATGGGGACCGATGAACCCACTCGCTCCGGTTACTAGTGCTCGTGGCATCGGTCGCTTACCTTCCCATTCCTACCGTGAATTGCTCCGCCGAGCGCCTCTTAAGAACCACGAACCGGAAATCCCACCCTAATAGGTTGATCTTCACGGCGTAGCGCGGCCCAGGATTGCAACGGGTTTCTGGTGGCTCTTTCGTCGGGGGTCCGTGAAATCCTGCTCAGCAAGAATTCGCTGTAAGAGCCGGGGGCGAATTTCCCTGATAAGGATATCTACTTTTGGAAGTAACCGTTTTACCCCACGGCAGCGGTGCGCTGCAGGGGCGGGGTTGGAAGTTCATCGTGAGTCGGCACCCCGTCAGTACCGTACTTCAATCGCTAACGTCCGACGCCCTTACTTCGTGGGCGAGTTCAACACAATCGGAATGACCCAAAAGCCGCTGGAGAGCGTGGTCCCGCGAGTGCTGGCAGCCGATATGCTAGTTCTGAAGGAAGCTTTCCCAGGGATCGAGCCGAATACAGGCACCTGCCCGCAGAGTTTCCAGGATCGGCATATTTTGACGCGGAATGGCGGCCTGGCCGCGGATTGACCAAGATAGCCCCCCGGCTTCTTGAATTTAGCTTGCAGCTAGGATAGACTAACGACCCAATATTCGCAGCCCGCCTATTTGCAATACCGCATACACCCACCCGCGGCCTAATCAACCAAGCGACCAGGACGGGCGTTGAGGGCCACCTGCCCTCTGCAAGAACCATGAAAGGTGATCCTGTGGCGACCAGTGATCTTCGCGTTTCGGGCGTGGCCCCAGTCAACGGTAACGGCATGGGGAATCATTCCGACGACTTGCTCGAATTCCCCCCGGAATTCACGTCGTGGGCAGAGGAGCTTGGCATCGAAGTCGGCGAGCATGTAGCGCTGGTCGATATCTTCAAGGCCCGCGAAAAGGGGCTGAACTTTCAGCAAGCCTCGACCTTGTTCAGGACCGGCCTCGCCGTGTACGAAGAACGGGGACACAACCTCTACCGTCGTCAGCTACAGGGCCCCAGTGACGCCATGTCGAGGGTCGACTACCCCCGCGAAGAAGGTACGCGGGAGATGGTCATTTTGGCCTCGAACAATTATCTGGGTCTGACCACGCACCCGAAGGTGATCCAAGCCGCCACGGACGCCGCCAAGACCTACGGCACCGGTGCCGGATCTTCGCCGCTGCTGGTTGGAACATTCCCCGTCACCGCCGAACTGGAGCGAAAGCTCGCCAAATTCAAGGGGGTCGACGAGGCCTGCGTTTTCTCCTCCGGCTATGGAGCCAACGTCGGCGTGATGTCCTCGGTGTGCGGAAAGAACGATCTGGTCGTGGTCGATCGGCTGGCACATGCCAGCATCCTCGATGGAGCCAAGCTCTCGGGTGCCAACGTGCGTGTGTTCCGCCACAACGACGCCAAGCACCTCGATCGAGTACTGTCTCGCCGAACCAACGCGGGCACGACGTTGGTTGCCGTGGAAGGCATCTACAGCATGGACGGCGACATGGCCCCCTTGGACCAACTGATCGAAGTGACCAAGAAGCACGGTGCCATGCTGCTGGTCGACGAAGCCCACTCCACGGGCGTGGTTGGTCCCAGCGGTAGCGGTGCGGTGGCCCACTATGGCTTAACCGGCGATGTTGACCTGATCGTTGGCACACTCAGCAAATCGCTTGCTGCCAGCGGCGGATTCGTATGCGGCAACGAGTCGGCCATCACCTACATTCGTTACTTCGCCCGCGCAGCCATGTTCTCGACGTGCATCCCGCCCATGACGGCCGCCGCCGCCGGTGCAGCATTGGATGTGGTTCACAACGAGCCGCAACTTCGCGAACGGCTGTGGGAAAACTGTCGCTTCATGTACGAAGAGCTGAAGCGAATGGGCTTCACTGTGGGTGAGGGACCCAGCCCGATTATTCCGGTGATCGTAGGCACCATGGGTGCCCTGCGGACCATGACCTTAGCCCTGCATTGCGACAACATCTGCGTCAATTCGGTACCTTTCCCCGCGGTAGCTCATGGAAGCGAACGCCTGAGAATCAGCCTCACGGCGAATCACACGCTCGACCAACTGGAGCGAGCCCTGAAATGTATCGAGACCGCCGGTAAAGATGCAGGCGTCATCTAACGAACGGCCTGCACGATATCAACCCCTGCTGGCCACTGGTGGGCTGTGTCACTCAAGGCGACTTCGTAGCTTGGGGTCTCGTTTTCAAACAGGTCGCGGCGGCGTGACACCATGTGATTCGGATGTTGCGCGGCTCCGGTTCTAACGCTAAGCTAAAAAGCGACCTCGCATTGATCGCGCCACCAACCTCCAATCAGGTCGTAGACTCTCACGAAGCCTTGCCGATGGTTTCTATGGAACCCCAGTGTCGACCTGAACGGTCACGGCAAGCTAGTCACAAATCGTTTTACTTGAGTATCGCAGGGTACCGCGAAGATGTCTGATGTTGTTGTCACCCCTGTCCGCTCACGGAGAGATCGTTGGTCGTTTGTCGAGTTGCCATGGTCGCTGTACCGCAACGATCCGAACTGGATTCCTCCGCTTCGTAATCATGTCCGCGAGTTGGCAGGCTTCAAGCATCATCCCTTTCACGAAGTTGCCGAGGTTGAGACCTTTCTCGCTCGTCGTGGCAAACGTGTGGTCGGGCGTGTGGCCGCCATCCTGAATCACGCTCACAACAAACAGCACAACGAGCGGATCGGCTTTTTTGGTTTCTTTGAATCGATTGACGATCAAGAAGTGGCCACGGCATTGCTCGACGCGGTGACCAACTGGCTTGGCGAACGCGACATTACGCACATTCGCGGTCCGGCCAACCCGTCGGTCAACTACGAAATTGGTCTGCTGGTCGATGGTTTCGAGCATCCGCCGACCTTCATGATGACCTACAACCCTCCGTACTACGAGCGGCTGATCACGACCTACGGATACGAAAAATCGCAAGACTTACTGGCGTTCCTCGGCGTGCTCGATCAACTGCCCGAGGTGCAAGCGAAATACTCCGAGATGGCGGAGATGGCCCTGGAACGAACTGGGGCAACCATTCGTGCGATCGATCGAGGAAACCTTTTTAAAGAAGTCGAAGGCTTCCTGGAACTTTACAATCTGTCTTTCGTGCAAATGTGGGGGTTCGTGCCCATGAGCCCCGGTGAGGTGCAACATACGGCCGCCTCATTGAGGCATTTGCTGATTCCCGAACTGTCGCTGATCGCCGAAGTCGATGGCAAGCAGGTTGGCTGCATATTCGCCCTTCCCGACTTCAACCCAATCATCAAAAAGATCGATGGTCGGCTGTATCCCACCGGTTTCCTACGGCTCATTCGTGCGAAGCGCCGCATCAAACGGGTACGCGTCCTGAGCATCAACGTGGTACCCGAGTATCAACGTTGGGGGCTTGGCTTGTCGTTGATGAACGCCCTGGTGCCCAAGAGCTTGGAGAACGGACTGGAAGAAGCCGAGTTCTCCTGGGTGGCCGAATCGAACACCATGGCTCGCCAAGGCTTGAAAAAGGGCGGCGCAACGCTTGAAAAAACCTATCGCATGTTCGACAAGATCGTCACCCCCGGCTAAGGCTGCGGGGTCGAAGTCACAGCGATCAGCGGCTTCCACTAGAACCCGCAGTTCCGTTACAACCTGCGGGGGTCCTGACAGAGCAGTATTCGGCATCTTGGGTTCATGCCTGCCTTAAGGCCACTTGAGAAGTATGCTTTTCGTGGCCTTCGCTGAAAATGCACCGCGTCACAAGAATCTGTTCGGATTCGCGGCCTCATGGGGCGAAGGGCGTGTTCTCATGTTGCTCTTCTTTCACGGCTGAGGTATTCGATGCTTCGACCCACGGGGTCCGTGTTTGCGCTGAATCAGGTAAAAGCAGCCTTCAGACAGTTGAGCGTCACGTCGTTAAGACTTGCGACGTCACAGCGTGTGAATTCAGGACGTGACAACCCGGCGGCCCTCATCGCTTCGGAACTCATTCGGGACGAACTGGCCTCGTTGGAGGCAGCCAGTCGAAACACGGCCCGGGCCAGTTCGGTCGTTCAGATCGCAGACAACGGGTTGTCCCAGATTGGCGACCTGCTGAGCAGCGTGCGAGCGAATGTCGTGTCGGCAGGAAACTCGACTCTTAGCACTGCCGAACGCGAGGCTTTACAGCTAGAGACCGATGCGGCCCTCGAGGCAGTCGACCGGATTGCAAGCTACACAAGCTACGGCGATACCAAGCTGCTGGATGGGACCAATGCCGAATTGACCTTCGCGCTCTCGGGCGATCCATCGAACAGGGCAACGCTCGAGCTTCCCCAAGTCAGCACGGCGACCTTGGGGGACGATGTTGGTGCCCTTAGCGAGTTGGCCACCGGTGGAGCAGCAAACCTTGTGGATGGCGATTTGACCAGAGCCGCTTCCATTCTGGATGCCGCCCGCGATGAAATTCTGCAAGCCCGCGCTAACCTTGGAGCATTCGAGACATACACCGTCGATACAACCTCGCGGGTAATCGAAACCACCACCGAGAATCTAACGGGCTCGCTCGGACAGATTATCGACGTCAACGCGGCCGAGGAGACGTCTAACTTGCTGCGAGCCCAGATTCTGGCCGAAACCTCTCTCGCCGCTCTGCATGTTGCCAACAATCGCAGTAGTCTGGTGCAGAGTTTGTTCAACTGGCTTGGACAAAGAGACTGACCAACAATTTCTGCGCCGTCTCGACTCGCAATCGTTTACGAAGCCGGGTGGCCCATGTGCTACTGCCGGGCGTATGCTCCCACGATCGACTTGTCGGTTTGCAGCGCCTGCAATGGGGCAGCAACGCGTTTGGGACCCAGGGCGGCTGCGATCCAGCCATCGGTGATGGTGAGCTGCGTGACTTCCACGTTCTCGAAGCGAGGATCGTTCTTGATCTTCTCAGGAACGAACTGCAGCCCGTCGTCGGAAAATATCTTGCTGAACACGCCACGCAATGCGATCTGCGAGCCCAAATTCAGGCGTCGCCCCGCCAGTTGAATGGTTCCCTCGCGTACCAGACGACCTTCGCTCACGTCTTCGGCAGGCTGATAGTTCACGTGTACCGCAAAGTTATTCCACCGTCGTGGGCGTTTGGACAATTCCTTGATGGCCAGCGTCACCCGAACTTGATTGTCCTGGCAGCCAATGTGTACGGCGTCGCGCGCGGCAAAACGAATTTGTACATCTTCGGGCATCGACTCGGGTGCAGGCTTCGGATCGCGTCCTAGCTTTAGCAGGATGTGGGCATGCAGTTCAGCCAGCGACATATCACGACCATTGAGATCAAGCCGCTCGATCAAATTGTTGATAGCCGTCTGGTGAAGTTGAACGCTCGCCAAACTGTCGGAAGGGGCACGGGGACGAGGAGTATGCGAGCCAAGTTGATTCTCTCCCGCAATGCGGGCTCGGAACGTGAACCGCTCGTCGGAGGTTTTCATCTCGATGATTTCCGGGTCGAGTCCCAGGGCCGTCAGGGGCTTGAGAACCTCTTTTTCGAATCTCTCTTCGAATTCGTAGAGTCGCTTGTTCGCTTCCTCCGCGGCCTGTTCGGCGGCACGCTGACGAATCTTCGCCTCCGATTCGCGACGGGCATCGGGTGCTCGCTTTTCTTGACCGCGTCGAACCACCGACTGTGCTACCGAGCCCAGCAGTGGGACCCCATCCAGCTTCGTTTCCACACCCCGCAGGCGAACCTGACTGTTCACGCTTGCCGAGGCCGCTCCGAGTTCCACACCATCGCGACCCACGCTCAACGGTTGTTGCACCGAGTAGTGGGAGTTGCTGTTGTTGAACACGGTGCCCCAGGTGTTGCCTGCCCGCGTGTTCGCGGAGATGAGCCCCGAGATTTGCAGCATCAATCGCAGTTGTTGGTCATCGGGTATCAGGTCGACATTCAGGTTGCTGTGGACCGTGCTGTTTCCACGCACAGGTACGCCAATGATCGTATCGCGAACCGGCTGCCACTCGACTTGTTGCTGGGGCAGCAGAAGATCCATCAGCCGTTCCGTGACGGCGATGCGAACGTTGGCATTGCGGTAGAAGCGGCCCGTGGCGGTGGCCAACTGTTGTTGGTCTTCGTTATCCGACCACTCCAGGCGATTGCAGAGTCGAGCCAGGGACGCTGCGTCGCTCGGCAGCCCGCTGTGCTCATACTGCTCCAGGGCGAGCAGAAACTCAGGAGCCGCAACCGAACCCGCAACCCAGGCTTGCAGGCTTCCGCCCAGCGAGGCGATGGGCCCGGTGGCCACGGCCTGTCGCTGATCGGCGGTCAGGTGGTTTGCGTCAAGCCTGGCCAGCACCTGATCGGCCAACTCGCGACTTCGCTCGGTGACATGCCCTTTGCGAGATTGTGCCAGCACGCCGAGCGAGTCGAGCATGAGATACTCTCGCCAACCCGGTTCTGCCTCGTCGACGAGGGCATCGACCTGGGACAGCACGACTGCCAGCGGTTGGGTGTCGGGCGTTCGCGAGACCAACGCTTCGCCTGATTGCATCTCCAACCCAATGGCAAGGTCCCACACGGCGATCCGTCGTTCGACCGCGTGCCTCAGGCGGAGCAATTCGCTGGCCAGCGGGCAATTGCCGGTCTGAGCAATCAGATCATCAACGCGTTGCAGCTCGACCTCCAACTCGGTCAGGATTGCGTCGGCCTCTTCAAGCGTCGCGAGTTCTCCCCTGGTCAACTCGCGGATCAAGATGCCAACGCGTACGGCCCACTCGCTGCACGAGCATTCCCAGGCCAGCTCATCCAACGCCTCGAGCAAGGCGGTCGGCTCGCGAAACAACTTCAATGTGGATTCCGCCTGGGCCATTCTCTCTTGAGCGGCGCTCTCTTCGGCGGTTCGTGGTCCCCATTGAGAGAATATTTCCGAGTCTTTCGCGACGTCCAGCTCCTCGCGATCACCGGGTCGCGACGCAACGCGGGGTGACACATCGGCCGGCATCACGCCTAGCGAAGGCAAAACCTCGTCCGTGGTGATTTGCGTTAACCACGAAGGAATGATCCCCAAGGGGTCGACAAAGTGCCGCCCTGGTTGAACGGCGCTCAGTGCCGGGCCATCCTGCTTGGTTTCACGGCACTCCACTGGGCCCGCTTCACACATCAGCGACATCTCGGCCATGCCGGGCCACTCGAGTGCATCGAAGGAATCTTCCACCGGAGGCAAGGCGGGAAGGTTCGCCACGGGGGCTCGGGACACTTCCAAGGTCAGCTCTGCGGTTTCCACCGCGGGCGACACTTGTGGAGGAGCCAGTGTCGGGGTTCCCATGCGACGCTGCACGACGATCGGCTCGGCAACTTCGGGCCGATTCGTTGACGCGACCGTGTCCGATGCGATCTCTTGGTCGGCGCCAAGTTCGCCTAACGAGGTTTTGCGAGCAACCGTTTCCCAACTCCGCGGCGCGCTGAGGCTAAGAATGAATAGTGCGACCAGAATACTTAAAAAGGGCCAGGTCGGCGTTGGCTGGGATCGGGTCATCCGTTTTACCCTTGCTACCAGTGATCCTTGCAGTGCGGCGGCTGCGGTCGTCCGTGGGGTGCTTGCGAGAATGTGCTCGCAAGAAATGCTCGATTAGAAGCATCGGTAGCATAAGGTGTTTGAGTGAAATAAGAATTTTGAGTTGAGTGCGATGAGTTTGCCGGTTGTTGTCTTAAGTGATTTGATGACAAGATCTAATGGATGATCGCACGCTTCGAACTCAACCCCGAATGGAAGGCAAGGCAGGAATGTGAGTTCACGGGCCTTTCGGAATGTGTGGCCCCTTCCACCCGGAGGTTGGGGCTAGCCCGGATATTTCATCCGTTGTTTGTTGCCGGGTGTTTTTTGGGCGGGGCGGTCGATTTCAACAGCGGAGCGAGATTTTGTCGAAGGGAGCGCAGAAGGCCCCCTTTCCCCCGCTGGGCCATGCGGTAAGCAGAGGTGCCGTGGTGCGTTAGCTGGTGTCGTAGAGCGTCGTCAGCGCTTGACGCAGAAGTGGCTCCCATGGGCAACAGCTTGCCAGATGAAACACGACTCGTCGTGCGGTGACACGGACACGCGCGGCCACTTTGATGAGTTTCAGTCGAAGGGTGTCTGACTGTGCGGTGGCCATTTCCGTGCCGGCTAAGGCAATGCGGCGAAGGGCGTCGAGCAACGTATAAGCCAACCCGGAGAGCAGCAGCCGGAATTGATTGGCCAGCATGGCTTGGCAACTGGTCCGATCGGCGAAGAGCATTAGTTGCTGCTCTTTGATCCGATTCTCCATATCACCGCGTTGACAATACACGTCTTCGTAGAGTTGCTGCGGATCGCCTTTCAACGTGGTGACAACGAAACGAGGATTTCGCCCCTTGGGCAAACGCTCGGCTTTCGCAATCACGCGTCGGCGACGATCCCAGCTATGTGCTGCGTAATCCAACCAGGCAAACCGTCGCACCTTCTCGCCGGTGGTTTCAAACTCCGCTTCCGCGTCTTTCATCAAAGGCTCGCAGGCCGCTTGGAGACGGGGATTTCTGGCAACCCCAAAGATGTAATCCACGTTGTTCTTGTCGCACCAACGCATCAGCTTCCAGCGGCAGAATCCACTGTCGCCACGAAGAATGATCCGCGTTTGAGGCCAGTGTTTGCGGACATAACGCACCAGCAACCGTACGACAGCCCGGCAGTGCTTCGCGGCGTCGATGTTGCTGCTTCGCAGTAGCGCTACCAACAGGTGCGATCCACAGAAGACGTACAGCGGCAGATAACAGTAGCAGCGGTAATAGCCGTTGAAGAAACGCCCTTCCTGCTGGCCATGCAGCGGATCATCGGTGGCGTCCAGATCGAGCACGATTTCATCGGGAGGCTCGTCGTAACTTGTCAGGAACTGATCCACCAGTACCTGATGAAGACGGCCGACGGTCTGGCGTGAAATGCGATTCTCTAAGCGACAAAGTGTCGAAGGACTTCCCAGAGGCTGGTCTTCTTCCGGCTCTCGCTCCGCGACCACTTGCAGGGCCGGATCGTGTCGCAGTTGGTTGTGGTCGTTTTCGTCTTCGTACCCGGCAGCAATGGCAAAGATCCGCTGCGCGAGCAACTCGCGTTGCTCGTGCACGGTATAGCGAGGGTCACGTGGATCGGGAATCGCCGCATTCACCGCATCCAGCAAGCCGAGCCGCCGCTCGACCTCGCGAAGCACCAGCAACCCCCCGTCGCTGGTCAATCGTCCGCCGTTGAAATCCGCTGCAACTTCTCGCCGCCGGAGCCGTTTCAGAGTCGCCTTCTTCCGTTTACACTGTGTCATCGTGAAAGCCTTGGTTCGGTAAGGGTGTTGAAGTGTTGCAACTCCAATTCCTACCGTAACTAAGGCTTTCGCGCTAGAGGGGCGTCCCGCTCAGCCAATGAAATATCCAGGCTAGATGCTTCCGAGCAAGACGGTGTCCTCATGCTCGTAGCCCGGGGCGCAACAACACAGGAAGATCAGCATTTCCCCTCCCGTATTGGTGATCTGATGTTTCACTCCCGGTGGGATGGCAATCGCATCGCCCACCCCAACATCGCGTAATTCGTCGGCCAACTGCATCCGGGCTTGCCCGGTGAGGATGTAATAGATCTCTTCCGTCTCTGGGTGGAAATGCGGCGTGGTTTGCTGGCCTGGCTTGAGTCGCGCTTCGGCCAAGCTCTGTTTGCAGATCGAGGAGTTTCGATGTGCGAGCAACTCGCGAATCTCCGATCCGTCGGCCGTGGTGAAGGCTTCGACCTCATTGATGTTCTTGACGTCCATGACTCGCAGTCTCCTTGCAACGATTGGAATGATTGGTTCGGTGTAGCTGGCACGTCTTGGGGTCACGCCGATCAATGCTGCTCTGGCGAACCCGGTAATTCCTCTGGTTCGCTCAAACCGTCTTCGCTTGGGGTGGGTTCCAGTTCCCGAATCCCCAGCACGGCCGGAGGAAATCTCCGTAACGACCAACTCTCTGGTTCGGAGAGCAACTGCCAGTCGAAGCGGTCATCGGTCTCGACCACCAGCAGGCTCTCGGGTGGGGCCGTGCGACTAAACCCTTCGATCATTTTCAGCATCGCCTCGGTGCGGTCGACGAAGAAATCGTAGGGTGGTGAACAAAATACCGCCCAAGGCGTAGAAATTGAGAGACCCTCGGGGCGTCGGGCCCAAATGAAGCTGTCTGCGGTGAGCACACGAGTTTGGTCTTGCACGCCCAACGTGCGGATATTGTCTTCGATGATCCGTGCGGTGGGATGATGCTGTTCGATGAACAGGCTCCTGACGGCCCCGCGGCTGAGAGCTTCGAGGCCGATGGCTCCCGTGCCGGCAAAGAGATCGATGGCGAATTTACCCCGAATCCTTGGTCCCAAGAGGTTAAAAACCACCTCCCGAACACGGTCTTTCATGGGTCGGGTTCGCTCATCGCCGCTGTAAATTAGGCGACGTCCGCGGAGAGTCCCCCCGATAATTCGCAATTCACCCGGCCGCACGACGGGACGGCGGCTGCGAGAAAGTCGGACATGGCCTTGCCTGGATCGACGTGACACGGGAGGAGAACTCTCGCGGGGGCTGGAACGCTCGGTGGTGGTTACGAATCGGTAACGATTATGTTAGCCTACGCGGACGTTATATGCTGCCCCCATAACGTTTTGCGACAGCAGTAACATAGGATTGTTCGTTCAACAGTTGTTTCCCTGAGGAAAATATTCGATGTCTTTTCCCCTCCGACTCTTACTAGGATTGCTTCTCGCTTTTTCATTCCTGACAGTTTCCACGGCATTGGCTCTGCAAGACGAGACGGCGCCGGCCGCCGAATCGCAGGAGAATGAAGAACCTGCATCCGAGGAACCCGCTGCCGAAGAACCTGCCACGGAAGAGCCAAGTGCGGAGGAGCCCAGCAGCGACGAAGCACCCGCGGAAGAGGATTCCAAAGACGGTGACGCAGAGGAACCCGCAGCGGATGAGGCTTCTGAAGTGGACGCCAGTGCGGAAGATTTCCCCGCAATTTTTACGGAGTGGAAGGCCCTGATCACAGAGTTGCGGGCGCTGCAAGATGAGTACAAGGTTGTTAAGCCGGAAGATCGCGGGCCCCTGGTAGAAAAGTTCAACAATCTCGTTGCCAAGGGAGATGAACTTGCTCCCCGTTTACGAAAATCCGCCGAAGCCGCATTCGTGGCCGACTCGGAATCGGATCCGGAAATTGGTAATTTTCTCGCTTCGACCGTCGTCGGAGAGATGGCGCGAGGTGAGTTCCCCGAAGCCCTACGAGTGGCCCAGCTTCTGATCGACAACGGCTTCTCGAATCAGTCCATTTACAACGAAGCCGGGATCGCGGCTTTCTATGTCGGCGACGGTCAGGCGTCCGCCGATTACTTCCAAAAAGCTGAGGAGGCTGGAGTGCTCAACGCGAATGGTGAGAAACACAAGAAAGAACAACAAGTCCGCAATACCGAAGCTGAAGCCGATGATCTTCCCCGCGTGATGCTCACCACGAACAAGGGCGACATCACGTTGGAGTTGTTCGAAAATGAGGCACCCAACGCGGTAGCCAACTTCATCGAACTGATTGAGTCGGGCTTCTACAACGATCTCACCTTCCATCGTGTGATCGAAGGCTTTATGGCCCAGGGTGGATGTCCCACCGGAGATGGAACGGGTGGACCCGGCTACAACATTGCCTGCGAATGCTACCAGGATAATCATCGCGAGCACTTCGCCGGCACGCTCAGCATGGCACACGCCGGACGCGACACGGGTGGATCGCAGTTCTTTATCACCTTTGCTCCCACGCCCCATCTCGATGGGAAGCACACCGTGTTTGGTCGCGTGATCGACGGCATGGACGTGGTCAATGATCTCCAAGTTCGCAGCCCTCAAGGGGCGGGTGAGCCCGAAGCGGACAAGATCATCGAAGCCAAAGTCCTCCGCAAGCGTGATCACGAGTACAAGGCTGCCAAGATTGGCGGCTCACCCGAAGCGAATCAGTAATCTGTTTACAGGCGACCTCCGCGAAGACTTATTTCAAAGGAGCTTCGCGGAGGTGTTACGGTTTGCGGTCGGGAGGCAGTTGCCTTGCCTAAGAACCTGGAAGCTGTTTCAAAACTTACTGGGCCTCGAACGTGGGTGCCACTGCTAGCTCGCCTAGCAGTGCTTTTTCAGGAGGATTCACCGCTGGGCAAGCCAGCAGTGGCACCCGATCAAGTTTTGAAACCGCATCTCGTGTTAGGTGCCATCTTTCTCCGCGCCGCTTGGACTTGCTTGCTGCACGGTGGACTAACGTGAACCCAGAACTCGTAACGCGTGAGATCCTGTGGAACATCGGCCCGGTCACGAAGACGGCCATGTATGTCCTGTTTGCAGTCTCACTTGCGGTGTTTTCTCACGGATTCTATCGTCGCTGGAAAATCTGGCAGCGTGGGCAGTCGGGCAAGCCGAGGAACGGATCGTCAAACGGCCGCCCCACTGACGATGGCTTCGTAGCTGCTTGTCGCCGCGTATGGCAGAACGTGGTGCTGCAGGTGCGTATCGCCCGAATTCCGTGGGCGTGGCTCAGCCACATGGCCATCTTTTACGGTTTCATCGTGCTGTTCATCGGTACGGTGCTGGTGGCGATCGAGCACTACGGGATCGCGCATTTCTTCTACGGCAACTTCTACCTGCGGGCCTCGTTCCTGCTGGATCTCTTCGGTCTGGCGTTTGTGATCGCGCTGGTGGCGGCCATGTTGCGACGAGTTGGGGTCACCAAGGTCAAGCCGTCGAGTCGCCCCATCGATGCGGCGATTCTGTGGCTGTTTCTGTTGCTTGGTATCACCGGCTTCGTGGTCGAAGCACTGCGGATCACCGCCCTACGTCCCTCGTTCGAAACGGCGTCGTTCGTGGGGTGGTGGATGGCCGCAGGGTTTGAACGTCTTGGGCTAAGCGAGCAAGCCGCGACCAAGTCGCACTTTATCGTGTGGTGGGTGCACATGGTGATGGCCTTCGCGTTCATCGCCATGATTCCTTACACCAAGCTACTGCATATCCTGTTGGCACCGGTGAATATCGCCGTGACCAAGCCCTGGCACAGTGGGCGACTGGTACCAGTAAGTATGGAAGAAGTCGAAGAGACGGGTCGATTCGGGGTTGAAGAGATCGAACACTTCGATCGCAGCCGCCTCATCAGCTTCGACGCGTGTACCCATTGCCGCCGCTGCGAGTCGGCCTGCCCGGCATTCGCTACGGACAAGCCGCTCTCGCCGATGCGTGTGGTGTTGGATCTGGCCGCAGCGGGCGAGCACGAGGGATCGTTGCACGGTGATGTGATCAGCGCCGAAACCCTGTGGTCGTGTACCACCTGTGGGGCCTGTGTTTACAACTGCCCGGTGATGATCGACCAGATGGGCACCATTGTCGACATGCGACGACATCTTGTTGGCGAAGGTCAGGTGTTGGGCAGCGCGCAGGCATCGCTGCGGGCCATCGCCGCTCATGGGAACCCATGGGGTTTGCCACGGGCCGAACGTGCCGATTGGGCCGAAGGCCTGGATGTACCGACCTTCGAGGAGCAGCCCAATCCCGAGATCTTGTTGTGGATTGGCTGTGCAGGAAGCTACGATCGCCGCAACCAGAAGGTCTCGCAGGCAATGGTGCGAATTCTCAACGCCGCGAAAGTGGATTACGCCATTCTCGGGAAACGTGAGAGTTGCACCGGCGATTCCGCCCGACGCCTGGGCGACGAGTTCACGTTCATGGAGGCCGCCACCGCCAACGTCGAAACGCTCTCGCAGGTTCAGTTCGGCAAAATCGTTACCGCTTGTGCTCATTGCTTCAATTCGCTGCGCAACGAGTATCCCGACTTCGGCGGCCATTACGAGGTGCAGCACCATACCGATTTCATTCGCGAGTTGATCGACACTGGCCGCTTGCCTCTGGAAGCGGCGGAACTCGAAACGTCGATCACCTTCCACGACCCCTGCTATCTCTCGCGACACAATGATGGCAGTGCCGCACCACGCGAAGTGCTGGGCACGGTGAACGGCCCGCAACTACCGATCATCGAGCCGGAGCGGCATGGCCGCAACGGCTTCTGCTGCGGTGCCGGTGGTGGACGCATGTGGATGGAAGAGGACATCGACAAACGTGTCAACTTCGAACGATGGGAGCAGCTCAAGCAGACCGGCGCCAGCACCGTGGCCGTTGGCTGCCCCTTCTGCATGACCATGATGGACGACGCTTCCAAATCAGACGAAGACGCCGGGATCGCCGTGAAGGACGTGGCGGAACTGGTGGCCGAGCGTTTGGGTGGCAGTGAGACTTGACCGAATTGCGCAGAGCACGTGCCGAATAGAAACCGCGTTCTTCGTTTCACCACCTACTCATTCAGTCTCCAGTTCGTCTTGAGTCAGGTCAGGCTGGCCAGGGCCGCGAACTCGCAGGATGCGAACCTCGTTCTGGACAACGCAGTAAACGCCCCGGTACGTACGTCCACGTCCGGTCTTGAAGAGGAATTGTCGTAGCTCGATGTCCGGCACTTCCTCGTTTTCGCGAGCGAAGCTCCGGGCTTCCGGATAGTTGGCCAGCCCACTCGCGGCTTTTTCAAAGGAGTCGATCCATTCGGCGGCGCCCTGCAAGGATTGCCGTGTGTCTGCGATCCAATCCAGAATCGATTCGATATCTTCCTGGGCTCGACGAAGCGTTCGGACGTGATAGTTCATTCGTCCGACAGCGGGTTGTACTTGTCACGGAGCTTGCGAAGCTGTTCGTCCAGGGCGATACCTCGATCGCCATGCTCCATGTCGCGTAACGCGGCCTTGACTGCGAGCAGATCCGTCTGGCGTTCAATTCCCGACGGGTGCTCCAGTCGCCAACGATCGTACAATTCATCGATTGACAGATCGTTCCCGACGTTGACGAGATGTTCCGAAGCGAAACGATAGAAATCGTCGAGGTGTTCTTGGGTGCTGGACATGGCGATCATCCTGGGTGGTCTCTCCTACGAGCGTACCACTCCCAATGTACCCCCGTCAAAAACAACGCCCTTGAGCTGTCCCCTGGGGTGCTCCCAGGTTGACGTATCGCCCGCGTGGCGGTGACAATGCCGAAACGAAATTCTCGGGGTGATGGGGAGGGCCGGACGTGGCCAGGTTTTCAGTCATTCTTCCGGCGGCGGGTAAAAGCAGCCGCTATCACGACAAGAACTACAAGAAGCCGTTCGCGCCATTAGCGAATCGGGCCGTGTGGTTGCATTCGGCTGAACGCTTCATCAATCGCGACGATACGATTCAGGTGATCCTTGTCATTTCGGCCGAAGATCGCGAGTACTTCAACTTCAAGTTTTCGGCCAATGCCACCATCCTTGGGATCGATGTGGTGGAAGGTGGCCTGGAACGGGCCGACTCCATCGAAAATGCCCTGCCAAAGGTGAACGAGTCGGCAGACTTCATCTGTGTGCACGATGCGGCTCGACCTTGCGTGGCCGATGAGTGGATTGATTCAGTCTTTGCGGCTGCCGAGAAAACCGGGGCCGCGATTCTGGGCGTGCCGGTGTCCAGCACGCTCAAGCGTGTGGCTGCCAACCACACGGTTGAGGAGACCGTTTCTCGCGAGCACCTTTGGGAAGCGCAAACCCCTCAAGCATTCCGCAAGCAACTCCTGCTCGATGCTTACGCCAAGCGTGAGGGGTTCGTGGCCACCGACGACGCGCAGCTCATCGAACGCATGGGCCAAGAAGTGACCGTGATCACGGGCTCGAAGATGAACCTCAAGATCACGACTCGGGAGGATCTCAAGTTGGCTGAACAGACCTTGAAGGTGCTTCCGCGCAAGAAGCTCGAAGGCCCTGCGCACCCGTTCGCCGACGACGATATGTGGCGCTAGGCGTATCAACTCGACGTTGCCACGTTCCAAGACATTTTTTGTAACTCACGATGGAATCCCTGTTTCTTCCATGACCGACATCATTGCAGAACTAACGTGGCGCGGGCTGATTCATCAATCGACCGACGAGTCGTTGCTCCCGAAATGGCTATGCGAGCAATCGCGTACTGTTTACGCCGGTTTCGATCCCACGGCCGACAGCCTGCATGTGGGGAGCCTGATGCCGTTGCTGCAGTTGCGGCGTTTTCAACAAGCCGGGCATCGACCGATTCTGCTTGTCGGCGGAGCGACCGGCATGATTGGCGACCCCAGTGGAAAGAGCGAAGAACGCAACCTGCTATCGCTCGATCAGTTAAATGCCAACGTCGAAGGCGTGCAACGACAGGCTCGTTCCTTTCTCGATTTCTCAGGAGAGAACGCAGCCATCGTGGTGAATAACTTCGAGTGGATGCAGGGATACTCCTACCTCGAATTCCTCCGCGAGGTGGGAAAGAATTTTCCCGTGAACGTCATGCTGGCCAAAGACTCGGTCAAGAGCCGCCTGGGGCGAGACGACGTTGGAATCAGCTACACCGAATTCAGTTACATGCTGCTTCAGGCCTACGACTTCGTATACCTGAACGAGCACCACGCTTGCGAACTTCAATTAGGTGGTAGCGACCAGTGGGGCAACATCACCGCCGGCATCGACCTGGCCCGACGTATGCGGGGAGCCAAGCTGTACGGCATCACGTTCCCACTGCTTACGAAGACCGATGGCTCGAAGATGGGGAAGACCGAATCGGGCACCGTTTGGCTCGCGCCCGAACGGACGAGCCCCTATGCCTTCTACCAGTACTGGATCAACGTTGAAGATGCCGATGCGGGAACATGTCTCCGTTTCCTAACGGACTTCAACCGCCAACAAGTCGAAGCACTAGACGAGCAGCGCAAGAACGAGCCGGAGAAACGCGAGAGTCAGCGACGTTTGGCCGAATCGCTCACCGAATTGGTTCACGGAAAATCCGGATTGGAAACCGCCCAACGAGCGACCGCGATTTTCTTCGGTGCCGAAATCGAGTCGCTTACCGACGATCAACTCGGCGAGATCTTCGCGGATGTTTCCAGCAAGAGTCTCCCCAGGACACAACTGACCGGCGACGGGTTGGGAATGATCGATGCGTTGGTCGAGGCCGGACTTGCCAAGAGCAAAGGCGATGCTCGCCGCACCATCCAGCAGGGCGGCGCGTATGTGAATAACCGCCGCATCACTGAAATCGATGCCCAATTGAACGGCTCGCATCTGGCCAGCGAGAGCGTCATGGTGCTGCGGTCCGGCAAAAAACGCTACGCCTTACTCCGCTTTGAATGACCTGGATGGCGAGTTGTAAGGCATTGTCTTTCAAAGTGTTACGGCTATTGGTGCCATGGTGTTTCACCCCCTGGATCAGGGTTGACCTGTAGGCCGCTGGCCACCTACTATTCGCTCCGCGACGAGTGTCGCATGGTCAGGGGGCGGGGGACATACGTCGCCGAGGTGACCCAATGCGGAAATCACTCGTCATCACACTGCTCGCATTCGCCGCAGGTTCGCTGCTGGCCATCGCGGGTAGTATCTTTTTTGCTAGTCGGCACGTTCCCGATTTCTACGAAGAGATCCTCGCGGATAATACTCAAGCTCGCCGAGAGTCGAGCGACGAGTTGATTCGGCAGTTGTCCGATCTCACCGGTCAGGCGCAACTGCAAACCGCTTGGCGAACTCGAATCACCGAGCGTCAGATCAATAGCTGGCTTGCCGTCGACGCGGTCGAGAATCACCCTACGCTTCTACCGCCGGACATGCGTGACCTGCGTGTTCGTATAACTCCCGAACGAGCGACGATTGCGTGCCGCTACCATACCGGAGGTTCTTGGACCGTGTTGTCGATGGATGTCGACCTATACCTGTTGGAACCCGATGTTCTGGCATTGCGCGTCAGCAAGGCTCGGGCAGGTCTGCTTCCGCTTCCTTTGAGTCGGATCGTGCAGTCCATCGAAGAGGCGGCTTCTCAATCCGATTGGCGATTGCGATGGCTGCAAGATGAGGGCGACCCCGTGGCCGTGATTCCGCTGCCAAAACCAGAGGGAGAGCATGAGCTGAGCATCCAGACGCTCGAACTCGGCGATGGTGAAATCGTGGCCGCCGGCCAGGTCGGTTCGCGAGTCGAGACGGCTTCGAAAGCTCAATCGCCGGAATCCACGACGACCCAACGTTGATGATCGTCTACCGCACGAGACAGGGTCCACGTGCATCGCAGTCGAATCCCATCGAACCGCACCTTGCATTCATCCGCTGCGTTGCTTAAGCACTCATACTGACCGGCGTCCCAGCGCCAGGCACGCCCGCGATCTCCCGAGATGGGGCCCTCGTATTGCAAATAATCGAGGCGATGATCGTGCAGCGAATTGGCAAGCACCGGGTGACCGGGCGACGGAAGGTGTTCCATCGCCCACGTTCGCAACGATCCGTCTCCCTCGAGCATCAAATCCCAATGCGATGCTCGGGAAGATGTCGTAGGCAACTCGTGGCGCAATAGCACGTATCGTGACATACCGGCATTGTAGTATCGCCGGAGTCGCAATGAAGCGTGCGAATCGCCAAGTGGGGGGTGGGTGAACTAGGTTCCACCGCCATCGAAAATCGAGGTGCTTTCCTCGGCCGTAATCGGTGCGGCCAGCGACTGACTCGACAGACTGGCCGTCACTCGGACCATCCCCGCACGGTTGGCCTGCACGCGAACGCGATAGGTCAGCGTCTCACCCGGTCCCAGTTCCGCCACGGGGGCGAAGCGGATGGTTTGCCCTTCGATGGTCTGCTGGGTCGGGCCACTGGTACCAATGGCCACCGGGCTGAACTCTTGAGGCAGTTGCACGGTGACCGAGATATTGCCATCGGCCGCTTGGCCCTGATTTCGTACCCGGATTTCGTAGGTCAACTGTTTCCCGACCTCGACCGGGTCGTTCAGGTCGGAAAGGGTCATCGTCAGACCCGCCGGTGGGCTTTCAATCTGCAGGCAGAATTCATCATCGGCTCGAACGCCACCGTCTGCCGTAACGGTAACTCGGTTGCAGGATCGTTCGATGGCCTGCGTGCAGCGGCAGTTGATTTCAAATCGGGCCGTCTCCCCCGGGGCCAGAGAGGGTTCGGTCCACACCAGGTCTTGCCCGACGATTTCGTACCCGTCACTGGCCTGCTGCGGATCGAGGCTCGTGTCGTAGTTGTCGACCACCTTCACGTTCGTCAGGGGCACATTTCCCGAGTTCGTGACTTCGATGGAGAACAGCGCCATGTTGCCCACAACTCGCGAAGCCGGGCCGGTCTTGCGGACTTGGACCTGCGCCTGACCGGGAGTGGCGGGAGGTTGTTGTTGTGGTGGTTCGTTGGGGATGGTGGCCGGCGGGGCTGTGGTCGATTCGACCGTCACGCACGCTCGCGCCGTACTGGCCACGCCACCGTTGGCGACGACTTCGGCCACGCTGCATTGCTGGCCGGGCTGGGTTGCGGTGAACGCGATCTGTACACGTCGTGCCTGACCCGGCTCCAGGTTTTCCAGGTCGCGTTCGATGGGGCTGGCGGAGATCTCGTGTTTCAGCCCGGCATCGAAGCGATTGACCAACAGCAGGTCGGTCGCCAGTACGTCGCTACGATTGGCAATGGTGACGTCGAATACTACCTGATCGCCCACCCGAGCGGTGGAAGGTCCGTTCACGGAAACTTCCAGTGAGGGCACGGTTACCGTGGTGGTGGCGCAGTTCTGTGCGGTCAAGCCTTCGGCGGTCGTCGCAGTGGCGCAGTTGCTGATCGTACCCGCACCATCGGCCCGCAGATTGACCTCAATCGACCGCATCTGCCCGGCGTCTAAATCACCCAGGCTCCACTGCAGGCGAGATCCACTGGTTGTGGCGACCGGCGTGCTATCCAGGAAGCTGAGCCCGGCGGGAATATCGCTGGTTACGGAGACCCCCGTGGCCGCAACTCCGCCGGGGTTCGAGACGTCGATGCGATAGGTGAGCGTCGAGCCTACACTTCCGCGCGCGGGCCCGACCATCTGCAGGGCTATATCGGGCGAACTCCACGTCTTGGTCGTGGTGCCCGAGGCGATCACGAGGCGCGGTGCCGCTCCGCCGGCTGTCTGGGCCGGGCGGATAATTTCGATGCGGACCGTGTTGGTGCCGGATTGCGGTGTGGTTTGAAAAATCTCCGCGTTGGCCTGCCCCAACGCATCGGTGGGAACCTGAATCGCCGTTGCTCCATCCGGGGCGAACCCGGCCGGCGGACCGTCGAGGATTTCGTAGCGAACCAGCCAGCCCTCGATGGGGGACTGATCGGTATGCCGCAATACGGTGGTGGTAAACACATGTCGCGTGCCGGCGGGATTGACGGCCGCCGGGGGGAAACTCCACACGGCGTCGACCCAATGAATGCGGGCCGATTGTCGGTGCCCGTCCCAGCCGTGCACGTCCGGGGCATACGCCGAGAGATAGCTGGTCCCTTCGACGGGCGAGGCAACCGTGATCCAGGTCTGCCCGCTCATCACCAACATGTCGTCGTCGACGATGGGCGTTCCACGAGTCAGGGTGATGTTTTGCCGCAACGTTTTGGCGATGGCAAACGTGGCATCTACTTTGCGAGGCCATGAGTCCCAACGCAGGAAGGGGTGGAAGACCGAAGCTCCGTCCACGGCAACAAAGTGTCCGACCCCGGCGGGATCCAAGGTCCACTCCACGCGACGTCCGGATTCCATGCGACCATTGATCCCATTGGCACTGGCGACCATGGCAACTTCGCTGCCCACGGGGGCAACCACGGTTTGTGGGGCGACGGAAACCGAACCCGGGTCGTTCGGCCGAGCGTGTCCGGGAACCTCACGCGAGCGAATCGCAGGGGCTTGTGGTGAACTCAAGGTCAGCGAAGGTGCCGGCGCCGTGACGATAGGAGCAGCCTGCGGTTGGGTTACCACCGGTTGTCCCACCGTCGTCGCAGTCGGCTGAGAAAGTTGCCACGGTGCACAACCAGACGCGAAGCAGGCGCATATCGCGAGCGCAATTCTAAACATCGCGCGATTTCGCGTTTTGCCTGGGGCTTCCATGGCCGGGTGGCAATCGACTTTCGCCCACCTGGTCGCCGCACGTGCTCGAGTTGCGACCGTTGGGGCCGTCGACTGATTCCTTGGGGGGAGGGCCGATTCCTATTACTGCTGAAACGTACCATGCACATTTGGCAACATGGGGTATTTTTTCAACATGTAGCGCACACGAAACACAACGCGAGCGCATGATCGGCACAACCGTTAGAACGGGGCGCGAGGAGCCAGGGGCGACGCACAAAGTAAGGCTAGACAGAGTCCCGCGTACCGTATGCGACCTAGGAGCATTGCCCGCGAGGAAACGCCGTCAGACACACTCCGGCTAGGCATTCAGGCGATCGTACAGCGCCTGGGCACTGTCGCGGTACGCGAACGGTCCTGGGGTATCGAGCGCCCGTTTCAGCAGGCTCTTGGCCTCTTCTCGCTTTTCGCGTTCCGCCGAAATGCAAGCCATGAAATAGGCCATGTCCGATGTGATTCCGCTGGTGCCGCCTGAGATGCGGATGTTTCGTTCGGCATCGTCGAGCTCCTTCATTTGGAACTGAATCCAGCCCAAGGTTGCGTGCGCCAGGAAGAAACGCCGGTCGCTCTCGTCGAATCGCGATGCGTTGACTTTGGCCAGCGCCAGGGCACGCTCGTGTTTACGGTCATCATCCTGATCGATGAGGACCAGTGCCATTTGATTGGAAGCATCGAAGCTGTCAGGCATTCGCAGATAGACTTCCTGCAGGACTTTTTCTGCCGCAGCATAGTCCTTGAGGTACCGCAGAATGATCCCCTGGATTAGTTTGGCATCGTTGTCGTCGTCATCCAACTGAACCGCGGCTTCGGCGTGTGTTTTGGCTTTGTCGTACTGTTCGGTCTCCCAAAGCCACCGTGCCACGGCCGCTCGAGTTTTCGCATCGGTGCGGCCTTCTTTGGCTGCGAAGTCCATCCATTCGTTGGCCTTGTCGCGGTTTTCGTCCTGTTCGTACAGCCGGCCAAGTGTCACGGCTGCCGGGGGAAGTTCGTCTGACTTTTCTCGGGCTTCTTTGAGGGCTTCGTATGCTTCCCTGGGGGTTCCCGTTTTGAAGATGGCGATGCCACGTTGGTGCATCACTTGCGGGTCGTCCGGGCTAATCACAAGCAACTCATCAAGCTTCTTCAGAACTTGATCCCACTGCTTACGCCGCTCCATGACTTTGACCTGGCCCGTCAGAGAACGCACCGTGAAGCGTCGCTTCTTGTTATCGTCACCTTCAAACTTCTTGGATAGTTTCAAGGCATGGTCGTAACCCAGGCCGGCTTCTGCTACACGGCCCTCATTCCAGGCCAGATCGGCCAGCGTCAAATAGCAATCGGGGTAGTTGGGATACTCGAGGACGCCTTGCTCCAACGCTCCACGGCCCAGGGATATCTGATTCACGTTAAAGTACAATTGAGCCAGAATGAGATAGGCTGGCGGGAGATTTGGATCCTTTTCGCATGCTTCTTTGAGAAGTTCGAGACAGTCAGTAATTTCTCGGGCGCGGAATCTGGCGTAGGCCTTTCGCAATTCGGGCGATATCGAGTCTTTCGACAGTCCTGTTACTTCAGGCGCATTCCCGCCCAAGGGAGCCGCCAAGGTTGTCGAGCTACAAGTGCCGAACACTGCCAACGCGATAAGAATAATGACGCAGGTGGCACTGGTTCGCCTCAGTGCGAACTTCGTGACCCGGCGGATCGTTGCTTCAGTCTCTTCGCGGTGGTTACTTGCGGAGGATTCCATGAATGACCCCTTGGATTCGTCTGCTTGTCCCGTTGTGTTGCTATTCGCAATATGTTCTTAAAGAAGGTCTCGCAATGCAGCACCTCGAGCCGGCCCGATTCTTGGTGAGGGTGCTGGTTGCTTGGCCTCGAAATGGACGGTAGCTGAAACGCAGGCCCTTCAAGAATTACGCTTGCTGAAAGGAGCTAGTTCTCAATTCTTGAAGAGCAACTCGAATGAGTTGCCACGATGTCTGGTTCCGTTCCCTAAGTTCTCACCAACCGAGAGCGATATTCAGCTGGTCCAGACGGTCCCGTCTATTCTACACAAACTCAACGCGGCACCATTCGATTGAGTATAGCCTTATTCCAATTTCGCAGATTGCGAAAATGTGTCAAACGTCCCTCACCTCGGAAATATCCGCATATTTGGCAAAAACGACATCGAAAAAACCCCTCGCTACCACCGGGGAGGTTTGGGTCCTCTCGCGGTCGATAGGGAGGGGTTAGCGCTGGGGTCGGTCCGGGAGACGTACGCTCTACCGGCGATTTCTTACGTTGGCGAACAAGCCGGTGGCGTACCAGATGCCGTTCGAGCCACGCTTGATGTCGTAGCCAAAACTCAAATGCCGGCCGCGAACGGCGCTCCAATGTCCTGGCGATTGGCGCCAACTATTGACGCATTCCACGCAGGCTTCGACCAGATTCTCGCCGGGCCAACTTTCTGCCACAACTTCTTGGGCGCCGCTGCCGTTCAAGCGAGCGTTGATTCGATAAAAACGCGAGTCCCAGCGGTGGTGTCCTTGATTGTGGATGGCGGCCTGATGTTGCGAATGAGACTGGGCCTCATTGGCCAGCACGTGGTGAAGATCGCCCTCGGTGCTCTTCGGGGCTTCAGGATGGATGCGGACTGCATAAATCATGGTCCGCTGCGTCAGCGTTCCTTCCGGCAGGTCGAGCACGACCTGCATGCGTTCTGGGCCGTAATAATGGCCCTCGCTAAAGGGGAATGTGCTGACGACATGACCAAAATAATCAGCCCCTGCGTGCATGTAGTCGATGATCGCGATGCCCGGTCGTCCCAGCATTTCCGCGAACGACTTGTGCTTCAATAGCTCGATTTTTTCGCCGCCACTGGTGGTTTTGGCGTCCAGCGGAAGTCGAACCCGAACGTACCTGGCCAGGAGCTTTCGCACCTTTTCGGCTCCCAAGGACTTCTGCTCGAAGGTCTCATTGACGCTCGGGGCTCCCGGGTCGTAGAAGTGAATTAGCAGGAATTTTCCCAGCACTTCGGCTTGCCGGACACCATCCGCATAGTTGTCGTGCCAGGTCAACTCATCTGTTACCGATGCAGCGTTCCCTTCAGCGCTTGCCTGCAGCGTGCCCGCAAGCAGAATGATTCCAGCCATAATCGGGGTCAAAAATCGACTCATTTCCTAGGTCTCCTCCAAGATTTCCATAACAATATGTCGAGCCGAACCCAGGCACCGGGCGCGCAGTCCATGCCGGCTGCGTCTCTTGCAGCGGTATCGACCTCATGTCGCAACGGGGAGGGGGTCAGTTCGAAACGAAAGGTGTGAGCATTCTGGTCTTATATAGTGAATGCAGGGGGTGGGGTGTTTGTGGGGACATTTCCGGTTTCATAGTCTGCGCTAGGCGCATGATGAAGATAATGGGTTTAGCAAGCACTGCTGTCGAGTTCAAGGAGTCGATCGCTAGAATTTTCGCCGCATATCGATGTTCCCTGGCTTACCGCAGTCCATCTTGATAGAAGAGGAGTGTGAGAAGCCTGGCCGATTCGGGTCAGCAAAACGCACACACGGAGCTCCTACATGAGTTGCAAGCCGGTCCGAGTATTGATCTGCGCGTTCGTCTTAATCTTCTTGGCTGCAAACGCTTATGGAGACGAACAAGCACGAAGGGCAATGCTACTTCAGCGCCTGGACGAGCAGGACCAATGGCTAGGCGATGGAACCAATGCGGCCCGATGGAGGGGGTACCTCAGAAACGAGGAACTTCGCCAGATGCTCAATCAGGCCGAATCTCCAGATCCGGTAGCAGCGGCCGAGATTTTGGACCTTTATCAATCCGGGGTCCGTGGAGTCAATCATCGCCGGTTTGCGGCCGTGCGGCGCGCTCTGCGACGCTGGATAAGAGAATTGCCCACGGACCCGATTGAAGAGCTGCCCGAGCAGATTCGCTCCGCGGAGGAAGCCGTAGTCCCGATTTCGGAATCCCAGATCAAACTAGCCTACGAGAGACTGCAAAAAGCAGTCGATGAGCTGGATGCTTACCTCACGCCCGGAGGAGAAAACGGCGAGGCATGGAAAGAATACTTGCAGTGGGCCCAACTGCGGAATGAGTTACAAGCCGCACCGCTCGATGCCGACCTGGGCAAGCTGGACGCCATCAAACAGCGGTTCAGGGACTACTACGAAGGGCTCGAGCTTAACGTATTTACGAATGTCGCCCGGGCGCTCTCGCAATACATCGACCTGAGACTAGCAGCCTACGGCGACAACCCTCAGGAAGCTTCTCAACTGCGGATCAATGAGCTGGCTGAAGCGCTGGAAAAGTATGAGGCGCAACCACAAGGCGACCAGTACGAGCAACTCACCGACCTCGTCTCGTGGCTAGGACGAAGGCGTCAGGCACCTCGCCTTCTCCAGCAGGTCCGGCTTAAGTTCGCCGAGCCCAATCTTGTTGCCCAGGTTTCAGAGCGGATGGTCGACGCCGGGATGGGACAGCAGGTGGATCAAAACGAGCCGGTGACTGACTGTATTTTAGGGACCGCCATTTCCGGCCAAGGCCATACCACGGGCCAGGTGACGATTGACCTCGTATCAAATGAAGAGGCGGCCGCACTCGATGCCGTGTTTACCGGAACGACCAGTACCCGCACCATCGGAGTCAACGGACCGGCCAGAATCAGATCGGCGGGCACCACGAACTTCGAAGCCAGGAAACGACTGTACCTTGATGCAGATGGTATTCGTGCACTCAGCGCTCAGGGAGACGCACGTACAAGTACCCGTACGTTGGGGGTTTCCAGCTCGGCGCGAATAGGAAATCGACTCGTCCAGCGTATTGCCTCGCGGAAAGTGGCAGAGCAGAAAGGAGCAGGCGAGCGTATCGCTGGTCGACATGCGGCCGACCAGATTAGAAATCGATTCAATCGACAAGTGAACGAACAACTGACCGATGATCGTACGGGGATCTTCGGGCGCCTCCGGGCGGCGTTGGTTCGACGCAACGCATTGCCAAAAGAGATGAATGTTTCTTCCACGGACGATGCATTGAACCTTGTGTGGTTGCAGGCCATGGGGGGACTGGGGGCTCCGACGGCATCCCCGGTTGTTGAAGGCGATCCCGATGTCGCGGTTCGCCTCCACGAGACCATGGTCAACAACCTGGCTGCCGACATGCTGGGAGGCCATACGCTCACCGAGGATGACATTCGAGATCTCTACGAGGATATGGATGCCGAACTGCCAGAATCGTTGCAGCCCATCGAAGGCAAGGAGTCCTGGTCGATTACGTTTGCCCGTTTCCGTCCGGTAACGGTTCGGTTCGAAGAGGATCGACTCTCGTTCGTCGTACGCGGACGCCGGTTCACCTCGGGCGATAGTTCGTACCCTCGCCCGATGAATATCAGTGCGGAGTATCGCGTCGTTCAAAGTGACGGAGCTGTTCGTTTGGAGCGAGAAGGTGAAGTCGTCGTCTTGCCACCAAACTTTCGCAAGGGACAACGTTTGAGTATCCGCGACACGACGCTTCGCAATTTGCTCATCAGGCGGTTCAACAAGATGCTCAAAGAAGAGTTTGTGTTGAACCGAATCGCGCTGCCCGAGCAATTCGAGCAACCTAGCAGTATGGTTCTGAAAGAGTTCGCATCGAGCAAGGGTTGGCTGTCGACTGATTGGATGCTTGATCAAACCACGCCGCTGCCTGAAGATGATGCCATGGCCAATTCGGTTGCCGCTGGTCGCTAGTAATCGAATGCGAAGTTGGTCCAGTGGGTTTGACGAGAGGGAACTGCCATGAATTCGAGTGTGGCCATCACGTTCGATTGCTTGCCATTGCGATCGATTGACCGCGTGGACATTCCGCTGGACGCATCGCCTGCATTTCGTGCCCGTTGCGAGCGAATCTTGGCCGCCATGGAAAAGCACGGTAAGCAGAACGCGTACTACCTGCATTCGGCTCACTGTGTATTCCAGCTTATAAACAGCGATTCGATCGGAATGATCGACTTTCGCTTTGAAGGCACCGTACTTACCGACGACAGCGATCAGAAGACGCGTGGGGCAGATCTCAACGTCGAGTTGGTGAAAGAGACCTGCGACTGGCTGTCGGAAAATATCGTCGAATGGTTTCAGGAAACGGTCTCTCGCGCCGTGGCGGTGGAGTTCGACCGTTACATTGCCGCCGGCGACCTGGACAAGACCGTCGCACGCATCGAGAAGCTCCAATCAGAATCCGATGCTCAAGGCGGATTCGTGGGCATGTACCTCTAGATGTTGCTATCAGCGCCTCTTGCGAAGGTCATATGCTCCCGCGCTTTCAAACTTCACGGCTGACCTGCACCGGCTTTCATCGCCAGGTCGTAACATCTGCTGCTATCAGCAGCCAGCATCACTAGCAGATCTTGCATCTCAGATCCTGTCGTACTTGTCCTTTATGCGTGCAGATCTCTCGCCGTTACTCGGGCGAAGTGCGATTCAAACGCTCTCGACTGGGTATCTGCGTTGATTGCAAGGAATGAGAATGTTGAGGTGACTTTTCTGATCGTTTTAATCTGAACGATTGCAAAGAATTTTCTAAGTTTGCGGGTCAGTCGGTCGATATCAAGTTTGCCGATTCCTCGTTGGCGAGGGCTGGGTCCGCGTAAGCGTAGCTAGCAAAACCTGCCAATCGCCGAGGAGTTTGCCGGCGAAACACCGGACGGTTTCGCAGGAAACGAAAACACGAGCGACACCGCTCTGACAGACGACGCGAAATAGGAACGTGGATCTATGAGCCAGCGAGCTTCAAAGTCCCTCATCTTGCTAATGTGCTGCGTCTTGCTGGTTACCGGCTGCAAGCCGATTCAGCCATTCTTCCTATTCGAAGACGGCGATCTGTCGCACTACAAGGGCGTAGCGACCGAAATTGAATATCCCGACGACTACACGCCCACCTTGGCCGAAGTCGAAGGCGCCCTTCCGCCGCTTACGTTGCGGAATCCCGAGACCCAACAGATTTGGGATCTCAAACTGGAGGAAGCGGTGCAAATCACGCTGGCCAACAGTCGCGTCATTCGCGCGGTGAACGGAAACGCCAGCCCCAACGCGCTGATCTCTTCTCCGGACGTGGCCCCAACGGTTTACAATCCGGCTTTGGCCGAAACCGACCCGGTGCGTGGTGTCGAGACGGCGTTGAGTGCGTTTGATGCCAACTTTACGACCAGCACCTTCTGGGAGAAGAACGACCGACCGGTCAACGTCGGCGGTGTGGCGGGATTGATTTTCGCCCCAATCTTCGAGCAGGACTTGGGATCGTTCCAGGCTCAAATCCAAAAGGTGAACGCCACCGGTGGTACGACCACCATCCGACACAACGTGAACTATGAATGGAACAACAACCCTTCGCGGGCCATTCCGAGTGATTACAACATCAACATCGAGGCCGAGTGGTCACAACCGTTGTTGCAAGGTGCCGGTGTCGAGTTCAACCGCATCGCGGGCCCCAACGCCCAGCCCGGTTTCTTCTTCAGCAACGGTGTGATGATCGCTCGGATCAACACCGACATCGCGTTGGCCGATTTCGAAGCCAACGTACGGAACCTGGTCAGCAGCGTGGAAGACGCGTACTGGCAACTCTACTTCCAGTACCGCAACTTGGACTCGGTACTCGCTGGTCGTGACAGTGCCCTGCAAACCTGGCGTAAGGTTAGTGCCCTGTATCAGGTTGGTTCACGCGGTGGTGAGGCCGAAAACGAAGCTCAAGCCCGCGATCAGTTCTATCTGTTCCGAGGCCTGGTCGAACAGGCACTCAGCCAGTTGTACACCGCCGAAGCTCAACTGCGTTACGTGATGGGCCTGGCCACCACCGATGGGCGCCTGATTCGCCCTGCCCAGGAACCGACGATCGCACGCGTGAACTTCGACTGGTGGGATGTGCATAGTGAATCGATGGTGCGAAGCGTCGAACTTCGTCGCCAGAAGTTCCGCATCAAGCAACGTGAACTCGAATTGGTCGCCGCAAGAAACTTCCTGCTGCCACGACTCGACGCGGTCGGGCGGTATCGCTGGGTCGGGTTGGGTGACGAGCTGATCGACCCCAACGGATTCGGGTTCAATCCCGCCTCGCCCACGGGTGACCTGGTTGGCTCGAACGCCTGGAGCACGCTTACCGACGGAAACTTCCAAGAGTGGCAGCTCGGATTCCAGGCCAGCGTACCGATTGGGTTCCGTCGCGAACTCTCCGCGGTTCGCAACGCCCAACTCACGTTGGCTCGCGATCGGGCCGTGTTGCAAGACTTGGAATTGGCCATCTCTCACGACTTGAGCGAGGCCATCCGGCAACTCGACCTGTCCTTCAAACTGGCTGAAACGAACTTCAACCGTCGCAAGGCCGCGGCCGACGAAGTGCGTGCCGTGGAAGTATCGTTCGACGCCGGGGTGGCCACCCTGGATCTGGTGCTCGATGCACAACGACGGTTGGCCGAGGCCGAAAGCGACTTCTTCCGCGCGGTGGTCGACTACAACCTGGCCATCAAGAACATCGAACTGCGGAAGGGATCGCTGCTCGAATACGACGGTGTCTTCCTGGCCGAAGGTCCCTGGCCCGGCAAGGCTTACTTCGACGCCCGTCTGCGAGCCCGCGAGCGTGACGCCGGTATCTTCCTGAATTACGGCTATACCCGACCGCGGGTGTTCAGCCGAGGACCTTATGCCCAAATCAGCGGGCACTCGGGACACATGCCGGTCGAAGGGGAAATTCAGTACGAGGAAGTCCCAGCCGATCAGCCGCAACAAGTACCGACTCCGGCGGGTGCTCCGGGCGAGCCAATCATGTATCGTGGAGGAGTGCCTCAAGCTCAACAAACGGGCGGGGATCCGAGTCTCGGAGCTGTCGGGAACCCACCTCAAAGCGACTTCCGCTGGGGTACCCTGGGGCTGGCAGCCGAAGGGGCCACGGCAACTCGGCCGATGAGCGAGGGCGTGCAACAAGTCAGTCACATTGCACCGCAACCGGCGAACGCTCATGAAGCTCTCCCGAATCAAGCGGCTCCTTCAGCTAATCGAACTGCTGCAGAGTGGTCGCGGCCACACAACGAACACGTTGTCCGTTGAGTGTGACGTTAGTCGACGTACGATTTTCCGCGATCTGGAAATCCTTCGCGAGGCGGGTGTTCCGGTCGAGTTCGACCAGGACCAACAGGTCTATCGGGTGGCCAGAAAGAGCTTTCTGCCACCCACCGACTTCACTCCGCAAGAAGCGTTGGCGCTGATCGTTCTCTGTCAGGAGCTGGGCGATCAAGATGGCTTGCCGTTGCTGAACGATGCCCGTTCGGCGGCGCTCAAGCTGGAGAGTTCTTTGCCCTCGGCCATTCGCGAGTACCTTCGCGATGTCTCGACCGCTCTCGAGATACAGATGCCGCCCACCAATCCGCTGCTGGAAAGTGAAGAGATCTTTCAGCAGATTCTGGCGGCCGTCGATTTGAATCTCTGCATGCGGATTCGCTACGACAGTTACACCGACCGCAAAGTCATCGAAACCCTGCTGAGCCCTTACCGGCTGTTGTTTAGTCGACGTAGCTGGTACGTGATTGGTCGTTCGTCGATCCATCGCGAAACGCGGACATTCAATGTTGCCCGCATTCTGAACGCCGAAACGAACGGCGAACAATTCAAGGTGCCCAAGGGTTTCAGCGTGGAGCGTTACCTTGGCAACGCCTGGCACATGGTTCCCGAGCCAGGGCCCGATCAGGAAGTTCACGTCCGGTTTCAGCCCTTGGTTGCCCGAAATGTGGCTGACGTCACATGGCACAAAACGCAACAAACGACCTTGGTGGAAGATGGAACCCTCGACTTTCGTGTCACGGTTTCCGGGCTCAGCGAGATCTCCTGGTGGATCTTGGGTTATGGAGATCAGGCCGAAGTGATCGCTCCGCTCGAATTGCGCCAACTGGTTGCCGGGCGCTGCCGGAACGCGGCCCGACAATACGGCGATTCTTCTACCGGTTGAGAACGAAGCGCCGATCCCTCGAATGCCTGCGCTCAGCCACTTCGTTCGGCCGGATTCATGCCGTACAATCGGCGGTTTGGCAGAAGTCTTTCAGACCATCGCACAGATTGTCCGCGCATGTTCATTTCGCTAGATGGGGTCGACGGATCGGGGAAGTCGACCCAACATCGCTTGCTCTGCGAGTGGCTATCCCAGGAAGGATTCGAGGTCGTGGCTTGCCGCGACCCGGGTTCCACCGTGGTAGGTGATGCGCTGCGCGACCTTATTTTGCAGCAGCATAAGGTTTCGATTGCAGCCCGCACCGAAATGTTGTTGTACATGGCTTCTCGGGCCCAGTTGGTTGCCGAGGTGATTCTCCCCGCTCTCGACTCGGGTAAGGTGGTTGTTTCCGATCGATATCTACTGGCCAATGTGGTCTATCAGGGGCATGCCCTGGGTTTAGATGTTCAAATGCTGTGGGAGGTCGGCCACATTGCCACCGAGGGCCTCATGCCCGATCGCACGATTGTTCTCGACCTGCCACCCGAGAAAGCGGCCGCGAGGATGAACCGCGAACTCGATCGCGTGGAACAACGTGGTCAAGCGTTTCAGCAGAAGGTGCGAGACGGTTTCTTGAAGGAATCGCGAGCGGATCAGGATCGCATCACCGTGATCGACGCATCGTGCGAGGTCGACGAAATCCACGCGGCGATTCAGGCGGTCATACGCTCGCTGCCAGGGTTCTCGAAGAATGAGTGAGGTATTCAAGCAGCCATGGTTGCAACTTTGAGAACGCATCAAGTGGAAACCAATCTCCGTGCATGTAGAAGTGTCGTGGCGCAATACGAACCCCAACGCAAGTTTGGCACGGGGAAGGTGACATGAGTTGGCTTGGCGTGCAGGGGCATGACAATGTGGTGGAGTGGTTCCGCTCGGCCTTGACGCGGAACACGTTGGCCAGCACATTCCTGTTTGTTGGGCCACCCGGCATTGGAAAGCGAACCTTCGCCACGCAACTTGCCCGCACGTTGTTGTGCAGCGGGTCGCCCCCGCAGCTTATGTCGCCCTGCGGACAATGCAGTAGTTGCGTGCAGATGCTCTCGGGCTCTCATCCAGACTTGCTGGTTGTCAGTAAGCCGGCGGATCGGGCAACCATTCCGTTGAGCCTGTTGATTGGTCGCGATGACCACCGAATGCGAGAAGGTCTCTGCCACGACATTGCCCTGAAACCGTTTCAGGCCAACCGCAAGATCGCGATTCTCGACGATGCCGATTTTCTGAACGTCGAAGGGGCGAACGCCCTGTTGAAGACACTCGAGGAACCTCCACCCCATTCAGTCATCATTCTGATTAGCAGTAGTGCCGAAGCTCAGTTGCCAACGATCCGTTCTCGTTCCCAGATCATTCGCTTTCGCCCGCCGTCTTCCGAGGTCGTGGCGGACCTGCTGCTGGAGCAGGGAATCGTCAGCGACGCAGGCGAGGCGAAGCGGCTCGCCGCGGGCAGTGAGGGGAGCCTGGCACAGGCGGCGGAACTCAACGACCCCGATTTATCCGCAATGCGGACTCGACTGTTTACCGAGCTGTCCAAGCCACGGCTCGAGAGCGTGCCTCTTTCTGGCATGCTGCTGGAATTCATCAACGAAGCAGGCACTGCCGCTCCGCCGCGCCGCGCGAGAGCACGCCAGTTGATTGGTTTCGCCGTGGAGTTTTATCGCCAGGCCCTGCGAACCCAGTCGACCGGCAAACACTTGGCAGACGAGCAGATGGCAAGGCTGGTGCAGCGATACCTGGAGAACCCTGGCGTGGATGCGGAACTCACCATCGCTCGCATCGGACGCAGCCTGACGGCAATCGAACATGTCGCGCGGAATGTGAACCAGGGCACCTATATTGAATGCTGGCTGGACGAACTGGCCCGAGCAACACCCGAGGCGGTCGAACCCCAGGCCTAGGCAACCCTGGTTCCTGAGCGAGCGCGGCCCACTACTTGGCTTGCCCCTGCATGGTGAGCATGAGCCGCCTCCCGCTGGCGTGATTGCGATGTTCGCAGAGGTAGATGCCTTGCCAGGTGCCCAGGCACAGGCAGCCTCGCTGGATGGGAATTGAAAGCGAACAACCCAGCAGCGAGTTCTTCACATGGGCCGGCATATCGTCTGGCCCCTCGCAGGTGTGCCGGTAAGGGAAATCCTCGGGGGCAATCGCATCGAACGATCTTCCCAAGTCAAACGGCACGTCGGGATCCGCGTTTTCGTTGATCGAAAGCGATGCGGAGGTGTGCTGAATGAATACATGGAGGATCCCGATGCCGATCTCCGGCAGCTCGGGCAAGGCATCGATGACGTGTGAGGTGATGATATGAAAACCTCGAGGATATGCGGGAAGCCGCAACTCGTGCTGGTACCAATTCATATTTGCCTCCCGAGATCCCTCGTTTGCAGTATGTTGTAGCTGTTGTGTGCAATGTTCGTCGCAGCTCGGAATCGCGCTGCGAACTTCGTATAATATTGGCGACTTCGCCGGATTAGAACACGAAACGCATTTCGCGGCTGGCGTGCGAAGCGTTTGCCGCTGTGAAAGGTTGGAACCATGCCCTGCGAGCATCTCAAAGAGCTTTACGCGCTGTGCAACGAGCACGAGCTACAGCTGAGCAGTTCGGATGTGATTCGTATCGTGTGTCCACACTGCCAGGTCGAAGAGACCTGTCCCTCGATGCATCTGGCCGAGTACGAATCGCGGCAGAAGCCGTCTGGCAAAGGCGAATCCGACAGTACGAGCGATTGAATACCCCACCCAAGCGGTATAGCTTCGCCTCAAAACAACCTTTTTTGGCGAATACGTGAAATTTTTCACTAAGTTGCTTGACTTAGCCTCAGTCGCGGTAAGAATAAGGTCTCAAACAACTTCGCCGCAGATTCACACCCTCGAATGAGGCATCGATAACCCACCTGCCTCAGATCTTTAAGCCGTGAGCGAAGCTTTGAACGCGTGAATAGTGAGTCCCTTTCGGGAAACACTTCGAACATCTCCTGGAATTAGGATGTCCAATAAGGTGTCAGTTGGACAGTTTCTACAAGGCAGTAGTGCTGTTCGAGTTTGGTGTAATGTGATTGGAGTTTGTTGCGATGCGGAACGTATTTGAGGCCATTCTAGAGAGTGGACACGACGAAGACTTTGTCCCGGTGGAGACGGCGGATTTCGCCGCTACCCACGCTCCGGCCGGCTCGACCGAGAAGATCGAGGCCCTGGCTCGTCGAGTCGAGTTGGGTCTGCCCTTGTGGCATACAGAAGACCGTGCAGATTACAGCGGGCTGACGGGCGCGATTCGCCCTCGCGAGTAATTGCGATTCCCAAGTGTCCAGGCCGGCGGATTCGCTCCACCGAGAGGACTGGCTGCCTGGCTACTAACAAAACAAAAAGGCCGGCCCTGTGTTGCAACAGGGTCGGCCCTTTTTTTGGATATTCTATCCCCGAGTACACTTCGCTGGCGATTTCGTGGCGAGCGTTGGGCTGCCTAGGTCGATTCGCCTGACTGCTCCTGGGTGGCTGCCTGCTGACGGGCATTCTCGGCGTCTAGCTCTGCCTGAGCAGCAACTTTCGCTTGCTGGGCCTGGTTCGCCTTGGCGGCCGCCTGTTCGGCAGCCGTTCGCATAGCGGCGACCTGCTGCTCGACAGCAGTTTTGTCTGCGGCCAGCTTATCGGCTGCGGTCTTGGCCGCGGCGGCTTTCTCTGCGGCGGTCTGCGATTGGGCAGCCAACTCGGTGACTGACTTCTGGGCGGCACTCAGTTCCGCTTTGGCCTTCTCCAGGGCTGCCATGGCGGCGGCCAATTGGGCTTCGGCCTGCTGGCTGAGCGTGGTCTTCTCCGCGGTTAGCTTATTGGCGGTTTCCAGTTGCGTGACGGTTTGCGTAGCAGCTTTTGCCGCGGTGCTGGCCTCGGTGGCCGCTTGCGTGGCTTTTGCAACTACGTCGGCCAGTTGTTTTTCGGCGGCCGCCAACTGGGCCGCGGTCTTTTGCTGCTCGGCGGAAGCGGCTTCAGCGGCGGATTGTCGCTGGGACAGTAGCATCTCCAAAGTTGGCGGATTGCCGGGCACGTTGGCCACCAAGGCCCCGTCGGCGGCGTTCCAGAGCCGCAGCTCGCCGCTCCAGTCTCCGCCCAACACGCGGGCACCATCGTGAGTGAACGTCGCTTCTAGAGCGATATCGCCGAAGGCCTCAAACGTCTTCTGCGCTGCTCCGGCTCCGTCCCAGGTCTTCACGGTTTTGTCTCGGCCGGCCGTTACGAGACGTCCGTCGTGTGTATATCGCACCGACAGTGTTCCGCCGCCATGGGCGCCCCAGTTCTTGATCTGCTTGCCGCCGTTCATCTCCCATAGCCGCACGGTACCATCCTCGCTGGAACTGGCCAGCACGTTGGAATCGAGCCGCCAGCTAACATCGGTGATTGCGGCGCCGTGCCCCTTGAGACTGAGATATTCGCGGGCCGTTTCCGATTCCCAGACAAACATGCCCCCGTTTCGATCGGCAGTGGCCAGTAGCACGCCGTCGGGGCTGAACTCCAGGGCGTAAATCCACTCGGTGTGTTTGCGAATCTCGTGCAATACGCTGCCGTCAGAGGTGGAGTAAATCCGCACAACGCGGCTCGGGCCGCCCAGAGCGATTTGCGTGTGGTCTTCGTTGATATCTGCGGCCAGCACGGTGTCCAGTTCGTCACCCACTTCAAACACCCGCTCGCCGGTTTTCACGTCGAACACGATCACCTTACCGGAGTACGAGGCATGTCCGCCTCCGGCCAGCAGCAGTGAACCGCTACGGCTGAATTTCAGGACGTGGGCGATTCCCTCGGGAAATGGCAGCACGCCCACCAATTCTGCGGTGTCGCTGTTGTACAGCAGGATTTGTTTTTGCCCGGAAACGGCCAGCAAAGGTGCCCAAGGGCTGGTCGTCATGGCGGTGATGGCACCGGGCCGTTCGGTGTACACCACCGGTTGTCGTGAAAGACCCTGGGGCATGGCCACTTCGCCTTCCGGTTTTCCCGAGCCTGCGGTCATCGCCAAATTGACCTTCGGCTTGTTCTTGATGACCGCTTTCGAGCCGGAATTTTCCAGCACGCCGCCTGCGATCCAGTCGCGGATTACGGCCAATTGCTCATCGGGAAGCTTGTCCTGCTCCGGAGGCATCTCGGGTGATTCCTGATGCGTCATCAACAAATAGATTCGCGATGAATCGGGGTCGCCCGGTTCGATGGCCGCTCCGCCGGCGCCACCAGCCATTACCGCGGAATAGCTATCCAAGGCCAAGTCGTTCGTGGCATCGTCTCGGTTGTGGCAGCTAAAGCAGTGCTCGCGGAAGATCGGTTGCACGTGATCGACGTAGGTGATCTTTTTGGCGTCCTTTTCCGCCTCGTCCGCCCGAACGGAAACGGTTGGCCAAACCACGGCTACCAAAGCAAACAAACCGAGGGTCTTCGTCAGGCGATTCATCATGCTGGTCCATTTCGTGCGACCGATGAGGTCGCGGTTCTCTCTTTCAAGGTTGAACGATCTCGCCTTGCTGCCAGGAAAAAACCCGGCAGTCAGAGGAAGGATGTCTGAGATTCGTTAGTGGTTGAAAATAAACTCTCGTGAATTCAACAGGGCCCAGAACACATCCTCCAGACCTTGTTGTGGATTCGCTGATTCATTCACGATGGCCATCAGGTTGGTGGTTTCTTCCGGGGTCGGCTGTCGCGTTAAGCAGCGAATGTATAGTTCCCCGATCACTTCTTCAGGGGTCTTCCCTTCATCAATCAGCCGCTTGACGACTCCGCCCTGGCCAACTTTGGCGTGTGCCGTACTGCCGTTGAGTAGATGTAAGGCCTGCGACAAATTGGGCTCGGTTTTCGACTCACACGCACAAACGGTCGTGCGGGTCGAACGTCCAAAGGTTGTCAGGAAGTAGGTGCTGGTCCCACCGTCGGCAATTTGTACGGCCTTGGCACCTTCGGGCAGACCCCGGAACTTGTCTTTGGTCTCGGTGATTTGGCTGATGCAGTCGAGCAGGTTTTCAGATTTGATGCGGCGGAGCAGACTTCGTGCGAAGTTGAGGCCGTCGTGGCTGTTGCTGTCGTTGGCTTGCGTCGAACGCTGATACGCGTTCGAGTTGCAAATGTCGCGGACAAGCTGTTTGAAATCGTAATTGTAGGCAGTGAACTTCTCGCCAAGTGCAGCAAGTAACTCGGGATTGCTCGCCGGGTTACTGACCCGAATGTCATCGACCGGTTCGACGATACCGATGCCGAAGAAGTGGGCCCACACGCGATTAGCGATGCTGGTGGCGAAGTAGGGGTTCTCGGGCGAAGCCAGCCATTCGGCCAACACGGCCCTGCGGTCTTTGCCGGCCACATCGGGTTCGGCGCCACCCAGGAACTTGGGCTTCATCACGCGCCCCCCGACGGGATGTTTCACCTCGCCGCCGCCGGAGTTGAAGACGATGGTTTCGCGGTAGTCTTCACCGGTCTTTCGACCGATTTGCGAGAAGAAGGCCGCGAAGCTGTAGTAATCATCCATCGTCCATTGATCGAACGGGTGGTTGTGGCACTGAGCGCACTGTGTACGGATCCCCATGAACACCTGGGCGACGTTCTCGGCAGTCTTCAGCGTATTGCGTTCTCGCTCGTAGAAATTGGTGGCCGGGTTCGTGAACGTCCCCCCCGTGGCGGACAACAGATCTTGCACCATGACATTCAGCGGAACGTTGTTCGAGATCTGGTCGGTGAGCCAGTTGTTATAGAGGAACATCGACTTGTAGCTGATTTGATTGGTCGAGCGAATCATCAGCAACTCGGCCCACTTCATGGCCCAAATTTCGGAAAACTCTTTTCGCTCGAGCAGTTGGTCGATCAGCTTTGCGCGCTTGTCGGCGGCCGTATCTCCCATGAACGCCGAGTACTCTTCCGGGGTGGGCACCTGCCCCGTGATGTCGAGCGTGACCCGGCGAATGAAAACCTCGTCGGAGCACAACTCACTGGGCAGCACGCGGACCTTTCGCAGCTTGGCATCGACCAGTTCGTCGATGTAGTTCACCGGGTTCGATTCCGGCGGGGTGTACTGCAGGTCTTTCGGTAGTACGAGCATCTGAGAGCCAACCGTGAACGTCTCGAAGCGAGCCATCACAAACGCTTCGCCGGGGGCCGCGGCGGTGATTACCCCGTCTTGATTGACTTCGGCCGAATTGTCATTGTTCGACGAGAAGACGGCCAGGTTGGTGACATCGCGGTCCGACCCGTCGGAATACTTTGCCCTCACGATCAAGCGTTGGCTCGCGCCTTCACCTTCGAGCACGCCTTGCCGCGGATAGAGTTCAACGGCGACGACCTGCGGGATTTCGCCTTGGTCGTTCGGGACACCTGCCTTCAGCCACCGCATCAGGGTCTGGTAGTATTCGCTATCTTTCGTGAATCGCTTACCACCGGTGTGGGGAACCGAGCCGTCGCTCTTTTCCATCATCAGGCTTTCTTCGGGCAACGCGAGGTTAATGCGGCGGAAGCCGATTTGACGCGTGATGCTGTGATGGTCGGCGTTGGGGTCGAACCCAAAGAGCGAGAGGCTGAAACCGTCTTTACCTCGGGCCGCACCATGGCAACTGCCTGTATTGCAGCCGGCACGCATGAAGACGGGCATCACGTCCAGTCGAAAGCTGATGGGCAGGTCCTTCTGTGCATCTTTCACCACCACAGGCACTTTGACCGAGTGGCCGGCGTAATCGACCTGCATTTCGGTTTGACCATCGGCCACGGGATACAGTGTCGCGTTTTCCAGTTTCGTAAACGCTTCGTCGCCCAGCGTGATGGTGACTTCGGAAGTAACATCCTGCGTCACACCGTCGGCCCGAGTGGCGACAGCGACGAGATGTTGCCGATCGCGGACGTTGTCCAACAGTACATCGGCGGGAAAGACCTGCAGCGAGGTCCATGCCGGCTCGTCGGCCGCGATTGCAGGTATGCAGGTCAGGCAAAATGCCATGGCCAGCAGTAGGCTTGTTGGTCGAAAGCGATTCCCGTTCATCGTTGATTTCTCCCTGCGATCGCATTGACGAGAGACGCTTCTCGTTGATGCTTGATTATCTCAGCTCGAATTCGTGGCCCCCACGAATCGACTTCTTATTCTTTATTGGATTTACTCAGACTTTTCCTCGGCCGCTGGTGGTTGCTCCGCTGGCTTTTCTTCCGCCGGTGCTTCTGGTGCGGGCTCTTCCGCCGGGGTCTCTTCTGTTGCGGGTTCTTCGGCCGCTTGCTGGGCGGCTTCTTTTGCTTTTTGACGATCGAGCCGGAGCTGCTCTAAACGGGTTAAACGTTTTTCCGCCGGAGGCATTGGCTCGGCCTTGGCTTCTTCTTTCTTGGGCGGGGCGGGCTCGTCGGCCTTGGGTGGCAACGGCTCGTCGATTCGCAGTTCACCGCCGCCAATCATGTGCGTGATCGGCTCTCCATTGGTGGTGATCACTGCACGACACAGCAACGTCTTGTGTTTGCCTGCCGGTGAGTTGGCCGTGGTCTTCACGCGGAACACGCCCTCGGTCGAGTCTTTCGTAATCTCGATCGGCTCGGCGGTGACTTCATTCGGAAGGCCCAATAATTCAACTTTGGCTGCGCCCTCGAACGGTTTGTTTTGCGTGATTTTGATTACGACGTCGGTTTCTTGGCCTTTCTCGACCGCAGCAGGTTCGAAGGCGAAGGAATAGAACGGCTCGCTCACTTCCAGGTCGGCCAACTGAGACGAGACGAGCACAGAACCATTGCCAACGGTCGCCTGCCCGGTTACAGCGATCTTCCAGTTGCGGACTTCGGCATTTCCATTCGCGTTCAAAGGGATCGCGGCTTCGGTTTGTCCCTCGGCAATCGAAATCGAGTTGGCAGCCCCCGTGCCCGGTGGGCTATACAGCATGCGAATCGCGATGGGGGCCGTGAACCCTTCTTCGCGGGTGGCGACCACCCGTAGATTCATATTGCCGCCGCGAACGATGGGAACCTGGGGCTGAGCGATTTCAATTTTAAAGGGCACCGGCTCGGTCACCGCCAAGGCCATTCGCTCGGTCTGGTGTTGCCAGACTTGAATGTTGTTGCGTCCACGAACCAGCGATGTTAGTTGGACCAGATGGCCTTCGATGTTCAAGTTCTCGTCGACGGTCTTGCCGACCACGTCGACGGCCTCTCCGGCCAGTTCTGCTTCGGGGGTTGCTTCGAGCAGCACGGGGATATTGCTGCGATTGCCCCGCATGGTGACGGTTTGCATGTTCACGCCGGCCGGCAAGTTGGGCAATGTGACGTTCAACTCACCGCCGAAGTCTTTCCGTCCTGCGCTGATGAGAAACGCGGTGCGATTCCCTTTTGGAACAGAAACCGTCGTGTCGACATACTGCCGGCGTTCTGGCAACCCCATGGTCAAACTCTTCTCGACGGGGGCAACCTCGCAACGATAGACGAAAGTCTCTCCGCCGCGATTCAGGTGATCGCGAATGTAGATCACGTATTCATCATCCTCGGGCGCTTTGAAACGCAGGTAGCTATCGGGACCTCCCGTATCGTCGTTTCCACCAACGCCGGCACCGCCGATGCGATTCACATTCAGCACCGAATCCAACGGCGATCGAAGCGATCGGGCCATCACGCGGATATCCAGGACCTGTCCTTTGGTGGCCTTGAACTTGAAGCAGTCGACGTCCCCTTCAGTTTCGATGATGCCGTTCACGGCGGCTGGTGCAGTGAACGCGGTTGCCTCGGCCGGGGCGTTATTTGGTTCGGCTTCCAGGGTGTTTTCGAGAGGACTCAGTCGAAAGACATTCGCCGAGGGTGCGATGCCGTTTTCGTCCTGGGCAAAGAGCCCGTAGTTCGCGGGGGCTTCCGTCGGCAGCGTTACGGTTTCGGTCTTTTCACCGGCCGGGTCACCTAGCCAGCGGATTTCGGTGGCTTGGCCAAATTGACCGCCTGCCGGGTAAACGGCCCGAGGTCTTGGAAACGAGCCAACGTGCAGGCGATACGTGCATGCGCCGCTTCCACCGTAGGCGCTTTCGCGAACTTGCACGACATACGTGCCATCTTCGGGGGCCAGAATCGAGGCCACGCCGTCTTGATAGACCAGGGCCGCGTCGTCACTGCTGGCGACCTCGAAGCGATTCATATCCATGATCGCTACGTAGGGATCGAAGAAGGTATTGCCCAGGCGGATGCCTTCGATCTCCGCGGTGATGCGTTGCCCCTTGGTCGCGGAGACCAGGTAGAAGTCGACATCTTCGTTCTGCACGATCCCGTTGACCGTAACATTCATGTCGATGGCCTGGGCCGCATCGAACTCGCTGTTGGGTTCGGCTTCGTCAACCACGGGCATGGCACCAATGCTCAACGTGCGAAGATTGCTCATCCCCGTGGAGGTGCGAATCCGCATTCCATGTTCGCCCAACCGGCATTCCGGAGTGACATTCAGGGTGACCTTCACTTTGGCGTCGTCTTCGGCGGCCAGACTCACGACTTCGATGCCGGGTTCGTACAGCAGGACTTGTTGGGCATCGCCCAGTCGGGCGCCCCCGAAGGTGAACTCCAGTTGCTGGCCGCGTTGCGCGCCGATCGGGGTGATCGAACTCAAGGCAGGGTCCGCCGCCTGGGCTATGGTGACGTTCGTGATTACGCAGCAAGCCATCAAGATCAGGCCGACCTCAATTCGATGGGTGGCGAGTCTCACGGCATGGGTGACCGACGAGAAGACAAGGCTCGGGCTGTCAGCGTATCGCATGAATTGTTTTCCTAGTTGAACAAGCGTGCCTCTTGCCGAGGCGCATGTATCTGCAGGTCGACCAAGTTTCCCGCTGGGGCGAGGTCGCGATGCATACGGAACGCCATGTGACAAGCTGCACTGCGAATCACACATACTGGATAGACTTCAAGCCACGAAAGGGAGTGCGCGGCCAATGGTCTACTTCTTTTTGGCGGGGGACCATGACTCAAATCCACTTCAAGTCACAGTCTCGGTTGTGAAAACGATTCGGCGGCATCCCTGGCCACCGTGAACGTCCTCAAAGGTGGGAGTCCTTCAAGCATCCAGCTTATGCATCCACCATGGGTGGCTGCAAATTTTGGAGCAAACTGTCTGAAGGTGTCGAATTTGAAGCAGTTTCCTTAGTTGCGTATTCGATATTTCAAGTCGTATGGGGCCTATGCCAACAGTTCTTTACGAACCTTGCCACCCTTGACGATCTCGATCGGGCGATCGCCAGGAGCCATCAGTTCTTTGTCGGCAACGATCCCAAGCTGGTTGTAAACGGTGGTGGCTACATCGGGGGGTTCGATGGCGTCATCTTCCGGTTCGCTGGCCACCGCGTTGGAGGACCCATAGATGGCTCCACGCGTGATTCCACCTCCGGCCAACGACATGCTGAATACCTTGGGCCAGTGGTCGCGACCACGATTGCCATTGGTTTTGGGCGTGCGACCGAACTCACTGGAAACCATCACCAGCGTTTCGTCCAACAGACCCATTCGGTCGAGATCGGTGATCAGGGCCGCATAGGCCTGATCGAAGGCGGGCATCTGGTTCTTCATGCCGCCGGCCACATTGTTGTGCATGTCCCAACCACCGTAGGTCAGGGAGACAAAGCGAACGCCTGCGGCCACCAAACGTCGGGCCATGAGCATCCGCTGACCGGCCTGATTGCGACCATACTCGTCGCGAATGGCATCCGGCTCTGCGTTGATGTTGAACGCTTCGCGAGCCTCTTGCGAACTGACCAGGCTGTAGGCTCGGTCGTAGAAGGTGTTCATCGCGTCAAGACCGTCCGACTTCTCTTTGGCAGCAAAATGTGCGTTCACGGCCTCTAGTGCGGTGCGGCGACGGGTGAATCGTGCCTCGTCGACTCCACCCGGGAGGTTCAGGTCTCGCACGGTAAAGTTCTTGTTCGCCGGATCTGCACCCAGACTGAACGGTGCGAACGATGAACTGAGGTATCCCGTGCCTGCGTATTCGTTGGGCTGATTGGGCACGCAAACATAGGGCGGCAGGTTTTTGCGAGGACCGTACTCATGGCTGATCACGCTACCCATGCTCGGAAACACCAAAGCAGGGCTGGGGCGATAGCCCGTGAACATGTTGTGCGTCCCCCGCTCGTGTGCGGCCTCGCCGTGGGTCATCGAGCGAATGACGGTGATCTTGTCAGCTATGGCGGCTGTTTTCGGCATGGTCTGGCAGAAGACTTCGCCGGGGATAGCCGTCTTCACGACGCCCAGTTCACCACGATATTCGATCGGCGCATAAGGCTTGGGATCCCACGACTCTTGATGAGCCATCCCGCCGGGGAGAAAGATGTGAATCGCACTCTTCGCCTTGGCTTCGATGAAGCCGTAATCTTTCTGATCTGCCTGGGCAGACTGGAGCTGGAAAAAGTCGGCCAAAGTAATTCCAACGCCGGTCAACGCACCGGCTGCGATAAAACCACGCCGATTGGGTCGAAAGACATTGCGCTTCATGATCATCTCCATAGACCCGGACAGCCTCTCGTCCGGCATCGATTCTCAAATTGTGGCGGGATTAACGCAGTCCTTGGCAGTGGGTAACTTCCGTGCCTGTTCGTATCACGAACATCGGTGGAAGACATGCTTCTGAATTGCGTCAACGTGGGGTGGGAGGGTGTGTTGGTAGGCCAACGTGCCAGCAGTTCTGGCATTGCCAGCAATTGAATAGCAAAACTACCAATCGCTTGACAGGCAGCCTATCCAAAAGGAGGGCAACTGTCAAAGATATTCCCGGCCAGCGAGGGGCCGGTTTCAGGTCCGAATCCCCACTGAACAAACCAATACCATGCCCTTCGACCCGGGGCGGTGCCCTCGGAATGGAATTCGCCGCAACGGCTCGGGAGGTGAGATTCCGCAGAGAGAAATGTGCCCGATCTGTGCAGGGACGATTCGGGCCGCGTCTGAGGACTGAGAAGGGGCGAGAGCATCGCCGCCGCTTGGAACTCAACCGACACGAGTGGCCCGCTGGCTGGCCTCAAAGCCCTGGGACACTCGTGCCGGTTGGAATGTACTGAGCACGCTCGGATTCGTGTGCCAGATCACGAACCTGAGACGCTGCTTGGTATCGCGGGGCTATCTAGCCTGCCGCAGAGACCGCGGGCAGCGGATCGTTCCCGAGTGGTTTGGCGACCGCCGCGGGTAGGGCTTCCGCCTCTTGATCGTCGAGCTCGGCCCTGAGGACCAACATGTCGGCCGGGGCTTCGATGCCAAGCCGAACTTTGTCGCCAGCCAGCCGAACCACTGTCACGACAATCGAGTCCCCGAGTTTGATTTTTTCACTTTGCCTGCGAGATAAGACGAGCATATGTTCCACCTCCATGTAGAATATTAGTGAAAGTATGTATACCATTTAAGGGTCCTGTTTGTCAAGCAATCCGTTGCAAAATTCTCAGGCGCCAGGACCCAGCTTGATGACACGCTTCTAACCTCTTGGCCGGCAAGATCTTCGCTGATTGCCGAACTCGCAGCGTGACCCCGGGCGAATCCATCCCGCCTGGAGCTTGCCAATTCGACAATGGACAATTTTGGTGTTCAGCCGGTTGCCTCACTCAAAACGGGTACGTCTTTCAGGCAGGGTGCTGTGACCAGGGTGGTCTTCTGGAACCTCTCGCCTGTTGATCCATAGAACAGAATCGAATTGCCGTCCGTCTCCCAAACCGCGGTGTAACGGACCGAGCGGGGGCCATGCAGGCAGAAGAACATTCCGCAGGGAGCGCCTCCACGCAGCAGGATCCGCTCACTTACGGGGAAGGCGTCAAGCTCGAGTTGATCGTGGATACATAGTGTTTGGGTAACGTATTCTCTTAGTTGATCTAGTGTTTGCAGCTCGCGAGAACTGGTAACCATATCCAGGGTGGTCTCCGATTAGCGCCAGCCTTGGGAAATATAATCTGGTGGTTCAGGCAGGCGGGATGAACAGGGAAGGATAGCGATAAACTATGCTATCGGCACAATGGGTGGATTACTGTGCCACCGATTGTGTCAAATTAGGGCGTGTGAGGAATATGTGAAGCGCAGGATTAACGTTCGTTCCGTTTAGGTAAGAAGCTGCTTTCCCGGCGCGAACCCGTATTGTTCACCATGCGAGTGCGCCTAACGACGATCAGTCGATTCAAGATTCGATCCCGACGAACGGTTTGTCTGCTTCGCTGCACGCGGAAGGCTTTACCTCTCCTCCTGCGAGTATGCCTCGAAGGCTTCGGCGATCTTGCCCTCTTTCTCGTCTCCCTTGTGGAAGATGAAGCGGTACCGAAGGTTGATCGATTCGCCCTCGGGCAGAGTCAGTTCGCCGATGTGTTCCTCGGTATTCTGAAAGTGGTGCAGCCCGAACGGATTGGCCGCGAAGAGCCCGTAGGTTCGCACGTGCCAGGGAGTCGGATAACGGAAACTGCTGGGGTGGTTCAAGATGGCAACCCCGACCGTTTTGTCGTTGACGGGCCCGTGGTAGTCGACCCACGGAGCGGGTTTCCCCCAGGCCGAGAGGTTCACTTGCCCCTCGGAATTGACGATCTTTCCGCGGGGTTTCCCGCCGCGTTGCTCCACATCCATGCTCGTTGCGACGCGAATGCCCATGGTGCCTTCTTTCGTATCGCCAAACACCACGGGACCTTCGCTAGCGGTTAGCGTGATATCGAAGTCGATAATCCGGCTGCCTCCGTCCACGCTAAATGTCAGGACACGGCGATCCTCGAGGTGCTTCTTCCCGTCCGCATCGATCCAATCGTTCAGTGTTTCGATGACTGCCGGGGGTCCGCTCTCGGCACGGACAAACTCGCGGTGCACGGTCTTTCCACGGCTGCTCCCCTCTGCCCAGAAGTCGACACCGTTGACCTCACCGTGAGTGAACCACAGCGAGCGATGATGCCCGTGGTCCCACTGCTCACCTTTAATCTTTTCCATGGGGAACGCACGGGTCATCGGTTCGCCGGTCGGGCCAATGATGGGCCACAGGATTGGCTTCGCTCGGCTTTCCGTGACATATTCGGTGAACAACTCTCCGTCGATCTTCACAACCTGGCCGGCTTCGCTGGGCTCCACGGTGATTTCTGCGGCCGCCGTGGTGTAGGTCGCGATGATTAGGCTCACCATTGCGACCAGAACATAGTGAGCGTTCGGTAATCCTGCTGTGTGTTTCAAGTTCAGCGATCTGGTCATCGGGGTGAATGTCCTCTTGGCTTGGATGTCGTTCCGCGCTACATGATGGCAGCGATGAAAGTTGGGGGGAAACGCATGATCGAAGACCCAAGGGGCCACCATGCGTTGAGTGCATGTTAATCGGCGCCGAATCGAGGTTCCAGCCACCATGAACTTGGGAGCGAAATTTCGGCCTAGCGGACAATTTCGAGCCCGGGGCGTTTGCGGCCGATGTTCCATCCGGCAAAACGTCCCACCGGTGTCTCGGCGATCTCCAGCCGGACCAGGTTCGGCAGTTCATCGAGAATGTGCAGCCCGTGCGCGGTGATTTCCGTGTGATTCAGGCTCAAATACTGCAGCGAAGGCACGGCTCGCAGGGCTTCCAGCCCCTGATCGGTGACGCGGCTATACGACAAATTGAGCGATTGTAGTCCGCTCAGCGCGGCATTGTCGATCAGAAGTCTCCCGATCTCCAGGTCGCCGACCCGATCGTTGGCCAGTTGAACACCGACGATGATTTCGTTGATTTGGGCGAAATCCTCGCCGATTTCCTCTCGCAGCCAGGCGAGTTCTTCGACGTAAACCTCGCCGCCCAACTGGTGTACTTCGGCGGCGAATTGCTGCTGTTCGATGTATCGCTCGATGGAGGAACTCAACCATCGGGTACGGCTTGCGAAAAAGGATGAGTACTCGAGGGCCTTTTCATAGGCGCTTTGAATTGCCCGGAATTCGGCCACGTCGCCGCCATGGTCGGGATGGGCCGTGCGAACCTTTTCTCGATACGCCTGACGCACGTCTTCCGGCGAGCATGGCAGCATGATGCCCAGTGTGACCAGAAAGTCGGGACGTCGGTCCATGTGGTCCACATCTCAAAGGGGACGAGTTGCTGGGTGTGCCGCCGGAGCACCTATCTCATTCTTAGATAAGGCCGCCTCAAGGTCAAAGGGAGGTTTCACGAGAAATTTTCAGTCTTGCGCATTGACCAACTCCAACTGTATTAATATAACTAGTACAGTTCGTGAGGTTCAATATGGTATTTCGAATCGATCCAGCCAGTCGTTTGCCCATCTATCGGCAGTTGGCCGAACAGATTCGCGATGGGATCGCCCGAGGGAGGCTTGTTCCCGGGGAACGCTTGCCGTCCGTCCGCCAGCTGTCGCGGCAACTCGTCGTCAATCCCAACACGGTCGCGCGGGCGTTCACCGAGCTGGAACGGGACGGCGTTCTGAACACGCGGGCAGGCCTAGGGGTGTTCGTCGCTGAGCCGAAGGACGAGCTGACCAAAAAGGCTCGCCGACAGCGGCTCGACGACGTGCTGGATCGCTTTCTGGTGGAAGCGGTGCACCTGGGGTTTTCCTCCGAAGAGCTGTTGGCCATCGTCTCTGAGCGCGCGGAACGATTTCAGTGGGCAGAGCTGCCGCAGGGCAGTGGAAAGCGTTAGTCCTAATCGAACCGGACGCCACACGGCGCCCGGCTTAAGGTGAAGCATGAACGATCCGATCGTGACTCACGAACTCACCAAGTTCTACGGCGACCGCGCGGTGGTGAATTCGCTGAACCTGCGAATCCCCCGTGGCAGCGTCTACGGTTTTCTTGGTCGCAATGGGGCCGGCAAATCGACCACCATCAAGATGTTGATGGGCATGATTCACCCCGATCGAGGGCACGCCGAAATCCTGGGGCAACGCTCCGCCGAGTTGCCGCCGGAGACGCGAGCCCGCGTGGCGTACCTTGCCGAGGGACATCCCTTGTACCGCTGGATGCGGGTGGGAGAAGCCGTGAGGTTTACTCGCGCGTTCTATCCCACGTGGAATGACGAACTGCTGAACCAGATCCTCGACCACTTCCAGCTTTCACGCCGAACAAAGATTCGCCGGCTATCCAACGGCCAGCGGGCCCAACTCTCGCTGGCGTTGGCCGTAGCCCCTGATCCCGAGCTGTTCATTCTCGACGATCCGACCATCGGCTTGGACACCGTGGTCCGACGCGATTTCCTGGAATCGATGATCCAGATCATCCACCGCCAGGGCAGAACGATTCTGTTCAGTTCCCATATTTTGGGCGACGTCGAACGGGTGGCCGACCATATCGGCATTCTGGTCGACGGCGTCCTCCGAGTCGATTGCCCAATCGAGCACTTCAAACAGTCGATCCGCAAGGTGATGCTCGAGTTTCGTGGCGATCCTCCGGAGTTTCCCGCGTGCGAGGGCCTCGTCAGTTGTCGCCAGGTTGGGGCGCACCTGGAATTGGTGATCGTCAACTACGGCGAGGAACACCGGGAGATGATCGACACCCTCCAACCAACAGCCACCGACGTGATGGACTTGAACCTGGAAGACGCATTCATCGAATACACCCGCGGGCGAAGACGGTCACTACCGCTGTTGGCATCGCCTGTAAGACGTCCTGCTTCCGCGCATCCATTGGCAGACCAGACGTCCGATGCGGGCTCATCGATTTAGGAGGGCTTATTCACGTGCGATTCACCACCGTATTGTGGACTATCGCCACCAAGGAACTTCGGGAGACCGTCGGCATCACTGCCCTCGGGATGTTGGCCGCGCTCTATGTCGTCACATCGGAAATGCAGGGGGTCTTTCCCTGGTCTGTGCGGCAAGATCGTGCGATTCCGTTTCTTTTTGATAAGAACTTCTGGGGCATTGACCCGACTTGCGAATCGCTGACTGGGGTGGCGGTAGCGCTGGCAATTGCACTGGGATTTAAGCAGACGGCTTGGGAGTCGTACAACGGAACGTATCTGTTTCTATTGCATCGACCGGTCGACTGGCGATGGGTCATGGTTACCAAGGTTGTTATCGGAATTCTCGCTTACGGGATCGCGATGTCCGTTCCCGTCTTGGTGTACGCGATTTGGGCAGTAACCCCCGGCACGCACGCCAGCCCTTTTTACTGGTCGATGACCATATCGACATGGCAGGGCGTGCTGACCGGAATGTTGCTGTATTTGGGTAGTTTTCTCAGCGGGTTAGCTCCAGGGCGCTGGTACGGCTCGAAACTTCTGCCTCTGATCACCGCGACTGTGATCGCCTTTGCCCTGCTTAAAATCAACTCTGCGGGGCTCTTGATTAGCTTTGGAGCGCCGCTGTTTACCGCGGTTCTTTTTTGGCAAGCCATCTTGCTGGTCGGCATCAAACGCGAATACGCGTAAAGGGAGACGGACATGACAAAGCATGGGACAGCTTTCGCCTCACTCGTGTTGGCGATCGCGTATTCGCTTGGCGTCATGTTCACGTTGCTGGTGATCTTCGTCTTCGGCGAAGGGCTTCTCTCTACTTGGATGCGACCGAACACGACGGTGAAACAGCTCAAGATTCGCCTGGATGGCCAGCCGGTGATCATGTCGTATCCATCGTACGATTACAACGACCGACAGTTTCGAACCCTCGATGGTCGGACCCTGGGGCAGGGGGCCAACCTGCACTGGTGTAACTCGAATTCCATTCCAGTGCCGGGGCAAATGCCGATACCGATTGGACCTGATTGGACGTGTCGAATGATCGGGTTCAACGATCTCCATGATCCGGCTGGTTTTTGGTACTTCGTTTACGAGCCGGAATTCAAGGGCCGAGGCTACTTCGTTGGTATCGACAGCAAAAGCAAACTGCTGATCGGATTCATTGGCAAGCAAGGATTCTCGGCAACTGCTCCGCCACGCGAGGAGCAGTTTTTCATCGATCCAGAGAGCTTCAGCACTGGGTCATATGGAGCGATCGTATCATTTAAGGCCGCCTATGGTACGGTCCCCAATCAGGTGGATTCGCTATTGCAGCATTCCTCGTATTCGCGATATGTCTACCTGATCAGCGAGGGGGTGTTGCTGCGGGTCAATCCGTATGACCGAACGATTGAAACCTTGTTGGAGTCGGAGCAGTTGGTCTCGCTGGCGAGATTGCAGCAAGACGAATTGGACTCGATGCAAAGCAGTGTTACAGACCTAAGGCTTACCAGAGTCTCTTCGAAGCATTTACTTGCGATTCGATTCGACGACCATGTTAAGTTGATTGACCCGACCGAAGAGGACATTCGAGAAGCAAATTCGTATCCGGTGCCCGAGGAGCAACGAATTTTCGACGACCAGCGCAGATTGCCGCCACGCTTGACTCTGTACGTGACGGAAGATGGAACGCTAATCTACAGATGGAAGACTCGACTTGTCTGGGTCCAACCCGACGGCAGAGTTTCCAGGACAGAAGACATTCGATTTGCGGGCTCCGATTCCGATGGGGAAGCTGCCCTGCTGGCGGCAGTGTCACCCGCTGGCGGGACGTTCTTCCCGCTGGTCATCCTGATTGGTGCGGCCGGTTCCTATCTATCTGATGGCTACGCGACGAACGTGCTCGATGCCGTCAGCCAGGTGGTGGCCGTTGGATGGCCGGCCCTGTTGTCGGCCTTTTTGGCCAGTTGTCTGGCCGTGTGGCTATGTGTTCGGCGACAGCAACGCTTCGGGGTGGAACGGAGTTCCGGGTGGTTGCTGTTTGTGGCCCTGTTGGGGCTGCCGGGCTTACTTGGCTACATCTGGTCTCGCAGGTGGCCGCCCCTTGTGGCATGTACCGAGTGTGGCAGACCGGCCAGTCAGGATCGGCCGTGTTGCCATCGGTGTGGGGAGGAGTTTGCCCGACCACCGCTGCTGGGCACCGAAGTCTTCGCGTGAAGCGACCACTGCTTGAGGGGAAGTCGCAGGAGCGGTGACGATCTGCGCCAGCGTTCACTTCGAAGACTGCCTCAAAGGAGAGAACGGCGGTCCGTTACTTTCGCTTGGCTTGCAGAGCGGCGGCGCGTTGTTGGAATTCGTCGAACGACACTTGGCGGTACGCGGCCATCGCGGCGTGGGTGTCGGTAATCAGCCGCTCGTCCTTGTTCAGCAGCTTCCAGGCGAACTCGTGTTCGCTGCGGAGCTTCACATCGCGTCGACCGAATCTGCTGGGCACGGATACCGTTAGTTCGACCGTCTTGGGGAGAAGTTCGCGCTGGTCGAGAACCTCGTCGAGTTTGGCCCTGGCGAACGGCGGCAAACCAGCGACGTGCGTCATGGCGTTGAGTTGGGCATACCAATTGGAGAAGTAGTGGTATTGGTGGGAGACCTCGGCTGCAGGGGCTTTCAGCGGCAGCACCTTGTAAGTCATGAGGTCACTGGAAAGCGCGAGTTCATCTCCTTGAGGGTTCCACGTTTCGGTGAAGGTCGGTTCGGCCAGAAACTTCAGCAATTCGTCTTCGTTGCCGGCAGCACGTAGCTTCATCTGTGCCGTGAACTCGACGATCTTCGCAATCCCGATTTCGGTTTTCAGTTTATTCGTGGCGTCGAGCAGGATGATCCTTTGACGCTGGGGATCGAGTACGGTGGTCTCGCGCGGCTCTTCCAGAAAGTCGTAGGCCATGCCTGCCTTGAACAGCGTGGTCGACTTGCTGACGGGTTCTTTTTCCTTTTCGGCGAAGACCCGACTTTCGATGCGGAAATCGGCCGCTGTGGCGACTTGCACCGTGGCCACCAGCAGGAGCCATCCGAAGAACTTGAGCGTGAGTTGCATGACCGGACCCATCCTTGAGTGAAGAACATGCCTAGCGGCGCGCACTAACGGCGGACGGGCACAGTACCGAAGCCGCCCGACGGCGTAAACCTCGGATTGTGCTAGCAGAGAATTGCTGGCGGCTTCGTGGGCAACTCCCGGCAATCGAAGCCGATACAAGGTTCTGAGATATGCTCTAGGCCTTGAAGATCTTTTCCCGTCCTTGCGTCACGTTTTTCGTGGCATTGCGGGTGTCGATCACCAACTGCGAATGCTTGACGATGAAATCGTAATCGTACGCCGAATGATCGGTGGCGATCAGCACGCAGTCCTGCTCGGCCAGATACTCAGGGGTGAGTTCCGAGCTGCTCATGTCCGGCACGTCGTGACCACGCATCTTGGGCAGCGTGGGGACATGCGGATCGTTGTAAGTGAGCTTCGCACCACGTTCCATCAGCAGTTCGATCAGCTCGAACGACGGACTCTCTCGCGGGTCGTCGACGTCCTTCTTGTACGCCACACCCAGCATGGCGATCTTGCTGCCGTTTACCGGTTTGGCCTTCTTGTTAAGGATCTCCATCAACTGCTCGATGACGTACTCGGGCATACTCGAGTTGATTTCACCCGCCAGTTCGATGAATCGGGTGGAAAGCCCATAATTGCGAGCAACCCAGGTCAGATAGAAGGGATCAATGGGAATGCAGTGTCCGCCCAAGCCAGGGCCCGGGTAGAACGCTTGAAACCCGAACGGCTTGGTCTTCGCCGCGTCGATCACGTCCCACACGTCGATATCCATGCGAGAGAATAGCATTTTCAACTCGTTGACCATGGCGATGTTCACTGCGCGATAGGTGTTCTCCAGAATCTTGCACGCCTCGGCCACTTCGGCGGTCTTCACCGGGATGACATCCACGACGGCGTGCGAGTACAAGTCGCGAGCCAGGCTGAGACTGGTTTCGTCTCCGGCGCCGACGACCTTCGGGATGGTGCTGGCGGCGAACTGAGGATTGCCCGGGTCTTCGCGCTCGGGGCTGTAGGCCAGATAGAAGTCTTTGCCAACTTTTAGCCCTTTTGATTCGAGGATCGGCAGCAGCACATCGCGAGTCGTGCCCGGATAAGTGGTGCTTTCAAGCACAACCAGTTGCCCGGGGCGAAGCGCCTCGGCAATTTGACGTGCGGTCGACTCGACGTAGCTCAGGTCCGGGTCGCGACTTCCCGAGAGCGGCGTGGGGACGCAGATCAAAATGGCATCGGGCTCGCTAAGCCGCGACATATCGGCCGTGGGGAGGAACTTCTCGCTTTTGATGCAGTCGCTGATCCACTCGCTGGGGATATGGCCGATGTAGCTTTCGCCGTCCATGAGGAGGTCGACCTTCTTCTGGTCGACATCGAACCCCATGGTGCGGAACCCCGCGGCGATGAAGGCTTGAATGAGCGGAAGGCCAACGTATCCCAGGCCAACGACGCCAACCTTGGCCTTCTTTTCCTTAATCGCGGATTGGAGTTTTTCGGACATGCTGTGGTTCATTTCTTCGTTGAAAGAAGTTGGGAAAGACGCCGAAGCGAAGGTCAAACATCGGCGATCTGGCGATAATAATCGATCGAAAGGCGAAGGCCCTCGTCGAGATCGATTTGCGGTTCGTATTTCAGATATTCTCGGGCCTGGGTGATATCGGCCAGGCTTTCGCGAACGTCACCCACTCGAGCGGCTTCGTGCACGGGTTGGATGTCCAGGTCCAAGTGCTTTCGCAAGGCTTCAAGCAATTGCAGCAGGCTCGTAGTGCGACCGTTGGCCAGGTTGAAGACCCGCCCGGCAACCCCTTCGGCATCGGCTGCCAACAGGTTGCCGTGCACCACGTTGGCCACATACGTGAAGTCTCGCGACTGATGACCGTCGCCGTAGATGATGGGTCGGTCTCCACGAAGCATGGCGGTGATGAACCGTGGGATCACGGCCGAGTATTCACTCTTGGGATCTTGCCGGGGACCGAAGACATTGAAGTATCGCAGGCAGACGGTTTCCAAACCGAAGGAAGCCGTCGCGGCCTGACAGTACAATTCGCCGGCCAGCTTCGCGGCACCATAAGGCGAAATGGGAAGCGGCAGGTCGACCTCGCGCTTCGAGGAGGTCGGTTGATCGCCATAGGCGCTACTCGACGCGGCATACACCACGCGGCGAACGTCGGCCTTGCGAGCTTCGTTCAATAAGTTGAGCGTTCCGGTCACGCAGGCGGCATTGGTGTCCAAAGGGCGTTCGAGGCTTCGCGGCACCGAGGCCAATGCGGCCTCATGAAAAATACAGTCCACTCCGGAGACTGCCTGCGCCATGGCAGCCGGATCGGTCAGCTCGCCTTCAAGGAATTCGATCTTGTCGGCAATGTGCTCGAAGTTCTCGCGACGACCCGTGCAGAGATTGTCGAATACTCGAACGCGGTCACCTCGCTCGACCAGTGCCGTAGCGATGTGAGAACCGATGAATCCAGCGCCACCCGTTACTAAAAATGTCCGCATTCTGCGCCTCGACACCTTTCGCACTTACCAAATTCGATTTGTGACGGAGATCCTCCGCCGAAGACCTCTACTCGGCCGTGGTGTTGTTCGTTTCACCGAATCTTTCGGGCACCCCTAGCCTTGTCCACAACGTCCACGCTATGGGACATTTCGAGGGACAAAAGCGGAGTTAACGCCGTTTGCCACCACCGAAATCGATCGAACCACCACCCTACTGGAGACCAAGATAAGACCAACTCCAGACCATCAAGAATAGCCCCAAATCGTATATTCCGCAGGAACTTCTTACAAGCCAACCGGTGCCGGCAAAAAACGCCCGGGCGGTGTTGGTGGATTGGCCCCCGATTTCGCGAATACAAGGAGCTGATGACACATGCAGGAGAGGCCCAGATTGGTATCGAACCGCGGCATCGCAGGACGTCCGGCAGGCAGCAAACGCCAGCTTTGCCTTGGTATCTGGGCGTTCTAAGAAGCCCCAAGTTGCCCAATCTACTTGCCGAGCGGTGTTCCAGCTTCGATAATCGGGCCCGAGTTGGACCTCTCGGTGGGGGATGCTTATCCGTTGGTGGTCCGACTCGTGCCAGCTTTAATCGAAACCCTTCCCGCACCTTTGAGGAACGACTGATGAAATCTGTGTTTTCGTGGTTATCCGTGGCGTCGCTCGCCGTGGTTGTAATTTGTTCGATAGGCAATTCCGCTGTGCAAGCCGCCGACTGGGTTGCCTTGTTCGATGGCAAGACGATGGACGGTTGGGAAAAAGTCGGTCGGGATGACAGCGTCTGGGAGGTGAAGGACGGAGCGCTCTGCGGCTCGGGCAAGGCATCGATGTTGGTGTGCACCAAAGGGCCGTTCAAGGACTTCCGCTATCGCGCGGAAATCAAGATCAACGATCGTGGAAATTCAGGGCTCTACTTTCGTACGACTCGCAAGCCTGGGTTCACCGATGGTTACGAGGCCCAGATCGACAGCACGCATCTCGATCCCATCCGCACCGGTTCGATCTACGGGATGTGCCATGTCTACGAGCGCTTGGTGGAGCCCGACACCTGGTTTACCTACGAGATCCAAGTTCGCGACGATGTATGGCGGGGCCGTCCGGTAACCAAGATCAAGATCACCGTCGATGGCAAAGAGCTGTACGAGTACTTCGACTTCGACCAGACATTCAAAGAAGGTCACTTTGCTTTCCAACAGCATGACCCGGGCAGCAAGGTCTGCATTCGCAAGGTTGAAGTGATGGAGTTGCCTAGCAAGTAGCTGATTAGGCGAACACTGCGATCGAAGCAGCAATGAGTCGCGGAAACACGTTCTACGGCTTTTGTTTGGCCTCGTACCGACGGACCATTTCCTCGGCACGCCACTTCAGAAATTTCTGTTCCTGCGCGTCGCGAGCCTCGGGAGAGGCTTCGCGGGGCGGGGGAATCGTGATCGTGGCGAAGGTGATGCCCTCTTCAGCACGATTGACAGCGGCGATCTCGTTTTGACTGACAATCAGCGAGACGCCGACGTTGGCCTCGACCACGGGAATCGAGTTTTCACGACCCCGGCTCAGGACCGCTTCGTCGTTGCGGAGACTTCGCGACCCGTAGGCGGGAATCACCAAGAATTGTGCTCCGTCCATGGCAGGAATTCGAGCCAAATCCGCATTCCACCGGTCGTTGCAGATCAGCACGCCGCATCTTCCCAGGGGCGTATCGAAGGCCCTGTTGTGTTCGCCGAGCCGATTGAACCACCACGAAGGATGATAGCCCTCGGCAAATTGCATCTTGTGCTGCTTGCCGCATATGTTTCCTTCGTGATCGATGAACAGGGCACAGTTGTAGACGTCGTTATCGATCCGTTCGGCAAAACCAAAGGCCAGGCACATCCGCAGTTCTCTGGCCAGCTTCTGAAAGCGATCGACCACCGGGCTGTCGATTTCGACGGCCACATCATTCATTTTCTCGACGGCCTCTTCGCCACCAATAATTTCGTTGACGACGTATCCCTCGAGTACGCCTTCCGGGGCGACGGCTAACATGGCCCCGCCTTTCTTGCATTTGCGAAAGGCTTCTTCCAGTCGATCTGCGTTTCCCGCGAGATCGAACTTCTTAGGCACCAATGAGATCGCCGCCACGCGCACCTGGGTACTCGACGACTCACCCGTCTTCGGATTTGGTGCGGCTTGCTCGTCTGCGGCAACCCGAAAGTCTACAGATATCAGCAGCGAAGCGACGAGCAACGCAAGCCAGACGATGGATGGAACGGTGATGCGAAACATGGGCGGATCCTACTGGGATTTTCCCCCCGACAAGCACAACGGCAAAGTTGGTTTTCTTCGGTAATCCGCTCGGTCATCGCCCGATCGGCTATTCACCCATCTATTTCGGCGGTCCGTTTATCGCTTGCGTCGCAGAGGCGGCAACACAACCAACGCGAACAAGCCGATTGCGGCCATGCTCCAGGTGGCCGGCTCGGGCACGACGCTCAGCGTTCCGCTGGCGTATAACGTGCCAATTTCTTCAACGTCATCGAAGGGGCCTGGCTCCTCAGTTTCTTCAAGGCTTTCAGTTGAAGCGAGGCTTACGGAGCTGACGATGTCCCAGTCGAGTTGGATGGCCATGGTGATGTCAAACTCCCCAGGGGTACCGGTCGGAGTCAGCGTCACCGTTGTCCCGCTCAATACACTTACGGGGTCGTTGAAGATGTCGACGCTCAATGGCAGGGTTCCAAGCAGCGAGCTGATGAATCCGGTACTGGATAAGATGTTGACGGTAGCCTGGTCCAGTGACAGCTGCTCGCTGGTGTTGTCGCCGGAGAGGTCGAAGGTGTTTGTTCCTGGGCCAGTTCCACCGGCTACGTCACCCTCGGCCTCTGCCAGATCGCCTGAAAGGGTGAGGTCCTCGATCGTACCGCTTGCCGTACCGAGAATACCGAGACTCACGGTGAACTCATCGGTTTCGTCGAGCGAGACGCTTGTAGAAGTGATGGCCAATGAAACTGGAATCTCTCCATTGGTGGCGTCGGTGGCCGTTTCAATCGCGACGGAGAAGGTGCCGCCGAAGGCCGCTGGTACGGTGGTTGGAGCGCCGGTGCCAGCAACCTGCATGATCAATTCGCTGCCCTCATCCAATGACAAGTTGCCAAGAAGAAGGGCGGCCTGAGTGCTCTTGTGCGTGCCGGCGCAACACGCAAGTAGCACCAAGCAAGATAAGATAACGCTGGTGGGGATCGTTTTCATGTCTGCCCTCTTGAGTTTCGGGTGAGTTGGATGTCGGTCACGGTTGTCGCCCAGAGATTCTCCAAGGCGCAACCCTGGTAGATTAGCAATCTCTTCAAGACATTTCTAAGAAGAAATTTTCAATTTGAGGCACTCAAATTCCCGCTCCCCTACCACTTGAGGGAGACTGAACCGCACACAGGCTTGTCGGTCTCGGGAGCATGAACACGAAAGATGTTGTCCGGGTTGCCGTTATGCTTCGCGAGCGGATCCATGAGGCTTCTTTTCGGTTCTCGGCGCATAGGCTGCGTAAGCTGGACCACAGATCAATTCAGTGCGGGGGTCCCGTAGTCTCGCCTATTGTGAGTTTTTGCGAGACGTCCAGGAGCCGTTCTTGGCGGCCGAATAGACGCTGCCAAACAGTTGGAAAGCTGCAGCGGGTTTACTGCAGCATTGAGAAGAATGCTCGGCTGCACGATCTCCCCGCCTAGCTTGCTGCCTCGCCGGCCGGGACGGCGGTGGGAGTCTTGCGCACCAGGTAATTGCCCAGTTGCAAATACTCCAATCCGGAGTTTTTGACGACCGAAATGGCCTCTTCGGGGGTTCGGACGATGGGGAATCCGTGCAAGTTGAAGCTGGTGTTTAGAATGACTCCACGGCCGGTCTTTTGTTCGAAGGCCTTCAGGATGTCGTACATCGCGGGATTGTAGGGCTTCGACAGAAGTTGGGCCCGACACGTCAGGTCGGCGTTGTGCACCGCAGCGATCAGATCGCGGAAGTTCTCTCGCGTGTCGAAGGTCATCATCATGTACGGGCTTCGGAGGCGTTTGGGATTATGCAGGTACTCCTCCTGTCGCTCTTCGAGCACCATCGGAGCGAACGGCATCCAGAAGTCCCGTTTCTTCACCATTTGGTTGATGATGCGAACGAGATCCTGATTGCTGGGATCGCCCAAGATCGATCGGTTGCCAAGAGCCCGAGCACCCAATTCCATACGGCCTGCACAGCGGGCCAGCGGATGTCCAGCTACCAACACGTCGGCCACGGCCTGGGAAATATCGTCTGGTTTTTCATACGACAAACCGCTGGTGGACAATGCAGAGACGATCTCTTCCTCGCCAAGATCATCGCCCAGATAGAAATGCTTCAGCGGTTCGAGTTGATCGCCGTCAAAGCGTCTGGCTGCGTCGAGGTACATTGCTCCAAGGGTGAGCGTCTCATCGCCGCAGGAGGGGAATGCCTCGAACGATTCGACTTCCTCCAAATCCGCGATGCACTTGTTGGCCTTAACGTTCATGAAAACGCCACCGGACGCCAGAACGTCTCGGATCCCGGTTGCTTTGATCGCATTTTGCACCCACTTCGATAGCAACTCTTCGGTGAACCGTTGTAGTCCGGCACAAATCCAGTCGAACCGTTTTCCGCGAAGGTCGGCCTCCATGACGCTATAGGCGTCATTCATTCGACGTAGCGTACGTCGCTTGAACGAGAGCCCGTCATCAGACAGCCCTAGGTAGCTATGGAAAATTCTCGCAAGTTCCTGGGTGCCGCTTTCCGAAGCGTAGGGTGCCATGCCCATCAGCTTGTATTCGTGCTCCATGGGGATAAAGCCCATGCCGTAGGTGACCCACGAATAGATCGCTCCCAGCGAATCGTTGGCAGGGGTCGTGGCGATGACTTGATCTTCACCCCTGCCCATCACGCGAACCGTGGCACAGAGACCATCACCGGCACCGTCGCACGTTACGACCAGATACTTTTTGTCAGGCGAGGTTCTCAGTCCATAATACGCCGTGGCGGCATGAGCCGTGTGATGGTCGTAGTGGACCATTTCAAGATCGGCGAGACCCTCTTTATCGAGCAGTTGCCGTAATGTCCCTTGGCCGTAGTTGGGTCGCAAGGAAGTCAGCAGCGGCACGGCAACTCGTTGTCGCACTTGTCCGATAAGCGTTTCCTGTCGGCGGTACGACTCGATTACGTCGTCCCGATTGTGGTAGCGGCACAGCACGATGTTGCCGCCAGCGGACATGCCGGCGACATCTGAAACCGAGGCTCCGACATAGTTCAAGCAAGCCTTGATCGAGTGCTTAGGGAAGCCCCAGTAGTTTTTCTCCCCACAAAGCCGCTCTTCCTGGATGGCATAAAGGGCGCCCGATGCGTCGCCCACGCAGGCACCAGCGTTATGTCCCGCATGCACGCTAAGGATATAGGGAGGCAATATTCTTCTCCTGCCCGGAAAGTGGGACCCCACACGGCGGGCGAATCTAGAAAATGGGAAACTTCCAATATAGCCTCACGATTCGCAGGAGAAAAGCCGCTGGAACCTGATCAGAAGGGGCGGTGGATAGCGTCCTTCCAGGCCCAGGGTTCTGCAAGGGGATTTCGATGGATGGTTCTTTCGGTTCTAGCGATTGGGATGATTCAGGCACGAACACGGCCTTGCAAGCAGCCCGCTGTTGAGGCTGAAAAGGGGCAATCCGTGGTCCATCTGGCGGCCAATGTTAGGAAACGATGAAGCAGCGGATTCAGGCTCAGCCAGTAGGCCTACGCCGCCCTCCGGCTGGCTTGCGGATAACCCCTAGGTGACGTGATTGGAGACAAGTTCTCCCGGGGATCGCTCAGTCCTGGTTTTCAGGTCGGGCACCCTCGAGCGTGGCGGAATCTGGGTCCGGTGGGGTGACATTCTGGGATTCTGCTCAATTCGCTTCCGCGAGAACAATCGCTGGGAGAATCCCCGTTCGGGCACGACTCCGCGTGAGCGTGGTCAGGTACCTCGTGTTATTCTAGAATCGAAGACTATACTTCGAGCATTCGCTCATGTGGGGACTCTTCAAGGCGAGAGGCTAAACAAAGCCTTGGCAATGACGGCGGATGAAGGCGTGCTAGCGACCTTCACGGGTGGGGAAGACTTCGATTACTAGATGCATTTGGCAAGGGGGGATCGTTGTTCCTGCACTTGTGGAGCGATGCCCAAGTTTCAGAGCAACGTCGAACCGGAGATTCGTTTTTGTCTGACCAGCGTCGTGCTATGGATCGATCCTTGGCCTTGCCCAGGCGAACTTCGGAAGACCTCCGGCTATGCTAGACGTAAAGGAAGGAAACGGTCGTTCCAACTCGTGGGGAACGTGAACGGCCATTTCGAGATCATCGGTGGGGAGTGAGAACGCATGCATAAACGAGCGGCGACGTTGCTGTATCGTGTGATTCAGACGGTTCGGGAGGAACCAGTAGTTCCCGCCTTGAACGAGTTGGAACGTACGCAGTGGTTGTCTCCGCAGGAACTGCGGACTTTCCAACTCAAGAAGTTAAAGCACGTGTGCATTGCTGCGTATGAACGAACAGAGTTCTACCGAAATCGATTTGATGACGCCGGTTTCGATCCTTACGCGATGGAGTCGCTCGAGGACCTTCGCGATGTTCCGCTGCTGAGCAAAGAAGAGATAATTCAGAATACGTCCACCATTGTAGATGCCTCTTATAGGGGCAAGGTCATGAAGGAGTCGACCAGCGGATCGACGGGTACCCCGCTGTCGCTTACCTTGCCTCGTCATGCCACGTCGCGATTTCGTGCTGCGATGTACCGAGAACACCGATGGTTCAATCTCGACGTGGGGGAACGAGAGTTTCGATTCTATGGAATCCCTCTCGACCGCGGCTCCTACTGGAAGGAGCGATTTAAAGACTGGTGCATGAATCGACGTCGTGCGGTGGTCTACAATCTCAGTGACGCTGACCTCGAAGAGCACTGGAAAACCTTGTGTCGCTTTAAGCCAGACTATCTCTATGGCTATGCCTCGTCGGTGTATCGCTTCAGCGAATATCTGAAACGCAAGGGCTATGCTCCCCAACCGTTCGTCAAGGCAATCATCACCACCTCCGAAGTGCTTCATCCCTACGAGCGGGAATTGATGGAGTCGTATTGGAGGATTCCGGTAGTAAACGAGTACGGGTCCAGTGAAACCGGCATTCTTGCCCATCAGTGCCCGGAAGGGGGCATGCACGTCTGTGCCGAAAACAACTTCGTGGAACTCATCAAAGATGGTCGACCAGCCGAGCCAGGAGAATCTGGCGAGGTTGTAATCACCAACCTCGATAACGATGTGATGCCCTTGATTCGCTACCGAATCAACGATGTGGCGGCCATGTCAACCGAATCCTGCAGTTGCGGCCGCGCCCTTCCGCTGATTGAGGTGGTCGAGGGACGGCTGAACAGCATGGTGGTTACCCCCGAGGGGAAAGTGTCGTGCGGCATTGTATTTTACTACATTGCCCGAAGTTTGCTTGAACAGCGCGGAGAACAACTGCAGTTTCTCATCGTTCAGAAGGAGCTGGACCACCTTCATTTCATCATCAAGGAAGACTCTCAATATTCAGAAGAAGGTGTCGAGCTGGTCAAGCAACGAGTCTATGAAGAGCTGGGCCCGACGATGAGAGTTACTTCAGAACTAGTCGACGAGCTTCCCCGCTTGGCCTCGGGCAAGCTGATGCACTTCCTCTCCGAACTCGACATCGACGTGGCAGGAACCCAGTATTCCGTCGGTGCAGAGGATCATCGCACGAACGCCATCTAGAGCATTTTGCCAGAAGGCGAGTGTCAGAGAGGTTTTCGACACGCCAAACCTACTCTGGCACAATGTCGAATTCGACAATGTGTTCGCTTCCGGGCACAGCTTCGCCAGAAGCATCGGCGATGTATCCCCTCAGCGTATAGTGACCCACGGCGAGTTTTCCCCAAAAACCGTCCTGCAACGGGCCGTTTCTCGTCATGCTCTCGCCACCTTGTGGCGTCAACTCGAGTTTGATCGCGCCACCCTCGGGAACCAGCCCAAGCACGTTGAATTTGATGTGCAACTCGGTTAGTTCACCCGCTGCCTGTGTGATCGTTACTCCATCCCAAGGGGTCGCGAAAACGACCTTCAAGTCGAGGTCTGCGGCAGGATCCAAGAACTCGCCAGTCACCCCCACGAGTCCGTCGATGCCGACCCTGGTCTTGGCGTTCGAGGGTGAGATGAACCCGAGCGTGGCGAGATTCAAGTCATCCCAAAGCTGCTGGTTGGTGTAGGTGCTCCCTGTAGGAGCCCCAATTTGCGACATGCCGAACCGTTCGACCCAAGTCGGATCGGTCGTTTCCATGACAAAATCTGCAGCTTGTTCCTTGTAGAAGACTTGGAAATTGTCGCCAGGCACTTGGTTGTAATTCACAATCTTCACGATGCTGAATTCGTTCAGCGCGCGGGCATCTTCAAAACTGTTTCCGGAATAGAACATGTGGATATTCAACGCCTCAGCGGGGTCGGTCTCGGGAAGATCGACGTTCACAAACGCGGTGTCCACGACTTCAAGATAGTTGCCGGCTCCGACGCGATTTTCGATCGAAGGAATCACGACGATATTAATGTGATTCTTAAGAACCGTGTTTTCCACCAAGGTGCCTTCCAACGGACCACCAAACGGGATATCGGTCGAATTTGCGTGAATGATTCCTCGGTAAGTTCCCTCAATGCTCGAGTTGAGAATCTTCGTATTGATGTTCTCGTACACCCGCATGTCCACGCCGACAACACCCGTGTCGCCCCGCGTTTGAGAGTCGGTGTCGCTGAGGATTGTCAGGTTGTCGAACGTAACGTTGGCCGTATGGTACATCGTGACGAATGAGCTTAGGGCGGCATTCCAGAGCGTAGTGTCTTTGATTACGACTTCCGGCTGGAATTCATTTAGATTGTCGCCCGTTAGGTAGGCCATCCAGATCCCGAACCTGCTCTTCCCGTAAAACTCGTTGTCTTCAATCGTACCCCCAGGGTTGTTGAGCGTCGGTGTACCTTGCGAGGCGATGTGTGGATTGGCTCCGCGGAAGTTTGGTAATGCCAGTTCGTCGAACAAGTAGTAACTCGTGATTACCATTCCTGCATACATGCTATCGGCCGCAACATTGCCGATAATGTCGTTTCCGGTTCGGCGAAACCAGAACCCCGAGCCTCCGCGGGCGATACCAAAATCGGCCGTCTCAGCAGGGTTGTCACCACCAAGTTCGCCATCGCGTAGCGTTCCGCTAACTTTGATGCTGATATTGTTGAGGAACTCGTTTCCGATCTCGGTGCCATCCTCGGTAACGTATCCTCCACCGTCCATGTTATAGACGACATTGTCGGCGACGAGACCATAGCTTGTACCGTGAACGGTGACGCCCCAGGTCTTTCCGGATTGGGAGGTGTTGCCGACGAACTTGTATTGATACCCAGTGTTGGTTGGGTTGAGTGGTCCTCGAAGATGGTGGAAGTGGACCCCGTATCGGGCGATCTGGTTGGGCACCTGTTCTGATGCGCCGACATCAATGTTTTCACCCAGTGGGGTAGCAACCTCGACGCGTCCCAGGTCCTCGAAGTTTGCATAGCGAATGTCGACTTCCGCACGGGCGCCGTACAGAGTGTGACCGCGATACCCGTTCGGATCTTGGGATGCTAGGGTCACATTGCGTGTCAGCAGCGCGATGTGTGGATAGGTTTCATATTCTCCAGGCAATGCGTCCGTTCTCTGGCCACCATCGTGTGCGTATGCGGTTCCACCGCTGGACAGGGTGATTGTCTTTCGGTCAGCGGAAATACCGGCAATTTCCAGCACTTCTGTCTGCGAATCTTCTCCAAGGCCATTGATCTTGTAGAGGTGATCCCAGTCGGTCAGCAACTGTCGGGTGTCGGGAAGCACAATCGAATCGCCAACCTCCCAGCCGGTTGGCAACGCGGTTTCCAACAGCAGTTCGGTAGCGCCTTGTTCCACTTCTCTTGCCAGGCGAAGCCATGTTTGCGCGGTTGAATCGGAGTAGGTGCCGATCGGCGAACCGTGAATGATCACCTCGCCGTAGCCTAATAGCCCGGTTCCGAACTGCGACGGGTCGATGTTGACTCCGTTGATGGGTTCCAGGAAAGGAATATGGTCCGCAAACGTGACGATCGCTTCATTGCTTGCCGAAATAGGTGCCGCTTCGCTTCCGATTTCGAGTCGTCCACCTGGAAGTACTTCGATGGTGCCAACGAAAAGATGCGTGTCGACGTCAGTTTCAAAGACGAGTGACCCCAGGATTTCAATGGCCTTGATATCGTCGACGGAGTTGTTGACGTCGTAGGTGATGATCGTGCCTGGGGTAATCTGGACGAGGTCACCCGCGGTGGGCACGACGCCGAACGACCAGTTGGAGCCGTCGGACCAGTTTCCGCTGGATATTGAGCGGTTAACGTTGGAAGCATCGTCCAACATCCAGGTATAGAGAAATCGAGGAATGGTGTCGTGGCTGGTCTTGAGATGTTCGGTGGTCACCTGGAGTCCACCGGAGATATTGTGATTGTCGAGGTCGACGTCGTTCACGTACTGAACGTCGTATTTTGCTCCACCAATGGCAATGTGGGCGTCACTGGTAAACCGACCATGCAGAATTGCATTGGAGTTGTTCCGGATCAGCGTGTTGTGAGGGTTTGGTACAAATCCTTCCGGCACAGAGACATCCCCGGCAAAGTAAATATGGCCATCGCGGTTGTGCTGTTGGGTCTCAGGGTCAATGAAGTCCGTCGTAACGTCGAAGGAGTGATCGACAGAGATGCCACTGAAGGAGACCGTCTGTGCGGTGAGCACGAAGTTCTTGATCCCACTGCTGGCGACCGCGGCGATGTTCTCATCAAGGATGAACGAAGTGTAACCCAAGATGAACGAGCTATAGATTGTTCCTCCCGGAACGCTTGTTAAGTCGAGTGTATCGGTAGCGTCGCCCGTGACGCTAATGGATGGTAGTGCCACCGTGCTTGGCCCGATCGTGATCAGGTTTGCATCGGCGCCGGTGGTGTCTAGGTTGACGTTTTCTGTATGGCTGAACAGGATATCATCGTTGAGCGTAAGTTGGACACGATTGTCTTGGAGTGTGACGGCTTCGCTGAAAGTGTTTGCCACGGTGAGCGTGTCATTGCCGGCCCCGCCGTCAAATCGAAGTGACGGAATTGCATTGGTAGCCGCTTCATAGACCGTGATTGAGTCGTTTCCCGTTCCGCCGAAGATATCTGTGGCGAAGGTTGGATTCCCGCTGCGTCCATAGAAGTTCGCGACGTCATTACCGCCTCCGAGATCGATGATCGACCCGATCAATGGTTGAGTAACATTCTGATTGTTGCTCATGACTGCAACCGAATCGTCCCCCTCACCACTACTGAAGAGAACTCCCCAGAAACCCATGGAGACGAAATGCGAGTCATTCAGCAGTGCCACGTCCTCCCCTCCACCTGTGTGAGCCTCGAACAGGTGGATCTTCTTGGGGATGATGGATCCTGAACTAAGGATGATAGTGTTGGAAGTGGAGAGGAGATAATCTGAATCCTCGGTACCATAGTAGGTAAGCTTATTGATGCCTCCCTCGCCGTCGATGATGTCGTCCCCCGATCCGGCAAATATCGAGTCAGGACCACCTCCGCCTAAGATCGTGTCGTCTCCGAGGCCACCATCGATAGCGTCGGAATCGTCCCCTCCGTCAATCCAATTGTGGCGGCTGTTCCCTTGAAGTGCGTCCGCGAACGCCGTGCCGATGATGTTTTCTATGCCGGCATTGTCGGAGAGCTTCAGGCTAGAGCCGGCACCATACCACTGAGTCGACGTGGAACCTAATTGCACGGCGACACCATTTCCAAATTCCGAAAAGTCAAACACATCGGTGTCGAGATTCGCCGCTTCGATTATCTCGTCATGACCTTTGGCGTCGGCATCGAAAACGTAAGAGTCGCTGCCGGCACCGCCCGACAGCGTGTCACTAAAATGCGATCCCACGATCGAGTCGTCGCCCTCGTCGCCCGATACGAAGACCGCGCCGTTGAGTCCGGTGAAACCATTGGCGGATTGAACGTCACCGAGTGTGATTGCATCATTGCCAGCAGCCCCGCTGACGGTGATTCCGGTAACGTCCGACGTTTCTACGTTCTGCTGGGTTGGTGTTCCGTCGAAGATGGTTGTCGTGCCATCCTTCACTATCAGGTAGTTCGCACCGGAGTCGTTCTGAAAGGTGACGGCGATTTCATTGTTGTTTGAGTCTCCACTGACGCTCAACTCGCCAGCAGAGAAGTGTGCCGTTGCTGCCAGGAGTCTGCGCGATTCCAACGCGTCGATCTGCAGAGAACGGTGCGTCGACCAAGACATGTTGCGGATGGGTCGTTGAGTGCGCGGACGTCGACGAAGTAAATTTCGAAGGTAACGACGCATTACGTCTCTTCTCCAAAATAGTTCCGCCGCCTTGCCGGTGGGTAGACGGGAAGCGCTAGTCAACACATCCTTTGTTGCCTAGCTGCTTTCAGAAGGTGGTTTCAACGTGGTGATTGGCGCGAGGGATGATCGGATTGTTGGTTACCCGTTCCCGCACGGAATGAAACATCGCCTGCAATGGGTCGATCGCTGCCTGGATGAAGTACACATTAAAGAAGTCCGCCCTGCGTGGTTTCAGCCCCTCGAAGTGTTCCATGCCAGCCCTTTGGTGGAAGGACAGCCGAAGGTTTACCGTAGCGACCTGTTACCAGCGACGCTTGTCGATCTCGGCCATTTTCCCCACCAGATCACGACTGACGCGGCCATCTTCACAGTCGCGAGCGAAGTTCCATTCGCTCGCCGCTTTTCGCGCGCGTAACAGTCAGATACCACCTTCAGGCGCCGAATGCTCTCTCTTGCGGGCAGTTGTTCGGCGCCCGCTTACCCCACTACTACTGAACATGTTGCTTTCGTTCGGAACTGTAGCTTTGCAGCCCCAACGGTTCGCAAGATAGTGCCCTATTCTTCGCCGAAGTATACCCATTCTGTGCGATTGCGGCGAGAAAGTTCGCCACCCGATCAGACGATTAATTGGTTTTCTGTACGCACACCACACTTTCGGACAAGTGTATCACTGCGTACGGCCATATTTCAAAATCGTAATCTAGGTGTTCACAGTGGCCGCCGAATTTCAATCGCTGTACCCCCCTTTGCGGGCGAGTCTTGTTGAACCTCTGTAACTCAATCCGTTGGTCCGCGAACAATGGAGTTTTCTTCATTGGAATGATGGTGGCCCGGCGGAAGGAAAACCGTCGTTACCAATATGAATCTCGAACGATCAACGTTAGCGAATGGGTTAGAGGCGTCAATGATCTCGCGGTGGCGGAATGAAACTCGCTCGACTGAAGTGTCAGTTACTACCGAACTACCGCATCCATCAGTTCTGCATCTTGAATAATCTACTTGGGCGAACAGTAATGTATCCGCTGTCAGATCCCAATAGCGTCTGAGCGATCCTTCATCAATTCCTTACTCAAGCTAGCAGTCTGGATGCGAAAAATCAGCACCGCTCGAACGCCCCCCAAGATGGCCTCAGACGGGGCAAAGAATCGCTATAACGCATCAGTAACTATTGATTTGAATTTGGGGTGACGCAACCTGAGCCCAATTCAACACCGCGTGAGCCTGGAGTTGCGTGACGTAGCGTTCGGGGCTGGCGGATCTAACGAATCGAATCGTTTGGGAACGCTCTTGGCCATTTGAGTGCTAATCCCGACCATTCGTGGCGAAGATGCCATGATTTGGTGACAAGGTACCGGAGCGCTGGCTTCCCAATCACAGCGCAAAGGCTATTCGCCAAGCGAGCACCGAAACGGAAGTCGAGCCAACGTTCACTTCTACCGAGTACTTACGGAATCCTTTTCGCGACCGATTCGACGGCGACTAAGTGGTGGGGTTTAACCGAACCTGCCAAGCACTCGCGATCGACGATTCTCTTCTAGGAAATCTGACTATTGAGGCTTCTGTGAGCCCACGCAATCTGAGCAAATCTAAAGCTTCGCCTTGAACGAATAGGAACGAGGCGAATTGGTCCAACTCTTTTGTTGCGCTTCATTCAGTTCAAGCTCCGAACGGGGCTGGTATTCCAGAAGAAAATGGGGAATCGAAAGCATCGACACCCCACTGGCGGTTACTTACACTGGGGGCGTTTACGCGTTGGATCCGCCTCCGGTATGCTCCTATGATTTTGCAGAAGTGCCGACGCACACGCAACATGAGGTACACGCAACATTGTTACTTGGACTCGTTAGGCGATCATCAGTTTTGAGCAGATCGGAATCAAGTGCGGCGAACGCATTCGTCGTGCTCCACCGGTGAATGTAGGAGTGACCTCCATGTCGCAGGGTGCATATCGCGTCTCGCTAGTCCAGTTTCCAGAAAACTGGGAGCCCTCATCACTTGATGATTCGCCGGATGGCTTGCGTTGCACGGAAGACATCGGCGTGTACGATGCGTTGGAAGACGCTCTGGAGCAAGTGCTGGATTTCAACATGCAGTCGATCGAGGGCGATCGAACTAGGTGGGCCGTGATTTTCGAGACTCCGGTGCGGGGGCGGCAGAACTTTCGGGTATGCACACCGTTGAGTTATCGCGTGATCCATATTCATTGGCCCGAGAACTGGGTCCCTGAGTCGCCCTTGGACGTGCCCGAGTGTGAGTGGCACGATCAGGCGGATTCGAATGTGGAATTCACCTTCGACGAAGGACTTGATGCGTTGAAGTCTCTAAACGAAGCGCACATGATGGAGCCGAGTTCAGAGCGGTGGTCGATCATGGTGGCGGTCGAGTGCGAGCCAGTTCACACATCGATGTACTGCGATCACCTCGGTACCGAAACCAGTATGACCGTGCGTAGACTGCACGTTATCAAGCCAATCGACAGCGGCACAAGCCATCGGCTATTCGATACGTTGCCCGCGAAATAGGAACCCGGGCCACGCAAGTCGAAGAAGAGAGTTCCCTGGTGGACGCAATCCCGGTTTGCAGTAGAAAGGACCGGCTCAGCACTCCACTCGGCCGCAAAGACTAGCGGACGATCCGCACTAAGGTCTGAAGAATGATCTTCAGGTCGAGCCAGAGAGAAACGTCGCGGATGTATTCCCTGCTGATCGCGAGCTTGTCGGGTAGTATCTGCTCGATGTACGCCCGCTCGGGATCCTCCGCCGCTGCGAGTATTGCGGACTCGTCGCGGTACTTTACCGACGCCAGATCGGTGATGCCGGGTCGGACACTCAACACCTCGCGATAGTCGTCGCGCATCTGATCAACGTATCGGGCCACTTCGGGGCGGGGCCCCACCAGGCTCATTTCGCCGAGCACGACGTTGATCAACTGTGGCAGTTCGTCGATCTTCAGCTTGCGAAGCCATCGCCCCGATCGTGTTACGCGAGGGTCGCCCGTCACGGTGAGTTGGCCGCCCAGTTTCGGGGCGTCGACAACCATGGTGCGAAACTTGTACATCTGGAAGGGGCGAAAGTTGAGACCAACGCGTTGTTGGAGAAAGAAGACGGGACCGCGGGAATCGAGCTTCACGGCCACAGCCACGGCAAGAAACAGGGGGCTCAGCAAAATCAGACCGCAGCCTGCGGCCACAAGATCGAACGCGCGTTTGGCGGTCGCCTTGACCGGTCCCAAGGGGCGTGGGATATCGCCCGGAGCGGAGTTTGAAGTGCCTGCGGTCACGATTGTCAACACTTGTCGATGGGGTGTGAAGAATTGCCCTAGACCGAGTCGAGAGTCGGGACTTTGCCGCCGTGGTCGTGCCAGCGCCTGCTGAAGCGAAGCAACCCAAGGCAGAACCCTGCTCCATAACCCATGTGCAGGGCAGCGAATGCGACCGGCATTACAGGGAAGTAGCTCCAACCATGTTGAAAGGCCACCGCGACCGCGGCCACCAAGTTGGCAATCAGATAAGAACCGCCCACGGTTGCCAGGCCCAGTAACCCGAGCCATCGCGTCCCTGGGATCAGCGCTAGAATGGCGGAGACTAAAAGGGCGACGATGAACAGTGGTGGAACGAATTGTCGCGGACGCATCTGCTTCGAGTGCTTTTGCATGACACGAACCTTCCAGTAGCCGTACTGGAAGTATTGCTTCCACAATTTCTTCATCGAGCTGCGGCTGTAGTAGCGCGAGCGAATATCGGGCGTGAGTAAGATCTTGCAGCCCAGCTTGCGAAGACGGTAGTTGTATTCGTCGTCTTGATTGCGAACCAACTCTTCGTCGTATAGCCCAGCCTTGTCGATGGCGGCACGGGTATATGCGGGGAAGGCGACCGTATCGACATACATTGTGCGATCTTCAATCGTGCGGAATGCCGCGCCTCCCACCCCGAACGGTGAACTCATTGCCACGGCAATTGCGCGGGCGAGGTAAGTGTCCCCAATGGTTTCAATGGGGCCGCCCACACCATCGGCACGATCCTCTTGAAGATGCTGGATGCAACGACGAACGTAGTCTTCCGCAATTTCGCAGTGCCCGTCCACGCGGACGATGATTTCTCCGCGAGACTCGCGCAAGGCGATGTTCATCCCGGTGGGAACGATCATGCCTGGGTTGTCCAACAGGCGGAGATCCGAATGTCTGGATTGCATCTCGCCGACAATCTCACGGGTGTTATCCGTGGAACGGCCATCGACAACAAGGATTTCCATTTTGTCACTGGGGTAGTCCTGCGCGAGGACCGCCTCCAGGCTGCGTCTAATAAAGGAGCCTTCATTACGGATTGGCATGATGACCGAGATGAAGGGTTCAGATTGGTTTGTTGATGTCATTTCAACCAGAGATATTCGTAAGCAAGGTTTTCGGGCCCTCGAAAACGGAAATGAATAATTGAAGGTAACTCGTGTTTCTAGTGTGACGGTGGGTGTGCGCTGGCTCCGGGAGTAATGAGCGTGCCACGTTCAATGGAGTCTGCTGGTGCACTACCTGCATCGTGTGCCGCTGGATCTCTCGAAAATGACGTTACTTCATGGAGTGGACTGCAGGCTAGCCTGGGGGACTAATTGTTCCAATTCGCCAACGAGTTGATCAGCGAAGGATTCCAGCGAGTAACGTGGACCCTCGTCGATTCCGGTTTGGGCCAGGCGCCGCCGCAGGGCATCGTCGTCGAGAAGTCGCTGTATGGCCTCTGCCAGCGCCGTGGGATCGTTCGGGGGAATGAGCAGTCCGTTTTCTCCGTCGGTGATCGACGTGGGGATGCCTCCCACGCGCGTGGCGATCGGGGGACAACCGAATGCACGGGCTTCGACCACACTTCGAGGAGTTCCTTCTGAACGACTGGGCAATACATACAAGTCATGGCTACGGTAGAGTTCGAATAGTTCTTCGCCGAAGTCGACCATGCCTGTTTCGCGAATGTCCTCGCGGTAAGGGCTCGCTTCGAGCCGTTTGCGGATCTCTTGACCGACCAGGGTCACACGATCGTGGCCGCCGACAATCGTTAAAGACAGTTTCCGAGTCGCCCTTACCTTGTCGAATGCATCCAGCAGAATATCAACTCCTTTTTCCGGACGGATGTAACCTACGAACAAGACTCTGGGCGGATCGTGCAGATCCAGACTGTCTTTGGGAACCATTTCGTTCTGATAAAGGCACGACGAAACCACGACACGACCTGCGCGACAATGAAGCTTTTCCCACATTTCCGCGCCATTGGTGGCGACACGTGTTTCCGGATCTTGGGCAAGCCGCCGCATTACGGCAATTCCGTCTTGAGCGAATCGCTCGGCCGCGAATCGTTTCACTCCACGATAGTCGGACGAGATTTTGATGGCTTCGGTTGGGTCGCCGGCAATATGCAAAAGTCTCGGTCGCGGCAGTTTCAGTAAGGCCCTGGGCAGTTGAAACGGAAATCGGATAAACAGCACGTCAACCGATTTGGCGAACTCTCGAAGAATGCGTCTTGCGCTGAAGAAGTATCGTTGTGCGTGCATCGTACTGCCCAGGGGAGGCAGCTTCACAATGTCCTCGGGTTGGAACGGCAAAACATGGGTCATGTTTTGATTTACTTGCGGCAGCACGGGGACGCAGATGCGTGCGCCACCAGTTCGCTCGGAGATAGCCTCAATCAATCTCCCGTTGGCGTGATTCATGTGCAAGCGACCATCGGGCCCGCAAGCCGAGTTGGTTCCGAGGATCATGCCCAAGCGTGTGTTTGACCAGTTCATGCTTCTGGAGTGGTTTTGCGGGGAGATGGTTGAGAGTTGTATCGCGGTCTGACTATGTTCCGAATTCCTGACAAAGATCTTGGACCGTCTTCGACACATGACGCTGTTCTTCGACCGACATGTCCGGAAACAGCGGCAAGCTGACGAGTCTTTGCCATACGTCCGTGGAAACCGGCAGGTGCTCTTCATTCCATCCGAACGTCTCGTGGTAGTACGGATGCAAATGCAAGGGGCGCCAGTGCACCGAGCAACCAACACCGCGTTTCTTGAGTTCGTCAAGAAAACGATTGCGGTCGATGCTTAGCTTGTCCAGGCGGAGACGTATCGGAAATAGATGCCACGAGTGAATGCGGTCGTCCACCACCGGGGGAAGTTCGATTTCGTCGACCTGCGAGAATTCCTCTCGAAACAGGAGGGCTTGCTCCTGGCGTTTGGCACGCATTTCCTCGGCACGCCGAAGTTGGTGAATTCCAAGTGCCGAGGCGATATCGGTCAGGTTGTATTTGAAACCAGGGGCGATGATTTGATAATCCCAACTCCCGCCGCCCATGAATCGCTTCCAGGCGTCGTGCGACAGTCCGTGCAGAGACATCACCCGCATGCGATTGGCCAGTTCGTCGTCGTCGGTAACGGCCATGCCACCTTCTCCGGTGGTGATCGTCTTGTTGGCGTAGAACGAATAGCACGAAACGCTCGCGGTACCCTCGCCGCACTTACGCCATGGCTCTTGTGGACCGCGACGCCATGCGGCTGGTAAGGCGTGAGCCGCATCTTCGATGCACCAGAGCTTGTGTTCATCGACAAACGATTGCATATGGTCCAGGTCAAACATCAGGCCGCCTACATGAACGGGGATGATCCCCATCAGCGGGAGCTGTGGATCGATCGCCGCGGGCAATGCGCCGTCTCGCAATTGCTTGATCTTTCGCTCGGCATCCACCAAATCGATGTTCAACGTGACGGGATCGCAGTCGACCAGAATTGGAATGGCACCCTGGTAGCGAACGACTTCCGCTGTCGCGGCAAAGGTCATGGTTGGAACAAGCACGCCCTGTCCCGGGCTCAGTTCCAAGGCTTCGACGGCCAGATGTAGTGCCGCGGTGCAGGAGTTTACTGCCACGGCGTGGCGGGCTCCAACGGCTTCGGCGAACGAGTTCTCGAACTGCTTGGTGCGTGGTCCGGTTGTAAGCCAACCGGAGCGAAGACAGTCCACCACTTCGTTCACCTCGTCGTCGGTGAGCGAGGGACGAAAAAACGGAACTTGCATCGATGGTTCAGATACTTCGGTTGATTCTGGCTTAGTTGACATGGCTGAGGAATTCACCAATCTCCTGTGCGACGCGATGGCCAGCTTTGCCGTCCCACAACGCTGGACATGTTCCCTGTTTGTACCGATCGTTTAACACGTCGTGAAAAAGCTGCTCGAGCAACTTGAGGTCCCCGCCAACCAGCGTGCTCGTCCCTTCGGTGACCGTGATTGGGCGGTCTGTCTTGGTGCGCATGGTCAAACACGGGATTTGCAGGGCGGTTGTTTCCTCTTGAAGGCCTCCCGAGTCGGTGATGACAACTTTAGCTTGTGAACTCAAGCTGAGGAATTCCAAGTATCCCAGCGGTTCGCTGAGCGTGAGTCCGGGAGAGTCATTGAACTCCTCCCATAAGCCTGCTGCGCACAACCGTTTTCGCGTTCGTGGGTGAACCGGAAAGACAATCGGAAGTTGTGCCGCAAGCCGCTGGAGCATCTCGCACAGCCGCTGCAGGACCTGTGGATTATCGACATTCGAGGGCCGATGAATCGTCACGATTCCATAGTCCCCGGACGTGAGCCCCAGCTTTTCCGGATACTCCAGCGAACCTGCTTTCGCCAGATTGTCGTGCAATACGTCGATCATGACGTTTCCCACGAGTCGTATTCGATCGGCGGAGATTCCCTCGTTGCGCAAGTTCTCGACCCCGGAGGGCTCGCTGGCCAGCAGAAGTGAGGAAAGCGTATCGGTCACAACCCGGTTGATTTCTTCCGGCATGCGCCGATCGAAGCTTCTCAACCCGGCTTCGACGTGGATCACCGGAATGTCGAGCTTTGCGGCGGCCAGCGTGCAGGCGATCGTGGAGTTGACATCGCCCATCACCACGGTTGCCGTCGGTCGTGGATCAGCCTGGAGCAGCCACGCCTCGAAACCTTGCAAGATCCGCGCGGTCTGCTGGCCGTGTGTTCCTGAACCGACCTTGAGATGTACATCGGGCTGTGGCAGATTCAATTCCGTGAAAAACAGGTCGCTCATCTCGCGGTCGTAATGTTGACCCGTATGGATCAGAGACCGTTGGACCTCGGGCAGTTGTTCTTGAATACCACGCAATACGGGCCCGAGTTTAACGAAATTGGGCCGGGCCCCCACCACACATGCAAGTCGAGCTGTCATCCGCGTTTCTTGATGTATCCGATGTAGTGCGTATTCAAGAAGTAGAGTGACTCAAGTAACGTGGCAAACACCCAGGAGATTGGAACCACCGCTCGGGCAATCGGAGGGGCCAGCGTTGCCCGACGCAACCAAATGTAGCACGAAGGGAACAATCGGGCGATCTCTCGGCGCCCAATTCCCCGCACGTTGGGATTTTTAGGGTTGTTGTATTGAAAGTCGTACCACAGCAGTACGCCATCTTCTTTGACCACCCGAAGCATCTCATTGGCGAGCTGTGTTTTAACCTTGGGGTCCAACACCGAGGTGAGCACGGTGCTTTGAAATACGATGTCGAAAGTACCGTCATCCCAGGGCAGTTGCGTAGCATCGCCGACTCGGATATCGGCCGGGGGAAACCGCACGGCACAGTCTTCGGCGCGATCGGCGTCGAGTTCAATACCGGCCATGTGATCGGGTTGTGCGCCGAGCGTCTCGAACGTGACGAACCACTGCCCTCGTCCACAGCCAATTTCGAGGATGCGTTTGTCTTCGAGCGGTACACTTTGTGACCGCAAGAGTGCTTGGAGCAGGGCGCGTTCCTGGCCATGTCGCACGAACAAATTGCCGGGACGGTGCAAGCCATAGAATTCCGAGCCCAATTCGCGATCGCGGCGACGATACTCATTGCGGATGCGATCAGTCTCTTGCATTTGAGTGGACGCCATCGTCTACACAGGTACGCAGGAATTTGTCCAGGTGGCTGGCAATCAGCCGTCGGTCGTATTGCGACACGGCCGTTTGACGTCCCGCTTCGCCGAGCTTCTGTCGCAATTCAGCATCGGTGGCAAGGCGCTGGTAGGCGTCGAGTGCTGCCTGGGGATCGCCAGGCTTCACCGAAATTCCACAAGCGGCCGCCTCGACACGACGGGCCGGTTCCCCTTCGGCCAGCAAGAGGATCGGTAATCCGGAGGCCATGGCCTCGTAGATCTTGCTTGGCACGGCACCCGGGATCGACATTCCCAAGCTTATGATCGCGGCATCGGCCGAGGCCAACAATGCGGGAATGCGATCGTACGGTAACGCGTCGAGAATTCGGATGCGTGGATTGGGAGTGGATTCCAATCGGGCTCGCAGCTTTTCTCGGGCAGGCCCTTCTCCCACCAAGACAATTCGACCCGGGACGTCTTCTGGTAGGGACAAAGCAAGATCGAATAGTTGGTCCAGTCCTTGTGCTAATCCCATGAGGCCCGCGTAGACAAACACCGGTCCCGGCTCATTACCTAGCAGTTCGCGAGAATAGTCGTCCGCTTTATTTTTCCCGAATCGACTTAGGTCGACTCCGTTGGTGATGACGGCGGTTCGCTTGTCGGGTGCCTGTTTACGAACCCCGGCTACGATCTCGTCGGATTGACCCGTTACGCCAGTGGCGTGCTCGTACAGCGACCGTTCGAGACGCTCCGCCATGCGGAGTGCCATGCCTTCTTTCAACATGCCCATGCGAACCGCGGTCTCCGGGTAGAGATCGCTTACGTTAAACACATAGGGGCATTTCCACCGCCATGCCAGAAATCGTGCGGCGTAGCCAATGAACAGAGGCGGCGATTCGACCAGCATGACGTCCGGACGCCGGAGTAAGCGTTTGCCGTTCAATGCCGCACTGGCAGAGAACGAAAAATAGGAGATCAATCGACGAACGAATCCACGTTTCGCCGGATAAAGAGGAACTCGAGCGGTGCGTATACGACCGACGGTTTCCGTCCGAGTTTGCCAGCAACGATACCCGGAGAAAATCTTCCCCGTCGGGTAGTTGGGCAAAGCGGTGAGTGCCTCGACATCCCAACCAAGATCGATCAGTTTCTCTCCCAATTCCGACAGGCGGGCCTGCGGTGCGCCCATCTCGGGCGGGAAGTACTGCGTAAGGATGCAGAGTACTGGTTTGTGTGCGTTATTTTCCAAGACTTACACGGCCGTTTCGACAGAGTGGTGTGCCTGGTTGATGACGGCGCGAAGCTTGCCGGCAGGTGTTCGCGGTAGATGGTCAACGACAACGATTTCGACGTCAATGGCTCCCATGCGGTCACGAATGCCATTGCGAATGGCGGCAGCGTCCGATTCGTCGTAGTGGTCGGCTGCCACGACTTTGACGACCACGCGGTCAAGACGTTCTTGAATGATCTGAGCTTCACGAATGCGGATGGCATCCTTGAATATCGGGTCGAGCCGCCCGATTTTTCGACCGTCGGGGGTGATGAGCACGTCGTCCGCCCGACCCTCGATCGACGCCAGCACGGGCATCGTGCGACCGCACGAGCAAGGCTCCTCGCCGGTGGACAAAGCTCCGCGATCGCCTTGTCGGTAACGAATTAGAATTTGATCTTGGTTCAAAAGTCCAGTCACAACCAGATGCCCCGTTTCTCCTGGTGGCAACAGATGGCCATGATCGTCAACTACTTCGGTGATTCCCACATCGGGTGAGAGATGCATCGTTCCTGCTTCGCATTCGAACGCGGCGATTGTCAATTCGGCCGGGGCGTAGGTGTCCCGGGTTGGGCAATCAAACGCACGTTCAATTCTGCGTCGTTGGTGTTCAAAAAACGGTTCGGCATTCGAGATGGCTACCTTAAAGCGTACGTCACTCCGCCCGCGATGTAGGGCATGGGTGGCCAATGCATCCAGAGACGAGGCATATCCGAAGATGTAGTCGATCCGGCGTCGCACGATTTCGTCTAGATAGGCATCGAGAAAGTCGTCTCGCAAATGGTAGGACGACATGTAAAGTTGCGATCCACTGGCGTTCCAAACCCAAAATGGTGGCCGCTCGCGATGCTGGGGGACAATGAGCTGGCCCCCGAGAGTGGCCCAGCGGTCGCCCAATTGGACGCCTGCCCAGTTACGTACACGGCGTTCGAAACATGCGTACCACGTTTGATGCGTTTCAGGCGACCACCATAGTGTGAGTGGCTTTCCGGTCGTGCCGCTGGTTCGCTCCGGATACATCTCCGCGGAATTGCAGTCGTCGGCCAGAAAGTCTTGAGGAGCCTCGCGAAGGGGCTCCTTGTCTAGGATCGGCAGGCAAGTCAGATCGTCAGGCGTTGTTACCTGCTCGATGGGGAACTCGCCTCCGTCGTGCAGGCGTCGGTAATAAGGCACACGCTGAACCGCTCGCTGCAATAGGGATTGGAGACGATCGGTCTGCCACTTTCGCCACTGTTCGGTCGACCAGGTTTCTCGTTCGGCGAAGCGGGGCAGTTCGTGACGGAAAATCTCTCCATACCGCAGCCGCATCAATCGTGCACCATGTCGGCTGGAAATGAAGTTCTTGGCAGGCGACGGTAAGCGATGGAAGAGATGCAGCAACCAGGGGTTCATTGATGTCCCCCTTCGGATGATGCATCGAATGTGGCAACCGTGCTAACGGTGTCCAATCGCTCGATATGATTTTCCCAACCCAGAGGCGGTGCGAATTGAAACGGCTTGCTGGCCGAAAACTCTTCCAACGATCCGCACCACGGTGGTTGGTTGCTGGCCACTTGAATGTCCGCCGGCGTGACCGTCGTGAGTGGTAAGGGGTGTGTGACGAACGCATGCGCGAGCATTGGAATGTGGTTGTGATCGAAGCCAATTAACTCGGCACCCACGGTATCGACGACGGCTGGGCAGCTCCCGGCAAGGATAACTCCGGAATCGCAAGGGTCGGCAAATACCGGGCCTGTACCTTCGCCGGCTACGATACCGTCGACGATACAGAATCGCCGTCGCTGAGGGGTGTCGTGCAATTTCCCAGTTGTGTCGGCGTAGTGGAGCGCGCGATTGATATCCAGGACCATTCGCCAAAGCGTATCGTTGCCGTGCCAGCCGCCTCCGCGGACCGTTTTGTGACTGGCACCTAAAACGGTTCGACCGACGCGCTTCGCCAGTCGAAAAACGGGAGGGATCGTACGTGGAAAGCGTAGCGACGCCCGCTCGAACCAGCGAACGATCGCCTGTTCCAGTTGTTGCCTTGCTCCCGAGTGGGCAAATTGATCGCCACCCTGTTGCGGCGTGCCCTGAGTGCGATGGGGAAGCCAATTGCGGTTGGTGTTTAGACCCACCACTCCTTTGAGCGCTAGCGTCACGCCAACCTTGTGGTGGGTCTTCAGCTTCGGCACATCGACGATCACGTCGGCTCGCATGGCCGTGCCGCTAAGTTGATACTCCTGCGTTTCACCGTGGTGATGTTGATTGACTTCGTCGGTGTCGTAGTCTGCACCGTAGTATCGACCTTCGCCAGCGAATTGATAGAGAGCACTGGCCGACCCAAGGTCGACGGCCACGCCGCCGCGCGGGTCGCCTGGCAGAGTGCTTCTCGACACGACCACGTCATCGCGAGTCTCGAAGAAAATCGATCGCAAGTCGATCAACTCCAAAGGGCAGACGCCTTGCAGATCGTTGTAAAAGTCCTCCAGGCAAGCAGCACCGGTGCGACGGCAGATTTCGGCAAAGTCAGAGTTGAGCATCGGTCCATCGGCTAACCAGATGGCCCCCTCGCCTTGAAGTGCGATTTGCACGTAATCGATGACCGCTCGCAATACCGCGCCGTGCGTGATGATTTGTTGCCAGGTGTCGTTGAGTTCATGCTTGTGGCTAACCCAGTTCGGTTTAATCAGCACCGAATCACCACGACGGACAATGCTGCCTAACGGGTTCCATTGGGGTGTCCCGAAGTGCGGTTCATCAAGCCCCAACAGATGCAGCGATTCTCGCACGGCCGCATAGACGGAGTTCTCTGCATCGATCGATTGGGCGAGCGCGGTCTGCGAAAGTTCGGGATAGTGCTCCGGCGGATCAAAGGGCGCCCGCCTGGGATACGAGGCACTCTCGGCACGGCAGACGGCGACCAAGTGTTCGTCCGGCGACGGAGACTCGGCCCGCCTGGATTGCTCGAACGGCGTATTGTGGATTGCTGCGTTCAAGTTGAGCTAATGAACCTTCATGCTGCCGGGACACAGGCTGCGACTTCTTCGGCGATCGCAGATGCAAATGCCTCAACCGTGGTACTTCGGGCCCGTTTGATTCCCGCTTCGATAAGCTGGTTGCGGAACGCGTCATCGCGGGCGATACGAAGCAGGGCGTTCGAGAGGGCCTCGGCGTCGTCGGGAGGAACGAGTAACCCGTCGACCCCGTCGATGACCGAGGTTGGGATTCCGCCAACACCGCTGGCAACGACGGTGCAACCAAATGCACGAGCTTCGACCAGCACGCGGGGCGTCCCTTCGCTTCTGCTGGGAACGGCCAGCACATCGGCATCGGCAAAGCACTGAAACAACGCTTCACCAAAATCCCGATGTCCCAGAAATTCGACGGTGGTTTTTTGTTGTAGCCGTTTGACCCAGTTCGAAACATCGTCTGTCATGCCACGGTCTTCCATGTTTTGCGAACCGACAAAGCACAACTCGGCCGTGGGTAGTTCCGCGAGTAGGCGATCGAACGCATTGAAAAGAGTGTCGATGCCTTTCTCATGACGAAGATACCCGACAAAGAGCACGCGAAACGGAGCGTCGGCGGGTCGTGAGCGTGGAACGCTCATGACTTCCGAAGCCAGCAGTGTCGAAGATACGACGGAACGACCACGTTCGAGTTTGTATGCGCGTAACAGGTCTTCACCGTGCGTCACCACACCGGTATGTGGGGCATGCAACAGCATGCGATACAACCGATCGATCGCGTTGGCGGCGGTTAGCACAACCAGCCGCTTCGGTCCGCGATACCATGGTGATGTGGTCGCAATCTTTCGTACGTCGGCACAAACATGATAGACCCTAGGGACACGCGGCCCGACAAGAGCCAGCGGTGCCGCGAAGGGAAGTTGAACGATCACAACGTCACTTTGCTCTTCTACCTGACGAATCACTCGCCGGCATTGAGACGCCTTGTGGAAACCGCGGGCAATACTCGGTAGCCACGGTAAGGGCAGGAAGTCGATCTTGTCGTTGTCGAGGCGATGGTCATGCCATCGTTGTTTTTCAGGAGCCAGGCTGAGGGCTACCGTAAGTTGTTCGCAATCATCTGCCCATAGGTCGAGCAACCTTCCGACGCCCGATTCTGTCCACAGCCCCTGATCACTCGATGCCGACCGGGCGCTGACGAACCCTAGCCGAATTCCCTCAAGCGGGTTCAAGCCGGGCGCCTCACCATTCGGCGACGACCCGGTGGCAGGTTGTGCGACAGCTTGGCTTGTTCGGCCTTTTGTTTTGACGCTGGTACCCATACTTTTTCGACGATGCACAACCCAATGCAGACCCCCAACCCCGCGGCGAACACTGGCATATAGAGAATCTCGCGGGAGAATAGTCCACGAATGAACCAGAGGATCATGAACAACCTCAAGTAGCGATGAGCAAGCTTTGCTGTGTCATTCCCCAAGTAGTCCTTCCTCACTCCACTACCACGTCGCCATAGTGAGTAGCCGAAGAATACGAAGGCCCCACTGCAGATAAGGCCGGTGCCTCCGACGAGATGGGCTACGAGATTGTGCGGGTCGATGATCCCCTTGCTGTGACCGCCAAAACGCTCGGCAAGTTCGAAATACAAACCCTGTGGGGAAGCGCCAAGAATCGGCTTTTCGACACCGATTTGCATCGAGGCCAGGACGAGTTGAACTCGCAGATTGTCCGCAGTATCGCCTTCGGACGTGGATGCCAACTCCGATTCCAGAATCTGCGTCCCTAAGACGTTGCTCAGCAGGAGGTAAGTGGCCGCGCCTACAAAACCAAAGACGATTGCTGAACGAAAGAAACTACCCTGAAACAGCAGGAGTAACGCGATTACGCCAAGGCCCAGCCAACCAGACCGGTTTGCCGAGGCCAGGATCGCCACTGAAATGATCATGATGCTAAGTGCCAAGACCACTCGTAGCCACTTGGCAACGCTCTTGTCCATGACAAGAAAACCGCCAAGTAGAACGGGGGGCAAACTATACAATGACCACGCGTTTTCGTTGGCCATATCCAAGGGGTTCACACCGACGTGAGCCGTCATAGTGGCAAATCCCTTGAAGCTCAGAATGACAACCCCCATGCAGATTCCGAAGACCGCCAAGCGGAAGTCTTTGATCGATCGCAAACACAGCGCGGAACCAATGATAGTGGCTACACCACTGCCAATCTTGAGAATCTCTTGATAGTAGGCGACGTATTCTGCGGCACCTGCCAAAACCGAGAAGACATACATCGTCAAGAAAACGAGCAGTGCAAGGAGCGCGCCTACAGGAAATTCTCCCATCCGCGCCATGAAGACGTAGAGCAAAACGGGCGCCAGTCCGAGCAGATAGGCGTGAACCTGTAGTGGTCCCAGCGAGATACGTCCCCAGTCGAACGCGGACAAAGGGATCAGCATGATCACCAGAAACAGAAGGAATCCGGTGAAGCTGACCTTGCCTGTGTCCACCTTGGGCTTGGCAAGCGGCGGAACATACCTACCCGCGACGGCAGGATTCCAGCCCCTGGCGGGATTACTAGGGATACTCATTCGTTGTTTGCCTCTCCGTTTCCGCGCTGTTGGTACGACTGATATGCATACCGCGCGATCCCGCTCCCCACGGGTCCCAGTGCCAGCAATCCGGCCAACATCCAAGACTTGCGATTCCGCCGCACATGCCAGGGGTAAACCGCCTTGCCAAAACGCAGGACCCGCCTGGCCTTAAGGGTCTCACCTCGGGCCAACGTAGCCAACCCGTGCCGGGCCACATCGTGTTCGACGAACGCCTGCTCGACCTCTGTTTTCGAGAGACCTGTTTTCTCGAGCCACTTTGGGTCGACTTCGAGCGTGGCCAAATACTCATCCACCATGAACTTTAGAGCGCCTGCCGAGGCCTGCAGCGAATTTTGATTGCTTTGGTGCACTCGATACGAAAATAACGGGCGATTGATGAAATAGGCGGTTTCGGCTACCCCCATCAGCTTCCAACTGAACCACTTATCCGGATTGATCACCCGGTTGCCGCCATATCCCTCGACTTCTTCGTACAGTTTTCGCGGATAGCAGGTCGAGGCGAACATGAACGGCGATTTCATGTGCTTCAGGCAGCGACGCAGCAGTTCCTGCACGTCGACGCGGTAAACGGGGGCATCGACGACCGATTCGAGCTCAGAAGCTCGATCCGATTCCTGCCAAACAGCCCGTTCCGGAGGCAGATTTCCGGTCAGATTGTCATCCGAATCGATGATGTCCGCCGATGAACTGACGATCGCTCCTGAGGCGGAATCGCCCAAGGCGTTGAAGAATCGATCGTATGTTTCCAACGCGTCGGGTTTCATCAAATCGTCTGACGAAAGCATGATCATGCGCTCGCCTGTCGCGTGCCGCGCCGCGCGATCAAGGTTTCCTGCAAAGCCGACATTGCATTGGTTGACGTGCACCTTGATGCGGTCGTCGTTGAACCCACGGACGACTTCAACGGAGTTGTCAGTACTGCAGTTGTCGGAAACGAGTATCTCAAAATCGCCGTAGGTCTGATCAAGCACACTTTGGATCGTGCGTCCGATGTAGCCGGCATAGTTGTAGTTCGGAATGCAGATTGAATAGGGCATAGTAGTTATAAGTGCCTCGATCGTCGCCGTTCTACGTGTTAGCTGAGCGGCCGATCCATGGCGGCTCGATATACTTTCAAGATACCCGCGGCGCAACTTTCCAGCGAGTAGGTTGTTTCGGCCCGTCGGCGGCCTTCCGCCCCCATCTGCTGGCGGAGAGAGGCATCCCGGGCCAGTTTCTCGATATTTTCGGCCGACACCTGAGCGTTGTCCGGGGGGCCCAATAGCCCCGATTCGCCATGGAGAACGATTTCGCCAACTCCCCCGCCTTGAACCCCCACGACCGGCACGCCGGCCGCCATGGCCTCGACAATCACGCGCCCGAACGATTCGTCGTCGGCCTGATGGACGAGAATGTCGATTTGCGACATGATCTCCACGGGATCGGATAGAAAGCCCGGGAAGGCAAATCGGTCTCGCACCCCAAGGCGGTCGATTTGTGCATGCAGCGCGTCGGCGTACTCGTTGCCCGGCACGGTACCGCCCTGTGACGGGTCATGTCCGTAAATGCGAAACTCGATTTCCAACGAGGGGTCGACGTGCGATGCCGCTTCGACAAACAGCGGGTGTTTCTTCCAGCTACTGCTGATACTGCCCACCATGGCCACTACCAGTTTCTTGCCCTGCGGTGTGGTGGGGCGTACTGCGAACTGCGATACATCGATGCCGTTGGGAACAACCTGGAGTAAATCGCCGGGCATCCAGTCGCGGATGATGTCGGCGGTCACATTCGAGTTTGCCACCAGAAACGAGCATTGCTTGGCCAGGTGTTCACCCAGGCGAGGGCCTTCGATTGGTAGCCGAAAGGGTCGCCCCGGCCCCAGCAATTCGCGAAGGTGCCAGACATGAGGTAGCCCCAACGCGTGAGCGGAAGTGGCTCCCTCGGGCGTGCAGATGGTGTTGGTATGTATCAGGTCGGCCCCTTGCTCCCGCGCGAATCGCGTAACCTTGCCGGCCGAGCCGCTTTTAAATCCGGTGCGTTTGAGTTGATACGCTTCGATTAAGGGGCGCTTCCAGGTCTTCGCGCGAATCTTTCGATTCCACCAATACAGCGGGGTGAAAATCACGTTGCCCTGGGTCGCTTCCGCCAACTGATCACGCTCGGCCGGACCTCCCGCATCGTGGCAGACGGCACACGATTCGATGCCATCGTCTCGGAGTGAATTCATCAGGCCAATCGTGCTCAGCGCAGCTCCACCTGCCGCGCTGTTGAGTACATGAAGGACCTTTTTAGGTTGGGCGGCGATCATTCAGCCTTGTAAAGTTGATTGAAATGTTCGAGGTCTTCGGGAGTTCCCAAGACCCACACTTCGAGCGCTTCATCGATGCGGACGTCGGCCCCATCGGCAATCAGCCGGTTATAGAGCGGAGCGACGTAGAACTCTTTGTTGGTCCGTTGATTCTCGGCGACCATCGCATCGGCGTGGCGAACAAAGTCGGTCCCCCGCGAGAAATGGTAGAGGCCCGTGCAGGCCCATTCCGAGATGCGATTTTTCTCCGCGGTTTCCACCACACGCCCTTCTTCGTCGGTTTTCGCGAAACTCCACTTGTCACCAGGGGCCCGAAAGACGCTGAGCAACCCGTCGGCTTTGCTTTGAATGTCAGGCAGGGTCTCTTCCAGCGACGTGCGGCAATAGGTATCCGCGTTATAGATGATTAGTGGCTCGTCGTTGTCGATATGTTCGCGAGCCATCAGCACGGTGCAGGCTTGTCCCTCGGTCACGTCCTCGAGGCCGATGATGACGGGATTGAGTTCAGCGAACCGCGTCTTGATATCCTGCTGCAAGTTGCATTGTTCGAGGTGTTCTTGCAGGCAGACAAAGATCACCTTGTCGACCAACCCCAGCGGCAGGCTTTCCATGGCCCAGGCATACATGGGCCGGCCACGAACATCGATGAGCGGCTTGGGCGTAGCGATGCCAATATCGGCGAACCGACTTCCGCGACCTGCCATGGGCATGACGACATTCATTGTTTTGCAGCCTGCTCCTGCTCGAAGGCTTTTTTCTTTTCGGCACTTAATGGCATGCTGCTGCCGTCGCCGGCGATGTCATCCCACGACTCGAACCGCACGGCGTTGTCGTCGAGGTAGATATCGGCATGCGGTTTCCCGAAGTAAATTTCGTCGTACTCAATCTCGTGTTTAGCCAGCCAGCTGAGCGTGGTTGCGCCTTTACGGGCCACCACCAGGCCAACGTTGCCCTGGCAAGTTTTCATATGCCGAGCTGTATTGAGAATGATGTAATGTCCCGCGGCACGTAGCTCTTGCAGCTTTTCCTTGGCGCCAGGGACGGGTTCCAATTCGGCGTAGTCCTGACCCGGCTCGCGGAGCCGGCAGATGACGCCATCGAGATCAACGCATATTCGCATGGTCTGCTTCTATTTTCGTGTCGGAGTGTTTGGTGCCGTGAAATGCTTCGTCGAATAACTGCATCGCACGAGCGTACATGGCCAGTTGTCGTAACGGAGTGTCGTAGTGCAGCGCCGGCATGCTGGCGAACAGCACCCCGGTGAGAATCAGGATCTCGCGGCGATCGAAGGCGGTGAAGAACGCGCTCTCGAATCGCTCGCAGATATGTTCGTGTTGCGGGCGAGAGCAGATATCAAGCTGGATATTCGGCCCGTCCACTTCGACTCGGAACAGGTCATTGGTGATAAAGTCGTAGAGGCCGTAGACCGAATGGTAGAGCTTCGCGACGTCGTATCGCGAATCGCCGTACAACCCGGCTGAGCCGAAACTACCGCGAGGATCGATGAGCTTGCAAATTCGCGATCGTACGTCGTACAGAATGTTGGAAAAGCACATGTCTCCATGGATCACATTGCCCTGCACGTTGTCGGCCAGCCGATCGACTTCGCCTTCCAGCTTTTTCCACATGCTGGGAAGGTTTTCCATCTCGCGACCGTTGACGGTGATTGGCCCGTCATGCTCGACAATGCTCAATAGCTCGGGCGACGCACGCAGGTTATCCAATCGAGTGCGGGTTTTCGCGATATACATCTCGTGTAAATCGTCGCGCGACAGAGGGCGGCTGCGACGCATGAACCCGGCCGTGATAATTTCGCGAAGATGGACGAAAATTTGTTCCCAGATGCCGGGGTCGACATTCTCGAATACAAAGACTTCAGCCAGCGAAGGGTAGCCGTAGTATTCGAGCGTGACATACGGCTCATCCCAATCGGTCGAATAATCGATGATGCGTGGGAAGAGGACCGCCAAATCGGGCGGAAGCAGCCGCACGAAGTTGATCTCGTCGATGAATTTCTTCACATGCCGGCTGCGTTTGGTGATGGTGCCCAGCACCGGGTCGATCGAGAGTTCGTTGAACTCCCGCTTTTGAAGCAAGGAGCGGTGCGACGTGGCCTGGCGATCGGGGTTGCCGCAATCGAGCCAATCGCCGGCCGTCTGTGCTCGGATGGATTGCGTTTTCCCGATAAGTTGCAAGATGTCGGCCATGGCTGTGAGTCGCGATTGCGATTCGGCAGCTTGGACGGCGAGACGACCCTGTTCCTGGATAGCCTTGGTATCGGGGAAGTAGTATACACCGATCAAGGCATCGTGATGGGTGCCTGGCAGATCGGGTACTTTGTCGTGCAGCTTGGTAACGAATCCCTTCTCATCGGTGTCGGCCGTGCACCAGCGATACGATTCTTCGACGGGGCTGGTCAGCACCAAGGGCGAGGCGACTTCGAGCACGGCGGGGTCGGCGAACTGAAAGTGAGTATCGCCGAGCACAACAAGACTCGACTCGGTGGTGGCGTGCTCGGCCAACTCATGAACGGTTAGTCCCAGACCGCCATCCTTCGAAGGGACGATGAACTGGATGTTGGTATCCTGGCCGAAGGTGTAGGCCACGAAGTCTTCGATGAACATATCGCGATGTGCAACGGCAATCACGAAATGCCGCAGGCCCAGCGATCGCAGATAGGTGAGTGTCCAGTGGATCACCGGCCGGCCCGCGACGGGTACCATGGCCGGGCAGGAGATGTTCGACAGTGCCATCACGCCCTCAGCCACACGACCGGCTGCGGGAATCAGCACCGTGATATCAGCCGCATTCGCGATGGGCGTGGTCGTATCGGAATCGGAATTGTTAAGCTTGTCGATCATTCGTTAGACAACCCCGCCAGTCGGCAAAGTTCGCTTCCCACTCGCTCGGCGGAACGTCCATCGATACTGAGAAACGTGTTATTCAGAAAGTCTCGTGCTTGCTCCGAGGCTTTCGAAGTACCCTCAGGTGAGTTGGCAATACGCCCAATGGCATCGATCAATTCTTCTGGTGTCGTAACGTGCGTGGTCGCGCCTTGGGAGATGAAATCGATCCCGCCGATTTCGTCGGCGAAATCCATGGTCACCACGGGCACGTCCAACAACATGGCTTCGATGGCTACGGCGGAGCCACCTGTCAGCAGAATGCTGCTTCCTTGGAGCCAGTCGAATATGTCATCCGGGTAGCCTTCTTCGCCGTAGGGCACGATATGCAGGTTTGCCCCCGGCACTCGCGCAAGCACCTGATTGTAGTAGTTCACATGGTCCTTGCGGTGTAGCTTCGAAACAATCTGTACGTCTGGTAGTTGGATGCTTGCCCGGCACAGCGTTTCGATGGTCTGGGTATGGTGCTTGTGCGAGATGGTATTACCGGGTCCCGACGTTGCGGCCAGGACGTACGGCTTGGAAGGGTCCAACTTCAGATTGCGGCGAACTGCTTCGTTCATCTCACCAGTCTGCTTTGGGTAGCTGTCCAAGTAGGGAGCCCCGCAAACCCCGACACGTTCGGCGGGAAAGCCGAGACTTGATAGAAACTTCTTGGCATTCACTCCATGGACGAGGTATCGCTCTGCAATATGCAAGCCATGCATGGGATTGTTGGCGAAGACTCCGTGCATCAGACACGACGTTGGAATACCTGCGGACTTGGCCAGGCGGCAAGCGATACGCCCTTGCGATGTAATGTCGCTGCCGACGACGATGGCGCGAGGCTTTATCTTGCGGAAGATTTCTTCGCAGTTCACTTGAGATTCATGCAATAGCGGCATCTGACGAGCCGTCAAAGTACGCACCAACTCTACAAGTTCGGCGGTATCGTCTAGAGGGCTGATCGAACCGATGTCTATTGGCTCTGCGTTGCTCAGTTTGCGACCCTGTCTTCGACCAGCACGGTTGGCCGACTGAAGACGTCCTCCCCAGTACGCGTAGGGGGAGATCGGCGTAATTCCGTTCGCTTCGAGTTCCTGAAAGACTTTGGCCCGACAGGCGAACACCGCATAGTTGATGCCCGCATGGTCAAGCCAATGTAGCACCGGCAAGAGAGCCTTGATATGCGTTGGTTCAACCGGCCAAAACAGAATGTCCGCATGTTGCAGCGGTGCCGAGCGTGGAGCCACTGCACGTTCTTCGAACGATTGTTTCATTCTCGCACCGAGCTGTCTCGCTTGCAGTCGAGCACGACCAATCACCTTTTGCTTGGCGGCTTTATTTCTCTTCGATTTGTCTCGGCGAAGAAACATCAGGGAGTTGAGGTACAAGGCCACCACGACCGCATCCAACACATCGATGTCGTCGAACTGCAAGAATGGTCCCCACGCGCTATCACGCAAAATGGGAAATGCCTGCTCGAACCATTGTAGAAGTTCCGTTCCATAAACGGTGTCGGAATCGGCAGGCGTTGATTCAGCTGGTGCGAGTGGTTGTGTGTTCAAAGTAAGCGGGGCCATCAGTGTAATTTGTGAAGTTTCTTGGTCGTTGGAAAAACTGGTCTAGTTGGTTCTGCGGCGAAGGGTCATCTTCGTTCGGTCGATCAGGTCGTAGTCGCGTGGCCAACTCAAATAGCGTTCGCTTTCTCGCAGCGATTGATAGTGGGACTCGTTACGATTGCGAATCACCTTCGCGGGGTTCCCACCAACGATCGCCATCGGTGGTACGTCACGAGTGACAATGGAACCCGCGGCCAAGATCGCACCCTCGCCGACGTTGACCCCAGGGAGGATGATCACACGGTCTCCAATCCACACGCAATCGCCAATCGTAACGTCGCCGACGACCCTGATCGGATCGTAGGGCAGGCATTCCGGCTGCTCAAAGTTGTGGTTGTCTGTGATCACCGTTACTTCTTCACCCATGTGAACATGGGCCCCCACAATCAATTTGCCGCGTCCCTTGGATACAAAGCCTGGGTTAATTGAGACGCCCTCGGCGAAATAAGTGTTGCGTGCGTTGCCGATAGCGGCGGGCCCACGAATCGAAACGCCGTGGCCAAGCTCCGCCAGTGACTCGAGTTGTTGTATCAACGTTTTGCGACGATACCACTGCGTTAATGGACCAACGATGAATCTGCGAAGCGATAGGAAGAAAAACGGTCTCATTCGCTAGTCTCGCACTATCACTTACAGTCTTTTCCCGTCAGATCTGCCGGTCTTGCTTGGATTCTTTCGTGGAACCCGACTTAGCAATCGCGGCCCTGGGAAAGGAGTCAATTCTCCGATGTTTGCTCTAACGAGCGTTGATCGACGGACGCGGCCATTTCGTTCGGGGCGGCAATGTCGGCGTGTGGTGCGTTTCCGGTATCGGGAAGCTCTATGTCTTCTGCTTTCGGCTGATGTTCGGAACCTGCCAGGTTGGATGACAATCCGTCATTGTCCGGACGGGACTGTTTCTTGGTTCTTATTGCTTTCAACCGCAGACCCAATTCTCGCATCCGCGCTCGCTCACTCGACGATCGCAACAGGGTGAGCGTAACGAAGATCGGGTAGGCAATCGAGAGACCCAAGGCCATTGCGATGCGTGACGGCAGGTTCATGGTTGCATGCGTGTGATAGGCCAGAATGACACACAACGTAGAACCACCCACGAATGCAAACAGTGTGGGCCAATCGTACGGAACGTGGAACTGCCGCTGCGAAAGAAAATAGACTCCCGCGGTCATGACACACCAGCCAAGAATCGTACCCGCTGCCGCGCCTGCCGGGCCAAATTCGCGTACGAGTGGTACTGCCGTGAGGACTACTGTCACTAGCCCCAGGAAGCTAACCAGCGGAACCGTACGTGTGCTTTTCGCTAGTTCGATGCCGGTGCCGAGCATGAAATACATGCCTTCGCAAAGTGGAATCGCGGCCACGATAGGGATGAGAAGGGCCGCCTCGTGGAACTTGACATCGGTCATGAGTAGCAGGGCCAATGGCCCCCATGCGGCCACGCCAAGCCAAAGGTAGGTGGTGCCCGCGAAGTTGTACGTTACTGCCGTGCGGAAAAAACCTTGCGGATCCTCATCGCGGGCATGGATTTGAAACTTGAAGGGTACCCATGCCTTCTGGATGGCATGCACGACAAAAGTAAACGGAACGGTGAACATCACCGCCATACGGAACAGTCCACCGTCGATGATGCCAAGTTGGTTCAACACGATGAACTGGCCAAAGACAGTAATTAGTACCGCTTGCACCTTATGAGGTACGAAGGGCACGCCGTAGAAAAACATCTCCTTCCAGACATCTTTCTGCATCTTCATCCGGAAGGCGTGACGCGTGACATAGAACTGGGCTACGGTACCGACGATCGCGCCGACTAGCCCGCCAATAATGGCCCCCTGAAGCCCCATTTGTTGTTGGGCTACAAGCACGATGGACACGGTGATGGTGACGAGAAGTCGCAAGATGTTCAACGCCGCAGCGGTGCGTACCTTGCGGTCGGCACGCAACACGACCATGGTGATTTCGCCGATGCTGCTGATCATCGCCGTGACGATCGTTAGTTGCATCAGCCAGACGCCGTCGGCATGTTTGTATAGCGCGTCGGTTAATGGCTTTGCGAAAAACAGGCAGGTAATGCCGAGTAGCAGGGTTGTGGAGACGACACTCAGCAACCCGGTGCTAAGCACGACTTGCCGTTCTTCGTCATCCTTACAGGTATTGAACCGCCGGAAAACGGCGTTTGTCATCCCAAGGCCAGCCAGAGGCAAGAACAACATCAATACGATGTTGAGCATTGCCCACACACCGAAATCGCCCTTGGTGAGGTAATGTGTATAGAGCGGCAGCAGCAGGAAATTGATCACCTGGCTCAGCGCAGAACTGGCGCCGTAGATCGCGCTGTCGGATGCCAGACTCTTGAGTTTTCTTAGCATGCGATTACTTGTCGGACGCACCCTCTGCGATGAGGCGATGGGTCCTCGTACTTGCTTGCTGCTTGAACGATGCTGCGGGGGTGGTGATTGTCATTCAACGATGGGGTATCTGGCCAATCGCACTTCTTGCGACGCGAGGTATTCTTCCATCATTCCGGAGGAGAGTTGATCCCAAAGGGCCCTTACGGCACCCGGGTTGAAATCCTTTCGGCGGAAGACTTTCCCGATGGAAAGATCTTGTTTCTGCGGCTCAATCTCGCCAGCAGCGTACTGCTCTACAACCGAGGGCAGGGCTGCTACCGCAGCCATGATGGTCTTGGTACCCAACTCGTGGGCCCCATCGGTTGTGATTGCGGAAGGGCGTACCTGACGCAGAATGGCGCCGGCATCGACGCTGAGCACGGCGAGGTGGATCGTTGCACCAACGCATTCCGGGCAACGATCGACGAGGGGCCAAAAGTTGGTGCCGGTTCCTCGGTAATAGGGGGAAAGGCCGAGATGTATGTTGATCATGCGACCGTCGTATGCCGAAAGCAACGGGTCTTTGATGATGCTTGTGCCGTACAACACGATGTAGTCCGGCTCCCGTGAGCGGACCCAATTGAATACCTCGGGTGTGTTGGACCCGCCGTGCTCCACATCGCGGGTCGGCACATCGGGCAGTGGAATCTCTTCGCCCAATAGCTTTCGTTCGGCCTCGCCGCGTTGTGCGAAGTGTTTGTCGACGACGGCGCGATCTTCGTCGGATAGTTCTTCAGGCTTGGCTACCAGCTTGGCTTTGCTCTCTCGCAACAAACCAACCAGTTGCATTTCTGATGCAAACTGTCTGGCCACATAGTTATGCCGGAGTTGATTGCCCGTTAGCAGAACGATACGAGGTTTTGCAGTCATTAAGCGTTGACGTTGGTGAACCAAGTTCGGGCAGGAACGGAGTCGAACATTTCATGAGTTTCCCACAACGCGGCTTTTCCTCCGGGCGCGTCGTTGCTGTCGAAGCGGGCCAGGTGAAGCGGGTCGGCCAGGTCGGGGTTTCCGGCACGTTCCATGGTGAAGCCGAGTTGGATTCCGTAGCGTTCGGCCACTTGCGCGGCAGCACGATTTGCCGCTTCGCGAGAGCCATACGGGTAACTCACGGCGTACGGTCGATAACCGGCCCACTCGGTGAGAAGCTCGGACGATCGACCCAATTGATGGTGCAATTCTTCTGAACTCAATAATCCCAACGGGAGATGTTCGTGTGCGTGATTGCCAATCAGTTCCGCGCGACCTAGTTCCGCAATCTGCTCGCGGGTCATATACAGTTCCTGACTGATCGACCGCTCGGAGTAGTCGTAGAATTCGTCGAACATCTCTCGGATGATCTCGTCTCGCTGTTGCCGGTTCAGCGTGAAGTTGAGGAGGTACTTCAGCCGCTTTATCTCAGGGGTGTCGTATTTGTAATGTGCCGTGGCCTTTTCGACATCCGAACGATCATCAATTTCAAGCCCGCGTTGCAGGGCCTTTTCTCGCACCTGATCGGCAAACACGTTAGGGTCCATATTTGCCCGCAAGAGGTGGATTTGGTGGACGGCGGACACCAAACCTTCTTCGATTGGACGGGTGTTGATAAAGAACAGAGCCGGCACGCCATGCTCTTCAAGAATCGGGAGTGCGATTTCGTACTGTTCGCGAAGACCATCGTCCAAAGTAATGATGATCGCATTGTCGGGAAGCGGTTTCAGGCCCCCGATGGCGTCGGCAACCTGCCGCATGGAAACGAACTCGCCGATCGAGGATAGCGTTTCCAGTTGAGCGGATAACTGCTGAGATGTACTCCCGTGGATGCCCGGATATGGTGTCGCGAACGACTCGCGAACGTAGTGGTAGTTTATCGCAATCAGCATTGGGGGCTGTGGCTCGTCGAAGAGTTATGCAGTGGCGTGCGGCTGACGGTTCAACATGAACTCGGCAAAAGCTAAATCGATTTCGTCATTGATGTCGATCGAAAGCTCTCGCGGCATCACATGCCCTAGACATTGGTCTCCGATTACCTTGCCCTCATCAATCGCTTCACGTCGCGTGACATACACCGAGCCGTTGCGAGTGTAAATTGCCGGAATCTCATGAGCCGCCATACGACCACGCTCTTCTTCGATGTACGGCAAGAGACGATCACCGTCGAGTACTTTCAGCTTCAGTGGATGAAACTCTTGATCGAGCTTGGACACCGAAACGGCAGAGTCGACATCGCTACGCTGTAGTAACTCGATGGTTGCGTCGACGTCCGAGGGACGAGTAAGCGGCGAACTCGGTTGGATCAGGCAGACGGCATCGAAGGGAGCCTCTCCTTGCCCTTCCAAAACCCGCAGTGCGTGCTGCACATACTCGATTGCGAGGGAAGTGTCGTGCGATATCTCTGCGGGCCGCTCCAACGCGATATCCGGATCGTAGTCTCTGGCGATGCGAAGAATGTCTTCGTCATCAGAACTAACCACGACACGATCCAGACGCTCCGCAGCGAGCGCGGTTTCTATCGCACGCGACACAAGCGGCTTGTTGTCGAAGATGGTCAGGTTTTTTTTGGGCAGGCGTTTCGATCCGCCGCGAGCCGGGACGATACCTAGTAATCGAAAGTTGTCACTCATGATGCCTTGCTTCTCCACGTTCGCCCCCGACTGATTATACCCTGACACGGGATTCGAGTGCGCCTGTTCGGGCTAGCTCAAGGACCCTTAGTGCCAAAAAGGTTTCCGTCTTCGCGAACGACTCTTCAGTATTGCCCCCTATATGTGGTACCACCAACAGGTTGGAATGTGTTCGCGAATACTCCAGCACCGGATGTTCCATCTCGATGTTAGGTTCTCCGTCAAGCACATCCAACGCGGCACCCGCGATCTGGCCAGTATCAAGTGCCCACAGCAGTGCTTCATCGTCAACGATTCCACCACGCGAGGTATTGATCAAGATTGCTGAATTCTTCATTTTCTCAAAATGTTCTTTGCGGAACAATCGTCGAGTTGCCTCATCGTACTTTGCGTGGATGCTGACAACATCGCTTTGCTCGAGCAACGCTTCCAGGGATTCGGCGCGTTCTGCCTGGTCGAGCGGAAAATCAGGTCGCGGATCGTACCCGATGACACGCATGCCAAAGGCGCGAAAGTAACCCGCCACGATGTTTCCAAGACGCCCCATTCCTACGATTCCGGCAGTTTTTTCGAACAACTCCCGCCCGCGGAATAGGTCGCGGTTCCAGGTGCCGGCCTTTACCGATTCAGTTGCATCCGGAATATGTCGCATTAATGCTAGCGTGAGACCGATGGTCAACTCTGCGGTGGCCCGCACCTTCTTGAGGAAGTCGATCTCTCCTCGTAGGCAGACGACACGAATGCCTTGTTCGGCACATGCGGTGAGGTCGATGTGATCGATCCCTGTTACCGGCGTGGCGAGAATACGACAGCGAATTTCTCCGGAGAGTAATTCCCGACTAAGGCGGTGCGCTAAGCGAAACCAGAATACATCGTAGTCCACTAGCGCTCGCCGAACATCTCTCGGCTCACACTCCCGCAAATCGACCTGGCCGATTTGCCGCAGTATGGACACCGCACGTGGACTAAAGTCCTGCGGCTCCGCGATCAATATCCTACGTGGTTCGTGCACGGCCCCTGATGGTGCAAGAAGGCAGGTCTAGTTTTCTTCGTCGACGAATGCCAGACGTTTCTGAATATATGGTTTAAGCTCTTCCAAAGCACTTGCAACTCGTTCGGCGACATGACCGTCGCCGTACAGTGTGCTTGGCTTGTAGCGCCCGTGTTCAAGTTGCTTTAAGATCGCTTCCCGAATCTGTTCTTCGCTCGTTGGAACGCGGAGTACATGTTCGTCGGTCTCACGGCCTTGTTGTCGTTTGCCGACCAGGACTACGGGGGTTCCAAAGTAACCTGCGTCTCGGACGAAACTACTGGAGTTGCCAATCGCACACTGAGCATTTGCCAGCACTCGCAAGTATTGCTCGGGAGTCAGATTGGTGATCGTTCGCATCCAGGGCAGGTCGTGTTGCGAGCGATAAACGCGGATCATCTTGCTGATATGATCAGAACCTGCATCGATGTTCGGCCACAGCAACAGGGTTTGCACTCGGATCGAATCCAAGACTTCCAGCAGCCCGCTCATCTGTTCACCCTCCACGCCGAATTCGGTCGTGGTGGGATGGAACAAGACCAGGAAGTAAGGCTTCGTAACGTCGATCTTGATGCCCGCCCCTCGTTTGTTCACAACCTCGGGGTCGAGAGTCAGATCCAGTTCTCTGGCTATGTCGCTGCTTGGGCATCCAGTGGTGATGATCGTTTCGGGGCGTTCACCCATTCGCACGAGATAGTCGGCCGACCGCTTGGTCGACGGTACGTGGAACTGGGAGAACTTTGTGATGGCGTGGCGGGCACTCTCGTCGATCGATCCGCTCACTTCTCCACCCTGGACGTGAACAATCGGAATGTTCATATAGGCAGCCGCCACGGCCGCGGCCAACGCTTCGTAGCGGTCACCGATGACCAACACGACGTCGGGCTTTAGGCGGTGGAACTCGCTGGCGAACTCCATCATGCCGAAGCCGATCGATTTAGCCATGGTGGCCGGAGTCGAGCCTTCAAGCTCGATATAGATTTCACTGTCGATGTCGAACCCGTCCCCTTGCACGACGCGCACGGGTTGGTCGAACCGTTCCAGCACCATCGTGCCTGCCGCGACAACCTGCAACTTCAGCTTGGGGCGCTGCTGAATGGCTTTCATCACGGGCTTGAGTCGACCGTAGTTGGCTCGATCGACAAGTACCACGCAAACCGTGCGTCGACCGTCTTCAGTCAAGGTGTTTCTCCGAAAGCATGGTGTCTCGACTTATCGCTTGAGTGAGAGTCCGCCCGAGCACTTCGTCGTATCGGGAAGCTGAAATCCCGGTGCCGGGCTTCTTCAAGGCAAGATCCGCGTCCGTAATGACGTGACCGCTGGGAAGATCATGTGCGGCAACAATACTCTTGCCAAAGATCGTACGCAACTCGGTCATTTCCTCGGCCACCGCGGCCTTGTTTACGGGGTTCGATAGGCACGTTTCGATGAAACGAATGCCTTCGACCAGTTGCTTCAATTCGTCCGGGGTAACCGAGGCACCCACATCGGGGCCAAAGCAATCTCGGGACAGAACGATGTGAACTTCCAGTAAGTCGCTCTGGAGCGCCGCTGCTGCCAGGCCGGGGTAAATCGTGCCCGAGTGATCCGAGAGCCCGGCAGGGCAGTCGTAACGCTCGCGAAGCTCGGCAATTACGTTCAATCCGATCTTCTCAGGCGGGCAGGGGTAGGCCGTGGTGCATTGCAGTAGTGCCACGCCGGCGCCAGCTTCGCGAATGGTGGTGACCGCCTGATCGAGGTCTTCCCAAGGAGACATCCCGCTGGAAAGGATGACCGGATTACCCGTGCTGGCCATTCGACGCAGCATGGGCAGATTACTGACTTCTCCGGAACCGACCTTCCAGGTTGGCATGCCCACCTTTTCGAGCAGCTCGATGGCTTCCATGGAGAACGGCGTCGAGATGAACACGAGACCTTGGTCGGCTGCGTGCTTTGCCAGTCCTTCCCATTGCAAGGGAGTGAACTCCATGCGTTGCCAGTAGTCGTACCGCGTTTCATCCTGAGGAGAAAACTTGACGCGGAACGGCTCACCCGGTGTCGACTCTGCGGCCGCGAGATGGGTTTGAAACTTGATCGCGTCGGCACCCGTTCTAGCAACGACATCGATATAGGCATGCGCGGTACCGAGGCTGCCGTCGTGCGCTTGCGCTACTTCGGCGATCACAAAACATGGCGAGCCGGGGCCAACCGAACGTTGGTCTATGGAAATGTTCAACAGAGGAAACTCAGAGCGACTGCGATTCGGCTAATTGTCGGCCACCGATGGGTTCAGAACGTGTTCGTCGGTCGGCTGAGTTGTTTTGGGTTCTTCGGCCGAGACTTTGGTATCGATCTTCAATTGGTATTCTGGAACGTAGTGCTTCAATCGACGCTTGAGCTCTTCCGCCGAACCATGGGCATGCGAACTTAGCTCGTCGATGGCCAGCCGCACCTCATCGTTCTCATACGGGCGGTGGTAGGCGGCAAACAACTTGGGGTGAGCCGTGGCCAGCATTTCTTCTTCGTCGAAGTACAACTCTTCGTAAAGCTTCTCGCCAGGACGAAGGCCCGTGAACACGATGTCGATGTCGTCTTCGCTGAGCCCGGACAACCGAATCAGGTCGCGGGCCAGATCAACGATCTTGACGGGTTCGCCCATGTCCAGGACGAAGATTTCGCCGCCACTTCCCATGGCCGCGGCTTGCAACACCAGTTGCGAGGCCTCGGGAATGGTCATGAAGAAGCGTTCCATTTTCTCGTGAGTGACCGTGACCGGGCCGCCTCGTCGAATTTGTGCCTTAAAGGTTGGCACGACACTACCTGCGGAACCCAGCACGTTTCCGAAACGAACCACGACGTACTTGGTCTTGGTGGCGTATTCGGCAAACGATTGAACGAACCTCTCCGCGATTTGTTTCGACACGCCCATCACGCTTGTGGGATTCACGGCCTTGTCGGTCGAAATCATCACAAAGCGCTTCACCTCGTGGCGGTCCGCGGCCTCGGCCAAGAGCTTGGTACCGACAATGTTGTTTTTGACCGCTTCTCCCGGGTTCGATTCCATCATCGGCACGTGCTTGTGAGCTGCGGCGTGGAAGATCACATCGGGGCGATGTTGCGATAGGATCTGGTCGAGTCGGTACGCGTCGGAGATGTCCGCCACGCACGGGTGAACTTCGGTTGGAATGGCCAAACGAGCCAGCTCTTGCTCGATGTTAAACAGGCTGTTCTCTGCTCGCTCGACGAGTAGCAGTGCCTTGGGAGAGAACCGCAGCACCTGTCGGCACACTTCAGAGCCGATGCTGCCACCTGCTCCGGTGACCATCACCGTTTTGCCTTCCAGCAACTCTCCAATGGCTTCGCTGTTCAGTTCAACCGGATCGCGACGCAAAAGGTCGGTGATGTTTACATCGCGGATTTGAATCTGGTAGTTGCTGTTGAGCAACTCGTCGACCGAGGGCAACACCTTTACCGAGATGCCTACCGCCTCGCAACGCTCCATGAGTTGCCGGATTTCTTTACCAGGCATCACGCCGGAGACCACCAGCACATCTTGGATTTCTCGACCAGCTACAAAACGGGCGATATCCTGCGGGCGGCCAAGCACGGGAACGCCGGCCAACATCGATCCATGCCGAGCGGGATCACTATCGAGGAAACCGCAGATCGTGTACTTCAGACGCGGATCGGCCTGCAACTGGCGAGCCAGCGATTCGCCCGCGTGGTTGGCCCCTACGATGAAGGCTTCGCGATAACCCTTCTTGTACAGCAGCGGAAGAACCTCTTCCCGAGACAAACGCCACAGGGCTCGCAGGCCTCCCAGCATCATCACCGTCAACAAGAAGTCCATCGGCGGGATGCCGCGTGGAATATGGATCGGTGCGTACACTCGGTTGGAATGGAGGCCATCGACCAGGAAGTAGTCGATGGTCGCGATCGCCACAAGCGACATGCCCGAGGCTTTCAACAGTAGTGCCAGGTCGGAAAAAGTGACATACCGCCACGAAACGTGACAGTGCCCCATGGCATAGAAGATGACCAGCTTCGTCAGCAGCACCGCCGGAAGCGAAAGCCAGAAGATCTGACGGATTTCCGAATTGAACGTGAAATCGAATCGGAAGCCGAAGGCGAGCCAGTAGCAAAGGCAAAACACCACGGCGTGGATAAACAGTGCCAGAGCCGACCGCTTTGTCAGACGCTTGGAGTTTGCACGTGTGCTCATAGAGGCCATTATCGCGTAATTACCACTGGGTTCCGAAAGCTAACACAATTCCGGCTCGTGCCAATCAAAGGACAGAACGCCCAAGGACTTGCGGCAGAAAAGCATGGCGTGACTATTGTGTAGGAACTTCCGAGAACTCGGTTTAAGCACCCCTTGATCGATAGGATAGCTCTCCTGACCACTGGATTCAACGATCTCGTTCCATTCTTTGTGGTCAAGGCTAGTGATCGATGCGTTCGACGAGGTAGTCGTCCAACTGCATGGAGACCCCCTGCTGCAGGAACTCCACTGCTATCAACAGCCGCTCTTCGCCGCGTCGCTCGACAACAACGCCTTCGAGCCCTGCTAGCGAACCTGCTTTGATCCGAACTCGCATGCCCGATTCCAACTGGGCCTCCGGCGTGAGAGCAGCCTCGGCGGCAATCAGCCGATGAATCTGTTTCAAGTCGCGGGTTAAGCCCGCTCCATCCCCGACCGGCATACATCGAGAAATGCAGTTGGTCGTTAATGCTTGCGTCCGTGAGTCCTCGGTTCCGTAGAGGAATACATAACCGGTGAACAATGGGACATGCGACGTGCGAACTCGGCCCTGCGGCGAACGTGTGCGGCGAGCAACCACCGGAGCGTAGAAAGGTATTTCCAACGCCCGAAGTCGCCGCATTAGCTGTTTCTCTCGCCTCGGTAGCGTGTACAGGCACCACCATTGCGAACCCTCCAACGCCGTCGGCATTTCTTGCTCGGGTAAATCGAGCAAGTCGGCGGGATATACGTCGGGCTCTGCTGGCAGAATAGGCACGGATGGTTGGTCGCGAGTTCAACGTCAGGTGGTTAGCGAAACGCTTCGATTCTGGCCTGTTAGACGTCCGAAGAATCGGCGCGCACTCCGTTCCCATGGGTGACACGGGTCCCCTTTTTTTGAACGTCGTGCACGCTCAGATTCAGTATGGTGAGGCATCCCTTCCTCGAAGCCGCAGTTTTTGCTGACGTTGTAGAGACTCATTCGTCTACCAACGACCAGCGGCAACCGTCCGTTGAACGTCGTTCGCGGAGCGGTTCTTCGTATCAGAAAGCAAGTTGTATGCCCGTCGAAACCATCGCGACCAAGAGTTCGGCCTGCGTCGGTCCTAACGGTAATAGGATTGATTTGTAGCGGTTATTTCATTGAAACGAACGGGAGTCGCGGTCGTATCTCGAAAAGGTGTCGTTGATCGACAACATCCGCGGTGGTAAATGGCATCGTGCCTGGCCATATCCGAATGGATCGCTGTGTCGCAGCCCAGCAGCCCCACCGATTTGCCCTGGCCCGACTGTCGAATATGACCCAATCCTCCCGCACAATTTGCGTGCATACGGCGGACTGCCGCAGCACCCCCGAGTATACTCATCCACACCACATCATCAAGCCAAAACACGCCTCAGATCGTTTGCTTGCTTGGAGTTACGCCTATTCGGTGCGGCCTAAATCTCCTATTCCGAACAGTGTCCAAAATCGGTGTTGCTTTTCATCCACCGTCATGGATCGGAAGCGCTGAAGAGACGGCCGCATTACCCCATTCGTGGGGTTCGAGTGATGCTAGTTGGTGTGCCAGAACTGGCGCCCACGAATCGAGCGAACGCCCGCTCCATTGAACCCGGTTTGGGGGCCGAATTGCAGATTCAGCCTGGTTTGGGGAGTAGGGCTCAACGACAGCTCAACTTGGTGCGAGCCTGCGGCAAGGTTTACGGGGACGATGTTCATTTCGCTCCCACCCTTTTTCGCACTGTCGGATTCCAGCACAACCTGATCGTCCACTTTCAGAATCAGATGCCCTCGATGTTGCAGGTTGAACTGGTACACATCCTGGGCGGTGATGGAGAGGGCCCCTCGAATACGGAACCCTTCGTCCAGTTTCCCGCCCGCGTCGCCCAGCCAGTCACCCGATGAGAAATCTCTTACGACGCTACGAACTCCGGAATCGCTTTCGAAGACCCAACCTGGAGATTTGTCCCGCGGCGGCTTGAAACCCGGCAAAGGTTCGCCAGGGTAGACATCGATCTCCAGTGGAGTTGTCAGTACGTGCGAACTGGGACCACCAGATCCCAGGGCCAACGCTTCCAACGTGACCGGGCCAAGGCCCAGTTCTTCGGGCTCTAGGGTGACGGTCCCCGATTCTCCTCGCATCGAGGCAATACGGCGTTTGTTGTGGTAGATCACCACAAGTTCCGCCCCGGGAGCAGCGATTTGTAGTTTGAAGGGCTCGCCCCACAGGGCAACGTCTCGTTGCGAGGTTAGCGTTGCCGAACGACCGTGATTATCGACCGTCATCCCCGCGGTGATACTTCCCTGAGTTTCGATCGCCCCGGCTTCAATCCCGATGATGCGAAATTCGTGAAAACCATCGAGCAGGGTTCGGGTGTCGAACTCGATCGTTTGTTCCGAACTACAAGCCGAGTGGCGTTGGCCATCCACGAACAGTTCAAATCGGTCTACCGGCGAGCCGATCGTACGAGCGGTGGGTTGAAAGGAGACGATGCCCGAGAGTGTTTCCCCAGGGGTTAAGCCCTCGCAGTCGATCAGCGGAATCGTGGCCCACGGCCGACATAGTGGATCGCCCACGATCAAGAGTTGATAGGGGCCAGCAACCGCTTGATAAAAGGATTCGGCCAGGCTGCAACCACGAGCATAGTGAACTTGCATGAACGCCGAAGGAAACTTCATGTGAATGGCGTAGGGTTCGATCACCGTTCCCGAAGTACCGGCAGCGCCATACCGAATAAATTCGCTCAACGGGGTTTGGCTTGCTTTCTCTTGAAGCATCCCGCCAAAGCTTGTGAAATGCTCGCAGATTGCACCCGGCAATATCGTGCTTTGAGAGCGTCCCCAGTCCACGGTGTGGGTTCCGAGTACGGCGCCTTGCACGTCGGGTTTTCGCTGCGGTGTGACTCCTTGAAGCACTTCCGCCCGAACGCCAAGTTGTTCCAAGGTGTTGGCCGCGAGATCAAACTTGCTATCCCTGACCTTCGAGCGAACATCGTCGTTTCGCATGAAATAGATGGTCCCGCTGGGTACCGTTGCATCGGCCTCGGCACCTCGTCGCAGGCATTCAATAACTTCGTTCAGCGTATTTCCGCGGCCGCTGGTTACGCCCAACATGGTGGAAAGGGCGTAGTGTTGTCCGCCGGCCTCGATGAGTTTTCCATCTTTGCCCCAGCCGAACCAACTGCGAAATCCCCGGCTATCGGGGACGCCCGACTTATCGGGACTGAAATATGCGTTGGCATCCATTCGCACATAACTGGGATTGCGGGCCGTGACCCACTCCCAACAATACGTCAGCCCAGTGATCGACCCGGACGGGGTAATTTGTTGGGGGGCATCGTGACCCTCGAGGTCTTCGTTGATACGAATCTCGAACGGAAAGTCGACGGAGTAGATGATGTAGTCGATCTGGCTGTCGAGATTCCGATCCGCAATGGTCGACAACACGGGCCCAAGAATCTGGGTGCGAAACGTTTCTACGTCGGTTGTCTCAACACCTTGGTCCCAGTCGATGTGCACGACGTTACAAGACGGGATCCGTCTGAGTTGCAAGAAGTGGTTGGCTACGGTCTTCGAAGCCCAACTATTCTGGTTGACCACCACCACCACGTTTTCGGGTCCGCCGCCAGCGAAGGCTACGGAAGTGAATAATGGGCAACAGGCCAGAAGAATCAGGAGGTTGCGCAGCTTCGCAAAGAAACAATTTTTACCCGTCGTAGCTTCAAAGCGAGGGAACCAGATTGGGTTTCTTTGCTGGATCACGAAGGCTCCACGATCTTCATTTCAACTGAAAGTTCACTTATATGCCGTTGCAGTTGCTGGATTAACCCTCTTATTCCGGCGACCCAGGTCTCGCTTGTTTGCCAAGGGTCCCACTAAGAAATGCTTCAATGAAGCCAACGGCAGGGTGGTCACCGTCCACCGCGTCCTCGGTGCCGCCGTCAATGGGAGTGAAGACATACATTTTGTAGAGTCCGGCAGCTTCTTCGAAGGCTATGCGCGGATACTCGGGAGCTTCCCATGCTTCGCCTTCGCTCCATGCCCAGAAGATGCGAACCGTTCCCTTTTCTTCCCCCTCGATTACCTTCATGGATTGGCATGTTCGAAAGACTGTATGGCTGGTTCCCGTTGAGACCGTGATTGGTTCAGGTTTCGAAAGCAGCGAATACCCGGTCGATGTGTAAGCGTCGTTGAAGGAGTGGGTGCGTACTTGACGTGCTTTTCCAAAGAACATCACCAAGAAGACTTTTTCGCCAGTGGAGACATTCTCGTATGTCCTGGTCAGGTTGACAGGTAGTACCCTGAGATAAGAGCCCATTCCGCCAAGAATGGAGTTCTCGTCTTCCGGCGCCGGGATCACGGCACGCCAAGGTCCAAGAACTTCCGGGATTTCGTTGAGCCGGCGATCTGCGTCGTCTAGGGACCTCGTCCACGCCAGCTCCAACTCTTCTTCTGCGGAAAGCCCGGACCAGGAACTTCGATGGATCCCCGAAGCGATGAGCAGTAAGAGAGCGATGCAGGAAGGAATGGCCAGCTTCATCTGCCCTTCCTTGACTTGAGTTGGCTTACTTTAGGAAGCGCCGGGTGCCGGGCGAGCGCGGTCCAAATATGGGAGAGGACTTCAATGACTCCTCGCTCAAGCCGCCGGGGTCTCTTCCGGGGTCGACGTCTCTTCCGGAGTCGAGCGAGCTTGTTCGTCTTCAATCTCATTCTCTGCTGGCGATGATGCCGTGGCTTCGCTGGGAAATAGAGCCTCGTCTGTTGGCGGAATGATGGCCTTCATGAAGCGGATCGCGGGGTTTTCTTCGTCGAATGCGATATCGTTGCCTGCGTCACCACCTGCAATGATGTACATCTTGTAGAGCTTCGCCCCCAAGCCGTAAGCCAAACGCGGGTATTCCGGAGCTTCCCACGTACCGTCTTTGTTCCAGGCCCAATAGACGCGAACGAATTGGGCCTGGTCGCCATCAGCCTTTTTGAAAACCGTGGTTCTGAACGTGGCGGGCCCGTCTTCGGTTTCCACTTCGACAACTTCGGGACGGCTAAGCATCTCGAAACCAGATGCTACGTAGCAATCGTCCGGGGTGTGAATGGCTACGTGACGTGGTTTGCCGCAGACGACAAAGAACGAGAGTTTTTCCCCGGTCCGCACATTTCGAAACACTCGCGAGAGGTGACCTACGGCATGGGCCGCTTCGAGTTGATCCTCATCTGCTTTCTCCTCGACGCCTTTCCAGTCGCCCACGAACAACGGAACGTCTTCGACGCGTTTCGAGGCGATTTTAAGCTCGCGGGCCAATTCCTCCTGATTCCATCGTTCAGACCAGTTTCCCTGGTAATAGGTTGATACGGCGATTATCACAATCGCGATAGTGGCCGGAACAGCGAGTTTCATTTTTGTTTCTCCGAGTCGGATGACCGGGGTCGTGGTCTGGCAGTATTAAACCTGCTTGATAGTTATACGTTGCAAATGCTAATGCGTTTACTGCATTTTGGGTGCAGGTTGCTTGTTCGGGTGATCAAGTGCTGGCCCAGGCAGGCAAAGCCGCGGCCTTCCTGTGTACACCGCTGTTTACTCCGTCGTTGCAATGAGCGTTCATTGAGACAAGTCGCTAAGCTGAGTTTGAAGGTCCTTAATATGCTGACCATTAACCGACAAGTAGGCTTGGATCTGATTGAGGTTATTCTGCGCTGCCTGGATACCCTCTGCTTGAATCTGCTGGGCGAGTTCTTCGCGGGCTGCTGCCCTTCGCAAGATCAGTTCTTGATCCAACTCGTCCAACTCAGTTTCAAGGCGGCGATTGGGAGACCTGCTTTCATCGCGAGCCTGGTCCCGTTCTTTTCGCAGCACGTTCGTAAGTCGCAACCATTCGTCGCGGATACTCGAGTACTCAGGATCGGTTCGACGTAACAGGTCTTCGACCAGATGTTCGCCCACCGCGGGATCTTGTTCGCTAGCCGCGGCTAGCCCCGCTTCTGCTAATGACTTGTCGGCCGCTAGTCTTCGCCTGTTTCGCTTGGCTTCAAGCAGTTGAGACTGCAACGAGGCTAGCTCGCTCTCAAGTAACTTGGCCTCTCTTTCAGCCACTTCGGATCTTTCAGCCACTTCGGAAGTCTTTCCGAGGGTACCAAGGTAGTAGGCTGATACGGCGATCAGAACGGCGACGATAATGGACGGAATGTCGAGCTTCATTTGTCATTTCCGAGTCGGATGACCCGGGTCTTGGTTTGGCAATACTCGAAACTGTTTGCTTGTCAAAACGTTGCAAACGCTAATCCGTTTCCTGCATTTTGGGTGCAGGTTGCTTGTTCGGGTGATCAAGTACTGGCCCGAGCTGGCAACGCCGCGGCTTTTCTTCGTACGACGTTATTCACGCCGTTCACTACGGCCCCCATCACGTGAACCCCCACGGTATCGAGGCGCTCGTAGGCTTCGTACACCTTGTTGGCTTGGCTTGTGTCCTTCAGAACCGAAAGCACGGCGACGTCGACGCAAACCGAGAGCGATACCGAGTCGGCCGCACTCAGCACCGGGCCGGAATCGACAATGACGAAATCGAATTCGTCGCGCAGTTTGCCGAACATGACCCGAATGTCGTCGCGAGATAGGGCTTGAATGCATTCCTGACAACAGCCACCGGCGGTCATCATCCACAGGCCCGGTGCCCGAGTCGGACGAATAACATCATCCACTTCAGCCTCGTTGCGAAGCACTTCCGAGAGGCCCGGATCGAGCGGCAATTCAAATACCCGATGAGCCTTTGGGGCACGCAGGTCCGCATCCACAAGCAACGTGCGGCGTCCTGCACGAGCCAAGCTGGCTGCCAACTGCGTGGCCAAGGTGGTTTTGCCTTCGCCTGCCGTGGCGCTGGTGACCATGATCACCTTCCGCTTGTTTGCGCTTTCGCCGTGAATCAGGGTCGTTCGCAGGCTGTCAATCGACTCAGCAAGCAACCCTCGGATAGCCCCCTTGTTGCGGCTAACCATTTTCGACCAGGTATTACCGGTCAGCGATGGCAACGCGCCGATAACGTGCACGCCGAGGCCTTCGCTGATCTCCGTGGGTGAACTGATCCGTCGCTTTTGGAACTCGACGAACGTGACCCCAAACGCCGCGCCCAGGAAGCCGAGCAAGCCCGAGAAACCGACGATGCTGTACTTCATCATCCGGTCGTTGCCTTCGGTCGTGGCCGGTTGCCATGCTTCTACCCGTGGGGGAGACGAACTTTCCAGTTCCCGCTGTTCAACCTGTTCCGCCAACTCCGCACGAACTTCCAATTTCTTCCGCAGATCCTCTTCCTTGCGAAGGATCTCATTGGAGTTCTTCGTGGCTTTGACGGTCTTTTGCGACATCTCGGTGAGCTGAGCCGCGAGATCTTGGATGTTCTGCTCGGTGATCGAGTAGCTGGCGGTAATTTCGTTGAGGGCCTGTTCGGCTGCTGCAATATTCTCTGTCTGAATTTGCTGAGCCAGCTCCTCGCGGGCGCGTGCCCTTCGCAAAATCATCTCTTGATCCAAGTCATCGAGGTCGGCTTCCAGGCGGCGATTGGGCGACTTGGTTTCGTCTTTCGCTTTTTCCCGCTCTTGCCGCAGCAAATTCGTGAGCTGCAACCATTGGTCGCGGATGCTCAGGTACTCCGGATCTGTCCGTCGCAGCATATCCTCGACCAGATGTTCGCCCACCGTGGGATCTTGTTCGCCAACCGAGGCCAGCGCGGACTCTGCCATCATTTTTTCAGATGCTAGCTTCCGCAAAGTTCGCTTGGCTTCAAGCAGTTGAGACTGTAGCGAACCCAGCTCGTTCTCAAACAAGCGGACGTCTCTTGCCGCCACCTCGGGTGTGGTACCGAGAGCACTCACCAGGACTTCTATTTCCGAACGCTTTCTGGAAATATCCTGGTCCAACTTCGTCAGAATGTCCTTCAGCTGGGCAAGACCATGCAAATTCATATTGAACTGCTTTTCGACAATCTCCTTGAGATACGCCTCGCGTACCGCGTCGACAATTATTTTCAATTGAGCATCATCTTTGCCCTTCATCGAGATTCGCATGAGCGTCGAATCGCCCGGGTAATTGACCGAGATCTTGCTCTGCAAGAACTCAATCTGGTCGCCTTTGGGTAGCATCGGAAGGGAATTCACCTCAGATCTGCGCAGGGCGGCGGTCAGCACGAACGGAGTCGTGAGCATCTGAGCTTGAGCACTCTTGAAGCGTTTGAATTCTTCCGCTCCGGTTCGCTTCTTGTAGACGAGGTGTGGTTCCTCTTCGGCCACGGTCAACCACGAAGCAACGTCGTAGTTAACGGGCATCATGAAGAATGGAATCAACGCCAGGCCGGCACCCAGGGCCAATCCCAGTACAGTGGCCAAGAACCACCGTCGGCGAAACGCATTCAGCAGCCCGATGGGGCTGGGAGGTGCGGTCAGAGCCTCTGGGCGAGCCACAGGTCCGGTGGGCCATGGCATCGCAGGCACTTCAGCCCGTTCGGGTTGCATCGGAACCAACGAACCATTGGTGTGGCCGTTACTATGGCCGTTTTCCAGAACCGCGGAAGCACTACCGTTGGCGAATGAGTCGTGATCTGATTGGGGAGGTAACAACTTGGCAATCTCTCACTTAGCGTGTGACAGCAAAGATGTAATTCGTTCGCTTCATAGCGAGGCCACCGTGGCCACTTGTGCTTCCTCCCTGAAGCAACTTCGAGACCGCGGTTCGTCCAGCGGTCGATTGTCGATCTGCATCATCCTTGGGTTTAACGACTTAAGTCAATTGCCCGGCGTTCATCTACCAATTGGCTCGTTGCCGCCGGGCATCGTATCTCAATGGCCTGCGTGGCCAATTCTCAACAATCTGCAATAAATCATCTCGAACCACTAAATCGAGGCGGGGTGTTGCGGCCCAAAATCAATCCCGGTCGACTCGACGCTGTCGTCTTCGATGAAGAGGTGCGACAGGAACTGCAACTCGACGTACATCAAGCCGAGTGCCATCGGCATCATCACCCAGCCGGCCAAGTCGTGGAACACGTGTTCGGCCAGACTCTCGTTCACCATGTACAGCAGACCTGTCACCGTAATACGCGTGATATTCACGATAAGTGCGATCGGAAAAGCGCTCAGAATGATCACAATCCGCTCCCACCAAGGGCGGTCGGTGACCATCGTGATCGCTACCGAAAGGGCCAAAAAGATCGTCAGCATCCGCAATCCAGAACACGCATCGACCACACCCAACTCGACGTTGGGCAGCAGAATTCGATTACCTTCCGAGAAGGCGGGAACCCCCATGGTCTGCAGCGAGAACGTGCTCACAACGGTCGCGGTTCTTTGCAACGGGTTGAGAATCATGTTTTCCACCCGGTCGGGCAGCGGGTACATGAACAGCAGGAACAAAGCTGCCGGCCCGGCCCATCGCAACAGGCTCACTCCACCGCACAGCAGCAGGATGCCGATTAGTGAAGGAATGAAAGAGACCATGTCTGGAATCACCAACGCGTAGCCGGTGGCAACCAGCCGCATCGTTAGCCCTAAGGCCAACAACCCCAAGCCGGCCCAGTGCTCCCAGGTTGCGACTGCCTTCAGTGGTTCGTAACGCATCCAGAGAAGTGCGATCGCAAACAATGGCACCAACCATCCGTGCGAATACTGAGGGCTATCCCAGTGTTCCGCAGTTTGGGTCAGGGTGTTCCAGTAACTCGCAATCAGCGCTACGAGCAGAAAGCCCAATGTGCCGATCTGCACGAAGTCGTACTGGGTCGAGTCTTTCGAGTCTGACTTCAGGATGGTTGATTCAGTCATGTTTGGGTTCTTATCGCTGGTCGTAGTAAGAAGATGTTGCTCCACTTCGATGTGAAGAAAACATCAGGCAAGGCAGTTGCTCCGTGCAGTTGTACTTAGGGTGCTTCTTCTTGTTCCTTCCACGGCTGTCGAGCGCTACGAGCGGATTCGATGGTTCTCGTGATCTGCCGAGCGATGTTGCCAAGAGGCTATCTTCGCAACCTCAACAATGTCACTGGCGGTGTTGCTTTGATGCAGTCGCCCCGGAAAAGTGATGGGTTGGGGCTTCATCTGTCCCTGAAATGAGACGTTCACATGACCGAGCGATTCCTGCTTCGGTCGACGGTACGAGGTGATTTTCAGGCACCCCACTTAACCGACTCGTACATCTCATCTGCATCGAAAGCGCAAACTTCTGATCACAACCGATGACTCTTGGAAGTACTCCTTCTATCCTCGTGGCCAACCGGCGAACAAGGCACGTCGAAATTGCCTGAGTCTTTTCTTGTGCCACTCGCCGAGTGTTGAGACTACGCATTCAAACGATCGCAGCTACTCACCACGGGGAGTCGGTTGTTTCATCCGCAGCTTTCTTGAAAAGTGAGTCCTGTGTTGCACCCTGCTCCTTAAGCCTCACCATAAACAGCTACGAGGGGCTGTCAAGCAATATTCAAGGCTTCCCTTTGTTTCTACAGCATTCGCAAACGGTTGCAAGGGTTACGTCAAGATCGAGGGCAAAATGCTGGGGCTGCTATCAGCCAAAAAGCTGCCTTGGTGTCATCCTGAGGCAGCCGTGTGGCAGTCGGGTTCAAAGAGGACCATGCCGCCTGCTTCGTCGATGGGCATTTTCATCAATCTACGCACTTATCCCATTTTGACTGTATTTGGGCACTTGGGGGTGGTGATTTTTGGCTGGGGGTGGAAATGCTGGAGGGGCGGGGGGAGTTTGCCGATCAATGCGGATGTACTGGTTATTTCATTTGGTTCGATTGCGCCTCGCGGACGGGGGGATACGCCGCGCGGCTGTAGGACTAGGGCTTGCCCGTCATGCTCCGTTGTTACGCCCCCCATTCTGTCGCCAGATTCGCGCTGCTCGTGCTGGCCGCCTGCACGGCTGGCGGTTGTGGCATGCTGCCGGTCTATCACCGGGAGGCCGTCACTGAAGTGGCACCCGGAAATCCGGTACCCAGGGAGCTGGAGAAAAGCTCGCTGCCGACTTACGTCCTCGAACCCCCGGATATCCTGCTGATCGATGCCGTGCGGGTCGTGCCCAAGCCGCCGATTACCGTGCAGACGCTCGACGTGCTGCAGATCACCGTGCCGCCGGACTATACGTTCGTCGAAGAGCCCATCGCGGGAACCTATCCGGTCGATGCCGACGGGACCGTGAACCTGGGGCCCACCTACGGGCGTGTCGATGTGGCCGGGCTGACGTTGGATGAAGTTCGCGATGCGGTTCGCAAGCACCTGGAGAGTATTCTCACCGATGTCGAGGTCTCGGTGTCGTTGGCCGAAAGTGCCGGCAAACAGCAGATTGCCGGGGAACACCTCATCGGTCCCGACGGGACCGTGAATCTGGGAACCTACGGCAGCGTGTTCGTGGCCGGCATGACGTTGCAGCAGGCCAAGGCGGCCGTCGAGATGCATCTCTCGGAGTTTCTCGACTCGCCGGAAGTCTCGATCGACGTGTTTGCCTACAACTCCAAGGTCTACTACGTCATCAGCGAAGGGGCCGGCGCCGGCGATCAGTTCTCCGTCTTCCCCATTACCGGTAATGAAACCGTGCTCGACGCGTTGGCCCAGGTGCAGAGCACCACGTTTAACTCGTCTCGCAACGTGTACGTAGCCCGCCCGGCACCCAAAGGCCTGGGCTATCAACAGATTCTCAAAGTCGACTGGGACGCCATGATTCGCGGCGGGCAGGCAGCGACCAACTACCAGCTCTTTCCCGGCGATCGCGTGATCATCGAGGAAGACCGCCTGATTGCCCTGGACACCATGATCGGCAAGATCACCACACCCATCGAACGACTCTTCGGCGTCTCGCTACTCGGCTCACAAGCCATCCAGTCCCTCAACCGACTCCCCGACGGAGGAGGGATCGGACAAGGAGGCGGATTCTTCTAGCTAACGTGAACGGAAGAAGTTCTACAACTGTGCTCGATTTGATTTGCTACCAAAAAACACTCTTTGTGGAAACGGCCGGAAAGAAGGCTGCAAAATGACACATAAACGAACGAATATTCAGCTTGCCTGTCTCATTGCCTGTGCGTCCTGCATGTTTCAGGTGACAGATACATTTGCCGGTGGCCCTTACGGCGGCGACCGCTTTTTGCCGCAGCGTCGCTTTCACGGCTACTATCCGACCATTTGGCGACCATGGGCATCCGGATGGCAAGCTCCGATTCACAAAGAACATTTGCCCACGATAAAGCAAACGCCAATGGTTGCTCCCCCGCGTCCAACTGTGGCACCAGAGGACGATGCGGCTCCGGCACCACCTGCAACCGAGCCACTTCCATTGGAACCTCTCACGCCAACCGTCCCTGACACGGATACCCCGCCAGATCTTCCCACGCCGCCAGGCCTCGAGGGAACGTTGCCGGAACCTGGCACTCCGGGACAAGAACCCATGCCGCCGGGACTCGAAGAAACGATGCCGGAACCCTCGACCCCGGATCAGCCACCTGCGGACCCGATGGGTGAGCCCGTTCCGGATACGCCATCATTGGATGAACCATTCGAGATGCCATTGGAGCCATCACTCGATCCGCCTGCAGAGTCGGCGGAGCCGGGACTGATCCCTCCCGATTTGGAGTCGATGCCGGATCCGTCGTTACCTCCCGGGTTCGAGATGCCCGAGATGGAGGAAGACAAGGCTCCTGAAGCTCCACCGGAAGGAACCCCTGCTGAAGGAGCACCGACAGAGGCTGAGCCTCCCGCTAAGTCTAGCCGTGTTCCTTCGTCCGGATGGACTGGCCGCGGGGCAGGCTCGAGCGAACCCCGTCGAATGCCAGCTTACAATCGTCTTCGAGAGCCCTCACCAGCAGTGCCAGTCAACGGTTCGTTTTCCAGCAGAAATGAACCTCGCAGACTCAACACAGCAATGCCGGAAGCGCAACCTTTGCCACAGAGGTTGCCGGTCCCGGACACGAGCCGACCAGAACCAGCGGCGGTTCAAGTAAGATTCAATGCCCCGGCAACGAATCGAGTTGACGCTCGTTCACCTTCGCCGACGACGTCAATCGAAACAACAAAATGGCACAACCCTCTACGTTCGGGTCAGCGGCCAGCTCGCCCGGTGGTTCGAGAGGATAATCCGCTTCGCTAAGTAGGTCGTACGCTAGCCCATGGTATCAACTTGTTGCTTGTGGCGATGGCCGTAGAGAATTGCCCGATTACTCGGGGGCTCCAGCCAAGCGCTCCATCAAGATGGGTTTGAACTCAGGCAGCGGCGTGTGACAGTAGATGATCCGACCGACCGAATTTTCGGTCTCTTCGACCAGAAGATAGGGCTTTTTGGGGGAATCGCCACCAGAGTGATCCACTGCGCGATCGTCGGGCAGTTCTTCGATGCGGACAGAAACCGGCATCGAGTCGATCAAGCTCGGATGTGTGAGCCATCCGGCCGCCAAGGTGTCGAAAGGGTTGAACCCCTTGTTGGTAATCGCAAGTTCCCAGCCCGTGATCCAGTAAACAGAAGTCTCAGCGATCCAGCGTCCCGAGCCTCCTGCCTCTGCGAGTGTGCTTAAATCGTCTCTGGTAATCCAAACTTTGGAGGATACTTCCCAGGGAGCGAAGACCAGGGGAATCTTGGTATCCAAGAGCACGCGCATGGCTTCGGGATCATGGTCGAAGTTTGCGTCAGGGTGTGGTCGCTTTTGCCTTGTGCTGCTCACGAACCTCTGTCCGGGTCTTCGTGCTGCAACCATGACGACGCTCTCGATTCGGTCCTGCAACTCCGGATGAAGCATCACCAGCGAAGCCACATTCGTCACGGGGCCCACGGCCAAGATACACATCGGCTTCTCTTTCAAGGCTTCTGCCATGGCACGTACGGCATCGGTGTCCTTTCCAAGTTCGTCGTGAGATGCCGCGCCTGGGACAACCTCTAAACCGGGAGGCCCAAATTGCTGAACAATTTTTTCGGCGATGGGCACAGCTCTCTCGAGGCTCGTGTTCCCGAAGACCACGCTAAGTCCGCGCACCTGGAGTTCGGGCGAATGGAAAACCTGGATCAACATCAGTCCGTCATCGACGTCGCCCACCCCGGTTGCGGTATCAACATCCAGCCATACGTCGATAGGACGGTTCGCATCTTCGGCGAAGCTAACGGCTATTGTTGGCATACCGGCGAGGAGAACGGTTGCCAAAAAGCGAATCGCAGAGGTCATGTCCACAGCAACTCCCATGATGAATCAAGCATTGCACGACGCGATCGCAATAATAACTCAGAACGCCAGCCGGAACTCGCTGGAATTGGTAACTGGGCAACTCCTATCAACCTCCGCATCACCTCGACGGCAGCATATCGTCCGAGCAATTCGAAATCGAGATCTGCGGATCCCTGTGTGCAATGCGAAAGTAATGACTGGGCCACTTCTCGGTTCTGCTTTGCCAGGGCCAAGTGGGCGATGGCGCAGCCAAGGTCGATTTCCGGAGTACCAACGAAACAAAACTCGGGATCGATTACGAACAAGCCCCGAGGGCACCAAAGCCAACTACCCGGGAAGTAATCGCCGTGCACCAAACAACTGCCTGGCTCGAGATATTGCTCGCCAAGCTTCTCAACAACCTTCCGGTATCCCGCATCGCCACGAAGCTTGATTGCGGTAGCCTCGAATCCTGTCTCGAACTGTTCAAGCGGAACACCGTTCTCTCCCTGCAGAGGCACCACAAAAATGTGCGCGTGATTCAATTCACGCATGCCACGGTTCGAGAATGCCTGGGACGGCTCACTTCGAGTCGAGGAATGCAGGGCGACAAGATAGTCTGCCAATTCGGTGAGGACTGAACGATCAAGATTTCCTCCAGCATAGAGCGATGCCAAGTCATCCGCACCATCGATATACTCGAGCATGATCGTGTGGGCATCGTGGTCGGAAGCAAGCAGGGTAGGCATCCGCGTCAAAACTTCTTCGACTTCCGCAACTCGCTCGTAAAAACGGCACTCGAAGTCGATCCGATTCCAGGGAGCTTCGATGTGGTCGTATTTTTCGACCCAGGGCCGGGCTTGTTTGATGACCACCGATCGACGATTCGTCCTCACCCGTAAGGTGAGGTTCATGTTGCCCTCGCCGGCGCGACCGCAATCGAGGACATGTTCTTCGGGTTCCAGCCAGCGGCGTTGCTCCAAGAAGGCAACGAGCCCCCGTTGATCGTCCGCGTTGAGCCAAGGAAAGTCGGGGTTTGCTGCAACATGGTCCGCACGGTTCATGCTGAATCACTTCGAAGTTAGCCCGTGCCTTGGGTCGGTTTCCTCAGGCCTTCGATTCTTGCACGGAGTGCTCCGTTGCGACAAGGGGGAGCGTGATTTCTGCAAGTGACCTGATCAGTTGCCATTCAACCACAGGGGCGCGTCAGTCAGGCGAGCGAGTGGCGAGTACTATCACGGAACTCGAACAGAATAAAGGCGTCAAAGGCGACGGACGTGCGCGTCGTATGTTCATGCTTTCAGGGCACCGAACGCAGCAAAGGGGCCATTTTTGTGGAGGATTTCGACCTCGTCGAAGCCTACCCGAAGAAGGAGATCGAGTTGGTAGGAAAGTGGCCGGGGAGTATCTTCCTTCTCGATGTAGGCAAACACCTGATCGCGATACCGAGCATCCTTCAAGTCGCTGAGGTACTCGCCATGGCGACGTTGAAACAAGGCTTCGATAGCGGGATTCGGGCTGGTAACCAGATCGAAGATCCATAACGATCCGCCTGGCGACAGACTGTCGTACAGCTTGGAGAAAACTGCCTGCCACTCCTCGTCGGTTCTCAGGTGGTGCAGCACCGCCCCGGCCAGTATCACGTCGTACGAAGCGGTTTCGAACCCGACCTCGCGAACGTCCCCTTGGATTACACGCGGTTTGAATCCCGAGGACTGTTCAATGCGTACGCAAGCTCGATCCAGCATCCGACCGCTGAGGTCGACCAACGTGATCTCGCGAACAACTCTTTCTTTGATGAGTCGCAAGGAAAAGTTGCCGGCTCCGCAGCCCACATCGAGAAGCCGTTTCGCATGTGGCGTCGCTGCCCATGCCGCTTCCGCGATGAGTTGGAGCGCGAGAGGCGCATCGATTGTCGCGGACTGCCCAGTTTCTAGATTGGAAAATCGCTCGACATCCAAATCGAACCGAGCCCGAATTTCATCAACCGTCGACTTCATGGTTGGGCAACTGAAACCGAATGGGGTGAATCCGTGAGATACAGCTACAAGAAAACCTCACCGAAGGAGGAGAAAGACCACCTCCCGTGGTTGGAATTCCGGCACAGACTCACCACTTAGACACAAGCCTAGCGACTCATGTTCGGGTAGAAGTGTGAGTAATTGCGGAAAGCCGTTGTATGGCCCGTGGGAGCAAACAACTGCGAGCCGCTGGATCGCCCTGTCCGTCTCGCAGCGTTGTTTCTCTCAAGTTGCTGGATCTGTCGCGCGTTCTGTCGGCTTGCCTGATTGTTGTTGACCAAGGGCTGGACCAGTGATTGATAACTGCCCGGGCCGCCTCGAAGGAGGTTCAAGTAAGGGCTAACGGTAGGGCTTCTGAGCGCATTTGCATTGGCGTTCGGAGATGGGGGAGTATAGCCTGGCCGCTGCGCGGAAGCGTCTTCTGTGATGAGAATGAGCATGCCAAAAGCCGCCAGAGCAACAGTGAAGGTGCGAATAGACATCGAATCAGCTCCTTGGGTTCTGGCAGGTTTCTGATTGCTTCGTCGAATGTGACCGAATCCAAGTCACGGATCGACATCGGACAACATCCATTATCATATCATCTTAACATTCGCGATGAAACAACGTTGGGCTGCAGCAACACTTTCTCCGGCTCAGCCTCTATTTCCTAATTTCGAGCCGCGGCGATTCCTAACTGGACACTTCTTCCGTTCACATCAGCTAGAAGAATCCGCCTCCTTGTCCGATCCCTCCTCCGTCGGGGAGTCGGTTGAGGGATTGGATGGCTTGTGAGCCGAGTAGCGAGACGCCGAAGAGTCGTTCGATGGGTGTGGTGATCTTGCCGATCATGGTGTCCAGGGCAATCAGGCGGTCTTCCTCGATGATCACGCGATCGCCGGGAAAGAGCTGGTAGTTGGTCGCTGCCTGCCCGCCGCGAATCATGGCGTCCCAGTCGACTTTGAGAATCTGTTGATAGCCCAGGCCTTTGGGTGCCGGGCGGGCTACGTACACGTTGCGAGACGAGTTAAACGTGGTGCTCTGCACCTGGGCCAACGCGTCGAGCACGGTTTCATTACCGGTAATGGGGAAGACGGAGAACTGATCGCCCGCGCCGGCCCCTTCGCTGATGACGTAGTAGACCTTGGAGTTGTAGGCAAACACGTCGATCGAGACTTCCGGCGAGTCGAGAAACTCCGAGAGATGCATCTCGACGGCCGCCTTGGCCTGCTGCAACGTCATGCCGGCCACGAACACGCTGCCGTAGGTTCCCAGATTCACGGTCCCGTCGGGACCGATGAGGTGTTCCCCGGCAATCTGCTGTTTGCCGGCACTTTCGGCCAACGACACCGAGACCTCGACATCGGTGAGAATACTCTCCAGGTGCTTGCGAACCGCATCGCGAACTTCATCCAACGTCAGCCCGGCCACATCGACACGCCCGTAGGTGGGCCCCAGGTTCACGGTCCCGTCGGCATCGACCGGATAGGTTCCCGCGATGGGCTCTTCGACGAACGTATAGTCCGGCGGCACGGTGATCTGCAGCACGTCGAGCGTCTGCACGGTAATCGGCGGCTTGGGCACGACCCGCACGGCATCGATCAGCAGGATATCCGGGGGTTCGAGGACGTAAGTCGGCAGCGAGCTTTTCTCCAACTCCCTGGGTACCGGATTTCCGGGTGCCACTTCAGTGACGGCCTCCCGGTGATAGACCGGCAGCATGCCACAACCGCCAGCCGTGCAGGCGGCCAGCACGAGCAGCGCGAATCTGGCGACAGAATGGGGGGCGTAACAACGGAGCATGACGGGCAAGCCCTAGTCCTACAGCCGCGCGGCGTATCCCCCCGTCCGCGAGGCGCAATCGAACCAAATGAAATAACCAGTACATCCGCATTGATCGGCAAACTCCCCCCGCCCCTCCAGCATTTCCACCCCCAGCCAAAAATCACCACCCCCAAGTGCCCAAATACAGTCAAAATGGGATAAGTGCGTAGATTGAGTTGTGACACACCGGAGTGTCACTGGGCATGCAAATCGGTTGCCTTATAAAAGTCATGTGACAGTAGCAAAGCAGTGAATCATCGGGGAAAGCTGTTCTGCAGAAAGTAGCCGTGACCGACTGCGGTGCATCGATTTGCTCGCCAGAGGCCAGTAATCACCACGAAGCAAATTGCCCTCTGCCTCGCTTAATGTTGGTCTGTACCAAACGAAAAATCGGAAGAATCCAACAAAAAGGCAAAGTGACAAAGCCTTGCCGTAAGCCCTTGAAATAGCCCCTCGTTTGTTGACAGCTATGGGGCTGGGGTTAGGATGAGGGAATCTTATGCGGGTTCGCAGTGGGAAGCGTATACCCGGGTGATTGGGGACTCTTCTTGTCGGTGTTGTCGCGATGGCTTGCGCTACACAGATTAACCTATTCGATGGCGAATCCTCAGAACCACCAGGGCTAGTTTCAACAACGGTTTCACGTTGATCATTCGAATCACTTCCCCACCAGTGCCGCGGAGACCCTTGTTTCAAAACAATCGGATGGGCACGGGATTGAACTACGCTGACCTGAGTAAAGAGAGTGGGGATTCACAGTCTGGCAAGAAACCAGATCGTGACGGACAAAAGGTCTATCTAGGCATCTACCTTCAATAACAATTGAGTGGCAGAAGAACATGAAACGTCTGAACGTCAAGCTGCTGGTCATCCTCTTCGTTGGTGTGGTCGTGCTCACGGGAGCCGCCTTCGGATTGTGGATGATGAACACGTCCCGGACACTCGAAGCGTTGAAGCTTGAAGCTCAGCGAGCCCAAGAGGACGGAGACACCGACAAGGCGATTGATTTCTATGGTCGCTATATCAAGCAAGTTCCAGAAGATTCAGACGCTGCTGGCGAGTATGCATTGCTGGTGGCCGATTGGGCAGAAACGCCAGGCACTCCGCGTCATGCCACTCAGATAGCCTACCGCGAACTGGAACGGGCGTTACGACTCGACTCTTCCCGTGATGATATTCGACGACGGCTAATCACCTATACGATGGCTCGCCGCCGCTTTGCGGACGCAGTTGAAAACATCAATATTCTGCTCGAGAAGAACCCGGAAGACGGAGAGCTTCTAGCTCGTCTGGCACAGTGCTACGCCTCGCAAAAGCGATTGGATGATGCCCGCGAAGCCTACGCGAAGTCAATCGCCGCCGACCCGCAGCGTGTTGACTCCTATCTGGGATACGCGGTCCTGTTACGTAGTGAGTTTGATGACGTAGCGGCCGCAGACGAACTGATCGATAGCATGGTCGAGACGAACCCGGATGATTATCGGTCTCACCTTGTGCGTTGCACATATTTCCGAGCCTATGGCTTGATGGAAGAAGCCTACGACAACATTCTCAAGGCCGCTGAGCTGGCACCTGAAGAGATGGAAGTTTTGCTGACTGCCGCGACGATTGCTCGCCGTACGAAGCGAGTTGACGAAGCCCGTGATTTCTTGGCACGTGCCCGAGATGTCGATGGTTCGAGCCAGGAAGTTTTTCGTATGCTGGCAACCATTGCACAGGAGTCGAATGAGCTAGATCTCGCAACGGAATATGTGAATGAGGGGATTGAGAAGAATCCCACGAGTCGCTTGTTGTTGGAAATGAAAGCTGGTTTGCTCATCGCAGACGGGCAACTAGACGAAGCTCGAGACGTGATCGCCCAGTTGGATGGCTTGCGGCACGATATCGAGAAGCTCGACTTTCTCCGGGCACAAGTTCTCTTGCGAGAAGGACAGTATGTTCGGGCGGCCCAACTATTGGAAAGTATTCGGCCGTTGCTAGTGCGAGATACCTACAACCGCATCCGGACAAACCTGACCTTGATCACCTGCTATGAGAGGTTGGGTCAAAACGATCTGGTTATCGATGCCTGTAACCGTGTGTTGGCCGACGATCCGCAGAATCAAGTGGCCCGTATTCGACGCATTTCATCGAACCTGCGAAACGAACGGTGGGATGTAGCCAATCAAGATGCGGACGATGGAACCGCTTCGATGGCTCCGGTCGCCTTTCAGACCATGATTGGCAAGCAGCTTAGTCTACCGGTGGAACAACGCGATTGGTCGCGTGCCGAAGAGCATATTGCCACGATTCGCGAGCGTACCGCAGAAATCGAGGACCCCGAAGTTCGTGCGCGTCAGGAAGTCAATCTCAAGCTCTACGAAGCGGAAATCCTGTATCACAAGGGTGAGCTAGAGGAGGCGGAACGCCGCCTCAGTGAAGCTAGAGACGCCTTGCCTGAAGATGCTTCGATGTGGGTTGCCTTGGCCAACTTCAAGCAACGAAGCGAAGGCGTAGACGCGATGTTTGCGGTGCTCGATGAAGCGGAAGCGAAGTTGGGTCCACAGTTGCTGTTGTCACAGAAGCGGATTCAAGGATTCCAGGCAAAGCGGACTAGTGAGGTGCTTCCAGATTTGTTGGCCATGGAATCCGAACTCCAAGAGAAGTTCTCGGACAGCACCAAGCTGGTATTGCTTTCCAATTTGGCAGAAGCGTTGTTCTCGTTGGGTGAATACGAGGAAGCCCAGCGCATCTTCGGAATCGTTGACGAGAATTCTCCTTATCCGGACCTGCGTATTCGCATGCGGCGTTTCGAGATGGCGGCCTCGGTCGCAAATGCTGAAGACATGGATGAGATGATTGGGCGTGTTGCCGAAATCGTGGGCAAGGAGAGCGCTGAATGGAACTACGCTCAGGCCATGCGTCGTGTCACCCTGGTGATTAAGGGCGAAACGGAAAGCGACGAACTGGTTAAGGCCCGTGAGCACATCGAAAAGGCGGCCGAATCGCGTGAGAACTGGTACGCCGTGTGGCGAGTTAGGGCTCAGATTGATCGCCTGGAAGGTAATTACGAAAGTGCGATCGACAACTACGAACGCGCCATCGAACTTGGTGAACGTCAACGCGGCTACTTTATGGATCTGGTTCGTCTGTATTCCATCACAGGGCAACCAGAAAAGGCACTGAAGTATTTAACCCAGTTGCAACACAACGTTCCCGACTCGGTGCAGTTGGCAAGAGGTGAGATGATTGTCCGTATGCAAGCCGGCGATGCCCAGGGAGCATTTGAGGCCGGCAAGGACGTGGTGGCCACCTCGGAGGATGCGGGAGACTGGGTCCAATTCGGCCAGATCTTGGCAAGGCTCGAGGCCGAGGACGAAGCGTTCGAGTATGAAGTAAGCGCCGATGAGGCATTTCAGAAGGCAACCGAACTGGCTCCGACCGATGGTTCGATCTGGACAACCTTGGTTCAGTATTTGGTGGGTGCCAACCGGAAGGATGAAGCCACGGAAGTTATTCAGGAAATGCAAGGACATCTTACCGATGAGCAAGAGCCCTTGGTTATGGGGTTGTGCTACCAATTGGTGGGTCGTGGGGAAGACGCAGAAAAGGCCTTGCTGCGAGCCGCGAAAGAGCGCCCCGAAGAATTAGGTGTGCTGAGAACATTGGTCACATTTTACGTTCAGAATAACAATTTCCCCATGGCCACCGAGTATCTGGACAAAATGCTGGCCGCGGAAAAAGTGGATACCAGAAGCGATCTCTCCAACGTTCGTTGGGCACGTCGCTCAAAAGCACAGATTGTTGCTCGTTCGGGCAATTATCGAGACTTGCAGAGTGCTTTGGCGATGATTGATGAAAATGCGGTTGACGGGGATCTCTACCGATCGGAAATCATGCTCAAATCCACCTTGCTTGGCGGTCGGTCGGACTACGAATCGAGAAGCGAAGCGATTCGCCTGATGGAAGATTTGCAAACTAGAATGATCGAGGAGGGCCTGGAATTATCTCCAGTCGAAAAGCATCTCTTGGCCCGGCTGTACGAAAAGGATTACCGGCCAGATTCCTGGTTGAAGTGTCGCGAGCAGATGCTCAACCTCATTGCTTCAGTTCCACCTGAGCAGAGTCAGGTCTACAAGTTCGATTTCATTCGCATGTTGACCGATCGGGCCGAGAGCCCCAGCGATTTGGCCCAACTCGAAGTGAAGAGTTGGCTCGATGCTCTGGAAGCCGACGGTGCCAGCGATATGTTGACTGAGGCACGGGTTCGTTATTTGGCCAAGGCCGGTAAATCGGAGGAGGCGGTCGAAGTCATGCGGGAAGCCATCCCGTCGGTGGCCGACATTCTGCCTGAAGAAACGCAACGGTTGCTGGGGGCCGCCAATATCCTGGAGTCACTCGAACTCTACGACGGGGCCGAAGAGTTTCTCAAGCGATACGTCAAGGCAAAACCGGAAGATCAACTCCGACTGGCTGCGTTCCACGGTCGCAGACACAACCTGGACGACGCGCTGTTTATCTGTGAGGAGGCCTTGGACAACAAGTCGTATACCGAAGTCTCCGGTGTCGCACAGGGCATACTTCGCAGTTGCGTGGCTCAAATCGACATCGACGACAAGTATTTCAATCGCGTCGAGGGCTGGATCAATAAGGCTCAAGACGAGAGTGCCAATCCTGACGCGGTCCAGTTGACGCTGGCTGATTTCCGAGATGCCCAGGGTCGATATGACGAAGCCGTGAAGATCTACGAGAAGATGCTGAAGAAGGACAATCTCTACGATCGTGGTCGTGTTACAGCCTTGAACAATTTAGCGTTCATTTACGCCGTTCGCGACGGAAACGGCAAGAAAGCCCAACCGATGATCGAAGAAGCAATCAGCATCGTGGGCCCGTTGCCCGAGTTGCTTGATACGAAGGCCATGGTTCTGTTGGCCTTGGGCGATACCGAGCAGTCGATCAGTATCCTGGATTCCGCGTTGCTGGCCTCGCCTGAAGATAGCATGTTGTACTTCCACAAGGCCAAGGCGCAGAAATCGGCCGACGATATGGACGGTTTTTATGAATCGATGGAAAAGGCCGTTGCGGCTGGCTTGAACGAAAGTGCGTTGCCTCCGCTGGAGCACTCAAGTTACCACGACATGCTGAAGACCTACGAGCTAATTCGCGCCGCGTGAGTCGCGGTACGTTAGATTGACGACCTAGGACAAGAGCCTGTTTGCCGGTGTGCATTCAGGCTCTTGGTCAATCTACTTCCGCACGGCACGCAGGCCGGCTACTCGTACACGGTTGTCACTACCAGCTCTCTTGCCAAGGATCGGTGAATATGAATCTCGGGCCGATTTGGAAGGACTATTTTTCGAACTGGCCTAGCAAGGTTGCTCCCTCGGGCGTCCTCGTTACGTGCTACGACGAACAGATTCCGTTCCTCAATTTTATGACCAGCGAAACGCTGCTGATGCTCGAGCGGCGTGCGCCTGATACCTCGGGTGCCAGAAAAGTACTCATACCCTACGACAATATCGTTGCGCTGAAGCTCGTGGACGTGGTCAACGATTCGGTCTTCGACGGTCTCGGGTTCAAGAAGGTTTCAGGGTAGAGCACGCGATGGCGGATTCTCTCACGAATTCCTCCCTCAAAGGGTGGTAAGAGGCGGCCTGCCCTCATACACTGACGGTTCTTCCTGAAGTAGCATGGCACGACAAGCGGCCAACGTCATACACGAGATAGACGGGGCAGGTTGAATTCGTGTCGTATCACATGACGCATTCCATTAGATAGCCAAGAGGAGTCTCCGGTGAGCCAAGCCAGCGACAAACCACAAAAGGATCCGTCCACTCCTTCCACAACCCCTGCCGCGGGTGAACAGCAACAACGCCAGCAGGTGAAGATAGACGACACGCACGCCACGGCTTCTTATGCCAACTTCTGCCGCGTGACGGGCACCCCAGAGGAGCTGATCGTCGACTTCGGGCTGAACCCTCAACCCTTCGGCGTGCCAACCGAGCCGGTGCCGATTACGCAACGTATCGTGACCAATTTCTACACGGCCAAACGAATGCTGGCTGCTTTGCAACTTACCTTGCAGCGACACGAGGCTACATTCGGCGTTCTCGAGACCGACGTGCAAAAGCGCGTGGTTGGTGGTGCCCAACGTGCCCAGGCTCCGCAAGCGCCTCCGGCAGACAAATCGTAGTTGTCGAGAGTTCGCTCCCGCTCCCTGGTGAAACGATCTTGTGCTTTTCAGACACCGGAGTTTCGACTTCGGCGGTCGAAGTACCGTCGGTTATTTCGTCATCGTTCTCGGGTGGGTTGAATCCATATCGACGGCTGAAAGACGAGGGCCATTCCCATGTGTGGCCGCCGGTGCAATTGAGTGCCGCGTGCCGGTCCGGGCCTCCGGGGCGTGTTGGAGCAGCCAACCGTGAAGACAATCTACCTCGACTACAACGCCACAACGCCCTGTGCTCGGGAAGTGCAGGAGGCCATGCTGCCTTTCTTGGCCGAATACTACGGGAACCCTTCCAGCGGCCACGTTTTGGGGCGGGCTTCTCGCGAGGCCATCGAAGACGCGCGAACTCAGGTGGCGGTGATGTTGGGAGCCGACCGCACGCAGATTGTCTTTACTTCTGGTGGAACCGAGAGCAACAACCTGGCTTTGAAAGGTGTGGCCTTTCGAGGGGCCCATGCACCTCACGGGCATTTGATCATCTCGGCCATCGAGCACCCGGCGATCGATGAGCCGGCCCGCTTCTTGGAGGGCATGGGCTGGGATCTCACGGTGGTTCCCTGCAACCCCCAGGGAGTCGTCGACCCGGAGGCCGTTGCCGACGCGCTTCGGGAAGACACGCGGCTGGTTAGCATCATGCACGCGAACAACGAGGTCGGGACGATACAACCCATCTCAGAGATCGCCGAGGTATGTCACAAACAGGGTGTTCTCTTACACACCGATGCCGCGCAAAGCATCGGAAAGATCGAGGTCAACGTCGGCGATCTTCAAGTGGACATGCTCTCGGTAGCGGGGCACAAATTCTACGGGCCGAAAGGTGTAGGAGCACTCTACGTTCGCCGTGGCGTACACCTGGAACCATTGATGCACGGTGCCGGGCATGAATCGGGTCAGCGTGCTGGTACCGAGAACACGGCCTTTATTGCGGGTCTTGGCCGCGCGGCCGATCTGGTCCGCTCGAGTCTCGAGACATCCAGCGAGAGGATGGCAGTGCTGCGCGACGAACTCTGGGAGTTGCTTCGCGAGGGTGTTGGGGCGGGGCTGATCCGCAATGCCGATGGGGCCGCGACCTTGCCTAACACACTCTCGGTTCGCTTTCCCAACGTCGTGGGTCACGATCTGCTGGCACGCACGCCAGAACTCTGCGCCTCTACCGCAGCGGCTTGTCATTCTGGCGATACCGATATATCCAACACGCTCGCCGCCATGGGGCTTTCAGCCGAGCAGGCACAAGGCACCGTTCGCTTAAGTGTGGGGCGAAATACAACCCAGCCCGAGATCCAACGTGCTGCCAGCCTGCTCGTTGGAGCTTGGGAAGATTTGAAATAGCCGCTTCGATCATGACCGAACTCGCCGATGTAGCCACGAGCAAGTGGTATCAGATTGCCAACTTCCAACAGATCGAGTCGCCCGCGCTGTTGGTGTACCCCGAGCGGGTCGCCGAGAATCTGAACCGCATCATCGCCATCGCGGATGATCCCAGCCGACTTTGGTTGCACATCAAAACCCACAAGATGTGCGAGGTGATTCGCCTGGCCATCGACGCGGGCGTCTCCAAGTTCAAAGCGGCAACCATCGCCGAGGCTGAACTGGTAGCCAGCAGCGGTGGCTCCGAAGTGCTCCTGGCGTATCCACTGGTTGGACCGAACACCGAACGGTTCGCAGCGCTCGTCGCGGCGTTCCCGCAGACTCGCTTCCTCACGTTGGGCGACGACGCTAAATCACTGCGAGCGTTGTCAGAGACGTTGGCCAGCCGCCAGGTTTCCCACCCTATCGAGGTGCTGATCGACCTGGATACCGGGATGCATCGCAGTGGAGTTGCCCCGGGTCCCCAGGCGGTCGAACTGTATCAATTGTTGGACGAGCTTCCGTTTCTTTCCCCCGGTGGGCTTCACATTTACGATGGCCAGTTCAAAGAGCGAGACTTCCAGCAGCGCTGCATCGCCATCGAGCAGTCGCTGGAGCCGGTGAACAAGCTGCGGGAAGATCTGGCGGCCGAGGGGTTGCCAGTTCCCCACATCATCGCCGGCGGCACTCCCACCTTCCCGGTACATGCTCGCAATGCGGAGTTCGAGTGTAGCCCCGGCACCTGCGTCTTCTGGGACACAGGTTATGAATCGAAATTTCCGGACCTCGACTTTCTGCACGCGGCGGTGCTGCTGACGCGGGTGATCAGCAAACCCACGCCAGAGCGATTGTGCCTCGATCTCGGGTACAAGGCGGTTGCCTCGGATAACCCAGATCCTCGCGTGCGTCTGCTCGACTTGCCCGATGCCAAGGCCGTGGTGCACAACGAAGAGCATTTGACCGTGGAGTCCCCGCAGGCCGCGAATTTTTCCGTAGGCGACGTGCTGTACGGCGTGCCGTTTCATATTTGCCCGACCACCGCACTGCACAAAGAGGTGGTTGTGGTAGAGCGCGGGGTGGCAATCGGGCGATGGCAGGTTGCAGCCAGAGATCGCAAACTGTCCTTTTGATTCCACGTTTCGGTAACCATCTCGGCCGAGACTTCCTAGCTCGTTTCCGATAGAGACATCCATGACGCAACCGCCCCGCCACAGCACGGGAGTGCCAGGACTTGACGAACATCTCGGCGGAGGATTGATCCCCGGCACCATGACCGTGGTTTACGGGGCCACCGGGATTGGCAAAACACAGCTCGGCGTGCAGTACGCCAACCAAGGCTTCAGGCAGGAAGGGAATCGCGGCATCTTCTTCGATATGAGTAGCCGGGGCGATTCTCAGAATCACGCGAACTACGCCGCTGATCTGTGCGACTGGTCGCTTGAGCCCTTCGATCGCCGGACAAGCGATCTGCGTCGTGGCGTCTTCGACCGCGAGACTTCATGGGGTGAATACGCCAACGTGTTTGGCTACGAGGGCAAGCGCGTTAGCCGGAAGGACATGGACTTCGACGGTTGGCGAGACTGGAAGAGTGACATCGTCCGCAGCCTGCAAACGACGATCGCCTTCTTTTACGGCCATTTCGTTCGCGGAGTACGGCGTACGGTGGTGGATGGAATCGAGCCGGTCGACCGGCCTGTCGACTCGATGCAGTTGGAGATGTTCGAGTACGTCTACCACCAGATTCTTCGCAAAGAAGCCGACTGGGTAGCCCGCGATTTACTTCGCGAACAGTTTCGCGAACACGCCGCCCTGACCGAGGTGCATCGTTACGATCATGGCGAAGTGGGCTGCATGTTGTTGTGCACGTCGCACGAGCCCATGTTGGAAGACTTGATTCGACGGCCCATCGCGGAAAGCGATTTGCTCTCGGGGGCCAACACCGTCATCTATATGGGAAAAACCCAGCGCGACGGCCAGTTCGGGCGAGGGATATATATTGCCAAGCATCGTGGAAGTGCCTGCACCGACGATGTGATTCCCTACGAAATCACGAACGCAGGATTACGCGTGCTTGCCGGATAGGCGACGACCGATCAGGCTCCACGTTGCCGGCTATTGCCCTACCATCCGGGCTTTGGCCATGGCGTCTTCGGCTTCGGGAATGAACCCGCCCCGTTGATAGGTGACACTGAGCGCAGTGAAGCTGAAGGGATCGTTGGGTTCCAGTTCGGTGACCTTCAGGGCGTGCTTGATGGCTTCCGGGTGATTTCCTGAATCGGTGAGCATCTTTGCCAGGGCCGAGTGGGCCAGCGCATAGGTTTCGTCCTGCTCGACCAACGCTTGCATCTTGGCGATGGCCTCTTCGAGGTTCCCGTCGTCCTTCAGTTTGATGGCCTCGTCGTAGAGCGTTTCGTTGTCGGGCATCGTTGAGTTACCTCTGTATGTACGTAGATTTGATGAACTGCCGCGGATGGCATCCTGGCTGGTGCTGAGCAAGACGTGTCTCGATGGTCTGAGTTTAACAGTTGCGATGGGCGCCTGTGGAGGGGGGGCCTGAATCCTGCTAAATACCGATGGGGTCTGCACTTTGACGATACAGGCCAGCGCCAGCGCCAGCAGCTTGCAGGGGGCAGTTTTCTACGAATCATCCGCAAAACCGCTGCGTCCGATTGAACTAGTAGCAACCGTAGAGCCGATACTTATCAGCGGTTGCTCATGACCCAGGCACCGGCAGACCAAACCATCTGCAGGCGCTAGAGCGACCGAAAACCCCTCCCAACCGGCGACCGACCGGCAGGCGCAACGCCTGACCGGAACAAGCCGCCTATCTCTCCCCCGCATATGAAGAGAGGTCTCCACTCGTGCCAATACATCCTATGGCTGTTGTCAGCCCCGAGGCCAAACTAGGGCGTGATGTTTCTGTCGGGCCGTTCGCAATCGTCGAACGTGATGTCACACTTGGTGATGGTTGTCGCCTGGAGAGCCGGGCAATTGTGAAGTCGGGCACGGTGATGGGGCCGAACAATGTAATTTCCGAGGGAGCGGTTCTAGGCGGAATGCCGCAACATCTTCGTTGCCCCGAACGGGTCGGGCGACTGGTTATCGGCTCGGGCAACACCTTCCGAGAGAACGTGACGGTTCACCGGGCCTTGGTCGAAGGGCAAGCCACGACCATTGGGAACGACAACCTGATCATGGTCAGTGCCCACGTGGCGCACGACTGTCACCTGGGCAACAACACGATTGTGGCTAACAACGTGATGTTGGCCGGGCACACGATTATCAAAGACAGGGCTTACCTGTCGGGTGCCGCCGGAACCCACCAACACTGCCGTATCGGCCAACTGGCGATGGTCGGCGGCCAGGCGCACATCGTGCAAGACGTGCCGCCGTATGTCACCGTCGACGGGGCGAGCAGCTCGGTGGTCGGATTGAACGTCGTTGGTCTACGTCGAGCAGGATTCAGTAATGATGAAATCCTGCAGCTCAAAGAAGCCTACCGCGTTATCTTCCGTAGCGGTTTGCGTTGGGAAGAAATTCAGACCGACCTTTCGCAGCGTTTCACCAGTGGGCCGGCCACCGCGTTTCTCGAATTCTTCGAGAGCGGCGGACAGCGTGGATTCACCCGCGAACGGCGCATGCCGCGCCGAGCAACCATCAAGATGCGTGAGGCGGCCGAGGAACCACAGCCGTTACGTCGTGCCGCAGGCTAGTATGGTCGATTAACGGTCGGCCAATGCCGCTTGGGCTGCCGCCAACCGCGCGATCGGTACGCGGAAGGGCGAGCAACTGACGTAGTTCAAGCCCAGCCCATGGCAGAATTCGACGCTTGCCGGATCACCGCCGTGTTCGCCGCAGATGCCCAGCTTGATGTCGGATCGTGAAGAACGGCCCTTCTGCACACCGAGCTGCATGAGTTGTCCCACCCCGTCGATGTCGATGGTCTGGAACGGGTCGTTCGGCACGATGTCGGACTCGCGATAGTGCGTGATGAATCCGGAATAGTCATCACGGCTGATCCCCAGCGTGGTTTGCGTGAGGTCGTTCGTTCCGAAGCTGAAGAACTCGGCGTGCTTGCCAATCTGATCTGCACAGATCGCTGCTCGGGGCAGCTCGATCATCGTGCCGACCAGATACTGCACCTCGACCCTTTGCTCTTCGAATACCTTGGTTGCCGTCTCGCGAATGACTTTCTCCTGGTTTTGGAACTCGGTCGAGAACCCGGCCAGGGGGACCATGACTTCGGGGAACACCTCGATACCCTCGCTCTGCACTTGGCAGGCGGCCTCGAAGATGGCTCGGGCCTGCATTCGTGTGATTTCCGGATAGGTGATTCCCAGTCGGCAACCACGGTGCCCGAGCATGGGGTTGAATTCCTGCAGCTCTTCCACGCGACGTTCCACGGCTTCGGGGGTGATGCCAATCTTCTTGGCCAGTGCCGCTTGTTCCTTGGGCTCGTGTGGAACGAATTCGTGCAAGGGGGGATCGAGCAGGCGGATCGTCACCGGCTTGCCGGCCATGGCACGGAACAACCCCTCGAAATCTTCCCGTTGGTAAGGAAGTAGCTTGTCGAGGGCGGCGACTCGGGTCTCGTAGTCTTCGGCGAGAATCATTTCGCGGAAGTCGTCAATGTGGTTGAAGAACATGTGCTCGGTGCGGCAGAGGCCGATGCCTTGGGCACCGAAGGCGATGGCCTCCAGGGCTTGGCTCGGTTCGTCGGCATTGGTTCGCACGACCAGCTTGCGGTTCTTATCGACCCATTTCATCAGTTGGTCGTACCGCCCGAAGGTTTCAGACTCTTCCGGCTTGAGGGTCTTGTCGATGAGCACCTGAACGATCTCGCTGGGTCTGGTTTCCAGTCGATCGACAAAGACCTCACCGGTGAACCCGTCAATCGAGATGAAGTCGCCGGCCTTCAGGACGCGGTCTCCCACGCTTACGGTGGCAGCCTTGTAGTCGATATCCAGATCGCCACAGCCCACGACACAGGCCTTACCCATTTGGCGGCTCACTAGTGCGGCGTGTGAACTGGCACCACCGAAAGCGGTCAGAATGCCCTTGGCGGCTTTCATACCTCGCAAATCTTCAGGGCTGGTTTCTCGGCGGACGAGAATCAACTGCACGTTGGGATCTTTGTTGAAGGCCTCTTCCGCATCGGATGCGTGGAGGCAGATTTGGCCGGTTGCGGCACCGGGACCCGCATTCACGCCCTTGGCCAGAAGGTTTCCAGCTTTCTTGGCCTCGTCTTTGGCAGCCGGATCGAACAGCGGCTGTAGCAACTGGTTCAAGTCGTCGGCCGGAATTCGCTTCTTGCTTAGCGCTTCCTCGGGGGTGATGAGCCCTTCATTCACAAAGTCGACGGCGATACGAACTGCCGCGAAGCCGGTTCGCTTGGCGTTTCGAGTTTGCAGCATCCACACCTTGCCCTTTTGGATCGTGAACTCGACGTCCTGCACATCTTTGTAGTGCTTTTCGAGTTGATGCCCGATGGCTTCCAGTTGCTTATAGGGCTCGGGCATATCGGTGGCCAGCGTTTCTTCGATGGCCTTTGGCGTACGAATGCCGGCCACCACGTCTTCGCCCTGGGCGTTGATCAAGTAGTCGCCGTTGAGACCCGGCGTGCCTAGTGCAACATCGCGGGTCATTGCCACGCCGGTGGCGCAGTCGTCGCCGAGATTGCCAAACACCATGGCCTGCACATTGACGGCGGTTCCCCATTCGTGAGGAATCCCGTAGGTGCGACGGTAGACGATCGCCCGATCGTTCATCCAACTGCCGAAGACCGCCCCGATGGCGCCCCAGACTTGTTCCATCGGGTCTTCAGGGAAGTTTTTCCCGGTGCCATCCTTGATGGCTTGCTTGAATTCGCTGACCAATTCACGGAGCTGATCGGCGGTGAGTTCGTGATCGAATTGAACCCCGGCGGACTTCTTCTTCTCGGCGAGAAGGTGCTCGAAGGGGTCTTCGTCTTCCTTGGTTTTGGGTTTCATGTCCAGCACGACGTCGCCGTACATCTGCACAAAGCGCCGGTAGCTGTCCCAGGCAAATCGATCGTTACCCGACTGGGCGGCCAATCCCTTTACGGTGGTGTCGTTCAAGCCGATGTTCAGCACCGTGTCCATCATGCCCGGCATCGACTCGCGGGCTCCCGAACGGCAGGAAACCAACAGCGGTTCGTCGGGATCGCCGAACTTGGCACCCATGGCTTCTTCCATTTTGGCAATCGCCGCATCGACCAATTCCTGAAGTGTGGGGGGATATTGGCGGTCGTGATCGTAGAAATAGGTGCAGACCGAAGTCGGAATGGTGAAGCCCGCGGGGACTGGGAGGCCAATTCGGGTCATTTCCGCGAGGTTGGCGCCCTTACCGCCGAGCAGGTTCCGCATGGTTGCGTCGCCGTCAGTTTCCTTGGGACCAAACGAATAGACGTACTTATCCGTTGCGTTGGCGACAGCCATGAATAACTACTCCTCGAACATTGCGGTTTAAATTGGGAATCGCCAAGGTGCAGGTTTCGGCCTCGCCGTCGCACCACCGCGATCGTAATTGATGGTTCAGATAGGGCTGACCCGAGTGGTCCACGGGCGCAAGGCTTCATTATCAACCCGAAAGCCCATCTGGCAATGCCTAACAGGTCGCTGGGAGAACTGCGGGTCCGAACCCGAATTGCCTTTCTTACTTCGATTTACGACGATTGATTCGCTGATTACGATGTGGCACGCTATGGAGCCACCTTATGAAGAACCTGGACAGGGTCTCAATCTGTCGTAGAGAGACGACGGAGCCCAGCTTTTTGACGGTGGCCATGTAGGGCCCAGCTTGCGGGGAAGAGTGTTCTCCTCGGTCGGGATGCCAGGTACGAGCGGCAAGTTTATTGCGTTTTGGAAGTGAATAGCAGTTTGTTCCCATGAATGAAACGATGCCGCCCGAAGTGAAATCTGACTCCACACACCTGAAGAAAGCCCTGGGGCCCATCACGCTGTGGGGGCTGGGCGTCGGTTACGTGATCTCGGGCGAGTACTTCGGTTGGAATCTGGGTCTGCCGGTCGGGGGGACTTACGGCATGTTGGCTGCGTTCGCCGTCATCACGCTGATGTACGTGGCGTTCGTGTTCAGCTACACGGAGATGGCCTGTGCCATTCCCAGAGCCGGCGGGGTGTTTGTCTATGGCGTGCGAGGGCTGGGGCTGATCGGTGGGTACATTGGCGGATTGGCTCAGGTCCTGGAGTTTGTGTTTGCGCCCCCGGCAATCGCGATGGCGATCGGCGCTTATGTACTGAACTGGTTTCCGAATATCGATCCCGAGTCTGCCGGCAACGTTCACAAGGGAGTCGCCATGTTGGCGTTCCTGATGTTCACCGCGCTGAACGTTTGGGGCGTGCGTCAGGCGGCCGCCTTCGAGTTGGTCGTCACCGTGCTTGCCGTTGGGGAATTGTTATTGTTCGCTGGGGTGGTCGCTCCCCACTTTCAGATCGAGAATCTATCAAGAACCGCTTTGCCCAATGGATGGTCGGGGGCGTTGGCTGCGATCCCATTCGCGATTTGGTTCTATTTGGCGATCGAAGGTGTGGCCAACGCGGCCGAGGAAGCCAAGAACCCTCAGCGCGACGTTGCTTACGGGTTCGGCTTCGCCATCGCCACGTTGGTCGTGTTGGCAGCCCTGGTGTTGGTCTTGGGCGTCGGGGTTGGTGGTTGGGAACGCATCGTATACGCCCCGGGCGACTTGAGTGTTGCTGCCGATGGCAGTGTGGTTGTGGCGGAAGGCGCCGCGGAGTCGGATAGTCCCTTGCCGCTGGCCTTGGGGCAAGTGGTCGATCGACAGAGTGCCTTGTATCACTTACTGGTTGGAATCGGCCTGCTGGGACTGATCGCCTCGTTCAATGGCATCATATTGATCGCCGGACGGGCGCTGTTCGAGATGGGACGAGTGGGATTCTTGCCACACTTCATCGGCCGGGTGCAGCCTCGTACGAAGACACCGTTGAACGCGTTGCTGTTGAACATGGTGGTGGGCATGGCCGCGATTCTGTTTTTCGATACGGGCAAATTGATCACCATGTCGGCCATGGGGGCAGCGCTGCTGTACATCGTTTCGATGTTGGCTCTGTTTCAACTTCGAAAGAAGGAGCCGAATCTACCGCGGCCCTATCGCACGCCGTTTTATCCCTGGTTTCCTGCTACGGCGTTGGTGATTGCGGCCGTGTCGCTGTTGACAATGCTGTATTTCAATTCGGCACCCGAAGATAGCGGCGCGGGTAGCGAGGGGATCGCGCATTGGATGCAGCAGCCCACCAGTGTGTGGTTTGGGGTCTATTTTGTGATCGGCTTTGCGTACTACGCGATTGTTGTTCGGCAGCGGTTGACGCCGGATGATATTGCCCATTTCCATCGCATCGACTGACGAGGGCGATTGAGTTCGGACAGGGTTCGACTGGGGGAGAAGATCTTCAGCCCATGGATAATCCCGAGCAAGTACCTGTCGGGGGACCGAGCTTTGTGCCGTGGGCACTGTTGGTGGAAGGTTCCTTGATCGCGGTGGCTCTGGTTTTGAGCTGGATTTTCGATCAACCCCCCTTGGGCGAGTTTGCCCTCGAGCCCTCGGCGATTGCGTGGGGGATCGCGGCCACGGTTCCCATGTTGCTGCTCTTCTTCGTCATAAGAGCCATTCCTTGGAGGATTCTCGCTCGATTGCGGAGCATCGTGGATCGACAAGTGTTGCCACTATTTCGCGGTTGGAGCGTGTGGGACCTGGCGAGTCTATCGCTGGTGGCCGGCGTGGCCGAAGAAATGCTGTTTCGGGGGGTGATTCAAGACGTGATCGCCCGGGGGACCGGACCGCTGTGGGCCCTGTTGATTGCGAGCGTGATTTTCGGTGCCGTGCACACGATTACGCCGGCTTACGCCGTGGTGGCCACGCTATTGGGTCTGTGGCTCGGCGGGGTGTATCTCTACACCGGAAATCTGCTGGCCGCGATGATTGCCCATGCTTTGTACGACTTCCTTGCGCTGATTGTCATGCTCCGGCTGTCTGGCATGCCTGTTGAGCAACAGGAAGAGCATGAGCAAGACGTTGTAGGTTAACGGTGTGCGACGAGCTCACTCTGAGTGTGCCAAGCGCAAAAAACAAAACGGCGACCCGAACTGTTCGGGCCGCCGTTTGTCGTTTTGACCAGGTTCCTCTGTCAGACAGAGGAGTCGTACTTATTACAGCTTAGGTGCCACAGCAGCTTGGCTCGCAGCAGCTAGGTTCGCAGCAGCAAGGGGCCGGGCAGCAAACTTTGACCGGAACCTCTTTGCAGACGACCTTGGGCACGCAGCGAGTCGCGGTGTAGGCGACCTTCTTCGGCACACAACGCTTGACCGTGATGGTCTTGGTGTAGTGAACCGGCTTGCATACACAGTACGGTACCTGCTTTACTCGCTTCTCTTGCACCATGTGGCAGACCTTGTAGGTGCAGGTCTTCACACGTTGCTCGGGCACCATGTGGCAGACCTTGTAGGTGCAGGTCTTCACACGTTGCTCGGGCACCATCTTGCAGACTTTGTAGGTGCAAGTCTTGACGCGTTGCTCGGGCACCATCTTGCAGACCTTGTAGGTGCAGGTCTTGACACGTTGCTCGGGCACCATACGGCACACCTGATAGGTGCAGGTCTTCACGCGGTTCTCTTTGACCATGTGGCAGACCTTATAGGTGCAGGTCTTCACACGTTGCTCGGGCACCATGTGGCAGACCTTGTACGTGCAGGTCTTGACACGTTGCTCGGGCACCATGTGGCAGACCTTGTACGTGCAAGTCTTCACGCGTTGCTCGGGCACCATCTTGCAGACTTGGTAGGTGCAAGTCTTAACACGTTGCTCGGGCACCATCTTGCAAACCTTGTAGGTGCAGGTCTTCACGCGGTTTTCTTTGACCATGTGGCAGACCTTGTAGGTGCAAGTCTTCACGCGTTGCTCGGGCACCATCTTGCAGACGGTGTAAGGAATCCGCTTCTCGTGGCATTCCTTGACCATGTGGCAGACCTTGTACGTGCAGGTCTTCACACGTTGCTCGGGCACCATCTTGCAGACCTTGTAGGTGCAAGTCTTGACGCGTTGCTCGGGCACCATCTTGCAGACGGTGTAAGGAATCCGCTTCTCGTGGCATTCCTTGACCATGTGGCAGACCTTGTAGGTGCAAGTCTTCACGCGTTGCTCGGGCACCATCTTGCAGACGGTGTACGGTACCTTCTTGACGCGAGTCTCACGCTCGTAGCGAACGCAGTTGACTTGACGCTCTTCGGTACGCGGGACCCAGACCTTCTTGCACACCTTGACCGGCGGGCATTGAACCTGGACCTTCTTCACTTTGCCACACTTGTAGACGCACTTGCAGCAGCAAGGATCCCACACCCAGCAGCCCGGCTCTTGGACGCATTTGGTCACACAGGGACCAGGGCACTCGGTGACTTGCGTCTGCCATTCGCCACAGCAGACCTTGATGGTCTTCGTATAGTGAACCGGCTTGCAGACCGTGTAGCAGCACTCACGTTCGCGAGTCTCGTGCACGGGCTTGCATACGGTGTAGCAAATTTCTTTGGTCTTGGTTTCCCAGACCGGCTTGCAGGTGGTGTAGTGGCAAACACGCTCACGAGTCTCGTAAACGGGCTTGCATACCGTGTAGCAGATGTCCTTGGTCTTCGTTTCGTAGACCGGCTTGCACACGGTGTAGCAGATCTCTTTGGTCTTGGTTTCCCAGACCGGCTTGCAGGTGGTGTAGTGGCAAACACGCTCACGAGTCTCGTAAACGGGCTTGCATACCGTGTAGCAGATGTCCTTGGTCTTCGTTTCGTAGACCGGCTTGCACACGGTGTAGCAAATCTCTTTGGTCTTGGTCTCCCAGACCGGCTTGCACACGGTGTAGCAGATTTCTTTGGTCTTCGTTTCGTAGACCGGCTTGCACACGGTGTAGCAGATCTCCTTGGTCTTGGTTTCCCAGACCGGCTTGCACACGGTGTAGCAGATTTCTTTGGTCTTGGTTTCCCAGACCGGCTTACACACGGTGTAGCAGATTTCTTTGGTCTTGGTTTCCCAGACCGGCTTGCACACGGTGTAGCAAATCTCTTTGGTCTTCGTTTCATAGACCGGCTTGCACACGGTGTAGCAGATTTCTTTGGTCTTCGTTTCGTAGACCGGCTTGCACACGGTGTAGCAAATGTCCTTGGTCTTGGTCTCCCAGACCGGCTTGCACACGGTGTAGCAAACGTCCTTGGTCTTGGTTTCCCAGACCGGCTTGCACACGGTGTAGCAAATGTCCTTGGTCTTGGTTTCCCAGACCGGCTTGCAGACCGTGTACTCACAGTCGCGATAGCAAGTTTCTTTCACGTACTTGACGCAATCGACTTGCTTCTCTTCGCAGACCGTTTCGTAGCAGGTCTTGTAGCAGGTGTAGGCCTGCTTCTCGTACACGACTTGTTTACATTGTTTCATTACGGTGTAGCACTGCTGCTTGCAACAGGCATAGTCTGCCTGGCAGCTCGAGCCACAGCTTCGGTATTTGGCTGCGCCGCAATATCCAGCCTGCGCTGCGTTGGCCATCATGGCCAGCAGAGCGACAGCCAGAATCGGCACGCCCAGCACGTTTCTCATGTTCTGTCTCCTCAAAGGACGCCTGACTTGGGTACAACCTGGTCCAAAAACACGCTAGCTATCTCTTCGGCCAGCGCAATCGATTCACGTTAGCCATGCTGTGCAGATAGCGTGTTTTTTCTAAAACGTTCCGCATGCGCACACATTGCAAATTTGCAACTTCGTCGCGGAATACCATCAGGTATCGACAAAACAGGGTGATGGCTTGATATGGATAGCTTGCAAAGAATGGGAAGAATGAGACGAGTTTCTGTTTTCGCGCCGAATAGAAGCCTGATGCTTCTGAGCGCGGCTCTAACGGCTATGACGCTCGAAGGAGCTGTAATCCTGCCATTGTCGTGATTTCGCCGCCTCAAAGGCCTGCTTGCTTGACCAGCTATGTTGCACGCCCTACGTATTTCTTATTGAAGCTAGGTAGCAAGTAGTTAGCTAATCAAGAGATTGAGGCTAGCAAATTATCTTTTGCTACGAACTTGCGACATTTCGCAAGCTAGTCTCTTGATGGAGCACCAACGATTCACCGATTTTGGGGCAGGAAACAGAAACACACGTTTCCACAATAATTTCGATGCGAGAGAAGAAAACATGAGCAAGCGTGCGATTGGATCAAGCTTGCGACGTCACGCCTTTACACTTGTCGAGGTGTTGATCGTCGTCGTGATTCTCGCCATTTTGGCGGGAACGGTGATTCCACAATTCACCGCCTCGAGTGACGACGCCAAAGACAGTGCGGCGTTGTACAACCTGCATACCCTGCGGGCACAAATCGAGCTCTACAAAGTGCAGCATAACGGCATCGCCCCAGCGCTCACTGCCGGAGCATTTCCACAGCTCACGTTAGCCACCGACGCTGATGGGAACACCGGACAGCCCGGCGACACGTACCCGTATGGGCCTTACCTGGCGAGCGGATTACCGCCAAATCCGCTTACGGGGACCCCCACCGTCACCGCCGTGGCTACCATTCCGCCTTCGGCGGAAAGCGGTACCGGTGGCTGGCTTTACCACGAGGATAGCGGGCAGATCTTCATCGACGACGATGACTACCTGACCTACTAACCAACACATCCAAAGGCGGGGTAGCGGTCTCATAGGACTCGAGACACTTTCATGGCGCTGCCGACGCGAAAAACCAACGAGCCCCGTCGCCTGCTGATCTCGGGCGACCGGGGCTTCGTTAGTTTATAGGATCAACACAGATGGCCGTTGCGAGCAGAACTACGATCCCGGGTTATCCCCGGCCAGCTTCGCGAGGGGGATTTACCCTGGTCGAGGTCCTGATCGTGGTTACGATCATCGCCATTTTGGCGGGAGCCGTGTTGCCCGCGTTCGTCGATTCCAGCGACGACGCACGGGATGCCACGCTCAAGCACAATTTGCAGACCGTTCGTCATCAAATCCAGCTCTTTCGAGCCCAGCACAAAGGTAACTGGCCTGGCTATGCAGGAGTTCCCGCGTACATACATATGCTTGGATATAGCAACGAGGATGGTGCCTTTGGCTTGTCCAAGAGTTCGAGTCATCCATTGGGGCCGTATTTGCCCATGCAGGGGCTGGTAAACCCCTTTAACGGCGGCACCGCTTGGAAGGATTCGAGTGATCCCTCCGGCGAAGTCCCCGATGAGACGATGGAATCGGTAGGAGTGGTGGTTGGTTGGTTCTACGATAGCAATACGGGACGTATCTCGGCCAATGCAGAAGGTTCGACTTCGGACGGTAAACCTCGCGTTCAGCTCTAGTTATCAGCGTTGAGGGAATTGCGGCGCCGTTCGGCTGGCACTTGTCCGCCAGCGACATCTTGCCACTTGCTGGTATCAAATGCTTGGCTTAGAGTAACCACGCCTAATTTGGCCCATTTGTGTTACTTATGAGAGCAGCGGAGTTCCCGGCTCCGGGCTGTTACTTCCCCATGGCCCCTTCGGACGACTCGAAACCTCGTCCTTCGAAGTCGAAGGAAACCACTTCACCGGTGCCCAAGGCGGTGGTGAGCAGGCTGAGTCTCTACCTTCGCGAGTTGCAACATCTGGTTCGCGAAGGCCAGGAAACGACAAATTCCGGTCAATTGGGGGGGCTGCTGGGGTTCACCGACGCGCAGGTACGCAAAGATTTGGCCTACTTTGGTCAATTCGGATACCCGGGCATCGGCTATCGTTGTGATGAACTGATCAAGAAGATCCGCATCATCTTGGGTACCGACGAACAATGGCCGGTAACTTTGATAGGGGTGGGTAACCTGGGACAAGCCCTTTTGGGCTACAAAGGTTTCTTGAACCAAGGCTTCCGAATCGTCGCGGCGTTCGATTCGAATCCGGAAATGATCGGGAAAACCATCGAAGGGGTGCTCGTTAGCGATTTAGCCAACTTGTCGGAAATTGTACAAACGCATAATATCAAGCTCGGATTGTTGGCAGTCCCGGCGGATGCAGCCCAATCGGTCGCAGACAAGCTGGTTGCAGTTGGGATTGAAGGCATCCTAAATTTCGCACCCATGACGATCATGTTGCCCGAAAATGTGAGTCAGGTCGGAATCGACTTGGCGATCGAGCTTGAGCAACTTTCGTTTGCCGTGCTGAAGCGTCCCACCGCTGATTAGGGCGCAAAGCGAGAGAAATCACCCCTACCCGGTGGTGTAATTGGCAACACTAGGGATTTTGGCTCCCTCATTCCAGGTTCAAGTCCTGGCCGGGTAGCTTAGCCATTCGCCCATGGCTTGCTTGATGATAGCCGAGGCGATCTGCGCTCTTCTTAGGAGTGTAGATCAGCTCAGCTATGAAGAGCCTCTGAAACCATTGCCGTGGGTGCCGACTCGATCGGGCCACGCAGCACTCTGGCAGGCACACCCCCTGCAACACAGTGGTCTTCGATGTCTTTGTTCACCACACCCCCGGCGGCGATGACAACGCCCTCGCCGATGGTTACCCCGCACGTGATGGTTGTGTGAGCTGCAGTCCACGAGCCGCGCCCGATGACAACGGGCGCAGAGGTTCTCGGCCCGAAGCGGTATGAGCCGTCCAGCTTGGTGTGATTGCCCGAAGAGATGGCCGTGTAGGGGCCCAGCATCACTTCATCGCCAAGTACCACGGTGCCCATGGCGTGGATCCAGCAACCAGATGCGATGTATGTGTTGTCCCCAATGGACAGGCGGGTCGTGAAATTGATCCTGACCCCGCTCGCAATCTGAAAGTTTCGGCCACAGCTTTTGAAGCAAGGGCGAACCAGCCACCCACGGAGCTTCAGAATTGGCCATAGATCCGGCAAGAAGCCGGTGAAATTCATAACAAGAACGAACCAACAGTAATAAAAAAGTCGTGCCATCGATCTACCTTGCGGTTGCTGTGGATTGCGATCGCACCCAAGAACTCTCCGGTTCTGGTAACTCACCAGAGCGGAAACTCCTTCGGCACTCGTAATTCACTGGGCAAAACCGCTTTGATCGACCGCCCGATCGTAATGCCAGTGCAGCTACTAACCTAATCGGATTTGTGGACCGGTAAATACTTTCCCCCTAAAAGAGGGGCAGAAATGAAGTCCCCTCGTCGAACGTTCCGTGGCCGCTCTCAGAGATCTGTGGCAAAAAGTGCCCTACCGGGCCATGTCCGGCTCGCACCACTTGGATCGTTTGTAGCTTCTTGAAACGTTAAGTGATCGTCATGTTTCGCTTCAAACGCTGCAATGGCTCTACCGGATCCCCTTCGCGAATAACCCCGAACCGACTTGCCTGCCACACCTGGTTGGTGGACATCTCTAACGCGGTGAGCCATCCATAACCGCGGCAATAGGTGTCGATGCAGACGACATGACCGAGATCTAGAATTTCGCCGTCGCGTTGTTCGGTATGTCCCACCACAGCACGGCGTCCGCTGACGTGAGGTTCGGGATATGGTTCCTCGAGCAGCGACCACCGCAACAAGTACTCGGGCTGTTGCGACAGCGGTAATTCGTGATCGTAATTGGCATGCACAAAGATGTGATCTTCGATCTCGAAAAAAGGCAGCGCGCTCTTGATCAACTTTAGGTGCTCATTGGGAACATCCTTCAGCGTGGCTCCAAAGCGATAAGAGTTCAACGTGTCATATCCTCCGAAGGTCATCCACGAATTCAGAGCTTGTTCGCTGTGAAGTGCTTCGAGCAGCATCTCCTCGTGGTTGCCCTGCACCACGATGACGCGACACCGCTGCTGGAGTTCGAGTACGCGATCCAGGACGGCTGCTGATTCATGTCCGTAATCGATTAGATCGCCCAGAAAGACAAGTTGGTCTTCAGGCTGGACTTCGATTTCATCCAACACGGCATCCAAAGCGTGAATGCAACCGTGCACATCCCCAAAAGCAATCGTTCTACCGTTCATGCCTACCTAACTATCCCAGTTGTTCGAATTCAGCGAATGGAAACTACTCTAGATGTAGTATTCGATCACATGCTCTTCCTCGACCGAAAGTCGGTAATCCTCTCCGGATTCCACCGCGACTTCTTCGAGCATGACGTTTGCTACGCGTAAGGTCTGGCCGCGAAGTTCAGGCACGGCCGTTGTTTCCCACAAGGTGCCTTTCATCAATGGACCAACCGCGAACAGAAAATCGGAGTTCAGGCCATCGCGACTCGTCACCCTGAAGTCAGGGCCGACATCGATCCCCATATCGAGTTCGTCGGGGCGGATCAGCCCACGTTGCAGAAGATTCTGGAAGAGGGGAACCTTTGTATCGGAGAACCCAGCATTCGGGCCCGTGCAGTTGATCACCAAGCCGCCTTCAACTGCTTGCTCGATGCCTTCTTCATCACTCACTTGTACGGCCAGGTGGTTCTGGCGATCGACTAATCCGTCGATCGAACCGCGAACGATTCGCAGCCTTCCGGTAGTGATTGCCTCGGTGAGGCTCTGATGAATGGGTTGCGCGATGCGGTGCCGAATGACATTCCATCGCGCGGCATGTTCCTTGAGGAACTCACGTTTTTCGGCAAGCGAAAGGCGTTGCCAGATGCGCTGCGTGTGCGGCCGCAAACGGTCGACAATGATGCCCGGGTTCTCGCCGATGTGCCGCAACTGGTCGCAATGCTTTTCCACGATCGCACGCCAGGCATGTAGGCTGAGGCTCTCGGTATCCTCGGGGATGAAGTCGGGATACTCGATGCCGCGGAAGTGTGCTTGTGGGATCATTCCATTCCGCGAGATGGCAATCATCCGCCCTGGCCATTGTTGATTCTCGAGTTGGAGAAACACATCGACCATGGTCAACCCGGTGCCCAGAACCACAATCGCGCTGCCTGGGTCGGGGATCTGAGGCTCCCAGTCGGACCAGGGGTCTTCGACATACGCGGGATGTGAAAAGTGCTCGCCTCGTTTTCCAACCGTTGCCGGCGGCTGGTTACCCGTGGCCAACAGAACCCGGTCGGCCTGAATGCTGCGCCCGTCTTCGATCGAAACTTCCACACCCTCGCCGTCCATCCGATCGATGTCGACGGCTTCGCCTTCGATTAACTCGACTCTTGCAGGATGATGTTCGTCGATGGGTTTCAGATAGTGAAAAAGCAGGCTTCGCAGGTAGTCGCCATACACTCGACGGGGAGCAAATGTCTCGCGGAGTTGAATTTCAGGAAAGTCGGCGTACTCGACTCGGGTTCGTAGCCAATCCAAGAAATGGTCCGGATGATCTGGCACGGCCGACATATTTCTGGCGGCCACGTTCAGCAGATGTTCCGCCCGCCTGGTGCTGTAAGCGACCCCTCGCCCCAGCGGATGCTTGGAATTGATCAAGGCGATTCGCAATGGGTGATTCGAGAGCCGTGCAAGATTCACGGCGGTCATGGTGCCGCAGAACCCACCTCCAACTATAGCCACGGTCTTCATGCCATCGCTCCTAAACTCTCTTGCAGTACAGTTGCTTCTAGGGGCAGCCCGCTAGTCAGGTTCGATTTGGTTTTCAATGGCCGACTTCGCCCGTTCGCACTGTGCGATGTCTGAAGAGGTCTGCAACAGGTCGCCGAGGTGGATCACGCAACGCATGCCTTGTTCATCCGTATGGCCGACGATGCACCTGGTTTGATCGAGGATGTAACGATGCGTGCCCGTAGCAGTTGACGGACGCATTGGTTTGCGTCTCGCATAAGGTCGGTGACAAAGAAATCGGGTCGCCTACCTCAGGAAGATAAGGCACGACAAACCACACCCCGATCTGCGAGTATAGCGTCGCATGAAGGCGATTGCACTTTTTCGGTCGACAGAGCGAGCGGGCGGCGAGCATTCAAAATTCACACGGTTTGCAGGCGGGTTCTCCGTCCCCGGGTGTGACTCCGCGGGGGTGATGTCGGCCAGATTCCACAACGGGTTTGCTAGCACGAATTCAGACCTGCGTATCGGACGAGGGTCGGTATATGTTAGCCTTTAGTGAAGAGGTGGATCGAAGAGAAGTGCCCGGATTGAAAAGGCGGGATGGCATTGGAGTTGATTCACCCCCAAACGGAATTGGTGAGTGAACCATGCAGGTCTCCGACAAAGCACAAGATGCAAACAGATTCATACCGCAAGACCTCAGTGTCTATCAGCAGGTCGTGATTGACGGCCAAGTGGTGCGACAAGGCGTCAGGGCGTGCGAAGATCGGTGGCAACTCATCGAGCCTCACTTGCTATCTGAAACACATTCTATTCTGGACGTTGGTTCCAACTTTGGCTGGTTCGGACTTCGGGCATGTCAGCGTTTTCCCCAAACCGTTGTGGCTAGCATGGAAGCGGATATCCGCTCTGCTGAGGTGCAACGTGAGATTCTTGCAGTCCACGATCATCAGCGAATCTGTCTGTTGACCCAAACGGTGAAGGCCGACCGGTTGCAGAGTTGGGCCAATGCCGGGCAACGGTTCGATGCGGCGTTTGTTTTGGCAGTGCTCCACTGGATGCCCGACCACGAACAAGTGTTGGCCGAGCTCGGGCGAATGGCTCAACAGATATTTATCGAGGTGCCCGAGCCCGACGAAACGGCCGTCGGCCTGGACTACGTGCGAAAGCAGATCGGGCGTGTCGAAAGGTATCTGCCCTCGCAGTTCCCGGGTCGGGCTGTTGAGTGCCTGGGAGAAGTTGACTCGCCGATGGGAATCGCGTTCAGTCGCCGTCTATGGCGAATTGGCCCAGCTCCAAATGACGGGAATCGAGATTCCATTGGGTTGGATGTACAAGCGCTGATGCCCTGGCGACCCAGTTGGCCTCGACGCAGTTGGTGGGAACAGCAACTCGCCACCGACCCAGTTGCCGCAGAGACACCGTCCATTTCTGGGGATCCATTGACACTCTCGGCAAACGGGTTGCACGGAGTGACGACGTTACCACAGCCGGAACTGGAGCTTTGGAGAAAGCGGGTCTCGCGTCTGCCGGAAGAGCACCTCGACAACCGAGCATGGCTCTTGTGGCGTCGAGCCCGGCGTGCCGCCGCCCGACTGTGCGGTATCTAGTCGGGTGTCTTTGTCGGCATTACCCCCGGGCGTTCTTCGTCGTGCCGGTCCGATAGGCATTCTTCTGAAATGCCCAAAACACCAGCGAAGCGGGGGCATGCAAGGCCATCCGTTCCAGCCACATGCGGCCACGGTCGCTCCAGGTCATCGTCTCGCTCCAGTACGTTCTTTTTGTTTCCAGTGTACTTCGCAGAGTGTCACGTAGACGGGCTACTTTAATGGCGTCGGGGTGTAGGCGGTATAGCAGCAGATGTTCTTCGAGGTTGGCGAAGCGTGACCCACCGATGGCCAGCCGCGACCACAATTCGTAGTCCTGTGCGGCCCGTTCCGGATAGCGATAGCCCCCAGCGTCGAGAATCGCCTGCCGCCGAAACATCACCGCCGGGTGGGCCATCGGGTTGAACCGCCGCATGGCACTGAGAATCGCTTCGTGGGTTCGCGGGTAAATCCGTACGCCCACGGTCGTTCCAGATTCGTCAATCACTTCCAATTGGCTTCCCACGACGTCGACTTCGGGGTGCTGTTCCAGAAACTGCCGTTGCTTCTCGATCCGATTGACGCAAGCCACATCATCGGCATCCATGCGAGCGACCAACGGAGCCTGGGATTGTTCGACTCCGTGATTGAGTTGCGCGACCAATGAAGTGGGGGCGGGTAATTCGATGCGCCGGATACGAACATCGTCGAACCTTGCCAACTGCGGGCTTGCCGACCGAACCGAGGGGGCTTCGATGATGAGCAACTCCAGATTTTGATGCGTTTGCCGCAGGATGCTTGCGACCGCGGCGGGGAAGTACTCCGGGTGCGGATTCTTCACCGGCAAGACGACACTTACGGTTGGATTCGATACGGTCATCGCACGACCCGGCGTGGGTAGCCATTGCAGGAAAGGAGTTTAGCGGCACGCGCCTTTATTGGGCCGTTCTTTCGGTGTTGATGTGCTCACGATTGTTCGGCGTGTTTTCGACGTCCCAATGTGAATAGCAAACCGCCGACCAGTGCGAACAGCAGATTGACTCCCAGAATCGCAAGCGCGAACGCCGCGGCTGTTGTGCGGTCGACACCCAGTTGTGTCAACAACAATACCACGGCGCCTTCTCGAACGCCCAGACCATTGATCGAAACAGGAGCGACTCCGGCCAAGTAGGACAACGGAACGATGTACACGAAATGCTGCCAGTCGATCTCGATGCCTAAACAACGGGCCATCGCCGCGGCCCCCAATATGGCGAGCAACTGCGAGATGAACAGTAATCCCACGGTCGTTGCGACAAGTGTCGGCTTTCTAAGTTCATGGGCAGCCATGAACAGCGCTCCCCAGCGCTCGAGTACACGCTTGACCCAGCGATGTCCCCGAGCCCACCGTGTAAGCGACTTGGGAATTCGAACCAGTGCCGCGAGAACCAATAGCGTGGCCAGCCCAGCGGATACAAACACGGTGCCTCCGGCAAGCTCGACGGAGGCGGGTGAAAAGAAGCTGACCCCCAGGGCGATCATCGTCAGAGCGGCAATCAACGAAATCGTTCGCTGCAGCACCACCGCCACCACCGCACTTGTCGTACTGCCGACGCGGTTCCCGATATTCATAACTTTGTAAATGTCTCCGCCGAAGTTGGTCGGCAGAAAGTAGTTGAAGAACACTCCCTGTAAGTGAATGGCCACCAACGCCGCCATCGACATGCTGTGTGCGAGAGAGCGAAGAATGTATTGAACACCAGCCACGTTAAATGCGATGGCGACCAGGTATGCGGCTACGGAAGCCAGCGCCCAATCGGGTCGCATCTGGGGGAGAAGTTCGATCAGCTTCGAGGGATCCATGATCCACAACAGGGCAACACACAGCAGCACGCCAAAGACAACGCGCGCCCACAGAAAAAGTTGTTGCCTTGAAACCACGCGTTCACCACGAATGAATCGAATGACTGCTGCATGGGGAACTGCCCCCAGATCGCGCCCGTAAGCTAGGTCGCCTTCGTTCGAGCGTCAAGCGAGATCGCGGCGAGCTGTGGGTTAGACGCTCTGTTGTATGACAACGCTGGCCAATCCGCCTATACTCGGAACGAACGGTTAGCCTCGACTTGCGTTTCTATTTTGTCAGGTCATGAATGTCATTGGACACGACACAATCCACGGAAGACGTCGCTGGAGCTATCGCTTGCGCTGCGCCGTGGTTTGTCATTCCTGCCTATAACGAAGGCCCCCGAATCTCCAAGACGCTGGGCGAATTGGTTGCCGCCGGCTATCGAAACATCGTCGTCATCGACGACGGCTCGACCGATGCCACGCGGTCGATTGTCGAGGAACAGCCGGTGTGGTTACTCGAGCACTTGTTCAACTGCGGGCAAGGTGCCGCATTGCAGACGGGCATTGACTTTGCCTTGAACCAAGGTGCCGAAATTCTCGTTACGTTCGACGGCGACGGGCAGCATCGACTCGAGGACGTACCCGCGCTGATCGAACCAATCCAGCGGGGCAAGGCGGACGTTGTCCTGGGGTCGAGGTTTCTAGGGCACGCCGAGGGAATTCCTGCGGCGCGACGAATCGTATTGCAGTTGGGGGTCATTTTCACCCGTTTTGTTTCTCGGGTGAAGGTTACCGACACACACAATGGTCTCCGGGCATTGTCACGTTCGGCAGCCGGGAAGATTCGCATCTCCCAAAACCGAATGGCTCATGCCTCGGAGATCTTGGATCAACTGAGGATGTTGGACCTTCGGTATGTTGAGGTGCCGGTGGGAATTCGCTACACGGCACAGTCGCTGGAGAAGGGGCAGTCTTCCTGGAATGCGTTGAAGATTGCCGGGCAGTTCTTGCTAGGACGGATGTTGAAATGAATGCGTTTCAAGTCATCGGGCTGAGCTTTCTGGCAATCGTCGGACTGCAATCGCTGGTCATGATGATGCGGGTGGCCGGATCCCGCCGGGCAGCATTGTTGCGGCTTGCGATCGTGATTGCCGCTGCGTTTGCCATCGCCAGCCCCAATTCCGTACAGGATGTCGCCACCGCGATTGGCATCGGGCGTGGCGCGGACGTGGTGCTGTACAGCTTCTCGCTGGCCTTCCTGGCATCCACATTCTACTTCTACTCGCGCTACATGCGTCTGCAGCAGCAAGTGACGGAGCTCGTGAGGCATGTGGCCATTGTCGAGGCTCGACGGGGCACAACCCCTGAATCGATCGAAGCAGCCGAAAGTGATTGAGCCTGGCCGCCGCGTGTGTCGTATCGTCGTGAGCCAAGTTTTAAGTGACGGGTAGCCAGAGATCGAGTTCTTCTTTGGCACGCAGCGGCAATGCGACCGGCACATTGTCTCGCTGGTGGGACAGGTACGTTGCCACCAGGATTTCGACTGATGCCCGACCGTGAATCCCATCGGAGATCATCGGCTCGTCAGAGATCAGCCCCTGTAGGCAACCGGTGATCATCACCGGCATGGGGGTCGCTGCGGAAAGATCCTTGGGCACTTCCCCTTCTCGGAAGACCGGAGGACGGCCGGGACCCGGTTTGACCGAGAGATCGCGCTCGATCACTTCAATCTGACCGGAGCGTTCGTCCAGGCGAATACGGGCCGCCGTCATGTCGATCTCGACAGAATTCGGCCCGGCACCGTCTTCGATTTGTACGACGGTGGCACGAGCACCGCCTTCGAGTTCGAGGATCGCCATTCCGCCAGGATCGATAAATTTCTCGCCACGGGGGTTCTTGCCAACCGGCTCGTCGACCCAACCAACCACGCGTTTCACGTCGCGGCCCGTGATCAATCGCACGGAATCGAACGAGTGCGTGGCATTGCAGCCCAGACCAATGCCGGGGCGCTGAACCCAGATAGCTCGCGGTTCTCCCCAGTCGCCCGAAGCAATGCGATCTCGCAGCCAGTGGTACACGGGGGCATGGCGGCGAACGTGATCCACTGCGACACGGGTCCCCGTCTCGCGAGCCTGGTCAAGGATTTGATCGCACTCGGCGATCGAGCAGCCCATCGGCTTCTCGACCATCAGATACCGTACCCCGGCGTTCATCGCCTGTTCCGACAGCGCCGCATGGGAGGGTCCGTTGGTGGCGATGCAGACGACGTCGATGTCGTCGCGTTGCCAGAGCTCATCGGTCGATTTCAGTTTCGCCGTGTCCTCCGAGAGCTTCTCGTAGCCTAGCGCGTCGGTGCTTTGATCCACCACGGCGGCCAGTTCCAGGCGTTCGATGTTCGCAATGCAATCGACAATCCGTCGCCCGTGCGGCCCCAAACCAATTACTGCGGCTTTCATCGGATGTTGTGCTTTCGGGTTAGAGGCCCGTTGTCTTCCTGCTGACAGTCAGTTCGTAACTTGCGTCACCGGGAAGCGGCCCTTCGAGTATGAAATTGATTGTGAATGGGATATTACGGTCGCGAGCCCCGCTTGAAGAACAAGGAATCGCAAAGATGAGGAGAATCAAGGTGACTGCGATCAGTAACCGGCTTCTTGGAACTACCCATCCCACTACGGAATGGACCCCCAAGCCCGATCAACTCGCGTCGTCTGATCTTCCGAGAAGCTTGGCTATTTTCTCAGAAAGTGCGTCCGCGAACCACCCCTGAGCAGGCATCAGAAAGCACGATGAGCCCGGCAGCTGCCCCGTGATGGATTCCGCGGCTATGCAACAACCGCGACCATTCCACGGGCCCTGCTTTCCTCGTAGTATTGCCACTTGTAAACTGGATTTGCTCTCAATCCTCGACTTTCGGTGACCGGTGATATGACTCGATTAGCATTAGTTGGATATGGTCGGATTGCCCCCAAACACATCGCGGCGGTCCGCGGGTTGGATGCCGAGATCGTGGCTGCCTGCAATCGAAGCGAGGCAGGACAGCAGCGCGCCAAGACCGAAGGAGGAATCCCGGCCACGTATAGCTCGATTACTGAAATGCTTGAGAAAGTGCGGCCAGACGGGGTCATCTGCTGTGCTTCGGCAGATCAGATCTTTGCCACTGCGGAGGCCATCATCCCCTCGGGGGTGCCGACACTGTTGGAGAAACCCCCCGGGACGTCAGTCGAAGAGCTGGTTGCCCTGCAGTCGATGGCCGAACAATCCAAAACGCCGGTCATGGTGGCGCTCAACCGCCGGCACTATTCGGTGCTTCAGAAAGCCTTGGAAGATGCGGGTGGCTTCGAAGCGGTGACCGATGTGGCGATCGAGTGGTCGGACAATCCGCGGTACCTGGTTGAAGAACGCGGGTTTTCACTCGAACAGGCGGCCAAGGCCGTTTTCAGTCACAGCCTGCACGGGATCGATCTAATGACGTATTTGGCGGGGGATATCGCAGAACCCGCCGTGTTTGCCCGAAACTTCGGAGATCCTTGCCGGTGGCTGATGTCCGCATCGGGAATCTCAGAGCGTGGGGTCTTGGCCACCTTCCACTCGACCTGGGATAGCCCCGGTCGATGGCGAGTTTCGTTTTGCACCCAGGGTCGACGGTACACGTTTGCCCCAATCGAATCGTGCGAAGTGACAAGCTTCAGCGACTCGGAAGCCCGACAGATTGAACCGGACGCCTGCGACAGCGAATTCAAACCGGGGTTCTACCGGCAGGCAGAAACCTTTTTGAAGGTGATTCAAACCCGCGCCGTGCCAGAAGCGTTCAACCTGGCCAGCGTCATGCCGGCCATGCGTTTGGCTGAAGCCTTAACCGACGCATGCAAGCAGGCGGGGCATTAGATGGACCAAGGTATGTCGACTGGCGGAGGTAGAAACGGTGCTGATGCCGATGCGCTCTTACCGCAATTGAGAGTGGTGACCTTTGCCGATTCGCTGGCGATGCCGCGTTTCACTCCTCCGGACATCATCCATTGGGAGGAGACATGGCCGCGACAATTGTCCGATGCGCTTCATCGCGCACAGTGTCCAACCGAGGTCATCAATTGTGGAGGACGGGCCCGAACGATTGATTCGCTGGTGTCGAACGATTTTCACGAGCACATCGAGCTGAAAGAGCCGGATGTCGTGATCATCCAAATCGGCGTGGTCGACTGTGCGCCTCGGATTTTCACCCGGCTGGAGCGTCGCATAATCAGTCGACCGCGGTTCCCCCGCTTTCTACGCAAACGGTTGGTTGCACGCCGTTCGGCTCGCCGGGCAGAAATCATCGGTCGCGATCCACTGGCGAAGGTTTATACCTCGCCGGAACGGTTCGCGAAGTATCTGAAACAGTTCGAGGAGCGACGTTTGCAGGTTGAGCGTCCGCCGGCGATGGTCGTGTTGCCGATCGTGGGCAATCCTGATGTGATGGACTCGAAATCGCCGGGCTACAGCGACAATGTGGCTCGTTACAATGAATTGCTGAGTACGTATTGCCGCGATTCGGGTGCACGATGGATTACACCCGAGCAGCTGTTGCAGCAGTATGATAACGCCGAAATGTTCTGTTCCGACGGGTATCATCTGAGCGTAGTAGGCAATCGACGTTGTGCAGCACTGCTGGCCGAAGTAATCCAGGCCAAGCACTTTTCTCCGCAAGAACACGAGCGGGCCTAGCCACAGCGCTGCGTCTGAATCTCGAGGGCTGTCGTTGTCATCACCACGTGAGTGTTCTCCATGCGATACAGCATGGTGCCGTGATTGCAGCGGGAGTTGCGTTGAGATGCTCGCAGGGATTCACTACACATTACAGTCATTCGACGATGGGTAGTTATGCTTTTCAAACGGATGATGGCTGGTCGTTTTCCGGTAGGTAGGGTGGACGTGGAAGTGAGCGCACACTCTGGGTACGTGAACCGGTATACCCCGGCGATTGCTCGTCTCTAGAATCGAATCGACTCCCTTGCGGGATAAGGCTGATGGCCCTAATTCAGCGCCCAGATGAGCGAGCAGGCAAACACGCTTCTCGGTTCGGTATGGTTGTGTCGGTCGCGATTCTCGCGGCGGCCGTCCTATTGGTCTACGGGCAGACGATGTGGTTCTCGTTTCTTCGGTACGATGACGAGATCAATCTGACGAATAACCCCTACCTCCGTTCAGATTCGCTAAGACAGGTTCTTGTATTCTGGTCGCAGGGCTACGAAGGTCTCTACATTCCGGTGACATATACGTTCTGGTCGCTGCTCGCGTTTGGAACGAATCTTGTGGGACTGGCGCCGGGGGATGGCGTGCTCCACCCGGGGGTGTATCATGCCTCGAATCTGGTGCTGCATTGGTTTGTGTCGTGCGTTGTTTTTCTGCTAATTCGAACACTGTGGCACAACGATCGTGCGGCGCTGTTCGGGGCCTTGCTATTCGCGGTACACCCACTCCACGTTGAATCGGTGGCCTGGGTCACCGAGGCCAAGGGGCTGCTCTCGGCCGGCTTCGGGCTTCTGAGTATCTACGTGCTCTTGTCGCTGCATCGCCGCGATGCGGGGGGTGAGTGGGCATCGAGCCCTCCGGGCAAGACTCGGCGACTGTTGACGTATCTCGGGGCAACTGTGCTTTATGTCCTTGCCCTGTTGGCAAAGCCGAGCGCCGTCGTGATCCCGCTGATTGCGTTCGTTGTTGAAGTTGGTTTGCGACGCCGCCGGGTGCGTGACGTGGTCATGCCGATGGTGGGCTGGTTAGGGTTGGCAGTGGTTGTTGCCGCGATCACGGCTCGATTGCAGGAAGAGCCTTCCATCGCAAGCAGTTGGGATCAGCGTCTGTTTGTTGTGGGAGACTCACTGACCTTTTATTTCCAGAAGCTCTTGCTGCCGACCCGGTTGACCCCGGTCTACGATCGCCCCTTGCATTCCGACGCATCGAAGGTTGTTGCGGTCGTATCCATGTTGATTCCTCTGTTGGGGGTCGGCGTGATGCTCCTGTTCAATGATCGAAGGGTTCTCGGTTCTTGTGCCCTAATCTTCGTTTGCGGCTTGCTCCCCAATCTGGGTTTCATGGATTTCACATTCCAAAGCGTTGCCACGGTCGCAGATCGATACGCATACCTCGCACTTCTGGGGCCTGCACTGCTCGTGGCCTGGGTGGCCATGCGCTTTACAGCCAAGTGGTTTAGCGTCGCGCTCGCGCTTTATTTGTGCATGCTGTCGATCGCCAGTGCCATTCAGGCTGCTCGATGGAGCGATGACAAGACGCTGTTTACCTACACGCTGGCGGTGAACCCACGAAGTGCCGATGCTCACAATGCACTGGGCAACGTCGCGGTGAGTGAGGGGCGTGCCGAGGAAGCGCGAGAGCAGTATGGCCAGGCACTCGAGATCGCACCGAATCACTTTCGCGTTTGGTACAACTTGGGAGTCCTTCAGTTTGACCAGCAGCAATTCAACGAGGCGGCCGAATCGTTCTTAAATTCGATCTCGAACCGCCCCGAGTTCTTACCAGCCTGGCGCAATCTTGCTTTGGCCTACCTCCAAGCGGGCCAGACCGATCGGGCAATCGAGGTGCTGTCGCAAACGCTGGGGATCTCAGGTAGCGGGCCCGACGATGTTCACCGTTTAGGCGTAACCCTGATGCGAAACGGACGCCTGGGAGAAGCCGAGACCGTTTATTCTCAGGCCACGCAACGGTGGCCCAACTGGGCCGAGGCTCATGCGCAGCTTGCTCGTTGCCTTGCAAAAGGCGGAGAGCTTACTGCTGCGCGGCAACATGCTGAGACCGCAAAGCGACTTGACCCTGCGGTTGAGGTCGATGAAGTATTGGGGGAGCCAGACAACTGATTCAGTAGCTCTTGGGAGGTTGCCTCTTGTGAACTCCGTAATCCATGGCCCTGATGCCACCTATTCCAGAACCTAGGTAAACTGCCATCGCATACAGCATCGATCGGCAGGGAAGGTCCGAATAGATGCCGAGCATTCCCAGCGAAGCGGCTCCGGCCAGTCCCGCCACCACGCCAAGGCAGGACCAGAGAAAGAACATGATGCCACATCTGTAATACACTCGCATCCAGCGGAAAAAGATAGGCTTGCGTCTGTCACTCATCTGTGGACGCAATGACGGAGCAAAGAGCAGGAATAGAACGTAGGAAAACAGTCCGCTCAGTATCGCAATGCCTACTGCAAGAACACTGACCAAAAGCGGATCTTCTGGGTAAAGGTCTTCGAAGAATTGAAATGGGGAATCATGCTCGTCAGGAAAACCTCGTGTGGTGTAAACAGAGAGCAGACCATAACCTACTCCCAAAATGACGCCCAGGATTTCCGGATCCGTTTTGGGCAATCTCACCCACGGTTTTCTGATGCCCTCATTCATGCCGGGAGTCTAATCCGGCCAGCTCGGCCGCCGCAAACAGACGCGATCGGGGCTGAGGGGGCAGGATTTTGGCTTTTGGCACTGAAATCCCGCGGATCGCGGAATTCAACGTGATTCCGCATGAGGAACGGTGATACTGCCCGGGTGCCCCAATTGACGCTTGTGGGGTCCAGGGGTACGATCAACAGCTTCCTTCGACCTCGAACGGCCCGAAGTCGAGTGGGAATCGCATGTTGCGAGCCTTGGGCATGCTGCCGAAGGCATTTTTTACCGATGTGATTGGCCGAAATTGGGTCCTAACGCCGGACGCCCGCCTGCAAACTGTCAGGAGGGACATCGCCGGTGTGCCTTCATCAAGGAGATGGCAGGTGTCGACCGTATTGGTTAAGCAGTTGATTGAGTCTGGAGTACACTTCGGGCACCGCACCAGTCGGTGGAACCCGAAAATGCGGCCTTACATTTATGCACGCCGCAATCTGATCCACATTATCGACGTTCGCGAGACGATCCGCGGTTTGCTGCGGGCGCGAAAGTACCTCAAGCAGGTCGCCGAAAACGGCAGTCTCGTGTTGTTCGTCGGCACGAAGCGACAGGCCGCAGAGACCGTCGAGCGCGAAGCACAACGTGCCGGGATGCCGTACATCAGCGAACGCTGGCTCGGCGGTACGCTTACAAACTTCCGCACCATTCGCAGCCGTCTGGGTAGACTCGAAGAGCTGGAAGCGCTACGCGAGAGCGAGGAATTTAACAGCTACTCCAAGAAGATGCAGTCGTCGCTGAATCGTGAGTATCAGAAGATGCTGCGAAACTTGGGCGGCATGCGGACTATGAACCGTTTGCCCGAGTGCATGATTGTGGTCGACCCCCGGAAAGAAAAGAACGCGGTGAAAGAGGCCCAAAAACTGGGCATCACGACCGTTTCTCTGATTGATACGGATAGCGATCCCGACACGATCGATCTGCCGATTCCCGGAAACGACGATAGCATTCGTTCGATCGAGTTGATATTGAGTCAGCTCACCGATGCTATTCTGGAGGGCAAACAGGCCTCGCTGGGACAAGCCGAGGGAGTCGATACACCACCCGATGCAGGTTCGGCCGAAGCCAAAGCTGCTGATGATGCCTGATCGACCTTCGTAGCGTGGTGCCAGGGATTGGCTATCCCACCGAACTGCTTCTACCGTTGCAATCACGTGAATCGATACGTGGTATTGCTCGTATTAATCTGAACAAGCGAACGTTTGATGGAAATAAAGAGGAATCGTAACGATGGCTGAGATCACTGCGGCAACTGTAAAACAACTCCGTCAGCAGACGGGGCTGCCGATGATGGAGTGCAAGCGGGCACTGGAAAACACGGGCGGCGATATCGAGGCAGCCGTTGAAGAATTGCGGAAGCAGGGCAAGAAAACCATGGCCAAGCGGGCCGACCGAGAGACCTCCTCGGGCCGGATGGCAATCTCGGCTTCGGTTGAAAACGGCGCCGGAGCCATGATCGAGCTGCAGTGCGAAAGCGCCTCGGTGATGGTTAACGAAGAGTTCGTGCAACTGGCCAACGACCTGGCTCAACAACTGGCCGAAGGCCCCGGAGCAGCAACTCCCGAAGAATTGCTCGCACAGAAGTCTCCCAGCAAACCGGACCAGACGTTGCAAGAACAACTGGAAGAATTGCAAAACCGTATTCGTGAAGTCTTCCGTCTCACACGGATCGTGCGTATTGACGGTTCCTGCGGCGGGTATGCCCATCACACGGGCGAATACGGGGTGCTGACCCAAGTCGAAGGCGGGGACCAGCAGACGGCGAACGACGTGAGCATGCATGTCGCTGCCATGCGTCCCAAAGTGGTGGCCATCGAAGATTTGGATGCCGCGGATGTGGCAAAAGAGCGTGAGATTCTAGCCGAAGCCGCGCGTGCGGAAGGTAAACCCGAGAAGATTATCGAGAAGATGGTCGATGGCCGGATGCGTACCTTCTACGAGGCCCAAGTGCTTAACGAGCAGCCCTTCGTAAAAGACGACAAACAGACCGTCGGCAAGTACGCCGCTGGCCAAGGCGGGAAGATCATGCAATTCGTTCTGTGGCGACTGGGCGAGGGCGCTTCGGACGCGTCGTAGTCAACAGGCTGTTCGATCGATCAACCCAACATTGTTGATGGTGGCTCACATACCTACGAGAGACGAGATCCATGACTTCCGCTGACTCAGAAGATTCGAAGTCTGGCCCCTCACGTCAGGCTTTCAAACGCGTGGTGCTCAAGGTCTCTGGTGAGAGCCTCAGTCACGGTGGTGAGCGCGGCATCAGCATGACCGATCTGATGCACATCGCCGAGGAGACCCGGCAGGCGGCGCTTTCCGGTACGGAAATCGCCATCGTGATCGGCGGCGGCAATATTCTCCGTGGTGCTCAGTTCAGCTCCGGGCAGTCGCGCGTTCAGGAGGCCACGGCCCATTACATGGGTATGTTGGCCACGGTGATCAACGGGTTGGCTCTGCAAGACGCTCTCGAATCAATTGGTTGCGAAACCCGTCTGCAAACGGCCATTCGCATGGAGGGGGTCGCCGAACCCTACATTCGTCGTCGTGCAAGGCGGCATTTGGAGAAGGGCCGCATCGTGATTCTGGCCGCCGGAACCGGTAGCCCCTTTGTCACGACCGACACGGCGGCTGCTCAACGAGCCCTGGAGTTGGGGGCCGACATCCTGCTCAAAGCGACACGCGTAGACGGCGTCTACAGTGACGACCCCGAGAAGAATCCACATGCCGTATTGTACGACGAGCTGAGCTATAATGAGGTTCGTCAGCAGAACTTGCGGGTCATGGATTCGACCGCCATCGCCCAGTGTATGGAACACGAAATGCCGATCCTGGTGTTCAATTTTGGAAAGGCCGGAAACATTGCCCGTGCGGTTCGAGGCGAACGGGTGGGAACCATGATTGGAAGCGAGGAAGCGACCAACGGCGGTTCAGAATCCTCGCAGGAAAGGTCGAAGTCATGAGCCAAGACGAGATCCTGCTCGATGTCGAAGAGCGGATGGAGAAAGCTGTTGACCACCTGAAGCATGCCCTCAGCGGTATTCGGACCGGTCGAGCAAACCCGGGGTTGGTCGATTCCCTTCGCGTGGAAGTCTACGGTTCAGAGACGCCGATCAAACAACTGGCCACGGTGGGGGTACCCGAGCCAAATCAAATTCTGATTCGGCCCTATGACCCCAGCACCATCAAGGATATCGAGAAGTCGATCCAAGCGAGCGAACTGGGGTTCAATCCTCAGAACGACGGAAAAGTCATTCGGTTGATTATCCCTCCGCTGTCGACCGAAGTCCGCCGCAAACTAGTTGGTCGTATCAAAGACCTGAGCGAAGAGGCCAAAGTGTCGGTCCGCAATATCCGTCGCGAAGGCAACAAGCTTGCCGACCAGGCACAGAAGGATAAAGTTCTTACCGAGGACGAACGCGATTCTTTAAAGTCGGAAATCCAGGACCTGACCAAGAAATATGAGGGTCAAGCGACTGAGATGGCCAAATCTCGGGAATCCGAAGTCATGGAAGACTAGGCCTTGTTGGTTCGCGTTGCGGTCTGCGATTCGAGAATTGGTGTCAAGCTGGAACGCCTGAAATTACACATTGAACACTGAGATTTGCATCTCCAATATCTTTTCCCTGGAACGACCTTTACTTCACCGGCGTAGCGCAACCAAGGAACGCATCAAATGGATAAGGGACGTCGTCAGGTATTAATCTCGCTTTCGAAGGCTGCCGCCTTGGCGGGTTCTTGTGGCTCAGTTCTTTTGGGACGTAAGTTCGTGTTCGGCGGAGATCTCGTCGTGAATCGTCAGAAGGCCGCCGACCTGGTGCGTAGCGATCGCGTGCTGGTCATTGCTCATCGTGGCGACAGTGGCTCGCACCCGGAAAACACCATTCCTGCATTCCAGTCGGCCGTGAAGATTGGCAGCGATCTGGTCGAACTCGACTACGTACACACCTCGGAAGGAATACCGTTGGTGATCCACGATAAAACGTTGGATCGCACCACCGACGCGGTGAGCCAATGGGGCGGTAAGAACATCAAGGTTTCCAAAAAGAAGCTTGCCGAATTGGAAACGCTCGACGCCGGTAGTTGGTTCGATCAGCAGTTCGCGGGAACTCGCCTACCGACTTTGGATGAGGCGATCGACGTCATTCAGGAAGGTTCCACGACGCTCATCGAGCGCAAAGGTGGGGACGCCAAGACCTGCGTTGAACTACTCGAGAAGAAGAACATTCTCGATCAGGTGGTCGTGCAGTCGTTCGATTGGAACTATCTGCGCGATTGTCGCAAGCACTCGCCCACGCTGGTGCTGGGAGCGTTGGGCTTCGAAGAAATTACCCCCAAGAAGGTCGAAGAGATTGCGTCCATGGACGTTCAAGCCGTGGGTTGGAGCCATGCTGATATGGATGCTCGTTGGATCGACGAGTTCCACAAGCGTGGCCTACGAACCTGGGTCTACACGGTTGACGATTTGGATCGCGTCGATGAGCTGGTCGATGCTGGAATCGATGGGATCATCACCAACGAGCCCGCCCTGGTCAAAGCTCATTTGGCCGCGCGACAGCAGGCCTAATCAATTCGCCTCCGGCCTGACAACCGTTTCTGCTAGCATTGGCGTCGGGCCGTTTTGAACGATCTTGACCCGTCTGGTGGCGATTTCTATACTCCCCGCCCCAATCTCGATGCAGGCACGAGTTGTCTGCACCCGCCAAAAATTCAGTGTTCAGGGAGATCCGCGATGGATCGCGTAGTATCTCAGCCCGCAGTGCGTACATGGAAGTGGCGTCTTGGGCTTGTCGCCGGAAGTACATTGGTTGTGGTTGCTTGTCTTGCCGTGCGTTACGCGTGGCGGTCAGACGAAGTCTCGGCACAGTCGCCTCCGGGGCCGGCGCCTGCTGCGGCCGAACAACCCAAGCTGAACATTGTCGCGCTGGTCAATAACGAAGAAATCACCCGCAACGAACTGGGGCGTTTGTGCCTGTGGCACTTTGGTGAAGAGGTGCTCGAAAGCGTGGTGAATCGCCGGCTCATCGAGCTGCATTGCCAGGAAAAGAATATTCGGGTTACCGATGCCGATGTGCAGGCCGAAATCGAACGCGTAGCAGGCAACTTCGGGTTACCCGTCGATCAATGGTTGAAGCTGCTGAAAGACGATCGCAAGATCGGACCCCAGCAGTATGCCAGTGAAATCATCTGGCCCAAGTTGGCCCTCGAGCGACTCGCCGAACCCGCGTTGAAGGTCTCGCCTCAGGAACTGCAAGAGTCGTTCGAATTGCAATTTGGCCCTTCGGTTCAGTGTCGCATTATTGTTTGCACCGATCGTGAAAAGGCGCAGCAAGCCCACGCTGCGGCGGTTGCCAATCCCGACGATTTCGGCAACCTGGCCAAGCAGTTTTCGGATGACGTGAGTGCCAGCTCCAAAGGGCTTATCCAACCCATTCGAAAACACATGGGCGACGATGTGATCGAACGGGCCGCTTTTGCCCTGCAGCCGAATCAGGTTTCCGAGCCGTTGGTGGTGGGGAATCAATACGTCATTCTGAAGTGCGAACGACACTATCCGGCTCAGAATGTGAACTTCGAGGCTGTTAGGGACCGGCTCGCCCAGGCGATTCGCGAACGCAAGTTGGCCGACGAAGCCGACAAGCTGCTACTACACCTGCAGGAACGAGCCCAGGTTAAGAACGCCTATAACGACGAGCAGTTGAGCGCTCAATACCCTGGTGTGGCCGCGATCGTCAACGGTCGTAAGATCACCATGCGAGAACTCGCCGAGGCTTGCATCGATCGCCACGGACCAGAAGTCTTGCAGGGTGCGATCGATCGCAAGTTGCTCGAACAGGCTTGTGCAAAGAAGAAATTACAGGTGACCCAGGAAGACATCAATCGAGAAGTCGCACGCGCTGCCCAAGCGATGGGTAAAGACGTGAACGGATGGCTCGAAGAGTTAAAGTCGCAGGGAGTCGAGATGGACCTCTACGTGCACGACACCGTTTGGCCCACGGCCGCCTTAAAAAAGCTCGTCGGGTCTTCAGTCGATGTGACTGACGAGGATCTTCAGAAGGGCTACGAGGCCAACTACGGCCCTCGAGTCCGCTGCCTGGCCATCGTGTTGAACAATCAGCGACAGGCTCAGGATGTATGGGAGATGGCACGCGCGAATCCCTCGCGAGAATACTTCGGCGAACTGGCCGCGCAGTACTCGGTCGAGGCTGGCAGCAAAGGGCTCAAAGGAGAGGTTCCACCGATCCAGAAACACGGCGGTCAGCCCACCCTGGAGAAAGAAGCCTTCAGCTTGAAGCCAGGCGAACTCTCCGGCTTGGTGCATATCAGCGACAAGTGGATCATCCTACATTGCCTGGGCCACACGACCCCCACGCCGATTAACTTCGATGAAGTCCGCGACGAGATCTATGCAGACCTGCTGGAGAAGAAGCAGCGGATCGCGATGGCCAAGACGTTCAGCGGAATGCAGGAAGTTGCCAAGATCGATAACTTCCTGGAGAACACATCGACGGGCGAGCGCCGCATACTTCCGGTAGATGCTCCTTCGGATCAGCAAATCCCGGCCAACACAGTGCGCAGAACCACGGCCACACAGCGGTAGGCTGCACCTCGTTGTTTGGTCACGTCCAGGGCTTCTCCTCACCGATGCGATCTCTCGCGCGGATCGCATCATGGCCTTCGCTAGGCTCTGCCAGAACTGATGGATTGGGCTGGGAAAATCGCATGCCCGGCGATCTAACTTGTTGGTTCGTTGAAGGTTGCCGCAATTGGGTGGCTCGCGAATTTGACACCCCTACCCGCACCGGTATATTGAGCTGTTTGGCGCGTTCCCAAGCAAAACACCGGGGCTAAGTGACGCGTACATCCTTCACCCGGGAGAATCGAGCAGGTAGATGGAGAGCGGCTTACTGGTGGAAAATCGATCTGCCATAGAGAAGGCCGACGTCCTGATTGAAGCGTTGCGCTGGATTCGCCAGTTTCGCGAGAAGGTCACCGTCATCAAGCTGGGCGGCAGCGTCATGGAAGATGCCGAAGCCATGCGGCACCTTCTGATCGACATCGTCTTCATGGAAACCGTCGGTATGCGGCCCGTGGTCGTGCATGGCGGCGGGAGTGCCATTAGCAAGGCGATGTCGGAAGCAGGAATCGAGCCCAACTTCATCCGAGGCCGCCGATACACCAATGCGGCGACCTTGGAGATTGTCGAGCGGGTGTTGGCCGGCGAAACCAACCGGCGGATTGTCGACGCCATTAACAACTACGAAGGTGTCGCGGAGCAGTTGAACTTCAGCACCACGAATGTCCTGTTCGGTCAACGGCTCGAACTCCCGGACGAGGACGGGTCGGGAAAGCCGGTCGATCTAGGGTTCGTAGGCGAGGTGACTCGCGTCGATCACGCCAAGATCAAGGACCTTTGTGGTCGCGGCATCGTGCCGGTCATTCCTTCGATGTGCCTGGCCGACGATGGCTCGGGAGAGAAATTCAACGTGAATGCCGACACTGCGGCCACCGCGGTTGCATTGGCCATGGACGCCGAGAAGCTGGTCTTTCTCAGCGACGTCAACGGAGTTCGCCGAGACAAGGAAGATCCCGATTCGCTGATCCATTCGCTAAACGAACAGGAAGCGCAAGCGTTGATCGACTCTCGTGCGATCGATTCGGGCATGATTCCAAAGATCGAGGCCTGCCTGGACACACTCGAACGAGGAGTCCGCAAGGTCCACATCATCGACGGTCGACTGCGGCATTCTCTGCTCTTGGAGATCTACACCAGTCGCGGTGTGGGTACCGAACTTGTCCGGGACCGCTAATTCCTCACGTGGGCCGGTCCCGGAAGCCTGGGATGGCTATTCTTTCCCCCATGAATCATTCAGCTTTATCCTCAACCTATTCACCGAACGCGAACCTGCCTCGAAGCAAACGAATCGTAACCCCTGTTGTTCGTAAACCTGTTTACCACCATTTCTCTCGCTAAAAGGGGGAACCACCGTGACGACGACGGCCCCGACTTCTTCCGCTGATGTGAAGGCACTCTTCGATCGGTATGTGATTCCCAACTATGGACGCTACCCCCTGGCACTGGTTCGGGGTGAAGGCTCTTACGTGTGGGACGCGGAAGGTCGTCGTTACCTGGACTTGTTTCCCGGCTGGGGATGCAATTTGTTGGGGCACTGCCCGCCACGCGTGGTCGAGGCCGTGCAAGAGCAAGTGGCTACACTGATCCATGTGCCCAACACCTGGTATATGGAAAGCCAGGGCCGTTGGGCAGAAATGCTCAGCAATCGAAGTTTCGGTGGCCAGGCGTTCTTCTGTAACTCTGGTGCCGAAGCAAACGAAGCCGCCATCAAGCTGGTGCGCCTGCATAGCCCCAAGCACCGCTACAAAATCATCACGTTCGAAGGCGGTTTCCATGGTCGAACGTTAGGCGCCACAACCGCCACGGCCCAGCCCAAGTATCACGAAGGGTTAGGGCCCTTGATGGCCGGCTTTGTCTACGCCCCATACGGTGACCTGGACGCGGTGGCCAAGCGGATCGACGACGAGACCGCGGCTATCATGATCGAGCCCGTGTTAGGGGAAGGTGGCGTAAAGATTCCTCCCCCGGGATATCTCGAAGGCCTGCGTCGACTGGCCGATGAACATGAGTTGCTTTTGGTCTTCGACGAGGTGCAAACAGGCTGTGGCCGCACGGGAAAGTGGTTTGCCTATCAACACACCGACGTTCAGCCCGATGTCATGACCTTGGCCAAAGCCATTTGCGGCGGGATCGCTGGCGGCGCGATACTGACCACGCCAGAGATCGCCCCCAGCTTGCGGCCTGGAATGCACGCGGCAACGTACGGTGGTAACCCCATTGCTGCCCGAGCCGGCATCGCCGCGTTGGAGACGATCGAAGAAGAAAACCTGCTCGAGAATGTTGAACGACTGAGCAACGTCTTCCGCACACGCCTCGAAGCGTTGCAGGAAGAATGCGAATTGGTACGAGAAGTTCGCGTGAAGGGAGTCATGATTGGCATTGAGTTGGCCGTCGAAGGTGTCCCCGCAGTTGCGGCATGCATGGAACGTGGACTACTGATCAATTGCACGCAGAACACGGTGCTGCGACTTTTGCCGGCGATGAACTTAACGGAAGAACAAGCCAATGAGGGCTGTGACATTTTGTCCGACGTGATTAAGCAATTGGAAGCCTAGTCAAAAGAAACGTTCGGATTGAGATTGGGAGTCAGACCTCGTGAAATCAGATTTAGAGAGTCCGCCAGATATGCGACATCTCATCACACCCACCGACCTGTCCGCTTCGATGATCGAACGGGTCTTTGCAATCACCGAAGACCTCAAGACGAAGTATGCCACCGGGCTCCGCGAGGCGATTCTCCCGGGTCGAGTGATGGCGTTACTGTTCGAGAAACCTTCGCTTCGCACTCGGGTAAGCTTCGAAGCTGCGATTACCAACCTGGGCGGGAACAGCCTCTTCCTGGGAGATGATGTTGGTTGGGGATCTCGAGAAAGCGTGGCCGACTTCGGGCGGGTGCTCAGCGAATATGTCGACGTGATTGTCGCCCGCACGAAAAGCCACCAATCGGTTGTCGACTTGGCCAGCTACTGTACCTGTTCGGTGATCAACGGTCTGACCGATTATGTGCACCCCTGCCAGGCCCTGGCCGACCTGTACACGCTACGCGAGCGGTTCGGGGATTTAAGGGGCCGCAAACTCACCTTCATTGGCGACGGAAACAATGTGTCTCGCAGTCTGGCGATTTGCTGCGGACGAATGGGGATGCAGTTTTCGATTGCCACGCCGCCGGAGTACCGTTTTGACGACGATTTCCGAGAGATTCTCCAGCGCCAGGTACCGGAACTCGATATGGAGGAAACCGACGACCCGGTGGTGGCCGTTACCGATAGCTCGTGTGTTTACACCGATGTGTGGGTCAGCATGGGCCAGGAACGCGAGTCACAAAAGCGGATTCAGGACTTCGCCAATTTCCAGGTCGATCGGAAACTGATGTCCCATGCTCCCGATGAGGCGGTGTTCATGCACTGCCTGCCGGCGCGACGCGGGGAAGAAGTTACCGCTGACGTGATCGATGGCCCGCAAAGCGTTGTGGTGCAAGAGGCAGGCAATCGCATGCACGTCCAAAAGGGAATCTTGGCCTGGATGTTGGGCCCACAAGTTTAGGTGCTTCCGTGTCGCGACAAGATGGCCGTCGAGCCAATCAACTTCGTCCCCTGAAAATGCGACGGCGTTACACGCGCCCGTCGCCCGGAAGCGTGTTGATGACCGCCGGGGGGACCACGGTTTTGTGTACGGCTAGTGTCGACGACTCGGTTCCGCCTTGGATGAAGGACTCGGGGCGCGGTTGGGTCACTGCCGAATACAACATGCTCCCGGGCAGCACCAGCCCACGCAAACAGCGCGACCGCAAGAAAGTGGACGGACGCACCACCGAGATCCAACGACTGATCGGCCGCAGCTTGCGAGCCGTGATCGATCTGGAGGCCCTCGGCCCCTATACCATCACCGTCGATTGCGACGTACTCGAGGCCGACGGCGGCACGCGTACGGCCAGCATTAGCGGAGCGTTCGTGGCGCTCGTCGATGCGGTACGATCGATTCCTGATCGGCCAGGTTCTGAACGATCGCCGTTCGTGGATAGTGTTGCTGCCATCAGCGTGGGGATTGTTGAGGACAAGGTGCTTCTCGATTTGGACTACAGCGAAGATGTGCAGGCCAGCGTCGACATGAACGTCGTGATGACCGGTTCCGGGAATTTTGTCGAGATCCAAGGAACCGGCGAAGAGGCCACCTTCGATGAGGCCCAGCTTGCCGAGATGCTCAAGCTCGCCCGTACCGGGGTCAAGCGGCTGACCGAATACCAGCGAAAGACGCTAGGGCGCAACTGGCCCTGCGGGTAGCGATCTCTTTTCCGCTCCGGCGGGCCCTTCCAGCCGAAACGGCTTCTTCTGCCTGAAGAGTTTCGCGCGCGACTCGATCGCTTCTTTCTCCGTGTCCGGACACGTCTCAGCCGCCGCGTTGGCAGCTTCGATGGCCTCTTCAAAACGCCCATTTGCCGCCAGCGCCACCGACAACACGTCAAGACGAACCCATGCTTCAAGGGTGGGAGAGGGTGTCACCGCCTCGACCAACTCCACGGCTTGGGGGGCATCTCGAAGCGATTTGCTGGGCGCGGTTGCCAACAGCCAGGCCAATCGCAACCGGACATCGTCGCGAGTCGGGTCCACGCCGAGCCCACGTTGCAGACGCATGACCGCCTCGTCGTACTTCATGGTAGCGATTGCTTTTTCGGCAGACTCGAGTTCCGCACCGACGATCTCCTCCTGGGCATGCATTTTGGCCCGGGTTTTCGTGTCGTGATCCCGATGTGGATCGTTCCAACGGGCTTCCATCACGGCGGAATCCTCAGGGTGCACGGCCACCAGGTGATCGCGCAATTGCAGGAGTTCCAGCTTATCGCCTGCCGCCAGATAGAAGGGGGTGCTGGAATCGTCGCGAAGTGGCATGTGGCAGTCGATGCAGTTGTCGGCAATGCTGCTTCCGAGCCGCTGCGATGCACCACAGTGCTCGACTTCGTGGCACTTCTGGCAGCGATCGGAGAAGACTTTCACCTCGTCGCGTTCGTGCGCGTGAGGGTCGTGGCAATCAATACAGGTCATTTCGCTGTTGATGAAACATTCAGATTGTTCGAGTCGCTGTAGTTGATTGACCGTGTGAACCAGAGCCGTGGTTTCGTCGTCGTCGCTGTATTCAAGATATTCGTTGAGCGGCTGACCGGGAACAAATTGAAAGCTGGCAGCGACTGGTTTTCCGATGGAGCCGTGACACTGCGAACAGATCTCCAAGTTTCGCTGACGCTCCAGATTGTCGGGGTTCACGATGAATTTGGCATCCGCGTCAGTGTGTTCGTAGTGATAGTCGACGTGCTTGCTTCCCGGGCCATGACATCGCTCGCAGGTGATTCGCATTACCATGGTGTCGGTGAAGTAGGCGTTCTGAGACCCCGGCACTTCTTCGAAAAAGGTGGAATGGCATTCCAGGCACCGCGGCGTAATCTCGCGGGTCCACTTGGGCCAAGTGTCCAGATACCCGGGGGCGTTTGCCCAGACGTCCAAGGGAGTGAAAAAAACAAGCGGCAACTGGTACAGTGCACGTCCCTGTCGGTAAAAGTAGGATTGCGCCAGCTTGCCGGACCCCATGATCAAGTCGATCCGTTCGGTGCGGCGATCGAGGCCCTGGGGCCGTTCTTCAATCGAGGTCTGATAGTATCCTTCATCGTCCTCGGTCATTTCGTAGCGAAGTTTCTCGCTCCGCGTTTTCATCACGCTTTTGTCTTTCTCGTCATGCGGGGCGAAGTAGCCTTGAAGCGCGTCCTCGCTAGGGATCAGCATGGCCTGGTAGTGGGAGGTGTGCTGGTAGGTCTCGAACTTGTCATCGTGACAGTCGGCGCATACGTCGGCTCCCAAATAGAACGCACCTGCGAACGTGTCCTCGGTGGAATCCGCTACCTCTGCCGAAGTGGGTTCTTTCGAAAAGTCGTCGCGTGGACCTTTCAGCGAGGCTGCCATGACGTAGGACGCCGTGGCAATCAACATCAGAATGAGAGCGGTTTGGTGACGAGGCATCACTAGATAGTTTGAGAACCCGGGGCTGGAGAGCTAATTCACCTTAGGCGAAAATGCTCGCAAAACGACCACTGTCTCCAGATTATCGCGGAACGACGCTCCGTACCAGTTGAACGGTGATTTGAAGGTCTTGAGGTCCACTAGCTTGCAGAAACCGCCTCACGGTGCGTTTGCTTGGGGCCCTTGCATGGGGGTGTTAAACTAAATGATTAAGTCGCTTCGGATCCGCATGATCGGTAGGCTGTGCTTTCCACGCATACCGGAGTTTGGCGACCGTTTTGTCCGTTTACGACCCTGTTCACCAGGTCGTTTGCATGCCTGACTTTCTTCTAGGTTTTACTCTCGTCGTTCATGATGCCCACTTCCGCCCCACCTGCTTCTGAAGGTAATCCGCAGTTGGAGGAAGCGAACGACGCAAGGAAACGAGAAGACCTATCGGAGCCTAGAGGTGCTCAACGGTACCGTGCTGCAATCGCGTGGTTTGGTGCATTCTTATTGCTGACCTTAGTCATTACCGCTTGGCGTTGGGAGATCGTTGACTCGCCACCTTATTGGGATTCGGCGATGGGGCTCTTTCTGGAAGCCAACTTTCTGGCCGAGACGAGATTCGACTATCCCCGACTTTGGTTCGAAGAGCCACGGTTTATCGAGGGTGGCTCGGCAATCTACCTGACGAGCGTGCTGCCAAGCTTTGTGGCGGTGCTGATGACGACTCTCGATACACCTCGCGCGGTGTTTTTGGTTTACCATCTGTTCACGTTTGCCTGCGCATCCGCGGTTACGTTACTGGTGGTGGCGATTTGCCGGCCTTGGGCGGGGCTGCTTGGGGCGATCTTGATCGGGGCGGTCATCCTGACGACTCCCATTTTTTCCGTACAAATCGAAATGCTGGGGATGGATCTCCCCATGCTCGTGTTGGCACTCCTATCAGCGTGGTGTGCGATTCGAAAAAAGTACATTTGGGCCGCGGCAGCCGGCTGTGCGGCATTTGCAACTAAAATGAGCGGTGGCCTGGTTCTGGGGGCGTTGTTCGTCCCATTGTTGTGCGATCTTGCGTCGCGTTACCGCACGACCTCGATTCGGAGGCGGCAGCGGCTCTGGTTACTCACTTCATTCGGATTCCTGATTGTTGCCGCAGTCATGTTCGCTGATGCATGGATCGGGAAACTCGAAAAATCGACCGTCGAACGCTACGAGGTGGACCAGGTCCGTGGTCTCACGGTGATGAAGGATTTTGTGTACTGGTATCCAGAGCTGGTGTTGTTGATGGCGGTTGCTCTGATTGCCTGGCCGACCGTGAATACCTTTCGCGTGATCGGTCTCCGACGCAAAAGCTTGTCGACTCAGAGTGCCTTGCAGGAGGTACTGCTCGAAGATCCTGTGGAGATCTACGCCTGGTCAATCGTGCTGGGCATGTTGATGTTGCTGTCGCTGGCCTATTCCATTCCACGGTACATGATTCTTCCATTGCCGTTCTTGTGGATCATCGTTGCTCGGTTATTCATTCGAGATCGAAAGGTGTCGTGGCTGGCGGCCGCGCCTCTTGCGATGGTGTTGGGCTTCAATCTCGCGAATCAAGATGGACGCTTCTATCCGGAATTTCCCAGCGAGGCGAGAATCGACTATCGCACCGGTGCCATTCTGGAGCGCAGCCGAGAGTATCTGCAGGATCATCGGGCGAATCAGGAGGCCATTGCCTACCTGCGCGAGCATTGTGCCGATCGCACCATTATGGCCGGGAATCCGTTTGTGCATTTCCTCGCACTTCCACGGTTGGGGTACGTAACCGAGCCGCTCCACGGCTATTCGATGAGCACGTACGAGACCGAGACGTTTCCAACGGTCGAACGATTGCCGCAAGGCGACGTAACCAATCCCGTTTTCGTATACGTGTTCAATCGTTTTACTCAGAACTCGCGTGGAGCGGTTCCTCCCCCTTCGGACAACGACATCGTGCTCTGGCAAGACGATCATCGAGAGTCGCCGATCACCATCTACGAAAAGCGCGTTAACCCGCTGAGTACCGAAGAAGAAAACAAGATTCGTCTGATCAGTACGGTGTGGCCAATCGCACGCCAGTTCGACTTCGCCAAAACACTGGTCGAACAAGGTGAGGTGGATCGGGCCATGCGAGTTTACGATACGCTGCTCGAGCTCGATCCCAATCACCATGATGCTCGATTCGCTCTGGCCGGCGTGCAGGCTGCCGAGGGGCTGTACGAAGAAGCGGCGAACAATTATCGAACCGTGCTGAAGTTTCGAGAAGACGTACCCGAAGTCTACGTAGCCTATGCGGAGCTGCTGATGCAGAGGGACCATTTCGAGGAGGCCGAGCGCATCTTGTGGCAAGCAGTCAGCATTGCTCCGGAAAACGCTCTCGCGCTGCGTGCCCTGGGGGGTGTCTTAATGCGGCGACATGAACACCGCGAAGCTTTGGAGGCCTTCTCTCGGGCATCGCAAGAAGACCCCGAAGACGCTCGCACGTGGATGATGATTGGTGTGGTTCGCGGTCGGCTTGGAGACCGAGCCGGAGCTCTTAGCGCACTCGAAAAGGCGCTGACCTTAGAGCCGAGGATGGCCGAAGCACATCAGGAGCTTGCAACCGTGTTTGTCATGCAGGGCGATATAGGCGGTGCGATTGATCACTTTCAAACGGCAATCCACTTCCGGCCCGACTACAACGAAGCAGCCAACAAGCTGGCTTGGATTCTGGCCACCTGTCCGGATGGGGCCTATCGGAATGGAGCCGAGGCCGTCGCTCTCATGGAATCACGCATCGGCTCCGAGGATCGATCCCCAAGCAGTTTAGATACACTGGCGGCTGCCTATGCAGAAGCCGGTCGGTTCGAGCAAGCCGTCGCAACCGCGGAGCAAGCCTTGGAATTGGCTCGCCAGCAGCAAGCGACCGATTTGGCAAACAAAATCGTATCGAGGCTGGGCCTCTACAGACAGCAGCGTCCTTACCATGCCCCTGCCATGTAGCGTGTGGCACGATGCTCAGTTTTGGGGAGTCGCCATCGTGTGAAGTTCTTGCCGGGCTTTTTCGAACTGTGGGCGAATCCGCAGTGCCTCGCGCAGGTGCTGCTCAGCCTTCTCGTATTCTCCCAGACCTTTGAGTGATAGGGCCATGCAGTAATGCGAGTCGGGGTCTTTAGGATGCGTGGCGAGCACCGATAGGAACACGTCTCGGGCCAGCGCATATTCTTTGAGATCGAGATAGGTCCGGCCCAGGTTGAATCGGGCCTCCATCATTTGAGGGTCGTGCGATAGAGCGGCACGGAAGTAAGTGACCGCGGAATCCAAGTCGTTCAACGAGTGATAAACCAAGCCAATGTGAAACTCGGTTCCCGGATTGTTGGGAAGGATGTCATCCGAGGTATTGAAATGGGTCAGGGCCTGACGAACCCTGCCTTGCGAAAGCAACGCGATACCTTGCTGGAGTTCCGCCGCTGCCTGGACCTCACGAGGAATTGATTCGCTTCGGTAGTACCCAACCACGACAACCACGATGGCCGGCAGCATGACAGCGGCCATGGTAATTCGCCACCGAGAGCGAGTTGAGACGGCTTGATCCAAACATTGGATTGCTAGCGCCAGGAAGAGAACTTCGATGATGACTTCAAAGGTTTCGCCGACCGCATGGCCGGCCATGTGATTTCCCCACTGCCGGGCTTGCTCTGTTTCGTGAAAGTACCAACCGCAGGACAGGAGTATCACCACGCCGATAGGCCAACAGGCTACCGGTAAGCCCAACGTGTTCAATGCACTTCGGACCGAAGAAAAGACTGCCGCGACGATCGAAACGATGCCTAGATAGGCGATCGATGCGAACACCCAGAGCAGCTTGAGCCAGTTGAAATCGTACCGAGGGTTGAACAAGAACAGGTTATGAAGGTTGAATTCTTGCTGACGGTTTTCGCCTTCCAACCATTCGGGTGTGGAAAACCCGAACGCTCGTTGACCCCAACTGATTTCCTCCACGAACATCGCCAGAAGTCCAACTCCCAGAGCGACGTACCACCACTTTTCTCGGGAGTGAGTTACGTTTCCGACGTCGGCCGGCTTGTGCAGGAAGGCAAGATATAGGAATGTGGCGCCAGCCGCCAAGGAAGCCAGGGCCCCCAACGATTCGAGGATGCCATCTTCGCGGATCAGGTTGACGACCGTGACGATCTTGCCGCGAAACAGCAGCCAACCGATGACCAACATCAACCCGGCGGCAAATCCCGCCAATACGACAGCCCGAATCTGGTCGCGTCGCATAAGGGTCTCGCTCAATCAGTCTGCGTCAAAGCAATGATGTGGTTTAATGGTTTCATTGGACTGCGTTGCTGCGATCTCGGGAGCCGCGAGTCGTCTGCCTCCAGACTATTCCAGCGATTCATCGCGGTACGGCTTCCCGTCTTCGTAGTGATTCAGCCGATCTTGAATAGCGGCTGCCAGCGAGATGTTGTCGGCATCCAAGGCAATGTCGATCGCTTGGGCTGCAAGTTCTTGGGCCCGCTCGAACTCTCCTGTTTCGGCAAGTGCTGCGGCCAAGGTGTCCATGTACGAGGGGATTTCGAAGTCAGTTGCCTCGCAAAGTTGTTCGCTTAGTTCTACCGCGCCAAATCCGTCTCTCAGAGATTCGTCGGGTTGAGTTGCCATAATCCAGGCCACGTTATTGATTGCCTGTAACAGGTCGGCTCTTCGAGCCAGAAGGTTCTGGAACTGAGGTTCGGTTTCGATTACACGACGAAACATATCGATGGCTTCGGCCCAGCGGTTTTCCTGGGAGTACACCGTTGCCAGAGACAGTAGCGACGGGATATACCGTGGCTCGATTCGCAGAGCGTCGTTGAGATGCTCGATCGCCGACTCTGTTTCATCCTGCTCGAGAAGCAACAGGGCAAGTGTGTGGTGTGCCTGGACATTATTGGGCCAAAGATCCAGTGATTCCTCCAGCTTTTCGATCGCCTGCTCCTGATTGCCCTGCTCCAAAAGCACGATCGCGGCCTTATAGCTGTCGGTGCTTTTAACTGAAGGCAGCGAATCTTCGCCTGCCTGGAAAGGAAGCGAGAGGCACCACAGCGTGGACCAAATGCCCACCGCAAACAAAAGACGTTGATGTTCTTCGCGAGGTTCTTCCTGGCTGGCGTTCCAGTAGATCTCCAAGACTAGGACCACTAGGAGGATGTCGATGATCAACTCCGTCACTTCACTGGTTCTAAACCAAGCGGCATTTAGGAAGAACAGAAACAGAGTAATGCAGCCTAGCGGCCAATCTGCAACGGGAATCTGAAACTGTTCGAACCACTTTCCTACAGGACGCACGATGGCCAGTGCAAAGGGGAAGAATCCCAGGTACACAACCATGATCCAGAGCCAGCCGACTTCCAGCGAGTTACCTTGTTCGCTGACCTGAAAGGTGCGGATATTGTGAAACGTGAATTCACCTTGAAAGTTGCGGAGTGTGAGCCACTCGGGCGTTCCGAATCGAAGCAAACGCTGTCCCCAGCTTACCTCTTCACCAAGCATCACGAACATCATGAATGCCATGGCAAGCAAGAAAATGTTGCGGCTGAGTTTGATGACTCCCAGGTCGAGCTCGGTGCGGCGACGAAAGAATGTCCAGAGTAGTATGATTACCCCGGCACCGCAGAGAATTGCTTGCAGTGTTTCGTAGATGCCGTCTTCTGAAAACAGAAGGAATTCGCTGCGGGTTCTTCCAAGGTGTTGGAAGAGTAACTCCATCCGGTTCTCTCCCTCGGGGACGCCCATCACCGTAGCGGCCTCTTCCAGGGAGTTAACCTCGATGCCATCTCTCGACAACAAGCGATTGGCCAATGCGAGTGCCGAATCTTCGTCACTAGGTAATAGTCGGCCCGGGAGAAAGATGGGCAGAAAGATCGCTACCACGCCGAGTGTCGCCACAATAACGTATAAAGGTGGGGCGAAGACGGCGGGCCCGAAGCGAATCGGTTCAACTTCTACCTGGGGACGCCCATTCTTCTCAACGCGATAGACTTCCAAGCTGAGCGTGAACAACAATATCGCAAAGAGCAGCTCCGGTACTTGCGTATTCAGGGTGAACAGGCTCGGGACGAACAGCGCCACCCCCAAGAGGCCGATGGGCCAGTCAGCTATTGGAAAGTGAGCTTTGTCGACGAGTCGAGCCAAAGGGCCTACTGCAGAGACGACAAGTGGCAGGATTCCCAAATAGACCAGCATGGCGATCAGCCATGCCGACTTCAGGTAGATTCTCGTGGAGCTTTTAACGATTGCCGGGGCACTGAATATTCGGGTTCCCCAGCCAATCTCCACCCCGAAGGCGACCAAGAGTCCAATTCCCAATATCAAGATGAAGTAGTTGCGAGGAGCAACCAGAGCACCCAACTCAATACTCTGGGGTTCTTGATAGAACGTCCACAGCAGCAATCCTGCGGCACCTAGTAGTAGCAGGGCTTGGAGCAATTCGTAGGGACCACCCTCGGATAGCAATCGCTGGGTGACTCTGATATTCCCGACGAATGAGGCAAGTTCAGCCTCCACATCGCCCGTATCCACTTCGGTACTTTCGTCGTCACGCAGCCTCAGCGCGGTGGCGGCCTCGGTAATGCTCTGAGCGCTCTCAAGATTCACCATGGCGAGAATCTGATTGGCCCCCTCGAGCGTCGCGGTGCGTGAGCTGGGGGTTAGCCAATTGGTTAACGCAACCGGCAAGGAAACGGCCACCACGGCTGCCAACGAAACCGCGATGTAGACGTATCGCGAAAGAACTGGTGGACGCATTCAGCAAACTCCGTAATTTGACCGGCCACGAAACCCGTGACCATTCCCAGTAGTTGAGACCCTTGCGAGCGACCGTATTAATTCAACCGTTCAGCGGAAAGTAAGTTGCAAACATAAGTCTTTAGTACTCTGCGTGCCAGTAGCTTGCGGCGCCCCGGAATCTACCTGACCGCAAGTAATGAATCGGTTTAGGAGGTCCATCGCATACGAAACGGCTCCTTACGGAGGTAGTGCTGAATCGCCTGCTCCACTCGAGCAAGAACATCGACGTTGTCTTGGTTACGTGCCAAGTCGAGCGCTTGGCGGGCGACACGGAGGGCACTGTCAAAATCCCCCAATTCAACATGTGCATTGGCCAGCAGTTCCAAGGCGGCCAAGTCCTTGTAGTTAGTTGCCTGGCACACCTGGGTTGCCAAACGTAGCGACTCTTCGCCGTTGTGTACCTGCTCGTTCGGGTGCGTGGCCAACAATTGTGCCAGTGCAGCCCCGGCCTCGATCCAATCTGGACGGGCTATCAAGGCGGCTCTCAGGTGATCTGCCGCAGAGAAGGGGTCTTCCCCAAGCTGCTTCATGGCGAGGCGATAGTGGGCCAAAGCCAAGGCACTACTGGCTTCGGCGTCGCCGGGGCCGATCCGAGTGGCCTTGGTCAACCAGTCGATCGCCGCGACAAAATGCTCCTGTTGAATCTCAGCGACGGCAAGATTGTACAAGATATCTATTTCGGAGACCGAACTGGATTGATCCCGAAGGACTTCGTCATGCAGATAACCCAATGCGGTACGGAGTTGAACTACTCCCCGCTCAAGCTCTCCGGACTCGACTAACAGAACGCCGAGCCAGTAATGGGCGGCGGCATTGTGCGGGTCAATGCTTATTGCCTGTTCAATGGATTCTTCCGCAGCCTTGGTATTTCCCAACAAAACTTGGAGTTCTGCCAGTTCGGTGTGGAGTTCGACGCGTTGCGACTCCAGTTGGGCGGCCATCTCGTAGTGTGGTATCGCTTCCTCGAAGCGATCTTCGCGGCGCAATGCCATGGCGACCTGCAAGTGAGCCTGATAGTTGTTCTCGTCGACCAAGAGCGCATGATTCCACAAGGGAAGCATGCCCTCCCACAACTTCACTTGTTGACGTGTGGCTGCGGTTAAGGCCAGTAGCGTCACAACGGCCGCGGCAGCAACCCAACCTTGCAGCGCTGGCCTCCAACGCACAAGTTCCGCTGATCCATACGCAACAATCAGCCAGATGCCAATCAACGGCACATAGGTGTATCGATCGGCCATGGCTTGTTCGCCGACTTGGACCAAGCCGATGACCGGGACGAGGGTGCCCAGATACCAGAGCCACCCCACCGCGAAATATTTGTGCCGTCTCAAAGAGTACAGCGCTATCCACGATATGCTGAGTAATACCAGCAGGCTGGTGAATACAGCCGCAGGTGCCAACGAATTTCTTGGGTGCATATAAAGCACCGATAGGTCGCTGGGCCATATGGCGTGTTGAAGGTAGCCAGTGTAGCTGACTACCGCATTGGCCAAGCGCTGGGAGAGCGGCAAATCTGTCCAAGTTGCCTTGGCCGCTTCCTGCACGTTGAGCACTGCGAGTGATGCCACAAGCGACAACACCGCTAGGGGCAGCTTTTCGACCACACGAACCACCCAATTCGGTCTTGGCTTAGCACCCAGAGCCGTGAACCCGCTCATTCTGTTCAGTGGCCACACATCGAGAAGGAGCAGTACGCACGGCAAGGTGACCAGCATCTGTTTAGACATCAACCCCAACGCAAAGACGCAGAGAATTGCCACGTATCGAGTCCAACTTGGCTGCTCTGTATAGACGCAGTACGCGAGCATGGTGAGCAGCCAGAAGAATGTGCTGAGTACGTTTTTCCGCTCGGCCACCCAGGCAACCGACTCGACATTAAGCGGGTGTACTGCGAACAGGGCTGCCAGCAATACGGCCGGCCAGAACTGACGTGTCATGCGGTTCCAGACGAACAACAGCAGTGCCGTGTTTGCCATGTGGAACACCAGGTTCATCAGGTGGTGGCCCGTGGCCGACTCGGAGCCGAATATTTGGCAATCGAGCATATGAGAGAGCCAGGTGATTGGATGGCGATTGTGGGCCTGCTGGGTGGTCCATGCCCAACTCAGGCCTTCCCACGTCAGGCCTTGCTTGACTTGCCCGTTTTCGGTGACGTAGACCTGATCATCCCACTGCAAGAAGGGCAGGTTTACCACCCCTGAGTACGCCGTGGCGCACAGGACAACCAGAGCGACGCAGACGGCGATTCTGGAGGCTAACCGATGGTCAGGCTGATCAGTTATTGGCGTCATCAAGAAGCGATTCTTGGGCGTCAGAGCGATTCTGCGAACGTTGTTCCGACAAACGCTGGGATTCTGCCAGTCTAACCTCCCAAGTAGATTTTTCACTTCCGCAGGGTGTGACGGAAGGAGGTGATCTCCATGACTTGGTCTAATGCCCCAATTGTGCTGATGATGAGGAATGTACTGCTCAGTAAACAAAAAAACCGAGCCGCCCGAAGGCGGCCCGGTCTAGTTCACAGTTCACAGTCCCGATCAGCGGTGACCGGGTAGCAATAGGCAACTAAGCCTGCTTGCGTCGCCGACGAGCGATGAGACCAAGGCCGATGGCCCCGATGCCCATCATCACGACGGTTGCCGGTTCGGGCACGATCACGTTGAAGAAGATCGTGTCCACGCCACCGTCACCATCCGAGACTTGAACACCAAGGTTCAAGAGATTCGGCGGCGAAGCGGGGGCCAGGAATACTACACTGTCACTGGCACTTCCACCGCTGCCCTGGTTGTTGATGGCGTCGTCGAACAGACCGTCACCATCCAAGTCCCAGGAGAAGGTCAGATCGTCCAGCACACCCGGGTCGGAAGCCGACACCGAGAAGTTGGCCGTTTCACCCGTGACGAACACACCACCGGCGTCGTTCAAGCCGAACAGCGTCGGGGCGACGTTCAACACGGTTACGTTACGGGTGAGCGTTGTGGAAGTGTCGTCATCAGCAACGTTGAACGTGTTGGTCAGCACGCCTTGATCGACCGCTGCAGCGTTCACGATGCTCGAAGTACGAACACCACTTGTTCCACCCGTTCCAGCACCACCACCGTTGATGGTGAAGGTCTGGGCATCAGCACCTGGGTCCGTCGATGTCATTTGCAATGCCACCGTAGAACCTTCGTTCACCGTGATGTTACCGTTGCTGCCGTCTTGCGTAGCTGTCGCAATCGTCGGAGCAACATTCGTTACGACCAGATTACGTGTGACCGTGGTCGTGGTGTCATCGTCAGTAACGCTAAAAGTGTTCGTGAACGAACCGTCTTGATTGAAGGGGGTGTTGATCGTACTCGAAGTACGGGTACCGCTGGTTCCACCGGTCCCAGCACCACCGCCGTTGATGACGAAGGTCTGGTTGTCAGCACCCGGATCAGTCGAACGCATGCGAAGTGCAACGCTCGAGCCTTCAGAAACCGTGATGGTTCCGTTGGTGCCGTTCTGCGTGGCATCGACAACCGTGGGAGCAACGTTGGTTACCGTAACCACTCGGTTGAAGTTTGCACCGCCGGAGCCACCGTTTGTTTGCGATCCTAGACTGTAGGAACTGTTTTGCACAGCGTCCAACCCGAACGATTTGCCGTAGCTGACATTGTGTGCACCGTCTTGCCCGAAGAAAAACGAACCGTTGAAGGTTTGCGTTCCATCGGTAGTTCCCACGGTGTTGCTCGTGCTGGTGGCAAAACCGGAGTTACCGTGACGGGAGAAAACCACCGAGTTCGAGGTGAGACGGGTGGTTGTGGTTCCGGAGCCACCACTTTGATTGCCATCTGGTTGGGCCCGCAAGCGAAGGCTGACACTAACGTTTGAACCTTCAGGAACACTAATGTTGCCGTTGGTTCCATTCATTGTGTAGACGTCTTGCGATACAGATCCACCTTGAAAATCTGCATAAGCTGGTGTGGCGATCAATGCCACGGCGGCGATAGCCGCAATACTAGTGATACGACATAAAACGACTCTAGTTCTGGAGCTCATTAGCGGCGCCTTTCTTAGGTCTAACTTGCGATGTGCGTCTGTGATCTGTGAACAAACAAATGAGCGCCCGTTCCCCCACCAGGAGAAAAAGGTCACGGGGCGAGTGTAGCAATAGCCACAGGTGATGCAAAGGAAAAAACAGGAGTTTTTCGCAATTCCTTAGCTCCGCATCATCCGTGGCCTCCGATATGGCCCAATTCTTGGCCGATATCCGCCAGCGTATGTGCCATATTCAGGATGGTTGTTTGGGTCCTAACATTTTGTAAATTAACATGTTATGGATTGGCACCTCTGGGGGGTAATGCACGGAGAGGCGGCTCAAACGTCGCCAAGATCAGAATTGGACTGTCAGGAAAAAAATTCCCAGTTTTTTTTCTGGCAGATACGAAAGTTAGGACTAGCCTCCGATCAAATTTGGTTCACCAAATAAAGGCGTTCGACGCCCACTCTGACGGGTGGATGTGGATCGAAAGTTGATGTGGGGTGTTGCAGTTGTCTAGACCTCGATGCTTATTCTGGGAGAGACGGAGTCGACACGGCTACTTCGTGGCCAAGCAATTGTCTTCATTCTAGTCAAACTCGCCGGTCATCACGCACCAGCCACAACAACGATTGTGAGGATCACCTGGCGCGTTCGAAGGCATTCGCCAAGGCATTGGGAACCGAGGAACATTTGAAACGATTTCTTCCCTATCTCTTGATTGCTGCGGTGGTGGCGGCCGTCTTTTGGCCGTCGCTGAGCCATCGCTTCGTTTGTCTGGATGATCCGGCCAATGTCTCGGCTAACCCGATCTTTACCCGACCTCAATTCAAGCTGACGGACATCACCTACTTTTGGCGGGAACCTTACGCAGGGCTATACATTCCCGTTACCTACACCTTCTGGGGAAGCGAAGCACTCTTAGATCGACCCCATCAGACTGAAACAAATCAGTCAATCATCGAAATGAACCCCAGATTGTTTCATGCAGGAAACCTCTTACTGCACCTGGGCAATACGTTGCTGGTCTATGTGTTACTCCGACGATTCGTTCCTGGAACCATGGGGCCACTGCTGGGGGCGATGTTGTTCGCGGTGCATCCCCTGCACGTCGAGACCGTGGCCTGGGTTACCGAGTCGAAGGGGCTATTGGCAGCCGCGTTCTCCCTGCTGGCTTACCTTCAATTCCTCGACGCCACCGATTCCTCGAACGTTAAGCGGCAGGGGGTGCACTTCTGCGCGGCTACATTGCTCTTCGTGCTGGCCATGCTCTCGAAACCTACGGCGATTTCGCTCCCATGGATCGTCGCTGCCATCCAGTTCCTGCTACGAAGGCATACTCCTTCGCGTCTATGGGCAGGTTTAGGTGGATGGTTTGTGCTCGGTCTGTTGATGACCATGGTTACCCATCGGGTGCAGTCGCAAAGCATGCTCGATGTTCAGCCGACCGGCGTTCTCGATAGGGTCATGATCGCTGGTGATGCGTTAGCTTTCTATTTTGTGAAAGTTATCTACCCGGTGCGGCTTGTTCCGGACTATGGGCGTTCGCCACAGTGGGTGTTGACCTCGGGCTATCCGCAGTTCGCCTGGATCGTTCCCGTTGCCGTCGTTTTCGTAGCGGGATTGGCACGTCGTCGGGCAATCTGGCTGGCGGCCCTTGCGGTGTTCATTCTGGGCCTGGCTCCCGTGCTGGGACTGATCCCGTTCGGTTTTCAGGCTATTTCGACCGTCGCCGATCGGTACACGTATTTTGCCCTGTTGGGGCCTTCTCTAGCGCTGGCTGCGCTGGTGTCCCGGCGAGGGAAATTCGCGACGCTCATCACGGTGGCGATTCTTATTGGGTTGAGCGTCCAGAGCTATCGACAAACCTTGCACTGGAGTGACGATCTTGCATTGTTCGGGCACACATTGACCGTGAACGTTCGCAGCGTCTTGGCGGCCAACGCGATGGGGAATGCCGAGGTTCGGGCCGGAAACCTCGACCGAGCCGTTGGGTATTACGAGCAGGCCATCGAAAGTGATCCTACTTCAGCCGAGGCCTGGTTCAATCTCGCGCGGGTGTATGAGATGCGAGGGGAACCCAGTATGGCCCTCAGCTGTTGTCAGAAATCGCTAGAGTTTCGCCCTGGCTATCAGAAGGCGGTGCACACGCTTGCCAGGCTTCTCGTTGATCTGGGGGAATTCGACGCAGCCGTCGAATTGCTCGAACAGCAAATGACGAGCATGCCCAATGACTTTGTGGCAGGAAAACAACTGGCTTCCATCTACGTGAAGCAGGGGGCATTAGACGATGCCATTACACAGTATCAGAAAGTCATCGCCCTGAAGCCCGACGACGTCGAATCGTTGACTCGGCTGGCCGCGGTATGGGGACAGCAGGGCAACTGGGAACAAGCAGTCGAGGTCTTAGCTCAAGCCGCGCAACTTGCGTCGGATGAGGCCGATAATTGGTTCAATTTGGGCACCGCACAACTCAATTCAGGGCAGGCCGACCGGGCCGTGGTCTCGTTTCGGCAGGCGTTAAAGATCCGCCCGGAGGATGAAGCGGCGGCGGAGCAACTAACCAGAGCGCTGGAGGCCTCTAAGGTTCCAACCAACTCAAGCGGCGACGATCAAGAGTAGCTCGTTCCGACCGTCGCCATGAGGTGAACCATCAGTTCATTTCATCGGGCGATTCGGCTGCAAGTCGATTGGATATTGGAGTACCTTGGAACAATGACCAAAATCGGCGTTCTGGCGCGAGTCCGCAGTGGCAGGTGCAAGAGCCCTGACAGGTATGCTGCACCCCACGGCTAACCCCCACAAACGTGACTGATCCTTGAAGAACACTCCTCAGACCTCCGAGACTCCCGAAACATCTCAGCGCACTCGGGAGTTCGTCGTTTCCGGTTGCGTCTTGGCCGTGGTGATCCTTGCCATATACGGACGCAACATCGCGTTCGATTTCGTGCGCTACGACGATCAGATTTACGTCAGTGAGAACCCGTACGTCTTGTTCCCCAGCGGGGAACGGCTTGCCCGATTATGGGCGGCTCCGCGGGAAGGGATCTACATTCCGTTGGCCTACACCAGCTATGTTGCCATTGGTCAATTCGCGACGTACGAAACCGAGACGGGCTTTACCGAGGTCGACGCGTCCGCGTTTCACGTGGCGTCGATTGCCGTGCATTTCGCCTGTTCCTTGATGGTGTGGATGATTGTGCTGCATCTGGTGCGCAATGCGTACGCTGCCTTGGTTGCCGCGCTGCTATTTGCCTGTCATCCGCTGCAAGTGGAATCGGTGGCCTGGGTGTCGGGTTTCTCGGGCCAACTGGGGGCACTCTTTTCGCTCATCGCGATCTACCTGTTCCTGAAATATGTGCAAGCATTCGATGGCGGGGGTGAGCCACAACCGCAGAGGGTGCGGCTTGCATGGCTGTACTACTGGGTGGCGACGCTGGCCTTTGCTGCCGCGTTGCTTAGCAAACCACAGGAAGTGACGGTCCCGTTGATGGCCGCTCTGGTAGCCGGCGCGTGGCACGGAGGGCAGTGGAAGCAGATCGCCGTCTCGCTGTCACTCTGGCTGCTGTTGGCCTTGGTGCTGGCGTTGATTACCCTAGGCCAACAAACCGCTGCTTCGATGGAATACACCGCACCATTGTGGATACGGCCGTTCATTTTGGGCGAGTCGCTCAGCTACTACATCAGCAAGTTGATGTGGCCCCTGAACCTGACCCCCGACACAGGGCATCTTCCGCGAGAACTCATGAAGGGAACGTGGTTCTACTTCTCATGGATCGTTCCCGCAGCAGTCCTTGCTGCAATGGCCGTGCTGCGGATGGGAAGGGTGGCTTGGGTCGCCGCGGGTATCTTTGTTCTGGCTTTGCTGCCCGTGTTGGGGTTGATTCCGTTTTCGCATCAGGACATCTCAACGGTGGCGGATCGATACGCTTATCTGGCGATGCTTGGCCCGGCCCTGGCGGTGGCCGGGTGGCAATCGGTTTGGCCTGGGTTGGCCCATCGAGCCATCGCGGGGACCGTATTGGTCTTTTTCGCAGTCACGAGCTTCGTTCAGGCCGGCCATTGGCGCGACACGAAGACTTTGGTCGACCATGCCCTACAAGTGAACGACCGTAGTTGGATCATGCGGAACGTCAAATCGCACTACTTGGAACGCGAAGGCAACGAGCAACAGGCAGGGCGTGAACTGGAGATTGCCGTTGAGAAACTTCCCGACTCGGCATCGGCCAACTATAGCCTGGCCGTGTGGCGGCTAAATCATGCTGAGTACGATTTGGCGATGAAGCACGTTCGGGCGGCCCTCGAACTCAATCCCAAGCACCCCCGTGCGATGGTTACGTTGGGGAAGTTGTATTGGGAACAACATGATTTTCAGCGGTCCTACGAGGCATTCCAATCGGCCATTGCGATCGCGCCGAATGACTCGGTTTCGCGATTGGCGTTTGCCCAACTACTGCTGGCGGCCGGTCGCGTGGATGATGCCATCGCCCAGTATGAAACCGTTATCGATCGGTACCCCTTCCACGCGGACGCGATCGCCACCTTGGGTGAACTGCTCTTGCAGCAGGGAGATCTGGCCAGGGCCGAAACACTGTGCCGCAGGGCGGTTGTCCTTGCGCCGGAATGGCATTTTGCCCATGCCAACCTGGGGCTGGTGCTGTTGAACCAAGGGAATCTTGATGAGGCCATTCGAGAATTCCAGATTGCGCTGCGCCTTCGAACCGATGCGGAGGAGGTGCGAATCAATCTGGGAGTTGCACTGATCAATGCCGGGCGACTCGATGAGGCCGAAGCCCAATTGCGCCGCGTGCTAGAATCGTTACCGGAGAGTGCTGCCGCGCACTACAATCTGGCGGCCCTACTGGTGAGGATGAACCGGCTTGAAGAAGCACGTACGCTGCTTCACCGGGCCTTGGAACTCGATCCGAATCATCAAGAGGCCCGCATTCAGCTCGAAGCCCTGGGCGATGCGCCCCAGTAACCTTGAACGGCCGTGAGCGGCAGGTTGTTCTGCATCGCTTCACGCATGCATGTTGCCGAATCCCTCTGGCTGAAATGCATTCTCGTAATAGTCGATTTGAGGTTGACCGCGGCCTTCGGGCCAGGTGATGGCAATCACGTCAAACCGGGAGCGATATTCCAGCAGGCCGTGGCCCTTGAGAAAAGCTAAAGCAACTCGCGTGAGGCGGCGTTGTTTGTTGGTGTCGACCGCTTCCGAGGGATGACCGGCCTCGTTGGACTTGCGGGTCTTCACCTCGATGAAGACCACGGTCTCACCGTCGACGGCCACGAGATCCAGCTCGCCCGGTCGCAGTCGTTGTCCGCGTGCCACCACTCGCATTCCGCGGCGTTTCACGAAGCGTGCGGCTAAGGCTTCGCCACGACGGCCCAAGTTGCGGGCCCCGTTGCCATGGCGAAAGTTCAGCCACTGCCACATCTGCCTGCCCTCGGTCTTTGGTGACACGTAAGCCGCTTTGGTTGTTCTAGCACTCTGAGGTGCTAGGAGGCGTGTTGCTTGGTTCGCACGCCAGAAAGCACCGGGAAAACCCTTCCGGCGATTAACCCTTGGCTTTCTTGCTCGTCTTTGCGGTTGCCATGCGTCTCTCTTTGAGACGGACGGCCTTGCCGATTCGGTCACGGAGATAGTAGAGCTTTGCGCGGCGTACGACGGCCTTGCGTTTCACTTCCACCTGGGCGATTCGGGGCGAGTGGAGCGGGAACTTACGTTCGACCCCTTCTCCAGCCACGATGCGGCGGACAACGAACATCTCGCGCGTGCCCGATCCGCTGCGAGCGATGACCACACCGTTGAAGATCTGGATGCGTTCTTTTTCGCCTTCCAGAATTCGCGTGTGGACATCGACAGTATCGCCGATTTCGAACTCGGGTGGCTCGGGCTTCAGGCTGTCCTTCTCGACTAAGGACATGATTTCTTGACTCATGACTTGGTTCCTTTCGTATGTCGCGCCCGGGGCGATGTGTTGCCCGAATGCGGGGCATTATTGATTCTTGTCTTCTTTTTTTGCTTTACGAGCCGAACCGGATTTCAGCAGGTCAGGGCGTCGTACTGCGGTTCGTTGTAGGCTTTGTTGTTCTCGCCATCTGGCGATCTTGCCATGATCGCCGCTGAAGAGAACCTCCGGTACCTCGTGGCCCTCGAATTCGCGAGGGCGTGTGTATTGGGCGAATTCAAGCAAGCGTTCGCCGCTTGAAAACGAGTCTTCTCGGTTACTTTGTTCGTCTCCTAGTACGCCTGGGATGAGCCGACTCACGGTGTCGATCACCACCATCGCGGCTGCTTCTCCCCCGCCCAGGATGTAGTCGCCGATTGAAATTTCCTCGGGATTCAGTATCTCGCGAACTCGCTCGTCGAATCCCTCGTAGCGACCGCACAGCAACATCAGTCGCTGCTGGCCTGCTAACTGCTCGACCTTCGGTTGGTTTAACGTTTTCCCCTGAGGGGTGAGCATTACAAGGTGTGGTGCCTCGGATGCCATCTCGCTTACGGCCTCGACGGCCCGAACCACTGGTTCGACCATTAACACCATGCCGGGTCCGCCCCCGAAGGGTCGATCGTCCACTTGTTTGTGCTTGCCTGTGGCCCAGTCGCGAATGTTGTGCAAGCGAACGTCGAGCAGATTTCGCTCGATTGCCAACTTCACCAAACTTTGGCCCAAGTATCCGTGGAACATCTCCGGGAACAAGGTTAATACGTCGAACCGCATGGCGGGTTACTCAGTCTTCTCACCCTCGTCAGCAGCTTCAGCTTCACTGCTTGCCTCGGCCTCGGCGGCGGGTGCTTCGGCTTCAGCGCTTTCAGTGGCCTCTGCTGCGGGGCTTCTTCGGTAGCCGGGGCCTCTGGGGCCTCTGCGGTCGCTTCCGCGGCAGGCTCGGCGGCTGCTTCTTCGGCTTCGCCCGGTTTTGGCGGCACGTAAGCCGCTTCTGGTTGGGGAGGCACCACGCGTGGCATCGCCAGTCGAGCGCGGGCCTCTTCCTGCTGCTTCAGGTGGGTGCCATTCGTACCGTACTTCTCGATGAGCACTTTCACCTTGTCGCTCGGCTGTGCGCCGACGCCCAACCAATAGTCAACGCGTTCGGCGTTGAGCAGGGCTCGTGCGTCGACTTCAGAGACCATGGGGTCGTAGGTGCCGAGTTCTTCCAATACGCGACCGTTACGGGGACGACGCCCGTCGGTGGCACACACACGATAAAACGGTCGATGTCGCCGACCCAACTTCTTCATACGAATACGTACTGCCACGAGTTACTCCTACGGATAGATCTGAAACCGATGTATTGAAATGTGTTAGCTTTGACGCCGCTTCCGGCGTTTTTCTCGTTCACGCTCTTTCTTGAGCTTCTTCTTTTCCGCGTTGGACAACCGTCGTCCGGTCCCTTTTTTCTGTTTCGCCAACTTTCCGCCGGGGTTCATGAACCCTCCGGCAGCCAGCTCCTGGGCCTTGGCCATCCGCTCGCGGACGCCGAGACCGGCCATGCCCTTCATCATCTGGGCCATGCCGTCGAAGTTTTTGACGAGTTCGTTGACCTCATGCGGTTCGACCCCGGCCCCTGCCGCGATGCGTCGCCGGCGGCTGGTATCGATGACCTTCGAAGGTCGCCTTCGCTCTTCGGCCGTCATCGCGTCGATCATGCCGAACAGCCGCTTCATGTCGCCTTCGGCGTCGACATCCTTCATAGCCTTGTTCACATCCCCCATGCCGGGAATCATGCCCATAATCTTATTCAGGGGCCCCAGCTTGCGAGCCTGGTTCATCATTTTGCGGAAGTCGTCGAGGGTGAACTCACCTTTACGGAGCCGTTCCTCCTGAGAGGCCATTTCTTCCTGGTCGAACTTTTGTTGGGCTTGTTCGACCAACGACAACACGTCGCCCATGCCCAGGATGCGGCCGGCCATCCGGTCGGGGTGGAACTCCTCGAGGGCTTCGAGGTGTTCGCCCATTCCGATGAACTTGATGGGGACCCCGGTGACCGACTTTACGGACAGCGCCGCACCACCACGTGCATCGCCATCCAGCTTGGTCATAATCACGCCGTCGAGTTCCAAGGCATCGTTGAATGCCTTCGCACTGTTTACGGCGTCCTGGCCGGTCATGCCATCGCAGACCAGGTATACCTGCTCAGGAGCGATGCGGCGGTCGATTTCTTTCAGCTCGCCCATCAACTCGTCGTCGACGTGCAGGCGGCCGGCGGTATCGAGAATCACAACGTCGACGCCCGACTTCTTGGCTTGAGCCACCGCATTTCTACAGACTTGGACGGGGTTCTTGGTTTCGCGATCCGAGTAGACCGGCACGCCAACCTGTTCTCCCAGCACATGCAACTGGTCGATCGCCGCGGGGCGTTGCAAGTCGGCAGCCACGAGCATCGGCTTGCGGCCCTTCTCGATGAGCATCTTGGCCAGCTTGCCGCAGGTGGTTGTTTTTCCGGAACCCTGCAGTCCGCACAGCATCAGTACAGGCGTGGCTTTGTCGATATGCAGGGAGTGATCGACCGGGCCCATCAAATCGATCAGCTCTTGGTGAACGATCCCGATCACCTGCTGGCTCGGGTCCAACGACGAGAGGACCTTTTCACCCACGGCCTTTTCGCTGACGTTGGCCATGAACTTCTTCACGACCGCGAAGCTGACATCGGCTTCGAGCAGGGCCTTCTGGACCAGGCTCAGGCTTTCCCTCATGTTCGCTTCGGTAAGTTTGCCCTTACCGCGCAGCGTCTTCAGCGCTGAACTTAAGCCGTCTTGGAGGGAATCGAACATCGCTACTGCCGCTTAGATGCGTACGTACATGCACGCCATGAAGTTGCACTCAGCCCGCACCGCGAGACCTGCCACACAGCGGGCTAGTGGTAACCACACCGAAAGGGGAAATTTTTGTAATCCCAGATCGTAGCAAATCGTTGGGGCGCTTGGCAATCCTTCGCGACCCCCTCTTGTGGATGGTTGGGTTGGGTGCGCCCCCAGCTCAGGTGCGGCGAGGTTTGAGCAGTTGATTGTACTTGCGAGGCGGGGGTGGGGAACTTGCCATCACAGATTACCTGACCCCCACTCCCAAGGCTCGTGGAACGGGACAATTGCTTGTTGCAACTCGGTAAGCAGGTCACGATGAGGGTATCTCAGTCGCTCCGCACGTTTCAGCAGGCAACTCGTTCAGGCGAATATGCCCCCCCCACTCACCGAAAAAGTATCTTTCCGTTCGATTGGCGTGTTGCGGCGTTTTCTGAAGCCGCTGGTGGTCTCGATCATCATCCTGATCCCCATCATGGCGCTTCTGTTCATGCAGGATCTCGAGCATCGACGGATCACACTCCAGCAAGAGGGGCAGTTTGCCGTCGCGTTGCAGCAGGAGTTTGCCCAACTCGAGTTTGAAGCCGTTCAGGCAGACTTGCTGTATTTGGCGCAGCAGCTGGCCCTGAAACAGTATCTCTCGGGTGACCAGGACTCCAAAAAGACGCTGCAGCAAGACTTTCAAAAACTCGCTGAAAGTAAGGCCATTTACGACCAGATTCGAGTTTTGGACGAGGCCGGCAAGGAGGTCATTCGCGTCAACTACAACGACGGGGGGGCGACGATTGTTCCTGAGGACGAGCTTCAGACCAAAGCCACTCGATACTATTACCAGGCCGCCATGAAGTTGGACGAGGGTGAGATTTTCGTTTCGCCGTTCGACTTGAATCAGGAGCACGGCGAAATCGAGCAGCCCATCAAACCGGTGATCCGCTTTCTGACGCCGGTTTTCGACAAATCAGGAGAGCGACGTGGCTTGCTGGTGCTCAATTATTTGGGCGCGCATCTGCTGTCGAAATTGAAAGAGATCACTACTGGTTTCGTGGGCGATGTCATGCTCGTAAACCTCGACGGCGAATACCTTCAGGCCCCCAACCCAGATGATGAGTGGGGGTGGATGGTGGGGCACGATGCGAGCTTTCGACAGCAATATCCCGCCGCTTGGAGACGTATTCGCGAGAACGCTAACGAGCAGTTTCGCATTGGGCGAGGGTCGTTCGCCTTTCGAGAGATCACACCTTCGATGCGGCTGTCGAGCAAAGACGGGCTGGATAGTGAGACGGTAGGGACAGCGAGTGAAAATTCGCTTTTGCTCATCGCTCATGTTCCTCTTTCGGTTGCCAGCACCGCATCGCGCTCGGTGTTGCGGCCATTGATCATCATGTCGGGCGTTGCCCTGGCTGTTGCCGCGGTGCTGTCGTTGTATTGGGCCCGGTCGGCCGTGGTGCGCGAACGTCAGGAGGCTTGGCTTGCCGACTCCGAGTCGCGGCTTCGTCGGCTCTCCAGTCAGTTGTTGGCGGCGCAGGAAGTCGAACGGCGCAGTATTTCAAGAGACTTGCACGACGAATTAGGGCAACAGGTCACGGCTATCTCCCTCGAACTGAAGCTGGCTGCCCGGAAGAACAACGATCCTTGGACCACCGAGTCCTTGGAGCGGGCGATTTCCGAAACAGAACATTTGCTTACCAGTCTGCATCAAATTGCCGCCCGACTCCGCCCCAGCGTCTTGGACGACTTGGGACTTCGGGATGCCCTCGGAAGCTACATCTCTGAGTACGAGCAACGAACCGGGATCGTCGTTCACTCCAGCATGCGCTTCGCTAGCGAGGACATTCCACCGACGGTGGGCGAGAACGTCTATCGCATTGTCCAGGAATCGTTGAGTAACGTGGCGAACCATGCTCAGACCGAGGAAGTTTGGGTTAGAATCGAATCCGAGGCCGATTGCCTGCGAATGACCCTTCGCGATGAAGGGGTTGGCTTCGACCCTGTCGGGCTGCAGGATTCACCTCGTTTGGGCATGTTGGGGATGCGAGAGCGAGTCGAATTGCTCAATGGGCAATTCCGGCTTTCCGCCGCACCAGGAGCAGGAGTGGAGATCGAAATTTCGATTCCATTCGATCTTCAGCCGACCGTACACAGTTAATCAGTTGAATTTGAATTTCGCCGAACATAGCATGCTGAACCCATCTCCGATTCGTGTCGTGTTGGCAGACGACCATGCCATGGTACGGGAGGCCCTGGCGCGGATTCTTGACGAGAGCGGACAGGTTACCGTGGTGGGGCAGGCGAGCGACGGAACTCAGGCTCTGGCGGCAATCGAGCGAACTCGCCCCCAGGTGGTCGTGCTTGACTATTCAATGCCCAGTCAAGATGCCCCGCAGGTGATCGAGGTGTTAACGCATCGTCACCCCAGCATGAAGATTCTGGTGCTGACCGTTCACGAGAACATTCATTACGCGGTTCGTGTGCTGGAGTCGGGGGCCCACGGGTACCTGATCAAGTCGGCCGCTGTCGAGGAACTGGTCGAAGCTATTCATACGGTGCGTCAAGGCGGAGTCTATGTGTCGCCCAAGGTAGCCCCCGAGGTGCTTCAGCATATGCGACGTCCCAAACGGGAACGTCTCGGGTTGGAGTCGCTGTCGCAGCGCGAATTCGACTTCTTGCGGATCTACGCCTCGGGAAAGGGGGTGAAAGAGTGCGCCAGCCAGATGGGAGTCAGCACCAGCACGGCATCAACCTATCGATCGCGGATCATGGAGAAGTTGAATCTGCAAAATTCCTCCGCTCTGATTCGATTTGCCTTGGAGCACGACGTGGTGGAGTAACGATGTATTGCTCGATACCACGGTCTCAAATGGGGCGATTCGACTAATCAAACCTAACGTTTTTCAATGAAAAACAATCCAGAGACCATGCCCAGCCAAGCGGACAAGCGTTTCTTGGTGGGAATGGCTGGTCTTGCGGTTCTCGCGTTGATCTTGCTGGTCAACGCGGTGGCTCTCGCCAGGGAGTACGAATACGAAGGTTGGAGTGGTCCGCTGATCATGATGGCGGCCGTCGTGACGGGCACGGTATGGTTGCCGGTGGGGATGGCGTTGAACGCCGGACCTGTTCGTTCTCGCTTTACCCGCTTGTTCTTTGGGCGAGTGATGCTTGTAGCCGGTGGGCTAGCATCGGCATTTTGGGTGGTTGTCCCCATGCTCGTACTCAGTGGGAATCTCTACTACACCCATGCCTCACCGGAGGAGCTCTCAGGGGTCGGGATGGCGATACTCGGGGCCACCGCGGTCGCCGGATTGGTACTGATCTCATTGCTATCCATGACCAGGAGCGATTGACGTTGTGAGTACGCCATCGAATGGTCGGTATCAGTCCATCCAATGTGTCGAAGCACGATTTGCAATCGGTGCTATAGTGATTCCATCATGCCGAGCGTTTTTTGATCGAGGCGAAACGATTCCGGCAGATGGCTTTTCGGATTCGTCTCGCCAGGTCACGGATTCCTAACGATGTGGTCGTCACGGCTATTCTGGAAGTTCTTTTTGGCCTATGCGGTACTCACCGTCTTGGCCTCGACGGCGTTCGTGTGGGTGGTTGCCGGCTGGCAGGGTGAGCAGCTCTTGGAACAGGTGCACGACCGGCTAAAAGCCGAGGCGATCCTGCTTGAAAATCAACTCAATTCCAACTTTGCCGAGGGGGCCACGGGCCGGCTTCAGCGGCAAGTCGAGGATTTGGGCAAGAAGACAAATTCGCGAATCACCGTCATCTCTCAAGATGGTCTGGTCTTGGCAGACAACCGAGAAGATCCGGCGAAAATGGACAATCACAAGGATCGACCGGAGGTTCGACAAGCGGACGCCTCCGGGATAGGGACATCGCAGCGCGTGAGTCCCACGCTTCGTGTTCCCATGCTGTATGTGGCCACCGCGGCTGAGGTGGATGGTGAGCGTGTCGGTTATGTCCGTGCCGCAACTCCGTTGGCCACGATCAATCAACAGGCGGCCGATATCAAAAAGCTGATCTGGCTGGTGGCATTGGTGGTTAGTTTCGCTGTTCTTCTCACTACCTATTGGGTGGTTGGGCGGATTCTGCAACCCGTTGCCACGCTGACCGAAGCCGCGGGGGCCATTGCCGCGGGCGATTACCGTCACCGCGTCTATGTTTCGAATGAGGATGAACTTGGAATCCTTGCCGACACGTTCGATCACATGCGGCGCGAGCTTTCGGATCGGATGGAGGATTTGAGGCTTAGTGGTGAACGTCTGGCGACCGTTTTGGAAAGCATGATCGAGGGTGTGGTTGCGATCGATTCCGACCAGCGAATCTTGTTCGTCAACGATGCGGCCCGCGAGTTGCTAAAGATTCAGTCGGTGGATACGAAAGGCCGTCCGTTGTTGGAAGCGGCCCGAACAAGAACGCTGCACAAAACGGCACTTTCTGCATTGAACAAAGGAGAGCCGTGTCGTAGTGAGTTTGAGACGTCCGGTCCCGACCGCCGTTTCGTCGCGGTTTACGCAACGCGGCTGCCGGGAGAATCGTCACCTGGGGTGGTGATTGTGTTGCACGACATTACCGAACTGCGCCGTTTGGAGAACATGCGGCAAGAGTTCGTCGCCAATGTCTCTCACGAGTTGAAGACACCGCTTAGTTCTATCAAAGCGTATGCCGAGACATTACTGTCCGGGGCACTGGACAATCCCGAGACTAGGGTCAATTTCGTGCGTCGTATCGACGAACAAGCCCAGAGGTTACATGAGTTGATTCTCGATATGCTCAGCCTCTCCCAAATCGAGTCGGGGAAGCAGGGCTTTGAGATCGTCCCGGTGTCGTTGCCAAGTGTGATATGCTCTGTTGTTTCACATTCACAGGCGGCTGCAGCGGCAAAAACACTCAATCTTCGGGTCGACGACAGTCCCGCAGATGTTTACGTCCTGGCGGACGAGGAGGGTCTGCGCCAGATACTGGGGAACCTGATCGACAATGCGATCAAGTACACTCCCAATGGCGGAACCGTGAACGTGGGGTACCACACCGAGAATGGAGACGTCCTTGTCGACGTGTCCGACACGGGAATAGGGATTCCGGAAGAGGCACACAACCGGATCTTTGAGCGGTTCTACCGGGTGGATAAAGCACGTTCTCGCGAACTCGGAGGGACGGGGCTTGGGCTGTCTATTGTGAAGCACCTGGCACAGTCTTTCGGCGGGAGTGTTCGAGTCGAGAGCCAAGTCGAACGCGGATCCACATTTACGATTAGGCTGCCTCGTGAGGAAGCGGTCGTTCGTCCGGGGCAATCGTAACCAGGCAGATTCACTCTGTAGGGCCGCAGTACCTCTGGATTGGGCTCAGCACAGAACAATTAACAGGATCTTTATCGGACCTTCATATTCGGCCCTTAAGTTGAGCCCACGATTGGTGCTAGCTGTTGATTGCACCTCCAACGGAGCAGGTTCACTTGATGTTGTCGGGAGTCGATGGGCTACGCCGGCGCCAAGCCCGGCTCTCGCGCCAAACTGCTGAGTCTTCAGTCGTAAAAGTTGTTCAACGTCCGCACTCAGTGAAGCTCTCTCCTACCCAAGGCGCATATACCACGATGTGGTTTTCTTCGAAGTTCGCAACAGTCGCATGGCTTGCGGTGCTGTGTTCTTTTTCGGGATGCAGCGGTGATCGATCCTCCTCGGTTGTGAAGGTCGATGGCTCGAGCACGGTCTTCCCGATTACCGAGGCAGTTGCGGAAGAGTTTCTGAAGACGAACCCGGACATTCGAGTCACGGTCGGCATTTCCGGCACCGGTGGAGGGTTTAAGAAGCTGGCCGCGGGCGAGTTAGATCTTTGTGATGCCTCACGCGAAATCACTCCGGAGGAAGTCGAGACTTGCCGAACAGCGGGTGTAGAACCGGTGCAGTTGGTGATCGCCAATGACGGGATCGCCTTGGTGGCGAACCCTGACAACGATTGGGTCGACCAGCTTACCGTCGAGCAGTTGAAGGAAATTTGGCGGCCGGAAAGCGCGATCGAAAAGTGGAGTGACTTAAACCCCGAATGGCCCGACGAAACGATCACTCTGTATGGTCCGGGTACCGATTCAGGGACGTTCGACTACTTCACGTCAGCCATCATGGGCGAGGCGAAAGCGTGCCGTTCTGACTACACGGCGAGCGAGGACGACAATGTGATCGTCCGCGGGGTTGAAGCGGATCGATACGCACTGGGCTACTTCGGTTTCGCCTACTACGAAACGAATCAGGACCGCCTGAAGTTGCTGGCAATCGAAACCAAAGACGGCCCGGTACTGCCTTCGTTCGAGACCATTCGTCTGAACACATACCGGCCGCTGTCGAGGCCCCTATATCTCTATGTCTCCCAAGCTTCGCTGTCTCGCGACGAGGTAGCGAAGTTTGTCGACTTCTATCTCGAACAGGTTGCGGAATTAGTAACTGAAGTGGGGTACATCCCCGTGCAATCTGGGGTAATCGCCGAGAACCGAGAAAGAGTGAAAACGGGTACGGATTCTTGAGTCTTCCCCGGTGTATTTCTCGGCAAGTGCGTGTTTGCAACCAGCGAGCGATGAAGGGAATCGATCGTGGCGAGTGATGCAACACAACTGGGAGCATCGTCCAAGGTAGTGGGCGAATCGGTAAATCGCCGAATCAGAGAACAACTGATTCACGGCTTCTTGTTCCTATGCGCCATCGTTTCGGTACTGACGACGGTTGGCATCGTGGTTGTGCTGTTGGCCGAGACGTTTCAATTCTTCACCAAGGTGTCGTTGATTGAATTCCTGACCGAGACGCGGTGGGCTCCCCTGTTGCGTCCACAATACTTTGGAATTTTGCCGCTGTTGTGCGGAACGGCTTGGGTTGCCGCGGGCTCGGCCCTGATCGCCATCCCGCTGGGGCTCTGCACCGCGATCTTTCTCAGCGAGTACGCTTCTCCCCGAGTGCGAAGCATCATCAAGCCCTCGCTGGAAGTCTTGGCCGGGATTCCATCGGTCGTTTACGGCTACTTCGCCGTAGTGCTGATCTCACCACTGATCCGAGAACTCATCCCCTCGGCAGACGTCTTCAACGCCGTAAGCGCCAGTATTGTCCTGGCCATCATGATTCTTCCGATGGTGGTTTCTCTTAGCGAAGACATGTTGCGATCCGTACCACGTTCGCTGCGTGAAGCGGCTTACGCCTTGGGGTCAACCAAGTTTGACGTGACTTGTCGCGTCGTCGTGCCGGCGGCCCTCTCGGGGATTATTGCCTCTTTCTTGCTGGCCGTTTCTCGGGCGGTTGGGGAGACGATGGCCGTTACGCTTGCTGCGGGTGCGACTCCCAAATTGACTTGGAATCCGACCGAGAGCATCCAGACGATGACGGCCTATATCGTGCAGGTGAGTTTGGGAGACACACCCGCGGGCAGTATCGAATATCAAACCATCTTTGCCGTCGGAACCACGCTGTTTCTGTTAACACTTTCGATGAATGTCGTGGCTCAGTGGGTTCTGTCCCGGTATCGAGAAGTCTACGAATGAGTACAAACAGCACCTCAACGCAGCGACACCGCACGCGACAATGGGTCGACCGTGGCTTCGCATGGCTGTGCGGAGCCGCCACGCTTGTGAGTGTGGCGCTGTTGGCAATCTTGATTGGGAAGATTGTGCTGGAAGGTTGGGCTCGCCTGGACTGGCAGTTGCTAACCTCCTTCCCTTCCAGATTTCCCGAGCAGGCGGGGATTAAGGCGGCACTGGCTGGAAGCCTGTGGCTCATCCTTCTCACGGCCATCATCAGCGTGGTCGTTGGAGTTGGGGCGGCAGTTTACCTTGAAGAGTACGCGCCAAAGACAAGGCTCAGGGGACTGATCCAAACCAACATTGCGAACCTGGCCGGTGTGCCTTCGATCGTTTACGGCATTCTAGGTTTGGGGCTGTTCGTGAGGGCACTTGCTTTGCAGCGAAGCTTGATCGCAGGGGCGCTAACGCTTTCGTTGGTGATCTTGCCTATCATCATCTTGGCCTCGCAGGAAGCTCTCCGCGCGATACCCGATTCCATTCGGCGCGCGTCTTACGCACTGGGGGCAACGCGATGGCAGACCATTCGCCACCAGGTATTACCCGCCGCGATACCTGGCATGATGACTGGAGTGATTTTGGCCCTATCGCGAGCTCTTGGGGAAGCGGCACCGCTGGTGATGATTGGGGCCTTGAACTACGTGGCTTTTGTTCCGCGTGGCCTGGACGATCCGTTTACGGCTTTACCCATTCAGATATTCAATTGGACGTCCCGCCCTCAGCCGGAGTTTCATGAACTGGCCGCGGCCGCCATCTTGGTCTTGCTGGTCATGCTCTTGGGGATGAACGCCCTCGCTGTATTCTTGCGATACCATTACGGCAAACATATCCGCTGGTAAGAAAATAATCCGAGTCTCAAACTCATGACCCCATCACAAGAATTCGTTTCGGACGAACGTGCGCCTGACGACCCTTCTACCGAACGTGAGACGCCGACTTCGCTCACCGGCCTGGTCGTCGAACGTCCTCAGCCTTCGCGACCCCCGGCCGACCTGGCACACGCCTCTCCGAAGATGGAAGTTACAAGTCTTTGGGTTCGGTATGGCGAGACAGTCGCGGTGCGCGATGTTTCGATGTCGGTCCCACGCCAGTGTGTTACCGCGTTGATTGGTCCCTCGGGCTGCGGCAAATCGACGTTCCTTCGCTCGCTGAACCGAATGAACGACATGGTCGAGTCGGCCTCGGTCGAGGGAAAGGTTCTATTGGACGACCAAGAAATCTACGACCGCCGTACCGACGTGGTGGAACTTCGAAAGCGTGTCGGAATGGTGTTTCAGAAATCGAACCCGTTCCCGAAATCGATCTTCGAGAACGTGGCCTATGGACCGCGCGTCGGGGGGGTTCGCGATTTGGCCAGGCTCCATGAAATTGCCGAGCAATCACTCAAACGGGCCGCTCTGTGGGGCGAGGTTCACGACCGGCTCGACAAGTCGGCGCTAGACCTCTCGGGTGGTCAGCAACAACGATTGTGCATTGCTCGGGCGTTGGCAACCGACCCTGAAGTGTTGCTGATGGACGAGCCGGCCTCGGCGCTCGATCCGGCATCGACATCGCGCATTGAGGATCTGATTTTCGAGCTTCGTGAGCAATACACAATTGTCATTGTTACGCACAACATGCAGCAGGCCGCGCGTGTCTCCGATCAGACCGCGTTCTTCTACCAAGGCGAGCTGATCGAGTGTGGACCGACGAACGAGATCTTCACGGTGCCCAAGCGTCGCAAGACGGAAGACTACATCACAGGACGATTTGGGTAAGCCCGATGAGCAAGCAAATAAAACACGGCCTGGATACGCTGCAACAGGGAATTCTGGCGATGTCGGCGATGGTCGAGGAAATGATCGACAACGCCTATCGAGCACTGCAGCAGCAGGACCCCGATTTGGCGGCCGAGGTGATACAAGGCGACGAAGAGGTCAACAAAAGAGAAGTGCAGATCGAAAATCAATGTCTAGAGATCTTGGCCCGACAGCAGCCGGTTGCCGCGGACCTGCGGCGCACGGTGACGGTGTTGAAGATCAACAATGACCTGGAACGGATTGCCGATCTGGCGGTGAATATCGCGGAACGCGCGCAAAGTCTCTCGCAGCTAGACCGGATTCCCGTGATGGAAATTCTGCGAACCATGGCCGATACCGCGATTGCCATGGTGCGGATGGCGCTGGACGCCTTTGTAAATTTGGACGTCGATATTGCCCGGCAGGTATGTCTGAGGGACGATGAAGTGGACGACGCGAACCGTCTGGTGATTGATCGCCTGCGGGGCGTGATGCAAGCCGACTCCACCGCCATCGAGGCTGCCCTGCACTACTTTTCGGCATCCCGTCATATCGAGCGGATGGCCGACCATGCAACGAACATTGCAGAAGATGTCATTTACCTGGTAGAGGGTGAGATTGCCCGACACCGTGACGATGAAACTATGATGATGGGAATGGAACCGACGTGATGGCAAAACAAAAAGTATTGATTGTTGAAGATGACCAGGCACTGGCCGAAGTGCTGGAGTACAACCTGAACCAGGCCGGCTACCACGTGCAGGTGGCCAAAGACGGTCGTCAGGGATTGCAACTGGTAGATGAGTGGAGGCCCGAGTTGATACTGCTCGATCTCATGCTGCCGCTGGTCGACGGTACCGAGGTATGCCGTCGTGTGAGATCTCAATCGGATTCTCGCGATACGTTAATCTTGATGCTCACCGCTAAAGCTGAAGAGTCGGATCAGGTCCTGGGTTTCTCGCTGGGTGCAGACGACTACGTCACGAAACCCTTCAGTGTGAAGGTGCTGCTCGAACGGGTCGCTGCCCTATTCCGTCGGCACGAGTCGCATCAAGACGAAGAGGCCTCGATCAATTCGCAGGGTGTCACGGTCGACCGCCGCCGACACAAGGCCTTGGCCGGCGACGAACACCTGAACCTGACCCACAGCGAATTTCGTCTGCTGGATGTTCTGGTTCGTCAGCCCGGGCGAGCCTTCACTCGCTCTGATCTGATCGACGCGGTATTGGGCGACGACAGTATGGTCATGGAGCGGACGATCGATGTGCACATTCGGTCGCTACGATCGAAGCTGAAAGACTACGCCGGGTTGATCGAGACGGTGCGCGGCGTCGGTTACCGTTTTGCCGAACCGGAAGTAGCCGAACAAACCAGCAGCGAAGCGTAGTGCCGCGCTTAGGCGGGGCGAACGGTTGTGGGACGACCGCGTTTTGCTAAATGGCTTAAGAAGTTGCCTTGGTTGCCATGCTGCGAAGGCGATTCTCGCGGCGCGATTCGATGCTAACCAGGAGATGTTCTGGCACGTCGCGGTGAATGATTTCTTTGCGGCGAATCGGCACATCCGACGGGGCCTCGATGCCCAGCCGCACTTGCTGGCCGCGAATATCGACCACCGTGATGACGATTCCATCGTTCCCTACGTGGATGGCTTCGTTCTTCTTCCTCGAAAGTACCAACATGACGCGATTTCCTTCTGTTTAAGAGCGGAGACGGTGTCGTCCTTAACGTCATGCGGGTCCGTCGCAATGTTGTCGTAAAACTGGCCAAAGAGCCTGCCTGACATCAACGACAGCATGGTAGGAATCAATTGTTAAGAGCATGTGATCGAACGATGAATAACCCAGAATCCCAACGGCCCTGGCGTCCTGATTCTCAGGTTGAGCAAGATTTGTCGAGTCCCAAGTCTTGGTGACGGGAAGATATCTGGGATGTGGTGGAAGTTTCGGCTCGAGGGTAAGCTAGGCGTCTCCATTCGCTTGACAGGGAAACATGGGCGTGTGAGCATGGTTTTCGATGGAGCAGTGGTGCTCTACCTAAGCCATTCTCATCGGGGCAGCCCTTATGAAACCCGAGTTCTGCGTAGTGATCCGGCGTGCAAGTGCCAACTTACGTCTTGCCCTGCAGCAAGTAGTTTTTGGGTTTCTTATATTCGTTTTCGGCAGCTATTCCGTTTCGGCTCACGGGCAGACGATCGCGAACCCCAGCTTCGAGACTCCGGAGGTATCTCCCGGTGCACTCGCGAGTCCCCTCGCGGGTGCGGGCTGGCAATTCAACACCGGTCTGACTTCCCAGGAGTTCAGTGGCATCGCTGGGTACGATCCCTCGGCGTCCAACGACTTTCATCCGATCGCTCCGCCGCCTGACGGAGACCATTACGGCTTCATGGAATCCGACGCCTCGATGCAGCAGACCATCAGCGGTTTCACCATCGGTCAGGCTTATCGCCTCGATTGGGCTCAAGGCTATGGCGGCACCGAGGCCAGCGGCGGTAGCGCACTCACCGTGCAGTTGGAACCTTCTGGGGGAGGTCCCGCACAGACCATTGCTCCTCTGGAGTTGGCCAACTCTCCCAGACTTGCAGCCCGGTCCAGCGACGTGTTCGTTGCCACGAGCGAAAGCTATGAACTGATCGTCCAAAGCAGCGATCAAGTTCCTTTCGGTTATAGGTTTCGCAATTCATTGGTCGACCAATTTTCCTTTGTACCCGTTAGTGAACCGGCCACCGTTCGGACAACGCACTCCGCCACATTGGCGCTAACTTCGGCCAGTGAAGTCGAACTCGACGCCTTGTTGGGTGGAGTTTCGCTGGGCAGCACGATCAACTCCGCAATGGTCGGGTCCATCGATTTGGAGTTCGACCTTGTAAACGGGACCGACGTGGCGAACTTGCGATTCAACGCCTCGGAACTTTCGTTCGACCCGCTGCTTACCACGTTCATCGATGGGGGGCCGCTGGGAACCGCCGACGTGACGATTGCCGACAGCAAGGCGATCTTGTTCCACACTGATACCGATTTCTTTGGAGACCCCTTTGGCAAACACAAGGTGGCCGTCGACTCGAACGGCGAGTTCTTGCTGGGTAGCGCGTTTGTCGGACTCGGCGGAGATGCCAGCGTGGAATTGGATGGCCCCATCAGCGACCTCTTTGGTGTCGACTTGTTGGAGGTCGACCTGAGCACGATTCCGCCCGCCGACTTAGGAATCACGTTCGCTCAGGGCGAAACGATCTTCGCGGACCCGGGTACGATTGCCCTCGTGCCCACAGACAACCTGAACGAGTACGAGATCACCATCGACATCCCGGTCCTCGCCATCACCGCCCTCGACTCAGGCATTGGTCTGGAGATCAAGTTCAGCGGGTTCGCCCAAGCCCAAGGAATCTTCGTCGTGCCCGAACCCTCAAGCCTTGTCATGGCTCTTATGGGAATAGCCACCGTCGCGTTCACCCGTCGTCACCGCCGTGGCTAGTGGCAAACGATGGCAGCCGGCGTCTTGTTCGCTCAGTCCCTGCCTCGCGCGTCGATTCGAAAAGCTCTCACTATTGCGTGACGATGCCTCGACTGCCGCGTCGCAAATGCCCCTGCTAGTCGAGTTCGACCCCAACCCGTAAACTAGACCCACCATCCCACGGGCCCGTAGCTCAGTTGGTTAGAGCAGGGGACTCATAATCCCTTGGTCGCAGGTTCGAGTCCTGCCGGGCCTATTTGCGTCATCCGATGCCACATCATCCTCAAACGATGTCACAACAACAACTTGGGACGACGCAACAGGTTCATGCTCCGATTGCAGGTCGGTGCCATTCGATGCCGCCTCTGGCCTAGGAACGCCAGTTGTTGTGCACCAATCAGTGTACCGGCGCCCCTCCTCTGATACTGGCCGCATCTTACCCACGGCCTCAGTTAATTCCGCTCTATCTGAATGCGTGTATCGATCCAACGAAAGTGTAATCGTTGAATGGCGAGCCAACTCCTGCACAGCCTTTGGACTGGCTCCGCTTCGCACTAGCTCCGTAATGAACTGATGCCGTAGAGAATGGAAGTCGTAGACCTGACCCGCATCGTCCTTGTAGGCAATTCCAGCCGCCTCCAGATCGCCCCGCAGCATCTCAGCTGCGCGTTCATTCCACGTGCCAGGCCAAAGCTTGTCCACAGCGGCAAGGCTCCGTGCATCGATCCACCTGCGCACCTCGTGGCACACGTGCGGAGCCAACGGCTGCGCGTCCTTTCGTCGCCGCTTTGAGTACGCAGCATCCAGCGTTATCACACAAGAATCGCCCTCAAATCTGAGACTCCCTAATGTCAAGCTGGCCAGCTCCTTTGCTCTTAGCCCGCTGGAAACTGCCACCAAGTACAGGATGGCTCGATCTCGACCGCTTAGTCCGTGACTTTCTCCCCCTCGATGCGATACCCTGAACAGTGACTTTAACTCTTCAAGAGATAGCGTCCTACGTTGCCGCCGAACGTCGCACGCCGGATTGAGCCGCTTCAATGACATAAGTGGGCTTGCTTCCAGCCGGCCATCATCAACCAGCCAATTACAGAATCCTTTGATGGATGTCAGATAGTGATTACTTGTAGCAACACCAAATCCGCTTGCCTCAGTACGTCGCATCGCCAAGTATTCCATCACGGAACTTGCCGTAATGTCGTCAAGTCGTTTTACCTGGGCACCGGCTAGAACTGAATCAATCCGCTGTCTTGTCTTTTTAACGTGAGCAAGCGTATTCCCCTTTGCGAGCAGAAATCGCTCGTAGCATTCAACATGCTCACCGACGCTAGTAGACCTGTGCCGATCTACCCGGCTCACCAATCCTTTAGCTTCGAGTACAGCCTCGCGCTCCAATCGGTTCGCCCAATCCAGTGAAGCACTTTTATCGGTGAATGCGACAACTCGCCGAATACGGCCTTGTGCGTCGCGATACTGGGCGTACCACTTGCGAGACTTACGCTGCACGACGCGACCGGATTTGGGATCTCGCCCTTTCCTCACTCGTTTAAAGACACTGGCCATCGCTAACACCCTCCATCATCGGAGACCGCGGGGCAGCCGCGGGCGATCCACTCCCGCAACTCCTCCTCTCGCCATCGCACGCTGCCACCCAATTTGATTGGACGTATGATGCGCCCGGCACTCAGGAGACGCCAGAGGCTCCGCTTAGAAATTGCCAGTACACGAGCCACCCCGTCGGCAGTCAGCAGCAATGGACTACGATCGCTTGCTTTATTTGACTTCCCCCCCATATCTGCTCTCCTCCCCTGGTTACATTCCCTGCTCAAGACGCTTGCGACGGATTTCTTCGGCAATATCCCGATCACCAATCGCGTCTAGCACCCCAGCACGCAGTTCACGGAAAAAGTGCCGTTCATCGACGATATTCTTACCCGCAAGAGCGAGCCCGCTCTTGATTAAGCCCACGGCAGATTTCCAGTATCGACTCACATCCATCTGCTCTGACTCGATGGGTATCAATTCGACATCCCCGACCAGCCCACACCAGCCGGCAAATGCTCCTCGGACAGCTTCCCAATCCGGTAATGTGCCGGCTCGATCCGCGTGCTTCCTATCAACAGGACCCTCCGTCAGACGGAACCATTTGGAGCTAAGCTTTTCACAGATTGCAGCTCGTTTTTCGAGCCAATCTTCCAACGAATCGACGCCATGCTTCTTGAGCTGAGCCCGACCAATCTCAAACTCAACTCGCGTCGCACAATCGGGCAGACCGCCCCACCGCCGCTTCTTGAGGAGCAATAACTTCTCCGGCTTACTGCGGCATTCCTTAAGCTTGTCGTACACCCGCAGCATCAGTGGCGACTTACCGATTGCAAAACCGGTTGATTCCTCCCCTTCATAGTGGGTACTACCTTGCATTCCTTGGAAATAGTCAGATCGCTTACGTGCTCTCGCAACGAATTGTCCAGCGAGAAACGGTTTGACGAAGACTGAAACGGGGATATTTGGCAAATCAACACAAGCATCCACGCGAGACACCTTGTTACGTACCAGCGTAGCTCCCATCCCGTCCAGCCAGTACCGCAACCTCCCGACCACCACATCGATCCCGAACTTCATAAGCGTGTCAGAAGACACTTCAAGAGTCATGTTTGGTTGCGTCTTATGTGCCTCTTCACGGTCCCCAACCAGCAATCGTGACCGATCTTCACTCTGCAGCACCCATCGCATCCAGGCACCTTTGGCCCGAGAACCCCGCCTTACCCCATGGGACTTAACGATGAACCTTGTGTCTCCAAACACAACTTCGTCGCCTCCCTGATCTCCCAGCAACGCACACTGCTGCGCTACATCCAACGTACTACTCAAACTTTTGAAGTCACCATGATCCACATACAACGACAGGCTTAACCAGTCCTCACCACCTGTTGTGGTTTTTGGAGAGGGTGTGTTACTTGAATCACCCTCTGGGCAGAATGATGCGGGATCAAAAGAGATGTCGCTCTCCGCACACGCCGGCTGCTTAGCCGAAACGTTTTCTAGATGGCCCCCACTCGCCGAGGCCGCCCCATGTGCCGCCTGCGCTTCGGTGCTCGCTGAGTGGCGCTGCGCTCCGATGCTCGGCAGATCCTGATCGGCTTCCGGGGAATTGCTCCCCTCATTCCATCCCGCATTCGACTCATGGCCTTCCATGCCTGCCCACCCCTTGAGTTAAAACCATCCTTGTTTCGGCCTAGCCTACGTTTGCTAGACCCATAGAACACCTACTACGGCCGACCAGGGAACCAGCGTCCCCAGGTTCCCTGGACCCTCCTTCCCTCTTCTCTGTGAGTCAGATCTCGCTTCGGTCCTGGCTCAGGCGGCACCGGACTTGTTCGAACCATCCGCCTTGTCCCGGAATTCTGCCCCCCCATCTATTTGATGCTTGGAATACAAGGCCGATAAAACTGCTTTTCCCCATTTTGTTGTTACGACCTCGATCAACCACCCATGATCTCTAACCGCCCACTCGAGCAGGAGTGCCGCCATCTGAACCTGAGTATGATTTAGCCGAACACCCACGGCTGCGACTTGTTCCGCTACTCCTCGCCCAACTGGGACCTGAAGCCGAATAACCTTCAACCGCTCCTCTGAAACACCATTTGACTCTGAGAACAACCGCACCGATTTCCCAACAGCCCGCACGACAAACCTTTCGAGCCATCCTAGCAGTGCATTCTGATCTGCAATCGCCTCTTCCAATAACCTTGCAGCCATCCAGGCTTGGCTCCTGTCCATACGAGCTGCTAGATAAGCCACTTCTTGGGCGAGCTCTTCTCGAAGAGGTATCTGCAACCGCACATTTGCTAGGGCTCCTGCACTATCTTTTTTCATGCTATTCCTCTCTCGACGCTAACAAACGAGTACTGGCGGCGCAGCCTTGCATTGAATACCCTAACTATCGACCATGAATCACTCACACTTGAGTGATGAACACAAGGGCCCGCGACTCCAGCATTGCTACCGCGATGGTGCTCTGGTTGCTGCGACCGAATTACTTTGATTCGGCGAATTGTCCGAGGACCACCGTGAGATCCCCCCGAACTCGTAGCCGTCTAGCCCGCTTGATCCGAGACTTTCGCGGCGCCGCCCATACTAGCCCCTCGGCACTTCAAACATAGTTGAAATGCCATACCAGTTGGCCGTACCTCTCCACTACCCGCACGGCCTAATCGCATGTCGCGGCTACTCATGGCAGCACTGTCAGTAAAGAGAACCAGACTGTGCATATGGGACAGCTCAGCGTCTAAACGCTCGAGATCTGAAACCTCTGTGATTCTAATAAGCTCTTCTTCTTCCGGCAAAGTAACTCTGCCCGCCGGGAGTCCGCTCTTCAGCTGCCGCTTCTCCGCATTCTCGCATAGCCAATTAAGCAACCTAGCCTCCGATGGCGACAGTTGCTCAAGGATCTTAAAGTAAATGATGTTCCCATCATCCGGAACATCGTCCTGACATGAGGCAGCTAAGAGACCTGCCCACATGTCTTGGAGCACTGCGTCATCCACCATGCCGCCATGTGCAATCACGGTTTCCACTATACGCGGATGGACCGACGCACCTGGTTTGTCCCCCAGTTTGGCCCTTGCTCTGGCAGCAATCTCACGCAGATTCTTCAGCCGACGCTCACGCCACTCGCGCACGTAGTCCCCGAGATGCTCGCCTATTTCCGTTGCCGCAGGCTCAATAAGCAACCCTAACACTTCCGCCGCCTTCCGGCTGAACGGGCCCAATCCCAGAAGATCAATTTGCCTTGATTCGTCACCATCGGACATTATCAGGTCCCTCCTCTCTGCCCAGGGATCAACGCTGCCCCATCCTTGCGCGTCTTCACCGCACACCAAGCACGGTCCCGACATCAACAGACTCTATGTTTCGCGACAGGATTTAATCCTCGCCGGTTGTTTCCGCCCTGACAGACTGCCCACTATCCTCATCTCCCGGTCCTGTGCCCGCAGCCAGATTCCACATTGTGGCCTTCACTGCCACTAAATTGAAGGCCTCCATCAATTTAGCACTAAACTCTTTTGGCGACTCTGCAACCCACTCATTGTGGATTTCTCCTCCAAGGGGAGTCGCCAAACTACCGACATCTGCAAGACCAAAACTACGATACTTCTTCTTCAGGAAATTCGGCAGGTCTTCATCCTTTGGTTGAATTGTGACAGGATATGGCTCCCTAGGCCGATGGACCACAGTAAATAATTCTGCAGAACGGTTACTTGGCTGGTGCTTCGCGTGTACGAGCACCATATTGTTTCCGTTAGTGCTCTTCGCGTCCTGCAACACCAGTGTAAATACTCCACCGCTCTCTGCCGTCCACTGAGTCTTCGCACTATCGAGAATATCACGTGGTGACCGCAAATCATCAACATCTATGCCTTCTGGCCAAAACTCACTCATCGCCCCCTCCAGACATTTCTACCAGTATCGGAAAGTGATCCGACGCCCTACGCCGACTCGGCCTGCCTTTCTTGTCCGCCAACGAGTATTCTCCCGCCTGAGTCAATATTTCGACGCTGTGGAAGCAATGCACAAGCGAGTGACTAATTACCACCTGATCAAACATGCTCCACCCGTAAGGACCTTGGTTGCTAGTATCGTAAACTGTCCCCGCTGGCCCGGTGCTCCCATCGCCGAATAGGCTCCACATTGGATTGTAGTAGAGGTCATATTCCTCTTTGAGATGCGTCCGAACGCCTGGCGCGACACACGTCTTCGTCATCATCGCATTAAAGGCGGGCGCCTGATTCATCCCCGGATCGTACGGGTTTATATTGAAATCGCCTAGCATCATGACTCGGTTTGTCGATTGCAGCCCTGTAGCATGACGAACTTCGGTTGCGACAGTCTGTGCGAACGACTGCCGCGTATCAGGGTCGTTATTGCGAGGATCTACACCATGTACCAGCACGAGCAGCCCAGTATGTGTGCCCAACACTAGCCTGCGTATGCTTGTACGGGCTCCCAGATGAACCTCGGACAAATCCAGTTCTCTCTGCCTGCTAAAGCACTGGAACCTATCTGTCCCCGTGGTAGGCACGTAAAAGTCCGCCGACACCTCTGCCTTCAAAGCACTAAGCGTGTCTTTGTTGGGTACCTCCGCTTCAATCAACACCACGACATCCGCCTCTGCTGACGAGGCAAGTTGGCAAACAAGATCTGTCCGATCACTCCGGTTTACATTCCAGAGAACAAAACGTGTGCGGCCCGAGGACTTCTCCATAATCAGATCAGCTGCCCACTTTCGTCCAATGCTACCACTCAAAATCTACACTCGAGGCAAAACCACATGAATCGCCTCAATCCGCATAGTAGCATAAGCACAGCCGGCCCAACTACTCTCATCTACTACAGGCGAATTCCGAAACCATATTCAGAATTGCACACTTGACTGACCTCGGAAGGGTAGGCCACGAAGATATGACAGGGGCCACTGACGGTTCGCCGCTGGAATCCACAAGCATTTGTACCAATTCGTGTACCACCGCGACTGATTGTGACCGTAGTAGGGTATCAGTGTTCAACTTAGACTTGCCCGGCTTGGTCCTCATAATCCCTTGGTCGCAGGTTCGAGTCCTGCCGGGCCTATTTTAGGTGGTGCTAGCGAGCGTGATTGGGTTGCCATGCCACTTCGGATGACGCTTAACTGGTCGCTACCTACGCTGAAATGGGCTGTGGAGCTTCGGTGGGTTGGGATTTCAGGCCGTGCGGTAAAGCTTGATCGAGGAGATTGTCGATCGCCTCGGGTGTTGGCTTGGATTTCCATGTTTCGCTTCTTAACCGGATGATGCGATCTCGCATGGTTGCGGCGTTACAGTCCGGGGGAATGGTGATGGGACAGGGGGTTCCAAAGCTCCGCTCAAGCCCTCGTCCTTTACGTTGGTAGTACTCGGTTCCGGCTAGCATCAATGTGGGGATGGCACTTTCCAGGGCGTGAAGGGCGACGTGAAAACTCTGCGAGACGACTGACGCGCAAAGTTTAACGAGGCCTGCGACACGATGAGGCTGATCGCTGGCGTCTGCCACGTACCAGGTGGCATTGGATTGGCAAGCTGCTCGGAGGGACGTTAACAATTCGACTTCGGGCGCCGCCGGCTGGCTGTTGATAGGCAGACACAGGACGGAATAGCCCAACAATGCAGCCAACTCATCGACTTGCTTGGCGAGACGAATCTGCGTGTTGTGATCGAATCCGGTGTAGTTTGCCAACCGAACATGAAACCCCAGTAGCGGTAATCTATCTGGAATGCCGATCTCGGACAGCCATTGCCGCAATGCAGATGATTCTTCGCAATCGATCCCCAAAGCGTCGTCTCCACATGTCTCGATTCTTGTTGACGGAGCACAGACAGTTTTTAGTAACTCACCCGAAAGTGGATCGCGGGTTACAAAGTTCTCAGAAGTTTCCGCCAAGAACTTCACGTGAGTCAGAATGGCTTCATCGAATGGGCCTACTCCTTGGCCAGTGAAGATGTAGGGGATATTCATGGACCGCGCCGTGGCTGCCAGCGCCGCTCGCCAGGCCACGATCTGTGGCCAGTAGGTTGCCAGGTTGCCCCCTCCACTGAATATAACGGCGTCGATTGAAGGAAAATCAATCGGGCATGAGGCTGCACTGGTCGAGGCACCAACATCGTTGGGCAACTCAACCGCGAGTTGAGGATAACCTTTGCAACCGTGCTGAATCGCTTCTGGTTCAAGCGACTTACAGATTTCCTGGCAAGTGCCAGCCCACCATGCCTGACGGCCCAACGGAGGAGTGTCTGAGCCATCAGAGACCACGATAGTCTCAGCATCGGGACGGATTCGCTCTAACCGCTGGAGTGTGGCTAGCAAAATGGCATCATCGCCATGGTTGCGAACCCCGCCAGAAGAGATGACGAGAAAGCGAGGTCTATTGGTGTTACTCGCCGATCGTGTGATTGGTCTAGCTTCTGCGATTGTCGCGTCGCGACGCCTCAGGTATCCCAGTGTGGGATGGTGTACCGCGGCCCGAATGTCTTCTGCTCGAGGAGGCCCATCGATCGCGTACATCCTACGAAGCCGTCGAATGCGAAGATGGTCGACGGCATCGTGCAACATCGATAGCGGTGACCTGCGATAGATCCCTACCGGAGTCGGAACGTGAACGATTGGCTCTTGTAGTCGCATCAACCGAAGAAGAAGTTCCCAGTCGCAAATTGCGCCGAGAATGTCGGATTCATAGCCACCAAGGTCGATCAGTCGTTCCGTGCGAACGATGGCCATGGCGTCTACCCAGTTCTGCCTGTAGGCTTCCGGCGTGACGTGACGATGGCTCATGAGGCCGACCACATGTTCACCCTCATCGACCATGACAATGGTTCCGTATGTGAGCGTCGCCTTGGTTTGGCATGCCGAATGATAGAGTGCGTTCACGCCCTTTGAGAGTAGCCGGTTATCCGCATCCAGCATCAAAGCGTGGTGATACTTGCTCTGACCAAGGAGAGTATTGCGTCCACGAGCCAGACCGAGATTGCGTCCGGATTCGATGAGTCTCACACGAGAATCGACGCCTGCACAGGCTCGGGCAATCGAACGGCTTTCATCGCGAGAGGCATCGTCCAGCACGATGATCTCGCCGGGGCACTCTAACTCGGATATTACTTCGACTGCGCTCTCGATCGATTGCTTCAGTAGGCCGCCATGGTTCCAGCAAGGGATCAGCACGCTGAGCCCGGGCGAACGTGCTCCTTGTACGGTAAGCTTTGATAACAGTTGGCTTTCGGCCTGGGCTTGTTGCGGAGCACGTATGGCGGTCTCAAGGATCAGCGCGTGTTCTTGAAGCTGCGCCGCAACTTGTTCAAGTTGTTTCGTAACCTGAAGGTGATTCTTGGCAGAATGTGAGAGCGCTTCGTCGGAACTCGAAACTTGCAACCACGTTTCTTCGGCAACCCGACTCAAACGGCTTGTTTCATTCTGAAGCATCCGCAGGTTGGCCAACTCGCTGCGAATCCGGTTAGGAATGGTTGGCAGCTTTCGGAGAAGTTTCCACCAGTAATGAAGGTTTTCTCGCAGCGAATGGTTCATTCGTTGGCCCCCAACAAGGCACACGCATGGTGCCAGTCTCGCTCAAAAGATCCCTTGAGTAACACGGACAGCCCTTGATCGAGACGTTCCTCGATCTCCGTCTGGTCAGGCATTTCGATAGGCGTATTGCAATCAGTTGCTCTTACGAATGCTTCAAGTCCATAAGGCAATTGGCCCTTCAGTACATCAAAAACTTCTGGCGAAACGAATACCTGAGGCAGGCAGCCGTATTCGACCGCGGCAAGTACTCGAAAAGGATCCAGATACGGTATTTCGCTCCACCAACAACGCATTCGGCTTTGTAGTTGAATCGTTTCGGCTACTTCCCAGGGTGTGCCGTGATCGCCTCCGATCGTTCGGTCTTCATGATATGACGTGATTCCATTGCCCCAGCTATTGCACAACCACCGAACGAGGGCGACGTTTTCCAGCGTCGGGTGGTCGATGATGCACCATGCGATGGGGCGCCGCTCGTTGTTGCGACACATGTTCAGAACATTCATTGCATGCGATGAAGCCGGGCGAAGCGGCAAGGGAATCCGGCCACTCGTGGGTTCGCCCCAGGTGACTTCGAGTGTTGGTTCTGACGGGAGATCTTCTTGAATTTCCTGCGGTAGGTCAGCGAAGAATGTCTGTAGCGAACGTGGCAGCAAACCGACTGCCGTTTCGGCAGGTACCTCTACACGCGGTCTGACGGATGAAGCCGGGCTCAAGCGCGCGCGTATGGCGTCGTGCCAGTCGCTAAGGTGTTCGGAGTCCCCTGTCTCTTCAAGCAACTCCTCCCAGTACACAAGTCGCTCAGGCTTTAGGTCAATCTCAGTAAGGTCCGTGAGCTTAGCACTTTGTTCGAAGATCTCCTGTGGAATCTTCACGTTCCAATGCTTGATCGCGATTTGTGTCCGCATGCACTTCTCGCAAACACCACAGTTTGTGACGGTGTCGGCATGCCAACAGACTTTGAGTCGCGTTCGTGCTACTGCTGATGAGGCGATCAATCGAACCTTGTTGGTTCTGGAGCAATCGACGCCGTCAATGAATATCTGAGTGTGTTCTGTAGACCACAGCGGATCGAGACTAGGGTGACTTCCCCATGGGATCAGTCTTTTGTGATCGTAACTCGAGGCAATAACCAGCCCTCGCAAGCCCTGGCCCAGGGCAAGCCCGATGCCTGCCAACACAGCGCCATGTGAGCGTTCCCAATTGACGAAGCGGTCAAGCAGTTCGCGGCCATTGTGTGAAACAGGGATCAGGTGTATTCCAAGCTTGCCGGCTGCTTCACGGGTTGCAGCAATCGCACGCTGTCGATTCTGGGGAGAATATTGACGATCCAAATCTGCGACGTAAATCAGATGTGACACACTGGGAAGTACCATTCCCCGCTGAGCTCGCAGCGCGGAATACCAGGAATCGACGCCCCGCGTGAAAAAGAGGGCCGTGCTTCCGGAAGTTAAGCCGTTCGCTTGGTTATGTCCTGCAGCCTGGATGTCTACTTTCGAAACGCCCCACCATTGTTGGTACAGGTCGTTCGCGGCGTGAGAGCCTGCCAGCGAGCGAGGCGATACGGGGGCTTCAATGTTCAGTGATTCGTCCAGTACGCCTGCCAGCAGTAGCAACGTTGGCAAAAAGGCGTTGCCGGATGGATCGAGCCAACCGACATACTGTCGTGGCACTGAGATGGTGAGTTGAAAGGGTTCGAAAGCCTGGAATTCACTTTCGACGGTGGCGGACAACCGAGCTTCAGTGTCAGACACATGAATACTCGGAGGATGGACTCGCATGCTGGGCTGTCTTGTTGCGAACCTGAATTCGAGCACGGGCCGGAAGTGACCGCGACAACATGCGGTTTCTGTAGCTCAAAAATGGCGGCAACGTCAAGTTGACTCTCAGACTGACAGCACTGCTGTCTTGGGGTTTCCCGGCTTCAATGGATAAAAAGCACTATGAATTCACGGGTTCAATTGACGCAGCAGCGAATCGATGCGTTGTTGGATGTCGGTCGAGGTGGGGTCGATGGCGAGTGCTTGCCGGTAGGCTCCTCTTGGTTCCCTGGCCGTGTGTCGAGTCCCTCCGGGCCCATTTGGGGTGTTTCTGCCCACAGTTCGTTTATGCAGGGATGAGGCAATATCGCATGCACGCTGCGCTAGAGTCCAAATGCAAGGTGATCGCGCAAGAACGTACAGCCTCCAATTGATTCCGCGAGAGTTTCGTGGGAAAATCTCGTTCTTACTTGCAGCTTCATCAACATGCTTGAATAGAGACAGGGGCAGGCTAATGAATCGCACTGCGGCAGGCATCGACCTCAATTCACATCGCATTTCTCTGGCGCGCAGGATTTTCTCTGCGGCATGCCTTGCAATAGTATTTTCCGCTCATCCATGCCAGTGGGCTGTCGGGCAAACGATTGCCAACGCCAGTTTCGAAACGCCCGATCTATTGCCGGATACTCTGGTCTATTCTCCGACAGACGCAGGTTGGGAGTTTGGATTCAATGCCAGGATACGCTCTTACTCCGATCCGCCAACGGACCAACCGACGGGCGATCAAGTAGCGCAGTTGGCGGGGGCGACGCAAATCCAACAGACCGTCACTGGTTTTACGGTGGGTCAAGCTTATCGTCTCGATTGGTTTCAGGGTTATGGCTTTGGCTATGCGAGCGGTGGAAGCGCGGTCGCGGTTCAACTCCATGAGCCCGGCGGTGGCACGATCCACACCATCGCGCCACTGGAGTTATCCAACTCGCAAGTCCTCGCGGCTCGCTCTAGTGACGTGTTTATTGCCGAGAGTGAAAGCTACGAGCTAGTCGTGCTTGGCAGCGATGAAGTCCCAGACCCCTTTTCTCGGCGCGATTCCTTGCTCGACGAGTTTAGGTTCGTCGCGGTCGACGAACCTGCGACTGCGCGTTCTTCGATTTCGACAAGTTTAGAGCTGACTTCAGCGAGCAATCTGGAAGTAGATGTAGTGCTCTCTGGCCAGTCACTTAACAGCAATATCGCATCTTTGCTGGACGGAAACTTGAACATTGATTTTGACTTTGTGAATGGCGAGGTCAGCAACTTGCACATCAATGTGTCACAACTTGCCATGGAACCTGAGGTCAGCGGGGTGCTTCAACTTGGCTCGCTAGGGTCTGCGACCGCTTCATTTCAAAACTCACTGATCAATTTATTTCATGCGGAGTCAGATGTTCTGGGCCAACACAGAGTATCGGTAGACGAAAACGGCGAATTCCTTCTCGGAGGAATATTTGCCACATACTCAGGCGAAGGCGAACTCGAATTCGAAGGTCCGATTAGCACGCTCATTGGTGAAGATGCGGTGATGTTTGATGTGGGCGACATTCCAGCTTCGGATTTAGGAAACGACGAGTTCAGGAGCGAAACTGTAATAACGGGGCCTGGCACAGTTCATCTATCTCCAACTGGAAATCCTCTCGAGTATCTGACCACTATCGGGTTTCCGCTATTCGCCGTTGGTGAACTCGGGGTCAACCTCGTCGACCTCGATGCTGAGGTCAAACTCAGTGGCTTCATCGAAGCACAGGGAATCGTCGTCGTGCCGGAACCTTCAAGCTTTACGTTAACCCTCTTGGCCGTGGCTTTTATTGGTCTCTTTGCAGTCCACCGACTTTGGCGATTTAGGACGAGCAGCGTTTAGTCGTCCACTTGACGAGTCCTTGGAAAAGGAGGGCGAGGCACAACTTTTCTTGTGCCCTTAGCTACTTAGTTTCAATTGTTGTGTTCCATAGCCGCCATTGGGCAATCGCGCTGCATACGTTTTGTGGCACCGTGGTCACGGGTTCAGTTGACGTAGCAGCGAATCGAGGCGTTGTTGGATGTCGGTCGAGGCGGGGTCGATGGCGAGTGCTTGCCGGTAGGCTTCGACGGCTTCCTGGTATTGCTTGTTCTTGATGAGGGCGATGCCGAGCACGACGTACGAGGTTGCTTGGGGTTTTTCGCCGGATTCTGATCGGAGTCGGATCGCTTCCCGAACGTGGGCGATGCTTTCGGGGAATTGTCCTTGAGACAATAAGGCAAGTGCCAGGTTGTGGTGGGCCACGACGAAGGTAGGATCGATCTCGAGTGCTCGTCGATAGTGATCGATTCCAAGTTCTTCCCGACCCAATTCGCATAGAGTCTGGCCGAAATTATCGTGGGTTCTAGCGTAGTCGGTGTCTGCGGCGAGAGCTTCTTGATACGCGGTCAGCGCCTGTTGGAGCAGTTGCTGCGACTCTGCCGTGCGGCCTTCGGCTTGGCGTTGCCAGGCAAGCTGACGTGTAGCGTCCCCCACGTTGTTCCAGGAATCGCGTGGTTGCCGGTTGTGTTTGGCCGCCTCGCGGTAATGTTCGATCGCCAACTCGTGTTCGCCTCGACTCGCGTGGTAGTTGCCAAGGATCGTATGACTGGGAACGCTACGTGGATTAATCGTTAGGTTGTGCGTGAACAACGTGGAGTCATTGAGCCACAGCTTGACTTGTTCGTGAGTGAGCCAGCCGAGGATCACGAGAATCACGGAACATGCAATCGTCGTGATGGGTTGTGGCCACCGGACGTATGCGGCAGTTAGTGCAAAGGCCGGCCCGATTAGGGCGAGGTAAGCATACCGATCGGCTACGGTGGAACGAGCTTGATATCCAAACGGGATAAGCCCCAACACCGGCAGCAGGGCAACCACGAACAACAGCAGCGCAACGAACAGCGTTCGCCGAGCTGGTAGCAACCAGCATCCTATGGCGATCGCGACGGGAAACAGCCAACTCCAGTACAGCCACCCGGTACTCAGGATGAAATCGGGAGATCGACCGTACTCTGGGGCGAGCCCTAGCGGCAGCATCAGTTTGTATAGATAGAACGCCAACGCGTCGGCAGCGACCAACGGGCGAGCCCACAAGTCGCGAAAGAAGTTCAACGCGGTGTCGGGTTGTTGCGACTTGGTCAGGATGACGAATACCACAACGACCATGAGCCATGGTGATATGGATCGCATAGATCGAGCCGCGGGTCGCCGAAGAAATCCTACGTCCAGCACGAATGCCATCAGAACAACGGCCATGGCAGAGGGTTTTGACAATAGCGCGAGCAACAGAGCGAGCGTTCCTACGGCATAGTGGAGCCACCGCGATTTGAACCACTTCACAGGCTGCGGCGAAAGGATGGAGTTGCGTGCGCATACAAGGAACTGCCAAAGCGCGATGATGCCAAAAAAAGCGGCCAGCAGTCCGCGTGTTTCCGTTACCCAACTCACGGTTTCGGCTTGCAGAGGATGCAGGGCGAAGAGCATTGCACCCACACACGAGGCGCGATTGTTCTGGAATAGAAGTCGCAGTACTGCAAAGACCAACAGGGCATTCGCTATGTGCAGCAACAAGTTCCCGGTGTGAAAGACCCAAGGGGCAAGTTCCCCGTTCTCCCGTTTCGCGATCTGCGCTTCACCGGCCAAGAAGGTATAGGTAACGGGAATATAGAGTGCCTGGTATGGTTCACTCCAAATTCGCCTGAGATTTTCACCATCGAACGGCTGGAGGAGTGGATTCTCGTAGACATTGACGTTGTCGTCCCACGATAAGAAGCGGTGTTGGAAGACGGGTGAAAAAACAAGCAGCACCGAGAAGAGCAAGATGGCGATGCAGGTCAGTAGCTCAACCAGACTCGAAGCGGACTTCGGAACTCCGGATTGGCTCTGGGTCGCGTGTGCTGGCATTAGAGACATGGACTGATGCCGCGGCGGTCGAGGAATTTCGGTGTCGATGTTCTCGTAGATACTAGTCGCCGCGTAAACCAAACAAAAACGCCCCCGATTCGATGAACCGGAGGCGTTTTTGGATGGATTTGTTTTTGCGCGGCAAGGTCAGGCTGGAGCCCGAGTACCGCTTAGCCGACGAGCTTCACCGAGTTCGCGCGGGGACCCTTGGGGCCTTGGCCGACTTCAAACTCAACGGTTTGGCCTTCGCGAAGCTCTTCGAAGGTAACGCCTTGAACCTCGGAGTGGTGGAAGAACAGTTCGCTCTTTTCACCCTCGATGAAGCCAAAACCCTTGTCCGTTACGAGCTTCTTGATCGTACCCTGTGGCATTGCTGCCCTCCTCAAATCAAACCTTCAACAATCGGACCGACCGCTTTTCCCGTCAAATGTGCGTGGTAAAAAAGTTGGTCCAAAACACAATTCAGCAGACAGCCACAAAAACGAAAACAGGCACTTACAAAAGGGCACAGCTCAACAAATGCGGCGTGACGAGAAGAATGGCAGCTTGACACTCAAATCTGCATCAACTCTCTGCTCGTCACGATACGTCGTGACCCGAAAATTATAGGGTTTTAGTCGACAAGTCACAATGGCGAGAGATTTCCAATGCAACCCCAAATTGCCTCGCAGAATCGGAATATGGGGTATCTGCGTGCTATGGGGCAATGCTTGAATCCGGCATGATTGCTCCCAGAACAGAGCCCAAAGGTTATCACAGGGTTCATCGCTGGTTCCGCCAGGCGGTCCCTGACATTCCGTGCCGCGGCCACCTACGTGGAGCGGACGGATGTCTGGTGACCCAATGCTGGAAACGTGCTGGGGCGCCAGGCCTCCCTGCGGTCGTAGTCCTTCAACAGCAAGAAAGGCTTTTCGACCGCGTAATGCAGGACCAATGCAGCGGCGATCGAGATCAAGGTGTACACCGGCATGTAGATCAGGAATTGGCTGCCCGAGCTGAGTGACTCGAAACCTGGGACGTGCGTCAACAAGACATACACGCTGTTGATGAACACCATGTGCACCAGATACAGGCTGTACGAAATCTTTGAGAAGAAGAATAGCACCGAGTTCTTGAACGGTTCGGCGTAGGCACCCGGCTTCAGGACCAAGCTTAGTAGAATCGCGGCGAATCCAACACCCAGGGCCGGAAATAACAAAGTCGCTCGAAACCAATCAACGCCATTGGTCAACGGGCGTGCGCATAGTAGATACCCAATCCAGAGTGTTCCGCCCCAGAAGAGCGCTTTGCTGAAACGAGGATCGTCAAGCAGCGGATACTCGTGGCGATGCTGGTAAATCAGTGCGCACAAGGTTCCGATCAACAGTGCGTCGCAGGCCAAATGAAAGGGGCTGCGCAGCGTCCAGAAGAATTCAGCATACGACTCAAACGGATCGTGGCTCATGTAGGTCACAATCCGTAGCACAAGTGGTATGCAGATCATAAGCCCGATGATCTGAAAGCGGGCACGCGTTGAAGGCACGCGCAGCAGGGGCACCATCAAAAGGGGAATGAGAAAGTAAAACTTCTCTTCCACCCCCAGTGACCAGAACGCAACCACGATGTGGCTGGGGATATAGTCTTGAAGGAACAACACGTGGTGCAGTGTTTGCTGGGAGAGATTCTGCTGTGGCACGTCGTAGAGTGGGATCAAACCGGCAACGACGATGAACAGGAACGCGTAATACGCCGGCACGATGCGTAGCACCCGTTTCGTGAAGTACTGGCTGACATCGCCCCAGCGAAAGCGGTTTCCCCAACGACGCAGGATGTGATGGGTGACCAGGAACCCACTGAGCACGAAGAACAGGTCGACTCCCATCCAGCCGTTGGCCATGGGGGTCATTAGATCCCAGCCGCCAATGGGAAGGGTTGCCGAGTTCGGGTCGTAGAACGGGCGAATGGCGTGGCGGAAGAGCACGAGCAGAATGGCAATGCCTCGCAATCCGTCGAGGGCATCGATGCCGCCGGGATTCCGTTCAAATCGCAAGTAGTCGACTATCCGTCGCGCAAGGGAATGCATGAGGCCCGGCCTGCACTAAGCGGTTGATGGTTGCGGCGCCGGGGCACGGCGTTTCTTCCAGATGATCCCGTCGACGATGTAGTGATGGAAGTTCGTGACCATCAGCACCACCAGCGCCACAGGCACCGCCGTGGCCGAGGTCAATGGGACGGCCGCTCGGTACATCAAGCTGTACGCCACCGTCGAGATGGCAAGGCATACCACGATGTAGACCAGAAAGTTCTTCGAGAGGCAGAGCGTCGAGAGGAACTTGTGCTCGGGCTTTATCTCGTCTCTGAATCGATTGTTATTGAACCACCATACGAAAAGGATGTATTGCGCGTTGTGCCAGACGTTCAACACCAACCAGCCGGTGGTGATGTCTTCGATCAGCACATACCCGGTGACGAAGATGATGTGGTGAGACGCAACATACATCGTATGGGCCAGCGGTAGCCTTCCATGCAACCATGCCTGAAGCTGTCGGAAAAGTGAATATCCGAAAGCCACGATGGCGACGCCTCCCACCAGGGCCAGCACCCACGTTCCGACCGGCATGTACTTCACATCCATGCCCAAGAAATTGGGTTGGGCCTGGTACGATCGGTAGAAGATGCCAAACAAGGGAACAAGGTATAGTGCCCTCGTTGTGGCATAGTCGTCGATCATCGCATGGGCGTCTGCCTTGCGACGGTAACACCGTTCGATACCGTAACTCTGCCGGGTGTAGTGGAACCACTGCCAATACAAGTACACGGTTGGCAGCACCCAATACCCTACGCTCATCGTCACGACCATCGTGGTCGCCAGAACGATCAAGGGGAGTTGCACCACCAGAAACCGATGCTGCTTGAAGCTTTCGGCGTCGAATGCCAGCCGCGTAAACGTCGAGGCCACGTGATGGTAGCCAAGTAGCCACACGTCGAGAAAGAGAACCCAGGCGAAGAGGCTGGGTTCGATGACGGTGACCACTCCCGAAAGCAACGCCACGACCGACACGACCACGATCAGGTTCAGGTCGAACGTCGCGCTGCGCAACCATCCTCGGGAAATGGTTCCCGAGGTGAGGGATCGCTCGGCAGTTACGGTCGACATCACTCACGCTCCTGGCGGCTACTTGGGTTCAGGCCCTTCGGTTGCGAGACCATTCGGCTACAGCCATTGGTAATTAAGCGGGCCCGTAGGGTGGACGGATTTGACTACCCTTGCCGGTCAGCTTTTTCACTCCCCGAGCGCAACGCACCATGGAGTACTTCAGCCTGTCCCGGAAGAGTGACTCTCCGAATGGCTTGGGAGTAATTCCCCAGTCCCGCAGCTTGTGGTTCAGCCGATGAAGCGACTCGCGACGGGCCGAATAGTCGGTTCGGAAAGTGATGCTGAGCGATACGGAAACTTCGTGACCATTTTCGACCCAATGGGGCGCCGCGATCGGGAAGTGAAGCCCCTCGCCGGGTAACAATTCAAACTTCTCTTCCAGCGCCGCATAGGCGTCCTTGAATTCCAACGTGCGTTGCCCTCGGGAAAACAGTTTCTCTACGTCTTCTTCCGAGGCAACCACGCGATCGGTTGGGTCCCACATGTGCACGTATTTGGGGCCACGGATCTGCAGCAGGAAGTTGTTCTCGGGGTCGAGATGATAGGGAGTCACCGTTCGTGGAGAACTGACGATAATGAACCCCTCACGGAGATACATGCCGGGGGCACAATTCCGCGTGATGTCTCTGATCTGATCAAGGCACGCGTCAATCAGTTCGCGGTACTCATCGACTACCTCCACGTTCTTCAAGAGAAGCCACGAATTGCAGTGGTCGATTTGATTGACGGTTTCCTCAGGGGTTAGCCCGTTGTCGGGTGCCTTCTCGTTTCCAAGGTTTACATTCACCCGGCCCTGCTTGCATTCGATTTGCGACTCGGGAAGCTTTTTCGATAATTCGATCAGTCTGGGCATTTCCAGAAGCGGGTGGCCGTTCAGGTTGTGACCAATCTTGAACGGACGCCGATTGAACAGTTCTCCAAAGATGTCTTCCCCAGGCAACTCCAAAGGGTTGGACAGCGTTTCCACATTCGAGTTCAGTGTGGTACTCATCGCTCAAGCTCCTGCTCCGAAAGCGCCCTATCGTCGGGCAAATGTTTCTCGTAACCATCGCATCGGCTGGGCTGCCGATACGGCGAAATTACCAAACCGCTTACCTGTACTGATCCATAACGACTCAATCGCACGACGTTCTCCCCACAGTCGCTCGATCATGGGGTGACCGGGGTCCGCACAAGAGTCCATCCATCGCAACGCGGGGTTTTCGTGAATCGCGGCGATGTTGTCCATCTCCAACAGCACCCCGGGTGAGTACTGCTGGTACGCCTCGTCGTAGGCAATCTTGAATGCGAAGCCGCCATGATCGGCGAGAAAGTTACACTTCAAAGCGATCATTTCGCCATTGAATCGCAGGCCCAGCATCATCAGTCGGTGTCGTTGGAACGACTCCAAGACGATGCTGCGAAAGAACTCGCGGTCGGCATCGTGACAAGCAAAGGCCGTCTCGTTGCGGCCCTTCCAGCCTTTGGATTCGAGACGCAGAAAGTCGTTGATCCACTGCTCGACGTCATCGTCGAAACCTAGCTGTACGGATTCAAGCTCACCTTGCTCGGCGAGTCGTTTTCGCTGACGGCGGATCTCGTGGCGTCGCTTGCGGCAGGTGGTCGCGAGCGAGTAGCGTTCGGCATCTTCGCCCTGGACTAACATCGCCCGGTTGAATCGTTCTCGGAGCCAGATTGCGTCGCCGCGTCGATGCAAGAGATCGACCAGCGCGCGATGCAACGGGCCCTCTCCTGTGAGGCTATCCAGACGCAGGACTGGGACGCCTTGTGGGTCATTGCACAGCCAATCCAGCAATGCGACCAGCGTCTCTTCGATGTAGTCACTTCGCACCAGCGGAGTCCGCAGGAAGCAATGGGAATATCGCCACGTCTGCAAAGTCGCAATCGGCAGGCCCCCCAGCCCTCGGTGTCTCTCTAAAGGCAACAGCCCACACAGTACCGGGGCATGACTGGGATTCTTGCGGTTCGGGGCGTAGATCAGCGCGACCTTAAGGTTTACGTCTTGCCCGTAACGTTCCCAGCCCGGAAGCAGCATCCAGGGCTCATAGAAGATGTTTGGCTCGACCGCCTTCTCGATCAGGCGTTCCCAGGCCGGCAGATGGTCGCGAAGCTCCTCGGGAGTTTCGACGAGCGTAACGGTCAGCGGAAGTCCCGGCAGATCGTCGACCTGACGATTCGCAGACTTTGCTGGCGTTGATTTCGCGGCAGTTGGTTCAGGTTGTAGAACGAGTTGTTGGTTCAACGGAGCGAAGTCTCAGTAAGAAGTCCGCTAGCCCGGCCACGACAGACGTGGAACTTGCTGAGGTGCTTTCCGAGTACCCCTCGCGAGAAACGGGCCCTAGCGATCGGTTTCCCTCGCAAACATAGGTCACTACGAAGGACTTACCGAGACTGAGAGATCGTCTTGAATGACCCTCTTGGGGCCCGATCGTGACGAATGTGATGAAGATCGAGCCCCGGCGGCTTGCCGGGGCGATCGTGCACGAAGTGCAGCTTCAAGCTTCGCTTTCGCAGCGGGCTAGGCAGCCTCGCGGTGCGGTGGCTCGGCCTGCGTGTTTGAGAGAGAATCGACCAGTTCGGATAGGGTCGGAGTTTGCCCCTCGATCTCCAGGGGAAGCTCCCCACTGGGGTCGCAGAAAAGGTCGATGGTGCCATCTTCTTCGCACAGGTGTTCCAATTCGCGAATCAGACCGTCTCTGGCGGCCTGTCGGATGAGCTGACCCCGAGTGGCAGGTTGATCAGCGGCCTCTTCGCCGACGCAATTGCAGGCCCGTTGAGCCAATGCGGCCAGGTATTCCGTAGGGATTTCGACAGTTTGAGGCACGTAAACCTTGACCCGCATGGTGACACCTTTACCTTAGCAGCCTGAATGGAGTGGCCATCGCTGGCAGAGCCTGCAGGACCCGGAACCAGCCGCGGATCGAAATCCTCCGCTTGCGCGTTATCGGCAATTTCGGCTCTGCGGAATCAATCGAATCTACTGGTTTTGCGGCCCAGCGGTCCTTGGGTGTCTGAACGTTGCATTTTCTCGCAGTGCCCCCCCGGTTGTGCTAAAAATGGAAACTCCTAAGTCGTTGTTCCTCTTACCGGCGGAGTTGAGATGATTGCAATGCAACGCAGCACATGGTGCTTGCTTACCATCTGGACGGTCTTCCTTGGGTTGGCGTCTGAAGGTGCTTGGGCGGAAGAGAAGAAAGTGCATTCGTTTCGGAAGATTCAGCTCACCGACGTCTTCTACGGCGAAGGGGCGAACTTCGGCGACTTCAATCACGACGGCAAAATGGACCTCGTTTCCGGACCGTACTGGTATGCGGGACCCGAGTTCAAAGAGCGTCACGAATACTACACGGCCAAGCCTTACGACAAGGCGGGCTATTCGGACAACTTCTTTACCTTCACCGACGACATCAACCTCGACGGCTGGGACGACATTCTGGTCGTCGGCTTTCCCGGCAAAGAGGCCTTCTGGTACGAGAACCCTCAAGGTGGTAGCGGACTCTGGCCGCGCCACGAGGCATTCGACATCGTCGACAACGAATCGCCAACCTATCTCGACCTCACGGGCGACGGTCAACGCGAGTTGGTGTTCCACACGCGAGGCCAATTCGGTTGGGCGGGCCCCGATGCGGACGACCCCACCAAGCCCTGGAAATTCCATCGCATTTCGCCCCCGGGACCTTATCCCAAGTTTACCCATGGTCTTGGCGTGGGTGATGTGAATGGCGACGGCAAGATGGACATTCTGGAAAAGAACGGTTGGTTCGAGCAGCCAGCCGAAGGTGCTGCCAACACCGATGCGATGTGGAAACGCCATGAGTTCAAGTTCAGCGGTCCCGGCGGTTCGCAGATGTATGTCTACGACGTTGACGACGACGGCGATAACGACGTCATCACCTCGCTTGCTGCGCACGCCTATGGCCTGGCGTGGTACGAGCAAATTGAAAAAGACGGCAAGATCGACTTCGTTCAACACCGCATCATGGGGCAGAAGCCGGAAGATAATGACTACGGGCTCGTGTTCTCCCAGCTACATGCCGTCGAAATGGTGGACATGGATGGCGACGGAGTGCTGGACATTGTCACCGGCAAGCGACATTGGGCGCATGGCGGGCATGACCCCGACGGCAATCTGCCGGCCGTTTCTTACTGGTTCAAGACCGTTTGCGGCGCTGACGGCAGCGTGAGCTTCATTCCTTACCAGATCGATGAAAACTCCGGCGTGGGCACGATGGTGGCCGTCGGGGATATCAACGGAGACAAGCTGCCCGACGTGATCGTGGGCAACAAGTTGGGCACCTTCGTCTTGTTGCACGAAGCGAAAACGGTTTCCGAGGACGAGTGGCGCGAGGCACAACCCAAGCCACTGAAAGAACAGGCCAGCGTCGACCCCCAACCAAAGGTCGATGGCGTGGGGGTATTGCCGAAGGGTGCCGACGGGAAGCCGCTGAACCTCGATTTCGAAACAGGAACGCTTGAAGGTTGGGTTGCCGAAGGAGACGCGTTCGACAAGCAGCCGATCGACGGAGACACGGTCGCGCGTCGACGCCCCGACATGAGTTCGGGGCACCAGGGGCGTTACTGGATTGGTACGTTTGAAGTCGGGGCCGATAAGCCCAAGGGCACCTTGACCTCGGCCACGTTCGAGATCACGCATCCCTTCGCCAGCTTTCTCGTGGCCGGCGGACACTGGAGCACGGTTCGCGTCGAGTTGGTACGAGCCGATACCGATCGGAAGATCTACGTCATCTCAGGTGAAGATACCGAAAACTTGGGCCGTGTGATCGTCGATCTCAAATCGCATCTTGGGAAAGAGGTGTTCATCAGGATTGTCGATCACTCGATTCGAGGTTGGGGACACATCAACTTCGACGACTTTCGCTTTCACGAACAAGAACCCACCTTTGCAAACGTCCGACGGATCGAGCCGCTGGACGAATATATCAACGCAGGGCTCGAGCCCGAGGAGGCTGCCGCCGCGATGACCGTGCCTAAAGGGTTCTCGGTCACATGCTCGGCAGGCGAGCCCGACGTTCATCAACCGATTGGCTTCACACTCGATGATCGTGGTCGAATGTGGGTTGCCGAAGCCTATTCGTACCCCCGTCGCTTGCCAGAAGACGAAGCGCATGATCGCATCTTGATCTTTGAAGATGAGAACGGTGACGGGAAGTTCGACAAGCGAACGGTCTTCATGGACGGTCTCAATCTGGTCAGCGGGATTGAAGTGGGCTTTGGCGGCGTGTGGGTCGGCGCGGCTCCTCACTTCTTGTTCATTCCCGATCGCGATCGCAACGATGTCCCCGACGGCCCGCCGGAAGTTCTATTGGACGGCTGGGGATACCAAGACACCCACGAGACGCTCAACGCATTTATCTGGGGGCCCGACGGATGGCTCTACGGTTGCCATGGTGTGTTTACACATTCGCGAGTTGGAAAGCCCGGGACACCGAAAGAAGATCGCATCCCGTTGAATGCGGCCATTTGGCGCTATCATCCCACGAAACATGTCTTCGAAGTCTTCGCCCACGGAACCAGCAACCCTTGGGGCGTCGACTTCGACGACATGGGCCAATCAATTCTGACCTGTTGTGTGATTCCACACCTGTTTCACGTGATTCAGGGCGCCCGATATCACCGACAAGCAGGGCAGCATTTCAATCCATACACCTACGACGACATCAAAACGGTGGCCAAGCACCGGCATTGGGTGGGTGCCACGCCGCACTTAGGCAACAACCGCTCGGACCGAGCCGGCGGCGGGCACGCACACAGCGGAGCCATGATCTACCTGGGCGATGTCTGGCCGGAGACCTATCGAAACAAGATCTTCATGAACAACATTCACGGCAACCGCATCAACGTCGATGAAGTCGAACGTAGCGGTTCCGGATTCGTTGGCGATCGAGCCCCCGACTTCCTCCTGGCGAATGATTCGTGGTCGCAGATTATGAACCTCCGCTACGGGCCGGACGGGCAAGTCTACATGGTCGATTGGTACGACAAGAACGCCTGCCATCATCCCAAGGAGTCGGTACACGACCGCACAAACGGCCGCATCTTCAAGGTGACCTATGGCGAACCGAAGTTGGTCGAGGTTGACATTCAAGAGCTGAGCAGTCCGGAACTCGTCGAACTGCAACTTCACAAAAACGATTGGTATGTCCGCCATGCCCGCCGGGTGCTACAGGAACGTGGGCCCGACCCCCAGGTGCACGCCGCTTTGGAAAAGATCGCCTTCGAAAACGAAGACATCACACGTCAATTGCGAGGTTTATGGGCGCTGCACGTCGTCGGTGGGCTGACCGGGGAACTCGTCGAGCGTGGACTCAGCGATGAGGACGAGATGATGCGGTCCTGGACAATCCAACTGGCACTAGAAGATCGGCTGGTTTCCGACGAGCTACTGGCACGTCTTGTGGATATGGCCAAGAACGACCCCTCGCCGGTAGTGCGGCGATATCTTGCATCAGCCGCCGACCGGATCAGTGTGGAGCAACGTGTCGACATCGTCCAGGCTCTGGTTAGCCATGCAGAAGATGCGGGGGACCACAACCTGCCACTGATGTATTGGTATGCCCTGGAACCCGTGGCCGGCTACGACATGGCGTTGGCACTCGAAATTGCCTCCGAGGCGAAGCTACCACCGATCCTGGCGTTCACTGTGCGTCGGATCGCCTCCAGTGGCGAGCCTCAAGCCATCGACCTGCTGGTTGAAGGTCTTGCGAACATGGCCGATGCCCAAGCACAACGCACCTTACTGGCTGGGTTGAGCGAAGCACTCAAAGGGCGCCGCAAGGTGGACATGCCGAAGAGCTGGCCGGCAACCTTCCGCACGCTGGTTCAATCGGAGAATGATGATATCCGCTCCGAGGTGACTTCGCTGGCCGTGAAATTCGGCGACCCGATGGCTTTGGCCGTCATGCGCGAGATGATCGCCGACCCCAAGGCCGAACTCTCCATGCGGAGCACGGCGTTGACCACGTTGGTCAGCGCCAAAGACCCGGAGTTGCCGACTCTGCTGCACGCGCTACTCGAAGACGAAGCACTTCGCGGCGGTGCGATTCGAGCCCTGGCAGGCTACGCACACCCGGAGACTCCCGAGCGGATTATCGCGATTTACCCGCAACTGAAACCTGCCGAAAAACGCGACGCGCTGAATACGCTGGCCGCTCGCCGCAAGTCGGCGTTCGCTTTGTTGGAGGCCGTCGGTGAAGACCGGATTCCGAGTCGCGACCTCACGGCCGATCTCATTCGGCAGCTTCGCAACTTGAAGGACAAGAGCATCGAAGAACAAATCGCCTCGGTATGGGGCACCGTGCAGGAATCGAGCCAAGACAAGCAGGAGCTGATCGCGGAATATCGCCAGTTGCTTTCGAAGGATGCCGACGTCGAGCCGGACGTTTCGTTGGGCAGAGCCGTATTCAGCAAGACCTGTGCTCAATGCCACAAGTTGTTCGAAAGCGGCAATACCGTGGGGCCTGAAATCACCGGTTCGAATCGGGCAAATCTGGATTACTTCCTGACCAACGTGCTCGATCCGAGTGCGTTGATTGGGAAAGATTATGTCGCGCAGGTCATCATCACTAACGATGGTCGCGTGGTGACCGGAATCGTGCGACAGGCGACTGACGATGCTTTGGAGGTTGTGACGGCCAACGAGACGATCGTCATCCCACGCGATGAAATCGACGAGATGGAACCCAGCACGAAGTCGATGATGCCCGACGATATTCTCAAACCGCTGTCCGAGACGGAACTGCGGGCGCTGGTTGCGTATCTGGCAAGTCCTCAGCAAGTTCCGATGTTGGCTACTTCCGATAATGCCGCCACGATCTTCAACGGCACCGATCTAACCGGCTGGCGAGGCGACACCACGTTGTGGAGTGTCGAAGATGGTGATCTTGTCGGGCGCACTTCCGGCTTGGATCACAACGAGTTCCTGATCAGCGATCTCTCGGTTGGTGACTTTCGTTTCCAGTTCGAGGTGAAATTGACCAACAACAAGGGCAACAGCGGGGTGCAGTTTCGCAGCGTCGCACGACCGGATGGATCGGTCGAGGGTTATCAAGCCGACATCGGGGTGGGCTGGTGGGGCAAGCTCTATGAAGAGCATGGCCGTGGATTGTTGTGGAAGAAGTCCGGCGACAACCTGATCAAACCGGGTGAGTGGAACACCTACGCGATCGTGGCCGTCGGCAACCGCATCCGCACCTACCTGAATGGTCAGCTTGCCGTAGACCTCGACGATGCGGCCGGTGCAAAGCGCGGTATCATCGCCCTGCAGTTGCACTCCGGCGGACCTACGGAGATTCGCTTCCGCAACTTCCAATTGGCGTTGGGTCCCAATCTCGAACTGGCCAAGGGATCCTCGGCCGACTAATCCTCCATTGCATAATGGCCGAAGGTATTTGCTCAGCCGCGGTTCGATTCAAAGTGGTGAATGCGGTGCTCGTGTTCAAGCGTCAGACCGATGTCGTCTAGCGCATTCATCAGGCAATGCCTGCGAAAAGGATCCACCTCGAACGTAAGATCCAATCCTTGGTCATCCGCAATACTGTGATTCTCCAGGTCGACCGTTAAGCTGTAGCCCGGTGTCGCGGCCAACTGGAACAGCTCGTCGACCGTATCGTGTTCAAGCCGGATGGGCAGCATACCATTCTTGAAACAATTGTTGTAAAAGATGTCGGCGAACGAAGGAGCGATGAGGACACGGAACCCATAGTCGTCCAGCGCCCATGGAGCATGTTCACGGCTCGATCCACAACCAAAGTTCACGCGCGCCAGCAAGATCGAAGCGCCGGCCACCTCGGGCTGGTTCAGTTCGAAGTCGGGATGCGGATTGCCGTCCTCGTCGTATCGCCAATCGTGAAACAAGTGTTTCCCGAAGCCGGTTCTTTCGATCTTCTTCAAAAACTGCTTTGGGATAATCTGGTCGGTATCGACATTGGGGCGGTCCATTGCGGCGACCAGCCCGGTGTGTTTGTCAAATGGTTGCATGAATAGGACCTCTTGTTCGGATTATCTTCTTACCGAAAGGTGGGTGATGTGTGGATCATTGTGCGCAAGGTGAGGCGGGTGTTACTTGAATTCCCATCCACGAATGTCGACAAACCGTCCACTCACCGCGGCAGCAGCGGCCATGGCCGGTGAAACAAGATGTGTGCGTCCGCCCTTGCCTTGTCGTCCTTCGAAGTTGCGATTGCTGGTCGATGCACAACGCTGACCCGGATCGAGCGTGTCGGGGTTCATACCCAGGCACATGCTGCAACCGGCCTCGCGCCATTCGAACCCCGCATCCAGGAATACCTTATCGAGGCCTTCTTCTTCCGCCTGTTTCTTGATTTGTCCACTGCCGGGAACAACCATCGCATTGACCGAGGAAGGCACCTTGTAGCCGGCGGCAACTTTCGCCGCGGCCCGCAAATCTTCCATGCGGGCATTCGTGCAGGAACCGATGAAGACACGCTCGACGGGAACATCCGTAATCGGTGTTCCCGGGGTCAAGTCCATGTACTTCAGGGCCTGCTCGGCCGCCTTTCGATCGTTGTCGTTGGTGAATGACTCAGGGTCCGGTATGGCTGCGCTGACGGGAATCACTTGCGCGGGATTCGTGCCCCAGGTGACATGAGGGGAGATATCCGAGGCATTGAACGTCAACGACTTGTCGAATGTGGCACCTTCTTCCGTGGGCAGTTCCCGCCAACGGTTCACGGCCGCATCGAATTCGGCTCCCTGGGGAGCGAACTCGCGACCGCGTAAGTACTCGTACGTCTTTTCATCGGGGCCGATCATTCCGGCCCTGGCGCCGGCCTCGATGCTCATGTTGCACACGGTCATCCGTTCTTCCATGCTCAATGCGCGGATGGCCTCGCCCGTGTATTCAATGACGTATCCCGTGCCGCCATCGGTGGTGATTTGACCAATGAGATACAGGATGATGTCTTTAGCGGTGACCCCTTCACCTCGTTGTCCATCGACGCGAAGCTCCATCGTCTTGGGCAGCGACTGCCGCAGTGTTTGCGTGGCCAGGACGTGTTCCACTTCGCTGGTACCGATCCCGAAGGCGAGCGAACCGAACGCTCCGTGCGTGGCGGTGTGGCTGTCCCCGCAGACGATCGTCATTCCGGGCTGTGTGAGCCCGAGTTCCGGGCCGATAATGTGTACGATGCCTTGCTTCGGATTGTCGAGATCGTAGATGCGAATGCCGAATTCTTCGCAGTTGTTGCGTAGTGTATCGATCTGTTTTTTCGAAATCGGGTCGGCAATGGGTAGCCGCCGATCGGTCGTCGGAATGTTGTGGTCGGGGGTGGCCACAGTTCGTTCGGGCTGGCGCACTTTGCGGCCCGCCAATCGCAAACCTTCAAAGGCTTGGGCGCTGGTGACTTCATGCACCAGGTGAAGATCGATGTAGAGAAGGGTTTGCTGACCCTCGGGCGTGTGCACGTGGTGTGCATCCCAGATCTTCTCGAACATCGTTTTCGGCTGACCCGACATTTTGCCTCCTTCGACAACTGGAGATGGCTCTCAGACAATCCGGTTCTGAGGGGGTGGATTGGCGCCCGGTGAATTGGGGTGGCCGATAGGGACGTCCAATTCTCGGGTCTGAAACTCGTTTCGGAGTGATGGTCGCTGGCGGACAATCCAGAACGACCCAGTTGCGAGGTGACCTCGAACCGTTATTCCATATGATACCGCGTGCTTGGGCCGCTGGGGAGTTGCTCCGGGGCCAATTGCTAAGCCGCCGGGGTGTGACCAGCCTGGCTAACGCCATTATTGAACGATTCGCCGGACTAGACAGCCGGTTGCTTGGGTTGGTTCACCAGGAACAGGCTGGTTAATAAACAAACGACCCTTCCGCAATAGGCGAAAGGGTCGTTTTCATTACTCGTTATGCACTCGGTTCGATCTCGGCAAAACCAGGCCGAGGGGCAAACCTTAGTTGCAGCAGCACGAGGGCTCTGGGGCACAGCAAGCTGGCTCGCAGCAAGCTGGTTCGCAGCAGGCCGGCTCGCAGCAAGACGACTTGCATCGGTTCTTCAACCGATGGAACAAACCGCAACGCTTACGGGGCTTGCAGCACGATCCGCAAGGATCGCAGCAGCTGGGCTCGCAGCAAGCGGCTGGCTCGCAGCAGCTCGGCTCGCAGGCCATGGGGGCACAGCAGCTAGGCTCGCAGCAGCTGGGCTCACAGCAGCTCGGCTCGCAGCAACTGGGTTCGCAACACGAACCACAAGAGGACGCATGGTGACGGCCAAGCATGCGGTCCAGCAATTCGAACGCTTGAGCGTCACGACTGCTGGAAGCAAGGCAGAAGGCGGCCGCCATCAAACCCGGCAGGATCCAACGGCTTTTCATGGGAGGGCTCCTTAGACTTAGCAACCTCGACTCAGGGAGAACAATGCTGTCACTCACAGCTATGGGATTGATATCGTCGGTCTACCGACTGGGCTTTATGGCGAATCTGGGAAGTTGGGGCAATTTCGGTTGGAGTTGTGCTGCAAGATGTACCGATGGCGCCGGCCAAACCGTTCGCACCATGCCGAGGAGAGATTTACCCTTGAGGATGGAGGCCTGTGCAGCAGCGAACGCGCCGCTACGACCGTTAGGATCGATCGAACGCGACGAATTGGAACGGGGCGCATCTCAAGCCGTTCGAAGCTTCGAGCGCCTGGATCCCGGGGAATGGCCTCTTTTTCAGGCGTCTTTACCCTGAGTGGCTAAGTATAGGGCCTGAAGATAGGGGATGGGCTCATTCCCCAGGGCGTTCAATACGGTTCCACCTGCCGTAAAGCAGTGGGTAACCCAGTCGGGCTCGCCATAGCGATCCAGTGCGGTCCCGCCCTCGCCACCGCCGACATAGACCTCGACGTTGGCGTCCTTCATCCGCTTCAATTGAGAAACGAAGCGTTTCGTGCCCGACTCGAATCGAGGGTCTTCGAACATGCCGAACACCCCGTTGTGGAACGCCACAGCCGGTTGGGCACCTTTACCGTACTCCTCGATGAACTCACCCACCTTCTGTTCGAAGAGGTCGCTCGACTTGGGTCCCACGTCGAACTGCTGATCGCCGGGCTGCAGTGTTTCTGCTGAGCTTCCGTCGGCCAACACAAAGTCCACCGGAAGCACAAACTCGACTCCTGCGTTTCGACCTTGTTCGACCATGGCTCTCGCCTGAGCGATCCGCTCAGGAGCGATATAGTACGGTTTGTCAGAATGCTCGGGATCCTCGGCGACCCCCAGACAGAAGTCTCCGCCGTCGACCTGGGCCGAGGCTTTCTTCAGAGACATGGCCAACGATCCGGCGGCGATCACCATCCGGACCTGACCTCGACTGACGATGGCTTCCAAATCGTCGAGCTTGTCGACCTTCAAGCCACTGAAAATGACCAGTTGGCTGCGACGGCACTGCAACATCGGGCCATCCATCTCGCTGGCCAGGTAGCGGCCCATGGCCACTTGCGGCATGGCAGCGGGGACCACGGTGCTCGAAGCATCGAGACTGCCGGCCGAAAGTGCCTCGTGGACGTAGATCTTGGCAACCTTGTCTGCCATTTCCTGGGCGAACTTGGCAAGCGATTCGCTCAGTGCGGGAAGTTGCTCAGCCCCCGCTTTCCACAACGCCCGTTCGATATCGTAGGCTCGTGTGTTCTCCAGCATTAGCACCGTGCCAGGGCTGCTGCTTTGAATCTTCTTGGCTACTGCGGGTTGAACGGTATTTGTCGCCTCATCGTACCAATCGGTGATCAGCTCGACCGGGGTATCTAGAATTTCGCCCAATCTTGCGGCGACCTTGTCGAGCGAACCCTCGGGCTTGCGACCGATGTGCCCGAAGATGACCTGAATCCATCCCTTCTGGCGACCCTCGTTCAAGGATTCGACCATCGAACGCAAGCGAATATCACCATCGCCAATATTGGGGCCGGGCTTGGCATCGACGTCGCCTCGAATGAGAACCGGAGTGCCGGAGGGAATTGCCGCCAGGGCATCGAGTCGAGGAATGGCCTTCAGATATTCTTCAAGCGACAGTCGCGGGGCGTCGTCAGCGACACCCAGAAGACGTTGGCACCAGGTTAACATCGACTCGTTTGAAAGCGACATCAAAATGACTCCGATTCGTTTGATTTTGCTTCATGAAGGTGGTTTCCAGCGACGCGAACTGTAACACCGATCCGGTGGTATTCCGGTCACCGCGTTCCCACGATAACAAAAGACCGAAGAAACGGAAGCGGTCCCCCGGATGGCTTGCGACTTGGGTCGCTGTGGTTGAGAATTGTCGAACGATCGACCTTGAATCGTGGGGACGCGGCTTCGTCTTGCCACGAAAGATTCCAACTGCGGAGACACCCTAGATGAGCACCGTCGGCTTTATCGGTCTGGGCACCATGGGTCGCCCGATGGCCAAAAACCTAATGAAGGCTGGTCACGAATTGGTCTTTCTGGCACGACGCCCGGAAGTGGTCGAGGAGTTCACCAAGGCGGGCGCTCGCCACGTTACCACACCCGCCGAAGTGCTCGGCGAGTCCGAGTTTGTCATCACCATTGTGCCCACCGATACGGAGGTCGAGCAGGTGGTTCTCGGGCCCGACGGGCTTGTGCAGTCGGCCGCCGAAGGCAAGATGCTGATTGATATGAGCACGATCAGCCCTTCGACCACCCGAAAGATCGGCACTCGGCTCCACCAAGCCGGCATGGCGATGCTCGATGCGCCCGTCTCAGGAGGTCCCTGGGGTGCGGAGGCGGCCAAGCTGACCATCATGGTCGGTGGCGACGAGAAAGATGTCCAACGCTGCAAGCCGTTGTTCGAGGCGATGGGGGACAAGATCTTTCACGTCGGCCCCCTGGCTTCGGGGCAAACCGTGAAGCTGGTGAATCAGATGATCGCCGCTGGTGTCATGGCCTTGATCGGCGAAGGGTTTGTCTTGGCGAAGGCCGCCGGAGTCGATCTGGAAATGTTAGTCGACGTGATGTCGGTCTCCAGTGGGAACTCGGCCATGCTCGAAGCGCGGGGGAAGAAGTTTGTGTTGGCCAACAACTTCGAGCCCGGTTTCAAAACGCACCTCATGCGAAAGGACATCGGGTTGGCAGTGCGAATGGGACAAAACTTCGACGTGCCCTTGCCGGTGGCGGCAGCCGCCTTCCAGCAATACACGGCCGCGCTGAATCAAGGATTCGCCGCCGAAGATTTCGCCTCGGTGGTCAAGGTCTGCCAGCAGGCCGCCGGTGTGAAAGTGGTCGAAGACAAGTAAACAGCCGGTGCGGCGTTGATGCACGGCCGGTCGTACTACTCGGTCTTGATGCCCTCGATGCTCCAGGCGTCGACGTTGCCGCCGTCTTCCGTTCGGGTCGCTACCAGCAACAGGTTCTTGCCGCCGGTTTCCAGGATGGCCAGCCCCGTGAGTTCGGCTCCGTAGTTGAAGCGGTCGATCACCGTTCCGTCGGCCGCGAGAAAATGCAGAGAGCCGTCGGGGCTCGCGACGATCCAGGCTTCTTCTTCGCCTAGGTTGCCCGAGATCAGCATGTCGATCGGTTGTTGGTGAGCGCCCGATGGCAACTCATAGCTCCAGGCTTCCGTCGCGTCTGGATTCAATCCCACCACAACCTGACCGCCACGAAGGGTCGGCGAGATGGTGCAGTATTCCGTCTGAGAATCGTGGTTCAAATCAGCCGAGCGGATAATCACCGGGAAGCGGCCATCGACGGTGATTTCGTTGCCGGAGTTCCCCAGCGAGTCGATCGGCACCAGCGTTCCGCGGCGGTTGGAGCAAAGCAACAGGCGTTGCCCAGCGGCATCGGCCCCGCTGAGTGCAAAGCTAAAGACGTCCTCCATCGACTTGTTGGCCCACTGTCGTTCTCCGGCTAGCGAAACAGCCTGGACGCCAACCACACCCCAGTACCCAATCACCAGTTCCAGCTCTCCGTTACCATCCAGGTCGGTCAAAACCACATCCGAAATGCCAGGATGCTTTCCTTCGAGCGGATAGCTGAGCACCAGATTGAGCGAATCATCGAAAACATGAACCTGCTGCTGCGCAGGTGCGGTGCCGGCAAAAAACATTTGCCCCTGGCCATCGACGGCCGAACGCAAATACGTCACCGCGGAATCTGTCGAAAGATCCAATGGATACGTCGCTACGATCTGGCCGGTATCGGAAAGTTCTACGATCGATTTGGCGGCATCCAGCACCAGAATCCTCGCAGCGCCCGAGCTATTCAAGGTGGCCAAGATATTCCCGGGCCGAGTGATCTTGTCGGTGCTCCAGGCTTTGGTCAGCGTGAGATGTTCCGGTTGGGTGGCGGCGGCAATCTCGACGTTTCCGGCAGGTGCGCTGCTGGCGGCGGGCTCCGTCGGTGCCGGCTCATTCATCATTCGCTCGTAGTTCGCCAACTGCTGTTGGTATTTGGCCAACGAAAGATCGGCCACGTTTTCGCCATTCAGCAAGCGATCGATATAGTTGGGCAGCACTGCAGGTAGATTCGGGTTCGCCCCGACTTCGTTGTGCTGAACCGAGCCGTCGGGACCCAGCACGAACATGTTGGGAATCCCTTCCACCGAGAACACGTCGCGGGCTGCAACTTCCGGGTCGCGAAGTACCGGAATCGTCACGCCGATCTCGGCCAGACGCTTGCGGACCGCGTCGTTGTCGACGTCGCTGGTGTCGGTGCTCACGGCAAAGAACTGCACGTTCGGATTGTCTTTGTATTGTTCATACACCTGTTGCAAGCGTGGGAGTCCTTCCAGGCAGGGCTTGCACCAGGTGGCCCAAAAATCGAAGACCGCAATTTTTCCATTCAGCGAGTTCAGGTCCACGCGCTGGCCGTCGAGCGTCTGGAATTCGAAGTTGTCGATCTTCTTGCCCAACAACTCCGAGGGGGCTTGCGGCTCGGGGATAAGCACGCGTGTGTCGAAGACCTTGACCAACTTGGCATCAGCGGGCACTTCATACTGAAACGCAACATCGGCGATCGGTTGGTTCAGTTGCGCGTCGGTGAAGTCGGCCGTGAGCCGCAAATTGCTCACGGGGGCCTGCTGTTCGAGATGTTGTCGCAACGCTTCGGTTGGATACTCGATGCGCCGCAGAACGAGTGTCTGTGGATCGATCCACAGTATCAATGCGCCATCAGGTCGTGAGTAACGGACCCTGCGGCACGTTACGGCTCCAATCTTGGCGTCGTCCAGGAACACGGGTTCCTCGGCATCCAGCGTGATGTTGTCGACGAAGTTGTCCGTCAGCAGCAACGTAAGTTGTGGCGCGATGCCGACGATGCCCGCCCCGCCGGCCCCCAAAGCAGTGGCCAGAGTGACTTCCTCGAAAACCTCGTTTAGCGTCAATTCATCGGGAGCTTCGATTTGCAGGACCTGGTTCGGCAATTGTCCAATACTTGCGTAAACCTGCTTACCATCGCTCAGGTAGATGCCGTCGTAGCAGTGAAGCCGCAGTCGATTCGGTTTTTCGTAGATCGCCGCAAACTGGAATGTCTCGTCGACCTTATTTCCGCCCTGCTCGAACTGCAATCGACATTGTCCCGTATCGGAATACGTGTTGGCCTGCTCATACGCGGTGGCCATCTCTGCAACCAGCTCGCTGGCGGTGAGCTTGGATGTCGCAACAGGATTCGCAGGAACCGTGGCTGTGTTTGCGGAGGCGAGTGTTTCCACCTGTGGCGCATCGTCTTTGGAACACCCAGCGAGCGCGAGCCCGATTGTGGCGAGGGCCATCAGTGAGAAACAAAGACCACGGGTGCTTGCAATGGACCGATTGTCAATCGCATCGCTGGAGTTGGCAGACATTCGATGTCCCTTAATCTCGGAGACGAGGGATATTTTGGCGAACTTGGTCGAGCATTATTCGGAACTTCGCGATTCGGGTAAACCTCGACTTCTTGACCATGCTTTGAACAAGGTCCTATCATGCCAAGTAGGCGTTTCGCAGGTTTGCCCCTTCTGTGTATTCCCCCATTTGTAATCATGAGCTTGGCATTGCAGTACGGAGTCGACTCGCAGGTAGATGTAGATTTGCCAGCGGATGTCTTGCGCGAGTTGAATCTCGCACCGCGTGGGAATCCACTCTCGGACGTGGGGGAGGCCGTCCGTTCGGTCCTGAAGGAGCCGCTGGCATTTCCCCCGGTCGAGAAGATGATCATTCCGGGGGATAAAGTCACGATTGTGCTATCACCCGAGCTGATGCAGGCACCACTTCTCGTGAACTCCGTAATGGATCACCTCGCCCAACATGGGATTGGCGGGCCCGATCAAATCACAGTCTTGCGCCCTCCACAGCCGGAACAGACCGAAGACCGCAGCGCGGCAGACGAGATGACCACTTGCCTGGAGGGTCGCGCTTCGCTGCTGACGCATGTCCCGGGGGATAAGACGGAACTGTGTTATCTGGGGGTCAGCCCCTATCGGTATCCGGTCTATTTGAACAAGGCGCTTGTTGAAGCCGACGCGGTGATTCTGATTGGGGCGACGCAGCTCGATTCGACGCTCGCGTATCACGGACCTCAAGCAGCGCTTTATCCAACCTATGCGGATGAACCCGTGCTCCGGCGGTATCGTTCGCCTCGTGCTGTGCTGCCGGGCGACAAGTGCGACACCCGGATTCGGAGCGAGGTGGAACGAATCAATTTGCAGTTGGGCGTACGCTTCGCGGTCCAAGTAGTACCCGGGCAGGGTGAGGAAATCCTTCACGTGGTGGCGGGCGACATCGATGCCGTTGCGGAGGAAACACGCCGGCTAAGTGAACACGCATGGGGATTCGAAGTGCCCCACCGGGCTAGCCTGGTGGTGGCCACTATTTCGGGTCCTCCCTCGCAGCACACGTGGGACAATGTGGGTCGTGCACTGGCCAACGCCATGCAGGTGGTCGAGGAGAGTGGAGCCGTGGTGCTGTGCACCGATCTTGATCAAGCTCCCATGCCGGGCGTTCAAGCGTTGATCGATCACGCGGATGTCCAGGATGCCGTGCCGTGGATCTGCCGTAAGCGCCCAGTCGATATCATGCCGGCGTTGGCGATTGCCCGTGTGTTGGATCACGCCAGGGTATACCTCCTTAGCGGCTTGGAAGAAGCGTTGGTGGAAGACTTGGAAATATCGGTTGTTTCCGATCCCTCGGAGGTGGCCCGACTGACCAGCCGAAATGATTCGTGCCTTTTTCTGTCAGACGCTCATCGCTTGCGGGCCCGAGCAGTTGACTTCTAAACCAATCGCTCTAGGTTCGTAGGTGGGGGTGTGATTTGCTGCCCGATTCTATTTTGGGTGGCAGCACGAAATGCGGCTTCTCGGTATTCACGCAATTGCAATCTTTCTCCAGCCATGGGCGGCGGAAATGACCACGATTAAAACATTCCACGATGAACTATTGGCAGCCGGCGGGATCGAAGGAGAACTTCGAGGGTGCACGGCCGTCTTGAGCTTTGGCGATCCGGCGGTCGAGTATCAGGCCACTCGACAAGGCGTGGGTGTGGCCAACGTCAGCGACCGGACCCAGATACGATTGACAGGCGAGGATCGATCCTCGTTCTTGCACAATCTGTGCACAAACGACATTCGCAAGCTCTCGGCGGGTTCGGGTTGCGAGGCCTATTTGCTCAATTCCCAAGGTCGCATCCTGGGTTACGTACACGTCTTCGCCGAGGAGGATTCACTGGTCGTTGATTCGGACCCCGGTCACAGCGAAGCCCTGCTGGCTCAACTCGATCGCTATCTGATACGCGAAAAAGTTGAACTCAGCGACGCTTCTGAAGGCTGGGGTCAGCTTCTGTTGATTGGCCCGAAGGCAGACGAATGTCTGGCGGGTTTGAATGTGACTACACCTGCGATCGCTCCCTTGTCGAATTGTAAAGCCAGCATCGCGGGCCACACGGTGCGGCTAAGGCGAACCACATTAGGGAGCCAAACGAATCTGTTGGTTGTTGTTCAGCGTGATGCGTTGTTCGAGGTGTGGAACACTCTGCGTGAAGCAGGAGCGGTGCCCATCGGGGCATCGACTGTGGAAACCTGTCGCATCGAGGCGGGTTCGCCGATTTACGGACTGGACATCAACGAACGCTCGTTGCCGCAAGAAGTCGCCCGCGATCAGCAAGCGATTAGTTTCACCAAGGGTTGCTACATCGGTCAAGAAACGGTCGCCAGGATCGATGCCCGTGGACACGTGAATAAGTTCCTGGTGGGGGTTCAATTCGAAGGTCAGGAACTTCCTGCGGCCGAAACTTCGCTAAGCGACAACTCGGGTGAAGTCGGAACGGTCACTTCATCCTCCTTCTCACCCACGCTCAATGCTCCGCTCGCCCTGGCCTACGTCAAACGCGGATTCGACGGAGAAGGCCAGGTGTTTCAATCGCCGCAGGGAAGTGCAACGATTGTGAAGCTGCCCGTCTGAGCGTGGTTTACTTGGCGTGCGGGGAATCGGCCACCGAGCGACGCGTGCAGACATGTTGCAGCAAGCTTGTCACCTTCGGCAACAACTCGACATCCCGAGGGACTTGGCGGAGGATCCGAATCTGATTCCCGGCAATCGCATCTGCCAGTTCGGTTAGTAGAGTACACATGCAGTCGAGGAACCGTTCCGTCTCTTCGGAGGTCTGCTCGCGGCTGCGGAGTTGGACGCCCTCGGCAGTTCGTTGCCTATCCATGGAAATCAGTCTTCCGTCCACGGCCTTAAAGAGCAGTCCATCGACGTAGCCGCGACGCAGTGCGTGTTGGGTGTTGAATTGATAGACCGGCTCCCCGCCAAAATAGATGCTCCCACATCCGGAAACACGAAACCCAACGACGATCGGTTCAGCATCCTCGCGCTGTAGCTCGATGCGTTCGACCAGTGCGGTCGCTTCGCCGATCAAATCCTCGCGATCCTGTTCTTGTCGCGCCATGCGAATGCCATGAAGGAGGCCGTGAGCGGCAGTCGACATGCCCGGGTCGAAAGTCGCGTCATTTGCCCAGTGAAACATGCCCAATAATTGCACGTGCTCGGGAGTTCCCTCAGAATATACCATGGGTGGCAGGGACGGCATGCCGGTGTTTCCTCTCGGTTTCAAGATTGCCGCAGGGGCAGAACCAACTTGCAACTGTCGTGGAGTTCCATGAGCGACCAGATCAACATCGATACGGGCTCTTCGTCGTCTTCAAACTACCGAATTCGACGGAAGCGGAAGCAAGGCCCATGGCTGCTGTGGTTCGGGCTAACGGCGGTGTTGCTCGCGCTGGTGGGGGGCATCTTGTACTTCCAACTCGTCGGCTCACGTCAACTGACGATTGCCACGATGAATCCGCTGCGGGTTTCCGAACAGCAACGCATTACGTTCCGAGTTCCCGTCACGGCAAATGGCATTCCATCAGAGTCGCTGCGGTTTTCAATGGGCGGAGCTCCATCCGGTGCGAGCTTGGATCCGTTTACGGGCAGTTTTGAATGGGAGCCGACCGAAGCACAGGGCCCTGGTCAATACGATTTGGTAGTGCAAGTCGCCGCCCAAGGCTACGACCTGAAAACCCAACGACCGATTCGGATCGATGTGCTGGAACATAACGTGTTGCCCAAGCTGGAGCCGATTGCCAATCTGCAAGAGCGGGTTGGAGAACGCATTCGTGTTCAACTGGTAGCGCATGACGAGGACATACCGGCTCAGTCGTTGCAATACGAGTTGATCGCAGGCGAGAGGTGTGGGGCTCGAATTGACGAGGATACGGGCGCATTCGAATGGCAGCCCAGTTCCGATCAGGCGGGTCAGACGTATCAGTTCGCGGCTTGCGCCAGTGACGATGCTGGACGAGGGCAGGCGATTCGGTTTCAGATCGAAGTCCTGGCCGGTGAGAAACCGAGTGTCGACGTAGCCTCCTCGGAGATGCGGCTCGAGCATCCATCCAGCGGTGCGATGCAACCGTCGCTCGACTCGTCGTCGGCGGCGGAGGAATCCGCAGAAGAGACACCTTCACCTTTCGTTGCCGAGATTCTGAACCTGTACCAGAACAATACGCTTCTGAATCGGAAGTTTTACGGCCAGCTACGAAAAGCTTCTGCCGAAGCATTTGCCGAGGACCACTCCTCTGAAATCAACAACGCCTTTGGCGAGCCGGACAGCGAAATCCGTCAGTGGCTCGACAAGCGACCGGAGCTGAAAGAGGAACTCTACCTCGCCATTCGCCCAGGGACGGATCGGGTGGGCGAGGCTCTTTCGCTCTTCTCGCAGTTGTACGCATCGCACGGATCCATCTTGGAGCGATATGCCCAACTCGCCATCGCCACCGCCGTGGTGTGGGATCAGCCAGGAGCGGTCGTCGATCAGCGGGGTCGCGTCTCATGGACGAAAACGAATCCGCCTGAGAATGAGTTGGGAGCGATCGAAAACTTCGCCTACCTGGTCGATGCCGAGCGGTTCATGCAGGGGCGAATCGAATATCTGCCGTGGGAGGTGCTGGTTTACGTCGTTAGTCATCGGACACCGCTCGACGAGCGTATGTGGGCACTACAAAAATACCTCGACCATCGCGTGATGTTTGGCAAGTGTTACCACGACGTTCCGTATGATTACGGAGCCTTGGATTCAAAATTCGAAGTGTGGCGAATCGCGGGACAGGATTACACGCTGCCGAACATCCAGATGTACGGCGGCGTCTGTGACAACCAAGCCGACTACGCAAGCCGGGTCGGCAAATCGTTGGGAGTTCCGGCGGTGTACGTTTCTGGAGACAGCCGTTATGGGGAAGGGCATGCCTGGGTGATGTGGGTTGAACTGCAACAAGCCAACGCCAGCAAAGTGACGTTTCGCCTCGAATCGCACGGACGTTATCGGGGAGACCATTTCTACGTTGGCAAACTACGCGATCCTCACTCCAGTAAGCAGATGACCGACCGCCAACTGGAAATGCGCCTCAACAATGTGGGTATCGGCATCCAGGAGAAACGACAGGCGGATCTGGTGATGAGGGCATATCCGCTGCTGTTGGAACATGCCAACCTCGATACCGGCGACGAGCTACGGCTACTGTACAAGGTGGTTCAGATGTCGCCGGGCACCGAAGCCGCCTGGAGACGGCTAGCGGAGCTGGTTCGAGAAAATCACGAGGAGAAGCAATATGCAAAACGGTTTGCGATTGTTCTGGATGCCCTGTTCGATACTTTTGCCACCTATCCCGACTTCACCTGGGAGGTGTTCGAAGATCTGGTTTCCTATCGGGGCGAGGTTCGCGATCAAATCTCGGCCTACCAGCGCCTGATTCAGATTTACGAGCAAGCGGGGCGCCCTGATCTTGCTTCCGCAGCCGTCATTCGACTCTCCGAATTGTTCGTAGAGGCCGGAGATATGCCCGGGGCCATCGATACGTTGGCCACATGTATTCGCCTCCATCCAGAAGAAGGCGTCTATGTGCCGGGCATGTTAGATCGACTGGAATCAATCTCGGCCGACGTCGACGAGAATGCAAACCAGCTGACCCAGTTTTATATGCAGATTCTGCCCAAGATCCCGAAGCTGCGACTCGGGCGACCCAGTGAGTACTGCATCTCGATGCATGAACGGGCGTTGGCGGTCTTCGAGAAATCGGGCCGTACGCAATTGGCCACGGCCTGTCGGGCGGAGCTAAGCAAGATCAGGGGCTCCGGCGCCGGGGCAGGATGACATCGCATGCAGCCAATGCGGGTGATGACGATCAGACAGCTAACACGTTGTGGTCGGCGTTGCTGCCGCTGATTTCGCGGATGTCTTCACGGGCCCTGAAGAAGGCTTCGACTACCCTGGGGTCCCACTGTTTTCCGGATCCGTTGCGGAAAATATCATCGATACGATCGTCGCCCATTCCGCGGCGATAGGGGCGATCGCTCGACATGGCATCGAACGAGTCTGCAACGGCCGCCAAACGGGCCAGCTCGGGAATGTCTTCTCCGGCAAGCTGATGGGGATAGCCGGTTCCGTCCCATGCCTCGTGATGATGACGGACCAGAGGAAGCACGTTGGAGAGTTGTTTCAGATCGAAAAGAATTCGATAGCCGATCTCGACGTGCGTCTTGATGTGCTCGTACTCCTCTGGGGTAAGCGGTCCGGTCTTGCCAAGCACTTGATCGCTGATGCCGATCTTTCCAACGTCGTGCAGCAGGCCGGCCATGTAGACGGTTTTGAGCGTCTCTTGGTCGTACCCCAATTCTTGTCCCAGCCGCACGGCGACTCGTGCAACCCGGTCGCTGTGACCACAGGTGTAGGGGTCTTTGGCATCGATCGCGGAAGTCAGCGCCTTCACGATTCCAGCCATCAGTTCCGATTGCTGGCGGTACAGCTCGATATTTCCGCTGTGAATCCCCAGGATGGTGGCAACCGTGCTCAGGAGATTTGCCTCGACGGTGCCGAACTCCCCGCCGTCTTTGTGATTGAAAACCGCGAGCCAGCCAAAGAGCTTCTCACCTTCGGTCAGCGGAACCATGACCAGTTCGCTGATGCCGGGAAACAATTCGCAGCAGGCGCGGGTCATCACGTGGTTCAACACCAGAGGGCGTTGATCAATCCCCAGCCCGAAGTGTTCGACCAGTTGCGTCATCCCTTCGCTATCGACCGGGACTTCGCCACGCTCGATGTAGCGTGTGACTTGAGTCGGTGCCGTCTCGTCGTGCGTGGTGTCATCAGATGAGACAATTTGCAGAGCGAACCCTTCTGCCTGAATAACTTCGTCGAGCCATTTCAACGACTCTTGCCCCAACTGGAGAATGCTGGAAGAGAGCTTCAGTCGGTGGGTGAGCCGGTGCAGCAGTGTGATTTCTTCGTAGGTGCTGGTGATCTCTTCGGCCAGCTCGGTGGTTTCTTCTTCCAACGCGGCGATCTGTTCATCGGAGGCAAGCTGTTGCACCAGCGAGGTGCCAATGCCCATCAGCACCTTGGCCGGGATGACCGGCTGATTTTCCAACCACTCGGTTGCTTCATCGATGGCAAGATTGAAATCGCCCGCAAGCGATTCGAGCGGTTGGTTTGAGGACAGTCCGCCACATGCGAACGGACCGATTGCCACGATAGGGTCTTCCAGGTGATTGATAAGCGGGATCGCCAGCAAAACCACCGGCTCGGCTTCCCAGATGAACTCGGGACGGCCGCGTCGAGCAACTTCACGAATGGTTTCCGCAAGAAGTTCCCAATCGCAGGATCCGCCAATCGATGTCGTCGAGAGACAATCCCCGGTGCGACCGTCGAAAAACTCGAACTCTGCGTCGAACATTTCTCGCAGCAATGCCCTCGATTCTTCGCACACACCGTGTGGAAGAAGCTGGTTTCCCGACTGCGATTCGTCATCCACGTTGACGGCGACCGACGATTGAGACATGGTTTTCAGGCCAAATGTATGCGATGTACAAAGGGGTGTTCTTCCAGTGGGAAACTTAGGTCAATATCCGGCCTAAATCAAAGTTGATTTCTAGTATTAACGGTTATCGCCGTGGCGAGGTTTGTCGCACGGATTGTTCCAAGAATGCGGCTTGTGATGGCAGTCGATGCTTGCAGTGCCTAATGCCGCTGGCGATTTCGATATCGTTGGCTAACCCGGTTCAGTAGCGACCGCTCGGCCTTGGTCAGCCCGTCAATGCCGTGCTGATGGACGCGAGTCAGGATGACGTCGACTTGCTGTTCCTCTTCTTGCTCGACTGCCTGCTGCCGCTGTTGTCGAGCTTCTCGACGCTGTTCGAGCCAGGATCGCAAGGCCCCCGGGCCCTTAGAACCGACCGGCTCGAATGTTCTTTCCAAACTCGTGTAGCCCTGCGAAAAGTCATAGCCCAGGGTCGAATCGCTCACGTTTTCTCGTTCGTACCGATCGATCTCCTGGTTGGCGCTGAAGAACAGGAAGATTCCGAACACCACCAAGGGTGCCCAAACGAAAGGGTAGGTGCTGTAGAGCAATACCCCTGCCAGACAAATCACCGCCGCACAGCACTGTGCCACCCGGGCGGCGATGGTCACCGAGGCCCGTTCGTCGAAGCGAATGCTCAGCAGCGACCGCAAGATGCGTCCACCGTCCAAAGGGAATGCCGGCACGAGGTTTACGGTGAAAAGTACCCAGTTGATCCAAAACGCCATGGCCGAAGCAGACGCAAGCGTGATCCCTTCGACTCCCGCTGGGGGCACCAACGGGTTCAGAAACGCGAGTGGGTTCTGATGCGCGAATAGCACGACAGGTGCCAAAAGCATGCTGGCGACCAGGTTGGCGAAGGGGCCCGACATTCCCATGCGAAATTCCTGGCGCGGATCTCGCGTGGGGTTGATCGTCTCCAGCCCTCCAAGAGGCCACAGCACCACCCGTTCTACAGGGACAGACACCGCGAAGGCTGCCAGGCAATGAGCGGCCTCGTGCAACATGACGCTGCCCAACAGGATACCCAGTGACATCAAGCCGTAGCTGAGCAAGTCGTGATCTTCACTGCGAAGCGAAGCGGCGATCGCAAAGACCGCGAACAGCAGAAAGAAGATGTGCAAGCGAACGCGGACACCAAACCAGCGTCCGAGCGACAAACTCCATCCCAGGGCATCACGCATGGCGAGAAGAATACTAAGGAACAGCGCGGCTCTTTTCCGAGCTGCTTGGGGAATGGTCTGAATGTCGGTATTTTATCAATGAGGCCACAAGCGATCAATTTAACGGAACACGCCCCCCATGAGAGATAGCGAAGTTCTCCTGGACTCCAAGAGATTTCGAGTTGTCCGGCAGACCCACGACACCCCGGGCGGACAGTCCCTTGTACGAGAAACCGTGGAACACCCCGGTGCCGTGGTCATTCTTCCCGTGCTAGCGGACGATCGGCTGTGCCTGATCCGCAATTATCGATATGCCGTCGGCGAAACCTTGGTCGAGTTGCCTGCCGGAACGTTGGAACCCGGGGAAGAGCCCTTGGAAACGGCTCACCGCGAGTTGATCGAAGAAACAGGCTATCGGGCGGCGAAGATCGAGCCGATCCACGCGTTCTACGCATCGCCGGGAATAATGACGGAGAGGATGTACTTGTTCGTGGCCACCAATCTAACGGCTGGCGATCAGCAGCTTGAGAGTGGAGAACAAATCCAGCGATTCGAGGTCTCTTGGGGAGAGGTCCAAGAAATGATTCGTCGTCAGGAAATCAAGGACGCCAAAACGCTGGTCGGCTTGATGTACTACGATCAGTACCTGGGTCGGAACCCAGGTGCATGACCGTAGCACAGTCGTAGATGGTCGCGCAGAGTGGCCCCTCGGCTCGGAATGCGGTAACACTCCAAGCAGCCGTTAGTTGCCCAGTCCTGCGCCTTGCAGGTCGGTATCGATTCCGCCCCAAAGACCGCCCGATTCAGATCCGAAAACGCTGATGGTGGCGAATGCGGAAAGCAGAATCATGGCAAGCATCACGGCATATTCAACAGCCGTAGCGCCATCTTCTTCAAACAGAAATCGAAAAATTGATCGTGCCATGTCAGACACCTTACCGGAGACGAGTTTCCCGGCGTTAGGAAAAGTATGCCAGCCGTACTAAAACCCTAGGTCACAATTCACGTAGGGTCAAACTGATTGCCCGAACGTTTCTCGGTTCCGATCAACGATTCGAGGCCGCACTTAGCCGCGCGGGATCGAACCCGGGCGGATCGGCTGATCGCAGCGGTGCATTCCAGCCAACCACACGCGAACCGGCCGCTCCCCGCGCTGCAGGGCCGGCAAACTCGATCGTACCGCGAACCACCCCCGACACGTTGAGACTGGTTTCGTCGGCAGACACCACATCGCCCTCATCCGATCTCCAGCCAAGCAGCGGCAACCTCGAATCGACCACGGAGCCTTGTCCATTCCAGCGAACCAGATGCCAAGGAGCCTCGTTCGGTTGGGGGCCGGCGAATACCACGAGTGGATTCCCCGGGCGCGGCGTGAAGACGCTCCGCGTCGATTGGATCGTGATCGGTGCTGCGGTGGAAGGCGCGGAACCCAAGCGACATTCGAGTAGTGACTGTGCGTCGCGTAACGTGAACTGATCGAGCAAGATCGAGACGGGCGAATCAGCCTGTGGGAGATCGCGCAAAGTAATGAGCGGACCCCAGCCATGGTGCAGCGTGTTCACGAGAGCCAGCGAAAGAGCCGCTTCATGCGGACAAAGAACCCCGGAAGCGACATTCTCAAACACACAATCGTTCAGTTCAAGATTGCCGGTCGAGAGCTCGATCCGAGATCCGCTAGATGAAAGAGTCCACTCGATGGCCGTGGTCCCGGTACTCGCAACTCCTTGAAAGGTGCAAGCCGTGAACGCAGCTTGTTCGGACCGCAACACGATCATCGTTTTCGCCACGCGTCCTTGCGTGCCCGCCACAAAATCGATGCCACGAAACTGCACCTGGTTGACATCGATCAGCAACCCGTCTTGCGGCACCACGACTTGCGATCGCTTGCCAGGTGGGCTGGTCACGAGTTGTCCGGGGGTGAGTGTAAGCGTCTTGATGTGAATCGGTCGATCCGCGGGAAGGATCAGGGCCCCTTCTTCCGCCGAATCATATGAGGCGGTTGTCGCTTCCCCGGGTGACTGGGGAAGGGGTGACGCGTTGTACGTTGTTTCCGGCAATAGGGCGGGTGCGGCGGGGCTCCCCGATTGAGCGGCGCTTGTGGCCGATGCGCCACTCGCAGGAGTTTGTTGCATCTCCTCGACGTCCTCTGTCTTTACAACCATCTCCTTCTGCGACCACGTGAGGTACGGACTCCATTGTGGCCACAGCGTTACGGCGAGCGAGACCACGCATCCAGCCGTTGCGGCTGCCCAGACCGACGTCCATCTCGAATGACGTGCGGCGGTAGCGGTGCTTCGAAGTCGCACGCGTCGAGGGCTTTCACCCCGCATGAATCCTGCCAGCGCCGCCGTGTCGCGTTTGGTTGCAGGGCCTAACATCGCGGCTAGTCGCGCGAATGACTCTGGCCGATGTTCCCTCTGGGCGCGAAGGCAGGCCGCGATGGCGGTGGCCAGCGGCTGGGGTGTGTCTGGGGCGAGCTGACAAATGTCGACAATGCGCGGCACCTGCGCCGCCTGCAGCTTCGTCAATCGGTTGCCACCGGCCAGTGGTGGCCGCCCCGCCAACAACTGCCACCACAGGCACCCGCATGCGTACAGATCGCTCTTGATGTCCGGTGTGGTTCCGGCAGAAACGCGCTCAGGTGCCAACGTGTCGTAGGCCTCCGGAGGCGCATTCGCGTGGGCATACCCTTCTTCACTGCGAACTATGCACCGCAACAACGGATCGACAAGCGAGACGCTTCCCTTCTTGGAGACCAGCAGTGTATGGGCGGAAATGTCCCCATGAATCAATTCGGCAGACTCGAAGATCGCCAGGCCGGTGACCATCTGCCGGGCGATTTCCAACACCATGTTTGCCGGAAACCTTCCGTGATGCACCATCCAGGCGTGCGCCGTGGTTGCTTCCTGGTACTCTGAAGCGAGCCAAAGCCAGCCGTCGTTCCAACCGCAACCAATGGGGTTGGCTACCGGCATGTTCTCGAGGCCGGTCGCCCGTTCAACAGATGCTTGTAAAGCGGGCTCGTGTCGTTCGTATCGCTGTGCCGAACATGCCGCACGCGTCAAGCGCACAAGTTGCCGCGACTGGGTGTCTCTGGCTCGAAAGGCTTCCGCCCATCCCGACGTGTCGAGCGGTTGTTCCAGCAGGTAAGGCCCCAGAGCGAGTTGCATCCCTCGCCCGGCATTGATTTCCGCCGCTTGGTAGGCCGTGATGATTCGGGCTTGCGCGAGTGCATCGACCCACACCGATTCGAACCGAGGCAAGTCGTTGGCCAAACGATTGACTTGACGCTGGACGCTAGCCAACTGGACGCGGTTAGCCAGCTTCAACCGTTCCAGCAGCGCAACAAGTTGATCGGGGGGATGCTCGTTCACTGGGGTCCATCACAAAAATTCTGAAAGCACCTGCGCACAATGCTGGCGCACATAGGAAACCGTGAGGCGCTGGTGCTATCAGAATGGGCCACTTCGAGCAAGATCAGCACAGCGACTTCGAACGCGGCTAGTTGCCACGACGAATGGGATTGCAGTACAGCACGTCCCTTAGAAATTCGGGAGAGGCGGGCTCGTCCTGAGGGCGCTCATAATGCCACTGATCGTGCGTTGGCAAAAGCGCAGTAGAGTACGGCCACGGGTCGAACGGGTCGTAGTTCAGTGCCGTTGCTAGCTTGCTGGAGTCGAGTGTTACGTTTCCGGCACGCGGTGGCATGGGGCCAGCCTCGATACGGGGGATGCCCATCAATAGTTTGGGATCGTACCCGCCGACGCGATTCACGATCTGCGCGATCTGATACAGGCTTAAACGTTGTGGACCACCCGAGTGAAACAGTCCCTGGAGCTTGTTGGCCAGCATGGTTTCGCACAATTCGTTCAGGCAGTCGGTGTACGTTGGCGTTCGAATTTCATCGAAGTACAGCGTGGCCGGACGATCTTTCTGGAATCGCGATTGAATCCAGTCGATGGCCCCCGCGTGCCCGTTGAAGCTGATGCCCATCGGCAACGAGATTCTTAAACTGCAAGCCTCGAGACGCGATTCGAACAAGAGTCGCTCGGCTGCCACCATTGTCTTGCCATAAACGGTAACCGGGTCGGGTTCGTCATGCTCCACATGACCGCCGATTCCGGTGCCCGAGAAAACCAGGTCGACCGAAAGGTGCACGACGCGTATGTCCTGATTGCCGATTACCCGCATGAGGTTGCGAACGCCCTCGACATTGATCCGCCACGCCATGTCGGGGTCGAGTTCGCAGGATTTCAGCGCACAGTTTCCGGCGCAATCGAGCACGGAGGCAAAGCCATGATCGTCGAAGAGCTTCTGTAGGGAATCATGGTCCTCGGCGTCGCAAGCGACGATTCCTTCGCCACTGAGCTTCCAATTGTCGCGCTGGCGAATCCCTACGACTTGTCCCGGGTAACGAGACTGGAAGTAGTGAAACGCGTTGTAGCCGGCCACTCCTGCAATTCCGGTAATCAGCAGCGGCAGGGGCACCGACCCGTGCAACGGGACGCGTCGCGGAATGCGTTCTAAAGAGGAATCGACGTTGATCATTTCCCGAGCTTAACTCGCTTCGTTGGTAACCGGCGAGACCAGCGTGCCGATTTTCTCGATCGACGCCCGCAATTCGTCGCCGGCTTTCAAGAACGTACCCGTGGTGTTGCCCACTCCCGCGGGTGTGCCGGTTGAGATAATATCGCCCGGTTCCAGCGTGCAGATGTTCGAGATGAATTCGACAACCGCCGCCACGGGAAAGACTTGCAACGCGGTACTGGCATCTTGTCGAACTTCGCCGTTTAGAGTTAGTTGCATCGCAAGGGACTGCGGGTCGGAGATGGAATCGGTGGTGGCGATGCAAGGACCGCAAGGGCAGAAGTTGTCGAACCACTTACCGTGCAGCCAGTCGAAGAAATTGTCGCGTGCTCTTTCTTTGCGCTCTGGATTGGGACGGAAGCGACGATTCGAGATATCGTTGATTACGGTATATCCCGCCACGTAATCCAGCGCTTCGGATTCGGGAACGTGCTTCGCCTGCCGTCCAATCACGACGGCCAGTTCCAATTCCCAGTCAATCGTGTCGGGTGAGTTGCTCGGGATGACCACCGCATCGCCCGGGTTCGTGAGCGTTGTGGTTGGGGGCTTCATGAACACATAAGGGAATGTGTCGGCTCGCTCTGCCGCGCGATCGCCTCCCTCTTCGATGTGGGCTGCGTAGTTCCCCGCCAGAAGAAACAGTTTGTTCGGGCGGGGGATGGGAACCAACAGTTGTGCCGTTGCCGTTTCTACGACGGACTCGGGTGGCAAATCGCCCGGGTGATCGGCCATCCAATCCACCAGTCGCGAAACTGCTGGGTAGGCTTCCCCGTCGGGAGGTAGAAACGGCAGCAGATTGTCTCCAACCGGAATCAAAGCCGTGGTGCCCGTTTTGTCGCGGTACGTTTCGATCGCCTCGGCGACCAAGACGATTCGTTCTTCGTCGTAGATTCCGATCTGATCGATGCCATCGTGCTTAAGACGACAGAGTCGCATGTTGCCATCCCCTCCGAAGCGGTTGTTGCCACGGGCGAGCCGAGCCCGCCGAACCCGTTAGCTTGCTCGGCGGCTGCGAGATGTCAAGAGTGAAGCCGCCGAAGTGGTTTCGGTTAACCCAAAAGGCAGGGCATCAGTTCTCGCCCTGGAAAGCCAGGCGAACCAGTTGTGGCAAGATGCTGCCGGCGGTTCCCCACAGTCGAACATCGCCCTGCACCGGGTTGGGGTCGACGGAAATCACTTCTGCCCCGCTCGCGGAGGCATATTGCGGTAGCGTGGCGGCGGGATAGACTTCGGCCGAGGTCCCCACGATCAGCATCACGTCGCAGTCCGACGCGGCATCCACCGCGCGACTCCAAGCGGGCTCGGCCATCGCTTCGCCAAACAGCACGATATTGGGGCGGTGCAATCCTTTTAGATCCACCCCGATGAGCTTTCGCATCGAGATCAGCGCACGCGGCAACGCCAGGCTTCGATCCCGCGCCTGTTGCATGGCTTTCACAACTGCACGTAGGTCAACACGCGCAAGTTGCCGAATTGGCTTTCCCATGCTGTCGACGATGCTCAACAGCGAGCCGTGTACTTCGAGGACCGTTTCGCTGCCCGCGTCTTGATGCAATCCGTCGACATTCTGTGTAATCACCGAGCTGGAAACTCGCTTTGCCAGTTCGGCAATCGCGCGATGGCCCGCATTGGGTTCGGCCGCGGCGATAGGACCTAAAACAGCCAGCAGAAAGTCGACCACCCTTCGCGGTTCGTGCATGGCCGCTTGTGCCAATCCCGGGAGATGGCCGTATTGCTCGGGTGGGAATTCACTCCATAGACCGTCCGCATCGCGGAACGTCGGAATCCCGCTTTCCGCGGAGATGCCCGCACCGCTGAACACGACCAACCGACGAGCATTGCGCACGATCTCCGCAGCTCTGACTAGATCATTGTGTTCGGATTCTCCTGTTCGATTGTGCATGGCAATGAACGGACGGGCTACAATTTGTTTGTGGAACGAAACTTTAACAATTCAAGCGGCGATTGCCGGATCGCTTCGAGAGGGAATCGATTCGACCATGGAAAACGACACAAAACAACCGCCGGAGGTTACCGCTCAACTTCCCGCGGAAGAACTCGAGCAAGCGGTGGCCAAAGTGCTGGATGTACCGCTGCACCGATTCGTGGGCTTGCAGTTAGTCGATCAGCAGCCCGGCACCGCACATGCCCGACTAACCGCCGTGCCCAACACGCTGAATAACGTGGGTGTGGTTCATGGCGGGATCTACTACGCGTTGCTCGACGCAGCCGCGTACCTGGCCGTAATTCCGCTGTTGCGAAGTGGCGAGAACGCCGTAACCCACGACATTCACGTTAGCGTGATGCGACCGGTCTCCGCCGGCGAAACCCTTGACCTGCACGGCACCGTTACTCGTCGCGGCCGCAGCCTGATCTTCGCCGAGAGTGAAGCCCGCGTGGCGGGAAAGCTGATTGCCACGGCTCGGGTAACCAAGTCGGTGGTGGTGCAGAACGTTGCAGGCTAGCGCCGGAATTCAGAAGGGGAAGCGATGAGCAACGTGGATGATTCCAATATGACCTCGCCGGTTGCCCGGCTTCTGCAAAAGATTCGTGGTCTATCAGCGTTGGAAATTGCCGGAACCGTTGTCGTGACCGCCTTCCTGATTTTCGTGGCAACCGTAATATGCTTGTTATTCAACTACGAGGATCGGGTGAAATCGTTTTCACCAGACGGAAGTCACCAAATCGTGGTAAAGCAACAACCAATACGGTCAATGATGCGAAATTTTCAAATCATCGTGATTGACGAATCCACGAGAGAAGAGCATCAAATCTTCTATTCGCAAGATCAACCGCCCGGGATCTCACTGGAGTACTTTGTTTGGTCGGCTGACGGACGCTTCGCCGCCTTGATCGGCGATCAGTACCATGTCGTACCAGGTTCGACGCATCACTATGTCGTACCACGATCGATACTACCAAACGGATTGACGTTGTTTCTCGTCTATGATCTCGAAAAAGATCGGGTCTATTGCAATACAATGTATGAGGACCGAGGTTTCCCACAGATCACTGCTGAGGAGGCCATTGAGATTTTTGGAGAAGAGCGGCTGAACTCGATACCGCCAATTCGACTTCGTAGCTATGGTTCGCGATAAAACGAAAAAATCATAACTTCAGGATTTCTCGCACTTTCCCAGTGGCACCACTTCCGGCTCACAGCAGCCGGATTGGGCGTAGAGTTCGTCTTTGGCGTCGGCTTGGAGGACGACGAACACTTCCCACTTGTGGCCGTCGGGATCGATGGCCCAGACTTTGTCTTGCACCGCATAGCAACAGGTGGTGGCTTCTTCCGTAATGGTTTCGAAGCCGGCCGCCTTGAAACGCTCGATTGCGGCATGCACTTCGGCCACCGATTTGACCTGCACCCCGAAGTGGGCCGAACCTCCCTCGACCGAAACCTCGCCGTCGACTTCGTTGAGCGTCAGATTCACCGACGGGTCTTGTGGCTCGTATTTGGCGTAGCGAGGACGTTCCTTGCTCGGCGGTTCTTGGAACAGCACCGAATAGAAACACTTCGATTTCTCCAAGTCAGAAACCGTCAACGCCACATGCAGCCGCATCATCCCGGGGAAATCAGCAACGGATTCGGAGGTCATGGTTGCTCCCTGTGGGGGAATAAGGTGGACATCAAGGACGTCAAATTGTTCGCCGCTCGGTGCCTGAAATCAAGCTTCAAAGCATGCGGACGATTTATTTGGTTATTCAAAAAGTTGCAGACTTGCTGAAGTTGTCACGTCGGGTTACAGAGGCCGGCAGCAAAGTCGAGAGAGTAGAGAGGGGAAAGTAGACCGCAGGAGAAGATGTACTGTAAGAGAGAGTTTCTCAACCGAGGTTCTCCTCTCAACTCTCTCCCCTCTCCTGCTCTATTTTTGCATGGTTCCGCTAAGGCGGAACCATGCAAAAATCGGGGCGAGAGGATTCGAACCTCCGACCCCCTGCTCCCAAAGCAGGTGCGCTAGCCAGACTGCGCCACGCCCCGAATATCGACCTTCAACTCGATGCAGTCCGATTCACCTGGGGTGAACCTGACCGATAGCATCCTTCTGGAATGACACCGACCAAGCCGGACGGTTCGCCGGTGGGTCATCGCATCGTACTCATCAGCGGCCGGGCTGGCAACGGAGGCTGTCGCCGCTGGCGATACCAGCCTTGCTGGTAGTGTCACTACATGCACGGGTTGCTCGTTCTCTGGCCTGTCGGGCCCCAATTCGACTAGGCGGCCTCGGAGTTGCTGTGTTGCGGTTGCCCCCCACAGATGTGGGCCATCAGGCGTTCGAATTCGTCATGATTGGCGAAGTTGACGACGATGCGGCCGCGGCCTTTGGCACCTTGGCGAATGTCGACTTTGGTGCCCAGCGCTGAACGGAACTGCTGCTCGAGCGACTGCAAGTGCTCGCTGGTCGAACGCGGTTTGGCTGCCGGCTTTTCGCCTTCTTCCGACACCACGCTCAGCGGGTTGCCGTCTTCCTTCTGGATCATCTCCTTGACCATCGTCTCGGTCTCGCGAACGCTGAGCTGTTCGACGAAGATCCGTTTCGAGAACGCGATCTGTTGATGTTGATCGCCCAAGGGGAGTAACGCACGAGCGTGACCTTGCGTGATGCCACCGGTGTGCAGGGCTTGCTGCACTTCCTCGGGCAGTTCCAAAAGCCGGATCAGGTTGGCCACCGTCGAGCGGTTCACTTTCAAACGACCGGCCAGTTCTTCCTGCGTGCCACCATAGGTGCTCAAGTACTTCTGGAACGAGGCGGCTTTTTCCAATGGGTTCAAATCTTTGCGTTGCAGGTTTTCGACAATCGCCAGTTCGGCCACCTGGCGGTCGTCGGCCTCTTTGACCTGTGCGGCCACATGCTGCAGGCCGGCCTTGGTGGCGGCCCGCAAGCGTCGTTCGCCAGCAATGAGTTGATAGCGGTTGTCGACCCGACGAACGACGATCGGCTGCAGCAGACCATGTTCCTTGATGCTGGCGGCGAGTGCTTCGATTTCGGCGGCGTTGAATTCCTGCCTGGGCTGAAACGGATTGTTGTCGATCTCGTAGACACTAATGTCCTGCAAGCCAGACCCGCTGGTATCGGCTTCGGGCTCGGCACCCACCACGCGCAGCTCTGGTTGAGCTGGTGGCTGAGCTTGCGGTGCAGGCTGAGGAGATGCCTGGACGGCCGCTTCATTCCCTTCCGCATTCTCTCCACCGGCGCGACCGAGCAGGGCTTCCAATCCACGGCCAAGGCGTCGTTGATTACTCACGTTCCATCACCTCCATGCAAAGTTCAACGTACGCGCGGGCACCGCGTGCACGGGGTTCATAATCGAGTACGGATACGCCATGACTGGGTGATTCACTCACCGCGACATCGCGTGGAATAAAAGTGTCGAAAACGATCTCACCGAAAAACTCTCGAACTTCGCGCTCGACCTCTTGCGTCAGTTCGAGCGTGTGGTCGTACATCGTGAGCACGATACCGCCGAACTGCAGACGGCTATCGGGCATGCTCATCACTTCGCGAATGACTTCGATCATTTGAGTCAGCCCCTCCATGGCGAAGTACTCGCACTGGATGGGCATCAGTACTTCGGTTGCACTCGACAGGGCCGTTCGAGTCAGCGGCCCCAGCGACGGTGGGCAGTCGATCAAAACGTAGTCGTACGTTGACAGCCCGCTGGCCAAATGCTGGCGAAGCGTGGCAGCATGGCTCGCGTCGTCGGACGCCAGGCGTTCGACATCGTGAAAGCTGCGGCTGCCTGGTAGCATCTCGAGACCTGGAGTCGGGGTGCGGCGAAGGGATTGTTTCAGTGGTTCTCGTGAGACCAGCGGGTGATGTTCGGTGGGGTTGAGGCCCAGCCCGCCGGTGGCGTTGCATTGAGGGTCGAGATCGATGAGGAGTGTCTTTGTGCCACCGCAGGCCAACGCGGTGGCGAGATTGATGGCCGTGGTCGTCTTACCGACACCGCCCTTCTGATTTGCCACGCACAGAATGCGGCTCAACGATTTGCTTCCCTGCAAAGAGTCTCTTGCCCTGCCGGTCGCCGGTAGCACTGCGTGCAGCACCTCGGTCAGCGACAACCTTAGGATCGGCACGACCGGAGCGGCTGATAAACTTTGTCCGAGACGACCGGCGGCACCCTGCTAGTCGCTGCCAAATGTGGAACTTCCCTGGTTTACGTGTTTCACGTGAAACACCACAGCCCGGCAAAGGACGTAAACGTGCGATTCCCGTTTCACGTGAAACATCGCACAAGTGGAATGAAGCGCAGCGGCGCAAGAGGCGCTGGAGTTGCTGGACCCAAGGGTGGAGTCGCCAAGACGGGCCCGAGGCGGATTACAGCCGGATCTATTCCACCGGTTTGAACACCATGCCGGTGATGAGCTTGGGATAGAAGTACGTGCTCTTGGCGGGCATTCTCTCGCGGAGTTCGCTGATCTGTTGGATGTGCTCCAACGTGGCCGGCATCACCAGCGCGGCCAGCGGGTACTCTCCCGAGTCAGCGTGTGTGATGACTTCGTCGACCTGGTGGACGAACGTAGGCTTGGGAATATCCTTGGCGTCCAGCAGTGTCTCGACAATCAGGCGATGCAGGATGCTGACGCCCAGACCTCGCCACACATCGCTTCGATCGGCAGCCACGCTGGCCAGCCGCTGGGCACCCGTGTCATTCAATGTGGCCAGGATCCAGCGATCATCCTTGGCAGTGTAGAGGCCGATCGTTCGTTGATCGTCTGCCGCGGCGATTTGCTCCCACAGGGTGTGTGCGATGTCGGTTCCCTCCCCGGCGACCTTGGTCTCGAAGCATTCGCCCAGCTTGTGCTGCAGTTCCTCGCTGGTCAGCTCGGGGATGCCACGGAACAGCCGATGCGTGGGCAGAACCAACATCCCCGGATCGTTCATGCCGACGCAGGTCATCAGAACGAAGTTCGCCGGATGGTTCGGGTCGAGCGGTCCGTTGGCGGTCAGCGTGTCGCGATAGTTGCAGGCGGTTTCATAACGATGATGTCCGTCCGCAATGAAGATGGGTTTGGAGCCCAGGACGCCGGCCAGTTGAGCGATGAGCTTCACGTCGGTCACCGGCCACAGACGATGCACGACGCCCAGGTGGTCGGTGGCTTCCAGGGGAGCCGTGTCTGCGACGGCCGCTTCGAGTAGCTCCTGCGCCTCGGACTCGGGATCGGGGTAGAGGCCGAAGATCGAACTGAGATTGGCCTTGGTGGCCTGGGTGAGTGCCAAGCGGTCCTTCTTCGGGCCCGGCATGGTCTCTTCGTGCGGGTAGATGTGTCCCTCGCCGAACGGCTCGAGTCGCACCCCGGCGATGAAGCCACGGCGGGTGTAGGCCTGACCGTCGACTTCGTAAAGCTGATGGTAGACATACACCGCGGGGTCAGGCTCGGTGAACAGGACGCCTTCTTCCTGCCAACGTCGGAAGAATTTCTCGGCCCGACGATATTGAGCACCTTCCTCGTCTCCCGGCTCGGGACGATTGAGGATCAGCCGGATAACATTCGACGGGTGCTGGTTGTACAGCTCGTCGCGGAGTGCGTCGTCGATCACATCGTATGGAGGAGCCACGACGTTGCTCAGCGAGCCTACGTGTCCCAGGTCGTATCGCAAGCCGCGGAATGCTTGAATGTCAGCCATCGTGATCAGGGTCTCCGACCCCTCGCGGGGAACTTGTAAGGACAGCGGCTAATAGATCCCCACCGGCCGTCGTTGCCCGGGGACGGCACCGCTGAGTGTCCTAGAGGTAAAGAAACAGGGCTCCGGGTGTTATCCCGAAGCCCTGGGCGATTGTCAACGCCCGGCGAGTTTCGCCAAGCTGTGGATTGGCAGGCGGCCTCTAGTACCGGTAATACTCGGGCTTGTAGGGGCCTTCGACCGGCACGCCGATGTAGTCTGCCTGGACCTTGGTCAGCGTAGTGAGCTTGGCTCCCAGCTTGTCGAGGTGCAGTCGGGCCACTTCCTCGTCCAATTCCTTAGGCAACACGTGGACGCCCAGAGGATAGTTCTCCGGCTCTTGCCACAGGGCCAACTGGGCAATGACCTGATTCGAGAATGAGTTGGACATGACGAACGACGGATGCCCCGTGGCACAGCCAAGGTTCACCAGGCGACCTTCGGCCAGGACGAGGATCGAGTGTCCGTCGGGGAACGTGTAACGATCGACCTGGGGCTTGATCTCGACCTTCTTCACATCCTTCTGCGAGTTGAGCCACGCCATGTCGATTTCCAGATCGAAGTGGCCAATGTTGCAGACGATGGCGTCATCGGGCATGGCTTCCATATGCTTACCCATGATGATGTCGCGGTTGCCGGTGGTGGTGACGAAGATGTTGCCGCGTGCGGCGGCCTCTTCCATGGTGGTCAGCTCGTAACCTTCCATCAGGGCCTGCAGGGCATTGATGGGGTCGATCTCGGTGACGATCACACGAGCACCCAGCGAACGCATGGAATGGGCACATCCCTTTCCAACGTCTCCGTAGCCGGCGATCACGACTACCTTGCCGGCGACCATCACGTCGGTGGCTCGCTTGATCCCGTCGGCCAGTGATTCGCGGCAGCCGTAGAGATTGTCGAATTTGCTCTTGGTTACCGAGTCGTTGACGTTGATGGCGGGCACCTTCAGCTCGCCATTGGCGTGCATCTGGTACAGGCGGTGCACACCCGTGGTCGTTTCTTCCGACAGGCCTTTGATGTCCTTGAGCAGCTCGGGGAACTTGTTGTGGACCATCGCGGTGAGGTCACCTCCATCGTCCAGGATCAAGTTCAACGGTTGGCCATCGGGGAAGAACAGAGTTTGCTCGATGCACCAATCGAACTCTTCCTCGGTCATTCCCTTCCAGGCATAGACTGGCACGCCGGCCTTGGCGATGGCGGCCGCCGCGTGATCTTGTGTGGAGAAGATGTTGCAGCTGCTCCAAGTGACCTCGGCGCCGAGCTCGGTCAGCGTCTCGATGAGCACAGCCGTTTGAATGGTCATGTGCAGGCAGCCGGCGATTCGGGCGCCCTTGAGCGGTTTGTCTTTTCCGTATTTCTCTCGTAGCGCCATGAGGCCCGGCATTTCGTTTTCTGCCAGGGTGATTTCTTTGCGTCCCCAATCTGCGAGCGACAGATCCTTAACCTTGTAAGGCAGCTTCGTTTCAACTTGCGCCACGGCAGTCTCCCCAACGAATTGATGGCAATATCGAGCAATGCCGCAGTTGGATCCGTTCCAAATCCTGCGGTCGAACTAGGTCGTTCAGAAGCGATATATCATAAAGAAAACGCAATGCTTGCTACAAGTGCTGGTACTTCATCCGCAAAAAGCAGGGCATTCATAACAGCCTGCCTGGTTGAATCGAGGAGCAAGAATTGGTGGCCAACTGCCCCGGATGGAAGGGGCATACGGAAACTTGCTATCGATCAGCAAGCGCCGACCTGGCTGCCTGGACGAAGCGTTTGACCTGCCCAGGATCCTTGACGCCGGGAGACGACTCGACTCCGCTGGCCGTGTCGACGGCTCCCGGGCGAACACGGCGGATCGCTTCGGCGACGTTCTCCGCGGTCAGTCCTCCGGCCAGTGCCAGGGGAGGCCAAGCGGAGTGCGACGCGTGTTCGGCGACGAGGTCCCAATCGGCGGTCTGCCCTGTCCCGCCGTACTCCCCACTGAGGCGGCCATCGACCAGCAGCATGGCAATATCTTGGGAGAGCTCTATTGCGCGGCTCAGGAACTCGTCGATCGGGTCCAGGCTGTTCCCGACGCGAAAGGCGCGGATGAGCTTGAGGCCTTGCAGGTCTTCTAGATCTTCCGGCGCTTCATCACCGTGAAGTTGGATGACGTTGAGGTTGAGTCGTTCGGCCCTGCGACGGATTTCTTCGGCGGGCTCGTTCACGAACACGCCCACGCGGCAAACCGTTGAAGGAATTGCTTCGATGATTCGTTCGGCAATCGCATCTTCAACGAAGCGTGGACTGCGGGGATAGAAGTTCAGTCCGATGGCGTCGGCTCCGCTTTCCACGATCATGCGTGCATCATCAGCCGAAGTGACTCCGCAGATTTTCACGTGAAACAAAGCATCGTTCATCAAAGGGCTCGACGGGAATAGTCAATGGAAGGCTCGACACAGGAAGCATCACGCCCGAATTGCATCGCGCAGCTCCAGAACCAATTGTAGCGATTATGACGATTGGGGCACACGACGTCTGCGTGGATGCTCGAGCGGTCTCGCGCAGGTGCGCATATGCGATGCACAGTATCTCGTTTTCGAATGCTGTGTCGTTTGTTTTGGGTTCTCTGATTCTCTGGACAGCTCTAGTTGAAGCAGTGTGGCGAAGATGCCGATTGTTAGCTCTGTGTGGACGACGTACACGTGATGATTGTTTTCCTAATGTGACCCGCCAAAGTCGGCAGGTTTGGTCCAGGGAAGCATCTCGTCCAGAACAGTCGCACCCGCGGATCATGCAACAACCATTCTCCGGAGCGTGGCGGCTCGACCCATCGTCATTGCCTCGCTCTGGAAGCAGTTCAAGATATGCTAGGCAGCTCAGCTCATGTACGAATCGATTTGGGGCCTTCGCAATCGTCCGTTTAGTCCGACGCCTGAAGTCGCCCGGTATTTTCCGGCCGACGTAATCGAAGAAGCTCGGCAAACGCTCGTGCGTGGAATCGAGCGAGCCGAAGGACCGGGTCTGTTAATTGGCCCGGCCGGTAGTGGCAAGACATTGTTGTGTCAGTTGCTGGCCCTGCACTTTCGCTCGCAGTATTCAGTGGCCATGCTCAGCAACACTCGCATTCGCAGCACGCGCGATTTACTGAGAGCCATCTTGTTCGAGTTGGGCCTGCCCTATCGTCGTCGCGATGAAGGCGAGCTGCGGTTGGCCTTGATCGGATTTCTGTCGCGCAGCGAGAAGTGCCCCAACGGAATGTTGCTGGTGGTGGACGAAGCGCACTCGCTCAATCTTCGCGTGCTCGAAGAACTGAGGATGCTCAGCAATCTCGTCCGCGGTGGGCAGCCACGCGTGCGATTGGTGCTAGCAGGTGGGCCCGCTCTCGAAGAGCGATTCACGCATCCGAAACTCGATTCGTTCAATCAGCGTCTGGCTGCACGATGCTATCTACGGGCTTGGGATCGCGCCGAGACCAGTCAGTTCATGCATAGCCAGTTGGCCACTGCCGGTGGCGACTGCGAAGATATCTTTAAGCCCGATGCGATTGACCAAATCTACAACGCCACGGAAGGCATTCCGCGATTGGTCGTTCAGCTCTGCGATCACACCATGACACTGGCGGCTGCCGGCGGTCATCGACGAATCGACGCCGCCGGGATTCAAGAAGCCTGGTCCGATCTTCAACAACTGCCGGCCCCGTGGAACGAGTCTTCTTCCATGCCGCAGTCCGGGGTTGACGATTCCGACGAAGTGATCGCGTTCGGCCAACTCGATGAAGACATTTCGGAGCAAGAATCGAATCCGGCTGCAGTGAGTGATTCTGCCTGGGAGGATCCCATTGAAGAACCTGAACTTGATCTGGCTGAAATGGAAACCGTCGACGAGACGATCGATCGGGTTACGGCCACTTTTGGGGAGCTCGACGAAGCATGCGAAGCGGAAGCGCTGCCAGCTGAGGAGCGTCTCATGGAAATGCCTCAGGCGGCGGAAGCCATTGGATTGAAATTGGTGAACGACGCCAGCGACAGCGACATCATCGATGATGACTTCGAAGATGAGGAAGTAATCGTCGATCACTATGCCGCGCTCGACTCGATCGTGGGTCGCTCGGTGGTGGCCCCGTTGGATGCCGAGGCTCGTGAGCTTTCAGACTTCTTTGCAGACGAACCATTGCTCCAGCAGGCCTCACATTCTGATAGCGAATCAACGATCGTCACCGATGCGATGCACGCGGCGGACGAGCAGCCCGATTCCGCGACGCCCGAGCCGCATGCAGACTTCAGCATCGAAGACGCCGAAGCCAGATTGGTGTCCAACCCGAGTGCCGATCCGGTGATGCCGGAAATGCAATCGCTGGACACCATTACCTTGTTACGGGGAGAGTCCGGCACCGCCTCCGAAATCTCGGAAATTGCAATCGAAGATTCTGAGACAGGCAAGGTGGGCTCACACCAATCTGCTTTGAATGACGAGATTCCATTGATTGTGATCGAGGACGAAGTGCCGCAAGCCACCATGGCATGTGAGTCGGAACCGATCGCTCAACGCGAAGACTACGGGCAATTGTTCGCACGCTTGCAAGACTCTTGAGAGTAGGTCTGCAACGAACAATTCGCGACCGCATCGAATGCGACCGTCTTGGTAGCTAGCGTGCTCGCTGAAACGAAGTCAGCGGAATCAGGCTTTGCCGCCGGCTTCACCCGTCGCGCAACCAATGTCAGTATCTCGTGAGCGTAAGGCGGCGTCATCCTGTTCCATGCCTTCACGCGAGGGCTCCTTGAGGGCCGCCTCAGCAGCCATCGCGATATTCTTCTGGCGCAGTGCCAGCGGACGCAGTCTGGGGGTCGGCTTCCGCAAGCCTTCTCCGCGGCTGCCTATGGCGTACCAGGTTGCGACCAGTGCCATCACGACCGACAGCGAAACGAACATGGTCGGAAAACCCGGGAGGCCGAACTTGGCGGAGTAGAAGATCACTCCACCCAGTGCCGGCATGCCTACGAGGTTCCCTAAATCGAAGCAGGCGAGCATGAGCGTGGTGCCCAACCCCCGATAGCGGCCAGGGAATCCAGTTGTGCCGCCCGCAACGACAGCCGGAAACAGCATGGCGTGGGCCACGCCAATCAAGATGGCTGAGGGGATCAACTCGAAGTTTTGCGTCACCGGGATAAAAGCCAAGCATCCTAATGACAGGCAGCCCAGTCCGATGATGATCGTAGGGCGCACGCCAATTCGGTCGGGAAGTTGTCTGGTGGCCATACGTGCAACGAACGCGGCCGGGGCATACATCCAGAAGAACACGGCAATGCCAGGCAGGCCAATGCTCGCGGTGAATGCGCGGACAAAGATCTGCGGCATGCCAAGCCCGATGCCCATCATGATGCCGATCAACAGCAGCCGACCGGGATGGTATCGACGCAGTAGCCACAGCAGCGGCGGATCGTGACGCCTTGCCGGGCGTACTTCGTTTCGCGTTGCCATGAATGCAAAAACCATGCTGAGCGAACCGAGAACGGACGCGGCGACGAACATGTTTCGCAAGTCGGGCCAATCGACTGGGGCACTCCCAAAGAGCCGGTCGCCCAAGAGCGTTCCGAGCATCATGCCCAGGAACCCCGAGGTGCCCAATGTTCCTAGCACTTCGGCCAGGCGATGGGTGGGTGCCCTGAGTGAAATATTTGTGATCGAAGCCCCGAAAATTCCAGCGACACTTGTGTTGAAAAGAATTCGCACGATGTAAATCGCGGGGCCATCCACATTCGTAACAAACAGATGGGCAAGCAAACTGACAATGAACAGGACGTTGGACCACACCCACACAAAGCGGGGGCCGAACTTGTCAATTCCGGTACCCTGGGCCAGCCGCATGACGAGGCTGCCGATCATGCCGATACCGACGATCCAGCCCAGATTCAGCTCGGTTCCACCCAGATAATGGATAAAGTCGGCGTAGCGGAACAAAAGGCTCACGGCCACCATGATCAGCGTATTGGCCGTGTAGGCGCTCCAAAAGGCCGCGCCGTAGGTCCTGTCCTCGCTGGGGGGGGAAGTTGGAGGCGAGGACTCTTCCAGAGAATTCGATTCGGCGGGTCGGAACATTCAAGCTACGTTCGTAAAGGGGGAGGATACGGCAAAGTATACCCACTGGCCTCTCGAAGAGGAGGCCGCTCGCCAGATTCACGTTCGTGGTCAGGCAAAACCGACCTAAACCAAAAGGCCCTAAATCCAGGACCCCACCCATTTAGAGGCGGCTATACCTACCCCCGTCGGACACCGATCCGGAGGACCAGGTTCAGTAAGGCTTCCCAGTGCCGGGACCCAGGCGAATGAGCACCACGGACAAGCCGCTGATCATGCTGGCAACATACAACGAGATCGAGAACCTTCCGGGGCTCATCGATGCCATCTTCCAGTTTGCACCCCATGCAGATGTGCTGGTCATCGATGACAACTCGCCTGACGGAACTGGCAAGTGGTGTGATGAATATTCCGAGAAGGACCCCAGGCTGAAATGCCTCCATCGACCGGGCAAACTTGGCTTGGGCACGGCTACCATCGCTGGCATTCAATATGCAATCGAACACAACTACCCCTCCGTGTTGAATATGGACGCCGACTTCAGCCATGACCCGAAGTACTTACCGAACATTTTGGCGGGGATGGAAGGCGGAGACCAAGCCGTTGATGTGATGGTCGGTTCGCGTTACGTGAAAGGTGGTTCGATCGTTGGATGGCCTCTGAAGCGACACCTGATGAGCAAGTCGGTGAATTTAGCATCGCGATTGTTATTGGGATTGCCCACGCGAGATTGCAGTGGAGCGTATCGGTGTTACCGCACCGAGTTGATGGCGCAACTCGACTTCGACGGCTTTCGCTCGCAGGGATATGTGTTTCAAGAAGAAGTGCTGTGGCGCTTGAAGCTCTTGGGGTGCCGCTTCGGCGAAACGCCGATTGTGTTCGTGAATCGCGTGCACGGGGTCTCGAAGATCGACGGATCGGAAGTGGGCAAGGCGATACGAAACCTGTTGAGGCTCGGGTGGGAAAACCTGACCGGACGCTGAAATCGGGCAAAAAGGCTGTTCTCTAAGAGATTGCAGGAACATGACTTGTGGTTATTGCCGGGTGCTGACGCCCCCTGTGACGTAGATTTGGATCGAATGCTATGGGCCGAAAAAAGGCGAAAAAACGTGCTCAGCGTGCAACGCGAAGGGCAGTTATCCGTCGCAAGAGGTCTTCCGGCGTTCGAGAACCAAGTCTGCTTCCCGAGCAAGGCCCCATGGAAAACAACTCGATACGCATCGTGCACCTCTGTGTCGATGATCGAAAACCGATCGTCGGACGCGGCGTCATTGAGCGTTGCCAACGCATCGTTCAAACCGACGATCAGCACGAGTTCAGCGTATCGGTGATTACGGTCCGATCCCGCAAGCAAACCTCTCGACGTGCTGACTTCGATGCGGATTCGAATTTCGAACACTTTGAGTTGACCCGTTTCGGTCGTGTTGACCCGACGTTGATTGTGCGGCTGATGAGGCTGATGCGAAAGCTTCGTGCCCACATCGTGCATACACACGATTCGCGCAGTCACTTCGTCGCGCTACTGCTGCAGCCCGTCGCAGGTTTTCGCGTGGTCGCAACCGCATCGGAAGATCGCGACGGGCCTCGCAATACGACTTGGGTTGCCAATGTCGATCGCCAGTTGCTGGCCGGGTTTGATCGCGTGATCGCCGTGAACAACCAGCTTGCCCAACAGTTGTGCCGCGTGGGGTGTCGACCGTCCCAGGTGGATGTGATTCAGCACGGAGTGGATACGTCGGCCTTCAGTAAACATGCGGTCGATGGGAACTACCGTGAGACGGTTGGTATCGACTGCGAGAAACGCGTCATAGGGTTGTGTTTGGAGGCCAACGATGCGGGACAACATCAACTGGTCCGCGGGGCCGTCGACCTGATCGAAGCAGCCATCGGAAACGTGCAGTTGATTCTTTTCGACGTGGGTGATCATACGAAGCCGCAATCGTCGCCAGGCACCACGGCGATGATCACGGATCGAAAAGATGTCCACGTCGTGCCTTGGGCGGAACGGACGCCGGAAGTCTACGCTGCAATGGATGCAATGCTGGCACTGGGGGGAGATGAGTGCGGCGAGGCGATCATCGAATCTCAGAGCATGGAAGTGCCCGTCGTCGGGATGATGGATTCGGTGGCCCGCGACCTGATCGAGCCCGGAACCACGGGACAGCTCGTGGCGGAACCCACCGACGAGGCCATTGCCAGCCACATCATTCATCTTTTCACCAACACGTTCGAATCGGCGTCGTTGGCCACCGCGGCAAGATTGCGAATTTGTCAGCGGCACGCGGTCGACGATGCGGCACGCAAAGTCGCCCACACGTATCGCCGCGTTTATAGCCAGATCTAGCGTTCGCGGCCGAATCTTCTACCAGCACGGTCAAGAGCTGTGAGATCGGGACTTCTCGCTCCGCTTGAATCTGCCATATGGGGGAGTTGCAGTTTTTCGGTATCATGGGCTTGAAGTACTTGAAATCGGCGATTCATCGGGACTTGCAGCGTTCATCGCAATTCTTCGAGCGTCGCGAGCTCTTTCGACTGGTAGTTCAGCAACATGGCGATCTTGGTCACCGGCGGTGCCGGCTTCATCGGCAGTCATCTCATTCAGCGTTTGATTGACGAACGGGATGACGACATTGTGAGTGTCGACAATTTCAACGACTTCTACGATCCGGCACAGAAGCGAGCCAACATCGAGGGATTTGCATCACAGCCTAGGGTGATGTTGATCGAAGCCTCGATTTGCGACGCACCCCGCATGGAACGACTGTTCGCGGAGCACGATATCCGCCACGTCGTGCATCTGGCGGCATACGCGGGAGTTCGATACAGCGTCGATCATCCGCACCTGTACCAGGAATCGAACGTAGGCGGCACGCTGTCGCTGTTGGAAGCCGCGAGGCGACATCCGGTCGAGCGCTTCGTTCTGATTTCATCCTCCACGGTCTACGGGCGAGGTGCGGGGGTACCGTTTGTCGAGGATGCTCCGCTTGGTATTCCGATGAGCCCCTACGGTGCAACGAAACGCGCCGCGGAGTTGATGGGCTTCACTTACTTGGACCTGCATCGTGTGCCGGTCGTGGTGATTCGCCCCTTCAGCGTATACGGATCGCGATTGCGACCCGACTTGGCGCTCACGATTTTCACCGCCGCGATCCTCGAAGGGCGGGCGCTGCCACTGTTCGGAGATGGTTCGATCCGACGTGACTTTACCCACGTCAGTGATCTCTGTAGCGGACTGATTGCCACGCTGGATGCCGATGGCGTCGTGGGCGAAGCCATCAACTTGGGGCATCACGATCCCATCGCAATGCGTGATCTCATCGCCACGCTCGAACGAGCCCTCGATCGGGAAGCCGTGATTGACTACTTGCCCGAGAAACCGGGCGACATGCCGATTACCTTCGCGGATCTTTCCAAAGCCCGAGAGCTATTGGGCTATCATCCGCAGGTCGAATTCGAAGATGGTGTTCGCGAATTCGTGGCGTGGTATCAGAAGCATCACTCGTTTGGTTCATCCACGGGTTAAATGATGCTCGGTTGAAACTCTTTCTCATTACTCTTTGGGTTTGAGGCGTTTTGCCGGCAGGTCTTGGCCGTTCTGGTGTAGAACCAATGAGGTAACTTGCCCGTTTTCTTCGCGAACAAAGCTAAGTTGCGCATCGACCATGCGGTAGAAGAACTCGTCCTCGGCTTCGGGATAGATTCGCACCGCCGGTTGAGCGGTTAGCTGCGCCCTGAGGTGTGAACCATCGAGCGTGATGTCGAAGCGGGCCAGCGGTGACAGTTGATATTGCCCGACGTAATCTTGCAACAATTCGACGGACATTTCGATCGGCGTTCGGATTTCGATTGGTTTGGTGGGTTCCCCAGCCACGAGCTTCGTCAATTCAAAGCCCAATGGTTCGAGCATGTAGGTCATCGTGTTCATCAGCACCACCACCCCGACGTGCTTTTCAGGATGAAAGGCGGCGAACGCTCGGTAGCCACCGGTACCGCCATTGTGCCAAAGGAATCCTGTGCCCGGCTGAATGTGCCAGGCCATGGCAATTTCGCCACCTGAGGATGCGATTTCTCGACGCTCGGAGTGGGTCATCTGCATGGCATCCTGTAGTGAATGCTCAAACTCGCTGAGATTTGCCTGCAGGTATTGCAGCATATCTTCGGCCGTTGAACGGATGGCCCCAGCACCTTCCAAGGCCCCCAGGTCCCAATTCGGAACGGCGACGAAGTCCGCATTGTGCCCGGTGGCCAGACGGCCGAGTTGGTCTTCGTTCAGTACAATCGCGGTATCGTGCAACGCGAGCGGTTCCGTAATCCGCTCTTCGACGAGCGTGGCATAATCGGACTCTGCATGCTGAGCAAGAATCTGCCCCAGCAAGCCCATGCCGAGGTTGCTGTAGGCATACCGACTGCCGGGAGTTTTCCGCAGCTTGTAGTTGGATAAAAACTCCAGCAGTGCTTCCCACGTGTAGTCGGCATAAGGATTTTTCGCATCGGCCGGGCTGAAGTTGTTAGGCATTCGCGGGAGGCCTGACGTGTGTGTGACGAGATCGAACAGGGTAATCGAGCGATCGTCGTGCTGCAGCGGATCGACGGAAGTGGGGAGAAAGTCCTCCAGCGGATCGTCCAATTCCAATTCACCGCGTTGCACCGCATCGGCCAACAGAATCGCGGTAAAGGTCTTGGTGATGGACCCGATTTCGAACAGCGTTTTTCCGTCAGGAGCCGTCTCCACTTCCAACGATGTGCGACCGAACCCTTGAACCGCAGTTTCGCCGTCGACCAGCAGGCCAACAACCAGGCCCACGGTGGATTCACTCTCGACCAGCGGGGATGCGAGTAAGTTGGCCTCCGCGGCTAACTCTTGTAGCGAGGGCTTCTCACCCGCGACGGCATGCGAACCGGTGAAGTAGAACGACAGCAGGACCGGTACGATGAAGCGACTGGTTCTCATGGCAGGCTCACGTTGTAGTTCACGTTGCGGTTCGATGCGAAGCAGTTGGAACTTCGACCCCGGCCGTTCGATCTTGGTGTAATTCTCAGTATTTCGAAGGGGTGTTGCTCACAAGTCGGCAAGGCATGCTGCAATGCGGGAGATGCCTTCTAACGCCCCACAATTCAATGAGATACTACCCGAGGGCGCCTGTGGTTCTCGGGGATTGATTCGGATGAGCCGAGTGCGATGCGATTCTGATTCTAACCGAACCGTGGGTACTGCGGTCCCGGCGCCACATTCCACGACGACGAACTCACGTGGCCCGATGTCACGTAGCCACTGTTCGTACCGCCGTTGTTGGGCTGCGGTGCGATCTTCCAACCATCCGTAGTCGCCAAACATCAACACATTCGGGCGTGCCAAGGCTCCACACATGGGGCACCGGGGTAGAGGGTCAGCGGCTCGAAAGGTGTCCGGGTCGACTTCGACACAGACCTTGTCTGCCGTCCATATCGCTCCGCCGCAATTCTCCATGCATTGCAGGTGATTGAGCGAGCCGTGGCACTCCATGATACGGTCGGGATCGAACCCGGCCCGTTGAAAGTGGCCGTCGACATTGCTGGTGAAGACGAACCCGCCCGCGGGTCTTTCGGCTATCCAGGACCGAAGTTTCTCGAACCCAGCGTGTGGTTTGGTCTGACGATAGAGCTGCAAGCGATGTCCGTAGAATCCCCAGGCTTGTGCGGGATCGGTGGCAAACCACCGCGGGTTGGCCATGTCTACGAACGATAACCCCAGCCGTCGCATTGGAGGGTAGGCGTTCCAGAAGCCCTCGTTCCCACGAAAGTCGGGCAGGCCCGAATCAACCCCCATCCCCGCTCCGGCGGTGATAAGAATCGCCTCCGCTCGATCGATGGCGGTTGCTGCTTCCCGGGCTGTCTGATCGATCGCTCTAGCATCCATCGTTGGCTGAACGCCTATTCCGCGATGAAGTCATTGAGTCGGACAGAAGCCGAGGTGGTCCTCTACGACTCACCCAACATTTCGGAAACCTGTTTCTCGATGGCCTCGGCCCAAATCTGATAGCCGTCGACCGTGAGATGCAGGTAGTCGGGCATGATCTTCTTGGAAAGTCCTCCCTCGGCATCGACGAATGACGGACCGATGTCGAGGTACTGCACCATGGTTCCATCGGCGATTTCGGAGGCGAGTTCGCTGGCGCGGGCATTCTTTTCACGCTGGGGATTGGGGTGTTCGCCCCGCGGGAAGATGGCCAACAACAGGACTTTCGTTTCGGGCAACTTCTCACGCAACTCGCTGACGATGGCTTTGATCCCTTCGGCGATCTCTTCGGCCGTGTTGTCGGTTCCATTGGAGTTGTTGGTGCCGATCATCAGGACGACTAATTTTGGGCTAAGTCCGTCGATGTTGCCGTGATCCAATCGCCACAGCACATGTTGCGTGCGATCGCCGCCGATGCCCATGTTGGCCGACTTGCGGTCGCCGTAGAACGGCTCCCAAACCTTCTGCTGTACCTCTGGGTTCTCCCACCCTTGGGTGATGGAATCGCCGAGGAAGACAAGGTCGATGTCGCCTTGTTGCGTCCGCTCGTTGATTTTGGCCTGCCGCTTCAACCAGAATTCGTGGTCCCGAGGAACGGGGGTGATTGCGCTATGCGGGGTCTCTTCGGCCTGGGCAGTCTGAGGTATTCCAAGAAGGAGTGCTGCGACGAAGGGGCTGTAAATTACGCAGTTTCTCAGCGTTGTCATCATGCGAGCTCCGGGGTGCCCAAAAGAATTCGCATCGACCCCGACTGTAAAGTCGCCAGACAAGGGAACTGGACGATGCGAAGTAATGGGGTATATTTCATAAATCCGCTAATAAATGAACCATACAGGATACTCTTCGGCATATCCGTTGCAACCAAACCGTTCGTGGGCGGCGCACGGTGCTACACTTCTGCAACGGGAACTCGCCGAGGGCCGTCTGTGGCCACCCGCCCCTCATTCTCGCACGCCAAAGGTATTCGGATTATGTCTACGTCTCAGAAGCGTCTTGGAATCTTGACTAGTGGTGGCGATTGCCCCGGACTGAACGCCGTGATTCGCGGAGTGGTCAAGAGTGGCCTCCAGTTGGGCTACGACTGTGTCGGGTTTATCAAAGGATACGAGGGCCTCGTCGACCCGGTGACGTACATCCCGCTGAATCACAAGAACACCACCGGCATTCTTACCCAGGGTGGCACCATTCTAGGCTCGACCAACAAGGGACGTTTCGTCACGCGAAGCGGAGTCGACGATACGCTTTCGCTCGACCCGGAACTGCTGAAGGCCGCCGCATTGACTGTGGAGCAGTTGGGGCTCGACGGGCTAATTTGCATCGGCGGCGACGGCTCGCTCTCGATTGCCCTGCAGTTTCACGAATACGGAATTCCCGTGGTCGGCGTGCCTAAGACGATCGACAACGACCTTCGGGCGACCGCCTACACGTTTGGTTTCGATAGTGCGATCGCCTGTGCCACAGACGCGCTGGATAGGCTGCATACGACGGCCGCCTCGCACGAACGCATCATGGTGATGGAGGTGATGGGACGTCACGCAGGGCACATTGCACTGCACTCCGGAATTGCCGGAGGTGGTGACGTAATCTTGATTCCTGAAATTCCCTGGACGTTCGAGCACGTGTGCCACAAGATTCTCGAGCGAGAAACCAAGGGCAAGAAATTCACCCTGGTCGTCGTGGCCGAAGGCGCCATGTTGCCTACCGAAGGATTGGTGATCCAGGAGCGCCGCAACGGATCGAAAGAACAACAAGTTCGCCTGGGTGGGGTTGGCAATGTCGTGGCCGCCGAGATTGAATCGCGGCTGCAGCGCGAAACCCGTTGTGTGATTCTGGGGCACCTGCAGCGGGGTGGGCCTCCTACGACTTTCGACCGAGTGTTGGCTACACAGTTTGGCGCGCATGCGGTGCGTTTGGTGCACGAAGGGAAATTCGGCGAAATGGTGTGCTTCAATCCACCCGCGATTGACGCGGTGCCGATTGCCGAGGCCGTCAGTCAACTATGCATGGTCGAACCGAATGGTTCGGCAGTACAGTCTGCCCGGGCCTTGGGGATCAGCTTTGGCGATAGCCCCTCGGAAGACAGCCCGTTCCGGCACATCCATGCCGAAGAGAGCAGTAGCCGTGAAGCTGCAGATGACCCGGAATTGCAGGCCAGCATCTAATCGCCGGCTTCGGACTGTAATCTCAGGTTTAAATCACTTGTTGGTAACAGCCACGATCGGCATCGCACTGCGAGCGGTCGACCAGACCATCGTCCGGGCCGAGTACATTTTGCGTACGGTTACACCAGCAGTTGCCGTCGCCAATTTCGGCGTCTTCTTGAGGATCCATGCGTCCTGTGATGTACATCCCCTTGGAACGCAGGTGAATGCAGGCGGGGCCTTGGATCACTTCCAGATCTTCGGTCGATTTGTAGTACGCCATATCTAGAATCCTCCCGTTTCGAGGCCGGCGGCCAGCAGCACAGACCGCTCGACGGCCACGCGTGCCAACTGCACCTTATAACGGTTGTCAGACATCGGGGTCGCATTCGCTACGGCTGCTTCAGCGGCAGCCTTCGCGGTTTGTTCGTTCACAGGTTGCCCGACGAGTGCCGCGGCGGCAGCTTCGGCAATCCATGGTGTGGGGGCCACCTGACCCAGCACAACCCGAGCGCGACGCACAACGCCGCCGTCAAGCCACAGAGTCGCGGCCGCTGCGGCCAGCGGGTAGTCGGGCCCTGCACCGTGACGAACTTCGTACGTGGCGTTGGCCACACCGTTTGCCGCAGGAATATCGATGTGAGAGACCAACTGGTTGGGCAGCAAAATCGTCTCACGTTGGTGAGAATCTCGCGGCGTGCGGTAGAACATTTCCAGCGGGATCGACGACTCGTCGTTCACCGTGGGACCGATAATTCGCACCTGGGCTTCCAGGGCGATCAACGCTGGTGCCAGTCGCGATGGGCACACAAACTTGGCCGGTCCCGTGTTTCCGAAGATGGCGTGATATCGGTTGTCGCCTTCGGTAGCCAACCGCCCTTGTTCGGCCAACAGTCCGTACCCGTTGCGGAAATACCAGCAACGCGGACGTTGGCAAAGTTCTCCGCCGAGGGTGCCTTGCGCTTGAAGTTGAGGGCTGCTGATGCCACGAATGGCTTGTTTCAGCGATGGGAATTGGTCGATGTCGGGGCTATCGAGTAATTCGTCCAGCGTGGTGGTCGCGCCGATGCGAACCAAGTGCGAATCGGCTTCGATGCCGCGAATGCTGTCGACCTCTTTGATGTTTACCACACGGTCGGGTGTGACGACCATCTTTTTCATCAGGCCGATTAGATCGGTTCCGCCGGCAATCACTTCCGTGCGACCGGCTTCGGCCGACAGAAGCTCGACGATCTCCTCTTCGCGGCGGGGAGCCGCATATTCGAAAGCTTTCATTAGGATGTCCTCGCCTTCTCCAGAGTTTCGAGCACCCGCTGAGGTGTCAGCGGCAAGACTCCCACTCGTACGCCGAGTGCATTGCACACTGCGTTGGAGATCGCTGCTCCTGGGCTAATGACAGGGGGTTCACCAAGACCGACTACACCGCGATTGTATTCCGCTTCAGGCTGGTAGAGTTCAACAATGAGTTCGCCCGTATCGCCAAGCCGTGGAAGTTTGTAATCGCACAACTCGGCGTTGACGAAGTCGCCCGTGGAAAGATCCATAATTCGCTGTTCGAACAGCGAGTAGGCAATTCCCATGATGAGCGCGCCGTAGATCTGGCTCTTTGCCGTTTGGGCATTAACGACCAGACCCATGTCTTGCACGGCGACGAATTTCTTCATCTTCACAACCCCGGTAGCTTTGTCGACGGCAACTTCGACCATCTGCACGCCGCCTACCTGGGAGCTGGAAAGATTGCTTTCGCCACCACGACTGAAGGTGCCTTGCACTTCCAGGGGTTGAGGGCCGATAAGGCTGCATGCCTCTTTCCAACTCATGCTTTTGCCGGAATTGCCCTTCACCTGGATCTTGCCTCCGGTGGCTTCCAGGTCTTCAGGCTTTGCGTCCAGCTTCGGAGCGGCCAACTCGAAAATACGAGCCAACGCATCTTGCGAAGCACGTCGGTTCGATTCCGAGACACCACCGATGGTGGTGCTGCCGCCGGATGGGCCACTGGCCGGATACTTGGACGAGCCGATATTCACCTTCACCGCCGAGAGCGGCAAGCCGAAGGTTTCGGCGACCACGATCCCGATGGCGGTTCGGGTGCCGGTGCCCAAGTCTTGGCTACCGAGTGAGGTTTCTACGCCACCGTCGGGATGAATCCGCACAAGGCAGCTTGATGTGTGACCGCCACCGCCCCAAGTGTGGATCGCCATGCCTAACCCGGAGACGACCGAACCATCGGCATCGCCTTTGCCATGAGGATGCCACTTGGCTTTCCAATCTATGAGCTTGGCGGCGGCCTCCATCTGGTCTTTGTAGACGTCTGCCTTATCGTTGGTCACCGAAGGCAGATTGCGGAGGAACACGTCGTAGCTGTCGATGCCCAGCTTGGCCGCGACATCGTCGTAAATCGTCTGCGACATCGCACAGGCTTGCGGGTGATTCGGAGCCCGCCAAGCTCGCGAGGGGCCCGTATTCGTTTTGATGTTGGTTGCCTTGCGACGTCGGTTCGGCGGTTCGAACACGTAGGGGATCACACCCTGGGTTACGCCACCCCCGCCTGGTCCTCCGGAACCCCAGTGTTGGGAGTCCCAAATGTTGACCACGCCATCTTTGTCGGCACCGACTTTGACGTGGATGAAGCCCGAGGGACGAGATCCGGCCGTCTTCAGCTCGATATCACGAGCGAGCATGTACTTCACGGGCCGACCGGTCTCTCTGGCGATCTGTGCGGCAGCCACGCCCCAGGAGTCGGCGGCAAACTTACTGCCGAACCCGCCCCCGATGTAATCGCAATTCACGACCACGTCGTCCGCGGTGATTTCGAGAGGGCCGGCGAACTGTCCTGCCGTGCCGGAGACGTTCTGCGTTGAGAGGTACGCAGTCAGCTTGTCGCCATTCCACAAGCAGGTCGATCCGTGTGGTTCGAGGCACATATGCGTTATCGCATCGATGCCGTAGTCTCCTTCGACGACCACAGCCGCATCGTCCAATAGCCGCTTCACTTCGGCTTCTTCGAATTCATCTTCGTCTTCGTCGTCGTCGGGTTCATTTTCGAGTTTGACGTTACTTCCGCCGCGACGAGTTCGATCGGCATCTTCCGCGGCCGGAAGACTTGAATCGTCTACGAACACGTCGAGCATTTCGTACTCGACTTCAATGGCCGCGACGCCTTCGCCGGCAGCACCTTCGGTTTCAGCCGCGACGATGGCGATGATGTCACCTTGCCATTGAATCTCGTTGCCGACTTCCTTCATCGTGTGCACGCTTCGCACACCGGGAACTTTCTCGGCTTTCGAGGTATCGATGGATTTGATCTTGCAGTGGGCATGTGGGCAGCCGAGTCCTTTGGCCAGCAGCATGTCCTTTTCGACGATGTCGTAGGCGTATTTCGCGGACCCAGAGGCTTTCGCCACACCGTCGATGCGATCTTGTTCCGTACCCAGAAGCGAAGCCGTGCCGTATTTCGGCCAACTATATTCAGCCACGAGAACCTCCCTTCACGACTTCGGTTGCCGCCATGATCACGTTGGCATAGGTCCCACAACGGCAGATATTTCCGTTTAAGCCCTCGCGAATCTCATCATCGGTTGCGCTGGGGTTCTTGTCGAGAAACGCCCGTACGGCAACCACGAAGCCGGGTGTGCAAAAACCGCATTGCATCCCGTCGTTATGGACAAACGCCTGAACGACCGAATCGTCATCACCCAGGCTCTCGACGGTTTTGATTTCCTTGCCGATGCAGTCCATCGCCAACAGCGTGGAGGCCGACATGGGTTTGCCGTCGATCATTACCGTGCTGGCGCCGCTGCAACCATCGGTGCTCACCGGCTTGGCCCCGGTGAGATTCAATCCGTATCGCAGTGCTTCTAGCAACGTCATGCGAGGCTCGACCTGAACCTCCTGGTCTTTTCCATTGACCGAGAGAGTAATCGTGGTCATTCCCGGACCGACAACGCGAGTAACCGCGGTTGCTTCGCTTGCCGAGGCAGGAGCGGTGGCCAACGCGGTAGCTGCTGCTGCCGCACTTGAACCCTTGAGGAAATCTCGTCGATGAAAACCTGAGCCAGGCTTTCGCGATCTACTACGATCCTTCATGCGTAAGGATCCTCCGAAGATGAGGTACGGCACGTATGCACGGTATTCCCGCGATGGTTTCCGAATACCGTCACACCGAGATTGCAAGTTGCCAAGATTCTACCGACTTGCCGACGCGAATCAACCAACTCGATCCGATCCTGCATTTCACCAGTAGAAGACGATGGCTCGCCTGTGTTGAGCGGTTGATTTTTCGATTGGCCGACTTCCTGAATTGTTCACATTCGAGGTCGAGGCGTTTCGGGAAGATGGTTGCGTCGGTCTATGCCGTATTGGCTGAGGAGCATTGGTCATGGCAGGGTAAAGCAGCTGCTAGCGGCTCCTTGCAATTCACGAGTGCCATTTCTTGCGTATCGGCCCGCGGCGGCTTAGTATCGCTGGGTGGTCACCAGCTACCCATCTCCGCCCATTTGCGGGGGATCGAGTCGAACGGAATCAGGGCTGCCGGGTTGTACTTGAATGTGGTTGTAGTTTGAGATTCACGCCATGAAACCGATCTTCGATGGTCTAGCGCACGGCTGGCTTCTCCTTTGTCTTTGTTTGTTCGCGGCTTCACCTTCCGCGGTTGCCGAGGACAACGTGCCCCCGGAAGGGTTTGAGGCCCTTTTCAATGGGAAAGACCTTACTGGCTGGAGGGGGTTGGTTGGCGATCCAAAGAAACGCGCCGAATTGACGCCCGCTCAACTTGAACAGGCACAAATGGCAGCCGATGCGAAGATGCGCGACCATTGGACCGTGGTTGACGGAACGATCCGATACGATGGCGAGGGCGGACACAATCATCTCTGTACGTTGAAGGACTACGCCGACTTCGAAATGCTGGTCGACTGGAAGATCGACAAGGATGGCGATAGTGGAATCTACCTGCGGGGCTCGCCCCAGGTTCAGATTTGGGATCGCGACGTCGGTTCGGGGGGCCTCTACAACAATCAAGAGCATCCTAGCAAACCGACTACCGTAGCAGACAAAACCGTCGGCGAATGGAATACGTTTCGTATTCGCATGGTGGGGCCCAACGTAACTGTGCACCTCAACGACGAGTTGGTTGTCGACAACGTCGTGATGGAAAACTACTGGGAACGCGACAAGCCCATCTATCCCAGTGGCCAAATTGAATTGCAGAGTCACGGCACGGAACTGTTCTTCAAGAACATCTTCGTCCGCGAGATTCCTCAGCCGTAGTACTCATCGCGATTCTCCGTTGGAACTGTGTTCACCAGTTCAATGGCTGGCAGCGTTGAGCTTCCGTCGCAATTCGTTGACACTGGTTTTCAGCGGCTTTAGAATCCGCGCTCTCGATGTGTCTATCAGCGAAGGAGTTGCGTAAATGGCGGACCAATCCTCTGGTTCTATCGACCATGTGATGCGCGAAGACCGCGTATTTCCCCCACCCGCTGAGTTTTCGAGCCACGCCAAAATCGCCTCGATGCAGGCGTACGACGCCCTGTGGCAAGAGGCCGACAGCGATCCGGAGGCCTTTTGGGATCGACACGCGAAAGAGCTTCACTGGTTCAAGCCGTACGATCAGGTTCTGCAGTGGGACGCTCCGTTCGCCAAGTGGTTTGTGGGTGGCCAAACCAATGTTTCGTACAACTGCCTGGACGCACATCTTGGCACTCCCCGGCAGAACAAAGCCGCGCTGATTTGGGAAGGCGAGCCCGGGGATCAACGCGTCTTGACTTACGGTATGTTGCATCGCGAGGTATGCAAGTTCGCCAACGTGCTGAAGGGCTTGGGGATCAAACAGGGCGACGTCGTCTCGATGTACATGCCGTTGGTGCCCGAGTTGGCCATCGCGATGTTGGCCTGTGCCCGGATCGGTGCGGTGCATTCGGTCATTTTTGGGGGGTTCTCCAGCGAGGCCATCGCCGATCGCAACAACGACGCCAGTGCGAAGTTGGTCATTACGGCCGATGCGGGATGGCGGCGCGGGAAACAGTTGCCGTTGAAAGAGAACGTCGACGCGGCTTTGGAAAAGTCGCCCACCGTCGAGAAGTGCGTGGTCCTACGTCGCGTGGGCAACGATGTCTCGATGAAGTCGGGGCGCGACCTGTGGTGGGACGAGTTGATGTCGGAGGCTTCGGCCGATTGCCCGGCAACGCCGCTAGATAGCGAAAACCTGCTGTACATCCTCTACACCAGCGGGTCGACGGGAAAACCCAAGGGCATCAAACACACCACGGGCGGCTACAACCTGTACGTGAAGAAGACCTTCGAATGGGTGTTCGACTATCGCGATGAAGACATCTACTGGTGCACGGCCGATATCGGTTGGGTCACCGGGCACAGCTACCTTGTCTACGGTCCCCTGTCCGCAGGGGCGACTGCCGTAATGTATGAAGGAGCCCCCAACTGGCCCAACGAAGGCCGTTTCTGGGAAATCGTCGAAAAGTACCGCGTTTCGATTTTCTACACCGCACCGACGGCGATACGAGCCTTCATCAAATGGGGAGACGATTGGGTCGATAAGCGAGATCTTTCCAGCCTGAGGCTGCTTGGTACCGTGGGCGAGGGTATCAATCCGGAAGCGTGGATGTGGTATCACAAGAAAGTTGGTGGTGAGCGGTGCCCCATCGTCGACACATGGTGGCAAACCGAAACAGGCGGCATGATGATGAGTCCCTTGCCCGGCGCGACGCCAACCAAGCCGGGTAGCTGCACGAAACCTTTGCCGGGTATCAAACCCGCCGTGGTGGATGAGTCGGGCGACCCAGTTTCCGCAGGACAAGGTGGCCGTCTTGTGATCGAACGTCCCTGGCCCGGCATGCTGCGGGGCATTTGGGGTGACGATCAGCGATATCGCGATCAGTATTGGTCGGAGGTTCCCGGGAAATACCTATGTGGTGACAACGCGCGATGCGATGAAGACGGGTACTACTGGATCATGGGTCGCATCGACGATGTGATCAACGTGGCCGGACACCGCTTGAGCACCATCGAAGTGGAGAGTGCCTTGGTTAGCCATCACGATGTTGCCGAGTCGGCCGCCATTGGTCGACCGGACGATCTGAAGGGTGAGGCCATTGCAGTGTTCGTGGTGCTGAAAAGTGCCGAACCCACCGAGGAGTTGCGACAAGAGCTCAAAGATCACGTCCGTAAGGAAATCGGGGCATTGGCCGTTCCCGACGACGTCCGTTTCGCGGCTTCGCTCCCCAAGACCCGTAGCGGCAAAATCATGCGACGGCTACTCCGCGATATCGCTTCGGGGAAAGAGACCGTAGGCGATACGTCGACCCTGGAAGACTACACGGTGCTCGCACAATTGCGCGACGAGGACTGACGCTTTAGGCAGCACTCGTTTTCCGAATCAATTCTTCCAGAATGGTGCGATGACAGCGAGAAGCATCTTCACAGTGGCATCCGATGGCCAGTGGGATATGCTCCGCGACGGCCGCTAGAAGTTCGATGACGTGGCGTGGGTCTGGCTGCTTCATCTCGCCACGATAACTTCTGAAGAACTTGGCGTCGCTGAGCTCACCACGTTTGAACGCGGCCAACAACTCGCTCGACGGTCCCAGAATGGGCAACCATGTGTCGAACGGCCACTGTGCTTTCGGAACGCCTCGCGGTAGGTGACGGACGACGGCGATCCGCAGGCGATTCTCGGCAGGCCGGGGTTCACGAATGTTGAAGGTCGCTAGATTCGAGGCCATCTTGTAGCGTTCGTACATCGAGGCTTAGCAGCCTGTTGAAAAACTCAATTCGGCTCCGACCGGAGTATTTCATCGAGCCTCCACGTCACAGAATCTCGGCGAATCTTCGGATTCGACTGCGATTCTGTTCCTTGATCTCGATGAAACCTTCTCGGTCTCGCTTTCGAAGCAGTTCTTCAACAGGCTGCAAGGACTGAGGTGCGCTTGCGAACCGGTTAAAAATTGGGAACGTCAATGGTTGCTCGACGGGGATCTTCAAAGTGCTCGCGCATGTGGATCCCATAGCCTCGCCCGATTTCCCACTGGGCCCGAGCGGAATATGGTGTTCCCGGATGATCCTTGATCACCTGCTGAAATAAAGCGCTCGATGCCTGAACCAGGTCGCTCGTCTGTTCTCCGGTGGTCGGCAGTTCCGCCGCGATGGTCTTCGGTCGAAACGCGACACGCCAGTGTGTCGTTTTCGGGTTCTCTCTGGCCTTGGGGTTTTGCATGAACGCGTCGATGTAGGCCACGTATTCGTTGACTCTTACGCGATAGGCGATCGTCTGTGCCAGCAATAGATCGTAGTTGGCCTGCCAGCGATGCGAGGACTCGTAACGACGTTCATTTTCGTACTTGCGCAGGGCCGCTTCGGCGGCCGAATACGCATCGATCATCACCCGGGCCTTGGCCGTTTCGCGACTGGCCGAGGCAACGAAATCATTGGGTGTGACGGGGTAATCCTGTAACAGCGCAAACCCGGTGTTCGAGATCGGGTTGAGCGTCTCGATCACTTCACCAATCGTGCGTCGTAGTGGCATTTTCTTCAGGTCGTTGTCGTATTCCGCACGGCTTCTGGAATCGGGCAAGTAGGGCCGCATCGCATCCAGTTCGTAGATGCGTTTTTCACCCCGCACCAGATTTGTTTCCAGGCTCGGCAGCATGAAATAGATGCCACCCGTCTCGCGACACATGCGGACCAGTTCGTAAGGCCCGAAGCCGCTGGGGTGCGCGTCGTAGCGTCGCCAGATACCATTGGATTGCATCTGCTCGACACGTGGGGACTCGGGCCCACGTCGCACTTGGCGCCAGAAAACCAACTCGGTTTCCGGATCGGTCCAGCGGAGCGTGGCAAAAGGGTATCCAAACACCGCCTCGCGTCCTAACCCGTAAATGCGGCAGTTTGCGCCCCGAGCCGTTGCGATGGTCGATTCGATACCTTGTCCGTCGTCCCCGCTTTCGTCGGTGACCAGGATGAGGGCCAGTTGTCGCTTGCCTTGGATGGCGTACTTGCGGTGCGAACCAATGATTTCGACCAGTGCCTTGCAGGTGGCTTCCTCCCCCGTTTCGTCGACGGGAATCTCATCGATTGCGGCTTGAATGCTGGCAATCTCGCTGGTCGGTCGCTTCGTGTGTACGGTCGTGTTCGCACCGTAACTGGCCACAGCGGTGAGTAAGGCGTCGCCATCGGTCGCGGTGCGGAAGCCGAGTTCCTGGTAAACGCGGTCGAGTCTCTTTTTGATCTCCTGCTGATCGTCCTTCTGGCTCAACGATTGGTCGAACAACCACACGACCAGCACTTTGTCGTGATCGAGCATCAAGAGAATCTCTTGGGTGATACGATCCATCGCACCTCCATATCCATCGACAGCGGCCGCCGGCTCACCGGGAGACTCCATGCCCAGATTGCTCCCGAGCCCGTTGTCGGGAAGACTGGCGAGCCCCGCATCCAGGGCCACGCGCGGCGCACGGACATCCTCGGTCGGCCGAACGTCCAGTTCCGGTTCGGCAATGGCGTCTAACTGGGAAGCGGAGGCGTCCAGGGCGGAGCTTGACGCACCGGCCATTTGAATCATCGATCCGGCTTCGGTGCTCTCGTCGAGCAATTGCGTTAACGTTTCTTCGGGTCGTAGGACCACGCTATTGATGGTTGGCGGCTGGGTCTTCTCGTGAATGGGCAGAAACACCAGGGCCAGCACCACGAGTACGATCACATGAACAATGAACGATCCGCTCCAAGATTCCAGGCTATGAACCAGCCCACGATGCCACTTCCAGCGAGGGGTGTTTTCACGGTTAGAAGTTTCAGCAGGGGGCGACTGGGAGCCGTTGCGTGGTGTGGAACTCGGCACCGCTTTCAGCTTCTCGCGAGTCGTTTGGTTGGACGCATTATTTGAGGCGGGCCGATTTGTGGCGCCCTTCTGCGGTGCGGAGACGGATGTACTTGGACCACTCGGAGCGGGAACTTGACCTGCTTCAGGTAGCAATTTGTCTCGGTCCTGGACCATGCGATTGCCCGCGACTTGGATTGGCACGAACGACACAACACCAGCCAGCACTCGTGACGAGCGTGGCATGGACGGTGTGAATTGGGTGCCTCTTCAAGTAACTAATGTACTGAGGTGGCACTCAGCGGGCAACGAAATACGGTGGTCTTGCAAAAGTGCGGGGGTTGTGTTTCGGTGGGCCGATGTTTCTTGCACCTCCCGCCCAACCATAATGGTTAGGATGAAAACATGGATGAGGAGCCTACAAAACCACGTGGATGGGTGATCTTTGCGCAATGGGTTACGCTGATCGTAGCATTGCCCTGCACCATGCTGTGGGTGCTACATGACTGTGGATACGAGTTCATCAGTGAGGAGGTCGCCACAGCTCTTACGGGCGTAACGCTAGCTTTGATCTGTACCAATTTATTCATGCGAGAGGTTGGCGAACGCATCTGGAGAGATTGAAAGTTCGTGCAAGGTCTCAGGCGCACCTCAACACACGCACTCCAAATCACGAAATGTTGCCAGCATGGGACCTTAGCCGTTGCGGTTCATTCCGGCCAGGGAACCCGGCATTTTTGGCACTTTCAACCGACCGCCGTCATCGGTTTCGAGTTCTTGAAAGCTATCTCGGGCGTTCCAGTGTTCGTGCGAGACGACTTCGGAGAAGGTTAGCGCCTTCTCGCAACAGGCGTCGGTTGCCGCGAAAATGGCGGTCCACTCATCGATGGTCTTCGTCGCAAAAAGTTCGGCCAGCGTGCGAGTAATCTCTTCGGACTGCTCGGTTACCAGGTGAGGTGTGTCGGCCAGAGTCGGCATGTCGAGAGCGGAGGCCATGGCTTGCCAGAACTTTGGCTCTAAAGCGCCCACGCTGAAGTAACGCCCGTCGGACGTGCGGTAGGAGCGATAGCAAGGAGCACCCCCTGAGAGCAATTCGCCATCGCGTTGGGGGTCGGTGTTTTGAACGGAGGCAACGGCGAATGAATTCGTCATCAGCGGCAGGAGTTGTTCGGACATGCCCACATCGATGTGCCGCCCCACGTTGGTGTGCGTTCGTTCGTACAATGCGGCCATGATCAACATCGCGGCCGCGTATGAACCTCCGCAGGTGTCTGCGGATTGGATGGCAGGATTCGGAGTCGAGGCTTCCTCTCCACCGGATAAGGAGAGCACCCCGGCCAGCGCCTGGTAGTTCAAGTCGTGGCCGGCACGCTGCGACAACGGGCCGTCTTGCCCGTAGCCGGAGATGCTACACAGGATGATGCGAGGGTTTACCTCTTTGAGCTGCTCATAACCGACGTTAAGCCGCGCCAGTACTCCCGGGCGAAACCCCTCGACGACCACATCCGCTTCGCCAACCATTGCCAAGAATTTCTGGCGGTCCTGCTCGTTCTTTAGGTTGAGCGTGAGTCGCTGCTTGCCATGATTGAGGGCGAGGTACACGGCTGAAACAGAGCCGGCCATGGGAGGCGACATCGCCAAATAGTCGCCGGGAGCAGGGGGTTCAATCTTGGTGACCTGGGCTCCCAGATCCAAGAGGATCTGGGTACAGAGTGGTCCTGGAAACAACAACGTAAGATCCAAGACAGAGACGCCATCCAGCGCCGACATAGCAAGCCCTCGTACGGTGTGAGCGTTGTGTTAATTCAACTCGTCACCGTATCAAGTTCGCCACAGCCCGCAAGTCACTCTCCGGCATCGCAGGTTCGGCATTCGCAACACGAACCCCTCGAACGTACTTGTGGCAGTTCACGCACTTCACCGCCATGGCAACGTAGGCCAGCGTCGCGCCATCCAGGTTCTCGTTCTCGGCCGCTTCGCTCAAGTCGTCCGTAACGCGGCGGAATTCAGAGCTGAGGATTGCGTATTCGGGTGTCTTAATGGCATCCCACTCGGCGGCTTTGCTAAAGGCCGAAAGTTTCTTGGCGTTGTCGGCAATCATCTCGAAGTCTTCGACGCACAAACCCTCCATAATGCTCTGCGAGTGCTTGAGCTTTTGCTGCATAAACTTTCCAACATTGTCCTGCTGCAAACTCACGGCGCGCGAAGGCACGATGAACACGCCAGCCCCGCCTACCAGGGCCATGATCAGCCACAGCTTTTTCATTGCATTTGCTCCTACAGATCTGCGTTCAGCTTGAATGCTCTCCCTGCTCGTCGACTGCGTTAAGTAGTGCGGAAACGATGTCCAACGAACTGATAAGACCCTCGGGATGACCGTTTTCGTTCAATACCGGAAGTCGATGTACATGGGTTGCGCACATTTCTCTGGCTGCCGTGATCAGCGGTGTCTCGGCCGAGATCGCTTGCACGCCTTTGGACATATTCGACGAGACCAGTGAATCGTTCACTTCGCCTAATTCCAGTGGCGAGTCGCGATCGCCGCGAACCACGCCGTGCCTGGCGTAGTCGAGTTCTTCCGGGTCCTGACGTTGCCTGGCTTCGCGTTTCACGAAGTCGAAGGCGCTGATTACACCAACGCAGGCTCCTTGTTCGTCGATGACGGGCGCCCCGCTGATGGAATGGTTCACCATATCCGTGGCAGCCGCTTCCATCGACTCGTGTGCTGAAATATGCACCACCTTGTTCGACATCGCATCGCGAACCTTAAGTGAAAGCAATCGTTGAATGGCGGCTTCGTTGGTCATAGGTTCGCTCCTCCGTACTGGATTCCAGCACTGTTGCCACGTGCACAACGGCGGATGCCGTATGCCGACCCACCTCGCCGTTGTTGCCCCGTCCCTGGGTGCTTACTCTTTCGTCGAAGGCGATTCGTGAGGCTGCTTGAACGTGAACACAGGGCACTCGGCTCTTCGCACCACGGCTTCAGCTACACTCCCCATCAGCAGACGGCTTAGTCCGGTGCGCCCGTGGGTGCCCATCACGATCATGTCAACGTGCTCGTCATGTGCCAGGCGAACGACTTCCGTTGCCGGGTCGCCGATGATCAATCGATGCTCGAATGGAACATCCGGGTCAGTTGGGACAACGGCCTCGAGCATCCGCTGCAGGGCGGCAGTGTCTGGTTCTGGAATGCCGTAGTACATTTCTCCGCCGCCATAGGCGGTTGGAGGCTCTTCGACATGCACAATCAACAGTGTTGCGCCCGTGTCCCGGGCCAATGAGGTGGCATGCGCGAGCCCGGCATCACTGGGTGTCGAAAAATCGGTAGGAAACAGAATCTTTTTTGCCTTCATCGAACCGTCCTCCTATCGAGACCGGACTACTTTAGTACGCATCTCTTCCCGCTGAGGGTTTATGGTGCAAGTTAAGTGCCATTCACGAGCACGTGTGTCGGCGAATGGCTTGCCGGAGCGATCACAACGATTTGTGCCGTGCTGTTCACGTCGTTGTGTTCTGAGCAATCCCGCCTTGAATCTGGAACTGGAATGAAACAGTTACTACGCTAGTGTGCGTTATAGCACGTTCTGCGGGTCTGGGCACATCTTACTGCACAAACAAGGAAGCATCGGCTACCGCCTGAAACTCGGAAAGATCGCCGGTGATGGGACATTCGGCCAGCGCATCTCAGCAGTATCTATGCTTGGCATGGTCGTTGCATAACTGGGTGCCTGAACCAGATTTGGCATCAGCAATACCCTCTGCCTGAGATGGCGTTGGAGTAGAACATGAGCGACTCTGAACATATCGATCTGCTCATCGTGGATGACGACGTTGATTTCCGCAGTACGGTGGTCCGCCGTTTCTTGCGGAGGGGCTTCGAAGTGCATGAAGCCTCGGATGCAGAAGAGGCTTTGAGCTTGATTCAGCGTCGTCAGTTCGACGTTGCGATCCTCGATATGGTCATGCCCGGGATGTCGGGCTTGGAACTGCTCAAGAAGCTGAATGAGGCCGGGGCCGAATGCGAATCGATCATGCTCACCGGGCAAGGCACGATCGAATCGGCCGTGGAAGCCATGAAATTGGGGGCTTTCGATTTTCTCAGCAAGCCCTTCCCCCTCTCGGAACTCGAAGTCGTGATCCACAAAGCCGGCGAACGCCGGCGGCTGCGGAAGGAGAATACACAACTCAAGACAGTACTTTCACGGACTGAGAAGCCGGCAGAAATCGTGGGCGAATCGCCGGCCATGCAGGAGGTGTTTCGGCTCATTCAACGGGCGGGTCCCACCGATAAGGCCATCTTAGTTCAAGGCGAGAGCGGTACCGGCAAGGAACTGGTTGCCCGGGCACTTCACAAATCCAGCGATCGTTCTTCGATGCCGCTGGTGGTGATCAACTGTGCGGCACTTCCGGAAACGCTGCTGGAAAGTGAGCTGTTCGGTCACGAGAAGGGCTCGTTCACCGGCGCTATTGGGACCAAGGAAGGACTGTTCGAGGTGGCCGACCACGGCACCTTGCTGATCGACGAGATTGGCGAAATGTCCGGTGCCATTCAGGCCAAGCTGTTGCGAGTGCTGGAAGATGGCTCGATGCGTCGCATTGGTTCGATCAAAGAGCGGCGCGTCGATGTGAGGTTGTTGGCGGCCACGAATCGGGATCTGGCCGAAGAGGTGCAGGCTGGTCGGTTCCGCGAGGATCTTTATTACCGCATCAACGTCATGTCGCTCGAACTGCCACCGTTGCGGGAACGAGACGGTGATATCCGTCTCTTGGTGAAGCGGTTCCTGGGAGACGATTGGAGTGTGGATGAGGAAACGTTGCGGCACCTGGAGAATTACGAGTGGCCCGGCAATGTGCGGCAACTGATGAACGCGCTCGACCGGGCCAAGATCATGGCCGACGACGGTCAGATTCACTGGCAGGACTTGCCTGCAGCCGTGATTGGGGGACGAAACGCAGCGCCGCCACGCCCCGTGGTCGATGGCGATGCCCTGGCAGAGGTCGAACGGGCACACATCATCGAGGTGTTGAATCGGGAAGCGGGTAACAAAGCCCGTACGGCTCGCGCCCTGGGAATCAACCGCCGCAGCCTGTATCGACTGCTCGACAAGTACGATATTCGCTGGCGATCCGATCGTGCGACTGCGGGCAGCGGCGACGGGATGTCCTCCGGGTAGCGAGCGGCTGCAGCCGCAATTCTCTTTCCCCGGTGCGAGTTGCCAGATTCAGGAGTTCGCTGGCACCGAGGGTAGTTCGACGTAGAACGTCGTGTGTTCATCCGGCGTTGATTCGGCCCAGATACGACCTTGATGTTCTTCGACGATATTCTTCGTGAAATAGAGCCCCAGACCAGAACCGGGCAGCGAACGATGGGCCGGCAATCGTCGGAATGGTACGAAAATGCGGTCGAGTTCTTCCTTGGGAATGCCCGGCCCGTTATCGCGGATGCCGATCACCGTGCGTGTGTCGCGAACCTCACCGAAGATATCGATGCGACCGGGTTCGGTATCGATGAACTTCACCGCATTGGATAGCAGGTTCGAGAACACTTCTCGTAGCCGGACCTTATCCCCCCACACATCGGGAAGCGGTTTCTCGATCTGTAGACGGATGCCTTTCTTCCCCAACTGCGGGCGAACCCGATCGATGGCCTCCAGCATCACGGCTTCCGTATCAACACGCCGCGGTTCGATCCCATCGAAGGTCGATGTGGCCACTGAAAGCAGTTCGTCGATCATCGTGCTCATGCGATAAATGCGCGATGTGGCCGACTTGATCAACTCTCGTGCCTCCTCGGGCATCGAGTCCTCGAACTCGTCCATGGCTTCGTCGCACAGGTTCGCCACCGTTGCCAACGGTGTCTTCAGATCGTGGGACGTGAGCTGCGCGAACCTGCGCAATTCGTTGTTCGTTCTCCAGAACAGATCGAGCGCTTCCCGCATTTGGTGGGTGAGTTGATCGAAGTAGGCATCCAGCGAGAGGCCGAGGTCGAGAATGATGACCTTCACCAGCGACAGCAAGTGGTCGACGTCCGATTCGGCAATACCGCGCTCTTTGGCGAAGCTGCGAAAGAAGTACTGCAAGTATTGGGTGTACCCGCCCAGAAAGAATCGCGGTTCGATCCCCACCTCAGCATGCGTGCGACCCACCTTTCGGCGCCCGGAGCCATACGACTCGTCCCACCGAGCATCCAACATCGACTCGAAATGCCGCTGCTGAGTGCGCTTCAATGGCTCGACCATTTCTGGGTCCTGCAGAAACCGTGAGGTTTCGGGAAACGCAAACAAATGTTTGTAGAAAGCCTCGATGAACTCGCTCATCCCCTCGGCAAACAGCGGGCGCAGCGATCGAATTCGTTCCGCGTCGGTGTCGGTAAGTTGCAGAAAAGCGACCCAATGCTGAACCTCCGGCTCCTCGCCGCTTGACGGCGATTTCGAGGAGGGAGGCGTTCGTTGAGGGTCTTGGGAGCTCATGACAGAAATACACCGAGAAATATGCCGCCGAACTAGGAATACCAGGATGCCCCGTAATTTCTTGCACTGGACATCCACACACGGCCTCCAGTGTATCGACCCGAGCTATCTGCAACAGTCGCCGGTTGTGCACGCGTCCGTCTTGCTGGAATTTTCTTGACCTCCCACGCTGGAATATGGGAAGTTGACCTCGGGGCAATCATGCCATCGGAACAATGGCAACAGAGGAGGCAATCATGTCGCAGCGATCCGGTTCTCCATGCGCGCTCGGTCTGCTACGAAGCATCAGGCTAGCCTGCATTGTCTTGGTCTTCTGCTTACCCGTTCTCTTCCTGGGGCTCAACTCGGCGATCGCCCAATCGAAGCCAGCCGCGACAATCGATGTCCGCGCCGATCAATTACTCCAGGATCGACTGGAACACGGTGAATTCGCCCCTGCGCTTCGAGACGCTCTCGATCATCCGTCTGGCCACACGCGAGACGAACGGCTCGCGATGATCGCCGAAGCCCAGGCTTCGTCTGGGGCGTTCGACGGGTTTATCAGCACGCTTGCGGAAATCGACAGCGATCTGGTGAGAAGCCGTGTGCTGAGAGATCGCCCGGCCGATATTTTGGCCCAATTCAACGACCCCCTCGGGCAAGGTCAAAACGCCCCCGGCGGTCGTCCCGACCCCGCGAACAATGGAGCGAATCAGGGGCAGGCAGTGCAGTTTGGCCCGGGCAACTCGGGCGGAGGGCAACAGGCAGACTTCGAAGAACTGATCGAACTGATCACCTCCACCGTGGAGCCGACCTCTTGGGATGTGCTCGGCGGGGTGGGATCCATCAGGGAATACGCCGGCGGTGTCCATGTCGACGTCGATGGCATGCTGACACGTTTGGAAACGGTCGAGCAAGGTGGCCGCTTGGAACAACTTCGTTTGATCGCAAGTGTCTCGAACCAGGGCGTGCCAGCAGCTCGCGATGAGCGATCAAGTTCCGCTCTGCGAAAGGTCTCCCTCACACGACTGGAAAAGGCCGTTCAGTTAAGGCTGGCCGCAGGGCGAGACATCGATGAAGCAATGCGGACGTTCGCCGGGATGAAAAGGGTGCGATATGTATTGGTCTACCCAGAGACGGGCGACTTGGTGTTGGCAGGACCTGCCGGGGATTGGCATTACGACCGTGCGGGAAGAAGAGTCAGCGTTGACACGGGCCGGCCTGTTGTCGACTTGGACGACTTCGTGGTCATCCTCCGCCATCTTTCTGCAGAACCTCGGGCTGAATTCGGCTGCTCGATCACCCCGCGAACCGATGGGTTGGCTCGTGCCAGAGCATTCGCCGAGAGGTCTTCGGCTCAGCCAATCAAGGCCAGCGGACGCGCCCGGTGGCTGGAAGAGCTTCGTTCGCAATTGGGACTGCAAGACATCGAAACGTTCGGGATTCCGGCCGATACGCGAGTTGCGAGGATACTCGTGGAGGCCGACTACCACATGAAACTGATCGGGATCGGATTGGCCAACGGGACGCAAGACGTCCCTAGCTATCTCGACCTGATTTCGATTCCCGAGGGTGGAAGCCCTCCGCCGATGGATGTGTTGCGATGGTGGTTTACACTCAACTACGATGCCCTACTGGCGACCCCCGACCACACGGCATTCGAACTACGAGGGCAAGCCGTGAAGGTGCTGAGCGAGAATGAATTGCTCACCGCGCAAGGGCATCGAGTACACACGGGGGATTCCGAGCCGCTGAACCGTGAATTCGCCCGAGGTTTCACACAGCATTTTGCCGATTTGTGCGCCATCTACCCGGTCTATGCCGAGTTGCAGAACGTATTCGATTTGGCCCTAACGGCGGCATTGATTCTGCGGCAGGACCTCCCCGAACAGGTTGACTGGCACATGACATGTTTTGGTGATCCGCGACAATTCGTGACCGAACGAGGAGTGAGCCCCACATCGGTTGCCTCGGTCATCAATCATCGAGTGATTGATCGCAAGCATGTCATTGCCGCCGTCAGCGGGGGAGTGCGCGTTGCCCCTTGGGAAATGGTTGACGATCACGCGATCGCGATTGATCGTGCCGGTCACCTGGATAGCGAGTACCAAAGAGCGCAGGAGAACGAGTTGCCCGCGGATGCCTGGTGGTGGGATTAGCCAGCCGCTGATCCGCCCGGTAAGCTTGCGTCAGTTGACAGGTACGGGAATCGATCCCCGCAGTGATTCAAGCTGCTTTTCACGGGTTGATTCATCCGCGGTCGGGTTGAATTCCAGCGGATGCCCCAGCAGCAATTCGAGTTGATCCGTGGCGGTTCGCCGGATGTTCACGTCGTCGCGATTTAGCAGTGCGAACCAGGCGGTCGGATCGCTGGCCAGCCAGGGAACCACGGTATCTGCCGAATCGGTCGACTCGACCGCCGTGAGCGCGCCGACGATCCGTCGGATGCGGAAACGCTGTTCGGCATCGAGAAGACTGCTGTCCAATCGTCGCAATAGCGGAAGCACGGCAGGGCCGGCTTCTCGCAACTGCCGATCGGCAGCTTCTCGGATTGCAAATCGCTCGTTGGCCAAATCTTCGACCCATTGCGACCAATGGTCTTGCTGAATCACCCGGTCGGTTTTGGCTTGATGCAACAGGGCCAACTCAATTTCTTCCGCAACCGCGATCAAATCCCAAGCGGGTCGCAACATGTATAGCAGGGGGACCAGGTCCTCTCGAAACACAACCGGTTCGGCCAGCATCAAATGCCAGATGCTTTCGGCGAAGATCGTCTTGGCGTCTTCGTTTTCACCCACCGTCAGCGAAAGTGGCTTGCCGCCTTGCTGTTCGAATCTCAGCGGCGTTATCGAATCGATGTCTCGCGGAAGTTCGCCGTTGGACCGCCATTCAATGAGGAAGTGATCCCCGTCATCGGCGGTGATGCTCAATTCGTAATAGGGTGCAACCGCCTTGTAGAGAACCGAGGAAGTAGGAGCCCGGGAATCAATCTGCAACTCGTGGCGGATACCATTCACTTCCAAAACCTGGTTCGTGCGATGCCCGACCCGCTGAGGGAACGAGACTAGACGGCCGCCGGTGGTCTCGAATTGCACCAACTGCAACATACGGACAATCTGGTCGGGCATTTCCGGCGGTTCACCACCAGAAACACTACGGCAGCACGCCGCGAGAAAAAGACATCCCCCCAGCAAGATTCGCGGGAAAACATGTTGGATATCCTGAATCATCAACGGCCTCCATACGTCCTCCGCCGTAATTCAGCGAGCCAATTACAGTTTTGGCAGATTCACCTTAGGGCCGCGATCAAGCTTGCGTGCTTTCTCGGTTCGACGACCCTGGGGAGGGTTAGGATTGTTGCCACCGGCGTTCATCTCGGGTTTGGGAGGCTCAACGTAAGCCTCATCAATGGCGAATCCGAAGGGGTGGAGAAGCTCTCGCCTCGCCAGTTGTTCCCAGGGAGTCCCGGGGTTGTCGGTGACACATCGCTCGAGCAAACGGATCGCTTCGGCTGCGGTACGCCCGGTAGCCGTACCCGAAGTGATCTCAGTCGAAGGTTTGAATTTCCAGCGGTTGGACTCTTTGTCGACGAAGTCCGAGCCTTTGCCTTTCATCTCGGCGCAGGTCCAGTTGTATTCGTCACAGCGCACCTTCATGGCGAGTAGCCGGCCATAGGTTAAGTCGTACCAGGCCCGCCAACGTGCGGAAGACTCCTTCAGGTATTCTTGTTCCATGCCTTTGGCACCGAAAAAGCCAAGTGCTCGGTTGAGAATCAACGTGTTGTAAGCCACGGTTTGTTGCGCCTCACGCAATTGCTGTTGGAAGTTGGCCCCGGTGGGGGCGAACTCCAACTCCGGCGTCCCCTTCAGGGGGCGTTCGAACGTGGCATCCACGGCTTGCAACACGGCCGTGCGAAGTCGGCTGGTGCGAGCACGTAGCGAATATTCTTCCGGCGAACTGTAGTCGGGCATGTAGTTGCGCATCGTGCCCAGGGCGAAGGGTGCGCGATCGGCCTTGTCTTCGTTGATGAAGTAAGCGCCACCGCTCTCTTGCGACAAACGTGTAAGCGCATAGGGAGCAACGCCGGCCCGCAGGTTTTCCAGTTGTGGCCCGTCGAACCAATATGGCACACGCAACCGTTCAGGACGCAGTGTGTCGGGGCCCCGCGTGACTGGCAGCTGATAAACTTCGCCGTCGTCGGGGTGCTTATAGGCGTGGGTTCCCATCTCGCGACCGAACATCGACGAGGGGCCCACTGTGTACACGGGAACCGCTAGGCGTTGGCAAGTTCGCACCACGTCTTCCAGTCTCGCGAGGTCATCGCCCGACTCGTCGGTCCAGACGATGATCATCATCTTTCGACCGTCGCGAATGTGCGGTTTGTATTGAGCGATGGATCGACCGATTGCGTCAAAGACATTCTCGACGCCCGAATCGTCAATCGGCACATTTCTAATGGCCTCGACCACGGCACGACCATCGGAGGTCGGAGCCACCAGGTCTTCAACCGATTTGCCGTACGCCACGGCCGCGCTCAGCAGAGCCTCGTCGCGAAAGTGTTCGAGCTGATCGATTTCGCCATAGACTCGACTCAGGCGTTCAGCAACCGCGTCGCGATCTTCGACCAGACTGATCGAGGCGTCCATCAACCACACGACCAGCACGTCACTACGTTCCAGATTCGTGGCGATTTCATGAGTAATACGGTCGACGGCGCCTTCGACGTGTTCCACCTGCTCGCCGATGCTGCCGACGGTCACCACGATGTCGCTCTGTTGGAAGGCCCGGTTTTCGATGATCGGGGGAACTTCGATCGTGTGTTCCTCCATGACCAATGGCTCGACGTCGGATTCGACCTCGGGCATTTCGCTCACTTCGATCGCGGTGGCCATGGCCAGCGAACTGAGAACATTCTCCGACTCGTTTTCGTTGGGTTCGGCCAACGTGACGAACGTCTCTTCGATTTCCTCGATCTCGACGGGTTCTTCGACCACCGAGGCTTTCAGATCCCGAATCACACTTCGGGCGTAACCCGGAACCATGATCTGAGCGAACAGCAGGAAGAACGCCGCGTGGACCGCGATGCTTGCAATCAACGCATATCCGGCCCGGGGATTGTACGAACCAATCTTGGGCACGATCTCCCTGAGGCGATCCCAGGGCGTAGTGGTCCACGGCCCAAAGTCGGAGCTTTGGGTAGAGCGCAGCTCGGCAAGACGATTGAGAACAGCCTGCATACATCTGGTCCGGATCGAGAAGTTGACGCGCTCTTCGCAAAGCTCGTCATCACCAGTAATGCTAACAAGATTCAGTGGTTAAAGCGACTTCAAGCCAGCTTCTTTGTCACCCCCCAGATTGGGATTCCCCGCACAACGTAATGCTTGTTCGGGCAAGAACCTGACGCTCGAAGAGTAAGCGTGAGGACTCACCCCCTAAATGGCCGAATCGGACGGTTCCAGAGACTTTTCGGTCGCAACCGAAGTCTTCTGGGGGTTTGCCAATTTTGCCAATCGTTTCGAGCGCTGCAAGAGTCGCAGCTCGAGTCGTGCTCGTCGGTGGCGGACACGCCTGACATACCAGATGATCACGCCGACGATGATCACGACCACCGTGCCTGACAGGGCGTATTCCGCACCACGGAGATACTTCCACCAGCTTTGGATGCTGTCTCCGTATCGATAGGCCAACGCGAAGAAGACGGTCACGACCGTGGTTGCAGAGAGCCCATCGAAGAGCAGGAATTTTCGCAACGGCATTCGCAAGATTCCCGCCGTGAGGAATACGGGAGAACGAAAGCCGACGAGGAATCGCGAGACGAACAGCACCTTGAAGCCGTGTAGCGAGATCATCTCTTCGATCTGCTTCTCGCGTTCTGGTGTAAGGTGTCTGGCCAGAATTCGATGTTCGAGCAACACGCTGCGACCAAAGTGATATCCAATGGCGTACATCACGCAATCGCCCAGTACGGCACCAATTAGGCAAGAGAAGTAGGCCGGCCACATCTGCAGCGTGCCCATTCTGGCAGCCACCCCCGCGATGATGACGGGCACCTCTTCAGGAATCGGGATCCCGGTGCCGGTTGCGATCAGCACCATGATGATTCCTAAATAGGTAACGTGTTCGAAGAGATGGAACATCAGCTCGTCGCGTTCAGATGGCGTGCTGGCGTAACTCTATACGCAGGGTGATGAAAGCATTCTCGCAATTCTAGCCGACTTCGCGTTCCTACTTGCCGAAAACGTTGCCAAGCTAGTGAATCTGAGTTGGCGTGAGCGGTCGTGCAATGGAACAGAAAACCGGTTCACTACGTACGACCACCATTGTCGGACCGACCGTACCTAAATACCTCTCACTGAATCTTAACAACCCCACGTTCATTCGATTCGCGGAAGCATTGCACATGTTCGATCGCTACCTGAAGGACCAATCATCATCCGTGCACAGTGGGGGCGCCGCAAGGGCAGGTGCGATATTCTCCCACCACACTTCGCCTGGAGCAGACCAAACCAGTGCCGAGAGACACTTTTCTGGATGGACAAGTGGTTCTGAAGTGTGTCCCTTCCTGGAGGGGCATCGTGCACCACCGCACGCTTGTCGTCATTGGCCAGATTCATCCGTTTCTGGAATGAAAAAGTCGCCGGATTGCCCGATGGTTCGCAGGCTCATCCCGCCCATATTACCGCCGGGGGTGACAAGAACAGCCGAGATATGGGGGTTTTTTTCACAATACCGCTCGGCTTCATCTGGTCCCATGACGTAGAAGGCGGTCGATAACGCATCCGCTTCAGCGGCCGATGGGCTGATGACTGTGGTCGAAAGCAGCCCCTCGACAGGGCGACCGTTGCGAGGATCGATGATGTGCGAGTATCGACGGCCTTCGTGCCGGAAGAACTGACTTCCTGCGCCCGAGGTCGAAAGAGCCGCATTGTGTAGCATGACCTGCCCCAATCGCTCTCCTGGGCGGAGGGGATTGCGAATGCCAACGCTCCAGCCCGATTCTCCGGCCCGTTGGCCTCGTGCGACAACGCTGCTGCGACCGCCGTGCATCAAGAAATCGTTCACCTCCGAGGCTTGTAATTGCTCCGCGGCCAGATCGAGTGCGTACCCTTTGCCGATGCCCCCAAAATCCAATTCGAGATCTGCCTCTGCGAACGAAACGCTGCCCGAGTCACGTTCGAGTTTGAGGTGAGTACTTCCGACTCGTCGAAGGGCCGCCTCCAAGGCTTCTGAATCGGGGATGCTTCCCTGCCGTCGGTGAAATCCCCAGGCCTTGCTCAGCGGAGCCGAGGTGGCGTCGAATGCTCCAGCGGTTCGTTGGAAGAGTTCCTTGCACAGCTCCAGCAATTTAAACAGGCGAAGATCCACCGTTACGGGACCAATTCCCGCGTTGCGGTTCACATACGTGATTTCGCTGCTGTCCCGATAGACGCTGAATTGCTCTTCGAGTTCGTCGACCAGGTCGAGCGCAGCCATCGCGGCTTTCTGGCCGTGATCGTATTGGCCCGCATTCAACAGAACGGCGAATTCACAGGCCATGGCCTTTCTGGCCACTTGAATCAAGTACGTTTTGGCCGTCTGCCCAGCGTGTGCAGCATCTTTGTCGCCGGACGGTTCTCCTGCCGCGGCCAGATCGGCCAGCCGCTGCTGGGCGGTGCGACCGCTCAGGAAATCGCGGCGGTTCGATTTGCCGGGAGTGCTCATCGCCTGGGGCTCGAGTCGTTTGGGGGTTTCGATAGCAGTGGTTCACGGTTGATTATAAGCGGCTGATGATCGCGCTGGTGTTGTCCAGGCAATCTCGCCGACCAATAATTGAGTAAGGTTGGGATCATGCACTCAGGGAATCACACGTGTCACGCTCGCGTCGCTCACTGGAATTAGTCGTCTTGGCAATCCTTGGGATCGCTGTTGGACAGATGGCCGTGATGGCTCAGGGGCGTTTCGGTTCCCAGCGAAAGGAAGCCAAACGACCGGAATTCTCTGAAGAGCTAAGATCTGTCTTTTTTCCTGACGCCCGCCTTGAATTGGGGCCCGGAGAACCAGGTCGCAAGCCAGCCGAAAAGCCAGAGCCGACCTCGGCGCCTTCCAGCGATTCCCCCAAAGAAAGCACAGGGCAGGGCTGGTCTGAGTTTGTTAGCGGCGAGGTTCTCGAAGACGAAGTCAAGTCGTATGTGACGACCGTGGCTCAGAACACCCGATCGCTGAATGCCTTCAAATCGGGCGGCTATCAGGAAATTCGGGACAGCTACAGCGTGCTGGCTATCCTGTTCGGGGTGATTGCCCAATTTGACGACGACGTGCGGTGGAAGCGTCAGGCAGCAGGAATGCGGGCAGCCCTGGCGCGTGCGGGGTTCAATTGCAAAGTGGCCACCGATGCTTCCTTCAACGAGTCAAGACTCCGAGGTGAAGACCTGGCCACGTTGGTTCGGGGTGGAAGTCCGGAATTGCCCGATTCACCCGTTGTAGTCGAGGAAGGTTGGGCCTCGGTTGCCGATCTCTCTCCCTTGATGAAGCGAATGGAGCAATCCCAACGCGGGCGACTGGATGTGTGGACGGCTAATTCCAACGAGTTCGAACGAAATACAGATGATCTGTTTCACGAAGCCAATCTATTGCGACTGCTGGCCGAAGTGATTCACGATCCTTCCTTCGAGTACGCCGAGGACGAGCTGTACATCGAGTACGTCGATGCAATGCGGAAGCACTGCGACGAGCTGATCGAAGCCATCGGACAAAGCCAATTCGAGGCGGCCCAGTCGGCGGTGTCCGGGATCAATCAGCAGTGTGACAATTGCCACGGCGACTTCCGCGGCTAGGCACTACTGCACCCGAGCATTATCGCGGCGAGCGCTCTGCGCCGCACGATCGGGCCAGGGTACCACGATCGAAGCGTACCAGGGGTCAGCCGGCTTTCCGTCGCAAGCCACGATGGTGCGTCCCGGCAGAAGCTCCACGTCGTACGGTTTGCCTGAAAGCGGATTGGTCTCATATGGCGGGGGTGACTGTCCCGCGGCCAACGCCAGGGCCAGGCACCACGCTTCGCAGGCCGCACGATCTTCGGCCTGAATGCGTTGCCCTTGTTCCACATCGCGCAACAACATGCGACCGGCGACGATGGGATACTCCGGGCTGGACTCTGTCTCGCTCAACTGTAGTTTCATCCTCACGAAGACTTCTTGACGTGCATAAAAGGGTTGATTGCAGGCCGCGATTAACTCGGACATCGTTTGCAAGTAGAACACTTCGTCGTCGTCGATCCCTCGCAGGGCGGCGGCCTCGAAGACCGACAGATCCAATTCTTCGGCCAGTTCCTGGACCTCTTGATCGGTGAGCAGCCAGATCATGTCGCCCCCGCGAATCGCCTCGTAGGTATGCAATCCCAGGGCGCGGTCCCCGATCCAAGCTCGCGCGTCAGGCGGCCAGCGGTTGAGCTGCCCGGCCAGGAGTCCGTGCAAACGCGTGACGCTGGGGATCTCCAGTTCGGCATCGTGAACGATGGCTTCGACCACGCTCAGGCCCAGTTTTCTGAGCTTCGCGGCTTCGATGCGGCAGATGACGTGCTGTTCGAGGCTGAGCAATTCCGCCCCGCGAAGCAAGTAGCTCACGGCTTCCACCGCCCCTGGCAGATCATCATTCGCCAGCGATTCGGCAGCCTGAAAAGCCTCCAACCGGCAGCACAGCTTCACCACCTCCACGAAGGACGTATCCGCGAAGAAACCTGCCTTATGCATCAAGCCAAAGTGGCACACCGGTAGTTGGTAGGCTTCACGCGAATAGAGTCGGGCTTGATTGTGAGTGCGCCGAAAACGAATCGCCTTTTCCAGCATTAGTGGAGTAAAGGTGAAGCGATCGGCCGGGAGCAAATCTCCCGAGGCCAGGATGAGCCGTTCCATGGTGTTCGCCGGGTAAAGACCGGCAAGAACCACGGCCGTATTGGTGCTCCTGTCTGGCGGTGGGCTATCGAGCTGCGCGGGTAACCCACCTTGTTCTTCCACTCGATCGAGTTCGTTTTGCAATTCGGCGTTGGCAGTACCACACGCACGCGTCAACTGGCCGTATTCGTCTGTAATAACCTTGGCGTACTCATCCTTCCCCGCCTCCGAGGAGCAGCCAAGGGTGCACGCGAGCGACACGAACAGGACGTGCTGAAAGATTCTGTGACGCATGCAACCGACCTTACCGTATCCGTACGTTGGGAATTGGCTGCCACATGATTCGCCGAGAGCCAGCACTCCGGCTTTTCGAAAGACAGCGCGGCTGCATGCTACCGGAGTTCCTGTTGCCGCGAGAAGAGCGGTTTCGTGGGGAGAAAGCCCCCAGCGAGCGCATCTCGCTAGCACGATGAGCCCATGGTCCGCTGTGGGCAATCGTTCAGGAGGTCGATTTCGCGGCAGCGCGAGAAGCTTTTCCTGTCGCGCCATTGCGTTGGACTCGGTTCAGATGGTCCAATTGCACCATTTCGGCCAGACCTGCATCGGCCATTTCTTGGCCCGAAACGTAGCGTCCCGGCGAAATCCATTTCTCCAGCTTCTTGAAGTCGACGTCGAACATGTTGGCCAGCAGGTGATCCATCTCGGTTTCCAGGGCACCGAAATGTCGGGCCCATTCAGCCGCCTCGGAAAGGCCCACATGTTCTTCGCTCTGCCACTTCATGGGATGAAACAGCAGCACACTGAAGGGGGTGACCACTCGTCGCTCGCATGCGGCAAATGGCCACAGCGCAGCCGAGGAACACTCACCGGTGACCACGCCCGTGGCCCGTAGGCTACGAAGGCGAATCAACCCGACGAGATGCATCGCACAATAGGGGCTTCCACCCGGGGAGTCGAAGTACAAGATGCATTCGCCGCCGCGGGGCACTTCGAGCAGCTTCTCGGTGAGTGCACCTTCGTTGTCGGTCAGATCCCCGACCATCGGAATTTCGAACGGCCCCTCTTGTTCTTCATGTTCCATCACAGATTCCTTCAGATTCTGGGGGCCACCAGGAATAGATGCCTACTCGACCCCCCCTAGCCCTTGCAGATATAGCTTCATCCTACCAAAGGCACAAGCAAGCGGCCCCCCGAAAAAACCGCAGCCGCGGAGCATTCGTAAAGGTCGTTAGCATTCTAACGGACACACCGGTAGAGCGGACGAGGAACGCCCGAACTCAAGGGGTACACCGTGGTTCGGTGTGCTGGAGTGCCTATTCCGGGTCGGTCGACTCCCGGGGCCGCTCGCGGATGCGGATGGGGCCCTGACAGCACTCGCACTCTTTCAGTTCGAACATCGGGATCGAGCAGATGTCGCACCAATAGTCGAACTCGAAGACTTCCCCGTCGTGAATGGTATAGACCCGAATGACCTGCACGACGGGCGAGCCCTTGAACTTTCGCACCCGCAGAGCCATGTCGATGTTGCGAATGCGTTCGTCCTTGTGAAAACCACGGCCCCGGGCATCTTTCACGATGGGGTAGAGTTGTCCCGATTCGGTTTCCAGGGCCACCACGGCTTCGCGAGCATCGTCGTCGGCTTGAATCCCGAAGCGACGTTCGAGTGCTTCGGCCAGCCAAACAACCTGGCCCCGAAGCGTGACCGTTTCGTAGTCGTTTGCTTCCGCTGCGGGCTGCGTAGGGGTACTGTCTTCGCCGTCCTCTGCCCAGCATGCTTTGCTGACGAACATCGTCATCCATGCCACGCAACCGATCCACAAGATCATGCGTCGCAAGGTAATTCGAACTGAATAGGCGAAAGACATGCCTTGCACGCACTCTCACTGTGACGGGGAACGAAGTCCACTGGGTTCCTGGAATTGCTGCTACTCATGTGCCGCAGATTCTCTTTGTTGCGGCGTTCTCGAGTAACGTTACTCTTCAGCGTATCCGGATACGACGAAGGTGATGATCAGTTCTTTGTCGGGGGCCGCACCGGTAACCACCGGAACTTGCACGCTCCACAATTCGCGATCCTCGTCGTGCACCATCGCCAGTTCGGCACTCGCATCGTCCGCGGTTCGCAACATGCTCAGCATACAGGGATGGGCCGACTGGGCGGCATCCGCACTGCGCTCGTTTAACGTGTCACTCTCGACCAGATCGGCTTCTTCGTCGTCTTCGGCCAGGGACAGCAGAATGAAATCGCGCGTGTCGGAGGTCCCCACATGGTTGCCGTCGACGGGCTGCTGTGCATAGCGAAGGGTGTATACGCCCTTGTCGATATCCTGATCGCGGAAGTCACCGCCACGTTTGTGGTATTGAATCACGCCCATTAGCTTGCCCGGTTCGAAAGGATACAGAACCGAAAGCGAGGGGGTGAATTCTTCTTTGGCGGGCAACTCTTCCAAGAGCCATACGTCGCAGAAGGGGCGATCCTTTCTCAAGACGCGGAATCCCTCGTCGGAAAGGCCCGCGGCGATGCTCTCAGAGATCTCGTCGTTAGGGGCAGGCTCGGCAAGTGCTTCGACGGCGAAGTCTTGAGCCGCCACAAAGCGATTCACAGCGATTAGTGTCAAAACGCAGACAAGCAGACGCAACTTCATATCAACGTAACTCCCAATCGATCAGGCCGATGGCAGCCGGGCATCGGTTTGATGTGGCTGTCAGCGACATAAATGCCATGAAAACTGTTCCGTATCACGAATTCCCGCAATGAGGGTGGACTGCCGAATTACCGAAAAGGCTCGGTTCCAGCACCACAACCCTGCTACCTATCATACTCCGGCCGAGCACGTCAGGTTGCAGGATCGCGATATCCGCTTGGGCGACAGTCCGGCGGATCGGCCAGCCCTGGCATTCGCCGAAATAGGGTTTTCTGCGAGTTTTAGTAGCTGAAGGTCGCGAGGAAAGCACTTCGGGTTCCGGGATTTTCCCACGTGCCTCCCAGCCCTCGGGCCGAACAGCGACCGCTAACCGTGAAAGCGGGAGCGGCGTTATCGACCCGACCCAGCGGTGGATAGAAGACAATCTCGTTGGTGCAGACACAGTCGCTCTCGCCGAGTTCTCGCGTGATCAGCTCGACCGAGTTTCCCGCGTTGAGTTGGGCGACCATGTCCACGTGATCGATTTCCATCTCAATCGGGGAGGCGATTACTTGCTGGATTTCTCCGATCGCCGGTCCGCCATGTTCCTGGACCATGGTGACCAGTGCCGCGCGTTGCTCTAACGTCGCTCGCTGATCGACGAACACCACGGAGCGAATCGGCTCGGCGTTAAAGACCAGTCCTCCGCCGAAACCGAGCGTACCTGCTGCTCGCACGGCCACGACAATATTCATGCCCGAGAGGTCGACGCCATTGACGGTGCCTTTTTCGACACTCCAGGCCATGATGGCCTCTTTGCCGGCCATCGAGATCTCCGCATTCGCGAAGCAAGGACCGGTGTAGATATCGCAGGTTCTCGTTTCGAGGTAATCACCCGAAATGTCGGCCGACAAAGCCGGGGTGAAGGTGAACACCGTGGCACACACGACAGCGGCTAACGCGACAACGCAACGTATCATCTTTGATTCTCCCTAGGGACAATCGCAATGCAGGCCGCATTGCAATTTCTTTTCACCAACCCCCATGCTCTGCGAGGGCGGGTGGCGAACGTCGTGGAACTCAATTCTTACTCGCTGGAAAAATGCCCGGTGGACAAAGTTCCAGCTTGTCCCGCATTTTACCGCTGTTGCCGTGGAGGGTCCAGCAAGACAGCCGGGCCTAATAGCAGTCCCAGCGGCTGCGTCCTCGTCAATTCGCCTGGAAATCGCGGAATCGCGCTTCCCGAACCGTTACGTTGTCCGAGACTTACGTGCAGGTTAGCTTAGTGTTCTGAAGACTGATCGCGACCCGGTGCGAAACTGTCCTCCACACTTCGGCATCGGAGCCTGCCGAGGGACATCGTTTCCTCCCTCGGATCGCCACGGCCATCAATCTTCGCCAAGTTTTACCATCCCACCAAATACTGCTGTCACCCCGCCGCTGGAGTCCTCAGACGATGAATTCGAAAACTCCCCACGAAGATCGCGATCATTCCGTTTCTCGCCGAGGATTCATCGCCGCCGGCACATTGGCATCGGCAACCGCATGGACCGCCTCGAGCTACGGGAAAATCGCGGGATCGAACGATCGGATTCGCATCGGGTTCATCGGCGCTGGCGGGATGGCGAATGGGCATATGAGCGCCATCAACTCACTAAAAGAGTCGAACAATCTCGAACCGGTGGCGGTGGCCGATTGCTGGAAGACCAGGGCCGAAGATGGTGCGAAGAAGGTTGAAGGCAAGGCCTTTACCGACTATCGCGACCTGCTGGATATCGACGACATCGATTACGTCACGATCGCCACGCCCGAGCATTGGCATTCGAAAATGACGATCGACGCGTTGGACGCAGGGAAAGCGGTCTATTGCGAAAAGCCTATGACGCATGAGATTCCGCAAGGACAGGCGGTACTGAAAAAGCAGAAGGAGACCGGCCTGCCCGTGCAGGTGGGGGTTCAGGCCATGTCAGACGACAGTTATTCGTCGGCGGCCAAAGCTATCGCCGATGGGGTGATCGGTCAGGTGGTTCAAGCGCAGATCGAGTACGTGCGCCGGTACGATACCCAAGGACCGTGGCGAAACCCCGAGATCACCGACGACACGCCAAAACCGGATGACTTGGATTGGGAAGCGTGGCTGGGCGAAGCCCCTGAGATTCCCTGGAACCCACACCATTACTTCGAGTGGCGAAACTACTCATCTTATTCGGGCGGTATCTGCACCGACCTGTTTATTCACCGCATCACCCGCATTATGAAAGCCTGTCAGCTCGGCTATCCCCGCCGCGTGGTCGGGATGGGTGGGATCTGGCAATGGCCAGATGGTCGGGACTTGCCGGATAACTTCGAAATGATCTGCGAGTATCCCCGTGGGATGACGGTTTATGTTTTGGGAACCATGAGCAACCGCGTTGGTGTCGATCACTTGGTTCGCGGCTATCGAGGCACGCTCTACTTCACGTCCAGTGGCTGGGTTGCCAAAGATAAAGACGGCAAAGTGCTGGCCACCCACAAGAAGACTGGTGGTGAGGACATCAAGCTCCATCACACCAACTTCCAGAACCATCTTCGTAATGGTGAAGCACTGAATTGCCCGGTCGAGTTGGGCATGGCCGGTGTGGTTGCCGTGAATATGGCCAATGAGTCGTGGCGTTCCGGGAAGATGATGGCCTGGGATCGACAGAGCGAAGCGATGGTTCCTGCGGATTCGCTACCACAGAACCACGAACCCGAGTCGTGGGACGACGATCTGGTCACTGGTTAGCGCCCGAAGGAAGTCTGCGTTGAATTCCTTCTCATCGTCTGATTACGCCCTACAATAGGCGGTAGAGAAGTAGGCAACCCATTGACTGCGCCAGAGTTGTGTGCGTCGGTGAGTGCCGTGTCCACTCAAGGACGGTTCGTTGTGAACCACAGCGAATTGGGCGATCATGGGGATTCGATTTTTCTGCGAATGTGGCTATCGGTTGAACGTGAAGTCGTTCCTGGCCGGAAAGAAGGGGATTTGCCCTGAATGTGGGGCAAAGTTCGTCATTCCCGAAAAATCCGATCCTCGGGCCACGCGAGCGCCGGAAGAGGCCACCAAAGCTTCACAAGTCAAAGGGCCTGAAGAAGGGCCTCCGCATTCATGTGAGCCGACCCAACAAGCGGTGAGCAGCGAGATTTCGCACCGCCCTTCTTGGTCGGGTGCGGAACTGGCAATTCAGTCTGCAGCAGCGCCCGCTCCGACTCCACCAGTACCTGCTCCTCCTTCGGTAGCGGAACACGATCCCATTGAAATGGCAGGCAGTGCCGTGTGGTATGTGCGGCATGGCGATGGCGGTCAGTACGGTCCGGCCGATGCCACCATCATGCGACGATGGCTGCAGGAAGGCCGTGTGGCGAGCGATTCCATGGTCTGGCATCAGGGGTGGACCGATTGGAAACAGGCAGGCGATGTATTCACCGAACTTGCAAAGCCCTCCGACACAGACATCTCGCTTGGGGGAACACAAGCGGATGCGACTCCCCCGTCTCTCGCGGTCGCGGAGAGTTCGTCTTTAGACGGCGATTCGCAAGATTCGACATCCGGCGATGTGATGTCTTTCGAGACAGCTGATCCTACGATTGCGCTGGCCCGACAGCGTGACTTGCGACGCAGGCGAAGCATGATGATGCTGGGAGGACTGGTCTTCGTCGCCCTAACTTTGGCTGTCGTGGCCGGGCTCATTCTCATGCGATGAATCGTTTGATAAGCGTGGCATGAAACGTTGGCAAGTCCTGAGTCACTGGCCCAGTTGGTCTTCAGCCACTAAACTCAACATCAAAGACCAGCTTCTAAAGACTTTGATCCTAGGGCAATTCTCAACCGAGGTGGCGACCATGATGATCGGAAAACATCTGCTGTGTGGCGTGGTTTTAGGTGGCGTGGCTCTTTCGCTCGGAACCCTCACCGCCGCGGCCGTGGCCGATGAATCGAATGACGCAACCATTGCCATGGGTCCGGTAGCCATTACGGCGCCCGAAGATTGGCAGAGAAAACAGCCCCGGGTGCGGATCATTGCATACGAGTATGCCGTGCCGGCTGCTGAAGGCGATGAGAATGATGGGCGGATGACCGTCATGTTGGCTGGCGGTAGTATCGATGACAACGTGCAACGATGGTACGGCCAGTTCAAACAACCGGACGGCGGTGATACCTCAAAGGTAGCCACCGTGGAACAGAAGGAATTCGCCGACCACACGGTGCATCTAGTCGACGTTTCAGGAACCTATCTCGATCGGCGTGGTCCGGTTGCCCCAGCCGTTTCGCGTGAGGGCTACCGCATGCTGGCGGCCATTGTCGAGACGAAACAGGGGAACTACTTCATCAAGTTCTACGGACCTCAGAATACCGTCAAGGAACAAGAATCGGCGTTCATGCAGATGATAGAAGGAATGGAGTCCCGTTAACGCGCCCGCGTTTCGGTCGCGTTTCAGTCGCTTTCGTTTCATCACACACGTGGCTTGTGGTCTGATATCCACAATTGGCTATCGAACGAAGGGGATTGTTCTTCCATCGAACTGAGATCCAGATCGATCGACCAAGACGCTTATCCCAGATTCCTTTTAGAACGTAGCAGGATGCGAAGACGGCAGCATGAAGATTGAATCCTTTCTTGAACATCACGGCGTCACCTCGAATCCCTTTGTCGACGAAGACGCCCAAACCGATTTGGTTTTCAAGAAGCATTGCATCTCCGGTGCGCGCCATCCGGCGTGGTCGAAAGTATTTGGCGATCCTACTGAACCCGCGACCGCCGTGGTATTCGGGGAAAAGGGGGCCGGGAAAACGGCCTTGCGTCTGCAAATCGTCCGGCATCTGCGACAGTTCAACGAGTCTCATCCCGATCAGCGATTGCATGTGATCGAGTACGACGATTTCAATCCGTTTCTGGATCGCTTCCGCAGCAATCTCCCCCAACGCTACCGCCGCCCCGACAAGCTGTTTACGCAGTGGAAATTATGGGACCACATGGACGCGATTCTGTCCATTGCGGTGACCGAGTTGGTCGACGCCATTCTCCACGACAAAGCTCCCACGAATGACTCGCTGGATGTGAGCCGTCTGAAAACCAACAAGTTCGACCAGCTTCAGTCTCGAGACGTCTTGCTGCTTGCCGCATGCTACGATCAGTCGGCATCCGAACCCTTCGCGGTCCGTTGGTATCGACTGCGTCGCAAGCTGCACTTTCACACGTGGCGTTCCAAGGGTGCCTTCGCCCTGGGCATTGTCGTAACGCTGGTGGTCATCGGGGTCCTCGTCTCGCAATATGCCTCGCAAAAGAACTGGGATTGGCTGGCAACTCCCTGGCCTTACGTGTTTGCGGCGGCGGGCTGGTTGCCTTGGCTGTGGAGAAGTGCCAGGCGATTTTGGCTGGCGCGGCTCATCACCCGCCAGCTAAAGGTTGTCGATCACGACACAGGTCGGCTCCGTCGCGTGCTCATGCAGTTCACCTCCGACGAACTGATTGGCCAGCCACTTCCTCGCTCGCAACGCACCGACGACCGCTACGAGATGCTCAACAAGTACCTCGACATTCTCAAAACGTTGGGGTACTCCGGGGCATTTGTGATTATCGATCGCGTGGATGAACCGCATTTGGTCAACGGATCGGCCGAACAGATGCGGGCGCTGATCTGGCCCATCCTGGACAACAAGCTGCTCAAGCATTCCGGGGTCGGTTTCAAGCTGTTGTTGCCGATTGAATTGGTGCATTTCGTCGATCGCGAAGATCGCGACTTCTACCAAAGGGCTCGGCTGGACAAGCAAAACATGGTGCGGTCGCTGGAATGGACCGGTGAGGCGTTGTTCGATGTTGCCAACGCTCGACTTGGGGCTTGCGCGGCCGATGGCAAAACGCCGAGGCTGACTGATTTGTTCGAAGATAGCCTCACGCAGGACCGTTTGATCGACGCCTTACGAGGCCTCCGCGTGCCCAGGCACTTGTTCAAGTTCATGTACCAGTTGTTGATGTCGCACTGTAACGCCCACACCGACGAAAAGCCTGTGTGGAAGATTTCTGCCGCGACTTTCGATTCGACGCTGGCTCTCTATCATCGTCAGCAAGATGCCTTCGATCGAGGGATGGGCGCGGGGTAAGCGTAGAATGCATGCCTAGGGGATCAGGTTCTCCCAGCTTTAGATGCTTCGGGAAGCTGCTAGCACGCTTGCAGGTCGCCGATTTGCTCACATTGTGATTGACGCAAATCTCCGTTCTTGTAAGACTTCTCCGCCGCCCTGGATGGGTTGGTTTTGAAATTCTCGCGAGACGTTTGATTTTGGGACGTGTCGCGGTACCCGAGTACGATTCTCGCGTCGTCAGGGTAGCCGCCAGGCATGGCCAGGTACTCCAGGGAGGGAGGACGAACGGATGTTCCGTACTGTATGGCTGGGGATGTTGGTACTTGCCTGTGGTTCACTCACGGGATGTGGAAGTGATACGGCGACCACCGAGCAGGCCGCAGCAACTGCTGCACCGAAGACAAATTCAAATCCAACCGAATCCGTTCAGAAGTTCTTGCAAGCCGTAAAAGAGGGCGACGACAAGACCGCTGAAACGATGCTTACCCCACTGGCGCGTGAAAAGACCGCCGAATTTGACATCGCTGTGGCTCCTCCAGGGAGCCAGACGGCTACCTTCAAAGTGCTCGATATGGAACTGATCGGTTCCGACGCCGCGCACGTGGCCTCGCAATGGACGGATTACGATGAAGCCGGACAGCCCCATACGGACGATTTGGTCTGGATGGTTCGCCTGGAGCAAGAGGGCTGGCGAATTGCCGGGATGGCCGCTCGGTTATTTCCGGAGGAACCTCCGTTGTTCCTGAATTTCGAAGATCCGGAAGACATGATTCGCAAGCAAGAGTTGGCTGCCGAAGAGATTCGCCAACGTGCCATGGCGGCCGAAACCCAACGGCAAGCCGCCCAGCCTGCGAGCACGCAACAACAAGGAACGCTCCGGCAGTAGCGAAATAGTCTGCCGGGGGCGGGTTCAACGCACCTCGATCAAGCGCTGGCCGATCGAGAGATTTCTCTGGGAAGATGATCCTGGCCGGATCGCATCCAGATGCGGTACGCCCAGCTACTTTACAATTCTGGCGGAGTGTGACCTGCTGTGGTCAGTAAAACTGACCACAGCAGGCAATCTGCGGAATCTGCCCTTTCTTTCGCACCGGCTTCTTCGCCGCCCCTGAGGATTCACTGCGAATACCTCGGGATTCTAAGTCTTGGCCGCGTTCCGGCGGGCTAGTGGCCGTGGTTGCAGGCCCTTTTTTGAGCAAAATCTTGCTCTCGGTCGTTGAAATTGTCCTACGGTTGTTAGACAATCGACATGTTTTATCTAGTTGTCCTGGATGTCCCAGGATTCTCAAATACTCTTTCTGGTGCTTGACAAGGACAGCTTGCATGTTAATTTGACGACCTAAGTTACGTGGTCCACAGAAACTGCGTAATCGGAATAGTTGGAAACAGGTTCCCTTTAGGTAATAACTCAGCCCCCACCAGGACTGAGTAAAGCAGCAAAAAAGCCCCTCGTCGGTGCCGTCGCGACGCGGGTGACTAGCTAGCCCCGAGACGGCATACGATGTTTTGCGTACGCTTAAGTTCTAGTTGTGAGGAGGATTCAGAATGAATCGTGCATTGGTTTTTGGCATCGCGATTTTCTTCGCGGTGGTCGGAATCGCCCTCGTGGGCGCCGACAAGACGGCCTACGCTGGCCATGGTTGTCATGGTTGCGACGGCTGCTCGTGTGATGGTGGTGGTTGCGACAGCTCCTGCTCGGCTTGCGATTGCAGCTGCTCGGGTCGTCGCGCTCGCTGCTGTGGACGTCGCCGCGCTCGTTGCTGCGGTCGTCGTGCCCGTCGTTGCCACGGTTGCAGCGGTTGTGGCGGATGCAGCGCCAGCGATTGCTGTGCCCCGGCACCCTGCAGCGGTTGCGATTGCGGTGGAGTGATCCACGAAGAAGCCGCTCCTGCCGAGGATGCTGCCACCGAGGCTCCCGCCCCGATGGCTTCGGCTCCTTCCTACGAGCGCAGCCAATTCGGTTTCCGCACGGTTCACTTCCGTCGCTAAGCCGAAGTAGCATTTCGTTATGACGACTGCCTAAGTCGTGTAGCGAAAATCTTATGATCTAGCGCCGGACCTTCCTTGTGAGGGTCCGGCGTTTTTCTTTTCACTTGCTGCTGCTATTGATGTAACCGCTTCCAGCAGCATATTCCACGTGAACTGCGTCGACTTTGCGATAAGTCGTTCACTCTCAGTTGACAAAGCCACCGTACGTGGCATTTTTTCATCGGGCGTGTTGCCGTTGAGCAACATACGCGCTCCTCCTGCCAGGCGACCAGCCCGTCGCGAGGGCAATCCCTCACGCCAAATCGCGATCACTTCCATGAACAGCAACAGCTCAACGAACGAGCCGGAAGCCGCGGTCGACCCGCGGTGGCCATCGCAAGGTATACGCACGGTGGCATCCCTGGCCTTGTTCATCCATCTATTTGCCGTGGGAATCGCGATGACTTCGCGTGCCACCACGATCGACACCGAAACAGGGCCTGCCGGGTCTGAATTGCTCACGCGTGTTCGCGGTGTACCGCTGTTGATGCAATATCTGCAGTTGCTAGAACTCGACGAAAGCTACAACTTTGCCTGGACCCAGGGCGGCCCCATGGATGCGGGCAACTCGATCGAAGTCGATCTCGAATATGTCGATCAGGACGCGGGTCCTCGAACGGTTCGTATACCGCAGGATCTGTACTGGCCGCCTCTGCGAGCCGAACGCCATCGTAATTTGACGCTCACCGCAGCCGCATTGGTGGGCAACGAGAATCAAGAGAACGTCATTCCCCAGGCCATCGCCGAGCGCCTGATCGCCAACCTTGGAGCTGCCAGCGGCACCATACGCATCGTGCGTCACTATCCCCAGAGTCCTTTGGAGTCCGCCTCGCTGGACACCGCGGTTGCCGATCCCTTCAACGCTCGGTATTACGACACAATTTACGAGGCTCGGATTTTGGTGAACGACGGCAAAGTCTCGCTACTGAAGTCAGAATCCCCTGGCACGTCGGCCCCCGCGGCCCGAGGCCCGGCGAACGTCCCGCTGCCCACTGGGGAGGCGTCGCCATGATTGCTGCGATCACCAACTACTTTCGCGAGTTTTCCGAAGGTCTCGGTCATGGATGGAACCGGTTCTGGTTCACACCTCGCGAACCGTGGACACTGGCAGTCTTGCGATTGCTCGTCGGTCTGTTGGCCACGTATGCCCTGATTACGTTCACACCGGATCTCGTCGATTGGTTTGAGTCCGACGGTTTGCTGACCGTGGAAACGATCGAACGATATCGAGACATCAATCGGGTGAGCTTCTCGTATCTCGATTATCTGCCTTCCGGCGGAGAATTGCTGGGAGTGCATTTCATCGGGATTGCAATCACCCTGTTATTCGCCGTGGGATTTTTCACACGCATCACGTCCATCCTTTCGCTGGTAGTGATGCTTTCCTACGCCCACCGTGCCCCTATGCTCATCGGCGAGTTCGAGCCGGTCTTGTTCATGTTGATGTTCTACCTCTGCCTGGCACCTTGCGGGGCCGTGTTTTCGGTCGATAGCTGGCTTGCCTCGCGGCGGAAGAATCACTCGGCCCTCGAGTCTGTGAGCCGGGAAAGCGTGATGGCAACCGTCGCCACACGACTCATTCAGGTTCACTTCGCGGCCGTGGTTGGCATGATGGTCCTGGCCAAACTGCGGGGAGAAGTCTGGTGGACCGGCGAAGCCGTGTGGTGGCTGGCCGCCAGAACCGAGTCGCGTTTGATCGATATCAGCGGCACGCTCCGTGGCGGTGAATTGGCCTATGATGCTTGGACGCACGCCATCGTCCTATTTGAATTGTTATTCCCCGTGCTGATCTGGAATCGCCTGGCTCGACCTCTGCTGTTGGTCGCCGGCGCAGTCCTGTGGACCTCTCTGGGCGTTCTTTCAGGAAATGTGGCCTTTGCTATGGTCTTGATCGTGGCCTCACTAGCGTACATCTCGCCCGATGCGATGCAGGCAGTGCTGGGGCGGTTCGAGCCAGAAGCCGACAGATCGCCGGCGCTCGCTCCCGAGGGAGCCTAATTTCCTCTCACTTATCGTTGATTCGATCAAATACGATCGGAATCACACGCAGGCATGTCGTGTGGCACCAATACCAGGTATCTGCACGGCTGGGCCTCTTTTCCTATTTTCTTGGGAATCGTGTTCTCGAATTGAGTCTTGCTGATAGCAGGAGGCAGAGTACACAATTGGGAACTGTCTTCAGTTGCCCAGCGCCGCGCGCCCAGCCAGGAGTTCGCCCTGCATGACACTGCCTATCGATCGACGACGGTTTCTTCAGCGAACCAGCACCGGGTTGTCCGCGGCAGTGGGAGCGTCGTTGATGGGTCCTCGCCTGGCCCCGGCGATGGATCCGATTAGCCGTAACGGACAGCCAAAGTTCAAATTCTCGCTCGCGGCGTACAGCTATCGCAAGTTACTCACCGGGCAAGCCCCCGAGCTGACCCTGGACGACTTCGTTCGGGACTGTGCCCGTATGCAGCTAGACGGCACCGAACTCACTTCGTATTACTTTCCGCAGGACCCAAGTCAGGATTACCTGACCTCGTTAAAGGGCCTCTGCTTCAAGCTGGGGCTCGACGTCTCAGGCACCGCGGTAGGCAATGACTTCTGTCATCCCGATCGCGAAGCGCGTCAGCAACAAATCGATGATGTGAAACGGTGGGTCGATTACGCCGCGATCCTCAGTGCACCGGTCATTCGGATATTCTCCGGTTCGGCACGCAGTACTCAGACGGCCGACGAGGCGCATCAATTGGCCGTTTCAGCCATTGAAGAATGCTGTGCTTACTCAGGCGAACGAGGTGTGTATCTTGCTTTGGAGAACCACGGGGGGCTGACCACCACCGTGGACGGAATGATGCGCCTGGTCCAGGATGTTCAGAGTCCTTGGTTCGGAGTCAACTTGGACACCGGGAACTTTCACGGAAAGGATGTCTACGCCGACCTGACTCAGTTGGCTCCCTATGCCCTCAACGTCCAGGTCAAGGTTGTCATCAAGCCCGAGGGTGGATCGAGGGAACCGACCGACTTCGACCGATTGGCTTCGATCATGAAAACGGCCGGCTATCGCGGCTACATCGTGCTCGAATACGAAGAGTCGGAAGACCCGCGCGTGGCATGTCCGCGTTACGTGGACGCCATTCGGGAAGCCTTCGCTTAAGAGCGAGTCTTCAACGATCTGCGCCGGAACTAGATTGCGGCGTAGCGTTTCTCGTCCAAGCCAAGACGCTTCATCTTCTTGTACAGTGTCGTTCGATTGACGCCCAAGGCGTCGGCCGTTTCGTGGCGATTCCAGTTGTACTTTTCCAGTACTTCGAGAATGATCTGCCGCTCGGGGCCTTCGAGAGCCTCTTTCAGCGTTCGACCTTCGTTCGATTGAACGGTGACCCCCATCGCGGCCGAAACCTGCGGTGGCAAGTCGTCTACTCCCACGACGTTGTCTTTGCCAAGCAATACACCGCGTTCGACAACATTCTGCAATTCGCGAACGTTGCCTGGCCAATTGTACCGTTGAAGAGCTGAGATAGCTTCGTCGGTGAAACCCCGAACTTCACGTGCGCTGTCCTGGTTCACTTCCTGCAGGAAGTGGTTGGCCAAGCCGGGGATGTCAGAGACTCGCTCTCTCAGTGCAGGTAATTCGATATTGATGACGTTCACCCGGTAGTAGAGGTCCTGGCGGAACTTGCCTTCGGCCACCATCTGCGCGAGATTCTCGTTGGTGGCCAGGATCACTCGTGTATCAACGTGGTGAGTCTCGGTGCCGCCGACTGGTTCGAATTCAAACTCTTGGAGCACACGGAGCAGTTTGACTTGCATGCCCTGGCTGGAGGTACCAATTTCGTCCAAGAAAATGGTGCCACCGTCAGCCTGGAGGAACTTGCCGACTTTGTCCCCGCTGGCGCCGGTGAAGGATCCGGCTACATGCCCGAAGAGTTCGCTTTCGAGCAACTGCTCCGGCAGCGCTCCGCAGGCAACTTCAACAAAGGGCTTGTCACGTCTCGAACTCAGTCGATGAATCGCCCGGGCAATCAGCGATTTTCCGGTTCCACTTTCACCGGTAATCAAGACGGTGGCCTTGGTATCCGCCACGCTGTCGATCACATCGAAGACCTTCAACATGCGATCGTCGCGACCGACGACATTATCCATCCCGAACCGATGATCGAGTTGCTGCTTGAGCGAGATGTTCTCTCGTATCACCTCGCGCTGGCCGAGTGCCCGCTCGATGGTCATTTCCAGTTCTTGGTCGATGATCGGCTTGGTTAGGAAATCGAAGGCTCCACCTCGGATCGCCTCCATGGCAGAAGTAACGGTGCCGTACCCGCTGATCATGACGACCGCGGTTTGGGGATAACTCTCACGGCAGAACTCGAGCAACCGGGTTCCGTCTTCGTCCTGCAGGCAAACATCGGAGAGCACCAGGTCGTAGGCGCGTTCTCCGAGCTTACCGATGCTTTCATTCAGATTCGAAGCGGTATCGACGTGATGACCTTGCTCTCGCAACCAGCCCGACATCGATTCGAGGATTTGCCGGTCGTCATCGACCAGTAACAGCGTTCCGGTTTTCATGTTCTCTTCCCAACGTTTAGGACGACCCATCCGCAATGGCGGTGAGCAGATTGTTTCGTTCGGCATTGCGCGCGAAGGATGCCCGCACGCATTGTCGGGAGGAGGGGATTTCTGTTCCTGGGGCATACGTTCGTTGCCGTAGTCATCTACGACAACGGCACATCGTCAGGCAATGCGAAGCTCGGTGCTGAGGCTCCTGCTCAGCTTCGAGTGGGGCAGGGTGGGGAGATGCATCGCCTGTACCCGTCGATGTTTATGTACGTCGCAGGATGCATCGAGTCAACGCGATGGATGTACCGAACTAAGTGTCCTTGATGTGGAAGCCCTGAACCGAGGTCGATCTGGATGCCCTGTGGGGGGTATCCGGGGTGGCGAATTCTCTTTTTGAGTGGTCAAATCTCCGGGTTGGGTGCAGCATCGGGATTACCCGTTTATGGGTTGTCACTGTACGAATCGTAATGATTGATACGGCCCACGTATGTTGAATCGAAAGTTGAATTTATGTGTTTGAATGTGGAGGGTCCGTGCAGGCCACTGTGCCTTGCGGCTACGTATAAAGGCCTGGAACTTGCCTGTTTTCGTAGTCCCACTTGGGTCTAGAGGGATACTGGACATTCCTTGGTGGGCTGAAATTCACCCCGAGAAGAAGTCGCCGAAATACTTGCCTTTTGAGGGGGTACTCACTCATAATGGGTGACCAGAGATGGGACGTCGCCCTTTCCCCTTTGGCTCTTCACTTTGTGTGGCGACTAATTTTTGCTGGATTCGATACAAACGGATTTTGCAGGTCATTTCCTGAGATTGAAGTTTGGCCCGACTGGTTCCGACTCGGGAACCAGGGGATTTCACGCGGTAAAACGGATCTGCGTTCGATATCGATGTTCACCACGCTAGATACTGGCCCGGTGATTGGGTCATTGACCATAGCAAGATTGTTTCTTTGTCGGGTTGAAGGAGATTGGCTGGATGAGCGTAAAAGTACTGATTGCTGACGATCACGAAGTTGTGCGTTCTGGACTTATCAGCCTCCTTTCGGGACCAGATGTGGATATCGTGGCCGAGGCCACCAATGGGAAAGAGGCTGTAAGCCTTGCTCAAGAAACCCATCCCGACGTCGTACTCCTAGACATTCGCATGCCGGTGCAGGACGGACTCTCCGCACTGGAGTCGCTACGAGCGGTGTTGCCTGATTTGCCCATCGTGATGTTGTCGACCTACGACAACCCCACCTACATGGCACGTGCATTGGCCTTGGGTGCCAGCGATTATCTGCTCAAGGGCAGCCCTCGCGAGAAACTCGTCGAGAGCATTCGAGCGGTGGCCACCGGTGAGCCGGCTCCTCCCTCGGACCATCTGCAACGCATCGCCGGCGCGATGGAAACCACGCAGACCATTCAAGAAGATGATCTCTCGTTGACCAAACGCGAAACGCAGGTCCTACGTCACATCGCGCTGGGGCTGAGCAACAAAGAGATCGGTCGATCGCTGGCGATCAGCATCGAGACCGTAAAGGAACACGTGCAGAACATCCTTCGCAAGATCAACGCCACGGATCGTACTCAGGCAGCCGTTTGGGCAGTCCGCAAAGGGTTTGTCTAAATCGGCGTAACCGCAGCAAGCTGTCAGCAACGATGCCCCAGCTACTCATTAGTTGGCTCGGGGATGCGCTTTCTCGTAGGCAGCACGCAGGCTGGCCGTACTGATATGCGTGTAGATTTGCGTTGTTGAAAGGCTCTTGTGGCCTAGCAACTCCTGCACACTTCGAATGTCGGCGCCGCCGTCCAGTAGATGCGTCGCGAAGCTGTGTCGCAACGTATGCGGGCTGGTCCGCTGATCGAGCCCGGTCTGGCTGAGGTACTTCTCCAACATCCGCCCTACGCTTCTGGTGGTGAGTCGTTTACCGAACCGGTTGGTAAACACCGGCGAGAGCCCCTCTTGGTCCGCACTGCGGTGCAGTTGTCTCAGCTTCAACCATCGACGCAGTGCCCGAGAGGCAAACGACCCTATAGGAGAAAGTCGCTCGCGGCGTCCCTTTCCGCGAACTCGTACGATTCCGGCGGCGAAGTCGAGATCTTCGTCGTTCAGCCCGACCAGTTCACTCACGCGAAGCCCGGCCGAATACAGGGTTTCCAGAATCGCCCGATCGCGAATGCCCAGAGCTTCGTCGGCCGGCGGGGCTTCGAGCAACTGGCACAATTCGTCGGTCGAAAGAAAGTGCGGCAGCTTTCGGGGCTTGCGTGGGTTTCTCAGCGGTTTGGCCGGGTTCGACTTGGCCCAGCCGTCTCGCTGGCCGAACCGAAAGAAGCTTCGCATCGACGCCAATCGTCGGGCGATCGTGGTCTTGGCGTACCCGCATTCGTGCAAATAAGACGTGTACCCGCGAAGGTCGATCGTGGTGATCTGGCTCGGCAGCGGTGGTGCGCCACCGTAGCTTTCGTCTAGGTATTCCGTCAGTGCTGCCAGATCTTCGCGATAGCTTTTGATCGTCAACGGAGAGGCGTTGCGTTCAACACCTTGGTAGCGAAGAAAGCGACCGATGGCCTGGGCCAAAGAGCCCGAGGCGGCATTCGGTGCGTCGCCTCGGGCTTGATGATCGTGCCGCGATGGGGTGGATGTGCTCAACGGTCTGGTCCCGGAGCGTGCTGGCGCGGCGTGACACGAAACTGCAAGAGCTTACAGAAGCTCATCTTTGTCCGATGGCTGCGGCAGGCTGAAGCGGGCCTTCGAAGGCGCTGCCTGCGACTCGCGGCGAATTTTCTGGCTGAGCACCGCGGCATCGTACCAAGTGAAACTGAGTTCCGGGTTCGAGGCATAGCGACCCAGAAGTCGAAGCGTTTCTGCTCGGCTTTCGTCATCGTAAAGGAAGACGTAGCGTTCCGAACCTTTTACCAATGCCAGTACGTTGATGTCTTGACTCACTCGGGATGCCCTCCTGTTGGCCTCACGCTAGTGTCCGTTAGGACAGCTTGTTCGATCCGTGACTTCGCGATTTCTTGTGCCGATTACCTAACCTGTTATCGGCCGGGAGGGTGCAGCCACACCACTCGAGATTCGTCACCTCCTCCACGTGCTTCGAGCATTTCAGTGACGTGCAGAAAGCAGCAGAAGCGAATGAAGTCTTCTTTGCGTTGCAGATATCCGGCGACTCCACCGCTACGACGTTCATCGCGGAAGGCCATGTAATTCATCAATTTATTCGTAAAAGTGCCGTCATTTCCCTCGTAGATCCGCGTGTGCGTAAGCACCGGGTCATGGGTTGGATTGCACATTGCGGGAGCTCCGGTGATTGGATCTACGCAGCCACCACCACCTGTTTCCGCAGCGGAACCAATCGTAGTTGTTGTGACGCCGGCGCTGGCTGTACCGGTGTTGACGGCGTTTTTCGCGGAGATCATTTGCTCGGTTGGTTTCTGATTGAATTCAGGACCTTCGTTTTCGTCGTCTTCCTGGAGCACTTCAGACTTGCTCTCTTTCACGGTACCGGTACTGTCTTGCGCCGCTGTCGCAGGCGGTGCGGGCATGTATGTTTCGAGGAACGTTCTCGACATCGCTAGCTCTGCATCAAAGCGAACCGACTCGGGGATGTTCACTTCGTCGGGGGTACCCCATGGCATGCCGTAGCCAGGCGGCGCGGGATGCAGGCAGGGGTTCGCGGCGTACCACTCGACGCGCAATGCACAGCGGGGCGGGTAGTACTCTCTGAAATCGGTCACCGCACCGATCACCACGGCATCGACATTCAATATTTCCGCCAGTCGACGAACGTCCTCGGGTGAACTCAGATCGTTCAGGTGAGTTCGATACCGCTGAATCGCCGTTTCGGTCACTCCGACCGGGGTGACTTCGAAGCCCGGAACACTCTGCAGCTCGTCGAAATAGGCCAACGCAAACTGGCGACCGTCGAGCGTAGGTTGGTCGCTCTGGTTGAAGAATGGAACGATGGCCACTTTCTGCAACTGTGGAAACGGATTGTGTACGACCGGCACGACAAAGCGTTGCGGGCAGAGCGAACAACCGCTTGCAATTAGTAGCAGTGATATGGTCAGGCAGCGGAGCATGGACTCGCCACGAATCGAGTTTCCCCCCCTCGATCCGACATCAATCCACAAGGCCGTAGCTCGACCAGGCGCGCGGAAAGGATGCACTGCCGTCCTTATCGGTACAGGCCGCAAACTCTCTCCAGTTTTCTCTGGTTATCAATCGGACTCAGTCGTGCAGGCGACAGCGATGCTGTCATCGAAAGGAATCGAACGAGGTAACTCCCAGAGGCTCGCGGCTGGCAAACGGCTCTCCGTATTCCGTTCCGATCAGCCAACCCCAGTGCGCGGCTTCATCACGAAAGCGATCGACCATGCTGGCCCCTTCGCTCTCCCGTCCCTGCACGAACTGAGTGTGATAGCATTCGATGGCTTCGCGTTTTCGATCCCAGTATGGGCTGATGTCCAGGATCACCGCCGGATCGATGGCCAGCTTCAAATGAATACTGAAGTAGTGGAAGATTCGCTCTGGGTGATAGGGCTCGCCCGGCAAGTCGCTCTTCGATAGCTTCGACCAAAAGCGGGCCGCTTCCACCAGCTCGACGGCCGCCACATGATCGGGATGGGCGTCGACCCAATAGGGGGCGAAGATCCATCGGGGCCGAGTTCGGCGAAAAACCCCCGCCAGCTGGCGACGGGCTTCGAGCGTGGGTTCCAGGCTGCGATTGGGGAGACCGAGATTCTCTCGCCACTGGATGCCCAGCACCTTGGTAGCCGCAGCGGTTTCCGTGGCCCGAATTTCCAGCGATCCGTGTGGTGTCGGTTCTCCAGTCGTCAGGTCGAGAATTCCCACCTTTTGACCGCGGTCGACGAAGTTCATGATGGCGCCCGCCATGCCCAATTCGGCGTCGTCCGGGTGTGGAGCCACAATCAAGATGTCTAACACTAGAAATGTACCTCCGGTGCTTGCATGCCAGCATGAGCCAAACCAATTTACTCCAGAGATTGCCACGCCGACGAACCGAGAACAAGGGCCCTCACGTGCGGCTTCGCTGGATGAAGGTCACAAGAATCGCAATACGATGCGACCTGGACGCAAATTGCGAAGTTTGTCAGACTTCTCGGCCTAGGGGTAATGTCCCAGGCGACTTACGCTGATAAATGGCCGAACTATGACAACTCTGAACTCGCCTTTCGTCTCCGTGCCGGGGTTGGTTGTTCTCACAGTGTCTCTGTTTGTTCTGCCAGGCTGCAAGTCTTGGAAGATCGACGACTTGCCGGCCGAAGCACCCGTGAGCGAGGAAGTTCGAGCTGGTCGTCCCTTCGACCCCACCACGAAAAGCTTCGGATTAAGTTCGAGGGCTCAGCAGATCGAGCGAAATGTGGGAGTTGAATGAGATCGGGTCCGTGTGTGGACCGTCCCCTGGAAGGCTCTCCTCGCAAAGGTAAGTCTTGCCTTTAATGAACGACATCCCCGTTTCAGTCTTGCTTTGGTTGTCGGGTGTTCAGTTCAGACCCAGGCTCCGCTACATTTTCCGAAGCGGGTAGTCTGTAATCGGTATCGCTCTAACAACAAGCAGTGGGTTCGAATGTCCTCACAAACTCATCCCTCGTACGAAGCACTTTGCAACCATGTCCGTCAGACGGCGGTACTGGGATCGATTGAAGAACTACTGAGTTGGGACGAACAGACCGGGTTACCCCCGCAGGCCGCCGAGTATCGCGCCGAACAGACAACCCTGCTGGCCGGTCTCATCCATCAACGAAGTACCGATTCACAGATCGGGCAGTGGCTCGAAGAGTTGGTTTCAAGCCCGTTGGCCGATGATCCGAACAGCGAGACGGGCGCGACCATCAAAGATTTAAAGCGGGACTACGACAAACAGTTGAAGCTCCCGCAATCGCTGGTCGAGGAACTTACTCGCACTTCGGTCCTTGCCCAACAGGCATGGGTGAAGGCCCGCGGTGACGATGACTTCAAATCGTTTCAGCCGTGGCTCGAAAAGACGTTCGCACTGAAGCGGCAAGAGGCCGAATGCCTTGGCTACACCGAGACGCCCTACGATGCCTTGCTGGATGTCTACGAGCCGGACACCCTAACGTCGACTGTGTCCGAAGTATTCACCGCATTGCGGGAAGAAGTCGTGGCGTTGGTGTCGGCCATCGCCGGCAGCGGGCGGCAACCGAAAGTCGACCTGCTGACCAAAAGCTTCCCGACGGCAGAGCAGGAGAAGTTCGGTCGCGATGTTGCCGCGAGAATAGGATTTGATTTCGCGCGCGGCCGTCTGGATGTTTCCGCTCACCCGATCTGCACTCATCTAGGGCCGCACGATTGCCGGATGACAACCCGGTACAAAGAGTACGACTTCGGCGATGCGTTCTTCAGCATTCTGCATGAGGCCGGTCACGGTATTTATGAACAGGGACTACCGCCGGAGTTATACGGTTTGCCGATGGGCAGCTATGTGTCTCTGGGCATCCACGAGTCGCAATCGCGATTGTGGGAAAACCTTGTCGGCCGCAGTCGGGCTTTCTGGAAATACCTCTATCCCGAGCTGCAGCAGACGTTTCCAGATAGCCTCTCGGATGTGTCGCTGGACGATTTTTATTCTGCCGTGAACATCGTGCGACCATCCTTGATTCGTACCGAAGCTGACGAGGTGACTTACAACCTACACGTATTTGTTCGATTCGAGCTGGAGCAGGCATTGCTGAGCGAGGATTTGCCGGTGTCCGACCTGCCGGGGGTGTGGCGCGAGAAGTATCGCGATTACCTGGGAATCGAACCGCCTAGTGATGCCGACGGAGTGTTGCAAGACATCCATTGGAGTGCGGGACTTGTGGGGTACTTTCCCACCTATGCGTTGGGCAACCTGTATGCAGCGCAGTTCTTCACCTCGGCACAGAGCGCGTTGGGCGACCTTTCCGAGCACGTCGGACGGGGTGAGTTCGGGCCCCTGCGAGAATGGCTTCGGGAGAACATCCATCGTCATGGGCGTAGATATTCGGCCGTCGACCTTGTTGAACTTGCCACCAATCAGCCACCATCGCACGAGCCGTTCATCGAAAACCTAAAGGCCAAGTTCAAGCCACTTTACGGGCTGTAACATGCATTGTGGCCGCGACAACGATGATTGCGAAAATTCAACTCCAATCTTTTCGTAGCTTGAACGAAGCACCATCGTGAACCGTCCCTGCGTGATCATCATGGAACTGCGATAAGGAATTCCGCCATGAACGAATCCGACAAACAGCCAATAGCAGATGCCACCGTTAATCCGAGCTATACCAGTGTGCTGAAATACATGACGTACTCGCTTTCGGTACCGGAACGTGCGCTGCGTAGCAGCGCGAGTCTGGTTGGAGGGGCGGTTCGCGAAACAGCCACCTTGCTGGTTCCGCAGGCGTTTCAGAGTTCAAAGACCTACACCGTGATGGTTCAGCAGATGCTCGACTTCGTCGTCGAGGATATTGGCGGCGTCGAGCGAAAAGCGACCGACGAAGAGTCGACGGTCGTCGAGAATTTTGTCGCCCGCAAGACGGTGGGCAACTTTGTGGAAATGGCCGGCCTGGCCACCATGCATGTCTCCCCGCTGACCGTGTTGGCGGTGCTGAGCGACGTGGCCTATGGGTCGCAGGCGTTTCTGAGGGAATGGGGCGAGGAACTGAAGCAGCAGGGCGTCATCGACGAGAATTCCACGATCAATCATGTGGACGATTTATTGAGTTCGGTGGCAGCCGCTTCCTCGACAACGGCAACCGCCTTCGACACACCGCCGCTGTCGGTGGACGGACTTCGACAGACGATCGAGGAAACGCGACGTAGCGTGGCGGGCATCGACCCCACTAAGGTCATCCCGCAGGCGGAATTGGATCGGATGTGGAGGGAGATGCACGAACTCGCGACCCGCGAGGGCGTCACGTTGGTCGAATTGTCCACAACCATGACGCTGCATTCACTCGGGCGCGTGGGGAAGCTTGGCAGCGGTGCGCTTTCGGGAGTTCGAGTGGCGGGCAATATCTTCGACCAGCATATTATCGACCACTACCGTACGGCGTTGGTCGATATCAACCGCAACGGCGTCTATGCGACATTGGCCCAATCGGCGGCTCCCTACATCGGTGCCGTGTGGCAGAATTTCTCGAGCCACAAACCGACGATTACCGAGGACCTGCTTAACGGGAAGCTCGTCGGTCGCACCTGGTCGGGCGTGCGACGGTGGATGGGATTGTCTACCGAAGCCACCCCGGAGGTCATGCCCCCGCAACCCGCGGTCGAGGAAATTCCGGAAACTCAGCCCGATCGGCCTAGTGCCTAGGCGCGTCGATCTTCGTCGTTCTAGCCGCAGTGCTGGACAGCCGTGGGTTAGCGTTATCTTTGTGTTAAGAATCCTTTCCTCCTGGGCAACTGCTCTGGGGCTTGGGCCCATCGCTTTGGCGTCGTAGAATGCCGCCCTTTGGAACCGCGGGCCGAATGGTTCGTGGTGGGATTCGGTGGTGACGCTTCGCACCACGTCCTCTGGCCGTCCTCGGAAATCAACGCGTACATGGAACTTGTCTACACCGTGATTCTGGGGGTGGTGCAGGGGCTTGCCGAATTCCTGCCGATCAGCTCGTCCGGCCACGTGGTCGTGGTTGGGGCGTTGATCGATGCCATGACTGGAAAAACGCTACCGAACCTGGAGACAACGAACATTGTCTTGCACTTCGGTACCCTGATCTCCGTGTTCGTGGTGTTTTGGAATCGCATCTGGCGACTGCTTGGCGAAGACCGACGGGCGTTAGGTTTGCTGGCCGTCGGCACCGCGCCCATTGTGGTCTCGGGCCTGCTGGTCAAATACTGCTTCAGTCAGGTGTTTGAGGAACCGCTGATCTCCGGTTTCATGCTCATCGTGACGGGGATCATGCTGATTTGGGCTTCCCGCTTTCAGTCGGGCAGTGTGAGCTACGTCGACATGAGCTACCGTCAGGCATTCACCATCGGCTTGTTTCAGGCCGTGGCCGTGCTGCCGGGTATCTCGCGCAGTGGTGCTACGATCTCCGCAGGGTTGTTTGTTGGGCTTCGTCGCGATGCAGCGGCCACGTTTTCCTTTCTGTTGGCCATCCCTGCGATCTGCATGGCGATGGGAGCGGAACTTTTGGACATCATCAAAGATGGCCCGGACTCGAGTTCGTTGTTTCCGTTGGTCGTGGGGGCCGTAGTTTCGTTTGTCGTCGGGCTGGCGGCGCTAATGTGGTTGTTGAAGTGGTTGCAGAAGGGCCGCCTGCGAGACTTTGCATATTGGTGCATCCCGATGGGAATTCTGGTCATTCTGTGGCAAGTGCTAAGTCGATAGTGCACCTGCTCCTGTGACAATCCCGGCCGTTTGCCCGATGGCCGCAAGGCATTGCCCACCGTATAATGTGCGACATGTGAGAGGTGAGTTCCCCGACTGAAAGTCGCCAACATGCTTCGCCAATCCCTAATGGCACTTCCGAGTATGATCAGGATCTTCATTCCAGTTTGCGCGATTTTATTCTTGTTTGGTGGGGCCTTTGTCTCAATCTGGACCGCCGCATTTCTCACCACAGCAAAATCCACGAACGCTACCATCACTTCGTCTGACCAAATGAAATCGGATCATGGTACGGTGCTACACCGACCCACGTTCGTGTTTTCTGCTTCCGGACGTGACTATACGGTGACGCCTCGATCGTTCGTCGCCCCATCGCCCGGCAATGTCGGTGACAATGTTCCGATCTCTTACAATCCGAGGAATCCTCGACGTGCGTCAATCGACTCGTTTGTTTACACTTGGGGGTTGTCTGTGCTCTTGTTTACCTTTGGCTTGGCGCTTGGCATCATCCACTATGCACTGAACTTTGCTGCCCGCTTTATCGGATCGCTGACACAGGAAGGCGGGAAACCATCGAATAAACTGAAGTACTCGGAAACGTCGATTGGAATTGGTTCGAATTCCGTCGATTGTACTCGGTGATTTGTACCGTTATTACTTATGAAATAAGATGCGTCGTCCGCAGGGCGACATTCCACTGAGGGGGCGAACTGGGTTCGACCGGGTAGTCTGAAGTGGAAGTGGCGTGCCGTGGTTGGTCAGTTGGCCACGTTAAAAGCTGACCACTATCTTCAATTGCCGAAGATACCTACGCTTTGGCTGCCTAGTAAATAGGTAGTCCCGACTGCGGGGCTTCGTCGGAGAGCCCCAAAAGTTGGTCACCAATTCCGAATCGTTGCGAGTCACTGTCGAGCACGCTCGCAATTAAAACCCGTTCTTGACTAGCCTGCGGTAAACCCTGTCGACTGGGGTTCCAACGGCGAATCGCAGAAATAGGTCGACTACGCACGTAGAAGCTCCCATGAAAATGCCGCGGGACGCGGGTTCGATTCCCGCCGCCTCCATTGGGCAGTTATTTGCAGGGCGTCTTCGTAAGGCGACTGCAAGTTTTCAATCTTGGAGCGTATCGTTTGGGGGCGTCACTAGCGCCCGTCGCTCGAGGGACATTCACTCTCCTAGCGAGATCATTCGTTTGGGTGTCCGGAAGCTGCTACAGTATTTGCCTGATCGCCACTCCGGCAGGGTCAATGGGAATTGAGTGATGCCTGCGGGAGGAAGATGAAGGTCCGTTGGTGCTGGCAGAACCAGGAGCTCATGCCGCTGTGGAGTCTCGGGTAGCGACGAAAGCAGGCAGCCTCTTCGCCAGGCAATGGGGTGTATCGAGGTTGGGAACGAATGGCGTCCCGATCGTACTGCTTCACGATTCACTAGGATGCGTCGAGCTTTGGCGTGACTTCCCGCTTCAACTTGCCCAGGCAACCGGTCGTCCGGTAATCGCTTACGATCGGTTGGGCTTCGGGCGATCGGACGCTTATCCCGGTTTTCTCGGATTTGATTTTATTCGTCAGGAAGCGCATAGCGGATTCGCGGCTATCATCGATCGATTCGAACTCGAGCACTTTCTTGTGTTCGGTCATAGCGTCGGTGGAGGTATGGCCGTCTCGATTGCAGCGGCCTATCCGGATCGCTGCATCGGAGTCATTACGGAGTCCGCCCAGGCTTTCGTTGAGGACTGCACGCTTGAGGGTATCCGCGCGGCAAAGAATCGCTTCGCAGGACCGGGGCAACTCGATCGCCTTCAGAAGTACCATGGAGAGAAAGCGGTCTGGGTGCTCAATGCCTGGACCGAAACTTGGCTCGCGCCGGAGTTTGCCAACTGGACTCTTGACGATGAACTACAGCAAATTGGTTGTCCGGTCTTGGCGATTCATGGGGATCAAGACGAATACGGCACGGTCAGACATCCAGAGCGCATTGCATCATTAGCAGGTAGTTCAGCGACCTGCGCCATCTTGGCTGGTTGCGGACATGTGCCGCACCGCGAGCAGGGGGAAGCGGTTCTAGAATCAGTTTCGGATTTCATTCACACACTTGAGCGGTGAAGGATTCAATTGCACCTATTGGCGTTGAAGTAGTGCTTCGATGCGGGCCTCTCTCGGTTGCGATTCGATCTGTGAATTGAATGGATTTTTCTTGACTTTGCTCTGGTGGGCCAATAACCTGCCGGTATTCGGAACAGATTTCTCTTTCCTTCTCGGGGCCTGCTAATGCCGGGGCAGCCAATCCGCGTGCGGTAGCTCAACTCATGGTTGGGCCGTTGCGTTTTGTTTTGCGGTTGGGGTAGGTTCTCCCTGTGTCATTTTCGCGACACCTTTCGTTTGGTGCCGCTGTTCATCGCGCCATCTGGCGATCCACGACATTGGGTTCTTGCTTGACCGCCTGCACAAGTTTGGCTGCCAAGCCGGCAAAACGGTCTTCGACACAGTTTAAATGGGGCACCCATGTTTGTTGCCAGCCGAAGTCGCCCATCATGGTCGCTCTATGCCTTGCTTCTCGGCAGCCTGCTGCACCTCTCGTCACCGCAAAGTGCGGCCGACGATTTCTACTGGATCAACCCAACGGGGGGTGTTGCTTCCGACCCCGAGAATTGGAACCCGGAAGGGGCGCCGGGAGACGGCGACGTCGCGATCTTCGATCTGGGAACAACCGGTTATGAGTTTCTTGGCAATTTCCTCAACGGCGTGCCAGAGATTCAGGTGAACAACGACGAGCTGATCTACTATTCGCCCGTTTCGTTCGATGTCGAAAGATTCTCCATTGGTCATGCGGCAGGATCAGTCGGCACGGTAACGGTCGATGCTTTTGATTTGATGATCAACAATTCAGATCCTGCGTCGCCCGACGGGGGCCTTTGGGTCGGAGAACACGGAAACGGCACGCTAGACATATCCAGTTCGGCTTTTGTGAATGTCGTTGGTCAGATTGTTGTCGGCGACGGTGAAGAAGCGGTGGGAACCATCATCGTGGACAGCACAGAAATCGGTGACCTAGGACTTACCGATGGAAATCATCTGTTGTCGACGACGATCGCTCGCCACGGAACCGGTACGCTGTCGGCTACGAACCGATCTGCAGTAAGCCTCACAGGCACCTTTGTCGTCGGGCAAGAAGCCGGCTCGCTCGGAACTGTCACGGTCGATAACTCTCTGTTGGGTTGGACTGGATTTAGCATCGCGGCTCTAACGTCAACGACGATCGGCGCGGCCGGAATGGGCTCACTGTCTGCCACCGACGGATCGGGAGTGGTTCTGACCGGCACTTCTGTCGTCGGCCAATACTCTGGTTCGCAGGGGGTAATCACGGTTGATGATTCAATACTGCGTGGATATGGCTTAACTACCATTGGAGCGGCAGGTATGGGCTCTTTAGCCGTCGCAGACAGATCACAGGTTGAATTCAGCGGCACCTTCGTCGACGGGGAACCAGTCGGTTCACTGGTCGTCGGGGAAGAAGACGGTTCACGCGGGGTGGTTACGGTCGATGACTCGGAGCTGAGTATTTACGTCCCAACTACCATTGGTGCGGCGGGAACGGGTTCGCTGGCTGCCTCAAACACTTCTTTCGTGGAGATTGTGGGACCCATTGTTGGGCTAGAAGCCGGTTCGCAAGGAGAAGTTTCCATCGATGCCTCCGAATTAACTGGATACTCCCCCACGATTGGAGCTGCTGGAACCGGTTCGCTTGCTGCGACTAACCGATCGCGAGTGACAATTGTGGACACCTTTGTCGTTGGTAAAGAGGATGGATCGCATGGGCTGATAACGATTGATGACTCAGATTTTATAAGTCGCGAGCTAAATTCTACCTCGTTTTCTAGCTCGATCGGAGTGTCAGGAACTGGTTCGCTATCGGTCATGAATAGGTCAATGTGGGACCTGGAAGGCACCCTAGTCGTCGGGCAAGAAGTCGGTTCGCAGGGGACGGTCACAGTCGACGCCTCGCAGTTATACGGGCGCGGCCTGAGTTCTGCAACGATTGGAGCGGCAGGGGTTGGTTCGCTATCCGTAATGAACGGGTCGGACGTGGAATTTGGGGATGTCCTGGTCGTCGGACAGGAAGTCGGTTCGCAGGGGACTGTCACGTTTGATGCCTCGGAGTTCTTCGGTAACGGCCTTAGGGTTGGGTTGGCTGGAACCGGTTCGTTTGCAGCGACAAATGGATCGCAACTGGACTTCAGAGGCAGACTGTTTATTGGGCAGGAAGTCGGTTCGCACGGGGAAGTGACCATCGACAACTCGTTTCTCGTGGCGAGAGACATCTACGTCGGTGGCACAAACTCAGACGAGGGCGGAAGCGGTACCCTCTCGTTCACCGGAGGTGCTGAGGCTGACTTAGGTTATGTGCAGATCTGGCCCACGGGTTCGATTGAGATCGACTCTAGTACTGTGCAAGCATTTCAAGTCGTCAATAACGGTGTTGTTCACGTGAACGGCATTCTCGACGGACCGCTCGACAACGAAATGGGTGGCGTTCTCAGTGGCACGGGAACGATCCTTGAAAACGTGCGATTGAAAGCAGGGAGCCAGATTATTCCCGGAAATTCCCCGGGTAGTCTGACTTTGGAGACCACCCGCTGGGAGGGCGATGCCACGTTTCGCTTCATGATCAATCGTGCTGAAGGAGACGCGGGGAGCGATCCGGGCTGGAACAGTATGCACGCGCTCGGTTTTTTGAGCCTCCAGGGCAGTCCCAACGACCCAATGCGCGTGAGTCTGATGTCCTTGCTGCCCGACAACGAGGCGGGCGATGTGTTTGACTTCAATCCGGCCAAGTCGTACCTCTGGACCTTTGCCACTGCCACCAACGGTATCTTCAATTTCTCGCCGGAGAGTTTCGTCGTCGACACCACGGACTTCAGTAACCCGATCGGTTCCGGATACTTTGAGGTGCGCCAGATCGGTAATTCGCTGGCCGTGGCGTTTGTTCCAGAGCCCAGCGCCCTAATGTTGGCGGCGATCGGCGGTGTGTCCTTGCTTGTGTGGACCCGGCGCAAGCGGTAGACGGAAACGAAATCGTGCCCGCGCTGCGTCAGGCGTGACGTGGTAAGGAAGATAATCGCTACGCTTTGCACTCAGATCAAACAATCATGGTGTCACTCTGGCGTTAGTGTTAGCGTTTTTCCTGATACCTCGTTGGGACTTTCCTGGACGGGGTATTGTTCGCCGTTGAGCCATGCGTTGAATTGATCGGCATAGTGAGCACTGAGGGGATGCCCCGACTGGCCGCCAGGGATTACTGCATGGACTTGGGGCGAAGCACTCATTTCGGCGGTAACCCTGACGGTGGCCCCGTGCGATACTTGGAACGGACGGTCGTAACGGTAATTTGCGCGGCCTACCATGGCCGGCCCGCCCGCCCATGGGGTCGCTTCAAGATTGAATAACGGTGCCAGCATGGGCTCCGCTTTGCCAAGTTCATGGCCTAAAGCAACGGATTGCATGTGGTCGAGCCGCCAGGTCGTTGGATCGGGTCCTAGTTCTTCTGTAAGCCTCTCCAAAGTTCGCTCCCAAGCGCGCGTGATGACTGCATGGCGATCTCCTTGCCACCACAACGAGTCTTGATCGAAACGTAACAAACGATCCAACGCGTGATTGAGGACGTAGTTTCGTTTGGTCAGTCGAGCGTAAAGCTCGTCGCCCAACGATTCGACAAATACCTCCCTGGCTAGCTCGAGATACCAGAGCTGAAAGATCAGCGCAGCAGCACTATCCGCGGTGGCGACCGGAGCGGAGTGCCACTTTTGGAGCAATTCAACTGCCTGACTGGAACTGTTGGATGTTTCTTCCCTTTGATGTTCACTCTGATTGAGTGCCTCCAACATGACTGGCATCAAGCGTTCTGCCTGGCTGTCGTGCCAATCGAACTGCAACTGCTGCATGTCTTCGAGCGTTAGGTCGTCTCTGTCTTCGAGCACCTGTTGAATGCGATGAATGCGATACGGAGCTGCGTTGTCTGCTGAAACCAATGGCCCATCGCCTTCTGCGTTTACCCGAGCGTTTGCGGCGGCAAGATATCCCGAGTCTGGATTGAAGCTGCGTGGCATGTCCTCCAGAGAAACCTGCCCTTTCCAGCGATTCGATTCGTCCGACCCTTCCAAGGGATAGAGCCCTTTGCCATGCGATCTGATTGGTAAGATTCCACCGGTGCGGAAGCCGATGTTCCCGTCGACGTCGGCGTAGGTCGCATTGAGCGACGGAGCGGCGAGTTCATTGAGGGCCGCGTTAAAATCCTCCCAGTTCTCGGCGAGATTCAGGTTGAAGAATCCATCCAGACCAGGCCCGCCAGCTTCGACGTCGTGAACGGTCCACCGCAATGCGATTGGGGGGTCATCACTGATCAGTGGGCCATTCTTTGTAGAGACGATCGTGAAGCTGTCAGCATTTGGCCTTCCGGCTACCGGGATTTCAACGGATTCACTATGGGCCGTATACCATGCATCTCCATCCTTAAATTGCGACGGATCATCGGGGTTTCTCGTCTCCAGAAACAGATCTTGAGTATCGCCGATGTTTGTGAATCCCCAGGCAATGCGATGGTTGTATCCGTTGATGACACCGGGTAAGCCTGCGACCGACCAGCCTCGAATCTGTTTGCCATCTCCGTAGAACAAGTTCACTTCGTAGAACAGATTCGGCAAGCCAAGTTCATCGTGAGAATCGAAAGCGAACAGAGCGTGGCCGCTCTTACTCTTCGATGGGGCCACTACCCAACCATTGCTCCCGAATCCAAGTCGAGGCATGCGCGGATTCTCGGCAGGGTCGAGTTCCGCCAGACTTTCAAAGACATGACCCACGGAGTAAGAACTTGACGCATCAGAAGAGGGCTCACTGGGAGGTGAAACGCTCGCTTCGCTGTTTGGGGACGGTGGCAGAACGAATGGAAAACCAGATTCCTCACTCGAATCGGTGAGAAAGGCGTTGAATCGTTCCGCGTCTAGCGTTTGGGAGAGTTCTAGTCGCAGCAATTCGTTCATCTGGTTGTTGGCCGATTGGTACGCCATGAGCGATCCAACCGCGAACACATCGTTTTCGGTCCACGGTTTGACCTCGGTCCCTAACAACAAAAACTCGGTAGGGCGTACCGAAAGCGAACGGATTCCAGTGTTCACCCCATTGACGTAAGCCTCGATCCGTTCACGTAACTTGGGCGAGGAGTTCTGCCGCAGAATTTCTGCAAACTGAGGGACTCCGCAGCGGAACAAGTCTTGGTCTGCATCGAGCATGCTCGGGCCGAGAAGCTCAGCCAGACGGCCCTGTCCAGCTCGGCGAAACAGTTCCATTTGCCACAACCGATGCGAGGCATGCAGAAAGCCCTGTGCATAGAGAGCGTCAGGCAGTGTCTTCGCCTCGACATAGGGACGCTCGAGCTCATCGAAATGAATGACGGTTGTGTGTTGGAGGCCTGCTGCAACAAGCGATCCGGAAGTTCGCGGAAGCGAGCCACGGAGCACAAGATAAGGAACGGCCAATGCAAAGACTGCCATCAGCAAGAACACGAGCAGCACCCAGCGCAACCAGCGGCGTCGTGGTTTGGCTTCGATCACGTTCGGATCTTGTTGGGACATGTTGGCTGGCAATAGGGAGTGCTTGTCAGCAATTATTCTAAGTCGAGTCCAGTTCATACAAAAACCATTTGTAGCAATTTCGGGAAGAATGCGCCGCTGTTACTTGAGAGCGAATCAGTCGCTACGACGAGAACGTTACGAGGGGAGAAGGATCTATGCTTGTTCGCACCACCCAACTGGTCACGTTCACGAAACGTGGCCCTGAACCGAGCGTTATTGCAGGAAATAGCAAGCGTGTTCGGTGTTCACGAAAACTCTTATCCCCGGCCAAGAACCGCGGCATCGCCCTTTTCTGGGTTGTTTTTGTGGCGACGGTCGTCGTTCTGGCCGGGGTGGATTCAGCACTGGCATCTGCCCTGCCCGATCAGAAAAAGAAGCAGCAAGAGCAAGACGCCAATGAGCCACGCTTCGAGGAATTGCGGGCGGCCGCCCATCGCAAGCTAATCGCAGACATCGACTCGGCCGGTGAATCTATCACGGCTATTGAAGAAGCCGACCTGGTCGCACTCAAAGCCCAACTGCGAAGCTCTGTGCAACATCTCGATCGGTGTCTAGCCCAGAATAAAAAGCACGGACCAGCATGGCGAACATTCCTCCGGTGGGACTTGCTCGCAGCACAGCTTCAGGCGGAGCAACTGGATGTCGAGACACTGACCTCCATTGCACGGCAATTCGACTCCGGGCACGTTGGATTGGAATCGCCCGCGTTTCGCAACGTGGCACATCATCTGGCGGCACTGATCCGAGCGGCGCGGGCAGCGGATCTCGCAGACCAGCCGACAGCGTTGAAGAACGAATTGCAGCGGCTCGCCGATTCGCTGAACGACGTACAAACGCGTCCGCGCAGCCGCTCATTCAAACAACTTGCCTCCAGCCTGGAGTGGTTTGAACGCCATGGATTCGCTCCCGAACTGGTCGAAGGAGTTCGAGAGCTGTATGTGCAACCAAACTTTTACGCCCATGTTTCTGCCGACCTGTTGACTAGCGGTTCTCGACGTACGTTGCACCAGGTGATTCCGATCAACGAGACAAGTGGTGGGGTGCGCATCTCGGGCCGCGGCGTCTTTGACGGAACGATGGACCTGAAACTGGTTCCCAACGCGTCGCAAGCAGCGTTTCGCATCTGTTTCGACGGCACATTTCGCACCAGCACTTGCGGGCACCGCGACCCCATTGGCTTTACCACGCGGGGAGTCACGACCGTTGCCGGCACCCAGCACTTGTACGCCAGTGGTGACGGCATCGTCGCCGATCGGGCCGTGGTGAATGCTGACACGACGTTGAGAGTTACGAATGTATGGTCGACTTATTCTCGCCCGCTGAAGAATCGCATCGCCACGCGTGTTGGCGGCAATCGCATCATGGAGGGAAAAGCTGGTAGCGAACGACAATTGTCGCGAAAGGCTGAAGAGAACTTCGCCCGCCAGTTCGAGGCAGAGACGATGGAGATGATCGCCGAGGCCAACGCGAGGGTCGCCAGTTCGCTCCGGGTCCCGCTGAAAGCCAGCGATATCTATCCTCGCGAACTGGCGTTTCGCACGACCCGTGAACAATTGTTGGTGCAAGCCGCACAGGCGGGGCCTGCCCAATTAGGAGCAGCTTCGGGTCCGTCGGAGGCATTTCCCGAGGCGGCAATAGCGTTTTCCGTACACGAGTCGCTGGTCAACAATACCACGGCCACGACATTAGCAAATGAATCGATCGCATCTTCGCAGTTAGCTGCGATTATCGAACAGGTCGCCGGCTCGGTGCCTGATGAATTTGCCAGTCACGATGGGGAAACATGGACGCTCAAGCTCTACAAGTCTGATCCGGTCGAAGTTCACTTCGACGACGGGGGAATGAGCATCATGATTCGTTGCAGCGGTATCCGAGCCGGAAGCCAGGAGTACAATGTCCCGTTCCACGTGACCGCCGCCTACGCGGGCTCAATCCGAGGTGACTCCGTGGTGTTTACGCGACAAGGTGGGGTCAAGATGCGTTCGCCCGGGATCAATGCCTTGGGATCGTTGACCGAGGAACAGGCTCGTTCCCAGGCGGCCATTCAAGCGAGGTTCGAAATGCTGTTGGCCGAAGAAATGGACTTCTCGACCAGCCAACTTCCCTTCGAGCTACCCCCCGGTGTTGAGTTGGAGCCAACTGAGTTCCGTAGCGTCGACGGATGGATGATCATCGCTCTGGATGAAAAACGTCGACGCCCATAGAGCCTTGGTGTGACTTTCGACCCAAACCAGCTTTCCCGCCACCTTGGACTCAGAACCTATTTGAATTGCCGATGCTGCAAGGCGAGAATTATCTGCTTTAATAGGGCCATGCACTTGCTGCCCCCGATAATTCCCGCCACGCATAGGTGATTCAGTCATGCCTCCACAATCGGAAATCGATCGTCGCGTCTTTTTGGGTGCCGTCGGAAGCACGCTGGCGGCAACTTCGTTGGGTTGGGCTGGCACGAACAAGCCCAAGCGCCTGGCCATCATCACGACCGAGTGGCGGTTTCATTCGCACGCCTGGCATATGGGCGAGCGGTTTTTGATGGGCTACCCCATCAATGGATCCTGGCATCAACCTCCCCTGGAAGTCGTTTCCGTCTATGTCGATCAGGTGCCCGAGAATGACTTGAGCAAGAGCCGGTCCGAGGAGTTTGGCTTCCCGATTTATCCCACGGTGGCAGAAGCCCTACGCTGCGGAGGCGATCGACTGGCGGTCGATGCGGTGCTGATAATCGGTGAGCACGGCGATTACTCAAACAACGAGTTTGGACAGAAGAAGTACCCTCGCTACGAGTTCTTCAAGCAAGTGACCGATGTGTTTCGCAAAGACGGCCGGTCGGTACCGGTGTTCAACGACAAGCATCTCTCCTGGAATTGGGATTGGGCCGTCGAGATGGTTGATATCTCGAAGGAATTGGACTTCCCGTTTTTGGCCGGCTCCTCGTTGCCGGTCACGTGGCGCATGCCTTCGATCGATATGCCTTACGGCGCCGAGGTCGACGAGATGATGTGTGTCGCCATCGGCGGGGTCGACAGTTACGACTTTCATGCCCTGGAAGTCATGCAGTGCATGGCCGAGCGAAGGAAAGGCGGCGAGACCGGGGTGAAATGGGTCCAAGCCTTGCGAGGCGATCCCGTCTGGAAAGCGATGGACTACGGCGATTGGGCATCCGGTGGATGGAACCCCGAACTGTTCGAATCGTGTCTGTGTCGCAGTCAGACGCTGGCCCAGCCGGAGACCTTCAGTCATCGCTTCCCCACCCCGCAACAAATACGCGAATGGGTTGCGGAGCCGGTCGCTTACCGCTTTGAGTACGCGGACGGACTGAAGGGCACCATGCTGTTGATGAACGGTTTAGTCGGCGACTTTACCTTCGCGGCGAAGCTAAAAGGGCAACCGGACGCGCTCTCGACGCTGTTCTATTTGCCGCCGAACCCGAACGTTGTCTACTCCGCGGCGTTGATGTCCAATGCAGAAGAGATGTTCCTGACCGGTGAAGCACCCTACCCAATCGAACGCACGCTACTCACAACAGGGCTCGTCGCCGCCGGGATGCAATCGCTGGGGCAGGGGCAGCGACGACTGGACACACCTCACCTGGCGGTGAAATACCAGTCACCGCGGGAATCGCTGTTCTGGCAGACGTAAACGATAGGGCCGCGGGACAGCTCGCCCTCAGCCCAGTTGTATTTCAGGTTGTGAAGATCGTGCGGCGGTAGATTAACCTTCCGAGATGTCTCCTTCGATCACACTAGCTGCAAAGCCGCGGTAGGCTTCGCCAATCTGCTTGGCTGTCGAGTCGGGGAAGCAGTGAAAATTGCCCGCTTCCAGGTCCGCCACGATGGCTTCTGCAACAAGACTGGGTGACTCGGCAACTTCACTTAGCCCGGCGGCTTCGCCCATGTCGGTGTCGATCGGCCCCGGGTGGACACTCAGCACCGCCGTGCCCTGTTCACCCAGAAACGCTCTCAGCGCTTGGGTCACCGCATACGCCGCGGCTTTCGAGGCGCAATAGGTTGTGAACTCCGGGAAACACTTCATCGAGACCACCGAATTGAGCTGGGCGAAGGCCCCGCCACCGTTGGCCTTCAGGACGGGGGCGAACTCGCGAGCCATGTGCACCAGCCCGAACAGGTTGGCGTCCAGCTCGAACTTCAGGTCTTCAATCGCATTGTCGCTGAAGGGGGTTGCCGTACGCAGCACCCCAGCGTTGTTGATGACCAAGGAGACGTCACCAGCCGTTTTGGCGGCCGCGGCAATGGTTGCCGGCTTGGTCAGGTCGAGCTCAATGGGAACGACTTTGTCGCCGTAGATCTCGACCAAAGCGGCCGCTGAAGCGGGATCGCGCACGGCCGCATACACCTTCGTTGCGCCATGCTTCAAAAGCGTTTCCGCAATGACCTTCCCGATCCCCCGATTGGCACCGGTGACCAACGCCACTTTCCCTCGGACCTCGTAGCTCATGAGGAGCGCCTTTCTGCTTCACATGCAATCTTGCGTATCTGGTAGCCCCCGCCGGAAGCGACGGAGTAGTGCCTGAAGTAGTCAAGGCTAACTATAGCGCGAGTCTTTTCTTTGACAACCACTTGACAGCGTGCGCGCAGGAACGCCTTCGAATGACACGATATCGGATCGGTACTTCGAGTTGCGTTGGCTGGACTAGCGCGACGGAGGCGACTTGATGAGGGTGTTGATTTCGTCGAGCAATGTGTCCGCACCGGTGTTCGCTTCATTCAGCGGAAGGCCGTCTTTTACCCCCGGGCGCTGGTGGCCTACATGGGAAAGCCACGCATCGCGCAACAGTAGCTCGCGAAGCTCGACCAGTCTCAACAGATTTTCGTTGTCAGGAATTCCCACTCCGTAACCCCAATCGGCCAGGATGGCATTTGCCAGAATTCGATGGCCGGCGGAATTCATATGGACCCCATCGGGCGTGAATGAGAAGTCGGGTTCCGTCTTGCGACGCTCTGCCAGATAACGCTCAACGGGAGTCCGCAGGTCGATCACCATCTCGACGCGGTCCCGCTGGTCGAGAATCCAAGCTGAGTAGCGCTTCAGCACGGCATCGTAATCTTCATAGATCGCCGTCCAGGCAAACTCCGATGCATTGGCCGGTTGTAGGCTGCCTTTATCTTTCAAGGCCACGGGATCGAAGGGTGGTGGCGTCATCAGCACTAGCGTAGCCCCGGCGGCGTCCACCTTGGAGATCAACTCGTTGATCCCTTCCTGGTAAGCCGCAAACCGTTCCTCGCTGAAAGGGTGATAGATACCGTCGTTCATTCCATAGCAGGCTACCACCACGTCTGGCTTGAACTTGCAAAGTGCGCGTTCCAGCCGCTCGTGCACATTGGGACGAGGGAACGGGTGCGACGGCTCCGACAGTCCGGTACAGGTCTCGCTGGGCAACCCAAGATTAACGATCGTCCATGCACGGTCGGGTTCGGCTACACGCAGGGACGCTTCGACCATCGCCACATAGTGGCCCGCATAGGTGATCGAGTCGCCGACGAACAAGATTCGATTCGAGTCGGACGGAGGAAACCGTTCGTCTTCGGCCACCGCGTACACATTGGCAAAGACCAACGACATGACGCACAGAAGTTGACCTTGCACCCGTGTTGGCATGGACATTCTCTCTCGCAGAACTAGGCCAATTCACGTGCAAGCAAACTGCTGCCTGAGTGAACCTGTGCTAGTTGTTCACTGTCTGAGCCATCTGGTGAACTACTTTCGGATCTACCAAACGCGTATAACACGATAGCACGAGTGAGTGCCGTACGCAGCAAGTTGTGGTCGCCGGGTTTGTATATTTTCTTGAGAACTTTGGGGCTGGGTTGCCCCGCAGGAAGCGACGATGAACAGCCGACAACTCCAGAAACTAGGTGTTCCCGAGGAGTGCCTGTCGCAGGCGATCGCCTCGATTCAGAACATGGTCGACGCGGGAGATTTCAAGGGAAAGAGCTTCAAAAAGCTCATCAAGCAGGTGCTCGATGCGCCTGCTGAGTTTGTCGAGCATCCGCAGTTCGGAGAACTCGCCCTGGCGTTGATCGAAGAACAAAATTTTGTCCGCCCCGAGCCGGTTCACTACCGCACCTGGGGAAAGGACGACATCGACGAGGCATCGCACAGCCAGATGCGGCAAGCCTGTTCCGTACCGGTGGCTACGACCGGTGCGTTGATGCCTGATGCGCACGTTGGATACGGATTGCCGATTGGTGGCGTGCTGGCTTGCGAAAACGCTGTAATTCCTTACGCGGTTGGTGTAGATATCGCCTGCCGCATGGAGCTCTCGGTGCTCGACTTGCAGCCGGAGAGCATCGAGAAGCAATTCAATCGCTACAAGGAAGCCCTGGAAGGCGGAACGCGATTCGGCGTCGGCGTTCGATACGACGTTCCCAAGTCGCACGCGGTGATGGACGAGGATTGGACCATTACCAAGATTACTCGCGAGCGGAAAGATGTGGCCTGGCAGCAATTGGGAACCTCCGGTTCGGGGAACCACTTTGTCGAGTTCGGGTTGCTATCGCTCAAGGATCGCGTGGACGAGTTGAATCTCGACGCGGGCAGCTATGTCGCCCTCTTAAGCCACAGCGGTAGCCGTGGTGCGGGGGCGGCGGTGTGCTCGACGTACAGTGCGATTGCGCAGTCGCGGATACCGAAGCGCTACGCCGACTTGGGCCGCCTGGCCTGGTTGGATCTCGACAGCGAAGCCGGACAGGAATACTGGGCTGCCATGAACTTGATGGGTGATTACGCGGCGGCGAATCACGACGTGATTCATCGGCAGGTAACCAAGTTGCTAGGTGCCACGATTGTGGCCGGCGTGGAAAACCACCACAACTTCGCATGGAAGGAGATGCACGGCGGAAAGGAAGTCATTGTGCATCGCAAGGGGGCCACACCAGCGGCAACCGGTGAATTGGGGGTGATCCCAGGATCGATGGCCGATCCCGCGTTCGTGGTGCGCGGAAAGGGGAAACCCGAGGCGTTGTGTTCGGCGTCGCACGGCGCCGGACGGCGGATGTCTCGGAAGAAGGCCAAGTCGCAGTTCACCTGGAAGGCGGTACGCAACGACCTGGAGAAGAAGGGCGTGCGCGTGCTTTCCGCCGGTGCCGACGAAGTGCCGGGTGTCTACAAGGACATCCGGCAGGTGATCTCCCAACAATCCGATCTGGTCGATGTGCTGGCCCAGTTCGACCCCAAGATCGTCAAGATGTGTGGTGATGGCAGCCGACCGGAGGACTAACCTCGGTCGGTTGCCTTACTTTGTCGACCCCAGTAAGGGGCCGATCACTTCGGCGAACGCGTCGGCCTGCCGCATAAAGCCCAAATCGGTGGGATGAGAACTGTCGGCAGTTCCTTCGCCGTCGTCGCCGAGCATCCCTTCGCCTTCGATGCAATACAGGTGTTCGTCACCCGCGGCGATCAGCTTCTCGTATTCGGCTTGCAAGGCGGCGCGACTGTTCGCGTTTCTGCTGCGATGCGTGGTGACCAAGAATGAATTGGCGTAGCTACGGTCTTCAACCAGCACGATCGGGGTTTCCGGGTGGGCATCTCGTAGTATCTGCACCACAGCCGCGGTGCGTTCGGTGACCTCGTCGCCGTGCATATTGGGAAGGCAATCCACCACGAATACGGCCGCATCGATTTCGGCCAGCAGTCTTGCAACTTCGACTTCCATGCGACCGTTGCCGCTAAACCCGAGATTGATCACGGGGCGATCAAACCGTCGTCCTAGAATGGCCGTATGCACCATCCCCGGTCTTGAGGCACAGGCGCCGTGAGTAATCGAGGTGCCGTAGAAAACAATCGGCTTGCGATGACCCTCCTCGCGGGGCTCGGGTTTGAATAGAGTGCTTCCTTCCGGGATGCCTAGTTCCACCTTGCTGACTCCGTTGTACAAGGGGAGGTACAGCAGGTACTCGCGATTTCCTTCCGGAATCCCTGTTACGAGAGGATACGTGTTTGTAGGGAACTTTTCCGGTCGGCCGGCGCCGAGCCATCGCCAGCGACCGTCGTCGGCCCGAACATAGAGATCCAACCCACTGACTCCGACAGCCGCCATATGAGGCATGGCCAATCGTTTGGAGGTGAGCTTCCAGCGGGCGTAAATCGTCCGCGCGTCGGTTTCAAATCGCACACACACGCCCGCGCTGTAGCGGCTCAGATTCCACACCACATCTCGAACCACCCCGTGAGCCCTCTCCGGAAGTCGATCGTAATAAGAGAGCGTATCCTCGAAACCCTTGCCCTCGACACCCAGCAATTCAACGTCGTACCACAGTGTGGAATCCCCTTCAGTTCGTTCTGCCTTGGAGGAATCCAGAGCTTCACCAGCCAAGGTCGCTTGGACGACGAAGAGTGACAATATGGCAGTGAGCCTCGCGTTTCGAGGTGCGATTTGGTTCATCGTGGTTGATCCTGCTTTCAGCGCTAGCATGGTCGTGTATGGTTGGTGTCGGAATTGGGTTGAGCACCAGAATAAACCAGCGGATTGCTGTTTTCCAATTTTCCGCGATCTCACTATCATCCCCCAGCGGCCTAAGATCTGTGGTCGCAAATTCAATATTTTTCAACGGCAATCGAAATAACGAGATGGAGATGGATCGACATCAACCTCGGCTCCAAAAGCGCCTCTCATGGCTGCTACGCCGGGTGGTTGCACGCCCGGGGTTGTGCGTGATGGTCCTGGTGATGCTGTTGCTCAAGGGGGTCTCCGGCACGGCCCACACGCTTCTCCAGCAATCGATCGAGTTCGTGGGCAGCTTTCTGGACGGTGGTTCTAGCGAGATCGCAGAAGTCTTGCGTCAAACGGCGCCGTTAGCTCTGTCGGTAGCTGTGATTGTCCTGGCCGTGCTTCGCAGGTGGCTCCCTTCAGATGCCCGGGGTGTGTTTGCGGCGGCGCTCGTGATTCTTGGAGGGGCCTGGTTGGGAAACGAACTACGCTACGGGGGGCAGACCATCCAACCGGCCTTCGAGACCTCCCAGTTCCACGGCTGGATCGGAACCGTGCTGAGTGCGGGCAGCCAACTAGCCGGTTATCTAAGGGAGTACAGGCCGAATCTGTTCCTGGCATCGCTAGCCGTCGGAGCGTATCTCGGCTGGCGGTGTGAGGGGGTTTTGATGCGTATCGAAGGCATTGTAAAGCCTTCGACAGAAGAACCTTCACTCAAGGTTCCTCGCAAGCGGTCAAACTCTAACGAGGAACGACGTGCCGCTTGAACGATCGGAAGCAACTTATGGCTCTCGTTCGAGCAGAAGCCGCATCAGCTTGCGACCGGTCACGTTCAGAGGCAGCTCATGGATATCCGCCAGGCGAAACCATTTCGTTCTTGCGCGATTCTGCTCGAGAGCGTTGCCGTTCGATGACTGGCCCTTCGTATCGGTACATTCAGCCTCGTAGGCATCCAGCGTTATTCGAAATCGCGTGACCGAATGGCGAATGGTCGTCAGGTGTCGAGCGGTTCCGGTCGAGCAGCCGAATTGCTCGGCGATGGGTGTGATCGTCTCGGGCGGAAGTTCCTCAAGCGGTTGTTTGGGCTTTCGCCTGCCCCTTGGTCGGGGCATGGGAGCGCGGACAAAGTCCCACAATCCAGCCCAACGCACTCCCTCGGGATATTGCACCAACAGCAACTTCCCTCGGCGTCGTATGATCAGGGCGATTTCGTGTCGCTGTTCGATCGTTGGCTTCGCGATGGGCGGAGGGATTTCCGCTTCAAGTCCCTCGTTGTATGCACCGCAGATCTTCGACACGGGGCACGCTTCGCACTGTGGGTCTTTCGGAAGGCACAACTCGCTGCCCAATTCCATCAGTGCCTGATTGAACGCACCGACACGTTTTTGGGGTAGCCAACTTTCGGCCGCCGCCCAAAGATCGCGATTGCCGGTCGCGCTACGCGGGTCGCCGCGGTAGGCCAAGAGTCTGGCATAGACGCGAAATGTGTTGGCTTCCAGCACGGCTTCGCGTTGATCGTAGGCGATGGAAAGGATCGCCGCGGTCGTATAACGCCCGATACCGGGCAATTGGCGAATAGCATCGGGATCCTCTGGGAACTTACCACCGTGCCGGCTGACAATCACTTTGGCGGCTTGGTGAAGTTGTCGGGCTCGCCGATAGTAGCCCAAACCTTCCCACAGCCGCAGAACTTCCTGCTCGTCGGCTTCGGCCAGGGCCGCAATGTTGGGGAAGGCGTCGACGAATCGCTCGAAATAGCTGATAACCGTTGCTACTTGAGTTTGTTGTAGCATCACCTCACTCACCCAAACATGATACGGTGTGGGCGTTCGCCGCCAGGGAAGATCTCTGGCGTGCCGATCGTACCAGGCGAGCAACCGCCGGCGAAGTGTTTGATTCCATGCGGCCGAGGTGAGCGAAGCATTCGCCCGATGTACTTGTGATTTGGTCCGCACGGGCAATAGACTTTCCGGGGGCGAGGAATCTTGTGCTAGCTTCCTTGAGGCGCGGATTGTAGAACCAAGCCGCAGCGACAACAACCACCCAGATGCGAACCAGAGGCGTGTGAGTGCGGTGATACTCTCATTAGTCATCCACCGGAGAAGGTGTGCGTGAGTCAGCAAAGGAAAAAAGGGGAACCGGCGAAACTCAAGAAGGGGAAGGGCCAACCCCCGAAACGCAAGATGGCGTTGCATGCGGCTTGGAACCAAGAGATTCAAAGCTGGGAATTAGTTCACCCGCGTTGTGCTCGTGATCGAGCAGAGGACATCGAAGAAGTCGAAGCGATGGTTGCGGCCGGCGAGTTCGACGTGGCGATGGATGAGTTGCGATGGTTACTCAACGACTGTCCCGACTTTATCGACGCCCATCGATTACTGGGCGAATTGGCCATCGAGGAAGAAGATTGGCCCCTGGCGCGAGGGCATTTAGGCTACTGCTTCGATATTGCGAAGGCCGCCATGAATGCGGCAGGCGCAGAAGGTCCCCTCTCGAATGAGTTGCCCGCCAACGCTGGGTTGCTGTCCGCAACGTTTTCGTTCGCAGGCGTCTTGTGTCGATTGGAAAAGGTCGAGATGGCCCGCACGGTATTGCAGCAACTGATGAAGTGGGACCCGTGCAATGCACTGGGCGCCAGGGAAGCGATGTCGGTATTGGAGCGCCCTTCGAGTGTACAGACCCCCGCGGGTGAGTTACCGCTGGTGGAACTGTTTCCACCCAAGAAGCGAGCAGAGGGAACGGACGAACCGTCTTAAGTTACGGTTGATTGGGCGTGGCTCGAGTGATTTGGGTAGATTCACGCTGGGTATTGGCCAGGTTGTTTAACAACTCGTTCCCCAGCGCCTTCTGCAATTGTTCTTTGACTTCGGTCCAATGGATCTTGCCCTCGTGAACTTCGGTCCACCGAATGAGGTGGACGCCGAATTTGGTGACAACCGGCAAGCTGATTTCACCGTGTTCTAGATCGAAGGCCGCTTGCGAGAACGTCCCGTCCATCACTCCTTGTCGGGGTATGAAGCCCAACTGCCCGTTGTCATGTCGGCTGGGACCGGCCGAGTATTGTTTTGCCGCTTCTTCGAAGGTCAAATCCCCAGAGACGATTTTCTCGCGCAGGGCAACCGCCTTGTTGAACGTTGCCTTGGTCGCGGCAGCTTTGTTGGGGCCATTGATCTGCAAGAGAATATGACCCACGTTCAACAAGCTGCCATCATAGCGAGGACGATGCTCTTCGAAGTAGGCCTCGAGTGCTCCGTCGGTGAGTTCTTCGCTGAGATACCTCGCAGACCCAATTTTGAAAGCCACTTCCGCACGCAGCGTGTCCATGGTGACCTCGCGTTTTCGCAGGAAGTCGTCCAGGGTCTCATTGCGAGAGGCCAATTGTTCTTCAAGTTGGGCGATGGCCGCGTTGATTTCTGCCTCGGAGGCGCCCCGCTCGAGAGCTTCCAGCCGTAGGATAACCAAACGTTGCTGAACGAGTTGATTGAGTGCTTGGGCCTGGAGCAGCATCAACCTCGCCTTGCTGATCGATTTTCCTTGGATGGCCGCCTGCACGTTGCTATTCACTTCGGACACAAAGATAGGCGAATCGCCCACCCTGACGGCGACCACGGGCGGTCCGGGAGGGGCTTGAGCCAGTGCGGTTCTCGGCAGAACGACAAGCATCGTGCATGCGACGCTGAGGCCACAAACGGCTATCTTGCAGAGTTGCATCACGATATTAGTTCTCCAGGTCGACGGTTTCCGAGTAAGCGTTGGGGTCACATGGTTGCAATAGACTACGGAAGTTTCAGGTCGTGAAGTTCATAATCCACGCGTTGCTTGATGGCCGCCACCGGGGTCTTGTAGACAAACGTCATACCGTCGAGTCCCTGAGGGACGTCGAACAAGTAGGCCATGCCAACTTCGTTTTCGGTCCGACGGGTTGTCTCGATCGTGGCCGGTAGGATGGTCTCGCCGTCGGCATCCTCTAACAGGGCAGGATTGTTGTAGGCCCAGCCAAAATGTGATTGGAGCGCGTCGGCACTATCCTCGAAATGCACGACGGCCCGAATTTCCCAGGTGTCTCGATTCTTGCGTATTCGCTCCAGGATAACGGTCGCGTCGCCGCGGCGTTGTTCGAACTTGCGATCTTCGGCGAGCGAGTCGAAACGAAATGTTTCCCTGGGGCCGGTGAGTAGAAACTCGACGTGGCCTGATATTTGACCGATCTCTGCTACGTCCCGAGGCGGAGACTTCAGAGGAATCTCGAACTCCTGAAAGTGCAACCTTCTGTTCACCGCGAGTTCTTGATTACTATTCACCTCGGCCACTGCAATCGGGTTTCCTTCTCCGTCCGTTGCTTTGACATCGCTCAGGTGGTGGCGCACGGCGATGGGATGTAGACGGGGCTCCCATTCGACTTCGAGTTTCAGATGCAGAACACTCTCGCCTGCTTCTCGCAGACTTCTCTGGGCCCGAATTTCCACGGGTTCGAATCGAAACGCACCTCGATAATCGGCAAGGCCGCTGCGGTCGATGGCCGCATTGTTGAGCACGATCGTCAGCCCCGATTCACCGCCGTAGGAATAGACAGTCAGACCTGTTTGATCGAGTACATTGTCCAGGGCCTGCCAGAACGAGACACCATCGAAGTCGACGTCCACGTCGATCTCGTTGACCGGCTGGTTGAATTCCTCGCGGTAGTCAATGATTTTGTTGCCGGTCTGTTTTTCGAACTCCGCGAAGGCTTCGGTCACGCTCATCCTTGGTGCGTTCAGCGTTACCAGCGAGGGTTCTGTCAGCAAGCTGATCTGTTGCCGACGTAATTTCTGGATGAGCCGTTCGAGTCGAAGCTGCGTCTCTGCAGGCAGAGTGTCATCGGGTTCGGGCAAGAATTCGAGTGCGGCGGGACCCATGTCGAGCAGACGTTGCTCGGAGGCCTCGCGTTGAGACAACGCAACGTCATTCAGCTTGATGACCAATCGAGCGACTTCATCGGAGAGTTCGGTATCTGGATTGGCTGCGCCTTGCCCCAATGTCAGGCAACTCAACACCACCAGTGCCTTGATCATCGCCCGAACCCTCCGTCCCGAAATGGATGAATGTCGCCTGCTGGTCAGCAGCGAACTGGACCTCGATTCGCGAAATCCATCAGGTCATTTGCATCATTCCTATTCTAGGGTAAGCGCACCCGCTGAGGCCAGCAGGGAAGGATGTCCGGTTATATCGGGCTGACCGGTGAGGAATGGTCTGCACGCCTGGCGAAATCGGGGTAGGGTTCGGTAGGCCGTCGAGTCGCCCAACAATCCGTTTTTTCTGCGATGAGCGGTCACATTCAGCTCGCACTTGTCTTTGCATGCGGATTCTTGCTCATGGCTTGCCCCTCACTTTTCAGGCGATTCTCAAGGCACATCTGGATCGCTGGTATGGTGTTTTATCTCGGGACACTTTCCACCATCCAGGCCGCGGAACATCGGGGGTTCATGCTGCAACTGGAGTTGAACGGGCAAGAAATCGAAGGTGCGCCACTGTCCTGGTCGAAGAGTCTGGTCTACTTGTTGGCACGCGATGGACGTCTTTGGGACTTTCGCCCTCAAGAGGCCAAGAACTTCCACCGCACCAAGAGCACCTTCGAGAGCTACTCGGCAGCCCATATGCGATCGCAGCTCACTCGCGAATTGGGGCGGGAATTCGAGATCACCGGTACGGGGCACTACCTGGTTGCACACCCAAGAGGGCAAGGTCAACTGTGGAGTCAGCGGTTTGAAGATCTATACCGCTCTTTCGTGCATTTCTTTGGTGTGCGAGGGTTTCACCTCGATCAGCCAGAGTTTCCGCTGGTGGCGATTGTGTGGCCAACGCGAAACGACTTCTATCGCTACGCACGCAGCGAAGGGTCTGCGCTGCCTCCCAACGTGTTGGGCTATTACTCACCGATTAGCAACCGCATTACGCTTTACGATACGGGGGCCGGTTCGCCGAACCCCGAGGCGTGGAAACTGAACGCCGAAACCATCATCCACGAAGCGACCCATCAAACCGCATTCAACACGGGTATTCACCGTCGCTTCGGAGGATCACCCAAGTGGGTTGTCGAGGGGTTGGGTACCCTGTTCGAAGCCCCCGGTGTGTGGAATTCTTCGAAGTACAAGAAGCGAACCGACCGCATCAATCACGGACGGCTTGTGGGCTTCAAGGACTATGTGAAATCCAAACGAAAGGTGGGTTCGTTGGCCGAATTCGTTTCGTCCGACCGGCTGTTCTTCACCAATGTTTCTGCCGCCTATGCGGAAGCCTGGGCATTGACCTACTATCTGATTGAATCGCGACCACGGAAGTTCGCCGAGTATCTGCGTCGCACGACACAGCGAGAGCCGTTTGAAGACTATTCCTCGCAGGAGCGATTGGCGGACTTCACCGCGGTGTTCGGTACGGATCTCCGCCTGCTGGAGGCCCAATTCGTGCGAGAAATCGAAGGCCTGAAGTAGGGGGCGTGAGTTGGATCCGCACCAACGACGCGAGACTCGGATCTCTCTGCCGGCGAAGTGCATCGAATGGCTAGGAACCCCCCTGTTTTCACGGAGGTAGAGCTTGCTAGCATCACGGTCGGTGGACACTTAGAATACAAGAGCAGGAAAGGCAAGGAATCTGGCCAACGAAGTCAACGCGACACGGAGGTTTCAGGATGCATGGTCTCGGGGGAACCCTCCCATGTCATTCTTCTACGTCGTGCTCTCACTGGGTGTGGCCATCGTGGTCCTAGGTGCCGTGGCCGTGACTGTGCGGCCGATGAGCGGTCGCAAGAAACGCGTTGACGGTGGCTTCAGTAACCGCGAAGTGCTGCGAGACTGAGCATCTCGTTTCTGTCCGGCCCAGTAACGCACCGGTGTTATAGCCCCTCGTTCAGAGGCTGAAGATCCTTCGGCACGAAACGTCCGTCCTTGCGGATCAGTTCTCCGTCGAAGTACATTTCCCCCCCTCCGAATTCCGGGGTTTGGATCAGTACCAAATCCCAGTGCACGCGGCTGCGGTTTCCGTTGTCGCAGTCGTCGTATGCGTTTCCGGGGGTAAAGTGGAAGGAGCCTCCGATTTTCTCATCGAAGAGTGTATCGAGCATGGCATTCTTGATGCGGTTGTTCACACCGATGGCCCACTCGCCGATATATCGGGCCCCTTCGTCCGCATCGAGCACTCGATTGACGGCATCGGTTTGAGGACCGGCAGAGGCGCCAATGATTTTGCCTTTGCTGAACTCGAATTCAATGTTCTCGAACACGATGCCTTGATAGCGGGAAGGCGTGTTGTAACGAATGGTTCCTTCCACGCTGTCTCGCACTGGTGCCGTGAAGACCTCGCCATCGGGGATGTTTCTTTGCCCGTGGCAGGGTCGCACGGGCATGTCACGCACCGAAAATGTCAGCTCCGTACCAGGGCTTACGATCCGCACCTCATCAGCTGCTTCCATGCGGGCCGCCAACGGTTCTTGATTACGGGCCATTTGGCCGTAGTCCAACGTGCAGACATCGAAGAAGAAGTCTTCGAATGCTTCGCTACTCATGTTGGCAGCTTGCGCGAAACTGTCGGTAGGGTATCGCAGCACCACCCACTTGGTTCGGGGAACGCGTACCCCGAAGTGGACCGGCTTCATCCAAAACTGTTGCTGCAAATCGAGCTTCTCGAGCGGGACATCCGCAAACTGATTGCTGTTGGCTGCCCCCCGGATACCGATGTAGGCGTCCATTTTCTCCATGCGAGCCAGCTCGAATTCAGCTGCAAGCCGCATGTTCTTTTCGGTTGCATTACGGTAGAGCGAACGCAGGACCGAGTTGTCTTTGGTCGAGACCAATGGAGACGCACCCCGCTGCGTGGCGAGTTCGATCAGTTCACACACCAGCATCGTGTTGGGCAGATCGAACGTTTCAATCAGTACGTTCTCTCCCTCCTTTAGTTGGCAACTGTGGTCAATCAGCACTTCAGCAAGTTTTCGAACGCGAGCGTCTTTCATTTCAATGAACCGATCGATTGTGCGGTTTCAATCAGATTTACGTCGGCAATCCAAGCCGGACCACGGACCGACATCTTAGGAGAATGCCAGACTAGCGACAATGTCCCGCACGATGTTCGCAATACTCCGCTGAATACGCCCCTTGTGGGTTCTCAGTGGAGGGCGCCGCGGGGAAACCGATAACAGAGAAAGCCCCCGGGCAGCGCTGCTTCTAGCCTGAGATTCTTCGTCGCTCGAACAGCTAGAAACGATTCCATTGGCTTCAACGTTGTAATCCCAACAGTCGTTTGCACTGTTGCTGAGCGTAACCTATATGAACGTAGGTTTGTCTCTATATTTGTCGTTGCGTGCAAGCGCCGCGAGCCCCTCGCTTTACAGAGGTTTCGAGCAGCCCTCGAAACGTCTTGCTCGTAGTTGAACTGGTGAACATGTTGCCGACCGCTCGGTCCCAACAAATTGATTGCGGCTCCACGTATTGGTGGCTGCCACGCGTGGACTCTTCGTTGCTCATGACCTCATAAGATCGCGCCCATGGAAGAGCATCTCGAAACGGCCGATCTGAACGGCGACTGGAGTCAGCAATTCGCGGAAGCGCTGCAGGGCCAACGTGCGCGCGTCGAGCAGTTCGTTTCGTCGCAACGAGAGCGAATGCAAGGTCTGGAACAAGGCCTTACCGAGCAGTTCGCCAAACTCGAGGAAGAACTACAGAGCGAGAAACAAACCACCTCAACCGAGCGTGAAGAACTGGAGCAGCAGCGGGCCCAACTCGAAGAACTCCGTAGCCAGCTCGAACAGCAGCAAAACGAATGGAATGCGCTGCAGGAGCAAACCACCCAGGAACAGCAGGCACTCGCCGAGCAGCTCACCACCCGTCAAGCCGAATTGCAATCGGCGGAAGCGAATCTGGAAGAGCAGGCCAACCAGGCTCGTGATAGACAACGCGAACTGGAACGCAACGAGGAAGAACATCGGTTATCCCGTGAGGACCTCGACCGGCAGCGACAAAAGGTTGCGGATAAATCGGCCGAACTGGATACGCTGCGAGAGCAACTCGAAGAGCAGCAGGCCCAAAACCGTTCGCAGCGTCGCAAAATCGCCAAGCAGTTGCGTGCCCAGAAGGAAGAAGACCTCAAGGAGATTTCACGCCAGCGAGCTTTGCTCGAAGAGAGAACGGCTGAGGGACAAACCGAAGCTCACCAGGCTCTAGCCGAATCTCGAGCACAGATCGACCAGCTTCAAGAGGAACAGGCTCGAAGTCGCGAGACGATCGATCAGCTACAAGAGGAACTGGACGCCGTTCGACAGGATCAGTCGCAGGCCGAGCAGGATCTGCTGGCTGCCGGTCACACGATCGAAGCCTTGAACGCCCAGGTCAACGAGCAAGCAGATGGTGACGAGCAGCACCGGCAGAATCGCGAGGAACTGCAAGCCCGCTACGAATCTGAACTGAACGATCTGCGTGAAGCCAACGAATCGCTACAGCGTCAGTTGGCCGACGCAGGCAGCCCCAACGAGTCGCTAGAGGCCCGTATCGGAGAGCTGGAAGCGGAGCGGAAGCAATTGCTAGATCGAGTTGCCGAAGCTGAATCCGCTGTCGCGAACGCACCATCGGATTCCGGAGATGACCAACGCCTGGCGGAAGCCGAACAGCGCTACCAACTGGCGATGGAAGATCTCCGTGAACTCAAGGAAAAAACTGCAACTCTGGAAGCGGAACTCAAAAAGGCGAAAGAGCATCCAGTCGCCATTGGCGCCGTTGCAGTTGGTGATGCCATGGATTGGGAAGCCCAAAAGCGGAAGCTCCTCGAGCAATTGGAAAGCGACTACGACGACGACAGCGAAGAGTCGGTCCAGGCCCGAATGTCGGTCGAAGAGGCCATCTGCCGTACCGATGAAGCAGTGGCTGCAAAAGATCGTCTGATCGCCGAGTTAAGAGAGCAGGTCGAGCAAGGTGCGAACCTCTCACCGCAGGAAGATTCTGCGGCCGACGCGATCCGCGATGCAATAGACGGAGACGAGGCGATTCGTCAGGAACGAGATCGTCTAAAGCAACTCCAGTCCGACTGGGAAGAGAAACTGAGACAAGCCGAGGTCGAGCTGTCCGTCGAGCGGGCAAAGATTGCACGCGAACGCGCACAGATTGAAGAAAAACTCCGCGTCTTTGAGCAGCAGCAACCGCGACCCGCAGTGACAGGAAACCCTTCGACACAGGTGCCCGAGAAGCCGGCGCGTGGCCGGTGGTTGTCGCGCTTGGGCCTGAAGGATCAGGACGAGGAATAGATCCTCGTTGAAGGTCCCGGATTCACCGTAGCGAGGCTTTCCTGGCTAGTTTCCTAGGATCCCGTTGACTGAGGACTTGCACGGTGATTGGGTGCCACCGCTGGCTTGTCCAGCGGTGCTTACGGTAGGTGATCAGAGGGCCCCGTAGTCGTTTACGCGGCGGCCTTTTTGTGCCGCCCCAATCCCTTGTGCAGTCTTTACCGCTGGACAAGCCGGCGGTGGCACCCGCGTAATCTTGTGTCAATCAATACGAGGTTAGGCCACCAGGCTTCCCTGTGTTCTACAGATGGGCGCTCGGCTAGTTGCGGCGGCTGAGCGTTTGGAATGCCATCAGGACGATGATGGCTCCAATGGTCGATCCGAGGAGGCCTGCGGGGCGAAATTCATCTCCGCCGCTACCGAACAAGATATCTCCCAAGAAACCGCCAACGATCGAGCCGCCGATGCCGAGTAGGCTGGTGCCAATGCAGCCGAGCCTCTGCCCGCCTGGAACCAACAGTCGGGCAATGGCGCCCACAATCAGACCGAACACGCACCAAGCCAGGAAGTGCAAGGTAACTCTCCAAAGTAATTCAGGACCCGTGAATCCGCGGCCGGCGATTGATCGTCCAGCCTCGCGTAATGCTATTCTCTTGCTCCGTCCGGCGAAACCAGTAACTCGAACAACTCGTTATCGGTCGACAGCACGATGTTCGAGTCGTTGCCCAAGGAGTTCTTGAACACTTCCAACTTGCGGAGAAACTTGTAGAACTCCAGAGCTTCGGGCGACTGATTGTAGGCTTCAGCGGTAATCGCGATGACCTGCGCGTCGGCTTCACCTCGAATCTTGGCCGATTCCGCTTTCATCTCACCTTCAATCTGGTCGAGTTCCCGTCTGGTGCGGCCTTGAATTCGGTTCCGTTCCTCTTCGGCTTCCGATTCGAAGAGGCTGGCGATTCTCAACCGCTCGGCTCGCATTCGTTCATAAACGGCTTGTTTCACCGAATCGATGTAATTGACTCGCATCACGTTCACGCCCTTGATCTCCATGCCGTACTCTTCAAGGAGATTGGTGCTGGCGACTTTCAGGATTTGATCTTCGATATCGCCCCGCCCCTTCGTGACCTGATCGATATCGGTCCGTTGGATTTCTTCATCCTCGTACAGCAGTTCGTTATTCGTGCTGCGTACGACTTCGATCAGTCGGTGTTGGGCAACCACGTCGCGAACGGCGGAGTCGACGAGGTCGTCAAGAATCTTATGTCCGCCCTGTTCGGTGCGGACCGCCGGGTAGAAGGTATCCGCATCGGCGATTCTCCAGCGTGCCCACACCTTGATGAAGATTCGCTTCTTATCACTGGTTTGCATATTTTCCGGTTTGCTGTCCCAGGCCATTAATCGCTTCTCCAGGAAGTGCACTTCCTGGACAAAAGGCACCTTGAAGTGCAAGCCCGCATCGCTGACCGTGCCCTTGAGTTCGCCAAATTGGGTAAGTACGCCGATTTTCGATTCGTCTACGGTGTAGATACTGGCCAGCCCCAATATGGAGAGCAAGACCAGCAAGATCACAATCAGCGTGGGAATGGTCGTTCGCACGTTTGGAAGTCCTTGGTCTATTGGTTGCCGGTAGTTGGCCCGGCGCTGTTGAGATTCATTAGAGGCAGCACGCCGCCGACCGATTCGTCGATCACCGTCTTACTCTGGACGTTGCTGAGTACTTCTTCGATCACTTCCAGGTACAATCGCACCTTTGTCACGTCGGTGGCCTTTTCATATTCGGCAAGCTGCGCCTGGAAGGCGGCCACTTCGCCCTTCTTCTCTTGAACGATTCGATCGCGATAGCCTTCGGCCTCGGAGATGATCTGATCTCTCTTACCGCGAGCTGCCGGAATCTGGCGGTTTCGTTCGCCTTCGGCCTCGTTCACGATGCGTTCTTTCTGCTGTCGGGCAGTATTAACTTGCTGAAACGCATCGCGAACTAGCTTCGGTGGCGATGTACTTTGGAGTTTGACGGTAACGATGTCCACGCCAGCCTGAAATACGTCGAGCATCTCCTGGATTTCTTGTTTTGCCTCGGTGGCAATCCGTTCTCGACTGATGGTCAACACCTCGTCGATGCTGGAATCGCCCACAAGCCTCCGCATGACCGATTCCGAAACGTCGTGAATCGTGTCGGGTACGGCCAGGTTGACGTCGTAAGTTTTTCCTGAGGGGCGGGCACGTTTGCCTAAATCTTCGGTCGACCCGATGCTGAATAAATATTGTTGGGGGTCGCTGATGCGGTACTGCACAATCCATTCGACGTTGGCCAGATTCAAATCGCCGGTCAACATCTCGGATACATCCAGGTTGGCGGCCGAACGTTCTTCAATAACCGATTGGCGACCGGGTTGTGCCGTATCGAAACCAAATTCCAGACTTTGGATCTCACGCACGGGAACGAGATACACCTTGTCGATGGGCCAGGGGAGTTTGAACTGCAAGCCCGGATCGACGGTGCGATAGTACGCGCCGAACCGCAGGACCACGCCCTTCTCGGTGGCTTCAACACGGTAGAACATCGAATACGCAGCAATGATCAAGCCGATGGCGATCATCCCGATTACGATCTGCGGCAGGTAGCGTCGCACATCGCGAGAGAAATCGCTTCCGCCGCGACGCCCGAATTGAAAATCGTCAAAATCCATACCATCGCCCTGTTTGGGTTGTCGCACTCGGATTGAGTGGACTTTGTCCTTCACTCGCCCGAGCAAATACGTGCCGATTACGAAAGATGAATCGACCCTTAAGTTGTGGCCCGTTGAGTTTCGTCCTTTGGCTGCGGTCTCTGCGGCAGATGCTGGTTCCAATGGCAGATCAGCAGGCTATTCGCCGTTTGAAGCACAGTCTTGGCACATTTTCAGCCACATAACCGGGATAATGATACCCCCCCAGGCAGTTTTCTGGCTGAGTGTGCACTAGAACCTCATGGGCCCTGGGGTGCCGCTTACGGAGAGTTCTCTTGAGAGGGCCTATCGCCGCTTCGTTCTTCGAGCTTCGCCAAGGCCTCGATCGCCGGGGCAAAGGTGGGCTCGATCGAGAGGGCATACTCGTAGTGCTTTCTGGCAATCTCCGGGCGACCGAGTTTCTCGTAAGCCTGCCCGAGGTGGACATGCACTTCAACGTAGGCAGCGTTTGCACGGAGAATCTCCTCAAACCGCAGCGCAGCCTGATCGGCCAGCCCTGCCGCAAGTTCGGCCTGGCCCAGATTGTGAAGCACTCCCAGTTCGGTTGGCTGCTTTTGCAGGGCCAATTGAAATGCCTCGACAGCCTCTTCAAAACGTTCTTGTGCAACGAGCGTCTCCCCCAGCCCGTTATATGATTGGTAGGGCGCCTCGCCCGTGGTGATCGCCTGGCGGAAAAAACTCTCGGCCTTCGAGAAATCACCTTGTTCTTTTAATAGCACCCCCATGTTGTTTAGGGCGAGCGTGCTGCTGGGGTTCACCGCAAGGGTGTGATGCAGCATGACTTCATCGTTTTCCCACGTCTGCGATTGTTGATGTGCCAGATATCCCAGTATGGCCAACACTGGTACGGCGACGGTGAAAGCGACGCGCATTGATACAAGAGAGAGCAAACAGGCCACGGCGAACGATGGCCCCAGCATTGCGAAGTATGCGAACCGATCGGCCACGGTGGAGAGCGATTGGAAGCTAAAGCTGACGAAACCCAGCGTTGGCAGCGTACCAGCGATGAATAATCCCAAGGCCACCAACCACCAGCGGCGGTGGGGCAGCGTTGCGGCGAGGACCATCGACAGAATTGCGGTGCCGGCCAGAAGGAATGCTCGCTGCTCGACCACCCACAACGGATCGCGACCGTAATCGGTACCCATCAACCGTGGCACGAATAGTCTCTGCAGGTAGAACCCCAAAGCGTCGAACGCAATCCAGGGTCGCGGAAGCCAGGGGACTTCGAACGCCATATGCTCGGGCCCTTGCTGCGATTTCGCGACCCAGGCCACGATAACCACCAGCACTGCCCAAGGGCTGAGTTCTGCCAGTACCTTCTTCCAGGGGCGTTGCAGTAACCCGATGCCAAGCACCCCTGCCATTACCGGAACCGCGGCCGCCGAAGGTTTGCAGAGAATCGCGATCAGGAAGAAAACGCTTGCCAGGGCGTATCTCCGTTTGCGAATACGTTGGGGATGGTCGATCTCCTGCACGCTCACAATGTATTGCCAAAGGGCGAGCATTCCGAACAGCCCGGCCAGCAGGCCTCGCGTTTCGGTTACCCAGGCGACACTTTCTGCTTGCAAGGGGTGTATCCCAAACAGCACGCCTCCTGCCAGCGATGCCCACTGGGATGCGACTAACCTTCGTAGCAGCAGGTAGACGACGACGCTTGTGGTGGCGTGCAGAATCAAGTTCGCCAGGTGGAACGGCCACGCGGCAAGCTCCCCTTCGGTGTCGACCGCGCCGATGAGTTCGCTGCCTCGGACAATCCCTGCGTAAAACGTGTACGAAACCGGAGCGTATAGGCCCTCGTATGGTGCGATCCAGAATCGAACGACGCGTCGCCATTCCAAAGGGCTTTGCAAGAACCCGTTCTCCGTCACGTTCAACGGATCGTCGTACATTAAGAATTCGTGTCCGACAACGGGAAAGAACGCGAGTGCCACGGCAATCACCAGCAGCACAATGCACACAAGATCGCGCCGATCGAGCGGCGTCCGGCCCGACGCTTCACGAAACGTGTTGTCTTTTTGGGGGTTGCCGCTGGTCAATGTGTCGCCGATGTGGCTAAGGGCTGATTCAGTTCAAGCGTGATTCTAAGACTTGAAGAGATCGGTTGAGGTATCCCTGGTCCGTGTTGCTTCGGTTTTCTCGTAGCGATCAGGTAATGTGGGAAGCGGTTGGCGGTCGTGTCGGGATGAAGGTCATTGTTCCACTATTCCTCGTGACCCGCCGATAAAGACTGCGTTGTCCCCTTCCACGGACGGGGTAGGCATCTCAGGCTTGCCGGGTAACTCTAGACGATTCACAAGAGTCTCATCGCAGGTTTGTGTGGTTGGAAAGAGATTGCAATCCCGAATCGCTTTCTGCGATGCACGACCGTCTTCATTCTATCGTGGGTGAGTTGAAAGTTCGCACCTAAGGAGTAGGAGCAACCATGCGGCTCAGTGTACGCTGCCTAATCGCTGCAATCGTCACCTTCGTACTCGGCTCACCAGCAACATGTTCCGCTGAATCGTTTCGCGAGTCGCTGCATACGCTGAGCGACTATTTTCGCACTCCAGGTCACAGCGGTTCGGGTCATGACCACGGCGGCATCAAAGGGGGCCGACCGGACACCCATGCACCGACCGGCATCATGGGAGATCATGCTCATAAACAGGGCGACATGATGTTCGAGTACAAGTTCATGACCATGGACATGGACGGCAACCGCGTCGGTTCGCAGCGGGTGAGCGACGTGGCCGCGCTCGATGCCTCGGGAGTCAGTTTCATGGCGACCCCGACCCGAATGCACATGGACATGCACATGATCCACATGATGTATGGCCTGACGGATCAAATCACGCTGTATGCCATGCCGATGTGGTTTGAACTGACGATGGACCATCTTCGTCGCATGCCGTTGATGGGCGATCCAGATTTCACAACATCCAACGACGGGTTCGCCGATACGGGCCTGGGGGCGTTGTGGAAGCTGTACAGCGGCGATACCGACGAACTCATCGTGAACCTCGGATGCACCGTACCGACCGGGAACATCTCCGGCCGCACTGCTGCACCCTCGAATGGACTTATGCCCCCGGCTCTGTTTCCCTACCCCATGCGACTAGGGAGCGGCACGTTCAACGCCCGCCCTGGCATCACTTACAAGCAGTATTGGGAAACCCGCAGTTTTGGGGCCCAATACCAGGCCGACCTCCCAATCGGACGCAACTACCGCGACTATTCGGTTAGCGACATCCACCGCCTGAACTTTTGGGGCGCACAGCGCGTTGGTCGTGAAGGGAATCTGGCCCTGACGTTTCGGGTCGAAAACCTGTGGGCAAGCAACTTCGGCGGCTTCGATCCGGCCTTCGGTCCCAACAACACGGTCATCAGCACGGCAAGGGCCGACTTTCGCGGAGGCTACTGGCTGAACTTTGGCTACGGAGCCATCTGGCTCACACCGCTTGGCGGACGCTTTAGCGCGGAAATTGTTCACCCCATCTATCAGTATCTCGATGGAGTACAGTTAGAGACCGATCTGTCGGTGTTCGCGAGTTGGTCGAAGGGTTGGTAGTCCGCACCACGTTGGGCCCTGGTTAATCTTCCTTGTCTAGAATTGCCAACTGCTGACGTGCGATGCGGGCCATGGCCTCGGGTGATTGTACGGGACAATAGACGCCCCGCATGACGAACTGATAGAGCTTGCCCGGTTCGTAATTGTCGACGAAGTACTGAAAGTCCCACGCCGGGTTCCCGCCCCCTCCGCCCGACGGCGACTGGGTCAATCGCACGCCATCGCTACTGCGAAAGACTTGCAGCCACGCCATGCCGTGACTGATGCCGTAGTACCAGGGCTCGCTGTAGCGATGGTTCGAGCGATTGAAGACCAGGCTCAACGGAAAATCGGCGTCGCTGGGAAGAGTGCGTTGATCGTCGATGGCCAAATGCGTGGGAAGTTCGCCGTGTTTCGGAGTAATCCCACGAATCCAGGCAGTATCTTGATCTTGGTCGTTCGTGACCCCCTGGAAATGAATGTCGAGCGATTCCGGCTGATTGATGTACGAGGCGAAAAACAAGCCAATGTACCCGTGCTTGAAACGCTCCTCGTGCGGGATGCACTCGATCGTGAGTTCAAGTACCCCGCGTTCGAGAAGTTGGTAACGCAGACAGCATTCCAGGGCAAACGTGGGGGTCGGTGGCCAATACAACTCGGCAACCAGGTCGCTTACCACGCGAAGTTCGCAGGGAGCATTTCTCGGTTCGTAGAGGACCGGCCTTTCTCGCGTGGTCCCGTCGTGAATGTGCTCGAAGTTGAGACCAGCATAATGGGGCACGAACAGATTCTCCCCCTGTTCCTTATGGATCAACCTGGCAACCCCACTGTAACCGGCTCGATGATCGGGCAAGATCTCGTTGTCCACGGCCCGATTGTCAACGATTACGGCCTGCACCCCATCGCGTTCCATTGCGTGAAACCCGACTTCGCTGAGCTGGTATTCGACGCTCTTGTTTCTAAGCGACGTAATCCCATTTGCATCCGCCATGGCAAGCGTTGATGCGATCAGCATTGTCGCGATCCCTGTAGTCGCATGAAGGAAGTTTTGAAAAAGGTTCATCGCAGTTCCCACCGCAGAAGAATAGAAGTCGCTGCCAAGCAAGATGTTTACACGAGTATAGCAGCTAGAAAACGCCAGTCGGCCAAGTTGCTTGTTTTGTCCCGGTGTGTGAACGACAATCGTGGCCACGGTTTTGTTTGGGATATCGTTCAGCTTCCATCATTCGAGCGACTGCATGAACTTTCGGCTCTTGGGACGCACCGGAATCCAGGTCTCGCCCGTGGCGTTTGGTGCAGGGCCTGTTTCGGGGTTGATGACCCAAGCAGATACGCATCGTCAACTTGCCGTCGTTCGCCGAGCCGTTGAATGTGGCATCAACTGGTTCGATACGGCTGCGACCTACGGCGCCGGCCGATCGGAAGAAGCTCTGGGAAATACCCTGCAAGAGTTGCAGCTTGCCGATCAGGTGCACGTCGCCACCAAAGTTCGCTTCATGCCCGAGCACCTGGACGACATTCGTGGGCATGTTGAGGCATCCATGCAGGAGAGCCTGGCCCGCTTGCGGGTGGAGCGAGTCACTCTCCTGCAACTGCACAACTCAATTACGGCAAACCGCGGCGACGAGTCAACCTCGATAACCCCCGAAGACGTGCTAGGGCCCGACGGACTACTTGCTGCCTTCGAAGCACTTCGCGCTCGCGGCGTCGTTCAGTACTTGGGGATGACCGGGATTGGTCAGCCGGGGGCTTTGAAGGAGGTAATCTCCTCCGGGGCGTTCGACACGATCCAAACCCCGTACAATCTCCTCAATCCAAGTTCTGGGCAAACGATGCCACAGAGCTTTCACGAGACGAACTACGGCAATATCGTGACCGACTGCGAGCAACAGGACATGGGGGTCTTCGCCATTCGGGTGTATGCAGGCGGAGCACTGGCCGGTAACACTCCCAGCGACCACACGCTGAAGACAAAGTTTTTTCCGTTGGACCTCTACCAGCGTGATACCCGGCGTGCCGCTCGTCTCTGCGAGGTATTGGGGTGTCAACGGGACGAACTCACGGCAATAGGGTTGAGATACGCCCTCTCACATTCCGGAATCACGGCAGCCATCGTTGGGATGGGTGAACCGGAACACGTCGACGCGGCGATGCAGGCCATCGATTCCGGACCGCTTCCGCAAGAAACGCTTCAATTGATTCAGCGCGAATTGACGTCCGACGAACCGACATCCCCAGGTACAGCTTCATGAGTTTCACCACGGACAAGGTTTCTGAACTCTCGCGTGGCGGGCGGATCGCCATCTTGGTGACGGCATTCCTGGGTTGGATGTTCGCCGGCACCATCATGGTGATTGTTCCACTTGCCGGGCGACCAGCGCTGATCTCGATGGGCGTCACTGCCGAAGGGCAAGTCGGCAACTGGTTTGCCTGGTATATCTGCGCCTTCCTGTTAGGCGCCGCGACCGGTGGATGGGTCTTCGGCACACTGGGCGACCGAATCGGTCGCGCCAAAGCCATGGGAGCCAGCATCCTGTGGTATTCGCTGTTCACCGGGGTCATGGTGTGGGTCGAAACGCCGACCCAGTTTCTGCTGCTTCGTTTCGTGGCCTGTATGGGCGTAGGCGGCATGTGGCCCAACGGAGTTGCCTTGGCCTCGGAAAGCTGGTCAAACGTCTCCCGTCCCTTGCTCGCCGGGTTGATCGGAACTTCGGCCAACCTTGGTTTCGTGTTGCTGGGGGTGCTCAGCTCGGACAATTGGATGACGGACAACCTATCGTCCATATTCGAAATCGATCTCTCGATTCATCCCGACAATTGGCGATGGGTCATGATTGTTGGTGCGATGCCGGCACCGTTGGGTCTGTTAGCGGTTACGATCCTTCCCGAATCGCCTCGCTGGTTGGCACAAAAGAACATGGCCAAGGAAATCGGGGCCGAGCACTTGATGTTCGAAGTGTTTCAGCCACCGTTGCTGAAGCTAACTCTGATCGGCATCATTCTTGGAACCATTCCCTTGTTGGGAAACTGGGGCGGGGCGAACTGGTTGGTTCCCTGGGCCGATGAAGTCGGTGGAGTCGAGAACGCGTATCTCAAGAGCCACACGCAGACCATCCGTTCCACCGGCGCGGCGCTTGGTAGCTTGCTCGGCGGATGGCTTGCCGCGGCATTCGGACGACGTTCGACCTACTTTGCGATTAGCCTGCTCTCATTGGCTTCCAGCGCGTACTTGTTCTGGTTTCTGAAGCCCGGCGACCCAAGCTTCCTGGGGTGGGTTTTCATACTAGGATTCTTCGGGACCGTCTATTTCGGCTGGCTTCCGCTGTACTTGCCGGAGTTGTTTCCCACCCATGTGCGATCGACCGGTAGCGGGGTTACGTTCAATTTCGGACGGATTTTCACCGCCTTTGGCGTGCTGGGTGTCGGCGAGATCATGCGTCTCTATGCAGGCGACTATGCCCGAGTGGGACAGGTGACGAGTTTGATCTATCTGCTTGGCATGATCATCATTTGCTTTGCCCCGGATACTTCGCAGCGGCAACTTGATGACGCTTAGCGACTTGACGTAGTCGTCTCGGCGTGGTGGGATCGACTCAACCAATACTCACCAGGCAATCCCCGTACCGCACGATGGGAGAGATTCTATATGGCCGACGTACGTAATTTCGGAGCCGTAGGAGATGGAAACAACGACGACACCGAGGCGATCCGCCACGCGGTCGACGATGGTGATGGTGTCCTCGAGTTTCCATCGGGCACCTACCGGATTTCCGCTCCGATTGACGTTGCCTTGGACCGCGAGCGATTTACCGCCATCGTCGGCACCCACGGGACGGCCCGCATTGTGATGCAAGGCAACGGGCCCGCCTTCCGACTGATTGGCAATCACAACGGCACGGCCGACCCCGATCAGGTCGTGCCCGCCACTTGGCGACGAGAGCGATTTCCCACGGTCAGCGCCATCGAGATCGTGGGCGACCATCCAGAGGCCGACGGGATTCAGCTTCTCCGCACGATGCAAGCCACGCTCGAACGCGTGCTCATCCGTAAGGTGCGTCACGCCGTGCACCTCCCAGAGCGCAACCGCAACGTGCTGCTCACCGCCTGCCATCTCTACGACAACACGGGTGTCGGCGTGTTTATCGACCAGTGCAATTTGCATCAAGCCATCATTACCGGCTGCCACATCAGCTACAACCAACAGGCAGGCATCAAGTCGTTGGGAGGCGACCTGCACAACTTGCAGATCACCGGAAACGATATCGAATACAACTACAACGACGAGGACGAGGGTGCCGCGGAAATCTGGTTCGATGCCACCGAAGGCACGGCCAGCGAAATCACGATTGCCAGCAACACGATTCAAGCCCGCCCCTCGAAGCAAGGCACCAACGTGCGAGTGCACGGCCATCTCGACGAGAACGGGCGACTCTCCGCACGTCTGATCACACTCTCGGGCAATGTGCTGGGCAGCCAGAGCACGAATGTCGACATTCGCTTTGCCGAACGCGTGGCCATTAGCGGGAACACCATCTACGACGGGCACCAGCAAGGCATTATTCTCGAAGACTGCTCGCTGGCCAGCATTTCAGGGAACACATTCGGCTGGTCTTATGGCCCGTCGCGAAACACCATCGACAGCATCCTGTTGCGTCGCTGCTGGGGAAGCTCGATTACGGGGGTCGTCCTGAACGCGGGCAACTACGGAGACGAAAACACCGGTGGGTCGATCACCCTCGAGGGCTGTGAAGATTGCTCGGTGAGCGATTCCCAAATTCTCTCGCCCAAGTGGCGGGGAATCGTTGTCACCGATTGTCAGCGGTGCAGGATCGATGGGAATTCGATTGCCGATCGACACGAACCGCCACGGGCCACGGCCGGTATTTCCGTCAGCGGTGGAGCTAACAACGTGGTCCAAAACAACCTGCTCCACTGCCCAGCCGGAGAATCGATTCAGTGCCCAAAAGAGGTGGCCCACAAGATCAACAACACGGTTGTGTCGTAGAGTTGTGAGTCGAGAGAAGTAGCACCCTTATCCGAGAGAGTCGATGTTCAGCAAGCATACTTCGCAGCACACTCGGCAAATTCGCTCCACGCTGTCGCTCGTTTTGTTATTTGGTGTGGGGTTTGCTCCTGATGTGTCCGCCGCTGCAGAGCCCCTGGCCGTAGCCACCGTCGGCGAGCAGGCGATGGTTGTCTCCGTCTCGCCTGTCGCCACCGAAGTGGGAGCGGCCGTACTTCGCGAAGAGGGGACCGCGGTGGATGCGGCCGTGGCCGTGGGCTTTGCATTAGCCGTTACCTGGCCCGAGGCCGGCAACATTGGCGGGGGAGGCTTCATGATGGTCGCCCCCGGCGGGAAAGAACCGCCCGTATGTGTCGAATATCGCGAAACGGCTCCCGCGGCGGCCACGCCCGATATGTTCAGCGAAGGCACCGATTACAAGGGACACAAGGTCGTCGGCACCCCGGGTACGGTTGCCGGTTTCGCCTTGGCGCATGAGCGATACGGTCGTCTGCCATGGAAGCGATTGGTTGAGCCGGCCGTAAAGTTGGCGGCCGAGGGATTTCCGATCGATGCGGCATTGGCCGAAGGGCTCAATGAGTTGCTTGCCGACTCTCCGGAGTTTGCCGAGTTCCAGCGGGTGTTTGGTAATCAGGAAGATCGAGCCTGGCAGCCCGGCGACATTCTCGTGCAGCCCGACCTGGCTCGCACGTTAAAAGGCATTGCCGAAGAGGGACCTCAAGCGTTTTATCGCGGTTCGATCGCGAAACAGCTTTCCAAGGAAATGAAACAGGGTGGTGGACTGATCACGCTGACCGATCTCGCACAGTACACGGCCAAGATTCGGAAACCGATCCACGGTACCTTTCGTGAGTTCGACATCTATGGAGCACCCCCGCCCAGCTCGGGTGGTATCGTGGTTGTCGAGGCGTTGAACATCCTTGAACAGCTCGATCTCGCGGAGCACGAACGTTGGTCGCCCGAGGGGACGCATCTCGTCATCGAGTCAATGCGGCGAGCGTACCTCGATCGGGCACGTTACTTGGGAGACCCCGACTTCGTTTCGATCCCCGAGAATCTGACCGGCAAGAAGTACGCCCGTGAACTAGCCCAGGAGATTGATCGCGAGCATGCAACATCTAGCATGGAGTTGGCTTCCGACATTCCGATTGCCGGGGAAGGCGACAGCACGACCCACTTCTGCGTGGTTGATTCTGCAGGGATGGGCGTTTCAAACACGTATACCATCGAGAGCAGTTGGGGTTCGCGGGTCGTCGTGCGTGGTGCGGGCTTTCTGTTGAACAATGAAATGACCGATTTCAATCACCGGCCCGGGTACACCAACCGCCTGGGTGCGATTGGAACACCAGCCAACACCGTTGCACCCGGTAAACGCATGCTTAGTTCGCAGTGCCCGGTAATTGTGATGCGAGACGGTAAGTTGTTCCTGCTGACCGGCAGCCCCGGAGGGCGCACCATTCCCAACACCGTGCTCAGCGTGCTGCTGGGTGTGCTTCAATACGAAGACGACCTCGTCACCGCAGTGGCGGAACCTCGTCTGCACCACCAGTGGTTGCCCGATCAGGTGTTTTTCGAAGGTGCCGAATCGCCCGAGTTTGAAGACCTGATCGCCCGGCTCTCCGAAATGGGGCACCAAATTTACCCGATGGCCCACATTCAAGGCGACTCTCATTCAATTCACGTTACCGAGGGTCAAATCATCGGAGTCGCCGATCAACGCCGTACGGCAGCGAAAGCTGTTGGCTGGTGAGGGCATCGCCACTTTCTCTCGTTCGCACATCACCTGCCACGTCGCTAGGGAAAAATGCGATAGGTTTTTGGCATCGCCTGATAAGATGAACGGGTGATAGGGATGCCCAAGTCGCAGAGAATTCATACCTTGTTGAAGGCGTCTAATTGCTGCTGTGGTGGAGGGTGCAGATGCTACGCCCGAGAAAATGGTTGCAATTTAGTTTGCAAGCCCTTCTTCTCTTTTTGCTCGCAATCGCGGTTGCTTGCGGTTGGTGGGTGGAGTATCGACGGCGTGCGCATTTGCGAGAGGTAAACTCGCAGATCGAAAAGGTGAACGCCGCCGAGAAGATTGGTGAACTGTTTACCCTCTACCGAGGCTTGTACGAGCTCGTTGGAACAGATGACCTGGGCTTTCTGCAACGCTCGACAGATGACTCGATCGCTTTGCAAGCTGCATGGGAGAACATCAAGCGATCCGTAACCACGCCTCCCACGCTCTATCGGAACAACAAAGTTGAGCTTGCTGGATTCTTGGATATGGTGAAGACCCGTGCCGGTGCAACTGTTCCACGATGGTGGGCAGAAGCTGTCCTGGATGCAGGAGGTAATCGGATCGAGAACCGCTACTTGGATCAACCAAATATATGGAATACGTCGTATTACAAGGGTAAGCTGACCCTGCCGGATGTTCCAGAAGACCCTGTCGTTGAGGCTATAGACGGTGCTATGACCCTTCGAGTGGAAAGCAATATCTTGGTTGTTCCCGATGAATTGCGAGCGGTTTACGATCCCAAGACGAGTTGGTGTGGGCACGACCGAATCGAAGATCCGCTTGAGCAGTTCAACGCAACATTCCGTGACGACTCGTGTTTCATCGCCATTCACAGCAATGGAGGAAGTCCCCACGTTGTTGCCCGCGTAAACCGTGAGTCGAATCAGGTTGTTTGGAAAGCAGAGACTTGCAGCGGCTTGTACTCATATTCAGAGAAGTTCGTCGGTTGGATCTCTGTTGTCGTCGAGAAAGATCGAGTCGTTGTCTTTGGTAACTCGTCAACCGGCTTCTACGCTCACGGCTTCGACATTGAAACCGGCAAGAGGCTCTTTCGTTTCTCCAGCGATTTTTGAAGCTGTGGATCTGAACTAGCGACACAGACTGATGCCGGGAAGACACGACACATGACACGCGATTAGAATTCTGAGTAATGTGGCGTGTGACGATGTTCAATGACGCGGTACACAGAACTTGTTGTACAAATCCTCATGCCTTTGCCAACGCGACAGATTACGCTACTTGCCAACCTTAATCGCAAACGGCTGGGTGAATGTATAAACGGTGTATTGCTCCTTCGGAACGCTGCCAAAGGCATAGGGCAACGGCCCGAACTCGCTGGCGTAGAAGCCTGCCCCCAGGGGTGAGGATATCGTTGAGAGTCCGCTAGGTCCGTCGTATTCCAGCACTTCGCGGGTTGCCCGATCGGGATTCTCTTGCAGTGGGACCAGATTGAACGGGTTGGTATTGTTGCTGGGTAAGATGAGCCTCGCCCCGGCCGGATAGTTGATTCCCTGCACTTCAAACGGATGGCCGCCGGATTCTTGCAGGTAATACTGCAGGCCCCAGTGCCCTTGAAACCACAGTTCGTCACCGGCAGCCATGTATTGTTCGTTCATCTCGTTGGCCGCTTGCCGCACCGATGAGGCCAAGCGATAGTCGGCGTTTGCCACGGTGAGCGAGATCAATAGACATACCGCCGTGAGTCCTACGAGAAGATATCGATAGGTCTGATCGGTCATCTTCAAGAGGAGCCCAGCATTGTCGGCCAGCGATTGCGGGAGATTTCGGCCCAACAGAATCGCCACGGCCGGCACCGCGGGGACCAGCGAACGCGTGTTGGTGGTCCAGTTGAGCACGCCCGCGAAAGCGAGTGTGCCGAACACCCAGAGGGCCAACAACACACTGGTGGCGTCCTTGCGTCGCACGAAATCGAGCACCGGCAACGCAGACAATGCCACGCCGGCTGCCACCATCAACGTGGCTTGGAGTAGAAAACCGATCCCGGGCTCTACAACCGACGCGCCCGCCCAAAACTTCGCGCCGTCGAACAGGTAGAACATCAGCCCGAATACGGTGAATGCCACCGTGGCGATTCCCAAGGTCCGCGGTCGCCAGATCAACGGGGCGAAGACGAGTGCGATGGGAATCGATCCCCCGGCGAATCCCAAGGTGACCAACGTTTGTCGTAGCGGGTTTCGTCCTCCGGCTTCCGTGGGCTGTTCGACACTGGATGCATACAGCAACGCCTGGCCAACCAGCCCGCGACCGTATTGTCTCGACGTCCAGGTATCAAAGGCGGCCAGCACCAACACCCCTACGAACAGCCCGCCGCCGCAATGGGCGATTATTTTGGAGGAGGAATTTGTTTGTGCCTTGCGCTGCTCGCCTGTCATCAGCCATTGGGCTGCCGAGTAGGCTGCCAGAAGCGGGAATAGGCATACCCCGTAGTACTTGGTGACCCCCGCCAAACCAACCAGCAAGCCTGCCAAGTAAAACCAGTAAGGGCGCCTGGTATCGTGCCCATAAATCCACATCAGCACCGCGGCCACCCATAGTGCGACCAGGGCCGTGTCGCACATCAAGGATGTGCTACTGACCAACAAGGCCGGAGTCGCCCAGGCCAGGCAAGCCGAAACCAGGGGGCGAGCTCCAAGTCGGGCTGCCAGAAGATAGGTCGTCGCCGCCGCTGCCACCCCCGCCACAAGCGTCGCCATGTGGAGTGACACTTCGCCGAACCCGAACGACATGCCGAACAGGGCTAGCACGTAACTCCACAACGGAGGGTTTTGCGTCACCACGTGCATGGGCAACCAATAGCCGTACCAATTCACATCGAAGCCGTAAAAGTCGGCCGGGGCCTCAGTGATCTGCCTGGCGGTCCACACAAACAACGGGTCGTCCACATGCACCGGTTTACCCAGCATTGGCACCAGCGTAACCACGACCAGCAGACACACGATCCCCAGATCGCGAGGCTTCACCGGCTGCGGCGCCGACAAGCTCGTCGCAACCTCCATGTCATCCGTTTTTGGCGCTGATCTCTTGCGACGTGCCAACAGAATCTCCTGGGTCGGTAACAAAAAGGGAATGCCTCAGGACTGCGAGACAAGGTAGAGAGCTCCCAGTCAACGTCATGATTATCGCATGGAGCGATGACATGGGACAGTCGTAACCGGCATTGTAGTGGATGAGCTGATCTTAGAACTATGCGCGAAAGTGATAGGATAGATGGACAGGGTAATCGCACGTTGAAGTTATGGTCCAAGGATTGCATTGAGTTCGTGTTGGTCAACCCGTCGCGTGGGCGACGGGTGTTTTCTGGCACAGAGGTGATTCAGGGCGAGTGGTCCGGCGGCAGTTGTTGAAACGCATTGTGAAATTTTGCCGATCCGCTTGTCGATCGCGACAGGAATCACGATCTCGCCGAAATGATTTTCTTGGCACTGACAGCAACCCTCTGCGGAGCACAGGGCTGGGCCGACGTCGAACGGTTCGCCCACAGCAAACGCGAATGGTTCCTCCAGTTTGTCGCGTTGGAGAACGGAGTTCCCAGCCACGATACGTTTGGTCGGGTGTTTGCCCGACTCGACACGGTCGAGTTTCTCTCGGCCATGCATGTCTGGGTCGATATGTTCGCGGCGTCGCTACGAGGCCAGTGCGTTGCGATCGACGGAAAGACCCTGCGGGGCTCGTTCGATCGGGCGGCTGGGAAATCCGCGCTGCATTCGATTACCGCGTTCGCCTGCGACCTGCGGGTTTGTCTGCGGCAGATGTCGGTGGACGACAAGAGCAACGAGATCCCCGCGGTGCGCGAGTTGCTGAAGCTGATGGAACTTGGCGGAGCAACCGTGACGCTCGATGCAATGCATTGTCAGATTGAGACCGCGGCGGCGATTCAAAATGCGGAAGCCGACTACATCTTAACGGTGAAAGGCAACCAAGAGTCGTTGTACAAGGCCTTGCTCGCATGGTTTATCGAGTACGGCGAGACGAACTATCACGTTCCCGGCCTCCGCCGACATATCACCGTCGAGAACTCGCACGGCCGTAAGGAGCGGCGAGAGATCTACGTGATGAAAGCTCCGGCCGACGAACCCACGTTGTCGCGTTGGCCAGGAGTCCGCTCGATCGGCATGATCTATCGCCACCGCGAGTCGGGCAAGAAGACGCACGAAGAAACGATGTTCTTCATCACCAGCCATCCGCCAAAAGTGAAAATGCTGAGCAACTTCATCCGCGGTCACTGGGGCATCGAGAACCGCCAGCACTGGATCCTCGATGTAACGTTTTCAGAAGATGCGAGTCGGATTTGAAAGGGAAACGCACCACAAACCTCCGCCGCCTTTCGACGAATGGCGCTGAATATCTTGCAGCAAGACACTTCCATCAAAGAGAACATTCGCGGCAAACGACTGAGAGCCGGCTGGGACGAGACCGTCCTAAACGCCATCTACAACGGCTTTTCAGCCGTTTGAACGTGCGATCGCCCTGATCGGGAGGGTACCTACTTTGCTGGAGGTCTTGGGGAGGTGGGGTTTGCGAGCCTACTTTCGTCGCAAGCGGTAATGGTCGGTTGACGTATTTTACTCATCAGCTGCAAGGTTATGAGAATTTCCTTCAGTCTCGACAGGCACGCAACAGGTTTTTTGGGGACTGGAATTCACAAAATTGGTTTGTATTTGACAGGATAGGTGACCACAATGAGCACTTCAGTGACATGTCGGGTGTGGTCAACTCAGTGATTGTGACTGACCAATTGGAAAGTTTCGGACCAGTTGATTTGAGTTTCCGGAATTCGCTAACTGCTTAGGGGAGGAACGCTAATGAGCAGTCTGCATCAGTCAGCCTATCTGGTCTTCCGTGCATATGGTGCCATTGGTTTGTTGGCTCTCGGAGCATCGCTCTTCATAACATTGGGAGCGAGGCCCGCCTTGGCGCAGTCACAAGTGCTAAATGAGACAATGCAGCTATTTGCCTCGCCCGGGTTGCCAGGGGTGCAGATCTTTCGTTTCGGTGATTCCGTGGCTATCGATGGCATTACAGGCGACACGGCGGTTGTTGGTGCTCCAGCAACATTGTCAGGCAGGTCTTACATTTTCGACCTCAACACGGGTAATCAGCTCCACGAGACTTCCGGAGAAAACCCTGGCGATAGTTATGGCTCGGCCGTCGATATCGAAGGTGATCGCTTCATCGTGGGTGCGGGTCGTTTCGGTCCCCTCGAATCAGGAGCGGCATACATCTACGACACGGCTACAGGCACAGAACAGTCCCAGGTTTTCGGTAGTTTCTTTAACGACTCTTTGTTTGGTGCCGATCTTTCGATCAGCGGAGATCGCGCCTTCGTCTCAACACACGACGACCAATACCTCTTCGACGTCAATACCGGCTTTGAGATCATGAAGCTCACAGCTCCGAGTACGCACGAGTACAATAACGGCTCAGCAATCGATGGTGATCGGGCGATCATCCGAGGAAACTTGGCAGGCAAACCATTTCATCAAGCGACATACATTGTGGACCTTGCAACGGGTGATGAACTCTTTGAGTTTGTCCTCGATGAGGGAAAGCTTGTACGGGATGTCGCGATTCAAGGTAATTTGGCGGCTGCTACTTGGTGGATTTCGGGCGAATCGGGGGCTTATGTCTATGATATCACCACGGGCACACAACTATTCGAACTCGACCCTATCGACAGCAATAACCATCTGAGCGTTGCCATGGATGGTAGCCTGTTGGTAATTGGCGACTGGCAGGGGGATGGTAACAGTCTCAGTTCTGGAGCTGCTTACGTCTACGACCTAACAACTGGCGATGAACTCTATAAACTCATTGCAAGTGAAGGGTCGACAGGTGACAATTTTGGCACCTCGGTTGCAATCGACGGCAATACCGTCCTCGTCGGGGCACCGGAAGACGATGATAATGGTAACCAAGACGGTGCAGTGTATGTCTTCACCGTACCTGAACCGTCCACCTTTGTTCTCGCCGCGTTCGCAGCCATAGCCCTGGGGGTGGCAAGGTACCGGTCGGCCAATTGAATGGCTCACCGTGAGCTGCGTTTTCGACGGCCGTTGTTTCACACAATCCACCCGCGATCGGTAGAGCAGGATCGGGATGAGCTACCTCGGTTGCATCGGTCGTATCGCCGAGGAAAACGCGACCCGGACGCAAGATCGTTGAAGATCGATACGGATATCGGTGGCGAGATTGCGAGCATCTTTCTCGACGGCAAGATCGCGCGATCGGCGCTACAGATCATTGATGCCAGTCGTGACATACTGCTTAGCAGTGATGAGTGGCAGCTGGTATTCAATTGGGGCTATGCAATAGATTCCGCGTACCTAACTCCTCCCCGGCCGATCGATCACCGCATCGATTTCCTCGACCTCATCTTGCAGCATCCAAACCATCTGCTCTAAGTTCTCAAAATCCAGATCGGTATCACAACGACAATACCGCACGCCAGCAAAAGAAACGTTCCCGGTTCGGGCACGAGTTCAAATTGGGCCAAGGTCTGTGGCGAAAACGCACTGGTCTCTTGAAAGAAGAAATAGTGTGAATGCGGTGCCCCTGGGGCTGAAACGATGCCCAAATTGTTGACGCCGGCCCCTGAGATATTTACAGGTCCCGCAGGGAGGAGGCCCGCATAGAGCGGTAGATCCAACGCGCCCGACGAATAGTCGATCGTGATTGTGTCCGGCAGAAGCGTCCAACCCAAGCCAGTCAGCAGCGACTCGGCACCCGGATATCGATTCTCGCGGACCGCGGCCACGACTACCGCGTCTTCCGAAAGCGTCACACGATTAGGCCGGAGCCATTCATGAGAGACTTCGCCGATGCCGTCTAACTCGGGGCACAGATTGACGAAGTTGGTTCGCCGCGTCAGGTAAATTGCTTCATTCAGATAAATCGGCTCTGCCGTCATCAGCGAGTTCGAGATATCGGTTAACAACCGCTCGTCCGACGCAATATTTACGGTCTCGATCGACTCGTTGCAATATTGCGTAATGTAGTTCAACGCAAGATCTTGGGAGAGTGCTGCCGGCAATTTCAGCGACAGAAGAATCATTGTAACTGCAAAAGCAGCTTGGTTTTTATGCATGGGATAGCCCCCTGGAGTTGAATTGATGGATCCATCACGAAGTCACCGAGGGTCTTTCTTTGGTTTCTGGCTCGACGAACTCAGCAAGAATAATCCGGCCGCAGCAATCTTGTATACGGGCCCATCGCCGATTGGCCACGCGCGTCCATAGGCGCGTAACTCGACGTCTAGCTGTGCTCACTTGAGAAGGAAACGTCCGGAGAGAATCACTGTCCGCCTCTGTCCGAAGCGACGGCGTAGCCCTAGGAGCAGAATGATGTCATTAGCATCGCGATAGTGGGGAGATCTGAGTCCCCTAAACATAGACTGGGGTTCATCGCCCAGTCAACTTATCTGTAGCTGGGATTACCCATTTGGGTCTTGAGCCGGCGATTGGGCTAGGTAGCCGGACCACGGACTTGCCCATTGTGGCCGGCCTTCGGCTCGAACGCAATTTCGTTGCTCGCCACCAAAATCGGACGCCCCAGATTCGCCCCTGCTGCATGTTCGTGGGGTTCGGCGACTGCTGGTGTTGATGCCTGCCAACGGTGAGGGCGTTAGGGGCGATCGCAGGGGTTTGCGGGGTCGGTAACACCCCAGCTCACGAAAGAAGGCCAACCGCTCTTTCTCCAGGTCGAACCAACTGAATGGTGGCGGGCCCTGCTAGTCTTTCCGATCACAACCGGTTGGCGAATCAAGAAAGTCTTAGCTTTCCAGCGCGACGACCTCGACCTGGACAGAGGGCAATCCTCGCGCGAGCATCAGACAACACAGGCAAACGGGATGATACGGATTACCTACCCTAAGCAACACTCTAGATGGTCCGTGCGATCGTTCGGTTCGACGATATGGCATTCCCCTGGCCCTACGATTCGCGGACGCTATGGACGGAATTTCATCGAATCCAGTCAGCAGCCCGAATCCATCTTCCCTGCCGTGACGCGAGAGAGCATGAATGCTCCGACGCTTGCCATCTGTACGGTTTCTACGACCTCAGACGAGGCTATGCGACGTTGAACGCGGATGAGATGCCCGCAGCGGTCCGGCAGCACAAGATGCGCCACAAATCGTTCGCGAAAACACTGAAGTACATCCAACTAAGCGACAAGATGAAGAAGGCCACGGATAAGGTCTACGTGCCCGAATTTCTTGACACAGCGACCGTCTAGAAGAATAACGCCCTGGTAGCATTCTGGTAGCAGCGAGAAATCGAATCGAGCAAAGAGAGTGCCCCCTCATGGACTCGAACCATGAACCCTCTGATTAAGAGTCAGATGCTCTGCCAATTGAGCTAAGGGGGCGGCTTGTTGATTCCAAGCGAGTATTATCGTACTGAATGACGACGTTCGCACAAGTCCGAGAACTTCAGGAGCGGCCTTTCCTATCTTTACTCGGCCATGGAGCGGCTTGGCCGCGCTGGAATCAAGCTCACTCCTCCGGCTGTTGATCTGCTGGCCGTAGGGGAGGGGGCAGAACCCAGGGGGTGGGGCCGAAGATCGACGGGGGAGTGGCCGCGAGATCGACTTGAGGATCGACGCTTTTCTGCATCGGTCGGTCGTTGAGCACCATAAACGATGTGCCGAATACGCGAGGGCGGTGACCTTGCTCGACCTGCCAGCGTTGGGCAATGTGCTGAGCGTAGCTGTACATCACCTGCGGCATAATCTCCAACGCCTCGATCTGATGCGGGTTAAGCTCGACAGAGTAGTTCCAGATAAACCACGGTGCCTTGTCTGTGCGGTAGGTCGGTAGCACCAGCGGAAGCCCTTCGAGGAACGGCCAAGGCACCGTGTCGAAGTCGGCGTGAGCCGTCTGTTCGCCACGCCACTTCTCGCGGTCGAGACGCAACGACACGTATCGTCCGGTCAGCATCAATTGCGGATCGTGAATGAGAAACGGTCGCAGTCCCCCGGCACGATTTCCCTGCAGTGCGAAGGGGCTGACTTGCACGAGCACCTTTACTGCATTTGCCGTTTGCGATCCAAGCATCCTCAATTCGAAGAGCGACTTGCTGAAGGTATAAAACTTGTAGTGAAACGCGTCATCGTCCAGGTTCGGCGCCAGCAAGCTCTTGGCACGTTCTTCGGCACGCAAGACAGCCGCTAGAAGCGCTCGTCCGTCCGGCTCCTCGTCGCGCAACGCGATGGCCGCATTGCGACGTAGCGTTCTTAACTGTCGAGCGAGCGGGTAAGTTGCATAGAGTTCACAGGAACGACCGTACGTGGCTTGCCATAATTCTTCCACGTGCCCCTTGATGTCTTCCGTCTTCACCAGGCCTGCGGCCGCAGGGTTGAAGAAGATCCGCTCGCCGATCATCGGTTCGAACGTGACGAACAACTCGGGCAACTCACTCCACGACACGGTGGGTGCGTCGACCGAGTAATACACGACCGGGGGTTTCTCGCCTTGGAAACGTTCCCAATCGAACCTGGCGTGCCCTTCGGCGTCCTGGCGAACAAGTTGGGGGTCTTCCACCCGGATTCGCGCGAGACCGCCGATCTTGTTGCGGGTCATTAAGAACCAACTGAAGCGGACCCCGCGATCGCTCCAATAGGGGTCGGTGTGCATGAGAAGATGACGGGCGGGGAACAAGGCTTGGAACGCGATCCAAGCCAGGCCAAACATGAAGATCGGCCACCGCAAGGGAGCGACCGCATGTTCCGGCGGATGCTCAACTCGCGGCGAGGCTTTCCAACCCAGTAAAGCTCCGATGCCCGGCAGCACGATCACCCCGGCAATCAGCCAGCCAAGGTCGGGTTTGGCCAGGTGGGGATGTTTCAGAAATCGCCACATTCGAGTTGGCCAGTCGGGTTCGAAAAAAGTTAGCGTCGCCCAAAACGCAATGGGGGCCACCAACCCAACGCGTTGGATGACGAAGTAATTGAATAGGTGGAAGCCGGTTGCCAGGCCCACGGCCAACCACCGCGTGCGTCGAATGCACAGCAGAAAGCCGATCGAGAGGTCGAAGATCAGTCCGCCGTATGAAAACAGGTACACGATGGCCCCATTCGACATAAAGTCGGTCAGCCGGTTGAATTGATCGGCCGTGAGCTTTCCGCCAAAGAACGGATAGAGCCCCTCGGGAGAGAACCACATCCGAATGGGCTGACCGGCCAGCCAGTCTTCGTGCAGCTTGGATACGCCGCCATAAAAGTAGATGAGGAACGTCTGTGCTCGCACGAGTAACACGTTCCAGAAGGTCACGGTCGTCGGTCCGGTTCTTCCCCTGGAAACTGTCGCGAGCAGACGATCGAGCGAGTAGCGACGGTGGGCAGGAGTTACGGCCAACAACAGCGTGAAGACGCCAATCAGGGGAAAGTGATTGCCGAACAGCGTGGCGTCCATCAAGACGATATGCCAATACGCAAGGCAGAGCACGACGCTGGCAATGCGATACATCAAGCCCACGGACACAAAGCATGCCGCAGTGAAGCAACCCCAGAACAGTACCGTGGTCCACGGCTCGGGGTAAGGCTTCAACCAGGAGAGCCCTGGATAGGGGAACGTCCATGTGGTTTCTGGTGGCGTGAAGAGCAGATCGACCGCACTGTGGCCAGAGGGGCCGGTTTGCACCAGGCCGTAAATCATCCAAGCCGTGAGTGCGCCGAAACCAATTCGGAAGACAGCCATGCTCCCGCCGTCGACGGGTGTACCGAGATACTCGCGAACGCGCGTGACAAGCGACGGCTGCATGGAAGGCCCTGAGAAAGACTCGCCGCTCACAACAGACCGGCAGGCTTTCTACCGTAGCAGTTGAGAAGTGTCCTCGGAAGCGACGACCGGCAACTTTGACTCGTGGGGAATGATGCGTAGCAGGGTGAATCGATCTTCAGGACCATGTTCGCCTCGACTGAAGCTGCTGGCGACCACTTCGTCGACCCTGCCCAGGTTAGCTAGTGACCCGCGGATACTTCTCCGCGAGATGATGTACGTTTCCCGCTCAACCGTGCCGAGATCTTCCGGAGACCAAACAGGCTCGACCTCGCGGTCTAGGTAAAAGATGTGCCGGGCGATTTCTCTGCCGAACACGTCCCCGCTGCCGCAGACGATGGGCTTTTCGCCTGGAGGAACCAGCTGATTGACCGACATCAGAAACGCACGATCCGCAGCCGAAGGATCTCGCCCGGGAAGCACCGCCTGATGAAGGTAGGCGATCGCGATGACGACCGGCACGGCAAGCGAAAGATACGAACCCATCGGTTGACGATTCGAAGAAATGTGGCCGAGCGCGATGGCCCCGCAAGCGATGAGCACCCCGAAGAACACCGCTTCCGAACGATATTCGCTGAATTGATAGGCAATCACCCCTGCGACAACCAATGCGAGCGGAGCGACGACATACGAGTACAGTTTTGCCAGTTCGAGGGTGTGATGACTCTGGTCAACAATTCGCCGACCGCACTCCATCAGTCCCAAGGCAACCAGTGTGGAGAGAGAAGGCAGCGAGTACAGCAGGTAGTGGTGATGTTTGCCTCGCGAGAGCGACAACAGTAACACGGGAACTACGGACCAACACCAGATGAAGCGATCGGGACTGTTCGGGTTGTGCCAGGCTCGTTTGAGCGACGGCCACGCGGCCACGCATAGCAGCGGCGTCCAGGGCAACATTTGCCAGGGCCAGGTTGTGAGATAGTACCACACCGGCTCGACATTGAAGTCGATTCTTCCCGAGATGCGACCGAACATGTGGTCGTACCACATCTGCAGCGCCGCCGGTTCACGGGCAACCACCAAAGCAGGCCATGCCAACCAGGCGAGAACGACCAATGCCAAACCAGAGGCGGAAAAGAGTTGTCTTGAAGTACCCAAGCGACGAGTCCAGGCATCCCACACCAAACAAGGTGCAGCAGCTAGAACGGCTCCGAATAGTAATCCCTTGATCAACCCGGTGAGGGCGATCAGGCCCCAAAACGTCGCCATCCACCACCGAATGGAAACCGCTCGGTCTTCGTCGAGCGCGGCACGAAAGCGATCGAAGGCTCCGATGGCGGCCACGACGACCAGGGCCAACAGCATGTCGGCTTCCGCGAGTCTCGCGTAGCTAACCATGTAGACACAGGTGGCCTGCGTGATACCGGCCAACAGTCCCACGCGAGCCCCAAACCACCGCGCATTCAACCCGGCAACGATGAGTACGACCCCGATAGCGGCCAGCGCAGAAGGTAGCCGCACCATCCGCTCGGAGAATTCGCCGGCGGTCGCACAAACTGCCGCCGCTGTCCAGTAGGGAAGCGGGGGCTTCTCGATCCACACATGCTGCCCGATCCGCGGTATGAGCCAATCTCCCTCGAGCACCATCTGCTTGGCCGGACCGGCGAGATACGTTTCATGTTCGGTCAGCGTTCGTGCGCCACCCAGGTTGTAGCCGTATACCACCGTGCAGAGGGCGATCAACGAAAGCCAAGCCCACACGGGAAGCGGACCGAGCCGACGCGAGGCCCTCACTCGCAACAGGCGAAAGGAACTTTGATAGCGTTCGCGACGTTGTTGTTGCTGGTGATATTGCCGTAACAATTCGCGGGTGGCTTCGTCACAATCGTCCCGTTGGCGATTCACGTGGCCATCGTAGTTGGGCGTGAATTCCGGTACATCTCGGTGGGCGGGTTGAGTCGGCGTCCGCGGTTTCTGATTCGCCACCATGAATCGACTCGCGATCACTAAAGGGGAAGATCCGTGGAGGAAGGTGATGCAAGTCGTGCCGCGGGCAGACGAAGCTCTGCCCAATAGCAGGGATGGTCGGATGCACCGTTATTGATTGACCCCGCGGCTATGACTTCGACGCCCCGCGAAACGATCCAATCGATCCGGGCCGGGTCATCGGCCTTAGGGTTCCCGGCATGAACAACGTCGACCACCTGTCCATCTTGCAGCAGTTTGCCCCATTGCGGGTCGCGGCGATCGGTGTTCATATCGCCCATGAGGATGCAGGGCGAAGGAAGATTGCAAAACATCGCGATTACTTCGGCCAACTGAGCCTGGCGATCGTCATGACGATCTACATGCGTTGCCAGGACACTCAGCGTGGTTTGGCCCAGACGGACTTGAGTGACGACCGCGTTGCGGAACGCTTTGCCCTGGGTTCCCTGCAGGGGAATTCGCTTCCACTGCTCGATGGGCAACCTACTCAGCAGCGCGTTGCCAAATGAGTCGCTCCACCAACGGCGTTCGGTTGGTGCAAAGAGCCAGGCCATGTCGAGTTCGTTGGCCAACAACTCTGCCTGGTCGGCGGATCCAGGCAGCGCTTGTCCGTGAACCTCTTGTAGTGCGATCAGGTCGAACGAATCAAGCGTGTCGGCGACGCGCCTCAAGTCGCGACGATCGTCTGGGCCTTTTCCACCGTGGATGTTGAAGGTGGCCACGCGAAAGGTGGTCTGCTCGGTCTCAATCGCAGGAAATTGACCGAGCAGCGTGGTTCCCTGCGCCGGTGGAGTTGCCGTGCGATCGTTGCCCCATAACGCGACCAGCGAGACCAGGGCGATCAAGCACGTCCCGATCGAGATACGACGGCGTCTTCGGCGGGCGGCTTGAATCATTCGCAGCAGTTCCGACTTGGTGAAAGATTCCTGGCTTCAGGTAGGAAACAGACACAAGCGTTGAATTCGACAGCAAGTTTCTACTGACGGTGCAGCGGAACCGATCGGGTTTCTGTCGTGTGCATGCCTTGCGCCACGGGGCGTTCTCCCGCTGGGCCAATGTCGATGGCATCGCCGAAGTAGTATTTTCGTGCGTCGGGGTGGTTCACCACATCGTGGGGCGAACCGTGGCAAAGCACCTGGCCATCGCGAATCACGTAGCTGCGGTCGGTAATCTGCAGCGTTTCGCGAACCTGGTGATCGGTAATCAAGATGGCAATTCCACGATCGCGCAGTCCTCGGACCAATTCTTGGATACTGGCAATCGTTACCGGATCGATCCCAGTAAATGGTTCGTCGAAGAGCAGGATCTTCGGATCGGATACCAGGCAACGGGCGATCTCCAGTCGGCGACGTTCACCTCCCGAAAGCGAAAGGGCCATCGACTTGCGAAGCTTGGAGATTTTGAATTGTTCGAGAAGCTCGTCGCACCGTCGGCGTCTGGTCTTGCGATCCATGCCCAGCATTTCCATCATGCCGAGCAGGTTCTTCTCAACCGTGAGCTTGCGGAACACGCTGGCTTCTTGTGCGAGGTATCCCATACCGCCGTTTCGTGCGCGGAGATACATGGGCCAGTTGGTTACATCTTGCCCGCCCAGTTCGACGCTTCCAGCGTTGGCGGCAATCATGCCGCACGTCATGCGGAAGCTGGTGGTCTTCCCGGCACCGTTGGGGCCAAGCAGCCCAACGATTTCTCCCGGCTCGACTTCGAAATTCACGCCGTCGACCACGCGTCGTCGGCCGTAGATTTTGACGAGGCCTTTTGCTTCGAGCAGCGGCATAAGAGACAGCCCATCCTGAGCGTGCAATTCGGTTGACGTGGAATTGCGAAGAATCCAACGGTGACAGCAGCGACAGTATATTGCTGCGCGGTCGGACATGCCGACGGAGAGACTCTATCCCCATCGTCCAAGACAGGTCAAGTGCGTGGTGCTTGATAGCACTGCCACACATCACACCGGAATGTGACGCAACTCCGGAAGACGAATTACGGTAGTGCGATATTCATCGCTGTCCACCTCGATTAAGCGATAACCGGGCGGCAGCAGGTCGTACTCTTGACTGGGCGTATGCGGGGCAAACTGAAACGAAGCCGCCGGAGTGGTTACAACGCGAGTGCTAGCAATGGCGGACTCGAACTCAAAGTGTACGTGACCGCAGCAGACGAGTTTCACTTGTGGATGCCGCTCGATCACCTCCCGCATTGCTTCGGCATCTTGCAACCCGATCACATCGAACCAGGATGTTTCCACGGAGACCGGCGGGTGGTGCACGAACACGATGGTTGGGCAGTCGCTGTGATCGTGCAATTGCTGATCGAGCCAGCCGAGTTGTTGCTGCCCGACCAGACCGGCGACTTCCCCGGGTGATAGTGAATCGAGGCCGATGACTCGCCAGACATCAAGTTGCTCCGCGAATACGATTCGCTCTGCGGCGTTCGTAACGAGTGCCGAAAATACCTTCTCCATTTGCTCGCGATCGTCATGATTGCCCGGGATCATGCGGATCGCCGTCCCCCACGGCTCGAGCATTTCGGCCAGACGACGATAGGTGACTTTGGACTCTTCCTGCGCGAGATCTCCGGATATCACCAGCAGATCGATGTCGGGAACGTTTTCCCGCAGGTGTTCCAGCACCAACTCAACGACCTTCACGGTCGGCACGCCGCGGAGCCGCTCATCGGGATTGGGCAGCAAATGCAGGTCGGTGATCTGAACGATTCGCCGGGTCATGGTCGATGCTCTGTCCGTGAAGCAGGCCGATACGTCCTTGCCAATGTAACCTAAGGGGTAACGTTGAAGTCGCCCGACATGTTTCGCCAAACCGAGTGAATGTGGTTTGCCGGGTTGCCTTCGGCGTCGGGCTGCGTGTTGACCAACTCAATCAAGAACGTCGGTCCCTGAACACGGTAGTAGTGTCCAACCCCCGGGCGATTCGCGCCGGCCCAAGCGAAATGAACCTTGTCGATGCCGGATTCTTTGATTTCGTTGCGGCGAGCTTCGGCGATCGACGGCGGCATGTTTTCCAGATAAGCCTCGATGAGGGCCCATAACAGTTCGACTTGCCCTTCGCTCATTTCGGTGGCCGGCAATCCCTCGGGGGCCGAGTTCGGGGCGTGCGGCTCTCCGGCGGCTCGCATCTCGCGAGGAGCCTTATCGGCGATGATTACCAGATCGCGTTTTGCTCCCTCAAATGTGGCCAGCAGTTGGAACGCGAGATCTTCTTCTTTGGCCAACGTACGCGTGCTCTTGGGCGGCCCGACACCGACATCCGATTTCACTTCAGCGGGGTTCGCTCCCAGGAAGGCAGGCGTGTGAGCAACAACGCGTCCGTCGTTCACGACAAAGTTGAGGGAGAGATGATGACCCTCGAAGCTGAGCCCCCACAGGTCCTCGGGATCGCCGAAGATGGTTACGTAATAACGTTGAGGGTCACGGATCGGTCCGTCGGTGCGGTTCTTTTCCAGCGCGTGCAGGATGGCTTCCAGTTCCATGACCTGTCGCGACTTGTTGTATCCGACTTCGCTGAGTGCGCTGGAAAGCAGCTTGAACGCGGCTGTTTTCTGGGCGTCGCTCATGTCCTTGATCTGTAAGCCTTTTCTTTCGGGCTTTGGGATGAAATGCCAGCCAAGGCGTTCAGAGGAATCGTACGGCATGACGGTCGTGGCGAGCTGTTCGTCCGAGAGCGTGCCAAGGAACTCCTTTGCGGCTTGAGACATGTCGACGCCTGGGGATGTGAGCGATGTCCACATCCATCCGCCGGCCACGGTCAGCAACATTGCGGCCAGGATTAGCTCAGCTCTTTTCATCGCGTGCATGGTCTCATACCTCGTACGGCGTGTAGTGTTTTGGTGGATGTTGTTGGGAGTGTTCAGGTCCATGAACTCAGAAGCATTGGCGGTTGTGCTTCACCAGTGGACGTGAAGTTGGGGCAACTTTTCTCTCAGCTTCTCGATTCCCTCGTCGGTCACGGAGGTCCGTTCCACGTACAGGGATTCGAGCTGGTTCATTTGTTCAAGGTAGGGTAAGGCTTCGTCCGTCACCGGGGCGTCGGTGATGATCAGAAACCGCAAGTTAGGTAGATCCGCAATGGATTCGAACCCTTGCCCGGTGATTTCCGAGGAACCGATCCGGAGGGTTTCCAGTTGGTCGAAGGCTACCAATTCGCGGAGGCCCTCGTCCGTGATTTTCGAACTACCGAGATTGATGGTGCGGAGCGAACGCAGCGAGCCGAGCTGTGCCAGACCGTCATCGGTGATTTCACTCTCGCCGACGACCAACTCTTCCAGATTGTAAATCGTCGACAACAACTCCAGGTCTTCGTCGGTGACGACCCTTGCTTTGACTTCGATCCGATTCGATTCACCACCGGTGACCGTGGCGATTTGCTCAACCAACGAAGGTTCCTCGCTGGCGGCATCCGTCTTGGCCGGGGCGATCGTTTCCCGATTTTCGACATCGGGAACTGTCGGTTGACATCCGGTTGTTATTGCGAGCCCGGCGAGAATCACAGCCCTGCAAATGGCAGTGCCCTTAGCGGCGATCGAATCCAGGTGGTGGTAGGGGATTCCGAGCAACGTCGGTTCTCGCAGGCGGGAACAGTGGGGATGGTTTTGGTTCGGTTTCGACATCGACACAATCGTAGCAATCGTACGAACGGTATGGGGATACCCAATCAAAATGGTCGGGATAACTCTGGTTTACCAGCCAGATATTGCGAAAGCGAACCGGGTCGCGGTGGTCTTGGAAAAGAATCGTCTTCGGCTCCGGTCCCTCGGGTCGCCCCGCTCCAGTTTTGTTTGGAATTGGCACGTCGTCATGAATCAGCACGCCGTTCAGCAAAACCGTGATCCGTGCGTCTTCGGTCTTGTTGCGATCCGCATCATAACGAGCCGCGCGGAACCAAACATCATAGGTTTGCCACACCAGCGGTGGCAGGCACATGTTCACATCCGGCGGTCGCGTCTTATAGAGGCTTCCGCAGAAATTGTATTCTCGTTCCAGCCCAAACGAATCGAGAATCTGCAGTTCGTAGCGACGCTGAATATAGATGCCGCTGTTGCCGCGTGCTTGACCTTCGGCAGTAGGCATGAATGGCGTGCGGAACTCCAGGTGCATGCGAAAATCGTCATACACATCAAGGGTTTCCGCGCCTTCCATGAGCAGACCGCTGTTCGTCATACGACCGCCTTGTAGGCGAATGGTCGATTGCCCGTCGAACAGCACGTCGGCACCCGGGGGAGGCAGCAGGCCCATCGTAGGGCTCTGGCGATGGACTTTCTTGATGATGCCCCGCATCACGTCGCCGGGAGTCATCACCCAGAGTTCATTGTTGACAATCACGAGCTTCCGCTGCGAACCGTTCAGTATGGCGACCGACTTGTTGAAGGTTCCATCGAGATACTTCTTAGCAGAACCGTCCCAGCCCGAGCCCGGAAGTCCCCCCTGGTACTCCACGGCGGAGAGCTGCTGGTTGGGCCTGGCGATGATCTGGATTCCGATTTGCACAGGCCGATACCCACCCGTGACCCTGCCGACGTATTCCCCCTGGAATCCATACTCGATTCCAGCGTCACGTATGTCTGTGAATGACTCCGGGCGTTGGTAAACATGCGCGGCAATGGCCCATGGTGAAATGAGCAATCCGCACAGCAGCGCGGCAGCGGGGAAGACTCGATTCAGCATCATCCAGACTCTTTGTGCGGATCTCTAGGTGGGCATAACAACAGCCTAGCAGTCTGATTCGTGCCGGCGCGCGGGTCAAGTCTCGGGTTAGAATCATCTGACACGGGGTGCCGTGCCCAGATACGGAGCACCCGCGAGCGATTAACGGGCCATATTGACCAATTCTTCGAGACGATCGACGACCTCATCGATGGTCATCCCGTCGGTCGTGACGACCACGGCATCTTCGGGCTCGATCAGCGGACTGACCTCCCGGCTAGAGTCTTGCTCATCCCGGCGATTCTGATCGGCGAGGACTACTTCCAGCGTGGCTTGCTGTCCTCGTGCGCGTAAATCGTCCACACGGCGTTGCGCCCTTTGTTCAGGGCTGGCAGTGAGGAAGATCTTGCACGCGGCATCGGGAAACACGATGCTCCCCTGATCGCGTCCCTCGGTCACGAAATCAGCCTTCGCGGCGATCTCGCGTTGCTGCTCTACCAGATGGGCGCGAACGCCAGGGTTGTTCGCCGAATGAACCGTGACCGCGGTTACTTGAGGTGTGCGGATCGCCTCGGTCACGTCGTGCCGGTCGACGTACACGCGATCGTCTTTCAGTTCGATGCTGATTCGCTGCGCCAACTCTACGATCGCGTCCTTGTCTCCCCAGTCGAGGTTCGATTCCTGGGCAGCCCAGGCCACCGCGCGGTACATGGCACCGGTGTCGAGAAACTGAAAGCCCAAGCGGGCTGCCAACCGTTTGGCGACCGTGCTCTTTCCAGCCCCAGCGGGTCCGTCGATGGTTACGATCATGATCAAGCTAACTCATCGGAGAAACGGGCCTCGATTTCGGCCCATTCGTAACGTGTCAGATCGAGATGCATGACATCGTACTCGACCCGCAAGTCAGACAATACGCTTCCGATAAATGTCACATGCCTGGCCGAGTCGATCGGACGGAATGACTGAAGTGTGGCCTGGGTATGACGGCCGGCCGTCTCAAGCAAGCGAACCCGAAATCCTACCAGCTTTCCATCTTCGACGATCTCGCGCCAGGCGGTCGCAACGATGTTTCTGGCATCAATATGAAACAGCCAGCTCGAGGCCAACGTCGGTTCGGCAGATTCGACCACGGGAAAAGGCGACATCATACTCAGCGCGCCAAGCATCGGATGCGTAAGGCCAACGCCGACGGCCAACTTGAAGTGAGTCTGTGTTTCGCCAGCGGCAATTAGTAGTGTGTCCAACATGCGCATATCTACGCGGCGATGGTAAGGAAGCCCTCCGCATAGTATCGCGGTCCGCTCATCTTCTCCGCGAATCTCGACAAAGTGCGGAGCCTCGATTCGTGAAGCCGAGGTGTGATGAGGAGTCATCCCCAAGCTGCGATACAAGTCGGCGCTTGCATCACCCCAGGCAAATCGTGCCGCGTAGTAGTTCATCCATGGATTTCCCTGGGGCATGACCGTGGGGTGGATATCGATTTCCATGTTCAGAATACGGCTAGAGCGGGCAAGGCTGGTCGATTGACGAAACGTTGCCAAGGTCTCTCCAGCGAGATTGATCAAGCGGCCCTGGCTGACGATTTCCCCCCATTCCGTATCAGAATACGAGACCTCCACCGAGTCGGCGGCCATCACGGAGTACTCGGAAGGGTCCTCGCCGCCGGCTCTGAATGGGGCATGCGACTCCGGGGTGCGACGTAGAGAAACCTGCTGGGATAGACGATTTCCCCGTTTGCGGTTTTCGTAGATCGAGCGAACGGCCCCGGTATGAGGATCGACCCTGATAATCAGGTGTTCGTTTTGCAGCGTCCCTTCTTCGGCGATGTTGGTCGTCTTCTTCTTGCGTGTTGGGGGAGGAACCGTCGATTGCTGAGCAACCCAGGTAAAGCCTTGGCCGGGAACCTTTAGGACAAGTTTTTTGCTCGTACTTCCAGAGCCGTCTGTGTCGACTCCACGCCGCTGCGTGAAGCTCAATGGATTAATCGCCAGTGAACCCGAAGACGAGCTGTTTTCCTCGGTCGGCAGACGCGTTGCAAAGGCTTTCGTTACCGAAGTTAGTTCGCTCGGCAGGTCGCTGGATGATTTCGAGAGTTCACCCTGGTTCACCACCGGTGTCGGTGAGTCGGCGCTTGCTGCCATGGCTTGGCACATCACCCCCACCGCCGCGATGGATTCCTTCAAGGCCCGCTGTCGATGGCGATCAGCGAATCTGGAAATAGGATTCGCAACTTTTGCGTCAACATCGCTTTGCAAATAGGGAGTCCGATAACCGTCCGGATCGAACTGCGATAAGAAGCCTGGCGAGTTGGTGGAGTGAAAGTAATCGTCGAGCGTCACGAAGCGACCCATCGCGGTACCGTAGCGAGCGATGCGGCGCAGATCTTCGTACCACGTACTTACAAGGCCGGGCCAGTGCGCGAAACTCACGGTGGCGACCTGATCGACGTCCATCGCGTCGCCGACCTTCGCTGTCAAGTTCAAAAAGGATTCGCCGGCATTGGCGTCGAGGGGAACACGAGAAATACATTCGATCGTACTGCCATCGGTGCCCTCCCATTGAGCTTTGCCTCGCTCGGTCTTGGCAAACGACCCACCGTCGAGGGTGAAGTGCAATGCACCGTCAAAGCCCGAGCGCGAAAGTACCTGCGGCATCCAGGCAGCTAGCCCGTAGTGTCGTCGCCCATAGATCCTCGGTGCCTGTTTCAGATGTCTCAGATAGGTCTCACGGCCCAGTCGCAGTTGATCGAGCGTATCTTCAAGCGGCAACATGGCGGCATCGTCTTCTTCGTATTCACCGCCGGCGATGCTGAGTGATTCGTTTTCTAGTGCTCCACGGATGGCCGCTAAAGTTTCCGGCTCTGCTTGTGCAAGTTGCTCCAGTATTTTGCCACTGAGCAGGATGTTGGTCGCGGCATTCGAAGCGATCTCGGTGCGCAACGCGGCTCCCAGCGTCGTTTCGGCGGTTAACGTGAGGTCAATCAGATATAGCTCGACGGGGTAGAATCGCTCGCGGGCTTCGGTCAACACCTCAAAGCACTCGGCCAGGAGCTTGCGAGCGGCATCGCCGTCGCCCGCCACGGCGGCCTCTGCAGCGGCCAGCGTTTGCCGCTCGATTTGGACTTCGTCCAGGCTGCTCATGTAGCGCATGCGGCGTGACAGGAGTTCGATCTGCAGGTACCCGAACCCGAGTGCCAAAAAGTCTCCAGCCAACTCAGGGTCGACCGTGGGGGCATCCTCGCCTAGCCCGGCAATGGCTTGTCGCAATATCTCGTCCCGGTCGTGCTCGCAACGAACCACACAGGCGCCTTCGCTAGCCGCACGCGACGCCCAGCCGGCAAGCATGATCGTCTCGCTCACTTCGGGAATGGTTAGCAGAACTCCGTCGAGCTCCACGGGCGGGTCATCTGCCCGATGCCAGGTTGGCATTTTCTTGGCGCTGGCGATCAGGGCCGGGTGCCAAAGGGCGGTGAAGCATGCTAATAGCCCATCGGCCTGAGTCCCCGTGTGGTGCAGGGGAAAGTCCTCCAGGCTGTGGCAGGGCAGCAGAATCGCTAACTCTGCGAAAGGCATGCTGTGCGATGACCTCTATGATTGACTTTGAATTGATTTCAGGCCGAAAGTGTGGGGGGTAGGCCAAAGGCCCTTTTCACACAAAATCCACCCATGCAGGGGGTGTCGCTTGTGGCGAGAGCCTTGAAGGATGGTGCCACGCCGGTTGGTTTCATTGCTCAAGACAAGCGGAGGCAGGGACCACGATAGCCCGGCTGATTCGCAGCGTCGAGAGGCCAGAGGAATCATCTCGGAGGTTCTACCAGATTGCCGGGAGGATCAATCGACTCGCTCGGATTACACCGCTCGATTTCCGGCCTCGACTGGCTGCTGAAGAGGATTCTCTCTAACGGAGGTGGCAATTCTGGAAATCACACAACGGAAGCGTTATTATCCGCGTATGTCGTTGTGGCGCATGCAATATGGTTGAATCTCGAAGACTGCGGCGATACAGTAGTAGCAGAGAGGCAGGCGGTGCCCGAAGCAGCTATTCACTGACCAGTTCGCGGTCAAATTCGAGGTGTCGCGGTCGGCAACCCATTGGGCAATGGGTCGTATTCTAGGAACAGAGGGAGTTGCCGCCATGGCCAAGTCAGGTGCGGTGTGGGGAATTGATATTGGTCAATGCGCTATCAAAGCGCTCCGCTGTCGTCCGCATGAAGATTCCGGCCGATTGATTGCCGATGCGTTCGACTACATCGAATACCCAAAGATTCTAAGCCAACCCGAGGCCGAACCGGAGACTCTAGTCGCCGAGGCGCTCGAACAGTTCTTATCTCGCAACGATGTGCGTGGCGATCAAGTTGCCATCGCCGTGCCGGGTCAAAGTGGCCTGGCGCGTTTCATTAAGTTGCCACCGGTTGAATCCAAAAAGATTCCCGACATTGTCAAATACGAAGCGCGGCAACAAATCCCCTTCGCTATCGAAGACGTGGTGTGGGACTACCAGCAAATGGCTGGTGGTAGTGTCGAAGAAGGATTCGCTTTGGAGACGGAAGTCGGCCTGTTTGCTATGCGGCACGACCAGGTCACACAGTCGATGGCCCCCTTTGCCGACAAGGGGATTGAAGTCGATTTGATTCAACTCACTCCGTTGGCTTTGTACAACTTTTGTGTCTTCGATTTGTTCCCCAATCTTCCGCCACCCGAGGAATACGATCCGGAGAACCCGCCCGAGTCGGTGGTCATGCTCTCGTTGGGTACCGATACGACCGACTTGGTCGTGACCAATGGTTATCGCGTGTGGCAACGAAGTATTCCATTGGGAGGCAATCACTTCACGAAGGCACTGACCAAGGAACTCAAGCTCACCTTTGCCAAGGCAGAACATCTGAAGCGCGATGCTGCCAAGGCCGAAAATCCCAAGGCCGTATTTCAGGCCATGCGGCCCGTGTTCAACGATTTGCTGACCGAAGTCCAACGTTCGCTGGGTTACTTCAACAACATCGATCGCAACGCGAAGATCGGGCGGATTGTTGGCCTCGGCAACGCTATGAAATTGCCCGGGTTGCAACGGTATCTTTCGCAGAACCTTGGCCAGACCGTCGTCAAAATCGATGGCTTTCAGCGTCTCAGCGGACCGGGTGTCGTCGATTCACCGGCTTTCAAGAACAACGTCTTGGGTTTTCCGGCCTGTTACGGCTTAGCCGTGCAAAGCCTGCATGGCGGTGCCATTCAAACGAATCTCCTGCCACCGGAGATTCGCCAAGACCGCATGATTCGTAGTAAACAGCCCTGGGCAATTGGTGCGGCCGCCGCGTTGCTGCTTGGACTGACGCTAAGCTCCTTCGGCTATTACCGAGCCTGGAGATCGGCAGATACAGAGGATTTCGATCTTAACGGCGCTCGGGCCATTGCCACTCAATCGAGCAGCAGCCAGTCGGAATACGAAGATGCGCTCAGCGAATTGGAAACTACGCAAACGCTTCTGCAGTCAATTGCAGAAACGGGTGCCAACCGCTTCGACTGGGCTCAACTCTGGCAGTCGATCACCGCGGCATTGCCCTCGGATCCGCCGGGAGAGAGATCAGAAAAACTTGCTGAGCGGAATATTATCTATATCGATCGGATCGACTCCGAGTATGTCAGCTCCAGTCTTTCGAACTGGTGGAATAGCGTGGTTAACGGCAAATCGATAAAAGAACATTTTGAACTCCAGAAACTCGACGAACTCGAACAACCAGAAGTACCCGTCGCGGATGCCGGTACCGATGGTGAGGCTGGCGAAGGCGGTGAGGCAGATCCAGGCCAAGGGGATGACCTTGATGCCGGCGGTGCTCCTCCTCAACCGCCCAAGCCCGACCCGGGCCCAAGTAGTAGTGGTTGGGTTTTTCGCATGGTTGGCTTCCACTTTCATAACGATCAAGATCCCGCGAAACTTGCAGATAGCGGTAAGCCGTTTGTGATCAAAACTCTCATCAAGAATTTGAACAAAGACTCGCTGGTCATCGATGAGGCAACGGGCAAAACCGTTCCCATGGGAGACTTTGGCATTGCCTACCCGGTCGTGATTGATCAAGGCTCCATCGAGTGGGAACACCGGATCAAGCAAGAGGGAAACCGGGACAACGCCGACGGCAAACCGCAACCCATCTATAGGTTTGAGGTGCAGTTCGTGTGGCAGGACGAACGTCCCATGGATGAAGAGCAGACAGGGCTCCCATCAGGACAAGTTGCCGGTGGGCCTCTGGATCGAGGAGGTCAATAAATGGACCAGGTCAAAGTTTATCTTGAGGTTCTCAAGAAATATCACTTCTGGGTGATCACCGGTTTTCTGCTCATCATCGGCATTCTTGGGTGGAAAATGGGTGTCGGAGCACTCGAGACCGAATTCACCAGCAATCGAGGACAGATCCAAGGGGCGTTTCAGGCGGCCGGAGGGGTGATGGGGGTGAATCCTCACCCCAATTCGGAATTTACCGAAGCAGTGAACAAAGAGCACACCCGCGTCAAGAACGAGGCCCTGAATGCCTGGCAGCTTTTGTACAACCGTCAACAACAACTGCTTAACTGGTCGCCGGACGTACTCACCGATGTACAGATCAACGAGGTCAAGAACCTCGAGCCGGGCGGTACGCTTTCCACGCTGTTTTTGGATACTTACGAAGCACGGGCCAATACCATCCCTCAGAGTTGGATAGAGAAATACGACCTGATGCGGGAAGTGCCCAGTGAGGATGAGGAAGGCGAACCGACGATCGCCGGAGTCGTCATTTGGGGTGGTCGCTCGGCATTGGAAGATCGCTATCGCTGGGGACGAACACCGCAGACCTATGAAGTTCTGATGGCTCAAGAGGACCTATGGGTTTATGAGGCCTTGCTGAAGATCGTTGCGGCAACCAACAACGGAGTGACCGAGCACTACAATGCCCCGGTCAGGCAGATCATTGAATTGGATATTGCTCAAGATGCGTTAGCAGGTGCTCCTGAGGTCGATATCGAAAACGTTCAGCAGAGTTCGGGAGGGCTCGGAGGTACTCAAAAGATCACTCCTCCCACGAAGGGAGCCACCGAGCAAGCCTTGCTCGATGGCCGTTATGTCGACGAGGTTTCGGGGCAACCGCTTCCCAGTGGTCCCACGCCCAACTCGGTCTACAGGCTGATTCCTATTCGAATGAAACTGTTGATGGATCAGCGGTACATCACGCAACTTTGTGTGGCTTGCGGGAACAGCCCTCTGATGGTCGAGCCCAGGCAAGTGCTGTTCGTGGATGAAGACGCAGAGGGAGGTGGAAAAGGAGGCAAGAATGATTCCGGCTTGCCTTTGCAATCTGGTCCCAACGCCTGCTATGTCGATTTGCGTGGCGTGATGTACTTGCTGAACCCACCTGATACCGAACGACTACAAACGGCCGAAGACGGTGCCGCCCCGTTAGCTGCCACGGGCAACAGCAGTCCCGGAGCTTGAGATGGAGATTGAAGGATCTCGCTGTATGGTCCATGCCAGAGTAGGAGAAAAGTGATGAAGGCCAAGCTCAATTTCGACACAGCGAAGCTTAAGGACTTCGCGATCCAGCACACCGAAAAGGTGGTGTTCGGCATCTTTGGCCTCACGCTTCTGTACTTCGCGTACTCAGGGTTCCTGCACGAAACTTACGACAAGACACCCTCGGAATTGAACAACCTGATTACCAGCGCACGAAACCACATTACGACGTCCGATCCTCCTGCGAAGGTAAACGATACCGAGCTTCCGGTCGTTGATATCGAACAGAATCTGGCGCCCAAGGAGCTAACCGCTTTCGCAACCAGTGAACTCGTGCGACCGAATATTCGTGATCTCGGTTCGAAACGAGGCAACCCGGTGATCCTGCCTCCTGCCGACCTGCATGTCTCGGCGGACAACGGAACGGTTCGGCTCGAAGATCCCCCCAAGAACCCTATGCCTGCGGACAACGGCAAGGAAGTCGATACCCGAGCAGTTGCCTGGGCAGTCATCACCGGGATCGTGCCTCTGCAAGCTCAAATCGACGAATACAACGAAGCATTCGCGGCAGCGATCGAGCAGAAATCGGGGGATGACGAACCGCAGTACATCTTCCATCAAGTGCAGCGGCAGGAAATTGGCTCGAATGAATCCGTAGGACCGTGGGAAGATGTAAGTACGACTGGAGTCAAGCGGTTGATCAAAAAATGGACTGCTGGCAACCAACGTAACACCGACGTGATTTCTTCAGACTATCTTCGGGGTGCGGTTTGCCTGGCATTACCCCCGATTTTGGGGCACACATTTGGCGATGAAGTGGCTCACCCGGATCTGATCAATCGGAAGGAGGAACCCGAGGAAGAAGAGCCCGAGGAAGCAAAGCCGGAACCCGACCTCGATCAAGATCTTCCGGATCTTCCTGCTGAGGAGAGGAAGAAGAAGCCAGCCGTGAATACAAAGTCCGAAGAAGAAGTCGACCTGGAGCAGAAGCTTTTGTTTCGCTTCTTCGACTTCACCGCCATGCCGGGCAAGACCTATCGTTACCGTGGCCGGGTGTGGGTTACGAATCCGAATTTGGACATTGAAACGCGCCACTTGGCGGAGCAGAACTTTGTCTTCGAAGGTAAGTCGCTGGTTACCAACAAAGAGAAGTACCTTAAGTCCAGTTGGGGTTCTGCCAGCCCACCGGTTACCATTCCTTTCTTCAGCACGCTATTCGCAGGCGAATTTTCCGAAGGCGGGTCTCGCGAAGATTCGATGATGATGCCGCTTGCGGTCCTGGATCCTAAAACGGGGTACGAACTGCTTGATACAATCCAGCTACATCGGGGGCAGTTTGCCAATTTCAAAGACGCGAGCCCACTCGTCATCAAACCATCGAACAATCGCGGTGGTGTCGAACGCGTCGAAGACACAGAACTGAATACGGATCACTTTGTCCTCGATTTTCTTCCCCAGGATACCTCTGGCGAACATCATGCCGTTGTGATGGGGCCCGACCTTAAGCTCCGCGTGGTGCATGAGTCTGAGAAACTCAGCACAAGAATTGCCGACTTGGATGCCGCCAATGCCGACAATGATTCATCGTCGGACAGAGATTCAAATGACGATCCATTCGGGAACATTCAACTGAAACCTGGTCGCCGTGGCGGTCGATAATGTCAGTCTTGCAATGAGAACATCTGCCAGAGGGTGTCACTACGTTCTCTGGTAGTATCCGTGTGCTCTCATTTTCGTACTTCCACTCTCCGTTTGAGACTTGCCCCTGGCACTGCTTGCACTGCGGGCAATGAGACTCGATTTTCTTATCGAGTAGCTTGCACCGTCACTTCTAGCTGCACTTCAACCATCTCTATCGCAGCACTCTCGATTGAGCGATCTTCCCTAGAGTCACAATGCTCGTGGAGGTCTCCCCCGGAAGGTAGGGGGGAGACGGCCTGATTGGGAGAAATCAAAGCAACTGCACTTGACCGTTCAAGAGAGCGTAAGTAATTACTCCTCCGCTCTTCTAACTGTTTTCTCAACTACCACTAACGGAACCCCCAGAGACGAACACCCGCCATTGGAGTGCCGCAACGGTTTTCCGTGGTTATGTCACTGCACTACGGATGGTGTATGACTCGAGTGTGGTCGCCTCTGGTGTTGTTTAGGTTGAGCGTCAACACGGCGTTCTCCCGGAAGCAACGGACTCCACGAGTCGCGGAAGGAGAATCTGTTGAAAAGGACTGCTCGCTCCCTTGCCACGAGTGTCATCGTCTGCGCGACGCTGGCTCCGGCAACGGCCACAGCCGGCAGCCGTCACGCTGCTGCCCTCACGATCTTTAGTGCTTCCGTGCTGGCACAAGCTGACGACGACCAGGAATCGTCCAACCCCAAACGAGATGTCGCTCAACTGTTGAAACAGGCGCGTGAGGCAATCGAAGACGGTCGGTACGAAACGGCCGACTCGTTCATCTCCCGGGCTGAACAACTCGACGTCGCGTTCGGACTCCTGCATTTCGGCGATACCCCGAAGAAGGCTCGCAAGGACCTGAACAAGGCAATCAAAGCCGACAAGAAGCAACCCAAGCGTCCCAGCCAGCGTGTTTCACCCGAGCTGGAGATGCCGGCAGCCAAGCCGACGGTTCCTATCCAACAAGTGCCGACCGAGCAGTTGGATACCAACCCGTTGTTCGACAAGAAGTCCGCGGCCGTACGACACGTGGCCGAAGGACGCAAAGAGCTTGCCGCGGGTAATCTCGTTGCGGCCCAACATCACTACGGTCAAGCCGTAGCGCAGAAGGCACAGTTCGGGCCTGACGAAGACTCTCCTGAAAAACTGGCTGCGGCCATTCGCCAAGCAGGCGGAACCATCAGCGACGTCCCGCCCCAATCGGCTGCGGAAGCCCAGTTCACGAAGACCACACCTCCTTCGGGAGAGCTAGGTCATCCCTTGGGTCTAACGCCCGAGCAGCGAGGACCTTCACCACTTGATCTCGTAGGTGGCGAAGGATCTCCCTTCTCTGAAGCGGATGCACTGACGCCTCCGAGCGATGACGAAGTCACACTTGGCATGCCCACGGCCAGTGGAAAGCCTGGAGCAGGCCAAAGCATCCAATCCACGAAGCAGGCCAGCGACCAGTTGTTACTGGAGGCCCGTCGCGCCTTGGCGTTTGGTGACGTGGTGCGTGCCCGGCAGCACCTTCAGCGAGCCGAAGCCTTGGGTGTGAAGTACGAATTTCACGAAGATCAGCCCACCAAGGTCCGTGAAGGGGTCGAGAAGTTCGAAATCCTCCGCGATCAGCAAGAGCAGGGGCTCGATCCACGCCAGGCAAGGTACCAGCAGGCACAGCTCTTGCTCGAACAGGGCGAGTGGCTGTTGAAGTGGAATGACTTGGAAATGGCCGAACGGATCGCCGTAAACGCGGGGCAAATGGGCGTCGATTTCAATACCTTTGGCCCAACCCCCCAAAAACTGTTGGAAAAGATCAAGGTTGCAAGAGGTACGACCGCCGAAGGTTCCACCGTCGGTTCGGCTCCACCCTCGCCTTCGCAAAGCACGGGACAGACTCCCGCCGCTCCGACTGCGGCCGGTGTTTCTCCGGAAGCGCTCACGGCCAAGAAACAGCAAGCCTTGGCGCTGGTGGCTCAAGCGCGTGCAGCCATCTCGCGTGGGGAACTGGGTGCCGCCAGGCAGTTGGCCACCCAGGCCAGTTCGCTACAGGTTCCCGACTCAGCGTATGCTCCCGGCGATGACCGACCGGCATTGGTTCTGCTGGATATTCAGAAATCCAGCGGCCCCCAACAGCCGGCTTCGCTGGCGCCGGCCATGAAACAACCTTCCGGGGTGACGCTCGCAGGCGGAACTGAAGATCTCCCCACTACGACGCCAGATGCTGCCGGTGCAGACATGCCGATGCGTTTGCCAACTTCGCCGGCCATTTATTCGCCGACGGGAGACACAACGCAAAACGTCCCGGCTCAGGCCGAAATGGAACTTCGTTTGCCGGGTACCGGTGCTCCCACGAACCAAGATGTACCCACCGAGACTGTACCATCCGCTGAAGCAATGGCTGAGGAGTCGGAGAAAACTGCGCCGGCAGAATCGACCGGACCGTCTCGCGATCCCGTTCAAATTATCCAATGGGGTGAACAAGCGTTGGCCGCGGGAAATATCCCCTTGGCGAGAACTTACTTCCAGGAAGCAAGCACGCTTCGTGAGCAACTCGACGAAGAAACGCTGCAACAACTGGAAGCGAACCTAAGCCGAGTGAACGCTCCGGCAGGGGCAGCCACTCCGGCCGTGAAGCCAGGTGATTTACTGCCCGATGCGGCGGCCCAGCAACGTCTGATTGCAAGCCAGACCGCGAATGAATTGAGTCGCCGCGAGACAGCCGCCCGCGAGCTGTTGGACACCGACCCGGAAGCAGGCTTCGCCATACTGGAAGAAGCCCGCAAGATGATTGAAGAGGCAGCGCTGGATAGTAACTCTGAAAAGATCCTCCTGCGACGGGTTGATCGGGTCTTGAACGAATCAAGGGCTTATGTCGAGCGGATGCAACCTCGCATCGACTTAGAGCAACGAAATCGAGCGATCGAAGAAAAGGTCGAACGCCAGAGACTCGTTGAACAGGAGACCAACGAAAAGTTGGCGGAGTTGGTTGACGAGTTCAACACGCTGATGCGAGAAGAACGTTTCGCCGAGGCTGCGATCGTATCTCGAAGGGCCGAAGAACTGGCTCCCGACGAGCCGGTTGTAGTCCAGTTGCGCGAAACGGTTCGGTTGGCAACAAATTTCTCGAATCAAATCGCGATTCGCGACGCCAAGGCCGATGGGTTCAATGCCATGTTGGACGACGTCGAACGTTCGGCCATTCCGCCGACCGAAGACTACTCATTTGGAAATCCAACCACCTGGGTCCATCTAACGAACCGTCGTGATAGCCTTGGGGCTGGCGATGGACTGTTGCGAAGCCCAAAGGAGATTGAAATCGAACAGCGCTTGCGGACGCCTGTTTCGTTGAATTTCGAGAATGCCCCGCTCAGTACGGTGATTAAGACGTTGGGGCAGATGGCCGATGTGAATATCTTTTTGGACGAGATCGGGCTTGCTGACGCGGGTTTGACCACGGAAGACCCCGTGACGATCGACCTCAGTCAGGAAGTGCAACTCAAGAGTGCATTGAATTTGATTCTGGCTTCCCGTGGTTTGGCCTACGTGATTCGCGACGAAGTGCTTCGCATCACCAGCGAAGATCTGCGTGATGAAAATGTTGAGACCAAAACCTACAACGTGGCCGACCTCGTCATCCCGATTCCGAACTTCGTCCCCAACGGCGATGTCGGAATGGGGGGAGCCTTACGTGACGCCTATGGAAATGTTGGTTACGGCGTACGACCCGGATTGGGATCGACCCAACCGTTGGCCGTCGCCGCGAGCCAGAACGGTGGTACATCCAATGCCGCGATCGACCCGAGTATCATGGCCCAATTCAGCGGTGGTGCCGGAGGTGGCGGTGGGGCAGCCATTGGCGGAGGCCAGTCGGTTGGCTTCGGAGGACCCGGTGGTATGGGTGGTGGCTCGCAGGCCGATTTCGACGAACTCATCGAGCTGATCGTCGCCACCGTGGCACCCACATCCTGGGACGAAGTTGGCGGCCCGGGATCGATTCGTGAGTTCCAGACCAACCTCAGCCTGGTGGTCAGCCAAACTCAAGAAGTACACGAACAGATCGTGGACCTGCTGGAACAATTGCGTCGTCTGCAGGACTTGCAGGTAACGATCGAAGTGCGGTTCATTACGCTGAACGACAACTTCTTCGAACGCATCGGAGTCGACTTCGACTTCGACATCGACGACAACATCGACCGTCCGTTCCAGGTCTTCGGAAAACCGACCGACGGACAAGGGGATGCTTCTGAAGTCGGTGTCGACCGCGATACACGCGATCGCGATCACGGTCCGAGCGTCACGGTTGGTCAGTCGGCACCTGGGGTGTTCTCCACCGACTTGGATATTCCATTCCGACAAGACAGCTTTTCGCTGGCGGTACCTCAATTCGGCGGGTTCAATCCGGCTGCCGGTGCGAGTATCGGATTCGCGATTCTCAGCGACCTGGAGGCCTTCCTGTTTATAAATGCCGCCCAGGGCGATCAGCGAAGTAACGTGCTACAAGCTCCTAAAGTCACGCTGTTTAACGGTCAACAAGCCTCTGTGGCGGATGTCTCGCAGAGCCCGTTTGTGATCAGCGTGATCCCGGTCGTGGGTGACTTTGCCGCCGCACAGCAACCGGTGATCGTGGTGCTGTCCGAAGGAACGTTCCTCACGGTGCAGGCCGTGGTATCGAGTGACCGCCGGTTCGTGCGTCTGACCGTGGTGCCGTTCTTCAGTGAGATCCGCGACGTGGATACCTTTACCTTCACGGGATCGACGACCACCACCGAGGACAGCAGCTCGGAGGGTCCTGATGATGAAACGACCGGTCGTGCGAATTCCTCCACGACCGTTACCGAAGGTACGACGGTTCAATTGCCAACGTTCGCCTTCGTGTCGGTGACGACCACGGTGAGCGTGCCCGACGGGGGTACTGTGCTATTAGGTGGTATCAAACGGCTCAGTGAAGGCCGCAACGAATTCGGGGTGCCGTTCCTCAGTAAGATCCCCTACATCAACCGTCTGTTCAAGAATGTGGGCATCGGTCGCGAAACTCAAAGCCTGATGATGATGGTCACTCCGCGGATCATTATTCAGGAAGAGGAAGAAGCCCTGATCCTGAACAATCCCTAGTCGAAGTGAGGCGTTTGCCTTGCCCGCTAGATTGTATTCCGAATCCTGCAACCAGCGTCTGGCCGCCGCCGCGCTGCTCTCCGAGCGGCGGCGGCTTTTCTCTTGATTACACAATCCGCGATTCTTCGGTATCATGATCCAGGGCAGTCACGTAACGTGATACCTGGGAGTCCCAGTTACCGAGGAGAATGCAATGGCGGATGCTGCATCGGAAGCTGCCAACGTGAGACCTGGCCTCAGGCGGTGGGGGCACCTTCTTGTGTGGGGTGGATTTCTCTTCACCTTCGCTGCAGCGGTTAGCTACTTCCTGTATTTCGCAAAGTTCCCTTCGCTCAGGGACATTCCTTGGCTGAATCTGCCGTTGGTGATGCTGGGAATGATCATCGCCTTGGTGGGGGCATTCCGCATCTATCGTCAACGTGGAAGGCTGATTGGTAAGGCCTTTGCCTCAATCGGAGCGTTGCTCTCCGTGGCGATTGCCGCGGCCTTCAACTACTACATCTTTTCGCTTTCCTACCAGATTCCAGTTGCTGACGAGGCACCTCTTCGTGCGGAGACAGCGCCCGATTTCACGCTGTTGGATCACACGGGAAAGGAAGTGAGCCTGTCTGACTATCGAGGGAAGAACGTAGCCCTGGTGTTCTATCGTGGCTACTGGTGACCGTTCTGTCTTTCGGAACTGCAAGGTTTGCAGTCAGGACTCGATGCGATTCACGCGGCCAATGCCGAAGTGATCGCCATTTGTGTTGACAGCGTCGAGGAGAACGCGGGCGTCGTCAAGAAGCTTGGGCTCGAGTTTCCCATCCTCTCCGACCCTGATTTGAGTGCGATCGATGCCTACGACCTGCGGCACGAGAATGCAGTGATCCAGGGCCAGCACATCGCCCGGCCTGGTGTGTTTCTCATCGATCGAGATGGAGTCGTACGCTGGACCGAGCTCACCGAGAACTACCGGGTTCGAGTTCGTCCCGAGCAGGTCATCGAGCAACTGCTAGCAATTCCTTGACCGCTGTCACGAATTAATTGGGTTCCGCTGGCAGCTGACGTGTGATGCCGACTCAATGGTCACGTCGCCCGCACCAGATTCCACGCAGCGCGGCCGGTATCTACTAAGCCCGTGCATGCCCCTCTGGATTTCCTGAAGTGCCCAATCGGTACGAGCCGAATAGAAGGCAGAATCGGAAATCTCAAGTACCAGCCTCAGGGGCGATCATGTCACAGGACGCTCTCTCTGCAAGCAAGAAATTCGACCGGCACGGTTTTTCATTGCCCCATGTACTTGTCTTCCCAGCTGTCGCGGGTGGCATGTGGATGGTTTACCACCCGTGGCCAGCGGTGGGTTGGGTCTCTTCAGCGTTCTGGATTTTCGCCACCGGCTATGCCCTGCTGTCCCTGTCGAGTTGCTTTCACGAAACCTCTCACCAAACGTTCAGCAGCTCCGCGAAGCTTAGCATCTGGGTGGGCCGCTTCATCGGCACCGTGATGCTAATCCCCTATTCGGTGTATCGGGAATCACACGTTCGCCACCATGCCTACCTGAACACTCCTGCGGACTGGGAACTGTGGCCATACAGCGACCCGAAGGCTTCGCTTACATTTCGCCGTGTTTTTGTATGGCTCGATTTGCTGTTTGGCATGGCCACAACTCCGTATATCTACGGGCGAATCTTCTTCGCGAAAGACTCGCCGATCACCTCGAATCAACTGCGTCGTACGATTTGGATGGAGTACGCGATGATCGCAGTTGCTTGGGGTGCTTTCCTGTTAACGCTCGACCAGTTTCAATTACTGCGCACAACGAACGCGCAGTGGTTGTTGGCGTTCATGGTAATGTCGGTCCTACAAACGGGCCGCAAACTAACCGAGCACCTGGGAATGAAGAGCTATGATCCGATCCTCGGTACTAGAACCGTGATCGGTCGGAGCTTGCTTACGCGGTGGACGACCTATCTGCAATTCGACATCTTCATTCACGGTCCCCACCATCGCCACCCTCGATTACCCCACGGACATCTCAAGGAGAAAATGAATGAGTACCTTGGCGTCCATCGAGGAGAACCTGTCCCGGTCTTCGACTCCTACTTCAAAGCAACATTGAACATGTTGCCCTCAATGTGGCGAAACCCGGGCGTGGGTGTGAACGTGGGAGCCCCCTTACCGAAGCATTCGCCCTCAAAGGCAGACGCGGATGCCTCACTTCCCATTGCGGCCTAGGGTTCGCCATTCAGGGGACCCCGGCAGTGTGCGCTGAGCCCGGGGCATTCTACGAGTGAACTATTGCTGACCGTCTGAGGCGGCGGATTCCGGCGTACTGAAGAATTGCGAACACCAGCACGATGTCGGCAATGATTGTGACCAGCCAATTGCCCCGAGTGTTCAGCACACCCGAGAAAACCACGATTCCGCTGCCGATCACCCAAGCTGTATCTAGTGCCACAGCAGTCCATGCGTCGACAAGCCGCACCGACTTTCTGCGAGAAGTTGCAAACAGGGCGACGGCGAACACCAGTAGCGATATCCCGGTGGCCCCGATGACAGCTGGTTGCCGAAGTCCGATCCATTGGGCAATTGGGTACGAAGCTACAATCGAGGTGACCCCAGATAGGGCCGAGAATGCGGCATTGCATTGCATCGCGGTTCTCACGAGGAATGCAGGGTCGGGAGTTTTCATCAGGATTCTCCGTGTTGGAATGGAGGCCGGCCAGGTCATCTCATTTTCACCGAAGCAGCTGGGCACCCTTGGCCGTGGCCGCTCGGACCAGGCAACTCCGGATCGCTATTCTGGCTCGCTCGAACGCCTGCTTGTCGCCAAGCAACTGCTTCGCCCAGTTTGCTTCCTGTACGAAGGCGTGAACTTCGAACGCAAGCTGCACGACATCGGTCGATTTTTTGAGGTGCCCTGCTTTTTGCGCCGTGACTGCTTCAGCCGAAATTCGAGCGATCCAGGCTTTACTCAGTCGGGCAACTTCGTTGCGAACCGCACCCGGTCGGCTATCGAATTCCGCGGCGGCCGCCGCAAAAAAACAACCGCCACGGTAGTCGGTACCGTCGATCGAATCTGCCCACGACACGAGCAGGGCCAGTAGCTTAGGCAGACCGGAAACTGCTTCAGATACCGGCGGAAAGACGCTCTGCTCGAAATTCGCTCGGGCCACCTCGACTACGGCCAGCTGCAATTCTTCCTTCGAGCCAAAGTGCGCGTACAGCCCGCTCTTGCTCATCCCCATCGTGGAGGCCAGCTTGCCGATGGTGAGACCTTCGAGCCCTTCAGCAGACGCGACGTCCACGGCAACGTCTAAGATATGCTGCCGCGTCTTATCCCCTTTCCCAAGATCAGGTTCTGTGCTCTTGTCGCTCATGCCAGCCACTTCGAAGGAACCGATAATAGTACGACCGTGCTATTCTTTGGGTTTATAATAGCACGTTCGTACTATTTGTCAACTGTAAAGGAATGGCCGAGTTCCGGCGGCGGTTCAATCAATCAGCAAGGACTGTGGGAATGTGAATTTGGCGTCAGATACCGCTTCCCAATGGGCGCAGACGAGATCGCCTTCGTAGGCGCTGGGAAAACGTGCGCAAATCACGAGAGACCGACATCGACGGTGAAAGACCGATGGGAGAGCAAGCAGCCAGCGGCTTACGCGTTCACCAGAGGTGCTTTGCGTTCGGCTACGACCTCTTCCTGGATCTTCGCCGGTACACGCTTGTACTTGGCGAACTCCATCGAGAACGTACCCTGACCTTGGGTCATGCTACGCAGGTCGGTCGAGTAACCGAATGTGGAAGCCAACGGTATTTCGGCTTCGATCTTGGCCAGATTGCCAATCATTTCGGTGCTCATCACGATACCGCGACGGCTGCTGATATCACCAGCAACCGGCCCCTGGAACTCACTGGGGGTCTCGATTTCGACCTTCATCACCGGTTCCAGCAGAACCGGCTTGGTCTTCATGAAGGTTTCCCGGAAACAGTTGCGGGCACAGGTTTGGAAGGCCATGTCCGAACTATCGACATCGTGATACTTACCGTCGTCCAGGATGCCCTTGACGCCGACAATCGGGAAACCAGCGACGGGGCCCTTGGGCAGCGAATCGCGGAAACCTTTTTCAACCGAAGGAATGTACTCACGAGGAATACGACCCTGGGTAACATTTGATTCGAATTCGAAAATCTCTTCGGCGTCTTCGTCCAGAACCTCGAGCTTTCCGACGATGTGAGCGAACTGACCCGATCCACCCGTCTGCTTCTTGTGGGTGAAGCTGTATTCGGCCGCCTTCGTGGGCGACTCGCGGTAGCTGACTTTCGGGGCACCGACTTCGACCTCGACGCCGTACTCGCGGCGAATTCGCTCGATGTAAATTTCCAGGTGAAGTTCTCCCATGCCGGCGATTACGGTCTCGCCGCTCTCTTCGTCGGTTTCGACCTGGAACGTGGGGTCTTCGCGGTGGAAGCGTCCCAGTGCCTTGCCCAGACGATCGGCACCATCTCGCGAGAGCGGGTTGATCGCCATTTTGATGACCGGATCGGGCACGAACATGCTTTCCAGCGTGCAGTAATTACGCTCGGAAGAGTAGGTGTCACCGCTTGCGCAATCGATCCCCATCACGGCGATAATATCGCCGGCTTTGGCTTCGTCGATTTCTTCGCGCTGATCGGCATGCATCCGGACCAAACGTCCGATCCGTTCCTTTCGGCCGGTTCGCTGGTTGTAGTACGATTCGCCTTTGACGATCGAACCTTGATAGATTCGCGTGAACGTCAATTGACCGTAAGGGTCATCGACGATTTTGAATGCCATCGCCACCAGAGGCTTGTTGACATCCGGCTCCAAGGGAATCTTCGTTTCCGGATCTTTGTAATCTCGCGCGTAAATCTCGTGTTCCAACGGCGAAGGCAAGTATCGCACGATGGCGTCCAGCAGCGGCTGAACACCTTTGTTGCGGTAAGCCGTGCCAACGAACACGGGCGTTACGTCCAAACCTTGGACGGCCTGACGTGTGACTTGATGGATCAGGTCCTCTGGCACGTCTTCTTCGGCCAGCAGCAGCTCCATGAGTTCGTCGCTGTACATGGCCAAACCTTCGAGCATGGCCTGGCGGTGGGCTGCAACCTCTTCGGCCATTTCAGCCGGTACGTCCTCGGTGCGTACGTTCTCACCATTGTTGCCATCGAAATAGATGGCCTTCTGAGTGATCAGGTCGATCACACCTTCGAAGTTGTCTTCCGCGCCGATGGGCAACTGCATCATTACGGCGTCGCATTCCAGCTTCTCGCGTAGCTGGTCGGCCACGCGGAGCGGATCGGCGCCGGTTCGATCCATTTTGTTGATAAACGCCAATCGTGGCACGTGATACCGCTTCATTTGGCGGTCCACGGTGATCGACTGCGATTGAACACCACCCACGGCACACAGCACCAATACGGCGCCATCCAGCACTCGGAGGCTGCGCTCGACTTCCACGGTAAAGTCAACGTGGCCCGGGGTGTCGATCAGGTTGATATCGGTTTCGCCCCACTTAACACTGGTGGTGGCGCTAGTGATCGTAATGCCGCGCTCGCGCTCCAGGTCCATGTGGTCCATGGTCGCGCCGCCTTCGCCCTTCACCTCTTGAATACGGTGAATGCGTCCCGCGTAGAACAAGACGCGTTCGCTGAGGGTCGTCTTGCCCGAATCGATGTGTGCCGAAATACCAATGTTTCTTAGTTTTTCAAGTTTCATCTTTCTGCCGCTCTACCGCTCCCTGTACATCGATTCAAAAGGCGAAATGAGGCCCATTCCACATCCCTGACATCGGCGATACCGATGTGCGGACAATGCCGTTTTTAGCAGGAAATGGGGTCGTAAGAATACTCCAACCCCTAGACGATGGCCTTGAGACATCAAAGAGGCCATTGCTTGGCGGGCGACTCTATCGATCATCCTAATCCATTTCGTCGTAACGCCTAGAGCAAATTCACAACTTCTGCAAACTACCAACCGATCGTGAAGGTTTGATGTGTGGGCACCGTACAAAACTGTGAAGATGAGATGAACGAGTGAGCGCTCTCGTCCATTGACTGATCTACTTATCACTTCTAGGCTTAGGTGCTCTGGGGAATCACCGTGTCGACGCCGTCGATGCCGTAAAACTGACACGGAAATCAAGTATCCGCAACAAGTTGGGGGCCTCATGGACAACCAGCCAGCTAGCACCAATTCGTCGGACACATCGGTAGCCGATCCCCCCCAGGGATTTCTGGAGCAGAATCCCTGGATTCCGTTCGTCGTGCCGATGGTCATTTACATGCTAGCAAACTCGCTGGAGCCAAGGCCGCCGCTAGCAGACGGGGAACCCGCAGGCGGCGGGTTGGGCATCCCTTTTGAGTACTACCCCTGGGTATACGCCGGCAAGATCGTGATCACACTAGCCGCGATTGCTTTCGTGTGGCCCGGCTATCGACCGTTTCGTTTTCGCCTCTCCCCTCTCTCTTTTCTCGTGGGGGCCGTCGGGGCCGTGGCTTGGATTGGTCTTTGTCAACCTCCCGTGCTCGATGCGATGGATAGCTTGTTGGCCAACCTGGGGCTTTCCGACTTTGCCGAGTCGGGTGAGCGAAGCGGTTTCAACCCCCTGCAGCACTGGGCTGACAATTCGGCGATGGCCTACGGCTTTCTCGCACTGCGTCTGTTTGGCATGGTCGCCGTCGTGGCATGGGTTGAAGAGTTCTTCTGGCGCGCGTTTCTGCTTCGATTCTTGCAAGGTGCGAATTGGTGGAACATCGATTTCGGTACCTACCAAATGGGGCCGTTGGTTGCCACCACCGTGGTGTTTGCCTTGGCGCATCCATTGACGGAATTCCCCGCCGCCATCGCCTGGTTCGCCATCGTTTCCTGGTTGATGCTCACGACTCGCAACATCTACGACTGTATCGTCGCGCACGCCGTAACCAATCTTCTATTGGCCATCTATGTCATCGCCACCGGCGCCTGGTACCTGATGTAGAGCAATCCAGTTCGAGGGCCACGAACTTCGCGAACGATCGCGCCTGGTAGTGCCTGGTTGCGCCGCCACTCGGCCGGTTTTGGGAAACAAACGTTTACAGTCGCCAGTCCTACAGCTAAGGTCTGGTGTAGGCGGTTCGGCCATGAAGAGACGCATTGTGATCGAGACCAATTCCCATTGAGGAAATTGCCGTCATGTCACCACCTCCCTCCAAGCGTCGGTTGGAAGACGAGGTCACCGATCCGTCGTTACTCGAAGCGACGCAGATGTTTCTTCAGGATCAGCTTGCAGGGCGTGATGCGTCGAGCGTTTCAGAAGACGCCTGGGAGTGCTTTTACGACCTCTACAGTCCCGTGGTACGGCGTTTCGCGATCTCTTGCGGGGTCTCGCAGAACGAAGTGGATGATTGCGTGCAGGATGCATTGCAGTCGGTTTTACAGGCACTTCCCGAGTTTCGCTACGATGCCGAACGAGGTCGGTTCCGTACCTGGCTTTATACGCTGGTTCGCAACAAGGCCACGGACATGGTTCGCCGCCGGGCGCGACGTCCGACAAGTCATCTCTCTCCCCAAGTGGCTTCCTCACTGCACGACGAAACCGCGGATCCCGCGGCCGAATTCGAAAACCGGTGGAACGTCGAGACGGTTCATGCGGTGCTCGCCCAACTGGAGAAAGAAGTCTCCAGTCGTGACTATCGCGTCTTCTACATGCGGGCGATTGAGGGACGCTCGGTGCAAGAGGTTGCCGACACCACGGGCTCGTCGGTCGAAAAAGTTCGCTATCGACATCACCGCGTGAAGAAGCGCTTCGCGCAGTTGTTCTCGCTCTATACGGGCGTGTCTTAGAGTCTCGAAACTGGAATCGCTGCACGGGCGATTTCTGCGTTTTTCAATTTCTTCGACTTTTTCGCGCAACGCCAGAGCATCCACGGCGTACTTCTAACGGAACAACAATGTGCCCCAAATGAGTTGAATCGGGCACCTCGCGTATCGCCATGCCTGGCGACGCGGCGAACAAAAATGACACGAAGGACGTGCGCCCCGGTTGCGCGCTGACTTCGCCCACCCTCCGAATTCAAAAAGAGGCCCCCCATGTCCCGACCCTCCTCGCGCGCTGCCTTCACGTTAGTCGAACTCCTGGTTGTCATTGCCATCATCGGCATCTTGATCGCATTGCTCTTGCCCGCGGTACAGGCGGCTCGTTCTGCCGCGCGACGCATGTCGTGCACCAACAATTTGAAGCAAATCGGGTTGGCACTTCACAACTATCACGACACGTACGGACGTTTTCCGCCTTCTTCAACCGGCGCACTATTGGGACCCATGGCGGATACATTGACCACTACACTGCCGGATCCGAATGCCCCCGGAGACCCCAGTGGCCACGTTTATAGTTGGCACGCAATGCTTCTCCCTTATCTCGAGCAGAGTGCAGTTGCCGATGCGATCGACTTCAATCGCGCTACCTGGGACGACACCAATGGAGACGATGAAGACAATCAAGACAATGAAGACGATCAAGACACGAGCCCGCCGAATGGGAACGTGGCCATCGCCAAGACTGAAATCGTAGGACTGCGTTGCCCGGCCTTTGCAGGTGAGTTCGTCACCATGGCGGGAGAGTACAAAGAGCCGAAGATTTGGATCCAGCTACCGCTTTCCAATTACGTTGGGATGGGGGCCAGTACCTGGGAGCAACTCAACGGCGACGAGCCCGACGGGGTGCTGTTTCCTGCCAATGGGAATCGCCAGGCCAGCACTCGCATTGCCGGAATCTTAGATGGAACATCGAACACGATCATGGTGACGGAAACACGCGAACCGCGATATGCCACCTGGTGGGAAGGGAGTACGGCAACGATCGTTGCGTTGTCTCACGCCGACCCCGAAAAGCACACGCTCAATCGCACGCCTTACCTTTCCATGTCAGACTTGAACAGCATGGAGTCGATCTCCGGCTACCTGAACGATTGGGAGTATGGTCCCAGCAGCGACCACCAGGGAGGAGCCAATCACGTGCTGGCCGATGGGAGCGTGAGGTTCTTGACCGACGACATCAACCACGAGACCTACAAGGCGCTGAGTACCCGCAATGCGAGCGACTATACGTTGGACTAGATCCTCACCCGGATAAGAGGACGCCGGACGAGGTCACTAGCTGTTTCGAGAAGTCCCATTTCTCAGAATGAATCGCGACGCACACACAACCAGCGCCGTGGCGAACAACAGAAAGCTCGACGGTTCCGGCACCGGGACCACCCCTTCCAATGAGAAGTCGAGATCTTGTAGGGAGTAGCTTAGTGCCAACTGTGCCTCGCCGTCGAAGGTGAAGGGGTTCGGGACCTCGCTGCCATCAACTTGGAAGGGGAAGTCAAACGTGCCAGATATTGGATAGGGCCCTGGACTGAAGTCGAAATTTAGGTCATCAAATGAAATCTCGTAAGGATCATTGTTGAGATCAAACGTCTCGGCTGATAGTCCCCCGGTGAGAGTGAGAGGGCCACTCATCAGGCCATCGTCGACTACTTGAATAAAGGGTTCGAACCCCAGGTCGCTGAGGTCGAGAAATGAGTCCACTCGAAACTGAAGCTCCATCGGAATTTCGATAGCCGTATTGCCAAATGGACTCGGATTGAAGACTGAAGGTCCGGATTGTACGAGCGTCATGTCACTCGTTATGTCGACGAACACCTTAACACTGGCCTCGCCGTCCTCCCCTGGTTCTGGACCAATCAAGAGGTCGAAAATAGCCTCCGGGTATACGGGGTCAAACGGCAGCCATCCTGTGAGTGGGAGATGGACCGATAGGTTCTCCACGTTTGATGCGACCGATAGAAAACCCGATCCTAGGCTGCCGAAATCGAAGAACTCCTCGGTGTACGTTACGTCCACTGTTCCCGTTTGACCGGGGAGGGATGTTGTAGGAGCGGGTGGCTCCGAATTCTGATATCCGCGCGTCTGAGGGTCCGGGGAAAGCACGACGACATCATCTCCGAACGTTCCCTCTCCAGACAAAGTAAGTAGGACTTCCGACGGTGCAATTGCAATCCTCGCAGTGGAATTGAAGGACGGAGCTTCTAAAACTACAGGAATCGGAACGTTATGAGGCGGCGTTTCCTGCGCCACCGTTGTCGAGCCAATCCAGAGCCATGCGCCGCTAAAGAGGGTGCCCCAGAGAATTCTGCCCAAGGTAATGCCTCAATGGATAGAAGTGAACAGTACGAACTTAGGCTTGGCGATCGTTTCCCATGAAGAACTCGACCCTATCTCTGGACTCAGTCTCTGTCAACGAATCCACCTGCATGAACCGGAATGCCCAGTCTTGGGATGTCAATTCTCCTGCGGTTGCTCCTCATCCACATGACCGACACTCAAGAAACCAAGCAATCGGCCTAGGCGGCCGACTCGGCCAAAGATCAGGAGATTGCCGAAGACCACAACAAAGGTCGACCCGCCTAAAAAGATCGTAAAGCAGGAAAACCAGCTCCCCTCCTGCCAGAGCTTCGCGGCGCAGTAGAGGAGCAGGCATCCGAAGAGCAGCATGAGGAAATAACCAAACTTCTTCATGGTCTAACTCCTAAGAACTTTTCTTCAATATCGCTTCCAGGCCCGAGAGCGTGGTTTCGCGCGTCGCCAGAAGGCAGGCGAATCCAGGAGATTCGTCGATAAAGCCCAACGATGAGACGGCCGCGACAATCGCGACCGAAGCTGGAATGAATTTTGAAGACACGTGCTAAGGTTCAGTGATGTCGATCGCCCGCTACCTGATTGGGTCAAAGTTCGGGCGTCGTATTTCAGCCGCTTGCACCATCTCAGAGCCATGCAACATGGCAAAACAAGCGCTTGTCTGAGGGCTATCCTTGGAATGAGTTTGTGCTCGGCGACGAGACCTTAAGAGAAATGGAACGAAAAACATCGGCTTCACCATTCTCGGATCTGGCTCCCGGGAAGGCAAACCTCAGAGCGAGAAATGTCCGTCACCTGTGGCAAGCAGTACTCGTTTGCTTCGGATACCCTGGTATGGTAGCTGCACGCGGTGAACCTTGTTCTATGTGTCAGGATTGATCCAAATAGCACTACTCGATCTCCGCCTATGCTCATTTCGTTTAGCCAAGGGCACTGAATTCAACATAGGGAGTGACCGCCGCATGGACTCTTTCGATGCCGCTGTAAACCGCGTTTCTCGTGCATTGGCCACAGGGAAGATTGGGCAAGCGGTGGCCGTTCGAATGGTGGCCCATATCGCCGTCGACCATGGGTGGCTGGAACGACTGGCACGTGCGGCACTCGATGAAACAAACCGCTGGATTGATTCCCCTTGGGAATCAATTGCCGCCATGGGAAGCATTCAACGCGGTGAACTAACTTCGCTGGTGCGATTCAAGTCGGGAGCAACGGCATTGGTCACGGTGGGGTCATGTGGTGCGGGGCCACCCATTTTAGAGGCTGTGGTGGTTGGCAATCGCGGGGTGCTGTCGAGCGAAGGCAGCGAACCCCTGCTCATCGACAACGCCAATCCACCTGCACCGCGAAACTCCCAATCGTCCAAAGCCCTGCTGAATGCCGCCATCCTCTCCTGCGAGCAAGGCGTCGTCGTGACGGCCGACGGTTCGCGACCCGCAGCCGAATCGATCTCGAGGAAAGTGCTATTGGATCGCAAAAGCACGAACTCGCATCGCCTCAAACCGCACGCAACTCCTTATGGCGTGTTGTTGATTGCAGGCCACTACACGCACCAACCGATGTATGCTCCGGCGTTGGCCGCCGATTCGAGATGCAAATTGATTGGGTTGGTGGACGAACACGACATCTCTCCCCGCCGACGTGAGCATAATGCCCGATATGCGGCCGAGCTATCCATTCCGCTCCTGGATGATCTGGAGGAGGCGCTCGCCAGAGAAGACGTGCACATCGTGAGCATCTGCGCCGAACCGGCTCGGCGAGGCAAAATTATTCTGAAGGCGGCCCAGGCGGGGAAGCATTTGTATCTCGACAAACCCCTGGCCAGTTCTGTCGACGACGCGGCGGCAATCGTCGAGGCCGTAGACGGTGCCAGTGTGGTAAGCCACATGTTCAGCTTCGTGCGTTCCCCGCTGGCCATGAACCTGCGCCAGGTGCTGGACTCCGGACGGCTGGGCACACTGATCGCGGCCCACTTCGATCTCACGTTCGCCAAAGGCACAAACGGGACGGCAGCGTTGGGCGACGTGCGTGAAGAGACGGCCAAACCGGAAGTCTTCGAACTTCCCGACTCGAAGCGCGAGTTGACCAACATCGGGGTGTACCCCCTGGCCATGCTCACGTGGCTAACGCGACAACAAGCGACCCGGGTGTTCGCCACCACGGGCAATTATTTCTTCGCGGAACATCAACGCAACGATATGGAGGACTTCGGTCAGGTGCTCATGCAGTTGGACGATGGTCTTACCGCGTCGGTATCGGTCGGTCGCACCGGCTGGACTTCCCATCCGGGGTTTGGTCTGAATCGCACTCACTTAATCGGTACGGAAGGGGCAGCCGTGATCGACCTGTCTCGCCCCCGGGTGGAGATGTGGTCGGCGGAGACGAATTGGTCGCCGCCGAAGCTAAATCCGGAAGATCCCATGGGCATGTGGGTCACCCCTGCGGACAGCCCTTTTGCCGCTGCCCCGAAAGATGTCTGGACTGTGCAGCCCAGTAGCGTAACGGCCGCGGACGTGAGCTACTTTCTCGATTGCATCGAATCAGCCAAGGCAAGCGAGCTTTCGGCAATTGAAGCCGCCCAAACAACGCAAATTTTGACGGCTGCCTATCGGTCGGCCGCCACGGGCAACATCGTGCGACTGGTATCTTAGTCGCCGTTCGTTACTCCGGCTCAGGCTCGCCCACGTCGACTTTGGACCAGTCGACATCATCTCGATGTTCCCGAATACTCTTGAGCACTTTGCGAGCCAGCTCTGCGTCTTCTTGTCGCACAATCACTCGCACCTGACCGGGGGCTTCGGCTTTGAATCCCGATACGAATCCACCATCGGCGATTGTTTGGATTCCCTCTTCTTCCAATGCCGCCGCAATGATCGCAGCCTCAGCTTCGGTCAGGGTCGTGGTTAAAACCACGATGTCGCCATCATGATCGGTCATGTTCGAAAGGCTCCGGTTGGGAGAAAGAGTGCGTTGCCATCATCCTACGCCCGCCGAACAAGCAAGGCAAAGCAATGTTCGCAGACTGGATGAAAGCGACCGGTTTGCGCTGCGTTTGTCTTCGCTGAAATACCGATTAAACGACTTGCAGAAACGCCTCGACGAGTCCGTCGATCATCTCCTCGGAATGACCCCAGCTCAGGGAGAGTCTCAGCCGTGATTGTCCCACAGGGACCGAAGGTTGGCGAATCGCCGGAACGTAGTAACCTGCCTCGCGCAAACTGCCGGCAAGCTTAAGAGCCTTGTCGGCATCGCCCACCATGATCGGGATGATTTGGCTTGTCGATGGGCCGAGGTTCCAACCCTGGCGTTGAAGTTGGTTGCGAACCATTGCGGCGCGCTGTTGAAGTTCGCTGCCTCGTTGTGGTTCTGCCTCGACGATGGAAAGTGCCTCGGCAGCCGCCTCGCATGCAGCCGCGGGATGGGCCGTGGAAAAGATGTATGGTCGAGCACGATTGAGTAGCCATTGCGTAAGCGAGTGGTTGCCGCAAACGAAACCACCCACCGAACCGAGGGCTTTGCTGAGGGTTCCCACACGAACGTGAACTCGATCGTCAACGCCAAACGCTTCGCATAATCCTCGTCCTGTGGAACCGAACACTCCAGTGGCATGTGCTTCGTCGACCATCAACATCGCACCAAACTGTTCCGCTAACTCGGACAGTTCGGCCAGGGGAGCCGAGTTGCCGTCCATGCTGAACAGGCTATCCGTAACGATCAGCCGTCGTTCGAACTGTGTGTCCGCGACCATCATTTCGGCCAACGCCGAAACGTCCCGGTGTGGATACCTGCGGATGGTTGCACGTGATAGCCGACAGCCGTCGATGATACTGGCGTGGTTCAGGCGATCGCTGTAGACGACGTCCCCCTTCGAGACGAGGGCGGTGATGGTTCCTACATTCGCCGCATAGCCGGAGGAAAACACCAAGGCCGACTCGGTGCCTTCAAAGGCGGCCAAACGCTCGGCGAGTGACTGGTGCGCGGGCGTATGTCCTCCGAGCAATGGGCTGGCGACCGAGCCCCACGCGTTCAATTCCGCCCGGGCTGCGTTCAGTACCCGGGGGTCCGTAGCCAACCCCAGGTAGTCGTTCGAACCGAAGTCGATCAGCTTTCGCCCTTCAACGTGGCAACATCCCGGTCCGACTCGTTCGGTGATTTGCATACGGCGCAACAATTGCGCGGCATCGAGTTCGGCGAGTTCATCGTCGATCCAGTCCAGTGCCGATCGTGTCTGAAGCGATGATGGATTCACAGTTGATTCCGCCTAACTGTTCGTTGCGAGTGAGGGCGTGCAGCCTCGATTACTTCCGCCGAACGACTCTTGTTCTGTCGCTTCCGGCTCGTACGGTGTCGGTCTTTTCCGCAAGCCGCAATACTGCGTTGAATTCTTTGGGCCGGACCGGTTGTACGGAAAGTCGAGATCCCTTCCGCAGCAGCTCCATGTGTTTGAGCGCGGAGACTTCTCGCAAGGACTCCAACGGGAGCGGTTCGGCGAAAATCGAATCGAGCTGGATATCAACCATTTGCCAGATCGGGTTCTCGGGCGATGCCTTGGGGTCGTAATGCTGATCCTTCTTATCCCAAGCCGTGTGATCGGGATACGCTTCGCGAACCACCACGGCGGTGCCGACGATCGCTGGCGGCTTGGCATTCGAATGGTAGAACAGCACCCGATCGCCTTCTTTCATGTCGTCTCGCATAAAGTTTCTGGCCTGATAGTTCCTTACCCCGTCCCAGCAGGTCGTTTGGCGAGGGCTCTTGGCCAGATCTTCGATCGAGAAACAAGACGGCTCGGATTTCAGGAGCCACATTTGTTGTTTGGCAGATGGCATTCGAAGCTGTTCCCGAAATTGAGGTAAGTGAACAAGATGAGAGAGAGGCTCAAAGTCCGCTCCCCAGCGAGGACGTGCCTCTAATTCTTGCTTCAGATTTTAAATGGGCTGAATTCAATCGCAAGGGGCAAGTGTTTTCCAGGCAAGACTTTACAGCCGCCGGAGGGCTTCGTTTTGCTTTGCGGGGCAGTTGCAGGTCATTTTTTTCGCAAGAAAGATTGTGGCTGCGGTAACTATATCCACAACAGGTGACGGACGAGCTAGAGCAAGCACAGATGGAATTGACCGAGACGCCGGAGATCGACTGGAACGCGGAGTTGAAGCAACACGATCGTTGGCTTCGCACCGTGGTCTACGCACGCGTGGGCGAGCGGCAGGCCATCGACGATGTGATGCAGGAGGTGGCTCTGGCAGCAGTGGAACAAAAGCGGCCCCTTACCGATGCCAGCAAAGTGCGTCCGTGGTTGTATCGACTGGCAGTGCTGCGATCGCTTCTGTATCGGCGGGGGCAAGGACGAAAACGCAAGTTGATTGGTCGCTATCGCGAGCGGACGTACTTCGTCGAGGTGGACCCCGACCCGGATCCTTTGGAGTGGTTACTTTCGGACGAACGCCGCAAAACGATTCGGCAGGCCTTGGAAGAACTTGCCCCACGCGACAAAGAGCTGTTACTGCTGAAATACACAGAGGATTGGTCGTATCGCGAAATCGCCGAACACCTGGGCATCAGCACCAGCGCCGTGGAGGCCCGTCTCCATCGGGCAAGGCAACGAATGCGAGAGCGGCTAACGACGTTCGACATGATTGAGGTGGGCAAATGAACGACTTTCACAACCCGGCAGATGGCGACACGCAACGTTTAATCGACCAGCTCGTCGATGGTGAACTGACCGAGGATCAACGTCGAGCGCTGTTGGAGAGCATGGACACAACCCCAAACGCTTGGCGACAGTGCGCTTTGACGTTTCTGGAATCGCAAGCATTCAAGGAAGTTCTGCCCACCGTCCCCACGAGCGATGCGACGGACGAGTCGACCACGCAAGTGCGGGCTCGCTCGGGTGCACGCTCGAAGTCCGAATGGCGAAGCATGGGCGGACTGCTCACGCTGGCCGCCAGCATGCTGGTGGCGTTTGGCCTGGGGTTCGTTTTTCGTGGTTCCGCGCAACTGAACCAGACGTCACCGCCGCAAATCGTTGATTCACAACCGGCGGTGGAACAGCCTCGCGATCCGGTCCCGGCACAGAATCCGCCATTCGTCGAAGAGCAAGAGACCGCGAAGGACGAAGTTCCGCTGCACGAGAGCCCCGTGGAACAAGCGCCCGTGTGGCGCAATGTAGCGCTGGCCTTGAACGACGCGGAGGATGGAGGTGGCGTTGAGTGGCCCATGGCCGAGGGCGAAGAGATCGACTTGCAATGGCTCTACAACCAACCTTCGGCGCTGTCGGAGGGGGTGGTCGAACAATTTGAACAATTAGGACACCAGGTGAATGTTGTACGAGAGTTGCTTCCCGTACGGTTGCGAGATGGTCGGCAAGGTATCGTCCCGGTCGATCACGTCGAACTACGGTACGTGGGAGTAAATTCCTATCAATAGTACGGCCTCTTCAATCTTCAAATGAACGAGGTCCTGACTTACCAGAGCGAGGGGAGATCAAGTGATGCAAACTCAGACGTGGAAAGAACGGTGTGTTCGAGCGAGTGTAGCCACCATGGTGTTGATGACGGGGGCGTGGGTTCATGCTGACGACGAGCCGTCTGATCCCGTAGGACAAATTCAAAGTGCAATTGAGCAGGCGCTGCAAAGTGACACGGCGGGTGAGATCCGCGAGTATCTGATTGACACGGTAAATCGAGTACAAAGCCCCAGCTCTCACTGGTTGGGGGTGACGTGTCGACCGGCCAGTCCCGCATTGCGTTCGCAATTGCAAATTCCTGAAGATCGTGGCCTTGTGGTGATTGCCGTGGCGCCAGAGAGCCCTGCAGCGGAAGCCGGCATGGAGTTGCACGATGTGCTGATTGAGGCCGGCAGTACGGTGCTCACGGGTGTTCCCGATTTGGTCAACGCGATCGCGCTTGCCGTGGAAGAGGAAGACACTATCCAACTCGAATTGCTGCGTGCGAGCGAGCCAATGTCCGTGGACGTCGAGCCTGCGGAACGTCCCACTGATTTGCCGGCACGACTCATGGAGCAGGGAGAAGAACTGCTACAGCAGTTTGTGGAAGATGGCGAAACCCTAAGGTTCGATCTACCTCGTCCCGGGGCCATCATGGGGGAATTGGCCGGTCGTCTCGAATTGCCCGAGAACATGTCGATCACGATCACCCGTGAGGGCGCATTGCCCGCCACGATTACGGTGACCCGAGATGACGAGACCTGGGAACTGACCGAAGAAGATTTGGGTGAATTGCCCAGCGACATTCGTTCTCTGGTCCAGCGTTCTTTAGGCCGACTGCCGAACGTGCAACTTCCAGAGGGATTGCCCTCCTTGGAACAGCTAGGCACTGTTGAGCCGGGCGAGATTGCATCGCCGTTATTAGGTCGGATCGAAGAGCAGGTCATGCGAGCCGTCGAACAGGCGGAGAAGATGAGCCAACGCCGTTTGGAACGGTTGACCGATCGCCTCGAAAAGCTCGAACAGCAACTAGAAGGTTATTTGGAAGAAGTTGAAGAAGAGGAAACCAACGAGTGACAGGCACCCTGCTCCAACGTTCTTGAAATAGCGAACAACCGCGGCGAGCCACGTTCAAGGCTCGCCGCGGTTGTTATATAGTCACTCGAATGTGGAACAATTCGCTGTTATTGGACAGACGGAGGTGGTTTGCATAAAAAGTTGCTTATTCGCTTGGGAAGAATCTCCACCAAGGACACCACACTCAGCTTTCCATGCGTTATCACGCTACTAAATATTCTCGATCACTCTGACACGGAAAGTCCCGCCCTTCGATGTCGGTCGCCGAAATTTACCTGGCCAGCGAGTGGATCATTCGCGTGGTGATGTTGCTCGTAGTGATTCGGCGGAAACACGGCCCATCGGCGATGTCGTGGCTTATGGTCATCTTCTTTCTTCCGTGGCCGGGGATGATCCTCTACCTGTTGTTCGGCGAAGTGTGGTTGGCAAACCGACGACTCAAGCAGCTCGCCCAGTGGCGAGAGCGAATGCGTGTCATCGGCGAGCGATTCGACGATCATCCGCATATGGTGACCCCGGAGTTGCCTGAAGGCGGGGCGGTTGCTGCACAGATCGCCGAGAAACTGTGCGACATGCCGATCCTGGGCGGGAATTCCTTCGAATACTTGCCCGATACCAACGGATTTATCGATCGTCTTGTGGACGACATCGACGCGGCACAGCACCACGTGCACTTGCTGTACTTTATCTTTGTGGATGACGAGATTGGTCGCCGCGTCGCGGATGCTTTAGCCCAGGCTACCAAACGCGGGGTAACTTGCCGCGTGTTGGCGGATGCCGCCGGATCGCGAAAGCTATTCCGGCGCCTGGGGCCTGAGATGGCTCGCAACGGCGTTCGGTTGCATAACATGCTGCCGTTGGGGTTCTTTCGCAGCGGTGTTTCAAGAATCGATCTTCGCAACCATCGTAAGCTGGCCATCATCGACGGTCGTGTCGCCTACACCGGCTCACACAACATTGTCGATCCCTCGTACGGTCATAAACATCTCCAGTGGCATGACCTCTCGGCGCGAATCTGCGGGCCGGTCGTGCTCGAATTGCAGGCGGTCTTCGCTTCCGATTGGTTTTATGAAGCGAATGTGATGCTCGACGAAGATGCCCTGTTTCCCGATCCGCAACGGTGTGGCAACATCCCGATTCAGGCGTTGCCGAGTGGCCCGATTTACAAAACAGCCAATTACCAGCGGATGGCACTGGTGGCCATCCACGCGGCACAAGAGCGGATCGTGATCACCACGCCTTATTTTGTTCCCGACGACGCACTTGTGCAGGGGCTGCAACTCGCCGTGCTACGGGGAGTGCGGGTCGATCTGGTGGTGCCGGAAAAGGGAGACAAAGTACTACTCGACGCGGTGGCCGGTTCGTATTACGAAGAACTGCTCGATGCCGGGATTAACATTTTCCACTACACAACCGGATTGTTGCACGCGAAGACCCTGACGGTCGACGACTCGGCCGCATTGTTTGGAACCAGTAACTTCGATTCACGGTCATTTGAAATCAACTTCGAGCTGAGTCTGATTCTGTATGGTTCCGAGGTGACCGTTCCTCTTCGCGAGCAACAAGACGAGTACATCCGAAACAGCCGACGTCTAACCGCGGAAGAGTGGAGCCATCGCGGTAGCGGGGAGCGTGTTCTGCAAGGCGTTGCACAACTTTTGGCCCCGTTGCTCTAAGTTCGAGTGTTTAGGTGCCTCGACAGAGTTTAGGGGCATCGAAAGGGAAGTGCTCACTCGACCTGAAATGGTTTTGAGTAGGCGTCGAAGGTCTCGACGGGATCGGTGTCCGATGGTTTGAAAGCACCGTGGTGCACCAAGCGATAGGTGCCTGGTGGGGCATTCGAGGGAATTTTCCATTCGGCCCACATCTGGTGAGCCTTCTGACTTGCTGTTTGCGAGGCGGCGATTTTCCCGGGAACGTTGCTCTCCTGCTGGGCGAATGAAACGCCGTTGTTGACGATGGCCTCTTCCGATGGCTGTTTCCAACGGCATTTCGTGGTCCATCCCCCGTCGTCCTCGAAGAGCAGCCATTGTCCGTCCTGCTGAGATTCGATCGTGAAGGCATTGTCGCCATTTGGAAAGTGGTGCAATGGATTTCCCGTCCAAAAGACCACCTGCACACCGTCCCCGCGATGGTAAGTGTCGTTGGCATCTCGAACGACGTCGCCAAATTTCGCGTCTTCCGGCGGTGCGTCATGCGCGGTAACAAGCGGCATACTCTTCGCTTCACCTCGCACATCACGCGGAGTCGGGCCGGAATCCACGGGGGACCCCTGTGCAAGGGCAGTGGCCATCCGCGCGTATTGCTGTCGATAGCCAGATTCGGTCCAGGGGCCAAACAGCGTGTGTCCACCCTCGTATTGTTGCTTCAAGTATTCCTCCATGGTGGTGACGTAGCCCGAGTAGCCGTTGGAGAAGCCTGCGATCACTACATCAGAGGGCGGCAAACTGAGGTTCTCTGCCACCTTCTCGCGGATGCGGCGCCCCGTCATTGTGGTGAATTCGGCGGGACCAAACACGAAGGCCAACTGACCCAAACGCGCGATGCCCAAAGACAACGCCTGACCATATCCAGGCGGGTCCATTTCGCCCGGGGCGAATAGAATCGCCTTGGGACGATGGGCGGCGCGAATCTCGTTGCTCAACGGTTCGGCGTGCACCAGGTTTCTGGCGATGTTGTCGAACAGCCGGCTCGATCGCGTCATCCCTTCTCGAAACAACCGATGCCCGCCCCCGTCTTCTGTAGAACCGGCAGCAAATGAATAGCCGTAGGCAGCCGCTGCCGTGGATCGAGTGCCGGCGTGCGTGTACTCGTCGTCCACGACAAGGTTCGAGAAATCGACAAACTGTTGGCGGTAGACGATGGGGCCCGCGAGACGTTCTTCCGCCGCGTTAAATAGTCTCAGGGCTTCATCGAGTTGCCGCTGCCCGATGATCTGCGTGGTCTCGACATCGTCTTCGCCTGGGCCGGTATTATCGAGGTTTAGATTCCCCGTCACATCGCCACAGTTGCTCTGCGCGAAGGCGGCCACGAATTCTTCACCTTGCGGCTGAGAAGGAGCATGCTGCTTTTCGAATCCCCAGGCGGCATATCCTTTGTTGTCGCCCGAGATGAGCCGGTTGTAGTACGTCATCGTCGTGGGATGTACGGCGAAGAAGTTGAGCGTGCCGATCGGACCATTCGCATCTACGAACTTCAACAGGATCATCTCTCGATCGATGTTGTCGGAATAGCGTCCTCGCTCCTCTGCCGGGTTGTTCATGTAAGCGATCTTCGATCGCTGAATGGATGCGTTCTCCACCATTCCATGGGCCACGAATATATTGGCCGGGCGGAGGTCCTCGTGTGCATCGATAACGGAATCGGTAATCGACGCGACGATCGCCTCAAAGTACTCGCCGTAGAAAGGAGATCCAACCGGTGTGTTGGCCGTGTAGTGCCAATAGCCCGAGGGACCGGAGTGCGTGTGCGTGGCACTGAGCACGAAGTTCTCTCGACCATACAGATCACCGAAGTTCGCGTGCAGTCGATCGAGCACTTCGTGCCACATTTCGTACGTTACGCTTCCCATGTCGACAATCGACATGGCCAACCGATGCTCAGTCACGGGATCGACCATGATGAACGTGCGACAGTATTGTCGCAGATGGATCCCCTCGGTGATTTGATCGGCCCGTACGAAGCCGAACATCTGGACGCCCAGCATGGGTCCGGTCACGTCGGTCTTACTACGCCCGACCAGATAGTTGAAATCACTGTCTTCACCGGCGCGCAGTATCTCGCTAGGAAAAATCAACAGGGCAATCGTGAATGCGAAAACGCACCTGAGAGTGGTAGGAGAAGGTACGGCACCCATGGAAAAGCTCTTCTCAGGATCCTGAATCCGGCTGGATAACGGAGAAAGTCTGAAACTACGAAAGTAGCAGCCATGGGCAGTCTGCACACGGGAGTTCAGGGCTTTTTTGGGGGATTCGAGCCAGTTTATGCAGATCTGGGACCCGATTTGCGACAAAAATATCGTAAGAAGCGTGTGGCTTGGCTTGCTCGGCCAAGACTCACCGCCTGGTGTCGCTCTTCCAAAGGATGATCTTCTCGACGTCGTTTCGGGATGGAGGCCCGACGGTGCTCCGTCCTCGTTCGATGTCTGAACGAAGGAGTTCGAGCAAGTGTTGAACGACCTGTGGCCGGGTGAGAAACAGGTTTTCCTGCTCGCCCGGGTCGATTGACAAGTCGTAGAGTTGCCCTCTTGGGGCAACACTGGGAGCTTCGTTCTCTTTCGGTGACGACCATCCTCCCGAGCCCCGGGCCAGCACCAACTTCCAATCTCCCTGACGATAGGCGAAGTGCCCGCTGATGGAATGGTGAACGATCCCATGGCGCGTTGAAGTGATCGCCTTACCAATCAACGCAGGTAAAAAGCTAACACTATCTTCGCAGCAATTCGCGGGAACCGGCCGGCCAACGATCTCAGCGGCGGTGGCGAAGAAATCGTTGAGACAGATTGCCTGGTCGCAGCTCGATCCGGCTGCGACTTTCCCAGGCCAGCGAACCATGAACGGTACTCGGTGCCCACCGTCCCAGATGTCTGCCTTGGAACCACGAAGGTGAGCGCTGACAAAATGCCCTTGCGCGGCGAGTTGCTCAATGCCGGCTGCCTTTGAGCAGCCATTATCGCTGGTGAAGATGACCAGCGAGTTGTTTGCGAGTTCGTTTCGTTCCAACGCATCGCAGACCATGCCCAGCACGGCATCGGTCTGCATCACGTAGTCGCCATAATCTCCAAGTGAGCTTTTGCCTTGCCACTCGGGCGAAGGAACAATGGGCGTATGCGGTGAACAAAGTGGCAAGTAAAGGAAAAACGGCCCCGGCTTACCCCAACGGCCATCAATGTATGCAACCGCCTTGTCGCCAAGCCGGGGTAGCATGTGCTGCACGTCGTCGTGCTCGATGACCGTATCGTCTTCGATGACGGCCCGCATATTCCGGGCGTGATGAAAGCCGTGAAAGTAGTCGAACCCGCGATGGATCGGGCCATCGGGAATGTTGGCCCCGATTGGAGGCGTCTTGTGATCCTTCTGCTTGTACGGTTTCTTGTTGACTGGGTCCAGGTATTCGAAATCGAGATGCCACTTGCCGATCACCGCCGTGTGATAGCCGGCCTGCTGAAGAAAACCGGCAACAGTCGGACGCCCGGCAGCGATCAAACTGGGGGCGAACCCGGTGACCACACCATGTTGCAGACGCGTTCTCCAACTGTAGCGTCCAGTCATCAAGCCATAGCGAGTTGGGGTGCAGACCGACGACCCGGAGTGAGCGTCGGTAAAGATTATTCCCTGCGCGGCAAGCCGGTCCGCAGCCGGTGTCGCAATCTTGCATGTTCCCGGCGCCAGGCAGTGCACATCGCCATACCCCAAATCGTCGCAGAGGATGTAGACGATGTTAGGCAGTTCTTCTGCAGCTACCGTGTGTCGCCCAAACAGAGGCAGCCCGCATGCGAGAACAACAGCCAGACAAATCGTTCGGTCGCACCAGTTCATCGGCTTTGAACTCCCTACACCAGTTCATCCGCAAAACCTTGATTCTAAGCTGAAATGCCTGCTACGAGGTGGGGGGTGAAGTTTGCTGTCCTCGCAATAGTTTCTGCACCTTTTGCAGCGTATCACGGGCATCGGACATCGTCGGGTCGAGTTCGATGGCTCTTCGAGCGTGATTGGCAGCCTCGGCATACTCCCCCTGTTGAGCGAGGGCCACCGCCAAATTCGCATGGGCATGTGCCCAATCGGGAAATCGGGCAAGGGTCTCTCTATAGTGAGTTTCGGCTTCGCGAACCTGACCGAGCCTCAGCAAAGTCACGCCCAGTTCTTCGTAAATGGCCTTGTAATTCGGCGTAATGCGGATCGCTTTTCGGAAGGCCTCCGCCGCGGCATCCAGTTGTTCCGTTTGAAGCAAGGCGTGGCCCACGCTCCGGTAGCCATCCGCGAAGTCGGGCCGTTCGTCGATGGCCACTTGAAAGTGTCGCAGGGCAGCTTCCCAAAGGCCGTTTCGCGAGAGTACCAGTCCCAGGTTGCGATTGGCGAACACATGCCTCGGCCGGATGTTCAATGCCTGACGGTAGTGTGACTCCGCACCGGCCAGGTCATCCTCGCGATACGCCAGATTGCCGAGGCTGCTATGAACTTCGGCGCTGTTCGGATTATTTGCCAACGCGTACTGAAAGAGCGTGGCGTCGCTTTCCCAGTGGGCTGTTTGCTGATAACTCAACCAGGCAAGCGCCAACGCGACGGGAGTTGCAACTACGATCATCACGCGAGGCGACAACTTTGCCAGCGCCGCGGCCACTGCCAATGATGGGCCCAGCATCGCCAGGTAAACATAACGATCGGCCACTGTTGAAAGCCGCTGGTAGTCGTACGGTACCAGGCCCAACACCGGAACGAGAGCCGCCACAAATACTCCCAGGCACACGAATCCCATCCGGCGTCCTGGAGGGACGGACAGCATTCCCATCAGCACCGGGATAGCCAGCCAGCTCCAGCCCAGCGTCTTGGTTTCCAATAGTTCATCCAGCGGACGATCGTAGATCGGTGCAAGGTTGAGCGGCGCGAGCAGCTTGGTACCGTAGAACAGCAGCGAGTCACCCGATATCAAAACGCGTTGTACGATCGTGGTGTCCGGCGTAGCCACACCGGGCTGCTGGTCTTTGCTGACCAAAATGATGACCAGGGCCAGAGCGAACCATGGTGCAAGCGCAGCGACTGAAATTCGCCAGGATCTGCGTAAGAGGCCGATATCAAGTACCACGGCCACCAACGCAACCGCGACGGCCGAAGGTTTGGAGAGCAACGCTAGCGCAAACAAGGCGGTTGCCAAACCATAGTTCGCCACCCCGCGGGAGACGGAACGTTGGGTGTCCTGATTGTTTTGAAGAGCATCGCCGAAGCGAAAATAGAACCACAGTGCCGACAGCCCAAATGCCGTACTCAACAAGCCCCGTGTCTCGCTGATCCACGCTACCGACTCGACTTGCAGCGGGTGCAGCGCGAAGAGCAAACTTCCGAAGCACGCCGCAAGATCGTTCACAATGAAACGCTTCAGCAGCACGAACACTAGAAGTACACACACACAGTGCAAGACCAGACTTCCAGCGTGAAAGACCGTCGGACTAAGCCATCGCCCTGCCGCATCAACAGACACCTGAGGGGAAATCAAGACCTCTGCGGCAAAGAACGTGTAAGCCACCGGGATGTAGAGCGCTTCGTACGGCGCCTGCCAGAAACTCACGACGCCAGCGAGCGTTAACGGTCGAAAAGCCGGGTTACGATAGATATTGATGTCGTCATCGTATTCCACGAATTCGTGGGAGAGAATCTGCCCGAACGTGATCAAAACGGCGACGACAAGCAGTAAGGCGAACAGGATCGGTCGACTGCCACACGATCTGTCGCTGGGCACGTTATGACCTTCGGTGGAGATTGTGTCAGACGACCCCGCCATCGACTTTCCGGTATTTCTCGCGGCCAAAAAATTCCCCATCCTCAGGGCTCTTCAGGATTCCCTTGTTACCAAATGCCCTGCGTTGTCTGTTGGTCACGATCCGCCGAACTCGCGCTCAATACCGGAAATGAATGTCGTAGGTAGTCCATTGTTTCAAACACAAACTTAGGGGTTCGCGAATCGAAAACCCCTATTCTACCCCTGATCGGCGTGGGAATCTCGACGGGCCTGGATACGTGCGAACCACCGAAAAACGAGATAGGCGTCACCGTACTTTCCCCAATGCTCAGAGTCCGTTGTAGGTTCAACGGTCGCGAACCAAGTGCAGTCTTTTCTTGATTCGCGAGAGTGATCGGTCTGTTCATAGTCGTGTGCTTCTTACTTCTCCCTGACGGAATCTAGACAATCGATTACCCCCTTGGAGTTGACCACCTTTTCTAATGGTCAAAAACGTTTGGTGATCAAAACGCTTCGAAGACATTTCAGAATAAATTTCTTGAACCGAACTTAACGAGCATGTAGCCTAACACGCGAAGGCACGGTTTCAGAAAAACCGGAGGGTTGCATATTGCATCTGTTTAAGGGGCTGTAGGTTGAACTCGTACGTCCTTGGGATTTCTGCGTACTACCATGACGCAGCTGCCGTTATTGTGCGTGATGGCGAAATCATCGCGGCGGCACAAGAAGAACGTTTCTCTCGCAAGAAGCATGATCCGCGCTTTCCAGCGCGTGCGATCAATTATTGTCTCGGCGAGGCGTTCATCGAACCATCTGAGCTTGCGGCGGTCGCGTTTTACGACAGCCCTCTGCTCACTTTCGATCGTATCACCAAGAACGCAGTCTCGGTTGCCCCACGAGGGCGCGATCAATTTATCGAGGCTTGTTTTAGCTTCTTAGGGGCCAAAGCACGTTTGATGGAGGACGTCGAAGATGTCCTGGGTGAACAGCCGCGACTCTTGGTTGCGAATCATCACCTGGCCCATGCCGCGAGTTGTTTTTACCCGTCGCCATACGAAGAGGCGGCAATCTTAACGATCGACGGCGTCGGCGAATGGGCCACATGCACGCTCGGGCATGGTCATGGCAACCAGATCAAGCTTCTCAAAGAAATCCGCTACCCACATTCTTTGGGGTTGCTGTATAGCGCGTTCACCTATTACTGCGGATTCAAGGTGAATTCGGGCGAATACAAGCTGATGGGGTTAGCACCCTACGGGCAACCACGTTTTGCCGACATCATTCGCGAAAACCTCATTGACGTCCAAGAAGATGGGTCGTTTCGCTTGGATACAAGCTACTTCGGCTTTCTCGATGAAGGGATGATGACCAACGCTCGCTTCGACAAGCTTTTGGGAGGTCCGGCGCGTAAGCCGGAGACCCCAATCACCAGGCGGGAAATGGACCTCGCGGCTTCCGTACAATTGGTCACCGAAGAGATCGTACTAAAGCTTGTTGCCGAGGCCTGTCGCTTGACCGGCTCGAAGAATCTGGTGATGGCCGGCGGAGTCGCTTTGAACTGCGTGGCCAACGGTCGTGTCCGCCGAGAATCCGGACTTGATGGGCTCTTCGTTCAACCGGCTGCCAGCGATTCCGGCGGCGCGCTGGGCGCGGCTTTGTTGATCTCGCATCAAGTGCTCGAGACGCCTCGTGTTAAAAACGGGTCACAAGACTCGTTGCAGGGAAGTTACCTTGGTCCCGGATTCACAACACAAGAGATCGCTGCATTTCTAGATCGGCAAGAGGCACCGCACCACATTGTCGAGGACGACCAAGAGCGAGCCAATCAGGTGGCCGCCGCGCTGGCGAACGGCAAGGTCGTGGGCCTGTTCAACGGGCGCATGGAGTTCGGTCCAAGAGCATTGGGTTCGCGCTCGATCCTTGGTGATCCCCGCCAGCCCGAAATGCAATCGCAACTGAACTTGAAGATCAAGTTCCGTGAGAGTTTTCGACCGTTCGCCCCGGCGGTGCTTGCCGAAAGAGCTGCGGATTGCTTTGAACTGGATGGTGAAAGCCCTTATATGTTGTTGGTCGCCCCTGTGAAAGAGGAGCGACGCCTCGCAATGTCGCATCGCGAAGATGACGGGGATGACATGCTTTCGATCATCAACCGGCCACGTAGCGATCTGCCTGCGGTAACGCACGTTGATTACAGCGCTCGCATTCAAACGGTATCAGCCGATGGCCACCCGGAGTTTCGCCGCATTCTCACGGCCTTCGACGAGCAGACGGGCTGCCCCGTGCTGGTAAATACCAGCTTTAACGTACGAGGCGAGCCAATCGTTTGCACTCCACACGATGCATACCGCTGCTTCATGCGGACAGAAATGGACCTTCTGGTACTGGAAGACCGCTTGTTGTGGAAACAAGAACAGCCTGCACTGCCAGAAGACGATTCGTGGAAGGACGAATATGAGCTTGACTGAAACCGAAACAGATCGCGCCAGGAGATTAGCCGGCGCGCTCTTCGACGAAATGGTGGCACCGCTCACCATGGCCCGAAACGAGGGCGGCCGCGCAGACTATTTTCCAACGGTGGGCGATGGGAGCGGCTCAAGTTATTTTGACGAGCCGCTGGTGGCCGAGATGTCCCCAGCAGACTTTGAATTCTCCGGCGGAACGCCAGAGGACTTGCTGGACGCCATGTCCGCATACTGGTTGGCCCAGGGAGAGGCGGAATTGGCCGAGATGATTCCGCGAATGAAAGAGATCGCAGCCTCACTTCGTGAGGCTGCACTGGCGGACGACGGAAGCGTCAGCATTCTGTGCTACACGATGTTCTAAGGGGTGGTGGTGCCGCCTTGCAAAGGGAGATACCTACCACAAAGGAAATGACTGAGGAATACAAACTAAAACTTTACCGTCGATGTGAGCGAAATACGAGGGAACCATGAGCGTCGTCGATTCGGTGCATCAAGAGATCGAACAAGATCTGTGGAATTGGATTCACGATTTCGTCACGGCCAAGAATGAATTCTATGGCATGAAGTTTGCGCCTTGCCCGTTTGCCCAAAAGGCCGTGGTAAACAAGACCGTGGACGTCTTGGTCTGGCAGTCTGGAAACGTTCGAGACTTTATTCGGGCCGGGGCAGAGCGTGTACGTGACATCGAAAAGCTCACCACGCTGGTGATGGCATTCCCGCCAAAGACCCGGCATGCCTGGGGCTTAAGCGACTACGTCGAAGGGCTCAACATGGAATACATCTCTAACAATGTGTTCTTGAATACCGGGGTCGCCAAGTCAACAAGCAGTCGGTATCCCGGAAGCAACCCGAAGGATCCTTACTTCATCGTGATCGCGAACAGTCTCGACGGCGTGCTGGCCGGCGCCGAAGCCTTGGCCAAAACAAATTACTACAAGGACTGGCCGGCGGAACATTACGCGTTGGTCGTCGAACGCCGTGCTCGATTGGCGAAGCAATACGGCATTAAGCCAAATAAAGATGCCATTTCTTGAGATTTGACTAGGCACCCATATGTGGAAATCGCTTTCAAAGTACCATCCCCGCATCGGTTTTACACTGATGCCCAGCGTCAAGACGCGGATGACATGGGAAACCGGTGGTTATTTGCTGCAGACCAATGCGGCCGGGTTCCGCTCGAGCCGCGAGTTCGTCAAAGTGCGAGAGCCTGGCACATTCCGCGCAATTCTGTTCGGGGATTCGCAAACCGCAGGCGATGGGAACTCGAATGCCAATCGTTACAGCGACGTGCTCGAGACATTAGTACCCGACCTGGAGGTTTACAACTATGGCCTTCCAGGCACGGGAACGGATCAGCATTACCTGGCCTATCAAGACTGTGCCAACGTCGATCATGATCTGGTCATCGTCGGCCTGCATGTTGAGAACATCGGTCGCGTGGCGAACCGATTTGCATCGTTTGCGGGCGAGCACGGCGAGAGCAAGATCTACGCCAAACCCTACTATTCGCTCGAGAGCGGGGAGTTGACGCTGCATCATGTCCCCGTTGCGAAGGCCCCCATGACGAAAGAGACGATGTCTCCAGAGGATGCCAAGCATGTCGATTGGGGAGTTCCCTATGCAGCGCTTCGGAACGTCGTGAAAAAAATCGGCATGCGCGACTTGATGCAAAAGGTCACCAGGTTTCAGCCGGTGCCAGACTACGACTCGCCCGACAACCCGCACTGGCTATTGCTTCGCGAGATACTCAAGTCGTGGATTGAGCAGAGCTCGGTCCCAGTATTGATTTTTTTAGTGCCGATGTGGCCGTTCGTTGAGGAATCGAGCGATCCTTCGAACTACCAGGCTCGCTACAGGGAACTAGCCCATGACACGGGCTGCTATGTGCACGACCCGCTTCCCGATCTTTGGAGTCATCCATTGGCGGAACGTCGTGCGTTTCGCTTCAAGGTGGATTCGCATTACACGCCGAAAGGGCATCGCGCACTAGCAGCTTCGCTCGCACCGGTCATCGAGCAAATCAAAAGCGATCGTCTGCGTGACGCTGTAAAGACGTTAAATCATACGTAATGAAGAAGAGAGCGGCATATTGAGTGTGTCCGAAACTCGGAGTTGATCGTACGTAGAGCGTATCTCGATACCGGTTTCGTGCCCGAGATTGTTGGAGGTTGTTCCGAGGCGAGGAGGGCGAAGCAGGCGAATCCACAAGATTCGTCGATGCAGCCCAACGAAGCAATCGGGGCAACTCCCGGCAATCGAATCCGATACGAAGTTTCGAAATACGCTCTAGGAGATTGGCCAGCATTCTTAAGGTAAAGGGGTAGGCAATGTTGAAAACTGCCAATGGGATCGGAGTTCCTTCTAAAAGCATCTCAAACAAAAAGCTGCGGATTTGCACGCTGATGTACCACGACCTGGTCACTCCCGGGAGTGACGAAGTAAGTGGTTTCTCCTGGCCCGGTTCGATCCCTTATCGTATTACCCCAAGCGACTTCGAGCAGCAATTGTCGCTGATTGCAAAGCGAGGGTACTCGGCTACACGCTTAGTAGACGAAGTCATCGCAAGTGGGAACTGCGACAGAGAGATCCTGTTAACATTTGACGATGGCGGGCTGAGTGCCCTGACGCATGTTGCTGAGCAGATGTCTTCGAGGAAGTGGGTCGGGCACTTCTTCATCGCCACCAACTATATCTCAACCCGAGGATTTCTGGACCCCGAGGGAATTCGAGAGTTGCATCGTCTGGGGCACGTTGTCGGTTCCCACATGCAGAGCCACCCTAGTCTGCCCGACCTCCGTACGCATCAGGATAAGTGCGACGAGTGGAATCGCAGTGTCGAGCTGTTGGAGGCGATTCTAGAGTGTCCAATCACAGTTGGCTCACTGCCCGGCGGAATTTATTCCGAGCAGGACGTCGAGGCCGCTGCTCAGGCCGGCATTGAAACCCTGTTCACTTCGGAATGTCGATGCGGTTCCTGGGAATGTTGCGGGGTGCGTTGCCTTGGTCGTTTCGCCGTCCGGAAACACATGCAGCCTTGGTACGTCAATGCATTGGCAGTTGGAAATCCCTTGATTCAAGCCAAAGAGTTTTCACGCTGGCAAGTCGCCGGCATCTTGCGTCGTAACGGAGGCGGAGCCTACGGAAAGTTCCGCAACGCGATTCTAGCTCTCAGAGGATAGTGCCAGGCACTTCGGCTGAGAATCTCAAGCACATAGGACACGTCTGGCCAGCGAGCGTGAGAGCCAGAGCTGCTTTGATTTCGACAGATTGGTTGCCGACCGCACGGATGTGCGGGAGTGAAACTCCAGCAGCCCAAAAACACGCCCGGCAGGACTCGAACCTGCAACCTGCGGATTAGAAGTCCGCACGTTAGTAGCTCAAACACCGGGGATAACGAAGATTCTGGCGAGGGCGCAGCGCAGGGCGCAGCAGTTAGTGCAGGGTTGGAGGGAGAGATCGCTGAGATCGTCAATCTCTGGCCAGAACTATCAGTAGCATCGAAGGAGCGAATCTTGGCGATCATTCGCGGAGGCAGCAAGTAACTACAAGGCAGAAAATTGCATGGCCCATTCGTGCGAAGCATTTTTTGTTAGTAGCGAGTTTTTCCACAGGTAGAATGCTGAACGCCTTCGACTACTAAAACCGTCGCCCAGAAGCCATTCAGCTACCCCTGTGGAACTCACCAAGCGACAAGCAACACTCTTCGGCCGGATCGAATCGCTCATCGAGCGTGCTTCGAGGTTTCCTCATCCCATCGTAGAAATCTGGGGTGGAGGTAGCCTGTTCCGACTCGAGCCATCCCCCAACGATGCGGCCTGCGAGTCGCTAGCCAAGACTCGAGGCTCTCGCACAGAAACCCAGAACCTTGTCGTGGCGATTGACCCCGAGGACGGGTTCGACGGAGCAGAGACTGTAGCCGTAAGCAAGGCCGGCCGGAAGTCGACCTCGCTCAGCCCAGGGATTTTGCGAATTGAAACGATGGCCCTCGCAATCGCTGCGGCTGTTACAGCAGGCTATGCGAGTGCCCGACGTGGTTACGGGCTGCTATCGGTTTCGACTTCGCCGATTTCATTTGCGTCACCGCGGAGATCCTGCGCGAAGGCGTAGAAGAACCAATCGAGGTTGCCGAGGCCAAGTCCACCGAGGAGCGTGTCTTCTTCGCCGTCGTTGATGATCGTCACGCCGGGGTCGAGGATGTGGCCGCCATTCACGCCCGTGGACGTGATGCCCAGGATGTTTGATACCCGTGCGGAAATCGGTCGTGCCGACTTCCACTCGTTGGCGATTTGCTGTACGGCCTGTGGCACGTCGCTGAATACGAATCGATCGCTGATCAGCAAGTCTTCTCCGCCCCCTCCATTGAGTGTGTCGGCGCCGTAGTGGCCGAATAGCGTGTCGCGACCCAATCCGCCGAAGAGCAGGTCGTCGCCATCAGTGTCGCCTGTCCCGCCTAGAAGTAAATCATCGCCGTCATCGCCGTACAAATGGTCGCCCAACGATCCTCCAACAAGGATGTCGTCCCCGTCGCCGCCGTAGAACTCGAGAGGGATCGCATTGAGCAGCTCGCCCACCAGGAGATCGTCCGAACCATATCCGTGAGCGATTGCTTTTCCGGTGACCGTCGAATTGACGCGATCGAGTCGATTGACAAGCACCTGATTTTCGAACTGCACAAAGATATACGCCTCGGATGGCTTGCCAAGGAAAAACGCTACGTCGACTCCCGACGTACCACCCCAAATGAGATCGATGCTACCTCCATCACCGGCGCGGAGGACGTGGGGGCTGACCGTAATCGGTGCTTGGCTGAAGACCCCAGTGGAGCCGTCTTTGTCTGTGGCCCGAACTTGGATGTTGGTCGCGGTTAACGCCGGGAACGCATGCTGTACGGTGGTGCCGCTGGGCACATCGGCCAACGTCTCATCCACGCCACCATCCCCGTCCCAATCGATCTCGAATGTGAACAAGTCGGCTTGGTCGAGCGATGACGGATCGGTTGCGAGGAGCGTGAACGTCACGGTCTCGCCGCGATAGATGTCGGTTGTGCCAGCGATCGCCGCCGATGGGGCCACGTTGCTCACGGTCACTGTCGTCGTGTCGCTTGATGTACCGCCGGGCCCCATCACGCGAAGTCCAACCGTGAAAACGCCATCGTCCGCAAGCGCGAAATCGGCCGTCGGCCCAGTCGCGTCGTCGTATTGCCCGTCGTTGTCGAGATCCCACTCGTAGAGATAGATCTGGCCTCGACTGTTCGCGGCCGAAAGAAGAACCGCATCGCCCTCCCCCACATTGTAAGGCCCCCCGGCGTCGGCGACGGGCGTTAGGGCTAGGTCGAGCACCCAGGGTTGCTGCCCGACAGTTCCGTCGTCAGCGGAGAAATAGAGCTGCGAGTCGATATAGGTGAGAGACCGATGTGTATAGTGGGGTAATTCCAAGTCGGAGGCGCGATAGGTTCCCTCGGACGTGCCGTCGCTGACCCACAATTCACGGGGGCCTCCTTCGGCCCCGTCCCCATCAATCCCGAACGCAACGCCACCGTCTATCGGGGTAATTTCGGTGGGGTTCGAACTGAGACTCCCGGGAAGAATGTCGGCAACCAGCACGGTTCCGGCATCGGTCCCATCGGATTTCCAAAGCTCCGTCCCAGTTGTTTCATCTTCCACGGTGAAGAAGAGAGTGCCGCCGGAAACCGCCATTCTTAGACCGAGGTCTTCGTTGTCGATGCCGTAGGGATTTCGATCACGTTGAGCAATTTCCTTCACGAAGACGGTTCCGGCCTCGGTGCCATCGGATTTCCAGAGATCGATACCGTCTTGGTCATCCATGTAAACAAAGAACAGCGTGCCGTTCACGTCCGTCAGCCGATAGGGAAGCGAGAAACCAGCACCTGGAGTGATATCTTTGACGAGGACCGTTCCCGCCTCGGTCCCGTCGGATTTCCAGAGCTCGACACCATTCGTTCCATCGTCCGCTCGGAAGAAAAAGTTCCCTCCCGAATATGTCAGACCTTCTAGATAGGAACCTGCGTTGCCCGGGTTGATGTTCTTGACCAAGGCGGTCCCCTCTTCCGTACCGTCGGTCTTCCAAAGCTCATTACCTTCACCCTCGGTATATGCGCCGAAGAATAGAGAGCCCTGGCTTTCTAGAAAGCGGCCGTAACTGCCGTAACCGTAGCCCGGAAACGACCCCGAGGGATCGACCCCGGTATTGATGTCCTTAACCAAAACCGTGCCACTGTCCGTGCCGTCGGTTTTCCACAACTCGAATCCGTGAATTCCATCGTCCGCGGAAAAGAATAACTGCCCTTGAAATTCTTGAAACGGGCCGATTGAAACTTCAATGTAGGAATTGATCCCAATAAGGTCGTGCTGGAGAGAATCCCCCAGCGGGTTGATGTCCTTAATCTGCACCGTACCGGATTCGGTGCCGTCGCTTCGCCATGGTTCGAGGCCCGTGCTTCCATCATCCGATCCGAAGATCAACTCGCCGTTGAATTCAGTTAGCCAGAACAAGCCCGAAAGGTCGAATTCGGGCACTATATCAGCGACCAATGAGGTACCCGATGGTGTGCCATCGGTACGCCATAGTTCGATGCCCTCTGTGGTTCCCTCCACGGCAGTGCTCGCGGCAAAGTAGACGTAGTCACCCACCTGGGTGAAAAGGCGAGGGTACAAATTGTCAGTGGAGTGGAGGGAAATGGCGTCGGTCACTGTGCCATCGGACTTCCGCACCTCGGTTCCAGGCTCAGCGGGCTGGGACGAGAGGTAGACCACGCCATCGAAGTCGACGACTACTTCTTCCGGATCAGCGTCGCGTGCAGTGGCTGCGGGGATTTGGGCCAGCAACACGGGATCGGCGGAGAGCATCCGCCTGCACTCGAGCGGCTCAAACGTTCGATGGCTCGCCCTTGTCGAGAGGGAACGGTGTTTGGGTTTCTTCGGCTCGACCACTTCAGTGCGGACAGGAAATGGTTGCGGTTTCTTCACTGCTTCTCTGACATGGTCTGATTGGTACTTGAGTCGAAAGCCGAATACCCCTGAAGGCATATTACAACCGCTAGCTGCGTGAAGTCAGATCGATATGCGGGACAGCATTATCGAGGGATCGAGTTGCGAATGCAACAAAATCTAAGGGGCGTCTGGCCAGATTCTGTGGGCGCGATCTGTTTTTCCCATGCTCATGCGCTTCTACTGCGAGAAGAATTTTCCGAATTAAATCCATATCGCGTCTCATCGCGATTCCCTCTTATACAGTTGTTTCGCGGTCCCCAACCGCAACAGATTTTACAGGATTAGCAAGAATTTTTTCCACGGTGGTGGGGGTCAAGTGCATGCGAACTGGTGGGCAAATGTGCTGTTGAGGAACTGCGAAGTGGGGCGGTAGACTGGCTGCGAACGCTGGGTAGAGGGCCGTACACCCTCATCAAAAGCCTTGGTGCGATCGCTGTATGGATGCCTCCTCGCGGCGATCGTTCCCGGGCTGCCCAGGAACAAGAGGAGGCATCTGATATGGCGAACGAGTCGCAGGGGCAATCTGTCGCGCCGGAACTCTCCCGGCCAATCTGGCCTACGCATCGTGTCATTAGCGAACTCCGCAGATGCCAACAACGACTGCGAGAGTACTTCATCGTCTCTCCTGCTGTGGGAATTCGGTGTCTTCCTGACTCCCAGCCACCCTCTCTCTACTTGGGAGACGATTGCCTAACCGAGATTGGTGAAGCAGAGCTTAAGCAAGTGCTCGAACGATTCGGATCGCTGCTCAACCGAGTACATGTGAAACTAAGGATTGAAGACGATCGCAAAGTCCCATACATATCGTTCCCTGCCCCAATTGAATGCCTGCTTAGCAAAAGCAAGCAGGCCATCGACCCTGCGATACACGCATTTCTCGCGATCTACAGCGAGGTGCCCTGGGCCGGTGACATGGAGGACATCGAACACGAGAGAGACGATGTCGTCATCAGTAATGCCACGATTGCTGCGGAGCAGGCGATAGATGCGATCGTAATGCAGCTGGAACACCAGGCTCCCAATGACGAAAGCCCAGGCCACCTCGATGCAGAATTCGGCGAGGTGCCCGGTCCCACCAAATCAGTGGAACCTCCTACGGCAGGTGAGTCCTCGACCAAAAAACCTGGAAGATGCAACGACCAAATGGCAGGAATGATAGTTAGCAAGCCCGAATCAATGGGATGGAGTTCCACTCAATGGTCTAAGCACCTAGGATTTGCCAGATCGACAATCGTCGACACCCCGACGTGGAAGAAACTGAAAAGCGCTAGGCTCCAGGACCTGGCTGAGCGCAAGAAAGACAGACGTCACAAGAGCAAGAAAGGCGACAGCTACGACAGCTAAGAGGATCTGTTCGGTGGATGACAAACCGAACAAACTAGAGAACTTCCGAACAACTCAAATTTATTGAGTTTCTGCACAAGGCGTCGATTTCCTCTAAGAGCCCGCCATTTCTTTCGCGTCACCCCTGCTTGTGCCCGGTCAGTTCGGCCTGGATTTCCGAACGAACACAAGGCTTTAAAAGAGCCTTTACTTCGTTCGAAAACGCCTGGAAGCGAACATGGCTAACACGCTCTCCCAAGACGGAAGCCCTGCAACTCTGGTTGCGATCATTGTGGCGGCCAGGAAGTCGGGGAATCGCGATCTCGAGCGTCAGATGCGGCGAGAGCTGAAGGAGCAGTTTCAAGTCACGCTAAGTTTCGCTCGAGAGCTTGAGTCGGAGTGCGAACATGCGGACACCTGACTACCGGTTAGCCGATGATGCTGAAGTCCCCATCCTCGCGATCAACCCGGACCAGGCATCTAGATCCTTGTCCATCTCGCCTCGCAGTTTGTGGACGCTCACCAAGGCTGGCAAGATTCCTTCGATCCGTCTAGGCCGGTCAGTCCGGTACAGCGTCGACCAACTGCGCGAGTGGCTTCGGGAGCAGTCGAACGAGAATTCTAGTGAGGAGTCGGACGCGGAATCGAACGAGCCACGCGAGAATGAAAATGGCCAACCCGCGGCGAACGGGGTGGCCAAGTGTAAGACTCAGGTGAGATCCCGTGAGCAGGCAGCCCAGGGGGTCTCAACATGAGCAATGGTACATCTACATCACTCCGCGGACAAGCTGAGACAGACGATGTGCCTATGTCTCTGGCTGTCGAGATCGACGGAATCCCAAGCGAGTTAGCGGAACTACCCCAGTGGCTAATTTGGAAATACGAACTACGAAAAGGCAAATGGGCCAAGATGCCCTACTCGCCAACGACAGGTCGTCTGGCGAGAGTTAACGACGCATCGACGTGGGGCACTATCAGCCAAGCTTGGGGCTGCTATGAGTCGAACGAGCCGTTTGTTGGGATTGGTTTCGTTCTGACGGAGGCTGATAACTATGCGGTCATAGATTTAGACGATTGCCGCAACCCAGAAACAGGCGAGATTGAATCGTGGGCTGAAGAGATCTTTGCTTCTTGCGGAGACACCTACGTCGAAGTCTCTCCTAGTGGAACAGGGCTGCACATCTTTTGTCGGGGCATCAAGCCAAGCGATCGCTGTCGAAAGGGCAAGAAAGAGGTCTACAGCCACGGGCGGTACATCGCTGTGACTGGCGTTCGGTTGAATGGCACGTTCGGCAACATCCTAGATTGTACTCCACAGTTGGGTGAGCTCGTTGAATCGATGGCCGAAGACAACGCGATGGCCGTCGCTGCGGAATCGCAAAACAGCTCCAGGCGTGAATCACCATCGACACTAGCGGATGATGACGTCAAGGCCACGATGTTCGCCGCCAAGAATGGCGAGAAAATCCGTCGGCTCTGGGAAGGCGATTTATCGGATTACGGTGGCGATCACAGCGCAGCAGATCAAGCCTTTCACAATATCGCCGCCTTTTTTACCGGTCGCAACGCCGAGCAGATGGACAGGTTGCATCGTCAATCGGGTCTGATGCGAGAGAAATGGAATCGAGCTGACTACCGAGAACGAACGATTCAGAAAGCGATCGACGATTGCCAAGAGAGTTACTCCGACAGAAATGTTCTCGGAAATTTTCCGAGTGAACGCCGTAAACATTCGCTGACCGATCTTGGTAACTCTGAACGGATGGTAGCTCATCATGGCAAATACCTGCGGTACATCCCCCGTTGGAACAAGTGGATCTACTACAGCAGGGCAGCATGGAAACACGACGACATCGGGGAAGTTGAGAGGCGAGCCCAGGAAACTGCGAGGTCAATATTTCACGAGGTCGCGAAAGAGCGAAGCAAGAAGAAGCGGACGGCACTACTACGTTGGGCTATCAAGAGCGAAAGCGCTTCAGCAATCAAAGCTATGCTTCATCTGGCACGCAGCCAGCCAGGGATTCCCATCCTCCCGGAATCACTTGACCGCGATCCGTGGTTGTTGAACGTTGCGAATGGAACAGTCGATCTGCGCAACGGTGAACTGCTGCCACATCGCCGCGACGACTACATCACCAAATGTTCGCCCGCAAGCTACCTGCCAGCCAATGAAGTGGAAGCTCCGTTATGGCTTGACTTTTTGCATGGTGTGTTCCTTGGGAACGATCAGCTGATCGGTTACTTCCAACGGCTCTCGGGGTATGCCATCACGGGCAGCGTCCGAGAACAAGTCTTGCCAATTCTCTACGGAACAGGCGCAAACGGAAAGTCGACCGCACTTGAAGCCATCACTCAAACACTCGGAAATGACTACACAAGCAAGGCTGAGTCAGACCTTCTGATCGCCAAACGAGGTGACACGCACCCAACGGGATTAGCAGATCTCCATGGCCGTCGACTTGTGATTTCGAGCGAGACCGATGGTGGGCGGAGGTTGTCCGAGGCCATGGTTAAACGTGTGACTGGAGATGGCCGAATCAAGGCAAGAAGGATGCGAGAAGATTTTTGGGAATTCGAGCCGACTCACAAAATTTTTCTAGTAACAAACCACAAGCCGGAAGTGCGAGGCCGCGACCAAGGAATCTGGCGCCGCCTGCAGTTGATCCCATTCAACGCGAGATTTGAAGGTCGTGACGCCGACCCTGATTTGCCTGAAAAGCTAAACGTAGAACGCGATGGAATTCTCCGTTGGCTAGTCGATGGCTGTCTTAAGTGGCAACGGGATGGCCTAAGCCCACCCGACATTGTTCAGGCTGCAACCCAAGAATACCGCGAATCCCAAGATGTTCTCGCAGAGTTTCTCCGAGAGCGATGCATTCAGACAGAGGATCCAGGCGATGTACGAATCAAGTCGAGCGACCTATTTGCTGCCTATCGCCAGTGGGTAGACCACAGGGGGGAGAAGCCTATGGGAGTTAGGTCATTCGGTGAAGCGATCGCAGAGGCTGGAATAAGCAAAGTGAAAAGCAATGGTGTCTGGTACCCGGGATTGACCCTTGCACCAGACCCTTGAATGGACCAGTGGAAGACTGGAACAAGTTTTACCTATTACCTCATACGCGAGTGTGTATTAGCTGCTTATACAAAAATTTGGTTCAAGTGTTCCGTGATTGGCATGCCGGTCAACCCAAAGCGTGTGATGCAAACAGTTTGCAACCATGGAACAGACAACGGATATCGCGGAGCAGTGGAACAGATGCAATTCAGATGAAACGAGTTGGACTACGACTATTTTGATTCACTCCGTTTACGCAACTCCAGGAAACGCATCGCAAGAGCCAGCAAACAGCCGCAACCAGCAGCAAACCGTAAACGATTAACCCCCAGGAATAGCCATGGCAGGCGTAGTGACACCGGCAGACATCGCACAAGAGACGCTCGTAGTTCTGGGTCTCAACCGCTGGAAATACATGTGGGTCAGAGAGGCGACCGTTCCGTGTCCATCGCGGCGGGGACGACCGCCCGTGAAAAACTTCATTGACGGGCGAATGGTTGGGTTTGCAGTTCTGTCTCGGACTGCCAAACGCGATCGAGGGTTTTACCGTCGACGGATCTTCTGGGTGAGGAACGGTGACCCGTTGCTGCCGCAATTGCCCGAGACTGCCATCTGTCCTCAATGCTGCATGGAACGTCAGGTTGGCAGGTCACCCCTGCTGTGCCTGCTCCACGGCTGTCCCAGGGCCGTTCTCGATGACGCTGACGATGGCCCACCCGTGGTCTCGCATATCCACACTCCGGACGTCTGGGATCCCGAGTGGGGAGAGCAGTTGGCGCGTAAACGTAAACGTCGCATCGCAGAAAGTGTTCGTGAGCCTTCTGAAAATTTTCACACACCTGTGGCCAGAAGGGAACTCACGTTTCCGGTGCTTCCACCTTGGGCCATCAAGGCAAAAGATCAATTTGAAAAACAATCGGGGCAGATCAATTTTTTCACGAAGGAGAAACCGCAATGAGCACAGCACTTCTTACCCATGGCCCACAGGGGACCACCTGCAGGGATATCGCACTCGAGGCTTACCACCGGTCACCCCACGGGATATCGGCCGCCATGGCTGGCCAGCGGCTGGAGGGCTCCAGGGGGCTCTCTACACGCCCTGTGGACGGCTTCCCTGCCGATGACCCGGATGCTGGGTACAGGGCAGCCCTGGCCGCCTTGGGACGCCATCGCGAGCTAGTAACGCGACGGCCATCAGATCCAACCGGCGAGGACTTTGCAAATATGGGCCGGCGGTTCTCGCTCTCCACAGGAGAAATCTTGCAAAGGGTTCGGACTCCGTATCCACCCACATACGCGGATGTTCTCCAGGCGCTGGCAGATCTTCGCACGCGATTACTCGGAGGGCGGTCTCTGGATAGTCATCGCCCTGTGGACAGTGATACCAGCATGCTGCCGGTTATTTCTTGCCGGGATATGACTCGCAAATTTTTCGAGATGCGATTCGGCAGCCAGGCGGCCGACAGGATCGCAGGTACCTACTAACCCAGATTTCTTTTTCCACCAATTGCCAATTTCTGTTTTTGTTACCAGGAGATTTTCAGATGACTACCAAGACCGCTCCACGCTACGACGTCTCGTTCTACCCACAGGACGGGTACACGCTCGATGGGTATATCGCTGCAATACCAGGGCTGACCTCCCGCCCTCTGCGATTCAAATTCCGGCCCTTGCCGCATTTGGACTATGCGGAGATTGAGGACGGGCTAGGCCGAATGAGTCCTAACGCCCATCAGCGGAGATGCGCCTCGATGATGGCAGCTCGGATCGTCGAGTGGGACCAGCTCGACCACGAGGGCAACCCCGTTGAAGTCACACCCGAGAATGTCATCCGCTTGGGAACTCGCAGGTTTCGGCAATTGTTCATGATCGTCGTTGGGGTAACCCCTTCCGACGAGGATCCCCAATGGTCTGACCCTAAGAAAGCCGAAGCGGCACAGATCGAATGGGAGTCTGTTGAGGCTGAAACGACTGTTGGCCAGCACCGTGAGGAGGCCGACGCAAAAAACTCCTAGTGGGGCTGTCGCTCATGCTCCACCATCCACAGGTTAATGGACTCAGCTGTGATGAGTGCAGGCAGTGGATAGTGGAATTGGAGACGGGAAAGAAGCCGCTGTTTGCCGGTGAGCCTATAAGGCGACCGGCAGGCAGCCCCACCCCGTGCGAGCGCTGCCCCAAGTGCGAAGGTTCAAAAGAAAAGAGCCCAGCAGTGGGCAAGAAAGCAACCCTTAGCTCTCGAAATCTCAAAACCTTAACCCTGTACATGCAGCTGCGAGCATCAAGCGGCAAGTCCATGGACGAGCAGGCAATTCGTGATCCGATCTTCGCCAAGAACATCGGGCTCATCGAGTCGGTAATGGGAAGTTATCAACGGGCAAAAGAGCAGCAACTTATCGATGTGTTGCTTGCCAGACCACTAACGCAAGGATTGATCCAATGAGTACCGGCGGTCAAACATATCGGGATGTGATCATCAACCTGAAAGTCCAGACAGACACTCGGAACGCAGGCGTTTTCCAATCCGCGGCTGACGCGATGAAGAAGACGCAGGAGACAAGCACGAGGGCTGTGATAGAGAGCCTTTCTCTACAGCGGCAGGCGGGGGTTGGCGCCTACTCGGTCATGCTGGATGCGGCGGCCCAGTATCAGGACTCTCTGGTCGATTTGAGTGGATCGGTCGCCGAGTTCCGCGGAGAGCTAGGGCGGACGGCTCTCGGCGCCATTCGCGTAGGTCGCGGCTTTGTGGAGCTTGGGGTTGCCTCGGAAGAAAACATGGAGAAGGCGGTCCGCATGCTCGCCCGGTTCCAGGGCACTGTCGACATCGTCCGGGGCACCGCGCAAACGGTACAGGGGGTTATCCGTGCGTATGACTCCTGGCGCCGATCGATCGAAGCAGTCACTGCAGCGCAAACCGCGCTGAAAGCCGTGCAAGTTCTCTCTGCTCCCGGCATGGGTGGTGGGGCATCCGGTGGTTTTGGCAGTTTCGTCGGGGATGTCGCCGGCGGAGCTATCGGCGGGCGGCTGATGCGAGGCGGCGCCAAGCGCGGGATGTTGGCCCGTGTGGGGGGCGCTGTTGGCCGGGGTGTCGGTGCTCTCGCTCGGACCGGACTGGCGAAGGTTCCGCATGTCGCCGGTGTCCTTGGTGGGCTTGGCGCCGGCGTCGGCATCACGGCCGCCGTCAACAAGGACTATCGAGAGGGGCTGCTAGAACTAACCGGTTGGACTAACAAAGCGGCTGACGCACAAAAGCAGTATACGGAGTTCGCCGAGCGCAGGCTGACAGCCGAAGAGAAAGCGGTTGCTTCCTTTCAGAAGACATCACAGCTGGACAACCAGCGGTTTGGGATGCGCCAGGATTTAGCGGCGATGAAGGACCGATTCAATCCATTAGGTTCGCCGGTGTTCAGGCAAATGAACGCGGCTGAGAGCAAGCTGTCTCATCTCAACCGGCAGCTAAGCGAATTGGATTCCGGCTTCGCGGGGCCAGGCGGCGCAGGCCAGCGGGCAATCATCCAACAGCAACGGGCGGAGGTGTTTAAGGAGATTCAAAATCTCACCGCGCAAGAGCTCCAGCATCAGCAGCGTATCAGCGATGAGCGCATGCGGGCATCTGAGGAGACGATGAACATCCTGAAAAGCGAACGCGATAAGGCGCTTGGCCTTGCCGACTCAATGCAAGGCCGTCAGGACAATGCGATCCGCCGGTTCGGAGCAGCAACGCCTGGTGAGCAGGCGAGTTTCCGACGGATCACCGAGGCCATGCGTAGCGGGCAGCCAGTTCACGCAGAGGAGGCTCGTTATGCTGAGAGCTTTGGGTTTGTAGAGTCGACTCAGCTGGCCCAAGAGGTGCTCTATAACAAAGCGGTGCAAGCAGGCGTAGGTGACTTCACCAGGGTTGGTGATAAACAAATAGGAGCACAGCGAACGAAAGCTGAGCAACTCGCAATCCAAGTGAAAGCGGAGACTGCCTTGCAGATTCAAATTAGTGAGAACCGGGAAGGCATCACCAAGCAGCTATTCGACGCACTTGATCAATTGCAAGACAAAAAAATGAAAGCGTTCGAGGAGCATGTATCCGATCGGCTCAAGCAGATTGAGACAAACCAGCGCAATCAAAAACTGCAACAACAAAGTCGACGCAGCACGGGGGGGTTCTAATGTGGTCGATACTGCCACTTGCAGCTTCATTGCCCCGGTTGCTGGGTGAAGTAGGGTTTGCCATCACTGCCATACAGAGCAATGGAACCCCCTATGCGATCCGTTCCACGCAGGCGCAATTCTGGGACGAAGTTTCTCAGGAATGTCATCTGTGCATTGCCATCGCTTGTTTCAATGGCGAATTGGACATCATTGTCCTTATCGTTAAGAGAAAGCGATACAGAAGCGTCGCCATCGGTTGGTACTCCAGCCGAGAATCTGGAACTACCCTTGCTGTCGGACACAACTATGCCATTCAGTTCCCCGAATACTCCAGCATATGTTTTGGACTCGTTTTCTCCAGCAAGCTCCAGCAGCCCACCAGTTTTGTCTACAGACATAGTTGCGAGCGACTTCTGATAGGGACCAAAAAGACCAATTGCTGGCTCATTGTCCATGATCGAGAGGGCAATCGACGCCTCACTGTTGTTGTCAACAAAGTTCAACGACGGCTCGTTATTTTCGCCAACACCGATGAACCCGCAACGCTGGCCGTTCCGATCAATGAATCTAATTGCTCTAACTTCCAGCACTTCGCCGCTGCCACCCATCAGCAGTGCACCAAGGATTGCCGCAGCAAATCCGGTAGTGATCGCTATCGAAGTGATTGCCACCATTCTCCACCGGCGTGTGGATCGCTCCGCATTACTGAGCCTTTGGTCCAGTTCATCAATTCTTTCAATCGCGGTCATGGCATCTGCCCTCTATCGGCTTGTGGAAGATTGGTGGTGATTGATCAGTCTCGCAGCTTCTTGTGCCTCGTTAGCCTCATGCCGAATATCTCGGCGAGCTTCGCAGCAGTGTCGAGGCGGATATCCTTGCCCTCGTCATACCATTGCGTCAGGACGTACGGCTTTAGTCCGGCTCGCTTGGCGATGGCGTACCGCGTGTACCCCTCGTCGATCGCTTGGCTAACAGCTTCTTTCAACTGTTCTGACAAGAGATTCGTATCAGACATCATTTTCGGCTTCTTGCTGGAAATGCAAAACTTTGGTACAATAATACCATACAGCGAGCGAATAGCTATCTGTGTAATAAAATGTGCCCGCCGCGATGCGCCAACATCCGACGGGCGTGGCCAACCCCAACTCATGATTGGAGTCGACAATGCCTACGTTATCCCCCCCTCTCAATACGGTCAATTCACCCCAGACCGTCTCCCAGCAAGCCCTCTCAGCCGCCTGGGCAGCCCTCAACAAGGTCAGCGACAAGGAATCGGTCCGCGACGACCTGCGCCCTGGGAGCAAGCAGCAGTTTGCTCTCAACGTCACAGGTCACGTGGATGGCACGCCGGTGTCACAGTCTGTGTCCGGAGTGCTCTCGGTAGGCTGCGATGTAAAGAAAGCTTCCAGTCGGAACCCGGCGCCGGCGCACGTGTTGGCGGTGGTCGTGGAAAAGCTCAACGAAGCGACCAGGAAGAAAGTGCTCGCCGAGTTACCCACGGCATTCGCCCGGTTTGCGTCCACAGGCAGCAACAGCGACTTGCCAGAAGTGGACGAGTTGATCGTTCATCAAGCCGACCAAGTGTTGGCTGCTCTCCGATCGACCAAGCGGACTACAGCCAAGGGCGCCGTGCGGTGCAGCTTCGTCGTTGCCCAGCCGGTCGACGCTCAGCCGCCGTTGTCAATCGTCGGCTAAGCACCTTCGCATTCCTTCTCCACCAGCACGGGCACACTGTTCTACCCCGTTCAGTCCCTGCCCTCGCGGGTGGATTGTTACAAGGCAATCACTCCACGCACCTGTGGATAGCAAAACACGGAGCACGATAAAGATGACCATCGCAACAACCACCATCACGACCTTGGACGCACCCGCCAACCAGGAAGCGGACACGCGAGCCGACACCGTTGACCAGCCTCAGTCCTATCGCGTTGATCTCGTCGAGCAACTGGAGGATGAGTTCGGCAACCCTCTGGGGGCCGCGCTGCTGAGCGATGCCGATTTTCAGACCGACAATCTGGTCTCAGCCAAGGCATTCGTCGACCAGTTCAACGGCCAGGAGCTCGACGAGAACGCTGGCCTGTGGGCAATAGCTCGCCCGGTAACTGAAAGCGATGAGTTGCCCAGCAACCTCCTGCCAGCTTCCGATGAGGAGTTTTGTGATCACCTGGTTGTACTAGTTAAGCCGTTGTGTGACTCACAAGGGCGAACGATTCGGTTTGCTTCCCTCGAAGTCAAGTGGCAGGTGTCAGAAAAAACAGCCCGGCGGATGGCTAAGCGCTGGAATAAGAAAGAGCGCGAGGCAGCAGCAACGCCACAGGGTGGCACGGGGCAATACGCCATCGTGATACCTGCCCCGACAATCCCATCGAGTGAATGAACCAACGCAACTATGTACAAGAATATGAAAGGCAGTCACCACGCATGGTCAGCATATCCACAAATGGAGGAGGCACCGATCCGCCTCCCCTCCCCGACCCAACGGCCACCGGTCATCCTGTAAACCCGCCGCCCATCTACCTCGTGGAGATCATCGGTGGTGATGAGCCGCGGTATCCTGTCGTTACGCTCAGGCGAGGCGATGCTCACAAGGTCGCCAACCACTTCAACGGGCTGGTGAATACCGATGGAGCCCGGGCTGTTGTGCACAGATGTGAGATCCCCCCGCTGGTTGAAATTGATGCGGCTGCAACCAGCAACCAACCGCAGCTGCCCCCTGTGGACCAGCTGACCGAGATTGGCGAACTGCTCGCCCAGTTCAGCTCGGCTGGGGTCCATAGCGCAAACCCCTTGGGTGCAATGTCTACGCTCCTGGCCAACCATGGACTGATGCTGGCCAAAGAGTTGCGAACGATGGCGGAAACGATCGAGGCATACGCAGCTAGCCAGCAGTGACGAACTTACTTGCATTTGGCTGCCACCGACACGGACAAGGGGACGGGGCCAGCAGATCTTTGACAACCTAGTGGCGCGTGGCAGAGCGGATCCTGCGGGATTACCTCATGCGCCACGGATGCGTCGAGAGATTGTTTGACAAGCGGTTCTTCGCAGCTGGATAATTCACGGTAATCAAGATTGTTGGAGTCTATACCCATTAGAAAGGAAGGCGCGATGTCTCTCAAATGCACTTTCACTCGGAGCGTTCTTTTGTGCTCAGCCAGCGTCGCGGCCTTCCTTCTGATGTCATCCACATTACTTGTTGCTCAGACCATAGAAGTAAGATGGCAACCGGATCGTCTTGACTTTGGTACTGTGATGACTGGGGCCACTGTGGAAGGCAGTGTGAGAGTATTCAAGGATGGACACGACACAGATGGCGTTTCCTTCAAGGTGGACCCACCGGCGTTCGCTAATATCAAGAGCATTGAACTAGGCACTCAGGCTTACGGCACGAAAGGTACAAAGATCGTGTGTGACATCTTTTTATCCGTCAACACGCACACGGTAGGTGAACACTCTGGAGTGTTGTCGGTGAAAGTAGGATCGGAGAAGTCAAGAATTCCTGTCTCTGTTAACATATCACCCCGCGATTCTTCAGCCACGAGCGCCTTGGTAGTCGAGACTCCATTCGATAGATTTTCTGCGAAGGATGCTTCCACGTTCGACGCATGGATCCAGCTAGTGGACTCTGTCACACTCGACGTCAATTACATGCATGTATTCCGCAATCAATCAGTATTGCGAGACCTAGATCTTTCAACTTTTGACGTCATCCTCCTTGGTGAAAACGGCCTCATCAGTCTTCTCGAATCCGACGTCGCGAAATTGAAGCAGTATGCCTCCGATGGGGGAAGGCTTATCGTTTGTGCAGATGCCTTTTTCCAGGGCACGGTTGGCAAAGCCAATGAAGTGCTGCACCCCGCTGGGCTGCATATGACTGATATCGAGACCGTGGGCGAAGGTGCGTTTGATCAGGCTGTTGAGAATCTAGATGGCAATTCGTTCTTAGACGCTGTGCAGTCTGTCAGGTTCTATCGCCCATCGCCGGTCGCCGTTACTGATAAGTCGAAAGGGAAGATCCTCATCGAGGCAACTCATTTTCCCGGTGAAGGATTCTTGGCTGCAGGACAACTTGGCAAGGGCCAGGTCATTGCACTTGGTCAGTCACTTTGGTGGAATTGGATCGGCGACGCTCGTTATAAAGGATCCGACAACCAGCGATTGCTGCTTAACCTTTTCACAACGCGTGAGAAAGTGAATTAGTCTCACGCTGCCGACGAACCAAAGGCAAAGCATGAATGGCGGACAATTGCCTTTGCATATGTCCGTTTCATTGCAGCCTCCAGTTGAATCTCAGTAGTGCCTACTGTTACCTGGTCGCAAACAGAGTCGGAACACCTTCCCTTGGCGCCAGCGGACTCGGAAGGTTGCCTCCGTTGCAGACGGCCACAGGGCGTCGGGGTCCGAAGCCCTGCACTCGTCGCCTGGAGAGCCGACGCTTGAACTATGTCACATGGTATGATAACGGCTACTTCAGCAATCGAACGAAGATGAAACTCGCTGGGCTTCCGGCTGGCTGACTGAGACCGAACATATGGGCGTTGAGAACCAACTCGCTCCACCTCAAGAACAATCGGAAGAGAACGCTTTGCCGAACCTTGGGCAGACGGCTCCAGCGAAACGACCGCGACGGTGGCTGCAAATTGGCCTAGGAACGCTTCTCACCCTGCCTGTGATCGTTGCGATTGCCCTTGTGTGGTTTGTTGAGACGCCACGCCAAAAACGCCTTAGGGAGATCAATGAGTTAACCGCTCAGGTTAACGCTGCTGATAACGGTTATAGCGCTAACCACCTCTACCGTGAGTTGTTTGAGGCCCTTAGCAGAGAAGAACTCGAGTTCCTGAAACAGTCTGAAGAAGCCTCTATTGCGGTTCAGGCTGCTTGGCAATTGGTAAAGCCTACGGAACCTCGCATCAGACCAATGCGGCCGACCGCAGACAGACTAGCCGAGTTTCTAGACTTCTTCGAAGCCCATGGTCCGTCGCCAATTCCCGCATGGTGGAGGGAGGTTATCCTAGAGGGGCAGCCCAAGAAGGATGGGTACTTTCGTCCAGGACGGCCTTCCAAGCGGCCCTACCACGATTCTGGCTTGCAATATGTGAAATCGCCCAATGAAATTGACCTCCGGGCTGACACAGGAGCCATCACACTTACTTTGAGTGACGATACCATTGGACTCCCCCCTGTCCTGGCAACATACGGTGACCACGGTCTGGTCAGCTACTACGGAAATGAAACGCCTGATAGTGTGAGTGGCACGTTTACTGAAGAGCATTTCATTCTAGTGCTTCACGAGAGCTTCGGATACGAACCGCTCGTTGCGAAGGTCGAGCGAAAAACCGGCAGAATCCTGTGGACAGCCAGCGCATGCGGTTGTTACTGGCCAATTATCGGCGGCGGCATAAGTAGCGATGGGTGGGTTTCTGTCGTCGCACAGAACGAGCATGTAATTGTGTATGGGAAAACATTCCTCGGCGTCTACGCACATGCGTTCCATGAAGACGATGGCAGGACGCTCTTTCGATTCTCCAGTTCCTTCTAGTCGCGCGTCGAGGTAGGCCTGACTATTCGATTCAACTCACTCGGGAGGGTTACCTGCGTTGCAGATGGCCATCGGGCGCCGGGGTCAGAAGACCTGCCTTCGTCGCCCAGGGACGACCGTACTAGCTTGCGACCACGAACCCGATTACTGACAATGCGACGGAATCATTGGCGATTGACCGTATGACCTGGTAGCCGTTCTGAGCTTCTCGTGGCAAGAAATTTCATTGGTGAGAGTCCATCCAAGCCACCCTCCGATCTGGCCGATAGCCGTACGAAAAAACCGACTCCTCCACAGCGGCGGTTTCAATTCACGAGTCGCTCTCTCTTCGTCCTGGTTTTTGTCGCCCTGTGCTTTTTTTGGGGAGTGCGCTGGCTCTGCCTTCCGTATGGGTGGGTAACTTTAATTCCCGTGACAATATTGGTTGTACTCGGACAACAAACTCGTGGCTGGTCTGCGATTGGTTCGACCATAGGCTTTCTTGCTGGCTACATGTTGGGACATGCCTTCCTGATTGGGTGGGGCCACTCCGAACCCCAATACTTCGAAGCAGCGTTCGCTTGCGGCGCTTACGGTGGCTGTGTGGGCGGCGGTATTCAGGCCTTGCTGCTTAAGCGTTGGATTGCCGGTTCGCTTGTTCTATTTCTCTCCGTACTTACATTTTGGCTTGTGCTCATGTATACGTGATTTACCTGTCAATCAGCGCAGTCGCCTTCGTTCTTTCTCCGCAGAAGGCGGGGTGGGCTTCGGGTAAAGGGGTATAGAATGGACTTCCGCCACCAAGCCCGTATTTCCCGTTCGACTCACTGCACTCTTGGCCTGCGATTCGCGACAGACTCGTCGTCCTGCGCGACTTGGGAGTTTCACACCTGTGCGTTGAAGACTCAGTCTCATTCGGCTTGTGGTTGAGGTGCCCGACTGGTTCAACGTAACTGTTGGGCTGGTCTTTACGGACCCGTTTGAGGCGGTTCCTTCGGGATAAGCCGATAACCACACGAACGGACTACTAGTAGTGAAGCTATGACGATGGCGGTCGACAAGACAGGAATCAGACACGTGGAAATAACCATCCGCCATGAGAATGCATCTAGACCGGATGAAAACGATTGTGCGGCTCCAAGCAAAAAAGCGACGACGACAGCAAGTGCGATTCTTGACCAAGGTGGATTCCGGCTAAGTGGGGCCCATGAGGCACAGATTGAGTTGATGACATGACCGAGCAACATGATGGTTGAGAAAGCAGCGAGTGGCACAACCTCATTTCCAATGTCTGTTTCGTCGGAAAGACGAGCAATCCTCATCAGGCCAAGCAAAAGAGAGCAAGCAGATATGAATATCAGTAGGTGAAAGATTGAATATCTCACTCGAAGATCTGCGAAGTTCGCAGAACTTTCCGAGAGATGTACTAGTTCTGTGCACTTTCGTCGCCATACCACGAAGCAGCCCGACAGAAAAGAAACGAACGCCGCAGACGCCGAGAAGGCTATTAGAAATTCGCTCACGAGGAGCCATAAGTCGAGATTAACGAAGGGAAGGGACGCAACCTTGGCTGCTATTGGCCAGATAGCAATGTAAGCAGAGCCGACTAACACTCCAAGAGCTCGTACTATGACGGAATTACCTCCCATACCAACCCAAAAAGATAGTAGTGTCAGTTGAGAGAGATTAACGGCAGGGAGTGCACACATCACCGGCATGATCCAGTCACCCTGCGCTGAAATCCAGGCAGTCACTAGTGGACCCATACTGAAGATCAGCTGGACGATAATCAGTACCCTTAGACGTAGTCGAGCTGATTCTTCGTTGTGCAATACTTCTTCTCCAAACTGCAGGGCATGTGCAGAATCCGCATGGATACTGGCTGATTGTATCAGGCATTCTGCAGGGCATTCTTTCAGGTTTTGGCGGGCTGCTAATTGCGGTTGGAAGCCAGACTGACCTTGAATATGGAAGCTCCGAAGAGGCGTCGGCTTCATCGTCCTGAGCAGCTTGCTCATCACCGAGGCCAATTAACTTTTCGGCATCCCTGAGTCACGCAATGGAAGCTGCGCTTATAGGTTCAATCCGAGGAGACGGTGGATTGCGGTATTCAGATTGAAGCTACCCCTTCCCCGGCCAATCCACACCGCATTGAACTAAGCATCATTCAGTGGCCGCTACCTGCCCCATCAAGTCATCCTCGTACGGCACGAACAATTCCTCCATCGCCCCGCGCCCCGACAACTCCGGATTCAACCACTGAGCACAAGCTGTTTCACTGTCCAGTATCACCGGCATCCGCTTGCGAGGGTGAACTTTGCCCACCATCTCGTTCGCCTCCGTTGTGACCATGGTGCAAGACTCAATGGTCTCGGTTTCATCTGCCCAGCGCTCGGCTAGCCCAGCGATCGCAAACAGCGGTGAATGCCTCACGCGGAAATAGAACCCATGCTCATAGAACTGCGTGGCGGGAATCAGTACGCGATTGTGCTTGAAGGCATTTCGGTACGACGGCTTGCTGCCGATCGTCTCGCTACGGGCGTTGTAGGTCATCCGCTGGAACGACTTGCGGGACTTGGTTTTCTTGGAGGGCTTCCACCAGCTCGGCAGCAGGCCCCACTGCATGGGCACCAGTTCACGTTCACCGGATTCGTTGAGACGGATCACAGCGATATCGTAGAGCGGGTACCGGTCACGGGTGTCGCTGAGATCGGCAGTGATGTTGGCCAGCCGGAAGTGCTCGCGGTACTCCTCTGCAGTGGCGGCTTGGGTGAAGCGGTTGCACATGGCCTCTATCTAACTGCGTATGGTGACCAGAGAGCCTTTAGTTACTCTTTGTACTCAAACTGACATCACATGTCGCGATGCAGCGGCGCATACGCACACCCTACGCGGCATGATGGATTACCTAGCTCATCGCTAAGTCTGGAATCGACCGTGGCTTGCATGCTGTTCACCAAAAATGCGTTTATGTCGGCACGAATAGTGCAACAAACCGGTGACATTTGTTCGATCCATTCGTTGAGTTGTAGTGCCGCTGTTGGTCTACGCTGCCGTATGCATGAAGAACCATCTTCGAGATCCGCACGCTAAGAGAGGGTGACTAATGAAGCCGACCTTTATGAGAGTCACAGGGCATTCTATTGAACTTCGCTCTGGCTTTGTCCCTGTTGTAATGTTGCTGTTGGTCACAGTTCATCAGGCGGGCGCCTCAAACATTACTATTGATACTGTGCTGGTCGGTAACGCCGGCAATGCCAACGACCCGCTAACCGGCAACCTCTACGGCGGCGTCGATTACAACTACCGTATTGGCACAACCGAGGTCACCAACGCCCAGTACGCGGCGTTTCTGAACGAGAAGGCAAAAAGTGACCCGCTAGGGCTCTACAATACCTCAATGGGCAGCGGTTTCGGCGGCATCACTCGCAACGGCTCCAGCGGAAGCTACAGTTACTCCGCCATCAGCGGTCGGGAGAATAAGCCGGTCATGGAGGTTACCTGGTACGACGCGATTCGTTTCGCCAACTGGCTGCACAACGGTCAAGGCTCCGGCGATACCGAAACCGGCGCCTACACGTTGTTGGGTGGCACACCAATACCCAGCAACGGCGACAGTATCAACCGCAATCCGGACGCTACATGGTTCCTCACCAGCCAAGACGAGTGGTACAAGGCCGCCTACCACAAAAACGACGGCGCCACGGCGAACTACTTCGAGTATTCCACCTCAAGCGACACGGCTCCCACGGCCGCAGTTCCGGCTGGTGGAGTTAATTACGCGAATTATTACAACGTGGTTGGCGACCTCACGGATGTTGGCGCCTATGTCCACTCCGACAGTCCCTACGGCACGTTCGACCAAGTCGGCAACGTCTGGGAGTGGAATGAGTCGCTCTTTTACGGTTCGTACCGCGGTATTCGCGGGTCCGCGTTCAACAGCAACGTGAACACCTCGTCGCTCGCGCAATACATCCTCCCCATCTACGGGAGCGACAATGTGGGGTTCCGCGTCGCAACGGTCCCGGAGCCGAGTTCGCTGGCACTCGCTTCGATGGCTCTATTCAGTCTAATGGTTGCGAGAGGGCGAGTGCGTCGCCGACGTTGCGGTGCATATGATCTGACTAGTAGTTAGCTGCTTGGCGGACGATCCACCACCGCATTGATCTCCTCGATCTCCGCGTTGAGCGTCTCCACCCTCTGTTCCAGCACTTTGATTTGCTCGCGAAGGTTGGTGTTCTCACTCTCTGATTGCAAGAACTTCTGATTGAAGCGCTCGACTTCCAGACTTAATTCTCGGTACTTCTCAGAGTCAGTTAGGCTGCGCTGCTCTGACAGGCCCCAGGCGAAACCAGCGACGATGCCTGAGACGACTGCGGCCAGGGTGATCAGGGTGATGCGGGATTTGTTCATTGGTGTGCAGCCGCCTAACGAGGAACGCGAACTCTCCAAACCAACAACCCACCGACCAATGCCATGCAGGCTAAGGCCAGTGAACTGGGCTCGGGGACGGTTGCGATGCGGAAGCCAGTGACAGGGCTGAAAGTCGTATCCTCGATGCCCGGGTGCATGGCACTCGAACTCTGCGCGCCATACAAGGCGTGGTAGCTGCTCGTTATTGATCCCCCCCGGATCCTACGAGCAACAAAGTTCGGTTGGGGAACTGCGCCTTCGTTCCATTCCCAAACGTTACCCCCCTGGTCGAATGTGCCATATGGGCTGGAGGAACTGATATAGGAAACAACGTTCGTGAAGTCATTAACGGCTTTGTCGTAGTTTGCTGAATTGATGCCCCCCCGTGGAGGTTCGGGAATGGGCTGGATATCGCTACGCATAGGAAAGAGATAGTAGTTATTCGTCACCCCATCGTTTTTGTGATATCCCGCCTTTACCCACTCGTCCTGGCTGGGAAGGAACCACTGGGCACCCGGATTACGCTTAATCGTATCGCCATTACTCGGCGTTGGCGTTCCACCCAACAGAGTATAAGCGCCAGACTCGGTGTCCCCCGAACCCTGGCCGTTGTGCAGCCAGTTAGCGAAGCGGACAGCGTCGTACCAGGAGATCCAGTTGACCGGCTTGTTCTCCCGACCAACGATTGTTGAGTACGTGAAACTACCGCTTACACCTTCACGAGTAATTCCTCCCAATCCGCTGCCCATGTTTATATTGTAGAGCTCCAGCGGATCGCTCTTTGCTTTGGCGTTCAAAAACGCGGCATACTGGAAGTTGGTCACTTCAGCAAAGCCAATGCGGTAGTCGTAGGACACCGCGCCTAGACCCGAACGAGCGTCAGGGGCATTACCAGCGTTTCCAATTGGTACAGTGTGGATTGTTATATTCGCGGCCTCAGTGCAATGAACAGCGAGCGTTGAAAGGGCAATCGTCAATGCCCATATCAGAAGGAAAGTGTAGCGCGCTACGAAGACCAGTAGAGGCTCATAGACAGAAGAAACAAGAACAGCGTAAGAAATCATGTGAGTAGCCCGCGGAAGCAAGAATCAAGGAAGGTGAAACAATGATCACGCAGTAAAGACGCAGGTCTTCGATCAGTGTTTCACTAGCAACCTTGGGCCGGGACTGGATGTTGTGGAACTACCCCATGGAATGGATGCCGCCTAAGCGGGGCGGTGAGGTTCCTTGAACATATACGGCTGGACAGGACAAATCAACAAAAATCGACAACCCAGGTTCGCCCCTGCCGTTTCCTGCTACATTGCAAAGCCCTAGACAGGAGTGATCGTCTCACTTGAGTTCGCTCACACACAAATCGAATTCGTGCTACCGGCCGCCAGCCCCCCAGCTGACGGCCTTTTTTGTTGCTGCGCGGCACACAACCAGCGATAACAACTAACCACCAACCCACAGGAATGAGGACAGGCACCACCATGGCAACCGTATTCAAACGAGGCGGGAAGAACAACCGCGGCGGGACGTACTACATTAGCTGGTTTGATCACACCGGGAAGCGGAGGACGAAGTCAGCCCGAACCACAGACAAAGCGACGGCAGAACGAGTTGCCAGGAAGCTTGAAGCGGATGCGGCGCTGCGCAGGGATGGTGTTATCGACCCCACGCTGGATGCAATCAGCCAGCAATCGAAGCGAACGATCGAGGAGCACTTGGAGGACTACGAAAACAAGCTGAGGGCTGCCAACCGAACTGAAAAGCACGTTGCAAATACGTTGAACTTCATCCGCTGGATCGCTGAGTACGCTGGGTTTCGAACTGCGGTAGATATCACAGCGGACGGAGTAAACCGGTATGCGGGAAAATTGCGAGACGAGGGAAGGGCAGCGCGGACCATCCAGGCCCACCTGAGCGCCATCAAGTCCTTCACTAAATGGCTGACAGAAAATCACAAACTTCCCCGCGATCCGCTGGCTTCGGTCAAGAAACCCGATCCAAAATCCAGTCGACGGCGGGAACGGCGCATGCTATTGCCGGAAGAATGGACCAGGCTCGAGATCACGACGGTCACCGGTCCTGATCGATACGGCATGAGTGGCATGGAGAGGCTGTTGCTGTATCGCACAGCCATTCAGACTGGACTACGGGCGAACGAACTGAGAAGTCTCACTCGCGGTCGACTCTACATCGACGCCGATCCGCCATACATCACCTGTGGAGCGGGATCGACGAAGAATCGAAAGGATGCCAGGCAGTACATTCAACCAGAACTCGCGGAAGAGCTAAGGGCACATATCTCCACCAAGGCACCGCGAACCCCTGTATTCGGTCTCCCACACGAAGCGAGTCTCGCGAAAATGCTGCGTGAAGACCTTAGAGCAGCCCGGGAAGCTTGGATTGCAGAGGCGAAGAAGAACCCACAGGAGTTTTCCAATCGCCAACAGGGCGACTTCCTGGCGGAAACCAACCATGAGGGAGAAACCACAGACTTTCACTGTCTCCGCCACACCTGCGGAGCCTGGTTGGCCATGACAGGAGCCCACCCCAAAGTCGTTCAACAAGTAATGAGGCATCAGGCAATCACGTTAACCATGGATACCTACGGCCATCTGTTCCCCGGGCAGGAAGCGGAGGCAATCAGTCGTATGCGGCAACTCCTAGGAACCCCTCGTGACTCGATGGAAGCCACAGGGACGGATGATGCAGCCGCTAACAGCAGAAACCAAGCGCAGCGCCAGGCGCAGCAGACGGGACGCAAAACCTTGCATGGGATTGCGAGTGGTTGCGAGAACACCCCAACCGATTCGGGCGAAGACAACAAACCTAACCTCTTGCTTGATGCGGACGTTAGCGACACCTTGCGAGAGGATGCGACGGAAGACAAAAACACGCCCGGCAGGACTCGAACCTGCAACCTGCGGATTAGAAGTCCGCTGCTCTATCCGGTTGAGCTACGGGCGCTCTCTAACTTGGTTTCGGTGTCGGTTAGCCGTTGTACATTTGGGGTACGTCGATTCCGTTCATGCGGAGATAGACGATCAGGTGGGCGCGGTGGTGAATGGCGTGGTTGAGTACAAAGCCTCGCATTACGGCCGCGCGGGGCATCGTCATCAGTGGCTTGCCGGCTTGTGTCAGCGACCACATCACCCCCATGTCCTCGTCTTTCACGGCTTCGATGGCCTTGCGGGCTTCCGCGACGTTCTTGTCGAACTGGTCGAGGATCTCTTGCTTGGACGTGAACGAAGGCGACTTGTATGGCTCACCGTCGGTCGGGGCGATCTCCCATTCGGTTTTGGTTAGCGTTCCTTCGACCCAACCGGGAATTTCTACAAGGTGATTGGCATTCCAGCCTATCGTTTGCATGTCTTCCTGTGCTTTCCAATCGAACTTGTCATCGGGGAGGCACTCGAGCACCTTCCGCGTATTTGCCATCTCGTGTTCGAATTCAGGCAGCACCATTTGGGCGTAACTCATGATCGTGTCCTCCGCAGGGCGTTCGGTGATACTTGAATCAGTGCCAGCGCTGGCCGCCTAGATTCAAGCCTTGGGTCCGCTTCGCAATGTATGATCGCGAAGTCCTGCGATGCAAGGAAGTGTAAGCGTCATTTTCTGGAAACGTCGTTTCCCACAACATGGGGAGGATGCCGCTAAGCCGATATTGCGCTTGATGGAAAAAGGCGCCTGTCAGCAGACATGAGAAGAGATTGCCCACGGTGGTTCGCACCCCGGAAACCTTGCCTGGGGAATGAACTCACGCAAATAGGAAGAAGAGGGAGGAAAGATTGTCCTACTTCTTCTTTTCGACATGCAACGTATGTTTGCGAAGCCGCGGGGAGTACTTCTTCAGCTTCAGCTTTTCGCTACCCGAGCGTCGTCGCAGGGCATAGTTGTAGTCGCCCGTTTCTTCGCACACGAGGAATACGGTTTCCAGCTTTTTCTTCGACTTCCCCAAGGTATGAGCCTCCGGGCACGTACGCCCTTACCGAATATGCAACAGTTGGTACGACAGAATCCCTTAATGTAGCGTTGTTGCCCGATCCTTGGCCAGGGGCATGTCGTAAATAATTGCCTGGCCTGGCTAGTTAGGTTAAGATGAAGATGTACCAAGAGTTACGTCGCTGAGCCGGGTTGGCTCGTGGCGTTTTCAGGCTGATCTGCGGTAGAATTCCTTTTGTTGCGAGTGCAAATCCCCAGCCACGCTTTCGGCTGCTGATGCAGGAATCAGATCTCATGAGCATGGATTCGCTCGGTCTAAGATGCGGCTCCTTTTCCCAAGTGCATCCGAGTTCTCATGGCCACGGACCCTATTCAAGCTGAAAAGGCCGCCGAGGATACTTCACACCAGAAGGCGGCCCCTCGAGGCAAGCCAGAGGACGGGACCGGCAGAAAGTCAGCCTCCAGGCGAAACAAGCATAAGCCCTTCGCGGTATCGAAGCCGGAACCGAGCGCAGAGCCGGATACCCCCGAGGTGGTTCTGCAAGCCGATCGGCCCACGCTGGTGGCGGTTCTCAGTGTCATCAATTTGCTCGTCGGGTTACTGGGCATCGGGCTTGCCTTCGATCTGCTGATGCAGGGCCTCGTCTATTCCGCGGTCTTTGGCCCAGAGGCGTTGTCGTCGCTTGCCGCTCGAACACTGAGTGTGCTCAGCATTATGATGCTAATTGGCTGTGTCGCCTTGCTGGTCAGTGGCGTGGGAACGTGGCTGATGAAGCCCTGGGCCCGAACGCTGGCGACGGTAGTCGCCCTCTCGACTCTGCTATTCGATCTCGCGTTTTCGGCAGCGGCATTCCTGGTTTTTGAGATGCCCTTGCTGGTCACTTGCTCACTGGCATCAATGGCTTATGCACTGCTATTGATCACCGTCATGTTTCGCCCGAACGTGAGGGTTGCATTCTTGGGGGGAGATATCACGACGGAGACAGCCAATAAGGGTGCGTTGCTCGAAGAGTGGTTCAGCACTTCGCCGGGCTGGATTTCCAGTTTGTTGGTGCACGCCTTGGCATTGCTGCTGCTGGGGCTCATTTACTTGCCTTCGGCACCTGAGAAACTCCGCCCGAACCTCACGGCATTAAAGACCGAAGAGTTTGAAGAGTTCGAAGAGTTGACCCCCGAACTGGAAAACCTCGAGATTGAAGTAGAAGCCGTGGAGGTTCTGGAAACCCAAATCAGTGCCGAGGCGATCGATATCACCGAGGCGCTGGAAGAGCCGGCCCCGGCTCCCTCGATGGAGTTGGCGGACATCAGTCCTGTCGAAATCGATGTCGGTGAAATGGAGACCGGCGTTGTTGGCAACGCGGCCGTCGGTGGTTTAGGCGGTCGAAGAGGTGCAGCGCGGCAAGCCCTGGTTGGTTCAGGTGGCGGCAGCCAGCAGAGCGAAGAAGCCGTTGCGCGAGCGTTGAACTGGCTGAAACGGCATCAGACGCCGGCCGGGAATTGGGACTTTCAGCATCATCGTGGCCCTTGCCAGGGACGCTGCGAAAACCAAGGACGGATGGGCAACGCCCTGAACGGTGCGACCGCGATGGCTATCTTGCCATTTTTGGGCGCCGGGCAAACGCATCTCGAAGGCGATTACAAGAAACTGGTCAAAGGAGGGCTTGCCTTCCTGGTGAACAACCAAAGAGTCGATCGCAACGGAGGATCGTTTGTCGACGGAGGGAATTTCTACTCCCACGGGTTGGCCAGCATCGCAATATGTGAAGCGTATGCGATGACCAATGACAAGTCGCTGCTGTTGCCGGCCCAACGTTCGATCGCGTTCATTGTTTACGCCCAGGATGTGCAGGGAGGTGGATGGCGATACGGGGTCGGTCAGCCGGGCGACACGTCTGTGGTTGGTTGGCAATTGATGGCCCTGAAGAGCGGCCACATGGGCTTCTTGAACATTCCGCAAAATGTGATTGCCGGCGTGAACCACTTCCTGAATACGGTTCAAGCAGACAATGGTGCCGCTTATGGCTATACGGGCCCCGGAAAGCGTCCCAGTACCACGGCCATTGGGTTACTAATGCGAATGTACCTAGGCTGGGAGCACGATGTGCCGGCACTGCGGCGCGGCGTGGAACGTCTCAGCAAGTTGGGACCATCGAAAAAAGATATGTATTTCAACTACTACGCGACTCAAGTCATGCACCATTTCGGTGGAGAGCCTTGGGATCGCTGGAATCAGCAGATGAGGGATTTTCTCGTCAACTCCCAAGTTCGCAATCCTCGCAGTCACGAAGACGGTAGTTGGCACTTCGACTACGGCCACTACTCCGGCACGGGGGGACGGCTCTACAATACCGCCTTGGCTACGATGATCCTTGAAGTCTACTACCGACATTTGCCGCTCTACGGCGAGTCGGCAGCCCAAGGCAAATTTCATTAGGTTCGGGGACGCCGGCCAAATTGTTTTTGGGCGAGCGTCTCTTGTTCGTTTCGTCCAAGCAGGATGCGGTTGGTCGGCTTGGTGAAAGAGGTGCCACGATGCGTGTGATTCCCGTAATTGATCTGATGGATGGAAACATCGTGCACGGGGTTGCCGGGCGACGTGAGGCGTATCAACCCATCGCCAGTCAGCTTGTCGACAGTTCGTTGCCGGCGCCAGTGGCCGATGCTTTCGTGCAAAAGCTGAGCGCAACGGAGTGCTATGTGGCCGATCTCGACGCGATCGAAGGCGGAACACCCGACTGGAATACCTACGGTCAAATCGCCGCCGCAGGTCTCGACCTGTGGGTCGATGCGGGGTTGTCCGACGTCGAACGCGCGGCTCAGTTTAAACGCCTGATCGGGGCGGGCGCGCCGATCAAGGCCGTGATTGCAGGCCTGGAATCGATCGGGAGCGCGGAACTCTTAGGCCGTCTGCTCGAAGAGGTGGGCCATGATCGACTTGTGTTCAGTCTCGACTTGAGGCAGGGGCAGCCAATCATTCCGAATGCGTCGAGCGATTGGAAGGAGGTCACCGCGGAGGGGATTGCCCGCGAGGCGATTGAACTGGGAGTGCGTCGCGTGATCGTCCTCGATTTGGCTCAAGTGGGCCTTTCCGAGGGGGTGAAGACCTTGGAACTGTGTAAGACCCTTCGGCAACTGGATGTAGAACTGGAGATCATCTCGGGGGGCGGCGTGCGAGGCGTCGACGATTTGTGGCAACTTCGTCAAGCCGGGTGCAATGCCGCGTTGGTTGCTTCGGCCCTGCACGACGAGCGGTTAACACCTCAAGATTTGCTGGAAGTTGCCGCGTGGTGAGGCGCAACGGTTAGGGCCACTTTGGGTTCCGCTTTTCCAAAAAGGCCTTCACCCCTTCGGTTGCGGCTTCAGTGGTTCGCGCGGTCGCGGTCGCAGCGGCTCCGGCCGAAAGCAGCATGGTTAGCTCCTCGCCAATCGTTTCGTTGAGCATGCTCTTGGTGAGTTGCAGCGATTCCGGGGCGTTGTTGGTACAGAGGGTGGCCAACTGATTGGCTCGAGCCCACAGCTTTTCCTCGGGCATGATCTCCTGCAGCAACCCGATGCGATGTGCGGCGTCGGCGTCGATACTTTCGGCGGTCATCAGTAGGTATCCGGCATGAGACCCGCCAACGCGAAACACCAATAACGGAGCGACAAGTCCCGCGACGAGTCCTCGTTTCGGCTCGGGGAAGCCGATACTTGCAGTGGTCGAGCCAATTGCGAGATCGCAGGCCAGCATCAACCCGGCACCACTGGCCAGGGCGGGGCCATTCACCGCGGCGATCATGGGCTTGGGAAACCGCAACATCTGCAACACCACATCGAGGTACTGTTGTGCATCGCGCCCCCAGTCGGCTTGCAACGGGTCGCCTTCCTTCGCAGCAGCGATCTCCGCCAGATCGATGCCCGCGCTGAACGTCTCGCCGGCCCCGGTAAGGATCACGGCGCCGACTCGCTTCTCCTGGTGCAGGTCGTCCAGAATCTGGGCCAACTCTGTGAGCAATTCACGAGACAACGCGTTGTGTTTTTGCGGCCGATCAAGAATCAGCGTGGCCACATTCCCGTGAATCTTCAGTTGCAGTGTCGTGGCATCCATTGCGTATAGACTCGCAGGACCAGCGAGATTCGTCAGGCTAGGTGGTTTGGCCCTCTAGACCTGGAATACACCTAATTTGAAGGGCGCATCGGGGCAGTGACGGGTCACGCTTTCCAACGCCCAAGTAAGTTCTTCGCGTGTCTTGGCAGGATCGATGATGCGATCGACCCATAGTTTCGAAGCCCCGTATCGCACATCCATATGCCGGTCGTAGCCGGCTTTGATTTCGTCCCGCATGGTGGCCAGCTCATCGGCGTCGACCTGGTGGCCCTGTCGCTCCAAACTGCGGATGCTCACTTCGAGCAAGGTCTTGGTTGCCTGCTCTCCGCCCATCACCGCGCAACGGGAATTGGGCCAGGCGAAGACCATCCGCGGATCGAACGCCTTTCCGCAGAGGGCATAGTTGCCGGCCCCAAACGAGCCACCTGTGAGCACCGTTAACTTGGGCACGCGGCTATTGCTGATGGCGTTGACGAGTTTCGCACCCGATTTGATGATCCCTTCGCGTTCGCTATCGCGACCGACCATGAAGCCGTTAACATCCTGCAGGAAGATCAGGGGCAACCAATCCTGGTTGCAATTCATGATGAATCGGGCTGCCTTGTCCGCGCTGTCGACATAGATCACGCCGCCGTACTGCAGGGGACCTTCGGCGGGGCGCTGTTGTTTGTGTTGATTGGCGATGATTCCCACGGGAAAGCCACCGATGCGACCCGTTCCGCAGACGATCGTTTTACCGTACTCGGCTTTGTATTCTTCGAAGCTTTCCGCGTCGACGATGCAATCGATCACGTCGGTTACGTCGTATTCGAAGCGCGGATTGGGTTTCACCAAATCATAAAGATCGCTTCCGGGTCGCGCCGCCGGTCGAGCGGGGTGGCGACTGAATGGTGCTGCCGGGTGTTCTGCTTCCGGGGGTAAATCGGCAACGAGCTTTCTTAATCGTTGCAGACAGGCCTCGTCCGTGGGATCGCGATAATCGATCGTGCCGCTAATCTGGGCGTGCATCTCGGCGCCTCCCAGTTCGTCGCTGGAAACTCGCTGGCCGATGGCGCTGCGCACCAGAGCGGGGCCGGCCAGATAGAGGCCCGAGCCGTCGGTCATCAGCAGCTTGTCGCAGAGTACCGGCAGGTAACCGCCGCCGGCCACGCAGTTCCCCATAATGGCTGCAATTTGTCCCAGACCGCTGGCAGAGATGACGGCGTTGTTTCGGAAGATGCGACCGAAGTCGTCTTCGTCGGGGAACACTTCCTCTTGCAATGGCAGAAACGCCCCCGCCGAGTCGACCAGATAGATGAGCGGCAAACGGTTTTGCATGGCGATGCGTTGGCAGCGCAAGACCTTTTTAGTGGTGGTGGGGAAGAATGCCCCTGCCTTCACCGTGGCATCGTTGGCGATGATCATCTGGGCACGCCCATGCACGCGTCCCACACCACAGACGACGCCGGCGCCGACCGCTCCTCCCCACTCCTCATACATACCCCACGCGGCCCAGAGACCGATCTCGTGGAATTCAGAGCCGGGATCAATGAGCAGTTCTATTCGTTCCCTGGCAGTCTGACGCCCCTTTTCATGCTGCCTGGCAATGGCTTTCTGGCCCCCGCCCAGCTCAATTTCAGCTTCATCTTTTGCAAAGCGGTTCGTTAGCTCTGCGAGAGACTCGTCACTAGGCGATGTGGTGGTGGTCATCAGCAGTGGGGGTCCTGGAGCGGGCGGGGGATGCAATTGGCCGAATTGACCATCTTAGCAGCCGGGCTCACGGCTGAAAGCAGGGCTGTTTCCTGGGTGCCCCATCCTTCTGCCGAACCATATCTGGTGGTAGTACGTAACATGTTTGGAGCAATCGAATTGGTTACGCCGGTTGAGAACAGCTTCGAAGAGGATCAGGTTCGGTTGGCGAGGGACCCCACGCGGGGCTTGTCTGCTCAAAAGAGCTCTTTCCGTGTGTAGTAGGCCGAACCCGAGGTTTGCCAGCAGGGCAGACGCGAATCTACGCGTTGCCCGCTTGGTAACAACCACGAGTCGTTGTCGTGACATCGTTCCCCGACAGCAACTTGCGGTTGCGTTCTAACAACACGCCGGGCACCGCCACGATGCGAATTGTCATCGTCCGTGCCGGATCAACCGGTAATCTCCGGGCAGCAGTGATGCTGGAAGCTGTTGTCGCACAAGGATATGCGTCGAGAACCCGTTCTATGGTGCCAAGCTTGGCACCTTAGCTGCAATCCATCGGTTGCAGAACGGGCCGGCTACCGGAGCTGAACCTGCCAAACTCGACTGACTGCTGGGAGTTGTCGCCTTGCGAAAAGCAACCAAGAAGACGCGGACCACTCGAAACGCTAAGTCCTCTAGCCCGAAAAAGCCACGAGGAAATCGAAGCGCCGCTACGACTACCCCCAAACCAGAAGAGAAGCCACTAAACGGCACGCACGAGGTGGAGGATGTCGAAGAGGTGGATGTCGAGGTTGAAGAGGCCGCATCCGAAGCCCGCATCGATGACCCCGTACGCATCTATCTCATGCAGATGGGTGAAATTCCGTTGCTCTCCCGAGAAGAGGAACTTTCCTCGGCCAAGGAAATCGAGCGAACCCGAACGTTGTTTCGTAACAGCATGTTGGGCAGCGATTTCGTCTTGAGAGGTGCCGTTAGCTTGCTCGGGAAAATGCAACGCGGCGAGGTTCGTCTCGATCGCACGGTCGATGTCTCGGTGACGAATGCCTCGGAAAAAAAACACGTGATGGGCATTCTCGGCCCGAATCTGAAGACACTGGAGCACTTGCTCAAGGCCAACCGCAAAGACTTCCAGCTTGCCATCTCCAGGCGACATAAAATTGCCCAGCGACGCGAGGCGTGGCATCGTCTCGTCAAGCGTCGCCGTAAGGCCGTGCGGTTGGTCGAAGAACTCAAGCTTCGCACCGAGCGTTTGATGCCGATTCTCGAACGGCTCGATCAGATTTCGGCCCGGATGAATGACTTGATGGATCAAATCAACACCTCGGAGCCGTCGTACATTCCGGCCGAGCAGACCGGCCACCTTCGCAATGAACTGTGCTATCTGATAGAGATCACGCAAGAGAGCCCCGCCACATTACATCGCCGCACGAAGCAAACCCGCAAGTATCGCAACGACCACGATGCCGCCAAACGGGTGCTTTCGGCAGGCAACCTGCGACTGGTTGTTTCGATCGCCAAGCGATATCGCAACCGTGGGCTGAGCTTTCTCGACCTGATCCAAGAAGGGAACACCGGGTTGATGCGGGCCGTGGAAAAGTTTGAACACGCCCGAGGTTATAAGTTTTCGACCTACGCCACCTGGTGGATCCGGCAGGCCATCACCCGGGCGATTGCGGACCAAAGCCGGACGATACGCGTTCCGGTGCACATGATCGAGACGATGAGCCGCGTAAGGAATGTCACTCGCGACCTGCTGCAAGAAAAAGGTCGCGAACCCACCGTCGAAGAAATCGCCGAAGGTGCCCGCTTGACCATCGAAGAAGCCCGCTGCGTGCTAAAGATGACCCGGCAGCCACTTTCGCTCGATCAACCGATTGGCGAACACGACGACAGCTACTTTGGCGAATTCGTGGAAGACAACTCCGACGTCGATCCGCTGTACAACATCAATCGCGATTCGCTCAAGAACCGAATCAGCGACGCTTTGGAAGCCTTGAATTATCGCGAGCGAGAAATCATTCGCCTGCGTTACGGGCTGGCCGATGGTTACGCTTACACGCTGGAAGAAGTCGGCAAGATCTTCTCGGTCACGCGGGAACGCGTGCGACAGATTGAAGCCAAGGCCGTGAGAAAACTGCAACATCCGGTGCGGGCACAGATCCTCTCAGGCTTCATTGACGGTGCCGAAGAGTGGGAAGAAAACGCTCAGTTTGCTGAGTGAGCGGCGTCGACTCTACTTCACGGCCGACTCGCTTGCTTTTCGTCGAACTCCGCGTCGTGGCACGGATGCCGAACGCTCGGCGGGGACGGTTTCCTCACTGGCAAGCAGTGATTCGCGTTGCTCACTGATTTCGGTTTCGAACGATCGCTCGACCCAATCGGCGACCGTGGTCGCGACGAGCCGCTGCCCCTCGCGGCTCAACTCAGTGGTGTCCCGCAGATACAGTTGCTCCGAAAAGCTTCTCAGATCGGGGAGCAGGTCGAGGGAAGGCACCTTGTGCCCCGCGGCGAAGGAAGTCAGCCTTCGCTGCGGAAGCTCAATATCAACTTGTGTTTCCTGATAACCTCCTCGGCGACAAATCCTTCGTCGCAGGCTTTCATCGACCTGGAACGCTGCGGGTACGAGAACGATCGCCAGGGGAATTTCTTGACGATGGCACTTGTCGACCATCGCCGACAAGTGCGAGAGCGCGTTCTGCCATTGCCGCTCGATCGGGTCTTCAATCGGAGTACGGCAAATTGCAAATCGCACCACCGCGTCGGGGTGGATCAAATCCTTGCCAATTGAAGGCGTGGTGGAGAGTTGGGTGCCGTGCCACACACTGGCTGGAGCCGCCACGGTTTGTAGTCCCCATTGGCACACACGTAGCCCTCGCCAATCGAATAATCCAGGTAGTGGAATCTGCTCCGTAATATCGTCTTCAACGGAAATGAATAGCAGTACCAGGTCCGGCAGGTAAGTCAGCACGTCGCACTTCAACTGAGCGGCATATTCCCGTGGGCTGAGTCCGGGTAAGGTGAAGTTGTAAACCTCGGTTTGCGGCAGCATCGCTTCGACCTGTTCCAGGCAATTCGTGTCGCAATCGCCGCGGAGCAGTGCGCTATCACCAATCGCCGCAATACGAAATCTTTGTGGGTGTCGTTGGGCAGAAAACTCCTCGTCCCAGTAACCCAGGCGATTGATAAGGCGACCTTGATGAAGCGAGCCCGGAGTGAACGCCTGCCTGCGGGCAATGGCGATGCCGCCAAGCGAATCGTTCGTCACGGTGGCCTGCAGCCGCATGGCCATTTCGAGGACGATCGCAACAACCACGATACAAGTCATGACGCTTTCGAAGCGTCTGAGATTCTCTCGCCGCCGCCACCAGGTCATGGCTGCAGAATTGTCCCCGGCGACTAAGAACCCGAGACACCCCGAATAGCAAAGAGCGACATATGCTCTGAATACGTATCGCAAATTGGCGTCGGGCCCGAACCACAACATAGTTGCGTAGCCCACGCTGGCGATAACCAGGGTGAAGCGAACCAGCCACCAGATGTCCGGCGAGGCGAGGAAGGTTTGCAGACCGGATCGGAACCTTTTGCCTGTGAGCAGGAATGCCTGCAACGCCGCGGTGAGAACGAGCAGCGCCCCGGAGCTGGCACGATAGGGTCGGGGCTCGTCCGCCCGGACGTGTTGCGTGAGAGAATCAAGCCCGCCGGCCATGCAGAGAACGGCCACAAGAATCAACGCGGCCTGTTTGATCTGCGAGTTAGTGACATTCCACGAGGAGTTTCGAGCCGAAGTCCGACCGGGCATACGCGCCTCCTGTGCGATCATCGCGGTCAGGGGCTAGAGCCGAGCTTTCCGAATTCGTGGTGCTATTCTTCAAGGTTGCTGGTGGCCGGCCGGAAATCCGTTCAAGCCGGACTCGGATCCAGTTTTGCTTGCATAACTTACTGTGTCAGCGATGGTCAAGTTCAGTTCGAGAGGCTCGCGAATGCCTTCGGTTATTCAACGACGGTTTCATGTCAACGAGAACCGCGCCACCCAGGCTTCTTTGCCTCCATCGCTTGCATTGCTTGCCCTGCGGTCGGTTTACCCTGATGCATATTCAATGGAGCCATTGGGAGACCCACGTCGAAGACGATAGATGTGGCTTACTCTATCTCGGTAGGCCATCCACCCCTCCGCGAGTTGCACGACTCTCCCCGCCCGTCTTAGGTTGCCATGCCCCGGCTTTGCCTCTGCAGAATCAGGACGTTTCGACGTTGCCTGACGGCGATTCTCGTGCTCGCATGCACCCTGGTCGCTGGCTGCCGCTCTGATTCGGCCGTTGTTAGACAGACACCCTCAGCAACGCCACCTCCAGTTGCAGCCCCGGTACAGCCGGATGTCCAACTGACCAGCTACCACGTATCAAGTGCTCGACCAGCAGTTCAACCTGCTTCCGTTTCTGCTCGGTCGCCGCAGGAAGAGTTGCCGCCTCCACTCCGTCTGGGCGATCCGCAAAGCACGGGCATTTCGCCCACTTTCCCACAGCGTGCCGTAGTTGCCTTCGATCCTGAATGGCTGACATTGGACGAAGCGATCGCCACGGCGCTGGGGAACAATCCCAGACTGCGACAAGCGTCCGCGCGTGTCGGGGGTGCTCGCGCTAGCGTCGACATTGCGTACGCGCCGTTCTTACCGCAGATCGGCACGAGCTTTCGCTACTCGGCATTCACCGCGCCGGTATTGCCCGGTGGTTCTTTTGTACCTGCGTCGCTGGATGCCGGGGTGACGAGCTTCGTAGTCGCCGAAGCTGGCGTGCAATGGACGCTCTACGATTTCGGACGAACTCAAGGCCGCTACGGACAGGCCCTCAATCGCGCTCAGATCGAAGAACTCTCCCTGGTTCGCGCCAGACAGACCATCGCGTTCGAAACGGCGCAAGCCTATTTCCGCTTACTGGCGGCCGAAGCCACCCTGGCCGTTCGAGAAGAAGCGTCGGAGCGTGCCAAATCCATACTTCGTGATACGGAAGTCCGCTTCAGGAACGGAACCGCCGATCGCGAAAACGTTCTGCGAGCGCAGGTCGAAGTGGCCCAGGTGCAAGAAGATTTGTTCACAACGCGGCAAACGATCCACGACGCCGAGGCAATGCTGAACGTATTGCTCGGGCGATCCGCCGCGGCCCCCATCCGGATCGCGAACATCGACTCAGAGCCGAAGTTCCGCGAGTCCTTCGAGACTTGCCTGGAAATCGCGTCCATGTCACGGCGAGAGATTCAGATCGCTCGCCGGGCCGTGGCCGAGGCAAGGGACGGCGTGCTGGCGGCGCGAGGCGAAATGCTGCCCAAAGTGTTCATCCGAGGTGCCGTGATTCGGGCCGATTCGCCAGGCCCGCTCAACGACTGGGTCGAAGGCATCGGTTTGCACGCCGAACAGATGCTCTTTACCGGTGGGGCGAATCGCGGTGAGGTTCGTCGCAGTCAGGCCCAAGTCGTCGATGCCATGGCCACGCTGCAATCGATCTTGGATCAAATCACGCTGCAGGTCCGCGTCAGTTTTGAAGCCATCGGAACCGATTCGGCCCGCATTCGTCTGGGCGAGCAGACGATCGGTCAGGCACGCGAGAATCTGCGATTGACAGAGGTCAAGTACCACAACGGCACCGCTACGTCGACCGACATTGTCGACGCCCAAACGGCGCTCGTCGAGGCCGAGTCCACATACATCACCGCCATCTACAGCTATCTGTCTGACCTGGCCCAACTGCAATATGCCATGGGCAACGGTCAGTTTTGGCTCATCGAACAATCGAGCAACACAGGGAGGTCGCCATGACCTCGCCAACCAAACCGGAAGTACCAGCTGAACGTACATCCCGCGTATCGAAAGTGGTGCGGGATATCCTTGCCCTGCGCAGTTCGTTCCGCATCTGGCTTGCCTTGATTGTGTTTATGATCTTCATGATGGTCGTCTACTTCGTCGGTGCCGATCGTTACACCCCCCTTACGACCGATGCCTACGTGCAAGCCAATGTCGTGCAGATTGCGCCCCAAGTGGGAGGGCAGGTCACCCGCATTCACGTGGCCGAGGGAGATCTGGTCCAGACGGGCGACTTGCTCTTCGAGCTTGATTCGCGTCCGTATCAACACCAAGTGAGCCTGCTCCGTGCCAAGTTGATTGAGGCGGAGTATCAGGTCAAGCAGCTCGAAGCTCAGCTCGCATCCGCGCTGGCAGAGCAACGTCGCGCCCACGCGGAAGCCGAATACGCCCGCGAAGTCCATTCGCAAGAGGAGGCCATCTACAAGGAATTGTCGACGACCGAGCGAGAGTTTCTCGACGCCGTACAGAATTTGAAAGCTACCGAAGCATCGCTCGATGCCGCAGCCGGTGAAGTCGCAAACATCCGGCAAATGTTGGCCGCGCGAGTTGGCTCGGAACATGCCACGGTGGCGCAGGTGAAAGCCAGCCTGGAAGAAGCCGAGTTGAACCTGAGCTACTGCAACGTCTATGCCCCATGCGATGGGATGATTTCGAATCTTCAGCTTGTCGAGGGTACCTACACCCAGTTGGGACAAGCGGTGATGACGTGCATTGACATGAATACGTCGTTGATCGTGGCCAACTTCCGCGAGCGTTCGCTGGAACGACTCACGTCCGGTCAGCCCGCGCTTGTTTCCTTTCAGTCACTGCCGGGGCGGTTGTGGCCGGCCACGCTCCAGCATATCGGCTTCGGTGTTGCGCAGGGTCAGGGTGTTCCTACCGGAATGTTGCCCCGCGTCGAGAACCAAACGTTGTGGTTGCCGCAAGCTCAGCGATTTCAGGTGCGGTTCGAATTGGACGATCCCCACGAAGTTCCCATGCGAGTTGGCATGACTGCCAGCGTTTCGGTGTACACCGACTCAAGCGGTGTTTTGGGACCGTTGACCCGAGCGCTGCATCGATTCGTGAGCTGGCTTTACTATCTCTGAGACCGCGAGAGCGTTGCAACGATTGTCCCGACCAGCAGCGAAGCCCCGAGGGCGATGACCACGCCTTGCAGGCGTGCAACCGCAGCCGTCATGGTTCCGAACTGGTCGGCTGGTACGACCATGATCATCGGTAGAACGAGCCCCATTTGCACACCGGCGTAAGCCCAGGATCCACCGACTCGGGCGAGATAGGTGGCCAGGTAGGATCCCAGAAATAGCAGGGCAACAAACAGCGCGAAATGAGGCATCTGTACCAGCAGCAGCAAGGACCCAAGCGCAAAGGCCATGGCCAGCAACGCTCCCAGCAGCCTTAACTCACCTTTGCGCAGCAGTTGATGCAGGTCTGGCACCACCGTAAGTACCATCACCGATACCAGCGTTGCGCTCTTCGGGAGGTCGAAGTAGGTCACGGTCAACTGCGAAACAGCCACCGTTGCCACCAGCATCGCACATTGGCCAAGCCGATTGCCGTCTAGAGGAAAGAGCGCATCTCCACCCGCCTGAATCGAAATATCGTGTTCGGCACGGGTGAGCCACATTACCAGGTCGGCCACAATCACACCGACCACCACAGCCACGAACATCTGCCATCCCTCGGGCGCAGCAGACTGAGGAGACGCACGACCGATATGCATGATCACTGCCACGTACAGGCCGGCATTCAAGAATGTGTAGGACAACCGCTTGGAAAAGAAGACGTAGAAGAAGACCATCAAGGCCAGGCACTCGAATGCGAATCCCAGGTACATCGAGTTGCGAAAGATGGTCAATAGCACCAACCCCACGACGATTCCCAGCCCGCGGCCGACGACTCGTTCGAGTCCCTTCTGGAACGAGGTAAACTCGATCTGGTTCATCACCATGTGTGTGGTCCACACAGCGAGATTGGCATACGCCAGGTGAAAGTGCTCGGCGACGATCAGGCTCAGCGCAGCCGCACAGCCAGATCGCAACGCGAACCCGGTTGCACTCTTTCCCAGCGGGGGGTGATCGACGATCAGCGAGGTGGCCACAGCGGATTGCTCTCGTGGGGCAAAGGCAACCACAATATCGGCTTGCCCGCTTGCAACGCTAGATCAGTCTTGCAGATGCGGTGTCGCGACATTGAGTAGATGCTGGAAGAAGTAGCGGGTGCCACCGCTGGCTTGTCCAACGGTGAAAGTCGGACGGGAGTGTGGGTCGATACAAAGTACCGGCGCATTGACGATTCTGTGTTCCAAGGGGCACATGCTGTTAGCACCGCTGGACAAACCAGCGGTGGCACCCCAATCAACGCGCAATGTCTTCGATATTTGGACACCACACTTACGCGCTGCGAAATCTGTCCTGAAACGTTCAATCGCCATGACGTTGACCGATACGAAGCCGATTGCCGTCGGGGTCGGTCAATTCGATTTCGCGTGCCCAAGGCTGATGATTCACCGGCACGTTGAATTCCGCCGCAATCGAGTCTACGTCGTCGACATAGAGATAAACCAAAGTGTTTGGAGTGGCGTCGCCCTTGTGTTCCGACAGATGTAGGTGAATCTGGCCCCGTTTTAGAAACAGATAGAGAGGCAGATTCGGTGCGAAGCGATGTTCGCCTTCGACTTCGAATCCAAGCCGGGCATACCACCTGGCTGCCTCATAGCCGTCTGATGTTCGGAAGATTGCGACCATCTCTTCGGCCATCGGAAACTGGCTCTAGCTTGGCAAGGAGATGCCCCGCAGAATTTGGGCCGTGGCTCGCGACTTGTTCAAGACATAGAAATGCACCCCGGACACGCCGCCGTCAATCAATTCTTGAACCTGTTGTGTGGCATGCTCGACCCCCACGTTGAACTGCCCCTCGGCATCTTCAGCGTACGCTTCCAGGGCAGCTAGAAAATCTTTGGGCAGTTGTGCGCCACACAACCCGGCGATTCGTTTGATCTGCACCAGATTTGTCACCGGGAGAATCCCCGGGACAATCGGGATATCGATTCCCATTGCCTGGGCACGTTCCTGGAAGGCGAAGAAGTCTCGATTGTCGTAGAAGAGTTGCGTGATGACGATGTCCGCGCCCGCATCGACTTTTCGCTTGAGGTTTTCCAGGTCGGTCGTTTCGTCGGGGGCTTCGAGGTGGGTTTCTGGGTAGCCTGCCACCGCGATGCCGAATTGGGGAAACTCGCTGCGAATCAAGGCGACCAATTCGTTCGCATAACGCAGTCCACCTTCGATGGCTTGAAACGTGGTCTCGCCCTTGGGCGGGTCTCCCCGTAGCGCCACGATGTTTGCAACTCCCCGTTCCCACGCTTCCTGCAGATATGCGTGCAGTTCCTGGACGGTCGCCCCGACACACGTAAGATGCGACGCAACCGGAATTTGATGTTGTTCGTGGACCTGCGAGACGATATCCAGCGTTTTGTTGCGAGTTGAGCCGCCCGCACCATAAGTGCAAGTGATGAAGCTGGGGTTGAATACCATCAGCTCGGCGACGTGCCGAAACAGTTCTTCCTCGCCCTTGGGTGTCTTGGGAGGAAATAGCTCGAAAGACAGGCCGAATTGGCCCGATCCGTAAGCCTCACTCACACGCATATCGATCTACCATTTGTTTGATAAGAGTTCCCACCGTACCCGAGCCGGCAAGGCAGATTGAGGCACTCTCTGAGGCCATGCCTGAGTAATTCTGAGGACAGTCTACTCACCGCTTTCCGGTTATGTACAGACCTGCTTGGCAGTCGACTGGTCCAGAAAACCTGCGCAATTGCCAGCAAGCGAGTTCAAAGAGAAAGTGGTTCGCCAGCCATTTGTCGTTCGTGACGCGTGAGATCGTACATGTCGCGCAGCAATTGGATATCGCAGGGGCGTTGCTTCACTTGCCGCCGCTCGAACATGCGGGCCTGTGTGTGAATCATCACCTCGACCGGGGTTTCGGTCACTTGCCCGAACGAACGAGCGTAATTCACGAAGCTGGGCACGTTCGTGGTCACAAATCCATATAGCATGCTGCACGCACCGACGGTTTTACCGGTGAATATCCCGGTGTTGATGGCCGACTTGGCGTAATCGCCCATGATGCAGCCGAGGAACTGCATCCCCGACGCGACACGACCGACCTGGTATTCCATGTTCACCTGGCCGTAGGTGTTTTTCAGATCGCTGTTGCAAGTGCCGGCACCCAGGTTGATCCAACTGCCCAGATAGCTGTGACCCATGAAGCCGTGATGCTGTTTATTGGTGTAGGACTCGACGATCGACGCTTCGATTTCGCCCCCGATCTTCGTGGTGTGCCCCAACGAGACGCAGTCCTTCAGGGCTGCATACTCGATGACTCGGGCGTTGGGTCCGATGTGCACCGGCCCGGTGAGACAACAGTGCGAGCCGACCGTCGCTCCTGATTCCAGCAGAATCGGACCATCGCGGGTATCGGTCACCAGGTATTCACCCAGCCTGGTGTTCTCCGAAACAAACACACCGTCGGCGATTTCCTTGTAGCTCCCCTCGGCAAGGCGTTGATCGAGATTTTCGGAAATCGATGTCAGGTGATGGCGGATGATGTCGTGGGGGTACTCGAACATCGGAAGATCGATCGATAGCTGTGCAAGTTCGAGCTTCTCCAGCGAGTCGATCAGGCTTTCGTGGGAGAGATCCATCAGCGGCAGACGGTCCTCAGGACCCAACAGCGCAACCACGACACATCCGTCGTGCTTTACGACGCACGGTTTGCCCTTGTCCAGAATCGCCTTCAGCGTCTTGAGCACTTCGAACTTGGGAACGATACGGGCGTTCACCAGTAATCGTGTTCCGGAGGTCGAAGTAGATTCGACCTTGTGATCAGGAAAATCGGCTTCGTGAATCGCGCGAAGGTGTTCTCGTACGATGCACGAAACGGGTAACTCGAGTCGGCCCACCAAATCGAAAAGCCTGAAGCTACCACAGCTGATGGCAAAGGCCGGGCGGCTCAGCGTGACTGGATACAAATGGTCGACGCGACCATCTTCGAACAGAATGACGCTCATATAATCGGGCACTCACGTTGAGATGCGAATTTCCAGACCAGGGCGGTTCCGGTCCATCGGGGACCTTAGCCTGAAGTATCTCAGTAAACCCGACCGCAAGGCAACCTCGCCTGTGCACGAAGGTTGTGTACAGAACAGAGGTGGATGAGCGGCGTTTACTCGGCCGCGCATAGAAACGCGACCAAATCGACCAGTTCCTGCAGAGAAAGCTGCTTGTCCAGCCCTGCAGGCATGATGGAAACCTGCCCCGGCTCGCGATTCTCGATATCTTCATGAGCGATGCGTAGCGTCTTTTGGGCGTCGATCACCAGGACGATCTCTTTGTCGGTTTCGTCGCGAACGACACCGTTGTAGACCAGCCCGTCGGTGGTCTCCACGACCTCGGGCTCGTAACTGCGGACGAAACTGACGCTGGGAAAGAGGATGGCCTCGACAAGATCACGCGGCGAGCGAATGCCGCCGATTCGTGATAGATCGGGGCCGATGTGTCCGCCCAGGTAACCCATCTCGTGGCACGCGATACAGGACGCCTTCGTGCTCATGAACACGCGTTGTCCCCGGCGAATATCGCCATCGTCCATCAAGCTCAACACCGCCTCGACCCGTTCACGTTTTTCTTGGGTGGCCAGGCGAATGGCATTGAGCAGCTCACCCGAGGCGGCCGCTACGGGCTCGCCGAACTCGCTCAACCATATCTCTAGTTCACTGGGATCAAGAGTTGAAACGCCCGGCGATTGTTCAAGGGCGGAGACTAATGCCAGTCCTCGTTGTGAAGTGCGATTGGTTTCAAACACCGGCAACAATCGCCTCAACTCCATCGGGCCGACCGTGGCGACGGCAGTCGTCAGGTCGTCTAGCTGAGCAGTCGTAAGCTTGACTTGAAGCAGGGCGTCGACTGCCAGCGAGCGAATGGCGGCCGGCTGTTCGGCAGCCAGGTGATCGCGAAGCAGCGCGAATGTCTCGTCGTCCAACTCATCCGAGAGTCCGGCCGTGGCGAGGGCCTTCAGGCGAACGAGCGGGCCAATCTCAGGGTCGGCCGCGACTCGCCGCAACGCTTCGCGCAGGGCTGTGTCCAGACGATCACCGGCGATGGCATTGATGACCGCAACCGAGTCGGCGACAAGTTCGGAGGATGGCGAAGACATTGCAGCCTGGAGCGCCGCTTGCCAGCTATTCGGAATGCCCTGAACGCCGCTGGAAGCCATTGCAGACAGCGCGACTTTTTTCACGTGGGCGGACAGTTGGTCGTCTTGCAGAACGTTGGCCAGTAGCGATTGCATGGCGGGGTCCTGAGCGAAGTGAGCAAATCTCGAAGGGAATTCCTCGAGTTCGGTCGCAGTTAAATCCGCGTCGTAAAGTCGCTGTTGAAAATACGTGGCCAACGAGGGGGCCCACTCCGGGTGTCGCTGTGCGAGCCACCATGCGGTCTCGCTGAGTTCCGAATCGTTCGAAGACAACAGAGGCACAACATCTGCGGCCGTGAGCTTTCCGCCTGCCATCTGGTCCAGTGCGATCAGCCCGGCCTTTTCTTGTTGGTGCGTGGTGGCCTGGTTAAGTCTGTCGCGAACAGCTCCTTCATTGCCAATTTCGATCATCGCGAAAATGAGGGCATGCTCCAGCGGTCGGTCATTCTCTGGCTGCACCGCTTCAAAGAGGGCGGTCACGGTCGCAGGATCACCGATTCGCCCTAACGCTTCCGCCGCCACGCGGCGATTGTGGTGAGAATTATCGGAGAGCAGTTCCACCAACTGAGGGATTGCCTGGCGATCGCGCCGCAAGCTGATGGATTGCAATGCGACTTGTCGCACGGTGGTGTCACGGTCATTTAGCGCCGCCCTTACTGCTTTCTGCGAAGTTGACTGGTCGATTCGCGACAGGGTTCTCACGGCGTTCAGGCGAGCCGATTGATACGTCGAATCTTCGAGCACCGTCTGCAAGGCGGGTACCGCTTCTTCATCCAGCTTCGCCAATCGTTCGATCGCCTGACGGCAAACCGCAGGACGCTCGTCGCCCAGTAATTGGCATAGCGCCCGGGGGGCAAGCGTCGACCACGCGATCTGCTGACCGTGGGGGTCGTTCACCTGATGCCCGTCTGTCCGCCGCACCCGATAGATCGCTCCGAGGATATCGGGCTTCCAAAGCTGGGATGAAGGGCAACAAAGTTTGTACCAGCCGCCGGTATCGACAACGATCACGCTGCCATCGGCGGCCTCGAGTACGTCGGTTGGATGAAAGTCGAGATCGTTGCAAAGCAAGAAGTCTTCATCGCGCGAGGCGAATGTGCTGCCTTGTGGGGTGAGCACATGCCGGGTGATCTTGTGCATGTTGAAGAGCGACGCCAGAAGGTTGTCTTGGTACTTCTCGCCGAGTTCATTGCTGGCCAATCGGGTTAAGCCGGAGGGGGCCGCCGGGCCAAGGTGCGACAGCACCGGCATCACCGGTCCGGTGCGGGGATGCCCATCGAGCACGGAGTGAATCTTGCCGTAGACCCCTCCATAAATGGCGTGAATCAGCCCGTCTCTCTTTCCGCCGCCGGGGTGCTGAAGAAAGGTGGTCGTGAAGATCCGCTCGCCGCCGGGCGTGAACGCGACCTCCACAGGGTTATCCATGCCGCCGGTCATCACGGCTTCG